>NZ_AP025591.1:952500-5807500 GCF_023169945.1 Anaeromyxobacter oryzae
CGTTGTCGGACTCGGGGCCGTACGTCTGGACCGACGCGTCCTTGAGGCCCAGGTCCTCGACGGCGTTCCGGAGCTGGCCGGGGTCGACCTTCCCCGTGAACTTCACCTCCATCTCGGTGCCGCCGGCGAAGTCCACGCCGAAGTTCAGGCCGTGGACGAACGGCAGGCACCAGATGATGACCGCGAGGTTCACGACGAGGGACAGCACCACCGCGATGTGGCGCTTCCCCACGAAGTCGAACTTCGTGCCGTGGGGGACGATGTCGAAGCTCTTGAATTGCATCAGACGCTCAGCCTCGCCGTGTCGTGGCGGGTGAAGTACTCCATCATCGCGCGGGTCACCACGATGGACGTGAACATCGAGGCGACGAGGCCGATGATGAGGGTGACCGCGAAGCCGCGGACCGGACCGGAGCCGTACTCCATGAGCACGACAGCGGCGACGAGGGTCGTGACGTGCGAGTCGACGATCGTCCAGAACACCTTGTCGTAGCCCTGCTGCACGGCCTGCTTCACGGTGCGCCCGCCGCGCAGCTCCTCGCGGATGCGCTCGTTGATGAGGACGTTCGCGTCGACCGCCATGCCGAGCGTCAGGACGAAGCCGGCGATGCCCGGCAGCGTGAGCGTCGACCCGATCATCGACATGATCGCGAGGACGAGGAGACCGTTCAGGACGAGGGCGATGTCCGCGATGAAGCCGGACGCGCGGTAGTAGACGACCATGAAGAGCAGCACCAGCGCGAGCCCGATGAGCGCGGCGGTGGTGCCCTTGCGGACGAGCTCGGGCCCGAGCGTCGCGCCGACCTGGCGCTCCTCGGAGATGGTGACGGGCGCCGGGAGCGCGCCGGCCTTGAGCACGAGCGCGATCTGGTTCGCCTCCTCGAACTGGTCGGCCTGGTTCCGGCCGGAGCCGAGCGTGATCTGCCCGTTCGAGGAGATGCGGCCCTGGATGTACGGCGCGGTCTCGACCTTGTCGTCGAGCACGGTCGCCATGCGGCGGCGCATGTTCTCGCTCGTGAGCTTGTCCATGAGCCGCGCGCCGTCCGGGGACATCTTGAACGCCACGACGGGCCGGTTCCGCTGGAGCGAGTCGGAGTTGTCCACCTGGACCGACGCGTCGGCGATGTAGTCGCCGGTCAGCTCGGTCTTCGCGCGGAGCAGGTACGTCTTGTAGTAGGTCGACTTCACCGGGCCCTGGCCGAGCTGGCCCTCGCCGATCCCGATGACGTTCTTCTGCGGGTCGAGGAGCGGATTCAGCTTCTGCTCGATGACCTTCTCGAGCTCGGGCCGGGTGTTCGAAGCGACCACGGTCGTGACGCGGCTGCCGCCGGTGGGCAGCTCGACCGGCTCGGCGGTCCAGCAGCCGCCCTCGGGCAGCGGCAGGCTCAGGCCCGCCCGCGTCGCGGGGCACTGCGGCAGCTTCGACTGGACCTGATCGAGGACCGGGTTCTCGTCGTCGGCGATCTTGAACTCGAGCTGGGCGGTGCGGCCGAGCAGCTCCTTCGCCTTCTCGGGATCCTTGAAGCCCGGGAGCTGGATCTGGATCTGGTTGTTGGCCTTCCGCTTGATGTCGGGCTCGGTGACGCCCCACTTGTCGACGCGGTTGCGGATGACCTTCTCCGCCTGCTCGACCGCCTTCTTGCGGAACTCCGTCAGGACCGCGTCCTTGAACGCGAAGTCGACGGCGCCGTCGGCCGTGTTCGAGGCGTACATCTCCTCGCGGTAGCCGCGCGACGAGTCGAGGACCGCGTCACGGACGTCCTGCGGCTTGTCGGTCTTGACCTCGACGACCGTGCCGTTCGCGGCCGGGGCGCTCGACGAGAACGGGACACTCTTCGTCTTCAGGTAGTCCGCGATCTCGTCCGCGCGGCGGGCGATCTTCGCCTGCACCGCGCGGTCGACGTCGACGCCGAGCGCGAGGTGGATGCCGCCCTGGAGGTCGAGGCCCAGGTTGAGGTGGTGCTTCGCGTCCGGCGCCCACTTCGGCACCGAGGTGTCGTACGTCTCGGTGGCGCGCTGGTCCGGCGGGAGCCGGAAGTAGAACCAGCTCGGGACGAGCTGGTAGATCGAAAGGAGCGCGACCGCGCCGATGAGCGCGACGCGCCAGTACCAGGAGCGTTCCATCTACTTCTTCGCCTCCGCCTTGGCCGGCTGCTGGGGCTCCACCTGTTTCCAGGGCCCCGCAACGTAACTCTTGAGGACCCGCATCTTCGTCCCGCCACCCACGTCGATCATCACCGTGCGGTCGTCGACGAGCGTGACCGTCCCGACGATGCCGCCCTGCGTGATGACCTCGTCGCCCTTCTTGAGGGCGGTGATGAACTCCTGCGTCTTCTTCCGCTCCTTGGCCTGCGGCCGCCAGAGGACGAAGTAGAAGATCGCGATCATGCCGGCGAAGAGGACGATGCCGTTCAGCGGGCTCCCCCCGCTCGGCGCGGCTTCGCCGGTCTGCGAGAGGAAGGCGTGGAGGACGGGGTGCATTCTTGGATGCTCCGGAGATCGAGCCGGGGTTTGACCGAAAAGCGCTGTGTTCTAGCGTGATTTCGGCAGGGAACACAACCCCTTTGTTCCGGGCGGGGCGCCCCGTCGCACCCCCGCTCCACGGACGTGGGAGACCGCTGCTACGGCTCCTCGCCCTCCCGCCAGGCGGCGAGCCGCTCGCGCCGGAAGGCCTCGAACCGGCCGGCGGCGATCGCCTCCCGGGCCGCCTGCATGAGCGTCAGGTAGAAGTGCAGGTTGTGGAGGGTGTTCGCGCGGAGGGCCAGGATCTCGCCGGCCTTGAAGAGGTGACGGAGGTAGGCGCGGGTGAACGTCCGGCACGTGTGGCAGCCGCAGGCCGGGTCCGCCGGCCGGGTGTCGTCGGCGTGGCGCGCGTTCCGGATGACGAGCTTCCCGCGGCTCGTGAAGAGGAGGCCGTTCCGGGCGGTCCGGGTGGGGAGGACGCAGTCGAACATGTCCACGCCCGCCGCGATCCCTGCGAGCAGGTCCTCGGGCGTCCCCACGCCCATGAGATAGCGCGGCTTCTCCCGCGGGAGCCGGGGCGCGTCGCGCGCGACCCCCTCCCACATCTGCACCGGCTCCTCGCCCACGGCGTAGCCCCCCAGCGCGTAGCCGGGGAGATCGAGCGCCGCCGCCTCCTCGATGGCGCGCGCGCGGAGGTCGCCGAAGAGGCCGCCCTGCGCGATGCCGAAGAGGTTGCAGGCGTACTGCTCCGCCGCGCCGTCGGCCGCGCGTCGGTCCTCGAGCTCCCGCCACGCCTGCCGGCACCGCACGAGCCAGCGCTGCGTCCGCGCGAGCGAAAGCTCGTGGTAGGCGCGGTCTGCGAGCGAGGGCGGGCACTCGTCGAACGCCATGATGACGTCCGCGCCGAGGGCCTCCTGGACGAGGATCGCCTTCTCGGGCGAGAGGAAGTGGCGCGAGCCGTCGAGGTGGCTCCGGAACGTGACGCCCTCCTCGGCGATCGTCACGAGCCCCGGTCCGCCCTTGTCGCGCCCGGCGCCCTTCTCGCCGAGGCTGAAGACCTGGAAGCCGCCCGAGTCGGTGAGGACCGCGCCGCCCCAGGACATGAACCGGTGCAGGCGCCCGAGCCGCTCTACCCGCTCGTGCCCGGGCCGCAGGTACAGGTGGTACGTGTTCGCGAGGATGATGCGCGCGCCGAGCGCCTCGAGGTCCCGGGGCTCGAGCGTCTTGACCGTCGCGGCGGTGCCCACCGGCATGAAGACCGGCGTCTCGATGGTGCCGTGCGCGGTCTCGAGGCGGCCGCGGCGCGCGGCGCCGTCCTCGGCGAGGAGCGTGAAGCGCATCACGGGCCGGGTGTCACCCGCGCGCGGGCGGGTGTCAAGCGGGGCGCGCCGTGCGCGGCGGCCCCTTTCGTGCCGGCGCGGACGTCAGGCCGCCCGCGCCCCCGATCGCGCGACGTCGGCGACGAGCGACCGCCACGCGCGCCCGGCGCGGCCGTCGGAGATGATGCGGACGCCGGCGCTCCGCTCGACCGCGCCGCCGGGCTGGTTCCAGCAGACCACCGCCCGGGCGACCGGCGCGAAGATCCCCGTGCCGAGCTTCAGGCCGAGCAGGTCGCCGACGAGCGGGAGCTGCCCCGCCCAGCGCAGGGAGCAACCGCCCTCGGACACGTTCAGCGTCGCGGACTCGAACGACGTCCCCGCGTGCTCCACGACGAGGCGGCGCTCGGCTGCGTACCGAGGCGCACGCTCCCGGAAGCTGACGGGCTCGCCGCGCGCAGCCATCGCGAGGAAGCCGGCGGCGGCGACGCTCCCGCGGTCGAGGTTCAGCTCCACGCCGGGCGGCAGCGCGGGCCGGCCGATGCGGCGGACGAGGGCGACCTTCCCGAAGAGCGTGGCGCGGATCGTCTGGCCGTAGATGCCGACGCGGACGGCGACGGGATCGCCGACCCGCGACTCGGAGAGCGCCGGGAGGAACAGGCTGCCGGCTTCCGGCCGCCAGCCCGCGAGGTACTGGGCCGCCTCGAGGTTCACCGAGACGCTGTGCACACCCCCCGCTCCTTTCCCTTCAAGAGCGTACACCGTATAGCACACCCGCACCGGCATCGTGGACCCCGCACTCATGGTGCACGGCGGGGCAGGAACATGGCATCCCCGTAGCTGAAGAACCGGTACCGGGCCGCGACCGCCTCGCGGTACGCCCCGAGCACCCGGTCGGTCCCCCCGAACGCGCTGACGAGCATCAGGAGGGTAGACCTCGGCAGGTGGAAGTTCGTGACCAGGGAATCGACGACCCGGAAGGTATGACCGGGGCGGATGAACAGCTCCGTGCGCCCCTCCCCCGCCGCGACCGCGCCGTCGCGCCAGGCGCTCTCGAGCGTCCGGACGGACGTCGTCCCGACCGCCACGACCCGCCCGCCGCGGGCCCGGGCCGCCGCGATCTGCGCCGCCGCCTCGGCGGCGACGACGTACCGCTCGCCGTGCATGCGATGGCCTTCCACCGAGTCGCCGCGAACCGGGAGGAACGTGCCGGGCCCGACGTGCAGCGTGACCGCCGTGCGCGCGACGCCGCGCGCGGCGATCCGCGCGAGGAGCGGCTCCGTGAAGTGCAGGCCGGCCGTCGGCGCGGCGGCGCTGCCCGGCGCCCGCGCGAACACCGTCTGGTAGCGGACCGCGTCCTCGGCGGACGGATCGCGGTGGACGTACGGCGGGAGGGGGATCCGGCCGGCGCGGGCGAGCGCCGCCTCGAGCTCGGCGCCCTCGCGGTCGAGGGTGACGGCGTAGAACCCCTCCCCTTCCACGGCGTCGACGCGGGCGGCGAGCCCGTCGAACTCGAGGGCCGCGCCGGCGCGGATCGGCTTCGAGGCCTGCCCCATCGCGCGCCAGCGCCGCCCGAGGCCGCCCTCGAGCGGCTCGCAGAGGAGGAGCTCGACCTTGCCGCCGGTGGGCTTCCGCCCGACGAGGCGCGCCGGGATGACCTTCGTGTCGTTGAACACGAGCAGGTCGCCGGGCTCGAGCAGGTCCGGGAGGTCGGCGAATGCGGCGTGGCGCGGCGGCGCGTCGGGCGGGACGACGAGGAGGCGCGACGCGTCCCGCGGCGTGACCGGCGCCTGCGCGATCAGCTCCTCGGGGAGCGGGAAGTCGAAGTCGGAGAGCTTCACGTCGTGCGCGTCGCGGGGCGCCGTCAGTACATGCGGACGACTTCGGTCCCCGGGTAGTAGTGCAGCAGGATCTCGCGGTAGGTCCGCCCCTCGCGCGCGAACCCCGCCGCGCCCCACTGGCACAGGCCGGCGCCGTGGCCGAGGCCTCTTCCCTCGAACACGAAGGCGCCGCCTGCGAGCCGGACGTCGAACGCGAGGGACGGCAGGCGCGCGAACCCGAGCCGCTGCCGGAGGTCGCTCGCGGCGAGCGCGACCTTCGCCGCGCCGCGGGCCAGCTCGACGCGGTCGGCGCGGCCGGTGGCGGTGCGGGCGATCACCCGCGCGCCGGTCGCGGCGCCACCGAGGCCGGCGAGCTTGCCGAGCTCCGCCGCGGGGACGCTCACGTTCCAGCGCGCGCGGGGCGCGCCGTCGCAGCGGCCGCACGTGACCGGCGCGAGGTACGGCAGGTCGCGGCCGAGCGCGGCCAGCCCGCCCTCGGTCCGCCCGCCGCACACGGCGTGGAAGTAGGCCTCCACCGGCTCCATCCCGAGGACGAGGACCTCGCCCGCCGTCGCGGCCGTCGCGGCCCGCGCCGCGGCGTTCCCCTGCCCCGCGGCGAAGACCTGGGCGAGCACGCCGGTCGCGATGTCCCAGCGCCGGTTCGCGGCCTGCGCCTCGAGCTTGCGCGTGAGCGCGTAGCTCCGCGCCGCGACCGCCTGCGCCTTGAGCGCCTCCGCCGGGAAGGAGCCGGGCATCTCGCCCGCGACGACGCCCGCGACGTAGTCCTCGAGGCGCAGCTCCTCGATGGTCTCGGGGTCCGCCTTGACGAGGACGCGGATCAGCTCCTCGGCGGCGGCCGGCGCCGAGGCGAGGACGAGCAACAGCGCGACGGCGGAGCGCAGGGGCACGCGGACGCGGATCACGCCTCTTCGGCGTCGGTCGCCGCCGCCGGGGCGCCGGGCGCGCGCCGCGCCTCCTTCAGCTTGTGCCAGACGAACCACGCGACGGCGAGCACGCCCACGACGACGATGACGAGCTCGAAGCGGTGGTACAGCGCCTTGAAGCGCGGGTCGGTGTGCCACGCGTCGCCGAGCTTCGCGCCGACCCACGCGAGCAGCAGGCACCACGGGTACGAGCCGACGAACGTGTAGACGACGAACTTGCCCATCGGCATGCGCGACACGCCGGCCGGGAAGGCGATGAACGTGCGGATCACCGGCAGGAGCCGCCCCGCGAAGACCACCCACTGGCCCCAGCGCTGGAAGAGCCGGTCGGCGAGGTCGAGATCGCGGTGCGAGATGAGGACGTACCGACCGTACCTCTCGATGAGCGGGCGCCCGCCGTACAGCCCGAGGTAGTAGGCGGGGATCGAGCCCACGACGCAGCCGACCGCGCCCGCGAGCGCGGCGCCGTGGAGCGTGAAGTGGCCCTGGTACACGAGGTACCCGGCGAGCGGCATGATGATCTCGGACGGCAGCGGGATGCAGGCGCTCTCGATCGCCATGAGCAGCACGACGCCGCCGTAGCCCATCCCACCGATCACGGCGGTGGTGAACCCGAGCAGCGCCTCGACGATCCGCGAGATCATGTCTCCCCTTCCGGCGCCGCGCGCCCGTCCGCTCGCGCGCCGTCCAGCGCCCCGTCCGCGCCGCCGTAGTAGACCTCCTCGTACGGGCAGGTGCAATCCCGCCCGGGCGGCTCCGGATAGAAGTAGCGCTCGCCGCGGTGGTTGCGGAGCCAGTGTCCCCGTCCGCCCTGCTCGCCTTCCCCGAGGAGGTACGTCGGCTGGAGCGTCACCTTGCCGCCACCGCCCGGGAGATCGACCGCGAGGTGGGGGATCGCCAGCCCGCTCGTGCGACCGCGGAGCCGCTCGAGGATCTCGACGCCGGCCTCGAGCGGCGTCCTGAGGTGCGACGTCCCGGCCGCGAGATCGCCCTGGTGCAGGTAGTAGGGGCGCACCCGGAACGTGAGCAGCCGCTCGAAGAGATCGCCGAGGATGCGCGCCGAGGAGTTCACGCCGCGCAGCAGCACGGTCTGGTTCTCGACGGGCACGCCGTGGTCGACGAGCCGCTCGCACGCCTCCCGCGCCTCCGGCGTGCACTCCTTCGGATGGTTGAAGTGCGTCACCAGGAACAGCGGCGCGAACCGCCGGAGCATCGCCGCGAGGTCGTCGGTGATCCGCATCGGGCAGGTCACCGGGGCGCGGGTCGCGACGCGGAGCACCTGCACGTGCGGGATCGCTCGCAGCCCCGCGAGGATCGCCTCGAGCCGGTCGTCGGAGAGGACGAGCGGATCGCCCCCGGACACGATCACGTCGCGGACCTCGGGGTGGGCGCGGACGTACGCGATGCCCTCGTCCACCGCGGCGCGGTCGAACGCGCCGTCCTCGCCGAACGTGATCCGGCGGCGGGTGCAGTGCCGGCAGTACACCGCGCAGCGATCCACGGCGAGGAAGAGGGCGCGATCGCGGTACTTGTGCACGATGGCGCGCGCGGGCCGGTGCGGCTCCTCGCCGATCGGATCCTCCAGATCGCCGAACGCGAGCGTCGCCTCCCCGGGGGCGGGGATCACCTGCATCCGGACCGGGCAGGACGGATGGTCCGGATCCATGAGCGACGCGTAGTAAGGGGTGACGGCGATCCGCGAGCGGCCCTCCGCGAGCGCGAGGCCGCGGCGCTCGGCGTCCGTGAGCGGGACCACGCGCCCGAGCGCCTCCGCGGAGGTGAGCGCGTGGCGCTGCTGCCAGCGCCAGTCGCGCCATTCCGCGTCGGTCGCGTGCGGGAACGTCGCCTTCGGGATCATCGTCGTCAGGAACGGTCGCGGGCGCGCGCCGGGAACGGTCGCGGGCGCCGGCGGGGCCGGTCGAGGGCGCGGAAGCTAACGGTCGGGATCGCCGGTGTCAATTCGGGACGGGAGCGCTCGTCGTCGCGGCGCGCCCGGTGCGCGCCTGCGCACCAGCAGACGAGCGCCCCCCGGCCGGTCCGCCCCGCCGAAGGCCTCTCGGGCGTGTCAGAGGCGGGGCGCAGTGTTAATGAATTGCCCGGTCCCATGCCCGCATGCGGGCATGGGGCGGAGCGACTCGACATGGCACATCTTCCGGTGATGGGCGAGATCGACGGAGCGACCGAGAAGCGGGCAGCCGGCGAGGCCCGCGCGAGCGGCGGGATCGGCTCCGCGACGGCCCCCGTCGTCCCGCTCGAGCCGCGCGACCCCGCGCCCGTCCCGGTGGTCCGGTCGAGGTTCCAGCCCGGGCCGCGCTCGATCTGGAAGGGTACGCCGGACGCGCTCTGGAACGACTGGCACTGGCAGCAGCGCGAGCGGATCACCCGGCTCCAGCAGCTCGAGCGGGTCATCCGCGTCACCCCGGAGGAGCGGAGAGCCGCCGTCGAGACGGACGCCGAGTTCCACATGGGCATCACGCCGTACTACGCGGCGCTGATGGACCCCGAGGATCCGACCTGCCCGATCCGGCTCCAGTCCGTCCCGACGATGGGCGAGCTGAACATCCTCTCCTCGGACCTCGAGGACCCGCTCGCGGAGGAGCGGGACATGCCGGTGCCCGGCATCACGCACCGCTACCCGGATCGCGTCCTCTTCTACACGACGCACAACTGCCCGGTGTACTGCCGCCACTGCACGCGAAAGCGGAAGGTGTCGGACCCCACGAGCGCCGCGGCGAAGCGGCAGATCGAGGAGTCGCTCGCGTACATCGAGCGGCACGCCGAGATCCGCGACGTCGTGATCTCGGGCGGCGATCCGCTGTCGCTCTCCGACGAGAGGCTCGATTACATCCTCGGGCGGCTCCGGGCGATCCCGCACATCGAGATCTTCCGGCTCGGGACGCGGAACCTCGTCACGCTCCCGCAGCGCGTGACCGACGACTTCGTCTACATGCTCCGGCGGCACCACCCGGTGTACGTCAACACGCACTTCAACCATCCGAAGGAGTGCACCACGGAGGCCTTCGACGCAGCCCGCCGCCTCGCGGACGCGGGCTGCGTCATCGGCAACCAGATGGTGCTGCTGAAGGGCGTGAACGACGATCCCGCGATCGTGAAGGAGCTGAACCACAGGCTCCTGCTCATGCGGATCCGGCCCTACTACATCTACCAGTGCGATCTCTCGAAGGGTATCAGCCACTTCCGCACTCCGGTCGAGACCGGCATCCGCATCATCGAGGCCCTCCGCGGTCACACCTCCGGCCTCGCGGTCCCGCACTTCGTCGTCGACGCGCCGAACGGCGGCGGCAAGATCCCGGTGAACCCGGATTACGTCGTCTCGCACGAGGGCAAGAAGTGGGTGCTCCGGAACTACGCCGGGAAGACGTTCGAGTACTTCGAGCCGTAGCGCCGGTCAGCGGAGGATCGCGAGCGCGGCGATCGTGAGGTCCGGGGACGAGATCGTCGCGACGAGCCCGTCGTACTCGCCACCGGCGGGGAGACGGCACCCTTCCCAGTCGCACGTCCCACCGTTGCGCCGCACCATCGCTCGAAGCCGGCTGAGCACGCGGCGGGCCGCGAGCCAGTTTCCGTTGCCGTCGTAGTGGGCACTGAGCCGGAGAACCCTGCCGTCGTCGTCGTACTCCGGCAGGACGTTCAGCGTGGTCCCCGACTCCCCGGGCAGCTTCGAGAGCCTCCCGTCCGTCACTCCGTAGTAGGTGGACGACGCGAGCGGCGAGGCGTCGACCTCCTCTCGCGTCGATCCGACCCCGACGCCGTACAGCCGAAGCCGGACGTGACCGGCATCCGCCGGAACGATCTCGAGACCCGCGAGCTCGGTCCCACCGCCGACGCCTGCGGCGTAGGCGAGAGCCGCAGCCATCGAGATCACGATCGAACCCGCCACGGCCCAGATGAACTTGCTCCGCCTCGTGATCCACGTCTTCACGCTCATGATGCTCCTCCTCGGGTGGTCGGGTCTCACGGCCGGACGGTGACGCGGGGCCGGCTCGACAGCGCCCAGCGAACGGTCTCGGTCGACAGCAGGTTCCACCTCGCGCTCGCGCGGCCCTCGACGGCGACCTCGACCGGACCCTCCTTCAGGCGACGCCCGGCGCGAACGCCGAGCTCCACGCTCCGCCCGTCCGACGCGACGAACGGCGAGACCGGCGCGCCCGGGAACGCCTCGAGCTCGAGCCGATCGAGCCGCTCGCCGCCGCTCGTCGTGACCGTCGCGCCGGGGAGCCCGACCTGGCGGGCGGCGGTGAGCGGCGTGCTCGGTCCGACGGACGCCGTGATGCGCTGGTTCCTCGATCCGAAGACCGCGTCGGCCGTGACGCCGCCCCGGCCGATCGACGCACCCGCCGCGAGCTGCCGGTCTCCGGCGGCGACGCTCACCTGCGCGCTCGCGCTCAGCTCGACGGAGAGCGGGACCGGCATGCCGGCCAGGCGGAGCTCGACCTCGCCCTTCTCCCGCATCGTGCGCTCGAGGAGGCCGAGCCCGCGCTGGTGGAGCGCCTCGAAGTCCTCGCCCTCGCGCGCCGTCCACCCCGCCGGCATCGACGACGGCGGAGGCGCGGGCTCGCCGTACTCCGCCACCTCCTCCGGCGTCCGGCACCCCTTCAGCCCGGCGGCCCACCGGTCCAGGTACCTCTCGTAGTCGGCGAGATCGAGGCGCCGATTCGCGAGGTTGATCCGGTGGGTCTCGGAGCGCGACCTCGGCTCCGGCCGGAACTCGAACATCGGCCGCTCGCCGATGGGCGGCGGCGGGTGCGGGCCGACGGAGAACGTGGGAACGGCGGACGGGGAACCTTCGACACGGACGGGCATGCGGCCTCCTGGAGAACGTCGCTGGACGTCCCCAGGAGCGAGCGCCGTGCCGCGCCGAACCCCGCGGATTCGGGGCGGCGGAGCGACGAGGCGCGTCCGCGGCGCCGCCGCTCGCGTCCGCGACGCGGACCTAGTCGAGGACCGCGACGGCCTCGATCTCCACCCGCGCGCCGCGCGGCAACCCCGCGACCTGCACCGTCGCGCGCGCGGGCGGGGCGGCCGTGAAGCAGCGGCCGTACACCTCGTTCACCTTCGCGAAGTCGCCGAGATCGGTCAGCCAGATCGTCGTCTTCACGACGTGCTCGAACCCGGCGCCCGCGCGGGCGAGCACCGCGCGCAGGTTGTCCATGACGCGCTGGGTCTCCTGCTCGATCGTGCCCTTCACGAGCTCGCCCGTGGCCGGGTCGAGCGGGATCTGGCCGGAGAGGTACAGCGTCCGCGCGCCGCGCGCCTCGACGGCCTGGCTGTAGGGACCGATCGCCTTCGGCGCGTCCGGGGTCGAGATGGGGGTCTTCATGAGGACGGACCTTACCGGCCCGGCCCCGGCCCTTCAACGCGCCCGGCGGGGAGGCGGGCGGCAGGCTAGACGCGCTGGACCGACTGGACGCCATCGATCCGCTCGATGGAGCGGATGACGGAATTGAGCTGCTTCAGGTCGCCGACGGTGACCTCGAACTCGTTCACGGCGCGCTCGCCGGGCGTCGTCCGGCAGCTCGCCTGCGAGATGTTCACCCCGGCCTCGCTGAACGTCTGGGAGATCTTCGCGAGGATCCCGGGCCGATCCGTGGTGATCACGCGGAGCGAGACGTTCCGCTTGAAGTCGCCGCGCACGTCCCAGGCGACGTCGACGCGCCGCTCGGGATCGATACCGAGGATCTTGTCGCAGCCGGCGGTGTGCACCGTGACGCCGCGTCCGCGGGTGATGAACCCGACGATCCCGTCGCCCGGCACCGGGTTGCAGCACTTGCCGAACCGGACGAGCACGTCGTCGATGCCGTTGATCCGCACGCCCTCCGTGGGGCGCCGCGCCATCTTGCGGAAGAGCTCGGCGATCCGGCTCGGCGGCTGGGCGGGCTCCGTCGGCGGCGCCTCGGCGAGCCTCTCGGCGGGGAGGAGCTGCTGGAGGATCTGCGCGGGCGCGATCTTGCCGTAGCCGACCGCCGCGAGGAGGTCCTCGACGACGCGGTACCCGAGCCCCTGCGCGACCTTCTCGAGCTCGCCGCCCTTCACGAGCTTGTTCAGCGTGAGGCCGAAGCGGCGCAGCTCGCGCTCGGCGACCTCGCGGCCGATCTCGATGGAGCGGCGGTGCTCGGTCGCGCGCAGGAACTGCCGGATGCGCGCCTGCGCCCGGCTCGTCTTCACGAAGGTGAGCCAGTCCTTCGACGGGTGCGAGTGCGGGCTCGTGAGGATCTCGACCGTGTCGCCGTTCTTGAGCGTGTAGCGGAGCGGGACGAGCTTCCCGTTCACCTTCGCGCCGACGCAGTGCTCGCCGATCTCGGAGTGGATCGTGTAGGCGAAGTCGACCGGGGTCGCCCCGCGGGGCAGGCTCTTCACCGCGCCCTTCGGCGTGAACACGAAGACCTCGTCGGAGAAGAGGTCGACCTTCACCGTCTCGAGGAACTCGCGCGGATCGACGAGCTCGCGCTGCCACTCGACGAGCTGCCGGAGCCAGCCGAAGGACTCGGCGTCCTTCTTCGACATCTCCTGCACCTTGCCGTCCCGGCCGCGCTCCTTGTACGCCCAGTGGGCGGCGACGCCCTCCTCGGCGATCTTGTGCATCTCCTTCGTGCGGATCTGGACCTCGATCCGGTCGCCCGCCGGCCCCACCACGGTGGTGTGGAGGGACTGGTACAGGTTGGGCTTCGGGATCGCGATGTAGTCCTTGAAGCGGCCGGGGACCGGCTTCCACAGCGCGTGGATGAGGCCGAGGGACTCGTAGCACTGGGCGACGCTGTCCACGATCACGCGGAACCCGATGACGTCCTGGATCTGCTCGAACTCGACGTCGAGCTGCTGCATCTTCCGCCAGATGGAGTAGGTGTGCTTCACGCGGCCGGAGACGTCCGCCTCGAGCCCCGCCTCCGTGAGCTTCTTGCGGATGATCTCCACGACGTCGGCGACGAACCTCTCCCTCTCCTTCGCCGTGTTCGCGACCTTCGCCGTGAGCTCGCCGAACTCCGTCGGCTTCAGGTACTTGAACGACAGCTCCTCCAGCTCGGTCTTGATCCACTGGATGCCGAGGCGGTTCGCCAGGGGCGCGTAGATGTCGAGCGTCTCCCGGGCGATGCGCTCCTGCGACTCCGGCTTCATCGCGTCGAGCGTCCGCATGTTGTGCGTGCGGTCCGCGAGCTTGACGAGCAGGACGCGGATGTCCTTCGCCATCGCGACGACCATCTTCCGGAAGTTCTCGGCCTGCTTCTCCTCCTGCGTGTTCGCGGCGCTGAACTGCGAGAGCTTCGTCACGCCGTCCACGAGCTCGGCGATCTCGACGCCGAACAGCTCGCCGATCTCGTCCTTCGTGGCGAGCGTGTCCTCGATGGTGTCGTGGAGGAGCCCGGTGACGACCGACGACTCGTCGAGCTTCAGCTCCGCCAGGATGCCGGCGACCTCGAGCGGGTGGACGAGGTACGGCTCTCCCGACTTGCGGATCTGCCCCTGGTGAACCTTGGCGCTGTAGACGTACGCCTTCTTGATGACGTCGAGGTCGGGGTTCGGGTGATAGGTGGTCACCCGGTCGAGGATGTCGTTGAGCCTGAGCAAGGCTGATCGCGTAGCGTAACGGGTCGTGTCCGGGGCCGGCAAGCGCGCCCATCGCGCGACCGGACCCACCCTTGATCCCTAACGCAACGCGCAAGTGCGTGCCAGCGCGCGCCTCGGGGGCGAGCGGGCAGCGCCTCTCCCGGTGCGAGACGGACGGAGCGTTCGGGTGGGTCGCGCGCGAGGGGCCCGCTCGCGGCGGCCGGACGGACACCACGATCAGGGCCGGGCCGGCCCGCGCGGTGCGCGTCCCGCCAGCGTGCCGGACGGCACCCGGAAGTTGAGCGCCGAGCAGACCGCGGGGTAACGTCGCCGGCGACACGATCGGAGGGTCTGGTGAAGTGCAGGACGTGCGGCGCGGGTCTCGATCTGACGATGGCGCGCTGCCCGGCGTGTGGCGTCGAGGCGGAGCTCGGACGGCTCACCGGGATCCTCGGGATCGTGTGCCGCGGCTGCGACGCCTACAACGAGCCGGGCGCGAGCACGTGCGTCGGGTGCGGGAAGCCGCTCGGCGTGGCCGTCGACGCCGCGTCGTCCGCGATATCGCCCTCCACGCGCCCGCCCCCCATCGCGACCCCGACCGCCACGCCCGCCCCGACCGCACCCGCGCTCGCAGGCCCCGCCCGGCCCTCGCCGCCGCCACCGCCCGTCCCCGGCACGCCGGTCGTTCGCTCGTTCCCGAGGGGCGCTCCGGCCGCGACTCGCCTCGTGCCCGCCGCCGCCCTCCGGCCCACCGGTCCCGACGCGCCCGCCCTCACACCGCTGCCGCTCGGCGCGCGCTGCCCCCGCTGCGGGACCGAGGCCCGGGCCGGCGCGTTCTGCGCGCACTGCGGGCAGGCGCTGGCGCCGCACGGCACGCAGGTGATGGCGAGCGCGCGCGCGGAGCCAGCCGCGGCGCCGACGGTCGCGGTCCTCTCGCCCGGCCGCGCACGCCTCGTCGTCGAGCGCGGCGGCGGCCGCGAGGGCGCGACGTTCGCCCTCGACGCGGAGCGCGTCGAGACCGGCCGCACGAGCGGGTCCGTCGTCTTCCCCGACGACCCCTGCCTCGCCCCGCACCACGCGACCTTCCTCTACCGCGATGGTGCGCTGCACGTGCGCGACGAGGGCGCGCCGGGCGGCACGTTCCTCCGGCTCCGCGGGCTCTCCGTGTCGCTCCGGCCGGGCGATCACCTCGCGTTCGGCGAGCGGCTCCTCCGGTTCGTCGGCCCGCTCCCGCCGCCGCAGGCGCCGGCGCCCGACGGCACGCACCGCCTCGGCGCACCGCGCCCGCGCGGCGCCGCGGTCGTGCTCGAGGAGCGCCTCGAGGGCGGCGGGACCGGGCGCGTCTTCGTGCGGGGCGGGCCTTCCGTCACCATCGGCCGCGCGGGGTGCGCGGTGAACCTCGGCGCCGACCCGCTGCTCTCGCAGGCGCACGCGGAGATCGTGCTCGACGCCGCCGGAGGCGCGCGGCTGCGCGATCTGGGCTCGTCGAGCGGGACGTTCGTGAGGCTCCCCCCGCGAGGCGAGCGCGAGCTGCGCGACGGCGACGCCGTGCGGCTCGGCCGCCAGGTGCTGCGCGTCGTCGTCGACCCCTGACCGGAGGCCCTGCCCATGGCCGTCGTCTTCCTCTCGATCACGCCGCTCGGCACCGGAACGCCGAGCGTCTCGACGTACGTCGCGGGCGTGGAGAAGATCCTCCGCGGCACCCAGCTCACGAGCCAGCTCACCGCGATGGGCACGATCATCGAGGGCGACCTCGACGAGATCCTGGCCGTCATCCGGAAGATGCACGAGCACCCGTTCACGCAGGGCGCGGTCCGCGTCTCGACGTTCATCAAGATCGACGACCGGCGGGACAAGCCGGATCACTCGATCGCCGGGAAGATGCGGTCGGTCGAGGAGAAGCTCCGGTAGGGCTCCTGTACAATCGCGTCCGCATGACCACCGCCCCGCCGACCTGCGCCGCCTGCGGGACCCAGCTCCACCCCGGGTTCCGGTTCTGCGGTCACTGCGGCGCTCCGGCGGGCGCGCCGCCGCCGCCCACGCCCCAGCACATCCCCGGCCCGACCGCCGCGCCCGGCGCCGCGACCGTCCCGGCCCGCGCCGGCTGCCCCCGCCTCACGATCGTGCGCGGCGATTTGCTGCCCGCGCCGGCGTTCGACCTCTCCGGCGAGGAGACCCTCTGCGGGAGGACGACGGGTTCGATCCGCCTCGCCGAGGATCCCACGGTGTCGCCGCGCCACGCGCGGTTCACGGTGCGCGGCGGAGCGCTGACGGTCGAGGACCTCGGCACCGTCAACGGCACGTTCCTCCGCATCCGCGGCCCGCACCGGCTCGCGCCCGGCGACACGCTGCGCGTCGGCCGGCAGGTGCTGCGGCTCGAGCTGCTCCCTCCCCCGGCCGCCGCGGACGCGAGCGGCGTCCGCGCGTGGGGGACCCCCGGCCCGGGCACGCGGCTCCGCCTGGCGCAGCTCCTCGAGGGCGGCGGCGACGGCGACGCGTTCCCGCTCCACGAGGGCGAGAACGCGATCGGGCGCGAGGCGGGCGACGTCGTGTTCCCCGCGGACCGCTACGTCTCGGCGCGTCACGCCCTCCTCGAGGTCCGGGGCGAGTCGGTGACGGTGGTGGACGTCGGCAGCTCGAACGGGACCTTCGCGTCGCTCTCCGGCGAGACGGCCCTCGCGCCGGGCGATCAGCTCCTGGTGGGCGGCCAGGTGCTCCGGGTCGACGCGTAGAGGACCGGCGCCCCGAGACGGGCGCGGCCGGACCCGCGAGGGCCCGGCCGCCGGAGCTCCGCGCCGCGAGACGGGGAGCTACCCGAACGACTTCTCCTTCTGCTCCTGCTCCTCCTTGCAGCGGATGCAGAGCGTCGTGACCGGGCGGGCCTCGAGGCGCTTCGCGGAGATCTCCTCCTCGCACTTCTCGCAGATCCCGAACGTGCCGTTCTCGATCCGGGCGAGGGCCTTGTCGATCTTCGCGAGGAGGAACTTCTCGCGGTCGCGCAGGCGGAAGATCATCGACTGCGTGTACTCGCTCGAGGCCAGGTCGATCTCGTCCGGCAGGTCGTCCGTGTCGAAGGACGACTCCTCCGTCAGAGTCTTCTTGGCCTGGACGAGGAGCTGGCGCTTGGACTCCTCCAGCATCGTCTTGAACTTCTTGAGGTCCTTCTTGTTCAAGCGATTACCCCCGGGGGTCCCTAAAAAAGAAGGCCGTGAACCTAAACGTCGGGGGTGGCCGTGTCAAGGCGACCGGCCGTCCCACCGGCGCCCCCGGGGTCGGCCCCCGGCGTGCGCCGCCGGAGCGCGGCCGGAGGTCCCAAGGGTGCAATCCCAAAGCTTTACTCGGGCGGCCGGGCGGCGGATCCTCGCTCCATGCCCGAAGGGAAGTTCGACCGCGAGTTCCTGCGCGGCGCGCTCGTGCTGATGTCGCGGTCCGAGGTCGACCGCCTCCTGTACGTCTCCGACCACCCGCTCTCGACGGCGGAGCTGCGCGGCCGTCCCGTCAAGCGCAAGCTGGTCTACGCCGTCACGAGCGATGGCCTCGTGAACCAGCTCAAGGCGAAGAAGTACACGACGGTGATGATCCCGCCGTACGACTACACGCGCATCGAGAAGATCAAGGTCGCGGTCGTCGCGGCGCAGTCCGCCGGCCTCCTCAAGGACGGGGACACGGTCCTCGCGCTCGCCGGCCCCGGGAACGACAAGGTGATGGACACGCTCGTGAAGGTGACCATCGGCTCGGAGGATCCCGAGGAGAAGATCCGCGTCGACACGCTGGGGCTCCCGCCCGAGTTCTCGTCCCAGGTCGTCGAGTCGCTCATCCACACCGCGATGGAGATCGGGGCGGAGGGCTACGAGGGACGCCCCGTCGGCACGATCATCGTCATCGGCGACTCGACGGCGGTCATGGAGAAGAGCCGGCAGCTCATCCTGAACCCGTTCCAGGGGATCAGCGAGGCGGAGCGAAACGCGCTCGACCCGCCGATCCGCGAGGCGGTGAAGACGTTCTCCGCGCTCGACGGCGCGTTCATCATCCGGGAGGACGGGGTCGTGCTCGCCGCCGGGCGCTACCTCCTCACCATGTCCCGGGACGTGAAGCTGCCGATGGGCCTCGGCGCGCGTCACAGCGCGGCGGCGTCCATCTCCGCGGAGTCGAAGGCGGTGGCGATCACCGTCTCGCAGACCACCGGCACCGTCCGCGTCTTCAAAGAGGGCGAGATCGCCCTCGAGCTGCGCCAGAAGCTGCGCCGCGTGTAGGCGGGCGAGGCAGGGTCGCGGCCGGACGGGCTTCGCGGTAGGCTCCGCCGCCGTGCCCAGCGCCGCCCTGCCCGTCCAGCCGCCCGCACCCTCGCCCGCGCCGTCTCCGTCCCGCGATCCGCGGCTCGACCGGCGCGCGCTCCTCCTGTTCGCGGCGGTGACGCTGTTCCACGTCGCGTACGCGGGCTGGCTCGCGCTGTCGCCGCAGGAGGCCTATTACTGGGAGTGGAGCCGGCGGCTCGACCTCTCGTACTTCGACCACCCGCCGCTCGCGGCGTGGACGATCCGGCTGTTCACGACGGCGTTCGGCGACTCCGAGCGAGCCATCCGGCTCGCGGCGGCGTTCCACTCGACGCTCTTCTCCGCCTTCCTGTGGCTGACCACGAGGCGGCTCTTCGGGAGCCGCGCCGCGCTCCTCGCCATCGCCGGCGGCGCGGTCGTGCCGCTCTTCTCCATCGGCCAGGTGATCGTCACGCCGGACGGGCCGCTCCTCTCCGGCTGGGCCATGGCGCTCTACTGCACCGTGCGCGCCCTCGACGACGAGCGGCCGGAGTGGCTCCTCGCGGCCGGCGCCGCGACCGGCTGGGCGATGCTCGGCAAGTACACGGGGTTCCTGCTCCTCCCCCAGATCCTGGTCCTCCTGCTCTGGGACCCCCGCGGCCGGCGTCTGCTCCGGACGCCCTGGCCCTGGCTCGGCGTCGTCCTCGCCGCCGCGCTCTTCTCTCCGGTCGTCGTGTGGAACGCCGCCCGGCACCTCGAGAGCTTCGCCTTCCAGACGACCGGCCGCGCCGAGACCTCGCGCTTCCGACCGGTCCTCTTCGGCCGGTACGTCGGGCTGCAGGTGCTCGCGATGTCGCCCGTCGTCCTCCTGCTCTGCGTCGACGCGGTGATCGCGGCGTGGCGCCGCCGGGCAGCGCCGGCGTGGCGCGTCGTCCTGATCTTCTCCGCGCCGCTCCTCGTCCTCGCGACCGTCGTCTCGCCCGTCCACTGGGTGAAGATGAACTGGCTCGCGCCGGTGTGGCCGACGGCGCTCGCCGGGGCGGCCGCGCTCGTCCCGGAGCGGCGCGGCCCGCGGTGGTGGCTCGTCGCCGGCGGCGGAGCCCTCGCGCTCGCGATGAGCGTCCTCCTGCACCTCTGGCCGGTCGTGACGTGGCTGCCGCTGCCCGCGAAGGACGAGACCTCCGCGGGATGGCGCGAGCTCGCCGCCCGGGTCGAGGCGGAGCGGGCCCGGCTCCCCGCCGGCGCCCCCGTCATCGGCTGCAACTACAAGGTCGCGAGCGAGCTCGCCTTCTACCTGCCGGGCCGCCCCGAGACGAGTGGCGTCGGCGCGCTCGGCGAGCCGGGGCTCCAGTACGACGAGTGGCTCGACTGGACGCGGCTCGGGGGCCGGACCGCGCTCGTCGTGCTCGACGCCCGCGACGGCGCCTGCGCGCGGCGCGAGGAGCTCTGCCGCCCGCTCGAGCCGCTCGAGCCGCTCACGGTGACGAAGGGCAGCAAGCGCGTGACGACCTTCAGCTTCTGGCGGTGCGGCCTGCCCGCGGAGCAGCCGCGGGCCGCGGGCCCGGCGCGGCCCTGAGAGCGCGCCGCGCGCTCGCCCTCGTCGCCGGTCGCGCGGCGAGGCGGCCGCCGAGGCACGCGTCGGCGAGGCGGCAGGCCGCGCAGCGCGCCCGGTCGCGCCGCGCGGGGCACGCGCCGCTCATCCCGAGGTGGCACAGCGCGAAGTCGTAGCGGACCGGATCGTCCGGATCGAGCCGGCGCAGCGAGGCGGTGATCTCCTCCGCGGTGCGCCAGCTCGCGTCGCGCCGCGCGGTGAGCCCGAGCGCTCGGGCCACGCGGTGCACGTGGGTGTCGAGCGGCACCACGAGCGCCGACGGCGACACGCCGCGCCAGAGCCCGAGATCCACCGCATCGGGGCCGCGGACCATCCAGCGGAGGTACAGGTTCCAGCGCTTCGAGGCGCCGGGACCGGCGGGATCGGGGAGGAGATGCCGGAGGCCGCGGGGGCCGCGGGGGCCGAGCAGCGCGCGGCCCTCCGGCGCGTCGCGCAGCTCCGCCGCGAACGCCGCGAGCGCCGGACGGAGCGCGCCCGGCCCGCCCCCCGCGCCCTCGAACAGCGCCGCGAACCGGACGCCGAGGCCGCCGTGCCGCAGCCGCATCGCGCCGATGCCGGCGGCGAGCGCGGCGAGGTCGGGCGGCCGGTTGAAGCGGTACACCACGCCGTCGAACGCGGAGGCGTCCGGCGCCCGCGCGAACGTCTCGGCGAAGCGCGCCGGCGAGGGGCCCATCGTCGCGAGGACGCGCGCCACCACCGGCTTGAAGACGTCCGCGCGACCGTACGCGAGGCTCACCGCGACGAGCCCCGCCACCTCGGCGTCCTCCGGAGCGGGGTACGAACGCGGGAACTCCACGGGATCCGCGGCGATGCGCGCGGCGCGGTCGAGCGCGGCGTCGAGCGCGTCGAGGAGCGGGCGCAGCCGCGCGGCGCGATCGGCGGGGAGCGGGCGTGAGCGCGGGCGGGCCACGGGGGGTTCTTGGCCGATCGGGGTCGAGTGCGCAAGGCGACTGCGATTCGTGGCCGTTGCCGTGGCCGTTGACGTGCCCGAGTCTCTCCGTGCCCGTCATCCCTGTCCCTTGGCCCCCGGGCCCTGGCCGCCATGGACCCGAGCGGCCCCCCTCACCCCGGCCCTCTCCCCCCGCTCCGCTGCGCTGCGCGGGGGGAGAGGGAGGGATCTGGTGTGCCGAGGTCGGAGTCGGGGAGGTCGGGCTCGGGCTCGGGCTCGGGCTCGGGCTCGGGCTCGGGCTCGGGCTCGGGCGAGGGCGAGGGCGAGGGCGAGGGCGAGCGGCGAGCGGCGAGCGGCGAGCGGCGAGCGGCGAGGGGCGAGGGCGAGCGGCGAAAGCGAGGCCGGGATCGCGAACACCAACAGGCGCCGCGCCATACAGTCGGGGAGGCCCCCTCGCCCGCGCGCAGCCGCGTCGCTGCGTACGGACCCGATCGACAGTACTTCAGCCGCGGTGCACGCGACGTGACACGCGAGCGCCCCACGGAACCGTTCGCCTCGCCCGACGCACGCCACGCCCGGGCGCGAGCGTGGCGCGTCCGGGCGTGCCGCGGCCCCGCGCGCTTCGGCGCCCGATCGACCTACGGCGCCCGGTCGCGAGTCCGCGGCGAGCACGGACGAGGGGGCCTCCACGCCGGCGCGGCGCCGTACCCCGGAGCGCCCAGCACCCCTCGCCGGGCGGACGCGAAAGTGAATGGGACCGAGATCGCTGACGGGAAAGCGAATGCCAACGTGACCCGAGGTGGGGGACGCGCCGGGTGACGGGCCTCGTCTCATGCGTGCGGGCCACGTCTCACGGGCGCCGGGCCTCGTCTCACGGGTGACGGGCCTCGGGCCGGGAGAGGGCCGCGGGCACGGCCCTCGGGTTCGGGTTCGAGGCGACCGGCCGCTACTTCGCCGTCGCCGCACCCGGCGCCGCGCCCGTGCCGCTCTTCGCCTCCCCCCTCCACCGCTCCAGCACGGTGCGTTCCTTCTCCGGCGCGAGCCCCGCCCTCGGCTTCGCGCGCCGCTCGCCGGGCAGCGCGCGCCACCAGGCGAGCGTGTCCTTCACCGTCGCCGCAACCGGACGGAAGCGGAGCCCCTTCGCCACGGCGCGCGCGTTCGAGACCGTCGCCATCGCGCTGTCCGGGAGCTGGCGCGGGATCCAGGCCGGCAGCTCCACCCAGGGCTGGACCTCCGCCTTCTCGAGGAACGGCCACGGGACCCAGGTGAGCCTCGCCTTGCCCGGCGCGGCCGCCTCGCACGCGGCGAGGACCTCCCGCATCTCGAGCGTCCGCTCCGGTCCCGCGACGTTGTACGTCCCCGTCTCGTCCGCCTCGACGAGGCCGATCATGAACGCGGCGAGGTCGCGAACGTCCACGATCTGGACCGGGTCCTCTCCGTCGCCCGGCGCGAGCACCTCGCCGCCGCGGTCGACGCGCGCCGGCCAGTACGTGAACCGGTCGGTGGGGTCGCCGGGGCCGACGATGAGCGTCGGACGGACGACGATCGTCCGGCCCGGGAGCGCGGTCTCCGCCGCCCGCTCGGAGAGCACCTTGAGCGCGCCGTAGCTCGCCCGGACGTCCTCGCTCGTCTCGTCCGCCATCGTCTGGAGCGGCGCGGTCTCGTCGGAGGCGCGCGGGATGTCGTCCCGGTACACGGACACGGAGGAGACGAACAGGTAGCGGCGGACGCTCGGGGCGAGGAGCCTCGCGCTCATGGACACGATCCGCGGCACGTAGCCGGAGTCGTCGATCACCGCGTCCCAGCGCCGGCCCTTCAGCGCGTCGAGCTGGCCGTCGCGGTCGCCGCGGAGCTTCTCGACGTCGGGGAAGAGCTGCGGGTTCGTCTTCCCCCGATTGAAGAGCGTGAGGACGTGGCCGCGCGCCCGCGCGACCTCGACGACCGCTGGGCCGAGGAACCCGGTCCCGCCGAGGACGAGGAGCTTCATCCTCCGCGCGGGCCCCGGCGCGGCACCGCCGTGCCCCGGCGCCGCGGCGACCGCCACGGCGGACAGCGCGGAACGGACGAATTCACGGCGGGTCGACGGCATGCGCTCCTCCTCGGGCGAGGCTCAGAACCGCAGCTCGGTTGCCATCCGCTTCCGGAGCGCGGCGTCCGGCATCGGCCCGGTCCCGGCGCCCACGTTGTCGGCGAGGTGCCGGGGGTTCGCGGTCGCCGGCAGCACGGCGGTGACCGCCGGCTGGGCGAGGATGAACTTGAGGAAGACCTGGCTCCACGAGGTGCAGGCGAGCTCCGTCGCCCAGGGCGGCAACGGCTTGCCCTCCACCGCCCGGAAGAGCGCTCCCTCCTCGAAGGGACGCATCACCAGGACGGCCGTCCCGGTCTCGGCGGCCGCCGGGAGGAGGCGCGCCTCCGCCTCCCGCGTCGCGGCGGAGTACGGGAGCTGGACGAAGTCGACGCCCTCGCGCCGGAGGATCCGCTCCATCTCGTCGAAGCTCGAGGGGGCGTAGTGGGTGATCCCCAGGTAGCGGATCGTGCCCGCCGCCTTCATCGCCCGCAGCGTCGGGAGGTGCACCTGCCAGTCGAGCAGGTTGTGGATCTGGAGGAGGTCGAGCCGGTCGGTCCGCATCCGCCGCATCGACTCCCGCGCCTGCGCCTCCCCCTCCGCCCGGCCGCGCGTCCAGATCTTGGTCGCGAGGAACGCGCGCGGCGCGCCGCGGAGGTCGGCGAGGAGGTCCCCCGTCACCTCCTCCGAGCGGCCGTACTCGGGGACGAGTCGATCACGCGGCCGCCGGCGGCGAGGAACGCCCGGAGCACCTCGCGCCGCGGCGCCCGCTCCGCCTCGTCCGGCCCGACGTCGAACGTCGCCCAGGTGCCGAGACCGATCACCGGGATCGCCTCGCCGGTTCGTGGAACCTTCCGCGTGTTCATCGCCTCCCCTCCCCGATCCCGAGCGCCCGCCCCGGACGCCCGCGCGGCGACCGCCGCGAGGCCGGCCGCGCCGAGCCCCAGGAACGTCCGCCGTCCCATCCTGCTCATCGCGCGGCCTCCTCGAGCCGGCGCTGCCGGCGCCCGAGCCACAGGGCGACGCCCACGGACGCGGCGGTGAACGGGATCGCCGACAGCGACAGCGCCGCGAGCGAGAACCCGAGCCCCGCCAGCCCCGCGTGGAGCCACCCGGACACGACGTCGCCCCCGCGGTAGACGAACGTGTCGATGAAGCTCTTCGCCTTGTACTTGTCCTCGCGCGAGACGACCGTGAAGAGGACCTCGCGCGTCGGACGCTCGAGCGCGAAGTGGGCCGCCCGCCGAACGGCCTGGAGCACGCCGAGCGTCCAGACGGTCGGGAGGAGCGCGAGCGCGGCGAACCCCGGGATGGAGAGCGCCGGGACGAGCGCGAGCGCTGGGCCGACGCCGAGCGCGCCGACGATGCGGCCGGTCGCGAGGGCCTGCGTCGCGAGCGCGGCGACGTTCACCCCGAGGTCCACCGCCGCGAAGAGGCGCGCACGGTCGGCCGAGTCGGGGATCGCGTGCGCGACGATCCGCGCCTGCTGGAAGTAGAGGAACGTCGAGCCGATCGCGAACAGGAGCATCTGGACGGCGACGCCGAGCAGGTAGGGCGAGCGGAAGATCGCGGTGATCCCCGCGAGCGCCGAGCCGCCCGTGCCCGCGTCCGGGCGCGGCGCGCGACCCAGGCCGGCGGCGGCCGCCGGTCCGCGCTCCGCACCCCACGCGACGAGTCGCCCGACGCACCGGACCGCCACCTCCAGCGTCGCGGCCGAGAGCAGGAGCAGGTTCGCGATGCCGACGTGCGCGGCGAGCCAGGCGACCGCGGCCGATCCCGCGAGCGCGCCGGCGCTGCCGCCCGCCGCGACGAACCCGAAGAGCCGCTTCCCCTCCCCGCTCGAGAACACGTCCGCCATGAGGCTCCAGAAGGCGGACGTGACGAAGAGGTTGTAGACGCTCACCCACACGAAGAAGACGCGCGCCACCCAGGCCGGCGCGACGCCCGCGCGGACGAGCAGGAAGAAGGCGACCAGGTTCAAGAGGAAGAACCGGTACACCCACGGGATGGCGCGGGCGCGCGGGACGCGGGCGACGACGGCCGAGTAGATCGGGACGGCCGCCAGCATCACGACGAACGTCGCGCTGAACACCCAGTGCAGCTTCTCGACGCCGCCCCGGATCCCCATCTCCTCGCGGATGGGCCGGAGCAGGTAATAGCCGGCGAGGAGGAAGAAGAAGTAGGCGAACGCCCAGAGGACGGCGGCGGCCTCGCCCTCGCGCACGTCGGCGACGCGGCCGAGGACCGGCACCCTGCGCGAGGCGGCCGCCGGCGCCTCCATCCCGCCCTACCGCCTCGCGTCCTTCCGCAGCTCGCGGAGGACGTGGCCGAGCTCGGGCCCGATGAGCTTCTCCCAGGCGAGCCGGACCGCGGCGAGGGAGCCGGGGACCGAGAACACCGCCCGGCCGCCCCACACCCCGGCGACGGCCCGCGACAGCATCGCGGCGCTCCCGATCTCCGCGTACGACAGCATCCGGAAGAGCTCCCCGAACCCGTCGATCCGCTTCTCCAGCAGGCCCGCGACGGCCTCGTAGGTCCGGTCCCTCCCCGCGATCCCCGTCCCGCCGTTCACGACGACCGCGTCGACGCCGGCCGCGGCGGCGTCGTCGAGCGCCGCGCGGAGCTCGGCCGGCTCGTCCTTCACGATCCGGTACCCGGCCACGACGTGGCCCGCCGCCTCCGCGGCGCGGCGCAGGAACGCCCCGCTCTCGTCCTCCGCCTCCCCCCGCGTGTCGGACGCGGTGACGACGAAGATTCGCGCCGACCGGGGTGCCTCGTGCCTGTGCTCGACGTGTCCCATCGCTCCTCCGGGCGCGGTCGACGCCTCCATGCCGGAGGCGCGCGGCGCCGGTTCGTGACTCACCGCGCGGCCGGGTCGCCCCCGCCGCTCCGCGCCTGCTCGATCCGCGCCTCCACCGCGGCGGCGTCCTCCGCCGCCGGCGCGAGCCGGAGGTACTCGCCCCAGCTCTCGGCGGCACCGGCGCCGTCCCCGAGGCGCGCGCGCGCGTCGCCGAGGGCGCGGTGCGCCTCGGCGAGGCGCGGGTCCACCATCGCCGCCCGCTCCGCGTAGTCGCGCGCGTCCGCGGCGTCGCCCTGGTCGCCGAGGAACTCCGCGGCGGCGGCGAGGCCGGGCGCGTCCTCGAGGTCGAGCGGCGGCCCCGGGAACCCCTCTGGCCGGAGCGCGGCCCCGAGCCGCGCGCCCGCGACGTCGCCGGCGGGGAGCACGAGCTCCTCGGGGACGAACCCGGGCGCCCGGAACGCGACCGTGTGCCCGCCGAGGTCGCGCGACGCTGCCGGGAAGGTGCCGGGCCCGCGCCCGACCGGCTTCCCGTCGAGCAGCACCTCGGCGCTGCGCGGCAGGACCTCCACGAGGACCTCGCGCGGGCGTGTGCGCTCGAAGCGCGAGCCGGAGGCGCAGGCCGCCGCCGCGATCGCGAGCGCCACCGCCGCGGCGCGGACGCCGCGCGCGCACGGGCCCGGAGTCCGCGACGCGCGCGGACGCAGGGACCAGGCGTGAACGGACCCGAAGAGAGGCCGGGCGGGCTGCATGGGCGTCCGGACGGTATATAAGCGCCCGATGGCCGACAAGTTCGAGGTCGCGCGCCTGCTGCGCGAGATCGGGGCCCTGCTCGAGCTCGAGGGCGAGAACCCGTTCAAGATCCGCGCGTACGAGAACGGCGCGCGCGCCGTCGAGGCGGTGGCGGAGGACGTCGCCGCCCTCGCCGCGGAGGGCCGCCTCACCGACGTCCCGGGGATCGGCGAGGCGCTCGCGAAGAAGATCGCGGACATCCTCGCGCGCGGGTCGACCGACGTGCTCGACCGGCTCCGCGCGAAGCACCCGCCCGGCGTCCTCGACCTGCTCCGCGTGCCGGACCTCGGGCCGAAGAAGATCGCCGCCCTCCACGGGGCGCTGGGGGTCGGGTCGGTCGACGAGCTCGAGGCGGCCTGCCTCGCCGGCCGCGTCCGCGGCGTGAAGGGATTCGGGGAGAAGACCGAGGCGAAGATCCTCGAGGGCATCCGCCGCCTGCGCGCCCGCCCGGCCGAGGTGCGCGTCCTCCTCGCCGGCGCGCTCGAGGCGGCCGACGCGATCGTCGCGTTCCTCCGCCGCTCGCCGGCGGCGCTCGACGTGCAGCTCGCCGGGTCGGCACGGCGCGGCCGCGAGACCGTCGGCGACCTCGACGTGGTCGCGGCGTCGCGCGCGCCGGCCGAGCTCTCCGCGCACTTCCTCGCCTTCCCCCTCGTGAAGGACGTCATCGCTCGTGGCGACACGAAGACGAGCGTGCGGCTCGCGTCGGGGCTGCAGGTCGACCTCCGGATCGTGCCGCCCGAGGACTTCGCGACGCTGCTCCACCACTTCACCGGCTCGAAGGCGCACCACGTGAAGCTGCGCGGGATCGCGCGCGACCAGGGGCTCACGCTCAGCGAGTGGGGCCTCTACCGGCTCCCCCCGCGGCCTGCACGCGGCGGGGCGCGCGCGGACGGAGACCCGGGCGCCTCCGCCGTGGCCGAAGTGCCGCTCGCGGCCGAGGAGGCGCCGCCGGATCCGTCCGCGAAGGTGTCCGTCGGCTCCGAGGCCGAGCTGTACCGCGCCCTCGGCCTCGCGTACATCCCGCCGGAGCTGCGCGAGGACACGGGCGAGCTCGAGGCGGCGCGGGCGGGGCGGGTGCCGGAGGACCTCGTGACGCTCGAGGACGTCCGCGGGCTGGTCCACTGCCACACGACCTGGTCCGACGGGAAGGCGACGCTGCTCGACATGGCGCGCGCCGCGGAGGCGCTCGGCGTGGAGTACCTGACCGTGACCGATCACTCCGGGACGGCGCACTACGCGGGCGGCCTGGATCCCGACCGGCTGCGCCGGCAGTGGGACGAGATCGCACGGGTGCAGGAGCAGGTGGGGATCCGGCTCCTCCGCGGCACCGAGGCGGACATCCTCGACGACGGCGCGCTCGACTGGCCCGACGCGATCCTGGAGCAGCTCGAGGTCGTCGTCGCGAGCATCCACTCCCGGATGAAGATGGACGAGGCGCAGATGACCGCCCGGCTCGTCCGCGCCATGTCCTGGCCGGTGTTCAAGATCTGGGGCCACGGCACCGGCCGGCTCCTGAACGAGCGGCCGCCGTACGCCGTCCGCGTCGAGGAGGTGCTCGACGCGCTCGCGCGGTCGCGCGGCGCAGTGGAGGTGAACGGGGATCCTCAGCGGCTCGACCTCGAGCCCCGCCATGTCCGCGCGGCGCGGGACCGCGGCATCCCCGTGGTGCTCTCGGTCGACGCGCACTCCACCGGCGCGCTCCGGTACCTGCGGTACGCGGTCCTCACCGCGCGGCGCGGCTGGGTGCGCCGGGGCGACGTGCTGAACACGCTGCCCGCGGACGCCTTCGCGCGCGCCGTGCGCCCGGTCGCCTGAACGGATCGCGGCCGTGCGGGCGTCCCGAAGTGGCTTGTGACGGCGACGCCCCGCGTCTAGGCTCTCATCCGCCTTGTCGACCGCCCCCGCCGCCGCGACCGCCCCGAAGAAGAAGATCCTCCTCCGGTCGAAGCGCATCCAGCTCCTCGCGCTGCTCCAGGTCTCCTCGGGCATGCCGCTCGGGTGGGTGTTCAACACGCTGCAGTACTTCCTCGTCGATCTCGGCCTCAAGAAGTCGACGATCGGCCTGCTGTCCGGCGTGTCGCTCCCCTGGACGCTCAAGTTCCTCTGGGCGCCGCTCGTGGACCGGTACGCCCTGCCGTGGCCGGGACGGCGGCGGAGCTGGGTGATCATCGCCCAGCTCGCGCTCGCCGGCGCGTTCGGCGCGTTCGCGGCGTTCGCCTGGCGCGCGCTCGCGGCGAAGGGCGCCGGGACGCCGCTCGCGTCGGCCCCGCTCGTCATCGGGCTCCTCGCCCTCGGGATCGCGTTCCTCTCCGCGACCCAGGACATCGCCATCGACGCGTACGCGGTCGAGGCGTTGCACAAGGAGGAGCACGGCCCGGTCTCCGGCCTCCGGATCATGTACTACCGGATCGGCATGCTGCTCGCGGGCGCGTTCGCGGTCAGCGCTTCGGAGTGGCTGCCGTGGCCGATCGTGTTCCTCGTGCTCGCCGGCGCCTTCGTCGCGTTCGTGGCGATCACGCTCGCGGCGCCCGAGCCGGACGTGCCCGCGCCGCCCCCGCGGTCCCTCGGCAGCGCCGTCGTCGAGCCGTTCCGGACCTACTTCCGCCGCTCGGACGCCATCCCCATCGCGCTGTTCCTGATCTTCTACAAGTTCGGGGACAACATGGGCGGGACGATGGTGAACCCGTTCCTGAAGGACCTCTGCTTCACGAACGCGGAGGCCGGCGGCGCGGTGAAGGTGATCGGGACGATCGCCACCATCTCCGGCTCCGCGATCGGGGCCGCGCTGATGACGCGGATGGGCCTCGGCCGCGCGCTGTGGATCTTCGGCGTCTTCCAGGCGGGCGCGAACGTCGTCTACTCGGCCGCGGCGCTCTCCCGCGCCGTGCCGCTCGACGTCGCGCAGTGCGCGACGCTGCCCGCCCTCTCCGCCGTCACCCGCGGCTGGACGTACGCCGCCATCGCCACCGAGTACGGCGCGCAGGGCATGGCCGCGGCGGCGCAGGGCGCGCTGCTGCTGCGCGTGTGCGACAAGCGCTACAGCGCGACCCAGTTCGCCCTGCTCTCGTCGCTGTTCGGGCTGGGCCGGTGGGCGGCAGGGCTCCCCAGCGGCTTCCTCGTGGAGCGGCTCGGGTATCCGGTGTTCTTCGTCGGCTGCGCGACGATCGCCGCGCTCCCCGGCTTCTTCTTCCTCCACCGCATCGCCCCGGTCTCCCAGCGCGAGGTGCTCACCGCCGAGGCGGAGCCGGGGGCTGGACCTGCCTGACGCGGATCGCCCTGCGACACTCGCGCGGGGTTGGCGGCGAGGCTAGGATGCCGCGGTCCATCATCCGAGGAGAGCCCCATGACCAGCTCGCGACCGCTCGCCACCCTCGCCCTCGCCGCCGCGCTCGCCGCGCTGGCGCCCGCCGCCGCGAGGGCGCAGTCCCGCAGCGGCGCCGACCAGCCCGGCCTCCGGCTCGGCGCGCTCCTCGGCATCGACCGCGGGGACTGGGACGGCATCGGGCTCCGCCTCGACGCGGAGCTGGACCTGCAGCGGCTCTCCCCGGCGGTCATGTTCGCCGGGGTCGGATCGCTGGCCTACTCGCACCTGTCGGTGGATCAACCCGACTTCTCGCAGAGCCTCGACCTGTTCGAGATCGTCCCGGCCGCCCGCTTCCTCCTCGCGATCAACCGGCAGGCCGGCTTCTACGGCGACCTCGGGCTCGGCCTGTACTGGGTCGGAGTCCACACGACCGACTTCGCGCGCGGGCTCCACTCGGACGACAGCGACGTCGGGCTCGCCGCACGCATCGGCGGAGGCGGCTACGTCTGGGCGAGCGACCAGGTCCGGATCGACGCCGAGATCGCCTTCCACCCGCACACGGGCAACTACGACGACACGTCGTTCACCGCGATGGTCGGCGTCATGTTCCGGACCCGGACCCGGTAGCCGCGCCGCCTCCGGGGGCCGGGGCCGCACCGGGCGCACGCCCCGGCGCCGGCACGAGCACGTCGACGGTGGCGCGCCGCTCGACCACGCGCGCCGGCCAGAGGCCGTAGTCCCGCAGGGCCCGGTCCGCCGCCCCCTCGGCGCCGCGCACGCGGCAGACGCGCAGCGTCGAGCTCGGGCGATCGCGCCACGCGGGGACCGTCGGGTTCGCGCGGTGCGCGAGGCCGTACACGCGCACCGGCGTGCCGCGGGCGCGCCCCGACCAGGCGACGTGCCAGACCGCTGGCCAGACCGACCAGTAGTCGCCGGTCACGAGATCGCAGCGTGCAGCGAGGACGTCCTCCGTCCAGCGCCCCGCCACCCGATCCAGATCCGCGCGGACGCGCGCGAGCGACGGCGGGCCGGCCGCGGCGAGCGCCGCGAGCGGCACGAGCGCCACCGCGCCCGGCAGGGCCGCCCGGGCGAGGCGGCCGGCGGCGGCGAGCGCCTCCGCGAGCGGCGCGACCGCGGCGAGCTGCACGAGGAGCACCGCAGGCGCGAGGTACCGCCAGTGCCACGCGTTGTCGCGGACCCAGGCGAACGTGCCCGTGAGCAGCGCGTACACCGCGGCGCCCGCGACGAGCGCGCCCGCCCGCAGGAGCACGGCGCGCGCGTGCGGGCGCACCGCGGGGAGGAGCAGCGCGGCGGCGCCGGCGGCGGCCACCGCCCCGGTGGCCGCGGCGATCGCGCCCGCCTCGCGCGCCGCGCGACCGAGGTACGCGGCCCATGCGCGCGGCCACTCGGCCACGGGGAGCGCCCCGGTCGCGAGCCGCAGCGGTTGCCCGGAGAAGACCGGGTAGAGGCGCAGCAGGACCTGCCCGGCGGCGAGGCCGGCGACGAGGAGCGCGCCGTCGACGACGAGCCGGTCCAGGGCCGCGCGCCGCGGCTCGCCGTCGGCGAGGTCGACCCCCGCCCGTGCGACCGCCAGCGGGACCAGCAGGAGCCCCGTCGCCGCGTTCACCCAGTGCGCGAGGAGGACGAGGGCGAGGCCGGCGCCGAGCCGCGCCGGTCCGCGGCGCCCTCCGGGCCCGGGCTCCGCCACGGCGAGCCCTGCGAGCGCCAGCGCGAGCCCGAGGCCGTAGGGCTGGTCGCCGAGGTACTCGAACAGCCAGGGCGCCGGCCACGAGAGGAGCACCAGCACCGTCGCGAGCGCCCCCGCGACCCGCCACTCCCGCCCGGCGAGCACGTGGCGCGCGAGGAGGACGACCGCGGCGAGCCCGGCGAGCACGAGGAGCAGGCGCTGCAGGAGCAGGTTCCAGAGCGGATCCCGCACCGGCAGGGCCACGAGCGGCACGAGCATGCCGTACCGCTCCTGGTCCCAGTAGAACGGGGTCCAGCGCTGCAGCGAGACGAGCACCGGGACGATGGAGTCGCCGTGCTCGAGGGCGTGGAGCCGGCCGAGATCGAGGAGCACGGCGGCCGCCGCGAGCGCCGCGAAGGTCGCGAGGGATCCGGCCCTCGCCCCGGCGAGCCTCGAGCGCACGCGGTGCTCCCCGAAAACGCGGCGCGCCGCCCGGAGGGGGCGGCGCGCGCGGTCCAAGACGGTGGCGGGACGCTAGCGCTTCGCCAGCTCCCCGCGCTCCTTCGCCTCCTGCGCGAGGGCCCGGACCGAGAACCCCGGCGTCTGGCTCGCCTCGTCGGTGGCCACCGACGGGAACGGCTTGGCGCACGCCCGCATCTCCTCGAGCTTCTCGGGCGCGATCGAGGGCGAGCCGCGGCGGAGCCACGGATCGTACTGGTACGAGACCGGCGGGCCGCGGAGGAGCCGCTTCTCGTCCCAGACCTGCGCCGCGCGCTCGTAGGACGGCGGCGTGTGCTCGCCCGAGTCCATCCGGATCGCGTCCTTCGGGCAGGCCTCGACGCAGAAGCCGCACACGATGCAGCGCAGCTCGTCGATCACGAACTTGACCGGGTACTTCTCGACCGGATCGTCCGCGTACTCGCCCGCCTCGATGTAGATGCACTGGGCCGGGCACGCCGTCGCGCACATGTAGCAGGCGACGCAGCGCGCGCGGCCGTCCTCGCGCGGCACGAGCCGGTGCAGGCCGCGGTAGCCGGGCGGGTACGGCGCCCGCTCCTCCGGGTACTGCAGCGTGACGTTGTCCGAGTACCCGAACCCGCCGCGCTTGCGCGCGAGGATGTCCGGGTTCGCGTCGCGCGAGAAGAACAGGTTCTTCAGGAAGTGCTTCGTGACCGTGCCGATGCCCCGGAGGATCTCCGGGAAGTACATCGACTCGCGCAGATCGGCCGGTCGGTTCTGGAGCGGGTAAGGCATGGTGGTCAGTGCCCCGCGGCGGCGTGCGCGGCGGCGTGCCCTGCCTCGGGGGCAGGAGCGCGGCCGACCGCGGCGGTGATGACGGCGACGATGACGAGGGTGACGATCCCGATGGCCGCGAGGAGCTGCATGCTCGGGTCGATGAGGAGCGCGGCGCCGGCCACGAAGACGTTCGCGAGCGCGGCCGGCAGCAGGATCTTCCAGCAGAGCTTCTGGATCTGGTCGAAGCGGAACCGCGGGAGCAGCCAGCGAATCGTGATCTGCAGCCACATCATCAAGACCATCTTCACGATGAAGGCGGCGGCCCCGACGGACGCGAACCAGAACTGCGAGAGGTTCGACTGGAGCCAGCCCTCGAAGAGGTACGGGTGCCAGCCGCCGAGGAACACCGCCGTGACGATGCCGGACAGCACGACGATCTCGATGAACTCGGCGAGGAACATGAGGCCGAACTTCATGCCCGAGTACTCGACGAAGTAGCCGACGATCTCGCTCTCGCCCTCGGGCAGGTCGAACGGCGCGCGCTTCGTCTCGGCGAACGCGCTCGCGAAGAAGACGAGGAAGCCGATGGGCTGGATGAGGATACCGACCGCCGGGATGGGCCCGAGGACCGCCTGCCCCTGCGCGACGACCATGTCGTCGAGCCGGAGGGTCCGGTAGGCGATCATGCAGCCGACCAGCGAGAGGCCGAGCGACACCTCGTACGAGATCATCTGCGAGGAGGCGCGGACGCCGCCGAGGAGCGCGAGCTTGTTGTTCGACGCCCAGCCCGCGAGCGCCGTGCCATAGACCTGCAGCGACGCGAAGGCGAAGACGTAGAGGAGGCCGACGTCGGGGTGCGCGGCCTGGAGCGAGATCGGGTCGAGCGCGGCGCTCGCGGGCTGGCCGGTGATCTCGGAGAGGCTGATGCCCATCCCGACCGGGATCACGGCGAACAGCGCGAACACCGGGGCGAAGGCGAGCGCCGGCGCGAGGAAGTAGAGGAACTGGTTGCGACCGCGGGGCTCGACGCGCTCCTTGGTCAGCATCTTGAGGGCGTCGGCGGCGAGGAACGGGATGCCGCCGAGCGGCGAGCCGAACACCTTGATCCGGTTCGCGCCGATCCGGTTCTGGATCATCGCCGACCACTTCCGCTCGGCGACGGTGAGCAGCGACCCGGAGATCATCATGACGACGAGGAGCAGCGTCAGGATGTTCGCGACCGACGCGCCGAAGTAGACGGCGGCGCGGGACCAGCCCGTCGTCCCGAAGATCGCGTTCGAGATCGCGTTGAAGCCGACGCCCAGCCAGCCGGCGGCCAGGTAGAAGCCGGCGCAGGCGAAGACGATCACCGCGATCACCGCGGCGAACACCAGGAGCATTCCGACGAAGCGATTCAAGGCGCCTCCTCCTACCGGCTCCGCGCGAGCGCGCGGCGGTAGTCCTCGCTGGTCTCGGACGGGACGCGGTCGCGATTGCCCGCGAGGCGGCCGTCGACGGTGCCTGCGGCGAGCGGGATCAGCCCGAACCGCTTGCCGATGGAGTGCATCGAGTCCCACTGGAAGTCGCCGAGCGCGCCGGCGACCTTCGGCCCGAGCTTCTGGAAGACCTCGCGCGCGTTCGCGAACGCGATCTCGAGCTTCAGCGCGGCGCCGAGCTCGGCGGCGAGCGCCCAGTGCGGCCGCGACTCCCCGCGCGGGTAGTACGCCATCTCGAACCGCTGCGCCCGGCCCTCGAAGTTCACGAACGTGCCGTCGGTCTCCGAGTGCGGCGACGCCGGCAGCAGGACCGTGGCGGCCTTCGCGAGGCCGACGTCGTTGTACGACTGCGCGACGAGCACCTCGAGCCGCTCGAGCTTCGCCGCAGCCGTGGCGTCCGGCAGCTCGGTCCCGACCGCCCAGAGGCCCTTCACGGTGCCGGCCTGGACCGCGGCGAGGAGCTCCGCGAACGGCTTCAGCGTGAGGCCGTACGCCTGCGCAGCGAGCTCGAGCCCCTTGCGGTTCGGGTTCTGGTCGGCGCGCTTCAGGAAGTCGTCCTGCCACCCGTCGGGGCGGCCGCCGACGTACGCGACGGAGAGGCCGAGCCCCTCCTTCGCGACCTGGCACGCGACGAGGAGATCCTCGAGGGACGCGACCGGCGAGAGGAGCACGCCGAGCGTCTTCGCCTGCGCGTGCGCGGAGAGCTCCGCCGCCGCGCGCTGCGCCGCGACGGGGCGCGCGAGCACCTCCGCCTGGGCGCCACGCCCGGCGCGCGGGACGCGCACGCGGTCGTTGTTCAGGTACTTGTAGCTCGTCCGCCCGTCGTCACACATCCACTCCTGGTTGACGGCGTCGTTCTCCCGCGGACGGTAGCGGTAGGTCGTGTCGTTCAGGTAGTCGAGGAAGGTGTTGCACCCGCGCGCGCAGCCGGTGCAGACGGACCGCGCCGACGACATGAACCAGACGCGGCCGCGGAAGCGGAAGTCGGTCGAGGTGAGCGCGCCGACCGGGCAGATGTCGACGACGTTGCCCGCGTACTTCGAGTCGAGCGGCTGGCCCGGGAACGTCGTGATGAAGCTCTCGTTGCCGCGCTGGGCGACGCCGAGCTGGGGCGCCTTCGCGACCTCGCGCATGAACCGGACGCAGCGCGTGCAGAGGATGCAGCGCTCCTGGTCGAGCGTCACCGTGGGGCCGAGCTGGACGCGCTTCCCCTTCGTGACCTTCGGCACGTCCAGCCGCGACGGCTGCCGGTCGTACTTCATGTAGTAGTCCTGCAGCTTGCACTCGCCGGCCTGATCGCAGATGGAGCAGTCGACCGGGTGGTTCAGGAGCAGGAACTCGAGCGTCGCGCGCTGCTGGTCCTTCACGCGCGGCGTGTCGGTCTTGACGGTGATGCCCTCGGCCACCGGCATCTGGCACCCGGGCATCAGCTTGCCCATGGGCGCGTTCGACATCTCCACGAGGCACATCCGGCAGTTGGCCGCGATGGAGAGCCGCTTGTGGTAGCAGTAGTAGGGGATCTCGACCCCGACGGACTTCGCCGCCTCGATGACGGTCGTGCCGGGCTTCACCACGACCTCGCGGCCGTCGATCGTCGCCGTCACGAACCCGGGGTTCTTGGGCGGCGGCGGCGCGGGCGGCCCGGGCGGCGGCTTCGGCGCCGCGGCGGCGGGGGCTTCGGGCTTCTTCTCGTCGGCCATCGGAAAGGCTCCGTTCTCGCGAGTTCCGGGCGAGGCTACTGCTCGACCTCGCCGCCGATCATGTTGATGGAGTCGTAGGTCGGGATGAGGTCGGAGAGCAGCGCGCCCTTCATCATGTACGGGAGCGCCGCGACCATGGGCCAGCCCGGCGCGCGGAGGCCGAGCTTGTAGGGCCGGCCGCCGCCGTCGGACACGATGTAGAACCCGAGCTCGCCGTTGGCCGCCTCGGTGTACGAGTACACCTCGCCGGCGGGGACCTTGATCCCCTCCATGATGAGCTTGAAGTGGGCCATCACGCCCTCGATGGTCCCGTACACGAGCGGCTTCGGCGGCAGCGCGTACCGGAAGTCCGGGACGATGATCTCGCCCGGCTCCATCTGCTCGAAGCACTGGCGGATGATCTTGTTGGACTGGCGCATCTCCTCGATGCGCATCAGGTAGCGATCGAAGTTGTCGCCGTTCGAGCCGACCGGGATGTCGAACTCCATCCGGTCGTAGACGAGGTAGGGCGCCGCCTTCCGGATGTCGTACGGCTCGCCGCAGGCGCGGAGGCACGGGCCCGTGAAGCCGAGCTCGCAGGCGAGCTCGCGGGAGATCTTGCCGGTGTTCCGGGTGCGGTCGATGAAGATCCGGTTCCGCGCGAGGAGCGCGTCGATCTCGTCGACGAGCGTCATCGTGCGATCGAGCGACTGCGTCATCTTCTCGACCCAGCCCTCGGGCAGGTCGCGCGCGACGCCGCCGATGCGGGCGTAGTTCGAGGTGAGCCGCGCGCCGCACAGCTCCGCGAGCCGGTCGTAGATGAGGTCTCGCGCCTCGACGGCGTAGAGGAACACCGTCATCGCGCCGAGCTCCATCCCCATGGCGCCGACGAGGGTGAGGTGATCGCAGATGCGGTGGACCTCGCTCGAGAGGACGCGGAGGTACTTCGCGCGCTCGGGGATGTCGAGCCTGCAGAGCTTCTCGACGCCGAGGGCGAAGCCCACGTTGTTCATGATCGACGAGACGTAGTTCAGGCGGTCCGTGTACGGGAACACCTGCGTCCAGGTCACGTTCTCGCAGCTCTTCTCGAAGCCGCGGTGCAGGTAACCGATGTCGATCTTCATCCCCTCGATGTTCTCGCCGTTCAGATCGACGACGAGCCGGGTCACGCCGTGCGTGGCCGGGTGAGAGGGGCCCATGTTGAGCGTCATCCGCTTCCTGGGAAGCGGCGCGTCCAGCTCGTTCTCGAGCGGGCCGGCGAGCGTCGCGCCGCCGAGCTGCGGCGGCGGCTGGCCCGCGCCGGCGCTGCCCGGCGTCGCCAGCGGATCGATGCCTCCCACTCCCTTCGCTTCGGTCGACATGGGACCTCGTCTTCGAACGAGTTCGGCCGCGCTAGTCGCGCGTCGCGGGCCCCGGCCCGCGGTAGATGTCCTTCACCTCGCGCTCCGGCACGAGCGGCTGGCGGCCGCGGAGCGGGTAGTCCTTGCGCAGCGGGTGCCCGACGAACTCGTCGTACATGAACAGCCGCCGCAGGTCGGGATGGCCGGTGAACCGGATCCCGTACATGTCGAAGCAGTACCGCTCGAACCAGTCGGCGCCGCGCCAGACGGACATGACCGACGGCACCACGCAGTCGTTCTCCGGCACCCGCACGCGAAGCCGGACGCGGCTGTTCGTCGAGGTGGAGAGCAGGTTGTAGACGACCTCGAAGCGCGGCTCCTCGCCGAGGTAGTCCACCGCGGTGATGTACGGCGCCATGTTGAAGCCGAAGCGCGGATCTTCCTTGAGCGCCCGGCAGACGTCGACGATCCGGTCCTTCTTGACGAAGGCGCAATCGTCGCCACCGACGCCCTCGTAGGCGTCGGTCACGGCGTCGGGGAAGCGCTCGACGAGCGCGTCGATGACGGCCTTGGACATTGAGTGCCTCTCTACCGCTCGCCGCCGTACTCGGGCCCGAACGTGGGCAGGGGCTTGCGGTCGATGAGCTTGTGCGACTGATCCTGGATCTTCTTCTGCAGCAGGATGATCCCGTCGAGCACCTGCTCCGGGCGCGGCGGGCAGCCGGGGATGTACACGTCCACCGGCACGATGCGGTCGATGCCCTGCACCGTCGCGTAGTTGTCGTAGAAGCCGCCGGAGCTCGCGCAGACGCCGAACGCGATCACCCACTTCGGATCCGCCATCTGCTCGTAGATGCGCCGGAGGATCGGCGCCTGCTTGCAGTTGACCGTCCCCACGACCATCAGCAGGTCGGCCTGCCGGGGAGAGAAGCGGGGGAGCGCCGCGCCGAAGCGATCCAGGTCGTACCGCGCGCTCGCGACGGTCATGTACTCCATGCCGCAGCAGGCGGTGACGAACGGATACTGGAACAGCGAGTACTTGCGCGCCCAGCCGAGGCCCTTGGAGATGAGGCTCCGCAGGCCGGTCTCCGCGTCTTCACGGCGCGTGGTGATCGCTGGGACGACGTCGATCTCGGAAGACATTCTCGCGGTCGCTCCTCTCTAGTCCTGCCAGTCGAGCACGCCCTTCTTCCACACGTAGACGAGCCCCGCGACGAGGGTGAAGACGAAGATCCCCATCGACAGGAAGCCCGGCCAGCCGAGGCCGGCGTAGCCGGTCTTCTCGTCGGGAAGAAGCAGCACCGCCCACGGGTACAGGAAGATGGCTTCGATATCGAAGACGATGAAGAGCAGCGCGACGACGTAGAACTTCACGCCGAACCGCTCGTGCGCAGACCCGACCGGCTCGGAACCACACTCGAACGGGGTCTGCTTCACGAGGCTCGGACGCCGGGGGCCGAGCACGTTCGAGAGGCCCAGCATCAGCATCGCCAGGCCGACTGCCACGAGCAGCACTACACCGATGGGTAAGTAGATCTGCAGGGGTGTCATAAGGTGGGGGAGGGTCGGGTGGAGGCCCTTAAGTGCCTGCCCAATCAGGGTTTGTCAACGGGTTTCCACCCCTTGACACCACGACTCCCTTCTGTAGACTGCGCGCGCCTGTTTCCCCAGTTTTGCCGACAAGATAGGTCCACTTAAGGGTCCTTCGACATGGGCTTCGATTTCGGTCTCGTCCTCGTCTTCGTCCTCGTCGCGGTGGGGTTCGCTTTCGGTGGAGTCACGCTCTCTCGAGTGCTGGGTCCCCGGGCACCCAATCCCGAGAAGGCGTCGATCTACGAGTGCGGCGAGCGGCCCATCGGAGTCGCCTGGTTCAACTTCAATCCCCGCTTCTACCTGGTCGCCCTCGTCTTCGTGATCTTCGAGGTCGACATCGCCCTCACCTTCCCGGTGGTCGCCGTGTACCGGCGCTGGGTGGAGGCGTCGCCCCGCCTGGCGTGGGTGGCGTTCCTCGAGCTCCTCCTCTTCACCGCCATCCTGGTCGTCGGCCTCGCGTGGGCCTGGGCGCACGGCGACCTCGAGTGGGTGAAGGAGCTGACGGGCGAGAACGCCGGCGAGCGGCGCGAGGAGCCGGCGCCCCGGCGCGCGGCGTAGACCATCGACGGACGACGGTTCGGGTTCGAACAAACGAGCAGCAACCAGGAGGTCAGAGCGCGATGTCCGCAGCCAAGATGGACCAGGGGATCGGAGGGGACGTCACCCTCTTCCACACGAGCCAGCTCGACAAGCTCATCAACATGGCTCGCGAGAACTCCCTCTGGTACCTGCTGTTCGGCCTCGCCTGCTGCGGGATCGAGCTCATGCAGACCGGCGGCGTGCGCGCCGACGTGATGCGCTTCGGCGCGATCCCCCGCGCCTCCCCGCGCCAGGCCGACTTCATGATCGTGGCGGGAACGCTCACGTACAAGATGGCAGAGCGCGCGAAGCTGCTCTACGACCAGATGCCCGAGCCGAAGTACGTGGTGTCGATGGGCTCCTGCTCGAACTGCGGCGGCCTCTTCCAGCTCGGTTACTCCGTGTGCAAGGGCGTCGACAAGATGGTCCCGGTCGACGTGTACATCCCCGGCTGCCCGCCGCGGCCGGAGGCGCTGACGGAAGGGATCATCCGTCTCCAGGAGCTCGTGCGGAACGAGCCGTACCTGGCCCAGAGGCGCCGTCCGCCGGAGGCGAAGGGCGTCGCTTAAGCAGCGCAAGGAACGGAACGCTTCACCGCAGGTGTTCTGGGACGGGGCGGGCCGGGGTCGCTCTACAGGGGCTCCCGCCCGCCTCGTGCAACGTCTGAGGAACGAATGACGACCAATGAGATCCATGAGCGGCTGAAGGCGCGCTTCGGAGAGGACGTCGGTCCCCTCTCGGAGCCGAAGGTCGATCCCTTCTGCGTCGTGAAGGCCGAGCGCATCGTCGACGTCTGCCGCTTCCTCCAGGCGGAGCCCGGGCTCGAGCTCGACTTCCTCGAGGACCTCACCGCCGTCGACTGGCCCAAGAAGAACCTCATCGAGATCGTCTACCACCTGGTCTCGATCACCCACCGCCACACCTTCACGATGAAGGTCGAGACGGACCGCGCCGCCCCGACGGTGCGCACGGTCTCGTCCGTATGGAAGGGGGCGAACTGGTTCGAGCGCGAGGTCTACGACCTCTTCGGCGTCGACTTCCCCGGCCACCCGGACCTCCGCCGGATCATGCTGCCGGACGACTGGACCGGCCACCCGCTCCGCAAGGACTACCAGGAGGCGGGCGGCTACCACGGCATCTCGAACATGCGCGAGAACCCGCTCGTCGAGCTGAAGCGGCTCGACGACGCGAAGAAGGCGGAGGTCGCCGCCAAGGCGGCGCCGCCGGCGGAGCCCGAGGCTTCCGCGAAGGCCTGAGGGGAAACGACGACATGGAAAAGCTCATCCTCCGCCGCGTCGATCGCCAGAACGAGGAGATGGTCCTCAACTTCGGGCCGCAGCACCCCTCGACCCACGGCGTCATCAACTTCATCGTCGAGACCGACGGCGAGGTGATGAAGAAGGCGATCCCGGACGTCGGGTACCTGCACCGCTCCATCGAGAAGATCGGCGAGATCGTCGGCTATCCGGGCTTCATGCCCTACACCGACCGGATCGACTACGTCGCCGCGATGTTCGCGAACGAGGGCTACGCGATCGCGCTCGAGAAGCTCCTCAAGATCGAGGTGCCGCCCCGCGCGCAGTGGCTCCGCGCCATCAGCTGCGAGCTCGTGCGCATCGCGAGCCACCTCGTCGGCGTCGGCACGATGACGATGGACATCGGCGCCTTCACGCCGATGATGCACGGCCTCCGCGAGCGCGAGGAGATCAACGACCTCATCGAGGCGCTCTGCGGCGCGCGCCTCACCTACAACTATCACCGCGTCGGCGGCGTCGCGTTCGACCTGCCCGAGGGGTGGCGCGACAAGGCCCTCCGGTTCCTCGACGGGTTCGACCGGTTCCTCCCCGAGTTCGACCGCCTGATCTCGTTCAACGAGATCTACAAGCGGCGCCTCGCGAACGTCGCCGTCATCACCCGCGAGCAGGCGATCAACTACGGCCTCTCGGGTCCGAACCTCCGCGGCTCCGGCGTGAAGTGGGACGTCCGCCGCGACATGCCGTACGGGGCGTATCCGCACTTCCAGTTCGACGTGCCGGTCGGCAAGGGCTGGGCCGGGACGGTGGGCGACTGCTTCGACCGGTACTACGTGCGGTGCCTCGAGATGGCGGAGTCCTCGAAGATCGTCCGCCAGGCGCTCGAGACCCTCCCCGAGGGCGACTACGTGGCGCCGAAGGTCCCGCGCATCATGAAGCCCGAGGCGGGCGAGGTGCTCTCCCGCGTCGAGTCCGCCCGCGGCGAGATGGCCTACTACGTCGTGTCGGACGGGACGAACAAGGCGTACCGCATCCGCGCCCGCACCGGCTCGTTCACCGCGATGTCCATCATCGAGGACATCTCAGGCGGCCTGATGGTCGCCGATCTCGTCGCGCTCATCTCGTCGCTGGACGTCGTCGCTCCGGAGATCGATCGCTAATGGCCACCGTCACTCTCCCGAAGGGAAACCCCCGGGCCAAGCTCCTGATCACCCTCGGGGTGATGCTCTCGCTGCCCGTGGTGCTGTTCGCCGCCCTGCTCGTGCTCACGGTGATCACGAAGCCCGAGCCCGTGCAGGCCTTCGTCCGGAACGTGCTCGGTCACGATCCGGCGACCTGGCCGTACACCGGGGTGGTCTACGGCGTGGGCGCCGCGATCCTCGCCTTCATGATCCTGAACTTCGGCGCGATCATCGCGTCGCTCACGATCTGGTGGGAGATGCGGGTCAGCTCCCGCATGCAGAGCCGCGTCGGCTACAACCGCGTCGGCGCCGGCGGCATGCTGCAGTGGCTCGCGGACGCGGTGAAGCTCCTCCTCAAGGAGGACCTCATCCCCGCCGAGGCGGACGGGCTCCTCTTCCGCGCCGCGCCCTACTTCGTCTTCACCGGGTTCGCGCTCATCTTCGTCGCCCTGCCCTTCGGCGAGAGCGTCATCGCGAGCGACCTCAACGTCGGGATCTTCTACATCACGGCGGTGACCGCGCTCATCGTGGTCGGCATCCTCCTCGCCGGCTGGTCCTCGAACTCCAAGTGGGCGCTCTTCGGCGGCATGCGCTCCGCCGCCCAGGTGATCTCGTACGAGATCCCGGCGGGCATCGCGGTGATGGTGCCCATCCTCATGGCCGGCACGCTCTCCATGCAGGGGATCATCCGGGCGCAGGGCGCCTGGCCGTGGCAGTGGTTCGTGTTCACGAACCCCGCCGCGTTCGTCGCCTTCCTCATCTTCTTCATCTCCCAGCTCGCGGAGTCGAACCGCCCGCCGTTCGACCTCCCGGAGGCCGAGTCCGAGCTCGTGGCCGGCTACCTCGCCGAGTACTCGGCGTTCCGCTACGCGATCTACTTCCTGGTCGAGTTCGGCAACGTCTGGATCATGAGCGCCGTCGCCGTGACGCTCTTCTTCGGCGGCTGGCAGGTGCCGGGCGTGAGCCTCGACGCCTACGCCGCCGCGCGCGGCGCGGGCGTGCTGCCCGCGGCCGGGTGGTGGGGGCTGCAGGTCGCCTCGATGGCGGTGTTCGTCGTGAAGACGCTCGTCATGATGAACGTGGTCATCTGGATCCGGTGGACCTTCCCGCGCATCCGCATCGACCAGATGATGAGCCTCTGCTGGAAGTACCTCGTCCCCGGCGCCTTCGTGACGCTCGTCGCGACGCTCCTCTGGCAGATCCTCGTCACCAGCGTGCCGGCCGCCGCCACCGCGAGCGGCGTGGCCATGAGCGTCCTCGCGCTCCTCGCCATCGTCCAGATGATCCGCCTCACGAGGCAGAACGTCGCGACCGGCGGCGATCGCGTCGACCTCTCCAACTGGTAACCGGGACAGGACAACAACATGGCCCAGTCCGTCAGCGAGTACACCGGCGCCATCAAGGACACGGTCAAGTCCTTCTGGCACGGCATGTCGATCACCCTCTCGCACCTGCTCCGCCGGCCGACCACCGTCCAGTATCCGGACCGGCTGCCGATGCCGATGCGGGACATGCTCCCGCCGCGCTACCGGGGCTTCCTCGAGGTGGACACCTCGATCTGCACCGGGTGCCAGGCCTGCGAGCGCGCGTGCCCGATCGGCTGCATCCAGATCACGCTCGAGAAGGACCCCGCGAACCCGAAGCAGCGCGCGGTCGCCCAGTTCGACATCGACGAGGCCAAGTGCATGTTCTGCGGCCTCTGCGTCGAGCCCTGCCCGACCGGCTCGATCCAGCACACGCGCGAGTTCGAGGGCTCCCAGGCGGACATCCGGAACCTCGTGTTCCGCTGGGCGGACCCGATGAACCCCTTCCCCGTGTACAAGGTCGACAAGACCGCGGAGTACTACCCCCGCGCTCCGCTCGGCTCGCTCGTCCGCGTGAAGATGGAGGAGCACGCCTGGAACGCGAAGGGGCCGAAGTTCCTCCCGCCCGAGCCGCCGAAGCCGGCCGCGGCGAAGCCCGCCGCGAAGGCCGCGCCGGCCGCCGCCGCGAAGCCCGCCGCCGCTCCCGCGGCCGAAGCTCCCGCCGCTCCGGCGGCGGCCCCGGCCCCGAAGCCCGCTGCTGCCGCCGCCGCTCCGGCCGCCAAGCCGACCTCCGGGAACGGCGCCGCCGGCCACGAGACGCCCGCCGCCGCCCCCGCCGCGGCCCCGGCGCCCGTCGCCGAGAAGACCCCAACCTCCGAGCAGAAGTGAGGAGCGCACGATGAAGGCAACCGGAAGCAAGCTCTTCGCCTGGACCCTCGCGGCGGTCGCGGTCGTCGCGTTCGTGGTCTACATGGCGACGCAGGTCATCGGGCCCGCCGCGCGCCACGCGCCCGCGCCCGCGGCCGGTGCGCTCGGCCTGGCCGACGTCCTCTTCTACGTGCTCGCCGGCGTCACGGTGGTGGGCGCCGCGGGCGTCGCGCTCTCGCGCAACATCCTCTACAGCGCCATCGGGCTGCTGATGGCGCTCCTCGGCGCCGGCGCCCTGTACGTCTTCCTCTCCGCCGACTTCGTGGCGGTGACCCAGCTGCTCGTCTACATCGGCGGCGTCCTCGTCCTGATCCTGTTCGCGGTCATGCTGACGAACCGGATCACCGAGGTGAACGTCTCGAACTCGAGCTTCGGCCTGTTCGGCGGGTTCCTGCTCTTCGTGGCGGTCGCGCCGGTCCTCCTCGCCGTCTCGGTCATCACGCCGTGGAAGGTGGTCTCGCCGGCCGCGCTCGCGCCCACGACCCAGCTCATCGGCGACGGGTTCCTCACCCGGTGGCTCCTGCCGTTCGAGGTCGCGTCGCTCGTCCTCCTCGCGACGCTGATCGGGGCCATCGTCATCGCCCGCAAGGAGATCAAGGCCGACGAGGCCTAGGAGCCACCATGCAGATCTCCCTCACGCACTTCCTCGTCGTCGGCGCGCTGCTCTTCACGTTCGGCCTCGTCACCGTCGCCACCCGGCGGAACGCGGTCGGCGTCCTGATGGGCGTCGAGCTCATCCTGAACGGCGCCAACGTGAACTTCGTCGCCTTCAACCGGTTCGTCGCGAGCGCGGGCACGCATCCGCTCGACGCGGTGTCCGGCCAGGTCTTCTCGCTGTTCGTGATCGTCCTGGCGGCGGCGGAGGCGGCGGTCGGCCTCGCCATCGTCCTCACCATCTTCCAGACCTTCAAGTCCATCGACGTCCGCTTCGCGGACCTGATGCGGGAGTAAGTCGATGCACGAGTCCGCACACGAGCTCGGCCGGATCGCCGTCACGCACGTCGGCTATCTCTGGCTCATCCCGCTGTTCCCGCTGATCGGCGCGACCATCAACGCGCTCGTCGGCTGGAAGCTCCAGCAGCTGTTCGGCAAGAAGATCGTCCACCGCATCGCGGTCACCGCGATGCTCGCGGCCTTCGCGGTGGCGGTCCGGGCGTTCCTCCAGCTCCTCCAGCTCCCCGGCGAGGAGCGGTTCCTCCAGGACACGCTCTGGAACCTCCTCACGGCCGGGCGGCTCACGGTGGACCTCGGGTTCGCCCTCGATCCGCTCTCGATGATGATGGTGCTCGTCATCACCGGCATCGGCTCGCTCATCCACGTCTTCTCCATCGGCTACATGGCCGACGAGCCGAGCTACTGGCGGTTCTTCAGCTACCTGAACCTGTTCGTCTTCGCGATGCTGCTCCTCGTCATGGGGGACAACTTCGCGGTGATGTTCTTCGGGTGGGAGGGCGTCGGCCTCGCCTCGTACCTCCTCATCGCCTTCTGGTACACGGACCCGGAGAAGGCGAAGGCCGGCATGAAGGCCTTCGTGGCGAACCGCTTCGGCGACTTCGGCTTCCTCGCCGGCCTCCTCCTCCTGTTCTGGGGCCTCGGCGGCGCGTGGCACGGCCGCCAGGAGGCCTCGCCGAACGCGATCTACGAGCCGGGCGTCGAGCTGCACGGCCACGTGGTCGACGTCGGCGCGTCCGGCAGCGCCGCGACGCCCGAGCAGTCGGCGGCGCTCGCGCCCGAGGTCGACGGCGTGAAGGTCGGCCCGACGATGAACTTCCGCGAGCTCCGCGACCAGGTGGCGATCAAGGCCACCGGCGTCGAGGAGCACCTCCTCGGCTCGAAGATCTGGGGCGTCCCGCTGCTGATGATCATCGGGATGCTGCTGTTCGTCGGCGCGATGGGCAAGAGCGCCCAGCTCCCCCTCTACGTCTGGCTCCCGGACGCGATGGCGGGCCCGACACCGGTCTCCGCCCTCATCCACGCGGCGACGATGGTCACCGCCGGCGTGTACATGGTGGCGCGGCTCAACTTCCTCTTCGCGCTCGACCCGAGCGCGATGGGCTGGGTCGCCCTCATCGGTGCGCTGACCGCGATCTTCGCCGCGACGATCGGCTTCTTCCAGTACGACATCAAGAAGGTCCTCGCGTACTCGACCGTCTCGCAGCTCGGGTTCATGTTCATCGGCGTCGGCGTCGGCACCTACTGGGCCGGCGCGTACCACCTCCTGACCCACGCCTTCTTCAAGGCGTGCCTCTTCCTCGGGTCGGGCTCGGTGATCCTCGGCTGCCACCACGAGCAGGACATGCGGAAGATGGGCGGGCTCAAGAAGTACATGCCCATCACGCGGTGGACGTACCTCTACGCGTGCATCGCCATCGCCGGCTTCCCGATCGCGAACGGCTTCTACTCGAAGGACGAGATCCTCTGGAAGGCGTTCACGCAGCACGGCCTGGCGCTCTTCGGCCATCCGATGCCGCTGCTCGGCCCCGCCATCTACGTCATCGGCATCATCGCGGCGACCGGGACCAGCTTCTACATGTTCCGCAGCTACTACATGACCTTCACCGGCGAGTACCGCGGCGGCGAGGGTCACCACGACGAGCACAACGAGGATCCGCACTCCGCGGCGGCGACCGCGATGTCCTCGCTGTCCGTGAAGGTCCACGCCTCCGACGGCGCCGACCACCTCGACCACGGCACCCACGGCCACGGCTCGCCGCACGCGGCGCACGCAGTCCACGCCCCGGCGCACGGGCATGACGACCACGGCCATGCCCACGGGGCACACGGCGCGGCCGCGGCGGCCCACGCTCACGACGATCACGACGACGCGCACGCGGGCGGCCACGGCGGCCACCACGGCGGCACGCCGCACGAGTCGCCCTGGACGATGACCCTCGTCCTCTCGCTCCTCGCCCTCGGCTCCTTCGCCACGCTGTTCCTCGGCATCCCGATGGCCTGGACCGGCAAGGCGCCGATCCTCGAGCACTGGCTCGAGCCCGCCCTCACCGCCGAGGTCGCGTTCGCCACGCCCGCCCACCACTGGATGGAGTACGCGTTCCAGGGCATCGGCGTCCTCGCCGGCACCGTCGGCTGGTTCTTCGCGATGCTGCTCTACAAGGACGGGAAGAGCACCGTCCCGGCGGCGCTCAAGGAGCGCTTCAACGGCGTGTGGACCGTCGTCTACAACAAGTACTACGTGGACGAGCTGTACGCGGCCACCGTGCTCCGGGGCTCGGTCGCCTTCGCCCGCCTCTGCTCCTGGTTCGACTCCGAGGTGCTCGACCGCCTGGTGCTCCTCACCGGCGCGATCACGAAGGCCTTCGCCAACCTCGACGGCGCCATCGACAAGTACCTCGTGGACGGCGCGGTCAACGCCGTCGCGAACGCGACGATGGGCCTCGGCCGGTCCATCCGGATGGTCCAGACCGGCCGCATCCAGACCTACCTCTACGGCGCGCTCGGCGGCGCGCTCGTCGTGGTCCTGCTCAACTTCCTCATCAAGTAGCACCTGGAGAGAGACGCAATGTTCAACCCCAACACCGTCCTCAGCTGGGCCACCTTCCTGCCGCTCATCGGCTCGGCGGCCATCTCCGTGCTGCTCGCGGTGAAGTTCTTCGCGGGCCTGTCGAAGAAGACGACCGACGACGCGGCGCGCTGGATCGCGCTCCTCACGAGCGGCCTCTCGCTCGTGGCCGCCATCGCCGCGTGGCGGATGTACGACCCCACCACGAAGGGCGTGCAGCTCGTCCAGCACTTCACGTGGATCAAGGCCTTCAACATCGAGTACTTCGTCGGCGTCGACGGCCTGTCGATCTCGATGGTGCTCCTGTCGGGCCTCATCTCCTTCGTCGCGACCATCGCCTCGATGCCGTGGTGGTCCTCCGCGAAGTCCGCCGAGATGGCGGGGATGAACGACGACGGGCACGACGACCCGCACCACCCGAAGCACTTCTCGGTGCGGATGGTCCCCGGCTACATGGTCATGCTGCTCCTGCTGCAGACCGGCATGATGGGGACCTTCGTCTCCCTCGACATGTTCCTCTTCTACGTGTTCTGGGAGGTCATGCTCCTGCCGATGTACTTCCTCATCGGCATCTGGGGCGGCCCGCGCAAGGAGTACGCGGCGATCAAGTTCTTCCTCTACACGCTCGCCGGCTCCGTGCTGATGCTCCTCGCGATCATCGGCATCTACTACAACAGCGCGCCGGCGCTCCTCGCCGACGGCACGCTCTCGAGCGGCCACACCTTCAACCTCGTCGAGCTCGCGAAGCAGGGCGCCGCCGGCCAGTTCCACAACGTCGCCTTCCTCGGCTACGACTTCGCGAAGGTCGCGTTCGTGGGCCTCTTCATCGGGTTCGCCATCAAGATCCCGATGTTCCCGTTCCACACCTGGTTGCCCGACGCGCACGTCGAGGCGCCCACGCCGATCTCCGTCATCCTGGCCGGCGTCCTCCTGAAGATGGGCCCGTACGGCATCCTCCGGTTCAACTTCGGGATCTTCCCGGACGCGACCGCCTGGGCCGCGAACGCCATCGCGATCTTCGGCGTCATCAACATCGTCTACGCCGCGTTCGTCTGCCTCGCGCAGAAGGACCTGAAGAAGCTCATCGCGTACTCCTCCGTCTCGCACATGGGCTTCTCGCTGCTCGGCATGGCGGCGATGACGCCGGCCGGCATCTCCGGCGCGGTGCTGAACCTCTTCACCCACGGCATCATCAGCCCGATGCTGTTCCTCATCGTGGGCGTGATCTACGACCGCGCCCACCACCGTGAGATCGAGAAGTTCGGCGGCCTCGCCTCCCAGCTCCCCGAGTACACCGCGATCATGGGCCTCGCGTTCTTCGCCTCGCTCGGCCTCCCCGGCCTCGCGGGCTTCGTCTCCGAGTTCATGGTCTTCTCGGGGTCGTTCCCGCGGTTCACGGTCTACACGATCATCTCCGCCTCGAGCGTCATCATCACCGCCGCGTACTACCTGTGGGCGATCCACCGGATGTTCCTCGGCAAGGCCAACCCGGCGTACAAGGGCTACCCCGACCTGAACTGGCGCGAGCGCATCTCGCTGTACCCGCTCGCCGCCATCGCGATCGTCCTCGGGTTCTACCCGCAGGCGATCCTCAGCGTGATCAACGGGACCCTGCACGACCTCATCAAGCCCGCCCTGGCGCTGCTCGCCCAGGGCTAGTCGAGAGGCCAGGATGAACACCGTCCAGCAGCTCCAGCCGCTCGTCGATCAGAACCTCTGGTCGGCGACCTGGTTCCGCCCGGAGGCGATGCTCACCGCCGGGGCGATGATCCTCTTCGTCATCGACCTCTTCTGGCGGAAGAACCCGCGCCGCGTGGCGTACCTCACCGTGGGCGCGCTCGCGGTGCTCGCCGCGACGGCCGGGTTCCTCGCCGCCCAGCCTCCCGACGCGCAGTCGCTCTTCAACGGCATGCTCGCGAACGACGCGTTCGCGAGCTTCTTCAAGTGGCTCTTCCTCGGGGCCGCGGCCCTCGTCGTGATCATCACCGCGCCGGGGAAGGACTTCCCCTCCCCGCGCATCGGCGAGTTCTACGCGCTGCTCGTCGCCATCGTGCTCGGCATGTTCATGATGGCGAGCGCCACCGACCTGCTGATGATGTACCTGTCGATCGAGCTCGTCTCGATGGTCAGCTACGTCCTCGCCGGGTTCAAGAAGGGCGACCGGAAGGCCGCCGAGGGCTCGCTGAAGTACGTCATCTACGGCGGCGTCGCGTCGGGCGTCATGCTCTTCGGCATGAGCTACCTGTACGGCCTCACCGGGACGACGAACCTCTTCAGGATCGCGACCCAGATCCAGCACATCAGCTACTCCGGCACCGCCGAGGTGGTGGCGAGCAAGATCGCCCTCGTGGTGAGCGCGACGTTCGTCGCGGCGGGCCTCGGCTACAAGATCGCCGCGGTCCCGTTCCACATGTGGTGCCCGGACGTGTACGAGGGCGCCCCGACGCCGTTCACCGCGTTCCTGTCCGTCGGCCCGAAGGCCGCCGGCTTCGCGCTCGCGCTCCGGTTCTTCCTCTCCGCGTTCTCGACCCCGGCGGGCGCGAACGGGCTCGCGCTCCCCATCGGCAACATCCCGTGGCCGGCGGTCATCGGCGTGGTCGCGGCGATCACGATGACGCTCGGCAACCTCACCGCGCTCGTCCAGACGAACCTGAAGCGGCTCCTCGCGTACTCGTCCATCGCGCACGCGGGCTACACGCTGATGGGCCTCGCGGCGGTGTCGAACAGCGGCACGCAGAGCGTGATGATCTACATGGCCATCTACCTGGTCATGAACCTCGGCGCGTTCCTCGTCGTGATCCTCGTCGCCGACGGCACCGGGTCCGAGTCGATCCTCGACTACAAGGGCCTCGCGAAGCGGCACCCGTTCGCGGCGGTCACGTTCGCGATCTTCCTCTTCTCGCTCACGGGGCTCCCGCCGTTCGCCGGCTTCATCGGCAAGTGGTACCTGTTCGTCGCGGTCTGGGAGCGGACGAGCGGGCCGGACGGCGTGTGGTACGGGTGGCTGCTCCTCATCGGCGCCCTGAACACCGCGGTCTCGCTCTACTACTACGTGCGCGTGATCCGGGCGATGTTCATCGACGCACCGTACGCGCCGGACGCGAAGACGTTCCGCTCGCCGCTGTCCTGGCAGGTGGTCCTCGGCGGGTGCGCCGCCGCGGTGCTCTTCTTCGGCGTCCGGCCGCAGCTGATCATCGACTGGACGACCGCTTCGCTGCAGCTGTTCCGCGGCTAGCGACTCGCCTCGTCCCCGACGTTCGCGGCCCGGTCGGATCCTTCCGGCCGGGCCGCTGTGTTTTCCGGCGACGGCCGCGAGGAGACGCGGAGTCCGCTGGAGCTCCTCCGAAGACTCCGCGGGAACTCCTCCCCACACTCCGCTGGAGCTCCTCCCTGGAGATCCTCCCCTCTCGCCCACCGGGGGAGAGGGCCAGGGTGAGGGGGCCGTCAACCGCGGCGACCGCTCACGGCCTGCGCCGCTCGAGCCGTTCCAGCTCCTCGTGTGCCATCGACACGTCGCCGAGGTGGCGGTCCGGCGCGACCGCCTCGCCGTGGTAGTCGGAGCCCGCCGTCGGCACGAGGTCGAGCGCCTCGGCGATCCGGAGGTACTTCTCCCGGACCGACGGGTTGTGGTCGGCGTGGTGGACCTCGAGGCCGTCCACCCCCGCGGCGCGGAGCCGCTCGAGGTCGTACCGCTCCAGCTTCGAGACGCCCGGGTGCGCGACGGTCGCGGTGCCCCCCGCCGAACGGACGAGGCGCACTGCGTCTTCCGCCTCGAGCCGGTAGCGCGGGACGTACGCGGGACGCCCCTCCCCCAGGAACTGGTCGAAGGCGTCCTTCACCGTCGCGACGATTCCGGTCTCGACGATGGCGCGCGCGACGTGGGGCCGGCCGATGGTCTTGCCGCCGCTCCACTTCTCGATGTCCGCGGGCGCGATCCGGATGCCGAGCCCGGCGAGCTTCTCCACGATCTGCTGCATCCGGACACGGCGCCGCACCGCGAGGAAGTCCTCGAACCGCCGCAGCGCGTCGTGAACCGGGTCCACGAAGTGGCCGAGCAGGTGGATCTCGCGGCGATCCAGGAAGGCGGACAGCTCGATCCCCGGCACGAACCGCACGCCGAGGCGCGCCGCCGCCGCCCCGCCGGCCTCGAGGCCCGCGATCGTGTCGTGGTCGCACAATGCCCACACGCCCACGCCGGCCGCGGCCGCCCGCTCGGCGACCTCGGCGGCGGGATACTGACCGTCCGACGCCCTGCTGTGCGAGTGGAGATCGATTTTCCCGTCGATCGGCCCAGGTCCCATCACGGCCATGCCCATGAAATGCTCACCTCGGACGTGCTAGAATAAGTGGACTCGTCAAGGTCGCGCGCCCGGTTCGAGGGGCTGTGGCACGAGAGGAAGGCTCGATGCAGCACGTACTCCGGATCTCCCGCAAGATCGACTACGGCCTGCGGGCCATGATTTACCTCGCCTCCATCCCGCAGGACTCGGTGGTCCCCTTCCGGGAGATCGCCCGGCAGATGGACGTGCCGGAGGACTTCCTCGCGAAGATCCTGAAGACGCTCGTGGACATGGGGCTGGTGAAGTCCACCCGCGGCCCTCACGGTGGCTACGCCCTCGCGAAGACGCCCGTCGAGATCAGCTTCCTCGACGTGATCGAGGCGGTGGAGGGTCCGGTCGCGCTGAACGTGTGCCTCGACGGCGAGGACGCCTGCGGCCACTCCACGTCGTGCACCATGGTCTCCGTCTGGCGGCAGGGTCAGGAGCGGATGCTCGACGTGTACCGTCAGGCGAAGCTCTCCGAGCTCGCGTTCAAGCCGGCCGACGACGGCCAGATCGGGCTCGTGCAGCTGCAGCTCCAGGCGACGGCCCGCCCGCCGTCCATCTAGGCGTCCCGCGCCCTCGTCCGCGCGCATCGCGGAGCCCCCGACGCCGCCTCCGGGCGGCGTTCGCGCGCCCGGGCTCTCGCACGCGCGCGCCTTGACGGTCCGCCCGGCGGCGACTAACGTCCGCGCCCGCCATGGCCCAGTCCCCCAAGGTTCTCCGCAAGAAGTACCTCTCCCGCCCGCCCGTCGAGCCGATGCGGCTCCGGCCCGGGATGACCGTCGAGGAGCTCGTCGACGTCTACCGCCGCGCCGGCGCGTTCAACGGCGGCCGCCTGGCGGAGGGCTGCGACCTCTTCGGCCGCATGATCGACTCCGGCGCCACGATCGCCCTCACCGTCACCGGCGCCATGGCGCCCGCAGGCATGGGCGGCGCGATCCAGGCGATGATCGAGGCGGGCTTCGTCGACCTGGTCGTCTCGACGGGCGCGAACCTGTACCACGACCTCCACTTCGCCCTGAAGCTCCCGGTCGTCCAGGGTCATTTCCACGTGGACGACAAGGAGCTGTACCGCGCCGGCATCGAGCGCATCTACGACATCTTCATCACCGAGGACTCGCTCCTCGACACGGACGCCTTCGTCCGCGAGGCGCTCGAGAAGGCGCCGGAGGCGCTCCGCGGCCACATCTCCACGCCGCGGCTGCACCACTACCTCGGCCACCTCGTGAACCAGAACGCGCCGCTCCCCGAGAAGAGCTGGGTCGCGACGGCGGCGAAGTACGACGTCCCCGTGTTCACCTCCTCCCCGGGCGACTCGTCGATCGGCATGAACGTCGCCGCGATGAAGCTCCGCGGCGGCCAGACCACGATCGACCCGGACCTCGACGTGCTCGAGTCCACCGCCATCGTCTACGACGCCGACGTGAACGGCGTCGTCATCCTGGGGGGCGGGTCGCCGAAGAACTTCTACCTGCAGACGCAGCCGACGCTCTGGCAGATCCTCGACCTGAACCGCGGCGGCCACGAGTTCGTGCTGCAGATCTCCACGGACTCGCCGCAGTGGGGCGGCCTCTCGGGCGCGACGCCCTCCGAGGCGATCAGCTGGGGCAAGGTCCAGGCGGAGATGCTGAAGAACCACGTGGTCGTCTACTCGGACACGACGATCGCCGCGCCGCTCGTCTTCGCGTACGCCCTCTCGACCCGGAAGAAGCGCAAGCCGAAGCGGCTGTTCAAGCGGCTGCCGGAGATGTACGAGGCGCTCCGGAAGGCCCACATGAAGAGACACCCGGGCTCGGACGCCCTCCCGGAGATGAAGGAGTCCGGCAAGGCGAAGACGGTCGGCCCCGGCCGCGCCCTTCCCCGCCGCTAGCGCCATACTCCAGGCATGGCCTTCGATCCCTCCGCCGCTGCGCAGCCCGGCTCCGGCGTCTTCGGGCTGCCCCACTCCGCCGACGAGGCGGCGGTCGTCCTCGTCCCGGTCCCGTTCGAGGCGACGACGTCCTACGGGGGCGGCGCCGCACGCGGGCCGGAGGCGATCCTCGAGGCGAGCCGGCAGATCGACCTCTTCGACGTGGAGACCGGGCGCCCGTACGAGGCCGGGATCCACATGCTGCCGATCCCGGAGGACATCGCGCTCCTCGACCGCGAGGCCAGCGCCACCGCGGCGGTGGTGATCGAGGCGGGCGGGGTCCTCCCGGGCCGGCCCGAGCTCGCGCAGGCGGCGCGCGACGTCGACCGAGCGTGCGAGCGCGTGAACGCGTGGGTCGAGGAGCAGGTCTCGGCGCTGCTCGCGGGCGGCAAGCAGGTCGGGCTCGTCGGCGGCGACCACTCGACGGCGCTCGGCGCCATCGCGGCCCACGCCCGGCGCTGGCCCGGCCTCGGCGTGCTGCACGTCGACGCCCACGCGGACCTCCGCGTCGCCTTCGAGGGCTTCACGTACAGCCACGCGTCGGTCCTGTACAACGTCGCGGAGCGCCTCCCGGAGGTCTCCCGGATCGTGCAGGTCGGGCTCCGGGACCTCTCCGAGGACGAGCACGCGTACGCCGACGCGTCCCGCGGGCGCATCGTCCAGCACGCGGACGCCGACCTCGCGCGGGCGCGGTTCGAGGGCGAGAGCTGGGCGGCGCGCGTCCGGAAGATCGTCGAGCCCCTCCCTCGCGACGTCTACGTGTCCTTCGACATCGACGGGCTCGACCCGACCCTCTGCCCCCACACCGGCACGCCGGTGCCGGGCGGCCTCTCGTTCCAGGAGGCCGCCTACCTCGTCGCCGCCATCGTCCGGAGCGGGCGGCGGCTGGTCGGCTTCGACCTCGTCGAGGTCGCGCCTGACCCGAACGGCGGAGAATGGGACGGCAACGTCGGCGCGCGGCTCCTCTACAAGCTCATCGGGTGGATGCGGAAGAGCCGCTGAGTTGCCGGGACACCCCGCGGGCATGACCGTTCAGGGTGTGAAGAGCATCCAGCAGCGGCTCGAGGAAGGCGTCCCGGTCCTCACCCCCCGGCAGATCTTCGACCGGCTCTCGCGGTTCGTCGTCGGGCAGGAGCGCGCGAAGCGCGCGCTCTCGGTCGCGGCGTACAACCACCTGAAGCGGGTCGCGATGCGGCGCGGACGGCGGAGCGGGGCCCCGCTCGTCCGCAAGTCGAACGTGCTGCTCATCGGTCCGACGGGCTGCGGCAAGACCCACCTCGCCCGCCACCTCGCCCAGATCCTCGACGTGCCCCTGCACGTGGCGGACGCCACCGAGTTCACCGAGGCCGGCTACTACGGCAAGGACGTGGAGGTGATGATCGCCGAGCTGCTCGTGAAGGCGAACCACTCGGTCGAGGAGGCGCAGCGCGGCATCGTCTTCGTGGACGAGGTGGACAAGATCGCCCGCCGGAGCCTCGGCCCGAAGAACGGCGCCGGCATCCGGGACATCGGCGGCGAGGGGGTCCAGCAGGCGCTCCTGAAGCTGCTCGAGGGCCGCGAGGTGCTCGTCCCGCTGAGCCTCTCCCAGCACTGGGCGCGGCAGGACTCGATCCCGGTGGACACGACCGACATCCTCTTCGTCTGCGCCGGCACGTTCTCCGACGTCTACGCCTACGGCGCGGAGGGACGCAGCGTCGGCTTCGGCGCGCGCGACGCGCGCCGGCGGGCGCGCCCGATCCGCCAGAAGGAGCTCCTCGAGTACGGCATGCTCGCCGAGTTCCTGGGACGGCTACCCGTCACGGTGCAGCTGGACGAGCTCGGTCCGGAGGAGCTGCTCGAGGTCCTCACGGGGCCTCCGGACGCCGTCGTCCGCGAGGTGAAGGAGCTGCTCGCGGCGGACGGGGTCGACGTCTCGTTCTCCGACGGTGGGCTCCGGGAGATCGTCCGGTTCGCGTCGGAGCGGGGCGCCGGCGCGCGCGGGCTCCGCGCCGTCGTGGAGGAGGTCGTCGCGGATCTGCTCTTCGAGGCGCCGGAGCGGCGCGGCACGCGGGTCACGGTGGACGCACCGTACGTGCGGCGCCGCGTCGACCGGATCGATCCCGCTTCGCTCCGCGACTGACGCGCTCAGCGGATGGCGGTCGCCCGATCCCGCGCCGCGGCGCGCGCGCGGATCCGCTCCACGATCCGCGCGACATCGGGATCCTCCAGGGCGCGCTCGAGCTCGCCGGGATCCGCCTCCCGCTCGCCGTCGACGAGCGTCCGGACGCGCGGATCCTCGAGCAGCCGCTGCGCCTCGGGATCCCGGCCGAGCTCACCGGCGCGCTCGGCGTCGCGCGCGGCGCGCAGCGCCCGCTCCAGCGCGCGGGCCGCGCCGGGATCGATCCGGAGCAGCAGGTTGTGATCCCGCGCGAGCGCCGCGAGGTCGCTCGCGGCGAGCTCGCGGCGGAGCCGGGGCGGACCGGGCACCGCCCTGCCCGCGAGGAGCGCGGCCGAGAGCAGCACCCACACCATCAGCGCCGCCTTCGCGCCGCCGAGCAGCGCGCCGGCGCCGCGGTCGGCCGGCCCGCGCACGACGCGTGCGAGGCCGGTCGCGCGGAGCGCGAGCGCCCCGAGCAGCGTCGCGAGGGCGAAGACCCCGAGGAAGAGGACGGCCGAGGCGCCCGCGCGCGCGAGGAACGCCGGCACCGAGCGGGCGAAGCCGGCGGCCACCGGGGGCCCGAGGTGGCGCGCCGCGAGCCACCCGAGGACGGCGGCGCCGAGCTGCACGAGCTGGCGCAGCGCGCCGCTCGTCGCGCCGAGGATCGCCACGGCGGCGAGGAGCGCGAGCGCGAGGAGGTCGAGGAGCACGCGGCCTACTTGATCCGGTAGTCGCCCTTCGGGCGTCGCTTCTCGACCTCGACGGTGACCAACGCGAGCTGCTCCTTGAACTTCGGGTTGGCGGGCTCGTACATGAGCGCGCTCTTCAGGGACCGCTCCGCGGCCTCCCACCGGCCGGCCTGGATCTCGGTGAGCGCCGCCGCGTAGAACTTCCGCCCGTTCGGCGTCTGCCCGAACTGCTCCTCGATCTTCTTCTTCTGCTCCTCCTTCACCTGCGCCTCCTCGGCCTCGGTGAAGCGGAGCTTCCGAGCGCGGTCCGGCCCGGTGATGTCCTGCAGGTACCGGACCCGCTTCCGGTCGTCGCGGAGCACCGTGTACGCCTCGTTCACCCGCCGGTAGACGCGGCCGACGAGCTCCCGGATCTCGGCGCTCGGCACGGCCGCGTAGCGGTCGGGGTGGAACGCGCGCGACTCGCGGTAGTACGCGGCCTTGATGTCGGCGGGCGTGGCGCTCTGCGGGATCTTGAGGACCCCGTAGTAGTCGAGCTGGTCGAGGGCCGCGGCGAGCGCCTCCACCTCGATGAGGAACTGGGCGTCCAAGCTCTGCCTCCCGGAGCGTGCGGTCTTCGCGGCCGCCTACGCGGCCCGCGATCCGCGCGCCAGCTCCATCTCGGCGTTGTCGTCGATCGCCTTCTGGAGGTCACCCTCGGAGAGGCCGGACGACAGGCTGATGGTGGTCGAGGTCTTCTGGCCGGTCTCGAGGTCGGTCGCGGAGACGTTCACGATGCCGTTCGAGTCGATCTCGAAGGTCACCTGGATCTGCACCTCGCCGCGGTAGCCGATACGGAAGCCGGTGAACTCGAACTCGCCGAGCAGCTCGCACCCGTCGGCGCGGTTCGACTCCCCCTGGTAGACGCGGATGCGCACCCGGTCCTGGCCGTCGCGGCTCGTGGTGAACGTCTTCGACTTCTCGATGGGGATGGGCGTGTTCTTCTCGATGATCCGCTCGGTGAAGCCGCCCACCGTGCCGACCCGCAGCGAGAGCGGCGTCACGTCGAGGAGGTAGCTCGCCTGGCCGAGCTCGGCGGCGCTCGTCGAGAGGAGCGCGCTCGCCTGGATCGCGGCGCCGAGCGCGACGACCTCGTCCGGATCGACGCCGGTCATCGGCTCCTTCTGGAAGTAGTGGCGGACGCTGTTCCGGATGATCGGCAGGCGGGTCGGCCCGCCGACGAGGATCACCGCGTCGACGTCCGAGGCGGTGAGCCGCGCGGACTGGAGCGCCTCGTCGCAGACCTTGAACGTCCGCTGCACGAGGTCCATCACCATCCGGTTGAACTGGTCCTGCGTGAGCTTGTGGACGAGGTCGAGCACCTCGCCCTCCGGCGACTGGCAGATCCCCGTGACCAGGATCTCGGCCGCGCCGTCGCGGCCGACCTCGATCTTGGCGCGCTCGCCGGCCTCCTTGAGCATCTGGAGGCAGAACTTGTTCTGGCGGAGATCGAGCCCGTGCTTCGCGAGGAAGTCGTCGGCGAGCCACGCCATGATCCGGTCGTCGAAGTCGTCGCCGCCGAGGTACGTGTCACCGGCGGTGGAGAGCACCTCGAAGACGTCCTTGCCGATCTCGAGGATCGAGACGTCGAACGTGCCGCCGCCGAGGTCGTACACGCAGATCTTCTGGTTGATGTCCTTCCCGAACCCGTAGGCCAGCGCGGCCGCGGTGGGCTCGTTGATGATGCGGAGCACCTCGAGGCCGGCGATCTTCCCGGCGTCCTTCGTGGCCTGCCGCTGGTTGTCGTTGAAGTAGGCGGGGCAGGTGACGACCGCCTTCGTGACCTCGCGGCCGAGCGCCGTCTCGGCGATCGCCTTCATCTCCTTCAGGACCAGCGCCGAGATCTCCGGGATCGCGAAGATCCGGTCCTTCACGCCGATGCGGACCGAGTTGTTCGGCCCCTCGACGATCCGGTACGGCATCACCGCCTGCGCCTTCTTCACCTCGTCGGAGAAGAAGAACCGGCCGATGAGGCGCTTCGCCGAGTAGACGGTGTTCTCGGCGTTCGTGATGATGTTCTTCTTGGCGTCGTTCCCGACCAGGACGGTCCCGTCCTCCAGGAAGGACACCACCGAGGCGTGCGTCCGCTCCCCCCATTCGTTCGGGAGCACGGCAGGGGCGGTCCCCGCCCCCTGAACGGACGCCACGCAGCTGTAGCTCGTACCGAGGTCGATTCCGACGGCGATGTCGTCGCTCATGGGAGGGTGCGATCCCAGCGGTTTCGCCGGGTTAGCGCATCCTAGCGGCGGCGTCGGGACCCTGTCAAACCACCGTTTCGCAGGCCGGACGCCGGCCGGACGCTCGGAGGGGGAAGGATGTCCGCGTCGGAGCGGGCCGTTATTACTGTTTGGGTGGCGAGAGACGCTTCCGCCCCCGCCACGCCACCGCGGAAAGGAACTCCATGGGCGCGCTCGTCGCCATCCTCCAGAGCGATCCCAACCTGATGCGCTGTCAGGTCGACCGGCTCAAGTCCCATGTCTCGCTGCAGGACGGGGACGTCGCGCCGGATGCGTACGGCTTCGCTTACTACCAGGCCGGGAACGTGCTGCTCGGGAAACGGCCCAGCGGGGCGTCGCACCTGCTGTCCTTGCCGGAGCTCGTCGGACGGATCGAGTCCGAGGCGCTGGTCGCGCACGCGCGGCGCGCGACGATCGGGAAGACGAAGGACGAGAACACGCACCCGTTCCGCTACCGGAAGTGGGTGTTCGCCCACGACGGGACCATCGAGGGCTTCGACCGCGTCCGGCCGCGGCTCGTCGCCACGCTCCCGGACCACCTCCGCCGCTCGATCATGGGCGACACCGACTCCGAGGTGGCGTTCATGGCGTTCGTGAAGCTCCTGAAGGACGAGAACGCCGTCGACGACCTCGAGCTCGACGCGCAGACCGCGGGGCGCGCGCTCGGGCGGACCGTGAAGCAGATCGAGGCGCTGTGCCGCGAGGTCGGCGCGCAGAAGCCGTCTCGCCTCAACTTCGTCGCGACGAACGGCCGCGTCCTCGTGGCGACGCGCCGCGGCGGCCCGCTCTTCTACGCGCTGCTCGAGGGCATCGTTCCGTGCGCGCTGGACGAGATCACCGTGGACACGCCCGAGAGCGATCCGCGCGTCCGCCCGCACCGCCGGGTGAAGGCGGTCTGCTTCGCCTCGCGGCTCGCGGCGCCGAACGGGTTCATCGAGGTGCCGGACGGCAGCGTCGTCTCGGTGAGCCGGACGCTCCAGGTCTCCGTCTCGTCGCTGAACGTGTCGTAGCGGGCGCCCCGGCGGCGAGGCGCCGCCGCCGAAGCTAGACCAGCCCCCACGGGCGCGGGAAGAACAGCTCCTGCCACGTGGCGAGCGCGAACCGGTCCGTCATGCCGGAGAGCCAGTCGGTGACGGCGCGCTCGACGGGCTCTCCGTCCCGGCGCACGACGCCGTACCGTGCGGCGAGCCGCGCCGGGTCCTCGAGGCACCAGACCCAGAGGTCGCGCAGGATCCGCTGCGCCTTCACGAACTCGTCGTGCACGACCGGGTTCTCGTAGACGCGCGCGTACAGGAAGTCGCGGAGCGCGAGCAGCGCCGCGTGGACGTCCGGCGTCATCTCGATGTGGCCGCCGCCGTCGAGGTCCGAGCCGTGGATCACGTCGTGGACGAGGGTGCGGAACCACGCGGACCGGCTGTCGCCGAGCACCCTCCGGATCCCGGCGGGCACGTCGTCCGCGCCGAAGAGCCCGGCGCGGAGGGCGTCGTCGAGGTCGTGGTTCACGTACGCCACGATGTCCGCGATGCGGACGATCTCGGCCTCGAGGGTGAGCGCCTTCTCACCCGAGCCCCTGAGTAGGACGTTCCCCCTGCCCTTCGAGTGGCGGAGGATCCCGTCGCGCACCTCCGCGGTGAGGTTCAGGCCGCGGCCGTCGTTCTCCAGCACCTCGACCACGCGGACGGACTGCACGACGTGGTGGAAGCCGCCCGGCACCACCTCGTTCAGGACCCGCTCGCCTGCGTGCCCGAACGGCGTGTGGCCGAGGTCGTGACCCATCACGATCGCCTCGACCAGCATCTCGTTCAGCCGGAGCGCCCGCGCGATGGAGCGCGCGACCTGTGCGACCTCCAGCGTGTGGGTGAGCCGGGTGCGATAGTGGTCGCCGCGAGGCGCGAGGAAGACCTGCGTCTTCCCGGCGAGCCGCCGGAACGCCTTGCAGTGGATGAGCCGGTCGCGGTCGCGCTGGAACACCGGGCGCTCGACGTCGGGCTCCTCCGGGCGCTCCCGCCCGCGGCTCCGCGACGACCGCGCGGCGCGGGGGTGCAGGGTCTCGTCCTCGAGCGCCTCCAGCATCTCCCGGATGGATCCGCGCATCGCCGCTCCCGCCGTCGGCGCGCCGCCTTCGCGCGCGCTCCCTTCGTAGCGCCACGGCGCCCGGCTGTCACCCGTAGAAGCTCGCCTCGAGCGTGGCGATGAAGAGGTTCGAGAGCGCGTGCACCACGACGGGGGCGGCGACGCTGCCGGTCCGCTCGCGGAGCCAGCCGAAGAGGAGGCCCGGGAAGAAGGTCGCGAGCCGCCAGGGCTGCAGCACGACCAGGTGCCCGGCCGCGAACAGCACCTGCGTCCACAGGAAGCCCGCCCCGAGCCAGGCGCCGAGGACGGAGACGCCGGAGGCGGGCGCGCCTCGCGCCCACGAGGTCTGCATCCACCCCCGGTAGAAGAGCTCCTCCGGCAGCGCCACCACGAGCACCTGCACGACGACGAGGACGGCGAGGCGGTCCGGCAGGCGCGGCGCGAATCGCGGCGTGCCCGCGTACGGCGCGAGCGCGCTCGAGAGGCCGCGCGGGAGGTGCGGCAGGATCTCGGCGTACGCCCAGAACGCGGCGCCGAACAGCGGGAAGATCAGCGCGCAGAACAGGAGCCCGCGGGCCGCGCCCCGGCCCCACGCGCGCCAGGTCCGGGGGTCCGCGGCGCCGTGCCAGGGCAGGCCGTAGTGGTCCCACCCCTCCCCGCGCGCCCGCAGCCGCGCGTCGGGCAGCGCGATGAAGAGGAACGCGGCGACGCCGGCGAGGTTCCCGCCGAGTAGGCCCGTGGGATCGACGAGCGACAGCAGCTTCGCGGCCGTGAGGCCGAGGACCGCCTTCGCCCAGGTCGACGCCAGCACGCGCGGTGGATCGGGCGGCGCGGGCGCGGGCGGCGCCGCTGCGTCGGGGCGAGGTTCGGGCACGTCCCCGCTTCGCATGCGGCGGCGCTCCCGTCAACGACACGTCGCCGGATGTGCGACGCGCTCCGACCTCGCGACCGAAGCAGGCAAGCGGCTGGGTGCACCGCTGGTGTACGTGCTACGCTCCGAGCGAGGCCACCCATGAACCCAGCACGCCCGACCGTCCGTCGCCGGCTCGTCGCACGCCTGTTCCCGCTCCTGGTGGCGCTCGGCGCCTTGCCGCTGCTCGCGCCCACCTGCGACGGCAGCCAGCCGGGCCTGAAGACCTTCTCCCGCGGCTCGCTCATCATCCCGATGGACGTCTGCTACCAGTACATGACGGACGGCGTGAAGAGCGGTTACACGCCGTTCGCGTGCCCGCAGGCGCCGGATCCCGGGGACGTGATCAAGGCGTACGGCCTCGTCTACCAGCTCATCCGCAACAACATCGCGGTGTACTGGGTCATCAACCCGACGAAGACGGCCGTGACCGGTACCGACCTCGCCATCCAGTACGACGGCGGGTTCCCGGTCCTCCGCTACGACTGGGCGAGCGGCGGGAGCGGCACCGCGCCGACCGCGCAGCACGTCGTACGCTACCTCGGCGGCCCCTTCGTCGTGGACGGCACCGACGCGGCGCGCGCGTCGCAGGTGCTCCAGCAGTACAAGGCCACGTTCGGCGCGGTGCGCGTCCACGTCTCGAACGTCGCGTTCCAGGGGAACGTGGCGAAGACCATGGCGGGCGGCTGGAGCGCCGGCGGGACGGTTCCGCCGAAGCTCGCGCTGCTCGACATCGGCAGCTCGGGCGCGGGCGCGAAGAACTCGGAGATCGTGATCCAGGGCTATCTCCAGCGCGCGGGCCTCGACACCCCGGGCGCCGCGGGCACGGCCACCGGGACGCACGGCCAGATCTACGACCGGCTCTTCATGTCCGACTTCCTGCCGGACGCGAGCGGCGACTGGAAGACGACGAACCTCTACAAGAACGGCTACCAGGTGCTCTGGGTTCCGCACTGGGCGGCGCCGAGCTCCTGCAGCGACTGCCCGCCGGGCGCCTCGTGCACCTGCGCGAACAAGTACTCCGCCGCGACGATCGCCCAGGCTCTCCAGACGATCGGCGCCTTCTCGGTGGCGGGCAAGGACGTCTTCGCCGAGTGCGCCGGGCTCGGCAGCTTCGAGGGCGTGTTCAGCAGCACGTCCACGACGAGCACGTACGGCAGCACCTACCAGTCAGGCGCGGCCAACACGCACTTCGAGACCCAGGCGCCGACCGGCTTCTGGATCAACAAGACGACGAGCTCCGCGTACCTCTGGGGCAACTTCGCCTCGCCGCTCATGCAGCTCGGCGACTACCCGTTCATCCCGCGCGACGGCGCGATCCAGAACTTCAAGGCCTCCGCGTACAAGGCCGAGACCACGCGGCTCATCTCCGACTCGACCGACAATACCTACGACATCTTCACCCTCGTGCCGGGCACGGCGGCCCACGGGACGGTGGTGTACCTGGGCGGCCACAGCTACTCGGGGAGCGACGGCGCGTTCGAGGTGGGCGGAAGCCGCCTCGTCCTCAATACCCTCTTCAACCTCGGCGCGAGCTGCGTCGCGAGCGGCGTCGCCTGCAACACCGGCAAGCTCGGCGTCTGCGCGCAGGGCGTCATGGCCTGCGACGCGCAGGGGCAGGCGATCTGCAAGCAGGTCACGGCGGGCTCCGCCGAGATCTGCGACGGCCTCGACAACGACTGCAACGGACTGGTGGACGACGGCCTCGACGAGGGCTGCTACGACGGCCCCGTCGCGACGCGGAACGTCGGCCTCTGCCGGGACGGCGTCCGCTCGTGCAGCCGGCGCGCCGACGGCAGCTACGCCATGAGCGCGTGCACGGGCCAGCTTCTCCCGTCGGACGAGGTCTGCAACGGCCTCGACGACAACTGCAACGGGAAGGTGGACGAGGATCCCGTCGACACGACCAAGGGCCTCTCCCAGGCCTGCTACACCGGGCCGACCGATACCGTCGATCCCGCGACCGGCGTGCCGCTCGGCATCTGCAAGGCGGGCCTCCAGTCCTGCAGCGCCGGCACCTGGGGGGCCTGCCAGGTCTGCGGCCCGGACGCGTGGACGGACCGCAGCAACCCGGCGTACGCGAGCTGCGAGATCCTCCCGCAGGCGGAGCTCTGCCAGGCGGACGGCGCCGGGAACCAGGTCGACATGAACTGCAACGGCGCCGTCGCGGAGACCTGCGGCTGCGTGCCCGAGACGTCGAAACCGCAGTCTTGCTACGACGGTCCGCCGGCGACGGCCGGCGTGGGGAGCTGCCGGAAGGGGACGCAGACCTGCGTCGCCGTCGGCCAGTGGAGCGCCTGCCAGGGCGAGGTGCTCCCGCAGAAGGAGATCTGCGGGAACGGGGTCGACGACGACTGCAACGGGATCGTCGACGACCCGGTGGTCTGCAACACCTGCCCCGCCCCGGCCGATCCGGCCCGCGTCTGCTACGTGAACGCGGACCACTCCGCGCCGCAGGGGCTCTGCGCGAACGGCGTCCGGAGCTGTGCGGACGGCATCCTCGGCGCCTGCGAGCAGATGATCCTGCCCGCGCCGGAGATCTGCGACGGCAAGGACAACAACTGCGACGGCCAGGTGGACGAGAACCCGGACACGCTCTGCATGGCCGGCTTCACCTGCGTGCACGGCGTCTGCATACCGCGGACGTGCGGCGTCGAGTCGCCCTGCCCCGATGGCTACGCGTGCCAGGGCGGCGCGTGCGTCCGCTCGACGTGCAACGGCGCGACGTGCGCCGACGGCCAGATCTGCGAGTTCGGCGCGTGCGTCGATCCCTGCGCGTCGGTGAAGTGCGGCGCGGGCTCCACCTGCGCGAGCGGCGCGTGCTCCGGCGGCGGCTGCTACTTCACAGGCTGTGACCCCGGCCTCGTCTGCCGCAACGGCGCGTGCGAGGCCGACCCCTGCGCCGCCCTCACGTGCCCGAGCGGCACGTTCTGCCGGGCGGGCGACTGCGTCCAGGCGTGCACGTTCGTGACCTGCGCCGCGGGCCAGCGCTGCGGCGGCGACGGGTTCTGCGTCCCGGACCTCTGCACGGGGAAGAGCTGCCCGCCCGAGCAGACCTGCGTCGACGGGACGTGCCAGGCCGATCCATGCCTCGGCATCGCCTGCGGCCAGGGCCAGGTCTGCGACGGCGGCAGCTGCGTCGACGACCCCTGCGCCGCGATCACGTGCCCCGCCGGCCAGTGCCTCCGCGGCCAGTGCTACGCGGCGGGCACGCTCACCGCGTCGCCGAAGCCGGACGAGCCGTCGTCCTCGGGCTGTGGCTGCGGCTCGGGCGCGGGGAGCCCACTCTCGGCGCTGCTGCTCCTCCTCGCCGCGCCGCTCGCGCGGCGGCGCCGGCGCCCGGCGGGCGGCGGCCGCGCCACGGGCGTCCTGGCCGTGCTGCTCCTCGCGACGGCCCTGATCGGCGCGGGGTGCCAGAAGGCGTCCGATCCGTTCGATCCCACGAAGTGCGCCGAGACGTGTGGCGAGCAGCGGTGCGTCGACGTGCTGTCGGATCCCGTCCACTGCGGCCGCTGCGAGACGGCCTGCGGCGCCGGGCAGATCTGCGTCGACGCGACCTGCGGCCCGGCCACGGCGGTGGCACCGTTCATCAAGGCCGTGACGCCCGCCGCCGCGGCGAAGGGGAGCACCGCGCCGGTCGCGCTCACCGGCGAGCGGTTCGCCGACGGCGCCACGCTCCGCCTCGTCTCGCCCCGCGGGACGAGCACAGTCGCGGCGCAGGTCCAGGACGCGGGCCACCTCACGGCCGTCCTCGACCTGTCCGACTCGCCCACGACGTCGCTCGACCTCCGGGTCGTGAACCCGGATCACGTGATCTCGAACGCGGCGCAGTTCGACGTGATCACGCCGACGCCCATCGTGAACGCGGTCACCCCGGCGACGATCTCCGCCGGCGCCGCGCAGTCGCTCGCGGTGACCGGGAGCGGCTTCATGCCGGCGAGCCAGTGCCGCGTGAAGGGGGCCCGCCTCGCCGAGCAGGCGCTCCCGACCACGCCGGCCTCGGGCACCGCCCTCACGTGCACGTTCGACACCGCCGGGCTCGCGCCGGGCGCGTACGAGCTCTGGGTCGTGAACGAGGGCACGCTCGCCTCCAACCACTTCGCGCTCGCGATCCAGAGCGCCACGCCGCACCTCGACGCCGTGAACCCGTCGACCGGCCAGCCCGGCGCGGTCGTCGCGCTGTCCGTCGTGGGCACCGGGTTCGACCTCACGAGCGCGGTCCTCTTCGACGGCACCGCGCAGCCGACGACGTACCTCGATCCCGGACACCTGCTCGTCCAGCAGCTCACCCTCCCCGCCTGCGCGAGCACCTGCTCGTCCAGCGTGGCGGTCCGGAACGCGTCCGTCACGTCGAACACCGCGCCGTTCGTGGTCGCCGCGACCGCGCCCAAGGCGGACAACCTGAGCGTCGCGCCCTCGCCGCTGTACCAGGGCGACACCGCGACGCTCACGTTCACCGGCAGCGGCCTCGCCTCGGCGACCGGGATCTCGGTCCTGCCGCCGGTGGGCGCCGCGCTCGCCGCGTCCCTCTCCGGGACGCCCACCGCGACCGAGGTGAAGGGCACCCTGTCGCTCTCCGGAACGCCGGACGGGCTCTACTCGGCGCAGGTCGTCTTCCCGGGGGGCGTCACGTCCTCGAGCTTCCAGTTCCGCGTCCTCTCGAACGTCGCGGTCCTCCGCTCGGCGACGCCGGCGGGCGGCAAGCAGGGCGACGTCGTCTCGACCACCCTGACCGCCTCGAACCTCCGCGAGCCCCGCGCCTCGATCCGCGTCGTCTTCCAGGGGCCCGGCGCGGCCGGCCCGGCGCGCACGCTCGTCCCGACCTCGTTCGCTCCCGCGGCGCCCTCGCTCCCGACGACCGTGGTCGTCCCCCTCGACCTCCGCGGCTTCGAGACCGGCACCTACGCGCTCTCGGTCGTGAACCCCGGCGCCGCCGCGTCCAACGCCGTCTCGTTCAGCGTCACGCCCGGCCCGCCGACGATCACCGCGGTGTCGCCGGCCTGCCTCGTCCAGAGCGACTCGCCGGCGACGGTCACGATCACGGGGACCAACTTCGCCGCCGACGCGAGCGGCGCGCCGGTGTCCCAGGTCATGATCACGTCGACGGCGCTCGGCGGGAGCTTCGTCGCGCTTCCCGCGTCCGCGGTCGTCACGGTGAAGAGCGCGACCGAGATCCAGGTCCTGCTCGACACGCGCGACGCGGTCGTCGATCCGTCCGCGGGCTACACGATCTACGGCGTCGCGGTGTGGAACCCGCCGGGGCCGCAGCAATCGAACTCCGATCGGAGCCTCAAGATCGGAAACGCCTGCCCGTAGAGCGGGGCGCGCCGTCGGGACCTCCCCTCTCCCCGACGTGCAAGGGGCAGGGTGAGGCTCGTTCGTGCTCCCTCTCCCCCACCGGGGGAGACGGCCGGTGAGGGCTTCGATCTCGCTTCCTTCGTTCGTACTCCCTCTCCCCCACCGGGGGAGAGGGCCGGGGTGAGGGGGCTCGATCGCAGAGGCGAGATGGCTCCTACGCCGCCGGCGGCGCCCCGACGGCCTTGCCCACCAGGGCCACCGCGTTCGTCGGATCGAACGGCTTCTTCAGGATCTCGTCCGCCCCGAGCCGGTGATACATGTCGAGCTCGCGGTCGCTGATCCGCGACGACATCAGCACGAGGTAGGTCTTCTTCCAGTGCGGGTGCGCCTTGAGCAGGCGGCAGACGTCCGCGCCGTTCAGCTTGGGCATGTAGATGTCGAGGAGGAGCGCGTCGGGATCGGCCGACGCCATCTTGCGGAAGACCTCCTCGCCATCCCCGGCCGTGACGACCTCGTACCCGGCGTCCTCGAACGCGGACGTGAGGGCGTCGATGATCGCCTGGGAGTCGTCGACGACGAGCACGGTCTTCCGGTTCGACATCCTGTCGGGCGTTATACTCCAACCACCGTGGTCCGTGAACCTGCGGTCGCCGGCAGCTTCTACACGGGCGGCGCCTCCGCGCTCGCCGTCGAGGTGGACGCCTTCCTCGCCGGCGCCGGGCCGGCGCGCGCGCAGGCGCTCGGGATCGTCGCGCCGCACGCCGGGTACGTCTACTCCGGCGCGGTCGCCGGCGCGGTCTTCGGCCGCGTCGACGTGCCGGCGCGCGTCATCGTCCTCGGCCCCAACCACACCGGGCTCGGCCGCGCCCGCGCGGCGCTCTACCCGGAGGGCGCGTGGCGCACGCCGCTCGGAGAGGTGCCGGTCGACCCCGGCCTCACCCGTGCGCTCGCCGCGGCGCCCGGCGTGAGGCCCGATCCGCTCGCCCACCTCCGCGAGCACGCGCTCGAGGTCCAGATCCCGTTCCTGCAGCGGGCGCGGCCGGAGGGCCTCTCCATCGCCGCGCTGTGCCTCGCGCACCTGTCGTACGACGAGTGCGAGGCCCTCGGCGGCGCCGTCGCGGACGCGGCCCTGGCCGCCGGCGCCCTCGTGGTCGCGTCGTCGGACATGAGCCACTACATCCCGGCCGAGGCGGCTCGCGCCGCCGACGGGCGCGCCATCGAGCGGATCCTCGCGCTCGATCCCGAGGGGCTCTACGACGTCGTGCACGCCGAGGAGATCTCGATGTGCGGGATCATCCCGGCGACGGTGATGCTCGTCGCGGCGCGGGCCCGGGGGGCGACGCGCGCCGAGCTCGTCCGGTACGCGAACTCCGGCGACGTGACCGGCGATCACCGGCACGTCGTGGGGTACGCGGGGATCCTCGTGGCCTAGCGGCGGCGCCGCCGGAGCCCGAGCGCGAGCAGCGCGAGGAGCGTCGTGCCGGCGAAGCCGGGGCCGGTGGCGCAGCCGCCGTGGCTGCTGCTGGGGCCGCCACCGCCGCTGCCGCTCGTGCTGCCGGCGGGGTAGAGCGTGCAGACGCCATCGACGTCATCGGGTGAAAGCGTCCGCTTCTTCGTCTCGACGGGTTGCTCGTACGGGTACATCGTGACGTCCGCCATCGCGGCGGTGCACGCGATCCCCTTGCTCGGCTCGCAAGGATGCGCGAGCCCGATGAAGTGGCCGATCTCGTGGGTGAGCGTGTTCTGCAGGTCGTAGTAGACGCAATCGGCCTGGCCGTAGCTGCTGCACGTCGCCGCCGGGGCAGCGCTCGTGTAGCAGGTGACGTAGATGCCGTTGGTCACGTTCGTGTCGATGGCGCCGGTGCCTCCGTTCCAGTCGACGATCTCGGTGTCCGAGTCGAGGATGGTCCCGTTCGTGGCGTTGTACGACACGCTCGTGAGCGCGAGCGTGCTCCTCCCGGCGCCGCCCTCGTCGTCGAAGCAGCCGTACTTGTTCCCGCAGGTGGGCGGCACCGCCTGGAAGCAGGGGTCGCTCACCGCGCTCGGGTTCTGGGAGCACCAGCCCTGCCGGAAGAGGACGACGTGCTCGGAGGTATCCGCGCCGGCCTTGATGGAGGACGTCACTCCACCATAAGTGAACGACAGGTTCGTGCAGGCCGCCGTGTCGCCCGGATGCGTCGCGCCCTGCCACGTCGCGAAGGACGCCTTCGCGACGTCGATCGCAGGGCCGGACGCGTCGCCGGGCTGGCAGCTCGGGGCGGCGTTCGGCTGGGACGGGTTGATCTTCCAGGTGATGCTCGGGGTGGGCCACTTGAGGCACAGCTTCGGCGTGCCGACGCACGTCTGCACGAACGCAGCCGCCGGGGTCGCGGCAGCGGCGAGGATGGCGACCAGGGTCGCTCTGAGCGCGGTCACCGGGCGCCTCGCACGCGCCGCTCGAGGTCGGCGACGGACGTCGGTGCGATCAGGGCCTCTCCGGCGCGGAGCGCCTCCGGCCGCATGTCCTCCTGGTGCACCGCCGGCTGCGCGCTCGTACCCGCGACCGTCCACTTGCCGAGGGCGAGTCCGTTCACGCCCCAGGCCCCGGGGCGGCGGGCGAGGAACACGACGACGTCCTCGCCCACCTCGAACGTGGGCGCGGCGTCGACGTACTGGCCGAGGTCGCCGACGACGCCGCCCGGCACCGTGACCGTGACCGTCTTCCCCGCGGCGCCCTTCCACGTGCTCGTCACCGCGATGTCGACGTCGGTGACGATGCGGTCGCTGCCGGGGGCGAAGCGCGACGTCTTGCGGAGGACGGTCCCGCGGACGACCGCGTCGGAGGTCCGGGCCGCCTCCTCGACCGTGGTGGCCTTGAACAGCGCGGCCGCGGCAGGGGCCGCCGAGAACAGCGAGAACAGGACGAGAACCGAGGCGAGCGCTCGTTGCACGCCGCTATCGTAAACATGTTATGGGTGCGCCCGCCATGGCCACACCGCGTGTTCGTTTCGCCCCATCCCCAACGGGTTACCTGCACATCGGCGGTGCCCGGACGGCCCTCTTCAACTGGCTCTGGGCGCGCCGCACCGGCGGCAAGTTCGTGCTGCGCATCGAGGACACCGACCGTGAACGCTCCACCCAGCAGGCGGTGGAGGCGATCATCGAGGCCATGAAGTGGCTCGGCCTCGACTGGGACGAGGGGCCGGACATCGGCGGGCCGCACCCGCCGTACTTCCAGACGCAGCGCCTGGACCTCTACAAGCGGCACGCCGAGAAGCTCGTCGCCGAGGGCAAGGCCTACGCCTGCTACTGCACGCGCGAGGAGCTCGACGTGCAGCGCAAGAAGGCGGAGACGGAGAAGCGCCAGTTCCGCTACCCCGGCACGTGCCGGAACAAGCCATACGATCCCTCGAAGCCGCACGTGATCCGGTTCCGGGTCCCCGAGGTCGGGGCGACCAGCTGGAACGACCTCGTGAAGGGCGTCATCTCCACGCCGCACGACACCCTGCAGGACGAGGTGATCCTCCGCGGCGACGGCATGCCGCTCTACAACTTCGGCGCCGTCGTGGACGACATCACGATGGAGATCAACCTGGTCGGCCGCGGCGACGACCACGTGAACAACACCGCGCGGCAGATCCTGATGTACCAGGCGCTCGGATACCCGGTGCCGACGTTCGCGCACTTCCCCATGATCCTCGGCGCGGACAAGGCGCGGCTCTCGAAGCGGCACGGGGCCACCAGCGTCACGGCCTACCGCGACATGGGCTACCTGCCCGAGGCGGTGGTGAACTACCTCGTCCGCCTCGGCTGGTCGCACGGCGACCAGGAGCTCTTCACCCGGGACGAGCTGATCCAGAAGTTCGACCTGAAGGACGTCGGGGCGACGGCGGGCGTGTTCAACCCCGAGAAGATGGCGTGGGTGAACCACGAGTGGCTGAAGAAGCTGCCCGACGACGAGCTCGCGCGGAAGGCGCTGCCGTACTTCCGGGCGGCGGAACTGCCCGCGGAGGACGACGCCAAGCTCCGCCACGTCTGCGCGGTCGCGAGGGAGCGCGCGAAGACCTTCGGCGAGTACGTCCAGCAGTTCCGCTACTTCTACGCCCCGCCCCAGCTCGACCCGAAGGCGAAGGACAAGTTCCTCACGGCGGAGACGAAGCCGGTGCTGCAGGCGATCCGCGACGGGATCGCCGCGCTGCCCGCGCTCGAGACCGCCGCGCTCGAGAAGCTCTTCCACGGCACCGCGGAGGCGCGCGGGGTCGGGCTCGGCAAGGTCGCGCAGCCTGTCCGCGTGGCGCTCACCGGCGGCACGGCGTCCCCCGGGATGTACGACGTCGTCCAGATCCTGGGGAAGGACGAGACGCTGAAGCGGCTCGACGACGCGCTGCGGCTCGTTCCGTAGGGCTCCCCGTTGCGGCAACAGGCCGCTTGGCGGTCAGCGGCTGTTGCAGCAGCATGCCTCCTTCTCGCTCGGAGGGAGGCCCCCATGCGTCTCGTCGCCGCCGTCGTCGCCCTGCTCGCCGCAGGTTGCGCCACCTCACCCGCCGTGGATCCCTCGGTGCGGCTCCGCCCCGAGACCCGCCCCGAGTGTGCCGCGCACTGCGAGCAGCTCGGCATGCGCCTCGGGGCCGTGGTGCTCATCAAGAACGCCGCGGGGTGCGTTTGCCAGCCGCGCGAGGCGCCGCCGGCGCAGGGAACCGCTGCGCCACCCGCGTCCGAGCCCCGGGCGGAAGTCGAGGGTGGCGGCGCCGCCGTCACGGGCGGCGCGCTCGTGATCGCCCTCGAGGAGGAGGCCCGGCAGCGGAATGCGACCGCGGGCCAGCCCCAGCCGACGACGCACACGCCGCCCTCGTGGTCGAGCCCGGGCGGCTACCACCACTAGCCGCGACGCAGACGGAACCGAGCTCTGGCGCCGCCCTCCACGGCGGGGTCCGGGGCGAGCAACCGAGGTTGCGAGGGCGGCCCCGCTGGGATACCACCTGACCTCGCATGAGCGACGCCCGCAAGCCCCAGAACTTCATCGCGGACATCATCGAGGCGGACCTGCGCGCCGGCCGGAACGGCGGGCAGGTGGTCACCCGCTTCCCCCCCGAGCCCAACGGGTTCCTGCACATCGGGCACGCGAAGTCGATCCTCCTGAACTTCGGGCTCGCGAAGGCGTACGGCGGCCGCACCCACCTCCGCTTCGACGACACGAACCCGGTCACGGAGGAGACGGAGTACGTCGAGGCGATCGAGAACGACGTGCGCTGGCTCGGGGGCGACTGGGGGAGCCACCTCTACTACGCCTCGGACTACTTCGAGCGCATGTACGAGTGCGCCGAGCGGCTCGTCCGCGAGGGGCAGGCGTACGTCGACTCGCAGACGCAGGAGCAGATCCGGGAGGCACGCGGCAGCTTCGAGCGACCGGGCGTGAACAGCCCGTTCCGCGACCGGACGGTGGCGGAGAACCTCGACCTGTTCCGCCGCATGCGCGCGGGCGAGTTCCCCGACGGCGCGTGCGTGCTCCGCGGCAAGATCGACATGAGCCACCGGAACGTGCTCATGCGCGATCCGCTCCTGTACCGGATCCGGCACGCGAGCCACCACCGGACCGCCGACCGCTGGTGCATCTACCCGATGTACGACTACGCACATCCGCTCGAGGACGCGTTCGAGGGCGTGACCCACTCGATCTGCACGCTCGAGTTCGAGTCGAACCGGGAGCTGTACGACTGGGTGCTCGACGCCCTCGGGCCGTGGGATCCCCGGCCCCGGCAGTACGAGTTCGCGCGCCTGGCCCTCGGCTACACCGTGATGTCGAAGCGGAAGCTCCTCCAGCTCGTGCAGGAGAAGCGCGTCTCCGGCTGGGACGACCCGCGGATGCCGACGGTCGCCGGGATGCGCCGCCGCGGCGTCACCCCCGAGGCGCTCCGCGACTTCGCCGACCTCATCGGCGTCGCCAAGAACAACTCGCTCGTGGACATCGGGAAGCTCGAGTTCGCCATCCGCGGCGACCTCGAGGGGCGCTCGCCGCGCGCCCTCGCCGTCCTCGCTCCGCTGCCGGTCACGATCGCGAACTGGCCCGCGGGGAAGGTGGAGGAGCTCGACCTGCCGTGGTGGCCGGGCGAGCCCGCGCGCGGCGGGAGCCGGAAGGTGCCGTTCTCGGGCCAGCTGCTCGTGGAGCGGGACGACTTCGCCCTCGAGCCGCCGGCCGACTGGAAGCGCCTCGCGCCGGGCCGCGAGGTCCGCCTCGCCGGCGCCTACGTGATCCGCTGCGAGGAGGCCGTCCGCGGCCCCGGCGGCGAGGTCGTCGGGCTCCGCTGCACCTACGATCCGGCCTCGCGCGGCGAGGGCGCCGGCGCGCGGAAGGTCTCGGGCACGGTCCACTGGGTGGACGCGGCCCGCTCGATCCCGGCGGAGGTCCGGCTGTACGACCGGCTCTTCGCGGTCGAGCAGCCGGACGCGGAGCCGAGCTTCCTCGACACGCTGAACCCGGACTCCCTCCAGGTCGCAAAGGGCGCGCGCACCGAGCCGGCGCTTCGCGACGCGGCCCCGAGCGCCCGCTACCAGTTCCTGCGGCAAGGTTACTTCTTCGCCGACCCCGTCGACTCGCGCCCCGGCGCGCCGGCCTGGAACCGCACCATCACGCTCAAGGACACCTGGACCGCGAAGGCGGCGCAGAAGACCCCCGACGCGCGGAAGGCGCGCGAGCGGAAGGAGCCGCCCGGGGCGCCCGCCGCGCCGCGGAAGACCCGCGCCGAGTTCCGGGCCGAGGCCCGCGCGGAGAACCCGAAGCTCCTCGCGCGCTACACGTTCTACCTGAAGGAGCTCGGCCTCTCGCAGGACGAGGGGGACCTCCTCACCGGAGACGTCGCGACGGCGGCGTACTTCGACGCGGCCCTCTCCGGCGCGGCGAAGCCCGCGTCGGTCTCGAAGTGGCTGCTCAACGACCTCGCCGGCCTCGCCGGCGATCGCGCCCTCACCGCCCTCCCCCTCTCCGGCGCCGCGTTCGGCCGGTTCGTCGCGCTCGTCGACCAGGGCCGGCTCACCGCGGGCGCCGCGAAGACGCTCCTCGCCGATCTCGTCGCGTCGGGCGGCGAGCCCGAGGCGCGCCTGAAGGCGCTCGGCCTGGAGAAGGTCGAGGACCGGGGCGCGGTCGACGCGGCGATCGCGAAGGTCCTCGCGGCGCAGCCGAAGGAGGTCGAGCGCTACCGCGCCGGCGAGAAGAAGCTCCTCGGCGTGCTCCTCGGCGCGGTCATGAAGGAGACCGGCGGCGCGGCGGACGCGGCGCTCGTGCGGAAGGTGCTGACGGAGCGGCTGGGGTAGGCCGGGTCGCTCCCGTCAGGGCACCGCGACCCGCACGCGGACGGCGCCGGCGTCATCGGTCCAGGAGATGGTGAGCGGGTCACCGCCGGCGGTGAAGCTGGTCACCACGCCGCCGGTCTCGAGCGGCGCCATCGGGTGGAACCCGGGGTCCCCGGCGTAGACGGTTCCCCAGCGGTGGAAGATGAAGCGGTCGACGCCCTTCTCCCGCTCCACGAACACGACCTTCCGCCCGACGATGACCGGTGACCGGACCGTCGCTCCGGCTCGCCCATCCGACAGCGACACCGGCGCGGACCATTGGCCGGACGCCATGTCCCATTCCCGGGCCAGCACGCGCCCGCCCTCCACCCACGCGACGAACGGCGCGTATGACGAGCCGCCGTCGCCGCCCACCGCAGGCTCGGAGGCGCCCGCCGCCGGGTCAGCATTCAGGACGCCACCGAGGGTGCTCCAGACGTCCGGCAGAGTCGGCCGGTTCGGCAGATACGCACGCACGTAGAGCCGCGCGACGCCGTCCGGGCCGGTCTCGACGAGAGCGACATGGTACCAGCTCGCGGCCGAGTCAATGACCGAGCCGTCGACCGCGACGTTCGCGGGCGGGGTCAGCGTAAGCGACGCAATCGTACGCGTCGAGTCGAACCCCATCATGCGGAACACGCGCCGGCCGTTGTCGAGCTCGGTCCAGGCCTGGGCAAAGCCATCGAACGTCCGCACGAGCCGCACATCCGCGCTCGCGGATCGCGTCACCGCCACCCCCGCGCCCGCGCTCGTGCGGACGGTGACATCGCCGCCCGCGGCCGGTTCGAGCCAGAGGAGCGAACATCCGGTCGAATCCGAGTAAGCGCGTACTTCCGTCGCGCCTGACGCGACGAGCGTATCGGCCAGCGCGAGCGGCTGGGCACCCTGCGCCTGGAGGAGCTCGATCCGGCCCGGCGTCGCGTCGCCCGCGAGGCTCCGGCGAGCGATCTCGAGGGAGTCCGGCAACACGTCATAGGAAGGTGCCGGCACGGTCCGGGCGCTCACGATCTCGGGCCCGAGCGCCGACGTCACCGAGCGGATCGGGCCCTCGCCGAACGGCGCGCGCCAGCCCGGCAGCTCGACCGTGCAGGTCTGTGGCGGGGCGGGCGGGACGCCGGCGAGGTTCATCACGGTGCGCGTCACGTCGAGCGTCCAGGGGCCGGGGAGGGCCGGCACCACCTGCGCTGGCTTGCACGCGATCAGGTCGGACGCGACCTGGACGCAGGTCGACGTGTCACTTCCCCCGACGTAGCGGACGGGCTGATCGAAGCGCGCCTCCACGAGAAGCGACGACGGCGCGGTTGCCGAGACGGTACAGCCGAGGAGCGCGGGAGGCGCGTTCCTGACGAAGACCGTGAACTGCGGAGCGTGTACGAACCATTGTGGTGCCGAGAGCGTCAGCGCGTAGGAGCCATCCGGAACGGTCGTGGTGTCCCACGCGAGTGAGCCGCGACGCGCAACCGTCCCGATGGGGTTCCCGTCCAGGAGCACCGTCAAGACGTCCGGCCCGAACTCCCACCAGACGCCGATCTGCGCCGTGCCGGAGACGTCCGGTCGCGAGATTTGCCAGGAGACTTCCACCGTCGGCGATCCCCACGAGTAGGTCCGGAAGTCGTTGGCGAGCGGATTCCCCGCGAGGTCGCGAACGGCGAGCCGCAGCTCGGCGTATCCCAACGTCCGGAGATCCGAGTTCGTGCGGATCTCGATCCGACGGCCGTCCGGCGAGAGGGTCACGAGGGTGGGAACGGCGCTCCGCGTCGGGCCGGAGGTGAGGGTCACCGTCTCGCCGGTCACCGTCGCAGGGTCGAGCGGCTCGTCGAACGTCGCGGTGACCGCGAACGGCTCCGTCGAGTAGACCAGCCCCTCCCGCGGTGAGAAGGTCACGGAGGGAGGCGTCACGTCCCAGATCAGCTCGAGCGGCGCGCTGTCCTGTGCCGACGCGCCGCGATAGACGCGGGCGTGCACGCGGTGCGCCCCGACCGTCGGGAGCTTCACCGGCACCTCCTGGCCGACCGGGGCCGTGCCGGGCAGCTCCAGCCCGTCCACGAACAGGAGCGCACGGTCCACGCCGTGCGTCTCGACCCGGACGGTGGGGGCGACGTTCGAGACGGACCGTACCGCGACGAGCCGGATTGCCGGCTCGGACTCCGCGAGCGTGCAGCCGGACATCGCGACGAGTGCGACAGCGAAGGCGAACGAGCGCGAGTACATGGCGAGCCCCCTCACGGCGTCACGTCCACGGCGAGGCCGATCCACGGGAGGACCTCGGCGCGATGGACGCTGTAGGCGATCCCGGCGTCGAGCGCGCCGCGCCCGAGCCGGTACCGCCCGGCGAGGGCGAGGAGCGCGTCCGTCTCACCGGCCGCCCGGGAGAACCAGCTCTCGGTCACCGCCGAGATCCCGTGCGCGACCTCGACCGTCCCGCAGACCGCCACGCCGACGTCGCCCAGGTTCGCGAGCCGGTTCGCGCCCCCGAACGTCGGGCCCGCGTACACGGTGAGATGGGCCCTGGGTCTCCCGACGGTCAGCGTCGCGGAGAGGTAGGCCGCGGTCCGGCTCCCTTCGCCCCACGCGCCGTGCACGCCGCCGGCGACGTGGACCCAGTCGCCGAGCGCCAGCCCGGTGCGGACCGAGCCCTGGACGTTGGAGCCGTACGCCCACGCATGTAGCGCCGGTATCGTCGACCCGACGGAGACCGTCACGTGATCCCCGATGCCGGCGGACGCCGAGACGTCGACGACGTTCGCGGCGGACAGCTGGACCTCCCCGCTGCGGAGCAGATACCCAGACGGCGCGGCGAGGTGACGCGGCGCCGGCCGGAAGGGACGCGGCTCCTCGCGCATCGGGATGACCTGCGCCACGTCCGTCTCGGCGAGCGCGCGCCGGCCGCCGGCGTTCTCGACGACGAGCCCCTCGGGACCGCGCTCGACGACGCGGCCCGCGACGACGCTCCCGTCCCGCAAGACCACCTGCACCTCCGGTGCGTCTCCGGCCGCGACCGCGCCGTGCTTGGCGACGTCGTGGAGCAGGCCGAGCACCTCGTCGAGCTTCAGGACGTGCACCTTCCCGGCCTCGTCGCGGACCGAGACCTTCCCGCCCGCGACCACGATCACGTGCCCGCGGACCGTCCGGCCGTCGCGCAGGACGACCACGCCGTCCTGGCCGTCGGCGACGGGATCGAGCGGCGCCGATGCCGGCGTGGCCGGAGCGGCAGCGGCGGCGGTGGCTTCGAGTGGCGCGGCAGGCGGCGCCGGGACCGCGGCGTCGGCAGCGGGCTGCGAGGCGTCGACGGTGGGCGCGTCCGCGAGCATCGCGAGCGCGCCGACCACGAGCAGGCTGACCATCGGTTCCCCTCCGGGTGGTCGCCCAGAGAACCACGTTCACCGACGGTCCGTAAAGGCGGGAAACCCCTCGCGCCGAGTCACCGCGGACCCGGGCCGTCCTCGCGCGCCGCGCCGGGCCTCTTCACGCGGCGAGCGCCGGCGCCTCGACCTCCGCGCGCCGCGCCGGCCGCCAGAACCGCCACGCGAGGGCGATGGTCGCGACCTGCACCGCCGCGACGAGGGCGACGCACGCCGGCCAGCCGCCGACGCGCCACGCCGCGGCCGGGAGCACGCCGCCGGCAGCGCCGCCGAGGTAGTAGCAGGAGACGTAGAGGCCCGACGCCGCACTCCGCGCGTCCTCCGGCGCAGCCGTGCGGAGGAACGCGGTGGACGCCGCCTGGCTCACGAACGCCGCGGTGCACGTCGCCGCGAGCCCGAGCTCGATCCACCAGACCGCGTGCGCGAGGGTCAGCGCGCCGCCCACGACGGCGGCGCCGAGCGCCGTGGAGATCGCGCGGCGCGAGCCGACGCGGTCGATCCACCGCCCCGCGAACGGCGTCACGAGCGCGCCGACGAGGTAGACGACGAAGATCCAGGAGAGCGCGGTCGCGCCGAGCCGGAACGGCGGGCCGGCCAGGTAGAACGTGACGTACGTGAACGTCGCGACGAGCGTGAACAGCACGTTGAAGCCGACCGCACAGGTCGCGAGCAGCCGGGGCTCGGTGACGAGGAGGTCGAGCCGGAGGCCTGCGGGGGACGCCGCTGGACGCCGCTGCGGCGCGCGGGCCCGGGGGAGCGCGCGCGACGCGGCGAACGCCCCGACGGCGGTGAGGACGCCGAGCAGGACGAACGAGGCGCGCCACCCGCCCCAGCGCACCGCGAGACCGGACAGGACCCGGCCGGTGAAGCCGCCGATGACGTTCCCGGTCACGAGCGCCGACATCGCGCGGCCCAGCCCCCGGGCCGGCCAGACCTCGGCGATGTACGCGACCGCGACCGCGTACGCGCCCGGCACCACGAGCCCCTGCGCGAAGCGCCACGCGACGAGCGCGGGCACGCTCGTCGACGTCGCGGCGAGCAGCGTCGGCACCGCGAGCGCGAAGAGGGACGCGACGATGACCCGCCGGTGGCCGAGCCGCGCAGCGAGCGCACCCGCGAACGGCGCGGCGATCGCGACGGCGATCGTCGGCGCGCTCACCGTGAGCGCGGCCTCCGCCTTGGAGACGCCGAAGACGCGCTCCAGGAGCGGGAGGAGCGGCTGGGTCGCGTAGACCGACAGGAAGGCGCAGAAGCCGGCGAGGCCGACGCCGATCCGCGCGGCCGCCCAGGAGCGGTCGTCCGGCGTGCCGGCGCCGGGCGGCGGGGGAGGAGCGAGGGGCACGGCGAGAGGATGAGGCGGCGCCGTCCATACGTCCAATATATCTTGGCTCTCAAACCGAGACGTTTGGAGTATCGATCGATGGAGCTCCGCCACCTCCGCTACTTCGTCGCCGTCGCAGAGGAGCTGCACTTCGGCCGCGCCGCCGCGCGCCTCGGCATCGCCCAGCCGCCGCTCAGCCAGCAGATCCGCCAGCTCGAGGACGAGCTCGGCGCCGAGCTGCTGGTGCGGGCGCGCCGGCGCGTGGCGCTCACCGAGGCGGGCCGGGTGTTCCTCGCGGAGGCCCGGGGCATCCTGCAGCGCGCGGCGGCCGCCGTGACCGCGGCCCGCCGCGCCGCCCGGGGCGAGACCGGCTCGCTCGCCGTGGGCGTCGTCGCGTCCGCGACCTACGGCCTCGTGCCGCGCGTGTTCCGCACGTTCCGGGCCCGCCACCCGGACGTCGCGGTCTCGCTCGCGGTCATGAGCACCGGCGCCCAGGTCGCCGCGCTGCGCGCCGGCCAGATCCAGCTCGGCCTCGCGCGGCCGCCCTTCGGCGACGAGACCCTCGTCGCCGACGCGCTGGTCGAGGAGCCCGTCGTCGCGGCGCTCGCCGCGGACCACGCGCTCGCCGCCCGCCGCGCGCTGCGGCTCCGGGCGCTCGCCGCAGAGCCGTTCGTGCTCTTCCCGCGCGACCGCCGGCCAGGCTGGTACGACTTCGTCCTGGGCGTCTGCCGCGGAGCGGGTTTCCAGCCCGTGGTCGGCCAGGAGGCGCCGGATCTCGCGACCGCGATGGCGCTCGTCGCCGCCGGGCTCGGCGTCACGCTCGTCCCGGCGTCCGTGCGGGACCTCCGGCGCGAGGGCGTGGCGTACCGACCGCTCGGCCCGCCCGCGCCGCGCACGACGCTGCTCGCGCTGCGGCGACCCGGCGATGCACTGCCGGTCGTCGACCGGTTCCTCGCGGTGGCGCGGGAGGTGCTCCGCGGGGCGGGCGCGCGGCGCCGCGCGACGGCGGCGTCGCCGCACGCGCGCTCGCGGTCGAGGCCGTAGGCGCGCCCGGCGGGACACTCCGCCGCACGCGGAGTCAGCTCACCGCGCGCGAAGGGGTCAGTTGCGGCATCTCGCGCCGCCAAGGGCGGGTTTCCCCAAAGGCCCGCTCGACGGTGTTCTCCGCACGGTGCTTCAGCTCTGGGTCTCGGGGCCGGAGATCACATGACGGAACGCTCGGCGAAGCTCGTGTTCTGGGTGGGGACGGTCGCGTCGCTCGCGCTGTTCCTCGCGCTGACCCTCGACACCCACCGCCACTTCGATGCGCTCACGCACGCCGATCGCCTGGACGAGGCGGTCGTCACCGGGAAGCGCGCGTTCGAGCGGCACAACTGCAACGACTGCCACACCATCCTGGGCTTTGGCGGCTACTACGCCCCGGACCTCACGCGTGCCTACACGCGCGTGGGCGAGGAGACGATCCGGGCGCGCCTCGAGCGTCCGGAGCTGGTGCTCGCGTCGTCGTGGCGGAAGATGCCGCAGCAGCACGTCCCTGCCGCGGAGGTGACCGCCCTCGTCGCGTTCCTGCGCTGGGTCTCGGCCATCGAGAACAACGAGTGGCCGCCGCAGGACTCCGAGAACCGCTGGAAGGCGTCCACCCGCCGCCTGATCGCAGGCGCCGCTCTCTCGCCAGGCGCGGCGCTCGTCCAGCAGGAGAACTGCCTCGCGTGCCACGCACTCGGCGACAACGTCGCGCGCGTCGCCCCGCGGCTCGAGTGGATCGGTACACGTCGGGACGTCGCCTGGATCGCCGCGTACGTCGCCGACCCGCAGCGCCTCGCCCCCGGGACGTCGATGCCCGCGTATGACGCGCTCCCGGCGGCGCAGCGCCAGGCCATCGCCGAGTTCATCGTGAGCCTCGCCCCGAACCGCGGGAGGGAGCCGTGACGTACCAGAGCCAGCGGGTGGCCTACCCGTACTTCGTCGTGGCGCTCCTCCTGTTTGCGCTCCAGCTCGTGCTCGGGCTGTGGATCGCCTTCAACTACTGGTTCACGGTGCCGCAGGCGATCGTCGACGTGTTCCCGTTCTCGACCGCGCGCGCGATGCACACGAACCTGCTCGTGCTCTGGCTCCTGCTCGGGTTCATGGGGGCGACGTTCTACGCGATCCCCGAGGAGACGCAGTCCGAGCTCGCGTGGCCGAGGCTTGCGATCGTGCAGCTCGTCCTCCTGGTGGCCACGGGCGTCGTCTCGCTGGTGGGGTTCCTGTTCGGCTGGACCCAGGGGCGCCCGCTGCTCGAGATCCCGCGGCCCCTCGACTTCCTGATCGTCGCCGGCGCGCTGATGTTCCTCGGCAACGTCGGGATGACCATCCTGCGAGCGCGGCGGTTCACCGCGACGCAGGGGAGCCTCCTCGGGGGCCTGGTCTTCCTCGCGCTGATGTATCTGTTCGGCATCCCCTTCTACCGGAACCTCGCCGTCGACTGGTACTACTGGTGGTGGGTCATCCACCTGTGGGTCGAGGGCGCGTGGGAGCTCGTGGCCGCGGCGCTCGTCGCGTTCATGATCATCCACCTCACCGGCGTCGACCGGCGGGTGGTCGAGAAGTGGCTCTACGTCGAGCTCGGCCTGTTCCTGTTCACCGGGATCGTCGGGACCGGCCACCACTACTACTGGCTCGGCGCGCCGAAGTACTGGCTGTGGGCCGGGGGCGTCTTCTCTGCGCTCGAGCCGCTGCCGATCGCCCTCATGCTGCTCGACACCTGGAATCACATGCGCGAGAGCCGGCGGCCACTCAGGCCACGACTCACCTGGGTGTTCCTCTTCGGCATGGCGGTGCTGCACTTCGTCGGCGCCGGCGCCTTCGGCTTCGCGCACACGCTCCCGCAGATCAACTACTACACGCACGGCAGCCAGGTGACCGTCTCGCACGGCCACCTCTCGTTCTACGGTGCGTACGTGCTCCTGAACCTGAGCTTCTTCTATTTCGCCATGCCGCGCCTCAGGCGCTTCCCGACGGACGAGTACCGCTCCACCCTGGGACACTGGGGCTTCTGGGTGATGAGCATCTCGCTCCTCGGGATGAGCCTCGCGTTTGCGATCGCAGGCGTCCTGCAGACGTACCTCGAGCGCGTGCAGGGCCAGGCCTACATGGTGGCGCAGCAGCCGATGCGCTTCTGGATGCTCGTCGTCTTCCTGCACGGCATCGGCGTCCTCGCCGGCGCGGGGCTGGCCATCGTCCACCTGCTCACGCTGAAGCCGGCACTCGCGCGGTAGACGGTCCTCGCGCGTCGCTTCGCAGGGATCGTGCGCCGCCCGGCCGGAGCCGCAGGGCTCACCGCCGGGTCGAGCCCGCCCCACCGGAATCAGCAGGCCTTGAACCCACCGTCACATGGGTTAGCCTCCGGCGGTGAGCTCGAACCGACGCGACCTCCGCACCGGCCCACGCACCCTCTGCCTCCTCCTCCTCCTCGTCACCGCGTGCTGGCGCACGAAGGCGGACATCCAGCGCGACTACGCGCGCACGCTGGCCCCCGCCCGCCTCGCCACGGCGCCCGCCGCGGCGGCGGTCCGCGCGCTGCCGGTGCGGATCTACGTCGCCGACGACTACCGGGCGGAGACGCTCCGCTGGCGCGAGCGCATCGAGGCGCAGCTCGCCCGCGCGAACCAGATCCTCGAGGCGCAGTTCGGGGTCCGGCTCGTCGCGAAGGAGACGCTCCCGTGGGCCCGCTCGGGCCGGGAGACGGGGCTCGCGGCCGCGCTCGGCGACCTCGTGGCGAAGGATCCCGCGGCGGACGTCGAGTGGGTCGTCGGCTTCGTGTCCTCGTCCGAGCTGTTCTCCGGGTCGCACGAGCAGCTCGGGATGGCCAGGATCTTCGGGCGCCACCTGGTGCTCCGCGGCGTGATCTCCACCGACGAGGCGGCCGCGCTCCGCGAAACGCTCGACGCGCTCTCCGATCGCGAGCGCGACGCGCTCCTCCGCGAGCGGCAGCTCCACCGCGAGACCGCGGTGTTCCTCCACGAGTGGGCGCACACGCTCGGAGCGTTCCACGAGAGGGACGACGAGAGCATCCTGTCCCCGCGGTACCACCCGTCCGCCGCCGCCTTCTCGGCGGTCGCGGCCCGGATCGTCCGGCTCGGGCTCGACCAGCGCGCCGCGGCGGCTTCCGACGGGCACGCGTGGGGCCGGGCGTACCGCGCGGAGGTCGAGCGCGGGCGAGCCGCGGCGTGGGACGAGGCGACCGTCGCGGAGGCGCTGGCGCTGGCCGACGCCCTCGAGGCGCAGGGCCCGCCCGCGCCGCCGCCGTCCGCCGCCCGCGCCGCCGCGGACCTCCCGATCCCGGCGCCGCCCGCCGCGTCCTCCCCGCTCGCGATCGCCCCTGCCGCGACGAGCGCGCCCGGGGACGAGGGCGCGGCGCTCTCCCTCGCGGAGACGAACGACCGGCTCGGCGACGCCGCCCGCGCGTGGCGGGCGGTGGAGCCCGTCGCGGCGCGGCACCCGGAGCGCGGGTACCTGCAGGAGTACGCGTGCCACCTGCGGCGGAAGGCGGAGCCCTCCGCGCCCGCCACGAGGGCCGCGTGCGGCACCGGCCGGAAGCTCCCGGCCACCGAGGCGTCGGTCCTCTTCTCGCGCGTGCTGGTCGAGCGCGGCGACCGCCCCGGCGCCGTCGCGGCGCTCCGTCGGGCCGAGGCCGCGTTCGCGAAGGCCACCCCGCCGCCGCCGGCAGCCGCCTGGGGCGAGCTCGCGCTGGCGCTGTCCGTCGTCGGGAGCTGCACGGCGGCCGAGCGCGCCGCCGCGCGCGCTCCCTCGGCCACCGGCTCGCGCAGCGCCGTCTCCGTCTGCGCCAGGACGCGGATCCAGGCGGCCCTTCCAGCGGCGGATCCGTCCGTCGACCTGGAGCGTGAGCCGGAGTACGTCGACGCCGTCCTGCGCGGGCGCTCGGACGTGGACGCCGGACGCGTCGCGGCGGCGCGCTCGGCCGCGGCGGCGCTCGAGGCCGCGTTCCCGCGCGCGCCGGGCGGCCCGCTGGTGCGGTGCCTCGCGGAGGCCCGGGGCGGCGATCCCGCCGCCATGCGCGCCGCCTGCGCCGCGGCGGACCGGGCCGCGCCCCGCGCGCCGGAGCCTCCGTTCGTGCTCGGCGTCGTCGCCGGACACGAGGGGCGCTGGCCCGACGCGCGCGATCACCTCCGCACCGCGCTCGAGCGCGACCAGGACGACGAGGGAACCTGGGCGCGCCTCGGTGCCGTCTACGAGAAGCTCGGCGACGCCAAGGAGCTCGAGCGGCTCGACGTGCGCTACCGGACCCGGTTCGGCAGGACCCTCCGGCCGTGGTGGTGACGATCCCGCCGGGGATGAGCGGGCACCCGAGCGTGGCATCGTCGCGGTGGTCGGCCGACAGGCAGCTCGAGGCCCGGATCCGGGGCGCGCGGCCATCACGGCTCCTAGATGTGGGCAACGCACCACGCCGCGGTCGGGATCGTCTCCGACGGAAAGGCGCCGCTCATGGCTTCGCCGGCAGGTTCCACGTTCGAGAGCCGCTACCACCAGATGTTTCCGACGCTCGACGCCGTCGAGATCGACCGGCTCCGGCGCTTCGGCGAGAGGCGGACCTACCGCGCAGGCGAACGCCTCGTGGCGACCGGCGAGGTCAGCCCCGGCCTGTTCGTCTTCGTGCGCGGCGAGGTCGCCCTCAGCCAGCACAGCGTGCTCGGGGACGAGCAGCCGATCATCAACTACGGCCCTGGCTCGTTCCTGGGAGAGCTCGCCCAGCTCTCGGGCCAGCCCTCGCTCATCGACGCGCGCGCGACGACCGAGGTCGAGACGTACGTCATCCCGACCCGGAGGCTGAGCGACCTGCTGGTGGCGGAGGCCGAGGTCGGGGAGCGCATCATGCGCGCGCTCATCCTGCGCCGCGTCGGTCTGCTCGAGAGCGGCGTCGGCGGACCGGTGATCGTCGGGCGTGCGGGCGACGGCGACGTGCTGCGGCTGGCCGGATTCCTCGCGCGGAACGGGCATCCGCACCACGAGCTCGATCCCGACACCGACGCGAGCGCACGGACGCTCCTCGAGCACTTCCACGTCGACCCCTCGGAGCTGCCGATCGTGCTCTGCCCGAACGGCCGCACGCTGCGGAATCCGGGCGAGGCCGAGCTGGCCGGCTGCCTCGGCCTCGTCCGTGCGATCGATCCGAACAGGGTTTACGACGTCGCGATCGTGGGCGCCGGGCCGGCCGGCCTCGCGGCTGCCGTTTACGGCGCGTCGGAAGGCCTGTCCGTCATCGTGCTCGATTGCCGCGCGTTCGGCGGCCAGGCGGGGGCGTCGGCGCGGATCGAGAACTACCTGGGGTTCCCGACCGGCATCAGCGGGTTGGCGTTGACGGCGCGTGCCTTCAACCAGGCCCAGAAGTTCGGCGCCGAGATGGCGATCCCGGTCGAGGCGGTGCGCCTCGAGCGCGACCACGATGGCGACGGCGGGCGCTTCCAGCTGTCGCTCGCGAACGAGGAGCGCGTGAGGGCCCGCGCGGTCGTGATCGCGAGCGGCGCGCGGTATCGCCGCCTGAGCGTCGCGAACCTCGCGGCGTTCGAGGGGGCGGGCGTGCACTACTGGGCATCGCCCCTGGAGTCGAAGCTGTGCGTCGGGAAGGAAGTGGCGCTGGTCGGAGCCGGCAACTCCGCGGGCCAGGCGGTGGTGTACCTCGCGAGCGCGGTCACCAAGGTCTGGCTGCTCGCGCGCGGCAAGAGCCTCGAGGCGAGCATGTCCCGCTACCTGGTCGACCGCATCGCCGGCCTGCCCAACGTCGAGGTGCTGCTCCAGACGGAGGTGGTCGCCCTCGAGGGCGGGGGCGGTGTCCTGGAGGCGATCCGCTGGCGGCACGCGCCGTCGGGCGAGGAGACGCGCCGGCCGATGCGGCATCTGTTCCTCTTCATCGGCGCGGACCCGAACACGTCGTGGCTGTCCGGGTCCGGCGTGGCGCTCGACGCGAAGGGGTTCGTGCGAACGGGCGCGGACGTCGCCGCCGGGCATCGGGCCCTGGAGACGAGCCGGGACGGCGTGTTCGCGATCGGCGACGTGCGGGCGGGGTCGACCAAGCGGGTCGCCGCGGCGGTCGGCGAGGGCGCGCAGGTCATCGCGACCATTCACGCGTTCCTGGCGGCCACGGGAGAGCGAACCGGCGTCACCGGTCACGACGCGGGGCGGGACGGAGCCCGGCAACCCGAGGCCCGGTGAAGGGATACCCCGGCTCCAGGAGCGCCGCTGCCGGTCTCGCGCTTCGTAGCCGCGTCGTCCGCTGGACCACGCTTGCGCGTCACGGCGCCATCCGGGCCGGGAGCGTCGCCCTCACCGTGGTGCCCCTGCCCGGCTCGCTCTCGTAGCGCAGTGAGCCGCCGTGCCGCGCGAGGACCGAACGTGCCAGGACCACGCCGAGCCCGGTGCCATCCACGCGCGTCGTGAAGAACGGGGTCCCCAGCCGCCGCAGCGTCTCCGGGTGCATGCCTCGCCCCGTGTCGCGGACGACGATCTCGGCCCCGCCGGCGGACGAGCGCACCTGGACGCTCACCTCTCCACCGGCCGGTGTGGCCTCGATGGCGTTCGCGACGAGGTTGAGGACGGCCTCCGTGAGGCGCCGAGGATCGGCCTCCACGGTGGCGTCGCCGCTCGTCCGCAGCCGGACGCGAGCGGACTCCGCACGCGCGGACAGCACGAGCAGCGCGTCGGACACGAGCGGCCCGAGGTCGACGACGGTGGGCGTCAGCTCGTCGAGCGCCCGCGCGATCGACAGGCAGCGAAGCAGCCGCTCCTGCATGCGCGTGATCTCGCTCTCGATGATCGCGAGGCGCGCGTGAGACGCCGACTCGGCGGGGTTGCGCAAGCCGAGCTGGACGAGCGCCTTCACCGCAGTGATCGAGTTCTTCAGGTCGTGCGCCACCTCGAGGCCGAGCTGCACGGCGCGCCGGGGCGGGCCCTTGGCCGTGACCACGGCGCCATCGCCGACCGCCTCCGTCTCCACACGGTTCATGCCGTCTCCCATCCGGTCGACGATCGAGAGCCGCGCATCCGGACAACCCCGGCCGCCACCCGGTGAGGCCGCGGATCCTGGGGACCTTTCCGCTTCCGTTTCGCAGGCGCGCGGGCGACGGGCCGGCCGCGATCCGTCGGACTCGCGCCGCCGGCTGACCGGGACAGCGCTCCGCTCCGGCGGCGGGAAGGTGGTCAGGAGCTGAGCGATCTGCGCGAACTCGACGGCACCTCCGGACCGGTCCGGTCGCCGCCCCCCAACGATCGCGAGCCGCGTTCACCGCGCTCAGTCGGTGCGGGGACCGGCGAGCGCGCGTCATGCGACGGCCGCGCAGCTCCGGCTCGCCCGATGCAGCGTCCCTCCTCCGTCGCGGCGGAAGCGCGCGCGCCGGAAGGAGCTCGAGATGACGCTCAGCTGGATCGTCGCCGTAATCGGAACCGTCGAGCTCCTCGCGCTCGTCCTCGTCCTCTTCGCGATGAGCGTCCGCGGGAACCGGCCCCCGTCCCTGAACCAGCCAGGTACCAGGCTGGCACGGATCGAGCCGAGAAGCGGAGCACGACTCCGCCCGGCGAGCGGAGCCGTGTCCCCCAGGATCACGGTCCCGGTGCAGCGACGCTGGAGCTAGCGACGGCGCGCCCGGTCCACCCGCAATGCTCGCGGATCCGGGCGCGATCGTGAGGTCAGGAGCCGGCGCGTTCGTCGCGGGCGCGAGCCGCGACGGCCGAGCTCTCCTAGTGGAGCGGCGCGCCCTCGGACGGTGCGGAGACGCGCTGCGCACCGGACTGGATGAACCCGAGGAGATCGGCGTTGAGCTCATCGGCCCGCGTGGTGGCGAGGCCGTGCGGGCCGCCCTTGTAGATCTTCAGCGTGGCGCCCTTCACGAGCTTCGAGGACATGAGGGCGGACGTCTCGATCGGAACGATCTGGTCGTCGTCGCCGTGGACGATGAGCGTCGGCACGTCGAACTTCTTCAGGTCCTCCGTGAAGTCCGTCTCCGAGAACTGCTTGATGCAGTCGTACTCGCCCTTGATCCCACCCTGCATCGACTGCAACCAGAACGCGTCGAGGACTCCCTGTGAGATCTTCGCCCCCTTCCGGTTGTAGCCGTAGAACTGCATGGCGAAGTCCTTCCAGAGTTGCGAGCGATTGCCGAGGACGGCGGCGCGGAGCTGATCGAAGACCGCGAGCGGGATGCCCTTCGGGTTCGCGTCCGTCTTGAGGATCCGCGGCACGACGGCGTCGACCAGCACGACCTGCGCGAGGCGCTCCGTGCCGTGGCGGCCGACGTAGCGGGTGACCTCGCCGCCTCCCGTCGAGTGCCCCACCAGGACGATGTCGCGCAGGTCGAGCGCCTCGATCAGCTCCGCGAGATCGTCCGCGTACGTGTTCATGTCGTTGCCGTTCGACGGCTGGCTCGAGCGGCCGTGACCGCGGCGATCGTGGCCGACGACGCGATGGCCGCGCTCGCACAGGAACATCATCTGCGCGTCCCAGGCGTCCGCGGTGAGAGGCCACCCGTGGGAGAAGACCACCGGTTGCCCAGCGCCCCAGTCCTTGTAGAAGATCTCCGTACCGTCACGCGTCGTGAAGGTGCTCATCGCTTGGCTCCTTTCCGTCCTGGCCCTTCGTCGTTGTGCGTCGCGCTCGGCTGTGTCTCGAGGGCCCGTGGTACGCCACGAGGTTTTCGCGGCCGCATGGGTCGTAAGCGGCACTTCGCGATCGCGATCACGACCGCGCGGCTCGAGTCCCCTCCGCGAAGGCGCATGCCGCGCAGAAGAGCGTGAATGCGCACGCCAGAGTGCGCCACCACGCGGCCGAGGCTGGAGGGCTCGTCTACCGGATGAAGCGCCTGCGGGGAGGCTCCGACGACGAACCGAGGCGTAGCCTGGCGCGATCCGAGCAGGGGCGAAGTAGCTCGCGGGCATCGAGCACGTCGCGACTCGCGCTCCTCGCGACGACGGCCGCGAGCTTGCCGGCAGCGAGCTCGTGCCGTAAGCCCCGGCCCGACGACCTCATCGTCCCGAACCACGGGCTCACGCCGTACCGCGCAGACGAAGTGCGAGGCCCTCCACGCCGACCTCGACCGTGGCGGCATCCCGCGCCATCGACCGTACGAGACCCGCGCACGTTCCGGAACGTCTGCCGCGCCGGCGGGGCGGCGGGGCGCGGTGAACCGCATCGCGCACCACGGGCCCGATCAAAGAAAAACCCCCGCAACCGGACGAAGTTGCGGGGGCACAGATGGTGACCCGTACGGGATTTGAACCCATGTTTTCGGCGTGAGAGGCCGACGTCCTGACCGCTAGACTAACGGGCCAGTTCCTTCGCTTGTGTATCCCCGGACGCTGCGGCAGTCAACGCCGGGAGCTGCATAAAGTGGCTGGGGGACTAGGATTCGAACCTAGATAGCCAGATCCAGAGTCTGGCGTCCTGCCGTTAGACGATCCCCCAGTAGATCATCTCCCCTTCAAGAGCACGAAGACGCGAGTCTCGCCCTTCAGCTCGTAAACGTTCAGCCCTTCCCACTGCCCCGGCTTCGCGTCCGGGTTCTCGATGTGCATCGCCTTCACGCCGGGCTGATCGGCGATCGGCCGCCTCGTGTACCGTGCGCCGTACGTCTGGCGGAAGAACTTCAGCGTCTCGTCATACGTCTTCGGAACCCGGTACCGGTTCTCGGAGACCTTCTCCGCGCCGTCGGGGAGCAGCGCGCCCGCCACCTTCACCTCGGCGAGGGCGAGCCCCGGGACCAGCGCGAGGACCGCGACGAGGGCGGCCTTATAGCGAGCAATTCGGGGCACAGTCAAGCACCGTGTACCGGGCCCTCGCCTCGCCGTCAACCGGCAAGACGGCTCAGCGCCACACCCCGATCTCGCGCCCCTTGTGGCCCGCCTCGCGGAGCACCAGATCGCCGCGTTTCCAGGCGGCGCCCGCGGCCGGCCCCACCCAGAACCCCTTGGGATCGCTGCGCCGCCAGTTCTTCCGGAAGAGGTGGTGAACCTCCTCGAAGATGCTCTTCAGCGCGAGCGGCTTCCCCTTCCGGTCCATGGGGTCGTCCGTGACCTCGAGCTCGGCCCAGAGCCGGCCCGCGACGAGCTCGCCCTCCTCGTTCCGGATGGACCGTTCGTAGTGGAACACCGGCGAGGGGATCTCCTCGATGACGAGCAGGCCCTTGTCCGGCCCCTTCTTCACCGGGTGGACGATCACGGGGCCGAACCGCTCGGCGGCGATGTACCAGCTCGAGCCCTCGAGCTTCGGGATCGTGTCCTCGTGGACGGGGAGCGGGGTCCAGCCGGGCGGCACCAGCTCGGGGTAGAGGGTCAGCTCGCGGCGGGCGAGGTGGCGGAAGACCGCCCGCTCGTCCTCGGGCAGCATGAAGTAGTGGAGGGTCGCGGCCATCGGGCGGAGCCTACCACCGGCTCACCGGATGCGCGCGAGCATCGCCTCGTAGCTCTGCGCGATGCGGGTCGCGAGGATGAGCAGCTCCCCCACCCCGCTCGCGTCGAGCGTCGCGCCGCGGCCGGCGTCGCCGTAGAAGACGTTCACGACCCGCCCCATCGCGAGGATCGGGACGACGAGGGCGTTCGCCGGGACGCCGCCGCCGAGCTGCTTCAGGAGGCGGACGTTCGCCTCGGTCTTCGGGATGGGTCCGAGGAAGTGCGCCCGGGCCCGGACGACCGTGTCGACGATCCCGGGCGCGCCGAGCGGGATCCGGATCCGCCGCACGACGTCGGCGCCCAGGTTCTCGCCGAGGCCGGACCAGCCCTGCGCCGCGCCGTGGTGGACCGTGAGCAGCACCGCGCGGCGGAACTTCGAGCGGGCGTAGCGCAGGACCGTCCGCGCGATGGCGTTGCGCTCCTCGACGCCCTCGAGGAAGCGCAGCGCCTCGTCGAACCGGAGCGGCGACGGCTCGGGCTCGTCGCGCCGCGGCGCGGCGGGCGAGAGCCGGGCCGGCGGGGCGTGGCCTGCGCCGCGCGCCAGCGTCTCGATGAGGTCCGGCGTCGGCGGGAGCGGCTCGAGGAACTCGTCGCCGAGCTCGATGACGTCGTCCTCGCCCGGCGGTGCGGCGGCGACCGCCGCGGGCGCGGACGGCGCGGCCGGCGCGTCGAGGGCGAAGGAGCCCGTCTTCCCGTAGAGCGCGTCGAAGTCCGCCTCGCCCATGAGGTCGCCGGCCGGCGCGGCCTGCGGCGGCGGGGCGGCGACGGCAGAGGGCGCGGCGCGCCGGATCGTGTCGAAGTCCACGTCGATCCCGCGGAGCTCGCGCGCGACGCCGTACGTCCGCTTCAGGAGCGCCCAGATCCGCGCTTCCGGCGCGACGATCGGGTGGATCTGCTTGCCCGTCGCGAAGGCGACCTCGTCGAGCATCGACAGGTCGGACGGGTCGACCGCGATGACCGCGAGGCGGCGATCCACGAGCAGGAAGGGCACGGCGTCGAGCCGGTCGGCGAGGTCGGCGCGGAGGAGCGGCACCGCCTTCGGGTCGAGGACGAGCTCGCCCGACAGCGAGGGCACGCGGTGCTGCCGCCCGAGCGCGTCGGCGAGCGCCGCCTCGGAGACCTGCCCGAGCTCGAGGAGGTTCGTGCCGAGCCGCCCGCCGAAGATCACCTGGTTCTTCAGCGCCGCGCGCACCGCGTCCGCGGTGCACGCGCCGTCCCGCACCAGGATCTCCCCGAGCCGCTCGGCCACGCGGTCGATGATACCAGAGGGGGATCAGGCGCGCCCGGGCCGCGTCAGCTTGCCGGCGTCGAGGATGCGCCGCGCCTCCGCGGGGGAGAGGCCGCCCTGCTCCACCGCGAGGTCCACGATCGATCGGCCGGTCGCGACGGACGCCTTCACGATCTCCGCTGCCCTCGCATACCCGAGCCGCGGCGCGAGCGCCGTCGCGAGGCTCACGGTCCGCTCCGCGTAGAACCGCGCCCGCGCCACGTCGGGCTCGAGCCCTCGGGCGCAGCGCGCGTCGAAGGCCCGCACGGCGCCGGCCGCGATCTCGAGCGCGTGGCAGAGGTCGAAGGCGACGAGCGGCATCATGACGTTCAGCTCGAGCTGCCCGCCGCTCGCGGCCCACGCGACGCCGGCGTCCAGCGCGATGACCTGGTACGACACCATCGCGAGCATCTCCGCCATCGAGGGGTTCACCTTGCCCGGCATGATCGACGAGCCCGGCTGCACCGGCGGGAGGCGCAGCTCCCCGAGGCCGGTGTTCGGGCCGCTGCCGAGGAGCCGGACGTCGCCGCCGATGCGGAGGAGCTCGAGCGCCGCGGTGCGGAGGGCGCCGGACAGGTTCGTGAACGGGGCGAGCGACTGCATCGCGTAGAACGGGTTCGGCGCGGGCGTGAGCGGCACGCCCGTGAGGCGCTCGAGCTCGGCGACGACCTCGCGCGCGTACCGCGGGTGCGCGTTGAGGCCGGTCCCCACCGCGGTCCCGCCGATGCCCAGGACCGACAGCTCCGGCAGCGCGTCGCGGACGCGGCCGGCCGCCGCCGAGAGCGCCGCCGCCCACCCGGAGACCTCCTGCCCGAGCCGGATCGGCGTCGCGTCCATGAGGTGCGTGCGGCCGGACTTCACGACGCCCTCCCACGCGCGCGCCTTCCGCTCGAACGTCGCCGAGAGCCCGGCGAGCGCCTCGATGACCGCGGGCGCGAGATCGAGCGCCGCGAGCCGGATCGCCGTCGGGACCACGTCGTTGGTGGACTGCGCCATGTTCACGTCGTCGTTCGGGTCGACGAGCGCCCGGTCGCCGCGGCGCCCGCCGAGGAGCTCGCAGGCGCGGTTCGCGAGGACCTCGTTCACGTTCATGTTGTGCGAGGTGCCGGCGCCGGCCTGGTACACGTCGACGACGAACTGGTCGCGGTGCCGGCCCGCGAGGACCTCGCGCGCGGCCTGCTCGATGGCGCGGGCCTTCTTGCGCGGGAGGAGGCCGAGGCGCGCGTTCACCCGCGCGGCGGCGAGCTTCACGCGCACGGTCGCGTCGACGAACGCGGGGTGGGCGCGGAGCCCGGAGATCGGGAAGTTCTCCACCGCCCGCGCGGTCTGGGCGCCGTACAGGGCGCTCGCGGGGACGGTCATCTCCCCCATGGTGTCCTTCTCGACGCGGGTGCGGGCGGCGCGGGACGGGCGGCTGCGCTCGGGCATCTCGGCTCTCCTCTCCGTCGAGAGTGTACGGAACACGGGGGATCCGCGCGCGGGAAAGGCTGCCTCCCGGGGGAGGTGCCGACCGGGCGGGCGAACGGAGCGTCGACCGCGTCACGACGAACGGATGCACGGGGAGTGACAGGCGTCAAGCTTCCTCGCCACATTCCCGCCTGCCCTCCTGTGTGCGCCCCCGCCGTGAGGGGTGCGCCCGCCAGCGGGGCGTCCCACCGTGGCACGAGGTGCGTCGCGCCCGTCGCGCAGCCGTGCGCGGCCGCGGCCTGAACCTGGAAGGGAGGACGCATGCGGCGTTGGTGGCGCGGGCTCGCGTTCCTTGCGACGGTGGTGACGTTCGTCCTGACGATCGCGGCAGGCGGGTGCGGAAGCAGCAGCAGCAGCGGCGGCAGTGGTGGCGGCGGCGGCGGGGGCGGTGGGGGCGGCGGCGGCGGGGGCGGGACCCCGGCGCCGACCGACTTCAACATGGAGATCCAGGCGCTCGACCTCCCGGCGACCGGCGCTCCGACCGTCACCTTCAAGGTGACGGACAAGAGCGGCGCGGCGATCGATCTGATCCAGGAGATCAAGAACGGCGCCGCGAGCGCCGCCGGCACGAACCAGGTCACGGCTCCGCGGTTCACGCTGGCACAGCTCCAGGACTCGGGCGACTACGTCTCCGCGTACGAGCGGACCGTCACCGGGAAGCCCTACACGACCGACGCCGGCGTCGTGCAGGCGGCGCTCCCGAGCGCGACGCAGGCGGTGTCCTCCAACGTCCCGACGGACGCGACGCTGGACCAGCGGCTCACGAGCCAGGGGAACGGCGTCTACAAGTTCCAGATGGACGCGCCGGTCCGGACCGACCTCGACCGGTCCAAGACGTGGACCGTGGCGTCGTGGGCGACGCGGACGCTCGCCGCGGCGGGCGATCCGGGCCATCCGGCCCATGCGTCGTTCAACTTCGTCCCGAGCGGCGGCACGCCGCAGACGTACCAGGTCGTCATCGACTCCGCCTGCAACGTGTGCCACGGCTCCCTCGAGGCGCACGACCGGCGCACCGGGACCCAGCTCTGCATCACCTGCCACTCGCCGCAGACCACGGATCCCGAGTCCGGCAACACCGTCGACTTCAAGTGGATGATCCACAAGATCCACCGGGGATCGAGCCTCCCCTCCGTGCAGAACGGGAAGCCGTTCTTCATCGTCGGGTTCGCGCCGAACAACCCCGCCACCCTCCCCGCCTCCGCGATCCAGGACTTCAGCGACGTCGGGTTCCCGCGCGACATCCACGACTGCACCGCCTGCCACCAGGGCGCCAACGCGGATCGCTGGACGGCGGCGTCCCAGAACGCCTGCACGTCGTGCCACGACAACGTGAAGTTCGCGAACAACGCCGGCATGCCGACCTGCGCGGCGGGCGTCACCGCCGACTGCCGTCACCCGGTCGACATCTCGCCGAACACGGCGTGCGCGAACTGCCACAACCCGGCGAGCGTCCAGCAGAACCACGTGAACCAGTTCACGGTCGAGGGCGCCAAGTTCAAGTACGAGATCACGAACGTGACCATGGGCGCCGACCGCCTGCCGGTGGTCCAGTTCCGCGTGACGGACCCGACGAACGGCGGCCGCGCGTACGTCCTCAACGGCTCCGGAGGCGGCACGGTGGACGCGCCCTGGAGCTACACGAGCAGCGCCCCGCCGATCGGAGGCGCGAGCCGGCTCTTCGTCGACGTCGGGTGGGCGAACGAGGACTACAACAACGCCGGGAGCGGCAACAAGAGCCCCGGCGGCCACGACGCGCCCGGCCAGGCGGTGCAGATCAACGCGCTCACCACCGCGACCCCGGTGTCGGGCCAGGACGGCGTGTGGCAGGTCACCTCGCCCGTCGCGGTCCCGGCGAGCAGCTCGTTCACGGTCGTCCTCGAGGGTCATCCGGGCGTGAAGGTGAACGACACCACCTACATCCGGATCCCGGTGACGAACGACATCAAGTACCTCGACGCGAGCGGCGGCGCGAACGGGCCGGCGCGGCGCGTCGTGGTCGCGACGGCGAAGTGCAACGCCTGCCACGGCCTCCTCAGCGCGCACGGCTCGAACCGGACCGGGAACACGCAGGTCTGCGCCGTCTGCCACAACCCCGACGCGACGGACGAGGGGCAGCGCGCGGACGCCCAGACCGCCGCGACCCCGCCGCCGCTGAAGCCCGAGGCGCCGATCGACCTCAAGTACCTCATCCACTCGGTCCACGCCGACCGCGTGCGCGAGCACGACTTCGTCGTGATCGGCTTCGGCGGGTCCACGAACACGTTCCCGATCGGCTTCCCGAACGACGCCGGGAACTGCGCGATCTGCCACGACGGCACGACGTACCAGCTGCCCATCAACGCGGCCGCGCACGACACCACCGTCGACACCGGCGCGAACCTGGCCGACCCGACCGACAACGTGCGGATCCCGAAGACGATCGCGGTCTGCACGAGCTGCCACGACCGCGTGCACTTCGACAACACCGCCGGCCTGAACGCCTGCAACACGACGCCGACCGGCGAGTGCAACCACAGCGGCGGGCCGCAGCAGAACAACGGGCAGCTCAGCGATCAGAACTGCCAGCTCTGCCACGGCGCGGGGGCGCAGTTCGCGGTGGAGAAGGTCCACCCGATCGTGCAGCCGGCGACGACGCCCTGATCGCGGGGCGCCCCGGGGGAACGAGAGGGACGGGGGCCCGGCCGCTCCGGCGGTCGGGCCCTCGGCGTCCGGCGCCTTCGGCACGCCGGCGCCGCCGCGGGGCTCAGCCCATCCGCAGGCGCGCCGCCAGGCGGCGGAACGCGAGCTCGGTCTTCGCGTCCTCGATCTCGCCCGCATCGCAGGCGCTGAGCGCCCCGGGCAGCGTTCGCCACTCGAGCACCGCGCCCTCCTCGAGCGGGGAGCCGTCGCCCTCGTGCGGCGCGTCGTAGCGGCCTGCCACGGCGGGGCGGGCGACCTCCGCCTCGAGCACGTGGATCTTCTCCGAGGCGATCCCTGGCAGCGGGAAGAACGGCCCGCCGAGCGGGCGGAACGCGTCGAGGGGTACCTCGAGGCCGGCCTCCTCCAGGACCTCGTCGGCAGCGCGCCGCCGGAGCGCCTCGACGCCGACCTCCCCCGGCTCGAGCACGCCCGCGACGATCTCCTCGACGAGCAGGTACTCCGGCTCGGGCAGGGCGGCGCGCTTCCCGCGGCGGAAGTACGCGGCGGGCCTGAGCCCGCGCCTCGTGAGCACCTCCACGCCGGCGGCCGTGCGGGCCCACAGGCAGACGGCGACGGCATCGAGCGTCGGGCGGTCGATCACGTCGATCCGGTACTCGGGCGAGGTGCTCCCGTCCTCGCGCCGGTTCACCGCCCGGAAGCGCTTCAGCCGCAGGAACCCCTCGTCGAGGCGAGCCCGGGCCGTGTAGTCCTCGACGATCTCGATCGCGCGCACCTTCGGCATGTCTGCAATGGTGCACGGCGGCGACGCCGGGGAGAAGGGGAACCTTCCTCGAGACCGTCCGGCCGGGGAGGCGCCCTTCAGCGCCCTCCCCCGGCCAGGGACCCCCCGCGGCGCGCGCGCATCCGCATCATTTCCCTGCGGAGGACGTGCCAGCGATGAAGGTCTCGGAGATCATCGAGGAGCTCTCAAGGCTCGTACAGCTCGAGGCGGACGCCGTCGCGGCGTACGACGCGGCCCTCGAGCTGCTCCCGGCGGGGCCGGTCCACGACGAGCTCGCGCTGTTCCGGCTGGAGCACCAGCGGCACGCGATGGCGCTCTACGACGTGTTCATGCGCCTCGCGAAGACTCCGCCGGAGGTGGAGCCCGACGTGAAGGGCGTCGTGATCGGCGCGCTCACGCCCCGGGCGATCCGGTCCCTCGCGGAGCTGCTCGACGCCCTGCGCGGGAACGAGCAGCTCACCACGTCCCTGTACGCGAAGGCGCGCTCGAAGTCGTTCCCGCAGACGATCCGTGAGCTGCTCGATCGCGCCCACGGCGAGGAGCGGCACCACCTCGACTGGATCGAGCGCGCCCTCTCCCGCCTGGGGACGGCCGCCGGCGCCGCGGCCGCCGCGCACCCCTAGCGACCGGCGCGGCGTCGCCGTGCTGCACCGCGGCGCAGCCATCCGCAGCTTCTCTCCGGGAGGAGGCCAGGGATGACGAACCAGGAGATCGCGGAGGCGCTCGAGGAGCTCGTTCAGCTCGACATCGACGCGGTGCTCGCCTACGACCGCGCCATCGCCGGCATCGGCGAGGATCCCGTCGGGAACGCGCTCGCCGCGTTCAAGGTGGATCACCAGCGGCACATCCTCGAGCTGTCGCAGGTGCTGCTCGGGATGAGCCGCAAGCCGCCGCAGGCGAAGCCGGACGTGAAGGGCTCCATCCTCGGCGGGATGACGGGGCTGCGAGCGCGGCTCGGGACCCAGCAGGCGCTCGAGGCGATGCGCTCGAACGAGCAGCTCACGACGTCGACGTACGCGCGGATGCTCGCGAAGCCATTCCCGCCGGACGTCCTCGAGCTGGTGAGGAAGAACTCCGGCGACGAGCAGCGCCACCTCGCGTGGATCGAGCGGGCGCTCGACCAGCGGATCTGGGAGCAGGACGCGGGGGCGCACATCTGAAACGAGAGGGCCGCGCCCGTTTCCCGGACGCGGCCCTCGTCACCTCACGGAACCCGCGGCGCTACGCGACGACGCGGAGCCCCTTGTACTCGGGCAGCTCGTCGAACTGCAGGTACCGGTACACCTGGCCCGCCTTCGGGGCGATCTTCTCGTTGTACGCCGCGAAGTACTCGGCCGGCGTCGGGAGCTTCCCGAGGTTCGCCGCGACCGCGCCCAGCTCCGCGGAGCCGAGGAACACCTTCGCGCCGTTGCCCATCCGGTCGTCGAAGTTGCGGGTCGACGTCGAGAACACGTTCACCGCGTCCGGCACGCGCGCCTGGTTGCCCATGCAGAGCGAGCAGCCGGCGATCTCGATCCGGGCGCCGACGGCGCTGTACGTGGCGTAGTACGCCTCGTCCTTGAGCTGCTGCTGGTCCATGCGCGTCGGCGGGCAGAGCCAGGTGCGGACCTGGCCCGTGTACTTCGCGCCCTTCCAGATCTCCCCGGCGGCGCGGAAGTGGCCGATGTTGGTCATGCAGGAGCCGAGGAACACGTCGTCGATCTTCGTGCCGGCGACCTCGGACAGGAGCTTCACGTCGTCGGGATCGTTCGGGCAGGCGAGGATCGGCTCGGTGATCTGGGCGAGGTCGATCTCGATGACCGCGGCGTACTCCGCGTTCTTGTCGGCGCGGAGCAGCTCGGGCTTCGCGAGCCACGCCTCGACGGCGGCGATGCGGTTCTCGAGCGCCGCCTTGTGGCCGTAGCCGTCGGCGATCATCTTCCGCATGAGCGCCACGTTCGACCGGAGGTAGGTCGCGACGCTCTTCTCGGAGAGGTCCACCGCCGCCGCGGCCGCGCTGCGCTCCGCCGCCGCGTCGGTCAGCTCGAACGCCTGCTCGACGGTGAGGTCCGGCAGGCCCTCCATCTCGAGGACGCGCCCGTTGAAGACGTTCTTCTTGTTCTTCTTCGGCACGGTGAGGAGGCCCTGCTTGATGGCCCAGTACGGGATCGCGTTCACGACGTCACGGAGCGTGATCCCGGGGTTCAGCTTGCCCTTGAACCGGACCAGCACCGACTCCGGCATGTCGAGCGGCATGAAGCCGAGCGCCGCGCCGAAGGCGACGAGGCCGGAGCCCGCCGGGAAGGAGATGCCGATGGGGAACCGGGTGTGCGAGTCGCCGCCGGTGCCGACCGTGTCCGGGAGGAGGAGCCGGTTCAGCCACGAGTGGATCACGCCGTCGCCCGGCCGGAGCGCCACGCCGCCGCGCTCCTGGATGAACTGCGGCAGCGTCTTGTGCATCTTCACGTCGGCCGGCTTCGGGTACGCGGCCGTGTGGCAGAACGACTGCATCGTCATCGGCGCCAGGAACTTGAGGCAGGCGAGCTCCTTCAGCTCGTCCGCCGTCATCGGGCCGGTCGTGTCCTGGGAGCCGACGGTCGTCATCTTCGGCTCGTAGTAGCCGCCGGGCAGCGCGCCCGGGATGCCGCAGGCCTTGCCGACCATCTTCTGCGCGAGCGAGAAGCCCTGGCCCGGCTTCGGCTGGGGGTTCTTCACCTCCGCGAAGATCGTGATCGCCGGCATCCCGAGGGCCTTGCGGGCCTTGTCGGTGAGGGCGCGGCCGATGATGAGCGGGATGCGGCCGCCGGCGCGGAACTCGTCCGCGACGGTGACCGGCTCGATCTTGAAGGTGGAGAGGACCTCGCCCTTCTCGGTGCGGACCTCGCCCTTCTTCGTGTCGACGACGATCACGTCGCCCGTCTTGAGCTTCGTGACGTCCGTCCGGATCGGGAGCGCGCCCGAGTCCTGCGCCGTGTTGAAGAAGATCGGGGCGATGACGCCGCCGATGATCACGCCGTTGCGGCGCTTGTTCGGGACGAACGGGATGTCCTCGCCGATGTGCCAGAGGACCGAGTTGCAGGCCGACTTGCGGGAGGACCCGGTGCCGACCACGTCGCCGACGAAGGCGACCTGGAAGCCCTCGGCGCGGAACTTCGCGATCGTGTCGAGGCCGCCCTTGAACCGGGTCTTGCCCATCGCGAGCGCGTGGAGCGGGATGTCCGGGCGGGTCGACGCGTCGCCGGCGGGCGAGAAGTCGTCGGTGTTGATCTCGCCGTCGACCTTGAAGACCTTGAGCTTCAAGGTCTCCGGGAAGGCCGGGCGGTTCGTGAACCACTCCGCCTTCGCCCACGCGTCGACGACCTTCTTCGCGGCCGCGTTCGTCTTCGAGAGCGCGAGGACGTCGTCGAAGGCGCCGTAGACGTAGGTGGTGTGGGAGAGCGCCTTCGCGGCGGCGTCGGCGAGCTCGGCGTCCTTCAGCGCGGCGACGAGCGGCGGCACGTTGTAGCCGCCCATCATCGTGCCGAGCAGCTCGACCGCGTCCTTGCGGGAGACGAGCGGGCACTTCTTCTTGCCCGAGGCCACGTCGGCGAGGAACGCCGCCTTCACCTCGGCGGCGGCGTCGACGCCCGGGGAGACGCGGTCCCGGAGCAGCCCGAGGAGGAACGCCTCCTGGCCCTTCGGCGGGCTCTCGAGCAGCTTGACGAGCTCCCGGGTCTGCTCGGGATCGAGGGGCTTGGGGGGGATCCCCTGCGCCTTCCGCTCGGCCTCGTGCTTCAGGTACGCCTCGATCACTGGCTCCTCCTTGGGGAGTTTCGGGACTGCGGGTGGATAGGCTTCGGAAGCGATGCCCTATAGCACGGCCCGCCACGGGTGTCAGCCGCTCCCACCCGCAGAACCACCCGGAAGAACGCAGCTTTTTGGGACCTGACCAGTCCACATTGGCCAGGGTTTTCCAGCACTGCCCGCCCCTGCGGCGTTCTGCCAGAATCAGGCCCCGGGGGGGGGCACCCGTGAGCGGACGACTGGATGGGACGGACGAGGCGCTGCGCGAGGCTGCGGAGCGCTACCGGTCCGTCGTCGCGGCGATGTCGGAAGGGGTCGTCTTCTTCGACGATCGGGGCCGGATCCTGGACTGCAACCCGTCGGCGGAGCGGCTGCTCGGCGTCGACCGAGACGCGATCCTCGGCCGGACCTCCTCCGATCCCATCTGGCGGGTGATCCGCGACGACGGCTCGCCGTTCCCGGCCGACGAGTACCCCGCCAACCGCACGCTCCGGGACGGGAGCCCGGTCCGCGGCACGCTCATGGGCGTGTGCGTGCCGGACGGCGCCGTGCGCTGGCTGATGATGAACTCGGAGCCGCTCCTCCGGCCCGGCGAGGCTCGGCCCTACGCGGTGGTCACCTCGTTCAGCGACGTGACCGACGTCCGGGCGGCCCGCGAGGCGGTGCGCATCCGCGAGACGCGCCTGCGCGTCGCGCTCGAGTGCGCGCGCCACGCCTTCTGGGAGGTGGCGCTCCCCGGGACCGCGCTCGTCGCGGGCGCGCCCTGGACGCTCGTCGGCTACCGCGAGGGCGAGTTCCCGCGCACGATGGAGTCGTGGCGCGCGCTCATCCACCCCGACCACCGCCGCGCTGCGCGCGCCGCGTTCGAGGCGCACGTCGCCGGCCTGACGCCCTGGCTCCGCTCCGAGTACCAGGTCCGCGCGCGCGACGGAGGGTGGCGCTGGATCGTCGCGAGCGGCCGCGTGTACGAGCGCGACGCGTCGGGCCGGCCCACGTGCGCCGCCGGCACGATGACGGACGTGACCGAGCTGAAGGGTCTCCAGACGCAGCTCCAGGCCGCCGACCGGCTCGCGAGCGTCGGCACGCTCGCCGCGGGCGTCGCGCACGAGATGAACAACCCGCTCGCTTACGTGGTGTCCAACCTCGGCTTCGTGAACGACGCCCTCGCGCAGCTCGAGCGGGGCACGCCGGGCGCGCCCGCGCCGGGCGAGCTGCGCCAGGCGCTCCGGGACGCGCTCGACGGCGCCGGCCGGGTCCGCGCGATCGTCCGCGGCCTGCGGCAGTTCGCGGTGCCGGAGCGCGCCGCCGCCCACGAGCCGGTGGACGTGGCGACGGAGATCGAGGCGGCGCTCGGGCTCGCCCGGAACGAGCTCGTCCACCGGGCGCGCGTCTCGGTGGACGTGCCGGCGAGCCTGCCGCGGGTGATCGCCGGCGAGCACGACCTCGGGCAGGTGCTCGTGAACCTCCTCCTGAACGCGGCGCAGGCGATCCCGGAGGGGCGCGCCGCAGAGAACGAGGTCCGCATCGCCGCCGGGATCGACGGCGACTGGGTCGTCGTGGAGGTGCGCGACACGGGCGCGGGCATCGCGCCGGCGGACCTGCCCCGGATCTTCGATCCGTTCTTCACGACGAAGCCGGTGGGCTGCGGCACCGGCCTCGGGCTGTCGGTCTGCCACGGCATCGTGACCGGGCTCGGCGGGCGGATCCACGTCGAGAGCCTGCCCGGGCAGGGCGCGCGCTTCCGGGTGTCGCTGCCCATCGCCCCGGAGCCGGAACGGGAGGCGGGGCCGGCGACGCCGGTCCCGCCGGCCGCGCCGCGCCGCGGGCGCGTGCTCGTGCTCGACGACGAGCCGCTCGTCGGCCGGAGCCTGGTCCGCCTGCTCCAGTCGAGCCACGACGTCGAGGCGCTCGTGTCCCCGGCGGAGGCGCTCCGGCGCATCGCCGGAGGCGAGCGCTGGGACGTGATCCTCTGCGACCTCATGATGCCGGAGCTCTCCGGGATGGACCTCGAGGATCGGATCGCCGAGGTCGCGCCGGCGCTCGTGCCGTGCGTCATCTATCTCACCGGCGGCGCGTTCACCGACCGCTCCCGCGCGTTCCTCGCGGCGGGGCGGCCGTACCTCGAGAAGCCGGTGGAGCCCGCCGAGCTCCGGGCGAGGGTGGACGAGCGGATCCGGGCGGCGCGCCAGTGACGGCCGGCGATCGGACACGCACGGCGTGCCCGTGCCCGTGCCCGTGAACGTGCCCGAGTCCCTCCGTGCCCATGACCCGCTTCCCGTGGCCCGATGCCCGAGTCCCCGCGGCCCGTGGCCCCGTTCCCGGTCACGCACCGCCGCGCGGACGCCCGCGATCGTCACGCCCCCCGTGATCGCGCCCGGGATCCCGGGCCGGCGGGGCACCCTCCTCCTCCTCGTCCTCCAGCATCCGGTACTTCGGCCCCTCGGGGTCCTCGTACTGCCCGCTCTTCACCGACCACATGAAGAGCAGCCAGGCCCCGATCCCGACGGCCAGCGAGAGCAGGATCAGGAGCCCGATGCTCATGGCGCCATCCCCGCCGGCGCCGCGGCCGCGCGGGGCGCCGTCGCGACCGCCCTCACCGGCACGGGCACCGCGAGGCGCCGCAGTCGCACCGAGTTCCCGACGACGAACACCGAGCTCGCCGCCATCGCCGCGGCGGCGACGATGGGGTGGAGCACGCCGGCCATGGCGAGCGGGATCGCGACGAGGTTGTAGAAGAACGCCCAGAAGACGTTCTGGCGGATGACGGCGTACGCGCGCCGCGAGATGGAGACGAGCTCCGGGAGGAGGCGGAGATCGTCCCGGACCAGCACCACGTCCGCGCTCTCCATCGTGACGTCCGTCCCGCGCCCCATCGCCGCGCCGACGTCGGCCTGGACGAGCGCGGGCGCGTCGTTGAGCCCGTCGCCCGCGAACACCACGCGCCGCCCCGCCGCCTGGCGGCGCGCCACCTCGGCGCGCTTCTCGACGGGCGACGCGCCAGCCAGCGCGGCGAGACCGAGCCCGCCCGCGACGGCCCCGGTGGTGAGCGCGGTGTCCCCGCTCACGAGGGCGAGCTCGACCCCGAGCGCCCGGAGCGCCGCGATGGCAGCGGGCGCCTCCGGCCGGACCGGGTCCGCCACAGACAGCAGCGCCTCCAGGCGTCCGCCGCGCGCGAGGAACGCGACCGTCTCCGCCCGCGCCTCGCACACGCGGGCGCGTGCGTCCGCGTCGGGCGGCAGCGCGACGCCGCGGGCCGCGAGCAGCGCGCGGTTGCCCACCAGCACCTCGTCCCCGCCGACGAGCGCGACGACGCCCTGGCCCGGCACGGCGCGGAACCCCGTCGCCTCCCGCTCGGCGCCGGCGACGAGCGCGCGCGCGGCCTCCGCGACCGCGCGCCCGACGTGGTGCTCGCTCCGCCGCTCGACGGCGGCCGCCAGCGCGAGGGCCCCGTCGCGATCGAGCCCGGGGGCGAGCGGCACGACCTCGCGCAGGGCGGGACGGCCGCGCGTCACGGTGCCGGTCTTGTCCAGGAGGACGTCGGTCGCCTTCGCGGCGCGCTCGAGGACGTCGCCGCCCTTGACGAGGATCCCGCGGGTGGTCGCCGCGCCGGTCGCCACCAGCACCGCGATCGGCGTCGCGAGGCCGAGGGCACACGGGCAGGCGATCACCACCACGGCGATGCCGGTCATGAGCGCCCGCTCCGCGGGGGCGCCGCGCGCGAGCCAGAAGGCCGACGTCGCCACGGCGAGGACGAGCATCGCCGGCACGAACCCGCCGACGACGCGGTCCGCCACCGCCTGGATCCGCGGCTTCTGGGCCTGCGCGTCCTCCACGGCGCGGACGATCCCGGCGAGCACGGTGTCCTTCCCGACGCGCGTCACCTCGACGAGGAGCGCGCCGTGCTGGTTCACCGTCCCGCCGATCACCGCCGCGCCCGGCGCCTTCGCGACCGGCCGCGACTCGCCGGTGAGGAGCGCCTCGTCCACCTCCGACGCACCCTCGAGCACCGTGCCGTCGAGCGCGATCCGCTCGCCCGGAAGCACCTCGATCCGGTCGCCCGGGCGGAGCTCCGACACCGGCACGCTCCGCCGCGCCGGCGTCCCGCCGGAGCCCGCCTCGACCCGCCGCGCCTCGCGCGGCGCGAGCCGGGCGAGGCGCGCCACCGCCTCCGACGCGCGCCCCTTCGCCGCCGCCTCGACGTAGCGGCCGACGAGGACGAGCGTGGGGATCATCGCGGCGGTGTCGAAGTAGACCTCGCCGCCGCGGAGCATGCCCCAGACGCTCTGCAGGAGCGCCGCGCCGGAGCCGATCACCACGAGCGCGTCCATGTTGAACCGCAGGTGGCGGAGCCCGCGCGCGGTCGCCCGCAGGAACGGCGCGCCGGCGTACAGGACCACGGGCAGCGTGAGCGCGAGGGCGATCCACTCCATGAGCCGCCGCGTCGAGCGATCGATGCCCTGGAAGTACCCGGCGTAGAGCGCGCCCTGGTACACCATGAGCTGCATCGACAGGAACGCCGCGGTGCCGAGCCGGACGAGCAGGTCCTTCGCCTCCGCACGGCGCGCGGCGAGCTGCTCGGTGTCCGACCACGGCTTGGGCGAGTAGCCGGCGGCCCGGATCCGATCGAGGATCCGCGCGAGGTCCACCGCCGCCGGATCGAAGCGGACGCGCGCCCGGTGCGTCGCGTAGTTCACGCGCGCCGCGAGCACGCCCGGCGTCCGGGCGAGGAGCTTCTCGTTCAGCCAGACGCACGAGGCGCAGCGGATGCCGTCGATGGCGACGTCGACCTCGGCGATCCCGCCCGCCTCGCGCACCGCGCCCTCGAACGCGGCGAGATCGAGCGGCGCCGCGCCGGCGGGGCCGGTCTCCGACCAGCGGCGCGTGTCGTAGTACGCGGCGAGCCCCTCGTCGTGAACGAGCTGGAAGACGCCCCGGCACCCCGCGCAGCAGAACACGCGCGGCGCACCGGCGATCTCGGCGCGCACCGCCTCGCGCGCGGGGAAGTCGGCCAGGCAGTGATCGCAGCGCAGCGCCGTCACCCGAGCCCTCCGACCCCGAGCCCGCGCAGGACGAAGACGACGCCGAGCGCGGCGACGAGGAGGCCGCCGGCGCGGTAGAGGACGCCGCGCGCCCGCGCGCCGAGCCAGCTCGTCGCGACGCCGGCGAGGAGCAGCGCCGGCAGCGTGCCGAGGCCGAACACGAGGGCGAGGAGGAGGCCGGTCGCGGGGTGGCCGGTCCCGGCGGCGCCGAGGAAGAGCGTCCAGGAGAGGCCGCACGGCAGGAAGCCGAGGACGAGGCCGAGCGGGTACAGGCGGCCGGCCGCGCCGCCCTCGAGGAGCGTGCGCGCGAGGGCGGACAGCTTTCCGGCCGCGCGGGCCTCGATGCGACGGACGGAGAGCGCGAGGCCGGCGGCGCCGAGGCCCATGAGGACCATGACGACGCCCGCGATGACCGACGCCGCCGCCGTCACGCCGGCGAGCCGCCCCGCGACGTTCACGAACGAGCCGGTCATCCCCATGACGCCGCCCACCATCGCGTAGGTGGTGAGCCGCCCGGCGTGGTAGGCGAGCTGCCCCTGGAGCGCCCGGGCCGTGCCGCGCGGCGCGCCGGCGAGGGCGAAGGCGCCCACGAGCGGGCCGCACATCGGGAGGCAATGGCCGAAGCCCCCGAGGAGCCCGGTCACGAACGCCATGGCGATGGTGCCCGCCACGCCTACTCCTCCACCCGGAACGCCACGTCCGCCGTGCGCGGCGCGCCGCCCGCGGGCGCCACGGTGACTCGCGCGCTCCAGTCCTTCCGCCCGCTCGGGCAGCGGACGAGGACGGCCTTCCCCGCGTAGCGGCCCGCGCCGGCGCGGGCGAGCGACGTCCGGTTCGGCCCCATGTCCATGCCCTGCATCTCGAAGGCGACCGCGACGGCGGCGCCGTCCAGCGGCGCGCCACCCTGCCTGACCTCCGCCGCGACCACGAGGTCCGCCATCGTCCGGAGCGGGCGCGGGCCGAGCTCGAGCGTCACCGCGCCGCCGCCGCCGAGGTCGAGCGTGCACGGGTTCGCGGCGAGATCGCACCGGGCGGGCCCGGGCGCCGCGGCCGCCGCCGCGACCGACACGACGCGCGACAGCCTCGACCGGTCCGCGCCGTGGCGGACGTCGAACCGGAGCTCCCACCCGCCCGGCGCGGCGAACGCGGAGTCCACGACGTAGCGCCCGCCGCCCGCGTCCCGCGCCTCGGCCGTCCACTGACCGTGGCTGCTCTCGGCGCGCGTCACGGTCAGGGAGACCGTCGCGCCCGCGAGCGGCGCGCCGGCGTGGTCCCGGAGCTCGAAGACGATCGGCCCCGCCGCGGGGAGCGGCTCGCCGGGGACGGTCACCGTCCACCCGAGCGCCGCGCGGGCGTGGTGCTCGGCGTCGTGCTGGAGCCCCTCCTCGTAGGGCTTCGCGACGACCGTGTCCTCGCGGACCTGGCTGCCCACGTAGATGGCGGCTGCGACCGCGCCGAGGGCAGCGACGGCGGCGACGGCGATGAGCAGCTTCAAGGAGCCTCCGGGACCAGGATCGAGAGCTTCGTGGAGCGCCGCTCGAGCACGCGTTCGCCGGCGCGGACCTCCGCGACGAGGAGCGCGGGCTCGACGCCGGCGGGGAGCCCGCGCGCCGTCGCGACGACCCGGACCTGCCGGTGCTCGCCCGCGTGGAGCGCGATCGTGTCGGGGCGGACCGAGACGTCCCAGCCCTCCGCGCCGGCGCGCGAGGGCGCGAGGGCGAGGGTCACCGAGACCGGCGTCCGCGCGCGGTTCTCGAGCGCGACGGCGTAGGCGTTCACGACTCGCCCGTCCGCGCCCCGGCGCGCGGCGAAGCCGGCGTCGGCGCTCGCGACGAGCCCCACCAGGTCGCGGCCGGCGACCACCGCGACGAGGCCGACGAGCGCGGCCGCGGTCGCGGCGGCGAGCGCCACCGTCGCCGGGCGGACGAGCCGGCGCGGGGCGCCCGGCGCGCCGTGGAAGTAGCCGACGAGATCGGGCGCGCGCCGGAGCCTCGCCATGATCGGCCGGCACGCGTCGATGCACGCGGCGCAGGCGATGCACTCCATCTGCAGGCCGTCGCGGATGTCGATGCCGGTCGGGCAGACCCGGACGCACGCGCCGCAGTCCACGCAGTCCGCGGCGCGGCGCGCGTCGTACGCGACGACGAGCGTCGACGGGTCGAAGAGGACGCCCTGCAGCCTCGCGTACGGGCAGACCGTCGCGCAGAACGTACCGCGCACGAAGGCGAGGTCCGCGAACAGCACCGCGCCGAGCGCGGCCCACGCGCCGCCGAGCACCGGCCCGAGCGCGCCGGCCGCGAGGCGGCGGAGGAACTCCTGCGGCGGGACGAAGTACCAGAGCGTCGCGGCGGAGAAGAGCGCGGAGACGAGGAAGACGAGGAGGAACCCGACCGGCCGGCGCCAGCGCCGCGGCCGCGCGCGCCGCTCGGGCGCGACCGGCGCGGTGAACTCCCCGAGCACCGTCTGCGGGCACGACCAGCCGCACCAGACGCGCCCGAAGAGCACGGTGACGAGGAGGAACGCCGCCGCGAGGAAGAGCACCGCCGCGAGCACGACGAAGCCCTCGTCTACCGCGAACGTCGCGCCGAACGCGAGGAGGCGCCCGCCCGGCACGTCGAGGCGGAGCGCGCTCTCCCCGCCGACGGACACGAAGGGCAGCCCGAGGACGACGAGCGCCTGGGCTGCCCCCGCGATCCTGCGCCACCTCTGGAAGCTAGTCGTCATCCTCGAGCATCTTGTACTTCGCGTGCTCCACCCGGTCCTTCCGCCGCCGGGAGAAGTAGAAGGCGATGATCCCGGCGAGCGCGAGGCACAGCGTCGCGCCGAAGATCAGGTAGGCGGTGTCGGAGCCCATGGTTCTCTCGGGGTGCGGAGCGGAGCGGCTCCGGGCCCCGCGCAGGCGGAGCCCGGAGCGCCGTCGCTCAGCCCTTCTTCTTCCGCTGGGTGAGGATGATCAGCACGGCGGCGATCGTGGGGATCGCGGTGAACAGGATGGTCGCGAGGAGGTTCGACGACGCCGCGGCGCCGTTCCCCTCGAGGTCCTGCGACTGCGACCAGCCGCCGAGCGCGGGCGTGTACGCCCAGAGGTAGTACGCGCCGAAGACGATGAGCCCCCAGAACAGGAGGAGCCAGCCGGCGGGCAGCTTCCTCGCGGTGCCCTTCGCCTCGAACGCCTCGATGTCGTCCAGCTGCGGTTCGGACATGATGGTCGGCCTCCTAGTGGTGGCCCTCGGCCGCCTCGTGCGCCTTCTGGTTCCTGAGCCACGCCACGATCGACCAGATGTCGTCGTCGGACAGATCGCTCCCGTACGCCTGCATCCCGCCGTCCGGCTGGCCCGGGCGGCCCAGCGCCTTCTTCGCGTCCGAGCCGCCCTTGATCACCGCGAAGTACGCCGCGTCGGGCAGATCGCCCTTCACGCCGAGGAAGGTGTCGTCGATGAGGCTCGGCGCGACGCCCTCGGTGCCCTGGGCCTCGTCGCCGTGGCACGCGCTGCACGAGTTCGCCTCGAAGAGCTTCTTCCCCTTCACGACCGCCGCGACGTCGTTCGCGTGCGGGTTCGCCACCGCGAGGTCGACCTCGCCGCCGGCGGCCCCGCCGCGGTCCACGCCGCGCCCGAGCGAGACGACGTACGCCACGAGGGCGTCCAGCTCGCTCTTCCCCCCCACGACCGCCGGGACGGCCTCGATGTCCGCGTCGGTGTACGGGACGCCGAGCGTGCGCAGCGCCCGCATGTGGCCCTGGATGTCCGCGGCGTCGAGCTTCCCGTCCTTCAGGAACCGGTACGCCGGCATGTTCGAGCGCGGCACGAGCGCCCGCGGGTTCTCGAGGTGCGCCGCCTGCCAGTCCTTCGACGGCTTCACCCAGCCCTCGAACGCGAGGTCCGGGCCGGTGCGCTTCGAGCCCCAGAGAAACGGGTGGTCCCAGACGAACTCGCCGGCGAGCGAGTACTGCTCGCTCGGCACCTTGGCGCGGTTCCCCTTGTAGCGGACGACCTCGCTCTTCAGCGGCCGGACCGTCTGGGTGTGGCAGTTGACGCAGCCCTCGCGCTGGTAGACGTCGCGCCCGGCGAGGGCGAGGCCGTCGAGCGGCTTCATGCCGGCGGGCGGCGGCGGGTGCGTGCCCGGGGTGAAGATCGGGACGACCATCATGACGATGGTGCCGACGAGGACGACGACGGTCGCGAGCACCGCGAAGGCGACGGGCTTCCGGTAGATGTTTCCGCTCATGGTGTCGTCCCTCCCTACGCCGCCGAGACCGCAGCCGGGGCCGGCCGGGCGCGATCCTGCGCCGCCTCGAGCGCCTTGCCCTTCTGGATGGTCTTCAGGACGTTGTAGATGAAGAACAGCATGCCGACGGTGAAGATGATCCCGGCGAGCGTGCGCGTGTGCCAGTACGGATAGTTCCGCTCGAGCCCCTCCATGAAGGAGTACTTGAGGGTCCCGGAGGCGTCGGTGGCCTTCCACATCCAGCCCTGCTGGATGCCGGTGATCCACATCGTCACCGAGAAGAGGAGCTGGCCGACGAGCACGAGCCAGAAGTGGACGTTGGCGATCTTCTCCGAGTAGATCGTGGTCCCGTAGATCTTGGGGATGACGTAGTAGACCGACGCGCAGACGGTCATCGTCACCCAGCCCATGGTGCCCATGTGCACGTGGCCCGGCACCCAGTCGGTGTAGTGGATGAGCTGCGAGACGACGCGGAGCGCCTGCGTCGGCCCCTGCACCGTCTGCAGGCCGTAGAAGGTGATCCCGAGGACGAAGAACTTGGTCAGGTAGTTGGTCTTCATCTTCGACCAGTCCTGACCGACGGTGTAGTAGCCGTTCACCACCGAGCCCCAGCTCGGCGCGATGAGGAACATCGTGAAGACGATCGCGAGCGTCTGGATCCAGTCCGGGAGCGGCGTGTAGACGAGGTGGTGCGCGCCCGTCCACATGTACGAGAAGATGAGCGACCAGAACGCGACGATGGAGAGCCGGTGGCTGTAGATCGGCAGCCCGGTCGCCTTCGGGAGGAAGTAGTAGAACATCATCAAGATGGGGGTCGTGAACACGAAGCCCACCGCGTTGTGCCCGTACCACCACTGCACGTTCGCGGAGTTCACGCCGGCGAAGAGGTGGTAGCTCTTCATCCCGCCCGCCGGGATCGCGAGGTTGTTCACCAGGTAGAGGATGGCGACGGCGACGACGGTCGCGATGGCGTACCAGAGCGACACGTACATCTGCTCCTCGTTCCGCTTGATGATCGTCCCGAAGACGTTCACCGCGAACATCACCCAGAGCACCACGATGGCGATGTCGAGGGGCCACTCGAGCTCCGCGTACTCGAGCGACTGCGTGTAGCCCATCATCAGGCTCACCGCGGCGGCGGCGATGCCGACGTTGAAGAGCCACAGCTGCGCGCGCGCGAGCCGCGGGAACAGGAGCGGCCGCTTGCAGAGGCGCATCACCACGTAATAGGTGAGCCCGAAGATCGCGCCGACGCCGAGCCCGAACGCGAGGCCGTTCGTGTGGACCGCGCGGAGCCGCCCGTAGGTCAGCCACGGGGTGAAGTTCGCCGCCGGCAGCCACAGCTGCACGCTGATGAGCAGCCCGATGACGATGCCCACGACCCCCCAGAAGATGGCCGAGAGGATGAACCCCTGGACCGTCCGGTGGTCGTACCGATAGTCGTTCATGTGCCCCATTCCCTCCCGTTGTCCGGGAAATGATCGCGCGCAAGGATACCCGAGGGTGACCGGGATCAGGAAAGAGGCGGTAAGTCCTGGCCCCTTCGTGGCCTGATACAAGAACCGACACGAGCAGCGGATGTGTTCCCGCGACGCGACTCGGTCGCAGTAAGCGCAGCCTGGCGCCGGCTAGCGGCTGCTCGACCGGAGGCGCGGAGTGACCGCATCCGCCGGACGGCGGCCCGCGGCCGGAGCGCCGTCGCGGATCGCGTCGAGCACGACGCGGAAGGTCGCCCCCTCGCCCGGCGCGCTCTCCACCTCCAGCGCGCCGCCGTGCGCGGCGACGATGTTGCGGCAGACCCACAGGCCGAGGCCGGTCCCGACGCCCGCCGGCTTGGTGGTGAAGAACGGCTCGAAGATCCGCGACTGGAGCTCGGGCGCGATGCCCGGCCCCGTGTCCGAGATCTCGATCGCGACCCGGTCCGCGCCGTGCGCGCGCGCGCGGATGCGCACCTCGCGGGCGACCGCGGCCTCGTCGGACACCGCGTGCGCGGCGTTCACGATGAGGTTCAGGAACACCTGCCCGAGCCGCGCCTCGCTCCCGCGCACCGGCGCGACCGGCTCCACGTCGACGATCACGCGGGCCCGCCCCCGCAGCTCCGGCGCGGCGAGCTTCACGGCGAACTCGAGCGCGCGCGCGACGTCCACCGGCCCGTGCTCCTCCGCGCCGGCCGTCGAGAGCGTGCGGAGGTCGCGGACGATGACGCGCATGCGGTCCGTCCCCTCCACCGCCTCCTCGAGCGCGCCGATCGCGTCGCGGATCCGGGCCGGATCGGTCGCGCCTTCCGCGAGCTGCTCCACCGCCCACTCGAGGTTCGCGCGCACGAACGCGAGCGGGTTGTTGAGCTCGTGGGCGACGCCCGCCGCGACGCGGCCCACGCTCGCGAGCCGGTCGGCGACCGCGAGCCGGACCTCGGCCTCCTTGCGCTCCGTGAGGTCGCGGCCCAGCGCCACGCGCGCCGGCTCGCCGCCGACGTCGATCTCGACGCCGAGGAACTCGGCCCAGCGCCAGCCGCCCGCGGTCCCGATCCGCACCTCGAGCGGCGGCTTCTCGCTGGTCGAGAGCACGCGGTCGCGGATCGCGGCCGCGTCGTCGGGGTGCGTCCAGTCGAGGACGGACGTGCCGACGAGCGCCTCGCCCGGCCGGCCGAGCCGGCGCGCGAGCGCGGCGTTCGCGTACAGGATGACGCCGCGGCGGTGGAGGACGACGTAGTCCGGCGATGCGTCGACGAGCCGCTGGAAGCTGTCGGCGTGCGCGCGGGCGAGGGCGAGGGCCGTCCGCCGCGAGAGCGCGATGGCGAGGACGTGCGCGACCGCGTCGAGGAAGCCCAGGTCCTCCTCCGAGACGGCTCCCGGCGTGTCGGCGTGTACGAGCAGGATCGCGAGCGGGGCGTCCCTGCTCCCGACCCGCGTCGCCGCGAGCCGGCGCGCGCCCGCTGCGCGGAGCGAGGGCGGGATGGCCGAGGCCGGCGCCGCGGCGGCGTCCTCGAGCCACACCGCCCGGTCGGCGGAGAGGACCGCATCGGCCAGCGGGAGCTGTGCGAGCGGGACCCCGTGGCCCGGCGGCACGCCGACGGCGCCGAGCGGCCGGAGCAGCTCGCCGCCGTCCGCGAGCTCGAGGACGCTGCCGCCCGTGAACCCGAGCGCGTCGACGGCGGTCCGGACCGCGTCCACGACCAAGTCCACCGGGCGCTCGCTCCCGAGCGCGCGCCCCGCGAGCGCGGCCAGCGCGGCCTGCTGCGCGAGCCGGGCCCTGAGCTGACGCTCGGCGGCGCGAAGCTCCGTCACGTCGAGCATCATCCCCGCGAGCCCCGCGGTCGCCCCGTCCCGGTCGCGGATGACGGCCTTCCGGAACACCACCTCGCGGCGGGACCCGTCCGCCCACTCCACCTGGGTCTCGTACTCCTGCGTGTCGCCCGTGCGGAACAGCGCGTCGTCCGCCGCGCGGTAGGTGCGCGCGAGGTCCGGCGGCGCGACCTCGAACACGGTGTGGCCCACGATCCCGCCGCGCGGCTGGCCCAGGTACCGCTCGAACGCGGCGTTGCACCCCTGGTAGATGCCGGCCAGGTCCTTGAACCATATCGGCGCCGGGACGGCGTCGAGGATCGACTGGAAGCGGCGCTCCAGCTCGGTCGCCGCGGGCGCGCCGGCGGGATCCGTCTTCGACGCGTCGTGCTGGTCCGCCAACGGCCCCTCCGGCTCCCCCCGGAGCGCGCATCGTAGCGGTTCGCGCGAGGCGGGCGGAAGCGGTCGCGCCGGACCCGCTCTCCCCGTCCGCCCGATTGGAGGGTCGGTCAGGCGGAGCGGACGTCCACCCGGTTGTCGTAGAAGGTCGAGCCGCGCGCCTGGTCCGTGAGCCGCTGCGACGTGAGCGCATTCACGTTGCGCGCGCCGGGTGCGTGGGTGAGCCAGAAGACACCCTCGGCGACGGCCACGCCTGGCGGGACGCCGTCCAGGATGCGCAGGACGAACGTCGCCTCCCCGAGCTCGTTCCAGGCGACGACGGCCTGGCCGTCCGCGAGGCCGCGTCGGGCCGCCTCGGCCGGCGCGAGCTTCAGGATCATCCCGCCCGCCTTCTCCCGGAGCTCGGGCCGCTCCTGGAACGACGAGTTGAGCGTGTACAGGGCGGGGGCGGTCACGAGGCGGAGCGGCAGCGTGCCCGCGTCGGCGTGAGCGGGCAGGTAGCCGGGGAGCGGCTCGGGCTGCGCGGCGTTCAGGAGCTCGATCCTGCCGGACGGCGTCCCCCAGCGCGGGCCCGGTGGCGGCGCGAGCACCACGGGCTCGCCCGACGCGACACGCGCCCGGTCGGCCTCCCCGAGCCACCGCGGCGCGGTCCGCGCGAGGAGGAGCTCGATCACCTCGTCCGTGCTCATCCGGAAGAGCGGCTCGTCGAAGCCCATGGCCGCGGCGAGCCGCCGGAACACGTCCCAGTTCGGCAGCGCCTCGGCGACGGGCGGGATCGCCGGGCGGACCCGCTGGACGGCGTAGTGGCCGTAGGACCGGTACAGGTCGGCGTGCTCGAGCGACGTCGTCGCGGGGAGGACGACGTCGGCGAGGCGCGCCGTGTCCGTCATGAAGCGCTCGTGCACGACGAGGAACAGGTCCTCGCGCGCGAGCCCGCGGAGCACCGCGTTCTGGTCGGGCGCGACCGCGGCCGGGTTCGAGCACCAGACGTACATGGCGCGGATCGGCGGGTCGGAGAGCTCGTTCAGCGCGCGACCGAGCTGGTTCATGCTCACGGCGCGCGTCGGGCGCGACAGCAGGTCCTCGCGGGTCAGCGGGGAGAGGTCGAACGCCGCCGAGGACGACGTCGACGCGAGGCAGCCGCCGCCCCTCCGGTCGTGCACGCCCAGCACCGCCGCGAGCGCGACGATGCTGCGGATCGTCATGGCGCCGTTCCCGTAGCGCGACGGGCCGCCGCCGATCCGGATGAACGGCGCGCGGGCGCGGCCGAGCGCGCGCGCGAGGGTCTCGATCGTCTCGGCGGGGACGCCGGTGCGGGCGCTCACGTCGGCGGGCGCGTACCCGGCCAGCGCCCGCGCCCGGAGCTCCGGCCAGCCGATCGCCTCGGCGGCGAGGAACCGCTCGTCCGCGAGCCCCTCGCGGGCGAGGACGTGCACGACGCCGAGAGCGAGGGCGGCGTCCGCGCCGGGGCGCACGAGGACCACCTCGTCCGCGATGGCCGCCGTGTCGTTCGCGTAGGTGTCGACGAGGATCACGCGCGCGCCGTTCCGGCGCGCCTCCTTCACGCGGGCGACGAAGTGGAGGTTGGTCGCGACGGCGTTGATGCCCCACAGGACGACGAGGTCGGACTCCCGCACGACGTCCGGGGACGGCCCCGGGGTCGCCCCCATCACCGCGCTCCAGCCGGCCGCCTGCGCCGGCGTGCAGATCGTCCGCTCGAGGCGGGTCGCGCCGAGGCGATGGAAGAACGCCATCCCGGCGTTCCGCTGCACGAGCCCCATCGAGCCCGCGTAGGAGTACGGCAGGATCGCCTCGCCGCCGCTCTCGGCCGCGATCGCCTTCCAGCGATCGGTGACGATCCGGATCGCCTCGTCCCACGTGGCGCGCCGGAACGCGCCGGCGCCCTTCGGCCCGGTGCGGACGAGGGGGTGCGCGATCCGGTCGGGTGCGTGGACCGTCCGGTCGTAGCCGTTCATCTTCGGGCAGAGCGTGCCCCGCGAGTACGGGTGCTCCGGGTCCCCGCGCACCGCCAGGGCGCGGCCGCCCTCGACCTCGACGAGGAGGCCGCAGGCATCGGGGCAGTCGAACGGGCAGACGGAGCGAGCGAGGGTCGGCATCACCGCGAACATACCGCGGCGACGAGCCCGCGGCGATGCCGCCCCCCGGCGCTCCTAGAACCGGCCCAGCGCCACCGGGAACAGCGCTTCGTTGCTCTGATCCACGCGCCGGAGGTCGAGCGACATCGAGTTCCCGTCGTGGACCGGCGTCGCCATGCCGTAGGCCGGCCCGGTGGTCGCGTCGACGACGCCCCACACCAGGCCGACGCCGAGGCCGATGAGCGCTCCGTACCCGAGGGTCCGCTGCCAGTCGTAGTTGCTCCGGTCGTTGATCTGCGTCTGGTACAGAATGATGCCGCCTGCCACCGCGGAGCCGAGCACCGTGCCACCCACCGCGTCGCGCGCGATGGTGCCCGCGGCGCTCCCCTGGCGGACGTAGACCTCCTCCGCGCGAGCCACGCTCGCGAAGCAGAGCGCCACCCCGACCAGCACCGCCACCACCGCTCTGATGATCCTCTTCATGCCTCCTCCCCCCTCCCTGGCCTCTCCCGGCCGGGGGTCCCTTCCTTCACCGTAGGGACGCGCTCGCCATCCCGACAAGGGTGCCTTGGACCCGGTCACGCCGGGTTGACGCTCGCGCGGGCGTGTGGTTCTCATCCGCGCGATCGTGCGCTCGCTCGTCACCGGCGCCGGCGGCTTCCTCGGCCAGGCCCTCCTTCGCGCGCTGTCGGCGCGGGGAGACCGCGTCGCGGCGCTCGTGCGGCGCGATCCGGAGGTCGTCGCGGCGCTCGGCGCGGAGCCGATCGTGGGCGACGCGACGGACCCGGAGACGCTCCGGCGCGCGGTGGCGGGGGCCGACGTGGTGTTCCACCTCGCGGGCGTGCGCCGCGCGACGGACCCCGCGGAGTTCCTCCGGGTGAACGCGGGCTCGACGCGGCTCCTCCTCGACGCATGCCTCGCCGCTGCGCCCGGGCTCTCGCGGTTCGTCCTCGCCGGGTCGCGCGCGGCGGTCGGCCCGTCTCGCGACGCCGTCCGGGAGGACGCGCCGCTCTCGCCGGTCGAGCCCTACGGCGCGTCGAAGGCGGAGGCGGAGCGGATCGCGCTCTCGTACGCCGGGCGGGTGCCGGTCGCCATCGCGCGACCGCCGCGGATCATGGGGCCGGGCGACCGGGAGAACCTCCTCTTCTTCCGCATCGCCCGGGCCGGCCTCGCCCTCGACTTCGGCGATCGCCCCCTCTCGTGGATCGACGTCGACGACTGCGCCCGGGGCCTCCTGCTGCTCGCCGACGCTCCCGAGGCGCGGGGCGAGGTGTTCTTCCTCGCCTCGCCGGAGCCGACCAGCGCGCGCGGGCTCATGGAGGAGGCGGCGCGCGCGCTCGGGGTGCGCGCGCGGCGGGTGCCCGTCCCCGCCCCGGTGGTGCGCGGTGCGGCGCGCCTCGCGGACCTCCTGACCGACTTGACCGGGAGGAAGCTCCCGCTGAACCGGAAGCTCGCGGCCCAGGTGCTCGCGCCGGGGTGGCGGTGCGATCCAGCGAAGGCGCGCGACCGGCTCGGCTTCGTGGCCGACACGCCCCTCGCGACCTCCGTCGCACGCGCGGCGGACTGGTACCGGGCGCACGGGTGGCTCTGACGGAGCGTGCATCCCTCGAGGGGGGTCCCTTCCGCCTTGCCAATTGCGCTCGCAGCGGTCTACTTGTCCGGACCGATGGCGGAATCCGGCAAGGCCGCGTTCTTCGACGTGGACGGCACGCTCGTCCGCACGAACATCGTCCACGCGTTCGCCTACTACGCCATGAACCAGGGGTCCTTGTTCGGGACCGCATGGCAGACCGCGAAGACGGTCCTCTCGATCCCGCTCTTCCTCGCGACGGACCGCGTCGACCGGAAGACGTTCAACGAGCTGTTCTACGCGTACTACCGGGGCCAGAGCGAGGACCGGCTCGAGACGCTCGCGGACGAGCTCTTCGAGGACGTGCTGAAGCCCGCGGTTCACTCCGGGTCGCGCCGGCTCGTGGACGAGGCGCGCCGCGCCGGGTGCCGCATCGTGTTCGTCACCGGCGCGCTGGACTTCACCGTGCGTCGCCTCGCCGAGCACCTCGGCGCGGACGAGGTGCTCGCGAACCGGATGCGGTTCGTGCAGGGCATCGCCACCGGGCGCGTCGTGCCCCCCATCATCGAGGGCGCGCACAAGGCGCTCGTCGTCCGCGACTGGTGCGTGAAGCACCACGTCGCCCTCGAGAAGAGCTTCGCCTACTCCGACTCGTTCAGCGACTACCCGATGCTCGCGGTCGTCGGCCACCCGGCCGCCGTGAACCCCGACGCCCGCCTCGCGCGCGTCGCCCGCGCGTACGAGTGGCCGATCCTGCGCACCACGGAGGAATAGCCACGATGCGCACGCCGCGGAGCCTCGGCCGGTTCTACGAGACGACCGAGCCGATCGTCACCATCGACACCGACTCGCCGCCCCGCGTCCTCTTCTCCGGCGAGGACCTCCTCGTGGAGGATCTGCCGGTCGGGACGAAGGTCATCTACCCGCGGCCGCCCGTCGCGGGGCTCCCGAACGTCAAGGCCGCGATCCGCCGCGCGATCAACCAGCCGGAGGAGTCGCCGCCGCTGCACGCCCTCCTCCGGCCGGGCATGAAGGTGACGATCGCCCTCGACGACATCTCCCTGCCGCTCCCGCCCATGCGGACGCCCGACGTGCGGCAGCAGGTGCTCGAGGTGATCCTCCCGCTCCTCGCCGACTCGGGCGTGGACGACGTGCACCTCGTCATCGCGGTCTGCCTGCACCGGCACATGACGCGGGACGAGATGAAGCGGATGGTCGGGGCGGACATCTTCGACGCCTTCTACCCGGACCGCTACTACAACCACGACGCCGAGGATCCCGGCGGCAACGTCGTGATCGGCGAGACGCGCCACGGCGAGCAGGTGATCGTGAACCGCCGCGCGGCGGAGTCCGACCTCCTCATCTACGTGAACCTGAACCTCGTCCCGATGGACGGCGGCCACAAGTCGGTCGGCACCGGGCTCACGACCTACGAGGGCGTGAAGGCGCACCACACGCCCGACCACATCCGGAAGAGCGACTCGTACATGGACCCGGCGCGGTCGGAGCTGCACCGCTCCGTGGAGCGAATCGGCAAGGTCATCGACGCGAACCTGAACGTGTTCCACGTCGAGACGACGATCAACAACCGGATGTTCGATGGCCCGCTCGACTTCCTCATGAAGCGCGAGGAGGCGTACGGCGAGGTGGATCGCCTGAAGCTCTCGGCCATGAAGGCCGCGCTCTCGCGGATGCCCGCCGCGGCGAAGCGGAAGATGTTCCAGGCGGTCCCGGCGGCCTACGAGGTGATCGCGGTCGCGGCGGGGAAGACGGAGCCGACGCACGCGAAGATCCTGAAGGCGAGCTGGGCGCAGTACGCGGTGGACGTGGACTTCCAGGCCGACGTGCTGGTGTACGGCGTGCCGTTCATCTCGCCCTACAACGTGAACTCGATCCTGAACCCGCTCCTCGTCCAGGTGATGGCGTGCGGGTACTTCTTCAACTTCTACCGGGGGAAGCCGCTCCTGAAGAAGGGCGGCACGCTCATCCTCACCCACCCCTGCTCCGACGCCTTCGACCCGGTTCACCACCCGAGCTACATCGAGTTCTTCCACCGGCTGCTGCCCGAGACGAGGGACGCGAAGGTGCTCGAGGCGAAGTACGAGCGCGAGTTCGCCGAGAACCCCACGTACGTGCACCTGTACCGGACCGGCCACGCGTACCACGGCGCCCACCCCTTCTTCATGTGGTACTGGGGCGAGAACGGGCGCGCGCACATGGGGAGGATCATCGCGGTCGGAGCCGACAACGCGCACGTGCCGCGGCTCCTCGGGTGGGAGCCCGCCGAGACCCTCGCCGAGGCCATCGACATGGCGCGGTCCACCCATGGCCGCGGGGCCGAGATCGCGATGCTGCACCACCCGCCCATCGTGATGACGCAGAACCTCGGATGAACGCGCACGGCAAGAACGGGGCGCACGGGCCCCACGTCCCCGCGACCCGGGCGCCGCCCGGGGGCAGGCCGCCGCCGCTCGACGTCGCGCGCCTGCTCGAGGGGCGGCGCCTCCTCGTCACCGGCGCCACCGGGTTCGTCGGCAAGGTCGCGCTCTCGCTGCTGCTCGACCGCTACCCCGGCGTCGGCCGCGTGTTCGTCCTGGTCCGGCCGGGGACCGGCGGGACGCCCGACGCGCGGTTCTTCGGGAAGATCGTCCCGGGCCGGCCGTTCGATCCGCTCCGCGCCCGCCACGGCAGCGCCTTCGAGGCGTTCGTCCGCGAGAAGTGCCTTCCGCTCGCGGGCGACGTGTCGGCGCCGCTCCTCGGCCTGTCCGCGCCCGACCTCGCCCGGCTCGACGGGCTCGACCTCGTCCTCAACTCCGCGGGCCTCGTCGACTTCGATCCGTCCCTCGAGCTCGCGCTCGGCGTGAACGTCCACGGACCGCGGAACGCGGTCGAGCTCTGCCGCCGCACCGGCGCCGGCCTCGTCCACGTCTCGACCTGCTACGTCGCCGGGAACCGCGACGGCGTGGTGTTCGAGGACGAGGAGATCCCCGGGTACTTCCCGCGGCGCGCCGGCGTCGAGGGGCGGCCCAAGGCGCCCGTGCTCGACGGCGCGGAGTTCGAGCTCTCCGCGGAGCTCGGCGACGCCGAGCGGCGGATCGCGGAGATCCGCGCGCAGGCCGAGGACCGCGTCCAGCAGTCGCGGTTCCGCGACCGCGCCCTGGAGCGCCTCGAGGCCGAGGGGCGGCCGCGCGACGACGAGAAGGCGCTCCGGCTCGCCGTGGGCCGGGAGAAGCGGCTCTGGGTGTCCGAGCGGCTGGTCGAGGCCGGCATGGAGCGCGCCCGGCACTGGGGCTGGCCCAACACGTACACGTACACGAAGTCGCTCGGCGAGCAGGCGATCGCGGCGAGCGACGTCCCGTGGGCGATCGTCCGGCCGTCGATCGTGGAGAGCGCGCTCCGGTACCCGTTCCCGGGCTGGAACGAGGGCTTCACGACGAGCGCGCCCCTCGCGTTCATGGGCCTCAAGGGACAGCGCGCGTTCCCGATCTCCGACCAGGCGATCCTCGACGTGGTGCCGGTGGACCTGGTCGCGGCCGGCCTCGTCGCGGTCTCCGCGGAGCTGCTCGAGCGCCGGGACGCCTTGCGAGCGAAGGTCCAGCCGGACCAGGCCGTACCGGAGCGAGCGGGGAGACCGGGGGGGCGCGAGCCGGACGCGGGTGTCCCCGCGGCGGGAAGGGTCTTCCACCTCGCCTCCGGCGACGTGAACCCGCTCTGGGCCTCGCGCGCCGTCGAGCTGACCGCCCTCTACCGCCGCAGGTTCTACCGCGAGCGGACCGAGGGGAACGCCACCTGGAACAAGGTCCTCTCGCGCGTCGAGCCGTACCCGGTGTCTCGCGCGCACTACCGGGTGTTCTCGTCGCCCGCGTTCGCCGCGCTGGCCCGGGGCGCGCGCCGGCTCGTCGAGGAGCACGCGCCGCGCTGGGGCGCCCCGAGGCTCTCCGCGCTCGCGCACCGCGTCGCCGGGGAGCTCGACGAGTGGACCCGGAAGTTCGAGCAGCTCGAGGCGCTCTGGAACCTCTACCTGCCCTTCGTCTGGGACAACCACTACGTCTTCCGCTGCGCGGGGATCCGCGCGCTGCGCGAGCGCCTCCCGGAGGCCGACCGCGCCCTCGTCCCGTGGGACCCGGAGGCGCTCGACTGGAGGCGGTACTGGCTCGACGTGCACATGAAGGGGATGGAGGAGTGGGTCTTCCCGGGCCTCGAGGAGGAGGCGGACCGGCGCGTGCACGCGCCGAGGGCGCACCGCGACCTCCTCGAGCTCCTCGACTCCGCCTGCGTCCGGTGGAAGGACCGTGTGGCGCTCCGGATGGCGGGGAGCGCGAAGGAGCGGATCACCTACGGGGAGCTGCGCGCCCTCTCGGATCGCGTCGCGGCGTTCCTCGCCGCCGCGGGCGTCGCGAGGGGGGATCGCGTGCTCCTCGCGTCCGAGAACCGGCCGGAGTGGGCGGTCGCGTACTTCGGGATCCTCCGCGCCGGCGCCGCCGCGGTGCCGGTGGATCCGAAGCTCTCCGAGGCGGAGCTCCTGAACCTCTGGCGCACCGCCGGAGCGCGGATCGGTCTCCTCTCCGACGACGCCGCGGAGGCGGCGCCCGGGCTCGCGGCGCGGGCGGCGGAGGCGGTGCCCGGCGCGCGGGCCGTGCTCCTCGGCGAGGCGCTCGCCGGCGGGCCCGCCCCGCCCGCGACGCGCGTATCGCCCGACGACCTCGCCTCGCTGATCTTCACGAGCGGCACCACCGGGACGCCGAAGGGCGTCATGCTCTCCCACCGGAACTTCGCGAGCCTGGTCGCGAAGCTCGTCGGGATCTTCGACCTCGGGCCCGGCGACGGGATGCTGTCGGTGCTGCCGCTGCACCACACCTTCGAGTTCACCGCCGGCCTGCTCGTCCCGCTCTCCCGCGGCGCCGAGGTCGAGTACCTCGACGAGCTCACCGCCGACCGCATCGGCGAGGCGCTGGGCAGCGGGCGCGTGACGGCCATGATCGGCGTGCCGGCGCTCTGGTCGCTGCTGCACCGCCGCATCACGCAGGAGATCGCGGCGAAGCCGGGCCTCGTCGAGGGCGTGATGAACGCGCTCCGGAAGGGGAACGCGAAGCTCCGGGCGTCGGACCTCGGCTGGAACCTCGGGAAGCTCCTCTTCTGGCCGGTGCACCGGCGCTTCGGCGGGCGCCTCCGGCTCCTCGTGTCCGGCGGCTCGGCGCTCGATCCGGAGGTCCAGCGCGCGTTCCACGACCTCGGCTTCGACCTGTACGAGGGCTACGGCCTCACCGAGGCGGCGCCGGTGCTCGCCGTCGCGAAGCCCGGCGGCGGCGTGCCGCCCGGGAGCGTCGGGCCGGCGCTCCCGGGCGTGGAGCTCAAGATCGCGGACCCGGACGCGAGCGGCGTGGGAGAGGTGCTCGCCCGCGGCCCGAACGTCATGACCGGCTACTGGCGGGGCGGCGACGCGCCGGGCGTCGACGACGCGCTCACGGCCGAGGTGCTCGAGGACGGCTGGCTCCGGACCGGCGACCTCGGGAAGCTCGACGCCGACGGGAACCTGACGCTCGTCGGGCGGGAGAAGGACGTCATCATCGACGCGAACGGGAAGAACGTGTACCCGGACGAGGTCGAGGAGCGGTACCGGGACCCGGACCTGGTGAAGGAGCTGTGCGTCGTCGGCCTGCCGGACGGGACCGCCGAGAAGGTCGCGATGATCGTGGTGCCGGAGTACGGCGACCGCGATCGTGGCGAGGTCCGGGCCGCGCTCGACGCGCACGTCCGCGCCGTCACGGCGTCCCTCCCGTTCCACCTGCGCGTGAAGGTGTGGCACGTGCTCGACGCCGAGCTCCCGAAGACCGCGACGCGGAAGGTGAAGCGGCCGCTCGTCCGCGAGGAGCTGCAGCGGCTCGAGGCGGCGGCCGCGAAGGGGCGCCGCGCCCGCGAGCGCGCCGGCGAGCTCGGCGAGGGCGCCGCCGCCGACGGGTGGCTGCTCGACCTCCTCGCCGACGTCTCGCGACGGCCCCGCGCCGGGATCGCCCACGACAGCCGCCTCGAGGCGGACCTCGGGCTCGACTCCCTGATGCTCACCGAGCTCGCCGCCGCGCTCGAGACGGCCGGCGTGCCGGCGGCGGCGATCGAGGACCTGCACCACGTCCAGACCGTCGGCGAGCTCGCGCGCGCCGTGAGGGCCGCGGCCCGGAAGCCGCCGGCGCACGAGGCGGCGCACCGGCGCGCCGCGAAGGAGCCCGCGGAGGACGGCGCGCTCGCGATCCCGGCGCCGCTCGCGGCGCTCGGGCGGCGCATCCTCGCCATCGGGCAGCGCGCGCTGTACCAGGACCTCTACCGGACGCGGGTGGTGGGCGAGGCGTTCATCCCGCACGACCGGAACGTGCTCGTCGTGGCGAATCACGCGAGCCACCTCGACATGGGCCTCGTGAAGGTGGCCCTCGGGGAGGAGGGCGCACGCCTCGCGGCGCTCGCCGCCAGGGACTACTTCTTCGACACGCCGGTGAAGCGCGCCTACTTCGAGAACTTCACGAACCTCATCCCGATGGAGCGCGAGGGCTCGCTCCGTGCGAGCCTCGGGGCGGCGGCCGAGGCGCTCCGGCGCGGGTATCACCTCCTCATCTTCCCGGAGGGGACGCGCTCCCGGGACGGCGAGATGCGCGCGTTCTACCCGACGGCGGGCTACCTCGCGCTGCAGTGCGACGTCGACGTCCTGCCGGTCTGGATCGCCGGCACCCGCGCCGCGCTGCCGCCGGGCGCGACGCTCCCGAAGCGCACCGACCTGGAGGTCTGGTTCGGCCCGCCGATCCCGGTGGCGGAGCTGCGCCGGCGGACGGCGGCGCTCCCACGGAGCGACGCGTACAAGGCCGCGACCGAGGTGATGGAGGACGCGGTGCGGGCGCTGGGGGAGAGGTGGAGGAGCGAACGGAAGGGGGCCGCGCCGGCGACGCCGGACGCGAGCGCGACCGCCGTGCCCGTGCCCCTGAACGCGCCCGCACCCCGTGCCTCTGACCCGCGTCCCGTGGCCCGTGGCCCGCATCCCGTGCCCCGCGACCCGACCGCGACCTCGACGGCGACCGTGCCCCCCATCTCCGTTCGCCCCGAGCGTGGCGCCCGCGAGGCGGGCGCGGAGTCGAAGGGCGCGCCCGCCCCGACCGGCAAGGTGGCCGCGAAGCCGGAGGAGCCTTGAACCTCCTCGTCACCGGCGGCACCGGCTTCCTCGGGACGGCCCTCGTCCCCATCCTGGCCGGCGAGGGGCACCGGCTCCGGCTCCTGCAGCGGTCGGCCGCCGCGGACGCGGAGCGGCTCGGCGCCGAGGTCGTCCGGGCCGCCATCGGCGACGCGGACGCGATCCGCGCCGCGCTCGACGGCGTCGAAGCGGTGGTGCACCTGGCCGGGCAGGTCTCCTTCGATCCCGGCGATCCCGCGCGGCTGTACGATCTGCACGTCCAGGGGACCCGGCGCCTCCTCGAGGCCTCCGCGGCCGCGGGCGTGAAGCGCGTCGTGCTGGCGTCGTCCTCCGGCACCATCGCGGTGTCGCGGGACGACCGGATCGCGACGGAGGCCGACCCCTACCCGTTCGACGTCGTGGGGGGGTGGCCGTACTACCTCTCGAAGATCTACCAGGAGAAGGCCGCCCTCCGGATCCAGCGCGACACCGGGCTCCCGGTCGTCGTGCTGAACCCGTCGCTCCTGCTCGGTCCGGGCGACGCGCGGCTCTCCTCGACCGACGTCGTCTTCAAGTTCATGGAGCGGCGCATCCCGGCGATGCCGTCGGGCGGGCTCTCGTTCGTCGACGTCCGCGACGCCGCGGCCGCGTTCGCCGCTGCGCTCGTCCGGGGCCGCCCCGGCGAGCGGTACCTGCTCGGCGGCGCGAACATGAGCTTCCGCGAGCTCTTCGGCCGGCTCGAGCGGCTCACCGGCGTCCCCGCCCCACGCGTCGCGCTCCCGTCGCGCGTGAACGTCGCCGGCGTGCGGCTCCTCGAGAAGCTCTCCGCCTGGCGCGGCGCCGAGGCGCCCATCGACGCGCGCTCCGTCGAGATGGGCGAGCACTTCTGGTACTGCGCCTCGACGAGGGCCGAGGAGGAGCTGGGGTTCGTCGCGCGAGATCCGCAGGAGACCCTGTTCGAGACGGTGCGCTGGCTCGACGCTCACGTGCGCGGCCGGTCGCGGCCCGCGACGCTCGACGACCTGGCGCGCCGCTGAGCGGAACCGCTCACCCGGCCTCGCCCCGCACGGCGTTCAGGTGGTCCTCCCCCGCGATGCGGGGGAGGGCGCGCTCACATCGTCCCGTTCGATACGTCCCTGAGCTTCCGCACCGCCGCCACGCCGCAGCGCTCGCCGCACGCCACGCAGACCTCGTACGTGAGCTCCTTCACGACGAGGACGTCGGGGTGGGCGTCCGCGGGCGCGATGCGGATCCCGCAGCCCGGACACGCGAGCGCCTCGACCCGCACCGGCCGCGCGAGGATCACCGACGTCCGGCGCGCCGGTGGGCAGGCGCTGCACTCGACACCGTAGAGGTAGCCGGTCTCGAGCCGCGGCGGCACCGCGTCGAGGTCCGCGCCACAGTACTGGCAGAGCTCGGTCGCCACGCTGCTCGTCTAATCGCCGGCCCGCCGCGGCGCACTCCCGGGCCCCGCCCCGGACGAGGAAAGGTCCCGGGGCGCCGTCCCGGCCGCGCGCCCGCACGGCGAGGACGGCGCCCCGGGTTCCGCGCGGCGGCGGGGATCCCACCGGATCCCCGCCGCCCCGAGGCCGCGCGGAATTCAACCTAGTTGCGGAGCCTCGTGATGCCCGACGTGGCCGTGCCGCCGAGGCTCGAGGTCACCGTCACGGTCGTCGGCTGCGGCACGCCCACGAGCTGGATGGTGTAGAGGCCGCCGCCGAGGTTCTGCAGCTGGAGCGGGACGCCGCCGGCGGTGAGCGGCTGCAGGTAGAGCGTCGCCGAGCCGTCGGTCACCGTGAGGTCGGAGGCGTTCACGGTGAGGCGCTGCTTCTGCGTCCGGTACTCGACGAGGGTGATCTGGATCTGGTCCGCCGCCGGCAGCACCGTCACGTTCGTCGCCGCGGGGAACGAGGACACGTACCCGTCATTCACCGTGAGCGTGAACGCGATGGCCACCGAGGGGCTCGACGGGGCGATCGCCGGGGCGACGAAGGTCGGCTTCGCGGTGCTCGCGCCCGTGAGGGTCACGGGCGGCCCGGAGACCTGGAGCCACGTGTACGTGAGCGGGAGCCCCTGCGCGTCGCGGCTCGCGCTGCCGTCCAGGGTGACGGTCGCGCCGGACTGGACCGTCTGGTTCGCGCCCGCGATCGCGGTCGGCGGCAGCACCGGGTTCACCGTCACGTCGACGGTGGACTGCGAGCCGAGGCCGGCGGAGCTCACCACGGTGAGCATGAAGGTGAAGACCTGCGCCGTGCCGGTGACGACCGGCGCGACGAACGACGGCGTGGCCGTGTTCGCGCCGGTGAGGGTCGGGACCGGCGAGAGCGGCGCGATCTGCGTCCAGGAGTAGGTGAGCGCGAGCGGCGGGGAGTTCGGATCGCTGCTCGCGGTGCCGTTCAGGCGGACGGTCGCGTTCGACGCCACCGTCTGGGCGGCCCCGGCGTTCGCGATCGGCGCGAGCAGCGCCGGCGGCGCGGCCGAGACGGTGACGGTGACGGTCGCGGGCGCGGACGGGCCGGCCGACGTGTCGCTCACGACGAGCTGGAACGTGAGGGTCACGTCGGGCGAGCCGGACGGGACCACCGGCGCGGTGAAGATCGGCGTCGCCACGGCCGGGCTCGAGAGCAGCACCACCGGCCCGTCGAGCTGCGTCCACGCGTACGTGAGGGGGAGGCCGTTCGGATCGCTCGACGCGCTGCCGTCCAGCATCACCGTCGCGCCCGAGCCGGCGGTCTGCGCGGAGCCGGCGTTCGCCACCGGCGACCCGAGGACCGGCGGCGCGCAGCTCGGCGCGGTGGGCGGCGTGGCGCCGGGCCACGGCACGAGCTGGCCGACGACGGCGCCGCCCTGCGAGAGCGCGCCCGAGCCCTGCGCGAGGAACGGGAAGTCCTGGAAGTTGGCCGGGACGGGCCCGGCGCCGATGCCGAGGCCCTCGGGGAAGAGGAACTCGAAGATGGGCGCCTTGTACGACCCCGCGACGAGGCCGGTCGGGGTGGCGGTGTCGAGCGCGCCGGAGATGCGAGCGCGCAGCTCGCGGGTGGGCGGGAGGAACGTGCCGGCGGACGGGCCGCTCAGGATCTTCGACGGCGGGCGGAAGCGCCACCGGCCCTTCACCGCGCCGGTCGGCGGGCCGGGATCCACGTCGATCGACCCCCAGTCGCGCTCCGAGGCCGCGCCGGTGCACGGGTCGACGTCGACGCCCCAGAGCGTGACGATCCGGCTCGGGTCCGTGCTGAAGCCCTCGAAGCGCGTCCGGGTGGTGGCCTCCTGCACGAGCACGGGGTCGGGCGTGCCCGCGACGCCGAGGAGCATCACGTCGAGGGCGATGTAGGCGGGGTCCGTGCCCGGGAACGTGTAGATGCCGACGTTGCCGATCACCTGGTAGGCGGAGATGAACGTGTCGCCGATGACGCTCGGGAACGGGTTCACCGTGGGCGTCGCGCCGTCGTGCGCGACGACGCCCGCATACTCGACGTAGTCGCCGACCTCGAACGGCGCCATCACGCGCGCGTCCGGCGTGACGCCGGGGCCGGGCGGAGGCATGGTGAAGATGGGCTGGTAGCCGGTTGCGCTCCCCGGGTCCTTCGGGCGGTTCGTCTGGGGGCAGAGCGGGTCGTCGCCGGTCGCGGGATCGATCCGCGGGATGCACATCGGGAAGCCGGTGCCGGTGCGGATGGTGGGGTTGTCCTCGTCGATGGTGAAGCGCGGGTCGAACGTCCAGCTGCGCCCGAACCGGCCGGCGGGATCGTTGATCCGAACGCGCGTGCCGCTGAAAGGGTCGCCGATGACGCCGCCGACGCGCAGCTCGCCGGAGATGTAGTCGATGGAGTTGATGAAACCCTGCCCGGTCATGAGCGAGGCCTGGGAGAGGAAGACGAGGCCCGCGACGTAGGCGTCGCCGACGCGGTTCCCGATGACGTGGGCCTCGTACGTCGCCATCGGCGCCGGGTTGTCGGTCAGCGCGAGGCCGGTCTGCGTCGGCCCCCACGGCGCCGGGGCGAGCTCGAACACCTGCTCCCATGTGAGGGCGGTCGCAGGCATCTGCAGCACGGTGTTCCTCGGGACGATGATGCGCGTCCCGTTCACCGTGATGGTGCCGCCCGCGAGGACGTCGGTCCCGTCGAGGCTCGCCGCCTCGATGAACCCCGTCATGTCGAACGGCGACACCGGCTGCGGCGGCGGCAGCGCCGACGCGGCTCGCGCCGCCGCGAGTGAGGCGAGGACGGCCATCGCCGTCCAGGCTCGTGGAACCACGCTCCTGCTCGACCTCGTGCCCCGGATCCCGCTCTCCATGTGGACGACCTCGCTCCTCGCGTGCCCCGGGCCGCTGGCGGCGGCCCTCCCGTGCTCGGCCGCATGCCGGCTCGGGCCGGGGCTGAACGTGCGAAACCGAGTCGCAACAAAGGAGTCGCAGGGTCTCGGGACGCTGGAGGAGAGGACACGGACGCGGGGCCCCGCGCGCTCGGTACACGCGGCCGGCCTGGTTCACGAGCGGTGAGGCGCCGCTCGCGCCAGCGGCGAGGTCGCCGGGATGAGGAAATCCTCAGCGGCGACGGGCGGGCCGGATCGGCTCCTCGGCGCCATCGCGTCGCGTCCATCCGGCGCCATAGCGCGACGGCGCTCGTTCACGGTACGTCAATGGACTCCGACCCGATGCCGCCGAGCGCGTTCGCGGCGCGACCCAACAGAGCGGCCCATGCAGCCGTCGCGAGGGGTCGATCAACCTCGACGCGCGAGATCAGCGAATTTTTTCGCCCCTGCCCGGGAGCCGAGATGGGTGGACAGGTGTCCTCCGGCACCGGTGCTTACCTGTCGCTGCACCACCGCCCGCGCGCCCCCCGGCGCACGGCGGCCTCCGGGAGCTCGCCATGCGGACACGGATCGCGACGGCAGCAGTGACTCTCCTCACCGCCGCCTGCGGCGCGGCGGGCGGCGCCGGCGGCGGGCCCGGGGCCGGTGGAGGACCGCCGCCCGGGACGCCTGCGCCGGCGACGGAGCCGCCGCCGGTCTCCGGCGGCTCCGGCAGCAACCGGTTCCAGATCGGCTCGCCGCTCGGCCTGTACATCGTCGATCCCGCGGCGGGCGAGGCCGCGGTGCAGGGCCTCGTCCTCGTGAACCTCGACAAGACCGCGCCGCCGGCGGACACGGCCGTCACCCTGAACGGCGTGGCGCTCGTGCGCTGGCAGGTGGGCACGCCCGCTGCGCCGTCGGACCGGTACTGGGCGGTCGATCCTGCCGGGCCGCAGCCCGCCGTCCGCTCCAGCGGCGCCCTCGTGCTCGTCGCCCGCTCCGGCACGCTGGAGCGCCAGCTGGTCCTCCCCTGCCCCGCCGACGTCGCGATGACCTCGACGCCGGCGGCCGGCGCGAGCCTCGCGGGCGTGTCGACGCTGGCGTTGACCTGGACGTCCGACCTCACGCTGAACCCGAGCGGCATCCCCGCCATGGCGGGGATCTCCGGGACCGCGACGCTCCGCGGCTACGACCCGGCCCTCCGCGCGTTCGCGCCCGGCGCCGCCGGCCAGGCGCTCATCCCGGCGCACCAGCTCGGCGTGAACGTCCCCGTCGGCCCGACCGACGCGCCGGCGTACCTCCTCGACGTGCGCTGGCCGGGGCCGTTCGTCGCCGACGGCGAGACGGGCGCGTTCTGCGGCCTCGCGAAGCGGATTCCGTACGCTAAGTGAACGGCGCCCGTCGCCGCCACGGGCGGCCGGCGCCGGACCCGAGCGGCGGGCGCGTCCCGGCTCGACCTCGCGTCACGGCGTCGCCGCGACCCGCTCGACGGTGTCGAGGAGCTGCGTGAGGTCGAACGGCTTCGTGATGTGCGCGGCGGGGTTTACGCCCGTCGGCGGCGGGATCGCGGAGACGACGATCACCGGGATCGGCGCGAGATCGGGATCCCTGAGCTGCGCCTCGCGGAACTGCCACCCGTCCATCGTCGGCATCATCAGGTCGAGCAGGATCACCTTCGGGATGGCCTCGTGCGCGCGCCGGAGCGCCTCCACGCCGTCTCCCGCGGTCGACACCTCGTAACCCTCCGACTCGAGGACCTCCGCTTCGCTCTCGCGGATGTCCGGCTCGTCCTCGACGACGAGCACCCGGCCTCGCATGTGATCCACGCATCCTCCACGTTGCCCCCGCGACGGCGGGGCCTCCCCCTCCTTCGGCGAGTGACTAACGGGCGGTAGACCGCCGGACACGACTTCCGCGGCGTCCGGTGCTCGGGCACCCAGGCGGGCGGACGGCCTCCCGGCCTAGACGCCCGCAACCCCCGATCCGGTCAACCTCGCTGCGCGTTGAACGGAGGTGCTCTCTCGTGGAATACGTGCCGGCCATGGCGAATCGCCTCTGCGACGCCGCGCGCACCACCGGACGGCGCACCCTCCTCCGCGCTGGCGCATTCTCGCTGCTCGCCCTCGCGCTCGGTCCGGGCCGCGCCCGCGCCGCCGCGGAAGAGCCGCGGAGGCTGCGCATGATGAGCCCGCACACCGGCGAGCGCGTCGACATCATCTACTTCGAGGACGGCCGTGACCTTCCGGATGCGCTCGCCCGGCTCGACTTCTTCCTGCGGGACTTCCGGACGGGGGACGTGCACCGGATGGATCCCGGGGTGCTCGACATCGCCTGGAGCCTCGCGCGGTCCGCGGGGCGCTCCCTCGGGACCTTCGAGATCGTGAGCGGGTACCGCTCGGCCGCGACGAACGCGCTCCTCCACGAGGCGAGCGCCGGGGTCGCGGTGCACAGCCTTCACCTCCAGGGCCGCGCGATCGACCTCCGCCTGGAGGGCGTCGAGACCGCGCACCTGCGCGACCTCGCGCTGTCGCTCCGCCGCGGCGGGGTCGGGTTCTATCCGGAGTCCGATTTCGTGCACGTGGACACGGGTCGCGTGCGCCGCTGGTGAGCGGCCCCAAGTGACTCTCGCTCGCCCGCCCGGCCGCCCGGCAGCGAGCGCGTACGATCGCGGTCGTGAGGGTGGCGCTGCTCGCGGCGATCGCGCTGCTGTCGACGAGCGACGGCTCGCCGGCGGCGCCCGCCGCGCCCCCGGGCGATCCCGCGACCGGTGACCCCGACCCCGGATCCGGGGAGCTCTCGGCAGACGGCGTCGCCGCCCTCCGCGCGCTGCTCGAGGCGGGCGTCCACCCCGATCTCCTCTGGCCCGACTTCGCGAGCCTGCGCGAGGACGCTCGGCGGTTCTACGAGGCACGGGGCGAGACGCTCGCCTGGATCCGGCGCTCGGGGCCGACGGCGCAGGCCCGCGCGCTCGCCGACGTCCTCCGGAGCTCGGAGGCGATGGGGCTCGATCCCGGCGACTACGACGGGCCGCGCTGGGCCAGGCGTCTCGAGCCCGGCGCCCGGCCGCCGTCCGAGGCCGGCCGGGTCCGCCTGGACGTCGCGCTCACCGTCTCGGTGCTGCGCTACGTCTCGGACGTCCGGCTCGGCCGGGTCGATCCCGGGCCGCTGCGCGTCGGCCTCGGCGAAGCCGCCGCGGTGGATCTCGCCGGCGTTGCCGGCGAGCTGGCCGGCGCGGATGACGTCCGGCTCGTCCTCGAGCGGCTGGAGCCGCCGTTCGCCGCGTACCGCCGCACGCTCGACGCGCTGCGCACGTACCTGCGCCTCGCGCGCGAGGCCCCGGGCGAGCCGCTCCCGGTGCCGGCCACGCCGCTCGAGCCCGGGGCCTTCTATCCGGCCGCCCCGCGGCTCGCGACGGTCCTGCGTCGCCTGGGCGACCTCCGGGACGGCGAGGGCGCGGCGCGGGACGAGACCGTCTACGCTCCGGCGCTCGTCGAGGCCGTGCGGCGCTTCCAGGCGCGACACGGGCTCGACCCCGACGGCCGACTCGGCGCGCGGACGGTGAGCGCGCTCAACGTTCCGCTCTCCCGGCGGGTCATGCAGCTCGCGCTCACGCTCGAGCGCTGGCGCTCGGGGCCGCGCAGCGTCGCGGCGCCGCTCATCGTGGTGAACATCCCGGAGTACCGGCTCCGGGCGCTCGGCGCGGAGGGCCGCCCGGAGCTCGCGATGAGGGTGGTCCTGGGCGCCGCCTACCGTCACCAGACACCGGTCTTCGTCGCCGGGCTGCGGACGGTCGTGTTCCGGCCGTACTGGAACGTGCCCCGCGGGATCACCCGCAACGAGCTGCTGCCACGGCTCGCCGGGGACCCGGACCTGCTCGCGCGCGAGCGGTACGACCTCGTCGATCGCCGCGGCGACGTGGCGGGGGTCGAGCTCACCCCCGAGGCGTTGCGGCTGCTGCGCACCGGCGAGCTCCGGCTCCGCCAGCGCCCGGGACCGGCGAACGCGCTCGGGCTCGTCAAGTTCGTCTTCCCGAACACGCACGAGGTCTACCTGCACGGCACGCCCTCGCCGAGGCTGTTCGCGCGTTCGCGGCGCGACTTCAGCCACGGCTGCATCCGCGTCGAGGACCCGCTGGCGCTCGCGGAGTGGGTGCTCCACGACGACCCTCGCTGGAGCGCCGACGCGATCACGGCGGCGATGAACGGGACCCGGACCCGCGTCGTGGACGTCGGCCGGCCCATCCCCGTGCTGATCGTCTACGGGACCGCGGTGGTTTCGGAGCGCGGCGAGGTGCGCTTCCTCGACGACGTGTACGGGCACGACGCCGCCCTGGAGCGGGCGCTGGCGAGCCGTCGCCCGTACCCGGACTGACGGCGGCCCCTCGCCCGCGGTCCGGCGCGCCCGCCCGGAACCGGCACGGCGGCGACGTGCGCCACGGGGCGGCTACCTCGCGAGCAGCCGCTCGACGAGCGCCGGATCCGCCGGCTTCGCCACGTGCCCGTCGAACCCGGCCTCGATCGCGCGCCTGACGTCCTCGGGCTGGGCGTACCCGCTCACCGCGAAGAGCTGCATGCCGCTCGCGCCTCCGGCGCGGAGCGCCCGCGCGACCTCGTAGCCGCTCATCCCGGGCAGCCCGATGTCGCACAGCACCACGTCGGGCGGAAGAGCGCGCGCCTTCGCCAGGGCGCTGGGCCCGTCGTACGCCACCTCGGCGTCGTGCCCGAGCATCCTCGCGATCTCGGCGAGCGAGTCCGCGGCGTCGGCGTTGTCGTCGACGACGAGGACCCGGAGCCCGCCGCTCGACCGCGCCACGGGGGAGGTCGCGTCCCGCGTCCCGGCGGGCGTCGCCAGGGGGAGCCGAACGACGAACTCCGCGCCCCTGCCCTTCCCCGCGCTCTCGACGCGGACGGTCCCGCCGTGCAGCTCGGTGATGCCCTTCACCAGCGCGAGCCCCAGGCCGAGGCCGCCTTCGGTCCTCGCGAGCGTCCGCTCGCCCTGGACGAAGGGATCGAACACGTGGGGCAACAGCGACGGCTCGATGCCCGCGCCCGTGTCGCGGACGCGGATCTCCGCGGCCCCTCCCTCGGCCCGGAGCGACACCGTCACCTCGTCGCCCCCGCGCGTGAACTTCGAGGCGTTGTGGAGGAGGTTCCCGACGACCTGGCTGATCCGGGTCGGGTCCGCGTCGGCCCAGACCTTCTCGTCGTCGGCCACGACCCGGAGCTCGACCGACCGATCCCGCATCAGGTGGCGGAAGTCGTCCGCGGCGCGCCACACCAGGTCGCGCAGGTCGACCCGCGTGCGCCTCAGCTCGATCTTCCCGCGGGCGATGCGGGTGACGTCGAGGAGATCGTCGACGAGCCGGGTGAGGTGCTCGGTCTGGCGCTCGATCACCTCCTGGGCGCGGTTGCCCTGCTCGCTGCCCGGCTCGGTGTGCCGGAGGACGTAGATCGAGTTCCGGATGGGCGCGAGGGGGTTCCGGAGCTCGTGCGAGAGCATCCCGAGGAACTCGTCCTTGCGGCGGTCCGCCTCGCGCAGCGCCTCCTCGGCCCGCTTGCGATCGGTGACGTCGTGGACGGCCCCCACGATCCGGAACAGCCGCCCCGCCCCGTCGTGCTGCGCCTCTCCGTGCTCCAGGACGACGCGCTCGACGCCGTCGCGGCGGACGATCCGGTGCTCGATGGCGTACCTGCGCCGCTCCGAGAGCGCCGCGGAGACCGCGTCCGCCACCCGGCGGCGGTCGTCGGGGTGGACGTGCCGGAAGAACAGCTCGTTCGAGACCGCGACCTCGCCCGGCTCGTACCCGAAGATCCGGTAGACCTCGTCGGACCAGCGCAGGGGGCTCGAGTCGAGGTCCTCGGGGTTCGTGACGTCGATCCACCACGCGCCGAGGTGCGCCATGGCCCCGGCCTGGTCGAGCACCGAGCGGAACCTCTCCTCCGTGTCCCGGAGCTCCTGCTGCGTTCGATCCCGGTCCGTGACGTCGAACGCGATCCCGCAGATGCCCATCTCGCCCGCGAGCGCGATGGGGAAGCGCGCGGTGAGCAGCGTGCGCTCGCCGCTCGGCGTCGGGATCGCGTCCTCGGTCCAGAGGTGGCTGACGGCCCCGCGGAGCTCTCGCTCTCGCGTCCGGACCGCGACGTCACCCGGGAGCACGTCCGCGACGGTGCGGCCGACCAGCTCCTCCGGCGCGACGCCGAGCAGCCTCGCCAACCAGCGGTTCGCGAAGACGTAGCGCCCGTCCGCGCGCTTCGCGAACACCGCGAACGGCGCGTCGTCCGCGACGGCCCGGAGCCGCTCGTCGAGCAGCAGGTCGGCCGGGATGATCGCCGCGAGCTCCTGGTTCACGTGCGCTCCGTCGCAGAGGGACCGAGCGACACTCTACCCCGCGCGGCCGTGTGCTCGCCGCTCGGACCGGCGACCGGCCGCGGCAGGTCGACGCGTGTCTTTCGGGAGGCCCCGCGGAGCATGGGACCATCGTCCCATGTTCGGGGGATGGCCCGTCCCGGGATGATGGCGGCGCGGGGGACGGGCCATGCTCTGGTTGGAACTCGTGGTGGTGCTCGCGATGATCTTCGTCGGCGCGCGCGTCGGCGGGGCGGGTCTCGGCATGATGGGCGGCCTCGGCGTGGCGCTGCTCGCGTTCGTGTTCGGAGAGCGCCCCACGGAGCCGCCGATCGACGTGATGCTGATGATCGCCGCGGTCTGCACCGCGGCGGCGTGCCTCCAGGCGTCCGGTGGGATGGACTACCTCGTGAAGCTCGCCGAGAAGGCGCTCCGCAGCTACCCGCCCGCCGTGACGTTCGTCGCCCCGCTCGTCGCCTACGTCTTCACGCTCTTCGCGGGCACCGGGCACGTCGCCTACGCCATCCTGCCGGTGATCGCCGAGGTCTCGCGGGACGCGGGGGTCCGCCCCGAGCGGCCGCTCTCGATCTCGGTCATCGCCTCGCAGCAGGCCATCACCGCGAGCCCCATCTCCGCGGCCACCGTGGCGCTGCTCGGGCTCCTCGCCCCGGCGCACGTGACCCTCCTGAACATCCTCTCCATCTGCATCCCGGCGACGGTCCTCGGCGTGCTCGCCGGCTCGCTCGCGGTGTTCCACCGCGGGGTGGAGCTCGCCGACGACCCGGTCTACAAGCAGCGGCTCGCCGCCGGCGAGCTCAAGGCCCCGGAGCCGAAGGCGGCCGCGGCGGCCGACGGCGGGGTCCCGGTGACGCCCATCACGGCGAAGATCGCGGTCCTGCTGTTCCTGGCCGCGGCGGTGGCGATCGTCTTCCTGGGATCCTTCCCGGGCCTGCGCCCCGCCTGGACCGTCGACGGGAAGGTCGTCCAGATGGGCATGGCCCACGCGATCGAGATGGTGATGCTCTCGGTCTCGGCGCTGATGGTCGTCTTCTGCAAGGCCAACGTGGAAGAGGTGGCGAAGGGGACCGTCTTCCGCGCCGGGATGCAGGCGGTGATCGCGATCTTCGGCATCGCGTGGCTGGGCGACACCTTCTTCCAGGCCCACCTCGCCGAGATCCAGCCACCGCTCGAGCGCCTCGTGCAGGCGGTGCCCTGGCTCTTCGCCGTGGCGCTGTTCGTCATGTCGATCCTGCTCTACAGCCAGGCGGCGACGATCCGCGCCCTCGGCCCGCTCGGCGTCGCGCTCGGCCTGCCGGCCTTCGGCCTCATCGGCGCGTTCCCCGCCGTGAACGGCTACTTCTTCATCCCCAACTACCCGACGCTCGTCGCGGCGATCAACTTCGACCGGACCGGCACCACGCGCATCGGGAAGTGGGTCCTGAACCACAGCTTCCAGCTGCCCGGGTTCGTCGCCACGACGGTCGCGGTCGTGACCGGGCTCGTGCTCGGGAAGATCCTCATGTAGCGCCGCCGGGCCCCGGCCCGCCGGAAAGGAGAAGGACATGGCCTCGACCCAGTTCCGGATGGAGCACGACTTCCTCGGCGACCGCGAGGTGCCCCTGGACGCGTACTACGGCGTGCAGACGCTGCGCGGCTCGGAGAACTTCCCCATCACTGGCCTCCCCATCCACCCCGCGCTCATCCACGCGATGGGGACCGTGAAGAAGGCGGCGGCGCTGGCGAACCGGGACACCGGCCACCTCGAGCCGCGCATCGCGAACGCCATCGCCGAGGCGGCGGACGACGTCATCTCCGGCAAGCTCGACCGCTGGTTCATCGTCGACCCGATCCAGGGGGGCGCCGGGACCTCGATCAACATGAACACCAACGAGGTGATCGCGAACCGCGCCCTCGAGCTGCTCGGCGAGCCGAAGGGCCGCTACGAGGTCGTGAGCCCGAACTCGCACGTGAACATGGCGCAGTCGACGAACGACGCGTTCCCGACGGGCGTCCACATCGCCGCCCTCGACGTCGGCAAGCAGCTGGTCGCCGAGCTGCGCCTCCTGCACGAGGCGTTCGCCGCGAAGGAGAAGGAGTTCGAGGGCATCATCAAGATGGGCCGCACGCACCTGCAGGACGCGGTGCCCATCCGGCTCGGGCAGGAGTTCGGCGCCTACCGGCGCGTGATCGGCCGCGACATCGAGCGCCTCCGGGGCGTCGGCAACACGCTCGTCGAGGTGAACATGGGCGCGACGGCGGTCGGCACCGGCCTCAACGCCGATCCCGCGTACATCACCGCCGTCGTGAAGTACCTGGCGGAGCTCAGCGGCTGGCCGATCAGGACCGCCGAGAACCTCGTCGACGCGACCCAGAACACCGACTGCTACACCGAGGTCTCGGCGGCGCTGAAGGTCTGCATGATGAACATCTCGAAGATCGCCAACGACCTGCGCCTCATGGCGTCGGGGCCGCGGTGCGGGCTCGGCGAGCTCAACCTGCCGGCGCGGCAGCCCGGCTCGTCGATCATGCCGGGCAAGGTGAACCCGGTCATGGCGGAGGTGGTGAACCAGGTCGCGTTCCAGGTGATCGGGAACGACCACACCATCTGCCTCGCCAGCGAGGCCGGGCAGTTCGAGCTGAACGTGATGGAGCCGGTGCTGGTGTTCAACCTGCTCCAGTCGACCACCATCATGACGAACGCCTTCCGCGTGTTCCGGACCTTCTGCATCGAGGGCCTCACGCCCAACACGGAGCGGATGAAGGCGTACGTGGACAACAGCGTGGGCGTCATCACCGCGATCAACCCGCACGTCGGGTACGAGACCGCGGCGCGGATCGCCCGCGAGGCGAACGTCACCGGGAAGCCGGTCCGCGAGCTCATCCTGCGGGACAAGGTCCTCACGCAGGAGCAGCTCGACGCGATCCTCGATCCGTTCGAGATGACGAGCCCCGGCATCGCCGGCTCCGGCAAGCAGAAGGAGCACGAGGACGTCTGGTTCAAGGACCAGGACGAGACCCGCTGAACGGGGAGGGATCATGCAGGTCACCAAGCGTTGGGGCATGCTGTCCGCGGCGTTCCTCGCCGTCGCGCTCGCGCTGCCGTCGGGGGCGGCGGAGCCGAAGGCGAACCCGAAGCCGAAGGTCGTCATCCTCGCGACCGGCGGGACCATCGCCGGCGCGCAGCCCAAGCCCGGGGACGTCGGCTACAAGGCCGGCGCGTACCCGGTGAGCGCGCTCATCAAGGCGGTGCCGGGGATCGACGAGATCGCGCAGATCTCGGGCGAGCAGATCGCCAGCATCGGCAGCCAGGACATGACGGACGCCGTGTGGGTCAAGCTCGGGCGCCGGGTGAACGAGGTGCTCGCGGATCCCTCCGTCTCGGGCGTGGTCGTCACGCACGGCACCGACACGATGGAGGAGACCGGCTTCTTCCTGAACCTCGTCACGAAGAGCAACAAGCCGGTCGTGCTGGTCGGGTCGATGCGGCCCGCGACCGCGGTGAGCGCGGACGGCCCGATGAACCTCTACAACGCGACGGCCGTGGCGGTGGACCCGAACGCGCGCGGCCGCGGCGTGCTCGTCGTCCTGAACGACGTGGTCCACTACGCCCGCGAGACGACGAAGACGAACACCACCTCGCTCGACACGTTCGCCTCCCCGAACCGCGGGCCGGCCGGCTTCGTGCTGTTCGGGAAGGTGCGCTGGTTCTCCAAGCCCACCTGGAGGCACACGACCGAGAGCGCCTTCGCAGGCGCGATCCCGGACACGCTGCCGCGCGTGGACATCATCTACGCGCACGCGAACGTCGGTCCGGAGTACGTCCAGGCGTCGCTCGCGGCGGGCGCGAAGGGGCTCGTCCTCGCCGGCGTCGGCGACGGCAACGGCACCCAGGCGCTCATCGAGGCGCTCTCCGCCGCCGCGAAGAAGGGCGTCGTGGTGGTCCGGAGCTCCCGCACGAACTCCGGCGCGGTCGCGCGCAACGTCGAGCTCGACGACGACAAGCTCGGGTTCGTGGCGGCCCAGGAGCTGAACCCGCAGAAGGCGCGGGTGCTGCTGCAGCTCGCCCTCACGAAGACGAAGGACTGCGCCGCCATCCAGGAGATGTTCGAGCAGTACTAGCGGTACCAGGAGGGGAAGACCATGACGAGGACCGCCCTCGCGGCGCTCGCTGCCGCCGCGCTTCTGCCGGCCCTGCCCGGCGCCCAGGACAAGCCCACCAAGCCGACCGTCGACGTGTACGGCTTCGCGATGGTCGACTACATACAGGACTTCAGGCGCATCGATCCGACCTGGGACTCGACGCTGCGCCCGACGCGGGTCCCGACCGTGTCCGGCACGTTCGGGAGCGACGGCCAGGCGATCTTCAGCGCGCGCCAGAGCCGCCTCGGCGTCAAGGGCACCTTCCCCGGCGGCCCCCAGGACCTGCGGGCGAAGATCGAGTTCGACTTCTACGGGCGCGGCACCGACCGGCCCGACGCCGCCGGCCAGGCCACGATCCGCCTGCGGCGGGCGTACGGCGAGTGGGGCCCGATCCTCGGCGGCCTCACGGACAGCCTCTTCATGGACGACGACTACTGGCCGAACATCATCGACTACTGGGGGCCCTCCGGGATGGTGTTCTACCGGAACGTCCAGATCCGCTACTCGCCCCGGTTCGGCGGTCCCCAGTCCATCGCCATCGCGCTCGAGCGGCCCGGGTCCGACCTCCAGGCCTATCCCGAGGACCTCCCGGATCTCGTCTCCGACAACAAGCTGCCGGACCTGACCGCGCGGTACCGGGTGACGCAGAAGTGGGGGTACGTCCAGCTCTCGGGCATTCTCCGCCGGCTCGGCTACGACTCGGCCGGCACCCCGAACAACGAGCCCAAGGGCGACGTGACCGGGTGGGGCCTGAACGCCAGCTCGACGATCCGCGTCCTGCCCGACCGGCTGAACCTGCTCGTCGCGGTGGCGGGCGGCGCGGGCATCTCGAACTACATGAACGACGCGACGCCCGATCTCGCCGCGGGCGGATCGGCCGCCGACCCGAAGCCCGAGGCGGTGAAGCTGATCGGGATCTCGGCGTACGCGGACGTCACCTGGCACCCGCTCCTCACGAGCTCGTTCGGCTACAGCACGGTGCGGCTCGACAACACGAGCCTGCAGCCCGCGGCCGCGTTCAAGACGGGGCAGTACGCCTCGGGCAACGTGCTCGTTCACCCGACCTCGGACATCCTCTTCGGCCCCGAGCTGCTCTGGGGTCAGCGCAAGGACAAGAGCGGGGCGAGCGGCGACGACGTCCGCCTGCAGATCTCCTTCAAGTACGCGTTCTCGTCCGGCCCGAGGAGCTGACGGCATGGCGGGACCCCTCGCCAGCGCGGCGGAGGTGCTCCGGTCGCATCCGGAGCTCGCCCTCTTCCTCACGCTGGCGATGGGCTTCGCCGTCGGGCGGATCCGGATCGGGACCTTCACGGTCGGATCGGTCCTGGGGACGCTCCTCGCCGGCGTCCTCGTCGGCCAGCTCGGCGTCGACGTGCCGGGCGTGGTGAAGGTGGTCTTCTTCGACCTCTTCCTCTTCGCGACCGGCTACAAGGTCGGTCCCCAGTTCTTCCGGGGGCTCAAGAAGGACGGGCTCCCGCAGCTCGCGCTCACGGTGGTCGTGTGCGTCGCGTGTCTCGCGACCGCGGTGATCGCGTCGAAGCTGCTCGGGTACGACGTCGGCACCGCGGCGGGCCTGCTCGCGGGCGCCTTCACCGAGTCCACGGTGATCGGGACCGCGGCCGAGGCCATCCAGCGCCTTCCGCTCCCGGACGCCGAGCGGGCGCGGCTCGTCAACGCGATCCCGGTCGCGTATGCGGTCACCTACCTCGTGGGCACCACCACGCTCGTCTGGTTCCTGTCCTCGCTCGCCCCGCGGCTCATGCGGATCGATCTCCGCGCCGCGGCGCGCGAGCTCGAGGTGAAGCTCTCGGGCAAGGCGGCGGAGGAGGAGGGCGTGAGCTCCGCCTATCGCGACTGGGACCTGCGCGCCTTCGAGCTCGGCGGCCCACGCCGCACCGTCGCGCAGCTCGAGGCGTCGCTCGGCGGGGCGCGTGCCGTCGTCGAGCGCGTCCGGAGCGGCGGCGTGCTCGTCGATCCCATCCCGGAGACCGTCGTCGGCCCCGGAGACCGGATCGCGCTCGCTTGCCGCCGCGAGGTCCTGGTCGCGCACGCGCCCGTGCTCGGCGCGGAGGTGCAGGACCGCGAGCTGCTCGACTTCCCCCTCGCGGTGCTGCAGGCGGTGGTCACGAACCGCGCGCTCGCCGGCAGGACGCTCGCGGAGCTCGCCGCGGCCCACGGGCGTGGCGTCGTCCTGCGGAAGCTCGTGCGCTCCGGCCAGGAGCTGCCCTTCGAGCCGGGCACGGTCGTGAACCGAGGGGACCTGCTCGAGATCGCGGGGCACCAGCGTGACGCCGAGCGCGCCGCGCGCGCGCTGGGGTACGTGGTCCGGCCGTCGCCCGCGACGGACATGGTGTTCGTGGGCCTCGGGATCGTCCTCGGGGGGTTCGTCGGGCTGATCGCGGTGAAGGTGGGCGGCGTGTCGATCACGCTCACCACGAGCGGCGGCGCGCTGTGCACGGGGCTCCTGCTCGGGTGGCTGCGCTCCGTCAGCCCGACGTTCGGCGGCATCCCCGAGGCGGCGCTCTGGATCTTCGACACGGTGGGGCTCACGACCTTCATCGGCGCGGTGGGGCTCGCCGCCGGCCCCGGGTTCGTGGCCGGGGTCCGGCAGACGGGGCCGAGCCTCGTCCTCGTTGCGTTCGTGGTCGCGATCCTGCCCCACGTCATCGGGATCCTGTTCGGCCGGTACGTGCTGCGGATGAACCCCGTGATCCTGCTCGGCGCCGAGTCCGGCGCGGGGACGACCACCGCGGGCCTCAAGGCGCTCCAGGACGCGGCCGACAGCAAGCTGCCCGTGCTCGGCTACACCGTTCCGTACGCGCTCGGGAACATCCTGCTCACCGCCTGGGGCCCGGTCATCGTGGCGCTGATGACCTGAGGACGCACCCGGAGGTGGATCGGTCCAAGGTCGCCTACCGCCGCGGGGTGATCCCGGGGCAAGGGATCTTCATGAGAACCATCGCGATCCTCGTCCTCGCCACGCTCGCGAGCGCCGCAGCCGCCGAGGAGCCGCCCGCCCGTCGCTGGCCTCGCGCCATCGAGCACGAGCAGGGCACGCTGCTCGTCTACCAGCCACAGCTCGAGAAGCTCGAGGGCGTGACGCTCTCGGGCCGGTCCGCCGTCTCGTGGCAGGCCAAGGGCGCGGGCGCCCCGGTGTTCGGCGTCTTCTGGTTCGACGCGCAGGTGCTCATCGACAAGGACCGCCGCGAGCTGCAGGTGGAGAAGGTCACGGTCACGAAGGTCCGCTTCCCGAACATCACGCCGGAGAAGGAGAAGGCGGTCGCGCAGATCATCGAGGCCGAGGTTCCGAGGTGGGACGTGCACGGGAGCCTCGACGAGATCCAGGCCGCCATCGCGGTGACGCAGAAGGAGCGCGCGAGCGAGAAGGGGCTCGCCGTCGCGCCGCCGAAGCTCGTCTTCTCCTACGATCCCGCGGTGCTCCTCCTCTACGACGGGGAGCCCACGCTCCGGCCGCTCGAGCAGACCGGCCTCGAGCGGGTCGTGAACACGCCGCTCTTCGTGGTGCGCGATCCGGCGACCAAGCGCCTTTACCTCGGGGGCGGCAGCTTCTGGTACGAGGCGACGGATCCCAAGGGGCCCTGGACGCCGGTCGCGGCGCCCTCGCCCGCCGTGAAGGCGGTCTACGACAAGAATCCTCCGAAGCCGCCGCCGCAGCCGGCCGCGGAGGGCGACGAGGTCACGACGACGTCGGCGAAGACGCCCTCCAAGCCGGAAAAGCCGGAGAAGCCGCCCCGGATCGTCGTCGCGACCGTCCCGACCGAGCTCATCGTCTTCGACGGGAAGCCCAGCTACGCGCCGGTCGGGAAGGACGGCAACCTGCTCTACGCGGACAACTGCGACGGCAAGGTGCTCGTGCACGTGCCGACGAGCGAGACGTTCGTCCTCGTGTCGGGCCGCTGGTACAGGGCGGCCTCCTTCGAGGGGCCGTGGACCCCGGTGCGTCCGGACAAGCTCCCGGCGCCGTTCCGGTCCATCCCGCCGGACTCGCCCGTCGCCGACGTCCGCCCGTTCGTGAGCGGCACGCGCGAGGCGGACGACGCCATCGCGGACGCGCAGATCCCCCAGACCACCGCCGTGAAGCGCGACCAGAAGCTCGAGGTCACCTACGACGGCGAGCCGAAGTTCAAGGCCATCGAGGGGACGAAGCTCGCGTACGCGGTGAACACGCCGTTCTCGGTGATCCAGGACTCGGGCCAGTACTGGTGCTGCCACCAGGCCGTCTGGTACGTGTCGCCCGCGCCGAAGGGGCCCTGGACGGTGAGCGACAAGCGTCCGCCGTCCATCGACCAGGTCCCGCCGAGCGCGCCCGTCTACAACACGAAGTACGTCTACGTGTACCAGTCCACGCCCGAGGTCGTGTACGTGGGCTACGTCCCCGGCTACGTCGGCGCGTACCCGTACTATGGCACCGTCGTCTACGGCACCGGGTTCTACTACCCACCGTACGTCGGGCCGGCCGTCTATTACCCGCAGCCCGCGACCTTCGGCATGCATGTCAGCTACAACCCGTGGACGGGCTGGGGCGTCGGCGTGAGCTACGGGACGCCGTTCTTCTCCGTCGGCGTCCACTTCGGCGGCGCCCCGTACCACGGGTATTACGGCCCCGTCGGCTATCGCTACCCGCCCCGGCCACCGTACGGCTACCGCCCGCCGCCGCCGGGGTACCGGCCGCCTCCGGGCCGCTATCCGGGCTACGGGGGAAGCTATCCCGGCACGCGGCCGCCGGCCGGCGGGGCCGGCGGTGTCGGCGGTGTGGGTGGGGTGGGTGGGGTCGGCGGCGCCGGTGGTGTGGGCGGCGTCGGTGGTGCCGGTGGCGTCGGCGGACCCGGTGGGCCGGGTGGTGCGCGCCCGGGCGGCCCGCCGTCAGCGTCGCAGCTGCCGTCCAACAACCTTTACAACCGCCCGGAGAACGCGAAGCGGAACGCCCCGCGCTCGAGCACGGGCGACGTCCGTCAGCCGTCCGTCGCGAACCAGCCGAACAACGTCTACGGTGACCGGAACGGCAACGTGTACCGCCAGAACCAGGGCGGCGGCTGGGACAAGAACACCAGCGGTGGATGGCAGCAGGCGGGCGCGTCGCCGCGGCAGGCCCCGGCGCAGGGCGGAGGCCCCTCCGCGGGGCAGTACGGTGGCGGAGGCGGCGCGCGCTCCGCGCCGGCGCAGGCGCAGGCGCAGGCGGCGCCACGTGGCGGGGGCGCCCCCGCCGGCCTGAGCTCCGACGCCGCCGCACGTGGCCGCAGCGGCGGCTACGGCGGTGGCGGGAGCCGCGGAGGCGGTGGGGGGCGCGGGGGCGGCGGCAGGAGATAGTTCGGGATCCGGCGCCGGACCTCCGCGCGACCGCCTTACCCGCCCCGAAGTGGCAGCCTCGTCGTCGCGGCCAGGCGCGAGCAGCGCGTCCTCTCCCCTGCGGCGCTGCGTGGGACGTTCGTCCAATCGACGCGCCCGCACCGTCGCGACATGGGTTGACCGACGTGGGGGAGCGGGCCGACGACCGACCGAACCCCGCGAGCCGCGAGGAGGTCCGACATGCCGCTCGGCGCCGCCTGGCCCCGGAATCCGATCATCTACGAGGTGAACACCTGGGCGTGGCTGCGCGAGGTCGGCCTGCGCGCCGGCGGGAAGCGGGTCGCGCTGGGCGCCGTCCCCGACGCGGAGTGGGACGCGCTCGCGGGGTGGAAGCCGGACGCGGTGTGGCTCATGGGCGTCTGGGAGCGGAGCCCGGAGGGGCGGCGCATCGCGCTCGCGAACGAGGAGCTCGTCCGCTCCTTCCACGAGGCGCTGCCCGACCTGCGGCCGGACGACGACATCGTCGGGTCGCCTTACTGCATCCGTGGATATGCCGTCGACGCGCGGCTCGGCGGTCCGGCCGGGCTCGCGAAGGCGCGGGCGCAGCTCGCGCAGCGCGGCATCCGGCTCGTCCTCGACCTCGTGCCGAACCACGTCGCGCCCGACCATCCCTGGACGCGCGAGGCGCCGGAGTACTTCGTCCGCGGCGGCGAGGACGAGGCGGCGCGCTCGCCGGAGGCGTTCCTCCGGGTCGGCGGCGCGGTGCTCGCGCGCGGCCGCGACCCGTACTTCCCGCCGTGGCCTGACGTCGTGCAGCTCGACGCGTTCTCCCCGGGCTACCGGAACGCGCTCACGAGCACGCTCTCGGAGATCGCCGGTCAGTGCGACGCCGTCCGGGCGGACATGGCCATGCTGCTCGTGAACCGCGTCTTCGCCCGGACCTGGGGCGCACGAGTCGGGCCGGCGCCCGCCACGGAGCTCTGGAAGGAGGTCCTCGCCGAGGTGCGGCGGCGGAGCCCCGGGTTCCGCTTCCTCGCCGAGGCGTACTGGGAGATGGAGTGGGAGCTGCAGCAGCTCGGCTTCGACTTCTGTTACGACAAGCGGCTCTACGACCGGATGGTGGAGGGCTCGGGCGAGGGCGTCATGCAGCACCTCCGCGCCGGGCTCGACTACCAGGAGCGGCTCGTCCGCTTCATCGAGAACCACGACGAGCCGCGCGCAGCGGCCGCGCTCGGGCCGCGCTCGCGCGCCGCCGCGGTGGCCGTCGCGACGCTTCCCGGCGCGCGCCTCTTCCACGAGGGTCAGTTCGAGGGGCGCAAGGTCCGCCTGCCGGTGTTCCTCGCCCGCCGCCCCGAGGAGCCGGTGGCCCCCGCCCTCCCTGGCTTCTACCGGAAGCTCCTCGCCGAGGCCGCGCACCCCGTGTACCGGGAGGGCGCCTTCGCGACCTGCGAGCTCCACGGCTGGGAGGACAACCGCTCGTACCGGAACCTCGCCGCCTGGTGCTGGAAGCTCGGCGACGAGCGGCGGCTCGTGGTCGTGAACCTCGGGCCGGCGCGATCGCAGGCCCTGGTGCGCGTGCCCTGGCCCGAGGTCGCCGGCAGGAGCTGGCGGCTGGAGGACGCGTTGGACGGCACGGCGTTCGACCGTGCCGGGGCGGACCTGGCCGGGCCGGGCCTCTTCGTCGATCTCGAGGCGGGCGCATGGCACCTCGTCACGCTCCGCTGATCGATTCGCGCCGCGGGGCCGGCAGCCGCACCCCGCCCGGGTCCTCCTCGGACCAAGGTCCACTCGATCGCCCGACGTCACCGCCGGAGACTCGGCGCCAGGGTCGCAACAGAGAGGATCACATGTCGCCGACGAAGAGTCGCTCCGCGTCCGCCGATCCGAAGCGTTCGATCCCCTTTCACGCCGCGCTCGCCGTCGCCCTGCTCGCCGCGTCATGCGGGAAGAAGGAGGCGCCGGCACCACCGCCTGTGCCGGAGGTCACGGTCACGGAGGTGATCCAGCGCGACGTACCGATCGGCGCGGAGCTCACCGCGACGCTGCGCGGCTACGAGGACGTCGAGATCCGCGCGCGCGTCGAGGGCTACCTCCGCTCGGTCGACTACCGGGAGGGGTTCGAGGTCAAGAAGGGGCAGCTCCTCTTCACGATCGACGATCAGCCCTACCGCGCGAAGCTCGCGGAGACGAAGGGAGAGCTCGCGCGCGCCGAGTCCGCGCTCGCGAAGACGGACCTCGACGTGGCGCGGTTCAAGCCGCTCGCCGCCCAGCGCGCGATCAGCCAGGCGGAGCTCGACAACGCCATCGCGGCCCAGCGCTCCGCGCGCGCCGTGGTGGACGCGGCCAAGGCGCTCGTGGAGAACGCCAAGCTCGACCTCGGCTACTGCCGCATCACCTCGCCGGTCGCCGGCCTCGCCGGCCAGGCGCAGCGCAAGGTCGGAGACCTCGTCGGCAAGGGCGAGGCCACCCTCCTCACCACCATCTCGTCCATCGACCCGATCCGGGTGAGCGTGAACATCCCGGAGGCGCTGTATCTCAAGTTCGCGAGCTCGCTTCCGAGGACGGACGCCCCCGCGCCGAAGGGCACGCCCGTCAAGGGCCCAGGCGCCGAGCTCGTGCTCGCGGACGGGTCGGTGTTCCCGGAGCGCGGCCACATCGTCCTCGTCGACCGCGCCGTCGATCCCCAGACCGGAACCCTCCGCGCCGACCTCGCGTTCCGGAATCCGAGCAAGCTCCTCCGCCCCGGGCTCTACGGCAAGGTGCGGTACGCGGCCGAGCGGCGTACCGGCGCGCTCCTCGTCCCGCAGCGCGCGGTCGTGGAGGTGCAGGGGCAGTACTCGGTGGTGGTCGTGAACGCGGAGGGCAAGGCCGAGACGCGCAAGGTGAAGGTGGGCCCGCGCGTGGGCAGCCTCTGGATCCTCGAGGAGGGCGTGAAGCCCGGGGAGAAGGTCATCGTGGAGGGGGCGCGCCGGGTCGTCGACGGAATGCCCGTGAAGGCGACGACCGTCCCGGCGGAGGCGGCGCCCACCGCGGCGGCACCCGCTCCCGCCGCGCCCACCGCGGCCGGCGGCGCGGGCACCCAGCCGGCCTCGACGGGCGGCGGGCAGGGGCCGACCTCGCAGGCGAGGTGAGCCATGGGCAACTTCTTCATCCGCCGCCCGATCGTGGCGATGGTGATCTCCATCGTCACCGTGATCGTGGGCCTCGTGTCGCTCTCGCGCCTGCCCATCGCGCAGTACCCGGAGATCACCCCGCCGCTCATCCAGGTCACGACGACCTACATCGGCGCGAGCGCGCTCGACGTGGAGCAGTCCGTCGCGACGCCCATCGAGCAGCAGGTGAACGGCGTCGAGCGGTCCATCTACCTCAAGTCGACGAACGCGAACGACGGCACCCTGAAGCTCGAGGTGTCGTTCGAGGTGGGGTCGGACCTCGACATCTCGAACGTCCTCACCCAGAACCGCGTGTCGCAGGCGACCCCGTCGCTGCCCACCGACGTGAAGAACTACGGCGTGAGCGTGAAGAAGTCGCTGTCCTTCCCGCTCATGCTCGTGACGCTGACCTCGCCGTCCGGCACGTACGACTCGAACTTCCTCTCGAACTACGCGCTCATCAACATCAACGACCAGCTCGCGCGCATCAGCGGGGTCGGGCAGGTGACGCTGTTCGGCGGGTCGGACTACGCGATGCGGATCTGGGTCCGCCCGGACAGGCTCCAGAGGCTCGGGCTCACCGTCATCGACCTCGTGAACGCGGTGAAGTCGCAGAACCTGCTCCAGCCCTCCGGGCAGATCGGCGGGCCGCCCGCGCCGAAGGGGACCGAGTTCACGTACCAGGTCAAGACGCAGGGGCGCCTCCTCACCCCGGAGGAGTTCGCGCACATCATCGTCCGCGCGAACCCGGACGGCTCGGTGGTCCGGCTCGGCGACGTCGCGCGCCTCGACCTCGGCTCGGTCCTCTACAACGCGGTGGGCCGCCTCAACGGGAAGTCGGCCGCGGTCATCGCCATCTACCAGATCCCCGGCTCGAACGCGCTCGAGGTCCAGAAGGCGGTGCGGAAGACGATGGCCGAGGTCCAGGGGCGCTTCCCGGCGGGCATCGAGCAGAAGGTGACGCTCGACACCACCGCCGCCATCACCGCCGGCATCGACGAGATCATCACCACGCTGTTCGAGGCGGTGGTGCTCGTCATCATCGTGGTGTTCATCTTCCTTCAGAACTGGCGCGCCACCCTCATCCCGCTGCTCACCGTGCCGGTGTCGCTCCTCGGCACCTTCATGGTGTTCCCGCTCCTCGGCTTCTCGGTGAACACGCTGTCGCTCCTCGGCCTCGTGCTCGCCATCGGCATCGTGGTGGACGACGCGATCGTGGTGGTCGAGGCGGTGATGCACCACATCGAGCAGGGGAAGTCTCCGAAGGAGGCGACCGCCGAGGCGATGCGGCAGGTCTCGGGGCCGGTCATCGCCATCGCCCTCGTGCTCACTGCGGTCTTCGTGCCGGTCGCGTTCATCAGCGGCATCAGCGGCCGCCTCTACCAGCAGTTCGCGATCACCATCGCGATCTCGGTGATCTTCTCGGCCATCAACGCGCTGACCCTCTCCCCGGCCCTCTCCTCGCTCATCCTGAAGCCGAAGAGCGGGAAGCGCTCGCTGCTGCAGCCGTTCTACGGCTGGTTCAACCGGATGTTCGGCCGGTTCACGGACGGGTACCTGTCGCTCACCGGGATCCTCGTCCGGAAGGCGTTCCGGAGCGCGCTCCTCGTCGCGGTCGTGACGGTGCTCGCGGTGGTGGTGGCGCGGCGCATCCCGGGCGGCTTCGTGCCGGACGAGGACAACGGCTACTTCTTCGCGAACATCCAGCTTCCCGACGCGGCGTCGCTCGAGCGGACCGACGCGGTCTCGAAGAAGGTGGAGGCCCTCATCGGGAAGGCGCCGGGCGTCGAGTACGTCACCACGATCTCCGGCTACTCGCTCGTCTCGGGCGCCTACGCCTCGAACACCGCCTTCCTCTTCGTCTCGCTGAAGCCCTGGGAGGAGCGGAAGGCCAAGGAGGAGCACGCCTTCGCGCTCATGGCCGCGCTCAACCGCGAGCTCGCCGCGAAGGTCCCCGAGGCGATCGCGGTCACCTTCGGTCCCCCGCCGATCATCGGCCTCGGGTCCGGCTCGGGCTTCACGATCATGCTGCAGGACCGGAGCGGCGGGTCCCCCGAGTTCCTCGCGGACAACGTCGAGAAGTTCCTCGCCGCCGCGCGGAAGCGGCCGGAGATCGGGTCGGCGCGCACCACCTTCCGGGCCGCCGTCCCGCAGATCTTCGCCGACATCGACCGCGACAAGGTCACGAAGCTCGGGGTGCCCGTCACCGACGTGAACTCCACGCTCGGCGCGCTGCTCGGCGGCACCTACGTCAACGACTTCAACCGGTTCGGCCGGACGTACAAGGTGTACCTGCAGGCCGAGCCCGAGTACCGCGGCGACGTGAAGGGCCTCGGGCTGTTCTCGGTCCGGACCGCCAGCGGCGGCACCGTCCCGCTCGACACCCTCCTCGCGACCCGGTCCGCGGCCGGCCCCGAGTTCACGAACCGCTTCAACCTCTACCGGGCCGCGGAGGTCACCGGCCAGCCGGCGGAGGGCTTCAGCTCGTCCCAGGCCCTCGCCGCGCTCGAGGAGACCGCGAAGCAGGTGCTGCCGCCCGAGATGGGCTACCAGTGGTCCAACGTCTCGTACCAGGAGAAGCAGGCGGAGGGCACGGCCGGCCTGGTGTTCGTGTTCGCGATCGTGCTCGTGTTCCTCGTCCTCGCGGCGCAGTACGAGAGCTGGTCGCTGCCCCTGAGCGTGCTGCTCGGGACGCCGTTCGCCGCGTTCGGCGCCTTCCTGGGGCTCTACCTCGCGCGGCTCACCAGCCCGGCGTACGTGACGAACGTCTTCGCCCAGATCGGCCTGGTGATGCTGGTCGGCCTCGCCGCGAAGAACGCGATCCTCATCGTCGAGTTCGCGAAGGAGGCGCGCGAGAAGGAGGGGCTCGGCTACATCGAGGCGGCCATGGAGGCCGCGAAGCTCCGCCTCCGGCCCATCCTCATGACGGCGTTCGCCTTCATCCTCGGGGTCGTGCCGCTCGTGCGCGCCGCGGGCGCCGGCGCGGAGGGGCGAAAGGTGATGGGGATGGCGGTGTTCGCGGGCATGCTCATCGCGACCATCCTCGGCGTCGTCCTCGTCCCCGTGCTGTTCGTCGTCGTCGAGCGGCTCTTCGGGAAGAAGGGCAAGGGAGGAGCGCCCGCCGAGGCGGCCGCGCCCGAGCCGCGCAAGGCGGCGGGAGGCAACCCGTGAACCGCACCGCGCTCGTCGCCGCCGCCCTCGCCGCCGCGGGCTGCTCGTTCGCCCCGGCCTACCGCCGGCCCGACGCCGGCGTCCCCGCCGAGTACCGGCTCGCGAGGCCCGGCGAGGCGAACTCGATCGCCGATCTGCCGTGGTGGCAGGTCTTCAGCGACCCCGTGCTCCAGGAGCTGATCGCGGAGGCGCTCGCCGCGAACCAGGACCTCGCGCTCGCGACGGCGCGGGTGGCCGAGTTCCGCGCCAACGCCGGGATCGCCCGGGCGGATCTCTTCCCCCAGCTCGCGGCGCAGGCGACCGGCGGCTACGGCCAGCCGATCTCCGACAAGGTCCTCGAGGGCAAGCCCCGGGCGCACTACTCGGTCGACGCGTCGGTCTTCTGGGAGCTCGACATCTGGGGCCGGGTGCGGAACGGGCGCGACGCGGCGATCGCGGACCTCCTCGCCACCGAGGACGGGCGGCACGCGGTGGTGCTGTCGCTCGTCTCCGGCGTGGCGCAGGCGTACCTGGAGCTGCGCGCGCTCGATCTCCAGCTCGAGATCGCGCGGTCGAACGCCGAGACGCGGCGCGGGACGCTGCAGCTGTTCGAGGCGCGGGGGCAGGGGGGCATCGCGTCGGACCTCGAGGTGAACCAGGCCCGCGCCGACCTGGCGGTCACGCTGGCGGCGATCCCGCAGACCGAGATGCTCATCTGGATGAAGGAGCACGAGCTGTGCGTGCTGCTCGGGCGGGCGCCCGGGTCCATCAAGCGCGGCACCGCCCTCGCCGACCTTCCGGAGCCGCCCGAGCTGCCCGCCGGCGTCCCGGCCCAGCTGCTCGAGCGCCGCCCGGACGTGCTCGCCGCCGAGCAGAACATCATCGCGGCGGGCAAGCGCGTCGGCGTCGCCGTGGCGGAGCGCCTTCCGACGCTGTCGCTCTCCGGGTTCATCGGGCTGCAGGCCCGGAACATCAACGACGTCTTCGACCCGTCGGCGCTGGCGTGGGACACGGCGGGGAGCCTGTTCGCGCCGATCTTCCAGGGCGGCCGCCTCAAGTCGGCGGAGGAGGCTGCGCGGGCCCGCCTCGAGCAGTCGGTGGCGGCCTACCGCAAGACGGTCGAGGTCGCGCTCCAGGAGGTGGCCGACGCGTCGGCCGGCGTGCTGAAGCTGCGCGACGTGCGCGCCGCCTTCCAGACCCAGGTCACGGCCACCACGGCGGCCTCGACCCTGGCGATGGCCCGGTACCAGGGGGGCGTCTCGAGCTACCTCGAGGTGCTCGACGCCCAGCGGCAGCAGTTCGACGCGCAGCTCAGCCTCGCGAACGCGATGCGCGACGAGCTCACGTCGCTGGTCCTGCTGTACCGCGCGCTGGGCGGCGGCTGGCGTCAGGAGGCCCCGCCTCCCCCGCCCCAGGAACCACCGCCCCCCCCGCCGGGGACGCTGAAGCAGTGAGCCTTCGTGAACCGGAGGACGACATGGTGACCGCCCAGGATCTGAAGCAGATCTTCCTCTTCAAGCACGTCCCGGACCCCGTCCTGGCGCTGGTGGCGGAGGCCGCGGAGGAGGTCACCTTCGCGCCCGGCGAGACCATCGCGACCGAGCGCGACCCGGCGAAGGCGCTCTACCTGATCCGCAGCGGGACGGTGCGTGCGACTCGGCAGGACCTGAGCGCGCCCGTGCTCTTCGGCACGGGGGAGTCGATCGGACAGGTGTCGATCCTGGACGGCGGGCCGGCCGGCATGGAGGCCGTCGCGCTCGAGCGCGTCGATGCGGTCGCCCTGCGGCCGGCGAGGCTCGTCGAGAAGCTCGGCGCGAACCCGGAGGCGGCGTTCCAGCTGTACCGCGCCGTGGCGAGGTCGCTGGCGGGACGGCTGCGCCGGGCCCTCGACGCGATCTCCCTCGCGCGCGACGGCGGGGAGCCCTGAGGGCCGGTTGCGCCCGCGCGCTGGCGCACGGAGCCGAGGAGGTCATCGTGGCGAGCACGGCGGAGAATCCGACCCGTCCGGCGGAAGACCTCGCGGTCCCAGCGGACCGGGGCCTCTTCCGGCGCCTCCTCGATCCCGACGAGCGGTTCGCGGAGGTCCTGTTCGGCCTCATCATGGTCGTCACCATCACGGGGACGATCAGCGTCACCGCCGGCGGACGCGAGGAAGTCGGCACGATGCTCCGCGGCGCCCTCGGCTGCAACCTGGCCTGGGGGATCGCGGACGCGGTGATGTACGTCCTCACGACGCTCATCGCGCGCGGGCGGGGCATCGTGCTCCTGCGTGCCGTCCGGAGCGCGCCGGATCCCCGGCGCGCCCACGCCGCCATCGCCGGCGCGCTGCCGCCCGTGGTCGCGGAGGTCCTCACGGAGGCCGACCTCGAGACCATGCGCCAGCGGCTCGCCGGCGCGCCCCCACCGCCCGCGCGCCCGTGGCTCGGGCGCGACGACGTCCTCGCCGCGCTGGCGGTCTGCCTCCTCGTGTTCGTCGCCACGTTCCCGGTCGTGATCCCGTTCTTCTTCGTCGAGGAGGCGCGGACCGCGCTCCGGCTCTCCAACGCCGTCGCCATCGTGATGCTGTACGCGCTCGGCCACCTCGCGGCGCGCCAGGCGGGCGGCCGGCCCTGGCGGTTCGGCCTCGCGATGGTCCTCCTCGGCGCCGTGCTCGTCGCCGGCATCGTGGCGCTCGGCGGATGAGGCCCTCCGGCCCGCTCGCGCTCCTCGTCGCGCTCCTCGCGTGGCCGGCCGGCCGGGCCGCAGCCGCCGACGCGACGGAGGCGAAGGACGTGACCGGCGAAGGCGCGGCCGCCTGGGCGGTCTCGGCGTCCGCGTACTATTTCATCGTGCCGCACGAGCGGGACTACGTGAACCCGAACGTCACGGCGGACCGCGGCCGGCTCCACCTCGAGGCGCGGTACAACTACGAGGCGATCGAGGCGGGCTCGCTCTGGGTCGGCGCGAAGCTGGCCGCCGGGGAGGAGCTCGCGCTCGAGCTCACGCCGATGCTCGGCGGCGTCTTCGGGAGCGTCTCGGGCATCGCGCCGGGCTGGCTCCTCTCGATCACGTACCGGGACCTCTCCCTCTCGAGCCAGGGTGAGTACCTCGTCGCCACGACCGGCGCGGAGGAGAGCTTCCTCTACACGTGGTCGGAGCTGGACTGGTCGCCCACCGAGTGGCTCCGGGCAGGGCTCGCGATCCAGCGGACCAAGGCCTACCAGACCTCCCTGGACCTCCAGCGGGGGTTCCTGGTCGGCCTCTCGTACCGGAACGTCGAGCTCGCCGGCTACGTGTTCAACCTGGGCTGGACGGACCCGACCGTCGTGCTCGCCGTCGTGGCCGCGTTCTGAAGCCCCTCCCTCACCGACCCGCGGCCGGGGCGGAGGCGTGGCTCAGCCGACCGCCTCGGCCTCCCCCCCGCCGGCGGCTCCGCCCGTCGCCCGCAGCAGCACCTCGAACTCGGCGCCGCCACCCGGCGCCTGCGAGACGCGGATGGACCCGCCGTGCGCCTCGACGATCGACCGGCTGATGCAGAGCCCCATCCCGAGGCCGACCGGCTTCGTCGTGAAGAAGGGCTCGAAGATGCGCGCGGCGAGGGAGGGCGGCACGCCCGGCCCCGCGTCCACGACGCGGATCGCGACCGCCTCGCCGCTCGGCTCCGCGATGATCCGGACGCGCCGCTGCTGCTCCGGCAGGCCGGCGACGGCGTCCAGAGCGTTCACGAGCAGGTTCAGGAACACCTGCACGAGCTGCACCTCGTCGCCGGTGACCGGGGACAGCCCCGGCGCGACCTGAACCTCCACGCTCACGCCCCGGTCCCGGGCGTCCGCCATCACGAGACGCACCGCGTCGCGGATCACGGCCCCGACGTCGAGCTTCGCAGCGGTCCAGCTCTCCCGGCGCAGCGCGCCGCGGATCCTCCGGATCACCTCGCCTGCGCGGTTCACGTCGCGGACGATGTCCTCGAGGCACGACCGGACCTCGTCCCCCGGCCCCGCGGCCATGAAGCGCTGCGCCGCCTGCGCGTTGCTGAGCACGGCGCCGAGCGGCGAGTTGATCTCGTGCGCGAGCGAGCCGACCAGCTCCCCGATGACGGAGACCCGGTTCATGTGAGCGACCACCGCCAGGTTCTCGCGCGCCTTCGCCTCGGCGCGCCAGCGCTTGCGGCGCTCGAGGAGGAGCAGCGCGATCAGGGTCGACTGGAGCAGGAACCCGGTCGCGAGGAGGAGCATCGCCCAGCGGTAGCGCACCCACGGCGACGGCTCGCGGAGGCGGACCTCGGCGCCGGCGGGCACCCGGCGGTCGGGGACGTTCCACCGCTCGAGCTGCCGGCCGTCGAGCACGGTCCGGTTCGCTCCGCTGCGCTGGACCGGGATCGCCTCGACGCGCTCGCCCGCGAGGACGCGGAGCGCGGTGCGCGCGACGAGCCGCGCGGTCTCCCCGTAGTCGACGAGCACGCCCCCGATCGTCCCGGAGCCGACGAGGTGCGCGTGCAGCGTGAAGATCGGCGCGGAGGAGGCCGACACCATCAGGGGCATGGACTCCGTGCCCGCCCACTGCCGCCCCGCGCCGTCCCGGAAGAGCGCGAGCACGAGGACGATCGATCGCGGCGCGAGCGCGCGGAGCCGCTCCTCCAGCCCCTTCATCGGCAGCCCGAACAGCTCCACGACGTCGAGCCGGGTCCCCGCCCCTGCCGCCTCGCGCCGCAACAGCTCGTTCAGCGGTCGGTCCTGCGGAGACGCTCCCCCCACGAGCACGACGTGCTGCGTGTCCGGGAACAGCGCGAGCGCGAGCGCGAGGGTCTCGCGGACGGCGAAGTGCTCCGTGACGCCGGTGACGTTCGCGGGCAGACGCCGCGCCGCGACCGCGCCCTCCTCGGCGAGCCCGAACACGATCGGCACGCCCGGGAAGGGCGTCGTCCCGGGGTCCGCCAGGAAGTCGAGCGCGTCCACGCCGACCGCGATGATGACGTCGGGCGGCGTCCGCGCGTACTTGGCCCGGAGCCAGTTCCGGAAGCCTTCCTCGTACGCGGGGTCGGGGAACCTCAGGCGATCGAGGTGCTCGGAGAAGAGCGCGAGATCGGTCCCGAGGGGAAGCGCGGCCCGGAGCGCAGCGGTGAAGACGGCGTTCGCCGGCACGCCCGGCTCGAACGCGTGGACCGCGAGGACGCGGCGGGGGCGCGCATCCGGCTCGGCTGCGCCGGCCGCTCCGCAGAGCGCCACCGTGAGCAACGCGGCGACCACCCGACCTCGGAGCAGCACATCTCCCCGCATCGAGCGGATATGTACGCAGCGCTCGGGACGCCTGGACGCCCCGTTCCGGGGGACGCGTCGATCGGCCGCGGCCGTCACGGAACGTGACTCCCTCCCGCGGGAGCGGCGACCGCTCGGCGCTCCGGCAGCGATCGTCGCTCAGCGATCAGCCGCTCCAGGGGGCGGTGCGGCTCCCCCCTTGCCCTTGCCCTTGCCGGCGGCCTGCCCGGACACCTCCCGCCGCGCGGCGTCCTTGTTGCCGAGCTCGAGGAAGCTCTTCGCGTCCATGGTGCCGAAGATCCGGATCAGCGTGGCCACGAGCCCGGTCCAGCCGGTCTGGTGCGAGGCGCCGATCCCCGCGCCGAGGTCGCCGTGGAAGTACTCGTAGAAGAGGAGGTTGTCGCGCCAGTGCGGGTCCGTCTGGAACTTCTCGGTTCCACCGTACACGGGCCGCTTGCCGTCGGCGCCGCGCAGGAAGATCCGCGTCAGGCGCTTCGCGAGCTCCTCCGCCACCTCGTAGAGGTTCATCATCCGGCCGGAGCCGGTCGGGCACTCGACCCGGAACGCGTCGCCGTAGAAGAGGTAGAAGTTGAGGAGCGCGCGGATGAGCAGCACGTTCACCGGCATCCAGATCGGGCCGCGCCAGTTCGAGTTGCCACCGAACATGCCGCTGTCGGACTCGGCCGGGAGGTAGTCCACCCGGAACTCCTGCCCTGCGACGTGGAAGACGTACGGGTGGTCCTTGTGGTACCGCGACACTGCGCGAAGCCCGTAGGGGCTGAGGAACTCGTTCTCGTCGAGCATCCGGGCCAGGATCCGCCGCAGGCGCTGCGAGGTCACGACGGCCAGCATCGCGCGGTCCGCGTAGGCGTACTGCTCCTCCCCGGCGCCGAGCCGGGCCTTCGCCGGCGCGTGCATCGTCTCGAGCAGGTGCGGGAACCGCCGCACCCGCTCCTGGAAGTGCGCGACGAGCCGCGGCGTCCGCTCCAGCTCGAACCTCTCGAAGACCGTCGTGGCGCACAGGGGCAGGAGCCCGACCATCGACCGGACCTTGAGGCGCGTGGCGGTGCCGTCCGGGAGCCGGAGGATGTCGTAGTAGAAGCCGTCCTCCTCGTCCCACATGCCTTCCGCGCCGGAGCGGTTCATGGCGTTGGCAATCCACAGGAAGTGCTCGACGAACTTGACCGACAGGTCGTCGAACGCCGGATCCGTCGCCGCGATCTCCGTGCCGATGTCGAGCATGGTCTGGCAGAAGAGGGACATCCAGGCCGTGCCGTCCGCCTGCTCGAGGTGGCCGCCCGTCGGCAGCGGCGCGGAGCGATCGAACACGCCGATGTTGTCGAGGCCGAGGAACCCGCCCTCGAACACGTTCTTCCCGAACCGGTCCTTCCGGTTCACCCACCAGTTGAAGTTCGAGAGCAGCTTCCCGAAGGAGCGCTTCATGAACTCGAGGTCACCCTGGCCCCGGAGGCGCTGCTCCATGCGGTAGATGAACAGCGTCGCCCACGCATGGACCGGGGGATTCACGTCGCTGAAGTTCCACTCGTACGCGGGGATCTGCCCGCTCGGATGCAGGTAGAACTCGCGGAGCATGACGTCGAGCTGCCCCTTCGCGAAGTCCACGTCGACGGCGGAGAGCGCGATGGCGTGGAAGGCGAGGTCCCACGCGGCGTACCAGGGGTACTCCCACTTGTCCGGCATGGAGATCACGTGGTCGTTCACCATGTGTCTCCACTCCTGGTTCCGCACGTTGCTGACGCTGCCGCCCTGCGACTGGAACGGATCGACCTTGTGCTCCCGGAGCCACTTCTCCGCGTCGAAGAAGTAGTACTGCTTCGACCAGAGCATCCCCGCGAGCGCCTGGCGCAGCACGCGCGCCTCGTCCTCGGTGGCCTTCGGCGGCGTGATGGCACGGTAGAACGCGTCGGCCTCGCGGAGCCGCTCCGCGAACGCCTCCTCGAACTTGGCGAACGGCGCGTCGAGCGACTCCGGCGCGACGTCGCAGAGCCGGAGCCGCAGCACCGACGTCTGGCCCGGCCCCAGCTCGACGATCCGGTGCGCCGCGGCCTTCGTCCCCGTCTTCGCCGGGTTGACCGCGTCCGGGTTCCCGTGCACCACGTGCTCGTGGAAGCCGTCCTTCACGAACGGCCCGGCGTTCGGCGTCCCGAAGAGGCGCTGGGTGTTCGTGTCGTTCTCGGTGAACAGGAGCGGCACGTCGCCTTCCACGTACAGCCATCGGTCGCCGAGGGTCGCGTGCGACGCCGCGACGACCGTCGACCCGCCGCGGCCTCCGACCTGGCGGAGCGACGGCTTCGGCGGGTCCGCCCACCAGGTCCAGGTGTTGCGGAACCACAGCGTGGGCAGCAGGTGCACGCGGGCCGCCTCCGGTCCGCGATTCGCGACGGTGATCCGGACGAGCACGTCCTCGGGCGCCGCCTTGGCGTACTCGACGAAGACGTCGAAGTACCGGTCCTCCGCGAAGACCCCCGTGTCGAGGAGCTCGTACTCGAGCTCCTGGCGGCCGCGCCGCCCGTTCGTCGCCACGAGATCCGCGTACGGGTACGCCCGCTGCGGATACTTGTAGAGGTACTTCATGTACGAGTGGGTCGGCGTGCTGTCGAGATAGAAGTAGTACTCCTTCACGTCCTCGCCGTGATTGCCCTCGGAGTTCGTGAGGCCGAAGAGCCGCTCCTTCAGGATCTCGTCCTTCTCGTTCCACAGCGCGAGCGCGAAGCAGAGCCGCTGCTTGTCGTCGGAGAGGCCGGCGAGGCCGTCCTCGCCCCAGTGGTACGCGCGAGACCGCGCCTGGTCGTGCGAGAAGTAGTTCCAGGCGTCGCCGCTCTCGCTGTAGTCCTCGCGAACGGTTCCCCACTGGCGCTCGCTGAGGTAGGGGCCCCACTTCCTCCACGGGACGGCGCGTTCGCGCGCCTCGTCGAGCCTCCGGGACTCTGCGCCTACCCCTGCGGTCGTCAGCATGGCGGTCTCCTCGTCGCTCGTCTCGACGAGGCAGCGTGGCGCGATCGCGGAGCGCGGGCGATGGGACGATGGTCTCAGCCGACGCGCGCGCGCCCCGGGCGCGGGCACCCGTTCGATCGCCTCGGCGCTCCGTTCCGGGCGCGGAGACGCGGAGCACGCTTCACCCGGACCGGTTCGGTCCGCCGGGGGCGTACGAGCGGACTGGCGTCGCGACCTCGCACACGCTCAGGAGAGATCCCTGCGCTTCTCCTCGAACTCGGCCCGATCGATCTCGCCGCGCGCATACCGCCGCTGCAGGATCTCGAGCGGGCTGTCGGGGGCACGTCCGGGCCCTTCGCGCACCGGTCCCCGATCCCACACCGCCCGGATGACCCAGACCAGCGCCACGGCGAACACGAGCCAGAAGAGCGCCATGCCGAACATCCCGAACCACCACCCGAAGCCGTTGCCCATCCAGTGCCACATGGGACGCCTCCCTCCTCGCAGAGTGCGGGCGGGCCAGCCGGCGTACCGCACCTCGCGCGCCGTCCATCCACTGCTCGTGGATGACGGCTCGCCAGCGAAGACTCTGCCCGCGCGCACGCACGAGCTGGCGCCACGGCGCCGTCGACCGCCGGCCCGGCTCGCCGGGAGAACCACAGCGCGCCCGTTGTAAGAATAAGGGGGCCCCGTCTCCGGGGCCCTCCGCGTTTCCGTATGTCGTCCGAGAGGCACAGATGGATTGCGGTCGCGCCCGCCGGCCTCCGCAACTTGGTGGCGCGGCGCGGATGCGAGCGAGCGGCCCCGCGGCTCCGGACGACGCGAACTGAGCGTCTACTGGATTGCCCCGCTCGAGGCCTTCAGCTTGTCGACGAGGGGCTGCATGTCAGCGATCGAGACGCCGGACGCGTTCCGAGGTGAGCCGACGAACGTGGTCATCGCGGTGGCGAGCCCGCTCGTGCCGGCGCTCACCTGCATCGTGTACCCGCCCATCATTCCACCGCCGCCCATCATTCCACCACCCATGCCGCTCATCGAGATCGGCGTGGACCCCATCACGCCATTCATCACGCCGTCGGACGCGTCTCTCATCATGGCGGTGAAGATGCTCGAAGAGGAGGTCATCCCGACCGTCCGCGCGTACTGCGAGATCGCCGCGATGGTCATCCCGTAGTTCTTCGCGCTCAGGTCCGCGGCAGCCCCCGCCCCGGCGACCGCCGGGTTCATCGGCGCGGTCATGAGGATGTCGCCGACGTCGAAGTAGTTGCCCACGGCCGTGTTGGCGGCCGCGATGTTCGCCGCGGTCATGCCGCCTGCCATGTACTGCGCGCGGGCCTGGGCCATCGAGGTGAGCGGCGTGACCTGGACTCCGGTCATCGCCGAGCCCCCCGCGAAGGACGGGACGGAGCTCGTCACGACGTCGCTGGGCAGCATCGCCATCGTCGTGCCAGTCGCCTCGTCCACGAACGTGCCGCCGGTCATCCGCAGCACGACCGCTCCGGCATACCCTGCGACCGGGATGCTGAAGGTCCCCGAGGCGGCGACCGGGCTCGTCCCGAGCAGCGGACCCATCGTCCCGCCGTCGACCGCGTAGGCCGCGATCGCGCCGGACTGCATCCCGCCCATGAACACCGTGCCGGCGATGGTTCCGGAGCCGGCCGACGGCGGCGGCGGCCCGCCGCCCGCGCTGGGTGCAGCCGGGAGCGTCTTCAGGAAGAGGAGGAGATCGGCCCAGTCCAGATCGCCGAGCTGCCACCGCGGCATGATCGTGGACAGGGCGCTCCCGTCGACATCGAGGCCCTGGGTGACCGCTCGGCGGATCAGATCGTCGGTGTACGTCGGGCCGCGGCTGCCGTCCGGGTCGAGCATGCCAGACGGATCGGTGAGGTTCCCGTACGTGATGTTCGGGGTCGTGAACATCATCATGGTGCGGCCGAGCCCGTCATACCCGTGGCAGCTGGCGCACCCGCTCGACATCATCATCCCGTAGCTGCCGTTGCGGACGATCGGCTGCCCGTCCGTACCGATGCCCGTGTCGAAGATTCGCTGGCCGAGCGCCACGGGATCGGTCGGGGTGCCGCCCGAGGTTCCACCGCACACCGGCGCCGGCGGCGCCCACGTGTACTGGCCGCCCATCATCTGGCCGCAGCGGTCGTAGGCGTGGCTTGCGAACGAGGTCATCACGCCGACGTGGCGCGCGGCTTCGGTCTGGTCGCCGCCGAGCGTCGAAAAGGTACACGCGACGAGCCGGTGCGCGTCGAGCTCCTGCAGCATCGCGTTCGCGACGCACGCCATGTCCGCGTACGTGTACCCGCTGTGCGCGTCCATGAACGCGTCCATGCTGCCGCTCATCTGCGCCATCTGCGAGATCCACGGACGCACCTGCGCGTCGTAGGCGTCGTGCACGGCAGCACAACCCCCGAGCGTCATGGTGGGTCCCGCGATCGTGGTCCCGTACGAGACCGCGGCCGACTGCACGCTCGCCGTGAGGTCCTGATACTGCGTGATCGTCGCGCTGCTCGCGACGGCGGGGCCCGTCTGTGGGCTCGGCGGGGAGCCGCCGGCAGTGCCCGTCTGCGGGCTCGTCGCGGAGCCCCCGCACGCGAGGACCGCCAGCAGGGAGGCGCACGCCGGGACGATGGATCCGACTCTCATGTCGACGCTCGATTCGTGGGTATGGCGCGCGGTCGCTGCAGCGCACATGCCGCCCGGAAATCGGCAGCCAGCAAGGATTCCGCTGCTCGCGCCCCGGCGAGGGGTACGCAATGGCTGCGCTCTTCTGACGCAGCCGCACACGGATGACGCCTCGCTCGTCGCGTCCGAGCGCCCTCTTCAGGCCACGTGACCGGGAGGGTTGACGGAGGATTCATCGCTTGTTACTGGGTTGGTCAACCAACCAACTATGGCACGCCCGACCAACACCGAGGAGCGTCGCGCCGAGATCGTCGCCGGCCTCCGCAAGGTCATGGCGCGCCGCGGATACGAGGGTGCGTCCGTGGCCGAGATCGCCCGTGCGGCGGGCCTCGCGCCGGGGCTCGTCCACTACCACTTCCACGACAAGCGGGAGATCCTCCTCGCCCTCCTCGAGCAGCTGGTCCGGGAGGCCGGCGAGCGCGCGCAGCGCGCCCTCGCGCGCGGTGGCAAGGAGCCGCTGGAGCGCCTGGAGGTATACCTCGACGCCTTCCTCTCCAGAGAGGCTGACCCTGACCCCGAGGCGGTCGCGTGCTGGGTCGCCATCGGAGCGGAAGCCATCCGGGACGCGAAGGTGAAGAAGGCTTACGGCGTGGCGCTCCGGACCTCCGCGGCCGCCGTCGAGGCCCTCGTCATGGAGGCGCTCGCGGCTTCGGGCGGGAAGCCTGCAGAAGCGAAGGTCATCGCCGCCGCGCTTCACGCCGCCATCCAGGGCTACCTGCTCGTGTCGGTGACGGCGCCGGAGCTCGTCCCTCGGGGCTCCGCGGCTGGAGCCACGCGACGGCTCGCGCGCATGCTGATCCAGGGGGCTCTGCCATGACCGGTCCCTGTCTTCTGGTGCTCGGCGCGCTGGGCGCGATCGGTGCGCCTCCCGTGCAGCATCACGCCGCCGGCCGGGAGGAGGTCCCCACGACCGCCCTCGTCGTCATCGTGATCGTGCTGGCCGCGCTGCCGCTCCTGAAGCGCTTGCAGAAACGGCTGGAAAGGAAGACGCAGCTGCGCCTGCGCGTGGACGAGGCCGGCATCGAATGCGCATACCCCGGCGGTGTCTGCCGGCGAGCCGCCTGGGCGGACCTCACGGAGGTGCGAATCCGGACGACCTCCGAAGGACCGCACCTGGAGGATGTCTTCTGGGGCTTCCACACCGGCAGCGAGATGCCGCAGGTCATCGTCCCGCACGAGGTCGCGGTGCAGTCGGAGCTCCTGGACGCGCTCCAGCGACGGTTACCGGGCCTCGACGACGAGGCCGTCATCCGCGCCATGGGCTGCGGAGAGGACCGGTTCTTCGTGGTGTGGTCGGCCAGGGCAGCGCCTGCATCCGGGAGCGAGAGGGACGCTGGCCCAGGAGTGACCCACGAGGACGCGACGACGTCGAACCCGCAATCGCAATCAAATGGCACGTGACCGAGTTGCGGCGGTTCGCGGAGGCGGGCGCGATCGAGCCGGCCGCGCCATCGTCCCACCGACGTCGCCCCCGGGTTCTCGCGCCGAAGTGGGGCGAGTGGGGCCAGAACGATGAAGCGCGCGAGCCCGGTTTGCAGGGCTCGCGCGCTCAGGTGCGCCGAAGTACTGGGACTTCCGAGAGGCACCGGGCGGATTCGAACCGCCGAATACGGGTTTTGCGCGCGCTCGCGTTCCGCGACGAGCCCTGCCGAGCGGCGACGACGACGTTGCGCTCGGCAAGGTGCGCAGCGTGGGGCGCCGTCGAGATCGAGCCGGGGACTTGGCGCGCTGTGCGCGCGCGGGCCAGCTATTGCGGGCGAACCGCGAACGCTGCGGCTAGTCGCTCAGCGACCCACTCGAGGACCGCACTCTGGTCGGCCGTCCCCTCCACGACGAGCGTGACGAAGGCCTCCGCCTCATCCACTGTCGCATCGACCGTGAGGTCCATGGCGGCCAACACCTCGGTCGCGGCGAGCCACGCGATGCGCTTGTTGCCGTCCACGTAGCAGTGGTTTCGCGCGAGGTAGTAGAGCAGATGCGCCGCGAACAGGAGCTTCTGAGTCGAGTCGTCCTCGCCCAGGTACGCCTGCGCGTTCCACGCGGCGCCCAGGCTCGCGTTCACGCAGCCGACCTTCAACGTGCCGGGGTCGCCACCGTGCTTCTGGAGGCTCGCCTCGTGGAGATCCTCGAGGCGAGCCTCCGTCACGAACTCATCCCACGGCGTCTCGCTCACTGCGCGAGCCTCTTGAGGAGCTCCTCCCAGTGGGACAGGAGGTACTCCTTCCGCGCGCGCGGGTCCGCAAACGTGAAGGACTCTCGCATCGGCCGAATCCAGAGCAGCTTCAGAGCACGTCCCGACCGCAGAATCATCGCTCTAACCGGCTCCTGCCGAAGCTCGATGGCGCGCTCGACCTGCTCCATCGTCGCGGTGCACGAGTACTTTCGCTCGTCCGCCGAGATCCGCACCTCTGGAGCGTCGAACTCGAACCCGAGCCCCACGATCGCGCCCTTCACCTCAAGCAACGCGGGAGCCGCCGGCGGGAGCTCCGGCAGCTTCATCGTCCCGAGGCTCACTTCGTGGAGGATCGCGCCGTTCCGGCGAAGCTCGTACCGCTGCCCATGGATACCGCTGGGAAGGCGCGAGAGGTACCGACGGACGAGCGCGTTCTCCGCGCGGCCCCTACCCTCCGCCTCGATCGCGGTCAGCAGTCGTCGCGTCGCGCGCTCAGGCAGGTCCTCGAGGAGCGGCATGTTCGCGCCGGGCTCTACACGCATCCGGCAGACGGCGCCGAGTTCAAGAGAGCCCTCACCGATGGTCGTGAGCTCCAGGTCGAGGAGCCGCGCGCGCTCGGCGAGGCGGCCGCCCTTGCGGCCGTAGTTCGGATCGTCGCTGGCATCGCGCACGAGTCCGGACGCGATCCGGCGGACCGCGGCGAGCAGAGCGGTCAGCGCTGGGCCGAACGCGTCAAGGCTGAGCCGGTGCTCCGCCAACCCGGGCGCGGTCCCGTCCCAGTGGATGTGGAGCTGCGTCTCCTGCACGCCTGCCTCCTCTGCTAGTCGTACATACTACGGAGGGCCGTCAAGTTCCTGTCCCATGGCGTCCCGAGTGGTTTTCCTCGCAGGGTAGCCGCCACGCAAGGGTGCAACCGGTCGCCGCTTTGTCGCCAGAGAGCCGTCCCGCCCCGCGAACGTTCCCGGTACGCTCTGCGCCGTGACCGACTTATCCCCTCTCGCCCGGGTCTGCGCGAGCGACGAAGCTGTCACGCGGCGTCGCCGACGCCGCGCTCGCCGAGCTCGGACACGACGAACGCCGTGACGAGGATGGCAAGGTCGTCATCGGCCGGCGCGCGGGTCCGGTCCCGGGGCGACATCGAGGAACGCGGCCGCGAGGCTGCCGGCGATGCCCTGCTCAACCCGGCGCGGCCCGGATCCGCTCCCGCCGCGCGCTCCGCGACCGGCGCCATCACGAAGAGCGTGAGGACGCAGCACGCATCCGACGGAGGAGCCGATCTCCATCCCGCTCGACTTCACGGAGGACGTCGAGGAGCGCAAGTACGGGGACGACGCGGGGCTCGAGAGCGAAGCTGCGTAAAGCATCCCGTCGCAGCGACGCGCCGCTTTCAACGGACGCGACGCCCGCAGGACTGTGCTTGATCCCGGTACGCGTGGTACGTTTCGTCGCCGCATTTACAGGGGGACCGGCAGTGCGAACGTCGCGTGCGCTGTTCTGCACAAGGTACTCGCGTTGAAAACCGGAGAGCTCGCAAACGGCGTCGGCCTCTGGCTTCTCGACTGCGTTCAGGACGCGCGTGCTCTTGGTGCGGTCGTCTTCGCGCTCATTGCGCTCACGTTCCTGGTTCGCTACACGCGCGACCGTACGGTCCCTGGTCGTGACGAGCTGCTACCATTCGTGAGCATCGCCGGAAGCATCATCTCGGTCGTGGTCGTCGTCGCGGTGTTTCTGCTGACGAAACCACCGGCCGTCGACCGCGCATCTCCGACTCTACTTGTCGTCGCGGGGTCCCTCACCACGATCTTCCTCGGGAACTCCGTCGTTCGACAGATTCGGACGGTGATGTTGCCGCCAGGCCCGAAGAACGCACCAACACCTCCGAAGCCTCCGGAGGCGTAGCGCTCCACTTACGTTACGTGAGGGTCGACAGAGTTCCGTTTTGCCATCGCGTGGTGCCGATAAGACGAACCAGCGACCGCCGCCACGACGCCCATCGCTGCTGCACCGATACCGGCACCGATGAGGCCAGCAGCAAGCGCCCCGATGACCGCGCCGATTGCGGCACCGGACGTGAAGAAGCCCGAGCCTGCAGGTGTCGGAACGTTTCCCTTCTCGTCTGAGTACACGACTCGCCCGCTCGGCAATACGACAACGAATCGTTCAGTCTTCGAATAGGGGTCGCGATACCGGTAAACAAGACGCGCACCGGGCCCCCGTCGGACGAACCGGTAGTACTTGGGTGGCGTTCCGCCGCTCGGCGCCGGTGCGCGATCACGCCGCTTCATGGCTGCACTCCCCACAACCAAGTTGTATCGGGCCCGACGGTAAGAAAGCAACCCCACGGGCGCCTGGCAGGGGGGCAGCCCCACCCGAGCCGCAGTCGAGACTGCACAAGCGACGGCAACGGCCCTGAACCTACGAGAACGCGCCTCCGCCCATGTCTCGCGGGGCGCGCCGGGTGCCGCCACGCACGAACGGCGGCATCGTCCCTCGCCTGGCAGGAGTCAGCCGACCCGAGTAGCGCCTCTCCCGCCATGTTCGGCCCCCGTGTCACCCCGAGAACCTCGCCGCCTGGCGAAGGGCGCTCTACATCGGCGAGCAGCTCGACGCCGCGACCTCGCGCCGCCTCATGGACGAGGGGTCGAGCAGCTCCACCGCGAGCTCGCCGAGGCGCGCATGACCTTCGCGATGAAGGCGGCCGCGCCGGCTCGCGGACGTCGCCGCGTTCGGTGGCTGCCGAACGTGCCGCGACGCCGAGGCGCGCGCGCTCCTCGCGAAGTTGAACAGGATCGCGGACGGCGCGCCGGCGCCGGACTAGGCAGCCCCAGCGAGCGCCGGGGCGTGGGCTCTAATCCGCCTCGTCGGGAACCCGGGCGCAGGGCGCACCGAAGCGCACGGGGGGATGGCTCCGACGCAGCCCCTGCGCCCAGGAGCGGCGCACGGTACTCGTACACTCACGCGGCGGCAACACACTGAGTCGTGAACGAGGTCGTGACGATCGGAGGGTAACCCGCGCGCCACCGAGTCCTTGCTGACCACGCTTCGAGCGACCGCCCAAGGAAGGCATGCGTCGGGGGTCGCTTTGTAGACATAGTTTTTCACGTTAAGTCTGGCCCCGGCGCACCATCCTCGGTCGCGACGCTGCGCTCCGAATCCACTAACCGGAGGAGTCCATGCACGATCACCACAAGGGAAGCTAGACGGCGCTTCGCAGTGCCGCTTCCAAGGCCTGCACCAATTGCGGCGTCAGTCCTCCATCTACAGTGGGTTGCAGCGGCGGGACCCAGCGCGCGAGGTCGGTCTCCATTGCAGTCCAGGCTTGCCGCGCCTCCTCCGAAGTCTTCGCGTGGCTGATCTCCACGAGGCGCGTCTCCAAAACGATGCCGACTTCACCGCCGAGCAAGAAATTCTTCGCGGCGACAATCCTCAGCGCCTCATCGAATTCCGCTACTGCAGCAACGCGCGCCGCCTCGACTTGAGCGCGCTGCTCTACGGTAGGAGCGTTCGGGAGCTTGCGGGCTTTGATGAAGTGTCGCGTCTGCTGCAAGTGATATCTCCCGACGGCGCTAAGAGCCTCAAGCAGAGCCTCGAGCTGCAGCTTCCGCAGTTCGGCGAAACGATGCTCGTCCCACTTCACGCGTTCTTGATGCCGGAACACGAGCCAACCGCCGAAGGCGGCGGCACCAAGGCCTAAGCCCTGCACCGCCGACACGACGCACTGCTGCCAGAACGGACCGTCCGCCATATCCGATGGTGTACCCGGAGAGGCTGACAGGGTGCAGTACTTAGGCGCCGACGATCGAAGCAGGACGGACTGCCCGGCGACGTGCCTCACCTCCGTCTACCTATGAACGACAGCGAGGATGGTCGTGACCAGCGCCGCGAACGTCGCGAGCGCGGTCGCGATCCCCGCGATCATCGTCCACCGCGCACTCTCCCGCGCTGCCTGGACTGCGGTCTCTTGGTCCGTGCGCGCGATGGTCATCTCGAGCGCGTGCCGGTGGTGCAGGAGCGCCTCCGTGCTCGCGTTCTCGGGATGGTCCAAGGCCTCCACGGCCTCGTCGTAGCTGGCGTCCGGCCGCGTGTGCCGGCGCACGAGTTCGATGTCGATGGTCTGGATCATCTCAAGGACGTCGTCCCGAGACCGATTCGCTTCGGACATGCAGCCCCTGGCGCCTGATGAGCGCGATCAGAGCGTAGCAGCGCCGGCTGACAGAGCGCGGCTCGTCTACGACCCAATATTGAGGCAAGGCAACGACGGGTCGCGCCCGGGCACCGGGCTCTCGATCGCGACGCTGCCATGCTCGTCGACGAGGCGGAGGAGCGCGTCGAGGTCGGCGACGTCGAGCACGGGCCGGTCCATCGGCATGAACGTGTCGCCGTCTCGCTTCCGCATGCGTTGCCACGCGGCGCCCGCGACGAGGAGCTTATTTGTCTCGAACTTCATCCGATGAGCTCAAGCCGGTAGAGCTTCGGCTCCAGATCCGGCCGCGGTGGCAGCACGCGCACGGAGTCGTATCGGTACGCGAGCTTCACGAGCGCTGCCAGGTCCGGCACGCTTAGGATGAGCCGACCGTCGAGAATCACCTGACCGTGCTCGTCTCGCTCCGAAAACGACCCTGTGCAGCTTCGGTCGACCTCGAACCTCATGCGCGGAACGGTACCAGGCGATGCTGACGCTCATCCCCTTTTGGTCACGGGACCAGCGGAGGAAGTCGAGCGCGAGCTCGGTCGTGAGGCGGATCGCCTCGCCGGCGAGCGCGGTGCGCGGGTCGTAGCCGTCGGGGTCGCGCTCGAACCGCGCGACATGGAGCGCGGCGCGCTCGTTCGTGCACCGCGTCGAGACCTCCTACGACCGACCGTTCACCTTCCGGCGAATGTAGTAGACGCGCGTCCCGTCCTGCTCTTGCCACACGCGCCCGCCGCGCCAGGTGTCGACCCAGGGCATGCTGCGTTCTACATCAGCGATCTGCGGTCGCGAATGGAGTGGGAATAGAGCGAGTCGGCACGCCCTTCTCCAGGAAAGACAAAGGGCCCGAAACCTTAGTGGTTTCGGGCCCTTCACCGAGAGGCACCGGGCGGATTCGAACCGCCGAATACGGGTTTTGCAGACCCGGGCCTTACCACTTGGCGACGGTGCCGTACCGAGACGGACTTTCTTACCGGAGGCCCGGGGCGGCGTCAACGCGCCCGGTGCCCGGGCGGTCGCCCGCATCGGTGATGGCGTCGCGCGACCGGACGGTCGCGCGCGCCACGCGGATCCCGCGCGCCCGGAGCGCGGCGACGAGGCCGGGCAGCTCGGCGCGGGCGGCGCGCTCGAGGGCGGCGGCGGGGCGGAGCGTGAGCTCCAGGCCGGCGGCGCCGCCGCGGAGATCGACGCCCAGCGCGCTGCCGAACGCGAGCGCCACCCGGTCGCCGCCGGCGACGCGCGCGGCCTCCACCGCGGCGGGGAGCGCCCGGACCCCCGCCCGGAGCGCGTCGACGGAGGCGGTCGCCTGGACGTCGGCGGTCGAGCGCTGCTGCGCGACCTCGCAGGCGCCGCGGGCCGCCTCCTCGCTCGACCCGGAGGCGCGCCGTTCGCCGTCGACCGTCGCCGGTGTGGTGCGGCGGGCGGGCGATCCGGCGCGCACCGCCTGCGCCCGGCTCCCGCCGGCAGCGGCGCGCCGCGCGGAACGGAGCGCCTCCGCGAATCGCGAAGCCGCGCGCCGGGCCGGTGTGGCGTCGCGCTCGCGAGCGGGCGGCGTCGCGCGGTGGATGGCTGGCATGCGGACCTGCGCCTTGCAGCCGCGGTGCCGGGAGGATCCCGCGGGATCTCGGGCGGCGCGGGCGAGGCGGCGGCTCGGGCGCGGACGGAGCGGGCGCGCGGCGGACGGAGCGGCTGCGGGCGCTCAGCTCCGGTAGTCCGCGTTCTCCGTCACGTACTCGTGCGAGAGATCCGCGCCCAGCACCGCGCACGACTCCGACCCGATGCCGAGGTCGACGTCGATCTCCACGCGCCGCTCGTGCGGCGGGAAGTCGACCGCCGGGCGGAACGTGAGCCCATCCGCGGGGGGCGCGCTCGCGTACAGCTCGGCGGTCCGCATGTGGCGGACGAGGCGCTCCTCCTTGGCGGGATCGAGCCGCATCGCGCCGCCCTCGAGCACCGTCTCGCCGCCCACCTTGATCGTGGCGCGAGCGGGGTCCACCGGGATCCCGGCGGCGCCGGCGACCTTCCCGACAGCGCAGAGGAGCCGGCCGACGTTCGGGTCGTTGCCGTTGACGGCGGCCTTGAGCAGCGGTGAGTTCACCACGGCCTTGCCGATGGTGCGCGCGGCCTCGAAGGACGGCGCGCCGGTCACGCGGACGCGAATGACGTGGTGCACGCCCTCGCCGTTCCGCACCACGTCCTCGGCGAGATCGCCACAGACGTGGGCCAGCGCGGCGGCGAAGTCCGCCGCCGGCGGCGCGGGGCGGGCGCGGGACGAGACCAGCGCGACGGTGTCCGACGTGCTCGTGTCCGAGTCGATGGAGATGCAGTTGAACGTCGCGTCCACGGCGGCGTCGAGCGCGGCCCGGAGCGCGCCGCGCGGCACGTCGAGATCGGTGAGGATGAACACGAGCATGGTGGCGAGGTTCGGCTCGATCATCCCCGCGCCCTTCGCGATCCCGACGATGCTCCCGCCGCCGACGTCGGCCCGCCGGATCTTCGGGTAGAGGTCGGTCGTCATGATCGCCTCGGCCGCGGGCAGGACCGAGCGCGCCTGGAGCGCCCCGTGCGCGGCCGGGAGCTCCTCGACCATCCGGTCGACGGGCAAGCGCCACCCGATGACGCCGGTGGAGCACGGCAGCACCTGCTCCGGCGCGAGGCCCAGGAGCCGGCCCGCCGCGGCGCACACGCGCTCGGAGGCCTCGACGCCGCCCGGCGCGCAGACGTTCGAGACCTTGTTGTTCACGACGAGCGCGCCGAGCGCCTCGCCGCCGAGGCGGCGGCGGCCGACGATGACGGGCGCGCCGGGGAACGCGTTCCGGGTGAACTTCGCGGCGAACGCGGGCGACGGCCGGTCGAGGGCGACGAGCGTGAGCTTCATCCGCCCGGGCTTGGGCACCTCCACCGGGACGAAGTCGAAGGTGCAGGTGCCCACCCGGAAGCCCTCCGGGAGGGCCGCCTGGGCCTCGAGCCAGGCGCGGTGCTCGGCCTTCGACGCGAACGTGAGCGAGGTGCTCGGCATGGCGCGCGTGTATCGCGCTCCGGCGGTCGCGTCAACGCGGGCGGACGCGACGGCGGGGAGCCTAGAGATGCTTCTCCCGCAGCGCCCGCTTGTTCACCTTCCCGACGCTGGTCCGGTCGATGGCGTCCACCCCCTTCACCTCGAGGAGCAGGGCCTGCCGCCCGAGGACGCCCTTCTCGACGTACCCCTTCACGTGGGCGTGCAGCGTCCGCTCGTCGGGCGCCGGATCGCCGGCGCGCGCGACGACGAGCGCGAGCGGGCGCTCGCCCCACTTCGGATCCGGCCTCCCGATCACGGCCACCTCCGCGACCGCGGGGTGCGCCGCGAGGACGTCCTCGAGCTCGAGCGAGGACACCCACTCCCCGCCCACCTTGATGACGTCCTTCCGGCGGTCGACGATCTTCACGTACCCGCGCGCATCGCGCCACGCGACGTCGCCGGTGTGCAGCACGCCGCCCTCCCAGAGCTTCTCGGACGCCTTCTCCTCCTTCAGGTACCCCGCCGTGAGCCACGGCGCGCGCACCACGATCTCGCCGGTGGCCCGGCCGTCGGCGGGGAGCTCCGCGAGCTCGTCGCCGACGACCCGCAGGTCCACGAGCGGGAGGGCGCGCCCGGTGCGCGTCCGGAGCTCCGCCTGCGCCTCGGCGGGGCCGGCGAGGTCCGCCGGGTCGAGGTGGGCGATGGTGAGCACGGGGCACGTCTCGCTCATCCCGTAGCCGACCACCACGTCGATGCCGCGGGCGAGCGCGGCGAGCGCGAGCGGCTTCGGGAGCGCCGCGCCGCCCACGAGCACCTTCCAGCGCGAGAGGTCCACCGCCTCGCCCCCCGGCGTCCGGAGGAGCATGTGGAGGATGGTCGGGACGCAGTGCGAGAACGTGACGCCCTCGCGCGCGATGAGGCCGAGGAGGACGTCCGGCGCGTAGCGGCCGGGGTACACCTGCTTCACGCCGAGCGCCGTGGCGATGTACGGCAACCCCCACGCGTGGACGTGGAACATGGGCGTGATCGGCATGTAGACGTCGCCGCGTCGGAAGCTCGCATGGTGCGCCGTCGCGAGCGTCGCGAGCGTCCCGAGCGTGTGCAGCACGAGCTGGCGGTGCGTGAACCAGACGCCCTTCGGCAGGCCGGTCGTGCCCGTCGTGTAGAACGTCGTCGCGCGGGTGTCCTCGTCGAGCTCGGGGAACGGGAAGCGCTCCGGCGCCGCGGCGAGGAGGGCCTCGTACTCGCCCGCGAACCGGACGGTGTGGGACCCGGGTGCGCCGTCGTCGGTGAGCACCACGAAGGCGCGGACCGTATCGATGCGGCCGCGGATCGTCTCGAGCACCGGGAGGAAGTCCGAGTGGACGAGGAGCACGTCGTCCCCGGCGTGCTCGATCGTGTAGAGGATCTGCTCCGGCGAGAGGCGGACGTTGATGGTGTGGAGTACGGCACCCATCATCGGGACGGCGAAGAACGCCTCGAGGTACCGGTGGCTGTCCCAGTCCATCACGCCGACGGTGTCGCCGGGCTTCACGCCGAGCGCGGCGAGCGCGCCCGCGAGCCGGTGGATCCGCTGCTCGAGGTCGGCGTAGGTGTGCCGGCGGAGGTCGCGGTAGACGATCTCCTGCGCCGGATCGCGCGCCACGGGCGACTCGAGAAGGCGCCGGATGGTCAGCCCGTCGCGCCGCGCGGGAGCGGAGGGGGCGGTGTCGTTGAGCATGGGGACGACTCCTCGTGGACCGCGACGGATTCGCCGCGGCGGCGCCGGGCGGCGCCTCGCCACCCGCCGCCGGACGGATAGAATGCGCGCGTGTCCACCGTCAACCCGGTCTCGCGCGAGATCTCGGCCAAGATCGTCTATTACGGCCCCGGCCTCTCCGGGAAGACCACGAGCCTGCAGCAGATCCACGCGGGGGTGCGCCCGGACGCGCGCGGGCAGCTCATCAGCCTGTCGACCGAGGGCGATCGGACGCTGTTCTTCGACTTCCTCCCGCTCCGGGTGGAGCAGGTCCGGGGCCTCACGCTCCGTCTTCAGCTCTACACGGTCCCCGGGCAGGTGTTCTACGACGCCACCCGCAAGCTGGTGCTGAACGGCTCCGACGGCGTGGTGTTCGTGGCGGACTCGCAGCCGCTCGCCGTCGACTCGAACCTGGAGTCGATGTCGAACCTCGAGACGAACCTCTCCGAGATGGGGATCGACCTCGCGGCATTCCCGTTCGTCATCCAGTACAACAAGCGCGACCTCCCGAGCGCCCTCCCCGTCGCCGAGCTCCGGCGCCAGCTCAACCCGCGCGCCGTCCCGGACTTCGAGACCGTCGCGAGCCGGGGAGAGGGCATCCTCGACGCGCTGAAGGAGATCACGCGGCTCGTCGTGCGGGACCTGAAGGCGCGCCAGCCGCGGCGCGCGCCCGGCATGTCGCTCTCGCGGGGCGGGTCGGAGCTGGCGCGCGGGATCTCCGCGGCGGCGGACGCTCCGGCGCGGGCCGCGGAGCCGCCACGCCCGGCGCGGACGCCGCCGCCTCTCTCCGCCGGCCCGGCGGCCCGCCGCGAGGAGGCCATCGCCGCGGCCGCGCCGCCGCGGGATCGCGGGCAGCTCGTGGGGCTCTCGTTCGCGCGGCTCTTCCCGGGCGAGGGCACCGCCATCGCCGAGGTGGAGCTCGAGATCCGCGAGCGCGCCTTCGGCCCGGCGGTCCGCCGCGCGGCGGAGGCCGTCGCGGAGCTGCTCGCCGCCCTCCCCGTCGACGAGCAGGCGCCGACCGCCCGCGCCGCGCTCCTCGGCCTCGATGGGCGGGAGTTCCTCCGCCTCGGGAGGCTCGCCGCGAAGCCGGACGTCGCGATGACCGAGCAGGACGCGCTCTTCGCGCTGTACGTGCTCGTCGCGGCCGCCGTGAAGGCGGAGCGGATCTAGCCCCGGCCGAACCCTCTCAGAACTCATCGCATCTCGGCGACGGATTCGCGACCGCGTCCGCTCGGGCGTCGCGTGATCGGTAGTAGGGGCGGCATCGGGCTGAGAAGAAGGGGGACGGCCGGAGCGGCGCCGCGCGGACGAGACGTCGCCGCGTGGATCGGCCCGCAAGAAGCCTGCGTCGCAACGATGGCGATCTGGACTGGGGGCCCGAGGGTTCCGGGGCGCGCTCCGGGCTCGACCGCCCCGGTGGACCGGTCAGGACGAGGCGGCGAGAACCTCGGAGTATGCACCCCCGGAGCCGGCACCGGTGCGGGCGCCATGATGGTCGCCATCGGTGTCCTCGCGTCGGCGTCCCCCCGCCGCGGTGGCTTTCCGGGCGGGAGCGAACCGCTCCATCCATGCGTTCCCGAGGATCCTCCGCGCGGAGAGCAAGTTGTGGCGACGGCAGAGGAGGCGAACGTTCTCGATCGTCGACGGGCCGCCCAGGGCCTTCGGATGGATGTGGTCGTACTGGAGGCGGTGTCGCGAACCGCAGATGCCGCCGTTTTCGAGAGCCCATTGGCAGCAGCCGCCGTCGCGCACCCACACCTCCCGCTTCACCTCCGCGGCGATGTGGTCGGGCTTCGACGGGCGCTTCTCGCGCCGCGGCTTCTGGACCAGGCCCCTCCGCTTCGCGGCTCGGTCGAGCAGCAGATCGAGGGCGGCCTCGAGGACCTCCTCCGTGCTCGCCCCGGGGCGCGTGTGCGAGAGGGCATCCCTCGCCGCGGCGACCTTCGCCTCGAACCGCTTCGTGACGGTGAGATGTATCCGGCGGAGGTCGGCGGTGAGCGGCTCGAAGGTCGGCTGGTCAGCCCGGGAACTCGGGGCGTTCACGTTCCGTGCGGGCACTTTGGCATCGAGGAGTTCAGCTGGCGAACCTGGCGCGACGACGCACGCGGGCACCAAAGCGCAGAGCTCCGACGCTGCGGCGGGTTCTGGGGCGCGAGCTGGCGGTGCCGTTGCGGCTGAGGCGCGAACGGTCGTCACGACCTCCCGCTGTGGAGGACGCTCCACCGGCTTCAGCTCCGCGACGACCGCCCGCGCCTCCTGCTTGGAGAGGTGGAAGAACCGGGGGATCACCTCGTCCCGGTTCTCCGGCGTGAGCACCTGTGCGAGCTCGCCGACGGTCGAGAGGCAGAGTCGGCCGAGCTCGAGCGGCTCGACGATCTCGGGGAAGCGCTGGATGAGCTCGGCGGCCGCCTTCCGGTAGAAGGCCGCGCTCTTCGAGAGCCTGAGCTCCCGGTGCAGGTACGTGAAGAGGCTCGGATAGCCGAGCTCCAGCCACAGCCGCTTCCCGTCGAAGGCGGCAAGTGCGACGAGGAACTCCGCCATCGCGTGGTGCTCGCGTCGGAGGAGCTCGGAGAGCAGGGCCGAGGAGTCGCGTGCGTTCATGCATGCATCGTCGCACGCGAATTCTCACGCTCCGGAAACGCGCGGAATGGTGGTGCCGGCGCGAGAAGTGGCGCCGCGCCTCGCGCCGAGGTTCGGACGTCGAACGCGCCGCCTCACGTCCGCGGAGCGCTGCGAGAGCGGCCTCCTCGCGCGAGCGCGGTTCGTGATTCACGCGGCCGCCGCATACGCGTCAACCGCGCGATGCGATCCATTGGGTTCCCCCGAAAGCGCTCGCGGCCGACGAGCTCCTGCCGCGACCTCGCGGCGATGCACCACGGGCTTCTTGCAGGCCGATCCACGCGGTCGACGTTTCCACCGCGCGGACCCGCCTCGGCCGTCCCCCTTCTTCTGTGCCCTCTTCCACGTCCGCCGGCGAAGCCCGCCCGGGCCTGAGGCACCGGTCCTCGACGGATTCGTGATGAATCCTGAGGGCCGAACCCTACCCGAGCGCGAGGACGGCCCGGGCGCCCACCACGAAGTGGAGCGCCGCCGCGACGATCACCATCGCGTGGAACACCTCGTGGTACCCGAAGACGCGCGGGAACGGGTCGGGCCGGCGGCTCGCGTACACCACCGCGCCGAGGCTGTAGACGATCCCGCCCGCGGCGAGCACCGCGAGGTCGCCGGCGCCGAGCAGTGCCCGGAGCGCCGGGAGGACCGGGAGCACGACCCAGCCGAGCGCGACGTAGATGGCCGCCGCGAGCGCCTTGGGCGCCGTCGGCCACAGCACCGCGCGGCCGACGCCGAGGAGCGCGCCGCCCCACGCGATCGCGAGCATCGTCGCGCCGCGGGCGCCGCCGAGGAGGAGGCACAGCGGCGTGTACGTCCCCGCGATGAGCACGAAGATCGCGGAGTGGTCGAGGCGGCGCATCGCGAGCCGCGCCCGGGGCGACCAGGTGGGCCGGTGGTAGAGCGCGCTCACCGCGAAGAGGGTGAAGAGGCTCGCGCCGTACACCAGGGCGGCCACGCGGCCGCGGGGGGACGTCGCGGAGAGGACGAGCCCGACGCCCGCCGCGAGCGCGACGCCCGCCGCGATCTCGTGCGAGACCCCGCGGAGGAGCGGCTTCGGTGGGGTGATGGTCTCGGTCGCGGCGTGCATGGCGGGCGCCTCCCCGGCGCACCCCCGACATACGCCCGCTCCGTCACGCGCGTGTCATCGACGCGATGCGCGGCCGCGGGCCGCGGCGCAGGAGCGCGCTGGCGAGGGTCTCGCCCACGCGGTCCGCCGGGGCGCGCGGGATCCCGAGGCGGCCGTCGCCGTCGCGGCCGCCGGCGACGAGCGCGATCTCGGCCCCGAGCACGTCGAGCCGCTCCGGGGTCGCGGCCGCGAGGGGCAGCGGCCCCGCGGGCCGGCGCGGCGGCGGCAGGCTCCGGCGGAAGACGCACAGGAGGAAGCTCGCGGCGGCGCGGACGCCGAGCGCCCGGGCGAGGCCACCGCGGCCGCACGCGCGCGCGAGGGCGTACGCGAGGTGCACGTGGTCCCCGTGGCGTGCGAGCGTGTAGCGGCCCACGGCGAGGACGCGGATGCGGCCCGGGCGCCGGCCCGCGCGCACGTCGTCCGTGAGCCGGGCGGCGCGGATCGCGAGGCGATCCACGTGCGCGTAGAACCGCTGCGCGCGCTCGGGCTCGGGGAGCCGCCGGCGGCGCACCGAGAGGCGCCGGAGGGGCCGCCTCCCGGCCGGCGCGAGGACGACGAAGAAGCGCGCCACGTCCCACGCGTCCGGGTCCCCGGTCCCGGGAGACACCACCGCGAGGAAGGAGATCGCGCCCTGCTCGAGGATCTCCACCACGAACAGAGCATGAGGTCGCCGCCCCCGCGGGGCGAGCCCCCGGCTACGCCGGCCGGCCGGGGTCCACGAGGTCGAGCAGGCCCAGCCGGAGCAGCTTACGAAGCACCTTCAGGGTCTCGACCTCGCGGAGGGGACACGCGAGCGCGATGCTCGCGACGTCCCACGACCCGTTCACGCGCGACGCGACCTCCCGGTCGGCGCTCGAGAGGCGGCGCGCCGCCGGCGCATCCGGCGAGGCGACCGCGCCGGCGAGCACCGGCACGGCCATCGGCGAGAGCTCCTCGTAGAGCGCCGCGACCTGCTCGCGCTCCGCCTCGCGGAGCAGGTTCCGCACGCGTCGATCGGACGGATCGGCGGCGAGCAGGCTCTTGAAGACGATCGCCGCCTCGTCGAACTGCCGCAGCTCGACGAGGACCTGCGCCTTGTCGATGAGCGACGACACGGGATCCGCGCGAGGCGCGACGCCCTCGACGTGCGCGAGCCCGAGCTCGCGGAGCGCCTCGATCCGCCGCAGCACGGCGGGGCGCGAGAGGTGGAGCGCGAGGCGCGCCTCGGCGATCGAGACGCGGCGGCGGGCGGCGTCGAGGAGCGCGCGCAGCCCGGCGGTGCGCGGCTGGCCGGCGCCGGTGGCGCAGAGGAGCGCGGACTCGGATGGATAGCGCCGGTCGAGGTCGGGCCACTCGTCGAGGCGGCGGAGCCCCTCGAGCGTCATCTGGGCGACGCCGAGGTCGAGCGCGACGCCGTCCTCGAACCCGGCCGCGCCGTCCGCGAGCGCGAAGCGGCCGCCTGGGGGCGCCAGGAAGAGGTCCACGATCCTGTCGGCGCACGCCTCCGCCCAGAGCGCCTCGGGCCGCTCGGCGTGAGCCCAGCCGGCCAGGCTTCCGAGGCCCGCCTGCCCGTCCGGAGGCCGGGCGGCCGCGACGATGCGGCGGTCTTGCACCTCGAGCCAGTACGGCGCGCCCTCCCCGACGTCGATCTCGACGACGCCGGAGCGGCGCCCGTGATCGATCCACTGGAAGAGGTCCGGCAGCGGGAAGGTGGTGAGATCCCCCTGGAGCACCCGTCGATTGTGGCACGGCGCAGCGGCCCGGGCGAGGCGGCGGCCGCGCCCGGCGGCCGGGCGAGCGGGGCGCGCCCTCTCCACCCGGTCCGCCCCCGCGGTGGCACCCGGCGCCGGCTTGGCGGCTCGCGGGTGTCGGGGCCAGCTTTCCCCTGGCGCCCGCGCTCGGTGGGCGCGCGTCCGTCCGTGCGGGTCAGGTCGGTCGGGGCGAGCGGCCCCGGAGGGAAGGCGGCATGAGGGCGTGGGGGTGGGTCCTGGCGAGCGGGTTCGCGGCGGCGCTCGCCGCCGCGGCGTGTGGCGGTGGCCACGGCGCGCCGAAGGGGAGCGGAGGAGGAGGCGGGGGCACGGACGGCGGCGGCAGCACGGGCGGCGGGAGCGGAGGCGGGACCGGTGGGGGAGGTGACACCGGTGGTGGCGGGACCGGGGGCGGAACCGGTGGCGGAGGTGCCACCGGTGGCGGCGGGACCGGGGGCGGAACCGGCGGCCCCACCGTGAAGGCGCCGGTCCAGATGGGCGACTTCCTCTTCTACTCGACGGACCAGGGGCTCACGCCGGAGATCTCCGACGTCTCCGCGGACGAGGGCGGCAACGTCTACGTCGCGGGCGGCTCGGCCGTGTTCGCGAAGAGACACGACGACCAGGACTTCAAGAAGTTCGATCTCGCGACCGCGGGCGTGACCGCGAACTGCTGGGACCCGAAGGAGATCGACAACCCCACGCCGGCGGGCCCGCCGCAGCCCTGCCCGGTGATCTCCGTCGCGGGGGCCGCGCCGGGGAAGGCGGTGCTCGGCCTGAAGGGCGTGGGCATCGACTACGACTACGACGCTCCCTGGGCGCTCGACTCGGGCGGCGCGGACCTGGTGTCGTTCGACGGCACGACGCTGACGAAGGACCGGCACGTGTTCATCGCGTCGCCGCCCGGCGTCATCTGCGAGCACTGGGCGAACCCTCCCGACAACACGATCTGCAACGAGACCTGGGTGGACTCGACGTGGATGAGCGGGCGCAAGAAGGACAGGCAGGTGAGGCGCATCGTCGTGAACCACGACAAGCGCCGCCCGCTCTCGTACGGCGACGTCTTCTTCGGGTCGACGCACGGCTCGATCTCCATCCTCGTCGCGCACCCCGACCAGCGCGGCTGGATCGACTACACGAGGGGTGATCCGAAGTGGGCGGAGACGAAGGGCATCTGGGAACACGAGCACCCCGCGATCTCCGCGCCGGACGGGCGCTTCCTCACCGGCGAGTCGATGGCCCTCGCCCTCGATCCGACGACGAACGTCCCCTGGTTCGCGAACGAGGTCCGCACGGCGAGCCTCCCCGACTACGCGACGACCTCCCACCCGAGCTGGAACGGGTGGTGGGGCGCCATGAGCCCGCCAAGCCCGTTCCTCGCGCTCTGGGGCGACGCCGCCGACGCGACGCACTGGGACGTCGTCACCGGGATCTCGTTCTGCGACGACGGCACGATGTGGGTCGGATCGGTGACCTACGGCCTGAAGCGCCGCGACCCCTCCGGCAACTGGTCGCAGGTGCCGCTGCCAGCGTCCACGGACCAGCGGGTGAGCACCGTCGCGTGCGACCCGTCGGACGGCTCGATCTGGGTCGGGTTCGACTACGGCGGGTTCGGCCGCCTGAAGGACGGCACGTGGCAGGGCGTCCCGCAGGGAGCGCCCGCGTTCGCCTCGAACCGGGTGACGAGCATCCAGTTCGACCGGTGGTCGTCGCCGCGCCTCGTCTACCTCGCGCACGGGCCGAGCGCGAAGCTCGGGGCGGGCGGCGTGACGGTGTACGCGGGGCCCTGACGCGGCGCCGGACCTCGGGCGCGTGGAGCGCCCGAGGTCCGTGCCTCCTACGTGCTCGTGTAGTCCCGCATCACGACCTCGCCCGGCCGCGGATCCCCGGTGAGGAGGCCGAGGGCGTCCATCAGGATCCACTTCTGTAGCGCCGCATCTCCGGCGCGCCCGAGCGAGTGGCCGGCGGCGAAGCCCCGCGGGCAGAGCGCCCGCGGCGGTCGAGCCTGGAGCGTCTCCTCCGGCTCGACGGTGATCACCACGGTGGGGATCCCGATCATCTCGATGCTCCGCTGCACGGTGACCACCGTGCGGTGGCAGAGCCGTCACCCACCGGTGAGGAGCACCGCGCCGGGCCGCTCCCGGTCCACCTCACGGACGAGCGCCGGGATGGTGCTCTCGCGCAGCTCCCGGAGCGCCTGGCTGAACCCGAGGGAGAAGTGGCGCGCGGTGAGGGCCCCCACGCGCCCCTCCTTCGCGAGCTCCCGCACCCGGTCGATGGGGAACACGCAGTTCAGGTCGCGGTCCACGCAGGCGTGGTCGTAGTGCGTGTCGTCGTACCGGAGGTCCTTCGCCTCCGCGTCGGAGCCGATCACGCGCCAGGTGGTGTCACCCTCCGTGTCGAACGGCCGGTCGTCGGCGCGGCGAACGGCCGCGGTCGAGACGAGGCAGATCGGCGCGTCCTCGAGCTTCCCCTTGAACGGCGTGAAGGGGACGCAGTAGCGCGACAGCTCGAGCGGCTTGACGTCAGTGGGGGGCATTCGCGCCTGCTCCGGCGCCCTGCTGGATCCGGTCGAGCGCCTGCATGATCCTGTCCGTCGGCGGCTGCTCGCCGATGTCGTGTATGTCGACGTAGGCGACCTTCCCCTGCTTGTCGACGACGAAGATGGCGCGCTCGCACTGTCCCGACTCGCCGCGCAGCACGCCGTAGAGAGCAGCCACGTAGCCGTGCGGCCAGTGATCGGAGAGGAGCGGGAACGAGAGCCCGCCCATCGACTTCGCCCACGCCTCGTTGGTGAACACCTGATCGGTCGAAATGCCCAGGACCTGGGCATCGCGCCGCTCGAACTCGGAGAGATCCTCCTCGTACGAGGGCATCTGGACGGTTCAAACGGGCGTGAATGCCGCGGGGTAGAACGCGAGCACCACGTTCTTCTTCCCGCGATAGCCCGATAGCCTGATCTTCTTCCGGGGGCCGCCGCGGCCCGCGGCGTCACCCGTCGCCATGAGCTCGAAGTCGGGCGCTTCGTCGCCCACCTCGACCTTCCAGATCGGCTTCGACATGGGTCCTCTCCTCTCCAGCAGTGAACGGAGAGGAACCTATTCATCCGGACGTCACTACGAGTCGCAGGACGACCGGGTGACGACCCGAAAAGGAGCATGCCGTGTGGGGACCCCTTTGCTAATCGTTCGCGCCATGGATCTCCTGACGCGCTTCGCAGGCAACGTGCGGCGCCTCCGCTCGAAGAAGAAGCTGTCGCAGAAGGCGCTCGCAGACAAGGTCGGGATCTCCGTGTCGTACGTGTCGATGCTCGAGCGCGGCCAGCGCTCTCCGCCCCTCGAGACGATCGAGAAGATGGCGAAGGCGCTCGGCGTTCCGCCCGCCGCGCTGCTCGGCGGCCGCTGAGCATCGAACCGTTCCGACGCGGCGTTCCCTGACGCGCCGGCCTTCACCGGCCGAGCGTGGGTGTCCCCGGCGTCCACTCCGCGGGCGCCTTCTCTCCCGTTCGCAGCGCCTCCAGCACCCGCAGGATCTCCGAGACGGACCGGCCGACCGCGAGGTCGTGCACGGCGGCGTACCGCACGACGCCCGCCGGATCGACGAGGAACGTGGCGCGCGCCGCGATCCCCTCGCGCTCGAGCAGCGCGCCGTACGCACGGGCGATGCGCCGGTCGGGATCCGCGGCGAGCGGGAAGGCGACCTCCCCGAGCTTCTCCGCGATCCACCGTCCGTGCGTCTCGACGTCGTCCGTCGAGATCGCGACGACGTCCGCGCCGAGGTCTGCGAGCTCGCGCCGCCGCTTCGACAGCTCCGTGATCTCCGTCGGGCAGACGAGGGTGAAGTCCTTCGGGTAGAAGAAGATCACCAGCCAGCGCCCGGCGTGATCCGCGAGCGCGACCTCGGTCCGCTCCCCCCTGCCGCGAACCGCCGCCGCCTTGAAGTCCGGCGCCCTGTCGAGGATGCTCAGCACGGAGGACCTCCCTCGCCGCGTCGTACCGCCCATCGATTGTCGTACCGCCCATCGATTAAGGGCACCGCCGCCGCGGCGTCAACGTGGAACACACCATGACCAGCGCCCTCCTCGCCCTCGCCCTCGGCACCTTCAGCATCGTCGCGGCGGATCCTGCCACCGGGCAGATCGGCGTCGCGGTCCAGTCGAAGTTCCCCGCGGTCGGAGCCATCGTGCCGGCCGCGCGCGCCGGCGTCGGAGGCGTCGCGACGCAGGCCCTCGCGAACGTGACCTGGCGCGACGAGGCGCTGAAGCTCCTCGCCCAGGGGCTCGCGCCGGACGAGGTGGTGCGGCGGCTCGTCGCCGCGGACCCGCAGGCCGACGATCGGCAGATCGGGCTCGTCGACGCGAAGGGTCGCGCCGCGACGTTCACCGGGAAGCGGTGCTTCGACCACGCGAGCGGGATCGCGGGGGACGGGTACGCGGTGCAGGGGAACATCCTCGTCGGGCGCGCCACCCTCGAGGCGATGGCGCGGGCCTACGAGGAGGCGCGCGACCGCGGCGTCCCGCTCGCGGAGCGGCTCCTCGCCGCGCTCGCGGCCGGCCAGGCCGCGGGCGGAGACCGTCGCGGCATGGAGAGCGCGGCGCTGCTCGTCGTGAAGCCGGGCGGCGGCTACGGCGGCGCGGGCGACGTCTGGGTCGACCTGCGGGTCGACGATCACCCGCGACCGATCGCCGAGCTGACCCGGCTCTATCGCGACGTGCACCAGTTCTACTTCGGCGAGACGACGCGGACGGTCCCGCTCCAGGGACCGGTCGCCCGCGAGGTCGAGGCGGATCTCGCCCGGCTCGGGTTCCTGAAGGTCGCGCCGGGCGCGGCCTGGTCGCCGGCCAGCCAGCAGGCGCTGGAGGACTTCCAGGGCTGGGAGAACCTCGAGACGCGCATCCGGAAGGACGGGACCATCGACGCCCTCGTCCTCGAGCACCTGCGGAAGGTCGCCGCGGCCGGGGCGCCGATCGACCGCCGCAAGGCAGGGGCGCGCTGACGCGGCCGCCGGCGCCACACCCGCATGCGCGGCCGAGCGGGCGGAGCCCCCGACCTGGAATCGCCCCGCGGGCCCATGCGTTGCAGGATCCAGGTGGGTCCGCCCGCAGGGCGGAACGGAAGGGGTGAAATGAGCAGCCGCTTCGGACGCAGGAGCTTCCTGAGGGGCGCCGCGCTCGCGGGCGCCGCGGGCGCGATCGGGGCGCTCCCGGCCACCGCGGAGGCGGAGCGGCCGATGCCCGTCCCCGAGCACGTCACCTTCGACGTGCCGGGCCTCGACCCCGCCCACGACGGCCTCAAGGTCGCCCAGCTCTCCGACCTGCACGTCGGGCCGCGTACGCCGCCCGAGGTGATCCGCGCCGCCATCGAGGAGGCGAACGCGTTCCACCCCGATCTCGTCGTCCTCACCGGCGACTACCTCTGTCACAACCCGCGCGAGGTGCTCGCGATGCAGGAGCAGCTCGGCGGGCTCGTCGCGCCGACGGTCGCGGTGCTCGGCAACCACGACGTGTGGACCGACCCCGACGGCGCTGCGGATGCGCTCCGCGGCCACGGCTACGAGGTGCTCGAGAACGCCTGGACCACCGTCCGGCTCCGCGGAGCGCCCCTCCCGATCGTCGGCGTCGGCGACCGGCTCACGAAGCACGAGGACGTCGCGCGCGCCGTGCGCGGGCTGCCGCCTGCGGCCGCCCCCCTGGTACTCGCCCACGCGCCGCGCAGCGCGGACACCCTGCGCGGCCTCGGGCGCCCGCTCCTGTGCCTGTCCGGCCACACGCACGGCGGGCAGATCAACCTGCCCATCATCACGCCCCTGTTCCTGCACCTCGTCGTGCACGAGCCCTACGTGCGCGGACGTTACCGCGTCGGCGACGTGTCGCTGTACGTGAACCGCGGGATCGGGATGTCCGGGATCCGCACCCGCATCAACTCGCCGCCGGAGGTGACGCTCGCCACCCTCCGCAGCGTCGAGCGCCGCGCCGCCTAGCGCGACGGGGCGCCGCGCGCGGGCGTCTCCGGCGCGAGGGCGCCGGCGAGCCGCCTCCCCCCCCACGAGACCGGGTGCGCAGGGCCGCGACTCGCCTACCCTTTGTCGTGCAAGAGGGAGGCTCTGATGCCCGCCACCGCGCCCGCACCCACCTCGACGGATCAGCGTCACCTGGACGAGGCGCTCGCGCGCCTCCATGACGCGGCGCCCCGCTGGGCGCGCGCGCCCATCCCGGAGCGGGTCGCGCTCGCCCGCGCCATGCTCCGGGGCGTCGCGCGCATCGCCCAGCGCTCCGTCGAGGCGGCCTGCGCGGCGAAGGGGATCGCGCTGGACGTCCCGCAGGCCGGCGAGGAGTGGCTCAGCGGCCCCTACGTGACCGCCCGCATCCTCCGGCAGCTCGTCCACTCGCTCACGCTCCTCGGGCGCAACGGCAACACGCCGGTCGGTCCCACGGGCGAGACGATCGACGGGCGCCTCTCCGCTCGCGTCTTCCCGGCGAGCCGGCTCGACGCGCTCCTGTTCATGGGCGTTCGCGCCGACGTCCACCTGGAGGCGGGCGTCGACGAGCGCACGCTGAACGAGTCGCGCGCGCGGTTCTACAAGGCGCCGGATCACGACGGGAGGGTCTGCCTCGTCCTCGGCGCCGGGAACATCAACGCCATCCCGCCGGCGGACGTCGCGACCAAGCTCTTCGTCGAGGGCAAGGTCTGCCTGCTCAAGATGAATCCCGTGAACGCCTACCTCGGCCCCCTCCTCGAGGAGGCGTTCGCGGAGGCGATCGAGAAGGGCGTGCTCTCCGTGGTCTACGGCGGCGCCGCGGAGGGCAGCTACCTCGCCTACCACGCCGCGGTCGACGAGGTGCACATCACCGGCTCGGACGCGACGCACGACAACATCGTCTGGGGCCCGCCGGGGCCGGAGCGCGCCGAGCGGATGGCGCGCAACAAGCCCATCCTCCAGAAGGAGATCACGAGCGAGCTCGGGAACGTGTCGCCGGTGCTCGTCGTGCCGGGGCCCTGGGACGCGGGCACGCTCCGCTTCCAGGCCGAGAGCGTCGCCGGCATGGTCACCCACAACGCCTCGTTCAACTGCAACGCGGCGAAGCTCCTCGTCACCGCGCGCGGCTGGCGGCACCGCGACGCGTTCCTCGCCGCGATCGAGCACTTCATGGCGCTCGTGCCGACGCGGAAGGCCTGGTACCCCGGCGCGCTCGACCGGTACCGCGCCCTCACCGACGGACGCGCGGCGATCCGGCGCGTCGGCGGGGTCGAGGGGACGCTCCCGTGGACGCTCGTGACCGGGCTCGACCCGGAGTCGAAGGACCCGGCGTTCACGACCGAGCCCTTCTGCGCCATCGTCTCCGAGACGTCGCTCGCGTCCGACGATCCGGTGGAGTTCCTCGAGCGCGCGGCCGCGTTCGCGAACGAGCGAATCTGGGGCACGCTGTCCGCGCAGCTCGTCGTGCACCCGCGGACGCTCGCGGATCCGGTCACGGGCCCGGCGGTGGAGCGGGCGATCCGGGCGCTCCGGTACGGCACCGTCGCGGTGAACTGCTGGGCGGGGTACGGCTTCGCGTTCGGCACCACGCCCTGGGGCGCCTACCCCGGCGCGACGCTCACGGACGTGCAGAGCGGCCGCGGCGGCTTCGTCCACAACACGCTCATGCTCGAGCGCGTGGAGAAGTGCGTCCTGCGGCATCCGGCGCGGACGTTCCCGAAGCCGCCGTTCTTCCCGAGCCACCGGACGGCGCACGTCCTCGGGCGCCGGCTCACGTTGCTCGAGACGACCGGCAGCTGGCGCCACGTCCCGGGCATCGTCGCCGCCGCCGTCCAGGGTTAGCCTCGTCCCCCGGCTCAGGCCGCACCGCCCGAGTCGGCGGGCCGCCCCTTTGACTCGCCCCCCCCGGTTTGCTTCGATGGCCGAGGCGGCGCCGTCGGGCCGCGCCCGGGGGGGAGCCATCTTGAAGAGCTATCTCGTCTCGTGGCTGCGCCGGCAGCACGCCGGCACCGGAGTCGAGGCGTTCGCGCGCGAGCGCCCCGGTGAGTGGATCGTCTGGGAGGCGGGGCCGTGGCGCCCGCCGACGCCGATGAAGGAGACGCTGCACGCCGACGACCTCCGGGTCGCGTGGGAGTCCGGCGAGTCGCTGGCGATCCTGCTCGCGCCCCGGCCCGGCCGCGCCGAGGTCCGGCTCGGGCGCGCCTCGGACAACGACGTCGTCATCGATGACGCGACGCTCTCGCGCTCGCACCTCGCGTTCGTGCGCGACGCGGCGGGGCGCTGGACGGTGCGAGACCTCGGCTCGTCGAACGGGACGCGGGTCGGCGGCGTCCGGATGGGCGCGGCGCCGGCCGTCCTCGAGGCCGGGACGGCGGTGCAGGCCGGCGCGGTCCGGCTCACCTTCTACGACGCCGCCGGGCTGTACCTCCGGCTGAAGGGCGCCCGCTGATCGCGGGTGGGCCACCCGCCCACCTCGTCATCGCAACTCTGGATTGCTGCCCCACCCGCCCGGGTGGCACAGTGAGCCCGTGCGCATCCTCGACGTGCAGACGCCCGCATCCGCCGAGGGGTCGCGGCGCAGCCTCGACGCGCTCCGCGCGATCGTCGAGGCCACCACCTCGACCGGGCGGGCGTTCTTCGATGCGCTCGTGGTGAACCTCGCCCGCGCGCTCCGGGTCCGGCACGCGTTCGCCGGCGAGCTCCTGCCGGGCGTGACCCCGGTGCGCGCGCGCACGCTCGCCGTCGCGTGGGACGGCACGCTCGGGGACAACTTCGTCTACGACCTCGCCGGCACGCCCTGCGAGAACGTCCTCGTCTCCAGCTCCCTCGCGTACTACCCGCGCGGCGCCGCGCACGCCTTCCCCTACGACGCCGGGCTCGCCCGCCTCGGCATCGAGGCGTACATGGGCGCGCCGCTGCTCGCGCCCGACGGGGCGGTGCTCGGCATCCTCGTGGTCCTGCACGACGCGCCGCTCGACGAGTCGCTCGATCCGCAGGCGGTGCTCCGCGTGTTCGCGGCGCGGGCGGCGACCGAGCTCTCCCGGATCCGCAGCGAGGAGCGGCTCCGCGAGAGCGACGACATGCTCCGGTTCGCGCTCGAGGCGGCCGGCATGGCCACGTTCGACTGGGACCCGGCGAAGGAGCAGGCGCGCTGGTCCGATGGCGCCGCCGCGGTGCTGGGCCTCGCGCCCGGATCGTTCGGGGGCAGGCTCGAGGACCTCGTCGCGACGGTGCACCCCGACGACCGCGAGCTCGTCATCTCATGCGCGGGCGACGCGATCTCCGGACGGAAGAACGGCATCGACGTCGAGTACCGCGTCGCGGCCGGCGGCGGACCGGAGCGCTGGATCCACCAGCGCGGGCGCGTGACGCGGCGGCCGGACGGATCGACCCGGATCTCCGGCGTGATCGCGGACGTGACGGAGCGGCGGAAGCTCGAGGACGGGCTGCTGCACGCCCAGAAGATGGAGGGGCTGGGGCGGCTCGCCGGCGGCGTGGCGCACGACTTCAACAACCTCCTCACGGTGATCCGCAGCTTCACGGAGCTCGCCGAGGGACACCTCGCGGGCGACGCGGAGGCGCTCGAGCTGGTGATCCCGATCCGCGAGGCCGCGGAGCGCGCGACGGCGCTCACGCGGCAGCTCCTCGCCTTCGCGCGCCGGCAGGTCACGCGCCCGCGCGTGCTCGAGCTCGACCGGCTCGTCGGCGACCTCGGCCGCCTGCTCACGCGCCTCCTCGGCGAGGACGTCCAGCTCGAGGTCCGGCTCGGCGCGCCGGACGGCCGCGTGCGGATGGACCCGGGCCAGCTCGAGCAGGTGCTCGTGAACCTCGCGGTGAACGCGCGGGACGCGATGCCGGGCGGCGGCTTCCTGTCGGTCTCGACGGCGCTCGTCGAGGTGACCGCGGAGGAGGCGCGGGGCCGGCTCATCGCCGCCGGCCCGCACGTGGCGATCCGGGTGCGCGACTCCGGGGCGGGGATGGACGGCGCCACGCTCGCCCGGGCGTTCGAGCCGTTCTTCACCACGAAGGGGCCCGACCGCGGGACCGGCCTCGGCCTCGCGACCTGTCACGGCATCGTCGCGCAGGCGGGCGGCGCGATCTGGCTCGAGAGCGAGCCCGGCCGCGGGACGACGGCGGTGATCCTGCTCCCAGGCCACGACGGCGATCCCGCGGACGAGGCGGCGCGGAGTCCCGCGCAGGCGCCGCGCGGGGACGCCACGCTGCTGTTCGTGGAGGACGAGGACCGCGTCCGGGCGCTCGCGCAGCGCGCGCTCGGCGCCCTCGGCTACCGGGTGCTCGCGGCGCGCGACGGCGCGGAGGCGATCGCGATCGCCGTCGGGCACCCCGGGCGCATCGACCTGCTCGTCACGGACATGGTGCTGCCGCACATGGACGGCCGCGAGGTCGCCCGCCGCGTCCGCGCGATCCGGCCGGAGGTCCGGGTCCTGCTCGCCTCCGGGTACTCCGAGCTGCTGCCCGGCGGTCCACTCGAGGACGGGACGCTGTTCCTGCAGAAGCCCTACACGCCGGCGGAGCTGGGGGCGCGGATCCGGGAGGCGCTCCGGTAGACGGAAACGCTCCCGTGACGGGAACGTCCTCCGTTCCCGTGACCGTGCCCGTGACCGTGCCCGGGCGCTCGTGCCCGCGACCCGCCTCCCGTGGCCCGTGGACCCTGGCCCGCTCCCCGTGCCCGATTCACGATCCAATTTGGCGTCGGCGTCGGGGTCGGGGTCGGGGGTCGGCTGAAGATGGTTCACGGCCCAGGGGCCACGGGACCGGGGCTCATGATTCATCAGATCCCACGCGAGCCGAGCGCGTCGGCGTCCGTGACCGCGCGGGCGTCGGGTGGTCGGTCGTCGAAGCGGGATCGGGCTGAGAAGAAGGTGGACGGCCGAGGCGGGTCCGCGGTGGGGAAACGTCGACCGCGTGGATCGGCCTCCAAGAAGCCTGCGTCGCAGCGACCACAGAGGTCGCGGCGGAGCGCGGGAGGCGCGGGCGCTTTCGGAGGAACCCAACTGATCGGATCGAGCGGTTGACGCTTCCTCGGCGGTCGCGCGGTTCGCGCGCCGCGCCCGCGCGAGAACGCCGCGCTCGCAGCGCTCCACGCGCGTGAGGCGGCGCGAGCGGCGTCCGAACCCCGGGGCGACGCAGCGCGCTGATTCTCGCGCCAGCGCCCGAATCCGAGCGTTTCCGGAGGGTGAGAATTCGCGTGAGACGATGCCCGCATGAACGCCCGCGACTCCTCGATCCGCCTCTCCGAGCTCCTCCGCCGCGAGCACCACGCGATGGCGGCCTTCCTCGTCGCCCTCGCCGACTTCGACGCGAAGCGGCTATGGGCCGAGCTCGGGTACCCCAGTCTCTTCACCTACCTGAACCGGGAGCTCGGGCTGTCGAAGAGCGCGGCCTTCTACCGGAAGACCGCCGCCGAGCTCATCCAGCGCTTCCCCGAGCTGGTCGAGCCGCTCGAGGACGGCAAGCTGTGCCTCTCCACCGTCGGTGAGCTCGCCCAGGTGCTCACGCCGGAGAACCGGTACGAGGTGATCCCCCGGTTCCTCCACCTCTCGAAGCAGGAGGCGCGGTCGGTCGTCGCTGAGCTGAAGCCGGTGGAGCGGCCTCCGCGCCGGGAGGTCGTGACGACTGTTCGCGTCGCGGCCGCGGCGCCACCAGTGCGCGACCCCGAACCCGCCGCAGTGCTCGAGCTCGGCGCGCCGGCGACCGCCTGTGTCATTGCGCCCGGTTCGCCGGCAGAACTCGTCGATGCCAAAGTGGCCACACGGACCGTGAACGCCCCGATTTCCCGAACGACGCCGCCGACCTTCGAGCCGCTCACCGCCGACCTCCGTCGGATGCACCTCACCGTCACGAAGCGGTTCGAGGCTAAGGTTGCCGACGCCGGGGACGCGCTCTCTCACTCGCACCCGGGGGCGAGCACCGAGGTGATCCTCGAGGCCGCGCTCGATCTCCTGCTCGACCGGGCCGAGAAGCGGAAGGGCCTGGTCGAGAAGCCGCGGCGCGAGAAGCGGCCGTCGAGACCGGACCACATCCCGGCGGAGGTGAAGCGGGCGGTGTGGGTGCGGGACGGCGGCTGCTGCCGGTGGGCTCTCGAGAACGGCGGCGTCTGCGGCTCGCGCCACCGTCTCCAGTACGACCACATCCAGCCGAAGGCGCTCGGCGGGAAGTCGACGATCGACAACGTTCGCCTCCTCTGCGCTCGGCACAACTTGCTCGCCGCACGGAAAATCTTCGGCGATGCATGGATGGACAGGTACGCGCCGGCCCGCAAGGCCACCGCGGCGATGGGGCGCCGCGACGCCGACTCGGCGGGTGCGCGCTCCGAAGTTCCCGCCGCGGCCCTGACCGGGCCGACGTGACCGTCGGGCGCGGCGGAGCGCCTCCCGAAGCCTCCGGCTGGCCGGACCCCATCGCCGTCGTCGCGACGCGGGCTTCTTGGTGGCCGATCCCCGCGGCGACGTCTCGCCCCTGCGGCCACGCCCCGGCCGTCCCCCTTCTTCTAGAGCCCCTTCCCCGCTCGCCAACACAGACGCGGCGTCCCTGCGGCGACGGTCGCGGTGGTCCGAGATGTGATGAATCGTCCGGGACCGGGGTCACGGGCACGGAGAAACTCGGGCACGCCCACGGGCACGGGCACGGGCACGGGCGCGACGGGCGTGACTGCCTGGCGATCGTTGCCGATCACCACACCTCGCAGCGCTTCCCCTCCGGCCGCACCATCGCGTTCCCCTCCTTGCAGGAGAACGCCGCCTGGAACTCGGGCAGGTTCGACAGCGGGCCGTTCACCCGGAACCTGGGCGGCGAGTGCGGATCCGTCACCACGCGGAGGCGCGTCTCCTCGTCACGGAACTTCGAGCACCAGGACTGGGCGTAGCCCACGAAGAACTGCTGCTCGGGCGTGAACCCCTCGACCTTCTCGCCCTCCGGCGCGGTGCGCCGGGCCGCCTGCATGGCGGCGAAGGCGAGCTTGAGGCCGCCGAGGTCCGCGATGTTCTCGCCGAGGGTGAGCTTCCCGTCCACCTTCACGCCCGGCAGGACCTCGTACCCGGAGAACTGGTCCGCGACGCACCGGGCGCGGTCGTCGAACGCCTTCGACACCGGGGGCGTCCACCAGTCCCGCAGGTTGCCGTCGCCGTCGTACTGCCGGCCCTCGTCGTCGAACCCGTGCGTCAGCTCGTGGCCGACCACCATCCCGATCGCCCCGTAGTTCACCGGCTCGGGCGCCGCCTTGTTGAAGAAGGGCGGCTGGAGGATGCCCGCAGGGAACGCCATCTCGTTGAGCGAGGGCTCGTAGTACGCGTTCACCGTCGGCGGGCTCATCAGCCACTCGGTACGATCGAGGGGCTTCCCGACCTTCGCGAGCTGGCGCGCGGTCTCGAAGCGCCCGGCGGAGAGGACGTTCCGGAAGTACGACTCGCGCTTCACCGTCATGGAGGAGTAGTCGCGCTCCTTCTCCGGGTAGCCGATCTTGTTCGCGACCTTCCCGAGCTTCGCGAGGGCCTTCGCGCGCGTCGCCCGGTCCATCCACCCGATGGCGCCGAGGTCGTCGCTCATCGACCGCTCGATCTCGCTCACCATCGTGATGGTCCGCTCCTTGCCGTCCGCGCCGAAGTGCTGCTTGACGTAGATCTCGCCGAGCGCGAACCCGAGCGCGTCGTCGGTCGCGTCCACGCAGAGCTTCCAGCGCGGCCGGAGCGCCTTCGCGCCGGAGAAGGAGGCGCTCGTGAACCGGAACGACTCGTCCACGAACGCGCGCGGCAGCGCCCGCGCCTTCGCCATCGTGGTGAGGAGCCGCCACCGGAGGTACGCCTTCCAGCTCTCGAGCGGCGCGCTCTCGAACATCGCGCCGACCTTCTCGACGAACCGCGGGGTCGTGACGCTCACCGCCCGGAGGTCCGGCCGGCCCAGCCCATCGAAGAGCCGCGCCCACGGGAACGCCGGCGCGAGCTTCTCGAGCCCGGCCCGGTCGACGCGGTTGTAGAGCCGCGACGGATCGCGCATCTCGGTCCGGGTCCAGTGCGTCTCCGCGAGGGCCTTCTCGACCTGCGCCACGGCGCTCGCGTTCGCCTCCACCTCGGCGGGCGGCAGGCCGGCGAGCGCGAACATCTTCCGCAGGTGTTCCGCGTAGCGCTGCCGGATCTCGACGTTCTTGCCACCGTCGGTGAGGTAGTAGTCGCGGTCGGGGAGCGTGAGCCCGCCCTGGTAGACGAGCAGGATCACCTGGGTGGCGTCCTTGGCGTCCTGGCCCGAGGTGAGGTTGAACGGAACGTCGAGCCCGGCCGCCTCGAGCCGCGCGACCTCGTCGGCGAGCACCGGGCGATCCTGGATCGCGTCGATCCGCGCCCACTCGCCCTGGAGGTCGGCGAGCCCGCGCGCCTCGATCGTCGCCTCGTCCATGCAGGACGCCCAGTAGTCGCCGACCTTCTTCGCGAACGGCTCGGGGGGCGGCGTCTTCGCGGCCCCGGCCGCGTCGAGGATCCGCCGGAGCTGGCGCGCGTTGCGCTCGGTGAGCTCGGCGAACCCGCGGCTCCAGGAGGAGCGATCGGGCGGGATCTCGGTCCGGGCGATCCAGCCGCCGCAGGCGTACTGGTAGAAGTCCTCGCACGGCGAGGTCGAGCGATCGAGCGCCGTCGGATCGATGGGCGGCAGCGGCGCGTCGTGGTCCGGCTTCTTGGGCGCGGTCTTGCACGCGGCGAGCGCGAGGGTGAGGGCCGCGAGCGCGGCGGGCGCGGCGAAGAGGGTGCGACGCACGGAAGCCTCCTCCGAGGACGGGCGCTCCGGCGCCCGAAAACCGCGCGCAATATGGCGCGCCCCCCGGCACCGCTCAAGGAAAACCGGAGCGCCGGCGCGGTGCCGGACGACCCACCGTCAAGGCGCCCGGAGCGCGTCCCGGAGCGACAGCCGCGCGGCCCGGCGAGCCCGCGCCTCCCTGTCCCGGCGGCGCTCCGCGTCGGTCGCGAGGGCGAGCGGCGCGACCCGCGTGGGCCGGCCGTCCGGGCCGAGGCCGACGAACGTGAGGAACGCGTCGCAGCACTTGCGCCGCTCGCCGGTCCGCGGGTCCTCCGAGACGACCTCTACGCCGACCTCCATCGAGGTGCCGAACACCGCGTTCACCTGCGCCGAGAGGATCGCCATCTGGCCGATCCGGATGGGCGCGAGGAACGAGAGCTGATCGATCGAGGCGGTCACCACCGGCAGGCGCGCGTGGCGCATCGCGGCCATCGAGGCGGCGAGGTCGGTCCACTGCATCACCATCCCGCCGAACGCCGTCCCGAGCATGTTCGCGTCGCTCGGCATGACGAGGTGCGTGACGTCGACGTGCGAGGCTGCGGCGGGCTTGGCTTCGGCGTCGGTCATGGAGGCTTCCTAGCACGGGCCCGCGGGCCCGGCAGCGCCCGTGACAGGCGCGTCGTATAACATCGTCCTCTGGAGCCCCCATGCCGCTCGAAGTCACGCTCATCGACTACGCCCGCGATCCGCTGCAGAAGCTCTACGGCGCCTATCGCACCTGCTACACGCCCAAGACGCCCGGCGAGGTCTGGGGCGAGATCGGCTCGGGAAAGATCTCGCCCGACGCGATCCGGGAGTTCATCGGCGAGCGGCTCAAAACCGGCCACGCCTCGCCGCTCGAGCAGGTGGTCTTCTGGTTCGGCATCTCCGGCGTGTCGCGCGCCCTCTCCCACCAGTTCGTGCGGCACCGGATCGGCATCTCGTTCGAGCAGCAGTCGCAGCGGTACGTGAAGTACAAGGAGGAGCGGCTCGACTACGTGATGCCCAAGACCTGGGAGAAGACCCCCGGGATGGCCGAGGAGTACGACCGGCTCATGCGGGAGATCACGCGGGTCTACGAGGACGCGCTCGCGAAGGGTATCCCGGCCGAGGACGCCCGGTTCGTGCTGCCGAACGCGACCCCGACGAACTTCCAGATCATGGTGAACTTCACGGAGCTCCTGCACATCGCCGACCTCCGGCTCTGCTGGCGCGCGCAGTGGGAGATCCGTCACATGGTCGCGCTCATGCGCCGGGAGGTGATGAAGGCGATCCCGGAGATCGGCGGGTACCTCCAGCCGAAGTGCGGCGACAAGCGCACCGGGTACTGCGACGAGCCGCGCAAGGAGTGGGAGAAGTGCCCGCTCGGCAAGGTCCGGCCGCACAAGGAGCAGATCCTGGAGGTCTTTCGCGAGTATCGGTCCGGGAACCTCGTGCCGCTCGGCGAGGAGCACCTCCGCGCCGTGGAGGACGCCGGCAGCGACGGGTGACCGCACGCACGTCCCGCCCGGACCGACCCGGGCGGCGCCGCTCCCGCGTAGAATCCCGCGCGGGAGCCCCACATGACACGCTTCGTGAACGCCGCCGCGGCGGCCGTCCTCCTCGCCGCAGCGCCCGCCGCCCGCGCGCAGGTCCAGGCCGCCACCGACCGCGCCGCCGGGCGACCGGCGGGGATCGCGCTCCCGGCGTTCGGCGTCGCCGCCGTCGAGGAGCCCACCGGGCTCGCGACGACGCCGGCGGCCATCGGCTTCGTCGACGGCCTCACGCTGCACTACTTCCACGAGGGCGACGTCACCCCCCAGTCCGCCGCGGACGGCGTGTACGTCGCGAACCGCCTCGGACCGCTCGGGATCGGGTTCTCCGAGGAGTGGATGCGGCCCGGCGAGGACGCGGCGCGGTACCGCCGGACGCGCCTCGGGGTCACCCTCGGCGACGGGCGGGCGGTGTCCGCCGGCGCCGCGTGGACGTGGGTGACCTCGCCCGACCCGACCCTCGAGCACGTCGGCGGGTGGGACCTCGGGCTCACCGTCCGGCCGCTGCGCGCGCTCTCCATCGGCGCGGCCATGCTCGACCGCGACGCCGGGCCCGGCATCCCGGTCCGCTACGATCTCGGGCTCGCGACGCGCTTCTGGGACGACGGCCTGACGCTCTCCGCGGATCTCCTCGCCGACGACCAGACGCGAGGCGACTTCCGCTCGACCCACCTCGCCTTCGGCGCGGCGGCGGAGACCCCCTTCGGCGTCGCGGTGGGCGTCCAGGTGCAGGTGCCACTCCGGAGCCTGCCCGGCCCCGCGGGCGACGTGACCGGCCTCCTCGCCGTCTCCTGGAACGCCCCGCATTCGGGGGTCATCGGCGGCACGTCCGCCGTCGGTGACCAGACCGGCTGGCTCACCGGCGTGCGCGTCTCCTCGGAGCGATACCGCGCCGCGCCGTCCGGCGACGATGCGCCGACGATCGACCTCGACGAGGAGCTCCGCCGCCATCGCACCCTCTTCCTGGACATCGGCCCGAGCGATCCGTACGGCACGCTGCTCCGGCGCCTCGAGCGCGCTCGCGACGACGGAGACCTCGCCGCCCTCGTGATCCGCATCGACGACGTGCCCGTGGGCTCCGGGCGCGTCGAGGAGCTCCGGGCGGTCGTGGCGCGCATCGCGGCGCGGAAGCCGGTCGTCGCGTACCTCACGGGCGGCGGGACCCGGGCCTACTGGCTCGCGACGGCCGCCACGACCATCGTGGCGCCGCCCGGCGCGCCGCTCTTCGTGAACGGGATCGGCACCTCGCAGCTCTACCTGAAGGACGCCCTCGCCCGGCTGGGCGTGACGTTCGACGTCGTGAAGGCCGGCGCCTACAAGAGCGCCACCGAGCCGCTCGTCCGCACCGAGCCGTCCCCCGAGGCGCGGGAGGCGACGAACGCGCTGCTCGACGACGTGTTCGGCCGGATCGTCGCCGACGTCGGCACGGCCCGGAAGCTCTCGCCGGAGCGGGTCCGCGCCCTGGTCGACCAGGGCCTCTTCACGTCGGAGGAGGCCCGTGACGTGGGCCTCCTCGACGCGGTCTTCTGGCAGGACGAGCTCGAGGAGTGGGTCCGGCGGACCGCCGGCAGGCATGTGAAGCAGGGCGGCCGGTACCGGCCCGAGCCCGAGCGCACGGCGCAGCGGTGGGGGCTGCCGCCGGTCGTGCAGGTGATCCGCATCGAGGGCGTCATCGCGCAGGGCAGGACCCGCTCGCCCCTCGGCCAGGACGCGATCGCGGGCGCCGACAGCATCCGCGGCCAGATCGCGCGCGCCGCGGACGACGCGCGGGTGAAGGCGATCGTGCTCCGGATCGAGTCGCCCGGCGGTGACGGGCTCGCCTCGGACCTCATCTGGCGCGAGGTCGTGCGCGCGCGCCGGAAGGGGAAGCCGGTCATCGCTTCCCTCGGCGACGTGGCGGCGAGCGGCGGGTACTTCATCGCGGTCGGCGCCGACACGATCATCGCGGAACCCTCGACGCTCACCGGCTCGATCGGCGTCTTCGCGGCGAAGCCGGACCTCTCCGGCCTGCTCGGGAAGATCTCGGTGCACCGCACCTCCTTCACCCGCGGCGAGAACGCCGAGCTCACGTCCCTCGCGCGCCCGTGGAGCGCATCCGAGCGGGCGGTCCTCGAGCGCCAGATCCAGGCGTTCTACACGACGTTCCTCGACCGCGTGGCGGAGGGACGGAAGCTCGGCCGCGCCGAGGTGGAGAAGGTGGCGGGCGGCCGGGTCTGGACCGGTCGGCAGGCGCTGGACCGGCGGCTCGTGGACGCGATGGGCTCGCTCACGGACGCCATCGGCCTCGCGCGCGACCGTGCGCTGCTCGGCCGGAGCGAGTGGGTGGAGATCCGCGCCGACGACGGCGACCGCGGTGTCCTTGCACAGATGTCGACCGCCGCCCTCGCCCAGGTGCTCGACGTCCACCCGCTCGCGCGCGCGCTCGCGGCGGTGCCGGAGCTGTCGGCCCTCGCGGTGCTCTGCGAGATCGGGCCGGTCGTCGCGCTGCCGCTCGACTGGATCCCCGTGACGCCCCCGTGACCGAGGGACCCGAGAAGGCCGTATCGAGGCTTTCGCTCCCGAATCTTTTTTGCTATGCATTCGGTTGTCTCCCCTCCGAGAACGACGTAGGTTTCGAGGCGGCGGGGGGACCGACCCCCGGTCGACCGACCCCTGGCAGCGATGCAGTGAGGCCGCGCGATGAGCGCGCGGCGCGCCAGCGACGGGTCCGGGGGGCAGGCGGTTCGCGGATCGCACAATCGTCTTTCCGCGGGCGAGCGCCGTTCCAGACGCGATGAAGGACCGCAGGGGGGCGAAGCACCGTCCCGCGGCCGGAGCAACGACAGCATGAGCGAGAACGAGCAGACCCCGACCCCGGGTGAGGGCGGGGCCCCGCAGACCACCCAGGCGCAGAGCACGGCGCCGGACGGCGCCGACGCGCAGGGCCAGAACGGCCAGGCGGGCGGCGCTCCAGGCCAGGGCGGAGGACGGCGGCGCCGGCGGCGTCGCGGTCGCCGCGGTCGGGGTGGTCAGCCGGGAGCCGCGGGCGGACCCGCGGCCGTCGGGCCGAACGGCCAGGTCGCGCCGACCCAGGGGCAGAATGGTGCCCCGGCGCCGCAGGGTCAGCCACAGGCCGCGGCGCAGCCCGAGGTGACCGAGGAGGTCGAGGGCGTCCTCCAGTTCGAGGGGAAGGGCAACGGGTACCTTCGCGATCCGAAGCGGAGCTACCTCCCCCAGCCGTTCGACGTCGAGGTCCCGCGCTGGATGATCGACCGGACCCACCTCCAGCCGGGCATGCTCGTGAAGGGGCTCGCGGCGGTCCGGAACATGAAGCGGGTCATGAGCCGCATCGACACGGTCGAGGGCACGGATCCCATCGCCGTCGCGCGCCGCACCCACTTCCACAACCTCACCGCGACCGATCCCACCGAGCGGCTCGTGATGCAGACGAGCTCCGACGAGATGATCGGGCGCGTCCTCGACCTCATCTCCCCCATCGGGCTCGGCGCCCGCGGCCTGATCACCTCTCCGCCGAAGGCCGGCAAGACCATCATGCTGCAGCGGATCGCCCAGGCCATCATCGCGAACCGCCCGGACGTGCACCTCACCGTGTTGCTCGTGGACGAGCGGCCCGAGGAGGTCACGGACATGAAGCGGAACATCAAGGGCGAGGTGATCGGGTCGTCGAACGATCGCCCGACCGAGGAGCACATCCACGTCGCGGAGATGGCGCTCGAGCGCTCGAAGCGGCTCGTCGAGGGCGGCAAGGATGTCGTGATCCTGCTCGACTCCATCACCCGGCTCTCCCGCGCGTACAACAAGGAGGTCGAGTCCTCCGGCCGCACGCTGACGGGCGGCGTCGACTCGCGCGCGCTCGAGCGTCCGAAGCGGCTGTTCGGCTCGGCGCGCAAGGCGGAGGAGGGCGGCTCGCTCACCATCATCGCGACCGCGCTCATCGACACCGGGTCCCGGATGGACGAGGTGATCTTCGAGGAGTTCAAGGGCACCGGCAACATGGAGGTGGTGCTCTCTCGCCAGCTCGCCGAGCGCCGGATCTTCCCTGCGATCGACATCGGCGCCTCCGGCACCCGCAAGGAGGAGAAGCTCTTCTCGGTGAAGGAGATCGAGAAGGTCCGCCGTCTTCGCGGCGCCCTCGCCTCGCTGAAGCCGGTCGAGGCGATGGAGCGGCTCCTGAAGAAGCTCTCCGAGTTCGACTCGAACGAGGAGTTCCTGCAGAGTTTCTAGCGACCCCTGGGGCGCCGACATCTCGGGCGTGGAACCCGCGGCGAGGGAGCATGCGGTCGCCGCGCGCAGATCCTAGATTGCGCGGCGATGGACCTTCGCCTTGCACCGACCGCGTCCGCCTGCTCTACTCCCGCCATGTCCGCCGAACGGGTGCTGATCGTCGACGACGACGAGCTCATCCTGAAGGCGCTCGCCCGCATCCTCGAGGCAGCAGGGTTCGAGCCCCGCTGCTACGCGGGCACGGACGACGCGCTCAACGCCATCGAGTCCGACGCCCCGGTCGTGATCATCTCCGACTACATGATGCCGGGGATGGACGGCGTCACCTTCCTCAAGGCGGCGCGCGCGCGGTTCCCCGGCGCGGTCCGGATCCTGTGCACCGCGGCGGAGGACTTCCGCGTCGCCCTGCAGGCCGTGAACGCCGGCGAGGTGTTCCGCATCATCTCGAAGCCGTGGCACCAGCAGGAGCTGCTCGCGACCGTGAACCAGGCGGCCGAGGCAGCCCGGCTCCGCCGCGAGAACGAGCGGCTCACCGCCGAGGTGCAGCGGCAGAACGGGCAGCTCCGCGAGATCAACCTGCGGCTCGAGGAGATGGTCCGGCAGCGGACGCAGGCCCTTCTCGAGGGCCTCATCGCCGCGCTCGACTACCGCGACGCGGAGACCCAATGGCACTCGCGGCGCGTCTCCCTCTACGCGCGGCGGCTCGCGCTCCAGCTCGGCATCCAGGAGCCGGAGCTGACGGTGATCGAGCACGGCGCGCTCCTGCACGACATCGGGAAGATCGGCGTGCGCGACCGCGTGCTGCTCAAGCCCGGCCCCCTCACCACCGACGAGTGGACGGAGATGAAGCGGCACCCCGAGCTCGGGTGGGCGCTCCTCCAGCGCGTCGACTACCTCCGCCCGGCCTCGGCCATCGTGCTGCAGCACCAGGAGAAGTGGGACGGCGGCGGCTACCCGGCCGGGCTGAAGACCGAGGAGATCGTCGTCGGCGCCCGCATCTTCCACATCGTCGACACCCTCGACGCGATCACGAGCGACCGGCCGTACCGGAAGTCGCGGCCGTTCCAGGACGCGCGCGACGAGATCCTGCGCTGCCGCGGGACGCAGTTCGACCCGCGGATCGTCGACGCGTTCCTGGCGGTGCCGGCGGAGGACTGGGAGCGGATCCGGCTCGACGTGGAGACGGTCGCGGTCCTGTCCGCGGATCTGGCCGAGAACCCGCCCGCGGCGGACGAGCTGCTCGGCGCGCTCGAGACCGCGCTGCGCGCGTAGCGCCGTCTCTGACGATTCATCACATCTCGGACCACCGCGACCGTCGCCGCAGGGACGCCTCGTCTGTGTTGACGAGCGGGGAAGGGGCTCTAGAAGAAGGGGGACGGCCGGGGCGTGGCCGCAGGGGCGAGACGTCGCCGCGGGGATCGGCCACCAAGAAGCCTGCGTCGCGACGGCGGCGATGGGGTCCGGCCAGCCGGAGGCTTCGGGAGGCGCTCCGTCGCGCCCGACGGTCACGTCGGCCCGGTCAGGGCCGCGGCGGGAACTTCGGAGCGCGCACCCGCCGAGCCGGCGTCGCGGCGCCCCGTCGCCGCGGTGGCCTTGCGGGCCGGCGCGTACCTGTCCATCCATGCATCGCCGAAGATTTTCCGTGCGGCGAGCAAGTTGGCAGTACGACCACATCCAGCCGAAGGCGCTCGGCGGCGAGACGGTGGCGCGAGCCGCAGACGCCGCCGTTCTCGAGAGCCCACCGGCAGCAGCCGCCGTCCCGCACCCACACCGCCCGCTTCACCTCCGCCGGGATGTGGTCCGGTCTCGACGGCCGCTTCTCGCGCCGCGGCTTCTCGACCAGGCCCTTCCGCTTCTTGGCCCGGTCGAGGAGGAGGTCGAGCGCGACCTCGAGGATCTCCTCGGTGCTCGCCCCCGGATGCGAGTAAGAGAGCGCGTCCCTGGCCTCGGCAACCTTCGCCTCGAACCGCTTCGCGACGGTGAGGTGCATCCGGCGGAGTTCGGCGGTGAGCGGCTCGAAGGTCGGCGGCTCCCTCCGGGAAATCGGGGCATTCACGGTCCGTGCGGCCACTTTGGCATCGACGAGTTCTGCCGGCGAACCGGGCGCAATGACGCAGGCGGTTCAACCCAGGCACATAGGTAACAAAGTAGACCAGGCACCCGCTGGCGCGAGAATCAGCGCGCTGCGTCGCGCCGGGGTTCGAACGCCGCTCGCGCCGCTCCGCGCGCGTGGAGCGCTGCGAGAGCGGCGCTCTCGCGCGGGCGCGACGCCCGATCCGCGAGAGCGCCGGGGACGTGTCAACCGCACGACGCGATCGGTTGGGTTCCCCCGAACGCGCCCGCATCCGCGTCTCGCGCCGGGAGCTCGCCGTCATTGCGACGCAGGCTTCTTGGTAGCCGATCCACGCGGTCGACGTTTCCCCACCGCGGACCCGCCTCGGCCGGCCCCCTTCTCAGCCCTCCTTCACTTTCACCGATCAAGACCGGCTGGGCGCAAGGCGCCGGTTCTCGTTCGGCTTGTGATGAATCATGAGAGCGCCGCCTACTGCAGCTCGACGCCCAGCAGCTCCGACACCTCGCCCGGGCCGACCTGCACGGTCGCGCCGGCGCGCCGGCCGTCCTCGGTCCGGAGCTCGATCCGGTGCTCGCCCACCGGCACCGCGAGCTCGCGCGTCTCTCCGCCCCCGAGCGGAGGCAGGACCGGCGCGCCGTCGAGGACCAGGGTCGAGGCGGCCCTGGGCTGGACGCGCAGCATCCCCGTCGCCGGCGGCCCGGCCCCACGCGGGAGCGCGGCGGCCGGCGCGGGCGGGCGCGCCGGGCCGGTGCCCGCCACGAGGATCGCCGCGACCGCGACGAGGGCGGCGACGAACGCGAAGGCGGTCAGGCCCGCGGGTCGCGGCGGCGGCGGCTCCGGCGCGGACGGCTGCCGGGGCAGGCGGAAGGGTGGCGGGGCGCTCGCGCCGGTGGGCGCCTGGGCCGGCCGCGCGCGCGGCGGCGGAGGCGGCGGGCGGAGCAGCGGCACCGCCTCGGGCGGCGGCAGCGCGTGCAGATCGAGCACCTGCGTGGCCTCGGGCGTCGGCGGCACGGGCGGGAGCGGCTCGACGCGGAGCCGGTCGAGCCGGTCCAGCTCGCGCCGGAGGTCGGCGGGGAAGGATCGCGCCATGAGGCGCGCGAGCGCGGGCGGATCGCCGCCGCTCGCGAACGGGCGGAGGGCGTCGCGGAGCTCGCCCGCCCAGGCCCACCGGTCCTCCGGCTCCCGCGCGAGCGCGCGGAGGACCACGTCGTCGAGCCGGGCGGGCACGTCCCGTCGCCGCTCGGAGGGCGGCCGCACCGCCGCGCTCCGCACCGCCTCGAGCACCGCCAGCTCGGAGCTGCCGGTGAAGAGCCGCTCGCCGGTGAGCATCTCGTGCAGCACGGCGCCGAGGGCGAAGACGTCCGACCGCCGGTCCACCGGCAGCCCGCGGACCATCTCCGGGCTCATGTACCCGAACTTCCCCCGCAGCACGGTGTCCTGGCGGCGCGTCCGGATCGCCGCCTGGGCGATCCCGAAGTCGATGATGCGGACCGAGCCGTCGAACCCGAGGAGCACGTTCGCCGGTGATACGTCGCGGTGCACGACGCGGAGGGGCTCGCCGTGGGCGTCGCGCGTCCGGTGCGCGTGGTCGAGCGCGTCCGCGACGCGCGCCGTCACCGCGGCCGCGAGCGGCACCGGCAGCGGCTCCTTCCGGGCGCGGCACCGGTCGAGGAGCGCGCGGAGGTCCTTCCCCGGCACGTAGTCCATCGCGATGTAGTAGCCGTCGCCGTGCTTCCCGAGCTCGTGGATGGGCACGATGGCCGGGTGCTCGAGCTGCACGACGAGGCGCGCCTCGTCGAGGAACATCGTGATGAAGCCCTCGTCCTCGGCGAGGGTCGGGAGGATCCGCTTGAGCGCGTACAGCTTGCCGGGCGGGTCGTCGCGCCCCGCCGCGACGTACACCTCGGCCATGCCGCCGACCGCGATGCGATCGAGGAGGACGTAGCGGCCGAAGGAGAGAGGCTCGCGCATGAGGCGCCGGGGCGTTCCGGCTATGATAACCCCATGGCGACGAGCTGCTATGCGTGCGGAGCGATCGTCCGCATCGACGGTCCCATCGGGCGCCGGACCACGTGCCCCCAGTGCGACGCGGACCTGCACTCCTGCATGAACTGCCGGCACTACGACGAGTCCGCGGCGCACCAGTGCCGCGAGCCCCACGCCGACCACGTCGTGGAGAAGGACGCCTCCAACGCGTGCGACCTGTTCCAGCTCGGCGACGGTGCCTCGCGCCGCCGCGGCAAGTCCGACGCGGCGCGAAACGCGCTCGCCGCGCTGTTCGGCGAGGCGGCGAGGCCGGCGGACGATCCCCGGGACGCGCTCGACGCACTCTTCCGGAAGAAGTAGCGCCCGGACGGATCCTCGCTCACGGCGCGCCGGGCGCCGCCCCCTTCCCGGGGAACGCGGCGTCGACGCAGGCGAGGTCGGCGAGCGCTCGCCCGGCGGCATCCCGCGCCGGGACGGCCGGATCCGAGAAGGGCAGCGCGCCGTCGAGGCGCGCGGCGGGGTCGGGCCCGGCAGTGGCGCGACGCAGGTAGATCCGGAGGACGCGGTCGGGGAACTCGCGCGCGAGCGCGGCGTAGATCTCGGGGTCGCGCTCGCCGGTGTCGCCGATCAGCACGAGCTTCTGCGGGAAGCGCGCGAGCAGCGTCCGCAGGACCGGCTCCTTGTAGCCGGAGAGCGAGCCGGGCCCGAGGTTGCGGAGGAACAGCGCGGCGGGCGGGAAGCCGTTCCGCTCGAGGAAGCGCACGAGCCGCGGCGCGAGCTGCACCGGTGACCCGGAGACGAACGCCACCGCGGGCGCCGGCGTCCCCTCCGGGCGCACGACGAGGCACCGGTAGAGCGCGGCCATCCCCGGGACCGCCGGCTGCGTGTCCGCGTCCTCGAGGAACGTCGTCCGCACGGCACCGCCGGGGCGGGCCACGTTCGTCACCGCGACGGTGTCGTCGAAGTCGGTGACCAGGAGGAACGGCGCGGCGGGGTCGACGACGTGCACGACGCCGGTCGCGCCCGCACCGCCGGCGCGAACCTGCACCGGCGATGCGCCCGCGGGGAACGGAGGGCCGTCGCCGGCCGGGATCGCGACCAGGAACTCGCCGTCGTCCCCGGAGACCGCCCTCGCGGTGCGACCGAGGAACGTCACCTCGACGGCCGCGCCCTCGAGGTTCGACGCGGAGAGGGCGCGCGCGGTGCGGAGCGCTGCGGGGCCGTGCTGGCCCTGGGCCTCCTCGAGGACGCGCCCCGAGATCCAGACCAGGTCGGTCCGGCCGAGCGCGGGCGGCACGAGGAGCGCGGGCGCCTCGCGCGGCGCGGCGGGCGACGGCGCCGCGGTGAGGAGCGCGGCGGCGAGGGCGGCGGCGAGGCGGGTCATCCTGCGATGCTAGCACCGCGCCGGTCGCGTCCGGGTCACCGCGTCTCGGCCGCGATCCACGCGAGGTACGGGGCGCTGCCCGCCGCGACCGGGATCGCGAGCACCTCGGGAACCTGGTACGGGTGCAGCGCGAGGACGCGCTCGCGCAGCGCCTCGAACCGCGCGCGCGTGGTCTTGAGCAGCAGGAGCGCCTCCACGTCGTCCTGCACCTTCCCGTCCCAGCGGTAGATCGAACGGAGCCCGGGGACGACGTTCCCGCAGGCGGCGAGCCGCTCCTCGACGAGGGCGCGCGCGAGCTCCGCCGCCTTGTCGGCGGACGGCGCGGTGACGAGGACGACGAGGGCGTCGGTCGGGTCCATGGCGTCCTTCTACAGCCCCGCCGCGCGCGAGACGATCTCCTTCATGATCTCCGACGTTCCGCCGGCGATGGTCAGCACGCGGATGTCGCGCCAGGCCCGGGCGATGTCGGTCTCGAGGACGTAGCCCATCCCGCCGTGGAGCTGCATGCAATCGTAGGCGACGCGCTGCGCGAGCTCGCAGGCGAAGAGCTTCGCCATCGAGATCTCCTTCACGGCCGGCTCCCCCCGGTCGAACAGGTCGCACGCGCGGTAGGTGAGCCACCGCGCGGCCTCGATCGCGGTGAGGTGCTCGGCGAGCCGGTGACGCCAGGCCTGGAACTTCACGATGGGACGGCCGAACGCGGTCCGCTCCTCGCCGTAGCGGATGGCGTCGTCGACCATGAGCTGCATCGCGGCGACCGCCTGGACCGCGGCGACGAGGCGCTCGCCCTGGAAGTTCGCCATCACGTGGTAGAAGCCCTGGTTCTCCTCCCCGAGCAGCCAGCGCGCCGGGACGCGGCAGTCCTCGAAGTAGAGGACCGCGGTGTCCGACGAGGGGTTCCCCACCTTCTCGAGGACCTTCGAGACGGCGAACCCCTTCACGTCGGTGGGGAAGAGGAGCAGCGAGATCCCCTCGTGCCCCGGGCCGCCCGTGCGCACCGCCATCGTGAGGAAGTCGGCGCGGGCGCCGTTCGTGATCCACATCTTGGATCCGTTCACGACGAGGTCGTCGCCGTCGCGACGCGCCGTCGTGCGGATGGCGGCCACGTCCGAGCCCGCGTCGGGCTCCGAGATGGCGAGCGCCGCGATCCGCTCGCCGCGGATCGCCGGCCCGAGGAACTCGCGCTTCTGCTCGTCGGTCCCGATCTCCCCGATCACCGGGATCGCCATCTCCCCGTGGACGAGCATCCCCGCCATGAGGCCCGAGTTCCGGCACCGGACCAGCTCCTCGGCGTAGGCGACCACGTACCAGTAGTCGAGGCCCGAGCCGCCGTACGCGGGGTCGTGCCGGATCCCGAACAGGCCGAGCTCCGCGAACGTCCTGAAGAGCGACTTCGGGAACGCGCCGGCGTCGTCCCACTCCTTCGCGTGCGGGGCGAGCTCCTGCTCGCAGAAGGCCCGGACCGTCCGCCGGAACGCCTGGTGATCCTCGCCGAACGGCTCGAATCCGGTCTTCCGCGTCTCACCCATCGTTCACCCCGGGCAGAGCCTGCTCCGTGCCCGTCAACGTACCCGCGGGCCCTGCCCGTGGCCCGACTCCCGTGGCCCGTGGACGCTGGACCGTGCCCGCGAGGGTGTGCCCAGCCGAGCGGACCCTACCGGCCGAGCATCCGCTTCTTCAGGTCGCCGTCGGCGGGCTTCGGCCCGAGCCAGTTCCGGAACAGGGCATCGGCGAAGACCTTCCCTTCCACCGTCGCGGTGCCCGCCGGCCCGGTGACGGTGGTCCCCTCCCCCGGCACGTACGTCACCACGATCTCGCCACCCCGCTTCACGTCGCCGATCGCGGGCCCGATCCGCTCGAGCCCCCGCTCGAGCTCCGGGAGCTGCGCGCGCGAGTTCGCCTCGAACCCGTCGTGGAACGCGCCGAGGATCGACTTCCGGTCCACGTCGCGCAGGAACACCATCCGCACGCGCTTCGGCGCGTCCGCGCCGACGATCGCCTCGCCGTCGGACGAGGCGGTGGTGACGTACAGCGCGCCGACGTAGACCTGGATCCAGAGCTTCTTCCGGACGCCGGCGCCGTTCAGGCGGAGCTCCTGCCCGGCGACCGTCACGCTGTCCGGGAGCTTGACTCCGGAGACGTCGCGGGCGAGGGCGGGGCCGGCGGAGAGGACCACGGCGAGCACGGCAGCGGTGGTGCGCATGTTGACTCCTCGTGACGGTGGACGGGACGACTGTAGCGCGCGCGAGCGGCCGCGGCGCGGCTCGCCCCGTCGGGGGACGCGCGCCTCGCCCTCCCCCGCCGGCGGGATCACGCGAGCAGCTGCAGGATCCGCTCGGGGTCCGCCGGCTTCGCGACGTGCCCGTCGAACCCGGCGTCCGCCGCGCGCGCGAGGTCCTCCGGCTGCGCGTAGCCGCTCACCGCGATGAGCTGCGCGCCGTTTCCCGCCCCGTTCCGGAGCGCGGTCGCGACCTCGTAGCCGCTCATCCCCGGGAGCCCGATGTCGCACAGGATCACGTCGTACCGCGTCGCCCCCGCCATCCGGATCGCGGTCGGGCCGTCGAACGCGACGTCGGCGGTGTGCCCGCGCACCTCGAGGAGCTGGGCGAGGGACTCCGCGGCGTCCCGGTTGTCGTCGACGACGAGGACCCGGCGCCCCGCGCCCGGGGTCGTCTCGCCCGCGGGCGCGCTCCTCGCCTCCGGGGTGGACGCGAGCGGCAGGATGACGACGAGCTCCGCGCCGCGCCCGGGCCCGGCGCTCTCGGCGCGGACGCTCCCCCCGTGCAGCTCCACGATCCCCTTCACGAGCGCGAGCCCGAGCCCGAGGCCACCCTGCGTCCGCGCCAGCGAGCGCTCCGACTGCACGAACGGCTCGAAGACGCGCTCGAGCAGCTCGGGCTCGATCCCCACGCCCGTGTCGCGCACCCGGAGCTCCGCGATCCCGTCGCCGGCCCGCACCGAGACTTCGACCCGCCCGCCGGGCGGGGTGAACTTGCCCGCGTTGTGGAGCAGGTTGCCCACGACCTGCGCCAGCCGCGTCTCGTCCGCGTGGACCCAGAGCCTCGCCGGCGGCACCTCCACCACGAGCTCGAGGTCGCGGCTCGACAGGACCGCCCGGAGGTCCTCGGCGGTGCGCCGCACGACGTCCGCGACGTCGATCCGCTCGCGGCGGAGCTCGATCTTGCCGCGCGCGATGCGGGTGACGTCGAGGAGGTCGTCGACGAGCCGGGTCAGGTGCTCCGTCTGGCGCTGGATGACGGCGCGCGCGCGGCGCGCCGGCTCGCCCGCCGGGTCGGCGTGGTTCAGGATGTAGACGCTGTTGCGGATCGGCGCGAGCGGGTTGCGGAGCTCGTGCGAGAGCATCCCGAGGAAGTCGTCCTTGCGGCGGTCGGCCTCTCGCAGGCTCTGCTCGCTCTGCCGCAGCGCGCGCTCCGCGTCGCTGCGGAGCCGCTCCTGCCGCATGGCGTCGAGCGCGTACGAGAGGTCGGCGCAGAGCGCCTCGAGCAGGTTCACCTGCTTCGGCGTGAAGGCGCCCGGCTCCGCTGCGTAGAACGTGAGCGCGCCGATCACCTGGTCGCCGCGCGCCAGTGGGAACGCGGCGGACGCGCGGAGCCCGTACCGCAGGGTGGGCTGCCGCCACGGCCAGGTGGACGGGTTGACGCCGAAGTCGTCGTTGATCACGGGTCGACGCTCGCGGACGCACACGCCGGTGGGCCCCTGGCCCAGCGGGCCGTCCACCTCGACCTCGATCTCGCCGAGGTAACCGGCTGCCCGCCCCCACGACGCCGCAGGCACGATCCGGCGATCCCGCACGAGGCCCACCCAGACCAGGGGGAAGCCGCCCTCGTCGGCGACGATCCTGCAGACCTCCTCGTAGAGGGCCTGCTCGTCGCGGATCCGGACGATCGCCTCGTTCACCCGGCTCAGGACGGCGTAGAGCCGCGTGACGATCTTCAGCTCCTCCTCGGCGCGCTTCCGCTCGGTGACGTCGCGCGCCACCACGACCGACCCGACGATCTCGCCGTCGCGGCGGAGAGGGCCGAAGCTGTAGCTGCCGACCCAGGTCTCGCCGGTGTCCTTCCGCCGGAGGACGTACTCGGCGTTGGTGACGGTCTCGCCCCGGAGCGCCCTCGGCACGGCCCACCGCTCCACCGGCGCGCGCGCGCCGTCCGCCGTGAAGACCTCGAGGAGGTCCGGGTACTCCCCGAACGTCCGGGCGCACTCGTCCCTGCTCGCGAACCGGTGGAACGTCGCGAACGCGTCGTTGAACTCGACGAACCGTCCCTCCGCGTCCGAGATGAACACCGCGTCCGTCATGCTGGCGAGCGCGGAGTCGAGCTTCGCCCTGCTCTCCCGCGTCGCCTGCTCGGCGATCGTCCGGCCGGTGACGTCCAGCACCAGGGAGAGCGCCGAGACGAGCCGCCCGGCGGAGTCGTGGATGGTCGAGTTGTACCACTCGCAGTGGACCACCGAGCCGTCCTTGCGGAGGTTCCGGTTCGCGTTCACGTTCACGGGGCGGGCGCCGCTCGACATGTCCCGCATGACCGCGCGCACGGAGGGCCAGTCCTCCTCCGGGACCCATGGGATCTCGTCGAGCCGCCGACCGAGCACGTCCGCCGCCGCCCACCCGAGGATCTCCTCGGCGCGCCGGCTGAAGCGCGTGACGCGGTACTCCGAGTTCCACTCGACGACCCCGAGCGGCATCGTCTCGACGTGCACCCGGAGCCGCTCGTGAGCTTCCCGGAGCGCCTCCTGCTCTCGCTCTCGCGCTTTCGAGCGCGTCGCGCGCGAGCGCGGCGCAGGCCTTCGGGCCATCGCGGTACCCCGGGGGAAGGTGAGACCGCATCGTACCCCGGACGTTCGCACCGGTCGCCACCGCGGTGATGCCGCCGCGTGCGCCGCCGCTCCGATGGGGCGGGCAGGCGCTGCCCCGATCGGACGTCGTCCGGGCGCGTGTGCACCGGCCAGTGCGACGGCGGAATACATGGCCGCCGAGGTCGGTTTGGCCCGCGGAGGACTCCCCGCCCGTGTTCCGGACCATCCGCTCGCGCCTGTACCTCGTCGTCGGCCTCGCCGCCGTCACGTTCGTCGCGCTCGCGGTCCACGCCGCGTCGGCGGCGTGGAGGGCGCGCCGCGACGGGGAGCTCGGCGCGAACCTCGAGGTCGCGAGGACGGTCGCGGGCACGCTGCGGATCTACGTGGAGGACCTGTTCCACGACGCGGGCACCCTCGGCCGCACCATCGCGAGCGGGCGGCTCTCGCGCGACGACTCCGACCGGCTCCTCGCCGACGCCGTGAGCGACTACCCCTCGGTTCGCGAGTTCAGCTGGGTCGGGCTCGACGGCCGGATCGCCTTCTCCTCGAACCCGTCGTCGGTCGGGATCTCGATCGCGGATCGCGACTACTACCAGCGCGTGCTCGCCGGCGAGGACCGCGTGCTCTCGGATCTCCTCCTCGCCCGCGTCGACGGCCGGCCCGGGGTCGTCGTCTCCCGCGCGATCCGGCGGCCCGGTGGCGCGCTCGCCGGGACGATCATCGCGCTGATCGCGCCGGAGCGGTTCGGCGGGCGCGCGCTCCCGCCGGCGCGGGAGGGGAGCGCCGGCGTGGCGATCGTCGATCGCGGCGGCCGGCTCGTGTTCCGCTCGCCCGAGCTCGACCTCGACTGGGAGGCGCGCCGCGTCGCGCCGACGCAGCCGATCGTCGCCGCCGCGCTCGCGGGCCGCGAGGCGTCGGGGGAGGTGCGCGGCGAGGCCGGCGACGTCCGCCTCGGCGCCGCGGCGCCCGTCGCGCCGTTCGGGTGGGCGGTCCGTGCGAGCCGCTCCGCGGACGAGGCGCTCGGCCCGCTCCGTCGCGAGATGGCGATCGTGCTCGCGGCGGGCGTCCTCGTGTCGCTGCTCGCCGTCGGCGCGTCGAGCGTCGTCGGCAACCGCACCGTGGCCGCGCTCCGCAGGCTCGAGCGGCACGCGGACGCGCTCGGCCGCGGCCGACGTCCCCGGCGCCCGCTCCGCGGCCCGGAGGAGATCACCCGCCTCGGCCGCGCGTACGAGCGGATGGCGGAGGGGCTCCTCGCGGCGCAGCACCGCTTCCGGACGGCCTTCGAGGAGGCGCCCACCGGGATCGCCGTCCTCGATCCGGTCGACCTGCGCATCCGGTGGGCGAACCGCGCGTGCCTCGCCTTCGTGGAGGCGCCGCACCGTACCGGCGGCCTCGAGGGGCGCCGGTACGAGGACGTGGTTCCGGGCGCCGCGCAGGCGGGGCTCCTCGACCGGTTCCGCGCCGTCGCGCGCGGCGAGGGCCCGCAGGAGGAGGAGGAGCAGCGCTTCGACGGCTTCGCGCGCGGCCCGACGTGGTGGCGGTGGTCGCTCCGCGCCATCCCGGCGGACGGCGGCGGCGAGGAGCTGCTCCTCGTCGTCTCCGACGTCACCGAGCAGGTGCGCGCGCGGGAGCAGCTCGAGTCGGACCGCCGCCGCCTCGAGTGCCTCCTCAAGACGTTGCCCGCCGGCGTCTTCATCGCCGACGCGAGCGGCCAGCTCGTGCAGGCGAACGACGAGGCCCGCCGGATCTGGGGTGGCCGCGCGCCGCTGCGAGAGCCGCGCGGCCACGTCGCTTACCGCGGCCGCCTCGTCGAGACGGGCGCGCCGCTGGAGGCGCGGGACTGGCCCACGCAGCGCGCGCTCACGACGGGCCGGCCGGTGCCGCCGCAGCTGGTCGAGATCGAGCGGTTCGACGGCGGGCAGGCCACGATCCTCACCGGCGCGCAGCCGATCCTCGACGCCGCGGGGCAGGTCACCGGCGCCGTCGCCACGGCGCTCGACGTGACCGAGCTCCGGCGCGCCGTCCGGCACCGCGACGAGGTCCTGCAGATCGTGAGCCACGACCTCCGCAACCCGCTCGCCACCGTGATGCTCGGGGCGGCGACCCTGGCGCGCCTGCCGGACGGCCCCGCGGCGGCGGCGCAGACGCGCCGCGCCGCTGGCCGGATCTCGGTGGCCGGCAAGCGGATGCGACGGCTCATCGAGGACCTCCTCGACCTCACGAACCTCGACGAGGGGCGCCTCTCGATCCGCGCGGAGCCGTGCGATCCGGCCGACCTGCTCGGCGCTGCCGCGGAGGAGGTGCGGGAGGCGGCGCGCGAGAAGGGGCTCGACCTGTGCCTGTCGGCGAGCCCGGGACTGCCCGAGGTCGTCGCGGATCGCGACCGCATCCTCCAGGTGCTCGGGAACGTCGCGTCGAACGCCGTGAAGGCCACCGACAGCGGCGCGGTCTGCCTCGCGGCGGAGGCCTGTGGCGACGCGGTCGTCTTCCGGGTCAGGGACACCGGACCGGGCATCCCGGAGGAGGAGCTGCCCCACGTCTTCGACCGGTTCCGGCGCGGCGCGGATGCCGCGTGGCACGGCACCGGCCTGGGGCTCGCCATCGCTCGCGCGCTCGTGGAGGCGCACGGCGGCGCGATCCGCGCCGAGTCGAGCCCGGGCCAGGGCACGACGGTGACGTTCACCCTGCCTGCCGTGCGCCGCGACGACGAGCCGCAGGAGCACTGCACCGACCCGGCGGAAGCGGAGCTCGGCGCGACGGCCACCTAGCCCTCGCCGCGCTCCGCACCGCGCGCGGCGCGGCGGAGCGGCTTCGCCGTCGTGCCGGTCGGGCGCGTCGCGCGCCGCGGTCCGGGCGCCGGCCGGCCACCGCCCTCGAGGGCCCGCAGCGGGGGCGCCGCGCGCGGGGAGGCCTCGCGGAGGAACGCCACGAGCGCGCGCTCCGTCTCGTGAAGCGCGCCGGGCGGCGCCTCGATCACCTCGGCGTCGGCGAGGGCGCACCGAAGGACCTTCCCCCTCGCGAACCCGTCGAGCACCGCGGGGCTGATGTACGAGCTCCGCGCCACCGCGGGCGTGTTGCCGAGCCGCTGCGCGACCTGCTTCACCGCCGCGGTCGCGACCGACCTCGACGAGGTCCGGCCCGGCACCATCTCCCCGCGCGCCCCGGCGAGCGCGGTGGCGCAGAGCAGCGTCCCGGCCCACGTCCGGAAGTCCTTCGCCGTGAACGGCGCGCCGGCCGCGGCGCGGATGTACGCGTTGAGGTGGCGCCGGCGGACGTCGACGATCTCGCCGTCCTCCACGAACTTGAAGACGTCGCGCCCAGGCACCGCGAGGAGCTCCTTCACGAGGCGCACGACGCGCGCGTCGCCCAGCTCGCGGACCTGCCGCTTCCCCGACTTGCCGCGGTAGTCGAAGACGAGCCGGTCGCCCTCGATCTTCACGTGGCGGGGGCGGATCGTCGCGAGGCCGTAGCTGCGGTTCTCCCGTGCGTAGGCCTCGCTGCCGGGGCGCATGAAGCAGCGCTCGAGGACGAGGACCATCGCCGCGAGGACGCGGGCCCGCACGAGGCCGCGACGCCGCATGTCGCGATCCACGGCCGCCCGGATCCGCGGCAGCGCCTCCGCGAAGCGCAGCAGGCGCCGGTACTTCGCCGACGCCTGCCGCTTCATGAACTCCCGGTGATAGCGGTACTGCCACCGGCCCGCCGCGTCGCGGCCCACGGCCTGGAGCTTCGCGCCGGGCGCGGGGCTCACGTGCACGTCGGTCCACGCGGGCGGCAGCCGGAGCGCGCGGATCCGCTCCGTGTCGGCGCGGGGGACCGGTCGACCGTCCGGGCGGACGTACCGGAACCCCGTCCTCGGCGTCCCGAGGCGCCGGATCCCCTCGCGCTGGAGCCTCTCGAGCGCTCTCATCCCCTCATGAGCTAGCACCCGCGCCGCGGCGGGCCAGGGCGCGGGGGGAGACGCCCGCGCTCACGCGCGGCGCGCGGGGAGCCGCGGCCGGTGGCCGAGCACGGTCCCGTAGGCGACGCCGGCCACCCCCACCACCATGCCAAGGGCGCCCGCGCCGCTCACCGGCTCACCGAGGAGGACGGCGGCGAGCGCGTACTGCGCGAGCGGCGTGAGCTGCAGCCAGATCGCCGCCTCGCCGATGGAGAGCGCGCCGTACGCCTGCGTCATCAGCACCTGCGCGGCGTAGGCCGCGAGGCCCATCACCGCGGCGACGGCCCAGGCCCGCGGGTCGTGGGGCCAGCGCCCGAGCGCGAACGGCAGCGCCACCGGCAGGCCGCCGAGGCAGAAGTAGTAGAAGATCGTGGGGGCGTTGTCGGTCGCCCGCATCGTCCGGATCACCACCGCCGAGATGGCGGCGAAGAAGGCGGCGCTCACGGCGAGCGCCTCGCCCGCGCCGAGCCCGAGGTGGAGCGAGCCGTTGCCGAGGACGAGCGCCACGCCCGCCGTGGCGAGGATCAGCGCCAGCACGAGGTGGATCGTCGGGCGCTCCCCGAAGGCGCGGACGCTCATCGCGGTCGCGATCACCGGGAAGAGGTTGTAGAGCATCCCGGCCTCGCCGGCGGGGATCCGCGCGAGCGCGAGGAAGTACAGCACGACGACGATCCCGCCCGAGACGCCGCGGGTCCAGAGGAGGCGCCGGTTGTGCGGCCGGTACAGCGCGGGGCGGACGCGGAACGCGGCGAGCGAGACGAGGGCTCCGACCACGAAGCGGATCACGGTGAGCTGGCCGGCGGAGAAGGCGGCGTCGCCGCGGGAGAGCTTCCGCGCGAGCACCGCCATGAGGCCGAACGACACGGCGGAGCCGAGGAGGAGGAGGCGGGCGACGCCCCGGCCCCGCGCCGCCGCGACCTCCGCGGCGCTCGCCTCCGGGCCGGCGGCCGGCTCCGGGCCGCCGCGCGCGACCGCCGTCACGGCTCCTCCGCCGGGATCCCCGCCGCGATCCGCGCCTCGACCGAGCGCTCCTCCTTGGGCCGGTGCCCGAGGAGGCTGCCGTAGACGATCCCCACGACGCCCAGGAGCACGCCGATGACCGTCGGCCAGCCCATCCGCTCGCCGAGGGTGAGCGCCCAGAGGTAGCTCGCGATGGGCGTGAGCTGCTGCCAGAGCGCCGCCTCGGCGATCGCCAGGGCGCCGTACGCCTCCGTCATGCAGAGCTGCGCGAGGAAGGCGGAGACGCCCACGCCGAGCGCGGCGAGCCACGGGAGCGTGCCGTGCGGCCAGGGGCCGAGGCCGAAGGGGAGCGCGACGAGGAGCCCGCCGATGGAGAACGAGAAGAAGATGGTGGGCGCGTTGTCGGTCGCGCGGAGCGCGCGGATCGCGGTCACCGCCGCCCCCCCGAACACGCCGGAGACGATGCCGAGGATCTCCCCCCACCCGAGCCCGAAGGTCACCTGGCCGCCGCCCAGGACGAGGAACACGCCGGCGCTCGCGACGAGGAGCGCGATCGCGAGGTGGACGGTCGGCCGCTCGTTCAGGAGGAAGAACGAGAGCAACACCGCCCAGATCGGGAAGGTGTTGTTGAGGAGCGTCGCCTCGCCGGCGGGGATCCGCTGGATCGCGAGGAAGTACAGGAGCGCCGCGATGCCGCCGAAGAACCCGCGGGCGAAGAGCAGCCCGTACCGCGTCGGGCGGAAGGTACCCGGACGCGCCCGGAACAGGGCGACGACGAACGCGAGCCCGAGCGCGAAGCGGACGAGCGTCACCTGGCCGCCGGCCATGCCGGCGCGGGTGGCGAGCCGGACGAGGATGGCGGACAGCCCGAAGAGGACGCCGGACGCGAACAGGAGCGCGCGCGCCCGGGCCACCGTGGGCGGCGGCGCGAGCGGCCGGAGCCGGGCGGCCGCCCGGACGGCCGTCGCCCGGGCCGGCGGGGGCTCCGCGGAGGCGGCCGCGCACTGCGGCGAGACCGCTGCGGTGTCGCGGTTCGGCATGGGTCCCGCGGTGTTACCACCTTCCCGGGCCACGGGGAACGGACCCGGCGCTCCTCGGCCCCCGCGCTCGGCCGGGCGGCGCCGCGCGGCGGCGGCTGGCCAAGGCCCCCCAGGTCGATTAAGTAACGCGCCTCATGAGCGAGCCCGACACCATCACCGTGAAGGGGGCCCGCGAGCACAACCTCAAGTCCGTCACCCTCGAGATCCCGAAGAAGAAGCTCGTGGTCTTCACGGGGGTCTCCGGCTCGGGCAAGTCCTCGCTCGCCTTCGACACCCTCTACGCGGAGGGGCAGCGGCGGTACGTCGAGTCGCTCTCCAGCTACGCGCGCCAGTTCCTCGGCCAGATGGAGAAGCCGAAGTACGACACGATCCGCGGGCTGTCGCCGACGATCTCCATCGAGCAGAAGGCCGCCTCGAACAACCCGCGGTCCACCGTCGGGACCATCACCGAGGTCCACGACTATCTCCGGGTCCTGTACGCCTCGATCGGCATGCAGCACTGCCCATCGTGCGGGCGCCCGGTCGGCAAGCAGACCGCCCAGCAGATCGTCGAGGCCATCGCCGCGTACCCCGAGGGCGCGCGCATCCTCGTCCTCGCCCCGCTCGTCCAGAACCGGAAGGGCGAGTACAAGGACCTGCTCACCGACCTCTCCAAGCGCGGCTTCGCCCGCGTGCGCGTCGACGGGATGATCCACCAGCTGACGGATCGCCTCGTCCTCGACAAGAAGCTCAAGCACGACATCGAGCTGGTGGTGGACCGCCTGGTGGTGAAGGAGGGGATCCGGCCGCGCCTCACCGACTCCGTCGAGACGGCGCTCCGCGAGGGCAAGGGCACCCTCGTCGTCGCCGACGCCGACAAGGAGCAGAAGGTCGGGCCGGGGATCGATCCGGAGGAGTACAAGCGGCACGACCGCTTCTTCTCCGAGCTCAACGCGTGCCACGCGTGCGGGCTCAGCTTCGGGGAGCTCGCGCCGCAGGCGTTCTCCTTCAACTCGCCCATCGGCTCCTGCCCGGACTGCCAGGGGCTCGGCACGCGCGCCGAGATGGACACGGACCTCATCGTCCCGGACCCGACCCTCACGATCCGCCAGGGCGCGGTCGAGCCGTGGGCGAGCGGGATGGAGCGCGGCGAGGGCTGGACCTTCGAGTTCGTCGAGCACCTCTCGCGGGCGCTCAAGATCGACCTCGACACGCCGTGGGGGAAGCTCTCGAAGAAGGATCGCGACGTCGTCATGCTCGGGACGGAGGCGGCCGGGAACGGCTCGCGCTACCGGCTCGAGTTCGAGGGCGTCGTGAACCAGCTCTACCGGCGGTTCAAGTCCACCGGCTCCGAGGCGATGCGGCGTCACTACATGCGCTACTTCTCCGACAAGCCGTGCCAGACCTGCAACGGCGAGCGGCTCAAGCCGGAGAGCCGCGCGGTGCGGATCCGCGCCAAGGGCATCGTGGAGCTCTCGCGCCTCACCATCCAGGACGCGCACGCGTGGCTGGCCGGGCTCGATCTCAAGGGGAACGAGGCGAAGATCGCGGACGAGCTCCTCAAGGAGATCCGCAACCGCCTCAAGTTCCTCCTCGACGTCGGCCTCGGCTACCTCACCCTCGACCGAGCCGGCCCGTCGCTCTCCGGCGGCGAGAGCCAGCGCATCCGGCTCGCCTCGCAGATGGGCTCCGAGCTCACGGGCGTCATCTACATCCTCGACGAGCCCTCCATCGGGCTGCACCAGCGCGACAACGGCAAGCTCCTCGGCACGCTCAAGCGGCTCCGCGACGTCGGCAACTCCGTCATCGTCGTCGAGCACGACGAGGAGACGATGGACGAGGCCGACTGGATCGTCGACTTCGGCCCGGGCGCCGGCGCCCACGGCGGCGAGATCGTGTCGCAGGGCACGCCCGTCGAGGTGAAGCGCGATCCGCGCTCCCTCACGGGCGCGTACCTCTCCGGCCGGAAGGAGATCGCCGTGCCGGATCGGCGGCGCACGAACGACCACGGCGCGATCACGATCTTCGGCGCCAGGGCGAACAACCTGAAGGACGTGACCGTCTCGATCCCGCTCGGCCGGCTCGTGGCGGTGACCGGGGTGTCCGGCGCGGGCAAGTCGACGCTGGTGAACGCGATCCTCCGGCCGGCGCTGATGCGCCACCACTACGGGACGCGCGAGGTGCCGGGCAAGCACGAGCGCCTCCAGGGTGCGGAGCTGGTCGACAAGGTCATCGACATCAACCAGCAGCCCATCGGCCGGACGCCGCGCTCGAACCCCGCGACGTACACGAAGGTGTTCGACTGCATCCGCGACGTGTTCGCGCAGACCCCCGAGGCGCGCGCGTTCGGGTACCAGCCCGGCCGCTTCAGCTTCAACGTGAAGGGCGGGCGGTGCGAGGCGTGCCAGGGCGACGGCATGAAGCTCGTCGAGATGCACTTCCTCGCCGACGTCCTCGTGCCGTGCGAGGTCTGCGGCGGCAAGCGCTTCAACGAGGCGACGCTCCGGGTGACGTTCAAGGGCAAGAACATCGCCGAGGTCCTCGACCTCTCCGTGACCGAGGCCCGCGAGCTGTTCCAGAACCACCGCGAGATCGCCCGCATCCTCACGACGCTCGAGGACGTCGGGCTCGGCTACATCAAGCTCGGCCAGCCCTCCCCCACCCTGTCCGGCGGCGAGGCCCAGCGCATCAAGCTGTCCCGCGAGCTCGCGCGCGTCGGCACCGGGAAGACGCTCTACATCCTCGACGAGCCGACCACCGGCCTGCACTTCGAGGACGTGAACCGGCTCCTGCAGGTGCTCGATCGGCTCGTCGACGCCGGCAACTCCGTCGTCGTGATCGAGCACAACCTCGACGTCATCAAGTGCGCGGACTGGGTCCTGGACCTCGGCCCGGAGGGCGGCGACGAGGGCGGGAAGGTGATCGCCGAGGGCACGCCGGAGGAGGTGGCCGCCGTGAAGGAGAGCTACACCGGCCACTACCTCGCCCGCGTGCTCGCCGCGCACGAGAAGCGGCGCAAGCTCGCGCCGCGCGCGAGCGGCGGCGGGCTCGGGCGCGCCGAGGCCGTGTAGCGAGCGCCTCGGCTCCGGGCCGGGGGCGGCGCGTCACGCCGCAGCCCCCCCGCGTCCCCGGGACGGTCCAGCACGCGAAGTGCATCGACACCGCCGCGCTCCACGTGGCAACCTCGGTCCGCGCCGGCGCGGCCGGCGCCTTTCGCGGAGCGGGGAATGACCGAGCAGAGCGCGCAGTGGTGGTACGAGAACGAGGGGCAGCCGGCCGGGCCGATCTCGGCGGCCATGCTCCACGGGCTCATCCAGTCCGGCCAGGTCCGGCCGACCGCCCGCGTCTGGCGGGCGGGGATGGCGGGGTGGGAGCAGGTCGCGAACGTCCCCGAGCTGGCGGCGCTCGTCGCGCCGGAGCCCCCACCGATGGCGCCGCCGCCGATGTCTCCACCGGGCGCGGGCGCCGAGGCGGGCGGGTTCCAGGGCGCGGCCCGGACGGCGGACCCGTCCGCCGCGACGGGGCCCTTCTCCGCGCCGGTCGAGAACGGCCGCGCCGCGGAGCCGCAGCCCGCCTTCGGCCCGGCCGGCGGCGCCCAGCCCACCTACCCCGCCCCGCAGCGGACGGCGCCGCAGCAGGCCTACCCGCAGCCGCGCGGACCGCTCGTCTTCGAAGAGATCTCGGTCGCGGGCGCGATCCTGCTGAGCATCGTGACGTTCGGGATCTACGGGCTCGTGAAGTTCTACCAGACGGGCATGGGCTACGAGCGGCTCGCCGGGCGCGAGAGCCGCTTCGCGACCTTCTTCTGGCTCGTCGTCGGCCTCGGCTTCGGCGCCCCCTTCGTGAACTTCGTGGCGGCGCCGGTCGGGTTCCTGCTCTCGATCGGAGGCCTCGTCTGCGCCGTGCTCGCGCTGTTCGAGGCGCTGAGCCTCCGGGACGAGGGGCTGCGCCGGTACCAGCTGAGCGTACCCGTGACGAGCGACTCGACGCACAAGGTGCTCTTCATCGTCGGCGCCGTGCTGAGCCCCATCGTCCTCGGGCTCATCCTGCTCGCGGTGCAGGCGGTGAAGTGGTTCGAGGACTGGAACCAGATCGTGCGCGGCCTCGGGCCCCGGCGGTTCTAGGGCGAGCGCGGCCGGCCGCGGTCCGGGCGGCGCTCCGCGCGGGGCGCCGCCCGCCTCGTCTCCACCCCCGCTCCGGGCGGACCCCCGGGCGCGTTGCGGCGGCAGCCAGGCGGGCCGAGGTTACGGGGGATGGCGCCCCGGAGCCTCGCGCGCAAGCTCGCGCTCGCCGCCGCGGCCGTGGCCGGTGCGCTCGTCGTCCTGGTCGCGGTCCTCGTCCTGCTGGTGGACTCGGGCGCGGTCACGCGCCGCGTCGTCGATCTCGTCGTGCCGCGCGCGTCGCGCGCCCTCGGTCGCGAGGTCACGATCCGCGACGCGCGCCTCTCGCTCTTCCCGGACGCCCGCGTGGGACTCGCCGGCCTCGCGGTCGCCGGGCGCCCGGGAGAGCCTGCGCTCGTGGAGGCCGATTCCCTGGATGTCGAGGTGGGGCTCTGGCCCCTCCTCACGTCCCTCGGGAAGGACGTGGACGTCCGCTCCATCACCCTCGTGCGCCCCACGGTGAACCTCGTCCGCGCGGCGGACGGGACCTGGAGCTCCGAGGGGCTGGGATCGCCGACGGACCAGGCGCAGCCGCCCCCGGCGGAGGAGCCGGGCGGGAGCCGCGCGCGGATCGCCATCCGGAGCGTGCGGGTGGAGAAGGCGGCGTTCCGGATGCTCGACCGGGGCGCGGCGGCGCCCCCCGCCGTCGCGGTGAAGGACCTCGACCTCGACGCGAGCGGCGTCGGCGCCGGGCTGCCTGCCTCGGTGCGCGTCGCCGCGGCGGTGGGCGGCGACGTCCAGGACGTGCACGCGGAGCTGTCGATCGCGAAGCTCCCGGACGCCGTGCCCCTGCGACCGCAGGACTGGCCGGTCGTGTCGGGATCCCTCCGCGTCGGCGCGCTCGCGCTCGAGCGGCTCCGCGGCCTCCTCCCCGGCGCGCTCGGCGCGATCGTGCGCGGCGGCAAGGTCTCGCTCGACGCGCGCGTCGCGACCGTCGAGGGCCGCTACCGGGTCGAGGGCTCGGGCGACGTGAGGGACCTGCTGCTCCGCGGCCAGCCCGCCGCCGGCCACTTCCGCGCCGCGGCCCAGCTCGCGCCCGGGCGGCCCGGGGCCGGCAAGGTCGAGGTGACGGACCTCGCGCTCCGCGGCCCGGGCGTCGATCTCGGCGGTCACGCCGCGGTGGACCTCTCGCCGCTTCGCGCCTGGTTCGTCGTCACCGGACCGCTGCTCGACCTCGACGCCGTGATGGGGCTCCTCCCGCCCGGCGAGAAGGACGCCCAGGCCGCGCCGAAGGGCGGTCCGCTCCTCCCCGAGTCGATGCGCAGGGAGGTCGCCGCGGCGCAGGTCCGGGGCACCGTCGCGGTCGGGACGCTGCGCGCCGGCCGCCTGCAGGCGACCGACGTGCGCGGCCAGGTGCGGCTCCAGGGCGGCGACCTCGTGCTCGACCAGCTGCAGGCGGCGGTGTTCGGCGGCCGGGTCGTGGCGGACGGGACGCGCGTCGCGCTGACGGAGGCGCAGCCGAGCTGGAAGCTCGCCGCCCGGCTCTCGGACGTCGACGTCGGCGCGGCGACGAAGGCCTTCTCGGGCGCGTCGCCGGTCGTGGGGAAGGTGGACGGGACGCTCGAGGTCGCCGGGGTCGGCACGGAGTGGTCGAAGGTGCGGGAGGCGGTGAACGGGCTCGCCCAGCTCGCGCTCCGCGACGGCGCGCTGACGACGACGGACATGGGCGACGCGGTGCTCGGCGCGGTGGCCTCCGGGCTCCGCGCCGCCGGGAAGGGCGGCGCGGCCGGGAAGGTGGGCGGCGCCCGGGGCGGGCGGACCGAGCTCCGCGACCTCGCGGGCAGCTTCACCGTGAAGGACGGGTTCCTCGCGGCGCGGTCGCCGCTCACGTTCCAGGCGCCGTTCGGGGGAGTGTCGCTCGACGGCCGGATCGGCCTCGACGGCCGGCTCGACCTCACCGGCACGACGTCGGTGCCGCGGAGCGCGCTCGCGGGCGTCGCCGGCGGGCTCCCGCTGCCGCCGACGCTGTCCGTCCCGCTCGGAGTGAAGGGGACCCTCGAGCAGCCGGCGCTGGCGGTGGAGGCGGACGCCGCGGTCGCGGCGCTCGCGAAGGGCGGCGCCGAGCAGGCGACGGGCGCGGTGCGCGGCAAGGCCGAGCGCGCGGGACGCCGCGCGCTCGGCGACGTGCTGAAGGGGCTCGGGGGGAAGCGTTAGTCCTGGGCTACCACTCCGTCGCACCGCGAGGCGCCGGCTCCGCGGGAGGAACGCGCAGCGGGGTGAGCTCGAAGTTGTGGTCGGGCTTGTAGCCCATGATCCAGAGGAACGGGAAGAAGACGAGGACGCCGCCGATGCAGGCGCCGACGTCGAAGGACTCGTTCCGCTGGATCACACCGTCGAACGGCTGGTAGCCGTCGAGCACGAGCCGCACGTACGTCGTCGAGCCGACGATCTTCGTGTCGCTCATCACGAGCGGCGTCCGGCCGGCCATCTCGCCGTTCAGGTACACCTTCGCGCCCGGCGGCTCGGAGCGGATGATGGTGCTCGAGGCGCAGCCGGAGGCGACGAGGAGCGCCGTCGCGGCGGCGATGGCGCGCAGGGTCGGAGTTCTCATCGTGGCGGTTCCCTCCCCGTTCATGCGGGTCCGCCCGAGGAGATCACGTCGCCCCCTCGCGAGCAAGGGCCGCGTTGACGGACCGCGTCCCTCGGTGTAGCAGACGGTGTGCGCCTCGCCGCGTCGTTCCTCGCGCTCGCCGTGGCCGCGGCCGCGCGGCCGTCGCGCGGCGCGGAGCCGGAGCGGCCGCCGGAGGCGGCGCGGCTCCTCCTCTCCGGGTACGCGCTCCTCTCCCGGCTCGATGGCCCGCGCTGCCCGCACCGGCCCTCGTGTGCGGCGTACGCGCGGGAGGCCGTGACGCGCCACGGCCTGGTGCTCGGCGGGTTCATCGGCGTCTCGCGGCTCCTCCGCGGAGAGCGGTCCTCGGCGCTCCGGCTCCTGCCGCGAGCGGCGGACGGAGGCATCCTGGATCCGCTCGAGGAGGCGACGTTCTTCCTCGAGGCCCCCCCTCGATCCGAGGCCACCGCCGCCCCGAACCCCGACCCGAGCGCGAACCCGCCACCCGTTTCCGTGGCCCGCGTCCCGTGGCCCGCGGGCGCAGGCCCGCTACCGCCGACCCTGACCGCGCCGTCGACCTCGACGTCGACCCCGACCGCCGCGACCGACGCGCTCGGGTTCGCCGACTGGCTCTACGCCCGCGGCGATCTCGACCGTGCCGCCGGGGAATACGAGCGCTACCTGTTCCTCGCCCCGGGCAGCGCCGACGCCGGGCGCGCCGAGCTCCAGGCGGCGCGCGCGCTCGCCGGAGCCGGGAAGACCGACGCCGCCGCCTCGGCGCTCCGCGCCGTCGTCGCGCGCGCCGCGGATCCCGCCCGGCGCGACGCGGCGCTGTTCGAGCTCGGCCGGATCCGGTTCGCCGCGGGCGATGCGGCCCGGGCGGCGCCCGCGCTCGCCGCGTACGCCGAGGGCGATCCGCGGGGCGGCCCGGGCGCCGGCCGTGCGCGCCTCCTCCTCGCGCTGGCGCTCCTGCGCACGGGAGATCTCGCCGGCGCGGACCGCGCGCTCGAGGCCGCGCGCACCGACGCCTCCCTCGCGCCGGCGGCCGACGACCTCCGCCGCGCGGCCGCCGAGGTGGCCGACGCCCCGCACCGGAGCCCGCTCGCGGCCGGCCTCCTGTCCGCGGCGGTCCCAGGCCTCGGCCACGCCTACGCCGGCGATCCGGGCGCCGGCGCGGCCGCCCTCGCGCTGAACGGCCTGTTCCTCTGGGCGACGATGGAGGCGTTCCGGAAGGGGCAGCCCGCGCTCGGCATCGTCCTCGCCGGTGCGGAGTCGCTCTGGTACGGCGGCGCGATCTTCGGCGCGGTCTCGGAGGCGATGCGGTTCAACCGCGACGCGCAGGCGCTCGCGGTGAAGCGCGTCGAGGACCGGTTCCGGTGGGTGATCGACGTTGCGCCGGTGCCGGGGGGTGCGACGGCGGGGGTGACGGGGAGTTTCTGAGGGCGCTTCGCGGTACCGTTTACCGTTCCCGTTCCCGTTACCGTTCCCGGTCCCGTCACCGTGACCCGCCTCCCGTGTCCCCTGGCCCGATCGACGTGCCCGTGACCGGCCCCGCGGGTCACGGGTCACGGGCCACGGGCCACGGGCCACGGGACTCGGGTCACGGGAACGGAGAAGCCGGTGACGGTAACGGTAACGGTAACGGAGAACGGGCCTCCCGTTACCTGAAGACGGCTTCATACCCCCGCTCGATCACCTTCATCACCCCGGTCCGGATGTCGAGGAGCGCCGCGTGCACCGGCATCTGGCGCGGCAGGTACGGCGTCCGGCGGATGGCCTCGGCGGTCTCGAGCGCCGCCTTCTCCACGTCGGGGATGAGCCCGAAGAACCGGCCCGGATCGCCGGGGATCGCCGCCTCGGTCACGCCCCGGGCACGCATCACGCGCCGGAGCTCGTCGTCGGAGACCCGCGTCACGCCGCAGTCGGTGTGCGGGAGGACGAGCACCTCCTGGCAGTCGTTCACGTAGATGCTCGCGGCGAGCGCGCGGAGCATCTCCGACCCCGGCGCGATGTGAGCACCCGGGACGCGGATGACGACGGCGTGGCCGCGGTCGACCCCGATCGCGTCGGGGAAGAAGTGCGTGAGCCGCGGGTCGACGCAGGTGACGATGCAGAGGTGCCGGTTCGCGATGAACGAGCCGGGGTCGGCGTCGGGGTGGAACGCCTTCTGGTTCGCTTCGAGGAGCTCGTCGAGGAGGGCCATGGTCGGTCCTTTCCGGCGGGCGTCGCGCGGGAGGGCTCGACAGGGTAGGACAGGGTGCGCGCAGCCGCAACGCCCGGATGGATGGGCGGCGGCGATCCTGGGGCCGCCGGCGACCGCCGCGAGGCGTGGCGTCCATGGAGCACGGACGACGACGGCCGCCCCTGTCCGGAGCGGCCGCCGGTTCGCGGTCGACGTCTCACGCTCGGGGCCGAAGCCCGAGGTCCGGGGCCACTACGTCTTCTTCGGCTCCTCCTTCTTCGCGCCGGCCTTCTGCGCGGAGCAGTGGGGGCACGCGCACTTCTCGCCGCACTTGCACTCCTTGCCGGCGCCGGCGCAGGCGCAGGCCGCCTTGTCCGCGGGCTTCTTGTCGGCGTCGGCGACCTTGTGGTGCGGGCAGTTCTTGCAGTCCTCGCACGCGAAGACCGGCTGCGCGGCGAGGAACGAGACCGCGGCGAAAGCTGCGAACAGGAACTTCGTCATGGGGGCTCTCCTCGAGGGCTTCACGTGGACCGCACGCGCGGCCGACGGTGGGTACGGGCGAGCCTACGGACCTGGCTCGAGCAGTGTCAAGCGAGCGGATGCCCCACCCAGGGTCGACGCGCCGCCCGATCGTGGAACGCGGCGCGGCTTGGAGCCCCGGCACGCGCCTGTGGATTCACCCTCTGCGCGCGGATAGATTGCCCGGCGATGCCGAACGTCGATCCCGACCGCCTGCTCACGCTCCTCCGCGACCCCAACGTCGAGAGCCAGGAGATCGCCGCCGCGACCGGCGCGCCGCGCGAGGAGGTGGGCCGCGCAGCACGCCTCCTCCTCGGGATCTCCCGCGCCAAGCCCGAGGAGATCGCCACCCTCCCCGCCCCGCTCGCCGCCGCCATCGCCCGCGCCGCGCTCGGCGCCGGCCGCGCCGACGTGCTCGCGGCCCTCGCCGTCCACCCCGGCAAGGAGGTCGCGAAGGAGGCGAAGCGGGCGCTGCACGTCCTGAAGAGCCGCGGCGTCGCCGTCCCGGAGCCGCCGAGGCCCGCCGCGCCGGCCCCGACGATGACGCCCGAGGCCCCCCTCCCTGCCTATGCGTCGGCCATCGACGGCCACGGCGAGCGCGCGATCTGGCTGCCTCGTTCCCTGCCCGGCAAGGGCGTGGAGGTCGCGCAGGCCGTGATCTCGGACGAGCGTGGCCTGCTCGAGCTGCAGCTCGGGACGCTCGGCCGGAAGGAGTGGCGGACCTTCGCGAAGGACGTCCTCGTCCGCGGCGCGGCGATGGGCGTCGGCGAGATCGACCGCAGCCGCGCGCACGCGCTCGTCGCGGCGGCGCGGGCGCGGAACGAGACCACCGGCCAGCGCGTGCCGGACGGCGCGGACCTGTGGCTGTCGCAGCTCGGCCCCGCGGCCGCGGTCCCGGATCCGGCCACGCGGTTCCCCGCCCTCCCCGGCGACGAGGAGCGCGACGCGGTCGCGAGCGGAGCGAAGCTGCACGACCTCCCCCTCCTGCGCGGCTGGCTCGCCGACGAGACCTACCTGCGCCAGGTCGCGGCGAAGCTCGACGAGGTCGCGGTCTCGCCCCTGTACCTCGACGAGCGGCAGCGCGCCGAGCAGATGGCGCGCGTCGTCTCGGACGCGGTCGCGGCCTACTTCGACCCGGCCCGGCGCGCGGTGCTCGCGTCGCGGCTGTTCGCGGTCGCCGAGCACCTCGAGGACCGCGGCGACCCGGCCCACGCGCGGGTCGCGGCGGCGACGGGCCGGGCGCTGGCGGGCGGGGCGCCTCCCGAGGCGATCCCGTTCGCCCGCCTCCTCGTGGAGAAGGCGTTCCCGTCGGTGCCGGAGCCGCCGCGGGGCGCCGCCCCCGCGGATGCCCTGCCGCCGGGCGAGCCGCTGATCGTGCCGCCGCGATGACCGCGGGATGGTTCCCGTACCGCTGCGCGCGCCGTCGCGCGCCCCCGGTCCGAATTGACCGTCCTGCCGCCGTGCGCTAGGTCTCCCCTCGTGCCGGAGCCGAAGGGCCCTTCTCCCACCGTGGACGTCGTGATCCTCCTGCCGGGGGACCGCGTGGTGCTCGTCCGGCGGAAGTACCCTCCGCCCGGCTGGGCGCTGCCCGGGGGCTTCGTCGACGTCGGCGAGACGGTCGAGGCCGCCGCGGTCCGGGAGGCACGCGAGGAGACCGGGCTCGAGGTCACGCTCGAGCACCTGCTCTGGGTGTACTCCGATCCGCGCCGCGACCCGCGCCGGCACACGCTCTCGGCGGTGTTCATCGGGCGCGCGGCGGGGGAGCCGAAGGGCGCCGACGACGCGGACGAGGCGCGCGCCTTCGCCTGGGGGGCGCTCCCGTCCCCCCTCGCGTTCGATCACGCCGAGATCCTCGGGGACGCGCGGCGGTTCCTCCTCACCGGCACGCGAAGGCGCCCATGACGCCGCTGTCGCCGACCGACCGCGCCGCGCTCCTCGGCATCGCCCGCGGCGCCATCCTCTCCCACCTCGGGATCGCCCCCGCGCCGGCGCTGCCGGAGAGGGGCCCGCTCGCCGAGCCGCGCGGCGCGTTCGTGACGGTGAGCGTCCGGGGCGAGCTCCGGGGGTGCATCGGCACGCTCCGCCCGACCGACGCGCTCGCCCGCACCGTCGCGCGCATGGCGGTGTCCGCGGCGACGGAGGACCCGCGCTTCGTGCCGCTCTCGTCCGCCGACGTGCCCGAGCTCGGCCTCGCCGTGTCGGTGCTCGGCGAGCCGTTCCGGCTCGCGGAGCCGCGCGCGGTGAAGGTCGGCGCGCACGGCCTCGTCGTGCGGAAGGGCTGGCACCGCGGCGTCCTCCTCCCGAAGGTCGCGGCGCGCGAGGGCTGGGACGTGGAGACCTTCCTGAAGCACGTGTGCCTGAAGGCCGGCCTCCCCGCCCGCGCCTGGCAGGAGCCGGACACCGAGCTCGACGCCTTCGAGGCGGACGAGTTCGGCGAGGAGCCCACCTAGAGTGACCACCCCGCTCGCGATCGTCGCCGCCGTCCTCGCCATCTCGCTCCTCATCATCATCCACGAGGCGGGGCACCACCTCGCCGCGCGCGCCTTCGGCATGCGGGTGGAGCGCTTCAGCGTCGGCTTCGGCCCGGTGCTGCTCCGGACGCGCCGCAGCGGGACCGAGTTCGCGCTGTCCGCGCTGCCGTTCGGCGGCTACGTGAAGATCGCCGGGATGGCCCCGGGCGAGGACGTCCCCGAGACGGACGCGGGCGCGTTCGCGAACCACCCGGCCTGGCGCCGGTTCCTCGTGATCCTCGCCGGGCCGGCGATGAACTACGTCGCTGCGATCGCGATCGCCGCGGCGTGCCTCGTCTCCGTCGGCCTGCCGGACGGCGATCCGTCGGCGCGCATCGGAGCGCTCACGCCGGGGATGCCGGCGGAGAAGGCAGGGCTCGCGCCCGGGGATCGGATCGTGTCGGTCGACGGCACGCCCGTCGCGACCTGGCTCGAGCTGGTGGGCCAGCTGCAGCGACGGCCGGGGCGCACCTTCCCCCTCGAGATCGAGCGCGGGGAGGGGGCGGCGGCGCAGCGGCTCACCATCCCGATCACGCCGGTGGACCAGAGCGGGATCGGCCGCGTCGGCTTCCGCCAGCACCAGATCCTCGCCCGGAGCACGTCGCTCGGCGCCCTCCACGAGGCGTTCGACCGCACGAACGGCAACATCGCGCTTCAGCTCAAGGGCTTCGGCGCGATGTTCTCGGGCGCGCAGAAGCCGGACGTCACCGGGCCGGTCGGGATCGGGAAGGACCTGGTCAGGAGCGCGCACGAGGGCAAGCCGGCGTTCCTGAGCCTCGTCTGGACGATCTCGGTCGTGCTCGCGATCTTGAATCTCTTCCCGATTCCGGCACTCGATGGCGGCCGCCTGGTGTTCCTCGCCTACGAGATCGTGACGCGTCGCCGCGCCAACGCGAAGCTCGAAGGTGTCGTGAATCTCGTCGGCGCGGTCGCCCTGTTCGCGCTGATCCTCGGCGTGACGCTGTTCAAGGACATCCTCGGTCGCTGACCCTTTCCCGGGTCCAGTTGCACCCCGGACGCGACGGGGGGATACTCCGCCGGCGAAGGGGGGACGTCATGGCCGTCTTCCGCTGCTCCGGCTGCGGCGCGGTGAACCGTACACAGATCGACAGCGCGCCTCCGCAGGCGTGCTACCGCTGCCGGCGCCCCCTCGACACGTCCGGACGTCCGCAGGCGGTCGACGCTGCCGCGCTCGTCACCACCATCCGATCGTCGCCCGCCCCCGTGCTCGTGGACTTCGCTGGGCGCGACGTGGTGATGCCCATCGTGGACGGCCTCGCGCGCGCCCGCGCCGGGGAGCTCGTCGTGCTGCGCGTGGATCCCGGCGAGGAGCCGGCCGCCGCGCAGGCGTACGCGATCCGCGTCACGCCCACGCTCGTCCTGTTCCAGGACGGCAGCGAGGTCGCGCGGCGGTGCGACGTCCCCGGCCCGATCGACATGCGGACCTGGGTCGAGCAGGCGTCCGTCGCGCGGTAGCGGGGCTCCCGACGAGCCGTGCTCGGCGGGGAGGGGCGCAGCCCCCTTCCCATCATGGTTAGAATCCGTCCGATGCCCGTCCAGATCCTGTACTTCGCTGCGGCCCGCGACGCGGCCGGCACGAGCCGCGAGACGCTCGACGCCGTGCCGGCCACCGTCGCCGAGCTCCGCCGCGCCCTCGTCGAGCGCCACCCCGGCCTCGCTCGCGTCCTGCCGCGCTGCCGCATCGCGGTCGACGAGGAGTTCGCCGACGACTCGGCCCCGCTCCGCGACGGCGCGGAGGTCGCGCTCGTGCCGCCGGTCGCCGGCGGCGCGCCGCTCTTCTCCGTCGTGGACCGGCCGCTCGTGCTCGCGGAGGTGATCGAGGCCGTCTCCGGGCCAGGGCTCGGCGGCATCGTGACGTTCACCGGGACGGTGCGCTCCGACACGCGCGGCCGCCGCGTGCTGCGGCTCGAGTACGAGGCTTACCGACCGATGGCGGAGAAGAAGCTCGCCGAGATCGGCGAGGCGGTCGGGCGCGAGCACGGCGCGCGCGTCGCCATCGTCCACCGGGTCGGCGTCCTCGCGCCCGGAGAGGCCGCGGTCGTCATCGCCTGTGCAGCGCCGCACCGGACGCCCGCGTTCCGCGCCTGCGAGGCGTGCATCGAGCAGCTCAAGAAGGACGTGCCGATCTGGAAGCGGGAGGTCTTCGAGGACGGGACGGAGTGGGTGGGGCTGGGGCCGTAGCGCCCGCGCGCGTGGTATCCTCGCGCTCCTCCGGGGGTATGGGCGTGAAGGTCCTCATCGCAGACGACGACCGCCTCGTGCGCACGATGGTCGCCGACCTGCTCGGCGAGCTCGGACACGCCGTCGTCGCCGCCGCGAACGGGGTCGAGGCGGTGGAGCTCGCGGCCCGCGAGGCGCCGGACGTCCTCATCCTCGACTTCCTGATGCCGCGGCTCTCCGGCCTGGACGCGCTCCGGCAGGTGCGCGCCGCGGGCGTGACCGCGCCGGCGGTGCTCCTCACCGCCATCAGCGACGGGAGCCTCCGCGCGGTGGAGGGCGCGGACGCCGTCGAGATCCTCCTCGAGAAGCCGGTGACGCGGCGGTCGCTGGAGCGGGCGCTGTCCAGGGCGGCGCGGGCGCGATGAGGGTCTGGCGCACGCTCCTCGCCGTCGTGCTCGTCGCGAGCGCGGCGCCCACGGTCCTCCTCGGCGTCCTCGTCGTCCGCGATCGCGGCGGCGTCGATGCGCCGGTGATCGCCGCCGCGCTGGCCTCGGCCGCCCTCGCCGCGGGCCTCTCGGCGATCGCGGCCCGGCGCATCACCCGGCCCATCGCGGAGTGCGTGCGCGGCGCCCTCGAGATCGCGCGCGGGCGCTTCGGCCACCAGGTCCGGGTGTTCGCGCGGAACGAGATCGGCGACCTCGCCTACACCTTCAATCACATGTCGCGGCAGCTCGAGAGCTACGACGCCGAGAACCACCGGCTCATCGCCGCGCTGGAGCGCGGCTACCTCGAGACGATCCGCAGCCTCGCGTCCGCCATCGACGCGAAGGACCCGTACACGCGCGGCCACGCCGACCGCGTCGCCGCGCTCGCCGTGGAGATCGGGCGCGAGCTGGGGCTCCCCGCCGAGGCGCTCTCCGCGCTCGAGTACGCCGGGATCCTCCACGACGTGGGCAAGATCGGGATCCCCGACGCGATCCTCGCGAAGAAGACGCCGCTCTCCTCGGACGAGATGGCCCTCGTGCGCGGCCACCCGCGGATCGGCGCCGAGATCGTGGGCGGGGTCGCGTTCCTCGCCGCCGCGGTCCCCGCGATCCGCAGCCACCACGAGCGGTGGGACGGCGCCGGGTATCCGGACCAGCTCGCGGGCGAGGCGATCCCGCTCGTCGCGCGGATCGTGAGCGCCGCCGACGTCTGGGACGCGTGCACCTCCGACCGGCCGTACCAGAAGGCGCTCGGCCCCGCCGACGCCGCGGCGGTGGTCGGGACCCTGCGCGGCACCCAGCTCGATCCGTCCGTGCACGACGCGCTCCTCGCGGTCCTCGAGCGGCGCGGGCTCCTCCGGGCGGCGACGACCGCCGCCTGAGCCCTCGGGCCGCACCGGCCAGAGGGGGCCCGTGTGGGCGTTCGGCCCCTTGCCAGGCGCCCCGTTTGGAACGACACTCCCGCACATGGTCAAGGGGGTCGGCAAGCTCCGGACGCTCGCGCTCGCGAGCGCCCTCGCCGCGGGGATCGCCCGGGCGGACAGTCCCGCCGCCCGCGGGTTCGATCCGGATCCGGCGCGGCTCGCGCTGTCGGTCGACGGCGGGTTCGTCGTCGAGACCGCGGCGGCCGCGCCGGAGGGCTCGAAGGGCGCCGCCCTCGTGCTCGACTATGCGGAGGGGCTGCTCGCGCTCCGCCTCGGCAGCGAGACCGATCAGCTCGTCCAGTCCCGTCTCACCGCGAACGTCCTCGCGTCCTGGTCGTTCGGGCGGCTCGAGGTGGGCGTGCACCTCCCCATCGCGATGCACCAGGGCTCCGACCTCTCGCTCCTCACCCGCCAGGGCGTCACGGGGCCGCTCGCGGATCCCGTCGCCGCGACCGCGCTGGGCGACCTCCGCGTCGGCGCGAAGCTCCCGCTGCTCGAGGAGGGGCCGATGCCCGTCGGGCTGGCCGCGCTCCTCGAGCTCCGCGCGCCGACCGGCGACAAGCAGGCCTTCACCTCCGACGGCGCGATGGCCGTCCCTGGCGTCGTCGCGACGCGGCACCTCGGCGCGTGGCGGCTGGACGGGCAGCTCGGCTATGCGATCCGCGCCCCCGGCCAGTACGCGCAGCTCGTCGTGCACGACGGCCTCGTCTACGGCGTCGGCGCGTCCGTCGAGCTGCCTCCCCTGTCCGCGGTGAAGCGCTGGAAGGCGATCCTCGAGCTCTCCGGCGGGTTGCCGCGGGGCGACAACGCGCAGACGGAGCGCTATCGCGCGCCGCTCTCGGCGCTGGGCGGCGTCCGCGCGTGGCTGTGGCGCGGGCTCGCCGTCGAGGCGGGCGGCGGGACCGGCATCGGCGACGCGGGCTACGGCCGCGAGTCCTGGCGCGTCTTCGCGGGCGTCCGCTGGTCCGAGGGCGAGGTGGTCGGGCCGCCGGACGCGGACTGGGACCGGGACGGCGTGCCGAACGCGCAGGACCTCTGCCCGCGGCAGCCCGGCACCCCCGAGCTGGACGGCTGCCAGGACCGCGACGGCGACGGGATCCCGGATCCGCAGGACAAGTGTCCGGACGAGCCCGGCCCGGCAGAGAACAACGGGTGCCCGGTGAAGGACGACGAGCCGCTCGTCGAGATCCAGACGGAGCACCTGTCGCTCAAGGACTCGATCCACTTCGACACGGGCCTCGACACGATCAAGCCGGAGTCGAGCCGGATCCTCGACGCCATCGCGGCGCTCCTGAACCAGCACCCCGAGCTGAAGCGGATCCAGGTCGAGGGCCACACCGACAACGTCGGCGCCAGGACCTACAACCAGGACCTCTCGCAGCGCCGCGCCCAGTCGGTCGTCCGGGCGCTCGTCCAGCGCAGCGTGACCAAGGAGCGGCTCGGGGCGCGCGGCTACGGCTTCGAGAAGCCCATCGCCGACAACGGCACCGCGCTCGGCCGGGCGAAGAACCGGCGGGTCGAGTTCACGATCCTGTCCGAGCAGTAGCCGGCGCTCACGCGAGCCACGGCGCGAGGCCGGCCGCGTCGTCCACCAGGACGGCCGCGCCGGCCCGCACGAGCGCCTCGCGCGCGCCGAGGCCCCACGTCACCGCGACGACGGAGACGCCCGCCGCCCGCGCCGTCGCGACGTCCACCGCGCTGTCGCCGACGAACACGGTCTCCGCGGGCGACGCCCCCACCCGGGCGCGGATCGCGTGCACGCCCGCGGGGTCCGGCTTTCGCGGCGCCTCGTCCCCGCCCACGACCACCGTGAACCGCTCCAGGACGCCGAGCCCGGCGAGGATCTTCCGGGCGAGCGCGCCCGGCTTGTTCGTGTGGACCGCGAGCACGCGGCCGGCCCCGTCGAGCAACGCGGAGATCCCGGGATAGAGCCGCGTCCTGTCGAGGCAGTGATCCTCGTAGTGCTTCCACCAGGCGGCAAGCGCAGGCTCGAGCCGGCCCGCGTGCGGCGCGACCGAGCGCTCGAGCAGGACGCGCGCGCCCTCGCCCACGAACGACCGGATCTCCGGGATGCCGCGCTCCGGCAGGCCCACGGCGCGGAGCGCGTGGTTCACCGAGGTGGCGAGGTCGTCGACCGAGTCGACGAGCGTTCCGTCGAGATCGAGGATGGCGAGGCGGGGCATGGGAGGGGGGAGTGTAACCGGGACGACGCTTCCGTGGGCGCCCGCTCCCCCTCGTGCCCGTGCCCGTCAACGTGCCCGGGCTGCTGCACCAGGATCTGCCGACGTGGATCGGGTGCCACGTCCGCGCGTGCTGCGGACGCCCCGCCGTGCGGCGGCGTCCGATCTCCGCACGTCGGTCTGCGAGCTACCCGAAGAGCCGGTACGACCCGACCACCGTGAGCTGCTCGGCGACGGGCGGGCTCGCGACCCAGGCCTTCAAGCGCTCCTGGAACTCCCTGAATGCCGGCAGCGCCGGGAGGGGGTTCTCGGTTCCCTCCTCAACCTGCAGCAGGGCCAGGAACGTCTCCCCGTCGGGAAGCATCGACGAGGCATACCGGACGTTGGCCGGCCGCGCGCGCTCGATGGCCGCGAACAGCCGCTGGACCGTGGCCTCCACGTCCACCACGTGCTCCGGCTTCACCCTCGAACGCACCATCAGGATCTTCATGGAAGAGGTCTCCTCGTGTCGCTAGATGCGGGTTGGTCTCGCCGAGGCGGCCTCCGCGGTCGTTCCTCGTCACACCGGGCTCGCCTCGTTCGTCACGCAGAAGACGGAACGGGACCAAGGAACGTGACCGATGAAAGAAGACGAGGCTCTGGCCGGGTGGTTCGAGGCCCACCGCGCGCACCTCCGCGCGGTGGCTTACCGGATGCTCGGATCGCTGAACGAGGCCGAGGACGCCGTCCAGGAAGTCTGGATCCGCTTCTCCGGCGCCGACACGAACGGCGTGAGCAACCTCCGCGGGTGGCTCACCACCGCGGTCGCCCGCGTATGCCTCGACATGCTCAGGTCGCGCCGATCCCGGCGGGAGGAGCTGGTCGGCGTCCGCCTGCCCGAGCCGATCGTGAGCGATGCGGGCGGCCCCGATCCCGAGACCGAGGCGCTGCTGGCGGGCTCGGTCGGGCTCGCGCTCCTCGTGGTGCTCGACTCCCTCGCGCCCGCGGAGCGGCTCGCTTTCGTGCTCCATGACATGTTCGGCGTCCCGTTCCAGGAAATCGCGCGGGTGGTCGGCCGTTCACCGGAGGCGGCCCGGCAGCTCGCGAGCCGGGCGCGCCGCCGGGTCCGTGGCGCCGCGCCGAGCCCCGACCCCGATCTCTCCCGGCAGCGGGAGATCGTCGATGCGTTCCTCGCCGCGGCGCGCGGAGGAGACTTCGACGCGCTGCTCCGGATCCTGGATCCGGACGTCGTCCTCAGGGCGGACCGCGGCCCCGCCGCGCCGGGCGGGACGATCGTGATCCGCGGCGCGCGGGCGGCGGCCCACCAGTCGATCCACGCCGCCCGGGCCGCCAGCGAGACCCGGGCCGCGCTCGTGAACGGCGCTGCGGGCCTCGTCTCGTTCGATGAGGAAGGGCAGCCCTTCTCGGTCCTGGGGTTCACGGTCGCGCACGGGAAGATCGTCGAGATCGACGTGCTCGCCGATCCCGAGCGGCTCCGCGCGCTCGACTTGAAGATCCCCGAGTGACGCGACGACGACGGCGCCAGCCGCGTCCGGACCATGGGTCCGCGGCGCGCGGCGCCGCTCGCGCGCCGAGTCCCCGTCGTGCCGAGGGCGACCGAGCGCGCACGCCGGGCGCGTCCGTCACGTTTCCTTCGGCTCGCTCGTCATCGTTGCGACGAACCCACCGGTCGAGATCGTCGATCTCGCACACACCGAAAGCTCACCCATGCTCGCCCACGACTCGAACCCGCATCCACGGGATCCCGCGGCGTCATCCCCCGCCGTCCCCACCGGCCACCGGCTCGGCGCCGCGGCTTGGGCCGCTCGCGCCCTCTACTGGACGTCCACGCTGATCGTCGCCTACGAGATGATCGCCGGGGGGTTCTGGGACCTCCTCCGCATCGAGTACGTCCGCGTCGTGATGGAGCACCTCGGGTATCCCCTCTACGTGCTGCTCATCATCGGCGTCTGGAAGATCCCCTGCGGCGCCGTGCTCCTCCTCCCGCGGTTCCTGCGCGTCAAGGAGTGGGCGTACACGGGCGCCCTGCTCAACTACGCAGGCGCCGCCGCGTCCCACATCCTCGTCGGAGATCGTGTCGGCAAGTGGGTCGCGCCGCTCGTGTTCGCCGCCTTCACCGTCACGTCGTGGTCGCTCCGGCCGCCCGAGCGGCGGCTCGCCACCGGCGCCGCGCCGCCGCCGCCGCCGCGGGCGACCTGGGTCGTCTCCATCGGCCTGTTCGCGGCGCTCGTGGTCGTGTCGCTGATGACGCTCCCCGCGGGACCGCCGCCCCCCTGAGCCGCCACCGCCAGTGGCGGGTGACTGCGCCCGGGCCGTGGGGCTCCCCTGCCTCGCGGGCCGGTCTCCTCCATGCACGCCCTCCGGAGCGGATTCCGGCGGGGACGTCCGCCAGGAGCTGTCGGCCGCCCTCAACGGGAACGCCATCTCCCGCGTGACGCTACACGCGAGCGAGGCAACGTTGCTGCGATGCCCGCGCCAGGCTCTGTGGGGCTGGAGGGCGTCCGCCAACGAGGTGCGCCGCGCCTCAACTCAAGACGGGAGGGTGCAACTCCAAGTCGAGATTCAGAGCGGAGACGTGATCGGAGTCGGCGTCGGGCCACGGTCCACGGTCCACGGTCCACGGGAAGCGGGAGGCGGGCACGGGGACGGGCACGTTCACGGGCACCGGCACGGGCACGGAATCGCGGTCTCGTTCGGCTCCCCGTCGGCCCGTCGCCGAAAACTCGATCCCCCCGCCCCCGCGTGCTTACCTGCGTCCATGCTGCGCCTCGTCCTGAAGCTCCTCCTCGCGGCCGCCGCGCTGTGGGCGATCTTCGCGTTCGTGCCGTTCGGCGGGCGGACGCTGGCGGATCGGTGGAGGGCGTCCCGGTCGCCGTCGGAGTTCGTGGAGCGGACCTGGGCCGAGATGAAGGGCGTCCCGGAGAAGCCCGCGGCGAAGGCCCGCCCGCCCGCCCGCTCGCAGGCGCGCGCGCAGGGTCCGGCCGCCCGGGACCGCACGGGCGATCGGCCGAGCGAGGGTCACACCGACGCGGACCGCCGCGCGGTGGATCGCATCGTCACCGAGCACCTCTCCGAGCCGCGCTGAGCCCCGGGCGCGCCACGCCCGCCCGCACCGCCGCCGCTTGGCGGGTGCGCCTTCTTGCGCGGCGCCGCGCAGGGTTCGCACCTTCCCTCCGGGACCCGCGACGGGCGGCGGGCGGGAGGGGCGGGCATGCCAGCAGGGCCAGGGTGGGCGATCCTTCTCGCGGTCCAGCTGGGCGCAGCACCCGCGGTCGCGCCGCGACCGCTCTACAGCGAGGTGCGAGCCCCGCCCGAGGCGCCCGCGTCCGCCGGGTCCGGGCTCCCCGAGCTCTCGAGGCTCGCGGAGGCGGCGATCCCGGCGGTGGTGGGCGTGCTCACGTCGCAGACGGCGCCGCAGGGCACGGACGACTCGCTCAAGGATCTCTTCGACAAGCTGCACGACGGGCCGCGCAAGGGGATCGGCAGCGGGTTCATCATCCACCGCGACGGGTGGATCCTCACGAACGCGCACGTCGTGGAGGGTGCCGACGGCGTGGAGGTGGACCTCGGCGGCGGGGCGAAGCTCCCGGCCCGCGTCGTGGGGATGGACGGCGAGTCCGACGTGGCCCTGCTGAAGGTGAACCCGCCGCGGCCCCTCCCGATCGTGCCGCTCGGCGACTCCGACCGGATCGTCGTCGCGGAGTGGGTGATGGTGATCGGCAGCCCGTTCGGCCTCGATCACTCGGTCACGCTCGGCATCGTGAGCCACACCGGGCGCTCGGACATCTCGCCCGTCGGCCGGCCGGGGACCTACGACTTCATCCAGACCGACGCGTCCATCAACCCCGGCAACTCGGGCGGCCCGCTGCTCAACCTCCGCGGCGAGGTCATCGGGATCGCGACGGCGGTGAACGCGACGGGCCAGGGGATCGGGTTCGCGATCCCGATCAACATGGCGAAGGAGATCGTCGGGCAGCTCAAGGAGCGCGGGCGCGTGGTCCGGAGCTGGCTCGGCGTGTCGGTGAAGGAGGCGCCGACGGATCCGGGCATCCCCACGTCGGGCGTCCAGATCACGGAGCTCGCGCCCAACGGGCCGGCGGCGAGCGCCGGGCTCAAGGTCGGCGACGTGATCACGTCCGTGCAGGGGCACGAGATCCGCTCGCCCGCCCGGCTGCGCTGGTACGTGTCGACCGCCGGCGTCGGGCACGAGGTGGAGCTCCGGCTCAAGCGCGGCGGGGACGTCGAGGAGCACGTCGTCAAGGTGCCGCTCGCGGAGGTGCCCGCCCAGGAGCAGGCGCGGGCGCAGGCGCGCGAGCTCCTCGGCGAATAGGGTGCGCTCCCGTCCCCGCGGGAAATCCGGCGTGCCGCCGGGAGGTTCGGTATTGCCATCGCGGCGCGGGTCTGGTATCGAGCGCCCTCCATGGCCGAGACCACGACCACGAAGACCAAGAAGAAGGCCCCCGTCGCCAAGGGCGGCGGCAAGAAGGCCTGTACCGTCGCCGGCTGCAAGCGCGCGTACCGGGCGAAGGGCCTCTGCTTCTTCCACTACAAGAAGTTCCGCCGCGGCGAGCTCGAGTCGAAGCCGGCGCGCTACGACACGTGCTCCAAGCCCGACTGCAAGAAGAAGGTCGTGGCGCACGGCCTCTGCGAGGAGCACTTCCAGGCCTGGAAGAAGGCCCGGAAGAAGAACCAGGGCGCCGCTGCCGAGGCTGCCCCGGCTGCTCCCGCGGCCTAGCTCGTTCCGCCGTCGCGATCCGCGCCCAGCCGGAGCTGCCGCTCCAGCGCGCGGATCGCGGCGACCAGCAGCTCCACCTCGCGCTGCGTGGGATCCGCGCGCGCGAGGAGCCGCCTGAAGTCGGCGAGGATGTGCTCCGGGTTCTGCGGGTTCAGGTAGCCCGCGTGCCCGAGGAGCGCGCTCGCGCGCGCCCAGAGGGCCTCCACGGTCGCGTGCCGGGCCGGCTCCTCCGCCGGTCCAGCGGAGAGCGCGGCGCGGGGATCCGCCATCCGCAGCTCGTACGCGACGACCGCCACCGCCTGCGCGAGGTTCATCGAGTCGTACGCCGCCGTGGTCGGGATGGTGCAGACCGCCTGGCAGAGCTCGAGCTCGGCGTCCGACAGGCCCCGCCGCTCCTCCCCGAACACCAGCGCCACCTCCCCCGCCGCCGAGCGCCGGACGACCTCCGCCGCGAGGGCCCGGGGGTCGAGCCGCGGGCGCCCCTCGACCTCCCGCGAGGTGGTCCCGCACGTCCACGTGGCCGCGCCGAGCGCCGCGCGCAGGTCGCCGTGGAGCTCCGCCGCGTCGAGGAGCTCCGCCGCCTTCCGGGCGGTGCGCCGTGCGCGCGCCATCACGTCCTCGCCCGCCGTGCCCGGTCCCCCGCTCCGGGGCGGCCCCGCCCAGGCGGCCGGGGCGACGATCGAGAGCCGCGAGAGCCCGAAGTTCTTGAGGGCGCGGGCGACCGCCCCGACGTTCTCGGCGCTCTGGGGCCGGTGCAGCACGACCTTGATTTTTCGAGGTTCCATGTGCGTTCGGGACGTATAACATCGCCGCCATGATGACCGACGACATGCTGCGCGCGCAGCTGCCGCACACGCTCGAGAAGATCGATCTCCAGGGAGTCGGCGACCTGTACCGCGGGAAGGTCCGCGACAACTACAGCCGCGGCGATCGGATCGTGATGATCACGACCGATCGCATCTCCGCGTTCGACCACGTCCTCGGCACGATCCCGTTCAAGGGCGAGGTCCTCTCCCGCCTCACCGCGTTCTGGTTCGAGAAGGTGAAGGACCTCGCGCCGACGCACGTCCTCGACCTGCCCGATCCGAGCGTCATGGTCGTTAAGCGGGCGAAGGCGCTGCCCATCGAGATCGTCATCCGCGGCTACGTCACGGGGTCGCTCTGGCGCGACTACCAGGCCGGCAAGGCCGGCGCGTACGGGATCCAGTGGCCCGTCGGGCTCCGGAAGGACCAGAAGTTCGACCGGCCCATCATCACGCCGTCGACGAAGGCCGAGTACGGCAAGCACGACGAGCCGATCAGCGAGGCGGAGATCCTGAAGCAGGGCCTCGTCTCCCCCGAGCTCTGGAAGGAGGCGACCACCGTCGCCCACCGGCTGTTCCAGCGCGGGCAGGAGTGGGCGCTGTCCCGCGGGCTCATCCTCGTCGACACGAAGTACGAGATGGGGGTGGCCGAGGGGAAGCTCGTGGTCATCGACGAGATCCACACGCCGGACAGCTCGCGCTACTGGATCGCGGACGGCTACGAGGAGCGCTTCGCGAAGGGCGCGGAGCAGGAGATGCTCGACAAGGAGAACATCCGGCAGTGGCTCATCAAGGAGCACGGGTTCTCCGGGCACGGGAAGCCGCCGCCGCTCACCGACGACGTCCGCGTGATGCTCGCGCGGAAGTACATCGAGGTCTTCGAGCGGCTCACGGGGGAGCGCTTCGTGTCGGCGGTCGGGTCCGTCGAGGAGCGCATCAAGCGCAACCTCGCGGCGAAGGGCTACCTCGCCCGGGGCTAGCGTCTTGCCCGCGCGCGGCGCGACGCCGGCGATCCTCCTGCCGGGGCTCGACGGGAGCGGCCGGATGTACGGGCCGCTCGTCGCCGCCGCGCCGCGGGGCCTCGGGGTCAGGCTGGTCTCCTTCCCTCCGGACCAGCCGCTCGGCTACGACGACCTCCTCCCGCTCGCGCGCGCCGCGCTGCCCGCGCGCGGCCGGTTCGTGCTGCTCGCCGAGTCGTTCTCGGGGCCACTCGCGATCCGGCTCGCCGCGGAGCGGCCCCGCGGCCTCGTCGCCCTCGTCCTCGCCGCCACGTTCCTGCACCGGCCGCTGAATCCCATCCTCCACCCGCTCCGGGCGCTGGTCGGCGCGCGGATGTTCGGGCTGCCGATGCCCGGGGCCGCGGTCCGCCACTTTCTGGCCGGCCCGGACGCCCCGAACGCGATCGTGGACGAGGTGCGGCAGGCGATGGCCGCGGTGTCGCCGGAGGTCGTCGCGCACCGCTCGCGCGAGGCGCTCGAGGTGGACGTGCGGGAGACGCTCGCCCGCGTGGACGCGCCGCTCCTGTACCTCGCGCCGACCCGCGACCGCCTCATCCGGACCGACGTCGCGGACGAGATCCTGTCCATCCGGCCAGACGCGGAGGTCGCGCTCCTCGACGCCCCGCACATGATCCTCCAGCGCTGCCCGCACGCCTGCCTCGATCGCATCGAGGCCTTCCTCGCCCGCTCGGGCACGAGCTCGGGCGCGCTCGCCTAGCAGCCCGCTCGTCCCCTGCCCGCCTGGCCGGCGGCCCCCTCGGCGGCACCCGAATGGCCCGCGCGGTCCGTCGCGCACGGCGTCCGCCCAGCGGCTATCCGGATTCGCGATGGCAAGCCGACCCGGCGCCGCCCTCGAGCCGCTCCCGCGCCTCGCCACCGTGCCGGCCCGCAACGGTGGAACCGTCGCGCTCCTCCAGCGAATCACCGCGGCGCTCTCCCGCGCCGTCACGCCGGAGGACGTGGCGCGCGAGCTGGTGGAGCGCACGCGCGAGGCGTTCGGCGCGGACCAGGGCGGGCTCTGGCTCGTCGAGCCCGACGCGACCGCCGCGGTGCTGCGCTATGACACGGGCTACTCGCCCGCCGTGCGAGCACGCTACGAGCGGGTGGCGCTCGCCGGCGAGCCGCTCGGTCCGCTCGCGGACGCGATCGTCCACGGCGAGCCGGTGTTCGTCGAGTCACGCGACGCGGCGCTCTCCCGGTACCCGGTCATCGAGGAGGACACGGAGACGATCGCGCGCGCCGAGCTCGCGTTCGCGTGCCTCCCGCTCGAGGTCGAGGGGCGCACCATCGGCGCCGCGGCGCTCACCTTCCACGTCAGCCGGCGGCTCGACGACGAGGAGCGGACGCTGCTCGCCGTGCTGGCGCGGCTCGCGGCGCAGGCGCTCGCGCGCGCGCAGGTGCTCGAGTCGGAGCGGCGCGCGCGGGCGGAGGCCGAGGCGGCGCGGCGGCGGGCGGCGTTCCTCGCCGACGCGAGCGCCGTCCTCGCCTCCACGCTCGAATGGTCGGAGACGCTCGCGTCGGTGGCGCGGCTCGCCGTGCCCGCGGTCGCCGACTGGTGCTCCATCGAGCTGCCCGAGAGCCTCGCTCCGGGCGGGGAGCCGGTCGTGCTCGTCCACGCGGATCCCGCCAGGCTCGAGCTGGCGCGCGCGTGGCGCCGCCGGTGGCCGCCCGACCCCGAGGCCGGGAGCGGCGCGCCCGCCGTGATCCGGACCGGCCGCCCGGAGCTGCACGAGAGCGTGCCGGACGAGCTGCTCGTGGCCGCGGCGGTCGACGCGGAGCACCTGCGGGTCGCCCGCGCGCTCGGGATGACCTCGGCGATGGTGGTGCCGCTCTCCGCCCGCGGCCGGACGCTCGGCGCCGTCACGTTCGTCCTCGCGCACCCCGGCGCCCACTACGGCCCGGAGGACTTCGCGATGGCGCAGGAGCTCGGCCGCCGCGCCGGGCTCGCGCTCGACAACGCCCGCCTCTTCGACGAGGCGCAGCGGGCGGTGCGCGCCCGCGACGACGTCCTCGCGCTCGTGTCGCACGACCTCAAGAACCCGCTCGAGGCGGTGGCGCTCTCGGCCGCCCTCCTCCTGCGCAAGCCCGACCCCGCCCGCGTGCCGCGGTACGCCGAGACGATCGATCGTTCCGTCCGGCGCATGGACCGGCTCATCCGCGACCTGCTCGACGTCTCGAGCATGGACGCCGGACGCTTCCGGGTCGTGCCGAGGCCCGAGCGCCTCGGCGCCATCGTCGACGACGCCCTCGCCCTGCTCGCGCCGCTCGCGGTCGAGCGGGGGATCGCGCTCGCCGTCGAAGGCGGCGTGCCGGAGGAGATCCGCTGCGACCGCGAGCGGATCCTGCAGGTCCTCTCCAACCTCATCGGGAACGCGCTGCAGTTCACCCCGCCCGGCGGGCACGTGACCGTGCGCCTCGTCATGGACGCGGGCCGCGCGCGCGTCGCGGTGTCCGACGACGGGCCCGGCATCGCGCCCGAGGAGCTCCCGCGCCTGTTCGATCGCTACTGGCGGGGCCGCGGCTCGCGGCGCGGCACCGGGCTCGGCCTCTCGATCGCGCGCGGGATCGTGGAGGCGCACGGCGGCCGCATCCACGTCGAGAGCCAGCTCGGCGCGGGGAGCACCTTCACCTTCACCCTGCCGCGAGCGTGACCGTCAGCGGAGCCGCGCCTCCACGGCGCGCCGCGCCGGCTCGAGATCGTCCTCCGGCGCGAGCCACGCGGTGACGGGCAGCGGCTCGCCCGCGCGCGGCACGAGCACGATCCGGCGCAGGTGATCGTTCGTGCCCGGGCCGGCGGACGCCCGGGCCCACTCCGGCAGGGACGCGCCGCTCCGCGCCTCGAACGAGCGAGCGCGCGCTTCGGCGCTGCGCACCCGCGCCTCGCCGACGGTCTCCACGGTCGCTTTCACGAACTCGTCGAGCGCCCGCGACGCTCGCCGCTCGAACGGCGAGGCCGGCTCCACCGTCACCCGGCCGGCCCCGAGCCAGGCCCGCGTGGAGCGCCCGCCGAGGCCGACGAGCGCGACCGCCGCCCCTGCGAGCGCGGCCGCGAGGACCGGCCGGCGCCCCGCAGCGGCGAACCCGGCCGGCACGAGCAGCACCGCGGCGAGGACCGCCAGGACGTGCGGGCGCGCGAGACGGGTGACCACCGTGAGGGCGTCGCCGCGCTCGCTCATCCGGACCATCCCGATCTGGTGCCACGGCCCGGCGCGCTTCGCAAGCGCCGCCGCAGCGTTCAGCCGCCGCTCGCGATGGCGTAGTAGACGCGGAGCGCGGTGCCGCCGTCGGTCGCCATGGGGCCGGCGCCGTCTTGCCCGCGGTGGTGGTAGCGGGTGGCCTCCGCACCGATCGCGTGCGGACCCGCGATGCGGAACAGGATCCCCGCGGTCGCCTCGAGCACGAGCTCGGTCCCGTTGCCCGGCCCGTCGCCGACGAGGAGGTACTGCCGGAACGTCACGCCGCCGGAGACGCGCGGGTCGGCCCGGAGGCGAACGTCGAGGAGCAGCTGCTCGCCGGGACCGAACCGGTAGTCCCGCCCCTCCGGCAAGCTCGGGACGTGGCCCGCGGCCCCCATCAGCACGGCCGAGGCGATCCCGGTCGCCTCGAGCGCGAGGTGGGGTGCGAGCTCGGCGCGCCCGCTCGTGCCGACGCCGACCGCGGCCGTCGAGATGCGGTACGGACCCGTCGTGTCGAAGTCGTACGAGAGGAACAGCCCCCAGAGCCCGCGGACGTCCTGCTGCGGTTCGAGGCGCTCGCCCACGAGGAGCCCGCGCGCGCGGATCGTCGCGACGGGATCCGCGGCGGCGCCGTACGACGCCTCCAGCACGAAGTGATCGAACGGCTCGTCCAGCGTGAGGTCGGGATCCCCGGGCAGGCCCCACGTGAAGTCGATGCCGGCGTACGCACGGGGCGGGTTGGAGGTGGGCCAGTTCGCGCGCGGCGCGTCGCCGGCGATGCCGCCGAGCTCGAGGACCCACCGCGCCGAGGGCGGGGGTCGGTCGGTTCGCCCGAGCACGTGCGCGTTGATCGCGCTCATGGGCGAGAGGACGCCCGCGAGCACCTCGTTCACCGTCCCGCCGTCGGCGCGCAGCGCCTCCGCGAACCGCCAGAGCGCCTCGCCGAGCACGACGCCGGAGACGGAGGTCGTGATCTGATCGTTCACGCTCGGCGGCGTCGTCTCCCCCGTGAGCTCCCAGATCGCGCTCTGCACCACCGGGAACGCGGCGGACGTCCAGAACCCGAGGCCGGCCGAGCGCGCCGCCCCGTACGTCCAGGTCCCCTGGTACGCGTGGCCGAACTGGTTCACCCAGAACGTGTCGCCGTCGAGCACCCACGCGCTGCGCAGGTTGTTCCGGATCGAGTCCCCGGAGATCTTCGCCCACGGAGCCGCACCGACCCAGCGGTTCCAGGCCATCATCGAGACCTGCACCGCGGCCGCCTCCGAGATCGCGACGGCGAGGCGGCGCTCCTCCGACGGAACGCGCGGGAGCTGCATGGCGTCCCTCGTGACGGTGGCCCCGGGGACCGGGATGTCCACGCCGGGGATCTCGGGGCGAGGCGGGAGGACCGAGGTGACGAGCGAGCCGGTTCCTCCATCCGCCGTGGCCGGCACCTTGCCCTCGCGCGGCGGCAGAGGCTTCGAGACCTCGCTCGCGCGGCCCTCGGCTGCGCTCGTCTCCGCGCCCCCGGCCGCGCCGGACGAGTCGACCGCGCGCACCGGGGCGCTGACGACGGCCAGCGCCGCCGCCACGAGCGCGCGTGCACCGAAACGGACAGAGAACACGTCCCTCCTTGTTGCAAATGCCTCGCCGCCCCGCGAGCGCCCACCAGGGTGCGAATTCCGCACGGATCCTTCCCGCGCGGTGTTGGACTTCTGAACGAGCGGTCGCCTTTCCCGACAATCTGCGAGGCCAATACGCCAACCTCCCCCGCACCGGCGCGAGCCTGCGACAGGCACGCGCGGTGCACCTCGGATACGGCCGTGGCCCAACGACTACAGGGGGACCCCGGAGCGCCGGGCGGACGGGCGATTCGCCCCGCGGGCGCACACCGGCGGATCCCCCTCTCCCTGGCGGCGACCGCGCTCCTCAGCGCAGGCTGCGCCGCGCACCTCCCAAGGAACGACGAGCCGGTCGCATTCCTCGAACGGAGCACGGTCGCGGTCTCCTCCGACCGCCGCCAGGCGTTCGAGGCGCACCCGGCGCTGCACGTCCTGCTCTGGAACGGGCTGGATGCCCCGGAGCTCCTCGACGGGGGCGGGACCGCCGCGGTCCTGTCGCTGTCGTTCCTCGGCGACTTCCGCATCTGGCGCGACGCCTCGACGCCGGTCCGGACGCCCACGTACGAGCCTCGCGCGCGCCTCCAGCTGTTCCGGGTGGCGCGGCTCGGCGCGGCTCCGGGCGAGCCGTCCGACGCGCTCGAGGCGCACCGGCTCGTCGCCGCGCTCTCGTTCGACGTCGGGCACCGCTCCAACGGCGAGGAGGGCTGCGCCCTCGCCGATCACGTGCGCGACGGGAAGTCGGACTTCGCCTGCACGGCGACGACGGACCCTCCCTCGGACCGCCTCAACGTCCGCGACGGCTCCTTCACCACCAACTATGCGGGGGCCGGCGCGGCCCTCCGGTGGCTCCCGGCCCGCGGCGGCGCGCTCCCGGACGGCAGCGCGTTCACCGCGGCCGGCGGCGTCGAGTGGAACGTGCCCTGCGACCTCGGCGCGTGCATGCCGGCCGAGATGCGGGCCCGCTACGGCGCGGTGCGCGCGGCGTGGTCGCTCGAGGCGGAGCTCCCGGTGCCGGCGGCGCGCCTCTTCCCGGCGACGCGCGGCATCCGGGTCCGCGCGGGCGCCGAGGGCGCCGTCCACCTCGGGACGTCCGGGCGCGGTCCCTGGAGCGACTTCTCGGCGGAGGTGGCGGTGATGCGGGCGACGAGGGGTGGGCTCGACATGGGGCTCTTCCTCCGGCGCCACCAGGGGCCGGATTACCTCAACATCCACTTCGAGGAGCGGCTCGACGCCTGGACGTTCGGGCTCGTCGTCGACCCCGCGCCGCCCGACGCGCTCGACCCGCCGCGGCCGTGAGGCCGCGGCGGCTCACCGCCGCGCGCCGCCGTAGTCCGGAGCGAGCCCGAACCGCTTCAGCCGGTCGATGAGCGTCCCGCGCGACACGCCGAGCCGCCGCGCAGCCTCGGACTGGTTGCCGCCCGCGGCGGTCATCGCCCGGGCGATGATCCCGCGCTCCACGGCGTCGAGCTGCTCGCGGAGCGTGAGGGGGCGATCCGGCTCGCCCGGCGAGTCCCCCTCCACTCCGGCGTCGACCGCCGGCGGCGCGCCCGGCGGCGGCGCGGGCGGGGCGAGGCCCGGCGTGGGGTCGAGGGCATCCGGACCGATCTCGCCGCCGGTCGACAGCGCCACGAGGCGCGCGATGGTGTTCTCGAGCTGGCGCACGTTGCCGGGCCAGTCGGAGGCGGCGAGCCGGTCGACCAGGGCCGGCGCGAGGCGGGCGTCCTCGACGCCGAACCGCTCCGCGCACCGGCGCAGGAGCTCGCGCGCGAGCTCGGGGACGTCCTCGCGCCGCTCCCGGAGCGGCGGCACGACGAGCTCGACGACGGCGAGGCGGTAGTAGAGGTCCGCGCGGAAGCGGCCCGCCCGCGCCTCCGCCTCGAGATCGCGGTTCGTGCAGGCCACGATCCGGACGTCCACCTTCTCGAGGCGCCCGGCTCCGACCGGCTGGATCTCGCCGTCCTGGAGGGCGCGCAGGAGCTTCGCCTGGACGCCGGCGGGAAGCTCGCCGACCTCGTCGAGCACGAGCGTGCCCCCGTGAGCCTGCGCGAAGAAGCCGGAGCGTCCCTGGATCGCGCCGGTGAAGGCGCCGCGCACGTGGCCGAACAGCTCCGCCTCCGCCAGCTCCGGCGGGATCGCGGCGCAGTTGAAGCGGACGAGCGGTCCCGCCGCCCGCGGGCTCTCCGCGTGCAGCAGCGCGCCGACCAGCTCCTTCCCGACGCCGGTCTCGCCGCGGACCAGGACGGTCACGTCCTTCGGCGCGACCCGCCCCACCGCCTCGAGCAGCCGCCGCATCGGGGCCGAGCCGCCGATGATCCGCCGCCCGATGGCCTGCTCCGCGCGGAGGCGGCGGCTCTGCGCCCGGAGCGCGCGCGCCTCCGCCGCGCGGTCGATCACGACGGCCATCTCGTCCACGTCGAACGGCTTCGAGACGTACTCGTACGCGCCGGCCTTCATGGCCCGGACCGCGACGCGCTCGGAGCCATGGGCGGTGAGGAGCACCACCGGGAGCGCCTCGTCCCGCTCGCGGATCGCCCGGAGCAGCTCGAGCCCGTCCATCCCGGGCATCGCGAGGTCCGTGACCACCACGTCGGCGCCGTCGAGCCTCGGGAGCGCCTCCGCGCCGGACGAGACCGGGATCGCCTCGTGACCCTGCGCCCGGACGAGCTCGGCGAGCGCGGCGAGGACCGCGCCGTCGTCATCCACGAGCAGCACGCGCGCCATCGGCCCTCCCTCCCGCGCAGCGGACCGGCAGCGTCGCGAACGCGGTCGTGCCCCGGCCCGGCGCGCTCTCGTAGCGGAGGGTCCCGCCGTGCTGCACGAACGCGGCGCGCGCGAGGACGACGCCGAGCCCGGTGCCCCCGTCGCGCGTGGTGAAGAACGGCGTCCCGACGCGCGCGAGCACCTCGGGCGCCATGCCGCGGCCCGTGTCGCGCACGCGGATCGCCGCGGCGCCTTCCACGTGCGCCACCTCGACCTCCACCCGGCCCCCCCGCGGCGTGGCCTCCACCGCGTTCGCCACCAGGTTCAGGAGCGCCTCCTCGACGCGCCGCGGATCCGCGTCCACGACGGCGCTCCCGGAGAGCCCGAGCGCGACCCCGCCCTGCTCGGCGCGCGCGGAGACCGCCGCGAGCACGCCCTCGGCCACCGCGCCGAGCTCGAGCGCCTCGGGCTCGAGCGGCCGGAGCGGCCGGGAGAAGGACAGGTAGTCCTGGAGGATGTCCTGCATCCGGGTGATCTCGTGCTCGACGGTCTCCAGCCGTGCCCGGCTCGCGGCCTCCGCCGGGTTCCGCGCCCCGAGCTGCACGAGCGCCTTCACCGCGGTGAGCGGGTTCTTGAGCTCGTGCGCGACGGTCGCCCCGACCTCCTCGAGGTTGCGCGCCCGCTCGAGGGCGGCGCGGGCCGCGTCCTCGCGCGAGCGCAGGAACGCGTCCTGCGCGCGCCGGAGCGCGTGGGCCGTGAGGGAGACGTTCGTGCCGACCACGACCACCGCCACGAACAGGCCCGCGAGGACGATGAGCTCGTAGGTGGGCGACGGCACCCGCGGCCCGACCCAGGACGCCGGAAACGCGGCGAGCGCGAGCGCCACGCCGAACGTGACGACGCCCAGGACCGCGGAGCGCCGCGACGGACCGAGCACCGCCAGCCCCGCGAGGAACGGCACGACGTGGATCGCGACGAGCGGGCTCGCCAGGCCGCCCGTCATCGCGAGCTGGACGCCGCCGGTGAGGGCGAACGCGGACAGGTGCGCGAGCGCCGCAGGGCGCGGCCCGCGGCGCTCCCACCCGACGATGCCGTCGGCGGTGCGTGGCAGGCGGCGGAACAGCAGCAGCTCGAAGGCGGTCTGGACGAGGTAGCAGCCGGCCAGCACCGCGAGGCGCCAGCGCGGGTGCCCCGCGACCGCCAGGGCCGCGACGACGCCCCACATGACGGCGCCGTACGCGAGCTTCGAGAGGACGAAGCGGCGCGCGGGGTACACGGCGGCGCAGGGCGCCCAGTCGCGGCAGGGGACCACCTCACCCGGGAACGCAACTTCCGGGCCGGCGGCGCCGTCGCTCGGGCGCCCACGACCAGGGCCGGTATCGCGCGCGGGAGGGGCGGTCGGCACGCCGGCCGGTGTCGGCGGACCGAGCAATCCGTCCGGATCCTGAACGCCCGGCGCCGTCACCCGAGGCGCACCTACCCCTCTCCGAACACCCGCCGGAAGATCGTGTCCACGTGCTTCAGGTGGTAGTCGAGCGCGAAGCAGGCGTCGATCTCGGCGTCCGTGAGGACCTTCTTCACGTCGGCGTCGCGCTTCAGCGCGGTCCGGAAGTCGACCTTCTCCTCCCAGACCTTCATCGCGTTCCGCTGGACGAAGACGTAGCCCTCCTGCCGGCCGACGCCCTTCCCCACGAGGGCGAGGAGCACCCGCTGCGCCTCGTAGAGGCCGCCGGTCAGGTCGAGGTTCTCCTGCATGCGCTCGGGGTAGACGCGGAGGTTCTCGATCATCCCGGCGAAGCGGTGCAGCGCGAAGTCGAGGGCGATGGTGGCGTCCGGCCCGATCACCCGCTCCACGGAGGAGTGGCTGATGTCGCGCTCGTGCCAGAGCGCCACGTCCTCGAGCGCCGCGAGCGCGTAGCCGCGCAGCAGCCGGGCGATGCCGGTCAGGTTCTCGGAGAGGATGGGGTTCCGCTTGTGCGGCATCGCCGAGCTGCCCTTCTGCCCGGCGGTGAACGGCTCCTCCGCCTCGCGCACCTCGGTGCGCTGGAGGTGGCGGATCTCCGTGGCGTGCTGCTCGAGCGTCGCGCCGGCGAGGGCGAGGGCGGTGAAGAACTCGGCGTGGCGATCGCGATTCACGATCTGCGTCGCGGCGCCCTCCCCGCCCTCGAGCCCGAGCTGCTCCATCACGAAGGCCTCGACGCGGGGGTCCACGTTCGCGAACGTCCCGACCGCGCCGGAGATCTTGCCGACCGCGACGGTCTTCCCGGCCCGGGCGAGCGCGGCGCGGCGGCGCGACCACGCGTCGTACCAGCCGGCGAGCTTCAGGCCGAAGGTGACGGGCTCGGCGTGGATGCCGTGGCTGCGGCCCATCATCGGCGTGCGCTTGTGCTCGAACGCGCGCTTCCGCACCGCCGCCATCACCCGGTCCACGCCGGCGAGGAGGATCGCGGTCGCGTCCTCGAGCTGCACGGCGAACGCCGTGTCGTTCACGTCGTTCGAGGTCATCCCCTTGTGGAGGTGCCGGACGGCGGGGCCGCCCTTCTCCTCGAGGAAGGTGAGGAAGGCGATGACGTCGTGCTTGACGGTCTTCTCGATCTCGTCGATGCGGGCGACGTCGGCGGCCGAGAACTGGAAGCTCTCGAACGCCTTCTGCAGCGTCGCGAAGTCCTCCGCGGGCACCTCGCCGAGGCGGACCATCGCCTCGCAGGCGAGCAGCTCGACCTTCAGGGCGATGCCGAGCCGGTGCTCCGGCGACCAGACGCGGCCCATGTCGGGGCGGGTGTAGCGGGGGATCATGTTCTCCTCCGGTGAAGGCTACTGGTGTCCGGTCGAGCCGAACCCGCCGCCACCGCGGCCGCTGTCGGAGAGCGCGTCGGCGAGGGCGATCTCGGCGCGGACGACGGGGGCGATCACGAGCTGGGCGATGCGGTCGCCGCGGGCGAACGCGACCGGCGCCTGCCCGTGGTTCACGAGCAGGACGCCGACCTCGCCGCGGTAGTCCGAGTCGATGGTGCCCGGTGCGTTCACCATGCCCACGCCGTGGCGCAGGGCGAGGCCGGAGCGCGGCCGCACCTGCCCCTCGAAGCCCGGCGGGATCTCGACGGCGAGGCCGGTGGGGACGAGCCGCCGCTCGCCGGGGGCGAGCGTGACGGCCTCGTCGGCGCGGAGATCCATCCCCGCCGCGCCCGGGGTCTCGTACTTCGGGACGTCGAGCGCGGGGCCGCGGTTGCCGACGTGGCGGAACCGGAGAATCACAGGCGCCATCTTGGGTCCGCGGCCCCTCGTCGTCCTAGGACTTCGCCGGCTCCGCGGGGGCGCCCTCGGCCTTCTTGCCGGCGGCCTCCGCGAGCGCCTCCTTGCGGCTGAGGCGGATCTTCCCGGAGCGGTCCACGGAGATGACCTTCACGAGCACCTCCTCGCCCTCGCTGAGGACGTCGGAGACGCTCTTCACCCGCTTGTCCGAGAGCTCGGAGATGTGGATGAGGCCGTCGGTGCCCGGGAAGATCTCCACGAAGGCGCCGAACTCGGCGATCTTCCGGACCGTGCCGAGGTAGGTCTTCCCGACCTCGGCCTCCTGGGTGAGGTTGCGGATCATCTTGATCGCTTCCTCGACCTTCTCGTTGTTCGGGCTGGCGATCGAGACCGAGCCGTCGTCCTCGATGTTGATCGAGGTGCCGGTGCGGGCGGTGATGTCCTTGATGGTCTTTCCGCCGGGGCCGATGATGTCCTTGATGCGCTCCGGCCGGATCTTGATGGTCGTGATGCGCGGCGCGTAGGCGCTGATCGAGGCGCGCGGCGCCTGGATCGACTTCGCCATCTCGCCGAGGATGTGCTTGCGACCCTGCGCGGCCTGCGAGAGCGCCTTCTCGAGGATCTCGCGGGTCACGCCGCCGATCTTGATGTCCATCTGGATCGACGTGATGCCGTCGGCCGTGCCGCAGACCTTGAAGTCCATGTCGCCGAGGTGGTCCTCGTCCCCGAGGATGTCGGAGAGGATGGCGATCTTCTCGCCCTCCTTGATGAGGCCCATCGCGATGCCGGCCACCGGCGCCTTGATCGGCACGCCCGCGTCCATGAGCGAGAGGCACCCGCCGCACACCGACGCCATCGACGAGGAGCCGTTCGACTCCATGATGTCGGAGACGATCCGGACCGTGTACGGGAACTTGTCCTCGGTCGGCATCACCTGCCGGAGCGCGCGCTCGGCGAGGGCGCCGTGGCCGATCTCGCGGCGGCCGGGGGACCGGAGGAACTTCACCTCGCCGACGGAGAACGGCGGGAAGTTGTAGTGCAGCATGAACTTCTTGAACGTCATGCCGGTGAGCATCTCGACGCGCTGCTCGTCCTCGGCGGTGCCGAGGGTGGTCGCGACGAGCGCCTGGGTCTCGCCGCGGGTGAAGAGCGCCGAGCCGTGCACGCGGGGGAGGAGGCTCACCTCGCAGGTGATCTTCCGGATGTCGGCCATCCCGCGGCCGCCGATCCGCCGACCCTCGTCGGTGATCATCTTGCGCATGTACTCGTACTTCACGTCCTCGTAGTAACCCTTGATCTCCTTCTCGCGGACGGCGACGTTCGCGAGCTTGAGCGGGTCGCCTGCGGCCTCCTCCTTGAGGGCGGCCATCAGCTCCTTCTTGATCTCCGAGAGCCGGCCGTAGCGGTCGTGCTTCTCGTTCCGGCCGTAGGCCTCCTTCACCTTCTCCCAGGTGAGGGCCTTCACCTTCGCCTTGAGCTCGACGTCGTTCTTCGGCGGGTCGAAGGCGCGGCGCGGCTTGTCGCCGGTCGCGGCGCGGAGCGCGTCCTGTGCGTCGAGGAGCCCCTTCACCTCGGCCTGGCCGAAGAGGAGCGCGTCGACCATCACGGCCTCGCTCACCTCGTGGGCGCCGCCCTCGACCATCACGATCGCGTCGCGGGACGCGGCCATGATCACGTCGAGGTCGCACTCCGCGCGCTGCGCGAGCGTGGGGTTCGCGACGAACTGGCCGTTCAGGCGGCCGACGCGAACGCCGGCGATGGGGCCGTTGAACGGGATGTCGGAGATGTGGAGCGCCGCCGACGCGCCGGTGAGGGCGAGGACGTCGGTGTCGTTCTCCTGATCGAACGAGACGACGGTCGCGATGATCTGCGTCTCGTTCGAGTAGCCCTCGGCGAACAGCGGCCGGCAGGAGCGGTCGACGATGCGGGAGGTCAGCGTCTCCTTCTCGGTCGGACGGCCCTCGCGGCGGAAGTAGCTGCCCGGCACGCGGCCGGCGGCGAAGAGCTTCTCCTGGTAGTCCACCGTGAGCGGGAAGAAGTCGATGCCTTCCTTCTTCTCGGCCGCGGAGACCGCCGTGACGAGGACGATCGAATCGCCCTGGCGGATCCAGATCGCGCCGTGCGCCTGCTTCGCGATCTTGCCCGTCTCGAGGGTGATTTCCTTCCCGCCGACGGTGGCGGACTTCTGGATGGGGGTCATGTGCACCTTCCTGGCCGGCGCGCGATGGCGCACGGCACGTGGTCCCGCGGCGGCCGGTTCACGCCCTCGGGATCCAGGAGGCGCCTCTGTTCCTCACTCCGCCGCCTCTCCGTCGAGGAGAGGCGGCCCAGTCGGAAACGGAAGCGTCTGCTCGGTCCCTCGCGCGGCCCGGTCCGGCGGGCGCGTTCACTCCAACTTCATTCGCGCCTCCGTCACCGGAAAGCGCGAGCGCCCCGGCCGGTGTGGCCGAGGCGCCGTTCCCGACCCCGCCTACTTGCGGATGCCGAGCTGATCGATGAGGGTCTTGTAGCGACCCTGATCCGCCGTCTTCAGGTAGTCGAGGAGGCGGCGCCGCTGGCCGACGAGCTTCAGCAGGCCCCGGCGGCTGTGGTGGTCCTTCTTGTGCGTCTTGAAGTGCTCGGTGAGGTACGCGATCCGCTCGCTGAGCAGCGCCACCTGGACCTCGGGAGACCCGGTGTCCTTGTCGTGCCGCTTGTACTTCGAGACGAGCTCCTGCTTCTTCTCCTGGACCAGCGCCATAGCGTGCTTCCTTTCGGGGTTCGGGCTCACCACAGCGGGGGCGAAGGCGCGCGCCTCGGGCCGCAGGGAGCCTCTCGTGAAAGCGGGGTCTTAAGCCATCCGACGGGAGGAGTCAACGATCCTGGCCGGCGCTCGGCGGCCGGAGGTCGGACGGACCGAGGAAGACGCGCAGCGGGCGGAGCCGGCCCTCGCCCGGTCCGCAGACCGCCACGAGGCGGCCGTCCGGCCCCAGCGCGCGGGTCGTCCCGGGCGGGCCGGGCGGGCGCGCGACGGGCCGCCCGTGGACCAGGTCCCATGCGTCGCGCGCGGTGAGGGCGGTCGCGGGCAGGAACCCGAGCGCCGCCGCGAGCGGGACGAGGCGCGCCCGGAGCGCGTCCGCGCCCTCGGCGCGCGCCAGCGCCTCCGCGGCCTCGAGCGGGATCGCCTGCTCGAGACCGAAGCCGCTCGCCATCGTGCGCCGGAGCGCGGCGAGGTGGGCCGGCACGCCGACGGCGCGCCCGAGGTCCGCCGCGAGCGTCCGGACGTAGGTGCCCTTCCCGCAGCGCACGCGCAGCCGCGCGAGGGCGATCCCGTCGATCGGCGGCGCGAGGTCCACCACCTCGAGCGCGTCCACCCTCACCCGCCGCGGGGCACGCTCGACGGCCTCGCCCGCCCGCGCGGCCACGTGCAGGCGGCGGCCGCCGACGCGGACCGCCGAGTACATCGGAGGGACCTGGTCGATCCAGCCGACGAGGGTCGCGGCCGCGGCCCGGAGCGCGTTCAGCGTGACGCCGGACGGGTCGCCGCGGGCGATCACCTCGCCCTCCTGATCCTCGGTGGCGGTCGCCGCGCCGAGCGCCACGGTCGCCTCGTACGCCTTGTCCCCATCGACGAGGAACTGCTGCAGCTTCACCGCGTCGCCGGCGCAGACGGCGAGGACGCCCGTCGCGGCGGGATCGAGCGTGCCCGCGTGCCCGGCGGTGGCGACGCCGAGCGCGCGCTTCACGCGCTTCACGACCTCGAAGCTCGTCGGGCCGGCCGGCTTGTCGACGACCAGCACCCCGGAGGTTCCCGACAAGGGTCAGCTCCGATCGTCGCCGGAGCCGCCGGCGGGCGCGGGCGCGGCCGCCCGCTCCGCGTCCTGCGCCTTCGCCTCGCGCAGCAGCCGGTCGATGCGGTCGCCGCGCGCGACGGACTCGTCGTAGACGAACCGCAGGTGCGGCGTGTGCCGGAGCTTCAGGTGCCGCGAGGCCTCGCGCTGCAGGTACGTCGCCGCGGCGCGGAGCCCCTCGAGCGTCTGCTCGCGCTCCTTCTCCTCGCCGTGGATCGAGACGTACACCGTGACCTCCTTGAGGTCGGGCGACATCTTCGCGCCGGTCACCGTGATGAACCCGGTGATCCGCGGATCCTTGAGGCCGCGGGCGAGGAGCTCGGAGAGCGCGTGCCGGAACTCCTCGGCGACGCGGGCGGGCCTGTTGTGGGTGCTCACGTTTCGTTCCCTTCGTCGTCGGTCCAGCGCGGCCGCGGCCTCGGCCGCGGGATCGCGGGCGCCACCGGCGGCTCGCCCACCTCGTCCCGGTCCTCCCAGGGCGCGGCGCCCTCCGCCTCCGCGAGCGTCCGCATCGAGCCCTCGCCGATGCCGTCGCCGTACGGCACGATCTCGATGTCGCGGGCGGTGACGAGGATCTGGCCGCCGTGCATCGACGAGACGAAGTCCGCGACCTTGTCGAGGACCTCGTTCACGAACGCGTGATCGTTCCCGACCGCGGCGACGCCGACCACGCTCTTCTGCCAGAGGTCGTTCTCGGCGACCTCGGCGATCGAGACGTTGAACTTGGCCTTCACGCGGTCGATCGCCGAGCGGAGGAGGTGCCGCTTCGACTTGAGCGACCCGGGTTCCGGGAGGTGGACGGTGAGGCGGAGCACTCCGACGAACATGATCGTGCCCCCTCACCCCAGGCCCTCTCCCCCGGCGCTTCGCGCGGGGGGAGAGGGAGGATGATCTAGTCGAGAGACTGGCGGATCTCCTCCAGCTCGTACACCTCGAGGATGTCGCCCGGCTTCACGTCGCTGAAGTTCTCGACGCCGATGCCGCACTCGAACCCCTGGGCGACCTCGCGCACGTCGTCCTTGATGCGCTTGAGCGAGCCGATCTTGCCGTTGAAGACCACCTTGCGGTCGCGGAGCACGCGGACGTGGCCGGTGCGCTTCACGATGCCCTCGGTCACGGCGGAGCCGGCGATGGTGCCGACGCGCGGGATGTTGAAGACCTGGCGGACCTCGGCCTTCCCGAGCGGCTTCTCCTTGATGATGGGCTCGAGCAGCGCCGCCATCTCCTCGCGGATCTTGTCGACGGCCTCGTAGATGATGTCGAAGAGCAGGATCTTCACGCCCTGCTGGCTCGCGATGTTGTCGACCTTCGTCTCGGGCTTCGTGTTGAAGCCGACGATGATGCCGTTGCCGGCCGCCGCGGTGAGGACGTCGGACTCGGTGATGGCGCCGACGCCGGAGTCGAGGACCTTCACCCCGACCTTCTTCGTCGCCGCCTTCTGGAGCGCCTGGGTCACGGCCTCGGCCGAGCCCTGCACGTCCGCCTTCACGACGATGTTCAGCACCTTGCCGCCGCCGCTCTTCGCCTTCGCGAAGAGGTCCTCGAGCGTCGCCTTCTTGACGCTGCCGAGCTCCTTCTGGCGGGCCTTCTCGGCGCGGTGCTGGGCGACCTCCTTGGCCGACTTCTCGTCCTCGACGACGTTGAACTCGTCGCCCGCGACCGGCACGCCGGACAGGCCGAGCACCTCCACCGGGTAGCCCGGCGGGACGTCGTTCACGTGCTCGCCGCGCTCGTTCATCATGGCGCGCACGCGGCCGTAGTGGATGCCGGTGACGAGCGCGTCGCCGACGCGGAGCGTTCCCTCCTCGACGAGCACGGTCGCGACCGGGCCGCGGCCCTTCTCGAGCTTCGCCTCGATGACGCGGCCGGCGGCGAGCTTCTCCGGGTTGGCCTTGAGCTCGAGGACCTCCGACTGCAGCGAGATGTACTCGAGCAGCTCGGGGATGCCCTGCTTCGTCCGGGCGGAGACCGGCAGCATGATGGTCGTGCCGCCCCACTGCTCGGCGACGAGCTCGTACTCGGTGAGCTGCTGCATCACGCGCTCGGGCGTGGCGCCCGGCTTGTCGATCTTGTTGATGGCGACGAGGATCGTGACGCCCGCGGCCTTGGCGGCCTTGATGGACTCCACGGTCTGCGGCATCACGCCGTCGTCGGCGGCCACCACGAGGACGACGAGGTCGGTCACCTGGGCGCCGCGCTGGCGCATCGCGGTGAAGGCCTCGTGGCCGGGGGTGTCGAGGAAGGTGATCGGCCCGTGCTGCGTCTGCACGTTGTACGCGCCGATGTGCTGGGTGATGCCGCCCGCCTCGCCGGCCGCGACGTCCGCCTGGCGGATCGCGTCGAGCAGCGACGTCTTGCCGTGGTCGACGTGGCCCATCACGGTGACGACCGGCGGCCGGAGCACGAGCTTCGACTCGTCCTCCGCCACCTCCGGGATGAACTCCTCGACCTCGAAGCCCTTCTTCTCGACCGTGTAGCCGAAGTCGGTCGCCAGGAACGCGGCGGTGTCCGCGTCGATCTGAGCGTTGATCGTCGCCATCTTCCCGGCCTGCATCAGCTTGCGGATGAGGTCGGACGCCTTCACGCCCATCGCCTGGGACAGCTCCGAGACGGAGATGGACTCCTCGACCCGGATGACCTTCTTGTGCTCGGCCTTCTCGGTGATCTGCGTCTTGGCTCCCTTCTTCGTGGGCTTCTTCTTCTTGCCGCGGATCGGGATGTAGGCGCGATCGCTGATCGCGGCCTGGAGGAGCTCCTTGCCGCTGAGGTTCTTGGCGGCCTCCTCCGAGACCGGGCGGCCCGTGCTGCGGCCGCGCTTGTTCTTGTCGCGCGAGACGTCGATGAACTCGCGCTCGCGACCGAGGGAGCCGGGGACGACCTTCAGCTCGCGAACCGGGCCGAGCGCGCGCGGGCCCGGCGCGGCCGGGTACGCGGAGCGCGACGTCGTGGGCGGGGTCACGCGCCGGACCGGGACGGTCGGGCGGGAGATGACGACCGCCTGCGTGGACGTCGGACGGAGCGTGCGGGGATCGACGGCGGGCTGCGCCGGCGCCGTCGGGGCGTGCGGCGCGGCGGCCATCGGCGCGCCGGGGCGCGCGGGACCCGCCGCGGGCGCACCGGGCCGCGGCGCGGAGGGCAGCGGCATGCCGGGACGCGGCGGCTGCGCGGCGGCCGGGACCGGCGCGGTCGGCGCGGTCACGGGCGCGGCGGTCGCGGGCGCGGAGACGGGCGCCGGCGCGGGCTCGCCGGTCGTCGCGGGAGCGGCGGGCGCCGCCGGAGCGCCGGGCGACGCCGGCGCCTGCGCGGCGAGTGCGGGGGCCTCGGCGGGCGCGGCGGGCTGCTCGACGGAGGGCGCCGGCGCCGGCTCGGGCGCGCCGGCCTCGGCGGGCGCCGCCTCTGCGGCGAGATCCGCGGGCGCCGGCTCGGCCTCGTACACGGGCTGCGGCTCGGGCGCGGGCGGCGGAGAGATGACGGTCGGCGGCTCGACGTGCGCACGCTTCCGCACGACGAACCCGGGGCCGGTCGCGCGCACGGGCGCGGGCTTCGGCTTCCGCTCGGCGACGATCTTCTCGTACGCGGCGTGAGCCTGATCGTCCTCGAGGGAGGACGAGTGGCTCTTGACCTCGTGGTAGCCGAGCGCGTGGAGCTTGTCGACGAGCTCCTGGTTGGAGAGCTCGATCCCCTGCTCCTTCAGCTGCTTGGCGAGCTCATGGACCCGCTTCTTGGACATTGTGCTGACTCCTAATCCTTACGGGGATTTCCCGTCAACTCGACCCGCAGCGCGGCGGCGTCCGGCTGCACGCCATCCACCCGGAGGGCGCGCCCGAAGGCGCGACGCTTCACCGCTCGCTCGATGCAGGGCGCGGCTGCGTGTAGCCAGGCCCCCCGGCCGCCGCTCCGCGCCCGATCCACGACCACGCGCGAGCCGGCCGCCACCACGCGGACGAGCTCCGCCTGGGCGGCCTTGCCGCCGCAGCCGACGCAGGTGCGGATCGGGGCGGACGTCATTCCTGCTAGGCCCCCGTCCCCTGCTTCGCCTTCTCGGCGTCGAGCTCCGCGCGCAGCTTCGCCTCCTCCTCGAGGTAGACGCCGACCGCGTGCTTGATCTGCCGGGCCTTCTTGATCCCGAGGCCGCTCGAGTCGGCGAGCTTCATCATGTCCGCCTCGTTGTGGACGGCCTCGACGGTCGGGTACCCGGCGAGCTTGAGCTGCTCGATGGTCTTCTCGCCGACGCCGCGCACGCGCGCGAACCGCTCCTCCTGCGTGAGGCCGTCCGGGTGCCGGCGGGCCTCGGCGATGCGGGCCGCCTCGCGCTCCTGCTCGAGGCGCATCTCCTTCTCCGCGTCGACGATGGACTGCTCGCGCGCCTGCTTCTGCAGGTCGGGGATCATGTCCATGGTGAAGCCGGGGAACTGCGTCAGCATCTCGGGCGCCGCGTTCGCGACGTCCTGCGCCTTCCGGAAGCCGTGCGCGTACAGCATCTCCTGGGTGGACTCGGGGATGCCGAGCGCCGTGAAGCTCTCGATGGCGAACTCGTGCATCTCCTTCACGCGCGACTCGGAGTTGATGTCGAGCTTCCAGCCGGTGAGCTGGGACGCGAGCCGCACGTTCTGGCCGCGGCGGCCGATGGCCAGCGAGAGCTGGTCGTCGGGCACGATGATCTCCATCGCCCGGTTCTGGTCGTCGAGGAGGACGCGGGACACCTCGGCCGGCGCGAGCGCGTTGCAGACGAACCGCGCCGGATCCTCGTCCCAGGGCACGATGTCGATCTTCTCGCCGCGGAGCTCCTGGACGACGGCCTGGACGCGGCTGCCCTTCATGCCGACGCAGGCGCCCACCGGATCCACGTCCGAGTCGCGGGAGCTGACCGCGATCTTCGCGCGGCCGCCCGGCTCGCGAGCCGCCGCCTCGATGACGACGACGCCCTCGGCGATCTCCGGGACCTCCATCTCGAACAGCTTCTTCAGGAGCTCGACCGAGGCGCGGGACAGGATGATCTGCGGCCCCTTCGACTCGCGGAGCACGTCCATCACGAACGCCTGGATCCGGTCGCCGGCGCGGTAGCTCTCGCGCGGCACCTGCTCGCGCACGGGGAGCACCGCCTCGGCCCGGCCGAGGTCGACGATCACGTTGCCGCGCTCGAACCGGCGGACGATGCCGGTGATGACCTCGCCCTTGCGGTCCTTGTACTCGTTGTAGACGTTCTCGCGCTCGGCGTTGCGCGTGCCCTGGATCATGACCTGCTTCGCGGTCTGCGCGGCGATGCGGCCGAACGACCGGCGGTAGGTCTTGAGCTTCAGGAGGTCGCCCCACTGCTCGTCCTGGGCGCGCGCCTCGGCCTCGTCCTCGGGCCGGTAGTAGATGGGGAAGTCCAGCTCGTCGCCGGGCTCGACCTCGATCCCCTTCGCGTGGGCGACGGTCACCGGGATCATGTTCACCGGGTCGGGGAGCGGGTTCTCCTCGGTGGGATCCGCGACGATCGTGAGGACCTGGAAGAGATCGACCTGCCCCTTCTCCTCGTCGTACCGGGCCTTGATGTTCCGCTCGAGCCCGAAGTGGCGCTTGCCCGCGTTCGTGATGGCCTCCTCGAGGATCTCCACGAGGCGCGGCCGGTCGAGCCCCTTGTCCTTGGCGACCTGGTCGAGGATGAGGTTCAGGTTCACGTTCTGCTGCATGGGCTCAGTCCTTCCTCCGGAGATCCGCCTCGGCGTCGTACTCGAGGTGGGCCTTCGCGATCTGATCGTGCGGGACGCGGTGCAGGACGCCGTCGACGTCGATCTCGACGGCGCCGTCCCTGAAGCCCTTCAGGACACCGGTCCAGTGCTTGCGGCCCGGCGAGCCGGGCGCGGTGCCGGCGACGGGCCCGTACGACTTCACGTGCGCGCGCTGTCCGGCGTAACGGTCGAAGTCCTGCGGCTTCCGGAGCGGCCGGTCGAGGCCGGGCGACGAGACCTCGAGGTCGTACGCCGGCTCGATGAAGTCCTCGACGTCGAGGATCGGCTCGATGGTGCGCGACACCGACTGGCAGTCGTCGATGACCACGCCGCCGGGCTTGTCGATGAACACCCGGAGCGTCCAGCGCCCCGCGAGGCGGAGCCACTCCACCTCGACGAGCTCGAAGCCGTCGCGAGCCAGGATGGGCTCGAGGAGGCTCCGCGCCTGCTCCGCGATGGACTGTTCTCCGATTCCCGTCATGGACCCCAAAAAACGAAAAAGTGGGCGACGCGGCCCACTTTCGTAACCCGGTGAAACCCGGGGGCGAAAATGTCGGCGTGTAGGTAACAGAAGGACGCAGTCCGGTCAAGGAAGTCGGGCCGGCGGGCGCCCGGACGGTCGCCCCTGCCCGGGTCCCGTCAGGCCGGGGGCAACCGCAGCCCGAGCAGCCACTCCCGGTTCCCCGCCGGCCCCTCGATGGGCGACTCGGCGTGCCCGAGCACCTCGAACCCGAGGTCGCGGGCCGCCTGCGCGATCCCGTCCAGCGCGGCGCGGCGCTTCGCCTCGTCGCGCACCACGCCCCCCTTGCCGACCTCGCCCTTCCCGACCTCGAACTGCGGCTTCACGAGGAGGATGGCGTCGCCGCCGGGCCGGAGGATCGCCTTCACCGCGGGGAGCACGAGGCGCAGGGAGATGAAGGAGAGGTCGCCGACCACGAGGTCCACGCGCTCCCCGAGGGCGGCCGCGTCGAGGGCGCGCGCGTTCTCGCGCTCCCGGACGACCACGCGCGGGTCGCCGCGCAGCTTCGCGTGGAGCTGGCCGTAGCCGACGTCGACCGCGAACACCCTCGCGGCGCCGCGCTGGAGGAGCAGGTCGGTGAACCCGCCCGTGGACGCGCCGAGATCGGCGCAGACCTTCCCGCGCGGGTCGACGGGGAAGACCTCGAGCGCCTTCTCGAGCTTGAGCGCGCCCCGCGACACGTACCTCTGCGGCGCGGCGTCGTCCTTCAGGCGGATGGGCGCGCCGGGATCGACGAGCGCGCCCGGCTTGTCCACGCGCGCCTCGCCGACGACCACGGCGCCGGCCATCACGAGCGCCTGGGCCTTGGTGCGGGACTCCGCGAGGCCCTTCTCGACGAGGACGACGTCGATCCGCTGCCGCGGAGCCCGGCTCACGCGGCGCCGCGCTCCTTGCGGTCGCCCACGAGCGCCCGGCAGGCGGCGGCGATCGCGTCGGCGTCGATGCCGACCCAGGCGCGCTGCTTCGCCTGCTCCGCGTGCGTGATGAACTCGTCGGGGATGCCGAGCCGCCGCACCGCGAGGCCGCCGGCGACGAGGCCCCGCCGCTCGAAGGCCTCGAGGCACGCCGCCCCGAAGCCGCCGGGGAGGCAGCCCTCCTCGACCGTGACGACGCGCTTCGCGCGGGCCGCCTCGGTGCAGACGAGCTCCTCGTCGATCGGCTTCACGAACCGCGCGTCGACGACGGTGACGGCCATGCCGTCCTTCGCGAGCGCCTCCGCCGCGACGAGTGCGGCCTTGAGGGTCGTGCCGATGGACACGACGCAGACGTCGGGCTTGCCGGCGACGTTGCGGGCGAGGCGCCCCTTCCCGATCTCCAGGACCCGGGGCGGCTCGAGCGCGACGCCCTCGCCGGAGCCGCGCGGGTAACGGAACGCCGCCGCGCCCTCGTGCTGGAGCGAGGTGTGGAGCATGTGGCGCATCTCGTTCTCGTCCGAGGGCGCCATCACGAGGAGGTTCGGGACGCAGCGCAGGTACGCGAGGTCGAACGCGCCCTGGTGCGTCTTGCCGTCGGCGCCGACGAGGCCGCCGCGGTCCAGCGCGAACGTCACCGGCAGCTTCTGCAGCGCGACGTCGTGGATGATCTGGTCGTACGCGCGCTGGAGGAAGGTCGAGTAGATCGCGACCACCGGCCGGACGCCGTCGCAGGCGAGGCCCGCGGCGAACGTGACGGCGTGCTGCTCGGCGATGCCGACGTCGTAGGTGCGGTCCGGGAAGCGCTGCTTCGCCTTGATGAGCCCGGTGCCCTCGAGCATCGCCGCGGTGATGGCGACGACGCGCGGGTTCCGCTCCATCTCGTCGCAGAGCGCGTCGGCGAAGAGGTCCGTGTACGCCTTCACCGTGGACGGCTTCTTCACCGGCTTCCCGGTGGCGACGTCGAAGAACGAGAGGCCGTGGCCTCGGGTCGCCTTGTCCGCCTCGGCGGGCTGGTACCCCTTGCCCTTCGTGGTGATCGCGTGGAGGAGGACCGGCCCGTCGAACGTGGCGAGCTTCTGGAAGCTCTCGACGAGCCCCTTCACGTCGTGTCCGTCGACCGGCCCGACGTAGTGGAACCCGAGCCCCTCGAAGAGGATGCCGGGGGTGACGAGCGCCTTGGTGGCGTTGATGCCGTGGCGGATCATCTCGATGGCCTGGGGGCCCTTCGGGACGCTCGCGAGGAACTCCTTCACCGACTTCCGCCACCGGTTGTACGTGCGGGAGGCGAACTTCTTCGACAGCCACTCGCTCATCGCGCCGACGTTGGGCGAGATGGACATCTCGTTGTCGTTCAGGACGACGAGCAGGTCGCGCTTGAGATAGCCGGCCTGGTTCAGGCCCTCGAACGCGACCCCGCCGGTCATCGCGCCGTCGCCGACGAGGGCGACGACCTTGCCCGGCGCGCCCGTCATCCGCTTCGCCTCGATCATGCCGAGGGCGGCGCTGATCGCGGTGGACGCATGGCCGACGCCGAAGGCGTCGTACTCGGACTCGTGCCGCTCCGGGAACCCGGCGAGGCCGCCCTCGGTGCGGATCGTACGGAACCGCTCGCGGCGCCCGGTGAGGAGCTTGTGGGCGTAGGCCTGGTGGCCCACGTCGAAGACGAGCTTGTCCTGCGGCGACGCGTACACGTAGTGCAGCGCGACGTTGATCTCCACCGCGCCGAGCGACGAGCCGAGGTGGCCGCCGTTGTTCGCGCAGGTCTGGATGATCTCGGCCCGGATCTCCTCGCACAGCGCGGGCAGCTCCTCGACCGGGAGCTTCTTCAGGTCGGCGGGCGAGGCGATCGTCTCGAGCAGGCGGCCCATGCGTCCTTCCTTTCGTCCCTACTTCTTGCGCGAGAGCACGAAGCGCGCCAGGGCACGGAGCGGTTCGGCGCGGGGCCCGAGGGGCGCGAGCGCCTCGAGGGCCTCCGCGAGGAGCGCCTCCGCGCGCCGGCGCGCCTCCGGGATTCCCACGATCGCGGGGAGCGTCGACTTTCCCGCGACGGCGTCCTTCCCGGCCCGCTTCCCCAGCGTGGCGGTGTCCGCGGTCAGGTCGAGGAGATCGTCGGCGATCTGGAACGCCAGGCCGAGCGCGAGCCCGATCGGGCGAACCCGGTCGGTCACCGCCGCGAGCGGCACGCCGGCGCAGAGGGCCCCGCCCACGACGGACGCCGACAGGAGCGCGCCCGTCTTCGTCCGCATGAGCTCCATCACCGCCGGCTCGTCCAGCTGGGCGTGCTCGCCGTCCATGTCCCGGGCCTGGCCCTCGACCATCCGGAAAGCGTCCTCCGCGAGGATCCGCGCGAGCTGCGGAGCCCGCGGATCGTCGGACGCGAGCAGGTGCGCGAAGGCGAGCGACTGCAGGCCGTCGCCGACGAGGATCGCCGTCGCCTCGTCGAAGGCCTTGTGGACCGTCGGCCGGCCGCGGCGGAGGTCGTCGTCGTCCATGGCGGGCAGGTCGTCGTGGACGAGCGAGTAGGTGTGGATCGACTCGAGCGCCACGGCGAACCGGAGCGCGAGCGGGTCCGCGGGGTCGCCGCCCCACGCCTCGCAGGCGGCGAGGACGAGGGCTGGGCGGAGCCGCTTCCCGCCGCCGAGCAGCGCGTACTTGATGGCGGCGGCGAGCCGGGGATGGCCGGGGTGGGCGTCCGCGAGGGCCGCGAGGCGGGGCTCGAGCCGCTCGGCCACCGACCGGAGGAAGGTCTCGATGGAGAACGCGTCGGACAAGGTGGGAGACCTTCTATCACAAGGCGGCCGGGGGGCTGGAGATGCCCTGAAGCGGCGAGGCCACAGGCCTCAGGGGGGCCGCGGGGTTCGCCGGACCGTCACGCCGGCGCCGGCACCGCCCCGGCGCGCTGGTCGAGGATCTCGCGGATCCGGGAGACGAGCCGGTCCATGTCGAGCGGCTTCGGGAAGTAGTCGACCGCGCCGGCCTCGATGCCGGCGCGCTCGTCCTCGACGCTCTTGCGCGCAGAGATGAAGATGACCGGGATGTCCCCGAACGTGGGGTTCTTCTTGATCGCCCGGCACAGCTCGAACCCGTCGATCCAGCTCATCATCACGTCGAGCAGGATCACGTCCGGGCGATCCACGTGCATCGCGGAGATGAGCCGCAGCCCGTTCGCCGCCTGGCCCACGTCGAACCCCTCGAGCTCGAGCGCGAGCGTGAGCATCTCGCGCGTGTCGCGGTCGTCGTCGACGATGATGACCTTCGGCTTCTTCATGCGCTCGTCGGCCGGCATCGCGTTCACGAGCTCCGGCCGGCGTCGAGCGGCACCGTCTCGTCCTCGCCGTCGGCGCTGCGGACGAGGAGCTCCACCCGGCGCTCCGCGTCGTCCAGCTTCCGCGAGGCTTCCTTCGCGAGCCTCACGCCCTCGGCGAACTTCTCGATCGACTGCTCCAGGTTGAGCTGCCCCGACTCCAGCTCGCCGACGACGTGCTCCAGCCGCGCCACGAGCGCGTCGTACGCCTCCTCTCGCGCCGCCTGGGCCCGGATCTCGGTCTCTCGCTCGCTCGCCACGCGACCTCCGAACTCATGTCATTAACGGCGCCGCGAATGGGGGTCAACGGGCGCCCCGCCCGAGCCGGTCGAGCCGGCGTCCCTCGCGGGCCCACCCGACCGTCCGGGCAGCGGGTCGTCGCCCGTCCGCACCCCCTCGGCGCGTGCGTCGACCCACCCCTCGCCGAGCGCGATCCGGAGCGCGTCGCCTTGCTGGACCGCCGCGCTCGACGTCACCAGGTGCCCCTCGCGGAGCACCAGGGCGAACCCGCGCGCGAGGAGCTTGGCGACGTTGGCGGGCTCGAGGCGCGCCGCCAGCCGCTCGACCCGCAGCCCCTCGCGCCGGAAATACGCCGCCTGCCACCGGCCGAGGCGGACCACCGCGGCCTCCATCCGGGCGCGCAGCGTCCGGAGCTGGGCACGGGGCTCGCGCCGGGCGAGACGGGCGCGGAGGGCGTCCAGCGCCGCGCGCTCGCGGCGGCGCGGGCCGCGCACGGCGGCCTCGCCGCGGTGGAGGAGGTCGTCGAGGCGGTGCCGCTCGCGGGAGAGGAGGTGGGCCGGGTCCGCGAGCTCGGCCCGGAGCGCGCGGAGCGTGCGGCGGCGCGCGTCGACGGCCGCGGCGAGAGCGCGGTCTAGGCGCGCACGGAGCTGCGCGCCTCGGGCGACGAGCTCGTCCCGGACCGGCGCCACGAGCTGGGCGGCGTGGGTCGGCGTGGCGGCGCGGACGTCGGCGACGAGATCGGCGACGGACACGTCGGTCTCGTGGCCCACCGCCGAGACGACCGGCACGGGGCACCCCGCGATTTCGCGCGCGAGCCGCTCGTCGTTGAACGCCCAGAGCTCCTCCTGCGAGCCTCCGCCGCGCGTCACCACGATCACGTCGACGCCGGCCCGGCAGAGGCCACGGACCGCCGACACGACCGTCATCGCCGCCCCCTCGCCCTGGACGCGGCAGGGAGCCACGAGCACCGGCAGCCCCGGGAACCGGCCGTGGAGGACACGGAGGAAGTCGCGGAGCGCGGCGCCGGTGGGGCTCGTCGCGACGCCGACGCGGCGGGGCAGGAACGGCAGCGGCCGCTTCCGCGCGGGATCGAGGAGGCCGTCCGCCTGGAGTCGCTCCTTGACCTGCTGCAGGAGCACCGCAGCGGCGCCGGCGCCGCGCGGCTCGACCTCCTGCACGACCAGCTGGTACTTGCCGTGCGGCGGGTAGATCTCGACGAACCCGCGGGCGAGGACCTGCTGTCCCTCCTCGAGCTCGAAGACGAGGCGCCGCGCCTGCGACGCCCAGAGCACCGCCCCGATGACGGCGTCGTCGTCCTTGAGGGAGAAGTACACGTGACCGCTCGACTGCCGGCGCAGGTTCGCGACCTCGCCCGCGACCCAGACGTCGCGGAACTTCGGCTCGACGGCGTTCCGGAGCGCGCGGGTCAGCTCGCCGACCGAGAGCGGCCGCGCCATGCTCCGCCCCGGGGGCGGCTCGGCGGTGGCCGTCGCCGCCGCCGGGCGGACGGAGGCCGGCCGCGCGCGCTCGGCCTGCGCGCGCTCGGCCTGGGCGCGCTCGAAGAGGTCGCCCGTGGTGCCCGCGGGCGGCTTCGCGGCGCGGCTCACCGCCGTCGCCCCCCCGCGTGCGCGGCCACGCGCTGCGGCTCCCGCGCCTCGGCGAGGACCCGGAGCAGCTCGTCCACGTCCTCCTGCCGGCGCAGCCGCCACTCGGCGAGGGTCGGACCCTTCCCGACGTGCACCCCGAACACGAGCGGCGGTCCGACCGCGAACACGTCCTCGTCCGTCACGTCGTCGCCCGCGTAGAGCGCCGACTCGAGCCCGAGGCGCGCCACGAGCGCGCGGACCGCGTCGCCCTTGGACGGGAAGTCGTGCGGGAGGACGTTCAGCACCTTCTTGCCCGGGATGAGCCGCGTGCCCTGGAGCTGGTTGGCGGCCTCGTAGACGGCGCGCCCGGACGATTTCCAGGCGCGAGATAATCCGTAATGGACGGCGAGGGTGGAACGCTTGTCCTCGAAGTGAACACCGGGGACCCCCGCGAGGGTGGACTCGAGCTGCCGCCGCCAGCCGCGCACCTTCCGGAGCACGGCCGGCGGCACGGGCACCGGGTGGCCGAGCTCGAACCCGTGGTTCCCGACGACGTGCGGGACGAGCCCGCCCACGAACCGGTTCGTGTCCCGCCATGCGCGCCCGGAGACGACCGCGACGGGGTACCGCTCCGCGACGCGCGCGAGGAGCGCGCGGGTCGCCTCGCGCATCGTGGCGCCCGCGGGATCCTTCACGAGGGGCGCGAGGACACCATCGTAGTCGAAGGCGAGGAGCACCTTCTCCGGCGCCCCTTCGCCGACGAACCGGGCGAGCGCGGAGCGATGGCGGGGATGTAGCAGATCCTTCATCGGGGCCTCGCGCGAGAGGCCGGAGTCTACACCCGCACCGCCGGCGCCGCTCGCCGTGTTGTCGTCTTCGCCGGAGAACGAACGTAGAATCGCGCCGTGCCACGCATCCTGCTCGCCGAGGGTCACCCGCCCACGCGCGAGTTCGTCGCCCGGAGCCTCTCCGACGCCGGCTTCGAGGTCCTCGTCGCCGACGACCCGCAGCGCGCGTACGAGCTGTACGCCGCCCGCCGGCCGGACGCGGTGGTGGTCGGCGCGTCCATCGCGGACGGTGGCACGGCGCTCGCGGAGCGGCTCCGCGCGACGGACCCGCGCGTCGTGCTCGTCGCGGCCGACCAGGAGCACCTCGGGAGGGCGCGCGGTCTCCAGGCGATGCTCCCGCTCAAGGCGAACGCGTACGTCGCCGACCCGACCCGGCGCGAGCTGGTCGAGAAGCTCCAGGGCCTCCTCTCCCGGGCCTCCGGGGCCGCCCGCCCGCGGTCCCGCGGGGTCGCGGCGCTGCTCGCCCGCGAGCCGTCGGCCCGCGGCGAGGTGAAGCCGGGCGTCGTCGCGCGACTCCTGCACCAGATCTGGCGCTCGCTCTCCGAGGGCGTCCTCGCCCTCGAGGACGGCGGCGCGGAGCGGCGCGTCTTCTTCCTCCGCGGCGTGCCGGTGGCCTGCGAGTCGGACGATCCCGCCGAGTCGCTCGTGCAGTGGCTCTTCGACGGCGGGCGCCTGGACGAGGCCGCCCGGCAGGCGGCCCTCGAGGCGATGGCCGGCGGCCTCTCCGCGGGCGCCGCGCTCATCGCCGCCGGCGTGCTCGAGCCCGGCGAGCCGCTCCAGGCCACGGTGCGCGCGCACCTCAAGGCGGCGGTGGTCCGCGTCGTGGCCCAGAAGGAGGGCCGCTGGCGCTTCCACGCGGGCGCGGAGTTCGCGCCGGAGGTGCAGCCCGTCGAGCTGCTGCCGCTCCAGCCCATCCTGGAGGGCGCCCGGGCCGGCATCGCCGCGAAGCACTTCGCGGACGCGCTCCGGGCCGTCACGGACGCCTACCCGGTCCGGAGCGGCGACTTCCAGCAGGTCCTCCCCGCGGCCGGGCTCGGCAGCGCCGACCTCCGCCTCGCGCTCGGGCTCGACGGGCGGACCCGGACGCGGGAATGGCTCGAGGCGCGCCGGGGCGAGATGAAGGACGCGCTCTCGCTGCTCTGGTTCCTGTCGATGGTCGGCGCCGTCGCCTTCCACGAGGCTCCGGAGGCGGACGACGGCTACGGCCGGGCGCCGCCGCGGCGGCGGAAGCCCCTCCCCGCCGACCGCGCGGAGGCAGTCCGCCAGGCGGCGCTGCAGATCCTGCCCGGGACCTACTTCCACGCGCTCGGGGTGGACGTCGCGGTGGACGCGGCCGAGGCGGAGCGCGCGTACCAGGCCGTCGCGAGCCGGTTCCACCCGGACGGCTTCGCGGAGTACGACGTCGGCGACCTCGAGGACCTGCTCGCGGCGGTGCAGGACAAGGTCACCGCCGCGTACCGCGTCCTCTCGAACGACGAGAGGCGGCGCGCGTACCTGTCGTTCCTGCTGCTCCGGTTCGAGCTCACCGGCGTGCGCCGGCCGGGGATCGACGTCGACGCCGAGATCGCCCTGAAGCGCGGCGAGCGCGCGCTCGCGGCCCGGCGGAACGCCGAGGCGGTCCAGGCGCTCCGGCAGGCGGTGGAGCGGAACGCCAAGGAGCCCGAATACGCGGCGATGCTCGGCTTCGCGGAGCTGTTCGACCCGGTGCTCCCGCGGTCGGAGCGGATCGCCGAGGCGCGGCGGCAGGCGCGCCGCGCGCTCTCCCTCGCGCCGGATCACCCGCGGGCCACCGCGGTGCTGGCCCTCGCCGAGGAGCAGGGTGGCGACGCGGCCGAGGCGCGCCGGCTGGTGCTGGCCGCGCTCAAGGCCCACCCCGGGAGCGAGCTCCTGAAGCAGGTGCTGCACCGGCTGAACCGGGTCGGGTGAGGCAGGCCTCCGGCCTCAGGGGCGGAGCTCGGCGGCAGCGCGCGTCGCGCCGGCCATCGCCGCCTGCCCCGCCTCGCCCTTGCGCACGACGTCCGCGAGCGCGGCGATGAAGTCGGGCCGCGTCCCGAGCGCGGGCACGCGCCGGTAGAGGCGCGCGCCGCCCTTCTCGGCGGACTCCTTCGCGAGGATGTCCATGTCGTAGAGCGTCTCGAGGTGCTCGGACACGAAGGCGATCGGGACCGTGACGATCACCCGATCCCTCGCGTTCGCCGCGAGCCACTCGACGGTGTCCGGGCCGAGCCACTTCGTCGGGCCGACGCGGCTCTGGTACGTGACCTGCCAGCGCGCGACGCCGGCGCGCCGCGCCGTCTCGCGGGACGAGAGCTCGATGTACTGCGGGTACGGGTCGCCCTTCCGCACCTGGCTCATGGGCAGGCCGTGGGCGCTGAACACCACGAGCACGCGATCGCGCAGCTCCGCCGGGACCTGCGCGACGGTCTCCCGCACCGCCGCCGCGGACGCGTCGAGGTAGCCCGCGTGATCGTGCCACGTGCAGATCTCCGCGAGCGGCCGGTCCTTCGGCCAGAGCCGGCGCAGCTCGACGAGCGAGGACCACGTGGTCGCGTTCGCGTACTGGGGGTAGAGCGGGAGCGCGACGGCCCGCGTCGCCCCGGCGGCGAGGGCATCGCGGACGCCCTCCTCGGTGTTCGGGTGCCCGCAGCGCATGGCGAGGTGGCAGGAGTAGCCGGGGCCGAGCGCCCCGGCGAGGGCCCGCGCCTGGGCCTCCGTCCCCTCCACGAGCGGCGACTTCCCGCCGATGAGGGCGTACTTCTCCGCGGACGACGGCGCCCGCGTCTTCGAGATCAGCTTCGCGAGGAGCGGCCGCAGCGGCCCGAAAGGCGCGGAGATGACGAGCGGATCAGAGAACAGCTCGTAGAGGTACGGCTCCACCTCGTCGAGGTTCCTCGGACCGCCGAGGTTCATCAGAAAGACGGCGGTGTGGGCCATGCGTCCCCCGCGTGCAGGCGCGCTAGACGGTCCGCGAGAACTGCTTCTTGCCGTCCGCCTTCTTGAGGTACGCGTCGAACAGCATCGCGACGTTGCGGACGAGGAGCTGACCGAGCGGCGTCACCTTCAGCACGTCGCCGTCGAACGTGACGAGCCCGTCGTCCTGCAGCTCCTGCACGCCGCTCTTCAGGTCCGACTCGAGCGCGGCGCGCGCCTCGGAACCGAACTTCTGCCCGATCTCGCGGAGGTCGAGGCGGAGCAGGCACATCACGCGGTTGATGGCGAACCGGCGCATCACGTCGTCCTGCGACATCGACGCGCCGCGCTCCACCGGCACCTTCCCGGCGAGGACGTGCGCCTCCCAGTCCTTGAGCTTGTGGGCGTTCTGGGCGTACGCGCCGCCGATGTCCGAGATCGACGTCATCCCGAACGCGACGGTGTCGTCGGCCGGACGGACCGTGTACCCCTGGAAGTTGCGGTACAGGTAGCCGCCGGTCTGCGCGACCGCGAGCTCGTCCGACTCGAGCGCGAAGTGGTCGAGGCCGATGAGGCGGTACCCCGCCTTCGTGAACGCCTCGACGGCGCCGAGGAACAGCTCGACCCGCTGCTCGGTCTTGGGCAGCGCCTCCTGCGGCAGGAGCCGCTGGTGCGGCTTCGACCAGGGCACGTACGCGAACCCGAACACCGCCATGCGGTCCGGGTGGATCGCGAGGATCCGCTCGAGGGTGCTCTTCCAGGTGTCGGGCGTCTGGTAGGGCAGGCCGTAGATGAGGTCGAGGTTCACGCCCTTGAAGCCGTTGTCGCGGGCGGCCTGGACGAGGTCGGCGGTCTCCTTCTCGCCCTGGATCCGGCCCACCACCTCCTGCACCTTCGCGTCGAAGTCCTGGACCCCCATCGAGATCCGGTTGAAGCCGAGCTTCGCGAGGACCTCGATCTGCGACTTCCGCGTGATGGCGGGGTCGATCTCGATGGCCTTCTCCGCGTCCTTCGTGAACGTGAAGTGGCGCGCGAGGATGTCGTGGCAGCGGACGAGCTGCTTCTCGTCGAGGAAGGTCGGCGTGCCGCCGCCCCAGTGGAGCTGGCTCGCCGTGCGCCGGTCCTTCAGGCGCTCGGCGACGAGGGCGACCTCCTTCTCGAGGACGTCGAGGTAGCCGTCGGCGCGGCTCCGGTCGTGCGTCGCGATGACGTTGCAGCCGCAGAACCGGCACATCTCCCGGCAGAACGGGAGGTGCACGTAGATCGAGAGCGGCCCCTTCTCCTGGTCGGCGCGGGCGAGGTGGGCCTCGTACTGCGGCGCCTTGAAGGCGTCGGTCCACTCCGGCGCGGTCGGGTAGCTCGTGTAGCGGGGCCCGGGCCGGTCGTACTTCTTGATGAGCTCCCAGGAGGGGATCTGGATCACGCGCCTCGCCTCACTTCCAGGTGAACGCGTGCACCGCGTCCACGACGGCCTTCACGGTCTCCGTCGGCGTGCCGACCTGGATCCCGTGGCCCAGGTTGAAGATGTAACCGGGCCTCGGGCCTGCCGCCCGGAGCATCGCCTGGGCGCGAGCGACCGCGTTGTCCTTCGGGCCGAGCAGGAGCGTCGAGTCGTAGTTGCCCTGGATCGCGACGCCGGGCACCCGCGCGCGCGCGTCCTCGATCGGGATCCGCCAGTCGACGGAGATCACGTCGTACCCGAGCTTCGCGATCCGCTCGAGGTGGCTCGTCGTGCCGGTCGAGAAGAAGATCGACGGGACGCCGGTCTTCTTCACCGCCTCGGCGATCCGCGCGAGGTGCGGGAACGCGAACTCCTCGAGGTCCTCGCGCGCCAGCTCGCCGAGCCAGCTCTCGAAGATCTGCGCGGCCTCCGCGCCGGCGGCGATCTGCGCCTGGATCTGGACGATGGCGGCCTGCGTGAGCTTCTCGAAGAGCGCGTGGGCGGCCTTCGGGTCGGCCCAGAGCATCGTCTTGAGCCGCGTGAAGCCCTGGCTCCCGCCCTCGACGACGTAGCTCGCGACCGTGAACGGCCCGCCGACGAAGCCGATGAGCGGCACGCGGCCGGCGAGGCCCTTCCGGATCGCCCGGACGCCATCGAGGACGTAGGGCAGGTCCTTCTGCGGATCCGGGATCTTCAGCGCGTCGACGTCGGCGCGGGTCCGCACCGGGTTCGCGATCTTCGGCCCGCCGTCGCCCTTCCCCTTCTCGCCCTTCTCGAACGACAGGTCGAGCCCCATCGCCGGCAGGTGGACGAGGATGTCGGAGAAGAGGATCGCGGCGTCGAACCCGAACTCGTCGATGGGCGCGAGCGTCACCTGCGCGATCAGCTCCGGCGAGCGGCAGAGCTCGAGGAAGCTGACGTTCGCGCGGACGGCGCGGTACGAGGGCTGGTAGCGACCGGCCTGGCGCATCATCCAGACGGGGATGCGGTCGACGGGCTCGCGGCGGCAGGCGGCGATGAACCGGTGGGTCATAGGGGGTCCGCATCTTAGAACAGCTCGCGGACGTAAACACTCCATTAGGGAGGACAGGGGGTCGCGACCGGGCGGGCGGGCCGCCCGTCGGCGGGCGGTCCGCTTTCGAGCCTTCTCGGCCACCGGATGGGATCTCCCTCTCCCCCCGAGGCGAAACGGCATGACGCGCCCGGGACTCCAAGATGGGCGGCCGTCCCCGCCTGAGTGGGCGGCCCGCTCCGTGGGCCGGGCCGGTCCTTCGCGGCGGTGCTCGGGACGCGGGACTTTGGCGGTGTCGATGACCGAACGGGTCCGTGCGCGCGGGGCCGGCGCACGTCCGCTCGTGCCAGCCGCGACAGCATCGACGGCGGCGGCGGTGGCGATGCCGCTCGGCGGCTGTCACGATCCGTGACAGGCCGGCTGACGTACTGCGGGCCGTTCCGTACGAAACGCCCGGTCCCTGCGCTCCGGCGCGAAGGCCCATCCCGGCTGTCTCCGCTCCAGTGGGCGACCGGGCTGCTGGCGGTTGTGGGTAGACTGGCGCAGCTCGACCCATCTCGCCATCGACGGCCCGGGCGGCGGAGGCCAGATCCCCGGGCCGGAGGCGAAGCGTGGGTGCTCCGGAGTCGCGTCCCCCTCGCGCCCTGCGTGCGCGCGCGGCGAGCGCCTGCGCCGCGCTGCTGGCGCTGGCGGTCGTCCCCGTGCAGCGCGCCGGTGCGGACGAGCCCCTCGCGCCGGGGGGCCATCGCATTCCCCCCGCGGGTTACCTGGCGTACGTGCCGCTCGAGTCCCTCCGCGTGGTGCGGGCGACGGCCGAGTCCGAGCTCGTGCAGCTCTACGGCGACCGCGCGTCCCCCGCCTACGTCGACGAGACGCCGAAGGACGGCATCGACGATGCGCGGGGGAAGCTGCTCCTCGCCCTCGCGGTCCGGTTCTCGCCGTACCTCGTCCGCAACACCACCTCGATCCCCATGGACTGGAAGCGGTTCGCCACGCGGACGAGGAGCTTCCCGCTCCACGTCGACCGCTGGGAGCTGTCGACGTCCCCCGAGCAGCTCGTCCGGCGGGAGCAGATCGATCTCGACGCGCTCCGGGCCCGACCGTGCCCGAGGTCCGATCCCGACGCGGCCCCGCTCCTCGACGACTGCGCCCTCGTGAGGCTGCTGCAAGAGCTCGATCCGGACGCGCCCCGGGACGAGCGCGCGCGCACCCTCGCCGACGGAGCGCGACGCTCGCCCTTCACGGTGCTGTACCTCGACTTCCCGGGCGACGATCCCGAGAGCTGGAAGGCGGAGTACGAGGCCGACTTCGGTGGCCAGCTGCGGCGCGAGTACCAGGGGTTCAAGAAGGCCTACGTGCACCCCTTCGTCGTCGCGGCCGCGCGGGGCGGCCTCGAGCTCGTCCTCCAGTACTGGCTCTTCTATCCATTCAACGACGGCGCCAACAAGCACGAGGGGGACTGGGAGCACGTCAACGTGGTGGTGAGCCCCCGCTCGCGCGTGGGACAACCGCTCTCCGCGGCGGACCTCGGCGCCATCCTCTCCCGCGATCCGCACGGGCTCGACGGCGACGATCCGCTGGTGATCGCGCGGATCGAGAACTTCCTCCACGGGAAGGTCTTCGTCCTCGACTTCACGGCGCCGAACGTCTATTCGCCGCGGGCGGCGTGGGAGGCGCAGATCGCCAGCCATCCGCCCGATCGGCTCGGGGAGCGCGAGCTCCTCCGCGACGTTCGCGCCCGCGCCTATGCGGACCGCGAGGAGCGGGTGGTGAACACGCACCCCATCGCGTTCATCGGCGCGGACAGCAAGGGGCCCGAGCTGCTCCTGGCCGGCCCCGGAGCCCGGAACCGGGACTCCCACGCCACGTACCCGTTCCACGGAACGTACACGGAGGTCGGCCCCGGCGGCGCGACGGAGGACATCCCCTCCACGTTCGACCTCTGGCGCCACACGGGAAAGGGCGCCCTGCCGTGGCCTGCGAACGTCGAGCGGTTCGACGATCCGGCGAGCCTGGAGATCATCCCGGACTGGGAGCGCGTCCGCGACCTCGCGAGATCCGACCCCGACGTCCGCCGCGAATGGAGCTGGCTCTTCCTGCCCATCCGCTGGGGCTATCCCGCCGTCCCGTCGCCGCTGGCGGGCGTCGTGGGTCACGCCGAGACCGGGAACCTGTCGCCGCCGGGACCCGCGTACAACGGTGGCTGGAACCGCACCGGCGCCGCGGGCGGCTTCGAGCGCTACGATCCCAACCGTTACTCCTCGCTCTTCCCGCTCTCCCCGGTCGACGCGTTCCAGAACGACTTCGGGTTCCTCAACGCGCCCGTGGTCGTCTTCACGGTCCTGCCTCCCTTCGACCTCCTCTACCGGCTGGTGTGGCGGCCGCTGCGCGCGCTGATTGGGCCGGCGCCGTCGCCGGTCTTCCTCCCGGCCGCCCCCGTCCAGCGTCGCATCGTGGGGATCTCCGTCGGCGTCTTCGTGAACGCGCTGCCGAGCTCCGTCGGCGCGGCGTTCGTCAACTCCGCGCAGCTACCGGACATCGACCGGCACCTGGCGGCCGCTGGGATCAGCGGCCCGGTGACCACCTCCACCACGGCCGACACCGCGCCCTACCCGTCGTTCCAGGTGCAGTTCTATCTCACCCCTCGCCTCGTCTCGCAGAACACCTTCCGCTACTCCCGCAACACGATCGACGTCGCGGTCCTCCCGACCAGCGCGAGCGGCGCGGCGACCCTCAGCGGATCGCTGCAGATGTACGAGTACGCGGGGAGCGTCCGCTTCAACCTCCTCACCGGGCGGATCCAGCCGTTCCTCAAGGCAGGCTACGGGTACAGCTGGTATCGGCTGCAGGGCGTGACGGTCGACGGCCAGAAGATCGATCCGCCCAGCTCGCCGTTCCTGCACAGGCCGTCCTTCTGGCCCAACACCTTCCATTACGGCATCGGGATCGAGGCGAACCTCACCGAGACGGAGGCGCCGTTCACGGGCGTCGGCATCGGCCTCAAGCTCGAGAGCAACGTGTTCACGCACTCGCTGGGCCTCGCGCTCCACGACAACGCCCGGCTCGGGCTCGTCGCCGACGCGTCGGTCACCCGGCCGAACGTGGACCTCGCCCTGGTCCTGAGCTTCTGACGGCGGGGCGCGACCTCGATCGCCGCGGCCCCCGGGCGCGCGCTCCCCCTCCGTGCACTCCGCGCGATCTGCGCGGTCAGCTCTCCGCGCCCTTCTCGCCGTACCGAAGCGGCACGTAGTCGCAGAACGGCTCCTCTGCGAGCCGGTCGCCGTGCACCGCCTCGGCGCGGGCCCGACAGCCGCCGCAGACGTTGAGGTACTCGCAGGAGCCGCAGCGCCCCTTGTAGCTCTCGAAGTCGCGCAGCTGCTGGAACAGCGGCGACGTCTCCCAGATCTCCTTGAAGGGCTTCTCGCGGACGTTGCCGGCGCTCGCCGCCATGTACGAGCACGCCTGCACGTCGCCGAAGCAGTTCACGAGGCAGATGGTCTGGGCGGCGATGCAGCCCTTGCCGCCGCCGGTCGAGAACGAGAGCGAGCGTCGCTCGAGCCGCTCGTCCTTCGGCCTGGCCTTGTTCTTCTGCAGGACGACCCGGTAGTAGTGCGGCGCGCACGTGGGCCGCATCAGCAGCTCCGGCTCTTCCTTCTCGGTCTCGTAGTGCCAGTCGAGGAGCTTGTTGTAGTCCTCGGTCGACACGAGCTCGTTCATGATGTCGGCCCCGCGGCCCGTGGGCACGATCATGAACATGTACCAGGCCCTGGCCCCGAGCTCCTTCGCGAGCGCGTAGACCCTCGGGACCTCGTCCTGGTTGCGCTTGGTGAACGACGAGTTCACGAGGAACGGGATGCCGTGCGCCCGCAGCCGCTGCGAGGCCCGGATCGTGGCGTCGAACGCGCCCGGCGCCTGCCTGAAGTCGTCGTGGGTCCTGGCGGTGGCGCCGTCCAGCGACAGCGACACCATGCGGATGCCGGACTCCTTCATGCGCTCGCAGGCGGCGTCGTCGACGAGGAGGCCGTTCGTCGCGATGCACATGCGGAGGCCGAGGCCGGTGCCGTGCTTCGCGATCTGCCACAGGTCGGGGCGAAGGAGCGGCTCGCCGCCGGAGAGCACGAGGACGGGCTTGGCGTAGGCGGCGAGCTCGTCGAGGAACTTCAGCGCCGCGGCGGTGTCGAAGCCGCCCGCGGCGGACGACAGCTCGGACGACGAGCGGCAGTGGACGCAGCGGAGGTTGCAGCGGCGCGTGATCTCCCACGCGATCCACTTCGGCACGAACTCTTGCTGACGCGACATGTCTCGATAGCCTTTCACGAGGCGACGATCCGGACAAGGGGAGCCCACGGATCGCGCGCCCTCACCCGCCCAGCGCAGCCGACGCAGCCGCCGCGCTCACGCCGGCGACCCGGACGGTCTTCCTCCGCCCCGTGTCCCCGCGGGCGATCACGACGTCTGCCTTCCGGACCCCGAGCGCGTCCGCCAGGAACTCCACGAGCGCGGCGTTGGCCTCGCCGTCCACCGGCGGCGCCGCGAGCTGGATCTTGAGGCGGCCGTCGTGCTCGCCGACGACCTTGGTGCGCGACGCGCGCGGCTGGACGAGCACCTCGAGCACCACCCCGCCCGCCTCGTCGCGCGCCCACGCCATCACGAGAGACCGAGGAGGACGATCTTCGCCCGGTCGGCCTTCTCGACCATGACCGGGAGATCCATCACGAGCGTCGCGCCCGCCTCGACGGCGAGCACCCGCCCCTTCGCCTCGCGGATCGTGTCGACCGTGTCCGGGCCGACCGCCGGCAGGTCGAAGCGCCGGTCCTGGCCGGGCTTCACCGCCTTCGCGACCACGAACCCGCCGGAGCGCGCGAGCTCGCCGCCGCGGCGAATGCACGCGTCGGTGCCCTCGAGCGCCTCGACCGCGAGCGCGACCCGGTCCTTCACGACGACGGTCTGCCCGAGGTCGAGCCGCCCGATGCCGCGGGCGAGCTCGAGCCCGTAGCGCGCGTCCTCGAGCTCCTCCGCCGTCGGCTGGTGCCGGCCCATGACGCCGGCGGTCGCGAGGCGATCCTGCAGGTACGGCGTCGGATCGGTGATCGGGACGCCCTCCTCCTCGAGGAAGCGGGCCATGGCGCGGAGCAGGTTGTCGTCGGAGCGGATGGCCACGCGCGCGAGCACGCGGATGCCGGTCGCGTCGAGCATCGCGTCGGCGAAGAAGCGCCGCTTGGTGATGGCGCCGAGCATGACGCTCTGCGTGGCGCCGCCGGCCTTGAGCCCCTCGAGGAGGTGCCCGATCTGCCCGAGCTTCACCCAGGTGATCGCGTCCACCGCCTCGGCGAGGGCCGGATCCGTCTCGTTCCGGTGCGCGACCGCCACGACGCGGTGCCCGGCGCGGCGGGCGCTCTCGGCGAAGAGGAGCGGGAACCGGCCGCCGCCGGCGATGAGGCCGATCGTCGACATGCCCTACCGCGTGATGCCGCGCTGGGAGCCCTTCAGGAAGGCGATGAAGTGATCGGTCTCGGGGTGGCCGGCGAGCTCCGCCTCGAGCTGCGCGATCGCCTCGGCGAGGCCGAGGTTCGAGCGGAACACGATCTTGTAGGCCTGCTTCACCCGGCCGATCTGCTCCTCGTTCATCCCGGCGCGCTGCATGCCGATGGTGTTCAGGCCCGCGAGCTCGGCGCGGCTCCCCGCGACGGTGCAGTAGGGCGCGATGTCCATCGCGACGCCGGTCATCCCGCCGACGAAGGCGAGGCGCCCGATCCGGCAGAACTGGTGCGAGGCGGAGAGGCCGCCGAAGTGGACGTGATCCTCGATCAGCACGTGCCCGGCGATCGCGACCGAGTTCGCGATGATCGCGCCGTCGCCCACGTTGCTGTCGTGGCCGATGTGGCTGTTCGCCATGAGGAGGCAGCCGGAGCCGATCCGGGTGACGCCGCCGCCGCCCACGGTGCCGAGGTTCACCGTCGCGAACTCGCGGAACGTGTTCCGGTCGCCGATCTCGAGGGTGGTCGGCTCGCCCCGGTACTTGAGGTCCTGCGGGACGCCGCCGATCACGCAGTGCGAGAAGAAGCGGTTGCTCGCGCCGACGGTGGTGCGGCCGGTCACGACCGCGTGCGGCGAGACGACGTTCCCGGGGCCCATCTTCACGTGGGCGCCGACGAACGCGAACGCGCCGATCTCGCAGGTCGGATCGACCAGCGCGCCCGGCTCGACGACGGCGGTGGGGTGGATCGCCACGATCGGTGCCCTCCGGTTCCTAGGACTCGCGGTCCGCGAGCATCGCCATGAACTCCGCCTCGGCGACGACCTGGCCGTCGACCCGCGCGGTGCCCTGCTGCTTCCAGACCGCGGCCTTGTGCTTCGTCACCACGACCTCGAGCTCGAGCCGGTCGCCCGGGACGACGGGCTTCCGGAACCGCGCGCCGTCGATGCCCATGAGGTAGGTGATCTTCTGGTTCGTCTCCTCGGGCGTGAGCGAGAGGCACGCGAGGAGCGCCGCCGCCTGCGCGAGCGCCTCGAGGATGAGGACGCCGGGCATCACCGGCGCGCCGGGGAAGTGGCCCTGGAAGAAGGGCTCGTTCATCGTGACGCCCTTCAGCGCCACGAGGCGGGCGTCCTTCTCGAACGAGACGACGCGATCGACGAGGAGGAACGGCGGGCGGTGCGGCAGCAGCTTCTGGATGCCCTCGACGTCGAGGACCGGCTTCGGGGGCGTCTCGGTGCTCATGTCCCGTCCTTCTTCTCGGCGCGGAGCCGCTCGACTTCCTTCTTGAGCTCGCGGAGCTCGCGGCGCATCTCGGTGAGGCGATCGTACACGGCGGCGTTGCGCGCCCACTGCACGTCGGGCTTCGCGGGCGTGCCCGCGACGCGCGCGCCGGCCTCGACGTCCTGGGCGACGCCGGCCTGCGCCTTCAGCTCCGCCCGGTCGCCGATGGTTAGGTGGCCGACCACGCCGACCTGCCCCCACGCGACCACCCCCATGCCGAGCTTGGTCGAGCCGGAGATGCCGACCTGCGAGGCGAGGATCGAGAGCGGCCCGATCTGCACGTTGTGGGCGATCTGCACGAGGTTGTCGATCTTGGCGCCGCGGCCGATCCGCGTCACGCCCAGCGTCGCGCGGTCGACGCAGGTGTTCGCGCCGAGCTCGACGTCGTCCTCGACGACGACGATCCCCACCTGCGGGAACTTGTAGTGGCGCGGCCCCTGCCCCTCCCCCTCCATGTCGAGGGCGAAGCCGAAGCCGTCCGAGCCGATGACGCAGCCCGGCTGCAGGATGACGCGGTTCCCGACGACGCACCGCTCGCGGATGACGACGTTCGGGTAGACGAGGCAGTCCTCGCCGATCCGCGCGTGCTCGCCCACGTGGACGCCGGGGAAGAGGATCGTCCGCGCACCGATCTCGGCGCCGGCGGCCACCGTGGCGAGCGGCATCACCTGCGCGCTCGGGTGGATCTTCGCGCCCGGGTGGACCACCGCCTCCGGCGCGACCTCGGGGACGGGCTCGATGGGCGGGTGGAAGAGCGTCGAGATCTTCGCGAAGGCGAGGTACGGGTTCGCGGACCGGAGCACGGTCTTGCCCGGCGGGACGGCCTCCGCCGTCCCGACCACCACGGCGCCGGCGCGGGTCGCCTCGAACGCGCGGCGGTACTTCCTGTTCGAGAAGAACGAGAGCTGCGCGCCCGTCGCGTCCTCGAGGGGCGCCACGCCCTCGATCCGGAGGCCGCCGTCTCCGTGCACCTCGCCGCCGACGCGGGAGGCCAGCTCCGCGAGCGTGAACGTCACGGCGTCACTTCTTCCCGGCGGTTGGGGCGGGCTTCGCGTCGGACTTCTTGGCGGCGGCGGCGGGCGCCGGCGCGGCGCCGCCGGGGTGGCGCGCGTTGTACTTGCGGACGAGCTCGTTCGTGAGGTCGAGCGCCGGCTGGGCGTACACGATGCCGGCGTCGCCGCGCTCGAGGACCATCGTGAAGCCATCCGCCTCGGCGATCTCGCGGACCACCGACGTCATCTTGTCGATGATCCCGCGCATCACCTCCTGCTCGCGGCCGGACAGGTCCTTCTGGAGCTGGACGAACAGCTGCTGCAGGTCGGCCGCCTTCTTGTCGAGCTCGGCGGCCCGGTCCTTGCGCGCCTGGTCGTTCATCAGCGAGGCCTGCTTCTCGAAGTCGGCCTTCGACTTCTCGAAGTCGGTCCGCCTGGCGTCGAGCTGCCGCTGCTTCTCGTCGAAGTCCCGCTTCAGGACGGCGACGGCGGCCTTGCCCTCGTCCACCTCGCGGATCGCCCGCTGGAGGTCGACGAAGCCGATCTTCGTGTCGGCCCGGGCGGCGGGTGCGGCGAGGGCGAGCGCGAGGACGGCGAGTCGGAGGATCTTGCGCATGGCGTGCTCCGGGTCTGCTGCGATCAGAATCAGAAGAAGTTGCCGATCGTGAACTGGAAGTCGAGCGGCTGGTCGATGTAGGCGTTCGTCTGCTTGTCGCGCCGCCGATCGAGCGGGACGCCCCACTCGAAGCGGAGCGGGCCGATGGGGCTGAGCCAGCGCACCCCGAACCCCACCGACTTGTAGAGCGAGAGCGGCACGGCGGGATCCGAGAACTTTCCCTGCGGGAAGGAGTTCCCGGCGTCCGCGAAGAGGACGCCCCGCACGCCCACCTTGTCGAAGATGGGGAACTCGAGCTCGAGGTTCAGGATCGCCTGCTTGTCGCCGCCCACGGCGATGTCGCAGCCGCCGCTGGCGGGGTTGTTCGAGTTGCAGCCCACCTCCTGCACCGGCGAGAGGGAGAGGAACCGGTAGCCGCGCACGGAGTTGATGCCGCCCACGTAGAACTTCTCGGAGATGGGGACCGGGTGGTCCTTGTCCCACTCCTTGATCCAGCCGAGCGTGAGCTTCGAGCGGAAGATGAGGCCGAGGAAGATCGGCCGGTAGTAGCGGGCGTCGACCGCGTAGCGGGTGAAGAGGTTCACCTCGTCGCCGAAGATGAACGAGGGCGCGAGCGCCGGAGGCGCGAACTCGGCGCTGGCGGACGTGAACCACCCGTTCGACGGGAAGAGGCGGTTGTCGCGCCGGTCCCACTGGAGCGAGAGGCGGACCGAGCTCGTGGTCCCGGACTTGAACTGGTTCGCGAGGAGGAAGGCCGAGTTCGAGGAGGACACGTTCACGCGCTCGTTCGTGTACGTCGCGAAGAGGCGCATGTCCTCGAGGCGCCGCGCGAAGCTCCACCACGGCGCGAGGCCGGAGAGCTCGTAGCCCCAGGTCATCGAGCCGCCCACCGCGCGCCGCGTGAAGGTCGTGTACAGGCCCTCGGTCGCGTACAGGTCGAACGCGAAGGTCCACCGCGTGTCGAGGAAGTACGGCTCCACGAACTGGATCTGCCCGAGCTGCCGGATCGACGACCACTGCACCTGCAGCGAGAGCGTCTGGCCCCAGCCGAAGAAGTTGTTCTGGCTGATCTGGCCGGTGAGGATGAAGTTCTCGTATGACGAGAAGCCCGCCCCGATCTGGAACGTGCCGGTGGCGCGCTCCTTCACTTCGACGACGGCGACGATCTTGTCGTCCGCGCTCCCCTTCTTCGTCGTGATCTCGACCGTCTCGAAGAAGCCGAGGGCGTTGACGCGCTGCTTCGACACCTTGATGCCGGTGCCGCTGTACAGGTCGCCCTCCGCGATGCGCAGCTCCCGGCGGATCACCTTGTCGCGCGTCTTGTCGTTGCCGACGACGTCGATGCGCTCGAACGTGACCTTCGGCCCGGGCTCCACCTCGAAGTCGACGTCGAGGATCCGGGCCTTCGGATCGGTGTTCGTGACCGGGATGACGTTCGCGTACGCGTACCCGAGGTCCTTGTAGACGTCGCCGATCGCGAAGAGGTCCGCGCCGATCTTCGAGCGCTGGAAGAGCTCGCCCTCCTTCGAGCGGAGGATGCTCCGGAGGACCGGCTCCTGGTCGAGGAGCTGGCCGGAGAACTTGATCTTCCCGATGTCGTACTTCTCGCCCTCCTCCACCGGGATGGTGATGAAGAGGTACCGCCGGTCCGGGGAGAGCGCGACGGAGGGCTTGCCGACCTTCGCGTTCACGTACCCGCGATCCATGTAGACGAACTGGACCGCCTGGAGGTCGTGCTGGAACGCGTCCTCCTTGTACGTGCCCTGCGCCGAGATGAACGAGAGGAGGCCGCCCTCCTGCGTCTGCATGAAGGGCGTGATCTCTTCCTTGGGGATGTGCGCGTTCCCGATGAAGCGCACCTCCTTCACCTGCACCTTCGCCTTCTCGGCCACGTCGTAGAAGACGTCGACCTGGTTGTCGGGGAGCTCGCTCAGCCGGTACTTCACCTCGGCGAGATAGAAGCCTTTCTCGACGTACTTCTCCTGGATCTTCTTCACGTCCTTGCGGACCTGGGTGAGATCCAGGATCGAGAACGGCTTCAGCTCGACGGCCTCCTTGAGGTCGTCCTTCGACAGCTCCTCGTTCCCGACGATCTTCACGTCCCGGACGGTGGGGCGCTCCGTGACCCGGTAGACGAGCACCGGAGCCGTCTCGACGTTCTCGACCTCGACGACGACGTCCGAGAAGAACCCGAGCTTCATGATCGCCCGGATGTCCTTGTCGATCTTGTTCGGGTCGAGCGGCTCGCCCTTCTTCTGCGAGATGGCGGCGCGGATCGCGTCGACCTCGACGCGGCGGTTGCCCTCGATCCGGACCTCCTGGACGAGGGGCTCGTCGGCGCGGGCCGGCGGCGCCACGGCGAGGGCGAGCGCCGCGAGGACGCTCAGGGCGAGGAAGGCGCGGGCACGCGTCACGGAGCCGGTCACGGAGCCGGCGAATCTAGACCGGGGGACCGAAAACCTCAAACACTCTCGTGACCCACCTCGCCCCACCGACGCGCGTGCCGGGGACGCGCCGGCGCCGATCACGCCAGGCGCCCCTGCACGAGCCGGAGCCGGCGCGGCAGCGCCGCCGCGAGCCGCTCGTTGTGCGTCACGACGACGGCGGTGACGCCCATGCGCGCGTTCAGATCGGCGAGCAGCGCGTGGATTCCCTCGGCGGTCTGCGGGTCGAGGTTGCCGGTCGGCTCGTCGGCGAGGAGGAGCTTCGGCTCGAGGCAGAGCGCGCGGGCGAGCGCGACGCGCTGCTGCTCCCCGCCCGACAGCTCTCCGGGCTTGTGGTCCATGCGATCCGCGAGGCCGACCAGGGCGAGCATGTCCGTCGCGCGGCGGCGCGCGTCCGCGCGGGAGACCCGGCGGATGAGCGCCGGCATCATCGCGTTCTCGACGGCGCTGAACTCGGGCAGGAGGTGGTGGCTCTGGAAGACGAAGCCGATGGTGTCGTTCCGGAACTCCGCGAGCGCGTCCTCGCCGCGGTCGAACACGTCCTCGCCGTCGAACAGGATGCGCCCCTGGGTCGGGACGTCGAGGGTGCCGAGGAGGTGGAGGAAGGTGCTCTTCCCGGCGCCGGAGGGGCCGGTGAGCGCCACGAGGTCGCCGCGGGCGATCTCGAGGTCGATCCCCCGGAGCACCTCGAGGCGCTTGTCGCCCATGAGGAAGGTCTTCCCGAGCCCCTCGATGCGGACGAGCGGCGGCGCGGTCGTCATGGGCTACTCGCTCCGGAGGCCGTCCACGGGGTGGAGGCGCGCGGCCTTCGTGGCCGGGTAGAGGGTCGCGAGGTACGAGAGGACGAGGGCGGCGAGCGCCACGAGCGCGAACTGGGCGGGGTCGATGACCACCGGCAGGTTCGAGATGTAGTAGACCTCGGGGTCGAGCGGGATCCCGACCTTGTCCACGAGGAGGCAGGTCCCGAGCCCGAGGATGAGGCCGAAGAGCGTGCCGACCGCGCCGATCACCAGGCCCTCGGCGACGAAGATCTTCATCACGCTCGGCACCCCGGCCCCCATCGACTTGAGGACCGCGATCTCCCGCCGCTTCTCGAGCACCTGCATGATGAGCGTCGCGATGATGATGAAGCTCGCGACGAGCACGATGAACCCGAGGATCACCGCCATCACCACCTTCTCCATCTGCAGCGCGGAGAAGAGGCTCCGGTTCAGCTCGCCCCAGTCCTTCGCCCGGAACGGCCAGCCTCCCAGCGCGTAGACGATCCGCGCCAGCACCGGCTTCGCCGCGTCCACGTCCCGGACCTTGATCTCGAGCCCGGTGACGGTGTCGCCGACGCCGAAGAACCGCTGCGCCTCGGCGAGGTCGAGGTACGCGAACTTCGCGTCGTACTCGTACATGCCGCTGTAGAAGATGCCCGCCACGCGGAACGGGCGAGCCTTCGGCTGAGGCCCCGCCGGCCCGAGGTCGCCGAACGGCGAGACGACGTTCACCTCGTCGCCCACGAACACCCGGAGCGAGTGGGCCAGCTCGCGGCCGATGACGATGCCGGGCAGGACGCGCCCGGGCCGCGGGCGCTCCGCGCCCGGCTCGTCCGGCGGGCGCGTCGCCGGCGACGGGATCCTGTCCGGGTGGACGAGGAGATCGAGGCTCCCGTCCTGGATGCTCCCGGGGAGGTCCGTGACCGTGCCGATCGTCGCGACGTCCACGCCCTTCAGGATCGCGCCGGTCAGGTTCTGGCCGGTCGAGAGCATCACCTCGTTGTAGAGGAACGGCGTCGCCCCGACGACGTCCTTCACCCGGAGCGCCTTCTCGCGCGCGGCCTTCCAGTCGCCGAACTCGTCCTGGCCGTAGGTGAGCACCATCCCGTGGGCGGTGTGGCCGAGGATCTTGTGCTTCAGATCGGCCTCGAACCCGCTCATCACCGACAGCACCACCGTGAGCGCCCACACCCCGATGGCGACGCCGCCGATGGAGATGAGCGTCATGAGGAGCGTCGCCGGCATCCGCGGCCGGCTCCACAGCTCCCCGCGGCGGTAGGCGCGCCGCTCCTTCACGTCGCGCACGAGCGACCAGACCAGCGCGAGGAGGAGGCCGGGGACGAGCCCGGTCACGACCATCGCGAACAGCGCCGCGAGGGTGCGCGGCGAGAGGCGGAGGTGGCTCCGCGCCACGAAGAGCTCGTACGACAGCGACGCGTCCAGGCGTCCCGAGCCGGCGAGCAGGTACGCCACCGACGCGCCGGCGAACACCGCCGTCGCCGCGAGGGCGCCCGCGCCCAGCAGGCCCAGCACGACCACGAGCGTCCCCTGCGCCTCGAGCGCCTGGATCGCGGCGACGCCGCCGCGGAGGCGCGGGAGCGCCACGACGAGGGCGACGACGCCCGTCCAGAGCAGGCTCGCGACGGCGATCTCGTAGAAGGCCAGGCGGCGCGAGAGCCAGGCGGCGGTCCCGCCGACCGTCGCGGCGAACCCGACCGCGACCAGGGCGGCGAGGCCGGTGGCGAGCCCGGCGGGGAGCGCGAGCCGATCCGCGAACAGGACGTGGACGAGCGGCGCGATCACCGCCGCGCCGAAGATGCCGGTCACCGCGAGCAGGAACGCCGGCACGGAGAAGACCGGCGGCGCGGGGTGGCCGGCGCCGTGCGGCGCGGGCGTGGCGCCGGCGGCCGGCGGCGCGGTGGCCGGGGCCGGGGGGGAGGTCGTCTCGGAGGGGGTGCCTGGCACGATGGGCCGGCGGCCTTGGGCGGCCGCCTACTCGCGGGTCTTCAGGAGGGGGAACAGGATCACGTCGCGGATGGACGGCGAGTCGGTGAGGAGCATCGTGACGCGATCGATGCCGATGCCCTCGCCCGCGGTGGGCGGCATCCCATGCTCGAGCGCGCGGACGAAGTCCTCGTCGTAAGGCATCGCCTCCTCGTCGCCGGCGGCCTTCGCCTTCATCTGCGCCTCGAACCGGGCGCGCTGATCGGTGGGGTCGTTCAGCTCGGAGAAGGCGTTCGCCACCTCCATCCCGGCGACGAACAGCTCGAACCGGTCGACGAGGCGGGGGTCGGCGTCGCGGCGGCGGGAGAGCGGGCTCGTCTCGAGCGGGAAGTCGACGACGAACGCGGGGCGGTCCTTCGGGAGCTGCGGCTCGCCGAAGATCTCGAACGCGAGCGCGATCGCCTCGCCGGGGGACTTCTTCGCGGCCTGCTCGAGCTTCCAGGAGCCCTCGGAGTCGTTCTCGCGCGCCGCGGCCCGGCCGAGCGCCTCGGCGAGGCCGCGGCCGGCGAGCGCGTCGTCCGGCGCCAGGCCGAGGGCGCGCGCGCCGACCTCGAGCATCGAGACGCGCGGGTACGGCGGCGTGAGGTCGAGCTCCTGCCCCTGGAACGCGATCCTCGCCGAGCCGGTGACCGCCACCGCGAGCTGGTGGAACAGCTCCTCGGTGAGCTTCATCAGGTCGTCCTGCGTGGCGTACGCCTGGTAGAACTCGATGGAGGTGAACTCGGGGTTGTGGCGGCGATCGATCCCCTCGTTCCGCCAGATCCGGCCGATCTCGTAGACGCGGTCGAGCCCGCCGACGACGAGGCGCTTCAGGTGCAGCTCGGTCGCGATGCGGAGCTTCAGGTCGAGGTCGAGCGCGTTGTGGTGCGTCTCGAAGGGCCGCGCGGCGGCGCCGCCGGCCTCCTCGGGCTTGTGCAGGCTCGGGGTCTCGACCTCGAGGTAGCCGCGCTCGTCGAGGAATCGCCGGATCGTGGACACGATCCGCGCGCGCTTCACGAAGACGTCGCGCACGCCGGGCGTGACGACGAGATCCACGTACCGCTGCCGGTAGCGCTGCTCGACGTCCGTGAGCCCGTGCCACTTCTCGGGGAGCGGCCGGAGCGCCTTGGTGAGGATCGTGAAGGTGGTCGCCTCCACGGTGAGCTCGCCGGTCTTCGTGCGCGTGGCCGGGCCCTCGGCGGCGACGATGTCGCCGATGTCCAGGAGCTTGAAGACCTCGAACGCCCGCTCGCCCACCTTGTCCTTCTTCACCCATACCTGGAGCTCGGCGGACCGATCCCGCAGGCGCAGGAACGCGGCCTTCCCGAAGGAGCGCACCGCGAGCACCCGCCCCGCGAGCGACCAGGCGCCGGGATCCTTCGCGATCTCCTCGGCCGGCGCGTCGCCGTAGCGCGCGACGATGTCGGCCGCGAGGTGGGCCGGCTGCCAGCCGTTCCCGAACGGGTTCACGCCGAGCGCCCGCAGGGCCTCGGCCTTCTTCATGCGCTGCGCGATGATCTCGCGCTCGGTCGTTCCAAGGTCTTCGGCCATCGGGTGCGCGAGCTCTCGGATCCTCGAAGGATCTCCGGGGGAAACGTCGCGGGAGGCTAGTCGTCCGCGGCTGGGCCGTCAACGCGAGAACGCGCGGCGCGAGGTGCCGCTTCCCCGGCATGGCTCCGGGCGTCCGGCCGGTCGCAGCCGACGATCTTCACGAGGTCCTCACGCGATGGTCGGGCGCACGACACCCGGGGCGGCGAGCCTCCCCGCGCTGCCCGGCGGGGGCACGTGCGGCCGGCGGCGGGACGCGGGAATGCGACCGGGGGACCGGTCGTTCCCTCCCCCGCCGACCGGTCCGGTCGGCATCCCCCGACACGAAGGAGGTGGCTGATGAACATGCTGGAAGGCGTGCGGGACGCGGGCGTCGCGCTGGACGGTGCGGCGAACCGGTGGTTCAGGACGGCGGTGGACTGGATCGTGAAGCTGCTCATGCCGCTCGCGATCGTCGCGCTGATGATGGGGATCGCGCGCGTGTTCATCGACCTCGCGGGCATCTGGCGGAGCCCGAGCATCGCGGCGGGCTTCGATCTGCTCGTGACGGACCTCCTCACCATGTTCGTGGTGATCGAGCTCCTGAAGAGCATCGTCGAGTACTTCGAGATCCACCGCATCAAGATCACCTTCATCCTCGACGCGGCGGTCGTCTTCGTCCTGCGAGAGGTGATGATCGGGCTCTACAAGCACGAGCTGCACGCCGCGGAGCTGGCGGCGCTCGCCGGGCTCCTCCTCGTCATGGGCGCGTTCCGCATCGCCGCGGTGCGGTTCTCGCCGGAGCGGAAGGTGACCCTTGCGCCCTGATCGGAACCTCCGGGAGGCGGCGGCGCGCCTCGGCGCCTCCGCCCGCGCGGTCGCGGCCCGCCTCGCCGCCCGGGCGCGCGCGGTCCCCGCGGTCGAGCGTGCGATCCAGCTCGCGCGGCGGCGGCCCGACGCCGTGGTCGGCGCCGCGCTCCTCGCCGGCGTCGCGGCGATGATCCTGCACTGGCGGTAGCGCGGCGCTGCGCCTCGCGGCCGGCGGTTCACGCCCCTCCGGCGGGATCGCCGAGCCGCGCGGCGACGAGCTCGGCCGTGTGGCGCGCCGCGACGGGGTCGCCGGCGCGGGCGAGGCCGCCGCGGATCTGGAGGAGGCAGCCCGGGCAGTCCATCGCCACGGTCGCCGCGCCGGTCTCGCGGATGCGCTCGAGCTTCCGCGCGAGGATGGGCCGGCTGATCTCCGGGAACTTGAGCGTGTAGCTCCCGCCCATCCCGCAGCACGCGTCGCTCTCCGCCATCTCGGCGACGGCGTGCCCGGCGGCGCGGAGCAGCTCGCGCGGCGCGTCCCGGACGCCCAGCGTCCGCTTCATGTGGCAGGAGTCGTGGTACGTGACCGCGGGGAGGTCCGCGCCCGGCTCGAGCGCGAGCCGCCCCTCGTCCACGAGCTGGCGCACCAGCGTCGAGAAGTCCCGGACGCGCCGCCCGAGCGACTCGGCCCGCGCCGCCCACTCCGGCTCGCCCTCCGCCCGGAGCGTCTCCGCCATCTCCCGCCGGAGCGCCGCGGTGCAGGTCGGGCACGCCGAGACGACGTGATCCGCGCCGGCGTCCTCGAAGGCCACGACGTTGTCCTTCGCGTTCCGCGCCGCGACCCCCGTCGCGCCCGCCTGCCGGGCCGGCACGCCGCAGCAGGTCTGCCCCTCCGGGAAGACCACCTCGAGCCCCGCACGCTCGAGCACCTTCACGACCGCCTCGCCGATCTCCGGGTAGGCGAAGTCGACGAGGCACCCGGAGAACAGCGCGACGCGCTCCCCCCGGCGGCCGTCCGGCGCAGGCGCCTCCGCGGGGGCGCGGGGCGGCTCCGGCGGGGCCTCCGGCGGGCGCCGTCGCGCCGCGAGCCGGTCGCGGAGCGGCACGGTGGCGATCGCGGGGAGCGCGCGGTGCTCGGTGAGCCCGCCGAGGAAGAGCGGCAGGTGCCGGATCAGCCCGCCCTTCGCGAACGGCCTCTGCGCCACCGACGCGGCCCGGAGCGCGGCGTGGAAGGCGCGCCGGTTGCTCACGAGGCCGAGCGCGGCACGCTGCGCCAGCGGCTGCCCGTCCTCGCGGACGATCCGGCGCCGGAGCTCGACGACGAGCTCCGGGATGTCGATCCGGGCCGGGCAGACCTCCGTGCACCGCCGGCACCCGACGCAGAGCGCCTGGATGTCCGAGGACGCGCGGAGCCCGTCGAACCACGCCGCGAGGATGGTGCCGATGCCACCGGTGTACACCCCGCCGAACACGTGGCCGCCGACGAGGCGGTACACCGGGCACACGTTCACGCACGACGCGCAGCGGATGCACCGGAGCGCCTGCGCGAACCGCGGATCCCGCGCCATCTCCGTGCGGCGGTGGTCCATCAGGACGACGTGGAGCTCCTTCGGGGCGCCGTCCGGGCCCGGCGCCGGGCCGGTGATCATCGAGAGGTAGCTCGTGAGGAGCTGGCCCGTCGCGCTCCGCGGCAGCGCGCGGACGATCGGCTCGACGTCGGAGAGCCGCTCGACGAGCTTCTCGACGCCGACCACCGCCAGGTGGATCCGCGGCAGCGTCGTGACGAGCCGGGCGTTCCCCTCGTTCGTGAGCAGCACGAGGGAGCCGGTCTCGGCCACCGCGACGTTCGCGCCGGTGATGCCCATGTCGGCGCGGAGGAACTCCTCCCGCAGCTCGCGCCGCGCGACGGCCACGAGGCTCGGGATGTCCGCCGCGAGCCGCTCGTCCACCTCCTTCGAGAACACCTCGGCGACCTGCTCCTTCGACATGTGGATGGCGGGCATCACCATGTGCGAGGGGCGCTGCCCGGCGAGCTGCACGATCCACTCGCCGAGGTCGGTCTCCCGGACGCGGACGCCCGCCGCCGACAGCGCGGCGTTGAGGTGCAGCTCCTCCGTCGCCATCGACTTGGACTTCACGACGCGCGAGACCCCGCGCTCGCGGCAGAGCCGGAGCACGTGCTCGCGGATCGCGTCCGGGTCGGACGCGCGGAGGACCTTCGCGCCGGCGCGGGTCGCCTCCTCCTCGAACCGGTCGGCGAGGGCGTCGAGCTTCGCGGCGGCCCGCGACTTCACCGCGACGACGCGATCCCGGACCGCCTCGAACTCGAGCCCCTCGTAGGCCCGGGCGCGCGAGGCGAGGTAGGCGTCGGCGAAGCGTCCGAGGGCGTCGCCGAGCTGGCCGTCCGCGAGGGCGGCGTCGAGGCGACGGCGGAAGTCGGACGGGCTCACGGGGTCTCCTCCGGGTCGTCCACGGCGACGACCACGAGCTTCCTCGGGCCGTGCACGCCGATGGTGAGCACGCGCTCGATGTCGGCGGTCCGGCTCGGCCCCGTCACGAGGGCGAGGTAACGGAGGCGCCGGGGGTCGATCCGGACGAGGAGGCACTCGAGGTCGGGGAGGATCGTCGAGGTCCGGACCAGGGCCACGTGCGTCTCCGGCAGGGTGGAGGCGAGCCGCAGCCGCGGGTCGGTCGCGTCCTGGGCGAGGGTGCCGGTCTCGGCGAGCGCCCAGTCGAACTCGGTGATCCCCACGCGGCTCGCCGCCGCGCGCTCGCGGGTCACCTCGAACGACAGCCCAGGGATGCTCCAGGCGAGCGCGCCGGGGTCGGGGAGCCCCTGGCCTATCCTCCCCTGGCACCACACGGCGCGCCCGCCCGGCTCGTCGCTCGTGCGCTCGCGACCGACGATCTCGACGACCTTCCCGAGGACGGCGGCGGCGGGGACGCGGTGCACCTCCGCGCCGACCGCCTCCGCCCTCGCCTTGAAGAGCTCGAACACGGCGTCACCTCCTCGAGGGCCGCGCGCGACGCGCCCTCTCCGCGGCTACCGCGGGACCATGCCCGACAGCCAGTACGTCTGGACGAACGTCACGACGCCGACCAGCGCCGCGAGGGCGAGGGAGTGCCAGAACACGTACCGGAGGATCTTGCCCTCCTGCCCGTGCTGGTCCGTCGCGACCGACGCGACGACGATGGACTGGGCGTCGATCATCTTGCCCATCACGCCCCCCGAGCTGTTCGCCGCGGCCGCGAGGATGGGCGGCATCCCGACCTGCTGCGCCGAGACCACCTGGAGGTTCCCGAAGAGCACGTTCGACGACGTGTCCGAGCCGGTGAGCGCGACGCCGAGCCAGCCGAGGAGCGGCGAGAAGAACGGGAACAGGCTGCCGGTGGAGGCGAAGGCGAGGCCCATCGTCGAGTCCGACCCGGAGTAGCGGGTGGTGAACCCGAGCGCGAGCATCGCGGCGATGGTGAGGAGCGAGAACCGCACGCGCCTGAGGGTGCCGCCGTAGGTGCGGAGGAGCTCGGCCGGCTTCACGCCCAGCCAGAGGCCGGCGACGATCCCGGCGAGGAGGAGGCCGGTGCCGGTCGCGGAGAGGAGGTTCAGGCTGAACTTCGCGGCCTCGGGCGAGAGCGCCTTCACGACCGGCGGCGCCCGCTGGACGAGGTTGTGGAGGAACGGCACGTCGAACGTCGGGTTGAAGAGGCCGTTCATCCAGCCCTTCACGGCGGGGAGGCCCCACGCGAACACGCACACCGAGAGGACGATCCAGGGCATCCACGCGAGCCACGCCTCGCCCGCCGTCGGGCGGCGCGCCGCGGCTCCGACGGAGCGGCGGAGGCCGGGGGCGGGCATGACGCCCTCCTCGCGCTCCTCGGGGAACCGCCAGACGGCCTTCGGCTGCCACACCTTGAGGAACAGGTAGGTCGCGACGATGCAGGAGCCCGCGGCGACGATGTCCACGAGCGACGGGCCGAAGAAGTTCGAGACGACGAACTGCGGGATCGCGAAGGCGAGGCCGGCGACGAGGCACGCCGGCCACACGCCGAGCATGCCCTGGAAGCCGGACATCGCCCAGACCAGCCAGAACGGCACGATGAGCGAGAAGAGCGGGAGCTGGCGGCCGGCCATCGCCGACAGGGCCATCTCGTTCAGGCCCGTCACCTTGGCGAGCGTGATGATGGGCGTGCCGAGCGCGCCGTACGCGACCGGTGCGGTGTTGCCGATGAGCGCGAGCCCGGCGGCCTGGAGCGGCCGGAAGCCGAGGCCGATGAGCATCGCCGCGCTGATCGCGACGGGCGTACCGAACCCCGCGGCGCCCTCGATGAACGCGCCGAACGCGTACGCGATGAGGAGCACCTGGATCCGCCGGTCGCCCGCGAGACCGGCGATGGTCTCCTTCACGACCTCGAACTTCCCGGTCTTGACGGTGAGGTCGTAGACGAAGATCGCGTTCAGCACGATCCAGCCGATGGGCAGGAGGCCGAACGCGGCGCCGTAGCCCGCCGCGCCGAGCGCCATCCTCGCCGGCATGCCGTAGACGAAGATCGCGATCGCGAGGGCGAGGCCGAGCCCGAGGAGCGCGGCGAGGTGCGCCTTCACGTGGAAGAAGGCGAGCGCGCCGAGCAGCACCACGACGGGCAGCGCCGCGACGGCGGCGGAGAGGTACAGGTTTCCGAGGGGCGTGTACGTCTGCGTCCAGGCCATGGATCCTCCGGGGTTCGGGCTCGCTTCCGCCCGCTCCTCCCCGCCGTCGTGGCGGGACGGGCGGATTGAAGCGCGGCACGGGCGGCGCCCGTCGATCCATCCCGGCGACCGGTCGCGGGCGGGCGGCGACCGGTCATCCGGGGCGGGCGAGCGGCGGCGGGGCCGGGCCGGAATCCCGGTCCGGGAGCGGGCGGCTCCTTTAGACGCCTCGGTCCCCGCCCCTCGCGAAGCTGGTCGGGGGGAGAGCGTCCCCTCCTACCCCGCGGGCTTGATGTTCTGGTTCCGCCGGAACAGGTTCCCCGGGTCGTACCGGGCCTTCAGCCTCGCGAGCCGCTCGTAGTTGGGCCCGTACGCGCCGCGGCTCACGCGCTGCTCCTCGTCCTCGGGCATGAAGTTGACGTACACGCCGCCGGTGGCATGTGGCGCCATCCGGCCGAAGAACTCCCGCGCCCAGGCGATGCACGCCTGGTCCTGGGAGGCCTCGCCCCACCGCGTGTGCACGTTCACCACGAAGTTCACGTCGCGGTGCGGGTACGCCGTCGAGGTGGCCGGCACCCGGTTCACGACGCCGCCGAGGTGCGCGATGAAGATCTCGCACTCGGGCGTCGGCAGCCGGGCGACGGTGGCGATCAGGAGATCGATCGCGGCGTCGCCGAGCTCGACCAGGTCATGGGACTTCCAGTAGTTGCGCCGTCCCGGCGTGAGCAGCGGGTCGAGCGCCTGCTGCCAGCCGACGAACGGCGCCGGCCCGACCACGTCCGCGATCGGCTCGCCGAGCGCCCGGAACGGCGCGATCGCGCGCTGCCCCTCCTCCGGCTCGCCCGCCCAGCACATCGCGAGCACGAGGACCTCCTTGCCGTGGACCTCCGCCGGCAGGAAGGGGAGCGGCGGTGCCTTGCGCATCACGACCCAGCAGCTGAGGTCGTCCGGCGCGCTCGCCACCGCGCGGCGGTAGCCCTGCAGGACCTGCTTCGCGTTCGAGAACGGGTGGACGATGAGCCCGGCGAGCACCTCCGGTCCGACGGGGTGCAGGCGGAACTCGAACGAGGTGACGACGCCGAAGTTTCCGCCGCCGCCCCGGATCGCCCAGAACAGACCCTCGTTCTCGTCCGCGCTCGCGTGCACGAGCGCGCCGCTCGCGAGGACGACGTCGGCGGAGAGGAGGTTGTCGACGGTGAGGCCGAGCTTCCGGCTCAGCCACCCGAACCCGCCGCCGAGGGTGAGCCCGGCCACGCCGGTCGTGGAGTTGATCCCGAGGGGCGTGGCGAGCCCGAAGGCCTGCGCCTCCCTGTCGAACTCGGCCAGGGTCACGCCGGGCTCCACGCGCGCCGTCCGGCTGGACGGATCGATGCGCACCGACTTCATCGGGGAGAGGTCGAGCATGAGGCCACCGTCGCTGACGGCGTTCCCCGCGATGTTGTGGCCGCCGCCGCGGACGGAGAGCACGAGGCGGTGCTCGCGCGCGAGGTTGACGGCGCGCATCACGTCGGCGGTCCCGGCGGCGCGGATGACCGCGGCGGGGCGCCGGTCGATCATCGCGTTCCAGATCGTGCGCGCCTGCTCGTAGCCCGGCTCTCCGGGGAGGCAGAGCGCGCCGCGCAGCTGGCCGCGCAAGGATTCGAGGACGTCGGGAGCGGGCGCCCACGTCGCTCCGTCGCTGCCCTCGAGGTCGAGGTTCGTCTCCATGTCGTGCTCCATTCGCCCGGGACCGGGGATCGGTCGTGTCGGGCAACCCGTGGCTTCGCAGGCGGCGTGCCACCGCCGGCCCGCGCCGCGACCCCGCGGCTCCAGCGAGATTTCCGAGGCGATGCCACCCGCCCGGGTCCCGACGAGGTCTCGGCGACGACGAGGAGTCGTCGGCGACTCACGTCGAGATCTCGTCGCGCGGCGTCTCCGCGGGGCGCTCGCGCGTCATCCCTTGCGGATGACGTGGATCGCGGTGGCCTTGAACGAGGCGAACACGTCCTTCCCCTCGGCGAGCGCGAGCGCGGCGAGGGACTCCCGCGTGACGTGCGCCACGAGGGGGAAGCCGCAGTCCAGCTTCACCTCGAGGTGAGGGCCCATCGAGACCACGCCCACGATCCGCGCCGGGAAGGCGTTCCGGACGCTGCTCGTCAGGCGCGGGTCCGCGACGTCGATGATCACGTTCTCCGGCCGGATGCAGCAGTAGACGCGATCGCCGAGCGAGCCCTCGCCCACGGCGACGATCTCCTGGGCGCCGACCGCGATCCCCATCTCCCACCCGTCGCGCCGGCGGACCACTCCCTCGACGATGGTCTCCATCCCGAGACAGCTCGCCACGAACGCGTTCACGGGGTCGTTCATCACCACCGACGGCACGTCCGACTGCACGATGCGGCCGCCGTCCATGACGAGGATCCGGTCCGACAGCCTGAGCGCCTCGGTCTGGTCGTGCGTCACCAGGATGGCCGCCATCCCGGCGTCGCGGATGGTGCGCTCCAGGTCTCCGGTGATGGACTGCCGCGTCGGCAGATCGAGGCTGGTGAAGGGCTCGTCGAGGAAGACCACCTCCGGCTCGACCGCCAGCGCACGCGCGAGGTTGACGCGGCGGGCCTCTCCCCCCGAGAGCTTGCGCGCGGAGCGCTGTGCCAGGTCCGAGAGCCGGAAGCGCTCGAGGTACTCCGCCACCCTCCGGCGCGTCTCGCGGCGCCCGAGCCCGCGCAGCCTGAGCCCCGACGCCACGTTGTCCTGGACGGTCGTGTCGAACAGGAGCGGCTCCTGGAGGACCATCGCCATCCTCCGCCGCGCCTCGACCGCGTCCCGCCCCGCGCCGATCTCCGCGCCCCGGTAGAGGACCTGTCCGGCGGCGCGGTCGAGCAGCGCCAGCATCGACAGCAGCAGCGTGGTCTTGCCCGAGCCGTTCGGGCCGATGAGGGAGACGAACTCCCGCTCGCGCAGCTGGAACGACGGGACGTCGAGCACCCCGACCCCGCCGCGCTCCACCTTGACCCCGCGGAGCTCGACGACGCACGCCGGCGGCGTCACCGCGGCCTCTCGCGCTGCTGGACGAGCGTGAGCAGGTAGTTGATCGCGAGCGACGCGACGAGGAGGATCACCGACAGCGCGATGGCGACGTCGAAGTTGCCCTTCCCCGTCTCCATGACGGTGGCGGTGGTGAGGACGCGGGTGTACCCCTTGATGTTGCCACCGACCATGATCGAGGCGCCGACCTCGGAGATGACGCCGCCGAACCCGGCCATCACCCCGGCCATCACGGGCAGCCGCGCCTCCTTGAGGAGCAGCCAGATCATCTGCGGGCGCGTGGCGCCGAGGGCGAGGATCTGGATCCTCAGCGCGGGCGGCAGGCCCTGGATGGCGCCGACGGTGATCCCGGTGACGATCGGTGTCGCGATGATCGCCTGCGCGATGACCATCGCCGTCGGCGTATAGAGGAGCCCCAGGAAGCCGAGCGGGCCGTTTCGCCAGAGCAGGATGGACACCCAGAGCCCGACGACCACCGGGGGCAGCCCCATGCCGGTGTTCACGAGGCTGACCACCACCTTCTTGCCGGGGAACGCGTTGAGCGCGATGGCCGTTCCCATCGAGATGCCGAGGACGAGGCTGATGACGGTCGCCGCCCCGGACACCGCGAAGGAGAGGAGCGTGATCCCGAGCACCTCGCGGTCGCCGGCGAGCAGCAGCCGGAACGCCTGCGCGATTCCCTCCGTGATCACGTCCATCCGTGGCCTGCCCTGCCTCAGAGACCCAGCGAATCCGGCCTCTTCCCCGCGTCGGGGAAGAACAGCGGCGAGCCCACCCTGTCCACGCCGAACCGCCCGATGAGCTCCTGCGCCGCCGCCGAGACGACGAACTCGGCGAACGCCCTGGCCCCGGCGGCGTTCACCCTGGGCCACCGCGCCGGGTTCACCTCGATGACGTGGTACACGTTCAGGAGCTTCGCCTCGCCCTGCAGGAGGATCGCGAGCCGCAACGGGCTCGCCTTGTTCCGCGCGAGGAACGTCCCCCGGTCCGCGAGCGTGTAGCCCCCCTTCTCCGCCGCCACGTTCAGCGTGTCGCCCATGCCGAGGCCCGTCTGCTGGTACCAGCTCTGCGCCTCGGGATCGATCGCGGCGGCCTTCCAGAGCCCCTTCTCCTTGGCGTGCGTGCCGGAGCTGTCTCCGCGCGACAGGAACAGCGCGCGCGCCGCGGCGATCCTGGCGAAGGCCTCCCTCGCCGTCCTCGCTGCGCGGATCCCGGCGGGATCCTCCGGCGGGCCGACGATGACGAAGTCGTTGTGCATGACCAGCTGCCGGTTCACGCCGAAGCCGTCCTGCATGAGCTTCTCCTCGTCCGCGGGCGAGTGGACGAGCAGGACGTCCGCCTCGCCCTTCCTCCCCATCGCCAGCGCCTGCCCGGAGCCGACGGAGATCGTCTTCACGAAGTAGCCGGTCCGCTTCTCGAACGCCGGGATCAGGACGTCGAGCAGGCCGGAGTCCTGCGTGCTCGTGGTGGTCGCGAGGATGACGGCCTTCGCCGGGTCCGCGGCGAGCGCCGGGGGAGCGCCGAGGGCGGCGCCGAGCGCGAGCACCGCGAGCGCGAGGGAGCTTCCGGGCCGCATGCCGTGCCTCCGTCGTGGGCGGGAGAGCTCGGCCATCCGATTCACTCTGCCGATCTCGGGGCGAGCGGCTGGACGCGGCCGAGCGCCTCGAACGAGTAACCGGCCGGCTGCCGCCGCGCCTCCGCCGTCAGCTCCTCGACGAGGAACTCGAGGAGCTGGCCGAGCCGCCGGTGAGACATGAGGCTCGCCGGGATCACCAGGTAGAACGGCTCGCGTGCGAGCGGAACGAAGTCGAGGCCGGCCACGTGCGCGGCCATCCGGATTCCGACGCCGGCGTCGGCGTGGCCGTTTCGCACGTCGAGCGCAACCTCGAGGTGCGAGCTGAACGGTCCGATCGGCGTCCAGCGCGGCTCGAGCTTCTCCGCCCCGAGGAGGCGCTCGACGAGCTGGAACGTCCCCGACTGCTCCTGCCGCCGCGCGAACCGGATGCCCTCCCGGCAGAGCGCCCGCAGCCCTTCGATGCCCGTCTGGCGCCCGCGGTCGAAGAGGATGCCCTGCTCGCGCGCGTACAGGCCGAACAGGTACACCGGGTGCTTCGTACCATTGCGAACGGCGGACGCATCGAGGTGGCAGCTCGCCACGTGCGCGGTCCCGGCCTCGAGGGCCGAAATCCCCGCCGCGCTGCCGACCGCCGCGGCGGCGATCGGCGTGCCGAACCGCGAACGGAAACGATCGAAGACCTTCGCGAGGAGCCAGTCGTCGCTCCCCTGGACCACCACGAGCTGATCGAGCAGCGTCGCCATCAGCCCGCCCGCCGGGTAGACGGTGTGCTCCTCCACCCAGCGGTCGACGAGCTCCTTCGGAAACAGCCACTTGCCGGAGATGCGCGCGGCCGGGAGCTGGCCCGACGCAATGAGCGCGTAGACCTTCTTCTGGTTCAGCTTGAGGTAGCGGGCGACCTCGGACGTGGAGAGGTACTCGGCCATGTGGCAATCGCGCGGCCGAAGAATAACCAGAAGTGACCGAGACTGACAACGCCTCCGCCCGGCCGGCGGATCTGGCGCCGGTCCGGCGGCGCCCTGCAACCCGAACGACGCCGCTCAGATCCCCAGCCGTTCCCGAAGCTTCGGCAGGAACCTGCGGCTCACGGGGACGTCCTTCCCGGACCGCGTGCGGATGGTGCCCTCCTCGAGGTGGATCTCGTCCACCGCGTCGACGTTCACGAGGTACTGCTTGTGGCAGCGCAGGAGCCCGGCCCGCTCCTCGAGGACCTTGAGCGTGAGCTCGGTGAAGAGCTCGCCGCGCGGTCCGAGGACGTACACCCCCGCCTCGCTCGAGCGCGCGACCTCGACCTCGGACAGGTCGAGGAGCTTGATGGCGCGCCCCGCGAGGCAGGGGATCCGCACGATCGGCGAGGGCGGGAGGCTCGCGCGGTCGAGCGGCCCCGGGAGCCGGCGGAGCTTCTCGACCGTCTTCGCGAGCCGCTCCGCCTGGACCGGCTTCAGGAGGTAGTCGACGGCGCTCGCCTCGAAGGCGCGGAGCGCGAACTCGTCGTGCGCGGTGACGAAGACGACGCTCGGGAGCTCCGCGTCGTCGAGCATCGAGAGCAGCTCGAGCCCGGAGATCGCGGGCATCTGGATGTCCAGGAAGAGGACGTCCGGCTTCTCGCGCCGGAGCGCCTGCATCGCCTCGACGGCGTTCGCGCACCGGCCGACGATCTCGAACGCGCCGGTCTCGACGAGGAGCGCCTCGAGCTCCTCGCGCGCGTGCAGCTCGTCGTCGACGATGAGGGCGCGCATCATGCCGCGATCGCCTTGGCGGGGAGCCGGATCGTCACGCGGGTCAGCTCGTGCGGGACGCACGTCACCGTGAGGCCGTAGCCCTCGCCGTACAGGTTCTTCACGCGCTTGTCCACGATCTGCATCCCGAGGCCGGCGCGCGGCGTGGACTCCGTGAAGGCGCCGGCGCTGTCCTCGATGTCGACGTACGCGACCCCGTCCCGGCGATACGCGCGGATGGTCGCCCGGCCGCCCGCGAGCGCCGTCGCGAGGCCGTGCTTGAACGCGTTCTCGACGAGGGGCTGGAGCGTGAACGTCGGGATCCGCAGCCCGAGCAGCGTGGGGTCGACGTCCGTCTCGACCACGATCCGTCCCTCGAAGCGCGCCTTCTCGATCTCGAGGTAGGCCCCGACGTGCTCGAGCTCCTCCTCGAGCGTCGAGAGCTCCGCCGAGCGCTTCAGGTTCTTCCGGAACAGGTGCGAGAGCTGGATGAGCAGCTCGCGCGCCCGGTCGCCGTCGCGCCGGAGCACCGCGATGATGGTGTTGAGGGCGTTGAACAGGAAGTGCGGGTTCACCTGCGCCTGGAGCAGCTTCAGCTCCGACACGACGAGCAGGTTCTTCTGCTCCTGGTAGCGGGCGATGAGGAGCTGGCTCGAGAGGAGCGCCGCGAGCCCCTCGCCGAGGGACTTGTTCATGTTGAGGAAGCGGCGATCCCGCGCCTCGAACAGCTGCACCGACCCGACCACCACGCCGTCGACGCACAGCGGCGCGATGACGACGGAGTTCAGGGTGCATTCCGGCGAGACGCGGCAGTCGTAGGTCTGCCGCACGCCGTCCGCGAACACGACCTCGTTCTGCCCGACCGACTGGCGCGTGTACGGCGACATGATCGGCGTGCCCGGGACGTGGTGATCGGCGCCGAGCCCCGACCACGCGAGGATCCGCGCCGTGTCCGTGATCCCCACGGCGCCGACGCCGGTCTCCTGCCGGACGATGGCGGCCAGGTCCGCGGCGATCGCCTCGAGATCGCCCTTCCCCATGAGGCCGAGGGTCCGCTCCGCGACCTTCATGGCGCGCTCGGAGGACGCGGCGGCGACGCGGTCGTGCTCCTTCTGGCGCTCGAGCACCACCGTCATGAACAGCGCCGCGCCGATCGGGTTCGCGACCATCATCGGCACGCCGATGAGCCGGACGATCTCGAGCGCCTGCGGGAACGGGCGCGCGAGCCACAGGACGATGCCCATGTGCACCGTCTCGCCGACCAGCGTCGTCAGGAACGCGACGCGGCGGGTCATGAGGCGCTCGGGCCGGTCCCGGAGCGCGACGTGCACGAGCCCGCCGAGGAGGCCCTCGAGCGTGGTCGCCACCGCGCCCGCGAGCGCGGCGGAGCCGCCCATGGCCGTCACGCGGTGCACGCCGGCGGTGATGCCGACGAGCAAGCCGAGCACCGGGCCGCCGAGCAGGCCCGCCAGCACCGTCCCGACCGCGCGCGTGTTGGCGATCGCCTCCCCGTTCACCACCGGGATGCCGAGGTAGTTCCCGAGGATCGCGATCGCGGAGAAGACGAGGTACAGCCGGACCTTGCCGCGCGGCCGCGGCCACTCGGAGCGGAGCGGCCGGAACGCCGGCGACCGGCAGTAGACGTAGAAGATGACGAGGAAGACGCAGAGCGCCTCGATGAACTGGATCAGCACCTGCTTCATCGCGGGCTCCAGGAGGCGCGGCGCCGCCGCGGCGCGGCGGCATTATCGCCCGGAACGCGCGACGGTCGCGAGCGGACGGGGGAGCGGGCGCCGCGGACGGCGGCCCGGGCCCGGGCTACCGCGGCCTGTACACCGCGTAGTCGATCTCGGGGAAGATGTTGTCCTTCTCCTCGACGTGGCCGAGCCACTCCGGATCGATCTGGCCGGAGCGGAGCTGGTCGTGGAGCCGCGTGAACCGGAGGACGTGCTCCTTGGTCCGCCGGATCGCGTAGTCCACCATCGTCCCGGTCTTCATGATGAAGGCCCAGTCGGACGACTGCGCGAGCAGGAGCTCGCGGGCGGCCTGGTTGAGCGCGCGGCGCTCGAGCTCGGTCGGCTGCACGTAGTCGCGCGCGAGCGCGATCATCCGCTCCGCCGCCTTGTGGAGGTGGGGATAGACCCAGTCGTTGGAGCCGTCGAGCCAGACGCCCGCGTAGCCGCCCGCGCCCCACGAGCTGAGGGGCGGGACCGCGAGCTGCTGCTCGGGGTTCTCCCTGAGGTAGTCGCCGGGCGTGGCGAGCCGGAAGATGCGCTGGTCGAAGGCGACCTTCCGGACGAGGTAGTCGATGAACATCGGCCCCTCGTACCACCAGTGACCGTACAGCTCGGCGTCGTAGGGCGACACGACGATGGGCCGGACGCCGCCCATCCGCGACGAGAGGTGCTCGACCTGACGCTCGCGGTTGAACATGAAGTTCCCCGCGTGCGTCGCCGCGCGCTCGCGCGCCCGCGCGGGATCGTACGGCTCCTTGTGCGCGGTCTTGCCGGTGATCCGGAAGTACTTGATGCCGACGTTCTTCCGCTGCCCGGTCGACTGGATGTACGGCTTCACGTACTCGTAGTCGAGGTCCCAGCCCACGTCCCGGTAGAACTCGCGGTAGTCGGGATCGCCCGGATAGCCGGACTCGGCGCTCCAGACCTGCATCGACGACTCGGGATCGCGGCCGAACGCGGCCGGCCCCGTCGGCGTGTAGATCGGCGCGTACACGCCGTAGCGCGGCCGCGGCGTCGCGTCGGTGATGCCGTGCGTGTCGACGAAGAAGTAGCGGATGTTCGCCTCGGCGAGGAACGCGTCGAGGCCCGGGTAGTAGCCGCACTCGGGGAGCCAGATGCCGGCCGGGTCGCGCCCGAAGTGGCGGCGGTGGTGCGTGACGGCGACCTGGATCTGCGCCCGGACCGCCTCGGGGTACTGCTGCATGAGCGGCAGGAACCCGTGCGTCGCGCCGCAGGTGACGATCTCGAGCCGGCCGGCGTCCTCGAGCCGGCGGAACGCGCCCACGAGATCCCGGCGGTAGCGATCCGTGAAGAGCGCGCGGAGCTCGCGGAACTCCTGCTGGTAGTGGAGCGCGAGGCCGTGGAACGCGCCGTCGTGACGGGTGCGGTGGACCTCCTTGTCCGCGAGCTCGCAGAGGCTGTCGAGGCGCCGCGCGTACCGCGTCATGAGCAGCTCGTCGCGCAGCATCGCGACGAGCGGGGGCGTCATCGTCATCGAGATGCGGAACGGGACGCCCTCGTCGGTGAGCCGGTCGAAGCTCTTGAGGAGCGGCAGGTACGTCTCGCTGATGGCCTCGTAGAGCCAGTCCTCCTCCAGGAAGTCCTCGTACTCGGGGTGACGCACGAACGGGAGGTGGGCGTGCAGCTGGAGCGAGACGTATCCCAGGACGTCCTGGCTCATCTACCGATCTCCCGACCCGTGAGGCCCGGCCGGCGACGTCGGCGACGACGGCGCGGACGTCGGCGACGACGGTCGCTCCCCGGGGGCGCCGGCGCTGCCGCCCCACACGGCCTTGCTCGTGAAGCGCGACCAGTCGGAGAGGCGCGCCAGCATCGAGCGCGCCTCGTCGGAGAAGGGGCCGCCGGCGTGGCCGGGGCCGAGGAGCCGCCCGAGGGGCACCTCCCACGGGATGCGGATGAACCGGTCGTCGATGACCGAGGACGGGCCGAGCGGCGGCAGCCCGATCTCGTTCGAGGGGCGCCCCACGAGCCGCTCGCGCCCCTGGCGGTCCACCGCGTGGATCTCGGCGCGGTACACGCGGCCCGGCTCGAGGTCGTGGACGTAGTAGCCGCGGGACTCGAGCGCGAACTCGAGGACCCGGATCCGGTCCCAGCCGGCGCCGGAGCGCGCGAACACCCACAGCTGCGCGCGCGCGTGCTCGAGGCCGCCGAACCCGCCGTTCACGGTCTCGCTGGAGTGATCCCAGTAGAAGTAGATCGTCCGCGGATCGCGCGGGAGCGCCACGAACGCGTCGTCGCCGTAGCCCCAGGGCAGATCCCCGAGCCCCTCGTCGAACCGCGTCGGGGCCTCCCCGCCCTCCTCGAACGCGGTGTCCTCCGCGTCCTCGCGCATCGGGTGCGGCGCGTCGCGGACGGCGTTCTCGCCGCGGACGCGCGCGACGAAGTAGCCCTCCGGATCCGGACCGCGCTCGGAGCCGCGGCGCGCCGCTCCCGCGGACTTCGCCGCCGCGGCCGCCTTGCTCTTCCGCCGGAGCCCTGCCGCCGCGCCGGCGGCGGCGCCCACCGCGGCGGTCGCGACCGCCGCGGCCGCCTTCGCGACCGTGCTCTTCTTCGCGCGCGTCCGCGCCGCCGCCCTGGCGCCGGCGACCGCGCCCGCCGCCGCGACGCCCGCCGCGGCGACCTTCGCCGCCCGCCCGGCCGTCGCCTTGCCCGCCTGCTCGGCGGCCCTTCCCGCGGCCGCCTTCGCGGCGCGCACCGCCTTGCCCGTCGCCTCCGCGGCACGCGTCGCGGCTGCACGCACGCGGGACGCGGGCGCCTCCTTCGCGGGCGACGCCCCGGCCTGCTCCAGGGCGCTCACGAGCTCGCTCTTCGTCTTGAGCCGGGTGTGACCCGGACCGATCACCTTCCGCGCGAGCTCGCGCAGGCTCTGGACGGTCATCTTCTTGAAATCGGGCATGGCGTGCGGCCGTAGGATCGGGGTTCCACGAGGAGCGTCAAGGGGTTTGACGGGGCTTTTCCGCGCGGTGCCGCGACCGCGAGCGCGCGCTGTCCCTCCTGCGCGGGGTCGGATCGGCGGAAGCCGTTTGCTACGCTCATGGTCGCAACGACGGGGGAAACGTGCAGGACCGAGGAGCTGGCGACGACCCTACGCCCGACCCCGGCGCGCCGCGCCCGGACGCCGCGGCGGCCGGCCCTGACCCCGCCGCGACCTCCCCCGCCCGGACGCTGTTCTTCGGCGCCGGGGCGCCGCCGGCCGGGGCGACCGATCCGCTGCTCGGGACGCGCGTCGGGAGCTTCGAGATCGTCCGGCTGCTCGGCCGCGGCGGGATGGGGACGGTGTACCTCGGCGAGCACCCCGCCATCGGGAGCAAGGTCGCGATCAAGTTCCTGCACGAGTCGATGGCGTCCGACGCCCAGGCGGTGACGCGTTTCTTCGACGAGGCGCGCGCGGTGAACCTCATCGGTCACGAGAACATCGTCGCGATCTACGACCTGAGCCTCCTCCCGCCGAACCGCCACTACTTCGTGATGGAGCTCCTCGAGGGCGAGTCGCTCGCGGCCCGCCTCCGCCGGGGCCGGGTCGCGCCGGACGTCGCCCTCGACGTCCTCCTGCAGCTCTGCGACGCGCTCCAGTGCGCGCACGAGCGGGGCGTGGTGCACCGCGATCTCAAGCCGGAGAACGTCTTCCTCGTCCCGCGGCGCGGGAAGACGCACTTCGTGAAGCTGCTCGACTTCGGCATCGCGAAGCTGCGCGGCGCGGCCGGCGGGCGGACGCAGGCCGGGCTCCTCGTCGGCACCCCGGAGTACATGGCCCCGGAGCAGTGCGACGACGCGCCGGTCGACGCCCGCACCGACGTGTACGCGCTCGGCGTCATCGCCTTCGAGCTCGCGACCGGGCGCCTCCCGTTCGAGGGCCGCTCCGTGACGCAGCTCCTCCTCGCGCACCTCCAGAAGCCGCCGCCGCGCCCGTCGGACCTCGCGCCGGTCCACCCGGCGCTCGAGACCGCCATCCTGCGCGCGCTCGAGAAGGCGCCCCCGGACCGGTTCCAGGACATGGGGTCGTTCGCGGACGCGCTGCGCGCAGCGGGCGAGGCGATCAGCGCGACCTCGACCTCTCCATCCGTTCGCCCCGAGCCCTTCGACTCCGGCGCTTCGCGCCTGCGCTCACGGCAAGCGGAGTCGAAGGGCGCGCCCGCCGTCCTCGTCCCGCCTCCACCCCCGCCCGCGCGCCCGGACGCCCGCGACCTCCCGGACCTCACCGCGGAGCTCCTCGCGCCCGGGGCGGCGGCGCGCCCGCTCGCGGTCGTCGAGCTCACCCGCGCCGGGCTCTTCCTGCGCGCGGATCGCGAGCTGCCGCCGGTGCGCGCCCGCGTCTCGCTCGCGGTCGCGCACCCGTCGCTCGCGCGACCGCTCCGCGTGACCGGGGAGGTCGTCCGGCGCGTGTCGCCGGAGGACGCGGCGGCGGCCGGGATGCCGGCGGGCTTCGCGGTCCAGCTCATCGAGGCATCCCCCGAGGCGCGCGCCGCGATGTCGGCGCTCGCCGACGCCGCCCGGCCGCGCAGCGCGGCGGCACCGCTCCGCGACCCCGCCGCGCTCCTCGACGCCGTCCTCGCCCGGGCGGGCGCCGGCCCTTACGCCCTCCTCGGCGTCCCCCCCGACGCGGAGCTGGCCGAGGTCCGCCGCGCCGGGCGCGCGCTCCGGGAGGCGCTCGAGGCCGTCCGCGCCGCCCCGCGATCCGCCGACCAGCCGGCGTGCGCGCAGGCGGCGCTCGCCCGGCTCGACGACGCGCTGGCGGCGGTCGGCGCCCCCGCCCCTCGCCTCGCGCACGACGCGCGGACCGGCAACTGGCGCGGCGTGGCGCGCTGCCTCGCCGCGGGAGTCCCGGAGGCGCTCGCCGACGCGCGTCGGCGCGAGCTGCTCGCCGCGGAGCCGGCGCGCGCGGCGGAGGCGCAGCGCCAGCTCGCGCGCGCCCGCGTCGCGCGGAAGCTCGGGAACCACGGCCCCGCCCGCGCCGCGTACGAGGCCGCCCTCACCGCCGATCCGCTCGACCGGGTCGCGCGCGAGGAGTACGAGGCGTTCGTGGGCTGAGGCGGCCTCGGCCCACGACCGGCCTCCTTCACCGTTTCCGTTTCCGTTTCCGTTTCCGTTACCGGCTTCTCCGCCCTCCGTGACCCGAGTCCCGTGTCCCCTGTTCCGTTCTCCGCTCGCCCGGAAAGACGGGCCACGGGCCACGGGAGTCGGTTCACGGTCACGGGTGCGGTAACGGTAACGGTAACGGTAACGGTAACGGTAACGGTAACGGTAACGGCACGGTAACGGCACGGGACTTGGGCCCAAGCCCCGCCTCCGGCGTGAGCGCGGTGAATGCTCCGCCGCTCCGGGCCGTCCCCCGGGGTAGACTCGGGCCCACCGATGCTCGCGCTCCCGCCCGCGCTCCTTGCGCTCGCGCTCCTGCAGCAGGCGCCCTCGCCGGCGCCCGACGCCGCGTCGCCGCCCGAGGTCACGCCCGGGGTCGTCTCCCACGCGGGGAACGGCGACCTCACCGCGGTCCGGCGCTACCGCGTCGAGCGCGTCGAGTTCCGCGGGCTCGTGCACACGCGTGCGGACGAGGTGCGCCGGCACGTCCTCGTCGCCGAGGGGGACATCCTCGACCAGGACCGCGTGCTGCTGTCGCGGCTCCGGCTCCTGCAGCTCGGGTGGTTCTCGCGGGTGGAGGCGCGCGTCGCGCGCGGCTCCGAGCGCGGGCTCGTCGTCCTCGTGTTCGACGTCGTCGAGCGGAACACGCTCGTCGTCACCGATCTCGTCTTCGGCACCACCGGGCCGCAGCCCTTCTACGGCGGCCTCGGGCTCTCGCAGCAGAACTTCCTCGGCCGCGGGCTCGGCCTCTCCGGCGCGTTCGTCTACGGGGGCGCCCCGCTCGGCCGTCCCGACGATCCCTCCCGGTTCGCGCTGCGGGGCGGGTTCTTCGCCCCCGACGTGGCCGTGGGCCGGCTCCCGCCGCTCGTGTTCGGGTTCTCGGGGGTGTTCCTGCGCGGCGAGGAGCTCGCCTGCGGCGACCCCGCGTGCGACGCGTTCTCCGCCGACCACTACGCGGGGGCGCCGCGGATCCGCTACCAGCGCACCGGCGGCGACCTGACCCTCGGGTTCCGGCCCGGCCCGTTCGAGCGGGTGTCCGGGACGTACCGGTACGAGCGCGTGCACGCGACCGGCGTCGACCTCGCCCTGGGCGTCCCGGGCGCGGCGCCGCCGGTGCTGCCGGGCTGGTCGAACGACTCGGCGCTCACCCTCTCGTACGAGATCGACACCCGGGACGACTTCTTCTTCCCGACCGAGGGCGTCCGCGGCCTCGCCCAGGTGACGCTCGGCTCGAAGCTGCTGGGCAGCGACTACGAGTACAGCCGGTACCTCCTCCAGCTCGAGACCGCGTACGCGCTGTTCGGGCAGCGGCTCAGGTTCCAGAGCGCGCTCGGCGTGGCCCAGGGCGACGCGCCGTTCTTCGATCGGTTCTACGCGGCGGACTTCTCGTACTTCGCGGTCGGCCCCGCGCTCGGCCGCGCGCTCGAGCTGAACTTCTCGACCGACTCCCGCTACGACGCGTTCCTCGCCATGGGCGGGCTCGAGTACGGCGTGCCGCTCTGGTCGCGGGGTGGCTTCTTCCAGCGAGGCTACGTCGCGTTCGGCGTGCGGGGCGTCTGGTCGTCGCAGACGCTCGGCGGCGGGCGCACCACGTACTCGAAGATCCCGTTCTCGGCGGACGTCGCGCTCCGCCTCGACACGCCGGTCGGCACCTTCAACGCGTCCCTTGGGTACGCGGTGGACAACTTCCTGTGAGCCTCGGCCGCCACGCGCGCGGCCTGGCGGCCGCCTTCGCGATCGGAGTCGCGGCCCTGACGGCGCCCGCCGCGCGCGCGGCCGCGCCCGCGCCGCTCCCCGTACGGCTCGCGACCCGCGGCGACGTGCTGCTCGCCACGCTCGATCTCTCCTCGGTGTTCGTCCCGTCGATGGAGCATCAGCTCGGGAACGGGCTCACGAACGTCATCGCCCTCTGGGTCGCGGTGCTGCCGGAGTCCGGGGGGGAGGCGGAGGCGCTGTACGGCCGGGTGATCGAGATCCTCTTCGACGTCTGGGAGGAGACCTACACGGTGGTGGTGAAGGACGCCCGCGCGCCCGCTGGGATCCGGGTGGTCCTCCGGGACTTCGCCGCGCTCCGGGCGTTCCTGTCCAACGTACACGACATCGACCTCGGGCTCGTCTCCGACCTGCCGACGGGCCGCTTCGTCATCGAGGCGCGCGTGGAGGTGAACCCGGTCTCCAAGGAGCAGCTCCAGCGGACGCGGGAGTACATCGCGAACCCACCGGCGGGGGCGCGGCCGGGCGGCGGCGCGTCGCGGAGCGTGCTCGGCGCCGTGGCGAGCTTCCTGCTGCGCGAGCCGGATCCCGGCACCGACGTGCACCGGTTGCGCTCGCGGCCGTTCGCCCGCTCCGAGGTGGCGGCGCGATGAGGGCCCGGCTCGGGCGGGTCGCCCGCCGCCTCGCGGGCGCGCTGCGGTTCTCGCAGTTCGAGCTCAAGATCGCGCTGGCGCTGGTCGTCGCGGCGACGCTCCCGCTCTTCGGCGCGCTGTTCCTCGCCGGCCGCGTCGCCGAGGAGAACCTCTCGCTCGGGCTCGACCCGCGCGTCGTCGAGCGGCTCGAGTCCATCCCGTCCCTGTACGGCGACCTGTTCCAGGCCCGGAAGCAGCTCTACGCGGAGCAGGCGAAGGCGCTCGCGCGCGGGCTCCCCGGCGACCGCGCCACGGCGAGCGCGTACCTCGCGAGCGCGCTCGACCGCACGCCGCGCCTCCGCCGCGTGACGTGGTACGGACCCGGCGGGCGCGTCGTCGCCGAGGCGGAGACGCAGACGCCGAACCCCGAGGGTGAGTGGCGCGAGGCGCCGGCCCGCGTCGCGCTCCCGCGCGGCGGCCGCCTCGAGTGCGTGTTCGCCATCGAGGCGCACTACTTCGCCGAGGTGAACGAGGCGCGGGAGCTCGCCGAGCTGGTGCAGGGCGTGTCGGCGCTCCGCTCGGAGATCCGGCGCAGCTACGTCCGCGCCTTCGGGGTGCTCCTCGTCGCGTGGGCGGCGGGCGCCGCGGCGGTGGGCATCTGGCTCGCGCGCCGGACGACGCGGCGGCTGTCGGCGCTCGTGCTCGCCGTCCGGCGGCTCGCGGCGGGCGATCTCGCGGTGCAGGTGGACCCGGGGCGCAGCAGCGACGAGGTGGCCGGGCTCGCCCGGGCCTTCAACGCCATGGTGCGGGAGGTCCGGGAGAGCCGTGACCGGATCGTCTACCTCGAGAAGATCTCCGGGTGGCAGGAGGTGGCGCGCCGGCTGGCCCACGAGATCAAGAACCCGCTCACGCCGATGAAGCTCGCGTTCCAGCAGCTCGAGGCGCGGTGGAAGACCTCTCCCGCCCGGCCCGGCGACGCGGAGTTCGGGAAGCTCCTCTCCGACGCGGGCGAGATCGTCCGCGAGGAGATCGGGACGCTGCAGCGCCTCGTCGACGAGTTCTCGGGGTTCGCGAAGCTCCCCGAGGTCCGGCCCGAGCCCGCCGACCTCGGCGAGTTCGCCGACGAGTTCCTCCGCACGAGCCCGCAGGTGCGCGACGTGGCGGACGTGGAGCTCGTGCGCGCGAGCCCCGCGTGCCCGGTGGCGCTCGACAAGGCGCTCATGCGCCGCGTCCTCACCAACCTCGCCGCGAACGCCATCGAGGCCTCCCGGCCGAAGCGGGCGCGGATCCACATCGGCGTGGCGCGGACGCGGGAGCGCGCGGTGCTCACCGTCGCCGACGAGGGGCCCGGGGTGGACCGCGCGGTGCGGGACCGGATCTTCGATCCCTACTTCACGACGAAGGGCTCGGGCACGGGTCTGGGGCTCGCCATCGTGAAGAAGATCGTGCTCCAGCACGGCGGCGAGATCGAGGCGGGGGAGCGTCCCGGGGGCGGCGCCTCCTTCACGATCGCGCTGCCGCTCCGCGACGCTGCCCCCGCGCCGCGGGACGCCGCGGGGCCGCGCGCGCCGTGAGCGGCCGGGGCGGCCGGAGGGCCGCGCGCGCCGTCTGCTCGCCCCGAACACGGGGCGCGCCCGCGCGCGCCGTGTCATGCTCGCGCCATGTACGAGCACCGCGGCACCCGCCCCATCCCGATGCGCCGCTTCCTGCGCCGCCTCGCGGCGCACGCCGCCGTCGCGCTCGCGCTCGTCGCCGTGTCGCTGGGAGCAGGCATGGCCGGCTACATGTCGCTGGAGCGGCTGAGGTGGCGCGACGCCTTCCTGAACGCAGCGATGCTGCTCGGCGGGATGGGCCCGGTCGATCCGCCCCGGTCCGATGCCGGCAAGGTGTTCGCCGGCGTGTACGCGCTCTACTGCGGGATCGTGTTCCTCGCCGCGGCAGGTATCGTGTCCGCGCCGGTCGTGCACCGGCTGCTCCACCGGTTCCACTGGACCGACGAGACGGACCGTCGCGGCTGACCACCTCCGCCCCTGGACCGGACGCCGCTCGCGGGGCACGAGATCGCCGCCCGCGGGCCGCGTGGCCGCCCCCTCGACGGCGCGAGCCGCGACGGGGACGCGTTCCGAACGCGGTTGCGGGCGCACCGGCGCGCGGCTTTAATCCGTCGCCATGTCCCGCGATCTCGAGAACCGCATCGCCCTCGTCACCGGCGCCAGCTCCGGCTTCGGCGCCGCCTGCGTCGACGCCTTCGTCGCGGCCGGCGCGCGCGTCGTGGCCGCCGGCCGCCGCGCCGACCGCCTCGCCGACGTCGCCGGCCGCCACCCCGGCCGGGTCCACGTGCTCCCGCTCGACGTGCGCGATCGGACCGCGGTGGAGCGGAGCCTCGCCGCCCTGCCGCCGGGGTTCGCGGAGGTGGACGTGCTCGTGAACTCCGCCGGGCTCGCGCTCGGCCTCGAGCCCGCCCAGCGCGCGTCCGTCGACGAGTGGGAGCAGATGATCGAGACGAACTGCGCCGGGCTGGTGACGGTCACCCGGGCGCTCCTGCCCGGGATGATCGCGCGGGGGCGCGGCCACGTGGTGAACATCGGCTCGGTCGCCGCGACGTACCCGTACCCGGGCGGCAACGTCTACGGAGCCACCAAGGCGTTCGTGCGCCAGTTCACCCTGAACCTCAAGGCGGACCTGCTCGGCACGCCGGTCCGCGCGACCGTCATCGAGCCCGGCATGGCGGAGACCGAGTTCTCGGTGGTCCGCTTCGGCGGAGACGCCGAGCGGGCGAAGAAGGTGTACGACGGCATGCAGCCGCTCACCCCGGCGGACGTGGCGGACACGATCCTCTGGTGCGTCACCCGCCCGCCGCACGTGAACGTGAACGCGATCGAGCTCATGCCCGTCGCGCAGGCGTTCTCGCCGTTCACGGTGAAGCGCGGGTGAGAGGGGTCGCGCCCGGAACGCGCGCGCCCGGTCCGCTCGCCCCGTGCCTGGCTCGCGAAGCGGGCGCGGAGTCGAGGGGCGGCCCGCCCCCTCACGGCTCGCCGTGAGAGGGGCGCGCGACGGGTAGCGCCTCGGCTACCGCTCCTCGCCGGCGTCGAGGCCGCCCGGCGACACCGGCCAGCCGACCTCCTCGGCGGTGGGCTCGAGGTCGCGGCGCAGCTTCTCGAGCGCGCGGATCTCCAGCTGCCGGGCGCGCTCGCGCGAGAAGCCGAAGTGGTGGCCGAGGTCCCGAAGCGTCTCCTTGCCCTCGCCCATGATCCGCGCCTCGACGATGTGGCGCTCGCGCGGATCGAGCCGGCCCATCGCCTCGTTCACGCGACGTGCGAGCAGGGCGTCTTCCTGCGCCCGGGCGAGCTCCTCGTCCTGCGGGTCGCCCTCGGACGGCGTGAACTCGAGGTGCGTGCTCGTCCCGTCGGCGACCGGCGCGTCGAGCGAGAGATCGCGACCCTCCATGCGCTGGGTCATCTCGACGACGTCGCTCGGCCGGACGCGGAGCTTCTTCGCCACGAGCGCGACGTCGATCCCCTCCTCCTGCAGGCCGGCGCCGGGCGTGATCCGCTCGATCTCGTGGCGGGTGCGGGCGAGCGAGAAGAACAGCTTCCGCTGCGCCTGCGTGGTCCCGATCTTCACGAGCGACCAGGACTTCAGGATGTGGTTCTGGATGTACGCGCGGATCCACCAGACCGCGTAGGAGATGAGGCGGATCTCCTTGTCGGGATCGAACTTCTGCACGGCCTTCATGAGGCCGATGTTCCCTTCCTGGATGAGGTCGGCCATCCGCAGGCCGTAGGAGCGGTACTCGAACGCGACCTTCACGACGAAGCGAAGGTTCGCCTCGACGAGCCGGTGGCCCGCCCGCTTGTTCCCCTCGTCCCTGAACTGCCGCGCGAGCCTCCGCTCCTCGTCGACGGTGAGGAGCGGGACCTTGTTGATCTCGCGGAGGTACTGGTCGAGGGTGCTGCTCGGGGTGGTCGTGCGGTTCATCTCTCCTCCAAGGTGCGATGCGAACCCGCTTCCCCGTGAGCAACGACCGTGCCCAGATTGCGAGATGCGCTTCTGGGCGGTTTCGGCGCGGCCTCGGCGCTGCAAGTACTCACGTCTGTAAGAACGACGCGCGGGATCCGGTAATCGCGACAGGAGCGCCGCTCCGGGGGCCCCTTCGTCGGGCTTGCGAGCAGTCCCCACGCGAGCGCGTCCGCGCCGGCCCTCGCGAGCGGCGCCGTGACCAGCGCGGGGGGCATGCGCGAGCGTGCGAGCGGAGACCGGGCGGCGCGCCGGCCGAACGGCGTGGAGTGCCGGCGATCGCCGAGCGCCTCCGCCCCGGGCCGTGCGATCGCCGTCGCGTCCTCGTGCTGCCCACGTGGCCGCCGCTCCCGGTTCATTGGTGTGCCGACGATAAGCGCCAGGCGCGCTCGTTACACGGTCCGTGACGCGGACGACCCGTCCGGGCCTCACCGAGCCCGACGCCGCCCGCTAGATCGCTCGCCGCTGCGCCCGGCCTTCGGGCCGGCGCGCGCCGTGCTCACACCCAGGAGAACCCGATGCGTCCGTCCGCTCGCCTCACGATCGCCGCCCTCGCGGTACTGCCGCTCGTCGGCCTCGCGCAGGGCGGTCCCGCGCGCGCGCAGCCGTCGAAGGGCGGCGCCGCGACCCAGGCGAAGGGGAAGACCGAGATCACCTGGTACGGCCACGCCGCCTTCGTCGTGAAGACGCCCGGCGGGACGGTGATCGCCATCGATCCGTGGCTCTCGAACCCGAAGGCGCCGGAGCAGGGGCTCGCGGACAAGCTCGAGAAGGTCGACTACATCCTCGTGAGCCACGGCCACTTCGATCACGTCGGCGACGCGGTCGCGATCGGGAAGCGGACCGGCGCGAAGCTCGTCACGAACTTCGAGCTCGCGCAGGAGCTCGTCGGCGCGGGCTACCCGAAGGACGCCGCCGGGTTCGAGACGGTCGGCAACTTGGGCGGCGTGATCCAGGCCGGCGACGCCACGGTGATCATGGTGCCGGCGCTGCACTCCTCCGGGTTCGGCGACGACAAGGGCCAGCACCCGGGCGGAAACCCGATGGGCTTCGTGATCAAGGTGAAGGGCGGGCCGACCATCTACCACACGGGCGACACCGACGTGACGATGGACATGAAGCTCATCCCCGAGCGCTACGGCCCCGTCGACGTGATGCTCGCGTGCATCGGCGGCCACTTCACGATGGACCCCAAGGGCGCGGCCCTCGCGGCGTCGTACGTGAAGGCGAAGACGATCGTGCCGATGCACTTCGGCACGTTCCCGGTGCTCACCGGGACGCCCAGGGAGCTCCAGGCCGCCGTGAAGGCGCCGACGAAGGTCCACGTGATGGAGCCGGGGAAGATGGAGACGCTGTAGTCCGCGTGGGCGCCCGGACCGAGGGCCCACGCATCACCCTGGGTCAGGTCCGCCGAACCCTACGCCGCCATCGGGAAGAGCCCGCGCGTCTGCTTCTCCACCAGGCTCGCGTAGTACCCGCCGCGCCCGATGAGCTCCTGGTGCTTCCCCTGCTCCACGATCCGGCCCTGCTTGAGGACGACGATGCGGTCCGCGTCGACGACCGTGGAGAGACGGTGCGCGATGATGAGCGTCGTCCGCCGGCGGGAGACGCGCGCGAGCGCCTCCTGCACGAGCGCCTCCGACTCCGCGTCGAGCGCCGAGGTGGGCTCGTCGAGGATCAGGATGGCGGGGTCCTTGAGCAGCGTCCGGGCGATGGAGATGCGCTGCCGCTCGCCGACGGAGAGGCGGCTGCCGCGCTCGCCGACGACGGTGTCGTAGCCGTCCGGCAGCCGCGAGACGAAGTCGTGGGCGTTCGCGGCGCGGGCGGCCGCCTCGATCTCGGCGCGCGTGGCGCCGGGCCGGCCGTACGCGATGTTCGCGCGGATCGACTCGTTGAAGAGGAGCGAGTCCTGGAACACGACGCCGACCTGCCGGCGGAGCGCGATCTGCTTGAGCTTGCGGACGTCGATGCCGTCCACGCGGACCACGCCGTCCGTCGGGTCGTAGAACCGCTGCACCAGCGCGACGAGGGTCGACTTCCCCGACCCCGACGGGCCGACGATGGCGAGCCGCTCGCCCTCGTGCACGTGCAGGTCGATGCCGTCGAGGAGCGGGGCGCCGCCCGGATAGGAGAACCGGATCCCGTCCCAGCGGATGTCGCCGCGGAGCCCGAGCACCTCGCGGGCGTCGGGCGCGTCGCCGAGCGCGTCCTGGGCGTCGAGGATCCCGTACACCTCCTCGACCGACACCTGCGCGGTGCGGAGCGTCTTGTAGACGCCGGAGAGCCCGAGCACGGGGCCGAAGAGGCCGCCGACGTAGCCCACGAACGCGACCAGCGTGCCGGCGGTGATGTGGCCGCGGAGCACGAGCGCGCCGCCGACGGCGAGCGCCGCGATCCGGGCGCCGATCTGGACGAGGTTCTGTGCGGCGCCGACGCCCGCATCCACGCCGACGCCGCGGATCACGACGTCGTTCGCGGAGTTCACCTCGTCGAGGAACCGCTTCTTCTCGGCGTCCTCCATGGCGAAGCTCTTCACCGTGACGATGCCGGAGAGCACCTCGTTGAAGCGCGAGTAGATGTGCACCCACCGCTCGAGCAGGACCCGCTCGCGCCGCGTCTGCATGGGCGCCGCGAAGCGGGCGATGAGGGCGGGCAGGGGCGCGAACACGAGCACGAGCACCGCGAGCCGCGACTCCAGGCGGAGCATCACGAGGACCGACAGCACGAGGTACATCACCGCCGGCACCACGTTGAAGGCGATGTCGGAGAGCGCGCCCACGAGCCCCTGGATCGAGCGGTCGAGCCGCGTCATCGTCGCGCCCACGCCCTCGCCCCGGTGGAACGAGAGCGGGAGCCGGTGCAGCCGGGAGACGCAGGCCTCGGTGAGCCCGAACTGGATGCCGATGCGGGTCCGCCAGGTGAGCCAGTTCGAGCCCGCGGTGAGCGCCTCGCGCACGAGGCCGAGCACGACGAGGGCGATGACGCCCTCCGCGAGGCCGCGGGCGCCGGCGCCCGCGCCGAAGCCGTCGAAGATCCGCTTCATGGCCAGCGGCTCGGCCGCGTTCACGGCAGCGAGCGCCATCGAGACGGCGAGGATGCCCGCGATCGCGCCGCGATACGGCACGAGGAACTCCGCCGCGCGGCGGAGGCCGACGCGGCGGGCGGGGGCGGTGGAGGCGGCGGTGGTCACGCGTGCGGGAACGCGCCACCCGCGGCGGGTCATTCCCCCTGGGGTGGGCGGATGGGCGTCGGCGCTCGCGACGAGCCCCCTCACCCTGGCCCTCTCCCTCGCTTCCGACCGGAGGGCCCCACCGGCCGGTCGCTCGTCGGCACGTGGCGCTCGCGCTCCACTCCCTGGGTCGAGGGAAGGGCATCCGGCCGACGGCAGGTGCACGACCGACCGTCCGCCTCCTCGGCACGTGGGAGCACCCCGCCGTCGGCGAGGTCCACCCCGCTGAATCGCGCTCGGACACGACTTCCGCCCGCGCCGGGGCCTCGCGGTCAGTGCGTCACGGCCGGCACCTCGTCGTCACCCTCGCCCGCGAGGGGGAGCGTGAACGAGAAGGTCGCGCCGCTCCCCGGCGCCGACTCCACCCAGATCCGCCCGCCGTGCGCCTCGACGATCCCGCGCGCGATGGCGAGCCCGAGGCCGGTGCCACGGTACCCGGCGGTCGCGCCGCGGCGGTACGGCTGGAACAGGTGCGGCCGGTCCTCCTCCGCGATCCCGGGGCCCTCGTCCGCGACCCGGAACACGACCGCCTCGCCATCAAGGCTCGCGGACACGCGGACGCTCCGCCCGGGCGCGCTCACCTTGATGGCGTTCGAGACGAGGTTCCCGAGCACCTGGAGGATCCGGTCGTGATCGGCGCGGACCGGCGGCAGCCCCTGCGCGGCCTCCGCGGACAGCACGAGCCCCTTCTCGCGCGCGGAGGCCCCGAACGCCTCCACCGCGTCCGCCGCGAGTCGCGCCGGCGCCTCCGGCCTCGGCAGCACCGAGAGCTGGCCGGACTCCACCGCGGTCGCGTCGAGGAGGTCCCCGATGAGCCTGCGCATCCGGTCCACGGCGCGCCGGATCTGGTCCGCGGCCGAGCGCACGCGCTCGCCGTCCCGGCCGGGCACGTCCAGCGTGGCGAGGCGGCCTGCGCCGAGGAGCACCGTGGACAGCGGGTTGCGGAGGTCGTGCGACACGAACGCGAGCACGCGGTCCCTCAGCTCGGCCTCGGCGCGCGCGTCGTGCAGGAGGCGCGCGTTGTCGAGCGCCACGGCGCACCGGCGCCCGAGCTCCTGGACGAACTCGAGATCCTCCGCGTCGAGGTCGCGCCGCGAGCGCGCCGTGGCGAGCGCGAGCGCGCCGACGACGCGCCCGTGCAGCTGGAGCGGGACGGCGAGGAAGGACCGCAGCCCGAGCCGCTCGAGGAGCTCCCGGGGCTGCCCGTTGCCCGGCCCGCGCCGCGCGTCGCGGACGCGCGGAATCACCTCCGGCTGGCCGTTGCGCAGGACGCGCCCGAACAGCTGCCGCTCCTTCGCGGGGGCGCCGCCCTCGACGAGGGCGCGCCAGGCGGCGGCGAGGTCCTCGTCGGCGGTCTCCGCCACGACCTTGCCCGTCACCCGGCCGCCGGCGACGCGCGCGACGGCGCAGAGATCCGCGATGTCCGGGACGGCGAGGCGCGCGATCCGGGCGAGCACCGCCTCGTCCGTCACGGCCTCGGCGAGCTCGGCGCTGGCGCGCGCGAGGAACGCGAGGCGCTCCACCGCGCGGTGGGCCTCGGTCGTCTCGACCACGACGGCGCCGATCCCGACGATCTCGCCGCCGCGCCGGACCGGGAAGAAGTCCTCTCGCCAGTTGCGGCGCACGCCGGGCGCCGCCGGCGTCTCGCCGGAGATCTCCGCGCCGATCCACGGCTCCCCGCCCTCGAGCATCTCGCGCCATTTCCGCTGGATGGCGTCGATCCCCTCGAGCGCAGGGAACAGCTCCGCAGGCGTGTGCCCGAGGTGCGCCTCGACCGGCAGCCCGTTCACCTCGGCGAGCCAGCGGTTGAGCCGCACGAACCGGAGGTCCCGGTCCCAGAACGCGAGGCCGACGGGCGCGGACTGGAACAGCGCCTCTAGGCGCGCGCTCGCGTCCTCCCGCGCGCCCATCGCCTCGCGGAGCGCCTGCCCGAGCCGCTCGACCGTCGCCACCACCACGGCGTCGAAGACCCGGGCGAGCGCCGTCGCCTCTCCCGGCGCGAGGGGCCCCTGCTCCTCGCGCACCGCGGTCACGGCGTCGCGCAGGACCGCCAGCTCGGCGAGCACGTCCTCGATCCCATAGCCGTCGGGGACGCGGTCGTCCGCGTGCAACATGGCCTGCCAGCGTGGCGACGGTCCGCCCGACAGCGCCGTCGCGATCGCCTGCAGCAGCTCCGGGACGTGATCGACGAGCAGCGGGCGCGGGAGCGACCGCCCCGGCCCGGCTTCCACCCGGAGCGCCGCCTCCCACCGGGCGAGCACCTCCCCCGCGCGATCCCGGATCGCGCTCACCATCGCTGGCCACTGCGTCGCCCCGCGGTCCACGACGGAGAACCTAAGGTGCGGGTTCACGATCGACCGGCGCCCGGCGGGGCATGGGCCCGCCTGCCGGGTCGTCATTCGGCCAGGAAGTCGGCGATCGTCCGGAAGCGCGGGAGGTACTTGCAGACGATCCGAGTGGTCGAGAGCAGCGGTACCGCGAGGAACAGCCCGAGCGGTCCCCACAGCCAGAACCAGAACAGCGAGCCGAGGAAGACCGCGAGCGCGCTGAGCCGGAGCTGCTTCCCGAGGAAGATCGGGTCGACGACGTTCCCCTGGATCGAGACCAGGGCGAGGTAGATGCCCCCGACGAGGAGCACGTCCCGCGGCCGACCGTACTGGAGCACCGCCATCGCGGTCGGCAGCACGAACCCGATCGCCGGCCCGACGTACGGCACGAAGTGGAGGAGCGCCGTGGTGATGCCCCAGATCGCGGCGTGCTCGAGCCCGTACAGCCCGTACACGATCCACATCACCACGCCGAGCACCGCGTTCAGCGCCACGCGGTTCAGCATGTACTGCTCCACGTCCCGGTGGAGCTCAGCGAGCGCGGCCCGCGCACGCGCGCGTCCGATCGGCGTCCTGCCGGCGTGGGAGAGGAACTTCTCGCGGTAGCGCGGCCCCTCCGCGAGGGAGAAGTACAGGACGAACACCGCGACGGTCGCCTCCGCCGCGATCGCGAGCGCGCCCTGCGCCGTGCCGAGGAGGAGGGCCGTCCACGGCACGCCCTCCTGCACCTGCACCTTCCCCGGCTGCCGCGGGGCCTGCACGATCTGCTCTCCCTGCGCCTGGAGGTGGCCGAGGTGCCGGCGGATGCCCGTGGCGAGCGCGCGGAGGCGGCCCTCGTAGCCAGGCAGCTCGTCGACGAACGAGGAGATCCGGTCGTACAGCAGGATCCCGATCCCGACCACGACGGCGGTGGCGAGGAGCGTGCCGGCGATGGCCGCGACCGAGCGCGGCACCTTGCGCCGCTCGAGGAACGCGACGAGGGGGTGGACCGAGAGCGCGAGCACGACGCCGAGCACCGCGGGCACGAGCAGCTCGCGCGCGAGCCACAGGAAGGCGATCCCCGCGCCGATGGCGAGGAGCACGAGCGCCCGGCCCGGGCCGGGCCAGTCGCGCGCGGGCGCGGGCGCGTGCGGGAGGCGCACGGGTCACCCCCCCGCGCCGAGCGCGGCGGCGAGCGCGAGCAGCTCGTCGACGCGGTGACCGCAGGTGTGGCGCGCGCGGATCGTCTCGAGGCCGCTCGCCGCGAGCGCACGGCCGAGACCGGGCTCGGAGAGGATCGCGCGGAGGTGGCGCTGCATCTCCGCTCCGTCGCGCGCGACGAGGTAGTCCCGCCCCGGCCGGAACAGCCCCTCCACGTCGTCCCACGGCGCACACACGAGGGGGATCCCGCAGGCGAGCGCCTCGAACGGCCGGATCGTCGGGATCCCGGGGAGCGCCTCCGCGTACGGGCGCCGCGGTACGTGGACGGTGACCCTGTGCCGCGCGAGCACCTCCGGCGCGCGGTGGTTCGGGAGCCAACCCCGGTAGGCGACCCCGGCGGCGGCGAGCGCCCGCCGGGCGGACTCCGGGTAGCGGACGCCGTGAGCCGACGCGGAGAGGCCCAGCTCGCGCACCGGCTCGAGGAGGAACGCACGGAGCTCCGCGGTGCGCTCCTCGTCACCCCAGTTCCCGACGAACACGAGGTCGCCCTCCTTCTCCGCGGGGAGCGGCCGGAAGCGGCGGACGTCCGCCGCCTCGTGCCAGACGAACGCGCGCGGCCCCCAGCCGCGGGCGCGGTACAGCTCCGCGAGCACCTTCCCGAACGCGAGGACCCCGTCGTAGCGGGACAGATCGTAGCGCGCCATCTCCTCCGGCCGCGTGACCGCGCGGTGGTGCGTGTCGTGGAAGAGGAGGCGCAGCGCCGGCCGGTGCGCGCGCTCCGCCCCGAGGCGCGCGACGAGCCCGGGATCGCTCCACTCGTGCACGAGGGCGAGATCCACGCCGTCGAGCGCCTCGCCGAGATCCAGCGTCGCGAGGTCGTAGGCGCGGACCGGGATCTCCGGGTAGGCCTCGCGCCACGCGTCGAGCGCCGCCGGACCGTGATCGCGCGCGAGGTTCTCGGCGCTCCAGCCGTCGAGGGGCTCGAGGACCGTGACGGAGTGGCCGCGGTGGACGAGCTCGGAGGCGACGCCGCGGAGGAAGTGCGCGTTGCCGTGGTTCCAGTCGGAGCGGAGGGAGTGGACGAAGAGGGCGACGTTCATGGGGGGGCGGACGCTCCGGCGCGGTGCGCGAGCAGGTGACGGTAGAGGGCGAGCGTCCCGTCCGCGAGCCGGTCCGGCCCGAAGGCGAGGGCGCGCGTGCGCGCCGCGCCGGCGTACGCCGCGCGACGTCCGTCGTCCTCGGCGAGCGTCCGGAGCGCACGGGCGAGCGCGGCGCGGTCGCCCGGCGGGACGAACACGGCCGCGTCGTCCCAGGTCTCCCGCAGGCTCGGAAGGTCCGCGAGGACGAGAGCGCACCCGGCGAGCGCGGCCTCGAGGACGGCGAGCCCGAAGGGCTCGTAGCGCGCCGGGTGCGCGAAGATCGAGGCGCGCGCCAGCCAGCCGGCGAGGTCCGCCTCGGACAGGCGGCCGAGGAGCGTGGCGTACGATCTCGCTCCCCTCGCCCGTGCCTGCTCTCCCCCGCGCGCTTCCTGCGCGGGGGAGAGGGCCGGGGTGAGGGCCACGATCTCGCTTCCTTCGTTCGTACTCCCTCTCCCCCGCGCGTACGAACTCGCTTCCTTTGTCAGTACTCCCTCTCCCCCGCGCGCTTCCTGCGCGGGGGAGAGGGCCGGGGTGAGGGGGCGCGACCGCATCGCGACCGCCGCGTCCTCGCCGCCACGTCCCTCCCTCGGCGACGGGGGCGTCTCGCCGCCATCGACCCGCTCCGCCCCCGCGATGTACACCGCCCACGGCAGCTGCGGCGCCACCGCGACGAGCGCCGCCGCGTCCTTCGCCTCGTCCCACAGGCGCCCCGCGCCGAGGACGATCGGCTCCTTGCGCCCCGGCTGGAACCGCGCGGGGTCGCGGCCGTTCGGCACCACGAACGGCGCCGGGATCGGACCGTGGTGCCGGACCAGCGCGTCGGCCATCGCGCGGCTCGGCGCCGCGACCGCGCCGGCGCCCCGGAGCCCCGCGCGGACGGCCCGCCGGTACCGGTCCCACCCGGCCGGCGCCGGCGTCCCCTTCACCGCCTCGAACCACGAGAGCACGCAGGAGTGGCCCACCACGAGCTTCGGCGCCCGGAACGGGAGCGCGCCGTGCGCGAACGCGTTCAGGTGGACGACGTCGGGCCGCTCGCGGCGCTCCAGCTCGAGCAGCCACGCGCCGGCGCGCGCCACGTCGTCCCATGGTTCCGGCATCCACTCGAGGCGGAAGGCTCCCTCGGCGAGGACCACGCCCGGGATGGCGGAGACCGCCGCGCGCTGGTCGGGCCGGAGGCGCGCGCCCTCCGTCGCGAGGACGATCCGGACGCCGCGCGCCGCGAGCGCGCGCGCCAGCTCGACGGCGTAGGTGAACACGCCGCCCACCGCGTCGGAGTGGAGGAGGACCTTCATGCGCTCACGCGTCGTAGATCCGGTCGAGCGTGGCCTGGACCTCCAGGATCGACTCGACGGCAGGGTCGTAGCGGGCGCCGCGCGCGAGCGCCTGGGCCCACGCGACGGCCGCCCGGCCGCCCCACGCGTCCGGCGGCCCGGCGAGGACCTCGCGGCTCGTGCCGTGGAAGCGCTCCACGAGGAAGTCGTAGAACGAGCCCGACACGTTCCTGAGGGCGGCGCCGCCCTGCGTCCCGTAGAAGGCCGCCTCCATGAGGCAGTCCTGGCCGGCGGCGAGGCGCCACGAGCACGCGAGCTGGACCGCCGTGCCGCCGCGGAGCTCGAGCTGCGCCGCCGCCCAGTCCTCCACCTTGCCATCCGCACGGCCTCGGAGCCGGTCTCCGCCGGCGCGGAGGGTCGCGGCGATCTCGTCCACCTCGGGGAACCCGAGCACCCAGAGCGCGAGATCGACGAGGTGGATCCCCAGGTCGACGAGGCACCCGCCGCCCGAGAGCCGGGCGTCGTAGAACCACGGCTTGTCGGGCCCATACGCGTTGTGGAAGACGAGGCTCGCCGCGTACACGCGGCCGAGCGCGCCGCCCAGGACGAGCTCGCGGACCCGGTCCATCCCCGCGACGTGGCGGTACGAGAGGTCGACGCCGAGGAGCCGGTCGGCGGCGCGGGCCGCCTCGACCACGCGGCGGGCCTCCGCGGCGGAGCGCCCGAGCGGCTTCTGGCAGAACACGGCCACGCCACGCTCGAGCGCCTTCGCCGCCTGATCGGCGTGGAGCGCCGACGGCGTCGCGACGACCACGCCGTCGAGGTCGAGCTCGAGCAGCGCGTCGAGCGAGGACACCACCCGGCACCCGTCCACCGCGTCCGCGGCGGCGGCCGCCGCCGGACCCGCGGCGTCGGCGACGGCGGCCGCGTCCGCGACGCCGCTCTCCAGGATCGCCCGCATCCGGTGGCGCCCGATCCAGCCGACGCCGAGGAACCCGAGGCGCGGGCGGCGCGGGGCTTGCGAGGGGACCGCGATCATGTCGTCAAGACCGCCTTGAGGAAGCCCTCCGGCCGCTCCTCCATCGCCTGGAACGCGGCGCCGACGCCAACGAGCGGGAAGGCGGTGTAGAGCGGCTCCGGATCGAGCCGCCCCTCCGCCACCGCGCCTGCGGCCGCGAGGATCCCCTCCCGCTGCACGCGGGGATCGCGCTCGTGGGCGTTCACGACGTCGATCCCGCGCCAGTTCCACAGCCACATGTTCACCGTCCGCGGACCGTCCTGGTGGTAACCCGCGACGACGAGCCGCCCGCCCTCCCGGACGAGCTCCGACGACAGATCGAGCGACGCCTGGTTCCCGACCGCCTCGACGACCACGTCGAAGAGCCGCCCGCCGGCGAGCGCCGTCGCGCGCGCGACGTCCGCACCGCGATCGGCGCCGGTCGCGAGCGTCTCGGCGGCCCCGTACCGCCGCGCGAGGGCGAGCGCGGTCTCCCGGCGCGAGAGCGCCACGACCCGCGCGCCGGAGAGGACGGCGAGCCGGAGCGCCACGAGCCCGATGAAGCCCGCCCCGACCAGCGCGACCTGGTCGCCGGCGCGGATCCCGCTCCGCCGGAAGACGTTGGCGCCGCAGCCGAGCGCCTCGGCCGGGAAGGGGCCGCGGATCGCGTCGGGCACGCGGACGACGCGGCCCACCGGCGCGACGTCGTACTCGGCGAAAGCGGCGCCGGAGAGCAGGGCGACGCGGTCGCCCGGGGCGAGGCCGGAGACGTCCTGCCCGACCGCCGCGACGCGCCCCCAACCCTCGTGCCCGGGAGCGCCCGGCGGGAACGGGTACCGGAACCACTCGCGCCCCTGCCACGGCACCAGGCTCGACCCGCACACGCCGCAGCCCTCGAGGCGCACGAGCACCTCGCCCGGGCCCGGCGCCGGCCGGTCGACCTCGACGATCTCGAACCGCCGCGGTCCGGCGAGGACCGCGGCGCGCATGCGGGCCGCCCCTGGCATCTAGGTCGCCGCCTCCTGCTGCACCGGCAAAGTCCGGCCGGGCCGGGCGGCGTCCCGGAGCCAGGCGTGGAGGCGGGCGACGCCCTCGCGCACGCCCGTCCGCGGAGACCAGCCCGAGACGGCCGCGAGGGCGGACGGATCCGACACGTACCAGCGCTGGTCCGCGAGCCGCCACTCCTCGAAGCGCACCGCCGGCCGCGCGCCCTCGAGCTCGGCGATCAGGTCGAGCAGCTCGAGGAGGCTCACGGTGTTGTCCGCGCCGCCGCCCACGTTGAACGCGCGGCCGGCGACCTCGCGCGGCCGCTCGCGCGCCGCGAGGAACCCGTCTAGGAGATCCTCGACGAAGAGGACGTCGCGGACCTGCTTCCCGTCGCCGTAGAGCGTGATGGGCCGCCCCTGCATGGCCTGGATGAGGAAGTGCGCCACCCACCCCTGATCCTCGGTCCCGAACTGGCGCGGGCCGTAGATGCAGCTCATCCGGAACACGGTGGCCGGCACGCCGTAGGTGCGGGCCCAGTCGAGAACGTACTGCTCGGCCGCGCCCTTCGAGCACCCGTACGGTGAGTGAAAGGCGAGCGCGCGTTCCTCGGAGATGCCGCGGCGCAGCCCCGGATCGACCGGAACGTACCGCGTGCCGACGTCCGCGAGCGAGACGTCGTCGAGGGCCCCGTAGACCTTGTTCGTGGACGTGAAGAGGACGAAGGGCGGCGGGTCCTCGCGCCGCACCGCCTCGAGGACGTTGAGCGTGCCTCGGGCGTTCACCTCGAAGTCGTGGATCGGGTCGACGAGCGACGTGGTCACCGCCACCTGCGCCGCGAGGTGGAAGACCGCGGAGGCGCCCCTCACCGCGCGCGCGACCGCGACGGGATCGCGGACGTCGGCGAGGATCGTCTCGAGCCGATCGCCGTGGGCGCCCTGGAGCCAGTCGAGGTTCCGCTCGACGCCGGGCCGGGCGAGGCTGTCGAGGACGCGGACGCGCGTCCCGCTGGACAGGAGGCGGTGGGAGAGGTTCGCGCCGATGAAGCCGGCGCCGCCCACCACGAGGACGCGCTCGCCGCTCACAGCGAGAGCCCCCGCGACGTGAGCTCGGCGCTCGCCTCGCCGACGTGGTCATGCGCGATCTGCCCCTCGAGCCAGCCCGCCAGCTCCTCGAGGCCCTCGTCGAACGCCACCCTCGGTGCGTAGCCGAGGAGGCGCCGCGCCTTCGCGATGTCCGCGAAGCAGTGCCGGATGTCGCCGACGCGGTACTTCTGCGTCACCTCCGGGCGCACGTCCTCCCGGCCGATCGCCTCGCCGAGCCGCTCGGCCACCTCCAGCACGGTGAAGCTCCGGCCGCTCCCGACGTTGAAGACCTGCCCCGCGGCCGCGGGCACCGTGAGCGCGAGGCGGCAGGCCTCCGCCACGTCCTGGACCGCGACGAAGTCGCGCCGCTGCAGCCCGTCCTCGTTCACGAGCGGAGGCCGCCCGTTGAGGTAACGGGACGCGAAGATGGCGAGCACGCCGGTGTACGGGTTCGAGAGCGCCTGGCGCGTGCCGTAGACGTTGAAGAAGCGCAGCGCGACCGTGGAAATGCCGTACGCCTCGCCGACGAGCAGGCACATCCGCTCCTGGTCGAACTTCGAGAGCGCGTAGATCGACGCGAGCGCCGGCGCCTTGGACTCCGGCGTCGGCACCGGCTCGAGCGGATCGCCGGCCTCGCCGAGCGGCTCCCATCGCCGCCCGAGGAGCTGCGCGCGCGTCCGCTCCGCGGAGACCAGCCGCCCGCGGCGATCCCGGTAGAGCCCCTCGCCGTAGAGGCTCATCGAGGAGGCGACCACGAGCCGCTCCACCGGCCGCTCGATGAGCGCCTGGAGGAGGACCGCCGTGCCGAGGTCGTTCACGCCGACGTAGCGATCGACCTCGTACATGCTCTGGCCGACGCCGACCGCGGCGGCGAGGTGCACCACCGCGTCCACCCCGCGGAGCGCCCGCCGCACGGCCTCCGGGTCGCGCACGTCGGCGACCACGAGCTCGACCTGGCGATCGAGGTAGGCCGGTCGGCCTGCGTCCGGGCCGTGCACCTGCGGTGACAGGTTGTCGAGGGCTCGCACCGCGTGCCCGCAGGCGAGCAGGTGGTCCGCGAGGTGCGAGCCGATGAACCCCGCCCCCCCCGTGATGAGGATCCGCCGTCCGTTCATGGGTAGTCCCGGGGCGCGAGCCCGCCCAGTTCTCCCGGCGTGAAGGGCGCCCCTCCTCGGGAAACGTGGGATCACGTCCGCGGCCAGGCAACGTCCGGGCCACTCCCGGAGCCCGGGATCCACTCCCGGTCCACGGACTCCGCAGGCGGCGTGACCTCACCGCGTGCAGGCCTCCTGCGGGTCGAAAAGCGAGGGCATACATTTTCGCGCGGACCCGGCAGGGAGCCACGCACCTCCGATGCCCGAACGACTCGAGATCGCATTCTTCGCATCGAGCCTCGTCTCCTCGTACTGGAACGGGGCCGCCACCTACTATCGCGGGCTCGCGCGGGCGCTCCACGCCCGGGGGCACCGGCTCACCTTCTACGAGCCCGACGCGTACGACCGGCAGGCGCACCGGGACATCCCCGACCCGCCCTACGCCCGGGTGGTCGTCTGGGATCCAAACGATCCCTCCACGCTCGACCGCTGCCTCGCGGCCGCGTGGCGCGCGGACCTCGTCGTGAAGGCGAGCGGCGTCGGCGTGCACGACGAGCTCCTCGAAGCGCGCGTGCTCGAGCTGCGCCGGCCCGGGAACCGGGTCGCGTTCTGGGACGTGGACGCGCCCGCGACGCTCGAGCGGCTCGGGAGCGATCCCGGCGATCCCTTCCGGGCGCTCGTGCCGCGCTACGATCTCGTCTTCACGTACGGTGGCGGCGACCCCGTGGTGGCCGCGTACCGCCGCTTCGGCGCCCGCGCGTGCGTGCCGATCTACAACGCGCTCGATCCCACGACGCACCACCCGGTGCCGCGCGACACCCGCTTCGAGGCGGACCTCGCCTTCCTCGGCAACCGTCTGCCGGATCGCGAGGCGCGCGTCGACGAGTTCTTCCTCCGGCCCGCGGCGGCGCTCCCGGGGCGGAGGTTCCTCCTCGGCGGCGCGGGCTGGGACTCGAAGACGCTGCCCGCCAACGTCCGGCGGCTCGGCCACGTGGGGACGGCCGACCACAACGCCTGGAACTGCACGCCTCTCGCGGTCCTGAACGTGTCGCGCGACAGCATGGCCCGGAACGGCTTCTCCCCCGCGACGCGCGTGTTCGAGGCGGCGGGCGCGGGCGCGTGCATCGTGACGGACGCCTGGGAGGGGCTGGAGCTGTTCCTCGAGCCTGGCCGGGAGGTCCTCGCCGCGCGCGACGGGGCGGAGGTCGCCGCTGCGCTCGGGGGGCTCGACGAGGCCCGGGCGCGGCGCATCGGCGAGGCGGCCCGGGCGCGCGTGCTCGCGGAGCACACCTACGATCGCCGGGCGGAGCGGGTCGAGGCCGCGCTCGGCCTCGGGGCCGGGCGAGCGGAACGCCAGCCCCTCGCCGCGGAGAGGGTCGCGGAATGAGCGGGTCCCTCGACGTGGTCTTCCTGGGGCTCTCGATCACGTCGTCGTGGGGGAATGGTCACGCGACCACGTACCGCGCGCTCGCGCGGGCGCTGGCCGCCGCCGGGCACCGCGTCCTCTTCCTCGAGCGCGACGTCCCCTGGTACGCGGAGAACCGCGACCTCGCCGCGCCGCCGTGGTGCGACGTCCAGCTCTACGGCGGGGTCGCCGAGCTGCGCGAGCGCTTCGGGGACCGGCTCCGCGCCGCGGACCTCGCCGTCGTCGGCTCCTACGTGCCGGACGGGCGCGAGGTGGCGCGGCTCGTCCAGGAGCTCGCGCGCGGGATCACGGCCTTCTACGACATCGACACGCCCGTCACCATGGCGGCGCTCGCGCGCGGCGACTGCGCGTACCTCGCGGCGGAGCTCGTGCCCGGGTTCGACCTGTACCTGTCGTTCACCGGCGGCCCCATGCTGCGCCGCATCGAGCGGGAGCTCGGCGCGCGCGCCGCGCGCGCGCTCTACTGCAGCGCGGATCCCGAGGTACACCGACCGGCGCCGCACCCGCCGCGGTGGGATCTCGGCTACGTCGGGACGTACAGCGCCGACCGCCAGCCCGCCCTCGAGCGGCTCCTCCTCGAACCGGCCCGGCGCCGCGGCGGGGCGCGGTTCGCGGTGGCCGGCCCGCAGTACCCCGCGGACGTGCGCTGGCCGGGCAACGTCGACCGGATCGAGCACCTCCCGCCGACCGCGCACGCGGCGTTCTACGCCGCACAGCGCTACACGCTGAACGTGACGCGGGCGGACATGGTCCGCGCGGGCTGGTCCCCGTCGGTGCGGCTCTTCGAGGCCGCGGCGTGCGGGACGCCGGTGCTGTCGGACCGCTGGCCGGGGATCGATGCCTTCTTCGCGCCGGGCCGCGAGATCCTGCTCGCGGCCTCGACGACCGAGGCGCTCGCGATCCTCGACCGGCTGCCCGACCAGGAGCGCCACGCGATCGGGGAGCGGGCGCGGCGCCGGGTGCTCGCGGAGCACACCGCGACGCATCGCGCCGAGGCGCTCGTGGGGTTCGTCCGGGAGGCGCGCGAGCGGAACGCGCGGCGCCGTGCACGGGTGCGGAAGGAGATCGCCCAGGGGGAGCGGGGCTAGGGGCAGTCCCCGGGGGGGGAATGAGATGAGGGTGGCGGTGGTGGGAGCGGGGTACGTGGGGCTCGTCACCGGGACGTGCCTCGCGGAGTCGGGCAACGACGTCGCCTGCGTCGACAAGGACGACGCGAAGATCGAGGCCCTGCAGGCGGGGTCGATCCCGATCTACGAGCCCGGGCTCGAGGAGCTCGTCCATCGCAACGCGAAGGAGGGCCGGCTCCGGTTCTCGACCGATCTCGCGCAGGCGGCGGGCCGCGCCAAGGTGGTCTTCCTCGCGGTGGGCACGCCGGAGGGCGAGGACGGCGACGCCGAGCTTCGCCACGTGCTCGAGGCCGCGGAGGAGATCGCCCGGTCGGTGAAGCACTACACCGTCGTCGCGACGAAGAGCACGGTCCCGGTCGGGACCGCGGATCGGATCCAGGAGATCATGGAACGGCGCGCGAAGGCGGAGGTGGACGTCGTCTCGAACCCCGAGTTCCTGAAGGAGGGCGCGGCGCTCGAGGACTTCCAGCGGCCGGACCGCGTGGTGGTCGGGGCGAGGACGGACCGCGCCCGCCGCATCATGCGCGAGCTGTACGCGCCGTTCGTGCGCACCGAGCGACCGATCCTCCTCATGGATCCGCGCTCCGCGGAGATGGTGAAGTACGCCTCCAACGCGATGCTCGCGACCCGCATCTCGTTCATGAACGACATCGCGGTGCTCTGCGAGCGCGTCGGCGCCGACGCCGAGCACGTCCGCAAGGGGATGGGCGCGGACACCCGCATCGGCTACCCGTTCCTGTTCCCGGGGATCGGGTACGGCGGCTCCTGCTTCCCGAAGGACGTGAAGGCGCTGCTCGCGACCGGGCGGCGGCACGGCATCGACCTCGACCTGCTCCGGGCGGTGGAGAAGACGAACGAGCGGCAGAAGCGGCAGCTCCTGGTCCGCGCGGTGAAGCACTTCGGGGCGCTCGACGGCCGGACGTTCGGCGTGTGGGGGCTCGCGTTCAAGCCGAAGACGGACGACCTGCGCGAGGCGCCGTCGCTCGAGGTGATCGAGGGCCTGCTCGGCAAGGGCGGTCGCGTCCAGGTCTACGACCCGGTGGCGATGGAGCGCGCGCGCCGGCTCCTCGGGGAGCGCGTCACGTTCGCGCCCGGGCCGTACGAGGCCGTCGAGGGCGCGGACGCGCTGTTCGTCGTGACCGAGTGGAGCGAGTTCCGGACGCCCGACCTCGAGCGCGTGAAGACGTTGATGCGATCGCCGGTCGTGTTCGACGGCCGGAACGTGTTCGACCCCGCCGAGATGGAGGAGCTCGGGTTCGTGCACCACGCCATCGGCCGCGCGCCACCGGGGCCTGCGAAGTGAGCGACCGCACGGCGCCACCCGCCGCCCGCGGCGAGGCGCCGCTGGCGACGGCCCGCCCCCCGCCCCAAGTTCGAGGAGCAGGCCCTTCGGAGAGAGGCAGCGGCGATGGATGGCGAGCGCATCTGGCCGGGGAGGCCGTATCCTCTCGGCGCCAGGTTCGATGGAGAGGGCACGAACTTCGCCGTGTACTCGCGGGACGCCGAGGGCATCGAGCTCTGCCTCTTCGCCGACGACGCCGTCAAGGAGCTCCGACGCGTCCGGCTGTCCGAGCGCACCGGACACGTCTGGCACGCCTACCTGCCCGGCGTCGGTCCGGGCACCCTCTACGGCTACCGGGCGCACGGTCCGTACGAGCCGGAGAACGGGCACCGGTTCAACCCGTCCAAGCTCCTCGTGGACCCGTACGCCCTCGCCATCTCGGGCGACACGGACCTGCAGGGCCCGGTGCACGCGTACCGGCTCGGCGCGCCCGAGGGCGATCTCGCCTACGACGACACGGACTCCGCCGCGGCGATCCCGAAGAGCGTCGTGGTCGGCAACCACTACGACTGGGAGGGGGATCGCCCGCCGCGCACGCCGTGGCACCGCTCCGTGATCTACGAGGTGCACGTCCGCGGGTTCACGATGCGTCACCCGGAGGTCCCGCCGGAGCTGCGCGGCTCGTACGCGGGCTTCGCCTCGCCGCCGGCGATCGAGCACCTGGTCCGCCTCGGCGTGACCGCCGTCGAGCTGCTCCCGGTCCACGAGTACACCGACGAGGCGTTCCTCCAGGGCAAGGGGCTCCGGAACTACTGGGGGTACTCGACCCTCGGCTTCTTCGCCCCCGAGCAGCGCTACTGCACGAGGGGCTCGCGCGGCGAGCAGGTCGCCGAGTTCCGGGGGATGGTCAAGGCGCTGCACCGGGCCGGCATCGAGGTGATCCTCGACGTCGTCTACAACCACACCTGCGAGGGGAACCACCTCGGCCCGACGCTGTCGCTCAAGGGGCTCGACAACCGCAGCTACTACCGGCTCTCCCCGGAGTCTCCCCGCTACTACATGGACTACACCGGGACCGGGAACTCCCTCGACACGACGAGCCCGCCGGCGCTCCGGCTCGTCATGGACTCGCTCCGCTACTGGGTGGAGGAGATGCACGTCGACGGCTTCCGGTTCGATCTCGCCGTCACCCTCGCCCGCGACCCCGACTACTTCGACGAGGCCTCGCGCTTCCTCGTGGCGGTCTACCAGGATCCGGTGCTCGAGAAGGTGAAGCTCATCGCGGAGCCCTGGGACGTCGGGCCGGACGGCTACAAGGTCGGCGCCTTCCCGGTGAACTGGTCGGAGTGGAACGGGAAGTACCGCGACGTCGTGCGCCGGTTCTGGAAGGGCGACGAGGACCAGGCCAGCGAGATGGGGTACCGGCTCACCGGGTCCGCGGACCTCTACGAGCCCGCCGGCCGGAAGATCTTCGCGAGCGTGAACTTCGTCACGGCGCACGACGGCTTCACGCTCCGGGATCTCGTCTCCTACAACGAGAAGCACAACGAGGCGAACCTCGAGGACAACCGGGACGGCACCGACGCGAACTACTCGTGGAACTGCGGCGCAGAGGGCGAGACCGACGATCCGGCGATCCTCGCGCTCCGCGACCGGCAGGTCCGGAACATGCTCGCGACGCTCCTCGTCTCGCAGGGCGTGCCGATGATCACCGCCGGCGACGAGATGGGGAAGACGCAGGGCGGGAACAACAACGCGTACTGCCAGGACGACGAGATCTCGTGGCTGGACTGGGAGCTCGACGACCGGCGTCGCGCGCTCCTCGGGTTCACGCGCCGCATGATCCGGCTGCGCCTCTCGCAACCGGTGCTGCAACGGCGCCGCTTCTTCCGCGGCCGCCACCTCTCCGACTCGTCGCTCAAGGACCTCGCCTGGTTCCGGCCGGACGGCACCGAGATGAAGGCCGAGGACTGGGAGAAGCCCTTCGCGCGGTCCGTCGCGTTCCTCCTCGGCGGCGACGCGCTGGTCTCGCCGGACGAGCACGGGGAGCGGATCTGCGGCGACACGCTCCTCGTCCTCCTGAACGCCGACCACGAGGCGGTCACGTACCGGCTGCCCGAGGTGGAGTGGGGCCGCGCGTGGGAGATCCTCGCCGACACCGCCGGCGCCTCGGACGAGAAGCGCGACCTCATCGAGGCGCGCGGGACGGTGCGGGCCGAGGCGCGGTCGATCGTGATCCTGTCCCGGCCGGCAGAGCGGTGAGGCCGACACGTCGGCGGCGTCCGGGGAATCGACGGCGTTCGCCGGCCGCGACTGCGCCTCCGGGGGCGATCTCGAGCGTCTCCCTCTCGGCGGTTGTCACGGTCCGTGACAGACCGCTATAGTACCGTGCCCAGTCCGACAGTGGCGCAAGACTCCCGAGAGGGCACACCCATGCCTCGCATCTCGATCGCGGCTCTCCTGACTGCTCTCGCAACGGTCGCGCGAGCCGGCGACGGTTTCACGGACCGGGTCGCCGCTCGGATCAGCGAGAGCCGGCAGTGCTCGCAGGGCACTTCGACCGTGATCGAGTGCACGTACTCGTTCGAGGGGATGACGCTCGTGCTGGTCCTCGACCCGCGAAACCCCGAGTACAACGCGTTCACCGTGAAGGCAGCGCCGTCCGGCGACAGCACGTTTCTCAAGTTCGGCGGCACGCACTCGTGCGCGCTGATCACCTACATCGGCAGCAAGCCGGGCGAGGTCGCGAACGTCTTCATCTCCCAGAGAACGGGAGACGTGCTCACGGAGCACGATATGGCGTGCGCGAAGTAGCTCCTCCACGACGGCTCGATGGCACCCCCGTGCGGGTTGCCTCGCCGCCAAACGAAGGCGCCCCGCCCTTCGGTCGGGGAAGCCCCTCGCGCGCGCGCTTCCGCGCTCGCCCTACCCCGCCCCGCCCGCGCCCTTCGCCATCTCGTGCAGCCGCTGCTGCGAGATCTGGATCTTGAGCCCGCGCCCGCCGTTCTCGAGGAAGAGCCGGAGGCCGTAGTCGTAGTGGCGCTTCACCGCGTTCAGGATCGACTCGTAGATCGGCTGGAGCGCCTCGGGGGTCGGCGCCGCGACCTCGAAGTCCTCGAACCCGAACAGCGAGATGATGTAGCGGGTCTCGAGCTTCTTGAACCGGACGCGGAGCAGGATCGAGTCGCGCCCCTTCGGCACCTCGAGCGCGAGCCGCAGCCCGACGTGCCAGAACGCGTCCTCGTCGAGGTGCATCGCGTCCTCGATCTTCTCGGTCGGCGCGCCCGCGCTGCCGCCGGAGAGCAGCTCGTACGAGAGCAGCTCCCGCGGCCAGCTCGCGTACTCCATGAGGCCGCGGGACAGGGTCGCCGCGAACAGGACGCACTCGGAGCGGTACGCGGCGAACCGGCCACGCGCGGCCTCGAGCGACTGGCAGAGCTCCTGGTATCGGTTGCTCATCGGGTCCTCCCACTCGAGCGTCGCGCGGGGGTCGCGGGCGAGCGCCCGTCCGAGACGCGCGGACCATAGCACGCCCGCGCCGCGCGGGACCGGCCCGCGTGCCGCGGCGGTCCTGAACGTCCCTCCCGGCGACGCGGGCCGGCCGGGCATCGCGGCGGCGGCCGGCCGGGCGTCCGCCCGCCCCTGCGCAGAAAGCCGGGTGCCGCTATCATGCGCGCCATGTCGAACCTCCCTCCGGAGTGGGGCGGCCGGCCGGTCTGGGCCGAGATCGACCTGGACGCGATCGCGTCGAACGTGCGCCTGCTCGCAGGCCGGGCCACGCCGGCGCGGCTCTACGCCGTCGTGAAGGCGAACGCTTACGGACATGGCGCGGTCGCGGTCGGGCGGGCGGCGCTCGAGGCCGGCGCGCACGGCCTCGCGGTGGTCTGCGTGGACGAGGGCGAGGAGCTCCGGCGGGCGGGCATCGAGGCGCCCGTCCTCGTGGTCGGGCACACGCCGCCGAGCGACGCGGCGCGCGTCGCGTCCCTCGGCCTCCGCCCGACGGTGGGCTCGATGGACCTCGTGGAGGCCCTGTCGGCCGCCGCCCGGGCGCGCCCCGAGCCGGTGCCGATCCACCTCGAGCTCGAGACGGGCCTGAACCGCCACGGGCTCGCGCCCGACGCGCTCGTCGCCCTCGCCGAGCGCGCGCGGCAGCTGCCCGGCATCCGCGTCGAGGGGCTCTTCACCCACTTCGCCGCCGCCGAGGAGGGCGACCAGCGCTTCACCCGCCGGCAGCTCGAGATCCTGCGCGAGACGTCCCGGCGCGTGCCATGGATCCCCGAGCGGCACTGCTCGGCGTCGGCGAGCGTCCTCGTCGATCGCGAGATGGCGCTCGAGGCGGTCCGGACGGGCCTGTCCATGTACGGCTACCGGCCCGCGCCCTGGTGCGGGACGGACGCCGACCTCGTGCCGGCCCTGTCCCTCCGCGCGCGCGTCGCGCGCGTCTCGGAGCTCGAGCGGGGCGCCACGGTCGGGTACGGGCGCATGTGGGCCGCGGCGCGCCCCACCCGCGTCGCGCTCGTCATGTGCGGGTACGCCGACGGGTACCGGCGTAGCTTCGGCAACCGCGCCCACGTGCTCGTGCGCGGTCGCCGCGCCCCGGTCGTCGGCCGCGTCGCGATGGACATGTGCATGGTCGACGTGACCGCCGTCACCGGCGTCGCGGTCGGCGACGTCGTGACGCTCATCGGCCGCGACGGCGAGGAGCGCGTCGACGCCGACGAGCTCGCCACGCTCGCGGACACGATCTCCTGGGAGATCCTGGCCGGGATCAGCGCCCGCGTCCCTCGCCTGTACCTGCGCGGCGGCGCCGTCGAGTCGGTCACGACCCTGAACGACCGGGTGCCGGCGCCGGGGCGCTGACGGCGCGCCGCATTCCGCACGGTAGGTGAATGTGTCCCGCCCCGCGTGCGGTGGGTCGCCGCGGCGTCCCGCGTGGTCCCGCGCCCATGCTGGCCGTGTCCCGACTCCGCCCCCGCGTGCACGTTCCGTGCAGGGGAGGCGGAGGCGACGCCGATGGTACCGGCCGCGTACGCGCACGACCCGTTCCCGTTCCTGCAGCACACGCTCGCCGCCGGGTGGCTCGATCCCGTGATGATCGCGTGCTCCCGCGCGTGCGAGGGCTGGGCGATCGCGCTGTGCGCGCTCGCGGTCGCGCTCACCGGCGAGCGCTGGGGAGCGCGCGCGGCGATCGCGGCGGGGACGGTGCTCGCCGCCCTGGCGCTGGACGGCGCGACCGTGGAGGTGCTGAAGCGGCTCGTCGACCTGCCTCGCCCGCTCGCGGTGCTCGGCGCCGCGCACGTCCGCGTGCTCCTCGAGCCGCTCCGCGCGCACTCGATGCCGAGCGGTCACGCGAGCGCCGCCGCCGTGCTCGCGGCGTACGCGGTGCGGCGCACGCGCCGGGCCGGCGCGGCCGCCTGCCTCCTCGCGATCGCGGGCGGGCTCTCGCGCGTCTACGTCGGCGCGCACTGGGCGCTCGACGTCGTGGCGGGCTGGTGCCTCGGGATCCTCTTCGGGCTCGCGGCGGCGGCCGCCGCGCGCGCCGTGATCGCACGCCTCGACGCCGCGCGCGCGACCGCGCTGCCGGCGCGCGCGACGCCCTGACCCGCGCCGGGCCCGCCGCTCCTCAGACCGGCTCGAGCCAGCCCAGCCGATCCGGGCGCTCCCCGCGCTGGATCCCGGAGATCTCCGCCCGCAGCCGCTCGCCGAGCGACTCCGCGCCCGGCGCGGCGAGCCGGAGCGCCTCGCCGGGCCACGCGACCTCGCCGATCGGCGCGACGACCGACGCCGTGCCCGTGCCGAACACCTCCGCGAGCCGGCCCGCGCGGTGCGCCGTCGCGAGCTCGTCGAGCTCGATCCGCCGCTCCTCCACCGGGACGCCCCAGCCCCGCAGCACCTGGAGGACCGAGTCGCGCGTCACGCCGGCGAGGATCGTCCCCTCCAGGGAGGGCGTCACGACCGTGCCGCCGATCGCCGCGAAGACGTTCATCGTGCCGATCTCCTCGAGGTCACGGTGCTCCGCGCCGTCGAGCCACAGCACCTGGTCGAAGCCGCGCGCCTTCGCCTCCTCGGCGGCGAGGAGGCTCGCGACGTAGTTGGCCGCCGCCTTCGCGCCCCCGATGCCGCCCCGCGCCGCGCGGGCGCGCTCGCGCTCCACCCAGATCCGCAGCGGCCGCGGCGGCCCGGAGAAGTAGCCCGCCACCGGCGAGAGGAACGCGAGGAGGGTGTACGCCTTCGCGGGGCGGACGCCGAGGAACGCCTCCGTCGCGAACACCACCGGCCGGACGTAGAGCGACGTGCCCGGACCGCCCGGCAGCCAGTCCGCGTCGGTGCGCAGCAGCGTCTTCACGCCGTCGAGGAGCAGCGCCTCGTCGACGGGGGGGATGCAGAGCCGCTCGGCGCTGCGGGTGAGCCGGGCGAGGTGCGCGCCGGGCCGGAAGAGCCGCATCCCGCCCGGATGGCGGAACGCCTTCAGCCCCTCGAAGATCGCCTGGCCGTAGTGGAGCGCCGACGCGGCCGGATCGAGCGAGATGGGGCCGTACGGCACGACCCGCGGCGCGTGCCAGCCCCTGCCCTCCGCCCAGTCGACGCGGAACATGTGATCGGTGAAGTACTTCCCGAACCCGAGCTCGGCCTCGGCGGGCCGCGCCTTGGGGCTCCGGGTCCGCTCCACGGGGATCGCCATCGCTCCTCCTCGTCGCTCGCGCGCGCGGGCTCCCGTGCTACGGTGAGGCCGCGCGACGCGTTCGGGTAGGTCAAGTGTGTTGTCCATTACAGCGGGCCGCGCCGGAAGCGTCAACATGATTGACCAGAAGACCCGCGACGCCCTCGACGAGGCCCTGGAGCTGCTGTTCTTCGCGTTCCGGGATCTCACCGCCGAGCCGGACCGGGTCCTGGCGGACAGGCGGCTGTCGCGGGTGCACCATCGCATCCTGTACTTCGTCCGCCGGAACCCCGGCCTCGGCCCGGGCGAGCTGATCCGGATCCTCCGCGTCTCGAAGCAGGCGCTCGCGCGTCCGCTGAAGGACCTGGTCGAGCAGGGGCTCGTCGCGGCGGCGCCGGTCCCCGAGAACCGCCGCCGGAAGGCGCTCCGGCTGACCCCCGCCGGCGCACGGCTCGAGCGCCGGCTCTCGGGCTCGCAGCGGCGCCGGTTCGCCGGCGCGTTCGGCGCGGCCGGGGCGAGCGCGTCCGAGGGCTGGCGCGCGGTGATGGCGATCCTCGGCGCCCGCCGGACCGATCCCGCCGCGGCCGCGGCGCCCGCACCGCGCAGGCGCGAACGCGCCTGAGCCCTGCGCGCCGGGCGGGTTCCACCGAAGGATGGGTGGCGCCGGAACGTGCCTTCGGTGCGCCCGGAGCGCGCCCGCGCGGCCACCCGCGGGATCCGGGGAGTTTCCCTCGTGGCCCGCCCGTTGCTCACGTCCTCCGGCCGAACCCGACGGAGGACGACGATGACGTGGAAGCTGACCCGACGCGAGCTGCTCCAGGCCGGCCTCACGACGGCGGCGGTGGGGGTCGCCGGCGTCCCCTTGAAGGTGCTGCCGGCGGATCACGGGGACTGGACCTGGGACAAGGGCGTGTGCCGGTTCTGCGGCACGGGCTGCGGGATCCAGGTCGCGACGAAGGGCGGCAAGGTGGTCGCGGTGAAGGGCGACCCCGATCACCCGGTGAACCGCGGCCTGCTCTGCGCGAAGGGCTACGCGAACGCGCAGATCCTCTACGGCGACGACCGGCTCACGCGGCCGCTGCTCCGGAAGCGGAACGGCGCCTTCGACAAGCGGGGCGAGTTCGAGCCGGTCTCCTGGGACGAGGCGCTCGACGTGATGGCGCGGGAGTGGCGCCGGGCGTACGGCGCGCTCGGCCCGACCGGCGTCGGGATCATGGGCTCGGGCCAGTACACGATCATGGAGGGCTACGCCGCGGTGAAGCTCGCGAAGGCGGGCTGGCGGACGAACAACATCGACCCGAACGCGCGCCACTGCATGGCCTCCGCGGTCCAGGGCTTCATGCAGACGTTCGGCATCGACGAGCCGTCGGGCTGCTACGACGACATCGAGCTCGCCGACACCGTCGTGCTCTGGGGCGCGAACATGGCGGAGATGCATCCCATGCTCTGGGCGCGCGTCGTCGACGAGCGGCTCCGGCGGCCCGGGTACCAGGTGGTGAACCTCACCACGTACGCGAACCGGTCCTCGGAAGCCGCGGACGTGGAGATCGTCATCAAGCCGCAGTCCGATCTCGCCATCTGGAACTTCATCGCGCGCGAGGTGATCCGGCGGGGCGCCGTCGACGAGGCGTTCGTGAAGGAGCACTGCGTCTTCGCCGCCGGCCCCACCGACATCGGCTACGGCCGCCGCGGCGAGGAGAAGCTCGCCGCCGCCGCCGCGAGGCACTGGCTCGTCGATCGCGCCGCGTTCGAGAAGGCGCTCGAGCCGTACACGCTCGAGCACACCGCCGAGCTCGCGCGCGGCGATCCGGACGAGCCGCTCGAGGCCTTCCAGAAGAAGCTCGCCGCCCTCGCCGACGTGTACGTCGACCGGGCGCGGAAGGTCGTGTCGTTCTGGACGATGGGCTTCAACCAGCACACGCGCGGCACGTGGGTGAACGAGCAGGCGTACATGGTCCACCTGCTCACCGGGAAGCAGGCGCGGCCGGGAACCGGCGCGTTCTCGCTGACCGGCCAGCCGTCCGCGTGCGGCACGGCCCGCGAGGTCGGCGTGTTCTCGCACCGGCTGCCCGCGGACATGCTCGTCGACGACGCGGCGCACCGCGCCCACGCGGAGGAGCTCTGGAGCCTCCCGCACGGCACGCTCAACCCGAAGCCGGGCGCGCACATCGTCCAGATGCTCCGGGATCTCGAGGACGGGAAGCTCCGCTGGGTCTGGGTGCAGGTCACGAACCCGTTCCAGTCCAGCGCCAACGCGAACCACTGGACCCACGCCGCGCGGGAGAAGGACTGCTTCATCGTCGTCTCCGACGTGTACCCGTCGTTCTCCGCGAAGTGCGCGGACCTCATCCTGCCGTCGGCGATGATCTTCGAGAAGTGGGGCGGGTACGGGAACGCCGAGCGCCGCACCCAGCTCTGGCGCGAGCTCGTCGCGCCGCCCGGCGAGGCCCGGAGCGACCTCTGGCAGCTCATGGAGTTCTCGAAGCGCTTCAAGGTCGCGGAGGTCTGGGGGAAGCAGCCCGTCCCCGGCCTCGAGGCGGACGGGTTCGAGAAGGGCTTCCTGCCCGACGTGACGGGCGCCGCGCGGGCGCTCGGCCACGGCCCGGACGCGACGCTGCACGACGTCCTCTTCGCGACGCCCGCCAACCGGAAGGTGCGGTGGCCGGATCCCGTCGCGCGGAAGAAGGCGAACCACACCGTCGTCCACGCGAAGCTCGACTGGTTCCCGGAGAAGGCGCTGTTCGAGGAGTACGCCCGGTTCGGCCGCGGCCACGGCCACGACCTCGCGCCGTTCGACGTGTACCACCGCGACGACGTCCGCGGCCTCCGCTGGCCGGTGGTCGCGGGGAAGGAGACGCCCTGGCGCTTCAACGGCGAGCACGACCCTTACGTCCGCCGCGGGGCGCGGTTCGACTTCTACGGCCCGTTCGCGAAGAAGCTCCCCCGGGGCGACCTCGAGGACGTGACGGATCCGGCGCCGGTGCCGCTCCCCGGGAAGGCGAAGATCTTCTTCCGCCCCTGGCAGCCGCCCCCCGAGGCGCCCGACGCCGAGTTCGACCTGTGGCTCTGCACCGGCCGCGTGCTCGAGCACTGGCACTCGGGGACCATGACCCGCCGCGTGCCGCAGCTCCACTCCGCGGTCCCGGAGGCGACGCTCGCGATGCACCCGAAGGACGCGGAGGCGCGCGGGCTCGCCCACGGCGACCTCGCCTGGATCGCGTCGCGCCGCGGGAAGATCCGCGCGCGGGTCGAGATCGGGGGGCGGAACAAGGTGCCGCGCGGCCTCGTGTACGTGCCCTGGTTCGACGAGGGCGTGCTCGTGAACGCGCTGACGCTGGACGCGACCTGCCCCATCTCGAAGCAGACCGACTTCAAGAAGTGTGCGGTGAAGGTGAGCCGCGGCGAGACCGCCTGAGGACGACGACCATGATCGCCACCGCTGCCCTCCTGCTGCTCGCCGCGACGTCGACGCCGGACGCGTCCCTCGGCCTCTCGAAGACCGGCGTCTTCGACGTCCCCGCTCCGCCCGCCGTCCGCGCCGAGGACTCGAGCCCGGGCGAGAAGCCGGCGCCGCCCCGCGCCTACCCCGGCGCGCCGCCGGCCATCCCGCACGGGATCGCCGACTTCCTGCCCATCACCCGGACACAGAACCTCTGCCTCGACTGCCACGCCGTGAAGGAGAAGAAGCCGGGCGAGGCCACGCCCATCCCGGCGAGCCACTACCGCGATCTGCGGCGCGCGCCTGGCGCGCCGCGGGGCCGGATCGCCGGCGCGCGGCACGTCTGCACCGCGTGCCACGCGACGCGATCGGACGCCGCGCCGCTCGCCGGCAGCACCTTCGGGCGCTGACCCGCCGGAGACCCTGGCGCGCGCTTCGCGACACCGGAGGTGATCGCGAAGCGCGAGCCGTCGTTCAGGCGCGGACCTCGCGGTCGGAGACGAGGCGCGCCGTCTCGGCGGCACGGTCGTCGTCCTCCTCGTCCACGATGTCCGAGAGGCTGATGACGCCGACGAGGTGGCCCTCGTCGTCGACCACCATCATCCGGCCCTTGTGGTGCCGCGCCATGAGCTGCTCGGCGCGCTCGATGGGATCGGTCTCGCGGCAGGTGATGGTCTCCCGCGTCATCACGTCCGCGGCGACCGTCGCGCTCGAGCGCAGGTCCTCGCCGCACACCCGCAGCGCGATGTCACGATCGGTGAGAGTGCCGACGGGCCGGCCGTCCGGCGCGCAGATCGGCACGAACCCGATGTTCACCTCGCGCATGCGGCGGGCGATCTGCTGGATGGTGTCGTGCTCCCGGAACGTCTCCACCTCGCTCTTCATGAGGTCCTGGCACAGCATGGGGCACCTCCTCGCGCGGCGTCCGATCGAGCGCGTCTCGATTTCCATGTCGCGCCCTCGCACCGCGAGCGACGGCCCGCGTGGGGCACGGCGGTGCCGCGGTGCGCCGTCCCTCAGGCGCCCGGCGCCTCGTCCCCGTCGCCGTCGATGACGCGGAGCAGCGCGTCGACCGCCTCCGCGGCGGTGGACGGCGCCGCCGGATCGCGATCCGCGGTATCGGGCGCCCCCCAGTCGAACCAGAGCAGGTTCCCGTCCCGGTCGACGACGGCGAGGGCGCCGAGCGGCCGGGCGAGCCGGAGCTCCGGGTCGCGCCCGAACGGGCTCGAGAGCGCGGCCGGCGGGAGGGGCCGCGCGCCGAAGCGGTAGTACAGGACGGCGCCGTCGGCCTCCAGGCCTCCGAGGAGCGGTCCGACGTCCTTCCCGAGCCGGTCCGTGCGCCGGGTGCGGAAGTCGGGTCCGAAGCCGTCGTCGATCCGGACCTCCACGTCCGAGTACAGGCGCGAGAGGCCCGCGAGCTCGGGCGGGAGCCGCGCTCCGACCTCGACGGTACGGGTCGTCCGCCCCTTCGCCTCGAGGCTCTCGCGGACCGCGTCGAGCGGGTCCTTCGCGCGGTGCGGCTCCGCGTGATCGATGGCGCGGACCAGCACGACCCGGCGGAGGTTCCGGAACGGAGGCGGGCCGGACGGACCGTCAGCGAGAGGCGCGCTGGCGCAGCCCGCGGCGGCGGCGACGACGGCGGCGGCGGCGAGCACCGTCGCGCCGGCACACGCGCGGCGAAAGCCGTCGAGCATCACGCGCACGCCCCCCCGTGACGGTATATTCCATCCATGCCCGTCACCGTCGAGACCGGCTCGACCCTCACCTTCGATCGTTTCTGGCGCTGGCTGAAGCGCCACTCGAACTGCATCCTCCGCGCGGGGACCCCCGACTGCTTCCTGTACGACCACGAGGATCTGCACTGGCACCTCGAGGAGGACGACGACCGCGTTCCCACCGTGCAGCTCGTGCGGGGCAAGCAGATCCTCGGCGAGGTGGTGATCGAGGTCCGCGACGTCCTGTTCGTGCAGCAGCTGCCGGATCCGGACGAGGCGGGGCAGTTCCTCTTCGAGCTGGTCGGTGGCGGAGACGAGCCGTACGCGGTGTACCACTTCGTCCTCGCCCACGGCTTCGACGAGGAGGGCGGCCATCGGCCGCAGCTGAAGCAGTAGCGGCGGGCGGCCGCGGGCCGTGGCAGAGCTCCTCTTCACCGTCGGATACGAGGGGCGCAGCGCGAAGGCGCTCGCGACGCGCCTCCACGAGGCGCAGGTCGCGCGCGTCCTGGACGTCCGCGCCAGCGCGCGCTCGGCGCGGCCCGGGTTCTCGAAGGGCCCCCTTGCGAAGGCGCTCGGCGCCGCGGGGCTCGCCTACGCCCACCTGCCCGAGGCCGGGAACCCGTTCTTCGCCGAGGCCGAGGCGGATCTCGCGGGCGTCCTCGAGCGGTACCGCGCGCACCTCGAGGCCCACCCGGAGATCGTGCGGGCGGTGCGCGAGGCGGCCCGCGGGGAGAGGACCGCCCTGCTCTGCGCGGAGGCGAACCCGGCGCGCTGCCACCGGTCGGTCCTCGCGGCGGCGCTCGTGGCGGACGATCCGGACCTGCGGATCGTCCACCTGTAGCGCGCCGTCACTTCTTCCGCGCCGGCTTCTCCGACGCCGGGGCGGCCGTGGCGCCGCCACTCGCCTGGTGCTCCGCGGCCGCCTTCTCGAACTCCGGCTTCAGCTTCTCGAGCACGGCCGGGAGCCGCTGCTGCATCACCGCCATCATCTGGCCGTTCACGTCCTGCGCGACGTCCGGCATGACCCGGATCGTCTTCTGCCCGATCGGCGTCTTGTAGAACGCGAGCAGCTCGCGCAGCTCCGCCTCCGTGTAGTGCTTCGCGAGGACGCTCGCCTGGAGGTCGACGATCTCCTGGTACGAGTAGATCGACATGATCTGCTTCATCAGCTTCTCGAATAGCTCCGGCTGCGTCGACCCGCCCTGCTGCTGCGCCATCTGCGAGAGGTACTGGACGGTCTGCTGCGAGATCCCGGTGAGCGTCCGGTTCCAGTTCTCCTCGGGCAGGACGTAGCGGGCGAGCTCGACCGCGACCGGCGTGGGCTGCGCGGGATCGGCGGCGCGGGCGCGCGGCGCGGAGGCGAGGAGCAGGGCCGGGACGAGGACGGCGAGAAGGTGCTTCATGCGGTGGACCCTCCGGGGATTCGAGACGGTCCGTGAAGCCTAGCACGGCCGGGCCGGGCGCCCGGCCGCGTGCTCGCCGCGGCGCGTTGCGCTCGCGCGCGAGCGCCGGTATCCTCCGTTCGTGGCCTCGTCGATCGTGACGCGTCGATTTAGCAGCCCCCCGCCCCGGACCGGGCGCAGGGTGGGCACTCGCGCGCGCTGATCTCGACGAGGAGCCGCTCCGCACCAGCGACATCGCCCGGGCCGTGACGGGGGGGACCGCGTCCTCTCCCGCCCCCTTCGCCGCCTCCCGCCGCGCTCGCGCGCGCCGGCGGCGGCCCCTCTCCGACCCGGAGGTCTCGAATGCCGCACCCCGTCCTCACCCCCGGCGCGCTCGCGCGCGCCCTCGCCGTCCGCGATCTCAGCGACCCCGCCCAGGGTCCCCACGCGATCCAGCGCGTCCTCGGTGCCGCCGCGAACGCCCTCGTCGCCGCGTGGGGCTGCCCGGCGATCGTCGAGCGCGCGAGCCCCATCGTCTCGGTCGCCGACAACTACGACCGGCTCGGCTACCCGGCCGGCGGCGCCGCCCGCGACGCGCGCCACACGCGCTACGTCTCGGAGACCCACCTGCTCCGCAGCCAGACGTCCGCGATGATCCCGCCGCTCCTCCGCCGGCTCGCCGCGGATCCGCCGCGGGACGCCCTGCTGGTCTGCCCGGGCGTGGTCTACCGCCGCGACGCGATCGACCGGCTCCACGTGGGCGAGCCGCACCAGGTGGACCTCTGGCGCATCCGCCGCGGCCCGCCGCTCCGGGTCGCGGACCTCGCGGAGATGATCGCCTGCGTCGCGGGCGCCGTCGCGCCGGGGCTCACCGTGTCGGTGACGTCCTCGCCCCACCCGTACACGCGCGAAGGGCGGCAGATCGACGTCCGCATCCGCGGCGCGTGGCTCGAGATCGGCGAGTGCGGCCTCGCCGCGCCGGAGGTGCTCGCCGCGGCCGGGCTCCCGGCCGACGCGAGCGGCCTCGCGATGGGCCTCGGGCTCGACCGGCTCGTCATGATCGCGAAGGGGCTCGACGACATCCGCCTCCTCCGCGCCGAGGATCCGCGCATCGCCTCGCAGATGCTCGACCTCGCACCCTGGCGGCCGGTGTCCCGCCACCCGCCGGTGCGGCGCGATCTGTCGGTGGCGGTGAAGGACGACGCCACGGCGGAGGCGCTGGGCGATCGCGTCCGCGAGGCGCTCGGGGACCGCGCCGCGGACGTGGAGGCGGTCGAGGTGCTCTCGGAGACGCCCGCCGGCGCGCTCTCCGCGGCCGCGCGGGCGCGGCTCGGGATCTCGGCAGGGCAGAAGAACGTGCTGCTCCGCGTCGTCCTCCGGGCGCTCGGACGGACCCTCACGGACCCGGAGGCGAACGCGCTGCGCGACGCGGTGTACGCGGCGGTCCACGAGGGGGCCGCCCACGAGTGGGCGGCCGGCGCCGCGGGCGCGCCCGCGCGCTAGGCGCTCAGGGCTGGAGGGCCGCCGACGGACCGCGCGCGGCGCCCCGCGGCGCGCGGTGACGGTCCGCCCACGCCGCCCACGGGACGAGGAGCCAGAGCGCGAGGCCCGCGCCGCCGATCGCCTGGCTGGAGGGCGGCGGCGGCCCGAGCGCGCTCGCCGCGTAGACGATCAACAGGAACGCGAGCAGCGACCCGATCCCGATCGTGCCGGCGCGGTCGCGGGCGCGCGTGCTCGAGAGGTAGATCGCGACGCCCGCGGCGAACAGGAGCAGCTCGACGGCGAGCGTCGCCGGGACCGAGCGCCAGACCCCGAGCCCGACCTTCGGGCCGCCGGGCCAGATCGGCAGGTCCGGGCGGTGGACCACGAGGTCGAGCACCCAGTGGCTCGCGACGGCGACGCCGCAGGCGATCGCCCCGGCGCGGTACCCCGTCCGCGCGAGGTAGATCCCGGCGAGGAGCGCCGCCCAGACTAGGACGAGCGCGGCCGAGTGCGTGAGCGGGTAGTGCTCGAAGTCGAGCGGCGAGAACGCGGTGATCCCCGGTTCCACGCGGACGCGCTCGACGCCCGCGAGGACCAGGATCGGCCAGACGAGGTCCGCGAGCTGCGCGGCGAGGACGAGCGTGCCGAGCGACGTCTCCGGCGCGACGCGCTTCGCGCCGAGCGCGACGGCGTAGTGGCCCAGGAACATGGCGGTGCATCCTGGCACGCGGTCCGCCGGGGCGCACGTCCCGCTCGGGACCGGAAGCGGCGGAACGCGCCGTGGATCCGGGGGCTTCGCGGCGCCGGCCCGCCCGAACGCCGGGCGCGTGCATCCGGCGGCGCCCCGGCCCGCGTCCAAGAGGTGAACGCGGTAGAACCCACACCGAGGAGACCCGCCGATGATCCGCCGCCTCGCCCCGCTGCTCGCCGTGCTCGCCCCCGCCCTCGCCCGCGCCGGCGAGGACTCGAAGATCGCCGCCGAGCTCGCCCCCGTCCTCGCCACGGCGGCCACGTTCGGCGGCGCCGCGCTCATCGTCGCGATCGTGCTCTTCGCGCGGAACCGGACGGCGCACCTGCGGCACGAGACGATCCGGCTCGCGCTCGAGAAGGGCCAGCCGCTTCCGCCCGAGCTGCTGGCGGCGCCGCGGCGCGAGCCCGACCCGACCCGCGACCTGCGCTGGGGGCTCATCCTCCTCGGCCTCGGCGCCGGCCTCGGGCTGTTCCTCTTCTCGCTGCCCGACGCGCGGCAGGCCGCCGGCGTCGGGCTCGTCCCCGGGCTGCTCGGGGCGGGCTTCCTCGTGACCTGGCTCGTGACGGGGCGCGCCGGCGCCGGCCGCGCGGGGGCGCCGGGCACGGACGCGTGACCGGGCCGTCCGACGCCGCGCTCGTCGCCCGCGTCCTCGCGGACGACGACCGCCGCGCGTTCGCCGAGCTGGTGCGCCGCCACCAGTCCGCGATCCGAACGCTGCTCCGGCGCCTCTGCGTCGGCGACGCGGCGCGCGCGGACGACCTCGCGCAGGAGACGTTCCTCCGCGCCTACCGGAAGCTCGCCACCTGGCGCGGCGACGCGCGGTTCTCGACCTGGCTCCACCAGATCGCGTGGCGCGCCTGGGCCACCGACGCCCGGCGCCGCCCCGCGCCGCAACCCGAGCCGCCGCCGCCCTCGCCTGGACCCTCGGCGCGCGCGGACGCGAGGCTCGACCTGGAGCGCGCGTTCGCCGTGCTCCGCGACGAGGAGCGCGCCGCGCTCGCGCTCGCCTTCGGCGAGGACCTCTCGCACGAGGAGGCGGCGGCGATCCTGGAGTGGCCGCTCGGCACCTTGAAGTCCCACGTCGCGCGCGGCAAGGAGAAGCTGCGCCGCTTCTTCGCCGCGGCGGAGGCGTCATGACCGGGCCCCGACCCGACGACCCCGTGGAAGACGCGCTCCACCGCGCCGCGCACCTCGACGACTGCGGCTTCACCGCGCGCGTGCTCGACGCCCTCCCGCCGCCGCGGCCGCGCCGGCGCGCCGCGGTGCTCGTGCCGTTCGTGGCGGCCGCCGTCGCGCTGGCCGCGGTCGTCCTCCCGCGCGCGGTCGCGGTGATCGGCGCCGCCCTCGCGGCGGCCGCGGCGAGGCCGGCCGGCTGGGCGATCCCGGCGCTCGTGCTCGCGGCGGCGGCCGGCGCGCTGGTCGTCGCAGGCGTGACCGCCGCCGGGCGGGCGGACCCCGGCTGAGGGACCGCCGTCGAACACGGCGCAAGGCGGCGTTCACCGTCGGTCGCCGGGACACCCCACGCTTCTCTCCCCTCCCGCCGCTGGCCGGGTTATGACGAGCCGGTGCGCCTCCCCGAGTACGATCGCCTCGACGCCCTCGCCCTCGCCGAGCGGATCCGCCGCGGCGAGCTCACCGCGGCCGACGCCCTCGAGGCGGCGATCGAGCGCGCGGACGCCCGGAATCCGCGGCTGAACGCGATCGTCGCCCGCTACGACGACGAGGCGCGGACGCGGGCGAAGGGGCCGCTTCCGCCGGGCCCGCTCTCCGGCGTCCCGTTCCTCATCAAGGATCTCTACACGGAGTGGAGCGGTCACCCGCTCACGGGATCGACCCGGCTCTCCGCGCGCCGGGTCGCGGCGCGGGACTCCGACGTGGTGACGCGCCTGCTCCGCGCCGGGGTCGTCCTCTTCGGGCAGACCAACACCCCCGAGCTCGGGGTCATGGCGATCACGGAGTCGGCGTTCCGCGGGCCCGCCCGCAACCCGTGGAACCCCGCGTTCACCCCGGGCGGCTCCTCCGGCGGGTCCGCCGCGGCGGTGGCGGCGCGGGTCGTCCCCGCCGCGCACGGGAACGACGGCGGCGGGTCGCTGCGCATCCCCGCGTCCGCGTGCGGCCTGTTCGCCATGAAGCCCACGCGAGGCCGGATCTCGATGGGCCCGGGCGCGGGCGAGGCGATGTCCGGCCTCGCGACGGAGGGGGTCCTCACCCGGTCCGTGCGGGACTCGGCGGCGCTCCTCGACCTGCTCGCGGGCGGCGCGCCGGGGGATCCCTACGCCGCGCCGGCCCGGGCGCGGCCGTTCGTCGACGAGGTCGGCGCCGCGCCGGGACGGCTCCGCGTCGCCTACATGCGGCGCTCCCTGTTCGCGCGCGAGACGCACCCGGAGGCGACCGCCGCGGTGGAGGGCGCGGCACGGCTCCTCGCGGAGCTCGGGCACGACGTGATCGAGGTCGCGCCCATCATCCCCCGCGACGCGCTCGTGCACGCGTACCTCGTCGTGCTCGCGGCGCAGGTCGCGGTGGACGTGGCGAACGCCGCCCGCATCGCCGGGCGCAAGCGGCGCCCGGACGACCTCGAGCCGGAGACCGCCGCGCTCGACGCGGCGGGCCGGGTGCTCTCCGCGGCCGACCTCGTGCAGGCGGAGGAGGAGATGCACCGCGCCGGCCGCACGATGGCCGCGTTCCTCGCGGCTCACGACGTGCTCGTCACCGCGACCACCGCCCAGCCCGCGCTCCGCATCGGCCAGCTCGCAGCCCGCGCGCACGAGCGGCTCGCGATGCGGGCGGTGGCGCGCGTGCCGTCGCGCACCGTCCTCGAGAAGCTCTTCGCCGCCGTCGGCTCGCGCTCGTTCGAGGCGACGGGGAACACGATGCTCTTCAACCAGACCGGCCAGCCCGCGATGAGCGTGCCGCTCCACGTCACCGCGGCGGGGCTGCCGCTCGGCGTGCAGGTCGCCGGCCGGTTCGGCGACGAGGCGACCCTGTTCCGGCTCGCGGCCCAGCTCGAGGCAGCGCGTCCGTGGGCGGAGCGGCTGCCGCCGGGGCTCTGAGCGACCGCGCGCTCCGGCGCCGCGCCCTCCGCGGGAGCTTCCCCGCGCGGCCCGGGCGCGCTACGGGAGGCGCACACACCGGAGGCGACGATGATCGACCACTTCACGCTCAAGGTCCGGGACGGCGCGAAGGCGAGGGCGTTCTACGCCGCGGCGCTCGCGCCGCTCGGCTACGAGGTGCTGATGGAGTTCGAGGGCTCCTACGGCCTCGGCGCGGAGAAGAAGCCGGATCTTTGGATCGTGCAGGATCCGGAGAACACGCGGCCGATGCACTTCGCGTTCGTGGCGCGCAACCGGGCGGCGGTGGACGCGTTCCACCGCGCGGCGCTCGCGGCCGGCGGCAAGGACAACGGCGCCCCGGGGCTCCGCCCGCAGTACCACCCCACGTACTACGGCGCGTTCGTGCTCGACGACGACGGCCACAACGTCGAGGCGGTCTGCCACCGGCCGGAGTGACCGGCGCGAAGATCCCCCTTCTCCGTCCCCGCGGGACCCAACGGTGGCGTGCCACGCCGGCCGGCGCCGGCGTGTCTCAACCAGCGACGGGTCACTGCGGAGGCGGCGAGATGCGCGGGCTCATCACCGGAAAGGACGTCCTCCGCCACGGGTTCACGATCCTCCGCTGGTACGGGCCGGCCTGCTACCTCCGGTGCCTGCGGGCCCTCGCCTCCCGGACGCCGTGCACGTTCCTCTCGGTCGCGTGCGCCGGCCCCGCGCTCCGGGCTCGGCGCGGGTGACGCCCGCGCGCCCGGTCCGGCGCGGACCTCCGCTCACGACGAACGGGACGCCTCCGGGCTCGCTCCGCCGCGGGGACGGAGGCGCGGGTCCGCGGCGAGCGCCTCGAGCCCGTCCCGGACCCCGGGGCCGGCGAGCGCCCGCGGCGGTGCGCGGGCGAGGAGCACCGCCGCGAGCTCCGCCGAGCCGTCGAGCCACGCGCTCACCGCGACCGCGCCGCGATCGCCGTGGAGCACCACGCCCGCGTAGCGCCGCCCCTCCTCGACGTGCACCGCGCGGATCGCGTCCCACCGCAGGAGCCCCGCGGCCGACCCGGCGCGCAGCACCTCGATCCCCTCCGGCAGGAGCCGGAACGCGCGCGGGCGGGCCACGAGGTCGAGCGCGGCGAGCCCGACCAGGACCGCCACCGCGAACGCCTTAGCGGCCGGGCCGAGCGCGCCGTCGTCCCGGAGCGCGACGAGCGCGGCGAGCGGCCCCGCGAACGCGACGCCCGAGAAGCGCCGCACCGCGGACCGGCGCAGCACCGGGACCAAGTCCTCGCGCCGCGCGCGGGCGCGGGGCGGCCAACGGGCCACGATCATCACCGCGGCCGCCCAGGCGGCGAGCCCGCCGAGGCGGAGCGCGGCGCCCGGATCCGGCCGGCCGTCCGGGTGGAGGAGCCCGGACAGCGGGAGGGCGACCGCGGCGGCGAGGGCGATCGCGAACACCGCGGCGACGCGCCGGTTCTCGGACCACGGCGGGAATCGCCGGCGTCGGGCGCGCGCGGGGACGGCCATCGCACCCAGCATAAGGAGCGGCGCGGATGGCCGCCGGCCCCGACGCCGATCACCTCCCTCCCCCATCGCTAGTGCACGTCCTCGGCGCCGACGACGTCCTCGGCCGGACAGCGGAGATGGAGCTGCCCGCGCCCGTGCGTGAGCAGCGTGACCGCGACCGGGTGCCCGGCCGGCACCGGCGTCCGCACGTCGTACCCGGGGACGAGCACGTCCCAGCGGCAGGCGTTCGGGCTCTCGCGCTTCAGGACCAGCTCGAGCTTCTCGGTCCCGTCGACCTGGATGTCCCTGGGCTGCGGGCCGTGATCGGTGATGGTGACGTCGACCCTGCGAGGCGTCGCCTGCTCGAGGAGGTCGTCGGGGTAGGTGGTGTCGTCATGAGGGATCCCCGGCCCGGCGTACGCCGACGCCGAGGCGAGGAGGAAGCCCGAAGCCGCGATCCACAGCGTTGCACGCATCTGTCGTCTCCTGTTTCCGCGTGGCGCCGGGATCGGCACCGCGCGTTCGCCCTCCAACGACGCTCGCGCCGCTCGAACCGTTCCATCGTCGAGCCGGCCGAGGCGATGGATCATTCACGGGACCACCGCGCGCTCCGCGACCTCGGGCTATCGGGCGCCGCGCGTCGCCTGCTCGCCGAGGCTGCCCGCGGGCGGCAGGTGGCGGATGAACAGCACGATCCGCCACATCTGCTCGTCGTCCAGGATGCCACGGGCGGCAGGCATGCCCGAAGGGAAGAGGCCGTTCTCGATGATCCAGTGGAGCTGACCGTCGGTGTACAGCTGGACCTCCGGGGCCGTCAGTCGCGGCACCGGTGGCGACATGGCCTCGGCGAACGGGACGCCGGTGTTCTGGCCGTCGAGGCCGTGGCAGGCCATGCAGTACGCTGAGAACGCCTTCCGACCGCGGCTCACGTTCTGTTCCGTGGCGGGGAACGGGTTCCGGTCCGACTTCCCCCCCACCGTCACGTGCCGCTTCACCTGCGCGGCGACGGCTCGCTCGAAGCGGCTCGGAGGGGTCGCCTTGCATGCGGCGAGGGCGAGCGCGAGACCCAGCGTGAGGCGTGTCGAGATCATCATGGCCGTCTCCATTCGGTCGCCGACGCGAGAGCTGGCGCCCGGCTCACCGGACCCGACGATGGCGCGAGCCGACTGGTTCCATGGCGCCGGATCGGAGTGCCGGAGGAGACGGTCCGCTCGCGACCACGGAACGATCCCGCGCATCGAGGCGTCCGGCAGGGTGAACCCGACGTGAAGCGGAGCCCGCGCCATGAGAGGCCTCATCACCGGTAGAGACGTCGTCCTCCACGCGTTCACCATCGTCCGGCTCTGGGGACTTCCGACGTATCTGCGGTGCCTGCGCGCTGCGCTGAGCCGGAGGCCCAGCACCTTCCTCGCCGTCGTCCATGCGTGCCGGGTTTGAGGCGCAGCCGCAGCCCCGGCCGGGGCCTTGCGGCCCCGACGAGCCGAGTGCGTGCCCGAGCGCTCACCGGCGGGCCGAGGTCGTTCCGCTCTCGCGCGACGGAACGGTCCGGGTGGCTCGTGCGTCTACCCGGCGGGACCGCGTGCGCGCCGCGCCTGCGCCGCTAGCAAGAGGAGCGAACGGTGATCGCGATGTCACGCAGGCCATCGCCCGACAGGGGTACCTCGCCGCGCTTCGAGGACGCGCTCGCGCACGCGGACGCGCTCTACAACCTGGCGCGCCACCTCACGCGCAACGCGGACGATGCGGAGGACCTGGTCCAGGAGACCTACGCGCGCGCGGTGCGGGGGTGGGACGGGCGCGATGGGGAGGCGAGCCTCGCCGCCTGGCTCTTCCGGATCCTGCGCAACGCCTGGCTCGATCGCTGGAGGCGCGATCGGCGGAGCCCGCTCGACGCCGAGGGCGACCCGGCCGACGCGCCCGACGCGGCGCCCGGGGACGATGCCTGGCTCCGCAACGACCTCGAGCTGGAGCGCATGCGCGGCCTGGTCGCCGAGGAGATCGAGGCGGCGCTGGCGACGCTGTCGGAGGACGCGCGCACGGTGGTGCTGCTGGACGTCGAGGGCTTCACCGAGACCGAGGTGGCGCACGTGCTCGGGTGCGCCGTCGGGACCGTGAAGTCGCGCCTGGCCCGCGCCCGAGCCGCGCTGCGCGCGCGGCTCGGCGATTACGCTCACGCCCTGGGGAGTCGGTCATGACCTGTGAAGACGTGCGCCCCCGCCTGCTCGACCAGCGCCGCGGCCGGCTCGACGCGGCGGCCGACGCGGAGGTGCGGTCCCACCTGCGCGACTGCGACGCCTGCACGCGCGCCCTCGCCGGGGAGGCGACGCTCGACGAGCTGCTCGCGCGGAGGCTGCCGCGCTACGCCGCCCCGCCCGCGCTCAAGAAGCGGCTCACGCTCCTCGGCTCTCGCGCGCGGCCGCCGGCGCGCCGCGCGGCGTGGCTCCGGGTCGCGGCGCCGGCGCTCGCGGCGGGCGTGGTGCTGTTCGCGGGCGGGATGCTCGCGGGCCGCGCCACGCGGAGCGATGCGCTCGCCGCGCTCGCAGGCGAGGCGATCGGCGATCACCTGCGCGTGCTCGTCCGCGACCGCCCGTTCGACGTCGAGAGCGGCGGTCCGCACCAGGTGAAGCCGTGGTTCGCCGGTCGGCTCGACTTCGCCCCCGCGGTCCCCGTCCCCGAGGGGTCCGGTCTCGAGCTGCAGGGCGGAGCGGTCGGCTGGTTCCTCGACCGCCGGGCCGCCGTGGTGCAGTACACGCTCCGCAAGCACCGCCTGACGCTGCTCGTCTTCCGCGACGACGGGCTCGCCTGGCCCGCCGGGACGCGGGAGCGCGACCTGCGCGAGACGACGCAGCGCGGCTTCCACGTCGTGCTGTGGCGCGCCGGCGGGCTCGGGCACGCGCTCGTGTCCGACCTCGACGCGTCGGAGCTGCGCGCGGTGGCCGTGAAGCTCGCGGCCGGCTCGTGAAGCCCGGAGCGCACGCGGCCGGGGCGGCCGGCGGGCCCCGTCATGACGCCGATCAGCGGGCCGGAGCCGGGCCTCGGGTACCGTTCCAGCCCGGCGCGCCGCGCAGGCCCGCCCGAGGGGGAACGATGGCGAACCAGCCGGCCATGCAGCTCGGCCCGAACTTCAAGTACTGCACCGCGTGCGCGCACGTGCTCGACGCCCACGCCGCGTTCTGCGGGCGCTGCGGCGTGCCGCAGGGCCCGCCGGCGCTCTCCGGTCCGCCCCCGCTCGCGCCGCCCCGGAGCGGCGGCTCCAGCGCGGCGACCATCGTGGCCGTCGTCATCGCGTGCCTGTTCGGCGGCGTCGTGATCCTCGGGATCCTGGCCGCCATCGCGATCCCGAACTTCCTCCGGTACCAGCTCCGCGCGAAGCAGGCCGGGGTCCAGTCCGAGCTCGTCTCGATCGCGCTCGCGGAGCAGGGGCTCCACGCGCGGGGGCGCCCGTACTCCGCGTTCCCGGACCCCGTCCCCGCGGACGCGCCCGGCGCGCGGAAGGTCGCGCTGTCCGACGCCGATCGCGCCGCGGCGGCGGCGATCGGGTGGAGCGCGCCGCGGTCGACGTACGGTCGGTACGACGTCGCGGTGATCACCGACGCCGCCGGAAACCAGTCCTTCTCGGTCTGCGCCGAAAGCGACCTCGACGGCGACGGCAACGCCGCCGCGATCGTCTGGTTCCACCCGGGCACGACCGTCGGCGGCGCCGTGCTCGCGCCCCCGCTCGCGCCGTGCGAGGGTGCGGTGGTGAAGCCGGGGCGCTCGCTGGACATGACCGAGGACGATCCGGCCGACCAGCCGATCCGGATCTCGCCCCACGACGTGTTCTGAACCCTCCGGGCCGCGTCACGGCGGCGGCGGGAGCCCCCGCGCCGACCGGACGTGCAGCTCGTCGACCTCGAGCCGGCCCATGCGCGCCTCGCCGACGGCGAGGGCGAGGGACCGGATCGCGAGCGCCGCGACGGCGACCGCGCCGAGCGCGAGGACGCCGAGGCTCGCCGCGCCGATGGCGAGCGCGCCCGGCGCGCCGGCACCGAGCGCGGTCCGCGCGCGCCGGCCCCTCCGCCCGGCGCGCACGAGCCGTCCCCTCCTCACCGCTCGCTACCCGGGTCGCCGGGGCCGCCGTCGGACTCGGCTTCTCGCGCCTGCGGCGACTCGACCGGCGGATCGCCGGGCTTCGAGGCGCTGCCCGGCCCCTCGGGGAACGGATCGGCCTGCTTCCCGGGCGTGCCCGGCGCGGGCCGCTTCTCCCACCGGACCTCGCCCTCCCTGCGATCGTCGTGCTGCGCCATGCGCGTCTCCCTCCCGAGGGAACGATCGCATCCTGCGCCTCGCGCGCCGAGCGCGCCCGCACGCCCGCCGGCTCGACGGGGAGGACGGACGGCGCACGGGGGGCGAGGCGGCGAGCGGGGCGCGCCCGAGCGCTACGCCACCGGCAAGCCGGCGAGGGCGCGCGCGACGGCGAGCACGCCGGCCGCGACGCGCGCCGGGACGTAACCGCCCTCGAGCACCGCGGCGACGCGCGTGCACCCGGCCGCCGCGGCGCGGGAGAGGAGCACGGTCGTCAGCGCGTGCAGATCGGCGGGCTCGAGGGCGAGGCCGCCCTGCGGGTCGCCGGCGAGGAGATCGAACCCCGCGGACACGAGCACGACGTCCGGCCGCGCCTCGCGGAGCGTCGCGTCGAGCGCCTCGGCGAAGCGCCGGCGATACTCGACGGCGGCCGTCCCGGGCGGCACGGGCACGTTCCGCGTCGCGCCGAGGCCGGAGCCGGCGCCGCGCTCGTCCTCGGCCCCGGTGTGCGGGTAGTGCGGGAACAGGTGCAGCGAGAGGAGGTGGACGGTCGGGTCTTCCCAGAAGATCGCCTGGGTGCCGTCGCCGTGGTGGACGTCCCAGTCCACCACGAGGATCCGGCGCGCGAGCCCGTGCGCCTGCAGCGAGCGCGCGGCGATCGCCACGTTGTTGAGGAGGCAGTAGCCGCCGGCGCGATCCGCGGCGGCGTGGTGGCCGGGGGGCCGCGCCAGCGCGAAGGCGGCGCGGGCCTCGCCTCGTGCCACCCGCTCGGCGGCGAGGATCGCGCAGCCGGCCGCCGCCACCGCCGCGCGAAAGGAGGCGCCGGAGACGGGCGTCTCCGGCTCGACGAAGGTGTGGACGCCGGACTCGGCCGCCGCGTCCGACAGCGCTCGCAGCCGGTCCACGAGGGCGGGCGTGTGCACGCGGAGGAGGTCCTCGAGCGAGGCGGGGGGGGCCTCCTCGCGCCGGATGCCCTCCCCGCGCAGGTCCGGATCTCGCGCGAGCGCGTCCTCGATCGCGGCGAGGCGGGCCACGCTCTCGGGGTGATCGTGGCCGGTGTCGTGACCGAGGCAGTCGGGGTGCGTGACGAGCAGGAGCCGGGGCGACATGGTGCGCGCGGAACATAGCAGGAGGCGGTCCGCGTGGCGCGAGGGCGTGGGAGCGTGCCCTCGCTCGCCGCTGGACCGGGCCCCGGACGCGCGGGCGGGCGCGCGCCCCCCTTCCGGAACGCGCCCGGCGCCGCCGCCGCGACCAGGCGAGCCCGGCCGGCGCCGAGGCTCTTCGCGCCTGGCTCGACCGGTTCCGGGACCGGCGCTGGTCCTCCGGCCGCGCCCCGGGCCGCGCCGGCGTGGCCACCTTTCCGCGGGCGCGACGCCGCGACGGCGCCGCCCGCCCGCATGGAGGACGGACCATGGACGGCACCTCGTTCCTGCTCTCGGCCGGCGCCGGCTGGCTCGCCGGGATGCGCAGCATGACCGCGCCTGCGGCGGCGGCGTTCCGGCTCCGCCGCCGCGTCGCGCCGCCCGTCGGCGCCGCGCGGCTCCTCGCGCCGCCCGCGGCCCGGTGGGTCCTGCCGGTGCTCGCGCTCGGCGAGATGGCGGCGGACAAGCGCCCCGGGATCGGGGACCGGACCGCGGCGCCCTCGCTCGCGGCCCGCGCCACGTCCGGCGCGCTCACGGCGGCCGCGATCGCCGGCGGGCGGCGGCTGCGGCGCGCCCGCACGCGAGAGATGCTCGGCGCCGCCGCCCTCGGCGCCTGCTTCGCGGTGCTCTCGAGCTACGCGAACCTCTGGCTCCGGCGCGCTGCGAGCCGCCGGACCGGCGCGTCGGAGCAGACGCTCGGGTACGCCGAGGACGTCCTCGCGGCGGGCCTCGGGACCGCGGTCGCGACGCTCTGAGCGGCTCCCGCGAGGGGCCCGCCCGGGTGTAGCATCCGCCGGCCATGCCGGCCGCCGAGCGCTCCAGCCCGATGCCCCTCCCCGCCTCGGACGTGCCGGGCGCGGAGCCCGCGCCGGGCGCCGGCGCGCTCCGCCACCCGATGGCGTCGCTGCGCGTCGGCGCCCTCCTCACCGGCATCGTCGGCATCGGCGCGCTGTCGATCGACACGTACCTACCGTCGCTCCCGCAGATCGTCCGCGAGTTCCGGACCGCCGACGCGACCGCGCAGCTCACCGTCACGCTGTTCCTCCTGAGCTTCGCGGCGACGCAGCTCGTCTTCGGACCGCTCTCGGATCGCTTCGGGAGGCGGCGCACGCTGCTCGGCGGGCTCCTGCTCTACGTGGTCGGCGCGATCGGCTGCGCGCTCGCGCCGACCATCCAGGTGCTGGTCGTCGCGCGCGTCGTCCAGGGGCTCGGGGCCGGCAGCGGCCCGGTGGTCGGCCGCGCCATCGTGCGCGACGTGTACCCGCGGGAGCACGGCGCCCGGGTGCTCGCGCTCATGGCGACAGCCCAGGCGCTGACGCCGATCCTCGCGCCGATCCTCGGCGGCTACGTCCAGGTGTGGTCCGGGTGGCGCGCGGTGTTCGTCATCCTCGTCGTGCTCGGGACGGCGTTCCTCGCCGCCGCGTGGGCGCTCGTCGCGGAGACCGTCCCCGGTGTCGAGCCGGGCGTGCTGCACCCGCGGACCCTCCTCCGGAACGCCGGGACGCTGATGCACGACCGGACCTTCGTCGGGTACGTCCTCGCGGTGATGCTCGTCTTCAGCGGCCAGTTCGCGTTCATCTCCGGCTCTGCGTTCGTGTTCATCGGGCTCCTGAAGGTCTCGCCGGACGCGTACGGGTACTGCTTCGGCCTGGTCGCCTTCGGGCTCATGACCGGCAGCTTCGTCACGGCGCGCGTGACGGGCCGGCTCGGCGTCCGGCGCGTCGTCCGCGCGGGCGCGCTGCTCGCGGCCGTGTCCGGCGTCGCGCTCGCCGCGCCCGTCCTCCTCGGCGTGACGCGGCTCCCGTCGCTGCTCCTGCCCATGTACCTCTACGCCGTGGCGGGCGGGCTCGTGATGCCGAGCGCCATGGCCGGCGCCATCGGGCCGTTCGCGGGGATCGCCGGGCTCGCCTCGGCGGTGCTCGGCTTCTTCCAGATGGCGGGCTCGGCGGCGTACGCCATCGCCGTGTCGCGCTTCCTCGACGGGACGGCGCGGCCGATGACCGTCGCGATCGCCCTCTCCGGCCTCGCCTGCCTCGCCGCCTGCGCCGCCCTGGTGCGGCCCGGCCCACGCGACGAGGCCTGAGCCCCGCCGGAGATTCTCTCAGGGCTCCGCACCGGCCTCCGGCCGCTGCGCGGCGAGCTCGGCGCGCATCTCCGCCCAGGCGCGGCGCGCCTCGTCCACCGAGCCCTCGTCCTCGATCGTCGTGATGTCGCCCGGGTCGCGGTCGAGGATCACCGCCTTGAAGACCCGGCGCATGATCTTCCCGCTCCGCGTCTTCGGGAGCGTCCGGACGAAGTTCACCTCGCCGATGACCGCGACCGGTCCGAGCTCGCGGCGCACCGCCTCGACGAGCTCGCGCCGGAGCGCCGCGGACGGCTCGTGGCCCTGGCGCAGCGCCACGAACGCCGACACCACCTCGCCGCGCACCGGGTCCGGCCGCCCGGTCACGCCGGCCTCGGCGACCGCCGGATGGGTGAGGAACGCGGTCTCGACCTCGATCGTCCCGAGCTTGTGACCGGCGATCTTGATGATCTCGTCGGCACGGCCCGCGAAGAACACGTACCCGTCCTCGTCCACGTGCGCCGAGTCGCCGGTGTAGTAGACCCCCGGGATCCGCTGCCAGTAGTCGGACGCGTAGCGCTCCGGCTCGCCCCACAGCGTCGGCGTGAGGCCCGGGAACGGGCGCGTCAGGACCATGATCCCCTTCTCGCCCGGCGGCACCGGCCGGCCGTCCTGCGCGCTCACCACCGTCGCCTCGATGCCCGGGAGCGGCAGCCCGGCCGAGCCCGGCTTGATGGGCAGCATCGCGAGGCCGTAGGGATTCCCGAACACCGGGCCGCCGGTCTCGGTCTGCCACATGTGATCGATGACCGGCACGCGATCCCGGAGGACCTCGCGCTGCAGCCACTCCCACGCGGGCGGGTTCAGCACCTCCCCGGCGCAGAACACGCGCTCGAGCGAGCGGTGATCGAAGCCGCGCGCCGGCGCGGCGCCGTACTTCATGAGGAGCCGCACGGCGGTCGGCGACGTGAAGAGCCCGGTGACGCGCAGCTCCTCGACGATCTTCCAGAGCGTCTCCGGCCCGGGGTGGTCGAGGGCGCCCTCGTACGCCACGGTGGTGCAGCCGGTGAGGAGCGGCGCGTAGACGATGTAGCTGTGCCCGACGATCCAGCCGATGTCGGACGTGGACCACCAGACGTCCGAGGGCCGGAGGCCGAAGCACCACCGGCCCATGGCGTGGACGTGGACGCCGTACCCGCCGTGCACGTGGATGGCGAGCTTCGGCCGCGCGGTGGTGCCGGACGTCGCGAGGATGAACGCCGGCTCGTTCGCCTCCATCGGCTCGCACGCGCCGGAGTGGCCGCCGCCGAGCGCGAGGAACTCCGGCCAGGCGACGTCGCGCGCGCCGGTCCAGGGCGGCGGGGTCGCCCCGCGCCGGAGGACGACCACGTGCTCGACGGCGCCGCGGTCGATCGCGAGCGCGTCGTCCACGATCTCCTTGAGCCGCGTCTCCTTCCCCTTGCGCCACGTGACGTCGGCGGTGAACACGACGCGCGAGCCGCTCGCGACGACGCGGCTCGAGAGCGCGCCCGCGCCGAACCCCGCGAAGACGACCAGGTGGATCGCGCCGATCCGGGCCGCCGCGAGCATGAGGACGATCGCCTCCGGGCAGGTCGGCATGTACAGGGTGATGCGGTCCCCCTTCTCCACCCCCAGCCCCCGCAGGGCCGCGGACGTGCGCTCGACCTCGTGGAGGAGCTGCGCGTAGGTGAGGGCGCGCCGCTCCCCCCTCTCGTTCGCGTAGACGAGCGCGGTGTGGCCGCTGCGGCCCGCCGCGACGTGCCGGTCGAGCGCCCCGTAGGCGAGGTTCGTCTCGCCGCCGACGAACCAGCGAAAGCTCGGGAACTCGTGCTGGAAAACCCGTTTCCACGGACGGAACCAGTGCAGCTCCTCCGCCGCGCGCGCCCAGAAGGCGTCCGGGTCCTCCTCCGCTTCCGCGAGCCACCGGCGGACGATCGGGTTGACGAGATCCATGGTGCATCCTCCTCGCCGAAACGATGGGCGCGGCGCGCAGGGGACGCCGCCGTACGCCTCGCCAGGGACCGCTCGCCCACGCGCACGGACGGACCGCATCTCGCTCCGGGACTTTCGCGCGCAGCGCGCCGTCGCCATCTCGTCGGGCAATCCTCCGGTGGCGGGCCGCACGACGGGAGCGCAGCTCGGCGGACGTCGTGGTCGCTCGGCGTGCGGCGGCCGGGGGGCGAAGAGGTGCGAGATGGCGACGGACGTGAAGGCGACCCAGAAGACCGACGTGAAGGCCATCAAGCAGGAGGTGAAGGAGCTGTTCGGGCTCGTGCCGACCTGGGTGAACGAGATGCCCGACTCGGCGCTCGGCGGGTTCTGGTCGCTCATGCGCGACTTCCAGCTCGCGGAGACGCGCATCCCGAACAAGTACAAGGAGCTCATCGGGCTCGCGGTCTCCGGCGCGACGCGGTGCCGGTACTGCACGTTGTTCCACACCGAGGCGGCGCGGCTCTTCGGCGCCACCGACGACGAGATCGCCGAGGCGAGCATGATGGCCGCGCACACGATGGGCGCGAGCACGTTCCTGAACGCACAGCAGGTCGACTACGAGCAGTTCCGCAACGAGACGCTGCAGGCGATCGCCTACGCGCGCCAGCAGCAGCAAGGGCAGGCCGGGACGACCCCGCGCCCGAACGTCGACACGACGGCCCATGCCTGACCTCGACCCGCTCGCCCGGCTCGAGGCGGACGGCCTCGTCCACACCGGTCCGGGCGGCCCCCGGACCACGCGCCGCTGGCAGGGGGCGATGGCGCGCGCGGCGGTCCGGCTCTACCAGGCCGGCGCGCCGTGGCGGGACCTGCGGCTCCCGGTGGCCGCCGCCCTCCTCGAGGTCTACGGCGACGCGAGCGACGACGAGCTCGCGGGCCTGGTCGAGGCGATCCTCCCGCTCGAGGAGGTCGCCCCCGGGCGCCCGGCGCTCGCGGATCCGCCGACCGCGGATCCCGCGGAAACCGACCCGGCGCCGCGGTGAGCGAGGACGAACGCGCCGCCCCGGGCTCCGGCCCGGGCGGCGCGTCACGCCCACTCGCCGGTGAAGAGCGGGGCGACCGGGTGGTCGCGGCGGTCGAGCCCGAGCGCGCGGAACGCGTCCGGGGCGCCGCGCTCCGCGGGATCGAGGTGGATCCCGAGCTCGCCCTCGGGATCCTCGGTCGCGCCGACGAGGAGCAGCTCCGCCCCATCGCGATCGAGGTGCGCCGGCTCGACCTCGCCCCAGCGGCGGTTCCGGAACTTCTCCTGGAGCGCCCGCGGGTAGAACGCGGTCTGCTCCTCCCCGAGCCCCGCGTCGGGCCGCGGCGAGGGCCACTCCGGGTTCTTCACCGCCACCACGTAGCTCGCCTGCGTCGCGATGCCGAGCCCGCGCTGTACGTCGCCGGGCGGGTCCGGCCGGGCGAGCGCGTACGCGAGGTGGGTGTGGTCGCCGTGCCGGGCGAGGACGTACTCGCCGTCGCCCGCCGGCCGCGCCGAGGGCTGGTCGCGCTCGCCCCGCGTCTTCGTCCGGTAGCGGTATCCGCGCAGCTCCATCTCGATGTCGCCGGGGTCGCCGGCCACCTTCGCCACCCAGGCCCAGTTCCGCTCCCGCCCCCGGCGGGCGAGCTCCGGCATCCGCTTGGCGCCGACGAAGACGAGGCGCCAGATGCGGCGACCGTCCGGCGCGAGCACGACCATGAAGCGCTGGACGTCGGCGTCGCCGCGCGGCGCGTTCCGCTCCACCCGCGGCCGGTAGAAGAAGTGGAGCTCGCCGCGCTCGAGGACCTCGGCCATCTGCAGGAAGATGGATCCAGGCGTGGCCCGTCACACCGGGCGGCCGGGCGGGCGCCTCGAGGGCGGCGTGCCGGTTCCCTAGAACGCCATTCGCAGCTCGAGGCGCGGCGCGATGAGCGCGCGGGCGACGAAGTTCGTGCCCGAGCGCGCGGGCTCTCCCACGGTCTCTACGCGCCCCTCCGAGTACGTGGCCGCGATGAGCGGCGTCGCGACGCGCAGGGAGAGGCCGGAGGTGAGCTCGCGGTCCACCGCGATCCCGAGCTCCGCCCCGGCGAGCCAGCCCGTCGTCTTCTGCTCGGTCTCGGTGCCGGAGATCAACCCGCGATCGTCCATGTGGATGGACCCGCCCTCCGCGAGGACGAGGATCGAGACGTCGACCGGGGCCGTGCTGCCGGTGACGACCCCGCGCAGCCCAGCCGTCACGAACAGCTGCTGCACGTCCGCGCGCGTCGGCCCGGTGGCCCCGGCCGGCACGTCGTCGCGCCGTTGCGAGAAGGCGCCGGAGACCCCGAAGGCGAGCCACGTTCGTCCGGAGAGCCTCCGCTCCAGCGACGCCGTGACGACTGGCAGGAGCTCCGTGACGAGGCTCGGGACCGGGATCGAGGAGAAGTAGCTCACGAACAGGCCGGACCCCAGCCCGCCGCCGAGGTTCCAGTCGGCGCGCGGCGCGGCGGCGACGGGGGTCGGTGGCTCCTGGGCGAGGGTGGTGAGCGGCGCGCAGATGAGGACGGCGAGAGCGACGAGTAGACGCATGGTGTGTGTTCCTCCCTTGCGCCGGCCGGATGCAACCGAAGCGCCAGGCGTTCACTCACCGGAAACCGGCGTGGAGACGCGACCATCGGGGCCGGCTCCGGTCGCTCGGCGGCGGCAGCGCGGACAATCTGGCAAACGCGCGGCGTGCACCGCGCCGCCGTCGCCACTTTGTCAACGCGCGCCGCGCCGGCCCGCTCGGGAGATCCCTACTTCACTTCAGCAGGTCCTTGACCACGTGCGCCCCGAGCGCGCGGAACCCCTGCTCCACCAGCGCCCGGCCGCGATCGCTCGCGAGCGTGGCCCGCATCTGCTCCGGCGCGACGCCGATCTCGAGGTCGAGCCGGACGAGGGCCGCCGAGACCGCCGGGGTCGCGTCCGCCGCCTTCGCCTTCGCGCGCCGGGCGACGACGCCCGCCGACAGCTTGTCCATCAGGGCGTCCTCGGTCGTCCGGGGCCCCTGCGCGTCGCGGAGCGCCGCCGAGATCCCGCCGTAGACGTCCTCGAGCGCGGCGGGGAGCTCGAGCGCGCCGGCGAGCCGCTCGGTGGCCTCGTCGTGGTCGACGCCGCGCGCGGCGGCGTAGGTGGGCGCGAGGAGGAGCACGAGGTCCTTGCGCGGGAGGACGTGCGGCAAGCGGCGGGAGAAGAGGGTCACCGGACAGTCCTACCGCACCGCGGCCCGGCGCGCAGCCGGGACCGCCGCGAGGCCTCGACGATCAGCACGCGCCGTCGGGCGCGATCGCGGCGGCGCTCTGGAGCGACAGCACGAGGCCCGCCCGCGCCGCGGCGTGCAGCGCGAGCGGCCACCGCTGGGCGACGATCCCGCGCGACACCGTCCAGGGCTTCCTCCAGAGCTCCGCCGCGACGCCGCGCCACGACGCGGCGGTGCGCGGGCTCAGCAGGCGGAGCAGCCCGAGCACGTCCCGGAGCTCGTCCGGGTGGCGCAGGTGCGCCACCGCCCCGCAACCGATGGTGATCGACTCCGTCCCGTAGGGCTCGTCGAGCACAGCCCGGAGGATCTGCGCCCGGAGCTCGAGGGCGCCCGAGCCCTCGCGCGGCGCGCGGACCCGGGCGCTCGCGCTGCCCGAACCCGCCCGGATCCGGATCGCGGCGCCGGGCGCGTCCCGGAGCCGCAGGTCGAGGTCGAGCGGCCGCGCCCGCGCGCCGCCGCTCGCCGCGAGCCGTTCCTCGACCCGCGCGGCCAGCTCGCCGAGCGCGCCCGCCGAGAGGGGTGCCAGGGTCGCGACGCGACCGGCCGCGTCGCGCAGCTCCCCCTCCGCGCAGGCGCGCTCGAGCTCCTCGCGCGTCGGACGCGACCGCCCGCCCGGGTGCACCGTCGCGCCGTCGACCACGTCCCCCGGCGCGAGCAGGCGGCAGGCGCTCGCGCGCGCGGGGCCCGCGCGGCGCGCGAAGATCGCGTCCGGTCCGGGCGCCTCGAGCTTCACCTCGTTCACCCACCGGAGGTGCGGCTCCAGCAGCACGAACGACGCCGCGAAGGCGCAGGCGAGCCGGGGCGAGAGGCGGCGCACGATGTCGGCGAACCGCTCCGCGAGGAGCTCCTCGCGCCGGGCCGCCGCGGCGCGATCGTCCTTGCCCGGCAGCCGCAGGCAGTTCGGGAACCACGACGCGCCGCCGAACCCGACGAACAGCGCGTCGATCCGCGGGTGGTTCCGGCGGAGGAGGTTGCAGAAGTGCTCCGCCACGACCGCCGGCGCGGCGTGCAGCGCGTCGTTCGCGTTCACGAGCACCTGCTCGCCGTCCTCGACGACGAGCATCGAGTCGGTCGCGTTCACGTAGCAGGTGGCGGTGACCCCGTCCGCGAGCGCGATCCGCTGGCCGTGGCGCATCGCGACGACGCGCTCGAACCCGAGCGACGCGACGTACGCGTCCATGCCCCCCGAGACGAACGCGGGCACGAGGACCATTGCGTCGCGCCGGATCCCGGCGAGCGTCGGGGCGTGCAGGTGATCCTCGTGGCCGTGCGACAGGTACAGGACCTCGATCCGCCTCGCGGCGAGCCCGTCGGGAGCCGGCGTCGGCCAGGGGTGCCACTGATCGGTGTACGCCGGCCCCGCCCACCAGGGATCGCTGACGATCCGGATGCCCCGGACCTCCGTCTCGAGGCACGCGTGCCCCACGAAGCGCGTGAGCATGTCTTCCCCCCGGAGGACGGTCGTGTGTGCCCGGCTCCCACGCAACGGCTCTTGGTGGGACCGTCCGTGCGGGCGGTCCGGGGCGGGGGCGGTCAGAGCCCCTCGGCCGGAGCCGAGAGCCTGACCTCGACGTCGGGCTTCACGCGGAGCGCGCCGAGCATCGCGCGGTACGGCGCGATGCCGAAGTCGGGCTGGTGGAGCCGCGCCGCCGCGAGGACCCGCTCGCCCGCGCGGCGCACCGGGACCATGAGCGGTCGCGTGACGCCGGCGAGCGCCAGCGCGCCGCGGACGTCCCACCCGCCTTCCCGCGGCGCGACGGCCGTCGACTCGAACCGGAGCTCCGGGAACCGGCGGACCCGCAGCACGGCGGAGGCGATCGCGTCCTCGATCTCCGCGACGTCCCGCGGCCGGAGCGCCCCCGGCAGCGGCCGGCCGTCGCGGACCGCGCTGGCGACGCGCAGCGACGCCGGATCGAGCCGCGCCACGACCGACGGCGCCGCCGGATCGATGGCGAGCTCGAACGCGGTCACGCGCAGCACGAGGTCGTGCCCCACGGCGGAGAGGAGGCCCTCGCGGAACACGAGCACCTCGACGGTCGCGCGGTCGGGCCCGAGGACGATCACGGCGTCCGCCGGACGTCGACGACCGTGAGCGTCCGCGTGCCGCCGGGCCGCTCGACCTCGACCTCGTCGCCGCGCGTGCGCCCGAGCAGCGCGCGGGCGACCGGCGCGTGCACGCTCACGAGGCCGCGGCGCGGATCGACCTCGTCCGGGCCGACGATGCGCCACGTCGAGGTCGCGCCCGCCTCGTCCTCGACCGTGACCCACGTCCCGAACGCGACGGTCCCCTCCGGCGCCGCGTCGGGCGCGAGCACGGTCACGGCCGCGAGGGTCGCCTCGACGAGGGCGGCGCGCCGGTCCAGGTCGGCGACCCGCGCCGGCCGCTCCGTCGCGGGGAGCGCCGCGGCCGCCGCACGCTCGCCCGCCAGCCGGGAGAGCTCGGCCCGGAGCGCCGCGTGCCCCTCGGGCGTGACGTAGCGGACCTCGCCCGGCGCGAGCCGCGGCCCGGGCCGCGCCGGCGGCGCGAGGTCCGGGGTCTCCTCGCTCGTGAACGCCTTCGACACGAACGGATCGTAGCGCCTCCAGGGCCGCGGCGCTCCGGCGTGCGCTGCCGCTCGCCCCGCGCCTGTCGAGGGCGAATCGCCGGGCGCGTCCGTGGTTCGACGGGCTCACCGCGAGCGGGCGCTGCCCTCACGGCCCGCCGACCACGAACAGCCGGCCGTCGTTCTGGGCGTACACGCGGCCGGCCGCGTCGAGGCTCACCGGCGTGTACGCCGCGCCGAGCGCCTGCTGGAGGAAGATGCGGTCCCGCACCGCGCCGCCGGGACGGATCGCGTACAGGTTCCCGTCCTCGCTGTTCGCGTACACCACGCCGTCCCGGTCCACCGCGACCGCGTTCACGCACCACTCGAAGCCGCGCGGGTGCTGGCCGTCGTCCGCGCACGGCACCGAGCCGTCCGCGCTCCGGCTGCACGCGCGCGTCTCCGTGCTCGTGAACCGCCACTCCGGCGCGAGCGCCGCGTCGAGCTGCGTGATCCGGTACGGGCCGCCGGGATAGTCGTTGTCCTTGAGCACGATCGAGAAGGTCCCGCCGTGCGCGAACACCGCCGGGGTGATGTCCCAGCCGAAGTCGTACGTCCCGAGCGGCGCGCCGTCCGCGCCGAGCCGGAACAGGTGCCCGCGCTCGCCGTTGTACGCCGTGTACGCACCGTAGAGGACGCCGCCGTCGGGGAGCGCGACGGGCGAGCTCGTGGACTGGTCGAGCGCGAGGCCGGACGGCGCCGCGTTCGTCTCCGGATCGACGCCCTGCGCCGTGCCGGGGCGGCACGCGTCCGGTCCGGTGCCGTAGGGGACGCGGACGCCGCATCCGTCCGCGAGCCGGTGCGCGAGGGACGTCGCCCACCGCGGGGCGAGCTCGGGCGTCACCGCCACCACGAACGCCGTGCGCGCGGCCCGGTGCGCGCGCGAGATCACGAACACCGTCCCGTCCGCGCCGATCGCCGGGGCGGCGTTCACCTGCGGCCGCTGCGCGCCGCACCGGATGGTCCGGGTGGGCAGCGGCGCGCCGGTCGCGTCGACCGGCGGCCACGGGGGCGGAGCGCTCGAGGCGTAGGCGGTCTCGCACGTGTCGCCCGGGGTCGGCGCGCCCGGGACCAGGTCCGCGAAGCGGGCGACGCGGAACGTGCCGTCCGGGCGGACCTCGCAGAGGAAGCCATCGGCGTCGCGCCCCGAGTCGCCCCACGGGTCCACGGGGTCGAGCCGGATCCCGGTGTACCAGGCGTTGCCCGCGGCGTCGGCCGTCACCGGGCCCGCCACGTAGGTGTCGGGATCGTCCCCGAGCGGCGCCACCGTGCGGACGAGCTCGCCGCTCGCGCGGTCCACGAGGTGCAGCGTGCCCCGCGCTCCGGGGACCGCCACGAGCGAGCCGGCGGTCCCGACCAGCGCGGCGTGGAACACCGGCTCCCAGCCCGCGAGCGTCGGGCCGTCCGGCGGCGGCTTCCAGTCGGACTCGAAGGCCCAGACTGCCCCGAGCGCCCCGCCCTGCCACCGCCAGCCGCGCTCGCCCCAGGTCTGCGTCGCCCACGCGGCGGGGCCGCAGGCCGGGCCCGGCGTGCCGGGCGGCGTGCATGCGACGTACGGGCCGGACTTGTGCTCGACGATCACGTCGTCGCCCGCGACGAGCGGCGTCTGGTAGTGAACGAGGAGATCCCCGCCGGACTCCGCCTTCTCGGCCTCCACCGAGTCGTCGACCTGCGCCGTCAGGAGGATCCTCGAGAGCGGCGCCCCGCGGGCGCAGGTGGTGCCCCCGTGCCCGGGGCCGAGCGACCACTGGGGCCACTCCGCGGCGCCCGCGCACTGGAGCTCCGGCGTGGGCGCCCCGCGGCGGCTGGTGTGGCACGCGACGCCGGCGACGACGAGTACGAGCGCGAGGCGGGAGCGCACCGCCGCCTCATAGCGTCCACGTCGGCGGGGCGCCGCGCGGGTGGCCCGCCGGCGACGGCGCCCCCGCGCGTGGCGCTGGGTACCCGGTCAGTCCCAGATGAGGAACAGCGTCCGCTTCCGCCCGATGAGGTCGGCGAGGCCGGCCGTCGGATCGGAGTGGCCGGACACGAGGTCCGGCGCGAACTTCGCCGCGCGGTGCGCGAGGGCGACGGGGTCCTTCGGCTCGCGCTCGAAGCGCCCGGCGACGAAGTCGCTCCCGATCTCGAGCAGCTCGAACGCCTCGTCGCGCTCGAGCGCGTGGAGCCACTGGATGATCTGCTCCGTCGTCACGCCGTGACGGTGACCCGAGGTGCCCATCCGGCGGATCACGAGGTCCGGGTCGGATGTCGGCATGAGGCCGATGCGGTCCTTCTCGCCCGGGAGCCCGTACGCGCGCTCGTAGCGGAACAGGTAGATGCCGGCCTTGCGGAACGGTCCGTGGCTCCCGGCCAGGAGCCGCGACGCGACGTGGGGCTCGAGCGCGAACGCGCGGCCCGCGGACAGGGGGATCTTGATGCCGGCCTCGGTCTCGATGACCTCGCCCTCCGTCCCGGTCGCCGCCTCGACCGCGGCGATGGCCGCAGCGAAGTCCTTCGGCGCCGGCAGCACGATGGCGTCGTCCGCCCCGGCCGCGGGTGCGGCGACCAGCGCCGGACCGGCGCGAGCGACGAGCGGCGCGCTCGCGAGGGCGAGGACGAAGGCAGTGCGGCGCCCGGTCTGGACGGCATGTGCGACGGATCGAGCGACGATCGACCGCAGACTGTTCGAGTGCGACATACGGGGCTCCCTCCGGGAGCCATCGTATGCGGCAATTCGTCGTTGCCCAAATACCGGGAGTCGATTCCACGTGCCTCGACCACGGGACGGCATCGACGCACCGCAGCGGCGCCAGCACTGGCGCGGCCTTGAGGCATCGCTCCCCGCTCGGTAGCGTCGATGTCCCACATCCCCGGAGGCGCGATGCGCCGATCTCGCGGTCTCGTCACGTTGCTCCTGGTCGCAGCCGGGCTCGCCTGCGCCGCTCCCCGCGTCGCTGCGCCGCCAGCGCAGCCCGACGGGGACCGTGCCGGGCCGGCCGTGCCCGCCTCCGTCGCGGTCGTGCAGCGGCAGCTCGAGGCGTACAACGCCCAGGACCTCGACGCCTTCGTCGCGACGTACGCGGACGACGTCGTGATCACGAGCGCGAGCACCGGCCAGACGCTCGCGTCCGGCAAGGAGGCGCTGCGGCAACGGTACGGAACGATGTTCCAGCGGTTCCCGAGGAACCGCTGCCGCGTCGTCGAGCGGCGGGTCGAGGGGGACCGTGTCGTGCTGGATCACGAGATCATCACCGGACGATCTCCGGAGCACCCCGACCCGTGGGACGTGGGGTGGGTACGTTACGAGGTCGAGGGCGGCCTCATCCGTCGCGTCGAGCTGCCCTAGGCGCCCGTGGAGCTGGCCTGGCATCAGGGCGTGCCAGCGGACAGCGCCACGGACGAGCGGGCGAGGCCAGGCGCCGAGCGATGCACGCCGGATCGGGCGCTCGGCGGCGGCCTGCTCGCCCGGGCGGCACGCGCAGCGGAGGCGAGCAGGTCGTGCTCGCCGCACGGGCACCGGCTGCAGCGCTCGGCATGGCCCGCCGCGTTTCCGCCGTCCGGCGCGGCCGTGCCGTGGGCGGGGATCAACATGGCAAGGGAGTTGCTGTGCAACGGCGCATGGACTCGATCGACGGCTACGCGCTCCCAGCCGATGACGTCTCGCTCCCGCCCGGCGCCCCTCGCGGGGAGCGCACCTTCACGTCCCGGATCGTCCGGAGCGGAGCCCGGCGGCAGACGCTGCACCTCTCCGGCTCGCTGGACCCGGGCTGGGCGGGCCGGCTCGCGGCCGGCCTCGCAGCGCACCAGATCAGCGTGGTGCGGGCGACCGCCCGGCGGACGCCGACGCGGTGGATCGCCGAGATCGCGTTCGACGTCCTGGACCCCGAGGTCGAGCCGTCGGCCATCGACTTCCTCGCGCTCATCAACGACCACGCGCCCGCGCCGATGCCGCCCGGCGGCGTCGCGCTCTCGAGCCACCGCGTAGCCCGCACGCGGCGGGACGTGCTCGTCGAGCTCCGCGCCGTCGACGCGGTGGGCTTCCTCGGCCGGATCCTGCACGAGTTCGCGGACCTCGGGCTTTACCCGCACGAGATGCGGGTGGAGACGCTCGGATCCGAGATCCGCGACGTGTTCCGGCTGCAGAGCGCGGCCGGAGAGGTCCCGCCGGAGGGGATCGTCACGGCGCTCCGGGCGCGGCTCGAGCGCCTCGCAGCGCGCTGATCCCGGCGACCGCGCACGCGTCCGTCGCGATCACGGTACCGGAGCGCGGGCTCGTCGCGGCGGGGATCGCCGCGGATCCGCGAACCGGCGCGCTGTTCGTCGGGAGCATCCGGCTCCGGAAGATCGTCTGCGGCGCCCCCCGGGCCGGCGACCGACCGGCCCGGCGGCGCGCGGCATCGAATCCGGGGCGGATCGCCTCCGCGCCGCGCCCGCCGCGTTATGGCTCGCGGGCTCCGCCGGCCGCCTCCGCGCGGAGCTGGAGGGCACATGATCACGAACACGCAGTCCGGGACGCGCGTCGACGAGATCGCGTCCGGCATCTTCCGCATCAGCACCCCGCTGCCGCCGACCGCCGGAGGTCCGCCGACCGGCTTCTCCTTCAACCAGTACCTCGTCGTCGACGAGCAGCCGCTGCTGTTCCACACCGGCCCGCGCCGGATGTTCCAGCTCACGCGCGAGGCGATCGCGGCCGTGCTGCCAGTGGAGCGGCTCCGGCTCGTCGGCCTCTCGCACTACGAGGCGGACGAGTGCGGCGCGCTGAACGACCTGCTCGGCGCCGCGCCGGAGGCGACGCCGGTGTGCTCGTTCGTGGCGGCGCTCACGTCGATCCAGGACCAGGCCACGCGGCCACCGCGCGTGCTCCGGGACGGCGAGACGCTGTCGCTCGGCACGCACCGCGTTCGCTGGTTCGACACGCCGCACCTGCCGCACGGATGGGAGTGCGGCTACCTCTTCGAGGAGACGACGCGGACCCTGCTCTGCGGCGATCTCTTCACGCAGGGCGGCGCGACGCCGCCGCCGCTCACCGAGGCGGACATCCTCGGGCCGAGCGAGGCGTTCCGCGCGCCGATGGACTACTTCTCCCACGCGCGGAACGCGCGCGCGCAGGTCGAACGGCTCGCCGCGACCGCGCCGCGGACCCTCGCGTGCATGCACGGGAGCGCGTGGGCGGGCGACGGCGCGGCGATCCTTCGCGCGCTGGGCGAGGCGCTCGACCGGTGACGGCGCGGCGCGAGTCGGCGGTCCGTCCCGAGCGTCGGTTGTCCGCCGGCTCGCCCTGCCCGATGATGGCCCGTCCTCTTCACCCCATGCCGACGAGGCCATCCATGGAACCGTTCCGCTACCACGTCTACGCCTGCCAGCAGGAGAAGCCGGGGGCCGCGCCTTGCTGCAGCGGTCGCGGCTCCGCCGCCGTGCTGGACGCCCTCCGCAAGGAGCTCGCCGCGAAGCAGCTCGTGGACGTCGTCCAGGTCACGACCTGCGGCTCGCTCGGCATGTGCGAGCGCGGGCCGAACATGGTCGTGTACCCCGACGGCGTCTGGTATTCCGGCGTCCAGGTCGCCGACGTCGCGGAGATCGTCCGCGAGCACTTCCAGAACGGGCGGGTCGTCGAGCGCCTCGCGAACCGCGACGCCGGCGCCCTGAAGAAGGAGATCACCGAGAACCGCGCGAAGGCGATGGCGGCGATGGCTGCGCTCGCGGCGCAGCAGAAGGCCAGGTCGAGCTGAGCGACCGCGCGTGCGCGAGGTCGCGCGTCGCACCTGCGCGCGACTTCCCGCACCCGCACCCACTTGCGAGCGCGCACCGACGGTGCGACCCTCCCGCGCCGCCAACCGCCCGTTCGCCGCGTCGGCGGCGCGGGTTCACGGAGCGCTCCATGAAGACCCTGCTCGCCGGCCTCGCCGCCGCCGCCCTCCTCTCCACGGGCTGCATGATCCACGTCCCCGGCGTCGCGCACACCAGCGCGCCCGTCTCCGCGCAGAAGTGCCCGCCCGGCCATCAGTGGAGCGACGGCACCTGCCACGACAAGGGCAAGGGGCACGATCCGGCGAAGCACGACCGGTAGGCGCGGAACGCGCCGGCGGGCGGGCGACGGGGCCCCTACAGCCGCACCGGCACCCGCCGCGCCCCGACCGCGCCGCCCGGCGTGACCGCGAGCGCGCACGCGAGCACCCGCGCGCCGCGGCGCGCGGCCCGGCGGAGCGCGGCGCCGAACGCCGGGTCCACCTCGTCCTCGGGCTCGACCGCGTCAACGTCCCCGCGCTGCGCGACGAACACGATGGCGACCGGTACGCCGCGCAGCGCGAGCCGGCCCAGCTCGTCGCAGTGGCGCGCGCCGCGCGCGGTCACGGCGTCGGGGAAGCGCGCCACGCGACCCGCGACGAGCGTCACCGACTTCACCTCGACGAACGCGCCGTCCACGGTGAAGTCGAACCGGGAGCGGCCGTGCGCCACCTCGGCGGCGAGGTCGCTCCCGGCGAGCTCCGGAAAGAGCCCGCCGCGCCAGAGCGCCGGGAAGACCCGGTTGGCGTAGGTCGTCACCGTCCCGACCCAGGTCCGGCCCTCGCGCGCGGCGACGACCGTGTACGGGCACCGGCGCCCGTCGCAGGGGCCGTCGAGGAGGACCACCCGCCCGGGCGCGAGCGTCCCGGTGAGCCGGCCGGAGTTCGGGAGGTGCGCCGCCACGAGCTCACCGGTCGCGAGCCGCACCTCCGCGACGAACCGGTTCGGGCGGCCCAGGAACGTCGCGCGGAGCGGCCGCGCCCGGAGCCGCGCGAGCGGGTGGTCGCGGAGCGGAACGGAGGGGGGCGGGATGGAGGGAGGAGCGGCGCGCCGGGGGGCGGTGGGCACGGTCCGTCTCGTACCGCGGGAGGACGCGACGCGCCAGCCACCGCGGGGCGCCTCGTGGCGGCACCCGGTCGCCCCGAGCCTCGTCGAAGCGCGACCGGCCGCGCGGCCCGTGGTGCGCTCCCCCCGAGCGACGGCGGATCAGTCGATCCGGACGACGATCTTCCCCCGCACGTGCTTGCTCCCCGCGTGCGCCTCGGCCTCCGCGATCCGCTCGAGCGGGTATTCCTGCTCGACGACGGGGACGAGCCGCCCCTCGGCGACGCGCTCCGCGAGCCAGACGAGGTCGCGCGCCCGCGGCCGGACCACGACGGTGCGGGCCCGCGGCGAGCGGACCAGCGTGAGCGCCGTGTCGACGAAGGTGCGGAGCTTCGGGACCGTCGTGACGTAGACGCCGCTTCGCCCGAGGGCGCGTCGCGCGGCGGCGAGGCTGCGATTCCCGAACACGTCGAGGACGACGTCGTAGCGCGCTGGCGCGGCGAGCGCGTCGGCGGCGCCGTAGTCGATCGCCTCGTGCGCGCCGAGGCGGCGGCAGAGGTCGAGGTTCGGCGCGCTGGCGGTCGCGGTCACGTGGGCGCCGAGGATGCGCGCGACCTGGATCGCGAAGGAGCCGACGCCGCCGGAGGCGCCGTTCACGAGGACCCGGGCGCCGGGCACGAGCCGCGCGACGTCGCGGAGCGCCTGCAACGCCGTGGAGGCGGCGAGCGGGATCGCGGCGGCGCGGACGAAGTCGAGGCCGGCGGGCATCGGGGCGCAGTCGCGCGGCGAGGCGACGAGGTACTCGGCGCACGCGCCGCCCTGATACCCGTCGAGCATGCCGTAGTACGACGCGCCCTCGGCGATGCCGGCGACGCCCGCGCCGACCCCGGCGATCTCGCCGGCCCAGTCGAACCCCACGCGCTTCGGGAACCGGCGGCCGGTGAGGAGCCGGAACCTTCCGGAGCGGACGAGCACGTCCTTCGGGTTCAGCGCCGCGGCGCGGACGCGGACGAGGAGCGCGCCGCGGCCGGGGCGCGGCCGCGCGACGTCGCGGATCCGGAGGACGTCGGGTGGGCCGTAGGCGTCGTACTCGACGATCTTCACGGGCGCTCCCGGGTCAGAGGCCTCGCCGCGATGGCGCGCGGCGCGCCCGCGGGAGCCCCGTGGGGCAGCGCCTTCCAGGCGCGCGGTGGCCTCGGCATGCGCCCTCCTCTCCGTCCGCCGCGGACGGCCTCGACCGGATCCCCTAGCAGGTCCGGCGCGCAGGACCGAGGGGGAAGGGGGGCACTGACCATCAGTGCATATCCGGGTCCGACCGCCACGCGCACGGGCTCATGTCCTTGATGCGTTCGGGGTACGATGGTCGACTTCCCTTCCCGAGGTGACCTTGCTCCGCTCATGCCTGACGTCGACGCCCATTCCAGCGTTGCTCCGGCGCGCCGGGATCGCCGCCGTGCTCGCCGCCGCGCTGCTCGCCCCGGGCGCCGTCCGCGCGGACTTCACGACGGTGAACCCGGGGGTCACCGTCTCGTACACGTTCGGTCACGGGTTCACCTGGGGGCTCGAGGTGAGCTGGGTCCGCTGGCCCGAGACGCTGGACGGCTTCAGGCAGCGCCCCTACGGCCGCGGCCTCGCGATCGACGTGTCGACGAACTGGCGCGACCTCCTCAAGCTCCGGGTGGGCGGCGAGGTCGCGGGGCCGTTCATCGGCGTCGAGGCCGGGCCCGCGCTGGTGCTCGATCCCGGCGGCGTCCACGTGGGCCTGAGCGTCACCCCATGGGCGGGCTGGTACGTGATGCCGTTCTACACGTACACGTATGTGCTCGGTCGCGAGCGGAACCTGCACGAGGTCGGGACGTACCTGAAGCTCTACCTCGATCCGAACGGAACCGGGGCCGTCGGCAGCCATCACCACGACTGGGATTGAGGGGCGCACCGAGCAGGCGGGGCGCCGGTCGACACCGGCGGATGTGCCCGTTACGCTCAGCGAGATGACACCGCTCGTCTTCCTCCCCGGAGCCGGCGGCAGCGCCGCGTTCTGGCGCCCCGTCGCGGACCGGCTCGCCGACCTCGGCCCGGCGCGCCTCCTGGGCTGGCCCGGGTTCGGCGACGTCCCACTCGACCCGGGGATCTCGTCGCTCGACGGCCTGTACCGGTGGCTCCTGGACCGGCTCCCCGCCGGCGCGAGCCACGTCGTCGCGCAGTCGATGGGTGGCGTGCTCGCCGCGCGGCTCGCGATCGAGCACCCGGAGCGCGTCGCGCGGCTGGTGCTCGTCGCCACCTCGGGTGGCCTCGAAGTCGCCGCGCTCGGCGCCTGCGACTGGCGGCCCGAGTACCGGGCCGCGCTGCCGGACGTGCCCGCCTGGTTCGTCGAGGACCGGACCGACCTCGGGGATCGCCTCGGCGCGATCCGGGCGCCGACGCTGCTCCTCTGGAGCGACGCGGATCCGGTGAGCCCGCTCGCGGTGGGCCGCGTCCTCGCCGAGCGGATCGCGGGTTCCCGGCTCGTGACGGTGCCGGGCGGATCGCACGTGTTCGCGAACGAGCGGCCGGACGAGGTCGCGGCGGAGATCCGCGCGCATTTGGCGGCGGGGGATCCAGACCGAGAGTTCCGGGCTTCGGACCGGGTGACCGCGGCGGGGATCCGGGGATCCAGACCGAGAGTTCCGGGCTTCGGACCGGGTGACCGCGGCGCGGACTACCGAAGGGATCCAGACCGAGAGTTCCGGGCTTCGGACCGGGTGACCGCGGCGCGGACTACCGAGGGATCCAGACCGAGAGTTCCGGGGGATCCAGACCGAGAGTTCCGGGCTTCGGACCGGGTGACCGCGGCGCGGACTACCGACGGCAGAGAAACCGACGCGGAAACGTGACCGAGCGCGGGCACGGTCCTTGTCATGCCCGCACGCATGACTGCTCCCCGCCAGGTTTTGCCTGGAGCCACCTATCTCGTCACGCGGCGCTGCGCGCAGCGCCAATTTCTCCTGCGCCCGTCCAGGGCCACGAACGAAATCTTCCTCTACCTGCTCGCCGTCGCGGCGCAGCGATTCGAGATCCGCGTCCATGCCTTTTGCGTGCTCTCGAACCACTTTCACCTCGTGCTGACCGACCTGCACGCCCGGCTCCCGGCGTTCCATCAATTCCTCGACGCGCTGGTCGCTCGAGCCGTGAACGCCTCGATCGGCCGATGGGAGACCTTCTGGGCGCCGAACAGTTACAGCGCCGTAACTCTTGTCTCGCCGAGCGACATCCTCGACAAGGCCGCCTACGTCCTCGCGAACCCGACCGCGGCAGGCCTCGTGCGCTCCGGCCGGCTATGGCCTGGGCTCTGGTCCGCCCCCGAGCGGATCGGAGGCGACGCCTTCGAGATCTCGCGGCCGAAGCACTTCTTCGACCCGAAGGGCTCCCTTCCCGAAAAGGCGATCCTCCAGCTCGAACCGCCTCCGAGCTTCACGGCCGAGGAGTTCCGGGAGCGGCTCGCGGCGGCCCTCGCCGAACGGGAGGAGGACGCTGTGAGAGACGCCCGCGCCGGCTTCCTGGGCGCCGCGCGCGTGCTCTCGCAGAAGCCGACAGGTCGGCCGCGGCCCGGCGAGCCGCGGCGGGGGCTCAACCCGCGCGTCGCCGCGCGAGACAAGTGGAAGCGCATCGAAGCGCTCGGCCGGCTGGTCGAGTTCCTGCGCTCGTACCGCGCGGCCTGGGCGGCCAGGTGCGCGGGATACACCAGCGCGATCTTCCCGTGCGGCACCTACTTGCTCCGCGTGCACCACGGGGTCCCGTGCGCGAGCTCCGGATAGCGGGCGCTCACGAACTCCCCCCGGCCCTCCCCCTCCGACGACGCGCGCTGGATTCCTCGCTCGCTCTCGAGCGAGTCACGTCGGCCTGCGTCCGCATCCCGGATTGCACCACCGGGGAGCGCATTCGCACCCGCCACACCTCGCCCTGAGCGCCTGCTGCTCTCAGTCCGACGTCCATTACTCTCGGTCTGGGCGTCCATTACTCTCGGTCTGGGCGTCACTCTCGGTCTGGGCGTCCGGACGTCGGCCGCGCGCTGTACCAGCAGGTGGAGGTCGGCGACGCGGTCTGCGCCCTGCTGTGGCCGGGGAGGCTCGGGGCGAGGTGGTACCAGGTGGAGGCGTGCCCGTGAGGCGCCAGCCCGTCAGCGCGGCCGATCCCGCACGAACCACCGGATGACGCCGAACGCGCCCGGCGTGTTCACGAGCGGCCGGAAGCCGAGCCGCACGATGGCACCGAGGGAGCGGAAGTTTGGCGCGTCGGTGCAGGCGAGCACGCGGGGGAGCTCGAGCCCGTCGAAGGCGTGCCGGATCACGGCCTCGCCGGCCTCGCGCGCGACCCCCTGCCGCCAGTACCGCGGCCACACGGCCGCCGCGAGCTCCAGGCCGCGGATCCGGGCGGGCTTCAGCCCCGCGTAGCCGACGAACGCGCCGTCCTCCTTTCGGTGAAGCGCGTACAGCCCCGCGCCGCACCGGCGGAAACCGGCGAGGCTCTCCTGGATCATGCCGCGGACCGTCGCCTCCGGAAGCACCAGCCCGTCGCACATCCAGCGGCGGACGTCCGGGTCGATGAGCAGCGCCCGGAGGGCGCCGACGTCGCCGAGCGTGAGGGGGCGGAGGGTCAGCCGGGGGGTGTCGAGGACGGGCACGCGTCTCCCGTCTCACTCGGGGCGACGCCGTTACGTCGGCGGCGCCGCGGCCGACACAGCAAGGCGATCCAGACTTCATCGATGCGCGCGCGGATCAGCTGGCTGCAATGCGGAACGCCTTCGCGGTGCCGAGCGCTCCGGAGCGCCGGCGCCGCACGGTCTCGCGGTACCGCCGGCGCCGTGATCCTCACCCCGCGTGCGACCGCGGCCCCTCCTCCGGCCCGTGCCGCTTCAGGATCACGATCGACGCGACCAGCACGACGATCAGCACCGTCAGGAGGGCGAGCTCGGCCATCACGTGGCGGAACTCCTCGTCGGGCATCCTGGGCTGCGCGCCGAACTCCGCGGTGATGACGAGGATCCGGCGGACGCCGGCGATGAGGGCGACGAGCAGGAACGGCTCCGGGACGAGCGTGTGCTCCCGGAACGAGACCTGCACCGTGTAGAGCAGCTCCACGATCATCAGCGCGAGCAGGATCCGGTCGAGCAGCGTCACGACCGCGCGGACGTCCACGCCGCTCGTCACCGCCTTGAACAGATCGAGCGCGCCCTGGACGAGGATCGCGGTGGCGCTCACCGCGAGCAGGGCGCCGAGCGCGACGTAGACCACGTCCTGGACGTGGCTGAACGCGGTCGACACGCCCCTGCGAGCTCGGCCCGGCGCGCTGCGCTCCTCCGCCATCGACGCTTCCTCCGCGCGTCCTGATAACGCAGGCCGACGCGCGACCGACGCCCCGCCCGATGGAACCTCACGGGGCGCGGCGGATCGCGCCCCGCCGCTCGCGAGCGCCCGGCCGGGCCGGCGGCGCCGTCGCGCGTCCGTTATCACCTCGCTGCCGAGGCGCGTCGCGGCGGCGGCGGGGAGGCGCTCCTCGGGCGAGGAGGAGATCATGGCCGAGCGCGAGACCGAGAGCTTCCTGAAGCGGCTGGAGGAGCGACTCTCCCGGGTGGCCGCGTGGCTGCGTCAGCGCGGGGGAGACGAAGGCGGCGCGCGGGATCGCCACGCGCGCCTCGAGGCGGTCCGCCACGAGCTCGCGCAGGCACGGCGCGCCGTCGCCGACACCACGCACGAGGACCTCGCGCGCATCCGTTCCGCGCTCGAGGACCTCAGGGGGGACTACGACGTTCCGCAGCAGCACACGGCGCTCCACCGCGCCGAGCTGGAGGCGCTCCGGAAGCACCTCCACACGACCGCCCGCCTCCTCCACGATCGCGCGGACCTCGACAACCCCTCCTGGGTCCAGGCGAACGAGGAGTACGAGCGATCCTGGGCCGACCTGGAGCACGCGTTCGAGGGAGAGGGGCACGCGGCGTCCCCCTGATGCGGCGGCGCGTCCGAGGCGCACGAGCGACGCGGCGACGTGCGGCCCGGAATGCTGAGGTGGAACCTCACGGTTCCGACGAAACTATCTGAGGGTCGGCCACGCGGCCGGCGCTAGATGTCGCCCCGGGCTTCGAGCGGGGTGGAGCGATGCGAGAGCAGGAGCAGATGGTGCAGGTGTTCCGGCCGGCGGGAGCGTTCGAGGTGTCGACCGCGGTGGCGATCGTGCGCGCGGTCGAGCGGCTCGCCCCCGACGTCGCCGTCGCCGTGGATCTCTCGGTCGCCTTCGACGTCCAGGATCACGAGCTCGCGATCCTCGCCTACGGCCTCGCCGCCACGGGGCGCCGGATCGAGCTCAGCGGCCTGTCGCGCCATCACGTGCGCGTGCTGCGGTACCTCGGGCTCGACTTCGCCCGCACCGCCGACCGGGAGGCGGACGCCGCCGTGGAAGGCGCGGGGTAGCTGGCCGAAAACCTGCCGACCCACGCAGATTTTGTCCTCTGGGCGCAAGTCAGACGACCCTGCTAAGACTCCGGCCCACGATGGCCGCCGACTTCGTCCACCTGCACCTCCACACCCTCTACTCGCTCCTCGACGGCGCGATCCGCATCAAGGACCTCCTCAAGACCGTCCAGGCCAAGGGGATGAAGACGGTCGCGGTCACCGATCACGGCAACCTGTTCGGCGCCGTCGACTTCTACAAGAAGGCCAAGGAAGCCGGCGTGAAGCCCATCCTCGGGATGGAGGCGTACGTCGCCGGCGAGAAGGGGCGCCTCGACCGCAGCGAGCGCATCGGCCGCCACCTCGTGCTGCTCGCGAAGAACGCCGAGGGCTGGGCGAACCTCCGCTACCTCTCCTCGAAGGCGTTCACCGAGGGCTTCTACTACGACCCTCGCATCGACAAGCAGCTGCTCCGCGAGCACTCGAAGGGCCTCGTCGGCCTGACCGCCTGCCTCGCCGGCGAGGTGCCGCGGCTCATCCGCCAGGGCGACCTCGACGGCGCCCGCCGCGTCGCCCGCGAGTACAGGGACATCTTCGAGCCGGGCTCGTTCTTCCTCGAGGTGCAGTCGAACGGGATGCGGGAGCAGCTCGAGGTGAACGCGAAGCTCGCCCAGCTCGCGCGCGACGAGGACATCCCGCTCGTCGCCACGGCGGACGCGCACTACGTGAAGCGGGAGGACGCGAAGGCGCACGAGGTCCTCATGTGCATCGCGTCCAACAAGACGTTCCAGGACCCGAAGCGCCTCCGCCACGACACCGACGCGCTCTTCATCCAGTCGCCCGACGAGATGGCGGCCGCGCTCCCCGAGTACCGGGAGGCGATCGACAACACCGTGCGCATCGCGGAGATGTGCAACGTCGAGCTCAAGCTCGGGAAGTCCTTCCTGCCCCGGTTCCAGCTCCCGGACGGGATGAGCGAGGACGACTTCATCACGAAGCTCGCGCTGGAGGGCCTCGACCGCCGCTTCCGCGAGGTCGACGGCAAGTATCCGCACGATCGCGACGCCTACCGCGCCCGGCTCGAGATGGAGCTCGGCGTCATCAAGAAGATGGGGTTCAGCGGGTACTTCCTCATCGTCCAGGACTTCATCAACTGGGCGAAGGAGCACCACGTCCCCGTCGGCCCCGGCCGCGGCTCCGGCGCCGGGTCGATCGTCGCCTGGTCCCTCCGGATCACCGATCTCGACCCGCTCCGGTGGCAGCTCCTCTTCGAGCGCTTCCTCAACCCCGAGCGCGTGTCGATGCCGGACTTCGACGTCGACTTCTGCCAGAACCGGCGCGACGAGGTCATCCAGTACGTCCGCGGCAAGTACGGCCAGGACAACGTCGGCCAGATCATCACCTTCGGCTCGCTCAAGGCGCGCTCGGTCATCCGCGACGTCGTGCGGGTGATGGGTCTGCCGTTCGCCGAGGGCGACAAGATCGCGAAGCTCGTCCCGGACCCGGTGCAGGGCAAGACGCCGCCGCTCAAGGAGCTCGTCTTCGGCAGCGAGAAGGGTCCGGCCGAGCCGCGCCTCGAGGAGCTGTACAAGAAGCCCACCGAGATCTCGCGCTGGACCGATGACAAGGGCGTCCAGCACGTGGTGACGACGAAGGACCTCCTCGACATCGCGATGTCGCTCGAGGGCCTGAACCGCCAGGCGGGCCTGCACGCCGCCGGCGTCGTCATCGCCGACAAGCCGCTCTGGGACTACGTGCCGGCGTACAAGGACGACAAGTCCGAGATGCTGGTGTCGCAGTTCGCGAAGGAGGAGGTCGAGGCAGCCGGCCTCGTGAAGTTCGACTTCCTCGGCCTCAAGACCCTCACCGTCATCGACGACGCCCTCCGGCTGGTGAAGCAGAACCACCCGGAGCGGAAGGACTTCCAGGCGTCGGACATCCCCATCGACGATCCGGCGGTCTACGAGCTCATCAGCCGCGGCGACACCGCGGGCGTGTTCCAGATGGAGTCGTCGGGCTTCACCGAGATGGTCGTCAAGATGAAGCCCTCGCGGTTCGAGGACGTCATCGCGGCGGGCGCCCTCTACCGCCCCGGCCCCCTCGACCAGAAGCTCGAGGACGGCCGGACGATGGTCGACGTCTACATCGACCGCAAGCACGGCCGGGACAAGGTCGTCTACCCGCACCCGACCCTCGAGCCGGTCCTCGAGCCGACGTACGGCGTCATCGTCTACCAGGAGCAGGTGATGCAGATCGCCCAGGTCCTGGGCGGCTACTCCCTCGGCGGCGCCGACCTGCTCCGGCGCGCGATGGGGAAGAAGAAGGCCGAGGAGATGGCGAAGCAGCGCGCCATCTTCATGAAGGGCTCCACCGAGCAGGGCGTCGACGAGAAGATCGCGAGCGGCGTCTTCGACCTCATGGAGAAGTTCGCGGCGTACGGCTTCAACAAGTCGCACTCCGCCGCGTACGGCCTCCTCACCGTCCAGACCGCCTGGCTCAAGGCCCACTACCCCGTCGAGTTCATGGCCGCGCTCATCTCGAGCGAGGCCTCGAACACCGACAAGGTGGTGCTGCACATCTCGGAGGCGCGCGCCGACGGCATCGAGGTGCTGCCGCCGGACGTGAACGAGTCGCTGAAGGACTTCGGGGCGTTCCCGCCGGGCGAGACGTCGCCGAAGGGATCGAAGGGGCGCATCCGGTTCGGCCTCGGCGCGGTCCGCGGCGTCGGCGAGTCCGCCGTCGAGGCGATCCTCCTGGCGCGCGCGGACGGCGGGCCGTTCAAGTCGCTCTTCGACTTCGCGTCCCGCGTCGACTCGAAGAAGATCAACAAGAAGGTGGTCGAGGCGCTCGTGAAGTCCGGCGCGTTCGACTTCGAGCGCGTCCCGCGGTGGCAGCTCTACGCCGGCATCGAGGCGGCCTTCGCCGCCGGCGCCTCCGCGCAGGCGGATCGGGCGAGCGGGCAGCACTCGCTGTTCGGCGCGCTCCCCGCCGCGCAGGTCGAGCAGAAGCCCCGCTACCCGAAGCCGGGCGACGTGGTGGGCGAGCTCACCGTCGAGGAGTGGCCGGAGCGCGTCCGGCTCGCCTTCGAGAAGGAGGCGCTCGGGTTCTACCTGACCGGCCACCCGCTGAAGGGCTACGAGCGCGAGGTGAAGCGCTACGCCTCGTCCACCTGCGCGGCCGTCGCGCAGAAGCGGCACGGCGACAAGGTGACGGTGGTCGGGGTCGTCGCCGCGGTCCGCGAGCGGATGAACAAGGAGAAGGGCACGCGCTTCGGCTTCCTCACGCTCGAGGACCTCACCGGGACGACCGAGGTGATCTGCTGGGCGTCGCGTCCGGCCCAGAACGGGAGGCCCGCGCAGAAGGGCTGGGCGGACTGGGAGCACTTCGTGAAGGGCGACGAGCCGGTGCTCGTCCACGGCGAGGTCCGGATCAACAACCGCGAGGAGGAGAACCCGCGGGCGGAGATCACCGCGATGGAGATCGAGCCGCTCGCCGCGGTGCGGAACCAGAAGACGAGCGAGATCGCGCTCCGCATCGACGCCGACCGGCTCACGAAGGAGCGCGCCGGCGAGCTCCGGACGCTCCTCGGCCGCTTCTCCGGTGCGTGCGCCGTGACGGTCCGCGCGGTGATCCCCGAGGAGAGCGAGACGACCATCGCCGTCCCCGTGAAGGTCCAGCCCGCCGACGAGCTGCTCGAGGCGGCGCGCCGGCTCGGGTTCGAGGTCGAGCTGCGCTAGCTGGCGCCGGGCCGCGGTTTCGGCTAGCACGGGGGCATGTACTTCGCCCTCTTCTACGACTACGTCCCCGACGTCCTCGAGCGCCGCAAGCCGCACCGCCCGGAGCACCTCGCCTACGCCGGCGCCGCCCACGACGCCGGCCGCCTCGTCATGGCCGGAGCCTTCGATCCGCCCACCGACGGCGCGCTCTTCCTGTTCAAGGCGGACTCCGCCTCCGACGTCGAGGCGTTCGCGAAGAGCGATCCCTACGTGAAGAACGGGGTCGTGAGCGGCTGGCGCGTGAAGCCCTGGAACGTGGTCGTGGGCGGGCAGTCCTAGCCGCTCCGGCTACCGCACGACCTCGAGCGCGGTGATCTCGGCCCGGAAGTACGTGAAGCGTCCCTCCGGGAGCTGCCACGCGACCTCGATCCGCGTCGGCACCCGCATTCCGCTCCACTCGTGCGGCACGTCGCTCACCGCCTCCCACGGCGTCGTCACCGTCCCCTTCCCCACCGCGCGCGGCCGGTCGGCCCGGCACGTGACCGCGCCGCGCGCCTCGTCGAGCGCGAGGTCCACCGTCGCGCCGCCGGGGTCGGCCCGGTCCCGGAGCCGCGCCGTGTCGGCGCCGATGGCGGACCACTCGAGGGTCGGGTGCAGCACGAGCGCCGGCGGGCAGCACGGGACCTCCCCGAGGTAGCGCTGCAGCTCGCCGCGATCGAAGTCCGCGCCCGCTCCCTTCATCACCGGGACCAGGCCGAGGGCGCGGACGACGAGCGAGCCGCGGCCGTCCTCGTATGCGTCCGTCGCGGTCATGAGCGTCAGCGGGCCGAGCCGCACGGTCGCGACCCAGCGGAACGCGCTCCGCAGGGCGTCGATGGTCTGCTCGGCGGTGAAGCGGATCGGGCGTGCGCCGGGCGACAGGACCAGCTCCCCGCGCTGCGAGAGCCGCACGCCGCGGGCGCTCGCCACGACGTCGGGCCCCCGCGGCAGGGCGAAGGCACGGAAGCGGTCCCGCAGCCCGGAGGCGGCGGCGGAGGGGTCGGCGGTCATGGGCGCCGAGTAGAATCCCGCGCATGCCCATCGTCCACGTCCACATTCGCGCAGGGCGGCCCGCCGCGCAGCGGAAGGCGATCCTCGACGGGGTCCACGCCGCGCTCGTCGACGCCTTCCGGGTGCCCGAGTCCGACCGCAACCAGATCCTGCACGAGCACGCCCCGGAGCACCTGGAGTCGCCGAAGGGGCCCGAGTACACGCTCGTCGAGCTCACGGTCTTCCCGGGCCGGAGCGCCGACGCGAAGCGCAGGCTCTACGAAGGCATCGTGCGAAACCTCGAGCACGCGCCCGGGATCCCGCCGTCGGCGGTGATGATCGTGCTCCACGAGCCGCCGCTCGAGTGCTGGGGGATCCGCGGCGGGAAGATCGCGAGCGACGTCGCGATCGGCTTCAAGGTCGACGTCTGAGCCAGCAGGATGAGCAGGCACCGCCGCCCCGTGGGCGCAGGGCCTGCCGCGCATCACTCCCTGGGCCCGTCTTGCCGCGGCGCCGCCGCCCCGCCGCCGTCGCAGACCTGCCCCGGTCCGTCGGCGATCGTCGCGCAGGCGAGGCCGGCGGGGCACTGCGCGTCGGTCTTGCACGGGATCTCGCAGGTCCGGAACACGAGGCCCGGGCGGCAGCCGGCGACGCCGCACCACTCGATGCAGCGCTGGCCCGCGGGGCACCCCGTCTCCGGACACGTTCCGTGAAGGCCGACGGGCGCGGAGCCGCGGGAGGTCGTCGCCGCGGCGCGGTCGGGCGGCGCCGCCGCGTCCGGGGACTCGCGGGCGGGGGCGCAGCAGGCGGTGACGGCGGCGAGCGCGGCGACCGCGAGCGCGGCGGATCGGGAGCACATGCTGGGATGGTAGCGCGAAGCTGCCGAGCGAGCCCCCGCTCGCCGCAGCGCGGGACATGCGTGCCTACGTTCACGCCGAACCGTACGCGTGATCGACGAGATGGCCTGCCCGCTTCTCCGACGCTCCCAGCCTCCCCGCTGTCGCGCCGTGTCCGGAGCCGCGGCGCCCGTCCCGAGGGACGTGATGACCGCGTTCTGCCGCGGCCCCTACGGCACCTGCCCAGCGTATCGGTTCGTTCGCGCCGCCGGTCGGCCCGTCCATCCCTCTGATTTCGCAGCGTGGGTGGTCAGGGGGATCTCACCCGGCCGGGTGGAGCCGGAAGCGGCGCCCCCTCCGGAGCCTGAGGGGTCGTAACCCGCCGCAACCCCAAAAGAGTCCGGACGAGTAAGGGGGGTACGGTGACCACCTGATGGAAGGTCTGTAGTATGTGGGTCCTGTCTACACACCGTTGAATGACTGTTGTTGACAGGGGGTGCAGTCATGATGCGCGCGAACGTCCGCGTCCCGGCACCTAGGGGCGCCGCCGCTCATTGCGATACTGATGGCCTGCTCCGGTGTGATCGCCAGGCCGAGGAGATGCTGAAGGTCTTCTTCTCCGATGCCTCGGAGGGAGCAGTCGTTCCCGCCGAGCTCCGGGGGCTCACCGAGGGTGCCCAGAGCGGGCCACCCGGGATCCGCCGTACGCTGCTGATGGAGGGGCACGGCGAGCGCCTGCGGATCGAGGTGACGGCCGTCGGCAAGGGGAAGACGCAGCTGCACCTGTGGCGGGAGCCGCTGCCGGAGCCGCTGCAGCTCGGACCGGAGGCCACCACCGCCGCGCCGGCCGATGGGCTCACGCAGCGTGAACGCGAGGTCGCCCTGCTCGTCGCGGACGGCCTGCGCTCCCGCGAGGTCGCGGAGCGGCTCGGGATCGCGTCGCAGACCGTCAAGAGCCACCTCAAGACGATCTTCGACAAGCTCGGCGTCCGCAACCGCGTCGAGCTGGCGCGCCGCCTCGTCCAGCACTGAGGCGCGTCGTCCCCGGCAGAAACCCTGGCCCGCCGGTCCGCGGCGGGCCCCCGCCGTCGGCTTGGCCCGCTTGCGACCCGCGCGCCCCGCGGCTACCGTCGCCGCTCACATGGTGACGCTCCCCGACGTGCAGGCCGCCCTCGGCCGCATCCGCGATCGCATCTACCTGTCCCCGTGCGCCCGGAGCGAGACGTTCTCGAAGCTCACCGGCACGAGCGCGTACCTCAAGCTGGAGAACCTCCAGATGACGGGCGCGTTCAAGGAGCGCGGCGCGCTCAACAAGCTGCTCCTGCTCGCTCCCGAGGAGCGCTCCCGCGGGCTCATCGCGGCGAGCGCCGGGAACCACGCGCAGGGCGTCGCGTACCACGCGGGACGGCTGGGCGTCTCCGCGACCATCGTGATGCCCGAGACGACCCCGATCATGAAGGTGGCGAACACCCGGGCGCATGGCGCCCGGATCGTCCTCCACGGCTCGTCCTACGACGAGGCGTACGCGGAGGCGCGGCGCCTCGAGCAGGTGGAGGGGCTCACGTTCGTCCACCCGTTCGACGACCCCGCCATCATCGCCGGCCAGGGCACCATCGGCCTCGAGATCCTGGAGCAGGTGCCGGACGTGGACGCGATCGTGGTCCCGATCGGCGGCGGCGGCCTCGTGTCGGGCATCGCCGCGGCGGCAAAGGCCCTGCGGCCGTCGGTGAAGGTCGTGGGGGTCGAGGCGGAGGTCCTGCCCTGCATGCTCGCGGCGATCGAGGCGGGGAAGCCCGTCACGCTCGAGCCCGCGACCACGGTCGCGGACGGGATCGCCGTGAAGCGCGCCGGCGACCTCACCTTCGAGCACGTCCGCGCGCTCGTCGACGAGATCGTCACGGTGTCCGAGGAGGAGATCGCGAGCGCCATCCTCTACCTCCTCGAGAGGGAGAAGACGGTGGCGGAGGGCGCCGGCGCCGTCGGCGTCGCGGCGCTCATGCAGCGCCGCATCCGCGGCCTCGAGGGGAAGCGCGTCGTCGCCATCGTCTCCGGCGGCAACATCGACGTGAACCTCGTCGCGCGGATCATCGAGCGCGGCCTGGTGAAGGACGGGCGCCTCGTCCGCGTGAGCGTCGCCCTCATGGACAAGCCGGGCCAGCTCGCGAAGGTGTCCGGGATCATCGCGCATCACCGGGCGAACGTCATCGAGGTGCACCACACCCGGGCGTTCGCCACGCGGTTCGGCGACACCACCCTGCAGCTCACCCTCGAGACGCGCGGCCACGAGCACGTCGACGAGATCCTGAAGGCCCTGCGCGAGCGCGGCTACCAGGTCCAGCAGCTCGGAATCTGACCATGACGCCCTCCCAGCGCGCCCTCCTCGCCGCCTCCGTCGCCGCCGCCCTCATCGGGTTCGCCGCGGGCTGGTTCGCCCGGGTCTGGACCGAGCCCACGGTGGAGTCCCGGGCGCACGACGCCGCCGAGACGCTCCGGGGCAAGCTCCACGAGCTGTCGCGGTAGCCGTCTCCGCGGCGCGTCGCGCCCCGTCACGAACCGCCGCGCCGCGCCTCCCCACCGAGAGGCGGTCGAGGGCCGCCCGGAGGCCTCCTCGTGGGCGCCTGGCGCATTGCAGCGATCCACCCGCTCCGTTATCGTCGGGCCGCGTCCGCCCCGCCCGTGCAGCGCCCGGCCGGGGCGGCGCCCGGACGCCAGGCGATGACCTCCGACGATCGCGCGACCGCCCTCCTCGAGGCGGGCGACCACCGCGCCGCCGCGGAGGCCATCGTCCGCGACTACGGCCCGCAGATCCTCGGCTACCTCGTCTCCGTCCTGCGGAACGACGGCGACGCGGCCGACGTCTTCTCGCAGTTCACCGAGGACCTCTGGCGCGGGCTCCCCGGCTTCCGGCGCGAGTGCCCCGTCCGCATCTGGGCGTACCGCCTCGCCTGGCACGCCGCCGCGCGGCACCTCCGGGACCCGTACCGTGCCCGCGGGCGCCGCCTCGAGACCACCGAGCTGTCCCGGATCGCCGAGGAGGTCCGCTCCTCGCTCCTCCTCGGGCGGAAGGAGGCGCGCCAGCGTGGCATCGACCGGCTCCGGTCGCGGCTCGCGCCGGACGAGCAGACGCTCCTCGTCCTGCGGCTCGATCGCGATCTCACCTGGCGCGAGGTCGCGACGGTCCTCGCGGAGGACGGCGCGCCCGCGGACGAGCCGGCGCTCCGCAAGCGCTTCGAGCGGCTCAAGGACAAGCTCGCGCGGATGGCGCGCGAGGAGGGGCTGCTGGAATGACGGCGCGCCGCCCCGAAGAGCTCGAGGGCGAGAGCGAGGCGCTGTCCGACCTCCTCATGGCGCTCGCCAGCGCCCCGGAGCGCGATCCCGCCCAGCTCGTCGTGCCGCTCGCGCCCGGGGACGTCGTGGGCCGCTTCGAGCTCGTGCGCGAGGTCGGGCGCGGCGGCTTCGGCGTCGTCTTCGAGGCGCGCGATCGCGAGCTCGGCCGCCTCGTGGCGTTCAAGGCGATGCGCCCGTCGCGCGCCCGGGCGGACGCGCTCGAGAAGCCGCTCCGGGAGGAGGCCGAGGCGGCGGCGCGGCTCAATCACCCGAACGTCGTGACGCTGCACGACTTCGGGATCCACGACAGCACGCCGTACCTCATCCTCGAGCTCCTGCGGGGCGAGACGCTCCAGCAGCGCCTCCTCCGCGAGGTCGTCCTGCCGCCCGGCGAGGCGATCCGCATCGCGCTGGCGGTCGCCCGCGGCCTCGAGCACGCCCACGCGCAGGGCGTGCTCCACCGCGACCTCAAGCCGGGCAACGTGTTCCTCACCGATTCGGGCGGCGTGAAGCTGCTCGACTTCGGGCTCGCCCGCCTCCTCGATCGCGCGAGCCTCGCCGGCGGCACCCCCGCCTACATGGCGCCGGAGCAGCTCCGCGGCGAGCCCGGCGACGCGCGCGCCGACGTGTTCGGCGCCGCCGTCGTCCTCTTCCAGACGCTCGCGGGCCGGCTGCCCTTCCCCGTCGTCGACGGGCGGACCACGGTCCTCGACCCCGGCCCCCCGCCGTCCCTGCCGCTCGAGGACGCGCCGCCGGAGCTCGCCGCGCTCCTCGCGGGCGCCCTGTCGAAGGATCCGGCGGGCCGGCCCCAGAGCGCCGCCGCGCTCCGCGAGGCGCTCGAGGGCGTCGAGCGCGCGTACGCGGACCGCGCCGCCGAGGAGGTCCGCGCCGCGCGCCGCCGGCGGCTCCGCCGCGCCGCCGCGACGACCTCGGTCGTCGCCCTCGCCGCCGCCTCGTTCGCGGCGGTGCTCGCGCTCCGCGCCGGCGCGCGCGCCGAGCGGGCGCTCCGGGCGAGCCGCATCGCCAGCGCCGCGGAGGGCGCCTCCGATCCCCTCGCCGCCGCGCTGCTCATGGCGGAGATCGGCGGCGACCCGCCGGCGCGCGCCGTCGAGGTGGCGCAGCGGATCCTCGGGGAGCCGATCCCGATCGCCGTGCTCGATCGCGTGGAGGCCGGCTTCGGCCTCGAGGTGAGCCCCGACGGAACCCTCGTCGCGACCGGCACGCCGGACGGGGGCGCGGTCGTCCAGCGGACCGATGGGACGGGCGCGCCGCGCGTGCTCTCCGGCGGCGGCCGCCGCACGAACGCGCTGGCGTTCACCCGTGACGGGACCCGGCTCGTCACCGCGGGACACGACGGCGACGTCCACGTCTTCCGGCTGGGCGGCGAGGGCGCGCCGCTCACGCAGCACGCCGGCGCCTCCCCGCTCGCCCGCCTCCGGCTCGATCCGGAAGGACGGATCGCCGCCGCCGGCGCGCTCGACGGCCGGCTCTGGCTCGTCGCGCTCGACGGCTCGCGCCCGCCCGTCGCCCTGCTGCACGATGGCGCCGTGCTGGCGCTCGCCTGGACGCCGGACGGCGCGCGCGTCGCGACGGGCGCCGCGGACGGGTTCCTCCGGGTGTTCTCCCGCGACGGGGGCCTCCTCGCCCGCGCGCCGCTCCCCGGCGGCGCCATCTTCGATCTCGCGTGGTCGCCGGACGGCCGCGCCGTCGCCGTCGCGTCGGAGGACGGCGTGGCGCGCCTGCTCTCGCCGCAGGGCGCGGTGCTCGAGTCGTACGGAGCGCCGGGCCAGCCGGCCCTCTCGATCCGCTTCGATCCGACCGGCGGCCGCGTCGTGGTCGCCTCGATGGACGGCACCGCCCGCATCCACCGGGTCGGCGCGCCGGCCGCGGAGATCCGGCTCCGGGGTCACCGCGGGCCCGTGGTGCAGGCCGCGTTCGCGGCGGACGGCCGGGGCGTCGGGACGGTGGGCGCGGACGGGACGGTCCGGCTCTGGTCCGCCGACGGCGAGAGCCCGCCCATCGTGCTCCGCGGCCAGCACGCGGTCTCGATGGCCGGCTCGCCGGACGGCGCGCTCGTCTTCACGAAGGGGAAGGAGGGCGCGATCCGCGTGTGGCGCGCGGCGCCGCCGAACGAGCGGGCCGTGTTCCGCGCCCACGACCAGCTCGTGGACACCGTGAAGTGGACGCGCGACGGCCGCCGCCTCCTCACCGCCGGGCACGACGGCACGGCGCGGTTCTGGCCGGTGCACGGCGGCGACGGCCTCGTCATCCGCGATCCGGGCGGCGGCATCCACTCCGCCGACCTCGATCCCACCGAGCGGCGGATCGTGACCGCGTCCGAGGACGGGACCGTCCGGCTCTGGGACGCGGCGTCCGGCGCCCTCGTCCGCGAGCTCCGCGGCCACGAGGGGCCGGTGCTCGCCGCGTTCTTCAGCCCGGACGGCACGCGCATCGCGAGCGTGTCGCTCGACCGGACGGTCCGGATCTGGCCCGCCGACGGCGAGGGCGCCCCCCGCGTGCTGCGCGGGAGCGAGGGCGGCATCACCTCCGTGGCCTGGCTGCCCGACGGCAGGGGCGTGGTCTCGTCGTCGCAGCTCGACGCGACGGTGCGGGTGTGGCCGCTCGACGGGGGCGCGCCGCGCGTGCTGAAGTTCGAGCGTGCCGTGTTCCGGGCGACGCCGCTCCCGGACGGCACGCTCGTCGTCGCGGAGGAGGGCGGGCCGCTCCACGTGATCCGGCCCGACGGGACGGAGCGGCCGTTCCCGGCCCTGCAGGAGGAGCTCTTCACCGCGGTGCCGAGCCCCGACGGCCGGCGCATCGCGCTCGGGTCCTCCGACGGCACGGTCCGCGTCTACGACGCCGACGGCGGGGGCGAGCCGCTCGTGCTGCGCGGCCACGTCGGCCCGGTCGGCCACGCCGCGTTCAGCCCCGACGGCACGGAGCTCGCCACCGCGTCGTGGGACGGCACGGCGCGCGTCTTCACCGTCGACTGGGGACGGCTCCGCGCCGAGCTGCGCGCGTCGACCACCGCGTGCCTCCCGGTGTCGCACCGGGTCCAGGTGCTCGGCGAGTCCGCCGAGGAGGCCGAGGCGAGGTTCGCGGAGTGCCAGCGCGCGCACGGCCGCGCCCCCGCCGCGGCGCCCGCGCCCGCCGTCGCCCCGCCCTCCGCGGAGCTCGCGCCGGCCGCCACCGGGAGCAAGGGATGACCTCGCGCCGTCGCCACGCGCTCGCGCTCGTCGCCGCCCTCGTCGCGGCGCCGACGCTCGCGCGCGCCGGCGAGCCCGTCCGCAACCGCGAGCCGCCGCCCTCCGCGCACGAGCCGCCGCCGGGCTCGGAGCGCGTGGAGATCCACGTCCGGTTCCCCCCCTGGGAATACTCCGGGACGTTCCGGATCGAGACCGCCGCGGGGACGATCCGGGACGAGGGCGTCGCGCGCGACCTCGGCGGCTTCGCCATGGGCACCGGCGTCGTGGAGCGCGTCCTCGAGGGGTCGAAGGGGACGATCACGCTGCGGATCCAGGGCAGCTCGAAGAGCGGCGGCTTCCCGCCGATCTTCGGCCGGTGGACGCTCGCGTCGGGCACCGGCGCATACGCGTCGCTCTCGGGCTCGGGGACCGTCACGTCGTGCGCGGCCGGCGCGCCGAAGGGCGGGAGCCCGTACGAGCTGCAGACCCTGCTCGGGCACGTGGTGCGGGTCACGAAATAACGAGCTCCTCCTCCCGTAGACAGGGCGCGAGAGGTCGAAGCACCGCGTCCTGGAAGGAGCGAGCCATGTCGAGCCCGAACGAGAACCGCCGCCCCCTCTTCTCGAGCCTGCCGCGCCGGCGGGGCCTCGCCGCGCTGCCGCTCGTGGCCCTCTGGCTCGGGCTCGCCGTCGCGTTCGTGGTCGAGGTGGCGCCGCTCCGCTCGCCGGAGGATCGCTTCTACGAGCTCGAGGCGCAGCGCGACTTCTACGTGCGCGCCGCGGCCGCGCGCCAGCGGGCGCTGCTCGCCGCGTCCGGCTCGCACGCGCCGGCGCGGGTCGCGCGCACCGGCCACCCCGCGGTCCAGGCCCGCACGCCCGCGCGCGCGTCCGTGCTCGAGACGACCGACTCCGCGGCGGGCGTCCTCGCGGCACCGCTCGGCTGCCGGAGCGCGCAGTAGCCGCCGGGCGCGGCCGTCAGCGGCCGCGCCGGCCCACGAGCCACAGCACGAGCGAGAGGATCACCGAGACGAGGATCGAGGTCCCGAGCGGGAAGTAGAAGCGGAAGCCCGGGCGCTCGACGGAGAGATCCCCGGGGAGCTTCCCGATCCGGAGCCCCGGGAACCGCTCCGCGAGGACGAGCACGAGCCCGATGGCGACGAGGACCCCGCCGAGGACGAGGAGCATCCGGCCGAGGGACGCGGGGCCGCCGGGCATGACCGCCATCATAACGCGCCGCGCCCGGGGCGCCGGCCGGACGTTCGCGCCGCCTCACGGCGGAAGCCCCGGCAGGACCTCCGCGAGCGCCGCGAGGAACCCGTCCACCTGCGCCTCCTCGTGAGCCGCCGAGAGCGCGACGCGGAGCCGGCTGGTCCCGCGCGGCACGGTCGGGGGCCGGATCGCGCGCACGAACCAGCCGCGCTCGCGCAGCGCCGACGAGGCGGCGAGGGCGCGCGCCTCGCTGCCGAGCACGACCGGCAGGATGGGCGCGACGACGCTCGCCACGTCGAAGCCGAGGCGCGCGAGCCCCGCCTTCGCCCGCTCGGTCAGCGCGAGGACGTGGGCGCGGCGCGCCGGCTCGGACGCGACCACGTCGAGGGCGGCGAGGGCCGCGCCGCACGCCGCCGGCGGGAGCGCGGTGGTGAAGACGAACGTCCGCGCGCGCGAGACGAGCAGCTCCGCGAGGGGCTGCGTCCCGGCGACGTACGCGCCGAACGCGCCGAGCGCCTTCCCGAGGGTGCCCATGTGCACGTCGACCCGGTCCGAGACCCCCAGCGCCTCCGCCAGGCCGGCCCCCGTCGGTCCGAGGATCCCGGCCGAGTGCGCCTCGTCCACGTAGAGCATCGCGCCGTGCCGGTCGCAGAGCTCCGCGAGCTCGCGGAGCGGCGCAGCGTCCCCGTCCATGGAGAACACCGCGTCCGTGACGACGAGCTTCCGGCGCGCTCGCGTGCGCGCGAGCAGGCCGGCGAGCTCGTCGACGTCGCGGTGCCGGTACCGAACCAGCTCCGCGCGCGAGAGGAGGCAGCCGTCGACGATCGACGCGTGGTTCAGGACGTCGCAGAAGATCGCGTCGTCGCGCCCGACGAGCGCGGCCGGGACCCCGGCGTTCGCGTGGTACCCGGAGTTGAAGAGGAGCGCCGCCTGCGTCCCCTTCCACGCCGCGAGCCGGGCCTCGAGGGCGCGGTGGACGGGCAGGTCGCCGGCGACCAGGCGCGAGGCGCCGGCCCCGGCGCCCTCCTGCTCCGCCGCGTCCGACGCCGCCCGGCGGAGCCGCGGGTCCGCGGCGAGGCCGAGGTAGTCGTTCGAGCAGAGGTTCACGAGCCGCCGCCCGGCGACCTCGACCACCGGGCCCTGCACCGGCGCGATCGTCTCGAGCGCGCGCCGGAGGCCCTTCGCCGCGAGGGCGTCGAGCTCGCCCGGGATCCAGTCGAGGGCGGAGCGGGCCATCGCTAGCGCACGACCGGGAGGCGGCGCTTCTCGAGCGCCCGCTCGTTCCAGTCGGCGTCGTGCGGCGCGCACCCGTCGAAGGCCCAGGGGCGCTCCGTGTCCGGAGCGCGGAGGCGGAGGCCCTGCGCCTCGACCATGTTCACGGTCAGCTCGGGGGAGCGGCCCGCGCTCGTGAGGTAGTTGCCGACCATCGTCCCGTTGGCGCCCGCGCGGAAGATCTGGTCCTGACGATCCCCGAGGTTCACCTCGCGCCCGCCCATCACGAAGATGTGGGCGGCCGGCATCATGAGCCGGAACACCGCGAGCGCCGCGAGGCACTCCTCCGCGGTGATCGCCTTCACGTGCGCCATGGGCGTGCCCGGGCGCGGGTTCAGGAAGTTCACCGGCACGCAGTCGATGCCGAGCTCGCGGATCGTCTCGGCGAGCTCGACCCGCTGCTCCGCCGTCTCGCCCATCCCGAGGATGCCGCCCGAGCAGAGCTTGAAGCCGAGCTTCTTCGCGGCGCGGATCGTCTCGAGCTGCTCCTCGAACGTGTGCGTCGTGCAGACGTTCGAGAAGAAGCTCGGCGCGGTCTCGAGGTTGTGGTGGTAGTGCATGAGCCCGGCCGCCTTGAGGCGCGCGAGCTCGGGCTCCTTCATGAGGCCGAGCGAGGCGCACGGCTCCACCGCGGTCTCGGCGCGGAGCTTCTGGACGGCCTGCTCGATCGTGGCGAGCTCGGCCTCCTTCGCGACGCGCGTCCCGCTCGTCACGATGGAGAACTCGCGCGCGCCGGCGCGCTCCGCGGCCTTCGCCTGCGCCACGATCTCGTCGGCGCCGACGAGGGGATAGACCGGCGCGTCCGCGTCGGGGAAGTGCGCCGACTGGGAGCAGAAGCCGCAGTCCTCGGCGCAGCGCCCGCTCTTCGCGTTCGTGATCCCGCAGAGCGCGATCTCGTCCCCGTGCACGGCGCGGCGCACGGCGTCGGCGCGAACGAGCAGCGCCTCGAGCGCGGCACCGGAGGTGTGGTGGATGAGCCGGCGAGCCTCGTCGGCGGAGATGGGCTCGATCCCGGCGGGCAGCGGCCTGGCAGCGGTCTCACACATGGGACGGCGACCCTACCAGACGGGATCGCCTCGTCAACCCGGTGGCGCCGGTCCGGTTGACGAGGGCCCCCCAACGGGCCGAACCTCGCGACGTCGCTGGGGATCCCGGTCGCTACGGGAGATCTAGCCCACCCCCTGCACGGGTCAGGGCGAGCCCCTTCCCCCGGCGCCGCGATGTGTAGCTTTCGATCGGGAGGGGCTCATGCTCTGGACGATCACGATCATCCTGCTGGTGCTGTGGGCGATCGGGCTCGTATCCGGCTCGACGCTCGGATGGTGGGTTCACCTGCTGCTGGTCCTGGCGGTGATCTCGCTCATCTTCGCGGTGATCCGGCGCGGCTCGGCCACCGTCTGACGACGGGCGCGTCGGGAGGCGGTCCCCGTTCACTCAGGGACACGCGCCCGGCGCGCCCGCGCTGCACCACCCGCGCTGGAACGCGGGCCCGGGCGGCGAGCCCGCGTGCCGCTCGAGCCCGAACGCACCGGTGGTCCCCCACCTCCCGGGCCACGACAGGAACGCCGCGCGCGGCGCGCCGCGCTCGCCCACGTTGACGATCCCGCCGCCCTCGTCGGTCCTCCAGACCCGGCAGCCCGCGGCCGCCGCGCGCGCGGGGTCGCGCTCCGGGCAGAGGCGCTCCCAGGCCGGGGCCTCGCCGGCGAGCGCGTAGCTCGCGTGCGTGCCGCGGCCGGCGAGCACGACGGGGTGCCCGTCCTCGCGCGCCAGCGACTCCCACTCGAACCACTCGCCCGGCGCCGAGTCCTCGTGCCGCGCGTACCACGCCCCGACCGGCCGCGCCGCCGCGTCGAGGCGCACGGTCACGTGCTCCCAGTCGCCCTCGTGATCGAACGCCCAGAAGGCGTCGTTGAACGCGTAGAAGAACCAGTACTGGAGCAGGATCCCGCCGCCCGCCGCGCGGTACGCGTGCCCGTAGACCGTCCAGACCGCGGGATCCGGGCTGCCCGCGCGCGCGGCCCGCTCGACGCGGAGGCGCGCGCCCGGCTCGTCGAGCCCGGGCACCGCCCGCGCGACGAGGGCGCCGACCGCGCCGAGCACCGAGGCCTCCATGATGCGCGGCGGCCGCCCGGGCGCCGTCTCGATCTCCGCGCGGGCGAGCAGCCACTCGGCGCTCGCGGGGAGCGCCTCCTCCGTCGGAGCGAGGAGGACCACCGGCGCGTGGCGCTCGAGCAGCGCGTCCTCGAGGGCGTCGTCGATCCCGTCGCCGTCACGATCCACCGCGCGCGCGGTGGCGGGCGCCGCGAGGGCGACGAGCAGCAGGAGGGCGAGCGGGCGCAGGATCGGGTGAGACGGCATCGGCATCGGTGGGTGCCACGCCCCTGATGTGCGACCAGGCGAGCGAGCGCGAGCGGGCGGAGTCTCGCGATCCCGGGGCGCTCTTACAAGAGACGGGGGGGCAGGCGGATGCCCCGGCGCGCGAGGGGCGCGCGCGGGCTCGACGCGGTAGACCGCCTGTCGGATCGCCGTGGTACGCGGGACCGACATGGCCCGCGCCGCCGGAAAGCCGAGGACCGTCTACGCCTGCGCCGAGTGCGGCCATCAGAGCCCGAAATGGCTCGGCCAGTGCCCTGCCTGTCGCCAGTGGAACACCCTCGCCGAGGAGGTCGCCGCGCCCGAGCCGAAGGGCGCGGGCGCGCCTCGCGGTTGGGGCGTCCCGGGCGCGGCGCGGCCGCTCCCGCTCCGCGAGGTCGAGGCGCGCGACGAGGAGCGCCAGCGGACCGGGATCGGCGAGCTGGATCGCGTGCTCGGGGGCGGCGTCGTGCCGGGCGCGCTGGTGCTCCTCGGCGGCGATCCCGGCATCGGCAAGTCCACCCTGCTCCTCGCCGCGCTCGACCGGCTCGCGGCCGCGCGCCCGGACGGGACCGTCCTGTACGTCTCGGGCGAGGAGTCGGCGCGCCAGGTGAAGCTCCGCGCGGATCGCCTGAAGGTGACCGCCGGCAACCTCTCCGTGCTCGCGGAGACCGACGCCCAGAAGGTCCTCCACGCCGCGGAGGCGCTCCGGCCCACCGCGCTCGCGGTGGACTCGATCCAGACGCAGTACCTGCCCGAGCTGCCCAGCGCGCCGGGGACCGTCACGCAGATCCGCGAGGTGGCGGCGCGGTTCATGGCCTTCGCGAAGACGACCGAGACGCCGGTGTTCCTCGTCGGCCACGTGACCAAGGACGGGGCCATCGCCGGCCCGCGCGTCCTCGAGCACATGGTGGACACCGTCCTCTACTTCGAGGGAGGCGGCGCGCACCCGTACCGCGTGCTCCGCGCGCACAAGAACCGGTTCGGTTCCGCGAGCGAGATCGGCGTGTTCGAGATGAAGGCCGGCGGCCTCGCCGAGGTCGCGAACCCGTCCGCGCTGTTCCTCGCCGAGCGGCCGGAGGACGCGCCGGGGAGCGCGGTCGCGGCGGTGCTGAACGGGACGCGGACCGTGCTCGTGGAGATCCAGGCGCTGGTCGCGCCGACCGGGTACGGCACCCCGCGACGGACCGCGCTCGGGATCGACTCGAACCGCGTCGCCCTGCTCGCGGCGGTGCTCGAGAAGAAGGTCGGGATGGAGATCCTCTCCTGCGATCTCTTCGTGAACGTCGCCGGAGGGCTCTCGCTCGACGATCCCGCCGCCGATCTCGCGGCCGTCGCGGCGCTCGCGTCGAGCTTCCGTGACCGCCCGCTCCCGCCGCGGACGCTCGTGCTCGGCGAGGTCGGGCTCGCGGGCGAGGTCCGCGCGGTCTCGCAGCCGGAGATCCGGCTCGCCGAGGCCGCGCGGCTCGGCTTCGAGCGCGCGATCGTCCCGGCGGCGAACGCACGGCACGCCGAGGTGCCCGCCGGGATCGAGGTCGTCGGCGTGGCGACGGTCGCCGAGGCGCTCGATCGGATCGCCTGACGCCCCCGCACGCGCGCGGCCCCATGCCGCGCGGCGGCGCACGGCCGGCGGCGCGCGGCGGTGCTAAGTTCTCGCCGCCATGGCGTCCCGCACTCTGCCCTCCGGGGGTGGGCCGCCGCCGCGCCGGGTGTTGACCACGCCCGCCGCCGCCGCGGCCGTCTTGCTCGCCGCGCTCCTCCTCGCGCCGGTGCTGCTGCCCCGGCCGGAGGCGCCGGAGCGCGCAGCGCCGCCCGTCGAGCGCGCGCCGTCGGCGCCGTCCGGCGCAGCCGAGGGGGCGAGCGCGACGACCGAGGCGCCCCGCGCGGCGCTCCCCGCGCCGTCTCCCGCGCCGGCGTCCGGATGGGAAGAGGACGCGTGGTACGTCCTCGACGCACTCGAGGCGCTCGCGACCGGGCGGCGGGCCGGCGCCTTCGCCGAGGCGCGGGCCGAGGCGATCCGCGGGGACCTGGCCCTGTTCCCGCCCGGCGCGGCGGAGCTGCGGGCGCTCCTGCGGGGCGGGCTGCGCGAGCGGGCGCTCGCGCTGGTCGCGGCGGCCGCGCGCCCGCCCGACGACGAGGACGTGTTGGAGCTCGCGCTCCGCGCATTCGATCCAGCCGATCCGCTCGTCGTCCGCCTCCTCGGGGCGGAGCTCGTCGCCGCGCTGCCCCCGGAGCGCGTCGCGCTCCACGACGACGCGCTCGTCCGCGCCTTCGAGGCGGAGCCCGATCCGCTCGTCCTCGCCACCGCGCTCCCCGGCCTCGAGCGGCTCGACGCGGTCCCGCTCGCCCGGATCTTCCGCACGCAGCTCGTCCACGCGGCACCCGAGATGCAGCCCGTGCTCCTGCGCCTCGCCGCGAGCCGCGTGGGCGCGGAGGCGCTCGAGCAGCTCGAGGCGGCGACGCCCGGGCTCGCGCTCGAGGCGCCCTGACGCGGGCGCGGCGGTACCTACCCCGGAGCCGGGGTGGGCACCGGTGGCACCGCGTCGTCCTGCGACGGCAGCACCTCACTGGCGCTTGCGCCGCCGCCCTGCCGACGCCAGCATCTCCGGTGATGCGGAACGTCGTCAGGAGGCGTCGCGCGGACGGCATCACGGAGCTCCGGCCGATCGATGAGCGGCTCGAGCGTCCCGGCTGGTACCTCGGCGCCTTCACGGTCCTCCTGTTCGCGTGCGCGCTGTTCGTGTCCACCGCGATCCCGCCCACGCTCCTCGCGGCCGTGATCGCGGCGGCACTGAGCGGCGAGCTCTGCATGACGTGCCGCGACCTGCTCGACCATCGCCGGCCGCCGGCCCAGATCGTCGTGCTCGCCCGCGCGCGCGCGCGGTGACGGCGCCCTCGAGGGCGCGGGGCGCGTCTCGCGGTCCTCCTGCCCGGCTACGCGGCCTGGACGGCCTTGCGCCACTTCGCGAGGTGCTGCTCGCGCTCGACGGGCTTCATCTTCGGCTCGAACCGCTTCTGCACCTTGAACGACCGGCGGATCTCCTCGCGGTCCTTCCACACGCCGGTCGCGAGCCCCGCGAGGAACGCCGCGCCGAGCGCGGTGGTCTCGATCATGCGCGGCCGCTCCACCGCGACGTCGAGCAGGTCCGCCTGGAACTGCATGAGGAGATCGTTCTGGCAGGCGCCGCCGTCGACGCGGAAGACGGGGAACGGCCGCCCGGCCTCCGCCCGCATCGCCTCGGCGAGATCGAAGATGAGGAACGCGACGCCCTCGAGCGTCGCCCGCGCGAGGTGCGCCGCCGTGGTCCCGCGGTCGATGCCGCGGATGACGCCACGCGCCTCCGGGCGCCAGTGCGGGGCGCCGAGCCCGGCGAGCGCCGGCACGAACACCACGTCCTCGGAGGACCTCACCTCGCGCGCGAGGGTCTCCACGTCCGACGCGCTCTTGATGATCCCGAGGCCGTCGCGCAGCCACTGCACCGCCGCGCCGGCGATGAAGGAAGAGCCCTCGAGGGCGTACGTCGTCTCGCCGCCGATGGTCCAGGCCACGGTGGCGAGGAGGCCGCGCGACGACTGGACCGGCTCCGTCCCGACGTTCTGGAGCAGGAACGCGCCCGTCCCGTAGGTGCACTTCGCCTCGCCCGGCCGGAAGCAGGCCTGCCCGAAGAGCGCCGCCTGCTGGTCGCCGGCGATCCCCGCCACCGGGATCCCGTCGGGGAGCCCCTTCACGTTCTTGGTGGTGCCGTACACCTCCGACGAGGCGCGGATCTCGGGGAGGACGTTCGGCGGCACGCCGAAGAGGTCCAGGAGCTCGCGGTCCCACCGCCGCGCGCGCAGATCCATGAGGAGCGTGCGGCTCGCGTTCGAGGTGTCGGTCACGTGGGCGGCGCCGGCGGTGAGCCGCCAGACGAGGAAGGAGTCGATCGTGCCGAACGCCGCCTCGCCCGCCTCGGCCCGCTCGCGCGCGCCGCGCACGTTCTCGAGGAGCCAGCGGAGCTTCGTCGCCGAGAAGTACGGGTCGATGACGAGCCCGGTCTTCTCGCGGACCGCCGGCTCATGGCCCGCCGCCTTGAGCGCGGCGCACGCGTCCGTCGTCCGGCGGTCCTGCCAGACGATGGCGTGGTGCAGCGGCCGGCCCGAGCGCCGGTCCCACAGCGCGGTGGTCTCGCGCTGGTTGGTGATCCCGATGGCGGCGACGTCCCGGCCGCTCACGCCGGCCTCGCGGAGCGCACGCTGGATCGTCGACACCGTCGAGCCCCAGATGTCCTCGAGATCGTGCTCCACCCATCCCGGGCGCGGGAAGATCTGCCGGAACTCCTGGTTCACCTTGGCGCGGAGCGCGAGGCGGCTGTCGAGGACGAGGACGGTCGTGCCGGTCGTTCCCTGATCGATCGCGAGGACGTGCGAGGTCACGGTCCCTCCCTGGAGTTCGTCTAGCGGCGCGTCGGCGTCCGCCGCTTGCCGCGTTTCCCGCCCCCGCCGCCGCGAAGCGGACGCCGGTTCGGGCGCGCCGCCGCGCCCCGCCGCGCGGGCACGGTCCGCCGGCCCGGGATCGGCAAGCCCTCGAGGAACCGGCGCGCCTCGTCCGCGCAGCGCTCGCGCTCCACGTCGATCCCCACGAGGTGCCAGCTCTCGGGCAGCACGACGAGCTCGGCGGGGCCGCTGCCGATCCGGCGCGCGAGCCGCTTCGCGCCGGCCAGCGTCACCGTGTGATCGTGACCGCCCGCGACGACGAGGGCGGGCGCCGCGACGCCGGGCAGCTGGCGATCGACGTGCTCCTCCAGGTCCGCGAGCTCCGCGACGGCCGCGAGCGGCACGCCGTCCATGCAGGGGTTCCGCTTCCGCATCTCGTCGTCGCGGACGTCGGAGCCGGCGCCCTTCGGGAACACCACGTCCCGGAGCGCAGGGATCCGGCCGAGCAGCGCGCCGAGCTTCCCCTGGAGGTGCAGCTCGAGCGCGGGCGCGAGGAGGACGAGCCCGTCCACGCGCTCCGGGTGGTCGTGGGCGAGCGCACAGGCGACGAGCGCGCCCATCGAGCACCCCACGACGAACGTGCGGCGAGCGCCCTCGAGCCGCGCGAGATCGCGGCTCGCCTTCGCGACCCACTCCGTCCAGGGGATCCCCACGAGCTCGCGCGGCCCTCCGCCGTGCCCCGCCATGAGCGGCGCGAGGCACCGCAGGCCCGCGTCGTGCAGCCGCTCGGCGACGGGGTGGATCTCGAAGGTGGAGCCGGTGAGCCCGTGCAGGAGCAGGACCGCATCCGGCCCGCCGGGAAGGTCGAACTCCGCGCCGTGGCCGATCGCCCTCCGGATCACGCGATGAACGTACCCCCCGGGGGGACGGCCTTCAACGTTCCGGTGCGGGAGGCCCCGTCGGGACCCGCCAGCCCGGGACGTGCACGGGGAGACGGACGGTGAACGTCGTCCCGTCCTCCTCGGACGAGTCCACCTCGACCGCCCCGCCGTGGGCCCGCACCAGCTCGCGCACGATGAAGAGCCCGAGCCCCACGCTCCCGCTCGCGTCGTGCATGTCGTGCGGGCCACGCCGGAACGCCTCGAAGATCTCCGGCGTGAGCTCCCGCGGGATCGGCGGCCCGCGGTTGTGGACCGCCACCACGTGCGCGGCGCCTTCCCCCCACAGCGCGACGCGGACCGGTGCCCCCGGCGGGCTGTGCTGGATGGCGTTGCCGACCAGGTTCGAGATCACCTGCGCGAGCCGCTCCGGATCTCCCGAGGCGGGCGCCGACGCGGGCAGGTCGAGCGCGATCTCGCGATCGGGGTGGACCTCCTGGAGCTCCGCCACGGCGCGCCGGGCGACCTCGGCGAGGTCCATCTCACGCGGCTCGAGGGGGATCGCGCCCTCGCTCCGGATCCGCGTGAAGTCGAGGAGGTCGCGGATGATGCGCGTCATCCGGTCGGCGCTCGCCCCGAGACGGGAGAGCGTCCGCGCCTGCTCCTCGCTGAGGCCGCCGCGGCGCCCGAGGAGCCCGGCCGCCATGCGGATCGCGGCGAGCGGCGTGCGGAGGTCGTGCCCGACGACGCCGACGAGGCGCTCCTGCAGCTCCACCGCGCGGCGCGCCGCCTCCTCCGCACGCTGCGCCTCGAGCCGCGACGCCCGCTCGGCCTCGTACAGGCGGGCGCGATCCAGCGCCTGCCCGCACTGGTGAGCGAACGCCTCCAGGAACGCGCGCTCCTCCTCGTCGAACGGCTGGGGCGCGCCGAACGCGACCGCGATCGCGCCGAGGATCCGCTCGCCGGCCGCGAGCGGGAGCGCCGCGAGGGACCGCACCACGCCGGCCGGGAAGCCGCAGACGCGCGCCTGCGCGGCGAGCGCGCCCGGACCGCCCTGCAGGAAGATCGCGCGGCGCTCACGAACGGCGGCCGCCACCGGGAGATCGGCGGTCACCGGCACGAGCGCACGGCCGCTCGCCTGCTCCAGCGCGCCGCGGTGCCCCGCGACGTGCACGTCCCGGCCGCCCTCGGCGAGCAGCCCGACCCAGCACGCCGTGGCCCCGGGGAGCGCGTGCCCGCGGATCGCGATCACGGCCGCGACGTCGCCAGGCGTGACCGCGGCGGAGAGCGCCGCCGTCGTCGCGTGCAGGCGCGCGAAGCGATCTGCGATCCCGCGCTCCGCCGCGGCGGCCGCGTCGCCGCGGCGCCGGAACTCCTCGACCGCCCTGGCGGGTTCCCCGATCGCCCAGGGTTCCGCCGGCGCTTCCGGCCACTCCACAGACATGACTCGCCCCGGCGCAGGAGCATAGGCGCGCACCTCCGCCTCCGAATCTCCCTGCGAGGGTCGGCCCTTCCTGCTAAGGGCATCGCTCATGTCCGAAAAGCCCGCCACGCCTCCCGCGCAGCTGCAGATCCAGATCGAGCTCGATCCTGCCACCGCGAACGGCGCGTTCGTGAACATGGCGCTCGTGAACCACACGGAGACCGAGTTCACGCTCGACCTCATCTACGTCCAGCCGCAGCAGCCGAAGGCGACCGTCCGCGCCCGCGCGATCACCACGCCGAAGCACATGAAGCGACTCCTCCTCGCGATCCAGGAGAACCTCGCCCGCTACGAGGCGCGCTTCGGCACCATCGACCTCGGCGACGCGCCTGCGTTCCCGCAGGGCGGGATCGTGAACTAGGGCGGGACGTGCGCGTCCAGAGCCCGGTCCTCGGCAACGTCCTCGAGCTCGCCGCGGCGCCGGCTCGCGTGGTGAGCCTCGTCTCCTCGGCCACGGAGGTGCTCGCCGCGATCGGCGCGGGCGACCTCGTCGCGGGCGTCTCGCCGTACTGCGCGCGGTACGTGCCCGGGCTCACCGCGCCCGTGGTGGGCGACTACGTGCACGCGGACCCCGAAGCGATCCGCGCCGTCCGCCCGGACCTGGTGCTCGTGACGGACGGGGTTCAGCTCCCGCTCGCGCGCCGGCTCGCCGACGCGGGCCTCCCCACGTACCTCCTGCCGGTCCCGCAGAGCCGGTTCGGCATCCTCGAGAACCTCGTCGCCGTCGGCGCGCTCACCGGCCGACTCCACGAGGCCCGCGCGCTCGCGGGGCGCCTCGAGCATGCCTGCGCCGAGCTCGCCGCCTCCGCGCCGCCGCGCCGACCGCGGGTGTACGCGGAGCTCTGGTTCGGACGGCACCCGCGGCGCCCCGGCGGTCGCTCCTTCGTCCACGACCTGCTGGAGCTCGCCGGGGCGGAGCACGTCCTCGCGGACGAGCCGTTCGCGTACGCGCCCCTCGATGTCGCGGACGCCGCGCGGCGCGCACCGGAGTGGCTCGTCGTCTTCCAGGAGCCGGAGTTCCCGGTCGACCCGGCCGTGCTCGTGCGCGAGCGCGGCTGGGAGCGGATGGTGGGCGACCGCGTCGTGCTGTCGACGGTCGAGGTCGGAAGGAACCTCATCCACGACGGGCCCTCGTTCGTCGAGACCGCGCGCTGGCTCCGGGCCGCGCTCGCCGGCGCGGCCTGACCCTCGGCGTCCGGGTCTCCGCCGACGGACGCGCCGCGGACGATCGTCCGCGGCCTGAACGCCCGTTCAAGCGCGATCCCCGCGATCTCGCGGGGTTGCCCCAGGCACGGGCGCTGCTCCTCCGCCTCCCATCCGGCGCGCACGTCGCGCGACCGGCGAACGGGAGAGAGCCACATGAGCGACACGAACGGAGCGCGGCGCCTCGCGGTGTACGCCGTGCCGGAGTCGAAGGACGGCGAGAAGAAGTTCTGGCCGAAGATCGGGGTCGCGTTCGCGAACCGGGACGGGAGCTTCTCGCTCCTCCTGGACGCGCTGCCCCTCGGCACGAACAAGCTGCAGATGCGGGAGGCGTTCCCGCCCGTGGAGGCGCGGAACGGGAACGGCGCCGTCCGGCGCGACCTCGAGGTGGTGGAGGTGCGGCCGTGAGCGCGCTCGCGAGATCCCTCGTCGCCGCCGCGCTGCTCGTCGCCGCGGTCCCCGCGCTCGCCGCGAAGAAGCCGCTTGGCGCGGGCGAGCGGATCGACCTGAACCGCGCTGGCGTCACGGAGCTGATGCGGCTCCCCGGCGTCGGGGAGAAGCGGGCGCAGGCGATCGTCGCGGCCCGCGGGAAGCAGCCGTTCCGGAAGCCCGAGGACGTCCTCGTGGTGAAGGGGATCGGGCCCGCGTGGCTCGCGAAGGTCCGGGCGAACGTCGCCGTCGGCGCGGCGCCCGCCGCGGCGCCGGTGCCGGCGCGGAGGTGATCCGCGCGCGTCGAAGGTGCAGCCTCGGCCCGGGTCCGCCCGGGCGAGGCGCGCCGCCGCATCCGTGCGCCAGCACGGCCGATTCGAGGCGTCGGGACGGGTCGCGCCGGAATGGCTGCTTGACAGCGTGGCCGCGCGTTCGCTACTCCCCGGAACGCTTTTCGGCTCGGAGGAACAGGGAAGCCGGTCCAAGTCCGGCGCGGTCCCGCCACTGTAGCCGGGGTGAAGTCGCCCTCAGCGCTGTCACCACTGCCGCGGCCGTCTCGCGGTGGGAAGGTGGAGGGCGGCGAGCGGAGCAGCACGCCCGCGACCCCGGAAGCCAGGAGACCTCCCTCCGGGTCCGCCGCGAATGGGTCGCGGCGTGAAGTCCGCGGGTCCGAAGGAGACCCGATGGCTTGTTCCCGAGGGATCTCCTCACTCCGGGCGCGCTCGCGCTCGGGCTCGCTTTCGCCACCGTGGCCGGCGCGCAGGACGCGCCGGCCCCGGACTCGCCCGCGCCGGTCGAGCTGCCGGAGCAGGTCGTCCGCGTGCCGCCGGCCTCCTCCACCGCCGCGGCCGATCCCACCGCCGCCGCCACGATCGTCGAGGCGCGCCGGTACGAGGGCGAGGCGAAGGGCGTCGCCGAGCTGCTCGCGGCGTCGCCGGGCGTGGAGGTGACGCGTTACGGGATCGCGGGCCAGCTCGCGACGGTGTCCGTCCGCGGGGTCGCCGCGGACGCGGTGAAGGTCCTCGTCGACGGGCTGCCGCTCGGCGGCGCGGGCGGCGGCGTGGACCTCGCCACCATCCCGCGCGCGTGGATCTCCCGGGTCGAGGTGATCCGCGGGCCCGTCGGCGCCGAGCTCGGCGCGGGCGCGATGGGCGGCGCGGTGAACGTCGTCACACGCGGCGGCGGGGAGCCGGAGACGTCGGCGGAGCTGACTGGCGGCTCCTTCGGGACCTGGTCGCTCGCCGCCGACCGGTCCGGCCGCGCCGGCGCCCTCACCTACTTCGTCGGCGCGACCGCGGAGCGGGCGAGCGGCGACTTCACGTACCTGTACGACGACCGGCCGTCGCTGTCCGGGAACCCGCTCGTGGAGCGGACGCGCCTGAACGACGGGGCTCGCCGCGCCGGCCTGATCCTCAAGCTCGGCGGTCCGCTCGGCGCGCTCGACGTGGACGGGCTCGCGGAGGTGTCGGGCGGCCACCGCGAGCTGCCCGGGCAGCCGAACCCGACCGACACGACGACCGGCGACTGGTCCGATGACGGCCGGGCCCTCGCCATGGTGCGCTTCGCCGGCCGGCCGTCACCGACGCTGGGCCTCTCGCTCCGGCTCCACGGGCGCGCCGATCTCCTCGACACCCGCCTCGCCGCGCTCGGCCCCGAGCCGACGCGCCAGCGCGGCGGGGCCGGCGGCGCGACCTTCACCGCGACGCTCGCTCACGGCCCGGGCCTCCTCACCGTCGCCGCCGCCGCCGAGCTCGAGGGGTACACGAGCCCCGCGCTCGGGGGCGCGCGCGTCCGGCCCGGCCTGTCCGCCTCGATCCAGGAGGAGGTCCTCCTCGCGGGCGGCCGGCTCCGGCTCGGGCCGGCGCTGCGGGTCGAGCGCACCGGGCCGTACGCGGGCGTGTCGGCGCGCGTGGGCGTCGCGCTCCGCGTCGCGCACGACCTCACGGTGCGCGCCAGCGCTGGCCGGACGTACCGGGTCCCGAGCTTCGCCGAGACGTGGCTGCAGCAGGGCCTCCTCGAGCCGAACCCGGAGCTCTCGGCCGAGGTGGGCCTCGGCGCCGACGCGGCGATCGCCTACGACGGCCCCCTCGGCGTCGCCTCGATCGGCGGGCACGCGACGCGGTACGACGACCTCATCACCTACGAGCCGGCGAGCCTCGGCCGCTTCAAGCCGTTCAACACGGGCCGCGCCCTCGCGGCGGGACTCGAGGCGGAGGCCGCGACCGTTCCCGCGCCGCGCCTGGCCGGGCTCTCCGTCTCCGCCGCGTACACGCTCCTCCACACCGAGGTGCTCCGGGGTCCGCCCGGCATCCTCGGGAACGATCTGCCCCGCCGTCCCCGGCACCGGCTGTACGCGCGCGCCGGGATCGCGCCGGGCCCGTTCGGCGCGCACGTGGAGGCACGCGTCCTCCGGCACCAGTTCGAGGATCGCCGGAACTACGCCCCGATCCCGGACCAGACGGTCTTCTCCGCAGGCGCCTCGGTCCGCCTGCTCCGCTCGCCCCGTCTCTCGCTGCACGTCGAGCTCGACAACCTCGCCGGAGACCGCTCCCTCACGGACGGGTTCGGCTACCCGCTCCCCGGCCGCACGCTGATGGTCAGCCTGCGCACCGGCGGCGCCACGGAAGGAACACCATGAGAAAGCTCCTCCCCCTCCTCCTCCTCGCCCTCGGCGTCGCCTGCCACAAGGAGCTCGTCTGCCCGACGGGCGAGGCCGCCTGCGGCGGCCGCTGCGTGTCGCTCCTCTCGGACGCCGCGAACTGCGGCGCGTGCGGCACGACCTGCGGCGCGCTCGAGACCTGCAGCGCGGGCGCCTGCGGCTGCGCGCCAGGCATCGCCACCTGCGGCGGCGCCTGCACCGACCTCGCGCGCGACGCCGCTCACTGCGGCGGCTGCGACACCGCCTGCACCGGCGGTGACCTCTGCCAGACGAAGGACGGCGCGACCGCCTGCACCGCGACGTGCGCGACCGGGTACTCCGCCTGCGGCGGCGCCTGCGTCGACCCGCAGACGGATCCGCGGAACTGCGGGGCCTGCGGCCACGCCTGCGCCGCGGGCGAGACCTGCCGCGCCGGGACCTGCGGCGCCGCGGTCGCGATCGCCTGCTACGCCTCGGCGGACATCCGCCCGGTCGACGCGGACCTCCAGCCCGCCGGCGCGCCGCGCCCGGCCGAGGGCGGGCCGACCGTGATCGCCGCCGCAGGAGGGACCGTGTACTCCGGCAACGGCTTCCCCGCCGGAATCGGCGTCATCCCGCTCGACGACCGGCTCCCGACGTCGCTCACCGTGCTCCCCGGGAACGACGTCGAGGGCGTGACGGCCCACGGCGGCGCGGTGCTCGTGTCGAACGCCGGCGTCGGCACGTTCGTCGTCCTCGATGCGGCCGGCGCGGTGCTCGACGAGGTCGTCCTCCCCGGCGACGCCCCGAACCCGCACGGCTCGGCGGTGCTCGGGACCACCGCGTACGTCGCGCTCTACGGCGACGGCCCCTCGGCCCAGCACGCGACGGCGGTCGGCCAGCAGATCGCGAAGGTCGATCTCTCCCAGCTCGCCGCCTGCGCGGCGGACACGGCCCCGCCCGCGTGCGGCGCCGGGAACGCCTGCGCCGCCGGCCGGGAGTGCCGCGACGGGCTGTGCCGCGTCCGCTGCGGAACGGTGACGGGCGCCATCGACCTCCTCGGCGTCGCCGGCGCCGCCGACGCGGGCGGCTACCCCTTCCCGAGCCGGGTCGCGACCGCCGGCACGAAGGTCTACGTCACCCTCGCGAACCTCGCGTTCGCGGACTTCGGCGGCGGCTTCGCCGGCTACTTCAAGCCCGCCGGCCACGGCAAGCTCGCGGTGATCGACACCGCCGCGAACGACGCGGTCTCGATCGTGGACCTCGGCGCGGGCTGTCAGAACCCCGGCGACCTCGAGGTGCGCGGCAGCACCGTGTGGGTCGCCTGCGGGTCGTTCTCCTTCCGGCAGGACGCGCCGGGCGTCGTCGTCCCGGTGGACGTCTCGGGCACGCCGCGGGTCGGGGCCGCCATCGACGCCTCCGCGATCGTCCCCGGGAACCTCGCCTTCTGCGGAGACCTGGGATACGTCACGGACCAGGCGTCGGGCGCGGTGCTCCGGTTCAACCCGGTCACCGGCGCGGCGGACGCCCCGGTGACCGTGTGCCCGACCGTCTTCTTCGCGCTCGCGTCCGACGTCGCGTGCCCGTGACCGCGCGCCCCCGCGCCGCGGGCGCGCTCCTCGCGATCGCGCTCGCGATCGCGGCGCCGCCCGTGGGCGCTGGGCCGGGCGGGGGCGCGGCGGCGACCGCCGACGCGCTCCGCCCCGGGAAGCACCTCGCCGAGGGCGGGCCGGTCTGGATCGGCCCGCGCCCGGCCGCACCCCCGCGGCGGGTGGTCGTGCTCGCGCCGAACCTCACCGACGTGGTGCTCGCGCTCGGCGCGGGCGATCGGCTCGTCGGCGTCACCACCGTCGACGACGATCCGGGGGTGAAGGACGTCCCGCGGGTCGGCGGGTTCATCGACCCGAACCCGGAGGCGATCCTCGCCCTCCGGCCGGACCTCGTGCTCTGGGTCACCGACGGCGGCGCCCTCGCGGCGGTCCGCCGGCTCGCCGAGCTGTCCGCGGCGTCGTCGCGGCCGTTCCCCATCGTCGCGCTCGACGTCGTGAGCGTCGCCGACGTGCTCGCCACGCCGCGGGTGGTCGGCGACGCGCTGGGGATGCCCGACCGCGGCGCCCGGCTGTCCGAGGAGCTCGCGGCGGAGGTGGAGAGCATCCGGCGGCGCGCGGCCGGCCTCCCGCGGCGCAGGGTCCTCTTCGTCGTCGGGCGCGAGCCGCTCGTCGTCGCCGGTCCGGGCAGCTTCCCGGACGAGCTGCTCGCCATCGCCGGCTGCGAGAACGTCGTGGGCGGCGAGCGGCCGTGGCCGGTCTACCCGCTCGAGAAGGCGGTCGCGGCGAATCCGGACCTCGTCGTGGACGGGGCGGCGCGCGAGCCGGCGGATGGGATCCGGCGGCTCGCCGCGATCCCCGCGGTCCGGCGCGGCGCGGTGGTCCGGCTCTCGAAGGACGACCTGCTCCGCCCCGGGCCCCGGATGATCCGCGGGCTCGAGGCGTTCTTCCGTGCGGTGCACCCGGAGGCGCGCGGGTGAGCCTCTCGCGCCGCGCTCGCCTCGCGCTCGCCCTGGGGGCCGGCGTCGCCGCGGTGGCGCTCGCGGTCGCCGCGTCGTGCCTGTTCGGCGCCCAGCCGGTGTCGCTGCGCGCCGCCTGGGCGGGCGTCGATCCCGACGCGGCGATCCTCTTCGGCCTCCGCCTGCCGCGCGCGGTCCTCGCCGCCATCGTGGGCTGCGCCCTCGCCGCCGCGGGCACCGCGCTCCAGGCGCTGCTCCGGAACCCGCTCGCGGAGCCGTTCGTGCTCGGCGTGTCGGGCGGCGCCGCCCTCGGCGGCTCCATCGTCCTCGTCGCGGCCGCCGGCCTCTCGCGCCTCGCGGGCACCGCCGGTGCGCTGCTCGGGGCGGCGCCGCCGGTCGCGCTGGGCGCCGTCCTCGGCGCCGCGGCGTCCACGCTGCTCGTGTTCGGTCTCGGCCGGATCGCCGGCCGCCTCGTGCCCGAGGCGGCGCTCCTCGTCGGCATCGTCTTCAACGCGTTCGTCGCCGGCATCATCACGCTCATGAAGATGCTCGTCCCGCCGGAGCAGGCGAGCCGCCTCATGTACTGGCTGCTCGGCGCGGTCGGCTACGAGTCGCCGTCGACGATCGCGCTCGGCGCGGCGCTCGTCCTGGCCTCGGTCGGCGTCCTGGTGGCGCTCTCGGCGAAGCTGAACCTCCTCACGCTCGGCGACGAGGAGGCCGCCTCGCTGGGCCTCGACGTGCGCCGGGCGCGCGCGTGGGTCTTCTTCGCCGCGAGCGCGGCGACCGGGGCGGCGGTCGCCCTCGCCGGGATGGTCGGGTTCGTCGGCCTCATCGTCCCGCACCTCGTCCGGCGCGTGGTGGGCCCGGACCACCGGCTGCTCCTGCCGGCGTCCGCGCTCTTCGGCGCCGCGTTCCTCGTCTTCGCCGACGTGGGCGCGCGCCTCGCGTTCCTGCCGCTCGGCACGGAGCCGCCGGTGGGCGCGGTGACCGCGTTCCTCGGCGGCCCCTTCTTCCTGTGGCTCCTCCGGCGCACCGCGCGCCCCGCGCCGGAGGTGTCGTCGTGATCGGCGCGCCCCCGCCCCCGACCGCCGAGCCCATCGTCGACGTCCGCGGCGTCTCGTTCCGCTACGGCGCCCGGGGCGCCCTGGAGAACGTCTCCTTCACCGCGCGCGCCGGGGAGTTCGTCGGTCTCCTCGGTCCGAACGGCGCGGGGAAGTCGACGCTCGTCCGGCTCGTGGCCGGGCTCGCCGCGCCCTCGGCCGGCTCGGTGCGGCTCGCGGGGCTCGATCCCGCGCACGCACCGCGGCGGGCCGTGGCCCAGGTCTGCGCGCTCGTCCCCCAGGAGCCACGGATCGGCTGGCCGTTCACCGTGCGCGAGGCGGTGATGATGGGGCGCGCGCCGCGCCAGGGGCTGCTCGCGCTGCCGACCCGGTTCGACCACGGCGCGGTCCAGGGCGCGCTCGCGGCCTGCGATCTCGTCCACCTCGCCGATCGCCGCCTGGACGCGCTCTCGGGCGGCGAGCGCCGGCGGGTCTTCTTCGCGCGAGCGCTCGCGCAGGAGCCGCGCGTGCTCCTCCTCGACGAGCCGACCGCGTTCCTCGACCTCGGTCACCAGGTCATGGTGATGCGGATGGCGGAGGTCGCCGCGCGCGGCGGGCTCTGCGTCGTCGCCGTACTGCACGACCTGAACCTCGCCGCGGCGGCGTGCGATCGCCTCGTCGTGCTGTCGCGCGGGCGCGTCGTCGCGGAGGGTCCGCCCGCCGACGTGCTCACCGCGGAGCGCGTCCGCGAGGTCTGGGACGTGCCGGTGTGGCGCGGCGAGAACGGCGTCACGGGCGCGCCCGTCGTGCTGCCGGCGCTGCCCAGGGATCGCTGACGGTCGGCAGGTGGGGGGGGCGCAGCGGGCGGGAGGGCGCAGGCCCCCGTCGCTACTGGAACAGGAAGATCCGCAGCGACGCCGCGATCTGCCGGGCCGACTTCGAGTCGACGCTCTGCCGGTAGCCGACGTCCAGCGCGATGCCGCTCCGCGAGACGAGCCCCGTACCGACCGACCACCACTTCGTGTCGAGCACCTCGTCGATGAGGAACCCGCCCCGGACCGGCACGAGGCTCCCGAGCAGCAGCTCCGCGCCGAAGCCGTAGCGGTTCTTCGTCCCGCCCTTCCCGGTCCCTCCGGACGCGACCTGACCGCGGTCGAAGTCGGCGCGCCAGTCCGCGGTGACCTGGAACAGCTGCTCGCTCCCGATGGCGAGCCCGGCGCCGACGCCCATCGGCGCGACGAGGTCCTTCGCGATCGGGATGAGGTTGTAGCCGGTGGCGCCGATCGACACGTAATCGGCCGCCTGCCAGAAGATGCCGGCGTCGAGCGTCGCCGCGTTCACGGGCTGCGGGCCGTGGAGCGAGTAGTACTTGCCGGCGACGCCCACCAGGAACTTCTCGACGAGGGGCCCTGCGATGGCGGAGGTCCAGAGGTTTCCCTGGTAGAGCCCCTCCCCCGACCGCGCGTAGGCGACCGCCGCCGTCATCGGGCCGGACGTCGAGTCGACCACGGAGCCCCCGAAGAACTGATCCACCGTCGTCGCACCGCGGCGATCGAACAGGACCGACCCGTCGACGGAGTAGCGCTTGCGCGCCGCGAGCGCCGCGGGGTTCACGTAGATGCCGTCGTTCCCCTGCGCGACGCCGATCCCCGACGAGAGGCCGAGCGTACGGGCGCCGACGAGATCTGGGATGCCACCCGGCGGCGGCGGCTCCGCCGCGGAGGCCGCGCCTGCGGCGAGAAGGATCAGCGCGGCGAGGACCGTCGTTCCGATACGCACCCGCCGAGGATACGGGCCGGTCGCTCCCCCGGCAAGGACGCTTGTCGCACCTTTCACGATCGCGCTAGGGTCGATCTCACCCGGCGCGGAGGTCCCCATGCGCAAGCGCGAGACGGACCGGTACAGGAGCCTGCTCGAGACGCAGCTTGCGTCGCTGGTGGGGCAGGGCGAGAAGGCCGTCCACGACATGGTGGGCACCGGTGGCGGCGAGATCCCCGACCCGAACGATCGCGCGACCGCCGAGGAGAACCGGAACTGGTCGCTCCGGCTCCGCGATCGCGATCGCAAGCTCATCGGCAAGATCCACCAGGCGCTCGAGCGGCTCGAGTCGGGCACGTTCGGCAAGTGCACCGCGTGCGGTCGCGTCATCGCCCCTGCGCGGCTGCGCGCGCGGCCGGTGACCGATCTCTGCATCGACTGCAAGACCGAGGCGGAACAGGTGGAGAGATAGCCGCCCCGACGCTCCGGGGCGGCTCGGCCGGACCGCTCGACCCGCTGGTTCACCGGCGCCCCCCGGGCTAGATTGCCCGGACCATGGCGACGAAGAAGATCCGCAAGGCCGTCATCCCCGCGGCGGGGCTCGGGACGCGGTTCCTGCCCGCGACGAAGGCCGTCCCCAAGGAGCTGCTCCCGATCGTGGATACCCCCACGATCCAGTACATCGTCGCGGAGGCGGTCGCGGCTGGCGTGCGCGACGTCATCCTGATCTGCGCGCGCGGGAAGGACTCGATCGTCGATCACTTCGACATCGCGGGCGAGCTCGAGGCGCACCTCGAGCGCGCGGGGAAGCACGAGCTCAGGAAGCAGATGCGGGACATCGCCCACATGGCGAACATCGTCACCGTCCGGCAGCAGGAGCCGCTCGGCCTCGGTCACGCCGTGCTCTGCGCGAAGGACCTCGTGGGCGACGAGCCGTTCGTGGTGATGCTCGGCGACGACATCATCGACGCGAAGGTCCCGGGCACGAAGCAGCTCGCGGACTGCTGGGAGCGGCACGGGCTCGGCACCATCGCGCTCATGGACGTGCCGCGCGACGAGACGCACATGTACGGCATCGCGGCCGGCCAGAAGATCGACGACCGCACGATCCGGATCGACCGGCTCGTCGAGAAGCCGAAGCAGGACCCGCCGTCGACGCTCGCCGTCATCGGCCGGTACGTGCTGCCCCCGCGCATCTTCGAGATCCTGGAGGGCGTGCGCCCGGGCGTGGGCGGCGAGATCCAGCTCACCGACGCGCTCGCCGTCCTCGCCCGCGAGCAGGGGCTCCTCGGCTACCGGTTCGAGGGCGAGCGCTACGACGCCGGCGACCGCTTCGGCTACCTGAAGGCGAACATCATGTACGCGCTGAAGCGGCCCGAGCTCGCCGAGCCGCTGCGGGCGCTGCTCGAGGAGATCGAGAAGTGACCGCCCGCCGCGCGGTCGCCGCGCTCGCGCTCGCGGCGGCCCTCCCGGCGCTCGCGTACGTTCTCCCCCCCGCCGCGATCCTGCGCCGGCTCGGCGAGCGCCGCGCCGCGCTCGAGCTGTCGGCCCTCGAGGTCACGGGCACGGTCCAGCTCCTCGGGCCCGCCGCCGACCGGCTCGCGTCGGTGGGCGTCCCGCGGCCCCCCGGCGGCGAGCTCTCCGCGCCGGCGCGCTTCCTCATGAAGATCCCGGGCCGCTGCCGGCTCGAGCTCGCGCTGCCCGAGGTCGCGGAGGCGGCTCGCCCCTTCGTCGCGGTCCGGGACGGCGCGGTCACCGGCCGCGGCGGCCTCGACGCGGTGCCGGCGGCGGTCGCGCTCGTCCGCTCGACCTGCGCCCTCATCGGCCAGTCGACGCAGGGCGACGCGACGGACGTGTACGCGAGCGTCCTCGCCCGCCGCGGCGTCGCCCTCACCGACGCGAGCCTGGGCCGGTTCGACGGCCGGATCGCCTACGTCATCGGCGGGCGCGAGCGGGACGCGAAGCCGCTGCTGTTCGTGGACAAGGACGGCTTCCAGCCGCTCCGGCTGGTCTCGCCCGAGGGCGGGGCGCTCCAGGACGTGCGGCTCCTCGGCTGGGGCTCGAACGTCGGCGGCGACTGGTTCCCGCGCGCGGTGGAGGTCCTGGAGGGCGGAGCCCTGAGGCTCCGCTTCACGACCGACCACGCGCAGGCGAACCCGAAGATCGCGGACGGGATGTTCTAGGGGCGGCGGCGCCGTGGAGCGGCGCCCGTTCCCGTGACCGTACACGTGCCCGATCCCGGGCCCGATTCCCGCCTCCCGTGGCCCCTGGCCCGTCCCACGTGACCGGACCCGGCACGAGCGCCGAACGGTACGGCACGGAAACGATGTGGGCGCCGGCGGGCACCGGCCCGGGGCAGGGCCCACGGCCCACGGGCCACGGGACCCGGCTCACGGGAACGGGTGGCGGGCACGATCACGGTCACGGCGACGGTCACGGGATGACGTCACCTTTCATCGTCCCGTCCCCTACGCCGTCGCCAGCTCCCCGTCTCCGCTCCCGCCCTCGTCGCCCGAGTCCGGCTCGACGTCGCTCCGGTACTTCCGGAGCACGCGCTTGAAGTTCGAGCGGTCCATCCCGGCCTTCCGCGCGGCGGCGGAGATGTTGTTGTCGCACGCCCGCATGAGCGCCTCGACGTAGCTCTTCTCGAAGCGCCGGAGCGCCTGCTCCTTCGCGGCGGCGTAGGACAGCGTGAGCCACGCGCTCTCGTCGCCGTTCGCGGGCGCCTCGCGGACGAGCGGCGCGGTGCGACCCGTGACGGCCGGCGGGAGATCGGTCGGGCCGATCGCCTCGCCGCGGCAGAGGACGACGGCCCGCTCGATGGCGTTCTCGAGCTCGCGGACGTTGCCCGGCCAGCGATAGCCACAGAGCAGCTCGATGGCCTCCGGCGCGACCGTGCGGACCTTCTTCCCGAGGCGCTCCGCGTACCGGCGGAGGAAGTGATGGGCGAGGAGCGGGATGTCCTCGACGCGCTCGCGGAGCGCGGGGAGCGGCACGTTGATGACGTTCAGCCGGTAGAAGAGGTCCTCGCGGAACTTGCCGCCCTTGACGAGCTTCGGGAGATCCCGGTGCGTGGCCGCGATCACGCGGACGTCGACCTTCACGGAGTCCGCCGAGCCGACGCGCTTCAGCTCGCCCTCCTGCAGCACGCGGAGGAGCCGCACCTGCGTCGCGGGCGGGATGTCGCCGATCTCGTCGAGGAAGATCGTGCCGCCGTCCGCGGCGTCGAAGAGGCCCTTCTGGTCGCGCTGCGCGCCGGTGAAGGCCCCCTTCACGTGGCCGAAGAGCTCGGACTCGAGCAGCGTCTCGGTGAGCGCGCCGCAGTTCAGGGCGACGAACGGGTGGCCGCGCCGCGGGCTCTTCGCGTGCAGCGCGCGGGCGACGAGCTCCTTCCCCGTGCCGCTCTCGCCGGTGACGAGCACGGTCGTGGCGCTGTAGGCCACGGCGTCGATCATCCGCGCGACCTCGCGGATCGGCGCGGAGTTGCCGACGATGCCGTCGCCCTGCGGGCCGCTGGCGCGCTCGCGGAGCGCCGACTCCAGCTGCCGGTTCCGGTCGAACAGCATCTTCCGCTCGGCGGCCTTCGCCACGGCGCGGGCGACGAGCTCCACGTCGTCGAACGGCTTCGTGAGGTAGTCGTACGCACCGGACCGGACGGCGGCGAGCGCCGTCTCCACCGTGGCGTGGCCGGTCATCATGATGACCTCCACCTCCGGACGGCGGTGCTTCACGGCGTTCAGGAGCTCGAGGCCCGAGAGCTGGGGCATCTTGATGTCGAGCAGCGCGACGTCGAAGTCCTCCTGCGCGAGCTTCTGCGTCGCCGTGATGGGCGAGTCGAGCCCCAGCACGTCGTAGCCCTTCTTGCGCAGCAGCGCCTCCAGCGCGCGGAGCAGCGTCGGCTCGTCGTCGACGACGAGCACGCGCACGGGTTTCTGCTCGACGGCCTCGGTGATCATGACGTGATGTCCTCCCTGTCCTTCCGCTGGTGCGCCGCTGGCAGCTCGACGACGAAGCAGGCGCCCTGGTCCGGGCCCGACTCGGCGCGGATCGAGCCGCCGTGCTCCTCGGCGATCTGGTAGCAGATGGAGAGGCCGAGCCCGGTGCCCTGCCCCTCCGGCTTGGTGGTGAAGAATGGCTCGAAGATCCGCTTGGCGATCTCCGGCCGGATGCCCGGCCCGGAGTCGGTGACCGACAGCCGGACGCGGCCGGGGTCGGACGCGCCGGTCGTGAGGACGACCCGCCCCTCGCCGCCCATCGCCTGCAGCGCGTTCACGAGGAGGTTCACCGCGATCTGCTGGAGCTGGTTCGCGTTCGCGAGGGCGACCGCGGGCTCGTACCGGCGGACCACCTCGAAGCGGCCGCCCTTGAGCTGCGACGAGAGCAGGAACAGCGCGTCCTCGAACACCTGCGACAGCTCCACCGGCCCCTTCTCCTCCTCGCGCGGGCGGCGCGAGAAGCGGAGCAGCGACTCGACGATGCGCTTCGCGCGGTTCGCCGCGTCCTGGATGAGCCGGAGGTTCTCGATGTCGTCGGCGGAGCGCTCCTCGCGGCTCATGAGCTGCGCGAAGGCGAGGATGCCGCCGAGGGGGTTGTTGATCTCGTGGGCGACGCCGCCCGCGAGCTGGCCGACCGCGGACATCTTCTCCGCGTGGAACAGGCGCCGCGTGACCTCGCGCTCGTCGGTCACGTCCTTGTAGACGACGACCGTGACGCTCTCGGCCTCGAAGGGGAACGACCGCACGAGCCAGGTGCGCTCGCCGAACCTCGCCTCGCGCTCCGCCGCGCCGCCCCGGGGGAGGGCGCAGCGCGAAGGGCACGGGAGCGCGCCGAAGCCGTGCTCGGCGCACCGCAGGCCGTTCAGGAGGTTGATCTGCACGCCCGCGGCGCGCGCGAACGCCGCGTTCGCCCGGACGACCTCGCAGCCGCCGTCGCGCATGATCGCGAGCGGATCGCCGATCGCGTCGAAGCAGGCGCGCCACTCCTGGGCGGCGCGCACGAGGGCCTGCGAGCGCGCGGCGAGCTGGCCGTCGAGGTCGCGGTTCAGGCGCTCGAGCTCCGCGTTGCGCTGCGCGACGAGCTTCTGCAGGCGCGCGTTCTCCTCGACGATCCAGTACTGGTCGACCGCGCTCTGGATGGTGATGAGGAGGTGCCCGTCGTCCCACGGCTTCCAGATGAACCGGTAGATCTCGGACTGGTTCACCGCCTCCTCGATCGCCGTCGAGTCGGCCTGGCCCGTGAGGAGGACGCGCTGCACGCGCGGCCAGCGCTCCTTCACCTCGCGGAGCAGCTCCACCCCGGACATGCCCGGCATGCGGTAGTCGGAGACCACCACCTGCACCGGCTCCGCCTCGAGGATCCGCAGCGCTCCCGGCGCGTCCGGGACGTCGAGCACGCGGCACCGCGCGCGACGGAGCACCCGCCGCAGCGCGCGGCGGACGTGCTCGTCGTCGTCGACGATGAGGAGCGTGGACTCGGGGGCCGAGTCCGGGCGCAGGCCCACTCCCCTCTGGTGAACCGCTGACTCCATGGCGTCCCGACCAGGGCCTGCATGGTGTGGTCCATTGTCACCGGACCGACCGCGCCCTGTTGTCGGGCAGTTGCCCGGAGCACCGTCCGGGTGAGGCACTGCCCGGGGTCATACCATACCCATCAGTGAACGGGATCAGGGTCGGCCCGACCCATGACCTGGATCAGCGGTTCTCGCCGATCAGCGTTCAGCGACCGCCGGCGTCGTAGCGGTACGACTGCGCCTGGTAGAGGCAGATCGTGTTCCGGCCCGAACGCTTCGCCTGGTAGAGCGCCTCGTCCGCGTAGCGGAGGAGCAGCTCCGGCGAGCCGATGTCCTTCGACGGGTAGAACGCGAGGCCCATCGACGCCGTGACGTGCAGCGCACCGTCGGCCCCGAGGCCCGTCGCCGGGGTTCCGGGCGGCACCGGATACCGGCGCCCGCCCAGCTCCTTCCAGATCCGCTCCGCGACGGAGAGCGCGCCCTGGAGGTGCGTCTTCGGGAGGATGACCGCGAACTCCTCGCCGCCGTAGCGGGCGCAGATGTCCGGATCCCGCGTCGAGGCGCAAAGCTGCTCGGCGGCGCCCCGGAGCACGACGTCGCCGAAGGGGTGACCGAACCGGTCGTTCACCTGCTTGAAGTGATCGAGGTCGATCATGATGAGCGACACCGGGTCGGAGTAGCGCTGGGCGCGGCGGAACTCCTCCTGGAGCCGCTCGTCGAACGCGCGCCGGTTCTTGAGGCCGGTGAGCTCGTCCGTGATCGCCTGCTCGGCGAGCTTGCGCTGCGTCTCCCGGAGCTGATCCTGCAGGCTCTTGATGCGCAGCATCGCCGCGCAGCGCGCCAGGATCTCCGCCTCGGCGAACGGCTTCGCCAGGAAGTCGTCCGCGCCAATCCGGAGGCCGGTCACCTTCGAGTCGAGATCGGCCTTCACCGACAGGATGATGACCGGGATGAACCGGTCCTCGGGGCGCGCCTTCACGATCCGGAGGACCTCGAGGCCGTCCATGTCCGGGAGGACCATGTCGAGCAGGACGAGATCCGGCGGCTCGCCCCGGACCTTCCGGATCGCCTCCTTGCCGTCGGCGGCGGTGGCCACGAGGTAGCCCTCGCGGTCGAGGACCTTCACGAGCCACTCGAGCTGCGTTCGGGAATCGTCGACGACGAGGATCCGGGCGCGGTGTCCGGGCACGGCGCGACTGTACCCGACGAGGACGCCGCTTGCCCAACCCCTCCCCGTCGACGCGGTGCGCGCCCGCCACACACATCCGGAGCGTTTCGCGGCGGCGGACGGCGCGGCTAGGTTCGCCCCGTGGAGGGGCGCGCCCGATGGGAGGAGCAGGCGGCGATCCTGGTCGACGTGCTCGCGCGCGCCGCCGCGGCCGCGCCGCGCGGGGTCGTGGTGTTCGACCTCGACTCGACGCTCCTCGACAATCGGCCGCGCCAGGCCCGGATCCTCCAGGACTACGGCCGCGCCGCCGGCGTGCCCGCCCTCCTCGCCGCCCGCCCCGAGCACTGGGAGGGCTGGAGCCTCGACCGCGCCCTCGCGAACGCGGGCCTCTCGCCGGCGGAGGTCGCCGCCCACCGCGGCCCGGCCCGGCTCTTCTGGCTCGCGCGGTTCTTCACGAGCGCCTACTGCCGCCTCGACGTGCCCCTCCCCGGCGCGCCCGAGTACGCCCGCGCCGTCGCCGCGCGCGGCGCGCCGATCGCGTACGTGACGGGGCGGCCGGCCCCGATGGAGCCGGGGACGACCGAGGTGCTCCGGCGCTTCGGCTTCCCGCCGCCGGACGGGGCGCGCGTCCACCTCCTCATGAAGCCGGACGACGCGATGACCGACGACGCCTGGAAGGCGCTCGCGCGCGAGGCGGTCGACGCGCTCGGGCCGGTGGTCGCGGCGTTCGACAACGAGCCGGCGCACGTGAACGCGTACGCGCGGGCCTGGCCCGGCGCGCGGTGCGTGCACCTCGACACCGATCACTCGGCGCGCGAGGTCGCCGTGCTCGAGGCGGTGCCGTCGATCCGGGACTTCCGGCTGGAGCCCGCGGACGTGCGGGCGGGCGGAGCGCGGGCGCCGGGGCCGTGAGGCGCGCTCTCGCGTTCAGCAACTACTTCAGCCGGTCTCGGCCGGGAGCGAGGCCTTGCCCGGAGCGTACCGATCCATCCAGTCGTCTCCGAAGACCCTCCGCGCCGAGATGATGTTGTGCCGCCTGCAGGCGATCCGGACGTTGTCGACGGTCGACGCGCCGCCGAGCGCGACCGGCTCGATGTGATCGAACTCCAGCTGGTGCGTGGAGCCGCAGATCTCGCCGGAGGGGAGCCGAAACTGGCAGCGGCCGCCGTCCCGTTCCATCACCGCCCGCTTCACGTGCGCCGGGATGTGGTCGGACTTCGCCGGCCTCGGAGTCTTCCGCGGCTTCGCGACGAGGCCCTTCCGCTTCGCGGCCTTCTCGAGGAGGAGGTCGAGGCCGGCCTCGAGGAGCTCCTCCTCCGTCGCCCCCGGACGCGCGTGGGAGAGCGCATCCTTCGCCGCCTGGAGCTTGCGGAGGAAGCGATCGGAGACGGTGAGGTGGAACCGGCGCAGGTCCGCGGTGAGGGGGACGACCTCGGCGGGCCGCGGGGCGGCGGCGGGCGCGGCGGGACGCCTGCCTTCACGCATAGTGAGTTCGCCTGACGAACCGGGCGTGCAGTTCTCCTCCGCCGGCCCGGCGGCCCCGACCTCGAGCGGAAGGGTCGGGAGCGCGGAGGCGGGGCCGGCGGCGACCTTGGAGGGCGCGGTCCGCATCGGAGAGACGATGGTCCGGGTCGGCGGAGCGGGATGCGGCTGGAGCTCCGCGACGACCTCCATCGCCTCTCGCCGGGAGAGCCCGAAGAACCGGGGCAGCACGGTCTCCCAGTTCTGGGCGGTGACCACCCTCGCGGCCTCGACGATGGAGGTCAGGCAGAGCCGACCCTCGCCGAGCGCCTCGCCCACCGCGGGCACCTCTTCAATTAGCTCCGCCGCGACCTTGCGGTACTGGGCCGCCGCCTTGGAGAGCCGCAGCTCGCGGTGGAGGTACGCGAAGAGCGAGGCGTGCCCGAGCGTCATCCACGCCCGGCGCCGATCGAAGTCGGCGAGCGCCACGAGGAACGCGCCGAGGGCGGAATGCTCGCGGCGGAGGAGGGAGGCGAGGTTCGCGGAGAGGGCGCGTGCGGTGTTCATGACGCCACTCTCGCACGCGTTTTCGAGGCCTCCTGAAACGCACGGGAACGGTCGCTGAGGCGCGAACGCGGAGGGGCGCCGCGCGGACCCCTCGGCAACTTCAAGCGCTGCTCGCCGCCGAGCCGACGCTCCCCAGCGCCGTTCTCGCGTGAGCCCGAGCGCGAGCGCCGCTTTTCGCCGCCCCCGCGTCAAGCGTGCCATGGCGTTCCACTTGGGTGCGGCCGAGATTCATCCGCGCTGTGCCGGCGGCCTTGCAGATGATTCACTTATAGTGAGTTCGCCTGGCGAACTGCTGCCCGCCCGCCCACGGCTCGGCGACGCACGAGCCCTCGTCGCATCGTTCGAACATCGAAGCCCGGTCCCACGGAACGTCCCCCCGCGCGCCCCGCGGGCCCTCTCGACGGATCTAGCGCCACGACACAGGCTTCTTCGGAGCCGATCCCCACCGCGACGCCCCGTCCACGCGGCCCCGCCCCGGCCGTCCCCCTCTTCTCGAGCCCTTCCCCGCTCACCCATCGGTCACGCATCATCTCGACGAAGACGCTTGCCGAGACCCCGCGGGCCACGACGAAGACGCTTGCCGAGACCCCGCGGGCCACGACGAAGACGCTTGCCGACGCCCCGCGGGCCACGACGACGACGCCCGCCGACTCGCCTCGGCCGACACGCCCCTCCCCCCATCCCCCCCGCGCCGCTCACCGCCGCCGCGCGACCCCGCCGCTCTCCGGGTCCACCCGCCACTCCAGCCCGGCGTCGTCGAGCACGTCCACCACGAGGTCGACCCCGTCCGCAATCGCGGCGAGGAGGCGCCCGGCGCGCGCCTCCCTCCCGTCCGCCCCGACCACGACCGCATGCAGCGCGATCTCCAGGCGCCCGTCGCGGAGCGCGAGCGTCCCGGCGAGCGTGGCGAGCGCGAGCGGTCCCTCGAGCCGCTCCACCGCGCCGCCGGCCGCCGCCAGGTCGGCCGCGGCCAGGGTGCCGCTCCCGCGCACGAGCGCGGCGTCGAGCTTCTCCCACCGCGCGAGCTCCCCGAGGGCCCAGAGAAGGTCCTCGCCGCGCTCCACCCGCGCGAGCAGCGCGCGCTCGATCCGCGCCTGGCGGTAGTTCACCGGAGCGCCTCGTGGATGTCCTCGGGGATCACCGGCGCGAGCCCGCCACCGCCGAGGATGTTGACGATGGGTGACGCCGCGGCGCGGACGACCGAGCCGGACGGCCGCGACGGCCCGAGGCCGCAGTAGGTGGAGAGGTCACGATGGAGGACCGCGCGCGTCGTGCCCTCCGGCGTCACGCGGGTGGCCGGGCGGCGCGACGCGAAGATCCGCTCCTGCGCCACGAACCCGCCGCCGCGCCGGTCCGCGAGCGCCTCCTCGACGACGCGCGCCCAGGCGTCCGGCGCGAGCTCCGCGCCGAGGTGGACGCTCTTCCCGCCGTAGTCCCAGCTCCGCTTCAGGACCCAGCGCTCCCGCTCCGCGACGACGCGCGCCGCCATCGCTGGCTCGAGGCGGCGCGTGACCGGGAGGCGCCCCGCGGCGGCCCGCTCCGCCTCGTCGAGGCCGGCGCGCGCCGCGAGGGCCGCGTCCTCGGCGCACTCGGAGAGCCGCGCGAAGAGCGCCTTCGCCTCGAGGAGCCCGTTCACGGGGTTCGCGACGACGTACCTCCCGGGCGCGCGGAGCGCGCGGGCGAACGGCGCCGCGGGATCCACCCGGCTCGCCCACACGTGGCGGTAGAGGACGTCCCAGTCCTCCGGCACGCAGTCCTGCGGGACGAGGTTCTCCGCCCGGTGGCCCATCTGCCGGAGGTGCGCCGCGAGCCGGCGGAGCTCGCCGATCTGGGCGTCGCCGGGCCGCGCGACGACCGCGATGGACGGGCGGGCGCGGGTGCCGCCGCGCGCGCGATAGGTCCCGACGAGCGCCTCCCGCAGCCGCTCCATGTGGCTCCCGCACGCGGCGACGAGCGCGTTCTCCTCGCGCGGCGTCTTCCCCCGCGCCCGCGCCGCGGCGCGGATCCAGGAGAACGCGGCGAGGTCTGCGTAGCCCGACATCGCGGGGATGGTGGCGTTCAGCTCGAGGGCGCGGGGCGGGCCACCGCCCTCCGGCACGAGGAAGTCGACGCGGGCCATCGTCACCGGGAGCGGCGCCTCGTCGAAGAGCCGCGCCATCGCCTCCGCCTCGAGGCCGGAGAAGGGCTCCTCGAGCGCGGCGCGGTCGCGGGCGTCGCCCGAGACGAGCAGGGCGCGGGCGAGCTTCACCGCGCCCGACAGGATCCGCTCCGCCTCCGCGGCGGCGTCCGCGAGCGCCTCGCGCGACAGGATCTCCGGCTCCGCGACGAGGGGGATCGGCACCACGGTCCCGTCCGGCCGCCGGACCGTGAGACCCTCGGCCCACGCCCGCTCCGCCGCCGCGCGGCCCACCGCCTCGAGCGCCTCTCCCTCGAACAGATCCGTCATCCGGCTCCCGGCGCGGGGGGCCCGCGCGCTGCTCGCGCGGGCGTTGCCGGCCCCCGCTCCCTCTGATAGGCACGGCCGGGTGAAGATCTACACGAAGACGGGCGACGCGGGCGAAACGGGCCTGTTCGGGGGGCCGCGCGTGAGGAAGAGCGATCACCGCGTCGACGCCTACGGCGAGGTCGACGAGCTGAACGCCGCCCTCGGCGTCGTGCGGGCGCAGGTGGAGGATCCCGAGCTGGAGCGGCACCTCGCCCGGATCCAGGACGAGCTGTTCTGCGTCGGCGCCGAGCTCGCGACGCCGCACGGCGCCAAGGCGCGCTCCGCGATCCCGCCCGTCGAGCCGCGGTGGATCGAGCGGCTCGAGTCCGCCATCGACGCGTGGGAGACGGAGCTGCCGGCCCTGCGGGAGTTCGTGCTGCCGGGCGGCACGCGCACCGCCGCCGCGCTCCACCTCGCGCGGTGCGTCTGCCGGCGCGCGGAGCGGCGCGTCGTGGCGCTCGCCGCCGAGGTCGAGGTGGCGCCCGTCACGCTCGCGTACCTGAACCGGCTCTCGGACCTCCTCTTCGTCGCGGCGCGGATCGCGAACTTCCGGGCGGGCCGGGCGGAGACCGCCTGGGATCCGCGGCGGGAGCGGTGACGGTGGCCCGCGCGCCGATCCGGGTGGCGCTCGTGACCGGCGCCGGCGTCCGCGTCGGCGAGGCGATCGCGCGCGACCTCGCGCGCCACGGCTGGACCGTGGCGGCGCACCACCGCTCGCACCGGCCCCGCGGGTTCGCCGCCGCGCTCCAGGCGGACCTCGCGTCCGCGGACGGCCCGGCGCGCCTCGCCGCCGACTTCCGCGCGCGGTTCCGCCGGCTGGATCTCCTCGTGAACAGCGCCGCCGGCTTCGAGCCCGTGCCGCTCGCGGACACGGACGCCGCCGTCTTCGACGAGCAGATGGACCTGAACGCCCGCGGGCCGCTGCTCCTCGTCCGCGCGCTCGCCCCCCTCCTTGCGCGGTCCCGCGGCTCCGTCGTGAACGTCGCCGACGTGGGGGGTGGCCTCGTGCCGTGGAAGGGCTACGCCGCCTACTCGGCGTCCAAGGCGGCGCTCGTCCGGCTGACCGAGTGCCTCGCGCTCGAGCTCGCGCCGCAGGTCCGGGTGAACGCGGTCGCGCCCGGGACCGTGCTGTGGCCGGAGTCGTATCCCGCCGGCCGCCGGCGCGAACTCGCCCGGCGCATCCCGCTCGGCCGGGCGGGGACGCCGCAGGACGTGGCGGACGCGGTCCGGTACCTCGCGGAGGCCCCATTCGTGACCGGCGCGATCCTGCCGGTCGATGGCGGCCGGCACCTCGCCGGCCGGGTCGGGTGAGCTGCAGGCCAGGTCGCGTTGAACGGCCGCAGCCCGGCTGTTAGACTCCTTGCGCCACATCAAATCGGGTGCGATCTCGCGCGCCCGCACGGAGATTTCGAACAAATGGATGCGACGACCACGGTTGCCCCCTCGACCGCCGCCCCTGTGGACCTCGGGATGTCGAACCCCGTCTCCCTCACCGCCAAGGCGATCGAGATGGTGAAGGACGCCATCGAACGCGAGGGCCTCCAGGGCTACGGCATTCGCGTCGGCGTCATGGGCGGCGGCTGCGCCGGGTTCCAGTACTCGATGGACTTCGAGAAGGACCCGAAGGACGGGGACCTCTCGATGGAGCAGGACGGCCTCAAGCTCTTCGTCGACCCGATGAGCTCGATGTACCTGCAGGGCGTGACCATCGACTACGTGGTCGGCCTCCAGGGCGCCGGGTTCAAGTTCAACAACCCGAACGCGCGGACCACCTGCGGGTGCGGGTCGTCGTTCTCGTACTAGCCACTGCCGCTGGGCGGAGCGGTTGACCGGGCCGGAGGGGGTCACCCTTCGGCCCCTCTTCTTTTCGAGGAGGCGGGATGCTCGTCGTGCGCCACGCGGTGGTCGGCCCGTTCGCGGCGAACGCCTGGCTCGCCGCCTGCGACCGCACCGGCGAGGCCGTCGTCGTCGACCCCGGCGGCGACGTCGCGCGCGTCCTCGCGCTCGCCGACCCGGGCGGCTACCGGGTCGTCCGGATCTTCTGCACCCACGGACACATCGACCACGTCGCGGGCGCCGCCGAGACGAGGCGCAAGACCGGCGCGCCGCTCGCGCTGCATGCCGCCGATCTCCCCTGGCTCGAGGCGCTGCCCCGCCAGGCCGAGATGTTCGGGTTCGATCCGGTCGAGGTGCCGGTCGTCGACGCGTCGCCCGTGGACGGCGAGACCTTCCGCCTCGGCGCGTGCGAGGCGAAGGTCCTCCACACGCCCGGCCACAGCCTGGGCTCGGCCTGCCTCCTCTTCCCGGAGGAGAAGATCGTCTTCACCGGCGACACGCTCTTCGCCGGCTCGGTGGGCCGGACGGACCTCCCCGGCGGCGACTTCGACGCGCTGTTCCAGTCGATACAGACGAAGCTGTTCGCGCTCCCGGACGAGGTGCGGTTCCTGCCCGGCCACGGCCCGGGCGGCACGATCGGCGAGGAGCGGGCGTCGAACCCGTTCGTCGGGCAGAACCCGCGGCGGGGAAGGTTCGTCTAGGTCGCGCGGAGCCGAAGGGCGCGCCGGGAAGAGAACCGCCGCGTCCGTGACACCGGACGCGGCGGCAGGTGCAACCGGCGGAGCGGCCCTGCGTCAGCCCATCGACACCACGCCGACGATGTTCTGCCCGGCGTCGACGTGCAGGATCTCGCCGGTGACGTTCGCGGCGAGGTCGGAGCACAGGTAGAGGGCGGCGCGGGCGCAGTCCTCCTGATCCACGTTGCGGCGCAGCGGCGTCCGCTCCGCGTTCTCGGAGAGCATCGCGCGCATCCCCTTGATGCCGGCCGCGGCGAGCGTCTTGATCGGGCCCGCGCTGATCGCGTTCACCCGGATGCCGTCCTTGCCGAGGTCCTCCGCGAGGTATCGGGTGGACGCCTCGAGCGCCGCCTTCGCGACGCCCATCACGTTGTAGTTCGAGACCACCTTCTCGGCGCCGTAGTACGTCAGCGACACGATCGACGAGCCCGGCGGCATCATCGGCTTGAACGCGCGCGCCAGCGCGATGAGCGAGTACGCCGACACGTCCATCGTGATCTGCCAGATCTCGCGGGTGGTCGCGTCGGTGAAGCGCCCGTCGAGCGCGCTGCGGGGTGCGTACCCGATCGCGTGGACGACGACGTCGACGCGGTCCCACACCTTCTTCACGTCCGCGACGGTCCGCTCGATGTCGGCGTCCTTCGAGACGTCGCAGTCGAGGATCGCCTTCGCGCCCAGGCCCTCGGCGAGCGGCCGGACGCGCGCGCCCATCGCCTCGCCCGGGTACGTGAAGACGAGCTCGGCCCCCTCGCGGTGGAACGCCTGGGCGATCGCCCACGCGATCGACCGCTCGTTGGCGACGCCGGTGATGATGGCGCGCTTGCCCTTCATGAGCCCGCCGAGCGACAGCGGGGAGTCCTGGTTCTCGGTCATCGTGCTCCTGCTCCTCTGGCGCGGACCGCCTCGAGCGCGCTCCCGAGCTCGCTCTGCGCGTGTCCGTCCTGCTTGCGGGCCGCCTGGGCGATCCCGTCCTCGTAGGCCTGCGCCGCCTCGGCGTCCTTCCCGGCCGACTCGAGCGCCTGCCCGAGCATCAGATAGGTCGGCACGTAGTCCGGCTTGCGGCGCGCGATCTCCCGGAACTCCGCGACGGCGTCGTCCACCCGGCCCGCCGAGCGGAGGGCCATGGCGAGCGAGTACCGCGCGAAGGGATCGTCCGGGCTCTTCTCGACGAACTTCCGGAAGGCCTCGAGCCGCTGCTCCGGGGTCATGGGCCGCCCGTTGTACCCCGGAACGACGGCTCCACTCCAGTGCCGACCGCCCCCGCCGCGCTACACTCCCCGCCCATGGGACCCGCTCTCATCCCTGGCTGCACGGGCGTGCTCGTCGCCGGCGGACGCGCGACGCGGATGGGCGGCGTCCCCAAGGGGCTGCTCGTCCTGGACGGCGAGCCCATCGCCGCCCGCGCGCTGCGGCTCTTCCGCCGGCTCTTCGACGACGTGCTCGTGGTCGCGAACGACCCCGCGCCGTACGCCGCGCTCGGCGCGCGGATCGTTCCCGACGTCGTACCGGGCAAGGGCGCCCCGGGCGGCGTGCACGCGGCGCTCTCCGCCGCGAGCACGGACTGGGTCTTCGCCGCGGCGTGCGACCTGCCCTTCCTGGACGAGCGGCCGATCCGGTGGCTCGCGGAGCGGCGCGGCGGCGCGGCGGCGGTGCTGGTGCGGTTCGGCGGACGCCTCGAGCCGCTCCACGCCTGCTGGTCTCGGGCGTGCCTGCCGGTGCTCGACGGCCTGCTCCGCGCGGGCGACCCGTCGCTCCGCGCCGTCGCCGCCGCGGTGGGCGCCCGCGTGATCGAGGAGGCGGAGTGGCGGACCGTGGACCCGGCGGGCCGAGCGTTCGAGAACGTCAACACGCCCGAGGACGCGGCGCGGCTCGGCCTCCACCAGCCGTAGCCCAGGTCGACGCGCCCGCGGTCCGGGGCGCCCTCGCCCGCCGGCTACGACCAGCGGAAGAAGCGGAGCGCGAGGCCGAACGCGAGCGCAGCCACGGCGGCGAGGAGCGCGGCCTGCGCCCAGACGCCGGCGAGCCCGGCGCCCTCGTTCATCACGGCGCGCAGCGCGTCGTTGAGCGCGGTGAGCGGGAGCGCCCGGATCGCGGGCTGCATCGCGCGCGGGAAGTTGTCCGACGAGAAGAACACGCCGGAGAGGATGAACATCGGCATCATCACGAGGTTGATGAGGCCCCCGACCGTCTGCGTGTTCCGCGCGCGGCTCGCGACGAGGAGCCCGAGGCCGGAGAACGCCAGCGCCCCGAGAACGGCGACGCCGCCCAGCGCGAGCCACGAGCCGCGCATCGGCACGTCGAACGCGAGCATCGCGAAGCCGACCAGCACCGGCACCTCGACCACGAGGAAGAAGAGCCGGACGATCACGAACGCGAGCAGCCACTCGCTCCGTCGCATCGGCGTCGCGACCATGCGCTTCAGGAGCTTCTTCTGCCGGTCCTCGACGATGACCCAGCCGATGCCCCACATCCCCGCGGACATGACGTTCATCCCGAGGAGCCCCGGGACGAGGAAGTCGACGTAGCGCGCGCCGGGCTCGGTGACGCGCGCGTCGGCGGGGCGGAAGACGTCGGCGCGGCCCGCGGCCCGCTGGAGCAGGTCGTCGACGGAGGCGCGCGCGAGGCGGCTCTCGGGCCGCGTCGGGTCGGTCCGGTAGGTCGGCGGGTCGCCCGGGACGACCACCAGCGCGGCGCGCCCGGTGCGGAGCGCCGTGCGGGCCGCCGGCTCGGGGAGGATCTCGGCGGCGACGCCCGGGTCGGCGGCGAGCGCCGCGCGCACGGCCTCGGCGCCGGGGCCCTCGATCACCGCGGCGCGCACGGGCTCGGGCGGCCGCGACCGGAACGCGATCCCGAGCGCGATCGTGAGGAGGATCGGGAACCCGAAGCTCCAGAACACGGTCGACGGCTCCCGGAAGAACGCACGGATCCGGACGAGCACCAGCTGGGCGAGCGGGGACCGGTCGAGGAGGCGCGGCGCGCGGCGGCGCGCCACCGGAGCGGCGAGGTCAGTCACGGAGCCTCCGGCCCGTCAGGGCGACGAACACGTCCTCGAGCGTCGCGCGGTGGGTGGACAGCGCCGAGAGCGCGACGCCGCGCCCGTCGAGCCGGTCGAGGAGCGCCGGGAGCGCGAGGTGGAGCCGGTCGACGGTGAGCGCCCAGCCCGCGGCGCCGCGCCGGACCGCCTGGACGCCGGGGAGCGCGCGCAGCTCCGGCTCGGAGACGCCGTCCGCGGGGGCCTCGAACTCGACCACCTCGTGGCCCACCACCCGCTGGATCAGCTCGCGCGGCGTGCCGAGCGCGATGACCTTCCCGCGGTCGACGATGGCCACGCGGTCGCAGAGCCGCTCGGCCTCGTCCATGTAGTGCGTGGTGAGGAGCACCGACCGCCCCTGCCGCTTCACGTCCGACACGACATCCCAGAGCTGCCGGCGCGACTGCGGGTCCAGGCCCGTCGTGGGCTCGTCGAGGAACAGCAGCTCCGGCTCGCCGACCAGCGCGCACGCCACCGCGAGCCGCTGCTTCTGGCCCCCGGAGAGCCGGTCGTAGCGGGCGCGGCGCTTCTCCTCCAGCGACACGAGGCCGATCACCTCGTCCTCGCTCCGGCCCCGCGGGTAGAACGACCGGAAGAGGCGAACCACCTCCTCGACGGTGAGCCGCTCGGGCAGGTGCGTCTCCTGGAGCGTGATCCCGACCCGCGCGCGGAGGTGCGCCGCGTCGCGCTCCCAGCGCGCGCCGAGGATCTCGACGTCCCCGGCGGTGGGCGGCAGCAGGCCCTCCAGGATCTCGACGGTCGTCGTCTTGCCCGCGCCGTTCGGCCCGAGCAGCCCGAAGCACTCGCCGCGGCGCACCTCCAGGTCGAGCCCGTCCACCGCGACGACGTCCGGCGGGTAGCGCTTCACGAGACCGCGGCAGCGGATGGCGAGGTCGGACACGGGCGAGAGAGATAGCGCGCCGCGGCGAGGGCGTCAGCCGACGACCCGGTGGACGAGGATCGTGCCGGCGAGGCCGCCGGCGAGGCAGCCGAGGAGCGTCGCGGCGAGGTAGAGACCCGCGGCCAGGAACCGGCCCTCCTGCGCGAGCGTGATCGTCTCCCAGTTGAAGGACGAGTACGTGGTGAAGCCGCCCATCACGCCGGTCGCGAGGAACAGCCGGAGGTGCGGGGAGACCGACTCCGTCGTGATCGACGCGGTCATGATCACGGCGAGCAGGAACGAGCCGATGACGTTGATGGCGAGGGTGCCGCGCGGGAACCCGGGCCCGAACGCCGCGAGCGACCAGGTGCCGACGAGGTACCGCGCCCCGCTGCCGAGCGCGCCTCCGACGCAGACGAGGAGGAGCTTGTCCACCCGTGCCCTTTACCTCGCCCGCCCCGGCCGGGCAACATGCGGCTCATGCCCGGGAAGGACCCCCTCGCCCCGCGGCGAGCGATCCTCGCCGACCTCGCCGCCGGCGACGTCATGACCCGGCCCGCGATCTCGGTCGAGCCCGCGACGCCGCTCGTCGAGGTCGTGGTGCGGATGGCGGCCGCGCGGCGGCGGGCGCTCCCGGTCGTCATGCGCGGCTTCGTCGTCGGCATCGTCACGCAGAGCGACGTCGTCGCGCGCGGCACCGGCGCGGCGGTGGAGCCCGGCGAGGCCGCCCTCGGCCCCGGCGACGCCGAGCACCTCGTCGAGCGCATCGCGCGGTCCGGCCGGGTCGCGCGGGACGTGATGACGCCGGAGCCCGTGACGGTGGGCGTCGCGATGCCGCTCCGCGAGGCGGCCGAGCTGATGGCGCGGCGCCGCCTGAAGCGCCTGCCGGTGGTGGACGCGGCGGGGCGGCTCGCGGGCGTGCTCTCGCGCGTCGACGTGCTCCGCGCCGTCGCGGGCGGCGGATGGGAGGCGAACGACGCCGTGGGCGGCGGCGGACTCGACGCCGGCGCGCCGCTCGGGGACGTCATGCGCCCGGACCCGCCGGCGGTCCGGCCCGAGACGCCGCTCGAGGACGTGCTGCCGCTGGTCGCCGCCTCCGGCCTCGATCACGCCCTCGTCGTCGACGCGGACCGGCGCGTGCTCGGCGCGGTGTCCGACGCGGCGCTCCTCGAGCGGCTCGCGCCGCCGGTCCGGCGCGGCGTCTTCTCCGCCTCGCTCCACGGGTTGCCGTTCGGCCACCTCGAGCGGGAGCGCGCCGAGCGGCGCGCGGTCGCGCGGACCGCGGCCGACGTGCTCGGGCCGGTGGCGACCGCGGCGCCGGACCTGCCACTGCACGAGGCGATCGCGCTCGTGCTGCCCGGCGCCCACAAGCTCCTTGCGGTCGTCGACGCCGAGGGGCGGCTCGTGGGCGCGCTGGATCGGGCGGCGCTGCTGCGCGGCCTCCTGCCCGCGAATCCCTAGGTCTTCGGCTACTCCGGGCGCGAGAGCGCCCGCCAGCGCTCGACGGTGAGCGCGTCCAGCTCGCGGCCGTACACGCGCGGATCGAAGGCGCGGCCGTCCATCGCCGCGCTCGTCGCGTCCGCGACGACGAGGCCGATGGCGTGGATCGCCTCGTGCCGCGGCAGGCCTCCGGCGAGCAGCCGCTCGAGCGCGCGCCGCACCTCGGGCGGGTCACCCGCCGCGAGCTGGTTCTCGACCACCAGGTGGAGCGCCGCGTGGAGCCGCGGCCGAGGCGTCCGGGCGTGCGAGGCGAGCCCGCGGTGGTGCGCCTCGACCGCCTCCAGGCGGTCGCGCTCGTCCTCGGCGAGCCACGCGGTCGGCTCCGGAGCCTGATCGGCGTCGTAGGGCAATGGGGTCCTCCGGGGCGGAGACTAGCGGCGCGGCGAGCGCCGCGCCAGCCGGGGGAGCGCGGCCGGGCGCGGTCCCGAGCGGTCCGGTCCGGTCTCCTCTGTCGGGCGTACCCTGGTCTCGCGCGGTGGGGCGCCGGTGGTCGCCGCCCGCGCGGGAGGTGTCCGATGGCCGTCGCGCCGCTCTCGCCGGGGATGCTCCGCCGCCCGGGCCTCTCGCCCGACGCCGCCTTCGAGACCACCGACGACCTCCCGGACCTCGAAGGCCCGCTCGGCCAGGACCGCGCGGTCGCGGCCCTGCGGTTCGCCATCGCGATGCCGGGGCCTGGCTGGGGGGCGTACGTGATGGGCCCGCCCGGCTCGGGGAGGCACGCCCTCGTCCTCCGGATGCTGGAGCGCGCCGCGGCCGAAGCCGAGACGCCGTCCGACTGCTGCTACCTGAACGACTTCGCGGAACCCCGGCGCCCGCGCGCCGTCGAGCTGCCCCCGGGCCGCGCGCTGGCGCTCCGCGCCGACATGGACCGGCTCGTGGCGGAGCTCCGCGTCGCGATCCCGGCGGCCTTCGAGAGCGCCGATCACCGGGCCCGCCTGCAGCTCCTCGATCACGAGCTGGAGGAGGCGCGCGAGCGCGCGGTGGACGAGGTCCGGCAGCGGGCGAACGCGCGGGGGATCGCGCTCCTGCGCACGCCGATCGGCTTCGGGTTCGCCCCGGTGAAGGACGGCGAGGTGATCGAGCCGGACGCGTTCCACGAGCTGCCGGAGGAGGTCCAGGAGCGCGTCAAGCGCGACATCACCCAGCTGCAGGCGGACCTCCAGCGGACGCTCCGGTCGATGCCGGACCTGGAGCGCCGCCACCGGGAGAAGGTGAAGGAGGCGAACCGCGAGGTCGCGCTCCACGCGGCCGGCCACCTCCTCGACGAGCTGCAGCGGCGCTACGCCGACCTGCCGGCGGTCCTCGCGCACCTCGACGCCGTCCAGCTGGACGTGCTCGAGAACGTCCACGAGTTCCTCGCGGGCGCCGACGGCGACAGCGATCTCCCCGCGCAGCTGCGGAAGCTCCTCGCGGACACGCCGGCGCTCCAGCGCTACGGCGTGAACGTGATGATCGACCACTCCGGCCATACCGGAGCGCCGGTGGTCCAGGAGGATCTGCCGACCCTCGCGAACCTCGCCGGCCGCATCGAGCACCACGCCCACTTCGGCGCGCTCGTCACGGACTTCACGCTCATCCGCCCCGGCGCGCTCCACCGCGCGCGCGGCGGGTGGCTCGTCCTCGACGCGCGCAAGGTGCTCGCCCAGCCGTTCGCCTGGGACGAGCTGAAGCGCGCCCTCCGCTCGCGCGAGCTCCGGATCGAGCCGCCCGAGCGGCTCCTCGGCATCGGCGGGACGTCGTCCCTCGAGCCCCAGCCGATCCCCCTCGAGGTGCAGGTCGTGCTCGTCGGCGACCGGTTCCTGCACCACCTGCTCTCCGTGCTCGATCCCGAGTTCCCGGAGCTGTTCAAGGTCGTCGCCGACCTCGAGGACGCGATCCCGCGCACCGCCGCGAACGACCTCGACTTCGCGCGCCTCGTCGCGACGATCGCGCGCCGCGCGCGGCTCCGGCCCCTCGCCCGGGAGGCGGTGGAGCGGGTGCTGCAGGAGGCCTCGCGCCTCGCGGGCGACGCGACCCGGCTCACCGCGGACGTCGCCTCCGTCTCGGACGTCGTCGTCGAGGCCGACCACGAGGCGGACGCGGCGGGCCGGAGCGTCGTGGCCGCGCGCGACGTGACCGCCGCGCTCGCCGCGAGGGAGCGGCGTGCCGGCCGGCTCCGGGACGAGCTGCAGGAGGAGATCCGCCGCGGGACGCTCGTCGTCGAGACGTCGGGCGCGCGCGTCGGGCAGGTGAACGGGCTCTCGGTCGTCGGGATCGGCGGGCGCTGGTTCGGGCGCCCGAGCCGGATCACCGCGCGCGTCCGGCTCGGCCGCGGCGAGGTGGTGGACATCGAGCGCGAGGTCGCGCTCGGCGGCCCGATCCACTCGAAGGGCGTCCTCATCCTCGCGGGGTTCCTCGGAGGCCGCTACAGCGCCGACCGCCCGCTCACCCTCGCGGCGTCCATCGTCTTCGAGCAGTCGTACTCCGGCGTCGAGGGCGACAGCGCGTCGTCGGCGGAGCTGTACGCGCTCCTCTCCGCCATCGCCGGCGTGCCGGTCCGGCAGGGCCTCGCGGTGACCGGCTCGGTGGATCAGCTCGGACGCGTCCAGGCCGTCGGCGCGGTCACCGAGAAGGTCGAGGGCTTCTTCGACGTCTGCCGCGCCCGCGGCCTCGACGGCACGCAGGGCGTGCTCTTGCCCGCGGCGAACGTCCCCCACCTCGTGCTGCGGGAGGACGTGCTCGCGGCGCTGCAGGAGGGGACGTTCCGGATCTGGCCCGTCGAGACGATCGACGAGGGCCTGGAGCTCCTCACCGGGCTGCCCGCGGGCGCACCGGACGACGCGGGCCGCTTCCCGGCCGGGACCGTGAACGGGCGCGTCGCGGCGCGGCTGGAGGCGCTCTCGGAGCAGGCGCGCCGGTTCATGATCGCGCCGGTCGCGCCGGTCGCGGAGGGCGGGGGGCGCGGCGATGGCTGAGGACCGCGCGTTCGCGCCGCGCCGCATCGTCGTGGCGCTCGACGCCTCGCCGGCGAGCCTCGACGCGCTCGCGGCGGCGGCGCGCCTCGCGGCCCGGCTCGGCGCTCCGCTCGCGGGGGTGTTCGTCGAGGACGAGGAGCTGCTCCGGCTCGCGGAGCTCCCGTTCGCGGCGCTCGTGCGCGCGGCCAGCGGCGCGCTGCAGCCGCTCGACCTCGCCGCGATGGAGGCCGCGCTGCGCGCCCTCGCGGCGGAGGCGCGCGCGGCGGTGGACGGAGCCGCGGCGCGGTCGGGCATCGGGGCGTCGTTCCGCATCGTGCGCGGGCGCGTCACCGCGGAGGTCCTCGCGGCGGCCGGCGAGGGGGACCTCCTCGTGCTCGGCGCGGCCGGTCACGCCCGCGGCCCCCGCGCGTCGGTCGGCGCGACGGCGCGGGCGGCGGCAGCGTCCGCGCGCGGGCCGGTGCTGCTCCTCGCCCGCGGCGCGCGCCTCGGCGAGCGGGCCGCCGTGGTGGATGATGGCAGCCCGGCGGCGGCTCGTGCCGTCGCGGTGGCGCGCCGGCTCGCCGGCGAGGACCACCCGCCCGCGATCGTCCGCGCCGCCGGCCGGCCCGGCGCGACGGCGGCCGCCCTCGCCCGCCTCGCGCCGGCCGTCGCCGTCCTTCCCGCCTCCGCGACCGACGATCTCGACCGGCTCCTCGCGCTCGGCGCGGCCGTGCTCGTCGTCCGGTGAGCCGGCGGCGGATCAGCGCCGCGCCCGGCGATCCTCCGACACCCGCGGCCACCGGCCCATCCGCCGGACCGGCTTCCACCGCGCGTCCGTCGAGGCCTTCCGTGCGACGTCCCCGACCACCTCGAGCAGGTCGGTGACCGTCACGATCCCGACGAGACGCGTCTCGTCGAGCACCGGCAGGCACCCGATCGTGCGGCCGCGGAGCAGGTTCGCCGCCTGCCGCAGCGTGGTGGCCGGCGTGGCCGTCGCGACGCCCTCCGTCATCAGCTCGCCGACGGTGCGCCCCGACCGGATCGCCGCCCCGCGCGCGCCGCCGAGATCGCGCTCCGACACGATCCCCACCACCCTCCCGCCCTCCACGACCACGAGGTGCCGGATCCCGCCCGCCCGCATGCGCTCGTACGCGAGTTCCGCGCTCTCGCCCGCGGTCGCGGTCCTCACCGCACGTGACATGATCTCGTCGACTCTCATGGCGTCCCCCCCGTCGGCCGGGCGCGCCGGCGCGGCCCGCCCCGCTACCCGCGATGTCACCACCCGCGGCGCGCCGGGTCGAGCGGTCGTGGGGGTCGCAAGGTTCGCGCCGGATGCCTGGCGCTCGCGAGCGCCCGCCGGCCTCCCTGCCGCAGCCCGGCCGAGGAGGTCCGGCACCTGGCGCGTCCGCGCGCGCGGCCCTCCTGCGGGGACCTCCGTCCGGAGCACCCGTCGGACCCCGTCGTTCCTCCAGCGTCCCGGCGGTACAAGGAAGGTGCAGGCACCCCGCCGGCGACGGCAGCCGGGAGGCGCCGCCGCCGGCGTCGCGCCGGCGGAGGCGGGGACCATGATGAACTGGGTCGAGATCCTGTGCGCGGTGGACTTCTCCCGGAGCGCGCGAGACGCGCTGGAGACCGCCGCCGACCTGGCCCGCAAGGTCGGCGCCCGGCTCACGCTCGTGCACGTGCACGACGTGCCGCGGGCACCCGGCGCGCGCGTCCAGGTCCAGCCGGAGCAGGTGCAGCAGGAGGCGGACGAGGTGCGGCGCAAGCTGGACGCGTGGCGCGCCGAGGCGGAGCGGCGCACCGGCGCGCCGGTCCGTGCCATCGTGGAGAGCGGCGCTCCTGCGGAGGTGATCGTGCACGTCGCACGATCCGGTCGATTCGACCTCCTCGTCACGGGAACGAACGCGCGGCACGGCCTCGGCCGGCTGCTGCTCGGCTCCGTCGCGGAGCGCATCGTGCGGGACGCGCCCTGCCCGGTGCTCGTCGCGCGCTCGCCGCCTGACCACGGAGACTGACCACGTGGCGCGCGCCGCTGCCGTCCCGGAGGCGCGCGCCGCGACGACGTCGGCGCCGCCCATGCCGGCGAGGCGCGCCGACGTCGAGTGGCTGCGGATCCTCGGTATCCTGCTCGTCTTCACGCTCCATGCGGCCGAGCCGTTCAACCCGTGGGACGCGTGGCACGTGGTGAGCCCGGTCCAGAGCAAGTGGCTCGGCGAGCTGGCGTTCTTCCTCGCGCCCTGGATCATGCCGCTCTTCATGCTCCTCGCGGGCGAGAGCGCCTGGTACGCGCTGGAGCGGCGCACGGCGCGCACGTACGTGCGCGAGCGGATCCTGCGGCTCGGGCTGCCGCTCGTGGCCGGGATCCTCGTCCTCGTCCCGCCGCAGGTCTGGCTGGAGCGGCGCCTCCGGGGACAGTTCGACGGCTCGTTCCTCGCGTTCTACCCGCACTTCTTCGAGGGCATCTACCCGCAGGGCAACTTCTCCTGGCACCACCTCTGGTTCCTCGTCTTCCTCCTCGCGTTCGCGCTCGTGACGCTGCCATTGTTCCTGTGGCTCCGGACGCCGGAAGGGCGGCGAACGATGGCGCGGCTCGCGGCGCCGTGCACCGGCCCCGCCGGGCTCGCCTGGATCGTCCTGCCGGCGGTCGCCGTGAGGCTCGCCCTCGAGCTCGTGCTCGCGGGGTTCGCGCCCATCGCCTACGACTGGTCCAGTCGCGGGCTGCTCCTCCCCGCCTTCATCGCGGGCTTCGCGCTCGCGGGCGAGCCCGCGCTCCGGGAGGCCGTGGATCGGCAGTGGCGGACCGCGCTCTCGCTCGCGCTCGCGTCGTCGGCGGCGCTCGGGGTGTGGGCGTGGCCGGGGCACGTCCTCGACCGGCTCCCGGCGCCCCGCTCGCTCGCGGGCACGCTGCTCTGGGGCGGCTACGCCGCCGCCGCGTGGTGCTGGCTCGTCGCGCTCCGGGGCGGCGCGCGCCGCCACCTCGCCGGCGCGCGGACGCCCGCGCTCGTCCGGACGAGCGCGCTCGTCTACCCGTTCTACGTCCTCCACCACCCCGTGATCGTCGCCGCCGCCGTCGCCGTCGTCGTGCGCGGCCCGCGGCTCCCGGCCTCGTTCGCCGCGGTGTGGGGCGTCTCGCTCGTCGTCACGGTCGCGCTGTGCGCCGTGGTCGACGCGAGCGGGCCCCTCCGCGTGCTCTTCGGGCTCGGCCGGCGGGCGAAGCGCTAGCGGGGCGCCCCGCGCGCCTCGTCGCGCGCGAGGCCCTCGCGGCCGCGGCGGAGGTGGTCGGCGAGGAACGCGCCCACGCGCGCCTCGTACTCCGCGGGCGTGAACGCGTGGAGGTCGACATGGGCGGCGCCCTCCACCGCCCAGAACGCCTTCGGCTCCGGCGCCGCGTCGAACAGCGCGCGCGACTCGTCGAGGGTCGTGTACCGATCGGCCGTCCCGGCGAGGACGAACACCGGCGCGGTCTCCTGCGCGATCCGGTCGATGGGGCGGAGCTGCTCGGGCGTCACGCCGCTCCGCGGGAACAGCCACGCCATCGCCCCGGGCACGAGCGCGCCGCCGAGCGGACCGAGCCACGCCCGGAGCCGGTCGCGGACCGCGTCGCGGATGGTCGGGTAGACCGACTCGAGCACGAGCGCGTCGACGGCGAGCGGCGCGGGGCCGAGCAGGGCCGCGGCGCCGCCCATCGAGACGCCGATCACGCCGATCCGCTCGTCCGGGAGGACGGTCCGGAGGAAGGCGAGCGCGGCGCGGGCGTCGCGGCTCTCCAGCGCGCCGTACGTCGGCTGCGCGTCGCCGCTCTCCCCGTGGCCGCGGAAGTCGATGAGGAGGACGGAGTAGCCCGCCGCCTCGAGGAACCTCGCCCGCCCGACCATGTCGAGCCGGCTCGCGCCGATGCCGTGCAGCAGCAGCACCGCGCCCGCGCCCGCGCGTCCGCGCGAGAACCACCCGTCGATCGTGCTGCCCGACCCGCTCCGCAGGGACACCGCGCTCGCCCTCAGGTCGGGGGGTGGGAGGGCGAGCGAGCCTCCTGGAACGCCCGCCGTCGCGCACTGGACGAGGAGGAACCCGAGGATCACGGCGAGCACCGCGGGGCGGGCGAGGGGCGAGCGGGATGTCGTGGAGACGGACGGGAGCGGCATCGGAGAGCGGGCGCGGGCGGTCCGCCGGATGCGGCCGACGCCGGGTAGATGTAGCGACGCGCGCGGCCCGTCTCAATCGTCCCGAGGCGGCAACCGCGGGCGGGCGACGGCTCGCCTCCGCTGCGCCGCTGCCGCCAGGACGGGCGCATCGCACATTCCAGCCCGGAGGTGCCGCCATGGCTGACGAGAACGACCGGCAGGAGGAGGGCCAGGAGGAGCCGCTGCTGAGCGACGTCGAGGTGCTCGCGTCCCTCGCGCGGCTCGACCTCGAGGCCGCGCTCGCCTACGAGGCCGCCGCGGAGGTCGCGGAGGACGGCGAGCTCGCGGCCCAGCTCCGGCGCTTCGGCGAGGACCACCGCCGGCACGTCGACGGCCTCGCGAGCGTCCTCGAGCGCGAGGGCGCCGCGGAGCTGGCGCCGTCCGAGGACACGGTGGCGCCGATGCTCGCGGGGCTCGCGCGGCTCGCGGCGCCCCTCGGGCCGGAGTCCCTCGTCCTCGCGATCCTCGCCGACGAGCAGCTCACGAACCTGAGCTACGAAGACGCGCTCGCGTACGACTGGGACGAGGACGAGGAGCAGCTGCTCGAGGGGTTCCGCGCCGACGAGGAGCGGCACATGCGCTGGCTCTCCGATCGGCACGACGCGTTCGAGCGGACGGTCGGGGATCTGCCGGAGGCGCCCGGGTAGCGGCGCGGACCCGCCCCGTCCGGCGCGCCCCCGTGACCCCGTCGTCCCGAAAGGTAGTGGGCGCGAAGGGCGGGAAGCCGAACCTTGTTTGCATCCCGCGCGCCGCGCCGGCCGCGGCGCGCCGGACTTCGCATGGATCAGCTCGTCGACGTCTGGGAGTTCCCCCGAGGGTTCGACGTCGCGTCCGTCGCGGAGATCGCGCGCGACCGGCTCAGCGAGCCCGACCTCCGGGCGCACCTGGTCTCGAGCCGGGGCGACGTCCTCACGCTCCAGGTCGCGCAGGGCCGGCTCACGGTGCACGTCGAGATGCTGCTGTACGTGGCCGGCCGCGGCGCGTTCGAGCTGCTGCGGCGCGAGGTGTGGCCGGAGCGGCGGGAGCTCCTGACCCTGCGGGCGTTGCGGCCGCCACCCGCGTGAAGCCAGGAGCCCGTTCCCGGTGAGCCTGTCGAGCCACGGGGCGGAGCGGCGCCGGGTCACCATGAGCCCCGGCCCTACGTCGTCGGAGGCTCCACGGCACGGAGCAGGTCCGCGATCTTGAATGGCTTGATGAGGACCGCCGTCGCGAGGGCGCGGACGGCCTCGTCCACCTCGCCACCGGTGGTGACGATCACGCGGATCCGCCGCCCGACGTCCGTCGACCGGAGCAGCTTCAGGACCTGTACGCCGTCGAGGTTCGGCATGCGCAGGTCGAGCACGATGACGTCGGGGATCACGCGGCGGATGGTGCCGAGCGCGGCGATGCCGTCCTCCGCGACCTCCACGGACCATCCCGCCCGCTCGAGCTCGTGGCACACGAGATCGCGCTGATCCGGATCGTCTTCCACCACGAACGCGCGCATGGACGCCCGCCCCCGATCCTTCCGACGTCCCGGTCCGCGCCGGCGCTCGGCGCGCCCGGTCCCGGCCCGCTTCCATCATATGCTCCGGCCCGCGGGCCCCGCAAAGACGCGGGCCGAGTACGCACGATTGGTGAATGCACCGCCGGCCGCGCCCCGTCCGGGGGGTCGAGCGCAAGTCCGAGGGCTCGCTCCTCGAGCTCCGCGCGGCCCGCTCCCGCCGCGCTATCGCCGCCAGGTGAGCTCGAGCACGCCGGTGATGTCCGCCCCGTGCGACGCGTGGAGCACGTTCTCGACGAGGGCGAAGGTGACGGCGGTCCGGCGGGTCACCTCGGCGGCGACGCCGGCGAGCACGTACCAGCTGGCGCCGTCCACCGCGTCCATGCCGGTGCCGGTGATCGCCGAACCGTGGACGCTCCCCTGGAGCGTGGCCGAGAGCCACGTGGCGAACCGGCGCGACGCGCCGATCTGCAGCGCCGCGTGCGGGCGGGTCTCCAGCCTGGCGGGCGTGAACGTGCCGCCGGGAACCACGACGTCGGCGGTCAGGTGGAGCGCGGTCTTCTCGAACGTCCACCCGCAGAGGACGCCTCCCCCGACGTCCACCGCGCCGCTGCCGAACGGCAGGGCCGCGGTCGGGACCTTGACCGCCGCCCGCCAGGACAGCGCGGGCGTCCACCCGTGCCCGGCGGTGATCCGCCCCTTCAGGCCCGCCCAGACGTCGCCCGCGCCGCCCCCGGTCCCCGACCAGTCGATCCCCGCGCCACCCTCGCGCACGATGTTCACCCGCGCCTTCGGTATCGGCCCGGCGCGGAGCGGGTTCGGATGGCCGACGAACGCGTCGACGAACTTGATGGGCCGCGCGAGGAAGCCGGGGTAGTCGATGACGCCCGGGATCTCGAGCTCGAGCTCGAGGCCGTCGCGGAGCCCCTGGCGCACCACCACCATGGGCTGCGCGCTCTCCACCGAGACGTTCACCGAGAGCGCGCTCGTCTGGGCCCGGATGATGGTGTTCGAGTAGAGCGTCCGGAGCGCGATCTCCGTCCCGCCCCTCGACAGCGGCTCGGGCACGTCGAACGGGAGCTGCAGGAACGGGCGCGCCAGCGGAGCGGGGTCCTGCCAGGAGACGAACCGCGGCGGCGCGGGCGCCTCCGGCGTCCCGTCGGCGAGCGTCGCGGCGGGCGCGACCGCGAGCGCCGCCAGGGCGAGGGCATGAAGGACGGACGGGCATCTCGACGGCCGCATGGTCTCCTTGCTCCTCAGAACGACACTACGAGCGACACCACGGCGCCCCCGCGCGGGAGCACGCGCACCCGCGCCGACGCCGCGCCGGGCTCCGCCGGCGAGAGGTCGCCGGCGCGGTAGCGGGCGAGCTCGCCCACGAGGCCGGTGGGCTGCGTCAGGATCTGCACCTCGCCGAGCGCGAACCCCACTCCCGCGGTGAGGGCGCCGGTTCGCCACTGGCTCCCCGCCAGGGCTGCGAGCACGCCGAGCGCCGCGTTCAGGAACAGGTTGCTCGCGTGCGCCGCCAGGCCGGTGCCGACCGCCTGGTTCCGCGCGCCCCGCTCGAGCGCCGCCTCGAGGAGCGCGAGCTCGGCGCAGACATCCCCACCCGCGGGCGGCGCCGGCGGCGGCGTGATCGGCAGGAGGATCATCTGCGCGTCGCCGAGCGCGGCGCTCGCCGCGCCCGCCGCGAGGACGATACGGCCGTCGCGGGTCGACGCGAACGGCAGCGCGGCGAGCTGACCGATCGCCAGCGCGCCGTCGACGAACCCCCACGTGGCGGTCCACGTCTCCGCGGGACCGCGCGCGGCCTCGAGGCGCTGCCGCAGGAACGCGACGCGCGTCGGCGCGGGGATCGCCGCGAGCCGCGAACCCGCGGCGTCGCCGGCGCAGCCCGCGCGGACCGCGGCGGGGAAGAGGAGCAGGGCGACCGCCGCGGCGCCGAGGTGGCACCGCACGCCCGCCGGACGCCTGCGCGGGGCGCCGTCCCGGGGCTCGTGATCCACGCGGAGTGCTTACCGCCGCGGGGGCGTACAAGGGAACGCGCCTCGCGGGACGCCCCCTCCGCACCCGAGCGGTCACCGCGCGCACCCCGAAGCGCGCGGTGTCGGCGCGTCGCTCACCCGCTACAAGGAGCAGGGACGCGCCCCTTCTCCATACGTGGAGCCCGCATGCTCGCCACCCTCTTCCTCCAGCCTCCCTCGTTCGACGGATTCGACGGTGGAGCCGGGTCGCGGTACCAGGCGCACCGCGAGGTCCGATCGTTCTGGTTCCCGACCTGGCTCGGTCAGCCCGCCGCGCTGGTGCCCGGGAGCAGGCTCGTCGACGCGCCGCCCGCCGGGCTCACGCTCGCCGACGTCCTGCCGCTGGCGAGGGACTACGAGCTCGTCGTGATGCACACGTCCACGCCGTCCTTCGCGTCCGACATCCGGGTCGCGCAGGCGCTCAAGGAGGAGAACCCGCGCCTCCTCGTCGGGCTCGTGGGCGCGCGCGTCGCCGTGGATCGCGCCGGCAGCCTCTCGCGCGCGCCCGCCGTGGACTTCGTCTGCGGGAACGAGTTCGATTACACGATCCTGGAGGTCGCGGAGGGGCGCCCGCTCGCGGGGATCGCCGGCCTCTCCTGGCGCGATCCGTCCGGCGCGGTGGTGAACAACCCGGAGCGCCCGCCGCTGGAAGACCTGGACGCGCTGCCGTGGGTGACCCCCGTCTACGCCCGCGACCTGCGCATCGAGGACTACTTCAACGGATACCTGCGGCACCCGTACCTGTCGCTCTACACGGGGCGGGGCTGCCGCAGCAAGTGCACCTTCTGCCTGTGGCCGCAGACCGTGGGCGGGCACCGCTACCGGTCCCGGAGCGTCCGGAGCGTGGCGGAGGAGATCGCCTGGGCGAAGCAGGCGCTGCCCCAGGTGAAGGAGTTCTTCTTCGACGACGACACCCTCACCGACGACCTCCCGCGCACCGAGGGAATCGCGCGGGAGATGAGCCGGATCGGCGTCACCTGGTCGTGCAACGCGAAGGCGAACGTCCCGCGGCGGACGCTCGAGGTGATGCGCGACAACGGGGTCCATGTCCTGCTCGTCGGGTACGAGTCGGGGAACCAGGGCATCCTCAACAACGTGAAGAAGGGGGTCCGCCTGGACATCGCCCGCCGGTTCACCGAGGACTGCAACGACCTCGGCATCACCATCCACGGTACGTTCATCATCGGGCTGCCCGGGGAGACGCGCGAGACCATCGAGGAGACGATCCGGTTCGCCTGCGAGCTCGACCCGCACACGATCCAGGTGTCGCTCGCGGCGCCCTACCCCGGCACCGAGCTGTACCGGCAGGCCGTCGAGCACGGCTGGCTCGACGCCGCGCACGCGGACCTGGTCGACGAGCACGGCGTGCAGCTCGCGCCGCTGCACTACCCGCACCTCGACCACGAGGACATGCACGCCGCCGTCGAGCGCTTCTACCGTGAGTTCTACTTCCGGCCGAGCAAGATCGCGGAGATCGTGGGCGAGATGGTCAGGAGCCCGCAGATGCTCCGCCGCCGCCTCCGCGAGGGCGTCGAGTTCTTCCAGTACCTGCGCGCGCGCCGGGAGCACGCGCGCGGCGTGGGCGCGACGACGTGAGCCGCGCCGCGCTCCTCCTGGCCCTCGCCGGCCTCGCCGTCGCGACCGCGCTGGTCGTGCACGCCGGGTTCGGGACGGTGCTCGCGGCGTTCGCGACCGCCGGGCTGGGCGTGGTCTGGGCGAGCCTCGTGCACGTCCTCCCCATGGCGCTCAACGCGCGGGCGTGGCAGCTCCTCGTCGGCCGGGGCTCCCCTGGGCCGCGGCGGCGCCGGTCGCTGCCGTTCTTCTTCTGGCTCGTGTGGGTGCGGGAGGCGGTGAACGGGCTCCTGCCCGTCGCGCGCATCGGCGGGGAGCTCGCGACGGCGCGGCTCCTGGTCCGCCGCGGCGTGCCCGGCCCGCAGGCGGCCGCCAGCCTCGTCGTCGACATGACGGCGAGTCTCGCGAGCCAGCTCGTGTTCACGCTCGGGGGCATCGCCGCCCTCGCCTCCCGCGCGCCGGGCGGACCGGTCGTCCGGACGTCCTGGATCGCCCTCGCCGCTGCGGCGCCGATCGTCGTCGCGCTCACGCTCCTTCAGCGCGCCGGCGCGTTCGAGACCACCGCCCGCCTCGCGCGTGCCGTCGCAGGGCGGCGGCTCGCCGCACTCGTGGGAAGCGGACGCAGGATCGATCGCGCGACCACGGCCGTGTACCGGCGCCCGGGGCGGGTCGCGCGCTGCGCGGCGTGGCAGCTCGCCGGGTGGGCAGCGGGCGGCGCGGAGATCTGGGCGTTCCTCGCGTTCGCCGGTCACCCCCTCACCGTCCCCGATGCGCTCGCCGTCGAGGCGATCGTCCAGGCGCTCTCGAGCGCGGCGTTCGTCGTGCCGGGTGCACTCGGCGTGCAAGAGGGCGCATTCGTGGCGGTCGGGGGCGCGGTCGGCCTCCCGCCTGATGCCGCGCTCGCGCTCGCGCTTGCCCGCCGCGCCCGGGATCTCCTCGTCTTCGCGCCCGTGCTCGCGATCTGGCAGTGGCGCGAGGCACGCGTAGTGCTAGGGGGGCGGCATCCCCGCGCAGGGGATGCGCTGTCCTGACTTTCGTCTAATGGCAGAAAGTGCCCACACGGGAGATTGCACGGACAGTCGCCCGGGCGGATGCTCACCAAAACGGATAGTCGAGTCGGGTCGTCCGGCGCGCGCTGCGCCGCCGTCATTCCTCGGTTCTCCGCGCGAGCGCGTGATGCAGCGACTCCTCGATCGCATAGACTCTCCGGGGCACCTCAAGGCGCTCCCGGTCACCGATCTCCCCCGGCTGTGCGAGGAGATCCGCGGCGAGATCGTCGCCGTGTGCGCGCGCACCGGCGGTCACCTCGGATCGTCGCTGGGCGCAGTGGAGCTGAATGTCGCGCTCCACTACGTCTTCGACTCCCCGATCGATCGCCTCGTGTTCGACGTCGGCCACCAGGCCTACGCTCACAAGCTCGTCACCGGCCGCCGCGATCGCTTCGCGACGCTCCGGACCGAGGGCGGCCTGGCCGGCTTCCCCGAGCGCGCCGAGTCGGAGCACGACGCGTTCGGAGTGGGGCACGCGTCGACCGCCATCAGCGCCGCGCTCGGCATGGTCGAGGCCCGGCGGATCGCGGGCGGCCGCGGCAAGGTGGTCGCGCTCGTCGGGGACGGTGCGCTCACGGGGGGTGTCGCCTTCGAGGGGCTGAACCAGGCCGGGTACCTGCGCCGCGATCTGCTCGTCGTCCTGAACGACAACGAGATGTCGATCTCGCCGAACGTCGGCGCCGTGTCGGAGTGGCTCTCGAAGCGGCTCGCCTCGCCCTCCGCGGAGCGCGTCGAGCGGCTCGTGAAGGCCGTCCTCCAGGATGCGCCGCACGGCGCCCGGACCATCGACGTGCTTCACCGGGCGGTCGAGGCCGCGAAGGCCCTCGTCACGCCGGGCATGCTCTTCGAGGCGCTCGGGTTCCGGTACGTCGGGCCGGTGGACGGGCACGACGTCGGCGCCCTCGTCGAGACGCTCGCCGGCCTCGCCCGCCTCGAGGGGCCCGTGCTGCTGCACGCGCTCACGGCCAAGGGAAAGGGCTACGCGCCTGCGGAGGCCGACGCCGCGACCCGCGGGCACGCGCTGTCGTTCTTCGACCCCCGCACCGGCCGGCCGGCGACCCGGAGCTCGGGGCCGCCGCCGTACACGGACGTCTTCGCGCAGGCGCTCTGCGACGAGATGGCCCGCGACGGACGGGTGGTGGCGATCACGGCCGCGATGCTCGAGGGGACCGGGCTGCGCCGCTGCCAGCGCCGGTTCCCGGACCGGACGTGGGACGTCGGCATCGCCGAGCAGCACGCGGTCACGTTCGCGGCCGGCCTCGCGTGCGAGGGCGTCCGGCCCGTGGTGGCGATCTACTCGACCTTCCTGCAGCGCGCGCTCGACCAGATCATCCACGACGTCGCGCTGCAGCGGCTGCCGGTCACCTTCGCGCTCGACCGCGCCGGGCTCGTCGGCGCCGACGGGAAGACCCACCAGGGCGCGTTCGACCTCGCCTACCTCCGGTGCGTGCCCGGCCTCGTGTTGATGGCGCCGTCCGACGAGAACGAGCTCCGGCACATGCTGCGCACTGCGCTCGAGCTCCCGGGGCCCGCCGCGTTCCGGTTCCCGCGGCGCGCAGCGGCCGGGGTCCCGGCCGAGGAGCCGCGAGCGCTGCCGGTCGGCCGGGCCCGCTGGCTCCGCGCCGGCGGCCCGCGGCCGGACGTCGTGATCGCCGCCGCCGGGGCGCCGGCCCTCGCCGCGCTCTCCGCCGCCGCGGCGCTCGGGGCCGAGGGGATCGACGCCGCCGTCCTCGACGCCCGGTTCGTGAAGCCGCTCGACGAGGAGGCGCTCTGCGACGCGGTCACGGGTCCGCGGCGGCTCGTCACCGTCGAAGAGGGCTGCCTCGCCGGCGGCTTCGGCGCTGCCTGTCTGGAGGCGCTCGCGGCCCGCGGCGTCCTCGCCGACGGCGTCGCGGTCGCGCGGCTCGGGCTCCCGGACGCCTTCGTGGGGCACGGCGACGCGGGCCGGCAGCTCGCGGCGCTCGGGCTCGACGCGGCCGGGATCGCGCGGTCCGTCCGCGAGCTCCTCGGGGCGGAGAGACCGGCCGGCGACCGCCTCACCGCGCGCGCCGACCTGGGCCGGGCGACGGGATAGGCGGATGGCCAGGGTCCTCGTCACCGGCGCGAGCGGGTTCATCGGCGCGAACGTCGCCCGCGTGCTGCTCGAGCACGGCGACGAGGTCCGCGCCCTCGTCCGGGCCGCCTCCGACCGGAGCAACGTCGCGGATCTGCCCGTGGAGGTCGTCGAGGGAGACCTCCGCGACGCCGACGCGGTGCGACGCGCGGTCAGGGGCTGCGTCCGCGTGTTCCACGTCGCCGCCGACTACCGGTTCTGGGCGCGCGATCCGCAGGAGCTGTACGAGTCGAACGTGCGCGGCACGGTGAACGTCCTCGACGCGTGCCTCGCGCACGGCGTGGAGCGCGTCGTCCACACCTCCACCGTGGGCACGATCGGCCTCTCCGGCCTGCCCCGCCCCTGCGACGAGGCCACCCCGCTCGCGCCGGGCCAGCTCACGAGCCACTACAAGCGCTCCAAGCTCGAGGCCGAGCGCGCCGCGCTCTCCTACGTCGCGGTCGGGCTGCCGGTGGTCGTGGTGAACCCCACCGCGCCGGTCGGCCCCTGGGACGTGAAGCCCACCCCGACCGGCCGGATCCTGGTGGACTTCGCGCGCGGCCGGATCCCGGCGTACGTGGACACGGGGCTCAACGTCGTCCACGTGCGCGACGTCGCGGAGGGGCACCGGCTCGCGGCCGAGCGCGGCGTCCCCGGCGAGCGCTACATCCTCGGCCACCAGAACCTCACGCTGCGCGAGATCCTCGGGACGCTCGCGGAGCTGCTCGGCCGCCGCCCTCCGCGCGTCCGCCTGCCGTACGCGGTCGCGTGGACCGCCGGCGCGGTCACCACCGCGCTGGCAGAGGTGACGCACCGGCCCCCCGCGTTCCCCCTCGAGGCGGTCCGCATGTCGCGGCGGCGGATGTTCGTCGACGCGGGCAAGGCGGTCCGGGACCTGGGGCTCCCGCAGACGCCCGTCCGCGTCGCCTTCCAGGACGCGCTCCGCTGGTTCTTCGAGCGCGGTTACGTGGCACAACCGGATCCGAGGATCGTCGCATGGGCATCCCGCTGAAGCAGGCCGTCGCCGTCGGGAAGTACATCGTGGCCCAGCGCCTGCGCGGCCGGCGGCGGTACCCGCTCGTGCTGATGCTCGAGCCGCTCTACCGCTGCAACCTCGAGTGCGCGGGCTGCGGGAAGATCCAGCACCCGGAGGAGACGCTGCGGCGGATGCTCACGCCGGACCAGTGCTTCGCGGCGGCGGAGGAGTGCGGCGCGCCCGTCGTGAGCATCGCGGGCGGGGAGCCGCTCATCCACCCGAAGATCGGCGAGATCGTCGAGGGGCTGCTCGCGCGCGGGAAGATCGTCTACCTGTGCACGAACGCCATCCTCCTCGAGAAGAAGCTCGACCTGCTCCGCCCCGACGCGGGCCTCTCCCTCAACGTCCACCTCGATGGCGACGAGCGCCACCACGACGCCTCGGTGCAGCGCCCGGGCGTGTACCGCACCGCGGTGCAGGCGATCCGGGCGGCGAAGGCGCGCGGCTTCCGCGTGACCATCAACTGCACCATCTTCCTCGGCCACGCGCCCGAGGACCTCCACCGCTTCTTCGACGAGGTGACGGCCCTCGGGGTGGACGGGATCATGACGTCTCCCGGGTACGCCTACGAGCGCGCGCCGGACCAGGCGCACTTCCTCGTCCGCGAGCAGACCCGCGCCCTCTTCCGCGAGGTGTTCCGGCCCACCGCCGAGCACGGCTGGGCCTTCAACCACTCGCCGCTCTACCTCGACTTCCTCCAGGGCAAGGTCGACTACCAGTGCACGCCCTGGGGCAGCCCGAACTACGGGATCTTCGGGTGGCAGCGCCCGTGCTACCTGTTCTCCGAGGGCTATGCCTCCACGTTCCGGGAGCTCATGGAGACGACGGACTGGGACCGGTACGGGACCGGCCGCCACCCGAAGTGCGCGGACTGCATGATGCACTGCGGATACGAGCCGACCGCCGTGGAGGACAGCATGGCATCCGTCGGGAGCGTCGTCCGCTCGGTCCGCTCGGTCTTCGGAGGAGCCCGGTGACGACGCCGCCGCCCGATCGCAAGGACAGCCACCTCGCCCTCGCCCTCGAGCGCGGCGTCGAGTTCCCGGACGGCGACCCGACCGGCTTCGGAGCGCTCCGGCTCGACCACGACGCGCTGCCCGAGCTGGACCTCGACGAGGTCGACACCGGGACGACGCTCCTCGGGAAGCGGCTCGCGGCGCCGCTCGTCGTGGGCGCGATGACGGGCGGCACGCCGCGCGCGGGGGAGATGAACCGGCGGCTGGCGCTCGCCGCGGCCCGGTGCGGGGTCGGCTTCGCGCTCGGGTCGCAGCGGAAGATGCTCGCCGACCCGTCCACGCGCGCCACGTACGCCGTTCGGGAGGCCGCGCCGGACCTGCCGCTCGTCTTCGGGAACGTCGGGGCGGTCCAGCTCAACTACGGCGTCGGCCTGCCAGAGCTCCGGCGCCTCGTCGCCGACGTGGGAGCCGACGCGCTGAACCTGCACCTGAACCCGCTCCAGGAGGCGATCCAGCCCGGGGGCGACACGCGGTTCTCGTCGCTCGTCCCGAAGATCCGCGCCCTCGCGCCGGACGTCGGCGTTCCCGTGCTCCTGAAGGAGGTCGGCTCCGGGATCTCCGAGACGACGGCGCTCAAGATCCGGGACCTCCCGGTGGCGGGCGTCGAGACGGCCGGCGTGGGCGGCACGTCGTGGTCCTGGATCGAGAGCCTGCGGACGGCGGACCCGGTGAAGCGGGCGGTCGGCGAGCGGTTCACGCGGTGGGGGATCCCGACCGCGGAGAGCGTCGCGACCTGCCGCCGCGTCCTCCCGGACCGGATCGTCGTGGCCTCCGGCGGGATCCGCGACGGCCTCGAGGTCGCGAAGGCGATCGCGCTCGGCGCGGACGCGGCCGCCGTCGCCCTCCCCATCCTCCGCGCCGCGGAGCGCTCGGTCGAGGACGCGGTGGCGGTCGTCCTCCGGATCGTGGCCGAGCTCCGGACCGCGATGTTCCTCACCGGCGCGCGCACGGTGGCGGACCTGCGCACGCGGCGGCTCGTCCCGATGCGCGACCTGGCAGCGGGGCCGCGAGGGGACGCGCGATGACGGGCGTGGGCGGCGACGGGCGCGTCGACGCCCTCGTGATCGGGGCCGGGATCTCCGGCCTGGTCGCCGCGACGGATCTGGCCGCGAGGGGACACCGGGTCCTCGTGGTGGAGCACGACCACCAGGCGGGCGGCCTCATGGCCGGGATGCGCCGGCGCGGGTTCCACTTCGACGTCGGCTGCCAGTCGTTCGAGGACATGGGCATCGTCTTCCCGCTCCTCGACGCCTACGGCCTCTCGGACCTCGCCACCTTCCGGCGCGCGCGCTATCGGCTCGCGATGCCGGGGCTCGACGTGGACGTCGAGTCGATCCCGCAGGTCCGGGCGGCGTTCCAGCGGGCGTTCCCGGACTCCGCCGCCGCGTTCGGGCGCGTCTTCGACCTCCACGCGCGCACCTCCGAGCTCATCCGCGCGCTCTTCGTGCCGGAGCGCATCCCCCACGTGGTGGATGGCGGCGGCGCCTCGCTGGCGCGCTGGGTGCTCGGGGCCCTCGGCGGCTCCTCGCCCGCCGCGCTCGTCCGGCGCGTCCGCGACCTCCGCACCTGGATGCTCGAGGACTTCGAGCGCTGGTACGCGCGGGAGCTCCCGCCGTCCTCCGCGCGCGACCTCCTCTCGCGGTGCGGGTACACCGGCATGAACGTCTTCGTCGCCTCGGCGTTCTGGCATCTCTGGGCGGACGACTACTGGTACCCGGAGGGCGGGCTGCAGGCGTTCTTCGAGCGGTGGGTGGCGCGGCTCGAGGCGCGCGGCGTCCGCTTCATGTTCAAGCGCACGGTGACCGCGCTCGAGGTGCGCGGCGGGCGCGTCGAGGCGGCGGTCACCCACCACGGCGAGCGGCTCGCCGCGGACGAGGTGGTCTACACCGGCGATCCCCGACAGGCGCTCCGCCTCGTCGGCCGCGAGCGGTTCCCGCCGGCGCGCGCGGCGCGCCTCGAGCGGACGCGCCACTCCGACGCGCTCGTCTCCGTCTACCTGGGGCTCGACCTCGCGCCGGAGGCGCTCCGCGAGCGGCTCCGGACCGCCCACGTCTTCTACTTCCCGGACCCGGGCTGCCGGACCGCGCTCGACGCCGACGCCGGCGCGCACCGGAAGGCGTTCCTCGAGGTGACCGCGCACGGGCTGTTCGATCCGACCCTCGCGCCGCCGGGGAAGACCGCCGTCGTGCTCCAGGCGTTCACCCGGCACGACTGGCAGGACGGCTGGGGCACCGGGCTCACCGGCGACACCGCGCGCGAGGAGCGCGGCACGCCGCGCCCGCCCGCGTACCGGGCCCTGAAGCGCCGCGTCGCCGACGACCTCCTCGCGACCTTCGAGCGGCTCGTCCCGGGCGCGTCGTCGAGGGTCGAGTTCCTCGACGTCGGCGCACCGCCCTCCACGGTGCGCTTCACCCGGAACGCGTTCGGCGGGAGCTGCGGGTTCGCCCTCGACTGGCGCAACTTCCCGTTCGCGCTCCCGCTCGGCAACGCCGCGACGCCGCTCGCGAACCTCCACGCCGCCGGCCACTTCACCGTCTGGCCGGGCGCGGTGCCCACCGCCGCCCTCTCCGGGAAGATCGCCGCCCGCCGCGCCGACGCGCGCCTGCGGGCCCGCAGGCCCCGCCCACGCCCCGTCGCGCCGGCGCCGGGTGGCGCGGCAGAGGATCTCGCTGCAGAACCAGGAAGGGGGGCCGCATGACGACGCTGACCACCGCCGCGCCCGCGAGCGGGAGCGACCGGGCCCGGGGATACGCCGAGTGCTGGGCGATCCTGCGGGAGCACGGGAAGACGTTCCACGTGATGGCGAAGCTGCTCGGGCCCGAGCGAGGGGACGCGATCGCCGCGCTGTACGGCTTCGCCCGGATCGCCGACGACCTCGTCGACGAGCGCCCCCCGGACGCGCGCCCGGAGGCGATCCGGGCCGAGCTGCACCAGATGCTCGCGGACCTCCGCCGCGCGGTCGCGGGCGACGCGCCGAACGCGCGGTACCTCGTCCTCGGCGAGACCATCCGCAAGTACGGGATCCCGCTCGAGCCGTTCGACCACCTCGTGGCCGGGCTCGAGATGGATCTCGACGGCCTCCGCTACGGCACGTTCGCGGACCTCGAGCACTACTGCTACCGCGTCGCCGGCACCATCGGGCTCATGATCACGCCCGTCGCCGGCTACCGGGAGGGGACGGCGGCCCTCGAGCACGCGAAGACGCTCGGCACGGCCATGCAGCTCACGAACATCCTGCGCGACGTGGGCGAGGATCACGCCCGCGGCATGATCTACCTGCCGGAGGAGGACCTCGGCCGGTTCGGGCTCTGCGCCGGCGACCTCCCGCGCCAGGCGAACGACCCGTCGTTCCGGGCCCTCATGGAGTTCGAGATCGCGCGGGCGCGCCGCCTCTACGACGAGGGGCTCGCCCTCATCCCGCTCATGACCACCGCCCGCGGACGCGCCGCGTTCCAGTTCGCCGCCGACGCCTACGGCGCCATCCTCGACAAGATCCGCGCGAACGGGTTCGACGTGTTCTCGCGGCGGGCGTCGCTGACCGTCTCGGAGAAGCTCTCGATGATCCCGGTCTCCACCTGGCGCGCGTGGCGTGCGGGCCTGGCGGGCCGCCACGAGGGGCCAGCGGGGAACGGGCGCCCGCACGCGCCATGAGCGCGGGCGAGGTGCTCGTCTGCGATCCTCCGGCGGCGGCCGCCGCCGCACCTGCCCCCGCGCCCGCGATCGGGCTGGCCTCCGCCGCGCGGCGCGCCGCGCGGGCGGCCCAGGACTTCCTCTGGCGCGTGCGGCGCGGCGATCACTGGTGCGGCGAGCTCGAGTCGAACGCGACGATCACCGCCGAGTACGTCCTGCTCCGGCAGGCCCTGGGGCTCGACCTCGGGTGCCGCCGGGACGCGACCATCCGGTACCTCTGCGGCCGCCAGAAGGCGGACGGGAGCTGGGGGATCGCCTGGAACCTGCCCGGCGACGTCTCGACGACCGTCGAGACCTACCTCGCGCTCCGGCTCCTCGGCCTCGGGGAGGACGACCCGCGGCTCGCGGCGGCGGAGCGGTTCGTCCGGGCGGCCGGCGGCGTCGAGCGCGTCCGGGTGTTCACCCGCATCAACCTCGCGCTCTTCGGCCTGTTCCCGTGGGACGCGGTGCCGGTGGTCCCGCCGGAGGTCATCTTCCTTCCATCGTGGGCGCCCATCAACGTGTACCGGCTCGCGAGCTGGGCGCGGTCCACGATGGTGCCGCTCTTCATCGTGTTCCACCACCGCCCCGTCTTCGCGCTCCCGGGCGGCCGCTCCCCGGAGAGCACGTTCCTCGACCGGCTCTGGCTCGACCCCGCGCACAAGAGGATCCCGTACCGCTCCTCCGTGCTCGAGACGCTCCGCCGGCACGGCCCGGGGTGGAAGGCCTTCTTCAACGCCGGCGACGCGGTGCTGCGAGTGCACGACCGGTTCCGCGGGAGCGCGCCGCTGCGGGCGCTTCGCGCCCGGGCGCTCCGGGCCTGCGAGGCCTGGGTGCTCGAGCACGAGGAGGCGACCGGCGACTGGGGCGGGATCTTCCCGCCGATGCTGAACGGCGCGCTCGCGCTGCGCCTGCAGGGGCACGCGCTCGATTCGGACCCGGTGCGGAGGGCCCTCGAGGCCATCGAGGCCTTCTCCATCTCGGACGCCGAGGGCTTCCGCATCGAGGCCTGCCAGTCGCCCGTGTGGGACTCGATCCTCGCGCTGATCGGCCTCGTCGACTCGAGCGCCGACCCCGCCGATCCGCGCCTCGTCGCGACGCGCCGCTGGATCGAGGCGAAGCAGCTCGTGAACGACTGGGGGGACTGGAAGGTCTACGCGCCGGAGATCCCGCCGGGCGGCTGGTCCTTCGAGTACGCGAACACCTGGTACCCGGACGTCGACGACACCGCCGCGATCGTGGTCGGCCTCGTGAAGCAGAACCCCGCGTCGGCCTGCGGCGCGGTGGTCGCGCGGGCGCTGGCGTGGATGCGCGGCATGCAGAACAGCGACGGCGGCTGGGCCGCGTTCGACGTCGAGAACGACCGCCTCTTCCTGAACGAGATCCCGTTCTCCGACATGGACTCGCTCTGCGACCCGTCGAGCCCCGACGTCACCGGGCGAGTGCTCGAGGCGCTCGGGATCGCCGGCGAGCGGCGCGGCCCCGCCGTGGACCGCGCGCTGGCCTACCTGCGGCGCGCCCAGGAGCCCGAGGGGAGCTTCTACGGCCGCTGGGGCGTCAACTACGTGTACGGCACGTCGAACGTGCTGAACGGCCTCGCGCGCGTGGGCGTCCCCGCGTCCGACGGGATGGTCGTGCGCGCGCTCCGCTGGCTCGAGGCCGTGCAGAACCCGGACGGCGGCTTCGGCGAGGGGCTCGAGTCGTACGCGGACCGGACGCGGATGGGGAAGGGGCCGTCGACCGCGTCCCAGACCGCGTGGGGGGTGATGGGGCTCCTCGCCTACCGGCCGGCCTCGGACCCCGCGGTGACGCGCGGCGTCGCGTGGCTCGTCTCGCGACAGCTCGACGGGGGACCCGCCGCGGGCTCCTGGCACGAGGAGGAGTTCACCGGGACGGGCTTCCCGCGCCACTTCTACCTCCGTTACCACCTCTACCGGCACTACTTCCCCCTGATGGCGCTCGGGCGCTTCTGCGCCGCGGCGGGCGCGTAGGAGGCGATCGTGGCGGCGGGCGAGGTCCTCCGGCTGCTCTGGGGCACGGTCGTCTACCGCCCTTACGTCTACGTGTTCCTCGCGTGCTTCCTCGCCTTCGCGCTCTGGCAGCTCGGCTGGAAGCGCACCCTCACCTTCGCCCTCCCGGCGTGGGCGATCGCGTTCGCCGCCGAGTACAGCTCGACCCGCAACGGGTTCCCCTTCGGGCCGTACGCCTACTTCGACGGGACTCGCACGCGGGAGCTCTGGATCGCGAACGTGCCGTTCTGGGACTCGCTTTCGTTCGTGTTCCTCTCCTACTTCAGCCTCGCGCTCGCGGCGGCGGTCCGCACTCCGCGCGCGGCGCGCGCGGAGGCGCCCTGGCCCGCCCTCCTCGCGCCCTCGACCCCGCTCCTCGGCGGCCTGCTGATGATGCTCCTCGACGTGGTGATCGATCCGGTGACGCTCCAGGGCGAGAAGTGGTTCCTCGGCCGGATCTACGCCTACCCGGGCGACGGGTTCTGGTTCGGGGTCACCGCCGCGAACTTCGCCGGGTGGTTCGCGGTCGGCGCGGCGACCCAGTGGGTGTTCCAGCAGGCCCTCCTGCGCCTGCCGTGGTGCCGGGATCCCTGGCGGCGCCTGCCGCCCGTCTTCGCCTGGGCGGTGCTCGGCACGTACGCGGGCGTGCTCGGGTTCATGCTCGCGGTCACCGTCGCCATCGGCGACCTCCGGCTCGCCGCGGTGAGCGCGGCGGTCAGCGCGGCGACGCTCGTGCCGCTCGCGCGGGCGCTCCGGCCCGCCCGGGCGCTCCTCGCGGAGCCGGGCGCGTGATCCTCGTCTGCGCCCCGACCCGCACCGAGGCGAACGCGTGCCGGCGCGGGCTCGCCGGCGCCGGCGCCCGGGACGTGGAGGTGCTCCGGACCGGAGTCGGCCCGGCGCGCGCCGCGGCGGCGCTCCGCGCGCGCCTCGCCGCCGGGCCCCGCCCCGCGCTGGTCGTCTCCTCCGGGTTCGCCGGCGCGCTCACGGCCGGCGTGCCGCTCCACACGCTCGTGACGGCGGCCAGCCTCCACCGGCTCGACGCGCGCCGCGCGGCCCCCCTGCCGCTACCGGCCGGCGCGCTCCGGCTCGCGCCGGACGCCCTCGCCTGCCGCGTCGCGGCGGCCGACGCGGTGGTGACCGGCGCGCCGCCGCTGCTCGCCGCGCCCGCCGCGGTGGACATGGAGTCGGTCGCGCTCGCCGAGGTCGCGGCCGCTGCCGGCGTCCCGATCGCGGTCCTCCGGCTCGTCACCGACACGCCGGACGCGCCGTTCCCGCGGTTCGTGCGCGCGCTCGGCGAGGCGCTCGCGGCGGACGGAGCCGGGGCCCGGCTCTCGGCCGCGGCGCGCGCCGCTGCGGAGATCGCCCGCGAGCCGGTCCGGGCGGGTGCGTTCGTCCGCTCGAGCCTGGCGGCCGCCGCGGCGCTCCGCCGGGCGTGGCTGGTCCGCGGCACGCGCGGCCTCGCGGAGGCGCCGGCGGCCGCCGTCGCCGCCGGCGCGGGCACTTCCGCCGCGGCGCCGGACGGCCCGAGCGCCGGCGCCGCGGCGCGGAGGTGACGATGCGCGCGGATCCAGCGGCCCGGGCGCAGGCCACGGCGCGGCCACCGCTCGGCCACGTGCTGGTCACCGCCGACGACCTCGGCGCCTCGACCGAGGTCAACGCGGCGGTGGCGCGCGCGCACCGCGACGGGGTCCTGACCGGCGCGAGCCTGCTCGTCGCGGGCGACGCGCTGGACGAGGCGGTCGCGCTGGCGCGGGCGACGCCGGGCCTCGCGGTCGGGCTCCACCTCGCGCTCGCGGACGCGCGGCCGGTCCTCCCGTCCCGGGAGGTGCCGCACCTCGTCGGCGCCGACGGCCGGCTCCTCCAGGATCCCGCGCGCGTCTTCCTCCGGCTCGCGTCGAGCGCGGCCGCGCGGCGCGAGGCGGCGCGGGAGATCGCGGCGCAGGTCGACCGCTTCGTCGCGACGGGCCTCCCGCTCTCGCACGTGGACGGGCACCACCATCTCCACCTCCACCCCGCCGTGTTCCCGGTCGTCGCCGAGCGCGCCGCCCGCGCCGGCGCCCGCGGGATCCGGCTCCCGTGGGAGGGGCTCGCGGCGCTCCCCGAGGCTCGCCCCCGTCGCGCCGCCATCGATGCGGCCGTGCTCGGTGCGCTCGCCCGGGGCTGGCGCGGCGCCGCGCGGCGCCTCGGGCTCCGGTTCGCCGACCGGGTGCACGGCATCGTCCGGAGCGGCGCGATGGATGCGGCGTACCTGCTCGCGCTCGTGCCGCGCCTCGGCGGAGGCGCCACCGAGCTCTTCCTCCACCCCTCCACCGCGCCGGGCGACGCCCGCGGTCCGAACCCGCGCGACCTCGCGGCCCTCCTCGACCCTGCGGTCCGCGCCGCGCTCGAGGCTCGCGGCCTCGCGCTCGCCACCTACGCGGCGCTGGAGCGGCCATGATCCTCGCCTCGCGCGCGCTCCTCGCCCTCACCGCTGCGAGCTGGGTGTACTGGGCCCTCGCGCTGCTCGCGGTGCGCCGCCACGTCCGGGCCAGGGTCCCCGTTCCGGCCGCACCGCTCCCGCCGGTGTCGATCCTGAAGCCCGTCCGCGGCGTCGACGCCGACGCGCGCGCGTGCTTCGAGAGCTTCCTTCGCCAGGACTACCCCACCTTCGAGCTCGTCTTCGGCGTCGCCGATCCTTCCGATCCGGTCCTGCCGCTCCTCGCGGAGCTGCGCGCGGCGCACCCCGGCGTCGCCGTCCAGGTGGTCGTCGCGCCGGCGCCGGGACCGAACCGCAAGGCGAGCCTCCTCGCGGCGCTGACGCGCGCGGCTCGCCACGATGTGCTCGTGTCGAGCGACAGCGACATGCGCGTCGAGCCCACGTGGCTCGGGGACGTCGTCGCGACGCTCGAGCCCGACGTCGGGCTCGTCACCTGCCCGTACCGCGCCGCCGACCCCCGGTCGCTCGCGGCGTCGCTCGAGGCGCTCTACGTCGGGGTCACGTTCCTCCCGTCCGCGATCGTGGCCGGCGATCTGCTCGGGATGCCGTTCGGAATGGGCTCCACCCTCGCGCTCCGGCGGCGCGACCTCCGCGCCCTCGGCGGATTCGCGGCCCTGGTCGACTACCTCGCCGACGACTACCAGCTCGGCGCGCGCGTCGCCGCGCTCGGGCGGCGCGTCGTCGTGGCCCGGCACGTGGTGACGACCGTGCTGGGGCCGACCACCGTCCGCGACGGGTGGGAGCGCGAGGTGCGATGGGCGCGCTGCACGCGCGCGAGCCAGCCGCTCGGGCACTTCGGCTTCGCGATGACGTTCTCGACTCCTCTCGCGGTGCTCGCGCTCCTTGCGACCGGGCTCGCGCCGCTCGGCTGGGCCGCGGTCGCGGGCTCCCTCGCGGTGCGCTGGCTGGCGGCGGCGGGCATCGCGCGCGCGACCGGGGACCTGGCGGCGCTGCAGGCACTGCCGCTGCTGCCGCTGCGGGACGGGCTCACCGCGGCGGTGTGGGCGGCGGCGGCGATGGGGCGGCGGGTGGTGTGGCGGGGGGACGTCTTCCACGTGGATCGGGTCGGCCGGCTGCGGCCGGTGCCGCCGGAGCGGACCGCCGGGCCCGAGCAGGCCTGAGCGCGCCCCAGGCGGCGCCCCTCCCCACCACGCGACGCGGTCGCTTCACCTCCTCGCCTCGGAACACGCGCCGTCGCAGGCCTGCGCGATGGCGACGCCCCGCCCGACCTCGGCGGCCATCCACGCCCCGACCCCGATCAGCCCGGAGACGAGCATGAAGAGCCCGCCGAGCACGAGGCCGTCGTGCGTCCGGCGTCGCCCGAACCCCTCGAACGCCGGCCCGCAGCGCGGTGCGCGGCTCGGCGCCGCTGGCGCGCGCGCCGTGGGCCGCGGCAGCTGTTGCCGCGGGACGATCTGGGGCAGGACCTCCGGAGAGAGCGCGCCCACGCCCGACGCGATCGCGGTGTCCATGAAGACCTCCCTGGAGCCGTGCGATGGACGTGGCCCAGCGCAGCGCTCCGTCAGATGGGAGGACGATGGGCCCTGGGCGCATACGCACCGCATACGGATCGCGGGCCCGGGCGGAGCCCGGGGTCTCGCTGGCGCGCGCACCGGCGGGAACGGGCCGCCCGCCCCGCCGGCGTCGGGCGAGGCCGGCTACGACCCGAGCGCCGGGTCGGCCTCCGCGCACCGCTGGCGCCAGTCCGGCGGCCGCTCGCCCGGGCCCGGGGCGCCGCGGTCGTGCGCGCGCAAGCACCGCGAGACCTCCTCGCGGAGGCGCTCGCGCGCCGCAGGCACGAGCGGCAGGTCGTCCTCGACGCCCGGCAGCAGCGGACCGCGGTACAGCCGCGCCACGCGCTCCACGTCGCCCTCGGTCGGCGTCCCCCCGGGCCGTGCGCGGGCCACGGCGAGCGCCTCCGCGAGCGCCGTGGCGTCGACGAAGCACACGCGCGGCTCGAAGCTCAGCCGCCGGCCGCGCTGGAGAATCGCGTCCGTCCGGCCGAGCAGCGCGCGTGCGCGGTGGAGCGTGACCTCGAGGTCCCGGCGGGCCGCGTCGCCCTCGGCGTCCGGCCACAGCGTGTCGGCGATGCGGTCCTCGCCCACGTCCCGCCCCCCCAGCGCGACGAGCGCCTGGAGGAGCCGGATCGGCCTGAGCGGCATCTTCCGCGTGAACCGGACCCGCTCCTCCCCGCGCCACAGCTCGAACCGGCCCAGCGTGAGGATCCGGACTGGCCACGGCCAGGCGGCGACCGCGGGCGCCCCGTCCGGCGGCGCGAGGCCGAGCGCCGCGATCTGCGCACGGACGTGGTCCGGCTCCACCTCGTGCTCGAGGGCGAGCGCCGCGACGCGCGCCATGACGTCCCGCCGCCAGCCGATCCAGGGGTGCCTCACGTAACCGTGCTCGCGCCCGACGCGCATCCCGTCCCGGAGCGGCGGCAGCGCGTCGGCGACGCGGCCCTGCGCCAGGCGCGCGTACGCGATGGAGAGGAGCGCGTGATGGAGCACCGCGGGATCCCCGACGCGGCGCGCCCACGCGATGCTGCGCTCGAGCCGGGCGACCGCCTCGTCGTGCTGCCCGCGCTCGACGAGGACGTGCGCGACCGTGTGCTCCATCCAGGCCTCGGCGATCGGGGCGCCGACCGCCGGCGCCACCTCCAGCAACCGCCGCGCGCTCTCCTCTGCCGACGGGAGGTCCCCCGCGCACAGGCTGATCCACACGCCGAGGTGCTCGTAGTGCGCGCGGTTCGCCTTCTCGCCGCCCACGTCCCGTCGAACCAGCGCGTGGTAGCGGCGGGCGGCGTCGAGATCGCCGGAGACGAGGCCCCCGTACGCGCCCTGGACGGCGACGACGTGGTTCAGGCCGAGGACCCCGGTCCGGCCGGCCGTCGCCAGCCCGCGCTCGACCGCCGCGAAGCACGCCGCCGCATCCCCCGCACGCGCGCAGCAGTGCGCCTCCATGAGGTGCCAGAGCATCTCGGTGCGGGGGGTCACGTCCCGCGCGGCCACGAGCGGCCTCACCGCGTCGAGGAGCCGCCTCGCCGCGGCGAGGTCGCCGCGCCAGCTCACCCAGTAGAACGCGAGATACGCCGCGAGCCGCATCCGCACGTCCGGCGGCGCGTCCGAGTCCAGGAGCGCCGTCGCGCGGTCGCGCCAGCGGCCGAGCTGCGGGTGCGCGCCGTACCGCCACATCAGCGCCGCCAGCATGCCGAACGTGACCTGCGCCTCCAGCTCGAGGGACGGGAAGCGCACCGTGCCGCTCAGCGCCTCCATGTCGGCGATCCAGGGGTCCAGCTCGCGGAAGTCGTCCCAGACGTAGAAGAAGGTCCCGACGAACCCCGCCCAGGAGGCGAGCGTGCCGGAGACGTCGCCCGCCTCGCGGAACGCGCGGTACGCCCGCTCGAACCGCGCGCGCGCGGCCGCCGGGGTCGCGAACCCGCAGACGCCGAGCCAGTACGTCAACCACGGATCCGCGTCGACGGTCGCCTCCGGGAGCGCGCGCAACCAGCCCTCGATCGACGCGAGCCGACCCTGGGCCGCGAGCGCGGGCGCGTGCTGGCGGACGAGGGCGGCCAGCCCGTCCCACTCGCCGCGAGCGGCGAGCAGGTCGGCGGCGGCGTCCGGGCTGCCCTCCTGGACGAGGATCTCCGCGGCGCGCAGCGACTGCGCGCGGCGGGTCGACGCGTCGAGGGTCTGCCGGGCGCGATCGAGCAGGAACTCGCGGAAGAGCGGGTGGAGGCGGTACCGGGGGCGCGCGCCCGCGAGCCGGAACGTGAAGTAGTTCCTGCGGACGAGGTCCGCCAGGATCTCGCCGGCGCGCGGACGGCCGGAGAGCGCCGCCGCGGAGGCGGGCTCCACCTCCGGAAGCGCCGCGGTCGCGAGCAGCAGCCCCTGCGCCTCGGCCGGAGCGCGCTCGAAGATCTCGGCGGCGAAGTAGTCGAAGAGGAGCTGCTGCCCCCTGGGCGCGGCGCCTCGCTCCGGCGGGATCCCGCGCACCGGCGAGTCGAGGAGGAGGAGGGTCCCGGCGACCCACCCGCCGGTCCTCTCCCGGAGCGCGTTCGCGCAGCTCGCGTCGCAGGGCTCGCGGCGGGCTGCCCGCGAGAGCGCGCGCGTCTCGGCGACCGTGAGGTCGAGCTCCGCCGGGTCGATCATCGCGATCGCACCCTGCGCCGCGAGCCGCGCGAACGGAGGAGGCGGCGCGGTGCGGCTCAGCACGAGGACGCGCACCCGCGACGGAAGCGCAGAGAGGGCGCCCGGCAGGAGCAGGTGCAGCGCGGCGTCCTCGGGCGCGTCCTGGTAGTTGTCGAGGACGAGCCACGCTCCGTCCGGCAGCAGCGCCCCGAGCCGCTCGAAGAAGTGCCGAGCGTACGCGTCGGGCCCGCGCGCGTACTCCGGCGTCAGCAGCGGCAGCGGTGGCGCGGCGTGACCGCGAAGACGCATCCGGCGCGCGCCCTCCCGCAGGTAGTAGAAGAACGTCGCCGGGTCCGCGTCGCGCGCGTCGACCTGGTACCACAGGCACGGGCGGCGCCGCGCGGCCAGGTAGCTCGCTGCGAGCGTGGTCTTGCCGCTCCCCGCGGCGGCGCTGATCCACACGATCGGCCGGCGCGCGGCGGCGTCGAGCCGCCTGTACAGACGCGGCCGGACCACCACCGTCGCGAGGCTCGGCGGCGCCACCTTCGCGAGGACGACTCCGACGGCCACGGGACCCCCTCCCGCCGGTACGGCGTGATCTTAGGCTCTCGCCGCGCCGGTGAACGGGGCAGCCCTCCAGGAGCAGCTGGCGGCCTCTCCGTCGAGCGTGTTGACTGACCGTACGCGTGGCGGCTCGCCGGGAGGACGACGGTCCCCGCCCGTGTCCGTCCTGCGGGACCTCAGCGCGAGGCCGGACCGTCGCCCGGGCCGCGGGGCCGCTCCCGGCGGAGGATCCAGAGGGCTGCGGGCAGCGCGGTGAAGTCCGCGACCATCGCGAGCAGGAAGGCGCTCGCCGTGATGACCCCGAACTGCCGGATGGGGGGGAAGCGCGAGAGCGCGAGCCCGAGGAAGCCGGCGGCGTTGATGAGCGTCGCGAACACGATCGCCCGCCCCGACACCCGGAGCGTGTGGCGGAGCGCGCCGTCGAGGCCCGCCGGCCCCTCCCCCTCGTGCAGGTGGTGGAAGAAGTGGATCTGATCGTTCTCGGTGGTACCGAGGACCGTCGTCGCGATGAGGATCGTCGCGACGTTCAGGGTCCCGCCGAACAGCCGCATCCCGAGGAAGGTGACGAGGATGGCGAACACGGAGGGGATCATCGCGAGCAGCCGGGCCGAGGCGCTCCGGAACACGAACAGGAAGGCGACCACGATGAGCGCCGCGGTGAGGGCGAAGCTCTGGGTGAGCGTCGGGACCAGGCTCGCGCCCACCTTCGCCTGGAGGAGCGCCTCGCCGACCACCTGCATCGAGGCGCCCCGGAACGCCGGATCGCCGGCGACGGTGCGCGCCCAGGCAGCGCGGATCCGGTCCGCGAGGGCGCGGTACCCCGCCTCGTCCACCGAGTCGAAGGTGACCGTGAGCTGCGCGTTGGACAGCGTCCCCACGTCGACGAAACCGCGCAGCTCGGGCTCCGTGAGCAGCAGCTGCTCGACGTCGGACGCCGCGCGGGCGAAGGCGGCCGGATCGTCCGGGAGCGCCGGCTCCTGGCCGGCGAGGTACCGGCGCATCCGGAGGAAGGTCGTCGGGCCGACGACGACGTTCACCCGCGGGAGCGCCTCGATGGCCTTCGTGAATCGCTCGAGCCCGCGGAGCACCTCGGGATCGGTCACCGCGCCGGGCGCCGTCCGGATCCAGACGCGCGCGACGTCGAGGCCCGAGACGTTGTTCTGGAAGAAGACCAGGTCCTTGTGGATGGCGAGGTCGGGATCGACGTAGTCGAGCTCGTCGAGTCCCACGCGCATCGGTGCGAGCCGGCCGGGCACTCCCAGGAGCGCGACGAGCCCTCCCGCCGCGAGCGCGAGCGCGACCACGAGGAGTGGCCGGCGCCAGCGCCAGGTGAACCCGGGGACCGCCGCCGCGAGCGCGTCGTACGCCCGCGCGCGCACCGCCACCGTGCGGCCGGTCGGCGTCCGGAGCGCCCGCTGGAGGCCCGGGAAGACGGTGAACGCCACCACCCACGACAGCGCGAGCCCGACCGCCGTCCAGATGCCCATCTCCCGCACCGGACGGATCGGCGACACCGCCAGCGCCGCGAACCCGAGCACCGCCGCCACGGTCGAGGCCGTGACCGGGAGGAACTTGTTCGCGAGGGCGTCGAGCTGGTGCTGGTCGACGTCCACGCCCGGCGGCTGGTCGACGAAGCGCGAGTGGATGTACACGAGCGACGCGAGCGCCGTCACCATCACCGTGAGCGGCACGAGCGCCGACACCACGGTGAACGCGAACCCGAGCAGCTTGCCGGCCCCGACCGCGAGGGCGACCGCCGCGCCGAGCGCGAGCAGGAGCGCGAGGAGCGAGCGCCACGAGCGGTACAGGAAGAGCGCGATCCCGACCACGAGGAGCCCGAAGATCGGGAAATAACGGACGGACGCCTCGCCCGTCTGCCGCTCGATCCAGGACTGGACGTAGGGGCCGCCGACCTTGCGGATCGCGCGTGCCGCCCCCGTCCGTGCCCGCGCCACCGCGGCGTCGATGCGGTCGAGGGCGGCGTCGCGCTCGGCGGGGCCGGCCGCGTCGAACGCGACCGCGATCGCCAGGAACCGACCCCCGACCAGCCCCTGCCGCCGGAACAGGTCGGCCCCCGTCGCGAACCGGCGGAACGCGGCCGCGCCGGAGGCGTCCGGCGTGAACGCCGCGTGCGCGCGTCGGTAGACGTCGAGGGCGGAGACCGGCGTCACGCCCGGCACGGCCCGGAGCGCCTCCTCCACCCGCCCGACCTCGGCGAGGACCGCCGGCGCGTACGGGTCGTCCGCCTCGAGGAGCAGCAGCACGACCTGCCCCTCCGGGAACACCTGGTGGAACGCGCGCGTCGCGACGTAGTCGGGATCCGACGGCACGAGCAGCCGCTCGATGGCGGCGTCCGACGGGATGCGCGTGGCGAGAACGGCGGCGGCGCAGCTCGCGACCGCGGCGGCGGCCAGGATCGGGCCGCGCAGCGAGATGATCCGCCGGAAGACGGCGACCACGCGGGAGGGTCGAGGCATCGTCACGGAAGGTTACCAGCGGTCGAGCGCCGCGACCCGATCTTCGCGGTTGCCGGCCCCGCGCGAGGGGTTAAGCTCGCCCGATGCGCTCTGCGGTCGCAGTTGCACTCCTGCTCGCCGCGGGTCCGGTGCGCGCGCCGCAGCCCCGCGTCACCCTGGTCGCGTGCGCGCCCGGCTACCCCGGGACGCCCGCCGAGGCGCAGCCCAACATGGACGCGCTCGCCGCCGCCGCGGCGCGAGCGGCCGGCTGGCCCGCGGAGGCCCTCGCGGCCGTGTACGAGCCGACCGAGCGCGACGGGGTCGCGCGGCTCGCCGAGAAGGACGCCGCGGTCGCGCTCGTGCCGCTGCCGTTCCTCGTGAAGCACGGGGCCGCGCTGCGGCTCGAGCCGCGGCTCGCGGTCGTGACCCAGGGCGCGCGGGAGCCCGTCGAGGTCTGGTCGCTCGTGGCGAAGCGCGGTCGCGTCGCGACGCCGCCGGCGCTGGCGGGGTTCACGGTGACCTCGACCGCGGGATACGCGCCCGCGTTCGTCCGGGCGGCGCTCGCCGGCTGGGGCCGCCTGCCCGACGACGTGCGCATCGTCGAGTCCTCGCAGGTCCTGTCCGCGCTCCGCAAGGCCGCGAGCGGCGAGCCGATCGCCGTGCTGCTCGACGGGACGCAGGCCGCGGCGCTCCCATCGCTGCCGTTCGCGAACGACCTGGAGGTGATCGCGCGCTCGGCGCCGCTCCCCTCCGGAGTCGTCGTGACGGTGGGCGACCGGCTCCCGGCCGCGCGCTGGCGCGCCCTCGAGAAGGCGTTCCTCGCCCTGCCCGGCGTGCCCGAGGGGGCGGCCGCGCTCCAGGGGCTCCGGATGGAGCGGCTCGCGCCGCTCGACGCAGCGGCTCGCGAGGCGATCCGCAGCCTCGGGTCGGGAGCGGCCCGGTGAGGCGGATGCTGCTGGTCCTCGCGATCGCCGTCTCCTGCGCGCCGGCGCTCCGCGCGCCGCCCAAGGCGGCGCCCGCGCCCGCCGGCGCCGAGCCGGCGCCGTCCGCGCCGCGGGGCGGCGAGGCGGCCCCGAGCGCGGCGGCGCTCCTCGAGGAGGCGCGGACGAGGTTCGCGCGCCGCCCCGACGTGGAGCAGGTCCGGAAGGCGGAGGCGCTGTTCCTCGCGGCCGCGGCGGCGGACCCGTCCGGCGTCGACGGCCTCGCCGGCGCCGTCGAGACGAGGATCTGGCGGATCGACCACGAGCGCGGCGCGGACCGGGGCGCGCTCGCGGCCTCGGCGCTCGACGCGGGCCAGGCCTGCGTCGCGCGCGCGCCGGCGAGCGCGCGGTGCGACTACGCGCTCGCGCTCGCGCTCGGGATGCAGGCGCGCGAACGGCGCGGGACCGCGCTCGACGGGCTCAAGAAGATGGTCGAGCACCTCCGGCGCGCCGCGGCGGCCGAGCCGACGCTCGACGACGCCGGACCGGCACGCGTCCTCGCCATCGTCCTCGTCCGCGCGCCGGCGTGGCCGCTCGGCCCCGGCGATCCGGAGGCCGGGCTGGAGGCCGCGCGGCGCGCCGTGGCGCTCGCACCGGCGTACCCGCCGAACACGCTCGCGCTCGCGGAGGCGCTCGTCGCGACGGGTTCGCCGGCGGAGGGGCGCGCCGCCGCGGAGCGCGGGGTCGCGCTCGCGCGTGCCCGCACCGGTGATCCGGACGCGCCGGAGTGGATCCGGGACGGAGAGGCGCTGGCCGCGCGGGCGGCGCAGGCGGAGGTGGCGCCGCCGCCGCCGTGAGCAGCGGAGCAGCGCCCCGACCGAGAGCCGTGCCTGGCGCCCGGGTAGGCGCCACCGGCGCAGGAGGCGCCCGTCAGACGAGGCCCCTGATCGCGAGCGCGCGCGCCCGGAGCGAGAACGTACCCGCCGGCCGGCCGAGGAGCTCGAAGCAAGCGTCGCGGATCGCTGCCCGACGGCGCTCCGGCTGTGCCGCGAGGTACCCCGCGGCCGGGCCGATCCCGAACGCGAACGGCGACCAGTAGTCGTCGAAGTCCGCGTACGAGGCGTCGACCTCGATCACCTCCGTCGCGAGGTCGCGCAGTCCGGCGCGAGCCCAGCGCTCCGCGAGCTCCGGCAGCCGGCGGAGCGGCAGCCGCGCATCGTCGGGCGCGGACGGGTCGAGCCGGAGCGCGGCCTCCCAGAACGTCCGGACCAGCGCGAACCCGCTCGCCTCGAACGTGCACGCCGCGACGACGCCGCCGGGCCGGACGACACGGGCCATCTCGGCGACCACGCGGCCCGCGTCCGGCACGAGCGACAGCACGAGCTGCGAGAGGGCGGCGCCGAAGACCGCGTCGGCGAACGGGAGGGCCTCCGCAGACGCGCGGCGGACGTCGGCTCCCGGGACTCGCGCGCGGCAGGCCGCCACGAACGGCTCGGAGAGATCGACGGCTGCGACGCTCGACGCGCCGAGGCGTGCGGCGAGGACGGCGGTGAGGCTCCCCGGCCCGCAGCCGACGTCGAGGACCGGGCCGGCGGAGACGCCCGCGAACGCGAGAAAGCGCGGCGCGAGCGCCCGCGAGTACCGGCCGATGTACCGGTCGTAGGACTCCGCTGCGACGTCGAACGTCATGAGCCCGTATTCGCGGGCGAGGGCTGCGGCGTCAAGGTCCCCACGCGGCACGCGTCGTCGAGCCGGCGCGGACGGTGGGGCGGCCAGCGTCGCCCGGCACGGACGACCTCCCTTCGGAGTCACCCGCCCGGAGCGACGCCGACCTCGAGCGCGCTCGTCCAGGTGACGCCCGTCCGCCTGCCGGCGGCGGCGACCTCGTCCGCGAGCAGCGCCGTTCCGGCGAGCACGAGCAGCGCCGCCAGGACGGCGCTGGCGACGGTCCGCGCCGTGGATGCCGGCGCTGGGCTCCGGAGCGTGGGGTTCGGGGTCATCGGTCTCCTCCCGGGCGCTCGCGTCGGTGGCGCCCGGTGGGTGGACTGCGCCCGGAGGCGGATCTGACGAGCGGCGTACGGTGATCGCGTCCGCTGCGATCCGCGCTGCGCGAACGCGGCGACGTCGGCGCCGGGGGGGGGGGGATCCGGCGCCGACGCGTCGTGCCCGTGAGACGGGACCCGCGCGGCACGCGCCGTCGAGCGGGGCCCGCGCCGTCGAGCGGTGGCGATGGCTCGCCTGCTTCAGCTACCCGAGGTCGCGGTCTCGGGCGCGCCCGTCCAGTCGACCTTCATGCGGCTGCCGAGCGCCATCGCCGCGTCGGTGAGCAGCGCGGCGCCGACGAGCACCGCGAGCGTCGCGGTGACCACGCGCAGGATCCGCGACCGGGAGCGCGTGCGCGAGGCCTCCGCCTCACGGCTGCCCGGGGTGCGCAGGGAAGTGGTCGGGGTCATGATGGGTCTCCTCCCGGGCGGTTCGTGGCGCCCGCCACTCATGGACCGCGCAGCGGCGCGGATCTGACACGAGCCCCCGACCGGCGCCTGACGGCCCGGCTCGCACCGTGCTCGGGCGTGCGACCCGACGACCGCAGGGTGCATGCCTCGGCCTGCAACCACCTTGGGGTGGCGCATGCACGTGCACGCCGGGAGCGCGGCGCCCGTGGATCCGCCAGGGACCTCGCGGAAGGATCGCCGCGTCCTTCGAACGGTCCGCGCGGGGATCAGGCGGCAGGGCTGCCGACGTCCTCCGCCGCGTTCGCCCGGTCCTGGCCGGTCGCGGGCACGCCCGCCCTCCGGAGCACGATCTCGAGCGGGCAGAACCGCGTGAACCCGCTCTGGAGCAGGTTCGCGCCGACGAAGACCGTGACCCAGAGGAAACGGGGGCTGACGAACAGCGGGCTCGCGTCGACCCCGAGGGCGAGCGAGGTGAGGACGAAGGCTCCGGCGAAGATCCGGACGATGCGTTCGGTGGTCATGGCTCCTCGAGGTTTGCGCCGCCAGCGCGTACTGCGCGGTCGTGCGCTCGATGAGAGCCGCCCGGGCGGCGAAGGGTTCGTGCTGCGCACCCTTCGCCCGGGCGATCGGACCACCTTGCCCTACCCCGCGTTGGTGTGAAGCGTCGCGACCGCGCGCAGCGCGCTCGCCTCCGCCTCCGCCTCCGCGCGCGCGAGGGCGCCTTCCCGCTGCAGCTCGGCGGCCCGGCCGCGCCGCGCCAGCATGAAGTAGAGCACCGGCACCGCGTACCGCGACAGCAGGGTCGCGGCGACCGCGCCCGCCATGAGCGCGACCGCGAGCCCCTGGAAGATGGGGTCCGCGAGCATGACGGCGCTCCCGACGATGACCGCGAGCGCGGTGAGAGCCATCGGACGGAAGCGCACGAGCACCGCCTCCTCGACCGCCGCGGCGAGCGGCATGCCCTCGCGGAGCTTCAGCTCGGCGAAGTCCACGAGGATGATGCTGTTCCGCACCACGATCCCGGCGCCCGCGATGAACCCGATCATGCTGGTCGCGGTGAAGAACGTCCCGAGCAGCCCGTGGGCCGGGAGGATGCCGACCAGGGACAGCGGGATGGGCGCGAGGATCACGACCGGCAGGGTGAAGCTCTGGAACCACCCGACCATCAGGACGTAGATGAGGAGCATCACCGCCGCGAAGGCGAGGCCGAGGTCGCGGAAGACCTCGAGCGTGATGTGCCACTCACCGTCCCACTTGATCGCCGGCCGCTCCGTGTCGGACGGGTGCTGGAGGCCGAAGCGCGGGATGACCTCGCCCGAGTCGGAGCGGATCCCCGCCATTCTCTTCTCGAGGGCGAGGAGCGCGTACAGCGGGCTCTCGATGGCGCCGGCCAGGTCCCCGGTGACGTAGGCGACCGGCATCAGGTTCTTGTGCTGGATCTCGGGCGCCTCGCGCGCCGCCTCGACGTGGACGAGCTCCGAGAGCGGCACCGGGCCACGGGCGCCCGGCACGGTGAGCGCGAGGAGGGTCTCGATCCGGCTCCGCGCCGCGGTCGAGAGCTGGAGCACGACAGGCACCTGCGCCGCGCCGCGAGCGCCGTGGAACGTGCCCACCGTGTCGCCGTAGCCGGCCGCCCCGAGCGTCTGCACGACGTGCGCGGGCTGGACCCCGTGGAGCGCCGCCTTCTCCCGATCCACGGCGAGCAGGAGCTGCGGCGTCGTGGGGTTCAGGGTCGAGTCGACGTCCACCACGCCGTCGACGGCGCGGAAGGCGTCCCTCACCTGGCCGGCGATCCGGTCGCGCTCCGCCGCGCTCGGGCCGTAGATCTCCGCGACGAGCGTCGCGAGGACGGGCGGGCCCGGCGGGATCTCGACGACCTTCACCCGCGCCTGGTCCGGCGCGGCGAGCCGCTCGATCTCGGGCCGGACGCGAACGGCGAGCTGGTGGCTCGACGCCTTCCGGTCGCCCTTCGCGACGAGGTTGACCTGGAGGTCCACCTGCTCGGGCGCGTCGCGCATGAAGCTGTGCCGGACCATGCCGACGAACGTGAACGGCGCTGCGACGCGCGAGTGGACCTGGACGCTCTCGACCTCGGGCTCCTGCAGCAGCCTCCGGGCGACCTTCTGCCCGAGGGCGAGCGCGCCCTCCCGCGCCGTGCCGGCGGGGAGATCGAGCTGCACCTGGAACTCCCGCTTGTTGTCGAAGGGGAGCATCTTCACCTTCACCACGCCGAGCCCGAGCAGCGCGACCGCCGCGAGGAGCAGGACGCCCACGGCGGCGAGGAAGCCGAGCCGCACCTTCGCCGAGCCGAGCAGCCACCGGATCACGCGCCGGTCCGCCCGGGCGAGGCGCCCATCGGGCGCGGTCTCGGGGTGCGCGGAGGGGAGGTCCTGGAGCGGCTCCGGCCCGTCGCGCTCCGGGTCGCCGGGGTGCAGGCCGGTGGCGTCGGTCTCCGGGAGGTGCGCCTCGTGCTTGAAGATCCGGATCGCGGCCCACGGGCTCACCACGAACGCGATCACGAGCGAGAAGACCATCGCGACGCTGGCGCCCACGGGGATCGGGCGCATGTACGGCCCCATGAGCCCCCGGACGAGCGCCATCGGCAGGATCGCGGCGATCACCGCCACGGTCGCGAGGATCGTCGGGTTCCCGACCTCGTCCACCGCGTCGAGCACGATCCGCGAGAAGCTCCGCCGCGGACCGGGGAGGTACATGTGCCGGTGGATGTTCTCGACCACGACGATCGCGTCGTCCACCAGGATGCCGATGGAGAAGATCAGCGCGAACAGCGTGACCCGGTTCAGCGTGTAGCCGTTCAGGTACGTGAGAACCAGGGTGAGCGCGAGCGTCACCGGCACCGCCACCGCCACGACCAGGGCCGAGCGCCAGCCCATCGCGAGCAGGATGAGGGCGACGACCGAGAGCGTCGCGATGAGCAGGTGCTCGATGAGCTCGTTCGACTTCTCCGCGGCCGTCTCGCCGTAGTTCCGGGTCACGGTCGCGTCGACCGACGCGGGGATGAGCCGCCCGCGGAGCGTCCCGAGCTTCGCGATCACGGCGTCCGCAAGCTCGGTCGCGTTGGTCCCGGGCCGCTTCGCGACGACGATGCTCGCGGCCTGCTCGAAGGCGGGGCGCTCCTTCGAGGCGGTGAGCACCACGGGCGGCTCCGCCTCCGGCCCGTCGACGACGCGCGCGACGTCCTCGACGTAGATCGGCCGCCCGCCGCGGACCGCCACCACGACGCGGCCGAGCTCGGCGGCGGAGAGCGCGAAGCCGCGCGCCTCGACCGCGACGCGGCGGCCGTCCGCCACCAGGTCGCCCGCCGGGAGCTGCGCCTGCGCCGATCGCACCGCGCCGTCGAGCTCCGGCACCGACACCGCCAGCGTCCGGAGCCGGTCGGGATCCGGCTCCACCCGGATCACCCGCCGCGCGCCGCCGACGACGCCGACCTGCGCGGTGCGCGGGACGTCCGAGAGCTGGCGCGCCACCTCCTCGGCGAGCGTCCGGAGCGCGCCCGCGGGGAGCGGCTCCGCCGCGTGCAGCGTGACGGTGAGGAAGGGGACGTCGTCGATCGTGAGCGCGCGCACGGTCGGCGGCAGCGCGCCGGCGGGCCGGAGCTCCGGGTGCGCGCCGAGCTCCTGGTGGACCTTCACCAGGCTCGGCTCGAGCGGCTCGTTCACCTTGAACCGGACGGTGATGAACCCCACCCCCGACCGGCTCGTGCTGTACAGGTACTCGACGCCGGGGATGCCCCAGAGCCGCCGCTCCAGCGGCGTCACGAGCTGGCTCTCGACCTCGCCCGGCGTGGCGCCCGGGTAGGGCAGGATCACGTCCACCATCGGGACGACGATCTGCGGCTCCTCCTCGCGCGGCGTGAGGACGACCGCCAGGACGCCGAGGAGGATCGACGCGACGATGATGACCGGGGTGAGCTTGGAGCGGAGGAACGGCCGCGCGACGCGGCCCGCGATCCCGAGCGGCGCCTCGCGCGTCATGGGAGCACCTCCACCGGCTGACCGTCCCGGAGCGCGCCGGGAGCGTCGACCACGACGTCGCCCGGCGCGAGGCCGGCCCGGACCGCGACGGCGTCCCCGGCCTGCTCGCCGACGGAGATCCACCGGAGCTCGGCGCGCCCGCCGCTCGCGACGAAGACGCCGGTGAGATCGCCCCGCTCGACGAGCGCGGTCCGCGGCAGCCAGGTCGCGGCGCCGCCGCCCTCGCCGACCGGGAGCACGAGCCGCGCGAAGTCGCCGGACCGCAGCTCGCCGTCCGCCTTCCGGACCTGCGCGCGCAGGCCCCGGCGGTGCGAGACCGGGTCGCCGCCCGGCGTGAGCGCGGTGACGACCGCCTCGCCGCGCACCGCGCCGGCCTGGAACGGTAGCGCGCTCCCCACGGCGACGCCGCGCGCCTCCGCCTCGGAGAGGCTCGCGACGAGCTCGAGCGCCTTCCCCTCGAGCTCCAGCATGGGCTGGCCTGGGCCGACGAGATCCCCGGGCTCCACGCGGCGGGCCTGGACCGTGCCGTCGAACGGCGCGCGGACCTGCGTGTACGCCAGCGTGGCCCGCGCCGAGGCGACCGCCGCCTCGGCCTGGGACCGCTGCGCGCCGGCCTGCTCGAGCTCCGACGGGGTCGCCGCCCGCGCCGCGGCGAGGGTGCGGATCCGGCGCTCGTGGGCCGACGCGGCGAAGAGCGCGCTCTCGGCGGCGCCGAGCGCGCCGCGCACGTCGTCGTCGGACAGCGAGACGAGGACCTGGCCCTCGCGGACGCGCTCGCCCTCGCGGACGTTCACGGCGCGCACGGTGGCGGCGACGCGCGTCGCGAGCGTGGCGCGGCGGACGGAGACGACGCTCGCGGGGACGAGCGCGCCGCCCCCGGCGGCGCCGGGCCGGACCGCCCGCACCCGCGCCGGCGCCGGCACCGGATCCGCGCCCTCGGCGCGCGCCTGGAGGGGGGCCGCGAGCACGAGCGCGAGCGCGGTGAGGGTCGAGAGAGAGCTCGTCATGGCATCAGTCCTTCGATGGGGTGGTGGAGCGCGAGCGCGAGGCGCGCGCGCGCGAGGCGGGCCTCGACCCGGCTCGCGAGGAGGAGCGCGCGGGCGCCGGCGAGGCCGGCCTCGGCGTCCAGGACGTCGGTGAGCGGCAGCAGGCCCTCGCGGTGGCGCGCCGAGCGGAGCGTCCGGGCGGACTCGGAGGCCGCGACCGCCTCCTGCGCGGCGCGGACCCGCGCCGCGGCGGTGTCGACGGCGAGCCAGGCCTCGGAGACGTCGCGCGCCGCCTCCCGCTCGCGCCAGACGAGCGCGTCCGCCGCGGCCCGGGCGCGCGCCCGCGCGGCGCGCGTGCCCTCGGCGTCGCCGAGCGAGAGGTCCCAGCGCGCCATCACCCCGAACGTGGTCCACGCGTTCCCGTGCGAGAGATCGCCCGTGCGCAGCCCCTCGGCGCTCGCCTGCAGGAACACGGAGGGCAGGAGCGCGCCGCGCGCCGCGGTGACGCCCGACTCCGCGGCGTCCCGTCGGAGCCGCGCCGCCTCGAGATCCGGCCGGGCCGCGACGCTCGTCTCCTCCCGCGGCGGCAGCGGCGGCAGCGCCTCGATGGGGGTCGCCAGCTCCGCGGCGGCGACGTCGTCGCCGGCGATCAGCGCGAGCGCGGAGCGGACCGAGGCCCGGCGCTGCGCCGCGGCCGCACGCTCCGCCTCCGCCTGCGCGCGGAACGCGGACGCGCGCGCCAGGTCCGCGTCGAGCGCGAGCCCCTGCGCGTTCCGCTCGCGCACGAACCGCTCCGTCTCGGTCGCGTGCGCGAGGAGATCGTCGGCGTACCGGAGCCCCTCGTCCGCTGCCTGCGCGCCGAAGTAAGCCTCGACGACGGACGCCGCCATCTCCATGCGGCGCCTCGTATGATCCGCGGCCTCCGCGTTCGCGGCCGCGCCGGCCGCCCGCTGCCCCGCGACCAGGCGGCCTCCCGCGTACACCGGCACGGACAGCGTCGCGCCCGCGCCCCACGCCCCGATCGCGGCGGGGTCGTTCAGGCGCGCCGGGTCGAAGTCCGCGGCCGTGATCTGGCCCTGATCGAGCTTCAGTCCGAACGCCATCATGGGCTCGTCGGTCCTGACGCCGCGCGCCGCGAGGGACAGCGTCGGCAGGCGGGCGTCGCGGGCGCGGGCGGCGTCGGCGCGCGCCGCCTCGACCTGAGAGGCGGAGGCGCGGAGCGCGGGGTTGCCGCTCCATGCGGCGCGGATCGCCTCCTCGATGGTGACGGGCGCGGCGTGGACGAGCGAGGGAGCGAGCGCCGCGGCGAGCAACGCCGCGCGCGCGAGGTGACGGGTGGTGGCGGTCCGGTCGGTCACGGGCGATACGAGCCGCGACGAGCCGGAACGTTTCCGTGCGGCCCCGCTGCGCCCGCGCCCGAACCGATCTCCGCGACGCGGGCTCTCGCCCCGGTCGCGCCCGTCGTGCGACGACGCGCCGCGACCGGTGGAGCCCCTCGCCCCCCTGGTGCGTACGCCCCACCTGCGTTACGGATGAGGTATGAGCGAGACGGATCAGCAGCTGGTCGCGGCGGCCCGGAATGGGGACCGCGCAGCGCTGGAGAAGCTCCTCCGGAACCACGAGGGCGCCGTGTTCCGCTTCGGCATGAAGATGTGCCGCGAGCAGGAGGACGCGAAGGACGTCCTCCAGGAGACGCTGCTCGCCGCTGCGCGGACGCTGCCGGAGTTTCGCGGCGCGTCCTCGGTCTCGACGTGGCTCTACACGATCGCCCGGAGCTTCTGCATCAAGAAGCGGCGCACGAGCAAGTTCGCCCCCGAGCAGGTTCACTCGCTCGACGCGGACCCCGAGGCGGTCGCGGCGGTGCGCGATCAGCGGCGCGGCCCGGAGGAGGCCTTCGCCGGCCGGCAGCTCCGCGAGGCGCTCGACGCGGCGATCGGCGCGCTCGAGCCCATGTACCGCGAGGTCCTGGTGCTCCGCGACGTGGAGGGGCTCTCCGCCCCCGAGGTCGCCGAGGTGCTCGGGATCAGCGTGGAGGCCGTGAAGAGCCGGCTGCACCGGGCGCGGGTCGCCGTGCGCGAGCAGCTCGCGCCGGTCCTCGAGCCCACGGACGCGGCAGGGACGCCCGCGCCGGCGCCCGAGGGGTGCCGGGACGTGGTCGCGATGTTCTCGCGCCGGCTCGAGGGCGAGATCGACGAGGCGGCCTGCGCCGAGCTCCAGGAGCACCTCGAGCGGTGCGACGCCTGCCGCGGTCGGTGCGAGGCGCTGCGGCAGACGCTCGCGACGTGCCGGCAGCTCGGCGCGGCCCCGGTGCCCGCGCCGGTGGAGCGCTCCGTTCGCGAGGCGCTCCGGCGCTTCCTGGCGTCCGAGCGGGCTTGAGGCGCCGCACCCGGCCGCGCGCCTCACGCGCGGCCGCTCGGGCTGCGCAGCGCGGAGAGCTGGTGCAGGGCGCCGACGACGAGCGCCAGCTCCAGCGCGACGCGGGCGCACGCGGCGCACGCCGCGAGGTGGAGCGTCACGTGCGCGCGCTCGTCCGGGCCGAGCTCGCGGTCGAGGTACTCCGAGAGCTGCGAGCGGACGGCCTCGCACGCGCCGGCAGGCTGGAACGCGAGCATCGCGGACCTCCCTCAACGTGGGACGTGTGCCCGGTGCGAGCCGGGGCGCCGCGCTCCGGTTCGGCACCGCGGGGCCGCCGGCGCCGGCCCGCGGGCCGCGAGGCGCGCCGGCCGCTCGCCGTCAGCCCCTCACGACCGGATACCCGCGGCTCAGCCAGTCCGGCATGCCGGCCTGGTAGACGAGCACGTTGCGGTAGCCGAGCGCGACGGCCGCGACCGCGGCCGAGCGGGAGAGGCTTCAACCCATGCCGCGGCAGTAGAAGACGACCGGCGTCGCCCGGTCGCGCGGCAGCGCCGCGGACTGCGCCGTGATCCGGTCCGCGGGGATCCCGAGCGCGCCCGGGATGTGGGCCTCCGCGTACTCCTGCGGCGAGCGCACGTCGACGACGACGGCCCTCCCGCCGACGAGCAGCGCGTGCACCTCGGGCGCGTCCACCACCCTGAACTCGGCCGGAGCGTTCACCGGCGCGGCCGCGAGCAGCACCGCGATCGTCGTCGACAGGACCATGGGTCCCTCCTCGGGCCGCGCGACGGCGCGGCGCGACGGTGGGAGCCCGGCGGGGTCGCCGAGGTTCGCGTGCGCCCCCGCGCCAGCGCCGAATCCTTCCGCTTCCTCGTGGCTCCCTGGAGAGGGAGACTCCTCCACGTGGCCCTTCCCGGTGATCCCCCGCCTCCGGCGGACCTCCAGCGCGCGCTCGAGACGCGCTACGGCGCCCTCGCGGCGACGACGCAGTCGCTGTCGTGCGGCAGCGTGCTCGAGCTCGCGGCGCTCCGGGACGGCGAGACCGTCGTCGACCTCGGGTGCGGGCGCGGGGGCGACGTGCTCCGCGCCGCGGCGGCGGTCGGCGACCGCGGCGTCGCGATCGGCGTCGACTCGAGCCCCGCGATGATCGCCGCGGCGCGCGCGCCTTCAGCGGACCGCCACCGCATCCGCTTCCTGCTCGGGGATCTCGCCGCGGTCCCCCTCCCCGACGGGGCCGCCGACGCCGTGGTCTCGAGCTGCGCCATCAACCACGCTCCGGACAAGCCGGCGGTGTACCGCGAGATCCGGCGCCTGCTCCGGCCCGGTGGACGGTTCGTCGTCGCGGACGTCGTCTCCGAGCGCCCCCTGCCTGACGCGGTCCGCGGCGATCCCGCCGCCTGGGCGGCGTGCTACGGCGGCGCGATCCCCGAGGCCGACTACCTCGCGGCGATCGCGGGCGCGGGCCTCGCGGACGTGTCCGTCCTCCGGCGCTCGGCGCCGTACGAGCGCGGCGGGGTCCGCATCCTCTCCATCACCGTCGCGGGCATGCGCCCGTAGCGGCTCCCGAGGTCTCGATGCGGCTCTCGCGGTCCACCATCGTCGCGCCGATCCCCGGGACCGCCCGGGCGCTCCTCGTCCAGCCGCTCTCGGGCCAGGCCGCGGTCGTCGCCGCCGAGGACGCGGCCGCGCTCGCCGGGCTCGCCGGCGGCGGCGCGCTCCCGCCAGCCTTGCCGGAGGAGACGCTGCGGGCGGCCGCGTTCGTCGTCGACTCGGAGGACGAGGACCGCGCGCTCGAGGCGCGGGCGCGGGCCGACTGGGCGATGGAGGCGGCCCGGACACCCACGCAGCTCGTCGTCGTCCCGGGCTTCGGCTGCAACCTCGCCTGCACCTACTGCTACCAGGAGCCGTTCGATCCGGCCGCCCGCGCGCTCGTCGCGCCCGAGGTGATCGACGCGTTCTTCGCGTACGTCGACGCGCGGCACGCGGCCGACGCGCCGCGGCCGTACGTGACGCTGTTCGGCGGCGAGCCGCTCCGGGACACCCCGGCCCACCACGACCGGATCGGGAGGTACCTCGACGGCGCGGCGCGGCGCGGCCTCGAGATCGCCGTCGTGACGAACGGCTTCGATCTGGAGGCGTTCCTCCCGGCGCTCGCCGCCGGACCGGTGAAGGAGGTGCAGGTCACGCTCGACGGCCCCCGGCCCGTCCACGACGCCCGCCGCCCCCACGCGAGCGGCGGCGGCACCTTCGACCGCGTGGTCGCCGGGATCGAGGGGCTCGTGGCCGCGGGGATCCCGGTGAACCTCCGGGTGGTGGCCGATCGCCGGAACCTCCCCGCGCTGCCCGCCCTCGCCGAGCTCGCCGCGGCGAAGGGGTGGCTCGAGCTGCCGGCCTCCCGGTTCAAGACGCAGGTCGGCCGCAACTACGAGCTGTTCGGCTGCGCGTCGCGGCAGCGCCGCGAGGACCTCTTCGATCGCGTCGAGCTGTGGGCGCGGTACCTCGAGCTCGCCGAGGCGCACCCCATCCTCCGGAGGTTCCACCGGCCGCGGTTCCACGGCCTCGGCCACCTCGCCGAGACGGGCGAGCTCCCGGCGCCGAACTTCGACGCCTGCCCCGCGACGAAGAAGGAGTGGGCGTTCGGACCGGACGGGAGCGTCTACGGCTGCACCGCGACCGTCGGCCACCCCGCCCACGTGCTCGGCCGCTTCCACCCGGAGATCGTCCTCGACAAGGCGGCGATCGGCGCGTGGCGGAACCGGAGCACGCTCACCATCCCGCGCTGCCGCGCCTGCGCTCTCGCGCCGGTCTGTGGCGGCGGGTGCGGCGCCATCGCCTGGGATCAGGCCGCGACGCCGCTCGCGCCGGACTGCCGGCCCGTCGTGGAGCTGTACGGGATCGGCGCGCGGTACCACGGCCTCGACACATGAGCCTCCTCGCGCCGGAGCATCGCAGCGGGTGCCTCGTGTGCGGGGCGGCGCTCGAGTACCTCGCGGCCGCCGAGCCGATGGCGTGCGTGGGCTGCGGCGCGCCCGCCCTGAGCACCGCGCGCTGCCGCGCCGGGCACTTCGTGTGCGACACCTGCCACTCCGCGTCCGCGAAGGACGTGATCGAGCGGGCCTGCGCCGGGACGGCGAGCACCGACCCGCTCGCGATCTCCCGCGAGCTGATGCGACACCCGAAGCTGAAGATGCACGGGCCGGAGCACCACCTCCTCGTCCCCGCCGCCTTCCTCGCGGCGCTCGCCAACGCGCGCGGCGAGCCCGGCGAGAAGCCCCGCCTCGTCGCCGAGGCACGCCGGCGCTCGGATCCCGTCGCGGGCGGCTTCTGCGGGTTCCAGGGCGCGTGCGGCGCGGCCATCGGCGCCGGCATCGCCGTGAGCCTCGCGACCGGCGCGACGCCGCTCTCGACGCAGCCCTGGCGCCTCGCCAACGCCGCCACGGCCCGGGCGCTCGACGTCGTTTCCCGCGTGGGCGGCCCCCGCTGCTGCAAGCGCGACACCTGGCTCGTGCTCCTCGCCCTCGTCCGCTTCGCGCGCGAGCACCTCGGGGTCGCGCTCGGCGGGCGCGGCGAGCCGTGCACGTTCGGCGGCCTGAACGCGGAGTGCCTCGCGGACCGGTGTCCGTTCCACCCGCGCCCGGCGCGCTGAGCCCTCGCCGCGGCGTCCCGACGCCCGATCGGCCCCTGGGTGCCTCCTCGTGGCCCGGTGCGGCGCCGTGCCGCGAACCCGATCTCTCCCGGACGGCTCGTACCGGACGGCGCGAGGATCGTCGGCACCTTCCTGGAGGAGACCATGACTTCCCTCGCTGGACCGATGCATCTGGACCTGTCCGCCAAGGAGGTCCGGATCCTGGTGCAGTCGCTCGGCAACTGCCTCGCGACCTGCCAGACCCACGCGGTGAAGCCCGACGCACCGTGCGAGGACTGCGATGCGGCGCGCGCCCTGAAGCAGAAGCTCGAGTCCCACCTCGAACGATGAAGGAGAGCGCGATGAAGCTCCTCACCACGCTCAAGAAGACGTGCTGCGCACCGGAGAAGGCGGCGCAGTGCTGTGCGAAGGCGTCCCGGCTCGTGTCGGGCTGCCACGACTGAAGCACCGCGGGGCTCCGTCCCCGCCTCTCTCCACCCTTTCCCGCTCCCGGCCGGCTCGCCCGGCCCCGGAGCGGTCTGAACCTGGAGGTCCAGATGTCCACGTTCGTCGAGGAGATCGCCGCCACCGACTACGACCGCAAGGTGCTCGGCGCCGAGACGCCGGTGGTGCTCGACTTCTTCTCCACCGAGTGCCCGCCGTGCGAGGCGCTCGCGCCCAAGTACGAAGCCGTCGCGGAGCAGTTCGCCGGGAAGGTGCGCTTCCTCAAGATCTTCCGGCAGGGGAACCGCGAGCTCGCGACCCGGCTCGGCGTCAGCGGCAGCCCCACCCTGCTGTTCTTCCGCGGCGGCCGCGAGGTGGCGCAGCGGATGAGCGGGGAGGACATCAAGCGCTCCGCCCTGAAGGCCACCGTCGAGTCGCTGCTCGCGTAGCGGGGGGATCCCATGGCCGAACGTCACGACGTCGTCGTCATCGGAGCGGGGCCCGCCGGCCTCACCGCCGCCATCTACGCCGCCCGCGCCCGGCTCCGCACGCTGGTCGTCGACGAGAGCATCCCCGGCGGGCAGGTGAAGACCACGCACAAGGTCTCGAACTATCCGGGGTTCCCCGAGGACATCAAGGGATCGGAGCTCGCGGCGGCGTTCGCGGCCCAGGCCGAGCGCTTCGGCGCGAGGATCCGCCGCGCCGTCGAGATCACGGCGCACGACCTCGCCGGCCCGGTGAAGACCCTCGAGCTCGACGAGGAGGAGACGATCGAGGCGCGCGCCGTCATCGTCGCCACCGGCGCGAAGCCGCGCCCGCTCGGCGTGCCCGGCGAGGACGTCTTCAAGGGTCGCGGGATCTCGTACTGCGCGACCTGCGACGGCGCTTACTTCGAGGGGAAGGACATCCACGTGATCGGCGGCGGGAACTCCGCGGTCGAGGAGTCGCTGTTCCTCACGCAGTTCGCGCGGAGCGTGACCATCGTCCACCAGTTCCACGAGTTCCAGGCCGAGCCTTCGTCGGCGCAGGAGGCGCTCTCGAACCCGAAGATCCGCGTCCTCTTCGGGCACGAGCCGCGCGGCTTCCACGGCGAGACCGCCCTCGAGCGCCTCGAGGTGGAGGAGCTCCGGACGAAGGAGCGGAAGCAGCTCCGGACGGACGGCGTCTTCGTCTTCATCGGGATGGTGCCCCGCACCGACCTGCTGGCGCGGTACGTCGAGCTCGCGCCCGGCGGGTACGTCGAGACGACGGACGGGATGGAGACGAAGGTGCCGGGCCTCTACGCCGCCGGCGACATCCGGGTGAAGCGCTTCCGGCAGATCACGACCGCCGTCGCCGACGGGACGATCGCCGCGCTCGCGGCGCAGAAGTACCTGCGCTGACGGCGAGCGGCCCCCGGCGCGCGCCGGGGGCTGACGCCCGCGTTCCGATCCCGACCGCGGGCGGAACCTCCGCCGCCGTCCCTGCGACACATCGCCGTCCGCTCGCGGACTCGTGTCGCGAGCCAGGCCGCGCGCGCTAGAACGCACGGTCGAGAGGCGCCTGCGCAACAGCGCGGATCGCTGCGCCCCGGGGAGACGGTCATGAACCGCAGGAGATACGCGCTTTACGGGTTGCTGTTCGGCCTGTTCTTTCCGCTCGGCGGGACCCTCCTCCAGGCCGCCTTCGACGTGAGCGCCCCCGGCTTCGGCGCGAGGCTGGCGCGGGCGCAGGCGATGCCGCTCCTGTGGATCATCGATACGGCGCCGGTCTTCCTCGGGCTCTTCGCGGCCCTCGCCGGCAAGCGGCAGGACGCGCTCCTCGCCGCGGAGGACGCGAAGAAGGTGGCGTTCGCGCGGACCGCCCAGGAGCTCTTCACGGCCGCGCAGGACCTGCTCGCGACGGTCTCGTCGTTCAGCTCCCTCACCACGGAGACCGCCGCCTCCGTCCGCGAGACGACCGCGACCATGGGACAGCTCGGCCACACGGCCGCCCAGTCCGCGCTCACGGCCGAGACCGTCGTGGGCCTCGCCGAGTCCTCGCAGCGGTGCTCGGACGACGGGCTCCGCGCGGTCGAGCGCGCGACGGGGGAGATGGTGGACCTCGCGGACGTCACCCGCGGGCTCTCGACCGCCGTCCGGGGGCTGAGCGCCCGGATGCGGGACATCTTCGACGTGGCCTCGGTGGTGAACTACGTCTCGGACCAATCGCAGCGGCTCGCCGCGCGCGCGGTCGCCGAGGTGGAGCGGAACCCCGCCGTCCAGGGGTTCGCGAAGATCGTCGAGGCAATGCGGCAGCACGCGGACGAGGCCAAGCGCGCGGCCGGGCAGGTGAAGCACATCCTCGGCGAGGTCGACGCGGCGATGATCGCGGCGGTCACGGCGGCGGAGCACGGCGCGCTCCGCGCCGAGGCGGGCGCGAAGGTGGCGGCGATGACCGGCGCGACCATCCACCGGCTCGCCGCCGCCCTGCGCGACTCGTCGAAGGCCGCGAAGGACATCGCGCTCGTGGCGCAGCAGCAGGACCACGGCATCGACCAGGTGCTGAAGGCGATGAACGAGATCTACCTCGCGACGGAGGAGACGATGGTGGGGACGCGGCGCATCGCGACGGACGCGCGCGCGCTGAACGACCTCGCGCACCGGCTCGACCGCTCCGTGCGTCCGCCGGGTCCGCTCGGGGCCGCGGCCGCGGTGCAGGGCCCTGGCGCGGGGCGCGAGGTCCGGCCCGCGGCGTGACCGTGCGTCATCCGCCGGACGGCCCGGTTCGGCCCGGCACGGCCCGCCGGCTCGGCAGGCCGATCAGCGCGCCGACTCCGCCGCCGTAGAGCGATGCGATCCAGACGTTCGACGTGAGGGGGCAGGTCCCGGTGCGGCAGCCCACGAAGTGGGCGTAGGCCGCGCCGATTCCCGCGCCGGCGAGAGCCGCGAGCGCGGTCCAGAGGAGCCGCGGAACGCCCCGGCGCGGCTGCCCCACCGGGGTCCCCGCCTGCTCCGCCGCCTCGCCTGCTCGAACGCTCATCCCGGCCTCCGGGTCCATCTTACGAGAGCACGGCCGGGCCGGAACGGTTCGCGACCCTTTCCGCCCGCCAGAGGCTCTCAACGGGCATGGCCAGGCACGTCCTCGTCCTCGGCGGCGGCTTCGCCGCCCTCGAGTCCGCCATCCAGCTGCGGAAGGCCGGGCTCGACGTCACCCTCGTCTCGAATCGCCCCTACCTGTTCGTCTACCCGACCTCGATCTGGGTCGCGACCGGCGAGCGGGCGTTCCCGGAGGTCTGCCTCGACCTCGGGGAGGTGGCCCGGCGCCACGGGTTCGCGTTCGTCGAGGGCGCGGTCGAGGCGGTCTCGGGCGCTCGCCGCGAGGCGGTCGTCGGGGGCCGGACGCTCTCGGGCGATCACCTGGTCGTCGCGCTCGGCGGCGAGCGGCTCCGCCCGAAGGGCGTCGAGCACACGCACTCGCTCGGCGGCGCGCCCGAGAACGCGGTCCGGCTGCACGACGCGCTCGACGCGCTGATCGCGAAGGGCGCGGGCCGGATCGCGATGGGGTTCGGCGGGAACCCGAAGGATCCGTCGGCGGTCCGCGGCGGTCCGGTGTTCGAGCTCATGTTCAACGTGGACACGCTGCTCAGGCGGCGCGGGGTCCGCGATCGCTTCGAGCTGACGTTCTTCGCGCCGATGGCGAGCCCCGGCGCGCGGATGGGCGACAAGGCCGTCGCCGCCATCCAGGAGATGTTCGGCCGGCGCGGGATCGCGCTCCGCGCCGGCAAGAAGATCGCCGGGTTCGCGCCGGAGGGCGTCTCGTTCGAGGACGGCTCGCGCCTCGACGCGGACCTGGTCGTCTTCCTCCCGGCCGGTGACGGGCACCCGGTCGTGAAGGCCTCCGACCTGCCGACGAACGAGGCGGGCTTCGTCCGGATCGACGGCGGCTGCGCCGTCCACGGCCACGAGAACGTCTGGGCGATCGGGGACGCCGCGGCGCTCGAGGGCCCGGAGTGGCGGGCGAAGCAGGGCCACCTCGCCGAGGTGATGGCGCGCGTCGCGGCGACGAACATCGCCGCGGTCGAGGCCGGCCGTGCGGAGCGGGCCAGCTACCTCCCGGAGATCGGGATCACCTGCCTCCTCGACATGGGGAACGGCGCCGCGTATGTCCACCGCGACGCGGAGCGACAGCAGCTCGTCCCGCTGCCGGTCGTCGGGCACTGGCTGAAGCAGGGCTGGGGCGCGTACTTCAAGCTGTCGAAGCTGCGGCGCATTCCGCGCCTGCCGGGGATGTGAGCTTCATGACCGATCTCGTCTCGATGATCCTGTTCCTGGCCGGCTGGGTCCTGCTGCAGTCGGTGATCCTGCCGAGGCTCGGCGTCTCCACCTGAGGCATGCCTCGACCGCGCCCGGGTGGCGCGGAGAAGGTCGACCGGCAGGACCGGGGCGGCTGCTAGGGCCGAACCGGAGGCCCCGGCGCTCGACGGGTGAGCGTCACGCGCGCGGCGGCCCGTCGAGGCCGAGCCGCTTCAGGTGCTTCCAGAGCGTGACCCGGGAGATCCCGAGCCGGCGCGCGGCGGCGGCGCGGTTCCAGCCCGTTCCTTCCAGCGCCGCGCGGAGCTCGTCGGGGGACGGCACGCCCGGGCGCCGCGCAGCGGGCGGCGCCGCGACCGCGCGCAGCTCCGGCGGGAGGTGCGCGACGTCGACGTCGCCGTCACCGGCCTGGAGCGCGGCGAACTCGAGGACGTTCTGCAGCTCGCGGACGTTCCCGGGCCAGGTGCACGCGGACAGCGCCGCGACCGCGGCCGGGAGCAGCCGCCGGGGGCTGCCGTCCGCCCGCGGCGCGCGGCGCGCGAGGAACGCGTCGGCGATGACGGGGAGATCCTCGAGGTGCTCGCGGAGCGGCGGCACGCGGAGCGGGAAGACGGCGAGCCGGAAGTAGAGATCCGCCCGGAACCGCCCGGCCTCGACGAGCGCCTTCAGGTCGCGGTGCGTCGCGCAGACGAGGCGCACGTCGACCGGCACCGGCGAGGAGTCCCCCACCCGCTCGATCTCGCGCTGCTCGATGACGCGGAGGAGCTTCACCTGCACGACCGGGGAGACGTCACCGATCTCGTCGAGGAGCAGCGTGCCGCCGTCCGCCTCCTGGAACCGGCCGCGGCGGTCGCGCATCGCCCCGGTGAAGGCGCCCTTCACGTGGCCGAACAGCTCGCTCTCGAGGAGGCTCTCGTTGAGCGCCGAGCAGTTCACCCGCACGAACGGCCCGGCCGCGCGCGGACTGCTCCCGTGGATCGCCTCCGCGACCCGCTCCTTCCCCGAGCCGCTCTCGCCCTGGATCATCACCGTGGCGCTGGAGCGCGCCACGAGCGCGATCGTGCGCCGGAGCTCGCCCATCGCCGGGTGGTCGCCGAGGAGCCCCTGTCCCGCCCCCTCGGCCGGCGACGGTCGCGGCCGCGCGTCCGCGATCCCGGCGTCGGTGAACGACTCGAGCGCACCGACCGCCCTGCCGTCCGGCGCGAACAGCGGGACCGCGTTCTTCACGATCGTGAGCAGGCGCCCGTCCTTCGCGCGGACCGTGCACGTCTTCGACGTCCGCTCGCGCTCCACCATCCCGCACCGGATCGGCCCCGCGCCGCACGAGCAGCCGTTCACGGCGTCGCCGGCGAGGAGCGAGCAGTCGCGGCCGAGCGCCTCGTGCAGGGACCAGCCCGTGATCCGCTCCGCGGCGCGGTTCCAGAACGTGATGCGGCCCGCGACGTCCGTCGTGAAGAGGCCGTCCGGGAGGGCGTCGGCGAGGGCGTGCAGCGCGTCCTCGTTGCCGAGCCCGAGGAACGGGAGGGGCGCGGCGGGCGGCTCGGAAGACATGGGTTCCCTTCGTTCAGGTGAACGTCCAGGGAGAGCCCGGTGAACGCGATCCGGTTCCCCTCCAAGTACATGATTTTCCGCGACACGTTGTCGCGGAACGGTTCCACCGCGACGTCACGTGCGCCTCGTCGATTCTCGGGTCGACCACGCCGCCGAGTCGATTCTCGGGTCGACACGCCGCCGGGTCGATGCTCGGAGCCGCTCGTGAACGGCGAACTGCACGGATCGTGCGGGTGGATCCCTCACCCTCGCGCGAGCGTGGCTCGGATCGGAACACCGGGATGCTCGATCTTCATGCACCTGGACCACGCGACTCGATCTTCACCCGGCGCCCCGAGGGCGCGTGCGGCAGGCGTGCACGCTCCGCGCGGGCGGCGTGATACACGCATCGGCGCGTGAGAGCATCCGGCCCTCCGCCCCTGGGAGAACCGTGATGCAGTCGACCGACGCCTTCCAACGCGCGCGCGACTTCCTCGTCGAGCACCGGCTCGACTACGACCGCGCCTATCGCGAGTTCCGCTGGCCGACCCTCGACGCGTTCAACTTCGCGATCGACTGGTTCGACCGCCTCGCGCGGGGGAACCGCCGGCTCGCGCTCCACCTGGTCGGCGACGACGGACGATCCGTGCAGCTCACGTACGAGGAGCTCTCCGAGCGCTCGACGCGGGTGGCGGCGTTCCTGCGGCGTCACGGGTGCGGGCGCGGCGACCGCGTCCTGATGATGCTCCCGAACTGCGTCGCGATCTGGGAGCTCATGCTCGGGGCGATGAAGCTCGGCGCGGCGGTCATCCCCGCGAGCACGCTGCTCACGCCGGACGACCTTCGCGACCGGCTCGCGCGCGGCGCGGTCCGGCACGTCGTCACGAACGCGGACGGCGCCGCCAAGCTCCGGTGGCTCGGCGACTCCGTGACGCGCATCGCGGTCGGGGAGCCGGTCGCGGGGTGGCACCGGTGGGAGGACGCGTACGCGGAGCGCGCCGATCTCGGCCGGCCCGTCGCGACGCGCGGCACCGATCCCGCGCTGCTCTACTTCACCTCCGGCACGACGGCGCGGCCGAAGCTGGTGGTCCACACGCAGGAGAGCTACTCGGCGGGCCACCTCTCGACCCTGTACTGGATCGGCGCGCGCGAGGGCGACGTCCACATGAACGTGAGCTCGCCCGGGTGGGGCAAGCACGCGTGGTCGAGCTTCTTCGTCCCGTTCACCGCCGGCGCGACCGCGTTCGTGCACGACTACGCGCGATTCCAGGCGCGCGCGACGCTCGAGGTGCTCGCCCGCCACGAGATCACGACCCTCTGCGCGCCGCCGACCGTGTGGCGGCTCCTCATCCTCGAGGACCTCGCCCGGCACCCCGTGAAGGTCCGGGAGGCCCTCAGCGCCGGCGAGCCGCTCAACCCCGAGGTCATCGAGCGGGTCCGCGCGGCGTGGGGCGTCACGATCCGCGACGGCTACGGCCAGACGGAGACGACGGCGCTCGTCGGCAACAGCCCCGGGCAGCCGATCGTGCCGGGGTCCATGGGCCGGCCGCTGCCCGGCTTCCGCGTCACGCTCCTCGACGCGGCGGGCGCCGAGGCCGACGAGGGCGAGATCTCGGTGTCGCTCACGCCGCGGCCCGCGGGGCTCATGGCCGGTTACGAGGGCGACGCCGCGCTCACCGGCCACGCGACGCGCGACGGCTTCTACCGGACCGGCGACGTCGCGACCCGCGACGCCCGCGGGTACGTGACGTACGTCGGCCGCGCCGACGACCTCTTCAAGAGCTCGGATTACCGGATCAGCCCGTTCGAGCTCGAGAGCGCGCTCGTCGAGCACGCGGCGGTCGCCGAGGCGGCGGTGGTGCCGAGCCCGGACCCCGTGCGTGGCACGGTCCCGAAGGCGTTCCTGGTGCTGCGCCCGGGCGCGGAGCCGGGCCGGGAGCTGGCGCTCGACCTCTTCCGGTTCCTGCGCGGGCGCCTCGCGCCGTACAAGCGCGTCCGCCGGCTCGAGTTCAGCGACCTGCCGAAGACGATCTCCGGCAAGATCCGGCGTGTCGCCCTCCGCGGCGTCGAGGCGACGCGGCGGGCGGAGGGCGGCCGCGCCGAGCACGAGCACTGGCAGGAGGACTTCCCGGAGCTGTCGTGAGCGTCAGTGCGCCGTCACGACGGACGCCTGCTCCTGGTGCCGCTCCTCCGGGCGGAGCCGGAAGCGGCGGTCGAGCTCGGCGAGCTTCTCCATGATCCCCGTGTACTCGAGCTCGGACATCGGGAGCATCGCGGCCCCGAAGAAGCCCTGGCGCCGCATCTCCACGGCCTTCTCCGCGACCCGCGTGCGCACCGCGTCCCAGAACGGATGCGCGAACGGATCGACCGGGCCGGTGAGGACGCCGTTCCTCACCGAGTACGCGCCGCAGGTGACGATCGGCGGCCCGTCGAAGTAGCTCACCGGCGAGCCCAGCGTGACCGGCATGAGCGGCATGTTGTGCGAGCCCCGCATCCCGCCGGCGACGAAGTGCCCGATCTGGAACGGCGCGAGCACCTCTCCGGTCGCAGGGAACTGCATCTGGCAGCGCACCAGCATCACCGGGTCGTCCTTCCCGGTGTACTTGCCGGCGATGTTGTGGAGCCGCGAGGTCGCGACGACCGCGGCCTGGTCGCCCGTGGCGCGGGACCACACCGACTCGACCACGTAGCGCTCCGGATCGCGCAGGAGCGCGGCGAGGTCGTACAGATCCTCGGGGGTCTGGAGCTCGATGATCCGGTCCCCCTCGACGTGCGCGACGTCCATCACGACGAACCGGAAGCCCTTGGCCATCTTCGGCGCGAGGAGGAGGCCGGGCGTGTTCATCGGGTCCGCGAACGCGAGGTAGAGCGGCAGGTTGAAGGCCCCGGGATCCGTCTTGTCCGCCGCGAACAGCAGGAACGGCTCGGCCGCGCGCTCCGCGACGGTCATCTCGGCGACCGCCGGCCCCATGCCGCGGACGTTCCCCGAGAACGACTCCTTCAGGAGATCCTGCCCCGCCCCGTACAGCCCCTCCCCTTTCGCGACCGCCGTGCCCGCGAGGAACGCGTCCCAGGCGACCCGGTGCACGTAGGGATCCCCGGTGCCGCGCGTGTGCGTCATCAGGATCGCGACGTCGTCCCCGGTGTGGCCGACGTGAAAATCGAGCAGGAGCCCGGCGGCCGCGCCGCGCACGTGCTCCTCGACCGCCGTGACGAGCGGGGTCGACGGCACGAGGTGCCCGCCGATCGAGCCGATGTCCGCCTTGATGACCGTGATCGTGAGGTTCATGTTCCGCCTCCTTCACCCTGAGTACTGCCGTTTCCCCTGCCGTCCCGCCGCCTCACGCCGCGCGCGCACGCTCGACGAGGTAGGCGGTGCACCCGTCGAGCGTCCGGATCCGCGGATAGTCCGCCTCGGGGACGTCGACGCCGAGCCGCTCGTGCAGCCCGACCACGAACCGCAGGAAGTCCATCGAGTCGATGTCCAGCTCGTCGCGCAGGTCCGCGTCCGGCCGGACGTGCGCGAGATCCACCTCCGGCGCGATGCCGCCCAGGATGCCGCGGACCACCGCTCCGATCTCGTCGCGCGTCATGGCTCCTCCGGGACCTGCAGCAGCCGCTCGAGCGCGGCGAGGAACTGGGCGCCGCGGATCCCGTCGCTCACCCGGTGGTCCCCGGACAGCGTCGCGACCATGACCGGTCGCGGCTCGACGCGGCCGTCGACGACCCAGGGGCGCTGCTGGACGCGGCCGAGCCCGACCAGCGCCACCTGCGGCGGGTAGATGACGCCGTAGACCGTTCCGACCCCCAGATCGCCGAGGCTCGTGACGGTGAGTGTCGCGTCCGCCAGCTCCGAGCTGCGCAGGCCGCCGCGGCGCGTGCGGGCGACGAGATCGTTCAGCTCGCGCATGAGGTCGCCGAGCGGCTTCTGGTCCACGTCGTGGAGGGCGGGCGCGATGAGGCCGCCCTGCCGGAGGGAGATCGCGACGCCGAGGTGCACGGCGGTCGCAGGCCGGAACGCCCCGTCGACGTAGAACCCGTTCACCTCCGGGACCTCGCGGACGGCGCGCGCGATGGCCTTGAGGAGCAGCACCACCGGGAGGAGCCGCTCCGTCACCGGCCTCCGCGCGTTCTCCGCCGCGAGCCAGCCGAGGGCGCGGGACAGATCGATCTCGGTGCCGAGGTAGTAGTGCGGGATCTCGCGCTTCGACCGTGCCATCGCGGCGGCGATGGCCTGGCGGATCGGAGGTGGACCGGGCGCGGGCGCGGCGGGTGCGGGCACGACCGGCGGCGCCGGCGGGGCCGGTGCCGCTCCCCGGGCGGCGGCCTCGACGTCGGCGACCGTCACCGCCCCGTCCGGCCCGGTGCCTCGGACGAGCGCCGGGTCGACGCCCAGCTCCCGCGCCCGCGCGCGGGCCGCGGGAGAGGCGCGCACGCGCCCGTGCGGCGCGGGGGCGACGGCGACGGCCGGCGCTGGCGGCGGCTGCGGCGCCCTGGCGAGCTCGGGCGCGGCAGGAGGCGCGGGCGCAGCGGCGGTCACCGGAGGCGCGGCGGCGGCGCCCGTCCCGCGCACCACGGCGAGGACGGTGCCCACCGGCACCTTCGTCCCGGGCTCGACCCGAAGCGCGTCGACGATCCCGTCCTCCCAGATCTCGACGTCGATCGCCCCCTTGTCGGTCTCCACGACCGCGACGACGTTGCCGCGTCTCACCGCGTCGCCCGGCTTCACCTTCCACTCAACGAGCGTCCCGGCCTCCATGTCGGCGCCCAGCGACGGCATCCGGAAGTCACCCATGGCTCGTCACCAGCTTTCGCGCGGCCTCGGCGATCGCCGCGGGCTGGGGGAGCGCCGCCTCCTCCAGGTGTCGCGGATACGGGATGGGGACCTCGGCAGTGCACACCCGGGCGACCGGCGCATCGAGGTCGTAGAACGCGCCCTCCATGATGCGGGCGGAGACCTCGGCGGCGAGGCTCCCGGTCCTCCAGCCCTCGTCGGCGATCACCGCGCGGCGCGTCCGCCGGACCGACTCGAGGATCGTCTCCTCGTCGAGCGGACGAAGCACGCGGAGGTCGACCACCTCGGCGAGGATCCCCACCCGCTCGAGCGCGTCGGCCGCCGCGAGGGCCTTCGCGAGCGTCCCGCCGTACGCCAGGAGGGACACGTCCCGGCCCCTCCGCCGGATCGCGGCGCGGGCGAGATCCACCGGCCCCGCGTCGTCGGCGAGGTCGCCCTCCAGGCCGTAGAGCATGGCGTGCTCGAAGATCACCACCGGGTCGGGATCCTCGAGCGCGGTCCAGAGCATGCCGCGCGCGTCCTCGAGGGTCGCCGGCGCGACCACCTTCAGGCCCGGCACGTGGGCGTACCAGCCCTCCAGGCTGTGCGAGTGCTGCGCCGCGACCTGCCGGCCGGCGCCGGTCGCCATCCGGATCACGAGCGGGACCGAGACCTGGCCGCCGGACATGTGACGGAGCGTGGCGGCGTTGTTCACGATCTGGTCGAGGCAGAGCATGCTGAAGTTGACCGTCATGACCTCGACGATGGGGCGCATCCCCGCCATCGCCGCGCCGATGCCGGCGCCGACGAAGGTGGACTCCGAGAGCGGGGTGTCGCGGATGCGCTCCGGGCCGAACTCTTCCAGGAGCCCCTTGCTCACCGCGTACGTCCCGCCGTAGCGCCCGACGTCCTCTCCCATGAGGAAGACGCGGGGGTCCTTCCGGAGCGCCTCCCGGAGGGCGGCGCGGAGCGCCTCGCGGTAGGTGGTCTTCATCGCGTCACCCCCTCGTCGCCCCCGGCGCCGCGGACACGTCGCGCAGCAGGTCCTCGACCGGCTCCCACGGTGACGCCTCCGCGAACGCCACCGCCTCCTCGACCTCCCGGGCCGCGTCGGCCTCGACCCGCGCGACGTCCTCGGGAGCGAGCAGGCCGGCGTCGCGGAGGAGCGCCGTGAACGCCGGGATCGGGTCGCGCTGCTTCCAGCGCTCCACCTCCTCCTTCGACCGGTACAGCTCGGGGTCGTAGGCGGAGTGGGCGCGGAAGCGGTACGTCCTCGCCTCGAGCAGGAACGGGCCCTCGCCGGAGCGCACGTACTCCGCCGCCCGGCGCGCCGCCGCCTCCACCGCGAGCACGTCCATCCCGTCCACGCTCTCGGCCGCGACGGCGTAGCCGCGGGCCTTGAGCCCGAGGTCGAGCTGGGCCTGGTGCCGCTCGATGGCGGTGCCCATCGCGTACAGGTTGTTCTCGCAGAGGAACAGCACCGGGAGCCGCCAGAGCGCGGCGAGGTTCAGCGACTCGTGGAACTCGCCCTCGGCGAGGGCGCCGTCGCCGAAGAAGCAGGCGGTCACGCGGCGCTCTCCCCGGAGCCGGTCCGCGAGCGCGAGCCCGACGGCGATCGGCAGGCCACCGGCGACGATGGCGTTCCCGCCGTAGAAGCGGGTCCTCGCGTCGAACAGGTGCATCGAGCCGCCGCGGCCGCGGCTGCAGCCGGTCGCCTTCCCGAACATCTCGGCCATCACCGCGGTGGCGGGGACGCCGCGCACGAGCGCGTGCCCGTGCTCGCGGTAGGTCGCGACGATGGCGTCCTCCGGCCGGAGCGCCTGCAGCGCGCCGGCCGCCACCGCCTCCTCGCCGATGTAGAGGTGGAGGAACCCGCGGATCTTCCCCTGACCGTACAGCTCGGCGCACCGCTCCTCGAAGCGGCGGATGCGGATCATGTCGCGCAGGAGCGCGAGCCCGTGCTCGCGCGACGGCGCCGGCTCGCCCGGGATCGCGGTCATGAGCTGCCCTCCAGCGTCGACACGTCGCCCTCGGGGAGGCCCATCTCGCGCGCCTTCAGCAGCCGCCGCATGATCTTGCCGCTCCTCGTGCGGGGCAGGGCCGGGAGGAAGTCGATCTCCTTGGGCGCGACCGCCTTCCCGAGGCGCGTCCGGGCGAAGCCGAGCAGCTCCCGCCGCAGCTCCTCGGAGGCGGCGTACCGCGGCTTGAGCGCGACGAAGGCCTTCACGTACTCGAGCGCCACCGGATCGGGCTTGCCGATGGCGGCCGCCTCCGCGACCGCCGGGTGCTCGAGGAGCGCGCTCTCCACCTCGAACGGGCCGATGAGGTGGCCGGCCGACTTGATGACGTCGTCCTTTCGGCCGACGAACCAGAAGTACCCGTCGGCGTCGCGGCGGGCGAGGTCGCCCGTGAGATACCAGCCGTCCGCGAAGCACGCCGCGTAGCGGGCCTCGTCGCCGAGGTAGCCGCGGAACATGGAGGGCCAGCCGGGTCGCAGCGCGAGCTCCCCCTCGACGCCCGGCTCGCGGATCTCGCTCACCGCCCCGTCGGCGCCGCGGCCGACGATCGCCGCGGTGACGCCCGGGAGCGGGCGTCCCATCGAGCCGGGCCGGACGGGCAGCGCGGCGAAGTTGGCGATCATGATCCCGCCCGTCTCGGTCTGCCACCAGTTGTCGTGGATGGGCCGGCCGAGCGCCTCGACGCCCCACACGACGCCCTCGGGGTTGAGCGGCTCGCCGACGCTCGCCACGAAGCGGACGCGGGACAGATCGTACGGGCGCGCCAGCTCGACGCCCGCCTTCATCAGCATCCGGATGGCGGTCGGGGCCGTGTACCAGACCGTCACGCGCTCGTCCTGCAGGATCCGGTACCAGCGCTCCGCGTCGAACTCGGCCTCGTCGACGATGCTCGTGACGCCGCAGGTGAGCGGCGAGACGATCCCGTAGGAGGTCCCCGTCACCCAGCCCGGATCCGCGGTGCACCAGAACACGTCGCCGTCGTGGAGATCGAGCGCGAGGCGGCCCGTCACGTGGTGGGCGACGACCGCCTCGTGGACGTGCTTCGCGCCCTTCGGTCTCCCGGTCGTGCCGCTCGTGAAGTGGAGGAGCGCGAGGTCCTCCGGGGCGGTCGCCGGGATCTCGAACCGCGGGTCGGACCTCGCGAGCAGCGGCGCGAGCGCGTGGGCGCCGGGGATGTCGGACGGCGCGGCGTCGCCCGCGAGCACGACGTGCTCGAGGGAGGGCAGCGCGGCGCGGACGGACGCCACCTTCTTCCGGTAGAGCCCCTCGGTCGTGACGAGGACCTTCCCCGCCCCCATCTCGAGGCGCGCCCGGATCGGCTCGGGCCCGAACGCGGAGAACAGCGGGCAGAAGACGCTCCCGTTCTTGAGGGTCCCGAGCGCCGCCACGTAGAGCTCCGGGACGCGCCCGAGGAGCGCGAAGACCCGGTCGCCCTTCCCGACGCCGAGCGACCGCAGGACGTTCGCGAACCGGCTCGTCGCCTCGGCGAGCTCGCCGTACGTGAAGTCCCGCCTGCCGCCGTCCTTCGAGAGGAACCGCAGCGCGAGCTGGTCGCGGCGCGGCCCGCGCGCGTGCCGGTCCACCGCCTCGTGCGCGAGATTCAGCCCGCGCCCGCCGGGGAGCCCGTCGAGCAGCGCCCGGGCCCGCTCCCACGAGAACTCCGCGCAGGCGCGGCCGTAGTCGAGCAGGTTGGGCGACACCGCCCAGGGTCCGACCTTCTCGATCGTGTCCCGGCGCATGATCCCCTCCCGCCGCGGGACGACGGCGCGGCTCGCCGTTCACCCGACGGGTGCGGGCGCCTCCGCCCGCCACTCGAGGCGCGCCCGCCGCAGCAGCTCCATCGCGACGTCGTCCGACGCCGGCTCGAGCCGCTCGTACCACGCGCTCGTCGCCTCTCCGGGCGGCGGGAGCGCGAGCGCGATCACCTCGTCGAAGTCCTCCCGGAGCTCCTGCTCGACGCCGGCCGCGAGGACCGGGACGGCGAGCACGACCCGGGCGGCGCCCCGCCGCCGCGCCGCCCGCGCCGCGGCCCGGGCCGTGGTGCCGGTGGCCACGAAGTCGTCCACCACGATCGCCGTGCGCCCGCCGAGGCGGCTCGCCGGGAACTCGGCGCGGTAGAGCCGCACGCGCTTCGCGAGCTCGATGACGTCCGCGTCCGCGAGCGACGCCGCGTCGTCCGGGTCGAGCCGCGCGTCGCGCAGGTAGGTCGGGTTCAGGTACAGGACCCCGCCCTCCGCGATCGCGCCGGCGGACGGCGCCAGTGCACCGAGCTTCCGGACGACGATGAGATCGAGCGGCGCCTCGAGCACGCGCGCAACCTCGAACGCGACCGGGATGCCACCGCGCGTCAACCCGAGCACGACCGGGTGCGCCGCGGCCAGGTGTTCGAGCCTCTCCGCGAGCAACCGCCCCGCATGGCCTCTGTCGTGGAACCGCATCGGATCCCCTCCGTGCAGCCAGCCGCGGCCCGGCACGCTGAGGGCGCTGCGGACCGCGGGGGGAGCGCACCTCGGAAGGCGCCAGCGGACGCGGCGCCTGGCGATCGAGAGCGTCCCACCGACGGGCGCGCGCCACAACCTCCCGGGCGAGGGGACTCGTTCCGCGTATGCACCACCCGCCACGCGCCGCGGCATGAGGCCGAGCGCGGGAGCGCCGCCTCGACCGGGCGCGCCCTCGTGCACGCCGGGGTCGTACACTGCGGCTCGGGGGTGACCGATGCCGTACGCCGCCAACGACGACCTTCCGCGCTCCGTGCGCGATCACCTGCCGGAGCACGCGCAGGACATCTACCGCGAGGCGTTCAACCACGCGTGGGACCGCTACGGGGGCGACGAGGTCATCGCCCACCGGGTCGCGTGGGCGGCCGTGAAGCGGTCGTACGTGAAGGTCGACGGGGGCTGGGCGCCGCGGGGCGGCGGTCGCGCGGCTCCAGCGCGCTGACGCTCCGCGCCGGCGCGGCGCCGGGGGTCACCCGGACGAGTGCAAGGCGGAGGGAGCGGCCGGCAGCGTGACCGTCATCGTCGTCCCTGCGCCTGGCGCGCTGCGCGCGACGAGGGTTCCCCCGTGCGCCTCGGCGATGCGCCGCGCGAGGGGGAGGCCCAGGCCCACGCCCCCGGTCGCCCGCGCACGGCTGCGATCCGCACGGAAGAAGGGGGTGAAGATCCGGTCGAGGTCCTCGGCCGCGATGCCCTCGCCGCGATCGACGACCTCGATCGCGACCTCCTCGCCCCGGCGCAGCGCCCGGACCCGGAGCTCCGAGCCGGGCGGCGAGTACTTCCGCGCGTTGTCGAGCAGGTTGTCGATCGCGCGCCGGAGGAGCACCGCGTCGCCGTCGATCGCCGGCAGCCCGGGCTCGAGCTCCACCTCGACCCGCCGGTCCGGGTACCGGTGCCGGAGCCGCTCGGTCGCGGCGCCGACCACCTCCGCGACGTCCAGGGCGGCCCGACGCATGGGCGGCGTGCCGCCGGTCGCGGTGTTCGCGGCGAGATCCATCCGCGCGGTGGCGAGCACGTCGTTCACGAGCCCCTCGAGCTCGGCGAGGTCCTCGCCGATCTCGGCGAGCGACTCGCGGGCCACCGCGGCGTCGCCGTCGGCCGCGAGGTCGAGCGCGACACGGATCCGCGCGAGCGGGGTGCGCAGCTCGTGGGCGACGTTCGCGATGAGCTCGGTCTGCGACCGGATGAGCCCGACCATGCCGTCGGCCATCTCGTCGAACGCCCGCGCCACGTCGCCCAGCTCGTCCCGGCGCCGGAGCCCGGTGCGCGCGCCCAGATCGCCCGAGCCCAGCGCGTGCGCCGTGCGCGCGAGCCGGTCGAGCGGCGCCGCGATCGAGCTCCCGAGCAGCGCCGCCGCGATCCCGAGGGCGACGAGGAGGACGGCGAGCCCGAGCAGCTCCGGAGGCGGGCGAACGCCGCCCGGCGGCCGCCGCGGATCGACCTCGAGGACGAGGTAGCCCACCGGCGCGCCGCCGGAGACGACCGGCAGCGCCACCGGGCAGGGCCGGCGGTGCGAGCAGCCCTCGCCGCGCTGGAGCAGGCCGTCCCGGGCGAGCGCGTCGCGCTCGGCGGGCGAGAGCGGCTCGGCCGGCCTCGCGCCGGTGGCCGCGACGAGCGCGCCGTCCCAGCGGTCGACGGTCGCGTCGAACGGGAGGTCCGCCGCGAGGGCCGCGAGCTGCGCCCGGATCGCCGGCTCCGACGGCCAGGCGGCGGCGACGCGCCCGGCGGCGTAGCGCGCGACGTCCCGGAACAGCGGGTTCGCCGGCGGCTCGCGGCGCTCGCGGGCGAGGCTCAGCGCGAGGAAGAGCGCGGCACCGGTCCCGAGCACGGCCGCGGCGGTCACCACGTAGATCCGCAGCGTGATGCGGTAGGGGCCGAGCCGGGAACGCGTCACTCGTCCTCCGGGCCGATCGCGAGCATGTACCCCGCGCCGCGGATCGTCTTGAGCAGCCGCGGCTGGCGCGGATCGTCCCCGAGCTTGTGCCGGAGCCGCGACACGTGGGCGTCGATGGACCGATCGAACGCCTCGTCCGCGCTGCCCTTCGTGAGGTCGAGGAGCTGCTCGCGGCTGAGGACGCGTCCGGCGCGCTCCGCGAGGACGCGGAGCAGCAGGAACTCGGACGTGGTGAGGTTCAGGGGCACCCCCGCGAGCGTGGCGCCGTAGTCGCGCGGGGAGAGCTCGAGCGCGCCGACCTGGATGCGATCGCGGGGCGGACCGAGCGCGCCGCGACCGCGCCGGACCAGCGCCCGGAGGCGCGCGAGGAGCTCCCGCGACGAGAAGGGCTTCGTGAGGTAGTCGTCCGCCCCCATCTCGAGCCCGAGCACCCGGTCGGCCTCCTCGCCGAGCGCGGTCAGCATGATGATCGGGACCGCGAGGCGCGCGCGGAGCTCGCGGCAGACCTCGAGCCCGCTCTTCCGCGGGAGCAAGAGGTCCAGGATCACGACGTCGTGCTGCCCCTTCAGCCCCTCGGCGAGCCCCTGCTGGCCGTCGCCGAGCCAGGTCACGGTGTGCCCGTGGCCCTCGAGGTAGCGGGTCGTGAGCGCGGCGAGGCGCTCGTCGTCCTCGACGAACAGGATCCGGAAGCGGTCGGCCTGCGTGCCCGGCACCAGCGGATCCTGGCACGGTTCGCGGTCGAGCGCCCGGGTCACCGCGCCGCCCCGCGCTTCTGGCCGTCGCGCGCGTCGTAGAGCGCCGCGCGGTACTCCGACGCGATCTCCCGCGCGCGGTCCCGCTGGCCCGGCGCGAGCACCTCCTCGGCGCGGAGATAGGCGCGCGTGTCCGCGTCGTCGAGGCGCGACCTCAGCGCGTCCTCCGAGGCGCCTCGCTCCGCCGCACGGTGCCCGCCGCCCGGCGCCGCGCCGCGCCCGCCCATCCCGCCGCCCGGCCGCCCCCCCATGCCGGGCCCGCCGCGCCCGCCCATCCGCGGCTCGGAGCCGGCGCCGCCGCCGTCCTCCGCCTGCTTGCCGTCGCGTGCCTCCCGCGCAGGAGCCGCTTCGCCGCCCCGGCCCGCCGGGCCCGCCGCCTTCCGGAGCTCGATCCGCTCGTTCGCGAGCGCGTCGTCGAGCGCCTCCAGGCGAGCGACCTCCGCCTCGGTGAGGCCGAGCTCCCCCCGGTGTCCCAGGACGGCGGCGATCGAGGATCGGGGGAGGAGCTCTGGCGGGGGCAGGGCGGCGAGCGCGCTCGTCGCCCAGGCGACGGCGGCGAGCACCGCGGCGCGACGGGTCATGGTGGAACCCTGGAGCCCGACCGCGACGCGCGTGTCACCGCTCCGTGTCGGAATGTTACGGGCGCGCGCGGCCGGGAACGCGCCAGGCGCTCGCGCCGTTCCACCCTTCAGCGGGCCGCGTCGCGGAACGTTCCGTCACGCGGCCGTCACCGGTGAGCCACCGCCTGGCCGTACGGTCGGCCGCGTGGTCCCCCCCGTCCCTCGAGGTGTGTCCATGGCCGTCATCGCACCGCTCCCGCTCCAGCCCTCCCCGTCCCGCGCCGTCCCCTTCGAGGCGCCGGCGGGGCTGCGCGCCGGTTCGGTCCGGCTCGGGACGGACGAGCTCCTCGTCCTCGACCGGCCGGCGCCGCCGGGCGGGGCTCCCGCCGTGACCCGCGCGTGCGGTGACCGCCTCGACGCGCTCCGCGCCATCCACGCGTGCTACGCGCCGGAGCCGACGGACGCGGCGTGGCTCGCGGGGGTCGTCCGCGCGCTCGAGCCGCTCGCGCCGAGCGCGCGGTGGTTCGCGCGGCTCGATCGCCTCGACGGCGGCGACGACGAGGCCGGGTCGCCGGGCGCCGCGGCCGCCCGGGACGACGCCGCCGCGGCCATCCTCGAGGCGGTCGGCCGCGAGTGCTACCGCGATCTCGTCCGGCCGCACCCGCCGGTCCAGCTCCTCTCGCACCGGCTGCGGTCGCTCCCGGCGGCGGTGGAGCGCCGCGTCGCGGGCATCCTGTCGGCGCGCGGCGTGCCCGACGCCCTGCTCCTCTTCGGGGGCGAGCTCGACGGCTGCGCGATCGCGCTCGGGATGGTCGTCGCGCCCGGGATCCGGGCCCCGTCGCGGACCGTGGGCGTGCTCCGGCACGTGGCCGCGCACCTCAACACGGCGCGACGGCTCCGGGAGCGCCTCGGGGCGGCCCGCGGCGGCCCGCCGGAGGACGGCCCGGGCGCGCGGAGCCTCGCGGAGGCCGCGGTCGCGCGGCTCGAGCGCGACGGCGCGCTCGCCTGGTGTGACGCCGCTGCGGCGGCGCGGCGCTGGGCGGCGCTCGGCGACGGCGCTTACGCGCTCCTGGACCACTGGCGCACCGGTGGACGGCTACGCCTCCTCGCGCGCCGGTGCGAGGACGCGGGCGATCCCGCCGCGCTGAGGCGGATGGAGCTGGAGGTCGTCGCGCAGGCGGTGCGCGGCGCGGCGAACGACGCCATCGGCGCCCGGCTCGACATCGCCGAGGCCACGGTCGTGCTCCACCTCGCGAGCGCGCGGGCGCGGCTCCGGTGCGGGTCGCGCCGCGAGCTGGTGGCGCTGCTCGGAGCCGCGGCCGAGCCGGGCGCGCGGGCGACGGCGGCGTGACGGCGGCGTGACGGCGCGGTGGGTGCGGCGTCACCACGCGAGCGAGGTGCCGATGGTGAACACGTTCTTGTCGTAGCTTCGGCCGTCCGGGGCGAACGTGGCCGGATCCGGGACGCCACTGCCGCTTCCCATCATCATCCGCTGCGGTCCCGCGCCGGCGGCGAGCTCCGGCCGGCTCAGGACAACGTCGTCGCGGACGAGCACCGAGAGGCGCGGCGCGAGCCGGATCGTCGCCAGCGCGCCCCCGAGGAACCGGCGCATGGTCCGAGGATCCCCGTAGACCACGGAGCCAATCCCGTCCGCCTGCGTCAGGTCGAGTCGATCCGCCTCGAGGTACCTGCGCCACTCGACGCCTCCCGACAGCTCGAGGGCGAACCACCTCACCGGGACGACGCGGGCCGAGAGCCACGCCGTCGCCGAGTCGTGGCCGAAGGCGACGAGGGGCTCGGCCGTGCAGCCCATCGGGCAGGTCGGGCTCGGCGGGAGCGGCTGCGCGCCGAGCCGGGCGTCGCCGAGCCCGTCGCGGAGCACGCGGACGCCGGCGCCGAGCGCGACGGCGTGCAAGCGAAGCTCCTGCGAGAGCGTCGCCTCGAGCCGCTCGCCGCCGAGGTAGGCGAACTCGCTCGCGAGCCCCGTCTGGTGGGCGAAGCCGAGCTCGAGGCGAGTCGTCGCGGCGTGGCTCTCGGCGAGCGCAGACCAGAACCGCACGCCGACGGCCGACTGCATGCCACGGAACGCCGACAGTCCCGTGAACGCGAGCAGGCCCTCCACGGACGCGCCGAGCCGCCACCGCTCGCCGAGGTCGAGCTCGAGCCGGGCCGCGAGGCCGTGCTGCTGCACGCTCCGATCCGCCGCGAGCGGCGCGGCGTAGGCGAGCTGCAGCAGCCCGTACCCGAGCTCGCCACGGAGATCGTCGCGGAGGCGACGCCGCGCGGACAGCCCGATCTCGCTCGTCGCGAGCGCGCTCCCGGTGGGGCTCGCGGTCGTGCCGGCGCGCTCCCCCATGCCGGAGGCGCCGCTCTGGAGCGCGTTGCTGTCCCAGCCGGTCTCGAGACGCACGTGCCCGCCAAAGGCGTCGTCCGGCGCGCGCGGCGCGGCCGCGATCGCGGCGCCGGGCGCGGGGGTCGCGCCCGCGCCGGAGGGGATCGCGTCCCCGGCGACGGGCGCCGTGCTCGCGCCGCCGGCGGCAGGGAGCTGCCTCTCCAGGTCCGCGACGAGGTCGAGGGCGGCTCCCGTCGCGACCGCGCGCGCCCGGGCCGCGTCGCCGCGCGCGCGGTCGACCGCCCCCGCCTCGAGCGCCGCGAATCCCGCGTTCACGAGCGCGACGGAGGCGAGGGCCGGGTCGAGGTCCGCGGCGCGCAGGTACTCCGACTCGGCCTCCGCGTAGCGCGCGAGCTCGTAGAGGCAGGCCGCGCGGTTGTGGTGGAACGCGGCGGGCGCGTCCGCGCCGCTCCCCGCGCGGTCGATGGCGTCGAGCGCCTCCGCGGGGCGGCCCTCGCGGAAGCGCGCCAGGCCAGCGAGGTAGAGGGCTGCGGTGTCGTCGGGCGGCTCCGCCGCGGCCTCGAGCGCGAGCTGCTCCGCGCGGACGTAGTCCGCCTGCGCGAACGCGGTTCGCGCCTGATCCAGCAGGTCCGGCGGAGCCGCCGCCGCCACCGCCACGAGCACCAGCGCTGCGATCATCGATGCATTCGATCGGGGCCGGGGCCGGGGCCTGGGCCTGGACCGAACCCGCCCGCCGGTGCCATGCCGGGTGGTCCCCGCGCTCCGTCCATCGGCGGTCGCGCGCCGTCCGGCGGCGACCTGGCCTCGACCCCGGCGCCCTTCGCGTCGTCGCGGCGGCCGTCCGGCGCCCGTGCCGGAGGACGCCCGCCGCCGGGCGCCACGCCGGCGGGCGGCGGTCGGGACGCGCGCAGCCGGTCGATCACCGTGTCGATCTTCTCTCCGGGCGCGATCACGTCCACGCGGTGCGTGGCCCGGACGCGGGCGGCCTCGGGCGCCTTCGCCGGCGGGGCGTCGCGAGGGGCGTCGGGCTTCGGCGCCGCCGCGGCGGCGCTCGCACCGGCGGCCTCCTCGTCGGCGCGCGCCGGAGCGGCGAGCGTGAGCGCCAGCACCGCGACCGCGGTCGTTCTACGCAAGATCATCCGTCCACCACCTCGAGGACCACCTCGTCCTCGACTCGCTCGTCGCCGATCCGGGCGCTGACCGCGATGCGGTAGCGGCCCGGGCGCTGACCGCGCACGGCGATCGGGATCTCGTTGTCTCCGGAGCGGAGCGGCTGGGTCCACTCGAAGGTGCGCTCCGGCAGCTCCTCGCCGTCCGCCCAGAACGCGAGCTCCGGCGGGAGCCGCACGCGGATGTGCGCGCTCTCGACTGCGGCCTCGGCGCTGAGGTTCAGGCGGACGACGGCGATCTTCGTGGCCGGCAGCCGCGTCGCGGCGACCGCGCGATCGGGGCCGGGACCGGCGCGGCCTCGCACGAGCGACAGCGCCAGGAAGACCGCGAGACCCGCCGCGACGCCGGCGGCGGGCCAGAGGAGGCGTCCCCGCGGCTCGAGCGCGAGCCTGACGCGGCCCCAGATCGAGGCCGGCGGCGGCGGGCCCTCGACCAGCAGGCGCCGGCGCAGCATCGCGTCGAACCCGCCGTCCGGCGGATCGACGCGGAGCCGGCGCAGCCGCTCACGAAGCTCGCGATCTTCGGTCTCCATCCCGCGGCTCATCTTCCCCTCGCCAGGTGTGACGACGTGGGCTCCTCCGGTGTTCCCGCCGGAGCGTCCGCCCCGCCCGCTGCCCCCGTCGACGCCTCCTGCGCGTCCAGCAGCCGGCGCAGGTGCGTGCGGCCGCGGTGGAGCCTCGACTTCACGGTCCCGACCGCGACGCCCTCGATGACGGCGACCTCGTCGTACGTGTTGCCCTCGATGTCGAACAGCACCAGCGCGGTGCGGAACTCGGCCGGGACCTGCCGCAGCGCCGCCCAGAGCCGCCGCCGCTCCTGCTCGCCCTCCACCGCCTCGTCCGGCCTCGCCCCGCCGTCGCGGTCGAGGTCGTCCGCCCGGAGCGGCTCCTCGAGACGGCGCATCCTGCCGGCACGCCCCTTCGCAGAGTCGAGGAAGACGTTGCGCACCAGGGCGTACAGCCAGGTCGAGAAGGCGGACTGGTACCGGTAGAGCCGGAGGTTCCGGTACACGCGCAGCAGCGCCTCCTGGGCGAGATCGTCCGCGTCGGGCTCCGACGCCGCGAACGCGCGCGCGAACCGTCGCACCTTCGGGAGGTGCTGCGCGAGGAGCGCCTCGAACGCCCGGAGGTCGCCGTCCTGGGCCCTGGCGATCAGGGCATCGAGCTCCTCGCGATCCACGCGCGTGGGAGAATAGCGCATGGAACGGGAACACGAGACGGCCTCCCTTCTTCCCACCGGGTGAGCGCCGGCAGAGCCGGCCCGGATGCGGCCTCGGAGCGCCGCGCGGAGCATCGAGATGAAAGAGCACCACGACCTGAAGCGAACCGGAGTCCCCGTCGCGGCGCTGTCGGCCGCGCTCCTGCTCGGGCTCGCGACCGCCTGCAGCGGCGGCGCGTCGTCCACCCAGTCCACCTCGGCCGCCGCCACCATCGCGTCCGCGACCTCCTCGACCGGCACGCTGCTCTGCGCCCCGGCGCAGGCGCAGGTCGACGCGTGCAGCGGCCTCGCCGCGGGCGCCGCGTGCACCCTCACGGCGCCGGACGGCGTGACCACCCGGGCCGGCACCTGCCGGACGACCGTCGATGGCGCCACCACGGCCTGCGCGCCGAACCCGCCCGGGCCGCCGCAGGAGCTGATCGACGCGTGCAGCGGGAGCGCGGTCGGCGCGTCGTGCCAGGTCTCCGCGCCCGACGGCGAGACCCGCACCGGCGTCTGCATGACGGCCCGGGACGGCACCACGGTCGTCTGCGGGCGCGCCATGGTGCCCCCGCAGCCGGCGATCGACGCCTGCGCGACGCTCGCCGTGGGCGACGCCTGCACGTTCACCTCGCTCGACGGCGCCCGCACCGTCGCGGGCGTCTGCAGCCTCGGCCCCGCCAGCACCGGCCCGCTCGCCTGCGCTCCGGCGCAGGAGCTCCGGCCCGGCGCGACGGCCGCCTGCGCCGGCCTCGCCGCCGGCGCTGCGTGCACCATGGGGATGCGCGGGATGATGTCCGGGACCTGCGTCGTGCCGGCCGCGGGCGGTGATGCGCTCTGCGTCCCCGCGTGCGCGGGCCTCGGCGGCGGCTTCGCCTGCGGCCCGGGCGGCGGCGGGCCCGGCCCGGGCGGCATGATGGACGGCGGGGGCATGGGCGGCATGGGCCCCCGGTAGCGACGGCTCCGCGCCGGCGCGGAGCCCTCGGGCTCCCGCCGGCGCAGCGCGGTCACGGCTCGCGGCGCCGCAGCAGGCTCACGAAGAAGAACGCCGCCGCGACCGTGATGATGACCGGCCCGGTCGGGCGATGGAGGCGAGCGGCGAGGGCGTCGCCGAGGACGGTCGACGCCACGGCGAGCCCCACCGCGATCCCGAGCATCTCCGGGAGCCGCCGCGCGAGGTACTTCGCGGTCGCCGCGGGGATGATGATGAGGGAACCCATGAGCAGCACGCCGAGGTACCGCAGCCCGAGCCCCACGGTGAGCGCGAACGCGAGCAGGTAGAGGAGGTCGAGGCGCGCCACGTCGATCCCCGCCGTCCGGGCCATGTCCGCGGAGACGAGCGCGAGCACGAGGCGGTGCCTTTGCAGGACGACGAACGCGATCACCGCGGCCGCGCCCAGGAGCCCCAGGGCCACCTCCCAGCCGCCGAGCTGCCCGGGCGAGCCGAGCAGGGCGTCGATGAGCTCCTCGCCCGACGCGAGCAGCGCGCCCAGTGCGAGCGCCGTCGAGAACACCACGCCGATCACCGTCTCGGTCGACATCCGCGTCTTGTGCTCGAGCCCCCAGACGAGCAGCGTCCCGAGGAACAGCATGGCGACGCCGCCCAGCACGGGGTGGACGTGGAACGCGATGGCGACGCCGATGCCGGGGAGCGCCACGTGCGAGATCGCGTCCGAGGCGAGCGTCATCCGGCGCATGACCGCGAAGCAGCCGACGAGGCCGGCGGCCGCGGCCATGCTCACGGAGAGCGCGACGGCCTCGGGGCTAGCGGTCATGGAGGTGGAACTTCACCGGGGTCCCGTACATCTCGGCGATGGTCTCGGGCGTCAGCACCTCCTTCGGCGAGCCGAAGCAGGGACGGCCACGGCCCAGGCAGAGCACCTCGGTCGCGTACCGGTACACGAGGCTGAGCTCGTGCGAGACGAGGATGAGCGTGAGCCGCTCCCGCGCCTGGACGCGGTGGATCGTCTCGTACAGCTGCTCCTGGCCGGGCTCGTCGACCCCGGCGGTCGGCTCGTCGAAGAGCAGGACCGTCGGCCGGCCGACGAGCGCGAACGCGAGGAGCAGCCGCTGGAACTGGCCGCCGGAGAGGACGCCGATCGGCTTGCGCGCGACGTCCGCGGCCAGCTCGACGAGCTCGCGCGCCCGCGTGACGTCCTGCGCCGGCGCCCGCGCCACCGCCGCCTTCGCCCGCAGGAAGTCCTCCCCGGTGATCGGCAGGTCGCGCTCGATGTCGAGCTTCTGCGGGACGTAGCCGGTCCGGGTCCCCGGCGCCCAGCGGATGGTGCCGCGGTGGGGGACCGCGCCGATGAGCGCGCGCAGGAGCACCGTCTTCCCGGAGCCGTTCGGCCCGATGATCGCGAGCGTGGTCCCCTCGGCAACGGCGAACCCGACGTCCCGGAGGACCTCGGTCCTCCCGAAGCTCACGCCGACGTGCGCGACCTCGACGACGGTGCCCACCTCACGAGGGTACGGCGCCGCGGCGATGCGCCACAACGGCGCAGACGGGCCCGCGCCCGCCGGCCGCATCGGCGCGAGCCCTAGCGTGGCGAGAGGAGCTCGTTCAGCCCCCGCGCGCCGACGATCCGCCGGATGGCCTCCGCGAGGAGCGGCGCGAGCCCGACGATCTCCACCTGCGGCGCGCCGCCCGCGGCGGGAGGCAGGCTGTCCGTCGCCAGGACGCGCGTCACGTCGGGCCGGAGGATCCGCTCCAGGCCCGCGCCCGAGAAGAGCCCGTGCGTCGTGGCGACGACGGCCTCGCCCAGGGCGCCGTGCGCGACGAGCGCGTCGAGGGCCGCCTGCACCGTCGCGCCGGTCGAGATCATGTCGTCGACGATGATCGGCCGCTTGCCGGCGACGTCGCCGACCACGCGCTGGACGCTCACCTGCGCCGCCGAGACCCGCGACTTCGAGACGAGCGCGAGCGGGAGCCCGAGGTGTCGCGCGTAGGCCTCCGCCAGCTTCACGGCGCCGAGGTCCGGCGCGACGACGACCGAGTCCGCGCGCACGTGGGGCCGCAGCGCGCCGGCGACGAGCGGCTCGGCGGTGAGGTGCGCGACGGGCGCGTCGATGCAGGAGGCGATCACCGCGCTGTGGAGGTCCACGGCGACCACCAGCGAGAACGCGGCCGTCCCGAGCGCCCGGGCCAGGACCTTGGCTCCGAGCGGCTGCCCCTCCCGCGTCACCCGGTCCTGCCGCGCGAACGCGACGTACGGCACGACCGCGGCGACGGAGGCCGCGCCCGCGCGATGGCACGCGTCGGCGAGGAGGAGCAGCTCCAGGAGCTGATCGCCGGCGCTGCGCCCGAGCGGCTGGACGACGAAGACCGGCTGCCCCCGGACGTTGGCCTGGACCTCGACCTCCTGCTCACCGTCCGGGAAACGCCCGCGGTGGCAGGGCGCGAGCTCGCAGCCGAGCGCACGCGCGAGGTCCTCGGCGAGCGCCGGGTGGGCGGACCCGGACACGATGACGGGCCTCATGCTGCCTCCCCGATCGACTCGAAAGCACGGTCGAGCCGAGGCTACGCCCGTCGCGGCGACCGGACGCAGGAGCAGATGGGGCGAGGCCTCCGGGTCTGCTCCCCGGCGCGCGCGGGCAAGGCGGCGGCGGCCCGGCCTCCCGGCGGTGACGCCGACGGGGACCATCCTCCGAAGCTCCCCGCGTGGCCGGCCGGGGCGTCGAGCGCGGGGTCTACGATCCGGCCGATCGGGAGGGATCCATGACCGGCGACGCGCGGTTCATCCGGTGGTTCGAGGAGATCGGGCTCGACGACGTCCCGCTCGTGGGCGGGAAGACGGCCTCGCTCGGCGAGCTGTACCGGGAGCTCACGCAGGAGGGCGTGCGCGTGCCGAACGGGTTCGCGATCACCGCGCCGGCGTACCGGTACGTGCTCGAGGCGGGCGGGCTCCTCCCGCGCCTGCAGCAGGAGCTCGCGGGGCTGGACAAGCACGACCTCCAGGACTTCGCGGAGCGTGGGCGGAGGGCGCGGGCGCTCGTTTACGAGACGCCGCTGCCGCCCGACCTCGCGGAGCAGATCACGACCGCGTACGGCCGGCTCTGCGCGACGTACGGCGCGGACACGGACGTCGCCGTGCGCAGCAGCGCGACGGCGGAGGACCTGCCCGGCGTCTCCTTCGCGGGCCAGCACGAGACGTACCTGAACGTCCGCGGCGTCGGCCACCTGCTCGACGCCTGCCGACGTTGCTTCGCCTCGCTGTTCACGGATCGCGCCATCTCCTACCGGATCGATCAGGGCTTCGATCACCTGCGCGTGTCGCTCTCGATCGCCGTCCAGAAGATGGTGCGCTCCGACCTGGCGGCGGCCGGCGTCGTGTTCACGCTCGACACGGAGACCGGCTTCCGCGACGTCGTGTTCATCACCGGATCGTACGGCCTCGGCGAGAACGTCGTGCAGGGCGCCGTCGGTCCCGACGAGTTCTACGTCTTCAAGCCGACCCTCGTCACGGGGCGCCGGCCCATCATCCGACGCAAGCTCGGCGACAAGAAGATCAAGCTCATCTACGGGAGCGGGACGAGCAAGGTCCTGACGCGCAACGTCGAGGTCCCGAAGCAGGATCGGCGGCGCTTCTGCCTCGGCGACGACGAGGTGCTCGAGCTCGCGCGCGCCTCGGTCGCCATCGAGCGGCACTACTCGCGGCGGGCGGGCCGGGACCAGCCCATGGACATCGAGTGGGCGAAGGACGGGGTGACCGGAGAGATCTTCGTGGTCCAGGCGCGGCCGGAGACGGTGCAGTCGCAGCGGAGCGTCGAATCCTTCGAGGTCTACCGGCTCGAGGGCACCGGGCCCGTGCTGGCGCGCGGCACGAGCGTGGGCGAGAAGATCGCGAGCGGCACGGCGCGCGTCATCACCGACGTGAGCCGGCTGTCGGAGTTCCGGCCGGGCGAGATCCTCGTCGCCGACACCACGACGCCGGACTGGGAGCCGATCATGAAGACGGCCGCCGGCATCGTCACGAACCGCGGCGGCCGGACCTGTCACGCGGCCATCGTGAGCCGCGAGCTCGGGATCCCGTCGGTCGTGGGCACCGGGGACGGCACCGAGCGGCTCCGCGCCTCCCCGGCGATCACGATCTCGTGCGCCGAGGGGGAGATCGGGAAGATCTACGCGGGGGCGATCCCGTTCCGCGTCGAGCGGATCGCCGTCGGCGCCCTCGCGCGGCCTCGGACGCACGTGATGATGAACCTCGGCAACCCCGAGGAGGCCTTCTCCCTGTGCCGGATCCCGAACGACGGCGTGGGGCTCGCGCGCATGGAGTTCATCATCGGCAACCACATCAAGGTGCACCCCATGGCGCTCGTCCACCCCGAGCGCGTGGCGGACGACGCCGAGCGGCGGCAGATCGAGGAGCTGACCTTCGGCTACGCCGACGGCGAGGCGTACTTCGTCGAGCGGCTGTCCGAGGGGATCGGCACGATCGCGGCCGCCTTCTACCCGAAGCCGGTGGTGGTCCGGCTCTCGGACTTCAAGACCAACGAGTACGCGCGGCTCGTGGGCGGCAAGGCGTTCGAGCCGGCGGAGGAGAACCCGATGATCGGGTTCCGCGGCGCCTCCCGGTACTACGACGACCGCTATCGCGAGGGCTTCGCCCTCGAGTGCCGCGCGCTCCTCCGCGTCCGCGAGGACATGGGCCTCGGCAACGTGATCCCGATGGTCCCGTTCTGCCGGACCGTCGGCGAGGGCGAGAAGGTGCTCGCGGAGATGGCGAGGAACGGCCTCCGCCGCGGCGAGCACGGCCTCCAGATCTACGTGATGGCGGAGATCCCGAACAACGCGGTGCTCATCGACGAGTTCAGCCGGCTGTTCGACGGGTTCTCCATCGGCTCCAACGATCTCACGCAGCTCACGCTCGGCGTGGATCGGGACTCGGCCCTGGTCGCGCACGTGTTCGACGAGCGCGACCCCGGCGTGAAGTGGCTCGTCGCGCGGGTCATCGAGGGCGCGCGGCGGAACGGGCGTCACAGCGGGATCTGCGGCCAGGCGCCGAGCGACTACCCGGAGTTCGCGGACTTCGTGGTCGCGGCGGGCATCGACTCGATCTCGCTCAACCCGGACACGGTGCTGAAGACCACCGTGCGGCTCCTCGAGCGGGAGCGGGCCTCCGCGCCGCGCGCCGTCGAGGCCGTGCACGCGTGAGCGACCGCGGTCGCTCGGAGGGAGGTCGCCGTGAGGTTCCGCGATCGAGAGGAAGGCGGCCACCTGCTCGCCAGGGAGCTCGAGGCCTTCCGGGGCGAGCGGCCCATCGTGCTCGCGCTCCCGCCCGGCGGCGTCCCCGTCGCGTGCGAGATCGCGATCGAGCTCGGGGCGGACCTCGCGGTGCTGCTCGTGCGGAGGGACGGGACCGTGGAGCGCATCGGAGGGCCGCCGCCGGGGGCCGTCCTCGGCAAGCGGGAGCTCGAGACCGGACGGGACGCGTGCGCGCTGCGCGCGCTCGCCGAGCGGCAGCCGGCGGCGCTCGCGGGACGGCTCCGGGAAGCCCGCGCCGGGCGGGCCACGGCCGCGCTCCGGGGCGCCACGGCGATCCTGGTGGACGACCTCGTCGCCACCGGCGAGCGCGTCCGCGCGGCCGCGCTGATCGCACGGAAGCGCGGCGCCGCGAAGGTCGTCGTCGCCGCCCCGGTGATCGCGCGCGGCGCCGAGCGCGTCGTCGGCTCCGCCGCCGACGTGATCGCGTGTCTGTACTCCGTCCCCGGCGTCCCCTCGATCCGCGAGTGGTACGAGCGCATCGAGCACGTCTCCGACGAGGACGTCGTGTCGTACCTCGACCGCGCCTTGCGCGCCCGCACGCCGGCCGGGCTCGAGGGCGAGCTCTGGAACGGTGAGTGGATCGGTCCGGAGCCTCGCGAGGAGCCCGAGCGCCGGCGCGGCGGGGCCTGAGCCCCGGCGGAGGCGACATGGAGAACGCCGAGATCGCGCGGGTCCTCTCGGAGATCGCGGACCTCCTGGAGCTGACGGGCGGAAACCCGTTCAAGGTCCGCGCCTACCGGCGCGCCGCCCAGGTGATCGACGTCCACCCGTCGCCGGTGGCGCCGCTCTGGCGCGCGGGCGGTCTCGCGGAGCTGCCCGGGATCGGCGAGCACATCGCGGAGAAGATCGGCGAGCTCGTCGACACCGGCGAGTGCCGCGAGCACGCCCGCCTCGCGACCCAGGTTCCCCCGGGCGTGCTGGAGATGCTGTCGCTCGAGGGCGTGGGGCCGAAGACGGTCGCGGCGGTCTGGAAGGGCCTCGGGGTTTCGGACCTCGCAGGGCTCGAGGCCGCGTGCCGCTCCGGCCGGGTCCTCGAGGCGCCCCGGGTCGGCGCGGTCCGCGCCGCCGCGATCCTCGCCGCCATCGAGCGCCACCGGGGCCGCGCCGGCCGCATGCCGCTCCACCGCGCGCTCGAGCACGCCGACGCGATCCTGGCCCGCCTCCGGCAGGTGCCGGGGGTGTCTCGCGCGGAGGCCGCGGGGAGCCTGCGGCGCCGGAAGGAGACGGTGGGCGACATCGATCTGCTCGTGGCGTCCGCGGACGCCGGGCCCGTGGTGCGGGCGTTCACGCGCCTCCCGGGCGTGGCGGCCGCGCTCGCGGAGGGTCCCACGAAGGCTTCGGTGCGCCTGCGCGCGGGGATCCAGGTGGACCTTCGCGTGCTCCCGCCCGAGTCGTTCGGCGCCGCGCTCCACTACTTCACGGGCAGCAAGACGCACAACATCGCGCTCAGGACCCGCGCGATGAAGCTCGGCCTCAAGGTGTCCGAGTACGGCGTGTTCGATCGCGCGGGGCGCCGCGTGGGCGGGGCGGCCGAGGAGGACGTCTTCCGCGCCGTCGGGCTCCCCTTCATCCCGCCGGAGCTGCGCGAGGGCGCGGGCGAGATCGAGGCGGCCGAGGCGAACGCGCTCCCCAGGCTCGTCGAGGAGTCGGACCTCCTCGGCGACCTGCACGTGCACTCGCGCGCCTCGAGCGACGGACGATCCGAGCTGGAGGAGCTCGCGGCGCGTGGCCGCGCGCTCGGGCGGCGCTACCTCGCGGTGACCGACCACTCGCGCGCGCGCCCCCTCGGGCTCGACGGGCCCCACCTCGAGGCGCACGCCGCGGCGGTCCGGGCGCTGGACGCGCGGCTCGGGGGGCGCCCGCGCCTCCTCGCAGGCGTGGAGGTGGACGTGCTGCCCACGGGCGAGCTCGATCTGCCGCTCGACGTGCTCCGGGGTCTCGACTGCGTCGTCGCCGCCGTCCACTCGCGCCTCGCGGATCCGGCGCCGCGGATGACGGAACGGATCGTCCGCGCGCTCCGCTCCGGCGCCGTCCACGTCCTCGCGCACCCGACGGGGCGTGCGCTCGGGTCTCGCGACCCGTCCGCGCTCGACCTGGGCCGCGTCCTCTCCGTCGCGCGAGAGGAGGGCGTCGCGCTCGAGGTGAACGCGATGCCCGAGCGTCTCGACCTCGGCGACGTCGGCTGCCGAGCCGCGCGGGCAGCCGGGGTGCCGGTGGTCATCTCGTCCGACGCGCACGAGGCGAGCCAGCTCGAGAACCTTCGCCATGGCGTCTGGGTCGCGCGCCGCGGCTGGCTCGAGGCGAAGGACGTCCTGAACACGCTGCCGCCGGACGAGCTGCAGCGGAGACTCCGCCGCCGCACCGCGCGGACGCGGACGCGGACGGCGACGACCACTCCGTGATGCCCGGCCGCAGTCCGGACGGCCTACCCGTTTGGTCGACCGCCCTCGCCCGCGGATGGGAGCACGATCGGGTCGTCTGAGAGGAAGGGGGAACCATGGGCCCGTTCAAGCACGTCCTGGCCGCCACGGACTTCAGCGAGGCCTCGGGCCGCGCGCTCGAGATCGCCGTGGCGATCGCCCGGGAGCCGGGCGTGGCGCTCACCGTGATGAACACGTGCGAGATCCCGGCGTACCCGGAGACGGCCGCGCCGATGGATCTCATCACGCCGCTCGCCGATGCGGCGTCGGAGCGACTGGCCGAGCTGATGCACTCGATCCGCGACGTCTGCCCGGCGGCGCGGAGCGCCGTCCGGATCGGCGCGGCCTGGGAGCAGATCCTCGCGGCGGCGGCCGAGAGCGGCGCGGACCTCATCGTGATGGGTACCCACGGCCGCCGCGGGTTCGCGCATGCGATCATCGGGAGCGTCGCCGAGCGCGTCGTCCGCCTGTCGCCCGTCCCGGTGCTGACGGTGAGATCCCGCCTGCGGTGACGTCGCCCGCCGGCCGCGACGCGGAGAGGATCGACGTGACCGGTGCCGGACGCGAGAGGCCGCGCGACCTCGTGGTCGTGTCCGACCTGCACCTCGGGCGCGGCAAGAACCCGCGGCTCAAGCGCTGGTACCGCCTCGAGGCGTTCTTCTACGACGACGACTTCCACGCGTTCTGCGAGTGGCTCTGCCGCGACGCGGCCACGCGCGGGCTGCGCTTCGCCCTGGTCCTGAACGGCGACTCCCTCGACCTCCTGCGGATCGAGCCCGAGCCCGCACCCGGCGGCGGGGCGCTCGAGCGGCGCTTCGGCCCGACCGTCACGCCCGCCGTCGCCGCGCGGATGGTGCGGGACATCCTCGGCGGACATCCCGCGTTCGCGGACGCGCTGGCGGTGGTGCTGGCGGCCGGGCACGAGGTGATCTTCCTCCCGGGGAACCACGACCTCGAGGTGCAGTGGGCGCCGGTGCAGGACACGCTGCGCGGCGCGATCGCGGAGCGACTCGCCGCGCGCGGCGCACCGTCCGACGCGCTGGCGCGCCTCGGCTTCGAGCCCTGGTTCCTGTACGAGCCGGGCCGGATCTGGATCGAGCACGGCTGCCAGTACGATCCGGAGGGGGCGTTCCGGTTCCCGCTGCGCCGCCGCCTCGGCGACTCGCCCGGAGCGGAGGCGCTCATCGCGCGCGACGTGCCGTTCGGCAACTTCTTCCAGAAGTACCTCTACAACGGGTTCGGCCCGATCAACTTCATCGTCCCGTCGAGCCGCGCGAACTACCGCTACTTCCGCTTCCTGCTCGCGAACCGGCCCCGGCTGCTCTTCTCCGTCGCCCGGAGCCACGGGCCGTTCCTGGTGCAGCTGCTCCGGCGGCTCGCGCGCGCGCCCGCGAGCGGCTGGCACCGCGAGGCCGAGCAAGGTCATGCCGAGGAGCTGGCCGAGCTGGCGGCGCGCACCGGCGTCGGGACGCGCCTCCAGGAGATCGACGCGCTCAAGTCGTCGGGCGCCGACGCGGCGCGGGTCACGAGCGGCATGCTCCGGCAGACGATGAAGCTCGCCGCCGGCGGCGCGCTCGTCACGCTCGCCGCGATGTTCGTCTGGGCGGCCGCGTGGCGGGCCGTCGACTCGCTGATCATGGGCTTCGGGTGGAAGGCCCTCGTCTCGCTGGCGCTCTACGTCGTCTTCGGGGCGATCGGGGTCGCGGCGCTGGTCGCGGCCGCGCTGCGAACGCAGTCGGAGGAGCCCCCGCCGTCCCTCGAGGCCGCGGCGGAGCGGATCGCGAACATCGCCGAGGTGCCGCTCGTCGTGTTCGGACACACCCACGACGAGGGTGTCGACCGGCTCCGCGCGAGCGGCGACGCCTGGTACTTCAACACCGGGACCTGGATCGCGCTCTTCTCGGACGATCTCCTGCTCCCGCGCGAGCGCGTCCAGTACACGTTCCTCCGGGTGAGCGGCCGGGACGCCGAGCTCTTGCAGTGGAGCCCGGGGCGGGGGCGCCCGATCCCGGTGGTGCTGCTCGAGGGGAACGGCGGGTAGGAGCCCGGCACGCGTCCTGCCTCGTCCGCGGCTCTCCGGAAGCCCGGTTGGAACGCCGCGCACCCGGCGCCGATGCTGGATCGGTCGGGTGGGCGATCGGAGGGATCATGATGTTTCGGGACAGGACGCAGGCGGGGCGGTTGCTCGCGGACGCGCTCGAGCCGTGGCGGACGCCGCGACCGGTCGTGCTGGGGCTCACGCGCGGAGGGGTGCCGGTCGCCGTGGAGGTGGCCCGCCGGCTCGGCGCCGAGCTCGACGTGCTCGTCGTGCGGAAGCTCGGGGCGCCGGGGCAGCCGGAGTACGCCGTCGGCGCCATCGCCGAGGGCGGGGCCGTCTACGTGAGCGGCGAGGCGCTGAGGGACCTCGGCCTCGGGGACGAGTGGGTGGCGGCGGCCTCGGAGCGCGAGACGATGGAGCTGGGGCGCCGCGTCCGCGCCTACCGGGGCGGCCGACCGCTGGTGGACCTCTCCGGGCGCACGGTCCTCGTGGTGGACGATGGCGTCGCGACGGGCGCCACCGCGCGGGCGGCGGCCCGGGCCGCGCGGCTGAACGGCGCGGCGCGCGTCGTGCTCGCGACGCCGGTCATCGCGGCGTTGACCGAGCCGGAGCTCCGCCCCGAGTTCGACGACATCGTCGCCGTCGAGCGGCCGGAGGCGTTCTTCGCCGTCGGCCAGTGGTACGAGCGCTTCGGCCAGGTGTCCGACGACGAGGTGATCGCGGCCCTGCGGCGGGGCCGCGGCGAGGTCGGCCCCGGCGAGCTGGCCGAGGCTGCCCATGCGGATCCGGATCCCGAGGAGGAGACCCTGGTGATCCCCTTCGAGGATTCCCGGCTCGGGCCGGGCGAGCTCGACGCCGACCTGGTCGTACCGGAGGACGCGAAGGGGCTCGTGCTGTTCGTGCACGGGAGCGGCTCGACGCGGCAGAGCCCGCGGAACCGGTTCGTGGCGCGCACGCTCCAGGAGGCGGGGCTCGCGACGGTGCTCTTCGATCTGCTCACGCCGGACGAGGCGGCGGAGGACGCGGTCACGCGCGAGCTCCGCTTCGACATCCGGCTCCTCACGTCCCGGGTCGTCGCCGCTGCGCGCTGGGTCTCCGAGCTGCCTCGCACCCGCGCCGCCCTCCCGCTCGCCTTCTTCGGCGCGAGCACCGGCGCGGCCGCCGCCCTCGCCGCCGCCGCGGCGCTCCCGGAGCGCGTCGCCGCCGTCGTATCGCGCGGCGGCCGTCCCGATCTCGTGGACGTCGAGACCCTCCGGAGGGTCCGCGCGCCCGTCCTGCTCGTCGTCGGCGGCCGCGACCCGGAGGTGCTGCGCCTCAACCGCGGCGTCGTCCCGCACCTCGGCGCGGCCGAGCTCGTCGTCGTCCCGGGCGCGACGCACCTGTTCGAGGAGCCCGGCGCGCTCGGCGCGGTCGCGGAGCTGGCGGCGCGCTGGCTCGCGCGCCATTGCTGCGGTCGCCCTGCGACGGCCGCCGCGCCGCTCGCATGACCTCGCGGGTGCCGGCTCACGCCGGCGGAGGACGGAGCACGAGCACCGGCTTCCGGGTCTCCGCCAGCAGCTCGAGCACCGTCGAGACCCGGAGGCGCGCCAGCCCCTGGTGACGCGAGGTCACGCAGATGACCTCGGCCCCGAGCCGCTCGGCGAGGTCGCGGATGGCCGTCACCACCTGGCCGTGGACGACCTCCACCTCCGCGGAGATCCCGCGGTCGGCCGCGTCGGGCGGCACGAGGCTCCGCAGGTGCTCCGCGACGGCAGCGTCATCGCGCAGGCGCGCCTCGGAGGTCTCGCGCGGCGGCAGCACGTGCAGCACGTGCACCACGCCGCCGCGGGGCAGGAGCGCGAACGCGAACGGGACGGCCACGGCGGACTCCGGCGTCAGATCCGTCGCGACGAGCACGCGGCGCACCCGGTCCGTCCGCTCGGGCACGATGCCCTCCGAGGGCGTCGGGACGACGGCGACGGCGGTCGGCGTCAGGCGGAGGACCGCGGTCGACACCGACCAGAGCCGGGCCGGACCGCGGCGGTGGTGCGTCCCGAGAACGAGGAGATCCGCGCGCTCCTGCCGCGCGAGCGCGACGAGCGGGTCGGCGACGGGCCCCGCGCCCGCGGGCAGCAGCCGGATCGTGTGCGACCCGAACCCGGGGAACGGACCGACGAGCGTGCCCATGTCCCGCGCGAGCAGGCGCTCCGCCTCCAGGACGTCGCGCTCCGGCGCGCCCTCGAGCCCGTACCGGTCCAGCAACGCGCGCTCGTCGTGGACGTGCGCGAACACGACGTCGCACGGCCCCGCGGCGGCGAGGGAGCGCGTCCAGCGGATCGCCGCGGCCGCGCTCACGCTCTCGTCCACGCCGACCACGACGCGCAGCGCCCGCTCCCCTCGCGCCCAGGCCTCGAACGGCGCCGCGTCGCGGACGACGAGGACCGGCACCGGCGCCTCGAACGCGATCCGCTCGGACGTGCCGCCCACGCGGAACCTCGACGAGTCCCCGCGGCCCTTCGACGAGACCACGATGAGCGTCGCGTGCTCGGCGCGGGCGAGCGAGGCGAGCGCGTCGTGCGGGCTCCCCTCGAGCACGGCATGGCGCACGACGACGCCGCCTGGCGCCGGCGCGGTCTCCTGGTCGAGGCGGTCGCGGACGGCGGTCTCCAGCTGCTCCCGGGCCTGCGCGTCGAGGAGCGCGAACGACTCGCCCACGACGTGCGCGATCCAGAGCGGCCGCTGCGTCGCGGCGGCGATCGCCGCGGCGGCGGCGATGCCGGGGCGCGAACGCTCCGAGAGATCGGTCCCGCAGATGACGGTCATGGCGCCCTCCGCCGTCGATCGCTGCGACCTCCGGCCGCGCGCGTACCGCGGTCCGGGCCGCGCGGATCGAGACGCTCCATGATCGCAGCGGCGCCCGGCTCTCCCCCGAGGATTGCGGGGCGCTCCGGAAGGCGCGCCTCGCGGGGCGACCGCGGGATCGCACGGGCGCCAGCGCGGTCGCCTCCTCGACCGGACCGGCACCGGAGCTCCGTCGTGCGCGCGGGCGCGCCGTGCGACGAACGCCGCACCCCGGTTGGCCGGCGGCGAGCGCGTCACCACCCGGGGTAGCGTCTGACGGACGTGGGAGACAGGTCGCCGCGAGGCGCTGCGCCGTCCACCTCGGGGGAGGTTCCGATGAACCGGGAATCGAAGCGGCTCGTGCTGGATCTGCTCGCGGCCGGCGAGGTCATGACGCTCGCGACGATCCGGCCGGACGGGTACCCGCAGGCGACCACCGTCGCGTACGCGAACGACGGGCTCACGCTGTACTTCGCGTGCGACCGGGGGTGCCAGAAGCTCCGGAACCTCGCGCGGTCGGGGAAGGTGTCGCTCACGATCAACCGCGAGGAGCGGGACTGGAAGCGCATCCAGGGGCTCTCGATGGGCGCGGACGCGGAGCTCGCGGGTCCAGCCGAGCGCCGGCGCGCCCTGGCGCTCCTGGCTCGCAAGTTCCCGCCGATGAGCACCCTCACCGCGGCCGAGCTCGCAGCCTCCGCCGTGGTGAAGGTCACGCCGAAGGTGATCTCCCTCATCGACTACACGAAGGGCTTCGGGCACTCGGAGCTCATCGACCTGAGCGCCGGCAGAGCGCCGCGCCGCCGCGTGCGGGTCGCCGCCGCCGCAGCACCGCACGGCCGAGGCCGGGGCAGCCTCCGGGTGACCGCCGAACGCTAACGGCGGAGGAGCTCCGCGGCGACCGCGTCGCGCCAGGCGGCGAGGGTCGCGCTCACCTCCACGGGATAGGCCGGATCCGCCGGCTCGAGCACCCGGATCCGCGGGGGGAGGAGGTCGCGCTCCGCGCGCGCGTACGCCCGCACCGCGTCGAGGCGCGTCGGCGGCGCGACGCGCGTGCCGCCTCGCATCACCACCGAGAGCAGTGGCCGGCCGGGCAGCGCCTCGTCGTGAACCGCGATCACGTCACCCTCGGCACGGCCGTCCCGCTCTCGCCGGAAGACCTGCTTCCGGCCCGGCAGGAGCGCCTTGCCGGTCGAGAGCTTGATCCGGCCGCGGCCCGCGTACGACACGAGCTTGTACGCCATGTCCAGGCTCGGCGCGTCCTCCGACACGCCCATCGCCGTGCCCACGCCGAACGCGGCGATGGGCGCCCCCTCGCGAACGAGCCGCGCGATGACGTCCTCGTCGAGGCCGCCGCTCGCGAAGATCGCGACATGGGGGAGGCCGGCCTCGTCGAGGACCCGGCGCGCCTCGCGGGAGAGCTCCAGCAGGTCGCCGGAGTCGAGCCGGACGCCGCGGACCTGGAACGCCGGCCCGAGCTCGCGCGAGAGCGCCACCACGTCCCGCACGCCACCGAGCGTGTCGTACGTGTCCACCAGCAGGATCGTCCGGGGGTAGATGCGCGCGAACGCCCGGAACGCCTCGAGCTGCGTCGCGTGGACCTGGACGAAGCTGTGCGCCATCGTCCCGGCGACCGGCATCCCGTGGAGGAGGCCGGCGAGGAGGTTCGACGTCGAGTCGATCCCCGCGACGTACGCCGCCCGCGCGACCTTGATGCCCGCGTCCGCGCCCGGCATGCGGCGGACCCCGAAGTCGACCACCGTCCTCCCGGCCGCGGCGGTCACGATCCGCGCCGCCTTGGACGCCGCGACCGTCTGGACGTGCACCTGGTTCATCAGCGCGGTCTCGACGAGCTGCGCGTGCGGGAGCGGCGCCACGACCTCGAGGAGGGGCTCGCCGCCGAAGACGGGCGTCCCCTCGGGGACGGCGTGGACGTCACCCGCGAAGCGGAACGCGGCGAGCCAGTCGAGCAGCCGCGGCGAGAACAGCCGGAGGGAGCGGAGGTAGTCGAGCGCCTCCGGCGTGAAGCGCAGGCCTTCCAGCAAGGACAGCACGTCGTCGAGCCCGCACGCGACGAGGTAGTTCCGCCGCCTCGGCAGCCGGCGGACGAACAGGCTGAAGACCGCCTCCTCCTCGAGCCCCTCCGCCAGGTACGCGTCGATCATCGTGAGCTCGTAAAGATCCGTGAGCAGCGCGACGTTGCCGTCGTCCACCCATCTGCCTGCGACCGTCATCCGCATTCCTCCGCCGCACCCGGAGCGACGTGCGCGATGCTGGACGCCCTCCGGGGGCGCCCCGGTTCGCCGCGCGCATCCCCCGCGGCTTCGACGGATGCTCGGGTCGGGCGCGGCGTCGGGCCGGGCCCGCGTGCGAGGCGATGGGCTCGAGGACGACCTTCCGCGTGGCGACCATCGGCGGGATCCCGATCCGGATCCACGTGACGTTCCTCATCGTCCTCCCGTTCCTCGCGTTCTCGTTCGGCCAGAGCTTCGTGGGCGCCGCGCGGCTCGCCGGCATCCCGCCGGAGCGCCTCGGCGGTCCACCGTGGGCGTGGGGCCTCGCGCTCGCGGTGGCGCTCTTCGCCTCGGTGCTGGTCCACGAGCTCGCCCACTCCCTCTACGCCGTCCGCCGGGGCGGCAAGGTCCGCGGCATCACCCTGCTCATGATCGGCGGCGTCTCGGAGCTCGCGGCACCTCCGCGGAGCGAGGCGCTGATGGCGCTCGCCGGGCCGGCGACGAGCCTGGCGCTCGGCGGCGCGTTCATCGGCGTCGCGCGGCTGTTCCGGGGCGAGCTCCCGAACGTGAGCTTCGCCGTCTTCTACCTCGGGCAGCTCAACCTCTGGCTGGGCGCGTTCAACCTCCTGCCCGCGTTTCCGATGGACGGCGGCCGGGTGCTCCGGGGCGCGCTGACGCGAAGGATGGGGCCGGTCCGCGCCACGCGCATCGCCGCGAGGTTCGGCCGCGGCTTCGCCGTCGTGTTCGCCATGCTCGGCTTCCTGACGGCCAACGTCCTGCTCCTGCTCGTCTCGTTCGTCGTCTACGCCGGGGCGGAAGGAGAGGCCCGCGACGTGGAGCTCCGCGCCGCGCTGGGCGACCTGCGGGTCGGCGACGTCGCGAGCCCGCTCACGAGCGAGCTCGGGGCCGGCGACACGCTCCTCGCCGTCGCCGACCGCATGCGCCGCGAGCGGAGGACGGCGTACCCGGTCGTCGGCGAAGGACGCGTCGTGGGCATCGTCACCGCGCACGCCGTGAGGCGCGTCCCCGCGGAGCGGCGCGGGGACGTCCTCGCGGGAGAGGTCGCGCGGGAGGCGACCCTCGCCGCCGCGAGCGACAGGGTCGTGGACGCGCTCCACGTCCTCGGACGGCCCGGCGCACCCGAGCTCGTCGTCGTCGTCGACGGCGGGCGGCCGGTCGGCACGCTGTCGCAGCTCGACGTCGAGCGGGCGATCGAGCTCCGCGAGCTCGAGCCTCCACCGGTCGCTGGAGCGGCCCCGCACGATGCGCCCTTCACCAGGCGTGCGTGAGCATGCCGAGCGCCATCCAGAGCGCCACGGCGATGCCGATCACGCCGACCACGAGGCGGAGGCGCACGGCGCGGAGCTCCCGCCCCGCCGCCGGGCGGTGAGCGGCCATGCTGCCGGCCAGCCCGTCCCACAGCAGGACGGCGGACGCGATCACCACGAACACGGCGATGGCGCCTGCGAGGATGCGGCTCAAGGTCGAGGCCGCGGCGAGCACGCCTGGATTGTCCTCCCGTGGGGCGACGGGAGCGTCGCCCACGGCGGGGTGGCCCCGACGCCGCCCGGGGCGCGCGCGGGCCGCCCCTCCACGGCGACCCGGTTCAGACCTGCAGCACCACGCTCGCCCGGACGGTCCCGTCACGCGGCGTGATGGACGGCTCCCGGAACGTGATGGCCTCGACCGGCTCTCGCGCGCGCGTCACGAGGGAACCCCGCACGTTCGCGACGATCCGACCCTCGGAGAGGTAGACGATGTCGTGCTCGGAGATCCGGGCCCCGGCGTGCTCCGACCGGAGCACCAGCTGCCGTACCCACTCCCCGAGCAGCGCCTCGCGGTCCGGCGCCGCGATCGCGACCTCCTCGCTCCAGGCTGCGCCGGCGCCGTCCGACGCGCGCCCGAAGACCTCCGCGGCAGCGCGGCCAGCCTCGACGAAGAGCTCCGGGATCGAGGGGGCGAGCACGGAGATGCGCCGGCGCCCGGGGGTCTCCTCGACCGAATGGCTCACCCGCGGCTCGGGCCGCGGCCGTGGCGGCGAGATCGTGTCGGGGCGAGGACGGTCGTCGGTCGGTCCGTCCGGGGCGGTCACCGCCGGCGGGGGCGCGGGCTCCGCCGCCGGGCCCGGGGCTCGAGGCGCCCACGCCCTGGCGTCCGCCCAGCGACGCCGCCGCTGGAACCGCAGGCACTGCGTGCAGGTCCAGCTGGTCCAGTCGCCTCGCGCCGCGAGGGCCAGGCATGCGTCGTAACGCCGACAACCCAGGAACCGGTGGTCCTCGACCCGCTCTTCCGTGAGTTGCTCGAACAATGGAGCGGGACCGAGCGCGCGCACGACCACCTCCGAGCATCCGGTTGACGCAATGATCGCGCCGGGAGGAGGTTCGCCACGATTCGAGCCTTCCCCGGCCATTGCATCCCCCTCCGTCGCGAGAACCCTGCGCGGTCGCGCGTCGAGCCGGCAAGGCGTGCGCAGGCTGCCGCCCTTGCCCCCGCCCCGGCGCCGCTCCAGCGCGCGGGCCACGTACCCCGGCGGAGGCGAGCGAGCACGTGACCGCGCGCGCTGGCGCGGCCCCGGGAGAGAGCCTGGTGACGAGCGCGTGGGCGGGCGCCCGCCCCGGCCGCGGGACGCGCTCTCGGCCGGGCACCACCCTCCGGAGTTCCCCGGGTGACGCGGCGGAGCGTCCCGCGCCCGACGCTACGATCTCCTCGCGGGAGGTGACCATGGAGACTCCGCTGCAGCTCACCTGGATCCACGTCGACCCATCCGAAGCGGTCGAGGCGCTGGTCCGCAAGGAGATGGCGCGCATCGAGCGGTTCCACGCGCGGATCACGGGGTGCGCGGTCACGCTCGAGGCGCCGAGCGTGCACCACCGTCACAGCGGGACGCAGTACCGCGTCCGCATCGAGCTGACGTTGCCGCACGGGAAGGTCGTGGTCGGACGCGATCCGCCGAAGAGCCGGATGCACGCGGACCTGTACGCCGCCGTCAAGACCGCGTTCCGGGAGGCGCTCCGGCAGCTCGAGGACCACGTTCGCCGCATCGACGGCCGCGTGAAGAGGCACGCGCCCGCAGCGCGCGCCGTCGTCGATCGGCTGTTCGCGGCGGAGGGATACGGCTTCCTCCGCACGCCCGACGGCCGCGAGATCTACTTCAACGCGCGGAGCGTGCTCCACGGCGGGTTCGCCCGGCTGCAGGTCGGGAGCGCCGTCCGGTTCGCGGAGGAGCTCGGCGACGAGGGTCCGCAGGCGAGCACGGTCTCCCCGGTGCGGCGGCGCCTGCAGCGCGGCGGCCTCCGGGCGGCGGGCACGTGACGAGCGCCGGCGGCCCCGGCGGTGCGAGCGCGGAAGGACGGATCATGACGACCTGGAAGCGGATCTGCTGTCCGATCGACTTCTCGCGGGAGTCCCGCGCGGCGCTCGAGGCGGCGGCGGACCTGGCCCGGAGGTTCGAGGCAGGTCTCGCCGTGGTGCACGTTCGCGACCCCGGCGACCGCGGGGACGCGGCCGAGATGCTCGCGACGCGCGACGTCCTCGAGGGCGCTCCCGTCGAGACCGAGCGGCAGCTCGCCGCCTGGGCGGACGCCGCGGAGCGGCGCTCCTCGACCGCGGTCCAGTCCGCGCTGCTCGCCGGGGACCCCGCCCAGGAGATCGTCCGCTTCGCTCGCCAGTCCGCGGTCGACGTGATCGTCGTCGGTACCCACGCCCGTTCGGATCGGGACCGGCTGGTCCTCGGCTCCGTCGCGGCCGCCGTGGTGCGCGAGGCGCCGTGCACGGTCGTGGTCGTCCGCGATCGCGCGGCGTGACCCCGCAGGCTCCGGCGGGTCCCGGCTCCGGCCGCGAGGCTACGCGCGTGCGCGGCGCGCCTCGGGCCGGACCGCGGCCGAGAGCGTCCGCTCCAGCTCGTCGGCCGTGTACGGCTTCTGCAGGAAGCTCACGCCGGCCTCCGCGCGCAGCGCCTCGAGATCGGAGCCCGCGCTGAATCCCGACGCGACGATGATCGGGAGCCGCGGGGTCACCGCGCGGAGCCGCGCCACGAGCTCCCGCCCGGTCATGTCCGGCATCATCATGTCGACGATGGCGAGGTCGATGTCGCCCGGCCTCGCGAGGTACCGCTCGAGGGCCTCTCGACCGCCGTCGCACTCGACCACGTCGTGGCCGCCGGTCCGGAGGAGCAGCCCCAGCGAGCGGCGCACGTTCGGCTCGTCGTCCGCGAGGAGCACCCGGAGACCGCCGAGCGGAGCGCCGGGGGCGGGCCGCACCTCGGGCGTCGCCGCGGAGATCGCGACCCCACCGGCCGCGGGCACGAGCAGCGTCACGGCCGTTCCGCGCCCCGGCGTGCTCTCGATGGTGACGGCGCCGCGGTGCGCCTTCATCGTCCCGTACACCTCGGCGAGCCCGAGCCCGGAGCCCTTCCCGACCGCCTTCGTCGTGAAGAACGGCTCGAACACGTGCGCGCGGACCTCGGAGCTCATGCCGACGCCCGTGTCCTCGACGCAGAGCTCCACGTGCGGCCCGGGCGCGAGGTCGAAGGGGAGCGCCGCGCAGCCCGCCGCGTCCAGCTCGGCCCGCCCCGTCCGGAACGTGAGGGTGCCGCCGCGGGGCATGGCGTCGCACGCGTTCAGCGCGACGTTCAGGAGCGCCGAGTGCAGGCGGTCCGGATCGCCGCGCACGATCGCCGGCACGCCGGCCCGGTCGACGCACAGCACGATCCGCTTGTCCACGCTCCGCGAGAGCAGCGCCACCACGTCGTCCACGACGGCGTCGAGGTCGAGGACCACCGCGCTCGGCGGCTCGGTCCGCCCGAACGCGAGGAGCTGGCGCGTGAGCCCGGCCGAGCGCAGGGACGCGTCGCGCACGCTCTCGGCCACCTCGCGCAGGGCCGGCTGGCGCGCCAGCGCGTCGCGCAGGTGCTCGGCGCCGCTCAGGATGCCCGTGAGCTGGTTGTTGAAGTCGTGCGCGACGCCCCCGGCGAGTCGGCCGATGGCCTCGAGCTTCTCGGAGTGCCTGAGCCGCTCCTCGACGCTGCGCCGCTCCGTGATGTCGCGCCCGACGCCGATGATCTCGACGACGCGCCCCGACGCGTCGAGGACCGCCGTGTCCGCCCACGCGAACCAGCGCCAGCCCTGGGCCGTGAGGGCGCGCTGCTCCATGTAGGCCGCATGTGGCGGGCGGTAGAGCGCCTCCATCGCGCGCGCCGTCGCCTCGCGATCCTCGTCGTGGACGAGCGGCATGAAGGTGTTGCCGAGCAGCTCCGCCTCGGTCTTGCCGAAGATCCGGCAGTAGCTCGGGCTCACGAAGATGAACCGGCCCTCCAGGTCGACCTTCACCACGAGGTCGGTCTGGTTCTCGACGAGCAGCCGGTAGTTCTCCTCGCTCCGGCGCAGCGCCTCCTCCCCGCGCCGCCGGTCCTCGACGACGCTCGCCATGAAGAGCTCGGTCAGGAAGGCGATGGCGCAGAACAGCTGCGCGGAGATGACGCCCTGCGTGGCAGTCGGCGCGTCCGCGAAGATGCCGCGTCCGGTGACGGTCGCGGAGAGCGCGACGAGCGTCATGACCAGCCCGATGCCCGTCGCGTCCCGGATCCCGAAGCGCAGCGCCGCCCACACGAGCAGCGGCAGGAGGAACTCGTCCGGAAACGCACCGCCCGGGCGGAGGACGAAGACGAGGCCCGACCCGATCGCGAACAGGACGGTGAAGGCGAGCCGCTCGAGCGTGCCGGCCCGGGCCCGCACGACCTGGGGGCTCTCGGCCTCGGACCACGCGAGCAGCACGGACCCGACGGTGAGCATGCCGAGCGCCGAGCCGGCCCACAGGCTCGCCCAGATCCGGGGGAGCGGATCGCCGTAGAGCGAGGAGAGCGCCACCGCGGGAAGGCTCGCCGCGCAGCCGGTCGCGAGGAGCGGCCCGGCCACCACGAACGCCAGCACATGGGCCGCGCTGACGAGGCGCGGGCGACCTCCGCAGAGCCGCTCGGTGAGCCACGCGCCGCCGAGGGCGGCGACGACGTTCGAGGCGGCGAACGCCGCCACGACGCGCGGCGCCTGGCCGACCGCGACGTTGAAGGCCGCAGCCGGCAGGCCGGCGGCGACCAGGACCGCCACCCAATGGCGGCGCTCCGTCAGGAGGAGCGCCGCCAGGAGGAGCCCCGCCGCCGGCCAGAAGAGCGCGACGTGGCTGGGCCCGGGTGTCAGCGCGAGGCCAGCCCGGCCGAGCGCGAAGGTCGCCAGCGCGAGGAGGAGCAGGCCCGCCCAGGGGGGCAGCCCGAGCCAGGCACCGGCGAGCCCTCGACGCGGTGGGACGTTGTTCTGCGGCTCGGGGCGGGGTGAGACGTCTTCCATGGTTCGCGGGACAGGTCGCGCAGCCGGTCCGACGCCCGCCCCTGCGGGGCATTCTACCTCGGAGCGGCCAAAGGCCCCATGCGCCCCCCAGACGCGAAAGCACCCCGGCCGAGCGAGCGGCCGGGGTGCGGGACCCGGGCGGAGCCGGGCGAAGCGTCAGGGGTTCAGGCTCTTCGTGACGCCGTTGTAGGTGTTCCCGCTGATGATCGCGCTCGGGCACGAGGTCACCTTCACGGGGTACGTGGACGGGCCGTTCCAGACGTTGTTCGTGAGCTTCAGACCCTGCACTCCCGAGAAGAGGTCGCCGCCGTTCGCCCCGGAGCTCGGCGAGATCCGGTTCCCGTCGATCGTGAAGTTGCTCGCGCTCGTGATCTGCGCGAGGGCGTTCAGAGCCACGGCGCCGCCGTTCCCCTGGTAGGTGTTGTTGGTGATGCTGACGTCCTGCCAGGGCCCGGTGCCGTTCGGCTTGAGGAAGAACCGGCTCGCCTTGGCGGTGTTCCCAGTCACCGTCACGCCGCCGCTCGCGACGTTCGCCGTCGTCGAGTAGAGCATGATCGCGTTCCCGATCGGCACGTCGAACTGGTTGTTCGAGATCTGGACGTTCTGGTCCACGTCGTACGCGTTCGGGTTCGGCTCGAGGTCGATGGCGGCGACGTAGTTGTTCGACTTCGCCATCGTGTTGCCGTCGATGACGAGGCCGTTCACCGAGATCACCGCGACGGTGCAGCGGCGCGGCCCCGACATCTGGTTCTTCTGGATCAGGATGTTCGAGGACTGCGCGTGGTTGGTGGGGCCGGCCCCGACGTAGACGTTGTCGCCGTAGGGGCGCTCGAGGACGTTGTTCTCCACGGTGACGTTCTGCGAGCCGCGGATGGCGATGAGGTGCGAGTGCTCGCCCGCCGTGCCGGTGCCATCGTACTGACCGTTCAGGTGCAGGCCGGAGAACACGATGGGCGTCGTGCCGGTGTAGTCCTGGACGAGGAAGATCGTCTTCCCGTCGCTGCCGTCCGCGCCGTACATCCGGATCTCGGGGTTGTTCACGCCCGTGACCGACGCGTACACCCGGACCTGCCCGGTGAGGCGGTAGTGCGCGGACGTGGCCGGCACGACCAGCGGCTTCTTCGTGTTCGCGGCGCTGGTGAACGCGGCGGTGTCGTCGGTCACGCCGTCTCCCACGGCGCCGTAGGTCCGGACGTCCACCCCGGTGGGCGTCGGCGCGGCGGCGGTCACGGTGATCGTCGCGGTCGCCTTCCGGGTCGGATCGGCGTGGCTCGTGGCGACGGCGTGGAACGTGCCGGCGGTCAGCGGGGCGGTGTAGAGGCCGCTCGCGTTCACGGTGCCGCCCGCGGCGCCCTCCTGGACCGACCAGGTGACGGCGAGGTCCGTCGAGCCGGTGACGGTCGCCTTCAGCTGGACCGTGCCGCCGCCCGCGATCGTGGCGGTCGACGGGGAGACGGCGACGGCGACGGGGGCCGGCGCAGGCGCCGTCACGGTGATCGTGGAGACGGCGGTCTTCGACGGGTCCGCGTGGCTCGTGGCGACCGCGTGGTAGGTCCCCGCCGCGGCGGGCGCGGTATAGAGGCCCGAGGCGCTGATGGTGCCGCCGGCGGCGCCCTCCTGCACGGACCAGGTGACCGCGACGTCGGGCGATCCCGTGACCGCGGCCGAGAGCTGGACGGTGCCGCCGGACGCGACGGTCGTGCTGGCCGGGCTCACCGCGATCAGGATCGGCGCCGGCGGCGGGGCCGTGACCGTCACGGTGGCGGTGGCGGTCTTCGAGGCGTCGGCGTTGCTCGTCACGAGCACGTGGTAGGTGCCCGCGGCCGAGGGCGCGCTGTACAGCCCGGTCCCGCTCACCGAGCCTCCGGAGGCGCCCTCCACGACCGACCAGCTCACGCCGACGTTGGTCGTGCCGTTGACGGCGGCGGTGAACTGCGCGTTCGCGCCGGCGACGACGGACGCCGACGCGGGCGCCACGGTGACGGCGACCGGGTCCCCGGGCGCCGCGGCGGTGACGGTCACGGTGGCGGTGTCGGTCCGGTTCGGATCGGAGACGCTCGTCGCGACCACGTGGTACGTCCCGGCCGCGCTCGGCGCCGTGTAGGTGCCGTCCGAGGTGATGGATCCGCCCGCGGCGCCCTCGGCGATCGACCAGGTGAGGGACGTGTCCCAGCCGCCGGTCACGATCGCGTCGAAGACGATCGAGCCCCCGGCCGAGACCGTCGCCGCCTGCGGCGTGACCGCGACGCTCTGGACGTGCCTGCGCCGGACGCGGACCTCGGCGGTCTGCGTCGAGGCGAGCGCGGAGCGGGTGGCGAGCACGTGGAACGTGCCCTCGACCGCGGGCGCAGTGTACTCGCCGTCGGCGCTGATCGTGCCGCCGTCGGACTCCCGCACCGACCACACGGTCTCGTCGGCGCCGGCGGAGGCGTTGAACTTCACGCGGTCGCCGGGCTCGACGGACGTGGAGGCCGGATCGACCTGGTTACTGGTGGCCCGGTCGGCGCCGCAGGCGGAGAGCACCGCGAGCGCCAGGGCTGTGAAGACGTCGAGACGACGGATGCGGACGTGGAGCATGCGACCCTTTCCGGAGGAGGAGCGGGGCCGGGATTGCGCTGGAGCAATTCCGACGGACCCGCGCACTTGACCCGCGAACACGTGTCACCGAGTTGCGGGACACCCGGACTCGACCACGGCGAGGAGTGGGGAAGAAAGGATCAGGGTCCGTCAGGAGCGCACACCGGACGGACGGTCCGGCCGCGCCTCGACGGGCGACGGCGGCGCAGGCTCAGGCTCAGGCGGCGATGCGGGACGGCGCCGCGCTCGTCAGGTGCGGTCGAGGACGCCGCGCGACGGAGCGGCGGCGGGCACCGCAGGGCCGCCGGCGCGGGCCGCCGCGAGCAGCTGGCAGTACTCCGCTGCGAGCGCGTGCCGGAGCGGCTCCGGCTGGAACTCGGCCATCACCCAGCGCCGCGCCGCCGCGCCGTGCCGGGCGCGCAGCTCCGGATCCGCGAGGTAACGCGCGAGCGCGGCGGCGAGCGCGGCGGCGTCGCGCGGCGGCACGAGCGTCCCCGTCTCACCGTCCCTCACCGCGTCGGTGCAGCCGGGGACGCGGCTCGCGACGATGGGCACGCCCATGGCGGCGGCCTCGAGCGCGACGTTCGAGAAGCCCTCGCGATAGGTCGGCAGGGCCACCACGTCGACGGCGCCGTACACCGCGGGGACCTCCGGAAATGGCACGCCGCCGACGACGTGAACGCGGGGATCCGACCGGAGCGCCGCCTCGAGGCCGGCCGGCAGCGGGTCGGTCGCGTCCTCCTGCCCCACGAGCAGCAGCCGGACCCGCGGCTCTCGCTCGCGCACCACGCGCCAGGCGTTCGAGAGCTCCACGATCCCCTTCTCGCGGACGAGCCGCCCCAGGAACCCGACGACGAGGGCGTCCGCGGGGATCCCGTGCCGCTCCCGCACGGCGCGCCGGGCGGCCACGTCGACGGGGCGGAACCGGCCGCGCGCGTCCACCCCGTTCCCGCTCCCGGACAGCAGCACCGCGATCTTTTCCGGGGGGCAGAGCCCCTCCGCGATCGCGAGCGCTCGCATCGAGTTGCTCACCGCGAGCACCCGGTGCGCGAGCGTGCACGAGAGCCGCTCGGCGAGCCAGAGGAGGCGTCGCCGGAGGCCCGTGGCGGTGACGAGGGGCAGGCCGCGGATGTGGTAGATGCGGACGGGCGTGCCGGCGAGGGCCGCCGCGATCATCCCCACGAGCCCGCCCTTCGGCGTGTGCGCGTGGACGATCTGCGGGCGGATGGCGCGCAACGTCCGCCAGGTCCGCCACACGGAGCGGAGGTCCTGCACCGGCGTGATCCGCCGGGTCATCGGCACCGCGTGCACGACCACGCCCTCCGCCTCGCCGAAGCAGCGGAGCTCCGGGCCGGGCGCCGAGATCGCGTGGACCTCGAGCCCGGTGGCGCGCACGACGGCGGCCTGCCCGGAGAGGAACCCGAGCGACTCGGCCACCGTCATGACGTGGACCACCGCCGGGCGTGCGGCCTCCACGCGGCGCGCGCGTCGGTGTCGCCGCGCCCCGGGCACGTCACGCCTTCACGACGCGCCGGGGCCCCCCGCCGAGCGCCGAGACGAGGTTGCGCGTATCCACGACCAGGCCGACGTCCCGGTAGAGCGCGGGATCCTTGAACGCGTCGTGGGCGGTGGCGACCACCAGCACGTCGTACCGGGCGAACATCTCGGGCGTGCACGGGACGGAAGCGAGGGAGAGCCCCTGCCTGCGACCCTTCCGCGCCGCCGGGAAGAACGGATCGCAGTAGTCGACCCAGGCCCCCGCCGCCCTGAGCAGCTCGATGAGCGCATACGAGGGCGACTCGCGATCGTCGTCGATGTTCGGCTTGTAGGCCAGGCCGAGGACCAGCACGCGCGAGCCGCGGAGGGACTTGCTCTCGTCGTTGAGCGCCTCGGCCACCTTGCCGACCACGTAGCGCGGCATGTCCGCGTTGATCTCGCCGGCGAGCTCCACGAACCGGGCCCAGGTGCCGTGCTCGGCGGCCTTCCAGGCGAGGTAGAAGGGATCGAGGGGGATGCAGTGGCCGCCGAGGCCGGGCCCCGGGTAGAACGGCATGAACCCGAACGGCTTCGTCCGCGCCGCCTCGATGACCTCCCAGACGTCGATGCCCATCCGGTCGAACGTCATCTTGAGCTCGTTCACGAGCGCGATGTTCACGGAGCGGAAGACGTTCTCGAGGAGCTTGCTGGACTCCGCCACCCGCGCCGACGAGACCTCGACGACGGTCTCGACCGCCGCGCGGTAGAGCGCCGCCGCGGCCTCGGTGGACGGGCCGTTCACGCCGCCGACGATCTTCGGGATGGTGCGGGTCGAGAACCGGCCGTTGCCGGGGTCCTCGCGCTCGGGGGAGAACGCGAGGAGGAAGTCGTCCGGGCAGGCGAGCCCGCTCTCGCGCAGGATGGGCAGCACCTCCCCGTCCGTTGCCCCCGGGTACGTGGTCGACTCGAGGACCACCAGCTGGCCCGGGCGCAGCCGGCGCGCGATCGCCCGCGCGGTCTTGTGGATGAACGAGTTGTCCGGCTCGCGGTGCGTCCCGAGCGGCGTCGGGACGCAGATCAGGATGGCATCGCAGCCGGCGAGGCGGTCGAAGTCGGTCGTCGCCTCGTACCCGCCGCTCGCGACCGCGCGCGCGACGCGGTCCCGGCCGATGTGGCCGATGTACGAGTCGCCGCGGCGGAGCGCCTCGACCTTGCGCTCGTCGACGTCCAGCCCCAGCACCGGGAAGCCGGCGTCGTGGAAGACGAGCGCGAGCGGAAGGCCGACGTAGCCCTGGCCGATGATCCCGACGCGCGCGGCGCGGGAGCGGATGCGGGAGAGGAGCTCGATCGTCATGGCGGGCCGCCGGGCCGGCAGCTCACGTGCGTCCGGCTCCGGGCGCCTGCAACGTAGTCACTGTCCGTCGCGAGAGATGCGCCCCTGCGCCTCGCGCACCATCGACGCTGGGCGACCAGCGGGGCGAGCGATCGGGGCGGGGGGCGACGGCCGCGGGGCCGCTGCCGCACGTCGCGCGCGACCTACATTGTTTGCGCCCGGCGTGTCGCGGGGCGCGTTCACGGTCGGTCGGAGGTCCATTGCGGCGGCGCACCGGGATTGGGCTCGCGCTCAAGCGCCTGATCGATGTCGCGGGCGCCGCGGCCGGCCTGCTGCTGCTCTCGCCGGCGCTGGCGGCCACGGCCCTGGCGGTGTGGGCGGTGGACGGGCGCCCGGTCGTCTTCCGGCAGGTGCGCCCGGGCCTTCGCGGCCGGCCGTTCACCATCTACAAGTTCCGGACGATGCGCCCGCCGCGCGCCGGCGAGGTGTGGTACCGGACCGACGAGCAGCGGCTGTCGCGCCTCGGCCGGTTCCTCCGGACGACCAGCCTCGACGAGCTGCCCGAGCTCTGGAACGTCCTCCGCGGCGACATGAGCCTGGTGGGTCCTCGCCCGCTCCTCCTGGAGTACCTCGAGATCTACACGCCGGAGGAGCGACGCCGGCACGACGTGCAGCCGGGCGTGACGGGCTGGGCGGTCGTGAACGGGCGGAACGCGCTCCCCTTCCGCGAGCGGCTCCGCCTCGACTGCTGGTACGTGGACCACTGGAGCCTCGCCCTGGACCTGAGGATCCTCCTCCTCACCGCGAGGCAGGTCCTGCGGAGGGCGAACGCCGCCGCGGTCGAGGACGACTCCGCCCTCGGCTTCCCCCTCGCCGACGTCGCCGCAGAGTCGAAGCGGCGCCGCGAGACCGACACGGCGACGAGAGGCGACCAGTGATGCGGGCGTTCACGGGCGCCTTCGGCCTGCCGGAGCCGCGCGGCGACCCGTTCCGCGCGGCGCCGCGCCCGGCGGCGACGGCGGCACCCGCCGCGGATCGCGCGGCGCCTCCGGCCCGGGACGGTGCCTCCCTGGCGCGCTTCTTCGCGGCCCGCGGACGTCGCGTCGTGGACGCGATGGGCGTGCTCTGGACCGAGTACCGGCGCCCGTTCTACGCGAGCCTCCCGTTCCAGCGGCGCGTCGACCTCGACCCAGGGGCACTCCGGCACGCGCTGCGTACGCGCCGGATCCCCGCCGTCCGCTACCTGTCGGTGACGCAGCCCGGCTGCCCGAGCGGCGTGTACACGCTTTCACCCACCGGCTATGGCATCGGGCGCGTCCACCCGAAGCGCCGGCGCCGGGTCCGCCGGGGCCTCGACGCGACGGAGTGCCGGACGCTCGACCCGGACGAGCTGCTCGCGCTGGGGCTGGAGCTGAACCTCGACACCTTGCATCGGCAGCGCCGTTTCGACCCGGAGTTCGCGGACGCGGTGGGCTGGAGGCGGTTCGTCGCGGCGGTCCGCACCTGTCCAGAGGTGTCGATCGGCGGCGCGTTCACCCGCGGGAGGCTGTCCGCCTACGACGTCGTCTGCCGCGACGGCGACTGGTTGCACCTCCTCCACAAGATGAGCCGGACCGCGGATCTCGCGACCGACGCGGGCGTGGCGCTCGACTTCTGGAGGCTGTGCCGGGCCGCGGGGGACGCGAGCCTGCGCGGCGTCGAGACGGGGTTCGCGCCGATCGTCAGCGGGGACACGCTCCACCGCTACAAGACCGACCTCGGGTTCGAGCTGATCGGCTGCGACCTCGCGATCCGGTTCCACCCCGCCCTCGAGCCGATCCTGGCGAGCCGGTGGACCGTGGGAGCGGCCCGGTTGCTCGCGCGGCTGCGCCCGCGGAGCCACGGCCTGGAGCGCGTCGCCAACGTGCTCGGGGGCGCACAGCGATCCCGGTGATGCGGGAGGAGGGCTCCACGGTGCGATTCCAGGTGCTCGATGCAGAAGACGCGGACGACCTCACCGCCTGGACGCTGCTCTGGGACGCGTGGCCGCACCGCGAGGTGATGGCGCACCCGGAGTACGTTCGCCTGTTCGCCCGCCCATGCGACCGGGCCTTCGGCATCGTGGGCGAGACGGACGGGGGCACCGTCCTGCTCCCCCTCGTCGTGCGCCCGCTGTCCGCCGAGCCCTGGGTGCGCCCGGAGGATCGCCGCTGGGACGCCACTTCGCCGTACGGCTACGGGGGCGCGTTCGCCGTCCGCGGAGAACCGGACGGCGCCGCCTTCTGGCGCGCGTACCGCGAGTGGGCGCGCGACGCGCAGATCGTCACGACGTTCCTCCGGATGTCGCTCTTCCGCGAGCGCATCCTCCCGCCGCCGGACGGCCTCGAGGTCTGCAGCTCGAACGTCGTCGTGTCGCTCGACGGCGGGCTCGACGCGGTCTGGCTCCGGTACGTCCCGAACGTGCGCCGATGGATCCGCAGCACCGAGCGGACGGGGCTCACCGTCGAGCGCGACGCGACCGGCGCCCGCCTCGACGCGTTCGTGAGGCTGTACGAGTCGACGATGCGACGGCGCGAGGCGACGCCGTTCTACTTCTTCCCGCGGACGTTCTACGAGCGCCTCCTCGAGCGGCTCGCCGGCCACTACGTGTTCCACCACGCGCTGCTCCGGGGCGAGGTGGTGGGCTCGGACCTGACGCTCGCCTCGGCGGACCACGCGTACCACTTCCTCGTGGGGACCGCCGAGACCGCGCTCCGGCTCGGGACGAACTACCTCCTGAAGCACAGCGCCGCGGGGTGGGCGATCGAGGCGGGCAAGCGGGACTACGTGCTGGGCGGCAGCCACACCCCGGGCGACGGCCTCTACCGCCACAAGCTCGGGTTCGCGCCGCGGGGCGCCGTCCCGTTCCGGGTCGCGCGCCTGGTCCACGACGAGCGCGCCTACCGGGAGCTGTGCGACGAGCGCGCCGCGGCGGCCGGCCCGGAACACGCCGTACCGCGGCCCTCCCAGGGATACTTCCCCGAGTACCGAGCGTGAACGCGAGGAACGATCGCCATGTCCCGCATTCACCTCTCGGTTCCGCACCTCGGCCGCCAGGAGCTTCGCTACGTTCACGAAGCGTTCGAGTCGAACTGGGTGTCCACCGTGGGGCCGCAGCTCGACGCGTTCGAGCGCGCGCTGTCCAGCCGCATCGGGCGTCCGGCGGTCGCCCTGGCGAGCGGCACCGCCGCGATTCACCTCGGCCTGCGCCTGCTCGGCGTCGGCCCCGGCGACGAGGTGCTGGCGTCGGACTTCACGTTCGTCGCGAGCGTGAACCCCATCCGCTACTTGGGGGCCACCCCCGTGCTCGTGGACAGCGATCCCGGGACCTGGATGATGAGCCCGGAGCGGCTGGCGGAGGCGCTCGAGGACCGCGGGCGCAGGGGGCGGCGTCCGCGCGCCGTGGTCGTCGTCCATCTGTACGGACAGTGCGCGGACATGGACGCCCTCGGCGAGGTCTGCGCGCGCCACGGCGTGCCGATCCTGGAGGACGCCGCCGAGGCGCTGGGCGCGACGTACAAGGGCCAGCCAGCCGGCTCGATGGGCGAGGTCGCCGCGTTCTCGTTCAACGGCAACAAGATCGTGACCAGCTCGGGCGGCGGGATGCTGGTCGCCCGCCGCCCGGAGTGGGTGGAGCGGGCGCGCTTCTGGTCGACGCAGGCCCGCGATCCCGGCGTCGCGTATCACCACTCCGAGATGGGATTCAACTACCGCCTGTCCAACGTCCTGGCGGCCATCGGACGCGGCCAGCTCGAGGTCCTCGACGAGCGGGTGCGGCAGCGACGAGCGGTCGCCTTCCGGTACCGCGACGCGTTCGCGGATCTGCCCGGGCTGGCGCTCATGCCCCAGGCGCCGTACGGGCTCCACACGAACTGGCTGTCCTGCTTCCTCGTGGACCCGGACCGCCTCGGCGCGACGCGAGACGATCTGCTCGCGGCCCTCGACGCCGCGGACGTCGAGGCGCGCCCGCTGTGGAAGCCCATGCACCTCCAGCCGCTGTACGCGGACTGCGATCGCTACGGGGGCGACGTCGCGGAGCGGCTCTTCGAGCTCGGCCTCTGTCTTCCCAGCTCGAGCAACCTCTCCCTCGAGGCGCAGCGCCGGGTCATCGACGTCGTTCGAGACGTCGCGGGAGCACCACGCCGGCCCGGGCGCTCGCCAGGCGCCGCCCCGGCGGCGGACGGCGCGGGGCCACGGATAGACGTCCCTCATCACCGTCAGTGACCGTTTGCGCCCCAAGACAACATCGGCCGGATGGGTCTCGCGCCCGGTGGTGGCCCTGCGTGGGTCGCCTACCGGTGAAATTCTCGACGGACACCCGACGCGGTCAGTGAAGGTTACTGTCCAGGCCCTGGACCGTTACTAACGTGCCGGGTACACGCGCCGGGTAGTGTCGCAGCGCAGCCGGCCCGTCGGGGGTCGTCTCTAACGGAGCGAACACGGGGTCCGCCGAGCATGAGCCGCACGTCCCGGTGCTCTGGCGTCCTCGCGCGCGCGCTCCGCGCCATGCTGATGGTCACGTTCGACGCGGTCTCGACCGCGTTTGCCGTCTGCGCCGCGTGGCTCATCCGCTTCGAGACCCAGGAGTGCCCCCCATCTTTCGCCGCTCCGCGGCGGTGGACGATCGCCATCGTGGTGTGCGCGCGCACGGTCGCGCTCGTCGGGGCGGGACTGCATCGATGGTCGTTCGACCTGCCGGGAATCCCGGAGGGGCTCCGACTTCTGTCCGTGCAGATCGCCGGGAGCCTCGCGTTCGTGGCGATCGTCGCCGCGCTGGGAATCCCGGTGCCCCGCTCGATCTACCCGCTGGAGTTCCTCGTCTCGACGGCGCTCATCACCGGCTACCGCTACCTGCCCTCCCTGCTCGAGGAGCGCCGGCGGAGCTGGGCGCGCTTGCGCGGCGGCGCGACGGCTCGCACGCTCATCGTCGGCGCAGGGGAGGCCGGCGAGCTCCTCGCCCACGACCTGCGGCGGAGCGCGGACAGCAAGTACCACCTGGTCGGCTTCGTGGACGATGACCCGGAGAAGCTCGGCACGCAGCTGGCCGGGCGCCCCGTCCTCGGGAAGCTCAGCGACCTCCCCCGGCTGATCCAGGCCCACCGCGCCTCCAGGGTGCTCCTGGCCATCGCGCGGCTCCCCCCGGCGCGGATCCGCGAGCTGCTCGCCGCGTGCGCCTCCTCGAAGGCGCGCTTCAAGATCATCCCCGCGTCGTTCACCGTCCTCGACGACCGGATCTCCGCGGCGATGCTGCACGACCTCTCCGCCGAGGACCTGCTCCCGCGCGCCGCGGTCGCCTTCGACCCGCGCGAGATCCGGGATCGCGTGCAGGATCGGAACATCCTCGTGACCGGCGCCGGCGGCTCGATCGGCTCCGAGATCGCGCGTCAGCTCGCGATGCACGGCGCGCGCACGCTCGTCCTCGTCGACCTGAACGAGAACGAGCTGTACCTCACGGCGCTCCGGCTCGGCGAGCTGTACCCGGGGGTCACCATCCGGTGCGAGGTCGCGGACATCCGGGAGTGGCGGCGCCTGCTCCGCCTCGGCGAGCGATACCGGCCCCACTACGTGTTCCACGCCGCGGCGCACAAGCACGTGCCGCTCATGGAGTACGCGCCCGAGGAGGCGATCAAGAACAACGTGTTCGGCACGCGCAACGTCGCGCGCATGGCGAGCCGCTGCGGCGCGGAGCGCTTCGTCCTCATCTCGACGGACAAGGCGGTCCGGCCGACCTCCGTCATGGGCGCGTCGAAGCGCGTGGCGGAGCTCGTCGTCCGCGACGTCGCACGACGCTCGGCGACGCGCATGACCTCGGTCCGGTTCGGCAACGTGCTCGGGTCCGCCGGCAGCGTGGTGCCGATCTTCAAGCGCCAGATCGCGCAGGGCGGTCCGGTGACCGTCACGCACCCGGAGTGCACGCGGTACTTCATGACGATCCCGGAGGCGGTCGGCCTCGTCCTCGTCGCCGGGCTGCGCTGCGAAGGCGACCTCTGCGTGCTCGACATGGGCGAGCCCATCCGCATCGTCGACCTCGCGCGGAGCCTCATCACCATGGCGGGCCGGGTGCCGGGCGAGGAGATCCCGATCGTCTACACGGGGCTCCGCCCGGGCGAGAAGCTGTACGAGGAGCTCCTCACCGAGGAGGAGGAACGGACGGAGCAGGTCCGGGACCGGATCCACGTGGCCCGCGGCCTCGCGCCGCCCCGCAGGTTCCGGGAGCGGCTGGCCGAGCTCCGCCGCGCGGCGCGCGCGGGTGACTCCGATCGGCTCCTCGAGCTCCTCCGCGAGCTGGTGCCGACCTACACCGTCACGCGCAACGAGGCAGGGACCGTAGCCGGCGTGGACGTGCCTGACCGCGACCGGCAGGACGACAGGCTCCCCGCGCCGGTGATCGATCTGCGGCCCGGCGGTCCCCGCGGCGGCTCGCACCTGAAGGAGGGTAGCCCATGACGCGCGACGAGTCCGGCACCGTCGTCGGCCTCCCGGGCGCGGAGCCCGACGCTCCGCGAGCCCGCGCGTTCGGGCGCGCGCCATCAGGGTCCGGCGAGGCGGAGCCGACGCTCGCGGAGCTGGTCCGGATCGTCCGGGGAGGACGGTGGCTCGTGATGGGGCTCGCCGCCGTGTTCGTCGCGCTCGGGAGCGCGTACCTCTTCCTGAAGGCGCCCATCTACGAGGCGAACGTGGTCGTGCAGGTCGAGGACCACGCGACGACGGTGACGAGGCTCGACGAGCTCTCGGCCGCGCTCGGCGAGAAGCCGCCCTCCGACGCCGAGATGGAGCTCATGCGCTCGCGCACCCTGCTCGAGTCCGTCGTGGACGAGCTCGGCCTCGACGTGGAGGCGCGGCCGCGCACCTTCCCCGTCGTGGGGGCCGCCGTCGCGCGGCTGCACGAGGGGCCGGACCTCGCCGCGGCGCCCCTCGGGCTCGACGCGTACGCGTGGGGAGGCGAGCGCATCGTCGTGAAGCGGCTGCAGGTCTCCGACGACCTGCTCGACGAGCCGCTCCGGGTCGACGTCGGCGTGGACGGCCGGCTCGAGGTGCAGGGGCCGCGCGGCCCCCTCGCGCGGGGCCGCGTCGGCGCGCCGGTGGAGGGCCACTCCGACCGGACGCGGGTGGAGATGTACGTCTCGGACGCCGTCGCGCGTCCGGGCACGTCGTTCGTGGTCACGAAGCGGCGGCGGTCCGACGTGGTGGACCGGCTGCAGCGCGCCGTCGTCGTGACGGAGCGCGGCAAGAAGACCGGCATCCTCGTCGCGGAGCTCGAGGATCGGGATCCCGAGCGCGTCGCCGCCATCGTGGACGCGCTCGCCCAGGCGTACCTGCGCCAGAACGTGGAGCGGCGCTCGGCGGAGGCGGCGAAGACGCTCGCGTTCCTCGAGTCGCAGCTCCCGAGCCTCAAGGGCAGCCTCGCGTCGGCGGAGAGCGCCGTGAACTCGTACCAGCAGCGGAAGGGCACCGTCGATCTCTCCCGCGAGGCGCAGGCGATGCTCGACCGGACCGTGGAGGTCGAGCGGCAGCTCTCGGAGCTCCAGCTCCAGCGCTCGGAGCTCTCCGACCGCTTCACGGACCAGCACCCGACGATGATGGCGTTGAAGGAGAAGGAGGACCGCCTCCGGTCGCAGCGCGCGGCGATCAACGCGCGGATGAAGGACCTGCCCGAGAAGGAGCTCGACTCGACTCGGCTCGCGCGCGACGTGAAGGTCGCGAACGACATGTACATGACGGTCCTCAACAAGGTCCAGGAGCTCCGGGTCGTGAAGTCGGGCACCGTCGGGACCGTCCGGATCGTGGACCACGCGGTCGTCCCCCACGAGCCGACCAGCCCGCGCCCGCTTCCGGTCCTGGCCGTGTCGCTGCTGCTCGGCCTCTGCGCGGGCGTCGCCGCGGCGTTCGCGCGCGATGCGCTCGAGGACGTCGCGTCGGATCCCGACGAGATCGAGCGCGCCACCGGAGTCCCCGTGTACGCGACCGTGCCGCACAGCCCGCGGCAGGTGGGGCTGGTCCGACGGCGTCACCGCCGGGGAGCGAGGGCGCCGCTCCTCGCTGCAGCGGATCCGGGCGACCTCGCGATCGAGAACATCCGGAGTCTCCGCACCAGCCTCCACTTCGCCCTCGTCGACGCGCCCACGAACGTCGTCGCGATCAGCGGCCCCGGGCCGGGGCTCGGGAAGTCGTTCGTCGCGGTGAACCTCGCGCACGTGCTCGCGGCGGCGGAGCGGCGCGTGCTGCTCGTCGACGGCGACCTGCGCCGCGGCCGCCTCCACCGAGCGTTCGGGCTGTCCCGGGAGCCAGGAGTCTCCGAGCTGGTGGGCCAGGCGATCTCCGCCGAGCTCGCGATCCGGGGGACCGACTACCCGCGCCTCGACCTGCTCTCGACCGGGCACATCCCGCCGAACCCGGCGGACCTGCTCGCGAGCGATCGGTTCCAGCGGATCCTCGCCGACGCGTCGCGCCGGTACGACGTGGTCCTGCTCGACACGCCCCCGATCCTCGCCGTCACCGATGGCCTCATCGAGGCGCGCCTCGCGTCGGTGATCCTGCTCGTCCTCCGGGCGGGGCACCACCCGCTGCGAGAGATCGCCCTCACGGTCAAGCGACTCGCGCAGAACGGCATCAAGGTGCACGGCGCGGTGCTGAACGACGTCATGGCGCGAGGAAAGGACGCCGCGTACGCCGGGTACTATCACTACGAGTACCGCTCGCTGAAGGCCGACTGAGGAGCGCGCCGTCGTGTTCAGCCGGATCCTCATCGTCTGCGTCGGGAACGTCTGCCGCAGCCCGATGGCGGAGGTCCTCCTCGCGGAGCGGCTCGCGCGCCGTCGCGCCGGCGCGACGGTGGAGTCCGCCGGGCTCCGGGCGCTCGTCGGCCACCCCGCGGAGCGGATCGCCCAGGATCTCATGCGCGAGCGCGGCCTCGACCTGTCGCGGCACGTCGCCCGTCAGCTCACCGCGGACCTGGGGGACGCCTTCGAGCTCATCCTCGTGATGGAGCGAGCGCACGAGCGCGCCGTCCAGGCCATTGCGCCGAACACCCGCGGCCGCATCCGCCGCCTCGGGCACTTCGGCGACTTCGACGTGCCCGACCCGTTCCAGCAGGAGCGCCCCGCCTTCGAGCGCTCCCTCGCGCTCATCGAGCGCGGCCTCGAGGGCCTCGAGAAGGCGTTCTGGAGCGCACGACCATGAGGCTCCTGGCTTGTGCAGCGTTGACCCTCGCCTCGGGGTGCGCTCTCGCCCCCGGGATGCAGATGGACCGGGATGCGGCGCGGGGCCGGCCGCCCCTCGCGATCGAGCGGATCACGCAGGCCACGGTGCAGCGGCTCGTCGCGGCGCACTTCACCCCGACTCCGCTGAAAGACCCGCTCGCCGACGAGTCCGCCCACTACCGTTACACGATCGCGCCCCACGACGTGCTCCAGGTGACCGTGTGGGACCACCCCGAGCTGACCGTGCCCACGGGCCAGTTCCGCTCGCCCGAGGAGAACGGCAACCCGGTCGAGGAGGACGGGACCATGTTCTATCCGCACGTCGGGCTCCTCGACGTCGCCGGCAAGACGGTCGCGGAGGTGCGGAACATCATCACGACCCGGCTCACCCGCGTCATCCCGAACCCGCAGGTGGACGTTCGCGTGGCGGCGTTCCGGGGCAAGAAGGTGGCGGTGACCGGAGAGGTGACCGCGCCGAGCACGGTCCCGATCACCGACGTCCCGCTGCACGTCCAGGACGCGCTCGCCGCTGCGAAGGGCTTCACGCCGGAGGCCGACTTCTCGCGCGTGTCGCTCGCGCGAGCGGGCAAGACCTACGTCCTGAACCTCCAGTCCCTGTACGAGAGCGGCGATCTCACCCAGAACTGGCTCCTGCAGGACGGCGACGTCATCAACGTCCCCGACCGGAGCCTCAACAAGGTGTTCGTCCTCGGGGAGGTGCGCGTGCCGCAGTCGAAGCTCATGGTGCGCGGTCGCATGACGCTGGCCGAGGCGCTCATCGACCAGACGCAGGGGTTCGACCCGTCGGCCGCGAACGTCTCCCAGATCTTCGTCATCCGCGGCGACTACGAGTCGCCGCACATCTTCCAGCTGGACGCGAGCTCCCCCGACGCGCTCCTGCTCGCGACCCAGTTCCCGCTACGGCCGCGAGACGTCGTGTTCGTCTCCACCTACAACCTGACCCGCTACAACCGCGTCATCCTGCAGATCCTGCCGACGATCCAGGGGATCTGGCAGACCTACGACCTCGTCAACCGGATCACGCGGTAGCGGCCGAGGGGCACCGTGCGCGCCGCCTTCTTCAGCGATCACCGGTTCGGGCGCGACGCGTCGGGCCGCCACTACACGAACGGCAACCTGCCCTATTCCGTGCTGGCGAGGTACCTGCGGGCGTTCGACCGGCTCGTGGTCGTCGGGCGCGTGCAGCCGGCCGGACCCTCGACGCCCACGCTCGCGAGCGGCGACGGGATCGAGCTGGAGTGCGTAGACGCCGGGAGCTGGCTCCTGTTCGGGCCGACGGTGATCAAGCACGTGAGGCGCGTCATGGCGCGCGTGGACGCCGCCATCGTCCGCCTCCCGAGCTCGGTGGGGCTCGTCGCGTGCCGCGAGGCGATGCGCACCGGGAAGCCGTGGATGGCAGAGGTGGTCGGCTCGGCCTGGGATGCGCTGTGGCACCACGGCTCGTGGCGCGGCCGGGCGGCGGCGTGGCCCCTCGACCGTCTCAACAGGCACCACATCGCGAAGGCGCCGTTCGCGCTCTACGTGAGCCGCGAGTTCCTGCAGCAGCGTTACCCCAGCCGCGGCGAGACGATCGCCTGCTCCGACGTCCAGATCGAGCCTCCGCGCCCGGAGGTCCTGGAGCGCCGGCTCGCTCGACTCGGGACCCTGGATGCGCGCGTGCCGGCGCTCGGGATCGTGGGCTCGCTCGACGTGAGCTACAAGGGACACGCGACGGCGCTGCGCGCGCTCGCCCTCCTCCACGCGCAGGGACGCGCCGCGACGCTCCGCTGCCTGGGCGGCGGCGATCCCGCGCGATGGCGGCGAGCCGCCACCGCGCTCGGCGTCGCCGGGAGCGTGGAGTTCCCGGGAACGCTCCCCGCGGGTGCGCCCGTCCAGCGATGGATGGACGGCCTCGACCTGTACCTGGCGCCGAGCCTGCAGGAGGGCCTGCCGCGCGCGCTCGTCGAGGCGATGAGCCGCGGGCTGCCGGCCGTCGGCGCGCGCGTGGGAGGGATCCCCGAGCTCCTCGACGACGAATGGATCCACCCGCCGCGCGATCACCACGGGCTGGCCCGGCGAGTCGCACGACTCCTCGAGGAGCCGCTCCGGCGCGCGGACGCGGCGCGCCGCAACTTCGCCGCCGCGCGCGCGTACGCGCCGGACGTCCTCGACGCGCGCCGGACCGCGTTCCTGGAGCGGTTCGCGGCGTTCGCGCGGCAGCGCGGACCCGTCCCCCGGCGCCCGTCGTCGCGCACCTCCGTCACGGAACCGCGGACGCAGCAGTAGCGTGGTCGGCGTTGCCCTCCACGACGACGTTCGTCGTCGCGGCGCCGTTGCCGGAGGCGTGACGGATCTGGACGAACACAGACGTCCGGTCCGCCGGGAAGAACTCGTTGCCCTGGACCAGGATCCCGTCGAACGACGCGGTGTCGGGTGCCTTCTCGACGCCGGCGCGTGCCCGGATGGTGTTCCGCGCCACCGTCACGTTCCGCACCGTTCGCGTGTAGCCCTTGCGCGGCGGGAACGAGAACAGGTTCACGAAGGACGTCGCCGGCGCGTCGGCGTCGTTCCCGGCGATCTCGACGTCCTCGACGACCGTGAGGTCGTCCGGGTTCGGCTCGACGTCCACGGCGGCGACGTACGCGTTCGACTTGCGGATGACGTTGCGGAGCACGAGGGCGCCGCGGACCGCGACCAGCGCCACGTTGCAGCGCCGCGGGCCGACGAGCGTGTTCCGCCGGACGACGACGGCGGCGCTGTTCGCGTGCGCGAGGGCGCCGACGTACACGGAGTCGCCGTACGTGGCCTCGATGACGTCGTCCTGCACGAAGACGTTCCGCGAGCCCACGATGGCGATGCCATGGGCGTGCTCCTGCGCGGACGCCGCCCCGTCCCAGCCGCCGTTCAGGTGCAGCCCCGAGATGACGATCCCGGACCCGAGATAGCCCGCGACGCGGAGCAGCGTCTTCGCGTCGCTCCCGTCGGAGCCGTCCATGCGGATCTCGGGCATGCCCTCCCCTCGCACCGAGCTGGCCAGGTCGATGCGCGCCGTCACGCGGTAGAACGCGGGCGGCCGGGGCACGACGAGCGGCTGCCCCGTGGCCGCGGCGCGCTGGAACGCCGCCGTGTCGTCCGCGACGCCGTCGCCGCGGGCGCCGAAGGCGACGACGCTCACCGCCGGGGCGTCGTCCACCGGGTCGGGGGGACCGGGGGGCGGCTCGGGGGACGACGGCGGCGCCTGGTCCGGACGCGCCGGTCCGTTGTCGGCGTCCAGCGGACCGCCCGCGGTCGACCGGCGCTCGGCCCGGACCGTCACCGCCGCGACCAGCGCGAGCAGCAGGACGATCTGAAGTCCCCGCCCCCCGTCCTGGCGCGCGATCCCGCCGTTCCGCGTCACGGCGCTCCCCCGCGAGCCCGCGCGGGCACCGCGCGCTCCAGGAGCTCCTGCACCTCGTCCGCCCATCGCTCGTAGCCGAACCGCGTGCGGACGTGCTCGTGCGCCCGCGCGACGAGCGCGGCCCGGAGCGCGCCGTCCTCGAGGCGGAGCACCTCGCGCGCGAGCGCGGCCGGGTCTCCCGCCGGAAACACGAGCCCGGCCCGCCCGCCGTCGACGACCTCCGGCAGCGCGCCACGGTCCGAGACCACCGCGGGCGTCCCGACGGTCATCGGCTCGATGGCGACGAGGCCGAACGGCTCGTCCCACACCGACGGGCACAGCACCGCGTAGACGTCGCGCATCAGCGTGGGGACGTCGCGCACGTACCCCAGGAACCGGAGCCGCTGGGCGACGCCGAGGCGCTCTGCCCTGCTCCGCAGGTCCGCCGCACAGGCCCGGGCCGAGGCGTCGGCGTCGTCGCCGGTCACCCAGAGCACGTAGGCCTGCGGCAGCGCCGCGAGCGCCTCCACGGCGACGTGCGCGCCCTTCTTCTCGCGGAGCGCGGCGCTCGCGACGAGGAGCGGCCGCTCCGGGCGGAGCCAGTCGCCCGCGCTCGACGAGGCGCCGGCGCGCTGCGGGACGGCGTTGTGGATCCGGACGATCCTGTCCTCCGGGATGCCGAGCCGCGCCAGCGTCCGGGCCGTGTGATCCGAGACCGCGATCACGCTGTGGCACGCGCGCGCGAGCCGGCGCGCGACGCCTGCCCTCCGCCGCGAGATCTCGCCGTGGCAGTGCCACACCACCGCAGGGCGGTGTCGCGGGGCGAGCCCGGCCCGCGCGAGCACGACGAGCAGGAGCTCACGGAAGCCGTGCACGTACGCGACGTCCGACGCGCGCAGCGCCGGCCGGAGCCGGAGGACCATCGCGAGCAGCCGGGGCGCCGCGCGGGCGAGGTCCACGACGCGCCCCACACCGGCGCGCTCCGAGAGCATGCCGCGACCGGGCACCCCGATCGTCCGGTCGACCGCGACGCCCGCGGCGGCCATCTCGTCCATGTCGGCCTGGTTGCGCCCGAGCTCGACGTACCGCACGTCGCAGCGGTCGAGGCGCGGCAGCCCGTCGCCGAGGACGCGGCGCACGCCGCCCGGGAGCGCGAGCAGGTACGGCACGAGCACGCGCGGCCTCACCGCGGTCGCCGCCGCGCGGCGCGGCGCGGCGCTAGGAGAGCTGAGGGACGGAGGGCTCAAGGGTGGAGACCGCGACGAGGAGGAAGAAGGTCGGCGCCACGAAGAAGGACGCCGGCGATACGCTGGCCAGGCCGGCCGTCAGGAAGGCGATGAACCCGGCCTGAAGGAGCACGCGCCGCCGTCCGTCGTCGCAGCGGGAGATGAGGAGCCAGCCGCGCCGCAAGAGGAGCAGGAGCGCGACGAGACCGAGGAACCCCGACGCCAGCAGCGTGTCCATGTACAGGCTGTCCGTCGTTCCGAGGTAGTTGCCGTAGCCGGCGAGGTGCGGCGTCATCGCCGGGATCGTGTGGCGGGATCCGACGCCAAGCGGGTGCTCGACGGCCGTCGCGAGCGCGGAGCGCTGGGCGGCGAGGCGGCCGGCGAGGTTCGCCTCCCCGGCCCCCTGCCGGAAGAAGCGCACCGTCCGCTCCGCGAACGCATCGTCGTACCGGAGGCCGAGCACGACCGCGACCGCGAGCATCCCCGCGATCGCGATGCGCGCCACCGGCGCGCCGCGCCACCGGACGAGCAGGTACGCGGTCGCGGCGGCTGCCGCGAGCATGCCCGACCGGCTCGCCGACGCGACCACGTTGAAGCCCGCCGAGGCGAGCACGATCGCGTCGCCCGCCCACGCGAGGGCGCCGCGCCGCCGCCGGGCGAGGGCGAGGTCGAGCACCGCCAGGCCCATGGACGTGTACGCGAAGTCGTTGGGGTTCGACCCGAGCCCGACGGACCGCCCCTCCTCGAACTCGGGATCGTCCTCCTGGATGCGCGCGGCGAGCGGCAGGCGATCCGCGAGCTCCGGGAAGATCACCGCGAGCGAGCTGGCGAGCAGCGTGCAGACGATCACGACGCGCACCGCCGCAGCGAGGCGGCGCACCGGGAAGACCACGAGGGCGAGCGGCAGGACCGCCGCGAGCCCGTACTTCTTGAGGTGCAGCGACAGCTCCAGCGCGGCGTCCCCCGGCGACCCGGACGAGAGCCAGGCCGCGAGCGCCCCGAGGCCGCCGACCGCGAGCGGAAGGAGCGCGATGCCGATCGCGGTGCGGGCGCGCCAGCCGAGGTGCCGCGCAGCGCCGACGCCGAGCGCCGTCAGCGCCCACAGCGTGATCAGGATGGCGTCGCTGATCGTGATGGTGCCGAGCCCGGGGATCACGCCGATGGGCCACCAGATCAGCGAGGCGGGGACGAGCACGAGCACGAGCGCGTGCGCAGCCGGCCGGAAGAGCGTCACGGCGCGGTGACCTCCTTCCCGCGGGCGCCGCCGATCCGGGTCACGCGCGCCGCCCACGGGGCGGCGACGACCGCGAACGTCAGCAGGGCGCCCTGCGAGACGAGGCTCGCGATCGCCGCGCCGCGCCAGCCGAGGCGCGGGTCGAGGAGCACGTTCAGCACCACGCCGACGCCGAGCGCGCACACCTGCGCGGCGGTGCGGAGCGGCTGCAGCCCTGCGCCGGTGAGCGCGTCGAGGAACGGGTAGGTCAGGACCTCGATCGCGACGAGCGGCGCGATCCAGCGCAGCGTCGAGGCGGTCTCGGCGAACCCCTTCCCGAACAGGTGGGCGAGCACGGGCGCGGCCAGCGCGATCGTCGCCCAGGCGAGCAGGCCGTACGCCAGCGCCGCGGGGGCGACCTGGAACGCGAAGCGGCGCGACGCGGGCAGGCCGGCGGCGCCGGCCCGGAAGAACCGCCGGTAGATCGCCCCGAAGAACGCCATGGCGGGCGCGATGGCGACGGCGAGCGCCCGCGTGGACGCGGCGTACACGCCGGCGCTCTCCAGGGCCGCGAGGCGCGCGAGGAGGGCCTTGTCGAGCTCGGCGTTCGCGCTCTGCGCGACCGCGCCGATCCCGAAGTGCACCCCCTCCGCCACGCGCGCCCGCACCGCGCCGCCCGACCAGCGCGCAACCCCGAACCGACCGAGCAGGACGGCGACGCCCCCGACGCCCACGGCGACGTACTGCGCGCAGTAGATCCAGGTCCAGGTGGAGAACGCCTTCGAGGTCGCGCCCAGCACGAGGGCACCCGCGAGGTAGACGACCCCCGTCACCGCCTCGATGAGGGCGGCGCCCAGGACCTCTCCCCGGCCGACGAAGATCCCCCGGAACAGGCTCGTGAGGCGCGCGCCGAGGAGGTTCCCGACGCCGACCGCGGCCACCGCCGTCCAGGGCGTTCCGGGGAGCGCCACGCGGCCGACGGCGAGGAGCACGAACAGCGCTGGCGGGAGCGCGCACGCGGTGAGCGCGAGGGTGTTCCCGATGACCCGCCGTTCCTCCACGCCGGCGGTCACGTCCCGGACGGCGAGGTTGTACGCCCCGAGCTCCACGAACGGCGAGAGCAGCACGGTCACGGCGAGGACGGCCGAGAATCGTCCCAGGTCCGCGGGGCCGAGCGCGCGAGCGAGGAGCACGAACCCGAACGCCTGCGCGAGCACACGCGTGGAGAAGCCGGCGAAGAGCAGCGACGTGTCGCGCGCCACCCCGTCGGGAACGAGGTGCAGGAGCCGCTCGCTCCACGGGCGCGCCGCCGTGCGGACGTGGGGCGGCACACCGGCCGTGCTCGCTGTGGACCTCGGCAGGCTCACGTCCGCTCCCGGCGCTGGACCCCATGGACGATGTGATCCCGGCGCCGCCGCCGCCAGCGATCCACATGTTCCCTGCGATGGGGCTCGCACCAGCGGCACCGAGGTACCCGCAAGCGCTCGCCGCGATGCGCTCGAGCCCGAGGCGCTGGCTGGTCACCGGCGGCGCGGGCTTCATCGGCAGCCACCTCGTGGAGGCACTCCTGCGAAACGGCCAGGAGGTGGTCGTGCTGGACGACTTCTCCACCGGCCATGCGGGTAACCTGGAGGACGTCCGGCGCCTCGTCGGCCCGGACGCAGGGCAGCTCGCGGTCGTGACCGGGGACATCCGCGACGCGAGCGCGTGCAGGCGCGCGATGGACGGCGTGGACGTGGTGCTGCACCAGGCCGCGCTCGGGTCCGTGCCACGATCCCTCGAGCGCCCGCTCGCGACCCATGAGGTGAACGTCACGGGTTTCCTGAACGTGCTCGAGGCAGCCCGGGGCGCGGGGATCCGCCGCGTCGTGTACGCCAGCTCCAGCTCCGTCTACGGAGATCACGCTGCGCTGCCGAAGACCGAGGACGCCGTCGGCCGTCCGCTGTCGCCGTACGCGGCCTCGAAGCGTTGCGACGAGGCGTACGCGGCAGCCTTCGGGCGGTGCTTCTCCCTGGAGCTCGTCGGCCTCCGCTACTTCAACGTGTTCGGACCGCGGCAGGATCCCGCAGGGCCTTACGCCGCCGTGGTGCCGAGGTGGTTCGCGGCGCTGCTCCGCGGCGACGAGATCGCGATCCACGGTGACGGCGAGACGAGCCGCGACTTCTGCTACGTCGCGAACGTGGTCCAGGCGAACGTGCTCGCGGCCACGACGACGAACCCGGCGGCGCCGGGGCAGGTCTTCAACGTGGCGTTCGGGGCCCGCACGACGCTCAACGAGCTCTTCGAGCTGATCCGCAGGGAGGTGGCGCGGCTCCGGCCGGAGGCGGTCCATGCCCGCGCCGCGTACCGCGACTTCCGCCCGGGAGACGTGCGCCACTCGCTCGCGGACGTGTCACGTGCCCGGACCGTGCTCGGCTACGCGCCGACGCACTCCGTCGAGGAGGGCTTGCGGGAGGCCGCGCGCTGGTACGCCACGAGCCACGCCCCGCTCGCGTCGACGAGCCGCTCCGTGGCTCCCTGATCGATCAGCTCCCCGGCGTCTCCCACCACGGCCACGGGCCGTGGTGGTGGCTTTGCCGCTCCGGCGCGCGGGCGTGCTCGACGATCTCGCCGGCGAGGGAAGGGCTGTGGAGCGCGACGTCGTCGACGCTCAGCACGCCGACCGGCCGCTTCGAGACGTCCAGGACCACGAGCCGGCGGACCGCGCCCGCCGCCATCCGCGTCGCCGCGGCCTCGAGGTCGTCGTCCTCGGAGCACTCGAGCACCTGCGAGGTCATCGCGCTCCGGACGTCGGCCTCGGCGGGGTCCACCGCCTCGGCGATGCTCCGGACGACGATGTCGCGATCCGTGAGCACCCCCACGACCTGATCGCCGTCGCACACCACCAGCGCTCCGACGTCGAGCTGCCGCATCCGGCGCGCCGCGGCCTGCAGCGTCTCGTCCGGGCCGATCGTCTCGGCCCTCCACGTCATCGCATCCCTCACCCGCATGGCGTCACCCCTTCCGCCGGGAAGCCGGCTCACAGCTCCGCCGGGACCGGCTCCGCCTTGCGCTCCGGCACGTCGACGAGGGTCGCCTCGGTGAGCAGGAGGACGCTCGCGACGGACACGGCGTTCTCGAGCGCGAGGCGGACGACCTTGGTCGGATCCACGATTCCCGCCTCGACGAGGTCGACGTACCTGCCGCGCGCCGCGTCGAAGCCCTGGTTCCCCGTCCCGAGGCGCATGCGCTCGACGACGACCGCGCCGTCCTCCCCGGAGTTCACCGCGATCTGGCGCGTCGGGATCGTGAGCGCGTGCTTCAGGATCGCGAGCCCGGTCCGCTCGTCGCCCTCGCACGCGGCCTCCTCCGCCTCGACCGCGGTCACCGCGCGCAGCAGCGCGAGCCCCGCTCCGGGGACCACCCCCTCCGCCACCGCGGCCTTCGTCGCGCTGATGGCGTCCTCGAACGCCTCCTTGCGGCTCTTCAGCTCGGCCTCCGTCGGGGCGCCGACGTGGATCACGGCGACGCCGCCCGAGAGCTTCCCGAGCCGCTCCTCGAGCTTCTCGCGGTCGTAGTCGCTCTTGCACTCCCGGATCTCCCGGCGCAGCCGCTCCATCCGGTCCTCGATGCCCTTCCGATCGCCGGCGCCGCCGATGACGGTCGTCGTCTCCCGGGCGACCACGACCCTCCGCGCGCTGCCGAGATCCGCGAAGGCGAGGTGCTCGAGCTTCACCCCGAGGTCCTCGGACGCGACGCGGCCACCGGCGAGCGTGGCGAGGTCCTCGAGGAGCGCCTTCCGGCGATCGCCGAAGCCCGGCGCCTTCACCGCGGCGACGAGGAGCGTCCCCCGGATCCTGTTCACCACGAGCGTCGCCAGCGCCTCGCCGTCCACGTCCTCGGCGACGACGAGGAGCGCGCGACCGGCCTTCACGACCTCCTCCAGGAGCGGGAGGACGTCCTTCATCGCCGAGACGCGCCGGTCGGTGAGCAGGATGACCGGGTTCTCGAGGACCGCCTCCATCCGCTCGGGATCGGTGACGAAGTACGGCGAGAGGTACCCGCGATCGAACTGCATCCCCTCGACCACCTCGAGCTTCGTCTCGGTCCCCTTCGCCTCCTCCACCGAGATCACGCCCTCGCCCCCGACGCGCTCGACCGCGTCGGCCACCAGCTCGCCCATGGCGGCGTCGTTGTGCCCGGAGATCGTCGCGACCTGCGCCTTCTCCTTGCGGGTGCGGACCGGGCGCGACAGCGCCCGCAGGCTCGCGATGGCCGCCCGCAGGCCGCGATCGAGGCCGTGCTTCAGCTCGATCGCGCTCGCCCCCGCCGCCACGTTCTTCACGCCCTCGGCGAAGATCGCGTGCGCGAGGAGCGTGGAGGTGGTGGTGCCGTCGCCCACCGCCTCTGCGGTGCGCTCCGCCGCCTCGCGGATCATCCGGACGCCGAGGTTCTCGGTGGGGTCGTCGACCGCCAGCTCCTTCGCGATCGTCACCCCGTCGTTGCAGACGATCGGCTCCCCATATCGCTTGTCGATGAGGACGCACTTCGACTTCGGCCCCAGGGTCACGCGCACTGCGTTGGCGAGGAGCGTGGCGCCACGAAGGACCCCCTCGCGCGCAGCCGTGTCGAACTGCAGCTGCTTGCTCATGCAACAAGCGTAGGGAACCCCGGCGAGAGGGCGGCGGAGGACCTTGGGGAGACGGCGTGCGCACATGGGGCGCGGCACGAGACCGCTCGCCGCAACGGGGCGCACGGCCGGTCGCTCGCCGAGCGCCCGCGCACGGGAGCGACTCGGCGTCAGCCCATCACGCGAACGAGCCCCTCCCACCGCGCCCCGAGACCGTCCTGTTGCGCGCGCGCGGCGATCAGCGCGCGCAACAGGTCGTCGATCGCTGCCTGGTCGGGGAGCGCGAAGCGGGCCGCCGTCTCTCGGCCGTGCCCGATGCGGACGGGGTACGTCACCGCGCCCGACCGGAACGCCTCCTCGTCGGTCGCGTCGTCGCCCACGTACGCGACCGCGCGCGCGCCGAGGCGGCGGGAGAGGTCCTCGAGGGCGTCCGCCTTGGTCGGAGCATCCGCCGGGACGAGGTTGACGACCGCGTGCCCGTCGAAGATCCGCACGTTCCCGAGCCGTGCCGCCGCGTCGAGGATTCGCCGTCGCGCGAGGTCCCACGACGGGGCGGCGCGGTAGTGGACCGCGATGCTGAAGTACTTGTCCTCGACGTCGACGCCCTGCGTCGCGGCGAGCGCGTCCGAGAGCGGACCGTGCCACGCCGCCACCTGCCGCTCCAGGCCACGGTCGAGGGGGCCGAACGCGGCCTCCGCGCCGTGGTTGCCGATCACCGCGACGAGCGGCACCCGTGGCAACCGGCTCGCCACGTCGCCGCGAGACCGGCCGGAGACGACGGCGCACGGGTACATCAGCGCCGCCGTCCGGAGCAGCCCGGCCGTGTCGGACCGGACGCGCGCGGCGTTCCGGTCCGGCACGATGGGCGCGAGCGTGCCGTCGAAGTCCAGGGCCAGGAGCGCGCGACCGCGCGCGATCTCCAGGACCGCTTCCCTGCCCGCCATCGAGAGAATGGGCGTCATCCGTCTCCTCCGTTCTTCGGTGCTCCGCACCGCTGTGGCCATCGCTCGCCGAGACAGGCGGCGCGTGAGCGCGCGGCGACGAGGGCCCGCAGCAGCTCGTCGACGTCGGACTGCGCGCGCAGGTAGAAGCGCGCCGCGGAGGCCGTCGACGGGCCGAGCCGGATGCCGGCCGTCACCGCGCACGAGCGGAAGGCGTCCTCGTCCGCGTCGTCGCCCACGAAGACGACCGTCCGTGGACCGAGCCGTGCCGCGAGCGCCTCGAGCGCGTTCCCCTTGGTCGGGAGATCGCACGGGGCGAGATTCAGCACGGCTTCGCCGCCGAAGACCCTCGCGCCGGGCAGCGACGACGCGACCTCGAGCAACCGTCTCTGGACGTCGGCTCGGCCGAGCGTACGCCGGTAGTGGACCGAGATGCCGACGGCCTTCTGCTCGACGTCGACCCCCTCGGCTCCGTCGAGCACGGCCCTGAGCGCCGCCGCCCACGCCTGGACCTGGCGCGAGATCCGGGGATCCGGCGCCCCTTCCTCCGGCTCGGCGCCGTGGTTGCCGAACACCGCGACGAGCGGCACGCGCGCGACGCGCGGGAGCACGTCGGCGCGATCTCCCCCCGAGAAGACGGCGCACGGGTACAGGATGCCGGCCATGCGCAGGAGCGCGCGGGTCGAGTCGCGCATCGTCGCGGCGCGCCGGCCCTCGACGTGAGGCGCGAGCGTCCCGTCGAAGTCGAACGCGAGGAGCGCCCGATCCCGGGCCGCGTCCTCCACCAGGGCGACGCCCTCCCGCGAGCGGATCGGGGTCAAGAGCGCCCTCCGCCGACCACGCGCAGGCCGAGCGAGAGCCGATCCGAGAGCCGCCCGCGCTGCCGCAGTCGCCCGGCGTCGGCGAGCATCCGGCCGGCCCAGCGATACACGTTGAGCTCCGAGACCATCGCGCGCATGGCGCGCATGCGCTCCGCCTGCTCGGCGGCGGGCATCTGCAGCGCCGTCGCGAGCGCGGCGCTCGCCTCCTCGAGATCGTAGGGGTTCACCACGAGCGCCTCGGTGAGCTCCCGCGCCGCTCCGGTGAACTGGCTCAGGACGAGGACGCCGCGCTCGTCGTCCCGCGCCGCGACGAACTCCTTCGCGACCAGGTTCATGCCGTCGTGCAGGCTGCTCACGTAGCAGACGTCGGCGGCGCGGAGGTACCGGAAGATCGCCGGTGGCTCGTGGTGCGCCCGGAGCAGCACGATCGGCCGGTAGGTCCCGGACGCGAAGCGGCGGTTGATCCGTGCCGCGAGCGCCTCGACGGCGTCGTTGAGCGCCGCGTACCTGGGGATGAGCGTCCGGCTCGGTGCAGCGAGCTGCGCAAAGGTGAACCGGCCCCGGAGGTGCGGGAATCGCTCCAGGGCGCGCTCGACGGCGAGGAGCCGTTCCTCGATGCCCTTCGTGTAGTCGAGGCGATCGACCCCGACGCCGAGGAGCGCGTCGGCGTCCAGCCCGAGCTCCGCGAGGACCGCGTGCCGGCACTCGGCCGCGGGGGGCGCCGCCGCGGCCCACCGGTTCGGCCACTCGATGGAGATCGGATAGTTGCGGACCAGGCACTCCCGGCCGCCCTGCACGACCGATTGCCGCTCGCGATCGATCCGCGTCTCGAGATACCGGTCGACCGCCTCGACGAAGTTGTTGCAGTGCTGCTGGGTATGGAAGCCCACCACGCTGCTGCCGAGGAGGCCGTCGAGCACCTCGCGACGCCACGGGCAGATCCCGAGCCGCTCCGCGTTAGGCCAGGGGATGTGCCAGAAGGTGATGATCGTCGCCCGGGGAAGCCGTTCCCGGATCATCCGCGGCACGAGCGCGAAGTGGTAGTCCTGGACGAGGATGACGGGGTCGGGGCCCTTCACCTCGTCGCACACCGCCTTCGCGAACCGCTCGTTCACGGTCACGTACTGCTGCCAGTCCGAGGCCCGGAACTCCGGGCGCGCGTGGGCGATGTGGCACAGGGCCCAGAGCCCCTCGTTCGAGAAGCCGTAGTAGTAGCCGCGCTCCTCTTCCTTGCTCAGCCAGACGCGCCGGATCGCGTACGACTCCTCGCCCGGCGGCACCCGGACCCGGTCGCACGCGTCGACCGTGTCCCGATCCGCCGAGCCACTGCCGTGCGCGATCCACGTGCCCGAGCACGCGCGCATCACGGGCTCGAGCGCGGTGACGAGACCGCTCGCCGGGTGCAACACGCGAACGGCACCGTCGGCCCCCCGCTCGTGGACGTACGGCTCGCGGTTCCCCAGGATCACGACGCTCTCGCCGTGGAGCGCGTCCCGGAGCGTCTGCTGGAGGCGCTCCGGCGACCAGCGACCGCCGGACGCCGACGCGCGCTCCTTCGCGAGATCCTCGACGAGCTGCCGGACGTCCTGGAGCACCGGGCTGAACGCCGCCGGCCCGTTCGACGGCAGCCCGGGGGATCGCGGCGCCAGCGCGAGGACGCGGCGGAACTCCTGCGTCCACGTCCGCCACGAGTCCCTCCGGACGAGCGCCGTCAGGATCGAGGCGAGCACGGCGACGACCGCGAAGACGGCGATCGTGAAGTGCTTCGCCGCGGTCTCGCGCCGAGCCGCGACGCTCATGTCCTGGAACAGCACCAGGTATCCGCGCAGCTCTCCGTCCGCGCGGATGGCGTGGACGCTCAGGTGGACGGGGCCGCCGTCGAGCTCCGCGTCGAGCTCGCCGGGCAGGTCGCGTGCGCCTGCGCCATGGCGTCTCGCCTCGAGCCCCTCGCACCCGAACGAAGCCGGGATTCTCTGCGTGCGGGCCACCGTGAGGAACGCCGCCGTGCAGACCTCGGCAGCCATGATCCGCTCGTCCTGCGCGAGCCCCTCGAGGATCTTCAGGACCTTCCGCTGCTCGCCCGCCGCGAGGTGGGACGCGAGCCCCTCCTGGGCCCCGGACGCCGCCAGCCGCGCGCGGAGCTCCACGTCCCGCGTGAACCATGACCGGGTCGTCTCGGCGACGGCGATCGTCGCCATCCAGGCGAGCACCGCCAGCCCGAGCAGCAGAGGCACACCCACGCGGAGCAGGGATCGCACGCCCGGATGCTATGCGATCGAAGCTTTGATGTGCAACCGTCCGCGGGATTCGCCCGCGACGCGGTGCTGGACAAGACGGCGGTCCCGGGGCATCGATGACGGCATGCCGACTGCACCGCCCCGCAGCGACGAGGACCGAGCCCCGGCGAGTCGCCCTGCGTCGAGGCGCATCCAGGCGCTCTGGAACGTGGCGCTCCTCGGAGAGGAGGCGCCGATCGATCTCAGGATCGTCGGGCGGACGCTCCTCCAGGCCGGCGCGGTCGGCGTGGTCGCCGGCGCGATGGGCGCCGCGTTCTTCGCCTCGCTCGAGCTGGTCCAGCGCACGCTGCTCGGCGGCGTCGCGGGGTTCGAGCCCGTGCGCGCGCACGGCGAGACCTTCGTCCCGCCGCTCGCGCCGGAGGCGTTCCGGCCCTGGCTGCTCGCGCTGCTGCCTGCGATCGGCGGCCTCGCGAGCGGGCTGCTGACGTGGCGCTTCGCGCCGGAGGCGTCCGGCGGCGGGGGCAATGCCGCCATCGAGGCCTACCACCACGGCGGCGTGATGAGGCGCCGGGTCATCCCCGTGAAGGGACTCGCGGCGGTCATCGCGCTGTCGAGCGGCGGCTCCGGCGGCCGCGAGGGCCCGACGATGCAGATCGGCGCCGCCGTCGGCGCCGCCGTCGGTCGGCTCCTCCCGACGAGCCGGGCGGAGCGCCGGGTCCTCCTGGTCGCGGGAATCGCGGCCGGCATCTCCGCGGTGTTCCGCACCCCGCTCGGCGCCGCCCTCCTCGCGACGGAGATGCTGTACCGCGACGACTTCGAGTCCGAGGCGCTCGTCCCCGCCGTGTTCGCGAGCGTCGTCTCGTACTCCATCGTGATCGCGCTCTTCGGCGAGACCACGCTGTTCGGCCAGCTGCCCCGGTTCGGGTTCCGGCCGGGCCACCTGCCGCTCTACGGAGCCGTCGCCATCGCCGTGTCGCTCGCGGCGGTCGCCTTCGTCCGGCTGCTCCGCGCCGTCCAGGGGGTCGCGAGGCGGATCCCCGGCCCGGTGTGGCTTCGCCCGGCGCTGGGCGGGCTCGCCATGGGGGTGCTGGGGACGGCGCTCGCCCTGTGGATGGCACGCGCGCATGGAGACGCGGCGCGCGGCTTCGGCGTCTTCGGCGGCGGCTACGGCGTGCTGCAGGCGGCGATCACCGGCGCGGACTGGCTGCCCGCGGGCGCGAGCGTCGTCGGGCTCCTCCTCCTCGTCGCCGTCCTCAAGATGATCGCGTCGGCCCTCACCATCGGCTCCGGCGCCGCCGCAGGCGACTTCGCCCCGTCGCTGGTCATCGGCGGGCTCGTCGGCAGCGCCTTCGGTCACGCGGCGCGGCTTTCTCTCGGAGATCCGACGATCGACCCCGGCGCGTTCGCGCTGGTCGGGATGGGCACGCTCTACGGCGGGCTCGCGCACGCGCCGCTCTCGGCCCTGGTGCTCGTCGCCGAGCTCGCCGGCAGCTACGACCTGCTCGTCCCGATGATGCTCGCCATCGGGATCGCGTACGTCGCGCTGCGGAGGTACTCGCTCTATCCCGCGCAGGTCGCGAGCCGCTCGGCGACGCAGCGCCCCGGCCGCGCGCCTGCCCTGGTCTCCGAGCCGCTGGGCGCCCCGGCGCCGTCGGGTTCGGCCGTCCCGGCGGAGCTGCCACCGTTCCGCGAGAACGCCACCCTCGCCGAGCTCGTCGACGCCGCCCGCACCGCCGGGCGGCAGCGCGTCGTCGCCATCGCGGGTGCCGGCGGGTTGCGCGGGCTGGTCGAGCTCGAGGTGGTCCTGCAGGTCCCCGCGACCGAGCTCGCGTGGCTCAAGGTGAGCGACGCGATGGTGCCGTTCGCGGCGGTGCCCGCCGACGCGACGTGGGGCGAGGTCGCGCTCGTGCTCGAGCGGTCCGGGATCTCGCAGGTGCCGGTGGTCCGGGGCGGCGAGATCCTGGGCTGGATCGGCGACCGGGAGCTCCGGCAGGCGATCCTGCCCCGACCGCCCCCGTCCTGACGGCGCCGGCGACGACCGGAGTCGATCCCGCCGCTCACTCCGAGAGCGCGCGGTTCAGCGCGTCGAGGACCGCGGCGGCGGTCCGCACGTCCGCGGCGGGGAGCGACGCGATCGCGGCGCTGATCGCGGCCTCCACCGTGCCGCGCTGGATGGCATCGACCGACGCGCCCTTCGAGGTGAGCATGAACAGCGCGCGGCGCGCGTCGGAGACGTCCGCGCGGCGCGACAGGAGCCCGCGACGGACGAGCCGCTTCAGCACGCCCGTCACCGTGCTCGGGTGCACCTGCAGGAGCGCGGCGAGCTCGCCCGCCGACACGCCGGGGTACCTGCCGACGAGCCGGACGACCATCCGCTCCGGACCGGTGACGCCGAACCGCGCCTTCATGCGCCGCGACGTGGACTCGAGGCCGTGGTTCACGCCCCAGAGCGAGCGCATGAACTCGAGCACCGGCCCGAGCGGACGTCCGCGCGCCAGCGGCCCGATCCCCGAATCACGGGTCGGCTGCGGCCGAGGGGAGCTCGGCTTCATCGGCTCGACGATCCGACGCATCCTGCTCTCGTACCATAACGATCGCCGCTCCGGGCGGTGGCCGTGGCGCGGGGCTAGGCGGGCGCGCCTGGGCCGCCGCGCGGTAGATCGTCTCGTCGCCGACGATGCCGGTCGAGACGTAGCCGGCGCCCCGGAGGGGCGACGGCCGCGAACCAGGCCCCCTACCCGGGCGGGCGGGCGCGTGGAGCGGTCGGTCGGGGCGGTCACGGGACGAGCGCTGATGGTCTGATATCCAACGATTCGCGCCGCCCCTGCCGCCTCCGCCGGATCATCTCCGGAACGCCGTTCATGGCGATGATCCCAGGGGTTGCCGGCCCTCCTCGCCTGGCATGGCCATCATCCACCTGGAGGGAGCATGCACGATCACATCTACCCGGCTTCTACCCCGGAGCTCACAAAGCACCGGCGCGAGCTGGCGCCGGAGATCGACCGGGCGTTCCACGAGTTCAGCAAGGCGGCCTTCGGGGAAGGTGCGCTGCCGCGCAAGGTGAAGCAACTCATCGCCGTGGCGGTCGCTCACACGACGCAGTGCCCGTACTGCATTCGCGCCCACACGCTCGGCGCGCTCCGCGACGGCGCGAGTGAGCGTGAGATCATGGAGGCGATATGGGTCGCCGCCGAGATGCGAGCCGGCGCGGCCTTCGCGCACGCGGCGATCGCGCTCGAGGCGATGGCGGACAAGACCTCGCAGCCGTGACGCGGTCCACGTACCGCGACCTGCGCCGAGACCACCGGGCCGTCCGGCGTCGTGAAGGCGCGCCACCCGTGCGCGAGCGCGCCGCGCCCTCACTCAGGGCGGCCGCGGCGGCGCCGTGGCGGGTCCCGCGCCGCGGCTGCGCGACGAGAGAAACGCGAGCAGATCGGCCAGCTCCTCCGCGCGGAGCTTGCCCGCATAGGAGGGCATGTTCGCGGCGCCGCTGAAAATCCTCGTCGCCATCTGCTCCTGGGTGAGGCGGTCGCCGACGTCGCTGAGGTCGGGGCCGCGGATGCCACCGCGCCCGGCGACGAGGTGGCAGTACTCGCAGCCGCGGTCGTAGAACACCCTGGCGCCCGACGCCACCGGCCCGCTGGTCGCGCCGACCACCTCCGCCGGGAGCGGCTTCGCCTCGAAGCGCGGCGACCAGGGCGCGAGGGCACCCACGCCCGAGTAGTGCCAGATCATGAGCACCACCGCCGCCACGCCCGCGATGGCCCACGGTCGGCGCAGCGGGCTGCGCTCGCCGCGCCCGGCGACCAGCGGCAGCGCCACGAGAAACACGATGAGGGAGAGCGGCCCGAGAATGATCACGTAGTTCTCGGACCACCTCGGGATGAGCGTCAGGACGGCGAAGTACCAGAGGAAGTACCAGTCCGGCCGCGGCGAGGCCTCGATGATGCTGGGATCGGGCGGGCGCCCCAGCTCTGGTGGACCGACCGCGACGGCCAGCGTGAAGATCGTCGCGATGACGAGTAGCCCGAACACCGCGTCGCGCCAGGCGGCGTCGGGCCAGAACGGCTGCCCATGGCGCTCGAGGAGCGCGCGGTACCAGGCGCGGTAGGTGACGGGGTCGACGGGACGCCCCGCGCGCGGCGGCTCCGAGATGCCGTTGTAGACGACGAGGTAGAGGTGCAGCGCGACGAGCAAGAAGATCAGGCCCGGGATGAAGAACACGTGCGTCGCGAAGAAGCGGGAGAGCGTCGCACCGCCGACGGTGTCGCCCGCCAGGAGGAAGTGCCCGAGCCAGCCGCCGACGAGCGGGGTGCGGCCGGCCTGTTCGGCGGCGATCACCGCCGTCCAGAACCCCGTCTGGTCCCAGCGCAGCAGCTGTCCCGTGAAGGCCATGCCGAGCGTGAGGAGGAACAGCACCGCCCCCGTGAGCCAGTTCATCTGGCGCGGGTACTTGTAGGCGCCCATGAGGTAGACGCGGATGACGTGGACGCCGATCAGGATCACCATCATCGACGCGCCGAAGGCGTGGAGGCCGCGGGTGATGCGACCGAGCGGCACCTCCGTGATGAAGCGAAGGCTCTCGTACGCGTCGCCGGTGGAGGTCACGTAGGCGCTCGCCAGGGCCGTCCCGGTGATCACCTGCAGCACGAAGGTGAGGAGCGTGGCGCTCCCGAAGACGTAGAGCCAGGCGGTCCGGCCGGCGGGCGGGACGGGGTGGCGCAGGACGGAGCCGAGCGTCCGCGAGAACCCCGTCAGCTCGTCGAACCACTGCCAGGCGCGCTGCACTCGCATGCGGTCGCCTCCGGCTCAGGCGATGGGGATGGGACTGGTGAGGATCTCGACCACGCCGGCGCGAACTCGGACCGGGTAGCGCGACAGCGGGCGGGGCGGCGGCCCCGACGCGACTCGCCCATCCTCGTAGAAGACGCCTCCGTGGCAGGGGCACATGAACAGCTCCGCCTCCTGAAGCCAGCGCACCGGGCAGCCGAGGTGCGTGCAGTGCACCGAGAAGGCGATGAACTCCTGGTCGTCGACGCGGCGCAGCCAGGCCGCCGTTCGCGCGGTGACGCCGGTCCACGGCAGCGGCGAAGGATCGAGGAACGAGACCTCCACCGTCTTCCCGACCTCGAACGCGTCGAGGCGTCCGACCGTCCTCCACACCCGGGGAGCGCGGCGCAGGCCGAGCAGGAAGAGGCCGCTCGGGACGGCGACGAGCGCCGCCGCGACGGCCCCGGCGGCGATGCTCAGGCGCGCGAGGAAGCTGCGCCGCGCGCCGTCCTCCGGCCCGGCCGGCGCAGGGCGTACCGGCGCGATCACGGCATGGGCGACCTCCCGGCGCCGCGTCGTCCCAGCCAGCTCACGATCTGATACGGCCGCCAGAGGTAGGTGACCGGCACCGTGACGAGGTGCACGAGGCGGGTGAACGGGAAGAGCGCAATGAGGAGGAAGCCGCTCACGAAGTGGAGCTGGACGAACCCCGGGAGCGCGGCGACCTTCGCCGGGTCCGGGTCGAGCCGGACGATGGACCAGAACCACGGGGCGGCCGTGTACGGGTACCAGCGGGATCCCCACCGGACGAAGAGCGCGATCCCCGCCCCGGTGACGACCTGGAGGGCGAGGACGGCGAGCAGAACCCAGTCCATCCCGGACGTCTCCCGCCGCAGCGGCGAACGCGTCCCGAGCCGCCTCCCGATGAGCGTCGCGATCCCGAGGATGGAGAGGAAGGCGAGCGCGAGCCCGACGACCTCGAGGCCGAGTAGCGCGCCCGGACGCGAGACCGCCGCAGCGGCGGCGGAGGGGAAGACGCCCGCCAGCAGATGCGCGAGGAGGATGGGGATGATGCCGTAGTGCCAGGAGACCGATCCCCAGAACAGGCTCCGGCTCGCGAGCATCTCCGACGAGAGGCTCGAGTAGGTGTAGCGCGCGGTGAAGTAGCGGTAGATCCCGGCCACGATGGCGAGCACCCAGGCGACATACGGCCAGGCGACGAAGAAGAATGCGTTCATCGGGCTCGCTCCCCCCGAGCATCCACCTCGAGCACGAGCTGGATCGCCTCTGCCAGCGGGGCGTACGGATGCTCCCGCCGCCGGAGCTCTCGCGCGAGGCTCGAGAGCGCCGGCACGAGGCACTCGCCGACGAGCTCGCCTCGATCCGGCTCGTCCGGCGCGTGCGCCAGGAACCTGAGCAGGACGGTGAGGTGGTCGGGGAGCTCCCGCCCGGCGGAGAAGCCGCGCGCCCGGTAGCGCGCCGCCAGCCGGGCCAGGAACGTCCCCCGGCGCGAGTCGGGCCCGAGCAGCCGGTACCCCACGTGCGGCGAGCAGCTCGGGTCGAGGTCGAAGGCGGCCGTGTAGCTCTCCTGAAGCTGGCCCACCGGCACGCCCTCCAGGAGGCGCTCGAACTCGCGCAGCGCGCGCGCCGCCGGAGCGCGCGCCTCGAGTCGCGCGATGCACGCTGCCACCCGCTCGCCGACGCGTGGCCCGGGGTACTCGAGGAGCTCGGAGAGTCGTTCGTAGAGCTCGCCGCCCATGGCTCACCAGCCGCGCCGGGGAGGCCGCAGGAACCCCGCGCCCTCCTCCTCCTGGTGCTCGTGCACGTCCTCCACGGACTCGATCGCACCCTCGCGGAAGAAGGGCGGGACGACGAAGCGCTCCTCGAACGAGGCGAGCGCGGTGAGCCGGTAGATCTCCTCTGCGTCCTGCGCGCTCAGACCGGCCTCCTCGAGCGCGTGGGTGGCGCTCTCCCGCGGCACGTCGCCGACCGTCGTCGCCCGCTGGTAGAGCCGCGCGGCGACGAGCTTCCGGTACACCTCGACGATGGGGGCGACCTCTCCAGCGGTGAACATGGCCGCGAGGTAACGGAGCGGCAGCCGGCTCGCGTCGAGCGAGCTGAGCAGCTCGGGAGTCACCTCGTAGTGGCCGTCCGAGACCGTCGCCATGACCGGGAGCAGCGGCGGGACGTAGAAGAGCATGGGCAGCGTGCGGAACTCGGGGTGATGGGGCAGCGCCAGCCGGAAGCGCTTCACGAATTGAAAGACCGGCGACCGACGGGCGGCCTCCAGGATGGCCTCCGGCATGCCTGCCTCCCGGGCGGCGGCGGCGATCTCCGGGTCGAAGGGGTCGAGGATGAGCGCGCGCTGCGCCTCGACGAGCTCCGCGTCCGGCAGGGCGGCCGTCGCGGCGAGCCGCTCCGCGTCGTAGAGGAGGACGCCGAGGTATCGGATGCGCCCCACGCACGAGTGCATGCAGGCCGGGACCTGCTGCGTCTCCTGGCGGGGGTAGCAGAGGATGCACTTCTCCGCCTTGCCGTTGGCCCAGTTGAAATAGGTCTTCTTGTAGGGGCAGCCCGAGATGCACATCCGCCAGCCGCGGCACTTGTGCTGGCTCACCAGGACGATGCCGTCCTCCCCCCGCTTGTAGATGGCGCCGGCCGGGCAGGCGGCGAGGCAGCCGGGGTTGAGGCAGTGGTTGCAGATGCGCGGCAGGTAGAAGAAGACGAGCCGCTCGAATGCGAGGAGCTGCCCGCGCTCGCTATCGGTGAGCGCCTCGACGTTCGGGTCGGCTGCGGCGTAGATGGAGGAGCCACCGAGGTCGTCGTCCCAGTTCGGCCCCGCCTCGATCTTCATGTCCTCGCCGGTGACCAGGGACACCGGCGTCGCGACCGGCTGGTCGTCGGACGGCGGCGCGCCGATGAGCTGGTCGTAGCGGTAGGTCCAGGGCTCGTAGTAGTCGTCGAGCGCCGGGAGCCGGGGGTTGTGGAAGATCCTGGCCAGCTCGGCCAGCCGTCCGCCCAGCTTGAGCCGCGGACGACCGGCGCCCGCCTCCCATCCTCCCCGGTACTTCTCCTGGTCTTCGTACAGCGTCGGGTAGCCGGTGCCGGGCTTCGTCTCGACGTTGTTCCACCACATGTATTCGGCGCCGCGACGGTCGGTCCACAGGTTCTTGCAGGCGATGCTGCAGGTGTGGCACCCGATGCACTTGTCGAGGTGGAACACCATCGAGACCTGGGCCCGGACATCCATGGCGTTTACCCTCAGTAGAAGAGCGGTGCACCTTCGAGGCGGCGCACCACGACCCAGGTGTCGCGGTCGGAGGAGGGCGGGCCGTAGTCGTTGAAGCGGTAGCAGAGCTGGGCGTACCCGCCCACCATCAGGACCGGCTTGAGCCGCATCCGCGTCAGGCTGTTGTGGCCCCCGCCGCGGCGATTCCTTCGCAGCGGCGACTTGGGGAACGAGATGGTGCGCTCCGGCGCGTGGTAGAAAATGGTGAGGCCGCGCGGCACCCGCGCCGTCACCACCGCGCGGGTCACGACGACGCCGTTGTCGTTGAAGACCTCGACCCAGTCGTTGTCCGCCACCCCGATCTGCGCCGCGTCGGCGTCGTTGAGCCAGAACGGCTCGACCCCGCGGGAGAGCGTGAGCATGCGCAGGTTGTCGTAATACGTCGTGTGCATGTGCCACTTGCCGTGCGGCGTCACGCAGTTGAGCGTGATCCCGGGGACGCTCCCCGAGCGCAGCAGCGCGCCCGCGCCCGCCGCGTCGATGCGAGGCTTGAACGCCGGCAGCGCCTCACCGAAAGCGCGATAGGCCGCGTGGTCGAGGTAGAGGTGCTGGCGGCCGGTGAGCGTGCGCCAGGGGACCAGCCGCTCCACGTTGATGGCGAAGGAAGTGTAAGCCCGGCCGCCGTTGGTGATGCCCGACCAGCACGGGCTGGTGAGGATTCGGCGCGGCTGCTTCGTGACCGCGAGGAAGTCGTAGGAGACGCCCCGGTACGGCTCGGCGAGATCGGCGAGCGGCAGCCCGACCCGGCGCTCCTGCACCTGGAAGCCGCGCCAGGCCACCTCCCCGTTCGTCTCGGGAGCGAAGTGCAGGACCACGTTGGCCGCCTCGGTGGCGCGGGCGAGCGACGGCATGCGGACGCCGTTCCACTCCGTCGAGGGCGCGCTCCGCGCGTAGGCGTCGTAGAGGTCACCCACCGGGATGTGGACGCCGCGGTCCTCTACGCCCTCCTCGCGCAGCCTGGGGCCGAGGGCGCAGAAGCGGCGGTGGAGGTTCGGGTAGTCGCGCGCCACCACCGAGAGGTGCGGCATGGTTCGGCCCGGGATCGGATCGCACTCTCCGCGGACCCAGTCCCGCACCTCCGGCTGCGCGAGCTCGTCCGGCGTGTCGTGCAGGAGCGGCGTCGCCACGACCTCGCGGAAGGGCTCCGGGAAGTGGTCTCGGGCGAGCGCGCTCACCCGCTCGGCCAGGGCCTTGAAGGTGTCCCAGTCGGTCCTCGACTCCCAGCAGGGCGGCACGGCTGCGCCGAGCGGGTGGATGTAGGAGTGGAGGTCGGTGGTGTTGAGATCGTCCTTCTCGTACCAGGTGGCTGCCGGCAGCACGACGTCGGCGTAGAGCGCCGAGGTGTCCATGCGGAAGTTCACGTCGACGACGAGGTCGAGCTTCCCGCGCGGCGCGGGGTGCCGGAAGACCGCCTCGTGGACCGTCTCCTCCGCTGCGTCGGCGTCGGCCACGGCGTTCCCGTCGAGCCCGAGGTAGTGCCGAAGGAAGTACTCGTGCCCCTTGGCGCTGGAGAGGAGCGCGTTGGCGCGCCAGATGAGCCAGACCCGCGGCCAGTTCTCCGGCGCGTCGGGGTCCTCCACCGCGAAGCGCAGGGCCCGGGTCCGGAGCTGCTCCGCCACCCACCGCACGACCTCCGGCTCGGAGCGCGCGCCGGCCCGCTCCGCCTCGCGGAGGAGCTCGATGGGGCTGCGGTCGAACTGCGGGTAGAAGGGGAGCCAGCCGCGGCGCACCGCGTCCACCTGATGATCGAGGGTGTGCGACCTCGCGAACTTGCCTGCGGCCGGCGGCGCCTCCGGCGCCTCGCGCTCGTACCGCCACTGGTCGCTGTGGACGTAGTGGAAGGACGGTCCGTTCTGCAGCCGCGGTGGAGCGCCCCAGTCGAGCGCCATGGCGAGCGCCGACCACGAGGCGGTCGGGGCGAGCTTCTCCTGGCCAGTGTAATGGGCGAGCCCGCCGCCGCTCACCCCAACGCAACCGCACAGGACGAGCGGCGTGATCGCGGCGCGATAGTGCAGGTTGGCGTGGTACCAGTGGTTCACGCCCGAGCCGATGATGACGGTGCACTTCCCGTTCGTCCGCTCGGCGGTGGCGGCCCATTCCCGCGCCAGCTGCACCACCGTGTTCCGACCGATGCCGGTGTACCGCTCCTGCCAGGCAGGGGTGTACGGCGCCTCCGCGTCGTCGTAGCCCTGCGGGTAGTCGCCCTCGAGGCCGCGAGCGACGCCGAACTGCGCCATGAGGAGGTCGAGCACGGTGGTGACCGCCACCTGGCCGCCGACGGTCTCGAGGTGCCGGACCGGGACGCCGCGCAGGAGGGTGCGGCTCGCGCCGGGCTCCGCGAAGGTGACCTGCTCGACCGCGTCCCGCTCCCCGAGGAACGTGAGCACGGGATCGATCTCGGCGCCGTCCTGGCCGTCGCGGGGCTCGAGGTTCCAGCGTCCTGGTTCCTTCTGCCAGCGGAAGCCGATCGAGCCCTGCGGCATGCGCGGCTCGCCGCTCAGGCGATCGAGGACGAGCGGCTTCCACTCGGCGTGCTCCTCGCCCCGATAGCGCGCCAGCTCGCTCGCCCGGAGCATCCGCCCCGGTACGTGCCCGGCCGGCCCCGGCTCGAGGACGACCAGGAACGGTGCGTCCGAGTAGCGCCGCAGGTAACCCGTGAAGTAGGGGACATCGCGCTCGGCGTGGAACTCCTTCAGCAGCACGTGGGACACCGCGAGGAAGAGCGCCCCATCCATCCCGGCGGTCACCGGCAGCCACCAGTCGGCGTACTTCGAGACCTGGCTGAAGTCGGGCGAGAGGACCACCAGCTTCGCGCCGTGGTGGCGCGCCTCGGCGGCGAAGTGCACGTCGGGCGTGCGGGTCATGGAGAGGTTCGACCCGGCCACCACGATGTACTTGCTGTTGAACCAGTCGGCGCTCTCCGGGGCGTCGGTCTTCTCGCCCCAGGTCTCCGGCGAGGCCGGCGGAAAGTCGGCGTAGAGGTCGTAGAAGCTGAGCAGAGCGCCGCCGAACAGCTGCAGGAAGCGCGACCCGGCGGCGTAGCTCACCATCGACATGGCCGGGATGGGAGAGAACCCGATCACGCGATCCGGACCGTACCGCTTGGCGGTGTAGAGCAGCGACGCCGCCACGAGGTCGAGCGCCTCCTCCCACGTCGCCCGCCGCAGGCCGCCCTTCCCTCTCGCCTGCTGGTACGCGCTCCGCGAAACCTCGTCCTCGACGATGGAGGCCCAGGCCTCGACCGGATCCGCGTGCTCGGCCCGCGCTCGCGCCCAGAGATCCGCGAGCACGCCTCGCAGGTACGGGTACTTGACGCGCGTGGGTGCGTAGACGTGCCAGGAGAAGCAGATGCCCCGCTGGCAGCCGCGCGGCTCGTGCCGTGGGAGCCCCGCCTCGAGCGCCGGGTAGTCCGTCGCCTGCATCTCCCAGGTGACGATCCCCTCCTTCACGTACACGATCCACGAGCACCCACCGGTGCAATTGACGCCGTGAGTGCTCCGCGTCTCGGAGTCGTGCTGCCACCGGTTGCGGTACATCTCCTCCCAGCGGCGCACCTTCGGATCGAGCAGATCGCGGATCCAGGTCACGGTCGTCCTTCCCGCGCGCGACGCGCATCCGCCACCAGCGCAGCACGCACGCCGCAGAGCCGCGCGCGCCCCAGCCACGCCATCAGCGCCGCCGCAGCCGCGAGGAGTAGCAGTCCGAAGAGGAGCAGGCGCCCTGTCGCCGCGGGCGCCGGGCTCGTCCCCGACGCGGCCATGAACGCCTGGAGGTCAGCTCGTTCGGCGGGGGTGAGGAGCCTGCCGGCGAAGACCGGATCCATGGTGGGGAAGAAGAGCGTCGCGAGCACCGTGCCGAGCGCCTCGGGTCCGTACCTGGCGTAGACGCCGGTGAGGTCCGGGCCCATCGTGCCGCCGCCAGGGAACGGCAGCCCGGCGATGGCGTGACAGGCCGCGCAGGAAGGCCCGCCGCCCGCAAGGCGGGTCTGGCCCGAGAAGAGCCGCGCCCCTGCGTCGGCGGAGCCCACCTCCCCTTCGCCGGCAGCGGCGCCGAAGGGCAACTGCCCGAGGACGAGAAGGATCCCGGCCAGAGCGCAACAGCCGCGCCGGACGCATGCGGCACCAATGGACGAGGAGTGGAGCCCTGGCATGCGGCCACCGGTCGGACCGCCCGAATCCAAGCACAGGCGTCACGACGCTCGCCGGCTCATTCGGGGATCGCCCGAGTTGTTCGGGCGAGCGGGACGTGGCCCCTGTCGGCGTGCGATCGGTCAGCGCGGTGGAATTGCCGAACGTCACTCGCGACGCGCGGCTCGGGTGACGTTCGGTGAAGAGCGGCCCCTCACTCACCGCATGCCCGCCTCCGCGGTGGGGCCCCTCGCGGCGTACGGCTCACCGCCGGACGCGGCGCCGGAACCCCGGGAGCGCCGCGGCGCCTCCCGGCGTGAGCACGAGCACGAGCCCGAGGTACACGACGGCGAACGCGCCGACGATCGGGAGCGCGGCCAGGACCGGATGCATCCGCGGCGGCGGCAGGAACGCCCCGCCCCAGTCGGACGCGAGCCCCGGCATCGCTCCGCGCCAGCGGACGAGCGCCACCTTCGTCGCGAGCGCGGCGCCTCCGGCGACCGCGGCGGCGCCCCAGAGGAGCGCCATCCGGCGGCCCGGCACGCCGGTCTTACCGATGCGGCGCGCGAGCGCGCGCCGGAGCAGCGCGTACTCCACCCAGGCCGCGAGCCCGGTGGTGGCGGTGATCCCGACGAGCCCCGCCTCGCGGGGCACACCCAGCAGGTCGGGCATCTTCACCGCGGACCACCAGGCGAGGGACGCCGTGAGCGCGAGGCGCACGACCGCGAAGCGGAGCGGCGTGCGCGTGTCCCGGAGCGCGTAGAAGGACGACGCGTACACGCGCCCCTTGGCGGCGGCGACGAGCCCCACCGCCGAGCCCATGAGCACGAGCCACAGGTAGCGCGTGTCCGCCGCCGTCTGCTTCCCGGTCTGGAAGAGCGCTCCCGCGAGGACGTCGCCGATCGCGACGAACGCCGCGGCGGAGGGGACGACGAAGAAGGCGAGCCGCTGGAGCGCCGCGTCGAGCCGGGTGCGGAGGGCCGCGGCGACCGCGGCGGGCGTCCCCACCGCCGCGCTCATCGCGGGCAGCTCGCTCGCGGAGATCGCCATGCCGAACAGGCTGATGGGGAGCAGGTACAGGGTCTGCTGGTATCCGAGCGTCGCGAGGCCGCGGGTGCCGACGTACGACGCGTAGATCGTGTCCACGAAGGCCGAGAGCTGGACGACGCCGCGGCCGACGAGCGCCGGGGCGAAGTTCCCCAGCACGGTGCGGACCGACTGGCGCGCCACGGAGATGGACGGCCGAAGCCGCCCGACGAGCGCGAGGACGCTCGGGACCTGCACGCCGACCTGCAGGACCGCCCCCACCACGTAGCCCCACGCGACCCATCCGCCGAGCCGCGCGTCGTCGACGCGGCCCGCCCCGGCGACGAGCACCGCGATGACCGCGACGTTGTTCGCCACGGGCGCGGCATAGGACAGGAAGAAGCGGTGATGGCTGTTCAGGATCCCGAGGCACCACGCGCTGAGCACGAGGGTGGCGGTCGCGGGGAACAGGATCCGGACGAACCGGATCGCGAGCGCCTGCTCCGCGCCGGACAGGCCCGGCGTGATCACCTGGACGAGCGCGGGGGCGGCGAGGATCCCTGCGACGACGAGCAGGGCGGTGACCGCGGTGAGCAGGCCCGCGACGGCGCCCGCGACGTGCTCGGCCTCCTCGCGCTCCCCGCGCGCGAGGAGATGCGCGTACACCGGGATGAAGGACGAGCTGAGGATGCCCTCCCCGAGCATGTTCTGCAGGAGGTTGGGGATCCGCAGCGCCGCGGAGAACACGCCCGCGACCACGCCGCTCCCGAGCGCGTGCGCGAAGACCCGCTGCCGGACGAGCCCCACGACGCGGGACAGGAGGATGCCGGCGGCGACCAGGAACGCGTGCCGGCCGGAGCCCCGGCGCGGCTCGGCGGGGACGGCGACTCCGGGGGCGGGCTCGGGCGCGGCGGGCGGCACGGGAGGCACGGCTGCGCCCCGTAACATGATCGCCGCGGCGACGCACGCGAAACGGCGCGCGCGGCGCCGCGTCCGTGGGGATCCCCGCCGTGGAGCGGAGGTGATGTCGTCGGGGGTGCGCGACGTTGCCGTGCCGCGTGGCCCGCCGCCCGTCCGTGGCGCCTCCGTTCCGCGTGCTGCTCCCGGCGCGCGCGCCGTTAAATTGTTTTTGAATGCGCCTCCTCCTGGTCGAGGACGACCGCATGCTCGGAGACGCCCTGCGGCGCGCGCTGCGCCAGCAGGGGCATGCCGTGGACTGGGTGCAGGACGGCGAGGCCGCGGAGCTCTCGCTCGCGGGGGAGCCGTACGACGTCGTCCTGCTGGACCTCGGGCTGCCACGCAAGGGCGGCATGGCGCTGCTGCGCGATCTGCGCCGCCGGGGCGACCGCGTGCCGGTGCTGATCCTCACGGCGCAGGATGCGGTCGCGGACCGCGTCGCCGGCCTCGACGCCGGCGCCGACGACTACCTGCCGAAGCCGTTCGACCTCGACGAGCTCGGGGCGCGCGTGCGGGCGCTCCAGCGCCGCCGCGAGGGCCGGGCGGATCCGGTCCTGCAGCTCGGCGGGCTCACGCTCGACCCCGCCGCCCACGAGGTGACGCTCGACGGGCGCGCGGTGCCCCTCTCCGCGCGCGAGTTCGCCTTGCTGCACGTCCTCCTCGAGCACCCCGGCCGGCCCGTCTCGCGAGCCCGCCTCGAGGAGCGGCTGTACGGCTGGGGCGAGCAGGTCGAGAGCAACGCGGTCGAGGTCCACGTCCACGCCCTGCGGCGGAAGCTCGGCGCCGAGTGGATCAAGACGCTCCGCGGGGTCGGCTACGTGGTGCCGAGGCGATCGTGACGTCGATCCGGCGCACGCTCCTCGTGGCGCTGCTCGCGGCGGTGGCCGCGGTGACCCTCGCGGCGGCGTTCCTCGTGTACCGGCTCGCGCGCCAGGAGATCGACACGATCTTCGACTACCACCTGCGCCAGATCGCGCTCACCTTCCGCAGCCAGGTGGCCGGCCGCGGGGCGCCCGCCGGCGACGCGGGCGACGGCTTCGACTACGCGATCCAGATCTGGGACATCGACGGGGAGCGGCTGTACCTGTCCCGCCCGGACGCCGATCTGCCGGAGAACGCGGAGCTCGGGTTCACGACCGTCCGGACGCCGAGCGGCGGGGACTGGCGCGTGTACTCCACCGAGCTGTCCGGCCTCGTCGTGCAGGTCGCGCAGCCGCTTCGCGTCCGGCAGCGGCTCGCCTTCGCGGCCGCGTCCCGCACGCTCGTCCCGGTCCTGCTCATGCTCCCGCTGCTGGCGATGCTCGTGTGGCGCAGCGTCGGCCGCGCCCTCGCGCCGCTCGACCGGCTCGCAGGCGCCGTCGCGTCGCGAACACCCTCCGCGCTGGCGCTGCTCCCGGAGGCCGAGACGCCGGCGGAGGTGATGCCCCTGGTCCGATCCCTGAACGAGCTGCTCGCGCGCCTCGGGGCCGCGCTCGCGGCGCAGCGCGCGTTCGTGGCGGACGCCGCGCACGAGCTGCGCACGCCGCTCGCGGCGCTCGCGCTGCAGGTGCAGCTCGCCGAGCGGGCCCGCGACCCGGGGGAGCGCGCGACCGCCCTCGCGGACGTCCGCGCCGCCCTCGACCGGACCACCCACGTCGTGCAGCAGCTCCTGACCCTCGCGCGCGCCGAGCCGGACGCCGCCCCCGCGACGGTGCTCGAGCCGGTGCACCTCGCCGAGCTCGCCGTCCAGGCCGTGGCGGACCACGCCCGCCTCGCCGAGGCCCGCGGCGTCGATCTCGGCGCGACGGAGCTCGCGGGCGATGCGGTCGTCGCGGGAGACGCCGCCGCGCTCCGGACGCTGCTCGCGAACCTCGTGGAGAACGCCCTCCGGTACGCGCCGGGCGCGCGCGTCGACGTCTCCGCCGGCGTCGGCGACGGGCGCCCGTACCTCGCCGTGGCGGACCGGGGGCCCGGGATCCCCGCGCCCGAGCGCCGGCGCGTGTTCGATCGGTTCTACCGGCGGGGCGGGAGCGCGGAGCCGGGCAGCGGGCTCGGGCTCGCCATCGTGAAGGCGATCGCGGACCGCCACGGCGCCGCCGTCGTGCTCCAGGACGCCCCGGGCGGCGGGCTCACGGTGCGGATCGACTTCCCGGCGCGGGCCGCGGTCGCCGCCGCGCCGGAGAGCGACCGGGCGGCCCCGGCCCCGGTCCCGACGACACCCGACGAGGATCGCCGGCCTTAAGGGGCTCTTAAGGTTCGCGCTCTACGTTCCTCGCGAGCCCGCAGCAGCGGGCCGAGAGAAAGGAACCGAACCATGACCTCCAGGTGGAAGAAGCCTGCCGCCGTCGCGACCGCCCTCGTCGCCGCCGTCGCGACGGGGTACCTGTCCCACGGCCGGGCGCTCGCGTCGCCCGCGGACGTCGCGAGGGACGCGCCCTCGACGCCCACCCGCGCGGCGCCGGACTCCAAACCGGCGCCGACGGCCGCGGTCCCCGACTTCAGCGCGATCGTCCAGCGCTACGGTCCCGCCGTGGTGAACGTGAGCACGACCGGGAGCGTGAAGAGCGCGGCCGGCTCGCCCTTCGGGCAGCTCGACCCGAGCGATCCGTTCTACCCGTTCTTCCGGCAGTTCGGCGCGCCCGGGCAGCAGGGCCGCGCGATCACCCGCGGCCTCGGGTCCGGCTTCGTCGTCGCGGCGGACGGCGTCATCCTCACGAACGCGCACGTCGTCGCCGGCGCGAACGAGGTGAAGGTGAAGCTCACCGACAAGCGGGAGTTCCCGGCGCGCGTCGTCGGGGTCGACAAGGCCTCCGACGTCGCGGTCCTCAAGATCGACGCGAAGGGCCTGCCGACCGTCAGGCTCGGGGATCCGTCGCGGACGAAGGTGGGCGAGTGGGTCCTCGCGATCGGCTCGCCGTTCGGCCTCGAGAACACCGCGACCGCCGGGATCCTCTCCGCGCGCGGCCGCTCGCTGCCCGACGGCGGGTACGTCCCGTTCCTGCAGACGGACGTCGCGGTGAACCCGGGCAACTCGGGCGGCCCGCTCTTCGACTCCCGCGGCGAGGTCATCGGGATCAACTCCCAGATCTACTCCCAGTCCGGCGGCTACATGGGCCTGTCCTTCGCGATCCCGATCGACCTCGCCATGAACGTCGAGCAGCAGCTGCTCGCGCACGGCAAGGTCACGCGCGGGCAGCTCGGCGTCACGATCCAGGACGTGAACCAGTCGCTCGCCGACTCGTTCGGCCTGCCGGGCCCGACCGGCGCGCTGGTGAGCTCCGTGCAGCCCGACAGCCCGGCGGCGCGCGCCGGGATCCAGCCCGGCGACGTGATCCTCTCGCTGAACGGCAGCCCGGTCTCCGGCTCCTCCGAGCTTCCTCCGGCGGTCGCGGCGCTCCGGCCCGGGACCGAGGCGAAGCTCGAGGTCTTTAGGGACGGGCACCGGCGCGACGTCGAGGTGCGCGTCGGCGAGGCGGAGAGCGCGGGCGCGACCGCCGCCGGCGGAGCGGACGCGAGCCACGGCAAGCTCGGCCTCGCCGTCCGTCCCCTCTCCCCCGACGAGCGCCGGCAGGTGGGCGTCGATGCCGGCGTCGTCGTCGAGGGCGCCGACGGCCCGGCCGCGCGCGCCGGCATCCAGCCGGGAGACATCGTGCTCGCGGTGAACGGCACCCACGTGAAGAGCGTCGAGCAGCTTCGCTCGCTCGTGGACCGGGCGGGCAAGCACCTCGCGCTCCTCGTCGACCGCGGGGACGCGCGCATCTTCGTGCCCGTCGACCTCGGGTGACGCGCGGCGCGAAGCCGCGCGAGGTCCGCCTCCTCGCGTGCCCCTCCCGGAGGGGCACGGCGCCCGGGCAGGGAGCGAGCCGCTCTCGCCCGGGCGCGCACGGTTCCGCCGCGGGGCGCGCCGGACCGTTCCCGTTGGCGCCCGGAGTGGATCTGGCGTAAACGACCTCACGGCATGGAGATGGAGACCCTGACGCCCCGTCCGACCCAGCGCGCTCCACGCGGCGCGACGCGCATCTCGCCGTCGCTGACGGATCTGTTCCGCGCGTCCCTGTGGCTCGGCGTGATCGGGTTCGGCGGCGGGGTGAGCGTGCTCGGCAACATCCGCCACCTCGCCGTCGAGCGGCGAAGGTGGGTCACGGAGCGCGAGTTCACCAACACGGCGACCGTCGCGCAGATGCTCCCCGGTGGCGCCGCGTCCAACGCGCTCGCGCACCTCGGGCTGCGGCTCCAGGGGCTCCCCGGCGCGGTCGCCGCCTACACCGCCTTCATCCTCCCCGGCGCGCTCCTCACGCTGGCCCTCGCCTGGGCGTACGTCCGGTTCGGCATCGCCCCCCGCGCCGAGGTGGTGCTGTCGGGCCTCAACGCCGGCGTGGTGGGTCTCGTCGCGGCGCTCGCGATCCAGATGGTCCGCTCCTCGGTGGGGCGCCTGTGGCAGATGGGTGTCGCCGGGGCCGCCCTGCTCCTCAGCACGGCGGGCGGCGCCGCCTCCGGCGAGATCGCGGGCCTCGGGATCGCCGCCGGCCTCGTCTTCGATCTCCTCGCGAAGCGCGCGCGCCTCGCGCGCATGCGCCGTGCCCCGCGAAGGCGCTTTGCGCCGAAGCCCTCTCCGCCGGTCGCGCTCCCGGACGAGGGCCAGCCGCTCGAGCCGCTCAGCGCGACCCGCGCCCCGGAGCACCACCGGCCGGTCCTCGCCGTGGCGCCGCTCGGGCTCGCCGCGGGGGCCTCGGCCGGCACCCTCCTCGCGCTCGGGCTCCTCTTCTTCCGCACCGGCCTCGGCGCCTATGGCGGCGGGTTCGCCATCGTGCCCCACCTCCACTCCACGGCGGTCGACGCCGGCTGGATCACCGAGCAGCAGTTCGCGAACGCCGTCGCGGTGGGGAAGCTCACGCCGGGGCCGGTGCTCCTCATGGCGACGTTCATCGGCTACGTCGTCCGCGGCTTCCCCGGCGCGATCGTCGCGACGTTCACCATCTTCGCCGCACCCTTCCTGCTCGTGGTGGTGCTCGGCGCGTGGCTGCTCCGGGTGCGGTCCCGGCGCTGGGTCCGCGCCGCGCTGCGCGGCCTCACGCCGGCGGTCGTGGGGCTCATCGCGGCCGCCGCGGTCACCCTCGGGGGCACGCTGCGCGGGCCGCCGGACGTCGGGATCGCCGCGGCGACGGCGCTCACGCTGACCCGGTTCCGGCTGAGCCCGGCCCTGGTCCTCGTGATCGCCGGCACGGTCCGGTGGGCGCTGTCCCTCGCGGGCGTGTAGCGCGATCGTCGATCCCGGCCACGAGCTGCCACGCGTGCGCGATTCCGGCGCGAAGCCGGCTCGTCGCGCCCCAAGATCCCGATCACCCCGCCCGGAACCCCGTCCCGATGATCGGCCAGCTCGAGGGGGACGGCCATGACGGTCACCGCGATCCACCACGGGTGGAGGCGAGCGCATCGTCGACTCCGCGGCGCCGGGATCATGACCGTCCTGGTCGCGGCCTGCGCGACCGCCCCCACGGGCGAAGGGCCGGCCGGAGCCTTCGTGACCTTCACGAGCTACACCGTCCCCGTCCCGGAGGGTGGCGGCTGGGGCGTCGCGCGCGATCCGTCCGCGGAGGCCGTGTCGTTCAGGAGGGCGACCCCCGCGCCGCCGACCGGCAGCGACGTCGCGACGACCGAGGTCCGGGTCTTCAAGGTGCCGATCCCCGAGGACGCCGCGACGCTGGGCGAGGACGCGCTGGCGGACGCGTTCCTCGAGCAGGAGCACCGCATCATGCTGGAGCAGGGCGTCGCCCGCGGGCTGTATCGACTCGGGACGGTGGCGAGGGGGGTCGAGACGATCGCCGGCCGGAGGCTTCACACGATGCGCTACGAGACGGAGACGCCGGGACCGGGGTGGATGCCGAGGAAGGGCCAGTCGGCGCTGTTCCTCTACTTCCCGCCGGATTACCCGGCGCGCCGGGCCTTCTACGGCTTCCTGATCGTGGAGTCGTGGGAGAAGGGGAACATGTACGCCTCCCCGGATCTGAGGCGGATCGAGCCGGTGATCGCGGGGTTCGCGGCGCGCTGAGCGCGTCACCTCCGCAGGACCTTGAAGGCGTGCTCCCAGTCGTTGCGGAGGAACCCCGGGATGCACCACAGCATGCAGAGCGGCTCGATCGCGCGGGCGGCCGCGGCCGCGCCGAGGTCCTCGGTTTCCCAGCCGAACTGGTCGAGCACCGACGCGACCTGCTGCTTCGCCCCCTCGTCGTCGCCGCAGACGAACATCGTGGGCCTCCCGCCCGCGAGCCGAGGGTTCACCATCAGCGCGTTCCCGACGCAGGAGAACGCCTTCACGAACCTCGCCCTCGGGGCCTTCGCCTGGAGCGCCTCCATGAGCGACTCGTTGGGCCCGGTGAAGAAGCGGAGCACGCCCTTCTCCGGGGGTGCGTCCGCGATCGGGTTGGTCGTGTCGAGGACGGGCTTCCCGTCGAGGGCGCCGCCGCAGGCGTCCACCACGCCCGCCGCCGCCGTCCCCTTCACCGCGAGGACGACGACGTCCCCGAACCGCGCCGCCTCGGCGAACGTGCCGGTCCGCGCTTCCGGGCCCGCGTCCGCCCTCCACGCCGCGAGCTTCCCCGCGTCGCGCGAGCCGCGCATCACCTCGTGGCCGTGCTTCAGGAACCCGTCGGCGAGGACCTGCCCGACGACGCCGGAACCGAGGACACCGACCTTCATCGCCGAACCTCCTGGGGTGCGTGCGCGGGGATAGCCGGCGCGGCGTCGCGGGGCGAGGCACGGACGGGGCTTGGCTCGCGCCGCGCGGCACGAGCGACGACGGCCCGGGGCGTGCGCGCAGCCATCCCGAAGGCGGCCGGACGGGGCGGGCGACACGCTTTGCGCTCCAAACATCGTCCCTCGACCGCTGGACTGGCATCTCTCCCGGCACACCCCACCTTGGCGGGCGACCGAGCAGCACGGGGAAGTGGGAAAGGCGCGTCGCTTGCCAGTGCCGGAGTGGTGCAAGGAGCCGTTCGGGGCCGGGACCACGCGGTGCCACTCGTGTGACCAGCAACGGACGGTCGCCGGCGTCCGCACCTGCCGCCGGCTCGAGGCGCGCAGCCCCGCCATGCAGGCGATCCTGCGCCGGGCGCACGCCATCGCTCGCACGTGCGCCCCGGTCGTGTTGCTGGGCGAGACCGGGACCGGGAAGGAGGTGCTCGCGCGCGCGCTCCACCACGGCAGCCCGCGCGCGAGCGGGCCGTTCGTCCCGGTGAACTGCGGCGCCATCCCGGGCGAGCTGCTCGAGAGCGAGCTCTTCGGCCACGTGCGGGGCGCCTTCAGCGGCGCCGTCGCGGAGAAGCCGGGGCTCTTCGAGGCCGCCTCCGGCGGCACGCTCCTCCTCGACGAGGTGGCCGATCTCCCGCCCCTGCTCCAGGTGAAGCTCCTCCGGGTGCTGCAGGACGGCGAGGTGCGCCGGGTGGGGTCGAACCGCGCGCTGTCCGTGGACGTCCGCGTGATCGCCGCCACCCACAAGGACCTGGAGCGGCTGGTGGAGCTCGGCGACTTCCGCTCGGACCTGTACTACCGGATCAAGGTGCACGCGCTGCGCCTGCCGGCGCTCCGCGACCGCCGCGAGGACATCCTCCCCCTGGCCCGCCATTTCCTGGCGCTCGAGCGCGAGCCCCCCCGCGAGCTCGCCCGGGCCGCGCAGGAGCTCCTCGTCGCTTACCGCTGGCCCGGGAACATCCGCGAGCTGTCCAACGCGATCCGGTGCTCCGCCGCGCTCGCGGAGGGGCCGGTGATCGAGCCGCAGCACCTCCCCGAGGAGATCGTCCGCCCACCCGCGGCTGCGGCGCCGGCGTGCGACCTCCGCACGCTCGCGGAGGTGGAGCGGGACCACGTGCTCGCCGTGCTCCAGGCCTGCGGCGGCGTGCAGGCGGACGCGGCCCGGATCCTCGGCATCGGCCGGAACACGCTCTGGCGCAAGCTGCGGGCGTGGGGCTACGGGGCCTTCGGCGAGCTCGCCGCCACGGAGGCCTTGAACTCCTCCCAGCCTCGCTCGAACTCGAGCACCAGGCCGGCGTAGGCGCCGGCCGGCGCGCGCGGCAGCTGGTCGAGGAGCCGGTACAGCTCGCCGCGCAGCCGGTCGAGGCTCACGGGGACGTGCTCTTCGGGCGCCCGGCAGGCGGCGCGGCCGCAGGGATCCCGTCGCGAGGGCCGGCCGTGACGTGAGTGACGGTTGGGCATCGGTCGCTCCTTTCACGCGGAGCGGAGCATCCCGCGTGCCCGCGCTCGAGCGGGCGCCGGCGCACGCGCGGGCGCGCAGCGCGCGCCCACCGCGCGCCGAGCCGGTGTTCCACGCGCTCCACCCTGGAACGCGCCGGCGCCGGGGATCGGCGGGCGCCGCGGGATCGCGACCGTCGCCTCGCGCTCCGCGATCCGCGGGCTTCGTGGGGAATCGCCGGTCCGCGCCGCGGCGCGGCAGCGTGGCAGGTCCGATGCAGACGAGCGCGAGCAGGTGGATCACCCGGGGCAGTCGAGCGCGGGGGCGCGCGGGAAGGCCCGGGTCTCAGATCGGGGAGCACGGCAATGAGCAGTCGACCGAGGCGTCTCGTCCGGTTCCTCTGGCCCGCGGTGGCGGCGGCGCTGATCGCGCTCTGGCCGCACCTCGCGCTGGCCGGTCACACGGGTCACCGCGTGCGCCACGGCGGCGCATGGCCGCAGCGCTCGACCGGGCACGGCTCGCGCGACGTCGCGAGGCGCCACGCCGGCGGGTTCCGCTCGCCGGCGCCGGCCCGCTCCGCCCACTCACGCTCCCGGTAGCCCGGGACGCTCATCCATCGAGGAGGTCTCTCCGTCATGCGCGTCATGAATCGCCACGCTTTGCTCGCGCTCTGCCTCGCCCTCTCCGCCCTGCCCGCGGGCGCCCAGTCGTTCCGGGTGCAGTGCCCGGCGACGACCCCGCTGCACCCCAACGGCAGCACCGTCGATCCCGCCCACCCCGGCCTCGTGAAGTGCCAGCACGTCGGCGGCGGAGACGGGTACGCGACGATGGGCGACGGCCACCAGATCTACCTGTTCGCCTTCAGCCCCCTCTCCGGCCTGCGGGACATCGAGGCCGGGCTCCCGGGCACGCAGACCGCGGACACGTTCCTCGGCGGCTACTCCGGCCCGAACTACTCCGCGCTGGGGACCGCCGCCGCCAACGCCGCGGCGACGCCCAGCAACGGCGCGGTCACCGAGCCCGCCGGGATCATGGACATGGGCGTGCTCGCCGGGAACGCGCCGGCGCCGCTCATGGCCATCGACGAGGACGACGAGCTGTTCCTCACCCTCAGCAACCCCGGGATGATCATGCGGCCGGACCTGTTCGAGCAGCACACGGTCCACTTCCACGGGTACCCGAACGCCTCGTCGTTCTTCGACGGCGTGCCGGACGCCTCGGTGGCCATCAACATCGCCGGGAGCTTCACCTACTACTACACGGCGCCCGACGCCGGGACCTACTTCTGGCACTGCCACATCACGCCGCCCGAGCACCTGCAGATGGGCATGGTCGGGCAGCTGTACGTCCGCCCCCGCCAGGACCGGCTCGGCCCGGCCGACGACCTCGGGGCCGCGCTGCTGGCCGCGAACCGCAAGGCCGCCGTGGACCCCTCGGCGACCGGCCGCTCGTGCAGCGACATCCTCTGCACCGGACAGACGCCGCTGCCCGTCGGCGCGAGCGCCACCACGGGCGCGACCGGCGTCACCGGCGGCGCCAGGTACGCCTACAACGACGGGGACGGCTCGACCCGCTACGACGTCGAGTACCCGATCCAGATGATGGGGTTCGACCCCAACTTCCACTACGTCGGGATGACGTTCAACCCCGAGTCCTTCGCGGAGATGAAGGACAAGTACCCGCTCCTGAACGGGCGCGGGTACCCGGACACGGTGAACCCCGGCGCCATCACGACCGTGTCCGCCGACGGCGTGGCGCGGCCCGCGCAGCCGCTGCCCAGCCTCATCACCATCGACAAGACCGCCGGCCAGACGCGGGCTCTCCTGCGCCTCTCGATGCTCAGCGTCACCGAGCACGTGACGGTCGGGACGATCGGGCTGCCGATGCGGGTGATCGCGCAGAACGCGCGGCTCCTCCGCGACCTCGCCGGCGGCGACACGACCTTCCTGACGAACTCGATCACGATGGGCGGCGGCGAGTCGACCGACGTGATCCTCGACGTCGGCGACCCTCGGTACCAGCCGGGCCAGACCTTCTTCCTCTACAGCACCAACCTGGATCACCTCTCGAACGACGCCGAGAACTTCGGCGGAATGATGACCGAGATCCGCATCCAGTAGGAGCCGCCCCCATGACGCCCTTCACGTCGAAGCGCCGCGCGTCGCGCGCGGGAATCCTCGCGGTCTGCGCATCGTTCGCACTGCTGCCGCTCCGGCCGGCTCGCGCCGCCGTGCCCGGCATCACCGGCACGTCCTTCAGCCTGGTCGCGTCGGCCGACTACACCACCCAGCCCGACGGGGCCGCCATCTACTCGTGGGGCTACGGCTGTGATCCGGCGACGACGCCGGCCTTCGCGCCGTTCCCCGGCACCTGCCCGCAGATGCAGCTGCCCGGGCCGACGCTGATCGTGACCGAGGGTCAGCTCGTCACGGTCACCCTCAGGAACGGCCTCCCGCCCGCCGCGGGCAACACCTCCATCGTCTTCCCGGGGTTCCAGGTCACGACGACGGGCGGCGTGGCGGGCCTGCTCACGCAGGAGGCCGCCAGCGGCGGCGGCACCGTGACGTACAGCTTCACGGCGACCTCGCCCGGGACGCACGCCTACCACAGCGGGACGCAGGCCGACCTGCAGATCGAGATGGGGCTCTTCGGCGCCATCGTCGTGCTGCCCGCGAGCCCGCCGGCGGGGTGCGTGAAGGGACGCTTCTCGCTCGCCGCCGCGGCGTTCGACAACGCCGCCACCTGCTACGACCGCGAGTACATGTTCCAGCTGAGCGAGATGGACTCCCGCATCCACGACGCGGCGCTCGCGCAGGTGCAGGCCTGCCCCGTCGGCCCGTGTCCGGCGATCGTCGCGGTCACGGAGCCCTACCACCCGAACTACTTCCTCCTGAACGGTCGGTCGATGCCCGACGACATGGACACGTCGTACGCGCCCGGCTACGCGCACCAGCCCTACAACGCCAACCCGCACATGCACCCGGGCGAGAAGATCCTGATGCGGATCGTCGGCCAGGGGCGGTGGCAGCACCCGTTCCACTTCCACGGGAACCACGCGCGCGTCCTCGCGCGCGACGGCAACCTCCTCGTGAGCGCGATCGACCAGGTGTCGCTCGCCGGCCCGCTCCTGTTCACGACGCCCACCGTCTCCGGCCAGACGCAGGACCAGATCTTCACCTGGACCGGCAAGGGGCTGAACTGGGACGTCTACAACCACCACGCCGGCGACGGCAGCACCTGCACGCCGGACGCGGCCGGCTACCACTCGGTCCCGACGGATCCGAACTACGGCGAGTGGTGCGCCGACCACCTGAAGCCGATCCCGGTGGCGCCGCCCGATCCGACCATCGTCGCCATCGGCCAGTGGTACGGCGGCACGCCCTACCTCGGGATCCAGAGCACGGGCGCGTTCACCGGCACCAACGAGCCGCCGGGCACGCTCAACCAGAACCCGCAGGCCGGCTACGCGTACATGTGGCACTCGCACAACGAGCGCGAGATCACGACGAACGACGTCTTCCCCGGCGGGATCATGTCGATGCTGCTCATCGACCCTCCGTCCTGGTTCATCGACGAGACCCTCTGAGGCGCACGAAGGATCGAGGAGCATCCCATGGCACCCCATCTCCCAGTGAACGTGCGCCTCTCGACGACGGCCGGCGCCCTGGCGCTGCTGGCGCTCGGCGCCGCGTGCAGCTCGAGCAGCCGCTCCAGCCCGAAGCCGGCGACGTCGTCGTCCCGGAGCCCGCTGCAGGTTCGGATCACGAACGTGCCCGGCACCGCCATCAACCTGACGGCGCAGCGCATGACCACCACGCTGCGCGACGGCACCGCCCTGCCGATGTGGGGCTACTGCGTGACCGGCTCCTGCACGGCGGCGTGGGCGCCGGGTCCCACGATCGTCGCGACGGCCGGTGACACGCTGCAGATCAACCTCACGAACGGCCTGCCCGCGCCGACCTCCCTCGTGGTGCTCGGGCAGCTCGGCGGCGGGGTCGGAGCGCCGCAGAAGATGCCCAGCCCGGCGCACACCGGGCAGAGCTTCACGACGTTCCCGGGCAACGCCCCCGCGCCGGCGCCGTTCGTGCCGCCCGCGCAGGGCCCGCGCGTCCGCTCGTTCGGCACGGAGGTCCCGGCGGCCACCGCGACCACCGGGCCGACGACGACCACGCTGACGTGGTCGAGCCTGCGGCCCGGGACGTACCTCTACGAGACGGGCACGCTCCCGTCGCTCCAGGTGCCGATGGGCCTCTACGGCGTGCTCGTGGTCACGTCCGCGCCGGGCACCGCCTACCCCGGCGTGACGTACGACGACGACGCGGCGCTGCTGCTCAGCGAGATCGACCCCCGGCAGAACGCCGCCGTGGACGCGGCCGCGCTGGCCGGCACGGACGTGAACGTGCGCTTCGACGACCCGGCCTGCACGGCGACGCAGCCCTGCTACCCGGCCGCCGTGAACTACGCGCCGACGTACTTCCTCGTGAACGGGAAGCCCTTCGACAGGACCTCGCCGCAGAACACGGTCGTCGAGGTGGGCAGCACGGCGCCGTACGGCACCGGCAACATCCTGGTCCGGCTCCTCAACGCCGGCTCGCGCACCCACGTCCCGTCCATCGTCGGCCTCCCCATGGCGCTCGTCGCCGAGGACGGCAACCCAGCGCCGGGCAACCCCAAGCTCCAGAACGAGGTGCTGCTCACCGCGGGCAAGACCTACGACGCGGTGGTGAGGCCGCCCGCGAGCACCGGCGGCACGTCCTACGCGCCGGGCACCTTCACGGTGTTCGACCGGTCCCTCAGCCTCAGCACCGACAACCACCCCGACGGCGGCCTCCAGGCCTTCCTCCTCGTGGACCACGCCGCCGCCGCGACCACCACCACGACGATCAACGGCGTCGCCACGACGATCCCGGTGGCGGGCGCGCCGGGGAACCTGCCCGCCGCGGCGACCCCCACGGCAAACCCCGACACGTTCGCCGTCCCCTTCGACACCGCGATCAGCGCGAACGTCACCACGAACGACGTCGCCGTCGCGAGCGTGGTGCTCGGGACGGGCGCGGCCCACGGCACCCTCGTACTGAACGCCGACGGCAGCTTCACCTACACGCCCTCGGCCGGGTTCAGCGGCGTGGACCAGTTCACGTACGTCGCGAACGGCGACCCCACCGTGACGGCGCTCGTGACGCTGAACGTCGCCGCGCAGCTCACCGGCCCCGCGAACATGCCGGTCGCGAACCCCGACGCGTACACGAGCAGCCTCGTCTCGAGCTTCAGCGCGCCGATCCCCGGCGTCCTCGCGAACGACACCGATCCGAACCGGTTCCCGCTCACCGCCGGCTCGGTCGCCGGCAGCACCTGCGGCTCCGTCGCGCTCGCGCCGGACGGCTCGTTCACGGTGACGGGCAGCCCGCCCTCGTGCCAGTTCACGTACGTGGCGACGAACTCGCAGGGCACCGCGAGCGCCCCCGCCACCGTCACCGTGACCTTCGGCGCGGCCGGCAGCGTCGCGGGCCTCGCGGTCTCGGTCGTCGACGCGAGCACCGGGGCCGCGATCCCCGACTACCGCTGGACGCTCCAGGAGGACCTCACCTTCGCGCACGGCACGACCGCCACGCCTCCCGTCACCACGCGCACGGTGGGCACGAGCTTCCACCGGAGCCACATGCCCGTCGTGGCCACCGGCTGCGTCGGCCCCGTGAGCTGCGGCAGCGGGCAGTCCGTCCGCGGGGTCGTCGTGACCGACGCCGACGCGCTCGCGCACCAGACGACGCCGGACCAGGTCGCGCTCGATCCGACGCGGCGGTACTACGTCTCCATCCTGCCCGGCGACGGCAGCCCGCCCGGCCACACCATGGGCGGCGGGCAGGTCAAGGCGGCCGGCGCCGCGTGGGCCCCGCTCACGATCAAGCTCGAGGCGACGCCGCTCCCGACGGCGCAGATGAGCATCTACGTCTACGAGGACGACTCGCCGACGAACGGCCAGGACGAGCCGGCCGAGAGCCCCCTGGGCGGCTTCAACATCATCCTCATGGACCCGGCCGGCCGCACCGGCGACGTCGCCGGGCAGCAGAGCTACGACGCCTTCAACATGCCGCTCTCGAACGCGCTGCTCGGCAGGCCGGGCTGCCCGGACGAGCTGAACACGGCGACGAACGGCACCGGGACCGCGGCGGCGGGGAACCTGGTGGGCGTGGTCTACACGTGCCCGAACGATCCGAACGAGGGGACGCCGGCGGCGAATCCGGCGAGGTACGCGCTCGCGGGGCACGCGCTCATCCAGAACCTGACGCCGGCCCGCTACGACGTGATCGCCCATCCCGGCGCGGCGCGCGAGGGCGCGGGCGAGATCTGGTGGCAGACCGAGACGCTCGAGGGCACGGCCGCGCAGGACGCGTTCGTCGGCGTGAACGAGCCGACGTACTTCCAGGAGTTCGGGCCGCCCGGCCCGCACGTGACCATCGGCTTCGTGAACCCCGCACACGTGGCCGCGTACGCGGCGGCCAGCGGCTTCACGGGCACGAGCACGATCACCGGCAAGATCACGAACCAGCACATGTCGCACCCGTCCGACGTCACGCTGTGGGACTCGGGCTCGTACGGCATGCTGTTCTCCACCACCTGCCAGGTGGTGCTGAACTCGCAGGCGGGTGACGGGCCCGCGGTCGCGGCCGCCGAGTGCGATCCGGATGGCAACTTCGTGCTCACCGGCGTGCCGGCCGGCAGCTACGACCTCGCCATCTTCGACCAGTGGCTGGACCAGATCATCCAGAACGTCGCGGTGACGGTCCCGGCCAACACGCCGGCCGTCGCCCTCGGCGACCTCCCGGTGCTGAGCTGGTTCACGCAGTACGACCAGAACATCTTCATGGACCTGAACGGCAACGGGAAGCTCGACCCCGGCGAGCCCGGCATCTCCAACGTGCCGCTCACCGTCCGCTACCGGAACGGCGCGCCGTCCAACGCCACCCTCTCCGACAGCACCGGGAACGGGATCCTCGTCGAGCTGTTCCCGCTCTTCAACTGGTACGTCGCCGAGGCGGACACCACCCGCTACAAGCAGACCGGCGTCCACGTCTGGGTGGACGGCGGCGGCAAGCCCGACACGTCCGGCCCCGGCGCCAGCCTGTGGACCTCCACCTACGCCTACGCGCCCGACGGGAGCACCGAGCGCGTGGAGCAGCCCGGCGCGCTGAGCTACGGCGTGCAGAGCTTCATCAGCCAGCGAAACCGCGTGGAGTGGGGGCGGACGCCCTACGTGAAGGGCGAGAACGGAGGCATCGTCGGCACGGTCGTCTACTCGTCCACGCGCCCCTTCGACGACATGCGGTTCAACGTGCAGACGATCTGGGAGCCGCTCGTCCCGCGCGTCACCGTGAACCTCTACCGCAAGGAGACGCTCGCCGACGGCACCGGCACGCTCACGCTCGTCGACACGACGCAGACCTCCAGCTTCGACGACTACGCGAACCTGGTGTACGGCGCCGACGGCGCGCAGTACCTCCTGGCCTCGGACGGCAGGCTCCGCGTCCCCGCCACCGGCGCGCTCGCCCCGGCCGCGGCGTACCCGGCCGGCAAGCAGGTCAACCTGCAGTGCCCCGGGCAGGACCCGGCCGATCCCTTCGTGAGCTACACCCTCGGCGCGACCGACCGGCAGCGCTGTTACGACGGCTGGCACGACTGGAACCAGGTGCAGGCCGCCCCGTACGACGGCCGCTACGTCTTCCCGAGCGCGGCCTACGTCGCGGCGCACCCGCTCACGGGGGCGCAGAAGGCCGCCGGCCAGACCCTGGTCAGCCTCCCGCCGGGCACGTACGTGGTCGAGGAGGTCACGCCGCCCGGCTACGAGGTCGTGAAGGAGGAGGACAAGAACATCCTCATCGGCGACGCGTTCACCGGGCCCGCGCCGCAGCAGTTCGGCGCCCTCGCCAGCATCTTCATCCTCCCGGACCAGGCGACCCTGAACAACGCGAACCCGTACGCCCCGGGCACCGGCGACCCCGGCTTCCAGAGCGATCCCACCACGAACCTCGGCGTCTACGGCGTCACCACCGGCACGGCGTTCCCCGAGTGCGTCGGCAACCTGCACCGCGTGCCGGACTTCCTGAGCCTCTACCCGCAGGCGCAGCAGGTCGCGCCGTTCGCCGGCATGGACCGGCCGCTGTGCGACCGCAAGAAGGTGGTGCTGAACGATCAGATGCAGGCGAGCGCGACCTTCTTCGTCTTCACCGAGACGCCCGTCGCCTCGAACAACACGGGCATCATCCTCGACGACGCCTCCTCCGAGTTCAACGCGGTCTCGCCGGACTTCGGCGAGAAGGCCTCGGTGCCCTTCGTCCCGGTGTCGATCAAGGACTTCACCGGGAACGAGATCGGCCGCACCTACAGCGACCAGTGGGGCGCGTACAACATGATGACGCCGTCGAGCTGGCTCGTGAACCCGCCGACGCCGTCCGGCTACGGGCCGAACATGCTCGTCACCTGCATCAACGACCCGGGACCGATCCCGGATCCCGTCACCGGCGCGCCCGTCACGGATCCGGCCTACAACCCCGCGTACAGCAACTTCTGCTACACGAACCCGTACATGCCGGGGCAGACGACGTACCTGGACACCCCGGTCCTGCCCATCGCGGCCTTCGCGGCCGGCTACAACCCCGCCGACTGCGCCCTCCCCGACGCGACGCCCGCCATCCAGCGGGTGGACGGGAGCGGCGGGTTCGGCCCGTGGCTGCCGACCACGGGCGGCACGCTGACGATCACCGCGCAGGGCGATCAGCAGGTGCAGAACCCGGCCTACGCCGGCCCGTTCGCGGCGAGCGGCCTCACGAGCCAGCTCACGATCACCCGCCACTACGGGTTCGGCAGCGCGCGGGGCAGCGTCCGGATCGGCAACGTCGACCTCACCGGCAGCGTCACGGGGTGGAGCGACGGCACGATCGTCGTCGCCGTCCCGGCCGGCACGCCGACCGGCGAGCTGTCCATCACCACCGCCGCCGGCCAGACCTCGCTCGACACCGTCACCGTGAACCTCGAGGACAGGACGCCGGCGCGCGTCTCGCCGGGGGTCTCCACCATCCAGGGCGCCATCGACACCGCGAGCCCGGGCGACCTCATCCTGATCGACGCCGGGACCTACAGCGAGCTCGTGATCATGTGGAAGCCGGTCCGGCTGCAGGGCGTCGGCGCCGCGTCGGTCATCATCAACGCGGCGAAGTACCCGACGTCCAAGCTCGAGGCCTGGCGGCCGCGGATCAACGCGCTGTTCAACATCGACCCGATCATCGGGAACCAGGTCGGTCCGTCGCAGGTCGACCCGCTCCCCGGCCAGGAGATCACCGGCGGCACGGTCGTGCTCGAGCCGACGGTGCTCGGCACCGAGGAGGGCGCCGGCATCACCGTGCTCGCGAAGAACCTCCCCGCCTCGCGGTGCTTCGACGTGACGGCGGTGGGGTACGAGAGCAACTTCCTGTGCGCCCCCTCGCGCATCGACGGCCTCAGCGTCACCGGGGGTGACGCCGGCGGCGGCATCTACGTCAACGGCTGGGCCCACCAGCTCGAGATCTCGAACGACCGCGTGTACGGGAACGCCGGCGCCTACAACGGCGGCATCCGGGTCGGCGTGCCGTACCTCGAGCTCGAGCAGCTTCCGATCGCGCGCGGCCAGGCAGTCGGCCTCGGCTACGACGACGGCGTGCGGATCCACCACAACGCCATCACGAAGAACGGCAGCCTCGAGGCGCCGATCGGGAACGGCGGCGCGGGCGGCGGCGTCTCGATCTGCAGCGGCACCGACGGGTACAGCGTCGACCACAACTTCATCTGCGGCAACTACAGCAGCTCCGACGGCGGCGGGATCGGCCACCTCGGGTTCAGCCAGGGCGGCACGATCGCGTTCAACCAGATCCTGTTCAACCAGAGCTTCCAGCAGACCGCCACGACCCACGGCGGCGGGATCTTCGTCGGCGGCGAGCCGCCGATCGCCGGGACCCTGTCCCTCGGCACCGGCGACCTCACCATCGACGCGAACCTCATCCGCGGGAACCTCGCCGAGGGCGGGAGCGGCGGCGGCATCCGCCTGCAGCAGGTGAACGGCGCGGACGTGGCGGCGAACCCGAACGTGCCGAGCCGGTGGTTCGCGGTCTCCCTCACGAACAACATGGTGGTCGACAACGTGGCCGGCTGGGCGGGCGGCGGCATCTCGCTCGCCGACGCGGTGGTCAGCCGGATCGTGAACGACACCGTCTCGTCCAACGACAGCGTCGGCATCGCCGGCGTGGTGCTGGCGGGCGGCGTCGCCCTCCCCGGGGCCACGACCGGCCAGGCCGGCGTCGGCCGCCCGAGCCCCGCCGGCATCGCCTCCGAGCCCACCAGCGGCGCGCTCCGGGCGGCCATCGGCCCCGGCTCCCGCCTGACCGCCACGCAGCGGGCGATCTCGAGCCCGCTCCTCGTGAACGACGTCCTCTGGCAGAACCGGTCGTTCTTCTACGACGGCAACGGCGGCCTCTGCGTCGGGAACAGCCTCGCCGACGTGACGCCCGCGTGCGCCCACCTGCCCGATCAGACGGCGACCGGCCAGTGCGTCCCGGGCGCCAAGTACTGGGACCTCGGCGTGCTCGGCGACACCTCCGCCGCGACGCCCGGCCCGGCCGCGCTCGCGCCGAGCTTCTCGATCATCACCGCCGGTTACCCCGGCAGCGGCAACGGGAACGCGAACCCGACCCTCGTCGATCCGTACTGCAACGGCTCGCGCGTCGTGCCGGAGCTGCCCGGCGTCATCGACCCCGCGAGCGTGAAGAACCTCCAGGTCGCCGCGACCGTCGACGAGGGCAACAACTACGTGAACCTCCGGTACGGGCCGCTGTACACGACCAACCCGGCGACCGGGAAGCCGTTCGGCGACTACCACCTCGGCGGCGCCGTCACGAACGCCTCCGGCACCGTCATCGGCTCGACGTCTCCGGCCTTCAACGCCGGCACGCCGACCGGGGCGCCGAACCACGACTTCGACGGCCAGCCGCGGCCGATGGGGGCCCGCTTCGACATCGGCGCCGACGAGTTCTTCATCCCCACGCCCATGCTGGCCGTGAGCCCGAGCCCGCTCCCCTTCGGCGCGGTGTCCATCAACACCACCCGGACCCTGGTCGTCACGGTGTCGAACGTCGGAGGCGCCACGGCAAACCTCGCCACGCCGACGATCGCGAGCGGCAACGCCGCGCTCCGGTACGGCTTCACGTCGACCTGTCCGGTCGGCGGCGCTGGCCTCGCGTCGGGCGCGTCGTGCACGATCTCCGTGACCTTCGCGCCCGTCACGCTCGCCCCGAGCCCGCAGACCGCCACGCTGACCGTGAACGCGACGAACGCCGCGAGCGCCGGCGTCGCGCTCACCGGCACCGGCGCGATCCAGTCCTACCGGATCGCGCCGGGGCCCACGGTCGGCCACGGCTTCGGGAGCCAGCCGGTCGGCACGCAGAGCGCGCCCTTCCAGTTCACGATCACCAACACGGGATCGCTCCCCGCCGGCGGCGAGCTGTGGCTGAACGGCAACCCGCTCGCGACCGGCACCTTCGCGACCCAGTTCCTGGCCGCCTTCCGTCCGGGAGACACCTGCACCGCGACCACCCACCTCGCCGCAGGCGCGTCCTGCACGTTCAGCGTCGTGTTCGCGCCGACCTCCGCAGGCCCGAAGGGCACGGGCGTCACCAGCCCAGGGGCGCGCATCGACGTGAGCCACGTGGCCGGAGCGGTGAACGCCGGGTTGCTCGGCTCGCCGGTGTGGGGCACCGGCCTCACGACCGCCGCCGTCACGCGGAGATGAGGAGGAGCCCGTGACCGCGAGAACGAGCACGGCGATCCCGGCGCTGGTCGCGGCGCTGCTCGGCGCCGGCGTCGCCCCGGCGCCGGCCCAGGCCGGAACCCCCGCCGCCGCGGGCGCCGCCCGGGCGCGGCCGGCGGCGACGGCGAAGCGGGAGACCTCGGCGAGCTGGCACGCCCGCCGCGGCCTCCACTTCCAGCGCACGTGGGGCGTCGACATCGTCGGCGTCCGGCCGGTGTCGTCCGGCTACATGCTCCGGTTCGACTACCGCGTGGTGGATCCGGAGAAGGCCGCGGCGCTGACCGATCGCAAGGCGCGGCCGTACCTCATCGACGAGGCGACCCGCACCGCGCTCGCGGTCCCCGCGATGGAGAACGTCGGCGAGCTGCGCCAGATGGCGCCGCCGCAGCAGGACCGCACGTACTTCATGATCTTCGGGAACCCGGGCCGGCTCGTGAAGCGAGGCAGCCGCGTGACCATCGTGGTCGGCAACCTCCGCGCAGAGGGCGTGGTGGTCGACTAGGCGCGCCCGGCGCCGTCGACGCCGGGCCGAGCTCTTCTTCGAAGGAGTGAACATGATCAGCCGCACCCCGTCGCTCTCCGCCGCACTCCGGGCCACCGTCCTCGCCCTCGCGATCTCGGCCATCGGCTGCCACTCGAGGAACGCCGCCGAGCGCGCCGCCGAGCCCATCCTCGAGAAGAACGCCGCGGCGCGCGGCGGCGTGAAGGCGTGGCGCGCCGTCGAGTCCATGTCCGTGTCCGGGACGCTGGACGCCGGCACGCCCCGGGACCCGGTCAAGCTGGCGATGGCCTACCTCCGGCAGGCGCGGCAGACCAGGGCGGAAGCCCGGATCGCGCTGGCGCGCGCGCGGGAGGCAGAGCCGCCGAAGCCCGTGCAGCTGCCGTTCGTCATGGAGCTGAAGCGGCCCCACAAGGCGCGCGTGGAGGTCCGGTTCCGCGGCGAGACCGCCGTGCAGGTCTACGACGGGCGCAGCGGGAGCAAGCTGCGGCCGTTCCTCGGGCGGCGCGAGGTGGAGCCCTTCACCGCCGAGGAGCTGCGGGTGGCGTCGCAGCAGTCGGAGCTCGACGGCCCGCTCCTCGACGCGGCCGCGACCGGCGGCAAGGTCGAGCTCGAGGGCGAGGAGCCGGTGGACGGCCGTGACGCCTACCGGCTCAAGGTCACGGCCGGCGACGGCCAGGTCCGCCACGTCTGGGTGGACGCGCAGACGTTCCTCGACGTGAAGGTCGAGGGGACGCGGCGGGTGGACGGACGGCCGCGGTCCGTGTGGACCTCCTTCCGCGACTACCGCACCGTCGCCGGGCTCCTCATCCCGCACGTCCTCGAGACCGCCGTCGAGGGCGTCAAGGGCTCGGAGAAGATCGTCCTGGACCGCGTGGTCCTGAACCCGAGGCTCGACGATGCGCGGTTCACGAACCCGGGCTGAGCCGGCCTCCCCGCCGCTCGTCGAGCCTCACCGCCCCTCACCCGCACTCCGCGAAGAGGTCGTCATGAGCTCCCTCACCCGGTCTCCCTTCGCCGCGCTGGCGCTCGCCGCCTGCGCGATGCTGGGCCCCGTTCCGTCCGCTGCGCGGGCGGCCGACGGGCCCGACCCGCACGCCCACTGCCACGACGCGATGGGCGCCCTGAAGAGGGCGACGCGCTCGACGGCCCGCTACACGCTCCCCCCGATCACGCTCGTCCGGGACGACGGGAAGTCCGTCTCGCTCCCCGCGGAGCTCGACGACGGACGCCCGGTGGTGCTGAACTTCGTCTTCACCACCTGCGCGACCATCTGCCCGGTCATGAGCAGGACCTTCGCCCAGCTCCAGGAGCGGCTCGGGAGCGAGCGCGACAGGGTGCACCTGGTCTCGATCTCCATCGACCCGGAGCAGGACACGCCGGCGCGCCTCTCCGAGTACGCGAGGAGCTTCGGCGCAGGTCCCGGATGGCGGTTCTACACGGGCACCGCCGAGGCGAGCGTCGCGGCCCAGCGCGCCTTCGACGTGTACCGCGGCGACAAGATGGATCACACGCCGGTCGCGTTCCTCCGCGCCGCGCCGGGGCGTCCCTGGGTGCGCATCGACGGGTTCGCGTCGCCCGACGAGCTGACCAGCGCCGTCCGCGAGCTGATCGCCGCCCGCTGAGGCGCACGGGCATGCGCGACGCGATCGCGAGCGGATCCCGCACGGCGGCGCGACTTCCGGGACCTCGCCGGCTCGCGCTGGCCGCCCTCCTCGTGCTCCCCGCGGCGGGCGCGTGGGCGGCCCCCGCCTCGCCGGCCGCCGGCGAGCGGCTCTACCGCGAGGGCGTGCTGCCCTCGGGACGGCCGCTGCGCGGCGAGCGCGAAGGGGGCGTCGGCGTCGAGGGGGCCGCCGCGGCGTGCGCCACGTGCCACCGCCGCAGCGGCCTCGGAAGCTGGGAAGGACAGCTCGTGATCCCGCCCATCATCGGCCGGTACCTGTTCCGGCCCGGGGCGCGGAACGTCGAGGACCCCGAGCTCCCGCACGTCCAGGGCTACGTTCCCCGGCGCGACGCGTACACGGACGCGACGCTGGCGAGGGCGATCCGCGAGGGCAAGGACCCGCAGGGCCGGGCGCTCGGCTTCGTGATGCCGCGGTACCGGCTCGACGACGCGACGATGGCGTCGCTCGTCGCGTACCTCCGGGGCCTCACGACCGGCGCGGTGCCCGGCGTCGAGCGCGACACGCTGCACTTCGCGACCGTGATCACCCCCGACGCCGATCCGATCGCGCGCCGGGGCATGCTCGACGTCCTGCACCAGTTCTTCGCGGACAAGAACGCCGGCTACCGCGGCGAGAGCCCGCCCCTGCAGTCGAGCCGCGGCGTCATGTACCGGGTGAACCGGAAGTGGACGCTGCACGTCTGGGAGCTCTCCGGACCGCCGGAGGGGTGGGAGCAGCAGCTCAGCCACCACCTGGCCGCCACGCCGGTGTTCGCCGTGATCTCCGGGATCGGCGGAAGGACCTGGGCCCCGGTGCATCGCTTCTGCGAGCGCGCCGCCCTCCCCTGCCTGCTGCCGAACGTGGAGGCGCCGGTGGTCTCGGAGCGGGACTTCTACCCGGTCTACTTCTCCCGCGGCGTGCTGCTCGAGGCGGACCTGATCGCCCGGGAGCTCCAGGCGCGCCGGCACGACCTGGGCGTCCGCCGGGTGGTGTCGCTGTTCCGCGAAGGGGACGTCGGGGCCGAGGCGGCCCGCGCGCTCCAGGCCGCGGCCGCTGCGGCGGGGCTCGAGGCGGCGTCGCGCGTCGTGTCGCCCGGCCCGGCGAGGCAGCGCCTCGCGGAGGCGCTCGGGGACTCGCGCGCCGGCGACGCCGTCGTCCTGTGGCTCCGGCCCCATGACCTGGCCGCGCTCCCCGCCCCGCCGGCCGGCGTCACCGCCGTGTACGCGTCCGGGCTGATGGGCGACCTGGAGCACGCGCCGCTCCCGCCGGCGTGGCGCGGCACGGCGCGCTTGACGTATCCGTTCGATCTCCCCGAGCGGCGGAAGGTGCGGATGAGCTTCCCGCTGGGATGGTTCGCCGTGCGGCACATCCCCGTCGTCGACGAGCGGGTGCAGACCGACACGTACCTCGCCTGCGTCATCCTCTCGGAGACCGTCGGCCACATGCTGGACAGCTTCGTGCGCGACTACCTGGTGGAGCGGGTCGAGGCGCTGCTGAGCCACCGTCAGGTGAACGGCTATTACCCGAGGCTCGGCCTCGCACCCGGCCAGCGGTTCGCCTCGAAGGGCGGGTACGTCGTGCGGTTCGCGCAGGCGGACGGGACCCAGGTGATCGCGGACGGGGAGTGGACGGTGCCGTGACGCGGCCGTGCCGGACCTCAGCGGAACCCGACGACGCCGTGGGGCACGTAGGGGCCCTCGAGATCGGCGACGTCCTCCGGTGCGAGCCGGAGCGAGAGCGCGGCGACCGCGTCGTCGAGGTGCTGCATCCTCGTCGCGCCGACGATCGGCGCCGTCACGCCACCCTTCTGGAGCACCCAGGCGAGCGCCACCTGCGCCCGCGGCACCCCGAGCCGCGCGGCGACCTCGGTGAGCCGCGCGTGGACCTTGCGGTCGGCCTCGGCGGACGCCGCGGGGTACAGCGTCTTGCCGAACTCGTCCGTCTCGGACCGCGCGCTCGCCTCGTCCCAGTCGCGCGCGAGGCGGCCGCGCGCGAGCGGGCTCCACGGCAGGACCGCGATCCCCTCGGCGCGGCAGAGGGGCAGCATCTCGCGCTCCTCCTCGCGGTACAGCAGGTTCACGTAGTCCTGCATCGAGACGAACCGCGTCCAGCCGTTCCGGTCCGCGACGTGGAGCGCCTTCGCGAACTGCCAGGCGTACATCGAGGACGCGCCGACGTAGCGCACCTTCCCCGCCTTCACGACGTCGTGCAGCGCCTCCATCGTCTCCTCGATCGGCGTGCCGTCGTCCCAGCGATGGATCTGGTACAGGTCCACGAAGTCGGTCCCGAGGCGCCGGAGGCTCGCGTCGAGCTCGGCGAGGATCGCCTTGCGGGACAGCCCCGCCCCGTTCGGTCCGGGCCGCATCCGTCCGTGCACCTTCGTCGCGATGACGACCTCGTCGCGGCGCGCGAGGTCGCGGAGCGCGCGACCGACGATCTCCTCGCTCGTCCCGTCCGAGTAGACGTTCGCCGTGTCGAAGAAGTTGATCCCGAGGGCGAGCGCCCGCTCGATGAACGGCCGCGCCTTCTCCTCGGGCAACGTCCACGGGTGCGGCCCACGCTCGGGCACGCCGTAGCTCATGCAGCCGAGGCAGATGCGGGAGACCTCGAGCCCCGTTCGTCCGAGCTTCACGTAGTCCATGGGTCGACGTTAGCGCCCGCAGCGGCCCCGCGCCGCCGCCGTCACGGGCGGGGGGCGAGCGCGGACGCGGCCGCCGCATCCACCAGCAGCAACGCACGATCGGCGCGGACGCGGCCGGCGGGGATCGAGCCGTCCCCGGCCAGGAGCCGCGGCACGACCGCCGCCTTCCCGGCCCCCGTCACGACCCAGAGCAGCCGGCGGGCCCGGTCCAGCACGGGATAGGTGAGCGTCATGCGTTGCCGGCCCTGGTACGGGCCGGCGAGCGCCACGTCGGCGTCCGCGACCTGCAGCACGGGATCACCCGGGACGAGCGAGGCGGTGTGCCCGTCCGCGCCGAGCCCGAGGTGGATCAGGTCGAGCGTGGGCGGGGAGCCGGCCACGCTCCGCAGCGCCTCCGCGTAGCGCGCCGCCGCGGCGCCCAGGTCGGCGTCCTCGACGGGCATGGCGCGGACGTCGAGCCGGGCGAGCCGCGGGTCTCCGGCGAGGCTCTGCCGGACGTGCGTGAGGTTCCGGTCGTCGTGCCCGGGCGGCGCGACGCGCTCGTCCACCTGGAACAGGTGAACCGACTCCCACGGGACCTGCTCGGCGGCGAGGGCCCGCAGCATCACCCACGGAGTGCTGCCGCCGCTGACCGCGAACACGAAGCCCCCGCGGGCCGCCACGGCGGCCCTGGCCTCGGCCGCGATGAGCGCCGCAGCGCGGCGCGCGACGGCGCCGGCGTCGGGGAGCACCTCGATGTCCATCACGCCTCCTGCTCCCTCGCCGCGAACCAGCCGCCCGGCACCATACCCTCGGCCTCCCTCGGCCCCCAGGTGCCCGGCTCGTACGGGTAGACGGGCGTACCGGTCTTGATCGCGGGATCGACGATGCGCCACGCCTCCTCGACGTAATCCTCCCGCGCGAAGCGGAAGGAGTCGCCGGCGAGCGCGTCGCCGAGCAGCTCCTCGTACGGCTCCCGATCCTTGCCCGGGAGGTGGGTGAGCTCCAGCTCCACCTCGCGCCCCGCGAGCCTCTCGCCGGGCGCGCGGACCATCGCGCCCAGCGCGATGACGAAGTCCGGGCTGAGCCGGAACCGGACGTAGTTGGCGGGGAAGACCAGCCCTTCCACGATCGTGGGCGGCTGGCGGAGCCGGACCACCACCTCCGTCCGGGTGACCGGGAGGTTCTTGCCGGCGCGGATGAAGAAGGGGACGCCCTGCCACCGCCAGCTGTTCACGTACAGGTGCAGCGCCACGAACGTCTCGGTGGTCGAGCCGGGCGCGACGCCCGGCTCCTCCAGGTACCCGCGGAACTGGCCGCGCACGACGTCCCGCGGGTCGATCGGCGGCATCCCCTTCAGCACCTTCACCTTCTCGTCGCGCGCGGTCTCCGGATCCGCGCTGCGGGGGAACGGCTCCATGGCGACGTTGGACACGATCTGCAGCAGGTGATTCTGGACCACGTCGCGGATGGTCCCGGCGCAGTCGTAGAACGCGCCGCGCCCCTGGACGCCGAAGTCCTCCGCCATCGTGATCTGGACGCTCTCCACGTAGTTGCGGTTCCAGATCGGCTCGAGGAAGGTGTTGGCGAACCGGAAGAACACGAGGTTCTGGACGGTGCCCTTCCCCAGGTAGTGATCGATGCGGAAGACGTCCCGCTCCGCGAAGTGCTGGTGGAGGGTGCGGTTCAGCGCCTGTGCCGAGGCGAGGTCGTTCCCGAAGGGCTTCTCGATGACGAGCCGCGCCCCCTCGACACAGCCGGCCTGGGCGAGCTGTTCCGTCACGAGCCCGAACAGCCCCTGGGGGATCGCCAGGTAGTGCACCGCGCGCCGGGCGTCGCCCAGCGCGCGCTTCAGCGCCGCGAAGGTGGCGGGATCCTCGTAGTCGCCGCCGACGTAGCGCAGGAGCTCCATCATCCGCGCGAACGCCGCCGGCTCGACGCCGCCGTGCGTCTCGACGCTCTCCCTCGCCCGCGCCTTCAGCTGCTCGACGTTCCCCTCCTTCGCGACGCCGACGATCGGCACGTCGAGGACGCCGCGGCGGATCATCGCCTGCAGCGATGGGAAGATCTTCTTGAAGGCGAGGTCGCCGGTCGCGCCGTAGAAGACGAGCGCGTCCGCCCGGCCGCTCACGGCTTCTTCTCCTCGTGCCCGCCGAACGCATGGCGCAAGGCGCAGAGCACCTTGTCGGCGAAGTCGGCCTCGCCGCGCGACGAGAAGCGCTGGTACAGGGCCGCGGTGAGCACGGGCGAGGGCACGCCCTCGTCGACGGAGGCGTGGATCGTCCAGCGCCCCTCGCCCGAGTCGGCGACCCGGCCCCCGAAGCGTTCCAGCTCGGGGTCCTCGAGGAGCGCGCCCGCCGTCAGGTCTAGGAGCCACGAGCCGACGACGCTCCCGCGGCGCCACAGCTCCGCCACGTCGGCCAGGTCGAACTGGTACTGATAGTGCTCCGGATCGCGAAGCGGCGTGGTCTCCGCGTCCACGTCCCGCCGCCGCTTCCCGGCGGACGCGCCGCGCAGGATGTTGAGCCCCTCGGCGTACGCGGCCATGAGGCCGTACTCGATCCCGTTGTGGACCATCTTCACGAAGTGGCCCGCGCCGCTCGGCCCGCAGTGCAGGTAGCCGTGCTCCGCGGTCCCTCCCCGCGCCTCCCGCCCAGGGGTGCGCGGCGCCGAGGCGATGTCGGGGGCGAGCGCCGCGAAGATGGGATCGAGGTGACTCACCACCGCCTCCTCGCCGCCGATCATCTGGCAGTAGCCGCGGTCCACGCCCCACACGCCGCCGCTCGTGCCCACGTCGACGTAGTGGATCCCCTTCGGTGCGAGCTCCCGCGCGCGGCGGAGATCGTCGACGTAGTACGAGTTGCCGCCGTCGACGAGGATGTCGCCGCGCTCCAGGTCGGGGAGCAGCTCGGCGATGGTCCGGTCGACGACCGCCGCCGGGACCATGATCCAGACCGCGCGGGGCTTCCGCAGCCCGCGGACGAGCTCCTGCAGCGACCCTGCGCCGACGGCCTTGTCGCGCTCCAGGGCCTCGACCGCGCGGGCGGACACGTCGAACACCACGCAGTCGTGCCCCGCCCGGACGAGCCGGCGGACCATGTTCGCGCCCATCCTGCCGAGACCGATCATCCCCATCTGCATGGATTCGCTCCTTCCGCCGACGCGGCGCTCACCCGAGCTGCTACACGCAGCGTGCGTGTCGATGATCGCCCCCAGGCGGTGCCGCGCGCGTCGAATCACTCGTGACGACGTCGCGCCCCGTCGACGCGCGGGCTGCGAGACCTCATATTCCGGCACGAGCAGGACGCACCTGCGAGTAGACCAAAGGCTGACACCCCTCCGAGCGGCTGCCTCTCCGCCGCGACGGGTCCATGCGCCGGCTATCCTCCCCGGCGACCACTCGCTCGCCCGGACCGTCTCCTCTCGATCACGGAAATCGGAGGCTCTCATGCGCGCCGTCGCCGTCTACCCGCAGAGCCGCGAGGTCCGGATCATCGACCATCCCGAGCCGCGCCTGGCGCAGGGCTCCGACGTGCTGGCGCGGGTGCTCGAGGTCGGCATCTGCGGGACCGACCGCGAGATCGCCCGGTTCGAGTACGGGGCGCCGCCGCCCGGCGACGATCACCTGGTGCTCGGGCACGAGTCGCTGACCGAGGTGGTCGAGGTCGGCCCCGAGGTGCGAGGGCTCGCGCCGGGGGACCTGGCGGTGCCCATGGTGCGCCGCCCTTGTCCGGTGGCGACGTGTACGCCCTGCCGCCACGGGCGGGCGGACTTCTGCTTCACCGGCGAGTACGAGGAGCGCGGCATCAACCGGCTCCACGGCTACATGACGGAGCGGATCGTGGACGACGCCCGCTGGTTCGTCCGGGTGCCGCGGACGCTCAGGCAGCTCGGCGTGCTGGTCGAGCCGCTCACGGTCGCGGAGAAGGGGATCATCCAGGCCCTGGAGACCCTCCGGCGCTTCCCCTGGTTCGCCCCGGAAGCGGTGCAGCGGCGCGAGCACGGCGTCAAGGCCGTCGTCATCGGCGCCGGTGCGGTCGGTCTCCTCGGCGCGATGGCGCTCCGGGCGCGGGGGTTCGAGGTGTGGCTGTGGTCCCTCGAGCCCGAGGGCGGCCCGCAGGCGAGCCTCGTCGAGTCGTTCGGGGCCCGCTACCGCAGCACCAGCGGGAGGCCGCTCGCCGACCTCGCGCTGGAGATCGGCCGCATCGGGCTCATCTTCGAGGCGACGGGCGCCGCGCCGGTGGCGTTCCAGGCGATGCCGCTGCTCGGGCCGAACGGGATCTTCTGCCTCACGGGCGTGCCCGGGCGGAAGGGACCGATCCCGATCGACGCCGCCACGATCATGAAGAGCCTGGTGCTCCGCAACCAGCTCTTCCTCGGGACGGTCAACGCCGGCCCGGACGCGTTCCGCGCGGCCGTCGAGGACCTCGGGGTGTTCGCCGAGCAATGGCCGCACGCGATCGAGCGCGTGGTGTCGACCCGGCACGCGCTCGACGAGGTTCCGCGAGCGCTCGTGGAGCCGCCAACCGGGACGAAGTCGGTCGTCCGGATCGGCTAGCGCCCGCGCCCCGGCCGCCCGGCCGCGGGTGCGCTGCGGAGCGAGGCCGGAGGAGCTCCGGCGCTCGCTCCGGGCGGTGCCTCAGCGAGCCGGCGGCGCAACCGTCGCGGCCGTCGCGGCGGGCTGGACGGAGAGGTCGGGCTTCGGGACCGCGAGGTCCGAGCGCGTCCCGTCCGCCCAGTCGATCCGGCTCACCTGGCCCGGCGCGTACCGCCGCTCGGACCCGTCGACGAGCCGCGTCACCACGCCCTCCGGCCCCTCCTCGACGACGAGGCACCGCACCCGACCACCGCGCGCGAGATGGACCGTGTCGAGCTTCTCGGGTGGGATCACCATGCCGGTCGGCCGGCCTGCGGCGGCAGCGGGCGCGACCGCGGCCGTCGTCGCCGCGGCCGGCGCTGCGGCGGCAGTGGGCTGCGCCGCGGTTGCCGGGGTGGGCTTCCAGGAGGTGCCGTCCGCGAAGTCGACGCGCGACACCTGCGCCGCCTCGACCTTCCTCGTCGATCCGTCGGCGAGCTGGACCGTCACACCGGCCGTGCCCGCATCGAGGATCGTGCCGCGGATGCGGCCACCCTCGGCGGTGTAGACGGTGCCTCCCTGCGGAGAGAACGCGAGCAGCACGGTGGTGAGCAGGAGCTCCAGCATGTCTTCCTCCGGGCGGGCTTACGGGAACAGGGTCAGCCTGATGCCGACCTGGCCCGTCGTGTGGGTACGGCCGTCGAGCGGGACGCTGGCGCTGGTCGGGACCTTGTACCGGTCGTACTCGCCGACCGCGATGCTTCCGTACAGGCCGAACCCGAGCACCTGATTCGACCGGAAGTCCACGCCCGCGCCGAGCCGCAGGTACTCCCGCCCCGTGTAGCTGAAGAGTTCGGAGTAGCCCCCGCCGTTGCGGTGGTCGGCGGTCACGCCGCCGAACTCCCACCCGGTGCCGAGCGACAGCCACTTCGGGCGCCTCGAGAGCGGGGACCAGGTGTGCCGCACCATGAAGCCGACGCGACCGGTCGTCGCGATGCAGTCGATGCCCTGCACCCGGCACGTGTCCCGGACGGACGAGGCCGGATCGCCGGCGCCCACGTCACCGTAGACACCGAAGGCGAAGGACGGGGTGAACCGCAGCGCCAGCTCGCTCGAGAGGTGCGCCTGTGCCGGCTCGAAGATGCTGCTCATCGAGACGCCGCTGTCGGCGCTTCCACCGAGGAAGGTCGCCCCGACGCCGAGCGTGAGATAGAGCGGGAGCAGCTGGTCCATGTCGGTGCGGATCGGCGGCGGCGGCGCAGCGGGCGGCGGGGCCGCCTGCGCGACCACGGCCGTCTCGACCGTCTTCCGGCGCGAGACGCTCCCGTCCGCGTACTCGATCCGCACGAGGTCGTTTCGCGCGTAGGTCACGACCGAGCCGTCCATCAGGCGGACCCTGACGCCCGTCCTCGGGTGCTCCTCGATGACGGTGCCGCGCACGCGGCCGCCGCCCAGGAAGTAGACGACGTCGAACGGCGCCTCCGGGGACTTCGCGCGGGGAGCGGGCTCGGGGGTCCGGAGCGTCGCCGGGGTCGGGGTGGACACGGTCCCGTCCGCGTACACGATCCGTGCGAGGTCCTGCGCCGGGTAGGCGTGGATCGAGGCGTCGAGGAGGCGGACCTTCACGCCCGTCCGGGCGTCCTCCTCCATCACGGTGCCGCGCACGCGGCCACCGGCGGCGAAGTAGACGGTGTCGACCGGACCCTCCGCGGCCGGCGCGCGCGGAGCGGGGGCGACCGGGGGCGACGCAGCCGGCGGTGGGCCAGAGGTCGAGATGGTGCCGTCGGCGAACTCGATCCGCGACACCTGGCTCGGCTCGATCCGCCTGACCGACCCGTCGGGTAGCTGGATCGTCACGCCCGACGTCTTGCTCTCCTCGACGACCGTCCCCGCGACCCGGCCACCATCGACCGTGTACACCGTGTCGGTCGCCGAAGCGGTCACCAGCAGCGCTGCCACGAGCACGGGGATCATCTGACTCCTCCGCGAAGCCTGCGAAGCTCACCAGCCTGCTATCGCGAGGATCGTGCCAGCAAGCGGGCGCGCGCCTCCTTGGGAAATCCGGGGGGGCTCGGAGCGCGCCGCGCACACGTGTGGCAGGCGCTTCACACCGTCGAGCCGCGGGCCCGTGGACTAGCGCGGCCGCACGCGTCATTGCGTCGGATCGCGTACCGTCGGTCGGGGTGCGAGCGCGCCGGCATCGACGCGCCCCAGCGGGGTGGCGCTACCCCCAAACGCGACGGTGCCTCGCCGACCCCCGCGCGGCTCCCGCGGACGATCGTCGCGCCGAGCTCAGCGGCTTGCCTCCGGGCGCGGCGCTTCCCCCTGGCTCGCCTCCATCGCCGCCGCGATGTCGCGAGACAGCGCGCCGATCGCCCTGCTCAGCGCCACGACGGTCGCGGCGAGCTCGGGCGCCGTGCGCCGCTCGCGCGCGATCGTGACTCCCTGGTGCGCGAGCGCGCCATGCCGGCGCAGGATCCACCGGGCCTCGAGGACGGCCGTCCCGTCCGGCTCGCCGTCGAACCGCAGCACGTCCACGGACACCGACCACTCCGGAGCGGCGCTCGCGGTCCAGGGCCACGCGAGCACCTCGCGCGCCGGAGCGGCCGCGCGGAGATCCTCGCCGAGGACGCTCGTGAAGAGGACGTCGAGCGGCGCAGCCCAGCGATCGATCGTCGTCAGCTCGAGTCGCGCGGGTCCGGCGCGGGTCACGATCTCCCGCCGGTCGAGGTAGGCCGGCAGCCGCACCGGGCCGACGCCGAGCACCGGCACCGCCGGGCGGGTCGGGCTCGCCGAGCCCGCCTCGGGCTCGAGGATGTAGTAGCGGGTTCGGTCGGGTCGCGGTCCGAGCGACAGGCACCCGGCGACGAGCGCGAGCAGTGCCCCGAGCACGGCCGCCCGCCTCATCACCGCTCCTCCGCGCGGCCGCGGACGAGCGCGCTCGGGTCGCGGTCCAGCCCCTCCGCGACGTGGCGCAGCGCGCGGCTGGTGCTCTGGACCTCGCCGAGCGTCATCGTGAGCTGCCACGCGAGCGGCGAGGCGGGATCGACGAGCTCGTCCACGTGCCGGATGGCGGCCTCGGCCCGGTCGAGCGTCGAGCGAAGCTGGACGACCGCGGCCCGGGTGTCCGCGGTGAGCGGCGGCACGCTCGTCTCGATGGCGCGTGCGGCGCTCCGGACGGATGCGATCGCGGCGTCCGCGGCCCGAAGCGTGCCCGGCAACGCCGCGACGGCGGCGTCGACGCCGCCGGCGGCACGGTCGAGAGAGCGCGCCGCCCGGCGAAGATCGGCGACGAGCCCCTCGAGATCCAGGGCCTGGAGCTTCGTGAGGAGCTTCGAGACGTCCGTCTGGAGCGCGGCCCAGCTCGGCTCCGCGTAGACCGGGATCTCCGGGTAGGGGAGCGGGATCGGCGATGGCCGGGCCGGTGGCGCCTGGGGCAGGATGTCGAGGTCCACGTAGCGGCGGTTCGAGAGGAAGCTCTCGAGCGCGAGCCGCGCGCGCAGGCCGTGGTCGATGAGCGTGCGGACCACGCGTCGATCCGAGAGGTCGATCTCCCCGCCCATCTCCCGGATCCGCGTCTGGTTGAGCTCGATCACGACGGGCATGCGGAGCTCGCGCAGGGGCTCCGTCGTGGCCCCCATCGAGAGATGGATGCTGGACACCCGCCCGACCGGGACGCCGCGGAACTTCACCGGTGCGTCCACCTCCAGGCCTGCGAGGTCCTCCGCGAAGACCACCACGAACTTGACGCGGTGCTGGAGGACGCGGCCGGCGCCGAGGTAGACCGCCGCGACGATGCCGAGCGCGACGGCCGCGACCACGAACGCGCCGACCAGCTTCGGATCGAACTTGCGTGGCATGAGGCCTCCTTCACGGACGGGCGACGCTTCCTCCGAGGAACGCGCGCACCGATGCCGGTCCGCTGCTGCGCAGCTCCGCCGGCGCGCCTTCGGCGATGACGCGCTGGGCCTCTCCGTCGAGGAACAGCGCGCGGGTCCCGATCCCGAGGATCGTCGCGATGTCATGGGTGACGACGACGGCGGTCGTCCCGAGCGCGTCGCGCAGCTGGAGGATGAGGGCGTCGAGCCGCCGCGCCGTCGGCGGGTCGAGGCTCGCCGACGGCTCGTCGATGAGCAGGATCTCCGGGTCGAGCGAGATCGCGCGGGCGAGCCCGGCGCGCTTCTGCATCCCTCCGGACAGCTCCCACGGGTAGTAGTCCTCGAAGCCGCCCAACCCGACGAGCGAGAGCTTCAGCCGCACGACGGCGCGGATGCTCGACGCGGGGAGCGGCGTGAACTGCTCGAGGGGCAGCGCGACGTTCTCCGCGAGCGTCATGGACGTCCAGAGGGCGCTGCCCTGGAAGAGGACGCCGACGCGCCGGAGGATCCGCTCGCGCGCGTCGCGGGGCGCGCTCGTGAAGCTCTCGTCGTCGTAGCGGACCTCGCCGGCGGTGGGCTCCTGCAGCCCGAGGAGGTGGCGGAGCAGGGTGGTCTTCCCGCAGCCGCTCGCGCCCATCACGACGAACACCTCGCCGCGATGGACGGTGAAGTCGAGATCGCGCATGACCACGCGGTCCCCGAACCCCATCGTGAGCCCGCGCACGCTGATGACGTCGTCCCCCACGCTCACCACCCGAACAGGAAGAACACGTACTGGTACACCCCGCACGCCGCGATGATCGAGACGATGCCGGTCACGACCGCCTGCGTCGCCGCGTCCCCGACGCGGGCGGCGGTGCGCTCCGCCTGCATTCCCTGGAACGTGGCGGTGAGCGCGATGAGGAGGCCGTAGGTCGCGCCCTTGACGAGCCCGCCGACGACGTCCCCCGCCGCGACGGCGAGCGCCGTCTGCCGCACGTAGCCTTCGAACGGCTGGTGCAGCATCGTGGTGCCGACCACGGCGCCTCCGAGGATGCCGGTCGCGTCGGCGAAGAGCGTCAGGAACGGCGCCATCGCCGCGAGGGCGAGGACGCGGGGGACGACGAGGAACTCGACCGGCGAGATGCCGAACGTGCGCAGCGCGTCGACCTCCTGCGTGACGTTCATCGTGGCGATCTGGGCCGCGAACGCACCGCCGCTCCGCCCTGAAAGCGTGACCCCGGTGATGAGCGCGGCCATGTCGCGCACGACCGCGATCCCGACGATGTCCGCGACGTAGGTCTCGGCGCCGAAGTACCGGAGCTGCGTGATCCCGACGAACGCGAGGATGATCCCCACGAGGAAGTTCACGAGCGCGACGATCGGGAGCGCCTCGGCGCCGCACTGCTGGACGAGCAGCCACAGGTCCTGGGAGCGGAAGCGCGCGCGCCGGCTCGCGAACCTTCCGAGCGCGAGCGCAGTCTCGCCGATGAACGCGACGGCAGCCCCCAGCCGCCCGTGCCGCTCCAGGGCCCGCACGCCGAGGCGCTCGATGCCGCTCGGCGCCCGCACCGTGCGCTCGACGGGAGCGGCGCTCGCCTGCGCCATCTCGACGAGCCGGCGGACCTCGGCCGGGAGGCCGCTCGCGTCCACCGGAATTGCTCGTGCGCGACAGCCTTCGAGGACGGCGTCGACGAACACCACGAGGGCGCTGTCCCACGCGCCGAGGCCGCTGCCTTCGATCGTGACGCTCGGGGGGCGCGCGCGGTCCACCTCGCGCTCGACCTCGTCGACGCCCGGCAGCCCATCGGCGAGACGCCAGGTCCCACCGAGACGAAGGAGCACCGACGCGTCGTCGCGGCGGCGCGCCTCCACCGTCGCGCGAGGCGACGTCGCGACAGGGCCGCGGCCGAAGAGCCGGCGAAGGCGCGCGAGGCCGGTCGACCGAGCTGGATCCCGTTCGCGAATCGAGCCCCTCCCCCCGGACGAGCGGCGTGCTTCGACTCTTCGTCATGGTAGCCGGTCGTCGCCCGGACGTTCGCACCGACGCGGGTGCTCCGGACGACGACCTGCGCGGCCTCCCGCGCTCTGGTGCGCAAGGCTGCCGCAGGGCGCGCCTCCGCGCGGGGGTGGCGCGGTGCTCGCCGTCTCGCGCGGGGTCGTCGTTTGGCTACTTCAACTCTTCGACCGAGATGGCGAGGGCCTCGGTGTACGTCACGTAGACGATGTCGCCGACGGCGACGTCCTCGAGCTTCTTCGGATCCTTCACCTGGAGGACCCGCAGGTTCCCGGACGGCCCCTTCAGCGTGACGCGGTTCGTGCTCCGGTCGATCGCGACGATGGCCGCCGAGACGGTGGTGGACTGGCCCACGACCCCCGCCGGCTTCGCGCCGGCCGGCGCGCGATCCACGGAGGTGACGACCGCGGCATCCGGCGCGGTGCCGTCCGACTTCCTCACGTCCACCACGATGGACTCGGTGTACTCGACCTTGACCTGATCGCCGACCCGCACCTGTCCGAGGTTGCGCACCTCGTCGCTCGCCCGGAACGTGTACGACTCGCCGTCCGCGCTCCTGATCGTCACCATCCGCGTACCGAGATCCAGCGCCGTGACGGTCGCCGTCGCCACCGTCGTGCGCGTGTCCTGGTACTTCGGCTGCGGGCCTGCCGCCTCCTTCGACCCGGTCGCGCAGCCGGTCCCGAGGGCGAGCGTGCACAGGAGAGCCGCCACGCAATGACCGCGAATCGTCGCCATGATTGCCTCCGATCGAGCGGCGGGGCATCCGCGCTCGCGAGCTTTCGGCCCGATACCGCGCGCGCGGCCTGCGTGGAAGCGGACCTTGGGCCTACGCGGGAGCGGGGCGCTCGGCCGCAATGGTCGCCTCGCGCATCGGGCGGTATGCTCCTGCACCAAAGCGGCAGCGGGCGCATCGCGCCCGCAGGACGGAGCGCATGGGGGGCCTCGATCCGCGAGCCGGGGAAGCAGCGTCGAGCGCGCGCAGGCCCTCGGGCTTCTCGAACCTCGTCCTCCACCTCCACCCCCGCGTCGTCCCGGCCGCCTCGCTCCGCCTGTCGCGGACCTTCGGGCTCGGCGGCGCGGCGCTGGTGCTCTTCCTGCTCCTCGCCGCGACCGGCGCGCTCCTGCTCGTCTCGTACGAGCCGTCGCCGGAGCGGGCGTACGGGACGGTCGCCGCCCTCGTGGACGAGGTGCACTTCGGCGCGTTCGTCCGCAACGCGCACCACTGGGCGGCGAACGGGCTCGTCCTCGTCGTGTTCCTCCACCTGCTCCGCGTCTTCTACCGGGGCGGGCACCTCCCGCCCAGGCGGGGCAACTGGCTGGTCGGGCTGGCGCTCCTGCTGCTCGTGGTCGCGAGCGCGTTCACCGGCTACCTCCTGCCGTGGGATCAGCTCGCGTACTGGGCCGTCACCATCAGCACCGGGATGCTCCAGTACGTGCCGCTCGCGGGCGGTGTGCTCCTCCGCGCCGCGCGCGGCGGGCCCGACATCGGCCCAGCCACGCTGGCACGGTTCTTCGTGCTCCACGTGGCCATCCTGCCCCTCGCGATGCTGCTGCTGCTCGCCTTCCACTTCTGGCTCGTGCGCAAGGTGGGCGGCGTCGTCTTGCCGGACGGGGCCGGCGACGCCGCCTCGCCGCGCGGCTCGCTCGTGCCCACCTCTCCGGCGTTGACCCAGCGCGAGGGGGTCGCCGCGCTGGTCGTGACGGCGACCGTGCTGCTCGTCGCGGCGGTCGCCGACGCGCCGCTGCTGGCGGAGGCGAACCCGGGGATGAGCCCGAACCCGGCGAAGGCCCCCTGGTACTTCATGGGCGTCCAGGAGCTCCTCGTCCACCTCCACCCGCTCTTCGCGGCGGTGATCGTGCCGGCCCTGGCCCTGGCGCTGCTCGCCGCCCTGCCCTCCCTCGCCGGCGGCGCGAAGACGACCGGCCGGTGGTTCGAGTCGCGGCGGGGCGCGCGGAGCGCGATCGGCGCGGCCGTGGCGGGCGCGGTGCTCGCGGCCGGCGCGATCCTCGTGGACGAGCCGCTGCGCAGGGCGCCGCCGTGGCTCCCCGCGCTCGCCCCGGCGATCCGCGGCGGGCTCCTCCCCGTCCTCGCGGCCGCGGCCGCCGTCGCCGCCGTCGCGCTCCTCGCCCGCCGCCGGGGCGCGTCGCGCCTCGAGGCCGTCCAGGCCGCGTTCACGTTCGTCCTCGCAGCCTTCGCCGTCCTGACGGTGACGGGCGTGCTCTTCCGCGGCCAGGCCATGGCGCTCGCCTGGCCGTGGTCGCCGCGCTCCTAGGAGACCTCGTGACCACGCCGACCGCCTCCGCGAACGCGCCCGCCTCGCCCGGGCGGCGCACGTTCCTCGCCCGCGTCTGGAAGGCGCTCGGGATCGTGGCCGCCGCGGAGCTCGTCGCGGTCGTCGCGGCCTACCTCGCGCCGCGCAAGGAAGGTGGCGCGCGCGGCGCCGCGGTGATCACCGCCGGCCCCGTCGCGGAGTTCACGCCCGCGTCCGTGCGCCCGTTTCCCGCGGGGAAGTTCTACCTCGTGCGACTCGCCGACGGTGGGTTCCTCGCCCTCTCCTCCCGGTGCACGCACCTCGGCTGCACCGTGCCCTGGAGCGAGAAGGACAGGGTCTTCCCGTGCCCGTGCCATGCCTCGGTGTTCGACCTGCGCGGCGAGGTGCTCTCGCCGCCGGCGCCGCGCGCGCTCGACCTCTTCCCGGTCGTGATCGAGGCGGGCATCGTCAAGGTGGACACCGGCCGCCGCGTCGAGCGGACCCGGTTCGAGCCGGGCCAGGTGACGTACCTGTAGGCACAGATGGTGAACGGCCTCCAGACCTCGGATCCGCGCGGAACCGGCAAGCCCGACCCGCTCCGCCGGTGGCGCGTCGCGGGCGTCGCCGCCACGGCGGTGATCGTGCTGGCCGTCCCGCTCCACCTCGCGGTCCGCGCGTCGCGGGGCCCACGCACCACCGCGCCTGCAGAGGCCCGGTACGTCGGCAGCGAGCGCTGCAAGGCCTGCCACCAGAAGCCCTACGACCTGTGGAAGGGCTCGCACCACGCCAGGGCGATGCAGGCGGCCCGCGACGACACGGTGCTCGGGGACTTCGGGGGCGCGACCTTCCAGCACCGCGGGAAGACCTGGCGGTTCTTCCGGCAGGGCGAGCGGTTCATGGTCCACGCCGAGGGTCCCGACGGAGCGATGCACGACTACGAGGTGGCCTACGCGTTCGGCCTCGAGCCGCTGCAGCAGTACCTGATCGCGTTCCCCGGTGGTCGCCTGCAGACGCTCTCGATGGCCTGGGACACGAGGGCGAAGCGCTGGTTCTACGTGAACCCCGGGCCCGCTGCGCCGCCGGGCGACTGGCTCCACTGGACCCGGCCCGGCCAGAGCTGGAACGCGATGTGCTCCGACTGCCACTCGACGGCGGTGCGGAAGCGCTACGACCCGGAGAAGGACGAGTACCAGACCACCTGGTCCGAGATCATGGTCGGCTGCGAAGCGTGCCACGGCCCGGGGTCGCGCCACGTCGCCTGGGCGGAGCAGCCGGCGATGGGGCGCCCGCAGGTGGAGAACGCCGCGCTCGTCACGCGCACCGCGAGGCTCGCCGGGCCGGAGCTCGTCGGGCTGTGCGCGCCGTGTCACGCCCGGCGGGCCCAGCTCGCCGACCAGGGCGTGCCGGGCGGAGAGCTCCTCGACCGCTACCTGCCGGTGCTCCTCGCGCCCGGCGTGTTCCACCCGGACGGCCAGATCCTCGACGAGGACTTCGAGTGGCACGCCTTCACGCAGAGCAAGATGTACGCGAATGGCGTGCGCTGCAGCGACTGCCACGACGTCCACTCGGGGAAGCACCAGAAGGAGGGCAACGAGCTCTGCACGCGCTGCCACCGCCGCGACACCTACGACGCGGCCTCGCATCATTTCCACAAGCAGGTGTGGCGAGGGAAGCCGAGCGCCGGCGTGCTCTGCGTCTCGTGCCACATGCCCGGCCAGAGCTTCATGGTGGTGCACTTCCGGCGCGACCACTCCATGCGCGTGCCACGCCCGGACCTCACCGCCGCCATCGGCGTCCCGAACGCGTGCAGCGCCGCGGGGTGCCACGCGGACAGGCCGGCCGCCTGGGTGCAGGCGAAGTACGACGGCTGGTACGGCAAGAAGCGGAAGCCGCACTACGGGACGATCCTCGCGGCCGGCCGCGCGCTGGCGCCGGAGGCCGAGGCGGACCTGATCCAGCTCGGCCAGGACCAGCTCCGGCCGGTCGTGGCCCGGGCCACCGCGGTGGACCTGCTCGCGAGCTACCCGGGCCCGGGGGCCCGGGCTGCGGTGGAGCGGGCGCTCGGCGATCCGGAGCCGCTGCTGCGGGTGACGGCGGTCCGGCGGTTGCACGTGGAGGATCCGGGGACGCTCGCGCGCCTCCTCGGTCCACTCCTCCAGGACCCGGTCCGCGCGGTGCGCGCCGAAGCCGCGGCCCGCCTCGCCGGCACTCCGGCCCAGCGCCTCACCGAGGCCCAGCGCAAGGCTCAGGCGGCGGCGCTCGACGAGTACGTCGAGGGCCAGCGGTACATGTCGGACCTGCCGTCCGGTCCGTACGACCTCGGGAACCTCTACGCCGCGCTGGGGCGTCCGGCGGACGCCGAGCGGCAGTACCGCCGCGCCCTCGAGATCGACGATCAGCTCTACATGGCGAAGGCCAACCTCGCGATGCTGCTCGCGGCCGGCGGCCGCCTCGAGGAGGCAGAGAAGCTGCTCCGCGAGGCCCACGCCCTTCACCCGACCGGTGCCGCCATCTCCTTCGACCTCGGGCTCCTCCTGGCGGAGGTGGGCAAGCGCGACGAGGCGGAGAAGATGCTCCGCGCCTCGCTCGCTGCCGACCCGCGGATGGCCCCCGCCGCCTTCAACCTGGCGGTGCTGATCGGCGAGCGGCGCCCAGCCGAGGCCGTCCGGTTGGCGCGGATGGCAGCAGCGCTGCGTCCGGACGAGCCGCGCTACGCGTGGACGCTGGCGTTCTTCCAGGCGCGCGCGACGGACCTCCGCGGCGCCGCGGAGACGCTGGAGGCGCTCCTGCGGACGCACCCGGAGCACCGCGATGCCTACGCCCTGCTCGCCGAGGTGTACGCGCGCCAGGGCAGGAGCGCCGACGCGGAGGCGGTGATGCGGCGCAGGCCGCCGTCACCGGCGCGATAGGACGCCTTCGGCCTAGGCTCGACGGGCGCGTCCATTCGAGCAATTGGACCTTGGTCGCAATTTGGCGCGCGCCGAAAAGCCCTATTCTCGCACGCGTTTCGGATCTCGACGGGGGAACAGACATGAGGCGGACGAGCTCGTGGTGGGGGACTGGGCTGCTGCTCGCGATGCTCGCCGTTCCCCTCGCGCTTCGCGCGCTGGCCGCGCCGGCGGCGCCTGCCGCGCAGGCGACACCAGCGCCGGCCGGAACGCTCGACCGCACCGTGCTGCCGATCCCGGAGCCGGTCCGTCCGCCGATCACCGAGCTGGACGCGCGCAACGTCACGCCGCCGCCGCGCTTCGAGGTGAAGGCGCCCGAGGGCGCGCCCAACGTGGTGATCATCCTCCTCGACGACATGGGCTTCGGCATGTCGAGCGCGTTCGGCGGACCGATCCACATGCCGACCGTGGACAGGCTCGCCAGCGAGGGGCTCCGCTACAACCAGTTCCACACGACCGCGCTCTGCTCGCCGACTCGCACCGCCCTGCTCAGCGGCCGTAACCACCACACCAACAACATGGGCTCGATCGCGGAGACCGCCACCGCGTTCCCGGGCAACACCGGCCAGCGTCCGGACAGCGTGGCGCCGCTCGCCGAGATGCTGCGCCTGAACGGATACAGCACCAGCTTCTTCGGAAAGAACCACGAGACGGCGGCGTGGGAGATCAGCGTCTCCGGCCCGACCTCGCGCTGGCCGAATCGCTCCGGCTTCGACGAGTTCTACGGCTTCATGGGCGGCGAGACGAACCAGTGGTCGCCGCTCGTCTATCACAACCAGACGCGGGTCGAGGTCCCGAAGGACCCGAAGTACCACTTCATGAACGACATGACGAACAGGGCCATCGCGTGGGTCCAGTTCCAGAAGGCGCTCACGCCCGACAAGCCCTTCTTCATGTACTTCGCGCCGGGTGCCACGCACGCGCCGCACCACGTCCCGAAGGAGTGGATCGCCAAGTACAAGGGGAAGTTCGACAAGGGCTGGGACGCGATGCGGGAGGAGGTGCTGGCCCGCCAGATCGGGCTCGGCGTGGTGCCTGCGGGCACGAAGCTCGCGCCCAAGCCGGAGGCCATCAAGGACTGGGCGACGCTCTCCGCGGACGAGAAGAGGCTCTTCGCCCGCCAGATGGAGATCTTCGCCGCGTACGGCGAGTACGCCGACACGGAGATCGGCCGGCTCGTCGAGGCGCTCGAGGGCACCGGCCAGTACGACAACACGCTCGTCTTCTACATCGTGGGCGACAACGGAACGAGCGCCGAAGGCGGCATGAACGGCCTCTTCAACGAGATGACCTACTTCAACGCCGTGGAGGAGTCGGTCCAGGACATCCTGAAGCACTACGACGAGCTCGGCGGGCCGATGTCCTACCCGCACATGGCGGCGGGCTGGGCGATCGCCGGCGACACGCCCTTCACCTGGACCAAGCAGGTGGCCTCGAACTTCGGCGGCACGCGCAACGGCATGGTCGTCCACTGGCCCAGGCGGATCAAGGCGAAGGGCGAGGTCCGATCGCAGTTCCACCACGTCATCGACGTGGCGCCGACCATCCTCGAGGCGGCGGGCCTCCCCGAGCCGAGGAGCGTCAACGGCACGGTCCAGACGCCCATCGAAGGCGTCAGCATGATCTACACCTTCGACGACGCGAAGGCGGAGAGCCGTCGCAGGGTCCAGTACTTCGAGATGTTCGGCAACCGGGGGATCTACGCGGACGGCTGGTTCGCCGGGACCATTCACAGGGCGCCGTGGGACCCGAACCCCCGCGCCGCGCTCCTCGACGACAGATGGGAGCTCTACGACACGCGCACCGACTTCAGCCTGGCCCGCGACCTCGCCGCGCAGAACCCGGCCAAACTGAAGGAGCTGCAGGAGCTCTTCTTGAAGGAGGCGGTCAAGTACAAGGTCCTCCCCATCGACGACCGCGGCATCGAGCGACTCAACCCCAAGCTCGCCGGCCGGCCGGACCTGATGGGCGATCGCACGTCGCTCACGCTGCACGCCGGGATGACGGGACTCTCCGAGAACGCCTTCCTCAACGTGAAGAACCGGTCCGTGTCCATCACGGCCGATCTGGAGATCCCGGCCGGCGGCGCCAGCGGCGTCATCCTCGCGCAGGGCGGCCGGTTCGGCGGCTGGAGCCTGCACATGAAGAACGGCAGGCCAGCCTACACCTACAACTTCCTCGGCCTGCAGCGGACCACCATCGCGGCGAAGCAGCCGGTCGCGCCCGGCAGGGCGACGGTGCGGATGGAGTTCGCCTACGACGGCGGCGGCCTCGCGAAGGGCGGCCTCGTGTCCCTCCAAGTGAACGGCAAGAAGGTCGGCGAGGGGCGGCTCGAGCGCACCCAGCCGATGGTGTTCTCCATCGACGACGCCGCCGACGTCGGCATGGACGAGGGCACGCCGGTCGTCGAGGACTACCAGCCGAAGGACACGAAGTTCACCGGCACGATCCGCAAGGTGGTGGTGGAGGTGAAGCCGATGGGCGCGCGCGAGAAGGGCGCCGCCCTGGAGGCCGGCGGGGAAGCCGCCAGGAAGATCGCGGAGGCCCAGTAGGCAGGTCACCGTCGAACTCGTCACGCTCGAGCCGCAACGGCACGTCCTTCCCGCCAGCAACGGCGCCCCGCCTGCCGTAAGCTTCACCCGTGAGCCGGCCCGACCGCTCCACCCCGACCCGCGGTCCGATGACCGGGCTCGCCGCCGCCGCCCTCTTCGGCGCCAGCACGCCGTTCGCGAAGCTGCTCGTCCCGGGGACGGGTCCGCTCACCCTCGCGGGCCTCCTCTACCTCGGCGCGGCGGCCGGGCTGCTCGCTGCCGCGCCCCTCCGGCGCAGCGGCGCGGAGGCGCCCATCCAGCGCTCCGACCTGCCCGTCCTCGCGCTGGTCGTCGTCGCGGGCGGGGTGGTCGGCCCGATCCTCCTCGTCGTGGGGCTCGCGCGGCTGTCGGGCGCGTCCGCCGCGCTGCTCCTGAACCTGGAGGCGCCGTTCACCATCGCGCTCGCGGTGGTCATGCTCGGCGAGCACCTGGCGCGGCGCGAGGTGCTCGGCGCCGCCGTGGTGATCCTCGGCGCCGCCGCGCTGACGTGGGCGCCAGGTGCGCTCCAGGCGAGCCCGGCCGGCGCGGCGTCGATCGCCGGCGCGTGCGCCGCGTGGGCGGTCGACAACAACCTGAGCCAGCGCCTCTCGATCCGGGACCCCGTCGCCGTCGCCCGCGCGAAGACGCTCGCGGCGGGCGCGTTCGACGTGGCGCTCGGGCTCGCGCTCGGGGAGCGGCTTCCTCCGGCCGCGCACGTCGCGGCCGCCCTGCTCACCGGCGCGCTCGGCTACGGCCTGAGCATCGTGCTGCACCTGCTCGCCGTCCGCGCGCTCGGCGCGGCGAGGCAGGCGGCGTACTTCGCGACCGCGCCGTTCATCGGCGCGCTGCTCGCGATCCCGCTGCTCCACGACCGCCTCTCGCCCGCTCATCTCGCGGCCGGCGCGCTGATGGCGCTCGGGATCGCGCTCATCGTCCGGACGCGCCACGCGCACGCGCACACGCACGACGCCGAGGAGCACGAGCACGCGCACGTCCACGACGAGCATCACGCTCACGCCCACGCGGAGCCGGTGGTCGAGCCCCACTCGCACCCGCACCGGCACGCGCAGCTCTTCCACGATCACCCGCACGCGCCCGACCTGCACCACCGGCACGGGCACTGAACGGCGCGCGCACGCGCTGCCGCCCGGCGACGCTGCCCTCGCGCGAGGGCACGTCCGCCGCCGCGCGTCCCGTCGGGGTGGGGGTTGATGCGCGTTGATTCAGTTGTTACATCCCGGACACAGTTGACCGCGATCAAGCCGAGACGCGAAGCCCCGTCGGCCCTCTCCGAGCCGCGCTGGATGTTGCTGATCCACCAGATTCCCCCGACGCCCGCCTACCTGCGCGTCAAGATCGGCCGCCACCTGGCGCGCATCGGCGCCGTCGCGATCAAGAACTCGGTGTACGCACTCCCGCGGAACGACGAGACGCAGGAGGACTTCCAGTGGGTCCTCCGCGAGATCGTGAAGGGTGGCGGGGACGCGTCGATCGTCGAGGCGCGGTTCATCGAGGGCCTCTCGGACGCGCAGCTCACCGGGCTCTTCCAGGCGGCGCGGGAGGCGGACTACCGCGAGCTCGCCGAGCAGGCACGTGGAGTCCAGGCGGGGTTTCCGCGGCGCGGCCCCGTCCCTCCCGGTCACCGCGCGGAGCTGGCGGGGCAGGTCGCGCGGCTGCGGCAGCGCACGATCGAGCTCGCCGCGATCGACTTCTTCGGAGCGCCCGGGCGCGAGATCGTCGAGGGGCTCCTGTCCGGGATGGAGGCGCGCATGAGGACCGTCGAGGGAACCGAGCAGTCGTCGAAGGCGTCGCTGGACGTCGCGGAGCACCGGGGGCGCACCTGGGTCACGCGGACCGGCATCAAGGTGGACCGGATGGCGAGCGCCTGGCTCATCCGGAAGTTCATCGACCCCGCGGCGCGCTTCAAGTTCGTGCCGGCGAAGGGATACAGGCCGGAACGCGGCGAGCTGCGCTTCGACATGTTCGAGGCGGAGTTCACGCACGAGGGCGACCTCTGCACGTTCGAGGTGCTCGTCCAGCGCTTCGGGCTCGGCGATCCCGCCCTCCGGGCGATCGCGGAGATCGTCCACGACATCGACGTGAAGGACGCGAAGTACGGGCGCGAGGAGGCGGCGGGCATCGGCCAGCTCGTCGCCGGCATCGCGGCGGCGCACGCCGACGACGAGGGGCGCCTCGCGCGCGGCGCGGCGCTGTTCGACGACCTGTACGCGGTGCACTCCGGCCCGGCGAAGCACTGACCTCGCCGTGGAGGCGACCGTGGATCACGGGCCCCCGACGACGGCGGAAGCGCGGTGCCCCGGAGCCCGGGAGGTCTCGATGCCCGAGATCTTCTGGTACTTCCTGAAGCTCGGCTGGCTCGCGTTCGGCGGCCCCATCGGCCAGATCGGCCTCATGCACCTGGAGGTGGTCGAGCGCCGGAAGTGGATCACGGAGGACGAGTTCGTCCGCGCGCTCAACTTCTGCCACCTCCTGCCCGGGCCGGAGGCTCTGCAGCTCGCGATCTACATCGGCTACAGGAAGGCGGGCTACCGCGCGGCGATCCTCGCCGGCGTGCTCTTCATCCTGCCCGGCTACGTCACGCTGACCGCGCTCGCCTGGATCTACGTCCACTACGGGAAGACGCCCCAGGTCCTGGGGGTCCTTTGGGGCTTCCGTCCGGTCGGGCTCGCCCTGCTCCTCGCCGCGCTCGTCCGGATCTCTCGCGCCGCGCTGAAGGGCATCTTCCCCGTCGTGCTCGCGATCGCCGCGTTCGTCGCGTTCTACCTCGGGCGGCTGCCCTTCGTGGTCGTGCTCGTGGGGTGCGGGCTCTCGTTCGTCGCGTGGCGCCACCGGAAGCCGGGGCCTCGCGTCGCCGTGGCGGCCGCCTCGCTCCTCCTCGCCGGGCGCGCCGACGCCGCCGAGCCGATCGCGCGACGGCTCGTCGACATCTCGTGGTTCTTCCTCAAGGTGGGGCTCTTCTCGTTCGGCGGGGCGTACGCGGTCCTGCCGTACATCCGCGCGGGGGCGGTCACGACCTACGGGTGGATCAGCGACCGTCAGATGATCGACGCGCTGGCGCTCGGCGAGACCACGCCGGGCCCTCTCATCTCCATCGGCATCTTCGTCGGGTTCCTCGCCGGGAACGGCGCGCACGCGCCGTGGCTCGGGGCCACGCTGTCGACCTTCTGGCTCTTCCTCCCGTCGTTCCTGTTCGTCCTCCCCGCGGCTCGATACATGGACTGGCTCACGTCGAGGCCCGGGCTGAAGGACTTCCTGAAGGGGGTCACCTCGGGCGTCGTGGGCCTGATCTTCTCCATCTCGATCCCGCTCGCGAAGGTCGCCTTCATGCCGGGCGGCTCGATCGACTGGATCACGGTCGTCCTCGGCCTCGCGGCGTTCGCGGCGCTCACGCTCTGGAAGTGGCGGCTCAACGTCGTGGTGGTGGTCGCGGGCGGCGGCGTCCTGGGCCTGCTCCGGGCGTTCGCGCCGGCCCTCTTCGGCGGCGCGCTGGCGTGAGCGAGCGGTCCGCGGGAGACCGATCGCTCCTCGCGCGCCTCGCCTGCCGCGGTCCGGTCCTCGCCGTGATGGCGGCGTGGCCGCTCGCCGCGAGCGCCTACAGGCCGTTCGACTCGACCGACGCCGCCGTCGCTGCGAGGGGCGAGGTCGAGCTCGAGCTCGGGCCGCTCGGCTACCTGGTGCAGGGTCCGGACCGCGCGCTCGTCGCGCCGAGCCTGGTCCTGAACTGGGGCTTCGCCGATCAGTGGGAGGCGGTGCTCGAGGGGCGGCACTTCATCGCGCTCGGAGGCGACCTCCGCGAGCCGCAGCTGCGGGTCGAGGACACGGCCTTCTCGCTGAAGCGCGTCCTGCGCGAGGGGAGCCTGCAGGAGAGGAGCGGCGTCAGCGTCGCGGTGGAATTCGGCGCCTTGCTCCCCACCATCAACGGCGAGGCCGGGGTCGGCGCGGAGTGCGCGCTCATCGTCTCGCAGCGCTGGCGCAATCTGACCGTCCACGTGAACGGCGCCGCGGCGTGGACGCGGGCCCACACGCCCGGCGCGTTCGGCGGCGTGATCCTCGAGGGGCACGACGCGTGGGCCGTCCGGCCGGTCGCCGAGATCCTCGTGGAGGGCGAGCGCGATCTGCCGTCGACGCTCTCGGGGCTCGTCGGGACGATCTGGCGCCCGTCGGACGCGCTCTCGCTCGACGCCGCCGTGCGGCTCGCCCGGACGGGCAGTGTGAGCACGACCGAGGTCAGGGTCGGCCTGACCTGGGGGTTCAGCGTGGGGCTCCCGCGGTGATGCGAGGCGGAGAGGTCCGCTGACCCGGAGCGCGCCCGGTGCGCCGCGGCGGACCGCGGCGCGCCGGGGTACGGCGCACCTCAGTAGACGACGACGCCGAAGCTGTTCAGGAGCGAGGCGGAGGAGTCCACCTTGACGACCGACAGCCGCTTCGTGCCGGCGGCGTCGAAGAACACGTACTGTCCGTGGACCGGATACGCGACTCCCGCGCGGGCGTACTTCGGATAAGCCAACTGCTCCAGCTGCCCGAAGTAGGTCGAGTCGAAGATCTGGAAGGACTGGTCCGAGGTGTTATCCGGCGGGTACGCGTAGGGGTCGCCCGCCGGCTGGACGATCCAGTCACCCGCGGCGGCCGATGGCGACGCCGGCGCGAAGGCCGCCCGTACCCGGATCCCGAGGCTCCCGGCGTACGTCATGTCGCTCGTCCGGAACCGATTGCCCGAGGAGAACAGGATCTGCGCGCCGTCGTCCGAGATCCAGAAGTCGCTTCCCATGGAGTAGACGCCCCAGTAGGGCGACTGGGCGGCGTAGGAGATCGCGCCGGTCGTCGCGTTGATGTCATGCCGGTACAGCTGCTGCGGCGACAACCCGAGCTCCACGAGGAACACGTGGTTCGTCCCGGGCTGCAGCTTGAAGCGGCCGCCCGCATAGACCGAGCCCGTCCCGAGCGTCTCGGTCCCGGTCCCCAGATCCACCACGTGGAGGTTCGACCACTGATCGTGCAGCGGGTAGACGTACGCGAACCTGGTGACGCGGCTTCCGGCGACGGTCATCGGATCGCTCAGGATCACGTCGTCCGCGTCCGCGCTGATCGGCCAGGTCTTGATCACAGTGCGCGCCTCGAGGTCCACGTACGAGATGAACGCGGAGTGCCCGACCACGGCGAACTTGCCATCCGGACTGACGCTCACGCACGTCGGCGCGAGCGGCAACGCGACGGACGCGTCCGCCGCGCCGGCGGCGTCGTGGACGTGCAGCGCGTTCGGAGAGGCGGAGACCATCACGATCCGGTCGAGCGACCGGCTGTACTCCGCATCGACCGGGGTGAAGGCGAGCAGCTCGATGCGGCGGTACACCGTGACCGTCGCGGTGGCGGTCGCGCTCGCCGCGCCATCCGCCACGGTCACCTGGACCGTGTAGACCCCCTCGGCGTCGGGCGTGAGGTGTGCGACCGCGCTCGTCGCGTCGGCGAGCGCAGCGCTGCTCCCGTCGGGCTTCGTGAGGATCTCCCAGCCGAACGCGACCACGTCGTGGTCGGGATCGGAGCTCTGGGTCGCGTCGAGCGCGATCACGTCTCCGGTGTTGGCGGCGAGCGCGGCCGACGCAAGCCTCGCGACCGGAGGGAGGTCGACGGCGTCGACGGCCACGTGGGCCGGCACGCTCGTCGCGCTCGCATCCGAGACGACGAGCCGGGCGTCGTAGTGCCCCGGGACGTCGGGGGTGAAGCGCGGCGCCGGAGCGGCGGCGTCGTCGAGCACCGCCGCGCTGCCGGCCGGTCTCGACAGGCTCCATGAGTAGGCGATCGGGTCGCCGTCGGGGTCCCGGCTGGACGTGCCGTCCAGCGCGACGGGAGAACGGATCGCGACGGTCCCGGAGGGCTGCGCGGACGCAAAGGCCGCCGGCGCCGTGTTCACCGCGAAGATCTGCGCCGACGCCTGCGCCGTGCAGGTCCCCGTCACGAGCACCTTCACCACGTACGTCCCCTCGACATCCGCGAGGAAGGACGTGACGGGACCGGTCGCCGTGACGAGCGCGGCGTGGCTCCCCGCGGGTTTCGCCGAGAGCTGCCAGGCGAACTGGAGCGGCGCGGAGTTGGTCGCCGTGCTCTGCAGCGCGTCCACTTGCACGAGCGTGTTCTTCGCGACGTTCTGGTTTCCTCCCGCGCTCGCGACCACCGTGGAGCAGGAGCTCGTCTCGGTCGGCGACTTGGAGCCCGCTCCGCTCGAGCAACCGACCGCGAGAGTTGCAGCGAACGAGATGATCGTCAGCCCACGAGTGCGCATGGCTCCCCTCCGGCGGGCGGATGCCCGCGGATCCATCGAAGAAGACGGGTCATCCTCCCCGATGGGGCGCGACAGGATGCACACCATCGGGTGCGTCAGATTGTCGCACGCATCACGCCCGCTCCGCCAGGGCGAGGAACACGGGAAAGACCCGGGGGCCGGCGGCGGTGTCCTTCTTCACCTCGAAGACGGTCTCGAAGCGCACGTCACGGAACCCGCTCCGCTCCAGCCGGGCAGGGAGCCTTCGCGCGCGCATCGAAGTCGCTCGTACGGGAGGTCACGGCGCCTCCTCCTCGTCCGCGATAGTGAACTCCCAGGCGCACCACCGGTCGGCGGGGTGATCATCCGGAGGGCACACGATGCACCGCGTCCGGATGCGCGGATCGATCGTGCTGGCGAACCGCGCGTACTCCACGAGGCCGACGCGCTTGCACGGAAAGTCCGGGAGCCCCTTCCGCCTGCGGGCCGACTGAACGCGGCAGTCGCGCATCGCGAAGACGGCCCGCGTGGCGCTCACCTCGGCGGGCTCCTGGGTGTTGAGGCGCGCGTAGAGCCGGTGCTCGAGCGCCTCGAGCAACGCGGGGATGCCGCCTCCGGGCCTCATCCCGAGCCGCTCCATGATGCGCGTCGCCTCGAGGACCGTGAAGCGTTCCCACGCGGCGGCGTCGGCGGCGATGGCCGCCTCCATCCCGTGCGCCGCCTCGACCGCCTGGAACCAGAGCCCGTCGTGGGCGAGCCAGTTCTTGGCGTCGTCCATCACGATCCGGACCAGGTCCTCCTTGTCCAGGGAGCGGAGGAATGCGGCAGCGTCTTCAGGGGTGCGCGCCTCGGCCATGAGCTCCTCCCGCGACGGAGACCACGGTGTTACCGCGGCGGCCGCTCCAGGTCCATCTGGCCTCTCGCGCGCGCCAGCTCGGCCCGCGCCCACGCGAGCGCCTCCCGCTCGTCGGCGAACGGCTTCACCGCCGTCCGGCCATCCCTGAGGATGCTCGCCGTGCCGAGCGCGCGGGTCGCCACGGACACCGCCGGGTTCGGCGTCACGACCGCGATCGCGGCGATCCCGAGCGCCCGGTCGCCCGTGACGCGGATCCAGTGCTGCGGGACGTCGTGGCCGACGAGCTTGACCGCGGCCGGGACGACGAACACGACCGCGACGCGGTCGCCGCGGGAGGCCTCCCGCAGCGCCGCGACGAGGTCGGTCTGGCGCTCGGGCGCGAGCTCCGCCGCCTCGGCGTAGCGCACCACGAACACCCCGTCCTGGCTCTCCACGTCCATCGCTACCCGCACCCGCCCTTCACGGCTGCCTTCGTCTGGAGCTTCACGTGCTTCGTGAACGCGTAGACCGGCCAGGCGCTCTCGCCGGAGTGGTGCCCATCCTCGCCGCGCGAGACGCCCGCGTCGCACGCCCGGCGGAAGCCCCGCGAGCTCTCGAGCTCGGGCCAGGCGGAGGGCTCGGTGTCGCCCGTCGCGTACGCGAACCGGTACGCGAGCGCGTCGCCGGCGGCGGGCGCGGTGCGCTCCGCCACGCAATCCGGGACCGGATAGAGCTCGAGCCAGTGGTTCACCCCGCCCTCGACGACGTAGAGGTTCGCCACGCCGACGGCCTTGAGGGCCTTCCAGGCGTCGAGCGCGGCGGCCTCGCCGTTTCCGACGAGGAAGGTGACGGTGCTCGCCGGCTGATCCAGGAGGCGCTGGTACTGCTCCGGACGGAGGAGCGCCTCGGGGTCGACGCGCCGCGCGCCGCCGACGTGGAACAGGTTGAAGTCGTGCTCGTCGCGGAGGTCGAGGACGACCGTGGCGACGTTGATGTCCTTCCGGAGCGCGACGACCTCCGCCGGGTGCACGAACATGCTCCGGTCGTCCACGGAGCGCTTCACGTCCGCCGGCGTCCAGGCCCAGCGCTGCGAGGGGGTGGGCTGGCCGCGGACGACGAGCACGAGGCTCGCCGCGACGAGGACGGCGGCGCCGGCGAGCTTGCCCGCGCTCCGCGGCCTCGCCGCGATGGCCGACCACGGCTCGCCGCGCCCGAAGTGCCGCTCGAGGAGCTCCGCGCCCCAGAACAGGAGCAGCGCGGCCGCCACGACGAGGAGCACCGCGACGTTCATCGGAACGCCCAGCCACTGGTCGAGCGTGAACCGCCCCATGTACGACGAGAGGAAGAACGGCTCGAAGCTCGAGACCGTCTCGCCGAAGAGGTAGACGCCGAAGAGCGCGCCGAGGAGGAAGACCATCCCGTCGATCTTGAGCGTCGAGGCCGCGACGACGGACGTCCCGGGGCAGAAGCCGCCGATGATGAAGCCGACCCCCATCACGAGCCCGCCCACGATCCCGGGCCAGAGGTAGGTGGGGTTGACCCACACCCGGCTCATGTCGAGCAGGCCGAGCGTCGAGGCGCCCGCGATGAGCACCGCGGCGACGATGATCCCCGTGAACATGACCTTCAGCACGGTCATGTCGCGCAGGTAGAACTGGGCCGCGAGCTTCCGGGTGTCGCCGAAGCCGCCCATCTCGAGAACGGCGCCGAAGCCGAACCCGATGGCGCCGAACGTCAGCGCGTATCCGAGCGTACCTGCGGTGAGGTGAAAGGGTGCCATGTGTGTCTCCTCGGATCCGCGATCAGGTCCAGAGCCGGCGGAAGAACCACGCGAGCGCGTAGGCGCCCGCGAAGACGGCGAGCGCGAACGCCCAGCTCCCGACCGAGAGCACCGCGCCGCCGGAGAGGGCCTGCCCGGACGTGCAGCCGCGCGCGAGGCGCGCGCCGTACCCCATCAGCACGCCGCCGGCGAGCGCGGTCACGACGCGCGTCGCGGTCGTGACGCGCGGGCCCTTGCGCAGCTCGAGCTTCACGCGCCGGTTGAAGAGCCCGGAGGCGAATCCGCCGAGCACGGTCCCGACGATCATGAAGATGGCGTAGTGGTTCCACGCGCTGCGCGTGCCGCCCGCCATCTCCGCGAAGTACGCCACGCGGTCGACGTGGGCGGGCGCGAACCAGTCGAGCACGCCGGTCTGGATCCGGCTCATCCCGGCGGACGCGCCGATCCCGCCGCCGGTCACGTAGAAGCTCGCGAAGAGCACCACGCCGAGCAGCGTCCCGGCGACGTAGGGGTTCAGGTACGGACGAGGTTCTCTCGAGGTGGACATCGGTTGCTCCGTCACGGCGTGGGCCCTTCGGGCTCGAGGTGCTGGTAGCCGGTGACCATCGACCGGAGGTGATCGCCGGGCGTCCGGCCGGTGGTGACGAGGTAGACGTGCAGGACGAAGAAGGAGAGGAACAGCCACGCGCCCGCGTTGTGCAGCGGCGCGACGACCTGGAGGCCGTGCAGCGCGGCCGCCACGTCGGGCCAGCGGCCGACGGCCCAGATCAGCGCGCCCGTCACGAACTGCAGCGGGAAGAGGACGTTGAGGAGCGCGAGGTACGTGATCTGCTGGAGCGGGTTGAGCTTGTGGCCCGGCGCGTTCGGCGGGTGCGACTCACCGTAGAAGATGCCGCGCGCCTGGTAGCTCATGTGATCGAGGACGCGCTCGAGGAAGCCGCGCGGGTGCGGGATGAAGTTGCGGATGGCGCTCGTGGCGAGGTGGTAGAAGAGCGCCAGGAACCCGTTCAGCATCAGGATCAGCGCGAACGCGTTGTGGACGGCGACCGCGGTCGTGAGGTCGAGCGGGCGGAAGCTGCTGCCGCCGTGCACCGCCAGGCCCGTCGCGATGAGGACGACGCCGGACAGCGCCATGGTCCAGTGCCAGAGCCGCTCGTACCGGCCGAACACGTACTGCTGGTCACCGGACGCGTGCGCGCCCGCGAGGTGCGCGCGACGACGGCGCAGGAGGACGCGCGCGAGGCCGTGGAGCGTCACGCCCGCGAAGACCGCGAGGAAGAGCGCGAACCCGAGCGTGTTCGTGAGGCCCTGCCGCGAGTGCCCGAGGACGTGGAGCCCTGCCCGTGCGGTCTCGTCGCCGGACTGCAGGACGACTCCGCCGTCCGGCGCCGTCGCGAGCACGCCCGCGAGGCGGACGCGCGGGTTCTCCCGCGGCCGCGGTGGCGTCCCGCCGGGCAGGTAGGCGGCGATCGGGTACGCGTCCGAGACCCGCGAGTCCTTCGCGTGGCACGCCTCGCAGTCGCGGAGCGCGCGATCGCGCGTCGAGATGCCGTGCGCGAGCGGGTACGCGTCGAGGGTGCCCTCGATGGTCGGCTCCACGACGCCCAGCGCCCGGAGCCGGTTCGCGATGAGGTCCGTCTTCGCCTTGGAGTCGAGCCGCAGCTCGTTCTCGTCGAGCCGGCCGTCGCGGTTCAGGTCGAAGGCCTCCACGACCGCCGGCGCGTACGCAGCGCCGTCGAGGTACACCTGGACCACGCGCTCGAAGGGCACCTCCGCGTGGTCGGCGCCGGAGACCCAGCGCCAGCGGCTCACCGGGTTCACGGGGGCGAGGCGGCGCGCGCCGTCGCCCTCCACCCGCTCCACGAGCAGCGGGCGGAACGGGCGGATCGTCGCGGTGTTGAGCGGCTCGCCGGGGCGGCGCTCGACGTTGCGGTACCGGACCGCCGGCGTGCCCGCGCGCGTCACGACGGTCGCGTCCACCATCTCGGCGGCGGGCCCCATTCCTCCGGCGGCGTGGCAGCCCTGGCACGCGAGCACCGTGAGGTGCCGCTGCCGGTAGGGCAGGAACGCGTGCGCCTTCATGGGATCGTGGCACCCGCGGCAGCCCTGCTCGGCGAGCCGGTGGTCGGGGCGGACGAGGAACTCCGCGGTGCTCTGGCGCCGCGGATCCATGGAGAGGTACCGGAGCGTGCCGTGCTTCGCGTCGGTCCGGACCGGGTTGTTGCTCGCGTAGTGGCAGGCGACGCAGTCGACGAGCTTCGCCGCGTGGACGTCCCAGGGCGCCGCGAGCGTCGCCTTCGCCTCGAGGTTCAGGAAGGAGTCCGCCATGCGCTGGGGCGAGACGATGGCGCCCTCGCCCTGGGTGAGCGACCAGGTCCGCCCCGAGTCGCTCTTCGGAGCGGCCTCGAAGTCCGCGGGCACCGCGACCGGGGCCCCGCCGTCCGAGACGAGGCCGTGACACGCGGCGCAGTTCGCGGCCCGCGGCGCCCCGATCCGGATCGCCTCGCGGCGGAGCCGCCCGTCGGCCTCGAGCTGCTCCGGCCGGATCTCGAGCCGCCCGCCGTCGACGTGGCACTGGACGCAGGTCGCCGTGACCTTCGGCGCCGCGTGGCCGCTGTGGCCCGCGATGTACGCGGTGTCGTGGCACGCGCCGCAGGTCTTGTCCGTCGAGAGCTCCTTGCCGTCGCGGACCGCGCGGCCGGAGGCGTCCCGCGGCACGAACACCGGGTGGATGGGGTTCACCGCCTGCTGCGCCCGGGCCGCGGGCGCGAACGCGACCGCGAGGGCGAGGAGCGGGAGCGAGATGGCGCGGTTCATCGACGGCCTCCGGTCTTGATGGGGTCGCCGGCGTATCCGAGCGCCTTCCAGTCCATCCGCGACGGCTCGCCGTGGCAGTCGAAGCACGTCAGCGCCTTCTCCTTCGGGGCGACCATGTGAGAGAGCGGCCAGTACATGTCCGTCCGGGCGAAGCCGACCCGGCCGCTGTAGGCGATGCCCGATGCCTTCGCTCCGAGCGTGAACGCCTGGTTCCAGTCGAAGTTCGTCCAGTAGCCATCCTTGCCGCCGGTGACGGGGGGAAACAGGTACATGTTCCCCGCGTCGTACGGCTGCTTCCCGCGGTGCACCTTGAACGGCCAGATGCGGGCGGTCTTGTCGTCGATCCCCCCGCGCGGCGGGTTCAGCACCGTCGGCTTCTCGGGATCCTCGATCCGGTCGCCGAGCAGGTATCGACCGACGGTGCCGTTGAACCACCGGTACTCGGGCACGGCGTCCTGCTCGTAGACGAACTCGCCCTTGATCTTGAGGTAGTGGTGCGCGTCGTCCTTGCGCGTGGCGTCGCCGGCCTTGCTCCAGTCCCAGAACGCCTTGGTGGGCAGCTTCCCGGCGAAGGTCGGGATGTGGCACGTCTGGCACGCGAGCGTCGCGAGGTGCGCGTTGATCCGCGCGTCCTGGTGCTCGGGCTTCGTGTGGCAGTCGGCGCAGGCGACCCCGTGCGAGTCCTCGACGCTCACGGAGAAGGCGCGGCCGCGGATCGCGTGGTCCGGCGCGGTGTGGCAGTCGACGCAGAGGAAGCCGTGGCGCCCGATGTGGACGTCCTCTTCCTCGAACGGGTGCGCGAGCGACGAGTCGAGGTCGCCGTGCTTCACCGCCTGGCCGCCGCCGCCGAAGGCATGGCAGCCGAGGCAGTTCTCGCGCTGCGGAGTCCCGACGGACCGCGCCGCCGCGAGCAGGTCCGTGCCGGGCTGCGGCAGCCCGTACGTCCCCTTCACGTACGCGTTCGTGTGCTCGTGGCACACGAGGCAGTCGACGTTCTCCTCCTTCGAGAAGTCGAAGGAGTCGTCCGCCCAGCCGTAGCCGGCGTGGCACTTCATGCACGACCGCTCGTTGCCGCGGGTCGCGATGCAGAAGTTGTTGAGGACGTTCCGCTTGCCGATGCGCGTCGTCCCGGTGCGTCCCGGGATCTGGACCTCGTCGCCGAGCCAGAGCCAGTGGGAGGTCTTCATCACCTTCCGCGCGTCCGGGTGGCAGCCGAGGCAGGCGCGCGTCACGGCCTGCGGGGTCTCGAACTTCTCGGTGATGACCGCCGCATGGTCGAAGTGCGGCCGGACGCGCTTCGCGTAGCCGGCCGCGTGTCTCGCGGGCTCCTCGGGAGCCTTGAACGCCAGCGCCATGGCGACGCCTGCGGCGCTCACGAGCGCGACCGCCGCCCCGATGATCCAGGGCCGGTGGAGGTGCAATCTCAGCCGTTCTGCCATCTCGTCCTCGCGTTTCCGCCGCGGCATTCGTGCGACGGCTCGTTTCTCGCTCGGCCCCGCTTGCGTCCGCCGTGCCGCCGGGCCGAAGCACCGGAATCCGGGCACTTGCCCCCGCGTCGCTGCGACGTCGCACCGTTTCACGTTTCACGGGGTCTCACCGCGTGTCAGGAGGTGAAACATGGGAGCCGAGACATCGACCCTCGCGCCGTCGTGCCCGCCGTCCGGGCCCGAGCAGGAGCGCGTCTTCTCGGCGGTGAACGCCGCGTTCGGCTCGCTCGGGCGCGCCTGCCTCGCGCTCGACGGGGCCTTCCGCGTCCGTTACGCCTCGGACCTCTTCGACGCCCTCCTCGGCCCGGGCGCCGCGGCGCGGCTCCGCGGGAGCCCCGTCGAGGCGGTCCTCGGCGCCGAGATGTTCGGCCCGGAGGGCCCGCTCCGGCATGCCCTGCTCGCCGGCGAGAAGCGCGAGGGCTGGCGCGCGGTGCTCCACTCGGACGGCACGGACGCACGCCTCATGTCCGTCTCGGCCGCGCCGCTCCAGCGGGATCGCTACGGCGTCTGCGATCCGGAGGCCCGCTACCTCGTGGTCCTCCGCCCTGCGGACGAGGCCACCGAGGAGGCGAGCGGCCCCATCGGCGGCTTCGGGCTCATCGCCCGGTCCCAGGCGATGTCGCGCGTCTTCCGGCTCATCGACACGCTCCAGCACAGCGAGGCGACCGTCCTCATCACGGGCGAGAGCGGCACCGGCAAGGAGGTCACCGCCCGCATCATCCACGCCCACTCGCCGCGGAAGGCGGGTCCGTTCGTCGCCGTGAACGCTGCGGCGCTCCCGGGCGATCTGCTCGAGAGCGAGCTGTTCGGGCACGTGCGCGGCGCGTTCACCGGCGCGGTCCGGGATCGCGTCGGCCGCTTCGAGGCGGCGAACGACGGGACCCTCTTCCTGGACGAGGTGGGCGACGTCCCGATGCACCTGCAAGTGAAGCTGCTCCGCGTCCTCCAGGAGCACACGTACGAGCGCGTCGGGGACAGCGAGTCCCGTCTCACGACCGCCCGGATCATCGCGGCGACCAACAGGAACCTGCGCCGCGCCGTCGCGGAGGGGACCTTCCGCGAGGACCTCTACTACCGGCTCCGCGTGTTCCCGATCGAGGTTCCGCCGCTCCGGGCTCGCCGCGAGGACATCGAGCCCATCGCGCGGCTGCTCCTGTCGCGCGCCTCCGCACGCACGGGACGGGCGCTGCAGCTCTCCCCGGAGGCCGTTCGCGTCCTCCTCTCGTACGAGTGGCCCGGGAACGTCCGCGAGCTCGAGAACGCGCTCGAGTTCGCCGCGACCGTCGCTCGGGGCCAGACGCTCCAGCCCGAGGACCTCCCTCCCGAGGTCCTCGACGGTGGATCGATCCTCCACCCGGACCGGGCGTCCCTGACCGCCTCGGGCGTGGCGCCACCGGGCACCCGCCCCCGCGGTTCGCCGGGGACGACCCGGCACGGCCCGCCCGCCGAGCGGGAGGCGGTGGTGCGAGCGCTCGAGGCGCACGCCTGGAACCGCATCGAGACCGCGAGGGCGCTCGGGATGAGCCGCAGCACGCTCTGGCGCCGGATGCGTGCGCTCGGGCTGGAGTGACGGGGAGCGCGCGACCGCTCCCGCGCTCGCTGCCATCGAGACGGCGAATACCCCTGGATCCAGGCCTGCAGCCCCCGCGGCGGGACGACGCCTTGATCTGACCGTGCGTCCGAGCCACAGTCGGTGTCCCATGGCCGCCGCGGCCGCCGCAGCCACTCCTCAGCCCGGGCGAACGCGCCTCTTGCTCCGCGGCGTGTTCGGCCTCGTGATCGCGGCGCTCGCGAGCGTCGCCATCGCGCTCGCGGTGTCCATCGGCACGCCGCTGCGCGCGCTGCGGTCGATCGCCGACGATCACGCACGTGCGGTGCAGGTCGCCACCAACCTCCGCTCGTCGATGTCCGTCGCGCGCCGGATGCTCGTCGCCGACGTCTCGGGCATCGATCCCGCGGCGGGCCTCGCGAGCCACGGGATGCGGTACGGGGCCCTCAAGGGTGCCGCGACCGAGCTCGAGCCGGCGTGCGACACGGACTTCGAGCGGCAACGGCTCCAGGCGCTCCGCGCCGCGCTGGCCCGGGCCGCGAGCGCGTCCGACGCGATCGAGCAGCGCCTCGCGGGCGGGGACCGGAACGGAGCGCTGGAGCGGGTCGGGGCCTTCCTGGAGGCGACGTCGGACGCGAACGAGGCGGTGGACGCGATCACCGCGTTCAATGCAGCGCAGGTCCGAGACTCCTCGGCGCGCATCCAGGGTTCCCTGCGCACGCTCACGACGGCGCTGATCGCCATCGCCATCGCCGTCGCCGTCGGCGCCTATGTCCTGCTCCGGTTCGCCCTCAGGGGGCTCGACGCGTTCCAGGCCAGGTGGAGCGCGCGGTACGCGGAGCTGGACGCCTTCGCATCCCGGGTCGCGCACGAGCTCCGCACGCCGCTCCAGACGCTCACGCTCTCGCTCGCGTCCACGGCGCCGAACAACTCCGGGCGCATGCGGCGGGGCATCGAGCGGATGCAGCGGACCATCGACGCGTTGCTGGAGTTCTCGCGCGCCGGCACCGCCCACGCAGGAGACGCGGTGAGCGACGTCGGGGCGGCGCTCGCGGACGTCGAGGACGAGCTGGCGCGCGAGATCGAGCAGAGGCGAGCTCGCCTCGAGGTGGACGTGCCGGCGCACGTGAGCGCCACGATCGCGCCCGATCACCTCAGGACGATCCTCCGCAACCTCGTCGCGAACGCGCTCCACCACGGCGGGTCGCCGGCAGGCGTCCGCATCGCGATCGCGGCATCGACGAGCGGGGGCCGGGTGCGCGTCGAGGTGAGCGACGACGGGCCGGGGATCCCGCCGGCTGCGCTCCCGCACGTGTTCGAGCCCTTCATCCGCGCAACGGACGCTCCGGGCGGATACGGCATCGGCCTCGCGACCGTCCGTCGGCTGGTCGAGGGGCACGGGGGGACCGTGACGGTCACCTCGGCGCCCGGGCGTGGCACGACGGTGCGCGTGGAGCTGCCAGCCGCGAGGTCCGCCGGGACGGCCGTCACGAAGTCGCCGAGCGCGCGAGGTCCACGAATGGGGACCGGACCGTGAACGTCGTGCCGTCCGCGCGGCGCACCGGCACTCGGGGACGATCCTCCGAACCCTTCGGTCCTGCTCGGGCTCTCACGGCGCGATGATCGCGCCTCCCCGGGTCCGAACGCTCCTCGTCGTCGCCGCCGGAGCGGTCGTGCTTCACCCCTCGGTTCCCTCGGCGGCCGCGCTCGCGGCGGGCGCCGCCCTGGCGCTCACGGTCGGCAACCCCGTGGCCGCGCTGACGCGCGCCACCGCCAAGCGGCTCCTGCCGATCTCCGTCGTCGCGCTGGGGGCCGGGATGAACCTCGTCGCGGTCCTGCGCGCCGGCGCCCGGGGCATCGGCTTCACCGCCGTGAGCATCGCGGCGGTCCTCGTCGTGGGCACGCTGCTGGCGCGGGCGCTCCGCGTGGACCGCGCGACGGGGCTCCTCGTCACCGTCGGGACGGCCATCTGCGGCGGCAGCGCCATCGCCGCCGTCGCACCGGTGATCCGCGCCGACGACCGCCAGCTCTCGGTGTCGCTCGCGACGGTCTTCATCCTGAACGCGATCGCCCTCCTCGTCTTCCCGCCCATGGGCCACCTCGCCGGGCTCGACCAGCGCGCCTTCGGCCTGTGGGCGGCGCTCGCCATCCACGACACGAGCTCGGTCGTCGGCGCGGCGCTGCAGTTCGGCCCGGTCGCGCTCTCCATCGCGACGACCATCAAGCTCGCCCGCGCGCTCTGGATCGTGCCGGTCGCGCTGGGTGTCGGCGCGACCGCGCAGACCGAGAGCTCCGGCGCGCCGACCGCGCGCGCGCCGTTCCCCTGGTTCATCGCCGGCTTCGTCGCGCTCGCCGCGCTGACCACGTTCGTCCCGGCGCTGCGGCCGGCGGGCGCCGTCGTCGCCCTCGTCGGACAGCGCGCGCTCGTCCTCACGCTGTTCCTCATCGGGCTCGGGCTGTCGCGCGAGGCGCTCCGGGCGGTGGGCGTCCGGCCGCTCTTGCTCGGCGTCGTGCTGTGGGTCGTCGTGGCGGCGGGCTCGCTCGCCGCCGTGGTCTCCGGCGTTCGCGCGGGCTGACCCGCCGCGCCGGCACGTCACGCGCCGTCGCCTCCGCCCCGCGCCTTCCCGATCGCGTCCGCGAGCGAGAGCGGGCCGGACTCGATCGAGTCGGCGTCGAGCGTGATCACGTCCTCCGACTCGGGGGTCCCGAGCGGCACCTGCGAGACGACGAGGAGCGCGGCGGGAAGGAGCCACCGCAGCCACTGCGTGAGGGTCGCGGACCGCCGCGGGGTCGTGCGGGGCCCCACGACGAGGACGACGACGGGAGGTCGGTCGCTCATGCCTGGAGAACGCGCGTCCGCGCAGGCCATTCCGGCGATCGGGCGACCGGTCGGGCTGCTGCTGCACCCGAAGCGTCTCGTCGCGACGCTCCGGGAGTGACGATCCCCCGCCGCGCATCAGGTCCTGAGCAGGTCCTTCACCGCGTCCGGCGAGAGGACCTTTCCGGCGGCCTTCACGACGCCGTCCACGGCGAGCGCCGGGGTGGTCATCACGCCGAGCCTCATGATCTCCCGGAGGTCCTCGACCTTCTCGACGGCGACGCCGAGCCCGAGCTCGGCGACCGCCTTCTCCGCGTTCGCCGTGAGCTGCTTGCACCTGGCGCAGCCGGTCCCGAGCACCTGGATCCTCATGTCCGTTCTCCTCACGCCTCACAGGACCGCGTTGAACAGCCAGCCGACCAGCAGGATCCCGCTCGCCACCACGCCGACGAACGCGGCGATGAGGGGCGGCCGGAGCACCTTCCGCAGGATCACGATCTCGGGGAGCGAGAGCCCGATCACCGACATCATGAAGGCGAGCACGGTCCCGAGCGCCGCGCCCTTCCCGAGGAGCGCCTCGACGACCGGGATGATGCCCGCCGCGTTCGAGTACATGGGAACGCCGATGGCCACGGCCGCCGGCACCGACCACCACGCGGACTTGCCCATGAAGGTGGCGAGGAGCCCCTCCGGCACGTACCCGTGGATGCCGGCGCCCACCGCGATGCCGGCGACGACCCACGGCCAGACCTTGCTCACGATCTCGCGAACGGCCTCGGTGCCCTTCTCGACGCGACCGCCGAACCCGAGGCGCTCCCTCTCGAAGCGTGGCCCGGCGCTCATGGACTCGAATACCCAGGCCTCGACGTGGCGCTCCAGCCTCATGCGACCGAGCACGTACCCGGAGGCGATGGCGATGACGAGGCCAGTGACGAGGTAGAGGGCGGCGACCTTCCAGCCGAACAGCCCGAAGAGCAGGACGAGCGCGATCTCGTTCACCATCGGGGCGGAGATGAGGAACGAGAAGGTGACGCCGAGCGGGACGCCCACCTCGACGAACCCGAGGAAGAGCGGCACGGCGGAGCACGAGCAGAACGGGGTCACGACCCCGAGCAGCGCCGCGAGGACGTTGCCGACCGACTCCCGCCTGCCCGCGAGGATCGCGCGGGTTCGCTCGGCCGTGAAGAACGAGCGGACGATGCCGACCAGGAACACGATGAGGGCGAGGAGCAGCAGGACCTTGGGCGTGTCGTAGAGGAAGAACGCGACGCTCTCTCCCAGGTGCGAGCCCGGCGCGAGCCCGAGCGCCTGGAACGCGATCCAGCGCGAGAGCGGCGAGATCGTTGCGTAGGCGCCGGCCCACGCGGCGAGCGCGGCGGCGAGCCAGATCGCGGTCCTGCCCGCGCCGGGCCGGGGCGGCTCGCCCGGTCTCGCGGGGGAAGTGGGGCTGCAGCACGGGGCGCTGGCAGGGGAAGCGGTCGTCATGCTCTCGGCTCCACGACTCAGGCGGGCGCGGTGAAGAGGAAGTAGAGGCCGCCCGCGAGGACGGCGGCGGCGGCAGCGGCGCGGAGGAGTCCCGTCGCGCGCGCGCCGGCCCTCGAGGAGAGGCACCGATGCAGGCTCTGGGCGGAGACCCCGGCGATCACGATGGCCCCGGCGTGCCCGGCCGCGTAGAGCGCGACGAGCGAGGAGCCGAGGACGGGGTGGTCCCGGCCGGCGCTGAAGGCGACTCCGAGCAGCGGCGCCATGAAGGCGAACGTGCAGGGCCCCAGCGCCGTCCCGAACGCCGCCCCGAGGGCGAGCGCGCCCCACGCGCCGCGGCGGCGCACGCCCGACCGCGCCGGCCAGGACGGGAGCGGGAGGGCGCCGAGCAGGTTCAGCCCGAGCGCGAAGAACACGGCGGCGAGCGCGTAGCTGCCCACCTTCCCGAGGTCCCCCGCCATCCGGCCGGCCAGCAGGGTGGCGAGCCCGACCAGCGCGATGCTCACGACGTTCCCGGCGGCGAAGGCGCCCGAGAGCACCGCCGCGCGGCGCGTCCCCGGCAGCTCGGTCCCGCCGTTCATGTACGCGACGACGAGCGGGATGCTCGAGAGGTGACACGGGCTCAGGAACACCGAGAAGGCGCCCCAGAGCAGCGACGCGACCGCGGCGAGCCAGGCCGTCCCGCCGAAGGCTCTGCCGAAGGTCTCGAGGAGCGCGCCCACGCCGGTCACCTAGAGCTGCACGCCGACGGCCTTCCACTGCGCGAGGATCTCGGCCTTCGCCATGAACCCCTCGTGGCGGGCGAGCTCGCGCCCGTCGGCGGCGTAGAAGATCTGCGTCGGGATCATCCGTACGCCGTGGCGCGAGGCCGCGTCGGGGTCCTGCCAGACGTCGACGAACTGGACGTCCATGCGCCCGGCGTACTCGGCCTTCAGCTCCTCGAGGATGGGCGCCATCGCCTTGCAGGGGACGCACTTCCCGGCCCCGAGGTCGACGAGGCGAACGAGCGGTCGCGCGGGAGTGACGGTGGACGCCGCCTCGGTCCCCGCCGACGTCGTCGCCGATGTCGTCGCCCGCGTCCTGGCGACGAGCACGACGGCGACCGCCGCGGCCACCACCCCGATGAAGACGACCTGGGTCACCCGAGTCATCGCACGCTCCCGTCCGGACTCGCGCTCTATCGCATGATGACGATAAGCGAGCAACCCCATCCCGGTGCGCTGCAATGCCGCAGATCGGCGATCCACCATGGCGCGTGGAGAGGGATCCGGGGCTCCACGCGCAGGCAGACCATCGTAGAACCCCGAACGCGCCTGCGGCGCGACGCGCTCGCCCTTCGACGAGCCTCAGGGGTGGACGGAAGACACGTGCTGAGCCCGTCGAACCGCGAGCGACCGCGCTCCGAGGCAGCGAGCCCCGCAGCGCCCGGGGTCCTCACCGGCCCTGCGGGATGAGCCCGTGCAGCAGGTCCGCCCGGTCCACGATCCCGACGACCCGTCCGTCCGCGTCCGTGACCGCGAGCACCTTGTTCTCGCCGCGGAGCATCGTCGCGACCGCCTCGGAGAGCAGCACGTCCTCGCGGACCGTCGCGACCTCGCGGGTCATGACCTCCGCGGCGGTCCGGCCGCGGGTGTGCGCCGCGGCGGACTCCTCGCCCTTTCCGTGCCGGAACGGCAGGCGCTGCATGAGCGAGCGGATCGCTCCGGGGCGGAGCGCGGGCGTGACACGCTCGAGCAGCTCGGCGTCGGTGACGAGACCCACCGGCCGGCGGTCGGCGTCCACGACCAGCGCGCGGTTCAGGCGCGTCGAGGTCACCGCCTGGAACACCTCGGGCAGCGGCGACTCCGGATCGACCGTCGGCACGTCGCGACGCATGACGCGCGACAGCGGCTGATCGCCGTCGAGCCCCAGCTCGCGCGCGACCGGCTCCTTTCGTCCGAAGCCGACGCCGGCGGTCCGGAGGAGATCGACGCGGCTCACCATCCCGACCAGCGCGCCGCGGGCGTCGATCACCGGGAGCCGCTTGAGCCGCCGCCGCACCATCAGCTCGGCCACGGCCGGCAGCGGCGCCGAGACCGCCACCGTCACCGGGTCCGGCGTCATCACGTCTCCTGCCGTGCGGTTCTGCTGCGACAGCCGCTCGAGGAGGTCGTGCACCTCGGGTTTGTCGAGGCTCGCGAGGAGGTCGAGCCGGACGCCGAGGCCGCCCCGGTGGACGAGATCGCCGTTCGTGACGATGCCGACCGGGCGGCCGTTCTCCACCACCGGAACGGCGCGGTAGGTCTTCCCGACCGTCAGCTCCACGACCTCGCGCACCGGAGTCGAGCGGGTCACCGACGCCACCTCGCGGCTCATCACGTCGCCGGCGACGGCGGTGGCCGCGAGGTCGCGCACCGGGTGCGGCTCGAACAGGAGCACGTCGGTGTCGTCGACCGTGATGAGCCCGTGCTGGACGAGCGTCTTGATGCGCGGCGCGAGGCGCTCCACCTGCTCGGGGCGATCGATCCACTCGACGATGACCGGCAGCTGCCACGCGACGTCGGCGAGGTTGCTCACGTGGATCCGCCCGGTCGCGCCGAAGCCCTCGACGCCCTTCAAGACCGTCGCGCCCTGCGCGTTCTCGCGCCGCAGGAGCTCGAGGATGGCGAGGTGCAGCGGCTTCCCGTCCGCGCGGTCGTCCTCGCTGACGTAGATGCGGACCCGCTTGGCTTTCCCGAGGGTGTCCATGCGCCTTCTCTAGGCGGGATCGCGCGCGGGCGCCCGTACCAGGTGAACGACTCCGGCGGGACGGCCGCCGTGGACGGTCACCGCCGGGATCCGCCCGGCGGCTTGCGGTCGCAGGCGAGCTCGTTCCGCTCGTCGCGATAGAGCTCGCAGCTCGCCCCGAGGAGCTTCCTGAGCTCCGCCCGGGCACGGTGCAGCCGCATCTTCGCAGCCTCGAGCGTGATCCCGAGGGCGTCGGCGATCTCCTGGTCCCTCGAGTCTCGCAGCTCGCCGAGCAGGATCACCTCGCGATACGCAGGCGGGAGGCGATCCACCAGATCGAGGATGCAGTGGCGCATCTCCTTGCGGATGACGTGGCTGTCCGCGTCCTGCGCCTCGCAGGCGCCGCCCCCGGAGACGAGCTCGTGCTCCTCCTCGACCGGCGACTCCGCGGTCGCGGCGACGGGGACCTCGTGGCGCGATGCGGCGCGCAGTCGATCGATCGCCGCGTTCGTGGCGATGCGGTAGAGCCACGTCGAGACCAGCGAATCGCCCCTGCGGGTCGGCAGGGCGCGGTGCGCCCGGGCGAACACCTCCTGCGTGAGATCTTCCGCCTCGGCGGCGCCCACGAGCCGCGACAGGTAGCGTCGGATCCCCGGCGCGAGCTCCTCGTAGAGGGCGCGGAATTCTCGATCCGGTCCGTTCATCCCGATCGATCCTACCACCCCGCCCGCGGCTCGACCGGAGGCCCCGGTCCGTTCGCCCCGGCAACGGTGCGGCTCCTTCTCGTCCTGGCAGACGGAAGCCCGGCGGCTCCTCGCACCACACGCGATCGACACCGTGACGCCTCCTCCCGATCGGCCCATCACCTCCGACGAGGCGGCGGCCCGAAACGATACACAGGCCCGCGGCGACGTCCGGCGTCGCGGGCAGATGTATCTCCGCGCGCCGCGCATCCGTCTCGGGGGACGGGACCAGCGCTTCCGGCGAGGACGCCGCGGGTGGTCGGGTCCCGTGACCACGGAGGAAGCCATGACCTCGGACCCCCTCGAGACCCGGTGCTGCCCGACGGACTCTTCACGGAGCGACACCACGGGAGCCGGAGCGCGCTGCGCGACCGTCGAGTCGCCGCACCGCCGCGCGCAGCCGCAGAAGGACGTCGATCGACCGAAGCTCGAGGACCTGATCCCGATCGCAGTCGTCATCGCGGCCGGCTGTGAGCCGTGCGCCGAGCGGATGGTGCGGCGCGCGGTGGAGGCCGGGAGCGCGGGGCGCCACGTCCTGCGGACCATCGCGATCGTGGCGGACCTGCGCGAGCGGGAGTGCTTCCAGACGAAGATCGCCCCGGAGGTGCTCGAGCGCATGAGCGGGCCGCTCGCGAGGGCTCGGCAGACCCTCGACGAGCTCGGAGGGACGGACGCGAGCGCGCCTTGCTCGTGCACGTGAAGATCCGCTTCGCTCGAGCTTCCTTCCGCCGGACGGAGCCGACGCGAAGCGGATGCCCGCCCGCCCGATGCCCCAAGAAGTCGCGCGGAGTCCGCGGCGCAGCACGGTCGTCGCACACAAGCTCGGGTGGCGCACGCGTGCACCAGGCAGCACCACCCGACGCGCTCCTCGGTCGAACGGGAGGAGCGCGTCTTCGACAGCGGCGTGGAGCCGCAGCAGGAGCCGGGGCCATGAGCACGATCACGACGAGGGACGGGACCGAGATCTTCTACAAGGACTGGGGCTCGGGACAGCCGGTGGTGTTCTCCCATGGCTGGCCGCTCACCGCGGACGCCTGGGACGCGCAGATGATGTTCCTGGGCGAGCGTGGACATCGCGTCGTCGCCCACGACCGCCGCGGTCACGGCCGCTCGAGCCAGCCGTGGACCGGCAACGACATGGACACGTACGCGGACGATCTCGCGGAGCTCATCGAGGCGCTCGACCTGCGAGACATCGTCCTGGTCGGCCACTCCACCGGCGGCGGCGAGGTCACCCGCTACATCGGCCGCCACGGCACGGAGCGCGTCGCGAAGATCGTGCTGCTGGGCGCGATCCCACCGCTGATGCTCAAGACGGCCGCGAACCCGAAGGGCCTCCCGCGCGAGGCCTTCGATCAGCTCCGCGCGGCCACCCTCGGGAACCGCTCGCAGTTCTTCAAGGATCTCCCGATGCAGTTCTACGGCTACAACCGCAAGGGCGCGAAGGCCTCGCAGGGCGTCATCGACGCGTTCTGGCTCCAGTCGATGCAGGGCGGGATCAAGGGCGAGTACGACTGCATCAAGCAGTTCTCCGAGACGGACTTCACCGAGGACCTGAAGAAGTTCGACGTGCCGACGCTGATCGCGCACGGCGACGACGATCAGATCGTTCCGATCGTCGCGTCGGCGCTCCTCTCGTCGAAGATCGTGAAGAACGCGACCCTGAAGATCTACCCGGGCGCCCCGCACGGCCTCGCCACCACGCGCGCCGATGAGTTCAACGCCGATCTGCTCCAGTTCATCCAGTCCGGCGAGCGGTACGTCTCCGTGCCGTCCGAAGGCGCTCCGCTGACGCACTAGCCAGCGCAGACGCGCCCTCTTCCCCCGGCTCCGCCGGGGGGAGAGGGAGGACTGGTACCCAAGCTGTCGTCGTCAGAAGGCGAGAACGAGCGAGAGCTCGCCTGCGCTGGCCCACCTCGGCTCCGAACCCACCCCGACGTCGTCGAGCGGCAGCCGAACGTAGCGCCCGCCCAGCTTCCATGCCGCATGTGGGCTCATTCCCATCAGCAGGCCGAATCCAAGCTGTGGGACGCCGGCGGTGGTCGTGGTGTTCCGTCCCGGATCGGAACATCCTTTCCTCGATACGTGCGCGAGCGCGACACCCGCGTCACCCACGAGTGAAATCGGATAATTGGCCGGGACCTGCAGGCCGATCGCGGGACCGGCGCTCGCCCAGAAGAGATCGCACGGGCGCGTGACCCCCTCACCCGTCACGCTCGACCCCAGTACGGCGTACGTCACCATCCGCGCGGAGACCGCCAGCCAGCCATCTGGTTCCGTCAGCCGATAGTCATAGGCGCCGTGCACGGCCCAGCTGCCATGCAGGTCGAGCGGGCCCCCATCCAGCGAGGCGGATCCAAGGCCGGCGGTGATGAGGTGGTGACGGCTCTGATCGAGCGTCCCGGTCGCACAGCCGGCTACCGCAAGGAGCAACGCCGCGAAGACGGCCGCAGCTCTCAGCCGTCGCGACCCGGAGCCCGCATCCCCGCGGCGCCGAAGCGTAGCCAACGTTGTCCGCATGCTTGCCCCCCGGCGAGGCTAGCACGACCGACGACGGGCTGCGCGCTGCGCGAGTGGAGGGTGCGCTCGCAGCGCTCACCGGCTGGCCGCGTCGCGCGCGGCCTCGTGATCCTTGCCCTGCATCATCGCGTCGACGTGCCTCTGGCCGCGGAGCGCCATCTTGGGATCGCCTAGTCCCGCGGGTCGTGCGGCCGCGGGCGCCCCCTCCGCCCGCCCCGCGTGCTCTCGCCTCGACGGCCGTCCCGCCGCGCCCCGGCGAGCGCATCCGCCGTCCTCGTCACGCCGCGCGCTGCAGCGCCTCGACGAGATCCGCGCGCTCCCACGAGAACCCGCCGTCGGCTTGCGGCGTCCGACCAAAGTGGCCGTACGCCGACGTGCGCGCGTAGATCGGGCGGGCAAGCCCGAGGCGCTCGCGGATCGCGCGCGGCGTGAGCGAGACGGCGGTCCGGATCGCGGCCGCGATCCGGTCCTCCGGGACCGTCCCGGTACCCTGGGTGTCGACGTAGAGCGCGAGCGGCTCCGCGACGCCGATCGCATAGGCGAGCTGGATGACGCAGCGGTCCGCCAGGCCGGCCGCGACCACGTTCTTCGCGAGGTACCGCGCGGCGTACGCGGCGGACCGATCGACCTTGCTCGGATCCTTCCCGGAGAACGCGCCGCCACCATGCGGCGCCGCGCCACCGTAGGTGTCCACGATGATCTTGCGGCCCGTGAGGCCCGTATCGGCCGCAGGTCCGCCGTGGACGAAGGAGCCGGTGGGGTTCACGAGGACGCGCGTCTGCGCGTCGAGCCATCCGCCGGGAAGCACCTCCCGCAGCACTCCGTCGACGAGGTCTCGGAGCGCGGCGCTCGAGAGGCGCCTCGAGTGCTGGTGCGAGACGACGGCGGTGTGGACGCGCACCGGCCTTCCATCCTCGTACTCCAGGGTGAGCTGGGACTTGCCGTCGGGGCCGAGATCGGCGTCGCCCGCCTTCCGCCGGGCCGCGAAGCGCTCGAGGATCCGGTGCGCGTACTGGAGCGGCGCCGGCATCAGCTCAGGGGTCTCGCGGCAGGCGAACCCGAACATGAGGCCCTGGTCGCCCGCGCCCTCCTCGCCATCCTCGCGGTCCACCCCCTGGGCGATCTCCGCCGATTGCGCGTGGACGTGCGACTCGAACCGGAGCGTCCGCCACGAGAACCCTTCCGCTTCGTACCCGATGTCGCGGACGGCGCGGCGCGCGATCTCCTCGACGCCGACCGAGGGCCCCCGCACCTCACCCGCCACCACGCAGCGGTCCGTCGTGACGAGCGTCTCGATCGCCACGCGCGCCCGCGCGCCCTCTCGAAGGTGCGCGTCGAGGATCTCGTCGGAGATCCGGTCCGCGACCTTGTCGGGGTGGCCCTCGGACACGGACTCGCTGGTGAACAGGTGGCGCCTGGGCATCGATCTTCCTCCGAGGTGGTTGGGCGCACGGTGCGTGCGGATGAGGCGCTTATCCGCAAAAACGGATGACCTGTCAAGCATGACGGATTACGGCCTCATGCGTTCGGTGAAGCCACGGCGATCACCACCCGCTGGAGGTTCGATGGAGTTTGTGCTGTCCGTTATAACGGACTACCATCCGTCCATGTCCCATACCGCCGACCGTGCACGGGGCGCGACCGGCGCGCCCCGGCTCGCTCCGGAGCCGAGGGGATCCCACCTGCACGACGCCCTCGTCCTCGAGCTCTGGCGCGACGTCTCTCGATCGACGTCGCGCGCCGAGATCCTGGAGCGCATCCTCGCGCGCACCGGCAGCGTGCTCCCGATCCGCGCCCTCCTGATCGCGCGCGCCGAGGGCGAGTCGCTCGTGCGCGTCGCGGTGGCGCCGGGCGCGCGGCCTCCCGCCGAGGGCGAGCCGGCGATCCCGTTCGAGCGCGCGCGGAGGCTCTTCCTGGAAGCGCGCGTCGCGTCCGGGCGCCCGGCCCGGCTCACCGGCGCGGGCACGCTCCTCCCCCCGGGGCTCCAGGGCCGGTTCCTCCTCGGCGCGCTCGAGGCCGCGGGGGAGCCGATCGGCGCCGCGGCCTTCGTGGGCACGGCGACGGCCGAGTTCACCCCGGAGCACGTCGCCATCGCGGAGCGCCTGCTCGAGCCGCTCGGGTTCCTCCTCGAGCGCAGCCTCGGCGAGGGCGACGCGCCCCGGCCGTCGGGGGTCGCCCGTGCACGCGCGTCCGGTCCTGCCGGCGCGCCGCGCGCCCTCCGGCCGGACGCCGCGGAGGGCGCCATCGTCGGCGAGCGGCAGGGGCTCCGCGCGGTGATGGATCTCGTGGTCCGCGCCGCGCCGGCGGATGTGCCCGTCCTCATCATGGGCGAGACCGGGTCGGGGAAGGAGGTCGTCGCGCGCGCCATCCACGAGCGCTCCGCGCGGGCGTCCGGTCCGCTCGTGCGCGTGAACTGCGGCGCGATCCCGACGGAGCTCGTCGACTCCGAGCTCTTCGGCCACGAGCGGGGCAGCTTCACGGGCGCGGTCGCGACGCGCAGGGGATGGTTCGAGCGGGCCGACGGAGGGACGCTGTTCCTCGACGAGATCGGCGAGCTCCCGCTCGCGGCGCAGGTGCGGCTGCTGCGCGTGCTCCAGGACGGGACGTTCGAGCGCGTAGGAGGTCAGACGCCGCGATCGGTCGACGTGCGGATCGTCGCCGCGACGCACCGGGACCTCTCGGAGATGGTCGCCACGGGACAGTTCCGCCGCGACCTCTGGTACCGGCTGAACGTGTTCCCCATCCACCTGCCGCCGCTGCGCGCTCGCAGGGACGACATCGGCCTGTTCGCGACGCACTTCGCGGCGCTCGCCGGGGAGCGGCTGTTCGGCGCGCCGGCCGTGCCGACGGAGGAGGACATCGCGCTGCTCCGGGACCACCCGTGGCCGGGCAACGTGCGCGAGCTCGCGGCCGTCATCGAGCGCGCCGCGCTGCTCGGCGGTGGCCGCTGCCTCGAGGTCGCACAGGCGCTCGCCGCGCCGCCCGCGGCGGACGGCGTCGGCGTCGGCGTCGCGGGCCGGCCTCACGAGGGGAGCGCTCCCGTGCGCCCCGCCCCGCAGGACGCGCGGGTCCAGCCCGAGCCCGGGACGGCCCCGGTCGGCCACGCCGTGAGGCCGCTCGAGGCCGTGCTGATCGAGCACATCGAGCGCGCGCTCCTCGCGACGTCGGGGCGCATCGAGGGGTCCGGGGGCGCCGCAGCGCTGCTCGGCGTGAACCCGCACACGCTCCGCGCGCGGATGCGGAAGCTCCGGATCGACTGGACGCGGTTCCGCCGCGGCGCCGCCCCGACCGGCGAGTGACCACGCCGGCCGGGGCGCCGCGCCGGAGCGACCGCTGCCGCGAGCGCCGCGCGGCGCCCGCCCTGGCTCACCCGCGGCCCGCCCCGCTCGTCGCCGGACGCCTTCTCGCGTCCTCGAAGACCGGGAACAGCTCGTCCTGGATCCGGTACAGGTCGTGCTGGATCCCGACGGACGACGCGTTCGCGTCGTACACGTGCTCGTAGGTGATGCCGTTCCGCTTCCAGATCGTGACCAGCTTCTCCGCGAGGTCGAGGTACCAGGCCGGCTCCGGCGCGCGGTGACCGCGCAGCTCCGACCCCGGGTTCGGGCACCACACGGTGAAGGTGCCGACCACGCCCTTCGAGGCGAGCACCTCGAGCCCCTCCAGCGTCCGCGCCTTCGGCTCGATGCCGGCGACGAAGTTCGAGCGGACGCGGCCATGCCCGAAGACGCCGACGGCGTACTCCAGCGCCCGGACCCAGTGCGCCCATCCTCCCGAGCCGCGAGCCTTGCCCGGGCAGATCACCTCGTAGATCCGCTGATCCCAGATCTCGAGGTTCATGGCCGTGGTGCGGAAGCCGGCCTCCTCGAGGCGATCCAGGTTCGTGAGGTCGAGGGGCGCGGCGACGGTGGCGGTCCCGTTGAACCGCTCCTGGCCGGTCGCGGCGCGGATCGCCTCCGCGACGTCGAGGTAGTAGTCCAGCTCACGCCGCTCGGGGATCACGCCGCCCGTCACGGTGAGGTGCCGGTAGAGCCCCTCCTCGGCGGCCGCGGCGATGGTCTCGCCGATCTGGCGTGGCGTCTTCCAGTGGTTCAGCCCCTGCCGCTCCCCGAACTCGCTCTTCGTGTAGTTGATGTTGCAGAAGAGGCAGTCCTCGCCCCGGTCCTTGTACGAGCACTCGTTGCTGTAGACGACGAAGACGTGCTGGTCCGGGCTGGCGATCGCGATGGTGGACATCGGCTTCCCGTCCGACGTCTTCCGCGAGTAGAAGCCCGGACGCGGGTGGAAGGAGATCGGGAACACCTCGTGCTCGCCGTCCGCGAGGATGAACGTGCTGCCGTCCAGGGCGATCCGGTAGCGGGAGCGCGGGTTCCAGCGGACGGGCACGTCGAGGCCGTGCGGGGTGACGAACTCGGCCGGGAGGTCGCCCTCGTGTGGCTCGAAGTCCATCACGAACAGGCACTGGATCTGCTCCTTCACGTCGGAGCCGAGCCGGAGCGCGCGGAGCGCCTGCGGCTCGACCGCCACGCCGTCGGTGACGACGTCGGTCTTCACGACGAGCTCGTTCCAGAGCTTCGCCTTCAGCTCCGTGATGCGGTTGGCAGTGGCGCTCATGTCTGCTCCTGTGCGGCTGGGGCCGGGGGAAGCGGTTCAGACGGCGAAGCGGGTCACGGCGGACGGCCCGCGCCCCTGGGAGAGATCCACGACCTTCACCAAGCGCGGCGTCACGCGGAACAGGGCGCTGTCGCCGAGCTCGCCCTTCTCCGCCCGCTCCCTGAAGCGCGGGTTCCGCGCTCCGATGAGCTGGATGGCGCGAGCGCGCTCGCGTTCGTCCGACACGGGCTCGGCCTCGCCGCGGATCTCCACGTTGCGGAAGCTCGGCAGCTCCTGTCGGTCGTGCTGGAAGAGGACGGCGACGTGCCGGTTCACGCCGAGGTGCCGCACCTTCTCGGAGCTCCGGCTCGTGGAGAAGTAGACCGTGAGGCCGTCAGCGGCGAACGAGGCGAGCACGCGCGTCGCCGGGCCGGTCGTCTCGTCGACCGTCGAGAGGACGATGAGAGGGGTCTCGTGCAGGTATTGCGGGATCTGGTTCTTCTCGAGCGCCATGGTTCTGCTCCTTGCTTCGTGGGGGGTGAAGGCCAGGACGAGGAAGAAGGGTACGAAGATCACGAGGACGGCGTGCGCGGGGACCGCTCGGCTCGCGAGCGCGCAGGCGAGGGGGCCGACCGTGATGCCCAGGCCGGCAGACGCCTGGAACAGGCTGGAGATCTTGCCCCGCGCCCCGCGCAGCTCGCCGAGGCGCGAGGAGACGAGGACGTGCACGAGCCCCAGGCCGACGCCGAGGACCGCGCCCGCGGCCGCGAGCGCGGCCGGTCCGGGCGCAAGCGCGGTCCCGAGCGCGCCGGCCGCGGCGATCGCCCCGGCCAGGCGCCGCAGCGCGACCCGACGGGCCGCCAGCCCGCCCGCGAGGAAGGACGTGAGGATGAAGGCCGCTCCCTCGATGACGAGGATCTGCGAGGCGGCAAGCGGGCCGGCGCCGAGCTCGCGCACGGCCACGACCACGACGAACGCGCTGAAGGCCGAGAAGCACGCCGCGCCCAGCATCTCGGCCGCGACGACGGGACGGATGGACCGCTCGCGCAGGACCGAGGCGAGCTCGGCCAGCTGATCCCGGAACCCTCGGGCCGGCGGCGCGGCGCGCGGGCCCCGGTCGTCGAGCACGAGCAGCGACACGACCACCGCGCTGAGGAGCTGCAGGGCCACGACGACGCCGAATACCGCGCGGAACCCCGCGCTCCGGGCGAGGAATCCGGCGACCAGCGGCCCGAGGAAGGTGAGGCCGATCGACATCGAGCCCTTGAACCACCCCGCCTTCTCGCGCCCGATCGTCCCCAGGCACGAGAAGAACGCCGCGTTCAGCGCCGTGAAGCGCAGCGGCCCGAGGAGCCCTTCCGTCCCCATCAGCAGGATCAGCGCGAGCGGCTTGTCGGCGAACGCGATCGCGGCAGCGACGGCGGCGCCGGCGACGCCGCCCACCCGGAACACCTTCCGCGGGCCGAAGCGATCCACCAGGAAGCCCACCGGCAGGACGAGCAGGAGCATCCCGAGTCCGGCGATCGCCCTGAGCGCGCCGATCTCCGCGTTCGTGGCCTCGAGTCGCACCGCGTGCAGCGGGACCGCGAGCTGCATCACGCCCGACGCCGTGCCCGCGAGCACGTTCAGCACGACGAACCCCGCGGCGACCGGCGTGCCGCGCGCCGCGCGTTCGGGGGCCGCGTCCGCGACGAGCGGCGCGTCGACCTCGAGGTGGAATGGCAGGGCATCGGGTTCCATGACCGTCGTGCGGAGGCCCTCGCGCTCCCGCGGTAGCGGGCCGCGGTCGCCTCGCTCAGGCCTCCAGGGGTCGGCCGCCGATGACGAACCCGCCGCCCGAGACGTCGAGCCGGGCTCCGGTGACGAACGAGGCCTCGTCCGAGAGGAGCCACACGATGGGGCGCGCCACCTCCTCGGCCGTCGCGATCCGGTTCGCCGGGATCGTGGCGGCGATCGCGGCGAGCGCCGCCGGATCGTCGGTCACGCGGCGGGTCATCGCGGTGTCGGTGAAGCCCGGTCGGACGGCGTTCACGCGGATGCCGCGCGCCGCCACCTCCTTCGCGAGCCCGACCGTGAAGGTGTCCACTGCCGCCTTCGACGCGGCGTAGGCGGACGCGCCCGGCCGGCCGCCGATGGTGGCCGCCATCGAGGACACGTTCACGATCGCGCCGGCACCGCTCCGGGAGAACCGGGCCACCGCCTCGCGGCTGGCGATGATCGTGCCGGTGACGTTGGTCGCCCAGAGCGCCGCCAGATCCTCGCCGGTGAAGGTGCCCACCGGCCCGTGCCGCCCCCCGATCCCGGCGCTGTTCACGAGGCCGGCGAGCGGCCGCCCCGGGAAGCGCGCGTCCACCTCGGCGAACAGCCGGACCACGTCCCCCTCCTTCGCCACGTCCGCGGCGAGCGCGTGGGCCTCGCCGCCCGCGTCCCGGAGCTCCGCGACCAGCGCCGCGGCTGCCGCCTGCTGCGACCGGTAGGTGATGACGACCGGCCAGCCCCGGGCCACCGACAGCCGCGCCACGGCCGCGCCGATCCCGCTCGAGCCACCCGTCACGAGGATCGGGCCGGACGTGCGCGCGGTCACGGGCGCACCTCCGTCGCCGGCCGCACCGTCCCGGTCGCCTGGGCCTTTCGTGGTGCGGGGAGCCGCCCCTCCTCGATGCGGTAGATGTCGTGGACGAGGGTGGTCGGCGCCGCGTTCGCGTCGTAGATCTGGTCCCAGGTGAAGCCGACCTTCCGGTAGAGGGCGACGGTCTTTCTCGCGACGTCGAGGTGCCACTCCGGCTCCGGTGACCGATGCCCCTCGAGCGCCGAGCCGGGGTTCGGGAACCACGCCGGGGAGATCGCGATGATCCCCTTCGCCGTCAGCGCCTCGATCCCTTCCAGCGTCGACTGCTTGCTCTCGAGCCCGCCCACCATGTTCGAGCGCACCCGGCCGCGACCGAACACGCCGACGGCGTGCTCGAGCGCCGCGATCCAGTGCTTCTGGCCGCCGCACAGCTGCTCCTTGCCGGGGCAGTACGCCCGGAAGAAGTGCTCGTTCCAGACCTCGATGTTGATCGCGAGGGTGCGGTAGCCGACCTCCTTGTACTTCTCGATGATGCTGAGGTCCTGCGGCGCGCCGATGCAGGCGGTGCCGTTGAAGTCCTCGAGGCCGGTCTGCTCCTTGATGCTCTCGGCGACGTCCAGGTAGTAGTCCACCTCGCGCCGCTCCGGGACGAAGCCCCCGCTGATCGTGAGGTGGCGCGCGCCCTCGGCGTACGCCGCGGCGATCGTCTCGCCGATCTGGCGCGGGTACTTCCACCGGACCCCTTCGGCGTCGCCGTAGGTGTCGCGGGTCGCGTTGATGTTGCAGAAGAGGCAGTCCTTGCCGGTGGACTTGAGCGAGCATTCGTTGCTGTAGGCGACGAACACGACGCCGTCGGTGTTGTGCACCGCGACGGTCCGCATCTGCGTGCCGTCCGAGGTCTCCTGGCGGTAGTAACGGGGCCGCTTCGCGAACTCGACCGGAATGGCCTCGCCGTCGCGGCGCACGAGGAAGAAGCGCTTGCCGTCGCGCTCGAGCCGGTTCGGCGACCGGCGGTTGTAGTTGAAGAGCGCGACGAGCCCGTGCGGCAGGACGAGGTACGGGGGCAGCTCGAGGCCGACGTGCGTGTCGGTGTCGTACTCGAAGAGGCAGTGGACCTGCTCCTGGTGCTCTCCGCCCACGTCGGCGTGGTCGAAGATCGCGGGGTCGAAGGTGATGCCCTCCTGGCTGACGTGGGCCTTCAGCTCGAGCTCGCGGTACTGCGCTTCCTTCAGGCTGGACATGGACGTTGCTCCTCAGGCGTGGGGGACGTGGACGACTTCGAGCGCCGGCGGCCCGTGCCGCCGGTGCAGTTCGGGTTCGTGCAGCGCGGCCGCCGGGGCGCCGCGCGCACCGGGCTCGCTCCGGGCGCGCCGCACGGCCGACAGGATGCTCTCGACGAGGTGGAGGGCGCCGTCGACGCCGGCGTGGCTCCGCCGGAGCACCGCCGAGGCGCGCAGCGGCGCCGCGGTCTCGACGTGCGCGGCGCCGAGCTCGCGGGCGACCGCCGCCTCGAGGGCGCTGCCGAGCACCAGCTCAGGCGCGGCGGCGCGCAGCTCGGCCTCGATCTCGCGCCGGCTCGCCAGGAACGCGACCGCGGCTCCGGGACCGGCGACGGCCTGCACCGCCTCGAGGATCGACGCGCGGCGCTCGGCGGGCGGCTCGTCGGTGACGATCACGCGCTCGACCTGCTGCCCGAGGGTGCCGGCGAGGAACCGCGCCTGCCCCACGGCGCCCGCGGTGCCTCCCACGACCGCGACGCGCTCCAGCACGTCGCCGAGGAGCAGGCTCGCGCTCGCCCGGCTCAGGAAGTGGCGCAGCCTGCGGTCGAGCCCCGCGCGCGCCGCCTCGACGGCGGAGGGATCGAGCCCGAGCGCCTGGGCGATCCGCTCCAGGAGGAGACCCGCGTCCCGGCTGCCGACCGGGACCCAGCCGAGATCGACCACCGGCGTGCCATTCCGATCCGCGAGGAGCTCGGCGGCCGCGTGGCCCCAGGGCGAGAGCACCACGTTCACTCGTGCCCGCGGCGCCTGCCGCCACGCGGTGAGCCCCTGGTCCAGGCCGACGAGGCGGTTCGTCTGCAGGCCGAGCTCGCCCAGGACGGCCTCGAGCTCGAGGAGGTCGCCGTCCCAGGTCGGATCCTGGCCCGGCACCACGCCGAGGAGGTTCACGTCGGGAGCGGGCCCGCGGGCGTCGTCGGGGAAGAGCCCGGGCAGCTGGTCCAGCAGCGATCGCGCCGCCGCGGCGGCGCCGCTCCAGCCGTGCCCCTTGAACCCGGGGGTCGCGATGCCGAGCACCGGGAAGCGCTGATCACGCGCCTCCTTCACCATGGCCGGAACATCGTCGCCGACGATCTCGGGAACGCAGCCGGTGACGACGACGTACACCTCGCCGTCCTGCACCTTGACGGTGTTCTTGATCTGCTCGCGCAGGCGCGCCGTGCCGCCGAAGACGACCTGCTTCTCCTGCAGCACGGTGGCGCTGAGCTCCTGGGTGCCCGTCGAGAGCTCGCCGTGTCCGCCCGCGAACGCCTCGGTCGACGTCCGGGCCCCGACGCCGCACCCCGGGCTCGCGTGCAGGACGGGCACGATGCCAGCGACGGCCTCGAGCAGGCGCAGCGCACCGTGCAGCGCGCAGCCGCTGCGATCCTCGTGAATGGGCATCGTCACTTCACCTCGTGCTTGATGAACCAGTGGGTGCTCTTCGAGAGCCAGCCGGCGGCGTAGCTCCCCTCCCCGCCGTCGGCGAGGAACCGCGCGAAGCCGGGATTCGCGAGCCGTCGTGCGATGGCCGCCGCGACCCGCTCCACGCCGGCGTAGCCGAGGAGCGGCACGCGCTGCAGATCGAGGACGGGGATGCCGAGCCGGAGCGCGTGAACCGCGGCATTCCCACGCGTGATGCAGAGCGCCGGCCGCAGGGATCGCAGCAGGTTCACCTCCTCGAAGGCCTGCCCCTCCCCGACCAGCACCGGGAGGTCGGGCTGGCCCGCCGCGAGCTCCTTCAGGCGCGAGAGGTGGCGCGGCCCGACGGACGGGACCGAGAGCCCGGACAGCGAGAGCCCCAGCTCTCGCAGGAGCTCGGCCGCGGCGAGCGCGGCGGACGCCGGCAGGTTCACGAACACCCGCGCGCCCGCGTGACGCGCCAGGCTCGCGCGCACCCCCGCGAGCGCGCGGGCGTGCCGCGCCGCGACCGCCGCCGCCTGCGCCTCCTGGCCCGTGGCCGCGCCGATCCGCGCCAGCCACCGCGTCGTGCCCGAGATCCCGACGGGCGGCGGCGACTCGAGGTACGGGACACCGCGCAGCTGCCGGAGCGCCTCCCCGGCGTACTCCGACTCGTCGGGGTCGATCGAGACCGACAGGCGCGCGTGCACCGCCTCGCCGAGGCTCGCCACCGGCGCGTGGCGCGGGAACGACCCGGCGGCCACGCCGACCTCGCCGATCAGCGCGCGGAGGTGGGCCAGCTCCTCCTGGCCCTCGGCGAGCGCGATCAGGTTCACGTGATCACCGGCGCCGCCGTGCCGGTGCGGGAGCAGGTGCTTCACCAGGGCGTGCACCGTCACGTCGTGCCCGGTGCTGCCGAGCTTCGAGCGGAAGCCGTCCGTGTACACGGGCGCGATGGGGACGTTCAGCTCCTCGCGCAGCTCGGCCGCCACGGACTCCAGATCGTCGTTGTTGATCGCCACCACGGGGGTCGCGAGGACGGCGATCGCCCGCGGCGCATGCTCCCGGCGCAGGCGGAGGATGGCGTCGCGCAGCTTCGCGTCGCCGCCCATGATCGAGTCGCGCTGGGTGAGCCCGGTGACGATCCAGGGGGTCGCCGGCCCGTCGGCGTGCAGGGTCGCTGCGCAGCCCGCCGGGCCGTGGATCACGAGGCCCAGGCCCTCGATGGTGCGGAGGAGGTCGAGGGCACGCTGGAGATCGCTCGGGCGGTCCTGGGCGAAGGTGCGGACACGCTGGGCGAGCCCAGCCTCCCCCTCGCGCGCCAGGGCGCCGATCGCGCCGGCGAAGGCTCCGATGTCGCCGGTACGCTTCTCGCGGACGGGGGCGGTGCGCTGCTGGATCGAGATGGTCATGTTGCCCTCTCCGCTCAGATCCCCGCGGCCTTCGCCGCGACGATGCCCTGCTCGCTCTCGAGGAGGACGTTCCCCCACTTGCGGGCCCAGGCGCGCAGGTCGTTCACCGCGAGCGGTCTCGGGATCACCGCGGTGGTGTCGGCGAGCACCTTGCTCGCGAGCTGGCGATAGACGTCGGCCTGGGGCGAGCGCGGGCTCGCCTCGATGACGGTCTGGCCGCACAGCTCGGCCTGCGCGACGGTGGTGGATCGGGGGACGTACTGGACGGCCCGCGTCCCCGTCGTCTCGGCGAAGTCGTCGATGAGCGATCGGGCGTACGGCTGGGAGATGCTGTTGGCGATGATGCCGCCCAGCCTCGCCCCGCCCGACGGCGCGTACTTGGCGATGGCGCGGAAGAGGTTGTTGGCGGCGTAGATGGCCATGAAGTCGGCCGACGACACGACGTACACGCGGTCCGTCAGGCCCTCGCGGATGGGCACCGCGAAACCGCCGCAGACGACGTCGCCGAGGACGTCGTAGAGGACGACGTCGGGCTTGAACTCCTCGAAGAGGCGGAGCTCGCGGAGGAGCTCGATCGCCGCGTTGATGCCCCGCCCCGCGCAGCCCACGCCCGGCACGGGACCGCCCGCCTCGATGCAGAGGACCCCGCCGAAGCCGACGCGGGAGACGTCCGACAGCTGGATCCTCCCGCCGTCGCGCGTCGCGTCGAGCACGGTGGGCAGGTAGGTGCCTCCGCGCAGCGTGCTCGTGGAGTCGCTCTTCGGATCGCAGCCGATCTGGATGACGCGGCGCCCGGCGTCGGCGAGCGCCGCCGCGAGGTTGGAGGTGGTGGTGGACTTGCCGATGCCACCCTTTCCGTAGATGGCGATGTGCTGCGGTCGGTCGGTCATTTGCGCGTCTTTCCTGGCGGTGGAGGGGCGTCGGGTCCGGGCCGGATCCGGGCTCAGATCTCGAACTCGATGTCGGACTCCGCGGCCGTGAAGAACTCGCCGTAGATCCGCTTGCGGACCGAGACGAACGCGCCGGAGCTGCGGTCGCGCGGGCGCGGCAGATCGACGTGGACGAGCTTGCGGATCGTCCCGGGGCGGTTCGACATGACGGCGACCCGGTCCCCGAGATAGACCGCCTCGTCGATGTCATGGGTGACGAGGACGACGGTGGACCGCTCCACCTCCCAGATCCGGAGCAGCTCCTGCTGCATCTGGATCCTGGTGAGGGCGTCGAGCGCGCCGAATGGCTCGTCGAGCAGGAGGACCCGGGGCTTGTTCACGAGCACCCGGGCGATCGCGGCGCGCTGGGCCATGCCGCCCGAGAGCTGGTGGGGGTAGGCCTTCTCGAACCCGGAGAGCCCGACGACCTCGATGGCCTCGGCGATCCGCCTGCGTGCCTCCGCCTTCGGGAGCCGGCCGAGGGCGAAGCCGACGTTCCGCTCGACCGTGAGCCACGGCAGGAGCCGGCTGTCCTGGAACATGATGCCCCGCTCCAGCGAGGGTCCGCTGATCGGAGCGCCGTCCACGGTGACGGTGCCGGCGTCGTTCCGCTCGAGCCCCGCCACGATCCGGAGGAAAGTGCTCTTGCCGCAGCCGCTGCCGCCGATGATCGAGAGGAACTCACCGGGCCGGACGTCGACGTCCACGCCTCGCAGCGCGACGACCTCGTTCCCGTTCGCGTTGAAGCTCTTCCCGATGCCGGTGGCCTTGATGGGTGGCGCCTCGGGGGCGGCGGATTGGAGAACGCGGCGGGCGATGGTCGTGGTGGTCATGGGGCAGGCTCCTGGGGCGCGCCGTCCTCAGGCGCTCGTCGCCGGACGCGCGGGGCGCCAGCGGAGGACGTGGCGCTCGACCGCGCCGATCGCGGTGGTCAGGCCGAAGCCGATGAGCCCGTTCACCGCGATGCCCACCAGCACGAGGTCCATCCGGCCGAGGGCGCGGCCTTCGATGAGGGTGCGGGACGCGCCGGGGGCGATCTGGAGGAAGAACTCCGCCCCGAACGTCGCCAGCCACGCGGTGACGAGGGCGAGGTGCAGGCCGGTGAGGATCTGCGGCGCAGCGTACGGAAGGAGGAGCCCGGTGACGAACTTCAGGCGCCCGAGCTCCAGGACACGCGCGAGCTCGACGTGCTCGCGCGGCAGGGCATGCACGCCCTCGAAGGTGTTGATCACCACGGGGGTCACCGCCGCCACGGCGACGAAGGCGATCTTGGTGGACTCGCCGCCGCCGAACCAGGCGGAGAGGAGCGGGATCCAGGCGAACACCGCGACCTGGCGGTACGCGTGAAAGCTCGGGCCGACGAGGCGATCGGCCCAGCGCGACACGCCGAGGACCGTCCCGAGGATCACGCCTGCGGCCGCAGCGAGCGTGAAGCCGCACGCGGTGCGGCCGAGGCTCGCGGCGACGCCGGACCAGAAGTTCGGCACCGTGAGCTCCGTCCATGCGGTCCTCGCGACGAGCGCGGGCGAGGGCACGAGGTCCGGGTTCACGAGGCGCGCGCTGCTCGCGACGGACCACGCGGCGATGACGACGAGCGGCAGCGCCAGCGCTCGGCGGTCCTGCAGGGGAAGCGCGACGGCACGGGATACGGTGGCCATGGTCGGTCTCCTCAGAACGCCGCCCGGTGCCACCGGCGAAGGCGGCGCTCCAGGCCGGACAGCACGAGGTCGAGGGAGAGCCCGACGAGGCCGATGACGACGATGGCTGCGAGCACCACGTCGAGCTGGAAGAGCTGGCGCCCCCAGACCACCATGAACCCGACCCCCTCGCTCGACGCCACGAGCTCGACGACGACGAGGGACATCCAGGCCGCGCCGAGGCCGCTCCGGACCCCGGTGAACAAGGACGGCAGCGCGGCCGGGATCACGATCCGCGACACCACCTCGCCGCGCCCGAGCTGGGAGACGCGCGCGAGCTCGAACCACTTGCAGGGGATCCCGGCGATGCCCTGCATCGTGTTGATGGTGACCGGCAGCGCCGTAGACCAGGTGATCACCGCGGTCTTGAGCGGCTCGTCGATCCCGAACACCAGGATGAGCAGCGGGATCCACGCGAGGACGTTCACCTGGTACATGGACATGAAGGTGGGCCGCACGTACGCCCGGAACGTCGTCGACAGGCCCAGCGTGCCCCCGACGAGGAGCCCGCTCGCGGTGCCGATCGCGAAGCCCTTCGCGACGCGGACGGCGCTCACATGCAGGTTGGCCAGGATCGTCCCGTCCGCCCACAGCCCGCGGAACGTCTCGAGGACCACCGCGGGCGGCGGCAGCACGAGGGTCGAGACCCACTCCCGATCCGCCGAGAGCTGCCACAGCCCGAGCAACATCGCGGGAACCACCGCCGCCGCCCCGACCGCGACGGCACGCGGCGCCACAGCCCTGAAGACCGTAGCGAGCGCGTGAGGCCCGGCGCCCGCACTCGGCGCGCGCGGCTCCTCGCCACGGGATGGCGTGACCTCTCGATCGAGGAGTGCGCTGGCGGTGAGGTCGGAGAACATGATCGCTCCCTTTTCCGGCTTCGAGTCGACGTGGAGGGTGGAGGGCCGGGCGTGCGGCGCGTCGGCGGCGCTCAGCGGGCGGCCGCCGACGCCCCCGTGGGCGGCGCCTTCGGCTTGCCGTCGGAGTCCAGCTCGCGCCAGACGCGCGCGAGGTTCAGCTCCGCGAGTCCGCGGTTCAGGTACGTCGCGTCGAGCCACTGGTCGACGTCGAAGTCCTTGCGGACGAGCCGCAGCCCGCGCGCCGCGTCGAGGAGGCGCCGGTACTGGACACGAAAGAACTCGTCGAGCAGCGGCGACGCGCGGTCGCGCAGCACGAAGGAGTCCCAGTCGCCCTTCCAGGCCGGCAGGCCGAACCCGCTCTTGGTCCAGATCTGGTAGGCCCGCGCGCGGTTCGCCTCGTCCGCGAGCCATGCAGCGTCGCGTAGGACGGAGTTCACGACCCGCTGCACGACGGCGGGGTAGCGCGCCGCGAACTCCTCGGTGACGAGGAGGTGGCTCACGCGGCCCAGCCTGGGGTCGCCCTGCGTCGAGTAGACGATGCGCGCGACACCGCGCTCCACGAGCGGGAAGACGTCGGACCCGGAGACCTGGGCGTCGATGTCCTTCGACAGCAGCGCCGCGTTGCCGTCGTTCGTGGACATGTTGATCAGCTTGAACTCCGAGTCCTTCAGCGACTTGCTCTCGAGCACCCGGTACAGCGCGAGCTGGAGGTTCGTCCCCTTGAACACCGCCACCCGCTTCCCCTTGAGGTCCTCGAGCGTACGGGCCGGCGAGTCGGCGGGGACCGCCACGTAGGTCGGCTCGAACCGCGTGTGCGCGAGGATCACCTTCGTGCGCAGGCCGCCGGCGCGGGCCACGAGGGACGGCAGGTCACCCTCGAACGCAAAGTCGAGCTGGCCGTTCGCCAGCGCCTCGTTCACCGCCGGGCCGGCGCCGGAGAAGTAGATCCACCTCACCTCGATGCCGTCCGGCTTGAGCTCGTTCTCGAGCGAGCCGTTCGCTGCGACGACGGAGGAGTACGACCAGCCCGAGACGGGACGGCCGCCGGTTCCCACCGCGGCGACGCCGATCCGGACGACCGTCGGCCGGTCCGCGGCAGGCGCGACGTCGGGCGCGGCGATGGATAGGAGCGTGAGGACGAGAGCCAGGATGCTGGTGCGCATGGGTGTGGTGTTCCTCCGGAGCGAGGGGGGTGGTGTCGCGCTAGAAGCCGAACTGGAGCTGGAGCAGCACTTCCGCGGACTTGTCGTTCTCGGCCGCGACGACGTGCTGGATGCGCCGGTTCACGTTGAGCTGTGCCTTGGTCGTCTCCGCGAAGAAGACGTTCAGGCCGGCGGTGTAGACCTCGTTGGCGGAGCCGGGGGTCCGGTCGTCGGCCTCCCAGCGGTCGTACCGGACGAAGGGCTGGAAGGTCTTCGGCCACCAGTCGTCGAACTTGCCCTGCGTCTTGATGCTCCGCAGGAATTGCTCGCCGAAGCTGTAGAAGGCGGTGACGGTGTGGCCGGCGCGATCGAAGGTCCCGACCTGGGCGGCCGAGGTATCCGTCCTCGCCTGCGTGACGACCTTCTCTCGGGCGCGGACGTACTCGTACGTCAGGCCGAACGGGAAGTGGCTGTAGTAGACGTCGAGGCCGAAGCGGTTCTTGGCGCCCGTTCCGAGGATCGCCGGCGTCTTGTAGCCGTCGTTCAGCGTGGCGCGGCCGATGTACGCCGACGCCCCCACGCGCAGCTCGCGGAGCCACGAGTTGTACTCGGCGGGCACCGTGAAGGCGACGCGCCCGACGATGTCCTTGAACGCGTTCTCGTCCCCGCGGTTGGGACCGTTGCCGTTCACGATCCCGAGCGCGACCGCGAGGGCCGCCTGCCGGTAGTTGTAGCCGAAGTCGTACTGCGAGAAGAACTCGGCGCGCGCGATGAGCCCGATCTGCCGTGCGCCCAGGCCGGTCTGGCCGACGAACAGCGCGTTGTTGATGACCGGCTTCAGCTCCTCGGTGGTGTTCGACTCGAGGCCGAAGGGGAGCAGCTGCTGGCCGAGGGTGAACGAGAGCCGATCGCCGTCGTTCTCGATCGTCGGCAGGGCCTGGTAGGCGACGTTCGCGTCGAGCAGCGACAGGAAGTTCGTGTTCGCGCCGGCGGAGGGGACCGCGTTCACGCCCACGCTGAAGCCGAGGTTCCGCGCCTGCTCGTAGTCGCGGTAGAGCAGGCCGTTGAAGGCGACGATCGCGGCGGGAACGTCGAAGGACGTCCTCCGGTTCTCGAGCAGCGCCGGGTTGTTGACGGACGTGTTCGCGATGCTCGACGGCACCGGCGAGGTGATGTCCCGCGAGTAGTACGAGGTGCGGGCCTGGACCGTCCCGGAGATGGTCAGGTTCCGGTTGCTGAGCGCGCTCTTCGTCTCGCGGTCCCGCTGGACCTGGTACTTGAAGTTCTCGAGGTCGGCCTGGACGCCCTGGACGTCGGCGCGCGTGGGCGTCTCACCCGAGCCCGGGTCGAGACGCGCCTCGAGCAGCGCGACGGTCTTCTCGAGCGCGTCGAGCTCGGAGCGCAGGTCCGCCGGCCTGGGCTCGGGCGGTGTCAGGACCGCCGGCGTCGTCGACACCTGCGCCACCGCCGGACGCGCAGACGCGGGCGCGGAAGGGCCTTCGGCGCTGGCGCGCCCGACCAGCAGGAAGGTCGCGAGCGTGAGTGCGGCGCGTCGAATCATGTGCGGTGCTCCCGGCGTCGAGAAGGTTTGCCTGCGCGTCGCCTCGCCCCTTCTGCAACGCGCGTGCGCAGGGCTCGCGTACGGCACGCCGACGCTTCACCTACCGGCAGTCACGACCGAAGGCGGGGGACGCATGTCCGCCATTACAGACGGGCTCGCCGCCCCAGCCTGCGGAGCTGCGCTCACGGGCGCGCGGGGGGCTCGACGCGCCGACATCGCGTGGAGCTCTCGCCGTCGGCCTCGGGCGGGTCACGGGTGATCCCAGCTGCCGTCACGGGCGCCCAGCACCGGTCACGGCCGGGCGACACGCGTCCACGCCACGAGACGAGCCGAGGTTCGCACCCCCGAGCCCGCGAGGCGCTTCCCCAGCTGGACGGATCGTCGCCTCCACGGTCCTTCGACGCGTCTCGTCTCTCGCTGGTACCGCGCGTGCACCGGCCGCCCGCGTGCGCGCCTCGTGGGAGCGGAATCGGTTCCTCGTCCTCTTCGCTGCCGTCACGTCCGTCATGGGCGTCAGCGTGGGGATGGCCCGGGTCGCGACCTCGCTCTACGCGCTCGAGCTCGGGGCGAGCGAGACCGTCCTCGGGCTGATCGCCAGCGGGCAGTCCATCGGGCTGCTCCTCATGAGCCTGCCCGCGGGCGCGCTCGTGGACCAGCTCGGCCCGAGGCCCCTCTTCCTGGCAGGGACGATCGTCGCGGGCGTGACCTACCTCACCGTCCCGCTCGTCCCGTCGCCGTGGTTCCTCCTCGCCTGCACGACGGTCGCGAGCTTCTGCATGCCGACACGGTTCGTGCCGCTCAACGCGGTGTTCATGCAGCAGCTCGCCACGGTGGGCGAGGCGAAGGCGGGCTGGTACCGTGGCACGCACATGACCGGCATGGCGCTCGCCGGCCCGGTGCTCGCCGCTGGCGCCGCGAAGGTCCTCGGGTATCCGGCGACCTACGGCATCATCGGTGGGCTGTTCGCCGTGAGCCTCGTCGCCGCGCCCGTCATCCTCGACCGCTACGCGGTCCGCGGAGATCCGCGGCGTCGCGTCTCGCTGCGAGACGTCCTGGGCCAGCTGGCGCTGCTCGGGGACGAGCCGGAGCTCCGCGGCGCGTGCCTCGACGACTTCTGCGTCCAGGCGGTGAACGCCTTCTATACGTTCTTCATCGTCGTGATCGCGATCCAGGCGCTCCACGCAGGTCCGCGCGAGGCCACCCAGCTCCTCGTCGCGCAGGGTGGCGCGTTCATCGCCGCCCTGTTCCTGCTCGGCGCGCTCGTGAGCAGGGTCGGCGTCACGCGCCTCCGCCGCACCTGTCTCGGCGGGATCGCGTGCGGGCTGCTCGTCCTCGGCCTCGGCCGAGCGCTCGGCACGCTCCTCGCCGGCGGGCTTCTTCTCGGGTCAGGCCTCGGCGTCCTGCAGATCTCCACCCTGAGCCGGTTCGCGACGCTCGGGACGAGGCTGGGGCGCGGCCGCACCGCGGGGCTCGAGGCGCTGTTCGGGCCGGCCGGCGCCCTGACCGGGAGCGCCGTCGGCGGCGCGCTCGGCCATCTCATCGGCCTTCAGCCGGTGTTTCTCGTGCTCGCCGCGATCGTCGCCGCGCTGGCCTTCGTCTCCGGGAGGCGAGGCTCCGCGACGGCAGCGCCGGCGCCTCTGCGTGCCGCGCAGGTGCAGCCCTGTTCGCTGGCCGGCGGCTCCGTGTCACGCGATGGCTGATCCGGCGGCGGCGCGGGAACGCGCCCTCTCCTGGCGGTAGGATCCGTGACGCCGGCACCCCACGCGACGGGCGCCGCGTCATGCCCCGCCTCCGTCAGCCCGGCAGCGTTCCCAGCGACTGCTCGAGGTCCCCGACGAGATCCGCGGGGTCCTCGATGCCGATGGAGAGCCGGATCACGCTGTCGGTGATCCCGGCGCGGAGCCGCGCCTCCGGTGTCATCGAGGCGTGCGTCATCGACGCCGGGTGCGCGACGAGGCTCTCGACGCCCCCGAGGCTCTCCGCGAGCGTGAACCAGCGGAGCGTCCGGAGCACGTGCTCCACCCGGTCCGGCCGGCCGTCCCGGAGCTCGAAGCTGAGCATCGCGCCGAAGCCCGCCTGCTGCGAGCAGGCGAGCGCGTGCTGTGGGTGCCCCGGGAGCCCGGGGTAGAACACCTTCGCGACCGCCGGGTGCGCCGCCAGGTACTCCGCGACGAGGCGCGCGCCCGCCTCGTGCGCCTTCATCCGGAGGAGCAGCGTCTTGAGGCCGCGCAGGACGAGGAAGGCGTCGTGCGGGCTCTGCGACGTGCCGAGCAGGTTGTTCATGCTCTGGATGCGCTGCAGCAGCGCCGTCTGGCCTGGCGCCGCGACGACGGCGCCGCCGACCACGTCGCTGTGGCCGTTCAGGTACTTCGTGGTCGAGTGGACCACCAGGTCGGCGCCATGCCGGAAGGGCTGCTGCAGCACGGGCGAGAGGAACGTGTTGTCCACCACGGTGAGCGCGCCGTGGGCGCGCGCGATCGCGCTCACCGCCCGGATGTCGGTGAGGCGCAGCAGCGGATTGGATGGCGTCTCGATCCAGACCATGCGCGTGTTCGGGCGCATCGCCTTCTCGACCGCCGCGAGGTCCGCGAGCTCGAGGTACGTGACCTCGAGCCCGTACGCCGCCTTCGCGTGCTCGAGCGCGCGGAAGGTCCCGCCGTAGCAGTCGACCGTGCAGAGGAGGTGGCTGCCGTGCGGCAGCAGGTTCACTGCCACCACCACCGCGCTCATGCCGGTGCTCGTGCAGGTCGCGCCGCTGCCGCCCTCGAGCAGCGCGATCGCCTCCTCCAGCGCCGCGCGGGTCGGGTTGCCGCTCCGTGTGTAGTCGTAGCCCGCGTTCGTGCAGACGTCGCGGAACGCGAAGGTGGACGTCTGGTAGATGGGCGGCATCACCGCGCCGTACGCGGGATCGGGCTGAACGCCCGCGTGGACGCACTGCGTCCCGAGCCGCGCGGCGGCGACGAGCGGTGCCCGCTTCGTCCAGCCGACCTTCGCCGGCGACCCGGCGGGCAGGATCGTGAAGTGGTAGGCCGGGTTTCCCGGAACGTTGGAGTCGAGGTGGACGTCTTCGGCGGACATGTGAGGACCTCGGCGCGATGCGATGCGGCGGCTGCCGCGCGAAAGCGGACATACCTAGCCGGTCGCCGCGGTGAACACAAACGGGCGCGCCGTCTCGCACGGCCGCGATGGCGGAGGCCGCCGAACGTCCGGGCGCGAGCCTGGTAGAGGCGAATCCTCGAACGCACCGCCGACCGTCCGCCACACCGGACATTCATCCGTTCTCCGTTTGACAGGAACTCCGTCCGTCATCTAGGATGCAGTCGATCATGCGCTCTGCTGCTCCGCGATACGACGCGCGCTCACGACGGGTGAAGTGTACCTGTCGCCGGCCGGCGCCTCCCGCGCGAATGCGCGGCTGAGCCGCCGGCGACCGCAGCGCCCGAGCCCGTCGCGTTCCCTCCACACCGCACCGTGCGGCGCACGCGCGCCGCTGCAGGAGAGCTGCATGTCAAACGCAACGACGACCGTCCTCCCGTGGCACCGCCGCGAGGACACCTGGGCGATCATCATCGCGCTGGGGCTCGTCCTCGGCGTGACGCTCGCCTTCTTCCTCGGCGCCGCGCACGCCATCTCGACGACCGCACTATCGTTCCCGACGTGGTCGGAGAGCGGCAAGCTCCTCGGCGCGCTCGGGGCGAACCCGGTCGGGCCGCTCGCGCTCTTCGCGGTGTTCCTCGCCGCGTTCTCCGTCGCGTCGCTCGTGATCGGGTGGGACGTGGCGAAGTACGCGGCCGGCTTCGCACTCCTCTTCGCCTTCTCGATCGTGGTGACCGCGCTCGGGTCGAACGCGCTGCTGAAGCAGTGGCAGCTCGAGACCCCCCTGCTCGCGCTCGCCGTCGGGATGGTGCTCGGAAACCTCGTGACCCTTCCCGGCTGGTTCCAGTCGGCGCTTCGCACCGAGTTCTACGTGAAGGTCGGCATCGTGCTCATGGGCGCGACGCTGCCCTTCACGATCATCGTACAGGCAGGTCCGCTGGCGATCGTGCAGGCGACGATCGTCGCCGTGACGACCTTCGTCGCGATCTACCTCGCGGCGACGCGCCTGTTCGGGCTCGACCCGCGCTTCGGCGCGACGCTCGGCGCGGGCGGCTCCATCTGCGGCGTGTCCGCTGCGATCGCCATCGGGGGCGCGTGTCGCGCGGAGAAGAGCCACGTCTCCGTCGCGATCTCGATGGTGATCTTGTGGGCGGTGGCGATGATCTTCGCCCTCCCCTTCGCGTGCCGGGCGCTCGGGCTCGCGCCCGGAGTCGCGGGCGCGTGGGTCGGGACGTCCGAGTTCGCCGACGCGGCCGGGTACGCGGCGGCCGCGACGATCGGGGACGAGCGCGCGGTGAAGACGTTCACGCTCATGAAGGTGGTCGGCCGCGACATGTTCGTCGGCATCTGGGCGATCGTGGTGGCGTTCCTCGCCGTGACGCGCTGGGACCGGAAGAGCGCAGGCGAGGCAGAGAAGGTCGGCCTCGGCGAGATCTGGCGCCGGTTCCCGAAGTTCATCCTGGGCTTCCTCGTCGCGTCGCTCGTCGTGACCGTGATCCTCGCGAGCTTCGACTCGAACGTCGGCACCCGGTTCTCGAAGGACGCGATCGGGCCGCTCAAGAACCTGCGCGGGTGGGCGTTCACCTGGACGTTCCTGTCCATCGGCTTCACCACCCGCTTCCGCGAGCTCACCCGGTTCGGGTGGCGGCCGTTCGCAGCGTTCGCGCTCGGCGTCCTCGTGAACGTGCCGCTCGGCTACTGGCTCTCGACGCACGTGTTCGACGCCTACTGGCTTGCAGTGAAGTGAGGGGACCGTGGTCGATCACGTCACGCACGTCGACGTCGATGCCGTCGGCCGCCGTGCGTCCGAGCTGGCGCGAGCGCTGACCGCCCTGGGCTTCTCGGTTCGCTGCAAGCGCGGTCGGACCGTCGCCGACTCCAGCGCGATCGAGGCGCAAGACGCGAAGGCGAAGCTTCGGGCGCTCGGGTTCGCCGACCGGGAGTACCGGATCTTCGTCGAGTACGTCCGGCAGTGGGGGTTCCTGTGACGGAGCCGCAGCTCGGTGGGCGCCGCGCGCCCGAGGGGATCGCATGACCGCAGCCATCCATCCGCAGGGGCGCGACCGCGCCTCCTTCGCGGACGACGCCGAGATCGCGGCGTTCGTCGAGACGCTGGGACGCTTCGAGCGTGGCGAGATCGACGCGGAGGCGTGGCGCGCCTACCGGGTCGCCCGGGGCGCCTACGGGCAGCGGCAGGACGGTGTCCACATGCTGCGGATCAAGCTGCCCCAGGGCGCCGTCGGCGCCGACCAGCTCCGCGCCCTCGCCGAGGTGGCGACCCGATTCTCGCGCGGGTTCGGGCACGTGACGACGCGCCAGAACTTCCAGCTGAACTTCGTCCGGCCCGCAGACCTCGAGCCGGCGATGCGGCGTCTCGCCGAGGCCGGCATCACGACCTCTGGATCCGGCGGGAACGCCGTCCGCAACGTGGTCGCCTGCCCGCGCGCGGGCGTCTCCCCGGACGAGGTGTTCGACGTGACGCCTTACGCCGAGGCGTTCACGCGTCACTTCCTCCGTCACCCGCTCGGGAACGCACTGCCCCGCAAGTTCAAGGTGGCGTTCGAGGGGTGCGTGGACGACCACGTCGCGACCGCGATCCAGGACCTCGGGTTCCGCGCGCGGCTCCGGACCAGCGGTGGAACGGCGCCGCGCGGCTTCTTCGTCACCGTCGCGGGCGGCACGTCGTCGCTCTGCACGACGGGCACCCCGCTCTTCGAGTTCCTGCCAGCCGGCGACATCCTGGCGCTCGGCGAGGCGGTCGTCCGCGTCTTCCACGCGCGCGGCGACCGGGTGAACAAGCAGCGGAACCGGCTCAAGTTCCTCGTCCGTTCCCTCGGGTTCGAGACGTTCCGGAGCCTCGTCGTGGCGGAGCTGGAGCGCGTGCGCGCGGAGGGTGCGCCGGCGCTGCCATTCGATGCGGATCATCCGCCCGCCGAGGCGATGCCCCGGCCTGCCCGGCCGGCGCCCTCGACGCCCGTCGAAATCGCGGACCGCGTCCGCGCCGCCCGGCTCGCGGGGCCCGGGGAGCCGCCGCCCGTCGATGTCATGACCGCCCCCGCACCAGACGCCCTGGAGACGTTCCGCAGGACGAACGTGCACGCCCAGCGGCAGGCCGGATACTCCGTCGTGACCGTCTCGCTGCCGCAGGGCGACGCGACCGCCGCGCAGCTGGAAGCGGTCGCCGGCCTCGCAGAGGCGTACGGCGACGGCTCGGCCCGGTTCACGAGCGGAGGCCACCTCCTGCTGCGGTGGATCCGGACGGACGACATCGGAGAGCTGTTCTTTCGCCTCGCTGCCGCCGGGCTCGGCCGGGACGGCGCGGGCAGCGCCGCCGACGTGGTCGCCTGCCCCGGAGCGGACGTCTGCCGGCTTGCCGTCACGCGCACGCGCGCGCTCTCCCGGCTCGTCGAAGGCGAGGTCCGGCGCACGCTCGCACCGGACGTGCTCGCGGTGAGGCTGCCCCTCAGCGTCTCGGGTTGCCCGAACGGCTGCAGCCAGCACCACCTCGCGGCCATCGGGCTCCAGGGCAGCGCACGTCGACTCGGCGGCCGCGCGGTGCCGCAGTACTTCATCCTGCTCGGCGGCCACGTCGGCGACTCCGGCGCGACCTTCGGCCGGCTCGCGGGCAAGGTGCCGGCGCGGCGTATCCCGGAGGTCGTGACGCGCCTCACGGCGCTGTACGTCTCGGAGCGCCGCGACGGAGAGGGCGCAGGCCCGTTCTTCGCGCGCGCGCTCGATCGGGCGAAGGAGGTCCTCGCCGCGTTGGAGGACCTCCAGGTCGAGGATGCTCGGCCGGAGGACTTCGTGGAGCCGGGCGCTTCGGAGGAGTTCCGTCCGGAGTCCCAGGCCGGAGAGTGCGCGGCGTAGCCTCACCGTCGCGGTGCGCCGAGCGAGCCGCTCCGTGCAAGAATCCGCCGCTCGCCGCGAGACAGGCGTAGCCCTCAACCGCGCCGGAAGCACGTCTCCGAGAACGCGTGCTGGTTGTCCTGGCTCTCGTGGATGTCAGGTTGCGGAGCTTCGACCGGATGGACGACACAGCCCGTCGTCGGCCGGCAGAAGGGGAGCCAGCGCCGACCGACGACGAGCTGCACGCTGCGCGAGTGGAGGGTGTGCTCGCAGCGCTCACCGGCTGGCCGCGTCGCGCGCGGCCTCGTGATCCTTGCCCTGCATCATCGCATCGACGTGCTTCTGGCCGCGGAGCGCCATCTTCTCCCCGTTGACGGACGAGTGGGTCGCATCCCAGGCGGACTGGTGGTCCTTGCCCTTCATCATCTCCTCGGCGTGCCGCTGCGCGGTGGCGGTGTTCTCCTCCACGGCCGCCGTGCGGGTGATACGCGCGAGCGCGCGAGCCTCGTCGGTGCTGGACGGGGTCGGATTTGCGTAGGCGACGCCGGTTCCGAGGGCGAGCGCGGCGGCGGCAAGCGAGAGCGGGAGGCGGAATTTCATGATCTTCTTTCTCCAGTGTGCTTCTGGTTTGCGCTCTCGGTGTGCAGCGCCTGTGCCACCACGGGCAGCGACGTCGGATGCGGGATCGCGCGGACTTTCTCGCGGCCGCCGTTCATCCGACATTCCGGCGCCATCACATCGTGACCGTCTCCGTCACACGGGCATCAAGCTGCTTCACGGCCACGACAGGACCCGCACCGCCGGCTCATCCAGCCCGCGGATCGTGATGGCGAACGAGCGGGGCAATGTCTCGAGTGGGAAGACGAGCTGACCACGACTGTGATGGCCTCGAAGGCCTGGAGCCGACGTCGGTGCAATGCTCTTCCCTTCGACCTCGAGAGATACGCTCTTCATCAGGTCGTGCTTGTCGAGATCATTGACGGTGTGAGTGGTGACCGCGATGTCGACGAACAGTCGTCCTTCAGCGTGCCTTCGTGGCGTCACCGTCACCGTGACGGCGCCCGCGCTCTCCCTGGTCACACCGATGATCTGGCTCGCGGTGTCCGACTCGACCGCCGAGGCACGGGCGACTCCGCTCGCCAGGGGGTGGGCGCTGACGACTGCAAGCGCGAAGACCGCGCCTGCAGCGGCTCGCGAAGCACCGATCGCTCCTCGAATGGACATGTCTACCTCCTCCGCCCACGGGCATCAGGATGAAGCAGCCCATCCGGCGAACAGCGCAGCGATGAGCACGACGGCGGCGAGGACGATGGCCGGCAGCAGGGCTCTGTCCACGGGCCAGCGAAGCGCGAGGGAGAGCAGTGATGTCCGGCCGGGGAACAGCCCGTGTCGCCGTAGCAAGCCGAGCACGTAGACGAGACCCACGAAGTTCGAGAGCACGCCGACCAGGAGGAACACGGTCTGGTACGTCGCAAGCAGCGTGACCGCGCCGGCGACTCCGATGACCGAGAGTACATCGCCGAGATGGTGGGCGCAGCAGGCGACCATCGAGAGCGTGCTTGCCCCACCGGACGCGACGACGCCGCGCGCGTGCGCCGTCGAGTGCCCTGCTCGCGCCGCGCCCCGCGCATAGGCGAAGAGGCCCACCTGCAGCGAGAAGCCGAGCACGAGAGGCACCATCCAGAACTCGAGGCGCACGAGCTCGTCGAGGAGGTGCTCGAGGGAGTTGGCGACGGCCAGCGTCCCCGCGTAGACGCCGATGAGCAGCGCGCCGGCCAGTGCGCCCCAGCCGAATCCGCGTGCGCGAAGCGACCGGTGCAGGGACCAGTCGACGTGGCCGTTCTCCCCCGTCCGCATGGTGCCGGCCCACGACCGAGGCGGCCCTTCGCCGGGGTCGTGACTCGCGCGTTCCGGCTGCGCTCTCTCACTCATGGGCTTTCCCCCAATGGTGAAATGCAGTCTCCTTGCCAACGGCAGCGACCGTGCGACCTGGTCCTCGATGTGCCGACTGCTTTCGAGCTCGCGAGAAGGGCGCGCCGCTGCGCGTGCGTTGCGCCGCGGGCATCAGGCGAGACGGATCTCCGGTCGCCGGGAAGGAGCGGCGCGGCGATTGCAGCACTCAGTAGCGGAGGTCCCCGATGACCGTTCCTCGCGTGCTCATCATTCACGGAGATCGCTGGGCGCGCCGCTTCCTGTCGCGTGTACTCGAGGACTCCTGCGACCTGTCGCTCGCCGAGGACGAAGCCGAAGCGCTCTCCTGGCTCACGGCCGAGCGCTTCGACGTCGTCCTCTCCGACGTTCATGTCGCGGCTTCAGGGGCGGCTCCATTCGCAGCGACGCTCGAGGCGACCTCGCCCGGCGCGGAGGTCATCCTGGTGGCGGGCGCTCGGGAAGGTGAGCGGTGCGAGGACCTCCGAGCGTGCGGCGTTCTCGAGTGTCTCCCGGACGCGTTCGATCCCGATAGTGTGACGCGGGCGCTGCAGCGCGCCATCGACCGTAAGGCCCTGCGCGCCGAGATCGAGCGGCTGCGCGAGGAGCTTCATCGCGCTCGCGATGGACAGAGTTCCTGGCAAGCATGATCGCCGGGGCGCGTCCGTGCGACCGCTTAGCCATGCGCGCTCCACTCCCCGCCGGCCGGTCTCGGCCGGCGCGGCCGCGGGATGAACCGTGGAGTGTGCGACGCGTACTCGTCCCACACCCCGCCGAACGCCTCGCGGACCTCGCGCTCCTCTCGATGCGCGAGCCGCACGTAGACGGTCACGAGGAAGGGGAACATCACCAGCGTCACGATCGTGGGCCACTGGAGGAGGAAGCCGATCATGATGACGATGAAGCCGACGTACTGCGGGTGACGCACGTAGGCATACGGCCCCGTCGTCGCGAGCGTGCCTTCCCGCTGCGAGCGGAAGAGCACGCTCCACGCCGCGGACAGGAGGAAGAACCCAGCGACGATGAGCACGTTGCTCGCGATGTGGATCGGGTTCCAGTGCGGGTCACCCCTGGACCCGAGGAGCGTGTACCAGAGGTGCCCGAAGTCGTGGCCGAGCGGATCGACGCCTGGGAACCTCCGCGTGAGCCAGCCCGACAGCAGGTAGATCGTGAGCGGGAAGCCATACATCTCGACGAAGAGCGCCACGATGAACGCGGAGAAGCTGCCGAACGTGCGCCAGTCGCGCTTCGTCTTCGGCTTGAAGAAGCTGAAGGCGAAGAGGATGAAGATCGCCGAGTTGATGATGACCAGTGACCACAGCCCGTACGCCGGCGCGTCGTGGTTCATGGGATGCCCCCCAGTCCTCGCTCACTCTGCCCGCGGCCTCCGTGCTCCAGATGGGCGCCGCCGGCGTGGCCGTGTCCCCGGTGCACGAAGAGGTGAATGAGCGGGCAGAGCAGGAGGAGGACGAACGGAAGCGCGCCGAGGAGGTGCGCCCTGTGTTCCTCCCAGAGGAAGAACAGCGCGATCGCAAGGAACAGGCAGAAGCCCAGCCAGACTGGGATCCGGAAGGGAGAGCGCCGCGGGCGCGCAGTCGAACCCGCGGTCGCGACGCCTGGAGTGGCTCGTCTCATGGCTTCTCCCCCTTCACGCCGCGGCGTGCCGTAGTCGCAGCGCATTGCTGACGACCGACACCGAGCTGAAGCTCATGGCAGCGGCCGCGATGATCGGGGACAGCAGCAGGCCGAAGAACGGGTAGAGCACGCCAGCCGCGATCGGCACGCCGGCCGCGTTGTAGACGAACGCGAAGAACAGGTTCTGCTTGATGTTGCGCATCGTGCTCCGCGACAGGCGCCGCGCCCGGACGATGCCTCGCAGGTCGCCCTTCACGAGGGTCACCGGCGCGCTCTCCATGGCCACGTCGGTGCCGGTGCCCATCGCGATCCCGACCTGCGCCTGTGCGAGCGCGGGCGCGTCGTTGATCCCGTCGCCGGCCATGGAGACGAACCGACCTTCGCCCTGGAGCCGCTTGACGACGTCGACCTTCTGGTCCGGCAAGACCTCGGCCACCACGTCGTCGAGCCCGAGCGTGCGCGCCACCGCCGCTGCCGTGGTCCGGCTGTCGCCGGTGAGCATCACGATGCGGATGCCCTCGTCGTGCAGGGCACGGATCGCCTCCGGCGTGCTCTCCTTGATCGGATCGGCGACGCCGAGCAGCCCCGCCCGCTGGCCCTCGACGGCGACGAACACGACCGTCTGCCCCTCGGTCCGGAGCGCCTCGGCCTCGTCGGCGAAGGAGCCCAGCTCGATCCCGAGGTCCGCCATCAGGGCGCGGTTCCCCAGCGCCACGGTGCGGCCCTCCACGGCTCCGCGCACGCCCTTGCCGGTGATGCCCTCGAACCGCGAGACGTTTCCCGGCGCGACCCCGCGCTCCTGGCTCCCCTTCACGATGGCGGCCGCGAGCGGGTGCTCGCTGCCGCGCTCCAGCGTGGCCGCGAGGCGAAGCAGCGTCCGCTCGTCGAGGCCCGCGACGGGCAGGACCGTGACGAGCCTGGGCTTGCCCTCGGTGAGCGTGCCCGTCTTGTCCACCACGAGCGTGTCCACCTTGCGCATGACCTCGATCGCCTCGGCGTTCCGGAAGAGCACGCCCATCGTCGCGCCCTTGCCGGTCGCCACCATGATGGACATCGGCGTGGCGAGCCCGAGCGCGCACGGGCAGGCGATGATGAGCACCGCGACCGCGTTGATGAGGGCGTGGGCCATGCGCGGGTCGGGCCCGACGACGCTCCAGATCGCGAACGTGACGACCGCGATGGCGACGACGGTCGGAACGAAGTACCCCGCGACGACGTCGGCGAGCTTCTGGATCGGCGCGCGGCTTCGCTGCGCCTCCGCGACCATCGCGACGATGCGCGAGAGCAAGGTCTCGGCCCCGACCTTCTCTGCGCGCATGACGAGCGAGCCGGTGCCGTTGACGGTCGCGCCCACGACCTTGTCGCCCGGCTGCTTCTGGACCGGGATCGGCTCGCCCGAGACCATCGATTCGTCGATCGAGCTCGTCCCCTCGAGGACGCGCCCGTCCACGGGGACCTTCTCCCCGGGGCGCACGCGCAGGCGATCGCCCACGCGCACGTCGTCGAGCGGCACGTCTTCCTCGTTTCCGTCGTCGCGGATCCGTCGGGCCGACTTCGCCGCCATGCCCAGGAGCTTCTGGATGGCCGCGCTCGTCTGGCTGCGAGCGCGCAGCTCGAGCACCTGCCCGAGCAGGATGAGCGTGACGATCACCCCGGCTGCCTCGAAGTAGACCGCGACCTCGCCAGCCTCGTCGCGGAAGCTCGCCGGGAAGATGCCGGGGAGAAGCGCGGCGACGACGCTGTATGCATAGGCGACGAGCACGCCGAGCCCGATCAGGGTGAACATGTTCAGGCTGCGGTTCTTCACCGACCGCGCCGCGCGGACGTAGAACGGCCACGCCGACCACGAGCAGACCGGTGTCGCGAGAGCGAGCTCGAGCAAGGTTCGAGTGCGCATCCCCATGAGCGACGAAAGCAGCCGCTCGACGGCGGGGATGTACATGCCCATCGCGATCAGGAGCAGCGGAACGGTGAAGAACGTCGCGAGCCAGAACCGACGAGACATGTCGCGCAGCTCTGGATTCTCTTCCTCGGCCGTCGCGGTCCTCGGCTCGAGCGCCATGCCGCAGATGGGACAGGAGCCCGGGGCAGCTCGCACGATCTCCGGGTGCATCGGGCACACCCACTCGGTCGGAAGCGGCTTCGGTGCGGGCACGGTCGGCTCGAGCGCCATCCCGCACTTCGAGCACGTGCCCGGACCGGCTTGCTTCACGTCCGGGTGCATCGGGCACACGTAGACCGTCGTCTGGCTGGCCCGCGGGAGTTGAGGCGCCTGCGCGCCCGGATCGGTCATGCGGACGGCCGCTCGGTGAAGCGGCGCCCTGTCGAGCTCATCGTTCGTGCGCTCGTGCATGTGCGCTCCCTCTCATGCATGAGGGTTCCCGAGGTCCGGCAGTGCACTGTTCCTGCCAACGCGTCGCGACGCCCGGAAGAGGACGGTGAGGCGCCGCCTCGCGTCGGTCCTGGCATGGAGCCGGGAGCGCGAGTCGGCTCGCTGCATCACACCTTCCTGGTTCTCGAGTCTCTCGCGGACGCTCTCGCGCGGGAGAGCCGGCGCAAGCGCAGCGTGACGTCCTTCGTCACGGCGTGACGTAGACGCGCGACTACGGCGTACCCAGCTTCACGTCGGTCGCCTGGAGCTGTCCGGCGCCGCGCTTCGCATGGACGACCGCCCGGTCGCCTGGGTGGACGTCGGCTGCGTGGATCGTGACCGTGCCGCGGGTGATCCGGGTCTCCGGCGTGAGCGCGACCGTGACCGCCTCCCCGGAAGGCGTGTCGACCACGAGCCGCTCCGCGCTGATCTCCTTCACGACGCCACGGACGTGCGCTCCGCCCTCGTGGGCGAGCGCCGAGCCACCGATGAGCGCCGTCGCGACGAGCGCTCCCTCCAACCACCTCTTCATCTCAGTCTCCGTTCAGTGATGATGCCCGCCCTGCTCGCGCGGCGGAGGCTCGCCGCCGCGCAGGAACTGCTCCTCGTCCTCGAGCTCGCGCCACTCCTCCGGGGATCTGGGATTCAGTCGCTCCATGTCGGCCCGCTCGGCGTCGGTGAGCCGAGGCAGGTGCCGGACGAAGTGGACGAGCTTCCAGCTCTCCTCCGGCTTGGCGGCGCCGCCCCACGCTGGCATCCCGGTGAACCGGATTCCGTTCTCGATCACGTAGAACAGCTCCCCGTCGGTGAGGTCCTGCGTCGCGGGCGCCCTGAGGTCGGGCGCGCGCGGATACAGGTTCTTCCCGAGATCGGTCCGGCCGCTTCCGTCGTTTCCGTGGCAGCTCGCGCAGTGATCCGCGAAGTGGGCGCGCCCCTCCGTCAGGATCCGCTCGCTCGCGGCGAGCGGATTCCGCTGGTCGCGCGCTCGCGACGGCATCGCGAGAAGCCGCACCTTTCGCGCGAGGGCGACCTCGAAGCCGGACGGCGGCGGCCGAGCGGAGAGTCCGCCGCGGAGCAGCAAGACCGCGCCGCCCCCCACCAGGATCACGAGAGCGGCCGCGACCCCTGCCAGGAACCTAGCCATTCCCGCGCTCCTGCCTCATCCGTCACCGCTCCTTGAAGTCATCCGAGCGGAGCCCGTAGAGCTCGCGCCGGAGCTCCTGGTCTGCACGCGGAGGCGCCGCCGCTCGAGCGCTCGCGCGACGACCAGCAAGGCGTCGTCGGGGTCGAACGGCTTCTGCAGGTAGTCGTAGGCCCCCTGCTTCATCGCGTCGACGGCGTCCTGCACGCTCGCGTACGCCGTCATCATGATGGCCTCCGTGTCGGGCGCCCTCGACTTCACCGTCCTGGGCACCTCGAACCGGTCCACCCCTGGCATCCCGAGGTCGGTCACGACGAGGTCGAACTCCAGCTTCAGCATGTTCTCCTTGTCGTCGACGACGAAGATGCGCGCCCGTTCCATCTCAGACCCTCGCGGCGGTCGTGCTGACGTTCGCGGTGGGCCGCGGCGTCGTTCATGGCGCCGGCTTCGCGACGGCAGGGCCACTGCTGCGCATGGGCGGCGCCGCGTTGCGCTCTCACCTCCTCCTCACGGTCGTCCGGCGCCACGACGAACAGCCCGCGAAGCGCAGCCGCCTGCGTCGTGGCGAGGTCGAGCATCCGGAGGATGCGCGAGTGGATCGGCGTATGGTGAAGGGAGCGTAAGCGCCGCGAGGACATCGCAGCCCGTCCTCGGGCGGCTGAAGGGGAGCCAGCGCCGACCGACGACGGGCTGCGCGCTGCTGGACCGGGGGGTTTCCTCGCAGCGCTTACCGGCTGGCCGCGTCGCGCGCGGCCTCGTGATCCTTGCCCTGCATCATCGCGTCGACGTGCCTCCGGCCGCGCAGCGCCATCTTCTCGCCGTTGGCGGATGAGTGGGTCGCGTCCCAGGCGGCCTGGTGGTCCTTGCCCTTCATCATCTCCTCGGCGTGCCGCTGCGCATTCGCGGTGTTCTCCTCCACGTCCGCCGTGCGGGTGGTGCGCACGAGGGCGCGAGCCTCGTCCGTGCTGGAGGGAGTCGGACTCGCGTAGGCGACGCTGGTTCCGAGGGCGAGGACGGCGGCGGCAAGCGAGATCGGGAGGCGGAATTTCATGATCTTCTCTCTCCAGTGTGCTTCTGGTTTGCGCTCTCGATTTGCAGCGCCTGTGCCACCACGGGCAGCGACGTCGGACGAAGGATTCGGCGCGAGTTTTCTTCGCGGCCGCCATTCATCGGACATTCCGGGGCCATCAGATCGTGACCGTCTTCGTCACGCTCCGCGCCCCGAGCAGGCGCGCACCGGCGCGCACGGCGGCGTTCCTCGTCAGCCTTCCTGGAGCGCGCGGACCGGATGTCGCGACCACGTCCTCGCAGGACTCCGGTGGGTGCGGCCGCGAGCGCCGCGCACACCGGCCGTCCAGTGCCGGTTGAGGCGCAGCTGACCGAAGAAGAGCATCCACCTGCCGCTCGACCTCCGGCGCGAAGACCCGGCCTCCGCGCCGCCGTTCCAAGGAGGGGAACGGCTCCAAGACTCACCCGAGTCACGCGGGGGCCGGGCCCGAAGCCGAAGAGCAATCCCCGTGCCTTGCGTCCCTCCCCTGCTTTACGTCAGGTTGCGCGATCCGGGCTGGTACGCTTGATCACGGTGTGATGGCCCGCGTTACGATCTCCGGCCCTCCCGCTCCTCACGGCCGCACCGATGGCGTCGAACTCGCGAGCTCTTCGGCGACGCAGGATCTCGCTCGCTGCTGCGGGCTCCTTCACGCGGGCGACAGCGCCCCGATGAAGCCTGAGCGCGCCGCGCAGCGGGCATCTCTCTGGTGGCTCGCGAGCACCGCTACCGCGGTGCCACGCGCGCGCCGTCCACGATCGAATCGGCCGGCTGCGTGATGACCGTGGCGTCCTCGACGAGACCGTTCGTGACCGCGGTCCACTCGCCGTCCGACGCTCCGATCTCGACCGGCACGAGGCGCGCACGTCCCCCTTCGAGCTTGAACAGCGCCCATCGATCGCGATCCCGGAACAGCGCGGTTGCCGGAACGCGCAGGACGTCCTTGTCTTCTCGCACGACGACCGTGACATCGACGCGGTAGTCGTGGCCGAGCTCCGGCGGAGGCTGCTCCGCGAGATCGAGTACGACGTGGACCCGTTGTTCCTCGAGCCCGAGCGCGGACACCTTCGTGAAGGCGGCCGGCTCGATGGTTCGGACGCGGACCGCCAGCGGCTTGCCTCCCCACCCGGTGACGCGCCCCGTCGCGCCGACGCGGACCCTTGCGGCGTCGCTCGACAGCAGGTCGGCGACGACCTCCAGCCGGCTCACATCGCCCACCTCGACGAGGGGCGTTCCCGCGGCGACCGGTCCTGCGCTCTCCCGAACGACCCGCAGGATGCGGCCGGGCACTGGCGAGATGACGATCGCAGCAGGTGCGGAGCCACGCCGCTCGCTGGTGGTGAGCGTCGCGAGCGCACGCGCGAGTTGTGCACCCGCCTCGCCGGACGCGGCACGAGCCGCCTCGAGGGCGCGGCGGCGGCGGGCGTGGGCGTCAGAGGTCAGCCCGATCCAGCGGCTCAGGGAGGCGCACGACCGCATGCGCGGTCGGTCCATTCGTCCGTGCTCGGGTGCGCTCCGTCTGGACGCGCAAACGGGACCGAGCCGGAATCGCACCCCGGTCCGACGATCTTCACGATCCGTGCTGCGGATGATCCATCATCCCGCATCCCTGCTGCTCCATGTGTTGCGCGTAACTGCGCACGGCGGACTGCAGCTTCTGCAGATCGGCGGGGTCGTTCGGCGTCACCTGGATCCTCGCGCCGTCGGGGAGATCCTCGACGGCCGCACGCGACGGCGGCGGCATGCCGCCCATCTCTTCCCCGCCCATGCCGCCTCCCATCATCCCGCCCATCATCCCACCGTGCCCGGTCTCACCGGAGGCGTGCTGGCGATTGTGCATGTCCGCCATTGCGTGCACCCTCTCGCGGAGCGCGGCGGCCTGGTCTGGCGTCGTCGTGAACGTCAGCGCCTCGCCGGTGGCGGTGTCCGCGGCCGACACCTTCGTGCCAGGAACGCTCATCGGGCACATGCCTGCCATCCCGCCACCCATCGCGGCGCCGGCGGACGGCGGAGCGGTCGCGGCGGGCTCGGGCGTTGCCGCGGACGCGGCGTGCCCTGCCATGCAAGCGGTGCCCGTGAGCGCGAAGACGACGGTGGCCAGGAGCGATCGAGTCATGGGTTGCCTGTCCTTTCGTGCGTGAGAGGCGCAGTCTGCGCTCGCGACGTCATCCCGCGGCTGCCCGAGAGGGTGAACGACCCGTCCGCGTTTCGCACGCTGGTCGCGGTCGGGCCTTCGCCAGGCATTCGATGACGAGGCGTCGCGCCGTCCATCACGAAGGAAGACTCATGACGCCGGCGCGGAGATGTGTTTTCCTGCGCGGCCCATGAGAGTCGTCGCATTCAACGCCAGCTCCCGGAAGGACGGCAACACCGCGATCCTGCTCCGCCGCGTCCTCGACGAGCTCGAGCGCGAGGACATCGCCGCCGAGGTGGTGAACATCGGTGGCCAGCCGCTCCGCGGCTGCACCGGTTGTCGCCGGTGCCGGACGCTGCAGGACGGGCGCTGCTCGAGGGACGACGATCTCGTCAACGCGTGCATCGAGAAGATGCGCGCGGCCGACGGGATCCTGCTCGGCTCACCGACCTACTTCTCCGACGTGACCACGGAGATGAAGGCGCTCATCGACCGCTGCGGCTTCGTCGCGAAGTCGAACGGTGACCTGTTCCGCCGCAAGGTCGGCGCCGCGGTGGTCGCGGTCCGGCGCGCCGGCTCGATCCACGCCTTCGACACGATGAACCACTTCTTCACGATCAATCAGATGATCGTGCCCGGCTCGTCGTACTGGAACGTCGGCGTGGGCCTCGAGAAGGGGGACGTGGAGAAGGACGAGGAGGGGCTCCGGACGATGAAGGTGCTTGGTGAGAACATGGCGTGGCTGCTGAAGAAGGTCCGCTGACGAGAGCCAGGCCCCGCTCCATGCGTGGTTGGCGCTCACCTTCCTCGCGATCGTCGAGAACCGCTTCACAGCGGACCGCAACCCAGTCCAGGACCCGACCGGACATGTAAGGCAGCGCGGCTTTGACGGAACAGGCGCTCGAATGCCTCCGCGTCGCCCGCCACGTTGTCCTCCGTCAGGGCCTCCTCGTCCGCACGTGCGCGCTGCGAGGACCCTCGCGCCCAACTGTCTTGGCGCGCGGCACGTATCCAGAGCATCTACGAGACGTGACGCCATGAGCGCGCGGTACTCGGGTAGGGCGCGTGGGGTGGTCCTCGGGGCGGCTTGCCTCCTGGGCATCGCTCACGCGGGCGGCGCCGAGGTCCAGCCCGGCGAGCGCTCGGCTGGAGCGCAGGAGACGGCGCGTATGCCGACCTTCGAGAAGCCGTCCGACGACGAGCTGCGTACGCGGCTCACGCGGGAGCAGTACCAGGTCACGCAGCACGAGGGCACCGAGCCGCCGTTCCGGAATGCGTACTGGGACGAGCACCGGACCGGGATCTACGTGGACGTCGTCTCGGGGGAGCCACTCTTCAGCTCGCTCGACAAGTTCGAGTCCGGCACCGGCTGGCCGAGCTTCACTCGACCGATCGCTCCCTCTGCGATCACGACGCGCAAGGATCACCTCCTGTTCATCCCGCGCACGGAGGTCCGCTCCAGCGTCGCGGACTCGCACCTCGGGCACGTGTTCGACGATGGGCCGCCGCCCACCGGGCTGCGGTACTGCATCAACTCGGCCGCCCTGAGGTTCGTCCCGGTCGAGCGGCTCGCCGCGGAGGGCTACGGCGAGTACCTGAAGCTCTTCCAGACGACCGCGCAGGATGGGAGGGCGTACCCTTGAAGCCGGCGCTGCTCCTCGCCGCCCTCGCGATCGCGGGCGTTTCCATCGTGAAGGTCGTCTCGCAGCCCAGACCGGGGGGCGCGGGCGGCGACGTGATCGGAAACCCGAGCGTCGGGACGCGACCGGGCAACGTCGGCCAGGGCACGCCGCTCGTCCCGTCGGCCGGTCGCGAGCTCGCGGTCTTCGCTCAGGGCTGCTTCTGGGGCGTCGAGGAGCGCTTCCGGAGGGTGCCGGGCGTCGTCGCGACCGCGGTGGGCTACACGGGCGGAAGAGAGAAGGACCCGACGTACGAGACGGTGAGCGCACACCGGACCGGACACGCCGAGGCCGTACTCGTCGAGTTCGATCCGGCCCAGGTGACGTACGCCGAGCTGCTCCGGGTCTTCTGGGAGACGCACGACTCGACGTCGGGCGACCGGCAGGGACCGGATCGCGGGCACCAGTACCGCTCCGCGATCTTCACGTTCGGGCCGGAGCAGCAGGCGGCGGCGCTCGCCTCCCGCGACGCCGAACAGGCCCGCCTCGCGGACCGGATCACGACGGAGATCGCTCCAGCCGGCCCGTTCTGGATCGCGGAGAGCTATCACCAGCAGTGGGACGAGCGGCATGGGTACCGGTCCTGCCCGGCTCCGCATCGCCCGCGCGCGAGGTGAGCGGTGGTGGAAGCAGTGGCGACCGGGGTCCTGAGCCCTGCTCGGTGCTCAGGGCCACCGCGGTCGGGAACGAGACCTCCGGACGGTGTACGTCTTCCCGGCTGCCGGAACGGGAGCGAAAGATGCCGTCCCATCACTTCATCCCAGGCGCGAGGTTCCGGTTCCTCACCCCGTCGTACGATCGCCTGAGCCGCCTCATGGGCTTCGGCGAGCGCTTCCGCGCGTTCGAGCTGCGCGCGCTCGGCGCGCTCGACGGCAAGCGAGTGCTCGACGTGGGCTGCGGAACCGGCGCGCTGCTGGCCGAGCTCCGTGAGGCGAAGCCGGCGCGCCTCGTGGGAATCGATCCCGATCCGGCCATGCTCGCCCAGGCCGAACCGAAGCTCCGGGCTGCGGGCGTGACGGCCGAGCTCCTGCGCGGCTCGGCGGACGCGCTGCCTTTCCCGGACGGCTCCTTCGATGTCGTCGTGTCGAGCCTCATGTTCCACCACCTCGACGGCCCGACGAAGCGGGCGGCGCTCCGGGAATGGCGCCGCGCGCTCGCGCCCCGCGGCGCGCTCGTCCTCGTGGACTTCGGCGCCCCGCGGAACGCGATGCTGCGCGCCGTTCTCTGGCCGCTCGGCCTCTTCGAGCACGTCGCGGAGAACATGCGCGGCCGCCTCCCGGCGCTCCTCGAGGAGGCCGGCTTCACGTGCAGCGAGGTCGGCCGGTACGGCGGCGTCGTCGTGGCGCTCGCCGCGACGCCTCGGACGCTCACCGCGCCTGGAGCGCGGCCAGCCGGCTCGCGGCTCGGCGCGCCCAGGTAGCTCGCAGGCTCACGAGGCCGCCGAGCGCAACGATGATCCCTCGTCGGGCGACCCGGCCTGAGGCGTCGGCCCCTCGGGGCCCCGATCCCGATTGGATACCGAGGTCGTCGCTGGCCGTTCTCCCGTCGCGCGGCGGCCCCGGCACGATAACGAGGAAAGACAGGGAAACGGAGGCTGGCCATGCCCGAGACCACGAAGGTGACGCAGGGCTTCCTCGACGGCCATGCGGCGCTGAGGAAGCAGCTCGAGATTCACAAGGCCGGAGTCGGAGGCCTGCATGGCGCGTCTCGAGAGGCGGCGAGAGTCACGATGGATCGCGCGGTGCTGTTCCTCGACGAGGAGATCAGGCCGCACGCGAGCTGGGAGGAAGTGAAGTTCTATCCGCTGCTGGACTCGATGGTCGGCGGCCGCGCGCCCTTCACCGCCACCATGCGCCACGAGCACGCGATCATCGACCGCTGGATCGAGGATCTCGCCGTCAATGCCGGGTCCACCGCTCCCGATGTGGTCTGGTTCGCGCGCAGCGCCGACCGGCTGTTCGGGCTCATCGAGGCGCACTTCGAGGAAGAGGAGGCGGTGCTGCTCCCGATCCTCGAGCGCCGCTACGAGACCGCCGACGACTTCGAGCGGGCGGTTGGCGGCGAGATCCACGCGCACTCCCACTGAGCGGGCCCGTCCTTCCCCGGTCGTGCACCAGCGAACCTTCGGCGGAAGGTGCCTACTCGCCAACGGCCGCACCGGGAGGAATGGCATGAGACGCCCTGGAGAGACCGCGCCGTTCCGTGGCCCGCGGGGCCAGCCCGTGCCGGGCAGCATCGCCGAGATCCGCTACCTCCGCCTGGGCGGGCTCGATCAGTGGGTGATGATCCGTGGCGAGAGCGTCACGAATCCGCCGCTGATCCTCCTGCATGGGGGGCCCGGCCTGAGCGAGACGGCGCTCTTCCGCCACTTCAACGCGGCGCTCGAGAAGACCTTCACCGTCGTCTACTGGGATCAGCGCGGCGCCGCGAAGTCGTTCGACCGCGGGATCCCCAGGTCCTCGATGACGGTTGAGCAGTTCATCAGCGACCTCGACGAACTGGTCGAGGCCGTGCGCGCCCGCGTCGGGCACGAGCGGGTCGCCATCTTCGGGCATTCCTGGGGGTCGGCGCTCGGCGTGCTCTACGCCGGACGCTTCCCGGAGAAGGTGGCCGCCTACGCCGGGAGCGGACAGATCGGTGACTGGGCGGCAGGCGAGGCGCTGTCGTACGCGTTCGTGCTCGCGGAGGCGCAGCGTCGCGACGACCGCAAGGCGTTGAAGGCGCTCCGCGCGATCGGCCCGCCGCCTCACGACGCCAGGAGACTGTGGACGCAGCGCACGTGGCTGCAGCGCGTCGAGGGAGACCTGACCGCGAGGGCCCTCTGGAAGTTCGGTCGCGTCCTCCTCGGTGCGCCGGAATCCTCCATCCTCGACCTGCCCGGCCTCGTGCGAGGCTTCCGCTTCTCGCTCGACGCCATGTGGGCCGAGGTCTCGGCGCTGAACCTCCTGGAGCGGGCTCCCGCGTTGCAGATGCCCGTGTTCTTTCTCCTCGGGCGCCACGATCACTGGGTGCCACCCGAGACCAGCGTCGCCTACTTCGAGGCGCTGACCGCGCCCTCCAAGGGACTCGTGTGGTTCGAGGCGTCCAAGCACGAGCCGTTCGTCGACGAGCCGGCGAAATTCAATGCAGCGATGGTGGAGCTGGTGCGGCCAATCCTCGCCGGCATTCCGCGCCCGCCCGTGCCCTCCGGGCAGGCCGCTCACGCGGCCTCCTGATCTCGACGCACCGGTTCGACGCGCGACGACCGCGCGCCGAACCGTGGCAGCGCCGCGGCCGGTCACGTGTTCGGGTGGCGCGGCCCCCCTCGTGGCCAGGGGCCCGACGGCAGGTCGCGTGCCCGTCTCCTCCACGAGGTTCCGGCCGGGCGCCACTTCTGCGCCGCTCGGTGGAAGGCCCGGGCGAGGACGCGCGGTCGATGTTCAACGACCTCCGGCGAGAGCCTGGCCCATCGAAGCCCCCCGCTCCACGCCCACAGCGCTTAGTCGAGGCTGACGAGGACCGTCATGGACGATCGCCGCATCGAGCTGCTCCAGTGCACGCCCATCTTCGGCGCGATCCAGGCGCGGGCGCTGGAGGTTCTCCTGGGGGGCACCGTGAACGTGGAGGTTCCGGCCGGCGCTCATTTCTTCCACGAGGGAGAGGCCGCGAACGCGATGTTCGTCCTGGAGTCGGGCCGAGTGGCGGTGGTGAAGCGCTGGGAAGGAGTCGACCACCACCTCCGCGATCTGAACGCCGGCGATTGCTTCGGCGAGATGGCGCTGATCGACATGTCCCCGCGCAGCGCGTCGGTGATTGCGCTCGAGGACTGCTCGGCCATCCGCTTGACGAACGCGGACCTCTTCCGTGTTTACCAGGCCGATCTGGAGCAGTTCGCGCTCATCCAGATGAACATCGCGAGGGAGCTGAGCCGGCGTCTGCGCATCGCCAACGAGCGCTTGTTCGTCGTCGACCTGGAGCCGCGGAGCCGCGGTGAACCCGAGGCGGGCTTCACGAATACCTGACGTTGGCCTGGGCCAAGGCCCCAAAGGCCGCTCGCGCGACCTCCTGATCCGGACGCGCGGGCTCGCCGAGCCGAGCGGCGGATGGCTTCCCGATCGCCGGACGCTTCACGGGGAGGCGCGCTACCCGGTCACGCCGCGGCTGATCACCATCCAGTCCTGCCCGCCCAGCCCCTCGCCGATCGCGCGGTCCATCGCGGCGGCGATGACGGGGAGCAACATCAGGGCCGCCGCGCCGGGCCCGGCGGCCTCGGTCATGAGCCGCGCGTCCTTGCGCGCCATGTCGAGGGTCCAGGAGGGACGGTCGTGGCGCGCCGCGAGGATCCGCTTCACGCGCGCCGGGACGGTGGTGCCCGGGTTGAAGAGCTCGAAGAGCGCACCCGCCTCGGCGGGCGGGACGCCGAGCGACTTCCCGAGGGCCAGCGCGTCGACGAGTCCTGCCGACATCGCCATGAGGAAGCAGTTCCCGACGAGCTTGAGCGCCGCCGCGCGATCGACCTGCGGGCCCAGCCACTCCAGCCGCCCGGTCATGGGCGCGAGGGCCGGCGCGAGCGCCTCGAAGCGGGCGCGCGGCCCGGACGCGAGCATGAGCCCCGTGCCCTCGAGCGCGTTCTGCGGCCCCATGAACACCGGTGCGTGCTGGAAGGGGACGCCGAGGGCCTCCCACCGCGCGGCGCGTGCGATCGTCCCCGCCGGCGAGGTGGTGGTGTGATCGACGAGGATCGCCCCGGGCGCGAGGCCGGGGCAGATCCGGTCCAGGACGTCGTCCACCGCGGCGTCGTCCGAGAGCGCGAGGTGGACGCGCGCCGCGCCGCGGACCGCGTCCGCCGGGTCGTCGCAGGCCACCGCGCCGGTGGAGGCGAGGGCGCGGGCCTTCTCCGGCGATCGGTTCCAGCACCGCACCGGCACGCCGCGCCGGCGCAACGCGCGGACGAAGTTGCCGCCGAGGAGGCCGGTGCCGAGGAACGCCACCTGCTCTGCTGCCGTCGTGCCCTGCTCGCTCATCGTCTTCTCCCGATGCCTCCGTGGCGTGTGTGGCGGCGGAGAGGATAAGGCTCCTGGCTCGCCTGGGCTCTCCCAAACTGGATCTGGTCCAGGGTTCCGACCGAGAGTTCCGCCGATCAGCCCGAGCGGCCGCGTCCGGGACCATTCCGATCGAAGAATCTCAGGATGGCGTCCGTGCTGCGGAACCGAGAGTTCCGCCGATCCATCCGAGCGGCCGCGTCCCGGACCATTCCTGTTCGGCGCATTCGACGCTTCTACCGCGGCGCGAAGCCGCTCCCGCGACGGGTGCGGCACGGTGCCTAGCGGCGGAGACCCGGACGCGTGCGGGGCATTGCAGCGGCATGGGGATCGTGCGTTCGATCAACCAGTCGATCGACGAGGGGGAAGGTCATGATCGCCCGGACGAGGTTGGTGCTCGCGGCCGTGGTGCTCGCGGCCGTCCTCGGATGCTCGAAGAGCAGCAGCGGCGGAAGCGGCGCGTGCCGCGCGGAGCCCGCCCCGGCGTCGGGCCCTGGCGACGTGTCGAACCTGTTCCCGCTCGCCCCGGGCGACGCGTGGGTCTACCAGCTGGTGCCGGCGGACGGCTCGTCCTCGGTGCCCGGCGACATTGCGCGCCGCCATCGCCGGTGGGTGGCCGGGACGCGCCAGGTCGGCGCGCGCGAGGCGGCGGTCGTGCTCGAGCGCGACGCCGACGATCCCGCGGCGGAGCAGGCGGGGTCGCTCCTCGCCGTCACGCCCGGCGGCGTGGTGAGCATCGGGACCTCGTCCGAGCTGCCCGGCGTCGGCGAGGTGACGGTGCTCCGGTTCCCGGTGACGGTCGGCGCTTCGTACGAGGTGGCCTCCTGCTCGCGCGTCGACCTGGGGCTCGACGTGGACGACGACGGCCAGCCGGACGCCTTCGACGTCCGCGAGACGGTCCAGGTCGGCGGCTTCGAGGACGTCACCGTGCCGGCCGGCCGCTTCGCGCAGGCGGTCCGGGTCCTGACGCGCGTCGAGGTCACGGCCTACGCGTCGGGCGGCGGCCAGGGATCCGCCTCCGTCGCCGAGACGGACTGGCTCGCCTCCGGGGTCGGGCTGGTCAAGTCGTCCATCGACGACGGCTCCGGAATGCCCCCGACGGTGATCGACCTCGCCGGCTACACGGTCGGCGGCGCGTCCCGGGGGCTGGGCGAGGCGCATGTCCTCTTCAGCGAGAGCGGAAGCCAGTCCTCCCGCTGCCCGGCGCTCGCGGCCGCGGCCGGGAAGATCCTGGGCTCGTTCTGGAACGCGAACCTCGCCAGTCCGCCGTTGCGCGCGGTGATGATGTCCCTGGACGGCGGCACGCTGTCGGACGTGACGGCGATCGAACGCGTGCTCGGGGTCCCCGCGGTCGCCTTCGACGGCACGCGGTTCCTCCTCGCGGTGGCGGACCTGAACACCGGGTCCACCGCCGTCTACGGCCGGCGCTTCGACACGTCGGGCGCCGGGCTGGACGCCGCGGCCGGGTTCCCGATCGTCGATGCCGCCACGCTGGGCGGCGGCTCCCTCGGCGACGTGGCCGCCGCAGGCGCGTCCGGCGGCGGGTTCCAGGTCGTGCTGGTCCAGAGCACGAGCACCGCGTACCAGGCGCTCTGGGGCGTGCACGTCGCCGGCGACGGTACCGTCTCGGCGCCTCGGTTGCTGTACGAGGGCGAGTTCATCCGGTTCCCGGCGATCGCCGCGGGACCGGGCGGCTCGCTCGTCGCGTGGGAGGAGAGCTCGTTCGCCTGGACACCCGTCCTCGGGAGCTCGCCCGCGATCCGCGCCCTGCGCCTCGGGCCCGACGGCGCGCCGCTCGACGCGGCGCCCATCGACGTCTCGAGCCCGCTCGACGCCGGCCAGACCCTCCCCGCCGTCGCCAGCGACGGCGCGGGATGGCTCGTCGCGTGGCAGGCGTCGCTCGGTCACCACGATCCGTTCTTCGACACGCCATTCGCGGACCTGGCCGGCGCCCGCATCGACGCGAGCGGCGCGCTGCGGGACGGCCCCGCGACGGCGCACGGGTTCACGATCTCCGGGTCCGACCACGGCGCGCGAACGGGGGCGGCGGTCGCGTTCGACGGCACCCGGTACCTCGCGGCGTTCCAGCTCTCGTCGCCCTATGGGTCGCCAGACTACGGGTGGGGAGGCATCCGCGCCTTCGCGCTCGGCGCCGACGCGCGCCCCGAGATCCCGCCCTCGGGCTTCGGGCTCGACGTCACCGGCGCGCCGCTGGAGGGCCACGTGCTCGACTGCCCGATTCTCCTGTCGCCCGACGACGGACCGCCGGTGATCGTCTGGCGGGACCAGACCTGGCAGGGACCCGGGGCGCCACCGCCGGACGTGTCGCTGCGGGCGGCGCGGCTCGCATGGTGAGCCCGGAAGCACCCCGCGAGGCGAACGGCGGCGGCCCCCCACCGGCAGCGCGCCCCGCTCCACCCGCACCGGAGTCGCCGGATCGAGCCGGGCGCCGGCGCGGCGGAGCAGCGCGGCGTCGAACTGCCGCGCGCCCGCAATTCGATCGCGTCCACCACCGGTGGCGTTCGGATCGCCACGATCTCCGGACGAGACATAGAATGCGCGCACGCGCCGGACTGCACGGTGCGGTTCCAGGGGGACGCGTTGTCCAGGATGCTCGTGGTGGTTCTCGTGCTCGGCGCGGGCGCGGGGTGCGCGGCGAAGCCTTCCTCTCAGCCGGTCCACCGGTTCGAGCTGCTGACCTACGCCGAGCCGGCGAATGCGAGTGATCCAGCGACGGTTGAGAGTGAGCAGTGTCTCTTCGGCAGCTACGCCGCCGCGACCCCTGTTCTTCTGTTGTCGGAGAAGGACTCGACGACCTGCTCGGTGACGACCGGAAGAGTCGGTGCGGTGGGGACGGGGAACGGTGATTGCACCGTCCTGGTGGGAGCCGAGCGCTGCAAGGGGACCTACGCACTCGGCGTCATCGGAGCGCGGGGCGCTTACCGGCAGGTAGAGCCTCACGCGATAACGGACGAAGCGACCCGAGCCAGGCTCCGCCAGGCAATCTCGACCGGCAGGGCCGTCGAGATGGCATCGAGCCGGTGGAAGGACGCACTCGACGGACGCTCATTCGAACCGTCCATCTTCGAGGCGTTTTCCTGGTCGGAGCTGGACGGCGGACCGATCCTGGTCCGGTTGAAGGTCGATGGCGACGCCGAGGGGGGCCCCTGGGTGACAGTCTCGCACGGTGAAGTGGGGGCGATGGCAGGGCCGTTCACGATGCAGGTGCCCAGCGGCTTCACGCTCGACGGGCGCAGCTACCTGAGCATTTCGGTCGCCGTTTGCACGGAATGCGGCGGCGTGGGGACCGAGGTTCACGCAGTGGAAGGCGGAAGGCTCCGGCGGGTACTCGAGTCCTTCGCGAACGCGAACTGAGCGGAGCGTGCCTTCCCGGGTCGACGTCTGCCCCTCGCCTCGCCGAGTGGAGCGCGCCCGCGGACGTGCGCTCCCAGTCGTTCTTCGAGCGTGGGAGCGAGCCCCTCGCTACCGACGATATAGAGGAAGGAACGCCATGCCTGAGAAGCCTGACGCTGAAGCAGACAGCACGGCGGTGCGGGTGGCCTTGTGGCGGGCCCTACACGTCCAAGCCGATCCGCCGCCGCACGTGCTCGAAGACGAGGTCGGCCTGAAGCTAGCGGCTCCGCCAGACGGATGGCGCAACCGTCCAGACATGAGCCCGTTCACGAGGCCCTTCCGCGCCTCCATCGTGGCCCGTGGCCGCTTCATCGAAGACCTCGTCGCGGAACAAGCTGCGCGCGGCGTCGGGCAGTACGTCATCCTCGGAGCGGGACTGGACACCTTCGCCCAGCGTCGACCGGACCTCGCCTCCCGATTGCGCGTGTTCGAGGTCGATCGACCCGGTCCTCAGGCGTGGAAGCGCCAGCGCCTCGTCGACCTCGGCTTCGGCATCCCGTCGTTTCTGCGGCTCGTGCCGGTCGACTTCGAGGCCGGCGACGCGTGGTGGGAGCGGCTGGCGACGTCGGGCTTCGATGCCGGACGGCCGGCGGTCGTGGCCTCCACCGGCGTCAGCATGTACCTGACCAAGGACGCGATCGCGGCCACGCTGCGCCAGGTCGCGGCGCTCGCGCCGGGCTCCACGCTCGCCATGTCGTTCTTGCTGCCGTTGGAGCTCGCGGACCCAGAAGTTCGTCCCGGGCTTCAGCGGGCTGCGGAGGGCGCGCGAGCAAACGGCACGCCCTTCATCAGCTTCTTCAGGCCGACGGAGATGCTCGCGCTGGCCCGCGAAGCCGGCTTTCGAGACGTCCATCACGTGTCGGCCGCTGCTCTGACCCAGCGCTACTTCGCGGGCAGGATGGATGGCCTTCGTCCACCGAACAACTCGGAGGAGCTGCTGGTCGCGACGACGTAGTCGCTCGTCGTCGTCGAGCGAACGGACGGAGGACGGTGGTTCGTCGTCGATCAACAGTACCGCCCCCGTTGAGACGCGTGTCGTGGAAGACCGTCGCGCTCGAGGAGCACGCCGCTTCACCGGTTCACGAGCCCGAGCCGCGCCCGGCACTCCTCGACCGTCGCGACCGCGCGCCCCTGGTCCCGCACCATGCGCGCGGCCCGCTCGACGAGCTCGCCATTCGAGCGCGCCATGGTGCCGTCCGGCAGGTAGAAGTTGTCCTCGAGCCCCACCCGCACGTTCCCGCCGATTGCGCAGGCCGCGGCGACGAGGCGCCACTGGTCGCGCCCGATGCCGATCACCTCCCAGTCGCTCTGGTCCGGGAGCTGCCCCACCATCGCGAGCAGGTTCGCCACCGTGGGCGGCACGCCCCCCAGGACACCCATGATCAGGCTGAACTGGAACGGAGGCGCGAGGAGCCCCATGTCCACGAGCGGGTACGCGTTCCCGATGTGCCCCACGTCGAAGCACTCCATCTCCGGCTTCGTCCCCGCCTCCCTCATGGCGCGGAGGATCTCCACGATCTCCGAGAAGGGGTTCGCGAACACGAACTCGAAGACGAACGCCTTCCGGCCGGAGTGGTACTTCGCGTAGTTCATCGAGCCCATGTTGAGCGCCGCGACCGCCGGGCGCATCGCCAGGACCGGCGCCGTCTTCTTCTCGGTCGGGATCCCCACCGCGCCCGTCGAGAAGTTGACGATGACCGGGCAGGCGGCGGTGACCGCCTCGTAGATCGCGCGGTAGTCCTCCACCTCGTAGCTCGGCGTCCCGTCGGGCCGCCGCGCGTGGATGTGCACCGCGGCCGCGCCCGCCTCGAAGGCGCGCCGCGCCTCTGCCGCGTACTCCTCCGGCCGGTAGGGGATGGCCGGGCACTGGGAACGGTTCGCCACCACGCCGGAGAGGGCGCAGGTGATCATGCACGGCCGCTCGGGGTCCTGGTTCGCCCGGGTCCACGTTCCCATCGTCACCTCCCCGTCCAGCGGGGCTCGCGCCTCGCGAGGAACGCCGAGAGCCCCTCGGCGGCGTCCTCGGTCGCGAACACGTCGCCGAGCCGGCGGCACAGGTGCTCGACGGCGGTGTCGAAGGGCAGCTCCTCCGCCTCGGAGAGAGCGCGGCGCCCGATCTGGACGGCGCGCGGAGCGCCCGCCGCGATGGCGGCGAGCACGCGCTCCACCTCGGCGTCGAGCGCGGCGTCGGGCACCGCCCGCGTCACGAGTCCCATTGCCTCCGCCTCGCGCGCCCCGACGAGCGCGCCCGTGTAGACGAGCTCGAGCACCTTCTTGCGCAGGCCGTCGCGGAGGAGGAGCGCCGCGATCATCATGGGGAAGAGGCCCACCTTCACCTCGGGCGTGCCGAAGCGAGCCCCCTCGCGCGCCAGCGCCACGTCACAGGCGAGCACCGGCCCGAGCCCGCCCGCCAGGCAGTCCCCGTTCACCCGCGCGACGAGCGGCTTCCCGTACCCGCGCATCCGCGAGAGGAGCGCCGCGTAGGTCCGGAACAGCGCCATGGGATCGCCCGCGCCCATCGCCGCGGCGAGATCGGCGCCGGAGCTGAAGGCTTGCTCGCCGGCGCCGGTCACGCAGACCACGCGCACGGCCGCGTCGGCCTCGGCGCGGTCGAGGTGCGACAGGAGCGCCTCGAGCGTGGCGGGGCCGAGGGCGTTCCGGCGCGCCTCCCGGTCGATGGTGAGCCAGGCGGCCGCGCCGCGAACCTCGTACCGCACCTCGTCCGCCATGCCGATCCTCCACCCACGGTCACATCCGGAAGGTCCCGTACCCCTGCCGGCGCCCCTCGAGCGGCGCGTTCCGGGCCGCCGCGAGCGCGAGCCCGAGCGCGTCGCGCGTGCCCGCCGGGTCCAGGATCCCGTCGTCCCAGAGCTGCGCGGTCGAGTACCACGCGCTCCCCTCCGCCTCGGCGGCCGCGAGGATCGGGGCGCGGATCTGCTCCTCCTCCTCGGGCCCGAGCGGCGGGCGGCCCTCGCGGGCGAGCTGGTCGTTCTTCACGCTCACGAGCACGCGCGCGGCCTGCTCCGGCCCCATCACCCCGATGCGCCCGTTGGGCCAGGTCCACAGGAACCGCGGCGAGTAGGCGCGGCCGCACATCCCGTAGTTCCCTGCGCCGAACGACTGGCCGATGATGACGGTCAGCTTCGGCACCGTCGCGGTGGCGACCGCGTTCACCATCTTCGCGCCGTCCTTCGTGATGCCGCGCCGCTCGTACTCGCGGCCGATCATGTAGCCGGGGACGTTCTGCAGGAACACGAGCGGGATGCCCTGGCGATCGCACAGCTGGATGAACTGGGTGGCCTTGAGCGCCGACGCCGAGAGCAGGATTCCCTGGTTCGCCAGGATCCCGACCTCGTGCCCGTGCACGAATGCGAACCCGCACACCAGCGTCTTGCCGTAGAGCGCCTTGAACTCGAGGAAGCGCGACCCGTCCACGACGCGCGCGATCACCTCGCGCACGTCGTACTGGCGGGACAGGTTCCGGGGGACGATCCCGTAGATCTCCTCCGGGTCGTAGCGCGGCGGCTCGGGGGTCCGCGCCGGCTCCGCCGGGCGGACGTCGCGCGGCAGCGCCTCGACGAGCCCGCGGACGATCCGGAGCGCGTCGGCGTCGTCCTCGGCGAGGTAGTCCGAGACGCCGGACTCGCGGCAGTGGACGACCGCGCCGCCCAGCTCCTCCGCGGTGACCTCCTCGCCCGTCGCGGCGCGCACGAGCGGCGGCCCTCCGAGAAAGATGGCCCCGGTGCCCTTCACGTGTACGACGTGATCGCTCATCGCCGGGATGTAGGCGCCTCCGGCGGTGCAGTGCCCCATGACCGCGGTGATCTGCGGGACGTTCGCCTTGGAGAGCTGCGCCTGGTTGTAGAAGATGCGCCCCCCGTCGTCGACGTCGGGGAAGATCTCCGACTGGAGCGGGAGGTACGCGCCACCGGAGTCGACCAGCATGATCACGGGGAGCCGGTTCTCGAGCGCGATGGTCTGGACGCGCAGCGTCTTCTTCACGCCCAGCGGGTACACCGTGCCGCCCTTGATCGTCGGGTCGTTGGCGTGGACGAGCACCTCGCGGCCGTGGACGAGGCCGATCCCGGCGCGCGAGCCGGCACCGTGGACGTCGCCCTCGTAGAGGCCGCGCGCGGCGAGCGGCGCGAGCTCGAGCCACGGCCCCCCCGGATCGAGGAGGCGTTCGAGCCGCTCTTGCACGGTGAGCTTGCCGAGCTCGGCGTTCCGCCGCAGCGCGCGCTCCGACCGCTCCGAGCGAGCCCGCTCGAGCTCGCGGCGGAGCTGCTCCACCAGCGCCTGCATGGCCGCGAAGTTCTCGCGGTACTCGGCGCCGCTGGGATCCACCCGGGTCGGCAGGACGTCCATGCGCTTCACCTCTGGTGATCGAGGCACGCGTCCGCGATCTCCATCCGCGCGACCTCGATCGTGGTTCCGGCGAGGGCGAGCCCCTTCGCGTCGCGCCAGGCGCGCTCGGCCGCGCTACCGCGGCGGTAGCCCTCGCCGCCCATGGCCTGGAGGCAGGCGCCGGCGGCCCGCTCGGCCTCCTCGGCGCAGAAGACCTTCGCGCAGCGGACGACCGCGTCGGCGTCGGGATCGCCGGTCGCGGAGAGCCAGGCGGCGCGGTGGCAGAGGAGCTCGGCCGCTTCGGTCCGGGAGAGCACCGCCGCGAGCGCGAAGCCCACCTCCTGCCGCGCCAGCACGGGCCGGCCGTCGCGCATCCGCGCGCTCGCGTGGCGGTGGGCGGCGCGCAGGACGCCGCGCATGAGCCCTGCGGCGGCGATGGCGAGGGAGAGGTCGGCGTCGCGGCGATACCGGGCGCTCGCGGCCCGATCCGGGCGCGGGGCCGAGACGCGCGCCGCCGCGACCGGAGCATCGTCGGCGTCCAGCGCGGAGACCGGCAGGCCGTCGAGGCCGAGCAGCGCGGCGGGCGGGCCGACCCGGATCCCCGGATCGCCCGGAGCGACGAGGCAGAGCGCCTCGGCGCCGTCGGCCTCAGCGAAGACCGCGACGAGGTCGGCGACCGGCGCGTTCGTCACGAGCGGCTTCGCCGCCGTGAGCCGCCAGCCATCCCCGGCGCGTCGCAGGCGCGCCGGGCCGCGCTCCGCGGCGTCCGCGAGCGCCACCGCGCCGACCCGCTCGCCCGCGTCGAAGGCGGCGGCGTCCCCGGGCGCGAGCGCGCCAGGGAGGAACGCGGCCGCGAGTGACGCGAGCTGGCGCGTCGCGTCCGCTGCGAGGAGGAGCGCGGGCGAGGCGCGCGCCAGCGCGAGCCGCGCCGCAACGGCCGGCCCGGCGCCCAGCGCCGCGCAGGCGGCGGCGTGGAGCCGGCGCCACGCGGGCGCGTCGACCGCCCCGACGTCAGCGAGCGCCCGCGCCTGATCGAGGGCGAGCGCGGCCGCGCGCCGCTCCGCGTCCAGCTCCTCCGGCGAAGGGGCGAAGTCCAAGGGAGATCCTAGGCGAGCGCCGCGTCGAGCAGGCGGGAGAGGACGAGCTTCTGGATGTCGGAGGTGCCGCCCCCGATGGCGCCAAGGCGCGCGTCGCGGAAGACGCGCTCCACGTCGTACTCGTGGCAGTAGCCATAGCCCCCGTGCACGACGAGCGCGTCGTTCGTCGGTCCGAGCGACGCGTCGCCGACGAAGAGCTTGGCGCAGGCGGCCTCGAGCGGGTTCATGGGGCGCCCCTGGTCCTTGCACCACGCCACCCGGTACACGAGCGCCCGGGACGCCTCGAGCACGATGCGGAGATCGGCGATGCGGTGCTTCACCGCCTGGAAGTTGGCGATGGCGCGCCCGAACTGCGTGCGGTCGCGCGCGTAGCCGCAGCAGCGATCGACGAGGAACTGCATCTGGCCGAGGAACGGCGCGAGGAGGGTCGAGCGGTCCCACTCCACCGCCTGGAGCGCCGCGAGGAACCCCGCCCCCTCCTCGCCGAGCCGGTGCTCCACGGGGACGACGCAGTCCTCGAGGACGAGCTCGCTCGTCACCGAGCTCCGCATCCCGAGCTTGTGCAGGTCCCGCCCCGCAGAGAAGCCCGGCGTCCCCTTCTCCACCACGAACGCGGTGATCCCGTCGTGTCCGGCCTCGGGATCGGTCTTCGCGAAGACCACCGCGACGTCGGCGATGGATCCGTTGGTGATGAACATCTTGCGGCCGGTGATCCGGTACCCGCCGTCGATCCGCTCCGCGCGGGTCGAGAGCGCCGCCACGTCGGAGCCGGCCCCCGGCTCGGTGAGCGCCATGCAGCCGATCCGCTCGCCCGAGGCGAGGCCCGGGAGCCAGCGCGCCCGCTGCGCCGCGGTGCCGTGGACCTCGATGGTGTCGGCGCACAGGAACGAATGCGCGCCGTAGGAGAGCGCGAGCCCGCCGTCCACCCCCGCCTCGCCGAGCGCCTCGCCCACCGCGACGCAGGTCACCGCGCTCGCGCCGCTGCCGCCGTGCTCGGGGTCGAGGTGGAGCCCGAGCACGCCCAGCTCGCCCAGCCGCCGGAACGAGCGCAGGTCGAAGCGGCCCGCGAGGTCGTGCTCGCGGACGCGCGGCACGATCTCCTCGCGCGCGAAGCGGAGGACCTGTTCGCGTAGCGCCCGCTGCTCGGCGGTGAGGGAGAACTCCACGGCGCCTCGGGACACCGGCGCGAGGCGCCGATCGGCGGGAGGTCATAGATGCGCCGACCGCCGGCCGCCGCGCCCCCGGAGTGTGACCTGGACGCAGTACGACGTTTCACGGCTCGCGGAGCCACGCCGCCCCTTCCGGGCGGCGCCCGGAAGAGGATGCGTTCGGCATTCGCAGCGATCGGGCGCCTGCTCCTAGAGTGTGAAGCCGAGCCGCAGCGTCGCGCCGATGGTCGAGCCGCCGAGCTTGTATGAGCCCGCACTTCCGGCGCTCCCCACCGTCACTGGCACGTCCTTCGAGTTCACGTCCCATCGGGCGAACCCCCACAGCCCGACGGAGAGCGGTCCGCCGCCGAGCTTGACGGAGATGCCGGGCCGGAGCCCCACGTAGAAGAGCCACTCGCTCGTCGAGCTCGCGGTGACGATCTCGGGGTTGCTCGCGAGGTTCCCGTAGCGATGCCCGCCCGCCTCGGCGAGCAGGTCGAGCCTGACGGACCCCGTTCCGAGGGCGAGCCCCCCCAGCGCTCCGATCGCGGTCTGGGACGCCGTGTTGCTGCCGAACGTGGTGTCGACGATCGCGCCGAGCTCGAGCCCGCCCAGGTCGACGAGAATGTCACCCCCGGCCATCTGGAGCGAGGAGCTGAACAGGTCCGGCGAGCTCGTGGTGCCGCTCACCGCTGCGCTGAAGCTCGTCGAAGGCGGTCGCTCCAGCCCGTAGAAGCCCTCGATGGTGACGCCGCCGCCGCCCTCCGCGACCACGGCGCGCGGAACGAGTGACGCGGCGACGATGAGCAGACCCAACGCGGTGCGTGACATTCTCCCTCTCCTTTCGCATTACCCCCAGTGGAACATGCTCACGGTGGGACCGAGGATCCATAGACGCTCCCGCGGGACGGCGCTCCACGGACGAACGACGCGGCGCCGAGCTGCCTGCCAGGAAGCGCCGCCGCCGGCCCGGCGGGGGCGTCAGCGCTGGATCGACGCGCGGATCTGCTGCGCCGAGGTCACCAGCTCCTTGGCCTGTCCGACCGTGAGCACCACACCGCCCTGGGCCTCCGCCTCCCGGATGAAGGCACCGAGAACGTCGTGAACGACGACGTTCTTCTCCGCCGTCGCCGCCTCGAGGGCGGCGAGGAGCCTGGTGTCGAGGCTGGCGAGGATGGCGGGGCGTGGCGCCATGGCCCGGAGGCGCACCCGCAACTCGGCGATGCGATCGACCACGATCAACTGCGGGACCCACAGCATCGCGTGCGTCGTGCCATCCGCCTGGACGCTGTAGCCGACGATCTGGCCAGCGTCGTTCACCGCCAAGGCGGCGCTGGACGCCCCGCCGGCGAGCGCGTTCAGGTCCACGATCCCGCCCGAAGCCGTCCACGAGAACGCGTGGTATTCACCGTCGTCGACGAGGCTCCTGCCGACCACCTGACCGTGAACGTTCACCGCGCGCAAGAAGCCATGATAGATGATGCTCGGGCCCGTGCTGCTCGAGAGCATGGTGTTCCCGGCCTGGGTCACTTGTACGTACTGTTCTAGTCGCAGCCCGCCGACATCGACGGTGCCCCCTTCAGCCGTCCACACGCGAAGCCGGCGCATCAGCGTTCCGTACTGCTCGTCGATCAGCACGTGGCCGCCCTCCCCGAGCCCCACCGAGGGTTCCGGGTTTGTATGCGACGAAAGGATGTCGACTCGCCCGCCACTCGGCGTGTACGAGTAGACCCATAGGGCGTCACAGGGCCCGTGGTGCCCGGCGATCTGGCCTCGATTGTTGACGAAGAGGGCTTTGCTCTCCCTCCCCTCGGATAGCTCGGGGAGCAGCGGCGCCATCGGGCCCGGAGCGATCCATGTGAAGGCACGGTCGTACGGGAAGTCGGAGCCCCTAGAGGAACCGACGATGAGGCCAGCGTCATTGATGGAGAGCGCATAGCTAGCGCCGTAGTAGCCACTGAGCGAGTCCAGATCCTTCATCCCATCCGAACGCGTCCATCGAAACGCGTGCGCGCCGACCGCGGTCGTAGCCCACCCGACGACCACGCCGTCGTTGTTCATCGATGCAGGGCACATCGGCGTCTTGCCGGGCGACCCCATGTCGACCGGGACATTCTCGGCGGTCCAGAAGATGCCGCGCATGTCCGAGTAGTCCTGTCCCACCCTTCGATACCAGCCGAAGATCTCGCCCCTCTCGTTCACACGCAGCGCCACGCCCTCCGTCGCGTTGAACCTCGTCAGCTCGTACAGACCGGTCGACCGCGTCCAGGCGAACGGACGCAGCGATCCGTCCGCCATCTGGCCATAGCCGACCACCTGGCCGGCCTGGTTGATGTCGACGGCCACGTTGTGCTTGCCGATCATGCCCAGGTCGATGGCGATCAGTCGCGTGTATCTCGTCATGGTGGCCCTCTCATCGCACTACTGAGCGACGAAGATCGCCTGCAGCATGAGTTCTCGAAGGCGGTTCCCGCGACCGGGCACGCGGGGCTCGCTGTACGCGCTACGTCGACTGTGGTGCGACGAACTGTTTGACTCGGCACCGCAGCGGCTCGTCAGGGCGCACCTCGCGGCCTGGCCAACGCGTCGGTCTCGAGGGCCCGGCTAGGCCTTGGGCGCGCCGCGAGAAGGTCCCAAGGTCCCGACCGAGAGTTCCGCCGATCCGAGAAAGGTCCCGACCGAGAGTTCCGCCGATCAACCCGAGCGGCCGCCTCCCGGACCATTCCCGATCGAAGAAACACAGGATCGCGTCCGTGCTGCGGACCTACGTTTTCGGCGGTTTGCTCCCCCTTCAGCCGCGCAACGTCCGTCGTTCGGCCGATTTCTGCCGCGTCTCTCGATTACTCTGGGTCGGGGCTTTCGGTCGCGACGACGTAGTCGCTCGTCGAGCTTTCACGTTTCGTTGCATGCCTTCGCCAGCGCGCGCTCGAGCTGCTCGGTCGTGTACGGCTTTGCGAGATAGAAGACGGCGGACTCGCCTCGGAGCGCCTCGACATCCGGGCCCTTGCTGAAGCCGGACGAGACGATGACCGGCACATCGGGGGTGACCTCGCGGATCTTCGCGAGCACCTCCCTGCCCGACATGTCCGGCATCATCATGTCGAGGATGACGACGTCGATCCGCCGGGCGTCGGCCTTGTGCGTCCTCACAGCCTGCGCGCCATTCGCGCACTCGATGACCTCGTGGCCGCCTGTCCGGAGCAGGAGGCCCAGGGAGATTCGGACGTTCTGCTCGTCGTCCGCGATGAGGACGCGCAGCGGGTACGTCGGCGTCGGCCGACCCTGCGTCCGCTCCGACCGAGGCTCGGGCGAGACCCCATCCACCGCGGGTAGAAGCAAGGCGAAGCTGGTACCGCGATCCGCGGCGCTCTCCACCGTTATCGCACCCTGATGCGTCTTCACCGTTCCGTACACCTCCGCGAGCCCGAGCACGGAGCCCATGCCCACGCCCTTGGTCGTGAAGAACGGCTCGAAGAGATGCGCTCGGACCTCCTCGGAGAGCCCGATGCCGGTATCGACCACGCGCACCTCCAGGTACGGGCCGGGAGAGACGTCGAAGGGGACCGCCGCGCAGGCGGCCGCGTCGAGCTCCACACGCCGCGTCTCGAACGTGATCGTCCCGCCGTCCGGCATGGCGTCGCGCGCGTTGAGGGCGAGGTTCACGAGCGCGGTGTGGAGCCGGTCGGGGTCGCCTCGCACCAGGGCGGGCGCGGCCTCGAGCCTCGTGCGGAGCTGGATGCGCTTGTCGATGCTGCGCGAGAGGAGCCCCACGACCTCGTCCACCGTGCGGTGGAGGTCCACCGCGACGACGCGCGACGGTCCCTTGCGCGCGAAGGCCAGGAGCTGGTTCACCAGACGCGCCGAGCGCAGCGCCGCGTCGCGGATGTCGCCCGCGATGGCGCCCTCATCGCCCGGGAGCGCGCGTGCGAGGTGCTCCGAGTTGCTCAGGATCGCCGTGAGCTGGTTGTTGAAGTCGTGTGCGATGCCGCCCGCGAGGCGGCCCACCGTCTCCATCTTCTGCGCTTGCAGGAGGTTCCGCTCGCTCTCCTGGAGCGCTTTCTCGCGACGGGCGAGCTGCTCCGCCATCCGGTCGAAGCTGCGCCCGAGCCGCCCCAGCTCGCCGCCGCGGACGAGCTCCCCCACCCGCACGCCGAGATCGCCGCCCGCGAGCCGGTGCGAGGCCGACTCGAGGCGCGCGATGCGGTCCACGATGGTCCGCTTGCCCACCACCGAGGCGAAGGCGAGGGCCGCCAGGAAGAAGGAGAGGAGCAGCGCGACGTTTCTCGCGAGCGCACGGTTCGCGCCGGCGATGACGCCTGCGTAGGGAATGCCGGCGCGAACGTACAGGAAGGGCGTCTGCTCCCCGGCGAGCCTCAGCTTCCGATAGGTCTGGACGCGGTACTCACCGGTGAGGCTCGGGCCGATGTTCGTCGCCTCGTCCGGCCCGTCCACCATCGCGGCCAGGAGCGCCGGCGAGATGGGGCGGCCCACGTACGGCTCGGCGTCGATGGCGCGCGCCACGACGATGCCGTTGCGGTCGGTGAGGCTGAAGCTCGAGCGGGGCGGGAGCCGCGACGACTCGAGGAGGCGCACGAAGCGGAGATCGAACCCGACGCTGATGACGCCCGCGATCTCTCCCCGAGCGTCGCGGAAGGGATACCCGAAGAAGAAGGTCGGCCTCGAGGTGACCCGACCCGTCACGGACTCGCCCGAGGCGAGCCGTCCGGTCGCGAGCGCACCCTGGAAATGCCGTCGATCGGCGATGTTGAAGCGACCTGGATTTGCGGATGCCCAGACGTCTCCAGCCGCGTCCGCGATGGAGATGTTGGCGTAGTCGGGGTTGAGCGCGACCATGTCGCGCAGGAGGTGCTGCACCGCGGGGTCGCGCGCCTTCACGGCCGGGAGGTTGGCGAGCGCGGTCATCAGCTGCTGCGCTGCCGCGAGCCTGCTCTCGTACGCCGCCGCGATGGCCGCAGCCAGCTTCTGCGTCTCGACCCTCGCCTCCTGGATCTTCTCCTCGCGGGAGCGGAGGCCGGACCAGACGATGATCCCCGCCGCAGGCAGCACGAAGATCGCGGCCAGGAGCGTGAGCTGGACGCGGATCGAGAGCGCCGAGAGCGACTTCATTGGCGGAAGGTCCCCTTGCACGAATCCGCCACCAGCATACCCGGTCGGCCGCCCGGCCATCGACATGACGACGGCGGGCGCGCACTTCTCGCCGGACGTGAGCGGAACGCGGTGGTCGCGAGGTAAGGGAGGGCCCCACCCAGCCCCGGCAACCCCGCGCACGTCGCCGGATGCTACGCTGGTTGGGCGCGAATGCGGCTGCCTGGTTCGCCCAGTGCCGCTACTCCGCTCAGGCAGTGGGCCCGCGACCTGCCAACAACTCGTGCCCGTACGAGTTGTCTATCGCGCAGCGCCACCTGCCGCCGCTCTCCCTTCGGAAGACGTACGTTGCGTTTCGAGTGACAGCGGGAAGGTTGGACGCCGACACGACCGTCTTCGCCAATACCAGGGCAGTGTCGCCGCTCTCGAGGACCACCATTCCCGCTTGCTGGACTTGCACGCTGTGGTGGAAGTACTCGGCGATCCGCTCGAAGGCCTTCCTGATGGAAGCCTTGCCCGTCACACTCATCCCCGGCTTGATCACGAGCACTGCATCCTCGGAGTAGAACTCGAGCAGGGTGTCGAAGTCCTCTCTGACGATGGCAGTGTCAGCCGATGCGATGATCTCTTCCAAGGGGTGCGCCATCGTTCATCCGTCCTTTGTCCGCGATTCGGCGCGGGCACCGCGCGTCCACAGCGCTTCTGCTGCGATCCCGACTCCACCCGACTCCACGGCTCTCCACGGTTCTCGACCAACCGCGGGGAGATATAGGGGAGACGCCCCTGGCGTTCCGGCTACTACCGCTTCGCAAGCTACCTGACGCCGCTACGAATCGTCGGCGCCGGCGCACCACGCCTCACCTACGCGTGCGCTCTTCGTCGCGGCGGCGCAGCGACAGGACCTCCCTCTCGGCGTCCCGTGCGCCAGATTCGCGCAACCGCGCGAGCAGCCGGTCCACTCCGCCCGGCTGACTCTCGGCGATGATGTAGGCCACCTTCGCGAGCCCATGCTGCGCGATCGCCGACAGCACGATGGTCTGCCTGCGCGGGTCCAGCCGCTCGATGGCGGGGCGGGCCGCAGCGACAACAAATGCGCTGTCCTCTCGCTCGAACCTTTCCACCAACTGGTCTGCATTCCGCTGCACGGACGCCGCGCCGAGCCTCCCGGCGATCCAGGCGACAAGCCATCGGGCTTCGAGATCGTCGGGCGAACGGTCCCTCAGAGCCTCGATCACCACGTCGTCGGGCGGGCAGTTCATCACGGATAGCATCGCGAGCGCTTGCCGCGGCGTACGCTCAGTCGACGCGAGACGAGTACGAAGCTCCGCCCACGGCGGGGGCGTAGCCGCTTCAAGTGACTCACGTGCCCGCGTTACGGCATCGACGACGGCCCATCCACCCTCAGAACCCGAAAGGCCCGCCGCCCCTGTGTCGAGCGCCATCAAGTACATGTCGGCGCGCTCGATCCATTCGCCACCGTCTGCGGTCGCTGGACGTGCAGCTGCCGTGACGAGAACCGCCAGCGTGGTGACCTTCGGCAACAGACGCATAGTTCCGCCTCGTCCGAATGGACGCTCCGTGACCGCGAGGGTGCCACAACAATCGCGGGCCGAGCTCTCCGAGGTGGCGACCGAGACGCGCCGACGGAAGAAGCGATCATGAACACACGAGCGCGCACCGGATCGCGGCCTCGATGAGCCTTCGCGGGGGCACGCCCGCGAGACCGTACAGTCGTCAACCCAGAGCGACGCCCGTCGGCGCCTCCGGGTCGATGTCGATGTCATCGACGCGGACGGTTGGCGAGCCCGGGAACGACCACCGGGCCGCGTCCTCGAGCGTCGCGACCGCGATTGTCTCGATCTCCGCCCCTGGCGCGATCTGGCCAACGACGTCCGCCACCACCTCGAGCGCGCGAGCGCCGTGCCCGCAGCCGGGACTCATGAGGACCTGGATCTTCATCCCGCCTGAAGGCTACCACTCCGCCCGGCCCGCGTCGGCACGTTCAGAAATTCCGCGGTTCTCGGTGAGCGCCAACAGTCAAGGCTCGCCCCAACTCATCGCACCTGGTTCGGCGAAGCTGGCCCCCCGCGAGGACGGCCTGCCTCGTGAGCGGCACCTACAAGCAGTTCAAGACCGACTTCGAGATGGTCGGGTTCCCCTTCCAGCGCCGACTTCGAAGGCGGGCGGCGCGTCGAAGATCGGTTCAAAGAGAACGGGCCGCACTCGGATCACCTTCGATTGTCTATATCGCGCCCTAGAGTGCCTCCCCGTCGATGACCTGGATTTCCAGGGAGAGCACATCAAGGTCATGAACGCAGCCGAGGTTGATCCGATAGTCCCCCGGCCTTGCGGGTCCTTGATAGTCGGGCGGCACGGAGGCCACCGTGGTGAACGGAGAGATACCGCAGGTGCGGCAGAAGAAGTGGTTCACGTCCTTGTCCCCGAACTGGTACAGGGCCAGGTGCTCTCTACCTTCCACCTCGACATCCGATGGGCGGAAGTAGTTCGAGGACATGACCGCCCCTTTGCGGACGCAGATGGAGCAATTGCATCTTCGGCCGCTCGTGATCTCCTCGCAAGCGAACGTGAAACGGACGGCACCACAATGGCAACTGGCACTGTAGGTTCTCGGAGTCGTCATGTTCGTTCCTGATTAGAAGCTGTCTCGAGAAGGTAGACGCTCGGAACGCCGAAGCCATAGCAGCGCGCAGGCGAGCTGCCGACAGATACGCGGGTAGCGGGCGATGTGGCCGTAACTACTCGCCCGCTCCAGCGCCCTCGCGAGACGACGGGTGCGGCGCCCTTGATGAACACCGGATCTGGGTGTCGGCGATCGGTTCAGGGCACCGAGAACTGGAACACGTACGGCGTCCGGATCTTGATGCCGTCGGCCTGGACGGTGATCGGCACGACGTGATCGATCGTCACCGTGTACGCGCCGGAAGCCAGCACGGTCCCGGGCGTGAAGGTGAGCGACTGCGCCCCCGAGTCGTGCGTGACGGCGCCTGCGATGGGCACGCCGCCCTGCACGACGGCGATGGCCGTCGAGAAGTCCGACGAGTTGGTGGCGTCGGATTTCACATCCCAGTTGAACGTAACGTCGATGGAGGCGGCCGTCGCCGTGTAGCCGGTGACGAGCGCGTCGCGCCAGTTCTGGACCGCCTTGTGGTTGTCGTCCGGGTTCGTGTCGCTCGTGTCGTCGAAGAGCTGCGTGAGGTCGGTCGGGCTGTTCGCCGCGACCGTCGCGACGCGGTTCGTGAACCCTTTGATCGTCCCCCACTCCTCGACGTAGTCGTACGTACCGCGCGTGTACTTGTACTGGATGGGCGTTCCATCCGCGATGTTCAGCGTGATCTGCCAGACGCCCGAGCCGGCGGACGTCATCTTCGTCGACAGCGTCCCGCCGCAATAGCCGCACAGCGGGTCCGCCGCGGCACCCTGCGCCTGCCCCGAGATGTAGACGAAGTCCGCGGGTGGCGTGAACGCCGGCACCTTCACACGGAATGTCACCTGCACCAGCTTCGGCTCCACGTCGTGCGACACCTCGTTCGACGCGGGCGAGGCGTTGAGCGAGGTGTCGTACGCCCTGACGACGTAGTAGTACGTCTCGCCCGAATTCACCGTGTGGTCCACGAACGCGAGCGTGGTCCCCGAGACGATCGCGAGCGCGACCGCGCCCTCGCCACCCGCCACCGTGCCGCGGTAGACGCGGTATTCCGCCACGACGTCATCCGGATCCGTCGACGCCGTCCAGCTCACCGTCAGGCTCGACGCGCCGTAGTCGATCTCCGCGACCGGCGCGGTGGGCGCGGTCGTGTCGGAGCTGGCGGAGATCGTCATGACCCCAGGCTGGTTCGTTCCCGGATTGCCCGGATAGAACCCGTCCTGATCCCCGTACACCCAGCTCCTCCCGCCGTCGTCGGAGAAGCGCACCAGGTAGTCGTACGTACCCACCGCATCCGCACGGATGCCGCCCATGTACTCGTAGTTGTTGCCGGACTTCACGTTGTAGGTCATCGGCTGCCAGGACGACCAGCTCGCCGGGTCGGTCCCCGGGGCGCCGAAGCCAATCTGCGCCTGGATTGCGCTCGGATCGCCGCCGGCGTCGGTGAAGCCGGCGATGTAGACCTGCCCGTACACCGTCGTGAAGTTCGAGGTGATCGTCTGGGTGATCGTCTTCGGCCACTGCAGGACCGCGTAGCCGACGGGGAAGGCAGGCGTGGCGTTCGCCTCGTTCGAGCTCGCGCCCTCGTTCCCTACCGAGTCCACGCCACGGACCACGTAGTAGTAGGTCGTGCCGTTCTGGACGGTCGCGTCGGTGAACGTCGTACCGGCCACGGTGCCGATCTTCACGTACCCGCCACCGGCGACCGGGCTGCGATAGACGTCGTACGATGCACTGTCCGAGTTGCCACTCCACGAGAGGCTGACCGTGCTCGCGATTCCGTTGTTCGACGCCGCCGTCAGCCCCGTGGGCGCAACCGGTCCCTTGATGTCCTGCCCGGGGTTCATGACGTAGATGGCGGCGGACAGCGGGCCCAGGGCCGTCATGAACGCACCGCCCGCGGTCGTGACGCTCTTCCCGGTGAGCGAGTCCTTCAGCGTGATGCCGTCGCGCAGGTACGGCGCGGTCGGCACGGTGACGGTCTGTGCCGTGTCCTCGTTCCGATTGATGACCACGATGGCGAGCGCCGTGTCGCTGCGCACCGAATACGCCAGCGTCTTCTGCACGTCGTCCGCGAGCAGGAACTGCACCCTGCCGTCGCGGAGGACCGGCGTCGCCTTCCGGAGCAGGATGAGCTTCTGGTAGTGGTCGAACATGTCGTGGTCGCCGCCAGCCCCGTAGTACTTGTCCTTCTTCGCGGTGCCGGTCAGGTCGGCCCACGGGAACGGACGGCGGTCGTCAGGGTCGCTCGCGCCCGTGAGCGCGACCTCGTCACCGTAGTAGATGGTGGGCGTCCCGGGCACGGTCATCTGCACGATCGCCGCGAGCTTCTGGCGCTGCTTGCCGAGCGCGAGGTTCGCGGCGTTGAACTCCCTGTCCTCGCGGTTGTACAGGCCGTCGGTCAGGCTCCACAGCACCCGGTTCGTGTCGTGGCTGTCGACGAGGTTCTGGAAGGTGTAGTAGGTCGCGTCCGCGTAGTCCTCGCGGATCGAGTCCATTCGGTGCATGAACGTCGAAGGCGGCAGGTTCGGGTCCGCCTCCTCGGCGAAGCCCTTGTTGTCGACGGCTCCGAGCAACCCGAGCACCGCGTTGCGGAAGCGGTAGCCCATGGCGGTGTCCGCCTGGTCACCGTGGGTCATCGGCAGGTTGTCGTACCAGTTCCAGGCTTCGGCGATGAGGATCTCGTCGGGCTTCACGCCCTTCGTGATGGTGCGCAGCTGCTGCCAGTAGGCGGGAGGGAACGAGGGGTCGCTCATGACGTCGAAGCGCCAGCCGCCGGCGCCGTTCAGCAGCCAGTACCCCGCGACGCTGCTCGACGACGACCTGTAGAAATAGTTCGCGACGGGTTCGTAGGGCAGCTCGGGCTGCGCCGGGTCGCGCTTCGTGATCACCGGGATCGTGTCGAACCCGGCCCAGCCGTCGTACGTCGCGGCGTTGGGGCGGCCCTGGCTGTCCACACAAGGCCCGCTGCCCGGTGAGACGTCATGGAACGTGAACCACGACCGGTACGGCGACGACGTGCTCTCGCACGCGCCGACGGTCGTGTAGTGGTGGTACCGGTCGAAGAATGGGCTGTCGGACGACATGTGGTTGAACACGCCGTCGAGGACGACCCTCATCCCGCGCGCGGACGCGTCGGTCGCGAGCTTCTTCAGGTACCCGTAGCCGCCGAAGTACGGATTGACCGACAGGTAGTCACGCGTGTCGTACCCGTGGTTCGACCCCGAAGCGAATACCGGGTTGAAGTAGATGATGGTGACGCCCAGCGACTTCAGGTAGTCGAGCTTGTCGTCGACGCCTTTCAGATCGCCACCGAAGTAGTCGCGTCCCTTGGGCGATTCGATGCACGGATTTGCCGGACTCACGTAGTCGCGGCAGTACCCCTCGGGGAGCTGCGTGAGCCAGTTCCTCAGCTGGACCTGCGCATCCGCCGCGGCCTGGAGCTGCTGGGGCGTCGCGTTGCTCGGCGCCGGATAATCGTAACGGAAGTCGGTCGTACGCGGGTCGTTCTCCGTCGCCCCGTTGCGGAAGCGATCGGGGAAGATCTGGTACATCACGCCGTCCTTCATCCATCCGACGGTCGGGAACTGCGCCGCCGGCTTCACGACGTTGAGCCGGAACCCGTTGTCGACCTCGGTCGGGGTCGCCGCCCCGACGCCACCGTAGCGTGGGGCATTGTCTGAGTAGTACGCCGTCGCGGTGCCGTCGGTGACGATGAAGCGGTAATACACGGTGCCGAGCGCCTTCGGCGTGTACTTCAGCTGCCACAGGTCGCACGTGCTGTCCGTGATCGTGGCGTCCTGGCAATCGACATTGCTCGCCACCAGCGCCATCGGCTGGCGGTCCTCGTGCCCGACCGCCGTGTCGTAGAGGCGCATCGTCACGCCGGTCACGTCCTTGTGGTACGTGCGGAAGCGCAGCGTGGCCTCGGTGCTGGGCGCGACCGCGCCGAACGGCACGCGGTAGAGGCTGTCACGCGAGTCGTGGCGAAGCCCTGCGTACTCGACGTTGTTGTCGTGCCCGTGCCCGGCGTTGATCGTCAGGACGTGGGTCGCCGAATTGTACGTGAAGCTCACCCTGGCGTTGTTCACGGGAACCGTGAACGGAATGTTGTTTCCGTTCGGGACGCCGCCCTGACCATAGTTCTCGTTCCAGCTCTCGTTGATCGCGACCTTGCCCTCGTAGCTCCCCGCGGGGAGCGCCGTCGTCTCGAACGTGTAGATGCCGTCGCCGTCGGGATCCTCGAGCCACGAGCGAAGGCAACCGGGATCCCAGTCGCCGCTGCAGCCGAGCGCGGATTGAAAGCTGCCCGGGGCGGTCGCGATCACGGAGTTGACGTTGTCCGTGATCCAGTGCGTCTTGTCGTCGTAGTAGAACTTCACGACCTGCGTGGCGCCGAGGTTCAGCGGGATGTTCGCTCCACCCGGCGCTGCGTGCAGTCCGTAGTTCTCATCCCAGCCGTCGTTCAGCGCGGCCTTGTAGTTCCAGTTGCCCGCCGGGATGGACCACGGCGTCGTCGCCGTCACCACGCTCTGCCACACGTCGTCGTTCGCGTCGTAGGTGAGGTGAGCGGCGGCGCAGGACGGGTCCCACGCATTTGCACAGCCGAGCGCCGGTTCGAGGTCGCCGGCGATCGTGACGCTCGACGGAGTCGCAGCATCCGCCCGTATGGCCGGGGAGCCGGCGCCGCCGGGTGAGCTCGCCCCGCCGCCGCACGCGGCCAGAACCGCCCAAGCGGCGAGCGCCGCGATGAGTTGAGCTGCACGGAGACGGAGAACGTTGCTCGACGTCGGCGAGGGGCTCGCCATGGCGCTGCCTCCCCCGGAACGAATCCGGACGCGCGGAACACGACACATCCGACGCTTGCGCACACGCGCGTGCAACCGGATTGGTGGGGGATCGCGAGCGCCGTGCTATTCCGCGTCGTTGCGGGAGAAGTCAGTTGCGCACGACACGCCCAGCGCGGTGCGACCTTCTGCCTACGCCCCGATTCGCTGAGGCGGCGCGGGTGACCTGCCCCCGAAAGCTGGACGGATCGCAGCGTGAGTCTTTCACTGAACGTGGAGGACGGATGCGGAAGAGCAAGTTCACCGAGGAGCAGATCATCCGGACGCTGCAGGAGGTCGATGCCGGCGCGCAGGTCCACGCACGGGCTCCGGCACACCTTCGCCTCCCACCTCGTCATGCGCGGCGTGACCCTTATGGCCGTGAAGGAGCTGCTCTTTCATGGATGCAGGGGTCAAGCCTTACGTGTGGCTAAGCCCCTCATCCTCTTCATCGGGAAACCGGCCCAATGGCCGCACGTGCCCACCAAGGGGGTGGCCATCGCGCTCGCCTACAACTCGAGCCAGTTTGGAGTGCTTGACGGAGCGACGGGGGACTTCACCTTCCTCGGCCAAGACTGAAACCGGCAAGTCTCTGCAGGGTCACACGGCGCTCATCTGACCGAACCAAGGTCTTCAGTACCCTCGTGCGCGACCTGTCGAATCGACACCGAGATCCTCGCGGAGGGCGGCCGCGAGCCGCAGTCGCCCGAAGAAGGAGTCACCGACCGTCGAGGCGTTCTCGCAGGACTTCCTGACGTTCTCCAAGACCAACAACAAGCCGAGCACGGTCGCCGCCAAGGAGTGTTCACCTCCTGCCGTACTTCGGTCGCACGCGCCTCGACCAGCTCGGACCCGCCGACATCGAGGCGTACAAGGCGAAGAAGCTGGACGAGGGGCTCAACCGCAAGTCGATCAACAACCACCTGACGGCGCTCCGGAAGCTGCTGAACCTGGCCGTCGAGTGGGGACGGCTGGAGCGGGCACCCAAGGTGAGCGGCTTCGCGCTCAAGATGCAGCCGGTGGGCGAGGACGAGTTCCTGACGTTCGAGGGGGCCGAGCGACTCGTCGCCGCGACCTCGCCCGAGTGGCAGCCGATGATCTCGCTGGCGCTCAAGACGGGGCTGCGCGTCGGTTAACTGCTGGCTCTCCGATGGGCGGACGTGGATCTGGTCGCCGGGCAGATCGTCGTCCGGCGCACCCTCTGGAACGGCGAGGAAGGCGTGCCGAAGGGAGGCCGGCACCGTCCGGTCCCGCTCTCGGACGCCGCGGCTGGCGTGCTCAAGGCGCACCGGCACCTCCGCGGCCCCTACGCCTTCTGCGACGAGGCAGGGGCCCGCCTGACGCACTCCATCGTGAAGAACGTGGTCCCGCAGGGTGCCTCCGCGCAGGCCTCGCGAAGCGGATCACGTGGCACGCGGGCTCCGGCACACCTTCGCGAGCCACCTCGTGATGCGCGGGGCCTCGCTGAAGGCCGTCCAGGAGCTACTGGGGCACGAGAGCATCGAGATGACGCTCCGGTATTCGCACCTCACGCCGGACGTGCGGCGCGCGACCGTGCGGCTCCTCGACGGCGCGCGGGGAGACCTGGGGGAGACGGGGACGTAGAAAAAGAAAAACCCCCGGTCGGAACCGGGGGTTAGATGGAGCGGGAAAAGGGATTTGAACCCTCGACCCTCGCCTTGGCAAGGCGATGCTCTACCACTGAGCTATTCCCGCAAGACCTAGCGTGGACGCGCTTTATAGAAGGGGGTCGCGGGGGGTGTCAAGGGTCTTTCCGCCGGGACCCGCCGCGGCCGCCCGGGAACCGCCGGGCGACTTGTAGACCGCCCGGATGAACCCCGCGAAGTAGCTGACCGCGGACCACACCGAGAACACCAGCGAGACGTACAGGAGCCAGGTCCCGACCCGGTTCGCGTCGAGCTCGAAGGAGAAGAGCAGCGCGTCGATCGGGTAGGTGTAGTGCAACAGGAGGAACGTGATCGCGGAGACCTGGAAGGCGGTCTTGTGCTTCCCCTCCTGCCCGGCTGCGATGACGATGCCCTCGCTCATCGCGATGGTCCGGAGCCCGGTCACGATGAACTCGCGAGCCATGACCACGATGACGACCCAGGCCGCGACCCGTCCGAGGTGGACGAGCATCACGAGCGCCGCCATCACGATGAGCTTGTCGGCGAGCGGGTCGAGGAACTTCCCGATCACCGTGACGAGGTTCTTCCGCCTCGCCACCCAGCCGTCGAGGAAGTCCGTCGCGCCGGTGAACGCGTACACGACCGCGGCGATGAAGCTGTCGACGCGCGACTCGTAGTACGTGAACCAGAGGAAGACGGGGATGAGCGCGATGCGCGTCAGCGTGATCGCGTTCGGGAGGTTGAGCGCCTCGTGCCGGAGCGACCGGCTCACGCCGCGGCCCCGGCGGGGCCGCCCGCCGCGGCCGGATCGACGAGCGCCCGCCCCTGCCCGGTCAGCTCCACCGCGAGCGCGCCGTCCCCGGCGTCGTCGAGGAGCGTCGCGAGGCGGGGCGTGAGCGCGCCCGTCCAGCCGACGAGCGCCCGGAGCGGCACCCGGAGCGGCGCGTCGGGCGTGACGTCGAGCGCGACAGGCTCGCCGGCCGTGACGAGGAGGAAGCGACCGCGCCCGCGCAGGAGCACGAGGTCCAGCTCGGCGCCGCTCGCGGACGCGACGCGCCCGTTCTCCCACACGACCCCGTCCTCGAAGCCGAAGAGCGCCTCCTCGCGGAGGTACGCCGGCTCGGCGCCGAGGTCGAGCGCGGTGAAGCGGCGGCCGTCGGCGCGGAAGAGGAGCGTCCCCTCCCCGCTCGCACGATGCATCCGCGTGGCGCCGTCGCCGAAGGGCTGATCCGTCGCGCGGCCGCGGAAACGCTTCCGCTCGAGCGTCACGGAGACCCGCCCGCGCGTGGCGAAGAGGCCGTCGAGGCGCACGCGGACCTCGCCGCGGACGGGGACGGAGAGGACTCCCGCGGCGACGCCGGGACGCTCCGCCACGGGCACGAGGCGGGCCGCGGCGTACGCCCCGAGCGCACCGTCGGGGCCCGCCGGAGTCGGCTCGGCCGGCGCCGCGACCGGCCGGATCGCCGGCACGCTGGCCGGGACCGGCGTGCGGATGGGCTCGGGCACGGGCGGCGGCTCCTCCTCCGCCTGCGCCTCCGCCGCGACCGGCGGCTCGGGCGGCGTCTGCGACGCCTGCGCCCCCGGCGCCGGGCGGGCGCCGGAGAGGATCTCGTCGCAGCGCGCGACCATCTGCTCCGAGCCGGACCGGACGAACCACTCGCGCGCCTTCGCGGCGTTCCCGGCCTCGAGGAGCGCGAGGCCGAGGTAGCCCATCGCCTTCTTGTGCTCGGGGTTGAGATCCAGCGCGATCTCGAGCTGGCGCGTGGCCTCGGGGTACTGCTTCGCCTTGAGGAACGCGAGGCCGAGGTTCACGCGCGCGGCGGGCTCGACCGGGTTCTCGTCGACGAGCCGCTGCCACGCGATCGTCGCGTCCTCGTACTCACCGAGCCGGTAGAACGCCTGCCCGAGGAGGCCGAGGACCTTCGCGTCCTTGGGCCGGAGCTCGAGCGCCTTCTCGAGCGAGGCGCGGGCCGCGTCCGCGTCGCCGCGGGCGAGGAGATCGGACCCCCGGTTCAGGTGGAACAGGAACTCCTCGTCGAGTCCCTCGACCTCGTCGCCGCCCCCGAGCCTGGCCACCGATCACCGCCCTGCCTTGTAGGCTTCGTACAGCGCCACGACCTTGCGGACGTACTCGCGCGTCTCCGGGATGTCCGGGACCTCGCCGCCCGCGCGACGCACCGCGTCGGGACCCGCATTGTACGCCGCGAGGGTCCGCACGAGATCGCCGTCGTACATGTTCGCGAGGATTCGCAGGTACCGCGCGCCGCCCTCGATGTTCTGCGCGGGCTCGTACGCGTCGGCGACGTACATGTCCTTCGCGGTGCCGGGCATCAGCTGCATGAGGCCGACCGCGCCCTTCTCGGAGACGGCGCGGTGGTCGAAGTTCGACTCGACCGCCATCACCGCGAGCAGGAGCGCCTCCGGGATCCGGTACTTGGCCGCGGCGGCGCGGATGTGCTCGACGTAACGGTCCTGGGCGCCCGCGCGGGGCAGCGGCAGGGCACGCGCCTGCGCCGTCGCCCGGTACACGCCGCCGGCGGTCGCCTTCTTCCCGAGCTTGCGATAGCGGGCGTCGGTCGGCGCGTTGGAGAAGTGCATCACCCCGTCGTCGTCGACGTAGCTGTACAGCTCGCCGGCGCGCGCGGCCCGGGCCGAGACGAGCAGCCCGGCGACGACGAGCGTGAGGAGGGCGCGGGGGGCGAACATACGATGGAAAAAGTTACCAAGAGCACGGTCGGCCGGACAACTTTATTCCCGGTCCGTATGCTACATGGACACCCATGAGTCCTCTCTCCGCGCGCGAGCACGTGGACTTTTTGGTCCTCGGTGGCGGGATCGCCGGGCTGACGTTCGCCCTCGAGGCGGCCGACCACGGGTCGGTGCTGGTCCTCACCAAGCGGCAGCGGTCGGAGGGCTCGACCCAGTACGCGCAGGGCGGCATCGCCGGCGTGCTCGGCCCCGACGACCAGTTCGAGCTGCACGTCCAGGACACGCTCGTCGCCGGCGCGGGGCTCTGCAAGCGCGAGGCGGTCGAGGTCACGGTCCGCGAGGGCCCGGACCGGATCCGCTGGCTCCTCTCGCTCGGGGTCGAGTTCGACCGGGAGGGCGGCGACCACCTCCACCTCACCCGCGAGGGCGGCCACTCCCGCCGCCGCATCGCGCACGCGAAGGACACCACCGGGCGCGAGATCGAGCGCGCCCTCCTCGCCGCCTGCGACGCGCGCGGCATCCGGGTCATCGAGGACCAGATCGCCATCGACGTCGTGACGAGCAGCAAGGTCGGCCTCGGCGGGCCGAACCGCGCGCTCGGCGCCTACGTCCTCGACCGCGCCTCGGGCCAGGTGAGCGCCGTGTCCGCCGGCGTGACGGTCCTCGCCACCGGCGGCGCGGGCAAGGTGTACCTGTACACGTCGAACCCGGACGTCGCGACCGGCGACGGCGTCGCGATGGCGTACCGCGCGGGCGCGGCGGTCGCGAACATGGAGTTCTTCCAGTTCCACCCGACCTGCCTCTTCCACCCGCAGGCGAAGAGCTTCCTCATCAGCGAGGCGCTCCGCGGGGAAGGCGGCATCCTCCGGAACGCCGCGGGCGAGGCGTTCATGATCCGCTACGACCCGCGGAAGGAGCTCGCACCGCGCGACATCGTGGCCCGCTCCATCGACGCGGAGACGAAGCGGCGCGGCGACGACTGTGCGTTCCTCGACATGACGCACCTGCCGAAGAGCTTCCTCATCGAGCACTTCCCGAACATCTACGCGACCTGCAAGGAGTTCGGGATCGACATGGCGGTGCAGCCGATCCCGGTGGTCCCGGCCGCGCACTACCAGTGCGGCGGCGTCGTCGTCGACCTCATGGGCCGGACGACCATCCCGCGCCTGTACGCGCTCGGCGAGGCCTCCTGCACCGGCCTCCACGGCGCGAACCGGCTCGCCTCGAACTCCCTCCTCGAGGGCGTCGTCTTCGCGCGGCGCGCCGCGCTCTCCGCGATCGACGAGGTGTCGGCCGCGAGCGGCCCGCCGTCGCCGTTCCCGGACTGGAACCCGGGCGACGCGCTGGCGCCGGAGGAGGGCGTCGTCGTCGCGCACAACTGGGACGAGGTCCGGCGCCTGATGTGGAACTACGTCGGCATCGTCCGGACGCAGAAGCGCCTCGAGCGGGCGCGCACGCGCCTCGCGGTGCTGCGGTCGGAGATCCGCGAGTACTACTGGCAGTACCGGGTCGCGCCCGATCTCATCGAGCTCCGGAACCTCGCCGACGTCGCGATGCTCATCGTCGAGTGCGCGCGCCAGCGGAAGGAGTCCCGCGGGCTGCACTACATCCTCGACTACCCGAAGTCGGACGATCGGTGGCTGCGGGACACCGTGATCACCCGCGGCGATCTGGAGTGACGAGGGGCACCGCCGTCCCGGCGACCCGCCGCTAAGGCGCCGGCGCGGCCGGCGCGGGATGCTCCACGCCGTCCACCTCGGCGAAGTCGAGCGGGATCTTCCCGAGCGCGCTCGAGATCCGGAGCTCGAAGGCGCGCCCCGCGAGCGCGCCGCCCGGTGCCTTCGGGAAGTGCACCAGGTAGACGACGTCGAACGGCCCCACGAAGGGGAACAGCCCGCGCACCGTCGCGTCGGGCTCGACGCCTTCCACGTGCACCGGGAGGAGCTCGGCGCCGTCCACGTGGAGCGCGACGCGCCAGACGCTGCTCGCGGCGTCGAGGTCGTTCACCTTGGAGTCCGCCGTGTAGAACGAGAGGAGGAACTGCTCCTCGCTCGCGGCGCTCGCGCGCTCGGCGGCGAGCCGGCGGTCGAGCTCCTCCGGGGTCCAGTCGAGCCACTCCGCCAGCCTTCGCGCCCGGGCCTCGCGCTCGGCCGGGCCGAGGTAGGTCGCCGTCGCGGTCGCCCGGTGGACCAGGCCGTCGTAGAGCATGAACCGCCGCGTCGCGGCGAAGCGGGCCGCGCCCCACTCGCCCTCCGTGGTGGCGGGGACGGGCTGGCGCGGGTGGAGCGCCGAGCAGCCGGCCAGCGCCGTCGCCGCCGCGAGGGCGAGGACCGCCGCGACGCGCCGGGCGCGCCTCACGGGATGAAGTCCTTCCGGGTGAAGAGCGCCTGGAGCGGCACGCCCTGCGCCTCGATCGCCTCGCGGCCGCCCTCGAGGCGGTCCACGAGGGCGAGGCACGCGACCGGCTCGAGCTTCTCGGCGCGGCACCGCTCGATGGCCTTGAGCGCGCTCCCGCCCGTCGTCACCACGTCCTCGATCACGACGACGCGCGAGCCGTCCGGGATCGTCTTCCGCCCCTCGATCCACTGTCCGGTGCCGTGCCCCTTCGGCTCCTTGCGGACGATGAAGGCGTCGACCGGCGCCCCCTCCAGGAAGCTCGTCAGCGCGACCGCGCTCGCGATGGGGTCCGCGCCGAGCGTGAGGCCGCCGACGCCGCGGACGAGCGGCTGGATCGCGCGGACCCGGTCGAACAGGAGGCGCCCGACGAGGACGTGGCCCTCGGCGGTGAGCGCCGTCCGCTTGCAGTCGACGTAGAAGTCGCTCTCCTTGCCCGAGGCGAGGATCACCTTGCGCCGCTCGAACGAGAGCGTGCGGAGCAGCTCCAGCAGGCGCGCGCGGTCCGTCTCGATGCTCATGGATCTTCTCCCTCGCCCTCGAGGTGCGGGAGGAGGCCCGCGATCCAGCGGACCTGCTCCAGGATCGTGCGGCGGCCGCCGGCGGGCAGCTCCCGCCAGGCGTCGAGCGCCACCGCGAGATCCGTGCTCACCTCGTACAGCCGCGCGGCGAGATCGTCCACGAGCTCCTCGGGGGTGACCTCCACCTCGGCGCCTCCCGCGGCGGCGGGCCGCGGGGCGTCCTCCGCCTCCGCGGCGGCGCGGACCGCCAGGTCCTCCGCGTCCGGCGTCGCGGCGGGCGCGTCCGCGGCGGGGGCGCCGCCCAGGAACTCGAAGAACCGCTCTCGCAGCTCCGGCTCGATGGGCGCCCGGACGAGCGCCTCGTCGAGGAGCTCGTCGGCCCAGGGCGCGGCGCCGCTCTCCTGGAGCCGCTCGCGGAGCCGCCAGAGCGCGTCGCGGTCGAGCGGCTCGGTGAGCAGCGCGTGGCCGAGCGCGAGGCCCCAGGCGTCGTCGTCGTCGAGGGCGCGGTGGACGCGGGCGAGCACGCGCTCGCGCATGAGCATCCGGAGCGCGGCGATGCGCCGGAAGCCCGCGACGACCTGGTAGCGGGGAGCCTCGGCGGGCGCGCCGGGGACGAGGCGCAGCTCGACCGGCGCGAGCTGGCCGAGGCGGCCGATCGACGCGGCGAGCGCGGAGACGTCCTCCTCCTCGCGCAGCCGGAAGGTGACGTCGTCCGCGACCGCGGACAGCGGCACGAACTCGACGGCGCCCGTCGCATGGGCGGGCGCCGTGGTGCGGGGCTCGAGCTCCACGTGGCCTCCGCTCGGAGAAGGACGGCGCGGGGCCCGCCGAGCGGGCCCCGGCGCCGGCTACTTCCGCTTGACGATGACCTTGCGCTTCACGGCGCCCATCGCGACCGGGGCGGGCGGCGCGGGCGGCTTCGCCACCGCGGGCGCGGCCAGCTTCTCCTCGAGCTTCTTCGGCTCGGGGACGGCGGACGGCCGCGGCTGCGGGCGGAGCCCGGGGCGCGCGGGGGGCGCGACGCGGGCGGCGACCGGGCGGACCGGACGCTCGGCGTCGACCTCGACCTCGCCCATGTCGATCCGGCCGCGGAAGCTCGCGCCGTCGACGATGATCACGCGGGGGGCGTTGATGTCGCCCACCATCCGGCCTTCCTTCGTGATCTCGACCGACTCGGTCGCGGTGACGTTGCCGACCACCGCCCCCGCGATGACGCAGTTCTTGACCTGGACCTCGGCCTTCACGATGCCGGTGGGCTCGACCACCAGGGTCTTCGTGAGGGTGAGCGTCCCCTCGACGCGGCCGCGGACCGTGAGGTCCTCGTCGCCGTTGAGGGAGCCGCTGATGAGGATGGATTCGCCGATGATGGTGCTGCCGTCAGAGGTGGCCACGGGTCACTTTCCCTTCGTATCCTTGACGTCCATGTCGACGTTGCCCTTGAAGAGCGCGCCGTCGGCGATGAGGATGCGCGGGGCGCGGATGTCGCCCACGACCTTGCAGTCCGCCTTCAGCTCCACCTTGTCGCTCGCGACGATGTTGCCGGTCACCTGACCGGAGACCTCGACGTTCGCGGTCTCGATGTCGGCCTCGATGACGCCGGAGTTCTCCACGTAGAGGCTCTCGCGGAGGCTGATGCGGCCCTTGACGGTGCCCTGGATCACCAGGTCCTCGTCGCCCGAGATCTCGCCGTCGATGACGATCGAGCTGCCGATGACCGTGTGAGCGCCGGCGCGCGGCGCCGGGACCTTCTCGATGCCAGCCATTTCGCTTCTTCCTCCGGGAGGACCGCGATGGGCCGCGCGTACGCCGCGCGGAGTGAAAGACCGGGGCAGGATAGAAGGCCCCTCCCGGAGGCGTCAACAGGGTGTTCTGCGTACAGGCGCGTGGCGGGCGCCGCGATGGGCCGCCGTCACGGGCCGCTGCGGGTCGTCAGCCAGGCGATCGCCTCGGAGATCGGCTTCTCGCGCTCGACCTCGTTGAAGATCTCGTGTCGGAAGCCGTCGTACACGACGATCCGCTTGTCGGCGGCGCTCGCCGCGTCGACGAACGCCCGCGCCGCGGTCACGTCGGCGATCCGGTCCGCCCCGCCCGCGAGCACGAGCAGCGGCGGCTTCCACTCGCCGGCGCGCCGGAGCACCTCGATCTGCGCCCGCGACGACTCGTCGAACCACCGCGGGGTCGTGGCGCGCCCGTAGAGCGGGTCGCGCTCGGTCCAGCGGCGGAGCTCCGGGTCCGAGGTGAGGTCCGCGGGGTCGAGGTTCGTCGAGAGCGGCAGCCACGGGATGGCGCGACCGAGGACCCGCGCGCCGATCAGCTTCGCGGCGGGCGGCTTGGTCGCGAGCCGGAAGTACGGCGACGAGAACACGAAGCCGGAGACGTGGCGGCCGCGGGTGAGCCCCCAGAGTGCGGTCACGAGCGCGCCCATGCTGTGCGCGATCACGAAGAGCCGCTCGCCGGCGACGCCGTCCTGCGAGAGCTTCGCCACGAACGCGTCGAGGTCCGCGAGGTAGTCCGAGAACGCGTCGACGTGCCACCGGCGGCCGTCGGACTGCCCGTGGCCGCGGAGGTCCACCAGCGCGGCCTGGAAGCCGGCCTTCACGAGCGCGGAGGTGAGCGCGGGGTAGCGTCCCGAGTGATCGCCGCCGCCATGGATCACCGCCACCGTGGCGCGTGCCTTCGGCGGCGTGTAGCGCTGCCAGTACAGCCGGAGGTGGTCGGCGGAGTTGAGGAAGCCCTCGTCGTGCCTCGCCTCGGCGTCGGACGGATAGGACGGGACGGGCATCGGGCGGACGCTATCGGCGGTGCGCGGCGGGGTCAAGGCGCGCGGCGGGACGTGGCGCGCCCGGCGCGCCGGGGTGGCGCTCGGCGGGCAAGGCGAGCTTCCGGCCGATCTCCGTCCGCAGCCGGAGCGCCACGGCGGGCGGCTCCTCGCCGGCTCCGGCGAGGGCGCGGCGCCACGCTGCGGCGGCGTCCGCCGGGCGATCCGCGGCGCGGTACGCGTCGCCGAGCCGGTCGACGACGGCGGGGTCCCTCCCGGAGAGCACCTCGGCCCGCTCGAGGGCCGCGATCGCCGCGGCGGCGTCGCCCCGCCGGAGCTGCACCTCCGCGAGCGCCTGCAGCGGTGCGGCCGCGCGAGGCCGCAGGTCGGCGGCGCGCCGCGCGAGCCGCTCGGCCTCGTCGAGCCGGTCGCCCTGGTCCGCGAGCACGCGCGAGAGGAGGACGAGCGCCGCGACGTCGCCGCCGTCGAGCGCGAGCAGCGCCCGGAGCTCGGCGGCGGCCCGCTCCGGCGCCCCCGTCGCGCGGTGGCTCGCGGCCAGCGCGAGCAGGATCGGGCGTGCGCCCGGGTACGCGGCCGCGGCCGGCTCGAGCGCGTTCGCCGCGTCGGCGGCGCGGCCGGCGCGGAGGAGCGTCTCCCCGAGCGCCGCCTGCAGCGTCGCCGCCGCCTCGGCGTCCCGCGCCCGCTCGCGCTCCCGGGCCGCGTCGGCGAGGAGCGTCGTCGCCTCGCCGAGCTTGCCGGCGCGCTCCAGGAGGAGCGCGCGGGCGGCGAGGAGGCGCGGGTCGCCGGGGTTGCGGCGGAGCGCGTCGCCGAGCAGCCGCTCCGCCTCGGCCGTCCGGCCCGCGCGCGAGAGGACGTCGGCGAGCGCGGCGCGCGCGACGAGGTACGAGCCACCGTCGTCCGGCCCGATGACCGCGAGCGCCTGCGCCGCGTCCGGCCAGCGCCGCAGCGATCGCAGCGCGAGCCCCTCGACGACCCGGAGCCGCGGGTCCGGGCCGATCGCCGACAGCGCCGCGCGAGCGACGTCGACGGCATCCTCCCCGCCGGCGACCTCGCCCCAGCGCTCCGCGAGCGCCGTGGCGTCCCGCGCGAACGCCGCGGCCGTCGCGCCGGCCGACGGCGCGGGAGCGGCGCGCAGGAACCGGTGGGACAGCTCGCGGGCGCGCTCGAGCGCGCCCGCCTCGAGCGCGGAGCGCGCGAGCACGAGGAGCGCCGGCGCGTCGTCGGGCGCGCACCGCAGGACCGCGAGCAGGTCCTCCTCGACGTCCGCCGGACGCCGGAGCGCGTCGTGGGCGCGCGCGAGGAGGCGCCAGCCGTCCGCCTCGCCGGGCGCGACCTCGGCGGCGCGGCGGAGGTACCGCTCCGCGCGGCCCGCGTCACCGCGCTCGAGGAGCGCGTCGCCGATCGCCAGGAGGCCGGAGGGATCCGCCGGCGCGCGCTCGAGGAGATCGTCCGCCGCACGCGCGGCCGCCGCCTCGTCCCCGGCCTCGACGTACGCGCGCGCGAGCCCGGTCCACGGCTCCGGGTCCGGCCGCTCGCCCGGGGCGAGCCGCGCCGCCTCGGCGCGCGCGGCCTGCCGGTACGCGAGGATGGCCGCGGGGCCGTCGCGCCGCGCGCGGGCGAGCCGGGCCACGACCAGGTGAGCCCGGACCGCCACGCCGTCCTCGTCCTTGTCGAGCTGGAGCGCCTGCCGGGCCTCGCCCTCCGCCGCCTCGGCGCGCCCCGTCTCCTCGAGCGCCTCGGCGAGCGCGACGCGCAGCTCCGCGCTCGCCTCGTCGTACGCGACCGCGAGGCGGAGCTCGGCGACGCCGCCCGCAGAGTCGCCACGGTTCAGCCGCCGCCGGGCCTCGAGGTAGTGGGCGATGGCGCGGGGCGACGCCAGGGCGCCGCCAGCGCGCCGCGCCTCTCGCATCGCGTCCGGATCGACGTGCGCCCGCGGCTGGACGGCCGCGGCGCCGGCGAGGGCGAGTGCGAGGGCGAGCGGTGGCGCGAAGAGCAAAGCGGCCCCTCGGGGCGGGCGGGCGACGGCGGGGCAAGCATAACGGCGAGCGCCCGCCCCTTCAATCGGCGCGGGCGCGCGCCGGCCGGCCCCGGCGCCCGACCGGCGATGCCCGGCGCGGTGAGCGCGGCTCGTTGGCGCGGAGCGCCGCGGCGACCGCGGCCTCGAGGGCGCCCTCCGACGGCGGACCCGTCACCACGGCGGCGCACCCCGCGTCGGAGAGGGACTCCGTCCACGCGCCGAGCCCGACGCCCACCACCACGACGCCCTCGAGGTCCCGGTCGGCGCGGACGGCCCTGAGCACCTCGCCGCCGTCGGGCGACGGCGCGTGGAGCACGATGGCGTCGGGGGCGTACCGCGCGGCCGCGGCGCCGGCCGCGAAGCCCGGCGTCGCCTGCTCCACGTCGTATCCCGCGATCGCGAGCCGCCGCGCCGTCCCCTCCCGCGCGGGACCAGCGTCCGCGACCACGAGCACCTTGCGGCGTCCGGGCGCGGCGTCCGACAGCTCCTCCGGGATCGGGATCCCCTGGCGCACCATGAACGCGGCGAGGTCCTCCCGCGCGATGCGCCGGTGACCGCCCGGCGTGCGGTGAGCCTTGATCCGCCGCGCCTTGATCCAGTTGACGACGGTCGGGAGGGAGACGCCCAGGAGCCGGGCCGCCTCGAACGTGGTGTAGAAGCTGCGCACGCCGGAAGTGTAGCCCGCCCCGCGGGCGGCGGCCCGGCGCGACGCGGTACCCCCGGCGGAGGAGGCCGGATGGACAGGACAGAGTGTCGCGCCGAGACGTGCTAAGGAAAATACATGCCCCCCTCCGCCTACCTGATGGGCGCGGTGCAGATGACGTCCACCGCCGACCGCGCGCGGAACCTGGACACCGCCCTCCGGCTCGTGAACGAGGCCGCCGATGTGGGCGCGAAGCTCATCGGCCTGCCCGAGAACTTCGCGTTCATGGGGCCCGAGGAGGCGCGGCTCGCCAGCGCCGAGACGCTCGAGGGACCCACGCTCGGGGCGCTGCGCGAGGTCGCACGCCGCCGCGGCGTGTACGTCCTCGCGGGGTCGATCGCCGAGAAGGTGGACGCCCCGAAGAAGACGGCGAACACGAGCGTCCTCATCGCCGAGGACGGGTCGATCGTGGCGGCCTACCGGAAGATCCACCTCTTCGACGTGTCGATCCCGGATGGCGCGCGGTACGCGGAGTCCGAGGTCGTCGTGCCCGGCGACAAGGCCGTGATCGCCCCGACGCCGCTCGGCCGCATCGGTCTCACCGTCTGCTACGACCTGCGCTTCCCCGAGCTGTACCGCAAGCTCGCCCAGCTCGGCGCCGAGGTCCTCACGATCCCTGCCGCCTTCACGCTGTTCACCGGCAAGGATCACTGGGAGGTCCTCGTCCGCGCCCGCGCGATCGAGAACCTCGCCTACGTGCTCGCGCCGGCGCAGGTCGGACGCCACTCCTCGAACCGGCAGACGTTCGGGAACGCGATGATCGTGGATCCCTGGGGCGTCGTGCTCGCACGCTGCCCCGACGGCGAGGGCGTCTGCGTGGCGCCGTTCAAGCGGGATCGGCTGGAGAAGGTGCGGCAGGAGCTGCCGGCGCTGAAGCACCGGAAGCTCTAGCAGGCCGGCCTGAGCGGGCAGCCCGGCCCGCCCTTCGACTTCGCGCCGCCTGCGGCGGCGCTACGCTCAGGGCGACCGGGTCTGGACAGGCCCGTTCTTCAACAGCCTGCTGGCTCGACGCACGGTCGCCGCCTGCGACGTGCGCCTCGCGCCGCGGGAAGTCCGCGTCAGTAGATGAACAGCAGCCCGGCCGAGTAGGCGACGTGCTTGTCCGAGAGGTCCCAGCTCTTCTTCGAGCCGAAGTCGTCCACCTTCGCCCGCGTCACGTCGAAGTACAGGTACGTGTGGTTCACGCCGGAGTCGGCGTCGAGCTCGCGGGCGAGGCCCGGATCGAACCAGTCGAGCAGGAAGGCCAGGCCGCCCGTCGCGGACCAGCCGTTCGTCGCGCCCTTCTGCGAGGTCTTCCCGGCCCCGTCGGTCACCCACCAGTTGTAGCGCTCGAGCGCGAGCCGCACGTACGGCACGAGCGGAACGCGGTCGGCGGCCCAGTCGAACCGGTACGTCGCCATGAGGCTCGTGGGGATCATGTGGAACGTCGTAGTGTCGGCCTCGGAGCGGACCCAGACCGGGGGCTGCCCATCCGTCGCCATGTTGGAAAAGCCCTTCCCGCTCGCGCTCAGGAACCCGCTGCGGAAGCCGAGCTCGACCGTGCCGACCTTGTTGTAGACCATCCGCGAGATGCCGGCGCGGAACCCCCAGCGGCTGCGGCTCCCGAACACCTGCTCCCACGGGCCATGTCCGAGCGGAAAGGTCGTGCTCGGCGCGAAGTCCGCGTCCATGTTCGGGTACGAGTAGGTCGCGCCGAGCTCGAACGAGCCGCTGATGGGCGAATGCCTCGCCTGCGCACGCGCGACGGCGGGCGCGAGGGCGAGTGCGGCGAGCGCCGCGACGGCAAGGCGGGCGCCGCGCATCACTTCCTCCTCCGGCGCATGGCGAGCAATGCGGCGACGCCCGCGAGCGCGAATACGCCCGCCGAGCCGCTCGCGCAGCCGCCCGCCTCCTGTCCGCCCTGGAGCTTGTACCAGTCCCAGAAGTCCTCGACCGGAAGCGGCGAAACGGGGTTGTTCGACGCGGCGACCGCGTTGCTCGGGTTGCCGGCCTTGCTGAAGGCGGTGACGGTGATGTTGTACTGGACGTCGTTCTGAAGGCCACCGATGCGGACGCTGGTCGCGTTCGTCTCGCCGGAGCTGATGGGCGTGCCGCCGCCGACCGGCGTCGCGGTCGCGACGTAATGGTCGACGGCCGCGCCGCCGGTGCTGGCATCCCATCTCGCCTCGATGGCTCGATCGCCCGCACTCGCCGTCACGTTCGTAGGATCCCCGGGCGCCTGGACCTGGAGGATGAACTTGCCGCTCGCGACGCCGGCGCGGGTCGAGCTCGCGTCGATCCAGTGCACGCAGATCCAGAGCGACGTGGTCTCGTTCGTGGACGTGCAGGGGTCCGTCCCGGGAGCCGTCGCGCTGGGCGGAAGCACGGCCTTCACGATGTCGCTTCCCGAGACGCCCAGGTCCTGCACGGCTGTGGTCGCCGGCGCGGACCCGACCGATCCGGCGTAGACGACGACGGGAGTCGTGGCGGCCGTCTCGTCGCAGAAGCCCAGGTCAGCCCCGGTCCGGGTTGCGGGGTCGCGCGACGACGCGAAGATCCGGTACTGGCCGCGCGCCGTGAACGTCACGCCGGTCAGGTTCCACTCGAGCGGCACGCTCCCGCCCCTGCACTCGGCGAGGCTGATGTAGCTGACGCCGGTCGTGGCGTCGAAGTTCGTGGTCTCGATGACCTTGCCGGCGGGCGCCGAGATGGCCGCGAGCACGAGCACGGGCACCGCGACCGCGGCGACTAGGATGAGGGCGCGTCTCATGGCGGGCCCGATTGTGCAAGGGAGGCGCCACGCGTGCAACCGCCGGAGCCCCGTGCGGTCGCGGGGTTGCGGACCGGGACCGCACGCCGGCCGGGCGGCCGGCGCCAAAATGGCAAAGGGCGGACCGCCACCAGTCGCCGCCTGTCAATTTGGCAGGACGCCGGCGCGCGCCGGCGAAGGCCGCTCGTGCCTGATCTGGCGAGCCGCGCGCTCCGGCTAGCGCCGCGCGGCGACCGCCGCCGCGATCCGGACGAGGTTCGTCGCGGCGCCGCGGCGCAGGTCGTCCGAGACGAGGAAGAGATCGAGGCCGTGGCGCTGCGAGGGATCGTCGCGGACGCGGCCGACGAGCACCGCGTCGTCGTTCACCGCGAGCATGGGCATCGGGTAGACCTGCGCGGCGGGGTCGTCGATCACCTTCACGCCGGGCGCCTTCCGGAGCACCTCGCGCGCCTCGGCGGCCGGGAGCGGCCGCGCCGTCGCGACGTTCACTGCCGCGCCGAGGCCGAAGAAGACCGGCACGCGCACGGCGGTGGCGGCGACCCCGAGCCCCGGCGCGCCGAGCACCCGCCGCGTCTCGTCGACGAGGCTCGCCTCCTCGTCGGTCCGGCCGTCCGGCCGGAACGACCCGACCTGCGGCACCAGGTTGAACGCGAGCCGGTGCGGGACGACCGTCCCGGCCTCCGGCTCGCGGCCATTCATGAGGTCCGTCGCCTCCCGCTCGAGCTGCTCGACGGCGCGGTGCCCGGCCCCGGAGGCCGCCTGGTACGTCGCGACCACGACGCGCTCCAGGCCGGCCGCGCGCTGGAGCGGCGCGAGCGCGACGGCGAGCGCGGTGACGGCGGGGCTCGGGCTCGCGACGACGCCGCGCGCGCGGAAGCCGTCCACCGCGTCGAGGTTCACCTCGGGGACGACGAGCGGTACGTCCGGCTCGGCCCGGAACGCGGGCGAGCCGTCCACCACCGCGCACCCGGCGGACCACGCCTTCGGCGCCCAGGCGCGCGCGACCTCGGCGGGCACGCAGAAGATGGCGACGTCCACGCCCTGGAAGGCGCCTTCCTCGAGCGCGTGGACCGGCAGCTCCTCCTCGTTCCACTCGAGCCGCGTGCCCTTCGACCGGGGGGAGGCGAGGAGCTTCAGGCGGGAGAGGTCGAGGTCGGCCTCGGCGAGGGCGTCGAGCACCGCGCGGCCGACGAGGCCGGTCGCGCCGACGAGGGCGAGGGACAGGGGGCGGGTGGGCATGGGGGACTCCTTCTACCTCAGCAGGTCCGCGAGCGCCGCGCCGATCTCCGGGAACCGGAAGCGGTACCCGAGCGCGAGCGCCTTCCGCGGCAGCACGCGCTGGCTCGCGAGCACCACGTCCGCGACCTCGCCGAGGGCGAGCCGGATCGCCGCCTCCGGCGCGGGCAGGAACGCGGGCCGCCGGAGGGCGCGGCCGACGGCGCGGGCGAGGTCGCGGTTCCGCACCGGCTCCGGCGCGGTCGCGTCGAGCGGCCCCTCGCAGCGGGCGTCCTCGAGCGCGAGGAGGAGGAGGCCCACCTCGTCCGCGAGGTGGATCCACGGCTGCCAGAACTCGCCCTTCCCGAGGGGACCGCCCGCGAACAGCCTGAACGGCGCGACGAGCTTCGGGAGCGCGCCGCCCTCGGGCGAGAGGACGATGCCGGTCCGGACGAGCACCACCCGCGCCCGCTCCCGGGCGGGGGCGGCCGCGTCCTCCCACGCCCGCGACACGTCCGCGAGGAAGCCGGTCCCGGGCGCCGACGACTCGTCTAGGATCTCGTCGCCGCGCGAGCCGTAGATCCCGACGGCGCTGCCGGACACGAGCACCGCCGGGCCGCCGGCGCGGACGACCGCTGCGACGCGCTCGGTGGAGCGGACGCGGCTCTCGCGGATCCGCCGCTTCTTCTCCTCCGTCCAGCGCCCCTCCGCGACGGGCTCGCCGGCGAGGTGCAGGCAGGCGTCCGACCGCGCGAGCGCCTCCTCCCACGGCCCGGGCGCAGCGGGATCGCCCGTTACGTGCCGGACTCCGGTGGGGAGCCGGGCCGCCCCGGCCGGCGAGCGCGACAGCGCGGTGACGGCGTAACCCTTCTCGAGGAGCGCACCCGCGACTGCGCGGCCGATGAGCCCCGTCGCGCCGGTGAGGAAGACGTGCATGACCGATCCCCCTTGGCCTTGGATGTCGCTTCCTTTGTCCGACTCCCTCTCCCCCCGCGCGCTGTCTGCGCCAGGTGAGGGCCTGGATCTCGCGTTCTCTTTCGTACTCCCTCTCCCCCGCGCGCTGTCTGCGCCAGGTGAGGGCCTGGATCTCGCGTTCTCTTCCGTACTCCCTCTCCCCTACGCGCTGTCTGCGCCAGGTGAGGGCCTGGATCTCGCGTTCTCTTCCGTACTCCCTCTCCCCCGCGCGCTGTCTGCGCCGGGTGAGGGCCTGGATCTCGCGTTCTCTTCCGTACTCCCCTCCCCCGCACTGTCTGCGCCAGGTGAGGGCCTGGATCTCGCGTTCTCTTCCGTACTCCCTCTCCCCCGCGCGGCTTCATCGCGTGGGGGAGAGGGCCGGGGTGAGGGGGCCCTCCCCGATCGGTACCCCGACGACCGCACCCCCACGTCACCCGATCGGCAACGGGGGCGTCGTTCCTCTCCGCTACGACAGGATCCGCGCCGCCGCCTCCGCCCCCGGCACCTGCCCGAGGAAATGGACCAGCGCGAGGAGCCCCGCAGCGAGCGCCGCGTACGCGAGCCCCCACGCGGCGAGCTGCCGGGTCGAGAGTGGCGCGGCGCGGGAGGCCTTCTCGACGCGCTCGAGATCGCGCAGGTAGAACGCCTCCGACGGCGCGCCGAGCGGCGGCCCCACCACGGCCCGGAGCCACCGGAAGTGCTCGCGCCCGAACCGAGCGCGCTCCGGGAGGAGCCGCAGCGCTCGGCCGCCGGCCCGGGCCTGCACCTCCCCCGCGAGCTCCATCGCGCCGAGGATCGCCACGAGCCAGACGAGCCCGTAGCCGAAGTGCGTCCCCACCACGACGGCGGCGCCCAGCCCGAGCACGGTGAGCGCGACGCCGAGGATCGAGGAGAAGGAGAACGCGAGCGCCTGCATCGCGCGGCCGCCGTCGAGCGGCGCGACCGGGATGAGGTTGAAGAGGTTGATGAGCGCCCACCAGGCCGCGACGGCCGCGAAGGCGGGCTGGCGCGTCCAGACCCAGAGCGCCGCCGGCACGAGCGCGAGCGCGGACCCCCAGAGCGGCCCGTTGAGCGCGACGTAGACCTGCTGCCGCCGCGAGGTGAACGCGTCCTCGCTCACCGCCACCGCGCCGAGGAACGGGATGAAGTACATGCCGCGGACACGCATCCCGGTCCGGCGCATCGCGTGGACGTGGCCGTACTCGTGGACGAAGAGCTGGAAGAGCAGCACCAGCGCGAACTTCCAGCTGAAGACGTACGCGTACGTGGCGACGGACGCGGCGGCCCAGCCGAGGTTCGCGGTCTTGAGCGCCTTCAGGACCGTGCCCCCGAGCTTCGCGAGGAGCCCCATGAGCCCCACGCCGCCGGAGCGCGGGCGGTCGGCCTGCGGCGCCGCACCGGGCTCCGGCACGGCGCGCGCGTCGAGCGGGGGCGCGACGAGGCCGGGCGGGAGGACGTCCCACGCCGGCGTCCGCTGCACGACGAGGGCGAGGAGGAGCGGCGCGTCCCGGAGGTCCACGACCTCCACCTCGTCGCCGTCGAGGCCGCGGACCTTCGCGCAGGCGCCCTGCCCGGCGAGGTCCCCGAACGCGAACGAGCGGCCGCGCGCGTCGGCGACGATGGCGTACCGCTGCGGCGCGCGGTCGTGACACGCGCTCTCGCCGAAGCCGACCCGCAGCTCCTCCCAGCGCGCGTCGAGGGGCGCGTCGCGGCCGAGCACGGCGAGGCCGCGCGCCGTCGCGACGGCGCGGACGCCGCCGAGCTGGCGGACCGCGAGCGTGACGAGCGTCGCGACCACGCCGAGGATCCCGCCCCCGACGAGCGCCCGCTCGGGCGGGATCGCCGCGAGGAAGGCGAGGAACGCGCCGCCCGCCGCGCCGGCGATCACGACCGGGAGCACGTTGCGGAGGGCGGGGCGGAAGACGGCGGGTTCCATGAGGGTGTTCGGTTCCAGGGGCCGGGGGCGCCGGCCGGCGGGTTCGCTCTAGGCGGGCTTCGTCGCGCCGGGGCCGAGGCCGTGCGGGAACTTGAGCTCGGCCTCGCTCGGGCGGACGTAGTGCGGCTCGAGCGCGAAGAGCGCCTGCGCGTCGAAGGGGCGCGAGAGGAGCGCGTCGCCGGCGAGCGCGGCGACGGCGGACGCGGGCGGCGTCACGACGGCGGTGGCGAGGCGCGTCAGGCGGCCCTCGAGCGCGGCGGCGAACGCCGCGTACCCCTCCCCGAACGCGCGCGCGGCGCCGGGGTCCGGGAGCGCGGCGAGCCGCGCGACGAGCGCGTCCGGGCCGAGCGCGGCGTCCGGCGCGACCGCGGCGACGCCCTTCCCCTCCGCGCGGTAGAAGCCGGCGTAGACCTCGCCCTTCTTCGCGTCGAGGAGCGGGACGAGGAGGGTCCCCTCCGGCGCGTCCGCCGCGGCCGCGAGCGCCATCGCGGCGAGGCTCGACACGCCCGCGAGCGGCCGGCGGTTCGCGTAGGCGAGCCCCTTCCACGTCGCGAGGCCGATGCGCAGGCCGGTGAACGACCCGGGGCCGATGCCGATGGCGTAGCCCTCGACGTCCGGCAGCGTCAGCCCCTCCGCGACGAGGAGGTCCGTGAGCGCCGACGGGAGCCGCGCGCCGTGGCCGCCCGTCACGGCGCCGCGCGCCGCCTTCGCGGGGGCGTGCTCGGTCCGCTCGCACCGGACGCGCGCTGCCGCGCCGGGCGCGACGTCGGCGAGGACGCAGGAGAGCGTGAGCGTGGCGGTGTCGAGGGCGGCGACGAGCACGGCGGTGTTCTAGCAGATCGCCCCGCTCCGGGCCGCTACTCGCCGGGCGGCTTCAGGAACCGGACGATGTCGTTCTTGAAGACGAACCCCATCAGCACGACGAGCAGGATGAGGCCGACGACGTTCGCGACCTCGCGGGCCCGCATCGAGAGCGGCCGCCGCGTGACGCCCTCCACCGCCGCCTGCGCGATGTGGCCGCCGTCGAGGACCGGGATCGGGAGCAGGTTCATGAGCCCGAGGTTCACGCTGATGAGGGCCATCTTGAAGAGGAACGACTCCCAGCCCTCCTCCGCGGCCTCGCGCGCGATCTGGAAGAGCATGAGCGGCCCGCCCACGTTCTCGAAGCTGATCTTGCCGGTGGCGATCCGGACGATGCCGAGGACGGTGATCCGCACCACCTCGCGGAGCTGCTGGACGGCGAGGCCGGCGATCTCGCCGAGCCCGCGGTCGAGCGGGACCTGCGCCGCCACGAGCGCCTTCGCGTCCACCGGGACGCGCCGGTCCGGCTCGAACCCGACCACCGGCAGGTCCACCTGCTTGCCGCTGATCTCGTCCTTCACCGTCCGGCGCCCCGGGACGATCTCGATGGTGCGCCCGTCGGCGAGCGCGAGCTTCACCGGGACGCCCGGCTTCCAGTCCTTCGCGGGCAGGTCGCGGAGCAGCGAGCGCACCGGCCGGCCGTTCACCGCGACGATCGCGTCGCCGCGTCGGAGCCCGGCCAGGGCCGCGGGGCTGCCAGGCTCCACCGCGGCGACGAAGCTCGAGACGGTCGGGTCGGCGAGCCGGATGACGCGAGCCTCGCCCGCGCAGGTCGGGACGCCCCCGAGCGCCACCGTCTCGTAGCGCGCGAGCTCGGCGCCGGGCATCGGCAGGGTGCCTTCGCGGACCACCTCGAGATCGATGGGCGCGCAGGCCGCCTTCGCGAGGGCGCGCTCGAGGTCGCCGGCGTTCCGCACCGGCGCGCCCCCGGCCTTGACCACGAGGTCGAACGGCTGGAGCGGGCCGGCCGCCCCGGGCGTCGCCGGCGCGACGAGCGCGGGCGCGTAGTAGGGGGTGACCCCGATGACGCCGCGCTCGGTGGTCTCGATGGGGTTCGACTCGCGCTCGCTCGAGGGCGTGATCGTCACCGGCGCGACCCGCTGTCCCTCCCGCTCGATCTCGAACGCGAGCGGCTCGCCCGCGTGCGGCGAGACGAGATCGCGGAGGTCGCCGAAGTAGCGCACCGGCCGAGGCGCGGCCCCCGGCGCGGTCACGGCGAGGATGCGGTCGCCCGGGCGGAGCCCCGCCCGATCAGCGGGCGAGCCAGGCGCGACCGTGCCGACCACCGGACCGGCGGTGGGCGTCCCGTTCTGGGCGAGCGCGAGGGCGAGGTAGATCGCGGCGGGGAAGAGGAGGTTCGACGCGGGGCCGGCGACCGCGATGAGGAGCCGCTTCCACGGCGGCTGCTCGAGGAAGCCGCGGCCGCGATCCTCCGGCGCGGGGACCTCCGACGGATCGTCGCCCGCCATCTTCACGTAGCCGCCGAGCGGCAGGATGGAGATCCGGTACTCGGTCTCGCCGCGCGTCACCCCGAAGAGCCGCGGCCCGAACCCGATCGAGAACCGGACGACCTTCACCCCCAGCGCCTTCGCGACGAGGAAGTGCCCGAGCTCGTGGACGAAGATCAGGCCGCCGAGGAGGACGACGATGGACCCAAACTGGACGAGCGCGTCGGGCATTCAGGAGACTCTAGCGGAGCGGGCGTCGTCCCGCTCGCCCCGTGCTCGTCGCCCGGCGCCCCGCCGGGCGGGAGGGCCCTGCGCCGATGGTCACCGCTCCGCCCGCGCGACGCGCCGCTCCGCCTCGCGGCGGCCCCAGTCGCTCGCGGCGAGCGCCTGCTCGACCGACCGCACCGGCTCCGGCGCGTGCGCCTCGAGCACGTCGGCGCAGATCTCCGCGATCTCCGTGAAGCTGCAGCGGCGCGCGAGGAACGCCGCGACCGCCGCCTCGTCCGCGCCGGAGAGCACCGCGGGGGAGGTCCCTCCCCGCTCGAGCGCCCGGTACGCGAGCGTGAACGCCGGGAAGCGCGCCGGGTCGGGGGTCTCGAAGGTGAGCTTCCCGAGCCGCGCGAGGTCGAGCGGCGCGAGGTCGAGGGGGAGGCGCCCCGGGTGGGCCATCGCGTAGCTGATCGGCCCGCGCATGTCGGAGATCCCGAGCTGCGCCACCATCGAGCCGTCGATGTACTCGACCATCGAGTGCACGATCGACTCCGGGTGGACGACGATGTCGATCCGCGCGGAGTCCACGCCGAACAGCCAGCGCGCCTCGATCACCTCGAGCCCCTTGTTCATCAGGGTCGCGGAGTCGATGGTGATCTTGGCGCCCATCGTCCAGTTCGGGTGCTTGAGGGCGCGCTCGGGCGTGACCGTCCGGAGCTCCGCCGCCGGGACGCCGCGGAGCGGGCCGCCGGAGGCGGTGAGGAGGAGCCGCCGCACCTCGGCGCGGTTGTGGCCGACGAGGGACTGGTGGATCGCGCTGTGCTCCGAGTCCACCGGCAGGATCGGGACGCCCTTCGCCGCGGCGCGCGCCATGAGCAGCTCGCCCGCGAGGACGAGGGACTCCTTGTTCGCGAGCCCGACCGGCTTGCCCGCCTCGATCGCGGCGGCCGTCGAGCGGAGCCCCGCGCCGCCGGAGATCGCGGCGAGGACGAAGTCGACGTCCGGGTGCGAGGCGATGGCGACCGCGCCCGTCTCGCCCGCGAGCACCTCCGTGCCGGGCGGCGCCTCGGCGCGGACCTCCCGCGCGACCGCCTCGTCGGCGACGGACACGAGGCGCGGGCGGAAGCGCCGGACCTGCTCGAGCACGCGCGCGCCGTTCCTCCCGGCGGCGAGGCCGACGACCTGGAACCGCTCCGGGAACCGGGCCGCGACGTCGAGCGCCTGGACGCCGATGGACCCGGTGCAGCCTAGGATGGCGACCTTCTTCACGGGCACGGGAATCTCTGTAGCACGGCCACCGGAGGTGCGCCGCGCGGCCGGGGGGGTCTAGCGGGGGACCGCCAGCGCCGCCGCGAACAGGTAGATCCAGGGCGCGACGAAGAGCAGCGCGTCGATGCGATCGAGGAGCCCGCCGTGGCCCGGGATGATCTTCCCGGAGTCCTTCACGCCCGCGGCCCGCTTGACCATGGACTCGCACAGGTCGCCGAGGGGACCGAGCACCGCCCCGCCCGCGCCGATCCCCACCGCCACGCCCGCCGGGAGCGCCGCGGCGAGATCCGGCAGGAGCCAGCGCGTGACGAGCGCTCCGACGACCGAGCCGATGGCGCCTCCGGCGAACCCCTCCCACGTCTTCTTGGGCGAGATCCGCTCGTACATCTTGTGCTTTCCGAACGAGTGCCCGGCGAAGTAGGCGAAGGTGTCGTTCCCCCACGTCACGACGAACGCGAGGATCACCCACTCGACCCCGAAGCGGCGCAGCCCGACCACGCTCGCGAGGAGCAGGCCGCAGTACAGCCATGAGAGCGCCACGACCGATGCGGCGCGCGGGATCGTCTCGAGCGGAGCCCTCCGGAAGAGGAGCACGGCGAGGAGCCCCACCGTCGCGCAGGCGAGGGCGAGGGCGGACCAGCCGGGGAGCAGCGCACCCTGGTCGGCGAACGCCGCCATGAGCGGGATCGCCCCGGCGACGCCGATCCCGAGCGCCTCGCCGACGCCGAGGGTGGTGAACATGAGGACGAGCTCGCTCGCGGCGACGAGCCCGGCGACGGCGGCGAGGATCGCGAAGGCCTTCCCGCCGACGATCGTGATCCAGACCGCGACCGGGAAGAGGACGATCGCGGAGGCGACGCGGAGGACGAGGTTCCGGCGGTTCTTCGGGTCGAGCGCTCCCAATCGGCCCTCGCTAGTCGCAGTCGCGCGCGCGGCCCGCGAGCTGCGCGCCGGTGAGGCCGAAGCGGCGCTCCCGTCCCTGGAAGTCGGAGATGGCCGTGAGGAGGGCCTCGTCGCGGAAGTCCGGCCAGAGCACCTCCGAGAAGTGCAGCTCGGCGTAGGCGCACTGCCAGAGGAGGAAGTTCGAGATCCGCCGCTCCCCGCTCGTCCGGATGAGCAGGTCGAGCTCGGGGAGGCCGCGCGTCCAGAGCGCCGCCTCGATGTCCTCGGCGTCGAGCTCGGCGCCCTTCGCCGCCGCGGCCGCGCGCGCCGCGTACACGATCTCCTGCCGCCCGCCGTAGGAGAGGGCGAGCGTGAGCGTCATCCCGCGGTTCGCGGCGGTCTCCGCGCGCGCCGCGGCGAGCCGCCCGCGCACCGACTCCGGGAGGCGGTCCAGCTCTCCGATCGCGTTCAGCCGGATCCCGTTCTCCATCATCTCGGCGCGCTCGGAGTCGAGGTAGTCGGCGAGGAGCTGCATGAGCGCGTCCACCTCGTCGTCCGGCCGGGCCCAGTTCTCGGCGCTGAAGGCGTACACCGTGAGCGCCTCGACACCGATGCGGCGCGCCGTCCGGGTCACCGCCCGCACCGACTCCGAGCCCTCGCGGTGGCCGGCCACGCGCGGCAGGCCTCGCTGCTCCGCCCACCGGCCGTTGCCGTCCATGATGATGGCGACGTGGCGCGGCAGTGGGCGCGCCTTCACGCGCGCCTCGAGCTCCGCGAGCGGGCTCCGGGGGTTCGTCATCGCGCGCGCTTATAGCACGGCGCGGCACGGGGCGGGCCCGGACGGGTGGGCTCGCCCCCTGCCTCCGTTTGACCCCCTCCCTCTCCCCTCCTATCCTCGAACCCCGTGCCTCCGCACCGCGTCGGCCCGTTCGAGATCCTGTCCGTGATCGGCCGGGGCGGGGTGGGAACCGTCTACCGCGCCCGCCACACGGCCAGCGGCTCGCTCGCCGCGGTGAAGGTGCTCGGTCCCGCACCGGCGGTGGACGCCACCGCGGCCCGCCGCCTCGCCCGCGAGTTCGAGGTGCTGCGGACGCTCGACCATCCGAACGTCGTGCGCGTGCTCGAGGCGGGCGTCGCGGAGGGGTACTCCTACCTCGCGATGGAGCTGGTCGAGGGGCTCGACCTCAGGACCTACCTGTCGCCCACCCTGGACGACGCTGCGATCGCCGCCGCGCGGGCCGTGGAGCCGACCGCGGGCGGCGAGACGCTCTCCGGATCGACGGGCGAGCCCGGCCCGGACGCGATCCGCGCCCTCGCGGCGATGATGGACGAGCCCGAGACGGAGGAGGTCCGCGTCCCCGGCGGCGCGGCCTGCGACGTCGCGGACGGAGCGCCGCGGGCCGCACCCGCCCCGCTCGCGCCGGAGATCGTCGCCGCGCTGAACCGCCCCGCGCGCGTCGCGCGGCTCCGGGCGGCGATGACCCAGGTCGCCGACGCGCTCCGGTACGTGCACGCCCGCGGGCTGGTGCACCGGGACCTGAAGCCCTCGAACATCATGGTCGACGACGCCCGCCGCGCGCGCCTCATGGACTTCGGGCTCGTGAAGGCGGCGACGGAGGCGGAGGAGGCGCTCACGCAGGCGGGGCGCGTGGTCGGCACCTACCGGTACATGTCACCAGAGCAGGCGCAGGGGCACACCGTCGACGCGCGGAGCGACCTCTACAGCTTCGGCGTGATCCTCTACGAGCTGCTCGCGGGCGTGCCGCCGTTCGCGGCGCAGGATCCGGTGGAGCTGTGGCGCGAGATCCTGCACGCGCGGCCGCCGCCGCTCGAGCAGGTGAACCCCGGCGCCGACCGTGCGCTCTCCGCGCTCGCGCTCCGGCTCCTCGAGAAGGACCCCGCGGCGCGCTGCCAGTCGGCGGGCGAGGTGATCGCGGTGCTCGCGTCCGCCGAGCCGACGCTCCGCTACTGACGGACCTCCGCGCTACGATCCCGCGCGCCCATGTCGGACCTCCCCGCCGCCGCGCTCGGCTACCAGGCGGTCGTGACCGAGTACTTCCTCGCGCTCCGCGGCGCGGGGCTGCTCGTGTCGCCGCTCGACGAGGAGCTCGTGCTCGAGTGGGAGCGCCGCGGCCTGCCCGTGGCCGTCGTCTGCCAGGGGCTCAAGGACGGGATGGCGGCCCTCGCGGCCCGGAACGCCGGCGCGCCGCGCTCGATCCGGTCCCTCCGCCTCGCGGTGGAGGACGCGTGGCGGGCGTACCGCGCCGGCCGGGTGGGAGACGCGCCGCCGCCGCCGGGCGAGGAAGCGGCCGCCGCCGCGCGCCTCGCCGCCGCGCGCGCGCTGCTCGCGGACGCCGGGCGCGAGGCGCGCGGCCCGCTCCGGGACGCCTACCGGGACGCGTGGCGCGCGGTCGCCGCCGCGCCGGGCCGGCCGGGCTCGCCCCTCGAGCGCCTCGAGACGGCGCTCGCGGAGGCGGACGATCGCCTCCTCGCCGGGTGGCTGGCGTGCCTGCCGCGCCCGGAGCGCGCCGCCCTCGGGCCGCGGCTCCGGCTCCTCGCCGGACCGCGGGAGCGCGGCACGAGCGCGCGCGCACACCGCGAGGCGCTGCGCCATCACCTGCATGACGCGGCGCGCCGGGCGGGGCTGACCTGCCTCCGCGGATCCGTGTAGACTCCCTCGCCCCCCATGCCCGATCCCGCGGACAGGACCTGCACCGAGTGCGGCGGCACCGGCTACCTCGTGGAGCAGGTGCTCGGCCAGTCGGCCCGCGCCCGCCGCTGCCCGTGCCAGGCGGCGTGCCCGCGCTGCGGCGAGACCGGGTACACGCTCGTCCAGCAGGGCAGCTCGATGGTCGCCCAGGTCTGCAGCTGCAAGCACCTCGACGAGCGGATCGGCCTCTTCAACCAGATCGGCGTCCCGGCGGCGATCGCGAAGGCGTCGTTCGAGACCTTCAAGAGCTACGCCCAGCCCCACGCGAACGCGATCCAGGTCGCCCAGGACTTCGCGCGGAAGTTCCGGCGGGACGCGCCGACCCAGGGCTTCCTCTTCTTCGGCCGCCCCGGCGCCGGCAAGACCCACCTGCTCGTCGCGACGCTGCGCTACCTCGCGCTCGAGAAGGGCGTCTCCGGGCGCTACGTCGAGTTCATGCTGCTCCTCTCCGAGATCCGCGCCGGCTTCTCGGCGAACCGGAGCCACATGGACATCCTGAAGCCGCTCCTCGCCGTGCCCGTGCTCGCCATCGACGAGCTCGGGAAGGAGCGCGGGACCGAGTGGGAGCGGTCGATGCTCGACGAGCTCGTGAGCCGCCGCTACAACTCCGGCCTGTCGACGCTGTTCGCCACGAACTACTTCCCTGAGGAGCAGGCGCCCCGGCCGCGCGAGGCGCCCGGGCGCGTGGTCCGGACCAGCTCCCCCGAGTTCCAGCGCGACGCGGAGACGATGACGCTCCAGCAGCGCGTCGGCGATCGCATCTACTCGCGCCTCGTGGAGATGTGCACGTTCGTGAAGCTCGACCCCGGCCACGATCACCGGAAGGACGCGCAGGGGTCCGGGTACTGGCAGCGATCGTGACGTCGGCTCGGTTCGCCCCGAGCGCAGCGCCCCATCTCCGGTCGCCCCGAGAGCCCCATCTCCGGTCGCCCCGAGAGCCCCATCTCCGGTCGCCCTGAGCGTAGCGGCGAGGCGCAGCCTCGACGCGGAGTCGAAGGGCGAAGCGCGGTCACCCGATCAGCCGCCGGTGGATCTCCCGCGCCGCGTCCTTCAGCACCGCGGCGTCGCAGTAGACCGTCACCCGCAGCGCGGACGTGAACACGGCCCGCGGCCGCGCCCCGAGCGCCGCGAGCGAGCCCGTCACCTCCCGCAGCACGCGGTGACCGGCGGAGAGCCCGGTCCCGACCACCGACACCGACCCGATCGCCTCGTCCTCCGCGACGAGCCCGGGCACCGCCTCCGCGAGGCGCCCCCGGAGCACCGGCCAGTCGTGCACGTTCTCGAGATCGAGCGCCACGCCCGCGCCCTCGCCGGGGCTCGCGAGCTCCGTCGCGACGGCGCCGTGACGCTCCAGCAGCCCCAGGACGTCCTCGAGCCGCGCCGCCGGGAACGCGAGCAGGGCGAGCTCGCGCCGGGTCGCGACGCCCGCGATCCGCTCCGGGTGGGCGCCGCCCCGCACGACGGTCTCGTCCGCGGCGCCGAACGTGGAGCGCGCGTGGATCGCGATCCCCTTCTCCTTCGCGAACTCGACCGCCTGCGCGTTCAGCACCTTCGCGCCGGCGGCGGCGAGCTCCTGCATCTCCTCGTAGGAGAGCGCGTCGAGCCGGCCCGCGGACGGCACGACGCGCGGATCGGCGGTGAAGACCCCGGCCACGTCCGAGTAGATCTCGCAGTCCGCTCCGAGGGCCGCCGCGAGCGCCACCGCGGTGGTGTCGGAGCCGCCGCGCCCGAGGGTCGTCACCTCCTTGCGCGTCGACACGCCCTGGTAGCCGGCGACGATGACGACCTTCCCCTTCTCGAGCTCCTCGTGCACGCGTTTCGGCCGCACCTCGACGATGCGGGCGTTCGCGTGCGCGTCGGTGGTGATGATCCCGGACTGGCTCCCCGTGAAGCTGATCGCGGGGACGTCGAGGTCGTTCAGCGCCATCGAGAGGAGCGCCATCGAGATCCGCTCGCCGGCGCTGAGGAGCATGTCGAGCTCGCGCCGGGGCGGCGCGGGGGAGACGCGCTTCGCGAGGGCGAGGAGCTCGTCGGTGGTGTCGCCCATGGCCGACACCACGACGCACACGTCCTTGCCCGCCCGCCGCGTGGCGGCGACCTTCTCCGCCACCTTCCGGATCTTCTCCACGTCCGCGACCGACGACCCGCCGTACTTCTGGACGACGCACGCCATGTGGACCTCCGGCGGGCCGCAGGATGCCCCCGCCCCCGGCGGCCGACAAGGGCGCTCGCGCCCCGCCTCCATCCGTGGCAGGGTCGATGTGCGATGCGCTCCCGCGCCGTCCTCGTCGGGATCCTGGTGGCGCTCCTGCCGGCCGCTGCGGCCATCACGTGGTTCGCCCGGCACGTGCGGAGCCGCGAGATCGCGAGCGGCGTCCACCGGGGGTCCGAGGTCGCCGCGCTCGATCCCGCCCGCGTCGTCCGTCTCCGCGTCGAGGTGCGCGGCCGCTCGGTCACCGCCGTCCGCTCGCCCGACGGCTGGCGCGGCGAGGGCACCGTGGTCTCCGGGCCGCAGGTCGACGCGGTGCTCGCGCGCCTCGCGGCGCTCCGCCGGCGCGGCACGCTGGCGCGGGTGGACGCGCTGCGCGAGGAGCTCGGCGCGTATGGTCTCGTCCGGCCGCGGGCGCGGGTCGAGGCGACGCTCGACGACGGACGGGCGCTCGCCTGGGCGGTGGGCGAAGAGACCGGCCGCGACGGGGCGGCCTTCCTGCTGGCGCCCGACGAGACGGTGGTGATCGCGGCGCAGGAGCCGGTCGCGGCGCTCGAGGCTGCGCTCGCCGCCCTGGCCGGGACGGCGATACCGCCGGCGTCCCGGATGGACGTCCCTGACATCCGCACCCCGGCGCCGGCGAGCTCCGGAAGTCGTCGTTGACCGGCCCGGGCCTTCCGCTTATCTTCCGCCCTTCGCCGAACCGCAGAGAGGAAGACCATGGCTCGCGTCACCGTCGAAGACTGCCTCCCCCTCGTCGACAACCGCTTCGCGCTCGTGCTGCTCGCGACCAAGCGGACGCGCCAGCTCATGGCCGGCGCCCGCCCCCTGCAGGGCGCGTCGAAGAACAAGGCACCGGTCGTCGCCCTGCGCGAGATCGCCACGGGCAAGGTCCGCTTCGACCGCTCGGTCCGCGATGCGCTCTCCGGGAAGTTCGACAAGGAGAAGTCGACGATCCCGGCGGGGCAGACCCGCACGCTGCGCTAGGCGCTCGATTCGCCGAGCAGCACCCGAAGGCGCGCCTCCACGGCGCGCTTTTCGTTTTGGCTGCTACTGCTGCGTCCGGTTCCCGAGATACCCGAGCTTCTCCCCTCCCCCGAGCCGGTACAGCCGGCGCAGCTCCCGGAGCAGCCCGTCCACGTCGGCGTCGCCGACGAACCGGCCCTCGAGCCAGCGCGCGTAGCCGCCGCCGAGCCGGTTCGCCTCGCGGTAGCGCGCGAGCTCGTCGGCGCCGAGGTGGGCGTGGTAGCGGACGCGCCCGAAGAGCCGCCGCCGGAGCGCCGGGCTCATCCGCCGGAGGCCGCGGCGCCAGAGGTGGAGCACGAGGAGCGCGAACTTGTCGATCTCGGCCTGGACCTCGAGCTCGAGGAGCGACACCGGCCGGCCCGCGGCGGCACGCGTCGAGAGGTAGACGAAGTGGGAGACGCCCTCCGCGGCGCACGCGAGCTCGCGGAGCGCGCCGCGGGCGACGAGGCGCGGGCGGCGGTCGTGGGGATCGAGGTCGGCGGCCACCGCCATCACCTGATCGTCGAGGTACAGCCCGAGCGCGACGCCGTCGTCCTCCTGGAGGACGAGGAGCTCCTCCGGCGCGCGCGGCGGGCAGCCGGCGGCGCGCGCCGTCTCGAGGCCGACCAGGAACTCGTGAACGCGCGGGGCCTCGACGCCGTAGATCGTCTCGAGCTCGTCCTGGAGGAAGCCGAGGGTCTCCGCCGCGTCGTCGTCCCGGACGCGGGCCATCAGTGCTTCACGTTCCGCGGGCTCGGCGCAGCGGGCCCGGCGAAGAGCGCGACGCCGCGCGCGCGGAGGAGCTCGGCGACGCGCTCCGAGCGCGTCGCGAGGAAGCGCTCGTAGAGGCGGACGAGGCCGCGGTTCGAGCGCAGGTCGGACAGCTCGGCGATCTCGGCGAAGAGGTCCACGAAGTCGCCGAAGCGATCCGCGAGCTCGCCGAACGGCTCGACGGCCGGCCCGCGCTCGCTGTCCGCGAGCGTGCCGTACGCGCGTTCGCCCATGGCGATGTAGTAGTCGACGTCGACGAGCGAGCGCGCGAGGGAGTCGCCGAAGAACCCCGAGACGAACAGGGCGGTGTCGCCGAGCCGGCGCAGCTCCCGGACGCGCGCGCGGCGATCGGCCTGGAGCGCCCGGAGGAGGATGAGGGCGAGCGGCTCGGCGCGGACGGTGCCGTCCGCGTCCTCGACGAAGAGCCGCTCCTTCTCGAGGAAGCTCGCGAGGAGGTTCACGAGGTAGAACTCGGTGACCTCCTGGATCTTGAGGCGGCGGTGGGAGAGGGCGTCGGTCACCATCTCCCGGAACCACTCCTGCGCGCTCTTGCCTACGAGGATGTCGCGAGTCACTTTCGCGTGGCCCTCCTTCCAGGCACTCGGGGGCGCCCGCCCCCCTCCTCCCAGCGGGGGCACCCCACCTGAAAACGGTAACGCCCGCGTCTCTGGAGCGGCAACCCCCCGTAGCAAATGGCGTTTTCGTCTGCTGACGCCGCTTCGGCAGTCGCCCCTGCGGACCGCCAGCCGTCCGCGAGCACTCGATGGGGTCGACTGCCAGCGCACCCGAAAAAGTCTTCGCGGGACGGGAAGATAACGGCGACGCCCTATCGCTTGACAGGAGGGGGTCGGTGGTTAGGATACGCCCGCCTTTGGCAGTCTCGCCTCGCGAGTGCCAGGGCCATTGTTCAGACCTTGGACCGCCGCCCGCCGCCAGGCGAGCGCGCGGCCGTGACAGCAAGGAGGCACACCCATGGCGACGAAGATCCGTCCCCTGCAGGACCGCATCATCGTGAAGCGGGTTCAGGAGGAGGAGAAGACGAAGGGCGGCATCATCATCCCCGACACGGCGAAGGAGAAGCCGATCGAGGGCAAGGTGATCGCGGTCGGCAACGGCAAGGTCCTGGAGGACGGCAAGGTCCGTCCGCTCGACGTGAAGGCCGGCGACCGGATCCTCTTCTCCAAGTACGCGGGGACCGAGGTCAAGATCGACGGCGAGGAGCACCTGATCATGCGCGAGGAGGACATCCTCGGCGTGATCGAGGGCTAGTTCCCGCGTCGTCTTCCTCCACACGAGAACGGAGCAACGAGAATGGCTGCCAAGGAAATCATCTTCGATCAGAAGGCCCGCGACGCGATCCTCAAGGGCGTCAATACGCTCGCCGACGCGGTGAAGGTGACGCTCGGGCCCAAGGGCCGGAACGTCGTCATCGAGAAGAGCTTCGGCTCCCCGACCATCACGAAGGACGGCGTGACGGTCGCCAAGGAGATCGAGCTCGAGAACAAGTTCGAGAACATGGGCGCGCAGATGGTGAAGGAGGTCGCCTCCAAGACCTCCGACGTCGCCGGTGACGGCACCACCACCGCGACCGTGCTCGCGCAGGCCATCTACCGCGAGGGCTCGAAGCTCGTCGCGGCCGGCCACAACCCGATGGACATCAAGCGCGGCATCGACAAGGCCGTCGAGGTGATCACGGCCGAGCTGAAGAAGCTCTCGAAGCCGACCAAGGACCACAAGGAGATCGCCCAGGTCGGCATCATCTCCGCGAACGGCGACCAGACGATCGGCAACATCATCGCCGAGGCGATGGAGAAGGTCGGCAAGGAGGGCGTCATCACCGTCGAGGAGGCGAAGGGCCTCGAGACGACGCTCGACGTGGTCGAGGGCATGCAGTTCGACCGCGGCTACCTCTCGCCGTACTTCGTGACCGACGCGGAGCGGATGGAGGCGGTCCTCGAGGACGCGTACATCCTGATCCACGAGAAGAAGATCTCGAACATGAAGGATCTGCTCCCGGTGCTCGAGCAGATCGCCCGCGGCGGCAAGCCGCTCCTCATCGTCGCCGAGGAGGTCGAGGGTGAGGCGCTCGCGACGCTCGTCGTGAACAAGCTCCGCGGCACGCTCCACGTGTCCGCGGTGAAGGCCCCGGGCTTCGGCGATCGCCGCAAGGCGATGCTCGAGGACATCGCGATCCTCACCGGCGGCAAGATGATCGCCGAGGAGCTCGGCCTCAAGCTCGAGCAGGTCACCCTGAAGGACCTCGGCCGCGCCAAGCGGATCACGATCGACAAGGACAACACCACGATCGTCGACGGCGCCGGCGTGAAGGCCGACATCGAGGCGCGCGTGAAGACGATCCGCGCGCAGATCGAGGAGACCACCTCGGACTACGACCGCGAGAAGCTCCAGGAGCGCCTCGCGAAGCTCGTCGGCGGCGTGGCCGTCATCAACGTCGGCGCGGCGACCGAGACCGAGATGAAGGAGAAGAAGGCCCGCGTCGAGGACGCGCTCCACGCGACCCGCGCGGCCGTCGAGGAGGGCATCGTCCCCGGCGGCGGCGTGGCGTACCTGCGCTGCGTGAAGGCGCTCGAGGGCGTGAAGACGAACGAGGGCGAGAAGTTCGGCCTCGACATCGTCCGTCGCTCGCTCGAGGAGCCGCTCCGCCAGATCTCCGGCAACGGCGGCTACGAGGCGTCGATCGTGGTGAACAAGGTGAAGGAGTCGAAGGAGACGAACTTCGGCTTCAACGCCGCCACGGGCGAGTACGAGGACCTCGTGAAGTCGGGCGTCATCGACCCGACCAAGGTCTCCCGCTCCGCGCTGCAGAACGCGGCGTCGGTCGCCTCCCTGATGCTCACGACCATGGCCATGGTCGCGGAGCGTCCGAAGGAGGAGTCGCCGGCTCCGGCGGGCGGCGGCATGGGCGGCATGGGCGGGATGGGCGGCATGATGTAGTCGCCGCCTCGCGCTCCTGACCGAACGCGAAGTGCTCGAGAGGCCGCCGGGAGCGATCCCGGCGGCCTCTCCTCGTTTCCGGCCACCGGCGCGCCCGCTCGGCCGCACGGCCGATGCATCCTGGCGCACCCGCCCCGGGGAACCCCGCGAAACGACCCCCGTCTTCGACGCCTCCGGCGCGCCGCGCGGCGCGCACGATGGCGGCCAGGGGGTTTCACATCATGAAGCGAAAGATCCGTAAGGCGATGGCCGTCGTCGAGCGACCGGGCGACATCGGCATGGACCTGCCAGCGGGCATCACTGCACGCGAGCTCACTCCCACCGATTACCACCCGGTCGACATGGAGCCGGAGGAGGAGAAGCTCCTGAAGGAAGCGCACAAGCACGCGGCCCACAAGCCGGTCCGCCGCGTCCGGAAGGCCGCGCACCGGAAGGCGGCCGCGCGGGCGGCGCGGTAGCGCCACCCCGGAGGAAGCGAGCGCGTCGTGAGCGCCGTCGTGGGCGGCCGCCGCGGCGGCTCACGGCGTTGCGTGCCGGCGGCTCGCCTGCCGCAGACTCGCGAGCGACGCAACCACGAAGCCAGGGGACGGCGCCGGCGTTCGTCGGCGCCGCCCGCTTCCGGTAGCATCGCGCGATGCTCCGCGCCCTCGCCCGCCGCACCGCCCTCCCCGCCCTGGCGCTCGCGCTCGCCGTCGCCGGCTGCGCCTCCGGCCCACGGGTGCTCGTGCGACGCCGGCCGGCGGGGCCCGTCGCGGTCCGGGCGGTCGCGGTGTACCCGTACGCCTTCCGCTGGCCCGAGCCGGCGTGGAAGAGCCACGCGAAGGCGCTCGACGCCGCGATGCGGCTCTCCGCGCAGGACCGGCTCCTCGTCTTCGGCCCGGACGACTTCCGCGTCTGGCGCCCGGAGGCGGACGACCCGCGGGTCGGGACCGATCTCGTGGGCGTGCTCGCCGACCGGCGGCTCCCGGCCACCGGGTTCGTGGTGTTCCGGGGCTGGGCCGAGCGGCGCATCGTGCGCACCGCCGGGGAGCTCGATGGCAAGGGCGTGGTCTCGTCCGCGGAGCAGGTCACCTACGTCGCGCACCTCGAGGTGCTCGACGGCGGCGGCCGCGGCGTGCTCGTCGAGGTGGAGGGCGAGGCCACCCGCGATGCCGCGACGGTCGACGCGTTCGACGACGCGCCCGAGCTGACGCGGCTCCACCGCGCGCTCGTCGACGAGGCGTGGCGCGTACTCGCGGCGCGGCTCCCGGGGGATGCCCCGCCGCTCCCGCCGGTGCCGGCGCGGGTGATCGTGGTGCCGGGCGCCACGCTCGCGTGGACGGAGCCGGGGCGGCCCTCGCTCGCGGAGCAGCTCGCGGCCGCCGACCCGGTGGAGGCGGACGTCGCGCGGCTCGCGGTGTTCCGCTACTTCGACCCGGACGTCGACGGCCGAGCGCTCGCGCGGCGGATGCGGCTGCCGGGAGGGCTCCTCGTCGTCGACGGCGGCGCATGGGCGCCGCCGCTCCGGGAGGGCGACGTCATCGTCGCGGTCGACGGACGCGCCGCGGCCGGGCCGCACGTCCTGCAGCGCGCGGTCGCGCTCGCGCGCGGCGGCCCGGTCGAGCTCACCGTGGCGCGCGGCGCCGTCCGGGTGCCGGTGACGGTGATGCCCCGCTGACGAACGTCGCGGCGTGCCTCACGGCGTCATCCGCTCGCCCTGGGCCCGTCGAAGGGCGGCTCGCCTCGCCCGTTCGCGGTTCGACAGGCTCCCCACGAACGGTTCTCGCGATCAGACGAGCACGAACAGCGCGCGGGCGGCGGCGCCCAGCGCCTCGACGACCCGCGCGGTGAAGAAGAGCACGGGCAGCGCGATCGCGAGCCCCGCGGCGAGCGCCCACGCGCGCGGGTGGCGCACGTCGAGCTGCGTCGCGACGAACACCGAGACGCCGAAGAGCAGGAGCGTCAGCGTCCCGCCGACGAGCAGCGCCGCAGGCCCGGACAGCCCGAGGAGTCGCAGCGCGCCGGAGATCGCGACGAGCCCCGCGACGTTCAGGAGATCCCGTCCGGATCCGGCCCACCAGTCGCGGTGCTCCGCACGGCGCAGCCGGAGCCCCACCTCCTGCAGGAGCAGGAAGGCGATGACCGCGGCAAGGTACGCGGCCGCGGCGATGGCGCGGCCGGAGCCCGCGGTCGGGATCGAGGTCCACACGGATCGAGTGTAGCGCGGCCGCGCCCCGCCGCCGTGCGGCGGGGCCCGTCCGGCGTCCGCGCCCGGGACCCGGCGGGGAGCGCGCGACCGCGACGCGACCGGCGCCGTGCCGCGGCGCGCGTTCCGGGCCTCAGGGCTTCCTGCTGCTCCGCCGTCGGGCAACGAGCAGGCTCCCCCCAGCGAGCAGCGCGCCGGCCGAGCCGGCCGCGCTCGGATCGAACTCCGGGACGCCGTGCCCGTAGCCATTCCCATGGTGGTGGCCGCGACCGTGGCCACGCCCGTGATCGTTCCCCTCGTCGCCGGCGAAGCCCATCGCCGGCGAGAGCAGGACCACCAGCAGCAGAGCCTTCGCCAGGCTCCGCACGACCGCCTTCAGCTTCATGACGGGTCCCTCCCCCTGGACCGGGGAACCGTCCCACGCTGGCAGCGGATCGATCGAGCGCCCGCGTGGAGGTGAGGCGGACGCCCCGTCGTCGCGGGACGCGCGAAAGGCCGACCCCGGCTGCGGGGCGCTCCGTCACCCTGCGTGAACGGACTTCCGCGCAAGCGGCCGTGCGCCCCGGCGAAGCACCGCATCGTCGGCGCGCGGCCCCGCCGCGACACGGGCGGGCGTCGGGCAGGCGACCGCACCCGTTCCGGCGGCAGGCGACACCCAACTGGAACACAGGGGGCGCGGCGCCCCGGCCCCCGCCGCGGCGCCGCGCCCACCTGTCCCGTCCGGACGCGGCCTCGCCCGACCCGCGCCCGACCCCACTCGCCTCGCAGACTGGCTACAGGTGGATCGCCGCCTCGACGAACACGGTGCTCGAGAGCGCGCCCGCGTTCACCTTGACGCCGCCCACGGTCAGGTCGTTGTCGTTGCCGTACTTGTTCAGCCAGTACTGGTACCCGACTCCGACCTCGTAACCAGTCCGCGTCGAGGAGAAGGTCTTCGCGACGTCCCACACGAGCTTCGGCTGGAGCAGCACCTCGGTCTTCGTCTCGTTCCCGAACCCGTCCTTGCCCTTCGGCAGCAGGACGTTCGCGAAGCCCGCGAACTGCAGCGGGAGGTCGAAGAGCGGGACGCCCCACGCCGTCGAGAACACCGGCGCGACGTCGAACTCCACCGAGCCGCCGCTGGGGATCGTGCCCTGTGCGTGCATGAAGCCGTTGTTGTTCCACTCCTTCGAGACGTACGCGCCGATGTTCCAGAAGCCCGGCACCGCCAGCGCGAGCGACACGCCCGCGACGGGCATCACCTTGTGCGACGCGAAGCCGTTGTTCTTGGTCCCGATGTCGAGGCCGGCGTCGAGGCGCACGTCGGCGACGCCCGGGAAGGCGAACTTCTTCGAGTCGGTGATCTGGTTGAGGCTGAACGTCCGGCGGTAGACGGCGTAGACCTCGGTCGCGCCCTGGGCGGAGCCCTGAGCCGGGTCGTGCTTGTCCGAGATGTACATGTCCACGTTGAGGAAGTTGCCGCCCAGCTTGTCGCCGGAGGCGTGGGTGTACGTGAGCGTCGTCTTCGCGATGGCCTGCGCCTCGTCGGTGCCGGGCTTCACGGTCCCGGGCTCGTGGTAGTTGCCGCCCCACGAGACGTGGAACGAGTTGTCGCTCCAGTCGAGCGAAGCCGCGGGCCGTGCGACGGACACGAGGGCGAGCGCGACGAGCGGGACCAGCGTGTTCTTCCAGTTCATGGCTTCTCTCCTTGGACACACTTCGGGTGACCACCGCGGCGGGCCGCAGCGGGTTCGGGACATGGAGCGAGGGATTGTCAGGAGCGCGCGACCAGGGCGTCGGTCTCCTTGGCGATGTTGCCTTGCCACTGCTTGCCGTCGAGGTTCGTCTGCGCCGCCCGGGCGACCTTCGCCGCGCGCTGGCGGGCGACGAGGTCGTGGTGGGTCGAGAGGTACGGCAGGCTCTTGCCGACGAACTCTCGGACCGTCGCAAACCGGTGATCCACCATGAACTTCTCGAGGTCGGCCCGCAGCTCGTCGATGAGCTCGTAGCCGCGGAGCATCGCGCCCGTGCACACCTGCACCGTCGACGACCCGAGCAGCATGAACTCGACCGCGTTCAGGCCCGTCTCGACGCCCCCCATGCCGGAGAGCTCGACGCCCGGGAATGCGCGCGCGATGTCCGCGCAGTGGCGGAGCGCGATGGGGCGGACCGCCTGGCCCGAGAAGCCGCCGGGGATGGTGTGGCCCTCCACCGTGGGCAGCGGCCGAAGCGACTCGAGATCCACTCCGGCGATGGAGAGGATCGTGTTGATGGCGGCGATGCCGTCGGCGCCCGCCTCGAGCGCCGCCCCGGCGGGCTCCGTGATGTCGCCGACGTTCGGCGTCATCTTGGCCCAGACCGGGATGCGCGAGACCTCCTTCACCCACCACACGACCTGGCGCACGATGTCGGGGTTCTCCCCCATCGCCATGCCCATCTTCCGCTCCGGGAGGCCGTGCGGGCAGGAGAGGTTGAGCTCGAGCGCGTCGACGCCGGTGTCCTGCACCTCGCGGACGAGCGTGTGCCAGCGCTCCCGGTCGAGCTCCTCCATGATGGAGGCGACCAGCATCTTCTTCGGGTAGGCGCGCTTGAGCTGCGCGAGCTCCTCGAGCCACACGGAGAACGGGCGATCGGAGATGAGCTCGATGTTCTCGAAGCCCATCACGTCCCCGCTCCCGCGGGTCACGACCTTCGCGTACCGCGGGACCGTGTTCACGACCTTGCTCGCGTCGAGGCTGATCGTCTTGCAGACGACGCCGCCCCACCCGAGGTCGTAGCTCTTCGCGATCACGCGGGCGTTCGTGCCCGGCGGTCCAGAGCCGAGGAGGAACGGGTTCTCGAACTGCATGCCATTCACCTGGATCGACAGATCGACGCTCATCTCGTCCTCCTGGTAGGGATCCGTCGGGCCCGGTCAGGCCGCGACGCCGGACTTCTCCAGCACCGCCTGGAGCAGCACGTTCGCGCCGGCCGTGACGTGCTCCGGCTCGGCGTGCTCGATCTCGTTGTGGCTGATGCCGTCCTTGCACGGGATGAAGATCATCCCGGTGGGCGCCACCCGCGCCATGAACACCGCGTCGTGCCCGGGGCCGGAGGTCGCGGGCATGTGGCTGTAGCCGAGCCGCTCGGTCGCGCGCCGCACGGCGGAGACGCAGTCCGGGTGGAAGTGGACCGGCGCGTTGTAGGAGACCTCGCGGAGCTCGACCTTCACGCCCGTCCGCTCCTGCTGCATCGCCGCGAACGCGCGCAGGTCGGCGTCCATCCGGTCGTGCAGCTCCCGGTTCACGTTCCGCAGATCGATGGAGAACGTGACCTGGCCCGGGATGACGTTCCGGCTGTTCGGGTGGACCTGGGCGAAGCCGACGGTGCCCCGGCCGTGCGGCGGGTACCGCTCGGCGATCGCCACGACCTCCCGCATGATGGTCGCGGCGACCTGCAGCGCGTCCTTGCGCCGGCCCATCGGCGTCGCGCCGGCGTGCGACTCGAGGCCGGTGACGATGCAGTCGTACCAGCGGAGGCCCAGGACGGCCTCGACGACGCCGATCACCTTGCCGGCGTCCTCGAGCACCGGGCCCTGCTCGATGTGCGCCTCGAAGTACGCGGCCACCGCACGTCCCCCGGGCTCCAGCTGCCCCGCGTAGCCGATGTTCCGGAGCTCGTCTCCCACCGTCTTGCCCTGGAGGTCCTTCGCCGAGAGCGCGACCTCCAGCGGGAAGACGTTGCAGAACACGCCGGATCCCATCATCACCGGGACGAAGCGCGACCCCTCCTCGTTCGTCCAGGCCACCACTTCGAGGGGCGCCTCGGTCTCGATCCGGCGATCGTTCAGCGTGCGGATCACCTCGAGGCCGGCGAGCACGCCGTAGTTGCCGTCGAACTTGCCGCCGGTGGGCTGCGTGTCGACGTGGCTGCCCATCATCACCGGCGGCTTGCCCATCGCGCGCCCTGGCCGGCGCATGAAGATGTTGCCGATCCGGTCCACGGTGACGGTGAGCCCGGCGGCGCGGGCCCAGGAGACGACCAGGTCCCGCCCCTTCCCGTCGGCCTCGCTGACGGCCAGGCGGCACACTCCGCCCTTCGGCGTCGCCCCGATCTTCGCGAGGTCCATGAGCGAGGCCCAGAGCCGCTCGCCGTTCACCCTAAGTCCGTTCAGCTCGCCTGCCGAGTGCATGTCTTCCTCCGTGCGATCCGCTCCGGCGCACCGGAGCGGATCGCTCGTCACGTCCCAGTCGCTCGTCGCCTCGAGTCGCTCAGCGCTTCACCGCCACGGGAGCGCGGCGCGACGCGGCCCGGCCGAGCGCCTCCGTCACCGCGTTGAAGGCGGGGCGCTTCAGGTAGCGTCCTGCGCCCCGCTCGGCGCGCAGGTCCCCGCGCGCGAAGACCACGCGGCCTCCGCTGACGGTGTGGGTGGGCACGCCGCGGACGGTGCGCCCCTCGAACACGTTGAAGTCGCCCTTGCTGAACTGCGTCTTCACGGAGAGCGTCTTCGTCCCCTCGGGATCCCACACCACGAGGTCCGCGTCGGCGCCGGGGGCGACCAGGCCCTTCCGCGGGTACAGGTTGAAGAGCTGGGCCGCGTTCGTGGACGTGACGCGGACGAACTCGTTCGGCGTGAGCCGTCCGGTGTTCACCCCCGCGTCCCAGATCACCGCCATGCGCTCCTCGACCCCGCCGCAGCCGTTCGGGATCTTCGTGAAGTCGCCGCGGCCGACCGCCTTCTGGCCCGCGCAGAACGTGCAGTGATCCGTCGCGGTCGTCTGGAGGTGCCCCGCCTGCAGCCCCCGCCAGAGCGCCTCCTGGTGCTCCTTCGGCCGGAACGGCGGGCTCATCACGTGGGCGGCGGCGGTCGCGAAGTCCGGGCTCCGGTAGGCGGAGTCGTCGACGACGAGGTGCCCCGCGAGCGCCTCCCCGTAGACGCGCTGCCCGGCGGCGCGGGCTCGCGCGATCGCCTCGAGCGACTCCGCGCACGAGACGTGGACCACGTAGACCGGCACGTTCAGGACGCCGGCGATGGCGATGGCGCGGTTGGTCGCCTCGCCCTCGACCGCCGGCGGGCGCGACAGCGGGTGACCCTCCGGACCGGAGATCTCCCGCACCAGCATCTCCTGCTGCAGGAGGAACACGAGCTCGCCGTTCTCGGCGTGCACGGTGGGCATGGCCCCGAGCTCGAGGGCGCGGCGGAAGCTCCGCACCAGCGTCTCGTCGTCCGCCATGATGGCGTTCTTGTAGGCCATGAAGTGCTTGAAGCTCGTCACGCCCTCCTCGCGCACGAGGGTGCCCATGTCCTCGTGCACCGCGTCGCCCCACCACGTGATGGCCACGTGGAACGCGTAGTCCGCCGCCGACTTCTCGGCCCACTCGCGCCAGGTACGGTAGGCCTCCAGCGGCCGCTGCCGCGCCCCCGGCATCACGAAGTCGATGATCGTCGTGGTGCCGCCGGCGAGCCCCGCCGCCGTACCGGTGAAGAAGTCGTCCATGGTGACGGTGCCCATGAACGGCAGCTGCATGTGCGTGTGCGGGTCGATGCCGCCCGGCATGACGAGCTGGCCGCCGGCGTCGACGACCTCGGCGCCGGCGGGGGCCGTGAGGCCCTCGCCGACCGCCCGGACGACGCCGCCGTCACAGAGGACGTCGGCCCGGACCGAGCGGTCCCCGTTCACCACCGTACCGCCGCGGATCAGGATCGCGGACATGGCTCCCTCGCTCACGCCGGATCGGCGGAGATGGCGGGGACCTCGGCGTTCCGCATCATGCCGAGCCGGTACACGATCGCCGCGACCGCGAGACCGACGAACCACGCGTACGTGTAGACGACCTTGAAGACCTCCGGGATATGCGGGAACGCGGCGGGGAACGCGGCGTTCAGGAAGCCCGGGATGTTCGGGAGCACGCCGAGCACGAAGGCGGCGATCGCGACCGGGTTCCAGCCGTTCCCGTACGAGTACTTCCCGCCCTCGACGTACAGCTGCGGCACGTCCAGGTTCGTCTTGCGGATGAGGTAGTAGTCGACGACGAGGATGCCGGCGACCGGGCCGAGGAGCGCGGAGTAGCCGATGAGCCAGGTGAAGATGTAGCCCTGCGTGCTCTCCAGGATCTTCCAGGGCATGAGCACGATCGCGATGCTCGCGGTGATGTAGCCGCCGATCTTGTAGGTGATCTTGCTCGGCACCAGCGCCGCGAAGTCGTACGCGGGGCCGACGAGGTTCGCGGCGAGGTTCACGCTCACCGTGTCGATGAGGAGGACGATGAGCGCGATGAGGACGCCGGCGCCCGTCATGCGGCTCGCCACGTCGACCGGATCCCAGAGGGCCTTGCCGAACAGGACCACGGTCGCCGAGGTCACGATGACGGCGAGGAGCGCCACGAGGCCCATCGGGCCGGGCAGGCCGACGGTCTGGCCGATGAGCTGATCCTTCTGCGACTTCGCGAAGCGGGTGAAGTCCGGGATGTTGAGCGCGAGGGTCGCCCAGAAGCCGACCATGGCGGTGAGCGAGGGCCAGAAGGTGGGCCAGAACTGGCCGGCCTTCTTGCCGCCCTCCACGAACTGCGAGGGCTGGTCGAGGATGGGCCCGAACCCGCCGGCCTTCGCCCACACCCACCACAGGAGGACGAAGCAGATGACGATCTTGATGGGCGCCGTGTAGGTCTCGAGCTTGCGGATCGAGTCGATCCCGTGGACGACGAAGTAGAACTGGATCGCCCAGAACGCGAGGAAGCACCCGAGCTGCCCGAGGTTGATCCCGAGGGCCGCGATGGGCGCTCCGCCGAGCGGGTGCCCGAGCAGCACGCCCGCGAGCGTGTAGATCATCGCGCCGCCGAACCAGGACTGGATGGAGTACCAGCCGCAGGCGACGAGCGCGCGGAGCAGCGCCGGGATGCGTCCGCCGCGCGTGCCGAACGAGGCGCGGACGAGGACGGCGTACGGGATGCCGTACTTCGCGCCGGCGTGGCCGATGAGGAGCATCGGCACGAGCACCACCGCGTTCCCGAGGAAGACCGTGGCGACCGCCTGGCCCCACGACATCCCGCCCTCGATGAGGCTCGCGGCGAGGGTGTACGCCGGGATGCACATCACCATGCCGATCCAGAGGGCCGTGTAGTGGTACCAGCGCCATGTCCGGGCGGACTCGCTGGTCGGAGCCAGATCTTCGTTCCAAAGGCCGTCGCCGGTATTCAGGGGCTTTTCCATGTCCATCTCCTCGGAGGACCGCAAAAACGGCTGCAAAAACCGCGTGGCGCGCGCAAAACTTGGAGCCGGCTGGACAAAAATTTTGCCGTTTGGCAAGTTCATCGCGATGGTAATGCGCGGAATCGCGCACCTGAATGCACAGTTGGCGCGGGCCACAACAACCGTATCGGTCGCCAAAGCAGCACAATTGATTTGAGTCATCGCTGCCTGCCTCGAACCGAGACACTGGAGGCCCTGGATGCGAGCAGCGCCGGCGGACGCGCAGGACGGCCAGGAGGCGATTCCCGTCGACGCGGCGGGTGGTTGCCCCGGCCTCCCGGGGCTGGTGGTGGACCGCCAGAGCGGCGTCCGCTTTCCCGAGCAGATCAGCCGCGGCATCACCGCGCTCGTCGAGCAGGGGCGCGTTCGCGCCGGCACGCGCCTCCCGTCGGTGAGGGATCTCGCGCGCGCGCTCGGCGTCAGCACGTTCACGGTGGTCGAGGCGTACGACCAGCTCGTCGCGACCCGCACCGCGTCCGCGCGGCGCGGCTCCGGGACGTTCGTCATGCACCTCGGCGCCGGCCGCGGCGCGCCCGACGCGCAGCCGCAGCCCATCCCCGCGACCGTCGGCGAGAACTGGCTCTCCTTCGAGCTCTTCGCGCAGCAGCGCAACCTCTCCGCCGCGGGCTGCGGCTGGCTGCCCGCAGAGTGGTGCGGCGAGAGCTATCTCACCGAGGCGCTCCGGCAGGCGGCGCGCATCCCGAACGAGCGGCTCGCCGGTTACGGGACGCCCCTCGGGTTCCTGCCGCTCCGGCAGCGGCTGGCGCTCCGGCTGTCGGAGCAGCTCGGCCACACCGCCGCGGAGCAGATCATCCTCACGAGCGGCGCGACGCACGCCCTCGACCTCGTGATCCGGACGCTCCTGTCGCCGGGCGATGCCGTCCTGGTCGAGAGCCCCGGCTACTGCAACCTGATCCCGCTGCTCCGCGAGCGCGGGTGCCGCCTCCTCGCGGTGCCGCGGACGGCGCGCGGCCTCTCCATCGACGCGCTCAACCTGCTCGCAGCAGAGCACCGGCCGAAGGCGATGTTCGTCACGACCGCGCTCCAGAACCCGCTCTCGACCACGCTCTCCCAGGTCGACGCCCACTGCGTGCTCGCCGCGGCCGAGCGCTACGACTTCATGGTCGTGGAGGACGACATCTTCCGGGACTTCTGCGCCGCGGGGGACGCCTCGCTCGCCGCCCTGGACGGGCTGAAGCGCGTGCTCAAGATCGGCAGCTTCTCCAAGTCGGTGAGCCCGTCGCTGCGCGTCGGATACGTCGCGTGCCCGCAGCACCTCGTGCAGCCGCTCGTCCGCGCGAAGATGCTCTGCGGGCTCACCACCTCCGAGGTGAACGAGCGGTGCGTCCACGAGGTGCTCGGGAGCGGCGGCCACCGCCGGTACCTCGAGCGCCTGCACACCAAGCTCACCGCGGCCCGCGAGCGGTTCCTCGGGACGCTCGAGTCGCTCGGCCTCGCGCCGCTCGCCACGCCCGCGGGCGGGATGTTCGTGAGCGCGGGCTGGCCGGTGCGGCCGACCGTCGTCGCGAGCGCGCGGCTCATCGCCGACGAGGCCCTGAAGGCGCGCATCGCGCTCGCGCCCGGCGACTTCTTCGAGGTGGGCACGCCGGAGACGATCTGGTTCCGCTTCAACGTCGCGTACTCGGACGACCCGCGGCTGCACGCCTTCCTGCGGGACGTCCGGACGCGCTTCGGCTTCTAGCCCCGGGGGGGACGCCGTGATCGAGAGAGAGCGCCGGGTCGCACACACCGCTGCCGGCCGAGGGTCGAGCCGCGCGCGCCGGCCGGGACGCGCGGCGCCGCCACAGGGCCGCCTCCGGCGCCGCCGCGTCCTCGACGCGAACATCGTCGCGGCGGCGGAGGAGCTCTTCGCGCAGCACGGGTTCCAGGGCGTCTCGATCGCCGAGGTCGCCGCGCGCGTCGGCATCTCGAAGCAGAACCTGACGTACTACTTCCCGACGAAGGAGGCGCTCTACCGCCGGGTGCTGGACGGCGTCCTCGACGAGTGGCTCGAGCGGCTGCGGGGGCTCGCGGATCCGGACAAGGAGCCCGAGGCGGCGCTGCGCGACTACATCCGCGCGAAGCTGCGGTACTCCCGCGAGCGCCCCTCGGGCTCCCGCGTCTTCGCCACCGAGATCATCGCGGGGTTGCCGCTGTATGCGCGGGAGATCCGGGCGCGGGTGGTACCGGCCCTCCGCGCGCAGGTCGAGACCCTGGGGCGCTGGGTCGCCGACGGGCGCGTCGAGCCCATCGACCCGGTCCACCTGATGTTCGTCCTCTGGGCGGCGACCCAGACCTACGCGGACTTCTCCCACCAGATGGCGCTCGTGATGGACAAGGAGGCGCTCGAGCCCGCCGACTTCGACGCGGCTGAGGAGGTCGTCACGCGCGTCGTGCTCCGCGCGCTCGGCCTCGCCGCGCCCGCCCCCTCCCCCGCGCAGCCGCGGTGAGCGGGGACGGGCGCCGTCCGCCCGTCACGCGAACTGCGCCGCGACGTACTCCTCGAGCGTCCGCTCGAAGTCGGGCTCGAGCCCGCGGTGGTACGCCATCGTGGTGGCGATCTCCGCGGCCAGGATGGCGGACCGGTACTTCGCGGGGAGCCGGTCGATGCGGCGACTGAATTCGGGCGTGTCGCGCACGAGCCGGGGCAGGTGCGCGAGGAGCGCCCGCCGGTAGAGCGGCCGGTGGGCCCGGTCGGGCTTCGCCTGGAAGAAGGCGAAGAGCCGCGCCTTGTGCGCGTTGATCTCCACGCTGAGGGCCTCCGAGAGCTCGGTGAAGCTCCGGCGGCCGCCCTCCTCGCGGTGGCGGCGGAACAGGACGCGCGCCTCGTCCGCGGCGCGCCGTTCGAGGATCTCCAGCACGTCGCGCACGTACGCGTCCTTGTGGGCGCGGAACTCGTCCTCGTCGAGGAGCAGGTTCCCGATGATCTCGTACGAGGAGGAGATCACGCCGCACTTGTTGGCCGAGGCGTCGCGGAGCACGACGACGCCGGCCTCCTGGAGCCGTGCGCGCGCCTCCGGCGTCAGGAACGAGTTCGCCCCCTCGACGACGACCCGCGCAGACGGCGTGCCGTCCGCGCCGAGGAAGCGCCGCCAGTTCGCGCCGTCGATCGTCTCGGGACGTCCGCCGGCGGGGATGAAGAGGTCCGCCTTCACCGTGAAGAGCAGGTCGTCGAACTCCTTGTGGAACTCGTCGAGCGTGACCCAGCCCTCCCTCGGGCCGTCCGCCGTCATCTCGACGCGCCGGTGCAGATCGCGGAGCCCCTCCCGCCGGCGGCCGCTGCGGTACAGGACGAAGCCGCCCGGCGAGAGCCGCGCCGGGTCGAAGGCGTCGGCGTCCGCGCGGAGGAGGATGCGGGAGAGCGCCTCGCGGTCGAGGCCGCGCGGATCGCAGAGGGCGGCCGTCCCGTCCACGATGAGGCGGATCGCGACGCCCGGGCAGCGCTCGAGCAGGAGCCGGATGGCGTTCCCGGCCACGTCGCCGTTCGGGCCGCCGGTGAGCTTCACGGTGAAGGGCTCGCGCCGGATGTCCACGCCGTGCTCGCGCAGGGCCGCCTCGGCGAAGGTGACGACGCCCAGCGAGGTGACGCCGTACTGCTTGTGGTTGATGCCCACCCGCTTGCTCGACATGATGCCCGCGCCGAGGACGTAGCCGCGGCGGGCCGACAGCTCGGCGATCGCCTCGATCATCTCGTCGTGCATGTTCTCGTCGGGGCCGAGCTCGATGGGCTCGTCCTCGCCGTAGTAGTCCACGACGCGCCGGTCGCGCGCCTTCCCGTCCTGGGTGACGAAGAGATCGAGGAACGCGCTCGCGAACGCGTACTGCAGCTTGTGGAGCTGCGAGTCCAGCCGCTCGCGCGGCTCCGCGTCCGGCGCGTGCAGGATGCAGACGAGCTTCGAGCCGCCCTCGTAGATGTCCTTGTTCTTCAGGTGCTGCGTGTGCGCGAGGACGTAGTTCTCGCGGAACATCGTGTTCGCCACGGTGACGTAGTCGTCGCGGGTGCGGGTGACGATCGTGCGCCAGCCGCCGCGCGCGATGTCCGAGAACCCGACGTGGTACCCGAGGCCGTTCCGCGCGAAGAAGAACGAGACCCGGAACGGGCGCTGCGGCGGCAGATCCGCCGTGAACTGCGACCCGAGATCGTCGAGGTAGGCCGGGTCGAGCCGGAACGCGAGGGCGTGCTTCTCGAGCACGAAGAAGTTCGTCTTGAGGGTGCGCCGGACGAAGGTCAGCGCGGTCGCGAAGACGGAACGGCGGAACTCGTCGAGCAGCCGGTGCCCGGTGTTGTAGGAGGCGATCTCCCGCTCGACCTCGGGCAGCTCGGCCGCATAGCGCGCCTCGCGATCGGCGAGCTCCGGGTCGAAGCGCAGCTCGAAGAGCCGCACCAGCCTGAGCGCGATCTCCGGATGCGACTGGAAGGCCCGGACGACGTCCTCGAAGGTGTACCGGTGGATCTGGGCGTGCGCGCAGCTCGTGTGGCAGAAGCCGACGAGCGCGTTGACGAGCGACGCCTCCTCCCCGCTCATGACGCCGGTGAGCACGAACTCCCGGTACGCGGGCGACTCGTTCGCGAGGATCTGCGTCCCGTAGAGCTCGCGCCGCAGCTGGTCGAACAGCGCCGAGCCCTCCTGCAGCCCCGCTCCGCCGCGGTGCGCGACGCGGAAGCTCCCGAGGAAGAACGGCTGCGCCCCGGTGCTGAGCGTCAGGGTCAGCGAGCGGCGCACCCCGAGGTCCAGCCGGTTGAAGACCTCCATCACCTGCGCGAGGTGGTGCCGCGGCGGCGGGTTCTCCACCGCGAAGAGCAGGTTCACCTCCTCCCCGCCGCCGGCCTCGCCCGGCGCGCGCGGCTCCACGTGCAGGAAGAAGCCCGCGTTCGTCCGGCCCTGGTGGAGGAGCCACGCGAGCTGCGCGACCTCGGCGGGCGGCGACTCCTCGACGAGGCGCCGGTCGTTGAGCCAGAGGATGCGCAGCAGCGCGTCCCGCTCGTCGCCGCCGAGCGCGGCGCCGCGCCCGGCGAGGGCCGCGCGCAGCTCGCCGCGCACGCGCTCCGGGATGGCGGGCTCGCCGGCCTGGGCCACGAGCCCGTCCGGCTTCCGGTCGAACTGGTAGCGCTGCAGCTCGAGGCGGCGACCGGTGCCGGGCACCTCTCCGGAGGAGTGGAAGATCTCGGTGCAGGAGATCTCGCGGTCCTGGACCCGACGGAGGGTCTCGAAGACGGACCCCGGGACGTCGAGCCGCGCGAGGATGAGCTCGCGCTCGCGGTCGGCCGCCACGAGCTGCCGCTCGCGCCCGAGCCGGGAGAGCCCGGCTGCGAGGGCGGTGATGGCCGCATCGTCGCGGCGCATCACCCCCGAGAAGATCCCCGGGACGTTGTCCCGGAGCCACGCGAGGTTCCTCGTCGCCACCTCGCCGAGCGCGCCGAGCTCCGGCTGCTCGCCCACCCTGGACGGCTGAGCCCTCGCCATGGGAATCCCCCCGCGCTAGTCGCGGACCGCGCGATCCGTGATCTCCAGCCCGCGGTCGATGATCTCGAACGCCTCGCGCAGCTGGGCCTCGGTGATGACGAGCGGCGGGTTCGTGAAGAACGTGTTCCACCGCACCATCGTGTAGAGCCCCTCCTGCCGGAAGAAGCGCCCGAGGGCCTGCATCTCCTCGGAGGTCCCGTTGAACGGCGCCATCGGCTCGAGGGTCTTCCGGCTGCGCACCAGCTCGACGAGGCCGAAGAGGCCGATGGAGCGGGCCGCGCCGACGGACGGGTGCTTCGCGGCGAGCTGCGCCAGGAGCTGCTTCATCACGGCGCCGGTCGACCGCGCGCGCTCGATGAGCCGGTCCTCCTGGTAGACGCCGATCGTCGCGAGGGCCGCGGCGCAGCCGACGGGGTGGCTGTTGTAGGTGAGGCCGCCGTAGAAGACCTTGTCCTTGAAGTGCTCGGCGATGTGGCGGCGCATGCCGACGGCGCCGAGCGGCACGTACGACGCGGTGAGCCCCTTCGCCATCGTGAGGAGGTCGGGGACCACCTTCCAGTGGTCCACCGCGAACCACTCGCCGGTCCGCCCGAAGCCGGCCATCACCTCGTCGCAGATCATGAGGATGCCGTACTTCGTGCAGAGGTCGCGGACGCCCTGGAGGTAGCCGTCGGGCGGGACGAGGATCCCGTTCGTGCCGGTGACCGTCTCGAGGATGAAGCCGGCGATCGTCTGCGGACCCTCGAGCTGGATCGTCTCCTCGAGGTTGGCGAGCGCCGTCGCGGTGTCATCCCAGCCGCGCTGGATCCCGTGGTACGGGTCGAGCACGTGCACGACGCCGGCCATGCCCGGCTCGGCGGCCCAGCGCCGCGGATCGCCGGTGAGCGAGATCGCGCCCGCCGTGGCGCCGTGGTACGAGCGGTAGCGGGCCAGGATCTTGTGACGACCCGTGAACTGGCGCGCGAGCTTCACCGCGTTCTCGTTCGCCTCCGCGCCGGCGTTGGTGAAGAAGAACACGTCGATGTCGCCGGGCGTGATCTCGGCGAGCTTCGCCCCGAGGCGCGCCCGCGGCTCCGTCGCCATGAAGGGGTTGGCGTAGGCGAGCTTCGCCACCTGATCCTGGATCGCCCGCACGACGCGCTCGTCGCCGTGCCCGATGTTCACGGACATGAGCTGGCTGTTGAAGTCGACGAACCGCTTCCCCTCCGGCGTCCAGAAGTGGATGCCCTTCGAGCGCGCCACGGGGATGGGATCCACCTTCGACTGGGCGGACCACTCGTAGAGGGAGTGCTTCTTGGTCAGGGCGACGAGCTCGTCGCCCGAGAGCGGCTTCTGGGTCTCGGAAGTCATTGTCGGGGTCCTCGCTACTTCATGGTCGGGAAGACGAACTCGGGGCCCTTGCTCACCGCGCTGGGCCAGCGGGAGGTGACGGTCTTGAGCCGCGTGTAGAAGTGGACGCCCTCCGCGCCGTAGATGCTGTGGTCACCGAAGAGCGACCGCTTCCAGCCGCCGAAGCTGTGGTAGCCGACGGGCACGGGGATCGGCACGTTCACGCCGACCATGCCGGCCTGGACGCGCGAGACGAACTCGCGGGCCACGTCGCCGTCGCGGGTGAAGATGGCGGTCCCGTTCCCGTACTCGTGCACGTTGATGAGCTGCAGCGCGCGCTCGACGTTCGGGACGCGGACGATGGAGAGCACCGGCCCGAAGATCTCCTCGCGGTAGATCTTCATCTCCGGCGTGACCCGGTCGAAGAGGCAGCCGCCCATGAAGAAGCCGTCCTTCGCGCCCGGCACGGCGAGCGCCCGCCCGTCCACGACGAGCTTCGCGCCCTCCTTCACGCCCGCGTCGACGTACCCGCGGACGCGGGCGAGGTGCTCCTTCGTGACGAGCGGCCCCATCTCCGCCTTCGGGTCGGTGCCCGGGAGGACGCGGAGCCTGGCGAGCCGCTCGACGAGCTTCGCGACCAGCGCGTCGGCGACCTCGTCGCCCACCGCGACGCCCACCGAGATCGCCATGCAGCGCTCGCCCGCCGAGCCGTAGGCGGCGCCCATGAGCGCGTCCGCCGCCTGGTCGAGGTCGGCGTCCGGCATGACCACCGCGTGGTTCTTCGCCCCGCCCAGCGCCTGGACGCGCTTGCCGTGCGCCGAGGCGGTCCGGTGGATGTACTCCGCGATGGGCGTGGACCCGACGAAGCTGACCGCGGCGACGCGCGGGCTCGAGATGAGCGCGTCGACGGCCTCCTTGTCGCCGTTCACGACGTTGAGGACGCCCGGCGGCAGCCCGGCCTCGATGGCGAGCTCCGCGATGCGCATGGGCGCGGACGGGTTCCGCTCCGACGGCTTCAGCACGAAGGTGTTCCCGCAGGAGACGGCGAGGGGGAACATCCACATCGGGACCATGGCGGGGAAGTTGAACGGCGTGATCCCCACGCAGACGCCGAGCGGCTGCCGGAGCGTGTAGCTGTCGATCCCCGTGCCGACGCTGTCCGAGTGCTCCCCCTTGAGCAGCTGGGGGATGCCGCACGCGAAGTCCACGATCTCGAGCGCCCGGGCGATGGAGCCCATGGCGTCGCTCAGCACCTTGCCGTGCTCGGCGGTGACGAGCGCGGCGAGCTCCGCGGCGTGCTCCTCCACGAGCTGCTTCAGCCGGAACATGACCTTGGCGCGCCGCGCCGGAGGCGTCGCCGCCCAGCCCGGGAACGCGTCCGCGGCCGCCGCGATCGCGGCGGAGACCTCGGCCTGGCTGGCGAGGGCGACCTGCTTCGTCACCTGGCCGCTCGCCGGGTCGTAGACGTTCCCGTGGCGCCCGCTCGTGCCGGGCACCGGCTTCCCGTTGATGATGTGACCGACCGTCATGGCGTCCCTGCGCTTTCTGCGTGGAGGTGGTGTGCTGCGAGCGACCTGTGAAACGGTAACAGTGTTTAAAATACTAAGCAAGGCGACCGCGGCAGAAGCGCGCAGCCTTCGCGCAATTCCCGCAGGAAACGGCCACTTGCGTGTCGAGGCGGTGTGGCGCGCACCGGTTCGGTGATAAATATTCCGTTCACACCGCTCACCGGATCCGTCCACCCGGAGGAGATCGATGCCGTCGAGAAAGCGCCACGCCCCGAGCCCCGCGCCGCCCCGCGCCGCGCCCGCGCAAGCGCCCACCGCCGCGGCCCCCGCCTCCCTCGGCGAGTTCGACATCGGCGAGCGCCTTCGCGAGATCCGCGAGCGCTACGGACTGTCGCAGCGCGCGCTCGCGATGCGCGCCGACGTGACGAACGGGATGATCTCGATGATCGAGAAGAACCGCAGCAGCCCGTCCATCGCGACCTTGAAGAAGATCCTCGGCGGCTTCCCGATGTCGCTCGCGGATTTCTTCGCGGTGGGCCAGCCGGAGCAGCCGAAGATCTTCTTCGGCGCGGACGAGCTCGTCGAGATCGCCGGCGGCCCCATCTCGTACCGGCAGGTCGGCGCGAACCTGCAGGGCCGGGCGCTCCAGGTCATCCACGAGCGGCTCATGCCGGGCGCGGACACCGGCTCGGAGATGCTGCGCCACGAGGCGGAGGAGGGGGGCATCGTGATCCGCGGCGAGATGGAGCTCACCGTCGGCATGAGCACTCGCGTGCTGCGCGCCGGCGACGCCTACTACTTCGACAGCCGGATCCCGCACCGCTTCCGGAACCTCGGCGAGGAGCCGTGCGAGATCGTGAGCGCCTGCACGCCGCCGTCGTTCTGACCGGCCGGCGACCCGCCCCGCGCCAGTGGCCGGGGCGGGCGCCCGTCACGCGTGCAGCTCGACCACGTCGCCATCCGCGAGCACGTGGTGGCGATCGACCTGCTGCCCGTCGAACCGCGCGTGGCCCCAGACGCGCGCGAACTTGAGGCGCGCGGCGAGATCCTGGTGCACCAGGGCCGCGAGCGCCTCGACCGCGGCGCCCTCGGGGAGCACGAACGGCTTCCCGAGGTCGGCCTTCTTCCCCGGCTCCTTCGTGTGCACGCGGATCTTGCGGAGCGCGCGGAAGAGCCAGGGGCGGAGCCCGTCGAGCCCGTCCCCGCGCGTGGCCGACACCGGGAAGAACGGCAGGCCGGGGCCGACCGCCTCGCGCGCGAGCTGCGAGAACGTGCCCTCCGCGTCGTCGAGGTCGTGCTTGTTCGCGGCGACGAGGACGGGGCGCGGGACGACCAGCGGCGACGCGCCGTCCGGCACCGGGCGCCCCTCCGGCCACACGTGTCCGTGCAGCAGCACGTCGAGCGTGCCGACCAGCGACGCCTCGAGGTCGTCCGCCGCCACGTCGAGCACGATCACCACCCCGTCGGCGCCGCGGACGAGCGCCGGCAGGAACGGCTCGACGTGGCCCGGCGCGATCGCCGGCGTGTCCACGAGCTGCACCTGGACGTCCTCGAACGGCATCATCCCGGGCTGCGGGACGTGCGTCGTGAACGGGTACTCCGCGATCTCCGGGTGCGCGTGCGTCAGCGCCGCGAGGAGGGACGACTTCCCGGCGTTCGGCGGGCCGACGAGCGCCCACTGGCCGGCGCCCTCGCGCCGGACGTGCCCGAGGTCGACGTGGTGGCTCCCGCTCCGCGCGGCGTGCTCCCGCTCCTCCTCGAGCTTCGCGAGGCGCTTCTTCAGATCGGCGTGGAGCTTCTCCGTCCCCTTGTGCTTCGGGAGGAGCGCGAGCATCTCGCGGAGCGCCTCGACCTTCTCGTCGTGGCTGGTCGCCTGACGGAGCCGCAGCTCCGCGTCCTTGTACTGGGCGGTCAGGTTCGCCGGCACGCGCCGATGGTGGACGCGCCGCGCGCCGGCCGGCGTCGCGGACGGTGGGGGTGGCCCCATCCGAGGCGCGGCGGCCGGCCACCGGAGCGTTCGTCATCGCCTTCGTCGCGGCCGCCCTGCACTTCGCGTCCGCCTCGCGCGCCGCCGCGATCTCGAGGCGAGCGCCGGGCTCACTCCCTGTGGGGTCGGGTGAACGGTGCGTGACTTGACGATCGGTGCATGGCCGTCGACAGAACCACTGCCGCTCAGTGTTTTCCCATCACCAGAGTCACTCACCGTTGAAGACTGAAGCACCCGTCGCGGCGGTCGCCGATTTGATCTGCGTCAACCATTAGTCACCGGTCGGACAGCAGGGCGGCAACACGGACGTCCGGAGCGCCAGGGGGGAGCCTGGCCCCCGGTCGCCGTGCTGGGGCCCCGGCGAATGGGCGCCGGGATCCCGCCACCCCCCGCCCGTGTCCGCCGATGGGAGGATTCACCGATGAACCGTGTGCGCGGGGCGCAAGCCCTGGCGTGGATGGGTGCGTGCGTGCTGCTGGCGTCCGGCAGCGCGCGCGCGCAGACGACGTACAACCCGCTCCTGCTGCCCGGGGGCAACATCCCGCAGTTCGCCCAGCCGCTGCCGGTCCTCGACGTCTGGAAGGCCAAGCAGCCCGCGGCGACCTACGGAAGCTACCCCGTGATCCCCACGGTGGACGGCACCGCCCCGGTGACGCTCACCATGTGCGAGTTCCAGTCGAACGTGCTTCCGCCGCTCGCGGCGGGCGCCGCGGGGACGCCGACGTCGGTCTGGGGATACGTGTCGGGCAGCGCGTGCCCGGGGAAGACCGCGGTCCGCGACACGTACATCGGCCCGGTGATCGTCGCGTCGCGCGGCACCCCGACCGCGGTGACGTACGTGAACGCGCTCGGCTCGACGAGCGACACCGGCGTGAACGCGTACCGGTTCAGCACCGACCAGACGCTCCACTGGGCGGACCCGCTGAACCTCGGCCGGAACGACTGCATGATGAAGGTCGAGATGGGCGGCCCGCTGCTCTGGAACGGGCAGCCGGATCCCTGCGCCCTCAACTACTCGGGCCCGATCGCCACCGTCCCGCACCTGCACGGCGCGGAGGACCCCGCCGCTATCGACGGCTCGCCCGACTCGTGGTTCACGAGTGACGGCAGGCTCGTCGGATCGAAGTTCTACACGAAGGGGTGGGCCGGGACGGTGAGCGGCCTGCCGGCGACGCCGGGGACGGCGCCGTACGCCGCGGGCGCGATCGTCTACGACCTCGCCACGAAGGCGGCGTACCAGGTCCAGCAGGATCCCACCACGCTCGCGTTCTCCTGGACGCCGTACATGGCCAACAGGGTCACGTACACGTACCCGAACAGCCAGGAGGCGTCGCCGATCTGGTTCCACGACCACACCCTCGGCGCGACCCGCCTCAACGTGTACGCCGGGCTCGCCGGCGCGTACTACGTGGTCGATCCCGCGCAGCAGCCGCTCCCGGGCGCCGACGTGACGGACGTGGTCCCGCTCGTGATCCAGGACCGCATGTTCGACACGGGTGGGCAGCTGTTCTTCCCCGCGGACAGCTACACCGGCCTCCTCTGGACGCCGAACCCGGATCATCCGTACTGGGTCCCCGAGTTCCTGGGCGACACCGTCGTCGTGAACGGGAAGGCGTGGCCGTACCTCGACCTGCAGCCGCGGCGGTACCGGTTCCTCGTGCTGAACGGCTCGAACGCGCGCACCTACGAGCTGTCGCTCATCGACCCCGTGACGAAGACGTTCGGCCCGCCGATGTACGTCATCTCCAACGACGGCGGGTACCTCGACCGGCCCGCGAAGATCGACCCCGCCGCCGGCCAGGTCCTCACGGTCATGCCCGGCGAGCGCTACGAGATCATCGTGGACTTCGCGGGCTTCGGCGGGCGCAACTTCACGCTCCGGAACACCGCCCGCACGCCCTATCCCAAGGGCTCGCCGCCTCCGGGCTCGACCCTCGGCCGCGTCATGCAGTTCCGGGTCGGCGCGACCGCCGTCGCCGACGCGAGCTACGACCCCGCGGCCGGCGGTGCGCTCCGGACGCCCATGGTGCGGCTCGCGAGCGCCGGCGCGCTCGCGCAGGGCGTGACGCCGACCGTCGCGCGCGAGCTGACGCTCAACGAGGTCATGGGCATGAAGGTGACCTGGCCGAACCCGATCACCGGCGTCGCCACCGCGTATCCGGGCGGCCCGCTCGAGATCCTCGTCAACAACACGAAGTGGTCGGGCGTCGACCCGAGGACGATGGCGGTCCGCACCGACTTCACCCGGCTCCCGACCGACCCCGCCGGCCTCTCCTACTCCGAGCTCCCGAGGGAGGGTGAGACGGAGATCTGGGAGATCGTGAACCTCACGGCGGACGCCCACCCGATGCACCTGCACCTCGTGCAGTTCCAGATCCTGAACCGGCAGTCCTTCGCGACGAACCAGTACCTGACGGCCTACAACGCGCTCTTCCCCGGCGGCGTCTTCCAGGGCGGGTACGGCCCGCCGCTCGACTACGCGAAGTTCGCGCCGCGCCTCAATCCGCCCTACGTGCACGGCTTCGGCGGCACGCTCGTGCCGGTGGTCGGCGGGAATCCGGACGTGTTCCCGTACCTGCAGGGCCCGGCGCTCGCGCCGGGGCCCCAGGAGACCGGCTGGAAGGACACGGTGATGGCGCCGCCCGGGATGGTGACGCGGCTCGTGGTTCGCTGGGCGCCGACCAGCGTCGCCGCGGGCACGCCGGCGGCGTCGGCGACCTTCCCGTTCGATCCGTCGAGCGGCGGCCGCTACAACTACGTCTGGCACTGCCACATCATCGATCACGAGGACAACGAGATGATGCGGCCGGACGTGGTCATCTCGGATCCGGCGACGCCGCGCACGTTCGCGATGGGCGCGAGCTTCTAGCGGCCGGTCGGACGTCCGTGACGATCCAGCGGGGCGGCGTCCTCCGGGGCGCCGCCCCCTCGTCTCGCGGTGGCGCGCTCCGGCGCAGCGCGCGCCGGCGGGTGTATCCTCGGAATCATGTGGAGGATCTCGGTCGCGCTCGTGGCGTTCGTCACGTTCGGCTGCACCACCATCCGCGTCCCGGCGAGCTCGCTCGGCGAGCGGCTCGCGCCGCCGGCCGGCGCCATCGCGGAGCCGCAGGTCGAGCTCTGGCTCGAGAGCGCGAAGCCCGTGGACGAGGCGGAGGCGGAGGAGGCGCGGCAGCTCGTCCGCTCCGCGCTCGGCACCGCGCTCGCGGGCCGCGAGATCTCCCCCGGCGCCCTCGGCGCCGCCGATCCCCTGCTGCTCGTCCGTGCGCGGGCGGTGGCCCGGACCGCGTCGCACCGCTCGGACCAGCGGGCCGCGACCGTCGCGCTGGTCGTCGGCATCGTCGTGGTCGTGGCGGCCGTCATCGCCATCGTGGTCCTCTCGAAGAGCGCCCCGAAGACGCACCCCCCCGCGACGGCCCGGCAGGGCGGAACCGCTTCGGCACCCGCGCCGCGCGTCTCGGTCCCGGCGCCGCGGCCGGGCGTGGCGTCCGGGCGCGTCGCGCGCCCGGTCCCGACCCCGGGCTTCCAGCCCGTCCCCGCTCCCGGCGTCCGGCCGGTTCCCGGGCGGCCGTTCGGCTCCGTGCCCCCGCCGCCGGCCTACGGCGTCGCGCCGTGGCACGGCCCGAACGTCTGGATCGGGCTCGACTTCGTCTACGTGTTCCCGCCGCCCGACTACGTCGTGGCGCCGGAGCCCCCCTACCCCGGTGCGCCGCCCGCGGAGGCGTGGGCGGAACCCGCGCCGGTGCCGAGCGACGCCGACGCATGGACGGACGAGGCAGAGCCGGAGCCGATGGTCGAGCTCGCCGTCCCGCCGCCGCCGGAGCTCGCGGTCGAGGACCGCGGCTTCTTCACGGGCGACGAGACCGTGCTCGAGGTGGACCTCTTCGACCACCGGACGGGCGCGCTGCTCTGGACGCGTGTCGCGCGCGACCACGTCGATCCCCGCGACGCCCGCGAGATGACGAAGCTCCTCGATCGTGCGCTCGCGAACCAGCCGTGGATCCGGCGGACCGCAGCGGCGGCGCGCTAGACCGGCTCACGCGCCCGAAGGGCCCCGCGGCTCCGCCGCCGAAGGACGGGGACTCGCCCGCCCGCGGTCGGGGCGGCGACCTGTCGACGCGCGTCGCCGCCGCGCCCGGCGGTCGCGAGACTCCGGCCTGAGCCGATGAGCGGGTCGCCGCGCGGAGGCACCGATATGCGGCAGCATCGTTGGGCCGCGACCCAGGACCTTTCGGACGAGGACGGACACGGCCCTCGAGCTCACGTACGTGTCGCTCCAGCTGGTGGACTGGATGTAGACGCGGCACTTCCTCCGCCAGGGATCGCTCGAGGCGAACCCCTTCCTCGGCGAGCGCCCGGCGCGCGCCACGCTCCTCGCCTACAACCTCGCCAGCATGGGCCTGCACGCGGTCGTGGCGTACCTCCTCCCGCGGCCCTGGCGCACGGCGTGGCAGTGCGTCTGGATCGGCGCGGAGGCGTGGACGGTCGGGGGCAACGTCCTGACCCACGGCGCGCTCCACGTCTCCTTCCCCTGAACGACGCGCCCCGTCGAGATCGACGTCACCGCTGCTTCAGGTACTCCTTCGAGATGCTCGCGCCGATCGTGTACATCGGGTCGACCATGTTCGCGAGGCGGACCTTCCCGACCTCGCTCAGGACGAAGTAGGCGTCCCACCGGTCGAACCCGAACTTGCTCTCGAGCCACTTCACCAGGTCCGCATAGGCGATCCGCGCCGCGTCCTCCATCGGGCGGGCGCTGCCGACGCTCATGATGAAGCGGTCGTTCTCCACCCGCGGCCATTGCAGGTCCCAGCCCTTGACGACGTTCACGGTGAGGGTGGTGATCGTCGCGAACTCGACGGCGACGCCGCACAGCTCGCCGTCACCCTGGGTGGCGTGGCCGTCGCCCAGGTAGAGCAGCGCGCCGGGCACCTTCACGGGCAGGTAGATCGTCGCGCCCGGGCAGACGTCCGGCAGGTCCATGTTGCCGCCGTGCTTCCCGCCGGTGAGCGCGTTGATGGAGTCGATCTGCGGGGACGTGCTGATCGTCCCGAGGAACGGCGTGTACGGGAACGTCATGCCGTTCCAGCGGACCCCGGCCTCCGTGACCTCCATCTTCCAGACCTTCTCCGGCAGCGGCTCGTGGAGCAAGGCGGTGAGATCGGTCCCGCAGAGCCCGCCGAAGTTGGGGATGAGGCACGTCGTCCCGCCCGGCCGGTCCTTCCGCGGGAGGATCGAGTCGATGTGGACGGCGAGCGCGTCGCCCTTCTCCGCGCCCTCGACGTAGATGGGCCCGCTCTGCGGGTTCAGGAACGGGACCTCCAGGACCGAGCTCGGCTTCACCCGCTCGTCCGTGATCCGGCCCTCGAACGCGTCGGCCGTCTCGACCACGACGGTGTCCCCGGGGCGCACCCGCAGGACCGGCTCCGCGTACGGGCCGATGGTGTAGTGGAACTTGCCCTGGGCCTTCTCGGTCAGGTGGTGCGTGGCCATCGTGCTCCTCCTTCCGGACTGCGAGCGACTCACACCGCGAGGTACTCCGCGAGGGCCGCCGGGTCGCTCAGCCTGCGGCGGTCCAGCGTGCCGACGATGCGACCCTTGTCGATCGCGTAGGCGCGCCGGGCGACCTGCGCAATGAGTCGGGTGTTCTGCTCGACGAGCAGGATCGTGACCTTCTCCTCCTCGTTGAGCCGGACGAGCGCGCGGCCGATCTCCTGGATGATGCTGGGCTGGATCCCCATCGACGGCTCGTCGAGGAGCAGCAGCTCGGGACGGCCGACGAGCGCGCGGGCGATGGCGAGCATCTGCTGCTGACCGCCGCTGAAGGTCCCGGCGAGCTGGCGCCGCCGCTCCGCCAGGATGGGGAAGTAGCCGTAGACGAGATCGTAGCGGGGGTGCGACTTGTCCCGGTTGATGGTCTCGCCCATCGCGAGGTTCTCCTCGACGGTCAGGCTCGGGAACACCTCCCGGCCCTGCGGGACGTAGCCGATGCCGCGCGCCGCGCGCTGATCCGGCCGGAGCCGGGCGATGTCCTCGCCCCGGAACGACACCGCGCCCGACATCGCGGGGAGCATCCCCATGATCGCCTTCATCAGGGTGGACTTCCCGACCCCGTTCCTGCCGATGGTCGCGACCATCTCCCCCGGCTCGATGCGCAGCCCGATGCCCTGCAGGATGTCGCCGCTGCCGTAGCCGGCGCGGAGGTCCTCGACGGCGAGGAGCGGCTGGAGCGGGTCGGCCATCTCTCACTGCTCCCCGAGGTAGATGCGCCGGACCTCCTGGTTCGCCTCGATCTCCTGGAGCGTCCCGTCCGCGAAGATGCGGCCGTAGTGCAGCACCGTCACCCCGCGGGCGATGTGGCGGACGAACGCCATGTCGTGCTCGACGACGAGCACCGTGATCCCCTGCCCCGCGAGCCCGAGGACGAACTCCGCCGTGAGCGCGGTCTCCTCGGGCGTCATGCCCGCCGTCGGCTCGTCGAGGAGCAGCAGGTCCGGCCCGGTGGCGAGGGCGAGGCAGACCTCGAGCCACTGCTGGTGGCTGTGGGAGAGCTCGCCCGCCGGCCGCGCGCGCTCGGAGGCGAGGCCGAGGGTGCCGAGCGCCCAGTCGAGCCGCTCGCCCGCGCGGGCGCCGCCGCGCGGGCCTCGCGCGATCGTGAGGTTCTCCCCGACGGTCAGGCCGCGGTAGATCCGCGTCGTCTGGAACTTGAGGCAGATGCCGCGCCGGACGCGCCGGAACGGCGAGAGCGTCGTGACGTCCTCGCCCTTGAAGACGATCCGGCCGCTGTCGGGCCGCTGCAGGCCCGCGAGGAGGCTGAACAGCGTGGACTTGCCGGCGCCGTTGGGGCCGATGAGGCAGCGCAGCTCGCCGGGCGCCACCGCGAGGCTCACGTCGTCGACGGCGCGGATGCCGCCGAACGCCTTCGTGAGGCCCTCGGTGCGGAGCAGCGGCTCGCGCGCCGCGGGGGCGGGGCCGGCCGTCATGACGGCTCCCCCCGCTCCCGCGCCTCGGGCGCGCGGTCCGCCGCCGGCGCGCGCCACCGGCGCCAGGTCCGGGCGAGGGAGACGACGATCCCGGCCGGGAAGAACAGCATCGTCGCGAGGAGCAGCGCGCCCATGATGAGGAAGGCGTACTCGCCGCCCCGGACCGCGAGAGCGTCGGCGAGCCACTTCAGCGCCACGGTGGAGACCGCGACCGCGAGGAGGCTCGTCCGGCCGCCCACGGCGGTCCAGATGACCGGGAGCGTCGCCGCGTAGAGCCCCATGCTCGACGGGTTGATGTAGTTCCCCCACGAGACGTAGAGGATCCCGCTCACGGCGGCGAGGCCCGCCGCGAGGGCGAACACCTGCACCTGCCGGAGCGCGACGTTGTAGCCGAGCATCCGGGTGCGCTCGACGTCGTCGCGCACGGCGACGACGACGTAGCCGTAGTGCGAGTTCACGAGCAGCCGGAGGCCGAGGTACGCGAGGAGCATCGCGACCACGGACAGCAGGTACAGCTCGACCGAGGCGCCGCCGAACTCCAGCGGCCCCACCCGGATCGACGGGATGCCGGTCATTCCGTTGTAGCCGCCGAGGAGGACGTGGCCGACGCGCCACTGGTACCCCGCCGTCTGCCCCATGAACGTCTCGCCGATGAGCGAGAGGACGAGGGTGAGCAGCGGGATGATCCAGGCGCTCACCTCGCCGTAGAACATGAAGTAGCCGAACGCCGCGGCGACGAGCACGGTGACCCCGATCGCGCCGCCGACCGCGATCAGGGAGCCGCCGGGGGTGAGGGCGAGGTTCTGCGCGATGATGCCGTACAGGTAGCCCGACATCCCGAAGAAGGCGCCCTGCCCGAAGCTCAGGATCCCGCCGTATCCCCAGAGCAGCGCCAGCCCGAGCCCCATCGGTACGTAGACGAAGAAGTTGGCGAGGTTCGACAGGAGGAACGGCGAGCCGCCGATCGGGAACGCCAGCAGCCCGGCAGCGACGACCGCGAACACGATCCAGAACGCGCCTCCGCGGCCCAGGTCCTGGGGGCCGTTCAGGCGGGACCCGATCCCGGAGCGTCCCGGCGCGCTCATGTGCGCGCCGCCGCCATCCGCCGACGCTGCAGGTCCGCGAAGTACCCGGACAGCCCGCGGGGCAGGAACCGGATGATGACGAGCGCCGCGATGAGCAGCCCGATGCGCCCGGCGAAGGTGCCGAGCGCGCTCGAGAGCGGCGTCGAGATCAGCGCGAGCAGCGCGGCGCTCGTGAGCGCGCCGAGGATGGGGTTCGCGCCGCCGCCGACCACCACCGTGATGAAGGCCACGTCCACGAACGTCGTGCCCATGAGCGGGACGATGGTGGTGGTGGGGGCGTACAGCGCGCCCGTGAGCCCGGCCAGGGCCGAGCCGGCCCCGAACGTGTACAGGTAGATGCGCCGGGTGTCGACGCCGAGCGCCTGCGCCATCGCGGCGTTCTGCATCGTGGCGCGCGTGTGCACGCCGAGGCGCGTCCGGTAGAACACCCACCAGGCGGCGACCACGACGACGATCGACGCCGCGAACAGCAGGAGCCGGTAGCCGCCGAACGAGTACCCGGCGTACGACAGGGTCCACTCCGGGAGCGGCACCGCGATGAGCGAGGGCCCGAGGACGAGCAGCATGCCCTGGCTCAGGATGAGGCTGATTCCCCAGGTCGCGACCAGGGCCCCGAGCTTGTCCCGGTAGAAGCGCCGGATGACCGTCCGCTCGAGCACCATCCCGAACGTCCCCACCACGACCACGCTCAGCAGCATGCAGAGCGGCAGCGGCAGGTGCGCGCGGTGATACGCGAGCGTCGTCACGTACGCCCCGAGCATGATGAGCTCGCCGTGCGCCAGGTTGATGACGTCGACGACGCCCAGGATGATCATGAGCCCGAGCGCGGCGAGGAGCAGGAACGCGAGGTTGTCCGCGTACTGGTACAGCAGGCTCACGAGATAGGGGACGCTCATCGCGAGGGCTCCCGGTGCCGGACCGTCCGCCCCTCCCGCCGGACCGGTCGCCGCCGCGACGCGGCGGCCGGTCCGCGGCGAGGATCCGCTACGTCTTCTTCTTCTGGAACATCTTGAAGAACGGATCCTCGTCCGGGATGTACTGCTTGTACTCCGGCGTCCGCACGAGGTTCACGCCGAGTCGCCGCGTCCACCACGGCTCGATGTGCGGCCACTCGGTCATGAACGTGATGTCGTGCTTCGCGTCGCAGCGGGCCAGCCGGATGTACTGGCTGAGGTGGTGCGTCGCCGGATCCATGGCGACCCAGCCCGCCGGCGCCTCGACGCCGATGCCCGACTCGAGGGCCTTGATGACGGTCGCCTTGTCCGTCGTGCCCGCGAGCCGCACCGCCTTCGCGTAGAGGTGCGTCGCCACGTACGCGCTGTGGCCCTCCATCGCCATGTACGGCTCGTCCGGGAACATGGTGCGCCACCGCTTCACGAACAGCCGGTTCCGCGGCGTCGGGATCTCCTCCATGTAGCTCGCCGTGACATGGAACCGGTTCAGGGCGGGCGGCGCGAAGCGGCGGTGCTCGTAGCCCTGGGCGATGTTGATCGAGGACCCCATCGGGAACTGCAGCCCGGCGGCGTTCGCCTGCGGGTAGAAGTTCGAGTGGTTCTGGCCGGTGATGTACATCATCAGCCAGCTCGGCTTCGCCTGCTGGATCTTCGCGATGCTGGAGCTGAACTGCGACACGCTCAGCGGGATGAACTCCTCGCCGATGACCTCCGCGTTGAGGAGCGGCGCCATCGCGCGCGTCCACGCGGCGCTGAGCTGGCCGAAGTTGTAGTCGGCGGCGAGCGTGTAGATCCGCGGCCCGAAGTTCTTGATCATGTACTGCATGACCGGGACGATCTGCTGCTCCGGGACCGCGCCGGTGCAGAACGTGTTCTTGTCGGCGACGCCGCCCTCGTACTGGTTGTTGTAGAAGTACAGCATCTTGTTCTGATCCATGATCGGCCGGATCGCCTCGCGCTCGGCGCTCGCGAACCCGGCCATGATCACGTCGACCTTCTCGTCCAGGATCAACCGGCGCGCCAGCGCCTGGAACTGCGTGTTGTCCGACTGCGGATCGGGCGCGATGAGCTCGATCTTGCGCCCGAGGACGCCCTGCTCCCCGGACTTGACGAGGTACTCCGCCGACTCCGTCCAGACGACGTCGTCCCGCGACGGCGGCCCGCCGGCGTCGACGGTCGCCTTGATGTTCTCGGTGGGCGGCTTCGGGGCGACCTTCGCGTGGACGCCGGGCCCTCCTGGCCCCTGCACGCCGCCGTCGAGCGTCCAGCCCTCGTTGATCTCCTTCAGCGCGAGCTGGGTGCCGTGCCACTTGTTGAGGCCGAAGATCGCGAAGTTCCCGGAGCGGTCCTCGAGGAGACCGAACTTGATCGGGCCGGGGCCCTGGCCGCGCACGACGGCCGGCGCGCCGAGGATCCCGACCCCGGCCGCGGTCACCGCCGCCGCCTTCATGAAGTCGCGCCGGGTGAGCCCGCCGGAGGGCTGCGTCCCGGCGGCGGCCGGGTCGTTCGTGGATGACGTGGAGACAATGGGTTCGTGGGCGTCGGTCTTCATGGCGTTCGCCTTCCGTGATTTGATTTGCGGTGCAACCACCTTCCGGGAGCGGCTGCGAGGCGCGCGCGAGCGACGATTCCGCCGAGCGTGGTGAGCGCGGCAGGCAGGAGGCACGTGGAGTGTGTCTCCAGCGGAAGCGCGGCGCGTCGGCTCCTGCGGGGCGTCGCGGTACGGCGCGGCGCGTCGGGCCGGCGCGGCTCTCGGGCGGGGAGGACGCATCGGGGTAGGCCTTGCGGCCGAGCGAGCGTGAAGGCGTCCGTTCGTGCCGCAGCGTGGCGGAGGGACCTCGAATGACGATTAGCCGCCGCGGCCTCTCGCGACACTCCCGGTTCACGGAGGGTGGGCACCTCTCCGGCGCCGGCTCCTGGACGGTCGGCGCTCCGTTCCACGTCGGGCCGAGGGGGGTCGATCAGGGCGTCGATGGGTCCGCGCGAGCCTCTGCACGCTCGCGCTCCTGGCGTGCTCGGGGGAATGCCTGGGCGGTGATCGACCACGACGGGACGTTCGCGGTCGCGAGGTCACGAGGGCGGCGGAGACGGGCGCCCTGGCGCATCGTGCCGCAGCCTGCCGGAGGGCCTCGAATGGCGCTTTGGCGCCCGGCGGGCACGCCACGAGACTCACGACATGCGAAGACCACCCCCGCGCTTCACGCTCGCGCTCCTGTGCTGCCTGCCCGCGTGTCTGTGCGGCGCGCCGAAGCTCTCGAGCCCTTACGCGCGCAGCGTCGCCGAGATCCTCGACCGCGTGCACTCGAAGTACGTGGGCGTCGTCGGCGCGTGCGGCCAGAGCCTCGACGCGTGCGCCGTGGGCGGGCGCGAGCTCGTGCGCGCCGCCGAGCTGGCGAAGGGCGACGTGGCCCGGCTGGAGAAGCCGGAGGGTGCGTCGCCAAGCCGGCGCCAGGTGCTGGCCGCCCTCGACGGCTGGATCTGCGCAGGGGAGGCGATGGAGGCCATCTACTGGGACCGGAGCCAGGAGGGCGCCCTGCGCGGCATGCAGGAGGCCTCGCGCGCCGCCGGGGACGCCGTGAGGCTCGAGGCTGCCGCGCTGCTCGCGAGCGACTGACGGCCGCGACGCGCCGCCTCGTCACGCGAACGGCTCGTGGAGCGCGTGGTACTGGAAGAGGCGCGGCCTCGGTGCCGGGCGACGGGGGATGCGGTCCTCGCCCAGCACGCATCGCAGCACGACGCGCGCGGCAGCAGCGCTGTCGACCAGCGGCTCCTCGACGGCCTTCTGCGCGGCGTACGAGCCGTGGACGTCCGCGTCCGGCAGGCGGCGAAGCGCTGCGGCCGCCTCCGGCTCGCCCCAGGCCCGGAGCTGCCGCCCGAAGAAGCACCGGAGCGCCGCAGCCCGGGGATCCGCCGACGGCACCACGTCCGCCGGTGCGGCGGGGGGCGGGACCGCCTCCACGTCCGCGAGCGCCGTCGCGAGCTGCGAGCCGTGATCGGCGTGCCCTCCGGGAGCATTTCCTCGTCCGCAGGCGCCGGCGAACGCAGGCCACAGCTCCGGGCGTCCGCCGAGGAGAGCGCGCGCGTAGGAAAGGGCGGCGTCGCGCCCGAGGCGCACGGCGAGGTACGGAACGATCACGCGGGGCTCGACCAGGCCGGGGACGTAGCGGCGGGAGGTCTCGGACAGCACCGTCTCCGGGCTCTCCATGAGCTCGAGGAACTCCAGGCGCTTCATCACGAGGTCGGCCAGCGCGTCGGCGTCGCCGGGGACGGCGATGTTCGAGCGTTGCCACGACCCGTCGAACTCGGGGCCGTCGAGGAAGCCTCCCGCCGCCCACCCCGGCGACTGCGCCCGCACGGCGGCGTCCTCGAAGCCCAGCGACACGGAGCAGGCCACGTGACCTTCCGTGTTCCGCTGGCTCGACGAGAACCCGACGCGGTGGACGTTCTTGCCACGCCGCCGGACGAGGTCGCCCTTCGCACGCGGGGCGAAGCCGCTCGGCGCGAGCAGGTCCGCGACGCGGCGGCGGAAGTCGTCGGTGACCACGGCGGGTCTGCGAAGATCGATCGCCGGCATCGGTCCAGCCTACCCGATGCGCGACGCCGCGGTCGAAGACCGGACCCACCCGCTCACGGACCCTCACCAGACGAGGGCGAATCCCCCCGCCGCGGGGCGCAGCTGGACGGCGGCCTGCTTGCTGGGATGGAACAAGTGCGGCACGGCCCAGCCCACGAGGCTCCCCACGGCCGCGCCCGCGAGCACGTCGGTCAGGTAGTGCGCGTCGGCGGCGATCCGGAGGTAGCCGACGAGGCCTGCTCCGGCGAACGAAACAGCGGTTGCGAGCCCGGCGTCGGGAGCGTCCTGCGACAGGAGCAGGGTCGACGACGACGCGGCGATCGCGAACGCGAACGTCGTGTGGCCGGAGAAGAACGACAGGTTGCCGTTGTGCGATTCCTTCGTCTCGCCGAGCCACACGGACGGTCGCGCCCGGCCCACCGCGTACTTCACGCCCGTGTCGAGGAGCATCGCGATGCTGGTCGCCTCGGTGATGAGGAGGACGTTCACCATCCCCAGCTTCGGGTCACCGCGGCGGTAGCCGTCGAGGAGCGCGTTTCCGAGCACGCCGACCCCGACCACCACCTGCAGCACGTCCGACGCCGTCGCGGCCGCTGTGGTGTCGCTCCATCCGAGCGCTCGCGTCACGTCCGCGTCGAACCCGGGCGGCGTGCACCAGCGACAGTGCAGCGGCGCGAGCTGCTGCTCCAGCGCGAGCAGCGTCAGCGTTCCGCCCCCGGCGACCGCCGTGACGGCGAGGTCCGTCCCGAGATCGTACGAGGGCCACGACGTCGTCACGCCCTCCGCGCGCGCCGGCCTCGCCGGCCCGAGGGCGAGGGCGAGGGCCAGGGCGAGGGCGAGTCCGGCGAGCGGGCGCCGCGCGAGAGCGACGGAGCGCGGTGCGATGGCGTGGGCGGGAGGTAGGTTCATCGCGTGGCACCTCCGCACGGGTCTCGTACAGGGCTCGTCGGGTCCGACGATCTTCGTGATCGTCTCCGGGACTTTCGAGCACCTGCAGGGGAGGATGTCCGCTCGTCGCGATCGGGGGCTCGTTCGGCCGGATTGCCGGCCCTCGGCCCTACCGGCCGAAGACGACCGAGAGCCGGCGACGAAGCTCGTCGCGGACGCCGCGGAACGCCCGGAGCTGCTCCTCCTCCGTGCTCCCCGCACCGGCGGGATCGGGCAGCGCCCAGTGAACGCGCCGCGCCTCGCCGAGGAACACCGGGCAGACCTCCTCGGCACACAGCGTGATCACGGCGTCGACCCCCTCGGGCGAGATCGACTCGACGCCCTTCGAGCGGTGCCCGCGGAGGTCGACGCCGATCTCGTCGAGCGCGCGGATCGCGAGGGGGTTCACCCGCGACGGCCTCGAGCCCGCGGACGAGACGGTCACCCCGGCCGGCGCCAGCGATCGGGCGATCCCTTCGGCCATCTGGCTCCGCGCGGAGTTCGCGACGCACAGGAACACAACGTGGCGGGGCGCGAGCCTCCTGAGCTCGTCCGCCTCGGCGCGCCAGCTCTCCGACGTCACCGGCTCACCTCGACGCCGACGACGCGGGGAAGGTGCCCGCGCAGCTCTTCACGCCGCCGACCTCCGCGGTCTCACCCGGGAAGAACCGGTCCCGGAGGCGCAGGGCCACGTTCACGAGCCCGATGAGCACCGGCACCTCGACGAGGGGTCCGATGACCGCGGCGAACGCCGCGCCGTGGCCCATGCCGAAGGTGGCGACCGCGACCGCGATCGCGAGCTCGAAGTTGTTGGACGCGGCGGTGAACGACAGCGTCGCCGTCTGCCCGTACGTCGCGCCCACCTTCCGGCTCATCCAGAACGACACGAAGAACATCACGAGGAAGTAGACGAGGAGCGGGATCGCGATCCGCACCACGTCGAGCGGCACGTGCACGATCGTCTCGCCCTTGAGCGAGAACATCACCACGATCGTGAAGAGGAGCGCGACGAGGGTGACGGGCGAGATGCGCGGGATGAAGACCTTCCGGTACCACTCCTCGCCCTTCAGCGCGCGGAGGCCGAACCGGCTCGCCATGCCGGCGAGGAACGGGACGCCGAGGTAGACGAAGACGCTCCGCGCGATCTCGCCGATCGTGATGTGGACCTCGGCCCCGCGCAGCCCCAGCCAGCCCGGCAGCACCGTGATGAACAGCCAGGCGTAGACCGAGAAGAACAGCACCTGGAAGATGGAGTTGAACGCGACGAGGCCGGCGCAGTACTCGGTGTCGCCCTTCGCGAGGTCGTTCCAGACGATGACCATCGCGATGCAGCGGGCGAGGCCGATCAGGATGAGCCCGACCATGTACTCCGGCCGATCGCGCAGGAACACGACGGCCAGCGCGAACATGAGCAGCGGCCCGACGACCCAGTTCTGCACGAGCGAGAGCCCGAGCACCCTGCCGTTCCGGAAGACGCGCGGCAGCTCCTCGTAGCGGACCTTGGCGAGCGGCGGGTACATCATGAGGACGAGGCCGACCGCGATCGGGAGCGACGTCGTGCCCACGCTCAGCCGGTCGAGGGCGGGGACCACGCCGGGTACCGCCCAGCCGAGCGCGATGCCGGCGCCCATGGCGAGGAAGATCCAGAGGGTCAGGTAGCGGTCGAGGAACGAGAGCCGGCGGGCGACGCTGGCGCGCGCGGGAACGGCGAGGGCGGCTTCGGACATGCGCTGGACTCCTACAGGCTTCCGACGAGGGACTTGAGCCGGCGCAGCGCCCGGGGCTCGATGCAGTAGCAGACCCGCGGCCCGTCGATCTCGCCGCGGATCAGGCCCGCGTCCTTGAGCACCTTCAGGTGCTGGGAGACGGTGGACTGCGCGAGCGGGAGCTCGTCCACGATGTCGCCGCACACGCACGCCTCGCGCCGCGCGAGGAGCCTCAGGATCTGGACGCGCGCGGGATGCCCGACGGCCTTCGCGAGCGCCGCGAGCTCCTCGTCCGCCTCGGTGCCCTCCACCGGCCTGAGATCGGGTTCCTCCCGCACGGGCGCGGGTCCGCAGCCGGGGATCGCCTTGGGGGTGGGAGTCATGGCATCGGTTCTTTACGATGCCTGGCCCCGTTCGGCAAGGCGGCGTCGCGCCTCGCGCGTGGCCCGCGTCGAAGCCAAGTCATTCCCGCCGGATGGAACCGCCATCCAGGCGCCGTCGAGCGTCGACTGCGGCGAGCAGGCGCTTGCGCCGCTTCTTCGTTCATCGTGACTAGACGATTACCTCGGGAAGGGCGCCGCGCCGGGGACGGTGCTCGACTTGCCGACCGCGACGGAGCTAATTCGAAAGCGAGCCTTCGACATTTTCTCACGGTCCAGCCGTCGAACCGTGACGCGCGCGCACACCACCGGTGCTAAGTCGTGAGCCATGCAGGGCGCCCACCACTTCCTCCTCGCGCTCACCATCGTGCTCTGCGTCGCGGCGGTCACGACGGTCCTCTTCCAGCGCCTTCGCCAGCCGGTCGTCCTCGGCTACATCCTCGCGGGCCTCCTCGTGGGGCCGCATGTCCCGATCCCGCTCGTCGCCGACCGCGAGATCGTCCAGACTTTGTCCGAGCTCGGCGTCATCCTCCTCATGTTCGCGCTGGGGCTCGAGTTCAGCCTGCGCAAGCTCGTGAGCGTCGGCCCGACGGCAGGGGTCACCGCCGTCGTGCAGTCGAGCATCATGGTCTGGCTCGGGTTCGTCGCGGGCCGCGCGTTCGGCTGGACGACGCTCGAGAGCGTCTTCGCCGGCGCGATCGTGGCGATGTCGAGCACGACGATCATCGCCAAGGCGTTCGACGACCTCCGCGTGCGCGGCCGGCTCCGCGACCTCGTCGTCGGCGTGCTCCTCGTCGAGGACCTGTTCGCGATCCTCTTCATGGCCGTCCTCACGGCCGTGGCGACCGGGGCGGGGGTCTCACCGGGCCAGCTCGGCGCCACGCTCGGCCGGCTGGGGGCGTTCCTGGCGGTCCTGCTCGCGGCGGGGATGCTGATCGTGCCGCGCGGGATCCGGTACGTGAGCCGGCATGGCTCCCGGGAGACGCTCCTCGTCGCGAGCCTCGGCCTCTGCTTCGGGACGTCGTATCTCGCGCTCGCGGCCGGCTACTCGGTGGCCCTCGGCGCGTTCATCGCGGGATCGCTCGTCGCCGAGTCCGGGGTCGCGCCCGCCGTCGAGGACCTCGTCCGCCCGGTGCGGGACCTCTTCGCGGCCATCTTCTTCGTGTCGGTGGGGATGCTCATCGATCCGGCGCTCGTCGCGCGGCACTGGATCGCCATCGTCGTGTTCATCGGGCTCGTCGTCGCCGGGAAGTCCATCGCGGTCACGGTGGGCGCGTTCCTCACCGGTCACGGCGTCCGGACCTCGGTCCAGGCCGGCATGAGCCTCGCGCAGATAGGAGAGTTCTCGTTCATCCTCGCCGCGCTCGGCACCTCGCTCGGGGCCACGCGGGAGTTCCTCTACCCGCTCGCGGTGGCCGTCTCGGCCGTGACCACGCTCACGACGCCCTGGCTCATCGGCGGCTCGGGGCGGGTCGCCGCGTGGGTCGATCGCAAGCTGCCCCGCCGCGTCCAGACGGTGGTCTCCCTGTACGGGAGCTGGCTCGAGCAGCTCGGGGCATCACCGGGCCGCGCGACGCTCGGGACCCGCGTGCGCCGCGTCGTCCGGGCGCTGCTCGTCGACGTCGCCGCGATGACGGCGCTGGTCATCGGCACGTCGGTCGCGACGGAGCCGGCCGCGAGGTGGATCGCCGGCGCGCTCGGGATCGGGGTGCGACTCGGTCGCGTGGCGCTCTGGGCGGCGGCGGCGCTCCTCGCCGTCCCGTTCTGCGTCGGCTTGCTGCGAAACACACGAGCCCTCGGAGTCGCGGTCGCGTCGGCGGCCCTGCCCGGCGGCGAGGCGGGACGGCCCGACCTCGCCGCCGCGCCGCGCCGCGCCCTCGTCGCCGTGGTGCAGCTCGGCGCCACGATCGTCGTGCTCCTGCCCATCGTGGCCCTCACGCAGCCCTTCCTTCCCGGCGCGCCCGGGGCGGCCGTCGTCGCCACGGCGATCATCGTGCTCGGGATTGCCTTCTGGCGCAGCGCCGCGAACCTGCAGGGCCACGTCCGCGCCGGCGCGCAGGTGATCGTCGAGTCGCTCGCGAAGCAGGGGGCGTCCGGCGCTCACGGCGACGCGCTCACCGGATTCCGCGCGATGTTCCCCGGCCTCGGCGAGCCCGTGGCGGCGCGGCTGCGGCCAGGGAGCGCCGCCGTGGGAAGGTCGCTGTCCGAGCTGGGCATTCGCGGCAAGACCGGCGCCTCCGTGCTCGCGATCTCGCGCCCGGACGGTTCGGTCCTCGTGCCCGCCGCCGACGAGCGGCTCCGGGAAGGCGACGTCGTCGCGCTCTCGGGGACGCACGACGCCATCGATTCGGCGCGGGAGCTCCTGGACGCCGAGCTGCTGTCGAGCACCGGGGCCGACGCGGTAGCGCGCGCGTAGCGCACCTCACGAGCGCCCGGCCGATGGCGTGAGCCCAGGGCGACACCGCCGCGCCTGCGGGCAATACGCACCAGGGACGCGGCGGTTACCGGAAGAGACGGCGGGGATTGCTCCCGGGACCTGCGGGCGCTGCCGCCCTTGCCGTGTGCTCCCTCCGGCGGTGCCTGTATCCGACCGCCGCCCGCGCCGTACTTACGGAGCGGCTCGCGGTCCACGCGAACATGCGAATGGAATCGGGCAATGGTGCCCCAATGCTCGTCGAGAGACAGAGGTCAGCAATGAGAAGCAGGGTTCTTTTCCGTGATTCAGCCGGGCTCACGCTGTTCCTGATCGGCGCCGTCGCGGTCTCGCTGCCGCGCGCCGCGCACGCCGACGACGTCACACCGCCGGACGTGCCCCACGACCTCCAGGTGCCAGTGGGGAACACGGCGTTCCTCGTGGGCCACGCCGACGGTACCCAGAACTACGTCTGCCTTCCCTCGAGCTCTGGCTTCGCCTGGACGCTCTTCACGCCCCAGGCCACCCTGTTCGACGACCAGGACAAGGAGCTCATCACCCACTTCTTCAGCCCCAATCCGTCCGAGAACGGCACGATTCGCGCCACGTGGCAGCACTCGCGTGACGCGAGCACCGTCTGGGCCGCGGCGATCAACAACCCTGTCTTCGTCACGAAGGGTGCGGTTCCGTGGCTCCTGCTCCAGGTTCCGCCGAATGGAACTCGAGAAGGACCGACCGGCGGCGCCACGCTGGCCGGGACGACCTTCATCCAGCGCGTGAATACGCATGGAGGGGTCGCAGCGCCGGCGGACTGTGCCTCGTCATCGGACGTCGGCAAGAAGGCGTTCGTGCCGTACACGGCCGACTACTTCTTCTACAAGGCCGCCAGCGCGTCCGACGGCCAGTAGAGGCTCGGGTCGCCTCGGGGGATGGCTCCCCCGAGGCGACGTCGTGCCCGATCCGTCGCCGCGCCGGCGCCGCCACTCGAACCGAGTGCGGCCGGGACCCCATCTGGCACGCCTCCTCTCCCGATCACCGCCTCTACACGAGGAGGGCGCGCCGGCGAGCGGTCGCGCACGGGAGGCGCGATGGCGAGCGAGCGGCAGTGGCAGGAGAGCATCCGGGCCGGGTTCCAGGTCTTCGACCGCGATGGTGGCGAGGAGTTCGGCGCCGTCCGCGACGTCTGTCCGGAGGGCCGCCTGGAGCTTCTGGTCAACATCGAGAACGGCGGCGATCACTGCATCCCGCTCGACGCGATCGTCGACGTCCACTCCGAGAAGGTGATCGTCGACGCGACGCGGCTCGACCCGGCCGTGCGGCACGCCATTGCGCACGCCCACGACGGCGAGCGCCCGGGGCTGTGAGGCTGGCGGCCGCTCCTCCGTCCTCCCGGGTCACACGCGGTCGTCACCGTCGACATGAGACCCGGGATCCGCCCCACTCGAATGGCGCTGCCGTGAAACCGGGTCGGTCATGGCTCACGACGAACCTTCCAGCGCGAAGCTCCGGCTCTTGCGCGCCGTCGACCCGGATCGCGACCACATCCGCGGCGTGCGGAGCGACGAAGCCGTCGTCGTCGTAGCGTACGAGGACTTCCTCTGTCCCTATTGCCGGCGGCTGCGCCCGGTGTTCCGGCGGCTTCGGGGAGCGCTCGGCGATCGGCTCGTCTACGTGTTTCGGCACTTTCCGAACGAGCGCGCGCACCCCGGGGCCGAGCTCGCAGCCCGAGCGTCGGAGGCGGCCGCCCGACAGGGGCGCTTCTTCGAGATGCAGGACCGGCTCTTCGCCCGGGAGCCTCCGATCGGCGAGGCGGATCTCGTCGAGGACGCGCGTGCGATCGGACTCGACGTCGAGCGCTTCGCGCGCGACCTCGAGGGCGACGGGGTGCGCGCGCGGGTCGAGCAGGACCTCGCCGACGGGCGCAGGAACGGCGTGACGGGGACGCCGACGCTGTTCGTCGACGGGGTCCGCTACGACGGCGCGTGGGACTTTCACTCGATGCTGGAGGCGCTCGAACGTCCGGTCGCGGCGCGCGTGAACCGCTCGGCGCGCGTGTTCGCGAGCCTGCCGACGTCGGCGGGGCTCGTGCTCCTCGTCACCGCCGTGCTCGCGCTCGTGTGCGCGAACACCGCCATCGCGCCGCTCTACGACCGGATCATGAGCGCGAACGTCGCGGTGGGTCCGATCGGCAGCCAGCTGTCGCTCACGGTGCGTGACTGGTTCTCCGAGGGCCTGCTCGCCGTCTTCTTCCTGCTCGTCGGCCTCGAGATCCGGCGCGAGATGACGACGGGCGCCCTCGCGGACTGGCGCGCCGCCATCCTGCCCATCCTCGCGGCGCTGGGCGGCGTGGTGGCGCCGGCGCTGATCTACCTCGCGTTCAATCGCGGACCTGCCTTCCGCGGGTGGGCCATCCCCACGGCCACGGACATCGCGTTCACGCTCGGGCTGCTGGCGGTCCTCGGCGATCGGATCCCGGTGGGCCTTCGCGCCTTCGTGGCCGCCCTCGCCGTCGTCGACGACATCCTCTCGGTCCTCACGCTCGCGATCTTCTATCCGCGCTCCTTCGCGCCGTCGTTCACGTTCGCGGTGCTCGGCGCGTCCCTGATGCTGATCGCGTTCAATCGCGCGCGCGTCTACGCGGCCTGGCCGTACGTCGTGGTGAGCCTCGTGCTCTGGGCGTCCCTCCACGCGCTCGGCGTCCACGCGGCGCTCGCGGGCGTGCTCCTCGCGATGTGCCTGCCGACGCGCCCGGCACCGAGGGCGGGCCCGCTGCTCGCACAGGCCGCGACCGCGCTCGCGTCGCTCGACGACGCAGAGGCGCAGGCGCGGCGCGAAGGCCGTGACGACGCGCGACTCGAGCAGGAGCCGGTGTGGGAATGGGCGGCTCGCAATCTCTCGGCGGCGAGCGCACGCCTCGCGTCGCCCGCCGAGCGCATCGAACGCGCCGTGGCGCCCTGGAGCGCGTACGTCATCCTGCCCGCCTTCGCGTTCTCGGCGACCGGCGTGAGCCTGAGGGCCGATTTCTCGTCGCAAGACGCCGGTCGGATCTTCGCGGGGATCGCGGTCGGGCTCGTCGTCGGAAAGCCGCTCGGAATCCTCCTCGCGTCCGGCGTCGCGATCGCGAGGCGGCTCGCGATCCCGCCGGAAGGGGTGACGCTCCGCCACTTCGTCGGCGCGGCCTGCCTGTGCGGCATCGGCGACACCGTGGCGCTGCTCATGGCCGACCGCGCGTTGTCGCCCGCCGATGCACCGGTCGCGAAGCTCGCGGTGCTCGCGGGATCGGGGATCGCAGGAATCCTCGGGACGCTCGTGCTCCAGCGTCGGACGGTCCCGCGGACGCCGGCGCCGTGAGCCGACACGACAGCCGCACCTCGGTAGTCCCGGAGCCGCGCCGTCTGCGCGTTCGGCGCTCACTCCGACGACCTCGCACCTCGGAGGGGCTTCATCGGAGCGTACGGCCAGGACCCACCGTCGAGTAGGGATTTCCCCTGACCTCGCGCCGGCATGGCGCGGCCGGGTCACACGGCTTCACCGTGAGCGAATGCTGCGCGCCGACGCCCCCGAGGAGTCGGCGCCGTCTCCACGACGCCGGGCCGATGCTTCCACTCACCCACGGACGAGCGGGCGCGAGGCGAGTGGAGCCATGCGGGGCACGCTCAGGATGATGGCGGCTGCGATCGCGCTCATGCTCCCCATGGCGTGCGCGAAGACCGACGATTACTTCGTCCCCGACGAATGGGAGACTCCTGGGCTGCCGCCAGCGTGGACCTCCGATTTCGAGGTCGCGCTCCAGACGGCCGTCGAGATGGCGCCCGGGCCGGTCCCCGACGCATGGGTCGAGGGCGGCACCGTGCACTTCTCCGACGTCCTCTACGACCCGGCACTCGCGGGTGAGTGGACGGGCGGGAGCTGCCTGCCGATGACGCCGGAGTTTCTCGTGGCGCTCACGTACCCGAGCCCGCCGCAGCCCGGTGCTCCCCGCTACCCGTTCCAGCACATCGAGCAGACGGCCCTGGCACACGAGCTCGGGCACTACCTCTGGACACGCCTCGGGCTGCGCAACGCCGACCACCCACCGGAATTCCAGGCGTGGTGGGCGCAGGTGGACGCGGAGACTGCCCGTAGACTGGGTAGATAGTCGGCCCGTAGACCTCCACCGGATCATCGGCAGGCGCGGTGCCGCGCGACCCGCGTGATCACGACGGTTTTCACCGAGCCTGGCGGGCGCGCTGCCCAGGCGCTCCCCGCGGGCCCGGCCCCGCTCCGAAGAAAAGCGCTGCCTCACGTGAAGGTCTTGCTCCGCCGCGGCACCAACGTGGCAGAGAGGTGGTCATGGCGGGTTGCGAGTCCTTCGAGATCGCCATCGAGATGGCGCGTCACGGCGCGCTCGGGGAGCCGGAGCGCACGGCCCTCGGGCGCCACCTCTCCGGCTGCGCATCCTGCCGGGCATTCGAGGAGTCGTCCCGGCGAGCGGAGGGAGTCATGTCGGAGCTCACCGGCGAGGCGTTGCGACAGGTGGACTGGGACCGGGTGGAGCGCGGGATCCGCCGGCGGATGGCGGAGAACGTGGTGCGGATGGCCGTGGGCGCGGTGGTCTGCGTCGCGGTGATGGGGGTGCTCGTCCTGCTCGACCCCGAGGGGCAGCGGCTCGCGAGCGCCTCCGCGGTCGCGCCGGCGATCGCGGGGATCTTCCTGGCGGTGATGGGGCTCGTCGGCTGGAACGCGTGGCGCACCGCCCGTCTCCCGACGCGTGGCGAGGTGCTGGCCTACCAGCGCCGGATCACCGCGCGGAGCCTGGCCATCCTCTCCCGCACGCGCTGGCTCGTGCTGGCGGTCGCCGCGCTCGAGGCGGTGCGCGCCTTGGAGGGGCCGGACCTGCCGCACACGGTGATCCGGCTCTACGTCGCCGTGATCCTCGCCGCGATCTTCGGGTACGCGACCTGGTTCCGCCTGCCGCGGCTCCGCCGGGAGCTGGCGGACCTCGGCCCGGCGGAGCGGTAGGCGCGATGGCCTCGAGGCTCCCCGCGCTGGACGCAGCGGCCGAGGCCGCCCTGCTGGCCGAGGTGCGTCGGCCGGCGGGGCGGGACGCCGCCTTCCGCGCGCTCTTCGAGGCCTACCGTGCGCCGGTGCTGGCGCTCTGCCTCCATCTCACCGGCTCCCGCACCGACGCCGAGGACGCCATGCAGGAGGTCTTCCTCGCGGTGCACTCGGCCCTGCCGCGCTTCCGCGGCGAGGCTCGCCTCACCACCTGGATCTACCGGATCGCGCTCCGGACGGCGCTCCGGACGCGGGCGCGCCGACGCCCGTCCGAGCCGCTCGATCCGGAGACGCCGGGCGGCGGCGGCGAGGAGGCGATGCGGGCGCGACTGGAGGCCCGGCACCTCGCGGCCGCCCTGGCGCGCCTCCCCGCGGAGCAGCGCGCCGTGCTCTCCCTCTTCGCGCTCGACGGCCTCGGCCACCGCGAGATCGCCGACATCCTGGGCGTGCCGGAGGGGACGGTCTGGTCTCGCCTCCACGGCGCGCGGAAGCGGCTAGCGGCGGAGCTGGGGCGCGAGCGCTGAGGAGCGCGCGCTAACCCTGGTCACGTACAAAGGCCGGAGCCGCCCTGTAAGCCGGCGTCGCCCAGCGTGGCCACGCCTGACCACTCGGCGTGGTCACGCAGCGTCATCCCGGGCGCCTGGCGCGCGGCGTGACCTCGCCCGCCCCCGCCAGGAGGGCGGCTCCGGCCGCCGCCTGGGCAGGGTTTGGGCAGGCTCTCACCTCTGGTGTTAGGCTCCCGGAGTGAACAAGATGGTCCTCGGGTTCCTGGTCGTCTCGGGTCTCCTCAGCATCCTGTGCTGGCGAGCCCTCTGGCGCGGCAACGACCACATCGTGATCAAGGTGGTCTGGGCCCTCCTGGCGGCGGTTCCTGGTCTGGGCGCGCTCCTCTTTGCCGTCCTACACGATCCTCCGCCGGTTCAGCCGGAGATCGACCGCGCTGCGGGCGGCGACTGGGACATCGTCCCGAACGCGTCAGCCAGGCACCACACTGGGCACGACGCGTAGGTCCTATCGCCGTCCGATGCTCGGGAAGATGTGGGGCCGGCGCTCCACGCTTCCCATCGGGATCGGCGCGGCCGGAGAAAGGGGCATGCCGACCTCCCGCAGAGGCGCAACGCGCCGCCTCCCGCCGAAAATGGCGCCCGCAGCACGGGTCCGCGCACGCCCGAGGGGCGCGTGCGGTCGTCGGCGAGCCGGACCACGCACGGCCTGAACAGCGTGCGGCTGTTGCTCGCGAACGAGGACGTCGAGGAGTACCGGCAGCACCTCGACGACCGCACGCGGGGTACAGTGCCTCTCCGTGAAGCTCGACTTCATCGAGACCGGGGCGCCGGCTTGCCCCCTCCTTCGCCTCGCATACGCGGACCCGGCGACGGTGACGCAGTTGATCCAAGTCCTGCGGCGGGTGGGGCCCACCCCCGTTGCCCTCGACGGCGCCGCAGGTGTCGAGCCTGTCAGCGGGGTCCGGTTGCACGTTTCCGAGGGCAAGGCGGACCTCGGCGTGCGTAGAGTCGAGAACGAGAGCTTCTCCTGGGTGATGGATCACGAGGGCTGGCTCCAGGTCATCGATCTCCTGGCGCCCTTCGCCGAGCCGAAGACGAGCGGGAACGGGTTCCAGTACCTGAGCCAAGGCGGCGTCGCGGTCATCATCTCGACCGACGGCCACTGGTAGGCGAGCGCGATGAAGGACTTCTCGGTCAGCGAACTCGCGCGGTGGACGAGCCTCTTGCTCGGGATCGGCCTGGCGCTCGTCTATCTCAAGACGTCAACGGCGATGAAGTCCGCGACGTGCGGCACGGTGGCGACCACGACGCCCAGCGCGAGCGAGATCCAGACCCAGCGGTCGTCACGCAAGCTCGGCCCCATAGCGTCCGGCTAGAGCGTCGAGCCCAGGCACAGGAGACGCCGGGCGCGCACCTGCGGCCCGTTCTCGTGCGACTCGGGCTGGAACGGCTCGCCGCTGACCCGCGTGCTTGGTACTGCGTGACGCGCCACACCTTCGCTTCATAGTAAGTGATGAGCGCGGTCCAACATCTACCCCGCCGCCGCTGCGATGCTTAGGTCGCAGGCCTCGCGCTCAACGCGGGGCTTTTCGTTCCCCTGTTCGCCGCAGGTCACTGCGTGGGGCTCGGCATGTCTACTTCGTGCTTCAACGACGCGTTCCGGTGAGGGGACCGTAGGCGAACGACTCGCTACCGTTGTGCGCGAGCAAGTCCAATTCGATCCGGTCGAACCGGTACGAGCCGGTGATGAGGACGCGCACGCCCGACGAATCCGTCTCCTCGAACTGAAGATAGTTGTCGTCGCGGAATCCCTTCACCGGGATGTCCATGTAACCACACGTGAGTGTCCCGGAAAGCCCGTTCGCCTGCCCGGTGATTTCGAGCGTCCCTGAACACGCGTACGCGGGGCCGTCGACCGGAGCGAAGTCGACCTGCCACGTCCCGGCGGATTCGTCGTCTGGTGTGTTGCTGCATCCAGCGAGCGACGCGCCGGCGCAGAGCGATGCGAGCAGAACGATATGCTTCATGGCCCCCTCTTCCTCAGGCTGGAGGCCTGGACTGTACACGTTCTGCGTCTAGGGGAATCGCTGCGGTGGATTAACGATGAGTGCGTCCGGACCCTCCCGTAAGGCAGACCAACGCACAGAAGAGAGCCGCGGAAGAGCAAATACGGTGCGGCGCCCAGCCTCGCTGGAGTGGACCGGGAACGTGGCGTCGAGCTCGACTCGCCGGCGGAGATGGGCAGCCGGTTAACTTGGCGTCCTGTGCTCGGGGGCCTTCCCGTACAGCGGAAGGCTACGTCGACTGCGCCGCCGGAGCGAGTTCCCCCAGTGCGACCGCTCACCGGGGAAAGCCGCGGGCGGGGTCGCTAGCTCCGGGGCTTGATCGTGCCCGCCGTCTCTCGCGGGCCCGCGATCCTCGGCAGCCGCCTCACGGGCTCGGCGGCAGCGGCCGCAACTTGCGTGCGCTCGTCTGGCCTCGCGCGGTGCGGGCACGGTCGTGCGCGGCGCGCGCCTCGTCGCGCCGCCCATTCCGCTCGTAGAACCGGGCCAGCTCTTCCCAGCCCTGCGCACGCTCAGGCCGCGCCGCCGCGAGCGCGCAGTACTCCGCGTCCGCCTCGCGGATCCGGCCGGCGGTCTCGTACAGGGCAGCGAGGCGGCCGCGCGCGAACGTGTCCTTCGGGCGCGCGTCGCGTACGCGCTCGAGCTCACGGATCGCCTCGTCCGCCCAGCCGAGCCGCTCGAGCGCCAGCGCGCGGCGGAGTCGCACGTCGGGATCGTCCGCCAGCTCCAGCGCCTTCGCGTAGGCCGCCGCGGCGCCCGCGTCGTCGCCGCGGAATTCGGCGAGCCACGCTGACAGGACCTGACCACGCGCGCCCGGCGCGCGGACGCCCGCGAGGAGTGCCGCAGCACGGTCGACATCGCTCCCGTTCGAAAGGAGGATGTCCGCGAACTCCAGCCGCGCGTCGTCGTACGCCGGCGCCGTCGCGAGGGCGGACTCGAGTTGCGCCCCCGCGCCCGCGACGTCGCCCTCGGCCCGCAGCCTGCGGGCCCGCGCGACCCGCTCGCTGGGCGGCGGCGGCGGCCAGGCGGAATCCATCGTGGGCGGTGCGGGCGCAGCGGGCGTCGCGGCGAGCGCGCCGGCCGTCGCGCAGGCGGCGAGGCACGCCGCGAGCACCGTCCGTGCGAGGGCGAGCACACCGCGTCTCATCAAGCGCATGATAGGCGACGCCGCACGCCGTGGTTTTCGCGGCCCCGAGCGGGTCGGGATCGCGAGCGCCCATGCGACGCTCGAGCTCGCGCACTCGCTGCGAAGCGAACGTGTGGCGGGTGAACAAAGGCCGGAGCCGCCCTGTGAGCCGGGGTCGCCCAGCGTGGCCACGCCTGACCGCACGGCGTGGTCACGCGCTGTCATCCCGGGCGCCTGGCGCGCGGCGTGACCTCGCGGGGGATCGCCGGGTGGGCGGCTCCGATCGGCGGCTGGGCAGGGTTTGGGCAGGCGCTCCTGCCCTACTTCGCTGGAGCGGCCAGGGCATCGGCGAGGCACGCCTGGATCGTCTTCTTGGCGTCCGCGTCCACCTGGGAGTTGCGCTGCCCCTCGGGTAGGTCCGCCTCGATCTTCCTGACCTTGGCCCCCTCGTCTCCGGAGGATGGTTTCGTTCGTTTCGGCGCCGATGATGGCACACGCCGTTCGGGGTAAGTTGACCAACGTGCCCAAGAACGCTGATAGCGGGCGTAGGTCTCGAAAGGCCGAACGAAGTGACTTCGATAAGGGAGTCACCGTTCTCCTCGCCTCCGCGCCCTCATCCAGGATACGGCGCGACTATGATCGTGGACTGCGGCTCCTGCGCAACGAGAGCATCCGCTCGTTTGCGACGCTGATCAGGGCTCTCCCGCACCTGCGCGGTCTCGCTGGGTGGACGGCGATCCGGCTGCTCGAACGGCGTGGCCGACGTATCGCCTCGGCACTCGTCCCGATTCTCACGCTGGCGGACAACCCGATAGCCGCCGAGGCTTCCAAGGTTCTGGCGAACATCGGTGGTGCGCGGGCTCGGCGCGGTTGCATTCGCCTGCTGGAGAGCGATGCGCCGAAGTCAGCGAGATACGCGGCGACCCACGCGCTCGCGTTCATGCGCGACGACGAGGCCGCACGGACCGTCGTGGCACTCGTTGTTGATCAGCATGAGGACCCGGAGATTCGGGGGCAGGCTGCCGAGGGGCTCGACTACTTCGGTCGGGAAGGCGGTCCTCACCGACGTCTTGCCATTCGGACGGCACTTCGCGGGCTCGGCGATCCCTCGCCCGTCGTCCGCTTCTGGTGCGCGTTCGCACTGGGTGCCATGAGGCACAAGCCAGCGATCCCGACGCTCAGGAAGCTCGCTCGCCGGGACAAGGCGGTCTGTCCAGGTTGGTGGCGGGTCTGCGACGAGGCCGCGGATGCGATTGCGGTCATCGAGGGCCGACTTCCGCCCGACCGAACTCCACTGCCGCGATCATGACCCGCCGCCTCCCACCGAGACCGGGCCGGCCGGACAATGGGGGCATGGCTTCGACGCCCCGCGCCGAGGCGCAGCGCACCGCATCCCGCCGAAACGGCGCCCGCACCGCGGGTCCGCGCTCGCCTGCGGGCCGCCTGCGGTCGTCGGTCAACCGGACCACGCACGGCCTGAACAGCGTTCGCCTGCTGCTCGCGACCGAGGACGCGCGGGAGTATCGGGAGCGCCTCTCCGAAGTGGGTCCAGTTTCGCCGTCACGAACCTGAACGTCCCTGCGTCGGCGGTGGGTCGCGGCGGGCCGGCATCTGGCTGTACCCCGGGTCCTGGGGCAGCGACGACCTGCTTCGTCAACGCTTCGGCGCCGGGCATGTACGAGTTCGACCTGACCGCGCCCGGGTACGGAGTCGCTCATGTAGCACTCGACGTCCCTCGGCCAACCGGGTAGGCGATAGCTGCGCGCCGCGCGGCGCTCAGCGAGCGCCCGAGGGTCGCGATCTGGGGCCAAGAGCGGCCCTCGGCGCGTGGGCGGGGCGACGATGATATCGGGCGTGGACCAGCCTCCCCAGATGGCGGTTGACTCGAAGTGCCTCTCATACGGAGCAAGAGGCGCTGCGGCGGAGCCGGCAAAGGTCAGGGGTAGACTGAAGGCCGGGGGGACGGATGCAGCGGATCTACGCTTTCGCGATCGCCGCCGGCGTCTTGGCCGTGGCCGGGGTGGCGTGGCTTCGGGAAGACGCGCACCGCGCGCATCGGTTCTGGGACGCCGTGCTCCCGACGCTCCGTTTCGTTCGAGAAGAACTGCGAGGCAAGTCCGGCGACCCGCAGAAGCCGTGCTGGGACCCGGAGAGCACCTGCTACGTCTCGTGGAAGGCCGGCACGTACCCCGCTTCTCTCGCGCCAGGAGTTACCAGCGCGATGATCGGCGATCCGAAGAGTAGCGAGATCGTGGTGGGGAAGACGAAGGCGCAGCTGCGCGCCAAGTTCGGCCTGGATCTCATCACGACGGAATACGAGTCGGAGCGTGGGGCGTACTTCCGGATCTGTCGAGAGTACGAGGACGTTACCTTTGACCGGAAGTATCGCCGTGTACTCTTCGTGGATAGTGGTTCTTGGCCTTGGATGATTGTTCTTGGGGGCGACACGGCGACCGACCTCGTGTTGCTAAAGGGCTGTTAGGGAACGATGCCAGACGCGTGGTCGGGGCTCGGTCTTCCGCCGCATGATCGACAGGCGTGGCACCGCGCGACGCGGCACACCTTCGCCTCTCAGTGGATGGCCTTCGGCGGGAACATCTGGCGGCTCTCCCGGATCCTCGGGCACGCCTCGATCGCGCTGACGGACCGGCACTACGCCCACCTCGTCCGCGGCCGGTTCACGGACGAGGACCGCGTGCGGCTCGCCGTCGACCTCGGGCCGTTGGACGGCGCGACCGTCCTGAAGATCGGTGCACGTTCGGTCCACGGGCGCCGGGGTGAGGCCACCCACGCCGAGCGAGATGTCAGAACAAAAAGGCCGGAGCCGTCCTGTAAGCCGGGTTCTGTCCCGCAGGTTTCCCCGCGGCGGCGAACATTCCTCTCGGACGCGCGTTGCCGCGCGCCTCCAGCGAGCCATACCCGGAGGCCTGGACCGGGCCGATCCCTCCGACCGCTCGCGCGGGCGGAACGCCTCCCTATTTGCTCTTGCACCAGGTGGGGTTTGCCGTGCCGCGCCGGTCACCCGGCGCGCGGTGCGCTCTTACCGCACCGTTTCACCCTTGCCACGCGCACCTCGCGATGCCGTTCGGCGGTCTGTTCTCTGTGGCACTGTCCTGCGGGTCACCCCGACCGGTCGTTGACCGGCACCCTGCCCTGTGGTGCCCGGACTTTCCTCGGCGGCCCCCGGAAATGCAGGGACGACGCGTTCGCCCGGACGGCTCCGGCACGTCGGATGTAACACGCCGTACCGGCACCGGCAAACGTCGTCTCCGGAGCCCTCGGAGGCCCCTACCGCGGTCACCGCCGGATCACCTTCGGCACCCCGCGCTTCGGGCAGAGGTCCTCCACGGGACACCGCGAGCACGCCGGCGCGCGCGCGATGCAGGTCCGCCGCCCGTGCCAGACGAAGAGCTGGTGCGCCTTCCCCCACCGCTCCTCCGGGACGAGCGCCTCCAGGTCCCGCTCGACGCGGTCCGGATCCTCCTCGCTCGTGAGGCCGAGGCGGCGCGAGACGCGGCCGACGTGCGTGTCCACCGGGAACGCGTGCGCCGCGCCGAGGTGGACGAGGACGACCCCTGCGGTCTTCCGCCCGACGCCGGGGAGCGCCTCGAGCCCCTCGCGCGTCCGCGGCACGCGCCCGCCGTGCTCCGCCGCGATCGCCCGCGCCGCCGCGACGATCGCCTTCGCCTTGTTCCGGTAGAGGCCGAGGCTGCGGATGTACGGCCAGAGGTCCTCCGGCCGAGCGGCCGCGTACGCCGTCGCGTCCGCGAACCGCGCGAACAGCGCGGGCGTGACCTTGTTCACGCCGACGTCGGTGGACTGCGCGGAGAGGATGACCGAGACGAGCAGCTGGAGGTCGTCGCCGAACTCGAGCGCGATCTTCACCTCGGGCATGGCGCGCTCGAGCCGGTCGACGATCTCGACCGCCCGCGCCCTCGCCTCTCGGGACGGGGCGCGCCTCCTCGAAGCTCGCGCGGGCATCGCGGCCGCGATGCTATACCAGCCAGCCATGAAGACCATCGACCTCCGCTCGGACACGGTGACCCGGCCCACGGCGGCCATGCGCGAGGCGATGGCGCGCGCCGAGGTGGGCGACGACGTCTACGGCGAGGACCCGACCGTGAACCGGCTCCAGGAGCGGGTCGCGGGGCTCCTCGGAAAGGAGGCGGCGCTCTTCGTGCCGAGCGGCACGATGGCGAACCAGCTCTGCCTCGGCGTCCTCACGCGCCCCGGCGACGAGATCGTCTGCGATCACGGCGCACACTGCATCTCGTTCGAGACCGGCGCGCTCTCCGCGCTCTGGGGCGTACAGGCCCGCACCGTCGTGGCGGAGCGCGGCCTCCTCGAGCCCGCCCAGGTCGAGGCGGCGATCCGGCCGGAGGGCGACCCGTACCCGCGCACGCGCGTCCTCGAGCTCGAGAACACCCACAACCGGGGCGGCGGCGCGGTGTACCCGCTCGACCGGATCCGCGCCCTCGCCGCCGTCGCGGAGCGGCGCGGCCTCGCCGTCCACCTCGACGGCGCGCGGCTCTGGAACGCGTGCGCAGCGTCCGGCCTCCGCCCCGCGGACTATGCCGCGAGCGCGACGACGGTCTCCGTCTGCCTCTCGAAGGGGCTCGGCGCGCCCGTCGGCTCGGTGATCTCCTCGACGAAGGCGCTCATCGCGGATGCGCGCAGGCTCCGCAAGCGGCTCGGCGGCGGGATGCGCCAGGTCGGGATCCTCGCCGCGGCGGGCCTGTACGCGCTCGACCACCACGTCGAGCGGCTCGGCGAGGACCACGCGAACGCGCGCCGCCTCGCGGAGGGGCTCGGCGCGCTTCGCGGCGCGAGCCTCCCGCTGCCCGTCGAGACGAACCTCGTCTTCGTCGCGTTCGAGGGCCGGAGTGCGGCCGACCTCTCGCGCCGCCTCGCCGCCGAGGGCGTGCTCGCGAACCCGGAGGGCTCGCGCCCCGACATGCTCCGCTTCGTGACCCACCTGGACGTCTCGCGCGCCGACGTGGACGAGGCGCTCCGGATCGCGGCCCGCGTCCTCGCCTGACGCCGCAGCGACCGCACCCGGCCGGCGCCCTCCTCGACCGCCGGGCCGCCGCCCGTGTACGCTCGCGCGATGAACCTCCTCGCCCTGGTCGGCGCGCTCGTCCTCGGCGGCCTGCCGTACCCGCCGCCCCGCCTCGTCGTGCCGACGGACGCCACGAAGTGCGATACGGGCACCATCCTCTCGGTGGACGCGCAGCGCTCCGAGCTGCGCATGAACACGCCCGCGGGACCGATCGTGTACCGCGTCGGACCGGACGTGCAGGTCTTCTCCGCGGACGGCAAGCCCGCGGGGTCCCTGTCCGCGCTGTCCGCCGGCCAGCGCGCCCGCGTGTACTACGTGATCGACGACGGCGCGCGCGTCGCCGAGATCGACCTGCAGTAGCGGTGACGCGACGCCAGGAGGACCGGGCGCGGCGCGCAGCCGGCGCGCGCCCCCGTGCTACGATCCGAAGCCCGTGCCGGCGCGGAACACCTCCACCCACCTCGCCCTGACGCTCGCGGCGGCGCTCGCGGCCGGCTGCGCCGGCTCGCGGCCCAAGATGAGCTTCGCCGAGGCGGGGCTCGCGGGCCCGGCGACGCCGCCGAGGGAGACGCCGCCGCTCGCGGTGCCCGCCGAGCCGACGGAGCCGGACGGCCTGGCCCTGCCGCCCGTCGCCGTCCCCGCGCCCGAGTCCATCGCGACCGAGCGCCCCGACGGCCCACCCATCGACGCGGCGCTGGTCCGGTTCGCAGCCGAGGCGCGCTCGCGCCGCGGGCGGCCCGGGCCGGCGCACGCCTTCCCGGAGGACGCCGCCTCCGCGTGGCAGGCGCTCCTCGGCGAGCTGGACGGCTACCTCGCCCGCGCGCTCCCGCAGACGCCGCTCCTCGAGCTCGTCCGCGCGCGCGTCACCGTCGAGGCGGAGTGGGACTACGACGGCCGGCGCTTCGGCGTCGCGCCCGCGCCGCTCGCCGCCGCGGTGGCAGCGCGCGTCCGCCGGCTCGCGATCCGGATCGACACCGCGCGCGCGCTCGGCCTCGGCCTGTTCACCCGGCCGCCGCCGTCGCGGCTGCGCTGGCCGGTCGAGGACGCGGGGCTCTCCTCGGTGTTCGGCGTCCGCGTCGACCCGCTCACCGGCGAGCGGCGCCAGCACGCCGGGATCGATCTCGCCGCGGACAAGGGCAGGGTCGTCTCCGCCGCGGCGGCGGGCTGGGTCGTCCGCGCCGGGTTCACCGGCGGTTACGGGCTCCTCGTCGAGGTCCGCCACCCCGGCGACGTGACGACCCGCTACGGCCATCTGTCCGCGATCCTGTGCGCGCCGGGCGACGCGGTCGACCCCGGCCAGCCGCTCGGGCTCGTGGGACGGACGGGCCGCGCCACCGGCCCGCACCTGCACTTCGAGGTCTGGAAGGGCGGCGTCGCCGAGGATCCCCTGACCTGGCTCGGGCTCGGCGCGATTCACGCGGCGTCCGGCGGGAAGTGACCGCGCCGCCGCGGCGGCCGCGGACGAAAAAAAGCGCCCTGGAGAGCTCCAGGGCGCCGATCCCTCACCCTCCCCCGGGATCCTTCGCGCGGCTCGTGAGCCGCCGTGGCAAGCTTCCCGATCAAACATCGTCCGCGCGGCCGGGTCAAACGAGCGGGGCGCGCGCCTCGGAGCGTGATCGTGATCGAAATCATGGCAGCGACGTCGGCGCTCGTGCTTGCCGCGGTCGTCGACGTCCCTGCGGGCGGCGACGTGGCGCAGGCGATCGCCAGCGCGCGTGCGGGTGACGTCATCCGGCTCGGGCCCGGCGAGCACCATGCCTCCCTCGGGCGGCGCCATGGTCCGCTGCGGATCGAGGGCGCCGGGGTCGGCGTCACGGAGGTGATCGCGCCGGAGGGGGAGGACGCGCTCGTCGTCGAGGCGGGCGAGGTCGAGCTCGCCGGCCTCGCGCTCCGCGCCGGCCGCGCGCGATCGGCGCTGAAGGTGCTCGGCGGCCGCGCCGTCGTCGAGGACGCGGTGCTCGCCGGCGGCGAGGTCGGCGCGTTCGTGCAGGGCGGCGGGCTCGAGGGGCGGCGGGTCGACCTGTTCGGGCGGTACGCGCTGCTCGCGCGCGAGAGCCGGGTCGACCTCACCGGGGGCACCGCGCGCGGCGACCTGGCGGGTGTCGCGCTCCTCTCCGGCGCGCTCGTGCTGCGGCGGTTCGCGGTGACGGGGCGGGCGGAGGAGGCGGGGATCACGATCGCGGGCGGCGAGGCCGAGCTCGACGACGTCGTCGTGCGCAGCCCGGGGCCGTCCGGGATCGCGGTGACCGGCGCGGGCGTCCTGCGCGCCTCCGCGGTCGACGTCGCCGGCGCGACCGAGGTGCACGTGTCGCCGGCCGCCGACGTGGAGGCGATCCTCGGCGACTGCCTGCACGTCCGGCGCGGCACGGCCGCACTCTCGGCGGCGACCCTCACCGGGTGCGGTGGCGCCGCGGTCGAGGCCTCGGGTGGAAGCGTGACGCTCCGCGGCGTGGACGCCGTCGGGGGCGAGGCCGGCTGCCTGGTGCTCGTCGACGCCGCCCGGGCCGAGCTGGTCGGCAACGTGTGCTCGGGCCGTGGCCCGTCGGTCGTCGCGGCGAGCGGCGCGCAGGCCGTCGCGCGGATGAACCGGTGGCGGACGGACCCGGTGCTGTGGGTGGACTGCGGCTCCGGTGCGCGCGTGACGCTCGGACGCGGCGAGCGGGTCGCGGAGCCCTGCCGCCCCGGCCGCTGAACCGCCGCCCGGCCTGCCCTCGACAAACGCCTCCGCGCGTGACAGCCTGCCCAGCAAATTGCGGTGGATCGGCCCGTTCCCGGCGATCCGCCCGGCGCCCGGCGCGCCGGCCGCGGGCCCCTCCGGCCCCGGCGCCGAGGAGGATCGCGCGTCCATGCAGATCAACCTGCGCAAGGCGATGTTCGTGCTGCCGAACCTGTTCACGGTCAGCTCGATCTTCCTCGGCTTCTACGCGCTCACCCTCTGCGCCGGCGACGCGACCCCCGCCCAGCTCTACCAGGCGGCGCTCGCGATCTTCTTCGCGATGTTCTTCGACGCGTTCGACGGGCGGGTCGCCCGGATGACGAAGACGCAGTCCGACTTCGGCGTCCAGCTCGACAGCCTCGCGGACGTCATCTCGTTCGGCGCCGCGCCCGCGCTCCTCGTCTACAAGTGGGCGCTCGCGCCGCTCGGCTTCGTGGGCCTCTTCTTCTCCTTCTCCTTCGCGGCGTGCGGGGCGCTCCGGCTCGCCCGCTTCAACGTCCTCGCCCAGCGTGGAGACAAGGGCTCGTCCCGCTTCTTCGTCGGCCTCCCGATCCCGCTCGCGGCGGGCGCGATCACCGCCCTCGTCATCGCCCATTACAAGGAGTTCGGGGCGGCGACCGACGCGGCCACCCGCGCGCCGGTGCTCGTGGTCGTCATCCTCCTCTCCTTCCTGATGGTCTCGACCGTCCGCTACCGGACGTTCAAGGACCTTCACCTCTCCGCGCGGAGCCTCATGGTGTTCGTCCTCCTCTGCGCCGTGGGCGTGGCGGTGGGCGTCGCGACCCGCGCCTCGTTCGTCCTCGTGGTCTACATGGGGGCGTACATCGCGATGGGCATCGCGGAGTCGCTGTTCGAGAAGGCCCGCCCGGCCCTCGACCGGGGCCGCCTCCCGCCGGCGCTGCGCGCCGAGCTCGAGGCCGACGAGGCCCTGGAGCCGGATCCCGAGGACGTGGACGGGGACAAGGCGGAGCAGGACGAGTACATCTAGGGCGTGAGCTCGTCGCCCGGTCCCGCGCCCGCACCGTCCGCCCCGACCCCCGCCCCGCTCCTCCAGCGAATCCGCGCCCGCGGACAGCGGAGCGGTCCCCGCCCGCAAGGACCGCCCGGCCCATGGGTGCTGCTCGCCGCGTGGGGTCCGTGCGGCTACGCGCCGGTCGCGCCGGGCACGTTCGGCACCCTCGGCGCGATCCCGCTCTACTGGGCGCTCGACCGGTGGCTCGACGCGCCGCAGGCGCTCGTCTTCACCGTCCTGCTCTGCGCCGTGGGCGTCGCCGCCGCACAGCGCGCCGGGCGGTACTGGGGGATCGCGGACGCCTCGCCCATCGTGATCGACGAGGTCGTGGGGTACCTCGTCACGATGGCGTTCGTGCCGTTCTCCTGGCCCGCCGCCCTCGTCGGCTTCCTGCTGTTCCGGCTCTTCGACGTCCTGAAGCCCTGGCCTGCGTCGGCGTTCGACCGGGTGAAGAACGGCTTCGGCGTGATGATGGACGACGTGGCCGCCGGGGTCTTCGCGTGGTGCGCGCTCCAGCTCGTCGCCGTCGCGCTGCGGCTCCTCGCGGGCTGCCCGGGTCACTGGTGGTGCACGGGGGTGGCGCCGTGATCGTCGAGATCCTCTCCACCGGGGACGAGCTGCTCACCGGGCAGGTGGTGGACACGAACTCCACCTGGCTCATGGACCGGCTCTGGGACCTCGGCGTGATGGTGCGCCGGAAGACGCTCGTCGCCGACGACCGCGCCGACCTGGTCGCCGCGATCCGCGAGACGGCGGCCCGCGCCGAGCTCGTCGTGATGAGCGGCGGCATGGGGCCGACCGAGGACGACCTCACGGCGGAGTGCGTCGCGGCGGTGCTGGGCGTCCCGCTCGAGCTGCACGAGTCCTCGCTCCGCGTCATCGAGGAGCGCTTCCGGAAGTTCGGTCGGACGATGACGCCCAACAACCGGAAGCAGGCGATGTTTCCTCGCGGCGCGGAGGTGATCCCGAACCGCTTCGGCACGGCGCCCGGGTTCGCCGTGAAGGTCGCGCGCGGCGAGGTCGTGTGCCTGCCGGGCGTCCCGCTGGAGTTCAAGGGGCTCGCGGACGAGTGGGTCCTCCCCCGGCTCGCGGCCCGGCTCGGCGACGTCCCGGCGGCCCGCGTGCTGAAGCTCTTCGGCGTCCCCGAGTCGCACGCGGACGACGCGATGCGGCCGGTGATGGACGACCCCGCGAACGCCGGCGTCCGCTGGGGCTACCGCGCGCACTGGCCCGAGGTCCACGTGAAGTGGACCGTCCCGGGCCCGGACGCGGCGGCGCGCGCCGACCGGATCCGCGACGCGGTGCGGGCGATCTTCGGCGAGGCGGTCTGGGGCGAGGCGAAGGAGGAGCTCCCCGAGCTCGTCGTCGCCCGGCTCGCCGCGCGCGGCGAGCGCGTCGCGCTCGCGGAGAGCTGCACCGGCGGCCTCCTCGCCGAGCTCGTGACGCGCGTGCCGGGCGCGTCCAACGTGATCGACCTCGGCGTGGTGGCCTACGCGAACGCCATGAAGGAGCGGCTCCTCGGCGTCCCCGCTGGCGTCCTCGCCGTGGAGGGCGCCGTCTCCGAGCCGGTGGCGCGCGCCCTCGCGGAGGGGGCGCGGCGCGTCGGCGGCGCGGCGTGGGGCGTCGGGATCACGGGCATCGCGGGCCCGACCGGCGGCACGCCGGAGAAGCCGGTGGGGACCGTGCACGTCGCCCTCGCGAGCGCCGCCGGGACCGTGCACGTAGAGAGGCAGTACCGCGGCGACCGGGAGCGGATCCGCCGGCAGGCGGCCTACGAGGCGCTGAACCTCCTGCGCCTCGCGCTGCGGTAGCGGTCAAGCCGCGACGTCCGGCCGCCGCTCGCAGAAGAGCTCGACGAAGCGCGGCCAGGTCACCATCGCGGCGCCGCTCGCCATGAGCTCCTCGTGGAGCCGCGCCGCGGCCGCGAGCAGCTCCGGCACCGGGCGCGGCGCGTAACGCGCCGCGTGCCCGCCCTCGTCGAGGACGCGTCGCACGAGGGTCTGCACGTTCACGCCGCGCCCCTCGAGCCGGCCCTCGCGATCGAGGAGCCACCCGACGAGCTGCCCGATCCGCTCGCGGACGACGGTGCGAACGGTGGCGCCGCCGGCGGCGAGCGCCTCGTTCACGGCGTCGGGCGAGGCGTCGCGCACGACGAGCCAGGTGAGGACGCGCTCCGCCTCGAAGCCGCCGCGGGCCAGGGCCGCGCGGGCCCGGGGCTCCGCCTCGGGCGTGCAGCGGATCCGGACGGCGGGTTCGGTCGTGGTCACGCGTCGGGTCTACCGCCCGTCTCGCCGCTGCGCAACGGGGGCGCGGCGGCGCGCGCGCCGGCGGCCTAGTATCCCGGCGTGGCGGATCCGGACGACGACGCGCTCGAGCTCCTTCGCACCCGGAGCGGGCTCTCGATCGACGCGGAGGGCCGGTTCCTCCACCGAGGCGAGCCCATCACCCACCGCCGCACGCTCGAGGTGCTCCACCGCTCGCTCCGGCTGCGCGAGGACGGGCGGTACGAGGTGGCGATCGGCCGCGAGCGCGGGTACGTCGAGGTCGTCGACGCACCGTACACGGTCCGGGGCGTTGAGCTCGACCCGCCCGGCGGCGCGCCGACGCTGCGCCTGTCGGACGGGAGCGCCGAGCCGCTCGACCCTGCGACGCTCGTGCTCGGCGCTGACGGCGCGCTGCGGTGCCGGGTGAAGGGCGGGTACCGGGCGCGCTTCACCCGCGCGGGACAGGTGACCCTCGGGCTCGCCCTCGAGGAGGACCCGCCCGGGTCTGGGCACTTCATACTATGCGTGAACGGGGACAGATTCCACATCCCACGGGAATGACGTGCGGCCCCTCTGCCCAACGGGTATCCTTCGCTCGCTTACCCCGATTCGCCTAGGCAAGCTCCCTCTCATGCCAAGACACCTGCTCGCGCTCTGGGTCCTCCTCGTCCCGTTCGCGAGCGAGGCGCAGAGCTTCCAGCTCAGGCCGCCGTCGATCGGCGACGCGCTCTCCACGATGGACCGGCTCGACCGCCGCGAGGTCGAGCGGAAGCGGCCCGGCGACCTCGACCAGGTGTTCATCCTGCCGGAGCGGCCGGGACAGAACCAGGTCGCGTGGTTCGACTTCCGGTGGGAGTACGAGGACGTCCCGCCACCGGGCGGCGGCCCCGGCGGCATCCGGCTGTACTTCTACCGGAGCGAGACGGCCCAGGCGCGGAAGGCGCTCCCGGCGATCCAGAGCGCGTACGCGCGGCTCGTCGAGGCCTTCCACTACAACCCGACGAAGCGGATCCCGTACATCCTCTACGCCACGCAGCGCGAGTTCCAGACGCAGAACGTCTTCCAGGTGACCGAGTCGGTCCTCGGCGTGACCTCGCCGCAGGACCTCAAGATGACGGTCCCGTACTTCGGCGATCACTCGAAGTTCATCGAGGTCTCGACCCACGAGATGGTGCACCAGTTCACCATCCAGAAGCTCCTCGACCAGGCCGGCGCCGAGGACATGGTCTCCCCGATCAACTTCCTCCCGCTGTGGTTCATCGAGGGCATCGCCGAGTACTACTCGAAGGGCGGGATCGACGTGGAGACCGATCTCTACCTCCGCGACCTGGTGTGGAACCCCGATCCGCGGCGCGGGTACGAGGTGCTCTCGTTCGCGGAGGATCGGCTCCGCGGCTACATCCCGACCTACAAGCTCGGCCAGGCGCGCATCGCGTTCATCGCGGAGGAGTACGGCCGCGAGAAGATCCAGGCGTTCCTCGAGAACGCGTACCTGCTCGGCGACGGCGGCGGCCCCGGCGGCGGCTCGATCCGCGGGTTCGGCGCGCTGGTCCGGCGCGTGCTGAACGAGCCGATGGAGCAGGTGGACGCGCGCTGGAAGGCGTGGCTGAAGCGGCGCTATTACCCGGAGTACATGCGGGCGAAGCAGGACCTCCCGCAGCTCCGGGAGATCCGCCAGCTGCCCACCGAGCCGGAGGACTACAGCGCCACCAGCGACGGCACCCTGATGCTGGTCCGCGGGATCGACCGCGAGCGCGGCCGCGCCCGGCTGTACCTGCTCGACACCCGGAATCCACGCTCCGCCGTCGAGATCGCCTCGGACAGCGTCCCCGGGATCGAGTCGCTCCATCCCATCGAGTACGGCGTCACGGCCATCTCGAACGGCGTCCTCGCGTTCTCCGCCCAGGCGGGCATCGGCGACACCCTGTACGTGCAGCGGTTCCGGCACATCTTCCAGGAGGGGCGCACGCCGCGGTTCCAGCTCGGGAAGCGGCACGCGCTGAAGATCCACCCGCCCGGCGGCGGCGTCTTCGTCCAGATCGGCGATCCGACGTTCTCCGCGGACGCGAGCCACATCGCGTTCGTCGGCGTCTCCGGCGACGGGCAGCAGGACATCTACGTGGTGCCGGTGACCGGCGGCGAGGCCCGCCGCCTCACGAACGACGGCTACGCCGAGCGCGATCTCGCCTGGGGTCCCGACGGGATCTACTGCACCTCCGACGCGACCGACCACGGGCGGATGAACCTCTTCCGCATCGACGCGGCGAGCGGCGCGCGCACGCGGCTCACGACCGCGCCGGCGACGGATCGCCACCCGCGCCCGCAGGCCGACGGCTCGGTCCTGTTCTCGTCCGACGCGAACGGGAAGCCGGACCTGTACCTCCTCAAGGACGGCACCGTCCAGCAGCTCACGGACTTCACGACCGGCCTCACGAGCCCTTCACCCGCGCCGAAGGCGCGCGGGATCTTCGCGGCGACCTTCTACGGTGGCTACTTCAAGCTCGTGGAGGTCCCGAAGGTCGCGTGGCTCGACGGCGCCACCACCCCCGTCGCGCCGCCGTCGGGCGACGTGCTCCCCATCCCGCAGGCCGACTTCTCCGAGCACATCTCGGAGTACGACGCCCTCTCGATCCGGAACTGGCGGCCCGAGGCCGGCTTCGTGTACGGCGGCGGCGCGGGCAGCTCCGTCGCCGGACGCGCCGCGGTCCTCTTCTCCGACATGCTGCGGGACCACGTCCTGTTCGTGGACCTGTCGGTCTACGGATCGTTCAACTACACGCAGGCGCTCGTGCTGTTCGAGAACCGCGCCAGGCGCAGGGGATGGGTCCTCGGCGCGTTCCACTTCGTGCAGCAGCAGCTCGATCCCCTCGATCCGAACCTCGCCTACTACCAGCGTGACTTCGGCGTGATCGGCGCGCTGCGGTACCCGCTCGATCGCTTCCGCCGCCTCGAGTTCGAGCTGACGCTCGGCGGCGTCCAGCGGTACTGCCTGACCGACTTCACGGGCCAGGTGTTCTTCGTCTGCCAGGGCATCTCGAGCCCGAGCCCCGCGTACGGCGACACGCCCGGGGTGGCGAACCTGAACTGGCAGCGGCAGAACGGCGGCGTGAACTTCACGATGAACCCGGCGATCCGGTACGGGTACGACAGCATCCGCTACGATCAGTACACGGGTCCGCTCGCGGGAAGCTCCCTGCTCCTGGAGCTCGGGGGTGGTTACCTCCCGGGCCGAAACGCGGTCCACGGCTTCGCCCGCGTCGACGCACAGCACTACTGGCAGATCATCGGCCGCTCCAACTTCGAGCTCCGGTTCGCCGGCGGCACCACGTTCTCGCCGAACGAGCAGAGCCGGGTGTGGGAGCGGAGCTGGTGGATCACGTCCGCGGACAACCTCCGTGGCTACAGCCCGGGCGACCTCGCGTTCCTCATCGGCCAGCACTATTACATCGTGAACGCCGAGCTGCAGTTCCCGCTCGACACGCTCATCCGACTCCTCATCTTCGACTACATCGAGGGCGTCGCGGCCTTCGACTTCGGCGGCGTGTTCAACAAGTTCGGGACCGAGCGGGACGTGAACCGCGTCATCGTCCAGCCCGGCGCCTGGGAGTCCCGGACCCTCACCGGCGTGCTCGGGTTCAACGTGCTGTTCGGCCCCCTCCTGCTGCGCGTCCACTTCGGCCATCCGTTCGACATCGGCGGCCTCAAGACGCCCGCGCTCCTGAACCACGACCGGTGGGTCACGAACATCACGCTCCGCTACTTCTTCTTCTAGAGGGGGCTGGCGCCCCCTCCTGCTCACGCGCGCCAGTCCCTTCAGGCCACCGCCGCGACCGCGGGCACCGTCGGCGGCTCCCGCAGCCGGGCCACGAGCCGCTCGAACGCCTCCGGGTTCGCCCGGAGCCACTCGATGGCCCGCTCGCGCCCCTGCCCGATCCGCTCCCCCTCGAGCGCGAAGTGGGCGCCGGACTTCTCGACGAGCCCCCGCTCCACGCCGAGGTCGATCGCCTCGGCGTGCCGGTCCACGCCGACGCCGTAGCGGATGTCGAACCTAAAATGCCTAGCGACCGCCCACGTAGACGAGGAAGTCCGCGCCCAAACTCCCAGAGGACGAGCCGCTCGTCGCTCACCGGCGCCGCCTCGCGCGCACCCGCCTCCGCCCCGCGTCTCCGCGCTGACGGGCTCGACGATGCGTGGTGGCCACCGCATCCCTCGGCGCGGTGGCCACCATGACGCCCACCCGCATCGTCTCCCTGGCCCTCAGCGGTCATCGCTGTCGCGGCCCTCGGAGGCGTTGACCGCCGGCGACACGTCCACCTTGCTGCCGGACAGCACCCAGGCCCGCTGGCTGGGGGCGAAGCGCGGAGCGATGTAGCCGTCGTTGATCTCCCGCGTGACCGCGAAGCGGTCATAGCTCCGCGGCGACAGGTACAGGCACGAGTTGTCGCTGACGGGGCACTCGTCGCTGGGCGTGGCCGGGAAGCAGTTCGGGTTGCAGGTGTCGATGTCGCCCTCTGCCGCCGAGATGATGCCGTCGTGGTTGGTGTCCGCGACGTCGAGGGCCGCCTTGTAGCTCTCCTCCAGCCGCTGCTGGAGGTCCGTGATACCGGAGCGGAAGGAGCTCAAGCGCTCGAAGGCGTTCAGGAGCACCTCGCGCGCCAGGCCGCTCGGGATGAAGCGCTGGCGGAACTCGCGCTGCGAGTCGACGTCGGCGTCGAAGAGGTCGGGATCGCGGGGCCGGCTCGGGTCGTCGCCGAACTTGACGGTGCGCTGCTTGTCCTGGTTCAGCCCGATCCGGTTCCCCGGGACGATCGACGCCTCGCGACCGATCTGGCCCTCCTGGAAGGTCTCGGCGGGATCGGTCGCCTTGTGATCGGGGAAGCCGCCGGTGAAGGGAAGCTCGTAGAGCGGGTGGATCCAGTTCGTCGTGTAGTTGAACTCCCAGTACTGGTGCGCATCGGACTGCTGGAGGGCGTTGTAGGCACCCATGCTCAGCTGGATCGGCACCACGTTCGTGACCTTGTCCGGGAAGTGATCACTCGCGCTCGGGAAGTGTGGCGCGTTGCCGTCGACGGTGAAGGTGTGGCCAGGCACGTTGTTGCCGCTGCCCATCTTCGCGAGCCGGGCGGCGTCTCCCGAGGTGATCGTCCCGAACTTCGCATGGCCGTCCGGGCCGGGCGGAGCGACCTGCGCCACCCGGAGGTCGTGAATCATCCAACCCTCGTACCAGCCGCTCTCGTTGTTGATGACGAACACGCCGGAGAGGTCGGTGATGATGTCGATGAAAGCCCGCGGATCGTCGGGGTTGTTCGGGAGCCCCGGCTTGGGCTCGAGGACGAGGCGCACCGCGGCGACGGTGGGCAATCCGCAGTTGGCGCCGGTCGCCGTGAACATCGCCGTGTCGTTGACGCCCGGGAGCCGCGCCGTGAAGACGTTGGGCTCGAAGTTCTTGGTGTCCAGGAGGTAGTACTGGAAGAGCTGGCTCGGGGTGTCCGACTCGCCGTAGAACTGGATCGGCAAGGTGCTATGCGGTCGGCAAGCGAGGCGCGCCAGCTGATTCTTGAGCGGTGCCGGAAGCGACGCGACGTCGCCGCGGCTCATGACGGCCATCCCGTCGGCGTTGAAGTTCGGGTTGCCGTGGCAGCTCGCCGGGTGCTGTGGCGGGTTCCCTGGCATCTCCGCTGCCTCGGTGGCGCACTCCGGCGGCAGCGACTCGGCGGCGGCGGCCGCTCGACCGCCGTCGGGGCTGGCCAGCGCTGCGATGCTGGCGATCACGACCCACCCCATTACCCGCACGGTGGCATCGCCAGCGCTGCTGATCCACTTCCTCCCGTTTCCAGGCGTTCTTCTCATGGTGACCTCCCTCGACTGCGATCTGGTCGCCGGGCCTCGCCCGTCTTCCGGTTCTGGGGAGCGCAGACACCGGGGGGCACAGGAGTGGGCCAGGAATCGTCAGTGAGGCCCTTCGAAAGCTCGCGCCGGCTCCACCGGAACCGATCGTTGCCCCGCGAAGGCAGCGGTCTCCCCGCCGCCTGGTCCCGCCGACCGCACTCCTACGCGACCGCCGCCACTGCCGGCGCCGCCGCCGGCTCCCGCAGCCGGGCCACGAGCCGCTCGAACGCCTCGGGGTTCGCCCGGAGCCACTCGATGGTCCGCTCGCGCCCCTGGCCGATCCGGTCTCCGTCCAGCGCGAAGTAGGCGCCGGACTTCTCGACGAGCCCCCGCTCCACGCCGAGGTCGATCGCCTCGGCGTGCCGGTCCACGCCCACGCCGTAGCGGATGTCGAACTCCGCCTCGCGGAACGGCGGCGCCACCTTGTTCTTCACCACCTTCACCCGCGTCCGGCTGCCGATCACCGAGTCGCCGTCCTTCACCTGGCCGATCCGGCGGATGTCGAGCCGCACCGAGGCGTAGAACTTGAGCGCGTGGCCGCCGGTCGTCGTCTCCGGGTTGCCGAAGACGACGCCGATCTTCATCCGGATCTGGTTGATGAACACGACGAGCGAGCCGTTCCGGGAGACGACGGCGGTGAGCTTCCGGAGCGCCTGGCTCATGAGCCTCGCCTGGACGCCCATGTGCGCGTCGCCCATCTCCCCCTCGATCTCCGCCTTCGGGACGAGCGCGGCGACGGAGTCGACCACGACGAGGTCGCAGGCGCCCGACCGGACGAGCTGCTCGGCGATCTCGAGCGCCTGCTCTCCGGTGTCCGGCTGGGAGACGAGGAGCTCCGAGAGGTTCACCCCGAGCTTGCGCGCGTAGGTCACGTCGAGCGCGTGCTCCGCGTCGATGAACGCCGCCACCCCTCCCGCCTTCTGGACCTCGGCGATGGCGTGGAGCGCGAGCGTGGTCTTGCCCGACGACTCCGGCCCGTAGATCTCGACGACGCGGCCCCGGGGCAGGCCCCCCACGCCGAGCGCCACGTCGAGCCCGATGGAGCCGCTCGGCACGACCGCGACCGGCGCCGGCTCCGCGCCGTCTCCGAGGCGCATGATGCTGCCCTTCCCGAACTGCTTCTCGATCCCGGCCAGGGCCTGGCCGAGCGCCTTCATCTTCTCGCTGAGCTTCGTCACGTCTCGCCTCGGTTTCTCCGCGCCGCGCGCGGGGGTGAAAGGCCGCCCGGAGCGGGCGGCGGTCAGGTGGGCCGATCGAGGACCCGGTACTGGATCGCCTCCGCCACGTGCTCGGCCGAGACCCGTTCCGCGCCGGCGAGATCCGCGATCGTGCGCGCGACCCGCAGCACCTTGTCGTGCGCGCGCGCGGAGAGCCCGAGCCGCGCCACCGCGTCCGCGAGCAGGCGCCGGCCGGCGTCGTCGGGCGCGCAGAACCGGCGCAGCGCCGCGCCGCGGAGCCGGGCGTTGCAGCGGGCCCCCCGCGTCCCGACGCGCTCGAGCTGGAGCCTCCGCGCCCGTGCGACGCGGTCGCGGACCTCGGCGCTCGGCTCGCCGCCGCCGGCCCCGCCGAGCTGCCCCGGCGCGACCGGCGGCACGTCGACGTGCAGGTCGATGCGATCGAGGAGCGGCCCCGAGATCCGGCGCCGGTACTTGAGGAGCTCGTGGGCCGTGCAGCGGCAGGCGCGGGTGCGATCCCCGTGGTGTCCGCATGGGCACGGGTTCATCGCCGCGACGAGCATGAGCTGGGATGGGTAGGTGACGCTCCGCCCGGCACGCGCGATCGTCACCTCCCCGTCCTCGAGCGGCTGGCGGAGCGCCTCGAGCACGTGGCGGCGGAACTCGGGAAGCTCGTCGAGGAAGAGGACGCCGTGGTGCGCGAGGGAGATCTCGCCGGGGCGCGGCGAGCTGGTGCCGCCGACGAGCCCGGCGTCGGAGATGGAGTGGTGCGGCGCCCGGAACGGCCGCTCGACGAGCAGGCCGCGGTGCCGCGTCAGCCCGGCGACGCTGTGGACCACGGTGGCCTCGAGCGCCTCCTCGAACGTGAGCGTCGGGAGGATCCCCGCGAGCCTCCGCGCGAGCATGGTCTTCCCGCTCCCCGGCGGACCGAAGAACAGCAGGTTGTGGCCGCCCGCGGCCGCGACCTCGAGCGCGCGCTTCGCGGCTTCCTGCCCGGCGACGTCGGCGAGATCGAGCGGGGACGCGGGCGGCTCCGGCGCCGCCGGGGCGCGGGGCGGCAGCGGCGCGTGCCCGCGCGCCCAGGCGACGAGCTCCCCGAGGTGCCGGACCGGGAGCACGTCCAGGCGCTCGACGACGGCCGCCTCGAGGGCGTTCGGCTCCGGGACGACGAGGCCCCGCGCCCCCGCGCGGCGGGCCTCGATCGCGAGCGGGAGCACGCCGCGCACGGGCTTCACCTCGCCCGAGAGCCCGAGTTCCCCCACGAGCTGGATGCCCTCCAGCGCCTCCGGCGGCAGCTCCTCCGTCGCCGCGAGCAGCCCGGCCGCGATCGGGAGATCGAACCCGGTGCCCTCCTTCCGGAGATCGCCCGGCGCGAGGTTCACCGTGAAGCGCTTCGACGGCAGCTTCACGCCGAGGTTCCGCACCGCCGCGGCGACCCGGACCTTCGCCTCCTGCACCGCCCCGCCGGCGAGCCCCACGAGGTGGAAGCCCGGGAAGCCCAGCGAGGCCTCCACCTCGACGTCGACGGGGACGGCGCTCACGCCGAGGACGGCGCCGGAGCGGACGCGGACGAGCATGCACGGCCGTTCAGCAGGGCGCGTGCCAGGGATCCACGTGCAGGATCCCGCGAGAAGGCGCTCCTCGGATCGCGGGCGGCGGCCGCCCGCCGACCGGAGCGGCCGCGCGCCGGCCACCGGTTGCGCCGCCGCCGGGGGAGGAGGGACGCGAGGACGGACTCACCCCGCGAGCGCCGCAGCGCGGACGAGCACGGCGTCGAGCATCGCCGGGGTGAGGCGCCCGGTCTGCGTGTTCTGCCGGGACGGGTGGTAGCTCCCCAGGAGCGCCGGCGCGCCCGGGAGCCGGAGCTCCGCCCCGTGGCCGAACCGCGGCCGCGGCCGAGGCGCCGCGATCCCGCCGCGGGCGAGGTGGGCGAGCGCGGCGTCCCAGGCGATCGCGCCGAGCGCCAGGATCACGCGGATCCGGGGAAGCAGCGCGAGCTCCCGATCGAGGAACGGCGCGCACCGGGCGAGCTCCGCGGGTGCGGGACGGTTCGCGGGCGGCACGCACCGGCCCGCCGCCGTGATCCACGCGCCGGTGAGCGTGAGCCCGTCGTCCCGGGCGCGCGACGCCGGAGCGCTCGCGAGGCCGGCCCGGTGGAGCGCCGCGTAGAGGAAGTCCCCCGACGCGTCGCCGGTGAACATCCGCCCGGTGCGGTTCGCGCCGTGCGCGCCGGGCGCGAGCCCCACGAGCACGATGCGCGCGGCGGGATCCCCGAACCCCGGCACCGGCCGTCCCCAGTACTCGTCGTCGCGGTAGGCGCGGCGCTTCACGCGCGCGATCTCCTCGCGCCAGGCGACGAGCCGCGGGCAGGCGCGGCAGCGGACGATCTCGGCGGCGAGCGCCTCGAGCGCGGAGGGCACGGCCGGAGCTTAGCGGCGGCGAGAGCTCGCTGCGCACGGCGGAGGAGGAAACCGCCGGATCGCAGGGAGGGGCGACCCCGCCGCAGGCGGGGGGAGGGGCGCAGCCCCTCCGCGTGGGGACCGCCGGACCGCTCGCGCGCCCGCGAAGGCGGGCGCGAGCGGTCACGGGCCCCACGCAGCAGGGGTGGGGCCCCGACGGCTTTGCCGGCGGGGCGGGGGCGCAGCCCCCGCTAGAAGAGACTCTCGGGGACGTACACGATGTCCCCGGGCTCGAGCGTGAAGTTCGGCGCCTTCCCGAGCGCGATGTCCTGCACGTTCACCTTGACCTTCGACTCGGTCCCGTTCACCCGCCGGGTGACCGACGTCGAGTTCTGGGCGGCCGTCTTCGTGAACCCGCCCGCGATGGTGACGGCCTGCACGATCGACATGCCGTCCTGGTAGGGGAACGTCCCGGGCTTCTGGACCTCGCCGAAGACGAAGACCTTCTTCGAGTTGTACTCCTTCACGAGGACCGAGACCTGCGGATCCCGGAGGAAGCCGTTCGCGAGGCAGGCGCGCAGCTTCTCGGCCGCGCCGTTCGCGGTGAGCCCGTCGACGACCACCTGCTTGCACAGGGGGAACATGACGTCGCCCTGCGGCCCGACCTGGTAGACGCCGGACAGCTCCGGCTCCTGGAAGACCCGCACCTCCAGGACGTCGCCCGCGCCGAGCGTGGACGCGACCGCGGGCGCGGCGGCCACGGGCGCCGGCAGCGAGGTGGAGCGCGCGTGCCCGCACGCGGTCGCGGCGAGCACGGAGGCGACGAGGAGGAGGCGTGGGAGCATGGGGACGGGCAGCAGCGGCAACTTCGTACCGGACGCCGGTCGGCCCGTCAACGGAGCGCCCGGCGTCCGCCCGCCCGCTAGTAGGAGACGACGCCGCGGAGCCAGAACTCGTTCTTCGAGTAGTTGTACCCGGGCAGGCCCAGCGTGCCCGCTGGCACGTTCGAGGCGCGGTCGGTGTAGGCGTACCCGAGCACGGCCCGGAACGCGCGCGTGACCTCCGCCTCGAAGGCGGGCTCGATGCGGAACAGGGTCGCGTGTGCGGCGACGCTCTCGTACTCGCGGCGCTCGAGGCTCGCCCCGAGCCGGGCCGTGAACCGGCCGCCCAGCAGGACGTGGCCGTCGACGTAGACGCGGTTCGACTGGAACAGCGACAGGATCCACCCCGGATCCGTCCCGTAGTCGTGGCTGAATCCGACGCGCGCGGCGGAGGTCTCGGTCGCGAGCCACTCGAACTCGGCGTTCGCGAGCCAGGTGCGGAGCGCCTCGTTGCCGAAGGTCTGGCCGTAGCCGGCCTTCACCGTGCCGGCGATCCGCTGCGTCACGAGGCCGGTGAGGCCGGCCTCCGTCCGGAAGCCGGACAGGTCCGGCGAGTACACGTTGTCGTTCGCGAGGCGCGAGAAGTAGCTGCCGTCGAGCACGACCGCCGTGCGGGGGAGGAACTTCCACTTGAGCTCGCCCGTCCCGCGGAGCTCGTTCCACCCGAACTTCGACACGAGGCCCGGCTCGCAGATCAGCTCGCCGGTCCCGCACAGGGTGGGCGTGGCGTACGGCTCGTACGTCTCGAGCTCCCACTCGCCGCCGAGCGTGAGGAGCAGGGCGCCGCCGCCGGGCTTCCACGGCATCGCGACCCGGAGCGCGTTGTTGTTCGCGATCACCGCCGTGCCGAACGACATGACGGACGTGTTGCTGCGGCGGAAGAAGTCGTCGTTGAGCTCGAGCCCGAGCTGGCCGCGCCGGTTCACCCCGATGCCGAGCGAGGCATCGCCGTAGAGCCGGGAGAGGTCGGAGGTGTGACCCTCGACGCCGAGGTACTGCGCCCAGTCGAGCGCCGCGTGGAGATCGACCGCCGTGAGCTCGCCGGGAACGGTGAGCGTGAGCCCGGGGCGGATGTGCAGGATGACGTCCGAGACGCTCTGGCCGGGCGTCCAGTAGATGACGTTCGAGTCGCTCCGCGACTCGACCTCGAGCGACGGATGGAGCCGGCCATCGCTGCCGCCGAGTCGAATCCCGCTTCCCGCGTCCGCGACCGCGGACGACGCCGTTCCCGCCGCGACCACGGCGACGAACGCTCCGAGCAGTGCCTTCGCCCGCTTCGACATGTCCCTCACGCTCCCCTCGCCTCGCGAGGAATTGCTGCGATCCCGGCGAACGTCACACCGGGCCCGATGGAGCCCCTGAGCCCCATTCCCGCCCGCGGTTCGCGCGTGGCTAGTAGTAGCGGCTCGCGTTCGGCGGCCGCCGGACCACCGGCGGCGTCACCCACGGCGACCTCGGAGCGAACCGGCTCGTCACGTCGCGCTGGGGCAAGCCGTCCGGCTGCTGGACCTCGACCGTGGTCCGCTCGTCGACGACGTACGCGAGCTGCCCGATGCACTGCTGGGCGTCGCCGCGGAGGGCCTCGATCTTGGTCCCCGCGATCCCGATCTTCGAGAACTCGGTGTCTGCGCCCTGGTCCTTGTTCGCGATCGACTCGTGCAGCGAGATGTCCGCCTGCTCCGCGACCTTGAGGAGCGCCTTGATCTGCGTGAGCTTCTCGTTCACGCAGTTCAGCTTCACGACGTCCTTCTCGTTGCGGGCCTCCTCGACCCGGCCGAGCACCTGGCGCAGGGAGGCCTTCATCCGGTCGAGGTGCTCACCGGACTTCTCGAGCTTCTCCGAGTCGGTCAGACCGGTGCCCCTCACCGAAGCGAGTGGCACGGCGGAGGTCTGGGCAGAGGCGCGCCCCGCGAGGAGCGCACCGGCGACGAGCAGACCAGCGATCTTGAGGCTCAAAGGGATCTCCCGGCAAGCGTACCCATCGAAAAAGTCTCGGAAGACTACAAGGTTGGAAGCGAGAGGTCAACGGAGGGCTCGCCCCTATGGCCGTCCCACGATCGAGAGGCCGTCTTCCGGGCCGGGTGATACCAGGACGTCCTCGCTCCCCCCAGGAGGGCCATCCTCCTCCCCGTCGGTCGGGATCACCTGACAACGCCAGCGATCTCCGGCCTTCACGAGCCGGGCGGGAACGTCGACGGAGGTCTCCGCGAACGGCTGCGCGGCGCCGTTCCGGAACCAGGTGTACCGATAACGCACCGCGTCGCCATCGGGGTCCTCACTCCTTCCGGTGATCTCGCACCGGAGGCTCTGCCCTCCGTGAGGCGCGTCAGGCTCGAGGCGGACGCGCGCCGGGCCAGGCGGCGTGTTCGACACCACCTTCTCCGCGCTCCCGGCCGGACCGGCGAGGGCGCCGTCGCTCGGGGTCGCCGCGCAGCGCCACCGCTCCCCCTTCGCGATCCGCGACGCCTCCACGCGCGCCGGGTCCGCGCCCGCCGGCATCGGTCGCTCGTTGCGCCACCACGCGTAAGCGTACGCGACGGCGTCGCCGTCCGGGTCCGCCGAGGGGACCGCGATCCGGCAGACGAGGTCGTCGTCGCGATGCGCCCGGTCCGGCTCGACCACGATCTGCGGCGCGCCCGGGGGGCTGTTCTTCACGGTGAGCTCGGCGCTGACGCGCGGGCTCTCGGCGAACCCGTCGCTCGCCCACGCTTCGCAGCGCCACCGCTCCCCGCGCCGGATCACCCCGGCCGGCAGGTACGCGTTCTCCTCGGCGAGCGGATCCAGCCGATCGTTCCGGTACCAGCGATACGAGACCGTGACCGGCTCCTGATCGGCGTCGCGGTGCGGGACCTGCGTGTCGCACGTGAGCGCCTGGCCGACGGCGGCGGCCTCGGGGCGGAGGAGGACGGAGGGCGTGGGCGGAGGCGTGTTCTTCACCGTCACCGCCGCGAGGATCGGCTCGCCCTCCTCCTCGCCGTCGAACGGCCGGACCTCGACGCGCCAGACCTCGCCGTGCCGGAGGACGCCCGCGGGGATCGCGGCCCCCTCCTGGCCGGCGGGGACGCCGTTCCGGGTCCACGTGTAGCGGTACTGGATCGGATCGCCGTCCCGGTCGGTCGAGGGCTTGCGGATCGCGACCTGCACGCCGCTCCGGGCGGTCGGCTCGGCCGGCTCGAGCGCGATGGCCGGGGGGACCGGCGGCGTGTTCGCCACCTCGCACTCGCCGACCGCCGGCGGGCCGGCGAGCTCGCCGTCCCACGGCGTCACCACCACGCGCACGAGGTCGTGCTTGCGGAGCGCCGGCGCGGTGAGCCGCGCCTGGCCTTGCATGGCGGGGACCGGCTTCCCGTTCACCGTCCAGTCGTGGCGGTACGTGATCGGGTCGGCGTCGCCGTCCGTCGAGGCGGTGACGATCCGCGCCTGCGGGACCGTGCCCACGGGCACGGGACCGTCGCAGAGCGTGATCGAGGTGGGGCCCGGCGCGGTGTCGGAGACCACGACCTCGAGGCGCGTCGGGGGCGCCTCCGCCTCGCCGTCGGTGGCGACCACCTCGACCACCCAGCGCTCGCCCTTCTTCGCGACGTTGCGAGGCACCCGCGCCTGATCGGGCGGCGCCTGCCACGGCTCGCCGTTCCTCGTCCAGGCGTACCGGTACGTCACGACGTCGCCGTCCGCGTCGGGAGGCTGCGTCAGCGAGACGCCGATGCCGTCCACCCGTCGCGGGCGCTCCGGCGTGAACGCGAGCGTCGGCGCGGCGGGCGGGCTGTTCGCGATGGTGACCGCGGCGCGCGCCGACGGGCCGTAGCGCTCGCCGTCATAGGCCTGGACCTCGACCTCCCAGCGCTGCCCCTTGCGGAGCTCGCTCCTCGGGACCTCCGCCGCGGCCGTCCAGAACGGCGGCGTGCGCGACGCCTCGGTCCCGTCCGGCTGCGCGACGGGCGCGCCGTCCCGGAGCCACCGGTAGCGGTACCGGAGCGTGTCCCCGTCGGCATCCTGCGCCTTCTGCCTGAGGAGCACCTGGAGCGGCGCGGTCACCGTCGGCCGCTCGCTGGCGAACGCGACCACGGGCGCGGTGGGCGGGGCGTCGTCGGCGACGACCTCGTACGCGACGGGCTCGCCGGCCTCCTCGCCGTCGCGCGGCGTCACCACGACCCGGATGCGCTCGTGCTTCCTGTAGTCGATGGGCGCGAGCGTCTCCGCGCCCGTCCCGGTCGGGCGGCCCTCGCGCGTCCAGGCGATCGCGAGCCGGACGTCGTCGCCGTCGGCGTCGCGGGCCGGCTCGAGGACGACGAGCTTCAGCGTCTCGCCGCCCTTCGGCCGGCGGGGCTCGACGGCGATGCGCGGCGGCGAGGGCGGCGTGTTCGCGACCGTGACGCTGGCCGTGCCCGCCGGCCCGTCCACCTCGCCGTCGTTCGGAACCACCGTCACCTCGAAGCGATCACCGCGGGCGACCTCCGTCCCCGGGACCTCGCGGCCGTCGCCCCCGACCGCGAGCGGCTGGCCGTTCTTTCGCCAGGTGAACCGGTAACCGATCGCGTCGCCGTCGGCGTCCGCCGCAGGGACGGCGAACGTCGCCCGGAGCGCCTCGCCCTTGCGGGGGCGCGCCGGCACGACGAGCACCTTCGGCGCGGACGGAGGCGAGTTCTGGACCTCCAGCTCGACGGAGGCGGGCGGGCCCTCGAGCTGCCCGTCGAAGGCGCGCGCCTCGAGGGTCACCCGCTGGTGCTTCCGGGCGAGGCCGGCGGGGAGCTGCGCCGCGAGGAGCGGGAGGTTCCGGACCTGCCCGTCCACCTTCCACCGATAGTGATACGCGACGGCGTCCCCGTCGACGTCCGTCGCGGGGTGGTCGACGCGCGCGTGGACCAGGTCCGTGCGCCGGGGCAGCGCCGGATCGAGCGTCACCGCCACCGGACCGGGCGCGGTGTCCCCGACGCGCGCCGGCGCGAGCGCGGGCGGACCCTCGAGCTGGCCGTCGGACGCGATCACGCGCGCCGTGAGGAGGGTGCCCTTCTTCATCCGGTCGCCCGGGAACGTCTCGCCGGTCGCGCCGGTGTCGAGGCCGTCCTGGAGCCACTCGACCCGGTACGTGATCGCGTCGCCGTCGGCGTCGGAGGCGGGCCTCGTCACGATCGCCCGGACCGGTCCGGCGCGGGTCGGCGTCTCGGGCTGCAGCGCGACCTGCGCCGCGCCGGGCGGGCTGTCCGTGACCGTGACCTCCGGGCCCTCCCCCTTCCACTCGCCCCTGGGAGACGAGACGACGAACCGCCACCGGTCGCCGTGCCGCGTCGCGCCGGCCGGGACCTCGCGCTTCCCGTCGAGCTCCCGGACCGGCGTCCCGTTGCGGAGCCACTCGATCCGCGGCGGCGGCGCCGGCTCGCCCGGCGCGGCGTCGAGCCAGACGCCGCGCCAGCGCCCGACCAGCGCGTCCGTGATCCGGGGCCGCGCCGGCTCGAGCCGGAGATCCTTGTACGTCGGTGGGTTCGGGCCGTAGCGGCCGCTCCGGGCGGGGTCGCGGCCGGGGCCGGGCCACGGCACGGCGGCGACCCCGGTGCCGAGGTGCGCCGCACGCACCGCATGCAGGTCGCCGGAGGCGACGCCGACGAACGCCGACAGGGAGCCGTCGCCCGCGAGGTCGAGCAGGAGCGGCGTCGCGGTCACCTCGTCGCCGGTCGTCCCCGGGAAGCCGTTGAGCGCCCTGCCGGTCCGGGAGAACGCGTGGACCGCGCCGTCGGCGGAGGCCACCACCACGTCGAGGCTGCCGTCGCGATCGAGGTCGCCGACGGCCGGGCCGCCGAAGATCCGGCTCCCCGCGCGGACGGGGAAGCCGGGGAGCGGCTTCCCGGTCCGGTCCACCGCGTGGACCATGCCGTCGGCGGACGCGAAGATCACGTCGAGGCGGCCGTCGCCGTCGAGATCCGCGATGGCGGGGGCCTCGTAGAGGCGGTACGCGGCGGGGACCGGGAAGCCGGGGAGCGGCTCGCCCTTGGCGCTCACCGCGTACACGGAGAAGTCCTGGCTCGCGACGACGAGATCCATCTGGCCGTCGTCGTCGAGATCCACGAACACCGGCGCCCCGGTCACCGTGAAGTGCGTCGCGAGCGGGAAGCCCGACCGCGCGCGCCCGGTCGAGGCGTCGAGGACGACGACGCGCCCGTCCTCGCAGCCGAACGCGACGCTGCGCCCGCCGGCGAACACCGCCGACGACACGGCGCTCGTGACGGTGCGCCCCACCGACACCGGCCAGCCCTTCGCCTCGGCGCCGCTCCGCTTGAACGCGTGGACGCGCCCCTTGTCGTCGCCGACGAGGAGCTCGGGCCGCCCGTCGCCGTCGACGTCGCCGAACGAGACCGCCGCCTTCACGCGCGCGCCGAGCTGGACCGGAAACCCCGGCACGACCCCGCCGCTCCAGAGGAACACCTTCCCGGACGCGGTCGCGACCCCGATCTCGACGCGGCCGTCGCCGTCCATGTCCGCCGCCGCCGCCGCGCCGCTCGCGACCTCGTCCGGCCCGAGCTGGATGGGCAGTCCGGCCGGCGTGCTGCCGTCCGCGCGGAAGCCGGTGAGGAGATCGCCGGCGGCGACGACGACCGCGGGGGCGCCGCCCAGCACCACGCCGACGCCGGGGTGGGCGATCTTGCCGCCCGTCTCCCGCGGGAAGTTGGACAGCGCGCCCGCCCCGAGCGCGATCGCGAGGAGGAGCTCGTTCATGGGTGTTCCCTCGGGACGGCGCGCGAGGGCATCCGCCTCGCGCAGCGGAGTGGAGCGCGCCGGCGCGCCCGGCGACGATCGGCGGAGCGCCTCGAGGCGACGGTCATGGCTTCGCGGGCGCGGGCGGCGAGGCCGGCCCGTCGCCCGCCTTCGCCTGCCGCGCGCCGGGGCTGTGGTTCTCGAGCGGCTCGCCGCCGCCGCCGCCGGCGGCCGGGACGGGCGGCGCCTCGCGCGCCGGCTCGAGCGCGGCGACGCCGCGGCGGCCGACGGCGTAGATCCCGAGCGCCTTCACCTGCACGGCGCCGTCGGGATCGTCGGCGAGGGCGACCGCGTAGGCCGTGCGCTTGTCGTCGCGGTGCCGGAAGTAGAGGAAGGACTCCCCTGCGAGGCACCCGAGCTCCGCGGAGGCGCGGTCGAGGAGCGAGCGCCGGCCCGCCTCCGCCTCGGCGACGGCGCGGCCGGCGGCCTCCGCCTCGCCCCGGAGCTGCCTGGCGCGCCGCCGCCGCTCCTCGGCCTCCTCGAACAGCCGCTCCGCGCTGCGCCGCACCTTCCGCGCGTGCGCAGCCTGCTCGGCGACGACGAGCGCGCGCTCGAAGCTCCGGCCCCAGATCGCCTCGATCTCGTCCCACAGCCTCGTGCGCTTGCCGTCCTCGACGCCGTACGCGTCGCGGAGCGCGGCGTGCTGCCGCTCGGCGGCCCTGAGCGCCGCCTCCGCGTGCGTCCGCGACCGCTCCGCGTCTCGCGACGCGGCCGCGGCGGCCTCGCGGCGCTCGTCGAGCGCCCGCTCCGTGCCGCCGAGGCGGACCCAGAGGTCGGAGGTCCGGAGCCGCTGCTCCTCGTACCGGCCGACGAGCTCGAGGGCGGCGTTCTCGAGCGCCTGGGCGGCGACGCCGGTCTTCGCGGCGTCGTCCTCGGCGCCCCCGGCGGCGGAGAACGTGTCGATGGCCGCGCGCTGAGCGAGCTCCGAGCGCAGGTCCATGAGCTCGGACTGCGCCACGAGCTCGTCGTGACGGAGGCGCGCGTCGACCAGCGCCGACACCGCGCGGGCGTGATCGGTCCACCACGCGGCGAACGCGGCGCTCTGCAGGAGCTCCCGGAGCTCGCCCAGGGACAGCGCCTTCAAGCGGACGCGCCTCCTAGTTCACCGGGGAGAAGACGAACGGGTACTCCACCGTGACCGGGCCGGACGGCTTGAACTGCGTCCGCCACGTCCGCATCGTCCCGACGATGCAGGAAGCCACGTCCGGCGAGGCGAGGGTGTTCACCGCCGCGGTGATGTCGGAGAGGCCGCCCGTCTCGAGGATGGTGAAGCGGATGGCGACCTTGCCCTTGAGGCCCGGGTTCCGCTTGAGCGCGTTCTCGTAGCACGCCTTGATGAGGCCCATGCGCGCGCGGACGAAGCTCGCGAGCTTCTGCTGGTCGATCTCGGCGGAGTCCACCTCGGCCTCGTCCGCCTGCACCGAGCCCGAGACCCTCACGTCCGCCTTCGTCCCGTAGCCGACCGAGCCGCCGCCGGTGGTGGCGAGATCGCCGATCGACGCCTTCCCGCCCTGCCCGCCGCCCTTCCGGCCACCGCCGGCGCCGGGGTCCGTCGCGAGCGCGACGCCGCCCGCGCCGGAGAGCGCCGTCGCGACGTCGCCCATGCCGCCGCCGGCCCCGAAGACGTCCGCGACGGCACCGCCGCCGGACGAGGGTCCGAGCGCGCCGAGCACCTTGAGGATGCCCTTCGACTGGACGGCCTTCGCCACCGCGGCCGCGCGCGCGGCCTTCTTCGCGGCGACCTGCTCGGGCGGCTCGACCGGCTTCTTCTCGGCCGCGTCCTTCTTCGCCTCGGGCTTCGCCTCGGTGACGACCTCGGCCTTCTTCTCCTCGACCTTCTTGGGCGCGGGCTGCTTCTCGGGGATGAGCACCTTCGCGAAGCGCTCGGGGATCTCCTCGAGCGTGACCTCCTTCGGGAGGTCGGTGTTCGCGAGCGCGACGTACACGCCGGAGTGGAGCAGGAAGGAGCCGACGAGCACGGACACGAAGAGCCGGTCCATGCTCTTGAAGTGGTTGCCCTTCGCCTCCTTCGGGAGGACGGGCCTCGGCGACTCCGGCGGTGGCGCCACGAACTGCCAGAGCAGCGTGACCTCTCCGAGCACGATCTTCCCGCGCTCGTCCTCGCGCAGCGGCACGGCGTAGCCGCCGCCCTGCGCCTTGGCGTGGCCCTGGGACACGAGCGCCGCGAAGTCGGTCGCGGTGCCCTGCGCACCCTGGATGCGGCCGTCCATCCCCTCCCGGAAGTGCAGGGTGTGCCGCTCGCCCTGGCAGGAGAAGACCTGGAACGACGGGGGCAGCTCGGAGTGGGCGACGACGATCGTGTTCCGCGGGGACGTGCCGATCGTCACGGGCTGCCGCGCCGGGAGCACGCGCTCCTCGACGATCTTGCCGCCCTGGATCACCCCGACGCGGAGGACCTTTCCCTGCTGAGCCGCCATCTTCGCTTCCCGCTCCTCGCCCCGGCTAGAACGGACCCTTCTCCACCGCGCTCTTCACCTTCGGCAGGAAAGGCTCGGAGCGCTCGAGGTCTCCGTAGTTCAGGTTGGCCCGGGGCATGAGGAACATCGCCTGGGGCTTCTGGATCCGGCCTTCCACCTTCAGCTCCTCGAGGTGGATCACCTTGCGCGGCGCCGCCTTCCGCTTCGCCGCGTCCGTCGACTGGGCCCAGGCGGGGGCCGCACCGATCGTTAGCACGGCGAGGAACAGCGCTACAAGCGCACGCCTGCCTGTCATCTATCGCCCCTTTCCTCACCCGGCGTGCCGCCGGGACTGGCCGATGGCGCCGGTAGCGCCGGTCCGCCGGCCGGTGTCTCCGCGCGCGCGGCCTGCGCGTCGCCGGCAGGAGCCGGCGTCACCGCCGGTACGGCCGCCGCTGCGGGCGCGGGCGCAGCCGCGGGCACGGCGGTAGGCGCGGGCGCGGGCGCGGTCTCGGGTGCAGCCGCGGGCGCGGGCGCGGTCTCGGGTGCAGCCTCGAGCGCGGCCGGCGCGGGCGCGGGCGCCTTCGCCGCCTCCTCGGAGCGCCGCGCCTGCTCCTCCTCGGCGGCGTTCCGCGGCGCCGTCGTCCGCCAGGTCGACCGGCGTCCGCCGTGCTGGCCGGCGGCAGGCTCGTTCGCGACCCGGCTCTCCTCGGCCTCGCGCCTCGCCTGCGCCTCGGCCTCCTTGCGCGACTCCTCCGCCTTCTTCCGCGCCTCGGCCTCCTTCCGGAGCCGGTCCTTCTCCTCGCGCGCAAGCCGCTTCTTCTCGCGGTCGATGGCGCGCCCGGCGTCCTTGCGGTACTCGGCGATCTTCGCGTCCTTCCCGCCCTTCGCCTCGTACGCGTCGAAGTACGCGATCGCCTGCTCGAGGCGCGCGGCCGCGGCGAGGCCGGGCTTGTCGCCGTCGAGGTAGAGCACCGCGAGATCGAACGACACCTCGACGGCGCCCGGATCGAGGTCCCCGGCCTTCCGGTACGCCTCCTCGGCCTTCGCGAACTCCTTCTGGCCGCGGTAGGCGTTGCCGAGGTCGAGCCAGATCGCCGCCGAGCGCGGCGCGTACCTCGCCGCGAGCTCGAGCTCGGACACGGCCGCCGCGTAGTCCTCCGCGTCGGCGAGCATCGCCCCGTAGTTGGCGTGCGCCTCCGGGTAGTCGGGGCGGAGCGCCGCCGCGGTCCGGAAGTCCTCGAGCGCCTGCGGGCGGTTCCCGAGCGCGAGCTCGACGAACCCGAGCCGGTTCCAGATCGAGGGATCGCGGCCGTCGACCTGCCGCGCGTTCTCGAGGACCATCTTCGCGAGCTCGTGCCGCTTTTTGCGGTGGTACACGGTCGCGAGGCTCACCATCGCCGCGACGTTCCGCTCGTCCGCCTTGAGCGCGCGCCGCGACTCCTCCTCCGCGAGCTCGAGCCGCCCCGCGCCGAGGTGGAGCTCGGCGAGGCCGATCCTCGGGCCGACCGCGTCGGGCGTGCGCTCGAGCCGGGCGCGGAGATCCTTCTCGGCCTCCTCGCCCCGCCCGCGCCGGAGCTCGAGCCGGGCGAGGTTCTGGGCGGCGGGGCCGAACGCCGGGCTCGCGTCGAGCGCGCGATCGTAGGCGGCCCGTGCCCCGTCGTCGTCCCCGAGGCGCTCGCGGAGCACGCCGGCGTCGAACGACGCCCAGACGAGCTCCGGGGCCGTCGCCGCCGCGCGATCGAACGCGACGACGGCGGCGGCGAGATCTCCGCTCGCCTGGAGCCGGACGCCCTCCGCGAACGCGTCGCGCCCGCGAGTGGCGGGGGGCGCCTCGGGAGCGACCGCCGCCGCCGCCGGCCCGGCGGCCGACGGCGAGGCGGGAGTGGAATCGGGCGCGCCCGCGCGCTCCGCCGTCGCCGGCCGCTGCGGGCCGGCGCACGCGGAGAGCAGGAGGGCCAGCGCCGGCGGGACGGCGCCCGCCGGGAGGGCCACGCGGAACGTTCGGGCGCGCCTCGGCATCTGCTAGAGCCCCTTCAGCCGCTTCTTCGCGTCCTCGACCTGGCTCTTCGCGACGGTGTCGGTGACGCCCTGCACGCTCGACGCGGCCTGGAACGCCTCCTTCGCCTTCGCCTTCTTCCGCTCCCCGGCGAAGAGGACGCCGGCGCGGTAGAGCGCCCGCGCGGAGAAGTTCGGGTCCGACTTCGCGCAGGCCTGGTCGGTGCCGAATCTGAGGTAGCCCTCCGCGGCGTCGCCGGTCTTCTTCGCCTGGTCCAGCTCCGCGGCCACGTTCTGGAGCGCCACGCAGCGGTTCGGGTGGTCCGGCCACTTCTGGAGGAAGTCGCCGTAGAGCTTCGCGGCGTCGGTGTGATCGCCCTTCTTCGACGCGCCCGTCGCGAGGAGGAGCACGTTGTTCGGCGTCACCTTCGAGTCCGGGTACTCCTTCAGGATGCGCTGGCGGATCGCGGTCGCCTTCGCGGGCTCGTTCGCCTTGTCCCACGCGAGCGCGGCGTTGTGGAGCGCCGTGGCGGCGTCCCCGCCGGCGGTGGGGTTCGCCGCGAGCTGCTCGAACGCCTGCGCCGCCTCGGCGGGCTTCCCCTCCTCGAGGAGCTTCTGCGCCTGCCCGAAGCCCGCCGACGCCTCCGCGCGCGCGAGCGCCTCCTTCACCTTCGCGAACGACTCCTGCTGCTTCGGGTCCTTCGCCTTCTGGGCCTCGGCCTCGACCGTCGCGCGCGTCTTCTGGAGCGCCGCCTGGTAGCCGGCCTGATCGCCGAGGGCGAGGAACGTCTGCAGGTAGATCGGCACCGCGTCCTCGAGGATGTCACCCTCGCTCGGCCACCGGTCGATGATCGTCGCGAAGCGGCGCCGCGCGTCCTCCATGTTGTCGAACGCGTACTCCACCTCGGCGGCGATGAGCGCCAGGCGCGACGGCGGGAGCAGGCGCCGCTCGTTCGCGGGCTTCTGCAGCTCCGGATCGGCCGCCATGTTCTCGATGTAGCGATCGGTCGCGCCGACGAAGCGGCCCCAGGCGCCCGGCGGCGGCTTCGGGGCGAGCGGGCCCTTCCGCTGGTCCTGGTAGGCGATCCGGATGGGCTCGAGCGAGCCGGCCTTCACGTCCTGGTTCGCCGCGTTGAGCCACGCCTGCGCGGCGAGGTGGCTCCCCATCGCCTTGGTCTTCGCGTTCGCGTACTGATCCGCCGCGGCGCGGTCCGCCGCCTCGGCGGACTTCTGGAACTGCTGCGCGAAGAGGTACAGCTCCGCCGCGTGGTAGGCGATCGGGATCTGGTACTCCGACGCGCCGAACCGGTCCTTGAAGTCGGCGTAGCGCTTCGCCGCCTCGAGGAGCTCGGCCCGGGCCTGGTCCGCGTTCCCGGAGGTCATCGCCTGCTCGCCGCGGGCCTCGTAGGTGCGCGCCTCCTTGTAGTAGGCGCGCTCGGCGTCCTCGGTGAACGCGCTCTCGGCCGGGAGCTTCTCGTCGGCCTGCTTGAACCGCTCGTTCACGGACTTCACGCCGCCGCCGCCCGTCGCGCACGCCGCGGCGAGGAGGACGGTTGCTGCGATCCGGATGTTCGGTCTCGTCATTGTGCTCCCCTCGATGGTCACTTCGCGCCCGTCCCGAGCTTCTCCTCCTCGGGCGACGGGGCGACGTTCTTCCCGGGGTCGCCCCCGGGCGCTTCGATCGCGGCCGGCGCGGGCTGCGGGCCCGTTCCGCGCTTGTCGGCCGGGGCGGCGTCCGCCTCCGGCAGCGCACGGTGGGTGAAGCCGTCCGGCGTGTCCGCGAACGCGATGGGCGCGGAGTCCTCGAGGACCATCCGCGCCTTCGCGTCCTTGATGATCGGGTACTCGCTCGGCCGGAACCGCGCGAGCGACTCACCGACCTTCTTCGTCCACTCGTTCTTCACGTGGAGCTTCCGGGCCGCCTCGATCGCATCCACGTACACCTTGACCGCCTGCTCCTCGTACGGCGCGGCGGCCTGCGCGAGGGCGTCCTGGTAGGCGGCGAGCATCTCGTCGTCCTTCTTCACCTCGGGCGGGATCGGCGCGTCGTACAGGGTCTGCGCGAGGCGCTCGAGGAGGTACGCCTTCCGGTAGAACGCCGCCAGGATCCAGTCGGGGCGGCGGTACTTCATGACCTCGTCGTACTGCGGGGCGACCTTCTTCGCCTCCGAGAGCTTGGCCTCGAGCGCCGCCTTCAGCTTCTTGGTGTTGGTCGTCGCCGGCAGGGCGATCTTGTCGTAGCGATCGAAGTCGAACTCGGCGAGCCGGAAGCGCGCCTCGGCGGCGGCGGCGGCGGCCCGGACGTGCACGTCGGGCTTGAGGCCGCGGGTCGCGAACTCCTGGACGGCGACGGAGTACGCGGCGCGCGCCTCCTTCGCCTGCCCGAGCTCGCGGTGCGCGAGCCCGATCTTGAGGTGCGCCTGCACCACCAGCTCGTGCTCGCGGCTCCGCGCGAAGCGCCGGACGAACTCCTGGAGCGCCTGGATCTCCTTCTTCCAGTCGCTCGTCTTCTCGTACATGAGCGCGGCGTGGAACTGGGTGCGCGCGGCGTCCTCGGCGTCCGGGTACACCTTCGCGTAGCGCGCGAACGCCGCGGCCGCCTCCTCGTAGCGCTGCAGGTTCTCGAGGGATCGGGCCGCGTTGTAGAGCGCGTCCTTCCGGTGCTTCGAGGCGGCGTACTTGTCCACGAGCACGAGGTACCGGTCGACGGCCTTCTCGAACTCGTACGTGTTCTCGGCGTTCCAGCCGACGCGGAAGAGCGCCTCGTCCGCGAGCGCCGACGACGGGTACTCCGCGTGGATGCGCTCGTAGAGCTTGAGGGCGCTCTCGAACCGGCGCGCGCCCTCGTAGCAGCTCGCGGCGTTGTAGAGGGCCTTGTCCGCGAACTCGTGCTTCGGCTCCTCGGCGACGAGCGCGAGGAACAGCGCGGCGGCGTCCTCGTACTGCTTGGCGTCCATGAGCTGCGTCGCCCGCTGGAACCGGCCGCCCAGCTTGAACTTCTGGAGCGTGGCGTTGAGCGACGGGTTCTTCGCGACGTCGGCGGACTGGAGGCGCGCGGACGCCTGCTCCACGGCCGCCCAGTCCTTCATCGAGAGGTAGCTCTCGATGATGTAGTTGGCGGCGAACTGCGCGACCTCCGCCGTCGGCCAGCGCGCGACGACCTCCTCGAACCGGCAGCGCGCCTCCTCGAAATCGCCGTACTTGTAGAAGACGACGCCGGCCTCGTAGCCGACCGCGGGCGCCTTCTCGCTCCCGGGGAGCAACGCGAGGTAGGCGTCCGAGTCGCGGACGAGGTTCTCGTACACGGCCGGGATGCGCTCCGGCCTCGGGACCTCTCCGTCCGGGCGGTCCTTCGAGAGGAGGATCCGGCGCTCCTCGAGCTGCCCGGCGCGCTGGAGCCGCGTGATCTCGCCCTGCCAGGAGATCACCGCCGAGTGCGCCGCCTCGGCGAGGAACTTGTCGCTGGCGGGATCGTCGCGCACCTGCGCGTAGACCCGGGCGGCCTTCTCGAACTCGAGGGCGTTGTAGAGGCAGTCCGCCCAGTTGTACGCGAGCTCGTGCGCCTGCTTCGAGTGCGGGAACCGGGCGAGGTAATCGCCGTACGCCCGGGCGGCGACGCGGTACTCCGCGACGGCGGCCTCGAGGCGCGTCTCCTGCTTGTACTGCTGCGCCTGCGCGTGGTGGAAGCTCGCCGCGCGGAGCAGGCTCTTCTCGGAGAGGTCGCGGACGGCGGCGGTGAGGTCCGGGTCGCCCTTGTTCCGCTCCCACCAGGCCGTGCCCTCGCCGTACGCGGCGACGAGCGCCTCGCGCTCCGCGGCCTCCTTGTCGAACTGCCGGTCTCGCGACCAGCAGAGGACGATCTTCGCCTGGACCTTCGGGGCCTCGGGCGAGAGCGGATCCTTCTCGAGCACCGCCTTGTACGCCTCGACCGCGAGCGCCCACTTCGTCTCCTCGAAGTAGACGTCGCCGAGGCGCGCGTAGATCTCCGCCTCGTAGGTCCGCCCGCCGAGCCCGGCGAAGAACGCCTTCGCCTTCTGGACGCCGCCCCAGCGCTCGTCGGCGAACGAGATCGCCGTGTACTGCACCGCCTCGGGCCAGACGTCGCCGGTCGGCTTCTCGCCCGTCTTCGCGGCGACGGCGACGTAGTGATCGAGCAGCTTCGAGAACGCCTCGACGGCGTCCTCGAAGTCGTCCATGCGGTAGTACGTCCAGCCGAGCTTGTAGACGGCGCGGGCGTACAGCGGGTGCTGGGGATAGCCGTAGATCTTCGAGAAGGCCTCCGCCGCGTGCTGGAGCGAGTCGGGCTTCACCTCGTCGAAGTGCCAGTCGCCGAGCCGGACCCAGGCCTCCGGCACGAACGGGCTGTCCGGGAACCGCTCGATGAGCGTCGCGTAGGCGGCCTGCGCCTCCTCGCCCTGCCCCATCTCGCCGAGGCAGTACGCGAGGAGGTAGTAGATGCCGTGGGTGAACCGGTACTCGGGGAACCCGGTGATGAGCCGCTGGTAGAGCGCGATGGACGGCGCGTAGCTCTTCATCGGCTCGGCGGGGGGATCGCGGCCCTCGGCGATCGCGCGGCGCGCCTCCTCGCGGTGCGCCGCGATGGCGACGTTGAAGTCGTCGTTCGCCTTCTCGTAGTAGAGCTCGGCGAGGCGGAACATCGCGTCCGGCGTGAACTGCGGGTCGTCCGGGTAGCGGGCGAGGAACTCCTCGAACCGGACGATGGCCGCCTCGCGCTCGTTCCGCTCGAGGACCTCGAGATCCTTGATCGCCTGCTCGTAGTGATCCGCGAGGAAGCGGCGCTTGTCGTCGAACTCCTTCTGGACGATCTGCTGCACCTCGGTCCGGTAGCCCTTCGCCTCCTCCGAGAACCGGCGCACGGCGGCGGCGAGCTCCGACTCGGCCTGCTCGGCGGTCACCGGCGGCGTCGTGTCGACCTGCGCGGCGGCGGCACGGGCGGCGCGCGCCGGCGTCCCGGCGGGCCGCTCGCGGCAGGACTGGTACCCGCTCGCGGGCGCCACGGCGAGGGCGGCGGCCGGCGCGAGCGCGGCCACGGCGGCGACGAGCGCGCGCACGGTTAGTCCACCTCCCGCAGGAGGTCGCGGTAGTCGTCCTCGAGCTGCTTCAGCTCCTCCCCCTTCTGCTGCGAGAGCTGCTGGATCTTCTCCAGGCGGACGCGCTTGCGCGCCCAGGCGACGTCCACGAGGCCGACGTCCGCCTTGAGCACGAGCCGGTAGAACTGACCGCGCACGCGCGAGAACGACTGATAGGCGATCTTGCCCACGAGATCCTTCGTGTCGCCCTGGACCGCGGCGAGCGCCTCCGCGTGTCCGGCGATGGCGAGCTTCTCCTTCGCGATCCGGTCGCGCAGCTCCCCGGCGTGCCGCGTGGCGTCGGCCGCCACGCGCGCGGCCGCGGCCTCGGCGCGCTTGCGCACGGCGGCGAGCCGCTCCGCGAGCGCCCCGGCGCGATCCAGCGCGGCGAGGGCGCCGGCGTCCGCGCCCCCGCGGTGCGCCTCGAGCAGCTCGAGCTCGCGCGCCGCGAGGGCCGCGTAGGCGGACCGCAGCGTCGCCTCCTCTGCGAGGGCGTCCGTGCCCGCCGCGGCGTCCCGCGCGAGCGCGACGTCCTGGCGAAGGGCCCGGAGCTCCGCCTCGTAGCCCTCGACCACGGCCCGGTGCTTGCGGAGCTCGCCCGTGAACTCCGTGCGGGCCTCGGCGTCCGCGGCGATCTCCGCCCGGTGCTGCTCGAGCCACGCCTCGGCGCCCGTGATCGCCGCCTTCGCGTCGTCGAGCTGGTACGAGAGCCGGAAGCCCTCGCCCTCCAGCGCGTCCAGCGCGCCGCGGAGCCGCTCGGCGCGGGAGCGGACGTCGGCGGCGGACCGCGGGAGCGCGGAGAGGCGACGGCCGAGCGCCACGCGGTCCGCGTGCACCGCGTCGAGCGCGGCGCGAGCGTCGCCCGCGACCGAGGCGGCGACCGCCGCGTACGCCGCGTCGTCCGCCCGGCCCTGGAGCGCCACGGCCGCGTTCTCGATCGCCTGCGCGGTCGCGTAGGTCTCGCGGAGCGCAGGGAACGCGTCGAGGCCGTTGCCCTTCGCGAGGAGCGCGTCGATGCGGTCGGAGACGGCGTTCGCCTCGTCGATCTCCCTGCGGCTCGCGTCGAGATCGCCGGCGAGGGTGAGCGCGTCCGAGACCTGGCGCTGCGTGGACGCCCACCGGACGGCGACGGGCGGGAGCACCGTCGCGACGTCGAAGGCCTTGCCCTGCCGGCCGATGAGCTCGTCGAAGTAGCGGACCGGGTCCTCGCGCATGGAGAGGATCGCGTCGAGCTCGTCGCGGATCGGCGCGTAGCTGTTGATCACCCGGCTGTACGCGTCGGTGGCCTCGGCGTACCGGCCGAGCTTGAGGAGCAGGTGGCCCTGGAGCACCGTCGCCTCCGGGGCGAGCGGCGACTCGGGCGAGAGATCCGCGATCATGCTGGCGACCCGCAGCGCCGCGTCGTGTTGCCCGGCGCGCACGTACGCCCACGCCGTCTCGTACATCGCGTCGGTGAACTGGGGCGAGTCGTACGGCACGCGCTGGTACCACCCGAGCGCCTCCGCCGCGTGGCCGAGCTCGCCGTGGACGCGCCCGAGCGCGAGCATGCAGAGGTCCGCCACCGCGCGCTGGCGGTCGTCGATCGCCTTCTCGCCGACGCACAGCTCGAACCGCTGGATCGCCGCGGCGAGGTCGTGCTGCTCGATCTGCAGCACGCCCTGGAAGTACGCCGCCTGCTGCCGGTACGGGGCGGGCACCGCGTCGAACGCGGCCATCGCTCGCTCGAGGCGGACGGCGGCGGGGAGGTCGGTGCGGCCGTAGAGCGCCTTCGCGGCGAGGTAGCGGACCTCCGGCGGCGCGTTCCCGGCGAAGGCGCGCTCCGCCTCGGCCACCAGCGGCTCGACCGCCTCGGGGCGGCCGGACTTCACGGCGCACTCGACGGCGCCCGTGAGGGCGTCGGGCCGGCGGTCCGGGGTTCCGAGGGCGAGGTACGCCTCGTACGGAGCGCGCGCGGCGCCGCAGGCGCCCTGGCGGCGGAGGGCGTCGGCCAGCTCGAACAGCGCGGCGGGGTAGTCGCGGCTCGCGCGGAACGCCGGCTCGTCCACCGCGCTCGCGAGGAGCGTGGCGGCGTGCTGCCAGTCGCCGAGCAGGTACTGCGTCTCGCCCTCGGAGAACAGGCGCGCGGCGCGGCTCGCCGCCGGCTCGTCCTCCCGCGCGGACCGGGACTCGACGAGCGCCAGTCGCTCCTCGACCTGGACCGCGTCCCGCTCGACGTCCGGGAGGGCGTCGGCGCGGACAGGCCAGGGGTGGAGCGCGGCGGCCGCGATCGCGGCCGCTGCGACGCCGGCACCGCGGAACTTCACTGGTTCGCGCCTTCCGCCGCCGGGCGCTTCGAGCCGTCCTCCCGCTGCACGTCCACGTCGTAGCGGACCGCGGGGCGATCCTTCAGCTCGGCGGTGATGCCGCCCTTCTCGAAGCCCACCACCTTGATGGTGTTCACCTTCCCGGGCTCCGCGTTGAACGTGTACGAGGACTGGACCTTGAACTTGTAGCCCTCGAGGTAGCTGAACACGCCGAAGCCGTGGCCGCGGTAGACGAGCTGGACCGAGATCTGGTGGTTGCCGGGCACGATGCGCCCGTTGAAGATCTCGAACTCCTCCCGCTTCTCGAGATCGCCCTCCACGTCGACCTTCGTGTAGACGGGCGCGCCGTCGAGGGCGTACGCGACGGACTCGAGGTAGAAGGAGGCGCCCATCTCGTTGCGGTGCACGAGCACCGCCTTCGAGCCGGTGGTGATGTCGCCGCCGATGACCATCTCCTGCAGGTTCATCAGCCGCGCCTTCGTGCGGAAGATCTTCTCCTTGAGGTCCGAGACCCGCTCCTCGAGCGTGCGGACCTGGAGATCGTTCCGCTCCTCCGCGGTCATCGCGGGCGCGGCGGGCGCCGATGCGTCCGCGACCGTCGCCTGCGCCGGCTGCGCGAGCGCGAGGCGCGGGAGCACGATGAGACTGAGAGCCGCCAGCCTGAGGTAGCGCACCACGATCACCCTCGCTTCCAGGGGAATTCCCCCGGGAACCAGCCGACCAGGGGAGCGCCTGATCCTACCACGGCACCGAGAGGGTGCTGAAGCTCCGTTCCTCTCTCCGGCGCCGGAGGCCCCCGCTAGCCCCCCTTCCTCAGCTCGTTGAGGACCAGCTTCGCGACCGACTTGAGCGTGTCGAACACGCCGACCCCGGTCGGCGCCACCGCCTGGAACTCCGGGACGGCCCGCGGGTTGATGAGCCGGTGCAGCTCCTCCACCGTCGCGATGTTCGGGAGGTCCCGCTTGTTGTACTGCACGACGTACGGGATCTTGTTCAGGTCGTAGCCCTGCTCCGCGAGGTTCACGCGCAGGTTCTCGACCGACTCGAGGTTCGCCTCCATGCGCTCGATCTGCGAGTCGGCGACGAAGACCACCCCGTCGACGCCCTTCAGGATGAGCTTGCGGGACGCGTCGTAGAAGACCTGGCCCGGCACCGTGTAGAGGTGGAAGCGGGTCTTGAAGCCGCGGATCTCGCCGAGCGACAGCGGGAGGAAGTCGAAGAAGAGCGTGCGCTCGGTCTCGGTCGCGAGGGAGATCATCTTCCCCTTCGCGTCCGGGTTGGTCTTCGCGTAGACGTACTGGAGGTTCGTCGTCTTACCGCAGAGACCCGGGCCGTAATAGACGATCTTGCAGTTGATCTCGCGCGAGCTGTAGTTGATGAAGCTCATCGATCACTCGCTCACTCGCTGAAGAGGTTGTCGATGTCGTCGTCGGTGATCTCGGCGAACGGGCTCGCGGCGCCCGGCGCTGCCTGCTTCTTGGCGAGCGTCTCGAACACCTTCGCGAGCTCCTCTCCGGCCTTCTTCACCCTCAGGCGCACGAGCCCCAGCGAGCTCTTCGCATCGAAGATGACGACGAGCACCACCCGGCCGCCCACGATGCTCATGTGGAGCGACTCCCGCTCGCCCTCGTGGAACTGGTTCGGGAACTCCTTCTCCCCGATGAGCTTCGCCAGGCCGCCCATCGCGGCGACGTTGCCCGCGGTGAGCGAGGCGAGCGAGGTCGTGTCCAGGTTCTGGGCCTGACCGCTGGAGGCGATGAGCTGCCCGTTCTTGTCGACGAGGAAGACGACCTTGGCGTTCGCGTCGCGCGTGAGCCGGTCGCAGATCCCGGCGATGAGCCGGAACTCCTCCTCGTACATCACCAAGCCGGAATTCATGGGCTCTGGCTCTCCGCGAATCGAGTCATGGCCGAATACCAGGGAACCGCACGGCATTCAATCCCGGGTTCACGCGGGGGATCAACTCGCGCGGTCAAGGCGACGACGCCTCGACGTCGGGTTCGCCTTCACGCGCGGCGAGCGGCGGGTACGTGAAGCCGGTGTAGACGGATATCGTACCGCGATGACGCGCGCCGGCGTTGCGGTGCGCGCCGACCACGACCACCAGGCGATCCGTCGCCCAGGTCGCGGTGCAGTCCCCGGCGATCCGGTCCGGCCCGGCATCGGGGCAGGTCCTCGCCGGCGTGCGGCCGATCTCGGCCTCCAGCCGGTCGGACAGCTCGCGCCACGCCGCCATCGCGTCGCGATCCTCGGGCGGCGTCGGGTGGACCTCGGTGACCTCCGCCGCGCGACCGCGCCGGAACGTCACGACGCAGGACACGACGTCCGGCGCGCCGCCGGGGCAGCCGAGGTAGGTCGTCGACCCGGAGTCGCGCTGGACGACGGTGGCGCCCTGCCGGTCGAGGAGGTGCTCGACGTCGACGCGCTGGCGCCCGAGGGGCACGCCGGCGGCGACCGGCGGCGCCGCCGGCTCCCACTGGACGTGCAGCACCGCGACCGCGGGAGCGTCCTTCGGAGCGTGACGCGAGACGCCGACGGACCAGGCCGGCCGCTCCCAGGTCGCGACGAGCGCGGGCAGGCCGTCGACGGAGGCGCCGTCGCCGCGGCGCGCGGGCGGCCCGAGCGCGTGCGCCACCGCGTCCACCAGCGCGCCCTCCTCGGCCGCGGGCACCTCGACCTGCCCGGCGTAGAGCCCCTCCTCGCCGAAGAGGAGGCGGCACGGGCCGGGAGCGGGTACGCCGGAGCAGCGGTCCGCGACGAGCACGTCGGGATCGCCGTCCGCGACGCGGTGCCCGATGCCGTCCACGTCCAGCGCCCGCTCCACGGCGGCGCGGTCCTGGCCGAACACGAGCCCGAGGGCGACGCGATCGCCGGGCGGCGCCAGCGCGCCGGACACCCCGCGCCGCGAGCCGGTCGCGCACGCGGCGCCGAGGAAGAGGGCGGTCGCCGCGGCGAGCCGTACCGCGCGATCGTGGGGGATCATAGCTCTCGGCGGCCGGCGAGCGCTCGCGCCAGCGTCACCTGGTCAGCGTATTCGAGATCCCCGCCCATGGGAACTCCCTGGGCGATCCGCGTGACCTTGAGCCCGAGCGGCTTGAGCAGCTTCGTGAGGTAGAGCGCCGTCGCTTCGCCCTCGACGTCGGGGTTCGTCGCGACGACGATCTCGTCCGCGGGCGACTGCTCGAGCCGGACGAGCAGCTCGCGGATCTTGAGATCGGACGGGCCGATGCCGTCGAGCGGGGACAGCGCGCCGTGCAGCACGTGGTAGCGGCCGCGGTACTCGTGCGTCCGCTCGATCGCGAGCAGGTCGGGCACGCCCTCGACGACGCAGATCGTCCGCGCGTCGCGCTCCGGGTCCCGGCAGATCCCGCACGGATCCTGGTCGGTGAGCGTCTGGCAGGACGAGCAGAGGCGGACGTCGCGGATCACGCCGGCGATGGCGTTCGCGAGGTCGCCCGCGTAGCCCGGCCCGGCCTTCAGGATGTGGAAGGCGAGCCGCTGCGCCGTCTTCTCGCCGATCCCGGGGAGCTTCGCGAGCTCCTTCACGAGCCGCGCGATGGGGTCCGCGACCGCCATGCGCTAGCCGGTGATCCCCGGCAGCTTGATGCCGCCGGTCGCCTTCTGCATCGACTCGTCGGCGGCGGCGCGCGCCTTCTCGGCGGCGGCGTTCACGGCCGCAGTGACGAGGTCCTCCAGCATCGCCTTGTCGTTCGGGTCGACCGCCTTCGGGTCGATGGTGAGCTTCGTCACCTCGCACTTCCCGTTCATGGCGACCTTCACGAGCCCGCCACCGCTCTCGCCCTCGACGGCGATCTCGGCGAGCTTCTCCTTCGCGTCCGCCATCGCCTTCTCGAGCTTCCGGGCCTGGCGCATCAAGTACTGAATGTCCATGAGGGCTCCTCGGTGCCGCGTGCGCGGCTAGGGCTTCAGCTCCTCGATGTCGTCGATGCGACCGTCGAGGAGCTTCGCGGCGTCGTTGATGTTCGGGTGATTCCGCGCCGCGTCCTTCACCCGGCGGGTGCGCGCGAGCCGCTCCGCCGCGTCGGCGGCGGCGATGGACGGCGCGGGCGCCGCCTCGGGCGAGGCGGCGCCGGTCGCGGGCGCGGCGGCCCCGATCTTCACGGTGATCCGGGTCGGCCGGCCGAAGAAGCGCGCGAACACCGCCTCGATGTCGTTCCGCTTCCGCTCGATCGTCGCCGAGAAGATGCCCTGAGGGAGCTGGATCGTGACCTCGCCGTCGACCATCGAGAGCAGCGCGGCCTGCTTCAGCGCCGGGCCCGCGGCCGGGCTCGCCTTCTCGACCTCGTCGACGGCGGCGCGCCAGCGATCGGTCGGTGAGCCGGTGGGGGCCGGGGCCGGGGCCGGGGTCGCGCTCGGGGCCGGGGCCGCGCTCGGAGCCGGCGTCGCGCTCGGAGCCTGGGTCGGGGTCGGGGCGGCGGGCGCAGGACTCCCGAAGCCGGAGAGGTCACGCCAGCCGCTCCCGGACGGCGCGGGGGGCACCGGTGCGGGCGCCGCGGGCCGGACCGGACCCGCGCCCCCGCTGCTGCCGCTCGCGGCGGGCGGCGGCCGCGCGGGCGCGGACGGCAGCGGCGCACCGCGAGCGAGCGCCTCCAGACGGCCCATGAGCTCCGCCACCTGCGCACCCGGCGCGAGGAAGACCGCCTCGAGCAGCGCGACCTCGAGCGCGTACCGCGGCTGCTCGGAGAGCTTCACGTCGACCACCGCGCGCTGCGCGAGATCGAACAGGCGCGTGAGCTGCGCCGGGTCGGCGCCGCCCGCCTGCGCCTTCACCTCGGCGAGCTCCGCGTCGGGGAGGTCGAGGCGGGCGTCCGGGACGAGCCGCGCGACCACGACGTTCCGGAGGTGCCGCACGAGCTCCTCCGCGATCCGCCTCACCTCGAGCCCCTTCGCGTGCAGGGCCTCGATCTCCGCGAGCACCACCGCGCCGTCGCGCCCGACGAGCGCGCCGGCGATGCGGGAGATCGCCGCGGCGTCCACCGCCCCGAGCGCCTCGGCGACCTGGTCGTCCGCGGGAGCGTCGCCGCACGCCGCGCGCACCTGGTCGAGGAGCGAGAGCGCGTCGCGCATCCCGCCCTCCGCCTGGCGCGCGACGAGCGCGAGGGCGGCGGGCGAGACCGTCATCCCCTCCTCCGCCGCGACCTTGCCGAGCTGGTCCGCGATCTGCTGGAGCGTGAGGCGGCGGAAGTCGAAGCGCTGGCACCGCGAGAGGATCGTCTCCGGGACCTTGTGGACGTCGGTCGTGGCGAGCACGAACTTCACGTGCTCCGGCGGCTCCTCGAGCGTCTTCAGGAGCGCGTTGAACGCGCCCTGGGAGAGCATGTGGACCTCGTCCACGACGAAGACCTTGAAGCGGTCGCGGGCGGGCCGGTACTTCACCGCCTCGACGATGTCGCGCACGTTGTCGACGCCGTTGTTCGAAGCGGCGTCGATCTCCACCACGTCGACGGCGCGCCCCTCCGCGATCTCGACACACGGCGTGCAGACTCCGCACGGCTCCGCGGTGGGCCCCTTCTCGCAGTTGAGCGCCTTCGCGACCAGGCGGGCGGTCGTGGTCTTGCCGACGCCGCGCGGCCCGGTGAACAGGAAGGCGTGCGCGAGCTGGCCGGTCTTGAGCGCGTTCGAGAGCGTCCGGACCACGTGCTCCTGGCCGGACATCTCGCCGAAGCGCTGCGGTCGGTACTTGCGGGCGAGGACGAGGTAGGTCATCGGAAGTGGGGGCGGCGCTCGCCTGCGCTCGCGATCGGACGCGCGGGGTCAGGTACCAAACAAACGAGCCGGCCCACAATCCCCGGGCGCACGGAGGACCATCTACCGTTGCTCCCTTCCGGGCCTGGCGGGGTTCGAAGGCCCCCACGTCGCCCGAGGATTCTGGGCCGGCTCACCCGGCAGATCCACCGGCTCGGTCCCTCACCTATCTAACGGTGCGCGGGACGGCATGCTGGCGGAGAGGGTGGGATTTGAACCCACGGTACCGTTCCCGGTACACACGATTTCCAGTCGTGCACCTTCAGCCGCTCGGTCACCTCTCCCGAATTGATAAGCGGAGAGCGAGGGATTCGAACCCCCGGTACCGTTGCCGGTACACCTGATTTCGAGTCAGGCGCCTTCGACCAGCTCGGCCAGCTCTCCGCCGGCGGGTTTAACCGATCTCCCCCCGCGTGCCAAGGGGGAAGGTCAGGGGTCGGATTCGTTTCCGGCCCCCGAGCGCCGCGCCCGGAAGAAGGCGCGGAGCAGGTCGCTCGCCTCGGCGGCCTTGACCCCGCGCTCGACCTCGAAGCGGTGGTTCAGGCGGGGGTCGGCCGAGAGGTCCTGGAGGGAGCCGACGCACCCGGCCTTGGGATCGGAGGCCGCGAAGACGAGCCGGTCGATCCGCGCGAGCACCATCGCGCCGGCGCACATCGCGCACGGCTCGAGGGTGACGACGACGGTGACGCCGGTGAGGCGCCAGCGGCCGAGCGCCCGCGCCGCCTCCTGGATGGCGAGCAGCTCGGCGTGCGCGGTGGGATCGCGCGCGGACTCGCGGGCGTTGGCGCCGCGGCCGACGACGCGGCCCTCGAACAGCGCCACCGCGCCCACCGGCACCTCGCCCTGCGCCGCCGCCGACCGGGCCAGCGCGAGCGCCTCGTCCATCGCCTCCTCGACCGTCACGCGCCGAGTCGTACCACGGCGGGCTGGAGCTCCGGGTGATCCGCGCAGGCGAGCCCGCAGGCGCGGCAGGTGTCGACCGCGCACTTCGGCGTGATCCGCGCGCCGACGCCGCGCCGCCACTCGCGGGCGAGGAACCGCTTCGTGAGCCCCTGGTCGATGAAGTCCCAGGGCAGCGCCTCGCCCTCCCCCGCCTCGCGCAGGACGAAGAAGTCCGGGTCCTCGTCCCAGCGCTGGAGCGCCTTGCGCAGGTCGCCGCCCGTCTCCCGGTGCGCGAGCTCCAGGAGGTCGGCGCAGCGCCGGTCCCCGCGGGAGAGGAGCGTCTGGACGTAGGCCTCGCGCGGGCTGAAGAAGTCGACGTCGATGCCCTTCGGCCTGAGCTCGCGCTCGAGGAGCTTCCGCTTCGCCTCGAGGCAGCTCCGGTCCTGCATCGGCACCCACTGGAAGGGCGTCCACGGCTTCGGGACGAACGGATTCACCGACAGCGAGATGCGCCCCATCCGCCCGCGCTTCCGGGCCCACGGGAGCATCACCTCCTCGCGGATCCGGACGGCGATGCGGACCATCCCCAGCAGGTCGTCGTCGGTCTCGGTGGGGAGCCCGCACATGAAGTACAGCTTCACGTGCTGCATGCCCTGGGAGAGCGCGTTCTCGGCGGCCTTCACGATCTGATCGTCGGTGAAGTCCTTGTTGATGACCCGGCGCATCCGCTCGGTGCCCGCCTCGGGCGCGATGGTGATCGAGCGCTCCCCGCCGTCCGCCATCCGTTTCGACAGCGCCTCGGTGATCGCGTCCACCCGGAGCGACGACGGGCTGAAGGTGCCGCCCTTCTCGCCGATGAAGCAGGTGAGCGGGTCGAGCCCCGTGTAGTCGCTCGTGTCCGGCCCGACGAGCCCGATGCGCAGCCCCTTCTCGATCCCGGCCTTCACCTCGCCGCGGAGGACCTCGAGGTCCACCTCGCGGTACGGGCGCTGCACGAACCCGGCCGCGCAGAACCGGCAGCCCCAGAGGCAGCCGCGGGCGACCTCGGTGAGGAAGAGATCGCCGAACTGGGCGTCGGGGGAGTCCACCACCCGCGAGGTCGGGACCTGCCGCAGGTCCTCGACGTACAGGCGGCGGACGCGCTCCGGCGCGCCCTCCCGGGGGACGAAGCGCGTCACCCACGCGCCCTCCGGCGCGTGCGAGTCGGAGTAGGCGACGTCGTAGAGCGCCGGGACGTAGCCGCCGGGCAGGCCGGCGATGGCGCGGAGGAGCGCGTCTCGCGGGGTGGACTCCGCGACGGCGGCGTGGAGCAGCGCGAGGAACGGTGCGACGAGCACCTCGCCCTCCCCGACGAGGAACGCGTCGAAGAAGGGCGCGAGCGGCTCCGGGTTGATCTGGACCGCGATGCCGCCGCCGACGACGAGCGGGTGGCGGCCGTCGCGCGCGGCGGCGCGGAGCGGCAGCCCGGCGCCGTCGAGGAGCTCGAGGACGTGCCCCGCGTCCTCCTCGAACGACAGCGAGAACGCGATCACGTCGAAGCCGCCCAGCGGGAGGTCCGACTCCACGGAGCGCGGCACGCCGCCGTCCTCCGGGAGGAACACCCGCTCGCAGGCGGTGCGAGGGTCGGCGTTGAGCAGCCGGTAGACCGCGTGGAGGCCGAGGTTCGCCATCCCGAGGCGGTAGGTGTTCGGGTAGACGAGGGCGATGCGCAGCTTCCCGCCCGGCTCCTTGCGGACGGCGCCTCGCTCCAGCGGTGTGTCGAAGTGCTCCACGCCCGCCCCCTTGTAAGGAGTCCGCGCTGCCCCCGCCACCATCAAAGGCGGGGCCGTCCCGCCGTCTCGTACTAGAATCCGCCCGCTCGGCCCTACCGCGATCGCCTCCTCGTGCTCGGCCGGCATTCCGAACGAGCCGCACCCCGGGACCCCTCCATGAACGCCACCAAGAAGACCGTCCTCGCCGCCCTGGCCGTGAGCGCCCTCGCCTGCCGCTCCGCGTCGTCCGGCCCGGCGCCGGGCGGCCAGGCCACCGCCCCGGCGGGCGTGGCCCCGCTCGCCGCGAACGCGACGCCGGAGGAGGTCGTCCCGGGCGTGTCGCTCGAGGGGCTGTCCGACGACCAGAAGGCCGTCGTGGCCGAGTACGCGCGGTCCGAGTTCTGCCACTGCGGCTGCCCCCACACCGTCTCGCAGTGCCTGCGGACCCACGCGTCCTGCAAGCACGCCCCGAGGCAGGCGGGCCTCGCGGTCCGGATCGCCGCGGCCGGGGGGCGCGTCGCCGACGTCCGGAAGGTGCTCGGCGAGTACTACGCGTCGTTCGACCGTCGTGCGCGCCTCGACCCCACCGACTTCGGCCCGCCCCTCGGCGACGCCGCCGCGCCGATCACGATCATCGAGTTCTCCGACTTCACCTGCCCGTTCTGCCAGGCGCTCCGCCCGACGCTGGAGGCGTTCGTGAAGGAGCGCGCCGACCGGGTGAAGCTCTTCTACAAGCCGTTCCCCATCGAGAGCCACCCGGGCGCGCTCGAGGCAGCGCAGGCCGGCGAGTGGGCGCGGGAGAAGGGCATCTTCTGGACGATGCACGACGCGCTCTTCACGACGCCCGACCACTCCCTCGACGGCCTCGCCGAGACCGCGCGCCAGGCGGGCGGCGACGAGTCCGACCTCCGCGACGCGCTCGCCACCCGGAAGTACCTCGCCAAGGTCCGCGGCTCGCAGGCGGAGGCGCGCGCGGCCGGGCTCCACGGGACGCCGACGCTCTACCTCGACGGGCGGCGCCACTCCCTCGACTTCGCGCCGGAGTCGCTCGAGCGCTCGCTCGCGGACGAGGAGGAATGGCAGAAGAACCACGGGTGGGACCGGGACTGAACGGGCGATGGCCCTCGTCCTCGACATCGACGCGCACGGCCGGCTCGTCCCGCAGTCGGACGAGGTCCGCCGCGCGCTCGCGGATCGCGCCGGGCGGTTCGCGCTCCTCCCGTCCGCACCCGACCTCGTCGTCGCGCGCCGGACCCCGGCGGTCGGCGGCGTCGCGCCGAGGCCGCGGTGCTTCCTCGCCGGCGATCTCGCCGGGTTCCCCATCGCGGACTTCATCGCGTTCGTCCACCAGTCGCGCCTCTCGGGGGTGCTCACGGTCGCGTCCGCGGGCGCCGAGCGGGCCATCGCGTTCAAGGACGGCGAGGTCCGGAACGCCCGGTCCACCGGTCCGGGCGAGCGGGTCGGCGAGGTGGCGGTCCGGCTCGGCTTCGTCACGGACGCCCAGGTCGCGCAGTGCGCGGGCGCGGGCGCGCCGCTCGGACGCGCCCTCGTGGACAAGGGGATCCTGTCCGCGAACGACCTCTGGAAGTGCCTCCACGAGCAGGTGACGGCGGTGTTCCACGCCATCCTCCTCGCCGCCGACGGCACGTTCCACATGATCGACGAGGACGTGACCGACCGGCCCGGCACCCCGCTCGCCGTCTCGACGCAGTCCCTCCTCATGGACGGGATCCGCCGCATCGACGAGATGAGCCTGTTCCGCGCGCGGATCCCCTCCGCCCAGGCGTACCTGCGGCGCCGGGAGCCGAAGCGCGCGGCGACGCTGAAGCCCGCCGAGCAGTCCCTCCTCGCGCTCGTGGACGGCCGCCGCACCGTGGCCGAGGTCGCGACCGCCGCCCACCTCTCCGAGTTCGACGCGACGAAGATCCTGTACCACCTCGCGGAGGCCGGCCACGTCGAGGCGGTCGCGGCACCCGCCGCCGCGGCGGATCCCGGCGCGCGCCTCGCCGCCATCGCGTCGGGGATGAACGCCGTCCTGCGCCTCGCCGCGGCGGCGATCCCGGAGCCCGGGCGCCCGGCCTTCCTCGCGGCGGTCCGCGCGTTCCTCGCCGACGGTCAGCACGCGCTCTCGCCGGTCTGGTCCCGCGCCGCCCACGGGAACGACGGCGCCGTCGACGAGACCACCGTCCTCGCGAACGTGGCCGCGATCAAGGGCGCGGTCCTCGCCCGCCTCGAGCCGTCCGCCGATCCCGCCCGGCTCCTGTTCGAGGCGCTCCGCGAGCTGCTGTTCTTCTACCTGTTCCTCGCCGGCGAGCGGATCGGCCGCGACGCGGACGAGGCGCTCGGCCTGGCGGTGAAGGCGAGGCTCGTGGCGCTCGAGGGGCTCGTCGAGGGCGCCCGATGACGGCGGCGCTCCCCTTCGTCACCCTCGACCTCCCCGGCTCGGGCGGCGCGCTGCGCGCCTCGCCGGAGGACTTCCGCGTCGACGAGGTGCCCGCGTACCTGCCCTCCGGCGCCGGTCCGCACCTGTACGTCCGCGTGGAGAAGCGCGGGCGCACCACGCGGGACGTGCTGCGCCACCTCGCCGGCGTCCTCGGCGTCCCGGAGCGCGACGCCGGCTACGCGGGGCTGAAGGACAAGGAGGCGGTCACGACGCAGTGGCTGTCCTTCCCCCTCGCGAAGGAGCCCGACCCCGCCGCGCTCGCCGCCCCGGGGATCTCCGTCCTCGAGCTCTCCCGGCACGCGAACAAGCTCCGCCCCGGGCACGTCCGGTCGAACCGCTTCGTCCTCGCGGTGCGCGGCGGCGACCTCGCCCGCGCACGCGCCTGCGCCGAGGCGCTCGCGGCGCGCGGCCTCCCCAACTTCTTCGGCCCGCAGCGCTTCGGCGCGGAGGGCCGGAACGCCGCCGTCGGCCGCGCGCTCCTCCGCGGCGAGCGCACCGCGGAGACCGGCCGCGCCGTCCGGGACCGCTTCCTGAAGCGGCTCTCCATCTCCGCGTACCAGGCCGAGCTGTTCAACCGCTGGCTCGTGGCGCGGCTCCACGACGGCCTCTTCGGGACCGCGCTCGCCGGCGACGTGCTGAAGAAGCTCGACACGGGCGGCCTCTTCACCTGCGAGGACCCGGCCACCGACACGGCGCGCGTGGTGCGGTTCGAGGTCTCGCCCGCGGGCCCGATGTTCGGGCACAAGCTCCGCGCCGCAGCCGGCGAGGCGCTCGCGCGGGAGGAGCGGCTCCTCGCCGAGGAGGGCATCGCGCTCGCCGACTTCGCCCGCGGCGGCGGGGAGGCGGAGGGCACGCGGCGCGCGGCGCGGCTGCGCGTCGAGGTCGCCCTCGAGCCGCTGGAGGACGGCGAGGGCTACCGCGCGCGCTTCGAGCTGCCGAAGGGCTCGTACGCGACCGTCGTCATGCGGGAGCTGATGAAGGCCGAGGGTACGCTCCCGGAGCCCGACGAGGCGTGAGGGTGGAGCGTCTCCGATCGCCCTGAGCCTCTCGAAGGGCCCGCGGCGCCCGTTCGTGGTTCGACAGGCTCACCACGAACGGGAACCCTACTCCATCGTCACGATCCGGAACTCCGTCCGCCGGTTCTGCGCGCGCCCCTTCTCCGTCTTGTTCGACGCGATGGGCTTCGTCGGCCCGAAGCCGACCGTCTCGAGCCGCTCCGGCGACACGCCCTTCCCGACGAGGTAGTCGCGGACGCCGTCGGCGCGCTTCTGGCTGAGGCGCATGTTGTTCGCCTCGGGCCCGGTCGAGTCGGTGTGGCCCTCGATCGACACCTTCATCTTCGGGAAGTCGCTCAGCACCTGGACGACCTGGTTCAGGAGCGCGAACGAGTCGGGCAGCACCGTCGCCTTCGCGTAGGCGAAGTGGATCTGCTGCTTGATCTCGATCCGCTCCTTCTTCACCTCGACGAGCGTGTACTTCTTCGGGCAGCCGTCGGGCGCCGGGCCGATCTGGTCCGGGCATTTGTCGAGGCGATCCGGGATGCCGTCGCCGTCGCGGTCGACGTCCGGGCAGCCGCCGTTCTCCTTCGGCCCCGCGTTCAGCGGGCACTTGTCGTCGGGATCCGCGATGCCGTCGGCGTCGGAGTCCGGGCAGCCGGCGAGCTCCTTCAGGCCCTTCACGTCGGGGCACCGGTCAGCGGCGTCCGGCACGCCGTCGCCGTCGCGGTCCAGCACCGGGCAGCCCTTGTTCTCGAGCGGCCCGGGCTCGTTCGGGCACGCGTCGAGCTTGTCGACGATGCCGTCGCCGTCGTTGTCGGGATCGGGACAGCCGTCCTCGTCCTGGAAGCCGTCCTTGTCCTCGGGGTCGAGGGGGCAGCGGTCGATGTCGTCGGGGATGCCGTCGCCGTCGGTGTCCTTCACGACCGGGCAGCCCTGCGTCTCCTTCGGCCCCGGGTCCTTCGGGCAGGCGTCCTCCGAGTCCGGGATGCCGTCGCCATCCGTGTCCGGGCAGCCCTGGAACTCCGGCTTGCCGGGCACGTCGGGGCAGCGGTCCTCGAGGTCGGGCACGCCGTCGCCGTCCCGGTCCGTCTTCTCGATGACGACCGCCGGCTTCTTCGCGTACTCGGGGGGCTTCTTTGCGATCGTCACCTGCGTCGGGCCGCAGGCCTTCGAGAGATCCAGGGCTCGCTTCGCGCTCCGCTCGGCGGTCTCGAGGTGCTCCTTCGCGCGGCTTCCGTGGCCGTAGGCGATCTCCTCGTCCGCGATCTCCACGTTCGACTCGGCGAGCGCGAGCTCCCTCGGCGCGCAGCGCAGCGCGCCCGACTTGCGGGCCTTGTCCACGTCGGCGCGGACGACCTGCGCGTTCTGCCGGAGCTTGCCGCCCGCGGCACACGCGAGGGCGAGGCCGGCCACGGAGGCCAGCCGGAGGGCGCGGGCGCGGATCACGGGGTCTCCTCGGCCTTGTTCGAGCTCTCGAGCGCCTTCTGGCGGGCGCTCTTCGCGAGCTCGGCCGCCTTCTGCGCGAACCGGCCGCTCGCCTCGTACTGGGAGCGGCCCTGCGTCTCGCGCGCCTTGTGCAGGAAGACCTCGGCGGCCGTGTACTCGTACACCGCGGTGGTCTGGGCGCCGGCGGCGCGAGCGGCCTCGAGCTCCACGTCGGCGTCGATGAGCGCGCTCGTGGACTGGATGGGGCCGCACCCGGCGAGGAGCGCGAACGCGGGGACGGCGAGGAGGCGCTTCGGGAGCCGCACGGAGGAGAACTCCTTTCGTCGTGCCGGGTTCCGACGCTACCCGGGGGGGGATGAAACGTCAAGGAAGGGCCAACCCGCCCGGGGGCTCACCGCGCGTACGAGCGAGCGATCATCGTCCGCGCAGCGCGGCGACGAGCGCCTGGAGCACCTGCCCCTTGAACGGCTTCTCGATGTAGCCGTCGGCGCCGGCCCGCTGCGCCGCGGCGTGATCGGCCGGGCGCGAGCGGGAGGTCAGCATGTGGACGGGCACGCGGCCGAGGGCGGGGTCCGCCTTGAGCATGCGGCAGACCGAGAGCCCGTCGAGCCCGGGGAGCACGACGTCGAGCAGGACGAGATCGGGCCGGCAGCTCCGCGCCTCGGCCACCGCCGCCGCGCCCGTCGCGCAGCAGCGGACCTCGACCCCGTCGCCCTCGAGCATCGCGGGGACGAGCGCCCGGATCACCGGCTCGTCGTCGACGAGGAGGACGCGGAACGCTGGAGGCGCGCTGCCCATTCCGCTCCTGGTTTTACCGGATGGGCGTCCGCCCGCCTAGGCGCGCGTGCCGCGGACGGGCGAGCACGTACGCCCGCGGAGGCCTACCTTGCTCGTCGGGAGGGCGAAGGCATGGGAATCCTGGCGTGGATCATCTTCGGCTTCATCATCGGGCTCATCGCGCGCGCGGTGGTGCCGGGCAAGCAGGGCATGGGGTTCGTGATGACGACGCTGCTCGGGATCGCCGGGTCGCTCGTCGGCGGGCTCGTGGCGTCGGCGATCTCGGGGAGCTCGGTCACGGGCTTCCAGCCCACGGGCTTCATCGGGAGCCTCATCGGCGCCATCGTCCTGCTCGTCATCGCGGGCATGGTGATGGGCCCGCGACGCCGGACGGTCTAGCGGGTCGAGGGGGAGGACGCGGTCCGCCGGGGCGCTACGGGCCCGGCGGACCGCCGTCCGTCAGCGGCGCGGCGCCGCCGGGACGTCGATGCCGAGCAGGTCGAGGATCCCGTTCACGAAGGTGAGCGGGTGCGGCGGGCAACCCGGGACGTAGAGGCTCGGCGCGAAGCGGCCCAGGAAGCAGCGGTCGAGGACGGCCGAGTCGGCGTAGGGCCCGCCGGAGATCGCGCAAGCGCCGCAGGCGATCACGAACTTCGGGTCGGGCATGCCGTCCCAGGCGAGCTCGAGCGCCTGGGCCATGTTGGCCGTCACCGGCCCGGAGAGGACGAGGCCGTCGGCGTGGCGCGGCGAGGCGACGAACTCGATCCCGTAGCGCCCCAGGTCGAAGTTCACGTTCGAGAGCGCGTTCAGCTCGAGCTCGCAGCCGTTGCAGCCGCCGGCGGAGACCTGCCGGAGCTTCAGCGAGCGGCCGAAGGCGCGGGCGAGCGCCTCGGACACGGCGACGGCGGGCGGCGCCGCGGGGCCCTCGCCGAGGACGATCGCGTCGCGCGCGCTCGCCGCGATCCGGTGCTCGACGGTGAACGCGATCTTCTCCTGGGGGCACGCGACGCCGCACTCGCCGCAGAGCAGGCAACGCCCGAGGTCGAGCCGGAGCGGCGCGACCGACAGCGCCGCGGCGGGGCAGACGTCGAGGCAGGCGCGGCACCCGTCGGCGCAGGCCTCCGCGCCGAGGACCGGCAGCCCGCGGAAGCCCTTCAGCGTCACGCGGCGCACGTCGGGGATGTACTGCCTCCCCTGCGAGATCCGGACTCGAAGTGCGCTCAGCATTCCCGCTCGCCTCTCTAGAGATCGTTTCCGCAATACGACAGGTCGAAGCTCTTGTTGCAGATGGGGAAGTCCGAGATGTCGTTCTCGCGCACCGCGAGCGCGAGCCCCATCCAGTTCCGGAGCGAGGGATCCTGCACCCGGTACGCCCGGAGCCGGCTCGCGCCGTCGGTCTCGAGCGCGTGCACGACCTCGCCGCGCCAGCCCTCGCAAACGGAGATCGCGAGCGTGTCCGGCGCGAGCGCGCCGACCGGATCCGCGGCGCGCTCCAGCGCCGGGTGGGCGTCGAGGAGCGCTCCGAGCCACGCGATCGACGCGTCGAGCTCCCGGATGCGGACCCGCGCCCGCGCCCAGCAGTCGCCGGTCTGCTCCACCACCGGCGCGATGGGGCGGCTCGTGTACGGCTCGCCGGGGAGGCTGGCGCGGTTGTCGCGGACGACTCCGCTCGCCCGCGCGGCCATCCCCACGAGGCCGACCTCGAGCGCCTGCTCGCGGGTGACCGTCCCCACGCCGCGGAGGCGGTGCAGCACGGTCGACGCGCTCTGGAAGTGCGCGTTCACGATGGCGAGGTCGCGCGCGAGGAGCTCGAGCGCGCTCCGGAGCGCCGCGTGCTTGGCCGCGTCGACCGGGGCGCGGAGCGCGGCGGGGCGGACCCAGCCGCGCCCGAACCGGCTGCCGCACACGAGCATCGAGGCGTTGATCGCCGTGGTCCGCAGCCGGCCGTAGGTCGCCGCGCCCTGCAGGAACGCGATGTCCGTCGCGAGGCCCGCGAGGCCCGCGAGGTGCATCGCGATCCGCTCGAGCTCCAGGCCGAGGGCGCGCGACGCCTCGACGTCGGGACCGGCCCGCAGTCCCGCGAGGGCCTCGAGCGCGTCGGCGTACGCCCACGCGTGCGCGACGCTCGCGTCGCCCGCGATGGTCTCGACGAGCGGGGCGAGCACCCTGGGATCGCGCGCGAGGAGCAGGCGCTCGACGCCGCGGTGCTGGTACCCGAGGTGGATCTCGAGGTGGTGGACGGTCTCGCCGAGGCACATGAAGCGGAAGTGGCCCGGCTCGATGACCCCGGCGTGGATCGGGCCGACCGCCACCTCGTGCACCTGCGCGCCCTCGATGGAATAGAAGGGGTACTCGGCGATGCGCTCGGCCCCCGCGCCGGGGAAGCGCACCGGCTTCAGCCATGGGTGGTCGTGCGGCTTCACCCCGTGCTGCTCGAAGATCTCTCGCTCGAAGACGTGCAGCGCGGGGAAGTCGCGGGTGAGCGCGTGGAAGCCCTTCTCCCGCGGGATGGCGGTGCGCGTGGCCGACAGGCGGCGGCCCTTCTCCTCGAGCACGGCGGTGAGCTCGAGGCGCGCGGGGTCCTCCGACGGCTGGCCGTAGAACGTGACCGCCCGCGCGCCGCCCTCGAGGCGCGCGTGGAGGCTGGCGAAGAACTCCCTCGGCTCGGCGCCGAGGTCCTTCACCGGGACGAGGAGGGTCGTCATTGGGCCCCCAGCCCGGCGGCGACCTGCCGGAAGAGCGCGTTCACCGGCGCGGGCAGGTACAGCCCCATCGCGAGGAGGCACGCGAGGAACACGAGCTTCGGGAGGATCGTGGCGAGCGGCTGGCTCGCCCAGTCGACCCGCTTCCGCGGCTCGCCCCAGATCATCGGGAACACCGAGCGGCCGGTCGCGATGAACGTGGCGGTGAGGATGGTGCAGAACGCGGCGAACACGCCGTAGTAGCCGCGGCCGATGAGCCCGCTCATCACGATGAGCTCGCCGAGGAAGCTCCCGAACGGCGGGAAGCCGAGCAGGGCGAACGTGCCGACCATGAAGAAGAGGCCGCTGTAGGGCATGTCCTTGAGGAGCCCCGACACCTCCCGGACGTCCTCGGTCCGGTAGTGCGCCTCGATCTTCCCCGCGGTGAGGAACAGGATCGCCTTGATGAAGGCGTTGCTCACCGCGTAGAGGACGACGCCGTAGGCGGCGACCCCGCCGATCCCGAGGCCGATGGCGATGACCCCGCCGTGGTTCAGCGAGGCGAGCGCGATGAGCCGGATGTAGTTGCGCGTGGCGATGATGCCGAACGCGGACACCGCCATCGTGGCGAGGCCGAGCGTGACGAGCTCGGCGCTGATCACGTCCTGGTCCGTCCGGTGGTAGATCTGGACGACCCGGAACACGGCGACGAGCGCGACGTTGAACTGCACCGCCGCGAGGAGCACCGTCACCGCGGGCGGCGACTGCTGGTACGTGTCCGGGAGCCACACGTACATCGGCGCGAGCCCGAGCTTCGTCCCGAGCCCGAGGAGGACGAGGACGAGCCCGAGGCGGCGCCAGACGTCCGTCGGCTGGCGCGCGGCCTCGGCGAGGCCGTCGAGGAAGAACGTCGCCTCCCGCGCGCCTGAGGCCTCCATCCCGCGCGCGAGACAGGCGAACCCGAGCAGCGTCAGGGCGAGGCCCACCGACGAGAACAGGAAGTACTTCCACGACGCGCGGAGCCGCGCCGCCGTCCCGCGGTGCTGCACGAGGGGGACCGCGGCGAGCGTGGTGAGCTCGACGAGCACCCACATCGCGACGAGGTGGTTCGAGAGGATCGCGAGGTTCGCCGCGGCGATGAACCCGAGCGAGAACGTGACGAGCCGCTCGATGCGCTCCTGCAGCTCGGGGGTGTCCCGGACGCGCGTCCAGACGTAGGCCGCGACCCCGAGGAAGACGAAGTTCACCACGAGGAGGAACAGGCGCGAGGTGGCGTCGACGACGAAGAAGCCGTCGACCACCCGGACCACCGAGCCCGCCGGCGTGCCGAACGCCACGGCGAGCGCCAGCGCGGCGTCCAGGGCGGCGACGACGGCGAGGAGCTGGACGGCGCGCGGGCGGAGGAGCTTCATCCCCGCGACCGGCGCGCCGACGGCCGGGACGAGCCCGGCGAGCAGTCGGATCATGGAGCCTGCCTCGGCGCGGCGCCGGCGACGTCGGCCGGCTCCGCGCGCATCCGGGTGACGAACGACCCGAAGGTGAGAACGGTCAGGAGGAGGACGCCGGTCACCCCGAGCTGGACGGGCAGCGGCAGCGTCTCGGCGGCGCCCAGCTCGAACAGCGCGATGGCGTTCTCGAGGCGGAGCACGCCGACCACGAGGCCGAAGGTCCGGCGCTGGGTGGCGAGCACCAGGAACGCGAGGAGCAGCGCCGCGGCGACGACCGCCACGTGCATCGCCTCCTCCCCGCCCCCGGGCACCACGCGCTCGGAGAACCGGAAGCCGGCGTACACGAGGGCCGCGGCGACGGTCCACGAGATCATGTTCGCCGGGATCACGTCGTTCCGCCGCGGCACGTTCTGCCGCCGGAGGATGCGGTAGAGGTGACGCGGCACGAACACGGTCCGCAGCAGGAGCAGGTCCACGAGGAGGACCGCGCCCGACGCCGTCGTCGGCCAGCCGCGCTGGAGGAAGATCGCGGTGAGCAGCAGCCCCTGGAGCGCGAGCCCGACGAGGCTCGTCCGCCAGGTCGCGACGAGGAGCGGCGCGACGGCGACCGCGAGGAACGCGACGAGGAGGTACGTCATCCCGGGCTCCCCTGCCACCACGCCGTCGTGAGCAGCGCGACGAGCGCCGACACGGTGGCGACGAGCACGTACGCGGGGACGGTGCGGAGCCGCAGCCGCGCGACGAGCGACTCGACGAACCCGACCCCCACCGCGACCAACGCCGTGAGGGCGAGGTTCACGGCCGCGACGAGGAGCACGCCGTCCGCGGGCCGGAGCGGGTTCAGCAGCGAGGCGATGACGGACGCGCAGAGCATCATCTTGAGCGCCGCCGCGTACTGGATCGCGGCGAGGTCCGGCCCCGAGTGATCGAGGACCATCACCTCGTGGATCATCGTGAGCTCGAGGTGCGTGGTCGGATCGTCCACCGGGACCCGCGCCGCCTCGACCTGCAGCACGATGAAGAAGGCGACGGCGCAGCCGGCCGTCACGACCGCCTGCGCGGGCCCGCGGACGCCGAGACCCACCAGCTCGGCGAAGGTCCCGTGGCCCGTCGCGGCCGCGAGCGTCCCGAGCGCGAGGAAGAGCGCGGGCTCGACGAGCGCCGCGTAGGTCGCCTCGCGGCTCGCGCCCATCCCCTCGAACGAGCTACCGGTGTCGAGCGCGGCGAGGATCGTGAAGACGCGCCCGAGGCCCCACAGGTAGGCGACGGCCACGAAGTCGTACGGGAAGGAGATCGGGGCGAAGCCCCCCAGCACCGGCATCATCAGCGCCGAGACGAGCGTGCTCGCCAGGACCACGAGCGGGCCGAGGCGGAAGATCTCGGTGGTGACCTCGGAGTAGACGGGGCGCTTCCCGAGGAGCCGCCGGAAGTCCGAGAACGCCTGCAGGAGGCGCGGCCCCTTCCGCCCCGCCCAGAGCGCCTTCGTGCGGTTCACGATGCCGACGAGCAGGAACGGCAGCCCGACGAGCGCTGCGGCGTGGAGGACGACGAGGAGCGCCGTCATGGCAGGCCTCCCGTCCCGGCGAGGACCAGCCCCACCATCACCGCGAGCACGACGAGCCCCGCGCCGAGCGACACGCCGAGGTCCGCGGGGATCCGCGCGGCGAGCCGGGTGACGAACCGGTCCCCCTCGCCCATCACCTCGAACATCCGCTTCTCCACGGCGTCCACGCAGTGCGTGTTGAGGTGGCCGACCTTCTCCGGGAACGGGCCCTCGGGCAGCTTCGCGCGCCGGTGGTGCGGGAGCACCGCGTAGAACAGGGCGGCGAACTGCGAGGCGAAGGACGTTCCCGTGTACTGCATCCGCGGCGTCGGGGCGCCGTATCCGCAGCCCCAGGTCACGTGGCGGGGCGCCGGCGCGCCGCGGGCGAGCCAGCGGCGGACGAGGAGCAGCGCCCCGAGCACGCCGACGACGAGCGCGGCGATCCACGCGACCGGCGCGAGCGCCCGGACGGGCTCGAGGTCGCCGAGCGCCATCGCGCCGGCCCGGGCACGGAAGAGCCGCACCGGCCGGTCCACGACCGCGAGCCCGACGCCCGGCACGAGGCCGACGAGGACCACGCCGGCCGCGTGCACGGCCATGGCGCCCCGCATCCAGCGCGACACCTCTCCCTCGCAGTGGATCTTCGCGTCGCGGGGGGCGCCGAGGAAGGTGACGCCGAACGCGCGCGTCATCGCGAGCGCCGACACGCCCCCCACGAACGCCAGCGCGGCCGCGCCGGCCACGAGGAGCACCCGCGGGATCCCGGCCGGCACCGCCGGGTTCAGGAGCCCGGCGTACACGAGCAGCTCGGAGACGAACCCGTTGAAGGGCGGCAGCGCAGAGATCGCGAGCGCGCCGAGCAGGAAGTAGCCGGCGGTCCAGGGCAGCCGCCGGGCGAGGCCGCCGAGCCGCTCGAGGTCGACGGAGTGGGTCGACCGGTAGACGGCGCCGGCGGCGTAGAAGAGCAGGCACTTGAAGAGGGCGTGGTTCAGCACGTGGAGGACGCCGCCGGTGAACCCGAGCGCGACCAGCGCCGGCTGGTGCCAGGCGAGGCCGAGGTAGCCGATCCCGAAGCCGATCCCGGCGATCCCGACGTTCTCGGTGGAGGAGTAGCCGAGGAGCCGCTTCAGGTCGCGCTGCGAGGTCGTGTACAGCACGCCGACGACCGCGGAGAGCGCGGAGAAGCCGACGAGGTACCAGCCCATCCAGGGCTCGGGCTCGCCGAGGAGGAGCGTGAACCGGAGCAGGCCGAAGAGGCCGGCCTTGTGGATCACCCCCGACATGAGCGCCGACACGTGCGCCGGCGCGGCCGAGTGGGCGCGCGGCAGCCAGGTGTGGAACGGGAAGAACGCCGACTTGAGCCCGAACGCCGTCACGAGCAGCAGGAACGTGACGCTGCGCAGCCGGCTCGGATGCTGGAGGAAGGCCGAGAACGACTGGAAGTCCATCGAGCCGGTCTGGCTGTGCAGGACCATGAACGCGGCGAGGAGGACGAAGAGCCCGACGTGCGTGGAGACGAGGTAGTTGAAGCCGGCGAAGCGGATCTTCTGGTTGCGGTAGTCCCACACCACGAGGAGCCAGGCGGAGACCGCCGCGATCTCCCAGCCGAGCAGGAACGGGAACGCGCTCTCGAGCGTGTAGACCATCACGAACGAGAGGGAGATCATGTTGAGCAGCGCGAACTGCACCCCGGCGTTGCGGGTCCGGAAGTACGGGCGCAGGTAGCCGAACGCGTACGCGGTGCCGACCAGCGTCATCGGCAGCGACCAGGCGAGGAAGAACGCGCCGAGGGGATCGAGGTGCACCGCGATGCTCTCGACCGGGTAGGACCAGGCGACCCGGTACCGGACGTCGCCGCCCCGGAGCAGCGTCGGGAGCACCGCGGCGAGCACGAGGACGCTCGCGCCGGCCTGGGTGGCGAGGCTCGCCCAGCCCCGGTGGACGTTGTCCCGGAGCGCCAGCGCGAGCCCCGCGCCGGCGAGCAGGATCACGGACGCGGCCGCGAGCAGGATCATCGCCCGCGCCCGCCGGCGTCCGCGCCGTCTCTCTGGGATCCCGTCCGCATCGTCCGCTCCTCGTCCACGTCCCTATCCGTGAAGATCCAGCCCGAGCACCACGTCCACCGACCGCCGCAGCGCACCCGCGACGAGCGGGCACCGCAGCACCCCGACACCGCGCCCGATCCAGCCCTCCGGCTCCTCGGCCTGCCGGTTCCGGATGACGAGCACCGGCAGCTCCGGCCGGACGCGCTCCTTCGACGCGAGCAGCTCGCTCACCGCGGACGTCGCGACGTCGGGCGAGGCGATGAGCAGGCACACGGCCGCTTCCCGCAGCCGCTCCGCGGCCGCCGCCGCCGTGGCCGCGCTCAGGACCTGGAGGTCGGGCCGCCCCCGCAGCTCCCTGAACAGATCGTCGGCGTCCCCGCCTTCCGGCGCGACGACGAGCAAGGCCCGGATCTGTCTGGAGCGCGCGTGCATGGATCGGTGAGGCCCAGGCGCGTACGCAGGAACCAGGCCAGGACGCCGCAGGCGCCCAACGGCGCGGAAAGACGCGCCGCCGGCGGATCGGCGCGCCTCGCGCCGTCACTGCCGTTTCGGCACCTTCGAGGATCCTATGCCGATTCGGCACGATCCCCGCCGGGCGGCCGGAGCCGGTACTGGCGGAGCTTGGTGTAGAGGGTGCGCAGCCCGAGGCCGAGAACGCGGGCGGCCTCGCGCCTATTCCGGTAGCGGTGCAGCGTCGCGGCGATGAGCTCGCGCTCGGCGTCCGCGAGCGTCGCGCCCACCTCGATCGTGACGACGCCGCTCGCTGCGGCGGGCGGCCACGGCCGCGGTGGCGCGACGGAGCCGGCGCCGGACGGCGCCGCGCGCCGGCGGCCGAGCTCGGAGAAGCCGTCCGTGCTGATGGTCTCGCCGGAGGCGAGGATCGCGGCGCTCTCCACGGCGTTCTTCAGCTCGCGGACGTTGCCCGGCCAGTCGTACTCCATGACGAGCTTCAGGGCGGCGGGCGAGATCCCGCGGATCTTGCCGTCGTTCCGCCGGTTGAAGTCGGCGATGAAGGCGTCGATGAGCGCGGGGATGTCCTCCTTGCGCTCGCGGAGCGGCGGGACGAGGAGGGTCACCACCTTGAGCCGGTAGTAGAGGTCCTCGCGGAACTTGCCGGACGCGATCGCCTCCTCGATGTTGCGGTTCGTCGCGGCGAGGACGGAGAGGTCCACCTTCACCTTCCCGGTCCCGCCGACGCGCCGGAACTCGTTCCGCTCGAGCACGCGCAGCAGCTTCGCCTGCGTCGCGGGATCCATCTCGGCGATCTCGTCGAGGAACAGCGTCCCGCCGTCGGCGAGCTCGAACAGCCCCTTCTTGCGCTCGTTGGCGCCGGTGAACGCGCCCTTCTCGTGCCCGAACAGCTCGTTCTCGAGCAGCTCGCGCCCGAGCGTCGCACAGTTCAGCGGGACGAAGAGCTGCCCGCGGCGCGGCCCGCGGGCGTGCAGGGCGCGGGCGATGAGCTCCTTCCCCGTGCCGCTCTCGCCGAGGACGAGGACGTTCGTCTTGTAGCGGGAGATCTTCTCGAGGGTCGTGAGCACGCGCCGGATGGCCGGCGAGGAGCCGACGAGGCCGCTGTAGGACGCCGCCCCGCCGGCCGCGTCGGGGTCGGGCGCGCCCGAGCGCTCCGCGAGCTTCCGCAGCCGCGACACGAGCACGACGGGATCGAACGGCGGCGCGAGGTAGTCGGCCGCCCCCTGCTGCATGGCGTCCACGGCCTCCTGGACCGTGCCCGCCGCGCCGAGGACGACGACCGGCACGTCCGGGTGCTGGTGCCCGGCGCGCGCGACGAGGCTCGCGACGGCGACCGGGCCCATCGAGTGGGCGACGAAGATCGCGGCGAGCGGCTCCCGGTCGAGGGCCTCGAGCGCGTCGGCCTCGGTCGTCGCGACGACCGGCGTGAGCCCCGCGGCGGCGAGCCACCGGGCGCTCGGCGGCCCACCCGGCTGCGGCTTCAGGACGAGGCACCGCCGCCCGTCCTCCCGTGATCGCGTCCTCGGCACGGACGGAGTGTAGTGCCGATTCGGCACCGGTCACAACCCGATCCCCGAGGGAACGTGCCCCTCCGGCGCGAGCTGGAGTACCCTGCTCGGAGCACGTCGCACCTGCTCCCGGTCCTGCGGTCGCCCATGATCCTGGCCCTGGTCACCGCCGCCATCCTCCTCACCGCCTCGAGCGGCGCGCTCGCGCTGCCCTTCCGGCGGACCCCGGCGCGCGCACAGCGCGTGGCGTGTGCCGCGATGTGCGCGGGGGCCGTCCTCGGGGTGACCGGCGCGGTGCTGGCGCTCCGCGCGCCGGCGCCGCCCGCCCTCGCCCTGCCGTGGGCCGCGCCCGGCGGCACGTTCGCGCTGCGGCTCGACGGCCTCTCCGCGCTGTTCCTCCTGCCGGTGCTCGTCGTCCCGGCGCTCGGGTCCATCTACGGCCTCGCCTACTTCCCCCAGGCGCGCCTCGGCGGGAAGGCGGTGCGGCTCCAGATCTTCTACGGCCTCGTCACCGGCGCGATGGCCCTCGTCGTCGCCGCCGCGAACGCGATCCTCTTCCTCGCCGCGTGGGAGGTGATGGCGCTCTGCGGGTTCTTCCTCGTCCTCACGGATCACGAGGTGCCCGAGACGCAGCGCGCGGCGTTCGTGTACCTCGCCTCGGCGCACGCCGGGAACCTCGCCCTGTTCGCGGCGTTCGCGCTGCTCGGGAAGCTCGCCGGGACCCTGGACTTCGCAGGGATGGGCGGGCTCGCGGCGCACGGCGGCCTCGCCACCGCGGTGTTCGTCCTCGCGCTCGGCGGGTTCGGCCTCAAGGCGGGCCTGCTCCCGCTCCACTTCTGGCTGCCGGGCGCCCACGCCGCGGCGCCGAGCCACGTCTCCGCGCTCATGTCCGGCGTCCTCCTCAAGACCGGCATCTACGGGATCCTGCGCGTGACCGGCTTCTTCGACGGGCCGCCGGTGGCGTGGGGCACGCTCGTGCTCCTCGGCGGCGCCGTCTCGGCGGTGCTGGGCGTCGCCTTCGCGCTGGCGCAGCACGACGTGAAGCGGCTGCTCGCGTACCACTCGGTGGAGAACATCGGGATCATCGCCATGGGCATCGGGCTCGCGCTCCTCGGGCGTGCCCTCGGCGATCCCGCGCTCGTGTTCCTCGGGTTCGCGGCCGCCGTGCTCCACGTCGTGAACCACGCCACCTTCAAGGCGCTCCTCTTCCTCGGGGCGGGCGCCGTCATCCACGCCACCGGCACGCGCGAGATCGACCACCTCGGCGGCCTCGCGCGGGCGATGCCCCGGACGGCGGCGCTCTTCCTCGTGGGCGCCGCCGCGATCAGCGGGCTGCCGCCGCTGAACGGGTTCGCGTCGGAGTGGCTCGTGTACGTCGCGTCGGTCCGGACCGCGCTCCACGGCGGCCCCGTCCCCCAGCCGCACTTCGCGGTCCTCGGCGCGCCGGTGCTGGCCTTCGTCGGCGGCCTGGCCGCGGCGTGCTTCGCGAAGGTGTTCGGGGCGGTGTTCCTCGGCCACGCGCGGTCGCCTCACGCCGGCGGCGCGCACGAGGCGCCGGCGCCGATGCTCGTCCCCATGGCGGTCCTCGCCGGCGTCTGCGTCGTCATCGGCGTCGCGCCCGCCGCGCTCCTCCCCGCGCTCGCGAAGGCCGCCGCCCAGTGGTCGGGGGTGGCGCCCGCCGCGCTCGCCGGGCCGGCGGCCGAGGCCGGCGCGTCCGCGATGCGGGTGAGCGCCGTCGCCGCCGCGCTCGTCGGGGCGGTGCTCCTCCTCGCGCTCCTCCGGCGCGCCCGCCTCCGCGCGCCCCAGCCCGAGGCGGAGACGTGGGGCTGCGGCTACGCCCGGCCCACCGCCCGGATGCAGTACACCGGCTCGTCGTTCGCCGAGATGCTCGTCCTGCGCTTCGGCTGGGTCTTCTTCCCGCGGGCGCGGGTCGAGCCGCCGCGCGGCGTGTTCCCGCGGCGCGCCTCCTTCTCCTCGTCGGTACCGGACACGGTGCTCGACGTCGCGATCACGCCCGCCACGTCCTGGATCGGCCGCCTGGCCGCGCGGGCGCGGAGCCCGCTGCTCGGGTCGGTGCAGGTGCAGGCGCTGCTGCTCGTCACCGGGGTGATCGTGCTCCTCGGGTGGCTCGCGCTCGCGGGAGGCGCGCCGTGATCCGGTCCGCGATCTCCTTCGCCGCCTTCCTCCTGCTCTCGCCGCTGCTGCTCGGCGTCGTGACCCGGGTGAAGGCGATCTTCGCGGGCCGCACCGGGGCGCCGCTCCTGCAGCCGTACCACGACCTCCGCCGGCTCCTCGGGAAGGGCGCCGTCTACAGCCGCACGACGACGTGGGTCTTCCGGGCCGGCCCGGTGGTCGGCCTCGCCGCGGTCCTCTGCGCCGGGCTCCTCCTGTCCTTCGGCGGCGCGCCGGCGCTGCTCGCGTTCCCGGGCGACTTCGTCCTCTTCGCGTACCTGCTCGGCCTCGGCCGGTTCGCGACCGCCCTCGCGGCGCTCGACACCGGGTCGTCGTTCGAGGGGATGGGCGCGGCGCGGGAGGTCACCTTCGCGTCGTACGCCGAGCCCGCGCTGTTCCTGTGCCTCGTGGTCCTGGCGAGCGCGACCGGCTCGCTGTCGCTCACGGGGATGCTCGGCGACGCGCTCCCCGACGTGTGGCACGGCCAGGGCCCGACGCTGCTCCTCGCCGCGGTGGCGCTGTTCGGCGTCGCGCTCGCGGAGAACGCGCGCATCCCCTTCGACGACCCGACCACGCACCTCGAGCTCACGATGATCCACGAGGTGATGGTCCTCGATCACTCCGGCCCGGACCTCGCGCTCATCCAGTACGGCGCCTCGCTGAAGCTCTTCCTCCTCGGTGCCCTCGTCGTGCGTCTCGGGCTCGGGCTGCCGCTCGCTTCGCCGGAGGCGTCGCTCGCCGCGTTCCTCGCCGGGATGCTCGCCTTCGCGGTCGTGGTCGGCGCCGTCGAGTCCACCATGGCGCGCCTCCGGCTGACCCGCGTCCCCCAGTTCCTCGTCGCCTCCTCCGTGCTGTCGCTGCTCGCCCTCGTCCTGCTGCTCCGGTGACCGGATGACGTCCTGGACCGCCCTCCTCTTCGTGCTCGTGGTGGTGCTGGACCTGGTCGTCCTCGCCTCGAGCCGCCTGCGCGGGGCGATCCGGAGCGTCGCCTTCCAGGGCGCGCTGCTGTCGCTCCTGCCCGTGGTGCTCGCCACCGGCGCGCACCAGACGGTCCACGTCGTTGCGCTCGCGGCGGGCGCGCTCGTGGTGAAGGGCGTCGTCATCCCGGGGCTGATGCTCTGGGCGATGCGCGAGGCGGCGATCCGCCGGGAGCAGGAGCCCATCGTCGGGTTCGGGCCGTCCATGGTCCTCGGCGCCATCGGGATCGTGGCTGCCTTCGTCTTCTCCGGCGCGGTGCCGCTGCCCATCCCGGAGAAGCACCCGCTGCTCGTCCCCACCTCCCTCTCCACCGTGTGGACCGGGCTCCTCCTCGTCGTCACCCGCCGCAAGGCGGTCGCCCAGGTGCTCGGGTTCCTGGTGCTCGAGAACGGCGTGTTCGTCTTCGGCGTGCTGCTCTCGGACTTCATGCCGGTGATGGTCGAGGCGGGCGTGCTGCTCGACCTCTTCGCCGCGGTGTTCGTGATGGGGATCGTGATCTTCCACATCAACCGGGAGTTCTCGTCGCTCGACACCCGGAAGCTGTCGAGCCTGAGGGACTGACGCGTGCTCCTCCTCGTCCTCGTGCCGCTCGCCCTCGCGGCCGTCGCCTTCGCCCTCCCCGCGGGACGGCGGAGACCGCGCGTGCTGCTCGCCGGCGCGATCGTCCACGCGGCGGGGGTCGCCGCGCTCTGGGTTCTTCGCCCGGCGCCCGCGCTCGGCGGCTGGCTCGCGGTGGACGCCGCCGGCCTCCTCGCGCTGACGACCGCGAGCGCGGTGTTCCTCGTCTGCGCCGTCTACGTGCAGGGCTACCTCGCCGCGCACCCGGAGCGCGACGACCGCGTGTTCGTGTCGAGCCTCCTCGTCCTGCTCGCGGCGATGACGGCGGTGTCCCTCGCCCAGCACCTCGGGCTGCTCTGGGTGGTGATCGAGGTCACCACCCTCTCCACCGCGCCTCTCATCTACTTCAAGCACGACGCCCGCTCGCTCGAGGCCACCTGGAAGTACCTCATGGTCTGCTCGATCGGCATCGCGCTCGCGCTCCTCGGCACCTTCCTCCTCGCCGTCGCGTCGGCGGGGCCGGGCGGGCCCCGGTCGCTGCTCGTGGCCGACCTCGTCGCCGCCGCCCCCGCGCTCTCGCGGCCGTGGGTGCGCGGGGCGTTCGTGTTCCTCCTCGCCGGCTACGGCACGAAGATGGGGCTCGCGCCCTTCCACGCCTGGAAGCCGGACGCGTACGGCGAGGCCCCGGGCGTGCTCGGCGCGCTCCTCTCCGGCGGCGTGACGAACCTCGCCTTCCTCGCGCTCGTGCGCGTCCTCACGGTGTGCCACGCCGCGGGCGAGGGCGCCTTCGCGCGCGGGGCCCTCCTCGGCGTGGGGCTCCTGTCGATGGCCGTCGCCGCGATCTTCATCGTCGGGCAGCGCGACGTGAAGCGGCTGCTCGCGTACTCGAGCGTGGAGCACATGGGCATCCTCGCGCTCGGCGTGGGGCTCGGCGGCGCCGCCAGCTCCGGCGCGTTCTTCCACATGGTGAACAACGGCCTCACGAAGGGCGTCCTGTTCCTCACCGCCGGCAACATCCAGCGGGCCTTCGGCTCGAAGCACGTCGACCACCTCCGGGGCGCCGCGCGCCTCCTCCCCCTCTCGGGTCCGCTCTTCCTCGCGGGGTTCCTGGCCGTCACCGGCTCCCCGCCCTTCTCGCCGTTCTTCAGCGAGTTCGCGATCCTCTCCGGCGCGCTCCAGGACGGCCGCTTCCTCGTCTCCGCCGCGTACCTCCTGCTCCTCGCGGTGATCTTCGTGGCGATGGGCGTGACGGTGCTCCGGGTGGTGCAGGGCGACCCCGGCGACGTCGAGGTCCGCCCCGAGTTCCGCGACGCGGCGCTCACCGCGGGACCGCCGCTCGCGCTCATGCTCGTCGTCCTCGCCCTCGGGCTGTTCGTGCCGCGCGGGCTCCTCGCCCTCTTCGACGCCGCCGCCGCTGCGGTGGGGGGCCGATCGTGAGCCGCGTCCTCGTCGCCCGGAACGCCGAGGCGGTGCCGGCGGACGACGTGCCGCGGCTGCCGCTCGCGGCCTTCCAGGGGATCGTCGCGGACGCGCTCACCGCCGGCGGCCGCGTGGTCGCCTACTTCGGCGAGCCGGCCGCGGACGGCGTCACGGTCACCGCCGCGCTCGCGAACGACCGCGAGCACGTCGTCGGGCTGCTCTCGACGTCGATGCCGCCCGCCGTCCCCTCGCTCGCGGAGGAGTGCCCGGCGCTCCAGCTCTTCGAGCGCGAGCTCGCGGAGCAGCACGGCGTCGTGCCCGTCGGCCACCCCTGGCCGAAGCCGGTGCGCTTCGAGCCGCCGCGCCCGGGCGAGGGCGCCGCGGGCCGCCCCGGTCCGGCCGAGACGATCCCGGGCGCCTACCCGTTCTTCGCGGTGGCCGGCGAGGAGGTGCACGAGGTCGCGGTCGGCCCGGTGCACGCGGGCATCATCGAGCCCGGCCACTTCCGGTTCCAGTGCCACGGCGAGAACGTCTTCCACCTCGAGATCGTCCTCGGGTACCAGCACCGCGGCGTGGAGCGCCTCCTCGAGGGCGGCCCCGACCGCCGCACCGTCGCGCTCGTCGAGTCCATCGCGGGCGACACGACCGTCGGTCACGCCCTCGCCCACGCGCGGGCGCTCGAGGCGCTCTGCGGGATCGAGGCGCCGCCGCGGGCCGTCGCGCTCCGCGCCGTCGCCCTCGAGCTCGAGCGGCTCGCGAACCACGTGGGCGACCTCGGCGCGCTCGCGACCGACATCGGGTTCCTCCCCACGGCGAGCTACTGCGGCGCGCTCCGCGCCGAGTTCCTGAACGCGGTCGCCGAGATCTGCGGGAACCGCTTCGGCCGCGGGCTCGTCGTCCCGGGCGGCGTCCGGTTCGACCTGCCCGACGGCGCGGCGGCCCGCCTCGCCGGCCGCGTCGCGCACGCCTGGGAGAAGGCCGCGGCCGCGGCCCGCCTCTTCTTCCGGGCCGCGTCGGTGCGCAACCGGACCGACGGCACCGGCGTCGTCACCACCGCGGTCGCGCGGGAGCTCGGGCTCGTCGGCCCCGCCGGCCGCGCGAGCGGGCTCGCCGTCGACGTGCGCGCCACGCACCCCTTCGCGCCGTACGAGACGACGCCCATCCCGATCGTCACGCACGAGGGCGGGGACGTCTCGGCCCGGGCGCGCGTGCGCCGGAAGGAGGCGGAGCACTCGGCGGCCTTCGTCGTGGCGGCGCTCTCGACGCTGCCCCTCGGGCCCGTGCGGACGGACGTTCCCGCGCCGCGGCCGGACCGCCTCGCCGTGTCGCTCGTCGAGGGCTGGCGCGGCGAGATCTGCCACGCGGTGCGGACCGGCCCGGACGGCCGCTTCGCCCGCTACCAGATCGTGGACCCCTCGTTCCACAACTGGATGGGGCTCCAGCTCGCGCTCCGCGGCCAGCAGATCAGCGACTTCCCGCTCTGCAACAAGAGCTTCAACCTCTCCTACTGTGGGCACGACCTGTGATCGGGATCCTCCGCACCCGGCTCCGCCTCGGCCGACAGACGATCGCGTACCCGAACGGCCCGGCCCGCTTCCCGGCGCGCTTCCGCGGCCGCCCCGCGCTCGACGCGGGCCGGTGCGAGGCCGGGTGCGCGGAGTGCGCCGCGGCGTGCCCGACGGAGGCCGTCCTCGGCGCCGGCACGAAGGACCTCGCGATCGACCTCGGCGCCTGCCTCTACTGCGGGCGGTGCGAGGAGGCCTGCTCCGGCGGCGCGATCCGGTTCACGCGCGACTACCGCCTCGCGATGCGCTCGCGGTCCGAGCTGGTCGCGCGCGGGGACGAGCCGCGGCTCGCGCGCGCGCTCGACGGGCGCATGAGGCGGCTCTTCGGCCGCTCGCTCAAGCTCCGGCAGGTGTCCGCGGGCGGATGCAACGGCTGCGAGGCGGAGCTCAACGCCGCCGGCAACGTGCAGTTCGACCTCGGCCGCTTCGGCATCCAGTTCGTCGCCTCTCCGCGCCACGCCGACGGCATCGTCGTCACCGGCCCCGTCTCGGAGAACATGCGCGCCGCGCTGCGCGCGACCTGGGAGGCGACGCCCGCTCCCCGGCTCGTCATCGCGGTCGGGGCCTGCGCGATCTCCGGCGGCCCGTTCCGGGGGAGCCCGGCCTGCCACGACGGCATTGCGGGCGGGCTGCCGGACGTCCCGGTGGATCTGTGGATCCCCGGCTGCCCGCCGCACCCGGTGACCGTGCTCGACGGGCTGCTCCGGTTGCTTGGGCGGATCGAGGGGGATGGGCCGGGGGTCGAGGTCACGCAGCTCTGACGGGGACGCCTTCGTTCCCGTGCCCCGTGCCCGTACACGTGCCCGGCTTCTCCGTGGCCGTGGCCCGCCCTCCCGTGGCCCGTGGCCCTACGATCCGTGATCCGACGACCCGTGGCCTGGCTCGACGCGAGCGCGCCGTCGTCTGCCGGGCACGGTCCAGGGTCCACGGGCCACGGGAATCGGGTGACGGGCACGGGGTCGGGCACGTGTACGGGCACGGTCACGGTGGGTGTTGGTGCCCTGGATGGCGGCCGTACCCCTCACGCCTGCGTCACCGGCGGCGAGGCCCGCGTCTCCGGCGGCCGCTCGATCGCCGCGGGCGGGAGCAGCAGCGGCTCGAGCGGCATCGCGATCCAGAGCGCGACGTAGACCAGCAGCCCCCAGCCGCCGACCGCGATCGAGAGCAGGAACGCGAGCCGCACCGCCGCGATGGGGAGCCCGAAGCGGTTCGCGAGCCCGCGGCAGACTCCGCCGATGAGCCGCCCCTGCCGGGCGCGGGTCCACTCCCGCGCGGGCGGGCGCTCGACCATCCAGCTGGTGCAGGCGGCGCAGCGGGTCGCGCCATCGGCGTTCTCGGTGCGGCAGTACGGGCAGAGCATCCTCGTGTGACCTCCTCGAGGAGCCTTACGTAACCGAGCCGCGGGCTATTTCGCCGGGACCTCGCGGCCGAAGATCCCCACCCAGAAGCTCTTGCCGAACGGGAGCGGGACCGTCCTCTGCCGCCGGAGCGGGATCCGGTAGGTCTCGAACAGCCGGACGAGCTCGTCCGGCGGCACGAGCTTCATCGCCTTCTCGATGATCCGCATCGCCTTCGAGGGCGCCTCGGGCCCCGCGCCGCCGGGGAGCTGCAGCACGACGGAGCAGGTGCCACCGTCCGCGAGCCACTCGGCGATCTTCCGGACGAGCACCTCCGGGTAGAGGTACTCGAAGACGAGCGCCGCGTGGACGAGATCGAAGCTCCCGGGCGCGCCGCGCCACGCCGACGCCTCGCTGCAGAAGAGCTCGAGCTTCGGCCCGAGGTGGAAGAAGCGCTGCCGCGCGATCCCGAGGTATTGCAGATTGACGTCGACGCCGACGATCCGGTGGGTCACCGAGGGATCGACGTGCTCGAGCCCGTTGCCCGTGGCGCAGCCGAGGAGGAGCACGCGGTCCGGCTGCGTCGCGAGGTAGACCTCCTGGAAGATCTGCGCGAGCGGCGCGAGCTGGTTCACGCCGTCCGGCCCCATGTGCCGCTCGTAGTCGGCGGCGGGCACGACGGTCCAGGGGTTCGGGGTGCTCATGTCTTCCAAGCCTACTCGAATCCGCGCGCGCGCACCGCGTCCGGCGCGTGTCCCACCCGCGCCTACCAGGCCCGTGACGGCGCCCTCAGCGCCGCCCCGCGACCGCGACGAGCGCGAGCCCCTCGAGGAGCAGGTGCGCCGCGAGCGTGGCGGTCGAATCGCCCCGACGGATCCGCGACGGGCGCCCTGCGCCGACGCGTCACGGAACGTTCGCGGGGCGTCCCCGCGCCCGTCACGTTCGCGGGGTGACATGCCGGCGCGCGCCGGGACGACGGGAGCCCGCACGAGCAGTTGCTCCGCGGCGGCGCGGGCCTTTCCTTCGAGGGACGCGCCGCGTGTGGCTCCTCGCGGCGGACACGACGGTGGTGGATCGGAGGATCCGGATGCTCCTCGCGCACGTGTCGGACCTGCACCTCGGCCGCGATCGGCGGACCGACGACGCCGCCCGGCGGCTCGCGGCCGCGCTCCACGAGGGCAGGGTCGCCACGGCCCTGGTCACCGGCGACGTGACGCACCGGGGACGCCTCGACGAGCTCGCGCGCTTCGAGGAGATCTTCCGGCCCCTGCTCGACGCCGGCCGGCTGATCGTCGTCCCGGGCAACCACGACCGGCTGGGCGACGACGTCGCCGGCCGGCTCATGTCCGGCGCGCGCGTCGACGTCGCGAGCCGGCCCGGCCTGCACGCCGTCCGCCTCGACTCGACCGGGCCGCACAACCGCTCGCTCGTGGACTCTCACGGCCTCCTCACGGAGGACGACCTCGCCGAGGCCGTCGCGGCGCTCGACCGCGCGCCGGCGGGCGCGCTCCGCGTGCTGCTCCTCCACCACCACCTGCACCCGCTCCCGGAGGATCTCCTCGCGGAGCGGCTCGCGACCCTGCTCGGGTGGCCGTCCGCCGGCGAGCTGCCCTTAGGGGCGGCGCTGCTCGAGCGGCTCCGCGGGCGCTGCGACCTCGTGCTGCACGGGCACCGGCACGCGCCGTCGCAGCTCGTGCTCGATCGCGACGGCCCGCGCCCGCTGCGCGTCCTGAACGCGGGGAGCACCACCGAGCTCGGGCGCATGAGGCTGCTGGGCGCCCGGGCGGGCGCGGTCGTGCTCGACCGCTGGGTCGCGATCGACGGCGCCGCCGCAGCAGCGCTGGATCGCCGCCTCCGCGCGGACCGCGCCGCGGCGTAGCTCCCACCTCGCCCCACCGCGGCCGGCCGAGCGTCACCCGCCGCCGTCGTGCTAGCGTTCCGGGCGTTGCGCGTCCGGACCGTCGCCGCCGTCGATCTCGAGGCGAGCCTCGACCTCTTCGAGGCGGTGTGCGCGGAGGGGCGCTGGCTCGCCACCGAGGCGCCCATCGACCGCGCCGAGGTACGGCGGAGCTGGGAGGCGCTGCTCGCCGGCGGCGACGGCACGCTGCTCCTCGCGGAGGAGGCGCCCGGGGCGCCCCCGGCGGGCCTCGTCGCCCTCGTGGGCCGCGCCCGGCCGGAGCTCGGCATGCTCGTCGCGGCCGGCGCCCGCCGCCGCGGCGTCGGCGAGGCGCTGCTCCTCGGCGCGCTCGACTGGGCGCGCGCCGCCGGCGCCGCCGAGGTCGTGCTGCACGTGTTCCCGCACAACACCGCGGCCCTCGCGCTCTACCGGAAGCACGGGTTCGAGGACCGGGGGCTCGTGCGGCGCGCCTACCCGCGCCGGAGCGGCGAGCGGTGGGACGCGCACCGGATGGTGAAGCGGCTCGCTCCCGCGGCGCCGCGCTGATCGAACGTCGAGCCTCGAAGGGACCCCATGGAACGCTCCGCCCGCCTGCTCCTCGCCACCTCCCTCGCCGGCTTCGCCGCGGTCGTCGGGTTCGGCACGATCCGCGCGAGCCCCGCGCATCACCTCCTCGACACGCCGGAGGCGGTGAAGAGCTTCCAGGCGTTCCACGCCCACTTCGACGCCCTCGTCTGGCTGGGCGCGGCCGCGCTCGGGGCCGCCTTGAAGGTCCTCGCCGCGTCGTACCGGGGGCCGGCCTGGGCGCCCCGCGTCCTCGCGCCGGCGTACGCGCTCGGGGCGGTGGTCTTCTCGGTGTCGTACGCGGTGAAGGCCGTCGGCGAGCGGTTCGGGATGCGCGTCCTCGCGCGACCCATCGCGCCCGCCCTCGCGTCCGCCGGCGGGCTCGCGCTCCTCGCGGCGGCGGGCTGCGCCGCGGTGATCGCGTGGGGCGTCGCCCGTCCCGCCGCGGCCGGCGCACGGGCGGGGTTCGCGCTCGACTCCGTCGACCCGCCGCGCTAGCGCGGGGCCCCGCGCGCCTCGAGGACGAGCTGCGTGCGGAGGTCGTACAGGCGGCGCTCGAGCCCCACCGGGAACTGGTGCGGGTTCACGAAGCGCTTCACGCCGGCGTGGAACCCGGCGAGCTGGGCCGCCGTCCGGGCACGGATCGCGTCGAGCGGCGGCGGGTCGTAGACGCGCCTGCCGCGCCGGAACACCGGCACGAGCAGGTCCTCGCCCGGGGTGTCCGCCGGGATCTCGCGGCGGCGCGTCGGGTCGAGGGGATCGACGATCATCGCGGACGCGGGCAGCCCGAGGAGCTCGTCGTGGATCACGTCCGCGAGGAACCCGCGTGCCGCGGCGAAGCGGCGGACCTGGAGCAGCCCGGGGATCGTCGTCTTCGCCGCCTGCTCCGACACCTTCACCCGGTGCTGCCACGGCGCAGCCCGCGACGCCCGCACGGCGCCGAGCTTGTACACGCCGCCGAGCGCGCCGTCGCCCTGCCCCGTGACGAGGCGGGTCCCGACGCCCCAGGCCGCGACGCGGGCGCCCTGATCCTTGAGGCTCTGGATGATCGTCTCGTCGAGCTCGTTGGACGCGTAGATCACCGCGTCCTGGAAGCCGGCGGCGTCGAGCATCCGCCGGGCCTCGATGGACAGCCAGGCGAGGTCGCCCGAGTCGAGGCGGATCCCGAGGAGGCGGTGCCCGGTCTCGCGGAGCCGGCGCCCCGCGTCGATCGCCCGGCGGACGCCCTCGAGCGTGTCGTAGGTGTCCACGAGGAAGACGCAGTTCGCCGGGAGCGCCCGCGCGTACGCCTCGAACGCCTCCGCCTCTCCGTCGTGGAGCATCACCCAGGAGTGCGCGTGCGTGCCGCGCACCGGGATGCCGTAGAGCCGGCCGGCGAGCGTGTTCGAGGTCGCGGCGCAGCCGCCGAGGTAGGCCGCGCGGCTCGCGGCGAGCCCGCCGTCGATCCCCTGCGCGCGCCGGAGCCCGAACTCGAGCACCGGGTCGCCGTGCGCCGCCAGGCAGACGCGCGCCGCCTTCGTCGCCACGAGCGTCTGGAAGTTCACGACGGTGAGGAGCGCCGTCTCGAGGAGCATGCAGGGGATCACCGGCCCGCTCACCCGCACGAGCGGCTCCTGCGGGAATACCACGGTGCCCTCGGGGACCGCGTCGACGTCGACGTCGACCTCGAGCCCGCGGAGCGCCTCGAGGAAGCCGCGGTCGAACAGCACCGCGCCGTCCGCGCCCCGCTGCTCGGCGAGGAAGGCGAGGTCCTCCTCGTCGAGGCGGAGGTGCTGCACGAGATCCATCGCGTGCTCGAGGCCCGCCGCTATGCTGAACCCACCGTGAAACGGGTTCTGCCGGAACGACAGCGTGAAGCACGCCTCCCTGCCGGCGATCCCGCTCTTCCACGCGGCGTACGCCATCGTCAGCTCGTAGAAGTCGGTGAGGAGGGCGAGCGACGGGCGGTAGAGCTGCGATGGGACGGGCATGCGACCTCCTGTCGCGCGCGATCTTCATACCTCGGCACCCGTTCCGCCGCTTGCCTCACCGGGCGCCGCTCGTAACAAGAGACCGCGAGGAACAGGTCGAAACCATGAACGATCCGCTCGGCGTCGTCACCCCCTTCGAGCCCGCCCCCGGCAAGCCGGGCACGCTCGTCTCCCTGCCCGCCCTCGAGAAGAAGGGCTTCGGGCCGGTCTCGCGGCTCCCCGTGTCGCTGCGGATCGTCCTCGAGTCCGTGACGCGGAACGTGGACGGCAAGCGAGTCACCGAGGACGACGTCCGCGCGCTCGCCGGATGGCAGCCGCGCGGCGACCGGAGCCGCGAGGTGCCGTTCGTCCTCGCGCGCGTGCTCCTCCAGGACTTCACGGGCGTACCGCTCCTCGTCGATCTCGCCGCGATGCGCGCGGCGGTGGCGCGGCTGCGCAAGGACCCGCTCGCCGTCGAGCCGGTCGTGCCGGTCGACCTCGTGATCGACCACTCGGTGCAGGTGGACGCCTTCGGGAGCCCGGACGCGCTCCGGTACAACATGGACCGGGAGATGGACCGGAACCTCCCCCGCTACGAGTTCCTGAAGTGGGGGACGCAGGCGTTCCAGGCGCTCCGCATCGTCCCGCCCGGCGTCGGCATCTGCCACCAGGTGAACCTCGAGTACCTCGCCCGCGGCGTGCTCGAGAAGGACGGGCTCTCCTACCCGGACTCGCTCGTCGGCACCGACTCGCACACCACGATGATCGCGGGGCTCGGGGTGCTGGGCTGGGGCGTCGGCGGCATCGAGGCCGAGGCGGCGATGCTCGGCCAGCCGTACTACTTCGCGATGCCGGACGTGGTGGGCTTCCACCTCGTCGGCGCGCTGCGCGAGGGCGTCACGGCGACCGACCTCGTGCTGCGGATCACGGAGATCCTCCGGAAGACGAAGGTGGTCGGGAAGTTCGTCGAGTTCTTCGGCGAGGGCGCCGAGCGGCTCCCGGTCCCGGAGCGCGCGACGATCTCGAACATGTCGCCGGAGTTCGGCGCGACGGTCGGCTACTTCCCGTTCGACGCCCAGTCGATCCGGTACCTGACCCAGACCGGCCGCCCCGCCGCCCTGGTCGCCGCGACGGAGGCGTACCACCGCGCCCAGGGGCTGTTCGGGATGCCGCGGCCGGGCCAGGTGGACTACACCGACGTCGTCGAGCTCGACCTCGCGACGGTGCGTCCGAGCGTCGCCGGCCCGAAGCGGCCGCAGGACCGGATCGACCTCCCCGCGCTCAAGGAGGCGTTCCGGGACGTGTTCACCCGGGCGGACGCGACGGGCTACGGCAAGCCGCTCGCGGAGCTCGGCCAGCGCTGGCTGTTCCAGGACGGCGACGGGAAGCCGGTGCCGGGCGGCGGCCTGCAGGAGCCGGAGACGGCGCCGGACGGCGAGCGAAAGAACACGAGCACGCTCACCGAGTTCGAGATGATGAACAACCGCCCGACGCCGGATCCGGTGCGCACGGCCCCGCGGCGGCTCGAGGACCGGGACGTCGAGGTGGGCCACGGAGACGTGCTCATCGCGGCCATCACCTCCTGCACGAACACCTCGAACCCGAGCGTCATGCTCGCGGCGGGCCTCCTCGCGCGGAAGGCGGTGGCGAAGGGGCTGAAGATCCGCCCCACCGTGAAGACGTCGCTCGCGCCGGGGTCGCGCGTCGTCACGACCTACTTCCAGCGGACGGGGCTGCAGAAGGACCTCGACGCGCTCGGCTTCGAGACGGTCGGCTACGGCTGCACCACGTGCATCGGCAACTCCGGGCCGCTCGACGCCCGCATCGAGGAGGTCCTGAACGACCACGACGTCGTCGCGGCGTCGGTGCTCTCGGGCAACCGGAACTTCGAGGCGCGCGTCCACCAGTCGGTCCGCGCGAACTTCCTCATGAGCCCGCCGCTCGTGGTCGCCTTCGCCATCGCGGGACGCGTGGACGTGGACCTCGACCACGAGCCGCTCGGCAAGGGGGCCGACGGGAAGGACGTCTATCTCCGCGAGATCTGGCCCACGCTCGAGGAGGTCGAGGCGCTCCGCGAAGCGGCGGCGGATCCCGAGGAGTACCGGCGGAACTACGCGGACCTGGCGAAGGACCCGCGATGGAACGCCCTCCCGATCCGCGGCGGCAAGGTCTACGACTGGAACCCGGAGTCCACGTACATCCAGGAGCCGCCGTACTTCACGCCGTTCGCCCTCGGTCCCGGGGAGCCGCGCGACGTGACGGGCGCGCGAGCCCTCGCCGTCTTCGGCGACTCGGTCACGACGGACCACATCAGCCCGGCCGGAGCCATCAAGCCGTCCTCGCCCGCCGGCCTCTACCTCCAGTCGCTCGGCGTCGGCGTCGGCGACTTCAACACGTACGGCGCGCGGCGCGGCAACCACCACGTGATGGTCCGCGGCACCTTCGCGAACGTGCGGATCAAGAACCTCATGGTCCCGGGCGTCGAGGGCGGCGTCACGATCCACCAGCCTACCGGCCGGCGGCTCCCGATCCACGACGCCGCGCTCGAGTACGCGCGCGATGGCGTCCCGCTCTGCGTGATCGCCGGGCAGGAGTACGGCACCGGCTCCTCGCGCGACTGGGCGGCGAAGGGGCCGGCGCTCCTCGGCATCCGCTTCGTGGTCGCCCGCTCGTTCGAGCGGATCCACCGCTCGAACCTGGTCGGGATGGGCGTCCTCCCCTGCCAGCTCCCGGAGGGCGTGTCGGCCCAGACGCTCGGCCTCGACGGCAGCGAGACGTACGACCTCGTCGGCGTCTCCGGCGCGCTCCGCCCGCGGCAGGGCGCGCGGCTGGTCGTGCACCGGAAGGACGGGCGGCGGGAGGAGGTCCCGCTGACGGTCCGGATCGACACGCCGATCGAGGTCGAGTACTACCGGCACGGTGGGATCATGCCCTACGTGCTCCGCCAGATCGTGAGCCGGGCCTGACGGTCTCCTCACTTGCCGTGCGGGGCCCCGCCGGCATACAAGCGCGGGCATGACGACGCACGTCTACCTCGCGATCGCCGCGCTCGCCGGATCCGGCCTCCTCTTCTTCACCGCGCAGGGCCGGGCCCTGCCCGCGATCGCGCTCCTCGCGAGCGGGCTCGAGGTGGTGCAGGTGATGGGGTGGCTCCGGGTGGACGTCGCCGGCCTGAACCTCGGCCTTATCCTCGCGCTGCTGCTCGCGATCCCCGGCCTGGTCGCCTGGTTCCGCGCGGCCGGGAAGCCCGCGATCACCGCGGCGGCCATCGTCACGTTCATCGGGATCGTGCAGGTCGTCGAGCGCGTGCGGCTGCGTCACTGACGCGGGCGAGGCGAGCACGCCTGGGCGGGCCATCGCCCAGTGGTCGAGGGCGCTCGGCCGGGGGGCGCAGGCCCCGTGTAGATCAGTGCGCCGCGGCGGCGCCGCCCGCCCCGCGGCCGGGCGCACCCGGCACCGGCCGGAGCTCGCGCGCCGGCGCGATCACCTGCGGCTCGCGCCGCAGCAGCGCGGCGATGGTCGCGCGGAGCTCGTCCGGCTCCACCGGCTTCGCGACGTGCGCGTCGAACCCTGCGGCGAGCACCCGCCGCCGGTCCTCCGGACGGCCGAACGCGGTGAGCGCCAGCGACGGGACGGGGAGCTGCCCGAGGGCGCGCTCGATGCGCCGGAGCTCCTGCAGCATCGCGCAGCCGTCCTCGCCCGGCATCGCGATGTCCGAGACGAGCAGGTCCGGCTTCTCCAGCGCGGCCGCCGCGAGCGCCTCCCGCGCCGACGCGACGCCGGCCGGCCGCGCGCCCCACGACTGCAGGAGCTGCACGAGCAGCTCGCGCGCGTCCGCCTCGTCGTCCACGACCAGGATCCGCGCGCCGCCGAGCTGCGGGCGGTCGCGCCGGGGCGGCGGAGCGACCTCCGCCTGGCGTGGCGCCTGGGGCAGCATCACCCGGAAGGTGGCGCCGCGGCCCTCGCCTGCGCTCGCCACCTCCACGGCGCCGCCGTGCAGGACCACGAGCTCCCGCGTGAGCGCGAGCCCGAGCCCGAGGCCGCCGTGCCGCCGGCTGTCCGAGCCGTCCGCCTGGCGGAAGCGGTCGAAGACGTGCGGCAGGAACTCGGGCGGGATCCCCGCGCCCGAGTCCTCCACGGTGAGGACGACGTCGCCGCCGTCGGCCGCGACGCCCACCGCGACGCGCCCGCCGCCCGGCGTGAACTTCACGGCGTTCGTGAGGAGGTTCCACGCGATCTGCTGCACGCGCACGGGATCCCCGAGGACCGCCGGGACGGGAGCGGGGACGGCGCGAACGAGCGCGACGCCCTTCGCGTTCGCCGCGGGACGCACCGCCTCGACGGCGCGATCGACCGCCGCGACCGGATCGAGCTCCATCCGCTCGAGCTGGATGACGCCGCGGGCGATCCGCGACATGTCGAGCAGGTCCGACACGACCTGCGCGAGGGCCCGCCCGTTCCGATCGACCACCGCGAGGCCGCGCGCGAGCCGGGCCGGATCCGTGCCGCCGTCGCGCAGGAGCTGGGTCCAGCCGAGGATCGCGTTGAGCGGCGTCCGGAGCTCGTGGGAGAGCGTGTTCAGGAACTCGTCGCGCGCCCGGCTCGCCGACTCGGCGTGGCTGCGCGCCTCCTGCTCGCGCCGCAGCGCCTTCGCGAGCTCGTCCCGCGAGGCCTCGCGCTCGGACTGTGCGTGCAGCTTCGCCGCCTCGAGGCGGTCGAGCACCAGCGCGTCCCGGAGCACGAGGAGCACCAGCGCGAGCGTGAGCGCGACGACCACCAGCGACACCGCGAACGCGCTCTCCGACCTGGCCTGGTGCGCGGTGAGCGCGATCCAGCCCACCGCGATGGGGAGCGCGACGGCGTAGAGCAGCATCCGCCGGGCGATGGCGCTGCCGCCGCCCGCCGTCGCGAGGTTCGCGACGAAGCCGTCGCCGGGCCGCGCGAGGAGGATCCCGACGTCGAGGAGCAGGAGCGCGAGCGCGGTCGGGAACGCGACCGCCGACAGGAACGGGGCCGCGTACAGCGGGCGGACGTCGTAGGCGTACGCGACCAGGACGAGGAGCGGCAGCGGCGCCGCGGCGAGCGCGATCGTCTGGGCGGCCGGCGCGCCCCGCGGGCCCGCGGACAGGGCGAGCAGCGCCACCCCGCAGAGAAGCAGATCGAGCGCCGCCGGCGCGCCCATCCGGCCGGGGATCCCGGCGACGTTGGCGACCGGCGCGTCCGTAGGGAGCAGGGTCCGATCGAGGAGCAGATCCGCCCCGGTCAGGTGCTCGAGGAGCGTCACGGCCCCGAGCGCGGCGACGATCACCGCGAGCACCCGGGCGGTGTTGCGGGAGGCTCCATCCCTGCGGCACGCGAGGACCGTCGCCAGGGCCGCGAGGACGAGGCCGACGGCCGCGTTCGGCTGCGTCTCGAACCGCTGCCCGGCGGAGCGGAGCCACTCCAGCCGGAGCACCCACCCGCCGAGCGCGAGGAGGCCGACGAGACCGGCCGTGACCGCCGCGTTCCGCCCCACACGCGCCATCCGCGCGACCGCGCTGATGTCGCGAGGGGCCGCGGGGCTGAGGTTCGGCGCGTCCATCCGGGGGGCTCGCTCGGAGCAAAGTAGGGCCGACCCGGCGCTCCCGCCACGTGCTCGGGCGAGCGGAAGCCCCCTTCCCTTGGGTCGGAGGGGCGGGCGAGCGGTCGTCGGGCGAGCGGGCCCGGGACCGCATGACTCGAACCGCTCGACCCCGCCTCGCGGCGCGGGATCATCCCGAGCCCGACCGACAGCCGGCCGCCGTTCCAGGGCCGTGCCGCAAGCGACGGTCCACGGCGCAGCGGGCCGGTCGGGGGTCCGGTGTCAGAGGCCCCGACTACGGTCGCTCCGCCGCGCGCCCTCCACGTCCGCTCCGCCCATCCGGGCGCGCGGCGAACGGGGCGGCGGCGCGAATCCGTCCTCTCCGCGGAGGTCTCGAGAGATGGCCGTGAAGGTCATGGTGGCGCCCGCCATCGCGAAGGGTGAGCTCGCGAAGGCGGCGCCTGTGAAGAGGAAGAAGGAGCCCGGCGAGACGAAGCCGAAGCGCCGGCGCTCGTCCGTCTACGACGCCGACGGCAACGAGGTGTTCATCACCCTCATGTGCCTGAAGTGCCACAAGATGCGGCCGCTCTCGCAGTTCGGGCTCCGCAAGATGGCCGACGGCGCGATCCGGAACCAGCCCTGGTGCCGGAGCTGCCGCTCGGGCACCGGAGAGAAGCCGTCCGTCCGGGAGTCTGCAGAAACGGTGGACTCCACGGCGACCGAGGCCTCCCTCGGCGCGGAAGGCGCGGCCTCCGCGGCGGCGACGGCGGCGCCCGAGGCGCGGCGCCCGTCGAGCTCGATGGCGGCCGAGGTCGCCGCGGCGCTCGCGGCGGGCCTCCGGCGCTGATCGGGCGAGATACCCTTTTTTCCAGCGGCGCGGCATCCGATCGCTCGCCCTGCGCTCCCCAGCGCGGGAACATCGGAAGCGTGCGACTTTCGGCCGCATAGACTGCAATCGGGCTCAGCCGAAGGCATTACGAAAAGGGCCGGATCGCCCCCCGTCCGGGAGGGCCCCTTTCGCATCGCGCGGCGTCCGGCGCCATACGGGGCGCGGCGTCATGCTCCGCTGCGCGCGGGGGCGCGGTACGAGCCCTCGCTGCGCGCGAAAGTAGACAGCAAGACTCTACTAAATACGAGAGTTTAAGCGTTTGCGCGGCGGCCGCCGCCGCGAGTAGGATTCGGGCTCCTCGCTGACATCCGCGCTCGCATTTCCGCAGCTCAACCTTCCCCAGGCTGGAGTGATTCATGGCTGAGTCCACGCTCAAGCAGACGCTGAAGCAGAAGATCGAGGCCTTCCGCCCCCGGACCCAGAAGCTGAACAAGGAATTCGGCGAGGTGGTGATCGACAAGGTCAACATCGGCCAGGCGATCGGTGGCGCCCGTGACGTGCGCTGCCTCGTGACGGACATCTCCTACCTCGACCCCCAGGAAGGCATCCGCTTCCGCGGCAAGACGATCCCTGAGACCTTCGCGGCGCTCCCGAAGGTCCCTGGCAAGGAGCAGCCCTTCGTCGAGGGCTTCTTCTACTTCCTGCTCACGGGCGAGATCCCGACGATGGATCAGACGCAGGAGATCGTCGCCGACTGGAAGGCCCGCTCCGCGGTGCCCCAGTACGTCTTCGACGTGCTCCGCGCGATGCCGCGGGACTCGCACCCGATGACGATGTTCTCGACCGCGATCCTCGCGATGCAGCGTGAGTCGAAGTTCGCGAAGAAGTACGCGACCGGGACGATGAAGAAGAACGACATGTGGGAGCCGATGTACGAGGACTCGATGGACATCCTCGCCCGGCTGCCCGTGATCGGCGCGTACATCTACCGGATGAAGTACAAGGGCGACACGATCATCCCGGCGGATCCCAAGCTCGACTGGGGCGGCAACTTCGCCCACATGATGGGCATCCCCAACCCGTACGACGACGTCGCCCGCATGTACTTCATCCTCCACTCGGATCACGAGTCGGGGAACGTCTCGGCCCACACCACGCACCTCGTCGCCTCCGCGCTCAGCGACGCGTACTACTCGCTGTCCGCCGGCATCAACGGCCTCGCGGGCCCGCTGCACGGCCTCGCGAACCAGGAGGTGCTCGGCTGGATCAAGCAGACGATGAAGAAGCTGAACAACACGCTTCCCAGCAAGGAGCAGCTCAAGCAGTTCCTCTGGGACACGCTGAACTCGGGCCAGGTGATCCCGGGCTACGGCCACGCGGTGCTCCGCAAGACCGACCCGCGCTACGTCGCCCAGAACGAGTTCTCGAAGAAGCACCTCCCGAACGACCCGCTCTTCCAGCTCGTGAACATGATCTACGAGGTGGCGCCGGGCGTCCTCACGGAGCACGGCAAGACCAAGAACCCGTGGCCGAACGTCGACGCGCACTCGGGCGTGATCCAGGTGCACTACGGCGTGGTGGAGGAGGACTTCTACACGGTCCTCTTCGGCATCGGCCGCGCGCTCGGCGTGCTCGCGAACATCACGTGGGACCGCGGCCTCGGCTACGCGATCGAGCGCCCGAAGTCGGTCACCACGGACATGCTCGAGAAGTGGGCGCACGAGGGCGGCCGCAAGATCTAGCCCTCGCGTAGACCTGAAAGTGAAAGGGAGCCGCCCTCGGGCGGCTCCCTTTTTTTCCGCCCGTGCTGCGGCGCCACGCCGGCGTTTGCTGCCTACCGCTCGCCCCGAGCCTGTCGAGATCCGCGCCGGAGACGCCGCCGGCCTCCCGAGAAAAGACGAAGGGGAGCCGCCCGCGGGCAGCTCCCCGTTCCCGCTCCGTGCTGCGGGCGACGCGACTACCGCGCCGGCGCGGCCGTAGGCACCGGCGCGGCGGGCGCGGCCGCGGTGGGGATCGGCGAGGCGACCGGAGCGGCGGCGACGACCGTCCCGGAGAGCTGGGCGTCGAGCGCGGCGCGACGGGCCTCGAACGCCGGCTTCTGGCCCGCGTCGAGCGCGGCGCGGTGGGTGGGCTGCACCGCGAACGGATCGAGGATCGTCCCGTTCGCGTCCTCCATCTGGTAGTGCAGGTGGGCCGCGAACGAGTGGCCGCTGTTCCCCGAGACGGCGATCTGCTCGCCCTTCTTCACGCGCCGGCCGGGAACCATGTCCTTCGGCAGCACGTCGAGGTGCAGGTAGATCGCGTGGCGCCCCGTGGCCGCGTCCTTCACGTCGAGGCAGTTGCCGTTGCCGGCGAAGTTCCAGTTCCGGCGCTCGACCACGCCGTCGAAGGTGGCGAACACCGGGGTCCCGACCGGCGTGCGGAAGTCGACGCCCTTGTGGCGCCGGCCGTCGCGCAGGAGCGACGTCACCTGGTCGTAGTCGGCGACCGGGATCGTGACGAGGCGCTCCTCGAGCTCGGTGCCGTCGACGCGGTAGTACCGCGGCCACTTCGACCCCTGCGCCTGGAAGCGGTAGACCGCGAACGTGCGGCCGAGCTTCTGGGAGGCGAACCGGATGGCCTGCACCACCGGCTCGTTCGCGCCCGGCGCGCCCGGCGGCAGCGTCCCGGGCGGCTCGTAGACGATCTCGATCCGGTCGCCCCGGCGGCCGTCGTGCGAGACCTGCAGGTCCCACACGAGGAGCCGGTTCACGACCTGCGTGAGCTGCTCGGAGAAGCCGCGGTCCTGCGCGGGCATCGCCGCGGTGATCGACTCCTCGAGCGCGCCGGTGAGGTTCGCGGTGATGCGGCGCGGCCCGGAAGGGGCCTGCGCAGCCATCGGCGGCGCCGGAGCCGCGGGAGCGGCGGCCGCCGCTGGCGCCGCGACCGCCGCACCCGCCTCCGCTCCGGGCGTGGCCGCGGAAGCCCCTGCCGGGGCGGGAGCCGGCGCCGCCTGCGCGGCGGCACCCTTCCCGGTCGAGACGGTGACGGGGAAACGGCCGCCGGGCGCGGTCGCGCGGCCGAGCGCGAAGCCGCCGGCGGCGGTGACGAGGAACGCGATGGTGAGCACGAGACGGCCGAGGCCACGGCGCGGCGCACGGCCGCTGCGGGACGAGGGAGGCGGATCGAGAGACAGGGCGACCATAGGAAGGGCTCCGAGGGGTTGGGCGTACCCGAAAACGCCCGGCGCGGCTCCCATGTTCCGCGCTGGCGCAAGGTGCCCGACGGACCCGCCGAGCGCATGCCGCTGGCGAGGGAGCGCCCGCCCGGCCGCTAGAAGAAGAAGCGATCGACCACCCCTCGGCTCCACTCGATGATGGTGGGCCACCCCACCACGGCGTCGAGCGCTCGCTCGGCCGCGTCCAGCGCGACCTTCTGCTCGACGACGCTCGCGCTGCAGGCGACGAGACGGCAGGTCCCCGCCTCGCGTGCCCGGTGCAGGAGGCCGCCGGGCTCGTCCGGCTCCTCCCCGTGCGCTGCGACGAGGGCGGGCACGGCGGGTCCGAACAGGTAGACGTCGACCCGATCCCCGAGCGCGGCCGCGGCGAGGGCGCACGACCCGGCGAGGCGCAGCGCGCCCGCGTCCGCGTGCGAGAGGAAGACGACGACGCGCCGCTCGGCCATGCGCCCCTTTTACGCGAGACGCGAGGGCTCTGCTATAAGACGGCCCGCATGTCGGAAGAGAAGAAGCCCGAGTCCCAGGGTCCCGTCGTCATCCGCAAGGGCCACGTCCGGCCGCCGCCTCCCGGCTCGAAGATCGAGGAGCCGACGGTCGAGCCGCTCCCGCCGACGAGCGCCGCGCCGGCGCCCGTCGACAGCCGTCCGCTCTGGCAGCGCGTCGCCGACGAGCGCGGTCCGAAGGCCGCGCCGGGCGGCGCCGCTCCCGGTCCGCGCGGCGGCCACGGTCCGCGCTCCGGCGGCCCCGGCCCGCGCGGCGGGCGCCCCGGAGGACCCGGCGGCGCTCCCGGCCGGCCCGGCGGCGACCGGCCGCGCCGCGATCGCGAGGACCGGCGCGAGGCGCGCGGTGAGCGGCAGGAGCCGCCGTCGCCGGCGATGCGCGGCGAGCCGCCGCCGGCGCCCGAGGTGGCGGCGCCCGACGAGGGCTCGTTCGCGGACATGCTCGCGCAGACGGACTCGGCCCCGCGGCGCCGGTTCCAGGTCGGCGAGAAGGTCGCCGGCAAGATCATCCAGATCGGCGAGGGCGTCGCGTTCCTCGAGCTCGGCTCGGGCCTCGCGGACGCGCTCATCGAGACGGTCGAGCTGACCGACACCGAAGGGAACGTCACCGCGCGCGTCGGCGACATCATCGACGGCGTCGTCATCCACGCCGACGAGCGCGGCGCCATCGTCTCGAAGGGCCGCGCCCACGCGACCCGCGATCACGCCCGCGAGGCGGTGATCGAGGCGGCGCAGAGCGGGCTGCCGGTCGAGGGCATCGTGAAGGGCGTGAACAAGGGCGGCCTCGAGGTCGAGGTCCACGGCGTCCGCGCCTTCTGCCCGGTGTCGCAGATCGACGTCCGCTTCGTCGCCGATACGGCGTCGTTCGTGGGCCAGAAGCTCCAGTTCAGGGTCCAGAAGGCCGACCAGCGCGACGTGGTGCTGTCCCGGCGCGCGCTCCTCGAGGAGGAGCGCGCGGCGAAGGCACGCGCGACGCGCGAGAAGCTCGCGCCGGGCGCCGTGCTCGACGGGATCGTGACGAGCGTCCAGGACTACGGCGCGTTCGTGGACCTCGGAGGCATCGAGGGGCTCGTGCACGTCTCCGAGCTCTCCTGGGATCGCGTGTCGAAGCCGCAGGACCTGCTCAAGGCCGGCGACGCCGTGCAGGTGCAGGTGCTCCGGATCGACGAGGATCCGAAGAAGGGCGAGCGCATCGGCCTCTCGGTGCGCGCCCTCACGCCGAGGCCGGAGCCGGTCGCCTCGCCGGAGAAGCCGGCGCGGGCCGCGCCGCCGCCGCCCCCGCGCGTGGGCGACGTCGTCGAGGCGACGGTCGACAAGATCGAGCCGTTCGGCGTGTTCGTCCGCTTCGCGGGCGGCCGCGGCCTGGTCCCCGCCGCGGAGACCGGCACGCCCCGCGGCTCCGATCTCCGCAAGAGCTTCAAGGTCGGCGACACGCTGCACGCCCTCGTCTCGGCCATCGACGAGCAGGGCCGGATCCGGCTCTCGAAGACCGAGGCGGAGCACGCGGCGGAGCGCGCCGAGGCCCGCGCTTACATGGAGAAGTCGCCCCGCGCGTCCGGGAAGGGCTTCGGCACGCTCGGCGATCTCCTCCGCCAGAAGCTCGAGAAGAAGTAGCGCGGCCTCGCTGCGTACGCGGCTGGCGCGCTCCGGGGGCGGACGCCGGTCGCGGCGCGCGCGGCGAGCCCGCTAGCCTTCCCGCAGCTCCACGCTCCATGGCCCGAGGCCCCCGGCCGGCGCCGCGCCGAGGTTCGCGCGGACGAGGAGCCCCGGCCGCCGGAGCGTGACGGCGGCCCCGTCCAGCGTCACCTCGGGCCAGCGCGCCGCGATCGCGGGCAGGTGCCGCCGCCGGAGCGCGAGACAGCGGCGGTAGTGCGCGAGCAGCTCGCCGTGGCGGCCGTCGCGGCGGGGCGCGAGCCTCGATCGAAGGAACGTCTCCTCCGCCTGCGGATCCGGCACCGCCTCGACCCCCTCCGCGATGAACTCCGCCTTCCGGCCTTCGCTGACGGCCTTCGCGAGCCCGGGATCGGAGTGGCTCGTGAAGTAGAGGAAGGGCCTCGTCTCCCCGTACTCCTCGCCCATGAAGAGGAGCGGCGTGCCGGAGCCGAGGAGGACCAGCGTCGAGATCGGGTAGAGCGCCTCCCAGGGGACGAGCGTCGAGAGCCGCTCGCCGCGCGGCCGGTTGCCGACCTGGTCGTGGTTCTGGGCGCAGGTGACGAAGCGCGCCGGGGCGAGGCCGCGCGTGGGCGTCCCGTGCGGCCGGCCGCGGAACGCCGAGCGCTGGCCCTGGTAGACGAAGCCTCCCGCGAGCGCCGCGGCGACGTCCTCCTTCCGCCCGAAGTCGGCGAGGAACTTGCCACCCTCCCCGGTGACGAGCGCGTGGAGCGCGTGGTGCAGATCGTCGGCCCAGACGGCGGAGCAGCCCCAGCCCTCCGGCGGCGGATCGAGGACCTTGCGGTCGTTCTCGTCGTTCTCGGCCACGACGTGGACGCGGCGCCCGGCGCGGCGCCCCACGTCGTGGACCGCCTCGCACAGCTCCGCGACGAGGTGACGCGGGGCCCCGTCCTGGATCGCGTGCGTCGCGTCGAGCCGCAGGACGTCCACGCGGAAGTCGCGTACCCACTGGACCGCCGCGCCGATCATGAAGCGCCGGACGACGCCCGCGCCCGGGCCGTCGAAGTCGAGCCCGTCGCCCCACAGCGTGTGGTGGCGATCGGTGAAGTACGGCGCGAACGCCGCCAGGTAGTTCCCCTCCGGGCCGAGGTGGTTGTAGACGACGTCGAGGCACACGGCGAGTCCGAGCCCGTGCGCGCGATCCACGAAGCGCTGGAGCGCGGCGGGCCCGCCGTACGCCTCGTGCACCGCGTACGGTGCCACGCCGTCGTACCCCCAGTTCCGATCCCCGGGGAACGGCTGCAGCGGCATCAGCTGGACGCACGTGACGCCCAGCTCGACGAGCCCGGGGAGGCGCTCCGCGGCCGCGTCGAGCGTTCCCTCCGGGGTGAACGTGCCGACGTGCAGCTCGTAGAAGACGAGCTCCTCCAGGGCGCGCCCGGTGAACCCGCCGTTCCGCCACGCGTGCCGCGCGGGGTCGAAGATCTGCGAGGGCCCATGCACGCCGTCGGGCTGACGCCGGGACGCCGGGTCGGGCCGCGTCTCGCCACCCGGCAGGACGAACGCGTAGCGATCGCCGTGCCCGGCGCCCGGCACCTCGGCGACGCGCCAGCCTTCGCCGTCGTCCTCGAGCGGGTGGTCGCGTCCGCGGACCCGGACGGCGAGTCCGTCCACCGCGGGAGCCCACACGCGGAAGCGGACCGCATGACGCGACATCTCGGGCCCGTGCGGGCGAGGCGAGGCGCGGCGATCTTCCCTCTCTGGCATGCGCTGGAAGCTAGATCCGCAGCGGCGTTCCGTCGCCGCGGGCGAGCGGGCGAGCCGGTTTGTTTGCGACCATCCGTTCCCGGCGACAGTTTCCCGGGTGAGTTGGAAAACGGGGCTCGACTCTGTAACCAGACGTGCGCTAGCTTGGGTCCCCCTTCAGCCTGGATCCCTCTTCAGAGCGCCCGACATCGTCTGAATCCAGGCCCTTTTTTCGTAACACCGCAAAAAAGGAAAAATCCGGATGCACACGTCTTCCGAGCGCCCCACGACGAACGCCCATCTCCTCGGCTGGGTCGAGGAGATGGCCAAGCTCTGCAAACCCGACCGCGTCTACTGGTGCGACGGGTCCGAGGCGGAGAAGAAGCGGCTGACCGAGGAGGCCGTCGCCGCGAAGGTCCTCATCCCCCTCGACCAGAAGAAGTGGCCCGGCTGCTACTACCACCACTCGAACCCGAACGACGTCGCGCGCGTCGAGCACCTCACCTTCATCTGCACCCCGACGAAGGAGGACGCGGGTCCGACGAACAACTGGATGGAGCCGAAGGAGGCGTACCGGAAGCTCGGCGCGCTATACGACGGCGCGATGAAGGGCCGCACGATGTACGTGGTGCCCTACGTGATGGGCCCGGCGACCTCGCCCTTCTCGAAGGTCGGCATCGAGATCACCGACTCCGTCTACGTGGCGCTCAACATGGGGATCATGGCGCGGATGGGGAAGGTCGCGCTCGATCGCCTCGGCCAGTCCAACGAGTTCAACCGCGGCCTCCACTCCGTCGCGGACTGCAACCCGGAGCGGCGCTTCATCTGCCACTTCCCGCAGGACAACACGATCTGGTCCATCGGATCGGGCTACGGCGGAAACGCGCTCCTCGGCAAGAAGTGCCTCGCGCTCCGCATCGCGAGCTACCTCGCGAAGAACGAGGGCTGGCTCGCCGAGCACATGCTCATCCTCGAGGCGGAGAGCCCGACGGGCGAGAAGCAGTACGTCGCCGCCGCGTTCCCCTCCGCCTGCGGCAAGACCAACTTCGCGATGATGATCCCGCCCGCCGTGTTCAAGGGCTGGAAGATCCGCACCGTCGGCGACGACATCAGCTGGATGCGCGTCGGCGAGGACGGGCGGCTCTGGGCGGTGAACCCCGAGAACGGCTACTTCGGCGTCGCCCCCGGCACGAACCGGAAGACGAACCCGAACGCGATGGACTCGGTCCGCAAGGACACGCTCTTCACCAACGTCGCCCGCACCGCCGACGGCGACATCTGGTGGGAGGGCTGGGACACCGAGGCGCCGCCCGAGCTCACCGACTGGAAGGGCCAGCACTGGAAGAAGGGCTCGCCCGACAAGGCGGCGCACCCGAACAGCCGCTTCACCGCGCCCGCGAAGAACAACCCGGCCATCTCGCCGTCCGTGGACGATCCGAAGGGCGTGCCGATCTCCGCGATCATCTTCGGCGGCCGCCGCTCCACGACGGTGCCGCTCGTCCTCGAGGCCTTCAACTGGACGCACGGCGTCTACCTCGGCGCGACGATGGGATCCGAGACGACCGCCGCCGCGACCGGCCAGGTCGGCGTCGTCCGCCGGGACCCCATGGCGATGCTGCCGTTCTGCGGCTACGACGCGGGCAGCTACTTCCAGCACTGGCTCGACATGCAGACGCGGATCCCGCACCCGCCCAAGGTCTACATGGTGAACTGGTTCCGGAAGAGCGCGGAAGGCAAGTTCCTGTGGCCGGGCTACGGCGACAACATGCGCGTCCTCAAGTGGATGCTCGACCGCGCGGCCGGCCGCGTCGGCGCGCAGGAGACGCTCCTCGGCAACACGCCGAAGGCGGGCGATCTCGACCTGACCGGCCTCGACGCGCCGAAGGAGAACGTCGCCGCCGCGACGAAGATCGACCTCGGCGAGTGGGAGCAGGAGCTCGAGTCGCAGGCCGAGTGGTTCGACAAGCTCGGGAAGACGCTGCCGAAGCCCATCGCGCTCCAGCGCGAGATGCTGCTCGAGCGGGTCCGCTCCGCGCGCAAGGTGAAGTAAGGCGCCCCGCGACGAGCGGGTGGTCTCTCGCGGGCCCGGCGCCGTCTCGGCGCCGGGCCCGTCCTTCTTCCGGAGGCACCGGCGCGGCCCGCCGCCCACGCGACAGCGGAGCCGAGCCCACGTCGACATGTGCACCCTCGCCGTCGCCTTCCAGACCGACCGCCGCTGGCCGGTGATCGTCGCCGCGAACCGCGACGAGCGCCTCGGCCGCGCCGCCGAGGGCTGGGCGATCCGCTCGGATCCGGACGGCGGACGGTACGCCGCGCCCCGCGACCTGCTCGCCGGCGGCACCTGGATCGGGGTCTCCGAGCGCGGCCTCGTCGCGGCCCTCACCAACTTCCACGCGCCCGCGACCTGGTACCCCGATCCCGCGCGCCGCTCCCGCGGCGAGCTCGTGCCGCTCGCGCTCCGCGCGCCGGACGCGGCGACCGCCCGCACCGCCACGACGGCGCTCGACGCGCACCAGTGGAACCCGTTCCACCTCGTGGTGGCCGACGCGCGCGACGCGTTCCTGTGGTGGTACGACGGCGAGACCGCGGCGGTCGAGCCGCTCGCGCCCGGCCTGCACGTGGTCACCGAGACCTCCCCGCACGGCGATGACCCGCGCAGCGAGGTGGTCCGCGCCCGCTGGCCGCTCGACCCGAGCATCCCGAGGCTGCACGACCTGCTCACGAGGCACGCGCCGGTCACGGCCTTCGGCGCCGCGACCTGCATCCACATGGATCCGGCGTACGGCACCCGCTCCTCGGCCATCCTGCGCCTCGCGCCGGATCTCGCCGCCTCCGAGCTCTACGCCACCGACGCCCGCCCCTGCCTCGCGCCGCACGAGGATCGGTCCGCGCTGCTCGCCGCCCTCGCGCGCTCGGCTTGACGGGGGGCCCCGCGCGCGCCATGTAGATCTCCGCCATGGGACTCCTCGACCGCATCTCCTTCCAGAAAGAGACCGCCGAGCCGCCGGAGGCGATCGACGTCACCGAGAAGAACGAGATCCGGATCCGCTGGCCCGGCGGGCCGCAGGTGGACATCCCGGCGTTCGTCCTCCGCGACTTCTGCCCGTGCGCCGGCTGCATCGAGGAGGGCACCGGCCGGAAGATCCTCGATCCCGCGACGATCCCGGCGGACATCCGGCCGCTCGAGATCGTCCCGGTCGGCAGCTATGCCGTCCAGATCCAGTGGTCGGACGGTCACAACACCGGGCTCTACACGTGGAAGACGCTGCGGGACGTGTCGGGGCTGCGGGACCCGCGGCAGCAGTCCTAGAGCAGGCTCCGCGCCGGCGCCGAGACGGGCGCGTACCGGTTCTCGTCCGGCGCGTGCCCCTCGCGCGGCACGCCGAAGCGGACGTCCCGGGGGTCTCCGGACCCGCCGCGAAGCGCGTGCACGAGCAGCTTCACCGTGTTGCCGTCCGCGTGCTGCGCCACCACCTCGGCGACGAGGACGTCGGCGGCGCCGCGGGCGTCGTACGCGCTCGAGCGGTACGGCCGCGGGTGCGTCAGCGCGGCGAACGCGCTCGCGACGGCGATGACCTCGATCGCGCGCGACGGCGGCGCGGCGAGCCCCGGGTACCCTTGCCCGCACCGCCAGTGATGGCTCCGCGCGGCGGAGACGGCCGGGTGGACCCCGAGCACCACCGCGAGGTGATACGCGCCCAGGAGCGGGTGCGCGGCGATCCGGTGCGCGTCGCCGGCGCCGAGCGCCGCGCCGTGCCGCAGGTGCAGGCTCCGGGGGACGTGGCGCATGCCCAGATCGTGGAGGAGCGCCGCCGCGGCGAGCGAGGGCAGCGCCTGGGCCGGCCCGACCGCGGCGAGCAGCATCCGGATCGCGACGGCCGCCGTCGCGAACGCGTGCTGGTGAACGATCGGCAGCTCGCGCCGGATCACCTCCAGCTCCTCGAGGAGCACGTCCGGCAGCGTGGCGGCGAGGAGCATCCGCTCGACCGCCGCGCGGGCGTCGGCGCGGGCGAACAGCGGCGCGTAAACGGGAGCGTCGAGCGCGGCGCGCACGTCGCAGGCGAGCCGCGTGTCGCCGAGGAGACGGCGTGGCAGCGGAGGCGCCGCCTGCCCGGCCTCCGCGATCGCCTCCGGCGACACGACCAGGCCTCTGCGGCCGATCACCTCGCCGCGGCAATCGACCAGATCTTCCGCGAGCGTGAGCCGATCGAACACGCGTTCACGAGGCTAGCAGAGCGGATCGCGCGCGGGGAACCGACGCCCCATCGTGACCTGCAGCCGGGGTCCCTGGCCCCCGGGGAGGCGGCGGAAAGGCGAGGCTCACCCTCACTCCGGGCGAGTCAGGCATCCCCGCTCGCGGCCCGACGCAGCGTTCGCGCCGCGCTGCGGCAGCGGCCGCCCGCGGGCTCGCGTGAGGTCCCCGGCGGCGCGCCTCCGGCGCGCTAGCGCCGCCGTCCTCTCGACATCGCGCGGTCGATCTCCCGCTTCGACTCCCGCTCGGCGATCACGTCCCGCCGGTCCTCGTGGGACCGGCCCTTCGCGAGGCCGATCTCGACCTTGGCCCAGCCCTCCTTGAAGTAGAGCCGGAGCGGGATGAGCGTGTAGCCGCGCTGCTCGACCTTGCCCCGGATGCGGTCGAGCTCGGCGCGCTTCATGAGGAGCTTCCGGTCCCGGAGCGGCTCGTGGCCGAAGTGGGCGGCCTGCTTGTACTCGCCGATCCGGCAGTTCACGAGGTAGAGCTCGTCGCCCCGGGGCTGGGCGTAAGCGTCGGACAGGTTGACGTTCCCCTCGCGGAGGGACTTCACCTCGCTGCCGACGAGCGAGAGGCCGGCCTCCCAGGCGTCCTCGATCGCGTAGTCGAACCGCGCCCGGCGGTTCGTCGCCACGACCTTCACGCCCTCGTCGACCGGCTTCTTCCCGCCGCCCTTCTTCATGGCAGCCGGCCGTTGTCGATGAGCCGCGTCGCGCCGACGTACGCCGCGACCAGCATCACGCTGCCGGGCGCCGCGACGTCGACGGGCCGGAGGGTCTCCGGGTGGACGATCTCGACGTAGTCCACCCTCGCCGGCGCCGCCTCGAGGCGCGCTCGCGCCCGGGCCCGGAGCGCGGCCGCGTCGCGCTCGCCTCGCGCGGTCGCCTCCTGCGCCTCGCGCACCGACCGCGAGAGCGCGACCGCGCGGGCCCGCTCGTCCGCCGAGAGATAGGCGTTCCGGGACGATAGGGCGAGCCCGTCCGGCTCGCGCACGATGGGCATCCCCAGCACCTCGAGCCCGAAGGCGAGATCGCGGACCATCGCCCGGATCACCGCGAGCTGCTGGAAGTCCTTCTCGCCGAAGAGCGCCACGTGCGGGCGGGTGAGGTTGAAGAGCTTCGTCACCACCGTCGCGACGCCGCGGAAGTGCCCGGGCCGGGACGCGCCGCAGAGCCCCTGCGAGACGCCCGACACGTCCACCCAGGTCTCGTGGCCCGGCGCGAACATGCTCCGCGGGTCCGAGGGCGCGAGCACCCAGTCGATCCCCGCCTCCCCGCACTTCCGGAGGTCGCCGTCGAGGTCGCGCGGGTAGCGCGACAGGTCCTCGGTCGGGCCGAACTGCGTCGGGTTCACGAAGATGCTCGCGACGGCGAGGCCGGGGCCACCCGCCACGTCGGCTCTGCGCCGGGCCTCGCGCAGGAGCGAGAGGTGCCCGGCGTGGAGGTACCCCATCGTCGGCACGAGGGCGATGCGCGCACCCCCGTCGCGGGCGGCGGCGCAGCGCGCCTGCCACGCGGCGGGTTCGGTGATGAGCTCGGGCGTCTTCAAGGATGGCGACTCCGGCGCGGGCGGCGGGGCCGCCAGCGCGGGTGAACGAGCGGTCGCGGAGCTTAGCCTAGATCGGCGCGCCCATGGCGTCGGGCGGCTCCTCGCGATCGTTCTCGGGCGTCACGGGCACGAGCCGCACCGCGCTCGAGTGGAAGCTGTGCGCGTCTGCGGGGAAGGTCCGGGCCTTCACCTCGCCCACGTACGCGCCGACGGCGCCCTTCACGGCGGCGCCGAGCTCCCCGAAGCGCTTCACGAACTTGGGGGTGAACGCGTCGTCGAGGCCGAGGAGATCGTTCAGCACGAGGACCTGGCCATCGCAGTGCGGGCCGGCGCCGATGCCGATCGTCGGGATCCGGAGCTGGCCCGAGACGATGCGGGCAAGCTCGGCGGGGATGCACTCGAGGACGAGGGCATAGCAGCCGGCCGCCTCGAGGGCGCGCGCGTCCTTGAGGAGCTGCTGCGCCTTCTCCGAGTCCTTCCCCTGCACGACGTACCCGCCCATTTTGTGAACCGACTGCGGCGTGAGGCCGATGTGCCCCATCACCGGCACGCCCGCGCGCACGATCCGGCGGATCACCTCGCCGAACTCCGCGCCGCCCTCGAGCTTCACGGCCTCGACGCCGCCCTCCGCCGCGAGGCGCATCGCGCTCTTCACCGCCTCGTCGGGGCTCGCCTGGTAGCTCCCGAAGGAGAGGTCGCCCACGAGGTGGGCGCGACCGTCGCCGCGCGCGAGCCCGCGCCGGACGGCGGCGCAGTGGTACGTCATCTGCTCGAGGGTGACGGGGAGCGTGGAGTCGTGCCCCTGCACGACCATCCCCAGGGAGTCTCCGACCAGCACGACGTCCGCGCCGGCGGCGGCGACGAGGCGCGCCGCGGTGGCGTCGTAGGCGGTGACGACGGCGATCTTCTCGCCGGCTTCCTTCATCCGGCGGAGCTCGTGAACGGTCACGTGCTTCCGCGGACCGGCGGTGTGGCTCGACATGACGGTGATACCTCCGGTGTAGGCCCCTCGCGGGGTCCTGCCCATTGGTGCAAGGGGGGAAATTCTAATACGTCCGCGTCCCGAGCGGAACGTAGTGCTGCGTACCCTTGCGGTGCTTCCGGATGACGGTGAGCAGCGCCTCGAGATCCTCGGCGTTGCCCTCCAGATCGATGTCGCTCGTGTTGACGACGAGGAGCGGCGTGTCGTCGTAGTGGAAGAAGAAGTCGCTGTACGCCTTCGCGAGCGCCTCGAGGTAGCCCGCGTCCATGCCGCGCTCGTAGTCGCGCCCCCGCTTCTTGATGCGCGTGGCGAGCACGTCGACGCGGGCCTGGAGGTAGATCACGAGGTCGGGCCGGACCACCCGCGGGCCGAGCAGGTCGTAGACCTGCTGGTACAGCGCGAGCTCGTTCGGATCGAGGGTGAGCGAGGCGAAGATCCGGTCCTTCGCGAACAGGTAGTCGGCGATCGTCGACCGCGAGAACAGGTCCTGCTGGAACAGCGCCTGCTGCTGCTGGAAGCGCGAGAGCAGGAAGAAGAGCTGCGCCTGGAACGCGTGCTTGCGCCGATCGGCGTAGAACCCGGGGAGGAACGGATTCTCGTCCGCCTGCTCGGGGACGAGCCTCCCCCCGAGGCGCTCCGCGAGGATGTGCGCCAGCGTCGTCTTGCCGACGCCTATCGGGCCTTCCACGGCGATGTAGCGGGGGCGCTCCATGGGCGGATGTGCGCGGGAACGCGGGAGATTGCCACGCCGACCGGTCGCCCGCAAGGCGGGGGCGACCGTGGGATCGCCTCCCGTGTGTGACATCCGGATCGCGGATCCCGTGATCCAATGATCATGGTGCCCATTGACAGTGCACGCCACCGCACGTATCGTCACGCCAGATTTCGCGGTGTACCAGGTCGGGAGGAGCTCGCGATGGGCAGGCGGATCGCGGTCGGGGAAGAGGTCGCCACCAGGGCGGCGCGGACCACGGAGGACGGGATCGACCCGGCCTTCCACCGCGCCATCCTCAAGATCGCGCTCGAGCTCAAGAAGCCCAACGCGCCCAGCTACGACGCCATCGTGGTCGCGACCATCCGGTCGATGAAGCTCGACCCGGTCGCCTTCCGGCGGTACCTCGGCGAGAACGGGGCCCGCAACATGAGCCTCCTCCTCGCGACCGCGCGCACCGGCGCCCTCTAGGCGCCGGCGAAGGGTTCACGGGCGCCCGTTCGACCGGTGGGTTGGGGCGAGCGGGGAGTTTGGGGAGTTTGCGGACGGGCGCCCGTGAAGTGCAGAGCCGTCCCCGTCACGATTCCGCAGCGACCGGTCCCAGCGCCCGGTCCAGCGCGGCCCACTCCGCGAGCGTGAGCGTCTCGCCGCGGCGGCCCGGATCGACGCCGGTGGTCGCGAGCGCGGCCCGCAGCGCCTCCGGGTCCGCGATCTTCCCCGCCTCGAGCGCGTTCCGCAGGGTCTTCCGCCGCTGCGCGAACCCCGCCTTGACCAGCCGCCGGAAGCGGGCCGGGTCCGCGACCGCGTCGGCGGGCGGCCGGAACAGCGCGCAGAGGACCGCGCTGTCGACCTTCGGCGGCGGCCAGAACGCGCCGGGCCGCACGATGCGCTCGACCGAGACGTCCGCCTCGCGCTGCAGGAGGACCGACAGGACGCCCCAGTCGCGCGATCCGGGAGGCGCGGCGAGCCGCTCGGCGACCTCGCGCTGGAGGAGGAACACCGCGCGGAGCACGTGAGGCGCCTGGTCGAGGAGCGAGAACAGGATGGGGCTCGTCAGGTGGTACGGGAGGTTCCCGACGACGGAGAGCTTCCCGCCGCTCCCGAAGCGCCGCGCCAGCTCCGGGAGATCGAGGCGCGCGGCGTCCGCCTCGAGCAGCGTGATCCGCTCGCCCAGCTCGCCGCGGAGCACCCTCGCCATGTCGCGATCGCGCTCGACCGCGACCACCCGCGCGCCGCGGGCCACGAGCCGGGCGGTGAGGTGACCGAGGCCGGCGCCGAGCTCGAGCACGGTCTCGCCGGGCCGCGGCGCCGCGAGCCGCGCGATGTCGTCGAGGATCGCCTCGTCGCCGAGGAAGTTCTGGCCCCAGCTCTTCTTGGCGCGGAGGTCGTACCGGTCGAGGAGCGCGCGCGGGCTCGGGTAGCGTTCGGTCATCGGGCCCGAGTATCACCCGGCGCGGCGCGCCCGTCGCGGACGGCGCTCAGGTCGTCGTCGCGACGTCGCGGCGGCGGCGGTCGCGCGTCCGCCCGTCGGTCGCCGCCGCCCACATCACGAGCACGCCGAGCGCCATGTCGTGGAACGCGAACCCGCTCGCGGCGTAGTGCAGGGCGAAGGGGGCGACGAGCGCCCACGCCCCGAGGATGAACGTGAGCAGCCGGAACTGCGGGATCCCCATCGAGAGGAACGCGAGGAGGAAGATCGCGAGTCCGAGGAACACGTGATTCGCGAACTCGGGGGAGCCCGGGCCGGCGATGAACGCGGACGCGAGGAACCAGACGCCGAAGGCGACGTTGAACCAGCGGGGTGCCATGTGGGGTTTGCCTCTCCCAGAGAAGATGCGCAGGCCGTGCGCGCGTGACAGCGGGCTGCCGGGTGGGCACCCCGACGCCGCTACAGACGCCAGGCCGGGTCCGCGTTCAGCTCCGGCCCGGCGCGCTCGCCCCGCAGGTACGCGTGGGTCCCGGCGACCGCGATCATCGCGGCGTTGTCGGTGCAGAGCTTCACCGCCGGGAGGAACACGCTCATCCCCTCGTACTCTGCGGCCCGCGCCGCGGCCGCCGCGCGGAGCCGGCTGTTCGCCGCGACGCCGCCGGAGAGGACGAGGCGGTCGAACTGGAGGCGGCGCGCCGCCCGGAACGCCTTCTCGACGAGCGCCCGCACGATCGCCTCCTGGTAGCTCGCGCAGAGATCCGCGAGCCCCCTCCCCTCCGGGACGCCGTGCTTCTTCACGTGGTGCAGGAGCGCGGTCTTGAGGCCGGAGAAGCTGAAGTCGAGGTCGGCGCCCTTCACGATGGCCTTCGGGAACCGGATCGCGCCGGGGTCGCCCTCCCTGGCGAGTCGGTCGATGGCGACGCCACCGGGGTACGGCAGGCCGAGCAGCTTCGCCCCCTTGTCGAACGCCTCGCCGGCGGCGTCGTCGCGCGTGTGCCCGAGGAGCTGGTACTCGCCGAACGCGCGCGCCGCGTAGAGCGAGGTGTGCCCGCCCGAGACGACGAGACCGAGGAAGGGGAACGCCGGCGCAGTCTCGGCGAGGAACGCGGCGACGAGGTGGCCCTCGAGGTGGTTCACGCGGACGAGCGGCTTCCCCCACGCCGCCGCGAGCGCCTTCGCGGCCTGGACCCCGACCAGCAGCGCGCCCACCAGCCCCGGCCCGCTCGTCACGGCGATGGCGTCGACGCCGTCCGGCCCGACACCCGCCCGCGAGAGCGCCTCGTCCACGACCGGCATCACCTGCACGACGTGGTTCCGGCTCGCGAGCTCGGGAACCACCCCGCCCCAGCGCCGGTGCACGTCGATCTGGGTCGCCACGACGTCCGAGAGCGCCCGCCGCCCGTCCTCGACGACGGCGGCCGCGGTCTCGTCGCAGCTCGTTTCGATGCCCAGGACGCGCATGGGCGGGGAACCTAACCCGGTCGCCCGCCGCGCGCGAGCCCTCGTCTACTGCAGCTGCTTCGCGAGGATCTCGCGGACGGCCCGGGCCTGCTCGCTCCGGGGCTCGAGCTGGAGGAAGCGCTGGTACGCGGCGCGGGCCTGGGGCGCGCGGCCCTCGCCCTGGTGGATCTCGCCGAGGAGCAACCAGGCGGGCGCGTAGCCGCCGTCGAGCGCCACCGCGCGATCGAGCTCGCGGAGCGCGTCCCTCGAGCGGTTCGCGTCGTACAGCGCCCGCGCGAGGCCGACGTGGCCCGGCGCGGTCTGCCGGATCGCGAGCGCGCGGCGATAGTCGTCGATCGCGTCCATGAACCGGCCGCTCTCGTACTTCTTCTCGGCGATCGCGAGCAGGCGGCGCGCGTCCGCGTCGTCGTGCCGTGGCGCGGGTGGCGGCGCCGCGGGCGCGGCGGGCGAGGCCCCGGCGGTCGCAGCGGCCGGCGCGGGCGCGGCGGGCGGCGCCGCGGGGCTGGGAGTCGGGGGCTGCGCCTCCGCGGCCGCCTGCGCGGGCGCGGGCGCGGCGACGGCATCGGCCGGCGCCGGCGCGCGCGGAACCGGGACGGGAGCGACCGCGGCCGCCGCGGGCGTCGAAGGTGCGGCGGCAGGGCTCCGCCGGCCGAGGAAGGCGATCGCCGCGACCACGACCGCGATCACGGCCGCGACGACGATCGGCGCCTTCGACCGGCGCCGCGACGCGTCCTCCGCGCCGGGCCCGGAGGCGGGCTCCGGCGGGACCGGCGCGCCGGGCTCGACCGCCGCGGGCGTCGGCTCCGGCTGCGGGCGCGTCGCCGTCGCGGCCTGCTGCGCGGCGGCGGTGCGGGGCCCGTGCCCGCGCGCCGCGATCGAGGGCGGCGGCGGGATCGAGCCCGGCGGCGGCATGGGCATCGAGTACTGCGTGGGCGGGCGGTACGCGGCCGGCGCCGCGGGCGCCGGGGCGGGGTCGGCGTCCTCGGTCCGCTCGCGGCGGCGCTCCGGGAAGCGCAGGATCTTGGAGTCTGCGGCCTCGGCGGGTCCGCCGGCGGTCGCCATCGCCCCGCCGCCGGGCGCGCCGGCGCCGCCGGGCACCGGACCCGCGAACCAGTCGACGCCCTCCGGCTCGGGGTGCGGCTCCGGCGCGCGCGCGGCCGGCTCCTCCGCCGGGACCTCGGCGGACGGCTCCGGCCGGAAGGGCGGCGCGGGCGCAGGCGGCGGAGCCGCCTCGACGGGCAAGAGCGCCGCCTCCTTGATGATGCCCTCGAAGAAGAGCTTCGAGATCACGCCGGCCGCCGCGAGGTCGTCGTAGTCCGCCTCGTCGATGACCTCCTCGAGCGTGCGCCGGCCGTCGAACAGCCGCAGCAGCGCGTTCACCTCGTCCGGGATCTCCGCGAGCCGCTCGGAGAGGAGCGCGTAGTCGAGCTCGAAGGGCCGGTCGAGGCGCGGCAGCTGCTCGACGATCCGGCCCCACTCGTCGATCCGGCGCATGCCCTCCATGAGGAGGCCCTGCGTCGAGACCGGGATCCGCTCGTCCCGCTCGATCGCCTTGAACTCGATGGCGAACTCGCCGTCCTGCCAGTTGAGGAGCCGGTAGAAGGCGTTCTCGCCGGTGACCTTGCCGCCGAGCTCGCAGTCGAGGATCCGGCCGTCCTTGAAGTAGCAGATGGCCTCGACGCCCTTCGTGCTCTTGACGTGCAGCGCGCCGGACTTCTTTCCCATCTCGAGCGTCTGCACGAGGTCGACGACGCCCATGTCGGCGAGGTTGCCCGCGAAGCTCGCCTTGAGGTCCTTCTTCTCGAGCCGCTCCTTCTCCTTCTTCTGCAGCAGGATGCGGACGCGGGTGACGATCTCCTTGATGTAGATGGGCTTCGTCAGGTAGTCCTCGACGCCCAGCTCGAGGCCCTTCACCTTGTACTCGACCGACTTCTGGCCGGTCAGGAAGATGAACGGCGTGCCGCGGTACCGGTCGTCCTCCTTGAGGCGGCGGCACAGCTCGAACCCGTCCATCTCCGGCATCTTCGTGTCCGACAGGACGAGGTCCGGCGGGGAGATCGCGCACTTCTCGAGCGCGTCGCGGCCGTTCACGGCGGTCGTGACCGAGAAGCCCGCCTTCTTGAGCGAGACCTCCATCACCCGCAGCGACTTCGGGTCGCCGTCGACGAGGAGCAGGTGCTGCTTCGCCAAGGTGTCGCCTTTCCGCGCCTTTTCGGCGCGCGCCGGTTCCGGGGATCAGGCACCGGAACGGGTGCCGAGTCAAGGCGACGGCGGTGTGGGCGCGGGGCTCACGGCAGCACGATCTCGATGCCCGGACCGGTCGAGACCCGGACCCGGCGCTCGGCCGCGTAGAGGTCCCCGTCGATGGTGAAGCGGAGCCGCTCCGCCTCGACGAGGAGGTCGCGGGTCACCTCGTCCTGCGCGTGCCGGCGCTTCCAGGGCCGGCCCGCGTGGATCCGCCTGAGCGCGAGCGCGATCTGGAGCGGCGTGGCGGTGACGCCGACGGCGTGGAACGACCCCGGCTGCTCGGCGCAGCGGTGGAACACCTTGAACCCGAAGCCGATGTCCGGCGTCGAGCCGGCGACGAGCGCCAGGTAGCTCGCGTCGGGCCACTCGTCGCCGTCGGTGACGACGCGCAGCGGCTCGCGGCGCGTCAGCGACGCCGCGAAGCGGCCGCCCGCGAGCGCCGAGCCGACCGCCCGGACGAGCAGCGCCGCCGCGGTGAGCGGTGACGGGCTGTCGCCCTGGTAGTACGCCTCGAGGAACGTGACGACGACCCCCGTCCCGAAGATGAAGCCGAACCGCGGCGGGCCGCCGTCGGCCTCGACGCAGAGGAGGTCGCGCTCGACGGTCCGGAGCGGATATCCGTGGCGGCGACGGATCAGCACCTCGCGCAGGATCGAGTCGGGCCCGCCGCGGATGTGATGGCCGTGGGCGACGGTGTTCATGGCGCCACCCCGAAGGAGGAGGAGCTTCGGCAGGGGCTCGGCGCCGTAGGCGCGGGCGAAGGCGGTGAGGACGTAGTGGCCGGTCCCGTCGCCGCCGTTCACGCCGAGGACCTCGATCTTCGCTGCGCGGAACCGCTCGACGGCGCGCGCGAGCTCCTCCGGCGTCGAGGCGTCGACGACCTCCCCGTCGTCCCCGAGCCGCTCGCGGAGGCGGCGCGCGATCCCGGGGTGGCGGCGGTTGCGCCGGGACCGGGGGTTGTTCACGATGCCGATGCCGCCCATGCCGCCTCTGCCCCTCGTCGACCCGCCCCTGCAGATCGTCCTGGTCTCGCCGCAGATCCCGCCCAACACCGGCAACGTCGCGCGCACGTGCGCGGTGACCGGCGCGGGCCTCCACCTCGTCGGACCGCTCGGGTTCTCGCTCGACGAGAAGAGCCTGCTGCGCGCCGGCCTCGACTACTGGTCCGAGATCGCCCCCCGCGTCCACCGCGACTGGCCCGAATTTGAAGCGACGGCGCTCCGCGGTCAAATCGAAAAGTTGCACCTCTTCACCGCACGTGCGGATCGCACCCTCTTCGACGCGACGTTCGCGCCGGGCGACTTCCTCGTCTTCGGGCATGAGCAGCTCGGGCTGCCCCCCGCGCTCCTCGCGGCGTGGCCGGAGCGGCAGGTCGCCATCCCGATGCGGGAGGGCATGCGCAGCCTCAACCTGGCCGTGGCCGCGGGCGTCGCGCTCTACGCTGCGTACGGGTCGCTGCGCGCGCGGTGAAGGCCGGCGCCCCTTCGGGTAAGATGCGCGCCGGATGAGCATCCTCCACGAGCCCGGAGATCTCGCGCAGACGCCGCTCGCGGCCGTGCTGCTCGAGGCGCTGAACCTCCGGGCGAGCGGGGTGCTCGCCGTCGAGCACGGGGGTGGGACGTCGCGGCTCTGGTTCCGCGATGGCCGGCCGGTCGGGGCGCAGGTGTTCGCCGGATTCCGGCCGCTCGGGCACATGCTCCTCCAGGCGGGGCTCATCGACATCGACGCGCTGTCGCGCAGCCTCGCCGAGATGGCCCGGACGGGCCGCCCGCAGGGCGAGCTCCTCCTGGAGATGGGCGTGGTGTCGCGCGCGGACGTGGACCGCGCGCTCACCGAGCAGCAGGCGGGGTACTTCGCGCTCATCGCCGCGCTCGAGCGCGGAGGATACCGGTTCGATCCGGCGGCGGAGGTCCCCGCCTGGACCCGCTCGAGCCTCCTGTCGCCGTTGCGCACGATCGTCGACGCGCTCGAGCGACCTCAGGCGGGGGCGCTCGTCGTGTCCGCGCTGCAGCCGGTGGCGTCCGGCGGCGTCCGGCTCTCGTCGGGGTACGCCGAGGTGGAGGGCGCGTTCCGCTGGACCGCCGCGGAGCGGGCGCTGGTCTCGCGCATCGTCCGGGCCGCCGGGCTCGACGCCTTCTTCTCGGCGTCGGACGTCCGGCCGGAGCGGGCGCGGGCGATCCTCTCGGCCCTGCTCCTGCTCGGGCTGGCGGTGCCGGCCACCGCCGCGCCCGGCGACACCGGCGCGGCCCTCGTCCGCGAGGAGCTCGACATCCTCGAGCTGGACGCGACCGACGCGCCGGCCTGGACGCCGCCGCCGATCCCGACGACGGCGACGGCGACGGCGATCCCGCGGCCGGTCGCGGCGGCGGCTCCGTCGCCGACGCCGCCCGCGACTGCGGAGGGCACGAGTCCCGGGCCAGCTTCCACGGGCCACGGGACGCGGGTCAGGGGCGCGGAGAGACCGGGCGCGGCCACGGGCACGCCGCCCGCTGCGACCGCGACGCGTCGCAGCGATCCCGCCGAGGCTCGCGCGCGCCGCCAGCGCCTCCTGCAGCAGGCGATGAAGAACATGGGCGTCGGTCCGTTCGCCGGCGCCCGCCCATCCTCCGCGACGCCGACGCCGGCGCCGGCGCCGGCCGAGACGGTCCCCGCCGCTGCGCCGCCGGGGTCGGCCGAGGACGGGCTCCGGAAGGCGCTCCTCGCGATCGCGCCCCGCGCGAAGGAGCGGGACCTCTTCGTGCGTCTCGACGTGCCTGCGACCGCGACGCGCGACGACGTGAAGAAGGCGTTCCTCGCCCTCGCGCGCCAGTTCCACCCGGACCGCTTCGCGTCGCCTGCGCTCCGGGACCTCTCGGAGACGGTGCGGGACTTCTTCACCGCCGTGAACGAGGCGTACGAGGTCCTCTCCGACGACCGCCGCCGGGCCGAGTACCTCGCGCTGCGGAAGTCGGGCGCGGGCGTCCCGCAGGCGCAGGTGGACTCGGCGCGCGTCGACTTCCAGAAGGCCGAGGCGTGCCTCCGGACGCGCGACTTCCCGCGCGCGCGCGGGTTCTACGAGTCCGCCATCCGCGCGAACCCGCGCCCCGAGTACCAGGCTGCGCTCGCGTTCGCGCTGATCCTGGACCCGGTGCGGCGAGACCGCGAGCGGGCGCGCGCGCTCCTCGAGGAGGCGACCCGCGACGCCTCCTGCGATCGCGCGCAGTACGTCGCCGGCATCCTCGCCCGTGACGAGGGCGACGACGCGCGCGCCGAGCGGCTGTTCCGGGCCGCGACGGTCGCGAACCCGCGGAACGCCGACGCGCTCCGGGAGCTCCGGGCCATCGAGGCTCGGCGCGCCGAGCGGCGCGGCCGGTAGCGGCGGCGGCGCCGCGGGGTGCCCCCCGAGGCCCCACCCCTTGCTCGACCCGGCCCCCGACCCGGGGTAACCTCCTCGGCGCATGCGGCTCTCCCACGCCGGCGCCAGCGACGTCGGGCGCAAGCGGACGCACAACGAGGACGCCTTCCTGCTCCTGCCCGAGGAGCAGCTCTGGTGCGTCGCGGACGGCATGGGCGGCCACGCCTCGGGCGAGGTGGCGGCGCGGATCGCGGTCGAGGAGATGGCCGAGTTCTTCCGCCTCACCGGCCGCGACGACGAGGCCACCTGGCCGTACAAGCTCGACCCCGCCCGGACCCCGGACGAGAACCGCCTCCTCACCGGCATCAAGCTCGCGAACCTCCGGATCCACGAGCGCGCCCAGGTCGACCCGCGCCTGCACGGGATGGGGACGACCATCGTGGCCGCCGCGTTCCCGCGGGACGCGCGCACCGTCCTCGTCGGCCACGTGGGCGACAGCCGGGCGTACCTGGCCCGGCAGGGCGGGATCCGCCAGCTCACCGAGGACCACTCGCTCCTCAACGACTACCGCAAGACCCGCGCGCTCTCCCCCGAGGAGATCCAGGCGTTCCCGCACAAGAACGTGATCGTGCGGGCGCTCGGGATGAAGCCGCAGGTGGAGATCGACGTGGTGCGCGAGGAGCTCGTGGCGGGCGACGTCCTGCTGCTCTGCTCCGACGGGCTCTCGGGGATGGTCCCGGACGAGCGCATCGCGGAGATCGTCCGCGGCTCGCACGGCGACCTCCGCCGCGCCGCCGGCGCCCTCGTCGACGCCGCGAACGCGGCGGGCGGCGTGGACAACGTGACCTGCGTGCTCGTGCAGGCGCTGGACTGACCCCGGACTAGCGCGGCGATCCCGCCTCGCCGTCCCGCGCCGCCACCCGATCCGCGGCGGCCGCGATGGCGCCCTCGATCCGCTCGCCGGGCCGGACCTCGGTCCCGTCCCACACGACGGCCCGGGTGACGTGCCCGCCGCGGTGCACGCGGACGCCCGCGCCGACCACCGCGAGCGGGCCGACCTCCGCGCCCGCGTCGATCCGCGCGCCCGGCCCGATGAACGCCGGGCCGTGGAGCACCGCGCCCGGGTGGACGTCCGCGCCGGGCGCCACGTGCACGCCGGGGGCGAGCGCCGTGGCGGCCGCGAGGGGATCGGCGCCGGCGAACCGCGCCGTCGGCGCCGCGCCCGAGAGCACGTCGAGGTTCGCCGCGAGGTAGCGCTCCGGCGTGCCGAGGTCGTTCCAGTAGCCGCTCGCGACGTGGCCGCGGATCGCCCCGGACGCCATGAGGGGCGGGTACACGTGGCGGTTCACGTCCGCCTCGAACGGCGCGTCGGGGAGGCGGTCCAGGAGCGCGGGCGAGAGGACGTGCACGCCGGTGAAGTGCCACGGCGAGAGCCGCTCGCCGCCCGGGCCGAACTTTCCCGCGATGCGCCGGACCGCGCCGCCCGCGTCGACCTCGACCGCGGCGTAGCTCGCGCCGGCGGGCATCGGCAGGAGGACCATGGTCGCGAGCGCACCCGACGCGCGGTGCGCGTCGAGCGCGGCGGCGACGTCGAGGTCGAAGAGGACGTCGCCGTTCAAGACCACGATCGCGTCCGCGCCGCGGAGCGCGCCGCGCGCCTCGCGGAGCGCGCCGCCCGTGCCCGCGATCACCGGCTCGCGCGAGACGTGCAGCGGGAGCCCGAGCGCCGACGCCGCCGCGCCCGCCGCCGCGGCCATCTCGTCGGCGAGGTGGTGCACGTTCACGACGGCGCGGCGCGCCCCGGCCCCGGCGAGCAGGGCGAGCGACCAGCGGACGAGCGGCACGCCGCACACGGGGACCGCCGGCTTGGGGACGCGCGCGGTGAGCGGACGCAGCCGCGTCCCGAGCCCGGCGCAGAGCACCATCGCCGCGAGGTCGCCCATGGTACACGCGAGTCTAACCCGATGGCCCCCGCCGCGCGCCTGCGCCTCGTCTACTTCCTGTACTACGGCAACGTCGGCGCCTTCATGCCGTTCTTCGCCCCGTACCTGCGCGGCCTCGGGTTCACCGGTGAGCAGATCGGCGGCGTGCAGATGCTGCCCTCGCTCATGTCGCCGGTCGTCGCGACGGCGTGGGCGGCCTGGGCCGACCGGCACGCGGGTCCCGCCCGCGCGCTCGCGCTCGCGACCGGCTGGGCCGCGATCGCCGGGCTCGCCCTGCCCTTCGCCCGCACGCCCGCGGCGATGGGGCTCGTCGTCGCCGCGATGTCCCTGGGCGACCGGTCGGTGGTCCCGCTCGTCGACTCGGTCACGCTCGAGCACTGCCGCGCGCGGCCCGGCGCCTCCTACGCGCGCATCCGGCTCTTCGGCTCGCTCGGCTTCGTCGTGCTCGCGCTCGGGACCGGCTGGGTCCTCTCCGCCCGCGGCAGCCGGACCGCCGATCCGCTCGTCCCCGTCATCGTCACCGTCCTCGTCGCCGGGTACGCCCTCGCCGCGCGGCGGCTGCCCGCGACGCCCGCCCACGCGGACCGCCCCGGCCCGCGCGACATGCTCGCCCTGCTCTCGGACCGGCGCCTCGGGCTGCTCCTCGGCGGCTGCGCCGTCCACTGGATGGCGTGCGCCCCCTTCCACCTGCTGTTCGGCGTGTTCGTCCGCGACCGCGGCCTTCCCGCCGACGTCGCCGGGCTCGGGATGGCCACCGGGGTCGCGGCCGAGATCGGCGCGCTCCTCCTGTTCCCGCGCCTCGAGGCGCGGTTCGGCCTCCGGGCGCTGTTCGCCACCGCGTTCCTCGGCAGCGCCGTGCGGTGGGCGCTGCTCGCGGGCGCCCGCGGCGCCCCGGCGATCGTGCTCCTCCAGCTCCTGCACGGGCTCACGTTCGGGCTGTTCTGGGGCAGCGCGACCGCGGCGATGGGCGCCCTCGTGCCCGGCCGGCTCCGCGCGACGGGGCAGGCGCTGTTCACCGCGATCGTGTTCGGCGCCGGGAACGGGCTCGGATACGGGCTCGCCGGGGCCGGCTACGACCGGTACGGCTCCGTCGGCCCGCTGTTCGCCTGGGCGGCGGGGCTCGAGCTCGCCCTCGGGATCGCGGCGATGACCGTGCTCGGTCGCGCGCTGAGCGCCCCTAGTACCACTCGCACCCGAGGTGGAGGCTGAAGGTCTGGGTCGAGTCCGGGCCGTTCGAGCCGTACCACGCCTTCGACCCGTCGAGGTTGAAGGTGAGGTTGAACGACTGCCCGAGCCACCACGCGTACCCCACGCCGGCCATCATGTCGTAGCCGCGCCAGGTGCTCCTGCCGCCGGCGTCGAGATCCCACGTCAGGGCCGTCAGGCCCATGCCGCCCTTCACGAACAGGCCGCGCTCCCACGGGAAGTACGTGAGCGCGACGTCGTAGTAGGTGGTCTGGATCTGCGTGTCCTTCACGCCCGGCGACGTCTCGGTGGACGAGATCGCCGCCACCGCGCCGACGTCGAGCCCGAGGAGAAGCTGCGGCGAGATCGTCGCGCCCACGTTGAAGTTCATGGAGAGGACCGTCGGATTCGGCCCCACGAAGTCCTTCAGGCCATGGGTGCCGGCCGAGTCGCTGATGCTGCCGCCCCCGCCGCCGAGGCCGAACCCGATGTACCAGCTGCCGCGGGTCCTCTCGCGGCGGAGCGGGGCGTCCGGCGGATATGCGGGCGGCGCGTTCCGCTGCGGCGCGGGCGCCCAGCCCGTGGTGGGCGGCGGAGCGGCGGACGTCGCGTCGGAGGACGGCGCGGCCTGCGCCGGGACGTCGGTGGCGGGCGAGTACTGGGCGACGGCCGCGAGCGGCAAGGCGGCGGCGAGCACGGCGAGCAGCTTCATCGAGGGCTCCTCGGATGGGGGGCCCCTCCACGGTACCGCAGCGACGCTCGGTGAGTCACCTCGCGCGCGTGCCGCGGTGCGCCGTCAGCGAAGGTCGCGCAGGGTCCTCGCCCCGAGCGCCTCGCGGAGCACCAGGAACAGCTCGGCGGTGGCGACCGCGTCCGTGAGCGCGTCGTGCGCCGCGTAGCCGGGGAGCCCGAGCCGCTCGCGGGCCGCGGAGAGGTTCACCGACGGCGGATCCGACGGCAGCTCCGGGTGCGCGCGGTGCGCGCGGCGCGCCTGCCGGAGCAGGAGCTCGACGGTATCGACGACCGGCGGCTCGCGCCACCGCACCCCGGCGGCGCGGAAGGCGCGGCGGAGAAACGGCACGTCGAGCTTGCGGTGGTGGACGAGGAGGACGTGGGCATCGAGCCGCCGGTCGATCTCCCGGACCACGTCGGCGAGGGGCGGCGCGTCGCGGGTCTCCCCGGCGACGAGCTGGTGCGCCGCGATCGACCGGGGGTCCACGTTCCCCTCCGGCCGGACCAGGGTCTGGTAGGCCTCGCCGAGGCGGACGTGCGCGGCGCGGACCGGGACCATCCCGACGGCGAGGATCGCGTCGCGCCGCGGATCGAGGCCGCCGGTCTCGAGGTCGAGCGACCAGTAGACGACCGCGTCCCACGCCGGCGACGAGAAGAGCATCAGAACGCGACCTTGAAGTGGAACTCCGCCCGCTCCTGCAGGGCCTTCACCGCGCGCAGCGAGTCCTTGAGGCGAGAGCGCTCGATGGCGGAGAGCGCCGACATCGCCACCGCGTCCACCGGCGGACGGCCCTCGGCGACGGCGCGGAGCTGCAGCCGGAGGCGCAGCCCGACGAGGAACCGGAACGCCTCGGCGGCCGCCGCCTGCACGTCCTCCGGGAGCGCGCCGGCCTCGCGCGCCGCGTCGAGGCGCTCGAGGGTGCTCCGCGCGCCCGGCCGCGCCTCGAGGCCGTAGCAGCGCGCGAGCCCGACGATGGGCGACAGGGCCTGGAGCTTCAGGTCGACGGTGGACGCCTCTCCGCGCAGGCGCAGCAGCAGCGACGGCGGCGGCTTGAACCCCAGGGCGGCCTTCGCGAGGAACCGCAGGAACACCGGCCGCTGCGCCGCGCCGGCGAGCACCGCCTCGAGCGGCGAGGGGTCGAGGCGCCCCGCCACGCGCCGCCAGTCGAGGAAGATCGCGGCCTCGAGCAGCGCCTGCGGCGCGGGCTGGTCGAGCCACCCCTCGAAGCGGTCCCGCCACTCCGAGAGCGGGCCGTGCCACCGCCGGGCCATGAAGCCGCCCGGGCACCGCGGGAAGCCCGCCAGCTCCAGGTCGGCGTTCACGCGCTCGGCGAGGACCTCGAAGTAGGCGCGCCGGCCCGCGCCGTCGTCGCCGAAGACGAGCGCGTTGTCCTGGTCGGTGAGGAGCGTCTGCTCCATCCGCCCCTCCGACCCGAGCGCGAGCCAGGCGTAGGGCGCGGGCGGCTCCCCGAGGTCCGCCTCGGCGAATCGGAGGATGCGTCCGACCAGGGCGTCGTTCAGGCGCGCGACGAACCCGGCGATCGCCGCGGCGTCCAGGCCGCCCGCGAGCAGCGCCGACGCCATCTCGGTCACCTTGCGCGCGTACCCCGGGAGGCTGTCGCGGGATGCGAGCCGCTCCACGCCGCGCAGGACCGCGACGGGCCCGTGCGCGCTCTCCCGGAGCAGCTCGCCGGACGTCACCACCCCCACGATCTCGCCGCCGCGCTCGAGCGGCAGGTGGTGGACGCCGGCCTCGAGCAGCACCGCCCAGGCCTCGTGCAGCGGCGCGCCCTCGCGGGCGGTCCGGAGCGGCCGGGACAGGATCTCGGCGATCGGCGTCTCCGGCCCGCGCCCCTCCGCGAGGACGCGGTTGCGAAAGTCGTGGTCGGTGACGATGCCCGGCGGCTCGCCGCGGACGAGCAGCGAGGACACGCGCTCGGCGCGCATGAGCCGCGCGGCGTCCCCGACGGACGCCTCCGCCCCGATCCAGAGCGGCGCGCGCCGGACGAGGCGGCCGACGGGGAGCGACAGGTCCGCCCGGAAGGTCGCGACCGCCGAGTGCTCGAGCGACGACTTGAGCCGCTCCGCCAGCCCCACCGCGAAGTGGCTCGCGAACTGCGCGTCCACGAGCAGCGCCTCGAACGCCTCGCCCGGCACCCGGTACGCGAGGAGGTCCTCGTCGACGAGCACGTCGAGCGTGGCGCGCCGGGTGATGAGGGAGGTGTAGCCGAAGATCTCCCCCTCCTCGAGGACCTGGAGCACCTGCCCGTCGCGCTCCAGGCGGACGGCGCCCTTGCGGATCACGTACAGGTGCCGGAGCGGCTCGCCACCGACGTGCGCGAGCCGCGTGCCCGCCGGATAGAAGCCGACCTCGAGCGCCGCCGCCGCGTGCTCGAAGAGCGGCGGCGGCAGCGCGCCGAAGGGCGGGGTCGACCGGAGGTACGCGACCGGGTCGAGCGCGGCCATCTCAGCCTCGCCGGCGGCCGCTCAGGCCCGCGCTGGCGCGCGCCGGCGCCCGGTCGGCCTCCCGCGGATACCGGAGCGCGGTCACGAGGTCCTGCACGCCCTGGGGCGGCGCGGGCGTCCGGAGCGACACGGTGACGAGCACCGCGAAGTTCACGAGCATGCCGACCGTGCCGATCCCCTCGGGCGAGATCCCGAGGAGCCAGTGCGCCGGGGCGTCGAGGTCGGGGCGCACGAACTTGAACCAGTGCACGTACAGCGTCGTGAACGCCGTGCCCGTGATCATCCCCCAGATCGCGCCCTCCTTCGTGGCGCGCCGCCAGAAGATGCCCGCCACGAGCACCGGGAAGAACGACGACGCGGCGAGGCCGAACGCGAGCGCGACGACGTCCGCCACGTAGCCTGGCGGGTGGATCGCGAGCCAGCCCGCGATCGCGACCGACACCGCCGCGGCGCCGCGCGCCCACGACAGCTCGGCCCTCTCCGACAGGCGCGGGATCCAGAGCCCCTTCACGAGGTCGTGCGAGATCGACGCGGAGATGACGAGGAGGAGCCCGGTGGCGGTGGAGAGCGCGGCGGCGAGCGCGCCCGCGGCGACGAGCCCCGTCACCCACGCCGGGAGCCGGGCGATCTCCGGCGTCGCGAGGACGAGGATGTCGGGATCGACCGTCACCTCGTTCCGCGCAGGATCCGCCGACAGCTGCATGATGCCGTCGCCGTTCCTGTCCACGAAGCTCGCGAGCCCCGTCCGCTCCCAGCTCTTCAGCCACGCGGGCGCCGAGGCGTACGGCTTCCCCTCCAGGCTCTGCAGGAACGTCGTGCGCGCGAACGCGGCGAGCGCCGGCGCGGTGGTGTAGAGCACCGCGATGAAGAGGAGCGCCCAGGCGGCCGACGCGCGGGCGTCGCGGATCTTCGGCACCGTGAAGAAGCGGATGATGATGTGCGGGAGGCCGGCGGTCCCGACCATGAGCGCGAGCGTGCTCGCGAGCAGATCGACGTGACCGCGGGCGCCGCCCGTGTAGCGGCCGAACCCGAGCTCCCGCCCGATCCCGTCCAGCACCTCGAGCAGGTGCCGGCCGGGCTCGACGCCGAGCACCGCCGCGCCCTCCGCGCTCAGGCGCCCGCCGAAGCCGAGCTGCGGGACCGGGTCGCCGGTGAGGAGGATCGAGAGGAAGATCGCCGGGACGAGGTACGCCGTGACGAGCACCACGTACTGCGCGACCTGCGTGTACGTGACGCCCTTCATCCCCCCGAGCACCGCGTACAGCAGGACGATCACGACGCCGACGAGGACGCCCCGCTCCACCGAGACGCCCATGAACCGCGAGAACACGAGGCCGACGCCGCGGAGCTGGCCGGCGACGTAGGTGAAGGAGACGAAGACCGCGCACCCCACCGCGACCGCTCGCGCGCCCTTCGAGTAGTACCGCTCGCCCACGAACTGCGGGACGGTGTACTTACCGTACTTGCGGAGGTACGGCGCGACGAGGACGGCGAGGAGGACGTAGCCGCCGGTCCAGCCCATCAGGTAGACGGAGCCGTCGCGCCCCGAGGAGGCGATGAGCCCGGCCATCGAGATGAAGGACGCGGCGGAGATCCAGTCCGCGGCCGTCGCCATCCCGTTCAGCACGGGGGAGACCTGCTTCTCGGCGACGTAGTACGCGCTCGTCGTCCGCGCGCGCGCCCAGATCGCGACCGCGACGTAGAGCACCACCGACGCGCCGACGATCGTCCAGGTCCACGCCTGAGCGCCCATCGCGTCAGTCCTCGTACACGCCGTGCCGGCGGTCGAGCGCGTTCGTCACCGCGACGTAGGCGGCGACGAGGAGCACGAAGATCAGCTCGGCGCCCTGCTGCCCGAACCAGAAGCCGAGCGGGAACCCTCCGACGTGCACCGCGTCGAGCGCGTCGGCGAAGACGATCGCCGCCAGGCACGACACCGCGAGCCACACGGCGAGGATGACCCCGATCGTCCGGAGCGTGCTGCGCCAGTAGGCCGCCTGCCGGGCCGGGTCCATGGAAAGTCTCCCCTCGCGCCGCCACGCCGCGAGCTGTCGTCCTCGCAGCCTATCCGCTTCCGCCCATGCGCCGGCGATCGGCCGCACGACGCAGTGCGCCAATCACGCACGCCCGACCTGGCGCCTCTTTTTCGCGTCAGCCGCGCACGGAATTGCGCCCGAGTGCCGACAAAGACCCGGATGGACCGAAAACCCCAGCCCCGACAAGGGGTCCCGTCTCGCACATCGTGCGCGCACGCCCTGCGCGCGACGCGTCATTTGCGTCTTTGCGATTGTAAACGCCGTATTCGCCATGCTACGTGTCCTACCTCAGGCCACGCGGCCGGCTTCGAACCTCACCGTGGAGGAAACCCATGTCCGTGTCGTCGGCGTCACCGATCAAACCCGTGGCTCCGCAGGGCGGACCGCGCGTCGGCATCACCCCCGAAGAGCGAATGGTCATCTTCGCGTCGTCCCTCGGGACGGTCTTCGAGTGGTACGACTTCTACCTGTACGGCTCGCTCTCCGCGCTCATCGGCAAGCACTTCTTCACCGGCCTCAACGAGACGAGCCAGTTCATCTTCGCCCTGCTCGCCTTCGCGGCCGGGTTCGCCGTCCGCCCGTTCGGCGCGCTCGTGTTCGGCCGGCTGGGCGACATGATCGGCCGGAAGTACACCTTCCTCATCACGATCCTGATCATGGGCGGCGCGACGGCGATCGTCGGCATGCTGCCCGGCTTCACGACCATCGGGATCGCGGCGCCGGTCATCCTCATCGGCCTCCGCCTCCTGCAGGGCCTCGCGCTCGGCGGTGAGTACGGCGGCGCCGCGACCTACGTCGCGGAGCACGCACCGCCGGGCAAGCGCGGCAACTTCACGAGCTGGATCCAGACCACGGCGACCGTCGGCCTGTTCCTCTCCCTCCTCGTGATCCTCGGCTGCCGCATGGCGATGACGGGCCAGGTCGTCGATCCGACGGATCCCACGCACACGAAGATGATCACCTCGTTCGACGCGTGGGGCTGGCGCATCCCGTTCATCATCTCCCTCGGGCTGCTGGCGATCTCCGTCTACATCCGCCTCAAGCTGAACGAGTCGCCGGTGTTCAAGCGGATGAAGGCCGAGGGCAAGTCCTCGAAGGCGCCGCTCACCGAGTCCTTCCTGCGCTGGGGGAACCTCAAGATCGTGCTGCTCGTGCTCTTCGGCGGCGTCGCCGGCCAGGCGGTGGTCTGGTACACGGGCATGTTCTACGAGCTGTTCTTCCTCACGCAGACGCTGAAGGTGGATCCGAAGGCGGCGAACATCTGGGTGGCGATCGGCCTCATCATCGCGACGCCCTTCTTCATCGTGTTCGGAACGCTCTCCGACAAGATCGGCCGCAAGTGGATCATCATGGCCGGCTGCGTGATCGCGGCGCTCACCTACTTCCCGATCTTCAAGACGCTCACGAAGGCCGCCAACCCGGACCTCGCCGCCGCCCAGGCGAACAGCCCTGCTCGCGTCGTCGCCGCGCCGGGTGACTGCAGCTTCCAGTTCAACCCGACCGGCACGTCCAAGTTCACGTCGTCGTGCGACGTGGCCAAGGGCGCCCTCGCCCGCGCCGCGGTGCCCTACACGAACGTCGAGGGCACCGGCACGGCGAAGATCGAGATCGGCTCCACGTTCATCGACAGCTACGATGCGACGGCGCCGAACGCGAAGGTGGAGAAGGCCCGGTTCGACAAGCAGCTCGCGGACGCGCTCACGGCCGCCGGCTACCCGAAGACCGCCGACCTGAACAAGGTCAACAAGCCGCTCGTCATCTTCCTGCTCTTCCTCCTCGCGCTCTACGTGACGATGGTGTACGCGCCGATCGCGGCCTGGCTCGTCGAGCTCTTCCCGGCCCGCATCCGCTACACCTCGATGTCGCTGCCGTACCACATCGGCAACGGCTGGTTCGGCGGCTTCCTGCCGACGATCGCGTTCGCCATCACGGCGTCCACGGGCGACATCTACTCGGGCCTCTGGTACCCCATCGGCATCGCGATCATGACCGCCGTCATCGGGTCGATCTTCATGCCGGAGACGAAGGACCGCGACATTCATCACGACGCCTAGCGAGGCGTGGGCCCGGACACCAAGGGGCGGGACCACGGCCGGGCGCGTCCAAGCGGGCGCGCCCGGCTTTTCGTTTCCCGTGGGGCGCTGGAGCGGGTCGGCGGCGCGGCGCGCTCACCGCGCCGGACGGACGAGCGTGACCGTGCACGGCGCCTCGATGGCGACCTTCGTCGACACGGTCCCGAGCACGCCGCGGAGCGGAACGTCGGGCGGCGGCGCGCCGATCACGATGTGATCGACGCCGTTCGTGCGGGCGTACTCGAGGAGCGCGCCGGCGGGATCGCTCGACTCGATGACGTGGAACGAGACCTGGCCCGCCGGCAGCGCGAGCGGCTCCGCCCAGTGGCGCAGGATGGAGAGGTGCTTCAGGCGCTGGTGGGCGGCGGTCTCGTCCAGGCGCGAGCCGCCGAGCTCCGGGATGGGCCGGATCACCGTGGCGCAGGCGAGGCGGCGCCCCTCGGAGCGATCCATGACGCGCCGCACCGCGTCACGGAGGGCGGTGAACTGGGCCTCGTTGTCGTGCTGGGTCGCGATCGCGGCGAGCACGATCGACGCGGCCGCGAGGTGGGAGGAGGGCCGCGCGAGCGGCGCGGGCTCGTACCCGGCCGCGAGGATCCACCGGCGCGCGCGCGCGAGCGGCCCCGACGTGCGCGCCCGGCGACCGCGCTCCGTCACGACGACCTGATCCGGGTGCGCGAGGTCGAACGCGACCTGCGCCGCCGACGCGTGGCGCCGGGACGCGTCGGGCTCGAGGCAGCGGAGGACCACCTCCTGCAGCCACTCCGGCACGTCCGGCGCGACGGCGCGGAGCGGCGGCGGGTCGCGCCACAGGCGGCGCCGGAGGCCGCCCTCGCTCGTCGGCGAGCCGAACGGCAGGCGGCCGGTGGCGAGCTCGTAGAGGATGACGCCGAGGGAGAAGAGATCGCTCCGGGGGTCGCCGCGCTCGCCGACGACCTGCTCGGGCGAGATGTACGGCGCGCTGCCGATGGGGCGGCGGTACTCCTCCGCGAGCAGGTCCGGGTAGCTCGCGTGGTGGGCGAGCCCGAAGTCGATGAGGACGGCCTCGCCGGTCGGACGGAACAGGACGTTCGCCGGCTTGAGGTCGAGGTGGATCGCGTCCTGCTGGTGGATGGCGTGGAGCGCCGTCGCCAGGGCGATCCCGAGCCGGGCGACCTCCGCGGGCGGGAGCGGCGCCCGGGGGACCCACTCCTTGAGCGACGGGCCGGAGATCTCCTCTATGACGAGGTACGGCCGGCGATCCAGGTCGCCGGCGGCGACGAAGCGCGGCACGTGGGGGCCGGAGAGCGCCGCCATGACCGTCTGCTCCACCTCGAACGAGATGACGCTGGTCGCCGGCTCGCCGGGCCCGAGCCGCGGCACCTTCATGAGCATCGGGAAGCCGGTGTCGGGCCCGCTCACGCGGAAGATGACGCCCATTCCCCCGGAGTGGACGCGCTCGCCCACGAGGAACCCGTCGACGACCTCGCCGGGCTGGGGCAGATCGGCCACCCGTTCACTCTCCGTGCGCGAGTCGATCCGCGAGCCTCGGCGGCAGCCCGGCCGCCCGCACCTTCGCCGCCGCCGACGGCCAGTCGTACGGCACGCGGTGGAAGGTGAGCGCCGGCCGCGCGTCGTCCATCATCGCATAACAGGCGGCCGTGTTGCCGTCGCGCGGCTGGCCGCAGGAGCCCGCGATCGCGAGCCACCGGCGCCGCGCCGGGACCGGGATCGCGACGCCCGCCACGGGCCGGAACGCGACCGGACGGTCCGCCGCGCTCGCGAAGTACAGGATGGGCTCGTGGACGTGGCCCGAGAAGACCCAGCGAGCGTCGGCGGCGCCGAGCGCGTGCGCCGCGCGGAGCGGGTCGGTCACGTAGATCCACTGCCGCGGGGACTCGGCGCTCGCGTGCACGAACAGCATGTCGCCGCGCCGCGCCACGAGGGGAAGGCTCGCGAGGAAGGCGCGGTGCTCCGGCGAGAGCCGCCCGCGCGTCCACGCGACGGCCTCCTCCGCCGCGGGGTTCATCGTCGCCGCCTCCGCCGCGTCCAGCACCGCGGCGTCGTGGTTGCCGAGCACCGCGATCGCGCCGCGCTCGACGTGCCCGCGCACGAGGTCGAGCACGGGCCCCGGGTCCGCGCCGTAGCCGACGAGATCGCCGAGGAACGCATACGCGTCGGCGCCCTGCTCCCGCGCGTGCGCCAGACAGGCGGTGAGCGCCTCGAGGTTCGCGTGCACGTCGGCGAGGAGCGCGAGCTTCATGGCGAGGGCCCGGGGGCGCCGCCGTCGGGGGAAACGCCGCGGTTCATGGAGGAGTCTAGTCGGGAAATGGGTGCCAAGCCGCGCGCATTAGATGTTGCCGCGATCGCATCCTGATCGCCCTCGGCCGATCAAACGCAATCCGTTCGCGCATACGGTGCGTCCTCCCCGGATCATGGACCGCGCAGGGCGAATTGGTTTGACGCTCATCAGCAAACTGCTTGTACAGATTTGCGTTTCGCCCTCTTCCATGCGCGCAGAACGTGCTGTAGTGTTTCGACGTCGTAGCACCCGTTCACACGTTGTGCGTCCTCGCCGAATCAGGCGAGTCCCCCTGGTCGATCTGTCGCACGTCCTATCGAGCGGGAAGCGGAACGAACCGCCCCGCAGTGCGTGGAGGAGAGTCAATGGCGGAACCGGCACGTAGCCCGAGCAAGGAGACGCGCGCCCACAAGAGCGCGACCGAGATCCTGGAGTCCCCGGACTTCAAGGCGCTGGTGAAGAAGCGCTGGAGCGTCAGCATGACGCTCCTCGTCGCGCTGTTCGCCACGTACTACGGATTCATCCTCGTCATCGGCCTCAACAAGGCGCTCGTCGTCCAGAAGGTCGGCGAGGTGACCACCCTCGCGATCCCGCTCGGCATCGCGGTGATCGTGTTCGCGTGGCTCCTCACGGCGTTCTACGTCGCGTGGGCCAACAAGTCCTACGATCCCGAGGTCGAGCGCCTCAAGGGCCAGATCAAGCCGTAGCCACTCCGGAGACCGAGCTCACATGCACCTCGCCGCGCTTTCCCAGCTGCTGCTCGCCCAGGTCGCCGCCCCCGCGGCGGCCGCCGCCCCGCAGGTCGAGACGACGATCGGCAAGCCGACGTTCGCCTCGATCGGCTTCTTCTTCCTCATCGTGGCGGTGACCCTCGTCATCACCTACTTCGCCGCCAAGAAGACGAAGACCTCCTCCGAGTTCTACGCCGCCGGCCGGTCGGTCTCGGCGCTCCAGAACGGCTTCGCCCTCGCGGGCGACTACATGTCCGCCGCCTCGTTCCTCGGCATCTCGGGCATGGTCGCGCTGAAGGGCTACGACGGCATGATCTACGCGACCGGCTGGCTCGTCGGCTGGCCCGCGCTCATGTTCCTCGTCGCCGAGCCGCTCCGCAACCTCGGCAAGTTCACGTTCGCCGACGTGGTGGCGTTCCGGCTGCAGCAGAAGCCGGTCCGCATCGCCGCGGCCATCGGCGGCATCCTGACGGTGCTCTTCTACACGATCGCCCAGATGGTGGGCTCGGGCGCCCTCATCCAGCTCATGTTCGGCCTCAAGTACGAGGTCGCCGAGATGATCGTCGGCGTGGTCATGCTCGCCTACGTGCTCTTCGGCGGCATGCTCGCGACGACGTGGGTGCAGATCATCAAGGCCGTCCTGCTCCTCATCGGCGTCACGATCCTCACCATCCTCGTGCTCGCGAAGTTCGGCTTCAACCCGGGCAACCTCTACGCCGCGGTGGTGAACGGCGCGCCCAACGGGATGAAGTACGGCCAGACGGCGCTCGAGCCGGGCGGCCTCGTGTCGAGCCCGGTCGAGGCGGTCTCGCTCGGCCTCGCCCTCATGTTCGGCCTCCTCGGCCTGCCGCACATCCTGATGCGGTTCTACACGGTGCCGGACGCCAAGGCCGCCCGGAAGTCGGTGCTCTACGCCACCGGCCTCATCGGCTACTTCTACATCATCATCCCGATCGTCGGCTTCGGCGCCGCGGCGCTCATCCCCGGCGGTCGCGGGTTCATCAGCTCGATCGACAAGGGCGGCAACATGGCCGCCCCGCTCCTCGGCGAGCAGATGGCCGGCGCGGGCTTCCTCGGCTTCATCGCCGCGGTGGCCTTCGCGACGATCCTCGCGGTGGTCGCGGGCCTGACGCTCGCGGGCGCGTCCGCCTACTCGCACGACATCTACGTCTCGGTCATCAAGAAGGGCAAGGCGACCGAGGAGGAGCAGGTGAAGGCGGCGAAGATCGCGACGGTGGTGTTCGGCGTGTTCGCGGTGGGCCTCGGCATCCTCTTCAAGGGCCAGAACGTCGCGTTCATGGTGGGCCTCGCGTTCGCCATCGCGGCGAGCGCGAACTTCCCCGCGCTGCTCATGTCGATCATCTGGAAGAAGTTCACCACGAAGGGCGCGGTCGCCTCGATCATCGTGGGCGCCCTCACCTCCGTCATCATGATCCTGCTCTCGCCGACGGTCTGGGGCGAGGTGCTCCACCACCTCGACGCGGCCGGGAAGCCGTACGGCATCATCCCGGTGAAGAACCCCGCCATCTACTCGATGACGGCGGCGTTCGTGGTGGGCATCCTCGTGTCGCTCTTCTCCGAGGAGAAGTCCGCGCAGGCGGCGTTCGAGGACGAGAAGATCCGCACGTACCTCGGCGTCGGCGCCGAGTAGCGCTCCGGCAGCAGCCGAACACGAGACGGGCGGGCTCCTCGCGGGGCCCGCCCGTTTCCTTTCCGCCCGTCGCACCGGCGAGGCGCCCCGGCAGTGCGACCTCCGGAGCGCGTGCTCCGCGTCCGCGCCGGCGCGCGCCGAGCGGCCTACTTCAGCCGCTCGCCCAGGAACTCGATGAGATCGATCTTGGTGACGACGCCCGTCACCCGGTCGCCCTCCTTCACGATCGCGACGTGATCGTCGTTGAAGATCTCGCGGAGCTTGGCGATGGGCGTGTCCGGTCCGACGACGCCCTGGAGCGGCTGGACGAGCGGCTCGACGATCTCGGAGAGGCGGTGCTTCCCCTCGATGAGGAAGTTGAGCAGGTCGTACTCGTGGATCATCCCGATCGCGCGGCCCGCCTCGTCGACGACCGGCATCTGCGAGATGTCGTGGTCCTTGAGCTTCTTCACGACGACCTCGACCTTGTCCGTCTTCCGCGCGGTGATCACCTCGCCGCGGCGCCGGCCGAGGATCTGCTTCACCGTCGCGCCGGAGACGCCCTCGCCCGCGGTCGCCACGGGGAAGCCGTTGTCCCGCATCCACTCGTCGGAGAAGAACTTCGAGATGTAGGCGCGCCCGCCGTCGGGCAGCGGGACGACGATGGTCTTCCCCTTCCCGAGCTCCTTCGCGAGCTGGACCGCCACGTGGACCGCGGCGCCGGACGAGCCGCCGGCGAACACGCCCTCCTCGCGCGCGAGCCGCCGCGCCATCACGAACGACTGGGCGTCGGTGACCTGCCGGACGTCGTCGAGGACGGAGAGGTCCATCGCCCCGCACATCATGTCCTCGCCGATGCCCTCCACCTTGTAGACGTGGGGCTGCGAGAGCTTCCCGGTCTCGAACATCGAGTGGTAGACCGAGCCGATCGGGTCGACGCCGACGTTCAGGATCTTCGGGCTCTTCTCCTTGAAGAACTTCCCGCAGCCGCTCATCGTGCCGCCCGTACCGAGGCCGGCGACGAACGCGTCGAGCTTGCCGCCGGTCTGCTCCCAGATCTCCGGGGCGGTGAGCCGGTAGTGCGCCTCGACGTTGTCCACGCTGTGGTACTGGTTCAGGTAGAAGCTGTTCGGCGTCTCGGCGGCGATCCGCTTCGCGACCGAGTAATAGCTGTCCGGCGAGTCCGCCGGCACGTTCGTGGGCGTCACGATCACCTGCGCCCCGAACGCCTTGAGCGTGTCCTGCTTCTCCTTCGACATCTTGTCCGGCATCGTGAAGATGCAGCGGTAGCCCTTCACCGCCGCGGCCATCGCGACGCCCACGCCGGTGTTGCCGCTCGTGTTCTCGACGATCGTGCCGCCCTTCTTGAGCAGCCCCGAGCGCTCCGCCTTCTCGATGATGTGGACCGCCATCCGGTCCTTGATGGAGCCGCCGGGGTTCATGTACTCGAGCTTCACGAGGACCGTCGCGTCGTCCGGGCCGACGAGCTTCTGGAGCCGGACGAGCGGCGTGTGCCCGATCGCGGAGAGGACGGTCTCGTGGTAGCTCATGGGGTTCGCTCCGGGGCGGAAAGATCCGCAGGAATCGGGGCGTTATAGGCAGGCGCCGCGAACGGCGTCAACGCGCGCCGCGAGGCGCGACCCGCCGGGCGGCGTCCCGGGAGAGAGGCTCGGAGGCCATGCAGGATCCCCAGACGGAAGCCCGCGTCCGCGCGGCGGTCGCGCGCGCCACCGGCGCCGAGGTCTCCGCCGCGCCGGTGAGGCGCCTCGCCGGGCACGCCTCGCTCCGGAGCTACTGGCGCGTCGGGACGTTCCCCGCCTCGCACGTCGTGATGGTGCTGCCGCCCGACGCGAAGCCCGAGGAGGTGACGAAGGGGGGAGCGCCGGCGGCGAACCCGTTCGTCGACGTCCAGCGGTACCTGGCCGGCCTCGAGGTGCGGGTCCCCGCGATCCACGCGTTCCACGAGCCCGAGGGCCTCATGGTCCTCGAGGACCTCGGCGACGACATGCTCGAGACGCGGCTCCTCGCCGGCGACCCGAAGGGGCCGCTGTACGAGCGCGCCATCGATCAGCTCGCGCGCCTCCGCGCCGCCGCCGAGGCGCGCCCGGGGGGCTCCGTCGCGTTCACCCGCAGCTTCGACGCCGAGCTCTACCGGTGGGAGCTCGACCACTTCGTGGAGTGGGGGCTCGAGGCGTGGAAGGGCGCGCGCCTCTCGCCGGAGGAGAAGGACGTCGTCGACCGGGAGTTCGACCGGATCGCGGCGGCGCTCGCCGCCGAGCCGAAGGGGTTCACCCACCGCGACTACCAGTCGCGCAACCTCATGGTGCTTCCGTCCGGCGAGCAGGCCGTGATCGACTTCCAGGACGCGCTCCTCGGACCGCGGCAGTACGACCTCGTGGCGCTGCTCCGCGACAGCTACGTCGAGCTCGAGCCCGCGTTCGTCGACGCGATGCTGCGCCGCTATCTCGAGCAGCTCGCGCGCGCGGGCGGCCCGCGCCTCGACGTCGCGGCCTTCCGCCAGACCTTCGACCTCCTCACCGTCCAGCGGAAGCTCAAGGACGCGGGCCGGTTCGTCTTCATCGATCGCGTGAAGAAGAACCCCGGGTTCCTCGTGTCGATCCCCGCGTCCCTGCGGTACGTGAGGGACGCGTTCGCGCGCCGCCCGGACCTCGAGGAGCTCCGGCGGATCCTGGCGCGGCACGTCCCCGAGCTCTCCTGACCGCCGGCGCGGCCTTCGCGCCGGGCCGGCCCGCCCGGCCCGCGCCGTGCCTCCGGGACCGACCGGGCGCCCGCCGGGCGCAGGATGCGCTGAGCCTCCAGACGACCCTGGGTCCGGGTGGCCCGGCCGACTCGCAGAAATCGCGGGCGTTCTCTATTGGTGAAAGTCCGCGTCGCGCCGCCCGATAGTTGCCGATACAACTGTTGCGAAGTGTGAAGCCTCCCTTTTTTGCGCGGCGGGCGGATTGCAGACCGGCTCCGCGGGAGCCACGGCCGCGATGCCGTGGAGCGGCATTCCGCCGCAGGAGGGGTCGCGTGGGGAACCTGTCCATCGGAGTCCGCCTCACCGCCGGATTCGCAGCGCTGTGCACGTTCCTGCTCGGGCTCGGGTGGCTCGGCATGGATCGCATGGGAGAGATGAACGCCAGCCTGCAGGTGATCACGCAGGACCTCCTCGCGCGGACCGAGGAGGCGCAGAAGGCGGCCGACGCCGCCATGGAGGTGTCGATCCTCACGCACGAGCAGCTCCTCGCGGCGGATCCCCGCGAGATCCGCGAGCTCGTCACCGCCATCGACGCGCAGCGCAAACAGGCGACGGACGCCGTCCAGGCGCTGCAGCGGCGGCAGCTCGACGCGAGGTCCTCGGAGATGCTGCAGGAGGCCATCCGGGACCGCGCGCGGTACGGCGACCTCCGTGCCCGGCTCGACGCGTTCCTCTCGGCCGGCGATCACGAGGCGGCGCTCCAGCTCATGCGCGCGGAGGTCGCGCCGATGCTCGCGCGGCTCGACGCGGAGTGGGGCGCCTTCACGGATCACCAGCGACAGCTCGTGAACGACGCCGCGCGCAGCCAGGCGGAGAGCTACACGTCGGCACGCCGGGTCTCGATGGCCTTGATCGTCGCCGCGCTCGTCCTCGCCGTCGCCGTCTCCATCTACGTGACCCGCTCCATGACGGTGCCGGTGGCGAGCGCGGTCGCGGCGGCGGACCGGATCGCCCGCGGGGACCTGCGGGACTCGGTCGAGGTGACGAGCCGGGACGAGATCGGGAAGCTCCAGGCGGCGATGCGGGCGATGGCCGACAAGCTCGCGGAGGTCATCGGCGAGGTGCGCGGCGGCGCGGAGGCGCTCACCGGCGCCTCCCAGCAGGTGTCGGCGACGGCGCAGGCCCTCTCCCAGGGGACCGGCGAGCAGGCGGCCAGCGTCGAGGAGACGACGTCCTCCCTCGAGGAGATGAGCGCCTCGATCACCCAGAACGCCGAGAGCTCGCGCCAGACCGAGGCGATGGCGCAGGACAGCGCCCGCAACGCCGAGGAGAGCGGGAAGAGCGTGGCCGAGACGGTCGCCGCCATGAAGGCCATCGCCGACAAGATCGGGATCATCGAGGAGGTCGCGTACCAGACGAACCTCCTCGCGCTGAACGCGGCCATCGAGGCGGCCCGCGCGGGCGAGCACGGCAAGGGCTTCGCGGTGGTCGCCGCCGAGGTGAGGAAGCTCGCCGAGCGCGCGCAGAAGGCCGCGAAGGAGATCGGCTCGCTCGCGGGCTCGTCCGTCGACGTGGCGGAGCGGAGCGGCAAGCTCATCGTCGAGCTGGTGCCGGCCATCCGGAAGACCGCGGACCTGGTGCAGGAGGTGGCGGCCGCGTCGCAGGAGCAGTCGGCGGGCGTCGGGCAGGTCTCGAAGGCGATGGGGGTGGTCGACCAGGTGACGCAGCGGAACGCGTCCGCCGCCGAGGAGCTGTCCTCCACCGCGGAGGAGATGTCCTCGCAGGCCGAGGCGCTCCAGCAGCTCGTCGCCTTCTTCCAGGTCCGGGAGGTGCACGCGCCGCACCGGATCGCCGTGCCGCACCTGCCCGCCCCGCCGCCGGCCGCGCTCACCGCGGCGCTCGCCCGCCCCGCGGCGCCCACGCGGCACACCGTGCTGCCGCCACCCCCGCCGCACCGGAACGGCACGTCCGGCGATCACGGCTTCAGGCGGTTCTAGCCCCCGGGCCGCCCGCCCCAAACGGGGCACGGGTCTGCGGCCGCCCCGGGTGACCGCCCACTCGCACCCGGAGTAGAGCCGCACGCTCGCAGCTCGAGGACCGGGGGGCGCGCACCCGCCGGAGCTTTCTCGGGGAATGCTCCGGGTGCGCGCATCCGCGCATCCCTGGCGCCCCGGTTGCACGAGGCGCCGCGCGCTCGCGCCGGCGCGTCGCTGGCGGAGCGCCGGAGCGTCCAGCACATGAAGAACCTCGGGATCCGCGTCCGCCTCGCGGCCGCCTTCGGCCTGCTCCTCGTGTTCCTCGCCGGCACCGGCCTGCTCGGGCTCGGACGTCTCTCCGAGCTGAACGGGATCGTCGACGAGCTCGCGCAGGTGCGCTGGGTGAAGGCGCGGAAGGCGGTCCAGGGGGCCAACTACGCGGCGCAGAACTCCCTCGCGGTGACGCGGATGTTCCTCGAGGCCGATCCCGCCGCGGTCCGGAAGCACGCGCAGATCGTCGAGGACAACCGGCGGAACGCGGCGCTCCTCGGCGAGGAGCTCGAGAAGATGGGGCTCGACGACGAGGGGAAGCGCTTGCTCGGCGAGCTCCGGCAGCTCCGGCAGCGGTACGGCGACGCCTTCGAGCGGATGCGGGCCGCGCTCGCGGTGAGCGACCGCGAGGCCGCGCTCGACGAGCTGCACGGGAAGCTCGACCCCGCGCTCATCGACGTGCAGAACACCTGGAACACGTTCGTCGAGCACCAGAACGCGCTCATCGACGCGGAGGTCCGCGAGAAGGACGAGGCGTACGCCTCTGCGCGCGCCGTCACGATCGCGCTCATGATCGCGGCCCTCGTCGTGGCGATCGCGGTCGCGTCCTACGTGACCCGCTCCATCACCGTGCCGGTGGCGAGCGCGGTCGCGGCGGCGGACCGGATCGCCCGCGGGGACCTGCGGGACGCCATCGCGGTGACGAGCCGGGACGAGGTCGGGAAGCTCCAGGCGGCGATGCGGGAGATGGCCGAGAAGCTCGCGGAGGTCATCGGCGAGGTGCGCGGCGGCGCCGAGGCTCTCACCGGCGCCTCGCAGCAGGTGTCGGCGACGGCGCAGGCCCTCTCCCAGGGGACCGGCGAGCAGGCCGCGAGCGTCGAGGAGACGACGTCCTCCCTCGAGGAGATGAGCGCCTCCATCACCCAGAACGCCGAGAGCTCGCGCCAGACCGAGGCGATGGCGCAGGCCAGCGCCCGCAACGCCGAGGAGAGCGGCAAGAGCGTGGCGGAGACGGTCGCCGCGATGAAGGCGATCGCAGAGAAGATCGGCATCATCGAGGAGATCGCCTACCAGACGAACCTCCTCGCCCTGAACGCGGCCATCGAGGCGGCACGCGCCGGCGAGCACGGCAAGGGCTTCGCGGTGGTCGCCACCGAGGTGAGGAAGCTCGCCGAGCGCGCGCAGAAGGCCGCTAAGGAGATCGGCTCCCTCGCGGGGTCCTCCGTCGACGTGGCGGAGCGGAGCGGCAAGCTCATCGTCGAGCTGGTGCCGGCCATCCGGAAGACCGCGGACCTGGTGCAGGAGGTGGCGGCCGCGTCGCAGGAGCAGTCGGCGGGCGTCGGGCAGGTCTCGAAGGCGATGGGCGTCGTGGACCAGGTGACCCAGCGGAACGCATCGGCCGCCGAGGAGCTGTCCTCCACCGCGGAGGAGATGTCCTCCCAGGCGGAGGCGCTCCAGCAGCTCGTCGCCTTCTTCCAGGTCCGCGACGACGGTGGGCGGACCGTCGCCGGCCTCCCCGCTGCCCGGCGCCCGGCCGCGGCCGTCGCCGCGCCGCCGGCGCGGCTCCCCCGCGCGGCGCCGCCGGTCGAGCACCCCGTCCTGCCGCCGCCCGCGCACCGGAACGGCGCGTCCGGTGATCACGGCTTCAGGCGGTTCTAGGCGCGCCGCTCCCGACGATCACGCGCGCTCGCGCGCCGCCTCCTCCGGCGGGCGGATCGCGCGGAAGCGGCGCCACAGCACCAGGTCGTAGACGATCTTGAGACCGCCCGAGACGAGGAAAGGGACGCCGGCGAGCGCCGGGCTCGCGTACAGCGGCCCGGCGGCGAGCGGCGCGAGGGCCGCGCCCACGGTCCGCGCGATGCCGGTCACGCCCGCCGCGGCGCTCCGCTCGTCGGGCTCGACGACCGCCACCGTGTAGGACTGCCGGGTCGGCACGTCCATCTGCGAGATCGAGAAGCGCAGGAAGAGCACCGCGACCGCGAGGGGCAGCGTGGGCATGAAGGGCACGAGCGCGAGGAGCACGTTCGACGGGAGGTGCGTCGCGACCATCGTGTTCACGAGCCCGATGCGCCGCGCGATCCAGGCGGCGGAGAGCGCGGAGAGCCCGGCGAGCACGTTGGCGCCGAAGAAGATCGCTCCGAGCCCCGCCTCGGCGACGCCGAACCTCCGGTGGAGCCAGTACGCGACGAAGCTCTGGACCACGAACCCGCCGGCGAACGCGTCGACGGAGAAGAGCGCGGACAGCTCGAGCACGGTGCGGCGCGAGCGGTGCAGCCCGAGGAACGACCGGCGGGGCGTCGCCGCGACGGCGGGCGGACGGGCGATCTCCACCGCCGGCGAGAGGCGCAGGAAGATCGCCGCGAGGCCGAGCCCGACCGCGCCGTAGCCCGCGGACACCGCCCGGTAGCTCGCGAGCGGTGCGAGGCCGGCGTGCTGCAGCCCCTCGGAGAGCGCCCCGCCGGCGAGCGACCCGACCGCCGTCGCGAGCGCACCGGTGAGCTGGTACCAGGCGAACGCCGACGTGCGCCGCTCCGCCGGCAGCTCCTGGGCGAGCGCCGCCTGCTCGATCGCCAGGAACGGGCCGACCTCGTTGCCGGACGGGCTCATGACGCCGATCGTCGCCGCGAGGAGGAGGAGCGGGAACGAGGTCGTCGTCGAGAAGACCGCGGCCGCGAGGACCATGAGGAGCGCGCCGGCGACCAGCGTCCGGCGCCGACCGGCGCGATCGGCGCGCGTCGTGAGCCAGAGGGAGATCGCCGTGTCGCCGAGGAGCGTCAGGGTGAGGAGCACCCCGATCTCCGCCTCGCCGAGCCCCGCCGCGGAGAGGTGGAGGACCAGGACGACCGACAGGAGCCCGTACGCGAAGAGGCGCGCCGCGCGCGTCGCGAACAGGACGGGGACGTCGCGGCGCCCGCGCCCCGGGGTCGCGGGCGCGGTCACCGGACCCGCTCCGTGCGGCGCGCGCGCACGTCCGCGGCCGGAGGCGGATCCGTCACGGCGGCGGTGCCCGGACGCGCCGCCTGCGGCGCGACCGGCACGTGCGGGAAGACGATCGAGGCGCCGAGCGCGGCGAGCGCGATCGCGGCCACGGTCCAGAAGATGCGCGCCATGGCGGCCTGCAGCGCGCCCGCCAGCGCCGCGACGGCGGCCGGGTCGAGCGCGCTGCGCTCGGGCGAGAGCATCCGCTGGACGAGGTCGCGGCTCGCGCCTCCCGCCGAGAGCGCGTGCGCGAGCACGCCGCCGAGGATGCCGACCGCGAGCGTGCCGCCGATGGTCCGGAAGAACAGCGTGGACGCGGTTGCGACGCCGCGCCGGTTCCAGGCCACCGCGGACTGCACCGAGATGAGGAGCGGGGTGTTCGCGCACCCGAGGCCGACGCCGTAGAGGAAGGTGAGCGCCTGGGGCAGCGCGAGCGGCACGCCGGGGCGCAGCAGCAGCGCGATGAGGACGCCGGCCGTCGCGGAGACGGCGAGCCCGCTCCGGATGAGCGGCCGGAACCCGGCGCGGGGGATGAGCCGGCCGGAGATGGCGCTCGCGAGAGGCCAGCCGATCGCCATCGGCGCGATGGCCGCGCCGGCGGCGGTCGGCGACGCGCCGAGGACGCTCTGCACCCAGAGCGGGACGTAGGTCACCATGGCGATCATCGCGGCGCCGACGAGCGCGCCGGTGATCGACGCGACGGCGATGATCCGATCGTGGAAGAGATCGAGCGGCACGAGCGGCTCGACCGCGCGCCGCTCGACGGCGACGAACGCCGCGAGGCCGGCCAGCGCGGCGGGCCCCGCGATCGCGCCGGCGGACGGGGAGCGCGCCGCGAGGAGCGCGGCGACGACCGTGCCCGACAGCAGGAGCGCGCCGGCCACGTCGAGGCGGTGCGGGTGGTGCTCCGGCCGCTCGTGGTACGCGATGGCCAGCACCGCGGCGCACCCCAGGCCGAACGGCACGTTGACCCAGAAGACCCACCGCCAGGACAGGTAGTGGACGATGGCGCCGCCGAGGAGCGGCCCGACCAGGCCCGCCACGCCCCAGACCGCGCCAAAGAGCCCCTGCATCCGGCCGCGCTCGCGCAGGTCGAAGAGGTCGGCGACGATCGTGAGCGTCACCGGCTGGATCGCGCCGGCGCCGAGCCCCTGCAGCGCGCGGAACGCGATGAGCGCGCCCATGCTCCGCGCGAACCCGCACGCGGCGGACCCGGTGAGGAACAGGGCGATCCCCGCCAGCATCACGGGCTTGCGGCCCTTCAGGTCCGCCAGCTTGCCGTGGATGGGCACCGTCACCGTCGCGGTGAGCATGTACGCGGCGAAGGCCCACGCGTAGAGCGGCAGTCCGCCGAGCTCCCCGACCACGGTGGGCATGGCGGTCGAGACGACCGTCATCTCCATGGCGGCGAGGAACAGGCCGAGGAGGAGGGAGACGACCGTCAGCGGCCTGTTCGTCTGGCGCATGAGGCCCGGAGGGTTAACGGGCCGAGGCGTTGGCGTCAATGAGCGAGACCGTCAGGACCTGCGACGCCAGCGGTCCCATCCCGTGCCCGTGCCCGTGCCCGTGAACGTGCCCGGGTCTCTCCGTGCCCGTTACCCGCGTCCCGTGGCCCGTGGACCCTGGCCCGTTCCCGTATCCGTCAGGGGTCGAGGTCGGGATCGCGGTCGAGGTCACGCAAGAAAGTCCTCCCTCTCCCCCCGCGCTCTAGCCTGCTGCCGCTGCCGCGCGGGGAGAGGGCCGGGGTGAGGGGGGCCGCCGGTCGCGGTCGAGGTCACGCAAGAAAGTCCTCCCTCTCCCCCCGCGCTCTAGCCTGCTGTCGCTGCCGCGCGGGGGGAGAGGGCCGGGGTGAGGGGGGCCGCCGGTCGCGGTCGGGCCACACGGGCCACGGGCCACGGGAACCGGGAGGCGGGCACGGGGTCGGTCACGGCTACGGTCACGGTCACGGGTGACGGACCCCCGATCCCGGCTACAGTCCCCCCATGCTCGCGCCCGTCCTCGCGCTCGCCCTCTCCGCCGCGCCCGCCCCCGCCCCCTCTCCTCCCCCCTCCCTCGCGGCCGGCGCCCGCCGCTGCGCCTCCGCGCTCGTCTCGCGCCACGGCGAGCCGGAGCGCGCTCGCGCCGAGCGGGGCGCCGCCCAGGCGGCGAGCCTCTGGCGCGCCTCCGACGGCGACGCGAGGGCGTTCGAGGCGTTCTGCCTCGCGCAGTTCCAGCCGCGCGGGCCGCGGCTCGACGCGATCCTCGGACGCTTCGAGGCCGCGCTCGAGGCGCTCGACGGGCACGGCGTGGAGATCGGGCGCGAGCTGTCCCGGTTCGCGCAGCTCGACGTCGGACCGCTCGAGCCGGTCGACGCGCTGCTCGCGGCGTACGACCCCGGGGCGCACGTCGTGGACGACCTCTTCGACGGCAAGCTCGCGTTCGTCGCGCTCCTGAACTTCCCGCTCACCACGCTCGACGAGCGCCTCGCGCAGGGCCCCACGTGGTCGCGGCGCGAGTGGGCGGAGGTCCGGCTCGCGAGCCGGTTCGCGCGGCGGGTGCCCGCCGAGGTGAACCGGCGGATCGCCGAGGCGGCGGCGGACGCGGACCTGTACGTGTCGCGCTACGACGTGTACGCGCACCACGTGCTGGGGGAGGACGGCGCGCGGCTGTTCCCGAAGGGGAAGCGACTCCTCGCGCACTGGAACCTGCGCGACGAGCTCAAGGCGCAGTACGGGCAGGAGGGCGGCCTCGCGCGCCAGCGGGCGCTCGCGAAGGTGCTGGAGCGCATCGTCACCCAGACGATCCCCGCGGCCGTGATCGACGATCCGGCGGTGGACTGGAACCCGTTCACGAACGAGGTCCGGCCGGCCCCGCCGGAGACGATCGAGGGTGGCGCGCGGCCGCCCGCCAAGGTGGAAGCGTCCCGCGAGCCCGACGCGCGGTACGCGAAGATCCTCGCCAACTTCCGCGCCGCCCGCGCGGCGGACCCGTGGTCCCCGACGGCGCCGACGCTCGTCGCGCGCAAGTTCGACCTCGAGCGCGAGATCCCCGAGGCCCGCGTCGTCGCGCTCCTCGAGGAGGTGCTCGGCGCGCCGGAGATCCGCGAGACCGCGGCGCGGATCGCGGCGCGCCTCGGGCGGCCGCTCGAGCCGCTCGACCTCTGGTACTCGGGATTCCGGCCCGCGCCGGCGCGCCCGGAGCCGGAGCTCGACGCGCTCACGCGCGCGCGGTTCCCGACGCCCGACGCGTTCGCGCGGGCGCTCCCGGAGACGCTCCGCCGGCTCGGGTTCGCGCCCGACAGGGCGGCGTGGCTCGCCGAGCGGATCGCGGTCGACCCCGCCCGCGGCTCGGGGCACGCGCTCGGCGCCGCGCGGCGCGGCGATCGCGCCCACCTCCGGACGCGCGTCGGCCCGGACGGGATGGACTGGAAGGGCTTCGACATCGCGATCCACGAGCTCGGCCACAACGTCGAGCAGACGTTCTCGCTCTACGGCGTGGACTCGACCCTGCTCGCCGGCGTGCCGAACACCGCCTTCACCGAGGCGATCGCGTTCGTGTTCCAGGCGCGGGGCCTCGACGTGCTCGGGTTGCCGCCCGCGGACCCCGGGTCCCGCCGGCTCGCGGCGCTGAACGATCTCTGGATGACGTACGAGATCGCGGGCGTCGCCCTCGTGGACCTCGGGATGTGGCGGTGGCTGTACGCGCACCCCCGCGCGGCGCCCGCGGAGCTCCGGGACGCGACGGTCCGGCTCGCCCGCGACGTGTGGAACCGCTGGTACGCGCCGGTGCTCGGCGCGCGCGACGTCCCGCTGCTCGCCGCCTACCAGCACATGGTGAACCGCGACCTCTACCTCCCGGATTACCCGCTCGGCCACCTCGTCGCCGCCCAGCTCGAGGCGCACCTCGCGACGGTCGCGCCGGACCGCCTCGGCGCCGAGATCGAGCGGATCACCACCTTCGGCGCGGTGACGCCCGATCTCTGGATGTCGCACGCGACCGGCGCGCCGGTCTCGGCACGGCCGCTCCTCGACGCGGCGCGACGGGCGCTGGACGGCGCCGCGGCGCGGTGACGGCGGCCCGCGTCAGGGGTGGCGGGCGCAGCTCGCGGCGAGCTCCCGCTCGACGTAGGCGTGCGCCTCCTCGGCCGGCCCGATGAAGTAGCGCGCCGCGCCCGGCGCGTCGTCGTACACGAAGGCGCAGCGCCAGAGCACGAAGGTCGTCTCCCACTCGCCCCAGTCGACGTCGCAGACGTCGCAGACGTCGCCGGCGAGCGCGAGGACGAGCCGTCCGGTCGACGCGTCGCGGCACGGACGCGCGCCGCGCATCTCGGCCCAGCGACGGAGCTCCACGACGTCGTCGATCGTCCGCATCATGCCTGCCTCCGCACGGCTGCCCCGGCGTGGGGCAGGAGGTGCATAGGGACCGCGGCGCGGCGGATCAAGCGCGCACGGGGGGCGGTTCGGCGCGGGCGTGCGCATCGTCGCGGCATGGCGAACGAACGGACGGACCCGGCGGCGGCCGACGCGGCGCGCCAGGCGGCGGAGCGGGGGAAGACGGGCGGCGCGAGCGTGCCCGCCGGAGGAGCGAGGGGGCCAGGCGACGTGCGGGGGCCGGGGGTCCCGGAGCAGGCGCCGGACCGCGCGGCGGCGCGGCCGGGCGACCGCGTGCCGGAGCCCGAGCCGGAGGAGGCGCCGGAGCTGCTCGGCGAGCAGTCGGACTACCCCGCTCCGCGCGGAGACGCGGACGAGACGTAGCGACGTGGCCGCGGATCACGGCGTCGCGAGAACCTCGCGCGCGGCCCGCGCGCCCGAGCGGAGGGCGCCGTCGACGGTGCCTGCGAGCCCGGCGTCTGTCGCCTCGCCGGCGAAGAAGAGCGTCCCCGCGACCGGCCGCGCGAGCGTCGACAGCGCGTCCGCGGCGCCGGCCGGGAACACCGCGTAGCCGCCGCGCGCCAGCGGGTCCCGCGACCAGTCGACGACCGTCGCCCCGTCGACCCGCGCCTCGAGCGCGGCAGGGGTGAGCCGGAACGCGGGCGCGAGGCCGCGGAGCGCGGCCGCGACGACGCCGGCGGGATCGCGGCGCCCGAGCCGGACGGCGGCGGGACCGCCCGCCCAGCCGACGAGGAGCGGCGCCCGGATCGGAGCGATCGTCCAGAAGACCGGGACCGGGGCGCGCGGGAGGTGGAGGAACACGAGATCGCGGGGTCCGCGATCCTCCCACGGAGGGGCGCGGAACCGCAGCACGACCTTCACCACGGGGCCCATCTCGAGGGCGCGCGCCGCGCGGGCGGCCTCCGGGATCGCGGGGACGAACGAGACGGTCCCGGCGCGCAGCACCCCCACCGGCAGCGTCACGATCGCCCGGGCCGCCCGGAGCGGCGGGAGGCGTCCCCCGGCGGGGCCGCGCGCCCTCACCTCCACCTCGCCCGGACGCCACCGGATCTCCTCCACGGCGGCGCCGAGCCTGAGCGCTCCACCGCGGGAGACGCGCGAGACGAGCGGAGCGAGCAGCGCCGCCCAGCCGCCGTCGGCGCGGTACATCGCCTCGCTGCCCACGGCCGCCATCGCCCGCTGCATCCGGGCGATCGCGGCGCTCGACGCGTCGCGCGGATCGGCGAGATAGAAACCCTCCGTGAACTCCCGGGCGAGCTCGACCGCCTCGGGGGACGCCTCGCCCCGCCGCCGCGCGCGCGCGAGGACCCGGCCGACGGGCGGGTCGCCCCGCGCGCGCCGGGACAGGAGCGCCTCGCCCGCCTCGAACGCCCCGGCGGCGTCGACGAGCCGCTCCCCCCGGAGCACGCGGCGACGGTCCGGGATCCGCCGGAGCCGGACGCCGGCGGAGCGCGCGAGCGCGATCACCTCGGGCGGACGCCCGTGCACGAACTCGGCGCCGCGCTCGATCGGGACGCCGAGGAGCGGGTCGATGGCGGTGTCGACGCGCCCGCCGGCGCGATCGCGCGCCTCGAGGACGAGGACGTCGACGCCGGAGGCGCGGAGCGCGCTCGCGGCGGAGAGGCCGGCGGCGCCGGCGCCGATGACGATGACGTCCGCGTCGTGAGCCAAGGCGATGCCCTCCATCGTGGGGCGGGCACGGGCACGGGTGAGGCTACGGGTATGCGTCGCCCTCCCCGACCCTCACGGCTCCGCCGTCTCGAGGAGGACCCGCAGGACCTCCGCCACCCCCCACGCCTGCGCCACGCACCCTCTCGGCGTGAACGGGGGCTCGGCGTCGAACACCTCCGAGATCTGCCCGATGCACGCGTGACCGAGCTCCGCGACGAGCCCGTCGAGGAGCGCGCGCGCGGTCTTCCCGTCATCCGGGTGGAGCTTCCGCCAGGCGTCGACGTACGGGCCGATGAGCCAGCTCCACACGGTGCCCTGGTGATACGCGGCGTCGCGGGTCCGGAGATCGCCGTGGTAGCTCGCCTTGTAGTCGGGGTGATCGCGGGAGAGGGACCGGAGCCCGACGGGCGTGAGGAGGCGCGCGCGGACCGTCTCGACGACCGGCTCCCAGCGGCTGCGGTCGAGGACCGGGTGCCCGAGGGAGATCGCGAAGATCTGGTTCGGGCGGCACGCCGCGTCGTCCTTGCCGTCCTCGCCGTCCACGACGTCATAGAGGTAGCCGCCGTCCGCGTACCAGAACCGCCGGTTGAACGAGGTCCGCGCCCGCTCCGCCGCCTCCGAGATCGGGCGCGCGGCGTCGCGGCCGCGCTCCTCCTCGAGCCAGGCCTCGAGGATCCGCAGCGCGTGGTACCAGAGCGCGTTGATCTCCACCGCCTTCCCGCGCCGCGGCGTAACCACCCACCCGTCCACCTTCGCGTCCATCCAGGTGAGCTGGTAGCCCTGCTCGCCCTGCCGGAGGAGGCCGTCCTTCGGGTCGACGCCGATCCCGAAGCGCGTCCCGCGGAGGTGATGCCGGACGACGTCCTCCATCACCGGCAGCAGGCGCCGGAGCGTGTCGCGATCGCCGGTCGTCGCCACGTAGCGGTCGACCGCGTGGAACATCCAGAGCGTCGCGTCGGCGGTGTGGTAGAGCCCCTCGGCGTCACCCTCCGGGAAGAGGTTCGGGATGAGGCCGTCGCGCACGTGGCGCGCGAACGCGCGGAGGATCGCGCCCGCCTCGCGCGCCTGCCCCGTCGCGAGCGTGAGCCCCTCGAGCGAGATCATCGTGTCCCGGCCCCAGTCGGTGAACCAGTGGTAGCCGGCGATGATCGTCCGCGGCTGGTCGCCCTCCGCGCGCGCGTGCGTCGCCTCCTGGACCCGTCCCGCCGGCTCGATGACGAACGCGTCCGCCGCGAGCACCAGCTCCGCGGCGGGGCCCTTCCGCGCGACGTCCGGCGCCCGCAGGAGGAGGCCCTCGCGCCGCGCCCGCTCGGCGCGGAGGGCGTCGTCGGACGGCATCGCGAGCGCCGTCTCCCACGGCTCCGTGGACGCGACGAGCGTCACGGGCGCGCCGCGGTCGAGATCGACGCGGAAGAACCCGGGGCTGTGGAGATCTCCCTGCTGGTCGTAGCCGCGGCTCGCCTCGACCCGGTAGACGACCTCCGCGAGCCGATCCTCCTCGAAGGTGAACGCGGCGCGGCGGCCGCGCAGGAGGAGCCGCAGCGGCGGGAAGCGGGGATCGTCGCTCGTGATCTCGTACCGGCCCTCCGCGGCCAGGACGCGGAACTTCTGGAGCGGCCCGGAGACCGGCGCGTCGTGCGGCCGGAAGTGGACGCCGGGCCGGAGGTTCAGCCGGACCGGGCCCTCGCCGTCGAGGAGCCGGTACGCGAGGTGGACGGTGTTCTGGCCGTGCGTGAGGACGAGCCGCTTCTCGATGACCGCTCCGTCGACGTCGAAGATCCACACCGGCAGCCCGAGCTCGAGCCGGAACTCCTGGAGGTGCTCGGCGCCGTGGAGCGCGAGGCCCACGGCGCTCTCCTCCGCGCCGAGCCGGACCGCGCGGCGGGACGGGAGGCGCACGCGGTCCGAGAGGTGCGACAGCATCACGGTGCGACCGAGGCCGGGCAGCGACGCGACCAGCAGCCCGTGGTAGCGGCGCGTGCACACCCCCGCGACGGTGCCCGTCGCGTAGCCGCCGAGCCCGTTCGCGACCAGCCACTCGCGCTCGAGGAGCGCGTCGGCGCCGTCCTCCGGACGCCACCCGATCCGCACCGGCCCCTCAGCCAAGGTCGGCCCCCGGCGCCGGCGCGAGGAGGAGCGCGGAGTGGCCCGGCACCCGGAACCGCGTCTCGTCCAGCGCCGGCGTGCCCGAGCCGCCGTAGCGCGGATCCTCGCTCGAGAAGACGAGCCTCCACGCCCCGTCCTCGGGGGGCGCGAGCAGCGGCTCCGCGGCGCCGGCGAGCTCGACGCCCGCGCCGAGGTTCACGACGAGGAGCCGGTCGCGGCCGCGCGGGGAGGAGAACCGGAGGCAGAACGCCTCGGCGGCGAGCACCGCGCCGTCGAGCCCATCGGCCCCCTGCGCGCGCAGCACCGGGTCGCTGCGCCGGAGGTCGAGGAGGTCGCGATGGAGCGCGACCGGCTCGCGGTGCGCGGATCGCTCGGTGGCCTCGAGCCGGCAGCGCTCGAACGTCGCGCGCGCGCCCGGGTCGGGGACGCGGTCGCGCATGTCGGGGCCGTCGATCCCCTGGAACTGGCGGAGGAACGCGGCGCGGCCCTCGCGCACGCCGTGCGCGAGCTCGCCCGCCTGATCGGCGAAGTAGAGGAACGGGCGGCTGGAGGCGTGCTCCTCGCCCTGGAACAGCAGCGGCGTCCACGGCCCGAGGAGCAGCAGCGTGGTGAGCGCCCGCCATCGGCCGGGATCCGTCCGCTCGTGCAGCCGCTCGCCGCGCGCCGAGTTCGCCACCTGGTCGTGGTTCTCGAGGTAGGCGACGAACGCGCGCGGCGGGATCCCGCGCGTCGGCCGGCCGCGCCGCTTGCCCTGCCACCGGTAGTGCTGACCCTGGAAGAGGTAGCCGTGCTTCGCCGCGGAGATGAGCTCCTGCGGCGTCCCGGCGTGGTCGGCGTAGTACGCCTCGCGCCGCCCGGTCGCCGCGACCACCGCCGAATGGTGGAAGTCGTCGTTCCAGGCGAGGTCGAGCCCGCGACCGCCCGCCTCGCGGGGCCGGACGAGGCGCGCGTCCTGCGGCTCGTTCTCGGCGACGAGGAGGATCCGCCGCGGACCCGCCGCGTCGCGGGCGCGCGCCGCGATCACCGACAGGATGTGCTCGTCCGACGCGTCGAACAGGCTCTGCGTCGCGTCGAGCCTGAGCCCGTCGAGGTGGAACTCCGAGATCCAGTACGCGGCGTTGTCGGCGACGAATGCGCGGGCCGGGCCGGCGTCCTCGCCGTCGAAGTTGAGGGGGTCGCCCCACTCGCCGGCGTAGCGCTTGGTGAAGTAGGCCGGGGAGTAGCGTGCGAGGTAGCAGCCATCCGGGCCGAAGTGGTTGTAGACGACGTCGAGGAGGACGCCGAGCCCGACGGCGTGCGCGCGATCGACGAAGCGCCGGAGGTCGTCCGGCGAGCCGTAGAGGTGGGAGGGCGCGTACGGATCCACGCCGTCGTAGCCCCACCCGAACGCGCCCGAGAACTCGGCGACGGGCATCACCTCGACCGCGGTGATCCCGAGGCGTGCGAGCGCGAGCAGCTCGCGCGAGGCCGCCTCGAAGGTCCCCTCGGGGGTGAAGGTCCCGACGTGGAGCTCGTAGAGCACCTGGCCCTCGGGCGCGAGCCCCTTCCACTCCGCATCCGTCCACCGGAACGCATTGGGATCGACGACCTCGGACGCTCCGTGCGGCCCCTCCGGCTGGCGCCGCGACGCGGGATCCGGGAGCGCGTCGCCGCCGTCGAGCCGGTACCGGTAGCGAGCGCCCGCCGCGAGGCCGCGGACGAGCCCCGAGAACCACCCGCCCGGCTCCGGAGCGAGGGCGTACAGCCCCGGCGCGCCGCTCTCCACGATCACCTCGAGGCGCGCACAGGCCGGCGCCCACACCCGGAAGTGCACGCCGTCCGGCAAGACCTCGGCCCCCGCCGCCAGCCGCCGGGGTGGCGTCCCTCCGCTCCTCGCCCGCATCTCCGGCCTCACGCCGAAAAGCGTAGCCACGGTGCCGGCCGCCTGCGCTCATGCCTAGGCTGACGGACGAACCGGAGGACCACACATGGCTTCTTTCCGACTTCGTCGCGAGCGGAGGTCACGGGCCCGCGCCATCGTCGCGGTGTCCGCGGGCGGCATCGCGGCCGGCGCCGCGCTCTTCTACTTCCTCGATCCCCGCCGCGGCGGGGAGCGACGGGCTCGCGCCTCGCAGGCGCTCCGGGGGGCTCCGGGTCGCGTCGAGGCGACCGCCCGCGACCTCGGCGAGCGGGCGGGGCGCACGCTCCGCGACACCCGAGGGAAGGTGGAGCGCGGCGTACAGGAGGCGACCGAGCGCGCCCGGGGCGCGGCCGACGAGGTGCGCGAGACCGCGGCGCAGGGCCGGGAGGCGCTCGCCCGCCGCGGCGTGACGAACGACCAGGCGCTGCAGGGAGCCGCGGGCGGCGTGCTCCTCGCGCGCGCCATCTTCGGCGGCGGGCTCCTGCGGATCCCGGCGGGGATCGCCGGCATCTCCGTCCTGGCGCGGCTCGCGTCCCGCTCCGACTCGCTGCACCGGGGCGTCCAGCGCACCCGCGACGTCGCGCGGAGCGCGGCGGACCGGCTCCGTGAGCAGATCGAGGGCGCCGAGGGGCACGAGCGGCAGCACGGCGGCGGAGGGTCCGGGCGGCAGCGGGGCGGCGCCCGGCGTCAGCCGGAGGTGCGCGAGGCGAAGAGCCCGTCCGAGCTCGAGCCCGGCGTCGCGTCCGGCCACCCCGAGCCGACGTACCGCGACCGCGCCGACCGCAGCGGTCCGCACATGGGCCGCGGGCGCGGCGACGGCGGCGGCCCGCGCGGTGGTGGTTACGACGCGGCGGCGGACGTCGGCGAGGACGGCGGGTTCCTCGCGCCGGGGACGGACGACGTGACGCCGGCGAGCGAGTTCGACGCGCCCGAGCCGGGCGCGAGCGTGCGCGAGGGCGAGCTCGGCTCCATGCGGCCGCCGGACGAGGAGGAGGAGTCCGCCCCGCGGATCATCGCGCCGGACGAGGCCGGCGCGAACCCGTCGGCGCGGATCCTCGGCCCGGACGAGCGGCCCGTCGGGAGCGGGGCGGCCGAGGCGGACGCCGCGCGGCGGGACCCGACGAGCGACGGCGGGTAGGACGCGCCCCGGGCGCGGCACTCCGACCTCCAGGCGGGTGCCATCCCGTGCGGGGCTCCGTGGCGCCCTGCTCTTCACCCTTGCGCCCGGTCCGGCGCGGCGCTTCCATGCGCGCACCATGAACCTGTTCTCTCCGCTGCCGCTCCGCTCCGTCGCGCTCCGGAACCGGATCGCGGTCTCCCCGATGTGCCAGTACTCCGCGACCGAGGGCCGCGCGAACGACTGGCACCTCGTGCACCTCGGGGCGCGCGCGGTCGGCGGCGCGGCGCTCGTCCTGGCCGAGGCGACGGCGGTCGAGCCGCGGGGCCGGATCTCGGCCGCAGACCTGGGGCTCTGGGAGGACGGGCAGATCGAGCCGCTCGCGCGGATCGTGCGGTTCGTCGAGGCGCAGGGCGCGGCGGCGGGGGTCCAGCTCGCGCACGCCGGCCGCAAGGCGTCGGTGCACGCGCCGTGGGAAGGCGGCGGGCCGCTCGCGCCGCGTGAGGGAGCGTGGACGACCGTCGCGCCGAGCGCGGTCGCCTTCGACGGCTTGCCGCCGCCGACGGCGCTCGACGACGCCGGGATCCGGGGCGTCGTCGACGCGTTCGCCGCCGCGACCCGCCGGGCGCGCGCCGCCGGGTTCCGCGTCGTGGAGGTGCACGCGGCGCACGGCTACCTGCTGCACCAGTTCCTGTCGCCCCTCTCGAACCAGCGGAGCGACGCGTACGGCGGCGGCCTCGAGAATCGGATGCGCCTGGTGCGCGAGGTGGTCTCCGCGGTCCGCGCCGAGTGGCCCGAGTCGCTGCCGGTCCTGGTCCGGATCAGCGCGACGGACTGGGTCGAGGGCGGCTGGACGATCGAGGAGTCGGTGGAGCTCGCGCGCACGCTCCACCCGCTCGGCGTCGATCTCGTCGACGTCTCCTCCGGGGGGCTCGTCGCGACCGCACGGATGCCGGTCGGCCCGGGCTACCAGACCGGCTTCGCCGAGCGCATCCGGCGCGAGGCCGGGATCGCCACCGGCGCGGTGGGAATGATCCTCTCGCCGGAGCAGGCGGATCACGTGATCCGCACCGGCCAGGCGGATCTCGTCCTGCTCGCGCGGGAGCTGCTGCGCGATCCGTACTTCGCGCTGCGCGCCGCGAAGGCCCTCGGGCACGACGTGCCGTGGCCGAATCAGTACGGGCGGGCGAAGTAGGACACGCGCCCCGCGGTTCGAGGCCCTCCGGCTAGCCTGCCGCCCTCTGCACGAACGCGACGAGGTTCCCCGCCGCGTGCATCGCGAACGGCAGGAGCACCGACCCGGTCCGCACCCGCGCCAGCGCCAGCACGACGCCGTCCAGGAACAGCAGCCCGAGCTCCGGGAGCCCGTACTGGACGTGCACCGCCGAGAACAGGGCCGCCGTCGCGAGCACGGTCGCGGCGGTCCCGAGCCGGGGTTGCAGGCGCGAGACGAGCGCCCCCCGGAACACGAGCTCCTCCAGAGCGGGCGCCGCGAGCACCATCCCCACGGCGATGGCGGCGAGGAGCGCCGCGCCGCGACCCACCCAGGGCGCCGGCGCGGCGACGCCGAGCGCGCGCGCCGCCACCTCCACGGCGGCGACCCACGCCGCCCAGAACAGGAGCCAGCCGAGCGCCGCGCGGGCGGACGGCGGCCGCAGCGCGAAGAGCGTGCGCACGTCCGCGCCGCGCACGTGCGCGACGGCGAACGCGACCGCGATGGCAGCGACGGGGAGCGCGGTGCGGAGGAGGAGCACGCGGAGGATCGAATCCACGCGAGCACTCTAGCGCGGCGCGCCAGGACCCGAACCCGAAGTGCGTTCACGGGCACGGGTTCCGGCACGCGGGCTGCTGCGAGGTCCCACCGGTGACCGAGCCGCCCGGCTCTCCCCCGGCGCCATACCGATCCGGGTCGAAGACCCGACCGGCTCTCCGCAGCACGTTCGCATCGGCCGCACGTCGGCGGGGGTCGATCCATGCTCGCAGCGCTCCGGGACTACTTCTCGACGTCCGACTTCATGCCCCACGGGCACTGCTATCTCTGGAAGCCGCCGCTCGTCGCCCTGCACGTCACGAGCGACGCGCTCATCGGGACGGCCTACGTCGTCATCGCGATGACGCTCTGGGGGCTCGTCCGCCGGATCCGCCTCCCGTTCTCGCCGATGATCCTCGCGTTCGGCATCTTCATCGGCGCCTGCGGCCTCACCCACTACATGGAGATCTGGACCCTCTGGGACGCGCAGTACTGGATCTCGGGCGCGGTGAAGGCGGTGACGGCGATCGCGTCGGTGGCGACGGGCGCGTACCTAGTCCGGCTCCGGCCGGCGGTCGTCGCCGTGTCGCGGAGCGCGCAGCTCTCGGAGGAGCGGCGCGTCGAGCTCGAGGTGAAGAACCGCGAGCTCGAGGCGCTGTACGCGCGCGTGAAGGATCTCGACGACGCGAAGACCCGGTTCTTCGCGAACGCGAGCCACGAGCTCCGGACCCCGCTCGCCCTCGTGCTGGGACCGGTCGAGAAGCTGCTCGCGGGGGAGCTCGGCGAGACAGCGCGCGCCGAGCTCACGGTCGTTCGCCGGAACGCCCGGCGGCTGCTCCGCCACGTGAACGACCTGCTCGACGTGGCGCGCCTCGAGGAGGGCCGGCTCCCGGTCCGGCGCCAGCCCGCGGATCTCGCGGCGCTGGTCCGGGACGTCGCGACGCAGTTCGAGGCGCTCGCCCGCGAGCGGCGGGTCGCCCTCGAGGTCGAGGCGCCCGCCACGCTCACGCTCGCGATCGACGCCGAGAAGATCGACCGCGTGCTCGCGAACCTCCTCGCGAACGCGTTCAAGTTCGCGCCCGACGGGGGCCGGGTCCGCGCGGGCCTCGCGATCGAGGGCAGGGACGCCATCGTCACGGTGGAGGACGACGGGCCGGGCATCGCGCCCGAGCTGCGCGAGGCGGTCTTCGAGCGGTTCCGCCAGGACCCCGGGCGGCCCAGCCCGACGGGCGGCGCCGGCCTCGGCCTCGCCATCGCGCGGGAGTTCGTCGAGCTGCACGGCGGGCGGATCCACGTCGAGGACGCCCCCGCGCACGGCGCGCGGCTCGTGGTGTCGCTGCCGCTCGCGCCGGGCGGCGCCCCCCCGGACGCCGCCGCGCCGGCCGGCGCCGCTCCCGCGTCGCGCACCGGCCCGGAGCTCGCCGACGAGCTCCGCGCGGCGCGCGGCGCGAACGACCCCCCCGCGCCGTCCGGCCCCCCGGACGCGCCCGCGGTGCTCGTCGTCGAGGACCACCCGGACGCGCTGCGCGGCGTCGCGGCCGCGCTCGCGCCGGAGTTCCGGATCGTCACGGCGTCCGAGGGAGGCGAGGCGCTCCAGAAGGCCGAGGCGCTCCGGCCCGACGCCGTGGTCACGGACCTCATGATGCCCGGCGTGCCCGGCGACGCGCTCCTCGCGGAGCTGCGGCGCCGCCCCGCGCTCGTCCACACGCCGGCGCTCGTCCTCACCGCGCGCGCGGACGACGAGGCCCGGGTGCGGCTCCTCGAGGCGGGCGCGCAGGACTACGTCGTGAAGCCCTACCGGGCGGAGGAGCTGCGGGCGCGCGTGAGGAACCTCGTCGCGGCGAAGCGCTCCCGCGACGTCCTCGCGCGCGAGCTGGACGGCCGCACCGGCGACCTCGACGTGCTGGTCTCGGAGCTGGCGCGGCGCAAGCGCGAGCTCGAGATCACGGCGGACGCGGCGCGCGTCGCCCGCGAGCAGGCGGAGCGCGCGAGCGAGGTGAAGAGCAGGTTCCTCGGCCTCGTCTCGCACGAGCTCCGGACCCCGCTCACGTCGCTGAAGCTCGGCGTCGCCGGGCTCCGCGCGGGCCCGCTCGACGAGCGGCAGGCCGCGACCGTGGAGCGCCTCGCCCGCGCGACCACCCGGCTCCTCGCCCTCGTCGAGTCGCTCCTCGAGTACACGCGCGTCGAGAGCGGCCGGCTGGTCGTGTCGCGGGAGGCCGTGGACCTCGCCGCGATCGCCGCCGACGTCGTGGAGGACGTGCTCCCGCAGGCGCAGCAGAAGCTCCTCGCGCTCTCGATCGCGCCCGGACCGGCGGCGCCGCCGGTCGAGTCGGACCCGAGGCTGCTCCGCCTCGTCCTCACGAACCTCGTGATGAACGGCGTGAAGTACACCGAGCGCGGCGCGGTGCTCGTGGCGCTGGGCCACGGGCCCGGAGGGCACTGGGTCGAGGTGCGCGACACCGGCGGCGGGATGACCGTGGACGAGCAGGGTCGCGCGCTCCGCCCGTTCGAGCAGCTCGGCACGCCGCGGGCCGGCGGCGGGGTCGGGCTCGGGCTGGCGCTCGTGAAGGGCGTCGTCGAGGCGCTCGGGGGCAGTCTCCGCATCGAGAGCGCGCCCGGCGCCGGGACCACCGCGCGGGTCGAGCTGCCGCCACCGGACCGGGCGAGCCGGACGAGCGACGGGCCGATGACGCTCGCCGCTACGCCCGTCCCTCCGCCTCCACGTCCACGCCGGGCGTGACCTCCGTCGACCCCTCGTCCACGTGGCTCCGTCGCTCGAGCGACCACCCGGTCGCGAGCCCGAGCACGAACCACCCGAGGACGAGCGCCCCGGCGGCGAACAGCGTGTCGCCGGGGACGCGGAGCCAGCGCAGGGTGTCCATGAGCGGCGTCTTCAGGAACTCGGCCGAGCGCGCCCACCACGTGCCGGTCTCGACGGACGCCCAGGTCTGCAGGATCCCGACCGGGAGGAGCGACAGGAGCACCATCAGCGCGAGCCCGCAGTTGATGAGCCAGAACGCCACGGCGATGGGGCGCTCCCTCCACGCCGCCCCGGGCCGGAGGGCGCGGAGGCAGAACAGCATGAGCCCGATGCCGAGCATGCCGTAGACGCCGAAGAGGGCGGTGTGCCCGTGCACCGGGGTCGTGTTGAGCCCCTGCATGAAGTAGAGCGCGATGGGCGGGTTGATGAAGAAGCCGAAGAGGCCGGCGCCGACGAGGTTCCAGAACGCGACCGAGACGAAGAAGTTGATCGGCCAGCGGTACGCGCGCACCCAGGTGTCGGCGCGCGCGAACCGGATGTTCTGCCAGACTTCGAGCCCCACGAGCGTGAGCGGCACGACCTCGAGCGCGCTGAACGTGGCGCCGAGCGCCATGACCGCGGCGGGCGTCCCGGCGAAGTAGTTGTGGTGGAAGGTCCCGACGATGCCGCCGGCGAGGAACACGGTCGTGGAGAAGAAGGTCGCCCGGGTCGCCTTCTCGACGTGCAGCAGGCCGAGGCGGACGAACAGGAAGGCGATCACGACGGTCGCGAACACCTCGAAGAACCCCTCGACCCAGAGGTGCACGACCCACCAGCGCCAGTACTCGACCACCGCGAGGTTCGACTGCCGCCCGTACATGAGCCCCGCGCCGTAGAAGAGCGCGATGGCGACGCTCGCGAGCACGAACAGCCCGAGGAGCGGTCGCGAGGTCGACGGCGTCCGGAGGGCGGGCCAGAGCGCGCGCAGCATGAGCCCGAGCCAGAGGAAGAGGCCGACGAACAGGAAGATCTGCCAGAACCGGCCGAGGTCCACGTACTCGTACCCCTGGTGGCCGAACCACCACGACGCGGCGGGGGAGAGCCGGCGCTCGACGGAGAGCCACTCGCCCGCGAGCGACCCGACCACGATGACGAGGAGCGCGAGGAAGAGCAGGTCGACGCCGAGCTTCTGGAGGCGCGGCTCCGCGCCGGACACGGCCGGACCGACGTAGAGGCCCGTCGCGAGCCACGTCGTCGCGATCCAGAAGATCCCGAGCTGCGTGTGCCACGTCCGCGCGACCGCGTAGGGGAGCACCTTCGCGAGCGGGAAGCCGTAGAACCCGGCGCCCTCGACCCCGTAGTGCGCCGTGACCGCGCCGAGGGCGATCTGGACCACGAGGAGCGCGGCCGCGGTCCAGAAGTACTTCACGGTCGCGCGCTGGCTGGGCGTCGGGTGGAACCCGAACAGCGGGTCGCGCGCGGGCAGCTCGTGGGCGACGGTCTCCGGCTCCTGCCGGCTGCCGTGATACCAGACGAGCGCGCCGATCCCGGCGAGGAGCAGCACGAACGACACGACGCTCCAGACGACTGCGGCGCCCGTCGGGCGGTTCCCGACGAGCGGATCGTGCGGCCAGTTCTGGGTGTACGTGACCTGCTCGCCGGGGCGATCCGTCACCGCCGCCCAGCTCGTCCACCAGAAGAATGCCGCGAGGTCGCGCGCCTGGGCCGGGTCCACGAGCGCCCCCGGCGGGATCGCATACGCGTCGACGCCATCGCGGAACACCGCGGCGTAGTGCGCGGCGTTCGCATCGAACGCGGCGGCGCGCTCCGCGTCCACCCGCACCTCCCGGCGGTCCGGATCCCACGTGTTCCGGTGCAGGTCCTCCCGGAGGCGCTCGCGGAGCGCCGCCTGGCGCTCCGCGGACAGCGCGGCGTACCCCTTCGCGCCGTCGGCGCGCGCCCAGCGGTCGAGCATGAACGCGCCCTCGCGGTGGAGCCAGTCCGCGGACCAGTCGGGCGCCACGTACGCACCGTGCCCCCACACCGTCCCGACCTCCTGCCCACCGAGCGACTGCCAGACGTTCTGGCCGCGATGGATCGCGCTGCCGTCCGTGACCACGCGCCCGTCGCCGGTCACGACGCGGTCGGGGATCGGTGGGGCCGACGAGCGGATGCGCGGCCCCATGGCGCCGAGGATGACGAACGACGCGGCGATGACGGCGATCAGCGCGATCCAGTGGACGCGGTAGGACATGGCGGCGGCTCCTCCCGCAGAAAGCTGCGCCCGCCCGGGCCGCCGCGCAGGCGGGGCCTGCCAGCGCAGGGGGATGCAAGGATGTGGCCTTGTCACGCCGGGCGTTCTACGTTCGACCCGTGCGGATCGGCCGGTGGGAGCTCTCGAGCCTCGTCGACGCCCGCTTCGCCCTCGACGGCGGCGCGGTGTTCGGGGTCGTGCCACGCCCGGAGTGGGAGCGGGCGAGCGAACCCGACGCCCGGAACCGGGTCGCGCTCCTCGCCCGCTGCCTGCTCGCCGTCGACCGCGACGCGCGCCGCGTCGTGCTGGTGGACGTTGGGCCGGGCGACAAGTGGGAGCCGGCGCGCGCCGAGCGGCACGCGCTCGACCGGAGCGCGGGCGGGCTCGACGCCGCCCTCGCGCGCCACGGCCTCCGCCGCGAGCACGTGACGGACGTGGTGCTCACGCACCTGCACCTGCACCACGCCGGCGGCGTCACCCGCCGCGACGCGGCCGGGCACGCCGCGCTCGCGTTCCCGCGCGCGACGCACCACGTGCAGCGGCGGCACTGGGCGTGGGCGCACGGTCCCTCCGACCGGGACGGCCCGAGCTTCCTGCCCGAGGACTTCGACGTCCTCGGCCGCTCGGACCGGCTCCACCTCGTCGAGGGCGAGGCCGAGATCCTGCCGGACGTGGAGCTCGTCGTGTCCGAGGGACACACCGTGGCGCAGCAGCTGCCGCGGTTCCACGGAGACCAGACCCACCTCACCTTCTGCGGCGATCTCGTCCCGACCCGCGCGCACCTCGAGCCGTCGTGGATCATGGCGTTCGACCTCCAGCCGGTCACCACGCTCGAGGAGAAGAAGGTGGTGCTCGCGGAGGCGCTCGAGGACGACGGGATCATCGCGTTCGGGCACGATCCGAACATGGCGGCGTGCCGGCTCCGGGAAGAGGAAGGGCACCCCGTCTTCCGGGAGCAGGTGGAGCTGTAGGCGGCGTACGCGACGTCGGAGCTTGCGCCCCGCCACCGCCCGAGTAGCGCTCGCCGCTCCTCTCAGGTACACGTCGCCCACCCATGAACGAGCGCAAGGTGAAGGTGACCCGCCGTGGCGCCGACCGGCTCCAGAACGGCCACCTCTGGATCTACCGGACCGACGTCGAGGACGTGCCCGCCGGCGTCGAGGCCGGCGACGTCGTCGCCCTCGTGGACGGCCGCGGCCGCTTCCTCGGGAAGGCGTTCTGGTCCGCCCGCTCGAAGATCGCGCTCCGCGTCGTCACGCGCGACGAGGTGCCCGTCGACGAGGGCTTCCTCGCGGGACGCCTGTCCGACGCCATCGCGCTCCGCGAGCGCGCGTTCGGCGACGAGCCGTTCGTCCGGCTCGTGCACGGGGAGGCCGATCTCCTGCCGGGGTTGGTCGTCGACCGGTACGCCGACGTCGCGGTCATCCAGACGCTCGTTCCGGCGACGGACCGCCGGAAGGCGCTGCTCGCGGACCTGCTCGCGAACGCGCTGTCGCTCCGGACCGTCGTGGAACGGAACGACGTGCGCGTCCGCGAGCTCGAGGGCCTCGCGCAGGTGAAGGGCGTGCTGCGGGGGCCCGAGCCCGGCCCCCTGGAGTACCGGGAGGGTGCCGTCCGGATGAAGCTCGACGTGCTCGGCGGGCAGAAGACCGGGGCGTTCCTCGACCAGCGGGAGAACCACCTCCGCGCGGGCGAGTATGCGACCGGACGCTGCCTCGACTGCTTCAGCTACGCGGGAGGCTTCGCCCTCCAGCTCGCGCGCCGCGCCGAGCGGGTGACGGCGGTCGAGATGCAGGCGCCGGCGGTGGCGCTCCTCCGCGAGAACGCGGTCCTGAACCGGGCGGAGAACCTGGAGGTGGTGGAGTCGAACGCGTTCGACTACCTCCGCGACCGCGCCGACGAGGAGCCCGCCTTCGACCTCGTGGTGCTCGATCCGCCCGCGTTCGCCAAGAACAAGGACGCGCTGCCCGCGGCGCGCCGCGGCTACAAGGAGATCAACCTCCGCGCGATCCAGGTCCTGAAGCCGGGAGGGATCCTCGTCACCGCCTCGTGCAGCTACCACCTGGCGGAGGACGCGCTCGAGGGGCTCGTCCTCGACGCGGCGAACGACGCCGGACGGAGGGTGCAGGTCCTGGAGCGGCGGGGCGCCGGGCGCGACCATCCGGTCCTCCTGGGCGTCCCGGAGACGCGGTACCTGAAGTGCTTCGTGCTCCGCGTGGTCTGACGCACCCCGCCGCCGGGGGTTCCCGGTCTCCCGCGGCGGGTCGGACCGCAGTAGGATCGAGCCCGCACCGCGGGAAGGAGCCGCACGATGGCCGTCCGGCCACAGGATCTCGGCGCAGCCGCGCTCTCCGCGCTCGACCGGAGCCCGCTGCTCGCGCGACTCGACGCCACCGAGCGGCTCCGGCTGCTCGGGTGGGCGGAGCGCGTGACCTTCCCCGGCCGCACGCGCGTGCACGGCGACGCCGACGCGGGCAAGCACCTGTGCCTCGTCCTCGACGGCAGCGCCACGTGCCGACGCGAGGGGCTCGCGCTCCGCACGCTCCGCCCCGGCGATCACTTCGGCGAGCTGGCGGTGCTCGGCAGCAGCCACCGCGGCGAGACGGTCACCTCCGACGGCCCGCTCTCCGTCGCCCGCCTCTCGGCGGCGGCGTGGACCGCCGTCGAGCGAGAGGCACCCGCGCTCGCGACGAAGCTCGCGCTCGGGATCGCCGCCGCGCTCTCGGAGGAGCTGGGGCAGGTGACCGACGAGATGGGCCTGCTCCTCCGCGGCCGCTCCCTGCCGCGCGCGCAGGAGATCACCGTCCACGTGCTCGGCGAGGAGCGCCGGATCCGGACCGGGACGCGGCTCCTCGACCTGCTCCCCTCGACCCTCGAGGGCGATCCGGTCGTCGCGGGACTCCTCGGGCAGAAGCCGGTGTCGCTCGCGACGCCGGTCTTCACCGAGACGACCGTCGCGCCGCTCACGCTCTCGCACTGGGAGGGGCGGCAGATCTACGTCCACTCCCTCGGGCTCCTGCTCCTCGAGGCCGCACATCAGGTCGCGCCGGGGATCCCGGTCCGGATGGGCCCGTCGCGCGGCACGCACCAGGTCGTGACCGTGCCGGCCGCGGAGGACCACGCCGGGCTGGCGGCGCGCCTCGAGGCGGCGATGCAGCGGCTCGCCGAGGGGGACGCGCCGTTCCGGCTCGAGTACTGGGCCACCGACGAGGCGGAGCGGTGGTTCACGGAGCGCGGCTGGGACGACGCCGCGAAGCTCCTCCGGGTCCGCCGGCAGGCGACGGTCCGGCTCGTCTCGTGCGGGGAGGTGTACGCGCTCTCGCAGGGGCCGCTGCTCCCGTCGACGGGGGCGCTCCGGGGGTTCCGCCTCTCCGCCGACCCGGAGGGGCTCGCGCTCGTGGTCGGCGACCGCGATCCGAGGAACGGGCACGGGAGCCGCCGCACGGCGCCGCCGGCCCCGTCGCGCGACGGCCACATGGTCTCCGAGCACCAGACGTGGCTCGCGGCGATGGGCGTGTCGAGCGTCGGCGCGTTCAACGACCTCTGCATCTCCGGCCAGGTGACCCAGCTCATCCGCGTCGCCGAGGGGTTCCACGAGAAGCGCATCGGCCGGATCGCGGACGAGGTGGCGGCCCGGCGCGGGCGGATCCGCATCATCTCCATCGCCGGCCCGTCCTCGTCGGGGAAGACCACCTTCATCAGGCGGCTCACCGTCCAGCTGCAGATCGACGGCGTGAACCCCGTGGGCATCTCGCTCGACGACTACTACGTGGATCGGGAGAAGACGCCGCGCGACGCGCGGGGCGAGTGGGACTTCGAGGCGCTCGAGGCGCTCGACCTCCCCCTCCTCCAGGATCACGTCCGCCGGCTGCTCGCGGGCGAGACGGTCCGGACCGCCCGCTACGACTTCCTCACCGGCCGGAGCGATCCGGAGGGCGGCCCCACGATCCGGCTGCGGCCCGGCGACGTCCTCATGCTGGAGGGGATCCACGGCCTCAACCCGCGGCTGCTCGGCCCCATCCCGCGCGAGGGCGAGCTGTACCGGATCTTCATCCACCCGGCGACGACCCTGCCGTTCGACCGCCTCACGCGCGTCTCCGCCACCGACCTCCGGCTGCTCCGGCGGATCATCCGCGACCGCCACCACCGCGGCTACTCCGCCGCGGACAACATCGTCCGCTGGCCGTCGGTCCAGACGGGCGAGCGCGAGCACATCTTCCCCTACCAGACCGAGGCGGACGCGGTGTTCGACTCGGCGCTCATCTACGAGCCCGCCGTCCTGAAGGTTTACGCGGAGCGTTACCTCCTCGAGGTACCTCCGACCCATCCGGCGTACCCCACGGCACACCGGCTGCGCTACCTCGTGGATCGGTTCGTGTCGATCTACCCGGACCACGTGCCGCCCACCTCGCTCATCCGCGAGTTCATCGGCGGCAGCGGGTTCGAGTACTAGGAGGAACCGCCTGAGCGAGCCTCGACACCCGAGCCACACGATGGCGCGCCTCCGGGAGCTCCTCGATCGCGCGGAGGCCAGCGGCGCCGCGCCCGACGCCGCGATCCTCCGCGAGGGCCTGCACCTCGTCGCCGAGGAGGGCGCGCTCGCGGAGGCGGTGGTGGAGCACTCCGGGGCCCTCGTGGTGGTGCTCGACCGCGACGCGCGGATCGTCCGCTGGAACTCGGCGTGCGTGCGCGTCACCGGCGTCCCCGCCGACGAGGCCCGCGGCGCGTTCCTCTGGGACCTCCTGCCCGAGGACGAGCAGGACGGCGTCCGCGCCGTGTTCGATCGCCTGCTCGCGAAGGACTTCCCGAGCTCGCACGAGAACCACCTCCGCGCGCGCGGCGGGCCCCCGCGGCTCGTCGCCTGGTCGAACACGGTCCTGCTCGACGAGTCCGGCGAGGTCGCGTTCGTGGTCGGCACGGGGATCGACATCACCGAGCGCACCGACGCGGAGCGGGCCCTCCGGCGGCAGGCGAAGCGGCTCGAGGCGCTCGCCGAGTCCTCGCGCGTCTTCGCCTCCGGGCTCGACTACAAGACGACCCTCGACACGGTCGCCCGCCGGCTGTCGGAGCTCATCGGCGACGGCGCGCTCATCCGGATCATCTCCCCGGACGGCGCCTGGCTCGTCCCGGTCGCCATCTATCACCCTTCCCCCGAGCGCGCGGCGCTCCGCCGGCGGATGCTGGTGGCCGCCCCCCAGCGCACGACCGAGGGGATCACCGCCCGCGTCCTCGAGCGCGGCCAGACGCTCCGCATCCCGGCGCTCTCGCGGGAGACGATCCGCAACGAGATGAAGCCGGAGTACCTGCCCTACCTCGAGGGCGTGACCAGCCTGCTCATCGCGCCGCTCAAGCAGCGGCGCCAGGTGTTCGGCCACATCACGCTCATGCGCGACGCCGGCGGGGCGCCGTACACCGCGGAGGACGAGACCCTCCTCGAGGACCTCGCCCACCGCGCCGCTCAGGCCATCGAGAACGCCCGGCTCTACGGCGACGCGCAGGCGGCCGTCGCCGCACGGGACGAGTTCCTCTCCATCGCCTCCCACGAGCTCCGGACCCCGCTCACCGCGCTGCGGCTCGCGCTCGAGAACATGCGCCGGGTGTCCTCGCGCGAGGCGCTCGAGACGCTCCCGCCCGCCTACGTCGAGCGCGTGCTCGCCACGGCGGAGCGGCAGGGTCAGCGCCTCGAGAAGCTCGTGTCGGCGCTCCTCGACGTGTCCCGCATCCACATGGGCAAGCTCGAGCTGGAGCTCGAGGACGTGGACCTCGCGCAGGCGGTCCAGGAGGCGGTGGCGCAGGTCGAGGACGAGGCGGCGCAGGCCGGGTGCGAGGTCGTGGTGCACGGCGGCCCGGCGGTCGGGCGCTGGGACCGGCTCCGGATCTCGCAGGTCGCGACGAACCTCCTCTCGAACGCGGTGAAGTACGGCGCGGGGAAGCCGGTCGAGGTGACGTACGGCGCCGCGGGCGGCCGGGCCTTCCTCGAGGTGAAGGACCGCGGGATCGGCATCGACCCGGCCGACCAGCGCCACATCTTCGAGCGCTTCGAGCGGGCCGTCTCCTCCCGGAACTACGGCGGGCTCGGCCTCGGGCTGTACATCGTGAAGCGCATCGTCGAGGCGCACGGCGGGACGGTCCGCGTCGAGAGCGCGCCCGGCGCCGGCGCCTCGTTCTCGGTGGACCTGCCGCAGCAGCAGCCGGCGATCGCGGCGGGCGAGGCGCGCACGCCGACGCCGGTCCACTGACGGCGCGGCGGCGCGTCACTGCCGCCCGGCCAGCCGACACCCGCCCCGAACGGCCGCTGCACGTCGTCCCTCCGGGAGCCACCATGCCGGCCATGGGCTCTCCGCCGGTCAAGGGGTTCGGCCAGGGCGACCCCGCCCTCGCCGCGTGGACCGAGGCCGTCTACCGGCCGGAGGACGACGTCCTCCGGCAGATCCGGGAGCGCAGCGTCGCCGCGGGGCTCCCGCCGATCCAGGTCGGGAAGATGGACGCGCTGCACCTCGAGGTGATCGCGCGCGTGTCCGGCGCGCGGAAGGCGGTCGAGATCGGCACGCTCGGAGGGTACAGCGGCGTCTGCCTGCTCCGTGGCATGGGATCCGGCGGATTCCTGCACACCTTCGAGCTCGACCCGGGCCGGGCGGATCTCGCCCGGCGCTCGTTCGAGCACGCGGGCCTCGCGGATCAGGTGCGCGTGCACGTCGGTCCGGCGGCGGAGCGCCTCCGCGGGATCGAGCCGGACGGACCGTTCGATCTCGTGTTCGTGGACGCGGACAAGGCCGGGTACCCCGGCTACCTCGCGTGGGCGGAGCAGCACCTGCGCGTGGGCGGCGTGCTCCTGGCGGACAACACGTTCGGCTTCGGCCACGTCCACGAGGACGAGCCGGAGGGGGAGGACCCGGGCGCGATGGCGGCGCTCCGGAGGTTCAGCGACCGGCTCGCGAGAGGCGGGCGGTTCCGGGCGACGATGCTGCCGACGGCGGAGGGCATGTCGCTCGCGGTGAAGATCCGGTAGCCGACCGCTATCCGCCGATCCCCGGGAACCCGCTCGCGGGGAACAGCAGCACCTCCTCGATCGACTCCGCCCCCACGAGCAGCATCAGCAGCCGGTCGAACCCGATGGCGACGCCGCCGGCGTCCGGCATCCGGCCCACCGCCTCGAGGAAGGCCTCGTCGAGCGGGTACACCGGCCGCCCCAGCCGCCGCCGCAGCTCCTGCTCCTCGACGAGGCGCGCGCGCTGCTCCACCGCGTCGTTCAGCTCGGTGAAGCCGTTCGCGAGCTCCAGCCCGCCGGCGTACAGCTCGAACCGCTCCGCCCAGCGCGGGTCCTCGCGCTTCACCTTCGAGAGCGACGCCATGGACGCCGGCCAGTCCACGAGCCAGGTCGGCCGCGAGGTCCCGAGGCGCGGCTCGACGGCGTCCAGCATCACGCGGAAGAACACGTCGTCGAAGCCCTCGCCCGGCGGACCGGGGTCGTGACCGGCGGCGCGCGCCGCGGCGGCGAGCCGGCCGGCATCGCCGGAGCAGGCGGCGAGATCGACGCGGGCGTGCCGGAGGAAGGCGTCCTGGACCGTGAGCGTCTCGAACGGCGCGGCGAGCTCGACCTCGCGGCCGTCGCGCAGCGCGCGGGTCGCGCCGCCGAGGAGCGTCCGCGCGCAGCCCTCGACGAGCGCCTCCACGTCCTCCATGACCCCGCGGTACCCGACGCCCGTCCGGTACAGCTCGAGCATCGTGAACTCGGGATTGTGCGTCCGCGAGACCTCGCCGTTGCGGAAGACCCGCGCGAGCTGGAACACGCGCGAGAAGCCTTCGGCGAGGAGCCGCTTCATCGCGTACTCCGGGCTCGAGTGGAGGTAGAGCGGCGAGGGCGCACCGCCGCGCTCCGGCACGAACGGCGCCTCGAACGCCTGGATGTGGGGCTCCATGCCCGGCGCGGGCACGAGGCAGGGCGTCTCGACCTCCTCGTACCCGCGTGCACCGAGCGCCCGCCTCACCTCGGCGGCGAGCCGGGCGCGCGCCCGCGCGTTCGCCCTGCGCTTCTCGAAGTCCATCGCGGGGGACTCTAGCGCCTCGCGGCGGGCGCCGCGCTAGACTCGTGCGGTGAAGCTTCGCCTCCCGCTCCCGCTCTCGCTCTCGCTCTCGCTCGTCCTCGCCCTCGTCCTAGGCGGCGCCTGCGCCCACCGCGGCGCCCTCCCCGACCCGGCCCCGAACGCGTCGACGCCGCCCGCGGAGGACCCCGCTCCGGGCTTCGCACCCACGGACCCCGACGCTCCGGCCGACCCCGCCGTGCCCCAGGCCGCCGATCCGCCGCCGGCCGCCCCACCAGCGACGGCGACGCCGGCCCCCGCGCCGGATGCGACGCCCGCTCCCGGGCCGGCGAAGCCGTCCGGTGCCGCGCCGGCGACGCCTCCGGCGCGGCGCGCGGCGCGGATCGACCTGAAGAGCGTCCGCGCGGGCGCCGACGCGGTGCTCCGGAGCCAGGCCGAGGCGTACTGGCGCTGGTTCACGCGCGGCGAGGTCGCGGATCCGGGCGCGGCGTGGAAGGGGCACGAGGCGCTCCTGTCCGACGCGACGCTTGCAGGCGTGGCGGCCGCCGCGGAGGGCGCGAGCGGCGACGAGCGGCGCGCGCTGGCCCACCTCCGCGCGTGGCTCCTCGGCGAGCGCCTCGCCCGCGACGCCGCGGAGCCGGCGGGCCGCGCGGGGCCGCCCCGCGCGGCCGCGACGTTCGAATGGGACGGGCGCGCCGTGCCCGTGCGCGAGGCGGCGGTGCTCCTCGCGGGCGAGCACGATCCCGACCGTCGCCGCGCGCTCGCCGAAGCCGCGGCCGCGGGCGCACGCCCGCTCACGGCGGTCGCCGCCCGGCGCGCGTCGCGGCTCGAGGACGCGGCGCGCGCAATCGGGTACCCCTCCATCCTCGACCTCGCGGCCGAGGTCCGCGGCGAGGTGCCGGCGGCCCTCGCCGCCCTCGCGGAGGCGGTGCTGGCGCGGACCGACGCGACCTGGAGCGCGCTGCTCGCCGAGCTCGCGAAGCGCGACGGGCTCGCGCGCGACGACGTGCGCGCCCGCGATCTCCCGCGCCTCGTGCGCACCCTGGCGCCGCCCGCGGCGTTCCCGGGCGACCGGCAGCTCGACGCGGCCGCGGCGCTCCTCGGCGGCCTCGGCGTGGACCTCGCCTCGCAGCGGAACCTCCACCTCGATCCGGCCGCGCGCGCCGGGAAGATCCCGCGCGCCATCGCGCTCCCGATCGATCCGCCGGCGGACGTCCGGCTCTCGACCGCACCGCTCGCCGGCCTCGACGCGCTCCGCGCGGTGCTGCACGAGATGGGCGTCGCCGAGTACTACGCGCACGTCCGCCCGGGCCCGTCCGAGCTCCGCCGGCTCGGCCCCGCGGCCATCCCGGACACGTGGGGGATCCTCTTCGAGGAGGTGGGCGGCGAGCCCGACTGGCTCGTGGAGCGCGGCCTCGACGCCGAGCACGCGAGGGCAGAGGCCCGCGCCGCCGCCGCGCGGCGGCTGCTCCGCGCCCGTGAGGGGGCGGCCCGGCTCCTCGCGGCGATCGCGCGGGCGCGCGGGACGGCCGGCGCGACGGAGCAGGAGGCGAAGCTCCTCGCCCGCGCGCGCGGGTGCCCCGCCGATGCGGACCCGTTCCCGCCCGCGGATCCCGATCCGCTGCTGCGCAGCGCGGAGGGGCTCCGCGCGGAGCTGCTCGCCGCGCAGGCGGAGCAGTTCCTGACGGCGCGCGCCGGAGGGAAGGCCTGGTGGCGATCCCCGGCGGCCGGGACCTGGCTCGTCGGGGCCTGGGGCGAGGGCAGCCGGAGGACGGCCGAGGAGCTCTCGCTCGCGATGGGACAGCAGGGGCTCGATCCGGCGGCGCTCGACGCGGTGGCGCGGAGAAGGGCGGGGATGTAGGACTCGCCCACCCAACGGCCATCGGTCTCCGTGGCCGAGCCCGTCACCGTGCCCGGCTTTCGCGTTCCCGATGGCGTGCGGTTCTGCGCTCGTCAACCGAGTCTTCTGCCAACGGTTGACGACACCTTTTCCCCTGCTATCCTGCGCCCCTCGCCCCATGCCTTCCCTCGAGACCGCCAGCGGCGCGCGCGTCGCGTATCTCGACTGGGGCTCCGGACCCCCGCTCGTGCTCGTGCACGGGTGGGCGATGTCCTCCGCGGTGCTCACCGACCTCGGCCGGGCGCTCGAGGACGGCCGGCGGGTGATCGTCCCGGACCTGCGCGGCCACGGGGCTTCCTCGCCGGGCGGGTTCGGCCTCGAGGATCTCGCCGGCGACCTCGCCGCGCTGCTCGACGCGCTCGCGCTCCGGGACGTCGCGCTCGCCGGCTGGTCCATGGGCGGCCAGGTCGCGCTCGCGGCGATGCCGCGCGTCCGCCGCCGCGTCGCGCGGCTCGCCCTGCTCTCCACGACGCCGCGCTTCACCGCCGGGGAAGGCTGGCCGCACGGCCTGCCCGCGCAGCACGTGGAGGTGCTCGCGCACCGCGTCCGCCGGGATCCCACCCGCGCGCTGCCGCGCTTCTTCGACGGCATGTTCGCGCCGGGCGAGCTCGACGACGGCGCGCGCGCGCGTGTCGCCGCCCTCCGCGACGCGCTCCCGCCGCCCGCGCCCGCCGCCGCGCAGGCGGGGCTCGACCTCCTCGTCTCCGTCGACCTCCGCGGCGCGCTCCGGGCGGTGGACGTCCCGACGCTCGTCGTCCACGGCGGCGCGGATCCCATCTGCCCCGCCGGCGCCGGGCGGGCCCTCGCCGACGCGATCCCCGGCGCGCGGCTCGTCGTCTTCCCCGGAGCGGGTCACGCGCCGTTCCTGTCCCGGCCGGCGGCGGTGGCCGGCGCGCTCCGGCCGTTCCTCGCGGGTGAGGCATGAACCCGGTCGACAAGCGCCGCGTCCGGCGGAGCTTCTCGCGGTCGGCTCGGGCGTACGACGGCCGCGCGGCGGTGCAGCGCGAGATCCAGGACCGGATGCTGGCGCTCCTCGGCGAGGCGGCCCCGGAAGCGCGCCGCGCGCTCGACGTCGGCGCGGGCACGGGCGCCCTCCTCGCCCGGCTCGCCGCGGCGCGGCCGCGCCTCGCGCCGGCGGCGGTGGACCTCGCGCCGGGCATGGCGGCCGCCGCCCGCGCGCGCGTCCCGTCCGCGACCGTGGCTGCAGCGGACGCCGAGGCGCTCCCCTTCCGGAGCGGCGCCTTCGACCTCGTCGTCTCGACCTCCACGTTCCAGTGGTTGCCGCGGCTCGAGCCCGCGTTCGCCGAGGCGCGCCGCGTGCTCGCGCCTGGCGGCGTGCTCGCGATCGCGCTGTTCGGGGCGCGGACGCTCCGCGAGCTGCGGGACGCCTGGGCCGCGGCCGGCGCCGGCGCCGCGCGCACGCACCGCTTCTTCTCGCGGGACGACGTGGAGCGCGCGCTCGCCGCGGCGGGGCTCGCCACCCGGAGCGTCGTCGAGGAGGACCTCGTGGAGCACCACCCGGACGCGCGCGCCGTCCTCCGCTCGCTCAAGGCCATCGGGGCGACCAACGCGGTGCCCGGCGCGCGCGGCCTCGGCGGGCGGGGCGCGACCCTCGAGATGCTCCGGCGCTACGAGGACGGCCACGCCGGACCGCGCGGCGTACCGGCGACGTGGCACGTCGTCTGGGCCGTCGCGGCGCGCTGACGCGTCCCCGACCCGGCACCGCCTCGCGGGGAGGGTGCGGCCGACCCCGCATCCCTGCGGCGAGGAGCGCAGTACCTCCCAAGAGGCGCCGAACCGCGGTACGCTTCCTCCGGGAGGAGTCTCGCCATCGCACCGCCGGATCCCAGGCTCGCGCTCGCCGCCGCCGACGGGACCGCGCTCGCCGCAGGCGACGCGCCGGTCGACCTGGCCGAGGCCGCAGACCTCGACGCGGTCGCCCGGACGCTCGATGGCGACGCGCAGGCGTTCGCGGGTGTGGTCCAGCGCCACGCCCGCGGCCTCGTGTCGGTGTGCTCGCGCATGGTCAACGACGCCCGGCTCGGCGAGGAGCTCGCGCAGGACGCCCTGGCGCGCGCGTACACCAGCCTGGGATCGTTCCGCGGAGACTGCCGGTTCCGGCACTGGCTGTTCCGGATCGCCGTGAACGGGTGCCGCGACTGGCTCAAGGCGGGCGCGCGCGCCGAGCGCCCGAGCGACCTCACCGGCGACGAGCTCGTGACCGGGCTCCACCCCGAGCGCGACGCAGCCGCGCGCCAGGCGATCTCCGCGCTCGCCGCGGCCATCGCCGCGCTGCCGCCGAAGTACCGCGAGGCGTTCACGCTCTTCCACGTCGAGAACATGCCCTACGAGGAGATCGAGGCGATCACCGGCGTCCGGGTGAACGCGCTCAAGGTCCGGGTGCACCGCGCGCGCGGGATGCTGCGCGCGGCGCTCGGCGAGCTCCTCGACACGGAGGTGACGTCGTGACCGACCGCGAGCTCCGCGAACTGCTCGACGCGCGGCCCGATCCCGCCCGCGCGGAGCGCGCCCTCTCCGCGCTGCCGCCCGCCGCACGCCGCGAGGCGCGCGCCCTCCTCGGCCTCGCGCGGGCCGCGGGCGCGCTCCCCCGCCCCCTCCCGCCGGCCGACTTCGCCTCGCGCGCCATGGCGCGGGTCCGCGCGGCGCGCCCGCCCCGGCGCGGCCTGCTCGAGCGGCTCGTCGGGGTCCCGCTCGCCGGCTCCCTCACCGCGGCCGCGGCCGCCGCGTTCCTCGCCGTCGCCGTCGCCCGCTACCCGGGCCGCGCCCCGGCGGGCCCGCCCGCGACCGCCGCTCCCCCGCAGAACCGCGCCAGCCTCGCGCTCGTCGCCCCCGCGGCGCGCGACGTCCGCGTCGCGGGCGACTTCAACGGCTGGCGCCCGGAGGCGACGCCGCTCGCCCGCGACCGCGACGGCCGATGGCACGTCGAGATCCCCGTCGAGCGCGGCCGGCGGTACGAGTACATGTTCGTCGTGGACGGCGCGTGGGTGACCGATCCGGCCGCCGCCGCCCGCGCGGACGACGGCTTCGGCGGCCAGAACGCGATCCTGGACACCTGAGTGTCGCCGCTGCTGCTCGCGCTCGCCATCGCCGCCGGCGCGGCTGAGCACGGGCGCGTCGTGCTGACCGCCGTCGCGGGCGGAGGCTGGGCGAGCGATCCGTTCGTCGGGGCGGGCCTGGGAGGCGGCCCGATGATCGAGCTCGGTCCGGGCGCGCGCCTCGACCTCTCCTTCTCGCCGCGGCTGAAGGTGGCGATCGCCGGCGACCTCTCCCTGCTCCGCTTCAACGGCGCGGACTTCGGCTCGCTGGCCGCGCGGGCAGGCGCGGAGGCCCGGCTGATCGGGAAGCGCGCGGAGCTCTCGCTCGCGCTCAGCGGCGACCGCGCGGAGTTCTCGCGCCCCGTCCCGTTCTCGGATCTCGCCGCCGCGCCGCCCGTGACGTCGACCGGCGCCGTGGCGCTCGCGTCGGCGCTGCGCCTCCGCTCCGGCCCGGTGGCGCTCCGCGCCGCCGCAGCGGCGTCCTACCGGACGTCCGAGGCGGGCGAGGACGTCGCGGAGCGCGGGCTCGGGCTCGATGCCGCCGTCGAGTGGCCGGTGCTGCGGCGCCTCGTCCTGCTCGCGGGAGCGCGACACGATCGCGTCGCGAGCGCCCGGCCGGACTTCGCCCGCGTGTCGACCGGCGGCGAGGTCGCGCTCACCGCGACCGCGCTGGAGGAGCCCGCGCTCGATCTCGCCGTCCGCGGACAGCTCGACCGCGTGTCGTTCGACACCGGCGTCCGGGAGACGCTCTCGCGCTTCGCGGTGGACGTCGCGCACCCGGTCGGCCCGGTGGAGGCGGTGGTCGCGTGGTCGTGGACGCGGAGCGACGCCGGCGTCGCCGGCGCCGCCTCCCGGTACCTCGTCTACGCCGGCGTGAGGGGCCGGGCGAGGGCGCTCTCGTGGTGAACGGCGTCGCACCGCTCCTCCGCCGTGCCCGGGCCGCGCTCCTCGCGGTGTCGCTCGGCTGCGCGACCGCGCCGCGCGCGCCGGCCGCGGCGGCGGACGCGGAGGGCGCCGTCCTGCGGTACGACGGCGCCGCCGACGCCGTGTACGTGTGCGGCACGATGACGGGGTGGGAGCCTGTCCCCCTCGAGCGCGACGCGCGTGGGTTCGGCCTCACCCTCCCACTCCCGCCGGGCCGATACGAGTATCGACTGGAGGTTCACCGCGGCGGGGAGGTACAGGTCGTGGTGCCCGAGGGTGCGGAGCGGACGGACGATGGGTTCGGAGGCGAGAATGCGATCGTGCGCGTGCCGTAACCACGGCCGGATCGCCTCGTCCGGGATGACGAGGCCGGCCCTCCGGCTCACCCCCTGGACCCCGATGCTGAACGCGCTGCTCCTCGCCGCCTTCCTCGTCGCGCCCGACGCCGAGGCGCGCCCGGAGCCGACGCCCGTCGACGCGGCGGTCGAGGCGGGCGTCCCCGTGGTCCTGGCGCGCGACGTCGCGGCGCGGGCGGAGGCGCGCGGCGTCGATCCGGCCGCCGCCCTCGCGCCCGTCGCGTCCGCGGCCCGCGCCGGCGTGCCGTCGGGTCCGGTCGCCGCGAAGGTGCTCGAGGGCCTCGCGAAGGGAGTGCCGGCGGAGCGCGTGCTCGCGGTCGCCGGCGCGCTCGCGGACCGGCTCGGCCGCGCCGGCGCGCTGCTCGATCGCGCGGCGGAGTCGGGCCTCGCGATCGGCCCCGACCTGCGGATCGCGGCGCTCGCCGACCTCGCGGACGCGATGGCCGCCGGCGTGTCGCCGGAGACCGTGCTCGCGCTCGTCGACGCGGCGCGCGCCGCGGGCGGACGGGCCGATGCGGCCGTCGCGGCGGCGCGGACGCTCGGAGAGCTCGCGCGGCGCGGCGTGCCAGTGGCGGACGCGACCCCGCTCGCCGTCGCCCTCGCGAAGCGACCGCCGCTGCCCCCCGGCGAGATCGCAGCGCTGTACGAGGCGTACCGCCGCGAGGGTGGCGACGCGCCGGGGCCCTTCCTCGACGAGGCGCGGGGCCGGATCGCGCGCGGCGAGCCCCTCGCCGACGTCGTGGATCACTTCGGCGAGAGCCCCGACCACGTGAACCACGCCCGGCAGGCCGGCGGCCCGGCGGCGGCGCCCGGCGCGCACGGTCGCGCGGTGGGTCGACCGGAGCCCGGCGCGGTCCCGGGCGTGGAGGGCGAGCCGCGCGGGAGAGGCAACAGCAACAAGGGCGGCCGCGCGAGGTGACCCGGGGACAGGGTCCACGCGCCTTGTGGCCCCGAGCGGGGCCGGGCTAACATCCCGCCGTGGCCGAAGCAGCCCCCGCCTCCGAGTTCAAGCCCCATCTCTTCGGGAAGTTCTTCCTCCTGCAGCGGCTCGCGATGGGAGGGATGGCGGAGATCTACCGCGCCCGCGTCCCCGGCGCGGGCGGGTTCGAGAAGGAGCTCGTGGTGAAGCGGATCCTGCCCGCCCGGGCGCAGGATCAGGGCTTCATCAAGATGCTCGTGAACGAGGCCAAGCTCACCGTCCAGCTCACGCACTCGAACATCGCGCAGGTGTACGAGTGCGGGCGGATCGACGGGACCTACTTCATCTCGATGGAGCTCGTGAACGGCGTCTCCTTGAAGGAGATGATGCAGGCGTTCACGCGCGCCGGGCAGGCGATCTCTCCGGAGCAGGCCATCTTCATGGTCCTGCAGCTGCTCACCGGCCTCGACTACGCGCACAAGAAGACGGACTCCCAGGGGCGCCCGCTCCAGATCGTCCACTGCGACGTCTCTCCCGACAACGCCCTCGTGTCGTGGGAGGGCGAGATGAAGCTCCTCGACTTCGGGATCGCGCGCGCGGCCACCGGGCTCTCCAACTACAAGGAGGGCATGCTGATGGGGAAGCTCGGGTACGTCGCGCCCGAGCAGGCCTCCCTCGAGCGCAAGTGGGACCACCGCGTCGACATCTTCGCCGCGGGCATCATCCTCTACGAGCTGCTCACGAAGCAGAAGCCCTTCCCGAAGGCGACCGACGTCGAGTCGCTCGTCCAGTCGCGCAAGGCGCGGGTGGTCCCGCCGACGTCCGTCGACCCTCGGCTGCCGAGGGACCTCGACGGGATCGTCGCGAAGGCGCTCGCGTACGACCCCGACGACCGCTACCCCGACGCGCGCTCGTTCGCCGATGCGCTCGTGGACGTGCTCTTCCCGACCCCGCAGTCCTCGATCCAGGACCTGCTCGGGAAGCAGATGCAGCAGGTCTTCTCCGAGAAGATCGTCCGGCAGCGGGCGGCGCGCGCGCACGATCCGCTCATCATGAAGGTGCTCGCGAACCTCGCCGAGAAGCAGGCCAAGGCGGAGTACGAGCGGCTCAGCGCGCAGTCGGCGCCGGCGTTCGCGACGGAGAGCGCGGACGCGCTGTTCGAGCCCCACCTGGCCGCGGGATCGACCGATGGATCGTCGCTCGAGACGCCGCGCCCGGCGCCGCGACGCCCGAGCCGCCCGCGCACGGTCGTCCTCGAGGGCGTGCGGGTGCGCACGGCGCTCCTCGTCGGGCTCCTCGTCGCCGCGGCCGGCGCGGCGGGGCTGCACTACGGCGAGACGTGGCTCCGGCCCGGCGTGCTCGTGGTGACGTCGGAGCCGCCGGGCGCGGCGGTGTCGCTCGACGGCACGCCCACCGGCCAGGTGACGCCGGCGGTGCTCGAGGACGTGATCCTGTCGACGCGGCACGACGTGGCGCTCGAGGGAGCCGGCCTCCGCGGCGCCGCGGTCGCGGTCGAGCCGGTGCCGGGGAAGATGGTCCGCCGGGTCCACGCGCGCCTGCAGACCGCGCTCGGGAGCTTCACGGTGCGGAGCGTCCCCGCCGGCGCGGAGGTCCGCGTGGACGAGCGCGTCATCGGCGCGACGCCGGTGACGATCTCGAAGGTCCGCATGGACGAGCGGCACCGCATCGACCTCACGCTCGTCGGGTACGACCTCGATCAGTTCGTCGTGCTGCCGGAGAAGGACGGGACCGAGTTCTCCCGGACGCTCGCGCGGACGGAGGCGCGGCCGAAGGAGAAGGCGCCGGAGCCGAAGGGCCGGGACAAGGGCCGGCCATGAGGACGGGATGAAGCTCGTCATCGAGGACGAGGCCGGGACGCGCTCCGTCGTGCCGTTCACGCGCGACGAGATCGTCGTCGGCCGCGCGGCGGACGGCGTCTCCTTCCGCCTGCTCGATCGCGACGTGTCCCGGCGCCACGCGCGGTTCGTCCGCTCGAGCGGGGCGGTGTTCGTCGAGGACCTCGGCAGCCTCACCGGCACGCGCGTGAACGGCGAGAAGATCGCGGGACGGCGGCGGCTCCGCGAGGGCGACCTGGTGGAGATCGGCGACTACGACCTGGCGGTGCTCCCGGACGAGGACGCGGCGCACGCCGCGGGCGCGCCGCCGCCGCTCCCGGGAGACGCCGCCGCTCCGGCGCCCGTCCGGGCCGTCCCCGCGGCGGCCGCCCCCGTCGTCGCGCGCGCCGCGCCGGCTCCGGCCCCCCGCACCATTCCGGCCCCCGCCGCCGCTCCTCGCGCGCGCCGCGCGCTCGCGCCGGCGCTCGTGGCCGGGCTCGTCGGGCTGCTGCTCGGGATCGCCGCCGGGGTCGCCGTCGGGCTCGCCACCCGGCCCGCGCCGGCGCCGCCCGCGCCGACCGCGGCCGCCCCGCCGTAGCGCGTCACCGTCCGCTGAAGCGCGGCGCCCGCCGCTCCTCGCGCGCGCGCCGCCCCTCGAGGATGTCCTCGCTCTCGAACGCGCGCCGCCGGAGGCCGGCGATCTCGGCGCGCTCCTCGCCGGAGAGGCCGCGCTCGTGCGTCGCCTCGAGCAGGTCGAGGATCCGCTTCATGCCCTGGACGGCCAGCGGCGCGTTCGCGCCGATCTCGGCGGCTAGCGCGAGCGCCTCCCGCTCCGCCTCCGCCGCGGGCGCGACCCGGTTCACGAGCCCCCACGCGAGCGCGGTGTCCGCGTCGACGGGCCGGCCCACGAAGAACAGCTCTCGCGTCCGCGCCGCGCCGACGAGGCCGAGGAACCGGCGGAGGCCGCCCTCCGGGTAGACGACGCCCAGCTTCGCGGGCGGCATCCCGAGCGCCGCGCCCGCCCGCGCGACCCGCAGATCGCACGTCGCGGCGAGCTCGAGGCCGCCGCCGAACGCCGAGCCGTTCAGGAACGCGAGCGTCGGGCACGGCACCGCGGCGAGCACGTCCGACGCGCGCTCGACCGCCTCGTCGGGCCGGAGCCCGCGCGGCGAGGTGAGTCCCATCTCGGCGAGATCGAAGCCCGAGGAGAACGCGTCATCGCCCGCGCCGCGCAGCACGAGGCATCGCACGCGGTCCGCCGCCGCCTGCTCGCAGGCGGCCTCGAGCTCCTCGAGCGCCTGGAAGTCGAGCGCGTTCCGCTTCGCGACGTTGTCGATGACGAGGACGCGGACGGTATCGCGGTCCTCCGCGCGGATCCGCGGTGAGCTCCTGACCGCGCTCATCCGAGGACCACGAGGACGTCACCCTCGGACACCGGCTGTCCCTCCTTCACGCGGATCTCCTTCACGGTCCCGCCCGCCTCCGCCTCGACCGGCATCTCCATCTTCATCGACTCGAGGATCACGATCACGTCACCCGGCTTCACGGCGTCGCCGGGCTTCTTCTCGATCCGTGTGACGGTGCCGGTGATGTGGGCGGCGACCTGGGGCATTTGGGCTCTCCGGCGGTGCGGGTTCGCGGCGGGGAAAGGTATCTCGCTGCGGCACGGCCGGCAATCACGGGCGCAGGTCGGGGTCAGGGGGGGGGAGGTCGTGTGTCCGACGCCGTTCACCACACGTCAACGTCACGCGACGCAGAGCCGGCTTCGGCGAGCTGAGCTGGAGGAAGACGCTCGACGAACGAAAAGGGTCCGCGCGGCGGGCGGACCCTCGATTCGCGTCCCCGGGGGCGACTCGTTCCCCGGAACTACCGGCGGGAGGCCGGTTTCGCGTCTGCCCGATCTTTAGCCACTCCGGTCCCATTCGGCAATTCCTCCCCGCGGGTCTCCCCGGCGGAGGGAGCGCTCGCCCCCACGCCGCGACCGGCGCGAAGCGCGCGGATGGTGTTCGCGAGATCCTGGTAGCTCACCGGCTTGCGGAGGAAGTGCGCGACGCCGAGGGCGCCGAGCCGCTCGCGCTCCTTGTCGCCGCCGGACGTGATCACGACGACGGGAAGGTGAGCGAGCGCGGGCTCCGCCCGGATCTTCTCGATCATCGAGATCCCGGAGAGGACGGGCATGAACACGTCCGTGACGACCGCGTCGACCGGGGGCGCCCCGAGCAGGCGGTCGAACGCGCTCGCGCCGTCGCTCGCGACCTCGATCCCGAGGTCCGGGAGGTTGTCGGTCTCCGACAGGCGGCGGAGCGCGGCGGCGTACATCGAGGCGACGAGCGCGTTGTCCTCGACGAGCAGGATCCGGAACGAGGGGTCCGGCCGGCGAGCGCCGGCGACGCGGCGGGCGACCTCCACGAGCTTGGTCCGGTCCGCGGCGAGGTCGGCGGGGACGCGCACCGCCACGCCGCCCGGGTGATCGGCGGACGGCTCGCGCACCCGGACGATCTCGACCGTCAGCTCCACCGGCTCGAGCAGCTGCGGGAACGAGACGACCAGCGTCGCCCGATCCCCGAGCGCGAACTCGCGCTCCGTGCGGATGAAGAGGCCGCCGGCGGAGAGGTTCTCGGTATAGTCGAGGACGCTCTCCGCGCCGAGGTACTGGACCGCGAGGATGAGGGGGAAGCGGGGATGCGCTCTCCTCTCGTGATCCATCACCGCTCCTCGAAAGCCGCCCTCGCGGCCGTGCGCTGCGTGCCCGGCGAACAGACCTCAATTTACGCCCTTTCCTGCCACCACGTCCCGTCCGGTGCGCACCGGACGTGCACCATGACGCCGGGACGGGGTCGGCGTGGGAGCACGGCGCGTCGCGGTGGACGGCGACCGAGTGCCGCTCAAGGCGCCGAGATCTCAGGCGAAGCCACGCCCGCTGGACGGCCGCCCCTCGCCGCCGCTGCGGCAAGGGCTCGTCCTGGCGACCAGCGCGGCGCAGGATTGACACGCCCTCGCGACCTCGTCGAGCCGACGCGGCGCGCGTCTCCCCCGGTGCAGCCGCGTGCCGCGCCGACGGTCCAATTGCGACCGCACCGGCGCGTCGCTATCGTCGCCGCGTTCTCTCTCACTCCTTCGCACGACGAGGAGACATCATGGACGCGGTCGAAGGACGGGTGGCACTCGTGACGGGCGGCGGACGCGGCATCGGTCGCGCCATCGCGCTCGCGCTGGCGAGGGCGGGGGCGCACGTGGCGGTCGCGGCGCGCTCCGTCCCCGAGATCGAGGCGGTCGCGGCGGAGGTGGCCAGGCTCGGCCGGCGCACGCTCTTCTTGCCGCTCGACGTCTCCGATCGCGCAGCGGTCGCGCGCGCGCCGGGCCTCGTGGCGGAGGAGCTCGGTCCCGTCGACATCCTGGTGAACAACGCCGGCACCCACGCGTCGATGCCGGTGCACAAGATGGACGACGCGACCTGGGACGCGATCCTCGCGGTGGACCTCACCGGCCCCATGCTCCTCACGCGGGCGTGCCTCCCCGCGATGTACGAGCGCGGCTTCGGGCGCATCGTGAACGTCGCGTCCGTCGCAGGGAAGATCGGCCTGAAGCACGGGTCGGCGTACTCCGCCGCGAAGCACGGGCTCATCGGCTTCACGCGTAGCCTCGCGCTCGAGGCCGCGAAGAAGGGCGTCACCGTGAACGCGATCTGCCCGAGCTGGACGGAGACGCAGATGCTCGACGAGGCCGTCGAGGCCATCGCCCGGGCCACGGGGAGGTCGGAGGCGGAGGCGCGCGCGACGATCCTGCGCTCGAACCCGCTCGGCCGCGCGGCGCTGCCCGAGGAGGTGGCGGAGGCGGCGGTGTTCCTCGTGCGCAACGCGGCGGTGACCGGGCAGGCGATCCACGTGGATGGGGGCGAGGTGATGAGCTGATCGGACCCGCATCCTCCACGGCCACGCCCACGTGCCCGTGCCCGTGAACGTGCCCGGGCTCTCGTGCCCGTGTCCCGCCTCCCGTGGCCCGTGGCCCGTGGCCCGTCCCCCGGCGGCCCCCCTCACCCCGGCCCTCTCCCCCCGCTCCGCTTCGCTGCGCAGGGGGAGAGGGAGGAATCCTGCGAACGACGCCAGCTCCTGCGGCCTGCCGCCCGAGGCGTCCGGCGCCGCCACCTCCCGACCCCATGCCGCCCGCGTCCACCCCCGCTCCCTCCGCGTCCACCCCCGCTCCGAAGACCACCGCCGCTCCGAAGACCACCGCGATCGTCCTCGCCCTCGGCGCGCTGTACGTCATCTGGGGGTCCACCTACCTCGGCATCCGCGTCGCGCTCGAGGGCTTCCCGCCCCTCCTCATGGCGGGGAGCCGCTTCGTCGTCGCGGGCGCGGTCCTCTACACGGCGCTGCGGCTCCGCGGCGCGCCGCGGCCTTCCCCGCGGGGCTGGGGGGCGGCCGCGATCGTGGGGCCGCTCCTGGTCGGCGCGAACGCCCTCGTCTCGACCGCCGAGGTCCAGGTGTCGTCGAGCGTCGCCGCGATCGTCGTCGCGTCCGTGCCGCTCTGGACGGCGATCGCGGCGGCGATCTCCGGGCAGCGGCCCACGGCCCGCGAGTGGATCGGCATCGCGGTGGGCATCGCCGGCGTGGTCGTGCTGCAGGCCGGGGGCGAGCTGCGCGGCAGCCCCGCCGGCGCGGCGCTCCTCGTGCTCTCGACGTGGTGCTGGGCGAGCGGGTCGATCGTGTCGAGGCGGCTCCCCCTGCCCGAGGGGCTCATGGCGAGCGCGGCGGAGCAGCTCTGCGGCGGCGCGGTGATCCTCGCCGCGGCGCTCGTCCGCGGCGAGCGGATCGGCGCCGCCCCCGCGCTCCGGCCGACGCTCGCGTGGGTCTACCTGATCGTGTTCGGCTCGCTCGTCGCGTTCAGCGCGTACGTGTGGCTGCTCCGGCACGTCCGGCCGGCCCTCGCGACGAGCTACGCGTACGTGAACCCCGCCGTCGCGGTCGGGCTCGGCGCCCTCGCGGGCGAGGCGATCCCGCCCCGCGCCCTCGCCGCGCTCGCCCTCGTGGTGGCGGGCGTGGTCATCGTCGCGACCCGGCGGCGCTGACGGCCGGCCCACCGAGCGCGTGGTCGCGCGGGGCGGCTTGACGCGCGCGGGCGTCCTCGGTTCTCATCGCGGGCTCACGACTTGCAGCCCACCCGCCGGTGGCGGGTGGTGCGGGGCCCACGATGCAGACCAAGTACCTCCTCGGCGAGAACCAGATCCCGACCCACTGGTACAACATCATCCCCGACATGCCGGGCGCGCTCGCGCCGGTGATCCACCCGGGGACGAACCAGCCGGTCACGCCGAACGATCTCCTGCCGCTCTTCCCGATGGGCCTCATCGAGCAGGAGGTCTCCCAGGAGCGGTGGATCAAGATCCCGGACGAGGTCCGCGAGATCTACCGGATCTGGCGCCCGTCGCCGCTCTTCCGCGCCCACCGCCTGGAGAAGGCGCTCGGGACGCCGGCGAAGATCTACTACAAGTACGAGGGCGTCTCCCCGGCCGGCTCGCACAAGCCGAACACGGCGATCCCGCAGGCCTACTACAACAAGATCGCCGGCACGAAGCGGATCGCCACCGAGACCGGAGCCGGGCAGTGGGGCTCCTCGATGGCGCTCGCGGCCAAGATGTTCGGCCTCGAGTGCACCGTCTACATGGTGAAGGTCTCCTTCACGCAGAAGCCGTACCGGAAGAGCATGATGCAGCTCTGGGGCGCCGAGGTCATCGCCTCCCCGTCGGACCGGACGAACGCGGGCCGCGCGATCCTCGCGAAGGATCCCGCGAACCAGGGTTCGCTCGGCATCGCCATCTCCGAGGCCGTCGAGGACGCGGCCACGCACGAGGACACGCGGTACGCGCTCGGCAGCGTCCTGAATCACGTCTGCACGCACCAGACGGTGATCGGCCTCGAGGCGAAGGAGCAGCTCAAGCTCGCGGGCGACTACCCGGACGTCGTGATCGGCTGCCACGGCGGCGGCTCCAACTTCGCGGGCATCGCCTTCCCGTTCCTGGCGGACAAGGCGGCCGGGAAGGCCGTCCGGGTGCTCGCGGTCGAGCCGACCTCGTGCCCGACGCTCACGAAGGGCGTCTACGCGTTCGACTACGGCGACACCGGCAAGATGGCGCCCATCGTCCGCATGTACACGCTCGGCCACGACTTCATGCCGCCGGGCATCCACGCGGGCGGGCTGCGCTACCACGGCGCGTCGCCGCTCGTCTCCCAGCTGGTGCACGCCGGGCTCGTGGAGGCGCGCGCGGTCGGCCAGCTCGCCTGCTTCGAGGCGGCGGTCCAGTTCGCGCGCACCGAGGCGATCATCCCGGCGCCCGAGTCGTCGCACGCGATCCGCGGCGCCATCGACGAGGCGCTCCGGGCGAAGGAGGAGGGGAAGGAGCGGACGATCCTCTTCAACCTCTCCGGCCACGGCCACGTCGACATGGCGGCGTACGACGCGTACTTCTCGGGCCAGCTCGAGGACTTCGAGTACCCCGCGGAGAAGGTGAAGGAGTCGCTCGCGCACCTGCCGAAGGTGAGCTTCTAGACGGCGGGCCGAGCGCGATTCGCGAACAGGTGCGGCCCCGCGCAGCGGGGGAGGGGCGCAGCCCCTCGCCGCGGGGCAGCCGCGCGCAGCCGCGAAGCGGCGAGCACGGCGCAGGGCCCCGCGCAGCAGGGGTGGGGGCGCAGCGCCTCAGGATTCATCACATCGGGGACGGACGGATTCGCGACCGCGTCCGCGCGGGCGTCGCGTCATCGGTAGTAGGGGCGGCATTGGGCTGAGAAGAAGGGGGACGGCCGGAGCGGCGCCGCGCGGACGAGACGTCGCCGCGTGGATCGGCCCGCAAGAAGCCTGCGTCGCAACGATGGCGATCTGGCTGGGGCCCGAGGGTTCCGGGGCGCGCTCCGGGCTCGACGGTCCTGGTGGACCGGGTCACGACGAGGCGGCGAGAACTTCGGAGTGCGCACCCGTGGAGCCGTCACCGTCGCGGGCGTCATGACGGTCGCCATCGGCGTCCTCGCGTCGGCGTCCCTCCGCCGCCGTGGCTTTCCGGGCGGGCGCGAACCGCTCCATCCAGGCGTCCCCGAAGATCCTCCGCGCGGAGAGCAAGTTGTGGCGACCGCAGAGGAGGCGAACGTTCTCGATCGTCGACGGACCGCCCAGGGCCTTCGGATGGATGTGGTCGTACTGGAGGCGGTGGCGGGAACCGCAGATGCCGCCAGCTTCGAGCGCCCACTGGCAGCAGCCGCCGTCGCGCACCCACACCGCTCGCTTCACCTCCGCCGGGAGGTGGTCCCGCTTCGACGGGCGCTTCTCGCGCCGCGGCTTCTGGACCAGGCCCTTCCGCTTCGCGGCCCGGTCGAGCAGCAGATCGAGGGCGGCCTCGAGGACCTCCTCGGTGCTTGCCCCGGGGTGCGTGTGCGAGAGGGCATCCTTCGCTGCGGTGACCTTCGCCTCGAACCGCTTCGTGACGGTGACGTGCATCCGGCGGAGCTCGGCGGTGAGCGGCTCGAAGGTCGGCTGGTCAGCCCGGAAGATCGGGGCGTTCACGTTGCGTGCGGGCACGTTGGCATCGAGGAGTTCAGCTGGCGAACCGGGCGCGACGACACACGCGGGCGCCAAAGCGCAGAGCTCCAGCGCTGCGGCGGGTTCTGGGGCGCGAGCTGGCGTTGCCGCCGCGGCTGCGGCCCGAACGGTCGTCACGATCTCCCGCTGCGGGGGACGCTCCACCGGCTTCAGCTCCGCGACGACCGCCCGCGCCTCCTGCTTGGAGAGGTGGAAGAACCGGGGGATCACCTCGTTCCGGTTCTCCGGCGTGAGCACCTGCGCGAGCTCGCCGACCGTCGAGAGGCAGAGTCGACCGTGCTCGAGCGGCCCGACGATCTCGGGGAAGCGCTGGATGAGCTCGGCGGCGGTCTTCCGGTAGAAGGCCGCGCTCTTCGAGAGCCCGAGCTCCCGGTGCAGGTACGTGAAGAGGCTCGGATAGCCGAGCTCCAGCCAGACCTGCTTTTCATCGAAGTGCGCAAGGGCGACGAGGAACTCCGCCATCGCGTGGTGCTCGCGTCGGAGGAGATCGGAGAGGCGGGCCGAGGAGTCGCGTGCGTTCATGCATGCATCGTCGCACGCGAATTCTCACGCTCCGGAAACGCACGGAATGGCGGTGCCGGCGCGAGAAGTGGCGCCGCGCCTCGCGCCGAGGTTCGGACGTCGAACGCGCCGCCACACGCACGCGGCGCGCTGCGAGAGCAGCCTTCTCGCACGAGCGCCGCCGCGATCCGCGCGGTAGCCGAGAACGCGTCAATCGCGCGATGCGATCCGCGATGCGATCCGTTGGGTTCCCCCGAAAGCGCTCGCGACCGCCGCGCTCCTGCCGCGACCTCGCGGCGATGCAGCACGGGTTTCTTGCAGGCCGATCCGCGCGGTCGACGTTTCCACCGCGCGGACCCGCCTCGGCCGTCCCCCTTCTTCTCTGCCCTCCTCCACGTCCGCCGGCGGAGCCCGTCCGGGCGTGAGGCACCGGTCCTCGACGGACTTGTGGTGAATCATCAGGGCGCAGCCCCCGTGAGATCGCGATCGCGAATCACGATCTGCCGTTCAGGCGTCCCGCTCCAGCCCCGGCGCCCCGCCCTGCGGCATCGGCTGCGCGGGCGGGGCCGTCCTGGCCGTGCCCTCCTCCTCGGACACGCGGAGCGGTCGCCGGGGCAGCTCCACCTCGAAGGACGTGCCGCGCCCCGGCGCGCTCTCGAGGCGCACCTCGCCGCCGTGCGCCTCGACGATCTGCCGGACGATGAAGAGCCCGAGCCCGAACCCGCTCACCTCGAGGTAGCGCGCGGCGCGCTCGAACGGGCGGAAGATCCGCTCCTGATCCGACGGCGCGATCCCGGGGCCGTCGTCGCGGACCACGACCCGCGCCCGCACGTCGTCGCCCTCCACCGCGAGGGCCACCCGCGCGCCGGGCGCGTACTTGAACGCGTTCGTGAGGAGGTTCGTCACCACCTGCTCGATGCGGAGGCGATCCCAGGCACCCTGCACCGGGCTCGAGGCGGCCACCACGACCACGCACCCGGACGCGCGCGCCTCCGTCGCGTGGCGCTCCACGACGTCGCGCACCGCGCGGGCGAGATCCATTGGCTCCGGGCGGAGGCGCAGCCGCTTCGAGGTGAGGCGGGTGACGTCGAGGAGATCGTCGACCAGCCCGACGAGCCGGAGCACCTGACCCTCGGCGCCGCCGAACAGCTGCAGCAGCTTGTCGTGGGGCACGCGCCCGAGATCGCCGCGCGCCACGAGGCGCTCGAGGGCCTGGATCTTGATCCGGAGCGGCGTGAGCGGCGTCTTGAGCTCGTGCGAGGCCACCGCGAGGAACTCGTCGCGCGCGCGGACCGCCTCCTCCGCATGGTGGTACAGCCGCGCGTTCTCGAGGGCCAGCGCGACCCGGCGCGCGAGCTCCTCCGCGAGCGCGAGCCCCTCCGCCGGCCGGAGGCGGCGCGCGTCGCTCGCGAGCAGCACGAGCGCTCCGACCGCGCCGCGCGCCGAGTGAAGGGGCAGCGTCACCGAGCCTCCCTTCGGGAGGACCGCGACGAGGGCCGCCGACCAGCCGCCCCGGGGCGCGCCCTCCTCGACCACCGGCCGGCGCGAGGCGAGCGCCCGGGCCACCGCCGTCCCCTCCCCGATCGCCGGCGCCCCGGCGCAGAGCACGGCCCCGCCCGCGCGCTCGAGGGCCGCGTCCGCGTGCGCGAGCCAGGCCCGCGCCGGCCGCGTGCCCTCCGGCGCGAGCCAGAGGACCGCCGCGTCCGCGAGGTGCGGGACCGGGAGGCGGACCGCCGTCCGGGCGGTCGCCTCGAGATCGAGGGATGCCGCGAGGAGCCCGCTCACCCCCGCGAGGAACCGCTGGTTCGCGGCGTCGCGGAGCAAGAGCCGCTCCCGCTCGAGGTGGTAGTCGATCTTCCGCTGCAGCTCCGCGGGCGTGACGTGCAGCTCGGCGAGGATGTCCGCGTAGGCGGCCGAGACCGCGCGCGCCTCGTCGGGCGCGACGAGGGGCTCGCGGCGGAGCGCGGCGTACGCCGCCGCCGAGCCGATGGCGGCGGCGAGCGTCGTCTCCACCTCGCCCTGCAGCTCCGCGAGCTGCAGCGCCGAGAGCGCGCCGTCCGGGTCGGCCCCGACCTTGGCGAGGCACGCGTCGGCGAGCTCCGCCCCGAGCGCCTCGCCGTGGTACCGCGCGAGGAGCGCCGCCGCGCGCGCGCGCTTCTCGCGGACGGTCACGAGGGGCGGCGCCCACTCCGCGGGCGCGGCGGTCGTCACGACCGGCGCGAGCAGCCGGTCGACGCGGGCGTCCTCCTCCCTGCCGGGCGGGAACAGGAGGGATCCGCCGATGAACGCGCCCACGTTGAGGAGCATCGTCCAGAGCACCGCGTGCGAGAGCGTGTCGAGGTGGACGTCGAAGAGCCCCTCGGGCCGCAGCGCCTCGATCCCGAACGGACCGTGCGTGAGCAGCGAGGCGGGGAGCCAGCCGGCGTGGGCGAGGACCGGGGCGACCAGCACGTACGCCCACGTCACGAACCCCGTCGCGAGCCCCGCGTGCGCGCCGACGCGGCTCGCGCCCCGCCAGACGAGCCCGCCGAGGAGCGCCGGCGCGAGCTGCAGGACCGCCGCGAACGAGATGAACCCGATGGACGAGAGCGAATACCCCTGACCGAACAGCCGCTCGTACGCGAAGGCGGCGACGAGGACGAGCGCCGCGGCGGCCCAGCGTGCGGGCAGCACGTGCCGGCGCAGCGCGCCGAGCGCGGTGATGCGATCCGCCGCCGGGATGACCACCTGGTTCGAGATCATCGTCGCGAGCGCGATCGTCTCGACGACGACCATGCCGGTCCCCGCCGAGAAGCCGCCGAGGAAGACGAGCCAGGAGAGCACCGGCCGCCCCGCGTCGAGGGGGAGCTGGAGCACGAACGTGTCCGCCTGCGCGGCCGGGTGGCCGAGGACGAGCCCGCCGAGGGCGACCGGGAGCACGAAGAGGTTGATGGCGAACAGGAAGACCGGGAAGAGCCACATCGCGGTGCGGAGGTGGCGGACGTCCGCGTTCTCCACGACCGCGACGTGGAACTGGCGCGGGAGGAGGAGGATCGCGAAGGCGGAGAGGAGCAGACGCGAGAGCCAGGCCAGGACCCCCTCGCCCCCGAGCAGGTCGGGCACGGCGGCCGGGACCGCGACCGCGCGCTGGAAGACGTCGCGGAAGCCGTGGAAGAGGCCGTACGTGACGAACGCGCCCGCCGCGACGAACGCCACGAGCTTCACCACGCTCTCCACCGCGAGCGCCACGACGAGCCCGGGGTGGCGCTCCGCGGGCCGGACGCGCCGGAGCCCGAACGCGATGGTGAAGAGCAGCATCACGACGACGAGCGGAGGTCCGAGGTGGCGGCCCGCCGCGGGGTCGACCCCTCCCGGCCCCGCCGCGCCGGACACGATCGCGAGCGTCGCGATCATCGTCTTGAGCTGGAGGGCGAGGTACGGGACGAGCCCGGCGACCACCACGACGGTCGCGAGGAGCGCGAGCGGCTGCGACTTCTCGTAGCGGAGCGCGAGGAGATCGGCGAGGCCGGTCACCCGGTGCCGCTCCTTGAGCCGGATGAGCGGCCGGAGCACCCACCACCACGTCGCGGCGCAGAGCGTCGGGCCGAGGTACACGGTGAGCCACAGGAGCCCCTCGCGCGCGGCGAGCCCGACGCTGCCGTAGAACGTCCAGGTCGTCGCGTAGACCGCGAGCGAGAGCGAGTAGATGATCCCGTTCGACGCCACCGCGCGGCCGCGCGCCTCCTGCCGCTCCGCCCAGACCGCGACGGCGACGAGGAGCGCCACGTATGCGGTCACGATCGCGGCGGGTAGCGCGAGCTCAGCCATCGTCGCGGTCCTTCGCGCGTCGGCCGAGCGCGAGCGAGAGGGCCACGAGGGCGAAGATGACGACGACCCAGGCGCCGAGCAGATGGACCCAGGCGTGGACCAGCGGGAGCGCCGGCACGCGCACGAACGGCCACGTCACGAGGAGCCCGCCGACCACGAGGAGCCACGCCGCGAACGCGCGCGCGCGTGGCGCTCCGCGCGCCGCCCTCCGCTCCGCTCGCACCCCGCGCATCCCCTATCCCGTGCTCGCCGCGTGCGGCGCGCAGTGGCGGGCGACGATCGAGAGGAGGTCCGCGAGGTCGACCGGCTTGTGGAGACACCCGTTCGCCGCGTCGGAGACACCCGCGGCGAGGGAGCCGAACGCGGTCAGGATCACGATCGGCAGCGCCGCGAGCCGGGCGTCGGCGCGGATCCGGGCGAGGAGCTCGGGGCCGGAGAGGACCGGCATCGCCAGGTCGAGGAGGATGAGCGCGGGGCGGACGCCGGCGTCGAGCAGGGCCCACGCCTCGCCGCCGTGCCGGGCCGCCGCGACGGCGTACCCCTCGAGCTCGAGCGCGAGCATCAGGGCTTCACGGATGTCGGCGTCGTCGTCGACGAGGAGGATGTCGGGCGCCGGCATGGGCGGTGTACGCCGGGGCGCGAGAAGCGCCGGGGCGTGAGGTCGAATCATCCGCCCCGGCGGCCGGCGGCGCCAAGGGGCGAGGCGGGGAGCGCCGGGTCGGTGGCACGCGATCGGGAGGCCCGGCCCGGGTCCACGGTCCGGGTCGCCTCGGCTGTACCCAACCGAGAGCCCCCCAAGTGGCGCAGGGTCGGGTTAGCTACGCAGACGTCCTCGATCCGACGCTGCGTGAACGCCGGCGTCGCGCCGCGGCGCCTCTACCGGGAGGTCTCGAGAATGTCTCGCCTCGTCGTCGCCGCCGCGCTCGCGCTCTCGCTCGCCGCCCCCGCGGCCGGCCAGGAGAAGGTCCGGCTCGGGAACCTCAAGTTCGCCCACTACGGCGCCGTGTCCTTCATGAAGGACCACTGCCGCAAGTTCGGGCTCGACGTGCAGGAGATCGTCTTCCCGAAGGGCATCGACATCTTCCCCGCGATCGTGAAGGGGGAGGTGGACCTCGCCGCGAGCGCCGCGGACGCGGCCATCGCGAACCGCTCCGGAGGGGGCCAGATCTTCGTCGTGGCGGGGTTCGCGAAGGGTGGCGCCCGGATGGTCGCCGCGGCGGGCCAGGACCTCACGAGGATCGCCGACCTCAAGGGGAAGAAGGTCGGCGTCGCCCGCGGCGGCGCGCAGGAGCTGCTCCTCCTCGCCGAGCTCTCCAAGGCGGGCCTCACCTGGTCGGACAAGCCGGGGAAGGACGTCCAGCTCGTCTACCTGCCGTTCGCGGACCTGAACCAGGCCCTCTTCCAGAAGCAGATCGACGCGATGTGCCAGTCCGAGCCGCAGTCGTCGCAGGCGATCAACAAGGGGTTCGGGAAGGAGATGCTGAAGCCCTACGACACGCCCCTCGGCGAGCCGGTCCGCGTGCTCGTCATGACCGAGAAGCTCTACAAGGAGCGGCCGCAGGTCGCGCAGAAGGTGCTCGACTGCTTCGTGGACGCGACGAAGTACTTCCTCGACAACCCGAGGGTGGCCGAGAAGTACGTCGTCGACCAGATGTTCAAGGGGCAGATCACCCCCCAGGACTACAGCGACGCGATGTCGAACGCCTCGTTCACGTACGACGTGTCGGCCGAGCACATCCAGACGACGACGGACCTCATGGTGAAGTACGGCGTGGGGAAGCTGCAGAGCCCGCCGAAGGCGACGGACTGGGTGAAGATCGATCTGCTCCAGCACGCGAAGCAGAAGGAGGGCGTCAAGTAGCCGTGGACACCGCAAAGCGGCTCGCGCGCGCGCTCGTCGTCCCCGTCCTGTTCGTGGCGGCGTGGGAGGCGATCTCGCGCGCGGGATGGGTGTCCCCCATCGTCCTCCCGGCGCCCTCGCAGGTGCTGATCCGCTGGATCGCCTACGCGAAGCCGCTCGAGCCGTACGATCCGGCCCAGGGCAGCTGGCTCGCCTGGGCCTTCTCCGGCGAGCTGCCGCACGACGCGGCGACGAGCCTGCTCCGGGTCGCCGGCGGCTTCGCCCTCGGCGCGGGGCTCGCGCTCCCGCTCGGGCTCCTCATGGGCGCGAAGCCGATCGTGTACGAGCTCATGAACCCGCTCGTGCAGGTGCTCCGCCCCATCCCGCCCATCGCGTTCATCCCGCTCGCGATCCTCTGGTTCGGTCTCGGGAACCCGCCCGCCTTCTTCCTCATCTCGCTCGGCGCGTTCTTCCCCGTGCTCATGAACACCATCGCGGGGGTGCGGAACGTGGACGCGATCTACCTCCGCGCCGCCCGGAACCTCGGCGCCGGGGAGTGGACGCTCTTCTGGCGGATCATGGTCCCGGCGGCGATGCCGTACATCCTCGCCGGCGTCCGCATCGGGATCGGCGTCGCGTTCATCGTCGTGATCGTGGCGGAGATGATCGCGGTGAACGCCGGTCTCGGGTACCGGATCCTCGAGGCGCGCGAGTACTTCTGGTCGGACAAGGTGATCGCCGGCATGATCTCCATCGGGCTCGCCGGGCTCGGCATCGACCTGGCGATGAACAAGCTGAACGCGCGCCTCCTGCGCTGGCACCGGGGGATGGAGGGATGAGGTTGGCCACGGACGTGCCCGGCGCGGGCGCCGCCGAGCCGGCGATCCGGATCCGGGGCGTCCGGAAGGCGTTCGCGACGGGCGGTCGCGAGGTCCTCGCCCTCGACGGCATCGACCTGGACGTCGCGGCGGGCGAGCTCGTGTGCCTCCTCGGACCGTCCGGCTGCGGGAAGTCTACCCTCCTGAACGCCATCGCCGGCTTCTCGCCGCCCACCCGGGGCACGGTCGTCGCGAACGGCCGCCCCGTGACGGCCCCGGGGCCGGACCGCGCGATGGTCTTCCAGGAGTACGCGCTCTTTCCCTGGATGACCGTCGAGCGGAACGTCGCGTTCGGCCTCGAGATGGCGGGGGCGACGCGCCAGGAGATCCGCGCGAAGGTCGACGCGCTCCTCGCGAAGCTCAACCTCTCGGACTTCCGGGACCGCTTCCCGAAGGACCTCTCGGGCGGCATGCGCCAGCGGGTCGCCATCGCCCGCGTCCTCGCGATCGACGCGCCGATGCTCCTCATGGACGAGCCGTTCGGCGCCCTCGACGCCCTCACCCGCCGCAACCTCCAGGACGAGCTGCTCCGGATCTGGGCCGAGCTGCGGCGGACGATCGTGTTCGTGACGCACGGGATCGAGGAGTCCATCTACCTCGCGGATCGGGTCGTCGTGATGACCTACCGCCCCGGCACGGTGAAGCGGATCGTCCCCGTCGCGCTCCCGCGCCCGCGCGATCCCGCCTCGGCCGAGTTCAACGCGCTCAAGCGCGAGGTCTCCGCCCTCGTGATGGAGGAGCAGCTCCGGCACGAGGCTGCGGAGGGGCGCGCGACGGCGGACTGAGGGCGGCGGGGAGCGCGACTGCGAGCGCGACCCGTGACGCGAGCCCGGCCCGCCCCGACCGTTCGCCCTGAGCGTGGCGTCGACGCGGAGCCGGAGGGCGGCGCCCGCGCCGTCCCGGGTCCCTCCCGCCGCGGGCGCTTCCGGCGCAGCGCCGCCGTAACCATGCTCGCGCCGTACGACGGCCTGGCTCCCCGCTCGCCGCGCCGAAGGAAGGTCCCCCATGTCTCCGCTGCGCTCCGCACTCGCCGCGCTCGCCGCGCTGGCCCTGCCCCTCGTCGCGCGCGCGGGTGCCCCCGATGCGCCGCTCCTGGACGAGCGATCCGTCGCCGCGCTCGCGATCGCGCTCGCCGTCTCCCCCGCGCCGCAGCTCTCGCCGGGCGGCGCCGGCGACCTGGGCGGCGCCACGCTCGAGCTCGCCGCGACCGTCCGCGCCCGCGCGATCTCCTTCGACGAGGTCCCGCGCGTGCGCGTGAGCCTCGCCGGGGCGGGGCCGCTGCGGGTGCGCTGGACCACCGAGCGCGTGAACCTGCCGGACCGGATCGAGCCCGGGGCCGTGTACCGGGACGTCGAGATCCGGCTGCGGCTCGAGAGCACCCCCGAGCAGGTCGAGGCGCTCCTCGCGGATGCGCGCCGGATGGCGGAGGGCGTGCGGATCGCGAAGGACGAGCCCGCGACCGGTGCGGCCGCGGTCTCCACCCCGGCTCCGGCGACGGCACCCGCGCCCGCCGCCGCGCCCGCGCCCGCGGCGCCCGCGGCGGCGGCGCCGGCGGCGCCCTCCGCGCCGACCATCGCGCCGACGGCAACCGTGATCGCGCCGGCACCGCAGCCATCCGCGCGATGACTCGCTCCCGATCGAACCCGGAGATGGCCCGATGACCCCGCTCGCAATCGTCCTCGCCGCCGCGACCGCCGCCTCGCCGGCCGCGAGCGATCCCTCCCCGTCGATCGTGGAGCGCCTCATCACCGAGGCCGGCGCGCCGCAGAGCGGTGCGGAGGCCCGGATCCGGCTGCTCCCGGACGGTGACCAGCCGCCGATACGCGCCGCGACGCACGGCCTCCGTGTGGACGTCCGGCTCGCCGTGGTGCAGGCGGAGCCCGCGCGCGCGCCGGCGCCGGTCGGCGCCGCGGCGCCTGTGCCTGTTCCGGCCGCGGCCCCGGCTCCCGCCGCAGCGCCCGCATCGGTGCCGGTCCCCGCCGTAGCGCTCGCATCGGCCCCGGCTCCCGCTGTAGCGCTCGCATCGGCCCCGGCTCCCGCTGTAGCGCTCGCATCGGCCCCGGCTCCCGTCGCAGCGCCCTCATCGGTACCGGTCCCCGCAGCCGCGCCCGCATCGGTGCCGGTCCCCTCAGCCGCGCCCGCGCCGGTGCCGGTCCCCGCAGCCGCGCCCGCGCCGGTGCCGGTCCCCGCAGCCGCGCCCGCGCCGGTGCCGGTCCCCGCCGCACCGACCGTGCCCGCGCCCGCGGCCGCCCCCACAGCGCCGGCCCCGACCGTCGCGATGCCGAACGCACCCGCCGCGCCGACCCCGCCCGCCTCGGCCGGGCCGCTCATCATCGAGGTGCCCGCGGCGGCGAAGGGGGAGGCGGCGACGAGCGCCGGGCCGGCAACGAACGCGACGCCGACGCCGAGCGAGGCGGGCACGAACAGCGGGACAGGGCCCACGGGCCACGGCACGGAACAGCCGGGTTCGTTCACAGGCACGACGCAGGCTCCGACGGCGACCGCGACCCCATCCGCCACGGCTCCCCGCCTCGCCTCGCTCCAGTCCGCGCCGCTCCGCGTCAGCGTCGTCCGCACGGTCGACCCGGACGGCCGCGTGGTCCTCACCCTGATCGGCCCCGACGGCGAGCGGATCGGCAGGCCCGTGGTCCGGCACGTGATGGACCTGCCCGTCCTCTCCTCGCGGCGAGATTCGTGGGGCCGCGTCGTCCGCGTCGTGACGGACGGCTCCGGCGCGCCGATCGAGGTCCTGCTGGACCCGATGGGCCGGTTCCTGTCCGCGCGGGCGCTCGACGGCCCCACCGCGTCGCGGTAGCCGGGCGGTTTCCGCCCACTACGCCCTCGCCGGCCACGGCGCGCGTGCCGGCGTCCACGCGGGGTAGCCCGCCCGCGCCCCCGGCCGGAGCAGCGCGGCTCCCGCGGGTGGAGCGACGACGTTCCCGCCGCCGCTCGTGGACCGTTCGACTCGATATTTGCGCACTGCGGGATGCTTTCCGGACCGCACGAGCGGCGACGCAACGCGTCACCGACGGTCAATGGATTGGCGCCCCAACATAGCCGCCGCGCTGGCCTGTCCACGCACCGCAGGGTCGCTACGAATCCCGCACTCCCCGGAGGTTCCGACATGACCGTCTCGCGGCGGCAGTTCCTGAAGCTCACGGCCTCGGGCATCGGATCGACCAGCCTCGTCGCCCTGGGCTTCTCGCCGGATCGCGTCCTCGCCGACGTGCGCACGTTCAAGCTCGCGCGCACCAGCGAGACGCGGAACACCTGCCCGTATTGCTCGGTGGGCTGCGGCGTCATCCTGTACTCGCTCGGCGACCGGGCGAAGAACGCGAAGAGCGCGATCGTCCACGTCGAGGGCGATCCGGATCATCCGGTGAACCGCGGGACGCTCTGCCCGAAGGGCGCCTCGCTCCTCGACTTCGTCCAGTCTCCGGACCGGCTCCGCCACCCCGAGTACCGCGCGCCCGGCTCCGATCGCTGGGAGCGCGTCACCTGGGACTGGGCGCTCGACCGGATCGCCCGGCTCGTGAAGGAGGACCGCGACCGGAACTTCACGACGAAGAACGGGAGCGGCGCCACCGTGAACCGCTGGACGACGGTCGGCCTCCTCGCCGCGAGCGCCTCGTCGAACGAGACCGGCTACATCACGCACAAGGTCTGGCGGGCGCTCGGAGGGACCGCGATCGACAACCAGGCCCGGGTTTGACACGGCCCCACGGTGGCCGGTCTGGCCCCCACGTTCGGCCGTGGCGCGATGACGAACCACTGGGTCGACATCAAGAACGCGGACGTCGTCCTGGTGATGGGCGGGAATCCCGCCGAGGCGCACCCCTGCGGCTTCAAGTGGGTCGTCGAGGCGAAGGCGCACAAGGGCGCGAAGCTGATCGTCGTGGATCCGCGCTTCACGCGGACCGCCGCGGTCGCGGACGTCTTCGCGCAGATCCGCCCCGGCACCGACATCGCCTTCCTCGGCGGCGTCATCCACCACCTCGTCGAGAAGGACGCGATCCAGAAGCCGTACGTCGCGGCGTACACCAACGCCGCGTACCTCGTGAAGGAGGGCTACGGGTTCCAGGATGGCCTGTTCACGGGCTACGACGAGGCGAAGCGCAGCTACGACAAGTCCGGCTGGTCGTACGAGATGGGCGCGGACGGGTTCGTGACGGTCGACGAGACCCTCCAGCACCCGCGCTGCGTGTACCAGCTCATGAAGGCGCACTACGCCCGCTACACGCCGAGGATGGTCGCCGACGTGACGGGCGTCCCGGAGGACCAGTTCCTCCGGATCTGCGACCTCATCGCCTCCACCGCCGCACCGAACCGGACGCTCACGAGCCTCTACGCGCTCGGCTGGACGCAGCACTCGGTCGGCTCGCAGAACATCCGCTCGATCGCGATGATCCAGCTCCTGCTCGGTAACGTCGGGATGGCCGGCGGCGGCGTGAACGCGCTCCGCGGCCACTCCAACATCCAGGGGCTCACCGATCTCGGGCTCCTCTCCGAGCTCCTCCCCGGCTACCTGGGGATGCCGCGCGAGAACGATCCCGACCTGAAGACGTACCTCGAGAAGAAGACCCAGAAGCCCATCCGCCCGAACCAGATGAGCTACTGGCAGAACTACCCCAAGTTCTTCGTCTCGCTCATGAGGGCCTGGTACGGGAAGGCGGCCACGAAGGACAACGACTGGGCGTACGACTGGCTCCCGAAGCTCGACAAGACCTACGACGTCCTCGCGGTGTTCGACCTCATGTACCAGGGGAAGGTGAACGGGTACCTCTGCCAGGGCTTCAACCCGATCGCCTCGATCTCCCACAAGGAGAAGATCGTCGCCTCGCTGTCGAAGCTGCGGTTCCTCGTGACGATCGACCCGCTCGTCACCGAGACCTCGAACTTCTGGCAGAACCACGGCGACCTGAACCCGGTCGAGCCCGCGAAGATCCAGACCGAGGTCTTCCGGCTCCCGTCCTCGTGCTTCGCCGAGGAGGACGGCTCGCTCGTGAACTCCGGGCGCGTGCTGCAGTGGCACTGGCGCGCCGCGGACCCGCCGGGCGAGGCGAAGCAGGACGCCGAGATCGTGGCGGAGCTGTTCACCCGGATCCGCGCGCTCTACCAGAAGGAGGGCGGCGCGTTCCCGGACCCGATCCTGAACCTCGCCTGGGACTACAAGCTCCCGCGCGCGCCCTCGGCGGAGGAGCTCGCCCGCGAGTTCAACGGGAAGGCGCTCGCCGACGTGCCGGATCCGAAGATGGCGGATCCGAAGCGCGACCCGAAGGCCGCGCCGCTCCCGCCGCTCGCGAAGGAGGGCGAGCAGCTCGCGACGTTCGCCCACCTCCAGGACGACGGCAGCACCGCGTGCGGCAACTGGCTCTACTGCGGGTCGTTCACGCAGGCGGGCAACCAGATGGCGCGGCGCGATCCCGCCGACCCGAGCGGCCTCGGGCTCGCGCTGGCCTGGGGCTGGGCGTGGCCCGCGAACCGCCGGATCCTCTACAACCGCGCGTCCGCCGATCCGTCGGGGAAGCCGTGGGACCCGGCCCGGAAGGTCGCCTGGTGGAACGGCGCGAAGTGGGTCGGGAACGACGTGCCCGACATGCGCCTCGACGCCAGGCCCGAGGACGGCGTCTCCCCGTTCATCATGAACCCGGAGGGCGTGGCCCGGCTCTTCGCCCTCGACAAGATGGCGGAGGGCCCGTTCCCCGAGCACTACGAGCCGTTCGAGTCGCCCCTCGCGGCGAACCCGCTCCACCCGAAGGTCGGCCCGAACCCGGCCGCCCGGATCTACAAGGGCGACAAGGAGCAGCTCGGGCTGCCGGGCGAGTTCCCGTACGCGGCGACGACGTACCGCGTGGTCGAGCATTTCCACACCTGGACGAAGCACGCACGGATCCCGGCGATCCTCCAGCCCGAGCTCTTCATCGAGCTCGACGAGGCGCTCGCCGCGCAGAAGGGGATCCGCTCCGGGGACATGGTGCAGGTCCGCTCGAAGCGCGGGAAGATCGTCGGGAAGGCGGTGGTCACGAAGCGCATCAAGCCGCTCAGGATCGCGGGCAAGGAGGTCCACACCGTCGGGATCCCCATCCACTGGGGCTTCGACGGGCTCACGAAGCCGGGCCACATCGCCAACACCCTCACCCCGTTCGTCGGCGACGCGAACACGCAGACGCCCGAGTTCAAGGCGTTCCTCGTGGACGTGGCGAAGGCGCCCGCGGGACAGGTCTAGGAGGCGGCCATGGCGCTCCAGTCGCTCGACGTGATCGCCCGCTCCGCCTCCACCTCGACGCCGCCGCAGGCGCGCGGCGCGCTCGAGGTCGCGAAGCTCATCGACGTCTCGAAGTGCATCGGCTGCAAGGCGTGCCAGTCCGCCTGCATGGAGTGGAACGACCTCCGCGACCTCGTGGGCACGAACACCGGCACGTACGACAACCCGCACGACCTCGGCGCGGAGTCGTGGACGGTCATGCGGTTCTACGAGGAGGAGCTCCCGGACAAGGGGCTCCAGTGGCTCATCGTGAAGGACGGCTGCCTGCACTGCGCCGAGCCCGGCTGCCTCAAGGCGTGCCCGGCGCCCGGCGCGATCGTCCAGCTCGCGAACGGCATCGTCGACTTCCAGCAGGAGAACTGCATCGGCTGCGGGTACTGCCAGACCGGCTGCCCGTTCAACATTCCGCGCTACTCGATGAAGGACCAGAAGGCCTACAAGTGCACGCTCTGCTCGGACCGCGTCGCGGTCGGGCTCGAGCCGGCGTGCGTGAAGACCTGCCCGACCGGCGCGCTGTCGTTCGGGTCGAAGACCGACATGAAGGACCTCGCGCACGAGCGGCTGGTGGAGCTCAAGGCGCGCGGCTTCGAGAAGGCGGACGTCTACGACCCGACGGGCGTGGGCGGCACGCACGTGATGTTCGTCCTGCCACACGGCGACCCGGAGCTGTACCGGCTGCCCAGGAAACCCTCGGTCTCGCCCCTCGTGTCGCTGTGGCGCAGCGGGTTCGCGAAGACGCTCGGCGTCGTCACGATGGCGTCGGTCGTGGTCGCCGGGTTCTTCCACTACATGAAGGTCGGCCCGCTCGAGGTCGACGAAGAGACGAAGGGCAAGGAGGGCTAGCCGCCATGATGCCCGCGATCACGAAGCCGCCGACCCCCCGGCCCGATCTCGTTCCCCGCTACTCCACCGCGGAGCGGCTCACGCACTGGGCGGTCGCGCTCGCCTACGTCGCGCTGTTCCTCTCCGGGCTCGCGCTCTTCCATCCGTTCTTCTTCTGGACGAGCGCGCTGTTCGGCGGGGCCGCGTTCATGCGCGTCCTCCACCCGTTCCTGGGCGTCGCGCTGGTCGTGCTCTTCTACCCGTACGCCCTCCGGCTCTGGAAGGACAACGTCCTCCTCCCGAGCGACCGCAAGTGGCTCGGCAGCATGTTCGCGTACATGAACAAGCGCGGCGAAACGTTCGTGGAGGGGAAGTACAACGCCGGGCAGAAGCTCATGTACTGGTCGATGGTGATCGTCATCGCGGTGCTGGCGCTGTCCGGGATCGCGCTGTGGCGGCCGTTCTTCTCGTCGTCGTTCTCGGCCGGCACGAAGCAGCTCGCGGCGGTGGTCCACGCGTTCCTGGCGTTCGTGATGTTCGTGGGCATCGGCGTGCACGTGTACGCTGCGTACTGGACGAAGGGCTCGATGCGAGCGATGACGCGCGGGTCCGTGACCCGCTCCTGGGCGCGGTTCCATCACCCGGGCTGGGCCGCGAAGACGCTCGGCCGGCAGGAGCGGCCGTGACGCTCGACGTCACCCAGGAGATCCCGCACCTCCGCCTCCCGGATCCGGCGCTGCTCCTCGAGGGCCGGGCCCGGCGGCTGGAGGCGCTCGCGGCCTCGACCGGCGAGCCGTACCTCGCGTTCCTCGGCCGGATCGCCCGCGGGCAGCGCGAGGCGATCCGGACCGGCGCCGTGCCCGCCGTCGCCGACCGGCTCCTCGATCCCGCCGCGCTCGCCCGTGATCCGGCGGTGCACGCCGCGCTCCGGCCGATCCTCGCGGCGTCGCGCACCATCCCGCTCCCCGCCGCCGCGGCGGCGGCCGTCGCCGGCCTCGCCGACGCGGGGCCTGACGCGATCGCGCGCCTCGCGGCCGCGGTGCTCTCCGGGGACGTCGCGATGGAGGCGCTCGCGTCGGTGCCGTTCGTCGGCGCGGCGCTCCAGGCCGTCGCGACGGTACGCGCAGCGCGCCTCGATCCCGGCTCCGTCCCGCGCACCGCGAGCGGCTGCCCGGTGTGCGGCTCGCCGCCGGTCGCCGGGATCGTCCAGGGCGACGACCGGCTGCGGTACCTCACGTGCGCGCTGTGCTCCGCCGAGTGGCACCTGCCACGCCTCCACTGCGCCACCTGCCGCGGCAACGACGCGCTCTCGTACCGGCACCTCGAGAGCGACGAGGGCGCGCGCGCGGAGACGTGCGAGCGCTGCAGGAGCTACGTGAAGCTCTTCGACCTCGAGAAGCGCCATGGCGCCGAGCCGCTCGCGGACGACGCGGCGACGCTCGCGCTCGACGTGCTCCTCGGCGAGGAGGGGTACGGGCGCGGTGGGGTGAATCTCCTGATGGGCGCGATGCCGGCGGCGATCGTGGGGGCGGGGTAGCGGGCGACGGCGCCACCGCTCCGGCATGCTCCCGGGCATGGCGAACGCGCCCCCTTTCACCTGGCCCGGCGACCGCGCCAGCCTCGCCGCGGCCCAGGACACGCTGGCGTGCGCTTCGCCACCGCCGTGGTCGCTCCCCGACGGCCCGTTCCTCGTCGCCGGCTGCGCTCTCGTCTCCACCCGCGGCGCGGCGGGCGCCGGAGGGTCCGGCGATCCAGGCTGGGCGGCCGCGGTGCTGCTCGAGGTCGGCGCCGGGCCGCCGCGAGAGGTCGCCGCCGCGGACGCGACCGGCGCCCTCGGCGCCGCGTTCGAGACCGGCGTGCTCGCGCTCCGCGAGGGCCCGCTGCTGCACGCGGCCGTCGCCGCGCTTCCCCGCGCGCCCGACGTGCTCGTGGTCCACGCCGCTGGCCGCGATCACCCGCGCCGCGCCGGCCTCGCGCTGATGCTCGGCGCGGCGACAGGGCTCCCCTCCATCGGCGTGACGACCCGGCCGCTCGTGGCGCGCGCGCCGGACGTCGCGGACCGGCCCCCTCACCCTGGCCCTCTCCCCCGGTGGGGGAACGACGCATGTGTTCTCGAGCCACTCGTGCTCGACGGCGCGATCGTCGCGTACCGGGTCAGGACACGCGCGGGGCTCCGTCCGGTCGTCGCCCACGCCGGCTGGCGCACGACCGCGGAGCTCGCGGCGGCCCTCGCGCTCGGGACCACGGCGAACGCGCGCACGCCCGAGCCGATCCGGCGCGCGCTCGAGCGGGCACGCCGCCTCCGTGCGCGCGCGTGAGGGGCGCCTCGCCGGCGCTCCGACCGGAGCGCGCCCGCCGGCGACCCTTCGGGGACCGATGATGGGCCGGCGACGGCGGCGTCTACCGGGCAGGAAGCGATGAAGATCGCGAAGCCGCTCCGGAACGCCGGGCGGCACCGTTCAGGAGGTCGCGCATGGCCACGGGGAACGAGGGGCTCTTCGTCTGGTACGAGCACCTGACCAGGGACGCCCAGGCGACGATCGCGTTCTACTCCGACGTCGTCGGCTGGAAGACGCAGCCCTTCGGCGATGGCGGTGACTACGTGATGTGGGTCGGCAGCCAGGGCCCGCTCGGCGGAGTGATGAGGCTCCCGGACGAAGCGGCAGGGGCGGGCGCGCGACCTCACTGGATGGCGCACGTCCAGGTCGAGGACGTCGACGCCACGGCGGCGCTCACCAGGAAGCTGGGTGGCCAGATCCACAAGGAGCCCACCGACATCCCCACCGTAGGTCGCTTCGCCGTAATCGCCGATCCACAGGGCGCCTCCCTCTCGGTGTTCAGGCCGAACGGCTCGATGCCGCCTCACGACCCCTCGAAGGACGGGGAGTTCTGCTGGAACGAGCTCCTCACGAGCGACAGCGCCGCCGCGTCCCGGTTCTACTCTGGCCTCTTCGCGTGGAAGATCCTGGAGGAGATGGACATGGGCCCCATGGGCACGTACCGCGTCTTCGGCCTCGGTGAGCGGCGCCTCGGCGGCATGATGACGACGCCCAGGGAAGCGCCGATGCCGCCCACGTGGCTCTTCTACGTGGGCACGAGCGACCTCGACGCCGCGATCGGGCGCGCGACGAGCAAGGGTGCGAAGATCATGAACGGCCCGATGGACGTGCCGGGCGGCGGCCGGATCGCGCAGCTCATGGACCCTCAGGGCGCGGCGTTCGCGCTCCATCAGGCTCCCAGGAAGTAGGCGCCGGCCCTCGGGTCGCGCGCCCGCGCGCGCTCTAGCCCAGGTCGAGGTCTTCTTCGTCCGCCCGCGCCGCGCCGGCGCCGGCTCGCGGCAGCGTCGCGACGTAGCAGGTCCCCGCGCGCGTCCTCACGCGCGCGAGGCGACCGCCGTGCTGCAGCACGATCTTCCGCGCGACGACGAGGCGCAGCGTGCCGACGGTGTCATCGGCGCCGTCGAGCCGGACGCCCTCCTTGAAGTAGGTGACGAGCCGGTCGCCGCGCGCGAGCGGGCGCGGGAACTGGACGCGCAGGACCACCTCGTCCTCGTACTCCCGCCAGCGCAGCGACACCGGTCCGGCGCCGCCGCATCGCTTCAGGGCGTCCTCGAGGAGGACCGTGACGGCGTACGCGATGCGCGTCGCGTCCCATTCGCCCGAGCCCTCGTGATCTGCGTCCGTGGAGTACTCGATCACGCCATCCGAGAAGCGCGCGAGGACGTCCTCGACCGCCGCAGGGCACAGCTCGGCGAGCAGCGTGCGCGACACCTTCAGCGGGAACTCCTGGTCGCCTCCAGGTGTGGAGGCTACGGGGCGCTCGATCGCCTCGCGCGTGCCGTGGTCACGCGCGCCGATCGACTGCTCCACGTCGTTGCTCGTCGTCTCGATGGACACGTTTGTCGCCCTCGCTGATGCCTGACCCGCTCGACTGACATGTGCGAAACAGTCGGATGGTGTCGGAAGATTCCAGGCCGGGATCACTCTCTCGGCAGTGCTCCTGGAACCCGGGCGAGGGCTGCCTCGCGCGCCAGGCATGGTCGCCGAGGGTAGGCGGACGCGCTCCTCGATCAGGCGCTCCGGCGCCGGCGGCGCGCGGCGCGGGCGGCCCGCTGCTGCACCTCCGCGGCGAACGCGGCGAGCTTCTCCGCGTGGCGGTCGCGGTCGATCTCGCCCTCGCGGAGCGCGAGCGTCGCGACCGGCTTCCCGGCGAGCCGGGTCATCTGCCCGAACACGCGCGCGGCGCCGGACCCCCCGTGCGTCAGGAAGAACGCGACGCGCGGGAGCCGGTCGTGCTCCATCCAGAGCCACGTCCGGACCGGCGTCGAGAGCCCGGACGCCCACACCGGCGTGCCGACGACGACGAGGTCGTAGCGGCCCGGATCGTGCGCCGGCCGCTCGATCGGCCCCGACGCGGCGAGCAGCGACTCGAAGCCGCTGCGCAGGTACCCCACGATCCCGCGCCGGTCGGTCCGGTCGCGGATCGGCTCCAGGTCCGCGCCGAGCGCCTCCGCGAGCTCCTCGGCGATCCGGCGCGTGCGTCCCGACCGCGAGTAGTGAGCGACCAGAATGCGTGGCGTGGCCATGTCCCCTCCTCCGGCCCCGCGGCGGTTCGGCCCGGCACCGCGCGGCGCCCGACCGAGGGAGAACACGCTCTGCGGCATGGGGCGAGCGTCGCGTTGGGTCGCCCCGGAGGTCCGCGGTCATCTCGCCGGCGGCCCGAGGTCGCGCCCTGCGCGGCGCCGCGCTCACCGCGCGCGCCGCGACGGCGCCCCGTCCATCGTTGCCCGCAGCCGCCGGAACCAGACGAGCTTCGACTGAAACCCCGGGTACGCCTGGTTGAGCCCGCTCGGGTTCGGCAGCACGAAGACCGGCGCGCCCCCGAACGTCGCGCGCTTCGCCCCCGGGCCCGGCTCTCCGGCGCGCGGCAACAGGACGGGCACGAGCGTCAGCCCGACGATCGCCACCCGGCGCGGCCGGAGGCGCTCGACCTTGTCCCGGAGCAGCGTCGCTCCCTCCAGCAGCTCCGCGCGCGACAGCTCCGCCGCCGTCCTGCTCGGCCGCTCGCAGCCGTTGGTGATGCCGAGGTCGAACTCGAGCAGGCGGCGATCCTCGTCGGGCCGGAGCAGCACGGGGGTGAGCCCCGCCGCGTGCAGCAGCCGCCAGAACGGGTTGCCACGCGAGGCGAAGTGATGGCCGACCTTCGACGAGAAGACCGATGGGTTGATCCCGACGAACAGGACGCGAAGGTCCGGCGCCACGATGTCGGGGAGCGGCGGGAGCACGGAGTGACACGATATGCCATCGGGGCACCTCCGTCCTGGGTGGGGGGACGACGGAGGTGCCCCGACGACGCACGGGACGGCGAAGGGGGGTTGGCCGTGCCCGCGACGCGCGACCGCCCGGCGGGCGACGCGCGATCTCTCGAGCTGAGTTCGAAGCTGAGTCCGCGCGAAGCCGCTCACATCACCATACGTGAATGGCCGAGGCGGTGCCTCCCGCTCGATACATGGCATCCCCGGCGCCGGCGGCGAGACCATCGTCGGGTCGTGGCTCCGAACGGCGCCGTGCGGCCGGGCGGGCGCGGAGCGCGCACGCGCGTGCGTCAGACGGGCGGGGTGACGCGATTCGGGTCAGCGCGTCGTCGCCCACGTGCGGAGGTGCAGGCGCGCGAGCGCCGCGTGCGCCGCCGCCCCCGCCGCCTCCGCGGCGTCGCCGAGCCGTCCGAGCACGTCGTCCATGTCGATCGCGACGTGCCGGTGCCATCCGGCCTGGAGCGCCTCCGCGTACGCCTCCCGGTGACGCCCGGCGCCTCGCAGCCGATCGCTCTCCGCGAGATGGAACACGCGGACCGCGCGAGCGCCTGCGAGCGCAGCGCGCAGGCTGCCGTCGTCCGGCGCGCGGTCTCCGCCGCACCGCTCGTACGCCGCGGCGAGCACGCGCGCGGTCCGCTCGCCGGGGCGGCCGAACCGCTCGGCGACGTCCAGGGTCCCGGAGAACGCGCGGAGCGCGGCCGCGTAACCGGCCGCGGCCGCCGCGCTCGCGCCGCGCCCCTCCTCGAACCAGCCGATCACGGCGCCGGGCCACGCGAGCTCGGGCCGCGCATCCCGGACGCGGAGCGCCGCCGCCGCGGCGCCCTCCCAGTCCTGATCGAACAGCGCCGCGTCCGTCGAGCCGGTCAGGCGGCGCAGCGGCGTCCGCAGCGCGTCCGGGACGAGGCGCCCGTCGAGGAGCCAGTCCGAGAAGGTCTCGCGCGAGACGCCGAGGTCCTGCGCGAGCGATGCCTCCCCCGCCTGCGCGAGCGCCTGGAGGCCGTTGGCGAGCGCGGCGGCGCACCGGGCGCGAAGGCGCGCGGCGTCCGAGGGGAACCCGGGGACGAGCTCGGTGGGGTGCCAGCCGCCGTCGGTGCGCCACTCGACCGCCTCGGTCACGGCGCCCCCGGGGCCGAAGCGGAGCAGGAGCCAGTTGCCGGCGGCGTCGCCCGCGAGCGGGAGGGCGTCGGGCAGCATCTCGCCCCCGCGCACGACCGCCGCGCGCGGATCGAGGAGCGCCTCCGGATCCACCGTCGCGTCGTAGGGGCCGTGGCCGCCCGGCGCGAACAGGGGACGGGGGAGCCGCACGTGCAGCTCGCGCTCGACGAGAGCGAGAGCGCGCTCGGTGGAGTGCATCCGGGAATCGTAGCGGCGGGGCCGGGCGCGCGCGACCCGCGTCCGGACACCGGGGAAAAGACTGCGGGCCGCCCCCGCGCCCGATCGGACGCGAGCGGCGGCCCGCCGTGAAGCCGAGCTCTCGTGGAGCTACTGCGGCGTGCCCCAGGCAGCGGTCACGTTCCCGCAGCCGTTCCAGGTGAACAGGACGGCCTGGTTGGGCAAGTCGGTCGCGGTCGCGCCCGTCGGGCGCTTCGACCAGACGCGGCGGAGCTCGAGGGTCCCGCCGGTGACGCAGAACGGCCCGGTCGCGAAGTCGAGGTCGTAGTCCGCGAGCGTGGAGTAGGCCGCGCTCACGTTCATCCCCTGCGCGGAGGCGTCGAGGGTCACGTCGGACCGCGAGTTGCCGGCGAGCGTCGTCGCGGTGAGCTGGAGGCCGCCGGTGTAGTGGTTCGTGACGTCGATCCTCATCGGGTCCGAGGTCGTCATCGTGGCGCGCACGGAGATGTCCCAGGAGGCGCTCGCGGTCCCGACCGCCACGGTGCGCGTGACGGAGCCGTCGATGCTCGCCGTGATGGTCTCGGTGGTGCCGTCGGTGCTCGTCACCGTGCTCGTCTCGGAGCAGTGGTTGTAGGTGATCTTGCCGGGGATGACGGTGATGCAGCTCGCGTCGAACGCGGCCGGGACCGCGCCGTTCAGGCCGAGCGCGACGACCTTGCGGGCGGAGGCGATCTGCGCCGCCTTCGCCATGAGCGTCGTCGTCATCCCGGTGCCGGTGCCGTCCATGCACTCGCTCGCCATCGTGTCGCCGAGCGTCACGACGGAGTTCGCGCGCGCGTCCGCCTCGACGGGATCCGTCGTCTGCGTGAGCGGCTGGGCGTCGGAGAGGCCGGTCTGGCCGGCCGCGACGGCGTAGCTCTCGGGCGAGTAGGCCGCGACGGGGCTGCTCGCCGAGTAGCTGAACTTCACGGAATTCGGATCGAACGACGAGCCGCCGCCGCATCCGGTCGCGACGGCGCAGAGCGCCGCGAAGAGCGTCTTCTTCATGTGGAACCCTCCCTTTTCGGGCGCGAGCGCGCCACGTGTTCGGCTGGTGCCGATCCCGTAGCACGGCCCCGCGCGGGCTGGCGAGCGCTCGATCGCCTGCCGGGTGAGACCTCGCCCGACATCGGGGAGGATCGCCGACGCCGCCCGCCGTCGGCGTCAGCCGAGGAACAGGTCCGGCATGAGCTCCTCGCCGGGCGCGACGGCGTACTTCCCGAGATCGGTGACGCCCTCGGCGCGGAGCACGTCCTCGTCGACGAAGAAGTTGCCGGTGCACGTCCGGGCCTCGCGCCGGAGGATCGCGACGGCGGCGTCGGCGACGATCTCCGGCTTGCGGCCGTGGCGCGCGGTCTCCTCGCCGCCGAGCAGGTTCAGGGCGGCGGTGGCGATCACCGTGCGCGGCCAGAGCGCGTTCACGGCGACGCCGCGATCGCGGAACTCCTCCGCCATCCCGAGCACGCACATGCTCATGCCGTACTTCGCCATCGTGTAGGCGACGGAATTCGCGAACCACCGCGGGCTCAGGTTCAGCGGCGGCGAGAGCATGAGCACGTGCGGGTTCTCCGCCCGGAGCAGCCAGGGCAGGCACGCCTGCGTCGTCGCGAACGTCCCGCGCGCGTTGACGCCGTGCATGAGATCCCAGCGCTTCATCGGGGTCTCGAGGGTGCCCGCGAGGAAGATCGCGCTCGCGTTGTTGACGCACACGTCGATCCCGCCGAACCGATCCACCGCGGCCGTCACCGCCGCGGCGATCTGGTCCTCCTCGCGGATGTCGCACTCGACCGCAAGGGCCTGCCCGCCGGCGCGCGTCATCTCGTCCGCAGCGTCGTGGATCGTGCCCGGGAGCTTCGGGTGCGGCCGCGAGGTCTTCGCGGCGACGACCACGTTCGCGCCCTCCCGGGCGCAGGCGACGCCGATGGCGCGGCCGATCCCGCGGCTCGCGCCGGTGATGAAGACGGTCTTTCCACGGAGTGAAGGCATGGGGTCCTCGGGCTCTCGGTGCGGGCACGATGGAACCGCGTCCCGCGCAGGGCAACGGGGCGTAAGGGGTGGGCCGCACGGGCGTCCTCCGGGGGCCGCTCTCCGTGTGTGCCCACACCCACCCGATACCGGTGCTGAACGCCGATCCAGGCCCGTCCGCGCTGCGGCGGCCCGGGCCGTTGACTTCCCCCTCCGATGTCCGTAGATCGGGACCATCCGGTGGGAAAAAGTGGCAAGCAGCGGATCACAGCGGGAAGATCGGCCAGGGCGTGTTCTTCGGGACCTTCAACCACGCGATCGACGCGAAGGGGCGCACGTCGCTCCCGGCGAAGTTCCGCGAGGCGCTGTCCGCGGCGGGCGAGCCGCGGATCGTCCTGATGCAGTACCCGCACTGGCGGTCGATCCTGACCCTGCCGCAGTCCGTCTGGAACGAGCTGGTGAAGAAGGTGATGGAGGCGTCGCCCCTCGACGCGCGGTGGCAGCGGAGCGTCCTCAAGTTCGTGTCGTCGGCCCACGAGGTGGACCTCGACGTGCACGGGCGCGTGCTCGTGCCGCCGGCGCTGCGCGAGTGGGCGGGGCTCTCGAAGGACGTCGTGTGGGTGGGGATGGGACGCACGATCCACCTCTTCGACCGGGCGCGGCACGAGGCGGAGATGGCCGCCGACATCCCGGCGGAGCAGGTGGTGGACTTCTTCTCGAAGATCTAGGGCGGCGGAGGCGGGCGATGTTCGAGGCGCGGCGGCAGGACGAGGTGACGGTGATCCGGTGCACGGGCGAGCTCGCGCGGAACGAGCTCGTCGAGATCGCGGCGATCGCGCGGCGCGCGCGGGACGAGGGCCGGATGGTCGTAGTGGATCTGAAGCGGGTCACCCACCTGCACTACGCCGGCGCGGCGCTCCTCAAGGCGATCCCGGGCCTGCGCGCGGCCGGGGCGAGCCGGTACGTGCGCGACCTGGTGTTCGCGGGCGGTGCGGGCGGGTACGTGGAGATCTATCCAGACGTCGAGGAGGCCGTGCGAGCGGCGTGAGCGCGGGATTCGTCCATGAGCCAGTCCTGGCACGAGAGGTCGTGGAGGTCCTGCGCCCGAAACCGGGCGAGCTCTTCCTCGACGGCACCCTGGGCGGGGGCGGCCACTCCGGCCTGCTCCTCGAGGCAGGTGCGCGCGTGATCGCCCTCGACAAGGACCCGCGCGCCCTGGCGGCGGCGACGGCGCGGCTGGCCCGCTTCGGCGAGGCGTTCCGCGCGGTCCGCTCCGACTTCCGCGACGCGAAGAACGTGCTCGCGGCCCTCGGCCTCTCCGGCGTGGACGGCGCGCTCGTGGACCTCGGCGTGTCCTCCCCGCAGCTCGACGAGGCCGACCGCGGCTTCTCGTTCTCCCGCCCGGGCCCGCTCGACATGCGCATGGGCGAGGAGGGCGAGACGCTCGAGGACCTGCTGCGCCGGATCGACGAGCGCGAGCTCGCGCGGATCCTCTCGGAGTACGGCGAGGAGCCGTTCGCGCGTCCGGTCGCCCGGGCGATCAAGGCGGCGGTGGCGCAGGAGGAGAAGCTCGACACCGCGCGGCTCGCCGAGGTCGTCGCGAACGCGATTCCCCGCAAGGCGTGGCCCAGGCGGATCCACCCGGCGACCCGCACGTTCCAGGCGCTGCGGATCGCGGTCAACGACGAGCTCGGCGCCCTCGCGGCGTGGCTCGACGGGCTCCCCTCGCTGCTCAACCCGGGCGGCCGCGCCGCGGCGATCAGCTTCCACTCCCTCGAGGACCGGATGGTGAAGGAGCGCTTCCGCGCGCTCACCCAGGCCTGCACGTGCCCGCCGGATCTCCCGGTCTGCGCGTGCGGCGCGAAGGCTGCCTTCACCGCCGTGACGCGCAAGGCGATCAAGGCCTCCGACGAGGAGACCGCGCGGAACCCGCGCGCCCGCAGCGCCCGGCTCCGGGCGGTGGAGAAGCTGCGATGAGCGCCCGCGCCCTCCCCCGCCGCGCCCCGCGCGCCGGGGCCGAGATCGTCGCCGTCGCGCTCGCCCTCGTCGCGGTGGGCGTGTTCCACGTCTGGTCGCGCACCCGGGTCCTCGCGGCGGGCTACGAGCTGGGCGAGCTGCAGAAGCAGCACGCCGAGCTGGTCGCCGCGCACGACGCGCTGCGGATCGAGCTCGAGATGGTGCGGTCCCCCGCCAAGCTGGAGGAGGCGGTGCGGACGAGGCTTGCAAGGCTGGGCATGGCCCCGCCGGACCGGGGTGCGGTCTTGGCGGCAGGCCCGGGCCGTCCTCTGGACGGCACGGGTAGGGCGGGCGTGGACGGGGTTGGTGACCGTTCCCGGCCGGCGGGGCCAGCCCTCCACACGGCGCCGGCGACGGCGCCCGGGCGGGCGGCGGCGGGGCCGGCGGCGGCCCCCGGAGATCGGGTCGCGCTCCGGGGACCGCTGCGGGCGGGCCGCGCGCGACCGCGGGATCCCTGACCCGTGCGCGCCGAGGTCGACCCGCGCACCGCGCGCTGGATCGGGATCCGGATCGGCGTCCTCGCGGTGCTCCTCGCGGCGGCCTTCGGCGCCATCGCCGCGCGCGTCTTCTGGCTGCAGGTGCTCCGGCGCGACGAGCTCGCGGGAGAGGCCGTCGACCAGTACCTCCGCGAGCTCGTGCTCCGGCCGCGCCGCGGCGTCGTGACCGATCGGACCGGCGTGCTCCTCGCCGGCAGCGCCGACTCGCAGTCGGTGTACGCGGACCCGCGGCTCCTCGCGGGCAACGGGAGGCGCGACGACCTCGCGCGCCGCGCCGACCTCCTCCGCCGGACCGCGCAGATCCTGAAGGTGGACGCCCGCGCGCTCGAGAGGAAGCTCGCGAAGGGCGGCCGGTTCGTCTGGCTCGAGCGCCGGGTCTCGCCGGAGAAGGCGGCCGCGCTCCAGGCCTTCCTCGACCGCGAGCGGGTGAAGGCGATCCGGCTCGTGCCGGAGACGCGCCGCTACTATCCGAAGACCGAGGTCGCCGGGCAGGTGCTCGGCATCGTCGACGAGGACGGCGGCGGGCGCGAGGGGATCGAGCTCTCGCAGGACGACTGGCTCCGCGGCGAGCCGGAGCGCGTCCCGTCGCTGCGCGACGGCCGCGGGCGCATGGTGCTCACGACCGGCGCGCCGGGCTCCGGGCGCGAGCGCGAGGGCGCCCGCGTCGAGCTCACCCTCGACCAGAGCGTGCAGGCGCAGGCGGAGCGGGCGCTGGCGCGCGCCGTCACCGGCTCGCGCGCGCTCGCGGGGACCGCGGTGGTGCTCGAGGTCGGGACGGGCGAGGTGCTCGCCCTCGCGACCTACCCGACCGCGAACGCGAACGCCGCGCGCTCCGCCGACGCGCTCCGGGACCGGCCGGTCACCGACGCCTTCGAGCCGGGCTCGACGCTCAAGGCGATGACCCTCGCCGGCGCCCTCGAGGACGGCGTGTTCACCGCCCACGACGTCGTCGACTGCGGGAACGGCTCCCTCACCATCGGGAGCCACACCATCCACGACACGCACCCGATCGCCTGGGCCGGCGCCTCGCGGATCCTCGCGGAGTCGTCGAACATCGGCGCCGCGAAGGTCGCCGCGAAGCTCGGCCGCGAGCGGCTCCAGGGCTGGCTCCAGGCGTTCGGGTTCGGCGAGCGGACCGGCGTCGGCCTCCCCGGCGAGGTCCGCGGCGTCGTCTCCCTCGCCCGCTCCGACGTCGCCCTCGCGACGCAGGCCTTCGGGCAGGGCCCGATCACCGCCTCCGCGCTGCAGATCACGAACGCGATGGCGGTCATCGCGAACGGCGGCCAGCTCGTCCGGCCGCGGATCCTCCGCCGCGTCGTCGATCCCGCCACCGGCGAGGTGATCGAGGCCACGCACCCGGAGGTGGTGCGGCGCGTGGTGAGCGCCGCGACGGCGCAGCAGATCTCGCGGTGGCTCCTCGGCGTGATCGAGGAGCCGCACGGCACCGGCAAGCGCGCGCGACTCGACGGCTGGCGCGCGGTGGGGAAGACCGGCACTGCGCAGAAGGCGGACCGGATCTCCGGCGGCTACTCCGCGGACCGCCGCTTCAGCTCCTTCGTGGGGTTCGCGCCGTACGAGAGCCCGCGGTTCGTGATCGGCATCTTCATCGACGAGCCGAAGGGCGAGACGTTCGGCGGGCAGGTCGCCGCGCCCGCGTTCAAGGAGATCGCCGAGTTCGCCCTCCGGGTGAGCGACGCGCAACCGCTCGCGACGGCGAGCCCCGCCGCTGCGGTGGAGCCGCTCGCGCCCGACGAGGAGGAGCCGGAGCCGCCCGCGGTGGAGTGGGCCGCCGAGGCCGACGACGCCTCGGGGCACGTGGCCGTGCCGGCGCTCGCCGGGCTGCCCGCCCGGACCGCGATCCGCCGCCTGGAGGAGTCGGATCTCGGCGCGGACGTCGCGGGGTCGGGGCGGGTGGTGAGCCAGTCGCCGGCACCGGGCAAGGTGGTCGAGCGGGGGACCCGGGTGCGCATGACGCTCGCGCCGCCCGGGTGATAGAAGAGTTCGCCGCCGCCGTGTCCGACCGGACACGGTGGGCGCGCAACCGGCCGGGCGCGCGGAGGAAAACGGGGCGGACGGCGGTTTGCATGGTATCTCGGTCGAACGGATGAACCTCTCCTCCCTCCTGGCGGGCTCGGGAGCCCACGGCGATCTCGGCGACGACCCGCAGGTCACGCGGGTCACGGGCGACTCGCGCGAGGTGATCCCCGGCGCGGTCTTCTTCGCGCTCCCCGGCGCGAAGCTCGACGGCCACGCCTTCGCCGCCGAGGCGGCGCGGCGGGGCGCGGCCGCCGTCGTCGCGGAGCGCGCGGTGGAATGCGCCCCGGCGCGGCTCCTCCTCGCGCCGTCCGCGCGCCGCGCCATGGCAGTGGCGGCCGCGACCTTCCACGGCCGGCCGGCCGACGCCATGCGGCTCGCGGGCGTGACGGGCACCAACGGAAAGACGACGGTCACCTACCTCGTGGAGGCGTGCCTCGCCGAGGCCGGGATCCCGTCCGGCGTCCTGGGGACGGTGACCTGGCGCTGGCCCGGCGTGGACCGGCCGGCGAGCCACACGACGCCGGAGTCCACCGCGATCCAGGCGGTGCTCGCGGAGATGCGGGCGGCCGGGACGCGCGCGGTCGTCATGGAGGTGTCGTCCCACGCGCTCGCGCAGGAGCGCGTGGCAGGAATGCGCTTCCAGGTGGCGGGGTTCACGAACCTCACCCGCGATCACCTCGACTACCACGGCGACATGGACAGCTACTTCGCCGCGAAGCGCCGGCTCTTCGTGGAGCACCTCGCCGAGGGCGGCGTGGCGGTGGTGAACGCGCGGGATCCGTGGGGGGCGCGGCTCGCGGATCAGCTCGGCCCCGGCCGGCGCGTCTGGCGGTACGGGACGCGGGCCGAGGACGCGCTCCGCGCCACCGACGTCTCCATCGGGCTCGGCGGCATCGCCGCGACCCTCGACACGCCCGCCGGGACCGTCGGCCTCCGCTCACCGCTCGTCGGCGCGCACAACCTCGAGAACCTGCTCTGCGCCGCCGGCATGGCCCTCGGCCTCGGCGTCGCGCCGGGCGACGTCGGCCGTGCGCTGTCGCGCTCGCACGGCGCGCCCGGCCGGCTCGAGCGGCTCGACGGCCGCGGGGTCTCGGTGTTCGTCGACTACGCCCACACCGACGACGCGCTCGCCCGCGTGCTCGAGGCGCTCCGGGCGCTCGCGCCGCGGCGGCTCGTCTGCGTCTTCGGCTGCGGCGGGGATCGCGATCGCGGGAAGCGGCCGCTCATGGGGCGCGCCGCCGGCGCGGCCTCCGACCTCGCCATCGTCACGAGCGACAACCCGCGCACCGAGGACCCGTCCGCGATCATCGCCGACGTGGTGCCCGGGCTCGACGCGTCCGGCCGCCCGCGGATCGCGGCGGACGCGGCCCGCGCGGGCGCGGACGGCTACGTCGTCGAGCCGGACCGCCGCGCCGCGATCGCCCTCGCCGTCGCCTGCGCGCGGCCGGGCGACGCCGTGCTCGTCGCCGGCAAGGGGCACGAGGACTACCAGATCGTGGGCGCCGAGAAGCGCCCGTTCTCCGATCGCGAGGAGGCCCGCCGGGCCCTCGGCACGCCATGAGTCACCCGACGTTCACCCCCGACGCGCTCGCGGCCGCCACCGGCGGTCGCTGGATCGGCGCACCGCCCGCGACGATCGCGGGCGTCTCCACCGACACCCGCACCATCGCGCCCGGCGGCCTCTTCGTCGCGCTCCGCGGCGAGAAGTTCGACGCGCATGACTACCTCGCCGAGGCCGCCGCGAAGGGCGCCGTCGCGGCGGTGGTCGCCGACGCGTGGGCCGCCGGCCACGCCGCGCCGCTGCCGGCGCTCTCGGTCCCCGACCCCCTCCCCGCCCTCGGCGCCATCGCGCGCCTGCACCGCCGCCGGTTCTCCATCCCGTTCGTCGGCGTCACCGGCTCGAACGGCAAGACCACCACCCGCGAGATGATCGCCGCGATCCTCGCGACGCGCGGCCCGGTCCTCAAGACGGAGGGGAACCTCAACAACGAGGTGGGCGTCCCGCTCACGCTGTTCGGCCTCGACGCGTCGCACGCGTCCGCCGTCATCGAGATGGGGATGAACCACCCCGGCGAGATCGCCCGGCTCACCGCGATCGCGGAGCCGCAGGTCGGCGTCGTGACGCTCGCCGCGCCCGCCCACCTCGAGGGGCTCGGGACCGTCGAGGCCGTGGCCGACGCGAAGGCGGAGCTGTACCAGGGGCTCCCGGCGGGCGGCATCGTGGTGGCGAACGCCGACGATCCCCGGATGCTGAAGCGCGCGGTCGCGTCGGGGCGGCGCATGCTCACGTTCGCGAGCGGCCGCGGCCGGCGCGGCGACGTCGTGGTGCTGGAGGTGCTGTCCCAGGGCGACGACGGGCTTCGGTTCGTGCTCGGGATCGGAAACCGCGAGGTGCCGGTCCACATCCCCGGGCTCGTCGGCGCGCACAACGCCGCGAACGCCGCCGCCGCGGCCGCCGCCGCCATCGCGCTCGGCGCGACCGACCGCGAGATCGTCCAGGGGCTCGCGGCGGTGCGGCCGGTGGGCCGGCGGCTCCGCCTCGAGACCCTCCCGTCCGGCCTCCGGCTCGTGGACGACTGCTACAACGCGAACCCCGCCTCGATGACCGCCGCGCTCGGCACCGTCACCGCGCTCGCCCGCGGCGCCGGCGCCCGGCCGGTGGCGGTGCTCGGCGACATGCTCGAGCTCGGCGCGTTCGAGGCCGAGGCGCACCGCGCCCTCGGCGCGGAGGCGGCGTCCGCCGGCGTCGCCCTCCTCGCGGCCTTCGGACCGCGGTCCCGGGCCGTCGCGGAGGCGGCCCGCGCCGCCGGCCTCGACGTCTTCCACACCGAGGACCTCGACACGCTCGTCGCGTGGGCGCGCGAGCGCCTCCGGCCCTCCTCCGACGTCCTCCTCGTGAAGGGCAGCCGCGGCATGAAGCTCGAGCGGCTCGTCGAGGCGCTGCGCTAGATGCTCTACCACCTCCTCTACCCGCTCGCCGGGCGCATCAGCCTCTTCAACGTCCTCCGCTACCCGTCCTTCCGCATCGTGGCGGCGGGCCTCGTCGCGATGATCATCGGCCTGCTCCTCGGGCCGCTCTTCATCGAGCGGATGCGGATCCTCCAGTACGGGTCGACGAACGTCCGCGAGGACACGCCCGAGGCGCACAAGAAGAAGGCCGGCACGCCGTCCATGGGCGGCGCGCTGATCCTCCTCGCCGTGACGGTCTCGACGCTCCTCTTCGCCGACCTCGGGAACCGGCTCGTGTGGGCGGCCCTGCTCGTCATGCTCGGCTACGGCGCCATCGGCTTCAGCGACGACTGGCTCAAGATCTCGAAGCGGAACTCGAAGGGGCTCGCCGGCAAGAAGAAGCTCCTCTTCCAGGTCCTCATCGTCGTCATCGTCTACTACGCGGTCCTCACGGACTGGCACTTCCACACCGAGCACCGGTTCCCGTGGGTGTTCGTCGGCAGCTACGTGGACCTCCACGTGACGCTGCCCTTCGTCCCGAGCCGCCTCTTCGCCCCGGACCTCGGCTGGCTGTACCTGCCGTTCATGGTGTTCGTGGTGATCGCGACCTCGAACGCGGTGAACCTCACCGACGGCCTGGACGGCCTCGCCATCGGCCCGACGATCGTGTCGGCGATGACCTTCCTCGCGCTCTCGTACATCGCGGGCGCGACCATCGCCGGGTTCAGCCTCGCCGAGTACCTGCGCATCGCGTACATCCCGGGCGCCGAGGAGCTCGGCGTGCTCTGCTCGGGCATCTTCGGCGCGGGGGTGGCGTTCCTCTGGTACAACACGTACCCGGCGTCCGTGTTCATGGGCGACGTGGGCTCGCTCGCCCTCGGCGGCGCGCTCGGCATGCTCGCCGTCCTCACCAAGAACGAGGTCGCGAGCGCCATCCTGCACGGCGTCTTCCTCGCCGAGACGGTGAGCGTCATCCTGCAGGTCTGGTCGTTCAAGACGCGCGGCAAGCGCATCTTCCGGATGGCCCCGATCCACCACCACTACGAGCTCAAGGGGTGGGCGGAGCCGAAGATCATCGTCCGTTTCTGGATCATGTCGGTGATGCTGGCGTTCGTGGCGCTGCTCGCCATCAAGCTGAGGTAGGCCTTGTCGAGACCGGAGCTGAAGGGGCGGAGGGTCACCGTCGTCGGGCTCGCGAAGAGCGGCGTCGCCGCGGCCCGGCTCTGCGCCCGCGAGGGTGCGCGGGTCACCGTCACCGACCGGCGCGAAGAGAAGGATCTCGCCGCGGCGCTCGCCGCCCTCGGCCCCGACGTCCGCCGGCGCCTCGGCGGCCACGACCTGCAGGACTTCGAGGCCGCCGAGCTCGTCGTCGTCTCGCCGGGCGTGCCGCTCGCGAACCCGGAGCTCCGGGCGGCCCGCGCGCGGGGCGTGCCGGTCTGGGGCGAGGTCGAGCTCGCCTGGCGGTTCCTGCCGCCCGGGACGCCCGTGGTCGGCATCACCGGCACGAACGGCAAGTCCACCACCACCGCGCTCACCGGGGCGCTGCTCGCGCGCGACCGGCGCACCTTCACCGGCGGCAACCTCGGCACGCCGCTGTGCGAGCACGTCCTCTCGGGCGCGCCGGCCGACGCCGTCGTGGCGGAGCTGTCCTCGTTCCAGCTCGAGGGCATCGACCGCCTCCGCGCCCGGGTCGCCGCCATCCTGAACGTCACCCCCGACCACCTCGACCGCTACCCGGACGTGGACGCCTACGCCGCCGCGAAGGCGCGCCTCTTCTCCCGCCAGGAGCCCGGTGACGCCGCCATCGCCAACGCCCGGGACGACCGGGCCATGGCCATGGCGGGCGCGTCGCGCGGCGAGCGGTACACGTTCGGCTTCGGCGAGGCGGCGCCGTGCGGCGCGCGCACGGCGGACGGCGAGCCCGGCGCCGCCGGCGCGGCGATCTGGGTCGCGCCGAGCGGGCGCGCGCCGGAGCGCTACCTGCTCCGCAACCGCGCCCTGCGCGGCCGCCACAACCGCGAGAACGCCATGGCGGCCATCCTCTGCGCCCGGCTCATGGGCGTCCCCGGCGATGCCGTACAGGCCGGGCTCGACGCGTTCCCGGGCCTCCCGCACCGCCTCGAGCTCGTCGCCGAGAAGGGCGGCGTCGAGTGGGTGAACGACTCGAAGGCGACGAACGTCGACTCGACGTTCGTCGGGCTCGCCGCGTTCCCCGCCGGCGCGCCGCGCGTGGTCCTCATCATGGGCGGCCGCGGGAAGCGGGCGCCGTACGCGCCGCTCGCGCCGCTGTTCGCCGGGCGCGTGAAGGCGCTCCTCACCATCGGCGAGGACGCGCCGGCGATCGAGCGGGAGCTGGGCGGGCTCGCGCCCACCGAGGGCTGCGGAACCCTGGCGGGCGCGGCGCGGCGGGCGGGGGTCCTCGCGGGGCCCGGCGACGTGGTGCTGCTCTCGCCGGCCTGCGCGAGCTACGATCAGTTCGCGAACTACGAGGAGCGGGGCGAGGCCTTCCGGCGGCTCGCGAAGGAGCACGCGCGATGACGTTCCTGCGCCGGACCGGCCGCGATGGCGCGGCGGACGCGCCCCGCGAGGAGCCGCGGTTCGACCCGGTCCTGCTCGGCGCCGTCGTCGCCCTCGTCGCCATCGGCTGCGTGATGGTCTACTCCGCGAGCGCGGTCGAGGCGGGGCGGCGGCTCGGGGACGAGTTCCACTACCTGAAGCGGCAGCTCTTCGCCGCGGGGATCGGGTTCGCCGCGCTCTTCGCGGCGCTCCGCCTCGGCCACCGCAAGGCGCTCGCCCTCGCCTACCCCGTCCTCCTCGTCACGTTCGTCCTCCTCGTCGTGGTGCTGCTCTTCGGGAAGACCGCCGGCGGCGCGCAGCGCTGGATCCCGCTCGGGCCGCTCAACCTCCAGCCGTCCGAGCTCGCCAAGGTCGCCCTCGTGCTGTACCTCGCGCGCTCCCTCGCGAAGAAGCGCGACCACGTCCGGACCTTCTCGATCGGGCTCCTCCCTCACCTCATCGTCACCTGCGCGATGGTCGGGCTCTGCCTGTGGCAGCGGGACCTCGGCACGGGGTTCATCCTCTTCCTCGTCCTGTTCGCGATGCTCTTCACCGCCGGCGCGCGCGTGAGCTACCTCGTCGCGGCGGGCATGGTCGCCGCGCCCATCGCCTGGCACATCGTGAAGTCCACGCCGTACCGGTACGCGCGCTGGCTCGCGTTCCTCGATCCGGAGCAGTACAAGACCGGGGTGGGCTTCCAGCTCTGGGAATCGCTGCTCGGGACCGCGAACGGCGGCTGGCTGGGCCAGGGGCTCGGCCAGGGGAAGGGGAAGCTCTTCTTCCTCCCCGCCGCGCACACCGACTTCATCGCGGCAGTGATCGCCGAGGAGACGGGGCTCGTCGGGATCCTCCTCCTCGTCGTCCTCTACGCGGTGGTCGTGTGGCGCGGGATCCGGGCGGCGCTCCGCGCGTCCGACGCGCTCGGGTGCTACGCCGCGGTCGGGCTCACGACGCTGGTCGGCGCCCAGGCGGCGGTGAACCTCATGGTCGTCTTCGGCCTGCTCCCGACGAAGGGCCTCACCCTGCCGTTCATCTCCTACGGCGGCAGCTCCCTCATCACCCTGCTCGGCGGCTGCGGCGTGCTCCTGTCCATCTCCGGCGAGCGCGGCGGGTTCCTGCGCCGCGCCCCGGCGGCGACGCGCATCGGTGCGCCCGTCGGCGGCGCCCCGCGGCTGGCGGCGCCCCGGGCGGCGGAGGAGATCTCCTCATGAGGATGCTCGTGGCGGGCGGCGGCACGGGCGGGCACGTCTTCCCGGGGGTCGCCCTCGCGGAGGAGGTCGTGACGCGCCACCCGGGGAACGACGTCGTGTTCGCGGGGACCGCGCGCGGGCTCGAGGCGAAGGTGGTCCCGCAGGCGGGCTTCCCCATCGAGCTCATCGAGGTGAAGGGCCTCAAGGGGAAGGGCCTCCTCGGCGCGCTCCTGAACCTGCTGCTGCTCCCCCGCGCCTTCCTGCAGTCCTGGCGCATCCTCAAGCGGTGGCGCCCGGACGTCGTGGTGGGCGTCGGCGGGTACGCGTCCGGGCCGGTGGTGCTCACCGCCTGGCTCATGCGGATCCCGACCGCGGTCCAGGAGCAGAACGCCATCGCGGGGCTCACGAACCGCGTCCTCGGGCGGGTCGTGAAGGCCGCCTTCACCGCGTTCCCGGAGGCGGCGCGGAACTTCCCCGCGCGCAAGGTCTACCAGCTCGGCAACCCGATCCGCCGCGTGCTCATGGAGAACTTCATGCGCCCGCAGGTCGATCACGACCGGCCGCGGCTGCTCGTGTTCGGGGGCTCGCAGGGCGCGCACGCCCTCAACATGCGCGTCATCGAGGCGCTGCCGCACCTCGCGGACCTCCGCGAGTCGCTCCGGATCACGCACCAGACCGGCGCGCGCGACAAGGAGCAGGTGGAGAAGGGCTACCGCGCCTGCGGCTTCGACCCCGACGTCCGCGAGTTCATCAGCGACATGAGCGCGGCGTACGCCGAGTCGGACCTCGTGGTCTGCCGCGCCGGGGCGACCACCCTCGCAGAGCTCACGGTCTGCAAGAAGCCGGCGATCCTCGTCCCCTTCCCCGCCGCCGCCGACAACCACCAGTTCGTGAACGCGAAGAGCCTCGTCGACGCCGGCGCCGCGGTCATGATCGAGGAGCGCGACCTCACCGGGGAGCTCCTCGCGAGCGAGATCCGCGCGATCCTCGCGAGCCCCGAGCGCCGCGAGAAGATGGCGCGCGCCGCGGGGCGGCTCGGGAGCCCGCAGGCCGCCAAGGAGATCGCCGACGTCTGCACGGAGCTCGTCCGCCGTCGCTGGGGCTCGCCGCTCGGCCAGGCGCGCGAGCCCGGCCAGAAGCCCGTCCGGCCGCCCGGCCTCGCCTCGTAGCCCAGAGCTGGAGTAAGCACTCGCCATGAGCCTCTTCCGTTCGCGGCCCGCCAAGATCCACTTCGTGGGGATCGGCGGCATCGGCATGAGCGGCATCGCCGAGGTGCTGCTGAACCTCGGCTACGCCGTCTCCGGCTCGGACCTCAAGGAGTCCGAGACCACCCGCCGCCTCGCCGGCCTCGGCGGCCGGATCGCGCCGCCCGGGCACCGCGCCGGGAACGTCGAGGACGTGGATGTCGTCGTGACCTCGTCGGCGGTGCGACGGGACAACCCGGAGATCGCCGAGGCGCGCCGCCGGAAGATCCCGGTCATCCCCCGCGCCGAGATGCTCGCCGAGCTGATGCGGCTCAAGTACGGCGTGGCCATCGCCGGCTCGCACGGGAAGACGACCACCACGTCGATGGCCGCCCACCTCCTCGCGACCGCGGGCATGGACCCGACCGCCGTCGTCGGCGGCAAGGTGAACGGCTTCGGGTCCAACGCGAAGCTCGGCAAGGGCGACTACATGGTGGTCGAGGCGGACGAGTCCGACGGCTCGTTCCTCCGCATCCCGCCGGCGATCGCCATCGTCACGAACATCGACCCCGAGCACCTCGACCACTGGGGCACGCCGGAGGCGCTCCGGAAGGGCTTCGTCGACTTCGTGAACCGGGTCCCGTTCTACGGCCTCGCGATCCTCTGCATCGACCACCCCACCGTGCAGTCGCTCCTGCCGGAGGTGGAGAAGCGCGTCGCGACCTACGGCGAGAGCCACCAGGCGGACTACCGCGCCGACGGGATCGAGGTCTCCGGCCACGCGGTCCGCTTCAACGCCTGGCGCCGCGACGAGCCGCTCGGGCCGTTCGAGGTGGCGATGGTCGGGCGGCACAACGCCCTGAACGCCCTCGCCGTCATCGCGCTCGGCGACGAGATGGGCATCCCCGCGGACGTGAGCCGCCGCGCGCTCGCGTCGTTCCAGGGCGTGCAGCGCCGGTTCACGGTCCGCGGCGAGGCCGGCGGCGTCACCGTCGTCGACGACTACGGCCACCACCCGGCCGAGGTGAAGGCGACGCTCCAGGGCGCCCGCGAGGCCTTCCGGCGGCGCGTCGTGTGCCTGTTCCAGCCGCACCGGTACACGCGCACGCGCGACCTGATGGACGACTTCGCCCGCGCGTTCAACGACGCGGACGTGCTGCTCCTCACCGACATCTACGCCGCCGGCGAGGACCCCATCCCCGGCGCGACCGCGGGCTGCCTCGCCGACGCGATCCGGGCGTGCGGCCACCGCGACGTCTCGCTCGTCCCGCGCGCCGAGCTCGCGCGCGCCGCCCGCGACCGGGTCCGGGCCGGCGACATCGTGCTCACCCTCGGCGCGGGCGACATCACCGCGGTCGGTCCGGAGCTGCTCGGGCTGCTGGAGCGGTAGTGCCCGGCTGGCGCGACGAGATCGAGGCCCGGGTTCGCGGCGAGATCGTCCGCGACGCCCCGCTCGCGCCCCGGACCGCGATCCGCGTCGGGGGCGCCGCCGACCTCCTCGTCCGCCCGGCCGACCCCGACGCGCTCGCGGAGCTGCTCCGCGCGGTGCGCGCGCTCGGCGTGCCCCTCTCGATCCTCGGCGGGGGCGCGAACACGCTGGTCGCCGACGCCGGGGTCCGGGGGGTGGTCCTGAAGCTGCCGCAGGACTTCCCGGGCGAGTCCACGTCGGGCGCCACGCTGGTGCTCGCCGCCGGCGCGCCCACGTCGCGCCTCCCGGCGCGCGCCCACGGGCTCGGGCTCGTCGGGATGGAGTTCATCGCCGGCATCCCCGGGACGCTGGGCGGCTGCGTGGCGATGAACGCAGGGACGCGCCTCGGGGAGATGAAGGACGTCGTGACGCGGGTGGAGCTCGCGACCGCCGAGGGCGCCGGGTTCGTGCCGGCGGCCGCGCTCGGGTTCGCGTACCGGACCTGCCGCCTGCCCCCGGGCGCGGTGGTGACGCGCGTCGAGGTGACGCTCCGCGCCGGGGACGTCGCCGCGAGCGCCGCGCTGATGGCGGAGGATCGCGAGAAGCGCCGGAAGACGCAGCCGCTCGACCGTCCCACCTTCGGCTCCACGTTCCGCAACCCCGAGGGCGACTTCGCGGGGCGCCTCATCGAGGCGGTCGGCCTCAAGGGGCACCGTGTCGGAAACGCCACGTGGTCCACCGTCCACGCGAACTTCGTCACCAACCTCGGCGGCGCCACCGCGCGGGACGTGCTCGCGCTCGTCAAGCTGGCGCGCTCACGCGTGAAGGAGCGGTTCGGGCTCGACCTCGAGGCCGAGGTGAGGCTGCTCGGCGAGTTCCTTGCAGAGGACCTCGCCGACGTCACCGGGATCACTCACTCGTAGCGACAAGGAGACACGGAACATGCCCAGGTGGACCGGAAGGAAGGTGGCGGTGCTGTACGGCGGTCGCTCCACGGAGCGCGACGTCTCGCTCCGGACCGGCGCCGCGTGCGCCGACGCCCTCCGGCAGAAGGGCTACGACGTGACGCTCGTCGACGTCGACGTCGACGTCGCGGGGCGGCTCCGGGACGCGAAGGCGGAGGTGGCCTTCATCGCGCTGCACGGACGCTGGGGCGAGGACGGCTGCATCCAGGGTCTCCTCGAGGCGATGGGCATCCCGTACACCGGCTCGGGCGTGCTGGCGTCGGCCGTCGGGATGGACAAGGTCGTCGCCAAGGTGCTCTTCCGGACCCTCGGGATCCCGGTGATCGAGTACGTGGTCTTTCCCCCGGGGAAGGCGGCCGCCATCACCGTCGCGGACCTCCCGTTCGGCCTGCCCTGCGTCGTGAAGCCGTCCGGCGAGGGCTCGAGCGTCGGCGTCCACCTCGTGAAGGACGCCGGCGCGCTCGCGGCGGCGTGCAAGGACGCGGCGTCGTTCAAGGGCGACGTCATCGTCGAGCGGTACGTGAAGGGGAAGGAGATCCAGGTCGCGGTCCTGGACGGGAAGGCCCTCGGCGCCATCGAGGTCGTCCCCGCGAACGAGTTCTACGACTACGCCGCGAAGTACACCGCGGGTACGACGCAGTACTTCTACCCGGCGCGGATCCCGCCCGACCACGCGCGCATCGTGATGGACGCGGCCGAGCAGGCGCACCGCGGCCTCGGCTGCGCCGGCGTGACCCGGACCGACTTCATCCTCACCGCCGACGGGACGCCGTACATCCTCGAGGTGAACACGCTGCCCGGCATGACGGCGACGTCGCTCGTCCCGAAGATCGCCGCCGGGAACGGCATCCCGTTCCCCGATCTGTGCGAGCGGCTCCTCGACGGCGCGGGCCTGAAGGCGTAGGCGGAGACGACGACGGGCCCCGCGCGCCGGCGCGGAGCCCGTCGGACCTGCCACGCCTCCGTCGCCGGCTACAGCACGACCGGCACGAGGTGCGAGGCGAGCTCGGGGTGCTGCTCCCGCAGCTCGTCGACCGTCATGAGGCGCGCCACCGGCTTCTCCGCCGGGGCCTGCGCGGACGGCGGCGGCGGCGGCGCGATGGGCATGAGGTCCACCGAGACCTGCTCGTCGAGCGTCCACATCGCGCCCGTCGCCGGGTCGATGATGAGCCAGCCGAGGAGCCCGAACGCGATGTTCCCGGCGATGTACCAGCCGGAGACGTGCGAGTCGATCAGGACCTCGCGCTTCTCGAAGCCGGGCTTCTCGATGACGACCCGGTACTTGCTGCCCAGGAAGAAGCCCGTCGACTTCGCGAGCGGGACGAGAACCGGCGTCTTGCCCGAGGCGATGTGGATGCCCGTGACGGCGTCGTAGATCTTCACGTCGGCGTCGGACGGCTGGGAGCGGACCGAGACGGGCTCGGGCCCGCCCCCCTTGACGATCGTCGCGCAGCCGGAGGCGAGGAGCGCGGCGGCGGCCGCCGCGAGGGCGTTCCGGACGTTCATGTGGTGTGACCCCCAGCGCGCCCGGAGCGGGCGTGGCGTGACGGAACGTTTACGACGCCCCGTCACGGCGCCGCAAGCACCACGCGTGCGGACCGGCGCGCCGCGTCCCACGCCGCCGCGCAGTGTCGCGATCTATTTGCTCGCGCCGGCGCAGAGCGCCCGCGCGCCGGCGATGTTCGGGTTCGACGGCTCGAGCTTCGCCGCGGTGTCGAGCATCCTCGCGGAGTCCGCGCACTTCCCGAGCTTCGCGTACGCCTGCCCCATCACGACGTAGGCCTGGCCGACCGGCGCGATCTCCAGGGCGCGCTGCGCCTGCTTCACGGCCTTCTCGTACTGGCCGATCTCGTAGAGGCGGCGCGCCATGTTCACGTCGCGCATCGCCTTCTTCATCGGATCCGCGCCGGGGAGCGGCGACTTCTCGGGGTTCAGCGCCTTGTCGAGGTCGGCCTGAGAGGCCTCCCCGAGCAGCATCCGGATGCGCGTCTTGATGATGTCGCAGTAGTCGATCTGGCGATACGGCTCGAGCGCCATGAGCTTGAACTTGCCGTCGACGAGCCCGACGACCGGGTGCAGCCGGATCCCGAGCCGGTCGTAGAGCACGTCGCCGTCGTCGATGAGCACCGGCATCTGGATGCCGGTCTCGGCGACGAGCGTCTTCACCTCGTCGGCGGGTGCCGACGAGGACACGACCGCCGCCCAGTGGATCGACTTCCCGGCGAGATCCTTCTCGCACTGCGCCATCTGCTTCAGGGCGTCGACGGAGCGGTCCTGGCCCGGGCGGAAGAAGACGAAGATGTTCGCCTTGACCTTCGGGGACAGCAGCTTCTCCTTGCCGCCGGCGAGCGTCTTCAGCTCGACGTTGTCGACCTGCGTGCCCGGCTCGGCCCGGGCGTGTGCCGCGGGCGGCAGCACGGCGAGGATGGCCAGGAGCGAGACGGTGGCGGAGCGACGGCGGGCTGGGGTCATGGGCGCTCGGATGATGGCATTCCGCCGCAGCGGGCGGTGGACGTTCTCTGTCTCGGATTCGCGGGACTCGGCGTGAAAACGGCCCGCCGCGTCAGCGTCCGCAGCTCTTCCTTCCCTCGACGGCGACGGCGTTCGCGGGCTCCATCTTCAACGCGACGTCGAACGCGCGGAGCGCGTCCGGGCACTTCCCCTGCGCGGCGAGGATCTCGCCCTGCAGCGCGTACGCCGCGGCGCTCGGCACGAGCGCGAGGCTCTTCCGCACCTCCTCGAGGGCGCGGTCGAGCTTCTGGATCCGGACGAGCGTCCGGGCGTAGTTGAGGTGCCGCCGCGCGACGCCGTCGTCGGTTCGCGTGGTCGACGGCTCCGGCGCGTCGACCTTCGCGAACTCGGCCTCGCCGATCTCGCCGAGCAGGAGCTGGATGCGCGCCTTCACGCGGTCGCAGTAGTTGATCTGCCGGAACGGCTCGTACGCGACGAGCCGCCGCCGAGCGTCGAGGATCCCGATGACCGGGTGGAGCCGCACGCCCAGGCGGCCGTACAGCGCGTCCCCCTCGTCCAGCAGCACCGGCATCCGGATCCCCGTCCCGGCGATCGCGCCCCGGATCTCCTCGGTCGTCCAGGAGCTGGACACGACCGCGACCCAGTGGACCGGCTTCCCCGCGAAGGCCTTCTCGCAGGCCGCCATGTCCCTGAGCGTGTCGAGCGAGTGCTCCTGCTGCGGCCGGAAGAAGAGAAGGACGTTCGCCTTCGCGCCGCTCGCGACGAGGTGGTGCTTGCCGCCGTCCAGGGTGCGGAGCTCGGCGTCGTCCACGACGTCGCCCACGGCGACGTTCGAGAACCCGCGGACCGGGAGCGGCCGGGCCACGAACGCCAGGACGCCCAGCATGATCCCCCGGACGACGTGGCGCCCGTTCACGCTGGCCTCGGCTACTTCGGGACGGCGCTGGTCAGCGTCTTGTTGTTGTACGTCTTCGTGTCGTGGCAGGTCTTCGCGCACGAGCCGCCGTTCGGCAGCTTCGTGTAGCCGACCTTGAGCATCCAGCCCTTCGGCCCGTACGGCACGCCGTCGCGGATGTGGTGGTCCTGCTTCGACGCGTGGACCTCGTGGCAGGCGCGGCAGGTGCGGCCGCGCTCCTTGTTCACGTGGACGTAGTGCAGGTTCCGCGAGCCGTCACGGAAGCCGGTCAGCGTGGTGGTCTCCGGCTCCGAGACGACCTTGTCGTTGTGGCAGCCGTAGCAGAGCCCGTAGAGCTTCTTGTCGTAGGGCGCGTAGAACTTCTCGGGATACGGCGCGACGAGGAGGCGGAAGTTCTCGCCGCCGTGGGTGCGGTGGCAGGCGGAGCAGTCCTTCGCCTTCACCGGGTCGTGCCACACCTTGTTCTCGTCGAGCCACTTCTTGAAGTTCGTCATGACCTTGCCGTCGTCGGAGGTCATGCCGTCCTTCGAGTGGCAGGTCACGCACAGATCGAACGGGAGCGCGATGAGCAGCTTCTCGACGTTCGCCGCGTGCGGGTTGTGGCAGTTGGAGCACTTCTTCCCGGTCGTCACCGCGTCGTGCTTCACCCTCGCGTTCGTCACCTGCTGCTTGATGCCGACGTGGCACCGGGTACACATGTCCACCATCTCGGTGGCGAGCAGCGCGGGCTCGGTCGAGTTGTGCGGGTTGTGACAGTCGGTGCACGCCTCCATCGCCGGGACGTGCTTGTACTTCCGGGCCATCACGTCGCGCACGTCGTCGTGGCACTCGAAGCACTGCTCGTTCACGCTCGCGTGGCGGATCGGCCCCGGGTTCTTCGGATCGTTGTTCTGGTGACACACGCCGCAGTCGCCGCCTTCGAACGGCGCGTGCGAGCGGACCGCCCTGTCCTTCGGGAGCGGCGCGACCGCGGCGCCGCGCCGGAGCGCCTGCTTCTTCACTTCGGTCTTCATCGGAGCGGCGCTCGCGCCGCGTGCGACGACGACGACGGCGACCGCGACGAGGAGTCCGGCGAGGTTCGAGGGCCGCATGTGCATTTTCGAGTCCGCTCCGAGGTCCGGGTGCGCCGCGTGCCCCGTGAGGCCGGGACACGGCGCCGGGCCGGGATCTTTGTCGACCTGGCGTTCCACCAACCTTGATCCTGCCCAACTTCGCGGAAAAAAGACACGCCGGCGCGGGCGCGTGCCCGGCGCGGCGCCAGAATCGATCGGAGTGGGACTCAGGTGCGCAGCAGCAGCTTCCGGTTCCGGGAGTTGTGCGGCGTGTGGCAGCCGACGCAGTTCGTCGCCCCCGCCCTCGGGTGGAGCGCCCGCTCCATCTTCACCGGCGCGGAGCCCCTGAACTCGTCGTGGCACTCGAAGCACGCGTCGTTCGTGACCGAGGCGGGCCCCGGGTTCCGCGGATCGTTCCGCGCGTGACAGGTGTCGCACGCCCCCATCTCGAACGGCCCGTGGGACGAGACCGCCTGGTCGCGCGGGATCGGCGCGAGTCGCCGGTCGGCGCCGCGGGCGACGCCTGCCGCGCAGAGGAGCACGCCGACGACGAGGAGAGCTGCGTTTCCGATGCGCATTCGGTGCTCCGTGAGGGTTCCAGCCGCCTTTCCACTCGACGTCCGGGTGGTGAAGTCATTTACACGATGCGCCGGGACGGGTCGATATCGCGACCTCGCCGGTCGGTCCGTGCACTCCGGGTGCCAGCGCGAAGATCAGGGCGGTCAAAAACTTGCCAGCGCCCGGGGCTGGGGCATCCTGCACCCTCGGGTGATAGCGCCTGGAAGCGGCCGCTGTCGGAGCGGCGCGAGGGCGAGGCGGAGCGGCGGTGGCGCGGGGTCCGAACCGGCGGAAGGTGGACAGGGTTCCCGGGGAGCGGCGGCGAAAGCTGGCGCGCGCGGTCCGGCTCGCCCTGCCCGCCGCCGTGACCGTCGCCGCGCTCGCCGCCATCGGCCTCCTCTTCTGGCGGTTCGGGTACGCGGGCGATCTGCTCCGGGTGAAGGAGCTGCGCTTCTCCGGGCTCCACCGCGCCACCGCGGCCGAGCTCGCGGAGCTGTCCCCCGTCCGCCGCGGCGATCACCTGCTGTTCCTCGACACGGCCGCGGTCGAGGCCGCGCTCCGGCGCCACCCCTGGGTCGCCCGCGCCGAGGTGCAGCGGCGCTGGCCGCCGGCGCTCGACGTCGCGGTCGTGGAGCGCGAGCCTGCGGCCCTCGTCGACCTGGGGGGCCTCTACCTCGTCGACGGGCGCGGCGAGGTCTTCAAGCGCGCGGTCCCCGGCGATGGGCTCGACCTGCCCCTCGTGACCGGCATCGACCGGGAGGACTGGGTCGACCGCCGCGCCGAGTACGAGCCGCTGCTCGCGGCGGCGCTGGCCCTCCTCGGGCGGTGGTCCGAGCTCGGGCTCGCGGCGCGCGTGGCGATCTCGGAGCTCCACGTCGACCCGGACTACGGGACGACGATCTTCACGGCCGACGGCACGGAGGTGCGGCTCGGCCAGGGTGACATCGAGGAGAAGCTGGCGCGCCTCTCCCGCGTGCTCTCCGCGCTCGACGCGGAGGGCCAGCGGGCGGAGGTGCTCCACCTCGACAACCGGCGGCGCCCGGACTGGGTGGCCGTGCGGCTGGCGGTGCGTGGCAACGGTGGTGGTGATCCGTCCGGGCGCTCGGCGTCCGGACGGTAGGTGAAGGGGTCCGAGAGGGCTCCGTCGGGTGAGCGCGAGAGCGCGACACGCCCGGAGGTGGTGGACATGGCGAGAAGCGGCGAAATCCTCGTCGGCCTGGACATCGGCACGACGAAGATCTGCGCCATCGTCGGCGAGGTGACCGACGACGGCACGATCGACATCATCGGCATCGGCTCGCACCCGTCGAAGGGGTTGCGGAAGGGCGTCGTCGTCAACATCGACGCCACCGTCGCCTCGATCAAGCGCGCGATCGAGGAGGCCGAGCACATGGCGGGGTGCGAGATCACCACCGTCTACACGGGGATCGCCGGCGGCCACATCAAGGCGTTCCCGTCTCACGGCGTCGTCGCGGTGAAGGACAAGGAGGTCCGGCAGCAGGACGTCGATCGCGTCATCGACCAGGCGAAGGCCGTGGCGATCCCGCTCGACCGCGAGGTGATCCACGTCCTCCCGCAGGAGTTCGTGGTCGACGACCAGGACGGCGTGAAGGAGCCGGTGGGGATGAGCGGCGTGCGCCTCGAGGCGAAGGCGCTCATCGTGACCGGCGCGGTCTCGTCCGCCCAGAACATCGTGAAGTGCGCCCAGCGCACGGGCCTGAACGTCGCCGACATCGTGCTGCAGCCCCTCGCGTCCTCGCTCGCGACGCTCAGCGACGACGAGAAGGAGCTCGGCGTCTGCCTCGTGGACATCGGCGGGGGGACGACCGACATCGCCATCTTCCACAACGGCTCCATCCAGCACACGGCCGTCATCTCCCTCGGCGGCAACCACCTCACGAACGACGTCGCGGTCGGGCTCCGCACGCCCACGCACGAGGCGGAGCGGCTCAAGAAGCAGTACGGCTGCGCCGTCGCGTCGATGGTGGACAAGTCCGACACCATCGAGGTCCCGAGCGTGGGCGGGGGCTCCCCGCGCGTCCTCTCCCGCCACATCCTCGCGGAGATCGTGGAGCCGCGGGTCGAGGAGATCTTCATGCTCGTCCAGCACGAGATCCAGAAGTGCGGGATGGAGGAGATCCTCGCCTCCGGCGTCGTGATCACGGGCGGCTCGACGCTCCTCGCCGGCATGCCGGAGATGGCCGAGGAGGTGCTCGGCGTGCCGGTCCGCCGCGGGCTGCCGCGGGCGATCGGCGGGCTCGTCGACGTGGTGAAGAGCCCGATGTACGCGACGGCGGTCGGGCTCGTCATCTACGGCGCGCAGCAGCAGGAGGCGAGCCCGTACTTCAAGATCCGCGACGAGAACGTGTACCGGAAGGTGAAGGGCCGGATGAAGGAGTGGCTCGGGCAGATCTTCTAGCCGCGGGGGCCTACGCACATGATCGAGTACACGGACAAGCAGGACGCGGCGAAGATCAAGGTCATCGGCGTCGGGGGCGGCGGCGGGAACGCCATCAACACGATGGTCGCGGGCCGCCTCGAGGGCGTCGAGTTCATCGCGGCCAACACCGACGTGCAGGCGCTCGCGGCGAACAAGGCCGGGGTGAAGATCCAGCTCGGGCGGAGCGCCTCCCGCGGCCTCGGCGCCGGCGCGAACCCCGAGGTGGGCCGGACCGCCGCGCTCGAGGAGCGCGAGCAGATCGCGACGGCGCTCGAGGGCGCGGACATGGTGTTCGTCACCGCGGGAATGGGCGGCGGCACCGGCACCGGCGGCGCGCCCGTCGTCGCCGACATCGCCAAGTCCACCGGCGCCCTCACGGTCGGCGTCGTCACGAAGCCGTTCCTCTTCGAGGGGAACCGGCGGCGCAAGCAGGCCGAGGCCGGCATCGCGGAGCTGGCGGCGGCCGTCGACACGCTCATCGTGATCCCGAACCAGCGGCTCCTCGCCGTGGCCGGCGAGAACATGTCGCTCGCCGACGCGTTCAAGCGCGCGGACGAGGTCCTCCTGAACGCGGTGCAGGGCATCTCCGACCTCATCACCGTGCACGGGATCGTGAACGTCGACTTCGCCGACGTCCGCACCATCATGAGCGGCCAGGGCATGGCGCTCATGGGCACCGGCCGCTCCGCGGGCGCGCGCCGCGCGGTCGAGGCGATGCAGGCGGCGATCTCGTCGCCGCTCCTCGAGGACGTGACCCTCGACGGCGCGACCGGCCTCCTCGTGAACATCAGCGGCGGCGCGGACCTCACGCTGAACGAGGTGAACGAGGCCGTGACGATGGCGCAGGCGGCGGCGGATGCCGAGGCGAACATCATCTTCGGCTCGGTCATCGACGAGCGGCTCGGCGACGAGGTGAAGATCACCGTCATCGCCACCGGGTTCCAGGGCCGCGAGGAGCGGAGCCGCGCGCTGGCCCGCCAGCCGGCCGAGGCGAAGCTCCCGGCGACGGTCCGCACCGTGCCGCCGCCGCTCCCGGCGGAGGCGAAGGCGAAGGATCCCATCCGGCTCCAGACGGTCGCTCCGGCGACGGTGCCGGTGCGCGCCTCGACGGCGCCGGTGCGGCGCGATCCGGGCTCGTTCAAGCCGGCGGACGAGGATCAGTACGACATCCCCGCGTTCCTGCGGCGCGGGGGGAGTGCGCCGAGGGAGTAGGCGGCCACGCCACGGGGCACGGAGACGGGCGATCGTGCCCGTGACCGTGCCCGTGGCCGTGCCCGATCCCCCGTGCCCGCCTTCCGATTCCCGTGGCCCGTGGCCCGTGAGCCGTTGCCGACCCCCGAACCGCCAGTGAGGCCGGGCACGGGACGACGGTCCAGGGGCCACGGGACACGGGTCACGGGCACCGAGAAGCCGGGTACGTGTACGGGCACGTTTACGGGAACGGGCTCCGATCGCCCGTCGCTCGCGCTACGCCCCCACCCTCAGCACCTCGTCCGCGAGCGCGGTCACCTTCTCCCCGCCCCCCCGCGTCACGATCCACGTGTTCTCGATCCCCACCGCGCCCACGCCCGGGAACACGAACTTCGGCTCGATCGCGACGACCTGGCCCTCGACGAGCGGCGCCTTGAAGCCGGGCGCGAGCACCGGCAGCTCGTCGAGCTCGAGCCCGACGCCGTGGCCGACGAAGCGCGCCTGGTCGCCGGGAGGCCCCATGAAGCGGTCCCCGAGCCCCGCCGCCTCGGCGCGGGCGCGGGCGCGCTCCCAGAGCGCCTCGCCGATGGCGCCGGGGCGGAGGGCGCCGGCGACCTCGGCCTGGATCTCGAGCGCGACCCCGAACGCACGCTCGAGCTCGGGCGCGAGGGCGCCGACCACCGCGATGCGAGTCATGTCGACGACGTACCCGCCGAAGACGCCCGTGAAGTCGAGGAGCACCGGCTCCCCGGCGGCGATGACCTTCGTCGACGCGCCCTGCGGGTACGCCGCCCCGAGCCCGGGCCCGACCACCGGGCCGTCGAAGTAGCCAGGCGCCGACGCGCTCGCGCCGGCGGCGACGATCCCGACGAACAGCTCGGCGTTGAACCCGCGCAGGCGCGGACTGCCCTCGTTCCCGGCGCGCCGGAGCCGCGCCTCGATCTCGGCGGAGACGTCGATCTCCCGGGCGCCGGCGCGGAGGAACCGCGGCACCTCGGCGAGGACGGACGCGATGCGCGCACCGCCGTCCCGGAGGATCGCCCGCTCCACCGCGGACTTCACCGACCGCTGCTCGCGGAGGACGCCGGACACGTCCACCAGCTCCGCCGCGGGCAGCTGCCGGCGCCACCAGTCGAGCGTCGCCTGCGGGACGGCGTCGAACGTCGCGCCGACGCGGCCGGTCGCGGCGCCGAGGACGCCGGCGAGCTCCTTCGAGGACGGGAACGGCCGCACGTCCGCGATCGCGGCCTCGGCCCGGGCGCGGGCGAGCGACTTCCGCACGAGCAGCAGCGCAGCGCCCTCGGCGGGGACGAACAAGGCGCCGTTCTGGCGCGTGCCGCTCAGGTAGAAGACGTCGACGGCGTGGAGGAGGAGCGCGCCCGACAGCGATCGCGCCCGCAGCGCCTCCTGCAGCCGGCCGATCCGCTCCGCGTGCTCTCGGGTGTCCATGGCGTCGCCTCCTGGTGTCTCTCCGAGGACCGGAGAGCCTGCCGTATCGCGCGCGCGAAGGGAAGCCGTCACGAGCGGGCGAGCCGCGGGGCGATGGCGCGGACGGACGCCTCGTACCGGTAGCTCGTGCCGGAGTGGCCGTCCTCGAACTCCTCGTGGAGCGGGTGGAGGCCGCCGGCGCGGAGGCTCTCCACCACCATCCGCGCGCCCCAGCGGAGGTGGTACTCGTCGTGCGTGCCGCAGTCGACGAAGACCGTCTCGAGCGTGCGGTAGGTGTCGATCGCGGCGGGGACGAAGCGGACGGGGTCCTCGGCCAGCCAGCGCGCCCAGACCTCCGGCCGGAGCCGGGCCGTCTCCCGGTCGAACGGCAGGGCGAGCCCGAGCGGCGCGTGCGGGTCGGGCGAGTAGTGCGCGGCCATCGCGAGGATGTTCAGCACCGGGTGGTCGCCGCCGCCGAGCTTCGCCTCGCGCGCGCGCCGCTTCGCGCCGGCGAGCCACGTCGCCGGATCGGGCGCCGAGAGCAGCGCCGCCGCCGCGACCGGCAGCTCGGGGAGGTAGCAGTACTCGAACGCGGCGTCGCCGGAGTGGCAGGCGACGTGCGCGAACACGGCCGTGCGGTCCCGGCCCATGCGCAGCGCGCCGTAGCCGCCGGAGCTCTTGCCGACGACCGCGCGCGCCTCGCGCCGCCGGACGACGGGGAACTTCTCCTCCACGACCGCCACGACGTCCTCCGCGACGTAGGACTGGTAGCGCCCGACCGCCGGCGCGTCCATCCACTGCGTCCCGCCGAGCGCGGTCGCGCCGTCCGGGAACACCGCGACGAACGGCGGGACCTCGCCGGACGCGACGAGCGCCTCGAGCCGCTCGGGGACGCTCGGCTGGAACAGCCCGGCCGTCGTCCAGCCGCGGACGTTCCCGGAGAAGCCGTGGAGGAAGTAGATCGCCGGGAGCGGGGTCGCGCCGTCGTGGCCGGGCGGCAGCCAGACGAGGAGCGGGCGCCGCGAGGGATCGCCGAGAGGGTTCCCGGCGAGGGCGGGGGAGTCGAGCTCGAGCTCGACGAGGCGAGCGGGGGTCATCGGCTCTCCATAACGGAAACGGCCGCCCCGGGGGAGGGGCGGCCGCTCCACGCTGCCGTTCGCGACTAGAGGTCGAACTTGCCGCGGACGCCGACCTGGAACCACTCGTGCGTCGACTTGTCGGGGATCGAGGCGCTCGTGCCGCTGATCTCGGCGTCCGAGTACTGGCCGACGCTCATGCCGAGGTACGGACCGACCGCGAGCTGCGGGGCCACCGCGAAGTCCGCGCCGACCTGGAGGTTCAGGAACTCGAACCCCTTGAGCGTCAGCGTCTCGCCGCCGCCCGAGACCTTCGCCCACTCGTACCCGATCCCGACGCCGGCCCACGGGGTGGCCTGGCCCATCGGGTCGAGGGTGTACGTGCCCTGCACGCCGAGGCGCATGACCGAGGCGCTGCAGCTCACGCCCGTGCCGCACGCGTCGGACGCGGTCTGGCCGAGGCCGTACGAGAAGTAGCCGCCCAGGCCGACGTTCTTGTTGAGGTTGTAGATCGCGTCGAGCTGGATCGGGATCTGGCTCTTGATGCCGTCCGACATCTTGAGGTCCTTCATCGCGTCGCCGCCGACGGGCGCGAACCCGAGCCGGAGCCCGAGGCTGACCTGGGCGTGAGAGAGCGAGGGGACCGCGAGCGCGGCGAGGGCCACCGTGAGGATTGCGAGCTTGCGCATCTGTTCGTGACTCCTTGTGAGTGTGCGAGACGACTTCGACTGGAGTGCTGCGATTTCACACCTGACGCCGGCGGCGCACCCGGCTCGAACCATGATCGAGGTACGCCTCTCCCGCCGGGCAGCGCCGCCGGCCAGGCGGACGCGGGAGCTGCAAGAGACATTCACATTCGGAAAACGTCCGCGCGTCCCTGACCTCGGTCACATCGACAGGGTCATGGCACATGCGATGCTGATTCCGAGGTGAGCGCGTCCTGGCGCGCTGCGCCATTCGCTCTTTCACGGAGAGTCGATCCGATGTCGCACAAGGTGGTCCTCGCGTTCCTGCTCGCCGCCGCGGCGCCCGCCCGCGCCGTGACCTCGGTGGTCCTCCTCCCCGCGACCGGCGCGAACGTGCACGAGGGCCACCTGACCGCCGCGACGGACGTGCTCCGCGCGCACCTCGAGCGGACGGGGAAGCTCGCCGTCACCGTCGCGCCGGTCCCGGGCGGCCTCCGCGCCGAGCCGTCGCCGCTCGAGGCCGCGCAGGCGGCGCGCGCCGGGGGCGCGGAGCTCGCGGTGACGCTCCGCATCGCGCGCCTCGGGAACGTCGCGAGCGTCCGCCTCGCCGCGTACCGGCAGGACGGCAGCGCCGCGCACGTCGACGAGCTCGGGGCGGCCGGACCGGACGACCTCGACGCGGCGCTCCGGCGCCTCGCGGCCGGGCTCGCCGAGGGCCGCCCCGCGCACGCGCTCGCCGAGATCGACACGGTGACGGAGCGCGAGGCCGACCCGTACCTCAAGTACGTCGCCACCAACGTGTTCGGGATCCGGCTCGGGAGCGCGTTCCTGATGAACCGGGCCTCGCCCGCCGGGACCTCGCACTCGGCCGCGGGCGGGGGCGTGTTCTGGCTCTACGACGCGCGGAGCTTCCTCGCGGACCTCTCGTTCGACCTCTACGGCGGCGACGCCGATCGCCTCGTGGCGCTCGGGATCGGGTTCTACCGTCCGTTCTCGAAGGGGAACGTGTCGCCGTACCTCGGCGGCGGCGTCGCGTACCACTGGCTCCAGACCGGCGGCGACGGCGCGGCCGGCCTCGCGTTCCGGGCCGCGGGCGGGGTGCTCGTCGGGCGGCTCTCCACGGTGCAGGTGCGGGTCGAGGCGGGGTGGCAGGTGTCCGCGTTCACGGAGAAGGTGCACGAGGCGAGCCCCGTCACGCCGCACGGCCCGTTCGCCACCGTGGGGCTCGGGTACTGAGCCGTGGTCGCCCGCGCTCCCATCGCCGCCGGCGTCGCCGCGCTCCTGCTCGGCGGGTGCGTGACGAGCCGGGTGCTCACCGACGATCCGGACGCGGTCATCTGGTTCGACGGCCGCCCGGTGGGGAAGAGCGGGGACGTCTGGTCCATGGGGCCGCCGCACACGGCGCGCGTCGTCGTCGTCGCGAAGGACGGACGCCGCGCGCGGACGCTGGTCGAGCGCGAGTTCTCCTGGTTCACGTTCGCGGCCGGGCTGCGGACGCTCGGTGTCTGCTTCGTCTTCTGCTGGACGTATCCGCAGGACGTGGTGGTGCCGCTCCCGCCGCGACGGCCGGCCGCCGGGTGGGACGTCGATCCCGGGCTCGATCCCTGGGCGGAGGGCCCGGAGGCGTCGGCGTGGATGGCGCCGCCGAGCGGAGCTGCGACCGCGAACGCAACCGTGACCCCGACCCCGACCTGGACCCTCCCTCCCCCACCCCGCGGAGCCACCCCATGACCCCGCCTCGCCTCGCGTCCGCTCTCGCCCTCCTCCTCGCCGCCGCCCCCGCGGCCGCCGCGACGCACACCGTCGCGCTCCTCCCGACGACCGGGCACAACGTCCCGGAGCCGCAGCTCGCCGCGGCGGGCGACGTGCTCCGGGCGCACCTCGAGGCCACCGGGCGGTTCGTCGTGGTGCGGGTCGGGCCCGCGGCGGCGCCGTCCGAGCTGCGGCCGGTCGAGGTCGGCGCGGCGGCGCGCGACGCGGGCGCGGAGCTCGGCGTGACGCTCGACGTGTCCCGCCTCGAGGCGACCGGCGTCGCGCGCGTCGCCGCGTACGCGCAAGACGGCACGCTCGTCCACGCCGACACGCTGAGCGTGCTCGGCGCGGACGACCTCGATCCCGCGCTGGCGCGGCTCGCGGAGGGGCTCGCGACCGGCGGGCCCGCGCGCGACCTCGCGACCATCGAGACGGTCACCGCGCACGAGGAGCGGCCCCTCCGGAAGATGGAGGCCACCACCGGATTCGGGCTCACCTTCGTGGCGCTGATGCCGGTGAACCGCGCCGATCCGCAACGCCGGACCGGCGGCCTCGGAGGTCTGGGGCTCACCTGGCACTACGACGCGCGCGACTTCCTCGCCGACGTGACGCTCGCGGGCGCGACCGCGAACCCGGATCCGTACGTTCGTGACGAGGACAGCGCCATCACCCTCGGGATGGGTGTCTACTACCCGTTCTCCAAGAAGAACGTGTCGCCGTACCTCGGCGCCGGCGCGGCGTGGGCGTGGAGCCACCTCGGCGGCGAACAGCGCGCGAGCGGGCTCCAGGGTCGGCTCCTCGGCGGCCTCCTCATGGGCCGGCTCTCGACGGTCGCGGTGAAGCTCGAGGTCGGCTGGTTCGTGGACGCTTTCCCGGAGCGCGAGCGCGCGACCGGCCGCGACGTGCGCGTCCAGGGCGGGCTCGCGACGCTGGCGCTGCTGGTCGCGCCCTGAGCGAGCGCGCAGCCGGCTACCGCTGCGCGAGCACGACGCCGCAGCGCGCGGTGAGCTCGGTGGTGCGGGCGAGGAGCGACTGCGCCTCGTCGTAGAGCACCGCCGAGTCCGACGCGTCGGCGCCCTCCGGCAGCTCGGCGATCCGCGCGAGGAGGTCGCCGACGCGGAGCAGGTGCTGGTGGGCGAGGAGCAGGTCGCGGGCGAGGCGCGCGCCCTGGCGCGTGAAGATGAAGCCGGTCTGGAACAGCCGCGCGAGCGACTTCCGGTTCACCTCGTCGACGCCGTGGCAGCGTGCCTGGAAGTCGCGGAGCCGGCGCGCGTCGCGCGCCTGGGCGAGGTCGACGACGTCCGGCGACGTCACGCGCGCCTTGCCGCCTCGCGCTCCTTTCGCCGGGTGAGCCATCGCGCGAGGATGGTAGGCCCCCCCGCGCGCGACGGTCAACGCCACGAACGCCTTGACAGGTCCCGCGCGAGACGCACGCCCGCAGACGCGACAATGCGGCGCTTCCTCTCCGCGCGGCCCCCGGGGCGCGCCGTCCCCGCTCCGGGGGATCGGCGCTCGGTCACCCGAGCGCCGACGCCGCGAGCTCCGTCACCTTCGCGAGCGCCTTCTCGAGGCCCGCGGGATCGGAGCCACCCGCCTGCGCCATGTCCGGCTTGCCGCCGCCCGAGCCGCCCACGAGCTTCGCCGCCTCCTTCACGAGATCGCCCGCCTTCACCTTCGAGGTGAGGTCCTTCGTGACCGCGACGAGGAGGATCGCCTTGCCGTCCTGCTCCGCGCCGAGCGCGACGACGCCCCTGCCGAGCTTGTCCCGGAGCTTGTCCGCGAGCTCGCGCAGGCTCTTGCCGTCGCCCTGCACCTTGGCGGCGAGCACCTTCGCGCCGCCGCCGACGTCCTTCGCCTGCGCCGCGAGATCGCCGGACTGCGCCGTCGCGACCTTCGACTTGGCCTCCTCGAGCGCCCGCTCGAGGTCCTTCATCCGCCGCTGCGCCTGCTCGATCTTCTGCGCGACCTCGAGCGCGCCCGCCTTGAGGAGCTGGGCCGCCTGGCGGAGCTCGTCCGCCTCCCGCTGCGAGGCCTCCACGGCCTTGGGTCCGGTGAGGGCGACGATGCGCCGGACGCCCGCGGCGATGGACTCCTCGGAGTCGATCTTGAAGTACGCGATGTCGCCGGTGCGGCGCACGTGCGTCCCGCCGCAGAGCTCCTTGGAGGGGCCGATGCGGACCACGCGCACGACGTCGCCGTACTTCTCGCCGAAGATCATCATCGCGCCCGCCTGGCGCGCCTTCTCGAGCTCGAGGACCGCGGTCTCGGTCTCGGCGTTCTCGCGGACGAGCTCGTTCACGCGCCGCTCGATCTTCTTCAGCTCCTCGGTCGCGAGCGGCTGGAAGTGCGAGAAGTCGAACCGGAGGTAGTCGGGCGCGACGACGGAGCCCGCCTGCTTCACGTGCTCGCCGAGCGTCTCGCGGAGCGCGAACTGCAGGAGGTGCGTCGCGGAGTGGTTCGCGCGGATGAGGTCGCGGCGCGCCTCGTCGACGGCGAGCTCGACCCGATCCCCGACGGCGAGCTCGCCCTCGAGCACCTCGCCGACGTGCGTGATGAGCCCGGGCACCGGCCGCTGCGCGTCGTCGACGCGGATCCGCAGCCCGCCGAGCCCCGTGATGGTGCCGACGTCGCCCACCTGGCCGCCCGACTCGCCGTAGAACGGCGTCGCGGCGGTGACGACCTCGACCGCGTCGCCCTTCCGCGCCTTCGCGACGCGGGCGCCGTTCGCGAGCAGCGCCTTCACCTCGGCGGTCGCCTTCGTCACCTCGTACCCGAGGAACTTCACCTCGCCGATGTCGCCCGCGATGGCCTTCTGGAGGTCCCCGACCGCCTGCTCGCCGGAGCCCTTCCACTCGGACCGGGCGCGCTGCTCGGCCATGTGGCGATCGAAGCCCTGCTCGTCCACGTCGAACCCGCGCTCCGCGGCGATCACGCGGGTGAGGTCGAGCGGGAACCCGAAGGTGTCGTAGAGCTGGAAGGCGACCTTGCCGTCGATGACGGGCCGCGCGGCCTTCGCCGGCGGCGGCGTCGCGGGCTTGCCCATGGCGACCGCGTCCGGGATGCCGACCTTCCGCATCTCCGCCTCGAGGATCGCGAGGCCCTTGTCGAGGGTCCGGCGGAAGGACTCCTCCTCCTGCTGCGCGACCTTCGTGATGAACGCCTCGTTCTCGCGGATCTCCGGGTACGCCTGGCCCATCTCCGCGATCACCACCCGGCACACGTCGGCGAGGAAGGGCTTCTCGAGCCCGAGCCGCTTCCCGTGCCGGATCGCCCGCCGCATGATGCGGCGGAGCACGTACCCGCGCCCCTCGTTGGAGGGCAGGACGCCGTCGCCGACGAGGAAGGTGGTCGCGCGGGCGTGGTCCGCGATGACGCGCATCGAGACCGAGTCGTCGTCGTCCTTCTCGCCGTACCGCTTCCCGGCGAGCTTCGCGATCGCCCCGATGATGGTCTGGAACAGGTCGGTGTCGTAGTTGGAGCGCTTGCCCTGCGCGACCGACGCCATGCGCTCGAGGCCGGCGCCGGTGTCGATGGACGGCTTCGGCAGCGGGGTGAGGCCGCCGTCCTGGCTGCGCTCGAACTGCATGAACACGAGGTTCCAGATCTCGAGCCAGCGGTCGCAGTCGCAGGCGACGCCCTCGCACTTGCGGCCGGCCTTCTCCTCCGCGCAGGGGATGTCGTTCCCCTGGAAGAAGTGGATCTCCGAGCACGGACCGCAGGGGCCGGTGTCCCCCATCGCCCAGAAGTTGTCCTTCGCGCCGAGCTTGTGGATCCGCTCCTCGGGGACGCCCTGCGCCTTCCAGAGGCCGTAGGCCTCCTCGTCCCAGGGGAGCGTCCCCTCGCCGGCGAACACGGTCGCCGCGAGCCGGTCCTTCGGCAGCCCGAGCCACTTCGGGCTCGTCACGAACTCCCAGCCCCAGGCGATCGCGTCCTTCTTGAAGTAGTCGCCGAACGAGAAGTTCCCGAGCATCTCGAAGAACGTGTGGTGACGGGCGGTGAACCCGACGTTCTCGAGGTCGTTGTGCTTGCCGCCGGCGCGCACGCACTTCTGCGCGGTGGTGGCCCGGCTGTAGTCCCGCTTCTCGCGGCCGGTGAACACGTCCTTGAACTGGACCATGCCGGCGTTGGTGAAGAGGAGCGTCGGGTCGTTCTGCGGGACGAGCGAGGAGCTCGGGACGCGGCGGTGGCCGCGCTCCTCGAAGAAGCGGACGAAGAGCTCGCGGATCTCGGCGGCGGTCGGGGTCTTCATGAGGGACGCCTTGAATAACAGACGTTTGCGCCCGGATCCACAGCCGCCTCGCTCGCCGCGGCCCCCGGCCGGAGCCGCCCTACCCGCCCGCCCGAGGGACCTCGACCTTCCAGTCCCCGTCCTCGCGCACGAGCGTCACCTCGCCCCGGACGCCGGCCTCGTCCTCCACCGCGATCACCGCGGCGTCGGCGGACTCGCGGAGGATCACCGTCGACTTCACCTTCGGCGCGCGCACGGCGAGGTCGCCGACGACCACGTCCTGCCCGCGCGCGGGCAGGACGCCCGGCGCGGCGGCAGCGAGCGCCTTCGCCCGCGCGTCGAAGTCGGCGCGCGACCGCTTCGAGAGCATCCCCCAGACCGCGGCCGAGTCCTGGTTGCGGGCCGCGTTCGCGAACAGGCGGTACCGGTCCGCGGGCGTCGCCGTGCGGCGGCAGCCGGGGAGGAGCACGGCGAGGGACAGCGCGACCACCGGGAGGAAGCGACGCGTCATGGATCAGCAGTCTAGCCGGCGGAGCGCCGGAGCGCCCGCTGCGCGGTGGCGCCGTCCTGGCTGGCACGGGGGCGCCCGCCCGACCGGACCGCGCTCGCGGGGGGCTCGCCCCCTGCCCCTGAAGCGCGCAGGTTCTCGGGTCGGGAGGGATCCTCGCAAATGACCTACCGTGTCTTCTTCACCGTGCCCGTGCTCGCGCTCGGGCTCGCCTGCAGCACCACCCATTCCACGGGCTCCGCCTCGACCGCGAAGTCGGATCAGCCGAGCGCCGACGCGGGCGCCACCGCGAGCACGCCGGCCGGCTCGGCCAGCGCTGGCGCCGGCATGCAGGGCGACGTCAAGGGCCACCCGAGCGACAAGATCGTCTCCGGCCGCGTCGCCAGCGCGACCGGCGACACGCTCGTCATCGACTCGGCGGACGGCAGCCAGCAGACGCTGTCGGTGGTCGACCAGACCACCGTCACGATCGACGGGCAGGACAGCCACCTCTCCGATCTCAAGCCGGGGCAGGACGTCCGCGCGAGCTACAACGACCAGGACGGCCAGCGCGTCGCCGTGAAGGTCGAGTCCGGCACGGGCGGCGCGCTGGGCTCCGGGTCGAGCGGGGCGTCCGGCACGATGGCCCCGAGCAGCTCGACCGGCGCCGGCACGGACGCGGCGGGCTCGACGAACTACCCGCCGGGCTCGAAGCCGGATACCGGCTCGAAGAACGACGCGGGCCAGGGCGGCGCGAGCGGCACCGCCGCGCCGGGGAGCGCGGCCAAGCCGGACACGGGCAACACGGGCAGCTCGACCGGCAGCAAGTGGTAGCGCCGCGCGGTCTCGTGGCGGGTGTGAGGGAGGGCCCCCGGGGCGACCCGGGGGCCCTCGGCTTTCACCGATGGCCGGGCAGTCCAGGGCGAGGGTGACGCGCTGGACCGGGTGCGCCGAGGCCGGCCTGGCCGGGACCCGTCTCACCGCTTGCGGAGCCGGAGCCGCCAGACCCGCTGCCCGGTGGCGAGGTAGCGCTTCTCGCGCGTGGAGGGGATCTCGTCGGGGGGCGCGTCCGAGAACCGGCCGGCGCCGGCCTCGTTCCGGAACCCGGCGGCCTCGAGGCGTACCACCGCCTCCTCCGCGTAGCGCTCGACGTCCGTCCGGAAGTCCAGGAGCCCGCCCGGCGCGAGGAGGCCGAGGAGCAGGGTCGACATCCGGTCGTCGACGAGCCGGCGGCGGTGATGGCGCCGCTTCCACCAGGGATCGGGGAAGTGGACGTGGATCGCCGCGAGCCGGCCGGCACCGAAGAGGCGCGGCGCCAGGATGCGCGCGTCGCCGCAGAGCACGAGCAGGTTCGGGAGCTCGCGGGCGGCCGCCTTCGCGGCCACGACGGTCGCGAACTTCTTCCGCTGCTCGATCGCGACGAGCGCGCGGTCCGGGAACGCCCGCGCGTAGGCGAGGGCGAACCCGCCGTGACCGGCGCCGATCTCGAGCTCGAGCCGCCCCGCCGCGTCGCCGAAGGCGGCGTGCCAGTCGGGAAGGAGATCGCGCGCGATCGGGGCCTCGTCCTCGCTGGAGAAGATCATGAGCGCGCCTCTCTTAGCATGGTATGGAAGCGGTCGTGCTCGGGCGCGCCACAGCAGCCCTGGTCCTCGCAGCCGCCGCCCTCGCGCTCCCGGGCTGCACCTGCGGTGGCAGGCAGGCGGGGCCGCCGCCGGAGCGGTTCCTCCCCGCGAAGGTCGACGCCGCGGTGATCGTGCCCGAGGCCGGGCGCGCGGCCCGCGAGCTCGCGGCGCTGCACGCGACCATCGCCGGGTTCCCCGGCGCGCCCGAGCTGGTCCAGGCGCGCGGCGCGCTCACGGCGCAGCTCGGCTTCGACCCGCTCGATCCGGACGCGCTCGAGGGCGCCGGGGTCGAGCCCCGGCGCGGCGCCGCCGTCGCCGCGTACCCGCTCCCGGGGCGCGCCGAGCCCGCCGCCGCGGCGCTCCTCGTGCTCCCGGTCCGCGACGCCGACCGGCTCGGCGACCTCTTCGCCCGCATCGCGCGCGACCGGCTCGGCGCCGGGCTCCGGTCCTCGGAGCTACGCGGCGAGACCTCGGTCGTCGTGTTCAGCCCGGCGCCGGGCACGCCGCCCGCGCTCGCGTACGCGGTGGTCGAGCGGACCGCGCTCGTCGCGGCCGGCCCCTTCGCCGTGGACGTCGTCGCCGCGGCGGCGACGCGCCGGATCGACGAGAGCCTCGCCGCCACTCCGGCGTGGAAGACCGCGCGCGCCGCGCTCGGGGAGCGCTACGCGGCGATCCTGTTCGCCCCGCCCGGCTCTCGCCGGCTCGCCGGCCTCTGGGCGGTGAAGGACGGCATCGCGCTCGCGACCTCCGGCAGCGCGGCAGGCGCCCGCCTCGGCGCCGTCGTCCTCCTCGGCGACCGCGAACCCTCGTTCCGCGAGCTCTCCGCGGGCGGCGCCGCGGCCCGCCTCGTCGGCCGCCTCGATCCCGGCGCGCCGCTCGCGCTGCGGTGGGACGGCGATCCCTCCGCCCTCGGCCGGAAGCTCCTCTTCCTGCTCCCCGCGCGCGAGCGCGCCCGCCTCGGCGCACGCGGCGTCGACCCGCAGCGCGACGTCCTCGACGTCCTCGCGCCGGGCGCGGCGGCGGTGCTGTCGATCCCTCCGAACCTCGACCTCACGACGGTCTCGGAGGACACCGCGCGGACGGACCCGCTCCTCGTCGCGCGGTTCGAGGCGGTGCTCCCCGTGAAGGACCCGGCCGCGGCGCTCGCGGTCTCCGAGCGCCTCGCGCCGCATCCGCGCCGCGCCGGGCGTGGCCGCGCCCAGCCCGCCCCCGCGGACGCCAAGACCTTCCGGATCGCGACGCCGAGCGGCGAGATCGCGTGGCGCGTCGACGAGGCGGAGCGCCGCATCGCCCTCGCCGGCGGCCCGACGGGCGCCCTCGCGCTCCTCGAGGCGCGGCTCGCGGGCGACGGGCGCGGCTTCGAGGCCCCGACGATGGTCTCCGCCGCGGCGCTGCAGGGGGGCCTCGGCGGCGCGGTCCTCGATCCGCAGCGGCTCGTGGCGAGCGTCCGCCGGCTCCCCGACGACGCGTTCGGCACCGGGCCCTCGGGGTTCGTGGTCCGCTCGGTGGTGGATCGCTTCCTCGAGCCCGCGGCGCGGCTCTCCGCGGTCTCGCTCCAGGCGGAGCTCGCGGACGGCGCGCTGGTGCTCGCCCTCGACGTCGAGGCGGCCGCCCCGGGGGCGCGGCCGTGATCCGGCTCGCCGGCGTCTCGAAGTCGTTCCAGGACGGCGAGCGCGAGCTCCCCGTGCTCCGCGGCGTCGACCTCGAGGTCGCCCCCGGCGAGCTGGTCGCCATCGTGGGCGCGTCCGGCTCCGGGAAGTCGACGCTCCTCTACGTGGCGGGCGGCCTGGACTCCGCGTACACCGGCGAGGTGGTCGTCGCCGACACCCGGCTCGCAGGGCTCTCGGCCCCGGCGCTCGCGGAGCTCCGGAACCGCGCCGTCGGGTTCGTGTTCCAGTCCTTCAACCTGCTCCAGGGGCTCACCGCCCTCGAGAACGTGATGCTCCCGGGCATGCTCCGGCGCGCCGGCGCCGATCGCGCCGCGGTCCGCGCCCGGGCCGCCGAGGCGCTCGAGCGCGTCGGGCTCGCGGCGAGGGCGTCGGCGCCGCCGGCGCGGCTCTCCGGCGGCGAGCGGCAGCGCGTCGCCATCGCCCGCGCGATGTTCGCGCGCCCGCGCGTCCTCCTCGCCGACGAGCCGACCGGCAACCTCGACGCGGTGAGCGGCGAGGGCATCATCCGGCTGTTCGGCGAGCTGGCCCGCGACGGGCTCACCGTGCTGGTCGTCACGCACGAGGAGCGCGTCTCGCGGGCGGCGTCGCGGGTGCTCCACCTCGAGGACGGGAGGCTCCGCGTCTCATGAGCGCCCGCGGCCTCCTCTGGATCGCCGGCGCGAACCTCCGCGCCGACCGGCGCGGCGCGATCGTGAACGCGGCCGCCGCCTGTGTCGGCGCGGCGTCGCTCGTCTTCTTCCTCGCGCTCGGCCTCGGCGTCTCGCACGCGGCGCGCCGGATGTTCCCCGCCGACGCGCGGCTCGTCGAGGTCGTCCCGGGCGCCGTCTCGCTCGGCGGCGTCCTCGGCGGCGGGCAGCTCGACGACGCCACGGTGGCGCGGCTCGCGGCGCTCCCGGGTGTCGCCGACGCCTGGCCCCGTCTCACCCTGCGGGTGCCGATGGCCGTGCCGGGGCCGCCGCGCGGGCTCGCCTACAACTGGCCGTCGGGCATGACGCTCCAGGTCCCGGTGGTCGGCGTCGCGCCCGGCCTCGTCGCCGCCGATCTCGGCGGGCGGCCGTTCGTGGATCCGGGCGAGGGCGGCGCCATCCCGGCCGTGATCTCCGGGCGCCTCCTCGAGATCTACAACAAGACCATCGCGCCGGCCTGGAACGTCCGGCGCCTCCCCGCCGGCCTCTCGCTCGTCGGGCTCGAGGTCCCCGTCCGCGTCGGCTTCTCCATCGTCCCGCAGAAGACCGAGGACCGCGTCTCCGACGGCCGCCTCGTCCTCGCCGGCCTCTCGGACCGCGTGCCCATCTACATGGCCGCCGTCCCGCTCGACACCGTGAGGCGCCTCCACCGCGCGTACGGGAAGCCGGACCAGGGCTACACGCAGGTGACGCTGCTCGCGCGACGGCCCGACGACGTGCCCGGCATCGTGGCGGCGACGCGCCGGATGGGCTTCGCCGTGGACGAGGGTGAGCGCGCCGCGGCCGAGCGCGTCGGCACGGTCGTGCTCGTCACCACCGGCGCCCTCGTCCTGCTCGCGACCGTCATGTGCGCCCTCGCGGCGCTCGCCATCGCCCAGTCGCTCTCCGCCAGCGTTCGCGGCCGCGCCCGCGAGATCGCGGTCCTCGAGGCGGTCGGCGCCGCCCCGCGCGACGTCCGCGCCATCGTCCTCGCCGAGGCCGGCATCCTCGGCCTCGCGGGCGGCGTCGCGGGCACGCTCCTCGCGCTCGCCCTCGCCGCGCTCGCCGACCGCGCCGGCCTGCGGCTCCTCCCGGACTTCCCGTTGCGCCCGGACACGTTCTTCGCGTTCCCGCCCTGGATCCCGCTCCTCGGCGTCGCGGTCCCGGCGCTCGCGGCGGTCCTCGGCGCCCTCGCGCCGGCGGCGATCGCGGCGCGGGTGGATCCGGCGCGGACGCTGAGCTGACGGCGCAGGTTCAGCGCAGCGCCCGCGGAACGGGCGCGGAGTCGGAGGCGACCCGCTCCTCCGACCCCTCGCGGATCGCTACTGCACCTCGATCACGTACAGCCGGCTTCCCGCGATCGCGTACAGCCGCGTGTCCCCCGGCACCATCTGGACGTTGTCGACGCTCGCCGGGAGCGTCAGGGTCGTGAGCGCGTCGTACGAGGTCGCGTCGTACACGGCCACGACGGCGTTGCCGGTCGTGGCGTAGAAGAGCCCGAGCGCCGTGTCGGCGGCGACGTGCGGGAAGTAGGTCGACGCGAAGGTGTGCAGCGGGCTCGCCGCCAGGTTCGTGCTGTCGAGGACGACGAAGCTGCCGCCGTTCGTGTCCACGTACAGGTGGCCCAGGGCGGGATCCGCGGCCACGACGAACCCGGTGATCGGCGTGCTGGTGGCGTAGGCGCTGCTCACGACGAGCGGCGCGAGGACGTTACCCACCGCGTGGTTCGGCGTGAGGTTCTGGAACACGCTCCGCGTCCTCGGGTCGAACACCGCCGAGGAGCCGACGCCGTTCGAGGCGACGTTCGCGACGAGGCTCTTCGCGCCGGCGTCATAGACCGCGATGTGATCGTTGCACTGCGAGCTCACGAAGAACCGACCCGGGCTGGTCGGGTCCGCCGCGAGGCTGCCGCCGCACCCGCTGATCGTCTCCGAGTCGTACGCGCTGTCGTCCGCGTTGAAGACGTACAGCCCGGCGCTGTAGCCGCTCGTGGTCGCATAGCGTCCCGTCGCCGTGTCGACCGCGATGCCGCCGCCGTACGACAGCGAGGTCTGGCTCATGCTCGACGGGTTCGATGCGTCGATGCGGATGAGGCCCTGCTGGCCGATCCCTCCGGACACGTAGACGCGCTTCGCGGCGGAGTCGACCGCCATGTCGGTGCCGCCCGCCCCCGAGTAAGCGAACGAGCCGAGGACCGCGGGCAGCGCGGTGACGGACGCCGCGGACGACTCGGCACTCTCCCCGCCGGCATTCACGGCGGTCACGACGAAGAAGTACCCGGTGCTCGCCGTCAGCCCGGCGATCGTCGCGCCGCTCGTCGCTCCCGCCACCTTGGTCCCGTTCGTCTTCGAGACCGCGGCGGAGGTCGACCAGTAGACGTTGTAGGACGTCGCCCCGCTCGACGCGGTCCACGAGACGGTCGCCTTGCCGATACCGGCGGCGGCGGTGACGCCCGTCGGAGCGGCCGGGGCGGCGGACACGGGGGTCGCCGACGCGGCCGGCGACGACTCGGCGCTCTCGCCCCCGAGGTTCACGGCGGTGACGACGAAGTAGTACGTCGTGCCGATCGCGAGGCCGGTCACGGCGTCGCCGCTCACGGCGCCGGTGATCTTCGTGCCGGTCGCCTTCGAGACCGCCGGGGACGTGGACCAGTACAGGTCGTACGACGTCGCCCCGCTCGAGGCCGTCCACGAGACGATGGCCTCGCCCACGCCGGCGACGGCGCTCACGTTCGCGGGCGGAGCCGGGACGGGCGGCACGGGCGTCGCGCTCGCGGCCGGCGACGACTCGGCGCTCGCGCCCCCCAGGTTCACGGCGGTGATGACGAAGTAGTACGTCGTGCCGTTCGCGAGGCCCGTCACGGCGCTGCCGCTCGTGGCGCCGGCGACCCGCGTGCCGGTCGCCTTCGAGACCGCCGGAGACGTGGACCAGTAGAGGTCGTACGACGTCGCGCCGCTGGACGCCGTCCAGGAGACGGTGACCTTCCCGTCGCCGGCGACGGCGGTGACGCTCGCCGGCGGAGCGGGGATCGGCGGGAGCGGCGTCGCGCTCGCCGCCGGCGACGACTCGGCGCTCTCGCCGGCGAGGTTCACCGCGGTGACGACGAAGTAGTACGGCGTGCCGTTCGCGAGACCGGTGACGGCGCTGCCGCTCGCGGCGCCGGCGATCTTCGTGCCGGTCGCCTTCGAGACCGCCGGGGACGTGGACCAGTACAGGTCGTACGAGGTCGCGCCCGTCGACGCCGTCCACGACACCGTCACCTGCCCGTCCCCGGCCACGGCGCTCACGTTCGTCGGCGGCGCCGGCAGCGGCGGCAGGGGCGTCGCGCTCGCCGCCGGCGACGACTCGGCGCTCTCGCCGCCCGCGTTCACCGCCGTGACCACGAACCAGTAAGGCGTCCCGTTCGAGAGGCCGGTGATCGGGCCACCGCTGACGGCCCCGGCGACCTTCGTGCCGCTCGTCCTCGAGACGTTCGGCGCGGTCGACCAGTAGACGTCGTATGCCGTGGCGCCCGAGGAACCGGTCCACGACAGGACGACCTCTCCGTCACCGGGCACCGCGGTGACGCCCGTCGGCGCCGCCGGGACGGACGGGACGGGCGTCGCGGTCGCCGCAGCGGACTCGACGCTCTCCCCTGCCGCGCTCACCGCGGTGACGACGAAGTAGTACGCCGTCCCGTTCGCGAGGCCGGTCACGGCCCAGCCGCTCAGCACGCCGGGCACCTTCGCGCCGCTCGCCTTCGAGACGCCGGGGGAGGTGGACCAGTACAGGTCGTAGGACGTGGCGCCTTCCGACCCGGTCCACGAGACGGTCACCTTCCCGTCGCCGGGCGCCGCCGCGACGCTGGTCGGCGCCGCGGGTACCGCCGGAGCCGTGCCTCCGCCCGTGCTCGAACCGCCACCGCACGCTGCGATCAGGCTGACCGCGATCACCACGAAGACGAGACGAGCACGCATCGCGCACCTCCGGCGCCTGGATGGGCAGGCCGCAGGGTGCGCCCTTTCGCCGCAGGCTCGAAATCCCGCGATGCCACGACGGTGATTCGAGCGTCACGCGCTCCGCGAGGCCGGGCGCGGAGTCGAAGTCCCCCCCCGCCCCGACCGCGAGCGCATCACCCTGCCTCCGGTTACGCCCATCTCCGTGCCCGCCTCCGACCGCAACCGCTGGAACGACCGCTACCGCGCCGAGCCCGGGATCCCCGCGCCCTCCCCGTTCCTCACCTCCCTGGACGCGCTCCTCCCCCGCCATGGCCGCGCCCTCGACGTCGCCGGCGGCTCCGGTCGCAACGCCCTCTGGCTCGCCCGCCGCGGCCTCGATGTCACCCTCGCCGACGTCTCGGACGTCGCGCTCGCTCGCGCCGCCGCCGCGGCTCGCGCCGAGGCTCTCCCCCTCGCGACCGTCCTGGTCGACCTCGAGACCGCCCCGCTCCCCGCCGGCCCCTGGGACGTCGTCGTCTGCACCTACTTCCTGCATCGGCCGCTGTTCGACGCGTTCCAGGCCGCGCTCGCGCCGGGCGGCCTCCTCGTCGTCGCCCACGCGACGCGCACGAACCTCGAGCGGAACCCGCGCCCGGGCCCCGCGCACGTGCTCGAGGACGGCGAGTTGCCGGCGCTCGTGGCGGGCCTCGAGCTCCTCCGCTCCGAGGAAGGCTGGATGGAGTCGGGCCGGTACGAGGCGCGGGTCGTGGCGCGGAAGGGCGCCGGGCGAGGTTGACGGTCGAGGGTCTCGTGATGCTCGACGCCGGCGCCGACGCGCGCTTCCGGTTCGGCGGCACGCTCGCCGCGACGCGCGCCGGGGCCTGCCTGGCGGACCGCTTCCGCCTGGCGTCGACCGCTCTACCCGCGCTCGGGATAGACGACGAGCCGGGCGCCGACGAGCAGCTTGTGACGCTGCGGGTTCTTGATCCCGTTCCACCTGCACAGCTCGCCGAGCTCGACGCCGTATCGCTGCGAGATCGACCAGAGCGTGTCGCCGGCGCGGACCTTCACGTCCGCGCGCGGCTGCTTCGCGGCCGCCTTCGACGCGCCCCGCGCCGCGACCTTCTCCACCTCGACGGCCGCCACCCGCTGCTGCCGCGGCGACTCCGCGGCGCGGCGCGCGACCGGCTCCGGCGCCACGCGCGCGGAGGCGACGGCGCTCCCGACCGGCCTCGGGATGAGGAGCTCCGTCCCGACGCGCAGGTGCTTGTGGCCCTTCAGGCCGTTCATCTCGACGATCCCCTGCACCGGCACGCCGTAGCGCGCGGCGATGCCGGAGAGCGTGTCGCCCCGACGGATCACGTGACCGGCGAAGGTGAGCCGGACCTGGCTCTGCATCGCCGGCCAGCTCTTCGCGAAGACCTCGGCCTGCGCCTGCGGGATCTTGAGCCGGTACGGGCGCGGCGGCGTGCAGGCGCGGCGCAGCTCCGGGTTCAGGTCGAGGATGTCCCGCTCCGAGACCCCGGCGGCGCGGGCGAGCACGGAGAGGAGCGTCGCCTGCGGGATCTTGACCTCCTCGTAGTCGACCCACTTCTCCCGCTCGATCTCGTCCGGCGAGAACCCGAAGGCCTCCTGGTGCTTGTAGACGATGGCCGCCGCCATGAGCTTCGGGACGTAGCCCTTCGTCTCCTCGCGGAACGGCGCGCCGCGGCCCGTCACCGCCGCCATCTCCCAGAAGTCGTCGTGGCCCTGCTGCTTGCCGAGGAGCACCCGGCCGACGCCCGCGTTGTAGCCCGCCCACGCGAGCCGCCAGTCGCCGGTCTGCTGGTAGAGCTGCTTCAGGAACCGCGCCGCGGCGTGCGCCGACTTCTCCGGATCGCGCCGCTCGTCCACCCAGAAGTCCTGGGTGAGCCCGAACATCCTCCCGGTGGGCGCGATGAACTGCCAGGGGCCGACCGCGCTCGCACGGCTGTACGCGAAGTTCGCGAAGCCGCTCTCGATCATGGCGAGGAAGACGGTGTCCTCCGGCAGACCCTCGTCCTTCAGGATCGCGCGGTACTTCTCCATGTAGCGGTGCGCGCGCCCGAGCCACTTCACGAAGTGGCCGCGGACGAGCGGCGACTGGAAGAAGCGGATGTACGCGACGACCGCCTCGTTCACCTCGATCGGGATGTCGTACTCGGCCTGGAGCCGGGCGAGGTCGTGGTCGAGCTCGGGGATCAGCGCGATCCGGCCGCCCTCGGCGGGCGCGGCGCCGTCGCGCCCGAGGGCGCCGTCGACGCGATCGCGGATGGGCGACTCGAGCCCGAGCCCGTCGGAGCTGCCGCGCTTCGCGCCGGGGGCCTCGCGGACCTTGGCGGCCTCCTCGGCCTTGCGGACGTCGTCGAGCTCGGCCGACTCGGCCTGGATCTCCTGGGCGACGGCGGGCTCGTCGGGCGTATCGATGGAGGCGAGCGTCGCGTCGACGGCCGCCCCCTTGGGCGCCGGAGCAGCAGGCGGCGGGACGAGCGCCGGCTCGGGGACCGCCGCCGGCGGCAGCGCCTGGGCGGTCTCCTCCGTGGCGGCGGCGCTGACCTGCTGCCCCTGCGCGAGGGCGCGGGACACGATGAACGTCGAACAGAGAACCAGGAAGGTCGTACGGATCGGCCTCATCGCTCCTCGGCTACCTCGGGGACCGGCCGAACGACCGGCGCCTGCTCGGGGTTCCATCGTACTGGCGTGGGGGGAGAGATCAAAATCAACCACCCGGGGGGCTGCCCGCCCGGTATTCATCTCCTCCTCGCGTCCGCGGACGCGCGACCATCACCTCGCGCGGTATCGCACGCGCGCAACACGGCGCACCACGTACCCCGCGCCGAATCGTACGGACGCTGTGCACGGGCTCGGCAAGCGGCAGCCCCCTGGCACGCCCCCGGGCGGGAGGGAGGCAGCGGGGCGCCGTCCTTCGGGCGGGGTACGGGAGCGCCAGATCGGCGGGAAGGGGCAAAGGTTTGCGCACGGCGGGCCCGGGGCTTACTCCCGAACCGCCGACGGGCTGCCGCATTCCTCCGTTCCAGACCCGGAACGGTCGTGCTACATCCCGCCCCGCAGCGCGCGCCCGTCCGAAACATGCTGATCGGCCCTCATCGCTTCCCCGGACGCTTCTTCCTCGCCCCGCTCGCCGGCGTCTCGGATCGCCCCTTCCGGACGATCTGCCGCCGGATGGGGGCGAGCTTCGCGTACACCGAGATGGTGAGCGCGCACGGCCTCGTGCACGGGCAGCTGCAGACGCAGAGCTACCTCGATCGCGAGCCGGACGAGGAGCCGTTCGCGGTCCAGATCTTCGCCGCCGAGCCGGACGTGCTCGCCCGCGGCGCCGCGGTCGCGGTCGAGGCCGGCGCCGGCATCATCGACGTGAACATGGCCTGCCCGGTCAAGAAGGTGTGCGGGACCGGTGCCGGCGCCGCGCTCGGGCGCGAGCCGCGCCGGGTCGAGGAGGCGGTGCGGGCGATCCGCGCCGCGGTCTCCGTCCCGGTGACGATCAAGATCCGGGCGGGCTGGGACGAGGCGGAGCTGAACTGCGTCGACGTGGCCCGCGCCGCGGAGGCAGGCGGCGCGGCCGCGGTGTCGCTGCACGGGCGGACCCGGACCCAGATGTACTCGGGGAAGGCCCGGTGGGAGCTCATCCGCGCGGTGAAGGAGGCGGTCTCGATCCCGGTGCTCGGCTCGGGAGACGTGTGGAGCGCCGCGGACGCCCTCCGCATGCGCGCCGAGACCGGCTGCGACGCGGTGCTGGTGGCCCGGGGCGCCTGCGGGAACCCGTGGATCTTCCGCGAGCTGCGCGCGGCGGAGCTGGGCCAGCCGCGGCCGCCGCCGCCCACGCGCGACGAGTGGATCGGGACCGTCCTCGAGCACGTGCGGCTCCAGATCGAGCACAGGCGCCGGCAGGCGCCCGCCGAGGACGCCGCCGCCGCGGAGCGCCACGCCATCCGCGAGCTCCGCAAGCACCTCCTCTGGTACACGCGCGGCCGGCGCGGCGGCGCACACTTCCGGCGCGACGCCGACCGGCTCGTCACCGCCGATGACGTGGCGAAGCTCGTCGACGAGCACTTCCCGCCGGGGAGCGCGAGCTTCGATCTCGACCCGAACTACCGGGGCGCCTCCGAGGACGCGGAGTGAAGCCCGCCCGGCCGCCCAGCCCGGGCGACGCCCTGAGGGCGCTCCTCCTCGCGGACGCCTCGCCCGAGCTCGTCCGCGCGTGCGCGGAGGGCCGGCTCGAGATCGTGCGCGTCGGCTCGGTGGCCGAGGGGATCCACCGGCTCGCGCAGGAGCGGTTCGCCCTCGTGGACGAGCGGCTCGCGCGGCCGCGGCCCCTCGAGGACGAGATCCAGCACCGCCTCGACGCCTTCTTCCACCGGCTCAAGGGGCACTCCGCGGCGGGGCTCTACGACGCGGTGATGCAGCAGGTGGAGCGGCCGCTCATCTCGAGCGCGCTCGCGCGGAGCGGCGGCGTCCGCAGCGCGGCGGCCGACGCGCTCGGCATCGACCGCGGCACGCTCGCCCGGCGCATGCGCGCGCTCGGCCTGGACGAGACATGAACCCGACCCACTCCCTCGCCCTGTACACCGGCGCGATCCTCGCCGGTGCCCTCGCCGGCGGGTCGCTGCCCCTCGTCGGGCGCATGGGGCGTTCGGACCTCGGCCTATCGTTCTCGGCCGGGGTGATGCTCGGCGCCGCCTTCTTCCACATGCTGCCCGAGGCGGTGGAGGGGGCCGGGGCGAAGGCGACGCCGTTCGTGCTGGTCGGCTTCCTGCTCCTCTACCTGCTCGAGCGGTTCGTGCTCGTGCACGTCTGCGGCGAGCCCGGGCCGAACGCGCACCTCTCGACGCCCGAGGGCGCGGGGCTCGAGTCGGCGCACCTCCACGCCCCGGGCGAGCACCACCTGCACGCGCACACCCACGAGGCCCTCTGCGACGTGCACACCGTCGGCCTCGCGGCGTTCGCCGGCATGAGCGCGCACACGCTCGTCGACGGCTTCGCCCTCGGGGCCGCGAGCGTCGACGCCGAGCTCGGCGTGCTGGTGTTCCTCGCGATCCTCGCCCACAAGGTGCCGAACTCGTTCTCGCTGTCGACGATCCTCCGCGCGGAGGGCTACTCGCGCGGCAAGGCGCTCGCGATGAACGCGGCGTTCGCGCTGATGGTGCCGGTCGGCGCGGGGCTGTACCTCGCCGTGAAGGAGCTGGTCCGGATCGAGACGTTCACCTCGTACGCGCTCGCCGCGAGCGCGGGGACGTTCCTGCACCTGTCGCTCTCGGACATCCTGCCGGACCTGCACCGGCGCGGCGGCTCGAAGTGGCAGCTCTCGGGGGCGCTGGTCGTGGGGCTCGCGCTGATGTGGGGGCTCAGGCTGCTGCGGCACGGGCACTGAGGCGCGGGGGCCGCGCATTCCATCAAGCGGTCACGAGGGACGGCGGAAGGCGTAGAAGTCGCGCCCGCCGGGCGCCGCGAGAAAGCGCAGCATGGGCGTGTCGAACCGCACGGCCGGCGTGAGGCCCGCCCGGAGCGCTGCCTCGTGCACGTCCTCGGACGACAGGAACAGCCGCCGGTGCGGCTCGACGCCGTGCTCCGTGATCGCGCACGAGTCGTCCACGCGGGACTCGGGGTCGTACTGGTGCACCTGGAACCAGTCCGCCTCGTCGGTCACGTACCGCGCGATGTAACCGTTACTCGAGAGGAAGCTCCTCTCCGCTTGGACATCGAACAGGAACAAGCCACCCGGGCACAGGGCACGTACGACGCACTCGAACACGTCGCGGAGCTCGGAGATCGCCTGGACGTAGTTCAGGGAGTCGCCGGAGCACACCGCGAGATCCACTGCGCTCGGCAGCTCGAACGACCGGAAGTCCGCGGCGATGTACTCGATGTTCGCGTGCGACTGCCGGTTGCGCGCCTGCCGGAGCATGTGCTCGTTTCGATCGACCGCGTATACACGCTCGAACACCGGAGCGAGCGCCGCAGCCGTGATCCCGGTCCCGCACGCGAGGTCGAGCGCCAATCCGCGACGCACGGCACCCCACGTGACGAGACGCTCGGCGTATCGCCCGTAGCGCGGCAGGAAGACGGTGCCGTGCTCGTGCCAGGCCGCCGCAAGCTGCGAGTACGGCTCGATGAGCGGGGAACGGGATTCGAGCATCGCCCTGACCGGCTCGGGAAGCGTCTCCCTCGTATGGACTCCCGCCGCCGGCGGTGAACGACCGGAGGGCGTCACGAGATCCGCGCGCGCGGCGAACGAACGTACACGCTGGGTGATGCGCCTGATCACACGCGGGAGGTTAGCACGCGGTCGAAGGGGCGGCGGCTCGACGGAGCGCGCGCGTGAGGCCGACGCCGACGAAAGCGGCCCCCCTCACCCCGGCCCTAGCCCTGTGCTGCATCGCCGAGATCGTCGAGCCGCTCGAGCACGGTCGACTCTGCCTCTCGACCGTCGGCGAGCTCGCGCAGGTGCTCACGCCGGAGAACCGGGACGAGGTGATCCCCCGGTTCTTCCACCTCTCCAAGCAGGAGGCGCGGGCGGTCGTCGCGGAGCTGAAGCCGGTGGAGCGTCCCCCGCAGCGGGAGATCGTGACGACCGTTCGGGCCGCAGCCGCGGCGGCAACGCCAGCTCGCGCCCCAGAACCCGCCGCAGCGCTGGAGCTCTGCGCTTTGGCGCCCGCGTGTGTCGTCGCGCCCGGTTCGCCAGCTGAACTCCTCGATGCCAAAGTGCCCGCACGCAACGTGAACGCCCCGATTTTCCGGGCTGACCAGCCGACCTTCGAGCCGCTCACCTCCGAGCTCCGCCGGATGCATCTCACCGTCACGAAGCGCCTGGATGGAGCGGTTCGCTCCCGCCCGGAAAGCCACGGCGGCGGTGGGTCGCCGCGACGGTGCCGGCTCCGCGGGTGTGCACTCCGAAATCCCGGCCTCGGCCCTTACCGGTCCACCGTGACCGTCGGGCGCGTCGGAGCGCCACCGGAACGCCATTGTCGCGACGCGGGCTTCTTGGGAGCCGATCCGCGCGGCGACGTCTCGTTCGCGCGGCGCCGCTCAGGCCGTCCCCCTTCTTCTCAGCCCGACCCCCAGGATTCGCTTGGCGCACGAGGCGATGAATCCTGAAGCTGCGCCGCGAGCCCCGTCCCGGCCCCGACCCCGCGCCTCGACCGCCCGGGAACACGCCCGCTCCTTCGCTGTTCCTCTCCCCGGCCGCGGATTAAGCTCCCTCCTCGATCCGCGGAGGAAAGGGGCCTTCCTTGGGCACGGACATCCGGGCGGACATCCAGGCGGTGCAGGACGAGCTCGTCTCGCGGAGCGCCTTCGTCGAGGCGCTCCTCTCGGAGACGGGCCGGGTCGTGGTCGGCCAGCGGTACATGGTCGAGCGGGCGCTCATCGGGCTGCTCACCGGCGGGCACGTGCTCCTCGAAGGCGTCCCGGGGCTCGCGAAGACCCTCGCGGTGAAGACCATCGCCGACGCGGTGGACTGCCTCTTCAGCCGCATCCAGTTCACCCCCGACCTCCTCCCCGCCGACGTCGTGGGCACGCAGGTCTACGACCCCCGCTCGCAGACCTTCTCCGCGAAGAAGGGGCCGGTGTTCGCGAACGTCGTGCTCGCCGACGAGGTGAACCGCGCGCCGGCGAAGGTGCAGTCGGCGCTCCTCGAGGCGATGCAGGAGCGGCAGGTCACGCTCGGCGACCAGACCTTCGCGCTGCCCGACCCGTTCATCGTCCTCGCGACGCAGAACCCCATCGAGCATGAGGGCACGTACCCGCTGCCCGAGGCCCAGGTGGACCGCTTCATGCTGAAGGTGAAGGTCGGCTACCCGACGCGCGAGGAGGAGCGGGTCATCATGGACCGCATGGTCGTCGCGACGCCGCCCCGCGCCGGCAAGGTCGTCGGCCCCGAGGACCTCGCCGCCGCCCGCGCGACCGTCCTCCGCATCTACATGGACGACCGCGTGAAGGACTACATCGTGAACGTGGTCTTCGCGACGCGCGATCCGCGCGGCCACGGGCTGCCGGAGCTGGCCGGCCTCGTCGAGTACGGCGCATCGCCGCGCGCGACGCTCTTCCTCGCCCTCGCCGCGCGCGCCCACGCGTTCCTGCGCCGCCGCGCGTTCGTCACCCCCGAGGACGTGAAGGCCGTCGCGTACGACGTGCTCCGGCACCGCATCACGCTCACCTACGAGGCGGAGGCGGAGGAGGTCACGCCGGAGAAGGTCGTCTCGAAGGTGCTGGACCGGATCGAGGTGCCGTGAGCGGGGTGCGGCCAGGGGCGGGCGGCTCGCGTCGCCGGGGCGCGCCGCGGGCCGGCGCCGGGGACGGGCGACCCGACGCGAAGGACCTGCTCCAGCGCGTCCGGCGCATCGAGATCGCCACGCGCCGCGCGGTGGAGGACACCCTCTCCGGCCAGTACCACTCGGTCTTCAAGGGCCGGGGCATGGCGTTCAGCGAGGTCCGGCCCTACGCCCCCGGAGACGAGGTCCGGTCCATCGACTGGAACGTCTCGGCGCGCACCGGGCAGCTGCACGTGAAGCGCTTCGTGGAGGAGCGCGAGCTCACGGTGATGATCCTGTGCGATCTGTCCGCCTCGACCGACTTCGGCTCGCGCGAGCGGACCAAGGCGGACGTCGCCGCGGAGATCGCGGCGCTGCTCGCGCTGTCGGCGGTCGCGAACGGCGACCGCGTGGGGCTCGTCCTCTTCACCGATCGCGTGGAACGTGCGGTGCCGCCGCGGAAGGGCCGCCGCCACGCGCTCCGGCTCGTCTCCGAGATCCTCCAGCTCCGCCCGGCCTCTCGAGGGACCTCGATCGGCACCGCGCTCGAGTACCTCCGGCGCGCGCTCCGCCGGCGGACCGTCGCGTTCCTGCTCTCGGACTTCGTCGAGGGGGCGCCGGGCGCGGGCGCGCCGCCGTGGGAGCGCGCGCTCCGGATCGCCGCGCGGAAGCACGACGTCGTGCCCATCCGGATCTCCGACCGGCTCGAGGCGGAGCTGCCGGCGTCGGGGCTCGCCTGGATCGAGGACCCGGAGACCGGGGCGGTCTCGCGCGTCGACCTCGCCGATCACCGGGTGCGGCGGCGCCTCGGCGAGGCGCTGCACTCCGAGGACGACGCCCTCCGGAGGCTGTTCGCGCGCCTCGAGCTCGACTCCGCCCAGGTCCGCGCGGACGACGCCGATTACGTCTCCCCGCTGCTCGCCTTCTTCCGGGCGCGGGCGCGGAGGCTCGCGTGACGACCGGCCTGGCCCTCGCGGCGGCGCTGCTCGCGGCCGCGCCGGCGCCGGACGCGCCCGCGGGAGCGACCTCGGCGACGCCGCACCCGCTCTCCTTCCAGGCGCGCGCGGAGCGGGCGGAGGTGAAGCTCGGCGAGCCGTTCGGCTACGCGATCGAGGTTCGGCACCGCGCCGAGGAGGCGTACGCGCTGCCGGCGACCCCGGACCTGGCGCCCTTCCGCGCCGACGGCGCCCGCTGCCGCCGCGCCGAGGGGAAGGACGAGGTCACGACGACCTGCACCATGCGGCTCGCGCTCTTCACCCTCGGGCCGCAGGACGTGCCCGAGATCCCGCTCGCCGTGACGACGCCCGCCGGAGACGCCGTCCTGAAGGTGCCCGGGCCCCGGGTGACCGGCGTGGGCATCATCGACCCGGCGGCGCCGCCCGAGAAGCTCGAGCTGCGGGACATCGCCCCGCCCGCGCCGGTGTTCGTGCGCTCGCTCGCGCTCGTCTGGTGGACGCTCGGCGTGCTCGCGGCGGTCGCCGCCGCGCTGGTCGCGTGGCGGTGGTGGCGCGGGCGCGGCCGACCCGCAGAGCCGCCGGCGCCGGTCCCCGCGGACGTGCGCTTCGCGCGACGCCTGGAGGCGCTCGAGGCGGAGCGGCTCCCGGCGCGCGGCCTCGGCCGGGAGCACGTCGCGCGCCTGTCGGAGCTCGTGCGCGAGTACCTCGGCGCGGTGACCGGAGTGAACGCGCTCGATCTCACCACGGAGGAGCTCGTCGAGGCGATGGCGCGCGTGGGCGATCCGCGCGTCGAGCCGGACGCGCTCGCCGGGTTCCTCGCGACCGCGGACCTCGTGAAGTTCGCGCGGGCGGAGCCGGGGGTGGGGGCGTGCGTGGCGGCCTCCGCGTACGCGAAGCAGTTGCTGGAAAGGACGAGGGCGGGGGCGGGAGTCGGGCCAGGGGACACGGGACACGGGCCAGGGGACACGGGAAACGGGCCAGGGGACACGGGAAACGGGCCAGGGGACACGGGAAACGGGCCAGGGGACACGGGACACGGGACACGGGTCTCGAGCACGGAGAAGCCGGGTTCGCGTTCGGGCACGGGGACGGGGACGCCCGCGAGCGCACGCCCAGAGATCCTTCCCTCTCCCCCCGCGAAGCGAAGCGGAGCGGGGGGAGAGGGCCAGGGTGAGGGGGGCCGCCCGGGATCCTCGATCGAGCGCGAGGCGGGCACGGGAGGCGGGCGAGGGTCCACGGGCCACGGGACGCGGGTCACGGGCAAGGAGACGCCGGGTACGTTCACGGGCACGGGCACGGGTACGGGTACGGGTACGGGTACGGGCAGCGACCCGACCCCGAAGCCGGGCGGCGATCGCCAATGACCGATCTCCCCACCCACCTCGCCCAGCCCTGGGCGCTCGTCCTCCTCGGCGCGATCCCCCTCGCGATCGCCGCGATGCTGCTCGAGCGCCACCGCGCGCCGCGACTCCGGCACCCGCGCGCCGCGACGCTGGCGCGGGCGGGGCGGGGGCTCGTGGCCCGGACCTGGTGGCTCCCGCACCTCCTCGTCGTCGCCGCGCTCGGGCTCTCGGCGGTCGCGTTGGCGCGCCCGCAGGCGCGGGAGCGGCGGCCCGAGTCGACGAGCGTGGAGGGGATCGACATCGTCATCGCGTTCGATCTCTCGACCTCCATGAAGGCCGCCGACTTCCGGCCGAACAACCGGCTCCACGTCGCGAAGGAGGTCCTGAAGGGCTTCATCGGGCGGCGGACGAGCGACCGGATCGGCCTCGTCGTGTTCGCCGGCGACGCCTACACGCAGGCGCCCCTCACGCTCGACTACGGGATCCTCCGCGCCCTGGTGGATCGGCTCGACTTCGGCGTCATCGAGGACGGCACCGCGATCGGGAACGCGATCGGGACCGCGGTGAACCGGCTCCGCGAGTCGGACGCGAAGTCGAAGGCGATCGTCCTCATCACCGACGGCGAGAACAACGCCGGCCAGCTCGCGCCGCTCGAGGCCGCCGAGATGGCACACGCGCTCGGGATCCGCGTGTTCCCGATCCTCGTCGGCAAGGGCGGCGTCGTCCCCTACCCGGTCGGTACCGATCTCTTCGGCCAGCCGATCTACGAGTACCGGGAGTTCCCGGTGAACCCGGAGCTGCTGCAGCGCATCGCGCGCGTCACCGGCGGCGCGTACGCGAACGCGACCGACCGCGAGACCCTCGAGCACGGCCTCCAGGAGGTGCTCGACCGGATGGAGAAGACCCGGATCTTCGAGGCGACCGGCACCTCGCGCCCCGTCGAGCTCTTCCCGCGCCTGCTCGCGCCGGCGTTCTGGCTCGCGCTCGCCGGGCTCGCGCTCGGCGCCACGCGCTGGAGGGCGTTCCCGTGACCGACGTCCCGGCGCCGGCGCTCTCCTTCGACGTCCTCGGCGACGCGGTCCGCCTCGCCGACCCCTCCGCGCTCCGGCTCCTCCTCGCGGTGGCCGCGGTCGCGCTCCTCGGCACCCTCGCGCTCGTCCGCCGTCGCGCGGCCCTCGTCCGCGCCGCCGGCGCCCTCGCGGACCGGGTCGCGCCCGGGGCCGGCCTCGCCCGCCCGGCGGCGCGGCTCGCCTCGTCGGCGCTCGGCCTCGCCCTCCTCGCCGTCGCGCTCGCGCGCCCGCAGTGCGGCACGCGGACGGAGCTCGCGCGCCGCTGGGGCGTGGACGTCGCGATCGTCCTCGACGCCTCGCGCTCCATGCAGGCGCGCGACGTGAAGCCCGACCGGCTCTCCCGCGCCAAGCTCGAGATCGCCGACCTTCTCGACCGGCTCGCCGGCGACCGCGTGGCGATCGTGACGTTCGCGGGCGCCTCGTTCGTCCAGTGCCCGCTCACGAGCGACTACGCGGCCGCGAAGCTCTTCCTCCGCGCCGTCGGGCCGGACGCGATCCCGCAGCAGGGGACGGCGCTCGCCGACGCCCTCCTCGGCGCGCGCGACGTGCTCACGACGTCCGACCGCGGGGCGCGCGCGAAGGTGGTGCTCCTCGTCTCGGACGGCGAGGACCACGAGGGCGGCGTCGACGAAGCCGTCCAGGCGCTCGCGGACGACGGCATCCGCGTGTTCGCCCTCGCCGTCGGCGGGCGGGAGGGCGCGCCGATCCCGATCGTCGACGGCGTCGGGAACGTGACCGGCTGGCGCAAGGACCGGCGCGGCGAGACGATCGTCACGCGGCTCGACGAGGCGGGGCTCCAGGCGATCGTGGCGAAGGGGAACGGGAAGCTCTACGACGTCGAGGCGCCCGGCCGCGGGATCCCGGCGCTGCGGGCCGAGCTGGACCGGATGGAGAAGTCGGAGCTCGAGGGCCGCGTGACCGTCACCTGGGAGGACCGGTACGCCGTCGCCGCGTTCCCGGCCCTGCTCCTCCTCCTGGCGGCGCTGCTCCTGCCGGAGGCGCGGCCCGCGCCGCGGGAGGAGCGATGACCCTCCGGCGCCCCCTCGCCCTCGCGCTCGCCGCGCTCGCCACCGGCTTCTCCCCGTTCCAGGCCGAGCAGAAGGACGTGCGCGACGGCAACGAGCGGCTCGCCGGCGGCGACCCGGCCGCCGCGCTGCGCCGCTACGACGCGGCCGAGCAGGCCATCGGGCCGCGCGCGCAGATCGAGTACGACCGCGGCAACGCCCTCTACCGGCTCGGCCGGCACGCCGAGGCCCGCGACGCGTGGCGCCGCGCGCTCGATCGCGGCGCGGGCGCGCTCGGGACGATGGCGCTCCAGAACGTTGGGAACGCGCTCGCGGCGATGGGCGATCGCGACGGCGCGATCGCCGCGTACACCGAGGCGCTCCGCGCCGACCCCGCCAACGAGGATGCGCGCTTCGATCTCGAGGTGCTGCTCCGGAAGAAGGACGCGGCGAGCGACGCGCCGAAGCCGCAGGGCCAGGGCGCCGAGAAGCAGGCGAAGAAGGGCGGAAAGCCCGACGAGCCGCAGGACGGGAAGGACGGCGCGAAGCCCAGCCCGGAGCCCCGGCAGGGCCAGGACGGGCAAGAGAAGAAGAAGGAGGAGCCCGCGGAGGCGCAGCGCGGCGAGAAGCCGGAGCAGCAGCAGCAGCAGCCGCAGCCCGGGCAGCAGGGACAGGAGCCGCGAGAGACGCCGGCGGACGCGACGCCCGGGGACGGCACCCCGCGCGACGGAACCGAGCCCGCGGACGCGACCGCGCGCGACGACCGCCGGGGCGGAAGGCCGGCGCCGCTCTCGCGCCAGGAGGCCGAGAAGCTCCTCGACGCGCTCCGCGCCCGCGAGCGGAACATGCCGATCGCGCCGGGACGGACGCGGAAGGATGGCCGGAGGGCGGATGCCGCGAAGGACTGGTGAGAGGGCCCGCGGCCTCGCCGCGGCGCTCGCGCTCGCCCTCGCCGCGCCGGCCCTCGCGGCGGGCGTGACGCTCGAGGCGCACGTCGACCGGACCACGGTCGCGGTGGGCGAGACGCTCACCCTCGAGATCCGGCTCGAGTCGCCGGACGCGCCGAGCACGCTCGACCTCGGCGAGGCGCCGGACTTCCGGATCGCCTCGCGCGCGCAGTCGCGCCAGTCCTCGTTCACGCTCGGGGCTGGCGGTGTGTCCTCGCAGCAGGTTCTCGTCTCGACGCTTGGGCTCGCGCCGGTCCGCGAAGGCGACCTCACCATTCCGCCGGTCGTCGCGATCGTGAAGGGGAAGCGGTACGAGACGCAGCCCATCGCGGTGAAGGTCTTGCCGGCCGGCACGGCCGCCCCGGCGTCGCCGGGCGCGCCCGGGAGCGCCGCGGAGCCGCGGCCGCCGCGAGGTTCCGGGAGCGCCTTCGGCGGCTGGGAGCGCGATCTCGTCCTCGACGTCCAGGCGGACCGCCGCGACGTGTTCCTCGGCGAGCAGGTGACGGTCTCGATCTGGCTGTACTCGCCGCTCGGGGTCGTCGAGTACGAGCGCTTCTCGCCGCCGCGCCACGACGGGTTCTGGGAGGAGGAGCTCGAGACGCCGAGGACGATCCAGTACCAGGTGAAGACGATCGACGGCATCCCGACGCGCGCGTACCTGCTGCAGCGCTTCGCGCTGTTCCCGACCCGCGCCGGGAAGCTCGAGATCGGCGCGGCGGAGCTGCACGTCGGCGTCCGGGTCGGGGGCGGATCGCTGTTCGACCCGTTCCCGGAGGTGAAGCGGGTCTCGCGCCGCAGCACGCCCGTCACGATCACCGTGAAGCCGCTCCCGCCCGGCGCGCCGCCCGGGTTCGAGAGCGTGAACGTCGGGCGGCTCGCGCTGCAGGCCGCCGCGTCCGAGGCGCGCGTCGCGGCGGGCGAGCCGGTGACGGTCCGGATGACCGTCTCCGGCGACGGGAACGTCCGCGCGCTGTCGCTGCCGAAGCTCCCGGCCATCGCCGGCGCGAAGGCCTTCGATCCCACCGTCACCGAGAAGGCCGCGCCACGCGGGACGCGGTTCGGCGGATCGCGGACGATCGAGACCGTGCTCGTGCCGGAGGCCCCGGGCGAGCTGGTGGTGCCGCCGGTCGCGTGGTCCTGGTTCGATCCGCAGGCCGGCCGGTACGAGACCGCGCGCACGCCGGAGCTGCGCGTGACCGTCGGGCCCGGCGCGGCTGGCGGCGCGCCCGCGACCGCCGCCGGGTCGAACGCGCTCGCGGCGGGGCTCCGGCCGATCCGCGCCGACGCCGCCCTCTCGCACCGGCGGGGGCCGCCCTGGCGGAGCCCACTCTTCGCGCTCGCGCTCGCGGTCCCGCCGCTCGCGTTCGCCGCCCTCGCCCTCGCGGACCGGCTGCGCGCCCGCGCTGGCGCGCGCGAGGCCCGCCAGCGCGCCGCGGCCCGCACCGCCCGCCGCGCCCTCGCCGGCGCGCGCCGCGATCTCGCCCGCGGCGACGCCGCCGCGTTCCACGGCGCCGTCGCGCGAGCCCTCATCGGCTACGCCGCGGACCGGCTCGGGCGGCCGGCCGTCGGCTACACGCGCGACGCGCTCGCGGACGCCCTCGTCCGCGCCGGTGCGCATCCCGTGGCGACGCGCGCGCTCTCGGCCGCGCTCGACGCCTGCGACGCGGCCCGCTACGGCGGCGCCGGGGCGGGCGAGGACGTGCTCGCCGCCGCGGAGCGCGCCATCGCGCTCCTCGAGGAGGCGGACTGGCGCGCAGAGGCGGAGGTGGCGTCGTCATGACGGCCCTGCTCGTCGCCCTCGCCCTCGCCGCCGCGCCCGCCGCCGACGATCCCACCGCGCGGCTCGAGGCCGCGAACGGCGCGTACCGCGCCGGCCAGTTCGCGGCGGCGGCGGAGGGGTACGAGGCGCTCCTCGCCGAGGGCTGGGAGAGCCCGGCGCTGCACCTGAACCTCGGCAACGCCCGGGTCCGGCTCGGGCAGCGCGGCCTCGCGGCGGCGAGCTACGAGCGGGCGCTCCGCCTCGACCCCGGCGACGCCGACGCGCGCGCGAACCTCGCCCTCGCCCGCGCCGAGAACGTCGACCGGGTCGTCGGCGCGGCGGAGCGCTCCGTCTTCGCGCGCCTCGCCGAGCGGACCGGCGACGGCGCCGCGGCGATCCTCTTCGCCGCCGCGTGGGCCGCGATCTGGATCGCGCTCGCCGCCCGCCGCCGCGCCCCGGCGCGCGCCCGCGGCCCCCTCGCGCTGGGAGCGGTGGTCGCCGCGAGCCTCGCGATCGCGACGGCCGCGCTCCTCGCACGGAAGGCGGCCGACCGGCGAACGCCCGCCGCGGTGGTGATCGGCGCGACGAGCCCGGTGCGCGAGGGACCGGAGGAGGCGCTCCGGCCGGCGTTCGAGCTGCACGAGGGCACGCGGGTGAACGTGCTGGAGGTGCGCGGGGAGGCGGCGCGGGTGCGGCTGGAGAACGGGCTCGAGGGGTGGATGAGGACGGGGGATCTCGAGGTGATCTGACGGGCTGCCTTCCCCGCGTCACGAACGCGAACCCGTCGCTCGCCCGTGCCCGTGCCGTACACGTGCCCGCACCCGTGCCCGTGACCCGGCTCCCGTGGCCCGTGGCCCAGCGTCCGTGACCCGCTCCACTGCCCCCGTTCCGAAGCGATTGACGAGCTGGAGAGCCATCCGCCGCGTCGTCCGTCACCGCCATCGAGCTGGTGTGACGGGATCCCCGCTTTCCGAACGGGAAGCCGCACTGCGAACGTGACCTTGCGGTGGAAGCGTCGCCGTACTGCGGCCGCCCCCCTCACCCCGGCCCTCTCCCCCCACCACTTCGTGGCGGGGGGAGAGGGAGGGATCTGGTGGTGCCGGGCGAAGAGGACCGGCGCGAGGTCGGCGCGAGGTCGGCGTCGAGGTCGGATTCGGGGTCGGGGTCGGGGTCGGGGTCGGGGTCGGGGTCGGGTCGGGCTCGGGCTCGGGCTCGGGCTCGGGCTCGGGCGACGGCGAGCGGCGAGCGGCGAGCGGCGAGCGGCGAGGTCGGATCGCGAACGCCAACAGGCGCCGCGCCATACAGTCGGGGAGGCCCCCTCGCCCGCGCGCAGCCGCGTCGCTGCGTACGGACGCGATCGACAGTACTTCAGCCGCGGTGCACGCGACGTGACACGCGAGCGCCCCACGGAACCGTTCGCCTCGCGCGACGCACGCCACGCCCGGGCGCGAGCGTGGCGCGTCCGGGCGTGCCGCGGCCCCGCGCGCTTCGGCGCCCGATCGACCTACGGCGCCCGGTCGCGAGTTCCGCGGCGAGCACGGACGAGGGGGCCTCCACGCCCGCGCGGCGCCGTACCCCGGAGCGCCCGGCACCCGTGAATGGGACTGAGATCGCTGACGGGAAAGCGAATTCGAACGTGACCCTGCGGTGGGTAGCGTTGCCGTCCTGCGTGCCGCCCCGGCCCTCTCCCCCCACCACCTCGTGGCTTCCGTCGCCCTCCCCGGCCGGCGGCCCGGATGCCCGCCCCGTCACGCCACCCGCAGCTTCTCCGCCAGCGCCCGGTCCCCGCCCTTCCGGAACGCCTCGAGCGCGTCGTCCGCTGGCGACCGGCCGGACGCCGCGCGCTCGCGGAGCGGCGCGAGCCAGACGCGCTCGTCCTCGCCGTGACTTCCGCAGCAGCGCTGGCGGCAGAGGCCGTTCGCGGACGCGTCGAGCACCACGCGCGCGAGCTCGGCGAGGGTGCGGCCGTCCGCGAGGCGGCCGGCGAGCCCCTCCCGCCCCGCCGCGAGCATCGCGGCGCGGCGCTCGGCGACGGTGAGCTTCTTCACCGCATCCCACGCCCACGCGCGCGCGTCGCGGTCGTAGAGGATGCCCTTCCAGAACGCGATGAGCGCCTTCGTGTGCTCCGCGTCGCACGCATCCGCCGCCCGGACCTCCACGACGCCCTTCACCCGGACCTCGGGGAAGAGGGTCGTGAGGTGGTCCTCCCAGTCGGCGATCGTGGGCCGCTCGCCGGCGAGGCCACCCTCCAGGAACTGACGGAACGTCCGGCCGCCCGGGTCGCGGTAGCCGCCCTCGCGGCGGAGGAAGACCATCGGGACGTCGAGCGCCCACTCCGCGTAGCGCCGGTAGGGATCGTCGTCGAAGCCGGGCTCGAAGGCGAAGGGGAGGAGCCCCTGCCGCGCGGGATCGACCTCCTCCCAGACCGCCACGCGGTAGCTCTTCCAGCCCACCTCGCGCCCGTTCACCACGGGCGAGTTCGCGAACAGCGCCGTGACCGCCGGCTGGATCGCGAGCGCGACCCGGAGCTTCTCCGCCATGTCGCGCGGCGACGAGAAGTCGAACGAGGCCTGGGCGGACGCCGTCATCGCCATCATGTCCGGCGCGAGCCGGCCGCGCGCCGCGAGGAACGGCCGCATCACCTGGTACCGGTTCTTCGGCATCCACGGGGTCGTCTCGGGCGTGCCCCAGGGGCGGTACCCGGCGGCGAGGAGCTCGATCCCGAGGTCGGTCGCCAGCTCGCGGCACTTCGCGAGGTGACGGTCGAGCTCCGCCGCGACGACGTGGACGTCGGCGAACGGGCGCCCGGAGAGCTCGATCTGGCCGCCCGGCTCGATCGACACGGTGAGGCCGGTCTTCTGCGCGGCGATGATCCGCCCGTCCTCCTCGAACGGCTCGTAGCCAAAGCGGGTGAACGCGCGGAGGAGCGCCGCGACGCCGCCCTCGCCTTCGTACGGGATGGAGCGCGTCGTCCCGGCCCGGAGCGCGAACTTCTCGTGCTCGAGCCCCACCTTCCAGGTGTCGCGCGGCCGCTCCCGGCCGGCGAACCAGGCCGCGAGCTCGTCCACGCTCCGCACGGGCGGGCTCTCGGTGACGCGGGCGTCGAGGGACATCGCGCGGGGAATCTACCCGCCGACCTCCGGCGGCGCTACCCCGATGAGCCGCCCGCCATCCGGCCCGGCGGGCCTCCGGTGTGCGTCGTCGCCGGCGGCGGCAAGAGCAGGTCCTCGAGGAAGAAGGCCGCGAGCTCGGCGCGGCCCGCGAGCCCGGCCTTCCGGTACACCGCGAGCGACTGCTGGCGCACCGTCCGCTCGCTGGTCTCCCGCACCGCCGCGATGTCCTTGTGCGTCAGGCCCTTGAGGAGGAGCAGGGCGACCTCGCGCTCCGCCGCCGAGAGCGACCAGCGCTCGAACTGGCGATCGATCGCGACGGCGAGCCCGCGGAGGTGGTCCTGGGACTCGGCCCTGAACCGCGCGAGGTCCGCCTCGGCCCGGACGAGGTCCCGCTGGAGGGCGCGAGCGCGCCGCCGGACCGCGAAGAGCTGCCCCCACAGCGCCACCGTCCCCGCGAGGGCCACGATCATGATCGCGACCTCGAGGACGAGGTGCGGGATCGACCCGCCTGCGCGCGCGTCCCCGGCGACGTCGAGCCCGACCAGCACGGCGACGAGGCCGAGGATCGAGGCCGGCAGCGCGAGCATCCACGGACGCGGCGCCTCGCCGTCCGCCGCATGGGCGCCGCGGAACCCCGCACCGCCGCTCTGGTTTCGGTCGTGTGTCATCCGCCGGATGGCGTCCTTCGCGGCCGGCGAGCAGGTTCGCCGCGAGACGTGCCACGAACCCACTGGAGGAGCCCGAGTCATGTCGAACCTACCGCTGCACCCCGCCATCGTCCACATCCCCCTCGGCCTCGCCTTCGTCGTCCCGCTCGTCGCGATCGGGCTCGCGATCGCGCTCTGGCGGCGGCGCCTGCCACGCGGCGCGTTCGCGGTCCTGGTGGGGCTGCAGCTCGTGCTCGTCGCGGGCGGCGGGCTCGCGATGAAGCTCGGCGAGCGCGACGAGAAGACTGCCGAGCGGGTCGTCCCGGAGAAGCTCATCGAGGAGCACGAGGAGCGCGCCGAGCTCTTCCTGGGCGCGGCGGGCGCGGTGCTCGCGGGGATGATCGCGGTCCTGATCGTGCCCGCCGGCGCCGCGGCGGGTGTCGCCGCGGTGGTCGCGGCCGGCACGCTCGCGGTGGCCGGCCTCGCGGTCCGCACCGGCGAGGCAGGCGGGGCGCTGGTCTACCAGCACGGCGCCGCGGCCGCGTACCTGCCTGCCGGGAGCGGCGGCACCGCGGGCGGGCTCACCCTTCCTGCGGCCAGGCGCGCGGACGGGGACGACGACTAGCGCCCGATCGGGCGCGCGGCTCCGGTGTGGGTGCCCGGGAACACTCCTCGCCCCCGGGCGTTCTGTCCCAAGGGCCGGTGCTCGGGGCCGTTCTCCTTGCACCGCCCCCGACCGCAACTTATCCTCCGACGTTACGCAGGTTTTCGCTTGCCTGACTCCCTCCCTCCGCCCAGGCGCCCCATGATCCGCCCCTTCCGGTTGCTCGCCACCCTGGCGGCGACGCTCGCGCTCGCGCTCGGCGTCACCGCCCGCCTCGTCCGCGCCGAGCCCGACGCCGCACCGTCCGCGGTCGCGTATCGCGGCGCGGCCCCGCTGTCGGCGCATCCGGCGCAGAGCGGCGACTACCAGCTCGATCGGCTGCCGATCTTCTCGCGCGTCATCCTGCAGGTGAAGGACAACTACGTCGACCCGTCCCGCTTCGATCCGAAGCAGATGCTCGTCGCGTCGCTCGAGGCGGTGGAGAAGACCGTCGCCGAGGTGATGGTCCAGGGCGACGCCAAGTCGCAGAAGCTCACGCTGACCGTGGGCGGCGCGTCGCGCGACCTCGACATCTCCGGCGTGAAGTCGATCTGGGAGATCCGGACGGTGCTGGGCGAGGCGATGGGCTTCATCCAGGAGCACCTCGTCGCCCACAAGGACCTCCGCGAGATCGAGTACGCCGCGGTGAACGGCATGCTCTCGACGCTGGATCCGCACTCGGTCCTCCTCGAGCCGAAGTTCTTCAAGGAGATGAAGCTCCAGACCCGCGGCGAGTTCGGCGGGCTCGGCTTCGTCATCGCCATGCGCGACGGGAACCTCACCGTCGTGAAGGTCCTGAAGAACACGCCCGCGCAGCGCGCCGGGATCAAGGCGAAGGACGTCATCACCAAGATCGAGGAGCAGTCCACCATCAACATGGACCTGCAGGACGCCGTGGATCACCTCCGCGGGCGCCCCGCCACCAAGATCGCGATCACCGTCCAGCACGGGACGACGGAGGCGCGGCGGCTCCACCTCACGCGCGAGGTGATCAACGTCGAGACCGTCCCGACCGCGCAGCTGCTCGAGGGCAACGTCGGCTACGTCCGGCTCTCGCAGTTCTCGGCCAACTCGACGCGGGACCTCGTCGCCGCGATCCAGGCGGAGAAGGCGCAGGCCGGCGGCAAGCTCGAGGGCCTCGTCCTCGACCTCCGCGGGAACCCGGGCGGCCTCCTCGACCAGGCGATCCAGGTCTCCGATCTGTTCCTCTCCGAGGGCGTGATCGTGAAGACGGTCGGCGAGGGCGACAAGCAGCAGATCCACGAGGTGAAGGAGGCGACCGCCGATCCCTCCGACATGACGAGCCTGCCGCTCGTGGTGCTCGTGAACGGGTCCTCGGCCTCGGCGAGCGAGATCGTCGCCGGCGCCCTCAAGAACAACGATCGCGCCCTCATCGTGGGCCGCCAGACGTTCGGCAAGGGCTCGGTCCAGGTCCTGTACGACTTCTCGGATCCGGCGAAGCCCTCCGAGGAGGCCGCGCTCAAGCTCACCATCGCGCAGTACCTCACGCCCGGTGACGTCTCGATCCAGGAGGTCGGCATCACGCCGGACGTCGCGCTCTTCCCGGGCCGGATCCTGAAGGAGCAGGTGAACCTGTTCGCGCCGCCGCGGTCGATGGGCGAGGCCGATCTCGACCGCCACTTCGTGAACCACACGGCGGCCGGGCCGAGCGGGAAGGTCGACGCGTCCGAGCCGGCGGAGAAGGCCCGCCCGAAGCCGCCGCCCTCGCCGTACGAGCTTCGCTACCTCCTCGACGAGAAGGACGACGCGGTGGCGAAGCAGCTCAAGAAGGACGCCGCGGCCGCCGCCTCGCCGCACGGCGACGACGACCAGCTCACGCCGGAGCAGGTGGAGGACGAGGAGAGCGACGCCAACCCCGACGAGTTCGTCGCCGACTACCAGGTGAAGTTCGCCCGCGACCTCCTGCGCCGCGCGCCCCTCGCGAAGCGCTCGAAGCTCCTCGAGGCCGCGAAGGGCTTCGTGAACGAGCGCAAGGAGGAGGAGGAGCAGCGCGCCGAGAAGCGCCTCAAGGAGTTCGGCGTCGACTGGGCCGAGGGCCCCGCGAACGGCGCGCCGCGCGCCGTCGTGACCGTGACGCCCCCGCCCGGCAAGGAGATCCGCGCCGGCGAGACGATGCCGTGGACGGTCACGGTGGAGAACCGGGGCGACGGCCCGTTCCGCCGCCTGCGCGCCTGGACCACCGCCGAGAAGAACCTGCTCCTCGACCGCCGCGAGTTCGTGTTCGGCACGGTCCGTCCCGGCGAGCGGCGGACCTGGACGGTGCCCGTGAAGCTGCCGAAGGGCATGGACACGCGTCGCGACGAGGTGGTCTTCCACTTCGCCGACGAGAACGGGAAGGCACCGCCGGACGTGACGAGCGCGGTCGCCGTGACGGAGATCCCGAAGCCCGTGTTCGCGTTCTCGGTCCAGCTCGAGGACCAGCAGGGCGGGAACGGCGACGGCCTCCCGCAGCGCGGCGAGACGTTCCGCCTCCGGGTGGACGTGAAGAACGCCGGCACCGGCGCCGCGAGCGAGAAGACGTTCGTCTCGCTCAAGAACCTCGGCGACGAGAAGCTCTTCATCAAGAAGGGCCGCGACGTGATCGGCGCGCTGAAGCCGGGCGAGGTGAAGTCCGCCACGATGGAGGTCGAGCTGAAGCGCGGCTCGAAGAGCGACACCCTGCCGGTGCGGGTGGCGATCTTCGACGAGAAGACGGACGAGTTCGTGCAGGAGAAGCTCGACCTGCCCGTCGCGAAGGACGAGCCCGTGAAGGCCGCGGCGCAGGGCGCGGTCCGCGTCGAGGCGACCGAGGCGGTCCTGCGCACCGGCGCGAGCCCGTCGTCGCCGGTGATCGCCGTCGCGCGCAAGGGGGCCGTGCTGCCCGTCGACGCCAAGCTCGGCGAGTTCTACCGGGTCGAGTGGCACAAGGGCCGCTTCGCCTTCGCCGCGGACGCCGACGTGAAGCCGGCGACCGGCGCGCGCTCCGGCACGATCGCCGAGGTCTGGCAGCGCGAGCCGCCGCGCATCGCGCTCCTGCCCGACCCGGTGAAGGGCGCGCCGGTGGTGGACGGCGAGAGCATCAAGCTCTCCGGCACCGCCACGGTGCCCGCGAGCGCCGATCCCGGCACCAAGCTCCGGGACGTCTTCGTGTTCGTGAACGACCAGAAGGTCTTCTTCAAGGTCCAGCAGGAGAACGCGACGACCCCGCGCATGGAGTTCACGACGGACGTCCCGCTCCAGCCGGGGAACAACGTCGTGACGGTGTTCGCGCGAGAGGACGAGGACTTCCAGACGCGGCGGAGCATCGTCGTGTACCGGCGCCCGCCGGCGGAGGTCGCGCAGGACGGGCGGAAGACGCCGCCGCAGCCGGAGGTCGCGCAGGACGGCCGGAAGACGCCGCCGCAGGCAGCGCAGACCACCGTGACGCGCTAGCGACGTCCAGGGCAGGCTCGAGAGCCCCGGCTCGCCCGATGAGGCGGCCGGGGCTCTCTCACGAGTAGGCCCGCCTCCCACCCGGATCGGCGCGCGCGAAACCGGCGCGCGGCGATTCGCGAACCCCTCGACCGTCCGGTAGAATTCGCCCTCGAATGGCGGAGGTGAACAAGACCGCCTCCGCCGGCGACCCCGGGAGGAGCGGGACGGGGTTCGAGCTCCGGCTCGAGCGCGGGGGCGCCGCCGTCCGGCTCGCCGCCCGCCCCATCGCCCCCGGGCTCGCCGTCGACGTCCTCACCCTGCAGATCCCCGACGTCCGGTTCCCGTTCGACGTCGGCCAGGGCGCCGCGCAGTTCCGCCACCGCCTGTCCGACCTCGTGGAGCTCCGGGTGAGCGCCGCGCCGGCGCTCGCCGAGGCCGCGGTCGCCGCCGCGCCGCTCGCCGCGCTCGGGCTGGCCGACGTCCGGATCGCGTTCCGGGACGGGTTCGCCGAGCTCGCCGGACGGATCGCGGCCGGACCGGTCTTCACGCTCAAGGCGGGCCTGCTCGCCGCCGGCGATCGCGGCGTCCGCCTGGCCTTCTTCGCGCCGCGCCTGTACGGGCCGGCGCCGCTCGCGTCCGCGGAGCTCCCTCACCTCGCGCTCCGCGCCCTCGCCGGGCTCGGAGACGCCGGGCTGCCGGAGGATCCGCTCTCGGCGCTGCTCCGTCGCGTCCTCGCGCCCCGGGGCTGGAAGCTCCCGCGCGTCGGCGGCGTCCGGCTCGCCCGCGCCGAGCTCGCCGGTGGCGTCGCCGCGCTGGCCTGGGACGGGAGCGGCGCCGCGCCCGCCGCGCTGTCCGTCGACCCCGAGCTCCTCGCCGCCGACGAGGGCGCGCGCGCCTTCGCCGTCGCCGAGGAGGCCATCGCGCGCGGCGACCCCGCCGCCGCGCGGGAGACGCTCCTCGCGGCGGGCACGGCCGCCGCGGTCCACCCGTTCGCCGCCGAGCGGCTGCTCTCGCTGCTCGTGCTCGACGAGGCGTTCCACGAGGAGGCCCTCGACCTCGCCGCCGACTGGCTCGGGCGGCGGCCGGGGTTCGCGCCCGCGCTCCTCGCCGAGGCACACGTCCGGCTCAGCCGCGGGGAGACCGGCCGCGCGGCGCGGGCGCTGTCGGAGCTCGCCGCGGGCGCCTCGGAGCGCGGGGAACCCTTCGCGGCGCTCGCCGCCGCCGACGCCGCGCTCGCGCTGCCCGGCGCCGGCCGCGAGGACGCGCTGCGCGCGGTGGACGTCGCGCTCGCGGTCCGGCGCGATCACGTGCCGGCGCTGCGGGCGCTCCGCGATCTCGCCGCGGCGGGCGGAGATCGCGAGGCGCTCCTGCGCGCCGACCGCCGGCTCGTCGCCTACGATCCCGACGACGCCGGGAAGGCCCGCGCCCACGCCGAGCTGGGCGAGCTGCTCCTCGCGTCGGACCCGGCCGCCGCGCGCCTCCACCTGGACCAGGCGCTGCGCCTCGCGCCGGAGGACCCCGCCGCGCTCGCGGCCCTCGCCCGAGCGTGCGCGGCCGCGGGCGAGGCGCTCCGGGCGGTGCGCGCGCTCGACCGGCTCCGCGCCGTGCACGCGGCGCGCGAGGAGCGGGGCCCCGCCGCGGCCGCCGCGGTCGAGGCGGGCGCGCTCTGGGAGGGGCCGCTCGGGAACCCCGAGAACGCCCTGCTCCGGTACCGCGAGGCGGCGGAGCTCGCGCCGTCCGCCGACGTCCACGCCCGCGCGGCGCGCGCGGCGGAGGCCGTCGGCCAGTGGGCCGAGGCGTCGGACCACCACGCGGCGGTGCTCGCGTCCCTCGACCTCCGCGCGCCCGGCGGGCCGGCGCTCGCGGTCCGGACGCGGGTCGCGCTCGCGGACGTGGCGGAGCGAAGGCTCGCGGATCCCGCCGCGGCCGCGGCGCACCTCGAGGCGGCGACGGCGCTCTCGCCGGACGCGGCGCTGCTCGCGCGCCTCGCCGGGCTCCTCCGCGGCCTCGCGCGCCCCGCGCCGCTCGCCGCCGCCCTCGACCGCCTCGCGCCGCTCGCCGCGTCGCCGGGCGAGCGCGCCGCGCTCCTCGCCGAGGCGGGCGAGGCACTTCTCGCGGCGGGCGCTCCCGCCGAGGCGGTCCAGCGCTTCACCGCCGCGCTCGCCCACGACCCGGCGTGCCGCCCCGCCCTCGCCGGCCTCGCCCGGCTCGCCGGTGATCGCGGCGACGTGCTCGCCGAGCGCGACGCGCTCGCGCGCCTCGCGGCGCTCGCGACGGACGCCGGGGACGTCGCCGTGCTCCACGACCGGCTCGCCGTCGCCGCCGCGCGGGCCGGCGATCTCCCCGCGGCGCTCGCCGCGGCGCGAGCGGCGCGGGAGGCCGCACCGAGCCCGGACCGGCTCGCGGCCGAGGTCCACCTCGCGCGCCGCGCCGGCGACGGCGCGCGGCTCGCCGCCGTGCTCGCCGACGCCGCCGAGGCGGCGGGCACCGCCGGCGACGCCTCCGGGGCCGCAGCCGCCTGGCTCGAGCGGGCCCGGCTCGTCGCGGCGTCCGATCCCGCCGCCGCGCTCGCCGCGCTCGCGGCCGCCCGCGCCGCCGCTCCGGGCGACGCCGCCGCGCTCCGGGCGCAGGCCGATCTCGCGGAGGAGGCCGGCGAGGCCCGCCTCGCCCTCGGCGCGCTGCGCGCGCTCCTCGCCGCGGGGGCGCCCGACGCCGCGGCGCTCGAGCTCCGCGCCGGCCGCGCCGCCCTCGCGACGGGCGAGCCCGGCGCCGCCTGCGAGCACGCGGAGCGTGCGCAGGCAGGCGGCGCCCCGGGCGCCGCCGCGCTGCTCGCGGAGGTGCTCGCGCAGACGCCCGCCGGCGATCCCGCGCGGCCGGCGCTGCTCGCCCGGGTCGGGCGCCACCTCGACGCCGGACGGCTCCTCGAGGCCGACGGCGATCTCGACGGCGCGCTCGCCGCGTACGACTGCGCCGCCGGCGATCCCGCGACCGCCGCCGATGCCCTGGAGCGCCTCGCGGACCTGCGGCTCTCGGGCGGCGACGCGGCAGGGGCCGCGCTCGCGCTCGTCCGGCTCGCGCGGCACCGGGGCGGCCGCGCGGGCGCCGTCCTCGCGCTCCGCGCCGATGCGCTCGATCCCGGCGCCGCCGGCCTCGACGCGGCCGTCGCCTGCGATCCCGCGTTCGCGCCCGCGCGCGCCCGTCGCGCCAGACGCGATGCCGCGCGTGACCCGGGCGCCGCGCTCGCGGACGCCGAGGCGGCCCTCTCGGGCGACGCGCTCGATCCCGCGGAGCGCCCCGCGCTGCTCGCGCTCGCGGCCGGCGCCGCCGCCGCGCTCGGCGACGGCGCACGCGCGCGGGCGCACCTCTCCGCCTACTGCGAGGCGGCGCCGGACGACCTCGCGGCGCTCGACCGGCTCGCGGCGCTCCACCGCCGCGCGGGCGACGCGGCCGCGCTCGCGGGCGTGCTCGCGCGGCTGATCACGCGCGCGCCCGGCGAGCTTGCGGGCGCGCTCCGGCTCGAGCTCTCCGACCTCCTCGCCGCGCGCGGGGACGTCGAGCCCGCCGCCGGCCTCGCGCGCGCCGCGCTCGCGGATCCCGGGACGGCGCTCGCCGCGACCCGCGCGCTCCTCGCGCCGCCGCGGTGCGCGGCGGTCGCCGCCCCCGAGCGCGCCGAGCTCCTCGGCCGCCTCGCGGCGGACTCCGCGATCCCGGACGGCGACGCCGCGACGGCGCTCGCGGAGCGGGCGAAGCTCCTCGCCGGGGCCGGCGACCTCGAGGGTGCGCTCGGCGCGCTCCGCGCCGCGGCGGCGCGCGCGCCCGAGGCGGACGACGCGCTCGAGCTCCGCGCCGAGCTCGCCGCGCGCGCGGGCGCCGGGACGGAGGCCGCGACGGCGCTCCTCGAGCGCGCGCGGCGCGCGGTCCAGTGGGAGGAGCCCGACGGACCCGAGCGGCTCGCCGCGGCCGCCCTCGCCGCGCACGCGGCGGAGCTGCCCGGCGCCGAGGAGGCGCTCCGGGAGGCGCGCGCGCTCGGGACGGGGAAGGAGGACGCCCGGGCCGTCGTCGCGGCCCTCGTCGCCCGTGCCCGCGCCCGCGCCGACGGCGCGGCCGAGCGCGAGCTCCTCCCCGAGCTGGTCCCGCTCCTCCCCACCGGGGAGCGACCCGCGGCGCTGCTCCGGCACGCCGCCCTCGCCCTCGCCGCCGGGGACGCGGCCGCGGCGCGGGCGAGCGCCGAGGAGGCGCGCGCCCTCGCGCCCCGCGATCCCGCTGCGGTCGAGGCGGCCCGGGCGGCCGCCGAGGCCATCGGCGACCTCGCCGCCGTCGCGGAGCGCCTGGAAGAGCTCGCGACGCTCGTGCCGGGGGACGCCGGGCGGCACCGCCTCGCCCGGGCGCGGCTCCTCGCGGCGCTCGGGGACGTGCCGGGCGCCGACCGCGCCTACGCCGCCGCGCTCGCGGCGCTCCCCCCGGATCGCGCCCTCGCCGACGCGCACGCGGCGCTCCGCCGGGCGCACCCGGCGCTCGGCGCCGCCGCCGCGCCGCTCGAGGCGTTCGCGACGCGCGCGCCCGACGTCCGCGCCGCCGCCCGGGCCCTGCGGACCGCCGCCGCGCTCGCCCTCGAGGCCGGCGATCCCGCGACGGCCCTCCGCTGCGCCCGGCGCGCCTACGTCCGGACGCAGGACGAGCTCGCGTTCGCGGGACCGCTCCTCGCGCGCCTCCTCTACCTCGGCGGCTCGTGCGCCGAGGCGCTCGTGCTGCACCGGCGGCTCCTCGAGGCTGGCCTCGACGCGCTCGCCCCGGAGGACGCGCTCGCCGTCGCCCGGCAGCTCGCCGAGCTCGCCGCCGACGCGGGCGAGCACGACCTCGCGCGGGCCGCCCTCGACGAGGTCCTCTCCCGGCGCCCGCAGGACCTCGACGCCGCGCGGGCCCGCTTCGCGCTCGAGCCGGACCGGCGCATGGCCGTCGAGGCCCTCGCCGCCGCGGTGGAGGCGTCACGCTCCGCGACCGCGCGCGCCGGCGCGCTCGGCGCCGCCGCGGCGGAGGCGATGGGCGCGCTCCGGGACCGGGCGCTCGGGGAGGAGCTCTTCGGGCGCGCCCGCGCCGCCGCGGAGGGCGACCCGCGCCGGCTCGCGGCGCTCGCCCGCGATCGCGCCGCAGCGCTCGAGGCGCTCGACGGCCCGCGCGGCCCCGCCGTCGTCGAGGCGCTCGCCGAGGCCGCGGCGCTCGCGCAGGACGCCGGAGACCGCGCCGCCGCCCGCGCGCTGTACGCGGACGCCGCTGCGCGCGCGCGGGAGACCGCGCCCGTCGAGGCGGCCCGCCTGCTGCTGCAGGTCGACGCCCTCGCCGCCGCGGACGGCGACTTCGCCGCCGCGGCGGCCTATGCCCGCGCGGCAGGGACGCTGCTCCTCCGCGCCGGCGATCTCGAGGGCGCCGCCGAGGCGCTGAGCCGCGCCGCGGCGACGGATCCGTCCGGCGTCGAGGCCTCGCGGCTCCTCGAGGAGGTCGCGCGCGCCCAGGGCGCGGCCGGCGCGCCGCTCCTCGCGAGCCTGCTCGAGGAGCGCGTCGAGCGCGCCGCGCCAGGCGCGGACCGGGCCGATGCGCTGGTCGCGCTCGCCGACGCGCGCGACGCCGCCGGTGCGCCCGCCAAGGCCGAGCAGGCGCTCCGGGCGGCGCTCGCGGACGCCCCGGGCCACGCCGGCGCCGAGGCGCGGCTCCTCGCGCGGCTCGCCGCCGAGGGCCGGGCGGTCGAGCGCGCGCGTCTCCTCCTCGCGCGCGCCGCGCGCCTCGCCGACCCCGCGGCTCGTGCCCCGCTGCGGACCGAGGCGGCGAGGGTGCTCGAGGGCTCCGGCGACGCGGGGGACCTCGCCATGGCGGCGGAGGCCCGGATCGCGGCAGCCGCGGACCGGCCCGGCGATCTCGTCCTCGATCGCGCCGCCGCGGACCTGCTCCTCCGGCTCGGGCGCGCCGAGGACGCCATCCCCCACCTCGCCGCCCTCGTCCGCGCCGATCCCTCCGACGAGACCACGGCGCGGGCGCTCGCGGACGCGCTGGCGGACCGGCACTCCGAGCGCGCCGCGCTGCTGCTCTCGCGAGCGGAGCGCGCGGCGGGCGGGGAGCGCGCGACCCTGCTCCGCGACGCCGCCACGGCGTTCCTCGCCGCCGGCGACGACGCCGGCGCGCGCGCCGCCCTCCGCGACGCGTTCGACGGCTGCCCCGCCGACGACGCCGCCTTCGTGGCCGCGCTCGGCGACGGCGCGGCCGACCCGGAGCGGCTCGACGCCGTGCTCGCGGCGCGCGCGGGCGCGGTCCCGGCCGAGGCGGTGCGCTGCCATCGTGCCCGCGCCGACGCGCTCGTCGCGTTCGGGGAGCCGGATCGCGCGATCGAGGCCTACCGCGTCTGCGTCGAGCTCGCGCCCCACGACCCGTCGGCGCTCGCGGCGCTGGCCGGGTGCCTCGCCGACGCGGGGCGCGACTGGGAGGCCGCCGAGGTCGACGCGCGGATCCTCACGATGGCTGCGATCGCTGGCGCGGTGCCGGCGGCGTGCGAGGCCCCGAGCCGCTACCGCGCCGGGCTCGCCGCGTGGCGCGCGGGCAACGTCGCCGCGGTCGTGCACCTGGACCGGGCGCTCGCGCTGGCGCCGGAAGACCCGCGCGCGCCTCTCGCGCGCGAGGCGGTCGCGGGGGGCGAGGGGGCGGCGGAGAGCGGCATCGCTGCGGCGGTCGCTGCAGCGAGCGAGGGGGAGAGCACGAACGAGGCGGAGAGCGCGAGCGCGGCCGCCAGCGGAACCGAGGGCGCGAGCGGCACTGCGACGGCGAGCTGGATCGCGAACGCGAGCGCGAGCGGGACTCTGGATACGAGCGCGGCTGCGCTTGTGAGCGGGACCGCGGGCGCGGGCGCGAGCAGGGCTCTGGATACGAGCGCGACTGCGCTTGCGAGCGGGACCGCGGGCGCGAGCGAGATTGCGGATGCGACCGGGGCCGCGGACGCGACTCGGATTGCGGATGCGACCGGGATTGCGGACGCGAGCGGACTTGCGGACGGGGCCGCGGACGGGACCGTGGACGGGACCGGGCTTGTCGGCGCGAGCGGGACTGCAGATGCGGCCGGGATCGGTGCGACCGGGATTGCGGACGCGAGCGGGTTTGCCGACGGGACGGGGTTTGCGGACGGGACCGGGGCTGCGGACGGGACGGGGTTTGCGGACGGGACCGGGGCTGCGGACGGGACCGGGTTTGCGGACGGGACCGGGTTTGCGGACGGGACCGGGTTTGCGGACGCGAGCGGACTTGCGGACGCGACCGGGTTTGCGGACGGGACCGGGTTTGCGGACGGGACCGGGTTTGCGGACGGGACCGGGTTTGCCGACGGGACCGGGTTTGCGGACGCGACCGGGGTTGCCGACGGGACCGGGTTTGCGGACGCGACCGGGGTTGCCGACGGGACCGGGTTTGCGGACGCGACCCGGTTTGCGGACGGGACCGGGGCTGTGGACGCGACCGGGCTTGCGGATACGGCCGGGATTGCGGACGCGACCGGGATTGTCGGCGCGACGGGCATTGCGGACACGAGCGGCGTGGTCCAAGCGGAACCTCCCTCTCCCCCCGCGCCAGCGGGGGGAGAGGGCCGGGGTGAGGGGGGCCGCCGGCCGCCTGCGGACCGGGAATGGGGCGCGGAGTCGGACGACGCCGCGATCGCCACCGCGACAAGCCCGGGAAGCGGGCCAGGGTCCACGGGCCACGGGACGCGGGGCACGGGCACGGAGTGGCCGGGCACGTTGACGGGCACGGGCACGGGGACGAGCCCGACGGAGCTCGAGCAAACGGCCGCCCCGCTCACGCCCTACGCACTCCGCGAGCTCGCCCGCGCGGCCGCCGAGCGCGCCTTCTCCACCGACGACCTCTCCGCCCGCGCCGACGCGCTCGTCGAGGCGGCCGACGCGCTCGAGCGGGCCGGCGCCGACCCGGACGAGCTCCGCGCCGTCCTCGAGCTCGCCTGCGACGCGGATCCGGACGCCGCCGAGCCGTGGCGGACGCGGGCGCGGCTCGAGTCCGCCGCCGGAGACGCGGCGGCGGCGGCCCGCGCCCACCTCGCCGTCTCGATCCGGACCTCCGGGGACGAGGCGGCTCGCGCCGCGCTCGAGGCCGCGCGCCTCTTCGATGCCGCCGGCCGGCACGGGGACGCCGCCCGCGCGTACCGCGTCGCGGTGCACGCGCGCCCCGGCTGCGTGCCGGCGCGCGCCGTCCTCGCGGAGGAGGCGCTCGCGGCAGGCGATGCGGAGCTTGCCGCGCAGCACCTCGAGGCCATCCACGCCGACGAGCTCGCGCCGGAGGACCGGGCCGCTCACGCGCGGAAGCTCGCCCGGGCGCTCGAGGGGGGCGGGCGGCCCGCCGACGCGGAGGCGGTCTGGACCGCGGTGCTGCGAGGCGAGCCGCGCGACCTCGAGGCATTCGAGCAGGCGGCCGGGCTCGCCATCGCCCGCGGCGCGGTCGAGACCTGGGTCGACCTCTCTTCCGCGCGCGAGCAGGCGCTCGGGGCCGCCGGCGACGACGCGGGCCGGCGCGATCTCCTCCACGCCCGCGGGGCCCTGCTCGCCGAGCACGGCCGGCCCGAGGCCGCCCGCGACGCGTTCCTCGCCGCTCTCGAGCTGGATCCCGCTCACGCGCCCTCGGCGGAAGCCCTCGCCGACCTGGACCAGCGCGAGGGCGGGTGGACCGCGACCGCAGCGGCGCTCCTCGCGGAGGCGGAGCGCGCCACCGACCCGGCCGACGCCGCCGCGATCCATCTCCTCCGCGCGCGGGTCCTGCACGAGCGGCTCGGGGACGACGTCGGCGCCGCCATCGCGCTCGACCACGCGCGCGCCCGCGCGCGAGAGAGCGACGCGCCCGAGGCCCGCCGCGTCGTCGAGGACGCGGAGGCGCTCGAGGCAGCCCTCCTCGGCACCGCGGCACCGGGGGCCGTCGCGCCGGGCGCCGTGGCCGGGACCGACGACGAGGACGCGGACTCGACGCCGGGCGCGGACCTCGTCGCGGACGTGCTCCGCGGTCAGGCCGAGGCCGCGAGCGGCTTCGAGCGCGCCGAGCTGTACGAGCGGCTCGCCGGCCACCTCGAGCGCAGCGGAGACCGCGGCGGCGCCGCGGACGCGCTCCTCGACGCGCTCGACGCGGATCCCGAGCGCGACCTCACCTGGTCGTGGCTCCTCGGGCTCGCCGAGGGCGACGCCGCGCGAGTCGCCCGCGCCGATGCGCTCCGGGCACGGCTCGTCCGGCCGGGATTCGCGGAACCCGCGGCACACGACGGGGCCTTCGAGCAGCAGCCCGCGGGCGAGACGGGGGGAACCGCGACGCCCGGCGACGACGCGAACGCGAGCCGAGGCGAGGACGGGACGGGCGACGCGACGGCGAGCGCGACCGACCTCGGCCCGCCCGACGTCCTCCCTCCGCCTCTCTCCCTCGAGGAAGCGGGCCCCGCAGCGGGCGAGGCGCCCGTCCTGGCCGACGCCGCCGAGCCCGCTGCGCAGTCGCTCCCGCCGGTCGAGCTCGAGAGCGCTCCCGCGACCTCGGAGGCGTCGCCTCCAGAGCCCGGCGTCGACGCCGCCGCCCTCGGCCGGACGCACATGCGCGCCGGCGAGTGGGAGGATGCGCGCCGGTGGCTGTCCCGAGCCCTCGCGCGCGAGCCGTCGGACCTCACCATCGCGCGCGACCTGTCCCGCATCGCCGAGAAGCTCGGGCGCTTCGACGAGTACGTGCAGCTCGGCGAGGTCTGCGCCGACGCGATCGCAGCCTACGATCCGCTCGCCGCCGCCGCCCGGTTCCGGCACTTCGCCGAGGTCCTCACGGTGAAGCTCGGGCGGACCGAGCAGGCGGTCGTCATGCTCGAGAAGGCGCTCGCGCTCGTGCCCGACGATCCCGACGCGCGACGGGCGCTCGTCACCGCGTGGGGCGAGCGGCCGGAGACCGCGCCGCGGGCGCTCGAGGCGTGGCTCGACCTCGCCCGGCAGGACCCGTCGGACGGCGCCGCGCTCGCGGCCGTCGCGTCGTCGTGCGAGGCCGTCGCGCGCGCCGCCGCGGCGTCCGACGTGGCGCGCCTCGCCGAGCGGGCGCGCCTCGCGGCGTCGCTCGCCGCGTTCGCCGGTCCTCCGCACGCGCCGCCGGCGCCGGCGCGCCTCGCGCTCCGGATCCCGCCCGAGCTGCGCGACCGGGTCGCTGCACCCGGCGCGACCGGCGCCGTGGCGCGGCTCCTCACCTTGCTCGCGCCGTGGCTCGAGCCGCTCTTCCCCGCCGACCTCGCCCGCCGCGGCGCGTCCGCGGCCGACCGCCTCGTCGCGCCGCGCGCACCGGCGCTCCGGGCGGCGCTCGAGGACGCGGCCACCGCGCTCGGCACGCGGCCGCACGCCGTGTTCCTGACCGGCCGGCCCGGCGTCGAGATCGCCGTGGAGAACACGCAGCCGGCGGCGGCCGTCCTCTCGGAGGGCGTCGCGGCGCTTCCCGCCGCCGCCCTCCCGTTCGTGGCGGCGCGCACCCTCGACCTCGTCGAGCACGGCTGGGCGCTGATCGGGAAGTTCGCGCCGCGCGACGTCGGGATCCTGCTCGAGCTCGCCTGCCGCTTCGCGGGAGGCGCGCCGCCTTCGTTCGGGCTCCCGGCGCAGCGGGCGGGCGCCTTCGTCGCGGCGCTCGAGGCGAAGGTCCCGACGGCGATCCGCGAGGACGCGAGCCGCCTCGGCGCGGCCGCGGCCGCGGAGCTCGCGTCGGTGGACCCGCGCGCGCTCGCCGCCTCCCTGCGCCGGACGGCGAACCGGGTCGCGCTGCTGTACGCCGGAGATCCGGGGGAGGCGCTCCGGGCGCTGTCGCGGCTCGACCGGCGGGTCGAGGCGGGGGCGCTCGAGCCGGCGCAGGCGCTCGCCCTCCCCGACCTCCGCGACGTCGCGCTGTTCGCGCTCTCGGATCCGTTCCTCGAGCTGCGGCTCGCGGTGCTAGGCTGACGCCCCTCGATGCGCCGCCACCCCGCCCCCGTCATCGCGCTCGCCGCGCTCGCCGCCCTGCTCGGCGCCGGGTGCGGCAGCTCGCGCTCGGACGCGTGTCCCGGCGAGACGATCGGCGCGTTCGCGCTCTCGGGGACCCGCAACCTGGCGCCGGACCCCGAGGCTCCCGCCATCCCGGCCTGTCCCGCCGAGACCGGCTACGGAGACGCGCCCATCAGCTTCTTCGGGACGCTCTCGTCGGATTCCGAGACGTCCGGCGCCGCCTTCTGCTCCGGGCGGCCCCTCGCGGCGACGCTGTTCGGGCAGCGCTCGGGCGACGCCGTGGACGTCGAGGCGACGACGCGAGGCGCGGTGCTCGGCGGCTGCGGCCCGACCTGCTCGGCGGAGCTGACGGTGATCCTCCGCGGGACCGTGCTCCGCGACGGCGGCGGCGTGGCGACGGGCTTCGCCGGGACCTACATCGAGCGGATGTCGCGACACGAGGGCGATTGCGGGGCGTGCCCGCTCCCCTGCGACGCGCGGTACGACGTGACCGGCGCGCTGGCGCCGTAGACGGAGGACGACGGATGGCCAGGGTGAAGCGCGCGGTGGTGCTCCTGTCGGGCGGGCTCGACTCGACGACCTGCCTCGCGGTCGCGCGCGCGGAGGGCTTCGAGGCGCACTGTCTGTCGGTCGACTACGGCCAGCGGCACCGGCACGAGCTCGCCCGCGCGCGGCGCGTCGCGGCCGCGCTCGGGGCGGCCGCCCACCGCGTCGTGAAGGTGGATCTCTCCGCCTTCGGCGGCTCGGCCCTGACCGATGCGCGGATCGCCGTCCCGAAGGACCGGAGCGAGAAGCGCATGTCCCGCGACATCCCGGTGACCTACGTGCCGGCGCGGAACACCGTGATGCTCGCCCTCTCGCTCGCGCACGCGGAGACCATCGGCGCCGAGGACGTCTTCGTCGGCGTGAACGCGATCGACTACTCCGGGTACCCGGATTGCCGGCCGGCGTTCCTGCGCGCGTTCGAGAAGCTCGCGAAGGTCGCGACGAAGGCGGGCGTCGAGGGGCGGCCGCTGCGGATCCGCGCCCCTCTCCTGAAGCTCTCGAAGGCGGGGATCATCCGGCTCGGCTCGGCGCTGGGGGTCCCCTACCGGATGACGATGTCCTGCTACGACCCCGTCCGCGGACGCGCGTGCGGCCGGTGCGATGCGTGCCGGCTGCGCCGAAAGGGATTTGCCGAGGCGGGGGTGCCCGATCCAACTCTCTACGCGAAGCAGCCCTGAACCAGGAGCGCACATCGGATGCCGCAGATCACGAGGAAGTATCCCGGGAAGAAGGCCGCCGAGATCTACGAGAAGGTCGACGAGGTCATGGAGCGCATCGCCCAGAAGATGTCGCTCGACTACGAGAAGGATCTCGACGCGAAGACCGGGAAGGTCTCGAAGATGGGCGTCAGCGGCGCCTACGCGGTGAAGGACGAGCAGGTCACCATCGACCTCAAGTTCCCGATGCTCGTGCCCGGCTCGATGCGCCAGAAGGTGCAGGAGGACATCGAGCGGAAGCTGGACGGGCTGTTCGGCCAGTCCTGAGTGACTGGATCGCGACCCGGCAGGGCCTGGATCCGGGCAGCGAGGGCGGCCTAGTCCAGCGGCACCACGATGGCGCCCGCGCGCTCGTTCATCCGCTCGACCGCCGCGTAGATCGCCTGCAGGGGGGAATCTCCCGAGCCCGTCACGGACTTGAGAGCCGTCCGGCGCTTCTTCGCCGAGGGTCCCGCAACGATCCGGGCGCCCGCCCGCCCGTTCAGCGCGTCCGGCCATACCCGAACCTGCATCCCGGCGCGGTATAGCGCGAGCAAGACTCGCCCCATCTCTGCGGCGACGCGTTCGTCGGCGTAGGTCATCTCTGATTCCGTCGTGCGGTGCGACCGCTCGGATCGGCGTCGCGGCATGCACGCCATCCTCTCGCAGTTCCTCGAGAGCGCTCGCATCCTAGCCGGGGCGTCTGACTCCGCCAGTTTCCGTCCCGGCTGCTGCGCCCGCTCGCTCGCCCGGATCGCGTCCGGCCAGGCAGGCCGAGCGATCGCTCTCGCGGGCACCACCCGGCCAGGGGCCAGCGCGAGCCCTCCCCTTGCGGCCTCCGAAACCCCGACTAGGTTTGGAGGTGCATGTACGCGCGCTGGGGGAGCTTCGCGGTCGGGCTGGGGCTCGTCCTCGCCCCGCTGGTGCTCGGCTACGGCGCCGTGGAGCCGATCCTCCACCACGTCGCGGTCGGGCTCCTCGTGTGCATCGCGACGCTCGCCGCGCTCGAGTGGCCGCCGGCGCGGTTCGCGCTCGCCCTGCCTGCGCTGTGGCTCGTGTGGAGCGCGCGGTCGACCAGCGATCGTTCCGCGGCCGTGGTCGAGATCGCGAGCGGCGTGCTCCTCGTCGTGCTCGCGCTGTTCCCGAGCGCGCGGTTCGACCGCGCCGCCGCCGAGCGCGAGCATCGGGCCGGTGCGCGGGCCTGATCGCCTCGCGGATCCCGGTCGCGTATGATCGACGCGTGACCGCGCTCGCCGCGCTCCTGCCACTGCTCGTCACCGCCGCCCCGACCGCGCGCGGCGCCGCGCTCGTGGACGTCTCGGCGCTGGTGCCGGACGCGGTCGTCGATCTCCGGTACGCGACGGCGGCGAACTTCCTGGGCCGCGCGGTCTATCCGCCGGACGCGCGCTGCCTGGTCCGGGCCGACGTCGCCGCGCGGCTCGCGCGCGCCGCGGAGCGCCTGCGCACGCGCGACCTTCGACTCCGGCTGTACGACTGTTACCGGCCGCTCGCCGTCCAGCGGGAGATGTGGCGACTCGTTCCGCGTCGGGGCTGGGTCGCGGATCCGCGCCACGGCTCGAACCACAACCGCGCGGCGGCCGTCGACGTCGGACTCTCCACCGCGGACGGCCGCGAGGCCGAGCTGCCGACCGCGTTCGACGCTTTCGAGCCGCGCGCTCGCGCCGACGCGGCGGCCGGGATCCCCAGCGTCGCACGCGTGAACCGTGACCTGCTTCGCGCCGCGATGGAGGCGGAGGGGTTCCGCGTGAACCGCGCGGAGTGGTGGCACTTCGACGCACCGGAGGCGCGCGGCGCGCCCATCCTGGACGTGCCGCTCGCGCCCGCCGCCCTCGCGGGGAGCCCGCCGCCGCGCCCGTGACCAGGCTCGACCCGCTCGATCGCGCGCTCGCCGCGCTCGCCCCGCTCCCGCCGGCGGCGCAGCTCGCCGAGGCGGCGCGCTGGCTCGCGGGCGGTGCGAGCCCGGCGCTCGCTCACGTCCGTCGCGGGTCCGAGCGCGCGCCCGCGGCGGACGCGGTCGACGGCGCGCTGCTCGAGGCGATCTGCGCGCGCGCCCTCTCCGGCGCGCGCGGCGCCGTGTTCACGCCCGCGGCGGAGGCCCGGATCCTCGCCGCGTTCGGCCTCGCCCACGCGGCGTCCGTCCGCGGCGGACCGCCCGCGGCGGAGGCGCTCGCCGCGCTGCTCGCGGGCGTACGCCTCCCCGCCCTCGCACGGGCCCTCGACGGCATCGCGGTGCTCGACCCCGCCTGCGGCGGCGGCGCGCTCCTCGCCGCTGCGGGGCGACTCGCGTCGCCGCAACGCGCGCGGCTCCGGGTGGACGGCATCGACGTCGCGCCGCTCGCTGCCGACGCCGCCCGCACCCGCCTCGCGCTCCTCGGGTTGGAGGCGACGATCGTCTGCGCCGACGCGCTTCGCACGGAGTGGCCGGCGGCCGACCTCGTGCTCGCGAACCCGCCGTTCCTGCGACACGAGGCGGTCCCGCCGGACGAGAAGGCCGCCGCAGCGGCCGCGAGCGGCCTCTCGCGTCAGGCGGACCTCTCGGCGCACTTCGCGGCCCTCGCGCTCCGCCGCGCGCCGGTCGCGGCGCTGGTCTGGCCGCGCGCGCTCGACGTGTCGCGGTCCGCGGCGCCGGTGCTCGCCGATGCGCGCGCCCGGGGCGGCTTCGTCCTGCGGCTCCGATCCCGTTCGGCCGGGAGCTTCGCCGCGTCCGTCGACACGGCGCTCGCGGTCTGGGCCGAGGGGGCGCGCGACGCGGCGGCGGTGGAGGCGTCGGCCCCGCTGTCGGACCTCGCGGACGCGGAGCTGGCGGCGCTCGCCCGCGGCGCGGGCGGGCCGCGGATCCGGCGGAGCACGCGGGCGGCGGCGGCACCCCGCGGCGCGGTCACCGTCGCGGACGTCTGCGCGGTCCGCTTCGGGACGAAGAGCGGATGCAACGCGTTCTTCCACCTCGCGCCCACGGGGGGCGGACGCTTCGCCTCGGCCCTCGCCGGCGACGTCGCCCTCGGGCCGACCGACGTCGTCCCGCTGCTCGCGAGCCTCAAGGAGGCGCGCGCGCCCGAGGACGCGGCGCCGGCCCGGGTGCTGTTCCGCCCGGCGCGCGAGAGCGCGACGGCGATCCGGTACGTCGCGATGGGCGAGGCGCTCGGGGTCCACCGCCGGCCGACGTGCGCGGGACGCGCACCCTGGTGGCGCCTCGCGCCCGGCCGCGGACCGGCGCCGGTGCTCTACCCCGCGAAGCTCGGCGCGCGCGCGTTCGCGTTCCTGAACGAGGCGGGACTCTGGGAGGACAAGAAGTGGCACGCGCTCTTCCCGGCCGGCGCGGTGCCCGCATGGCAGCTCGCGGTCGTGCTCTCCGCGACGCCCGTCCGGCTCGCGATCGACGAGGGCGCACGGCAGCTCACCGGAGCGCAGGCGATCGCGGACGTGGACTGCCGCGTCCTGGCAGCGGCACCCTTCCCCCGGCCCGCCGCGCTCGCCGCCGTCGCGGCGCCGCTCACCGCGCTGAGGGCGGCGCTCGCGCGCGACCCGGTCACGACCGATCTCCGGGCGATGCTCGCCCGGCCAGCGCAGCGAGAGCTCGATCTCGTCGTGGGGAGGGCGCTCGGATTCACCGCGAGCGACGTCGAGCGCGGCCGCCGGACCCTCGTCGCGCGCGTGGAGGCGCGGCTCGAGCACGCGGCGGCGATCCGCGAGAAGCTCGCGGGGTAGTCGGGGGCATCCGAGCTTCCCCCCGATCCACGCGGCTCCTCCGGGGTGCCGGCCGGTCGCTCGCACGCCCCCTCGCCGGCTGGGGCCACCCTCACTGGGAGCGAAGGGTCGCCGAACCGGCGTGGCTGGCCAGGGTCTCCCGCGGTTAGATGGAGACGACATGAAGATCGGGATCATCGGCGCGGGGCACATCGGCGGCACGGCGGCGCGGCTCTTCGTCGAAGCTGGGCATGAGGTCTCGGTGAGCAACTCACGGGGCCCGGACTCGCTGCGCGATCTCGCGGCCGCACTCGGGTCGAAGGCGCACGCCGCCACCGTGGATGACGCGGCGGCTTTCGGGGAGGTGATCCTGCTCGCGACGCCCTGGAGGAAGCCCGAGGCGCTCCCGTCGCCGGCGCGCGTCGCGGGGAAGGTCGTCATCGACGCGATGAACCCGTACACGGCGACGGGTGGCCTCCAGGACCTTGGCACATCGACGTCGAGCGAGGAGACCGCGAAACGACTCCCCGGTGCCCGTCTCGTGAAGGCGTTCAATACCATCTACTTCGAGCACCTCGCGACACGCGGGCGGCGCGACCTCCCCGTCGAGGAGCGCCACGCGATCTTCGTCGCCGGGGACGACGCCGCCGCGAAGCGGGTGGTCGAGACGCTCATCGAGCAGATCGGGTTCGCCCCGGTGGACACGGGCTCGCTCCGGGAGGGCGGGCAGCGACAGCAGCCGGGTACGGCCATCTACAATCGTCCCATGACTGGCGCGGAGGCCCGCGCAGCGCTCGCGCGCGGCGGTTGACGTCGGGCGCGAGCCGGCGCGGAGCTACTGCGCGGTGTACCCGCCGTCGATCACGGCGGCCTGCCCAGTGATCCCGCCGGCTTGCTCGCCGACGAGGAAGAGCGCGTACTGCGCGATCTCGTCGACCGACAGCAACCGCCGCATCGGCACGAGGGGATAGATGACGTCCTCGAGCACCCGCTCGATCGGCACGCCGCGCGTGCGGGACAGGTCCCCGAGCTGGTTGCGGACGAGCGGCGTGTCCACGTACCCGGGGCAGAGCGCGTTCACGGTGATGCCGTGCGGCGCGCCCTCGAGCGCGGCGACCTTGGTCAGCCCGATGAGCCCGTGCTTCGCGCTGTTGTAGGCGGCCTTCCCGGCGAAGCCCACGAGGCCGTTGATCGACGCCATGTTCAGGATCCGGCCGTAGCGCTGCCGCTTCATCGCCGGGAACACGTGCTTCGTCGCGACGAACGGCGCGACCAGCATCACCTTGACCAGGAGCTCGAACCGCTCCGTCGGGAACTCCTCGATGGGCGCGACGTGCTGCAGCCCCGCGTTGTTCACGAGGACGTCGAGACGCCCGAACGCCGCCGTCGCGCGGTCGAGCGCACCCGTGAGCTCCGCCTCGCGGGTCACGTCGCAGGCGAGGCCGACCGCTCGGTCGCCGAGCGCCGCCGCCGCTCGCTCGGCCGCCGCGCCGTCCTTGTCCGCGATCGCGACCTGCGCGCCCTCGCGGGCGAGCACCTCCGCGATCCGGAGCCCGATCCCGCCGCCGCCGCCCGTCACGAACGCGGCGCGTCCCGTGAGCAGTCCCATGCCGTCGCTCCCTCCTCCGGCTCTTCTAGAAGGACCGCTTCACGAGCGCCCGCACCTCGCCGACGATGCCGCGCCGGAACGCGAGCACCGAGGCGACGAACACCGCGCCGGTGATGACCGCCACCCAGGAGCCGAAGCTCGCGAGCTTGTACTCGAGGGAGGCGACGAGGAGCGCCCCGACCGACGGCCCCATCACCGTCCCGAGCCCGCCGAGGAGCGTCATGAGGACGACCGATCCCGAGGTGTGCCAGTGCAGGTCCGGGAGCGCGGCGAACTGGTTCACGATGGCGCGGAGCGAGCCCGCGAGCCCGGAGAGCGCGGCCGAGAGGACGAACGCGAGGAGCTTGAAGCGGGCGACGTCGTAGCCGAGCGACACCGCCCGCGGCTCGTTCTCGCGGATCGCGCGGAGCACGTGGCCGAACGGCGAGTCGATGGTCCGGTGGATGAGCCAGAAGCCGCCGAGGAACACCGCGTAGGTGAAGTAGTACATCGAGAAGGAGTGGCCGAGGTCGACGACGCCGAGGAGCCGCCCGCGCGGGATGCCCTGGAAGCCGTCCTCCCCGCCCGTCCACGGCAGCTGCACCGCGAGGAAGTACACGAGCTGCGCGAAGCCGAGGGTGATCATCGCGAAGTAGATGCCGGAGCGGCGGATCGCGAGGAGGCCGAAGACCAGGCCCATCAGCGTCGCGACGGCGGTGCCGGCGAGCAGGCCGGCCTCCGTCGGGAGCCCGAGGTCGCGCGTGACGACGCCGGCGGCGTACGCCGCGGCGCCGAGGAACGCCGCGTGCCCGAACGAGAGCAGGCCCGCGTACCCGAGGAGCAGGTTGAATGCGCTCGCGAACAGCGCGAGGCAGAGCACGTTCATCGCGAAGTCCGGGTAGACCACGTACGGCGCGACGAGGCCGAGCACCACCATGAGCGCGTACGCCCAGAAGATCCGGCGGCGCCAGAGCGGCTCCGTAGTGGCGCTGGGCGTCGCCCCGGATCGCGCGCCGCCTGCCGGATCCGCGCGGGGCGCGGCGGGATCGCGGCTCACCGCTCCCTCCCGAACAGCCCGGCGGGCCGCACGAGCAGCACCAGCGCCATCACGAGGAAGACCACCGCCGACGCGGCCTGTGGCCAGAAGAACTTCGTGAGCCCCTCCACGAGGCCGAGGCCGAGCCCGGTGACGATCGACCCGACGATCGAGCCCATCCCGCCGATCACCACCACCGCGAAGACCACGATCACGATCGAGGAGCCCATCATGGGCGTCACCTGGTAGATGGGCGCCGCCATCACCCCGGCGAACGCCGCGAGCGCCGCGCCGTAGCCGTACGTGATCGTGAACATGAGCGGGACGTTGACGCCGAACGCCTGGAGCAGGTGCGGGTTCTCGGTGCCGGCGCGGAGGTACGCGCCGAGCCGGGTCCGCTCGATGACGAACCAGCTCGCGAAGCACACCGCGACGGAGACGAGCACGACCCAGGCGCGGTAGAGCGGCAGGTACATGAACGAGAGCCGGACGCCGCCGCGCAGTGCCTCCGGGACCGGATACGAGTTCCCCGAGATCCCGTAGGCGTTCTGGAAGACGCCCTCGGCCACGAGCGCGAGCCCGAAGGTGAGGAGGAGGCCGTACAGGTTGTCGAGCCCGTACAGCCTCCGGAGCATCGTCCGCTCCACCCCGATCGCGAGCGCGCCCACCACGAGCGGCACCGCGATCAGCGCGACCCAGTAGCTCACGCCGAACCGGGTGAGGCCGATCCACGCGAGGAACGCGCCGAGCATGTAGAGCGCGCCGTGCGCGAAGTTCACCACGTTCAGGAGGCCGAAGATGATGGCCAGCCCGAGCGAGAGGAGCGCGTAGAACGACCCGTTGATGAGGCCGAGGAGCAGCTGCCCGAACAGTGCCTGGGTCATTGGGTCACGCACGGTGACGGACCGGGCCGCACGACCGCCGCGCGGCCCGGCGCGCCCCTACTTCTTCACGAGCGGACACTTCGACTCGGAGAGCGGCGGGAACGCCTGGTCCGCGGGGATCGTCTTCACGATCTTGTAGTAGTCCCAGGGCTGCTTGGACTCGTTCGGCGCCTTCACCTCCGCGAGGTACATGTCGTGCCGGTGCAGCCCGTCGGGACCGATGCGGCCGTTCTTCGCGAAGAAGTCGTTCACCGGCGTGTCGCGCATCGACTTCATCACGGCGTCCGCGTCGTCGGTGCCGGTCGCCTTGATGGCGTTCAGGTAGTGCATCACCTCGGAGTAGACGCCCGCCTGGACCATCGTCGGCATCCTCTTGGTCCGCTCGAAGAAGCGCTTCGAGAACTTCCGGCTCGCGTCGTCCCGGTCCCAGTAGAACGCGGTGGTGAGGTACATGCCCTTCGCGGTGTCGAGGCCGAGGCTGTGGATGTCGGAGATGAAGACGAGGAGCCCGGCGAGGCTCTGCTTCGGCGCGACGCCGAACTCGTGCGCCTGCTTGATGGCGTTGATCGTGTCCGCCCCGGCGTTCGCGAGCCCGATGATCTGCGCGCCCGACGACTGCGCCTGCAGCAGGTACGAGGAGAAGTCCGTCGTCGGGAACGGCGCCCGCACGTTGCCGAGCACCTTCCCGCCGGAGGCCTTCACCACGCTCATCGTGTCCTCCTCGAGCGTCCGGCCGAACACGTAGTCGGCGGTGATGAAGAACCAGCTCTTCCCGCCGGTCTCGACGACCGCCTTCCCCGTGCCGTGCGCCATCGCGTACGTGTCGTACGTGTAGTGGACGTTGTACGGCGTGCACTTCTCGCCGGTGATGGGGTCGGATCCCGGGCCGGAGAGGAGCGTGATCCGCTTCTTCGCCGCGGCGACGGGCATCACCGCGAGCGCGGTCGACGACGAGACGAGGTCGACGATGACGTCCACCTGCTCCTCGTCGATCCAGCGCCGCGCGATGTTCGAGGCGACGTCCGGCTTGTTCTGGTGATCGGCGGAGACCACCACGATCTTCGCGTTCCCGATCTTTCCGCCGAAGTCCTCCACCGCCAGCTGCGCGGCCGCGAGGGAGCCGGGGCCGGCGAGGTCGGAGTACGCGCCGGTCATGTCGGTGAGGACGCCGATCTTCACGATCCCGTCGGAGATCTTCCCGTCGGCGGCGGCCGCGCCGCCGGCCGCGGCGAGCGAGACGAGGGTGAGGGCGATGCGGGCGAGGCGTTCCATGCGCTTGGCCTTCCTCTCTGTTCGGCCTCTTGGCTACAGGCCGAGGAAACGGTGCAGCTGCTCGGTGCGGGCCTCGAGCGCGGCCGCGGGGATCTCGTCCACGATCCGGCCGTGCTCGAGGAGGTAGTGGCGGTCCGCGAGCGGCGCGACGAACCGGAAGTTCTGCTCGACGAGGACCACCGTGAAGCCGCGCTCCTTCAGCGCGCGCACCGCGCGGCCGAGCGCCTGGACGATCACCGGCGCGAGGCCCTCGGTGATCTCGTCGAGGAGCAGCAGCCGCGCGCCGGTCCGGAGGATGCGCGCCAGCGCCAGCATCTGCTGCTCGCCGCCGGAGAGCCGGCCACCGGGGCTCCTCCGCCGCTCGGCGAGGTTCGGGAACATCCGGTAGAGCTCGTCGACGCCCATCCCGCCGGAGGTGACGGGCGGGGGGAGCAGCAGGTTCTCCTCCGCCGTGAGGCTCGCGAAGATCCCGCGCTCCTCCGGGCAGTAGCCGAGGCCGAGGTGGACGATCCGGTGCGGCGGGAGGCCGATGGTCTCGCGCCCGTTCACCATCACCGACCCGCTCCGCTTCCCGACGAGGCCGAGGATCGCCTTCAGCGTCGTCGTCCGCCCGGAGCCGTTCCGGCCGAGGAGGGTCACGAGCTCGCCCTTCGCGACCTGGAGGTCGATGCCGTGGAGGACGTGGGACTCGCCGTAGAACGCGTGCAGCCCCGCGACCCGGAGCAGCTCGTGACTCGGCGTGAACGCGCTCACCCCCGTCACGCCGCTCCCCCGATGTACGCCTCGAGGACGCGCGGATCCCGCGAGACCTCGTCGTACGGCCCCTCCGCGAGGACGCTCCCGCGCTGGAGCACCGTGATCCGGTGGCAGAGGTCGGCGACGACCGAGAGGTTGTGCTCCACCATCAGCACCGTCCGCCGGGCGGCGACCTTCCGGATGAGCGCGACGACGCGGCCGACGTCCTCGTGGCCCATCCCCTGCGTCGGCTCGTCGAGGAGCACCAGCTCCGGGTCGAGCGCGAGCGTGGTCGCGAGCTCGAGGGCGCGCTTCCGGCCGTACGGCAGCTCGACCGCGATCGTGTCGCGGAACGCGGCGAGGTCGACGGCCTCGAGGAGCTCGAGCGCGCGGTCGTCGAGCACCTGGAGCGTTCGCGGCGACCGCCAGAAGTGGTACGCGGTGCCGAGGGTCCGCTGGAGCGCGACCCGCACGTTCTCGAGGACCGAGAGGTTCGGGAACACCGCCGAGATCTGGAACGATCGCACGACGCCCATCCGCGCCACCGCCGCGGGTGCGGTCCGGGTGATGTCCTTCCCCGCGAAGTGGATCGTCCCGGCGGTCGGCTCGAGGAACTTCGTGAGGAGGTTGAAGACGGTGGTCTTGCCGGCGCCGTTCGGGCCGATGAGCGCGTGGATGGCGCCGCGGCGGACTCGGAGGTCGACGCCGCTCACCGCGACGAAGCCGGCGAACTCCTTCGTGAGGCGACGCGTCTCGAGGATGACGTCGTCCATTCCACTCCGGCGCATGCGACGAGGTGTCCACGTCTTCTTGCGCCCTGCGAAGGGTTCTTCAAGCACCTGTCCAGGGCTGTCGCGCCGGACCCGGGGCCTTGACGCACCGTGACGAGGAGAGGGCGCGGACGCGGCAGCGGGCGCCCCGGCGGGACGAAAATGCTCTGGGTTCGGTCGGATGCCGTGGGATCCCCGGGGGCCCCCGGGAATTACTCTGGGTCCGGTGGATCTGGCGCGAATCGTCCCGCGCCTTCGCGCGGCTCCGCGGCCGCCCGCACGGAGCGTCCGGGCTTCCGGCAACGGAGGATGGCTGGACGAACGCCGGGCTACGTCTACGCCGCGCCGCTCGCCGTCTTCGGGGCGGGGGCGGCGCTGGCGCGGGCCGCCTCCTTCGCGAGGCAGTCGGGGCAGGTGCCGACGAGCTCGTGGTGATGGCCCTCGAGCCGGAAGCCGTAGCGCGTCGCGACCTCCTTCTGGAGGATCTCGAACGCCTCGAACTCGAACTCGACGACCCTCCGGCAGGTCATGCAGAGGAGGTGGTCGTGGTGCTGCCGGCCGAAGGTCGTCTCGTAGCTCTTCGAGTCGCCCGCGACGATCGCCGGCTGGAGGATCCCGGCCTCCGCAAGGAGCGGCAGCGTCCGGTACACGGTCGCCTTCGAGCCGCGGATCCCGCGCTGCTTGAGGTCGTGGATCAGCTCCTCGATCGGATAATGCCCCTGCCGGGCGAGCGCCGCCTCGACGATGGCCGCCCGCGCCTCCGTGAGCCGGAGGTCCTTCCTGTGGAGGAACCGCTCGAAGCGCTCGAGCGCCTCCTGCGTGCGGGGCTCTGCCGTGACCGTCACGTCTCCCTCGGTGCGACCCGTTCTCACAGCGCCGTACCCTATCGGCCGGCCGTCGGCCGTGTCAACGTTCGCCTGAAATACCGCAGCCGGTCCGGAGGGTTCAACGGGGAGCGCTCCCCCGTGCCCTGTCCACCCGCCCGGCCTTCCGGTAAAGGAACCGTGTGACTCGCCCCGCTCGCCGCGCGCTCGCCGCGGCCGTCCTGTCGGCCCTCGCCTCCCTCCCCGCCCTCGCCCGCCCCGCCGATCCTCCCCCGCACGACGTCGACGCGGCGCTCCGCGCCATCGTGGACGGGACGCCGCTCGCGGGTGCCCGCGCCGGCATCCTCGTCGCCGACGTCGCCACCGGGAAGGTGCTCTACGCGAGGGACGCCGACGTCCTCCTGAACCCGGCGTCCAACGTGAAGCTGTTCACGTCGGCGGCGGCGCTCGCGCGCCTCGGGCCCGAGTACCGGTTCGCGACCGAGTTCCTCGTCGACCCGGGCCAGGCGGCGGCGCCCTCGCCGAAGACGCTCTACGTCCGCGGCAGGGGTGACCCGTCCATCGTGACCGAGCGGCTCTGGGGGATCACCGGCGACCTCGAGCACCTCGGGCTCGAGCGCGTCGGCGAGATCGTCGTCGACGACTCGTTCTTCGACGGCGAGCGGACCGGTCCCGGGTTCGACCAGGAGGGCGGCGACAACGCCTATCTCGCGCCCACCGGCGCGCTCTCGCTCAACTTCAACACCATCGCGGTCCACGTCGGCCCCGGCGACCGGAAGGGCCTCCGCGGCAAGGTCGAGCTCGAGCCTGCCTGCGACCACTTCGACGTCGAGAACCGGACCACCACCGTCGCCGCCAACGCGCGCCGCCGCGTGACGATCTCCACCATGCGCGTGAACGGACGGCAGAAGATCGTCGTCGAGGGCCGCCTGCCCCTCGGCAGCCGCCCGCAGGCGAGCTGGCGGAAGATCGAGGATCCGGCGCTCTACTTCGGGAGCGCCCTCAAGCGGCTCCTCGAGCTCCGCGGCGTGAAGGTCGGGAAGGTGCGCGCCGGCGCGGCGCCGCAGGGCGCCCGGCTCGTGTACGTCTCCGAGTCCGAGGCCCTCGCCGAGATCGTGCGGAAGCTCAACAAGACCTCGAACAACTTCACCGCGGAGCAAATCCTCGAGACGCTCGGCGCCGAGGCGAAGGGCGCGCCGGGCAGCTGGCCGAAGGGCGTCTCCGCGGTCGAGGACTTCCTCGCCGACGCCGGGATCCCGCGCGGCGCGTACGTGATGAAGAACGGCTCGGGGCTGAACGACACGAACCGCTTCAGCGCGCGCCAGGTCGTGACGCTCCTCCGCCACATGTACGCGCGCTTCCCGCTCCAGGCGGAGTACCTCGCCTCGCTGCCGGTCGCGGGCCGGGACGGGACCATCCGCTGGCGGATGGAGGGCACCGAGGCGGCCGGCCGGCTCCGCGCCAAGACCGGCACGCTCGAGAACGTGACGAGCCTCTCCGGCTACGTCGAGACCGCCGGCCACGAGACGCTCGCGTTCGCGGTGCTCGTGAACGACTACCCCGGCCGGGCGGCCGGCGTGGTGCGGGCGGTGGACGCCATCGGCGGCGCCCTCGCCGCGAGCGGCGGGCCCGCGGCCGGGCTCGGCGCCGCGGTGGCGCTCGCGAAGGCGCCGGCGCCGGCCGTCCCAGCGGCGGCGCCCTCCGCGCTCACCGAGACGGTGAAGACGTACTACGCGCTCGGGCGCGCCGGCGATCCGCGGAACATCCCGTTCCTGCAGACGGCGCTCCGCAGCGAGACGGATCCCGCGCTGCGGCTCGCCATCGGCGAGTGCATCTACCTGTCGGACACGGACGCCGACTCCGCGAAGCGGGCGTTCCTCGAGGCGCTGTCCCCGGACTCGCAGGTGCTGGGCCGGCTCTGGGCCGCGGCGGCGGGCGAGTCGCCCGCGCCGGTCGTCTCGTCCCTCGGCGACCTCGCCGCCGAGGGCTCCCCGGACGCGCTCGCGAGGCTCGTCGAGCTCGCGCCGGCGTCGGCGCTCGACGGCCGCCTCGCCATGGCGATCTCCGACGCCCTCGCTGGCGTCGCCGCGAGCGCGCCGGAGGAGCTCGTCCAGGCGCTCCGGGGCGCGCCCGGCCCCGCCGTCGAGGCCGCGATCGGCGCGCTCGGCGCGGGGCTCGCGCGCTCCGAGGAGCCCGACCATCCGTTCCCGGCGGTCCTCCGCGCCATGGGCGCGAAGCAAGGCGAGCTCGCCGCGTTCGCCCGCGCCCTCCTGCCGCGCATCGAGGAGGGCGAGAAGGCCGGCACGGCTACCCGGACCGCGCCCTCGCTCGTCCCCGCCTCGAGCACGAACGTGCCCGCCCGGGCCCACTAGGCGCCCGTGTCAGACGCGGCTGCTACGGTCGTGCCCTCACACGAAACGCCTGCGGCCAGCGCAGGCCACGCCTAGGAGACGATCGCCATGGTGAACAGGGTCATCCTCGTCGGGAACCTCGGTAAGGATCCCGAGGTCCGCTACACGTCCGGCGGCCAGGCGGTCGCGAACCTCCGCATCGCCACCTCCCGCTCCTGGACCGACAAGCAGTCGGGGCAGCGCAAGGAGGAGACGGAGTGGCATGACGTCGAGGTGTGGGGCAAGCAGGCCGAGCAGTGCGGCGAGTACCTCTCGAAGGGCCGCCAGGTCTACGTCGAGGGCCGCCTCAAGACCGACAAGTGGCAGGACAAGGCGTCCGGCCAGGAGCGGTCGAAGGTGAAGGTGGTCGCCGAGACCGTCCGGTTCCTGGGCGGAGGCGCCGGTGGCGGCGGCCGCGGCGCGGGTGGCGCCGGCGGCGGTCGCCCGCACGCGGAGGAGCCGCCGGGCGGCTTCGAGGAGCCGGACATGGGGCCCGGCCCGAGCGGCGGTGGTGGTGGTGGCGGCGGCGGCGGGCCGGACGACATCCCGTTCTAGGTTTCGAAGCTCAGGTGGGCGGACGCCGCGACTGCGCGCCAGCCCGCCGATCGCGAGGCGCGGACCGAGAGGTCCGCGCCTTTTTTCATGGCCGGAGAGGACCACGCGCCGCGCTGGCGAGTGACATCGCGCGCTCCGCGCCCCGGCCACGCAGAGCCTCGGGCGCCGCGGCGCTCGGCGCGCCAGCGTGACCGGGCGCCTGTCGCCGCCGACCCATAGGTCAAGTTCACCCTCGGTTGCTCCCCGGTGCGCCATCCCCGCATCCACGGCCGGGTAAGCGCCGCCGGGGACGCCGCTTCCCGAGGTGCGAGGCGACCCGGCGCCGCGAGACGTCCGGCGCCCGCGCCGGGCGACCCGTCGAGCAGCACGCGGCGGGTGTTAACTTTACGTTAACCGTTTCACGATCCGTCCACCATAGTGAAAACACTAGATCACGGAACGTAACGGTCGCTGAAACACGTCCGCGACGGACCCGACCTCGACGGAGCCAGGACCCCCACGCGCTCCGCGTGTCCCGATCCTTGCAGGACCCTCGGCCACACCACGGCTCGAGCCCGCGATGAACGTCCTCCTCGTCGATGACAGCGCCTCCGTCCGGGCGATCCTCCAGGTCTACCTGATGGGGCTTCACCCGACGTTCCTGGAGGCGGAGGACGGCGAGCGCGCCCTCCGCGTCCTCCGGCTCTCCCCCGTCGACCTCGTCATCGTCGACGTCCAGATGTCCCCGATGGACGGCATCACCTTCGTGCGGGAGCTCCGGCAGTCCGAGCGCCCGCAGCTCCGCTCCGTCCCGGTGGTCATGCTGACCAGCGATCGCTCCGAGGCCGTCCGCGTCCAGGGGCTCGAGGCCGGCGCGAACGCCTTCGTCTGCAAGCCGGTGGACGCGAGGACCCTCCTCCAGACGATCCAGGACGTCATGCCCCGGGGGTCCCCGTGAGCCTCCCGCTCGCGCTCCTCGTGGACGACAGCGAGGCGGTGCTCACCTTCGGGCGCGCGGCGCTCACCGGCCACTTCGAGGTCAGCCTCGCCTCGAACGGCAGGGAGGCGCTGGAGAAGGTCGAGAGCGTCCCGCCCGACGTGATCCTGCTCGACCTGTCCATGCCCGAGATGGACGGCGGCGAGGTGCTCGCGCGCCTCAAGGCCGACCCGCGGCTGCGCCCGATCCCCGTGATCGTCCTCTCCTCCGAGTCGTTCCGGGAGCGCGAGTGCCTGGCGGCGGGCGCGGACGTGTTCCTCACGAAGCCCGCGGCGGCGGACCAGCTGCGCGCGACCGCGATCTCGGTCGTGGAGGCCCGCCGCGCGCTCGAGCGCGCGGGCAGCCTCGCCGTCCTCCCGGTGGGCGTCGGGCCGCACGAGCTCGCGCTGCCCCTCGACGGCGTCGCCCGCGTGCTCCACCAGACGCGGGTCGCGCCGCTGCCGGGCGCCCCGCCGGTGGTGAAGGGCTGGTTCGAGCTCGAGGGCGAGCCGGTGGGCGTGATCGATCTCGCGGAGGCGCTGGGCGTCGAGCACACGACCCCTCTCGTCGATCGTGTCCTCGTCGTGCTCCGGCACGCGGGGCGCTCCGTGGCGCTCAGCCTCGACCGCATCCGCGATCCGGTGGAGGTGCCGCCCGAGGGCGTGCTGCCGCGGGAGCCGCTCGGCGGAGAGGGACGGGAGGTGCTCGCCCCGGCGCTCGTGGCCTTCGTGCGGCACGCTGGAGGGACCCTGCCCGTCCTCTCGGCGTCCTCGCTCATCTCCCCTCGCGTGCTGGACGCGCTCCCCGGCCTCCTCGGACGCGACGAGCGCGACGCGTCCGCCCCCCCGCACCCTTGAGCGCCACGACCTTCACCCCGGCCGCCTGGTCGCAGCTGGCCGCCAGCATCACCCGCTGGACCGGGTTCCACCCCGACGCGATCTGGGTGCGCGCGGTCCACGGCGCGCTCGCGCCGCTCCTCGCGGAGGGGATCGCGGCCGAGGAGATGGTCGCGCTGGCGCAGCGGGACGATCCCGCGCTGCGCCGCCGGCTCACGCAGGCGGTGCCCGTGGGCGAGACCTACTTCTTCCGCATCCCCGAGCACTTCGCGTTCGTGCGGGACACCCTCGGGCCGCGCTGGGCGGCCGACGCCGAGCGCGTCCGGTCCGTGTGGAGCGCGGGCTGCGCCGGGGGCGAGGAGGCCTACTCGCTGGCCGCGATGCTGCGTGCGTCCGGGGTCCGCTCCTTCCAGATCGTCGGGACGGATCTCGTCGAGGCGAACGTGGCGGCGGCGAGGGCCGGCCGGTACGGGCCGTGGTCGCTGCGCGGCAGCGTTCCGGCGGCCGAGGACCCGTTCCTGCCCGCCACCGGGGACGGGCCGCGCGAGGTCGATCCGGCGCTGCGCACCCGGACCCGCTTCCACGCCCACAACCTGCTCGACGCGCCGCCGGCGCCGGGCCGGTTCGACCTGATCTTCTGCCGGAACGTCCTCATCTACTTCACGCGCGAGGCCGCCGACCGCGCCCTCGCGGCGCTGGTCTCGGCGCTCGCGCCGGGCGGCGTCATCGCGTTCGCGACGATGGACGTCGGCGAGGCGCCCGCGCCGCTCGTCCGGATCGGGCCGCCGGAGCTGCAGCTCTTCCAGCGGCCGCCCGTGACCGCGGCCCGCGAGCCCACCCCCGTCCCACCGCCCCCCGGCCGGGAGGCGCCGCCGGCTCCGCCGCGGGTGTCGCCCGCGCCGCGTCCCACGCCCGGGCCGCGCGCCGGCTCGGCGTCCCCCGCGGTCGCGCCGCCGGCCGCGGGCGAGCCCGTGTCGCTGCACCTCCGGGTGCTCGCTCACATCGAGCGCGGCGACCACGCCCACGCGCGGGCGCTGCTGGTCGAGCTCCAGCGCCTCGCCCCTCAGTACCTCCCCGGCCTGCTGGAGGGCGCGCTCCTTCACGCGCGGGAGGGGCGCCGCGCGCACGCCGTCGAGCTGATGCGCTCCGTCCTCGCTCGCGCGCGCGCGCTTCCGGCCGAGGCACCGGTCCCGGGCCCCGAGACCTTGCCCGCGAGCTTCTACGCCGCAGCCGCCCGGACGTTCCTGGGCGCGGAGGTCCGACGGTGAGCGCCCCAGTCGCACAGGATCAGGACCGCGCCGTCGAGGAGATCCTCGCGCGGCGCGCCGAACGCGCGCGCGCCACCGCCGACACGGATCGGGCGGAGGCGACGCTCCCCGTCGCGGAGTTCGGGCTGGGCGACGATCGCTACGCCATCCCGCTCGCCTCCCTCCGGGCGGTCCTCCCGCTCAGGCTGGTCACGCCCGTGCCGAGGTCGCCGTTGCACGTGATCGGCGTCCTCCGCTTCCAGGGCCAGCTCGTCACCGCGGTGAGCCTCATGACCCTCCTCGGCGTGAAGGGATGGCGGCAGGACTGCGCGGTGCTCCTCGTGCTCGAGCGCGAGGACGGCCACCGCATCGCCATCGACTGCGAGCACGTACCGCGCATCGAGGCGCTGCCCCAGCGCGCGGTGGACCAGGCGCGCGCGCGCGGCGGCGGGCCGGTCCGCGAGGTCACGACCGCCGGGGTCCGCACCGTGGGCCTCGTCGACGTGCCCGCCCTGCTCGCGCGGGGAGCGGAGGCGGCCCGTGGATGAGGCGGTCATGGGCTCGCTCATCGCGACCTTCTCGCGCGAGGCGGAGGAGCTCGGCGCGCAGCTCACCCGCGCGCTCCTCGTGGTGGAGAAGGCCGAGCACGGGGAAGCGGCGCTGGGCGCGGCGCACGCGGAACTGCGCCGCGGGCTCCATCGCCTGAAGGGGAGCGCGGCCACCGTCGGGCTGGCGGAGCTCTCCGACCTCGCTCACGAGATGGAGGACCAGCTCGCGGTCCACGCGGCAGACGCGGCGTTGCCGCGTGCGGTGGTGGACGCGTTCCTCACCGCCCTCGACCGGGGGCTCGAGTGGATGCGAAGCCGGGCGAGCCAGCGGGCCGACCTCCCCGACCTGGCGGGCGTCGTGCGCGCGCTGCGGGCCGGGGCCGGCGCGGCGCCCTCGGTCCCGGGCGCCGCCGCCCCGCGCGGCCCCGCCGCGCCCCCGTCCGCCCCGACCGGCGAGCCCGAGGCGACCGGCTGGCGGGTGGACGCCCGGGACGTCGCGTCGATGGTCGCGGACGTCGAGCGGCTCCGCGAGATCGCGCTCCGGCTCGAGGACCAGAGCCGCGACGTGGCGCGCTGCCTCTCCCTTTTGCCCAAGGGGCTCCCGGCCGACGCCGCGGACCAGCTCCGGAGCACGCTGCTCGCGGCGCGCGTCGGCCTCTCCGGCGACGCGGCGGAGGTCGCGGCGCGGGTGGAGTCGATGGAGGAGTGGCTGAAGACGGTGTGCACGCTGCCGTGCCAGACGGTCGTCGAGCCGCTCCACCGGTCCGTGCGCGACCTCGCGCGCCGGCTCGGGAAGGAGGCGAAGCTCTCGGCGGTGGGCGTGGAGGTGGCGCTCGACCGCCGGCTCCTCGACGCGCTCCGCGCACCGCTCGTCCAGATCGTGCGAAACGCGGTCGATCACGGGATCGAGGCTCCGGACGTCCGCGAGCGCGCCGGCAAGCACCGCGAGGGGATCGTCGCGATCCGGGTGGAGCAGGCCGGGAACGAGGTGTTCGTCGAGATCTCGGACGACGGCGCCGGGCTCGACGACGAGCGCATCCGCAGCTCCGCGGTGGGCCGCGGCCTGGTCGGCGCCGACGAGGCGGCGCGCCTCGACGCGCGCCAGCTCGCCGCGCTCATCTTCCGCTCCGGGTTCACCACCCGCGCGGCGGCGACCGGCGTCTCCGGCCGCGGGGTGGGGCTCGACGTGGTGGCCGACGCGGTGCGGTCGATCCACGGCCGGATCGAGGTCCACAGCGTCCGGGGCCACGGAACTCGCTTCGTCCTGAGCGTCCCGGCCGAGATGGGCAGCTCCCCGCTGATGCTCGTGGGGGTGGGCGATCAGGTCTTCGGGATCCCGCTGTACGCGGTGCGCAAGGCGCTCCCGGCGCAGGCGTCCCGGGTGCGGACGGGCCACTCCGGCCTGCAGCTCGAGGACGAGGGCGCGCTCCTCCCGCTCCAGGACCTCGGGGGGCTGCTCGGCCTGCGCCAGCCGCTCTCGCCCGGGGACGGCCAGCCGCTGCTCGTCGTCAGCGCGGAGGGGCGCGAGACCGCGCTGGCGGTGGACTCCACCCTCGGCGACCGCTGGCCGGTGGTGCGCCCGCTGCCGGAGGAGGTTCGCCACCTCGACCCGTACCTCGGCGCGGCCACCCTCTCTCGCGGGGAGCCGGTCCTCGTCCTCCGGCCGTCGTGGCTCCTCGAGAGCCGCACCTCGGCCGCGGCCGCGACGCCCCGCGTCCTCGTGGTCGACGACTCGCTGACCGCGCGCGCTGCGCACCGGGCCGTGCTCGAGTCCGCGGGCTACTCCGCCCACGTCGCGGCGAGCGCTCCGCAGGCCCTCGAGCACCTGCGCCGCGGCGGCTACCAGGCCATCGTGTGCGACGTCGATCTCGGCGAGGGGATGGACGGCATCGCCCTGACGGCGCTGGTCCGGGCGCGCCCCGAGCTGGAGGCCGTCCCCGTCGTGCTGGTCTCGTCCCACGACGACGACGCCGGTCGGCGGCGCGCACGGGAGGCCGGCGCCGACGCGTTCGTGAGCAAGCAGGCCTGCGCCGCCGGCATGCTGCTCGCGGAGATCGACGGCGCCGTCGCGCGCCGGCGGAGGCGCGCGTGACCGGACGCCCTCGGACGCGCGTGCTGGTCGCCGACGACTCCCCCACGCTCCGCCAGGCGCTGCGCGTGCTCCTCGAGGAGGACCCGCGCATCCAGGTGGTGGCGGAGGCGAGCGACGGGGCCGAGGCGGTGGCCGCCGCGCGCAGCGTGGGGCCGGACGTGGTCACCATGGACGTGGTGATGCCGGGCCTCGACGGCCTGCGCGCGACCGAGGAGATCATGGCCGTCGCGCCCACCCGGATCATCGTCATCAGCCAGCTCGCGACGCGCGAGCAGAGCCTCGCCTTCCGCGCCCTGGCGGCGGGCGCGGTCGAGCTCCTCCCGAAGCCGCAGGCCGCCGGACCGGACGACCTGCGGCGCTGGGGCCTCGCGGTGCGCGAGGCGGTGAGCCTGATGAGCGAGGTGCCGGTCGTCACCCGGCGCGCCGCGCCAGGCGCGACGCCGGCGCGCGCGGCGCGGCCCCGCACGCTCGACGCCGTCGGCCTCGCCGCCTCGACGGGCGGACCGCAGGCGGTGGTGGCGATCCTGTCGAGCCTGCCGGCGCGGCTGCCCCTGACGATCCTCGTCGCCCAGCACATCGCGTCCGGGTTCGTGGACGGGATGCGCCGGTGGTTCTCCGAGTCCACCCCGCTCGAGGTCCGCGTGGCGCGCGACGGGGAGCGGCCGCGACCGGGCTGCGTCTACCTCGCGCCGCCCGGCTGCAACCTCCTCTGGGCGCGGTCCGGGCTGCTCGCAACGCCACCGTGCACCGACTCCATCTGTCCCAGCGGAGACGCCCTCCTCGGCTCCCTCGCGGAGGCGCTCGGGCCGCGCGCGGGAGGGGTCGTCCTCTCGGGCATGGGCGAGGACGGCGCGCGCGGCCTGCTCGCCATCCGTCGCGCCGGCGGCCTCGCCCTGGCGCAGAGCGCCGCCACCTCCGTCGTGGACGGCATGCCCCGCGCAGCCGACGCCCTAGGGGCGGCCGAGGCCCGGCCGGCGCCGGCGGAGGTCGCGGTCCTCCTCGTCGCCGCGTGCCCGGCCGCAGCCGGCTGAACCGCGAACCCTCGCTCCTCGCATCGCGCACCGTCGCCGCTCACCGGAGGAAGACAGATGTTCGGCAAGAAGCAGGCCCTGCAGACCAACCTATCGTTCCGCTTTCTGCGCTGGATCATCCCGCTGCTCACGGTCTCGTTCGTGGCGTTCGGGGTGGCCGGATTCTTCGTGACCCGCGAGTCCCTCGTCTCCTTCTCGCAGCAGTCGTCCACGCTGCTGACGGACCAGACCCGGGTCGCGCTGATCAACTGGATCCACGACCAGATCTACCTCGCGCAGTCCATCGCCGCGAACCCGAAGGTCGTGAACGCGTGCCTCAACCCGACCGACGACAAGGCGCGCGCGGAGGCCCACGCCTACCTGCAGGAGATCCACGACCGGTACCAGTACTACGAGAACGTGCCGGTCGGGATCCGGCTCCCCTCCGACAAGCCCCTCACCATCGACTACGAGGGCCAGCAGAAGGTCGTCCGGAACGGGGGCTTCTTCCTCGACACGGTCCAGGGCCGCACGCTCGGGAAGGCGAGCCCCGAGCTGAACTACGTGAAGGCGATGTTCGACGGGGCTCCGTACTACGTCAGCCACGTCTACCCGAGCCTCCTCCGCGGAAACCCGCTCTTCGTCGTCGCCGCGCCGGTGAAGTCGCAGGGGCAGGTCATCGGCTACACGCTCGTCGCGCCGCGCATGGACTACTTCACCGATCTCTTCCTCGACAAGGTGAAGATCGGCGAGTCCGGCTACCTGATGATGTTCGACGAGCACGGGAAGGTGGTCGCCCATCCCGACAAGAAGCTCATCCTCAACGACAAGGAGAAGGAGAAGGTCGCGCCGCTGACCCGGCGCATCCTGGAGGGCAAGGACGAGTCCTTCTTCGAGAGCTACGAGGGCGTCGAGAAGCTCTACGTCGTCTCGCGGCTCACCAAGGACTCGTTCGACCTGCCGGGCGCCGCCGCGGGGTCGCCTCACCTGATGGCGAACGACTGGTACATCGTCTCCGGGCAGCCGAAGTCGGAGATCGTCAAGTCCTCCACCACGCAGGTCTATTCCTACCTCTTCTTCTCCGTCGTCCTCGCCGCCTTCGTGGCGATCCTGCTCTACCGGCACACCACCAGGACCATCACGCAGCCGCTCCTCAAGCTCACCCGCGCGGCCGCCGAGATCGTCCGCTCCGGCGACCTCACCCAGAAGATCGACGCGCACACGAACGACGAGATCGGGGAGCTGAGCCGCACCTTCAACCAGATGGTGGACAAGCTGCGGGAGATGGCCACCAGCCTGCGGCAGAGCCTCTCCTCGCTGGTCGAGGCGGTGACCAACCTCGAGGCGATCAACGCCGAGCAGCGCGAGACCATCACCCGCCAGGCGGCCGCGCTGCAGGAGACGCAGGTCACGGCCCAGGAGATCAAGCAGACCTCCAACATGGCCGCGCAGAAGGCCGAGGTCGTGCTCAAGGTCGCCTCCGAGGCGGACGACATCGGGCGCTCGGGCGAGACGTCCATCGAGCAGACGCTCAACTGGCTCACCGACATCCGCACCGAGGCGACGGAGATCTCCTCCAAGATCGGCGAGCTCGGCGCGCGGACCCGGCAGATCGGCCACATCACGCAGTCGGTGCGAGACCTGGCCGATCAGTCCAACATGCTGGCGCTCAACGCCGCCATCGAGGCGGTGCGGTCCGGCGAGCACGGCAAGGGCTTCGGCGTGGTCGCGCGCGAGATCCGCAACCTGGCGGATCAGTCGATCCAGGCCACCCACCGCGTGAGCGACGTGCTCGACGACACGTCCAACGCCATCACCACGGCCATCTCCATCTCGGAGAAGGGCGCCCAGAAGATCGACAGCGGGCTCACCCAGGTGAAGACCTCGGGCGAGACGCTCCGCCGGCTCTCCAACATCGTCCGGGAGAACTCCTCGGCGGTCCGGCAGATCGCCGCCGCCGTGAGCCAGCAGGACGCCGGCATCGCCCAGATCTTCGGCTCGGTGACCGAGCTGTCGAAGGCGGTGGACGACACCGTGAAGCGCGTCGAGACCACCGACCGCGCCACCGAGGCGGTGAAGGCGGTGACCGCCCAGGTCCAGGAGATCATCAAGGAGTACCGCGTCTGATCCGCCGCGCCCGCACGAGCGGGCGTGGTCGCCGGGGGGTCGAGAGGAGGACCGCGCCGGAGCAGTGGCGCGCGCCTCGGTGGAGGCGCGCGACGACGAGCGACGATCACCGGTGCATGGCGCACCGGCTCGCAGTGAACCCACGACGAGGGGATGCAACGTGGCCAACACCGATGAGAACGTGAAGCGGGGCGAGAGCGGCCGGGCGCCGCGGACCATGGATCGCAGGGGCTTCATCCGCGACGTCACCATGGGAGGTGCCGCCGTGCTGGCGGCCGGCGCGCTCGGCGCGCCGGGAGCGGCGCGGGCATGCCCGGGCGATGGTGGCGCGTACGACCAGGTGATCCCGGTGGGCGCGCCCGTCGCGATCGGGGAGCTGAAGAGCCTGAAGGTGACCTGCCTCAGCGAGGTCGGCTGGTGGTCCACGCCGCAGTTCCTCGCGGACATCGACGCCGCCGGCGGGATGAGCACGAACCAGTGGACGATCCCGTTCGACCCGAAGAACTCGGGCGGCTACTCGGCCCTCATCGAGGCGCAGGAGTGCGACGGGACCGTGCACACCGTGCTGCTCGACACGGGCTGGAACACCCAGTACATGAGCTGGGTCTTCCGGCGCGAAGGCGTGGCCGAGAAGCTCGAGAACGGCCTCATCGACCGGGCCATCCTCTCCCACGAGCACCTCGATCACTTCTGGGGGCTCCCCGCCCTCACCGCGCTCAACCGGAAGGTCCCGTTCTGGGTCCCGTCCACGCTCAGCGCGGAGGCGTGGAACTTCATCGATCGCAGCAAGCTGAAGGGCCCCATCACCCAGGTGACCCCCGGGACCGTGCACAAGCACTTCCCCGGCTTCGCCTCGGCGGTGCTGGACGTCCCGATCATCCTCGGGGTCCGCGGCGAGCAGATCCTGTACTTCAACGTGAAGGACAAGGGCATGGTCATCGTCACCGGCTGTGGCCACGTCGGGATCCAGAACGCCATCGCGTTCGCGCAGAACAACATCGTCACGAGCGCCGGGCGCTTCTATGGCCTGTTCGGCGGCCTGCACATCTCGGCGCTCGAGACGTGGAGCCCCGCGGCGGACCAGATGCTCGACGCGATGCAGGCCGCGCAGTTCAGCGTCGTCGCGAGCAACCACTGCACCGGCATCACCGCGGTCGAGAAGATGATCGAGCGCGGCTTCCCCATGGTGACCGGCAGCGCCAACTACGGCAGCAAGAGCAGCCACTACATCGGGAACGGCGACTCGATCGTCTTCTGACGTCGCCTGGAGGCCGCTCGCCCCGCGAGGGCGAGCCGCTCCACGGCGGGCCCGGCACCCGGATCATCGGGGCCGGGCCCGCGCCGCTCTTCGTCGGGCGAAGGCGGCGCATGTGCGTGGAGTGCGGCGGCGACACGCGCCGACATCACTGTCACGGGCCACTTGCCGGGCGCCCCCTTCCGCGTCGAGCTTGCATGGTACGCTCCCGCCGGCCCCGCACCGCCGGTGAGACCCTGCCGAATGGCCTCCATCCTCGAGAAGTACGAGCAGATCCTCGCCGCCGATCCCCGCTCGCGCATCTTCGTCGAGCTCGCGAAGGCGCTCCTCGAACGGGGGGAGCCCACCCGCGCCATCGACGTGTGCCGCCAGGGGCTCGAGCACCACCCGACCTCGATCCTGGGAAGGGTGATCTGGGGCCGCGCCCTCCTCGAGTCGGCCGATCCTGGCGGGGCAACGGCACAGTTCGACGCGGCGTTCGCCCTCGATCCCGGCAGCCCCTACGCCTACAACCTCGTCGCCGAGGCGCTCCTCGCGAAGGGCCTCCACCGCGAGGCGCTCCCCGTCCTGCGGAAGGCGGTCGCCCTGCAGCCCGCGGACGCGCGGGTGAAGGGCTGGCTCGAGGACGCCCGGAGGAAGCTCGGCGAGGTCGACCCCGCGGACGAGGACGAGCGGACCGAGACCACCCGGCGCATTCCGGCGAGCGGGGCGACGGCGCTCGCCTCCGCGGAGGCCGACGCGGAGCGGACGGCGGAGTTTCCGGTTCCGGTGCCGGGGGTCGCGGGGCGGAACGGGGCGAAGGGGAACGAGGTCGCCCGGGACGCGAGCGCGAACGGGGCCACGAAGACCAACGGGACTGCGGGGGCGAACGGGGCCGCGAAGGAGAACGGCGCTGCGAGCACGAACTGGACTGCGAGCGCGAGCGGGGCTGCGAACGGAGCTGCGAAAGCGAACGGGGCCGCCCACCCGAACGGAGCCGCCGGCGCGGAGTCGAAGGGCGACGCCGAGGCGTCACCCGCACCGCCGCGCCCTCCCCCGATCCGGGCCGACGCCGCGCCCCACCTGCCGCCGCGGGACGAGATCCCCCGCTCCCTCCTCTCGATGCTGCCCGGGACGAAGACCGCCATCCCCGCGCCGGGCGCGGGTAGCGGCGTCCTCGGCGCCGCGGAGCCCGACGCGGCCGAGGCGGAGCGGATCGCGGCGCAGTACGAGCTGGAGGTCCGCCAGCGGCTCGCCGCGGCGCCCGAGCCGCCCCCGCCGCCGCTCCGGCGCCACCGGAGGCTCGTGCTCGCCGTCGCGGCGGTGCTCGCGGTGGGCGGCGCCGCCGGCGTCTACCTCGCCATCGACGCTCGCCGCGCGGCGGACCTGGCCGCGAACGCGGCCGCGAAGGCGCGGGCCGGGATCGCGCGCGACACGCGCGGCTCGCTCTCCGAGGCGGTCGCGCTCCTCGCGGACGCGCGCCGGCGCGCCCCGCACGCCCCCGAGATCCTCTCGCTCTCCGCTCAGGCGAACGCGCTCTTCGCGGCCGACCACGGCGATGCGTCCGCCCGGGCGGTCGCGACCGAGCTCGCCGGCAGCGACGCCGCCGGAGACGGCGCGCTCGCCGCCCGGTGGCTCCTCGCCGAGACGGCCGAGACGCGCCGCGCGGCGGCCGCGGCGATCCTCGCCGCGCCCCCGTCCTCCGAGCCGCTCCTCCAGGCGCTCGCGGGCCGGATCCTGCTCGACCGCGGCGAGGCGGAGGCCGCCCGCGGCCGGCTCGGGATCGCCGCCCGCGCGAACGAGGCCGGCCCGCGCGACGCCGCCGCCTGGCCCCCGCTCCTCCGCGCCGTCGCGGACCTCGGGGACCTCGCGCTCGCCGCGGGCGACGCGGAGCAGGCGCTCGCGCTCCACGGCGCGGCCCTCCGGGTGCAGCCGACGCATCCGCGCGCGGTGGTGGGCGCGGCCGAGGCGCGGCTCGCCCTCGGGCGCGACCTCGCCGTCGCGCGGCGCGAGCTCGCCGCCGTCGACGCCGATCCGGCGAGCGCTCCGCCCCGGGACCTCCGCGCCCGCTACGAGATCGTCACCGCGCGCGTGCTCGCCGCGACCGGCGACGCCGCCAGGGCCGCCGAGCGGCTCTCCCGCGCTGCGCAGGCGCTCGGCGAGAGTGCCCCCGTCGCCACCGCCCTCGCCGAGCTGCACCTCGCGGCGCGGGCGTGGGATCGCGCGGAGGCGGCCGCCGCGCACGCGGTGGCGCTCGCCCCGAAGGACGTGGACGCGAAGGTGCTGCTCGCCCGCGCCCGCATCGGGCGTGGACGCTTCGTCGAGTCGCTCGCCGCGACCGACGGCGTCGACGGGCGCGCGGTCCGGATCCAGCGCGCGATCGCGCGGTACCGGCTCGGCCAGCTCGGTCTCGCCCGGGCGGAGCTGGAGCGGACGGCCCGGGACGGGCGGATGCCGGCGGAGGCCGCCGTCTGGTACGCCCTGACCGACCTCGGCCAGGGCCGCGCCGACCGCGCCCGGGGGCTCCTCGAGAAGCTGACCGCCACGCGGAACCCGCCCCCCGGCGCGCACGTGGCGCTCGGGCGGGTGCTCGAGGCGCAGGGCCGGCCCGCCGACGCGGAGCGCGCGTACCGCGCCGCCGTGGAGCGCGATCCCTCCTCGCCGGAGCCGAACGTCGCGCTCGGCGCGCTCCTGCTCGCGCGCGGCGACGTCCCCGCGGCGCTGTCGCCGCTCGAGAAGGCCGTCGCGGCGGATCCGGCCGACCTCGACGCCCGGCGCGCGCTCGGGGCGGCGCGGCTCGCGGCCGGCGCCCCTTCGGCCGCGCGCGCCGACCTCGACGCGGTACTGCTCGGGCGGCCGGCAGACCGCGACGCCCTGCGCCTCGTCTCGGCGGCGTGGCTCGCCGAGGGCCAGCCCGCCGAGGCCCGCCGCGCCGCGGAGCGCGGCCTCGCGGCGGCGCCGCGCGACCCGGCGCTCCTCGTGGCGGCCGCCCGCGCCGCCCTCGCCACGGACGACCGCGGCACGGCGAAGGCGCTCGCGGATCGCGCGCTCAAGGCGGGGGCCCACGGCCCCGACGCCGCCGACGCGCGGAGGATCGCCGCGGAGACCGGGAAGCGGAAGCGGTAGCGCGACCCGCCCCGCCCGGGCCCGTTCGCGGCCGCCTCGACCCGCTACCATCCGCCGATGCCCACGCCCCGAGTTCCGCTCCGCGCCGCGGTCTTCGATGCCTACGGCACGCTCTTCGACGTCACGAGCGCCGCCGCCGACGCGAAGGACGCGCTCGGCGCCCACTGGCAGCCGCTCGCCGACCTGTGGCGCACGAAGCAGCTCCAGTACAGCTGGCTCCGCGGCCTCGCCGGCCGGCACGCCGACTTCCGCCAGGTCACCGGCGACGCGCTCGACTTCGCGCTCGAGAGCCTCGGGGTCGGCGACGGCGCGCTGCGCGCGCGGCTGATGACGCTCTACGAGACGCTCGCTGCGTACCCGGACGCGCGGCCCGCGCTCGAGGCGCTGCGACGGAGCGGCCTCCCCTGCGCGATCCTCTCCAACGGCTCGCCGCCCATGCTCGCGGCGGCGACCCGGAGCGCCGGACTGACCGGGCTGCTCGACGCGATCCTGTCGGTCGAGGAGGTCGGGGTCTACAAGCCCCATCCGTCCGTCTACCGGCTCGCGGTGGACCGGCTCGGCCTCGCCCCCGAGGAGATCCTGTTCGTCTCCTCCAACGGCTGGGACGCCTGGGGCGCGAAGGCGTCCGGCCTCACCGTCGCGTGGTGCAACCGGAGCGGGCAGCCGCCGGAGCGGCTCCGGCCGGCGCCGGACTTCACCATCCGATCGCTCGCGGAGCTGCCGGCGATCGCGGGCGTGGGCGGCTGACGAGCCGCCGGGCGCCGCCGTCACCGCCGCCAGCAGTCCGCGTTCGCGCGCCCTGGCGAGTCCGCGCTCACTTTCCGAGAACCTGCTCGACGCTGGCGACGTGCAGCACGACGGCTGCCCGTGCCCACGGGAAGTGCAGAGTTCCAGGTGGGAACGCCGCACCACGCGCGCGTGCTAGCGAGGCGTATAGCTCTCTAGCCAAGCGCCATCCGCACGCATCGAGGGACTCGCATCGATTCGCGCAGAAATGATGCTACCCGCCCGAGGAATCGTAAGCTCCCTCAGGCAATAACGCCTGCTGCCGTCGTTCCGGAGCGAGACCTCCCATTTGTTCCAGACGCCGCATTTCCCATCGTCAAAGCACACCTGAGCGCGTGCCTCCACGGGGGTGCCGTCGGCGGCCATCACCGGCGGCTCATGCTTCGAGGCGTAGCCCACGGAGAACCCAGTCGGCAGGCCCAGGCACAACCGAGTCGACGCGCCGGTCATCTTGAACGGTGGAGCAACCTCTACAGACAACGGCCATGCCTCGACGGCACCGTGGATCTGGCGCTCATTTGGCCCGCACCCGCTCGCACTGAACGCGACCGCGGCCAGCAGAGCGAGGACCCCGCGACTAGCGGCCTGCGAGCCCGCTTCGTATGGACACGGTTCTCCGAGTCGCCAAGGCGTCACGTCGCGCTTTTCCATGCCTGCACCATGATCGAGGAGGTCGGGGTGTACAAGCCCCACCCGTCCGTCTACCAGCTCGCGGTGAACCGGCTCGGCGCCGCGACCGGGGAGAGCTACGGCGCCCATCGGTCTGGTGGCGCGAGCTCGAGGTCGAGCACTTCGACCCGAGCCTCGGGCCACAGCAGCCGCACAGTCGCAGCCGCGGCCGCGTTACCCGTCGTGATCAGTCGATCGCGACCCGGAGCCAAGGCGGGAGTGAGGAGGCCTGCCTCGGACAGCCGGCGCTCGACCTGCTGGGCCACAGCAGGTCCAGTGTCGACGATGGCCACGCCTGGACCAGCGGCAGCAGCGATGACGTCGCGCACGAACGGATAATGCGTGCAGCCGAGGACGATGGTATCGACGCCGCGGGTGAGGAGCGGCCTCACGAAGCGCGCCACCAGGGCCCGCGTGGCTGACCCGTCGAGCTCGCCGCGCTCGATCACTTCGACCAAGCCTGGGCAGGGCTGCGCGAGCACCTCGATCCCAGCTGTGAAGCGATCTAGCAGCGCCGCGAATCGAGCGCTCTCCAGCGTCCCTGACGTAGCAAGGACGCCCACGACGCCGCTGCGCGTGGCAGCTGCGGCCGGCTTCACTGCTGGCTCCATCGCGATCACCGGCAGCGTCAGGTGAGCCCGAAGCGCCGAAGCTGCAGCAGCCGTCGCGGTGTTGCAGGCCACCACGATGGCTTTCGCGCCGTGGCTCACGAGCCATTCACAGAGCTGGACAGACCGCGCACGAATCCAGGCAGGTGAGCGGTCGCCGTAGGGCGCGTGCGCCGAGTCGGCCAAGTAGAGGAGGTCCTCATGCGGCAGCCGGGCTCGAACGTGGCGCAGCACGGACAGGCCGCCCACCCCGGAGTCGAAGACGCCGATTGGGCCGTCAGGGTCCAGCGCAGGGGTCATCCAGCAAAAGACGCTACCACCGCCAAGCTCGCGGTATCCACGTTGAACCAGGTCGATTCCCGCCGGCGGGCCATCGTGTGACGGCTCAACGCCTCCACCTCCCCGCCTCGACGAAGCTGTAGTAGCCGCCGGTCGCGACGATCACGTGGTCGCGGGCGAGGACGCCCACGAGATCGGCGGCGGCGCGGAGCCGCTCGGTGAGATCGGCGTCGTCGGGGCTCGGGGAGGGATCGCCCGACGGGTGGTTGTGCACGAAGACGATGCCGTGCGCGCCCTCCCGGACGGCGGGGCGGAGCGCGTCGCGCGGCGAGACCGGGCACTGCGTGAGCGAGCCCTCCGCGACCTGGACCGCGCGGAGCAGCCGGCCGCGGACATCGAGCAGCACGACGTGGAACGCCTCCCGCTCCCCGTGCGCCGCGTGGCGCATCAGCTCGAAGACACGGCCCGGGTCGAGGCACCGCTCGCCGCGGCGCGGCGGGGCCCAGGCGCCGCGGCGGCCGAGCTCGAACGCGGCGGACACCGCCGCGGCGCGGGCGAGGCCGATCCCGGGGAACGCGGCGATCACGTCCGGCGGCGCCCAGGCCAGCTCGGCCACCGGAAGCGCCTCGAGGAGCCCGAGCGCGGTCGCGCGGGCGGAGAGCCGGCCCGCGCCGGCGCCGAGGACGAGCGCGATCAGCTCGGCATCGGAGAGGGCGCGGGGCCCGGCGGCGAGGAGCCGCTCGCGGGGAAGATCGACGGGGGCGGGCGAGGAGTCCGAAGCGAGGGCCATTCCGGCGGAGCGGAGCAACCGGCGTGCCCGGGGGACGCCGAGACCACACTCACGCGCCCGAGCGCGTTCGGGGTGAAGGGCGGACCTCCGGGCCGCGCCGCGGCCTCGCGCTCGGCGTGGACCCGATTGCCCTGGGTCGGGATCCAGGATCCAGGACGGGATCCAGGGATCGACAGATCGGATCAGTCCCGCCCGAACAGAGAGACCGCGATCGTCAGCGCGACGGCGGCGGAGAGCGCTACCAGGGCGAGCTCGAGCGGGACGGGCACGTTCCAGCCGAACCAGGTGACGCCGGGGGCCACGGCGCCGAGGCCGGCCCCGGTGTGCGCCAGCACCGCTCGCCTCAGCGGGTCGACTGCGTAGGTGAGCGGGTCGAGGCGGGTGAGGACCGCCAGCCAGGAGGGCAGGCCGGAGACCGGGAAGAGCGCGCCCGAGAGGAAGAACAGGGGCATGAGCAGCATCTGCACGAGCGCCATGAACGACTGGATGGCCCGGATACGCACGGCGACCAGCAGACCGAGGGCGGTCACCGCGAAGGCGACGACGAGGAGCTCGCCCACGAGCGTGAGCACGAGCGAGGGCGAGTACCGGATGCCGGCGAACCCGCCGACGGCGAGGACCACGAGCCCCTGGAACGTGCCGGCGGTCGCGCCCCCGAGGCACTTGCCGAGCAGGATGGCGCCGCGCCGGACCGGAGCGACGAGCATCTCGCGCATGAACCCGAACTCCCGGTCCCAGACGAGCGAGCCCGCGGAGAAGAAGCTCGTGAACAGCACCGCCATGGTCATGACACCGGGAAAGAGGAAGACCCTGAGATCGCCGCGGCCGCCCGCGATCATCGACGACATCCCGGTGCCGAAGACGAAGAGGTAGAGCATCGGCTGGAGCAGCGCGGTGACGATGCGCGGCTTGTCACGGAAGAACCGGATGAGCTCCCGCTGCCACACGATCTTCACCGCGCGCAGGTCGCTCCGGAAGCTCCGCTCCGGCACGCGCACCGGCACGGTGTCAGGGAGGTCCACGGGCATGGAGAGGTCCGTCATGGCTATCTCGCTCGCCCGAACGGCCCCACGCGGATCCGCTCCGGCCGCGACGCCTCCGCGTCGCGGATGGTGGTCCCGGTGTGGGCCATGAAGACGTCGTCGAGCGTCGGGCGCGTCACGCTCACCGACTGGATCGCGATGCCGAGCTCGCCGAAGAGCCGCGGGACGAACCGCTCCCCCTCGGGGACGGCGAACGTCACCGCGCCATCGCGCACCGCCGCCTCGAGCCCGAAGCGGGACCTCAGGGCGGCGATGGCTGCCGGGTCGTCCGCGGTCCGGATCTGCACGCGATCCCTGCCCACCTCGGCCTTGAGCGCCTCCGGGGAGCCGAGCGCCACGATCTGGCCCGCGTCCATGATGGCGATGCGGTCGCAGTACTCGGCCTCCTCCATGTAGTGGGTGGTCATGAAGATGGTGATCTCCTCGCGCCGCTTGAGCGCGTGCACGTAAGCCCAGATCGAGCTCCGCGTCTGTGGGTCCAGGCCGACCGTCGGCTCGTCGAGGAAGAGCACCCGTGGAGAGTGGAGGAGCCCGCGCGCGATCTCGAGCCGCCGCTTCATCCCGCCGGAGAAGGTGCTGACGAGGCTCTCGCGCCGCTCCCAGAGCCCCACCATCTCCATCACCTGGCGAAGGCGCGGGGCGGTCACCGCCCGCGGGATGCCATACAGCTCGGCGTGGAAGCGCAGGTTCTGCTCCGCCGACAGGTACCCATCGAGCGTGGGGTCCTGGAAGACGAGGCCGATGTGGCGGCGGACGTCGTCGCGCTCCTTCACGACGTCGAAGCCGGCGACCCGCGCCGTGCCGCCGCTCGGATCGGTGAGGGTGCAGAGGATGTTGATGGTCGTCGACTTTCCCGCGCCGTTCGGCCCGAGGAAGCCGAAGGTCTCGCCGGGCGCCACCGCGAGGTCGATGCCGCGCACCGCCTCGACGGCGCCGAAGCGCTTCGCGAGCCCCTTCGCCCAGACCGCCGGCTCGCGCCCCCCGGCGAGCGGAGCGACGGCCGCGCTCATTCCGCCTCCTCCGGCGCGTCCTCCGCGAGGAGCCGGTAGAGCGCGCGACGCGCCTCGGTGACCACCTTGCGCGCCTGGGCGATCTGGTCGGCGTTTCCGGCGCGCGCTACCTGCACCGCCGCGACCCCGAGCTGCCGGCACAGGCCGATCATGGCCACCACCTCGCCGCCGGCGGCGTCGCCCACGGCGTCCCAGGGTGCCTTCAGCTCGCTCGCGTGCTCCTTCACGTGGGCGCGGCCGCGCTCGGTGAGCTCGAAGACGCGGCCGCCGCCGCTCTCCGCAGCGCGCACGAGCCCCTCGTCCTCGAGCTGCTGGAGGGCCGGGTAGACCGAGCCCGGGCTCGGCCGCCAGAGGCCGCGGCTCCGCTGCTCGAGCTCCTGCATGACCTGGTATCCGTTGCGCGGCTGCTCGGCGAGCAGGGCCAGGATGCCGGCGCGGACGTCGCCCCGCCGCGCCCGCGGCCCGCGGTGGAAGAAGAACGAGAACGGGTTGCCGCCCCAGGGATTTCCGCCCCAGGGGTTCCCGCCTCCCGGTGGGTCGCCGGGAGGGCCGCCGAAGGGGCTCCCGGGCCCGCCGGGTCCGCGGGCGCCGTGTCCGCCTCGCCCTCGGTGGCGACCCCGCTCCGCGGCGAAGCACCTCGTCTCGTCGAAGAAGTGGTGAAAGTGCGGCCAGCGCTCCATGACGTGACCTCCTGCGTCGAGTGTCCCCGACAGCCAGCGTTGCGTCAGCGATATATCGGTATCTTCGATACCGGTCAAGACCACGCCACTCGTCACTCGGAGCCGTGCGGGAGTGCGGCAGGTCGCTCGCGCGACATGATCGGCGTTCACCACGCGGCGTCCCGCGTGTTCTGCGCGGCCACGGAGTCGCCGCTCCGCAGCGACGAGCCCGTGAGGTAGGCTCCCAGCACGACAAGGAGAGGGCATGGAGTTCGTGGAGCTCTTCGCCGGCGACCGAGCACGTCAGTTCGAGGCCACCATCCGAGCACGGATCCCGGGGTACGACGTCGTGCTCCAGACTGCGACGGCCCAGATCGCGTGCTCCCGCGGCGCCGGAGCGATCCTCTCCGTTGGCTGCGGTTCCGGCCAGGACGTCATCGAGCTCGCGCGGCGGCCCACGTACCAAGTGACCGCGATCGACCCCTCGCCGGACATGGTCGCCCTCGCTGCCGCGCGCTTCCGAGCCGAGGGGATCCTCGGCGTGGACCTTCGCTGCTGCACGGTCTCCGACCTTCCGGACGAGCCGCGGTATGACGCCGCGTTGCTCTGCTTCGTCCTGCACTTCATCCCGGACGACGGAAAGGAACGGTTGCTGGAGCAGATCGCCCGCCGTCTGCGTCCAGGCGGCGAGCTGGTGCTCATGGACTTGTGCCGGACCGAGACGCACGCAAGGGACATGGCGGCGCTCCGGCTCTACCTCGACTGGTTCTCGAAGATGAGCGCCGTCGAAGCCGATGCGTACGTGGCGCGCGTGCCCAACGAGCTACATCTCCTCGCTCCGGACGCGTATGCCGAACGGGCTCGGCGGGCTGGATTCTCGACCGCGCGCCCGTTCTACGCCAGCCTGCACGTCGGCGGCTGGATCCTCGAGAAGAGCCCGACGTGACCGACACACGGCATTTGACGCCGAGTGATCAGCGGCCGGTCCTCGGGGCCGCCCTGGCAGTCTCTTGCCGGTTGCCGCCCTCCGGCTCCTGCGGCACCCACTCGCAGCGGGATCCGGCAGCCGTCGCGCCGGAGACGCTCTAGCCGGCGAGGCCCGGGGGCCCGGGTCGCGTCCGGCCGCGCCGCTACCTCGCCGAGGCGGCCTTCTGGCCGCCGGCGGCCTTGACGATCTCGGCGTTGATCTCGATCGCCACCTCGTCGCCCACCACCGGGCCGGCCTCGATCGCCTTGCTGTAGTGGAGCCCGTAGTCCTGCCGGTTGATCTTCGTCGAAGCCTGGATCCCGCGGCGCGTCCCGCCCCACGGATCCTTCACCTCGGGCGAGAGCGTCGCGTCGAGCACGGCCGGCTTCGTGACGCCGTGGATCGTGAGATCGCCGGTCACCTTGTACCGGTCGCCGTCCTTCACGACCTTCGTCGACTTGAAGGTGATCGTCGGGTACTTCTGCACGTCCAGGAAGTTCGGCGACTTGAGATCCGCGTCGCGCTTGTCCTCGCGTGTGTTGATCGTCGTCGCGTCGATCGTCGCCTCGACCGAGGACTTGGTCGGGTCCTGCTCGTCGAGCATCACGACGCCGCTCGTCTTCTTGAACTCCCCGCGCACGGTGGAGATCACGAGGTGCCTCACCCCGAAGGTCGTCTGGGTGTGGACGGGGTCGAGGTTCCACGTCGTGGCCTGGGCGAGGGCCAGCGCGGGAACCATCGCGAGGAGGACGGGGACGAGTCGCTTCGTCATGAGGCCTGCTCCTTTCGTGCTTCGGTGGTGGCGGCGGGACCGCCGGGGGGTAGGAACGCGATGCTCCGCATCGAGAGGGTCCCGAACGTGAACCCCGCGTGGATGGTCGTCGGGACGTCCCCGTGCTGGGCTGCCCCGATCGCGACGAGGAGCGGATCGAGGTGCTCGCTCGTGGGCGCCGCGAGAGCGGCGTGCGGCGCGTCCTCGCGCCAGCGGGCGAGGCCCGCGACGTCGAGCGGGTCGAGGCGCGCGGCGACCCAGGCGTCGAACGCGGCCGCCCACGGCTCCGCCGCCGGCCCCTCCGGTGCGTCCCAGCGGAGCTGCATCAGGTTGTGGACGACGCCGCCGGTGAAGAGCAGCAGGACGCCCTCCTCGCGCAGCGGCGCGAGCGCCGCGCCGACCTGCACCAGCGCCGCGGGCGGCACCTGGGGCAGCGACGCCTGGACGACCGGGACGTCCGCCTGGGGCCACGCGATCCGGAGCGGCACCCAGACGCCGTGGTCGAGACCTCGCGACGGGTCGAGGCGGGCTCGGAAGCCGGCGGCCTCGAGGTGCGAGACGGCGCGCGCCGCGACGTCCGGCGCGCCTGGCGCCGGCCAGCGGAGCTCGTACATCTCCGGCGGGAAGCCCGAGAAGTCGTAGACGAGCTTGTTCCGCGCCGCGCCCGTGATCCGGATCTCCGACCCCGTGGTCCAGTGCGCCGAGACGGCGAGGATCGCCCGCGGCCGCGGGAGGCGGGCGGCGAACGAAGCGAGGTCCGCGCCGAACGCGCCCGGGTCGAGCGCGACGGTCGGCGCGCCGTGGGACACGAAGAGAACGGGCGCGCGGCTCGCCTCGCAGGACGCCATCGACATATGGAACGGAATGTGTAACCGGAGACGGCACAGATTCAACCGGGAGCGTACACACCCGCGGGGGTACGGCCCGGGCGGGGAGCGGTCGCAGGACAGGCGGTGCGAGGGCGGACGTGCGGCGCACCGCCGGAGGCTAGAAGAGCCTTACCCCGACGCCGCCGGCGAGCCTGAGCAGGCTCTGCTGCTCGAACCCGAGCTCGCCGGCGATGAACACCGGCCCGAGGTTCAGCCGCAGCCCGAGCGCGAACTGGAACCACGCCCGCCAGTGATCCTCGCGCGCCGCGCCGACCCCGATCGTGATCCCGGCATCCACCCCGCGGTACGTCTCGAAGCGCTGCGTCACGCGCGCCAGGACGACCGGGTCGTAGCTCCTGCTGCCGATCCCGCGGAGATCGCGGTACCCGTACCCTGCCACGCCGAGATCGAGCTGGTCGAACGCCCACGCGACCTCGCCGCCGAGGAGCGGCACGTTGGGACCGGACCCCGACGTGTCGAACGCCTGCCCTCCCCACGCCACGAGCGCGAGGCGGCCGCGGCCGGTGTCCTGGGCCTCGATCTCGTTGCCGAGCTCGTCCTCGTCGGCGATCGCCGCGGCCGGCGCGAGCGCGACGAGGGCGGCGAGGAGGAGGGGGCGCACGCGGGCGATGATAGACGCGTCCGCGCGTCCGCGCAGCATTCCTGACCGGGGGCGCGCCGCCGCGCTCGCGAAGGCGCGAGCCGCGGGGCGTCACGCGGCGAGGAACTTCTCCAGGATGCGGTAGCCGCGCTCCAGGGCCGCGAGCTCGAGCCACTCTCCCTGCTGGTGCGCCTGCGCCGTCGCGCCGGGGCCGAGGTTCGCGGCCGGGATGCCGGCCTGCGCGAGCCGCGCCACGTCCGTCCACGCCTGCTTCGGCTCGGCCGCGATCCCGGCGCGCTCGAGGAGCCGCTTCACGAGCGGGTGATCCGCGTAGGCCGGGCACGCCGGCGACAGGTCCGTCAGCTCGACCTTCGCGCCGAACCGCGCGCCGAGCGCCACGAGCTCCCGGGCCGCCGCGTCGAGCGTCTTGTCGGGCGCGAACCGGAAGTTCACGTTCAGCGTGCAGCGATCCGGGACGACGTTCCGCGCGCGGCCGCCGTCGATGCGCGTGACGCTCGCGACCTCGCGGAAGACGAGCCCGCCGCTCACCGCCTCCCGCGGCACGCGCCCGTGCAGCTCGGCGAGGAGCGCGCCCGCCGCGTGCACCGCGTTGGCGCCCTGCCACGGCCGGGCGGAGTGGGCGCTCCGCCCCTCGAAGACGAAGGTGCCGTGGATCGAGCCCACGCACCCGAGCTGGAGCACGTTGTCGGTGGGCTCGAGGCAGAGCGCGAGGTCGATGCCGGAGAGCGCCCCCGGCGCGCGGAGCACGTCGCCGAGCTCGTTCTCGAGGAACGGCCCCTCCTCGCGTGCGTAGAGGACGAGCACGAGGTCGGCGAACCGCGCCGCGCGCGGGAGGCGCTCGGCGAGCTCCATCGCGAGCGCGACGCCGCCCTTCATGTCGGAGCTGCCGGGGGCGACGAGGCGCCCGCCCTCGCGGCGCGGCGGGCGTCCCTTGTCGGCGTCGTGGATGGGGACCGTGTCGAGGTGGCCGCAGAGCGCGATCCGCGGGCGGTCCCCCTCACCCCGGCCCTCCCCCCCCGCTGCCGCGGGGGAAGAGGGAGGACTTCCCGAAGACGCCGGAGCGCCGTCCACCTCGACGACCAGCGAGTCCTTGATCCGGCGGACGCCGAACCCGCGACCGCGCGCCCAGGCCTCCGCGTGATCGCAGATGACCCGCTCGTGGCCGATGGGCGACTCGATGGCGCAGAGCGCCTCGGTGCGCCGTGCCAGGGCTTCGGCCAGCTCGCCGCTCATCGCGACCTCGTGACGGAGCGCAGCGTCAGACCTGCACCTCGAAGTCGCGCAGCGCCTGGTTGAGCGAGACCTTCTTGTCGGTCGACGCGCTCCGCTTCCCGACGATGAGCGCGCACGGGATCTGGAACGTGCCCGCGGGGTACTGCTTCGGGCGCGTGCCGGGGATCACCACCGAGCGCGCCGGGACCCGGCCCTTGTAGACGACCTCCTGCGGGCCGGTGACGTCGATGATCGGCGTCGACGCCGTGATCACCACGTTCGCGCCGAGGACCACGTCCTCCTCGATGAGCGCGCCCTCCACGATGATGCAGCGGCTCCCGATGAAGCACCCGTCCTCGATGATGTTCGGGCGCGCTCCGGGCGGCTCGAGCACGCCGCCGATGCCGACGCCGCCGGCGAGGTGCACGTTCGCGCCGACCTGCGCGCACGAGCCGACCGTCGCCCACGTGTCGACCATCGAGTTCGCGCCGACGCGCGCGCCGATGTTCACGAAGCCCGGCATGAGCACCGCGCCCGGCTCGAGGTGCGAGCCGAACCGCGCGACGCCGCCCGGCACCACGCGGATGCCGGCCTTCTCGAGATCCTTCTTGAGCGGGATCTTGTCGCGCGCCTCGAAGGCGCCGTGCGTCGTCGTCTCCATCGGCGAGATCGCGAAGAAGAGGTTCACCGCCTGCATCAGCCAGGCGTTCACCTTCCACTCGCCGTCCTTCTTCTCCGCCACCCGCAGCTCGCCGCGGTCGAGGCCGTGCAGCGCCTTCACCACGGCGGCCTTCGTCTGCGGGTCCGAGAGCCGCGCCCGGTCGGCGAACGCCGCCGCCACGAGCCGCTCCACGTCGTTCCAGTCGCTCATCCGTCGATCCTCTTCCAGGCCGAGATGGCCTCCTCGCACTCCTCGAGCGTGGGCACCAGCGCCACGCGTACGTAACCCTCCCCCGCGCCGAACGCGGTCCCCGGCGCGACGACGATGCCGCCCTCGAGGAGCCGCAGCGCGTAGCTCGACGCGGTGTGGCCGGCCGGCACGCGGACCCACAGGTACAGCGTCGCCTCCGACGCGTCGGCGACGAGCCCGTGCTCCGCGAAGAAGCGCAGGAACCGGTCGCGCTTCCGCCGGAAGATCTCCCGGCGCTCGGCGGGGTGCTCGTCGTCGCCCCACGCGGCGGCCGCCGCCGGCGTGACGAACTCGGGCGAGGCGACGCCGGGGTGGCTCCGGAGCGACCGGAGCACCTTCACGAGGTCCGGATCGCCCGCCATGAACCCGCTCCGGTAGCCGGTCATGCCGCTCCGCTTCGAGCAGGAGTGCACCGCGATCACGTTCTCCTGCTGCACCTCGAGCATCGAGGCGGGCTTCTCGCCGAAGTAGATGTCCGCGTAGCACTCGTCGGAGGCGACGACGAACCCGTACCGAAGCGCGGCCTCCCCGACGCGCGCGAGGTAGTCGCGCGGCGCGACGGCGCCGGTCGGGTTGTGGGGATAGCTGAGCCAGAAGACGAGCGTCTCGCGGAGCGTCGCCTCGCCGACGTCCTCCGGCTCGAGGAGGAACCGCCGCGCCGCGGTGAGCGGCACCTTCACCGGCTCGAGCCCGGCGAACCGCGCGCCGACCTCGTAGGTCGGGTAGCCGGGATCGGGCATCACCACCTTGCGGCGGCCCGGGTCGCCGGCGAAGGCGAGCGGGAGGTGGAAGATCGCCTCCTTGGCGCCCGCGCAGGCGAGCACCTGCGCCTCGGGATCGACCGTCACGCCGAACCGGCGCCGGAGGTACCCGGCGACGCTCCGGCGGAGGGCGACGGTGCCGAACGCGCTCGGGTACTGCGAGACCTCGGGGACCGCTTCGCGGAGCGCCTCGCGGAGGAAGCCCGGCGTGGGCTCCTTGGGGTCGCCGAGGCCGAAGTCGAAGAGGCGCACGCCGCGCGCGGCGAGGGCCTTCCGGCGCTCGTCGAGCTCGACCGAGAGGTTCTTCTGGACCTGCGAGAGGGCGGGGTTCTTCGGAGCGTTCCGCACGGAACCGTGAAGGATATCGAAGTCCGGACCTCGTTGCATTATAAGCCCGCCCGCATGCTCTCCTACGACGTGGTGGTCATCGGCAGCGGCCCCGCCGGCGAGAACGGCGCGATCCAGGCCTCCTTCCTCGGCAAGAAGGTCGCCCTCGTCGAGAAGGAGGCCGTCCCGGGCGGCGCCTCCGCGAACACCGGCACGATCCCCTCGAAGGCGCTCCGCGAGACCGCCCTCGCGATCCAGCAGGCGCGGAACCGCGACGCGCACGGCATCGAGTTCCGGGTGTCCGAGACCGTGACGGTCCCGGAGCTGATGGGCCGCCGCGGCCTCGTCACCGCGCGCGAGCACTCGCGCATCCGGAGCGCGCTGAACCGCGCCGGCGTGGAGCAGTTCCGTGGCGTCGCGAGCTTCCAGGACCCGCACACGATCCGGGTGGCGGTGCCGGACGGCGGCGAGCAGGACCTCCACGCCGAGGTCATCCTCCTCGCGACGGGGACGCGCCCCTTCCACCCGCCGCAGTACGCCATCGACAACGCGCGCGTGTACGACTCCGACTCGATCCTGATGCTGGATCGCATCCCGCGCTCGCTCGCGATCCTGGGCGGCGGCGTCGCCGGCTGCGAGTACGCGTCGATCTTCGCCGCGCTCGGCGTGCACGTCTCGATCATCGACTCGAAGGACCGGCTCCTGCCCTGGCTCGACGCGGAGCTCTCGACCGCGATGCAGGACCTGTTCGCGCTGGCCGGCATCGACATGTACCAGCGCACCCGCGCGATGCGCCTCGAGCCCGGCGACAAGGACGTGCTCGTGACGCTCAAGGACGGCTCGCGGCTCGTCGCGGAGAAGGTGCTCGTCGCGGCGGGGCGGATCGGGAACGTCGAGTCGCTGAACCTCGGCGCCGCGGGTCTGAAGGCCACCGACAAGGGCCTCCTCGAGGTGAACGCCTACTACCAGACCGCGGTGCCGCACGTGTACGCGGCGGGCGACCTGGTGGGCTTCCCCGGCCTCGCCTCGACCTCGATGGAGCAGGGCCGCGTCGCGATGAACCACGCCTGCGGCGGCTCGCGGACGCAGACGCTCTCCTCGCTGCTCCCGGTGGGCATCTACACGATCCCGGAGGTCTCGGGGGTGGGCGACACCGAGGAGCAGCTCCGCGCCCGCGGGCACGAGTACGTGGTCGGGAAGGCGACGCTCGTCGGGAACGCCCGCGCGAACCTCATCGGCGAGGCGGTCGGGTTCGTGAAGGTCGTCGCGGACGCGCACGACGGGAAGCTGCTGGGCGTCCACTGCATCGGCCCGCATGCGTCCGAGCTCGTGCACCTCGGCCAGGCCGTGATGAGCCACGGCGGCAACCTGAACTACTTCGTCGAGGCCGTGTTCAACTACCCGACGCTCGGCGAGGCGTACAAGTACGCGGCCTACGACGCGCTCGAGAAGATGCGCGAGCGCACGAACGTCCGGTCGATCGAGAGCGCGGCCGCGAAGAAGTGAGAGCTCACTCGAGGTGGTGCGCCTCGAGCCGCTCGAGCGGCAGCTCGAGGACGCGGCCGTTCGGGAGCAGGTTCTTCGGGACCGGCGCCGACGCGGAGGCGAGCTTGAACCGCTCGCAGCGCGAGAAGTCGCCCTCGCAATAGTACGACTGCCACACCTTCAGGGACGACTTCATCGAGAACTGCTTGAACAGCGGGCACGCGGCGACGCGGGCGCAGGCCATCTCTCCTCCTCCGGCGACCGCGTACCCCCCGGCCCGCGGTCGCTCCCCCGATTGTAGGCCCCCGGCCCTCGGGCGCGCGCGCGGGCCCGCGCGGCTTGTCGTCGCGGCGCGCTACCCGAGGCGCGCGCGTGCCTGCGCGAGCGCCGCGTGGACCTGCTCGAGCGCGCGCTTCGCGCTCGCGAGGTCGTCGCGCTCCTGGCGGAGCCGGTCCAGCTCCGCGCCGAGCTGATCGCGCTCGCGGGCGAGCTCGCCGACCGCGGTCCGGAGCCGGGCGCCGTCGGCGGCCCCGGCGCGGAGCTCCTCCGAGAGCCGCTCCACCTCGGCCTCGCGCTCCGCCCGCAGCCGCGCCTCCTCGTCCGCGCGCCGGGTCACCTCGTCGAGCAGGCGGGCGCGCTCCTCGTCGAGCGCGGAGAGCGCCTGGGCCCGGCGCACCGCCTCGTCGCGCTCGTCCTCGAGGGCCTCCATCTCCGCGAGCAGCTCGGTGAGGACGCCGCGCTTCTCGTCGAGCTCCTTCTCGGCCACGCCGAGCCGCTCCGACGCGCTGCGCGCCTCGCCCGCCGCCTTCGCGAGCTCCTGGCGCGCGCCGTCGAGATCCGCGCGGAGGGCCTCCTCGCGCTCGCGCGCGCGGGCGAGCTCGCCCTCGAGGTCGCGCACGAGCCCGAGCACGCTCTCGGCGGCGCGGGCGGGGTCCGCGGGGACCGGGTCGATGCGCGGCGAGGGCTTCGCGGCGTCGGCGACCCGGCGCTTGATCTTCTCGAGGCGGTCGCGGCGGCTGAGGACGTCGTTGGTGGTCGTCGCGACGGACGAGGAGGGCTCCGCGTACGTCCGCGCTTCCACGACGAGGGCCTCGAGCGTGCCCCCCTCACCCCGGCCCTCTCCCCCCGCTCCGCTGCGCTGCGCGGAGGGAGAGGGAGGGTCCGTGATGCTCGGCGCCGAAGCTCGCGCAGGAGGATCCGTGATGCGCGGAGCTGAAGGTCGCGCAGGAGCATCCGTGATGCTCGGGCCTGAAGCTCGCGCGTGAGCATCCGGGATGCTCGGGCCTGAAGCTCGCGCAGGAGCATCCGTGATGGCCGGCGCTGAAGCTCGCGCGCGAGGATCCGTGATGCGCGGCGCCGAAGCTCTCGCCACGGTGACGTCCTCGGCCGCTGCCAGAACTTCGGCCTGAGACCTGACGCCTGAGGGCTGAGGCTCGCCCTCGGCGGCCTGAAGCCCTGCGTCGTCCGAGGCCCGAGGCGGCTCTTCAGCCACGACCGGATCGACCGGCACCGCCGCCTTGAGCCGCGGCTTGAGCTTCGGGACGTTCGCGTCGAAGGCCTTGCGCATCTCTCACGCTCCCGCGGCGCCGGCGGCCTTCGCGGCCGCGCGGATCCGTCCGAGGATCTCCTGCTGGACCGCCTCGATGTCGGTCGCCCCCTTCGACTCCGGGTCGTAGCCGAAGATCGGGCAGCCCTCGCTCGACGCCTGGGCGAACTTGGTGCACTGGCGGACCACGGTGTCGAGCAGGTAGTCCGCGTAGTGCGTCCGGAGCGCCTCGAGCGCCTCCCGGGCGATCTTGAACGTCTGGTTGAACGCGTTCACCACGATGAAGATGTTCTCGAGCTGGTGCGAGAGGTCCTGCTCGATGCCCTGGATCGTCTCGAACAGGAGCCTGAGCCCGTCGTAGGAGAGGAAGTCGGCGAGCACCGGGATCACGAGGTCCGTCGCCGCCATGAGCGCGTTCAGGTTGAGGAGCCCGAACGACGGCGGCGCGTCGAGGACCACGAAGTCGTACTTGCCCTTCACCGCCTCGAGCGCGTTCCGCAGCCGGAACTCGCGGCCGGCGAGGGGCATGAGCGCGAGATCGATGGTGCTCATGGCGAGGTTCGCGGGCACGAGCGCCAGGTTCGGCAAGCGCGTCGTGACCGTCACGTCGTCGAGCGGCGTCCGCCGGATGAGCACGTCGTGCAGCGTCTTCGTGAACGACGATCCCTCCCTCCCGAGGCACTTGGTCGCGTGGCCCTGGCTGTCGAGGTCGATCATCAGGACGCGGTAGCCGCGCTCGGCGAGGCGGTACGCGTAGGACGACGAGATGCTCGTCTTCCCCGTCCCGCCCTTGAAGTTCAGGAAGAGCTGGATGCGGGGCGGGAACGGCTCCGGGCGCTTCTTCAGCTTGTCGCGCAGGACCGCGAGGTCCTCCGGCGCGAGCCCGTCCTTCTTGCCGAGCGCGGCCACGACTTGCTTCTCGGTCGCGCCGACGATCTCGGCGAGGCGCTTCGCGGTGTACCGGACGTTCTCCATCGAGGTCCTCTAGGCCATGAACCAGCGGGTGCCGCGCTTCGCGACCGTGCCCTTCGACTCGAGGGCGGCGAGCGCCGCCTCGATCCTCGCCGCCGGCGCGCCGACGGTCGCCGCGAGCCCCTCCGGCGTGCAGCCCCGGAGCGCCGCGCGCACCTCCGAGACGACGGTCGCCTCGAGGTCGTCCGCCGGGCCGCCGGCGACCGCCGCCTGCTGGACGAGCACGGCGACGGTGGCGCGGGCGACGGGAGCGGCGACAGCGGATGCGGCCGCGACGGGGGCGGCGACAGCGGATGCGGCCGCGACGCGGGCGCCGACAGCAGATGCGGCCGCGACGGGCGCGGCGGCCACTGTGGCCGCCCCTGCTGAGCCCTTCGCGCTCGCCACGAGCGGACCTCCCTCTCCCCCCGCGCTTTTGCGGGGGGAGAGGGCCGGGGTGAGGGGGGCGTTCGGGTGCACGGAGACGGCCGCCTTCACGACGTTCGGGGTCGCCGTCGCGCTCGCCCTCCGCGTCGCGTCCGCGCGCGCGGCCCCCGCCCCCACGATCACCGCCTCCCGGAGCGCGGCCCCGTCCATCGCCGCGAGCTTCGCCGCGATCCGGCGGGACACCGCCCGCCGCGCCGACGCGGAGCCCTCGACGTCGACGCGCTCCCCGGCGACCCGCGAGAGCGAGCCCGCCGCGGCCCGCCGCACCGAGGCGTCCGGGTGCTCGAGCGCGCGCGCGAGGGCGCCCTGCGCGCGCGCCGTCGGCCGGCCGGACAGCGCCGCCGCCGCGGCCCGCGCGACGCCGCGATCCGGGTCCGCGAGCGCGCCCGCGAGCGCCGCCTCGGCACGCTCGCCCGGCGCGAAGCCGAGGAGCAGCGCCGCGCGGCGGCGCACGAGCGGGCTTGCGTCGGACAGCGCGCCGGCGAGCCGCTCCTCCGCGGCGCCCTCCGCGACCGCGGCCAGGGCGTCGAGCGCGGCGACCCGCACGGCGGGGCGCGGGTCGCCGAGCTCGCGCGCCGCGAGCTCGGCCGCGAACGGCTCCTTGAACCGGCCCAGCGCGAGGAGGATCGCGCCCTTCACCTCGCCCTCCGGCTCGCGCCCGAGCGCGACGGCGAGGAGCGGCGCCGCCGCCTTCGACCCGAGCGCCTCGAGGGCGCGCACCGCGCGGAGCCGGGCGCCGGCGTCCGGCGCGCGGAGGTCGTCCATCGAGCGCTCGTACAGGACGCGGTCCGCGCGCGTCGCGAGCAGGTCCTTCATCCGGTCGGTGTCGCGCCCGGAGACCCCGACGCGCCCCTCCGCCTCGAACCGCCCCGCGAGCCGCGCGACGGGCTCCGCAGCGGCGCGCGGCGCGTGCGAGTAGGCGGCGGCGCCGTCCACCCGGAGCCCCTGCGCCTCGGCCGCCGCCTTCCAGGCCCGGAGCGTCTCGATCTCGGCGCGCAGCTCGGCGATGAAGCCGGCGAGATCCGCGCCGCCCTCCTCCGGCCCGGGCGTTCCGTCGGAGCCCGGCGCCCCCGCGACGCGGGCGCGATCGACGAGGCCGCCCAGGAGCCGCTCGCGCTCGCCCTCGAGGAGCCGCACGCGCTCGGCGAGGTCGGAGGCGCGCGCCTCGGCGTCGGCGCGCGCGCCGCGCTCGGCCGCGGCGAGCTGCTCGAGCTCGACCTCGCGGCGCCGCGACTGGGCCGCGTCGCCGCGCCCGCGCTCGGCGACGGTGCGGGCTGCCTGGAGCTCCGACTCGAGCTGCGAGACGCGGCACTCGAAGAAGACGATCTTCTCGAGCGCGCTCCGGAGGTAGCCCTCCGGGTCGATCGAAACGGCCCCCGTCACCTCGGTCCCGTCCGCCATCACCCGCCGCCCGTATGCCGTGAGACCGCCGTCCCGCCACCCCCGGCGCCCCGTGTCACGGATCCCGTCCTGATCACGGGATCTTGCGCCGATATCGCAGCATACGGTGTCGGGATCCCGATGGCAAATAAGTTGACGCCGCCGCGGGGCTGGTGATCCCGGCCCCTCGCGACGTCACGCTCCGTAACGCCCGGACGGAGGATTCAGGCCGCCCTCAGGCCGCCTGACGCCCCGGCGTGACGGACTCGAGGCCGTGGGCGCGGGCCCCGCGCTCGCTCTTCCAGAGCAGGAACGAGAAGACGAACCCGACGCTCGCGAGGGCCGCGAGCATCCACATGACGGGGGTCCAGCCGGCGGGGTGGTCCGCGCCGGCGTGCGCGACGTCCTTCACCAGGCCCATCCCCCAGCTCATCGCGCCCCAGCCGATCTGCTGGCAGAAGGTCATGAGCGCGTAGGCCGAGCCGAGCCGCTGCTCGGGGACGAGGTACGTCACCGCGGGCCAGAGCACCGCGGGGACCAGCGCGAACGCGAGGCCGAGCATGGCCATGGCGACGACGCCGTCGAGGGGCGCGCCGGCCGAGAGGACCGTCCCGATGAATGGCAGCCCGATCCGGGGCAGCGTCACGCCGGTCCTCCAGTACGTCAGGAGCAGGAACGGCGGCACGAGGAGCGCCGACCCGGCGGCCATGAGCAGCGCGCGCTTCCCGATCCGGTCCGCCAGGAGCCCGAAGAGCGGCATGCCGATCATCGAGAGCATGGGGAGGACGCTCTTCAGGTCTCCGGCGACCGCGTCGGAGACCCCGCGCGCCTGCGTGAGGTAGAGGTTCGCGAAGGTCCGGAACGGGAAGATCGTCGAGTAGAACGCGACGCAGAGGCCGACGACCCACCAGTAGGACGTGTCGAAGTTCACGAGGTCCGCGAGCACGAGCTTGTCCGTCGCGCCGGCGCGCGCGACCGCGTAGCGCCGCGCCGCCCTCGCCTCGAGCGCGGCGTAGACGATCGCGAAGACGAGCCAGGCGACGCCCAGCCCTGCCGCGAGCAGCAGCGGCGGCTGCCACGAGGTGAAGAGCCCTCCCGCCGCGCTCGGCGACTTGTCGGCCGCGTAGGATCCGAGGCGCGCGATGAGGAGCTGCAGCGCGAGCGCGAACGAGATCTCCTTCCCCTTGAACCAGCGGCCCACCACCGTCGTCGCGGCGACGATGAAGAGCTCCGAGCCGACGCCGAGGACGAAGCGGCCGCCCATCATCGCTGCCCACGGCGCCGACGGGACGAGCGCCGGAAGCACCCCGATCAGCACGCTCCCGAGCGCGCCGACCGCGCCGAAGAGCACCGCCGAGCGCGCCGTGCCGAGGCGGTCGATGAGCACGCCGCCGGCGATGAGGGTGAGGAGCGCCGCGACGTTGTACGCCGTGTCGAGCTTGCCGATCTGCTCGCCGGTGAACCCGAACGCCTTCTCGAGGAGCGGCGTCACCGGGTAGAGCGCGTCGAAGACGTAGTAGTTCCCGAACATCGCGAGGCTGCACGCCACCAGCACGAGCCAGCGGTACGCGGTCGGGGGCGCAGGCCGGGCGGCGAGGTCCGGGGCGGCGGCGTCGATCATGGCCGCGGACGATAGTCCGCCTCGGCGGGGGACGCCATCGGGGGATCACGCGGCAGAGCCGCGCCCGCGCGCGCCGGGCGTCTACGGATGTGCGGGCGGAGCCGGGAACGTCTCGCCCCGGCGCTCGGTGTAGTCGCGCACCTCGCCCGTCGTGATCGCCGGCGGCTCACCGGCGGGCTGTGGGGAGCCCGGCGCGGTGCCCTGGAGACGCTCCGCGGCGAGCTCCTCGAAGACGCCGCGCGCCTCGGGCGGCGTCGCCGCGGCGGGGAAGTCGGGCGGGACGCGAATCCGCCAGATCCCGGGCATCTCGCCGGCCGCGAGCTCGAAGAGCGCCCGGTCGCTCCGCGCCACGACGACCGCGCCGTCCCGGACGCCCCGGACCTCGTCGTACCGGATCACCTGATCGCGCCGGAACATCATGAAGCCCTTCGCGACCTCGAACCCCCAGCCGTAGAGCGACGTGACCCGGCCGAGATCCTTGCCGTCCAGGTCCCGGACCCGTTGCCCCAGCTGGACTCCGTTCCGCTCGCGGTCCGCCATCTCGCGCCTCTCGCAGAGCAGGATAGGGAGAGGGCCTGGCCGGGGCACGGCCGGCGCGGGGTCCTTCCCGGGCGGGGCGTCAGCGGGACGCCGGGCGCCAGTCCTCGCGCAGCACCGCCATCGAGACCACGTCGACGAAGCGGCCGTCCCGGAGGGCGGCCTGCCGGAGGAGGCCCTCCGACCGGAAGCCGACCTTCTCGTACGCGTGGATCCCGCGGGCGTTGTCGGCGTGGACGTGGAGCCAGACCCGGTTCAGCCCGAGCGCCTCGAAGCCGTACCCCACGATGAGCCGCGTCGCCTCCTGGCCGTAGCCCTTCCCCCACTCCTCCGGTCCGCCGAGGAAGATCCCGAACTCGGACTGCCGGGCGGGATCGCCGAGGTGGTGGAGGCCGGTGACGCCGACGAGGCGGCCGTGGGGCCTCGCGACGATCCCGACGACCACCTCGTCGGTGGCGCGGGCGAGCGCGGCGATGAACTCCTGCTCCGCGGCGAGCGACACGGGCCGCTCGAGGCGCAGGTTCCGCCGCACCGCCTCGTCGTTCAGGATGCCGGTGAGCCGGGGCGCGTCCTCGTGGACGAGCGGACGGAGCAGGACCTTGTCGCCGTCGATGCGCGGGGGCGCCATGGCTCCGTTCCTAGCCGCGCTTCACGCGCGCCGCCCGGACCTTGGTGACCTTCCGCGGGTCGGCGTCCGCCACCGTGAAGACCCACCCCTTCCAGAAGTAGCGGTCTCCGCGGGCCGGGATCGCGCCCGCCACGGAGTTGAGGAACCCGGCGACGGTCTCGAAGCCCTGATCGTCCGGGAGATCCGCGCCCGCCGCCTCGTTGAACTCCGCGATGGGGGTCTGGCCCAGCACGGTGAAGGTGCCGTCGGGATGCGCCTCCACGGCCTTCACGTCCTCGTCCTCGAACTCGTCCTGGATGTCCCCGACGATGACCTCGAGGACGTCCTCGATCGTGCAGATGCCCATCACGCCGCCGAACTCGTCGACGACGAAGGCCATGTGCAGCTTCCGCTTCTGCATCTCGCGGAGGAGCTGATCCACGGGCTTCGACCACGGCACGAAGTGGGCGGGGCGGAGCAGGTCCGGGAGGACGATCAGCTCGGGGTGGGCGAGCAACGGGACGAGGTCGCGCGCGTGCAGCACGCCCGCCACGTGATCGAGGCTGCCGCGGTAGACCGGCATCCGCGAGTGGCCCTCCTCGGCGAGGATCCGGATGATCTCCGGGACCGGCGTGTCGACGTCCACCGCGACGATGTCGGTGCGGGGCACCATCACGTCGCGGGCGACCTTCTCGCGGAACTCGAAGACGTTGTGGATGAGCTCGCTCGTCGCCTCGGCGCCGGCCCCGCCCTGGCCCTTCGCCCACTCGGTGAGCGCGCGCTCCATCTCGTCGAGCGGCGGCCTCGGCAGCGAGAAGCGGCCCTTCGCGCCGGTGACGAGGAGCGTCGCGACGGAGAGCGGGCGCAGGAGCTCGCGCAGCGCGCGGAACGGGACCGCGAAGGCGAGCGCGACGGCCTCGCCGTGTGCCGCGCCGACGCCGCGGGCGAGCGCGGCGATCGGGAGCGACAGGCCGCCCACCGCGAGCGCGGCGATCGGGCCCGCCGCCCACCGCGCCGGCGACGGCACGAGCAGCGCGCCCTCGACGCCGGCGAAGAGCCCGACGAGGAGGATCGAGAACGTCGAGGCGCAGCGGAGCGCGAAGGCGGTGGCCTCGGGATCGCCGGCGAGGATGGCGAGCGCCCGGGCGCGCGCACCCGCGTCGGGCGCCGCGGCGAGCGCCTGGGCCCTGGGGACGCCGACCGCGACCAGCGCCGCCTCGAGGGCCGCCGCCACCGCGCGGGTGAGGAGCAGCACGAGGAGGATCGCGACGATGCCGAGGATCTCCGCGCCCGAGCCGTCCGTCATTCCGCCAGGTACCCTAGCAAACTCGGCCGGATGCGCCGACATCGAATCGTGCTATGAAGCGGCGCATGGCGAAGAAGGCGCGAGTGTACGTCACGCTCAAGCGCGGGGTGCTCGACCCCCAGGGCTCGGCGGTGAACCGGGCCCTGCACGCGATGGGCTACGGCGAGGTCTCGGACGTCCGGCTCGGGAAGCTCATCGAGGTCACGCTCGACGAGAACGTGCCGGTCGCCGACGAGCGGAAGCGGCTCGAGGAGATGTGCCGGAAGCTCCTCGCGAACACCGTCATCGAGGACTTCCGGATCGAGCTCTAGATGCGCGTCGGAATCGTCACCTTCCCCGGCTCGAACTGCGACCACGACGTCTACCACGTGGTGAAGCACGCCTGCGGCGCGGACGCCCGCTACGTCTGGCACAAGGACCGGCTCCCGGAGAAGCTCGACGCGGTCGTCGTGCCGGGCGGGTTCAGCTACGGCGACTACCTCCGCTGCGGCGCGCTCGCCCGCTTCTCGCCGGTGATGGAGGACGTGGCCGCGTTCGCGAACGCGGGCGGCCCGGTCCTCGGCATCTGCAACGGCTTCCAGATCCTCTGCGAGGCCGGGCTCCTCCCCGGCGTCCTCATGCGGAACGCGTCGCTCAAGTTCATCTGCCGCGACGTGACGCTGAAGGTCGACGGGCAGGAGACGCCGGTGACGCGCGGCCTCGTCGGGCGGACGCTCACGATGCCGGTCGCGCACGCGGAGGGGAACTACTTCGCCGACGCCGAGACGCTCGACCGGCTCGAGGGCGAGGGCCGCGTGGTGTTCCGGTACGTGGGCGGCGCGCCGAACGGCGCCGCGCGAGACATCGCCGGCATCGCGGCAGGCCCGCGCCGCAACGTGGTCGGGCTCATGCCGCACCCGGAGCGCGCCGCCGAGGCGATCCTCGGGCGGGACGACGGGAAGCGGCTGTTCGAGTCGCTCCTCGCGGCCTGAGCGCGCGGCGGCCGGACTCCGGTCGCCCTGAGCGCAGCGCCCGCGGAGCGGGCGCGGAGTCGAAGGGCGCGCCGGAGTGGTGTCCGGCCGCGGCGCTTCGGCGCGGGCCCGCGCCGGGAGCGCGCCGCTCGCCGCGCCGCTATAAGCTGCACGGAAGTGCTCCAGGTCGATCTCCACGGTCCGGCGGGGCGCCTCGAGGGCCTCCTCGAGGGTCCCGCGGAAGCACGCTTCGCCGCGGTGGTGTGCCACCCGCACCCGCGCTTCGGCGGCACGCTTCACAACCACGCCACCTACCGGCTCGCGAAGGCGGTCCGCGCCGCGGGGGGCGTCTCCCTCCGGTTCAACTACCGCGGCGTCGGCCGGAGCGGCGGGTCCTACGACGCCGGCCGCGGCGAGGCCCTGGACACGCGCGCCGCGCTCACATGGCTCCGGGCGGAGCGGCCCGGGATCCCGCTCGTCGCCGCCGGGTTCTCGTTCGGCGCGTGGATGGCGGCGCACGCCGGCGGCGCCGAGCCGGAGGTCCGCGGGCTCCTGCTGGCAGGCCTCGCCCTCCGGTCCGCCGACCTCGATCTCGTGCGGGACAGCGCGGACGTCCGCGGCATCGCGAAGCCGGTCGCGGTGATCCAGGCCTCGCGCGACGAGTTCGGCACCCCCGAGGAGGTCGAGCTCGCCCTCGCGGGGTCCGCCGGTCCGCGCCGGCTCGTCGCGATCCCGGGCGCGACCCACCTCTTCGGCGAGGCGCTCCAGGCGCTGCAGCGAGAGGCCGAGGCGGCGCTCGCCTGGCTGCTCGGGGAGGCGCGATGAGCCTCGACGGGCGCCGCGCCGGGGAGGCCCTCGCGACCGCAGCCTCGGAGCTGACGCGGATCTGGCGCGCGGCGCGGGCGGAGGCGAGCCCGGACGTGTTCCCCGGGCTCTCCGACGGGCTCGTGGAGCGCTTCGTCGCGGGCCTCGGGGAGGCGCTGGTGCTCGGGCGCCCCGCGGAGGACGTGTGGGCCCGCGCGGAGGGCGTGGTGCGCCTCGACCCGGCCGCGTCGGGGCTCGCCGAGGACGAGCTTCGCGCGGAGTGGCGGCTCGTGGGCGAGGTGATCGCGGCCGCGTGTGACGCGCTCGAGGCGGGGCCCGAGGTGACCGACGTCGCGGCGCGCGCGGTGGAGCTCGCGCGCGGTGGCCTCGAGTCGATCCGCGGGGGCGGACCGCCGGCGATCGTGAGGGTGGTGTCGTTCTCGCCGCTCAGGCCGCTGCGTGGCGGCGTACCGCGCTGAGCAGGTCGTCGAGATCGAAGGGCTTCTGCAGGTATCCGGCGGCGTCGACCAGGCCGTCCCGGCCGAGCGCCGAGAGGACCACGACCGGGATCTCCGAGAGGTCCGGATCGTCCTTCTGCCGGCGCCGGAACTCCCAGCCGCTCATGCCGGGCATCATCAGGTCGAGCAGCACGACCTGCGGATGGAACGCCCGTGCCTGCGCGAGCCCCTCCGCGCCGTCCCGGGCGGAAGCGACCACGTACCCCTCGTCAGCGAGCACCTCCGCGACCGCCTGCCGGATGTCCACCTCGTCGTCGACGATGAGTACGCGCGCCATCAAGCGTAGAGGTAAGCCCGATCGGCCTCTCCTGCAAATCCGTGGCAAGCGGTCGCTCGGGGTGGAGCACACGCCGCAGACAGTCGGCCGCAGCCCGGCCGGCCGCATTCCGGACGGGGTCACGTCCCCGCGATCTGCACGCCCTCGAACACGAGCGTCGGCGTCCGCATCGCGGAGTACCGATACGGATCGTTGCCGACCGCGGCGAGCCGCTTCCAGAGGTCGAGGTGGTTCCCCGAGACGTTCATCTCGCCGATGGGCTCCGCGAGGCGCCCGCCGCGGATCCGGAATCCGCGCACGCCCAGGGAGAAGTCCCCGGTCGTGCCGTTCGAGTTCCCGCCCAGGAATCCGGTGACGAGGATCCCCTCGCCGATGGCGGCGAGCAGCTCCGGCTGGGAGCGGTCGCCGAGCCGCCACGCGAGGTTCGACGCGCGCGCGGTCGTCGGCGCGATCCCGAGCTTCCGGCCGTAGTACGTGTCCACGTAATAGCTCCGGAGGGCGCCCTTCTCGAAGACCGGGAACGGCCGCGCCGCGATGCCCTCGCCGTCGTAGCGCCGGGAGCCGAGTCCGCGCGGCACGAGCGGATCGTCGCGGAGGTCGAGCAGGGGACTGCCCACCTCGGCGCCGAGCTTCCCCTCGAGGAACGAGCGCCGCTGCTGGATCGACGCCGCCGCGAGGGGTCCGAACAGCGCGCCGACGAGCCGGCCGGACGCGCGCGCGTCCACCGCCATGGTCATCACCGCCGACTCGCCCTTCGTCGAGCCGATGCGGGCGATGGCGCGCTCCCCGGCGCGGCGGCCGACGATCTCCGGCGCCTCCACGTCCTCGCGATGCCGCGCCCCCGAGGACGCGTACTCCTCCGGACGCCGGCCGTCGGGATCCTTCACCGTGACCTCGGCGCCGATCCAGAAGTCCGTCGAGCGGCGCGTGCCCTCGAACCCGTTCGTCTGGATGAGGACGCTCTCCCCGAGGGAGTCGGAGACGCTCGAGGTCACCGAGAGGATCGCTCCGGCGCCGGGCACGCCACGCGCGGCGGCCTCGATGGCCTCCGCGGCGCGACGGCGGGCGCTCGCGTCGAGCGCGCCGTAGGTGCCGTCCTCGAGGTCGAGGTCGATGGTCGACTGGCCCTGGTAGAGCGCGGGGTCGGGCAGGCGGCGGTTCGGGTCCGGCGCGAGCGTCCGCGCGAGCGCGATGGCGTCCTCGACGAAGCGCTCGAGGGCGTCCGCGCGGAGATCGCTCGTCGAGACCGAGCTGTACCGGCCGTCCACGTAGAGGTCGAGGCCGAGGCCGCGGGTGGTGGCCTCGGTGACCTTCTCGAGCTTCCCGTCGCGCCACGCCACCTCGACGTGCCGCGCCCGGTACGCGCCGGCCGCGGCCTCGCTCGCGCCCTTCGCGAGGGCGAGGTCCGCCGCGCAGCGCGTGACGTCGAGGAGCGCCTTCGAGTCCGCGTCGGCCGCCGCCGGGGTGCCCCGCGACCGCGTCGTCGTCGTGCTCATGTCAGCCCCTCCCGCCCACCGTCATCTTCGCGACCCGCACCGTCGGCAGCCCCTGCGAGACCGGCACGCTCTGCCCGTCCTTCCCGCAGGTCCAGCCGCCCTCGTCGATGGCGAGATCGTCGGAGACCATGTCCACCTGCTCGAGCGCCTTGGGCCCGTTGCCGATGATGTTCACGTCCTTCACCGGCCGGGTGAGCTTGCCGTCCTCGATGAGCCAGCCGTTCTTCACGTAGAAGGTGAAGTCGCCCGCACCGATGTTGACCTGGCCGTTCGAGAAGTTGACGCAGTAGATGCCCTTCTTCACGGAGCGGATGATCTCGTCCTTCTTGTGCGGGCCGGGCAGCATGTACGTCGAGCGCATGCGCGGGAGCGGCGGGTGGCGGTAGCTCTCGCGGCGGCCGTTCCCGGTGGGCGCGACGCCGTAGTGCTTCGCCGAGATCGCGTCGTGGAGGTAGGTCGCGAGGATGCCGTTCTCCACGAGGTGCGTGGTGCCGGCGGCGTTCCCCTCGTCGTCGACGTTGATGGCGCCGCGCGCGCCGGGGTTCGCGGCGTCGTCGACGATGTTCACGAACGGCTTCGCGATGGGCTTGCCGATCTTGTCGGCGTAGATCGAGACGCCCTTGCGGTTGAAGTCCGCCTCCATGCCGTGGCCGATGGCCTCGTGGAGGAGGATCCCCGAGGACCCGGCGGCGAGCACGACCGGCATCTCGCCGGCGGGCGGCGGACCGGCCTCGAACAGGATCGCGGTGCGGGCGACGGCCTCCCTCACCACGCGGTCGAGCCGGTCCGGCGTGTAGAACTCGAACCCGGCGCGGCCCGCGACGTTGTAGCCGTTCTGCTCCCGGCGCCCGCCTTCCTCGGCGAGCACCGAGAGGTAGAGGAGCGTCATCGGCTGGCGGTCCTCGACGATGCGGCCCGAGGAGTCGGCGACGAGCACGGCGCCCGCCTCGTCGCGGAGGAAGACGCTCACCTTCTTGATCCGCGGGTCCGCGGCGAACGCCCGCTCGTTCAGGCCGGCCACGAGGGGCAGCTTCTCCTCCGGCCGCACCTCGTCCCAGGGGCGGACGAGCGGGTAGCGGTCCGGCAGATCGGAGCGGAGGTGGAAGCGCGCGGGCCCGGGCCGACCGGGGCCGTCGGCGATGGCCGCCGCGGTGCGGGCGCACTCGAGGAGCGCCGGGAGCGAGAGGTCCTCGGTGTAGCCGTAGCCGGTCTGATCGCCCTTCACGACCCGGACGCCGACGCCGAGCTCGACCGACGCGTAGGCCCGGTTCACCGCGCCGTCCTCGAGGCCGAGGTCCGAGCCGACGCGGTGCTGGAAGAAGACGTCGGCGTGCTCGCCACCCCGCGAGAGGGCGGCGGCGAGCGTCTCCGCGATCAGCCGCTCCGTCACCCCGAAGCGCGCGAAGTAGCCGATGCCCTCGCGCGGTCCCGTCCCGCGCCCCACGTCCTGTCCCATCATGTGCACCCCGCCTGTCGAGAGGCCCGCCGCGCGACGCGCCGGCGGACCGGCTCTTCATAACCCGGGACGCCCCCCGGTGCCCGGGCGGAAGAGAGCCCGGGGTGCCCCTGCGGTGGAGGCCCGCCGGAGCCCCGCCGAGACCTCGCCTGCCCGCACCGCCGTCCGCGCCGCCGCCGAGGTCGCGCCGCGGCGGCCGGACACCGGAGGACACCGACGGTGAACACAGGTGGGTGCGCGTGGGTGCCCCCTGCCCGCCCGCCCCCCTCCCGGGCCGGCCCGGGATCAGATGACGGCGGTCGGGAAGTGCTAATGCTTTCCGCATGCCCGTCGCCCACCTGAACGGAACGGAGATCCACTTTCGCGACGCGGGGAGCGCCAAGGACGCGGTCCTGCTCCTCCACGCGTTCCCGCTGAACTCGGGGATGTGGTCGCGCCAGATCGCCGCCCTCGAGAAGCGCCACCGCGTGGTCGCGATCGACTACCGCGGGCTCGGCAAGAGCGGCGTGGCGCCCGAGGCGACCACGATGGACGTCATCGCGGAGGACGTCCGCGCGGTGCTCGCGCACCTCCGGATCGAGCGCGTCGCGGTCGCGGGGCTCTCGATGGGCGGCTACGTGTCGTTCGAGCTCTACCGCCGCGCGCCGGCGCTGTTCCGCGGCCTCGTGCTCTGCGACACGAAGGCGGCCGCCGACACCGAGGAGGGCAAAGCCATGCGCGAGCAGTTCGCGCGGACCACGCTCGAGAAGGGGCTCGGGTGGGTCTCCGACGAGATGATCCCGAAGCTCCTCAAGCCGTCGCCGGATCCGGCCGTCGCGAAGGAGGTCCGCCACCTCATCGCCGCCGGCACGCCCGCCGGCGTCGCCGCCGCGCAGCGCGGGATGGCCCGCCGCCCGGACTCGACGCCGACGCTCGCGAAGATCGCCTGCCCGACGCTGGTCATCGTCGGCGAGCAGGACGGCCTCACGCCGCCGGCCGAGTCCGAGAAGATGGCGAAGGCGATTCCGGGGGCGAAGCTCGCGCGCATCCCGAAGGCCGGGCATCTCGCGAACCTGGAGAATCCGGACGCGTTCGAGGCGGCGATGGTGCCGTTCCTCGATAAGCTGCCTGCGTAGGGCGGTGGGCGGGCGCCGCGGGGGATCGCGCGATCAGGCGCAGCGAACGAGCCCCCTCACCCTAGCCCTCTCCCCCGGTGGGGGAGAGGGGACGATCTTCGAGCGTCTTCACGCGAGGATGTCCTTCGCTCTCCCACGCGCTCTCGCGCGGCGCGAAGCCCACGCGCGCGGGGGAGCTTCTCCCGGCGATCGAGCTTCTCCTGCGAGGGACCTTCTCCTTCGAGCGACGTCGCCAGGGCCCTCGGAAAGACTTCCTCCCTCTCGCCCCGCGCTCTCGCGCCACGTGAAGCCCAAGCGCGCGGGGGGGAGCGGGCCGGGGTGAGGGGGGGCACCACACGCACCCGCGGTCAGCCTGACGAAACAGCGAGCGCCAGATCACCTCGAGCTCCACGGCAGAGCCCTCGGAAAGACTTCCTCCCTCTCTCCCCGCGCTCTAGCGCAACGTGAAGCCCACGCGCGCGGGGGGAGAGGGCCGGGGTGAGGGGGGCTCACCCGGACGCAACCGGCAAGTCACCCCGACGGAAGCCCCAGCGCATCCCAGATGACCTGGAGCACCGTATCCGTGTCCCGGAGCGCCTCCGCATCCGTGAACCGGATCACGCGGATGCCCCGCTCCGCCAGCCACTCCGTCCGCCGCGCGTCGTGCGCCTCGCCCTCCGGCGTGTAGTGCTGGCCGCCATCCAGCTCGACCGCGAGCCGGTGAGCCCGGCAGAAGAAGTCGAGCACGTAGGGACCGACCGGATGCTGCCGCCGGAACTTCACACCCCCGAGCCGCCGGTCGCGCAGCACGCGCCAGAGCTTCGCCTCGGCGTCCGTCGAGCCGCCGCGGAGCGCCCTCCGGAACGCGACCGGCTCGCTCGGCACGCCCATGACGCACAGTGTATGCGCGCGTCTGACGACGCCCGAGGACGCTGACTCTCCCGCTCGGCTCCACGCGCCGGCCGTGAGCCAGACCGCGTGCAACGTGGCCTGGCAGACCCTACGACGGCTCTCGCACCGCCTCGGTCAGCGCCGCCCCGACCGTCGCGATCGCGCGCTCCACCTGCGCGCGCTCGGCCTCGCCGAAGGCCGGGTCCTCGCCCTCGAGCACGTCGAGCTGCTCCGCCGCGTACGCGGCGAGCGGGGGCTGCGTCTCCTCGAGCGGCGGCGGTTCCTTCTCGAGCGTGGTGAGCGTCCGCCACTCCACCCCGCCGAGCCGCTCGCCGAACGCGTGATCGAACATCGCCCAGGCCTCGAACGCGAGGTCCTGCGTGGCGAGCGCGCCGGAGTCCGGTAGGGCCACCACGTCGAGCCACGCCGCGAGATCCGGCTGCACGTTCGTGAACCGGTCGCGCTGGCGCTGCACCTCTCGCGGCGGCGCGGCGGCGAGGTTCTTCCAGATCGCCTCGACGAGGTCGGCCGGAACGATCGAGCCGGAGATCGCGCCACGCTCCGGGAGCGGCGGCGGCTCGGACGCCTCGGGGACCACCTCCGGCGCGTCGTCGTGCGCGCCGAGGCCCGCGGCGAGCCGGGCCCACAGGCCGAAGAGGTTCGAGTAGAGCCGCCGGGCGTCCTCGGGCGTCGCGAACCGCGGCTCGTCCGGGAAGAGCGCCGGGATCACCGCCGAGCGCGGCTCGCCCGCCGCCTGCGCCCGCTGGAAGGTCGCGATCACGTCGTCGGCGCCGCTCGGCGAGCCGGCCTTCCGGAGCAGCGCCTCGAGCACCTCCGGCCCCTCGTACGCCGGCACGATTCCGGGCGTCGCGTCGTCGGGCTTCCCTCGCCTGCGGCCACTCATGTCTCCTCCGCGGGCCGGTGGATCCGGCCGGACGCGCGGCGCAGCACGGCGCGCGGGATGAGGCGCGACGCCGCCGCGGTGAGCTTGTAGATCGGGTGCGGCACGCGCACCACCTCGCCTCGCTCGAGCTGCCGGAGCGCCTCGCGCGCGGCCTCCTCGGCCGTGAGGATCCCCGGCGGCCGCTCGAACCGGTTGCCCGTCCCTGCCACCGCCCCGAACTCCGTCTCGACGGGCCCTGGGCAGAACGCGCCGGCGCGCACGCCGGTGCCGCGGAGCTCCTCGGCGAGCGCCTCGGTGAACGAGAGGACGAACGCCTTCGTCCCGCCGTACACGGCCATGTACGGCGTCGGCTGGAACGCCGCCGCGGAGGCGACGTTCAGGATCGTGCCGCCGCCGCCCGCGCGGAGGTCGGCGACGAAGGCGCGCGAGACGAGCACCACCGCCTCGCAGTTCACGCGGACGAGCTCGACCAGCCGCCGCGGATCGGCCTCGGCGAAGCGGCCGTACTGGCCGAGGCCCGCGTTGTTCACCACCCACCCTGCGCCCCCGAGGGCGCCGGCGCGCGCCCGGATCGCCTCGGCGGCTTCCGGCGCCGCGACGTCGAGGGCGAGCGGGTGGATCGGCGCCCACCCTTCGCGGCTCGCCTCGGCGGCGAGGGCCTCGAGCCGCTCGCCGCGCCGCGCGACGGCGAGCACGGGGCGGCCGGCGCGCGCGACGAGCCGCGCGAGGGCGAGCCCGATCCCGGCGGACGCGCCGGTGACGACGGCGAGGCGCGGAGAGCGCGGCGGGGTGGGCATTCCGGGCGAGTCTAACGCGTGCGCGCCCCCGGCGCCCCGGGAGACGAGCGGCCGCCGCGCCGCGCCCGTCCCGGGCGGTGCCGCCGTCCACGCTCAGGGCGAGCGACCGCGGTGCGGCCGGGCAGCCGGGGCGCGTTGACGCGCGGCGCCATCGTGCCGAGGGTTCCCAGCGGAGGAACACGATTTGGACCCGATCCAGCTGATCCAGAAGGACCACCGCGAGGTGGAGACGCTGTTCAAGGCGTTCGAGCGTGCGGCCCGCGACGGGCGCCGCCGCGAGCAGGCGCGCATCGTGCGCGACCTCGTGCGCGAGCTCTCGGTGCACGCCGCCGTGGAGGAGGAGCTCGTGTACCCGGCGCTCCGCGCGGCGGGCGTCGAGGACGACGTGCTCGGCGCGCTCGAGGAGCACCACGCGGCGAAGCTCACGCTCTCGGAGCTGGAGGCGCTCGGCCCGGGCGCGGAGCGGTTCGAGGCGAAGGTGCGGGTGCTCGCGACCGAGGTCCGGCACCACGTCGCCGAGGAGGAGCGCGAGCTCCTGCCGCGGCTGCGGCGCGCCATCGACGCGGCGAAGCTCCGGGAGCTCGGCGACGCGCTCGTCGAGGCGAAGCGAGCGGCGCCGACCCGGCCGCACCCCGCTGCGCCCGACACCCCGCCGGCGAACGTCGTCGCGAACGCGCTCGCAGCGCTCCTCGACCGCGCGCGGGACACGCTGCGTGACGCGCTCGGGACGCTCCGGTTGCTCGTCGAGCGCGCGGGGCGGCAGGGCATGGACGTGGCGCGCTTCGCGATCGGAAGGGCGGAGCGGCGCGGGCGCGAGGTCGTCGGCGAGGCCGCCCAGCGCGGCCGCGAGGCGGTGGAGCGCGGACGGGCCCGGAGCACACAAGCGCTCGCGGAAGGGCGCAGGCGCGGGGCCGAGGCGCTCACCGACGCCGGGCGGCGGGGGGAGCAGGCGTCGCGGAAGGTGCAGAAGGCCGGACGGCAGGTGGCGAGGGGTGGCGGTCGCGGGGAGAGCAGGCCGACGGTGCATTGACGCCATCGAGCGTGACGGGGGAAGCGGCCGAGCAGTGGATGGGCGCTGGCTTCGACTCCTTGCGGCGCGAGTGCCCCCCTCACCCTACCCTCTCCCCCCGGTGAAGCCCGGGGGGAGAGGGACCTCTGGGGGCCGGTTGCACGGCGAGCGAGAGCGCCGCGGGGGTGCCGGATCGCAGGGCGAGCGGGAGCGCCGCGGGGGAGCCGGATCGCAGGGCGAGCGGGAGCGCCGCCGGGGTTCCGGATCGCACGGCGAGCGGGAGCGCCGCAGGGGAGCCGGATCGCAGGGCGAGCGGGAGCGCCGCCGGGGTTCCGGATCGCACGGCGAGCGGGAGCGCCGCTTCGCTCGCCGCGAACGACGCGCGCCCGGCGCCGTGGCCGCGCGCGCGTCGCGCGGCCGGGCCCACCACACCTCGTTTCCCTGCCCCTGACGGGCTCACCTGCAACCATCCGGTTGCGCTTCGCGGCCCTGGTTAACGTGCAACCTGGGGGTTGCGCATGACCACGGACCGGATCGAGAAGAAGATCGTGCTGCGCGCGCCGCGATCGAGGGTGTGGCGCGCCATTGCGAGCGCGGAGGAGTTCGGGACCTGGTTCGGCATGAGGCTCGACGGCGGGTTCGCGCCCGGGGCCCGCGTCACCGGCCGGATCACCACGCCCGGGTACGAGACCTGGAAGGTCGAGCTCACCGTCGAACGGGTCGAGCCCGAGCAGCTCCTCTCGTGGCGGTGGCACCCGTACCCGCAGCCGGGCGTCGACGTGACTGCCGAGCCGACCACTCTCGTCGAGTTCCGGCTCGTCGAGATCGCGGGCGGCACCGAGCTCACCGTCGTGGAGTCCGGCTTCGATCGGCTCCCCGAGCCGCGCCGCGCCACTGCCTTCCGCATGAACGACGGCGGCTGGGCCGAGCAGCTCAGGAACATCGAGCGACATGTCTCGGCGTAGCGGGAAAGCCGTTCGCCCGGAGCGTCGCGTCGCCGCAGGCGGCGCGGAGTCAAAGGGCGCCTTCGCGGTCACCCTGGCGGCGCCGGTGTTCGCCGCGCTCGGCGACGAGACCCGGCTCGCGCTCGTCGCGCGCCTCTGCGACGGCGGTCCGTGGTCGATCGCGCGGCTCACGGAGGGCTCCGCGGTCACGCGGCAAGCGGTCACGAAGCACCTGCAGGTCCTCGCCGACGCCGGGCTCGTCCGCGACACGTGGCGCGGCCGGGAGCGGCTCTGGGAACTCGAGCCGGAGCGGCTCGGCGAGGCGCGCCGGACGCTGGAGGAGATCTCGAGGCGTTGGGACGAGGCCCTCGAGCGGCTGAGGAAGTTCGTCGAGGAGTGAACGAGGCGCGGCGGTCACCGCGTGGCCCGCCCGCGGCGGCTCGCGATGACCGAGCTACCGGTAACTGGCGACGCCGGACGGCCTGATCGTCGACGGCCCGGCGTCCTCTTCCGCCCCGGAGCCGCCCGCCCGGCCGGTGACGCCTCATGAGTGCACGCAGGGTGGGGGCCTCGCGAACCGGCCCCTGGGCGTCTCCGTGCCGGCATTCCGGACCGAGGCGCTCTCCGACGTACGACCTCGCGGACGAGATTCGCGCCTCGCCGGCCACACGCGCCCGCGTGCTCGACCCGCTCCGGCGCGCGTTCGGGCGCCCGCCGCTCGTCGCGGTCCCCTCGGACCCTGGTGGCGGACGATCTCCTCACGGTCAGGTCCTCCGATCACGGGCTCACGCTCGCACTCTGGCGCGTCCTCGCCGATCCCGACCCCGCGGTCCGCGCGCGCGCCACGCCGCTGCTCGAGCAGCCACGCGAGGGTCACGGGCCCCGCGTCTCAGGCTGAGCGCGCGCGGCTTTGCCCGAAGGGCGGCGGCGCAGCCCTCGCCAGAAAAGCGGAATCCGGCGGCGCCTGTCCCCGGGCGCCACCGGCTTCCTGACCACCGCCACCCGCTCCGGTGTCTCCCTGGATCCACCGGAGCGAGCGCCGCGGATGCTTCTACTCCTCGTCGTCCATCGGGCAGTCCTCGCCCGTGCACAGGTCCATCTGCTCGTCGTCTGGGCCGCCGCTCCTGAACGTGTAGCGGTCACTCTGCATTCCGCCCGGGCCCATGCCCATCTGCGAGCCGGGGCCGCGCATCATCCCCGGACCCATCCCGCCGGGGTGGCCGGGGCCGCCCGGGCCACGGTGCATGATCATCCGCCGCTCGATCCGGCTCTCGAACCGCCCGAGGAAGAGCGCGGCGCGCGCCCGCTTCTCGGCGGGGAGGTCCTTCGAGATCGCCGCCAGCATGTCGCGGTCGGACGCCTGGAGCTGCGTGCGCGCCTCGAAGATGCTCTTGATCGCCCCGTCGACCTCCGCGGCGTTGGCCTTGTCGCTCGCGGCCGCCTTGCGGAGCGTCTCGCGCGCGTCGCGGATCTGCTTCCGCGCCGCCGTGCGGCGGTCGTCGTACTTCTGAAGCGTGTCGCCGAGCTTCAGCGCCTGCGCGCTGTCGAGGTCGAGCGCCTCCGCGAGCCCGAGCGTCCGCGCGAGCCGCATCCGCTTCTCCATCCGCGCCGGGTCACCGCGGCCCGGGCCCATCCCGCGCCCCGGTCCGGCGCCCTGCCCCTGCCCTTGCCCCTGTCCCGGCGGATTCGCCGGCCCCTGGGCCAGCGCGACGAGCGGGCACACCATCAGCGCAACGAGGATCTTCCTCATCTCCATTCTCCTTCTGTCTGTCACTCCGGGTGAGAGGCTATCCGCCCTCGTCCACGTCCAGCGCGGCGAGGGCCGCGTCGCTCGCGGTTCCGTCCGCACCGCTCGCGGACGCGGACTCGAGCTCCAGCACGTCCGTCTCGCTCCAGAGCCCGTCCACGTCCGGCTCCGTCCACGTCGCGGCGACCTGCGCCGACGCGAGCTCCGGCGGCTGCTTCCGGAGCACCGCGGGCGCGGCGACCATCACCGCGACGGCGGCGATCGCGGCCACGACCGCGACGACCCGCTTCCCCGCGCCGCGCCGCGCCTCCGTGCGCCGCACGGCCGCGACGACGCGCTCCGGCACGGCGGCGACCGCGCGGCGCTCGCCCTCGGAGGGCTCGGGGAGGCGCGCCAGCCCGAGCACGTCCGCGTCGCGCGCGGCCTCGGCGCGGCACGCCGCGCAGTCCGCGAGGTGCGCCGCGACGAGCGCCTCCTCGGCCGGCACGAGCGCGCCGGCGGCGCGGAGCGAGAGGAGCACCTGCAGGTCGGCACAGGCGGCGGTCACGGGTGGTCCTCCTCGACGAGCGCCCGCAGGCGCCGGGTGGCGTGGTGGAAGCTCACCTTCGCGGAGTTCTCGGTGATGCCGAGCGCGAGGGCGATCTCCGCGAAGGGGAGCTCGGCGTCGATGCGCAGGGTGAGGACCTCGCGCTGGCGGCGCGGGAGCTCGAGCACCGCCCGGCGCACGCGAGCGGTCCGCTCCGCGCGCTCGAGATCCGCGGGCGCCTCGGGTTGCGTCGCCTCCGCGGAGCCGAGGGCGTCGAGCGGCGCGCGCGAGAAGCGGCGCTCGTCGCGGAGGTGGTTCTTCGCGAGGTTCACGGCGATCCGGACGAGCCAGCGGCGGAAGGGCACCGCGACGGGGCCGCGCCGGAGCGTGCGGCGGGCGGCCTCGAGGGCGCGGAGGAAGGTCCGCTGCGCGAGGTCGCGGGCGTCCTCCGGCGTGCGGGCGTAGCGCCGCACCAGCGCGAGCACGAGCGCCTCGTGGCGCCGGAAGAGCTCGGCGAAGGCGTCGTCGTCGCCGACGAGGAACGCCGCGAGGAGCCCCTCGTCGACCGGCCGGATCCGGGGCGTCTCGTCCGCGGCCGCGCCGGCCGGCTCGCCGTGCGCCGCGCTGCCGCCCGCGCCGGGGCGCGACGCCGCCCCGCCCGCGACCACCCGCAGCGCGGGGCGCCTGCCCTGGTCCCTCTCGTCGGCCATGCGCTTCCCCGGGGTCACGCCTCTACCTGACCCCTTGCCCGTCCAGAGGTTAAAGACTAATCCTGGGGCCCGCTCCGGAGCCCCGATTTTCGGGGCTTTTCCACACCCGAGGGAAGGACCGATGCTCGACCTCAAGGCCGTCGCCAGCGACTTCGAGAGCTACGAGAGGCGGCTCGCCCGCCGCGGCGAGGGCGCGGTGGCCGCGCTCGCCCCGGTGAAGCCCCTCGCGGCGCGCCGGCGCGAGCTGAACGTGCTCCTCGAGAAGCAGAAGAAGGAGCAGGCGGACGCGAACGCGAAGATGCGGACGCTCGCGAAGGGCGACCAGGCGGCCATGGACGCGGCGCGTGCGGCGCTCCGGGCGCTCGGCGACGTGGCGAAGAAGACCGAGGCCGAGCTCGGCGAGGTCGAGGCGGAGATCGAGCGGCTCCTGCTCCTCGTCCCGAACCCGCCCCACGACTCGGTCCCGACCGGCAAGGACGAGCACGACAACGTGGTCGTCCGGACCTGGGGCGAGAAGAAGGCCTACGACTTCAAGCCGAGGCCGCACTGGGAGGTCGGCGAGGCGCTCGGGATCCTCGAGTGGCAGCAGGCCGCGAAGCTGTCGGGCTCGCGCTTCACGATCCTGAAGGGCGCCGCCGCGAAGCTCGAGCGGGCGATCATCTCGTTCTTCGCCGACGTGCACACGTCGCGCGGGTATCTCGAGATCCTCCCGCCCTACCTCGTCACCGGCGAGACCATGACCGGCACCGGCCAGCTCCCGAAGTTCGAGGAGGACCTCTTCAAGACGACCAACACGCCGCCGATGTACCTCATCCCGACGGCGGAGGTCCCGGTGACCAACATGCACCGGGACGAGATCTTCGAGGCGGACGCGCTGCCGGTCTCGTACTGCGCCTTCAGCCCGTGCTTCCGCGCCGAGGCGGGGAGCGCGGGCCGTGACACGCGCGGCATCATGCGGCAGCACCAGTTCCACAAGGTCGAGCTCGTGAAGTTCGCGAAGGCGGACGAGAGCTACGACCAGCACGAGAAGATGGTGGACGACGCCGCCGAGGTGCTCCGCCGCCTCGGGCTCCACCACCGCATCTCGCTCCTCTGTACGGGCGACATGGGCTTCGCGTCGGCGAAGACCTACGACATCGAGGTCTGGTGCCCGGGCCAGGAGGCGTACCGCGAGATCAGCTCCGTCTCGAACTGCGAGGACTTCCAGGCGCGCCGGATCCGCGTGCGCTACCGCGGCGAGGGCGGGAAGCCCAGGCTCGCGCACACGCTGAACGGCTCGGGCGTGGCGGTCGGCCGGACCATCGTCGCGATCCTCGAGCAGTACCAGCAGGCGGACGGCTCGGTGATCGTGCCGGAGCCGCTGCGGCCGTACATGGGCGGGCTCGAGCGGATCACCGCGCAGAAGTTCCCGCGGGGGGTCGAGCGGTAGCGGAAGGCTTCGGGCTTCGGGCGTCAGGCCGCGGGGTCTCGGCTGCGGGCTGCGAGGCTCGGAAAAGACGCGTGCAGAATTTCCCTCTCCCCCCGCGCAGCGAAGCGGAGCGGGGGGAGAGGGCCAGGGTGAGGGGGGCCGCCTGGACCTCCAGGCCCGCGACTCGAGCGGATCACCGCGCAGACGCTCCGCGCGAAGTCGAGCGCCCGATACACATGAGGCTTCCCTCTCCCCCCGAGCTTCACCCGGGGGGGGAGAGGGCCAGGGTGAGGGGCGCCGCCTGGACCTCTACGCCCGCGCCGAAGGAATCTCGATCACCACCCGCGCGCCCCGCGGCGCATCGGTCGCGTACGCCCGCCCACCATGCCCGTTCGCGATCTCGCGCACGATCGCAAGCCCAAGCCCCGCCCCGCGTGCCCCGTCCCGCCCGCGCTCGAACGGATGAAAGAACCGCTCGCGGTCCTCGACGGGGATACCCGGCCCCTCGTCCTGCACCACGAGCCGCGCGATCCTGCCGTCCTCGGCCACGGCGACGGTCACCGCCGTCCCCGGTGGGCTGAACTTGATCGCGTTCCCGACGAGGTTGTCGACCGCCTGGCGCAGGCCCTCTGGATCGAACAGCGCGGGCACCGGCGCGGGCGCGATGACCTGCACGAGCAGGCGCCGCTCCTCCGCCGCGGCGCGCGCCGCCTCGGCCGCGTCGCGCGCGACGGCCGCGAGGTCGCCCGGCGCGCGATCCCAGGTGCCGCGCCGCGCGGTGGCGAAGTCGAGGAGCCGCGTCGAGAGGTGCGCGAGCCGATCCACCTCGCGCCGGGTCTCCTCGAGCGACGCCACCAGCTCCGGCACCTCGCGCTTCCGCCGCAGCGCGAGGTCGATCGAAGTGCGCATGAGCGTGAGCGGCGTCCGGAGCTCGTGGGCCGCCTCCGCGACGAGGAGGTCCTGCGCCGCGCGCGCACCGCGGAGCTTCGCGGTCGCGTCGGCGACGACGCCGGTGAGCTCCGCGATCTCGTCCCCGCCCTCCGGCCGCGGCGGGACGGCATCGAGCTTCCCCTCGCGGAGCGCCCCCATGTGTCCGGTGAGCCGCTTCACGCGCGCGCTCACGCGAGCGGCGAGGTAGCTCTGGAGCAGGAAGAGCGCGACGCCGAGCGCGAGCGCCATCGCGAAGCCGGTGCGGTGGTAGACGCGGACCGTCGCGTCCACCGGAGCGAGCGACGCCGCGAGCTGCAGCGCGTGCGGCTCGCCGGCCGGGCTCTTGATCTCGACGGAGACGACGCGGAGCCGGGTGCCGTCGGGGAGCTGCCGCGTCTCGAGCCGGGGCTCGGGCTCGACGTCCTCGGGGCGGAGCCGCTCCGCCGTCCAGCCCTCGCGGGCGTCGCTCGGGTACCGGATCCGCACGCGGCCGTCCGGCTCGTACAGCGCGATCGCCGGCGCGATCTGCGCGACGGCGTGCTGGAGCGGCGACTTGAGGATGTGCAGGTGGGGCGAGTAGTTCGGGCCGTCGAACATGCTCACCGCCTCGACGGCGGCCTGGCCGAGCAGCGCCTCGTCCACGGTGCGCTCGAGGTTCGCGCGGAAGATCTGGCCGGCGGCGAGGAGCGCCGCGACGGTGCCCACGAACGGGACGAGCGCGCCCCAGAGCCACAGGCGCGTCGCGAGCTTCACGTGCGCGGCCCCGGTGGCGGCGGGACGGCGAGGCGGTACCCGACGCCGCGCACCGCCTGGATCTCGAGGCCGTCGACGCCGAGCCGCTCGATCTTGGTGCGGAGATAGCCGACGTACACGTCGACGACGTTGGTGTTGCCGTCGAAGTCGGCGCCCCAGACCGTCTGGACGAGCTTCGAGCGCGAGAGGACCTCGCCGGCGTGCGAGGCGAGCTCGGAGAAGAGGGCGAACTCGCGCGCGGTGAGCGGCTCGGCCTTCGCGCCGAGCACGAGCGCCCGGCGGCGGGCGTCGAGGGTCGCCGCGCCGAGCACGAAGGCGTCGGTGGCGCCGCCGCGGCGGTGGAGCGCCTCGAGGCGCGCGAGCAGCTCGTCGAACGCGAACGGCTTCACGAGGTAGTCGTCCGCGCCGGCGCGGAGCCCGGTGACCTTCTCGCCGGTGGAGCCGCGCGCGGTGAGGAGGAGGACCGGGGTGCGGAGGCCGCGGGTGCGCCACTCGCGGAGCACGGAGACGCCGTCGAGGTCCGGCAGCGACCAGTCGAGGACCACGACGTCGTAGGCGACCGCGAGCCCCTGGTCACGCGCCTGCAGGCCGGTGCCGACGACGTCGACCTGGTGGCCTTCCTCTCCGAGGCCACGCGCGAGCATCCGCGCGACGCGTTCCTCGTCCTCGACCAGCAAGAGCTTCATCGTTCGGAGCCTCGCACGGGGGCGCATGATCCCCCGAAGCGGCTGCGAGGCCAAGCGCCGCGGGTGCCTGACCGGAGTGGGGAGCACGCGCTCGCCCGCCGGCGAGCGAGGCGAGGTGAGCCCGTCGCTGCACAGGCGGCCTGCGGTCGCCGTGTCGGCGCCGCGCGTCGGAGCCGGTGTCGGACCCGAGGCGACGTGCGCAGTGGCGCGGCTGCGGCGAGGCGGATGGGCGTGATGCACCGACACCGGCGCGCCTCCTCGGCGCTCGCGAGAGGCGCACCGGATGCGTCGATTCGAGCATCGTGCCCGACGGGACGCACCCGTCACGGCGATTCGCGCGCGGAAGGCCCGGGGCGGGGTGTGGAACAACCGGTGGACAATGTGGAGGGCCAAGTAACGAAGGAGAGGTGGCGGCTGCCCGCGCGGCGCCGCCTGCGGACTCCGCGTCCGCGTCAGGTCCCATTCCCGACCGCCGGTCTCGCGGCAGCCGCCACCTCGTCGCCTCTCGCGCACCGGCCCGCACGCGGCGCGGTGACCGGAGGTGCGGCCGTGAAGGCGTCGCGCACCGCCGCTGCGAACGCGCGCGGCTGGTCTGCGCGCTCCACGGCGATCGACGGCGGGGCGACCGCGATCGTCGCGAGCGTGATGCGAGCGAGCGCCTTCACGGCCGGCACCTCCGCAGGAGGAAGCGCCTCCCTGCTGTTGGTCGAGCGCGTCGATGCGGCCGTCCCCGCCCCGCCGATCACGCGTACGCACCGGCTCAGACCTGGGGGGAGGGGGTAGGAGGCGGGCGTTACTTCGGACCGAGCGCCACCGCGATGGGGCGTCGAGGCGGAGCAAGCTGCGGGGCGGGGAACAGCCGGCATCGGGGGTAGACATGGGGTCGCAGGGCCGGATGTTCATGGGGCGGCGCTGAGACGGGTCTCAGAATTGGCTCTTTGATGGGGCGCAAGTGAGGGTTTCGGGCGGGCGCTGGTCGCGCGGAATGGCTGGGGTTTGGGGACGTCGCGCCCGGGGTGACTCTGGTGGCGTCGCAGGCGGATGGGGGTGCGGGGGAAGCTTGCTCGGGGGACTGGGGCGCATCTAGGCGGGCAGCATCGGGCCGGAGAGCCGGAATGGTGCGGTCACGCGAGGATCCCGCGCGGGGCGGCAACCGCAGCCGACCGCCTCGAGCTCGCCCGATGCGCGCTCGCCCACTGCGGCCCTGCGCTCGCCCGCTCGGGTGTGGCTGCGCTCGCCCGCCCGCTCGGCTGTGGTCCTCCCTCTCCCCCCGCGCAGCGAAGCGGAGCGGGGGGAGAGGGCGGGGTGAGGGGGGCCGCTCGCGCTCGCAGTCGCGAATCGCCCGGCCAGGGGTCGGTGTCAGAGCCAATCCCGTCGCAGAACGTCGCCCTCCCCTCTTCCAGCGACCACGGCGACCCCGCCCGCACCCGCCCACTCCACCCGAACACCCCCGATCCCAGCCCCTGCGCGCGCGTGGTCGGAACCCCAGCGATCTCCGCTTGATCACCGGCCGGAGGTGCCGTATATGGGCGGACTCCGACGGCCGGACCATCGCGCCAGGCACTCGGGGACAGACGGAGGACGGATTCGGAGGAGTGGCCGAGCGGCTTAAGGCGGCGGTCTTGAAAACCGCTGAGGGTTCACGCCCTCCGAAGGTTCGAATCCTTCCTCCTCCGCCAGGTTGAAGAAGGAGCGAAGAGGTTCTGGAAAGGTGGCCGAGAGGCCGAAGGCGCTGGTTTGCTAAACCAGTATACGGGGTGACCTGTATCGAGGGTTCGAATCCCTCCCTTTCCGCCAGTAGCTGAAGCACCGCCGGCCGCGAGGCCGGAGACATTATGAATAGCGTTTGCGCCCTTAGCTCAGTTGGATAGAGCGTCGGACTACGAATCCGAAGGCCAGAGGTTCAAATCCTCTAGGGCGCGCCAGTAGTTCCGAGGCCTTGCGGGCCAAAACCCGCGAGGCCTCGTCGTTTTTACAGCCTGGCCACGCACTGTTCTCATCCCTTCGGGTGGCTTCGTGCCCATCCGTTGCCTACTCCCTCCGGGGCAGAAGCTTGCCCCGGGAGGGGTGCTGCATCGCATGCTGACGCAACGCGTCGATGCGCTCGACGGCGGCCCGGAGGTCGCCCTCGTCGATGATGTTGTACCGATCGAAGACGCTCCGGGTGCGGTGACCGGAGAGCTTCATCACGACCGACTCCGGCACCCCGCTCCGCCGCGCGTTCGTGACGAACGAGCGGCGCAGGTCGTGGAACCAGATCCCCTCGTACCCCGCCCGCTCGCAGGCGCGCCGGAGCATCTTGTTGTGCTCGCTCCAGGGCCGGCCGGTGTCCGGGTTCACGAACACGTAAGGTGAATGGAGCTGGCGGGGCGTCTGCCGGAGGATCTCGAGGGCCCGCGTCGTGAGGTACACGATGCGAGCCTGGTTCGTCTTGGTCTCCTTCGCCGAGAGCCGGATGCAGCCGACGGTGAGGTCGACCTGCTCCCAGCGAAGGAAGCGGAGCTCGGTCTTCCGGAGTCCGGTCTCGTAGTCGAACTCGATCACGGGCGCGAAGGCGGGCGGCGCCACCTTCAGGATCCGCTCGAGCATGGCCGGCTTCAGGACCTGATCACGGGTGTTCGGCTCGTTGAGGAGCGGCACCCCGGCGATGGGGTTCCGCGCGAGCATCCCGCACTCGACCTGGTAGTTGATGCAGCGTTTGAGGAGCGCGATCTCGCGGTCGATGGTGCCGGGCGCCGGAGGGCCACCGCGGCGGGTGGTCTCCTGGAAGCGCTTCTGCCGGTACTCCTCGACGTCCTGCCGCGTGAGCTTCGCGGCTCGGCGGTTCCCGAGGTGCTCGACGAGGTGGCGAGCCCGATCGATGTCGGACTGCCAGCTGTCGTTGTCCCGGCGGGTGATCGGCTCCCACGCCTTCCAGGCGCCCTCGACCGTGATCTTCGCCTCGAGCTGCCTGTCGAAGTACCGGCCCTCGAAGGAATCGATCTCGAGCTTGGCGAGGAGCATCTTCGCGTGCTTGAGGGTGGGGATCTTCTTCACCCGCACCCGCTTCTGCGTGCCGTTCGGCATCTTCAGCCAGACGTCGATGGCGTACAGCGTCTGGCCGTCCTTCTCGTACTGCTTGACGCCCATGTCGTTCTCCTTGGCAGGCGGGCGTCGGACTGAAGTTCTACCGCGCCTCGCATGGTCGCGCTCGGGAGCGCGCTCCGCCCCGCAGGGCGCGCGGTAGCCCACGGAACCGCTAGGTGCGCGCGAGCCCGGTGAGGTCCTTACGGCTGAAGCGGAGTTGGCGGCCGAGCCGCTGCGCGTGGACGCGGCCGCGGCGGACGAGCTGATAGAGCGCTCGGACGCTCGGCAGGCGGAGGTAGTCGGCCGCCTCCGTCGGCGTCATGAGGTCCGCGGGCTCGCGCTCGCGGCTCGGCAGCTCCGCCCGGAGGAGCCGCGTCTTCAGCTCCTCGACGGCGTGCCGGAGTGCGGCGACGTCGAAGCGGAGCATCTCGCAGCCCTGAGGCGCGTCCCCGCAGGCGGCGCAGCGGGCGTCGGGGGACGTCGGCGGGCGGTAGAGGATTTCCTGGCCGAGCGCGCAGATCTGGCAGGTCCAGGACGGAGGCGGAGTGGGTGCGGGCATCGCGCTTACTCGTTCTTCCGCTTCGGCTGCGCGGGGCAGCAGTGGCGCTCGGGCTCGTGCTCCGGCACAGGAACGGTGCGCTTCGGCTGGAGCGCGCGGACGATCGGCGTCAGCGCCTCGAGCATGTCGCATGCCTCCTTGGGTCCGCGGCGGCGGCAGGCCCGCACCGCCAACCCGAGCGCCGCCTCTGCGCCGGCGATGATCGCGTCCGCTTCGGAGTCGGTCATCTCGCCGAGCTCGTCCGTGGAGTGCTCTCGGGCACGCGTGGGGGCGTCGGCGTTCTCATCGTTTCGCTTCACCTTCTCACTCATGGTCGTCTCCTTGCGCTGCGAAAGGCAGCGTCGAGATCCATTGCTTACAGAGATTGGTTTGGCTGTCACTCTGACGCGATTCGCTCGTAAACGATCGATTGGCACCCCGCGGCCAATTCAAGGACCGCGGAGAACGAATCGCTCTCACGGCTCAGCTGTTTCGAACGAAGCAGGGCTGTTCAGCCGAAGCCAAAGCAGACTCGGGATTGCCATAGTCGCGAAGGCACCCCGCGCGCGATTCATTTCCCGATGTTCGGGACTTCGAAGTTCGCGTGGGACCTGGCGCTCTCGGGACGAATCGGCCGTTTTCCCGCCTGTTCAGCACCGCGCGCTGAACATCGTGCGGACAAGGCACCCCGCTCAGCCGCGATCGGCGCCGCTGCGCTCCCATCTCGGCTGAACAGCCGTCCGCTGCGGCGCGGACCCGACTGAAACAGCCCAGGGCCGATCGCGCCCGACCTCGCCCCGCGTAACAGTCGCGGTTTTCCGGGCGGGCTGTTCGCGCCTGTTCGGTGGAACCAGGCCGTCCCCCCCCCGACGCCGCTACCCGGTAGGCGGATTCCGGCCAGCGGAGACCAGCAGTATCGCCCACCCGGTGTCGATCCAGCGCGTGGACTCCTTGGGCGTGCCCTCGAGGTACCGCAGCTTGTTCACCCTCGCCTCGTCGAGGACGCCGCCCGGCGCCGAAACGTCCTCGGGGCGACGAGCGCCCATGCGATGTCCGTTAGGGACACCGTGCGCTCCGTCAAGCCGCCCGGCCCACCGCCGCTCCGGATGCCGCCCTGCTCTGCCGGTCCCGGCGATCCAGCACCAGCACCGGGTTCCGCCGCGCTCGATCCAGCGGCCGGCGTAGTTCGAGAACCGTATCAGCGGACACGCGCGCCCGCTCGAGCTGAGCCTCAGTGAGTCGCCGCGTTAGACTCAGCGTCCTGACCCGAGCACTTTCCACGTCGCGAAGTCGACGTCGGGAATGGCCCAGGCTCCGCTCGTCTCGTCCAGCGGCCTACGCCGCATAGCGCCACGCGCCCACCTTCGTGCGGCGCCAGCACGAACGCGGTTTCGTCCGGGCGCGGCCGGGCTGTCCATCGGTACCGGACCTCGTAGACGGACTCACTCCCGCCGCCACTAGGGTCGAGTGGCGGAATACAGGAGTTGAATGACGCGGCGGACCGCACCCGATCGCCCACTCGGCGGCAGCACCCGGGTCGCAGGTTCACGTGTGCGGCGCGACACACCGCATTCAGCAGAGTACGCCCCCTGGTCTGGAGGGGTGTGCGGGTCGCCATGGATGAGCGCGCACCATTCTCACCAACAACGTCCGCTGCGTACCGCCCGGCTCCGAACCAGAAAAGGATTCTCCACGGAGAGTCATATTCCCCCTCCGTCCGCATAGTGGGCGAGCACGAACCCTTTGAGCGGAGCCTTCTCTGGAACAGGCTTTAGCCATGGTGGCAGGGGCACCCATTCGAACGGCGCTTCCCACGGCTTCGCCGGATTCTTCGGCTCGGCCCGCAAGCGCCGCTCGGTTATCCACTCGAAGGGGATCTGCCCCCCGAGATAACACCCTGGCTCACGATCCTCGAACAGCACGCCATAAGCGCGAAACCCATACAGAATGTCGTACGCGCGCTCCGGGACGACTGGTTCGAGATTCTGATAATCGTTGATGCCTGAGCTATCAAAGCACCGCTGGATGACGAACTCGAAGTTCTTTCCTTCCTCGTATTCCTCCACCTCATGCCTGCCCTGGCGTGAGTAGCCTCGATCAACGATGAGCTTCGCACCCCGCGGCACGACGGCTCGGACGTGAACGGGGCACCATCGCTGCGTAAAGTCCTTCTTGTCGCCCTTGCTGCTGCAGAGTCTAAGACTTCCGCCGTACTCCCTCGGAGCAATGCCCTCAAGCGAGAATACCCCGTCCGTTCCCCAGTAGTGGTCCTCCACGAAACGGGCGGCCGCGAGAGCAAAATGCGGCAAAAGCCTGTCGCGCGGATTCCGCTTTTCAGTGATGTCACTAAACCACTGCGTTAGCCCCAGGTGCATTGCCTCTAGCGGCATCTGCGTGAATGGGCCACCAGTTGTCGACCATCCCGACCGACGGACGTCGATGTTCGCCGTCAACATGTCGTGCACCAGCGAGACGAGCCACGGCTGGTGCGGCTCCGGTAGGTACTCCGCTCCGTTCACGGCGACGCCGAGAACGATCTCGAGGAACTCTCCGACTTTTGACCTTGGGCCAAGGGCATTCGGTTTGCGGAAGCGTTCGTACCGGTGCCACGCATGATGTGGCAACTGCGCCTCGATAGCGCCTGACGCGGTCGTGAAGCGTCGCCAGCCTTGACTGTAGCGGTCTACCCACTCAGCGCACTTCGCGCAACGCACGCGGCGCGTGGGCATGGGCCCGCCGCATTGGGGACACGCGTACCCTTTCTTGGACGCTGCCATTAAGTCAGCTCCCGGTGACGAGTTTCACCTAACCGACGTTTCGAGCGCACCCCGAAGGCTTTGACATCAGAGCCACTCGACGCGGATGCTGGATCGTTCATGCAGCGGCAGCGCGTTTCTCGACGTCGCCCTTCCGCTGTGCGGTACGCGGCGGCCCCCGCTGAATCGGATGTCCACGTTCATTCGCGCGTCGTGGGGCACAGTACCAGACGACCCTGACCCGTATGCCCGAACCTGACGTCCGGGGCTGTTACTGCTGTCAGGGGAGTATTCACCCGGCCACGAGCACGATCGCCCACCCGGTGTCGATCCACCGTGTGGCGCCCTTCGGCGTGCCCTCGAGGTAACGGAGCCGGTTCACGCGAGCCTCGTCGAGGACGCCACCGGCCGACGCCACCTCGTCGCGGGCAACGAGGACCCACGCGATGTCGGTGAGCGACACGGTTCGTTCGGCGAAGCCGTCCCGCCCGCCATCGATCCGCACCCCGCCCTGCTCGGAGCTGCTCACTACGCGGCACCGCTTCCCGGCGTACTCGACCCACTTCCCTGCGTGGCGTTCGACGACGGAGCTCGCGAACACACGGGCGCGATCCAGTTGCTCATCGGTGAGCCGCCGTGACGAGCTGCGCCCCGCCCCGACAGCACGCCAGGTTGCGTAATCGACTGCCGCGAAGGCCCAGGCCGCAGCCTGTTCATCCCATCGCGCCACGCCGCAGTACCGCCACGGCCCGGGCTCGTGTCGCGAGAGCACGAAGGCAGTTTCACCCGGCCGCCGGTCTAACGTCCGCGACTTCACGCGATCCGGCGCGTCGAGAGAGCCCGGTCTTTCGACGAAGACGAACAGGTGTCCGCCGGCTCGCCCGGGCCGCGGGTCCGAGTCAAGACCGAACGCCTTTCCGATCTCGCCGTCCGAGAGGCGTTCCCCTACCGCCGGCCCGAGTGCCTCTGGCGAGATGTGTTCGACCAGTACCGCGATGGGCGTGGTCTCCGCGCTCGCCTGGAACGACGGCGAGGACGGGTTGTCCGATTTCAGCATCCAACGTCGGCCGTCGCGGACCACGCGCTTCACCTGGTACGCGCTGTCGCCCGTGGCGTGGCCGCTCTGCAGAAGGGCCACCCTCCCCTCGACGGCACCGAGACCGACGCCGCGCGAATAGCGGAAGACGATCCACTCACCGTCGCGGATCGGGTCGGTGCCGCCGTTCATGGAGTCGCCCGCTGCGCGGACCGCGAACAGACCGTTTCCGCGGGTCCGAACCGGCAGGACGACTTCCTCTGCCTCCGGAGCGCCGGCGACAAGTATTCCTGCCGCGCCTGCCGCCGCCCGCAACGTCGGGAACGCGGTGATGCGGCCCGGCGGCGGCAGCTCGATCACCTGGCCGATCGGCTCCACAAACCAGCCATCCGGCGAGCGGAAGAACCGGACTTGGAACGCCGTACCTGGACGCCCCGCGCCCGGCCGAACCAGCTCCGAAGCAGATCGGGGAGCTCGTTTCGCGCGGAACCGACCCGGTGGGCGACGTTGCACGCGATCTGCGCGAACCGGAACCGCCAGAACGCGCCGCTCGGCAGCCGTACATCGATATCCCCGAGGGGCAGGTCCGGACGCTTCGTTCGCGGCGGTACCTTCAGGATGGGGTCGCGCTGGTTCCAGAAGACCTTTGCCACGAACGCTTCGCCCCGCGCCTCGGGCTCGAAGCGCCGACGATACTGAGCGAGCCGATAGTCGACGAGCTCGCGGGCCATCTCGACGAACACCTCGTCGAGAGCGTCGGGGACGGGCAGCCGCGGCACGAGCCGGTCCCCATCCACGGCGAACCACCGCTTCGGGGCAGCTGGCGTTCCCGCCCACGCCTTGACCGGGTTCCTCCGCCAATAACCGGTCCACGTCCGCTCATCTGGCCGGCGGGGATCCGGGAGTTCCCTCACGTCTTCGATGTCGCGGAACAGCTCCGCGGAGCGGACGAGGATCTGATGACTGCGGCGAGCGAGCACCTCGAGCGGCGCTCCGGCGCGGAGCGCTTCGAGCTCGATGAGCGCCTCAAGGAGCACCATCTTGAACGACTTCTCGACCGCGGTCGTCTCGAGCTCGCGAAACCAATCACGTCCTGCGTCCAGGACCTGCGCCTCTTCTTCCGTGAGGTGCCCCTCGGATCGCACGAACTCGAACCAGGAACCATGCGCCTGGCGCAGAACGGAGGGCGAGTAGCCGGACCGATACAGCTCGCCGATGGTCGGACGTTCGCCGCGGGCGACCTGAAGCTCGCGGTAAGCGCGCTCGACCGCGTTGGCGCCCGCCGGAAGGAGCTTGCGCAGGAGATCGACGGCCTCGATCTCGACGTCCACGGAGCAGCCGGGCGGCAGCTCGGGCTCGGCTCCCTCGAGAAACGCGCGCAGGTTCGGCTGGGCCTCGCCGAACGAGAGCAGCGTGCGAACCCGGTCGAGGAACACGCGGTGGTTCCCGACGAAATCGATGACGGTGAGCCGATCCTTCCCTGGTGCGACGCGCAGCCCGCGCCCGAGCTGCTGGAGGAACACGACCGGCGACTCCGTGGGTCGCAGCATCACGACGCGATCGATGAGGGGCACGTCGACACCCTCATTGAAGAGGTCGACGGCGCACACCGCGTCGATGCGCCCCGCGGCGAGGTCCTCGAGCGCGCGACTCCGATCGTCTGAGCCCGGCTCCGAGTGAACTGCCCTCGCGCGGAGGCCGCGGCCCTCGAGCCAACGCTTGGCGAACTCGGCGTGCGGGATCGAGCAGCAGAACACGAGAGAGCGCGTTCCCACATGCTCACCGAGAGCGGCCCAGAGACGATCCATCCGTTCCTGCGTCTGGACGGCCGCCTCGAGCCGCTTCGGATCGAACCGCCGGTTCCGCCAGGGGATGTTCTCGTACGAGTAGTCGACGGTGTCCTTGAGGCCGAAGTACGCGAACGGGACGAGGCGATTCGCCGAGATGCCGACGCCGAGGTCGGCGCGGAACGCCAGGTTGTCGCCGAACAGGCCGAGGATGTCTCCCTCGTCGGCTCGGTCGGGCGTCGCCGTGAGCCCGAGCAGAAACTCCGGCTCGATCCGCGACAGGATCCGGCGATAGCTCGGCGCCTCGGCGTGGTGCACCTCGTCGACGACGACGTAGTCGAACCGCTCGGCCGCGAGCCGGTCCAGGTTCTCCGGCCGGGAGAGCTTCTGTACCGACGCGACCGCGACGTCCGCATCGAGCTCCGAGCGATCCTCGACAAACCAGCCCACCCGGAGGTCGGGCATCGCTGTCCGGAGGACGCGCCGGAACGTCGTGGCGGCCTGGACGAGCAGCTCGCGCCGGTGGGCGAGAACAACACCCGGATGCGACGACCGAGCGTAGAGCGGAATGCGTCGGCATCGTAGGCGGCGAGCAGGGTCTTGCCGAGGCCGGTCGCCATGACGACGAGCGCGCGCTTCTCCCCCTCCGCACGCGTCTCCGCGAGTGCGTCGAGAGCGTCGAGCTGATTGTCGTGAGGATCCGGCGCTGGCGTGAGCGGCTCTGCCTCGGCCTCGCCCGGCGGCAGTGCGACGGGCACGAGTCGGACGCGCGCAGCGTACGACGACACCCAGTCGTACGTGAGCGGCCGCCCCTGAGTCCACACTGCCTCGAACGCGTCCTTGATGCGCGCATAGGCGCCCGGATCCAGCGCCCGGTCCGATCGCAGGTTCCACTCGATCCCGCGTGCGAGAGCCGACGCCGATAGGTTTGAGCTCCCCACGAACGCGACCCCGAAGCCGTCGCCCTCGAACCGCCATGACTTTGGATGGAAGGATTGACCAGACACGGGGAGGCGCGCCGTCTCGATCACTCGCGCCTCGAACCTGGCCACCTCACCCGCGGGCGCGAGCGCGCCCTGCCAGTCGAGCATGCGCTTCAGCGCCTCGGCCTGCGTGATGTCGAGGTAGTCGCCCGTGACCAGGCGCACGCGGGCGCCGCGCTCCGCCGCCGAAAACACCGGGTCCTGAAGCAGCTCGAGGCCACTGTCCTGGACGAATGCCGCGACGATCGCGACGTCGCGAGCGGCCGCGAGAAGCGGTCGGATGTGGGAGAGGAACGGGTCGCTCACCCCGCCGACGACCAACGGCTCGGCGGCAGCTCGCTTGTAGTTGCCCTTCCACGGGATGACGTGTCGGACGCCGCCACGCGGATCGTCCATGTCGCCCTCATAGCGAGGAATGACATGGACGTGGAGGTGCATCACGGTCTGGCCGGCGGCGAGCCCTGCGTTGAAACCGACGTTGTAGCCTGCGGGGCGGTACTCCGCGTCGAGCTGCCGCTTCACCACCTCGATGAGGTCGAGGACCGCGAGCTGCTCGTCACGAGTCGCCTCGAACCAGTCGGCCACGACCCGGCGCGTGATGACGAGCGTGTGCCCTTCGGAGACGGCGTAGGCGTCACGGACCGCGAACGTGAGCGCATTCGAGGCGACCCATCGCTCGCCCGGGATCTCGGCAAAAGGAGAGGTCATCGACCCTGCTACTCTACGCCCGGGCGTCGCCTGCCATCTCGCTCAGCTTCTCGCGAGTGACCGCCGTCCCTACCAGTTCGACCGTCGCGAACCGCTGCCGATGTCCTTGGATCGTCACGGTTTCCTCGTCGTCCGGGGGAGAGTCATCCGAAAATGCAGGAAAGTGCGCCTAGCGCCAGCCACCGCTCCGATCTTCTCTTCGGGCGAGGCGCATGTCGCGCCGAGACGGAAGGGAACCCCGATGCCGGATACGAACGAGAAGAAGGAGCCAACGCCCAACGACCAGCGCGCCACGGTGATGAACCCGAACAGCCGAGAGCATGCGCTCGACGCGGAGAACCGCAGAAAGCAGGCTGAGGAGAACAAGGCGGCTTCGAAGCGGAAGTAGCCACGCGCGCGGGGAGGGGCCGCCCCGCCCCTCCCCGCCCGTCGCCTCGGAGCTTTCTTGACCTCGACTAGCCTCCAGCTCCCGCCTTCCGGCATTGCGTTGCGCGTTCTCGTCGACGCGCTCGGGATCCGTTCCGCGATCGAGGAGCGGAAGTGCATTTCTCCCCACTCTGTCAGCGCGGTCCTTTCGGGAAAGCCGGTGAAGCGCGCGACCCGCGACGAGTTCGTCCGCGCTCTGATCGAGGTCCTTTGGACCGAGGAGACTTCGTCCGCGCTGTTTCGGCGCGATGACCTGCACCATGACTGGATCGCGCTTGCGCTCGAGTCGGTGTCCTCCGCCCTTGACGCATGGGATGCAGCCCGCGGTCAGCTGAGCGCCGGGCATGCTCGGGTGACGCGGGATCACGAGGCGGTGCTGCCATGGGCGCGGCTTGCGGCTATCGACCTCGGGCTGCGGTGGGGATTCTTCCTGCTCGCTAGCGGCACGCCCGTGCCCCGGCGCGAGACGATCGAGGCCATTCTAGGCGGAAAGGCATTCGCCTCGACGCTGCAGTGGTTGCGTGAGGAAGCGGACCTTACCCGAGAGGCGCTTGCGCAGAAGACGCGTTCGGATCCGCGCGCCTGGCTCTCGGGAAGTCGCCTGCCGCACTTCAGCAACTTGCCCGGGATCGCGGAGGTTCTCGCCGCATCACTGGCGGGCAAGCGCCACCTTGGCGACCGCGACCGCAAGCGCCTCGCCACGACGGTGCGGTTCCAGCTCGTCGCCGCCCGCGCCGCGTCGGCACTCCACGGTCTCGTGAGCACGAGGCTGGGCGAGGATTGGGCGAAGGACTTGGCGCTGGGCTGTGCGTACCTCGTGCGGTTCGTCCACTCCTTCGTCGCTCAGAAGGCTCCGAAGGATGCCGAGGGTTTTTATTGGTACCACGTCGCGACGGGTGTTCGCGGCGACTGGAGCAACCGGGTTCTCGCGGCCGCGGCGGAAAACGTTCAATTCCCCCACGAAGCGTTCCAGCTCCGAGGCGCGGCCGGCGACTGGAGCACGGCCATCTTACGGTGCTACCGGGAGCTCGCTACGCCGGACTCGGAGTGGGCGGCGTCCCTCACGGCCGTGCTCGGTTCGGCGAGTGAAAGCGAGGCGCGCCATATCAAGGATCTGCTGCTTCGCACCCCAAAGGTGAAGCCGAAGCAAGCTCGCGATCCCGAGATTGACCGCGCCGTCGCGAAGGTCGCCAACCTGGATGACGCGCCCGCGATGGAGGAGCGCATGATTCAGGCTCAGCACTCGGGAGATCTCGTCACCTGGGTCGCGGCCGCACGGCGCCTCGTGAAGCTGCACCCCGAGGTCCCGAAGTACCACCTGTGGCTCGGGGACGCGCTCGCCCAGAGCGGCGCTCACGCCGAGGCGCTCTTCGAGTGCCACGTCGCCGACCAGCTCGCTGGCGGCTGGATCATCGCAGCCGCAGAGGTCGGGATCGTGCACCTCCGCGCGGGCCGGAACGAGGAGGCGCTCTCGGTGCTGGCGCGCGTCGCGGAAACGTACGTCGCCACGGAGCCGGATCCGAAGCTCGCGGCGCACGTCCTTTATCACCAGGGCGAGGCGCTGCTTCGGCTGGGCCGGCCGCGGGACGCCGTACCGGTTCTCACGACGGCGTTCGAGCGGTATCCGGAGAACGCGGCCACAGCGGAACGGCTCGCCCACGCGCTCCTGCTGACCGGGGATCGCACCAACGGCCGCGAGGTCGCGAAGCGGGCAGCGCATCTGGGGATGCCGCAGGTGCTGAAGGACCTCGAGGACGGCCGATACTGAGTGGCCGTTCCGTCGGGCTGCACAGGCGGATGAGCCGGTCGGGCGGCCGGGCGCGAGGGGCCCGGGAGGCGCGAGCGGAATGCGGGGCTCGCCAAATTCGATACCGGGCGACCGCGATGCACTTCAGCCTGCGTCAAGCTTTGCGCTTGTCTCGGCCGAGCACGAATGCGCCCTTCACCTCCCGGAGCACTTTCGCGGCGAGCGGGTCGAGCACCTCGGCGCGGTACCCGCCGGATGCAGGCTTACCGGTTTCTCCCGGTGGCACTGAGCCGCGCGCCGCGTCGTCCCACACCGCCTGAAGCGGCTCGCCAGCCTGCCAATACCCCTCCGCCAGGTCGAGCAGCGCGGGAACCTCGGACACGAGCCCCCGGAGGACGATCTCCTTGCTCGTCTCCAGGCTGTAGCGGTACCAGTTCGCGCTTCCGCAATACGAAACCTCGTCGTCGAGGACGAGCGCCTTGGCATGGAGCGTTTGCAGAGTCCTGATCTCGGCGCGACCCGTTTCGAGGAACGCGGAATGTGCCGCTCGGGCGTGAGGGACGAACCCGGGATCCATCGCGTCGTAGGGCCGCGTCAGCACCCTGAAGCGGATCGAATTCCCGGAGGCAGCGAGGATCGCCGCCGCGACGTGCTCGTCCAGCCACGGCCCGACGATCAGGACGGCTCGCGCCCGCGCCAGATCAGCCCGTAGATGCCCGAGGACGCTCGGACCGCCAAGGGCTTTCCAGGCGTTGGAGGGCATCGTCGATCTCCTTGGGCGAGGCCTCCGGATCGACCCCGAGTTCGCCCGTGATCCACTTCGAGAACGCCTCGGCACCCCTGGCGCTCTCGGCCGCGACAGCCCGGCGCGCCGCCGCGAGGGCCGCAGCGATGCGATCGTCGAGGAGCGCAGCCGACAGGCCGTTGCCTCCTGGGGTGGTGTCCACCACCCGGAGGGCCGGCTCGAGGGGATCGAGCTCGACCTCGAGGTCGCCGGGCGCGCACTCGACCGCATCGCAGAACCAGGCGTGGAGCAGCCTCGAAAGCATGGGCGCCGCCCGGGTTCGAACCTCCACTTCGGGGAGGACTCGTGCGAGGTGCCACTGCCACCCCAGCGTCCGATACGTGAAGTCGTGGAGGAACGGGAAGCTAGCTCCCCTCTGGACCGCTTCCTTGAACCGCTTCGAAACGTCCGCGAGCTTCACACGTTTCGTTCGCCCGGTCGCGAGCTCGATCTCGTTGTATCCGTCGAAGTGCCGGAGAAAGTCCCAGATTCCGTACTCGAGTGCGCCGGTCGCAGGCGCGATCCCGCTCGGAGGAAGGTCCTTTGGCGTGTGCAAATCGAACCGATCCTCCCAGCACCCACGAGTCGCGACCCTCTCCGAGATTTGCTCGACGATCACCGCTCGGAGCTGGTGCATGAACTTCCCGAGCACCACGGGGCTGTCTGGGTGCCGCCACTCACCAACCTGGAACTCCCCCTCGTACCGGAGAATCCGGAACCGCTCGCCTTTGTGACCAAGGTACACAGCCTCGGGGTGGGCGTCGCGGAACACCGCGATGTCCTGGATACGGGCGACCTCCTTGCCGGAGGCTTCTAGGACGAGCGGGATCTTTCCTTGTGACGCGCTGGTCCGAAATCCCTTGTAGACCCAGGCGCCGTCATCGAGCTCGACCAGGCCCGACAGCTCGTCTGCGATGCGCTGGTCGAGCGCCGACTCACCGATACCCTCGCCGAAATGGCGCTCGAGCGACGCCGTGAGCCGTCCTCGGATGGATGCGCTGCGCGCGCGTCGCTCGTGCTCTCCGAAACACGCCTTCATCGCTTTCAGGCGCAGGGAGTCGAGGTGCAGCGGAATCCCGAGTGGCCTCGACGAGGACGCTATGAGGGTTGCCGGCTCGTCGAGCAGCCGAAGGTCTGCGGGGCCGCCGCCAAGGATCAGCACGCCGAGCCCGGGCCGCTCCGCCGCCCGGCCCACGCGCCCGAGGCGCTGGAGCAGATCCGCTCTCCGCGCGGGAAGCTCGTCCATGACGACGAGATCGAGCGCTGGGAGATCCACCCCGACCTCGAGCGCGCTCGTCGCCACGTACGTGACGCCCTTCTCACCGCGTTGGAACTCTCGTTCGACTGCACGGCGATCACGGGCGCTCATGTCCGCGTCGTATGCCACGGCGCGCCGCTCGCGGACGTCCCTGACCAGGTCCGCCGTGAGCCGGTGGCCCTCGAATTTGTTCTGCACGAAGCACAGCGCGGCGGCCTCTCGCCCCACGAGTTCCACGTTAGAGAGTAGATCGCGCGACCTGAGAGAATCGGAGGAGGCACGCACCATGAGGACGAACCGGTGTAGCCCCTCCAGCCCGGGCGCCGCGCCGAGGCGCGCCGGAACCTCGCTCGCTGCCACGAGCTCGTGCCGAGGAGCCGTACCGTCGTCGATTGCGAGAAAGCCCGTCGCGCCGGTCAGGAGCGTGGCGAACCGGCCAGGGTCGGGCAGCGTCGCCGAGGCTACGAAGAAGCTCGGGTAACCGGCCTGCAACACGTCGAGCGCCACGCGGAGCCGGTCGAACATCCGACGAACGTGGGCCCCGGAGACGCCCTGCCACACGTGACCTTCGTCCACGATCACTCCTGCGATATTCCGCAGGAAATACTCGTGCTGCGACCGCATGAGGCTCCAGTGAGCCTTGTCGAGCGTGCAGAGCCGGATCCGCGCGTTCTCGAAGGACTCCGATTTCTCGTGAGCCTTCATGTCTTCGCAGTTCTGCGTGCCGTACCAGACCGTCCACGGCACCCGTGTCTCTCCGACCGCGATCTCGCCCGCGAACGGCTGCTCGCTGCGGATGACGAGGGACTCGGTCGCGGACGACCGGCGGAGCCGGTCCGCCTGCCCCCACAGCAGCGCCTGCGTCGGGAAGCACGCGATGACGGTGGCGCGCGGGTCGCGCCGGAGCAGGTCGAACGCCCACGCCCAGAACGCGAGGCTCTTGCCCGAGCCTGTCGCGGTCGTTAGCACCACGTTTCTTCTGTGCGACCCAAGCGCCTCGAGCACCTGCGCCTGATGCGAGTAGACGCCACCGCCCTCGATCCGCGGCTCGTACCGGGCGACGAACGCTCGGACCTCTCCCGGAACCGCGAGCTTCGCCAGCGAGGTGCGCGACGGCACAGGCGTGATCAAGTGAACGGCGTGAGGAGCGACCTGCGCGCTCCAGCGGCGGAGCAGCGCATCGGCTGCGAACACCGAAGGCGGATTCGTGCTCGGCATCCTGACCTACCCTGGCTCGATGAGAATTGCCGCGACGGGGAACACCGCCGGAACAGGGCGCGCAGGTTGCCCGAGCCTCATCGACGCGATGAGGCGCTCGTCGAGCGCCTCGAGCCCGGCGAGCTCGCCGGTCGCGGGGGCATTCTTTCGGGGTCGCGGCTCCCGGAGCAGGCGCACGAGCGCCGCCGCTTGCCGCGGCGTGAGCGCGACCTCGGCGATTCCGGGCCGGAATCCCCAGCACCGGAGCGACGTGCCGACCTCTCGGGCGAGGGTCCCAGCCTCGAGTTCGCGGACGACGTACGCGAGGAACACGAACCCTGACCGGAAGTCGGCGGGGATGACGCCCGACGACACCAGCTCGCCGAGCCGCGAGGGTTGCACGAGGCAGCTCCCACCGCCGAGGACCTCACCGTCCCCGCCGAGCCCGACGGCACGGCGTACGGCTGCCGCGATCGCAGGGTCGTTCAGCCCCGCTCTGCGCGGCACGCGCGCACCGACTGGTCCCGCGACTCCGACTCCGCCGTTGCGGCCGAACGCGACCACGGTCCCGTCCTCGAGCGTGAACGCTTCGAGCGGCTCCTCCGCGAGTACCGGTTCCGCGCCGGGGCGAACGTCCTTGAACACTCGGCGCATGTAGCCTTCGGCCGGCGATGCTCCGACGTAATCCTTGACGAACGCGGTGAGGTCACCGAGATCGAGGGGGCCGCGGTCGAGCGCCGCGAGCGAGGCCTGCTGTGCACGGAACTCGCGGTCGGTCGTGTGCCACCGCTCGAAGCCTTCCTTCACAAGCGCGTCCAATCGCGCACCTTCGTGCGGATCCAGCGGTCCGAACCCATCAGCCGCCATCAGCGCTTCCAATTCCTGAAGCGGGATGAGAGACATCGTGCGACTGAACAGCAGCTCGAACCGGTCGCGATCGACGTCGCGCGCGATCTGGGCGAGGCGCGCGCGAGCCCGGTCGAGTACGCGCTGCTCGCGGCTGCCCTCGAGCACCAGCGTATGCACGATGATGGACGAAACGCTCCCGTACCGGTGCACGCGGCCTACCCGCTGCTCCATTTCCATGGGGTTCCACGGAACGTCGAAATGCACGAGCCTGCGAGAGACCTGCAGGTTGATGCCCTCTCCGCCCGATCGCGAGGAGACGAGGACCCGAGCGCCATCCGACGCCTGGAACCGCTGGATTTCGCGGCGGCGCGTCTGGTCGTCCTGGCCACCGACGATGAGTGAAGTTGCGGCGGCTCCGAGCACCCGCGCGATACGGTCTCGGAGTGCGTAGACGGTCTCGACGGGCTGCGCGAAGAGCACCAGCTTCTCTCCCGGCGCGGACTCGAGCCATCCAAGCACCTTCTCCATCTTGCAGGCGAGTGCGTCGGCCCGGATGAGCGCGGTTCCCCGTTCCAGCGCCGCGAGCAGGGGCTGGTTCGGCACCTCGCCGTCGGGCTCCTCCTCATCATCGACATGGCGAGATCCGAGCATGCGGTCTTGCAGTGACCGAGCCCCCTCGTCGGCGGGGCCGCCGCGCCAGGGCCGGAGCACGAAAAGCGCGGCCTTCAAGCCAGGGTGCCTGGCGGCATCCATGCCGGACCGGAGCGCGACTCGGACGAGGTATGCGACGCCGGCCTCCGGCGACGAGGCGCACCACTGCAGGGCCTGCGCTCGCCGCCAAGCTCCGGCGCGCGATCCCGCCCCGGGCGTGAACAGCGCGTGGACCTCGTCGAGCCACTCCCGATACTCGTCGGGCACGTTGACCAATGTCGGTGCCTCGATGGACCGCAGTGGAAACAGCGGCCGGTCCTCCCAGTCGCGGATGTCGTCCTTGATCCGGTAGATGATCCGCCCTCTCGATGCGCGGTGATCCTCGAGCTTCGGGTCGAGCAGCCGCAGGACGTTCAGAAACCTGGACTCGTGCCCCTGGTGCGGCGTACCGGTCATGAGGATGAGGCGCCCGTCGGGCTTGAGCCGCTCCTTCACGAGGTGGCGGACGAGCCGCATTCGTTCTTGGGGATCCGTGCCGTCGGGCGACCAGTCAGAGAGGTGGTGCGCCTCGTCCACGATCAAAACGTCCCACGGGCCCGAACTCGAGACCGTCTTGAAGTGGTCGACCCCTCCGTCCACCCGGAACACCGCGCGATGCATCGAGCAGATCACGAGCGGATCGCCGTCGATGGGATCCAGGCGGGCCTCGTGAACGGACGAGGTCCACCGGCGCAGACGGACCCCGACGCGCTGAAACTCCTCCGCTACGTTGTCCACGAGCCGCGCCTCGGTCAGATAGAGGACGCGGAGCTGGCGCGTCGTCGCCTGCTGAAGCGTCCTGACGATGAGCGCCGCCTCGATGGTCTTCCCGAGGCCGACCTCGTCCGCGATCAGCACGCGGCGCAGATCAGGATTCGTGACCACGTGCTCGACCAGGGACGCCTGGTGCGCGAGCGGCTCCACCTCCTGGACGTCGAGGAGCCGGTGACGGTCCTCCGCGAGAAGCCACAGCGCCTCGAGCCGCGAGACGGAGCGTCGCGTCTCGGCCGCCCAGCCCACACCGGTGCCCGCCGAGGCGAGCACGGATGCAGGCGTCGGCAAGTGCCGGACGTCGATCTCCGGCTCGAGGTAGACGACGGACTGGGGCCTGGACGCCTCGTCGAGGCCCGTGAAGACGCGCTCGGGAAGCGAGACCGTCGTGAACGAGGGAAATCCGAACGAAAGCTCGGTGAGAATGCTTCGCGGGCTCCCGGCCTTCGGGGACGCGACGAGGAGCTTCACGAGTGGCGCCTCCCCTCGACCTCGTTCTCGAGCTCGGCGAGCAAGTTACGAGCGTCCGCGACACCGTCGAGGACCCGCTTGCGCTTCTGAGCATCCGACCGTCGGGCGCGGGCGAGCGTCTCGCTCGTCAACGCCTCGAAGGCGGCCTGCACAGGGTCATGATGCTCTTTCAGGAACCCTCTATTGAGCTCCGCGAGCAGCACCTTGTAGCGCTCGGTGAGAAGCTCCTTCGCCTTTTCCGCGCCTTTGGCCACCGCCTTCGCGCCGCCTTCCTGGAAGGCTTCGAGGATGCGGTCCTTCGCCCCCGCGTGCCGGTTCGCCTCCTTTTCGACCGCCTCCTTGCACGCGCGGTCGATCGGCCGAAGCACGGTGTCGTACAGCTGCTTCTGCACCGCTTCGCGGAGTTCCTCGAGACGCTCGCGTGTCCATGCGACGGCAGTCTGCGACTGCTGAACGAGAAGGCGCTTCTGCGCGTCGATCTGGGCGTCGGAAACGATTTTCGAGTCGTACTTCCTCGCCTCGTCGCAGAGCTTCTCGACGAGGACGAGGGATCGATTCGCCACGTCGCGGAGGGTCGCGCGGAGCGCTTCGACGATCTGCGGCTCCCAGTCCGTCGCGATGGTGTCTACGAGCGCGGACGTCAAACTGTCCGGGTAATCGATGCCCTTTCGTTCCCAAACACCGCTGCGCAGGAGGGCTGCGTTGAGGCTCTGATAATGAAGCGTCTTGCCGTAGCCGCGAAGACGGCTGAGCCGCGTCAGAGCGACTTTTTCGGCGTTTGCACAGAGAAGCTCGATGCGCCTCGGAACTTCCCCCCGAAGCATCGCGAGAGCCTCTCCTTGAAACGCTGCCATCTGGGGACGGAGCTGATGGAGGCTCTTTTCGAGATCGGCTCGAAAGGAGTCCCAGGCAGCTTGGGCCTGTCCACCTCCTTCCGCATAAAGTTGCTCCACCGCGGCGAGATGGTCGTCGACGAGGCGCCGAAGCGCCGTGTGCGCGAGCGTGACCGCCGCGGTTCGCGTCGCGGCGACCTCCGCCGCCAGTCGCTCCAGATGACGCCGGAACGCGGGAATGCCGGTCGCCTCGGCGGTTCGCAGGAAGCCCGGGACCGCCACGGCGCTTCGGTACGTCAGTGCGGCGAAGTCCGGAGCGGCGACGCACTCGACGATCATCTCGTTGCAGAGCTGCTTCACCACCGCCTCTCGCCGATTGCGCTGATCGGCCGGGAGGTCGTTCAGGCTCGGGGAAGAGGAGAGCGCGATGGCGATTTGCTCGCGCACCTTCGCGGCCATCTCGGAGGCACGCTTCCCGAAAATCTCGTCCGGCGACGGCGGTTCATCGTCTCCCGCCTCCTCGACGGCGGCGCTGTACTGCTCGCGCGCGACGTCGTCGAGGTGCGTGACAGCGATGAGAACGTAAATGGGCGCTCTGCCATCACGTCCGCCGAACAGGTATCGGCGGATCGCGCCCGTCCGCTCCAACAGCCGCGCGAGCTCCTCCGTCATCCCCGCGTTGCGCATGACGAGCACGAGCGACCCGCCGTCCTGCGTGACGAACCTCTGCGCTTCGAGGGCGGCGGGATCCCCCACGACGCCGATCCCTGGCAAGTCGACCAGATCCAGCTCGCGCAAGAGCTCCGAGTCGAGGCCGACATCGAACGCGGCGACGAGGGGAGAGAGCCATCCCGCAGCCCGCAGACGCAGCTCGCGGTCGAACGCCTTAGGCGTGCCGAGGGCAGACTGACGGAGAACCTCCTCCGTGCCGAGTTTCGCCTTCAGCTGCGCGATCCTTGGCTGGTAGCGCTCTAGCTGGGAGGCATCGCACCGGAGCTTGAAGCCGAGGACGGCCCGCAGCCCCTCCAGCGCGAGCTCATCAGTCAGGTCGCGCGATTCGGGAGCCCCCGCAGCGCTGTCGGCGAGGAGGCGCTTCGCCTGCGAAAGCATGTACGACATCTTTCGCGTTGCCTCGGCGCGTGCCTCGGTCGCGCCTTGGTCGTCGCCCGTGATCTCGGCAGGGTCGGGCGGCACGGCGTCCGGCTGCACGTCGTCCGGCGGAGCCGTCTTCTCCGAGTAGCTCTTTCCCCGACGGAGGAGGTGGGTTTCGATCGCGAACGCCAGCTGCTGCAGCTGCTTCTTCGCGTGGTAACGGACCGAGAGGGTCGGGTCGGTCGCGAACCGAACGCGGGTCGCGCTCGCCGTCAGCGGCCCGACACCTCCGGCCGGCAACGCGCTGCGACCGAGCAACGCGTTGATGAGGGAGCTCTTTCCCACCTGCGACTCACCGACGAATCCGACGGAGAGTCGGGAGCGCTGGCCGAGCGCACTCTCGAGAACGGCGACGGCCTGATCACCAGCCGTGAGGTCTTGGCCGTTGGTCTCCAGGAACGAGCGAATCTTGTCGCGGTACACCGCGATGAGGTGGGCTTCCGTCGCGTCCGGCACTCGTCATCCCCCCGGTGTGATCGCGCCCAGGCATGCGCTGGGTTGCGATCGACTCGAACTTCAAGACTAGGTCCAGCACGGACACGTTCGTTGACCGAAGGCAAGGTACCGAAAACATCCGCCTGGGAGAGCGTCAGTTCAGGACTGCTCCGACCGGCCGTACCATGACCCGGGGGCGCGCCTGCGATCGATCGTCAGTTGCCCAGCGGACACCACGTCCGCCGCCTCGGCCAGCGAAGTCTGGGTCAGCGGACCGAGAGCTGCTTGAGCCTTTCGTTCGCCACCTTGACCTCCGCCGGGTCGAGCTCATTCGACTTCTTCGAGTACGCGTGAAGCACGACGACGGTGTGAATGCGGGGTAGCCGCGCGACGAAGAGCCGGTTCCAGTGATCCTTCACGTTGACCCGGTACTCGTAGACTCCGCCGCCGAGGTTCGAGAGCTTTCCCATCGGATTCGCCCAGCTCTCCGGGTCCGCGAGCCACCGCATCGCATCCGCGACCTCCGCGCGCTCCTCGGCAGGGATTCCGTCGTCGATGCAGTCTCGCGTGCCCTGCGCGCCGAGGCGGAACGTCGCCACCGTCCAGGCACCGTCGACGGCCGCGTCCGCGTGCTCCTCCCTGGCGCGCTGCCGAAGCGTGGTGAGTGCGGCGTTCGCCTCGCGAAGGTGGTACCGGAGCGATTCGAGCTCGCCCTCCGCTGATGCCGCTCGCTCCACCGCCTCGGCTCGGTGCGCCCGTTCCGCCTCGAGGTCCCGCTCGAGTGTCGCGCAGTACTGCTCGTACAGGCTCGAGTCCGCCGAGGCGGCACGGAGCGCCTCGAACGCCTTGCGATCCGCGAGGCGCTGGATCAATGCGGAGTCGACCCAGTCCGGTACGTCGCCGTGCAGCGACGCCCAGGCGAGGTCGTCGAACAGGGCGTCCATGACTCCCAGGTCGAGCGCGCCGGAGTCCGGGACCCAGAGCCGGTGCTGGAACGGGTTTTCGCCGCGATCGAGCTTCAACCCCGGCCAATAGAGGCGCACCGCGCCTCCGAACACGCCCCAACGGCGCGCCAGCGCCTCGTCCTGCAGCGCAGACGCCAGATCGTCCCGAAACGCGAAAGCCGCCCGCTTCCCGAGCACCACCACCTGAGCGAGACCGAGGAGCCGTTTCTGGAGGTCGTCCGCGCTCACGAGCGGTCGCTCGGAGAACGTGTCGACGCTGACGACGACGACCGGGAGGCTCCGCCGCTGGTTGCGCAGCATCTCGAGCAGCGCGGCGACGTCGCCGCGCTCGAGCGCGGCAACCGGCGACGCGGAGAGCGGCATGTGTGCCGTCCCCTCGAACTCGTTCAGGAGCAGCGCGACGACCCCGGGAGGCCAACTCCGCTGACGGCGCTGCACGACGGCTCGTGCCGCCGACGACAGAGACACGTACACTCTCGTCGCCGCTCGTGAGGAGCGTATCCCGAGTTCCGTGATCCAGTCTGTCGCACCGACTCGGCGCTGATATCGCAGCGCCATGATCTCGTCGGAGCCGTCCTGGCCCGTCGCCGTGGACACCCTGGACCCGCCGACGAACAGTACCTGCGGCGCATCGTCCGGGACGGGCGCTTCCTCGACCTCCGAAACCCACCGTCGAAAGACGTCGATCACGCGGGCCGGATCCGCTGGATCCCGGCCGGCAAGGAGGTCGAACCTGGTTCGGTAGTGAGTCAGCATCGCGTTCCTCGATCGCGCGCTACGTCGCCGGAAGCGGCTTCAGCAGCTTTTGCTCGATGAGAACCTGGAACTGCGTCGCGACGCTCGCGGCGAGCGCACGGTCGCGCACCAGGACGCCCAGCTCGACGTTGGAATCGAGTGCCGCCTCGGTCAGGTTCGCAGACGTGATGAACACCGCCTCCTCGTCGACGACCACCGCCTTCGCATGCAGCACGCCGGCGGGCCCGTCGAGCTCGAGTGAACGAGGATCGTAGTAGACGGACGGACGCGCCTTTCCGGGCCACTCGTATTTCCAGAACCGGTCCGCGAACCGGCGCACCAGCTCGTCCGCCGGTGCTTGATCGCCCCTCTTCCGCTGGATGTTCAGGAGCAGCGTGACCCGCAAGTCCGGCACCGCATCCATTCGCGTCGCGAGCACCTCGAACGCCCGCGGACCATCGAAGAACGCGTACGTCGAAGCGAGAACGCGCCGTTCGCCGCTGCCGAGGAGCTCCTCGTACACACGTCGCGTGCTCCGCGCGTGAACGCCGTTCACCGCGGGCCCAGACCAGACGAGATCCGTCCGCGGAGCGCGGGCCTCGACCTTCGCCATGAGTTTGAGCATCTCCGCGATCGCGACCGCGGAAACACCCTGTCGATCCAGCGCGACCAATGCATCGCGGATCGCGTCGAGTCCCTGCCCCGTGCTCAACACGGACCGCAGGAGCGGAGGCGAGTACGGCGGCTCGATGACTCCCGTGCGCAGCGCTCCCGCGAGTCGCGAGCGAAGGTGAGGCGGCAGGTCGAGGAGCGTGTCCATCAGCGCCTCGTGAAGAAAGCCGCGCCGCTCTCGCCGAGCACCGGTACGACGAGCGCCCGGTCGAGATAGTCGTTCCGCATCTCGCACGAGGGCTCCGCGATGAGCGCGCAGCCGTGGCACGCGGCGCCGAGAAGCCAGCGGCCCTCCATGCTCTCCCCTGGCGAGTGATGTGCGCAGATCGGGTCGTGCGAGCAGAGCCGGCCGTTGCGCAAGGCGTGCGCGAGGTGCTCCTCGATCGCGCGCGCCTGCTGGACGAGCCCTCCGAGCGTCCCCTCCGCGTCGGGACTCCCCGTGTAGAGGAGAACGCCGAACCGGCCGCCCGGAACGTCCACGTAGATGCGCTCGCGGATCGAGCTCGCCGGATACCCGCAGCGGAGCGCGAGCGACTGGATCAGCAGGTGGGAGAGCGTGTGCAGCAACACGTAAGGCCCGCCGGGGAACGAGCGCGTCTTCCCCTTCTGGGTGGCCGCCCAGCGTGCGTGGCCTGCCATCAGGGACTCCACGCGATGCTTCACCTCGTCGCGCGCGAGCCATGCGTGGACGGCATCGGCTCGGAGCTGGACGAACAACCCCTCTCCCCGGTTCTCGACGGCCGGGAACCACCGGGGCTCGAGGGCGAGCTTCGCGGCCTTCACGTCGCTGTCGTACTCACCGTCGATGTCCCGGGTGAGCGCCTCGAACCTCGTGAAGCCGGTGAGCGCGACGACTTCGCGGAGACGGTGCAGCTGAACGACGGAGGCGATCGGCTCGGAGATCTTCCGGGATCGCCAGGCCTGCTCGGGAAGCCTCCTCGCGAAGAAGTCGGGGTCCGGGGGGACGTCCTCACCGTACCCCTCGGGAGCGGCGACGATGGCGTCCAGCTCCACCTGCTTCACGGGCTTCTCCTCCGGCTTCCCGTGCTTCACCCTGTGGATCGCGGCGAGCACGTCCTCGTCCGAATGGCCGTGGAGGCGATCCGCGACCTTCGGCTTCTTCTTGAACACCTTCAGCTCATCGCCGTTCTCGACGTTCTGCAGGTCGTCCCAGACATCGCGCACAGCGGTATCTATTGCGCTCGCGCGGTCGGGCAGCGACAGCACGCTCACCACGAGGGGGAAGTAGGCGTTCGACGCGGTGCGGATGAGGAGCCGAGCGACCTCGTTGCACGGCTCGGTGACGTTCCGCCCGAGCCACGGCATGCGCCCGGTACAATTCCCGAGCGGGCGCAGCTCGATCTGCGACGCCTCGTGCATGCCGCGGCTCTTCTTGCACTCGCACCGGACGGTGAGGTCGATGAGGTCCCCGCCGGTCCCGCTCTCGTGGAGGGTGAGCGGCTTGTAGCAGGAGCTGCCGGGCCCATGGACGAACTCGCGCCAGTCGATGTCGTCGACGTGGCCGTGACGGCACGCCCGCACGAACCGTGTCGCGACGACCGTGTACCCCTCGAACTTATTGTTCCCATCGAGCTCCGCGCGGCGAACAAGCCGGCGCGAGCGCGCGTGATCGTCGTCGCTCCGGTGCTGGACGAGGAACCACTCCGGAAACCTCCAGACGGAGATGCCCTTCAGCGGCTCCTGCGGGTCGTTCGTGTCGGGAGGGGGCGCGTAGAGCCGCGGCGCCTTCACTTGCGTCATGAGCTCGAGCTTGCGCGACAGACGCGGCTCGAGGACCTGCGTCAGGCTCCCCTCGTTGGGCCAACTGTCGAGGCCGCCGACGATGGCCGAGCTCGTCGGGAGGTCGATGAGCGCGCCCGGTCCGTACGTAGTGATGACTTGGCTTTGCCTCACCTGGCCGTGGGCCTTCTTGCTCATCGCCGCCCTCCGGACGGAGCTTCGGACAGATCGTGCAGGAAGAAGTTCACCGACGGCTCCACGTCTCGCAGCGAACGGTTCGTGCGGAACTTGCGGTGAGCTTCGGATTCGAACGCGGTCTCGAGCATGTCCCTGAGCAGCGGCTTCGGCCCCTTCAGCCCTTCGTACCGCTGGTACTGCATGTCGAGGCCGGCGGTGCGATAGGCCTCGTATACGGTCGTCCACGCGTCGAGCAGCTCGACCACCCGGCCCTGCACCGAGCGGAGCCGCTCCTCCAGCTCCGCGGCCTCGAACCCCTGCTGTCTCACGCGATCGCTGAACACGTCCACCAGCCGTTTCGCGAGTGCCGCCCGCGCCTCGCCGATCTTCTCCGCGCCCAACGGCACCGTCAGCCGGGGATCGACATGGCGTGCCAGCGCGACGAGCGCGCCGGCGAAGCCGCGGTCGAGCGCGCGCGCCGAGAACGGCGTCACGCTGCCACCTTCGACGGACCGGTAGAAGGTCTCGTGGTAATGGCGGAATCGTTCGTAGTGCGAACGGTCGCGCGGCTTGTGGATGTTGAGCAACGTGACGACGAGGCCCGGGCGCTCGTCGTCGCGCCCGACACGGCTCGTCGCCTGGATGTACTCCGCGTGGCTCTTCGGCTGGCCATTGACGACCATCAGCCCGAGCCTCGGCACGTCGAGGCCGACGGAGATCATGTTCGTGGCGATCGCGCAGTCGACGCGTTCTCTGTCGTGAGCGGAGAGCTCGAGTCGCCGCCGCGCGTCCGCGACCTGGTTCGTGGACATGCGGGACGTGAGCTCCACGACGCCCTGGAACGTCTTCCGGTCGTGGAACAGGCCGCGCTGCTCTCCGAAGCGCTTCCGCTGCCCGTATTCCTTGAGGGTGTTCTGGACCTCCTCCTCCAGGACCCGCCTGCCGCCCCCCAGCTCCCGGAGCGAGTTGAAGTACCCGAGCACCGTCATGTAGGGGTCGGCCGGGTTCTTCTCGTTCTGGTGACCTCCTGCGTCGCGGTATGCGCGCTCGGCGGCGCCCATCAGCGCGAGCACCACCTTGCGCATCAACGCCTTCGGATTGCGCCCCTGGGAGGCGATCCCGACATACCGACGCGCCGGCCGCTCCGACGGCGGTACCGTGTGCGCGAAGAACGAGTCGCGGCGGGATCGTCCGGGCGGAGGGAAGACCTGGGTGACCGCTCGACCGAAGAGCGATTGGATCTGGTCGTTCGCGCGACGGACCGTCGCGGTCGAGGCGACGATCTTCGGGCGAACGGGTCCGTTCGCGCCGGGACGCGTCGCGAGGGCTTCGATGGCAGTCTCGTAGAGCCCCGCCATCGTGCCGAGGGGACCAGCGATGAGGTGCAGCTCGTCCTGGATCACGAGGTCGGGTGGCGGCAGCGGTTTCTCGAGCCGCTTGCCCGTCCCTGGATCGGCGGCACCGTAGAACCCGTTCGCGTCGTGCCGCTCGGCCCCCCCGAGCAGCACGCCCGACGTGGCGACCCACGGCAGCGACGCGAACTTGTCCACGGTCGCGATGAGGAAGGCGGGGAGGCGGCGGTAGATGGGTTCGTCCACCGCGACGATGGGCAGGGGACGGTCGCGCGTGAACTCGCACTCGAAGTTGGCGCACGCGACCCGCAGCTCGATCGGGAAATCGTCGTTCGGTAACAGGCTGAACGAGTCGGGCGTGAAAGCTGCGCCGCACCAGGGACAGTTCTCGAGAGGGATGGGCGACGGCTTGAACCTCGGGTTTGCTTTGTACTGCTGCGTCTTCGCGCGCGCGGTGTCCTGGCGCTTGTCGCCCTTCTGGCCGAGGTGGTTCGGCGTGGCGGCCTTGCCGACCCAGAGACCGATCTCGAAGGGCCATTCGCCGTAGCGCTTCCTGTCCTGTTCCCGCTCCAGCTCGAGCGCGCAGACGAGCCCGGCCGCACGGGCGAGCTGGTCGAGCGTGAGCAGGCGGAGCGTGTAGCGCATGATGACGGTGGCGCCCGCACCCGTCAGCGCGCCCCTCTCGCGCAGGCGCCGCAGCACCATCGTGTAGGCCGCGAGGCCGAGGTACGCCTCGGTCTTGCCGCCGCCGGTCGGGAAGAACAGCAGATCGACGAGCTCGCGCTCGGCATCGTCGCGGTCGGAGATCCCGGGCAGGTTGAGAAGAATGAAGGCGAGCTGGAACGCTCGCCACCTCGGATCGTCCTGCTTCAGCCGCTTGCGCAAGGCGCGCGCCACCGCCCGGTTCGCGACGCGGAACGCGTCGAGCGCATCGCCGTCCGACGCGAGCACCGCGATCCCGCGCTCGATACGGGCGGCGGCGATTCTGGCGTTGGCGAGAAGCGCCTCCGCCGTCTCCCGGCGCGCGCCGGAGTGCTCGCCGAGTCGCGCCTTCTCCTCGTCGATCCAGGCGCGATACGCCCCGACGATCGGCTGCAGCGCGGCACGAGCGGCCGCCCCGTCGGGGAGCGCTCCGAGCCGGGTCATCGACAGCTCGACGCCTTCGATTTGGGTAGTGACCGTCTTCTCCACCTCGGCGTCCGGGATCCAACGGGTCCGGACGACGCTGCAGCTCCCGCCCTGCTTCTCCCAGTCCGCGGAGACGCCGTGCCCCGTCGCGTACTCGGGGCCGTCGGCGTAATGCAGGTCGGCGACCTGCTCGTCCCAGTCACCGCCCGAAAGCGAGCCACGAAGGTCCGGACGCGGCACGAAGGCGCAACCGCAACGCACCTCCAGCTCCGCCTGGAAGGCATACGCGAGGTCGGGGTTCTCCTCGTCCGGCTGCCTGCGGTTGATCAGGAATACCGAGATCGACCGGGTGCCCGCAGGCAGGCGGCCTACGACTTCGTCCCCCAGCACGGGATGCTCCACGAACTCGACTTCGAGGCCTCCGGAGTTCGGCACGGGCGTCGCCTTCCCGTGCTTCTCGGAGAGGTGGAGCGTGACGGGTTCAGCCCGCTGCCTCCGCTGCCACACGGGCACCGCCTTCCCGTCCTCTCCCCGGACCTCCGACGGCTCGTAGTCGCCCCATCGGACTGCGACCTCGAGTTTCGTCGTGTCCGCCGGCACGAGGAAAGAGAGACCGAGCGACGACGGGAAGAAAGCCTTCTTCGCCGCCTTGCGTTCTTCGTTCGTCTCCTCGACGGCGCCAGCCTCCTCCGGAACCTCTTCGAGGTCGTCATCCTCGTCGTCATCGCCCTTGCGATCAGGCGGCGTGGCCACTGGGATGATGAAGCCAGCGAGATACCAATTCGACGGGCGAAAGCGCCCAGGCAACTTCTCGTCGGCGTAGGCGTGCCCCGCCCAAGGCCCGACGAGGTCGAGCCGCAAGGCATCGACGATGCGGTCGCGCACCTCCAGTGAGTTGCCTGGCGCGTTCGGCTCGGCGATGTTCGTCATGAGAAGAGGTCCCCAGAATCCGGCGGCTTCGTCTTCTTTGACTTCGTCGTTGTAGCGTTCTTCCGCGCTTTCGGCGCGGCGCCGCCGTTCTTCGGCGCCGCGGTATTCGCGCGCTTCTTCGGCGCGGACTTCGGGGTAACGTCCGTCGCGGCGCCGGACCGGGTCTCCTCCTTCGCGCGCTCGGCGTTAAGTTCGAGGAGTCGGGCAAGGACTTCGTCGCGGACGTCATCGGGCCAGCGATAACGCCAAGGTTTCTTCTTGTCCCCCCATTCCTCCTCGTCGATCTCGTAGTCGAGGAGGAACTCGCACTCATTCGGGATGTCTGTCCAACCGTAGGCGTCCAGGACCGCTCGATCCATCGCGGCGTGCAGTTCCCGGAGCCTCAGGATGCCGGGGTCGCGTTCAGCGGGATCATGGAAGCGGTTGTAGGTTGTGGTCAGCCCTTGGTCGTTCGCGCGCATCAACTCAGCGCGAAACGCATAGTACTGCGCGCCCACATCACCAAGCAGCGCACGACTCGACACCATCGGCAGCGGAAACGTGTCAAAGCACACAGTTGTGTAACTCAGGGTGTCCTCTAGAGTCGTACCGATCACCCGCGCCCACGTCTCATGCAAACGGGACTGGAGCACTGCGAAGTCCCCATCACCGCTCAGCAGCAGCATCATCATGCGATCTTGAACAACAGTGCCTGCTCGCACGAACGCCAACGCGAGGTGCTGCGACACGCAGGAGAGCGTTAGGAGTTTGCCATTGCGCTGCAGGTAGGGTGCAGCTTCTTCGACCCTATTCGCATGCAGCCACCACTGCTCTCGATAGTTCCGCTGCTTGTTGTTCGCGCGCACGGGTCGCACGCGCTCCTCAACCAGCGCAAACAGTTCCTTCCACTTCTCGGCCTCTTCGCGCGGGCGTGCACCGAAATCGATTACGAACCGACTCGGGCTTTGAGTTGGGCTTGAGTTGAACTCCTCTCCGCCCAAGTACGCAAAGACAACTTCCTGGTTCCTCGGGTTGGCTTCCAGAAGCCGCCGCATGTCTTCCAGAGAAGAGGAGCCATTCGAGGGGCTCTCCTCAAACACGAACCCTGAGCCCCAGATCTTCGTTCCCCGAAAACACACATTCCGGTTGCTCGCGAGCGCCTTGGGGGTTGCATCAGCGCTTCCGGTTAACAGAAATGCGGAAATCCGTTCGACGGGCTTTCCGTCGAGAACAGGATCTGGCAACACGTCGCCCTTGCGGAGAAACACAACGCTCACGACTACAGCAGCATCCCCCGGCCACTGATAACGCTTGTACGCTTGATAGATGCTGGCGCCGCTCGCGAGGAGCGCTTCTAGGCCCGTAGATCGTGTATCGCCCTGAGCAACGGTGTTCGTTGCGATGAACCCACACGTGCCGTCCTCTCGCACGAGGTCGAACGATCTCCGCAGGAAGAACGCAACAAGATCCGCTAATCCGGTCGCGGGCGCGTGTAGCGCCACGACGTAGTCATGATATCGGAGCCCGAGCCTGCTCCCGATGAGCGTTCCCCCGAGAAACGGGGGATTCCCAACGAAGGCATCGAATCCAGGCCGCTCCCTCTCGAACACCTCCGGAAACTCGAGTTCCCAGTGAAACGGCACGAGTGGCGGATCCGCGCGCCGCCGTTCCTCGAGATTGTCCCTAAGCGCTCGGGTTTCCCGGGTGACGATGGCATTCCCGTACTCCGCCCGCTTTACCAGGCGCTGCTTCGCGTTGTCCCCGTCGAAGAACGCCGCGACCGCGAGGTCGCCGAGGAACCGCACCTCCGCGGTCTCGCGCTGCGCCTCGTCCCAGAGATCGCGCAGCACGAAGTCGAACGTGTCGTCCCCGGCCCCGCGGATCTGTGCGCGAAGGTTCGAGAAGTTCTTCAGGTGATCGCGGATCCGTACCGTCTCGATGCCCGCCTGGAACGCCGGCGCGTTCGCGTCCCAGTGGAACGCCTCGATCTGCTGTCGCGAGAGCCCGACCAGCGAGTCGCCGTGCCGGAGCGCGTGATCCAGGAAGGTGAGCGGGTGGTCCTTCGCAAGCGTCGCGAGCCACAGCGACACCTTCGCGAGGTCGACCGCGATCGGGTTCCGGTCCACGCCGTAAAGGCAGCGCTGAGCGACGAGCCGGCGCGCATGGATCCGCTCGTCCTCGTCAGGCGGAATGACCGGCAGCGCCCCGTGCGCGTGCCACGCCTCGACCAGCGCCTCGCCTAACTGGCGGCACGTCTCGACGAGGAAAGCGCCCGAGCCCATCGCCGGATCGCAGACCTTGAGGTCGAGGATCTGCTCGGGCCTCGGTGCCTTTCCGTCCGCTCCGCGGAGCCGCGCGAGGATGGGCTCAAGCGTCGTGCGGACGATTGGCTCGGTGAGCGCGCGCGGCGTGTAATGCGATCCCGACCTCCGCCGCTCCTCGCTGGGCTGGAGGACCATCGCGCCCTCCGGCACGATGTCGGGCGTCGCGTCGCGATCTATCAGCGCCGACAGCGCGGCGTGTAGGTCGTCGAGCGTTTCTGCCTCCTTCAGCGCGCGCGTGACGCCGTCCGGCACCTTCCTCGCAGCCTGCTCCTCGAGCCACTTCTTGCGCTCGCTGACCTTCACGGCGAGGAGCGCCTCGAGGCTGACCGTCGTCGGCGCCGACCACTTCTTCTGCGCCTTGATCGCGATCGAACGGCCGGTCGCGGTCTCGAGGCGGAACCCCATCATCGCCTGGTAGACGGAGCCGATCTCCTCCACGTCGAGCGCGCGGTAGGAGATCCGCTCGCCGTCGAGGACCAGGAGCTTCTCGAGCGCGCGGTAGATGGTCCCGTCCGGCACGAGCGGCGGCTCCACCCGCTCATGGATCTGCCGACCGCCCGACATCGGCCTGCCTTCGAGGAACGGAAAGCGGTTCGGATCGAACAAGACGCCGTGCCGGCGCGGCAGCTTCATCGGCCCGCTCTCGGCGCCGTCGTGCAGCATCCTGAACAGCACGACGAGCTGCGCCCACGCGCCGAAGCGCTGGTCCATCGTGTCGGGGTACAGCGCCGCGTCGGACCGGAGGCGCTCGTGCAGGCCGGCGAGGGAGTAGTACCGGAGGAATGCCTCGTCCTCCGGGAGCATGTCCCGCTCTTCCGCATAGAGGAGGAACACCAGCCGGAGAATGACGGTCAGGAGTCCGCGGTAGACCTCGTCCGGATGATCGTCGAGCGCCTCACGGAGGAGCGCGCCGCCCGACGCGTCGTGCGCCGCCTGGAAGCCGCGGAGCAGCTCGTACAGCGCGTGCAGAACCTGCTTCGCGAGCTGCTCGCTCACCTCGTTCTGGAACTTGCGGCTGTCCGAGAGGAGCGCGGCGAGCCGCTGCTGGCGAGGGAGGGCGAGGAGGCGCTGCTCGGAGAGGAGCAGCCGGAGCGCGGTCGAGATGGGACGCCCCGCCGTCTGGACCATGTCCTCGACCGCGAAGTCGACCCAGCCGGAGCTCTCGCCCCGCGGCGCCGAAACGAGCCGCAGCACCCGCCCGTTGAACAGCAGACCCGCTGGCACGTTCGTGTGCCGGAGCAGTCGCTCGAGCCGGCCGTGCGGCGACGCCTCGAGGCCTCCACCGGTTCGGACCACGCGGTCGAGGTCCTCGCCAGGCTCGAGGACCTGGACGAGGAGCTGCCACCCGCTCGCGCCCGCCTGCGGATCGAGCTCCCGCACCGCGAAATCGGGGCGGAGGGTCTCGTCGTGACCGGGGACGGGCGCGAGGAGTTCCGCCGGAATCGGGCTCTCGCTGGTTCCGGCATACGCCTTGGGCGAAAAGCTCCACCCGAGCACGGCCGACGCGAACGCGCGGAAGTCGGGCAGCCACGGCGCCGGCCCGTCCTTCGGATCGAACGTGCGCTCGGCGAGCGACGACCGGAGGAGCCGCTGCCCCTCCGAATCGCGCCGGTCGAGAATCGCGCCGGCGCGGACGAGCGCGGGCGCGGACACCACGAGCCCGGTCGGCTGGACGAACCCCATCCACTCGAGGTGCGCGAGAACCTGCGGATCGATGCGCGCCATCGTCAGTTCGTCTCCGGCCAGAGGTAGACCACGCCGACCGGCTCCACGCGGATGGCGCGGACCTCGTAGAACTCCCGCACGCGCCGGGGCTCCAGCTCGAGGTCGCGATCGAACTGCGCGAGGCGGGTCCGCCACGACTTCATGTTGGCTTCGACCTCCCGCTTCTCCTCGTCTCGGTAACCGAACGTGAGCTGTTCGAACTCGCCCTCGTGGCGGACGAGCTCCTCGCGGATGCGCTCGCGCTGAAGCTCGAGGACGGCACGCAGGTCCTTCGCCTCCCGGGCGCCGCGCTGCGCGAGCCGCTCCCTCGCGACGGCGGCGAGCTCCTCCGCGCGCGGTGCGAGCTGCGGGAGGAGTTCCTCGACATCCCGCGCCGCCGAATCGAGGAGGCGATGCTGGATCGTCTTGCCCGGCGCGTGGACGCCGTTCCCGAGCGAGCGCTCGAGCAGGTCGAGCGTCTTCGTCTCCGCCTCGCGCGCGTACGCCTGGAGCGGGCCGCTCCGGAGCGACGGTTCGGTCCAGCGCGCCGTGACGGGCACGACCTCCTCGTGCAGCCGCTCCGCGCCCGCGCCGTAAAGCGACAGACGCCCGAGCAGGATGACGCGCGGAATCGAATCGCCGGACTGGGCGAGACAGGCGCGCGAGAGATCGTGATGGATGAACCCCTGTGCCCGGAATCGCGCGAGGAGCCGCTGCGCGACGCGCTGCTCGAGATGGAGGTGGACGGTGTCCTCGGTCACCACGCCAGCGTCCTCGAAGACCACCGGACGAATCGGCGCCTCGCGGCGCCACTCGGCGACCTTCTGGTCCGCGCGGCGCGGCGGCCGGAGAGAATCGAGAGTCGCCGTCCAGCTCGGGTCGGCGTGCGCGCGGCGGTCGAGCGGCGGAAACCGCCAGATCGGGCGCCCCTGCTCGTCGCGCTCCTCGTCGAGGGGAGGCGCGCCGAGCAGCTCGAGCCCGCACGACAACGCGTCGCGGAACGAGGCCGGATCGAAGCGGGTCCAGGCGCGCGAGCCCTCGAGGAGCCCTCGGCACCGCTCGATCTGAGCCACGAGCTCCTCCCTGCGGTCGCGCGTGTCCTCCAGCTCGTCGACGACGACGCGCTTCGTCCCGGGATCGACGTCGGCCTTCTCGATCTCCTCCGCGAGGCGCTCGGCGTCGCGGTGGCGGATGCCGCGGCTCAACCGGCGCTCCACGTCGTCTTCGATGACCTTGGACAGGCTGCCCAGCTCCTTCCGGATGGTCTTCGTCTTGCGGACGAGGACCTCGAGCACCCTGTCCTCGACCCGCTGCGGCAGCGCGAAGTAATGGCAGCGGACCTCGTTCGCCGGCTGGAGCTTGCGATCGATGCGGCCGTTCCGCTGCTCGATGCGTCCGGGGTTCCACGGGAGGTCGAAGTGGAAGAGATCCGTGCAGTGCGCCTGGAAGTTCAGGCCCTCGCGAGCGGCGTCGGTGGCGAGGAGGATTCGCAGCGGGTCTTTCGACGGATCCGTGTTGAACCGCCGCTGGATCTCGCGGCGGCGCGTGCTGCTCGAGAGCCCGTCGATGACTTCGATGCGCTCCTCGGCGCGGTGGGTGCCCTCGATCGCCTGATCGAGGAGGTTCTTCAGCCAGCGCTTCGTCCCCTCGCGGTTCTCCGTGAAGATGAGGACGCGCCGGTCGTTCCACTTCGGCTCGCCGCGCGGGCGCCGCCCGAACTCCGGAAGGTCCGGGCAGAGGTTCTCGCGGATCCAGTCGAGCAGGACGCGCGCCTTCGCGTCGGGTTCGTGCCGATGCGCATCGGCGACGTCACGCATGCGATCCAGTAGATCGCGCTCGCGCGCCCAGAGCGCGTCGTCTCCCCCGCGAGGCGCCTCGGACTCGGCCTCCTCCGTCGCGGCAACGATCTGCGACAGCTCTTCGGCCTCGAGGTCCTCTCCCGCCCAGCCTGCGCGCTCGTCGTCCGCAGCGGGTGCGGACGAGAGGAGGTCGGTATCCGGCGCGACGGAGGCTTTCACCGCCGTGCCTTTCGCCCGCTGCCGCTCCACGGTCTCACGGTGGACCTTGAGCGTCCGGGCGAAGGCCTCTATCGATGACAGCAGCCGCTGCTGCAGGCCCACGACCAGGAGCCCTGCCGTCGCCTGCGCACGCCGCGGTGCATTCGCGAACCGCTCCTCGCGCGCGGTGCGGTACGCGTCCAGCAGGTTCGACAAGACCAGCTCCGGCGAATCCGGGGGAAGCCCGTCGACGACGTGCCGCACGATCTCGCGGTGCGGGAACCCGCCCTGAACCTCGCGGATGTCCTCCTTGATGCGGCGTACCATCACTTCCTCGAGCGCCTTCTTCCGCACCTTCACGCCGCGCGTGAAGCGATAGGGGTCGAGGAGCTCGAGCAGCGTCGAGAAGCTGTTCGAATGGCCGTTGTGCGGCGTCGCTGAGAGGAAGAGTCGGTGCTCGAACCGCCCGGCGAGGTCGCGGATCGCGCGCGTGAACTTCGTCTCGATGCCGTAGCGGCCGCCGCTCGATGGCGCGGCGTGATGCGCCTCGTCGAGCACGAGCAGGCTGCCCGGGAGCATCGGACCGAGCCACTCGCGCATGGGATCCGTGTACGCGGGATCGGCGAGCAGGTTGTGCGAGACGAGGAAGCGGCTGTGCGTCCGCCACGGGTTGACACCAAACCCGCGTTCCCGGCGCATCCTCGTGAGGTACGCGCGATCGAGGATCTCGAACACGAGGCCGAAGCGCTCCTCGAGCTCCGCCTTCCACTGTTCGAGCACGGACGGCGGCGCGGCGACGACGATGAACTTGGCCTTCTTCCGGAGCAGCAGCTCGCGCGCGATGAGACCCGCCTCGATCGTCTTTCCGAGGCCGGTGTCGTCCGCGATGAAAAGGTTCACGCGCGGGAGGCGCAGCGCCTTGCGCAGCGGCTCCATCTGGTACGCGTCGATCTTGATCCCGGCGCGGAACGGCGACTGGAAAAGGTTCGGATCCGTCGCGGTGACGCAGTTCCAACGCAGGGTGTTCAGGAAGGCAGCGAATCGGCGCGGCGGGTCGAACCCCTTCTTCGCGAGGTCGGTCCAGCCCTCGATCTCCAAGATGCGCCGGTCGATCTCGTAGTTCCAGTAGACCTCGAGCGACTGCCCCTGCGCGTCGTCGTCGGCGCACGCGAGCCGGACCACGGGCGATTGGCCGTCCGCGGGCGGCGTGACTTCCTCGACGAGCCAACGGCGCGAGCGGACCTGCACCAGTTCGCCCGGCGCAGGATTCCGCTCCGGCAAGGACTCGGGCTCCGGGGCGCGCTTCACGACCGCTCCCGGGCGGCGTTTCTGCTCGCTGAAAGTCTCTGTTCCCACCGCTGCGAGCTCCTCGCCGCGCGGGCGGACGTGTTCGGGTGAAGGCACGGCATCTGTGGAATTCTCACGACGACATCACGCTCCTTCGTGAACGTCTGATCGCGTAGTGCGGCAGGTCCGCGCGGGATTCCCCTTCGCCCCGGGTGCGGCTGGCGATAGTACACCTCGCGCGGACGCGAGTGCGCCGGGGCAGCGATCGAGCACGTCCCGGCCCGGTCGCATGATTTCGGTACTCGACCTTGATGGCCGTTGCCTCAGATAGACGTGACCCCGCACTTCGCGTCCGCGCTGCGGCGGGTGGGCCATGCCGAGCACACAGGCACTCACCGCCTTGGTTGGATGCGAAACTTGCAGGATCCGAAGCGGGGCCGAGAATCCTCGCCCATGTACGGTCCCGGCATCCTGGCTCGCTCGATGAGCGCAGCCGCGCCGTTCGGAAAGAGTGGCGCCGAGTGGCAGTACCATCCTCGCTCCGATCGGCACTCGAAGATCGCGTGCTGGGGCGTCCTGTTCGATTTGCTGCAGCACTGTCCGACGCTGGTTCGGCAGATCGAGGATGGAACGATCGCGTTCGGCATCAACCACGAGATGAAGGATTTCAGGTTGGACCGGAAGAAGAACCTCGATCTCGTGCTCTGCACGCCGCGGTCACCCAGCGCGGATGCGCCAGCGCCGCCGGTTAGGAGCTTCCGGGCGCTCGTGGACAAGTACGGGATCCTTCTGTCGCCCGAGGAACGCGCCTTATTGAACACGCTACCCGACCTTCCTGCCGCGCCTGTCGGAGCGGTGCACGTCGCGCTCGAAGCGAAGGCGTGCATGACGGAGCACATGAAGGCGCGCCCCAGGCTCTACGACGAACTGAACTCCAGCCACGCGACGATCCACGGCAACAGCGACAAGGCGATTGCCGTCGGGTTCGTGATGGTGAACATGGCCGCGGTTTTCCGCAGCCCCACTGCGCGCGAACTCTCGAAGCACCGCCAACCGGATGTCACGGAGAAGGTCATCGAGAAGGTGAAACAGCTACCTCGCCGCGCGAGCCCGAAGGAGGACGGCTTCGACGCGATGGCGATCGTGGTCGTCCGGTGCCAGAACGATCGCACTCCCGTCGAGCTCGTCACGGACGCGCCAGCTCCGCAGCCCGGCGACATCTTTCACTACGACGCCATGGTCCAGCGACTCGCGGACCTCTACTCGTGGCGACAGCAGTGAAGATCACGCGGCGTTCGCCACGAAACGGCGGAGCTTGGCGGCGACGTGGGCAGGCCGCTCGTCCAACTGGCACTCCCAGACGACGAGAAGCCTGAAGCCCTCCGCGCGCAGCGCCCTCGCCAACCTTCGGTCACGTTCCACGTTGGCGGCGAACTTCTCGGTCCACAGGTCGCGGTTCCGCTTCGGCAGAGTCGCCCGCGCGCACCCCGCGTGGCGATGCCAGAAGCATCCATTCACTTGAATCGCCCATCCACCCTTGATGCTCACCACGTCCGGCGAGCCAGGCAGGCGGCGCTTCGTCGAACGAACCCGAATCCCGAGGTCTCGCAAGATTGCACGGAGCTGCTGTTCGGGCGTCGTGTCTCGCCGCCGAACGCGGGCCAGCCGGATGGACGTCTCTTCGTCGACGTTCCACGGCGGCCGACCGGGCCGCGTCTTCCGGCTTTGGCGCGTCATGCCGCGACCGCGGCTTCCATTCAGGTGCGATTCGACTGCCGCGAGGAACCGTTCGGGAAACGCAACCTTCCACTGCGAGCACGGCTCAAGAATCCTGCAGTGGCCTTCGCCGAGGGCAGCTCCGGCTCGAACTTCAGGAACCGATGCAACGGCCGGGCGCGCCGACGTACGGGCCATGCGGACACCGGCGCCGCAAACCGCCCGTTTCCCACGTCCCAGGCCCCGCGAGGCCAGGGACTGCCAGGCTTCAAGGGGCGGTCGTTCCTCGGGCAGTACCGCCCCGGCGTCGCCAACATCCTTCCGAGCCACGCAGCGACGTCGACCGTGACGGCATTGCCGACGAGTTTCCACCGGTGCCCCCGCTTCGCGACGCACTCCGCGGGCTTCGTCCAGTCGACCTCAAACCCCTGCGGGCGCTCGAGGTCGCGGAGGTCCGGCGGTATCTCCCTACCTTCGCGCCTACCACGATCCGCTGGCTCCGAATCAGCCTCTTATCGAGCAGCATCACGCCTCCGGCTCCTCGTCCTCGTCTTCCTCTTCGCCTTGTTCCAGCCGGTCGTCTTCGAGGAGCTGCGCGTAGGGAACTACCTCGTCAGCGTTCGTCTCCCACGGCCGCTTCACTCGGTTCCGCAAGTCGTAGGCGTTGACGATGTGCTTGATCAGGCCGTTCAGGTCGTAGAGATCCTTCGGTCTCCCGAACTGCGGCGGGGTATCCGCCATGTCGAAGAACAGAACCTCGCCGGCGTGCTTCCCAGTGTGCTCGTAGAGCCCGACGAAGCCGCGCTCGAAGAGCTGTGCTTCGTCGCGAGGCGATTGGCGATTCATCCGATGCCGAAGCACCGTTACGACTTGCGCGAACGAGGACCAACTGCTCTTCTTCTTGTTGCGGTCCCCGTCGTCGCATGCGTCGATCGGAAGGAGTAGGACCGCCACGAGGACCGCGAATGGCTGGCGGTCGTGGTAGTCCATCGCCTCCGCTCGGAGTTCGTTGTCGAGTCGCGTCGGGTTTTTCGTGTACCGCTTCGTCTTCCCGTCCCGGAAGTTGAGCGTCTTGATGCTGACGCCTAGGCCGAGACCGAGCTGCGGGGTCGAGTAGTTCACGTCGAGCTTCTTGACGCCCTTGCCAGTGCGCGCGGGTGACTCGCCGCCCGTCCCGTCCGGGTTCGGCAGGATGGGAGGGAAGAACTTGCGCAGCTTCGACGCGATGAAGACCGCCGCGCCCGCTGAGAGGCGCACTGCGTAGCCGTGCTTGGCCTTGCGGGCGTCGCCGTCGTCCGGACGCGGCTTGGCGGCTTCGAACACGTGCTCGAATGAGTCGATCGGGCCGTGCGTCGTGATGAATTGTTGGATAACGGACGGTTTCTTCGGCTTCTTCGCCTTCGCCATGCTGGGCATTTCAGCAGGCCGCGACCGAACGTCAACAAAGGCGGTTCGCGAGGTCCTGCGCCACCCGGCGCGAGTCCCTCTCGACCTGGCACTCCCAGACGACTACCACCCGAAACCCGAGCCGGCGCAGCGCGGCCACGGAAGCACGGTCCCTCTGCGTGTTCGCGCTGAACTTCGCGATCCAGAACTCACGGTTCCGCTTAGGAACCGTCGCGCGAGGGCAGCCGCGGTGCGCGTGCCAGAAGCAGCCATGAACGAACACCGCCCATCGCTTCGATCTGTTAACGATGTCGGGCGATCCGGGCAGGTCTCTCGCTCCGACTCGGAACCGGAGCCCGAGACCGTGCAGGATCTGCCGCACGAGCAACTCGGCCGACGTGCCGTGCTGGCGTATCCGGCCGAGGCGGATGGAGGTCGCCTCGTCCACGACGAGCTTCTTGCGAAGCAGCTCGGGGGACGATCGTGACGCGGCCGCGCGGCGACGCATTGCCCCTATGCGGCGGCTGAGGACCGGGCGGCTCGTACGCGATCTACGTGTGCCTCGACCGTGTCGAGGAACCAGGGCTCGAACTTCAGCTTGCTCGCACGAGCCCGCTTCAGAAACCCGGCCGCGGCCTTCTCGGAGAGGTCGGTCGCTTCCTTCACGAACTTCGCTAGCGGCTTGCGACGGCGCTGCACAGGCCAGGACGACACGTTCGCGTGGAAGCGACCAGATCCAACGTTGTAAGCCGCTCTAGGCCAAGGAGCGCCGTCGTACAGACGTACATCGCCGCGCGGAACGTACTCGCCCGGATTGGCGAACTGCTTGCCGATCCAATGCGCCACGTGGACCGTGACGGCGTTCCCGACGAGCTTCCAGCGTGCGCTCTTCCTGGCCACAGCCTCGGCGGCCTTAGTCCAATCCCGCTTGAACCCCTGCAGCCGCTCGGCATCCCGAATGCCGGGGGTCACAACTCTGCCCTCGGGCATCACGATCGCCGGAGGCGACGGAATCCCGATCGTTGACCCCCCTTTCAGCGTGGGAACGCAGTCCACGCCCCATCCCAGACCGCGAGTCCCCTCCGTCCAGTAGAAGCCGCAGGCAACGTCCCTCGGCGTCTCCTTCGGCTCCCCGGGCTCTCCGGCATCCTCCGCGAAGAGGATGTCTCTCGGGTCCTCGTCCGGTAATGTCGCGAGCGTGGCGACGAGGAAGACGCGCTCTCTGCGCTGGGGCACCCCGAACGCCCGCGAGTCGATGACGCGGTAGGCCCACTTGTACCCGAGCGTCTCCAGGGTCGTGACGATGACGTTCAGCGCCTCGCCCCGGGCGAGTTGGAGCATGAACGGGACGTTCTCCAGGAGGACGAACTTCGGGCGGTGCTTCGTCTTCGCGACGGTGCCGTCCTCCTTCAACCCGAGGAGCCGGAACACCTGCCCGACTAGCCCTGAGCGCGCCCCTGCGATGCCGGCCGTCTTTCCGGCCTGGCTCAGGTCCTGGCACGGAAACCCAGCGGCGACGAGGTCGGTCTTGCGTGGAAGCTTGTTCAGCTTCGTCACGTCCTTCGGCCGCGACTTGACGTGAGGGAACTTCGCGGCAAGCACGGCGCGTGCGGCGAGATCGTTCTCACACAGAAGAAGCGTCTCGTGGTGAGCGCGCCGCAGGCCCTCTTCGAGTCCACCGATGCCGGCGAAGAGACCAGCGACGCGCAGCTTGCGCGCCTTCTTCAAGCGACGGCGAACACGACGAGACGGGGACACAGGCTCGCCCACTGTGGTGGGAAGAACGAGCTGAAGATCTGGAGTGCCGGGAAGGTCGGTCGTCATGGTCTGCGCGAAGGCTGGCATCGTACCCTACCCCCGCACCCTGACACCGCGGCCGGGCGCACGGACCCCCGGCTGCCCATTGCGCGTCGCGCCCCGCCCGACTGCTCTCGAACCCACCGCTTCCTCCATTTCCTGCAATGGATCGCGGCTCGACCGAGATCGACCGCTGTCGAAAAACACGTCGAGCGCGAGGATCGCCTTGCGCTTCAGCGATCACCCGCGCTCGACCGTGTTGAACCTACGTCGTCGGACCGTCCGTGGTCCCGATTCGAGTCCCGTGCGGCGACGAAGTACACACGCCCGCGCCGCTGCGGGAGCCGAATGCACGGGTGTCGATCACCCGGTACGCCCACTAGCCGAGGTGCTCGAGCGCAGGTTCCGAGGAGCGAGGCCGAGGAGAGATTCGGTCCAGCAAGCCGCCATGTTCGAGGAAGTGGCCCTCGCGGTCGTGGACTTCTCCGCGACACCTCGGGTTCTTCATCCCACGTTCCCGAGCCCTGGATCGGGGCTTCGCGTCGACAACTTCTTCGAGAAGCTCGCAGCGCGATTCCGCGAGCGGAACAGGTTCCTCTACGCGAGCTTCCGAGTCCCACCCGAATGTCGCTGGAGGCTGCCGACGACTGGTTCCTGGTATGGTCTGCCGGTGGCTCGAGGCCTCTCAGGCGCTGACCAAGACCAACTCCGCGCGGCGGCCATCGCCTACATCCTCGAGCAGGAACGCCGCCACGGCGTTCTTCCTTGGCCACTCATCCGCGAGGGCTTCACCTTCCGCGGCGAAAACATCCTCGTCGCGAACAGACCGCGCGGCATCTTCTGGCCAGCCCAGCTGAAGACGGGTGCGCTGTCGATCAAGACCAGCGTTCCTCGCGCGGGTCGCGTTCGTCGGTACGACGACGAGATCGGCGGCGAAGCGCCGTACTTCAGATACGCGTACCAGGGCGACGATCCCTCGAACCGTGACAACACCGCGCTCCGCGCGTGCCTACGCTCCGGGCTTCGGATCATCTATTTCTACGGTGTCGCGGAATCCGTCTATCGCCCATTCATCTGCGAGGTCATCGACGAGGATCCGAGTGCGAGGGTGTTCCACGTAGCTCCCGTCGCTGCCGCGTCGGCCGCCATGGCGTCCGAGCGCGGTTCGGCGATCGGCTCGACCACCATCGAACGCAGGTACTCCATCGGCGAGGTCCGGCGGCGGCTCCACCAGGACAAGTTCAGGGAAGCGGTCCTCGGCGCATACGAGAGCCGCTGTGCGATATGCCGACTCCGCCACGTCCAGCTGCTGGACGCGGCGCACATCGTCCCGGACGCGGAGCGGCTCGGCGAAGCGAAGGTCCCGAACGGCCTCACTTTGTGCAAGCTGCACCACGCTGCGTTCGACTCACAGCTCCTCGGTATCACTCCCGATCGCGTCGTCATGCTCCGGCGCGACCTCCTCGTCGAACGAGACGGCCCCATGCTGGAGCACGGTCTCCGCGCGTTCCATCGCCATCCGCTGACCCTTCCGCCTAACCGCGACGACTGGCCCGACGGTGCGCTGCTCGAAGAGCGGTGGAAACGATTCGCGGTCTGAATCGGGTCGATCGTATCGCGCCTCCCCCGCGAGCAGACGGCGCGTTCCACAGATATCGTTGTTCCGTAGTACACGGTGCGACGCTTGCCGGACTTCACTCTCACTGCCCGGTGAAGACCGACAAAGACCAAGCTCGGCGAGTAGGGGCTGCATCCCACTCGTTGAAGGTCTTGGGATGCCGATACACTCCCCTCGACGGCCCGTCGGAGGTCGCCAATCCGAAAAAGAACAGCTCCGAATCAACGGAAGGGGGTTCGGCAAACCACGTGCTCCGGACGCGCGAGACCTGCCGGACGACTTGATCTGGACAGATGAGCTGGATCCTATGGAACTCACCTTCCGAGACGACCTTCGCGACGCGGCCCCACACGTCGAGCGGAAACGGCCATTTTCCCTCGGCTTCGTCCGTCAGCCATCCAGCCGGAGCCCACGCCCTGTAGCTCGGGCATGCATGCCGGAGCCCGCAGTGCGCACACGATGCGTGTCCCGGCGCTGCCAGTGACTCCAGATTCGCTTCGAGCCCCAACTCCAACTGCCTCGTCCCCTCCTCTAGCGCCGCTGCAAACGCCGCGAGCTCGGCGGAGGTTCCGCCCACGCTCCTGGAGCATTCGTTTGGTCCGTCGACCCAGAGCTCCACATCTGCATCTTCGAGACCCTGGACTTCGCGCGCCATGAGAGCGTACGCGCGCAGCTGCGCCACGTAGGCCGACTTGATGGCATCCGTCCCCTCCTCCAGGATGGCGCCGGTCTTGTGGTCTCGAACGATGAGGTGACCACGGTCACTCAGCTGAACGTGATCGAGCTTTCCTTGGAGTTTCCACTTGTCGCCGCGGACCCACGCCTCGGTCCTTGTCTCTCCCGGGAGGAGCGGAATCCATGCCGCAGCAGCTCCGCCGCGCATCGTCCGAACGGGGATTATCGGCTCGCGGTTCGCCGCGTACTTCCGAGCCCTGCTTATCGCTTCGCGCCGCAGCTCCTTCCATTCCAATCGCTCGAATAGCCCATCGAGCGGCACCCAGTGCGCTCGTTCAGGCGTGATTCGCCACATGGCTTCTCGGGCGGCGACGACGAGAGCGAACGCATGTCTTGCCGTCGCTTCGGCGGTTCCCTGCCACTGAACGCGCGCCCATTCGCCTTTGCCGTTCATGAAGGCGTTCTTCGAAACAGCGTCGATGACGTCGTGAATCAGATCGCCGCGCATGGACCATATGCTGGGTGGCAATCGACGCGCATCCGGCGGGAACGTGCGACTGGCTAGAAGTCGAAGTCGGCACTGACCGGTCAGCAGTTGACCTGCCGCTGACGCTGACACTCGGTCGGGCAGCCTTGCGCGCTTTGGAATCGTCGGCAGAGCCGAGATCACGCGCCCTCCACACCCAGCAGCTTCGTATAGACGTCTATCGGCCGCCTTCCGACGTCAAACGTGTTCACGAACGTGATACTTGGTCCTTCGCCGCGCCCCTCTAGCTTGGCCTCCAAGACGTCGTACGCTTCACCCGCGATTCCCATCTGCTGCTCAGGAGCCCACAGCGGATGCCCGATGATTGCCCACGGGGTCTTCTTCGAGATCCTGAACGCCCAGAGCGGATCGGAGCCCGAGACGTCGAGGCGCTCCGTCTCTCCCCCGAAGCGTCTCTGCATGCTGAGAGCCGCCCCCTTCGCCAACTTCGGCCATCCATTCAAAGACGGCGTTTCCGGTTCGTCGAACTTGCCATCAAGCCCGCACCGATATTCCGCATGGAAGAGCGCTTCGAGGAACGACAACCCGAGGCGCCAGTCGAGCAGACCGTGATACGGCTGATTACCGTATCTCTGCAGACAGCGGTAGCAGGCCTGGTCACACCGCTCGACGTGCTTCTCGGCGAAGAACACGTCCCTGGGATACGTCTTCCCATCCAGAACGATCTCTTCGAGGAGCTCGCGAATGACGGGGGCTTCCTCGCCGGGCGCGAATAGTTTGCGCGTGAACCCCGCCCCGTTGACTAGGCGGTCACCGAACTGGATGACCGGCTTGCGGACACCGCTCGCGTCGCGCGTGATCGTCGGTTCGAGGACGTCGAACTCTTCCGGGTCAGTGTCGAGTCTGAACGCGGCCTTGTTCACGAGGATGAATCCCGCCGAGACCGCAGCTGCTCGCACGGAGGCTTGGAAGCCGGCTGTCCCTCTGACTACGTCCGCGAGGCGTAGCCCCGCAGGGATTTGCGTCGGTGTCACCTGCAGCAGATCCGTGACCTTTGGCGCCATCAGCGTGAGGCCCGAGACCACGACGGGAGGGTCGCTCTTCATGAATCCGAACGGAAGAGAGGTGCCGCCCGAAACATGAGCCCCCTCCACGACGAGATGCCCTGCCGGCATGTCCGGCTGGCCGTCTTCGATCTTCCGCTTCTTCCCAGCGAACCAGAACTCCGACGTCCCGCGGTGTGCATTGAATCCATCGAATGAAACGGAGATCGGCGCGTCACCACCGTCCGCAACCTCGTCGTCCACGACGACCCGGCCGCGGTTGAGCCGGTACGTCTGCGCCTGAGGGACGGCTGCCAAGCTGACGTTCGTGCCGAGCAGCGGTTCCCGATCGACCTTCCGCGTAATCGCGTGCATCGATCTGTGACGCGGCGGCATGTCCTCGACGTCGCCGATGTCCTTGGGCCTGAACGTGGTCCGGAATCCCTTCGGCTCGCGGCAGTCGTACATGCGGCTGATCGGCGAATCGCACTCCGCGCAAGTCCCCGGGTTACGCCGGTCAGGTTCCGGTTGGGCTTCCGTCTTCTGGAACTCCTGCCACGCGCCACACGTCCCGCATTCGAGCAGCCACACGGAGCTACTCAGGGCGGGGCCTAGCGGAACGATGGTGTCTCCTTTGATGTCTGGCAGGTCGCCGACGAATCCAATCGCACGATGAATCTTCTTGTCCTTGACGATGGATGCTCCGGGCGCAAACTCGTAGATTGCCATGTCGAGGTCGCGGTCCACGTTCCTCCACTCGTACCCGCCCGTCCCCTTCTTCATCGAAGGTTCGGTGTACAGGTAACGAACCCGCGTCGGCATTCCGAACATCGGGAGCTGGCCCGCCTCCGCTAGAGCCTGAGCGAGTCCCTTGCTACCTCCTTCTGCACGTACCCTGTCGATTGCCGCCATGACTGCGGAGACGTCCACACGTTTTGCGAGGTCGCTCTCGGTCAGTCTTGGACACGCCTCGGTGAGAACCCCCGCAATCTCGTTCCTGAAAGCCTCCGTCTCCTCCAGCGCGGTTCGGATACGGCTGCTCCAGTTTGCGTCGATCGCATCGCATGGAAGGAATTCGCCGTGAATGTCGGGCGGGGACATGGTGTCCGAAGGCCATTCGGCTCCCGACGATCCTTTGGGGTATCTGAGCTTCGGCCTCATCTTGTCGAATGCACGTGCCAACCACGCCTTTCGGAGAAGGCGCAAGGCGATGGTGTCCATGTCCTTGTTCAAGAATGGAGGTGGCGGCTGATCGCCCGTGATCGCCTCAGGGTTGTCGAAGTAGTACCGATCGTGACTCTTCGTCCGACACACGGTCAGCGCCAACGAAAAGGCTTGTGCGCGCCGGCCCGCTCGACCGACGCGCTGTTGATAGTTGAATCGCTGCGGTGGCATGTTGGCCTGCAGCACCGCCTCCAGCTGACCGATGTCGATCCCCACCTCCATCGTCGTCGTCACCGTGAGTAGGTCGATCTCTTCTCGTTTCGGATACAGCTTGCGCGCACGGGTCTTCGTTTCGCCGTCTTCGTCTACCGCTGGGACCCATTTCCCGTTCTGGTTACGCTCCATCACGTCGACATAGGAAGGGATCAGCGCTCCCTTGAACTTGATTTGCCTCTCGACGGGATTATCGGTCTGCCCGGTCAGCTCCTCGCAGTGAAGGCGGCACGGCCCCTTTCCGGCCCGATCCAGCCGCATCGCAAGGAAGTTCCGCTTCCGTGTCTCCCGCGCGGTGGAGTTCGATTCCTGGGGCAGAGCAGTCCTGCAGCGCGTGCAGATTCCGGTACCGCGATGAAGGTGAACACGTTGGCATCGTGCACACACCCATGCCGGGTCAGTCGGCTCGACGAGCGTCACCGCCAAGCGCGCATTCTTGAGTAGACCAGGCCCGTTGCCGGCCTTCTGAATGATCACGAGCATCTCGTTCAGGCGCGACTTCCACGACGACTCGCCCCATGATGCTTTGGCGAATGCCTGAACCCGCTTGTTGGTAACTGCGTCCGCGTTCTCCCATTGCGGCGGCTGCTCCCCGGGTTTCGCGTAAGGGCTAAGTGCGAACCGATACGCGTCCCCCATGACCCGTACGAGCGCAGCCGCCTCCCGGAAGTCTGCCTTGTCCGGTTCCTGTCCCGGCACGTGCACGAAGCCGATTCCGGCCTGCTCGAGGCCGAAGTACGTCTTCGAAAAGAGCACCTCCGTCAGAAGCCGCTGCGACTCGGTGACCATCGCCTTGCGGGCGTCGTCACGGTTCGAAACGTCGTTCGGGTCGTCTTTCCAGTCGAGACCGCGTGGATTGACCGGGCCCGATTCGTAGGGAACATCTATGAGGTCGGTCCAGTCGAAGGATGCCTTCAGCGAGCTCGTCTCGCCGTCCGCACCGGGTTCGAACAAGTTGAAGCGCGCCCCACCTCGGGGGTCCGTCGGATGGATTCCCATGTCGCCGAAGCGACGGATCAGCGGCTTCAGTGCCGCCCGACCCGATTCGAGAGTTCCCAAGAACTCTTTGCCCTCGGGATCCTCTAGGATTCTTCGGAGGTTGACATCTCGTCGCGCGGTCGCTTCCGCCTCGACGATGTCCTCGCGCAGCTGCTGGGCTTCCGCCTGCGCGCGATTGACCTCAGCGTCGCTTGCGCCATCCGCGAACGCGCGCTCCCTTGCCGCCGCGAGCTTCTCCTTCAGGTTCGGAAGAACCGCCGCGAGTTCGCTCCGGAGGATACGCGCCCGCTTGAGCTCGAGAACGATCAGCTCGCGACGGAGATCCTGATGGTGGCGCCGCTCGATGTCGAACGCTGCTTTGGCTGCCTCCTGCCTGCTATCGGAGAACGAAACGAGCTTTGCCTTGGATGACGATTCGTTGAACCTGAGGACGTCGAATAGTTCGGTAGCAAGCAGCTGCGTCGTCTGCGCGAAGCCGGCACGGAAGTTACGGATCGGGGAGAATCTCGGCTTCGCACGCGGCCCGTAGTCCTCGGCGCATGCTGGGCAAGCATACGGAACGTGGGTCCCGGCGCTCTTGCTCGTCCGGCCATCTCTATCCGCGCCACTCGTGCGCTCGTACAGATAGCCGCGAACCCGTCCCGCGGGCACCTTGTCGTTACTGCCGAGATGGAATTTCTTGAGGTTCGCCGCCTCCGCGAGCCTCGTCAAACCCAGGTCCGCGACTTCTCCCGACACCGGGTCGAGCACCGCCGGAATCCAGCTATCGCAATCGTATTCTTTCGAAGACGAGGGCTCCGCGCCTGCGCCGCTCGTTGGCCAGAACAGCGCGAAGGCGCCATAGCTGAGGTCTTCGAACCGTTTCGATGCAGCCTGCTCGGGCAAGCCGTCCAGGTCCGGTTCGACGGGGAGAAGCTCGACGCTCTTCTTCTTCGAACCCTTTCCGCGCATGCCACCGACGAAGAGCTCTCCACAGCACTCGCAGTAGAGGACCTCCAGGACACGCGTGGGCGGGGACTCGGAACCATCTTTGCCGTCGGCCCGAGGGGTCCGATCGAGCGAAAGAACGCCAACGTGGCGCTCCCCCAAGCCCCTCGATGGGCCGTCGGCGTCGAGTGTCGTCCCGGGAATTGCGGGTGCGAAGAGCCCCTCGACGCTCCTGAAGAAGGTATGCACCCGAAACGAACCAGGATTTAAGAGCTTCGCGTCGAACCAGTTCTCGTATGATTCCTCGCCAGCGCGGACGATGAGCAATCCGCGAAGGGCAGCTTCATCCGCGGAGCCAAAGATCCTACGTGCCACCTCCGTGACGGACGTCGCCCGGTGCCGCTTCTCCACCTGATCCCAACACGCGGCGGCGATCCAGGTTGAAGCACTCTGAATTCCGCGTTGCACCGTCCCGGCTGTGACCTGCTCGTCGCCGATGAGTGCCGTGAGAACATTCCGCCACGCGACGGGAGCAGCGGAAGGGGATACTGGCTCGAGAACCTCGGCATCCTCGACCGCCGGCTTGGAGCCGGACGCGCGGAGGAACTCGCGAAACGGCTCCGTCGGCAGTTCCCCGGCGGGAGCAGGTTCGTAGACCTGCTCGCCTGTGATCACTGCAGGCTCCCAGGTCGACGCAGAAATGTTCGTTTCGGTCTTCTCCGATTCGCGGAGACCGTCCTCCCCGAACATGTCGTACAGGAAGTCGAGGCTTCGCTTCGTGTTCTTGCTCGTTTCGTAGCTCCCATCGATCGGGAGCGAAGCACTCGAAGCGAGCACACGCAGCTTGTGTCGGTGCTTTGGATCCCGCAGACCGAGTCTCGAAAGAAGAAGCCTGAGAAGAAATGCGACCTCGGTTCCCGCAGCGCCACGCTGAAGATGAAGTTCATCGAGAACGAGGAAGAAGTAGGCGTTAGGGTCTTCCTGGAGCCACTTCCGCGTCTTTTCGAGGATGGGGGCATCCACCTCGCGCGCGAGCATCGCGCTCAACATGCTGACGTTGGTGATCAGGATGTCGGGCGGAGTCGCCTGCATGTCCCAGCGCGAGCACAGCTCATTACCGGAGTTCGACGGAAACAGAAAGCGAGCATCGTCGAAGGCGGACGGGTCCTCCTGCTCGGATTCCCACTTTTCGAACTTCAGGTCCGGCTTCGTCTTCGTGGCTTTCTGGAATGCTTGCTCGCGGTCGTACTTTTTCGCGGCCTCCTGGGCGAGCTCGATCTCGCGCATCTTCTCGAATAGCTTCCGGAGCTGACCGTCGCGGCGGGCCAACTCTTCCTTGTCGTGGGGGTGGAAGCGCGGATGCTTGTCGAAACCAGTTACTGGCGTCTCGCTCGTGTATCGCCCGAAGAAGATCCGGTTCCCGTGGAATTCCCGGTCCATGACCGTTCGGGCAGCTTCGGAATCGAGCGCTCTCCGGAGGCGCGCCAGCTGGTCTTCGACGAGAGCATTCATTGGGTAGAGCACGAGCGCGCGCACCGCCTGCGGACGCGACGGATGTTCGCCTTCGCGATGAGCACGAAACACTTCGATCGTTTCGCCTTCCGCGAGCCCCCTCACGTTTGCAGCCAGGGGACGTCGCTCCCTGGGGAATACGAACTCGTTCGGGTCGCTTGAGGACCACCGCGTGTACGAACGCTTGTCCTCCCTCCACCACCATCGCGTCTCGAGGTACGTGGCACTCGGCGCTTTCCAAGTCCGCGCCTCTCGAGCGAGCATCGCGAACACCGGGAGCAGGAACGACTCCGTTTTTCCGGACCCTGTTCCGGAGGTCACGATCACGGGTCGTCCGGCCTGCACGCCGCGAGTGAGCGACGCCACCTGATGCGTGTAGAAAGGGAACTTCGCGCGCCGACTTACCGACGCACCTTTCGGAGCGGCATCGGAAGGGAACAGCCCTGCCAGGACGAGCTCCGCGAACGCCCTTCGATCGGCTGCTCCGAAACCCGGGAGAACCTGTTCGCCCGACTCCACGAGCTCATGGGCGAGTAGCTTCGAAGCGGCGTAGCGCGGAATCGGCTCGACGAGTGGCTCCGTGCAGAGCGTGCCCGGCGCTCGCAGGAGGCGTCGGCGCTCCTCGGCAGCATCCGCGTTCCTGATGCGGAACGCAGTGTCGAGGTACGCGATGTAGAGCTCACGAATGCGGAGGAAGCCGCCGATCGGATCCTTCACCCCATCCTCACTTTCACGTTCGAACTGATGCGGCGAGCGCTGTAGATGCGATGCTGGAGGAGCCGAACACGTTCCGGTATTCGATCCCGGGGTCCGTGACCGGGCCCGGACTCGTCCCAGACGTCAGCACGCCGAGTCGCGTGACGGCGAGCGGCAGGTGCGCTTCGCGCGTCGAGGCCTCGATCACAGGCCCCTTGCGTGCGAACGGGGTGGCGCCCAGTGCCGCGAAGGCCCGCCGAAACGCGGTTTCCCTCGAGTAGGTCCAAGTGTGGCTCCCCGTTGACGTCTCGACCACGTAGAACGACGGCTTTTGCTCGCGCTTCCATTGCGAGATGACCACCGATTTGGTCGGTCGAGTGGTGCTCGAGGTGAGGTCTTCAGGGTCGAAATACCTCGAGACCGTATGCCCTTCGGGCCTGTGCGGGAGCTCCGCCGCGGACTGCGATTCAGGCAACCACTGATCGACCCCCGACAGCGCGCAAGGTTCCGCGAGGATCCCGCTCGCTTGCGAGAGCCGACGGATGGACTCCATGTCATCCGCTTCGACGATCAGCGGCGGGGTGACTACCGGAGACGCGGTCCATCCGTTGCTGACCGAGAGCCCCGTCGCATCGAGCTCCCGTGCAGCATTCTTGATCCGCAGCCGAGCGGCACCGGCGAGTAGGCCCAGCGAGATTCCCACGACGCGACGTCCCAGGTTGTGCACCACGAACCGCGGCCGAAGCCCAAACGCGCGGCGCCCCCGATACCGGAACGTATGGAGAAGATCGAACTTGCCCGCTTCGACCCATGAGCGGAGCAGTGGCCACGCATCGCGACCGCTGCTCAATCCGAATACGCGCACGAACAAGTCGATCAGCTCACCTTCCGGTATCCCTGACCCACGGTTTCGGAGGACGCACGCGATCGCGGCCTCGGCATAGACGGCCTCACGAGTGACGCGCGATCGATATGTCGAGTCCGCCGTTTCCCCGGGTGGGTCACTAAACCCTGCCCACGGCCTTGGACCCGCAGGAAGCCCGCGAACCTTCGCAGCCGCCGCGTACGCTTCCACCAGCCCAGCGGGCGCGCTCCCGTCGAGAAGCGCGTAAGCCCCGTTACGAAAGATTTCCTTCCACCGCTTCTCGGAGCGGTTGTTTCCGACGCGCTCCTCCTTGGGCCAGTATGCGGCGTCGGATGCCAAACACTTGAGTGCCAGTCGCCCTCGCGGAAGTGAAATCAGTGCCCAATCACACCCAGTCCCGTCCCCCTGGATGAATTCGCCGACCTTGGGGCCGATCCCGAACTCGGTATCGAGTAGGGCATCGAGCGCAAGGGGCTTCTGGTCCGCTGAACCGGTGAAATCGGCTGGGCGCCTGCCATCTGTACCCACGATCCCAACTTCGCTCCCTAGGTTCAGGTCCCCTGAGTTTCGGCCTCCGCATTCGCCGAACCATCGACCCGGTTCGCGGATCGCCTTCTCGGGTGTCGAGGCGACCCGCGTCGTGAATTCAGCCGAACGCGTGATCTCGCCCGCCTCGGTGATTCCGATGAATGTGACGCTCCCTGCGATCGGAACACGCGGAATCCCCCAGGTGCCGTTACGTTCGCGGGTGAGTTCGTGCACGCTCCCATGCCTTCGCACGACACGGACTGCGCTGGCGTTCGCAACTGAGACGGCAGGCATCGCTCCTGGGATCCCCAAGAACTTACCCGGCGACACATCGACCGCGGACTCGAACTTGATGCGCGGAGCTTCAAGCGCGTCGATGACGGGTGCGACGGCTTCCGCCGGACGGATGACGACGCGCCACCCATCGAACTGCGACTGCTGCGCCTGAGTGGCCCAGGCCCGAGCGATCCTTTCGGCTTCTTCCGTTCGCGCAAGAGCCACTGCTGCTCCAGTGGCACGTGGCCGCCCCGAACCTTGCCAGAGGCCCACCAGCTCCTCGCTCTTCGTGAAGAAGATTCGACCGCGCCGCGAAAGCTCGGCGATTGGCGCGAGCGGCGAGTCCGAGAACGCGTCCGGATGGGACAGAATCGATCCGACGAGGTCTCCAACCGCATCGGAGTCGTCCGAGTGGTCCGATGCTCCCTTCGCAAGCAGGTGCGTCCACGGCTCGGGAAGCTCTGCGTCGAGTGGAACCACATTCTGACCGTCTCGAAACGCGACCCAGGTCTTGCTCGCGATGACGGGGCACAGAGCGCCGTCGTCGTCGAGCTCGGCCAGAATGCAGACTGACGCCTCAGCGCCGTTCGCTTCACCGTTCCCAGCAGCCTGCTTCGCCTTTTGGACGATGTTCCAGAATGGATCTGACGCAACGACGAGCTTGGGATTCTGATGGAACAATCCTTCGAATTCCTTGAGTGCTCCGCGAAATCGTCCCCCGAACCCGGGCACGGCTCGCAAGGCGTCCAGCACCTGTTGAACGGTCGGTACCGACTCTGGCGCGAAGTCGCTCAGTGCGCCTCGAAGTAGCTCGAAATCTCGGCGACGCGGGAAGGCCAGCTTGATCGTGTAGCCGATTTGCGCGTACCCGGGCGTAGCGGGAATCTCCAGGCGCCGAAACAGTTTTCCTTCGGCGTCCATCCCCATGAAGCGGCCGGGAGCTCCGATGTCGTCGAGCCAAGCCGCAATTCGCTCCCAAGCAGCGTTGAGCCCGTGTCCAGTGTTGGACAGCCCGTTCTTGCAGAGATCGTCGAGTGCTTTGCCGAACGCTGCTTCGGTGGGGGCGTCTTCGACCCCCTCGGACACGGCCATGCAGGCAAAAAGGACGAGCGAGAAGAATGGAGGGCGCCGCAGGGTCGTGTGGGGCTTGCGGAGCTCGCCCGCGAGAAGGCTTTGGAACGTGTGCTCACGCAGCTCGCGCCTCATGCCGACCAGGAACTCATCCTTCGGCTCGATTCCTGAGCTGTCGCCACCGACCGCAGCGCGCGCAAAGATCCCATCGTCGATGATGACTCGTCGAACCGGCGTGGGATCGTCGGTGAGGGCGAAAATGGCGTCGAAGAGCCAGTCGTTCCACTGGTAGTACGAGCGCGGCAATGAACCCTCCGTCTCGAAGACTCTAGGCTTCGGGGGATACTCTCAGCCGCACGGACGCGTTCTGGCTGAACGGCTCAAGCCTACGCGGCCAGGGCGGAGCCCGGGTGCTCCCCCACACCACGAGCAGAAGCCACTCTACCCTTTGGGGGATTCGTGTCCAGACCGGCAGGACTCGACATTGAGTCCCTTGCCTCACCGACTCGCACTTCAGGTCAGCACGCGCGGCCGCGTCGAGCCGCTGCAGCGTCTCGGGTGGTCCGTTGCAGTGGTGTGATGGACCGGCGTAAGAGATCGCTCGTGGTTCGGCCAAGCTGATCGCGGTTGGTTCGGCCAAAGTGATCGCCGCCGGTTCGCCCAAGCTGATCGCGCGGCGCGCCGCGTCGGTGAGCCTGGTTCGGCCAAACTGATCGCGGCTGGTTCGGCCAAGCAGATCGCCTGAACAACCGTGGAGTGCCACCGCTCGGCGAGACCGCCGGTCGGCAGGGCCGTCGTGCACCCTCGCGCCTCACCGCGACGAGGAGGCGCAGGGATGCAGAGGAGGGTCGACATGGATCGGCTGCAGGAGTTGGTGCGGCTGCATCGGATGGGCAGCGGCGGCCGCGAGGTCGCGCGGCTGCTCGGGATGAGCTCGAACACCGAGCGGACGTACCGCGTCGCGCTCGAGGCGGCGGGGCTGTTGGCCGGGCCGATCGCGGATCTCCCCACGCTCGAGGTGCTGAAGGCGGCGGTCGAGGAGCGGCTCCCGCGGAAGCTGCCGCCGCAGCAGATCTCGTCGCTCGAGGGGTGGCTCGGCCGGATCGAGCAGCTCTGGAAGGAGGGCGTCGGCCCGCGCGGCATCTACGACACGCTCCGGCTCGAGGACGAGTCGTTTCGCGAGGCGCGCGCGACGCTGTCGGCCGTGAAGCGCGTCTGCGTGCGCCTGAAGCGTGTGCGAGGCGTCCAGCCGGAGGACGTCGCGATCCCGGTGGAGACGCGGCCCGGCGAGGTCGCCCAGGTGGACTTCGGCTACGTCGGTCGGCTGTACGACCCGCGCGCCCGCGTCATGCGCAAGGCGTGGGTCTTCGTGATGGTGCTCGGGTACAGCCGGCACCTGTTCGCGAAGATCGCCTTCGACCAGACGACCGAGACCTGGCTCCGCCTGCACGTGGAGGCGTTCGAGGAGCTCGGGGGCGTCGTCGAGGTCGTCGTGCCAGACAATCTCAAGGCCGCGGTCGTGCGCGCCGCGTTCGGCGTGGGCGGCTCGACCGCGCTGAACCGCAGCTACCGCGAGCTCGCGCGCCATTACGGCTTCAAGGTGGACCCGACGCCGGCCTACGCGCCCGAGAAGAAGGGCAAGGTCGAGTCCGGCGTGAAGTACGTGAAGGGCAACTTCTTCCGCGGCCGCGCGAACCAGGACGTCGACGTGGTAGCGCTGGCGCTGCGCCGCTGGGTCTACGAGATCGCCGGCACGCGCGAGCACGGCACCACCCACCGGCGCCCGCTCGAGGTCTTCCGGAACCTCGAGCAGGCAGTCCTCCGCCCGCTGCCGGCGCTCCGGTTCGAGCCGGTCGTCTGGAGGGAAGCGACGGTCCACCGGGACAGCCACGTCATCTTCGAGAAGCGGCTCTACTCGGTGCCCTGGAAGCTCATCGAGAAGGTGGTCTGGGTCCGCGCGTCCGCGAGCACCGTCACGATCTTCCACGACGACCAGCGGGTCGCGACGCACGACCGCCGCGGCGCGGGCCACCGCTCCACGGTCGACCACCACCTGCCCGAGCACCGCGCCGACCTGCGGCACCGGAGCCGCAGCTACTGGGAGGAGCGCGCCGACCGCATCGGCCCGGACACCGGCAGGTTCGTCCGCGAGGTCTTCGACTCGGACGACGTACTCCACATGCTCGGGCCGGTGCAGGCGATCGTGGCGCACCTGGAGCGGTTCCCGCGCGAGCGCGCGGAGGGCGCCGCCCGCCGCGCCAGCCACTTCGGGACGTTCAGCTACCAGGGCGTGAAGAACATCCTCGTGCGTGCTCTCGACCTCGAGCCGTTGCCGGCGGGCGCGGCTTCACCCGGCTCTCCGCAGGAGAGCTTCCGCTACGCCCGGAGCGCCGCCGAGCTCCTCCACGGCAAGGAGAAGATAAATGAGCGCAACTGACGACCTCGTCCCGATGCTGAAGAAGCTCCGCCTCTCCGGCGTGCTGCAGTCGCTGGAGCTGCGCACGAATCAGGCCGCCGACGACAACCTCGCCCTCTCCGAGTTCCTCTACCGGCTCCTCGCGGACGAGGTGGAGCGGCGCGAGGCGAAGCAGCTCATGCAGCGCGTCCGGCGCGCCAACTTCGAGCACGCGAAGACGATCGAGGACTTCGACTTCACCTTCAACGCCTCGATCCCGAAGGCGAAGGTCCTCGAGCTCGCCACCTGTGCGTTCGTCGAGCGCCATGACAACGTCCTCATCGTCGGGCCGACCGGTGTCGGGAAGAGCCACCTCGCCCAGGCGCTCGGGCATCGCGCCTGCCGCGCGGGCCACACGGTCGCGTACGTCGGCGCGCACGAGCTCCTCGTCCAGCTCCGGGCCGCGCGCGGCGACGGGAGCTCCGAGAAGCGCCTGCTCCGCTTCACCACGCCGGACGTGCTCATCGTCGACGACCTGGGGCTCCGCGGTCTCGCGCAGGACGAGCCCGCGGACCTCTACGAGATCGTGCGGCGCCGGTACGAGGACGGCTCGACGATCATCACGTCGAACCGCGCGATCGAGGAGTGGCCGCCGATGTTCGGCAACCCGCTCCTCGCGAGTGCGGCGATGGACCGGCTGCTCCACCACGCGCACGTGCTCGTGATCGAGGGCGACTCCTACCGGAACCCGCCGCCCACCCGCCGAAAGAAGGCGCAGGCCGCATAGGCACCGGCGCCGACCGACCCTATCAGCTTGGCCGAACCAGGTTCTCCACGCCGACGACGCTCAACTCGCCCACGCCGATGACGCCGAGGTCGCGATCAGTTTCGCCGAACCAGGCGCGATCAGTGAGGGCGAGCCTTGACACGCAGCTGGCGCGCCGCGTGAGGCAGCGGAGAGGCGGGGAACGGAAGGCATCACCGTTGCGGGTGCCGCTTGGGTTACACTCCGCGGCGACGTCGGCCCGGTACCCCGAGGGAGGGAGTGGAACGGCGATGCCCGCAACGGTCTCTGATCTCGTCCAAGGCAAGGCTCCGCCCCTGACCATCGCGCCGGGGGAGTCGCTCGCGACGGCGCTCGCGGAAATGTCCGAGAATGACTACAGCCAGCTGCCGGTCGCAGGACCGGATCGCCGGCCGATCGCTCTACTGACCATCGATTCCGTAGGTCGGGCGCTGCGTCACTTCGGCGTCGTGCCGAGTGCGCTGCGAGTCCTCGACGCGATGGACGAGTTTTTCGAGCGGTGCGACACGGAAGACGAGCTGCTGGACGTGCTCGATGCGCTACAGCGGTCGTCCGCGGTGTTGGTTCTAACTCCGCAGCAGGAGCTCACGGGCATCCTCACGAGCTTCGATGCCATGGAGTTCTTCCGCCGCCGCGCACAGGACATCATGGTCGTCCAGGATATCGAAGAGACGATCAAGGACTTCGTTTTGTCTGCGTTCCGGCGCGAGGATGACTCGCTCGATCAGGCGAGTCTCACGACCGCCATCGAGGCGATCACGCCATCAAACGCAAAGCTCCGAGGACCTTTTAGGAAGGCCATCCACGCGTTCCTCTCGGCCCGCAACGTAGCGGCGGGGCCCGACGACGAGGCGCTGCTGACCCGCACGTTCAACGAAAACCTCGCTTCGCGAGATCCTGCGAAGACGTTCGAGCAGCTCACGCTCAACGACTACATCGAGCTGCTCCTTCACGAGGCGCGATGGGGCGCCTACGGGCCGGCGTTCGGCATCGAGCGCGACGCACTCCGGCGCCTCCTCGTCTCCGTACGCAACACGCGCAACGATCTCGCACACTTTCGCACGGACATCGCCGACCGGCAGCGGGACGAGCTCTTCTTCTGCAAGGAGTGGCTCGCGCGGCACGAGGACGCGCTCAAGGCGGCCGTCACGCAGCAGCGGTCAGGCCGTACGCCGGCCGCGAAACCGCCGCCCCCGACGAAGCCCGTGGAGCCGCGACCGAGCGGCGAGCCCGGGCCACCGATGGAGACGCTGGGAGATGTCGATATCGAGAGCCGCTACGCCGCTCTCGGGGCGACGCTGCGCTCGAACACGACGGACGATCGCGTCGTGCTCAAGTTCTCCGACGTCGAGAAGATCCTTGGTGCACCGCTACCCGCTTCTGCGCGACAGTACCGCGCGTGGTGGAGCAACAACGAGCGGGGCCACGTACAGGCGAAGCAGTGGATCGACGCGGGGTGGCACGTCGCGGAGGTCAGCACGCGCGAGCAGTACGTCACGTTCATCAGGACCCCGGAGCGACAGGCCGCGTATCGTCGGTTCTTCGATGGACTGACGGCGACGCTCGGCACGGTGCCCGGCTTTCCGCCGCAGCGGCCGCCGTCCGGCGTCAGCTGGCATGTCGTCGCCAACGCGCCGGAGTCCGGGCCGCGGATGGGTATGTTCGTCGTGTCTTTCGCGCGGGCGGGGCAGCTCCGCGTCGAGCTCTACATCGACGCGGGCGACCAGAAGGAGACGAAGGGCCTTTTCGACGCGATGCTTCGTCGGAGAGCCGAACTCGAGGCTGGGGTGGGCGAGCCGCTCAGCTGGGAGCGTCTCGATGGCCGCAGGGCGTCTCGCATCGCCCTGTACTATCCGGGAGCCGTGCTTGATGCGGACGAGACGTTGCAGGCTAAGGCGGCGTCCGCGATGGTGCGGTTCCGCGCGATACTTTCGCCGGCGTTCGACGCGGCGCTGAAGGAGTCCAAGGAGACGGTTCGGAGCGGATGAGGCGGGTGGCCAGGTTCCGGAGCAGCGGCGCCGTCACCGACCCGTAGACCTACGATCCCGTCGCCGAGGCGCTCGACCGGTGCGAGCGCTGAAGCCCGCGCCCCACCGAGCCGTACGAGTCCCGCTCTGATTTCGCGCGCTCGGGGCCCGAGCGATGCGGATTGCCCGGCGCGGATCACAAGAGGCTGGACGGCGGATCACAGGAGCGGATCACTCGACAACCACGCGGTAACCGCCCGGCCAACCCCGGCTGGCGAGCGTAGCTCGAGGGCGTGTTCCTCCGCGCTTTTCGCGGAGGAGCGCATCACCGAGCAGGACCGAGAGCGCTGGACGAAGCTCGTTGCCGACTTCGAGGCAACCAACCTCACGCACCGCGGGTTTGCTTCGGAGCGCGGGATCTCGTTCAGCAACCTTAGGAATTGGATCTATTGGCTGCGGGAAGGAGTCGAGGCCGCTCGTCGGAGCGGCGCCCGCGTCACCGGGTCAAGCCCCCGCTTCGGCTCCCATGAGGAAGCGCTCGCGTCTCGTGCCATTCCGCGTGGTAGCGTCCGCGCCGAAGGCGCGGTTGGTCGAGCTGCGCTCGCCTCTGCTCAAGCTAGCGCTGCCGACCGGCGTCGTCGCGCGGTTCCCGCCCGGCACCGAGCCGTCGTACCTCCGCGCGCTCATCGCGGAGCTGTAGCCCGTGATCACCATCCCGCGACGCCCGCATCGCCGCGCTGCGGACGCGTCGGGAGAACGCAGAGGAAGACGCGTCACCTCGTCACGCGAAACATCGAGCCGGTCGCCCAACACGTGCCGCTGCAGCTTCTCGACTGTGGTTTCACCGACGTGAGCTGCTCGCCCAGCTGCGCGATCGCCTCGTCCTACGCTCGGAGCTGATCCGCCTGAAGCGCGATGATCTTCTCGACAGCATCAACCGTGTTCGCGACGTGCGGAGCGAACCAGGTGAATCCGGTCGACTACCTCGCCGACGTACTGATGCGCGTGCAGCGCCACCCGGCTTCGCGCATCGACGAGTTGCTGCCGCACACCTCGGACAAGGTGGCCGCGGCGCTCGGGCCGAAGGGGCGCGCGCAGCTCGCCGCGGTCGAGCGGTGCTTCCTGCACTGGGACAAGCACGTATACGCGCGCGCCGCGAGGGAGCACCTGCTACCGCTGGTCGGCGCGATCGAGGGCCGTCGCTGGTGCGAGGTGACCTACCGTGCCGCGACCACCGGGGGGACGGCCCGCAGGCACACGGTGCTCCCGCTTCGCCTCTTCGCGCACGATCGCGCCGTCTACGTCATCTGCGTGTTCGAGAGGAACGGCGGGATCGGGACCCTCAACCTGCAGCGACTCGATTCGCTGGCCGTGTCGTCGCGCACCGGCCGCCCGCCGCCCGGGTTCGACGCGGAGCGGTGGGCGGACTCGGCGTTCGCGATCCACCCCGGCGAGGTGCCGACGCGGTACGTGCTTCGGTTCGGTCCCATCGTCGCACCGTTCATCCGCGAGCGCCGCTGGCATCCATCGCAGAGGCTGCGCGACCTGCAGGGCGGCGGCGTCGAGCTCTCGTTCACGTACGGTGCGTCGCACGAGGTGACGAGCTGGGTAGCGAGCTGGAGGGAGTGGGTCGAGGTGGTCGAGCCGCGCGCCCTCCGGCGGGAGCTGCGAGATCTCGGGGAGTGGCTGCTTGGGACGTATCGGCCCGATCGCCGGTAGGGAACGTGAACTTTGAGTAACGCTCGGCCCAGGCGTCCGAGCGTGGGGCCCCCACGGCGAAAGTGGTGACCGCGTAGAGTGCCAGTGCGTCTGACGACGATGAGGCGTGCTCTATGGTACGTGACCGAAAGCGCGCCTCGCGCACGCAGGAGGGAGCATGCCGAAGAGGGCGGAAGTCGAGATCGATGGGCGAGATGTCGTGGTTCGGGTCGCCGTGAACGAGAACGGCAAGCGGATGGGTCGCGTCGAGATTCACCCTCTTACCGGGATCAAGTGGATTCCGAAGAACAAGCACAGCGACTCCAGCACGAACAGATGCGAGGCTGGCCTGTCGGTGCAGGAGCTTGCCTCCGTGCAGCGGCGAGTCTTGTTGGGTTTCGGCGAGAAAGGATTCGAGCGTCCGGAGTGGTTCAGGGCAGTTCGACTCGGCGTCAAGTAGTCGACGCGCTCGGATGCAGTCCGTGACGGCTCGCTCCTTCTGCTCAATCCAACGACTCGGGCCGCTGCGACTCCGGGCGTTCCTGCGGACTAGGCGCACACTCGTGCGCTGGCGGTTCGTCAGGACCTACATGCCCCGCTAACCCGAGGCGCCGCGGCGCTCACGAGCGCTCTCGCCTCGTCCCACGAGTCGACAAGGTTGCTCGCCCCGAGCCCCCGCGAACCTAGCGCCGCGTTTCGATGTCGCCCTCGCCTTCCTCCGTGGCACATCTCCACAAGAACGTGCTTCGATGCGTCCGGGTACGGAGGCCACCCGTGAGCGCGCTCGTCATCCCTTGCCACATCCGGACGAAGTGGGACCTCGCCTGCCTGCGACGCCTGCTCGCCAGGGTCGACAGTCAGACGCTTCCGTTCGACCGCGTCTACCTCATCGACGACGCGAGCCCGATCCGGCACGACGCACCCTTTGGATTCCTGGAGCACGTCCGACTCGCCTCGAATGGCGGGCCCGCAAGAGCGCGCAACGTGGGGGTCGAGCGCGCGCTGGACTCTGGTTCCGAGTACTTGCTGTTCACCGATCACGATTGCGTGCTGGACTCGGCGTGGAACGAGAAGATGACCGGGTTCCTGCGTGACGGCGCGTTCGGCACGGTCGGCGGGATGACGTACGCGTGGGGGGCCACGCTGCTCGACCGTTACCACGACCTGAACGGTACGTTGAACGGCAAGTGGCTCCTGCCTGACCGCAAGGAGCTCTGGTACATGCCGTCGCTCAACTTCGGCATGAGGGCCGAGGTCGCTCGAGAGTTCACGTTCGACGAGCGGTTCCCCACGTCTGCAGGCGAGGACGTCGACCTCTCCGCCGCCGGAGCAAGTACCGCATCGGCTTCTGTCCTCGCGCGAAGCTTTGGCACGACTTCGGTTACCGCTCGACGGTGACTGGGCTGGGACGGTTTGTCCGCCTCTTCATGAAGTACAAGAGTTCGAGCGCGACGCTTTACGAGGGGCACACGGTGCTCCTCTGGGACTCGTCCGAGTCGATCTACGAGGGGAACGCGTGAGCCTCGTCTACCGTAAACGCGCAAGCGCGCCGAGCCCCGCCCACTGGATCTACGACTACTACGGCGAGGTCGCGCCATTCCTGCAGCGGGTCGACCGCAAGCTCCACGTCGCTCCGATGCTCCTCCTCAAGACGATCGAGTGGAGCATCTACCGCTGGTACAAGACGCCGATTCGCCGGTTCTACGGTGTGAAGGGCAACGAGCTCATCTACATGATCACGCGCCGGTGCAGCGATCGCTGCCCGAAATGCGGCATATGGAAGACGCCGGAGCGCGATGACGAGCGCCTGCCCGTCTCGCGATTCATCGAGTGCCTGAAGAGGCTGCACGAGAACCTGTACCAGGTCACCGTGACGGGCGGCGAGCCTCTCCTGTTCGCCGACGACGTGCTCGCGATCGGGGCCGCGGCAAGAGACCTCCGCGTACCCATGATCGTCGTCACGAACGGCGTGCTCATGGACGAGCTGTTCCTCCGACGCTACGCCGAGCTCGGCCACGGGCTCGTCGTGTCGGTCGACACGGTCGAACGCGAGCGTTGGGAGGCCTTCCGCGGCGAGGCCCACTACGAGCGGGTCATGGCGAACGTACAAGTCGCGCGGTCGATCCTCGGTGGCAAGCTGCGCGTACAGTCCGTCCTGGCGTCCGAGAGCGAGACGGACGTCGTGCGTGTCGCGAACTTCTGCGCTGAGCGCGGCATCCCGCACACGGTCCAGCCGTACATGGACTTTGGCGGAAGCTGGCACGAGACCGCCACCTCGTCCCGCACAGGCCCATTGGCGTGCGCAGCCCGAAAGAACATCTGCGTTTATCCGAACGGCGACCTCGTGAAGTGCTTCGATCACCGGCGCATACCGCTGGCGCGGGAGCCGCTCGGAAACATCGCCGAGGAGGACGTCATCGCGATCTTGTGCAAGCGACGCGCGACAGAGGTGTCCCGGCTCATGAAGACTTGCGACCTTCCGTGCAAGCAGCTCTCGTGCAACCTGCCAGTCGTCGTTGAGGTGCCGTGAGCGCTTCACCGCCGGACGTCATCATCATTCGAGGCGCGCCGGGCTCCGGGAAGAGCCAGACGGCGAAGCTGCTCGCATCACGGCTCGAAAGCGGCGTGCGCATGGAGGTAGACGCGCTGCGATCGATGGTCTTCCCTGTCGACTGGACCAACCAGGCCGAGCACGTCAGCGTCCTCGTGGTCGCAGACTTCGTCAGGCTCGGTCACCGGCCGGTCATCGTCGTCGACACCTTCAGCGGGGACAAGGTCGTGCGGTTCCTGAGCGATCTTCGCGAGCTGCACCGCGCGATCGAAGTGCGCGTCTTCGCGCTGTTGGTCGCGCCGGCCGTGCTCCGCGCCCGCGTCCTGCAGCGGCCCGCGTGTGGGTTCCGAGACGTGGACGTGTCCTTGAAGCTGACCGCGGACGTCCTGAAGCACCTCCAGCCGTTCGAGCGGCTCGTCGACAACTCGAGCCTCACGCCGGAGGAGACGGTCGACGCGGTTCTCGCCGGCTGCGCGTGAGCCGACGCAGCCGTCGTCAGGAACGGCAGCGCTGATTGGACCTTACGCTCCCGATGTTTCCGAATCGCGACCAACCATTTCGTCCGGCGAGAGTAGGCGCCGTAAACGCCTCAACTCGTGTCGGTAGTCCACGGAGCGCTCAGCGCCCCGCTCGGGGCGAGGCGAACAATCCGAGCTGACCGGCCTCCCCCAGCCAATCGTCAGCGCTGGCGCCGAGGACCTGGGCGATGGACTCGGCGATCGGGCGGAGCTGCCGCTCCAAGTAGTGCTCGTAGTCGAGCGGCGCCCCGCTGCGAGCCGACACCGGCTCCGGGCCGGCGCGAGTCATCACGTAGTCCACGCGCCCGCGGCGGTCTGTCCAGCCCAGGAGACGTGCCGCGCGGACCTGCGGCGTCTGCGTCTCGTACCCCTCCGCCGGGCGCCGGAGGGCCTTCCGGTAGACGAGCTCGCCATCGAAATCGCCCCGGGGGAGCCGGGCAGCGGTCTCCCGGCCGTGAGCGCGGAGCCCGGCCTCCCCATCGCCGGCGAAGAGGTGACGCAAGAGCTCCACCTGGAAGCGGCGGGCCAGCGGCGTGGAGTCGCTCCGCACCGCCTCCATCCCCCGCACCTCCATCTCGGTCGCGTCTCCGGGCAGGAGGAGCAGCCCGGCGTAGCCCTTGCCGCGGCCGCGCCCGTCCGGGCTGGCATCGCCGCGGAGCCGCGGGATGAAGAAGCGCCGGTAGACCTTCTCGCACCGCATGGACAGGTGGGAGGCGACGTCGTGGTCCCTGCGGATGCGCTCGGCCAGGTGCCGGTTCAGCGCCGCCACCAGCTCGCGGCCAAGGCCGGAAAGAGCCGCGTGACCGGCCTCGTCGCCGAAACCGGAGCGGACGAAGACCGAGTCGGTGTCACCGTAGAGCACCTCGTGGCCCTGTGCCTCGAACCAGTCGCGCGCCGCCCGCAGGAAGAGCTGCCCGAAGGAGGTGATGGCCCCCGCCAGCTCGGTGCGGGCGTAGCGGCAGCCCGAGGCGCCCAGCACGCCGTAGAACGAGTTCTGGAGGATCTTGTAGACGTGGGCCGCCGTCTCGTCGCCGGCACCGAGCGCTGCCTCCCGTTCCCGCGCGTAGGTCTCCAGGATGCCCGGCAGGATCCCCTCGGTACGGTCGAAGCGGGCGCCGTTTGGCGCCACCAGGTCGTCGGGCCGGGGACGCTCCGTGGCGCGCGCGTGGCCGAGCGGGTCGAGGTGAAACGTCCGCATGAGCGACGGATAGAGGCTGCGGAAGTCGAGGACCAAGACGTTTTTGAACAAGCCCGCCTTTGCCGCGAGCACGGTGCCTCCCGCGGCGCCGGAGACGGGCGCGTCCGAGCGAGCCGGTGGCACCACACGTCGCGCGCGCAGCGCCGCGCCGTAGATCCGCTCGAAGGCGGGGATGCTGGTCCAGGCCAGGTCGAGGGAGACGCCGGTCAGGGCGGCGCGGCGGGCGGTGAGCGCGTCGAGGCCGGTCCTCGCCAGGATGGCCAGGACCAGCTCGGCGTCGCGGAGGCAGTAGGCGCAGAAGCGGGCCGGCTCGTCGCGCCGCAGGCGCTCCAGCTCCCGGAGCTTCGCCTCCCCGCGCGCCGAGACGGTCTTGCCCTCACCGAGGATGACCTGCGCGACGCCGTCGAGCGTGAAGTCGTCGAGCCGCCGCCCCGAAGCGCGCACGAGCCGCATGGCGTCGAGCACGGCGCGCCCTGCCAGCTCGATGGAGTGCCTGCCACCCGGGCGCGAGCGCAGCGCCAGGCCGCCCGGGACTCGCCCCACGTCGAAGGGGATGCCGTGCGCCGCGTAGCGCGCGGCGAGGACCTGCAGGTCGAAGTCGACGACGTTCCAGCCGGTGACCACGTCGGGGTCGCGCGCGCGGATTCGATCGCTCAGCACCGTCAGGAGCGCTCTCTCCGAGGGAAGGCTGATAACGGTCGGCGAGGCCACGGGTGGCCCTACGAAGAGCACCTCCCCCGGGCCGCCCGCGCCGGCGAGGGACACCGCGGTGACCGTGCCGGCCCGGTCGGTTTCGATGTCGAGGGCGAGCCACGCCAGCTGCGGCACGGCCGCGGACGGGGCAAGCTCCGGGTTCACGAAGACCAGGCCGACGCGGCGGCCCGGGACCGGCTCACCACGCATGGCAACCGGCCCGACCAGCCCGAGCGCGAGCAGTCCGTCCGAGGCACGGCCGCGCTCCACGTGCCGCGCAGGCGTGCCGCTCGCGGCCAGCCTCCGCCAGGCGTCCTCGGCCGCCCCCGCACGCAGCTCGACGCGGGCGAGGGCGGCGCCAGCGAGATCGGACCAGGCGGTGGGGTCGAGGGTGGCGCGGTGGGTGCCGCCGAGCAGGGCGGCCGCGCGAGGGCCGTCCGCGGCGGCCACGTACACGGCGGGCGCCGGCGCGGGCAACACGAGGGCGAAGCTGCGCCCGTCCTCGAGGCGCCCGGTGGCCAGGGTGCGCCGGGGCGCGGGCCCGTCGGCCCGGTGCTCGTCCCAGGCCGAGACGATGAACCCACGCACGTCGATCACCCGGGAGCCCTCACGAGCACTGCAGGAAAGCACGCGGGGCCGACAGCGAGGCGCTGTTGCTGAAGCGCGGCCGCGCTTCGGCGGCCTCGCGCAGCCGCGTCCGATGCATGTGCTCGTCCGAGGGTGAAGTCTGCGACGAGCCCCTTCATCAGGCGATCGAGTACGGCCTCAGTCGCTGGCGCTCGCCCAGTCGATGCAGGCCGCTGCGCGCTCTATCTCCTCGGGGATGGGGCGCGTGAAAGCGTCCTGCCACCACACCAGCGTGACCGCCGAGGCGAGCCTCTCCGGATCGTGGGGCTTCGACTCGAGTTGCGCGACGCACGCCATCCAGGGGAGGCGCTCGCGGGGACGGCCTGGACGGGATAACTCGGGGAGCGGCTCGATCACGGGCTCGACCTCGACGACGGGGCCGTACCGGTCCTTCGCGAGCGCGCGGATCTTCCGCCGCTGCTGCTCGTTCGACTCCGGGTCCAGGCCGCCTTCCAGGATCCCGGTATTCGATGGCAGCACGCTGAAACCCTTCACCGTCCCGATCCGCCCACCGTGTAGTTGGATCGGGAACAATCGGTCGAGCCACGGCCCCGCGTGCTGCTGTGCCTTCCGATTCACAACGGACATGGTTCACCCCGGTGACCGAGGTCCACGTGTGGTCACGGCACGCTGCCTCGATGAGCCGGTGTGCCGCACACGACCGTGGGAGTCACGAGGCCCGGCGCACGCCTGGCCCTCAGACGCTCCGGTAGATGAAGGATTGCACGTCGATCAGGTCGCGGCAGCCGAGCGGGTCGAGGTCGTCGCGGAGGAGCTTCACGAGCTTCAACACCTGCTCGTAAGTCCCCCAGTTCGGTGCCGGCTTGTAGCAGAGGTCGAGCTGGAACCGCTTTGCGACCTCCTTCGTCGGAGTCGGCTTCACGAACAGGAACACGTCCGGACGTGCCGCGAAGGGGAGGACGGTGGCCATCGGCCAGGACGCCGACGGGCCGCCGGGGTTCGGCAGGGCTTCGACCGCCTTCGCGTAAGCGGGGAACGCGCTCGACGGTTCGGCGGCCTCTAGGAGATCGCGCAGCGCGCGGAAGTACGCGAGCGCGACGTCCGGCTGCGCGAACGCGGAGCGGAACCGCGCCTTCTCGACGGGGTAGAGAAGATTGAGTGTCGCGGCCTCGACGCGTTTTGCGCGGTCGGCGAGCTCGATCGCGTCGCCGGCCTCGACGAGGCGGGACAGTGATCCATCGCCGAGCGTCTGGGCGAAGACCTCGTGCGCTGCCCATTTGTACTCGCGCTCCTCCTTCAGGTACCGAGGATCGGCGAACGCCCCCGGGAACTCCTTCAGGAAGAACTGGAGGCCTTCCTCGCGTGTCCGCTCGGGCGGGTCGAGCTTCTTCTTCAGGGTGGCCTTGGAGGACTTCGAAGACGGGCTCGACGCGGTCGCGGCCGACCGTGAAGGATCGGGCCAGTTGCTGATGTGCTCGACGACGAGCGAGGTGGCCGGCACGACCACCTGCTTCCTGGAGGGATGCGCCACGAAGAGAACGCGCACGAGCTTGCCGTCCTTGCCGAGGACCGTTCCCTTGCCCCACTCCGGCGCGTGCCGGCTCGTGACGTGGGCTCCGATCGGAACGTGTGGGGCTGGCGGGCTGGGCGGGATGGTCGAGTTCGCGTCGGTCACGCGACGACCTTACACCGCGTCGGGCGCTCGCGCAGCGTCACGCCTTGCCAGAAGCCTTCGGCTTCCGATGCCGGTGACTTCCCCCAGCTCTGGGCCGCGTCCGCCGCAACACCGAATCCGACCTAACTGACGGCCAACACAACAAGGCAACGCCACCGCTCGCCTCGCGTGCTGCGATGATCGACCAGGGCCGTCAGGACGCGCCCCTCGCGAACGGAAAGCGCCGCTGTCCGGGGGATGGGCAGGCACAGCCGACGATCAACGGGACGGCTCGGGACCCGGGTCGCCGCGCCGCACACTCGGGGAAAGCCGAAGAGTTCCGCTGTCCCACAGCCATGCGTCTGGCCATGTCGGACGATGTGGGCGTACGTATGCCTCACGTATTGAGTCACCCCGAGGGGGACCCGTGAACCGCGCCCACGCAGCAGCCGATCGCAGCTCCCGCGAAGCCGCGCCGGACCTTCGGCCCGCCCGGAGCCCGGTCCCGGATCTGCTCTTCGAGGATACGCAGGAGCGGAGGCTCACGGAGCTCCGCCCGCTCCTCGACGCGCCGGAGCGGCTCGGTCCGGAGACGCCGCTGCACCGCTTCACCGTGTTCGTCACGCCGCGCTGCAACCTCGCCTGCACCTACTGCAAGGGCGCGGCGGCTCCGGGCCGCGGCCGCGCCGCGGACCACGACCTCGCGTCGTTCGCGCGACTCCTCGCCACGCACGACGGCACCGAGATCCGGCACGTGCACTTCACCGGCGGCGAGGCGTCCCTGCTCGCGGACCTCCCGGCGATGATCCGCCTCGCGAAGGCGCGGGGCGTCCGGTACACGAGCGTCACGACGAACGGGACGAGGCCGCCCCGCTGCTACCTCGACCTCGTCGCCGCCGGGATCGACGAGATCCGCGTCTCGCTCGGCGCCGCCGACCCGCACTCCGGCGACATCACCGCCGGCCGGCCCGGCGCGTGGTCCGCGGCGATCCGGACCCTCGCCGCGCTCGGCGCTGCGCGGAGGGACGGCGCGGGGGTGTTCCTCGTGGTGAACATGGTCGTGCACCGCGGAAACCGGCACCGCCTCCAGGACACGGTGCGGTTCCTGCTCGGGCTCGCGCCCGACGACCTGAAGCTCCTGTGCGAGGTGGACGCGCGCGGAGACCTCGGCGCGTTCCGGGAGGCGGACGAGGTCCGCGCCGACCTCGAGCAGCTGCTCCGCGCACACCCCGCGGGCGCGCTCCCGCTCCTCAGGCTGAAGGTTCGCACCGTCTTTCGGCCCGACGCGCTCGGCCTCGAAGCGGTGCGCCGTCCCGCGGCACGTCCTTGGCGGTGCTGGATCCCGCTCACCGAGCGCACCGCGGACGCCACCTCCTACTATCCGTGCTCGATCTACCTTCGCGAGGGCGGCGCGCCGCTCGGTCCGCTCTCGGACGCGCCGGAGGTCCAGCGCGCCCGGAGCGCTGGGTTCGTGCGCGATGCCGACTGCCTCTCGGATCCGATCTGCCGGCGGTATTGCCTGAATTGCACGCGGACGTTCAACGTCCGCGCGAACGAGGTCTGCTCATGAGCCCCGCGAGGTTGGCCGTGGTGCCGTCGGGCCCGACGTCCGACGTCGGCGCGGATCTCGCCCGGTGGGTCCTAGCCGTCCACGCGCGCGCGGCGCAGCTGCGATCGCCTCGCGTGAGCTACCTCGTCGTGACGCCGCTCGGCTGGCATGACCGCGAGCGGCTCCGGAGCACGCTCGTGGCGTGCGGGGCCGAGCTCCTCCACCGCCGTCCGCTCCCGCGCTGGCCCCCGATCGCGACCGCGCTCTACGTGAGACGCCTCGATCCCGCGGCGCTGTCCCGCGCCTTGCGATTCGAGGAAGCCTGGTCGACGCTCGTCCCTGCCTCACCGGCAGAAGCGTGGGCGCTCGCGCTCTGGTCGCACCGCCGCATCGAGGCGGTGAAGCACGCGGTCCGCGGACCGATGCGTCACGTACGATTCACGCTCGCGCCCGGCGTCTCAGCGGTGCTCCACCCGTTCCACCTGGCCGACACCGACGAGGCGCACGTGGAGGCGGGACGGCTCGAGGCGGCGCTGGAGCTGCTCTGCGCACTGCACGAACCTGCCGTCAGCGCGGTCGCGCCGCGGTGGACGTCTCGGGCACGGTGACGGGGGACCCGATGCGGTGGACGGACCCGTGGCAGCTCGACCTTGAGACGACGGCGCGGTTCGAGGGTGCCGGCGAGGCGGTCGTGGTCGTGCATCGGTGGCGCGGCAAGCGGCTCGAGCTCCTCGTGGAGCGGTGGGACGAGGCCCGGCACCTCGTCGTGCACGTCGGCCGCCCCGCCGAGCTGTCCGTCCGGCGGCTCGGGCCGCACCCTGGCGCATCGAGAGCACCGCGCCCAGACGTCGCCGAGTTCATGCCCCAGATCTGGCCGGTCGGCCACCGCTCGGGGTGGGGCGGAGTGTTCGAGCGGCTCGCGAAGTTCGCGACAGATTGCATCACCTACGGCCAGGCGACCCCCGCTCTTCGCCGGTCGGCCTCCTCGTGCACCGGACACCTGCGCGCTATCGCTCGGGCGCTGCACGCGAGACTCGACCGCGACGCGCTCTGCGCCGCGCTGCCGTTCGCGCCCGAGTTGAGATGGTGGATCTACTCCGCCGCCCTGAACGACGAGTCCGGCCGCGTCGCGCAGCTCGCGCACGTCTGCCCCGGAGCCCTGCTGCTCTCGTTCCAACACGCCTTTGCCCACGCGTTCGCCGGCAGGCTGATGGACGGGTTGGCGTCCCGGTCGATCGTCTGGAACGCCCTGGCCGGGATGCCGCTCCGGAGGCTCATCCGGCGTTCCGTGCGCTGCTGGGGCCGCCTCCCCTTCCCCTCTCCGTTCCGCGATCCGGACCTTCCCCGGGAGGACCTCGGGGCCACGTGGCGCGAACGCGTCGAGGCTCGCGACAGGCAGGAGCTGCTCGTCCGTCGCGCGGGCCCCCTCGTCTCCTGTACGGATCTGACCCGACCCGCGCTCCCCTCGTTCGCACCCGAGGACATCCCTCACGCGCCGGATCGGAACGCGCGCTGGTACCGAGTGTCGGCGTTCGCGTGCATGGCGCTCGCGCGCGCATCACACCTCGCGCCGGGCGCGAGGGATGCACTCTCCCGGTTCGTCTCGCGCCATGCGCTCCTCATCGACGGCCACGTCCGCCGCAGCGCGAACAGTCCGGGCATGGATGGGTTCGGCGTCCTGCACCTCGTGAACCGCCTCGCGGCGTACTGCGACGCCACGGGTCGACGCCCGTCCCCCGGCTGCGATCCGCTCACGTTCCTCGAGGACGCGAGCATCTGGTGGCAAGCGACCCACGCCCAGCAGCACCCGTTCCCCCGATTGCCGTTCGTTCCGCCCGAACCCGGCCTCGAGATCGAGCCGATCCGGACCGCGACGGCGCTTTACGAGGAAGGTCGCGACATGCACCACTGCGCGGCGACGCTGCTGCCGAACGCCGTCCGTGGAGAGCAGTTCTTCTACGCGGCCCGGGTCGGTGCCGAACGGCTCACGCTGTCCATCGAACCGGGCCGTGCCGGGGGCTTCAAGATCGCGGACCTGCGCGGCTTCGCCAACCGACCGCCGAGCGCGGACGCGCGGCGTGTGGTGGAGCAATGGGTGGTGCGGCTGTGGCAGTTGCAGGCAGGGACCGCCTGACCAGCAGGCGATCCACCGCCGATCGCAGCGATTCGCTGTGGCTGCGCGCGATGAACCCGGCGACGTCATACAGCCAGCCCATATCGTTGCGGATCGTTGAGGGTGGTCCGATCCGGGCCCGGGCCCGGCACCCCTCGCACCGCGATCTCGTGCGCGAGGCGGCCATGACGACGTCGCAGGAACTCGCCGACGAGACGCCGGCGCTCGCCGTCATCGCGCTCCGCCTGCCCATAGATCTCGAGGCGCTCCCGCTCGCTCCAGCGGCGGGCCTCTCGGTCGAAGCGGTCCCAGAGCCGCGCCCAGCCCTTCTCGTCTGCTCGCTCGTCGCCGAGGACCTCGGTGAAGTCATGGTCCGTGACGAGATGAGCGAGTCCGTGCGTGCGTCGCCTACTTTTCTATCGCGATTGGGTTCTTGAACCTCTTCGGGCTGCTCGGTCGATCTGCCGCTCCTGCCGCCTCGCGCTCACGGTTCGGCTCGGACCGGGCGCGCGCTACCAACCGGCGACACTCGCGGAGCAGCCACGGCGCGTACCGGCGCAGGTATCTCGTCGCCTCCTGGACGTCGGCCCCGCCCTTCACGATCTCCGCGAAGTTCGCCTCGTCCTTCGCCCAGCGGCGAGCCAGGGCGAGGCAGGCGAACGGCCCGACCGCCGTGATGGGTACCCCCTCGACGGCGACGGACCGGGACGGAGCGCGATCGAGGAACGACTCCCGCGCGCTCGGCACGAACACGAACACGCGCACTCCTGAGTGCTCGCCTACCCAGCCCGGGGCTCCCGCCTCGCTCGAAGGACCTCTCGTACGAGGCGATCGTGAGCCCGGGGCACGAGCACGTCCACGTTGGTCGTCACGCGTTGCCACCCGTGCGCCGCTGCGGCGAACCCACCGATGAAGGCGTGCGGGATCCCTGCGCTGGCAAGGAGCGCGGACACTTCCCGCCCGACCCGGAGAATGTTCCGCGGGATCATCTCGAACGGCGCTGACGCGATGCTCCTGCGCGACATCGAGCCACCATGATGCGCTATTCCGGCCCCACGATCGACGGGTTCTCGCAACTCCCCACGCCCGTGCACGCCAGTCCTCGCGCGCACCGGCCGGCCTCGCGTCCACTCCGCGTCCAAACACACCCGTGCACCGGAGTTCCCTCGCATTCACTCGCTCAGGAACTCCGGCGCACGCTCACTCACGATTGTGCAGATTGCCCGCCTGCCGGCTAACGTTGCGTAATTCTTGGTAACCGCGTGCAGGCTGGTGCGTCGCTCCGGAGGCCTCCTTCGGGCCGTCGAAACACTGGGTCGAGCCGCTTCTGAGAGTCCTTGAGGATCCGTCAAGCCCGAGCACATCGAGCCGAAGGTACGTACTTCCTGGGCGCCTGTTCGAGCCGCGACCGCGCGTCGAGAAGGCGCTCACGGAGGCGGTGGCCGAGGCGCACCTGACCTCCTCGGCATCTCGACGCAGAGCATCGAGTACCTGGTGCCAGACGCTCGGGGTCGAGAAGCTCTCGAGGAGCCCAGATGTCGCAGCTCTCGAAGGAGCTCGACGCCGTTGTGAGCTTCCGCATGCGCCCGCTCTCGAGCCCGTACAACTGCGTCTGGCTCCACGCGCGCTAAGGTGAAGTACCGCGAGGAGCGGCGCATCTTGAACGTCGCCTGTCAAATCGGCGTCGGCGTGAACAGCGATGGTCGGCGCAAGGCCCTATGCCTCGACGTCGTCACCGCTCTAGACGGCGCCAGTTGGCCGGCGTTCCTGCGCGGCCTGCGAGCAGACTGAACGGCGTCGAGCTCGTGAACCCCGATGCCTGACGGGCGGCCTACGTCATCGAGCTGAAGCGATCTCGCGATCGCCTTCAGCTTCTGCAGGCACTTTCCTACGCTGCGATGATCGCGCCTTGGGATCGGGAAAGGTACGCGGCGCTCGTAGCTAATCGAATGGATGACGACTCCGGAGAAGTGAGGTCGCTTCTCGGGTCGGAGGACGCGAGCGCCTCGACATGGTCGCGGACGAGCCGGTGCGGGACGCTGTACCGAACCGTGTCGATGTCGATCAGCGCGTCGTTCGCGACGCGCCGCTGTAGCGGCCGGCCGTGCGTCGGCAGCGGCCTCGCCGGGAGCGCGCGCAACGCCTGCCACTCCTCGCGCTCGAACCGGTCCGTTGGTCGCTCGTGCGTCGTGCCGTGGACCCGCAGGTCGGCAGCGAGCTGCCACTCTGCGAGGTGCGCCTCGAGGTGCCCGAACGACTCGAACTGCCGGCCGGCGATGGCGTTGCGCTTCACGCACTTCACGCCGGACTCGGTCTTCGCTTTGGTGCGCGCGCGGTACGGCTGACACGCTCGCGGCTGCACGTCCCAGTCGCGGCAGAACGCGAGGTACGCCGGGTGGAACGTAACCGTCTGCGCCTCGCGGTTGTGCGCCACGACGAGGCACCGTGAGTTGTCGCCGAGGACCTCGGCGGGCACGCCGCCGAAGTGCCGAAACGCCGACGCGATCCCGTCGAGCCACTCGCCCTGCCGCTCGTGCAGGAACGCCTTCACGAACAGCCGGCGCGAGTAGCTCAGCACCGCGGCGAGGAAGTGCACCGTTACCTGCTCGCCGGCGATCGAGACCCTACGCTCGCCGAAGTCGATCTGCATCTGCCGACCCGGCGCAGTCTCGAACCGAACGGTCGCGACATCGGCCGCACGCTGCTGACGCCGATGGTCCACGACGGCGCGCTGCACCGTACTGACGCTCGCATCGACGCCGCGCGCCGCAAGCATCTCCGCAACGACGACCGCATTACCTTCCGCGGCGCCGTCGACCAGCGCGACCACCTCCGTACGCGCCGCCTCGTCGAGAGACCGCCGGAGCGACCGCTGCTGCACTCCGACCGCGCCGCCCGCAGGTACCGGCGCACCGTGTTCCGCGCCACCCCCCAGCTCCGCGGCGATGCGCTTGGCCCCCCAGCCTCGGGCTGCGAGCTCTCGCATCTGCCGCCATCGGCACCTCCGCCATCGGGGGTGCCACAGCCACGACTTCACAGCCCATCTCCGCCTCCTCGTCGAGGGGCGAAGGGGGTCAGTTTAGCTGTCGCTCTACATCCTTCGCCCAGCGGCGGGCCACGACTAGGTAGGCGAAGGGCCGACCGCCGCGATCGGCAGTTCGCCGAACGAAACGGACCGAGACGGCGCGCGATCCAGAACGACTCCCGCGCGCTCGCCACGAAAGCGAACACGCGGACTCCCGGCGTACTCGCCCACCCGCCCCGACTGGTTTCGCCTCGCGCTTAGGATCTCTCCTACGCCACCCTGAGCACGCAGTGAGTACGGTCAACTCCCGAATCGTGTGTGAACTCGCGCCGCCACACGTCCGTCGCCGGGCGGTTACCCCAGCCCGGCGGGTGACGCGTCTCGCCGGCCGCTCTTGGTTAGCGCACGACTAACGTCGTCACACCGTTTGCTCGCTGGCCCTGCTTCCAGAACAGCATCGACCAAGCCACCCGAATCAGATGGCGCAACAGGCGAGACTCTACGCTCTGCGAATTGTGATACGGCGCGGAGGCTGCTCAGATCCGCCAACGCCAGCGGGCGGATACTTCCAAGCGATGTTCGACCGAGCCCTCGGCCTGTCTCGAGACTGCGAAAGGGCGCGCGACTTCCTCCGCAGGTAGCCAGAAATATCATCAATTTCCAGAAATGCTGCCGAGGCCTGAGGCTGACCGTGTAAGTGGAACACCTGGCTGTGGTACGGCTCCCGGAACGGCGCATGAGCATTACTGCCGCCGTAGGATCCGTTGTTCGCCAGGATGACGACCTGAAACATGTGATAGTGCAGGGCCAAGGACATCTGATCGAACGTCTTGATGTCCCTGTTAAAGGCAGGAATTGCGAAGACGTCCGACACGTCGCGCAGGTCCGCTGCCAGCGAGAGATCTGTCGCGTCGTAGCAGATCGATGACGTAAGCCACAACGGACGGTCGAGTCGATCGCTAGACCACTGGTATCCCACAATCCACTGGCACGGGCGAAATCCCTTGAGCACCTGCGTGCGACCGTTTCGTCGCTCCTCGTCCGGCGCGAGGTGCTGTTTCCCTTGCCGGCACACTCTGACCTGAAGACCGTGACGCCGCGTCCATTCAGGAATGATCCAGAGCGCGGAGTTGATTAGAGGCTGCCCGGGGCTCAGTTTCTGATATGCGAGCCCCGCGAGGATGATGGTCCGGTGCGCCCGCGCAAACGGAATGAGGTGCGTCCGCACGTCATTGGGGTGCACAGCGAGTTCCGGAAGGATCAGCCAGTCCAGGCGACCACCACGTTCCCGGTGCGTCTCCCGCAGCTCAAGCAGCCGTTCGACTGCGGCAAGAGCGGCGGCGAGGTGGTTGCGGTGGCGGCGCCGAGTGGATGGGTCAGAGAGCGAGAGGTCATCAGGCTTGAATTCATCTGCACCCGGAATAACGGTCTGAAGCACGCACGCCCGCAGCGGACGCTTTTCGTCTCGCCTCGTTGGCCGACGGGCCAGAAGGGGAAGCATTAGCACGTTCGTGGACTTCCCGCGCTTGTGCAGAAGCTCCCCAATACGATCTTCGACGGCCGACAGGGTCGCCCCTAGCCCCCGGCGAACATACCTGGCCTCAGAAGAGGACTTGCTGCCTGGCCACGCCAACAGAGCGGCAAGCATTTTCTCAGCCCAGTCAGATATTGGCAGCCAATCGTCTCCGAATGCGACTTGACCGTTGAACCAACCGTAACGGCGCTGCAGCCACGACGGCGCTGCAACCGCGTACGCGCCCAATGGCTTCTTCGACCGTCGTTGCCTTTCGGCAGGCCGCGTGAAATCTCGCTCGACCGTCAGAATGAACCTAAGCAGGTATCCGAGCCTAAACCGCCATTGCTCGTCCGCGGGACACCATCCAGGCGGATCGTAAAGCGAGGGGTTGCCCGGGGTTCTCTCTGTCGAGATTTCGACCCCGCTCGCGTTCCACGGCTCTTCGCCCACCGTGGGCAGGTACACGTCGCCAGGCCGAACAGGCGCTGAACTTCCATCCGCTTGCAGCGCTTTGAGGAAGCCAGCCGCGAACAGCAGCATCGAAAGCTCGTTGCGAAGCGGCCCCTCCGCTCCATAGTCGAGGACAACACTCGCAAGGGTGCGCTTTCCGCGAACTCGGGGCCGCGCTGCTAAGCAGAGGTCTTCGCGAACGTGGGGCGGCAATGCCTTCGTCAGCTCCTGGCGCGCATTTACCACCTCCAGGGCCAGCGATGGGTCCCGTTTGGCGATGTACGGCAGAAGCGCGCTCGCGTCCGTCGACCGAGCTACCTCGGCCGCCACATTGGTTTTCCCAAACGCCCGCCTCGCAATTACAAGACTGGTCGCTATAGCTTCAGTTGAGTTTCGACGGCCCGACCAGACACCGATCGCGTCCTGGAGGGTTACGGATTTGTCATCAGGCCTTGCTACCGCTAGGAATAGCTCAAGCTGGCGCCTGACATACCAGGGGACGTTTCGGCGACATTCAAGCTCTTCAGCTTCGTTGCGCAGCAGACGTCGGTATTCGTGGACGTCTACACCCTCAGGCAGCGACTCAAGATCTTCGACATACCCCGTTTCTGATGCGCCAGCCCGAAAGAGCTCAGAGAGACAGTACCAGGCGACCCGCTGTGCGGAGCTCAAGTGTTCGACCGTCTTTAGGTGAGGTCTCAGCAGCCGAAGGACTTTCTCGAGCGCGACCGGCGAAGGCCAGATGTCTAGACCGATCCGGAGAAGGCGAACGTTTGCTGGATCTTCCACCCAACTCTGGATCAACCCTAGCGCGAATGCTCGAGCCTCGTCGTCAAGTTGTGCCTGACTTCTCGCCGCTATCCGACGTTCATCCGCTGGGGTCTCGACGTTCTCATACCTCACCGCATTCGCTTCGCGCGCAGTGAGAAGCGGCCTTAACGACCTATACGTCGTCCTAAAGCGGCCCGCCGCGAAGCGGGCGACCGTTGCATCCCGGACGTCAGCAACCGGCGACAGCGACCAACCTGGCGTTCCCTCTCTCTCAGTCGAGAAGCGCCGTTGCGTCCGAATCAGGCCCTGAACCGCATCGAGGATCTCTTCGCCTCCGGCAACGTCGAACCCTCCCGACACCGCCCCCTGAATTCTGGACATCTTGCGGCTCTGTTGCACGGCAGGGCGCTCGTCGCCCCGGACATCGACGGCTTTCGTCTTCGATTTCGCTATGCGCAGCCCGGTGTCACAACGATTGAGGAGCTCCTGAAGCCATTCGACTGCGCTGCGCTCGAGAGCATCGAGGCTTACGTTCGCACCGGCCCGAACTACTAGCCGATAGTCGTCCACGTACCGACACGCATCCTCTAGATGGATGCCGGGGCGTATCTCAGTGGAGAACGCCTGCTGTAGGAGATCATCGACCTCCAGGAGCGCGACATTCGAAAAGAAGCCCGCCGCGACTAGCCCTTGTGGCAGCGCCACAACCGAGAAGCTGTCTAGTTTCGTATTCTTTGCGTACCTGTCGACCTCATTCCGATCACGATTGTCCCACTGCCACGACAGAATCCTGCCCGCCAGCTCGTAGAACCCGTCGTCATCTGATTCCTTCGCGACCCGGGCCAGGTTCCGCTCGATCAGGCGAGGCGCCACCCGATCAAAGAACTGTTGAAGGTCCGTGTGAATGATAACGACCCTGCCATTCCCTTGGGCGGACGCACGCTCGGCAACCAGGTCTGTTCGAGCAAGGAATCGGCGGTAGTCATGGTAGTACCCTCGATAAATCTTGCCTGAACCCCAACGGTGTCGAAGCTTGTCTTTCCTCTTGTCGCAGAAGAGGCGGTTACCGTACGAGACGACCCGCTTCCGCTCGTGCAGGCGATTGACCGGCCCCCGCGGGTCGCCTTGTCGTGTTTCGATTCGATCCGCCAGGCACATCATCAGCGCAGTTGCAGCCACCTGGTCGATCAAACTGACGTGGGCGAGTGGGCGAAGCTTCACCGTCTCGTCATTGACGGGGCCCCATCCGGCCGGAGAGATACACCACTGCTGACTCTTCGGCGCGGGAACGACTCTGATCGGATCGCTGTGCCAGCTCTTCGGAGAGCTCAGGCGTTTGGTCAACGCTTCTAGGAAGCGTGGAAGATCAACGGCTGCGCGATCGAGTTCTAGGGCATCCGAATACCAATTGTACGATCGTATATGGCTAGCGGTCTTCTTCCATGCTTGTACGAGCACGTACTCTTGGGTCAGGTATTCAAGACGAGGCGCAAGGCGTATCGGCGGCATTCGTTCTGGAGTCCCCGAAGACGACGTGGCAAGCCAGCCAGGGCTCTACATCGGGCGCGGATCTCGTGCGGCGCGATGTAGGGCCAGTCTCGAAACACTCGGCGAACCTTGGCGAGTCGTCAAGGGCTCACGTATGCTGCGGTTCCGTGCCGTGTCGCCGGGCACCGACGCAATCGAGTACCGGCCGTCCTCGCGCGACGAGCCCGAACCGGGCTCGCGCATGAACGAGCGCGTGGCTTCGCTCGCCCACAGAGGCCTGTGATGCACGAGCCGGGACCGCACTGCCACAAGCTGCCGAGCCTCTTCCGAAGAGGAAGCAAGCTGCGCGAGCATCTTGCTCGAGGACCGTGCGGTGCGGCGGACCACCCTCCACTGGAGCGGATTTGCGTCGGCCTATGCGATCGCCGTGTTGGGTGGCCTTGGTGCGCACGCGTAAAAGCGCGTTCGCCCAAACCTGCATCAAAGGATTACGTCGAATCCCTCGCGGAACCCCCGATGCAGAACGCCTTGCACGCTCAGTGGAGTCGGTGCCCGCGTGCGGTCTGCGGCGATGCGGGCTGCGCTTCGCGCCAGATCCATAGCCTCCGATGCAAGGGCCTTCGCCCGCGCCCGGAACGTTCGCACGTGGGCCGGACTGATCCTCGGGCGGACCGCGTCCCACGCGCTGCAGACCCGCGGCATGGCGTCGGCGAACGCTGCAAAAGGTGTCGTGCAGATAGTGCACGTCCTTCGGCTGCTTCGCGGGGTGCCGCTCCTCGAGCGCGAGCACCTTCTGGACGAGGTAGGAGGCGGGGTTCGCGACCTGGATCGTGACCGATTCGGAGAGGGGGAAGCCCTCCTCCTCCGAGAGCCCGATCCCCAGGGCAGAATCAGCAGCAGGTCCACGTACCTCAGGAGCTGCGCGGTCGTCCCTCCGACGTTCACCGTCGAAGCGACCCTCCCTCCCCGCTTCACCTCGCCCCCGACCAGCGGCGCGATGAACTCGAGGCAGGAACAGGCCTAGGTACGCCGGCGCCGGTCCCGGCTGCCGTCAGATATCGGCTAGGGATCGCCGGAGGCGCTGAGGGGATTCCGGCCTGGCATGATCCAGACGGCTCCAAGCTCCCGCTGCTTCGGAAGGGCCGCGGCCCGCCACCTAGCCAGCAGGTCACGAACCCGTACCGGTCGCGCCGCGTCGTCGAGGTTACCCTCCGCTCGAAGCGCCGAAACGAGACGCCATGCCGCCGGCCCCGAGACTCGTGCCTGGGCCGACAGCTCCGAAGCGGAGGCGACGCCGTCCCGGGGGACCGAGATGAGCTCGGGCCCCCGCGAACTTCCGAGGAGCACCTTCAGCATCCACTGGTTCAGGTCCGAGAAGAGATCTCTCGGGTGCCCTGCCGATCGCCCAGCCCCCCCTCGGTCGCGCCGGCGCGTCGGCTCGAACCTCGTCGAGTCCACACCCGTGCACACGTACGAGGCCCCGGTCGTCCGCATAACGGAAGAATTCGCCCTGGGCGGCGTCCGGGGCGTACTCCTCGAGCGCCGACCTCATCGCCGGGGAGATCGCCGGGGCCGCCAAGAGGGCCACGAACTGCCGGCTTTCGGCGTGAGCCCTCCCGGACAGGACCGCGTCCGCGAGAAGCCCCTTCAGCACCGCCTGCCGAGGTTCGCGTGAGTACCCGTGCTCGAGCGCGAGCCGTTCGCGGTGCCGAACGAGTGCGAGCCTGCCACCCTTCTCCTTCGCGAGCTTCCACCCAGCCGACTCCAGAGCCCTGGAGAGCTGCAGAGAGGCGTTTCGAGGGCACGCAGCGCGCCGACCTGGCCTCGCGTCCACTCCGCGTCCAAGCACACCCGTGCACCGGAGTTCCCTCGCATTCACTCGCTCAGGAACTCCGGTGCACGTTCAATCACGATTGTGCAGATTGCCCGCCTGCCGATTAACGTTGCGTAATTCTACGAATCCGAAGCCACAGGTTCACATCCTCTAGGGCTTCTTCGGGCTCTCGGAGCTATGCAGCAACGGTACAGCAAGACCATCGGTCCCACCTGCATCCGGCTGCACGGGCTTGAGAGCGTACTCGGGCGGTAGCTCGACGAGGGCCGCGCCGGAAGGTGGCGCGACCATCGCGCACGATCGCGCGCTCCTCCAGCCTCCGCGCATGCTCCTCCACGACGCTCGGCTCGTAAGTGAGCCGATGCAATGCAGATTGCGGCTCGTTCTCGACACTCGGAGAGAAGCTGGGCCGCCGCTGCACCCGCCTCCGAGAGCTTGAGGCGTGGGAAACCGCTTGTCACAAAGCGCTACCGCCACCGGAAATGCGGGGGAGGGCTTCCAGTCGTTGACGGTCTCGGCGTCGTCTAACCCCGTCCTTGAGGTACAACCCGATCGTGTAGTCCGGCTGGTCGGCAGCCGCAGAACGCGTCGCGCGATCTCTTGCCTGTGCTGTCGAACATGTTCCCTCCGAGCCGGGGCGGCTCGTGCAGGAGCCCTTCGAGCGCGGCGCCGCCGCGCGGCACCCCGCGAACTCTACGACGGCACGCGCGCGTCCGCAGCGCATCCCGCCGCGCCCGCCGTTTCTTCGCGGCGAGATGCGACTCCCCACTTGGCCTGCCCATGCCCGCCTTGTACGGGAGGGTCGGACACGTTACGCGTGGAAAATCGCCCACGCGCCACCGCCTGGCGTTCCCCCGCCGTGGGATGGACGTGCGCCGCGCAGACATTCGCGAGCAGCGCGCCGGCGAGCGCGGTCAGCGGCGTCACGCGACGAACCGCGCGTCGACCCGCGCGAAGGCGTTCTTCCGCTCCGTCTCGCTCGACCACGGGAACGCGAGCAGGCGCTCGGCGGGGGCGAACAACTCGACCGCCTCGGGCCCGAGCACCGCGTTCGCGCTCGCGCCCGAGACGCACGGCCTGGAGCGCCAGCCGCGCGTCCTTCCGGCTCCGCTCGGTCGGGCCAGCGGAGATCGCGGAGGCCGTCGAGGCGAAGCGGCTCCTCCTCCGCCGCGCCCGTGCGCTCGTCGAGCCGGCGGACCTCCTCGAGGTACCGCCCCCCTCGGTTCGCGCCGGAGGACATCCCGCGCGACCCGATCTCGAACGCGCGCTGGTTCGCGGTCATGCGTCGGGCGATGTGGGTGCTCGGCGGCGTGTGCGAGCCCGAGCTGCGCGGCCGTCTGTCCGCGTTCGCGGCGGCGCACGCGCTCCTCCTTGGCGGGAGCGTGAGCCGGCGCTGGCGAGGCGGAGACGGCGTGACGGGTCCCGGCGGTGGAGGCGTCGTGCTCGTGCTCGAGCGGGTGGTTCGGTTCGCGCGGGCGACCGGCCGGACGCCGTCGCGCCGCGGTAACCCTCATCGCTATCTCGCGGACTGCGATCGCTGGCTTAGACGGCACGACGGCGACTCGGCCGCGGCGCGGGTCGGAGCGCTGCTCCGACGCGTGCCGGCGCTCGACCTGGGGGAGGTGACGTCGGTGCAACTGGTCCGCGACGACGACGCGCTCGCCCGGCTCGAGCGCGTCGTGCTGCCGCGTTCGCCCGCACCCGGCGCGCCGGTCCGCGGCCTCGAGATGACGCCGATCGAGACCCCCGAGGCGCTCGCGGCGGAGCGCGCGCGCATGAACCACTGCGTCGCGACCTGGCTGCCGCGCGTCCTTGAAGGGGATACGTTCATCTACTCCGCCTCGGCCGCCGGCGAGCGAGTCACCCTGGCGGTGACGCGTGATCGCGGCGGGATCCTCCGGATCGCCGAGGCGCGCAGGAGCAACGATCGACAGCCCACGCCGATCCAGCGGCGGCTGCTCGAGAAGTGGCTGGGTCTGCAGCCCTGGCAAGGGGCAACCGCGAGGATCACGGACATGAAGGTGCGGAACGAGAGCGCCATCAGGACTCGAGCCCCAAGACGAGCTGGCGTGGCGTGACCGAGGCGCACTTCGGATCGCTCGCGGCGGCCCAGGGCAGCGCCGGTCGAGGGGCGGCGCGGAGGAAATCCGGCGCCGCCGTGGATCACGTCGCGCGAGCCGGTTCCTGGACGTCGCGACGCGGCGACGCATCCGCCTCCGCGCTCTCGATGGGATAGCCGGCGGCCTCCCACGTCGCGAATCCTCCCTCCATCTCAATCACCGGATAGCCCTGCGCGAGGAGCCGGACGGCCGCCTCGGCGGCGAGGTGGCAGGTCTGCGAGTAGCAGTACAGGACGTTGAGCTTGTCCTTCGCGAGTCCCCTTGGCCGGTCCCACTGTCCGTTGGGCAGGTTCACGGCTCCCGGGATGTGACCCTTCCGCCAGTCGACGGGCATCCGCACGTCCACGATCACGACGTCCCGGCCACGATCGATCATCCCGAGCACCTCGTGCGTGCCGGTGGTGAACGCGACCTTGTGCCTGAAATGACGCGCGGCTTCCTCGAAATCGTAGCTCTTCATGGTGGTCTCCTGTTTGAACCGACTCCCTCAGGAGTAACCCTGCTCGTGAGTTGCGCGAGGGCGGCGCCGCGATCACACCGTTCTCCCAGGAGAACGATCGATGACGTCCTCGCTCGACGACCTCGTGTCCCTGGCTCTCTTCGCGCGCGTGGTCGATGCCGGCTCGTTCACCGCCGCCGCCCGCGCCGCTGGCGTGTCGAAGTCGGCCGTCTCGACCCGCGTGGCGCGCCTCGAGGATCGACTCGGAGCGCGGCTCTTGCACCGCACCACGCGCCGGTTGGCACTCTCCGAGGCGGGCGCGGCGCTCTACCAGCATGCGGCGCGCATGGTGGCGGCCGCGGACGACGCGGCGGAGGTCGCGGAAGGCGCGAGTCGCGAGCCGCGCGGCCAGCTCCGGATCTCGGCGCCCATCACGCTCGCGCAGATGCACCTCGCGCCGCTGCTCGCCGAGTTCCTGCGCGCGCACCCGTCCGTGCAGGTTGACCTCGAGGCCACCGACCGCATCGTCGACCTCATCGCCGAACGGTTCGATCTCGCCATCCGTATCGCGCGCCTCCGCGATTCGAGCCTGGTCGCGCGGAGACTGGCGACGGACCGGCTCGTGATCGTGGGGTCCTCCGCGTATCTCGCGAAGGCCGGGACTCCGCGAAGCGTGGCGGACCTCGCGCGCCACAACTGCCTGCATTACGCACGCACTCCACCCAGCGCGGAGTGGGGGTTCCGGGAGCTTGGCGGCGTGCGGCAGGCGGTCGCCGCCGGGAATCTCGTCGTGAGCGACGGCACGGTACTCCGCGAGTCTGCGGCCGCGGGCCTCGGCCTCGCCGTCCTGCCGCGCTTCATGGTGGCCGCGGACCTGGCCTCGGGGAGGCTGGTGACGGTCCTGGACGACCTTCCCCGGCGCGAGATCGGCATCTTCGCCGTGTATCCGCACCGCCGGAACGTGCCCGCGAAGGTCCGCGCCTTCGTCGAGCTCCTCGCGGCTCGCTTCGCGCGGGCGCCGTGGCGTACACCCGAGTCATCAGGAACGGCGGGCGCTCCGCCCGGCCGGCCCACGTGAGATGAACGACCGCGCACTCGCCGGTGTCGGGAGCTCGAACAGGACGCCGGAGTCGTCGACACGCCCTCGACCGGGGCGGGTACGTCCCCGACCGTCAGGCATGCGTGCGCCGGAGATCCGCTGCCCTCGCCAGCAGCCGCCCGACGGCGCCGGCCGCGCGGTCCACGGCGACGTAGAGATCGGCGTCGCGGACCTCGGCGCGGCGCCGACCGAGTGCGCCGTCGACCTCGATCGCGCAGCGCTTGTCGACGCCGCCGCGCGGTCCGTTGACGTCCTCGAGCCACGCGCGCACGGCCGTCACGCGATCCGCGAACCGGCCGATCGCGAACCGGAGCCGCCGCGCGAGGTGCTCCTCGACTGCGCGAGAGCGGGTGACGGCCTTCCAGCGGATCCGAACGTCCATGTGGTGTCTCCCTTCCTCCGATTTGCGGCACGTCCGTCGCGCCGCAGGGATGAGATACGTCGGGAGACGGAGTTCGGAAATGAGATAGTTTCCCGGATATCGTTCGGTTTGGTGAACGTATGCCGCCTGGGGCACGTCCACGTGCGCGGGCCGGGAGGTCGGGCTGCAGCGCGTGTGCTCCGCAAAATCGCGCCGCAGGCCGCGTCGTCGAGGTTCGACGCGGCCTGCGGCGAGACATTGACTGCTAGAGCTCCGCGGACGGCGCGATCACCTGTGCTCGTGCCCGCGCTCCTCGCCCCTCCCGCGACCTTCGCCGCGCTGCGAGTGCTCCGGCGCCCGCCGCTCGCCCTGGTCCGGTCGCCCGTGCTCGCCGCGCCCGCTCCCGGCGTCGTAGTGCTGCCGCGTCACGGGCTCGCTCGGCTGGTAGCGGTAGCGTTCCGCACGGATCGAGCGCTGCTGCTCCACCTCGCGCGGATACCGGTCGCCTGCGTACGACCGCTGGTACACGGGCAGCGGCGCGGGGCGCGGAACGCTGCGGCGGTCCCACCGGTCCCAGCCGGCGCGACGAGCCTCCCAGTCGCGGCCCCACCGCTCGCCCCAGCGCGGCGGCATGTCCGCGCGCCAGCCGCGGAAGTACGGGGGCGGCTGACGGTAGTAGCGCACCGGGACGCGCAGCAGGAAGACGGGCACGTCATACGGCTCGACGACGTTCCAGGGCCCCGCGTACCAGCTGCTCACGTACCAGGTGTCCCCCTGATAGACCCAGTACGCGCCGTCGTAGAAGAAGTAATTCGAGCTCGCGGCAGGGGCGTAGTAGACGGGGTAGCCCGGGACGGCCACGAGGCGCGGATACGCCGGCATGTGGATCCCGATCTGGACGCCGGGCACCGCCACGCCGACATCGACGTGCACGCCGACCTGGGCGTGGGCCTGGCTCACCGAGCCGAGCAGCAGCGAGAGGGCAACGAACAGGTGACGCATTTCCGTCCTCCGTTTCGGTTCACCAGACGGTTGCGAAGAGACCGCTGCCGTCTGCGAGGTGACGGGCGACACCACGATTTGATTCGCCCGGCCCTCACCTGAGCTCCAGAGCAGCTTCCGGGCCAGCGGAGAGGACCCCGCAAGATCAAGCAGTTGCGTCGCCCCCGCGCGGTTCCCGTGTTGCGCCGCGGCAACACGCGCCGGGGGCGTGCCCTCCTTGCGTCACGGCGAGGTGGCCACGAGGCCCCCCGACCCGACCACCACGAGATCCCCGCCGGGAAGCACGGCGATGTCGTTCAGATCGTAGGTGTTCGGGCTCGCGGTCCACGGCGTGGGGAGCGTCGTCCAGGTGACGCCGTCCGGCGAGCGCAGGAGCCTGCCGGTGCTTCCCACCGCCAGGAACTCGCCGCCGGTCCAGGCCACCCGCTCGAGCGCGTACGGAGTCCCGGAGCTCCTCGGCGTCCAGCTCGAGCCGCCGTCCGGCGAGGTGAGGACGGTCCCGCCGTCGCCGACGACCACCATCGCGCCGGGCGAGGCGGCCACACCTCGCAGCGTGGCGGTCACGCCGCTCGTGCGCTGTGTCCAGGCGATCCCGTCCGGCGAGGTCGCGATGGCGCCGCTCACGCCCACGCCCACGAACTGGCCCCCGACCCAGAACGCCTTCTGGATGCGCCCGCCCGCGGGCGGCGTCCGCGACGTCCACGTCGCGCCGTCGTCGTCCGACGTGGCGATGCAGTTCCCGGTGAGCGAGGAGCCGGTCGCGACGAGCAGGCCCGAAGCCGACGCGGCCAGGCCGCCGTAGCACGGCACCGAGCCGACGCGCGTCCAGGCGGTCCCGTCGCTCGATCGGTAGGCGTCCTGGTTGGCCGCCACCTTCACCAGGGCGACGAACGCGGACGCCGACGACGACCACGCGACGTCGAGAAATGGGTAGTTCTCCCAGATGTTCGGCGTGAGCAGGTGCAGGGACCAGGTCGCGCCGTCGTCCGCGGAGACGCGCGCCACGTCCGACCCCACCGCCACGAGCAGCCCGTCCGACGGGCGGCGCGCGAGGCCGACGAGCTCGTGGTCCGCCGACCGCATCGACCACGCGAGGCCGTCGGCGGAGGTGAAGAACGCCCCCGCGCCGTTGCCGTCGGTTCCGACCGCGGCGTAGGCGGTCCCGGTGTGCACCACGGCGTCGGGGATGCCGGGCACGGTACCGCTGGTATCCCAGTCGACCCCGTCCGCGGAGGTCGCGGAGCGGTAGGACCCGACCGCGACGAAGCGTCCCCCGGCGAAGAGGACGTCGTTGAAGGGCGAGATCCCGGGGACGCGAGGCGTCCAGTCGACGCCGTCCGGCGTCGTGAGGAGCGCGCTCTGCGAGCCCGAGTACGGGAACGTGGTGGCGACCGCCAGCGACGGCGACGCGCCGACCGCCGTGAAGCTGTCGGTCGTGGGCGCGGTCTGCGAGGTCCAGCCGATCCCGTCGGGCGAGGTCGTCACGGCCCCGTCCTCCCCCACCGCCAGGAACGTGCTGCCGGTCCAGGTGACGTCGCACAGGTTCTTCGTCGTGCCGGGATCGCGGCGCGTCCACGAGGTGCCGTCGGGGGACGAGTAGGCGGCACCTCCCTGGCCCACGGCGACCCACGCGCCCGGCGAGCGCGCCACGGCGGCGACGGTGCCCGACGGCGTGGGCAGCGTGCGCATCGTCCAGGTGAGCCCGTCCGGCGAGGTGTGGACCCAGACCGCGCTGCCGACCGCCACGAGGAGGCTGCCGTCCCAGGCGACGTCCTTGGCGCCGTTGAGCGGGCTGGTCATGGTCCAGACGAGGCCGCTCGTCGAGGCCTGGAACCCGTCGTTCCCCACGGCCGCGAAGCGCGTGCCGGTGAAGGCGAGGCCGCTGGGCCTGCCGCGCGGCCCGGCGAGGCGGGTGGTCCAGGCCGAGCCGGGTCCGGACAGAACGGTGAAGGCGGAGGAGGTGGTGGCGCTTCCGCCGGCGGTGTCGACCCGGATCGGCCCCGTCGTGGCGCCGGCGGGCACGGCGACCACGAGCGAGGTCACGGACGCGGAGAGCACCGTGGCCGCAGTGCCGTTGAAGCGCACCGCGTTCGCCGCAGGCGTCTCCCCGAAGTTGAGCCCGACCAGGGTCACCTGGGTACCCACGCCACCGGCGGTGGGCGAGAACGAGGCGATCTGCGGCGGGTTCGTCCCACCGGGCGGACCGCCACTGCCGCCGCCCCCACTGCTGCATGCGGCGGAGAGGGCGAGCAGGAACGAGGTGGCGATGCGGGCCGAGGTGTTCATGGGGTGCTCCGGAGGACCCGGGACGGCGTCGTGGTGGAGTGGCGGACGCCGGGACCGTATCACCGCGGGTCACGCCCACACACGTCGCCACGAGTCCCACACTGGCCGCACCACTTCCCGGCGAGGCGGTGGATCCGCCGCCCAGGAGGCGTGCGGTACGGGCGAGGCTGCACCGCGGCGCCGGACGGCGACGGCCGGGCCGGATCGAAGACGGTCACCCAGGATCGCTCTTCTTCGCGGTGTTTCCTCGCGCTCGACGTATCGCGGCGCGGTGGCCCGTCGCGGTTCTGGCCCAGGCTCCGTGTGACCGAGCATCGGCCAGCTGCTGCGCAGCGCCGATGATCGCGATGTGCGTGAAGGCCTGCGGGAAGTTCCCGAGGTGGCCCACGCCGGGCTGATACTCCTCCGCGAAGAGATGCACGTCGTTGCCGAGCTCGAGGAGACGCCGGAACCGAGCTTCGGCCTCCTCGATCCTTCCCTGCATCGCGAGCACCTCGACGAGCCAGAAGGACGCCATGAGGAAGTAGCCCTCCTCACCCGAGAGACCATCCCCGACGGTCGAGCGGTAGCGCCGCACGAGCAGACCGTCGACTCCCAGCTCCTCCTCGATGCGAGCGACGGTGGCGCGCATGCGCGGGTCCCCGGCGTCCACGAATCCGACGATGGGGAGGAGCAGCAAGCTGGCGTCGAGCTCTCGTGACTCGAACGCCTGCACGAAGCAGCCGCGCTCCGGATCCACGCCGCGCTGCTCGACCACCTGTCGAATCTCGGCGCGCGCTTCGCGCCAGCCGTCCAGGTCACAGTGGAGCTGCCGGCTCTCTGCGAGCTCGATGCCGCGGTCGAGAGCGACCCAGCACATCACCTTGGAGTGGACGAAGTGCCGCGGAGGACCTCGCATCTCCCACAGCCCCTGATCCGGCTTCTTCCAGAGGACGCGCGCAGCCTCGACGAGCCCTCGCAAGAAGCGCCATTCGTCGTCGGACACCGCGGAGCCCAGGTGCACCGCCAGGTGCCAGAGATCGAGGAGCTCGCCGAAGGCGTCGAGCTGTCGCTGGGCAGTCGCGGCGTTGCCCACTCGAACTGGACGAGATCCCCGGTAGCCGTCCAGGTGCGGCAACTCGAGCTCCGGTAGCCGTCGCTCGCCGTAGCAGCCGTACATGATCTGGAGATCCGCGGCCCTGCCGGCCGTCGAGCGCTCGATGAAGAGCTTGAAGCCGCGCGCCACGTCTTCGTGCCCCACGGAGACGAGCGCCGACAGCGTGAGCGTGGAGTCCCGGATCCACGAGTAGCGGTAGTCCCAGTTGCGGTGACCGCCGATGACCTCCGGCAGCGACGTGGTCGGGGCAGCCACGATCGCGCCCGTCGGGGCGCACGTGAGCGCCTTGAGCACCAGCGCGGAGCGCACGACGTACGGGCGGTACTCCGGCCAGTATTTCCCTTTCCCGACCCACCTGCTCCACCAGGCGATCGTCACCTTCAACCGTCGATCGATGGTGCGGTCAGGAACCCTCCTCGGCACCATCTCGTGGGCCATCGAGGCCACCAGGGAGAACCGGCAGCGCTGCCCGGCGGCGACGACGAAGTTCCCGTGCAGCCGCACGGCGTGGTGGTCGATCGTCAGGGGGCAGCCGGCGCCCACGACCACCGCGTCGTCCCCACCCACCGCGCTGTAGACGTCCTCGCCGGGATGGTGACGCAACCAGGGGGCGAGCGCACCGTAGTCGAAGCGCGGCTCGATCACGGCCGCGAAGCTCACCTCTCCCTCGAGCCCCTCGACCACGCGAAGCAGCTGCTGATAGGGCGTTCGACTGCCGCCCGTGCGCATCGCGAAGCAGTCGAGGACGCGGGCGCGTCCGGTCGCGGTCTCGAACACGGTCTCGAGGACGTTCGTATCCTCGAGGTAGGACCGACGGCTGCGGACCAGTTCAGCGGCCCGCAGCTCGAAGGCGCCTCCCCGCTTCGCGTCGAGCAGTCGGCTGAAGACGCTGCCGGCGTCGAAGCGCCGCAGACAGGCCCAGTCGATCGAGCCGCTCGCGCTGACGAGCGCCGTGCTGTGGCAGTCCCCGATGAGCGCGTAGCTCGAGATGGGTTCGTAGTGACCGTTCGTCGTCGCCACACATCCCGCCGCGTCGGGTTTCCTCGGGTCCTGCAGACGCTGCTCCTTCCAGGGAGCCGCATGCTGGTCCACACGGTCAGCAGACGAGGTCGTAATGCTCGATCGCCGGCGGGGCACCTCGGATCAGGAGGCCCGGGCACGAGTGAGACGATCTAGCGTCCAGCGGCCCCGCCGTCCTCCGGGCGCGACCCACCCGCGACGTCCCCATCCGGCGCCTCCGTGCGCTCGCGGCGACGCCTCATCCGGATCGCGCGCGCGACGAGCGTCGCGCCGAACCAGACCTGGACCGCGATCACCGGAACGAGAACGGCGCGGGGAAAGAGCGCCGCGACGAGCGCAGCGCACAGGAGCGCCACGCCGGCCCAGGCGAGCACGTCGCCGTCGGCGGGGCCGAGCACCCGCCGCCCGCCCAGCGCCGCGCCCACGGCGCTCCCGAGCCGGAGCGCCCCTGCGGCGGCCACGGCGGACCCCTCGCGCTCGCGGCGCCCCGACGCGGGGTGCTCGGGAGCGTGCGCGCGTAGCCCCCGCGTCGCTCCCAGGACGATCTCGGTGGCGTTCCGGAGGTCCTCCTCGAACACCGACTCCAGCTCGCGCGCGAAGCCCGCGTCCTCAACGGCGACGTCGAGCTCCCAGTTTCCCATCCAGCTCGCGACGTTGAGATTCGACGACCCGACGCGGGCCCAGCGCCCGTCCGCCACGGCCGTCTTGGCGTGCAGCATCGGTCCGTTCCACTCGAAGACGCGAACGCCGGACTCGAGGAGCGGCCGGTACCCGGCCACGCCGAGGCGCTTCACGATCCCGAGGTCGCTCGTTCCCGGCACGAGCAGCCGGACGTCGACGCCGTCCCCCGCGGCCGCGCGGAGCGCCTGCGCGTACGAAGGGACACCGATGAAGTACGCGTCCGTGATCCAGAGGCGGCGTCGCGCCAGCGCCGCGACGAGCTGGTCGAGCCGGTAGAGCCCGGCGGTCGCGGGCTCCGTCGCGACGACGCGCAGCGCGACCTCCCCCGCGGGCGCGCCGCCCGTGGAGACCGAGAGGTCGTCCGGTGGCAGCGGCGATCCCGCGTCGGCCCAGACGGCGGCGAACGCCGCGACGAGGTCGCCCACGGCCGGACCCTCGATCTCGACGCCGGTGTCGCGCCAGGGCGGCACGCCGCGGTCGGGCGCCCCCTCCCAGCGCGCCGCGATGCAGAGGCCGGTCACGAAGCCGATGCGCCCGTCCACCACGAGCGACTTGCGGTGGTCGCGGCGCAGCCAGGCGAGCGGCGCGTCGAACCGGAACGGATTGAAGGCGCGGACCTCGACGCCGGCGCTCTCGAGCCGGCGCCAGAACCGCCGTCCTGCCTCGCCGCGATCGCCGAACCAGTCGTGCAGCACGCGGACGCGGACGCCGCGGCGCGCGCACGCGACGAGCGCGTCGGCGAAGCGATTCCCCACCGCGTCGTCGGCGAAGATGTAGGTCTCGAGCTGCACCGTCCGGCACGCGCGCTCGATCGCAGCCAGCCAGGCTGGATAGTTCTCCGTCGCGTCGCGCAGCAGCCGGACGCGGTTTCCCGGCACGAGCGGCGCCCCCGCGGCGCGCGACAGCGCCTGCTCGCCGAGGGTGCGAAGCGATCCGAGCGCAGGGCCCGCGAGCCGGCTGCCGGCGAGGTGGTTCCAGCCGCTGCGGCGCCGTCGCCTCATCCCGTGAAGATGTCACGCGCGCTCGCCGCGCCGCCGGACCATCCGGGGCTGGGCGTGATCAAGCCCGGTCACGAGATCGAGTTCGCGCCGCAGTCCTCGATATCCAGGGCAGATAGAGCAGCGTCCAGACGACGATCACGCAGAGGAACAGGATCCCGACGTACCAGGGATGCCCCACCCACCTGTCGAACAGCTCGATGGGAGTCTGGGCGGGAGCCCTGCTGAGGAACATGTAGTTGCTGTGAAGCACCGGGTTCACCATCGCATCGACGGCGGCGAGAGCGGACAGGAGCAGGAACACTCTGGGTAGATACCTGTAGTCGGGCCTGAATCCATCCTTCACTACCCACAGCAAGGGGATCGTCGCAAGGATTGCGTGAACCACGATCGACTCGAGGTATTGAAAGCTCAAGAGCGGATAGCCGCTCGGCTCGGGCGTGAGCAGCGCCATGACGCCGCTGGGCAGTCCGGTGGAATACGTGGCCTCTCGCAGAAGCCTGTTCCCGGTGAACACCGCTAGGAATTCCAGGAACACCATGGCCCCGCAGAGGTGGAGCGGGAGCATCCGCGCAAGATCGAAGTGGCCGATGGACAGCGCCCACACCGTGCGTGCGAGGTCGAGCAAGACCATGGTGACGGCGAGGATCTTCACGACCTCGAGTCTCGTGGCCTCGCGCTGCCGGGAGTAGACCAGCACCCCGATCGCCATCACCGCGAGCGTCACCGACAGCCACGCGAGGTGCGTTCCGCTGAAGTTCCTGACCCCGAGACCCGGTGGAATGTCGGCGTCGTAGTGGAAGAAGTACTTGAAGGCGTGCATCGCGTGTGCTGGTGGACCGCGTAGGCTGCCTCACGTCCATGCCCTGTTCATTGGGCCGCGCGGTGCGACGGCGCCACCTTCCGCAACGCGACCGCTGCGCCGCGGGCGGCTCGCGGATTCTCCAGGGTCGGCCACTCGAACGTGGCAGCCCCTTGCGCACGAGCTCGCGCGCGACGAGCGCTGACCGACGGCACCGATCGCGGCGCGCTCCGCCGCGCCCCTCCCGGCCTCGGCCCTCGGAGATGCGCGCGGTACGATGCGTTCGACCGCCCCGAGGCACGTCGAGCCGTCCTCCTCCGAAGGCCGCGCTGATATGTGGATCGTCCTCGCCCTCCTCTGCGCATTCCTGGGCCTCGTCCTGCTCGTGGTCCTGCTGCCGTTCCGGGCGCGCGCGACCGGGTCGGTGCACGATGGCGCTCCGGCCGGCGAGGCCCGGGTCGACTGGGCGCTGGGGCTCCTGTCCGTGGACGTCGCTGCACGCCGAGCGGCGCTGCGCGTGGCCGCCATCCCCGTCGCGCGGTTCGACCTGGCCACGGTGCGTGAACGCAAGAAGGAGGAGCGCAGGAGAGCCCGTCCGCGAGAGCCGAGGCGCGAGAAGAGGAAGCCCGGCACGCCCGCCCGCGCTCGTGCGGTGCTCGCCGAGCGCGAGGCGCTCCGGGGGATCGCCGCACGCCTCGCCCGGGCCCTCCACCTCCGGGTGCGCGCTCGCGGAACCGTCGGCACCGGAGATCCTGCCGACACCGCCGCGCTGATCGCGCTCGCGGCGGCGCTCGGAGCGCTCCCCGGCGTGGAGCTCGCGCTCGGGGCCGACTGGATGGAGGAAGCGCTCGAGCTGGACGTGGAGCTCGCGGCGCGGATCTGGATCGCGGAGCTGCTCGTGGTCGCTGCGGCCGTCCTCCTCGCCCGCCGGAACCGGCGGGCGCTCCGGGCGGCCTTCGGCCGGTTGCCAACGTAGTCGGGACGAGGAGGAACACATGGAAGGCGTGAAGACGATCCTGGACGTCGTGCGGGGCCGTCTCTCGCGGGCGGCGCTCAAGGACGCGGTGGTGTCGAAGCCCATCTCGGTGGCCGAGCGTCACGCGGTCGTGCTCTCGGAGGTGAGCTACGGGTTCGCCGCGGGCGGCGGCTCCGGGGACGAGAAAGGCAAGCGGGCCTCTCGCGGCAGCGGCGCCGGGGGCGGAGGCGGCGCCAAGGCCAGGCCGGTGGCGGTGCTGGTGGTGGATGGGGGCAAGGTCCGGCTGGAGAGGCTCGGCAGCTAGGAGGACGCCATGGTCGACTTGCAGGAGATCCTCGATGCGGTCAGCGAGGAGCTGGGCGGCGTGGCCAGCGGGGACACGGTGGTGGGCAGCCCGGTGAAGCTCGGGGCGGCGACGGTCTACCCGATCTCGATCGTCCACCTGGGGCTCGGTGGCGGCGGCGGCCAGGGCGAGCGCGAGGCGTCGAGCCAGGACGGGAAGGGCGAGGCCGGAGCCGGAAACGGCGGCGTCGCGGGCTTCAAGGCGAAGCCCGTGGCGGTGCTCGTGTTCCAGGAGGACGCCGTCACCGTGCTGCCGCTGCCGGTCAAGGCGGGGCCGCTGGAGCGATTCCTCGAGCGGCTCCCGGACCTCATCGAGCGGTTCAAGGACAAGGGCCTCGGCAAGTCGGGAGCGGCGTGAGGTCAGGATGAGGCGGAGGACGTGCTCGACGATCCGGTCCAGCGGATGATCCCGATCCTCGCGCGGGGCTGAGGACGGGCTCGGGCCGATTGCGGGCCGCCGGAGCGGACTCCGCCTTGCGGAGCGTGGCGGCGCGGAGCACGATCCCGCCCGTCATGCGCCCGCTCCTCGTCGGCCCCGATGGCAAGCCCCGCTGCTTCTGGGCGGGCTCCGCACCGGAGTACCTCCGCTATCACGACGAGGAATGGGGACAGCCCACCGACGACGACGTCCGGCTGTTCGAGAAGGTCTGCCTCGAAGGGTTCCAGGCGGGCCTCTCCTGGCTCACGATCCTCCGGAAGCGCGACGCGTTCCGCCGCGCCTTCGCGGGCTTCGAGCTCGAGAAGGTCGCCCGGTTCGGCGCGCGTGACGTGAGGCGGCTCCTCGCCGATGCCGCCATCGTCCGCCATCGGGGCAAGATCGAGTCCGCCATCAACAACGCTCGCCGCGCCTGCGAGCTCCGCGACGAGCGCGGCTCGCTCGCCGCGTACTTCTGGGGATTCGAGCCGGCTCCGGCCGCGCGCCCCCGGCGGCTCACCCTGGCCACGCTCCGCCGGATGAGCACGACGCCCGAGTCGGTGGCCCTCTCGAAGGATCTCCGGAAGCGCGGCTGGACCTTCGTCGGACCCACGACCAGCTACGCGTTCATGCAGGCGGTCGGGATCGTGAACGACCACCTCGACGGCTGCTCGTTCCGCGCGCGCGCCGAGCGCGCCCGGCGCACCTTCGAGCGGCCGCCGGCTGCCGCCACGGCAGCGACGGCTCGCGGGGTGACGATTCCCCGCCCCCGGTGACCGACCGACCTCTCGACGCGCGCCCTCGCGCGGCGCGAGCACGTCCTTCTTCACCCCCCTGAGCCGCACGTCGCGTGCCGTGATCGCGGGACGTCGGTCCGGGCTGCATGGTCTATCGACCCCGCATCCGCTCCCCCTAGGATGCACCTGCGCGATCCAGCGCAGGTCGAGGTGCCCGCCGTGAGCTCCAGATCCTTCTCGCGATCCGTCGTGGCGTCGGCCGTGGCGCTCCTCTCCGTCGTCCTCGCAGCCTGCGGCGCGAACGCCGGCAGCGGCGACTGGTACTACCACTTCGCGTGCAACGGCGATTACGAGTGCCTGACCACCAACGCCCTCGGCACGACCTCCGGAACGATCGACGTCGGTCCGCGGGAGTCGGACTGCAGGTCGCTCGAGCTGTTCGCGGAGAAGTTCTGGGGCCCGGCGGCCTGGAACACGTGCGACCAGAATCCGACCTACACTCCCCCCGGCCAGGGGACGCCGAGCATCACGAGCGTGTCCCCGTCCGCCGCCGTGCCGGGGACGCAGGTCACCATCACCGGCACGAACTTCCCCACGAGCCCGGGCGACGTGACGCTCGACATCGGCGGCGTCACCGTGCCGACCACCGCGGGCATCTCGACCACGTCGACCACCATCACCTTCACCATCCCGAACATCGCGAGCCTGTCGGGTCCGATCACGGTGCACACGCCCGGCGGTACGGCGACCTCGGCCGGCTCGCTCACGATCCTCGACAGCCTCCACTCGGTCGCGTGGTCGGGGACGAAGTTCCTCGCCGTCGGCGACTACGGGACGGCGCTCACGTCGGCCGACGGGGTTCACTGGGCGACGCAGGTCACCGGCGTGAACCCGCTGATCGTCTCGCTCACCTCCGCGGCGTGGTCCGGGAGCAGCTTCCTCGCGGGCGGGACCAACGGGTACCTGCTCTCCTCGCCGGACGGCGTCACCTGGACGCTGCCGGCGCAAGGCCTCGGCATGATGGCGTTCAACGGCATCGCCTCCTCGGGCTCGCAATTCGTTGCCGCCGGCAGCCAGGGGGCCATCGCGCGGTCCACGGACGGCTCGAGCTGGACCGCGAGCCTCAATTACCCATCGGACCTCTACAACGCCATCGTCTGGGCGAACGGGCAGTTCGTGTTGACCGGCTATGCCATCCTGACCTCGCCCGACGGCGTCACCTGGACGACCCGGGTTCCCCAGGCGACGCCCTACTACGCGATCGCCTGGTCGGGAACGACGTTCGCGGCCGTCGGCGCCGGGGGCGCGGTGCGGACCTCTCCCGACGGCGTGACCTGGACCGTGCGAACGTCCGGCACGGCCAGCAACCTGCGCGGCGTGACCTGGTTCAAGGGCCAGTTCGTCGCCGTGGGCGACGGCGGGACCGTCCTCACGTCGCCGGACGGCATCACCTGGACGGCGCGCACCTCCGGCATCTCGACGAACCTCAACGCCATCGCCGCGTCGGCCACCACGGCGGTCGCGGTGGGGAAGGCCGGCGTGACCGTCTCGTCCAGCGACGGGATCGGCTGGACGTCGCTCTTGCCGCCCCCGCCGACCGGCGTCTCCGGGACGCACGAGGTCGGGCAGTCCACCATCACCTGGTCACCGGTTGCGGGCGCGACGAGCTACGTCGTCTACGTCTCCACCTCCGGCTCAGTGAGCAAGACCTCGTACTTCAAGCGCGTCACCTCGGCCGGCACCTCGGCCACCGTGACCGGGCTCAACAGCCAGGGGTGGTGGTACGCCATCGTCACCGCGGTGAACGCCTACGGCGAGGGGGCACCGTCCGCGGCGGCGCCGATCTGCGTCGGGACGTACATCTGCGGGTGACGGAGGGGTGGCCAGTTCGCAGGAGCTGGGGGCGGTCGGGCGCTCGCAACGGGTCGCGCGGTCGCGGTGACGACACCCCTACTTCACAATGAGATCGTTCTTCACCTCGCGGACACCGGAGACCTTGCCCGCCACCTCTGCGGCCCTGTCGACCATCGCCTTCGAATCGACGAAGCCGCTCAGCTGAACCACTCCCTTGTACGTCGTGACGCTGATCTGAAGCGACTTCAACGCCGGATCCTCGAGGATCGCGGCCTTGACCTTCGTGGTGATCGCCGAGTCATCGACGTACTCGCCGGTGCTCTCGTGGGTGCGTGAGGAGGAGCAGCTCAGGAGTGGTACCCCCGCGCAAAGGAGGCCCGCGGCGGTGATCGCGCTCAGGGTGTGTCTGCACATGGGTAGTCTTCCTTCTCCGATGCCTCCGGACACGCAGCGAACCTTCGGTACGCTACACCACGCGCCGATGAGTGAAGACGGCGCGCCTTGTCCTTCATCGTCCGCCTCTCCTTCCCGCCTCGACCGGCCGCGACGCTCAATCCCAGGACACCCTGTAGATCGGCGCGCTCCGGCCGTCGGGCTGGCCTCCCGCACCGCCGCCGACCTCGGTCGGGCAGGGTCCCTCGCTGGCGACCAAGAATTGTCCTCGTACGCTCCCGTCGGATAGGACCGTCGCGGGTGGCGGCGGCCGCTGCTCGGGGGCCACGACACAACCGGCGGATGGGTTCCACACTGCGTGCGTCATTTTCGCCTCTCACTCGTGGACGCCAGAACGGCGGATGGGTCCAGAGGCGAGGAGTCGCGATTGACGGGCTCGGCGCGGGTGGGCTGATCGGCGAGCAGGACGTCGCGATTCTGCTCGCCATTTGTAGATAGTGCCGCGCGGGCCGCGGCCCCCACCATTCGTCAGGGAATGTCGGGGCGCCGGGTGCGGGCGCGCATCGTGGCATCGACGAGTACGTCGCCGCGGAGCGGGCCCCTCCGCGGCGGCGAGGAGCCGCCCTCGGGTGAGCGCGCCCTCGCGCTGCAGCTCGGCGGCGCGGCCACGGGCACCAGCCTCACCGTCTCACCATCTCCTCGACCGCCTCCGCCCGATCCCGCTCCCGCCGCTCGCCCCGCCCCCACGCTTCGGCGTCTGCCGCTTCGCCCCGAACGCCTCCTCCATCCGCTCCTGCGCCGCCGTCTTCCCCGCGCGCCCCATCGCCCGGAGGTCCTCCTCGGCGTCGGCCTGGTAGAGCGACGAGACGTTTCGCGTCGACCCCTTCCGCATGCTCGACCGGTACGCCGTCGACCGGTCGTACGCGTCGCGCGTCCCGACCTTCTCCGCGAGCTTCCCCGCCGCATCCCCGATCGCCGCGTGCCCCCGCGCCACGACCGCCCGCTGGAACAGCACCATCGTCTGGTACGCCTCCGCGTGGTGACCCTGCCGCGCTGCCTCCTCCGCCTCGATCTGCGCGCGGACGAGCTGCGCGACGGCGACGACGGCGTCCACGCCCGGCGTGGGCGCCGCCTGCGCGTCCGCGGCATCCACGAACCGCACGATCGCCTTGCACGCCACCCGCTCCTTCACGACGCGACCGCCCTCGACCCGCTCGAACGAGACCTCCACGTCCGCGATCGAGACGGGCGCGTCGAGCGGCACGGCCCTCGGCGCGAGCCGGACGCCGAGCACCAGGTGGCACCTCGTCCGCGAGCAGGTCCGGGACGCGGATGACCGCGCTCCCGGCGTCCTCCCGCGCGTCGACGTCGCTCACCACGTCCGTGAGCTCCGCGCCCTCGCGCGGCGTCACGCGCACCTCGATCGCCTGCGCGTACGTCGACAGGAGCCCGCCGAGCTCCCTCGCGAACGCGGTGAGGGCGTCCTCGGGGCTCCGGACGTAGGCGTAGTTGCCCCGCCCGAGCGTCGACAGATCGCGGAGCAGCTCCTGGTCGGCGTCGTCGCCGTATCCGAACGCGGACACCGTCGCCGCGCCGAGGTTCGCCTCGAGCAGGCGGCGGAGCTCCGGCGGCGTCTTCGCCGGCCCCTCGTTCGCGTGGCCGTCGGTGAAGAGGATCACCCGCACGAGCATGCCTTCGGGGAGCTTCGTCACCTTCGCGTGGTCGAGCCCGGCGAGCAGCCCGCCGCCCAAGTTCGTGTTCGCGCGCGAGCCGAGCCGTCCCACCGAGGCCTTGAGCGCGTCCTTCCGCTCCTGCGTCATCTCCGCGCGCGGGGCGAGCGTCTCGACCTCCGTCGAGAAGACCACGACGCCGCAGAAGTCCCCGGGCGCGAGGTGGTCGACGAGCTTCAGGATCGACTGCTTGGCGTAGTGGAGCTTCTCGCCTTCCATCGAGCCGGAGACGTCGAGCACGGGGATGATGCAGACCGGCGGCCGGGTGGTGCGCGCGTCGCCGTGCGGCGCGGCGAGGGAGACGACCAGGTGGGCGTCCTTCGGCTGGTCGAAGCGGACCTTCTCGTACGTGAGCTGGGCGGTGGTCTTCATGGCTCACGACCCTAGGCACCGGGCGGACACGTTCCGGCGCCGCGAGGACCCGCCGCGCGGCCGGGCTGGACCGGGCCATCGAACGTGTCCGTCCCGCCGGTACGCTGTCCCGACGGGAGAAGCGCGATGAGGAGCTTTCCAGTCCGACGTGCCGTTCGGCGTGCCCGCGCCACCCGGTGCCGCTCCCTAGCCGCCTCCGTGTCCGAGCGTGCGGGACGATGACCGCATGAGCCGTCCCCGCGAGCTGCGCGTGCTCCTCGACCTCGCCCGCGCCCACCTGAGGGCGCGCTCCACCCGGATCCGCTTCCGCGACACGGAGCGGTCCACGGCGAGGCGGATCGTCGACGTGCTCGCGCTCGCGTTCGACCCGCCGCGGTGGGTCGTGGCGACCTGGACGCGCGAGACGGGCTCGCTCCGGCTGCTCGACGTCACGCGGGTCATAGGTGTTTCCCCCACGCGCCGGCGCGCCGGGCCACCGCCGGAGGGCTTCGATCCCGTGTACTTCGCGGTGCGTGGGTTCCTGGACCCGGGCGCGCGAAATCCTGTGTTCACGACCATCCGTATCGAGGCGCCGTGGGCTGCCGTCGCAGCCGCGCTCCTCCCGATGTGCGAGATCGAGCGCACGACCGATGGCGGCGCTTTCCTGCAGATCCGAGCGTCGCGTCCCGAGATCGTGGGTGCCCTCGCGCAATCGCTCTCGCCAATCGGTGGAGTAGACTCGGCGTCATCCCCATGGCCAAGGCCCGCACGAAGCAGAAGTCTTTCGAGGCGCGCCTCCTCCGCCTCGCCGCCTGGATCCTCTCGCAGCCCGAGCCGGTCACCCGCGCCCAGATCTACGCGCGGTTCCCGGAGTACCGGAAGAAGCCCGAGACCGCCGAGAAGATGTTCACGCGCGACAAGGACGCGCTGAAGGACCTCGGGTTCCACCTCGAGACCGAGGAGGTCGGCGGCAAGGATCAGGTCGGCTACACGATCGACGCGCACGCCTCGCTGCTTCCGCCCATCGATCTCACCGCCGACGAGGCCGCGGCGGCGTGGACCGCCGGCGTCGCGGCGCTCCGGCTCTCGCGGCATCCGCTCCACGCCGAGCTGGAGAGCGCGCTCCGCAAGCTCGTCGTGGGGACCCGCTCGCTCCCGCCGCGCGCGGCCGCGACGGGGGAGCTCGCGACGGAGCCCGGCACCACGGATGCGGACAGGCTCCTCGCGGGCCTCGTCGACGCGTGGGAGAAGCGGCGCCGGATCCGGATCTCCTACTGGCGGGTCTCGAGCGACGAGGTGGTCGAGCGCGACGTGGACGTCTACGGCTGGGCGCGGCGGCGCGGCGAGTGGATCTTCGTCGGCCACGACCATCTCCGGGACGAGGTCCGCATCTTCTACCTGTCGCGCGTCCGGGCGCTGAAGAAGGTCGGGCTTCCGAAGGATGCCGCCCAGAAGCGGTCGAAGAGCGCGAAGGACGGGGACTACGACATCCCCGAGTCGTTCGACGTCCGGCGGTGGTCGCGCCAGCAGATCTGGGACTACGCCGTCCACCCGCCTGCCGCCGCCGCGGTGCGGTTCCGCGGCTCGCTCGCGGGGATCGCGAAGCAGCTCCTCCCGGGCGCGCGCGTCGCCACCGACGAGATCGGCGCCCGCGTGGCGCGCCTCGAGGTGCGGAACCTCCGCGGCCTCGTCCGCCAGGCGCTCGCGTGGGGGCCGGACGCGGAGGTGATCGAGCCCGCGAGCGCGCGGGCGATGGCGCGCGAGATCCTCGCGTCGCTCGAGCCCCGGACCTGGGGGACGCCGTGACCGACGTGTACGATCTCCGGCGCCTGCGCCGCCTGCTCCTGCTCCTCCCCGCCGCCGCCCGCGCGGCGCGGAACGGCCGCGGCGTCACGCTCGCCGAGGCCGCGCAGCTCACGGGTGCGCGCTCGACGAGGCAGGTGACCGAGGACCTGGACGCGCTCCAGGCGCTCTGGGTCGACCCGGCCGAGGGCGAGCCGCTCGTCGATCTCTTCCTCGACGACGGCGAGATCCAGGCGGTGTACGCGCAGCCGTTCGGCAGGCCTCCGGCGCTGTCGCTCGCGGAGGGCGCGGTGCTGCTCGCCGCGCTCGAGCCCTTCGAGGAGGAGTCGCGGACGCCCGCACGCGCCGCGGCGCGGAAGCTGCGCCGGGCGATCCCGGAGCCGCTCCGGCCCGAGGCGGACCGGCTCGCGACGGGGCTCGACGTCGCCGCCGAGCCGCCGAAGCCCTGGAGCGGCGTCCTGCGAGAGGCCATCGAGAAGCGCCTCGAGACGACGCTCGAGTACCGCGCCGTCGCGGACGCCGCGGCCGAGAAGCGGGTGGTGGAGCCCCGGCTCCTCTTCCAGCGCGACGGCCAGTGGTACCTCGCCGCCTGGAACGTCGCGAAGGAGGCGGAGCACCTGTTCCGGCTCGACCGCATCGTCACCGTCGAGCCCGGCACGCGCGTGTTCGGGGAGCACAAGGGGCCGCCGGTGGCGCGATACGCGAGGGGGCGCCTCTACTTCGAGTCGGGGACGGAGCGGAAGGTGACGCTCCGCTTCCGCGAAGGCGCGGCCCGGCTCGCGCGCGACCGGTACGGATCGAAGGCGCGCGAGAACGCGGACGGGACGGTGAGCGTCACGCTCGACGTGACGCCGGGGAACTACCTGCTCGGCGTGGTGCTCGGGTACGGCGGTGAATGCACGGTGGAGGCGCCGGAGGATGTCGCGGCGCAGCTCCGTGCGCGCGTCGAGGCGCTGCACCGGCTGTACGCGTGATGGCGGCCAGGTCCCGTCCCGCCCCTAGCTCGGCGGATACCGATCGAGGTCGTCGCACGCCTCGCACTCGGCAGTCCCGAAGTGCATCCAGAGGTCGTCCGCCACGGTCGTGATCACCTCGCGCAGCTCGAGCTCCTCGAGCCAGCGGCCCGGGATACCGCGCTCGCCCACGAGCAGGCCCATCAGGTTCCCGGCGATCGCGCCGGTGCTGTCGCTGTCGCCGCCGTGGTTCACGGCGAGCAGGGCACCGTGTCCGAAGTCCTTCGCCACGAGGGCGCAGTACAGCCCGATCGCGAGCGCCTCCTCGGCGACCCAGCCCTCCCCGAGGGACTCCACCGCCGCGGTCGACGGCCGCCCCTGCGAGGCGAGCTCGAGCGCCGACTCGACCGCGGCGAGGGTCTCCTCGTGGCCGGGCTCCCTCGCGAGCCGCCCCGTCGCCTCGTGGCACGCGCCGCGCAGCTCCGCGCCGTGGCTCACCGCGCTCACGACGAGCGCCAGGTACCCCGCCGCGAGGTGGCCGGACGGGTGCCCGTGCGTGAGCGCCGCGAGCTCCGAGCCGACCGCGAACGGGTCGTCGAAGTGCGCCAGCCCCACCGGCGCGATGCGCATCACGCCGCCGCAACCCTTGCTGTCGTTGATCGGCCGCTGCGGCGTCCCCGGCTCGCCGCTCCGGAGCGCGGCGAGGCACGTGTTCCCTGGCGCGCGCCGGGCCTGGAGCCCGGGGACGCCGACGAGCCAGCCGGCCGCGCCGAACGTCGGCGCGCGCTCGCCCTGCGTCGAGAGCCAGCGCAGGTACGCGCCGTGCGCGACCGCCGACACGGAGGCGATCCCGCGCTCCTCGAAGCGGTGCAGCCCGCGGACGAGCGCCTCGGCCGTGAAGAGCGTCATCTGCGTGTCGTCCGTGATCGCGCCGCGGCGGCCGTAGACCGGCTCGAAGCCCGTCACGCCCTCGGGACCGAACCGTTCCCGGATCGCGGCGAGGTCCATGAACTCCACCGCGGCGCCGAGCGCGTCGCCGACCGCGCCGCCGAGCAAGCAGCCGCGGAACGCGCCCCGCGATCTCTCACCTCTCGAGTCGAACATGTCCCCTCCCGCCGAGCTCTCAGGGCACTCCGCTCGGTCCCACCGACACGAAACGCGCTGCCTCCAGCGCCGGCTCGCCGTCGTACCGGTACGCGCAGAGGCGGCCGCCCTTGCCGATGCTGTAGTCGAGGCACGCCGCGTTCGGCGCGAGCGGCGCAGGGGTGTCCGTGAACCAGTAGTGGCCCACGAAAACGGGTTTCGGATCGGAGTACCCGATGCGCGCGTGCGCAGGGATGGGCGTCGCCGGCAATCCTGCCCGCTCCTCGAGCGTGAGCAGGGCCGCGTCGCGGTACGTGATCGCCTTCTCGTCCCACCAGCGGACACGCACCCGGTCCCGGACGTGGCCGTCCTTGTCCCGGAACGTGAGCCCCGCGGGCATCCGGATCTCGATCCCCTTCGTCAGCGCCTCGACCGCCTTGAACACCGTCGGCTCGGGCGTGTCCTTCGCGGCTTCGTCGGGCGGCTCGCGCGTCGCGGGGACCATCAGCTCACGCGTGAGCCTCGCCTCGGCCTGCAGGTGACCGGCGACGTACTGCATGAAGCGCGGGTGCCAGCAGGCGTGCACGACGCGCAGCTCCGGGAGGTCGAGCCAGAGCGGGAGCGTCAAGAACCAGTCGACGAGCTCCTCGTGCAGCGGGCGCCGGTGCTCGACCTCGGCGAGGAACGCCTCGTGCTGCTCCCGGTTCTTGTCGCCGTACTTCAGCGACCTGTGGCGGCGCAGGTGCTCGCCGGGAGCGTCGGGGTCATCGAGGAACCAGGCGATGGCGTTCAGCTCGTGGTTGCCCATCACCGCGAGCGCAGTGCCGGCGTCGATCATCTTCCGGGCGATCGTGACCGTCCTCACCTGCTCGGGTCCGCGATCGATGAAGTCGCCGACGAAGATCGCCTTCCGGACCGGGTGCCGGTAAACGCCAGCCCGCTCGCGGTAGCCGAGCTTCTCGAGCAGCGCGACCAGCGCGCTCGCGTTTCCGTGCACGTCCCCGATGACGTCGTGGCCCATCGTCCTCCTCACGCGGCGCCGCGGCCCGTGAACCTCCCAGGCGCTCCGATGATCCACCGGGGACGGACACGTTTCGATGCCGCCCTCCTGGGACGGTGGGTTTCCCTGTCCCTCGGTTCCGCGTCAGGACCTGCCCGCCCGCCCCACACCCGGGTTCCGGACGATCACCCGCACCGGCACCTCGTTGACGGCGGTCGGAAGGCACGCGCGCGCCTCGGCCGAGTCCGACAGGATCGTGACCCGGAGCTCGAACCCGACCTTGGCGGCGGGCGCGAGCCGTACACCCTCGAGCCAGGGCGGGTCGTGCAGCAGCCGCTCGAGCCCGGCCACCGCCGGCAGCGCCGCGCGCCACTCCGCGAGGTCGACGATCCCGTCGCGCGTGCGGAGCGCCCGTCTCCGCTTCTCCGCGGCGAGGTACGACTCCCGGCTCGGTCTGCCCATGTCTCGTTTGTAAGCCGGGAACGGACACGTTGCGCGTGCAACGGTCGCAGCGGACCCACCTGCGCCAGGGATCGCGGCGAGGCGCTCTCGCGGACGGGGGTGAAGGACGATCGGATCCGGGCGGCGTTCGTGCGGCTGCTCGAGGAAGATCCGGTGAACGGCGCACGATGGCTGGCCGAGCACGGGGAGGGAGTGGCGCGCCGTCGCGGAGCTCGGCCGGGCGGTGGACCGCCTCTCGCGCGCTCCCGTCGGCGATTGCGACATCTGCTCGGGCGAGCACGTCCGGGCGATCGCGGTGGCGATCCGCGAGCTCGGCGGAGCGCTCACGGAGGAGCAACGGGCCGGTTTCGACGAGCTCCTCGAACGCGCCGACGCGATGTGGATTCCGCTGGATGATCCCTTCGACGACGCGGGCGAGGCGCCCGCCTCGCTCCAGGCTCACGCGACCCGCGCTCGGCGGCCCGGCCGTAACGACCCGTGCCATTGCGGAAGCGGGAAGAAGTACGAGAGGTGTCACCTCGAGGCGGACGGGAACGCTCGGAATTGACGCGGCTGCTGGGTCTGTGCCACCTCACACCCCTCGTCCCGCCTCCGACGAAAGGACCTCGTCGGGGCATGGCCGAGCAGGCGACCGAGCGTGAGCTTCGAAGCGGGTGGAGGGCTCATGTCGCTCGCCGCGAAGCGGATCACGTCGCCGAACCGTCATCACTGCAGCTGCGGTCACCTCGCCCTCTACCCGCGCCGGCGCGGTGGCGTCTCGGCGCGCGCCGACCACCCGCTGTGCCGGCGCTGCTGGCGGTCCGAGTTCGACCGCGCCCGGGCGCAGGGCCAGGCGCGGTGGCGCTGCGCGCGGGTGGTGCTGCCTGCGGGCGTGATCCTTCCCGACTTCATCCGGGAGGCGCCGTCGGAGATCAGCGGACGCGCGGGCGAGGGGGCGTTCCGCGGCCGCGACGCGGGCGCGATCGTCGTGGCGCTTCCGGTGGCCTGCTCCGTCGAGCGCGACCACGGGCGCGAGGTCGCGCTCGCCTGCGGCTGACCGCCGGGCGTCTGGTCGCGAAGCTGGAGGAGACGAGACCCCGAGGGGATCGCGCTCCGTGCGGCGAGGGCAGCTGCGCGAACGTGACGCCCCCTCCCGGGGAGATCGAGCACCGGCCGTGCTCAGACGATGAGCGAACTGCGCGCGCCCCATCGCTCCGGCGGCCCGTCGGCTCCACCCCGGGCTCCACGAGGTCGCGTGGCGCCGCGGAAGGCTCGCGTGGCCCGCCCGCTGCAGTGGACGCCGCGTGCGCCGCATCGTCGTGGCGCGCAGCGGAGGGACCTCCTCCGGAAAGACGAGCTCATGAGCGCCTACCCGATCCTCCTGTTCATCCACGTCGTCGGCGCCGTCGCGCTGTTCGGAACGCTCGCCATCGAGGTCGTCTCGATGCGAGGACTCCGGCTCGCCGACACGCCCGCGGAAGCCAGCGTCGCGATCGGCGCCTGGCCCGGCCGCCTGGCGCCCCTGGCGATGCTCGCGACGCTCGTCTCGGGAATGGGGATGATGAAGATCTGGGGGAACCAGCCCTGGATCCTGACGTCGTTCGTCGGCCTCGTGCTCATGGGCTTCGCGGGCGGCGCCGTCACGCAGCGACGCATCCGGAGCATCCGTGCCGCGCTGTCTGCGGAGAGCGAGCCCCGGCTCTCGGATGAGTTCCGGTCCGCGCGGTCGGGCGCTGCGCTCACGGCGTCCCTGAGGCTGCGGATCGCGATCGGAACCGGCATCCTCGGCCTCATGACCCTCAAGCCCCCCGACGCCACGACGTCGGCGCTCCTCCTCGCGGCGTCCGTCGCGGCAGGGCTGATCGCGGCGATCCCGCTCGCGACCCGGCGCGCGCCAGCCGCCGAGCGACCCGCAGCGTGAGGAGACGGCGGCCGCCGCTCGAGCGTCGCGACGAGGCGGGCGGCTCGAGCCGGCGGTGATCTGCGCATCCGGCGTCAGGCGAGGTCCGCCTCGGCAGCGAGGGCGACGTCCTCGTCGACCCATCCCCGCAGATCTCGAGTCGCGAGCTCTCGCTTCGCGTATCGGTATCCGAGCTCGATGCCGCGGTCGAGCGCCTTCCACTCGACGAAGCCGATGTCGGCGGGCTTCGGCTCGAGGAAGAGATCGACGCTCGACGCGACCTCCTGACTTCGCTGGGTGCTCGGCAGCATCATCGATCTCACGAGGATCGACCCGAGCCCGGGGGAGTCGGCACGCCCGCCCGACAACAGCCGTCGCTTCAGGGACTCGAACGCCGAGGGCAGCTCGCCGCCCGTCATCCGCCGTTCGTTCCCGACCGTGAGGTCGACCGCGATGATGCGGCCGACGCCGCTGCGACGCATCGGCTCCACGGGGAGGTTGTCGAGCAGTCCGCCGTCGACGTGCAGGTCGCCGTCCATGACGACGGGCGGAAGGACGCCCGGGAGGGAGACGCTGGCCCGGAGCGCCCTCCACAGCGGGCCGCTGCGGTGGGCCTCCGGTCGCGCCCGCGTGAGGTTCGCCGACATGCAGAAGAAGGGTCGCCACGTGTCCGCCACGTCGCGCGTGCCGAACCACCGCTGGAGCGCCGTGTCGAGGCGCTTGCCGCGGACGAGCGCGAGGTGCGGGATGAGCGCATAATCGCCGATCGGGTTCCTGCGGGTGAATCCCTCGCGGTGCGCGCGCTCGATCTCGTCGTCGTCCCAGTCCAGCGCGACGGTGGCTCCCACGATCGCGCCCTGGCTCGAGCCGCCGACACCGTCTATCGGGATGCCCGCCTCCCGGAGCGCCCGGACGACCCCCAGGTGCGCGAAGCCACGCGCAGCGCCGCCTCCCAGCACGAGCCCGATCGCCTCTCCGGCGAGGTGTCGCGCCAGCCGCCGGAAGTCGTCATCGTCGCGGGAGCGAACGTGGTGGTGGCGCGCGACCGCGCGCGGCGCGATCCACCGTTCGGTTCCGGCGGGCGACCTCACGCCACGAGGGTGGACGAGCACGAGCTCGCGGCGAGCCCCCTCGGCGTCACCGTCTCCCCGGGCGAGCAGCCGCTCGTCGCGCCCGGGCTCCGGCGATTCGCCTGCCGGTGCGAGCATGAGAATCACGTCGGCGTGGCGCAGGCACTGCGCCGTCCACGGGTCGTCGAGCTCGTCGGTCACGTGGAGCAGCGCATCGTGGCGAAGCTCCTGCTCGTCCAGCCACCTCGACAGCACGAGGCTCCGCGCATCGTCTCCCTTCGCTCGCGAGGCGCCGTTCGCCGACAGCACCGCATCGACCCGCGCGCGGTCGACGACGAGCGTCGGCCCGCGGCGCCCCATTGCGCGACGCAGGCTCTCCACGAAGTCGGCGCAGCGAACGCTCCGCCGGAGCGGGACGATGGCGATGCTCCTCGCACGCTGGCGCGCGGGGGTCGCGCCCACCAGCTCCGTGCTACGGCGGGCCATCAGGCGCGCGATGCTCGCGACGAGCCGGGGATGCTCGGCGACGATCTGCCGGAACGCCTCCTCCGAGATGCGGACGACGACGCTATCGCGCGACGCCTGCACCGTGGCGGACCTCGGCTGCCTCGCGAGCAATCCCATCTCTCCGACGCTCTCGCCCGGCCGGATCTCTCCCACGACGCGGTGCCCGCTGGAGCCGCGCTCGCGCAGGGCGACCAGGCGGCCGGAGACGACGACGTACATGCTGTCGCCGGGCTCCCCCTGGCGAAAGAGGCGCTCTCCGCCGCGAACCCTCACCCATTCGCCGAGGCTACGCAGGTCATCGGTGAGCTGCGGGCTCTCGGAGCCGTGAGCGACGTTCATGGCATGCTCCTCTGCTGTGGCATGGGGGACAGGACGGCGAGCGCGGAGCCCTCCGCGCCGGGGCGGAGCCGCCCTCGGGCGAGCGCGCCTTCGCGCTGCAGCTCGGCGGCGCGGCCCCGGCGCGCGACGAGGAAGTAGAGGACCGGCACGGCGAGCCGCGAGAGCAGCGTCGCCGCCACCTCGCCGGCCATGAGGCTCACCGCCAGGCCCTGGAAGATGGGGTCGGCCAGCATCACGGCGCTGCCGACGAGCACGGCCGCGGCGGTGAGCAGCATGGGGCGGAACCGGACCACGCCCGCCTCCTCGACCGCGGCGGCGAGCGGCATCCCCTCCCGCAGCTTCAGCTCGATGAAGTCCACGAGGATGATGCTGTTGCGCACGATGATGCCGGCGCCGGCGATGAAGCCGATCATGCTGGTCGCGGTGAAGAAGGCGCCGAGCCCGAAGTGCGCGGGGAGGATGCCGATGAGGGAGAGCGGGATCGGGACGAGGATGACCCACGGCACCGAGAAGCTCTGGAACCAGCCGACGACCAGGATGTAGATGAGGACGAGCACGGCGGCGAAGGCGATGCCGAGGTCGCGGAAGACCTCCAGCGTGATGTGCCACTCACCGTCCCACTTGAGCGCCGGCTGCTCGGTGGAGTCCGGGTGGGCGAGGCCGAGGCGCGGCACCACCTCACCGCCGGCACCGCGGAGCCCGTCGAGCTTCCTGTTCAGCGCCGAGAGGGCGTAGACCGGGCTCTCGATCTCGCCGGCCAGGTCGCCGAAGACGTAGGCGACCGGCAGCAGGTTCTTGTGGAACACGGGCGGGTCGACCCTCCCCTCCTCCGCGCGGACGAGCTCGGAGAGCGGCACCGCGCCGCGCCGTCCCGGGACGGTGAGCTGCAGGAGCTCCTCGAGACGCGCCCGCTGCGCCGGCGCGAGCTGGAGCATCACCGGGACCTGCGCCGCGCCCCGCTCGACGTGGAAGCTCCCGAGCGGCGCGCCCGCGCCGCCCGCGGCGAGCGTCTGGATCACCGCGGCCGGCGCGACGCCGTGCAGCGCGGCCTTCTCCGCGTCGAGGCGGAGCGCCAGCTTCGGCGAGGTCGCTGCCAGCGACGAGTCGACGTCCACCACGCCCTTCGTCGAGCGGAAGGCCGCCAGGACCTCGCCGGCGAGCCGGTCGCGCTCCGCCGCGGACGGGCCGTACACCTCGGCCACGAGCGTGTCGAGCACGGGCGGGCCGGGCGGGATCTCGACCAGCTTGAGCCTGCCGCCCTGCGGCCAGGCGATGGCCTCCAGCGCCGGACGGACGCGCGTCGCGATGGCGTGGCTCTGCGCCTTGCGATCGCCCTTCGGGACGAGGTTCACCTGGAGGTCGATCTGCTCGGCGCCCTCGCGCAGGAAGCCGTGGCGCACCATGCCGACGAAGGTGAACGGCGCGGCCACGCCCGAGTGGACCTCGACGTCCTTCACCTCGGGTTCCTGGAGGAGGCGGCTCGCCAGCGCCTGCCCGACGGCGAGCGCCTCCTCGCGCGCCGTCCCGGCCGGCAGGTCGAGCTGCACCTGGAGCTCGCGCTTGTTGTCGAAGGGCAGCATCTTCACCTTGAGGGCCCCGAACGCGACCAGCGAGGCCGCCCCGGCGAAGAGCACGAGGACCAGGGCGAGGAAGGCCCAGCGAGCCCAGGCGCGGGTGAGGAGCGTGCTCATGACGCGCCGGTAGAGCCGGGTGAGGCGCGGCTCGCGCAGCGGTTCCACGATCGCGACGGGCTCGACCGCAAGCGTCTCGTCTCCGTCGAGCTCCCGAAGCAGAGCGGCATAGCGCTCGGGATCGCCAGGGCGCGCCGCCTCGTCCGCGTCCGCCTCCGCCTCACGCTCCGGCAGGTGCGCCTCCTTGCGGAAGACCTTCATCGCGGCCCAGGGGCTGATGACGAAGGCGATGGCGAGCGAGAAGAGCATGGCCGCGCTGGCGCCCACCGGGATCGGGCGCATGTACGGGCCCGACAGGCCGCGCACGAACGCGTTCGGCAGGATGGCGGCGATCACGGCGAAGGTCGCGAGGATGGTGGGGTTCCCGACCTCGTCGACCGCCTCGATGACCGTCCGGCCGAAGCTCCGCCTCGGCCCGGGCAGGTGGAGGTGCCGGTGGATGTTCTCGACGACCACGATGGCGTCGTCGACGAGGATGCCGATCGAGAAGATGAGGGCGAAGAGCGTGACGCGGTTGAGCGTGTAGCCGAGGAGGTAGGTGGGGAGCAGCGTCAGGGCCAGCGTCACCGGCACCGCCACCCCCACCACCACCGCCGAGCGCCAGCCCATGGCGAGGGCGATGAGCGCGATGACGGACAGCGTGGCGAGGACGAGGTGCTCGATGAGCTCGTTCGACTTCTCCTCCGCGGTGTCGCCGTAGTTGCGGGTGACGCTCACCTTCACCGACGCGGGGATGAGCCGCCCTCGCAGCGCCTCCACCTTGCGCTCGACCGTCCTCGCCAGCTCGGGGGCGTTCGCGCCGGCGCGCTTCGCGAGCGCGATGGAGACGGCCTGCTCGAACCCGGGCTTCCCCTTCTCGGCCATCAGGACGACGGCCGGCTCCGGCTCGGGGCCGTCGGTCACCCGCGCCACGTCCTCGAGGTAGATGGGCCGGTCGCCGCGGACCGCGACCACGACACGCCGCAGATCGGTCACGGAGCGCACGAACCCGTTCGCCTCCAGCTCGGTGCGCCTGCCGGCGTCGACGAGCGCGCCGGCGGGCAGCTGCGCCTGCCCGGCGGCGATGGCCGGCTGCAGCTCCGCGATCGAGACGCCCAGCGTGCGCATCCGCTCCGGATCGGGCTCGACCCGGACCACCCGGCGCGCGCCGCCCAGCACCCGCACCTGCGCCGTCTGCGGGACGGCCGCCAGCTCGCGCGCGACCTCCTCGCCGAGGGCGCGCAGCTGGCCGGCGGGCAGCGGATCGCCGTGCAGGGTGAGCGTCAGGAAGGGGACGTCGTCGATGCTGAGGAGCCGCACCACCGGCTCGAGCGCCCCGGAGGGCAGGAGCTCGGGGTGCGCGCGCAGCTCCTGGTGGACCTTCACGAGGCTCGGCTCGAGCGGCTCGTTCACCTTGAACCGCACGGTGATGAAGGCCGCCGACGGCGTGGACGTCGAATAGAGATACTCGACGCCGGGGATGCCCCACAGCCGCCGCTCGAGCGGCGTGGTGAGCTGGCTCTCCACCTCCCGGGCGGTCGCGCCCGGAAACGGAACCAGCACGTCGACCAGCGGGACGATGATCTGCGGCTCCTCCTCGCGCGGCGTGAGGAGGACGGCGGCCACGCCGAGCGCGATCGAGGCGAGGACGATGAGCGGCGTCAGCTTGCTGCGCAGGAAGGCGCGCGCGAGCCGGCCGGCCAGGCCGACCTGGTGTCCGGAGAGAGTCATGGCGCCACCTCGATCCGCTGCCCATCCCGCAGCGCGCCCGGAGCGTCGATCACGGCCTCGCCCGCCGCCAGGCCGGCGCGCACCGGGACGCGGTCGCCGACCCCGTCGCCGAGCGCGAGCCAGCGGAGCTGCGCCAGCCCTCCGGCCGCGACGAAGACGCCCGTGAGATCGCCCCGCTCGACGAGCGCGCTGCGCGGGACCGACACGGCCCGCGCCGGCGCCTCGGCGCCGGCCGGGAGCACGAGGCGGGCGAAGGTTCCGCTGCGCAGCGTCGCGCCGCCCTGATGCACCCGGGCCCGCAGCGTCCGGCGGTGGGACAGCGGATCGCCGCCGACGGCCAGGGCCGAGACCTGCGCCGCGCCGGCCTCGCCGCCGGCCTCGAACCGGATCGTCTGGCCGATCGCGATCCCGCTCGCCTCCGCGTCGGAGAGGCTCGCCACCACCTCCAGCTCGCTCCCCTCCAGCTCGAGCAGCGGCTGGCCCGGGCCGACCAGGTCCCCGGCGTTGACGCGGCGGGCCTGCACCGTGCCGGCGAACGGGGCGCGGATCTCGGTGTAGGCGAGGGCCGCCCGCGCGGCCGACACGGCCGCCTCGGCCTGGGCCCGCTGCGCCCGCGCCTGGTCCAGCTCGACCGGAGTGGCCGACCGCTGCGCCGCGAGCGCCTCGATGCGGCGCGCCTGCGCGGCGGCGGTCACGAGCGCGGTCTCTGCCGCGGCGAGCTGCGCCCGGACGTCGTCGTCCGACAGCCGCACGAGCAGCGCGCCCTGGTGGACGTGCGCGCCCTCCTCCACCTCCACGGAGCGGACCGAGGCCGCCGTCCGCGTCGAGACGACGGCACGGCGCACGGCCGCCAGGCTCCCCGCCACCCACCGCGTGCCCTGTGCGGGGGCGGTCGTCACGACGCGCACGCGCGCGGGCGCCGATGCCGCGGCGGGAGCGTGATGTTCGGCGAGCGCCGCGGGCACTGCCAGGGTCAGGATCACTGCCAGGTTATGCGTCATGGCTCTCTCCTTCGAACGTCGTGGCTTCACTCCTTGGAAACGTCACGGCTTCACTCCTTCGAGATGCGCGCCCGTGGCGAGCTGCAGCGCTGCCCGGGCCAGGCGAGCCTCGAACCGGCTCCGGACGAGGAGCGTGCGGGCACCGGCCAGGGCGGAGTCGGCGTCGAGGACGTCGGTGAGCGGCAAGAGGCCTTCCCGGTAGCGGTTGTCGCGCAGCGTCCGGGCCGACTCGGAGGCCGAGACGGCCTCGGCCGCCGAGCGGATCCTCACGTCTGCGGCCTCGACGGCGCGCTGCGCCTCCTCGACCTCGCGTCGCGCCTGCTGCTCCTGCCAGCGCGCCGCCTCCTCCGCCGCGCTGGCCCGCAGCCGCGCGGCCTGCGTCGCGCGCACGTCGCCGAGCGCGAGCTGCCACCGCGCGACGATCATCCCGGTGAACCACGTCGCGCCCTGGTCGATCGCCGAGCGCATGGTCTCCACCGACGCCTGGGCGAAGACCTGCGGGAGGAGGCTTCCGCGCTCCACGCCGACCATCTCTCGCGCCGCCTCGGCCCGCGACCGGGCGGCGCGGAGGTCGGGCCGGGCCTCGAGGGCGGCGCCGGATTCAGGTCCCGCCGGCGCCACCTCGATCGGCGTCACGAGCGCGGCGCTTCTCGCCGGCTCTCCGCTGAGGAGCGCCAGCGCGGATCGGGCGGACGCGAGCCGTTGCTCCGCCGTGGCGCGGTCCGCCTCGGCCTGGGCCCGGAACGCCGCCGCCCGCGCGACGTCGGCATCGAGCGCGACGCCCTTCGCGTTCCGGTCCCTGACGAAGCGCTCGGTCTCGCGGGCATGCGCGAGCACGTCGTCCGCGTAGGCGACGCCCTGAGCCGCCGCGAGCGAGCCGAAGTACGCCTCGGTCACCGCCAGCGCCAGCTCGTCCCGGCGCCGCTCCAGCGTGCGCCCGTCCGCGTCCGCCTGGGCCCGGGCCGCCCGGATGCCGGCCTCGATCCGGCCCCCGGCGTAGATCGGCTGCGTCAGCGTGGCGCCGAGCCCGACACCGCCGGTGAACGGCGGCGCGTTGAGCCGGTCGGGCGAGAGGTCCTCCGCCGCGATGCGCTGCTGATCGAGCCTGAGCCCGAACGCCGCGACCGGCTCTCCGGTGCCGACGCCGCGCGCCGAGAGCGCCAGGCTCGGAAGGCGCCCCGCCTCGGCCGAGCTCGCCTGCTTGCTCGACGCCTGCGCCTGGAGGGAGGCGGCGGAGAGCCCCGGGTTCGCCGCCCACGCCCGCCGGATCGCGTCCTCGAGCTCGAGGTCGTCCGCCACCGCCAGGAACGGCGCGAGGAGCAGGGCAACGGCGGCCAGGCGACGCGTTCCGGAGATCGCCCGTGGAGGTCTCGAGCTCACGCCGGCGATGAGGGCGTCGTACTCGGGGCAGAACGCTTTCGAGGACATCGTGTGGATCTCCTGTCGTCAGGCGCCCCGCCGCTCGTCGCAGGCGCCAGCGCCGACGTCGCCCATCGCACGGCGCGTACCAAGGCGGCGGCGGCGACGATCCCCTTGTCCTGCAGCGGCTTCCGTGCGGTGGGCGCTCCCGAGGGGATCCGGCGAGATCTCGCCATCGACGAGGGGACGTCGCGCGCCACGACGAGATCCCGTCGCCTGCGTCGGCCTGCGTCGGATGGACGATGTCGAGGGCGTGCCGGGGAACCCCGGGCGGGGCGCTCCCGCTGCTCGGGGACCTCGGGCGAACGGTCGACCGCGACCGCCCTGACGAGCGATTGTCAGCGCGTTTCGTCTGTCGGGCCGCTGCCCGTCACGGCTCGCCCCACGGCGGCTGGCTCACGGTTCCGCGCGCGGGTCCAACCGCCCGTTCAGCTCCAGAGATCGTGCATCCGCTTCCGGATCTCCGCGCTCACGCCCGACTCCACCGTGGGGAGCGCTTCGGCCCGAAGCGCCTCGGGCGCGGCGGCGCGCTCGTCGAACGCGGCGCGCACGGCCGGCGGGAGGAACCGCGTGAGCTGCGCGTAGCTGTGCTTGCCGCCCACGCCCGCCGGCCGGTCGTACCAGCGGAGCGGGAAGAGCACCGTGAGGTGATCGCGCGCGCGCGACAGCGCGACGTAGAAGAGGCGCAACTCCTCGTCGATCTCCTCGGGCCTGCCGGTGGCCAGGTCCGAAGGGATGTTGCCGTCGGCGGCGTGGATGACGTACGTCGCGTCGAACTCGAGCCCCTTCGCCGAGTGGATGGTGCTGAGGACGAGGTAGTCGTCGTCGAGCGACGGGGGTCCGGCGAGCTCCTGGGTGGACTGCGGGGGATCGAGCGTCAACTCCGCGAGCATGGTCGAGCGATCCGTGAAGGCGGCCGCGGCATGCTCCAGCTGCTCGAGGTCGCGCAGGCGCGCGTCGGCGTGGTCGTACCGCGCCTCGCAGAGCGGCGCGTAGAAATCGCGGACGCGGTGCACCTGCACCGGCAGGGCAGGGCCGTGCGGGGCCGAGAGCTCCTCGCACATCGCGACCAGTGCGGGCCAGCGCGGCGCCGCGGCCGCCGGAGGGCGCGCGGCGCGCCAGGGCGCGAACCCGCCGTGGGCCACCACGGGGTCGAGCAGCGCGCGAGCGATGTGCGGCCCGATCCCGGGGAGGAGCGAGAGGACGCGCGTGCCGGCCACGAGGTCGCGCGGGTTCTCCAGGAGGCGCAGGAACGCGAGGAGATCGCGGACGTGGGCCGCCTCGAGGAATCGCAGCCCGCCGTACTTGCGGAAGGGGATCCCCCGCCGGCCGAGCTCGATCTCGAGCTGCGCGCTGTGGTGCGACGCGCGGAAGAGCACGGCCTGGCGCCGGAGGTCCATCCCCTGCTCGCGCCGGGCGAGCACGCGCTCGATGACGAGCTCGCTCTGCTGCTCCTCGTCGCGGCAGGTGACGAGCTCGGGCCGCTCCCCGCCCGGACGCGCGGACCACAGCTCCTTGGCGTGCCGCTCGCGCGCCTGCGCGATGACCCTGTTCGTCGCCTCGAGCAGCGTCGGCGTGCTGCGGAAGCTCTGCGTGAGGACGACCGACCGCGCACCGGGATAGCGCAGCGGGAAGTCGAGGATGTTGCGCACCGTCGCGGCGCGGAACGAGTAGATGGCCTGCGCGTCGTCGCCGACGACCGTCAGCCCGCGCCCGCTCGGGCGCAGGCGCTCGAGCAGATCCGCCTGCAGCGCATTCGTGTCCTGGTACTCGTCCACCAGCACCGCGTCGAAGCGGCCGCGCACGATCGGCCCCGCGGCCGGATCGGCGAGCAAGCCATCGAGGAAGACGAGCAGGTCGTCGAAGTCGAGCACGTTCTGCTCGGCCTTGCGGTCGGTGTACGTCCGGAACAGGAGCTTCAGCCCGTCCTCGTGCTCCTTGCACCAGGGGAAGCCGCGATCGAGCAGGGTCCCGAGCGGCTCCCGGGCGTTCACGCACCGGCTGTAGATGTCCGCGCACGTCGCCTTGCGAGGGAAGCGCCGGTCCCCTCGGGCGAGGTCGAGCTCGGCGCGCAGGACGTCGAGCAGGTCCTCCGAGTCGGCGCGGTCGTGGATCGTGAAGCCTGGGTGGAGCCCGATGTGCTCGCCGTGGAGGCGCAGGAGCCGCGTCGCGACCGCGTGGAACGTGCCGCCCCACACGCGCCCCGAGGCGGCCCGCCCCCTGGCCCCGCCGTTCAGGAGCCCGTCCACCCGGCGCAGCAGCTCGGCCGCGGCGCGCCGGGCGAAGGTGACCAGCAGGATGCGCTCCGGCCGGACCCCGCGGTCGATGAGGTGGGCCACGCGGTGCGCGAGCGTGGTGGTCTTGCCGGTCCCGGCGCCCGCGACGATCAGCAGCGGCTCGTCGCCGTGCGCCGCGGCCTCGCGCTGCCGATCGTCGAGCGCATCGAGCTTCACGGCGTCGAACGATACTCCGGCGCGCGGCGCTGCTCAAGCGTTCAGCCCCGGCGTGAGCGCGTCGGCGATTGTCTCCCGGTTCGAGCGGCAACGAAGCTCGTCGAGCGGTAGGAGAGGCGGACCATGCGCTCGGACATCGCGCCCGGAGGCGTCTTTCCCGACTACGAGCTGCCCGATCACACCGGCACGCCGCGCAGGCTCAGCGAGCTGCAGGGCGACGACCCGCTGATCCTCACGCTGGCGCGCGGCCATTACTGCCCTAAGGAACACCAGCAGCATCTGGAGCTCGCCGCGTTCTATCCGAAGATCGCGGTGGCATACACCCAGGTCGTGACGATCTCCACCGACGACCACCACACGATCCAGGAGTTCCGTGCGTCGGTCGGCGCCCAGTGGACGTTCCTCTCCGACCCTGACCGAAGAGTCCAGAGGGACCTCGACATCCAGGAGTACACCGACCCGGAGCACGATCCGATGATCCCGCACACGCTCGTGCTCAAGCCGGGCCTCGTGATCCACCGCATCTACAACGGCTACTGGTTCTGGGGCCGCCCGTCGGTCATCGACCTGTGGCACGACCTGCGCGCCGTGACGAGCGAGATCCGTCCCGACTGGGACCTGAGCACCCCTGGACTCCGCAAGGCGTGGGACGCGGGCGACCACTCGCCGTTTCACGGGTGGAACAAGCGGCCGGGTGAGAAGCCGTCCGTGCCTTGACCACGGCGCCCATGCCTGCGAGCACCTCGACCTGCTCGTTTCAGTGTAGGTTCCTCGCGTGACCGACGCGAACCCGCCCGCCCCGCCCAGCCCGCCGTTCCCGAACATCCCCGTCGGAGCCCACGTCACGAGCCGTCACGCGCCGGAGTGGGGCAAGGGGATCGTCCTGGGCAAGGACGGCAAGCTCGCGCGCGTCCTCTTCGTGGCGCATCCCTCCAGGAAGCAGGTCGTCGTCCCGTCCGCCTCGCTCGTGGTCGAGCACGTCAGCACCTGGCCCGACCCTTCGAAGTCCGCGGCTGCCACCTCGAGCCCGGCGGCGAAGTCCTCGAAGGCGCCGCCCAAGAAGAAGCTCGACCCGCCCTAGCGGACGCGCGAGGAGGGCCTCGCGTTCTTCCTGAAGAGCCCCGTCCTCAGCCCACCGCCTTCTTCACGAGCGCGCCGATCCTCGCCTCTTCAGCGGCGGTCAACTCGAACGCGCTCTCGTCGCTCGCCCGCCAGCTGACCTGACGGCTCCCCGCGCGGCGGATGGCCGCGCGACGACATCGGCACCCGGATCCCCTGGCGGCGCCTGGCCCTCGGGACTACCTCTCCGCTTGCTGCCCCGCAGGTGAGGCGCTCGCCCGGGGTAGCGCGGGGACCTGCTTCTTCCTGGGGGACCGATATGGCACGGGCCGTCACGCTGTTCACGGGCCAGTGGGCGGATCTTCCGTTCGAGACGCTCTGCCAGAAGGTGAAAGCGTTCGGGTACGACGGGGTGGAGATCGCCTGCTGGGGCGATCACCTGGACGTGCAGAAGGCGGCCACCGATCCCGTCTACGTGCAGCGCAAGAAGGCCGTGCTCGCCGAGCACGGGCTGTCCGTCTTCGCGCTCGGTGGGCACCTCGCCGGGCAGTGCGTGGGCGACCAGTGGGATCCGCGCCTCGACACCTTCGCGCCGGCCGACTGCAAGGGCCATCCCGAGAAGATCCGCGCCTGGGCCATCCAGGAGATGAAGTACACGGCGCGCGCCGCCCGGGCGATGGGCTGCAAGGTGGTCACCGGCTTCATGGGCTCGCCGGTGTGGGGATACTGGTACTCGTTCCCGCCCACCCCGGAACGGATGATCGACGACGCCTTCCGGGAGATCGTCCGCCTCTGGACGCCCATCCTCGACGAGTTCGACGCCTGCGGGGTGCGCTTCGCCCTCGAGGTCCACCCCACCGAGATCGCGTTCGACTACTACACGGCGCGGCGCCTGCTCGAGGCGTTCGAGCACCGGCCGACCCTGGGCTTCAACCTCGACCCGAGCCACCTGCAGTGGCAGGGCGTGAAGCCGCACCTCTTCGCCCGCGACTTCGGGAAGAGGATCTTCCACGTGCACATGAAGGACACCGCGGTGACGCTCGACGGGCGCGCGGGGATCCTGGGCTCGAACCTCGCCTTCGGCGACAGCCGGCGCGGCTGGAACTTCCGGTCCCTCGGCCACGGCGACGTGGACTTCGACGCCATCATCCGCGAGCTGAACGACGCGGGGTACACCGGGCCGCTCTCGGTCGAGTGGGAGGACGCCGGCATGGATCGCGAGGCGGGAGCCCGCGAGGCCCTGCAGTTCGTCCGCAGGGTGGACTTCGCGCCCTCGTCCCTCGCCTTCGATGCGTCGATGAAGAGCTCCTGAGGCGGCCCGATCCGGGCGCTCGGCCGCGCGGGAGGGGCCGGACTCCGCATGGAAAACGCGCTCATTCGCATGCGAGCTCTGCGGAAGGAATTCGCCGGCCACCCGGTGCTCCGCGACGTCGACGCGGAGATCCACCGCGGCGAGATCCTCGGCCTCATCGGGGAGAACGGGGCCGGGAAGTCGACCCTCGTGAAGATCCTGGCCGGCATCCACGAGCCGACCTCCGGAAAGCTGGAGCTCGAGGGGCGCGCGGTCTCGTTCAGGTCCCCCTCGGACGCGCGGCGCGCCGGGGTGAGCCTCGTGCCCCAGGAGTTCAACCTGGCCGCGGACCTGAGCGTGGAGGAGAACGTCTTCCTCGGCGCCGAGCTGCTCACGGGTCGCCGCACGCTCGATCGCACGCGCATGCGCGCCCGCACCCTGGAGCTCCTCTCCGAACTCGGCGCGAGCGCGGCGCCCGCCGACCGGATCGACGGCCTGAGCGCCGCGCAGAAGCAGCTCGTGGAGGTGTGCAAGGCCCTGGCGTTCGACGCCAGGCTCCTCATCCTGGACGAGCCGACGACCATGCTCACCCGGCGTGAGATCGATCGTCTCTTCACGCTGATGCGGGCGCTGAAGACGCGCGGGATGACGCTGGTCTACGTCTCGCACAAGCTCGCGGAGGTCATGACGATCTGCGATCGGGTCCTCATCCTCAGGGACGGGCAGCTCGTGCACGAGGCGCCCATCTCGGAGATCGGGCCGGCCGAGATGGCGCGCCGCATGGTCGGGCGGGAGCTCCGGGAGATCTACCCGCCGAAGCGGAAGGTCGAGGGCGGGCCGGTGCTGGAGGTCCGCGGCCTGACCTCGCCCGGGGCCTTCACGGACGTCTCCTTCACGGTGAGAGAGGGCGAGATCCTGGGCCTCGCGGGGCTCGTCGGCGCCGGACGGACCCAGACCGCCGAGGCGCTCATGGGGCTGCGCCCGTCCTCGGGGAGCGTGCGCGTCGGCGGGGCGGACGCCAGGGCGAGGCGCTCCGAGCAGGCGGTCCGGAACGGCCTGGGATACCTGTCGGAGGACCGGCAGGGATCGGGCGTGCTGGCGGGCTTCGGCATCGCCGAGAACGTCACCCTCGTGTCCATCCGGGACTACTGCAGCTTCCCCGGGGTCATCGACCGGGAGAAGGAGCACGAGCAGGCGCGGACCTGGCGCGAGCGGTTCCGCATCAAGGCACCCGACCTGGATGCGCCGCTCGAGTCGCTGTCCGGCGGGAACCAGCAGAAGGTGTCGCTGGCGAAGGCGCTCGATCCCCGGCCGCGCGTGCTGATCGTCGACGAGCCCACCCGCGGGGTCGACGTGGCCGCGAAGCAGGAGATCTACCGGTTCCTGTCCGAGCTCGCGGCGAAGGGAACCGCCGTCCTGCTCATCTCCAGCGAGCTCGAGGAGATCCTCGGCATGTGCGACCGAGTCATCGTCATGCGCGAGGGGCACATCGCCGGCGAGCTCGAGGGCGCCGCGGTGCGAGAGCACGAGATCATGTACCTGGCCACCGGGATCGAGACGGGTGCGAGCGCGTGAACGCCGTCCTCCAGGGATTCCGCCGCATCGAGAAGGAACGCTACGCGGCCTTCGCCGCGCTCGCGATCCTCAGCATCCTCTCCGCGATCCTGAGCCCGTTCTTCCTGCAGCCGCAGAACCTGCTCAACATCGTCAGGCAGGTCTCGTACACGGGGATCATCGCGCTCGGGATGACGTTCGTCATCGTGTCGGGCGGCATCGACCTCTCCGTGGGGTCCATGGCCGCCTTCGTCGGCTCCCTGGCCGTCATCACGCTCAACGCCTCGGTGAACGCGGGGCTCCCGGAGTGGGTCGCGGTCGCGGCGGCGGTGGTCTGCGCCGTCCTGGTCGGGGTCGCCTGCGGCCTCGCGAACGGGGTCCTCGTGACGAAGGGCCGCATCGCGCCGTTCATCGTCACGCTGGGCACCATGGCCCTCTTCCGCTCCCTCTCCCTGTACATGGGGAACGCGGGCGAGTTCCGATCGGAGTCCATGGTCTTCGGCGAGCTGGGATCGTCCGCGCCGCTGGGCGTGCCGCTCCCCGCCTTCATCCTGATCGGCCTCGCCGGCGCGCTCTCCTTCGTCTTCACCCGGACCCGGTACGGGCGCTACGTGCGCGCCGTGGGATCGAACGCGCGGGTCGCGCGCTACTCGGCCATCGACGTCGACACGACGCGCCTTTTGGCCTACGCGCTCGTCGGCCTCATGGTCGGCGTCTCGGCGGTGCTGATCGCGATGCGCTTCAACTCGGTCGGCTCCTCCACGGTCGGCATCAACTACGAGCTGGACGCGATCGCCGCCGTCATCATCGGCGGCACCTCCATGGCCGGCGGGCGGGGCACGGTGTGGGGGACGGTCGTCGGCGCCATCACCCTCGGTGTCATCAACAACATGCTCAACATGGTGGGGATCTCTCCGTACCTGCAGGGGACGGTGAAGGGCCTCGTGATCATCGGGGCGGTGTTCATACAGCGGCAGCGGCAATAGGGAGCGGGCGCGTCGAGCTAGAAGGCGTCGCGACAACAAAGGCGCCGGCCGATCGGGGCGGCGCCACCATGGAGGCCACGATGAAGAAGCTGCTGATGGCGTTGTGCATCGCGTTGCTCGCGGTGACGGGGAGCCGGGCGTCCGCCCAGGACGCCACGACGAAGAAGATCAAGATCGGCGTCACCATGCCCACGGCCGACCACGGCTGGATGGGCGGCTCCAACTGGTGGGCGAAGAAGGCGATGGATGACTGGAGGAAGAAGGATCCGAACGTCGACTTCGTCTTCAAGACCTCGGGCGACGTGACCAAGCAGGTCGCGGACATCGAGGACATGCTGGTCCAGGGCGTCGACGGGCTCGTGGTCTTCCCCTTCGAGTCCGCCCCGCTCACGCCGGTGGTCGAGAAGGCCTTCAAGAAGGGCGTCTACGTCGTCGTGCTGGATCGCGGCGTCACCAAGCCCGTGTACGACGTCTACCTCTCCAACGACGACGAGTCCTACGCGCGCCAGGCGATGGAGTGGATCTGCAAGGAGCTGAACTACAAGGGCAACGTCGTCCTCATCGAAGGGGTCCCGAGTGTGATCAGCGACCTGCGCACCAGGACCGCCAAGCAGATCGCCGCCAGGTACCCCGGCATCAAGATCCTCGACTCGCAGCCCGGGTACTGGAACAAGGAGAAGGCGCTCGCGGTGATGGAGAACTACCTGGCCAAGTACAAGTCGATCGACGCGGTGTACACGGCGGACGACGACATGCTGGAGGGCGCGCTCCAGGCGTACAAGGAGTCCGGCCGCAAGGACATCAAGATCATGTTCGGCGGCGCCGCGAAGAAGGAGATCGTGAAGCGCATCATGGACGGCGACCCCCTGGTCCGCGCCGACGCCACCTACCCGCCGGACGTCGTCGCCTCGGGCGTCTCGCTCGCCGTCGTCGGCCTGCGCCAGCGCGTGTTCGAGGGCTTCTACCAGAAGAAGCTCCCGCTCCGGATCATCCTGGGGAGCGAGCTCATCACCCGCGCCAACGCCAAGAGCTACTACGTGCCGGAGGCGGTGTTCTAGGCGACAGGAGGCTCGTATGCGCCCAGGAGCCAGCCCGACCGCGTGCATCGTCGGCGCCGGTTTCGTCGGACCGGCGCACGTCGAGGCGCTGCGCCGGAACGGCGTCGAGGTGCGCGCCCTCGTGGGCGCCGACGAGGAGCGGGCGCAGAGGAGCGCGGCGGAGCTCGGCATCCCGCGCGCCTATGGCTCCCTTGGGGCCGCGCTCGATGCGTCGGGGGCGGACGTGTACCACCTGGCCGTCCCCAACGCGCTCCACGCCCCGTTCGCGCGCGAGGTGATGGCGGCGGGGCGCCACGTCGTCTGCGAGAAGCCGCTCGCGCTCACGAGCTCGGAATCGGCCGAGCTCGTCGAGCTGGAGAAGAAGGCGGGCGTCGTGGCGGCGGTGGCGTACAACCTCCGCTTCTATCCCTTGGTCTGCGAGGCGCGCGAACGCATCCGCGCAGGCGCGCTCGGGAAGGTCCACGCCGTCCACGGCTCGTACTTGCAGGACTGGCTCCTCCACGACACCGACTGGAACTGGCGGCTGGATCCAGCGCAGGGCGGCGCCCTGCGGGTGGTGGCGGACATCGGGACGCACTGGCTGGACCTGGTTTCCTGGACGACCGGATCGAAGGTGTCTCGCGTGCTCGCCGACTTCTCCACGGTCCACCCGACGCGGCGCCGGCCCAGGGGCGAGGTGCTGACCTTCTCCGGGGGCGCAGCTCCCGTCGAGCGCGAGAACGTCGCCGTGTCGACCGAGGACCAGGCGGCCATCCTGCTCCGCCTCGAGAACGGGGCCCTCGGCTCGGTGGTCGTCTCCCAGGTGAGCGCCGGACGGAAGAACGCGCTCTCCTTCCAGGTGGACGGGGGAACGGGCTCACTGGCCTGGAGCTCCGAGGAGCCGAACCACCTCTGGCTCGGGCACCGCGAGCGGCCGAACGAGATCCTGGAGAAGGACCCGTCCCTCCTCTCCGCCGCGGCGCGGGCGCGGACCGCGTACCCCGGAGGACACCAGGAAGGCTACCCCGACACGTTTCGCCAGCTGTTCTCGAGCGTGTACGCGTACGTCGCTGGGGGCGACTTCGCTGCTCCCCGGGATTTCCCGACCTTCGCGGATGGGCACCGGGAGATGCTCCTTTGCAACGCTCTCCTGGAGAGCTCCCGGACCGGACGCTGGGTCGAGCTTCCGGGGTGAGGTCGGGGCGCCCGAAGGCTGTGGGCAGCGCACAGAACCGCACGAGACCGCGTCCGACCTCGACCTGACGGGCACTCGTCCGAGACGCCACGCCCGCCGTCGCGGAACTCAGCATCCGTTGCGATCCTCTTCAGCGGAGCCGGCGCGCTCCACCGTGCGCCACACCGCGCGCTCCTCGTAACTCTGCGAAACCAAGCCGGATCCGTGCGGCGCGCCCTGCCCTGCTCGGCTGGCCCATCGCTTGCGATGCATGGGAACCAGGTAGCGAGCGAAGCAGAGCAGCAGGAACACCCGGAGCAGCAACGAAAAGGAGCACGCCATGATGTTCGCCTTCGCGCTGGCCCTGATCGGCATCGTCGTCCTCAAGACCCTCGAAGTCGCGGCGAACGCGTAGCTCCCGGCGCCTCGAGCCGGACAGCGGAAGACGAGGAGTACGCCATGCCCCACGAGTTCCTCTCCATCTACCCGGCGAAGCTGATGGAGTACTGCCTCGCCATCAGCTACCTGCTCCTCTTCATCCCGTTCTGGCGGTACGTGCAGGGCGGGCGCAGCGAGCCCATCCTCGCCCTGCGTACGGCGGTGCCGGGGCGGCCCGAGCTCGCCGCCGCGGCCGCTCACTTCAAGCCCGCCGGCGCCGTCGCGCTGCCGCGCTCCGCCGGCGCGGGCTGGTTCCACGTCCCGCCGGGCGTCCACCTCCACCCCGGCCACACCTGGGCGCGCCTCGACGCGGACGGCCTCGTCTCGGTCGGCATCGACGACTTCGCCCACAAGCTCGTCGGGCCCGCCGCGGTCGCGCTCCCCGCGCTCGGCGCGAAGGTCCTCCAGGGCGAGCCCGCCATCGCCTTGCGCGATGGCGGCCGCGACGTCCCCATGCTCTCGCCGGTGGACGGCACCGTGGTCGCGGTGAACCCCGCCGCGAATCCCGCCGCGCTCGAGGATCCGTACGGCGCAGGCTGGCTCTTCAAGGTCGAGGCGCCACGACTCGCCGCGAACTTCCGCCAGCTCCACGCCGACCGTCCGGCGCTCCGGATGCTCGAGGACGCGGGCGAGGCGCTCGCGCAGAGGATGAACCCTGAGCTCGGGCAGGTGCTGCAGGACGGCGGCACCCCGGTCCACGGCATCGCCCGCGCGCTCGCCGGCGACCGCTGGGACGCGCTCGCCCGGGAGCTCTTCCTGACCTGAAGCGGCGACCCGGCCACGACCGTCGAAGCGGCGGGGAGCCCTGAACCGGCTCCCCGCGCGCGTTTTCACGGGTCGATCCTCGACGCCACCCACACTGCCAGGCTGCGACACCCTGCCACTCGGGCGTCCACCTGACGTTTCCTGCGGGATCTTTCCCGCGCGACCCCGGATCGCTCCGCATGGTGGCATTCGCGCCGAAGGGCGAGAGTGGAATCAGGAAGGAGCACGACATGACGACCTACGAGAGCGGCGCAACGGTGAACGGCGGCTTCTACTTCAACCCCTCGCGCTGGACCATCGACGCAGTGGCCCACGACGGCGCGCGCCTCCCGAACGCCCCCGGACGCTGGCTGCGCGTCCCGGCGGCCATGGCGCTGGTGCTCACGCCCATCCTCGGCGCGACCTTCCTCGTCTTCCTCCCGCTCGTCGGGTTCGTCCTCGCCGCGCGCTCCCTCGCCTCCGTCGGCGTCCGGATGCTCGGCGGCCCCGCCACGGAGCTCGCGGCCACGATGAGCCCGGGCTTGCCTCTCGGCGAGGCGCACTTCACCGGGCGCGCCGGTAGCGAAGGCGGAGCGGGGAGCGAGGTCGACGCGCGGCTCGACGCGCTCGAGCGCGAGATCGCCGACCGGCGACGCGCGGCGGCCAGCGAGTAGGCCCGCGCCTCACTCGACGCGGAACGGGGCCCGGTCGCTCACGCGGTCGGGCCCTGTGCGTTGGAGGCGGCGCTCTTTGCTCGCGCTCTCGTGCACGACTCGAGCTGGACGTTGCCCAGCGGCGGCTGGCGTCCACTCGAAGGCTCGAGAAGACGCGGGCAGGTAGCCGGCTCCTCCAGACTCACGTACCGTGGTTCCCGTGAAGATCTTCGTGGATGCCGATGCCTGTCCTGCGGCGGTGAAGGAGATCGTCATCCGGGCGGCGGAGCGCCTGGCCGTCGCTACGGTCTTCGTGGCCAACAAGAACATCCGGTTACCGCCCTCACGGTACGTCTCGACCGTTCGAGTGGCGATGGGCCTCGACGTCGCGGATGGATACATCGCGAAGTCGGCAAAGGCCGGCGACCTCGCCATCACGGCCGACATCCCGCTGGCCGCTGCCCTCGTCGCCTGCGGTGTCGTGGTGCTCGACCTGAGGGGCACCGTCTACACCGAGGAGAACGTCGGCGAGGCGCTCGCGGTGCGGAATTTCCATCACGAGCTGCGCGAGGGCGGGGTCGTGACGGGCGGCCCGAGCGGATTTGGACCCAAGGAGACGCGGGAGTTTGCCGGAGCCTTCGATCGCGAGGTCTCGAAGGCGATGCGGCGACCACCGTGATTGGACGCAGCGGAAGCGCTGCCGACGGTCACGCTGCATGTTCGGCGCGCCGCCACCGATCAGACGAGCGCACCTGGGAAGGGCCCGCGGGAAAGTAGCGGCGCCGGCAGGAGCGAGTGGGGCATGCTGTGGGCGTGCTCCGGGATGTCCTCCGCGCCGCCCTTTCGGTCCTCCTCGCCGTGTTCGTGCTCGCGCGCGTTCTCATCTGGTGGATGACGCGGCGGGACCGTCTCAGGGCCAGGGCGCCCCTGCCGACGCCAACGCCGCCGCCAGGGCCGCCGCTCGCGGGCACGAGCGCGCCGCTCCCGGCCCTGCTCGAGGCGCACCGCGCTCGCCTCGAAGCGCTGCTCGCGCCCGCGGCGCGGCTCGAGCCGCTCGAGAGCCTCGGGCACGACGCGGGGCCGGGGGCCGGGCCCGCGTCGACCCAGCTCGGCGGCGCCCCGCACCTTCCCTCCGACGTGCCCTGGCCCGCGGGGCCGGACCGACCGCTGTCCTTCCTCGCCGAGCTCGACCTCGCAGCCCTCCACGCGCGCGCGCCCGAGGCAGCGGCCGGACTCCCTTCCGACGGCCTCGTCCTCCTCTTCTACGACGTCGACGCGATGCCCTGGGGCTTCGAGCCCGCCGACCGCGAGCGCTTCGCGGTGCTCCACGTCCCTGCGGGCGCTCCGCCCCGCACAGCGCCGGAGGGCGCCACTGTCTTCCCGACCCGGAGGCTCGCGCCCGTTCCGGTCCGCGTGCTGCCGATGGCCGAGGAGCTGCCCGGGCCCGCGTTCGCCGGCGACGGCGCCGATGAGGCCTACATCGCTCACGCCCTCGCGCTCTCCGCCGAACCGGACCACCGCGTCCGTGGCTTCGCCGGCTGGATCCAGTCCGACGCCCGCGAGGAGGCGGCGCTCACGGCGTCCGGCTTTCCAACCGGCTCTCCGGCGCAGGTCGACGCGGCCCGGCGGAGCGCGGGCGCGCTCCGTCCGGAGGCATGGCGCCTGCTACTCCAGCTCGACTCGGATCCGCTGGCCCGCTTCGAGTGGGGCGACGCGGGCCGCCTCTACCTGCTCGCGAGGGACGAGGACGTGCGCGAGCGCCGGTTCGACCGAACCTGGCTCGTCCTGCAGTGCCACTAGCAGTCGACCCGCGTTCCTCGTCGCGCAATTCGTGAGTTCTCGCGCGGCACGAATGGTCCACGTGGATCACTCGTCGCGTCGAGCGCACGCCCCCGCCACACGGCGTCGCGGAACTCAGCATCCGTTGCGATCTTCTTCAACGGACTCGCTCGAAACCGGCGCGCTTCACCGTGCGCCAGAACGCACGCTCCTCCCAACCCTGCGGAACCAAGCCGCGATCCGCGTGGGGCGCCTTCGCTGCCCGGCTGGCCCGTCGCTTGCGATGCATGGGAACCAGGAAGCGAGCGAAGCGGAGCAGCAGGAACACCCGGAGCAGCAACGAAAAGGGAGCACGCCATGATGTTCGCCTTCGCGCTGGCCCTGATCGGCATCGTCGTCCTCAAGACCCTCGAGCTCGTCGCGGCGAACTCGTAGCTTCCGGAGCCTCGAGCCGGACACGCAGAAGACGAGGAGGTCGCCATGCCCCACGAGTTCCTCTCGATCTACCCGGCGAAGCTGATGGAGTACTGCCTCGCCATCAGCTACCTGCTCCTCTTCATCCCGTTCTGGCGGTACGTGCAGGGCGGGCGCGGCGAGCCGATCCTGGCGGTGCGCGCCGCGGTGCCCGCGCGCCCCGAGCTCGCCGCCGCGGCCGCTCACTTCAAGCCTGCCGGCGCCGTCGCGCTGCCGCGCTCCGCCGGCGCGGGCTGGTTCCACGTCCCGCCGGGCGTCCACCTCCACCCCGGCCACACCTGGGCGCGCCTCGAGTCGGACGGCCTCGTCTCGGTCGGCATCGACGACTTCGCCCACAAGCTCGTCGGGCCCGCCGCGGTCGCGCTTCCCGCGCTCGGCGCGAAGGTCCTCCAGGGCGAGCCCGCCATCGCGCTGCGCGACGAGGGTCGGGACGTCCCGATGCTCTCGCCGGTGGACGGCACGGTCGTCGCGGTGAACCCCGCCGCGAATCACGGCGCGCTCGAGGACCCGTACGGCGCGGGCTGGCTCTTCAAGGTCGAGGCGCCACGACTCGCCGCGAACTTCCGCCAGCTCCACACCGACCGTCCGGCGCTCCGGATGCTCGAGGAGGCGGGCGAGGCGCTCGCGCAGAGGATGAACCCCGAGCTCGGGCAGGTGCTGCAGGACGGCGGCACCCCGGTCCACGGCATCGCCCGCGCGCTCGCCGGCGACCGCTGGGACGCGCTCGCCCGGGAGCTCTTCCTGACCTGAAGCGGCGACCGGCCACGACCGTCGAAGCAGCGGGGAGCCCTGATCCGGCTCCCCGCGCCCGTTTCCACGGATGGATCGTCGAGCCCGCCTGGGAGCGGCGACTCCCCGGGAGAATTCTACCGGCGTGCCCCCCGCCGGCGCGGCTGCAGCCCGAGCCGCAGCTGCGCGGGCGCACCCGGCAGCCGCTTTCGCCGCTGCTCTGCCAGCACCGCGCGAACGATCGCGCCGGCCCGCTCGCCCGGGTTCGCCCCGAGCTGCGCGCGGTCCTCCTCGGTGAGCCGGATCACGAGCTCCACGGCCGCACCGTGCGGGCGTTCCCGCAGCGGCATCATGGGCCGTCCGCGCTGGCGCGCCTTGCGGTGGCCCTCGCAGAGCCCGCCGCTCGCCGCGGGACGCGTGCAGGCCCACGCCGTGCCCTCGTGCGTGCCCTGGGCGATGCAGGTTGCGCGGGTGGCCACGCGACGCATGCCAGGAGGATGGCACGGCCGCCCGAGCGCTGTCATCGGGACTCCCAGCCGCAGGCTAATCCGCGTCGTTCAACGCCGTGGCCCGGCGCAACGCGGCCGCGTCTCGCGCGCAGAGGCGCGCACCCTTGCGATCGGTCTCGGCGAGCGTGTTCGAGAACCACATCGCGCAGCGCGGGTCCTTGCAGTGACCGAGCCCGTACGTGTGACCGAGCTCGTGGACGGCCTCGGTGGCCGCGCGTCGAAGGGTGCGCTGCGGATCCCGGGGCGCCACCAGCCGCGCGAGCGAGAAGAGCGCCGCGCCCAGCGCGGCGTCGGCTACGCCGAAGACGAAGTTCAGGTCGGGGACGAAGAGATCCACCTCCGCGACCCCGAGGATCCTCTCGCAGCGGGCCGCTCGCGTCGGGGCGAGCGCGTCGAGGAGGTCGGTCGCGAGCCATTGGCCACGGGCGGGCCGGTAGGCACGAAGAGCGAGCGGCAGGCCAGGCGCGTCGATGACCTCTCGACCGAAGGTATCCTCGAGGACGGAGTGCAGATGCCTGACGACGGCAGGGGCTGCGCGCCCGACCGGCGCGACCGCGATGATGCGCGCGGCTCGCTGCGCGACACTTCCTGGACCAACCGCCATACCCTCTTGACCGTAGCGACGGATCCGCCGGCTCGCCCGTGCGAGGGGCGAGAATGGCGGCGATGAGGGGAGTTCCGGTCGACACCCGCGCGCGCGAACCCGCATACGTGCGGTTGCTCGCATCGGGCGAGCTCGACGAGCGCGCTCGAATCGCCTCGCGCCACCTCGAGTCGTGCGATCTCTGCGGTCGCCATTGCCGCGTGAACCGGAAAGAGTCCGCCCGCGGCGCCGTCTGCCGCACTGGCGAGCGGGCACGCGTCGACGCTGCCTTCCCGCACTTCGGCGAGGAAGCGTGCCTCACGGGCTGGGCGGGGTCCGGCACGATCTTCTTCTCCTGGTGCAACCTGCGTTGCGTGTACTGCCAGAACTGGCAGCTGTCCTGGGCAGGCGAGGGGCGCGAGGTCGAGCCGGAGGAGCTCGCCGGCATGATGCTTTCGCTCCAGCGCGTGGGTTGCCACAACGTGAACCTCGTGTCCCCGAGCCACGTCGTCGCGCAGGTGCTCGCGGCGCTGCCGATCGCCGCGTGCGAAGGCCTTCGCCTCCCGCTCGTGTACAACTCGGGCGGCTACGACAGCCCCGAGGCGCTCGCGCTCCTCGATGGCGTGATCGACATCTACATGCCGGACATGAAGTATGCGGACCCTGACCTGGCCCGCCGCTACTCGCACGTGCGCGACTACGTGGCCGTGAGCCGCGCCGCCGTTCGCGAGATGCACCGCCAGGTCGGCGAGCTCGTCGTCGATCCGGACGGGATCGCGCGGCGCGGGCTGCTCGTGCGGCACCTGGTCCTCCCGGGCGGCCTGTCCGGCACCGAGGAGGTCCTGAGGTTCGTCGCGGAGGAGCTCTCGCCCGACACCCATGTGAACCTGATGGGCCAGTACCGGCCGTGCTTCAGAGCGTTCGAGCACGAGACGCTCGCCCGGCGCCCGACGGCCGCGGAGCTGCACGAGGCGCGCGACGCGGCGAGCCGCCTCGGGCTGCGGCGGCTCGATCCTGCGTCGGTCCGGTGAAGCGGGAGCGCCGTGAGCAGGCCTCGCCGTCGCTCACGCCCGGGGATGCCGCTGGCGACCGCGTTCGGCGACCCAGCGCACGATGTCGCTCGTCGTGATGATGCCAGACAGCCTGCCGTCGTTCGCGACCACGAGCGCGCGGTGGATCCCGCGCTCCGCCATGAGCGTGGCCGCCTCCGCGACGGGGGCGCTCTCGGGCACGGTCAACGGCGAGCGCGTCATGACGTCCGCCACGGAGCCGTCCGGCGGCGGCTCCGCATGAACGCCCCGCCCCAGCTCGACGCGGTAGTGACCTCGGCTGACCCGGGCGCCGGCGGCCATCGCCTCGCCCGTGTCCCCGGCGTCGAACCGGTGATCGAGCACGTCCGTCCTCGAGACGACGCCGATCGGGCGCCCTTCCCCGTCGACCACCGGCGCGCCCCCGAAGCCCCGTTCGAGCAGCAGCTCCGTCACGGCCTCGAGCCCGAGGTCCGGACGCACCGCGAACACGTCCCTCGTCATGACGGCCGACACCGGCGCGCGCTCCGCCGCCTTGCGGGCCTCCTCCCGGCGGGCCTCTGCGCCGGCCCCGACCTGACGGCACGACGCGTACTCGAGGTGCGTCACCGCGTCGTGCGTGACTCCCCCGCTCTCGGCGCAGGCGAGGCACTGCTCGAGCGCCACCGTCCGGTCGTGAGCCGGGCAGTGAACGCGCTGCAACTCGGCCGCCTGGCCGTCTCCGGAGAGTACGTGGATGTTTCGGATGTCCAGGAGCGTTCGAATCACCCCCTCGTCACGACCGGGCGCGCCCCGGTTCGGCGTTCCGGGGCCACCGCCCCATCCGCCGGACCGGCTTCCACCTCGCGTCGGTCGATGCCTTGCGGATCACCTCCCCGACGAGCTCGAGGAGATCGGTCACCGTCACGATGCCGACGAGCTTCGAGTCCTCCATCACCGGGAGGCAGCCGATGGTCCTGCCACGAAGCATGTTCGCGGCCTGGCGGATGGTCGTCTCCGCCTTCGCGGTCGCGACGTCGCGCGCCATCAGGTCGCCGACCGTGCGGCCGGTGCGCAACGTCGTCCCGCGGCTTCCGCCGAGATCCCGCTCGGACAGGATGCCGATCACGTGCTTGCCCTCCATCACGACCAGGTGACGGATGCGATGCAGGCGCATGCGCCGGTACGCGTCCTCGGCCGACTCGGTCGGAGCGGCCGTCTTCACCTCACGCGTCATGATCTCGCCGACTCGCATGGAGCCCCCCACCGGACGTTCCCTGCCCGGCTCACGCCGCTGCCGCCTCCGGCGCGCGCCTCGGCTCGACGACCGCGGCGAAGGCTGCGTTCACGTCGCTCGCTGCCACCGCCTTGTGGGTGTGCGCCGCCCGCGCGAGATCGCCGAGGGTGATCATCCCGACGAGCTTGCCCGCGTCGACGACCGGCAGCCTCCGGACCCGTTTCGACCGCATCAGCTGCTCGGCCTCACCCACCGTGTGCGCCGGCTCGATCGTGAACACCACCTTCGACATGGCGTGCTCGACCGGGATGGCCGCGAGCGGCTCGCCCGTGAAGTACGCGCTCATGCACAGGTCCCGGTCGGTCACGATCCCGACGATCTTCTCGTCCGCGCCGAGCACGGGCACCGCGCCGATGTCGTGCTCCCACATCACCCTCGCGGCGACCGACATCGGGTCGTCGGCGCGGCACGTCCAGACCGCCCGCGTCATCAGCTCCTGCACCTTCACCTTCATCGCTCCACCTCCGGGATCGAGAGCGTAGACCTCCGCGCGCTCGCGAGTTTCCGGTCCTCCGGATTCGCCGGTTGGGGGCGTGCGTGGCTCCGGCGCGCTCGCGCCGCTCGGCCGCTCGCCCGTCGTTCCGGGTTCGCGCGAACGGCGCTCTCCGGAAGGCCCGATGGACGGACGTGAATGCCCGGGGCGATGATCGCGCCGAGCAAGCGGCCCCGGCCCATGTTGCCCGGGTGACGGAGCCCGGCGGTGGCGCTTCGCGAGCGGGGTAGAGCGATGTTCCACGACAGGACGCAGGCGGGCCGTCTCCTCGCCGGGAAGCTGGAGCCGTTCCGGGCGGAGCGGCCGATCGTGCTCGGTCTCACGCGAGGTGGCGTCCCCGTCGCCGTGGAGGTGGCGCGTCTCCTCGACGCGGAGCTCGACGTCATCGTCGTTCGCAAGCTCGGCGCGCCGGGGTCGCCGGACTTCGCGCTCGGCGCGATCGCCGAGGGCGGCGCGGTTTACGTGAGCCACGAGGCCCTGCGCGACGTGGGCGTCGGCGACGCCTGGGTGGAGGCGGTCGGGGTCCGCGAGGGCGCCGAGATCGCCCGCCGGATCCAGGCCTATCGAGGCGGCCGGCCGCTGCGCGACCTCACGGGAAGAACGGCCATCGTCGTCGACGACGGCGTCGCGACCGGCGCGACGGCGCTCGCCGCCGGGCGTGCGGCGAGGCAGCGCGGGGCGGCCCGCGTCGTGCTCGCGGCGCCGGTGATCGCCGCGGCGTCGCAGCCGGAGCTCCGCTCGGAGTTCGACGCCATCGTCGCGGTCGAGCTGCCGGAGGTCTTCTTCGCCGTGGGTCAGTGGTACGAGCGGTTCGAGCAGGTCTCCGACGAGGACGTGATCGACTGCATGCACCGCGCGAGCGCGCCGGACGGGGCTCGAGAGCTGGAGCGGATCGAGCCGCCGCCGCATCCGGTGGACTAGCCCCTGATCGTCGCGTCGCAGCTCGGAATCGAGCGGGCATGGAGGACGCGCTGGACCTTCGCGTCCTTCACCGTGAGCAACTCGCGTAGCGAGCGTTCAGGCGCACCCCCCGTCGGGGAGAAGGATGGTCTCGTTCGACGGGCTGGCGTGGCCCTTATCATTGGGCGATGAACCGTCCTGCCCTGGCGAGCAAGGAGGAGCTGAGGGACATCGCACGGCGAGCGATGATCCAGCGTGGGCTGCTGCCGGAGTTCTCACCCGCAGCGCTGGCAGAGATGAGCGCGATCACGCGGGCCGCGACGGAGGTGAGCCCTTCGATCCGCGATCTCCGCGGCCTGCCGTGGGCGTCGATCGACAATGACGACTCCCGCGATCTCGACCAGCTCTCCGTCGCGGTCCCGGCCGCGAGCGGCGCGGTGAAGATCCTGGTCGCGATCGCCGACGTCGACTCCACGGTCCGGAACGGTTCCGCGATCGATGGGCACGCGCGGGTCAACACCACCTCGGTCTACACGGCCGCCGAGATCTTCCCGATGCTCCCCGAGAAGCTCTCGACCGATCTCACCTCCCTCGGCGAAGACCAGGAGCGCCTCGCGATCGCCATCGAGATGACCGTCGGCGGCGACGGCGCGGTGACGTACTCCGACGTCTACCGGGCGGTCGTCCTGAACCACGCGAAGCTCGCGTACGACGGCGTGGCGGCCTGGCTCGACGGCGCGGCGCCCCCACCGCCCGTCGTCTCGGCGGTGCCGGGGCTCGACGAGCAGCTGCGCATCCAGGATCAGGTCGCGCAGCGGATGAAGCGCCTGCGAACCCAGCACGGCGCGCTCGACCTCGAGACGATCGAGGCCCGCCCCGTGTTCGAGGACGGTGTGCTGACCGCTCTGCGGCCGGACGAGAAGAATCGAGCCAAGGCGCTGATCGAGGACTTCATGATCGCGGCGAACGGCGTGACCGCGAGGTATCTCGAACGCAAGGGGTTCCCCTCGTTCCGCCGCGTGCTGCGCTCGCCCGAGCGCTGGGCGCGGATCGTCGACCTGGCGGCCGCCGTGGGCGAGCACCTGCCCCCGGAGCCGAGCGCCCTCGCGCTCGAGGGCTTCCTCACGAAGCGTCGCCGGAGCGATCCCGCCCGCTTCGCCGACCTCTCGCTCTCGGTCATCAAGCTCCTGGGCTCGGGAGAGTATGCGCTGGAGCTTCCCGGTGAGCAGGCGACGGGACATTTCGGCCTCGCAGTGCAGGACTACACGCACTCCACCGCGCCGAACCGGCGTTTTCCCGATCTCGTCACGCAGCGCATGCTCAAGGCGGCGCTGGCCGGACGCGCGCCACCCTATGGAAACGACGAGCTCGCCGCGCTGGCCCGGCATTGCACCGAGCAGGAGGGGAACGCGGCCAAGGTGGAGCGGCAGGTGCTGAAGTCCGCGGCCGCGCTGCTCCTCGCGCCGCGGATCGGCGAGCGGTTCGATGCGATCGTGACCGGCGCGTCGGAGAAGGGGACGTGGGTCCGCATCTCCCGGCCACCCGTGGAAGGCAAGGTGGTGCGCGGCTTCGAGCGTCTCGACGTGGGCGACCGGCTCCGTGTGGAGCTCGTGCACACGGATGTCGAGCACGGCTTCATCGACTTCGTCCGAGCTCGCGAGGGCACATGAACCGCACCCCGAAACCCCACGCTTCGCTCGCGTACCAGAACCGGGAGTTCCTGGACAGCGACGGGGCGCGGCCGCTGCGCATCCTGGCCGAGTACCTCGCTCCGCTCGAGGTATTCCGCCGGGAGCGCATCCACGACACCGTCGTCTTCTTCGGCTCCGCGAGGCTCTCGCCCGATGGTCCGCTCGGCCACTACTACGAGGAAGCGCGAGCGCTCGCGCGTCTCGTCACCGCGTGGTCGAAGAGCCTCCCGTCGGGCGCCCACCGGTACATCGTCTGCTCCGGCGGAGGCGGCGGCATCATGGAGGCCGCCAACCGGGGCGCGTCCGAGGCGGGAGGAAGGACCATCGGGCTCAACATCGGGTTGCCGCGCGAGCAGCGGCCCAATCCCTACATCACGCGAGAGCTCTGCTTCGAGTTCCACTACTTCTTCATGCGCAAGCTGTGGTTCGCACACCTGGCACGCGCGCTCGTGGTCTTTCCTGGCGGGTTCGGCACGCTGGACGAGCTGGCCGAGATCTTGACCCTGCAGCAGACCGGGAAGCTGACGCGACGGACGCCGGTCCTGCTCTACGGCTCGACGTACTGGAACGAGATCGTCAACTTCGACGCCCTCGTCCGTCACGGCATGATCAGCCGCGAGGATCTCGATCTGTTCACGTTCGCCGACGACCCTGCCACCGCGCTCGGCCTGCTCCAGTCCTGGCTGCGCCCCGAGCCGGAAGCGGTGACGCCCGCCTTCGCGAGCTCGCGAACGCCACCGTGACGCAAGGCAGCTCACCGACGACGCGTTCGTGCTGGCAGACCTGATCGGCCGCAGGAGCAATGCAATGAAGATCGGGAACGTCAGCTTCGGCGGCACGGCGGCGATCGTGACCAGCGTGGCGCTGATCTTCGGCCTGGACGCGGCGACCGCGACGAAATCCACCATCGTGAGCGGCTTGCTGATCGTCGCGCTCGCGGACAACCTCACCGACGCGCTCAGCATGCACATCTATCAGGAATCCGAGCGGCGGCTCGAGGCACGCGAGGGATTCATCGCGACCTGGAGCAATTTCGTCACGAGGCTGCTGCTCGCGTTGACGTTCGTGTTGCTCGTCGTCCTGCTGCCGATCGGCAGCGCGGTCATCGCCTCGGCGGCCTGGGGGCTGTCGTTGCTCGTCGCCCTCACGTGGGCCCTCGCCCGGGAGCGGAAGGTCAGCTTCGTGGTCGAGCTGGGCAAGCACTTCGCCGCGGCGCTCGCGGTCATCCTCGCCAGCAGAGGCATCGGCGCCCTGATCACGGCGCAGCTCCCGTGAGAGCTGCGCCGGTCCGAGCCTGTCGAAAGGGCGAGAGGGCGACGGGTTGCGTCTTCGCCTGGGCGACCCGAACTTTCGGGGTGGAGGTCGCATGGCCCGAGATCGACCCTCGCGCCTGGCGCGCAGGATCGGGCTCGGGGTGGGGGCCCTGGCCGGCGCTCTGGTCCTCTTCCTCGCCACCCTCGTCCTGCTCGTCGACTCGGGCTCCGTCACCCGACGGGTGACGGAGCTGATCCTGCCCCGCGCCTCGGCAGCGCTCGGCCGCGACGTGACGGTGCGCGGCGCCCGGCTGGGCGTGCTGCCCCACCCGCACGTCCGGTTCGACGGCCTCCGGATCGCCGGCAGGCCGGGTGAGCCCGCGCTCGCGGAGGCAGAAGCGCTCGACGTGGAGGTGGGGCTCTGGCCACTCCTCCTGTCGCTCGGCCGCGAGGTCGACATCCGCGCCGTCTCGCTCGTTCGCCCCACCGTGAACGTGGTGCGGGCCGCCGACGGGAGCTGGAGCTTCGATGGGCTGGGCGCGCGCGCCGCCGGCGCCGCGCCGCCGTCGCCTGAGCCGACCGGCAGTGGCCGGGAGACGGTGGTGGCGGTGGGCGAGCTCCGGATCGAGGATGGAACCATCCGGGTGGTGGACCGGAGCGCCGGCGCGGAGGCAGCCGCGGTCGCCCTCACCAGGCTCGACCTGCGGGCGAGCGGCATCGGCGCCGGGCAGCCGCTCAGCCTGCGGTTCGCGGCGGCGCTCGCGGGCGACGTCCAGAACCTCCACGCCGACCTGGAGGTCTCGGCGCTGTCGGCGGCGGCACGGACCGCCGGCGCAGACCGGGCCGCGGTGGAGGGATCCCTGCGCCTGAGCGGTCTCCCGCTCGAGCGGATCCGCGCCCTCCTCCCCGGCGCGCTCGGCCACATCGTGCGCGCCGGCAAAGCCTCGCTCGACGCGACCGTCACCACCGCCGACGGGGCCTGGCGGTTCGACGGCCACGGCGACCTCGCCGACCTCTCGCTGCGCGGCCAGCCCGCCTCCGGCCATTTCCGGGCCGCGGCGGCGCTCCCTCTCGCCCGCCCGGCGGCGGGTCGGATCGACCTGACCGACCTGGTGGTGCGCGGCCCCGGCGTGGATCTCGGAGGCCACGCGCAGGTGGAGCTCTCGCCGCTCCGCGTTCGGTTCGTCGTGACCGGGCCGCTCCTCGACCTCGACGCGGTGATGGGGGTCTTGCCCGAGCAGCACGCCGCGCCCGCAGCGCGAAGCGCGGGCGACGGCGGGTTCCTCCCGCCCTCGCTGCGGCGACAGCTCGCGGCGGCGCAGGCGCGCGGGACCGTGGAAGTCGGGAGCCTCCGGGCCGGTCGGGTGGAAGCGACCGAAGTCAGGGCACGGGCGACGCTCCGGGACGGCGTCCTCGCCCTCGAGGAGGTGCAGGCGGCGGTCTACGGCGGGCGCTTCTCCGGCGCGGGGACGCGGGTGGACCTCGGCGCACGCGAGCCTGCGTGGCGGCTCGCGGGCCGGCTCTCCGGCCTCGACCTCGCCGCCGCCACGAAGGCCCTCTCCGGCGACTCCCCGCTCGCCGGCGCGCTCGGCGGCACGCTGGACGTGGAGGGCACGGGGACGGAGTGGGCGACGATCCGGGAAGGGGTGCACGGCCTCGCCGAGCTCGCGCTGAAGGACGGCGTGCTCACCACCGCCGACCTCGGCGCGCCGGTGCGCGCGGCGGTTTCCCGCGTCCTCCGAGTCGCCGGTCGTGGCGGCGGAGCCGGCCAGGTGGCCGGCGCAGACGGTCGCACGACGCCCATCCACGACCTCGCCGGGAGCTTCACCGTCCGGGACGGCTTCCTCACCTCGCGCGCGCCGGTCCGGTTCCGGGCGCCCTTCGGCGACGTCCAGCTCGGCGGTCGGATCGGGCTCGACGGCCGGCTCGAGCTCGCGGGCACCGCGGCCGTGCCCTGGAGCGCCCTCACCGGCCAGACCCCGGCCGCAGGGCGGCCCGCGACACTGGACGTGCCGCTCCGGGTGGGCGGGACGCTCGGGTCACCCTCGGTGAGCGTGGACGCCGGGGCCGCGCTGGCGGGGGCCGCGAGCGGCCAGGCGAAACGGGCCGCGGGGGCGGCGCGGAGCGGGGCCGAGCGCGCCGGCCGGCGCGCGCTCGACGTGCTGAAGGGGCTCGGCGGGGGGCGGCGGTGAGCGCACTGGACCGCGCGGCGGCGAGCGAAGACGGCGCCCGAGCTCGGAGCGCCTGCTGCTAGATGACGACGATCTCGTATCCCTCGCGCACGAAGGGCTCGATGCTCGCGTGCCCGTGGAGATCGGCGAGGAGCGGCACGCCCGCCGCCTGGGCGAGGTCGGCGACCTTCCGCGTCGGATCCTCGCTGGCGCAGCCCGACGACGCACGTCCGCACGCGCCGGCGAGGACGCCGGCGTCGAGCGCCTGGCGCAGCAGCGCTCCGGTCCGTGACTCGGCGGACTGGACCGTGCCCACCAGCTTCGTCGCCGCTCCCTCCAGGATCAGCTTCACCGCGTGCCCCTTATCGTGGAGATCGAGCGCGTACATGAGTGCGTGGTTCTGGCGGCACGAATCCTCGGCGAAGAGGACGAGGAGGAGCTTCCGGCTGGGCGGCATGCGGGGGTTCTAATGGCGCGACGCCCCCGCGCGCTGGCCGAGGATCCCCTCCTCGTCGGCGCCCCCAGGCGGCGGCCTCTACTGGGAACGGCCGCGCCGCTCGCTCGGCTACTCGGCCGCGGCCGACCCGCTCACACACGGAGGAAGCGCGTCGACCGCGAAGGGCTGCACCTCCGTGACCAACACGGCCGCGAACGCGCCGTCCGTCGCGGCTTTCGCCGGGCGGCAGGCCTTTGCGTCCCGCCGGGCGCCGGCGTCAGCAGGCGCCGTCCCCGTCCCACATCGAGTGCGAGGCGATCAGCACCTTGCGCCCGTACCGCTCCTCCACCTCGATGCGGAGCCCGACCACGAGGTTGAGCTGGTGCTTCTCCGCGAGGAACGGGATCCCCGCCACGTCGATCACCGCGTCGTCATCGCTCGCCGTCTCGTCCAGAGCCAGCCCGTACGACCAGCCCCCTCAACCATGGCCGACGTGGACCCGGATGTACCGGGCGCCGCCGCCGTCCGCGAGGGCGGCGGCCAGGAGCGCGCGCGCTTCGGCGCTGACGTCGATGGCGGGGCTGCTGTCGGTCATGGGTTCCTCGGTCGGGCCGATGCTCAGGTTGGGAGCCGCGGCGGACGGAGAGGATTCAGGCAGCGGCGCGACGAACCCGCTCGAGGCGCGACGGCTCGAACGATCGCGACGGCCACGGCCTCGGCTCGTGGACCGCTCTCTCCGCGCGGCTCCTACAGGACCACCTGCCAACCCACGAACTTCGGCGGTCCCAGGATCGTGCTCGCGGTCGATCGTCCCTGGCTGTGCGCCTTCTGGAAGGCCTCGGACTCGGTCCACGCCCGGAAGTCAGCCTCGTCGCGCCACACGGTGTGCGACGCGTAGAGCCGGGCGGCATCTTCCTCCGGACCCCTGAGGAGATGGAACGTCTCGAAGCCAGGCACATCGTGGAGGTAGGTCTCGCGCTCGCGCCAGCCCCTCTCGAACTCCTCGCACCGGTCTGGCGCCACGCGGAAGTGGTTCATGGCGATGTACATGCTGGAGACTTATCCGCCGCCAGCACCTGACGCATGCCCTCGGCGGTGGACGCGCGAGCAGCCCGGACCGTTCCTTCGCGCGAGCGTGGAACGAACCGCCGCGGTCCGACGTCCCTTTGGCCGTGAGCGGCGCCGGGCCGGCGCCGAAGGAGCGGCACATGGACCGGAGGACGAAAGCGGTCGGCGTGGATCGCCGGGTGCTCCCGCGCATCGCGGGGATCTCGCTCGGGACGAGACATCTGAACGGCTGGATCGAGGGAAGCCGGCGCGTCCTCCGCCTCCGGGGCAGGTTCGATGCTGCCGCAGCGGCCGGTCTGCTGGCACGGATCCGCGAGGAGCCTGAGGGCGACCTCGTGATCGACGTCGGGCTCGTTCGAGAGTTCGACGAGGTCGGCGTCGCGGCCGTCGCGCGGCTCGCCGAAGCCAGCGGAGATCAGCGGATCGCGCTTCGCGGGCTCTCCACTCGGCAGCTCCGGATCCTGCGCCATCTCGGCGCGGGGCTCTCGCACATCGGAGCCGGAAACGAGCCATGAGCACTGACGGTGAGTCCGGCTCGGGGTATCAGCGACCCGGCTCCTGAACCGCGCCCGCGAGCTGGTTGCCGATCTCGCCGAGCTCCTTCGCGTCCGAGTCGGAGATGAGCGCATACCCCAGCTCACCGCTGCGCCAGAGCACGACGTTGAAGCCGCGCGCCGACGTCTCGCGGCTGCGCACCGGTCCGGCCTGCCCGGCGCTCGCGTCGGGCCAGGCGAGCCCCTCGGTGCGGAAGACGAGCAGCGTCACGACGTGCTGGCGTAGCGCGTAGACCAGCACGGCCGCCTTCCGGTCGAAGACGTAGCCCACGGAGCCACCTCGCAGCCGGAGCTCCGTGCCTTCCGGCGCCGGGACCTCCGGTGCGAAGTCGAGCTTGCCCTCGAACCAGGGCTTCACCTGGTGCTTGCCCCCGCTCTCGATCTCCACCTGGTGCTGGCTCACGAGCACGCGCAGGTGATCGTTCACGACCTCCGCGGCGAGGCTGGCGAGGGCGCTGCCCTGGCTCGAGCTCCGCCGCATGAGCACGCCGCCGACCATGAGGGCGAGCCCTGCGGCCATCGCAGGAGCGACGAAGCGCGCCCATCGCGTCATCGTGCGGTGCGCCGGCGCTTCCGCGGGCGGCCCCATCAGCACGAGCGGTCCGAGTCGTCGCTTCAGCGCGGCCGGGGCCGCATGGCGCGGCAGCCGTTGCTCGAGCACCTCGTCCAAGGCTTGTTCCGCTCGGTCGGCGCTGGCGCAGGCCATGCAGCTCTCGAGGTGAGCAGCGACCTCGGCGTGAAGCCCGCCATCGAGCCGCCGCTTGCGAAAGTCATGCAGCAGCATCTGGACGTCTGCGCAGTTCATGTTCCGTCCCGATCCTGACCCGCCTCCGTGGGACCGCCATTCCAGCCCCCATTGACCTCTACGCCGCCGGGCCCCGGATCGTTCCATCCCAGCGCTCCGTGGCGAGCAGGCGCCCCAACCGTGAGCGGCCAGGCCGACGACGCGCAATGAGCCGCAGCCTGCGTTCCATCGACGCACGAGGACGCAACCGCGTTGGAAGCGGCCGAGCCTCAACCACGGCACGCACAGACGACTCCGAGGAAGGTGGTGGGCCTCCGGCTCAGCGTGGCGCGCAGGCACCGCAGATACGTCGGCAGTCCCCAGAGCCGGATGATGGTGAAAGCATGCAGGACGACGTCTTTACCGGTGATCAAGCCTCTCATGGCGCGGTGTCCGTTCACTTCGGGTTCGCCGTGCGGAACGCTGCGACGCCACCTATCGTTCCGCGGTCGTGTGAGCGGACCATCCGCTGACTCCGTTGTTGCCCGGAGCGAGACTGCCGCAGGGGCGGGGAACCTTGGCTTCGGGCGGGTGCTATGTTCCGTAGTCCGCGAGCTTCAGCCGGAGCGCTGCGCGCGCTCGGTTCAGCCGCGACTTGACCGTCCCCACCGCGCAGCCGACGATCAGGGCGACCTCGCTCTCCGTGAAGCCTTCCAGGTCCAGCAGGATGGCGGTTCGAGCGTCCTCGGACAGCGTCCGGAGCGCCGCCTCGATGTCGCTGGAAACGAGTCGGCGCATCTGCTCGGGCTCGGCGCCGCCCGGCGTGGAGGCCGAGCCGTCGTCTGCCGCCCCCTCGGGGGCCTGCTCGGTCGTGTCGTAGAGCTCGAGAGCTGGACGACGCGTCTCCTGCCGGTAACGCGAGATGAACGCATTGCGCAGGATCCTGAAGAGCCACGCCTTCACGTTCGTGTCCCGTTCCAGCTGACCCCATGCGCGCAGCGCGCGCTCGTACGTCTCCTGGACCAGGTCCTCTGCGTCGTTCGGGTCGCGTGTGAGGTAGCGGGCGAGGTTGTACAGCGCGTCGGCGTGGACGAGCGTCTCCTTGGCGCCCACAGGGGCGCGTGCCCTCGGCCACAGCTCGAACGGCATGCGCCTCACCCTTAACCCGAGTCGATCGCGTTGGCCCGGCCCGCCCGCAGCCGAGGTCCGGCCGGAGAGCCGTTCGAGCTGAACGACGCCCCTTCGAGATTCGTTCCATCGCCTCGACGATGGAACGAGCCGTCCGGCGCCAGCGTCGTGAGGAGCGAACGCGCGGTGCCAATCTCGGCGCCTCGGGAACAGGAGACGACAATGCGTGCAACGCTGTGGATCGCGGTTTCGGGATTCCTCCTCGCTTCGGGGTCGGCCTACGCCGGTCCGGGAACCCCGTACGACGACACCACCTACCCCGACGACGTCGCCGAGGCTTCGTCGCCTCGGCGGGTCGACGTCAGCATCACCGATCACGGCCCGCAGCCCAGGCAGATCCAGGTCAACGGGAGCGAGAAGCTCGAGCTCGTCCTGAAGCGCGAGAGCCCGAACGCCTGCCGCTGGGACGTGCTCGTCACCGAGCTCAACACCCGGACGCCGGTTCTGGCCGGGCACCCGGTCGCGCTCACGCTGCTCACCCACGGGCGCGGGCAGCTTCACCTCAGCTGTCCGGCGGAGGACGTCGGCGGCGCGCTGGGCGTGCCCTAGCCCCCCTCCGTTCGCCGGCGCGCAGGCGCCGGCGACGGAGCTCCCAACGGCCTGATCGCCGCCTGTCCGACCCCCGGAGTACGATGCTCTTCGATCGCCGCCGGGAGCCGGCGGTCGCCGGGGGACCTCGGATGCTCCGCATCCTCATCGTCGCCGCCGACGGCGGAACGGCCTGGCGCCACGCGCTCGCGGACGGCGAGGCGCGCGCGGGCTGGGAGTGCGCCGGTCCCCTCGCGCTCGCGAAGCGCCTCGGCCGCCTCTACGGCCTCCGCGGCGAGCCCGCATCGCACGCCGAGCGCGTCTCCGCCTACGCCGCCCGCCTCGCCCTCCTCGACGACGGCGGACGCTCCTTCTCCGCCTCGCGCGCGAAGGACCCCTTCGGCGTCGCGGCCTTCCTCGTCGGGTTCCGGGATCTGCTCCGCGCCGCCGGCTGGGACGGCGGGCCGCTCGCCGGCTCTCCGCGCCTCGCCGACCTCGCCGCCGCCGAGCGGCTCTCTGGGCCGGGCCTCTCTCCGCTTCCGTCCGGGCTCGCCGACGTGTACGCCGCGCTCCTCGCCGAGATCGAACGGGCTTCGTCTCTCCCGGAGCCGCTCGCGCTCCAGGTCGCCGCGCCCGACGCCGCGCTCGATCCGATCGTCCGCCGCGTCCTCACCGCGCTCGCGGTCCGCGGCGCCGCCGTCGAGCCCGCCGCGCCCGAGGAGCCCGCCGCGCCCGAGTCGACCGACCTCGGCCGGCTCCAGCGCGCCCTCCTCTCCTCCACGGGCGCGGCGCCCGCCGCGCCGCTCGCGAACGACGGCACCGTCCTCGTGCTGGAGGCCGACTCGCCGCTCGAGGCCGGCGAGCTCACCGCCGCCTACCTCGCCACCCGGCCGCTCGCAGACGCGACGCTCGTCGCGGGCGCCGACGCGGGCGCCCTCGAGGCCACCCTCGCGCGTCACGCCCTCCCCGCGCTCGGCGTGACGGAGCGCTCCCGGCGGCGCCCCGCGCTCCAGGTCCTTCCGCTCCGCCTCGCGCTCGCGTTCGCGCCGCGCGATCCGTTCCGCGCGGCCGAGCTCCTCATGCTGCCCGTGACGCCGATCCCCTGGGACGCGCGGCGCCGCCTCCTCGACGCGCTCGTCGAGCAGCCCGGCATCGGCAGCCCGGCGTGGAGAAAGGCCGTCGAGGACGCCGCCGCGCACGAGGCGGCGCGCGCACGCGCGGAGCGCCCGGACGACCCCGACGCCGCGCGCGAGGCCGAGCGGCGCCTCCGCGAGCGGATCGAGACCTGGTTCGGCGGCGTCGCGCACGATCCCGCGATCGGCCTGCCTGCGCCGGACGCGGTCCAGCTCTGCGAGTCCGTCGCGCGCTGGGCGGAAGCCCGCGCGCGCGCCGGCGAGGCGCCGGATCCGGTGCTGCAGGCCGCGGCCCACGTCGCGCGGACCCTCGAGCGCCTCGTCGCGGAGCAGCCGCCGGGGACCCGCTTCCCCCCGGTGCAGCTCGAGCAGCTTCACGACGTCGCCGCCGGAGCCGGCATGGACGGCGGCGCTCCGGGCGAGGCCGGGCGCGCCGCGATCGCCCACGAGCCCGGCGCGGTGCACGCCCCGGCGCGCGAGGTCGTCTGGTGGGGGTTCCTGGGCGGCGACCCGGGGCCGTCGCCGGAGCCGTGGACGGCCGCGGAGCGCGCGGCGCTCCGGTCGAGCGGCGTGTCCGTGCCCGAGCCCGGTGCGCGTCGCGGCGCGGAGGCCGCGGGGTGGCGCCGCCCCGTCCTCGCCGCCCGCGACCGGCTCGTCCTCGTGCGCTGGCGGCTCGACGGCGCGGCGCCGACGGTTGCCCACCCCCTCGGCGACGAGATCGCGGCGCGCTTCGAGCGTGCCCTCGCCTCCGTCACGGTGACCTCCGAGGCGGCGCTCGCGGGCGCAGCGCGACACGTCGCCCCGGCCCGCTCCGACCGCGCCCCGGCACCCGAGGTCACGCCGCGCGGCGTCTTCAACGTCCCGCCGGACCTCGTCTCGACGGACCGGCTCTCCCCGTCCTCCCTCGAGAAGCTCCTCGGCTGCCCGGTCGCGTGGGTGCTCGAGCACGCCGCCGGCCTGCGCCGGCGCGGCATGGCCCGCATCCCGAGCGGCAATCGCCTCCTCGGCACGTTCGCGCACGCCCTCCTCGAGGACCTCCTCCACGGACCGGAGCGGCTCGACCTCGCGACCGCGACGCCCGACGACGCCGCGAGCCGGGCCGGGCGCGCCTTCGACGCGCGCGTCGCGCAGGAGGCCGCGCCGCTCGTCGCGCGCGGCGCCGAGGTCCAGCGCCACCGCGCGCGCGAGGTCGTCTGCGATGCGGCGCGCGCGCTGTTCGGGCTGCTGCAGGACGGCGGCTGGCGCGTTCGCGGCGTCGAGGAGGAGCTCCGGGGCACGCTCGACGGGGCCGCGCTCGAGGGGTACGCGGACCTCGTGCTCGAGAAGGACGGCGTCCCCGCCGTCGTCGACCTGAAGCTCGCGCGGGCGAAGTACTACCGCGAGAAGCTCCAGGACGGCGAGGCGCTGCAGGTCGCGCTCTACGCCGAGCTGACGCGCACGAAGGGCGTCCTCCCGCCCACCGGCTACTTCCTGATCGGCCAGGGCGAGCTGCTCACCGTCGACCGGGGGGCGTTCCCCGGGACGCGGGCGCGCGAGCTCTCCGGCCCGACCATGCAGGCGACGGTCGACGGCGCGCGCGAGGCGCTCCGCTTCTGGCGCGCGGCGCTCCGGCGCGGCGTGGTCTCGTCCCGCCGGGAGGAGCTCCGCGAGGCCTCCGAGCTCGAGGCCGGCGAGGCGGCCGGCTGCCCCGCGCCGGCGAGCGGCCCGGGCGCGATGGACCCGCCCTGCAAGTACTGCGAGTACGATGCGGTCTGCGCCGTCGAGCTGCGAGAGGTCGCGCGATGACCGTGCACGTCGTCTCCGCGAGCGCGGGGACCGGGAAGACCTTCCACCTCACCGGCGCCGTGCGCGACGCCCTCCTCGCCCCCGAGGCGAGCCCGGACCGCGCGCGGCCCGAGGGCGTCGTCGCCATCACCTACACCAGGAAGGCCGCCGCCGAGCTCGAGAGCCGCATCCGCACCGACCTCATCCGCGCCGGCCGGGGCGACCTCGCCGCGCGCGTGCGCGACGGGTACCTCGGCACGGTCCACTCGGTCTGCGAGCGGCTCCTCCGCGAGCTCGCGCTCGAGGCGGGCCACTCGCCCTTCCTCGAGCCGATCGCCGAGCCGCAGCGGGAGCGGCTCTTCGCCGAGGCGCTCGCGGCGGTGCTCGCCGGGCGCGAGGCGCCCATCGAGCGGATCGCCTCCCGCTTCCAGCTCGAGGGGTGGGAGACGGGACCGCTCCGGAAGATCGTCGAGCTCGCGCGCGAGAACGGCCTCGACGGCGCCGGCCTGCGAGCGGCGGGCGAGCGGAGCCTGGCGGCGCTCGCGGCGGTGCTGCCGCCCATCAGCATGACGGGCGAGGAGTACCTGGAGCGCCTCGGCGCAGAGGCGCGCGAGGCCGATCGCCGGCTGCGCGCGCTGAACCGCGCCGGGAAGGCGGCGGGGGCGCGGCGGGACGCGGTCGCCGACCTCGTCCGCGCGCTCGATCGGGGGCTGCCGCCCTGGGCCACGCAGCTGAAGGCGGTCCGGCAGGAGTGGACCGGGGCGGAGCAGCCGCTCGTCGCGGGGCTCCTCGAGACGGTGCCGTGGCATCTCTCCGCCGAGTCGTTCCACGCCGATCTGACGGACCTCACGCGCGAGCTGTTCGCCGTCGCCGCCGACGCGCTCGACGCCTACGCCGAGGCGAAGCAGGCCGCCCGGGTCGTCGACTTCCAGGACATGCTCGCCCTCGCGGCGCGGCTCCTCGAGGACGCCGGCGTCGCGGCGTCGCTCGCGGGGAAGCTCGACCTCGTCGTCGTGGACGAGTTCCAGGACACCTCGCCCATGCAGCTCGCGGTCGTCTCCGCCCTGGAGCGCATCGCGCGCCGGAGCGTCTGGGTCGGGGACCGCAAGCAGGCGATCTTCGGGTTCCAGGGGTCCGACCCGGTCCTCATGGGCGAGGCGATGGCGCACGCGCTCGGCGGGCGCGAGCCGGAGTTCCTCTCCGAGTCCTGGCGCTCGCGCAGGCCGCTCGTGGACTTCACCTCCGAGCTGTTCGCGCACGCGCTCGCGCCGCACGGGTTCGACGAGCGCGAGGTCCGCATCACGACGCCGGCGGAGCGCCCCGACCCGCCGGCCCTGCGCGACGCGCCCGTGCTCGAGTGCTGGTCCTGGGACGGCAACGGGGAGCCGCACGCGGTCGCGGATGGCGTCTTCCGGCTCCTCGCCGAGGCGCCGCCGGTCCGCGAGAAGGACACCGGCGTGGTGCGGCCGCTCCGGCGCAAGGACGTGGCGGTGCTCGCGCGGCGCAACGAGGACTGCCGCGCCATCGCGAGCGCGCTCCGTGCGCGGGGCATCCCGGCGCGGCTCGAGCTCGCCGACCTCGCCCAGACGCCGGAGGCGATCCTGGTCCGCTCGGCGGTCGCCCTCGTCGCGGATCCGGCGGACGGCGTCGCCGCGATGGACGTCTCGTACCTGAGCGGCGGCGCGGCCGATCCCGACGCCTGGCTCTCGGCCCGGCTCGTCGAGGCCGCCCGTGATCGGGCTGCGCGCGCGTCGGCGGAGGCGGTGGGCGCGGTCCCGCCCGGCGCCGCCCTGCCCTTCTCGGACGACGCGCGCGTCGCGGCGCTCCGGACGCTGCACGAGCGCGCCCGATCGCTCGCGCCGGCGGAGGCGCTCGACGCCGCGCTCGCGGCGGCGGCCGTCCTCGAGCTGCTCCGGACCTGGCCGGACCCCGCCCAGCGGCTCGCCAACGTCGAGGCGCTCCGCGGCGCGGCCCGCGCCTACGAGAACCTGTGCCGCGTCCGCCGGTGCGCGGCGACCGTCGCCGGGCTCGTCGAGCACCTCGCGACCCTCGCGGAGCAGAAGGACGCCGACTACCAGGCGGTGCCCGGGACCGAGGACGCGGTGACCCTCAGCACGTGGCACTCGGCGAAGGGGCTCGAGTGGCCCGTCGTCGTCCTCGCGTCGCTCGCGTTCGCGAAGGACCGCGATCCGTGGGACGCGTGCATCGAGCGGCCGGAGCGATTCGACCCGGCGCGCCCGCTCGCCGGGCGCTGGGTGCGGTGGTGGCCCTGGCCGTACGGGAAGCTCTCCGCGGGGCTCGAGCTCGCCGACCGCGTCGACGAGACGCCCTCGGCGGCGGCGCTCCGCGAGGACGACGCTCGGGAGCGCGTCCGGCTCCTGTACGTGGTGTTCACCCGCGCGCGGGACCGGCTCGTCCTCGCCGCGGGCGTGAAGAAGGGCGCGCCCTGTGTCGCTGCGCTCGAGCCGCTCCGCGACGTCGCCGGTCAGCCGGTGCTGGCGATGCCGTTCGGCGCAGTGGAGGGCATGGCCGTCGCGCGCGCCGGCACCGTCGCGCTGCCGTGCCGCGTGCGCGCGCTGTCCGGCGCCGAGGTCGAGCCGCAGCCGGTCGCCGCGGCGGCGCGCCCCTGGTACGACGGTGCGCCGAGCGTCATTCGCGGCCGCGAGGTGGTGAACCCGTCGAACGAGCCGGTCGCGGCGAGCGAGCCGGGCCGTATCGTGGCGGTCACGCCGCTCGCGGGCCGGGCGCCGCTCCGTGACGTCGCGGACATGGGCGCGCTCGGGGACGCGGTGCATGCCTTCCTCGCCGCGGATCGCCGGGCGGGCGATCGCGAGGCGGTCGCGGCGCGGCTGCTCGCGGCGTACGGCGTCGCGGGGACGGTCGCGCCGGCGAGCCTCGTGCACGCGTCGGACGCGCTCCGGGCCTTCCTCGAGGCCAGGTACCCGGGGGCCGCGTGGCGGCGGGAGTGGCCGGTGCGCGCGCGCCTCGTCGATCGCGGCGAGCCCCGGCTGCTGCAGGGCGAGGTGGACCTGTTCCTGGAGCGGCCGGACGGCTTCGTGCTCGTGGACCACAAGTCGTTCCCGGGGAACGACCGGGAGCGGGACGAGCGGGTCGTGGCGTACGCCGCGCAACTCGGGCTCTACGCGTTCGTGCTCGAGCGCGCGCTCGGGAAGCCGCTCCTCGCCGCGTTCATCCACCTGCCGATCCGCGGGGAGATCGTCGAGGTGGACGTGGGTCGGGTGGTGGAGGAGTGGAGAGAGCGGTCGACCACGGCCGCGTGACCGCGTGCTTCCGCCCGTAGGACACGATCAGGATCGCGAAGCGCCGCGTGACGACGGGCGTGAACTCGGATCAGTGCGGCGCGGAGAGCGTCGTCGTCTCGACACGACGCCGGAGGAACCGCAGGCGCGCGGGGTCGGCGTGGAAGAACACGCGCTGGATCTTCCCGTCCTTCACCGCGAGCAGGAGCGCCGCGAACGGCCGCTCGTCCTGCCAGAACACGATCGCCGGCTGCCCGTTGAGCTCCCGCCGCTCCAGCTGCAGGGCCCCCGAGTTGCGCCCCGCCGTCGCGAGGACGAACGCGGCGATGCGCGCTGCTCCCATGAGCGGCCGCGGCAGGTTGCGCAGCCCGCCCGCCTCGCGCCCTCCGGGCCCGCCGTCGGTGATCATGACGGCGTCCTCTGCGAGGAGCTCGACGAGCGCGGTGACGTTCCCCTCGGAGACGGCGCCGAGGAAGGCCTGCAGCAGGCGGTGATGCTCCTCCGGGTTCGGGAAGAACATGTGCCGCGCGCCGTCGAGGTGCGCACGCGCGCGCTCGAGCAGCTTGCGACACGTCGGCGCGCTCCTGTCGATCAGGGCGGCGATCTGCTGGTGCTCGAAGTCGAGCACGTCGTGCAGGATCAGGACGGCTCGCTCGGCCGGCTTCAGCCGCTGCAGCACCACGAGGAAGGCCATCGAGATCTGCTCGAGCCGCTCGACGCCGGAGAGGTCCCGCTCCTCGAGGTCCACCGGCTCGGGCAGGCGATCGGCGCGCAGCTCCTCGCGTCGTGCCCTGGCGGACTGCAGCTCGTTCAGGCACAGCCGCGTGACGATGGTCACGAGGTACGCCTTCGGGTTCTCTGCCTCGCCGGCGTGGCCCTCCCAGCGCAGCCAGGCCTCCTGCACGATGTCCTCGGCCCGGCCCATGTCTCCCAGCATGCGATAGGCGAGCGCGGCGAGGTCCCGCCTTGCCGCCTCGAACGCAGCCACGCGACCCGGCTGTCGGCGCGTGCTCATGGCCATGGTTTCACTTCCGAGGACCCGGCGATCAAGGCAAACGGTGAGGGCGGCGTCGCTCACCGGCTCGGCCCGCGAAGACCGACGACCTCGCGCGAGAACGTCGCCTGCTCGGCGCAGTCGAGCATGAACCTGGCCACCGCGCGGAACGACATCGAGAAGCGGCCGGGCGGGAGCGCACCCGCGGCGCTGCGGTACGCTTCCTCCGGAGCCTCGACGAGCCGCGGTGGTCGCGCGATCGTCCAGTCGAAGGCGGTCGCCTGCACCACGGCCTCCATCTCCTCGAGATCCTCGACGTGGTTCCTGAGGAGCCATCGCCCGACGGCGAACCGAAGCCCCTGATCGGGGAACAGCAGGGCCGCCGACAGGACCACGAGCCGCTTCGGCCCTGCGGACTCCATCGCAGCGACCGTGCTCGCCGCGCATTCCGCGAGCAGGCGGTGGGGGCGAATCGCCTCTCGCGGTGTCGGGCCGAGCACGGAGAGCACCGCGTCGTGTCCGGGCAGGGCCCGCGCGAGCTGATCGGCTTGCAGCGGATCGCCCTGGACGACCGCGAGCGCCGCGTCGGAGCGCGCGAGCTTGTGCGGCGAGCGGACGAAGGCCGTCACGCGGAAGCTCCGCGCCAGCGCGAGCTCGACGAGGTGCCTGCCCGTCCTTCCGGTCGCGCCCAGGATGAAGAGGTTTGGAGCCATGCCCTGAAGACCAGGCGGCACGGCGCGGCGTGACGAGGCTGACCTCGAGTTCACGTCAGATATGAAGCATGGCTAGGCGCAGTCGCGAGGCGGCAACGGTGGCAGCAAGTCGTCAGTCCAGGACGCGGTAAGCCCACCGTCCGCCACGCCCCGCCGGACCTCGCGCGGGGTCGAGCGCTCTCTCGTGCCCTCGACGTGGCCGGCTATCATGGCGGGATGAGCCCCTGGCCCGCCGCGCCGCCCGCCTTCGACTCCACGCCTCGGCTCGCGCCTCCGCCACGACACGTGCCGCTCTCGGTGCGGGCGCGGCTCCTCTTCGGCGGGTTCGGCGTCTTCGCCTGGATCTGGTTCGGGTTCGGCTCGTCGCTCGCGACGCTGTTCCTCCGCAACAGCGATCTCTCGTCGTGGCTCGCGTTCCGGGGCCCGGTCGCCGTGGCACGGGCGTCTCGCTCGGTTGCACGGCCTCCCACTTCTCCGAGGGCGGCTCTCGCGGGCGCGGCGGCACGCGGGTGTACGCCAACGCTTTCCGCTTCGAGGCGGACGGCGCGGCGCACGAGGGCGTCGCGTACGCGCCGGGCACCTGCGTTCGCGCAGGGAGCGCGGTCCTCGTCGAGTACCGCACCGACGATCCCGCGGTCTCGCGCATCGCCGGAATGCGGCGGGCGCCCTTCGGGCCCGGGACCTCGTTCGTCCTGATCTTCCCCATCGTGGGAGGGACGCTGGTGGCCTTCTCCCTCCGGAGCGGTTGCCGCGCGATCCGGCTCCTCCAGCACGGGCGGCTCGCCCTCGGAACGCTGGTCGGGAAGGAGCTCACCAACGTCCGCGTCAACCGCCGAACCGTCGCGAAGCTACGCTTCGCCATCGCGACCGAGACGGGCGCCCGTCACGAGGTCGTCGTGAAGACCCACCTCACGGAACGGCTCGAGGACGACGCCCGCGAGCGGATCCTCTACGACCCCGCGCGGCCGAACGACGCCATCGCGTGGGATGTCCTGACCTGCGCCCCCGTGCTCGACCGCGTCGGCCAGCTCCAGCCCAAGGGGCTCGTCGGAACCGCCCTCGTGCTCGTGCCGCCCGCGGCAGCCGTCGTCGGGCACCTGTTCGCGCTCGGCGCGTTCGCGTCCTGATCTCCGGGCGGGCTCGCCGGCGAGCTGCGAGCCTCGAGCGCCGTCGGCAGCGGCGATGCCATCGCGGCACCGTCCGAGTCCGCTTGGGCTCGCCCCAGAAGGCGCGGGCGCGGGCGCGGGCGTGGAGAAACCAACGAGGCGCAGTTCAGCAACGGGTCAGCGCAGTCGACCCTGGGCGGGCGCTCGCTTCGTGCGGCGCCCGGCCGTGCCGCGAGGGCGCCGTGAAGCAGTGGCAGGAGACGGCCGAGATCCTCTCCCAGGTCGCCGGACAGGCGCAGGCGGGCAGACGAGCCGCGGTCGCGACGGTGGTTCGCATCCGGGGCTCGGCCTACCGGCGGCCGGGCGCCAAGCTCCTCGTGCGAGACGACGGCAGCACGAGCGGCAGCGTGAGCGGAGGCTGCCTCGAGGCGGACGTCCGGGAGCGGGCGCTCGCCGTGCTCCGGGACGCGACGCCCCGTCTCGTCCACTACGAGACCGGCTCGGACGATCATCAGGTCTTCGGTCTCGGGCTCGGCTGCAACGGCGCGGTGGACGTCTTCGTCCAGCCCGCGACGACGCCGGCGTTCCTCGACGCGGCGAGGCGCATCCGCGAGTGCCTCGCAGGCGACACGCCGTTCGGCATCTCCACCACCCTCGTGGGCGCCCGTGCCGGCGACGTGTCGGTCCTCGCGTTCGTCGGCGACGCCGAGACGGGGATCGAGGCGCAGGCGGCGGACGTCTTCACGGAGGTGCTCCGGCCCCCGCCGCACCTCGTCGTCTTCGGCGCGGGCGACGATGCGCTCCCGCTCGCACGGTACGCCGCGGACGCCGGGTTCCGGGTCGCCCTCGTCGACCATCGCCCGGCGTTCCTGTCCCCCGAGCGGTTCCCGGGCCAGGTCGGCCGGCTCGAGCTGCGCCCCGAGGACGACGCCGCGTCCTCCTCGCTGCCGCTCGGAGGCGAGGCCTACGCGGTCGTGAAGACCCACTCCCTCGCCCACGACCGCGAGTGGGTCCGGCGGCTGATCGGGACCGACGTCGCCTACATCGGCGTGCTCGGGCCCCGCGCACGCGTCGAGGAGATCCTGCACGAGGTCGGCGCGGCGAGCGACGAACGGGTCTTCGGCCCGGTCGGGCTGGACCTCGGAGCGGACGGTCCCGAGCAGGTCGCCCTGAGCATCGTCGCTGAGCTGCTCGCGGTGCGGTCCGGGCGGGCGCCGGGACACCTCCGCAGGAGGAGGGGCGCGATCCATGCCTCCTGAGCGGACCGGCTCCATCGCGGCGGTCGTGCTCGCCGCCGGCTCGTCGGCGCGCATGGGCAGGAACAAGCTCCTGCTGAGCCTCGGCGGCGAGAGCGTGCTCCGCCGCGCCGTTCGACGGGCCTCCGAGGCCGGGCTCGATCCCGTGCTGGTCGTCCTCGGCCACGACGCCGGGCGCGCGACGGCGGAGCTGGCCGGGCTGGCGTGCCGGCCGGTCGTGAACCCCGAGTGGTCGCTCGGGAAGAGCGCGTCGGTCCGGGCGGGGATCGCCGCGGTACCTCCGGAGGCCATCGCCGCGATCGTGATGCTCGCGGACATGCCACTCGTGACGGCGGAGATGCTGGCGGAGCTCGCGCGGACCTATCGCCGGGGGGCCGCGCGCGCCGTCGCCTCCCGGTACGGCGACGTCCACGCCCCGCCCATCCTCTACGACCGCACGCTGTTCGACGAGCTCGTCGCGACGAAGGGGGACCACTGCGGGAAGCACGTCGTGAAGCATCACGGCGCCGAGGCCGCCGTCGTGACCTGGCCGCCCGCCGCGCTCGCGGATCTCGACGTCCCCGCGGACTACGAGCGGATCCGGGCCGCCGAGCTCGAGGGGCGGTGACCCATGCGGGCGGAGCTCCTCCAGCTCGCCGCCGAGCTCTCCGCGCGCGGAGAACCGTTCGTCTTCGCCATCGTGGTGCGACGCGAGCCGGCCAGCTCGGCACAGCCCGGGAACATGGCGGTCGTCACGAAGGAGGGCGTCGTGCACGGCTGGCTCGCCGGCAGCTGCGTCCAGCCCACCGTGGAGCGCGAGGCGCGGCAGGTGCTCGCGGAGGGGCGGCCGCGCCTGATCTCGCTCTCGCCCGAGCCCGCCCGGGACCGCCGTCCCGGCGTCGTCGTCCACCCCATGACGTGCCACAGCGGAGGGACCGTGGACATCTACCTCGAGCCCGTCCGGCCCGCGCCGCGCCTGCTCGTCTTCGGCGCGGCGCCGACCGCCCAGGCGCTCTGCGCCCTCGGCAAGGCGATGGGGTACGCGATCGACGTGGTCGATCCCGACGCGCGCCGGGACGTGTTCCCCGCGGCGGACCGCGTCCTCCCGGAGCTGCCCCCGGGCGACCCGCCGACCGCGCCCCGCACCCGCGCCGCCGACGTGTACGCGGCCGTCGTGACGATGGGCCAGCGGGACGACGAGGCGCTCCTCGCCGCGCTCTCGCTCGAGCCCGCGTACCTGGGCGTGGTCGCGAGCCGCCGCCGCTACGCGGAGCTCCGCGACCTCGTCGCCGGCCGCACGCCGCCCGACGGGCTCGCGCGCGTGCGGAACCCCGCCGGGCTCGACCTCGGCGCGCGGCTCCCCGAGGAGATCGCGCTCAGCGTCCTCGCGGAGATCGTGCAGCTGCGGCGGGCCGCCGAGCGGCAGCCGGTGATCGCGCCGCCCACGCCCGCCGCCGAGGAGACGGCCCTCGATCCGATCTGCGGCATGACCGTCGTGGTCGCGCGGGCGCGCCACACCGCCGAGCACGCCGGGCGCACCTGGTACTTCTGCAACGCGCGGTGCAGGGAGCGCTTCCTCGCGACCCCGGAGCGATGGACCTCCACCGCGGGAGCCTCGCCGTGACCCCCGAGGTCCGCGAGCTGCACGACGGGCTCGAGCGGCACGGCTACGTCGCCGATCCGGCGATCGCGACGGCGCTGTTCCTCGCGACGGACCTCCGCAAGCCACTGCTCATCGAGGGCGATGCCGGCGTCGGGAAGACCGAGACCGCGAAGGTGCTCGCGGCCGCGCTCGGGACCGAGCTCATCCGCCTCCAGTGCTACGAGGGGCTCGACGCCGCGACGGCGCTCTACGAGTGGAACTACCCGCGCCAGATGCTCCGCATCCGCCTGGCGGAGCAGGCGGGGCGGGAGGCGACGGAGACGGAGTCAGCCATCTTCGGCCGCGACTACCTCCTCGAGCGGCCGCTCCTCCGCGCGATCACGCGCGTCGAGGGGCCTCCCGTCCTGCTGATCGACGAGGTGGATCGGGCCGACGACGGGTTCGAGGCCTTCCTCCTCGAGCTGCTCTCGGACTTCCAGGTGACCATCCCCGAGCTCGGGACGATCCGCGCGGTCCACGTACCGTACGTCGTCCTCACCTCGAACAGGACGCGCGAGATCGGCGACGCCCTCCGGCGGCGGTGCCTGTACCTCTACATCGAGCACCCGGATTTCGAGAAGGAGGTCCGGATCCTCCGCCGCCGCGTCCCCGAGGCGAGCGGCGAGCTCGCCGGGGAGGTCGCCCGCTTCGTCCAGGCCCTCCGGCGCCGCCGCCTCGCGAAGGTGCCGGGCGTGGCGGAGAGCATCGACTGGACGCAGGCGCTGGTCCGGCTCCGCCGTGCGCACCTCGACGAGGAGGGCGTCACCGCCACGCTGGGCTGCCTCCTCAAGGACCGGCACGATCTCCAGGAGCTGTCGCCGGGGACGCTGGGGCCGATGCTGGCCGAGGCGCGGAAGGGCTCGCCGTCATGATCGCCGCCGACCTCGCGCCCGCCGTCGCCCGGCTCGGCCGGACCCTGCGCGAGCGGGGGATCGGCGTCGGGATCGGTGACGAGGTGGACGCGGCCCGGGCGCTCGCGCGCCTCCGGGACCCGGATCGCGAGGAGGTGCGCTGGGCGCTCCGGATCGCTCTCAAGATCCGCCACCCGGACTGGGCGCGGTTCGACGCGATCCTGGAGGGGCTGTGGCCGGATCCGCCGCGCCCTCCGGATCCGGTGGGCTCCGCTCCGACGGCCTCCATCGACGGGAAGCGCCCGGGACGCGGGGCGGTTGCAGCCCCCTCGTTCCGACCCGCTTCCCCGGTAGAGCAGAGGGGAGGAGATTCTCGCGGCGAGGAGGAGGGTGAGCTCCCCGGCTACAGCCCTGCCGCCCTCCTCCGCAACAAGCCGTTCGAGGAGCTCACGCCGGCCGACCTGGTCGCGATGGAGCGCGTGCTCGCACGGCTCGCGGCGAGGCTCGCAGCGCGGCGGAGCCGACGCCTCGTCCCGTCCCCGGGGCGCGGTGTACCCGACCTCCGCCGGAGCCTCCGCGGCGCGATCGCGACGGGAGGCGAGCTCCTCTCGATCGCGCGCCGCGCGCGCGCCATCGAGGCGCCGCGGCTCGTTTTCCTCTGCGACACGAGCGGTTCGATGGACGCCCACGCGCGCTTCCTGCTCGCGTTCGTGCTCGCGCTCCGGCGCGCGGCGCGGTCCACCGAGGTGTTCGCGTTCAACACGGAGCTCACCCGGCTGACGGCGTGCCTCGCGCCCGGCGCCATCGGCCTCGCGCTCGACCGCCTCGCGGCGGCCGTCCCGGACTGGGCTGGCGGGACGCGCATCGGCGATTCCCTCGCCCGGTTCGTCGCCGAGCACCTGCCCTCCCGGGTGGACGCACGGACCGTGGTCGTCGTCCTCAGCGACGGTCTCGACCGCGGGGACCCCGCGACGCTCGCAGACGCGATGCGGACGATCCAGGCGCGCGCGCGCAAGGTCATCTGGCTGAACCCCCTCCTCGGCGATCCCCGCTACGCGCCGGAGGCGCGCGGGATGGCGGCGGCGCTGCCCTTCGTCGACGAGTTCCTGCCGGCGCACGATCTCGCCTCCCTCGAGCGCCTCGTCCCTCACCTCTCGGCCTGACGATGCCCTTCCGAATCGACAAGACCTTCGTCCTCCGGGCTCCCGCCCCCGCCGTCTGGCAGTTCCTCATCGACCCGCGTCGCGTCGCCCGGTGCATGCCGGGGGCGGCCGTCACCGACCAGCTCGACGACAAGACCTACGCCGGAACCCTGCTGGTGAAGGTCGGACCCGTCTCCGCCAGCTACAAGGGCCAGATGACATTCGCGCGGCTCGACGCGCAGGGGCGGTCCGCGGAGATCGTCGCGTCGGGCCAGGACGTGCGCGGAAAGGGCGGCGCGACGATGCGGCTCACGAGCCGGCTCGTGGAGCGCGCTCCCGGCGAGACCGAGGTCGTCGCCTCCTCCGAGGTGAACGTGTCCGGGATCCTCGCGCAGATGGGGCGCGGGATGATCCAGGACGTCGGCGACCAGATCTTCGCGCGGTTCACGGAGGGGATGCGCTCCGAGCTGGAGGCGGCCGCCGCCGCGCCGGGTCCCGAGACGCCCGTCGGCGCCCCCGGTGTCCGCGCCGCCGCGCCCCGCGCGCCCGAGGCCGTCCCGCCCTTCGTCGCGCCTCCCGCCGCGCCCGTCGACGTCCTGTCGCTGGGCGCGGGCGCGGCCGCGCGGGCCGCGGGCCGTTCCCTCCGCCGTCCCCAGGTCTGGATCGCCGTCGCGATCCTCGCCGCCCTCGCCGCGCTCTGGCTCGCCGCCCGAGCGCGGCGGTAGCAGGAAGGAGCCGCCATGATCCCTGCCTCGTTCGACTATCACGCACCGAGCACGCTCCCGGAGGCGGTGGCGCTGCTCGCGCGCCACCGCGACGACGCGAAGGTGCTCGCGGGCGGGCAGAGCCTCCTTCCCCTCCTGAAGCTGAGGCTCGGTCAGCCCGCCCACCTCGTGGACATCGGCCGGATCCCCGGGCTCGAGTTCGTCGAGGAGAAGGACGGCGTCCTCCGGATCGGCGGACGGACCCGCGAGGCGGTGCTCGAGCGCTCCGAGATCATCCGCTCCCGGTGGCCGCTCCTCGCGGACACCACGGCGGTGATCGCCGACCCGCTCGTCCGGAACCTCGCCACGGTCGGCGGCAACCTCGCGCACGGCGACCCGGCCAACGACCACCCCGCCGCGATGATCGCCCTCGGCGCGCGGGTGGTCGCGACCGGGCCGAAGGGGACGCGGGAGATCGCGGTGGCCGAGCTCTTCACCAACCTGTTCACCACCGTCCTCGAGCCGGACGAGATCCTGACCGAGATCCGCGTGCCGATCCCGCCACCGCGAAGCGGCGGCGCGTATCGCAAGCTCGAGCGGAAGGTGGGCGACTTCGCCACCGCCGCCTCCGCCGTCCAGCTGACGCTCTCGCCGGGCGGCGAGGTCGAGCGGGTGGGGATCGCGCTGACGAACGCCGGCCCCGTTCCGGTGGAGGCGACCGAGGCCGAGCGACACCTCATGGGGAAGAGGCTCGACGACGCGACGATCGCCGAGGCGGCCCGGCTCGCGGGGATGGCGGCGCACCCCACCGCCGACCGCCGCGGCACGGTCGAGTACAAGCGCGAGATGGCGCGCGTGCTCACGGCGCGCGCGCTGCGGGCCGCCGCCGAGCGGGCGAGAGGAGGACGGTAGCCATGGCCAGCCACCAGATCCGCGTCACCGTGAACGGGACGCCGCACGAGGCCGAGGTCGACTCGCGGCTGCTCCTCGTCCACTTCCTGCGCGACGTGCTCCGCCTCACGGGCACGCACGTCGGCTGCGACACCACGCACTGCGGGGCCTGCACGGTCCTGCTCGACGGCGCGCCGGTGAAGTCGTGCACCGTCCTCGCCGTGCAGGCGAACGGGCGCGAGCTGATGACGGTGGAGGGGCTGGAGCGGGACGGCAAGCTCCACCCGATCCAGGAGGGCTTCTGGGAGAAGCACGGCCTCCAGTGCGGCTACTGCACCCCGGGGATGATGATGACCTCCTACGCCCTCCTCCAGCGGACCCGGAGCCCGACCGAGCTGGAGATCCGCCAGGCGATCTCCGGGAACCTGTGCCGGTGCACCGGGTACGTCAACATCGTCAAGGCCGTGCAGTACGCGGCCGAGAAGCTCCGGGAGGAGTGAGCCATGGCACCTCGAACGTCACCCGAGATCTCCGGGATGGGCCACTCGATGAAGCGCAAGGAGGACCCGCGCTTCCTCCGCGGCCAGGGGCGCTACGTCGACGACATCGTGCTGCCGGGGATGGTCTTCATGGACATCGTCCGCAGCCCGTTCGCCCACGCGAAGATCACCAAGATCGACACCGCGCGCGCGCTGAAGGTGCCGGGAGTCCTCGCCGTGATCACCGGCGAGACGCTCGCGAAGTTCAACCTGCACTGGATGCCGACGCTCATGTCGGACACGCAGATGGTGCTGCCGACGGAGAAGGTGATGTACCAGGCGCAGGAGGTGGCCGCGGTGATCGCGACCGACCGCTACGCCGCCGCGGACGGCGTCGAGGCGGTGGAGGTCTCCTACGATCCGCTCCCGGTGCTGGTCGATCCGTTCAAGGCGCTCGAGCCCGGGGCGCCCGTGCTCCGCACCGACAAGAAGGGCAAGACGGACAACCGGATCTTCCACTGGGAGGCGGGCGATCGGCAGGGGACCGACGCGGAGCTGGCGGGGTCCGAGGTGGTCGTGAAGCAGGACCTCTACATCCCGCGGATCCACGTCTCGTCCATCGAGACCTGCGGGTGCGTCGCGGACTTCGACAGGGCCCAGGGGAAGCTCACCGTCTACATGACGACGCAGGCGCCGCACGCGATCCGCACGGTCTTCGCCCTCGTGGCGGGCCACGTCGGCCTCTCCGAGGAGCGGATCCGGATCGTCTCGCCCGACATCGGCGGCGGCTTCGGCGGGAAGGTGCCGGTCTATCCCGGCTACGTCATCGCGGTCGCCGCGTCGGTCGTGCTCGGCAAGCCAGTGAAGTGGATCGAGGACCGCATGGAGAACCTCCAGGCGGACTCCTTCGCGCGCGACTACCACATCAGCGCCGAGCTGGGCGCGAAGCGCGACGGCACCATGACCGCGCTGCGGATCAAGACGATCGCCGACCACGGCTACACCGACGCCGCGGCGAACCCGTCCAAGTTCCCGGCCGGCCTGTTCTCCATCTGCACCGGCTCGTACCAGCTCGGGCACGCGTTCGCCGAGGTGGACGGCGTCTACACGAACAAGCCGCCCGGCGGGATCGCCTACCGCTGCTCGTTCCGGGTGACCGAGGCGGTACACGCGATCGAGCGGTTGACGGACATCCTCGCGCACGAGCTGGGGATGGACCCCGCGGAGCTCCGCTTCAAGAACTTCATCCCACCCGAGAGCTTCCCGTACCACTCCGCCCTGGGCTGGGACTACGACAGCGGCAACTACGCCGCGGCGCTCCGCAAGGCGATGGACCGCATCGGCTACGCCGAGCTGCGAAAGGAGCAAGCCGAGAAGCGGGCGCGGGGCGAGCTCATGGGGATCGGCATCTCGAGCTTCACCGAGATCGTCGGCGCCGGACCCTCGAAGCAGTTCGACATCCTCGGGATCAAGATGTTCGACTCCTGCGAGATTCGCGTGCACCCCACCGGCAAGGCGATCGCGCGCTTCGGCACGAAGTCCCAGGGCCAGGGGCACGAGACCACCTACGCCCAGATCGTCGCCGAGGAGCTGGGCATCCCGGCCGCGCACGTCCAGGTCGAGGAGGGCGACACGGACACCGCGCCGTACGGGCTCGGCACCTACGCCAGCCGCTCGACGCCGGTCGCGGGTGCCGCCGGCGCCGTCGCCGCGCGCAAGATCCGCGACAAGGCCCGGAAGATCGCCGCCCACCTCCTCGAGGTCGCCGAGGAGGACCTGGTCTGGGAGCCGGGGAAGTTCTCGGTGAAGGGCGCGCCGCAGCGATCGAAGACGATCCAGGACATCGCGCTCGCGGCGTACACGAACCACCCGCAGGGCATGGAGGCGGGGCTCGAGGCCGTGTCGTACTACGACCCGCCCAACCTGACCTTCCCGTTCGGCAGCTACATCTGCGTGGTCGACCTCGATCGCGGCACGGGCGAGGTGAAGATCCGCCGGTTCGTCGCGGTGGACGACTGCGGGAACATCATCAACCCGATGATCGTGGACGGGCAGATCCACGGCGGGCTCACCATGGGGATGGCGCCGGCGCTCCTCGAGGAGATCAGCTACGACGAGGACGGCAACATCCAGGGCGGCAGCTTCATGGACTACCTGCTCCCGACCGCCATGGAGACGCCGAGCTGGGAGACCGACAAGACGGTGACGCCGTCTCCGCATCACCCCCTGGGCGCGAAGGGCGTGGGCGAGTCCGCGACGGTGGGGGCACCCCCGGCGATCGCGAACGCGGTGGTGGACGCGCTCTGGCACCTCGGCGTGCGGAACATCGACATCCCGATCACTCCGGAGAAGGTCTGGCGGATCCTTCACGAGAAGGGGGTGGCGGAGTAGGCCCGGGCCGCGGCCGGCACCTCGCTCGGCGCCGTGGCCGGGGTCGCGACCGCGACTGCCGTGGCTGGCCCATCGAGGCCGGCGACGAGCTCCACCTCCGCCGCCATGTTCCGCGCCAGCTCGCGGTGGTGCCCCTTCACCTCCTCCAGCGTCCACGCGAACGACGCGATGGTGTCGGTGACCTCGAACAGCTGGCGCGAGACCTCGTCGCGCACGCCCTGGTACTCCGCGAGCGCGCCGTCCGTCCCGCGCGCCACGGCGCGGGCGAGCAGCTCCGCGTCGCGCAGCGCGTCCGTGATGCCGTGGGCGGTGATCGGGTCCTTGTAGTACCCGGCATCGCCGACGAGCGCCCACCCCGGCCCCCACGACCTCCGGAGGAACCCGCGCTCACCTGCGAACGGGCGGAGCTTCCCGTCGAGGCGCGCGCCGCCGAGCGCCCGGGCCAGCGAAGGCGCCGCGACCGCGAGCGCGCGCTCGTACAGCGCGTCCACGCCGACCCCGCCCCCGAGCGCCTCGGCGAAGCGGCGCGCCGGCACGGCGACGAACAGGCACGTGCGGCCGCCGTCGGTCGGGAGCGCGCCGGCGCTCACGCCGTCCTCGTAGTACCAGTGGTAGCCGTCGACCGGGAGCCCCGACCAGTAGCCATAGACGACCGCGCTGGCGTGCCGCCCAGATCGCTCCACCGGCGCTCCGACGGCGCGGGCGACTCGGGAACGCCGGCCGTCCGCGCCCACGATCAGTCCCACCGACACCGGGTGCCGCCTCCCGTCCGGCAGCGCGAGCGTCGCGCCCTCGACGCGCCCGCCGCGCCCGCGCGCCACGTCGGTGAGGACCACCTCGTGCGCCACGTGCGCTCCGGCCTCCCGCGCCGCGGAGACGAGCAGCGGGTCGAGCGTCGTCCGCCGCGGCGCGTAGAGCGCGTCCACCCCGTCGCGGGGCTTCACGAGGACGGCGATCGACTCGGCGCCGTAGTGGAACGTCGCTGCACGGACCGCGGGCGTGCCGGCGGCCTCGACTGCGCCGAGCACGCCCCACCGCCGGAGCTGCAGGACGCCGGCGCGCATCAGCGCGTGCGTCGAGAGCGTGTCGGAGCCCTCGCGCTCGCGATCGACGGCGAGCACGCGCAGCCCGGCGCGGGCGAGGAGCATGGTGGTCGCGGCGCCTGCCGGGCGCGCGCCGACCACGAGGACGTCGTAGTCACGATCGAGGGAGATCGAGCGGCTCATGTGGTGCTCCTCCAGGTCAGGCGGCGCGCCGAGCGCCCAGCGCACGGGCGAGGTGGTCGGTGAGGTCGCGGGCGTCGGCGCCGACGCCGTCGAGGAACGTGGAGTTGCGGCGGCGCATGAACTGGAGCCCGAGGACGTACAGCCCGGACGCCGGCGTGACGCCGCCCGCGTTGACGATCTCGCCGCGCGCGTCGAGGACCGGAACCCGCAGCCACGGGTAGACGCGCCGGTACCCCGTCGCCCACAGCACGGACCGGACCCCCTCGGCGCGGAGGTCGAGCGAGGTCGGCGACGGCGGGAGGCGCACCGGCTGGATGGGCTCGGCGGGAGGCGCCTCGGCGCTCAGCCCCGCCCGCTCGACGTGCGCGTCGATGCGTGCGAGCACGCGCGCCAGGCGTGTCTCCGCCGAGGCGACGGCGTTCCCGAGGTCGTCCGCGAGGCGCACGCGGCCTCCCTCCACGCCGAGCGCGCGGCCGACGATCCGCACCCCCGCGGCGTGGAGGGTGCCGAGATCGATGGAGCGGTGGTCGGGCCGGCCGACGAGCTGCATCGACGGCTGTCGCCGCGCCGCCTCGTGGTCCCGGACGGCGTCGGAAGGCTCGCTCAGGACCCCGGCCGCGTCGAGCCAGGCCATCACGTCGCGACCGCGGTACCTGCGCGGCAGGCGGACGTGGCGGCCGGCGGCGAGGAGGACCGGCCTCCCCGAGGCCTGGAGCTCCGCGGCGAGCTGGACGCCCGTCGCGGAGGCGCCGACCACGAGGACCCCGCCCCCGGGGAGATCCGACGGCCGCCGGTAGGTCGTCGGCGAGATCTGCAGGACGTCTCGCGGAAGCGCCCGCGCGAAGGGCGGGAGGGCCGGACGGTCGCAATGTCCCGTCGCGACGACGACGCACGAGGCGCGCCACGCGCCACGGTCGGTCACCACCCGGTAGCCGTCGCCGTCGCGGTCGACCTCCTCGACGGTGACGCCCTCCTCCAGCGGCGCGGGGAAGGAGCGGGCGTAGCGCTCGAGGTAACGGATCACCTCGCGCCGCGACATGAAGCCGTCGGGGTCGGGCCCGCGGTACGAGAAGCCGGGCAGGCGTGACTGCCAGCGTGGCGTGAGGAGCCGCAGGGAGTGCCAGCGCTCCGACCTCCACCGCTCCCCCACGCGACCGCGCTCGAGCACGACGTGCTCGATCCCGCGCTCGCCCAGGCAGCGGCTCATCGCGAGCCCAGCCTGGCCTCCCCCGACGACGACGACATCCGTCCAAACCATGATGCGCTCCTCCGACTTTGGCTGTCCGCGCTTTCCCGGGCCCCGGGGCCGCCCCGGCCGCGATCGCGGGCGGGCGGCCCGGGCGACGCCCTTCACCCTGCGTCGCAGGTGATCTCGACGGGGATGCCGTTCGTGAGGACGTCGTAGACGGCGGAGCGCGCGCGACCCTGCTCGACGATCTCGCGCAGCTTCTCGGGGGAGGCGTCCCCCTTCACCGTGAAGGCCACGCGCATCCGGCGGTACCCGTTCCGCACCTCGCTCGAGACGCCGAGGATGCCCCGCAGGTCGATCTCGCCCTCCACCTTCGACTCGACCTCGTACAGCGTCACGCCGCGCGCGGCGGCGACGTTCCCGATGCCCGCCGTGATGCAGGACGCGAGGGCGTGGAGGAGGAACTCGACCGGCGTCGGGCCCTGGTCGCGGCCCACCAGGACCGCCGGGTGATCGGCGTCGAAGACGAGCTCGCGCGCGTGGCGATGCGTGCCGCCCGCGCCATCGAACGACTCGATGATCGTCCTGCTGTGCGTCCCGAGCTGCCACCGGTTCGTCGCGCGGAAGGTGAAGTGCGCGAGCTCCGGCTGTGCCTTCACCGCGCCGATGGTCGCGAACAGCGTCGGCGTGTCGACGCCGTTCAGCGGCACCGGCGTGCGGCGCGGCTTCGGCGCGCTGGGGGAAGTGGTCGTGGTGGTCGTCATGGGCTCCATGTCCTGCTCCTCGTGCCCGGCGGACCGGGGATCGATCTCGTCGTGGGCGAGGGCCCTCATCGCAGGGCGCGTGCCACGTGCCGGCGCCGCGCGACCACGCAGATCTCGCGGGTTTTCGCGCGAACCCACCCCGCCGGGGCGCGGCGAGCTTTCGGCGGCGACGAGGCCTCGCCACGCGTTACGACGAGATCTCGTCCCGTTCCCCGGAGGCAACGATGCAGCTGGAACGTGGAGTGGCCGTACGCCGGATCGACGAGGATGCCGCGCTCCGCGCGGTCGTCGAGGGGACCGCCTCGGAGACCGGCCAGGCGTTCTACCGCGCGCTCGTCTTCAACCTGGCGCGAGCGCTCGACACGCACGGCGCCTGGCTGACCGAGTACGACGAGGTGCGGAACCGCCTCCGCGCCCTCGCGTTCTGGCTCGGCGACCGCTACGTCGAGGGGTTCGAGTACGCGATCGACGGCACGCCCTGCGGGGCCGCCGTCCGGGAGGGGCGCCTCGTCCACGTGCCGGACCGCGTCCTCGAGCTGTACCCCGGCGGCCACATCGCCCCCGAGGGCACCGTGAGCTACCTCGGGATCCCGCTGCTCGCGGAGGATCGCCGCGTCCTCGGGCACCTCGCGGTCATCGACGTCCGCCCCATCGCGGAGGACGAGCGGATCCTCACCCTCTTCCGGATCTTCGCGAACCGCGCCGTCGCCGAGATGCGGCGCCTGCAGGTCGAGCGCGACCTGCGCGACGGCCGCGAGAAGCTCGCGCGCCTCATCGGGAGCGCGATGGACGCGATCGTGGAGATCGACGCGGAGCTTCGCGTGCAGCTGCTGAACGCGGCCGCCGAGCGATCGTTCGCGTGCACGAGCGCGGCCGTGCACGGCGAGGGGGTCGATCGCCTCCTCGGCGCGCCCGCGACCCGGCAGCTCGCCGCGCTCGTCGAGGCCCTCGACCGACACCCGGGTCCCGAGCGATCGCTCTGGATCCCCGAGGGCCTCGTCGCTGCGCCCGCGGCGGGGAAGCCGTTCCGGGCGGAGGCGTCGCTCTCGCGCTTCGAGGTGCACGGGCGCCCGTACTACACGCTCATCCTCCGCAACGTGGACGAGCGGCTCGAGGCGGAGCGGAGGATCCGCACGCTCACCGCGACGGCCGAGTACCTCCGGGAGGAGATCGCGGAGGAGCGCGGGTTCGGGGACATCCTCGGACGCAGCGCCGCCACGACCGGCGCCCTCCAGGCCGTCGCGCAGGTGGCGCCGACGCCGGCGACCGTCCTCATCCTGGGCGAGACCGGCACCGGCAAGGAGCTGTTCGCGCGCGCGATCCACGAGCGCAGCCCCCGGCGCGACCGGCCGCTCGTGAAGGTGAACTGCGCGGCGATCCCGGCCACGCTCATCGAGAGCGAGTTCTTCGGGCACGAGCGCGGCGCGTTCACCGGCGCCACCCAGCGGCGCGATGGGCGCTTCGCCCTCGCGGACGGCGGCAGCATCTTCCTCGACGAGGTCGGGGAGCTCCCGCTCGAGCTGCAGGGGAAGCTCCTGCGCGTCCTGCAGGAGGGCGAGTTCGAGCCGGTCGGCGGGTCCCGGACGCGCAAGGTGGACGTCCGGGTGATCTCCGCGACCAACCGCGACCTCGAGGTGGCGGTGCGCGACGGGCTGTTCCGCGCCGACCTCTACTACCGGCTCAGCGTCTTCCCGCTGCAGCTGCCACCGCTGCGCGAGCGTGGCGACGACGTGGTGGTCCTGGCCGAGGCGCTCGTCGCCAAGCTCGCGCGGGGGATGGGCCGGCCCGTCCCTCCGCTGAGCCTGTCGGACGTGGCGGCGCTGAAGTCGTACGGGTGGCCGGGGAACATCCGCGAGCTGCGCAACGTGCTCGAGCGCGCCGTCATCACCTCGGCGGACGGGCGGCTGCACCTCGATCGCGCGCTCCCGGCGGCGGAGACCACGCCGATGCCCGCCTCCACCTCCGACCCCGAAGGCGTCATCCTCGACGACCGGCGGCTGCGGCAGCTCGAGCGCGACAACATGCTCGCCGCGCTGGAGCGCGCGAGGTGGCGCGTCGCCGGGGCGGGCGGCGCCGCGGAGCTCGTCGGCCTGAGCCCGTCGACGTTCAAGTCGCGGATGAAGGCGCTCGGGATCGAGCGTTCCAGGGGCAGCGCGCCGGGTCCGCAGGGCGGCGGCGCCTCCGCCCCGACCGGCGTCGCCGGCGACGCGATCGATCGCTGACACACCAGCCGCGCGCCCGTGGCCGTCCGCCACGACGCTCTGCGACAGGAGGGCAGCGGATGAACGCCTGGGACGGAGTGCAAGGGAACCCGATCCCGTGTGGCGTCAGCCGTCTGCCAGGACAGCGCGCCTACAACTTCGCGGTGTACTCGCGCCACGCGAGCGCCGTGAGCTTGCTCCTGTACGGCGACGATCCGGCGACTCCGGTCCTGCGGGTCGACCTGCAACCGCTGTCGAACAAGACGGGGCGCGTGTGGCACTGCCGCGTCCCGGAGGAGCAGGTCCGGCTCGCGCGCTGCTACGCCTACGCGATGGACGGCCCGAACGACGGTTCGCCCGGCCACAGCTTCGACCGGGACAAGGTCCTGTTCGATCCATACGCTCCCGCGCTCCACTTCCCCGCCGGCTTCGATCGCGCGGCCGCCTGCGGCCCCGGCTCGAACGCCGGCCGGGCGCCGCTCGGCGTGCTCCCGGCGCCGGATGCGCCGTTCGACTGGACGGGCGATCGGCACCCGGTCCACGGCGCCGACACCATCGTGTACGAGCTGCACGTCCGGAACTTCACGATGACCGATCCGTCGGTGCCGCTCCCCCGGCGCGGCACCTTCGCGGGCATCGTCGACAAGATCCCGTACCTGAGGGATCTCGGCGTGACCGTCGTGGAGTTGATGCCGGTCTTCCAGTGCGACCCCCAGGAGGGCAGCACCTGGGGATACATGCCGCTCCACTTCTTCTCGCCGCACGACGCCTATTCGAGCGCGCCCGACCCGGGTGGCCGGATGGACGAGCTCCGCGCCCTGGTGAAGGCGCTGCACCAGGCGGACATCGAGGTGGTGCTCGACGTCGTGTTCAACCACACGACAGAGGGCGGCGCCGGCGGCCCGACCTACTCCTACCGCGGCATCGACAACAGCACGTACTACCTCCTCGCCGACGACATGACGAGCTACCGGAACGACGCCGGGACCGGCAACGTCCTGCGGACCGCGCACTCCGTCACGCGCAAGCTCGTCCTCGACTGCCTGCGGTTCTGGGTGCGGGAGGCGCACGTCGACGGCTTTCGCTTCGACCTCGCCACCATCCTGACGCGCAATGAGGACGGGACGGTCGACGTGGACGACCCCGCCATCATCGACGACATCGCGAGCGATCCGCAGCTCTCCGGCATCCGGCTCATCGCAGAGGCCTGGGACCCCGGGACCTACCAGCTCGGACGGCTCTTCCCGGGGCGCACCTGGTTCCAGTGGAACGGGCGGTTCCGGGACGACGTGCGCGACTTCGTGAAGGGGACGCCCGCCGCGGTCGGCCGGCTCATGACCCGGCTCTACGGGAGCGACGACCTCTTCCCGGACGGCCCCGTCGACGTCTACCGGCCGTTCCAGAGCGTCAACTTCGTCACCTGCCACGACGGGTTCTGCCTGTACGACCTCGTCGCCTACGACCGGAAGCACAACGAGCAGAACGGGCACGGGAACACCGACGGCAGCGACGACAACCGGAGCTGGAACTGCGGCTTCGAGGGCGATCCCGCGCCGCCGGACGTGATGGCGCTCCGCAAGCGACAGGCGAGGAACTTCGCCGCGCTGCTCTTCCTGTCGAACGGGATCCCGATGCTCTCCGCCGGCGACGAGTTCCTGCGAACGCAGCGCGGGAACAACAACCCCTACAACCAGGATGGCGAGCTCACCTGGGTCGACTGGTCCCGCCTCGACGAGCACCGCGACGTGCACCGCTTCTTCCAGGGGCTCATCGCGCTCCGCAAGGCGCACCGGCTCCTCGGGCACGGCAGGTTCTGGCGCGAGCGCGTGAGCTGGTACGGCATGGGCGCGACCAAGGACCTCTCGACCGACTCGCACGCGCTCGCCTTCTGCCTCCACGGCGACGTCCGGAGCGGCGACCCGTCGCTGACCGCGCCGGAGCCGGACCTGTACGTGATGATCAACGCGTGGTGGCAGGACCTCACGTTCCAGATCCAGGAGCCGGGGACCGCGTGGCGGCGGGTGGTCGATACGGCGAGGGTGAGCCCGGACGACTACGTGCCGCCCGAGCGGCGCGAGGCCGTGGACGGGCGGGACCAGGTCGTGAAGGCGCGGTCGATCGTCGTGCTGGAGGCGGCGGCGCCTTCCGTCGGCCGTTGACCACGCCACCCTTCGCCGCCGGCCTCACGGGGTGCCGTGTGCCGGCGTCATCGCCCCTCCTCGGGGAGCTCGCCGGCGGGCGCTCAACGTCCGGGCCCCCGCAACGACGGCGGCTCCTCGCGCGCCCCCTTCCCGGCGCGCTCCCTCTCGTCGCCTTCCTCGTGGCGGCCGCCGGCGCCCGATCGAGCGGGCTCGTGCCGGGGTGGCCCCGGATGCCCCGCCAGCTCCGCGGGCTTGCGTCCGATCGTGCTCTCCGGCTCGTCCTGGATCGGCAGTGACATGGCTCACCTCGCCTTCGCGATCCCTTCGGCGCGCGCTCGGCTCCCCTTTCACCGTGCGCGCGGTGACGGCCTTCCGCAACGGAGATGGAGGACCCGGGCGACGCCCGGCCCGCCGCTCCGGCGAGCCCGCACCTGGACGACTCCTGCTGCTGGATCTCGACATCGCCCTTGAGTGAACTCGCCTCGCGCGGCCTGGACCTCGCCAGGGACGCACGCGCTGGACGTCCCACCCGGGAGCGCACGCCGCGCTTGCCCGCTCCCTCCGTGTGCGCCGAAGATCCAGCGGCCTGCAGCGGAACCGAGGTCGTTCCCGCGCCGGACTTCCGCACAGGAGCGGCGCGCCACCGAACGCGCGACCGGGAGGGGGCCATGGAAACCGCCTTCGCCGGCTACCCGGCGACGCTCGAGATCGATTACCCGGACCGTGAGCTGGACCGGCTCACGACGGCCCTCCGGCTGCTCACGGTCATCCCCATCGCCATCGTGCTCGGCCTGGTGATGGGACCGTCGGGCGAGTCGGGCTCGAGGGGCCACGTGCTCGCAGCCGGGGGCTTCGTCTCGGCCGCCACGGCGCTCATGCTGGTGTTCCGCCGGAAGTATCCGCGCTGGTGGTTCGACTGGAACCTCGCGCTCGCGAGGTTCTCCACACGCGTCTCGGCGTACCTGATGCTCCTGCGGGACGAGTACCCCTCCACCGACGAGGAGCAGGCCGTCCACCTCGAGCTCCGGTACCCCGACGCGGCGCGCGAGCTGAACCGGTGGCTCCCGCTCGTGAAGTGGCTGCTCGCATTCCCGCACTACGTCGCGCTGCTGTTCGTGGGCGTCGCGGCGATCGCCTGCGTCTTCGCGGCCTGGTTCGCGATCCTCTTCACCGGCCGGTATCCGCGCGCGCTCTTCGACTTCGTGGTCGGCGCGTTCCGCTGGGGGCTGCGCGTCGCGGCGTACGCGCTCCTGCTGACGACCGACCGCTACCCGCCGTTCACGCTCTCCGCCTGAGTTGGAGGCCGCGGCACACCCCCGGGGGCTCCGGGACACGAGGGGAACGACATGGAGAAGATCCGGATCGAGCAGCACAGCTTCGCAGGGACCGCCTGGCTGGCGGGGTGGCTGTTCAGCCTGGGCTTCCTTCACCTGGGCTTCTGGAAGGGCGTCCTCGCGATCGTAATGTGGCCGTACTATCTCGGCGTGACGTTCGGCTCGCTTCACCCGTGATCGCGGGCGGCCGCGCCGGAGACCCGTGAAGCACGTTCGCCGCGAGATCCTGTCGAGGACGGTCCTGACGAGGACCGGCATCCCCGGCTACGACTGGTGCCTGAACCCGTACGTCGGGTGCGAGCACGGCTGCTCGTACTGCTACGCGAGCTTCATGAAGCGGTTCACCGGGCACACGGAGCCGTGGGGAGCGTTCGTCGACGCCAAGGTGAACGCCCCCGACGTGCTCCGCCGCCAGCTCCGCCGCGCCCGGCGCGGGAGCGTGCTCGTCGGCACCGTGACCGACGCCTACCAGCCGATCGAGCGGGAGTACCGGCTGACGCGCCGCTGTCTCGAGGCGCTCGCCGAGCGGCAGTTCCCGGTGAGCGTCCTGACGCGGTCGCCGCTCTGCGTCCGCGACGCCGACGTGTTCCGGAGGTTCGAGGACCTCTCCGTCGGGTTCTCCATCCCCACGGACGACGACGAGGTGCGGAAGCGCTTCGAGCCGCACGCGCCGCCCATCCCCGCGCGCATCGAGGCGCTCCGGACGCTGCACCGCGAGGGGATCCGCACCTACGTGTTCGCCGGCCCGCTCCTGCCGATGAACCCACCGCGGCTCGTCGAGCTCGTCGGCGAGGCGGCTGACGAGGTCCTCGTGGACCGGCTCAACTACCAGGAGAAGGTCGTCCGCCTGTACCGCGCGGCGGGGCTCGAGCGGTACCTCGAGCCTGCGTGGTTCGACCGCGCTGCCGGCGAGCTCCGACGCGGGTTCGAGCGGCGCGGCGTGCCCGTGTCGGTGCTGTTCGGGTGAGCGATACCCCGCTGCTCACCGCGAGGCCCGCCGCCCCCGGCCGACTCTCATCCCTCGATTGCGATGATGCCAGGGCACGGCCATCGCCGCGGGTGCTCAGCGCGTGAGCGATCCGCTCCCACGGGCCCGCGTCGGCCCGGACGTGACCGGGCGGCACTGCCCGGCGCGCTGCGTTCCCGGCGTGGCGCGGAGGCTGCATGGACCTTCGTCGCGGAGGTACGAAGCGATGTGGAACATGACGGGAGCCGCCACCGCGCGAGTGCGGAGCGAGATCTATCGACAGAAGGATGCCGGCGATTCGACGACCGGGGGCGCACATCGACCGCTTCCCGCGCGTGACGACCATCGCGAGCCGCGCGCGCCGGGTTCGCGCACGGCGGACCGCGCAGACGACGATGTGCACTAGCCCGGGATGGACGGCGCTCCGTGGCACGTCTTCGAGCCGGCTCGCTGCTCCTCGCGAGCCGGCCGAGCAGGGGTCGTGAGGCCGACCCAGTTGAAGAGGGTGCGGGCGCGAGCGCGCGTCGCTGCCCTACCCCGCCGACCACACCACCGCGAGCATCCTCGACGGCGCGTCGCCCAGCCCGCGGAAGAGGTGCGGCCGCGTCGCGTCGAGGTACGCGCTGTCCCCGGGCCGCAGCGTGCAGCGCTGCCCGTCGTGGAAGAGCTCGATCTCGCCCTCGAGCACGTAGACGAACTCCTGGCCGTCGTGCGCGAGCGGCTTCGCGTCGGTCACGCGGGGATCGAACGTGAGCAGGAACGGCTCCATGCCGTGCCCGGGCGTGCCCGGGCGCGTGAGGCTCCGGAACGTGTAGCCCTGGTCCGTGTCGCCCTGGTCGTAGCCGACGCCGACCTCGCCGGCGCGGCAGACGGTGAGCGCGTCGGAGGTGAACGCGCCGCCGTGCAGGATGCCCCCGAGCTTCGACCCGAGCACGCGGGAGAGCTTGATGACCACGCCGATGGACGGGATCTCCCGTCCCTCCTCGAAGGCCGCCAGGCGATCTTCGCTCAGGCCGGCCAGGGTGCACACCTCTTCCCGGGTGAGCTCCTGGGCCTCCCGCATCTTGCGGATGCGCTCCCCGATGTCCTTCCGCATGCCGTCCTCCCGGAACGTCAGCCCTCGCGCTCGGCGGGCACGATGCGCCCGCTCCGCGCGCGAAGGTCGCGCCAGCTCCGCGCGATCGCGGTGGAGAGCCGCTCCGCGGAGATCCCCGATCTCTGGAACCGGCGCTGGAGCGACAGGTAGAGCTCGAGCGCCTCCCTCGAGAAGTCCGGCTCCACGTCGATGACGAGCTTCCGCCCCTCCACGATCTCGATGACCGGGTACAGGCCCGATCGCACCGCGAGGCGCACGAGCTCGATCCCGAGCGCGGGCTCCGACTTCCAGCCGGTGGGGCACGGGGCGAGCACGTGCAGGAACCGGAACCCCGAGGTGTCGAGCGCGCGGCGCATCTTGCGGAGCCCGTCCTGCGGGTGCGCGATCGACACCGACGCCGCATAGCGGACGCGGTGCGCCGCCATGATCGCGAGGATGTCCTTCTTCTCCTCCAGCTTGCCCGCGAGGACGTTCGTGGTGCTCGCGCCGGCCGGCGTCGCGGAGGAGCGCTGGCCGCCGGTGTTGCCGTAGATCTCGTTGTCGTAGCAGACGTAGAGGACGTCCTCGTCCCGCTCGGCCGCGGCGGAGAGGCTCGCCATCCCGATGTCGAAGGTGCCGCCGTCCCCCGCCCAGCACACGACGCGCGTGCCGTCGCCGTTCAGCCGCGCGACGCGGGCGAGCCCCGTCGCGACGGCGGCGCCCGCGCCGAAGGTGGAGAGCACGACGGGCGCGCCGAGCGACGTGGTCGGGAACGGGCCCGCCATGACCGCTGCGCACGAGGCCGGCACCACGAGCTGCACCCGCCGCTGCTCGATCGCCCGCCCGAAGAGCTGGAGCGCCGAGGACATGCCGCAGCCGCCGCAGTTGCTGTTGCCCGGTCGGAGGAGCGGTCCGGCGCAGGCGGGCGCCGCGACGGACACCGGGGACGGCGACGCCTGTCTCATGTGCCTGCCTCCACGAGGACGGGCGCGCCGGCGGACGTGCGGGCCGAGAGGTCGGCCGCGATCGCCGCGACGTGCTCCGGCCGGACGTCGCCCCCGCCCACGCCGGTCACGTAGCCCTGCACGATCGCGCCCGGCGCGGCCTGCCCGCGGACCTCGCCCCACAGCACGCCCCCGAACCCGAGGCTGAGGTCGCGGTCGATCACCGCGACGCGCGACACGCCGCGGAACAGCCGGGCGAGCTGCTCCGCCGGGAACGGCCGGAACATGCGGACGCGCACGGAGCCGAGCCGCTCCCCGCGCGCGCGGGCTACGTCGACGGCGCGCTCCGCCGTCGAGGCGATGGTCCCCATGGACACGATCAGCGTCTCCGCGTCCTCGGCGCGGTACGGCACCACCGGATCGGCGGGGCGGCGCCCCATCTCGCGCTCGAACGCGTCCTGCACCTCGCGGTAGACGTCGAAGACGCGCGCCATCGCCGCGTGGTGCTGGGCCCGGTGGACCTCCGTCGAGTGCGGCGCGTCGATGCCCCCCATCACGCGGGGCGTCGTGCCGAGCCGGCCGGGGAGGTCGAGCGGCGGCAGGAAGCCGTCGACGCGGTCCTGCGAGGGCACGTCGGTCTCCGTCATCGTGTGCGAGAGCACGAAGCCCTCCTGGCACACGAGCACCGGCAGGAGCACCCGGCGGTCCTCCGCGAGCCGGTAGGCGCACAGCACGCTGTCGAGGACCTCCTGGTTGTCGGCGCAGTAGAGCTGCACCCAGCCGCTGTCGCGCAGCAGGAGCGTGTCGCCGTGATCCGCCCAGATGTTCCAGGGCGGCCCGAGCGTGCGGTTCGCGGCCACCATCACCACTGGCAGGCGCAGGAGCGCCGCCGAGATCACGTTCTCCGCCATGAGCGCGAGCCCGTTCGACGACGACGTGGTGAACGTCCGGGCCCCGCTCGCCGCCGCGCCGATGCAGACCGCCATGGCGCTGTGCTCGCTCTCGACGCGCACCACCTCGCCCTTCTCGATCTCCTGGTTGCAGAGGAGCTCCATGCACTCGGTGGAGGGCGTGATGGGGTAGACGCCGCTGCAGAAGCCGCGCGCGGTGCGGTTGGCGCGCCCGGCGAGGGCCGCGGCGAGCGCGGCGGCGTGGTTCGCGCTGATGAGCTGACCGGCCACGATCACCTCGCCGACGTCTCGAGCGTCATCTCCATCGCCCGCCGCGGGCACTCCGCCACGCACATGCCGCACCCCTTGCAGAAGGCCTCGTCCACCGCGTAGCCGTCCCCGCTCCGGCTCACGACGCCCTCCGGGCACGAGAGGAGGCACGTGTCGCAGCGCGTGCAGCGCCCGCACGAGAAGCAGCGCTCGGCCTCCGACGCGTCGTCGAGCCCGCGGCTCACCTCCTCGAAGCCGCGCGCGCGGGCCGCCGGCGGGGCGTGCCGCTCGGGGCGCTGCGGCATCACCTCGAAGTGGCTGAAGCGCACGTGGGCCGGCGAGACCCGCTCCTCGGGCGCCGGCACGACCTCGGCCGGCGCCGCCCTCCCCTCGGCCGCCGCCAGCGCGCGCAGCGCGATCCTCCGGCCGCTCCCGATGGCGTGCGTGACCGTCCCCTCGCCGGTGGCCAGGTCGCCCGCGAGCCACACGTTCGTCGGCCGCTCCCCGTCGAAGGCGCGGCTCTCCCGGACCGACCAGCCGGCGGGGACGAGGCCGAGGTCCGCGCCCTGGCCGAGGGCGAGGAGCACGCCGTCGCAGGCGCTGGCGCGGGTGCGATCGGTGACCACCGGACGCCGCCGGCCGCTCGCGTCGGGCGCGCCCGGCTCCACCTCCGCGAGCGTCACGCGCTCGACCCGGCCGTTCCCGGCGAAGGCCACCGGCTGGCGGTGCAGCAGGAGCTCGACGCCCTCGGCGACGGCCTCCTCGATCTCGGCGGCGATGGCGGGCATCTCCGCGCGCCCGCGCCGGTAGGCGATGGTGACGCGCGCGGCCCCGCAGCGGAGCGCCGTCCGCGCGCAGTCCACCGCGGTGTTCCCGCCGCCCACCACTACGACGTGGCCGCGGAGCGAGACGTCGCCGCCGCTCTTCACCGCGTCGAGGAACCCGAGCCCGTCCACCACGCCGCGAAGCGAACGGCCCGGGACGTCGAGGTCGCCGGCGCGCTGCAGCCCCGCCGCCAGGATCACCGCGTCGTGGCCCGCGGCGAGCTCGCGCACCGCCGAGGTGTCCACCGCGTAGCCGCACCGGGCGTCCACGCCGAGCGCGAGGATCCGCGCGAGGTCGGCGTCGAGCACCTCGTGCGGGAGCCGGTAGGCCGGGATCCCCGTCCGCAGCACGCCGCCGAGCCGCGGCGCGGCCTCGAGGATCGTGACCGCGTGCCCCGCGGAGCGCAGCGCGAACGCGGCGGAGAGCCCGGCGGGCCCGCTCCCCACGACCGCGAACCGGCGCGGCCTCGGGGCGCCCCGCGGACGCTCCGGCTCCGGGCCGGCGCGGTCGCCGATCCAGCGCTCGAGCGCGCGGACGTTCACGGCGCCGTCGTAGGCGGCGCGGTTGCACGCGCTCATGCACGGGCCGGGGCAGACCCGGCCGCAGACGGACGGGAGGGGCTGCGTCGCGAGGAGGACGCGCGCCGCCGCCTCGACGCCGCCGGTCCGGAGCGCCCCGATGAAGCCGACGACGTCGTTCCCCGCCGGGCAGGCCGCGTTGCACGGCGCGACGTGGCTCCGGTACCGCGGACGCTGCGTCCGCCAGGTGCCGGTCGGGAGCCGGGTGGGGAAGTCCTCGGTGAGCTCGGCGATGCCGATCACCGGCGGCGCCGCCGCCCGCGCGCGCGGCGCCGCCGGCGCGGTGGCGCCGGGCCCGGGCGCGCGCACCACGACGCCGTCGTACGCCTCGCGGGCCGCCGGGAGATCGCCCTCCAGCTCCAGGACCCGGTACGCGCGCTCGACGACCTCCCACGGGATCCCCACGACGCGGGCGTAGGCGCCGGCGACGGTGGTGTTGACGATGACGAGGGCGGTCGAGCCGATGCCGTGGCGGCGCGCGACGGCCGTCGCGTCCAGCGCGGCGACGCGGAAGCTCCGGTGGCGCTCCGTGAACACCCCGAGCCCGCGGGCGCTGTTCACGAGCAGCACCGCCCCGGGCGCGGCGCCGTCGAGCACGTCGTCGCCGAGGAGCGCCGCGTCCAGCACGAGGAGGTGGTGAGGCCGGTAGACCTTGTTCCGGTTGGTGACCGGCGCGGTGTCGACGCGGGTGAAGGCGCGCACCGGGGCGCCGGCCCGCTCCGAGCCGTAGTCGCCGAAGGCCTGCACGTGCAGGCCCTGCTCCGCGTACAGGCACGCGAGGAGCTTCGCGCAGGTCACGCCCCCCTGCCCGCCGCGCCCGTGGACGCGGATCTCGAGGGGTAGCTTCGGCGCGCCGGCGCGCACCGCGGCGGAAGGGCACTCGCTCACGAGGTCGTGAACGAGCAATCCGCGCGCCCGACCGCGCGACGGCGAGGCGCGTGGGATCCCGGGAGGTTGCGTCCCGGCAGGAGCGCGCACCTGAAACTCTTTTCATGCTACTTCTTTCATGCTCGGCCGCGGAGGTCCCATGGCGATCGCCTCTTCCATGTCGCTCGCGCAGCTCGAGGCCATCCTCGACGCGACCGCCGAGGGAGTCATCGCGGTCGACGCCGCCGGCCGGATCGTCCTCTTCAACGCGACGGCGGGTGCCATCCTGCGCCGACCGGTGAACGACGTCCTCGGAAGGCCGGTCGGCGAGGTCGTCCCCAACAGCCGGCTGCCCGGCGTCCTCCGCAGCGGGAAGGACGAGCTCGACCAGTACCAGGACGTCGGAGCGACCACGATCCTCACGAACCGGGTCGTCGTGCGCGGCCGGGGCGGCGAGATCGAGGGCGCGGTGGCGATCTTCCGGGACGTCTCCGAGCTCCGGACGCTCACGGGCCAGCTGCGCACCGCGCGGGAGCTCCGCGAGGTCTCGGAGGCGATCATCCGGTGCTCCCAGGAGGCGATCTCGATCGCCGACGCGAAGGGCAACACCGTCCTGGTGAACCCGGCGTACACGCGGCTCATGGGGCTCGGCGAGGCGGAGGTGATCGGCCGCCCCGTCACCGCGGACATCGCCGAGGGCGAGAGCGTGCACCTGCGCGTGCTGCGCACGCGCAAGGCGATCCGGGGGGCGCGGCTCAGGGTGGGCCCGCAGGCGCGGGAGGTGATCGTCAACGCGGCGCCGCTGCTCGTGGGCGGCGAGCTCAAGGGGAGCGTGGGCGTGGTCCACGACGTGTCGGAGCTCCGGCGCCTCTCCGACGAGCTGGCCTCCGCGAAGCAGCTCCTGCGCAAGCTCGAGCCGCGGCGCTCGTTCGACGACATCGTCGGCGAGGGGCCGGCGATCTCGCGCGCGAAGGAGCTCGCGCGGAAGGCCGCGCGGACTCCGGCGACGGTGCTCCTGCTCGGCGAGAGCGGGACGGGCAAGGAGCTCTTCGCCCACGCCATCCACCACGCGAGCGACCGGCGCGACGGACCGCTGGTCCGCGTGAACTGCGCGGCCATCCCGGAGGGCCTCCTCGAGTCCTCGCTGTTCGGCTACGCGGGGGGCGCGTTCACCGGCGCGCGCACCCACGGGCAGAAGGGCCACTTCGAGGAGGCGGAGGGCGGCACCCTGTTCCTCGACGAGATCGCGGAGGCACCGCTCGCGCTCCAGGCGAAGCTCCTCCGCGCGCTGCAGGAGCGGGAGATCGTGCGGGTCGGGAGCAGCAAGCCGGTCCGCGTCGACGTCCGGCTGATCGCGGCGACGAACGCGGATCTCGAGGCGGCCATCGCCCGCGGCGCGTTCCGGCAGGACCTCTTCTACCGGCTCAGCGTGATGCCCATCCGCGTGCCGAGCCTGCGGGAGCGCCGCGAGGACGTGCTGCCGCTCTCGCGCGCGCTGCTCGCGCGCATCTGCGCCGAGTACCGCGTCGCGCCGGTGGACCTGGCGCCCGACGCGCTCGCCCTGCTGGAGTCCTTGCCGTGGAGGGGGAACGTGCGCGAGCTCGAGAACGTCCTCCGCCGCGGGGTCATCGACAAGCCCGCCGACGCGTACGTGCTCCGCGCCGCCGACCTCGATCTCGCGGACGTGAGCGCGGAGCGGGACGACGGCGCGGCGACCTCAGGCAGGCCGCGCAGGCTCTCGGAGCTGAAGGCCGCCTGGGAGCGGCAGCTCCTGCGCACGCACCTCGCCCGGAACGGCGGGAACCGCGAGGCGACGGCGCGCGCGCTCGGGATCACCGTGAGGAACCTCTACTACAAGCTGAAGCGGCACCGGCTGGGGTGAAGGTCCCGCACCCGTCGATACATCAACCAGCAGGAAGTCCGCGACGTCGCCGCGGCTGATCGTGAGGCGGGCGGCCTCGGGCATTCCTTCCGTCCGCGGCGCCGACGTCCGTTCGATCGCGGGCGCACCCGACCGCTCGCTCATTCGTACCAGGTCGGCACGATGCGTCGGATCTCCGACAGCGACGCGAGGCGGCAGAGCTCCTGCCAGGCGCGGTCCGTCACTGCGCCGTGACGCGAGGTGCAGACCGAAGGATCGTCCGGGAGCGTCGGGTAGAAGTACAGGGTCTCGACGGCGGGATCGCAGCCCGCGCGGCCGCGGCTCGCTCCCGTCCGCACGGAGGGGGCGATGCTCCTCACCTTCGCCTCGAGCGTCGCGTCGCCGCGCGCGACGCAGAACTCGACCGAGCCGTCGTTCTGGCAGCCCGTCGCCTGCGTGAACCTCAGCTTCTCGGTCGCGCAGCGCGCCGGGACCGCCACGGTCGTCTCCTTCGCCGGCTCCACCGGGAAGGGCGGCCGGCAGGCGAGCAGCAGGAGCGCAGCGAACGATGCGATCACGATCGGCCGGAGGAGATGCACGGCCATCATCAAAGCACGAACCCGCCTCGCCTCGGCCCGCTTCGAACGCGGGGCATGTGGAGTTGACACTGGGTGTGTCCGTTGGAAGCGAACGCGTTCGCCGGGCGGTATGCTGCCGAAGATGGACTCGGTATCGGCAGAAGCGGCAGCGCAGGCTGCGAACGCCATCCGCGACGCGGAGGCCCTCGTGGTGGGCGCTGGCGCCGGCATGGGCGTCGACTCGGGCCTGCCCGATTTCCGCGGCGACCAGGGCTTCTGGAAGGCTTACCCGCCGTACGAGCGCCTCGGGCTCACGTTCGTCGACGCCGCCAACCCCGAGCACTTCGACGGAGATCCCGAGCTCGGCTGGGGCTTCTACGGCCACCGCCTCGCCCTGTACCGCGCGACCACCCCGCACGCCGGCTTCGGGATCATCCGGAGGTGGATCCAGGAGCGCGGCCTCGCGTCCTTCCTTTACACGTCGAACGTCGACGGACAGTTCGAGAAGGCGGGGTTCGACCCGGAGCGGATCGTGGAGATTCACGGCTCGATCCACCACCTCCAGTGCACCGCGCCGTGCTCCGACGACATCTGGGAGAACCGCGAGACGGTCGAGGTGGACGAGTCCACGATGCGGGCCCGCAACGTGCTCCGGTGCCCGCGCTGCGGTGACACCGCCCGGCCGAACATCCTCATGTTCGGGGACTTCGCCTGGATCCCCACGCGTGCGCACGACCAGCAGGCGCGGTTCGACGCGTTCCTGGCCGCGCACCAGGATCGGCGCATCGTCGTCCTCGAGCTCGGCGCCGGGACCGCCATCCCGAGCGTCCGGATGCGCTCGGAGCGGATCGCCCAGCTCCCGGGCGCGACGCTGGTGCGCGTGAATCCCCGCGAGCCGCAGGCGCCGCGCGGTGGCATCTCGATCGCGGCCGGAGCGCTCGCTGCGCTCCGGGCGATCGACGCGCAGCTCACGGCGTGACTGGCCCGCGGGGCCGGACGACGGCCCACCTTTTCGAGGAGCCGAGGCGGCGGAGCAGAGCTGGAGCCGATGCGAGCGGATCCGCCCATGCACCCAATGTCCCGTGGGCACGGGAGGGGCGCCCACCCACCGTCACCATCCCGGGCACTGCGCCCCTCACCGGCTGCCGTTACCTCGCCCGGCATGATGAAGCTCGTCGTGGGGATCGTGATCGGGGTGTTCCTGGCTCTCGCCGGCGAGTACCTGTTCCTGACGAAGGGTGGGATGCCGGTGGCCGCGCGGAACGGGCAGCCGTTGCCCCTGGAGCAGTACCTCACCAGCCGGGCCCTTCGCGTCGCCATGGCGCGGGACGCGGGTCGCCCGTCGCCCATTTCCGCGGACGAACCGAACCTGCTCGCCGGGGCCAGGGTGTACCGCGCGAACTGCGAGATGTGCCACGGGAGCCTGGACACGGAGAAGCGCTCGGCGATCGCACGCGGCATGTTCCCGCGGCCGCCCAGGCTCATGCCGCCGGGCGAGGGCGTCACCGACGATCCGGTCGGCGAGACGTACTGGAAGGTGAAGAACGGGATCCGCCTGACGGGGATGGCCAGCTTCGAGGGCGCGCTGACGGACACGCAGCTGTGGCAGGTCAGCCTGCTCCTCGGGAAAGCCAACCAGCTCCCGGAGCCGGTGAAGGCCGAGCTGCGCTGAGGTCGTCGAGGACGAGCCGCGAGGCGAAGCCCGCTACCCGCGCTCGCCCGGCTGGAACAGTCCCAGCGCCGCGCCAGCCGGGTCGGCGATGATCGCGACGGTCCCGACCTTCGGCACGTCGATGCGCGGAACGATCACCTTCCCGCCGAGCTTCGCGGCGCGGTCGCGCGAGCCCTCCGCGCTCTCGACCGCGACGTAGGTCGCCCAGTAGGAGGGGCCGCCCGGCCGTGCCGGCTGGAGATCCGCGACCATCGCTTCTCCTGCGGTGAACACCGTCCCCTCGCCGTTCGGCGTCCGGCCGGTGCCGAACCCGATCACCTTCCCGTAGAACGTCGCGGCCGCGGCCGGATCCGGCGTGACGAGCGTCTCCCAGCAGAACGTCCCGACGGCCGGGGCCGGCGGCGCGCTCTCGCCTCCGGAGGCGCGGAACGGCTCGAGGACGGCGCCCCACGGATCGGCGATCACGGCGAACCGGCCGACGTTCGGGATGTCGGCCGGCGGACGCAGCACCCGGCCGCCCGCGGCCTTGCAGCGCTCCGCGGCGGCGTCGACGTCGTCGACGAGGACGTAGCTCGACCACGCGGATGGCATCGGCACGCCCGCGGGCTTCTGCATCATCCCGCAGACCTGCCGTTCGCCGCGCGAGGCGAGCCAGTAGGTCCCCGCCGGCCCCATGTCCTCGCCCTTCCAGCTCCAGCCGAGGAGGTCACCGTAGAACCGGCGTGCGCCCTCGACGTCGTCGGTCATCAGCTCGCGCCACACGAACATCCCGGGGCTCCACCTCGGCTCGGCCATGGCGTCCTCCTCGATCGCGGTTCGGGTGACCGGAGGCTACACGGGCCGGGACGTGACGTGCCCGTCCCGGATGGTCCGGCGAGGCGAAGTCCAGATCGTTCAGGGATGGTGCGCCGCGCCGGCGCCCGGCGCGCCCGCCGCGCGCGCCTCCTCGCCGCGCCGGAGCGCCGCGCGCGCCTCGGCGCCGGTGATCACCCGTATGTACAGCGGGCCGCCCGCCTGCTGGAGGCGCCCGCCGTCGCGAAGCGAGCCGGTGTCGATCGGCGCGAAGCCGATGTCGTCCACGAGCTGGGCGACGACCGCCTTCGCGTCCGCGTCGTCCCCGGCGAGGAGGAGCGCCGTGCGCTCGTCCACCGGGCGGCCCGGAGCGCCCCGCGACGCGAGATCCTTCGCATACAGGGTGTTGAACGCCTTCACGAGCCGAGCCCCGGGCAGCGTCTTCGCGACCTCCTCGCTCGAGGTGGAGTCGCCGAGGTCGTACAGCGAGAAGTCCGGGCGATACGGGTTCATCGCGTCGACGACGATCTTCCCGCGCAGGCGACCGGCGGGAAGATCCTCACGGCTCCGCCACGGGATCGCGAGCAGCACGACCTCCCCGAAGTCTGCCGCCTTCTCGATCGTCACGGCCCTGGCCCGCGGTCCGAGGGCCGCCACCTGCTCGCGGAGCGACTCCGGGCCGCCCGCATGGCTGAGCGCCACCTCGTGCCCCGCGTTCACGAAGAGCTTCGCGGCCGTGCCGCCGATGTTCCCCGACCCGAGAATCCCGATCCGCATCGTGCGCCTCCCCAGTGTCGGGAGATGCGGAGCGCGCGCGGGATCCGCAACGCAATCGTGGCGGCCCGGCGGCCGGTCGGTGAGCGACCGCCCGGACCTCACACCCGCGCGCGCCTCAGCAGCTGCGCGTTCAGCGCCACCACGACGGTGCTCGCCGACATGAGCACGGCACCGACCGCCGGGCCGAGCACGAGGCCGCGCGACGCGAGCACGCCGGCCGCGAGCGGGATGGCGACGACGTTGTACCCGGTTGCCCACCAGAGGTTCTGGACCATCTTCCGGTACGAGGCGCGGCTGAGCGCCACGATCCGCGACACCGCGCGAGGGTCGCTGCGGACGAGCACGACGTCGCCCGCCTCGACCGCCACGTCCGTTCCGGCGCCCATCGCGATCCCCACGTCGGCGGTCACGAGCGCCGGCGCGTCGTTCACGCCGTCGCCGACCATCGCCACCCGGCGGCCGCCGCGCTTCAGCGCCGCGATCGTCTCCGCCTTCTTCTCCGGGACGACCTCCGCGTAGACGCGGTCGATGCCGACGTCGCGCGCGACCGCCTCCGCGACGGCGCGCGCGTCCCCGGTGAGCATCGCGACGCGGATGCCCGCGGCGTGCAGGTCGGCGACGGCGGCGCGCGCCTCGGGGCGCACCGCGTCCGCGACGGCGAGCGCGGCCCGCGCCTCGCGCCCCTGGACGAGGTATACGACCGCCTGCCCCCGCGCCGCGGCCTCGCCTGCGAACACCTCGAGCTCGCGCGGCGTGCTCGCGCCTGCGCGGCGGAGGAGGTTCGGTCCCCCGACCTGCCACTCGTGCCCGTCGACGGTCGCCCGGACGCCGTGCCCCGGGATCGCCGCGAACGCGGCGGCAGCCGGGACCGCGACGCCGCGCTCTTCCGCGGTGCGCACCACGGCGCGCGCGATGGGGTGCTCCGAGTCGCGCTCGACCGCTGCGGCGATCCGGATCGCGTCCTCCTCCGAGAGCCCCTCCGCGACGCGGACCGCGACGACCCGGTGCTGGCCGAGCGTGAGCGTGCCCGTCTTGTCGAACACGACCTCCTGGATCCGGCGCGCCTCCTCGAGGCCCCGCCGATCGCGCACGAGGAGCCCGGCGCGCGCCGCGACGGTGGTGGAGATGGCGATGACGAGCGGGATCGCGAGCCCGAGGGCGTGGGGGCAGGCGATGACGAGCACGGTCACGACCCGCTCCACGACGAACTCGCCCGCCGCGCCCGCGAGCCCCCAGCCGATCGCGGTTGCGATCGCGGCGACCACCGCGACGATGGTGAGCGCGAACGCCGCCCGGTCGGCGATGGCCTGGGCGCGCGACCGCGACGCCTGCGCCCGATCGACGAGGCTCATGATGCGCGCGAGCGCGGTGCGCTCGCCGGTTCCCGTCACCTCCACCCGCAGCGAGCCGGACCCGTTCACGGTGCCCGCCACGACCGCGTCCCCGGGTCGCTTCGCGACGGGGCGCGACTCGCCCGTGAGCATCGCCTCGTCGAGGGCGCTCTCTCCCGACCGGACGGTGCCGTCCGCGGGGACGCTCGCGCCGGGCCGGACGAGGACCAGGTCGCCGTCCCGGAGCCGCTCCAGCGCGACCTCCTCCTCCTTCCCGTCCGCGAGCCGCACGGCGGTCCTGGGCAGCAGCTTGGCGAGCTCCTTCACCGCGCCCTGCGCCTGGGCGATCGACCGCATCTCGATCCAGTGGCCGAGGAGCATGACCGTCACGAGCGTCGCGAGCTCCTCCCAGAGCGGCATCCCGGGGTAGCCGAGCGTGACCGCGGCGCTGAAGACGAAGGCGACGGTGATGGCGAGCGTGATGAGCGCCATCATCCCGGGGAGCCGGGCGCGCAACTCGCGGCCGGCGCCCTGCAGGAACGGCCACCCGCCGTAGGCGAACACGGCGGTCCCGAGGAGCGGCGGGACGAGCTGCGCCCCCGGGAACGAGGGCGGCTCGCGCCCGAGGGCGCTCGCGAGCATGTGGCCGAGCGCGACGATCGGGAGCGTGAGGACGAGGCACACCCAGAACCGGGTGCGGAACATCGCGACGCTGTGACCGGCGTGGCGATCGTGGCCCTCGTGTCCCTCGTGCGGCCTCGCGGCGCCCGGGCGCGCGGGCTCGGCGTCGTGAGCGGGCGCTCGGCGCGCGAGCTCCGGGTGCTCCGGATGGCCCGGCTCCGCCGGCGCGCGACCCGGCGAAAGCGGCGTCGTCCGTGTCGTCCCGTGCTCGTGATCGTGACGCTCCATGCCACCACCCCTCTCCATCACGTGCGACCGCTGGAGCGCGCGCGCATCGTCCAGCGGGGCTGCTCCGGCTGCCTGCCGGGCCTTCACCGCCGGTCGGAGCCGGCCGACGCCACCGCCCGCGCGAGCGTTCGTACGCCGTCGCGGATGTCGCGGACGTCGAGCGCGGCGTCCCCGAGCACGAGGCCGCTCGCAGGGGCGGGGCCGTGATGGAACGCCGACAGGGGCCGCACATCCACGCCGAGCGCCAGCGCCCGGCGAGCCACGGCCACGTCGCTGCGGCGCTCGAGGTGCACGACGGCGTGGAGCCCCGCTCCCGCCGGTCCGAGGGTCCCTTCGCCCGCCAGCTCCGCGCGGACCGCGTCGATCAGCGCGGCTCGGCGCTCGGCGTACAGCGTCCTCGTGCTGCGCAGGTGCGCGCCGAAGTGGCCCTCCTCGATGAAGTCGGCGGTGACGGCCTGGATGAGGACGGGCGGGTGGCCATCCACCATGCGCCGGGCCCGGACGTACGCGTCCACGAGCCCGCCGGGGACGATCGCGTAGGCGAGGCGGATCGACGGGTACAGCACCTTCGTGAACGTCCCCACGTACACGACGCGGCCTGCGTCGTCGAGCCCCTGGATCGCGGCGGTCGGCCGGTTCTCGTACGTGTACTCGGAGTCATAGTCGTCCTCCACCACGACGGCGCCGGCGCGCGACGCCCAGTCGAGGAGGGCGAGGCGCCGCTGGAGCGAGAGCATCGCGCCGAGCGGGTACTGGTGGGACGGCGTGACGTACGCGAGCCGCGCGCGCGGCGCCGCGCGGCGACCCGCCTCGACGTCGAGACCTGCGGCGTCGACCGGCACCGGGACGACGGTGGCGCCGGCGCAATGCAGCGCCGCGAGCGCCCCTGGGTAGCCCGGATCCTCCATCCACACGGTGTCGCCCGGGTCGAGGAGGAGCCGCGCCGTGAGCTCGAGCGCCTGCTGCGAGCTGGACAGGACGATCACGTGATCGGCCGTGCAGCGCACGCCGCGTGCGCTCGCGAGGTAGCCCGCGATCGCCTCGCGGAGCGGGCGGTAGCCCTGTGAGTCGCCGTAGTCGAGCATCCGCGTCGCGCGACGTGCCAGCCGTCGTGAGATGAGGCGCTGCCAGGTGCGGACCGGGAACGCGCGCGTGTCGGGCTGGCTGCCACGAAAGGGCCGGACCTTCACGATGTCGAGGTGCGTCGGCAGCGCCGCGATCGCCGCTCCTCGTGCAGAGAGCGCGACGCCGGGCGGTGGCGCGCGCGGATCGATGCGGGGCGGCCGGATCGCGGAGGACACGTAGGTCCCGTCGCCGACGCGCCGCTCGACGAACCCCTCGAGCACGAGCTGCGCGAACGCGTCCTCCGCCGTCGTCCGGGAGACGCCCAGGTCGAGGGCCAGCGTCCGCGTCGACGGCAAGCGCGTGCCCGCGGCGAGGCTCCCCCCCAGGATCGCGCTCCGGATGCGGCGGTAGAGATGGGCGCGCTTCGACCCTGCGTCGGCTTCGGGGCCGCGCAGCGGCGGCAGGAGCGCTCCGGCAGGCGCCTTCATCGCGGATCCCGAGGGTCTGGTGCCGAGGCCGGGAATGGCTCTAACGACCAGACCACTCCCTCCTCATAGTCCGGGCACCGCCGGCAGACACGGCGGCAGGAGGACACCATGGCCCGCGGAGCCACCCTGCTCACGACCGTCACGACCGAGCCGGCCGGAGGGCCGGTCGAGGCGCATCCCCGCCCCGGATCGGCGCGCGCGACGACTCCCGACACGCTGCAGTGCCTTCGCTGTCAGCTCCTCGGCCGGCGCCGCCTCACCTGCACCCGGGCGGACGTGTGCCGCGAGATCCCCCACTTCTACCCGCTCGGACCGCTCCTGCTCCTGGCCTGGCTGGCCACCGCCGTCGCGTTCGTGCTCGCGGTGATGTGATGTGAGGAGCGCGCCGGTCGGTCGGCCGGAGGGGGACGCCGCGACCCATCGCTCGGGTTGCGATCCCGTCCGCGGCGGCACAGCGTTCCCGGGGAGCCGCGCGACGCGGCCCCGCCGGGTTGCCGCCTCACTCGAACCGACCGGAGCGCTCGCTGCTCGACATCCTCTCCCGCCTCGGTGAACGCATCGCCCGCACGAGCCGCGAGGGGCTCGAGGCGGAGGGCTGCCTCCCGGGGGCGGCTCGCCACGTGTCCGTCCAGGGGACGAGCGGATGGCTGTACCCGGTCGTCACGGAGCAGGGAGACCCCTACCAGCTGTTCCTGTGGTTCGACGGCGGCGCTTACCAGGTGGCGGTCGTCTCGCCCGAGATCGACCCGGGCGCGGACCCGGAGGCGTGCCATCTCTTCCCCGGCGCGCGGCTGTGCCTCGGAAACGACCACGGCGGCGGCATGCCGACGCTCGAGGGCGCGTACGCCCGGAGCGTCCTCTGGGCGAATGGGTTCAGCGCTTGGCGGCGGACGGGGCGCTTCCCATTCTGAACCCATGGCCGAAATCGTCCTCGACCGTATCCAGTTCCTGCTCCGCGAGAATCGCGAGCGTGGCGACGACCGCCCGCGCGGGCGTCCCCAGAAGATCTTCGTCGACCCGGGCGGGCGGATCCGCATCGGCGACACCGTCCCGAACGACGACCGGCCCGGCCTCTCCGAGGTGCACCAGGCCGTGTTCGCGTAGGGCCCCCGTTGCTCGTCGTCGGCGACTGGGTGCTCCGCGACGTCGAGCGCGACGTCGCCGCTCACGCGCCCGAGCGCGGCGGCGCGCTCCTCGGTCCGCGGCTTCGCCCGCTCGTCACGCGCTTCGTCGCGGATCCGGACGGCGCGAGCACCGACGCCACCTGGGCCCCGTCCCGAGCCCTCGATGCCGCCGTGAAGACGCTCGAGCGCGAGGACGGCCTCGAGCTGAAGGGCGTCGTCCACTCCCACCCGCCGCATCGGTCCGGTCCCTCGGAGCAGGACGTCCGCGAGCTCGCCCGCGGGCTCGAGCGGAACCCCCACCTGGCCTGTTACCTCGCGCCCGTGGTCACCCGGGGCGCCGCGACTCCGCTCGCCGCGCACGAGGTCGCGCTGCCGTCGGGCCGGATCTCCTGGTTCGCCGCGTGGCGGGCGCCCGGGAACGGGGCAGCGGTGCTGCCCTTCCCCCTGCGCGTGCTCCCGCTCCTCCGCGACCTCGAGCGCCTCGCGCACGCCCTCGGCGCCCGCGATCCCACCATGCTCCTCGCCGACGCGGGCGCGGGCCTCGCGCCGGCGGGGCGGCTCGCGCTGCCCGGCGGCCTCGCGCTCCTGGTCCTCGCCGGCGAGCACTACCCGGCCCAGCCGCCCGTCCTCCTCGCGACCCGCGGCGACGAGGTCGAGCAGCTCGAGATCTCCTGGCGGCTCTCGACGCCGGAGGACCAGCGGCTCCTCGACGGGACGCGCGCGGTCCTCGTCCCGCCGGGACCGTACCGGCGCGTCTTCGGCCCCCGCGACGGCGCCGCGCTCACGGCCGATCCGGAGAAGGCCGCCCTCGCCGGCTGGACCGCCCGCCTCGGCGGCGAGGCGCCGGAGGCAGCCGCAGCGGCGCTCCACGGGGCGCTCCTGGCGCGCGGCGCGGGCCTCCTCTCCGCGTCGCTGCGGAGCCGGCGCGTGCTCGTGGCGGGGCTCGGATCCGTGGGCTCGTACGTCGCGGAGCAGCTCGCGCGGAGCGGCGTCGGCGCGCTGTCGCTCCTCGACCCGGAGCGCGTCGAGGCGGCGAACCTCTCCCGGACCGCGTACGCGGCCGAGGACGTCGGGCGCTCGAAGACGGAGGCGCTCGCGAGACGGCTGCTCGCGATCGCGCCCGCGGCCGAGATCGCGCTCCACGCGAAGGCGGTCCAGGACCTCTCCCCCGGCGAGCTCGACGCGCTCGTTCGCGCCGCCGATCTCGTCGTGGCCGCGACCGACGATCCCGCCGCGCAGCGCGCCCTCGACCGGTTCGCCTACGCGCGCGGGCGGCCGGCGCTCTTCGTGGGACTCTACGCGGGCGCAAACGGCGGCGAGGTGATCCTGACGGTTCCGGAGCGGACCGCCTGCTACCTGTGCGCGACCCGGGCGCGCCACGCCGTCGAGCGAGGCGCCGGCGCGGTCGCGCGCGCGATCGACTACGGCACCGGCAGGCTCGCCGGAGAGAGCGCGCTCGGCGCCGACATCCAGCACGTCGCGAGCGCGGCGGTGAAGCTCGCGCTGTCGCTGCTCCTGCCGGGCGGCAAGCTCGGCGCGCTCGCGGAGGCGGCGGTGGCGGAGGGCACGTCCTACCTCACGCTCTCGACCGTGCCGCGCTACTGGTTCTATCCGCAGGTCTTCGGCGACGTCCCCGGCCAGGGCGCGTTCCAGTCGGTCTGGCTGTCACCGGTCCGCGCCCCGGACTGCCCCGTGTGCGGGGCGGCCGCGGGCCGCGTGGAGCCGCTGGACGTCCCGCTCCGTGCGCCGTCGCGGGAGGCGCTCGCCGCGCTCCTCGCGGATGGCGACGGCGCCGCGCCCCGCTGACGCCGCGCTCAGCGTCCCGGATCGGTCCCGGTGCCGGCGCCCGCGCCCGCGGTCTGCGCCTCTCCCCCGCGCTTCCCGTGCATGAGCTCGAGGACGGCCGAGTAGAGCCGGCGCCGCGACTCGTGCCGCTCATGGGCGCGGGTGATGTACCGGACGACGACCTCGATCCCGTTCCCGGTGGGGACGACGTGGATCCCCGGCACCGCCGAGAACGTCTGGACGCGGTACCGCGAGGCCGTCTTGCGCCACTCGGTCTCGGCGAGCTTCGCGTTGGCCTCGGTCTCGTGCTCGACGAGCTTCTGGACCCCGTCGATCACCGGGTAGGGGTCGCGCCCGAGCGGGACGAGGAGCCGCAGCTCGTCCCACATCCACTGGCCGGACGTCGAGAAGTTGAAGTAGTGCCCCTCGATCGCGAAGGAGTTCACGAACGAGACGCGGCGGCCCGTGGGGTGGCCGGCGTCGTTCCAGCTGCCGGTCTCGAGCAGGACGGTGTGGAAGAGGCCGATCTCGACCACCTCGCCGCCGACGCCCTTGATCTCCACCCAGTCGCCCACCCGGATCCCGTTCCGGCCCATCAGGATGAACCAGCCGAAGAACGCGACGATGAAGTCCTTCAGGGCGACGGTGAGGCCGGCGCCGGCGAGGCCGAGCACGGTCGTCGCCTGGCCCGGGACCCCGAAGACGACGAAGAGCGCGAGGAGCAGCGTGATGATGTTCACCGCGAGGCGCGCGACGGTCCGCAGCGTCTCCACCCGGAGCTTCTCGCGCTGCACGCCGCGGAAGAACCGGTCCACCACCTCGCCCGCCACGAACCCGAGCGAGAGCAGGGCGAGGAGCCCGAGCACGCCCCAGAGCAGCCGGTTGAGCGCGGCGCGGACGTGCCCCGCCACCACCGCCATCCACGCGCCGTAGGTGTCCGCGAGCTCCTGCAGGTCCTGGAGCCGGCGCCCCACCGCCGCGACCCGGCGCTGGTCGTCGCGGTACCGGGCGAGCGCCTTGACCGTCTCCTCCTTCCCGGCAGCGCCGTCGGCGCCAGCGCCGGACGCGACACGCGCGGCGGAGGCCTTCGCCGCCTCGCGCGCCGCCGCCTCGCGCTCCATCCGCGCCGTGAGCTCGACCCGCCGCTTCGCCAGCCGCTCCACCCGCTCGGAGATGTCGCGCCGCGCCTCCGAGAGCTGCCGGTGCACGTCCCGGTGCCAGCTCCAGGCGCGGAAGCGCTCCACGACGCTGCTCGCCGGGCCGGCGACGGGCGCGGCGGCGACCGCCGGCCGCGGCTCCTTCTGGGCGGCGTCGTAGACCTCGCGCAGCCGCCGGATGCGCGCCTGCGGGTCGCCGCCGGCGCGCTGGAGGGCATCGCCCGCAGACGCGAGCTCGTCCTTGTCGAGCTCCAGCTCCGCGCGCGCGACCTCGAGCTGGTCCTGGACGGCCTCCCGGTCGCGCTCCGGCGCCGCGGCGAGCTTCGTCTCGAGCTCGCGAACCCGGGCCTGCGCCGCGTCCTGGGCCGCCTGCGCGGCGGCCCGGGTCTCGTCCAGCCTCTTCAGCTCGGGGGTCTGCTCCGGGGCGTTCTCCGTCGCGTCCCGGATCGCCACCACGAAGGCGAGGTCGAGCGCGTGGTCCGCGAGCCGCTCCGCCTGGCGAGACAGCTCCTGCTCCTCGGGCGTGTTCGCGAACGCGGAGAGCTGGCGAGCCGTCAGGAGCGGCCGCATGTCCACGAGCCGCTGCCGTCGCCCGGCCGGTGCGCCGGTACTCGGCGCCGCCGCGCCGCCCTGCGGCGGGGGGCTGCGCGGCGTCGCGCCGGCTCCGGCCGCGGGAGGCGCGCCCGGCGCCTCCTCCCGCGGCTCGCGCTCGCGGGTGAAGAAGAGCCCCGCGCCCGCCCCCGCCAGGAGGAGCACCAGCAGGATCAGGGTGACCCGTCGCGTCGCGCTCACGCGCGGCAGCACACCACGAAGTCGCGGGAAGGCCAAGCGCGACGCGGCCGGGCGGGCGGCTGCCCGCCGATGCCCGTCACGCGGGCCGGCTCCGCGGCGCGGTCCGCACGGGCAGGTACAGGAGCAGGAACAGGAGGAAGCCCAGGACCTCTCCCCCGAGCAGGTACCACGGCCACGGGCCGAAGAGGTCGAGGAGCGTGGAGGACGCGGGCTTCTCCCGCAGGTACATGTAGTTCGTGCCGTACCGCGCGTCGAAGAGCCCGACGAGCGCCGCGTAGACGTTCACCCCGAGGAAGACCCGCCACCACGAATGGCGACGGGGCCGGAGGGCGCCGCTCCAGACGAGGAACAGGATCGCCGCGACGACGCTCCCGTGCGCCGCAAAGAACTTCACGGCGGGGTAGGACGGGAAGGGCGCGCCCAGGTCGGGCGTGAGGACGGCCATCGACGAGCCCGCGAGCCCGACGTAGTAGACGGTGTCGAGCGCCCAGGCCCGCGGGGTCGCGAGCGTGTAGACCGTGAGCCACAGGGCGACGTCGCAGAGATCGAGCGGGAGGCCGTGCGGCGGCGCCACCCAGCCCCGCGCCGCCGCGTAGCCGTACCAGACGAGCTCGTTCGAGCCGATCGCCACCGCGAGGGCGACGCGGATCCGGCGGGCCGCCGGCGGCCGGCGGCGCGCCACGGCGGCGAGGAGGGCCGCGACGAGCGGGACCGCGACGACGATCGCGAGATGGACGGAGCGGTTCACGGCCCCTTCGCCCGGAGCATCGTCGCGAGGCTCCGGCCGGCGATCTCGACGGAGCGAGGTGCCCCGACCGCCGCGGCCCCGCCCGTCACGCCTTCCAGCTCGGGCGCACCGTGAGCACCGGGCACGGGGCGTTGCGCACGACGCCCTCCGCGACCGATCCGGTGAGCATGTGCTCGCGATCCACCCGGCCGTGCGTGCCCATCACGATGAGGTCGAGGTCCTCGGCGGTCGCGAACTCCACGATCGCGACGTCCGGCCTGCCGGCGGTGCGAGCCATCGTGGCGTGGGCCGCGCCGAGACCCTCCGCCTCCTGCTGCCAGCTCCGGAGCCTCTCCTCGACCGACCCGGACCGCGGCAGCTCCTCGGCGACCTTCGGGTTCGCGTCCACGTGCAGGAGCACGAGCTGCGCGCCGAGGCGGTGGCACAGGTCCGCGGCGACGCGCAGCCCTGCGCGCGCGGGCTCCGAGAAATCGACCGGACAGCAGATCCTCCTCCACTCGACTGCGGCCATGGCCCCTCCCGACCGTGGAGCGCTTCCCGCGTGCTCCGCAACCCCACGTATGATGTCGCGCCGAGGCGGCGCGCGGATCGGGGTCTCCGGAGTCGCCGGATCGGGTGTGCGCCGCGGCGGGTGCGACCGCCGCGACCGGGCCCCTTGCACGCGCCGTCGCTACGATCCCGACATGTCCCGCGCCTGGATCCCCTCCGCTCGCGGTTGCCCGGGCGGCTCCAGGTGACGCGGGGAAGGAGGAGCCATGACGCTCGCGCTCCGGTCGCCGGCCTTCGCTCCCGGCGCCGAGATCCCTGCCGTGTACACCTGCGAGGGCAGCGATCGCTCGCCCGCGCTCGAGTGGTCGGGCGTCCCTGCCGGCACGAGGAGCCTCGCGCTGGTCGTCGACGATCCCGACGCGCCGGATCCGAGGGCGCCGAAGACGACCTGGGTCCACTGGGTGCTCTACGAGATCCCGCCCTCCGTGACGGGCCTCCCCGAGGGCGTGACCGACCTCCCGCCGGGCACGCGCGAGGGGCGGAACGACTGGCATCGGACCGGCTACGGCGGACCCTGCCCGCCCATCGGCCGCCACCGCTACTTCTTCAAGCTGTACGCGCTCGACCGGACGCTGGGCGATCTCGGTACGCCGGCCAAGGCCAAGCTCGAGAAGGCGATGGAGGGGCACGTCCTCGCCCGCGCCGAGCTCATGGGCACCTACGAGAAGCGGCGCTGAGGCCGGCGCTGGGCTAGCCGGTGGCTAGCCCAGCCACTCCGGCCGGGCGGCGATCGCCCGCGCCACGCCCACGTGTCGCACGGCTAGGTTCCCCGCGCGAGCAGCTCGTCGAGGAGCGCTCCGCCCGCGCGAAAGGCGCACCACCCGTCGCCGACGAGCACGTGCGCGATCCGCGGGTTCCGGGCTCGCACGCGCCTCACCGACTCGACCGCGGCGACGGGATCGCGGAGCTTCTGCGCGGGCAGGAGCGCGAGGGCATCGGCGCGTCCCGCGCGGACGAGATCGCCGAACAGCACCGTCGTGTCCTCGAGCACCAGCGCGAGCTCGCCCTCGGTCTTCGAGCCGTGCAGCTCGTGGACGCGCAGGCCGGGGAACGGCGCGTCGCCCTCTCCGAGCCACCCCGCGCACGCGAGCGGGAACCGCTCGCGCTCGCCCCGGGGCCCGAGCACCTTCGCGCCGGTCTCCGCCGCGAGCGCGGCCGCTCCCCTCGCGTGCTCCGAGTTCGTCAGCACGATGAAGGCCAGGCCGCCCAGCTCGTCCAGATGCCGCCGATCGTGCGGCGCGAGGGGCAGCGGATCGAACGCGACGTTGCCGGCCGCGCGGACCCACAGGACGGAGTTGAAGTCCATGCGCCGCGCCTCGTCGTAGATCGACCAGGCGAGGAGATCGGGACGGTGGAGCTGCTTCATGCGGACGTCCCCCGAGCTCACCCCGCCACGCGCGAGGTCGAGTGGCCCCATAGCGCCGCGGCGACCGCAACGCCCGCTTGCGCCCCGTCGAGGCCTCGATCCCGCCAACCGGCGGCGATAACGCCCGGCCACGCCGGATCCACCGGCAGGAGGACGCCATGGCAGGAGTGCAACCGATCCCGAAGGGCATGCACACGCTCACGCCGAGCCTCGTCATCCGCGACTGCGCGAAGGCGATCGACTTCTACAAGCGCGCGCTCGGGGCGCAGGAGATCTCGCGGATGGCCGCGCCGGACGGGAAGAGCATCTGGCACGCCGAGCTGCGCATCGGCGACTCGGTCGTGTTCCTGAGCGACGAGATGCCCGGGATGAGCCGTCCGGCGCCGACCGCCGACGCGCCGGTGCCGGTCACGATGTGGCTGTACGTGAACGACTGCGACGCCGCGTTCAAGAAGGCCACCGCCGCCGGCGCGAAGTCCCTGATGCCGCCCGCCGACATGTTCTGGGGCGACCGGTGCGCCGGGGTGTCGGATCCCTTCGGCTACGCATGGTCCTTCGCCACGCACCAGAAGGACATGACCGAGGAGGAGATGCGCCGGGCGGGCGAGGAGTTCGCGCGCTCGATGCGACAGCAGCAGCAGCCGCCGCAGCAGCACACGTGACCGCAACCGGCGCCGACGCGGGCGTGCGGACCTCGCCGGTCCGCGCGTCCGCGCCCGCCTCGTCACGCACGCCCATCGGCGCCGACCGACGAGCCGCCGACGCGTTCGCTCACTGCCGATCCTTGATGTCGCGGTGTCCCTCGGCGTGGGCGCAGTGTGCGCAGCAGTAGGTCTTCTTCGCCGGCGCCACCTCGACGCCGTGTCCGAGGATGCGGCAGCCGCAGTGATCGCACCTCGGGGCGAGCGCGTGGAACGCGCACTCGAAGCTGTCGAACACGTGCTGCTGTCCGCCCGCCGCGATGACCTTGAACGCCTTGTCGTACGCGTTCCCGCACACCTCGCAGCTCTCCATGGCCCCCTCCTTGCCCTTCGCCGCCGGCCCGGCGCGCGACTGCGGCGGGTCGCCGGCGACGCCGGAACCGTAACCATGCGACCGCGGTTCGCGCCGACCCGCGCGCCTCCCCGGTGCCCCATCGCGTGCCCGGGAAGCGGCCCGGAGAGCGGTCATCGCGAGCGAGCGGTCGCTCCGGCTGGCGAGGCGCGGGCGACCATTCGGGGTCGCGCGCTCGACTTCTGCCGCGAATCCGCGTACACACGCACCTCCCCATCCCAACTCCGGGCCGGGACCGAGCGGCGTTCTTGTCCGCTCGCGTACACGAGAAGAAACGAGTTCGTTCAGTAATGGCTACCGGTACTGTGAAGTGGTTCAACGACGCGAAGGGCTTCGGCTTCATCACGCAGGACGGCGGCGGCGAGGATGTCTTCTGCCACCACACCGCCATCCAGGCCGATGGGTTCCGCTCCCTCGCCGAGGGCCAGAAGGTGGAGTTCGACGTGGCGAAGGGGCCGAAGGGCCTCCAGGCGGCGAACGTCCGCCCCCTCTAGGACCGCTTTCCTGAAGCGCCGAGAGCCCGGCCTCCCCAGCGGAGGCCGGGCTTTCCATTTGTCTCGAGCGCCGGGCCACGGAGGCGCCGCGAGCCCGCGCCTCGAGGAAGGCGGGCTCCGGCCCCTCGCCACGACTAGGATCAAGAAATGAATCCTCCGCGCGCCAGCTTCTCCGTCGGCGCCCACACCGTAGGCATCGAGCAGACGGACAAGCAGCGCTACGTCGTGACCGTGGACGGCCACCGCTTCGCGAGCTTCTGCTCCGAGAGCCGGGCGCGCGCCGCCGGCCGGCTGGAGGCGCGGCGGCTCGACCTCGTCGCGCACGAGAACTCGGCGTCTCGCCGGTAGCGGTCTCTCCGGCGGCGTTCTCCCCCGCGGCCGGATGGAGTAGCGTCTCGCCGCACCCGCGAGACCGCCCCCCATGCCCTCCCCCTGCCGCTTCGACGCCCGGTACTTCCAGCGCCACTACCACGGTCCCGATCGAGCGCACGCGCCCCGCGAGATCGCGCGGCTCGCGAGCGGAGTCGTCGGCCTCGCGGCGTGGCTCGGCGTGGAGATCGAGTCGGTCCTCGACGTCGGCGCCGGGACGGGGATCTGGCGCGGCTGGTTCCGGCGCCACCGCCCCGCCGTCCGGTACCGCTCCATCGACGTCTCCCCGTATGCGTGCGAGCGGTACGGGCACGAGCGGCGCGACATCTCCCGCTGGCGCGCGCGGGAGCGGTTCGATCTCGTGATCTGCCACAGCGTGCTGCAGTACCTCGACGCGCCGGCCGCGGAGCGCGCGCTCGAGAACATCGGCGCGATGTGCCGGGGCCTGCTCTATCTCGAGGCGATCACGTCGGCCGACGTCGCGATCCTCGATCTCGACCGGACCGACACGGTGATGCACCTCCGGGGCGGCGCGTGGTACCGCGCGCGGCTCGACCCCCACTTCGTGCAGGCCGGCGCCGGCCTCTGGGCGTCGCGGCGAAGCGGCGTTCGCCTCTACGAGCTCGAGGGCCCGGGCGAGCTCTCCCCGCGCCGCGCCGCCCGCCGCGGGGCCGCTCGACCGCGCTGACGAGGGCCCTCACGCCGCCGCGCCGGGGGCGACGTCCTCCGCGGCGGAGGCGCAGAACGCGAACACGTCGCGCCAGACCTCCCGGAACGTCGCCGCGGTGAAGCCGGAGTCCGATCGCAGGAGGTCGTAGGTGTGGTACCTGCGCGGCCCGCCGTCCCGCGCCTCGACGAGGTGGTAGTGGCCGATCACGTCGCCGTGATCGCCGTCGACGAGCCGGGTCTCCTCGCCCTCCGGCCAGAGCATCGACGCGGTGTTCACGATGCCGTCGCTGTCCCAGGCCTCGATCGGCCGGCGCTCGCCCGTCCCGAACACGGTCGCGACCGCCGGCGCGCCCGCCGGGATCTGGAACGGCCCTCCGGCGCAGGCGCGGTAGCCGGACAGGTACGGCGCGTCCATCCGGCCGCGCGCGCCCTCCACCAGGCGCGCGAGCGGCGCGCTCGACGGGCTCCTGAGCTTCCACGGCGCGACGTCCTCGCCGGGCTCGAAGGCATACGGGCGCCGGCCGACCGTCGCGTACGACCGCGTGCGGATACCCCGGGCGCCCCATGCGCGCCGCTCGGCTTCGCGCACGTCGTCCGCGAAGTGCGCCGGGCTCGTCGGCTCGAGCGCGGGCGAGGCGGCGAGATCCTCGATGGCGCCGAAGTCCGAGGCGATGTGGGTGAGGTAGAGCTGGAGCTCGGACGCGGCCTCGTGCGCGTCGGCGATCCGCGCGGGATCGCCGCGCACCGCGCCGGCGTCGATCTCGGCGACCGCGTCGCCCATGGCGAGGAAGAGGTCGGAGCGGAGCGCGCCGCCGAGCCAGCGTGCCGCGAGCTCCTGGAGATCGTTCACCGGCGAGAGGCGCGCCGCGAGGACGCTGCCGCGCGCCTCGTCGATGGCGAGCCGGCGCGGGAGCGAGGGCGCGTGCGCGCGCAGCCAGTCGGCGATGTTGGTGCCCCGCTGCGGAACGGACAGGAACACCACCCGCTTCACGAGCGCGAGGAGGTCGCCGGGCGGGACGCGGAGCGCGTCGTCGCGGTTGCCGTCCACCGCGACGTGCGCGCCCGGGTACCGCGCCTCCGCCTCGAGGTCGAAGAGGAGCTTGCGGATGTCGAGGCCGCCGGTCGAGTGCCCCACGAGCGCGACGGCGTCGCCCGGCTGGAGGGTGCCGCGCGCGAGCCGCTTCGCGAGGTACTGGCGGAGCCGCGCGGCGCGCGTCGCGACGCTCGCGGTCGGCAGGTTGTCGAAGTAGTGAAGGACGAGCGGCGGCGCGGGCGGACCGTTCGCCTGCCACTCGCGCGCGAGCGGCGTGACGCCGGCGTAGTACTCGAGCTGCCCCAGGGCGTCGAACCCGGCGAACCCAGGGACCAGGATCACATGCACGCGGGGACACGGCGAGGACGTGGTGGTCATGCCGCGACGCTACACCTCGGGTGCGGGCCCGGCGGCGGCCACGTGGCGCTCGACGTTCGGCATAGCCCGGGCGGGTTTCCCCGGGCGCGACGGGGAGGTCGTCGGGCGCCGGCTAGTACGCCTTCCCGCTCCGATCGCGCTTCCGTAGGCGCCTCGCCTCCGCAGCGTCGCTCGGAACGCCCTCGCCGACCTCGTACATCGCGGCGAGCAGCGAGCACTCGTGGCCCTCGCCGTAGTCGCAGGCCTTCCGGAGGTACTCCGCCCTCCGGGCGGCGTTCTCGCCGAGGGCGCCGGCCGGGCCGTACGCGAGCGCCACCTGGAAGCACGCGGAGGCGCTCCGGAACGCGCAGCCCTTCTGCGCGACCGCCGCCGCGGCCGCGGGGTCCTGGACGATCCCCGCCCTGGCCTCGCCATCCCGGTAGAGCGCCGCGAGGCGGGCGCAGCCCTCGCCGGCGCGCAGCTCGCACGCCCTTCGATACGCGCTCGCGGCGCCGGCGGCGTCGCTCCGGAGCTTCTGGAGGAGACCGCCGTGCAGCGTGCAGCCCTCACCGTCCCCATCGCGGCACGCCGCCCGGAGCAGGTGCTCGCCGGCGGCGATGCGCGCGTCGCTCCGGCCCGCCGCCGTGAACGCCGCGCCGACGCGCGTGCACCCCGCGGCGACGCCGCGGCGGCAAGCGCCGCCGGCCGGACCGGACCACGTGGCCTTCGCGAAGCACGACTCCTCGTGCTTCCGCGCGCAGGCGCGATCGAGGAGCTCGAGGCCGCGCGCGGGATCCGCGGCGACGCCGCCGAGGCCCTGCAGGTAGACCTCCGCGAGCGCCGAGCAGGACGGCACGTCGTCTCCGCCGCAGCCGCGTCCGAGCAGGCGCGCCGCCCGCGGAAGGTCTGGACGGACCGACGGCGGCATCCCGGCACCGAGCAGCGTCACGCCGACGGTCTCGCAGGTGGATGGGTCACCGAGCTCGCAGGCCCGCGCGACGAGCTCGAAGGCGCCGGCGGTGTCCTCGGTCCGGCCGAGCTCGTACACGCCCAGCCCCGCGCAGCCGTCCGCGATGAGGTGACCGCACGCCCTCCGCAGCGTCGCCGTCGCCTCCGGAATCCGGACCGGCGGCAGCCGGTTCTTCGCGAGCAGCTCGTAGATACCCGCGCAGGCGCGTGCCTCTCCGGCGTCACACGCTCTCCGCAGCGCCGCGAACGCTGCGACGTCATCCCTCGCGACGCCCTCGCCGGTCGCGTACAGGACGCCGAGGTCCGCGCACGCGCGCGCGTCGCCCCCCTCGCAGCCGGTCCGCGCCTCCGAGAACGTCCGCCGCTCGCCGGCCGCCGTGACGCCCCGCGGAACCGCCGCGCACGCCAGGACGATCGACGCGGCGAGGACCGGGCGAACGCGACGCAGCGTGAACGTCATGCGAGACCTCGGCTGCATCCTACCGATGGTGGTCTCTCCGCGGGAAGCGCGTCGCAGGGCGCAGGAGCGCACAGGCCCCGGACGGCCCGCCCGCGGGGCGGGCGCCGTTCCGTCCGGGACCACGCCCCGGACAGGTTGCACCCGGGTATCGCATGCGACCGGGCCACGGCGACCGCAGCATCGCCTGCATGATCCGTGAAGACATCCTGAAGCAGTTCCCGGACCTCTTCGGCACGAAGACGGTGAACGGGCGGCAGGTGAACGTCGAGGACACGATCGCGACGCTCACGCGCGAGGTGCGCCCGGCCATCGCCGCCGCCCTCACCGCGCGCCGGACGCTCCTCGAGTCCACCGCGCCGGTCCGCGAGAAGTACGCGTGGCCGCGCTGGGACGAGTCGTTCGAGGATCCGGTGAGCGGGAGGACCTGGACGTTCCGCCAGATCGTCCAGGGGCTCGTGGACAACTTCCTCGGCAAGGAGACGCCGTGGCGGTGGCGGCTCAACGACGAGACGCCCATCCCCGAGCACGTCCACCCGTCGCGGAACCCCGGGCTCGAGCTCACGGGGCCGTGGTCCCCGCTCGACATGGCGTTCAACGCGCTGAACAGCCCCGCGCCCATGAACATGCCGGACTTCGAGGACGCGTCGCCGCCGCACTTCCAGCCCGACGGCACGCCCTCGAACCAGCCGGTGGGCGTCTTCGCGGCCCTCGAGAACGCGAAGCAGATCCACGAGGGGCGCTGGACCGGTCGCCCGTACGAGGTCGTGAAGAAGGGCAAGACGCGGGCGTACCGGATCGACAAGGCGCCGGACCGCTGGCCGACGCGCCTCGCGCGGCCGCCCAGCATCCACGTCCAGTACGATCACGTGGAGGTGGACGGGGCGCCGGCGCCGGGCCTCGTCGTCATCACGACGCTCTGGACCTTCAACAACCTCGACGCGCTCGCCCGCGCCGGGAGCGGCGTCTACTTCTACATCCCGAAGCTCCAGTCCCCGCGCGAGGCGCTCGTCGTCGAGCGGATCCTCTCGCGGCTCGAGGGCCTCGTCGGCCTCCCGGCCGGAACGCTCAAGGTGAAGATGCTCTACGAGGAGGGGAACGCCGGCCGCTGCCTGCCCGCGATCCTGTGGGTCCTCCGCCGGCGGCTGCTCGGCACGAACGTCGGTCGGTGGGACTACCTGGGGAGCCTCATCGAGATGTGGAAGGACGATCCGAAGGGCGTGTTCCCGGATCCGCAGACCATCGGGATGGCGACCCCGAACATGATCGCGTACCAGCGCTACAACGCGCTCCTCATGCTGATGGCGGGGCTGAAGGACGGCGTGCTCGAGAACGCAGCGCCCATCGGCGGCATGGCCGCGGTGATGATCTACCAGCCCGGGGACCCCTACGGGCGCTCGCGCTACAACCCGCTCGCGCTCCGCGCGATGGTCATCGACAAGCTCCGCGAGCGGATCCTCGGCCTCATGTTCGTGCCGGACGCGCCGCTCCCGCCCGGCGCGGCGCCGACGCTCGAGGACGTGCTCGCGGGACGCGTGAAGGGCCGCCTCCACGACGCGTACCGGCAGAGCTGGGTCGCGAGCCCGGAGCCCGAGTACGTCGCCGCGGGGAACGCGCCGCTCCGGGCCGCCGTCGGCGAGCTGCAGGGGATCCTCGACGCGCCCCGGGCCACCGCGGACGTGAAGGGGAAGCCGGTCCCGACCGTCGCGAGCGGGCTCTCCGAGGCCGAGCGGACGCTGCTCCAGTCGCGCGGGCTCCTCGACGCGAAGGGGCGGATCACGCCCTCGGTCGTCGCGCGCGAGGCGCTCGACGCGCCCGAGAAGCTCCTCTCGCAGGAGCGCTGGGACGCGATCTACACGCCGCCGAAGGGCGACGTCACCATCGAGCACGTCCAGCACGCCTTCTACATGGCGGCGAACTACGGGTTCCAGATCCTGAACGGCAACTTCGCGGCGGCGATCGACGACTACGAGCTGAAGCTCCGGTTCATGAACGATCTCGCCACCTACCGGATCAACGTCTCTTGGCTCTGGTCGCTCGTGCACCACCAGGCGGCCATCACGAAGGACGGTCACCTCCAGCGGCAGGTCCTCACGGAGGACGGCGTCGTGATCGGTGCGAACGCGGAGGACGTGAAGGCGGGGACCCGCTTCACCCCCGAGCTCTTCGGGATGGTCTGGGCCTACCACGACGAGTGGACGAACGCGTTCTTCGCCGAGCAGGACCGCCGTGGCGATCCGGCCCGGTTCGATCGCACGAAGGCGCCGGTCATCATGGAGCTCCTGCGCCGGCAGCTGCTCTCGCCGCGGTACATCCAGCACAGCGCCCGCGTGCTGTTCGTCATCGGCCAGGCGAGCGCCCGGGATCGCGGCCCGCTGCTCGACGCGATCTTCGACCTGCCCCGCCCCGAGATCGTGGCGCGCGTCCGCGACGGCAAGCTGCCGCCCGGCGCGCTCGCGGCGCACGACTACGTCCTGGACGTCTTCGAGGGCGCGCCGCGGTAGGGCGCGCGGCTCACTCCGCCGCGCGGAGCCCGGGAGCCCACCGCGCCGGGACGTCGCCGTCGCGGGCGACGATCTCGGCGGTGTCCATCGCGATCATGAGCTCCTCGTTGGTCGGCACCACCGCCGCCATCGGGCTCGTGGTCCGCGTGATGCGGCCCTGCAGCGCCCGCCCGTGCTGCTCGTTCGCGACCGGGTCGAGGGCCAGCCCGGCGAACCCGAGCAGCTTCACGATCTGCGCCCGGACCTGGACCGCGTTCTCGCCGATGCCGCCGGTGAACACGAGCGCGTCGACGCGTCCGAGCGACACGATCATCCCGGCGGCCGCCTTGGCGACCGAGTAGCAGAACTTGTCGATGGCGAGGGCGGCGCGGGCGTGCCCCTCCTGCGCCGCGGCCTGCAGGGTCCGCATGTCCTTCGAGAGCCCCGAGACGCCGAGGAGGCCCGACTTCTTGTTCAGGATGTCGAGGACCTCGTCCGCGGTGCAGCCGAGGGCCTTCATCATGTGCGAGACGATCGACGGGTCGATGGCGCCGCTGCGGGTGTCCATCACGACGCCGTCGACGGGCGTGAGCCCCATCGTCGTGTCCATGCTCTGCCCGTTCCGGACCGCGCACAGCGAGCAGCCGTTGCCGAGGTGCGCCGTGACGATGGCGTGATCCTCCGGATCGAGCCCCAGCCGGCGCACCGCCTCCCCGGCCACGTAGCGGTGGCTCGTCCCGTGGAACCCGTACCGCCGCACCTCGTGCTGCTCGAACCACTCGTACGGCACCGCGTACAGGTAGGCGCGCGGCGGGTTGGTCTGGTGGAACGCGGTGTCGAACACCGCGACCTGGGGGAGCCGCGGGAAGATCGCCTGCGCCACCTCGATCCCGCGGATGTTGGGCGGGTTGTGGAGCGGGCCGAGCGGGATGCACTCCTTGATCTTCGCGACCACCTCGGGCGTGACGAGCATCGAGCCCGAGAACCTCGCGCCACCGTGCACCACGCGGTGGCCGATCCCGAGGAGCCGGTCCGCGAGGTTCAGCTCGGAGATGAGCGCGAACACCGCTCGGAGCGCGGTGTCGCGCTCGGGATCGGCGAGCGGGCGCAGCTCGTGGCGCCCCTCGTGCGTGAACTCCAGGACGGGGCGCGGGCTCGCGTCGTGCTGGACGACCCCGGACACGTGCTCGTGGCCGTTCGTGGAGTGGACGACCGCGAACTTGGTGGTCGAGCTGCTGCAGTTCAGGACGAGGACGTTCATCGGCGCGTGACCCTTCGGAGGGGGGCGGTGGGCGAACGCGTAGAGTCGCACCGGGAACGCGGACGCGCAACCGGCACCGCGGCGGCGAGGCGCCGCGCGCTAACGGGTGATGGGCTTGTACCGGATGCGCCGGGGCTTCGCGCCCTCCTCGCCGAGCCGGCGGCGCTTGTCCGCCTCGTACTCCTGGTAGTTCCCGGTGAAGAACGTCCAGCGCGAGTCGCCCTCGGCGGCGAGGATGTGCGTCGCGATGCGGTCGAGGAACCAGCGGTCGTGGGAGATGACCATCACGCTCCCCGCGTACTCGAGGAGCGCGTCCTCGAGCGCGCGCAGCGTCTCGACGTCGAGGTCGTTCGACGGCTCGTCGAGGAGGAGCACGTTGCCGCCGGTCATGAGCGTCTTCGCGAGGTGGAGCCGGCCCCGCTCGCCGCCCGACAGCGTGCCGACGACCTTCTGCTGGTCGGCCCCCTTGAAGTTGAACCGCCCGATGTACGCCCGGCTCGGCATCTCGAAGCGGCCGACCTGCACGAGATCCCGCCCGCCGGCGAGCTCGTCGAAGACGGTCTTCCCGGAGGAGAGGTTCTCGCGGCTCTGGTCGACGAAGGCGAGCTTCACCGACTTGCCGACGACGACCGACCCGGAGTCCGGCTTCTCGGCGCCGGTGATCATCTTGAAGAGGGTCGACTTGCCGGCGCCGTTCGGGCCGATGATGCCGACGATGGCACCCGGCGGGACGATGAACGACAGGTCGTCCATGAGGAGCCGGTCGCCGAAGCCCTTCGAGACCCCCTTGAACTCGATGACCTGATCGCCGAGGCGCTCGGCGACCGGGATGAAAATCTCCTGCGTCTCGTTGCGCTTCTGGTACTCGACCGACGAGAGCTCCTCGAAGCGCGCGAGGCGCGCCTTGCTCTTCGCCTGGCGCGCCTTCGGGTTCTGGCGCACCCACTCGAGCTCCTGCTTCATCGCCTTGATGCGCGCGCTCTCCTGCTTCGCCTCGACCTCGAGCCGCTGCTCCTTCTGATCGAGCCAGGACGAGTAGTTGCCCTTCCACGGGATGCCGTGGCCGCGGTCGAGCTCGAGGATCCACTCCGCGGCGTTGTCGAGGAAGTAGCGGTCGTGCGTGACGGCGACGACGGTGCCCGGGAAGCGGGTGAGGAACTGCTCGAGCCACTCGACGGACTCCGCGTCGAGGTGGTTCGTCGGCTCGTCGAGGAGCAGCATGTCCGGCTTCGAGATGAGCAGCTTGCAGAGCGCGACGCGCCGCTTCTCTCCGCCGGAGAGGTGCTTCACCTTCGCGTCCCAGGGCGGGAGGCGCAGGGCGTCCGCGGCGATCTCGAGGGCGTTGCCGGTGTCGGCGCCGGCGTTGGCGATGATCGCCTCGAGCCGCGCCTGCTCCTCGGCGAGCTTCTCCATGTCGGCGTCGGGCTCGGCGTAGGCCGCGTAGATCGCCTCGAGCCGCGCCTGCGCCTGGGCCACGTCGCCCTGGGCGGACTCGACCTCCTCGCGGACCGTCTTCTCGCCGTCGAGCCGGGGCTCCTGGGGCAGGTAGCCGATCCGGATGTTCGACTGGCGCGAGATCTCGCCCTCGAACTCGTCGTCCACGCCCGCCATCAGCCGGAGCACGGTCGACTTCCCGGCACCGTTCAGGCCGAGGAGGCCGATCTTCGCGCCCTGGAAGAAGGAGAGGGAGATGTCCTTGATGATCTGCCGCTTGGGCGGGACGATCTTGCTCACGCGGAGCATCGACATCACGTACGGAGGCATTTGGGCTCGGAGGTTGGAGAGAGAAGGGGCGCGAATCTACCCGAAAACGCGGCGCCTCCGAACATGGCGACGCCATGTCCGGAGCGCCACGCGCCCCCGGCTCCGGTCCGGCCGGGCCTCCGCTCCCCTGCGGCGAGGCGGTCAAGCCTCGCTGCCGCCGCCGACGGTGTACTGGGCGCCGGTCACGTAGCTCGCCTGCGGCGAGGCCAGGAAGGCCACGACGGAGGCCGCCTCGTCGGGCTGTCCGAGCCGGTTCGCCGGCACCTCCTGGAGGATGCGCGACGACATCGCCTCGAGCTGCTCGGGCCCGAGGCCCGTCTTTCCGAAGATGGGCGTCTCGATCGGCCCGGGGCTGACCGCGTTCACGCGCACGCCGTCGGGCGCCAGCTCCTTCGCCCACGAGCGGGTGAGCGCCAGCACCGCCGCCTTGCTCGCGGCGTACACGGACATGTTCGCGAACGGGCGGTCCGCGACGACGCTCGCCACGTTCACGACGACGCCCTTCGCGTCGCGGAGCAGCGGCAACGCCTGGCGCGTCAGCTCGATCAGCCCGGACACGTTCACGTCGAAGACGCCGCGGACGTGATCGGGCTTGGCGTCCGGGAGCGGCACCATGGGCGCCACGCCCGCGTTGTTGACGAGGATGTCGAGGCGACCGTACCGCCGCCGGACCTCGTCCACCGTGCGCGCGGCGTCCTCCGGCTGCGCGACGTCCGCGACGAGGTAGACGATGTCGGGGTGCTGGGCGGCCGACTCCTTCAGCGTGGCCTCGTGCCGGCCGGTGACGACGACGCGGGCGCCCGCCTCCGCGAGGTGGCGGGCGACGGCGCGGCCGATGCCCGTGCTGCCACCCGTGACGACGGCGACCTTGGACTCGAGCTTCTTCGACATGTGGAACGCTCCGATCTGGGCTTACATACCAACTGGTCGGTATGTCTGTCCCCGCGGGCGCCGTCGCGCAACGTCTCGGTCGGGTACGGCTCGCTAGCGCTTCTTCCGGCTGGCCTTCGCCGGCCGGAGCGTGCCCAGGTACGCGGCCAGCTCCTCGAGGCTGCCGCGGAGCACGGCGCCGTCGCGGCCGACCTTGGCCAGGCTGATCGCGCCCTCGATGGCGCCGACCACGAAGCGCGCCGCGCGCTCCGGGTCGAGGTCGGCGCGCACCGTGCCGGCGCCCTGGCCGCGGGCGAGCGCGTCCCGGAGCGCCCCCACCCACCTCGCGAAGACGTCCTCGAGCCGACCGCGCAGCTCCTCGTCGAGCGACGACACCTCCTGGGCCAGGTTGTTGAGCGGACAGCCGAAGCGGATCACGTCCTCGCGCGGGAGCGAGGCCTGGCGGCGCAGCAGCTCCTGCAGCGCGCCGATGGGATCGTTCGTGGTGCGCAGCGGCTCCACCCACTCCGCGAGGATGAGCGGCGCGAGCACCTCTCCGACGAGGGCGCAGCCGAGCTCCTTCTTGCCGGCGAAGTGGTGGTACAGGGCACCCTTCGTCACGCCGGCGCGCGCGAGCACCTGGTCGAGCGAGGTGGCGGACAGGCCCTGCTCGTAGACGGCCCGGTACGCCGACTGGAGGATGTGGCTGCGCGTGGCCTCGGGATCGCGGGTCGCCATCGGACGTCGGCTCCATACCGACCGGGTGGTATGTAACCGTTCCGCGAGCGCACGGCAACTCGCCTCGTGCCCTCGACCGCGCCTAGCCCGCCTCCGCCTTCGCCGCCCGCTTCGCGAAGGCCGCGCGCGTGCGGGGACCCACCTCGCGCGGCGCGGCCTGCGCCACGCTCGGCCGCGCGAGGAGCGCCTCGGCCCAGGCCGAGACCGCCGGGAACGCCGCGAGGAGCCGGTCCTCCGGCGCGCCCCACCCCTCGGCAGCGCGCCAGCGGCGGAGGAACGGCGCGTACGTCGCGTCGACGAGCCCGAAGTCGCGGCCGAGGAACCACGGGCCACCGCGGCGCGAGAGCTGCGCCTCGAGCTTCGCGAGCGCGTCGCGGAGCGTCGCGAGCGGCCTGGCGCGCGCGTCGCCCCCGAGCCCGCCCGCGAGCGCGGTCATCGCGGCGACGCTCGCCGGCATGACCACGTCGTTCGCGAACACGATCCAGCCGCGGGCCTCGGCGCGGGCGAGCGGGTCGGGGGGTAGGAGCGGGGGCGACGGGTAGAGCTCGTCGATGAGCTCGTTGATGACCATCGACTCGAACACCGGGCGATCGTCCACGAGGAGGACGGGGACGCGCCCCATCGGCGAGACGGCGAGGAACCAGGCCGGCTTGTTCGCGAGGTCGATGTACTCGATCTCGTGCGGGACGCGCTTCTCGAGGAGGACGATCCGGCTCCGCTCGACGTACGGGCAGAGCTCGAAGGAGACGAGCTTGAGGTGAGGCATCTGGAGTTGGATAGCCGGGCGCTTCTGCGAGCGCCACGCGCACGTTGCTCGGCTCTCCCGCGCGTTGGCGACTCCTACGGGCACGAAGGGCACGGGCACGCCGCGCCGGCCGAAGCCTTCTCTACGGCCTCTGATCCGTGCTCGGCCGCTCCCAGAGGTTCACGTGCCCTTCCTGCGCGTGGCGGTCGATGGCCCGGAGCTCCTCCTCGGAGAAGGCGAGGTTCGAGAGCGCGGCCACGTTCTCGCGGATCTGCTCCGGCGAGCTCGCGCCGATGAGCGTGCTCGTCACCCGCGGATCCCGGAGCACCCACGCGAGCGCCATCTGCGCGAGGGACTGCCCGCGCGCCCGCGCGAGCTCGTTCAGGGCCCGGACCCGCGTGAGGTTCTCCTCGGAGAGGTGCTCCCGGAGGAGGGATCCGCCGCCCGGCCGGTTGATCCGTGCGTCCTTCGGAACGCCGGCGAGGTACTTGTCGGTGAGCAGCCCCTGGGCGAGCGCGGTGAAGGCGATGCAGCCGATCCCCTCCGACCCGAGCACGTCGAGGAGCCCGCGCTCGATCCAGCGGTTCAGGAGGTTGTAGGACGGTTGGTGGATGAGGACCGGCACCTTCCACTCGCGCAGGATCGCCGCCGCCTCGCGCGTCTTCCCGGCGGAGTAGGAGGAGAGGCCGACGTGGAGCGCCTTCCCCTGCGCCACCGCCGTCGCGAGCGCGCCCATCGTCTCCTCGAGCGGCGTGTCCGGGTCGAACCGGTGGGAGTAGAAGACGTCGACGTACTCGAGGCCGAGCCGGCGGAGGCTCTGGTCCAGGCTCGCGAGCACGTACTTCCGCCCGCCGCCGCCCTGCCCGTACGGGCCGGGCCACATGTCCCAGCCCGCCTTCGTCGAGACGACCAGCTCGTCGCGGTACGGGGCGAGGTCCTCGCGGAGGATCCGCCCGAAGTTCGCCTCGGCGCTGCCGTAGGGCGGCCCGTAGTTGTTCGCGAGGTCGAAGTGCGTGATGCCGAGGTCGAACGCGGTCCGGACCATCTCGCGCTGGGTCTCGAGCGGGGTCGTGTCCCCGAAGTTGTGCCAGAGCCCGAGCGAGAGGAGCGGCAGGCGGAGCCCGCTCCGGCCGCAGGGACGGTAGGTCATCGTGTCGTAGCGCCCGGCTGCAGCGACGTGGGTCATGTGCCCTCCCGAGGAGGCCGGCGGCCGGCCTAGCCCTTCACGGATCCGGCCAGGAGCCCGCGCACGAAGTACCGGCCGAAGATGACGTAGACGAGGAGCGTCGGCAGCGCCGCCAGGAGCGCACCGGCCATCGGGAGGTTCCACTTCACCGCCTCGCCCCCGGCGAGCTGCGCGAGCGCCACCGTGATGGGCTGGCTCGCCGGGTTCGAGAGGGTCACCGCGAAGAGGAACTCGTTCCAGATCTGGGTGAACTGCCAGATGATCACCACCACGAACCCCGGCAGCGACAGCGGGAAGACCACGTGGCGGTAGATCGCGAAGAAGCCCGCGCCCTCGAGCTCGCTCGACTCGATGAGCGCGTCCGGGATCTCCACGTAGTAGTTTCGGAAGATGAGCGTCGTGATGGGGAGCCCGTAGACCGTGTGCACGAGCACGAGGCCCCAGATGCTCCCGTACAGCCCGATCGCCCGGATGAACTGGAAGAGCGGGATGAGGATCGCCTGGTAGGGGATGAACATCCCGAACAGGATGAAGGCGAACACGATCTTCGCCCCCGGGAACGGCCACTTCGCGAACACGTAGCCGTTGAGGGAGCCGAGGAGCGCGGAGGCCGCCGAGGCCGTGACCGTGAGCACGAGGCTGTTCTTCAGCTTCGGCAGGAACGACGTCCACGCCTCGCCGAAGCTCGCCCAGTTCCAGGCGGGCGGCAGCGCCCACGCGGTGTCGAGGCCGATCGCCGCCGGCTCCTTCAGTGCCGTCACGATCATCATGTAGACCGGCGTGAGGAAGAAGCCGACCGCGAGCAGCAGCACGACGTACATGAGCCAGCGCCACGAGAAGCCGCTCCGGACCACGGCCCGCCTCATGACCGCCGCCCTTCCCTGAGCTGGCTCCGGAGGTACGGGATCACGATGAGCGCGACGAGCACGAGCAGGATCACGCCGATGGCGGCGCCCTTCGCGAACTGGTTCGCGCGGAACGTGGTGATGAACATGAGCAGCGCGGGGACGTCGGTGCGCGCGTTGTCCGGCCCGGCCATCGCGAAGACGAGGTCGAAGATCTTCAGGCTGATGTGGCCGAGGACGATCATCGCGGAGAGCGTGATCGGCGCCAGGAGCGGGAGGATGATCCGCGTGTAGAGCTGCCACCCGGTGGCGCCCTCCACCACCGCCGCCTCGCGGAGCTCTTCGGAGACGCCGGTGAGGCCGGCGAGATAGAGCGCCATCGTGTAGCCGGCCATCTGCCAGACGGCGGCGACGACGATCCCGATGAACGCGAGGTTGAAGCCATGCTGCTCCGGGAAGGGCAGCAGCGTCACCGCGCGCCCGCCCACGACGGCCCAGCCGGTCACGAGGAGCGCAGCCGCCGCCGCCACCATGCCGCGCCGGCGTCGCCCGGCGCGGACCGCCAGGGCCGCGGCGGCCGCGAGCCCCGCCGCGACGAGCAGGGGGACGATCACGGTCAGATCGTTCCAGTCGAACTGCCAGACCTGCCGCCGCGACGTGAGCCAGCCGAAGGAGCCGGCGGGGAGCCCGACCGCCGTGGGCAGGACGTTCACGCCGCCGCCGGGCTGGAGCAGCCAGCGCCAGATCGTGCCGGTCACCACGAACGAGAGCGCAAACGGGAACAGGAAGATGCCGCGGAAGACGCCCTCGCCCCGCGGCTTGTGGTCGATGAGGATCGCGAGCAGGAGCCCGAGCAGGAGGCACCCCGCGAGGAAGAACAGCGTGAAGAAGACGGTGCTCACGAGGTCCTGGCGGAAGCGGCCGTCGATCACGCCGGTGAAGAGCGCGCGGTAGTTGTCGAGCCCGATGAACCGCGTCACCGGCCGGATCGCGAGCGCCTGGGCCGGATCGCGCCCCCAGTCGGTGAGCGACGCCCACACCGTCCGGCCGATGAAGCCGTAGACGAAGATCCCGACGAGGACGATCGAGGGGAGGACGACGAGGAACCCGGTGACCTGGTTCGTGTGCCTGCCCCACTTCATCGGCGCCCTCCGGCGCGCTCGCCGTCCCGCCCGGCGTGGCGCCGGGCGGGACGCTCGAGCGCGACCGCGCCCGCCCTACCCGCGTCCAGGCGCGGCCGGCGTGGCCGCGCCGAGGCCGACCTGGTCGGCGATGGCCTGCGCCGCGCTGGCGGCCGCCTGGGCGTTGTTGCCGGACGTGAAGATCTCCATCACCGTGCCGAACTGGCTCGAGAAGCTCTCCGGCGCCACGGCGCCGTGGGCGAGGCTCCCCACGACCTTGTTGCTCTTCCAGTCCTTCGCCGCGGACTGGAGGTAAGCGTTGTACTTGGTGAGGTCCGAGTCGAGCCGCGCCGCGATGGAGCCCTTCAGCGGGTTGAAGGTGTCCTGCCCCTCCTTCGAGCCGAGGAGCTTCAGCCACTTCATCGCCGCGTCGCGGTGCTTCGCGCCCTTCGGCAGGCCGAAGGAGTCGGACAGCATCATGAAGACGCCGCTCGTCCCGGGGGACGGCGCCCAGCCGAACCCCTCGCCCGGCTTCAGCTTGAGCGTCGTCGTCATGTAGCCCGCCGCCCAGTCGCCCATCACGTTGAACGCGGCGCCGCCCTTCAGCACGCGGTCCGTCGCCTGCTGCCACGAGAGGCCGGACGCGTCGGGGTTCGTGCACGCGAGCACCTTCCCGAAGGTGTTCCAGACGGCGACGGCCTTCGGGTCCGTGAACTTGAGCTTGCCGCTCCAGAGCCCCGCCCAGTCGTCGGGTCCGAGCACGCCGAGCGCCACGGACTCCCAGAGGTGCACCGTGGTCCAGTTCTCGCCCAGCGCGAGCGGGTGCTGCACGCCCTTCTGCTGCAGCGTCTTGCAGGTGACGAGGAACTCGTCCCAGGTCTTTGGCGGCGTGACGCCCCACTTCTTCAGGTTCGCGGGCACGTACCACATCACGTTCGAGCGGTGGATGTTCACCGGCACGCTCCAGACACCGCCGCGGGCCGAGAGCAGCCCCAGCAGGCCCGGCGGGAACACCTGGTTCCAGCCCTCGCTCTTGAAGAGGCCGCTCAGATCCTCCATCCGGTTCGCGACCACCCACGTGCCGATGAGCTCCTGGCCGGCGTGGACCTGGAACGAGTCCGGCGGATCGCCGCCGAGCATGCGGGTCTTGAGCACGGCCCGCGCGTTGACCCCCGAGCCGCCGGTGACGGTCGAGTTGATCACCTGGACCTTCGGGTTCTGCGCCGAGTAGAGATCGATGAGCGCCTTCAGCGCGGGACCCTCGTCCCCCGCCCACCAGGAGAAGATCTCGAGCTTCTCCTGCGCGCGGGCGTTCGACGCGGCGAACAGCGCCGCCGCTGCGACGGCCAGCAAGAGCGAACCTCGTCTATTCATGGTGCCTCCTCACGGTGCCCACAGGCTGGATCCGTCGGTGGGTGGTTGTCGCTGGCCCTCCCGTGGCGAGCCCTCGGGGGGCGTCCGATCGTCGCGTCACGGTGCGTCACGTGCGTCACGCTGCGTCACCACAACCAGGCCGCGCCCCGCGCGCCGCTCGCATCGCCGTGCACCGGCGGGAGGAGCGGCGTGTCGACGCGATCCGAGAAGATCCACCGCGCCCAGAGGCCCGGGACCGTCTCGTAGAGCCGCGCCACGTTGGACAGCCCGCCGCCGAGCACGATCACGTCCGGGTCCAGGAGGTTCACGACAGCCGCGAGAGCCCGCGCGAGGCGATCCTCCAGGCGACCGACCGCCCCCTCTGCCGCCCCATCCCCGGCGGCGGCGCGCGCGACGATCTCGCGGGCCCCCGCCGCCTCGCCCGTCGCCTCGCGGAAGTCGCGCTCGAGGCCGGTGCCGGAGACGAACCCCTCGACGCAGCCGCGGCGGCCGCAGTGGCAGGGCGGCCCGGGCCACTCGCCCTCGCCGGCCCAGGGCAGCGGGTTGTGCCCCCACTCGCCCGCAATGGCGTTCCGGCCGGTCAGCACCTGTCCACGGACCACGACCCCGCCCCCGCAGCCGGTGCCGAGGATGACGCCGAACACCACGACGGCGCCGCGGCCGGCGCCGTCCGTCGCCTCGGAGAGCGCGAAGCAGTTGGCGTCGTTCGCGAGCCGCACGGGACGGCCGAGGCGCGCGGCGAGATCGCGGTCCAGCGGGCGCCCGACGATCCAGGTCGCGTTGGAGTTCTTCACGAGGCCCGTCGCGGGGGAGAGCGCGCCGGGGATGCCGACGCCGACCGTGCCCGGCTCGCCCACCGCGAGCTCGAGCTCCCGGACCAGCCCGGCGATGGCGCCGAGGGTGGCGCCGTAGTCGTCGCGCGGGGTGGGCACGCGGCGGCGGAGCAGGGGGCGGCCGCTCTCGTCGAGCGCGACCGCCTCGATCTTCGTGCCGCCCATGTCCACGCCGATGCGCATCGAGGCTCGCTCCCGTCCGCGGCGATCAGCAGACCATTGCAGCCTCGCGCATCACGAGTCCGCAGATCGCCGCGCCCACAGCGGGTAGTCGAGCCCGGCCAGCCGGTTGATGCCGATCGCCTGGAGCGCGAGCAGCGCGACCGCGACCTCGATGAGGAGCAGGTGCGGCGGCGCGGTGATCGCGCCGAGCGAGATGAGGAGGGTGGTGGCCCCGGCCGGCGGATGCGCTGCGCGGGCGAGGATCATGAGCGAGCCGGTAAAGGCGAAGGAGAGCGCGGCGGCGAGCACGCGCGGCGGCGTCACCCCGACCGCCGTCGCCGCCCCAGCGTGCTCGAGGCCGAAGAGCACGAGCGACGCGTACCCGCAGGCGATCCCGATGGCGTGGCCGACGATCGCGTTCCGCGGCGTCGCGCTCGGGGAGGAGGGGTTGAAGAAGAAGAGGAAGGCGGTCGGGCCGAGCGACGGAAACACGAACGGCTGCCGGCTGATCCAGGCGAGCACGCCGAGCAGCGCGATCGTCACGAACCCGTTCACGAGCATGAAGGCCGCGCGGACGTGGCGCTCGTCGAAGCGGTGGAGGAGCGCCGTGAGCCGCAGGCGCGCCAGGAGCCCCCGCGTGACCGCCGGCTCGGCGAGATCGACCGGGTGACGGCGCGCGCGGGCCTCAGCCATCGGGCGACACCTTCCGCAGGCGACGGTCGAAGTCGACGACGTACCAGACGAGCCCGCCGTTCACGAGGAGCAGGAGGACGGACGCGACCGTGGCGGGGAGGAGGACGCCGGGCTCGGCCGCGAGCGCCGCCTCGAGCGCGGCCGCGAGCAGCCAGAGCTGGATCACGACGAGCGTCCCGACGAGGAAGCAGATCGCGGTGAACAGCGCCAGCCCCTGTGCCCGCGTCTCCACGCTCAAGCCTCCACCCCGACCGCGAAGATCGCGCCGCGGCGCTCCTCGAGGAGGATCCGCGGGAGGCGCCGCCGCGGCGGACCCGCGAGCGGGCGCCCGTCCGCGACCCCGAACCACCCGTGGTGGCACGGGCAGAAGAGGTCGGTCGAGCCGGGCTCGTGGACGACCGCGCAGGACAGGTGCGTGCACACCTGCGAGTACGCGACGAGCCGGCCGTCCGCGAGGCGGAGGAGGATGCAGGGGTCCCCGTCGGTCGGGTACCGGAAGAGGAGCGAGCCGCCGGGCGCGATCGCCGCCGCGTCGGCGATCCTGACGGCCGGCCCGCCGCGCGGCCGGAAGCGGTCGCCGAGGAGCGCCACCGATCCCGTCGCGGCGGCGAGCAGCGCCGAGCCGAGCGCGAGGAACTTCGCGAGCTCGCGGCGGGTGACGTAGTGATCCTCGTCCCACCGGATCGGGAAGTCGAGCCGCCACCGCGGAGCCTTCGCGCCCGGACCGTCGCTCATGCCTCAGCCCTCCTCGAGGAGCCGCGCCACGTCGTACCGCTCGTGGGGAGGCCGCGGCGCCGCCGCCTCCGCGCGCCCGAGCGACACGAGGTCGAGCCGCACCTCGCGCTCCGCCTCGGGGACGATCACGAACACCTTCGTCTCGACGACCTCGTCGCCGAACACCCACCGGTTCACCGCCCGCCCCCGGCGCGTCCGCTCGATCTCCTCGGGCGTCGTGAACGCCAGCGCCTGCGACGGGCAGACGGTCGCGCACATCGGCCGCTTCCCGGTGCTGGTGCGGTCGTAGCAGTAGTCGCACTTCAGCATCTGGTCGATCGCGCCGAAGTACTTCGGGACGCCGAAGGGGCAGGCGAGGACGCAGTTCGAGCACCCGATGCACCGCGGCTTGAGCGAGCTCTGCGTCACGCCGTCGGGCGTCTGCTTGATGGCGTCGGCCGGGCACACGCGCGCGCAGATCGGGTCCTTGCAGTGCATGCACACCTGCGGCGCCGTCTGGACGCTGTCGGCCCGCTCGATCGTCTCGAGGTGAATGAGCGAGCGGCCCCGGTGCGTGTCGCACTCCTCGCACGCCTGCACGCAGGCGCGGCACCCGATGCAGCGGGAGTAGTCGATGAAGAACGCGAGGTCGCTCACACGACGCCCCCCGCCTCGGGCGCGAGCCGGGCGATGGCGTCGTGGGGCCGCTCGACCTTGCGGACCCGGACCGCGCAGATCTTGAACTCGGGGATGTTCGAGACCGGGTCGATCGCCCGGATCGTGCAGTTGTTCGCCGCGCGCTCCACCGGCCAGTGGTACGGCACGAACACGGTGTCCGGCCGGATCGTCGTCGTGACGAGCGCGCGCACCACCGTCGTCCCGCGGCGGCTCTCGACGGACACGAAGTCGCCGTCGCTCACGCCGAGCTTCCCGGCGAGGCGCGGGTGCAGCTCGCAGTACGGCTGCGGCGTCTGGTCGACGAGGCCCCCGATGCGGCGCGTCTGCGTGCCGGAGAGATACTGCGCGACGACGCGGCCGGTGGTGAGGATGATCGGGTACTCCGCGTCCGGCTCCTCGGCCGCGGGCCGCCAGTCGACGGCCTGGAGGTGGGCCCGGCCGTCGGGGTGGCCGAAGCGAGCGCCCTCGTAGAGGCGCGGCGTGCCCGGGTGGTCGAGCGACGGACAGGGCCAGAACACGCCGTGCTCTGCGTCGATCCGCTCCCACGTGATGCCGAAGTAGTCCGAGACGCCGCCCCGCGACGCGACCCGCAGCTCGTCGAAGATCTCCCGGGTGGAGCGATAGGCGAACTTGTCCCCCGCGCCGAGCCGGGCGGCGAGGTCGCAGACGATGCGCCAGTCCTCGCGCGCGCCCGCGGGCGGCGCCACCGCCTGCCGGTGGTGGATGACGCGCCCCTCGACGTTCGTGGTCGTCCCCTCGTCCTCCTCCATGAGCGACCCGGGGAGCACGACGTCCGCGTAGCGCGCGGTCTCGGAGAGGAAGAAGTCGATCGCGACGAAGTACTCGAGCCGCTCGAGCGCCTCCCGGATGAAGGCCTGGTCCGGGAGCGAGACCATGGGGTTGAAGCAGATGAGGAGGAGCCCCTTGATCTTCCCGTCGTGGATCGCCTCCACGAGCGGCACCGCCGAGAGCCCCTTGTGCGGGATGGACGCCTCCGGGACGCCCCAGACCTCGGCGACGTGCCGGCGGTGCTCCGGGTTCTCGACGTCGCGCGACCCGGGGAGCTGATCGCACTTCTGCCCCTGCTCGCGCGCGCCCTGGCCGTTGCCCTGGCCGGTGATCATCGCGTAGCCGCAGCCCTCGCGGCCGATGCGGCCGGTCGCGAGGACGAGGTTCAGCGCGGCGAGGCAGTTCTCGACGCCCTTCGTGTGGTGCTCGATCCCGCGCGCGTGCAGGAGGAAGCTCGTCCGTGCCGGCCCCCAGATCTCGGCGGCCTTCACGATGAGGGAGGCCGGGACCCCCGCGATCCTCGCGCCGACCTCCGGCGTGTACCGGCGCACCGTCTCCTCCACCGCGTCCCACCCGGTGGTGTGCTCGGCGAGGAAGCGGCGGTCGATCCACCCGCGCTCGATCATCACGTGGAGCATCGCGTTGAAGACGCCGATGTCGCCGCCGGGCCGGACCGGGATGAAGAGGTCCACCGTCCGCGCGATGGGCGTGAGGCGCGGGTCGAGGACGATGATGCGCGCGCCGGCCTCGCGCGCCTGCCAGACGTAGTCCGTGGTGATGGGCGCGCACTCGGCGACGTTCGCGCCGGCGATGAGGAGCGCCTCCGCCTTCGGGATGTCGCTCCACGGGTTCGCGCTCCGGTCGACCCCGAACACCTTCTTCGACGCGGCGCCGGCGGACACCATGCAGAGCCGGCCGTTGTAGTCGATGTTCGCGGTGCGGACGGCCACCCGGGCGAGCTTGCCCATGAGGTAGGCCTTCTCGTTGGTGAGGGACGCGCCGGTGAGGATCGCGAACGCGTCCGGGCCGTGCGCCTCCTGGATGCGCCGGATCTCCCGCGCCGTCCGGTCGAGCGCCGCCTCCCACGCGAGCGGGCGGAACCCCCCGCCCTCGACGCGCTCGAGCGGCGAGAGGAGCCGATCCGGGTGGGCGTCCTGGAGGTACCGCTTCACGCCCTTCGGGCAGAGCTTCCCGCGATTGAACGGGAAGTCCTCCCAGGGCTCGAACCCGACGACCTTCTCGTCCTTGACCTTGAGCTGGATCCCGCACTGCTGTCCGCAGAAGCAGCAGTGCGTCTTCACGATGCGGTCGGGCTCGCCGCGCGTCGTCCACCCGCCGGGCGGCTCGCGCTGGGCGTGCGGCCCGAAGCGGGCGACGAGCTCGGGGACGGAGGCGGGGAGCTTCGCCATTCAGGGCACCTCCGGGCGCGGCCGGCCCGCGGCGCGCCACAGCCCGTCCTGCGTCACCGCGAGCATCTTGCGGCGGCAGGCCGGGCAGAAGTCCTGGTAGTGCGGGCCCGCGGTCCGGAAGCGGATCTCGAGCGCCGCCTCGACGTCCTTGAGGTCTCCGACGTGGAGCGCGGACCCGAAGGCCAGGCCGCACCGCGCGCAGGTCGCCTGCGGGCCGGCCGCGCCCGCGTCCTTGTAGAACGCGATGCCGAGCTGCGCGGGCCGCTGGAACACGTGGAAGAACTTGCCGAACGGCAGGTAGACGAGCCCGAGGATCACGGTCACCGCGTGCAGCTGGGAGAGGAACCCGTAGTGGAAGCCGCGCACCCAGTGCGTCGAGACGGTGAGCAGGATCCCGGTGGCGGAGATCGCGAACAGGATCACGAGCGGCACGAGGTCGTTCGCGAGCTGCTGGACGGCCAGCGCGCCGCGGTCCCGGCCGCGCCGCCAGAGCGCGAAGGCGATCCCGGCGATCACCAGCACCGCCGAGACGTCCAGCACCTGGAAGATCCAGGGCGCGACGACGCTCGCGAGCGCGAACCGGAACACCGGGACCCCGAACACGAACGCCTGGTACACGTCCTGCCGGTCCCGCAGCGTCTCGAACCGGATCCAGCCGAAGGAGAGCGGGAACGTCACCGCCGCGGCGAGGAGGCAGCCCCAGAAGATGAGCCAGTGCGCCGCCCAACGGAGGCGCGCGCGGTTCCAGATGAAGCGCTGCAGGGCGAAGCTCGAGACGAGCCGCTCGACGAGCCGGCCCAGGTTCCGTGGCAGCCGCCGCGGCACGAGGAAGAGCTGCCACCCGCGGAACCAGTAGAGCCGCGTCGGCGGGCGCCGGAGCCACATCGAGTACCGATACCCGAGGCCGAACGCGGCGAAGACGCTCGCGCCGGCGTAGGGGACGAGCGCGGTGTCGAAGTCCTTCAGGCCGCGGCTGCCGGCGACGATGCCGGCGACGACGAGGCCGGCCACGAGCAGGCCCCAGAGCGTCGCGCGGCACACGTCGGCGCCGCCCTGCCCGCCGATGACGTCCGACCGGTTCACCCGCCCACCCCGCCCCCTCGCTGCTGCTCACGCTGGGATAAGGACCGGCACCGCACCGCCGCAAGAGACCCTTCCGCGCGCGGACGACGGCGGCCTCGCGGGGGTCGCTGCGCGATCGGGGCCCCGGCGAGGCGCCGGGCGCCGGAGGTCCCGACGGGCGTGCGTCGCGGCTCAGGAGCCGCCCGCTCCTCGGCGCGCCGCCGGGCCGTCGCCGACGGCGGTCCGGAACGCCTCGGGGCTCATCGTCCGGTCGAGGATCGGGAACAGCACCTCCTCCTCGAGCTCGAAGTGCGCGAAGAGGACGCCGAGGAGCCGGTCCGCGTGGCGCGCGAACGTGGCGGCGTCGCCGGCGCCGGTGCGCCGCTCGAGGTCGGTGAGCGAGCGCTGGATGATCTCGTGCTCGTACCGCATCGAAGCGCTGAACGCGGCGGGGCCCTCGCACGCGAACTTGTCGACGACTGGGTGAACGGTGCGCTCCTCCCAGTCGAGGTGGGGCCGGAGGCACGCGTCGAGGTCCGCGACGATGGCGCGCATCGCCCCGGCTCGCCCCGCAGCGGGCTCCGCCGCGAGGGCGCCGACGCGCTCGGAGATCCCGTCGAGGACCTCGCGCACCCGGGCGCGCGCACGGCGCAGGGGCGCCGTCGCGAGCCCGCTCAGCACGACGCCCCTTCCTTCCGGGCGAACCGCGGCATGAGGACGTGGTTCTCGAGGTGCACGTGCCGGAGCACGTCCGCCTCCAGCGCCTCGAGCTCGCTCATCACCACCCGGTACGTGTTGCAGCCCCACTCGGGCGTCGTGAAGCCGTCCGTCAGGGCGCGGATCCGCGCGAGGAGCGCGCCCACCGCGAGGTGGTCCGCGTGCATGGTCTCGAGCTCGCGCCGGACGACCTCGAGATCCGGCCGGCGCGCCACGAGCGCCGGGAAGAGGACCTCCTCCTCCTGATCGAGGTGCGGCTCGAGGGCCTCCTTCAGCTCGAGGAACGCGTCCGCCACCGCGGCGAGCCTGTCGTTCCGCGCGCCGTGGACGCGCGCGACCTTCGACACGAGGGGGCTGATGAACGGGAGCTGCCGGCGGAGGTAGCCGTGGTGGCGATCGACGATCCGCGCCACCAGGGCGGCGGTGGAGAGGGCGCGCGGGTCCTCGGACGCATCCGGACCGGACGCCGGGATGGTCGCCTCCAGCTCGGCGAAGACCTGCTCCGGGTCGAGCGGGCGGTCGCGGCAGGCCTCGGCGACGGTGACGTCGCCGTGGCAGCAGAAGTCGATCTGGTGCTTCTGGAAGACGCGCGCCGCCACGAAGTGCTCGGTGACGATCTGGGCGACGGTCGCGCTGCGGTCGAGGGATGGCATCGTTTCGTATCTCCTTGGAGCACCAAGGAAGCACGTCCCGTGCCGCGCGCCGGCGCGCACCGGGCGGCGCGCGTCCGGCGGTGGAGCCTACCGCGCGCCCGGCGGCGCGGGCGCCAGGTCCGGCTCGACGACGCCACGCCGCGCCCGGAGCTCGCGGACGATGTCCGCGTCCGCCCCGCGATCCAGGAGGCGGCGCATCGCGGGGAAGACGATCTCCTCCTCGCGCCGCAGGTGACCGGAGAAGTGGCGCTCGAGCTCTGCGGTCGCCGCACCGATGACCGGCGCGAGCTCCGCATGACGCGCCGGCGCCGCGGCGACCGCCTCGCAGGCGGCGACGAGCCTCCCGAGGGGACCCTCGTGCTCGGCGTGCTCCCGGGCCATGGCGTCCAGCGCGGCGTCCACCGCGGGATCGCGGCCCCGGAGGCGCGGGAGGATCGACTCCTCCTCGTCGCGCGCGTGCAGCGGGAGCGCCTGGGTGAAGTACCGGCGGACGCGGGCGGCCGCCTCGGGCACGCCCTCCCGGTCCGCCGGGCCGGCCTCCGCGAGCCGCCTCGCCATCGCGAGGAAGAAGCGGATCCGCTCGTGGCACTCGAGCAGGAGATCGACCGCGTCTCCCGCCGCGGGAGGCCTTCCGAGCCGGGTGAGCATCGCTACCGCGCCCCCTTCGCCTCGAGCTCCTTGAGGCGCCGCGCCAGCTCCTTCTCGCGCTGGAACCGCTTCGTCACGTCGCGGATGATCGCGACCGGGCCGAGGATCTCGCCCGCCGGGCCCTTCAGCATCTGGATCGTGAACTCGATCGAGATGCTGCGGCCGTCCTTCGTCACCGCCGGCACGGCGAGCAGGTCACCCGCGCCGTAGCGGCTCACGCCGGTCACCATGGTCCGGTTGTAGCCGTCCCAGTGTCGCGCCCGCAGCCGCTCCGGGATGATGAGATCCATCGAGCGACCGATCGCCTCCTCGGCGGTGAAGCCGAAGATCGCGGTGGCGCCCGCGTTCCAGAGCCGGATGACACCCTCGCGGTCGCCGAGGATGACCGCATCGGGGCTGCCTTCGACGATCTGCCGGTAGAGGTCGAGGTCCATGGTGGTGACTCCTTGCGAAAGACCGGCCAGCGGCCGGCGCGCCGGATCCCCGCGCCTTCGCCTCTCGCGGCCCGGGCGGTGCACCCACGCCTCGGTGCGGTCCACCGAAACTTGGTGCAGCACCGAAATACCGTAGCGAGACGGCGCAGGCCCGGCCGGTACCGGTCGGGCCTGCAGGTCTCCCCTCGAGCAACACCCTTCAGGTGAGGAAGCACTCCCGGGCGAGCGCGTCCCACTCGTCGCCGGCGAGCGCCCGGGCGATCCCGTGCACGGGCGTGCCGCCGTCCTGGAGCACGCGGCCCAGCTCCGGGCTCATCCGGAGCGCCAGCGTCTCCTCCGCCTCCTCGAGCAGCCGGCGGGCGGGCGCGTCGACGTGGAGCTGCCGGAGGTTCGCGGCGAGGCGCGGCGCCTTCACCTTGAAGAGCCAGCCGGCGCCGTACGGATCGTCGAGGGCGGCGTCGTTGGTCTTCGCGGCCGGGTTCACCGCGACCACGGTCCCGTCGATGGGAGAGAGCAGCGGGACGTCGCGGTCCTCGTCGCGGAGCTCGATGGCCGGCTCGCCCTGGGCGACGTGCGCGCCGACCGCGGGCAGCTCGACCGCGGCCGGGCCGACGAGCTTGTGCGCGAAGTCGTCGATCCCGACCGTCACGAGGCCGTCCGGCTCGAGCCGCGCCCAGGTGTGGCCCGGGTGGAGGTGCACGCCCTGTGGCACGTGGAACCACCCGGCGGCCGCCGGGCGCGGGATGACGGTCGCGCCGGCGGGGCGCAGCGCGGCCATCGCCGCGGCGATCGCCGGGCGGGCGGGCACCGCCGGCCGCACCGCCTCCCGCGCGACGCGCGGCCCGCCCTGCACGTACCGCCAGAACGGGATGAAGAGGAGGAGGTAGCCGATGGCCAGGCAGTACTCCATCAGCTTGGCGGGGTAGATGGAGAGGAACTCGTGACCCATGGCGTCCTCCACAGTGTCTGAGCGTTCCGTGTCCAGCTACCGGGAGGCGGCGTACTCGAAGCTGGCGAGGACGACGATTCCGACGAGGGCCAGCGCGAAGGCGAACATCATGACGTGCTCCTTCCGGTCGTTGTGCTGCGGGTCCGCTGCTCGACATCTCTCGACCTCTCTCCATCGCAAGCGACGCGCCAGCGGCACGTCGAGGACGTTCTCCGAGCGTGAATCCCCTCGATCCGCGGGGTTCCGGCGCGCGCGGCGCTCGGACGGGGCGTCCGCCAGAGAGAGCGCGCGGGCCCTCTTCGCTGAGAACCGCAGCGGGGCGGGAGCGCTCGCGGCGCGAGCCTCAGTGCTTCTCGTGGGTTACGGCGCGGGAGCGGCGCTGGCGAGGACCGCAACGCCCTGCTGAGTTTCCCGACTGCCGTCGTGTCGCACGCCAGGGGGTGCGCGCGGGCCGGAACGCGCGGTGGTGCGTGGGCCCCGGCGGCGCGACGCCCACGAACGGGACGCGGGCGCGCTCCGGGTGGAGGCGCCCGCGTCGATCAACGGGACGGGTGCTTCACTGTGCGTGGCAGGCGGTGCAGTCGTCGAAGCCGAAGGCCTTCTTGCCGTGGCACGCGCCGCAGGCCTCGCCCTTCTCCATCCGCGCGTGCGTCACCGCGGGCGCACGCTTCTCGCTCGAGCGCCCGAGGACGCTGAACAGCCGCGGATGGCACGAGACACACGACGCCTTGTCCGCGTCGACGTGGCTCACGTGCCGGAACGTCACCTGGCCCGGGCTGTCGCCGGTCCGCGCGAGCGCGAGATCCTGCGGGAGCGCGGGGAGCTCCTTCGCTGCGACCGCCGCGGCCGCGAGGAGCCCCAGCGCCGCCGTGATCCACCTCGACCCACCGTGCGAGCTCGTCATGTCGGCCTCCTACCCCGCCATCGTGCTGGGGCCCGCGGGCGCGTGCCCCTCCGCGAACGCGGGATCCTCGCGCAGGATGGGCATGCGGTTCACGATCCACCGGAACGCGAGCACGCCGATGGTGCAGAGCGTGATCGAGACCCAGATCTCCATCCAGCTCGGCACGTACCGGTCCGGGCGGTTCCAGTTCATGGCGATGACCGAGACGTTCAGGCGGTTGAGCGCGATGCCGAGGACGCCCATCACGCCCGCCGCGCGGACGAGCCCGACCCGGCCGCTCCGCGCGCCGAACGCGTAGAGGAGCGACGGCACGAGCACGAACCCGACCGTCTCGACGAGGAACCAGGCGCCGTACCCGGTCCGCAGGTACCCCCAGGCGTGCCCGTCGATGACGCCCTGCAGCTTCAGGAAGAAGTACGCGAACATCACGACCGCGCCCGCCTTCCCGAGGCCGAGCGTGAGCTTGTCCACGTCGACGTGCTGCCCGGCGACCTGCGAGTGGAAGACGCGATGCGAGATCATGCTCTCGACCACGACCATCGAGATGCCGGCGATGATCGCGGAGATGAAGAAGAAGATGAAGATGTAGGGCGTGTACCAGAGCGGGTGGAGCTTGGTCGGCGCGAGCAGGAAGAGCGACCCGAGCGCGGACTGGTGCATCGTCGAGAAGATCACCGACAGCACCGTGAGGGCCACCAGCGCCTTCTTCAGGATCCCGTGGACCCGCTTCCACCCGAGCCACTCGAAGAGCGGGACGGTGAACTCGAGGAGGAGCACGGTCGTGTAGCACATGACGCACCACGCGACCTCGAACAGCACCGACGCCGTGCCGTAGTTGAACATCGCCTGGACGATGTTCCAGGGCCGACCGAGGTCGGCGAGGAGCCCGAACACCGCCATGAGGTAGCCGAGGAAGGCGGTGAGGATCGCCGGCCGCTCGATGGGGTGGTACTCGTGCAGGCCGAACAGCTGGACCGTCGCGCCGATGGTGAAGCCCCCGGCGGCGAGCACGATCCCGGTCATCATGTCGAAGCCGATCCAGATGCCCCACGGCGTCGACTGGGACAGGTTCGTGGTCGCGCCGAGGCCGACCGCGAACCGGTAGACGAGGAGCGGGACGCCGACCACGAGGATCGCGGCGGCGACCGCGTTCACCGGCGTGAGGAGCGACCGCAGGTACGCGGGCAGGCTCATGCCGAGGAGGATCTTCTCGCGGAAGAACGACGGGCGAGTCACAGCGACCGGGAGCTCAGCCATGGTGGTCCTCCCCGGCGTCGCCGCCGGCCGGAGCCGCTTCGGAGTCGTGGGCCGCCTCGTTGCGGCGCCGCGAGAAGGCGTAGAGGCCCATCAGGAGCGGGGGCCAGAGCGTCATCACGAACGGCGGAGCGCCGAGGGCGCCGGCGACGAGATCCGGGTACGGCCGCTCGGGGACGTCGGTGCGGAGGGCGAGCGCGGAGAGGTCCAGGTCCCCGATGTAGAGCCAGCTCGTGCCGCCGGCCTCCCGCTCTCCGTAGACGTGGTGGAGGTAGCGGCCCGGGTTCGTGTAGATGCGCGTCTTCGCGACCTCGAGCAGCTCCGCGCGCTTCCCGAAGGTGAGCGCGCCCGAGGGGCACACCTCGGTGCACGCGGGCTTCTGCCCGCGCGCCTGCCGCTCCGCGCAGAACGAGCACTTCCGGACGCGCGGCGCGTTGCTGCCGTACTCGTACCGCGGCACGTCGAACGGGCACGCCAGCATGCAGTAGCGGCAGCCCATGCAGCGGGACGCGTCGTAGGTGACCGGGCCCTCCGGCTGCTTGTCCATCGCACGGACCGGGCACGCGGACGCGCACGCGGGCGAGAGGCAGTGCATGCACTGCTTCTTCGCGAACCGCGGCTCGCCGGGCGCCTTCTCGGCCCGGTTCACCACCGTGAAGGCGTCCTGGGTGGTGTCGCGCCGCGCGTCGAGCACGCGGTCGTCCTCGGGCGGCGGCGGCAGCGCGTTCGCCTCGCTGCACGCGGCCTCGCAGGCGCGGCAACCCACGCAGAGCGTGGTGTCGACGAGCACGCCCGGCGGGTCGATCGCCGTCGACGACGATGCGCGCGTCACGCGCGCGGCGAGGAGCCCCGCCCCTGCCGCGCTCGCGCCTGCGACCTTCAACAGCCCCCTGCGTCCGATCCTCATGGCGCCCCCCGCGCGATGTACCCGAGCACGATACCTTCGCGCGCCGCTCGCTCGCCTGCGGTCGATCACCTCGGCGATGGCGAAAAACTCAGCGGTGTCGAGGATCTCGACGCGGCCGGCGAGCGCACGCCGGGCCTGCGCAAATGGCTCGGGGTCGGGGCGAGGAAGCGCGAGCCCTCACGCCGGTTCCTCACCGCGCGTTCCTGTCGCGCCCACTCCGCTGCGGCCCTTCGCGGCGACCCCGGACTCCGCCCCCGGCGTCGACCCGGTGCGTTACCAAAGCCGAGGGAGGTGACGACATGAGAACCAGCACGACCACGACGACGCGGAAGGCCAGGGCGACCCCGCTCGCGCGCGAGCTCGAGGAGCTCGGGCGGACGCTGCAGGACGTGGGGCGCAAGCTCGTGAAGCTGACCACGAACACCGTCGCGACGGCGGCCGAGGACACGCTGGGCGCAGCAGAGGACGCGCTCGCGATGGCGCACGGCAAGCTGAAGAAGGTCCGCACGCAGATCCGCCGGACATCGGCGTAGCTGTCGGCGAACCCCCGAGACGACGAGAGCCCGGACCTCGCGGCCCGGGCTCCGGTGCTGCTTCATTTTCGTGAGGTGAATCAGATCGCGCGGACGTTCGCCGCCTGCAGGCCCTTGGGGCCGCGGGTGATGTCGAACTCCACCTTCTGGCCCTCGGCCAGGCTGCGGAACCCCTGGGCCTGGATCGCAGTGTGGTGGCAGAACACGTCCTCGCCGCCGCCGTCCTGCGTGATGAAGCCGAAGCCCTTCGCGTCGTTGAACCACTTCACGGTACCGGTCGCCATCTCTGAACTCGTTTCTGTGCTCTGTTCCGAGGACGGCAGCTGCCGGCGCTCGGTGTTGCCCCGAAATGAGGCGGGCTCAACCGTTAGCCGGTGTGGGCGCTCGTGTCGAGAAGGATCCGACCGGACGCCCGCTTTTCGTCGGCCGCGCCCTGCCGCACGACCGGGCGGGCGGCGTTCCCGCGACGCCGGGGCCAATCCACGTTATGTCTGTGACACCCCGACCGGTTCGGCCGGGGTGCGGGCGGCAGGTCTGCGCGTCCGCGGCGGGCTCACCGGGCGACCTCACGTCCCCTCGCCCGGTGGTGGCCCTGACGGGACGAGGTCGCTCATGAACGACGCCATCTCAGACGTGAAGAAGCGGCTCCGGACCGCCGAGGATCTGCTCCGCCGGAGCGGCAGCTCGAGCGACAACGTGCGTCTCGCCCAGGCGATCGACCGGACCCGCCGCCTTCTCCGGCACGCGGACCGCGGCCGCGAGCCCACGCCGGAGCTGCTCCACGCGATGCAGGCGGTGGACGCGCTGACGAGCGGGTAGCGGCCCGCCACGAGCGGGGGCCGCGAGAGCGCCCGACCCTTCGGGCCCGCCTCCCGGTCCCGGCCGCGGCGTTAGCGTCGCCGAGCCCGCGCGGGCGCCGTCCCGCGCGCGGGGAGGCCGCCATGGAGCTCACCGCCGTCAGGATCGACAAGCCCGAGGACGTGAACGTCATCGTGGGCCAGGCCCACTTCATCAAGACCGTCGAGGACCTCCACGAGGCGCTCGCCGGGAGCTCCCCTCACCTTCGCTTCGGGATCGCGTTCTGCGAGTCCTCCGGCCCGCGCCTGGTGCGGCGCTCGGGGAACGACCCGGCCCTCGTGGACCTCGCGGTCCGCAACGCGCTCGCGATCGGCGCCGGGCACTCCTTCGTCGTGCTCCTCCGCGAGGGCTTCCCGGTGAGCGTGCTGAACGCGCTGAAGCTCGTCCCGGAGGTCTGTGGGATCTTCTGCGCGACCGCGAACCCGGTGGAGATCCTCGTCGCGGAGACCGCGGGCGGCCGCGGGATCGCCGGGGTGGTGGACGGCGGCGCGCCGCTCGGCGTCGAGACGGGGAAGGACGTCGACGAGCGGAAGCAGCTCCTCCGCCGGTTCGGGTACAAGCTCTGACCGGCGCGGCGCGCGCCGCGTCCGCGCACCTCCTATGATGGCGTTGATGCCGCCGCTCTCCCCGGACGACCACGCCGCCCTCGCCCGCGCTCGGGCCATCCTCGAGAGCCCGAGCCTCGCGATCCGGCTCACCGACACGATCGGCTCGCCCATCGAGGCGCTCGTGCGGCGGCTACCGGATGGCGCCCAGCGCGTCGTGGCGGACGGGACGCGCCGCGCCCTCGAGGCGGCGCTCGATGCCGCGCTCCGGACGCTCGACGGCCGGCGGACCGGCAAGGCCGCAGACTGGCTCCACCGCGGCGCGGTGGTCGCGAGCGGTGCGGTCGGCGGTGCGGCCGGCCTCGCTGGCCTCGTCGTCGAGCTGCCCTTCTCGCTGACCGTGATGCTCCGGTCCATCGCCGACCACGGGCGGGCGCAGGGCGAGGATCTCTCGGGCGTCGCGGCGCGCCTCGAGTGCCTCACCGTGTTCGCGTACGGCACGCGGTCCCGCGGCGACGACGCGGCGGACGCGGGGTACTTCGCGATCCGCGCCACGCTCGCCCGCGCGGTGAGCCACGCCGCGGAGTACGTCGCGGAGCGCGGCCTCGCCGAGGCGCTCTCGGAGCGGAGCGCGCCGGCCCTCCTGCAGCTCGTGGCGCGCATCACGCAGCGGCTCGGGATCGCCGTCACCGACAAGGCCGCGGCGCAGCTCGTCCCGGTGCTCGGGGCCGCCGGCGGCGCGGCGGTGAACGCGCTCTTCATGAGCCACTACCAGGAGACCGCCTGGGCTCACTTCACGATCCGCCGGCTCGAGCGGCTCCACGGCGCCGGCGAGGTCCGGCGCGCCTACGAGGCAACCTGATCGATTCGAGCGCCCCTCCCCCCGCGCCCCCTCCGAGCGAACGCGCTCGGACGTCTGGCGCTCGCGGGCCAGCCCAAGTGCCGGCTTTCGCCGCCACGGGGCGGCGTTACGCTCTCCTCAGCCCGGGGGAACGCGCGACAGTCCCGCGACGGCCCTCCCGTGAAGCCGCAGGCTCGAGGGGCTTCTCCCCTCTCCTGAGCCGGCACTCCGGCATCGTCCGGACCCGGCGACGGCTCGCGCGCACGGGTCCATCGTCCCCCGGGTGAAGAGGGGCCGCCCCGCGAGGCGGCCCTTCGATCTTTCGGCCCGGCGCGGAAGCGAGGCGGCCGGCGCGGAGGGCCGACCGCGCCGGCCATCGATCCCTCGGGTGAAGCCATGAGGCGCATGCTCCTCGTCGCGCTCCTCGCGGTCGCGGTGCCGCTCGGCGTCGTCGTCCGCGCCGATCCGCCGGCCCCGGCGAACGTCACGCTCGAGACGTTCGAGCGCAACCTGGCCGCGGACGGCGAGTGGATCACGTTCGCGCCGTACGGCACCGTGTGGCGCCCGCTGCACGTCGGCCCGGGCTGGCGCCCGTACTATCACGGTGAGTGGATCTGGACGGACGAGGGCTGGCTCTGGACCACCGACGAGCCATGGGGGTGGGCGACGTACCACTACGGGCGCTGGGTGCACGATCCGGTGCTCGGCTGGCTGTGGATCCCGGGGTTCGAGTGGGCGCCGGCGTGGGTCGCGTGGCGCATGGGCGGCGGCGTCGTGGGATGGGCGCCGCTCTGGCCCGGGATCGTCGGCGGGTGGGTGGATCCGCCCCCGATCGAGCCGGGCGTGTGGATCTTCGTGCCCATCCCGCGGTTCGTCGGCGTGCGCGTCGAGCAGGTGGCGTACCCGCCCGCGCGCGCGCCGCACCTCGTCCGCGCCACCCGGCCTGCGCCGCCGCCGCGCTGGTCGACGGTCCCCCCGCCGCCCGGCGGCGGCCCCTCGCACCGCGGGGTCGAGCGCGCCGTCGGGCGCCCGGTGCCGCCGGTCCGGATCGTCCCGGTACCGACGCCGGCCGAGGCCAGGCGCGGCGCGAGGGACGGGACCGCGCCGGCCTACCGGCCGGCGCCTGCGCCGCGACCGTCCCCCGGGGCGAGGCCGACGCCGACCCGCGCGCCACGCCCGGCGCCCTCCCCGGACGCGACCCGGCGCTGAGCTGCACGCCCCGCTCTCATGTCACGAGCTTCGCGAGGAGCGCCTCGACCGCGCGCTCGTCCTCGCCGCCGGACGCGATGACGTCCGGCGCGAGCGGAGGCTCGTACGGTGCGCCCGCGCCGGGCAGCTCCGGCGCCTCGCCCCGGCGCGCCGCCGCGTAGAGCCCCTTCGGATCGCGTCGCGCGCACGCCTCGAGCGGCGTCGCGACCAGCACCTCCAGGAAGCGCGGGGCGAGCGCCCTGGCCGCGTCGCGGTGGGCCCGGCGCGGCGCCGTGGCGGGCACGATGACGACGAGCCCCTGCTCCGCGAACGTCGCCGCGAGGCTGCCGAGGGCCGCGTAGAAGCGATCGCGGTCGTCGGCGCCCCGGCCGGCGGGCCGCCCGAGCGCCGCCCGGACGGCATCGCCGTCGAGGACGAGGCACGGCACGCGGTCGGCGCGGAGCCGCGCGGCGAGCCGGCCGGCGAGCGTCGACTTCCCCGAGGCCGGGAGCCCGGTCACCCACACGACGGCGCCGCCGCCGCTCACCGGAAGAGCGCCTCCGCGAGCGCCGGATCGAACATCGGCGCGTCCAGGGCGCGCTCCGCGAGCCCGAGCAGCGCGTCCCGGGCCGGTCCGCCGAGATCGGGGTAGAAGCGCGGACAGCACACGACCAGCGCGCGCCACGCGAGGAACGGCGCGAGATCCTCCAGCACCTCCCGCCCCCCGCCGCACTCGAGGTAGGTCGTGAAGAAGAGCCACCAGAGTGGTCCGAACCCGCGTGCCCACGTCCCGGGCGCCTGGATGGCGAAGAACGGGTAGTTCACCGTGAGCGCGGCCACGTCGTCGGCGGGGTCGCCGAGGCACCCGCGGCTCGCGTCGAGCAGGGTGAACCGGGTCCCCTCGGAGAAGACGAGGTTGAACGGGTGGAAGTCGCCGTGGATCCGGCGGAGCCGATCGGCCCGGCCGCGCAGCTTCCACCGCCAGTCGAGACAGCGCCGCTCGATGGCGGCGAGCCGTGACGGCGAGGCGCCCGGCGTGTCGGGCGGGTAGGCGTCGACGATCCCGAAGATCCCTTCCCCCGAGCCGAGGAGATCGCGCAGGGCGCGCTGCCACGCCACCCGATCGGACCTGGGCTCGCGGTGGAGCCGCCCGAGCCACCGCGCGAGCGCCTCGCACCGCCCGAGGTCCTCCTCGCCGACCACGCCGTCGCGAGCCACGCGGCGGAGGTCCTCGGCGTAGAGGCGCCCCTCCGCGAACGTCGTGACGAGGTACGGCTCGCCCGCGGTCCGGAGCGACACGAGCCCCTCCGGCCCGACCGCGCCGACGTCCAGCGCGCGCACGTGGTCCGGGATCGCGTCGAAGGTGTCGAAGGAGAGGAGCAGCTCCGCCCACCGGTCCGCGCGCCGGTCGTGGCCGAACGGATCGGCGAGGGCGGTCCGGAACACCAGCGTCCGCCGCTCCCCGCCCGGCGCCTCGACCTCGACGCGCATCGGCCGCCCGTAACCAGCGTCCTTGCGCGCCACGCCCGCGCCCACGTCGGGCGCCAGGGCGCGGATCGCGACCACCCGGCCGCCGGGCACGAGCTCCGAGACCGCCCGCGCGATGGCGTCGCTGCCGGCCCGCTCCATCGTCATGCTCCGTGCATCGTCGGGACCGCCGGGGCCCGCCCGCGGGCGGCGAGCGCCGCCGCGACCTGGTACTCCGTCGGCCGCGCCGCCTGCGCGTACCAGTAGCCGACCGCGATGAACTCCGGCGGGAGGTCGAGCACCACCAGCTCGTCGACGGCCCGCCGCAGCGCCGGGAGGTGGCGCGGGTCCGCGATCGGGGTCGCGAGGACGAGCCACTCCGGCCGCTCCGAGCGGACCGCGTCCACGACCGCGCGCGGCGAGAGGCCGCCGTCGACGCCGTCCGCGACGACGATCACGTTGCGTCCCGCGAGCTCGATGGGTGGCTGACCGCCGCGGCACGTCGCGCCGTGCTCCTCCGCCTCCGCCCGTCGCTGCGCGAGCATCCGCTCGACGTCCTCCGCGGGGACGCCGAGCTCGGTCGCGGCGCCGGGCTCCACCAGGCAGGCGCCGCGCTCCGCCACCGCGCCGAGGGACCGCTCCGCCCCCCGGAGCGGCACGAGCTCGGCCGCCCCCCGGATGTCGAGCTCCGCTCCGAGGACGTCGGCGATCTCGGCCGCGACCGCGAACCCTCCGGGGCCGACGGCGACCACGACCGGAGCCGTGCCTGCGAGGTGTAGCAGCCGCCGCGCGAGCTGCCGCCCGGCTTCACGCCGATCACGGAACGTCATGGCATCCTCCACGCCGGCCGGGATCCCGGCCCCTCCGCACCACCCGGGTCGAGCCCGTCTTCCCCCACCGGGGTCCCGCCGGCACGCACCCGCCGTCCCCTCGAGCGGACCGGATCCGGTCGGCGCGTCGAGACGCGTCGGTGGCGCCCGGTCCTTCGTTCCCTCGCGACGAGGTGCGCGTGGGAGAGCTGTGCATCGCGCGTTCCGCAGCCCCCGCCCGCCGCGATCCGAGCGATCGCGGCGCGAACCACGGATCCCCTCCCGGGCATCGTCGGCGGAAGTTGCGTCGGGTGCGGGAGGCGGCGCATGCGGTGCGCACGATTACCCGGGGATGCGGGCCGGCGTGCGGGCCACGGCTCGCGCGCCGCTGCGGCGCGGATCGCTCAGGACACGCTCGCCGCGTCGGGCGCGCGGGCATCCCGCAGGCAGTCGAGCACCTCTGCGTCCGACACCTGCGTGAACCGCCGGTACCACCAGCTCACGGCGAGGAAGTCCGGCGGCTCCTCGACGGCGATCACCTCGTCGAAGTGCCGGCGCAGCTCGTCCAGGCTCACCGCGGCGATGACCGGCGCAGCGAGGACGACGCGAGCCGCGCCCCAACGGCGCACCGCGAGCCCCGCGGCGCGAGCGGTCGCGCCGGTCGCCACGCCGTCGTCGACGACGATGACCGTCCGCCCGGCGACCGCGATGGGCAGCACCTCCCCGCGGTACGCGCGGACGCGGCGGGCGAGCTCTCGCCCGGCCTGCTCCGCGATGTCGGCGACCTCCTCGTCGGTGACGCCCAGCTCCGCCACGAGCGCACGGTCGACGAACACGGCGCCAGCCTCGGAGATCGCGCCGATGGCGCACTCCGGCGCGCCGGGCGTGGCGAGCTTGCGGACGACGAGGAGGTCGAGGGGCGCGCCGAGGGCGCGCGATACCTCGCGCGCGACGGGGAGGCCGCCGCGTGCGAGCCCGAACACGACCGGCTCCTCGGCGCGGAGGTGCTCGAGGCGCGCCGCGAGCAGGCGCCCGGCGTGCTCCCGATCCTGGAAGATCATCGACGCCCCCGCGGCGCGCGAGCGACGTCCGCGAGCCGCGCCTCGACGTTCTCACCTTCGTTCGCGGGGCACAACGACACCGCCGTGGAGGCCCGTTCACCGGAACCCGTCGAGGCCGCGGCGCGGTCGCGCCCGGCGACGCGTCGCGGCAGTCCGCCGCGGCCGGCCGCCCCCGCCGGCCGGGGGGCCGCGGGCCTGCGGGAGCGTAGAGTCCGCGAGGGGATCGCTTGCCGAGAGGAGCGACGTCCGCGGAGCGGGGCGCGGCACCTGGCCCCGACCGGCGCGGCGCGAGCACCGACGCGCCGGCCACGGCGTCGCTCGCGCTGCCGGCGCCCGACGTGGCCGCCGCGCTCGGCACGCGCGAGGGCGGCCTCACCGAGCGCGAGGCCGGCGCGCGGCTCGCGTCGATCGGCCGCAACGAGCTCCCGCCGCCGCGGCGCCGGTCGGGAGCGCGCCGCGCGCTGGCGCAGGTGACGCACCCGATGGCGATCCTCCTCTGGGCGGCCGCGGGGCTCTCGTTCGCGTCCGCGATGCCGCAGCTCGGGTGGGCGATCGTCCTCGTCGTCGTCGTGAACGGCGCGGTCGGCGCGTGGCAGGAGCACCGGGGCGACCGCGCCCTCGCCGCGCTCGAGGCGCTCATGCCGCGGCGCGCGCGCGTGCTCCGCGGTGGCGGCCCGCGGGAGGTGGCGGCGGCGGAGGTCGTCCCGGGGGACGTGCTCGTGCTCGCGGAGGGGGACCGCGTCGTCGCGGACGCGCGGATCGTCCAGGCGACGCTCCTCCGGCTGGACGTGTCGCTGCTCACCGGCGAGTCGCTGCCGGTGGATCGCGACGCGCTCCCGTGTCTCGCGCCGCGCGCCGTCGCGGACGCCTCGTGCGCCGCCCCGGCCGGCGCGACGGTCGTGACCGGGCGCGCCCGCGCCGTCGTCTTCGCGACGGGGCCGCGGACGGAGCTCGGCCGGATCGCCCGGCTCGCCACGGCCACCCGTCGCGCGCCGAGCACGCTCGAGCTCCAGGTCGCGCGCATCGTCCGGACGGTCACGGCGCTCGCGGTGGGGATGGGCGTGGCGGTGTTCGCGCTGCTGCACGTCTTCGGCGCGCCGCTCTGGGAGAGCCTCCTCTTCGCCATCGGGATCATCGTCGCGAACGTGCCGGAGGGGCTCCTCCCGGCGATCACCATCACGCTCGCCGCGAACGTGCAGCGGATGGCGCGGCGCCACGCGCTCGTGTCGCGGCTCTCGGCCGTGGAGACGCTCGGCGCGGTCGACGTGATCTGCACCGACAAGACCGGCACCCTCACCGAGAACGCGCTCTCGGTGGAGCGCGTCTGGACCCCCGGGCCAGCCGGGCGCGGGGGCCCGGCCGGCTCCGACGGCCCGGCCGACGCCGGCGCGGCGGGTCGGCGGCTCCTCGCCGCCGCCGCGCTCGCGAACGACGCGCACGTCGGCCCGACGGGCGGGTCCGCCGATCCCATCGATCGCGCCCTGCTCGCCGCGGCGGCCGCCGCGCGCCTCGAGCCGGCGGCGCTCCGGCGCGCGTGCCCGAGGCTGGCCGAGGCGCCGTTCGACGCGCGCCGCCGGCGGATGAGCGTGGTGGTGCGGGCCGGCCCGCCGCTCGCGGCGACGACCGCGGGTCCGGTCGCGATCGTGAAGGGGGCGCCGCTCGCGGTGCTCGAGCGCTGCACGCGGGTGGCGGACGGCGCCGGCGTGCGGGCGATGGACGATGCCGGTCGCGCGGAGGTCCTGGAGGTGCACGACGCCCTGGCCGCGCGGGGGCTGCGCCTCGTCGCGGTGGCGATCCGGGAGGACGGCGGCGCGCTCGCCGGGCGGGATGCGGACGCCGTCGAGCGGGACCTCACGCTCCTCGGCCTCGTCGCGCTCGCCGACCCGCCGCGGGCCGGCGTCGGCGCCGCGCTCGCCGCGTGCGCGCGGGCCGGGGTCCGCGTGACGATCGTGACCGGCGATCATGGCCTGACCGCCCGCGCCGTGGCCGAGGCGGTGGGGCTCTGGACGGCCGGGTGGCGCGTCGTGGACGGCTCCGCGCTCGAGGCGCTCGCCGAGCCGGCGCTCGAGGCGCTCCTCGAGGCGTCCGCGGGCCTCGTCTTCGCCCGGGTCACGCCTGAGCAGAAGCTGCGCCTCGTGCGGGCCTACCAGCGCCTCGGCCACGTGGTCGCCGTGACCGGCGACGGCGTGAACGACGCGCCCGCCCTCCACGCCGCAAACGTCGGGGTCGCGATGGGCAGGGCCGGCACGGACGTGGCCCGCGCGGCGGCGGACGTCGTCCTGCTCGACGACGACTTCTCCACGATCGTCGCGGCGGTCGAGGGCGGCCGGACGACCTTCGCGAACGTCCGCAAGTTCCTCGCGTACGTGCTCACCTCCAACGTCCCCGAGATCGCGCCGTTCCTCGCGATGGTCGTGCTGCACGTGCCGCCGGCGCTCGGGATCCTGCAGATCCTCGCGATCGACCTCGGCACCGACATGCTCCCCGCGCTCGCGCTCGGCGCCGAGCCGCCCGAGCCGGGGCTCATGGCGGGCCCACCGCGCGCGCGCGGCCGGCGGGTCCTCGACGTCCAGTTGCTCCTCCGCGCCTACGGGTGGCTCGGGGTGGTCGAGGCGGCGGCGTGCCTCGCCGCGTTCTTCGCGGTGTGGTGGCGCGCGGGGTACGGGCTCGGGGCGCTCCAGGCGGTCACGCCGGCGCTGCTCGCGCACGCGGCCCCTGCGGCGGTCGCGGCCACGTACCGCGAGGCGACCTCGGCGGCCCTCGCGGCGATCGTCTGCTGCCAGGTCGGGAACGTCCTCGCCTGCCGCTCGGAGCGGACCTCCGCGCTCCGCCTCGCGCGGCCGGGGCGGCTCCTCGCCGCCGGCATCGCCGTCGAGGTCGCGCTCCTGCTCGCCATCGTCTACCTGCCCCCGCTCCAGGCGATGTTCGGGACCGCGCCGCTGCCAGGGGCGGCGTGGCCGTGGCTCCTCGCCTGCGCGCCGGCGACGCTGCTCGCGGACGAGGTCGGGAAGGGGATCGTCCGGGGTGTCTCGCGCCTGCGGCGGGGGCGCGTACCGCGACGGGGCCCGGAGCGATGATCTGCCGGCCTCCGTCCGCGGGGCCGCGGCCCCCTCCGCCGAGGTGACGCGCGCGCGGACCAGGCGCGAGCGAGCTCCCGCGTCAGCCGGTCGCCGACACGGCGAGCCGCGTCCGGAGGAGCTCGAGGACGAGGTCACGGAACGCCGTCACCTTCCGCGGCACGTGTCGCGCCGCGGGGGTCACGATGTGAAGCCACCCCGACCGGCTCTCGTACCGCGGCACGACGCGGACGAGCCGGCCGGCCACGACGTCCGCCTCCACCATGAACCCGGGGAGGAGCCCGAGCCCGGCGCCGGCCCGGACCGCGTCGCGCGCGAAGAGGATGTCGTCGCAGACGATCCGGCCGCGCGGCACCACGCCCGTCGCCGGCGCGGGCGGCGTGACGCGGAGCCGCTGCGGCCCGGGGCGAAAGACCACCCACTCGTGCCCGGCGAGGTCGGCCTCCGTCCGCGGCGTCCCGCGCCGCGCGAGGTAGAGCGGAGACGCGTAGACCTGCGACACGATCGACGCCGCGCGCCGCACGACGAGGCTCGAGTCCTCGAGCTTCGCCCCGACGCGGAGCGCGACGTCGAACCCCTCGCCGACCAGGTCGACCACGCGTCCGGTGAGGTGCAGGTCCACCGAGACCGACGGGTACCTGGCCGTGTAGCGGGTCACGACCTCGGCGAGGAAGAGGACGCCGAGGTCCACCGGCGCGGTGACGCGAAGCTCGCCCGAGGGCAGCTCCTCGCGCTCCGGCATCTCCCCGAGCGCCGCCTTCACCGACCGGAGGAGCGGCGAGATGCGGTCGTAGAGCGCCGTGCCCGCGGCGGACAGCGAGACCTGGCGCGTGGTGCGGAAGACGAGCTGCACGCCGAGGTCGGCCTCGAGCCGCGCGATGCCGCGGCTCACCGAGGACTTCGGGAGCCGGAGCTCCTTCGCGGCGGCGGAGAAGCTCGCGGTGCGCGCGACGGCCTCGAAGGTGGTGAGGAGGTTCAGATCCATCGTTGCTCCAGCGGAACGGTGATGTGCTCCAGCGCAGATTGCGCCATCGAAGCAACGGAGGCAAGTTACGCCTCGACAGCAGGACGGAACCGGGCGCAACGCGCTCCACACGAAGGGAAAGAAGACATGGCATCCACCACCTGGGACATCGACGTCGGCCACTCCGCGATCCACTTCTGGGTCCGGCACATGGTCATCTCCAAGGTCCACGGCCGCTTCGCCAGGTGGTCGGGCGCGATCCAGCTCGACGAGGCGGACCTCACGCGGTCCACCGTCGACGTGAAGATCGACGCGGCGTCCATCGACACGCAGGTCGCCGACCGAGACGCGCACCTCAAGTCGCCCGACTTCCTCGACGTCGCGAAGCATCCCGAGATCGCCTTCCGGTCGCGGAAGCTCGAGAAGGCCGGGGCGGGCTACCGCGTGACGGGCGACCTCTCGCTGCACGGCGTGACCCGCGAGGTCGTGCTCGAGGCCGAGTTCGCCGGCAGCGCCAAGGACCCCTGGGGCAACCAGCGCGCCGGGTTCTCCGCGAAGGCCGCGATCGACCGCCGCGAGTTCGGCCTCGTCTGGAACGCCGCGCTCGAGACCGGCGGAGTGCTCGTCGGCGAGAAGGTCGAGATCACCATCGAGCTCGAGGCGGTGAAGAAGGCCGCCTCCGTCGCCGCCTGAGCGGCGCCCCGCCCCTCACCCCTCACTCCCGCGCCGAAAGGAATCCCCGACCATGAAGAAGCTCCTCGCCACGCTCGCCGCCGTCCTCCCCGCCCTCGCCCTCGCCGGCCAGGGCGCGTACAACCTCGACCCGTCCCACTCGACCGCTGGGTTCGCGGTGAAGCACCTCGTCATCTCCACCGTGCGCGGTGAGTTCCGGACCTTCTCCGGCGTCGTGAAGCTCGACGACGCGGACGTCACGAGGTCCACCGTCGAGGCGACGATCGACGTGAACAGCCTCGACACGCACGTCGCGGACCGCGACGCGCACCTCAAGTCGCCGGACTTCTTCGACGTCGCGAAGTACCCGACCATCACCTTCAAGTCGACGAAGGTCGCGAAGGCGGGCAAGGACGGCCTCACGGTCACGGGCGACCTCACCCTGCACGGCGTGACCAGGCCGGTGACGCTCGACGTGAAGGCCTCGCCCGAGGTGAAGGGGATGTACGGCGAGACCCGCCGCGGGTTCGCTGCGACGACGAAGATCGATCGGAAGGACTTCGGCCTCACCTGGAACAAGCTCGTCGAGGCCGGCCCCGCCGTGGGCGACGAGGTGACCATCGCGCTCGACCTCGAGGTCGTGAAGGACCAGCCCAAGGCGGCCGCGAGGTAGCGAAGCCGTCCAGGAAGCGATCGCACCGAAGCCGGCCCCGTCCGCGGGGCCGGCTTCTCTTCGTCGGGCCGCGCGCCCGCAAGAGGGGTCCCTCCGTCACCCCGGCGCGCGCCCACCATCGAATCCTCCCGAGCGGCGCCCCTCTGTCGCGCCGCAGGAGGACACACGTGTCTCACCGGCAGGTTCACAAGCGGAGTGGTTGGATCGCCTTCGGCGTGCTGGGCGTGCTCGCGACCGCGGCGCTCGTCCAGGCGGCGTGCAGCGGGGGGCCGGCCCTGGAACGGGCCGCCGGGGCGGCGCGGCCCATCGCGACCGCGCACGCCGCGGATCGCGAAGACGACGCGCGCGACGTCGCCGAGGCGGCGATGGCGCGGCTCGCCGACGGACGAAAGGTGTTCAGGTTCGACACGTTCGGCGACGAGGCGTTCTGGGGCGATACGCTGAAGCTCCACGAGGCGATCGAGGGAGAGGCGCACGGCGGCGTCGGGCCCGGGCTCTCGCCGAAGGCGGCGCTCGCCGCCGGCCTGAAGGTGGACGTGGACGCGCTGCCCGGCGACGTGCGCCAGGCGCTGGCGGCCGGGAAGGTCGACCTCGACGATCCGGGCGTGACGCTCGCGCTGCTGAAGCTGAACGCGGTCGTCGGCATCACCGGCTTCCCCGACGGGAGCGGCGGCCTCCGCTCCGTGGGAATCCAGTGCGCGCTCTGCCACTCGCGGGTGGACGACTCGTTCGCGCCCGGGATCGGCCACCGGCTCGACGGCTGGTCGAACCAGGACCTGAACGTCGGCGCGATCGTGAGCCTCGCGCCGAACCTCGACCCGGTGGCGAAGCTCCTCGGCGTCTCGGTCGACACGCTCCGGCAGGTCCTCGCGACCTGGGGGCCCGGCAAGTTCGACGCCGAGGTGTTCCTCGACGGGAAGGCGCTCCGCCCCGACGGCAAGTCCGCCGCGACGCTCATCCCGCCCGCGTTCGGTCTCGCCGGCGTGAACCTCCACACCTGGACCGGCTGGGGCTCCGTCACGCACTGGAACGCGTTCGTCGCGAACCTCGAGATGCACGGCCAGGGCACGTTCTTCGATCCACGGCTCGACGACGCGTCCAAGTTCCCCATCGCCGCCGCGAACGGCTTCGGGCACGTGCGGAGCGACCCCGATCTCGTGACGTCGAAGCTTCCCGCACTCCACCTCTACCAGCTCGCCATCGACGCGCCTCGGCCGCCGAAGGGCAGCTTCGACGCAGCCGCGGCGCAGCGGGGCGGGAAGCTCTTCGCCGGCGCCGCGAAGTGCGCCACCTGCCACGTCCCGCCGATCTTCACCGAGCCTGGCTGGAACCTGCACACCGGCCAGGAGATCGGGATCGACGATTTCCAGGCGAGCCGCTCGCCCGACGGCCGGTACCGCACGACGCCCCTCCGCGGCCTCTGGACGCACGGAAAGCGCGGCTACTACCACGATGGTCGGTTCGCGACGCTCCGTGACGTCGTGAACCACTACGACGCCACCTTCCACCTGGGGCTGTCGGACGCGGACAAGGACGACCTCGAGCAATACCTCCAGTCGCTGTAGCCGCGCCGCCGCCCGGTCCGCCTTCGGTGGGCCGGGCGGCGGACATCGACGCCGATCCCCGGTGGGCGTCGCCGCGTTCCGCGCGCGGGCGCATCTGATGGAGGGGGAGCGATGAGCACCAGCGAACCGAGGTGGCGCCTCGACGGCGTGCGGGTGATCCGGGGCGGCGAGCTCGATCCGAACACGCCGCAGACGCCCGGCATGACTCGCGCGGCCGCGATCAGCCGCGCGACCGTCGGCGCGCAGCGAATCTGGGCCGGAACGGTGCGGATCCACCCCGGCGCGCGCACCGGCCCGCACCACCACGGCGCGCTCGAGAGCATCATCTACGTCGTGAGCGGCCGCGCCCGGATGCGTTGGGGCGAGCGGCTCGAGTTCACGGCCGAGGCCGGCCCCGGCGACTTCATCTTCGTGCCGCCCTACGTCCCGCACCAGGAGCTGAACGCGAGCAGCGACGAGCCGCTCGAGTGCGTGCTCGTCCGCAGCGACGCCGATCCGGTGGTCGTCAACCTGGACCTCACGCCAGCAGAGGCTCCGGAGCAGGTCCGCTGGGTCGACGCGATCCACCGCTGACCAGCCTGGCGGCGCCAGCTCGCCCCCTCGCGTCACCAGCGCTCCGCCCTCTGTTGTGGCTTCGCGGACCGTGTGCAGGTTTCGACGAACGCACTCGAGGCGGGTGGGGCGTCGTCCTCGACATCCACCACTCCGCGTCTGGCGCCGCCCGGCATCCGGCCGGGCGCGCCGCCCGCCCGCGAAGTCTCGCGTGACAACGAATGGCCCGCGCACGGCGCGGGCTTCCAGGGGGCAGCACATGGTGAAGAGGCTTGCAGCGATCATCGCCGGCGCGATGCTGGTGGCGGGAGGCGCGTACGCCCAGAGCGGCTCGGCCGGCAGCTCCGCCGGCGCGAGCGGCTCCGACCAGAGCAGCACGAACCCGGGTGGCAGCTCGACCTCCGGGACCGGCTCCTCCGGCAGCGCCGGCTCGATGGGCAGCGGCTCGGCCGGCAGCGCGACGCCGGGCGGGACCGGCAGCAGCAGCGATACGACGACTCCGGGCACCTCCGGGTCGTCCGGCAGCGCAGGCTCGACGGGCTCCGGCTCCTCCGGCACCAGCACCGACACCACGACTCCAGGCAGCTCCGGGTCGCCGGCGGCCGGCAGCGCGGGCTCGACGGGCTCCGGCACCACGGGCAGCAGCACCGACACGGCGACCCCGGGCAGCGCCGGGTCTTCGACCGGCAGCGCGGGCTCGATGGGCTCCGGCACCTCGGGCAGCAGCACCGACACGGCGACTCCGGGCAGCTCCGGGTCGTCGACCGGCAGCGCGGGCTCGATGGGCTCCGGCACCTCGGGCAGTAGCACCGACACGGCGACCCCGGGCAGCGCCGGGTCGTCGACCGGCAGCGCGGGCTCGATGAGCTCGGGCACCACCGGCAGCTCGGACACGACCGGTTCGTCGACGACCACCCAGAAGAAGAAGAAGAAGCACCACAGCACCACGACCGGCAGCGGCACGACGACCGGCGGGACGGGCTCCTCGGACTCGTCGACCTACGGCGGGAGCACCGGCTCCTCCGGCACCAGCACGACGCCGGACAGCAGCTCGTCGGGCACCAGCGGCTCGCTCGGCGGCAGCTCGACGGGCGGCGCCGGCTCGTCCACGACGACGCCGGGCGGCACCGGCTCCTCCGGCAGCGACACGTCCAGCTCCGGCTCGCTCGGCGGCTCCGGCTCCTCGAGCGGCAGCGCGGGCTCGACGGGCGGGTCCACCTCGGGGACGAACGACACGGGCACCAGCGGCTCGTCCGGCGGCGCCGCGGGCAGCAGCACCAGCGGCAGCGGCCAGTAGTTCCGGCGCACGACGACGCGACGGGGGCCGGACGGGGAGAACAGCTCCCCGCCCGGCCCGCGTCCTTTTCGGAAGTCGCGTGTCAGACGGGTCCGGTACGCGTGGGGAGCCTCGATGCCCCGCGCCCGCCGCCCCGCCCCCGCCCACCCGGCGCGCCGCGCGCGCGCCCCGGCGCCGACCACGGTCGGCCGCGGGAAGGCTCTCGTCCTGCGCGGCCGGCCGCGCGCGCCGATCTGGCGCGACGCGCTCGTGTCGCTGCACCACGGCGACGCGCTCGACCAGTACGCGGCGTGGCCCGCGCCGGCGGCGATCGTGTCCGACGGCGCGTATGGCGTGCTCGGGTTCGAGGGCGACACCTCCGACCACCTCGAGGTGCCGGCCTGGTACGAGCCGCACGCCGCCGCCTGGGCGCGCGCCGCGACACCCGCGACCACGCTCTGGTTCTGGAACTCGGAGATCGGCTGGGCCGCGGCGCACCCGGTCCTCGAGCGCCACGGCTGGCGCTACGTCGCGTGCAACGTCTGGAACAAGGGGCGCGGGCACGTCGCCGGGAACGTGAACACCGGCTCGATCCGCCGCTTCCCGGTGGTGACCGAGGTCTGCGTGCAGTACGTCCGCGCGCCGGTCGCGCCCGGCGGCGCGCCGCTCAAGTCCTGGCTGCTCGCGGAGTGGCGGCGGACGGGGCTGCCGCTCAAGGCCGCGAACGCGGCGTGCGGGGTGAAGGACGCGGCGGTCCGCAAGTACCTCGACCAGTCGCACCTCTGGTACTTCCCGCCGCCCGAGGCGATGGCGCGCCTCGCCGAGCACGCGAACGCCCGCGGCCGGCCGGAGGGGCGCCCCTACTTCGCCCTCGACGGCGTGGCGCCGGTCACGGCGGCGGTCTGGGCACGGATGCGCTCCACCTTTTGCTGCCCGTTCGGCGTGACGAACGTGTGGGAGCGCGCGCCGGTCGCGGGGCCGGAGCGCGTCCGCATCCCCGGCGGCCGAGCGGTGCACCTGAACCAGAAGCCGCTCGACCTCGTGTCGAGGATCGTGGAGGCCTCGACGAGCCCCGGCGACGTGGTCTGGGAGCCGTTCGGCGGACTCTTCACGGCCGCGCTCGCGGCGCGACGCCTCGGGCGACGCGCCTTCGCGGCCGAGCTCGACCCGACCTACTTCCAGGTGGGCGTCGCGCGGGTCGCGGCGGACGGCGCCGCGGAGCGCCGGCCGGCGTGGACGGGACCCTAGTCCCCCATCTCGCGCAGCTCCAGCAGGCGCTGGAACACGTCGAACTTCACGACGGCGGCAGCGGCCGACTGGACGCTCCCCTGGAGCCAGTCGCGGGTGCCGTCCTCGCGGGGCTCGAGGGCGTCGAAGACGCTCGGAGACACCGCGAGCGGCTCGGTGCCCTCGAAGAGCCAGTGGTGCGGGCCGCCGGAGCGGTGGCGGGCGAGCGCCGCCTCGGCGCGCTCCCAGGCGGCGTCGCCGGACAGCTGATCGGTGTCGAGCTCGGCGGCGATGGCCGAGGCGATGGCGTGGACGGCGACGGCGTAGCGGGTGGCGGCGACGGGCGCGGCGGCCGGGAGGGCGTCGGGCATCCCTGTCTCATACCTCGGGGGGCCGACAGCCGGGGCCGCTCCGACCGCGACCCGGAGCGAGGTTCGCCCGGGCTCGGCTCGGCGCCGACCTACACCGGCCCCGACCCACCCCGGAAGGCGCCCCGACCTCCCACCCCGAGGCGCGACACCTGACCGCGCAGCATCTTTCAGGTGCGCGGCGCCCGTCCGATGACCCTCGCCGATCTCGTCGACCTCGAGGCCCAGCTCCTCCGCGACCGCGACGCCGATCCCGCCGCGCTGGAGGCCCGCGACCGCGCTCTCGTGCGGCCCGCGCCCGCCGACGCCGCGCCGGGCCCGCGCCGGGCCGCGCTCGTGGCGCGCTGGCTCGCGGCGCTCCGCGCGGCGGAGCCGGGCCGGCCCTCGCCCGGCGGTGCCGTCGCGCGGGCGGTCTCCGCGGTCCGGGCCGCGCTCGTCCTCCTCGGGCTCGCGCTGGGCTGGGGCGCCGCGAGCGCGGTGCTTCGGTACGACGGCGGCCACCCGGTGAACGTGTGGGACGCGCTCCTGCTCCTCGTCGCCCTGCAGATCCTCCTCTTCGCCGCGCTGGTCGCCTCGTTCCTCGTCCCGCTCGCCGCCACCGGCGCGGCGATCCTCGGTCCGCTCCGCGGCGCCGTCGCGGCCCTCTACCCCGCGCTCGCGGCCCGCGCCGCCTCCGTTGCGCGCCGCTCCGGCGGGCCCCGCGACACGGCCGCCGCCGCGCGCCGGACCGAGTGGCTCGCCCTCTGGCACCACCTCCGCTCGCGACGCTCGCTCTACCACCGGCTCGAGCCGTGGCTCGTGCTCGGGCTCACGCAGGCGTTCGGCGTCGCCTTCAACGTGGGCGCGCTCCTCGCCGCGCTCCGCCTCGTGGTCTTCTCCGACGTCGCCTTCGGCTGGTCGTCCACGCTCGCCGTGCTCGACCCGGCGCGCTTCCACGCCCTCGTCCACGCCCTCGCGCTGCCCTGGCGCGCCCTCTGGCCCGACGCGGATCCGTCGCTCGCCCTCGTCGAGGCGACCCGCTACTCGCGACTCGAGTCGGCCTACTTCCTCGCGGGCGCCGGGCGCGCGGCGCGCCCCGACCTCGTGGGCGGCTGGTGGCCCTTCCTCCTCGCCGCGATCGGCACCTACGGCCTCCTCCCCCGGGCGGCGACGCTCGCCGTGGCCTCGCTCCGCGCGCGCCGGCTCCTCGCGCGCCTGCCGCTCGACGACGCGGAGGTGTCGCGCGTGGTCCGGCGCCTCGTCGAGCCCCACGTCGCGACCCGGGCCGAGGCGCCCGAGGCGGACGCGCCCGCGCCGGCGCCCCTCCCCGACGTCGTCGCCCGGCCGGGCGAGGGCGGCCGCTGCGCCGTCGTGCTCTGGCGCGACGTGCCGTCCGGCGAGGCCCTCGCGCGCGCCGTGGCGGCGCAGACGCACCGGCCCGTCGCCCTCGTCCGCGCCGCGGGCGGGCGCGCCTACGACGAGGCGGGCGTCGACTGGCGGGCGGCGGTGGATGGCGCCGAGCCCGTGGTGCTCGTCGCGGAGGCGTTCGAGGCGCCGGACCGTGCCGCGCTCCGGCTCCTCACCGACCTGCGCCGGGCGCTCGGCCCGCGCCGCCACCTCGTCGTGCTCCTCGTCGACGCCGTCCGCGGCCTGCCGCGGCCGCCGCGCGCCGCCGACGTCCGCACCTGGCGAGACGTCCTCGCCCGCCTCGCCGACCCGTTCCTCGCCGTCGAGCCGCTCCGGGGGATCGCGTGACGGCGCCGGACACCGAGGTCCCGCGCTTCGCGGTGGTCGGGCGCGTGAACAAGGGGAAGTCGAGCATCGTCTCGACGCTCGCCGAGGACGAGTCCGTCCGGATCGACCCGCGCCCGGGCACGACCACGGAGATCCGCGAGTACCCGGTGAAGGTGGACGGCCGGACGCTGTTCGTGCTGGTCGACACGCCCGGGTTCGAGGACGCGCCGCGCGCCCTCGCCTGGCTCCGCGCGCGCGAGGTTTCCGCGTCGGAGCGCCCCGCCCGCGTCGCGGAGCTCGTCCGCGGGCACGAGGGCACCGACGACTTCGTCGAGGAGCGGCGGCTCCTCGCCCCCATCCTGGCCGGCGCGAGCGTGCTCTACGTCGTCGACGGCACGAAGCCCTTCCGGCCGAACTACGAGGCGGAGATGGAGATCCTCCGCTGGGCCGGGCGCCCCGCGATGGCGCTCGTGAACCGGATCGGCGCGGGCGACCACGCGGCCGAGTGGCACCGCGCCCTCGGCCAGTACTTCCACGTCGTGCGCGACTTCGACGCGCACGCCGCGACGTTCGAGGAGCGCCTCGCCCTCCTGCGCGCGTTCCGGGAGCTCCGCCCGGAGTGGAGGTCGGCGATCGACGAGGCGCTGGCGGCGCTCGTCGCGCAGCGGCTCCGGCGCCGCGCGGACGCCGCCGCCGAGATCGCGGACCTCCTCGCCGATGCGCTCACGCACGTGGAGGAGCTCACCGTCGCGGACCCCGCCGCGCTCCGGGGCGAGCGCGACCGGCTCGAGCGGAGCTTCCACGACGCGCTCCGCGCGCGGGAGGCCCGGGCGCGACGGCGCGTCGAGGCGCTGTACGCGATCGGCGAGGCGACGTTCCGCGAGGCGGCGCTCGAGCGGCCCGCGCTCGAGAAGGACCTCTTCGCGGAGGAGACCTGGCAGATCCTCGGCCTCTCCCCCGGGCAGCTCGTCGCCGCCGGGGCCATCGCCGGCGCGACCGTGGGCGGCGCGATCGACGCGGCGGTCGGCGGGGCGAGCCTGCTCGCCGGGACCGTGCTCGGCGGCGCGCTCGGCGGCGGCGGCGCGCTCTACGGCGTCGGGCGCCGCTTCGCGCGGGTGCGCCCGGCCGGGCCGCCGGGGGTGCCGGGGCTCCTGCTCGACGCTCGCCGCCTGGTCGCACGGGGCCGGACGTTCCGCATCGGGCCGCACGCGGGTCTGAACTTCCCGTGGATCCTGCTCGACCGCGCCCTCCTCCACTACGACGCGGTGGTGCACCACGCGCACGCACGCCGCGGCGAGGTCGCGCTCGCGTCCGGAGCGCGCGCCGGCGTCGTCGCCGACCTCGCGCGCGGGGAGCGCCGCGAGCTCGAGGCCGTGTTCCTCCGGCTGCGCCGCGGCGCGCCGGATCCGCCGCGCACCGTCCGCGACGCGCTCGAGCGGGCGATCGCGCGGGTGCTGGCGCGGGTCGATCCGCTCCCCGGCGACCCCGCCCCGGTCTAGGCGAGCCGGGCCGCCCCGCTCGCGTGCCGCTTGATTTGTCCCCGCGGACGGGTCCGAATGGGCTTTTCGGACAGGGGAGCCATGGGCCATGCGAGGGGTCCCGCCCGCGAGGCGGCGGTCGAGGGGCGCGCCGGCATGGCGCGCGCGGAGGCCGTTGCGCGCCCGCGGGGCAGGATCCACACGCCAGCTCGGGGTCGGCTCACGGGGAGGGCCGCGCGGTGAACCCGGAGCCACGGCCGGCCCGGCGCGACGACGACGGCGGCGCGGTGGCCGCAGGGCGGCTCTCGGCGCTCCTCGCGGAGCTGGTGCGCGTCCCGTTCGAGGAGCCGGAGGGCGTGCCGCCCCCGGGGCCGAAGCCGGGGACGCTCGTCGGCGGACGGTTCGAGATCCTCCGCGAGGTCGGCCGCGGCGGCTTCGGCCTCGTGTACGAGGCGCGGGATCGCGAGCTGGGCCGGAGCGTCGCGCTGAAGCTCGTCCTCCCGGCGAAGCGCCTCCGCTCGGCGCTCGGCGAGGAGTGGCTCCGCAACGAGGCCGACGCCGCCGCGCAGCTCGCCCACCCGGCCATCACGACGCTCCACGACGTCGGCCGCTTCGAGGGGAGCCTCTACCTCGTGTACGAGCTGCTCGCCGGCGAGACGCTCGAGGACCGGCTCCGCCGCGGGCCGGTGCCGGTCGCGGACGCGGTCCGGATCGCGCGGGAGATCGCGGGCGGGCTCGCGCACGCGCACGGGCGTGGCGTCATCCACCGGGATCTCAAGCCGTCGAACGTCTTCCTCACCGAGGACGGACGCGTGAAGGTGCTCGACTTCGGCCTCGCCCGGATCCTCGGCGGCGGGGCCTCGCCCGGCGGCGGCACGCCGGCGTACATGGCGCCCGAGCAGTGGCGCGGCGAGCCCGAGGACGCGCGCTCGGACGTGTTCGCGGTCGGCGTGATCCTCTGGCAGCTCGTCACCGGGACGCGCCCGTACGCGGTGGTCGAGGGCCGGAGCGCCGTGCTCGACGCGGGGCCGCCGCCGGCGCTCCCGCCGCGCGCGGGGCCGCCGGCGCTCCGGAAGGTGGTCTCCCGGGCCATCGCGCGCGATCGCGAGGCGCGGCCCAGGGACGGCCGCGCCCTGGAGGAGGCGCTCCTCGAGGTGGAGCGGATCCTCGCGCACCGCCCGCATCGCGTGCGGACGGCGATGGCCGCCGCCGTCGCCGCCGCGCTCGCGGCGGGGCTCGCGGCGATCGTGCTCGGCGGCCGCGGCGCGCCGCCGCCGGGGCCGCCCATCCCCGTCGCGCTCGCGGACGCCGCCAACGAGACCGGGGAGCGCGCGCTCGACGGGCTCTCCGGGCTGCTCGGCACCGCGCTCGAGCAGTCGCGCCACCTCCACGTCCTCACGCGGACGCGCCTGCTCGACCTCGTCCGGCAGGGGGGCGCCGGCGACGCCGCGCGCCTCGACCCGGGGGTGATCCGCGACGTGGCCCGGCGGGCGGGCGCGCGCGCCGTCCTCGTCCCGACGATCCGTCGGTTCGACACGGTGTACGCGATCACGCTCGAGGCGCTCGACCCGGCCTCGGACGACCGCCTGTTCGCCGTCGAGGAGCGCTGCGGGAAGCTCGCCGAGGTCCCGGAGGTCGTCGACCGGCTCTCCGCGCGGGCGCGGCGCGAGCTGCAGGAGCGCGACGACGAGGTGCGCGCCGCCTCGGAGCCGGTCCAGCGTTCGGTCACGGCGAGCCTCGACGCGTACGGGCACTACTACGACGGCCTCGCCTGCGAGGACCGGCCGTCCCAGGGCGCGAGCTGGTACCGCGGGAGCTGCGCGGAGCACTTCGAGCGCGCGCTCGCGATCGATCCCGGCTTCGCCCTCGCGCACTACGAGCTCGCGCTCCTGCGCGTCGAGAAGGGGACGCCGCTCGCGCGCCAGCGCGCGCTGCTCGCCCCGGCGCTCGCCGGCGCGGCGCGGCTGCCACCGAAGGAGCGCGAGCTCGTGCTCGCCTGGTCCGACCACCTCGAGGGGAAGGACGAGGCCGCCGTCGAGCGGTACGAGAAGCTCGGGCTGGCGTACCCCGACGACAAGCGCGTCCAGTTCGCCGCGGCGAGCCACCTCTACTACCGCGGCGACCTCGAGAAGGCGGTGCCGTGGCTCGAGCGCGTGGTGGAGCTCGATCCCGGCCACGAGCTCGCGCTCGACCACCTCTGCGACGCGCTCGGCCGCCTGGGCCGCACCGACCGGCTCGCCGCGCTCGCGGCGGAGTGGGCGCGGCCCCCGGCGACCCCGGCGCGGCAACACGCGCTCTCGCAGGCGCGCGGGTGGCTCGGCGACGCGGCGGGCGCCATCGCCGCGGCGGAGGCGGAGCGCGACGCGGGCGCGGGCGACGCGGCGCGGGAGGATCTCTTCGCCGCTTACGTCTTCGCCGGGCGCACCGCTGACGCCGAGGCGCTCCTGCGCGAGCAGCTTCCCGCCGAGCCGCGGGTGCGCTACCGCCTCGCGGCGCTGCTCGTCTCGGAGGGCCGCGCGAGGGAGGCCCGCGAGGAGCTCGCCGCCGCGCTCGCGGACGCCCGGAGCGCCGAGGACCTCTTCGTCTATCACGCGCGCCTGCCGCACTTCCTCCTCGGGTTCGGGGATCTCGCCGGGCTGCGCGCCGAGGCGGAGCGGATCCAGGCGCTCGATCCGGATCGCGCCGCCACCCTCGCCGTCCACTTCGCGTACGCGGGCGATCTCGCCCGCGCCCGGACGCTCGCGGCCCGGCTCCCGGCCGGCTCGCCCGCGGCCCGGCTCCACGCTGCGATCGCGAGCTGGCGCGGCGGCGATCCGGCGGGCGGCGTGGACGCGCTCCGGGCGATCCTGCGCGACCGAGGGGCGGGCGACGCGCCGCTCCCGGTGGACGTCCCGGCCTTCCTGCTCGGGGAGGCGCTCCTCGACGCCGGCCGCGACGCGGAGGGGGTCGAGGCCCTGCAGCGCTTCCAGCGGCTCTACCTGCCCGTCGGCTGGTGGCGGGCGTGGACGCTCGCGAGGAGCCGCCTCGAGCTGGCCGGGGCGCTCTCCCGCCTCGGCCGGACGGCCGAGGCGCGCGCCGAGGCGGAGCGGCTCCGGGCGTCCCGGCGGCGCGCCGACCCCGACGATCCGCTCCGCCGGTCCGCCGACCTCCTCCTTTCGCGACTCCCCGAGGGAGGCCCGTGACGGATGCCTTCGGCTCGGGTCCGCGGTAAGCTTTCGCCGGCGCGTATTCACTCCACGAGAACGGCGCCAGGACAGGGGGACTCATGGCGAAGAAGACGGCGCCCGGCAAGGGCCGCGGCGGCAGCGCGAAGGTCGGCGGGGGCAAGTCGATGGGCGCGCCGCAGGCCGCGGACGTGATCCGCGGCGTGCTCGAGACGTTCTACCCGCGCGGCGCGGCCCTCACGAAGGTGGCGACCGCCACGACGTCCTCGGGCGTGAGCACGATGATGCAGCGGGGGAGCGACCCCGGGCAGGATCCTTCCACGCTCAGCGTCGTCCTCACCGACTCCGTCGTCGACGCCACCGACCCGACCGGCGCCACCGTCACGGCGATGAAGAAGGCCGCCGCGCTCCCGTCGCTGCCCCGCGCGCTCGCCCAGGGCGTCGACGCGCTCTGCGCGAAGGGCGAGCCGGACAGCAAGTGGGCGAAGGTCATCCGGAACGGCCTGCTCCGCTCGCTCGCGGAGGCGCACCAGGGGACGGACGACCCGGCCCGCCGCGCCGCCATCGAGGAGGCGGTCGCGCACATCGCGACGCGGTGGAAGTGATCCTCGCGGTCGCGCCGCGGGACGACGTCCACGCGGCCGCGGTCTCGCGCGCGCTCTCGGCGAGGGGCGAGGAGCTGATCCGCCTCGACCTCTCGCGCTTCCCGCGCCGGGGCACGATCGCGCTCGGGGTCGAGCGCGGCCCGGGCCAGCTCGTCCTCCGCGACGGCCGCAGGACGATCGACGTCTCCCGCTGCCGCGCGATCTGGTGGCGCCGCCCGGCGCCCTTCGCGCTGCCGGCGGAGGTCGGGCCGCCGGCGCTGCGGGGCTTCGCGCTCGCGGAGACCAGCGCGGCGTTCTCGGCGCTGTGGCTGTCCGTGAGGACGCGGTGGGTGAACGATCCGGTGCGCACCGAGATCGCGTCCCGCAAGCCCCACCAGCTCGCGGTCGCCGCCGCGGCCGGGCTCGCCGTCCCGCGGACGCTCGTCACGAGCGACCCAGGCCGCGCGCGCGCCTTCCTCCGCGCCTGCGGGGCCCGGCACGGCGCCCCGGCGGCGGTGCTGAAGACGCTCACGCCGTTACCGGACCGGCACGCGTTCACCCGGCGGGTGACGGCGAGGGACGTGGCCGCGCTCGGCGCACTCCGCCACGCGCCGGTGATCCTCCAGGAGCGCGTGGACGGGGTGGACCTCCGGGTCACCGCGGTCGGCGGGCGGCTGTTCGCGATGGAGGTGGACGCGCGGGACACCGCGTTCCCGGACGACGTCCGGCAGGACTGGCCCGCGGCCGCCCGGACCGCCCGCCCCGCCCGGCTCCCGCCGGCGGTCGCGGCCGGGATCCGCGCGGTGATGGATCGGCTCGGGCTCGTCTACGGCGCCTTCGACCTGCGGCGCCGGGACGACGGCGAGCACCTGTTCCTCGAGGTGAACCCCGCGGGGCAGTGGCTGTTCGTCGAGGACGCGACCGGGCTGCCGATCACGGCGGCGGTGGCGGAGCTGCTGCTCGGGCGCCGGGGCGGGGCCGCGCGACGCGGGGCCCGTTAGCGGATCACCGCCTCTTCCGGCGCGACGCGTGGAGCCGCCATGCGGCGGGCGCGCCGCCCGTCGCCCAGGGAAGGCCCGACGCCGGCAGGACCTCGACGCCCGTCGCGTCGCCGCTCGTCGCGCGCGCGACCCAGCCCTCCCGCGCGTCGTGCGCGAGCCGCGCTCCGATCGCGCGCTGCCGGAGGATGCGGTACCAGCCGAACCCGAACATCGCCAGCCACGCGACGATCCGGAACGCCGTGGGCGCGGGCGCGCGGCGCCCGTCGGGGATCGAGTCCAGGATCGCCACCACGGCGAGCACCGTGCCGGCCGAGAGCGCGACGGGGACGCGCCGGAGCTCGCTGGCCCTCCGCTCGACCTCGGCGCGCTCGTCCGGCACGAGCGGCCGGCGCGCCCACTCGAACCCGCGGAGCGGCTCCGGGATCGACGCGCGCGGTACCGCCCAGGTCGCCTCGCCCGCGCCGGGCGCCGCCTCGCCGACGAGGGCCTTGCGCGCCGGCGGGACCACCGCCCCGTTCACCCGGATGACGCGCTCGCTCGCAGGGAGGACCGCGACGCCCCGCGCAGCGTCGCCGAACTCCTCCACGGCGCCGGCTCGGAGATCTCGCCCGAGCGCGCGCGCGTCGTGGACCGCGTCGCGCACGAGCAGGATCGTGACCGGGAGGCCGAGGAGGAAGGCGACCAGCGCGGTCGGCCCGATGATCCACCCGGCGATCACGTCCGGCACGCCGAGCGCCGACACCGTGGCGGCGACGCCGACGAGCGCCGCGACGGCGCCGGGAAAGACGAGGAGCGACGCGGCGGCACGCCGCCAGAGCCGGCGCCGAGCGGCACGGATCTGCTCGCGCTCCTCCGGACGGAGCGGCCGGAGCCCGGCGCTGGGGAGGCCCTCGCAGTAACGCACGCCGCGATGCTAGCACCGCGGGCGTCGTGCTCACGCCGGCTCGAGCACGAGCTCCATCGTGAGGGCGGTCGCGGCCCGGCGCGACCGGTGGAGCGGGAACCTCTCGGCGTGGAGTCGCGGCCGGCCGGGGTCGGATCGCGGTCGAAGAATGACGTCCTCCCTCTCCCCCCGCGCTTTTTGCGGGGGAGGGCCGGGGTGAGGGGGGCCGCCCGCGGCTCCGTCGATCGCGGTCGGTCGGGGTCGGATCGCGCTCGAAGAATGACGTCCTCCCTCTCCCCCCGCGCTTTTGCGGGGGGAGAGGGCCGGGGTGAGGGGGGCCCGCCCGCGGCCCCGTCGGGAACGGGCCAGGGCCCACGGGCCACGGGAAGCGGGTCACGGGCACGGAGAGACTCGGGCACGTGTACGGGCACGTGTACGTGTACGTGTACGGGCACGGGCACGGGCACGGGCACGGGCACAGGCACGGGGAACCCGCCCCCGCGCGGGCTGCGTGCTGCGCCGACCATGTCCGACCGCCGCGTATCCTCTTACCCGTCGCCGATGCCGCTCCGCCTCCTCCACACCTCCGACTGGCACCTCGGGCACACACTCCACGGCGTGGAGCGCGGCCCCGAGCACGCCGTCTTCCTGGCCTGGCTCCTCGAGACGCTCGCCCGGGAGCACGTCGACGTCCTGCTCGTCGCGGGGGACGTCTTCGACGGCGCGAACCCGCCGTCCTCGGCGCTCGAGCAGTGGTACCGCTTCCTCGCGGAGGCCTGGCGGACGCTCCCGCGCCTCCAGATCGTCGTCGTCGCCGGCAATCACGACTCGCCGGCGCGGCTCGAGGCGGTCGATCCGCTGCTCCGCGCCCTGGGTCGCCTCCATGTCGTCGGGGCCGTCCGCCGCGCGGGCGGCGCGCCCGACCTGGACGCGCTCGTGGTGCCGCTCGAGGACGCGACCGGCGCGACCGCGGCGTGGGTCGCCGCGGTGCCCTTCCTCCGCCTCGCCGACCTCGGCCCGGGCGCGGCCGACGATCCGGTCGGGGCGGTCCGCGCGCTCTACGCCGGCGCCGTCGAGCGCGCCCGCGCCCGGCGCGCGCCGGGCCAGGCGCTGCTCGCGACCGGCCACCTCTACGCCGTGGGCGGGACCGTCTCCGAGCTGTCGGAGCGGAAGCTCGTCCTCGGCAACGAGGCGGCGATCCCGGCCGACGTGTTCCCGGACGACGTCGCCTACGTCGCGCTCGGGCACCTCCACCTCGCGCAGCCCGTCGGCGCCCGCGAGGGCGTCCGCTACGCGGGTTCCGTCCTGCCGCTCTCGTTCGACGAGCGCGCGTACGAGCACGGCGTGGTGCTCGCGGACCTCGAGGCCGGGGCGCTCGTCTCCTGCCGCCGGCTCGCGGCGCCACGCCCCGTCGCGCTCGCGTCGATCCCCGCCGGCAAGGACCCCGCGCCGCTCGACGCCGTCCTCGACGCGATCGCCGCGCTGCCGCGGCGCGGCGACGGCCCGGAGTCGGCGCGGCCGCTCCTCGAGGTGAAGGTGCGGCTCGATCGGCCCGAGCCGTCGCTCCGGGCGAAGCTCGAGGCGGCGATGGACGGGAAGGAGGCCCGCCTCGTCCGGATCGCCACCGCGCTCACCGGCACCGGCCGCGCGCTCGGCGACGTCGAGACCCGGTCGCTCGCGGAGCTCGAGCCCGAGGAGGTGCTCCGCCGGAAGTGGGAGCGCGAGCACCAGGACCCCCTCCCCGACGACCTCCTCGCCCTCTTCCACGAGCTGCTCGACGACGTCCGGAGGGAGGCGCCGTGAGGATCCTCGCGATCCGCGGCGAGAGCCTGGCGAGCCTGTACGGTCCGTTCGCGCTCCCGCTCGACCAGGCGCCGATCCAGGGCGCGGGGCTGTTCTCCATCTCGGGCCCGACCGGCGCCGGCAAGTCGACCCTGCTCGACGCCCTCTGCCTCGCGCTGTACGGGCGGACGCCCCGGCTCAAGGACCGGGGCGCGGGCGTGCTGGTGGGCTGGTCGGAGGAGGGGGAGCGGCTCGACGCGAACGACGTCCGCGGGCTCGTGTCGCGCGGGGCCACCGCAGCGTCCGCCGAGGTGGACTACGAGGGCGTGGACGGGAAGCGCTACCGCGCGACCTGGCGCGTCCGGCGCGCCCGCGGGAGGGCCGACGGGGCGCTCCAGCACCAGGTGATGACCGTCGCGGACCTCGACGGGGGCGAGATCCTCGCGGAGAAGGGGGCCGCGGCACGCCTCAACGAGGAGAAGGTCGGGTTCACCTTCGACGAGTTCAAGCGCGCGGTCGTCCTCCCGCAGTTCGAGTTCACGAACTTCCTCCGCGCGAGCGCGGACGAGCGGGCGTCGATCCTGGAGCGCGTGACCGGGACCGCGATCTACTCGCGCCTGTCCCAGGCGGCGTACGCGCGGACGAGCCGGGAGGCCGAGGCGCTCGCCGCCCTCGAGGCCCGCGCCGGCGAGGTCCGGGTGCTGCCGGACGGCGACCGCACGGCCCTCCTCGCCCGGCGCGAGCAGCTGGCGCTCCGGCGGGACGAGGCACGCGCCGCGGGCCAGCGCGCGGCCGCCGCCGTCGCCTGGCACGAGGCCGCGGCGCGGCTCGCACGCGAGGCGGCGGAGGCCGAGGCCGCGGAGGCGGCGGCGCGCGCGGCGCTCGCGGGCGCCGCGCCCGTCCAGGCGGAGATCGATGGCGTCGAGGCCGCGGAGGCCCACCGCGGCGCGCTCGAGGGCGCGCTCCGTGCGGAGGAGGCGCTCGCGCGCGCCGAGGAGCGGCGGCTCCGGGCGGACGGCGCGGTCGCCGCCGCCGGGGGCGTGCGCGGGGCGGCGGTGGCGCGCGAGGGCGAGGCGCGGGCGGCCTGGGACCTGGCGGCGACGGCGCTCGAGGCCGCGCGACCCGCGCTCGCCGAGGCCCGCCGCCTCGACGCGGAGGTGGCCGGAGCCGCGGCCCGCGCCGCCGAGGCGGAGGCGGCTGCCGCGCGGGCTCGGGGGGAGGCCGGCGAGGCGGCGACCGCGCGGGACGCCCTCGTCTCCGAGGTGGCGCGGGCGGACGCCGAGCGGGAACGCGCCGAGGCGTGGCTCCTGGCGCACGCCGCGGAGCGGCCGCTCGCGTCGGAGTGGGGCCGATGGCGCGCGGCGCTCCGCGACCACGCGGAGCGGACGTCGGCGCTCGACGCCGCGGCGCGCGCGCGGGCCGCCCTCGAGGAGAAGGCGGCCGACGAGGCGCGCCGGGCCGACGAGGCGGGCGCCGCGCTCTCGCGCGCGGAGGCGGCGGAGGCGGCCGCGCGCGCGGAGGCCGACGCTGCGGCCACCGGCGCCGAGGCCCTCGATCCGAAGGCGCTCGCGGCCGCCGTCGCGGCGGGTGCCGCGCGCACCGCGGCGCTCCGGGAGCTGTACGGCCACGCGCGGCAGGCCGAGATCGCCGCGGCCGCGCGCGCCGACGCGGAGCGGCGGGCCGCGGAGGCGAAGGCGGCCGGCGAGACGGCGCGGGCGGCGCTCGACGCGGCGGCCGGGGAGGCGATCGCCGCGGAGGCGCGGGCGGACGGCGCGCGCGCGGCGCTCGGCGCGCTCGAGCTGGCGCTGTCGCAGGAGGAGCTCCGCGGCACGCTCCGGGACGGCGAGCCGTGCCCGGTCTGCGGCGCGATCGAGCACCCGTTCGCCCGCGGCGCGCCGGAGCAGTCGGCGCGCGCCGCCGTCCAGGCGCAGGTCCTCGAGGCCGACACGGCCGCCCGCGCGGCGCGGACCGCGCGCGAGCACGCCGCCGCGAAGGTCGCGCAGACCGACGAGAAGGCCTCCGCGGCCCGAACCGAAGCGGCGGCGCGCGCCGCCGAGGTCGAGGACGCGGCGGCCCGGTACGCCCGCGGACACGAGGTGCTCGGCGACCCCGCGGTGCCGTCCGCCGTCGCCGGCGCGCGCGCGCCGCTCGAGGCGCTCGGAAAGGCGGCCGCGGCCGAGCTCGCGCGCGCGGAGAAGGCGCAGGGCGAGGCGCTCCGGCGCGCGGACGACGCCCGGGCGAAGGCGGCCGCGGCCGAGCGCGCCCGGACCACGCTCGACCGGGCCCGGGCGGCGCGGCAGGCGGCCGTCGACGCCGCGCGGGCCGCGGCGGACGACGCGGCCCGCCGCGCGAGCGAGGCCGGGCGGCTCTCCGCCGAGCGCGAGCGGCTCGAGGCGGACCTCGCGCCCGCGGTCGGGTTCCTGGCGGGATGGCCGGCCGAGGCCCGGGCGGACGCGGCCCGGTTCGCGCGCCGCTGCGAGGCCATCGCCGAGGCGCATGCCGATCAGGGCCGCACCCTCGCGGATTCCGTGGAGCGCCGGGCGGACCGCGGCGCCGCGCTCGAGGCCGCGCGGGCGCGGGTGGAGGAGCGCGCCGGACGCGCGGGCGAGGTGGCGCGCGCGGCCGCGGCCGCGGCGGACGCCGTCGCGAGCGCCCGCGCGGCGCGCACGGCGGTGCTCGACGGCCGCGACGCCCGCGAGGTGGAGACGGCGCTCCGCGACGCGGCGGAGCACGCCCGGGTCGCGCTCGACGCAGCTCGGGTCGAGGTCGCCCGCGCGGCGGAGGCGGCCGCGAAGGCCACCCAGGAGCGGGAGAGCGCGGCGGCCGCGCTCGATGCAGCGCGCGCGGAGGCGGAGGGCGCGCTCGCCGCGCTCGCCGCCGCGCTGGCGACGCTCGGGATCGACCGGTCCGCGCTGGCGGAGCGCCTCGCCCGCGGGCGGGCCTTCGTCGCCTCACGGCGCGCGGAGCTCGACCGGCTCCGGCTCGCCGCCGAGCGCGCGTCGGCGTCGCTCGCCGAGCGGGTCCGGCAGCGCGACGGCCACGCGGCGGAGGGGCGCCCCGACGGCGATCCCGCCGCGGCCGTCGAGCGGCGCGACGCGGCGGGCGCCGAGGAGAAGGCGGCGGCGGAGGAGCTCGGGGAGGTCCAGCTCGCGCTCCGCCAGGACGAGGACGCGCGGCAGCGGATGGCCGGGCTCGCCGACCAGCTCGCGCGCCAGCGCGCCGTCGCCGAGCGGTGGGCGCGCCTCGGCCAGGTGATCGGGGCGGCGGACGGCAAGAAGCTCCGCGTCTTCGCCCAGGGGCTCGCGCTGCAGGCGCTCATCGACGCCGCGAACCACCACCTCGCCGAGCTCGCCCGCCGTTACCGGCTGATGCGCGTGCCGGGCGCGGACCTCGAGCTGCAGGTCGTCGATCAGGATCTCGGCGACGAGGTCCGCACCGTGAACGGCCTCTCGGGCGGCGAGCTGTTCCTCGTCTCCCTCGCGCTCGCGCTCGGGCTCGCCTCGCTGTCGGCGCGCGCCACGTTCGCGCGGACCCTCTTCATCGACGAGGGCTTCGGCACGCTCGACCGGGACACGCTCGAGCACGCGATGGCGGCGCTCGACGGGCTGCGCGCGAGCGGCCGGACCATCGGCGTGATCTCGCACGTCCCGGAGCTGCACGAGCGCATCGGGGTCCGCGTGACGGTGGAGCGGATCTCGTCGGGGCGGAGCAGGATCGTGCTGCCGACGGAATAGACGAGCGGCGGGCGAACCGCGGCACCGTTTCCGTTACCGTTGCCCGTTTCCGTTACCGCCCCCGTTGACGTGACCCGTGTCCCGTGTCCCGTGTCCCGTGCCCTGGGGCCAATACAGGCACACGGGTGGCGTTTCAGACCGCTTTGTCATCAACCATGTGCCCGTGTAGCACCCTCGGTGAACGGGAAACCGGCGCGGGCCGGGGGACACGGGACACGGGAGGCGGGAACGGGCTCGGTGACGGTAACGGCAACGGTAACGGAAACGGGACCGAGATCCGCCGCGTCTACCCCACCCTCCCAAACCACGTCCTGAACTCCCCCGCCGCGCCGGCCTCCGAGTGCGCGACGCACCCGATCGCCTGCGCCTTCTCGAGGAGCGGCCCCGGGACGAACGGCGTGACCAGCACGAACGCCTCGCCTTCCGCGAGCCCGCCGAGCGCCGCCATGACCTGGCCCACCGGGTGCGCGCCGGTCGCGAGCAGCGGCCGCGCGTCGAGCGTGGACACCACCCGGACCGCCTCCACCCAGGCCGGCCGCGGCCCCGACGGCGGCGCGGCGGCCGTCGGCCCGCCCGCGGTCGCGTGAGCGCAGCCGTGCCCGTCCGCCGGCGTCCGCGCGGGCTGCGGCTCGGGCGCCGTCGGCGCCTGCCACGCGAGGAGCCGCTGCTCGCCCTGGAGGGCGCGCTTCTCCGTGAGGTCCTGCGTCATCTCCAGGCAGCCGAGGTAGCCGCCGTCCGCGCCGCGGAGCGCGCGGTACTCGATGTGGACGAAGCGCTCGCGGTGCTGGATCCAGAACGCCGCGGTGTCGTGGGTGCCGGCCTTGAAGCCGTCCAGGATCCGCTCGACGGTCCCGACGGACGAGGGCGGGTGGCAGAGCTGCACCTTGCGCCCGAGCACCGCCCTGGACCGCGAGAACACGCGGTCCTTGCCGTGGCTGAACCACCGCACGCGATCCTCCGCGTCGACAAACGTCGCGTCGAGCGGGAGCGCGCCGAGGATGGCCTCGAGCTGGGCGTGGGCGAGCGTGCCGGTGGGGAGGCGCACCTTCCCGGCCCCGGCGGCGGCCTCGTCGACCGCGACGCCCGCGGGGCGCCACTCCGCCTCCGGCTCCACGAGGCACCACCCGAGCTCGTCGCTCTGGCGGGCGATCTCCCACCACTCCCGCTCCTCGAGCACGTCGAGGCACATGGGGAGGAGGATCTTCTCCTCCTTGTCCACCATGTCCCGGATCGCCTCGGCGAACGGCTGGAGCGAGCCCTCCGCGATGGCCCGCGCCGCCGTCGCGCCCGACGCGCTCGCCAGCGCCGCGAGCGCGCCGCGGAGGAGCGCCCGCGCCTCGTCGTGCTTGCCCCACATCACCTGGGGCGGCGCGGTGATCCCGTGGGCCTCGAGGAACGGGAAGAGGAGGTGCTCCTTGCGCTGGTAGTGCTTCTCCACGTCCGCGAGCGCGTTCACGCGGACGCGCGCGGAGAGGAGGTCCGGCCCCGCGTCGTCGCCGTCGGCGAGGACCTCGATGCGGCCGCAGAGGTGGAGCAGGGCGCCCGCCTCGCGGAGGAGCGCGGCGTTCTCCGCGGAGAGGATCTGGGCGGGGTGGCCCGGGGGCGGCCGACGCGCGAGGGACGTGTCGATCGCCCCCGAGAGCGCCGCCGAGTGCAGGTGGCAGAGGCGCGTCACCTCCTCCGGAGGCATCCCGTCCTCGACGAGCTCCTGCTCCACCTCCACCACCAGGCCGTACGGCACCTGGCCGAGGAGGCGCACCAGCTGCCGCTGGACCACGTCCGGCGTGGTGCCGGCGTGCAGGTCGAGGATGAGCCGCTTCAGGACGTCCTTCCGATCCGGCGCGCCCGTCTCGATGAGCTCGCTCACCGGGCCTCCGGATCGCGGACCATCGCGAGGAGCATCTTGAAGCGGGTGCGAGCCTTCACCGCGTGCGCGACGTGCGCCGGCATCCGCACCGTCTCTCCGGCGCGGGCGCGCACCGGCGCGCCACCGATGGTGAGCTCCACCTCGCCGTCGAGCACCTGCACGAAGGCGTCGAACGGCGCGGTGTGCTCCGAGAGCTCCTCGCCGGCGTCGAACGCGAAGAGGGTGAGCGTCCCGCCGCGCGACTTCGCGATCGTCCGGCTCACCACCGCGCCGGGCGCGTACTGGACCTCGTCCTCGAGCCGCACCGCGCGCGCGGGCGGGACCGCTGCCGCGGGCTCGACCACCTTGAGGGCTGCCGTCGCTGCCATGTTCGCTCGCTCCTCTCGGGCGCGGGCGAGCGGGAGGGCCGCACCGCACGCGCCGTCGTTCTGCCAGGGAGAAGAGCAAGGACCCGGCCAGCGGCGGAACCACGCGAGATCAGGGCGATCCGGCGCGAGGCGCGGACGTGGTCACCGAAATCCGGGTGAACGCGGCACCGCGTCCTCGTTGCACCGCCGCAGCGGTGCCTCAGGCGCGGCGTCGCGAGCGGGCCGGCAGCGCCCGGACCGCGGCGGCGTCGCCCTCCTCGCCTTCCTGCGCGGACGCGGCCCCGTCCAGGGCGCCGGCGGCGGCGAGCGTCGAGCGCCGGACGAGGAGGAGCGTCACGTCGTCGACGAGCTGCGCCCGGAACGCGGCCAGCTCGGCGAAGAGCGACTCGATGGCCCGGTCGAGCGGGCCCGAGGCCACGCGCGCGAGCGCGGCGGCGAGCCGACCCTCGCCGAACATCTCGCCGGACGCGCTCATCGCCTCGGTGGCGCCGTCCGTGTAGAAGAGCGCGACGTCGCCCTCGTGCATCGGCACCGCCTGGTCCCGCACGGCGCGGCGCGTGTCCTCGACGACGCCGAGCCAGCACCCCTCGTTCGACACCGTCTCGACCTGGCCGGTGGCGGCGCGCCAGACGAGGACGTCCTGGTGCTTGCCGGCGAGGACGAGCTGGTCGTCCTCGAGCCGCACGACGTTCAGCGTCATGTAGCGGCTCGCGCGGAGGCGCGAGATGTTCTCGAGCAGGACGCCGTTCACGTGGTGGAACACGTCGGCCGGTCCGAGGGCCGGGTTCTCGCGGACGAGCGAGAGGATGCTCGTCTGCGTCATCATCATGACGAGGCCGGACTCGACGCCGTGGCCGGACACGTCGCCGATGGCGATCCAGTGCCGCCCCTCCCCCGCCTCGACGATGTCGTAGTAGTCGCCGCCCACCTCGGCGGCGGGGAGCATCCGCGCCGCCACGTCGTAGGCCCCCACGCGCCGGTTCTGCGGCAGCAGCGCGGTCTGGATCCGCTTCGCGACCTCCATCTCGCCCCAGAGGGCGTCGCGCGCCGACTTGAGCTCGGCGCGGGAGCGCTCGAGGTTCTGGTTCGCCTCGAGGAGATCCGTGCGGGCCGCGAACTCGTTCTCGATGAGCTCGAACTTCGCGGTGGCGGTCGCGATGGCCGCGACGACCATCGAGCCGAGGAAGAAGAGGTTGTTCACCAGCGCGGCGACATGGAACGGACCGCCCCAGATCGCGTTCACGAGGACGTACATCATCACCGTGAGGAGCGAGTTCGCCGCCGCGTACGACGTGCGCCAGGGGATGAGCAGGTTCGCCGCGATGATGAGGTTCAGCCCGGCGTAGTACGACGAGTCGAAGCCGCCGAGGTCGACCGTCATCCACGTGATCATCCCGCCGACGATGACGGTGAACGCGAACCCGTGGAGGAACGACCACCGAGAGGCGTGCGTGAGCCGGATCGTGACGAGCTGCACGACCATGAAGCCGGTCACGGCGAAGCGGTAGGTGGCGAACCGCCCGAAGAGCTCGGGCGGCATCGTGAACCAGTCCAGCACGAGGAAGAGCGGGACGAGGACCGCCGCCATGAGCGCGACCGTCCCGCACCACCGGTGGACGAGGCCATCGTGATACAGGTCGAAGTCGCTCGGCGGCGCGCCGCCCAGGCGTGTGCGGGATGCGGTCAGGCGGGCTTCTCCAGGCGCAGGAACATCTGGCAGCGGGTCTCGTCGAAGCCGATGGACACCGAGGCGGCGTCGAGGCCGTCCGCGAGCGCGCGGAGGCTCTCCTCGGTGCGGTAGGTGAGGGGCCAGTCGCCCCAGTAGTCCATGTGGAGCCGGGTCGCGGTCTGGACGTGGAAGTTGCCGACGACGAGGATGCCGCCGGGGACGAGGAGCTCGTACGTCTTCGCGAGCACGGCCTTCGCCACCGGCTGCGTGAGGTAGTCGAAGAGCCCCATCGAGTAGACGAAGTGGTGCTCCCCGAAGCGCCGCCGCAGGTCGCGGGTCCGGAGCATGGTCCGGACCGAGTCCTGGTGGTAGTGGACCGCGAGGCCACCGCGGAGGCGCGCCTCGATGCGCCGGACCGTGCCGCGCGCGAGCTCGAGCGCGTGCGGATCCTGGTCGAGGAGCGACACGTCGAAGCGGGCGGCGTCCTCGGCCCCGAGGAAGACGTCGTCGAGCTCGCAGGCGGGGCCGCAGGCGAGGGAGAGGAACCGGAAGCCGCGCGGGCCGAGGCCCGGGAAGCGCGCGTGGATCTCGCGGAGCATGGCCGGCACGAGGCGGCGGCGGTTCCGGACCGCCTGCGCGGCCGCGGTCTCGATGCCGTGCTTGTGCATGAGCTGGTTGAAGGTGGACGCGCCGACGTACTCGTCGGCGTAGATCATCACCATCAGCTCCGCGTCGCCGGCGTAGCCGGACGGCTTCAGGTTCGTCCGCTTCATGAACTCCGACGCGAGCAGGTACGGCCAGAGGTGGCGGCGCAGGTAGAACCCGTGCCGCTCGTGGTCCTCCTTCGTGTAGTGCCGGACGATCTGCCCGAGCTCCTGCACCTTCGTGTCGAGGTAGGCCATGAAGCGCCGGCCCTCGGTGGCGAGGAGGGCCTCGCGCGCGGCCTGCGCGACGTCGGCCGGCTCCGAGACGAGCACGCGGTCCTGCTCGTCGAAGAAGCGCCGCCACACCGAGAGGTCGTACGCGACGTCGGCGACGTGGGCGCGGAACTCCGGCCGGATCCGCTCCTTCTGCGCGAGCACCACCGGCACGTTGTCGAACCAGCTCCGCAGGTCGACCACGCGGCCGTCGTTCACGAGCGCGTGACAGTCGTGCAGGTTCCCGGTGAACACGAGCCGGTGCGGGCCGCCCCGCACGCCGCGGAGGAGGCGCCCGGGCCCGAGCCGCGCCGGGCCCGACGGCAGGTCCGCGCGCAGGTACACGCCCTCCACCGCGTCCTCGGCGAGGAGCACGTCCAGGTCCACGTGCAGCGAGAGCCGGCTCGCCGCCGCGACGGCGGCGGGCACGGCCTCGCCGTTCACCTCGAGGGTGACGCGGAGGCGCGCCTCGGGGGGCACGAGCTCACCGGCCGTGGACCGAGATGCGGCCATCCTGGGTCTCGAAGGTGCGAAGGGCGCTGAAGGAGAGGGCCTGCCACTTGCGCGCGAGGCTGTACTCGAGCACGAGGGTCACGCCGGCGCGGCGCGCCTCGTCGACGGCCTTCACCACCGGCGTGAACGTGGAGGAGTTCATGTACTCGAGCGGCGAGAAGTCGTGGACGAGCTTCGCGTTCGCGGTGCGCGCCCGCTCCAGCACCTCCGCGAGCACCGGCACGAGGAACCGCCCCGGCTCGCGATCCGCGCTCTTGCCGCGCCAGACCACCCGGACCTCGCCCGGCGACTGCGACACCTCGAGGGCGAGGTCGCCCTCGACGTACCGGTTCACCACATCGGTCATGCGGTCTCTCCCTCGCGGCGGTACACCGCGGAGACGGCGAGCGTGTTCCCAGAGTCCACGTAGAAGTCGAGGACGCAGCGGCCCTCGTAGGCGATGCGCGTGAGCCCGAGCCCGCTCTTCCCGTGAGCGTACGGCTCCGACGAGACCTGCTTCAGGCGCTCGACGTAGGCCTCGAACGGATCCTGGAAGCTGCGGATCCACTGCACGGTCCGGTCGAAGACGCGCAGGTGGGCGTCGTCCACGCCGAGGCGGCTCGCGACCTCGACGGTCACGTCATCGCGCTCGACCCGCACCCGGATCCGGACCGCCTCGCCGGGCCCGAACGCGCCGTACTTCACCGCGTTCTCGAGCAGCTCCTGCGCCACCATCGAGATCGCATACGCCTCGTCCGGCCCCAGCCCCGCCTCCTCGAGCATGGACCGGCACGGCTCCCAGACCGCCTTCACGGCGGCCCAGTCCGGCGGCAACGTCAGCTCCAGGGCATTCGTATCCACGGCCTCGCTCGTGACCAGGCTCAAACGCACACCCCCCGGTGTCGTGCTGTACCGCGATTGTAGTACGCCGGCGTCCGCGCGAGAAATCCGGGATCCCGGGCGTTAAGAGCGTGCGAGAGGGCGCCGTGAAGATCGGGACCTGGAACGTGAACGGTATCCGGGCCCGGGAGGCCCAGGTCCTGGAATGGGTCGCGCGCGAGCACCCCGACGTGGTCTGCCTCCAGGAGATCAAGGCGCCGCCCTCGAAGGTCCCGGCGGCCCTGTGCGACCTCGACGGCTACTGGTGCCTCTGGCACGGCGCGTCGGCCTACTCCGGCGTCGCGCTGCACGTCCGGCGCGACGTCGCGCCGGAGCGGCCCGCGTTCGTGCACCCGGCCTTCGACACCGAGACCCGCATCGCGACGGTGGACGTCGGCGGCGTCACCTTCGCGTCGGTGTACGTCCCGAACGGCGGCAAGGACTTTCCCGCGAAGCTCCGGTTCCTGGAGGCGATGGAGCGCTTCGCGGCCGACGCCCACGCGGCGGGCCGGCGGCTGGTGCTCTGCGGAGACCTGAACGTCGCGCGCACGGATCAGGACGTGCACCCGAAGGAGCGGAAGGCCGGCCTGGTCGGCCAGCGTCCCGACGAGCGTGCGCTGCTCGAGAAGATCCTCTCGCACGGCCTCGTCGACGTCGGCCGCGCGATGGACCCCGCGAACGACGGCCTCTTCACCTGGTGGGCGCCCTGGCGGAACCTGCGGCAGCGGAACATCGGCTGGCGCATCGACTACGTCCTCGCGAGCACCGCCCTCGCCCAGGCGACGAGCCGCTGCGCGGTGCTCGCCGACTTCGGCACGAGCGATCACGCGCCGGTCGTGGCCGAGTTCCGGGCCTGAGGGATCGCGGGAGCTCACGGCGAGATCGCGTCGGCGCCGGCGCTCGAGCCGGGCGCCGTGACGAAGGGCGCGAGCGCCGCCCGGTAGGCTGCCACGAGGTCAGGCGGCGCCTCGACGCGCCGCTTCTCCACCATCGCCTCGAGCATCTTCGCGTTGGCGGGGGCCTGGCCGCGGAAGTGGTTGTTCGTGACGACGTAGACGTCCGGCGCGCGCGGCGTCTCCGCCATCTCGACGATCCGCTCCGCCCACGGCGCGAGCTCCTCGGCGGAGTACAGGTAGTCGTACCGCGCGTCGCGTCCGGCGCCCTTCCTGAACCAGTCCCTCCAGTTGCGGCCGTGGACGCGGACGTAGGCGACGTCGGAGGTGACGCGCGCCCGCGGGCCGAGCGAGCGGCGGAAGCGCGGTTGATCGACGTTCACCATCCCGACGCCGGCGTCCGCGAGCGCGTGCAGGACCTCGGGATCGTCCCACGACGCGTGCCGCACCTCGAGGACCAGCGGGAGCCCGGCGAGCGCCCGGAAGACTCCGCGGAGCCACTCCTCCGAGGCCTCGTCGCGCTTGAACGACCAGGGGAACTGCAGCAGCGCCGCCCCGAGCCGCCCCTCCTCGTGCAGCCGATCGAGCGCTGCGCGCGCCTGCGCGACCTCCTCGGCGCCGTACGGCTCGCGGTCGTGCGTGAACCGGCGCCAGACCTTCGCGCCGAAGCGGAACGCCGGGAAGTCCCGGACACGCTCGCACCAGCGCGCCGCGACGTCCGCCGGGAACGGCCGGTAGAACGTCGCGTTCACCTCGACGGTCGAGAAGAAGCGCGCCAGGTACGCGAGCCGGTCGAAGCCCTTCCCCTCGGGGCGCGGATACACGATCCCCGCCCAGTCGGCGTACTCCCATCCCGCCGGTCCGTAGCGGATCACGCGCGCACCCGGTCCTCGGGTAACGAGCGCCGGGGTGGTTGGCAAGCTCCTGCGTCGCGGTCGCGGGCGGGTTTCCGGTTACAATCGCCGCGGCCCGAGACCACGATGCCGAACGACGAGATCGAGCGCACCTGGACCGCGGTGCCGCGCCTCACCCCTCCGGATCGCCGCCACGCCTTCTTCCTCGTGCTCGCGGGTCCCCAGTTCGGAGAGATCTTCCCCCTCGAGCCCGGGCGCGAGCTGCTCGTCGGGCGCCGCGAGGACGCGGACATCCCGATCCGCGACGACGGCATCTCCCGCCGCCACGCGGCCATCCGCGTCGAGGGCGAGGGCGCGGTGATCCGCGATCTCGGCAGCGTGAACGGCACGTGGGTCGACGGCGTCCGCGTCGAGGCGGCGCCGCTGGTCGACGGGTCGCGGGTCGCCATCGGCGGCGCGACGACGCTCAAGTTCGCCTACACGGACGAGCTCGAGGCCCGGTGGCAGCTCAAGCTCGCAGAGAGCGCCCTCCAGGACCCGCTCACGGGGCTGTCCAACCGCCGCCACCTCGAGGAGCGGCTCGCGGCCGAGGTCGCCGCCGGCCTGCGTCACGCGCGGCCGGTCTCGGTCCTGCTCGTCGACGTCGATCACTTCAAGGCGGTGAACGACGCGCACGGCCACCTTGCGGGGGACGAGGCGCTCAAGATGGTCGCGTTCGTGCTCCGCGGGGCGGTTCGCAAGGAGGACGTCCTCGCGCGCTTCGGCGGCGAGGAGTTCGTGGTGGTCGCGCGCGAGACGCCGCTCGCCGGCGCCCGCGCGCTCGGGGAGCGGATCCGGCGCGCGGTGGAGCGGAGCCGCTGCGCCTGGCAGGGCCAGGATCTCGCCCTCACCGTCTCGATCGGCGTCACCGTGTCGGTCGGAGCCGCCCAGCTCGAGCCGGGGCGGACGGAGCGGGAGCTGCTCGAGAGCGCGGATCGCGCGCTGTACCTCGCGAAGCAGGGCGGCCGGAACCGGGTGGTCGCGATCCCCGCGGCTCCCTCCGCGCGGTGAGGCCCGGCCGTCGCCGGGGGGGCACCTTGACGCTGCGCGGCGACGGAGCGATCCTCGGCGCCGTTCCCTGCCTCGTGTGAGCCCGGCCGCGCGCTTCCGGCGCGGGGCCCGACGGCTCCCCGAAACGGCGGAGACGGAGGCAGCCCTTCGATGCGGTCCCATCGGTCGCAGCCCGCCCCGCTCGGTGGCGCGGGGCACGCGGGCGGCGTGATCAAGGTCCCGGCGGCGCAAGGCGAGCCGGCGACGCCCGCCGCGGAGCTCGCGCACCTCTCGCAGGCGGAGCGGGCCGAGCGCGCCCTCGCGGAGGGCCGCCAGGGCCGCGAGATCTCCATCGAGCGCGCGTTCCTCATGGCCGCGCTCGACTTCCGGCAGACGCTCCGGATCCTCGTGTCCGCGGTCGTGCCGCGGCTCGCGGACTGGTGCTTCGTGGACCTGCTCGACGGCGACGGGATCCCGCGCCGCGTCGAGGTCGCCCACGCCGATCCCGCGAAGGCGCCGCTCGCCCAGGAGATGCGGTCGATCTCCTTCGGCGCGGGCTGGGCGACGCCGGCCGCGCAGGCGATCCGCGATCGGGCGCCGCGCCTGTACCGGGAGGTCTCCGCCGAGATCATGCACTGGGCGACCCACGACGAGCGCCACCTCGGCGTGCTCCGCGCGATCCGCCCGAACTCGCTCCTCTCGGTGCCGCTCGTCGCGCGCGACCGCGCCATCGGCGCCGTCACGCTCATCCGCTCGACGATGGTGCCGCCGCTCTCCGAGGCGGACCTGGTCTTCGCCGACGCGCTCGCCGTCCCCGCCGCGCTCGCCCTCGACAACTCCCGGTGGTTCCAGGCCGAGAAGGCGGCGCGGGCGACCGCCGAGGAGCAGGCCGATCGCGAGCGGCATGGCCGCGTGGAGGCCGAGAAGAGCGTCCTCCGCCTCCGCCGCCTCGAGTCGGTGTCGGCGAGCCTGTCCTCGGTGCTCACGCCCCAGGCGATCGCGCGCGTCGCGGTCGAGAACGGGCTGTCCGCGCTCGAGCCCTCGAGCGCCATCGTGGCGTGCTCGACGCCCGGCAACGACTTCCTCGAGGTGCTCCACCAGGATGGGTGGCCGGACGACCTCGCGCTGGACCTGCGCCGGATGCCGGGCGACGCGCCGGCGCTCGTCGCCGAGGCGTGGCGGATCCAGACGGCGATCTGGCTGGCGCACCCCGAGGCGCTCGCGCAGAGCTACCCGAGCGCCGCCGACCTCGCCCGCCGCGTCGGGGACAAGGCCTGGGCGGCCGCGCCCCTCCGCGCCGACGGCCGGACCCTCGGCGCGCTCGCGCTCGGCTTCCCTCACCCTCGCGAGCTCGACGCGGACGAGCGCCGGTTCGTGCTCACGATCGCACAGCAGGTCGCGCAGGCGCTCGAGCGGGCCAGGCTGAGAGATCGGGTGCAGTAGCCGGCCGCAGCCCGCACCCGAACCCGCGCGCCGTGCCCGTCGTGGACGGGGTCACGGGCACGGGGGACGGGAACGAAGGAACGTTCCCGATGCTCGCAGCTATCTCCTGGTCGGGTGGAAGGCCCCCGCCGCCTTCAGCACGCGGATCGCCGCGAGCTGCGCGTTCAGCGCCTCGGTGATCGCGTTGATCTCCGCGGTGCGGAGCTGGGCGGTGGCGTCCGCCTGCTCGACCGCGGTCGCGGTGCCGGCCCGGAACGCGACGTCGACCAGGCGCTGGTTCTCCGCCGCGAGATCGCGCTGCTCCTTCGCCTTCGCCGCGTTGGCGCGCGCGCTCTCCATGTCGAGGTACGCCTGGCGGACCTCGAGGCGGGTCTGGAGCTCGACCGACGACGACGTGGCGCTCGCCTCGTCGATGCGGGCGCTGGCCTCGCGCACGTCGGACTCGCGGCGGCCGCCGTCGAAGATCCTCCAGGTGAAGGCGACGCCAGTGGCCCAGCTGTCCTTCTGCCCGGTGAAGCCGGCCTGGTTCGAGACGAGGTACTGCCCGAACAGGCCGACGTTCGGGAGGTACCCGGCGATGACGGCGCCCTTGTTCCCGCGCTGCAAGTCGACGTTGATCCGGTTCGCCCGCACCTCGGGGCGGTTCTGCAGCGCCATCTCCTCGAACGACGCCGCGTCGCCCGCGAGCTGCACGTCCGGCGGATCGGCCACCTCGAAGTCCGCCGGGCGCGCGAGCAGCGTCGCGAGCGCGAGGCGCGCCGACTCGTAGGAGTTCTGCGAGCGCTTCAGGTCCTGCTCGGCCCGGGCGCGATCGATCTCGGCGCGGAGGAGCGCGACCTTCGCGACGGCGCCGGCCTGGTACCGGACCCGCGCGTCCTTCTCCTGCCGCTGCGCGACCTCGAGGAGCCGCTGCGCGACCTCGACCGCGCGATTCAGGGCGGAGACCGCGTAGTACGTCTGCGCGACGCCGAAGAGCACCTCGCGCCGGGTCGTCTCGTTCGTGAGCCGCGCGATCTCCTCGCCGCGGCGGGCGTTCGGGATGGCGAAGAAGAGCTGCGGCGCGAACAGCGCCTGGTCGATCCGGGCCTGCCCCGCGAACTGGTCCTGCGCCTGGATGGTGATCTCCGGCGACCCGGGGCCGAGGGAGCCGGCGGGCAGCACGGCCGAGGCGCTGTTGTGCGTGTACTGGCCGCCCGCGTTGATCTGCGGGAGGTACCCCGACCACGCCTTCCAGTGCAGCTCCTCGGCCTGGCGGAGGCGGGCCTGCGCGGCCTTGAGGTCGAAGTTCTGCTCGGCCGCGGCCCGGAGCGCGTCGTCGAGCAACAGGATCGTCCGGGCGCCCGCGGGCTGCGCCTGGGGGGCGGCGGGGGCCATCGCGGCCGGGCCCTGCGGCGCGCCCGGCGCGGGTGCGGCGGGCGGCGGGGTCTGCTGGGGCGCCTGCGCGACAGCGAGCGCGAGCGCGAGCGAGGTGAGGGGGGTCATGTCTCCTCCCGCCGGATGGCGTGGGTGGGGGTGGTGGTCGGCGGCGCGGCCGGTGCGAGGCGCGCCTCGAGCTTCTCGAGGATGTGGACCAGGTGGCTGCGATCCGGGGCGTCGAGCAGCCCCAGGAAGTCCACCAGCTTGCGGTCGATCTCCGCATCGATGCGGGAAGACAGCGCCTCGCCCGCGTGCGCGAGCGAGACGTGGACCACGCGCCGGTCGACGGGATCGCGCGACCGCCGCACGAGGCGGTCCCGCTCCAGCCGGTCGACGATGCCGGTGATCGTCTTCTCCGTCACCGCGACCCGGCGCGCCAGCTCGCCCATGGTGAGCGCGCCGTCGTTGCCGAGCCAGAGCAGGATGTGGATCTGCACGGGGGTGAGGTTCGTCGCCTCGCAGCTCGCCGCGATGGGATCGCGGAGCGAGCGGCGGCGGGAGATGAGCGTCAGGAGCTCCCGGATGCGCGCGGCGTCCGCCGCGAGCCCCGACTTCCCGCTGCCCCGGATAGTCCGCATCGCGGAGTATCCCTAGAGCGGAGCGTCTCCCCGGTCAAGCGTTTTCGCGGACCGCCGGCCGCGCGCCCAGACGCGCCCGTGCTCTACTGGGCGCCGCCGAGATCCTCGATCTCGGACTCGATGTCCTTGCGCTCGGGCGCGTCGGGCTTCAGGGCGAGGAACGACCTGAACTCCTGGACGGCCTTCCTCCGCTGCCCCCGCTCCTTGTACGCGAACCCCAGGTAGTAATGAGGCATCGCGTTCGCCCGGTCCTCGCGGGCCGCGCGCTCGTACCACGGGAGCGCCGCCTTCGGGCCCTCGAGCTCGTGCACCGCGCGCGCGAGGAGGTAGAGCGCCTGCACCGCCCGGGGGTCGGCCTTCATGAGCTCGCGGTACGTCTTCACCGCCTCCTCGTAGCGGCCGCGGCGGGCCTGGCAGTCGCCGAGCGCGAGGCGCAGGGCCGACGGGCCGGGGGCGAGCGGGATCGCCTTCTGGTACTCGGCGATCGCCTCGTCGAGCCTGTTCATCGACGCGAGGAGCGCGGCGGCCCGCTCGCGCGGCTCGGAGAGCCTCGGATCCGCCGCGGTGGCGGCGCGATACGCCTCGAGCGCCTCGCCGAGATCCCCGCTCCGCTCGTGCGCGACCCCGACCTGGATGTGGTTCTGCGGGTTCTTCGGCTCGAGCTCCACCGCCTTGTGGAGCTGCGCGAGCGCGTTCGGCACCTCGCCCTTCGCGAGCAGCGCCTTTCCCAGCCAGAGGCGCGCCTCCGCGAGCCGGTCGTCCTCGTTCGAGCCGGCGGTGAGGAGCCGGATCGCCCCGTCCACGTCGCCGCGCTCGAGCTTCACCGCCCCGAGCCGCGTGAGCGCGAGCGGGTGCTTCGGCTGCAGCGCGACCACCGCCTGGAACGACTGCTCCGCGCCGGCGAGGTCCTTCGCGCGCCACAGCAGGGTCCCGAGGGCGAGGTGGCCGTCGGCGTTCCGGGGGTCGAGCGCGAGGGCGCGCGCGAGCCCGGCCTTCGCGGCCGGGACGTCGCCGCGCCCCAGCGCGAGCCGCGAGAGCCCGATCTCGGCGGGCGCGTGATCGGGGTCCGCGGCGAGCGCGCGGCGGTACTCCGCCTCCGCGCCGGCCGCGTCGCCCCGGGCGCTCGCGAGGTCTCCCAGCGTCGTGCGCACCGAGGCGTCCTTCGGGTCCTTTCCGACCGCGGCCGCGAGGAGCGTGGCCGCCGCGTCGAGCTCGTTGCGAGCGAGGGCGATGCGCGCGAGCGCGACCCGCGCCTCGATCGCGTCCGGATCGCGCTCGAGGACGCCCGTGTAGACGTCCTTCGCCTTCGCGGTGTTCCCGGCCGCGGCGAGCGCCGCCGCCTGCGCGAGCAGGAGCCCGGTGTTCCCCGCCGCGGTCGCGAGCGCCTGGTCCGCGAGCTGCGATGCGTCGAGCGCGCGTCCCGAGAGGGCGAGCGCGCGGATGCGGATCGCGGCGAGCTCGGGGTCCCTGGTCGCCTTCGCCGCGACGGGATCGGTCGCCTCGACCGCGCCCGCGGGATCGCCGCCCCGCAGGCGGTGACGGGCGAGGGCGACCCGCGCGGCGAGCAGCTCCGGGTCGGCGGCGATCGCCGCCAGGTACGCCTGGTCCGCCTCGGTCGCGGCCGCGCGACGGCGGGCGAGCAGCGCGCCGTCGACGAGCCTCACGCGTCCCCGCTCGAGCGGCGACAGCCGCGGCTGGACGGCGGCGGCGAGGAGCGGCGCGAGCCGCTCGCGGGCGCCGTCGAGGTCCCCCGCCGCCTCCGCGACGGCCGCGAGCTCGAGCTGCGCGCCCAGGTGCCCCGCGCTCCGGGCGAGCGCGGCCTCGAGCGCCGCCTTCGCGTCGGCGAGCCGCCGCGCGGCGAGGGCCGCCCGTCCCTGGCCGAGCGGGCCGCGCGGTCCCGGCTCGGCGGCGGCCACCCGCTCGAACCGGGCCGCCGCGCGCGCGGTGTCGCCGCGGGCGAGCGCGGCCTCGCCGAGGAGCGCGAGCACGTCCGGGTCCGGCTTCGCCTTGGCGCTCGCGGCCTCGAGCGCGGTCTCCTGCTCGAGCGTCGCGCCGGGGGTCTCGACCAGCGCGACGGCGAGGCGCGCGACGAGGGCGGGCACCTCGCCCGGCGCGTCCTCCGCGAGCTGGGCCGCGCCGCGCCGTGCCTGGGCGACCGCCTCCGGCGGCGCGCCGTGGCGGCGTGCGAGCGCCGCGGTCGCGAGCGCCTGCGTCGCGAGCGCCTGCGGCGCGTGCCCGTCCGCCGCGACGGCCCTCGCCGCGAGGTCGAGCGCGGAGACATCGGACGCGTGATCGGCCTTCGCGAGCGCCGCCCGCGCCTGCGTCACGAGCTGCGCGGCGCGGCCGGAGTCGGCGCGGCGGACGAGCCGCGTGAAGAAGAAGCCGTAGGGCGTGAACCCCGCCCCGACGCCCGCGACGAGCACCAGGACGACGACCGCCGCCGGGATCGCCGCCCGCCGCGCCCAGGCCGGGAGCTCGAGGCGGGCGCCGCCGCCCTCCCCCTCCACGACCTTGGCCGCCGCCATGCGGTCGCCGAACGGCACGGCGCGCCCCGACGCCGCCTTGCGGTCGGGCTCGGGCTCCTCCGCGACGGCGCGCCGGAGCGCGTCCGCGAACGCCGCGACCGAGCCGATGGGCGCGAACTCGGCGCCGTCGCGCGAGACGTCCTCGTTCCCGAGCAGCTCGCCCTTCGACAGCATGTCCGCGATCTGATCCTCGGCGAAGGGGCCGAAGACCTTCCCCGACCGGCGCCGCACGCGGTACCCGCCGGCCTCGGGCGTGGCGGCGGAGGCCGGCGCAGTCGGCCCCGCGGGCCGGTTCCCATCGCCCCCGAAGAGCATCTCGAGCTCCTCGGCGGCCGCCGCGGAGCCCGCCGCCGCGGGCCGGGAGAGACCAGGCGCCGATGCGGGCGTGGTGGGCGGCGCGTCGTCGAACTCGATCGCGTCGTCGACCGGCGTCGGGAGCGGGTCGGCGTCGGCGAACGCGACCTCGCCGAAGCCGAGGGGCTCGCCCGGCCCCCCGGGCGGCGCCGCGAACGGCGTCGAGAGGTCGGCGAACGGCGTCCCGGCGTGCCCGAGCGTGGTGCCGGGGAAGGGGTCGGGCGCCGCGCCGAAGGGGGACGCGGCGGGCGCGGCGAGCGGATCGGACGCCTCGAACGGCGAGGCGTCCCCGAACGGCGACGCGTGCGGCGGGGGCAGCGGGATGCTCCCGGTCGCAGGCGACGCGAGCGCGGGCGGGGGCAGCGGGATGCTCGACGCGGGCGCCGGAGGCACGAGCGGCGGCGGGAGCGGGACGCTCGAGCCGGGTCCCGGCGCGGAGGGCGGCGGGGGCAGCGGGATGCTCGACGCGGCCAGGGGCGGGGGCGCGATCGGCGGAGGCGGCGGGAGCGGGATGCTCGCCCCTGCGCCGCCCCCCGCCGCGGCGGGCGCCGCGGGCAGCGGCATCGCCGTCGAGACCTCGCCATCGGCGGCGCGACGCACCGGGAACGTGTTCCGGCACTTCGGGCACTTCACGTTGAGCCCCGTCGCCGGGACCCGCCGGTCGTCGATGCTGTAGGCGGCGCTGCAGTGCGGGCAGGCGACCTTCATGGCAGGTTCCTTCCACCTTCGTCCGGCGCGGCCGGGCGCCGGGGGACGGAGACGACGCCGCGGGGCGGGAAGTGACGACCGTGGGTATCGGCGGCCGGCGGCTCCTGCGGCATCCAGTCTCCGGGGAGGGGTCGCGGGAAAAACGCGAGATTCCAGCAGGGTACCACCGGGCCGGGAGCGCGACAACGGGAGCGCCCGCCGCCTCGCCGTCTCGCACCGGCGGTCAAACGCGCCGGAGGCGAGCGCGCGCCCCGCCACCCCCGCGGGGCCCCGTCTCCCGCGACGGGCGCGTGCTAGGTTCGGCGGATGCCGGAGCTGTCCGCCGCCGTGATGGAGCGGCTGCGCGCGTGGACGTACGCGCTCGGCGGTCCCGGCACCCGCGCGCGCCTCGAGAAGCTCACCCCGCCGCGGAACGAGTACGGCGTGGACCCGTACGGCTTCGACGCCGAGTTCACGATCGCGGCGATCGCGCCGCTCCTGTGGCTCTACCGCAAGTACTTCCGCGTGCAGCTCACCGGGGTCGACCGCATCCCGTCGGAAGGGCGCGTCGTCCTCGTGTCGAACCACTCGGGCCAGCTCCCGTTCGACGCGGCGATGATCGAGGTCGCCTGCCTCGTCGAGAAGGACCCGCCGCGCGCGGTGCGGGCCCTCGTCGAGAAGTGGGTGCCGACGCTCCCGTTCGTCTCGACGTTCATGGCCCGCTGCGGGCAGATCGTGGGCACGCCGGAGAACTGCCGGCGGCTCCTCGCCGCGGACGAGGCGATCCTGGTCTTCCCGGAGGGCGTCCGCGGCCTCAACAAGCCGTTCAAGGAGCGCTATCACCTCCAGCGGTTCGGCCCCGGGTTCCTCCGGCTCGCGCTCGAGTCCGGGGCGCCCATCGTGCCCGTCGGCGTGGTCGGCGCCGAGGAGCAGGCGCCCGCGCTCCTCGATCTGAAGCCGCTCGCGCGGCTGCTCGCGTTCCCGGCCTTCCCCATCACCCCGACGATCCTCCCCTTCCCGCTGCCGTCCCGCTACCACATCCTCTTCGGCGAGCCGCTCCGGTTCCAGGGCTCTCCCGACGAGGAGGACCAGGAGCTCGAGAAGAAGGTGACCGAGGTCGAGGCCGCGGTCCGGGAGCTCCTCGCGCGGGGCCTCGCCGAGCGCAAGCACGTGTACTGGTGATCCCCGCGCCCCCCATGGCCCGAGAGCCCCTCACGCCCCCCGACGTGCCCCGGACCGTCCTCGTGACGGGGATCTCGGGGAACCTCGGCCGCGCCCTCGCGAAGCAGCTCCACACCGAGACGCACGTGGTCGGGATCGACCGGCGACCGTTCGCCGGCAAGCCCAAGGACATCGATCACTTCCAGGTGGACCTGCGGAAGAACAAGGTGGAGGACGTCTTCCGGCGCCATCGCGTCGACGCCCTCATCCACCTCGGCATCATGCACGACCCGCGGATGCCCTTCACCGAGGCTCACAGCTTCAACGTCCTCGGCACGCACAGGATCCTCGACCTGTGCGTCCGGCACGGCGTCAAGAAGGTCGTGATCCTCTCCTCCGCGAACGTGTACGGCCCGCGCCCGGACAACTCGAACTTCCTCCCGGAGGAGACGCCGCTCATGGCGGCGGACCGGTACAGCGACGTGCGGGACCTCATCGAGCTCGACATGTACGCGCAGTCGTTCATGTGGAAGCACCCCGAGCTCGAGACGGTGATCCTCCGGCCCGTGAACATCGTCGGGCCCACCGTGAGGAACGCGCCCTCGAACTACCTCCGCCTCGAGAAGCCGCTCACGGTGCTCGGCTTCGACCCGATGGTGCAGCTCATCCACGAGGAGGACGTCTCGCGCGCGCTGGTCCTCGCGCTGAAGCCCGGCCTCCGCGGCGTCTTCAACGTCTCGGGCCCCGGCGAGGTCCCGCTCTCGGCGGTGCTACGCGAGCTGGGGCGGCGCCCCATCCCGGTCCCGCACCCCCTCGTGCGCGGCCTCGTGCGGCGCGCGTTCGAGGCCCGGCTCACCGGGTTTCCGCCGGAGGAGGTCGATCACATCCAGTACCTCTGCGTCGTGGACGGCTCGCGGTTCGCCCGCGAGGCCGGCTGGGCCCCGAGATACTCGCTGAGGGAGACGATCCGGAGCGTGGCGTGAGCCCCGCCCCCCGTTATGCAGCCCACATGCGCGCGCTCATGGCGGCCTCCCTCGCGGCGGCCCTGCTTGCCAGCGCCCCGGCGTTCGCCCAGGCGCCACCCTTCGAGCCGACCGGCGAGGTCCGCTTCCTCGGCTGGGGATCCACGGGGTCCGGCGCCGCGTTCGACGCCGACCGCATCATCGGCCCGTCGGTGAACCTCACGCGCCGCGAGGACGGGAGCTGGGCGGGCGATCTCGTCGGCCAGAACCTCGACCTCCAGGTATCGCCGAAGAAGCTCACCGGGCCGAACGTGAACGTGGGCTACGAGACCAAGGACGGGCGGACGACCATCGAGGGCCTCTTCTTCGGCCAGCGGATCCGGCTCGAGCTCGACAAGAAGCGGCTGCACGGGAAGGTCGGCGTCTGCTCGCTCGATCTCTCTCGCAAGAACCCCCAGTTCTTCCAGGGGGAGATGGGCTGCACGCCCTCCGGTCGGAACGCGTTCCCGCAGACCTCGCGCGCGAGCCTGCAGCTCATCGGCGAGGCGGGGAGCGATCAGCCGCCGATGCCGCAGCTCGCGCTCGCGCTCATCGCGATCCTGCCGGGCTAGCCGCCGGACCGCGTTCCTCTGGCGCGCCGGCGGGCTCGCGATCAGAATCCCCCGGATGACCACCGGACACCTCCCCGCCGAGCGGACGGATCGCCTTTGCCGCGGCCTCGTCCCCGAGCGCGGGCTCCGCGCCGTGTTCGTCCGCGTCGGCGACACGGCACGGATGGCGCGCGTGCTCCACGGCCTCTACCCGACGAGCGCGCACCTGTTCGCGCAGGCGCTCGCCGGCGGCGCGCTCGTCGGCGCGCTGCAGAAGGACCGTGGCCGCGTGAACCTGCAGCTCGAGTGCGACGGCCCGATCGGCGGCCTGTTCGTCGACGCCGACCCGGACGGCAACGTCCGGGGCTACGTCCGGCACGTCGCGGTGAACTTCCCGGGCGAGCCGGCGCGGGGCGCGAAGGCCGCGCTCGGCGGCCGCGGCTTCCTCTCGGTCCTCCGCGAGACCTCGCCCGGGCAGCACTATCGGAGCGCGGTGGAGCTCGAGGCGCTCGACGTGGCCGCCGATCTCCGGCGCTGGTTCGCCTCGAGCGAGCAGGTCGCGACGGCGCTCGACCTCGCGGTCGTCGCGCGCGGAGCCGAGCCGCTCGGCGACGTGGCGGGCGTCCTCGTGCAGCGGCTCCCGGACGGCGACGACGCCGCGATCGAGGAGGCGCGCCGGCGCCTCGCCGGAGGCGAGCTCGCCCGGTCGCTCGCCGACGGGGCGGCGGCGCAGGAGGTGATCCGGCGCGTCGTCGGCGAGGGGTTCGAGCTGCTCGGCGACGTCGAGGTCGCGTACCGCTGCGGCTGCAGCATGGAGCGGGCGCGCGCCGCGGTGTCCGCCCTCGGCGTGACCGGGATCGCGGAGGTCCTCGCGAACGAGCGCGAGGCGGTCATCACCTGCGAGTTCTGCCGGTCGCGCTACGTGGTGGCCGAGCCGGCGCTCCGGGATCTGCAGCGCCGCCTGGCGGAGCGCGACGCGGCCGGGTGACCGCGCCGGCCGACGCCCCGACCCCCCTCGCCCGCGGGCCCCCCCGCCCCCGCGCCGCGTGGTAGATTGCGGGTTTCCGTCCGGCCGCACGACCGGCCTTTTCGGGAGGCACGACCATCGCGACCGCGAAGAAGAGGAAGACCGTCCGCCGTGAGCCCCGGGCCGCGAAGCCGGCGCCGGCGAAGGGCGCCAAGGGGCCGACGTCCCGCGGCAAGGCCCCGGCGCGCGCGCGCAAGGTCGCGCGCGGCGCCCGCGGCGGCAGCTCCGACCACCCGCTCGGCATGGGCGTGGCCGACGGCTTCGCCATGGACCGGCTCGCCGCGCCGGCCCGGATGAAGCGCGCGCCGAAGAAGGCGATGCGCGAGATCGGCTGGGCGGCGTTCGGCGAGGTAGCGCGGAGCCTCGCGGCGCGCATCGCCGAGGAGTTCCGGCCCGAGGTCGTGGTCGGCATCGCGAAGGGCGGCGTGTTCGCGGGCGGCGCGCTCGCCGCCGCGCTCGGCGCCGACTTCCAGCCGGTCCGGATCGAGAAGCGCCGCCGCGACGTCGCGAACCCCGCGCCCATCGCGGAGCTGCCCGATCTCACCGGCAAGAAGGTGCTCGTCGTCGACGACGTGGCCGCGACCGGCGCGACGCTCGCGAAGGCGCGCGCCCTCGCCCGGAAGGCGGGCGCGCGCGAGGTGCGGACGGCGGTGCTCGTGAAGCGTCCCGACGGAGCACGGCCGGACTTCTCCGCGTTCGAGACCGACGAGCTGATCCTGTTCGGCTGGGACTACCAGCTCGACGAGGCCGGCGGCGGCCACGAGGATCCGGGCGAGGTCGGCGTCTAGGAGAGGCAGTCACGACGCTCGGCGTCACAGCAAGTGGTGGGGGGACCCTGCCGCGCGGCAGGCGCGTGGTGATCGGCACGGCCGGTCACATCGACCACGGCAAGACGTCCCTGGTCCGCGCGCTCACCGGCATCGATACCGACCGGCTCCGCGAGGAGAAGCGGCGCGGGATCACGATCGAGCTCGGCTTCGCGCACCTCCCGCTCGCGGACGGCACCGTCGCCGGCGTGGTGGACGTCCCGGGCCACGAGCGCTTCGTCCGCGCGATGGCGGCCGGCGCCGGGGGCATCGACCTGGTCGTGCTCGTCATCGCGGCGGACGAGGGCGTCATGCCCCAGACGCGCGAGCACCTCGACATCTGCCGGCTCCTCGGCGTGCCGCGCGGCGTCGTCGCGATCACCAAGGCGGACCTCCTCCCCGGACTCGGCCCGGAGTGGCTGCCGCTCCTCGAGGGCGACGTGCGCGAGGTGACCCGCGGGACGTTCCTCGAGGGGGCGCCCATCCTCCCGGTGTCGTCCTCCACCCGCGAGGGCCTCGACCGCCTCGTCGAGGCGCTCACCGCGCTCGCCGCCGAGGTCCCCGAGCGCCCGGCGGACGGCCCCTTCTTCCTCCCGGTCGATCGCGCGTTCTCGCTGAAGGGGTTCGGTACGGTCGTGACGGGCACGATCCTGTCCGGACAGGTCGCGGAGGGCGACGCCGCCGCGCTCCTCCCCGCCCCGCCCGGCGCCGACGCGCTCCGCGTGCGGACCGTGCAGGTGCACGGGAAGGCGACGCCGCGCGCGCTCGCCGGACAGCGGACGGCGGTGAACCTGCCCGGCATCGAGCCCGCGGCCATCGCGCGCGGGCAGGCGCTGGTCCACCCCGGCGGCGTGCCCGCCTCGTCGATCCTGGACGTCGAGGTGACCCTGCTCGCCGCGGCGCCGAAGGCGCTCCGCCACCGGGCCAAGCTCCTCCTCCACATCGGCACGGCACAGGTACCCGCGGCGGTGGCGCTCCTCGATCGCGCCGAGCTCCGCCCCGGCGACACCGCGCTCGCGCAGCTCCGGCTCGGCGCGCCCGTCGCGGCGCTCGCGGGCCAGCGCTTCATCCTGCGCGGCTTCACCGTCCTCGAGGGCCGCGGCAAGACGGTGGGCGGCGGGCGCGTGCTCGCGCCGGCAGCCCCGAAGCGGCGCCGCGGGCGTCCGGAGGCGCTCGCGCAGCTCGCGGTGCTGGCCGGCGGCGACGCCGACGCGCGGGTGGGCGCGGTGCTCGCCATGGGGGGGCCGGCCGGGCTCGACGTCGCCGCGGTCTCCGGGCGGACGACCCTCTCCCCGCGCGCGGTGCAGGCGGCCCTCGACCGGCTCGGCGCGAAGGGCGAGGCGCTCCTCTTCGACCGCGAGCGGCGTGCGTACGTGGCAGGCCCGGTCGCTGCGGACCTGGCGCGCCGGATCGCGGACGCGGTCCGCGCCTTCCACCGCGAGCACCCGCTCGCGGCGGGCGTCGGTCGCGAGGAGCTCCGGGGCCGGCTGCCCCCAGTGACGGACCCGCGCCTCTTCCAGCGGCTCCTCGCGCAGGCGGCCGAGCGCGGCGCGCTCGTCGTCGAGGGCGAGCACGTCCGCGAGCAGGCCCATCGGGCCGCCGCGGCCGGCGCGACCGGCGGCGCGCTGAAGGAGAAGGTCGCCGGCGTGCTCGCGAAGGGCGGCCTCACCCCGCCCTGGCTCGCCGAGCTCCCGTCGGCGGTCTCCGCGACGCCCGCCGACGTGCAGGCGGTGCTGAAGCTGCTCGCGACCGAGGGGCGCGTGGTCCGCGTCTCGGCCGAGCTCCACTTCGACGCGGCGGCGGTCCAGGGCCTGCGCGAGCGGCTCGTCGCGTTCCTCCGCGAGCGGAAGGCGATCACCACGCAGGAGTTCAAGGACCTCGTCGGCGCCACGCGGAAGCACGTCATCCCGCTCGCCGAGTACTTCGATCGCGAGAAGGTGACGCTCCGGGTCGGAGAGAAGCGGGTGCTGCGCGGGGAGGGGCGCTGATGGCGGCCCCGGGCCACCGACTCCCGAGCGGCATCGTGGTCATCCGGGACGACCGGATCGTCTACGCGAGCGAGGGCATCGCCGCCCTCGCCGATCGCTCCGTGAGCGACGTCGTCGGGCGCCCGTTCGTCGAGTTCCTCCTCGAGGACGACCGGGCCCGGCTCGCGGACCGTCACGAGCGGCGGGGCCGGGGCGAGCCGATCGCGGCGGAGTACGAGATCGACCTCGCGCTCCCCGGCGGCGGCACGCGGCCCGTCGAGTGCCACGTGGAGCAGGAGGGCCTGGACACGGTCATCCTCGTCCGCGACGCGTCGGACCGCACCGCGCGCCGGCTCCGGCTCGAGGCGATCGCCGCGCTCGGCGCGTCGATCCAGCACGAGAGCAGCGAGGAGGGCGTGCACGCGCGCGTCCGCGACGGGCTCCTCGATCTCGGGCTCGCCTCCACCCTGATGTGCGCCGAGGACGCCGGCGTCCGGATCGAGTGGATCAGCGTGCCGGAGACGGTGGCGTCGGAGTTCGAGCGCCGCGTGGGGCAGCCGCTCGCCGGGTACCTCGGACGCTCGAACGGATTCTCCGCGCGCGTGTGGACCGACGGGTTCGCCTTCACCGACGACTGGGGTGCGGAGGCGGCGACCTTCGTGCCCGACGAGCACGTCGCGTTCGTCCGGACCCTCGTGAACGGGAACGGCAACTCGCGGGCCGCCGCGGTGCGCCTCTCCGGGCGGAGCGGCTCGCGCCGGTACCTCACCGTCGCCGGCGACTGGCTCCGGCAGGACGACCTGCCGGCGATCCGGCTGTTCTGCGCGCAGGTCGCCGCCGCGCTGGACGCCGCCCGGACCATCGCGGATCTCTCCCGGCACAACGCGAACCTCGCCGCGCTGAACCGGATCGCCGAGCTCGCCGGAGACGCGGACGACCTCGACACCTTCTTCGCGCAGACGGACGTGATCCTGCAGGAGGCGGCGGGTTGCGCCGGGCTCGTCGTCTTCGTGCTCGACGACGCGGAGAGCGTGCTCGTCCGCATCTACGACGACGGGACCGGCTCGGAGGCGCTGCGGCGGCGGTTCGCGCGGCTGCCGCTCGCGTCGACCCTGGGCGAGATCGTCCGCGAGCGGATCCCCCGCATCGTCGCCGCCGCCGAGGGCGTCGACGAGCTCTCCCGGCTCCCCTTCTCGACCGCGGCCTGGGTGCCGCTCGTCGCCCGCTCGAAGGTCGTGGGCGTGATGGCGGCCGGGTTCGCGAGCGCGCCCGACGACGTGGGCGAGCACCTCGACCTCCTCGCCGCCGCGGGCGCCCACCTCGCCGGCGCCATCGAGTCGCACGGCCTCCTCGCCGACCTCCGCCGCCGCGTGGCGGAGCTCACGCTCCTCAACGACGTCGCGCTCGCGACCGGCCAGCTCGACCCGGTGCTCCTCCTCGACAACGCCCTCCGGCGCGTCTGCGACACGTTCGAGGCGGACACCGCGGCCGCGTACCTGCGCGAGGGCGAGCGGCTCGTCCTCGTGGCGTCGTTCGGGATCGAGGCCGCGACCGCGCGGCGGTTCGCGCAGCTCGGCGTCGGCGAGGGCCTCCCTGGCCTCGCCATCCAGCGCCTCGGCCCGGTGCAGGGCGACAGCGCCGCGTTCGACCCGATCTCGGCGGAGGTCGCCGAGGCGGAGGCGCTCCGGTCCGCGATCGCGGTCCCGCTCCTCGCGAAGGGACAGTCGGCCGTCGGCGCGGTGGTGTTCGGCCGCCGCTCCGCGAAGACGCCGTCCGACGGCGAGGTGACGCTCCTCTCCGCGGTCGGCGTGCAGCTCGGCGTCGCCGTGGAGAACGCGCGCCTGTTCGCCGACGTCCGGCGGAGGCTCTCCGACCTCGAGGCGGTGCACGCGCTCGCGCTGCGGATCTTCGGCAACGCGCCGGGCGACGTGCAGGGGCTGCTCGACGACGGGTGCCGCGAGGCCGCCCGCGCGCTCCGCTGCCGCGCCGCGGTGGTGCTGCTCGCCTCGGACGACTCGCCGGCGGCGCGGCTCCGGGGCGTGGCCGCGTGGGGCGCTCCCTTCGAGCCGGGGCGGATCGAGATCCCGCTCGCCGACGACAAGCTGTCGGAGGAGGCGATGCGGCGCCGCGCGCCCGCGTGGAGCGAGGACGTCACGAAGGATCCGCGGAGCGCGCTGTGCGGGAACCCGCACGTGCCGCCGCTCGCGATGCTCGTGGTGCCCCTCACGTCGCGCACCACGACGCGGGGCGTGCTCTTCCTCGCCGACGAGGCGGGGCGCTCGTTCACCGACGCCGAGATCGCCCTCGCGAACGCCCTCGCGGGCGAGCTCGCGGTGGGCCTCGAGAACGCCGAGCTCTACGCCGAGGCGCGCCGCCGCGTCGAGGAGCTGTCGCTGCTCAACGACATGGGGCGCACCGTGGCCGGCTCCCTCGACCTCGACCGGGTCCTGTCGGCCGGGGTGGAGGCGGCGCGCCGGCTCCTCGGCGCGACCCGCGGCATCGTGCTCCTCTACGACCCCGTCCGCGTGGAGCTCCGGGTGGCTGCGGCGACCGACCGCTCGGTGGAGGCGTACGCGGACTCGGCGGCGATCCTCCGCCAGGGCGGCGTCTCGTGGCGGGCGATCCAGGAGCGGCGCCCGATCGTGCTGAACGACGCCGCCGCGAGCCCGGAGCTGAACCCGGAGGTCCGCCGCCGGTACGCGCCGCGATCGCTCGTGGCCGCGCCGCTCCTGCTCCGCGGCGAGCCGCTCGGCGTCCTGCTCGTGGTCGAGACGGAGCGGACGCGCCGCTTCGAGGACGCCGAGGTCGAGCGCGTCACGGCGGTCGCGAACCAGCTCGCGGTGGCCATCGAGAACGCGCGCCTCTACCAGGAGGCCCGGGGGCGCCTGTCGGAGCTCTCGACCGTCATCGACGTCGCCCGCGTCGTCTCGTCCTCGCTCGAGCTCGAGGAGGTCCTCTCGGCCGGCGCCCAGCACCTCCGCCAGACGCTGGCCGGCTCCGCCTGCACGATCCTCCTCGACGACGTCCGGCGCGCCGAGCTGCGCCGCGCCGCCTCGAGCGGACCGCCCATCGGCCCCGCCGCGCTCCCCGTCGGAGAGCCGTCGCTCGCGCGCGAGGCGCTCGAGGCGCGCGCCCCGGTCACCGGCCGCGCGCCGGGCGCGACCGCGGCGGACCCGGCCCTCCTGGCGGTGCCGCTCCACGTCCGCGACCAGCCCGTCGGCGTCGCGCTCGTCGCCGCCGGCGATCCGGAGCGCACCTTCACGCCGGGCGAGCTCTCCCGCGCCATGGCGATCGCGAGCCAGCTCGCCGTCGCCGTGGACAACGCGCGCCTCTACTCCGAGACCCGGCGGCGCGCGGAGGAGCTCGGGCTGCTCCACGAGGTCGGCCGCTCGCTCGTCGCGACCCTCGACATCGAGAGCGTGCTCGACGCCGGCGTCCGCAACCTGGCGCGGATGGTGGATGCGCCGGTCGCGGTCCTCTGCCTCCTCGGCGACGACGGCAAGCAGCTCGAGGTGCGCGCGGTGTGGGGCACGCGCCCGGACCTGATCGGCCGGCGCTACCCGCTCGAGCCCGCCGGCGCGCGCATCGCGAGCCTCGTCCACGACCGGCGCGAGCCCATCGTCGTCGAGGACGCGCTCGCCGATCCTCGGGTCCTCGACGACGTCGTCCCCGAGCCGGGCGCCCGGGCGCTGCTCGGCCTGCCGCTGCTCGTCCGCGATCGCTTCATCGGCACCGCGGTGATCGCCGACACGCGCGGCCCGCGGCGGTTCACCGCCGCCGAGGTGGAGCGGGCGGCCGCCATCGCGAACCAGCTCGCCGTGGCCGCGGAGAACGCGCGCCTCTACGAGGACCTCCGGCGGAGCTACGCCGAGCTCGCGCACGCGCAGCGGCAGCTCATCCAGCAGGAGCGGCTCGCGGCGCTCGGCGAGCTGTCGGCGGTCGTCGCGCACGAGGTCCGCAACCCCCTCGGGGTCATCTTCAACTCCCTCGGCTCTCTCCGCCGCATGATCCGGCCGCAGGGCGACGCGAAGATGCTCCTCGACATCGTGGGAGAGGAGGCGGACCGGCTGAACCGCATCGTCGGCGACCTGCTCGACTTCGCCCGGCCGTCCACGCCCACGGTCCGCCCCGAGCCGCTCGATCGCGTGGTCGACGAGGCGGTGGCGGCGGCGCTCGCGCAGAACCAGACGCCGATCCAGGTCCGGCGCGAGCCCGGCGAGCTGTCGCTCGTCCCGGTGGACGCGCGCCTCGTGCGGCAGGCGGTGCTGAACGTCGCGGTGAACGCGGTCCAGGCGATGCCGCGGGGAGGGACCCTCACCGTCCGGACCCAGCGCGAGGACCGCGCGGCGCTCCTCGAGATCGAGGACACCGGGGCGGGCATCCCCGAGGAGGTCCGGAACCGCATCTTCGAGCCGTTCTTCACGACCAAGGCGAGCGGGACCGGGCTCGGCCTCGCGGTCGTGAAGCGCATCGTCGACGGCCACGGCGGAGAGGTCTCCGTGAGGAGCCGGCCGGGCATGGGCACGGTGTTCTCGCTGCGGTTCCCCCTCGTGCCGCCCGCCGGGGTCGTCGGGACGGTTGAAATCGACGGCGTGAAGGGCTGAGATCCCCCCGCCATGGACGCCGACGCCATCCCCGCCCCCGTGGACCTCCGCCCCGACGCGTCGGGCGGCAAGGTCCTCGTCGTCGACGACCAGCGGAACATGCGGGCGACCACCGCCATCCTGCTCCGCCAGGCGGGCCACGCCGTGCAGGAGGCGGAGGACGGCGCGAGCGCGATCCAGCGGCTCCAGCACGAGGCGTTCGACGTGGTCCTCACGGATCTCCGGATGCCGACCGTCGACGGGATGGAGGTCCTGAAGACCGCGCAGCAGCTCGCCCCGGACACGCAGGTCATCGTGATGACCGCGTACGGCACGATCGAGTCCGCGGTCGATGCGATCCGGCACGGCGCGTACGACTTCCTCGCGAAGCCCTTCAAGGAGGACGAGCTGCTCCTCCGCGTCGCGAAGGCGCTCGAGAAGCGGCGCCTCGTCGGCGAGGTGTCCCTCTTCGCCGAGGAGTTCCGGAAGCGCTACGGGCTCGAGCACATCATCGGCCGGTCTCCCGCCATGCGCGAGGTGCTCGACCGCGTCCTCCGCATCGCGCCAACCGACGCGACCGTGCTCATCACCGGGGAATCCGGCGTCGGCAAGGAGCTCGTCGCGCGCGCGCTCCACGTCACGAGCCGGCGCGGCGACAAGCCCTTCGTCCCGGTGAACTGCGCCGCGATCACCGAGACGCTCCTCGAGTCGGAGCTGTTCGGCCACGCCAAGGGCGCCTTCACCGGCGCGACCCGGGCCCGCCGCGGCATGTTCGAGGAGGCGAACGCCGGAACGCTCTTCATCGACGAGATCGGCGAAACCGCGCCCGGGTTCCAGGCGAAGCTCCTCCGCGCGCTGCAGGAGGGCGAGATCCGGCGGGTCGGCGAGTCGACGCCGGTCCAGGTGAACGTCCGGGTCATCGCCGCGACGAACCAGGACCTCCGCCGCGCCATCGTCGAGAAGCGCTTCCGCGAGGACCTCTTCTACCGGCTGAACGTGGTGCCGATCCGGATCCCGCCCCTCCGCGAGCGCCGCGACGACATCCCCCTCCTCGCCGGGCACTTCCTCCGCCGCTTCAACCAGCGCACGGGCGGCGAGAAGGTGCTCACGCCGGACGCCGCGGCGCGCCTCGTCGAGCACGACTGGCCGGGCAACGTCCGCGAGCTCGAGAACATGATCGAGCAGGCCGCGGCGCTCTCGCCGGGGCGCGAGATCCGCGCGAGCGCCGTCGAGATCGAGCATCGCCGCCCCGCCGCCGCGGCGCCGGAGGAAGCGACCCAGGTCGCGACCCTCGCCGCTGCGGTCGAGGACGCCGAGCGGCGGGCGATCACCGCCGCCCTGACGCGCTGCGGCGGCGACCTCGGGCGCGTCGCGCGCGAGCTCGGGGTGTCCGGCACCACGCTCTGGCGAAAGATGAAGCGGCTCGCGATAGAGGGCCGCGGCGCCGCTCCGCTGGAATGACCGGCGCGGCCGTCCACCCGCCTATTTCACCTGTGAAACCTCACATTGCAGGTCTGCAATGCATGCGGGAAATGACGCAAGTCGTCCCTTGCCGAGGTTCTCGACACCCTGCGCGCAAGTACCCGAAAAGACGTCGCGCCCCCTCCGTGGTCATCCGTGGCACCGCCCTTGCTCTAGGACTCAGGCAGAAGTGCAAAGCAGCCTGTTGAAGTAGGTCCCCCCCCGCCACTTCAGCTGCGCTTTGCACTTCTTTTTTTTCTTCCCCTAGCCCGCAGCAGGTCGCGGATGCCGTGCTCCTTCCTGATCGTCGACGCCGACCGGAACTTCCGGGAGGCGCTCGCGATCTCGCTCCGGCTCGACGGTTACGCCGTCGCGGTCGTCGAGAGCGTCGAGGAAGGCTTCTCCCAGCTCGCGCGCGGGGGTTCCCGCTGCTGTGTGGTCGACGTCCACCTCCCGGACGCGGAGGCGCTCCTCGACGCGGCGGCGCGCGCCGGGGTCCGGGCGGTGATGACCGGGCCGTACGCGGAGCTCCTCGTCCAGTTCGCGCACCGGCACCCGGGCGTCCAGGTCCTCGCGAAGCCCTTCCGGGTCGCGGAGCTCACCTGCGGCTGCCCGACGGCAGCGGTGTCCGTGGAGCGCGGCGGCTCGGGGCTCCGGGCCGCCTCGCGCTAGCGTCTCCGTCGCGCGACGGACGCCGACGCACCTGCCTGGTCCAGAAACGACGACGGGGCCCCTGGGGGCCCCGTCTCGACTCCGGGCTCGCGCACGCCCCCTACATGACGATCGCGCTCGCCGCCTGGGCGAGCCGGACCATCGGGTCGGCGAAGACGCCGAACACCACGACGACCGCGACGGCCGCCGCGAGCGCGATGGAGAGCGCCGGCGACACGAGCCCGACCTCCGCCTCGCCCTCCGCGGGGCGCATGTACATGTAGAGGACGACGCGCAGGTAGTAGAACGCGCCGAGCACGCTCGTGAGGATGCCGAGGATCGCGAGCCCGTAGAGCTGGGCGCCGAGCGCAGCCTGGAAGATGTAGAGCTTCCCGACGAACCCGGCGGTCGGCGGGACGCCGGCGAGCGAGAAGAGACACACGGTCATCGCGAACGCGAGGGCCGGGCGGCGCCGGGCGAGCCCCGCGAAGCGCTCGAGGTCCCAGGCGTCCTTCGGCTCCTGGTCGCCGCGCGACCGCCGCTCGAGGGCGCCCACCACGGCGAACGCGCCGATGACGGTCGCGCTGTAGGCGGCGAGGTAGAAGAGCAGGCCCGCGAGCGCCTTCTCCCGGGCGCCGGCGACCCCGGCGGCGACGACGCCGACGATCAGGTAGCCGGCGTGGCCGATCGACGAGTACGCCAGCATCCGCTTCACGCTCCGCTGCGGGAGCGCGAGGAGGTTGCCGAAGATCATCGTGAGCACGGCGAGGGCGTAGAGGATCTTGCCGAACGCGCTCGTCTGTCCCGCCGAGCCGGCCTCGGAGGCGAGGAAGAGCCGGACGAGGAGCGCGAAGGCGGCGGTCTTCACGCCGGCGGCCATGAAGGCGGTGACCGGGGTGGGCGCGCCCTCGTACACGTCGGGCGTCCACGCATGGAACGGGACCGCGGCGATCTTGAACGCCACGCCGGCCGCGACGAGGCCGAGGCCCGCGAGGTAGAGCGGGGAGCCGCGGCCGTTCGGGAGTTGCCCGAAGAGCGTCGACCCGGAGGCGCCGTAGAGCAGCGCCGACCCGTAGAGCACGAGCGACGACGAGATCGCGCCGAGCACCAGGTACTTGAACGCGGCCTCGGCCGGGCGCATGCCGCGGCGCAGGTACGCGGCGAGGGCGTACGTCGAGAGGCTCATCACCTCGATGGAGATGAAGGCGACGAGGAGGTCCGTCGACATGCCGAGGAGGGCCATGCCCGCCGCGCCGAACATGGCGAGCGCGTAGAACTCGCCGCGCTCGGCGTTCCGGGCGTGGAGCCAGCCCGCGCCCACGAGGGCGGAGAGGCCGAGGCCGGCGCAGACGACGACGGTGACGAACGCGGAGAAGCCGTCCGTGACCGCCTGCCCGCCGAAGACGCTGCCGGACGGCGGCGCCAGCGCGGCCGAGAACGCCGCCGCGGCGGCGAAGCCGCAGGTGAGGAGCGCCTGGTAGCCGCGCTTGCCGGAGACGAGGAACACCTCGGAGATGAGCAGGACGAGCGCCCCGAGGGTGAGGATCGCCACCGGGACGAGGGCGAGGAAGTCCTGGGTCGGGAAGCCGGGCATGTCTTTAGATCCCTCCGGACGGCGGCTGGTGCGGAGCGGGCTCGGTGCCCGGCTCGGGCGCGGCCGCGGGGGCGGCCGGCGCGGGGGTCCGCGCGGTCACGGCGACGGCGGGCTCGATGGTGCCGACCTGCGGGCCGTTCCCGAGCCGCGCCTCGGCGGCCTGGAACCGCTGCACGAGCCGGTCGACCGCGGGCTTCGCGGGGGCGAGGAACGGGGCGGGCATGAGGCCCATCACCACGATGAGGACGATCATCGGGGCGATGACGAAGCCCTCGCGGACGCTGAGATCCGGGAGGTGCCGGTTCTCCTCGTTCTTGATCGTTCCGAAGAACACCTTCTCGACGAGGAGGAGCATGTACACCGCGCCGAGGATGACGCCGACGGCGCCGAGCGTCGCGAACACCGCCGAGGAGCGCAGGCGCGAGAGCCACGTGCCGGAGAGGATGAGGAACTCGCCGACGAAGCCGTTCGTGCCGGGGAGGCCGATCGACGAGAGCGTCACGATGACGAACGCCGTGGCGATGACCGGCACCTGCTTCGCGATGCCGCCGTACTCCGAGATGAGGCGGGTGTGGCGCCGCTCGTACAGGACGCCGACGAGGAGGAACAGGGCGCCGGTCGACACGCCGTGGTTCAGCATCTGGTAGACGCCGCCGGTGAGGCCCTCGGCGGAGAGCGCCATGAGGCCCAGCATCACGAAGCCGAGGTGCGACACCGACGAGTACGCGACGAGCCGCTTCATGTCCGTCTGCACGAGGGACATGAGCGCGCCGTAGAGGATGCCGATGACCGCGAGCACGCCGATGGCGGTCCGGAACGAGAGGGCCGCCTCGGGGAAGAGCGGCATCGCGTACCGGAAGAAGCCGAAGGTGCCCATCTTGAGGAGCACGCCGGCGAGGATGACGGAGCCCGCGGTGGGCGCCTCGGTGTGGGCGTCGGGCAGCCACGTGTGCAGCGGGAACATCGGCACCTTCACCGCGAACGCGAGGGCGAACGCGAGGAAGAGCCAGCGGGCCGCCTCGGGCGTGACCTGCAGCGCGCGTCGCGCCTCCACGTAGTCGAACGTGCCGCCGTCGTGGAAGTACAGGTACAGGATCGCGAGGAGCATCAGCACGCTCGCGGCGAAGGTGTACACGAAGAACTTCACCGTCGCGTAGAGGCGGTTCTGCGATCCCCAGATGCCGATGAGCAGGTACATCGGGATCAGCATCAACTCCCAGAACACGTAGAAGAGCACGAGGTCCAGGGCGGCGAAGGTGCCGATCATCGCCGTCTCGAGGACGAGCAGCGCGATCATGAACTCCTTCACGCGGTCGGTGACGGCCTTCCACGTGGAGAGGATCACGATGGGCATGAGCACCGTCGTGAGCATGATGAGCAGCAGCGCCACGCCGTCGATGCCGACGTGATAGCCGATGCCGATCGTCGGCACCCACGGGACCATCTGCTCGAACTGGAACTCGGCGGCGCCCGGCGAGGCGTCGAAGCCGAACCACAGGCCGAGCGAGAGGCCGAAGGTGACGAGCGAGATGACGAACGTGAGGGCCCGGTGCTGGTTCGCCTCGTCGCGCGGGACGAGCGCGAGCGCGAGGGCGCCGAGGAGCGGGACGAAGGTGACGACGGTGAGCAGGTTCACGAGCTAGTGCCCTCCCACGCCCAGGACCGACCAGAGGATGACCGCGGCCGCGACCGCCATGATGGCGGCGTAGCGCTGGACGTCGCCGTTCTGCGCGAGCCGGAACACGGAGCTGATGAAGCCGATCGCCCGGGCGACGCCGTTCACGAGCAGCCCGTCGATGGCGAAGACGTCGACGATGCGCCAGAGGATGTACGCGGCGAACCGGGTCGGCTCGATGACCAGGAACTGGTACAGCTCGTCGACCCGGAACTTGTCGACCGCGAACCGGTACGTCGCGGGGAACGCGCGCGCGAGCCGCGCCGGCGCCGCGCTGAGCGGGCCCGAGTACATGAGCCAGGCGACGAACGTGCCCGCCGCCGCGATGATCCACGCGATCACGAACGGGCCCATGCCCTCGTGCCCCTCGTGCGGCAGGTGGCCGACGGCCTGGAGCCGCTCGGTCCCGGCGGCGAAGACCGGCTCGGTGAACTTCGCGAACGGCTCGATGCCGGGGAGGCCGAGCCAGAGCGCGACGATGGCGAGGAGCGCGAGGACCATGAGCGGCACCGTCATAATCGGCGACGACTCGTGCGCGTGCTCGGCGGCGTGGGTGCGGGGCTTCCCCGTGAAGGTGAGGAAGAAGAGCCGCGACATGTAGAAGGCGGTGCCGAGCGCGGCGAGGGAGCCGAGCGTGTACGCGGCGGTGCCGACCCACGGGGCGACCGGGTTGTGCGACCCGTGCACGCCGGCGAGGATCGCGTCCTTCGAGAAGAAGCCGGACAGCGGGACGAAGCCGGTGATGGCGAGCGTCGAGATCCCGAAGGTGAGCGCGGTCCAGGGCATCTTCCGCGCGAGGCCGCCCATCTTCTGGACGTCGGTCTCGTCGCCCATGCCGTGCATCACGGAGCCGGCGCCGAGGAACAGGCAGGCCTTGAAGAACGCGTGGGTGACGAGGTGCAGGATGCCCGCCCACCAGAGGCCCGAGCCGACGCCGATGAACATGAAGCCGAGCTGGCTCACCGTGGAGTAGGCGAGCACCTTCTTGATGTCGTTCTGGACGAAGGCGATGAGCGCCGCGAAGAGCGCCGTCGCCGCGCCGACCATCGTCACCGTCGCCATCGCCGCCGGGGCGAGGCTGAACAGGAAGGCGTTGCGGGCGACGAGGTACACGCCCGCGGTCACCATCGTGGCGGCGTGGATGAGGGCGGAGACCGGCGTCGGGCCGGCCATCGCGTCCGGCAGCCAGACGTAGAGCGGCAGCTGGGCGCTCTTCCCGCACGCGCCGACGAACAGGCCGAGGAGCGCGAAGGTGATCGCCGCCTGGTAGCTGTGGCCGGCGAAGACGCCGTTCGTGATGAGCGTCGTCGCCGGGCTCCGCAGGCCCTCGGCGAGCTGCTGGATCTGCCCGTAGCTCGCGGTCCCGAAGATCGAGAAGAGCGAGAAGACGCCGATGAGGAAGCCGAAGTCGCCGATGCGGTTCGTGACGAACGCCTTGCGGCCCGCGAACGCCTTCTGCGGATCGGTGTACCAGAAGCCGATGAGCAGGTAGCTGCAGAGGCCGACGCCCTCCCACCCGACGAAGGTGAGGATGAGCGAGTCGCCGAGGACGAGCGTGAGCATCGCCGCGACGAAGAGGTTCAGGTACGTGAAGAACCGGGCGTACCCCGCCTCGTCCTCATGGGACATGTACGACGCGGAGTAAATGTGGATCAGCGTCCCGACGCCGGTGACGACGAGGAGCAGCGTCCCGGAGAGCTGGTCGACCGTGAGACCCCACGGGATCGTCACCATCGCGCGACCGTCCGGCCCCGCCACCTGGATCCACGGGAACCCGTGGAAGTGCAGCGTGTTGCCGTGGAGCACGTGGTAGAACTCGACGCACGAGATCGAGAACGCGCCCACCATCACGGCGATGGCCAACAACGTGACGTTGGCCTTGCCGATGCGCCGCCCGACGAGCCCGTTGATCAGGGCACCCGCGAGCGGGAGCAGGATGATGGCCCACAGATAAGACTCTGCCGCTGCAGTCGAGGCTTCGATCGAGGGCATAGGGTGGGGCGAAGGATTACCTTCTCGGGACGGTTTGGACAAGCCTCTTGTCTGCGGAAAACCCCGGGAGCATGCGGACATGACCGCTCCAAAATCCCCCCCCGCCGCCCCGCCGCCGGACCTCCGCAATCTCCCCCGCACGGATCGCCTGCTCGAGGCGGCCGCCCGGGCCGGGCTCGTCGCGCGGATCGGCCACGGCGCCGTCGTGGAGGGCATCCGGGCAGCGCTCGATGGGCACCGCCAGGCGATCCTGGCGGGTCGCCCGTGCCCCTCCCCGGACGCCATCGAGCGTGACGTGCTGGCGCGCCTCGAGGAGGCGGCCAGGGGGTCGCTCCGGCCCGTCGTGAACGCCACTGGGGTGGTCATCCACACGAACCTCGGCCGCGCCCCCCTCTCCTCCGCCGCGATCGACGCGATGCGCCGTGCGGCGGAGGGGTACACGAACCTCGAGTACGACCTCGAGGCGGGGGAGCGCGGCGACCGGTACGGCCACGCGGAGGCGCCGCTCTGCCGCCTCACCGGCGCCGAGGCCGCGGTGGTGGTGAACAACAACGCGTCGGCGGTGATGCTCGCGCTCGCCGCCCTCATGGACGCGCCGCCCGCACGCGGGCCGGACGCGGCGCCCGCGCTCGCGCCGCCCGACGGGTTGCCGGAGGTGGTCGTCTCCCGCGGGCAGCTCGTCGAGATCGGCGGCGGCTTCCGGATCCCGGACGTCCTCCGCCGCTCCGGCGCCGCGCTCGTCGAGGTCGGCACCACGAACCGCACCTACCTCCGCGACTACGAGGCCGCCGTCGGCCCCCGCACGCGCATCCTGCTCGCGGTCCACCGGTCGAACTTCCGGCTCTCCGGGTTCGTGCACGACACGCCGCTCGAGGAGCTGGTCGAGCTCGGCCGGCGGCGCGGCCTGTGGGTCGTGGACGACCTCGGCTCGGGCACGCTCCTCCCGACCCGGCCGTTCGGCCTCGGCGACGAGCCCACCGTGCAGGAGCGCGTCCGTGCCGGCGCGGACCTCGTCTGCTTCTCCGGCGACAAGCTCCTCGGCGCGCCGCAGGCGGGCATCCTCGCCGGCCGGCGCGAGGCGGTGCTCCGCGTGAAGCGCCACCCGCTCATGCGCGCGCTCCGCGTCGACAAGGTGACGCTCGCGGGGCTCCTCGCGACGCTCGCGCACTACGAGCGCGGCGAGGCGATCCGCGCCATCCCGGTCTGGCGTGCCATCGCGGCCACGCCGGAGGAGCTGCGGGCGCGCGCGGAGGCCTGGCGGGCCGCGCTCGGCGACGCGGGCGCGCGCTGCGCGGTGCTCCCGGGCCGCTCGGCGGTCGGCGGCGGGTCGCTGCCCGAGGTCACCGTCCCGACCTTCGTGCTCGCCCTCCCCGCCGGCGCGCCCGACGCGCTCCTCGCCCGGCTCCGGCGCGGCGCGCCGCCGGTCGTGGGCCGCATCGAGGAGGACCGCGTGGTCCTCGATCCGCGCACGGTGATGCCGGGCGAGGACGACGCGCTCGTCCACGCGGTTCGTGCGGCGCTTGCGACCTAGAGCCGCAGCCGGACCGTGCCTCCCATGTTGGGTGCGGCGCTACGCTCCGCGCGCCGCCGGCGCGTCGGGAGCCTCCCGGCTCTGCCCCGCGCGTGAGGCGTTGCCGGCAAACGCTCAGGGGTTGAAGCGGTAGCCGATGCCGCGCACCGTCTCGAGGTGGCGCGGGCTCTCCGCGTCGTCGCCGATGTGCGCCCGGAGCCGCGCGATGAAGTTGTCGACCGTGCGCGCGGTCCCGAAGTACCGCGAGCCCCAGACCGCCTCCATGAGCTGCTCGCGGGAGTAGACGCGGTCCGGGTGCGTGACGAACCACGCGAGCAGATCGAACTCGCGGCTCGTGAGCTCCAGGGGCCGGCCCTGGACGGTGGCCCGCCGGGCGTCGAGATCGAGCTCGACCACGCCCGCCTTCTTGAGCACCTTCGGCGCGGCGCCCTCACCCCGCGCGCGCCGGCGCCGGAGCAGCGCCTCGATGCGCGCCAGCAGCTCCTTCAGGCCGAACGGCTTCACCATGTAGTCGTCGGCCCCGAGCTGCAGCCCGGCGACCTTGTCCGTCTCCTGCCCCTTCGCCGACAGGATCAGGATGGGCAGGTCGGGATCGTCCTTGCGGATCTCGCGGACGAGCTCGAGCCCGCCGAGCCGCGGCAGCATCACGTCCACCACGATCAGGTCGGGGTGCTCGCTCTTCGCGAGCGCGAGCCCGGTCTCGCCGTCGACGGCGGACCGGACCGTGTACCCCTCCATCCCGAGGTTCAGCTGCAGGCCCCGGAGGATCGACGGATCGTCCTCGATGACGAGGATCCGGTCGGCCATATCGGCTACCCCTTCCCGCCCGCGGTGGCGGGCTGCGCCGCGGGGGCCGGCTCGAGCACCACCGCGGGGAGCGTGATCGTGAACGTGGCGCCCTCGCCCACGTCGCTCGACACCGCGACGCGGCCGCCGTGCGCGACGACGATGTGCTTCACCATCGCGAGCCCGAGCCCGGTGCCCTCGATGCTCCGCGAGAGCGGATCGTGCGCCCGGTAGAACTTGTCGAAGATCCGCTTCTGCTCCCGCTGCGGGATCCCCGGCCCGTTGTCCGAGACCGAGATGGTGACCGTCGGCCCGGACGCAGCGGCCGCGATGGAGATCTTCTTCTCCGCGCCGGTGTACTTGAAGGCGTTGTTGAGGAGGTTCAGGATCGCCTCCGAGAGCGCCTGCCGGTCGGCCATGACCGGGGGGAGGCGCGGCGGGACCTCGCGCGTCACCTCGACCTGCCCGTGCAGCCGCTGCGGCTCGAACGCCTGGAGCGCGAGGTCGACGATGGGCTCGACCGGCTGGCGGGTGAGCTGGTAGGTGCGCCGCCCGGACTCCATCCGGGCCCAGTCGAGGAGCCGGTTGATGAGCCCGGAGAGCCGCGCGGTCTCCTCGGCGACGATCTCGAGCGCCTCGCGCTGCCGGACCGGGTCCGCGATGCGCCCGAGCTGGAGCGTCTCGACGAACATCCGGATGGACGTGAGGGGCGTCCGGAGCTCGTGGGAGACCTTGTTCACGAAGTCCGTCTGGAGCTTCGCGACGCGGGCCTCGCGGTAGAGGATGGCGATCGTCGCGGCGGTGCCGGCGATGGTGGTCGCGACGAGCGCCAGGATGAGGATGCCGAAGAGGTAGTCCCGCGCCACCGAGCCGTAGACGAGGATGAGGATGCCCACCGTGAGCATCAGGGCGGCGGGCACGAAGACGAACCCGATGATGAGCGGCAGGACGTGGCGGAGCTTCATCCTGCGCGCATCTTAACGGAGCGGCCTCCCGTACGCTCCGCCGCGGGCCCCGAAAAGGCCCGGTCCCGGGCCGCCGGGACGTCCGGCGGGCCACGGGCCCGGGCTGCTGGGCGATGGCGGACGCCGTGACGGCAGGGCGTTCAGCTTCGTCCTGGTGACGCCGAGCACCTGCTGACCACGGCTCCCGCAAAAAAGAAGCGGGGCGGGCCACGAAGGGCCCGCCCCGGTCACTGCGGCACACCCGGAGCGATCGCTCCGGGTGCGCCTTTCACGTCAGGTTACTTCGCGTGCACGTCCTTGATCGCCATGATCTTGCCCGGGCCGTGGCAGACCAGGCAGGACTCGCCGAGGCCGGCCTTGGCGACCGAGCGCGGCTGGTAGAACGCGCCGCCGTTCTGCTCCATGTGGATGACCGCCGCGTCGCTGTCGTGGCACGCCGAGCAGACGGTGGTGATCGGGCTCGTCACGAGCGTCGTGTCGGCGGCCTCGGTGACCACGCCGGTCCCCGTGGCGACGGAGTAGCCCGTGCCGTAGTTCGTGCCCTCGGTGATGTACGGCGAGTGCGCGCTGCCCACGGCGAAGGTGCCGGTGGCGACGGTGGTCGGGGTCGAGCTCTCGAGCGCCGCGAGCGAGGCCGCCGAGCTGTAGTCGTACGTGCCCGCCTTGTGGCACTGCTCGCAGTCGTTCAGGACGCCCGGGTAGGTGACCTGCCAGTACCCCTCCGTGGCGGAGACCTGGTGCCACGTGAACGGCGTCGAGCGGGCCCCGGCCCCGTGGATGCCGTGGATGAACGCCTTCGAGCCGGCCGACCACGCGCTGCTGGTCCGGTTCGGCGTGTGGCACCACGAGCACGACGGGCTGTCGTTGCGCTGACCGGCGTGGAACGTCGGGGCCGCGCCGAGCTGCGCGTGGCACGCGTTGCAGTTGTCGGTCGCCACGATGTCGCGGCGAGCGGCGTAGCCGGTGGCGGTCTTCTTCACGTCCGGAGCGGCGACGATGAGGCCGCCCACGCGGGTGGTGGCGCTGTACGCGTAGCCCGGCACGTTGGTCTGGGTGAGCGGCGCCGTGTCCTTCGTCGGATCAGCGTTCAGGCCGTAGGTGTAGCCGACGCCGCCGGTGAGCATCGTCGCCGAGGCGGGGATGACCACGTTCGTGATGGTCACCGTGTAGAACTGGTTCGCGTCGGGGCCCGTGATCGTCGTGCTGGCGGCCGCCGAGCCGTTGCAGACGCGCTTCACGTAGGCGCTGGCGGAGGCGTTGAAGTCGGCCGGGGCGGCGATGCCGTCCTGCGGCTGGGCCCAGACGAAGTAGACGCTCGGCGAGCCCACGAAGTTGTTGAAGATCTCGCCGGCGACCGTCGCCGGGCCACAGACCATGTCCATCGGCGCCGGCGTCCCGTCCTTGAGGAAGCGGAACGTGATCGTCGGGCGGAGCACGCTGCCCGCGTCGGCGACCGCGGCGACCGAGCCGATCTCGTAGGTGATCTTGGTGGCGCCGGCCGGCACCGCACCCGCCGCGGCGAGAGCAGCCGCGTTGGTGTTGGCGTTCGTGCCGCCGCTCAGGATGTTGTTCGGATCGACCGGCGCGACGGGCACGTGGTAGCCGGCGATGGCCGCCGGCTGGTGGCACAGGGTGCACAGCGAGTCGTCCGTCCGGACGCCGCCGCTGTGCGCGCAGGGGACCGTCCGGTCGAGGTTGCAGGACGGGAGCGTCGTGCTGGTGAAGCTCACCACGTCATGGCAGGAGCCGCAGGCCTGGCGGTTCGGCCGGGTCTTCCACTGCGCGCCCTGGGCCGCGCTGTCGTCGTGGCACTGGGCGCAGTTGCGGATGTCCTGCGGGTAGGTCACATCGCTGATGCCGTGGAACGCGTTCGGCTGGCAGGGAGCGGCGGGCGTGCAGGTGCAGATCGCGGCGTGGGTTCCGACGCCGTCCCCGCAGGCCGTCGGGCCCTGGTAGCCGGTCGTCATCGTCCCGGTCGTGACGGACAGGAGCTCCTCGCTGAAGTGGATCCGGTGCACGAACACCGAGGCCTCGGCCGCCGGGTTGCTCGTCCGGTCGGGGTTGTGGCAGATGCCGCAGTAGTTGCCGTTGATGCGGCCGCCGCCGTGGAAGGTCCCGGCGGCGAAGCCGTCGTGGCACTTCGAGCAGCCCGCGGTGTTGACGACCTGGCGCCGCGAGGGCGTGCCGTTGCCGGAGGGGATGAAGTTGTACTCGACGTTGACGGTCTTCCGCGTGCGGAGGTCCGTCGAGTCGGTCTGGCGCTGCGCCTGGATCCAGAGGGTGTGCGTCGACGTGCCCTGCGTCGCGTCGAACGCGACGGTCGCCGGGAACGTGTACGTGTAGTCACCCGCGCCGTTCGCGACGAGCGTGCCGTTCGCGGTCGGGTTCAGCGGCGTCCGCAGCGGGGAGAAGGCGGTCGGCTGCGCCGGCGTACCGCTCTGCGTGAGGACCTTGTACGGGAGGACGTTCCCGGCCGCGTCCTTCGTGAAGTACGCGAGCGAGAAGGACGGCGAGATCGTGCCGAGCGAGTACACGCCGGCGGTGTCGAGGCCGTAGCCGCGGTCGTCCTTGATCGTGAAGCGGACGGAGATCTTCCCGCTCGCGTCCGCGGTGGGGGCGCTCGTGACGACGATGTTGAGGCCCGAGCTCTGGCCGATGCCGGGCGTGCCGGACGGACCGGTGGGACCCGTCGGACCCGTCGGACCCGTCGGGCCGGTGCCGCCCGTGGGGCCGGTATCGCCCTGCGGGCCGGAGGGGCCCGTCGGGCCCGTGCCGCCCGTGGCGCCCGCGGGGCCGGTCGAACCAGAGCAGCCCGCGAGCGCGAGCGCGCCGGCGAGCAGCAGCGTTCCAGCGTTCTTGAACGATTTCATCGTTTTCGTGATCTCCGACAATGTGGGTGCGCGACCGTCGGTCGGTTCGCGGCTCTGCGCATAAGAAGGAGGGGTTGCCCTGGGGTCAATACGCCCCGCGACAATTGTTCTTTTCCCCAGAATTTTCGCGCATTTCCGGAGCGCGCAATTACTGCAGCTTTCGCGCATGCGCGATTTCACCCAGATCGCATGGAAATGTGCGCGTGCGCACAGGGGAATTTTTGACCACGCGCCCAGGGTCCGCGGAGGCCGTACCGTCGGTTGCTATGGGCCCGCAATGTTTGCGGCGCAATCTTGCGCTTGGGTCCGATAGTTATTCACGATCGGTGACACAGCATGGCCGGCGCGCGAGCTCGCGGCGAACTGCGTAACATGCCGACATCACGGACCGATTCTGGGATCGCGCGAGAAGGCTCGCGCCACCTTTGCCGCGCGCGTCCCGCGGCCCCGTGACAGACGGCCGCACCCTGAAATGACGCCGCGCTCGATTGCGGTCTCGTCAAGTCCACATTGCGCAGCAGAGATCCGCCCCGCGCTGGCGCCGCTCCTCCGGCGAGCTGAGGAAAGCGCGGGCCGCCGGAGCGCCCAGCGAGCGGAAAAAGGAAGCGGGGCGAGCATCGCTGCTCGCCCCGCCTCGTGTTGCTCAGCTGTTCAACCGCGAGGTGGGCCGGAGCCCACCTCGCCGGTCTCGACTAGAGGCCGTTCTTCCAGGTGTTGAACAGGTTCTGGTGGTCCGCGCCAGCCGTCGGGTGGCACACCACGCAGCTCTCGACCTGGGCGCCGGTGATCGCCGCGGTCGGCGCGATGACGCCGATCTGGCCCAGGACGTACGCGGTCACGTTGGTGAGCGACGTCGCGCTCGTATCGGCCACGGACGTGCCGTTCGCGGTCGTGTGCGCGTAGAACGCGGCGAGCGACGGAGCGTCGTCCTCGTTGATGAACTGCGCCCGGTGGCAGCCGCCGCAGGCGCGCTCGGCCGGACCGGAGATCTGCGCCGGCACGGTGCCGATGGTCCGCGTCCCGGCCTTGAACGTCGAGGCCGCCGAGAGGAGGCCCGGGAGCGACTTCGCCTGGTCCGGAACCTCGTACGTGCCCGCGTTGTGGCACGAGTCGCAGTTCAGGGTCCCGGCGAAGTTCGGGTAGTTGCCCTCCACCTTGTCGCTGTAGCGGAGCAGGGCGACCGGATCCGTGAGGTCGATGCTCTTGATGTCGAACGCCTGCATCGAGTGGATCGCGTGGACGTAGGAGTCGATGGACCGGGACTGCATCTCGAGGTGAGACGCCCCGGCGCCGACGAAGTGGCAGACGCGGCAGGCGACGACGCCCGCGCTGCCGTAGTTCGGGCCGTGGAACGTCATCCCGAGCTCGTCATGGCAGGCGTTGCACTTCGCCGTGTCGACGATCGCCGTCCCGGCGGCGGCGGGAATGACCGCGCCGGTGGCGAGGTCGATCGCCACGGAAGCGCCGGTGACCCCGATGGACGGGTTGTAGGCCGGGTTCGGGCCCGTGACCGCGCCGCTCGTGTCCGTGAGGTACTCGTTGTCGTCGACCTTCTTGGTCTGATCGAGGCCGATCGCCGGGAGGATGTTCACCTGGACCCGCTTGACCGTCTTGTTGGCGATCAGGTCGCCCCAGTTGATGTTGTTGGTGGCGTCGTTCGCCAGGATGGCCGTCGCCGTCCACTGGGTGACGCCGGCGGTCGTCGCAGCCGGATTGAGCGTCAGGCGGGGGCTGTTCGACGACAGCGCCGCGTTGCCGCGCTGAGTCGCGCCATCGGTGTACTCGAGGAGGCTCGTGCCAGCGCCGGGCAGGCCGGTCGCCACGCTGCCGTGGCCGCTGACCACGAAGTCCTTCGAGTCGTAGCCGTAGAGGCTCACCACGATCGTCGGCTTGACGAGCGCGTTGGCGGCGGTGCCGGCGATGCTGAAGTTGACGGTGAGCGTGTTGGCGGTGGCGTCGAAGGAGGTCGTGCCGACCGTCACCTTGAGCGTGTCCGCGTACCGCGCGTTCTCGGCGGAGTAGATCCTCTTCGAGAAGCCGCCGTGGATCTGCGCGAACGTCTTGCCCGACGAGCCGTCGCCCTTGTGGCACTTGTTGCACATGGCGGGGTCCACGTCGACGCCGCCGGCGGTCGCCGCGTACAGGTCCATCGTGTGGAAGCTAGCGACGCCCTTGTTGGCCCAGATCGTCTTCATCGCCGGGGCGCGGCCGGCCTCGACGCCGCCCGTCGGGCCGGTGACCGCGTGGCAGCTCTTGCACACCGTCGGCTTGAAGTTCGCGTCGGTGAGGATGTTCTGGAGCTGGCCCGCGTGGCAGGTCACGCAGTTCGAGATCGACTGCGGGTAGTTGAACTCGAACGCGTGCGAGTTGTGCACGTCGTTCATGATGTTCGCCGTGTAGGCGTACTTCGCGGCGTGGGTGGCGTCGAGCGCGCCCTTGGAATCGAGCGACGCGGCGTAGTTCGCCGGGTCATCGGCAATCATGTACCAGTTGGCGTCGGAGCCGGCGCGCTGATCCGTGTGGCAGGCCTTGCAGGACGCGAAGTCCGGCAGGCCGGCGACCTTCGCCTGGCGGTAGCCGTGCTTCGAGTACGGCGCGCCGTGGCACTTCTCGCAGCCGGACACGACGGCCTTGGAGGTGTAGGCGATCGTGCCGTACACCTTCGCCGTGCTCGACACCTGGCTGGGCAGCATGTAGTGGCCGGTCGTCGGCGCCGGCACCGCGGCCGCGTTCGTGATGTACGCGTACACGAACGCGCTCGTCGAGGTCTCGGGGGCGAAGGACGGGCTCGCCTTCGTGGCGGTGTACTGGGCGCCGTTGCCGTCGGCCGTGATCGCCTTGAAGTGGATCCCGCCGAAGCTGAAGTTCCTGTTCGTCGGGAAGGTGTTCGTCGCCGCGTCGTACTGCTGGGCGTAGAAGGTCTTCTGCGGGAGGATGCTCAGGTTGTCGACGCAGGTCCCGCCCGGGCAGACCGCCGCGGCCGGCCGGATCGTGAAGGTCAGCGTCGAGGTGTTCGTGCCGTTGACCGGCGCGGTCACGACGCTGTCGATCGTGAGCGACAGCTTGCCGCTGACGCCGTTCATGCCGTTGGTGCCGTTGGTGCCGTCGGTGCCGTTCGTGCCGTTCGTGCCGTTCGTGCCGTCGGTGCCGGCAGGACCGGTGGCGCCCGGCATGCCCTCCGGGCCCTTCTCGCCCTGGCAGCCGGCGAGCGCGAGAGCGCCGGCGAGCAGGAGCGTTCCCGCCTTCTTCAAAGAGGTGTGCATTATCGATTGATCTCCGGCAATTGTTATGCAGCGAAACCGCTAACTGCCTGACTTGGCGCATAAAAGGAGTCCTGTTCGGGTGCGTCAAGATACACGCCGCGGATCGGGGATTTTCTCGTCATCTCGCGGGGTTGGGCGTGCGCAATTCCTGCCACGCGCCAATGTTCTCCGGGGGCGCGGTATCAGGCCGTTAACTCATTGATTGACCGATGGTTTCGATGACTATGCGTCAAGCTGCCGCAGCGCCGCGGGTTCAGGTTAACGAACCGCGCGCAGGCTTTGCGGTTTCGAGCGTCCTCGACTTCATCCGCAGCCGGACGGGTCAGCTTCACCGACCGTGTCTCATCGCGCCCCCGAGCCGCAGCGCCGGGGGCCGCTAACGCGGCGACAAGACGCGCGACTTCGCGCCGTGCACCTCGGTGCTGACGTGCTCGTTCGGGCGCGCGAAAGCACCCACCGCGGGATCACCCGAGGTCATCAGACGGCGCGGGCGGACTGCGGCCGGCTGCCGCAAGTCCGCGCCGACCCGCTCCGACGCCTTCCGGCGACCGCTCAGCGATGGAACGGCGTGCCGGCCGCCCCGCGCTCGACGAGCAGCGGTGCCGGCGCGAACCGCTCGCCGTGGCGCGTCCGGAGCGTCTCGAGCTTGTCGAGCAGCTTCCGCGTGCCGACCGCGTCCGCCCAGCGGAACGGTCCGCCGCGGAACGGCGGGAACCCGAGCCCGAACACGGCGCCGACGTCGCCGTCGCGCGCGCTCCGGAGGATGCCCTCGCCGAGGCAGAGGATCGCCTCGTTCACCATCTGGAGCACCACGCGCTCCTGGATGTCCTCCGGCGCGAAGCGCTTCCGGCTCCGCCCGCCCGGCAGGAGGTCGTAGACGGTCTCGTCGACCCGCTTCTCCTTGCCGTCGTAGGTGTAGAAGCCCTTCCTGTTCTTCCGGCCGAGCCGGCCCGCCGCGACGACGTCGTGGAGCGACGCCGGTGGCGCCATCCGCGCGCCGAACGCGCCGTGCAGGATCTTCCCGACCTTGTCGCCGACGTCGATGCCCACCTCGTCGAGCAGCGTGATGGGGCCGACCGGGAACCCGAACTCGACGAGCGCGTGGTCGAGGTCCTCGATCGACGCGCCCTCGACGAGGAGCTGCGCCGCCTCGTTCATGTACGGCGCGAGGATGCGGCTCGTGTAGAAGCCGGGGCCGTCGCGGACGACGATCACCGTCTTCCCCTGCTTCTTGCCGATCGCGACCGCGGTCGCGGTCGCCTCGGGCGAGGTCTTCCCGGTGACGATCACCTCGAGGAGCGGCATCTTGTTGACCGGGGAGAAGTAGTGCATCCCGAGGACGGTCTCCGGGTGCGCCGAGGCCTCGGCGATCTTCGTGATCGGGATGGACGAGGTGTTGGACGCGAAGATGCCGCGCGGGTTCACCGCCTCGAAGGCGCGGACCATCTCCTGCTTCAGCGCGAGGTCCTCGAAGACCGCCTCGATGAGGAGATCCACCTCGGCGAAGCCGCTCCAGTCGGTGGTGGCGGTGAGGAGCCGCAGCTTCTCGAGCCGCTCGAGCCTGTCGATCGAGCGCTTCTTCACGCGATCGTCGAGGATCGAGCCGACCGCGGACAGCCCCTTCGCCGCCGCCGCGTCGTCGCGCTCGCGGATCCGCACCGGGAGCCCCGCGTTGACGGTCACGTAGGCGATGCCGCTGCCCATGAGCCCGCCGCCGAGGACGCCCACCCGCTCCACCTTCCGCGGCTTCACGGCGGGGTCGTCGACGCCGCTGTCCTTCTTGAGCGCGGTCGTCGCGAAGAAGATCTCCATGAGCCGGCGCGCGACGTCCGAGACGGCGAGCTGGCCGAAGAGCTCCGCCTCCTTCTCCAGCCCCTTCGCGAAGCCCTTCTGGTACCCGTGCTCGATGGCGTCGATGGCGCGGAGCGGCGCGGGGTAGTGCCCCTTCGTCTTCGCGAGGACCGTCCTGCGCGCCTGCCGGAACAGGACCTGGCGCCCGAGGGCGTTCTCCTCGAGGGCGAGGCGGGTGACGCTCTCGACGGCGCCCTTCCTCGCGGGCCGCCGCTCCCGCCGCAGCTTCCCGGAGGCGAGCGCGCGGGCCCGGTCGCGGGCGACGTCGAGCAGGATCGCGGGAGGGACGGCCTCGTCGACGAGGCCGAGCTTCAGCGCCTTCCGCGCCTTGACGGTCTTGCCCGCGAGGATGAGGTCGAGGGCGGCCTGGATCCCGACGAGGCGCGGCAGCCGCTGCGTGCCCCCGCCGCCGGGGATGAGGCCGATCTGCACCTCCACGAGGCCCAGGCTGGTCCGCGGGTGGTCCGCGGCGATCCGGTAGTGGCACGCGAGGGCCCACTCGAGGCCGCCGCCGAGGCAGGCGCCGTGGATCGCGACGACGACCGGCTTCCGCAGCCGCTCCAGGCGATCGAACACCGCCTGGCCGTCGCGGGCGAGCCGCTGCGCCGAGGCGGCGTCCTTCACCGTCTGCATGAGCTCGATCCTGGCGCCGGCGACGAACCCGTCCGCCTTGCCGCTCGCGAGGACGATCGCCCGCACCGCGTCGTCCTTCTCCAGGCGGTCCACGAGCGCGACGAACTCCTCCATCAGCGCCGGGTGGATCGTGTTCACCTTCTCGCCGGGATCGTCGACGAGCAGCGTCGCGACGCCGTCCGCGATCTCGACGCGGAAGTGCCGGGGGGCCTGCATGGACGCCACCGCCTCTGCCGACATCATGGATACCTCCGGGGTGTCTGGGGCCCGGCGCGGCTCGCGCGCCGGGCGGAAGGGATCGGGGACGTCACTCCCGCTCGAGGACGAGCGCCGCGCCGAGCCCGCCCGCCGCGCAGACCGTGAGCAGCGCGTGCTGGCCCTGCCGCCGCTCCAGCTCCCGGAGCGTCTGCAGGATCATCCGCGCGCCGGTCGCGGCGAAGGGGTGGCCGAGCGCGATGGAGCCGCCGTTCACGTTCAGCTTCGCCGGGTCGATCTCGCCGAGGGGCCGGGAACGCCCGAGCTCCTTCTCGGCGAAGTCCTTCGACGCGAACGCCTTCAGGTTCGAGAGCACCTGGGCGGCGAAGGCCTCGTGCATGTCGACCAGATCCATGTCCGACAGCTGGAGCCCGGCGCGGTCGAGGGCGACGGGCGCCGCGTAGGCGGGTCCCTGGAGGAGCTGGTCGCGCGGGTCGAGCGCCGCGTAGGCGTACGCCTTCACGTACCCGAGCGGCCGGAGGCCGAGCGCGCGCGCCTTCTCCTCGCTCATGACGATGAGGGCGGCGGCGCCGTCGGTGAGGGGCGACGCGTTGCCGGCGGTGATGGTGCCGTACCTCCGGTCGAACACGGGCCGGAGCTGCGCGAGCGCCTCGAGGGTCGTGTCCTTGCGGACGATGTTGTCCCTCGAGACCACGCGCTCGAACCGCGGCGGCACCGGGACGTGCATCACCTCGCCGTCGAGCTTCCCGGTCTCCCAGGCGAGCGCCGCCCGGCGGTGGCTCTCGTAGGCCACCCGATCCTGCGCCTCGCGGGAGATCCCGTTCACCTGCGCCATCCGCTCGGCGCTCTCGCCCATGGTGAGCCCGGTGGTCGGCTCCTTCAGCGCGGGCGGGTTCGGGGTGAAGTCCTTCGGGCGGAGCCGCGCCAGGATCCGGACGCGGTCCGCCACGGTCCGCGCCCGCGAGACCTCGACGAGCGTCTGCGCGAGGGTCCGCGACGCGAAGATCGGCGCGTCGGAGATGGACTCCGCGCCGCCGGCGATGGCGCAGTCGGAGTGGCCGAGCGCGATCTGGGCGGCGGCGTCGGTCGTGGCCTGGATCGACGTCGCGCAGGCGCGCGCCACCGTGTGGGCCTGCACGCTCCGCGGGAGCTGGGTGCGGAGCACCATCTCGCGCCCGATGAGCGTGACGGTCGGCGACGGGATCACCTGGCCGAACACGACCGAGTCGAACTCCTTCGGGGAGATGCCGCTCCTCGCGACGAGCTCGTTCACCACGAGCGCGCCGAGGTCGGTGGCGGAGAGGTCGTTGAAGTCGGTCCCGGCCTTCACGAACGGCGTGCGGAGGCCGGTGATGACCGCGGCCCGGCGGCCGGGAGGGAGCGTTCCGTTCGTGCCCATGGGTGTCTCTCCGTTGACTCGGGAATCGGTCGGTGACGCGATCTCATTTAGTTACCATGGCGCGGAGCGTCAACCGCCGCGAAGTGCCGGACCGATGTGGGGCCGCGGGAGCGAGCGCCGTGAACCCGAGCGAACGGGCGTCCCCTTGCGCGACAGGGAGGTTCCGGCGACGATCCGAGGGATGAAGCGCTCCCGGCAGCTGAAGCCGCTCTCCAGCGAGCACCACCAGGCGCTGCTCGTGGCTTTCCAGCTCAAGATGGGGCTCGCCGGCCACGCGGACAGCGCGGGCGCTCCGAAGGACCTTCCCGGGCTCCTCGCCCTCGCGAAGCGCTTCGAGGAGCAGGTCTTCCGGCCCCACACCCGGGCCGAGGAAGAGCTGCTCGGGCGCTGGCTCACGCAGGGCGACATGCGGCGGCTGACGACCGAGCACGCGGAGATGACGCGGCTCATCGGCTCCGCCAAGGGCGGGCGAGGGCCGGACGTCCGGTCCTCGCTGCACGCGTTCGCCGAGCTGCTCGAGCAGCACGTCCGGTGGGAGGAGCGGGAGCTGTTCCCGTACGCCGAGGGCCACGTCGACGAGGCGACGCTCGCCAGCATCGGCGGCGAGCTGGAGCGGCGACTCGTCCTCGCCCGGAGCGAGGCGAAGCAGGCGAAGCAGGCCCGCTGACGTCCTCGCGCCGGAACCCGGCCGCCTCGCACGCCCGGGGTTGGCCCCCGCGGGCGCCCCAACAGGATTGACCCCCGGATCCGTCTGCCGCGTGTCTCAGTTCCGAGAAGGAACCGGAACCGGCGCGCGCTTCCTTCCGTCGCGCGCCGGAGGAGGCCTCGTGCTGCGCGCCATCGTGCTCGTGCTCGTCCTGTCCTCGTCGCCCGCGCTCGCGGCGGATGCGGGAGACACACCGCCCGCGAGCGGCTCGGCGGAGGCCGGCCCGGGCGCGTCGAAGCCCGAGCAGCCCGGCGCGAGCGAGCCGAAGCCCGCGAAGCCGGGCGAGGCGGCCGCTCCCCGGAAGCCGGACCTGTCGCCTTCCCTCGACTTCGAGCTGCTCCCGCCGACGAAGAAGCCGGACACGGAGGCGAGCGCGCGGATCGAGCGCGAGGTCGCGCGGCGCCGGACGATGCTCACGCTGCACCAGGGCATGGGGATCGCGACCTGGACCGCGCTCGCCGCGACCACGATCGTCGGGCAGCTCGACTTCAACGACCGCTTCCGCGGCGGCGGCGACACCGGCAAGTACCACGCGTGGCACACCGGGCTCGCCTACGGCACGACGGCGCTGTTCGCGACCGCTGGGCTCCTCGCCGTGCTCGCGCCGGTGCCCTACCCGAAGAAGATCCAGCTCGACACCGCCACGCTGCACAAGGCGTCGATGGCCCTCGCCACCGTGGGCATGGTCGCCCAGATCGCGCTCGGCGTCTGGGCGCGACACGAGGCGGGCTCCCTCCGCGAGCGGGACATCGCGACGGCGCACCAGATCGTCGGGTACACGACCTTCGGCGCGATGACCGTCGGCGCGGTGGTCCTGTTCTTCCCCTGATGAAGGTGCGCGCCATGACCGCCCTCGCCCGCCTCGCCGCCCTCGCCCTCGCCCTCGCGCCCGTCATCGCGCCGGCCGCCGACGCGCCGCGCACCTACGACGTGGCGCCGGGGAGCACGCTCGGCTACCGCGTCGTCCACAAGCTCCACGAGGTGAACGCGGTCACGCACGCGGTCGAGGGGAAGGCGCGGGTGCTCCCGGACGGCGGCGTGCAGGTGATGGTGCGCGCGCGCGTCGACTCGTTCGACTCGGGGAACGGGAACCGCGACGCGCACATGCGCGAGGTGACCGAGACCGCGCGGTACCCGTACGTCGAGCTCAAGGCGGTCGGCTCGGGTGTGCAGCTCGCGTCGTCGCCGGCGACGCTCGACCTCGTGCTCCGGGGCGAGGTCACCTTCCACGGGCAGACGCACCCGGTGGAGGTCCCGGTGAAGGTGCGCCTCGAGCCCGACGGGCGGGGGACCGTCGACGCGAGCTTCCCGCTGAGCCTCGAGGCCTACGGCGTCGAGCGGCCCTCCCTTCTCTTCGTGAAGATCGAGGATCGCGTCGTCGTCTCCGCGAAGCTCCTGCTCCAGGAGGAGCGATGACGCTCTCGCGCCGGCAGCTCCTGTTCCGCGCCGCCGCGGCGACCGGCGCCGCCGCCGTCTCGGCGGCCCTCCCCGGCTGCGCGCCGGACATCGGGCCGGCGCCGTCCGTGGACGTCCCGGCGCCGGTGGACGGGAAGATCACGATCCCGCTCGCGACGGCGCCGCAGCTCCGCGCGGAGGGCGGCGCGATCATCGCGCGGCCGCAGGGCGCCGGGCCGGTGCTCGTCGTGCACGTGCCGACCGTCGGCTCCTACGCGTCGACCACGGCGATCTGCACGCACCTGGGCTGCCCGCTGGGGTTCGAGGACACCGAGATCGTCTGCCCGTGCCACGGCTCGCGGTTCGGCCTCGACGGCTCGGTCCACCACCCGCCCGCGCGCGGCGCCCTCGCGACCTACGAGGCGACGCTCGACGTGACCCGGGACGCGGTGGTCGTGGACCTCACCGCGGGCGATCCGGGGTTCCCCGCCCTCGTGAACGGGACGGTCGTCTTCCCGCTGGCGGACTTCCCCGCGCTCGCGAGCCCGGGCGGCACGGTCACCGGGCGGCCGCAGGGCTACGGCCGGCCCATCACGGTGATCGCGCTCCCCGCCGGCGGCCACGCGGCGCTCGACTCCGTGTGCGCTCACCTCGGCTGTACGGTGGCGTATCACTCCGACGTGAACGAGATGATCTGCCCGTGCCACGGCTCGACCTATCTGCCCGACGGCACGCTCGTGCGCGGCCCCGCGTCGCACGGGCTGCGCGCGTTCACGACCACCGCCGACGCGACGGCGGTCACGGTCGCGATCCCGGGGTGAGCGGGTCGCCTTCCTACTCCGCCTCCGCCGCCGCCCCGCCGCTCCGCGCCACGTCCTCGCTCCGGATCTTGCCGGGGTCCATGCCGCGGGCGCGCTTCGTCATCGTCGCGAACAGCTCGTCGAACGGCGGCGCGCCGCCCTTCATGAACCGCAGCGGGTTCACCCGCGCGACCACGAACGCCTTCAGGTAGGGCGAGTCGAAGCCCTTCTCCTTGAGCCGCGCCACCGCCTCGGAGACCGCGTCGTCGAAGGCGAGCACGACCTGGGCGCGGCGCTCGCGCTCCGGGAGCGCGGCCGAGAGCTTCCGCTCCTCGTACGCGTCCACCTTGCGGAGGATCGGCGCGTACGCGCCGCCCGAGAGGCGCGGGCGCGCCTCGTACGCGAACCCGAGCGTCACGAGCGCGGGCTCCTCGAACTCGAGGGCCATCTCGCTCTCCTTCGGGTCGAGCGAGCCGGCGAGATCGCGGTACATCCGGACGACCTCGAGGGCCTTCTCGCGGAGGTTGTGCGCCTTCTCGATGTTGAGCGCGAGGATCTGGTAGGCGACCTCGCGCTCGGGGACGAGCAGCGCGAGCACGCTCTTCGCGCCGAGCTCCTGGAGCGCGGTGAGCCGGTGGCCGCCGTTCGGCGTCATGTACCGGTCGCCCTCCCGGACCGCCACGATGGGATCGAGGTAGCGCTTCGTCTTGTCCATCGCGAGCGTGAGCTTCCTCACGTGCGCGTCGGAGACGTCGCGCTGGAACGGCGTCCGGTCGACCTTGTCGGTCGGCAGCGCCACGAACAGCAGCGGGTGGCCGCCGAGCGGCTCGCGGTAGGCGGCGAGCACAGCGCCGCCGTCCGCCTCGACCGCGTGCGCGAGCGCGTCCAGCTCGGGCGGACGCTCCGACAGCGCGAGCTGCTGGGGCGTGAGCTCCGTCGGCTTCAGCTTCACACCCTTGCGGGCGCGCGGCCGGCCGCTCTTGGTCACCGGGCGCTTCTTCTGGGCCATGAACGCATCGTAACGCGTGCGCCTGCACGCCGGGGTTGCCCCGGGCAGGGCGCGGCCGCAATATCCGCCCCCGTGATCCAGGTCCGCGGCCTCACCAAGCACTACCAGGTCCACCGCCGCCCGCCCGGGCTCGCCGCCGCCGTCCGCGCGCTCTTCAGCCGCACGTACGAGACGGTCAAGGCCGTCGACGCCATCGATTTCTCCGTCGGTGAAGGCGAGCGGGTCGGCTTCCTGGGCCCGAACGGCGCCGGGAAGACCACGACGCTCAAGATGCTCGCGGGGCTGCTCCACCCGACGTCGGGTGACGTCACGGTCGCCGGCTTCGTGCCGCGCAGGCGCGAGGCCGCCTTCCTCCGGACGATCACCCTCGTCATGGGCCAGAAGCAGCAGCTCCTCTGGGACCTGCCCCCCGCAGACACCTTCGAGCTGAACCGCGCGGTGTTCGACGTCCCCCGCGCGCAGTTCCAGGAGACGCTGAAGGAGCTGGTCGAGCTCCTCGAGATCGGCGACGTCGTCCAGAAGCCCACGAGGCAGCTCTCGCTCGGCGAGCGGATGAAGTGCGAGCTCGCGGCGGCGCTGCTGCACCGGCCGAAGGTGCTCTTCCTCGACGAGCCGACCATCGGGCTCGACGTGTCGATGCAGGCGACCGTCCGCGGGTTCGTGCGCTCGTACAACGAGCGCTACGGCGCGTCGGTGCTCCTCACCAGCCACTACATGGAGGACGTCGTCCAGCTCTGCCCGCGCGTGATCGTCATCGACCGCGGCCGGCTCATCTACGACGGCGACCTGCGCGCGCTCTCGCACCAGGTCCGGCCGGACAAGCGGATCGTGGTCCGCTTCGAGAGCGCGAACGGGGTCGTCCCGTCGGCGGCGGACCTGGCGCGCTTCGGGCAAGTGGTCTCGGCCGAGCCGGGCCAGGCCACGATCCAGGTCGCGGCGGAGGACGTGTCCGGCGCCGTGGCCCGCATCCTCGCCGGGCTGCCCGTCGCGGACCTCACGGTGGAGGATCCGCCGCTGGAGGAGGTGTTCTCGGAGCTGTTCCGGTCGAACCGCCGGGCGGCGGGGGTGACGTAGGCGCGGGCACCGGCCGCCCCGCCCCCGCGACGAGCCGGACGACCGACGCCTCCCCGAGCGCGATCCCGTCCCCGCGCGGCTCCGCTCCGCTCACCTCCACGACGTCGCCGCGGAGCAGGTGCTCGAACGCGCGATTCGGGGCCGAGACGTGCTTCTCCTGGAGGGAGAGCCCCATCCGCCCCTCCGGCCCGCAGCCCATGTAGCGGAGGCGCCCCTTGGACGGGAGGGGCTCGGACACGATCCGGAACACGCGCCCCTCGGGCGGCGGCGCCCAGGCCTCGCCGGGCGCCGCGAGGACGAGGTAGCTCATCTTCACCGCCTCCTTGCGGAGGCCGGCGGCCTTCCCGATCTGCGCGACGAGCGGCGGCGGATCGATCGGGCGCTCCGCGTGGCACCAGTCGGTCTCGCGGAGGAGCGCGGGGCACGGGCCGCGGAACAGGCACGGCGCGCGGACGGCGTGGCCGCGCGCCACGAGCAGGTCGCGGACGCGGAGGAGGGCGCGGGAGGTGTCCCTGAGCGCCGGCTCGACCACGAGGAGCGAGCCGCCCGGCGCGAGCAGCCGGAGCGCCTCCTCGAGGAGGTCCGCGCGGCGGGCGTCCTCGTCCTGTCCCTTCCACAGCTCGTTCACGACGTGGCCCATCGTGACGAGGTCGAATCGCTTCCCGGGCGCGATCCCCTCGAGCGGCGCCTTCCGGGCGGGGTTCCAGTCCCGCGCCCCGAGCGGCTCGCCGGCGGCGCGGGCGAGGGCGCGGGCCGCGGCGAGGGCGCGCGAGGACCGGTCCGCCGCGATCACCTCGGCCGCGCCGGCGTCGAGCGCGGCGAAGGCCATCGGGCCGGGGCCGCTCCCGAGATCGAGCGCCGCCCGCGGGCGGCGGGGCAGCTCGGAGATCGTCCCGCGCGCCTGCAGGTACGAGATCGGCCAGTAGAAGAGGAGGTAGGCCCCGAGGAGCCGCTCCTCGTCCATGTACCGGGCGCCGGCGAGCTCGCGGTCGCGCGTGAGCCCCTTCGACAGCCGGGCGACCGCGGCGCCGACCTCGCGCAGCTCGTCGGGCAGCAGCGCGTCCGGCGGCGGGCGCGGCCCGCGGCGGGGGCTCTTGCGCCCCTCGCGCCAGACGGCGAGGAGGCGGGGGATCCATCCCGCGAGATCGTGGGCGGGGTCGTTCGGCACGGGGCCGTTCTAACCCGGCGCGCGTCGGACGGCGAGGGGGGCGGGGGGCCCGTGGGAGCGGGAGCCTTGAGGACGGGGGACGGGGGACGGGGGGGACGGGGGGGACGGGGGACGGGACACGGGAGACGGGACACGGCGAACGGGTCCGGAAACGGAAACGGAAACGGAAACGGTAACGGTGCGTGCGCGACGGTCAGGCTGCCCGTTTCCGTTACCGTTCACGTTACCGTTGCCGCTCAATCGTTCCCGTGACCCGCCTCCCGTGGCCCGTGGCCCGTGGCCCGTTGTCCGTGGCCCGTTGTCCGACCCCGACCCCGCCCCCGACCGCGAGGATCACGCTCGCGCACGCCCCGCCCCCTACTCGATCGCGTGGACCAGCTCCGCACGAGGGACCGCGCGCCGGCCCTCGATGAGCGCCCGCGCCGCGTCGACGTGCCCGAACATGCCCCAGAGCAGCACGCCGCGGACCGCGTCGCCGTCGAGGTAGTAGATCGCGCCCTCGCGGAATGGCGTCTTCCACGACTCGATCGTCTCGAGCCGCGCGTCGAGGACGCCGACCGCCTCGTACCCGAGGTCGAACATGTCCGAGTAGAAGAACGGAAGGTGCTCGTAGCGCTCGCCCGAGCCGGCCATGATCCGGCCCGCCGCCGCGCCCATCGTGAGGGCCGCGTCCTCGTGCTCGACCCGGATCGACCGCCCGAGCGCGGGGGACGGGAACCGGGCGACGTCGCCCGCCGCGAAGACGTCCGGCGCGCTCGTCTCGAGGCGCGCGTCGACCTCGATCCCGTCCGAGCAGCGGATCCCGGCCGCCTCCGCGAGCGTCGTCTCGGGGACGATGCCGATCCCCGCGACCACCGCGTCCGCGACGATTTGCTGGCCGGTCCCGGTGAGGACCGCGGTCTCGTCGCCGCGCGCCTCGATCCCGGTCACCTGCTCGCCGGCGAGGACCCGCACGCAGCGGTCCTCGTAGGTCCGCATCAGGAAGTCGCCGAGGCCGGCGGGGTAGACCCGGGCGCCGATCCGCGCATCGGGGAAGACCATCGTGACCTCCTTCCCGTTCTGCGCGAGCGAGGCCGCGATCTCGGACCCGATGAAGCCGCCCCCGATGACCGCCACGCGCTTCCCCGCGACGCCGCGGAGCCGCCGGTAGTCCGCGAGGGTCCGGTAGTAGATCACCCGGTCGCCGCCGAACGGCAGGCGACGCGGGCGCCCGCCGGTCGCGAGGAGGAGCCGGTCGTAGCGGTGGACGCCACCCTGGTCGTCCGTCACCTCGTGGCGGGCGGTGTCGACCGAGACGGCGCGCCGGCCGGCGAGCCAGTCGACGTCGACCGGCGCGAGCAGGACGCTCGACTCCTCCTTCCCGAGCCAGAGCCCCTTCGTGAGCGGCGGCCGCGCGTACGGTGCCTCCGGCTCGGCGCCGAGGACGACGACGCGCGCCCCGGGATCCTTCTCCCGGATCGCGGCCGCGGCGGCGTGTCCGGTCATGCCTCCTCCGACGATGACGTGGGTCTGCATGTCGTCCTCCTCCTTGTCCGGGGCGTCTCCAGGGTTCGATGCGCGGCGCGGCTCGCGGTGGCTGTGCGCGGCCGTCCGCGCTCGCGCTCGGCTCGATGGGGTGCGGCGCGGCCCATCCGGCACCCTTCGCGGCGCGTGCCCCCCGGCCCGCGCCGGGACACGATCCGAGCGAACGAGGAGGCGCGCATGATCGGTCCCGAGCCCGGCTCCGTCCCGCGCCCGGTGGCGCCCGCGGCGCGCCCGGGAGGCCCTCAGGGCGCGAAGCAGGCCGCGGCCGCGCGCGGCGTCGCGGCGGAGGCCCGGAGCCTCCCGGCGCTGCTCGAGGCGCGCGCCGCCGCGAGCGGCGCCGAGGTCGCGGCGTTCCACCGCCTCGCCGGCGAGTGGCGCACGGTCACGTGGAGCGAGATCGCGGCGCGCGTGCGCGACCTCGCGGCCGGCCTCGGCGCGCTCGGTCTCGAGCGCGGCGATCGCGTCGCGGTGATCTCGGACACGACGCTCGACGGCGTGGTGGCCGACCTCGGGATCCTGGCCGCCGGCGCCGTGTCGGTGCCGATCTACCCTTCGACCACCGCCGCGGAGTGCCGCGACCTGCTCGGCCGGACCGGAGCGCGGCTCGCCCTCTGCGATCGCGACGAGCACGCCGCGAAGCTCGCGGAGATCCGCGGCGCGCTGCCGGCGCTCGAGGGCGTCGTGCGCCTCGCGCCGCGCGCCGGCTCCGGCGAGCGCACGGTCGCGCAGGTGGAGGCGATCGGGCGCGCGGCCCGGCAGGCCGAGCCACGCCGGAACATCGAGCGCGCCGCGGCGCTCGCCCCGGACGACCTCGCGTGCCTCCTGTTCACCTCCGGCACGACCGGGACGCCGAAGGGCGTGATGCTCACGCACGGAAACTGGCTCTACGCGGCGGCAAAGGCGGAGGACGTCGCGGTCATGCGGGGGGACGATCTCGCCCTCGTGTTCCTCCCCCTCGCGCACGCGTTCGGGAAGCTCTGCGAGTACGCGTGGGTCCACGTCGGGGGCCGGATCGCCCTCACCGGCACGATGGACCGGATCGCCGACGACGCGGCGGAGGTCCGCCCGACGTACATCCCGGGGCCGCCCCGCGTGTACGAGAAGATCTTCGCCGGCGTGGTCTCGAAGGGCGTCGCCGCGCCCGGGCTGCAGGGGCGGCTGTTCCGGACGGCGCTCGCGGCGTTCGATGCCTGGGCCGCCGCGGCGGAGCGCGGCGAGCCCTACCGCAGCCTCGGGCTCGTCCTCGCGCGCCGCGTGGTCCTCCCGAGGGTCGGGCGGATGGTGCAGGCGCGCCTCGGCGGCCGGCTCCGGCTGCTCCTCTCCGGGTCGGCCCCGCTCTCGCCGCGGATCAGCCGGTTCTACGAGGCGATCGGCGTCCCGATCGTCCAGGGCTACGGGATGACCGAGGCCTCCGCCGCGTCGTGCGTGAACCGGCCCGGCGAGGTCCGGCACGGCACGGTGGGCCCGCCCGTCCCCGGGACCGAGGTGCGCATCGCCGACGACGGCGAGGTGCTGCTCCGGAGCCCGGGCGTGATGCGCGGGTACTGGGAGGATCCGACGGCGACCGCCGAGGTGCTGGAGCCCGACGGGTGGCTCCACACCGGCGACATCGGCACGCTCGAGCCGGACGGCTCCCTCCGGATCACCGATCGGAAGAAGGACCTCATCGTCACCGCGGGCGGGAAGAAGATCGCGCCGCAGCAGCTCGAGCGCGAGCTGAAGGGCGATCCGCTCGTGTCCCAGGTGGTGGTGCACGGCGACCGGCGGAAGTTCGTGACGGCGCTCGTGTCGCTCGACGACGCCGCGGTTCGGCGCTGGGCGGCGGAGCGCGGGATCGCGCTCGGGCCGGTGCCGGGCGAGTCGCCCGAGGTGCGGCGGCGGATCCAGGAGACGGTGGACGCGGTGAACGCGCAGCTGCCGCGGTACGCGACCATCAAGCGGTTCGCGATCCTCCCGCGGGACCTCGGCGTCGCGGACGGGGAGCTGACCGCGACGCTGAAGGTCCGGCGAAAGGCGTGCGAGGCGCGGTACGCGGCGGTGCTCGACGCGCTCTACGCGGAGGACGAGAGCGCGGACGGCGGCGGGTGATCCTTCCCCGTGGAGACTCGTCGTTGCGGGTCGCGGGGCTCGGGTCAGGGCCCACGGGCCCACGAGACGCGGGTCACGGGCACGGAGGAGCCGGGTACGTTCACGGGTACGACGCCGTGAAGCACCCTCACGCGAGGTCGAACACGAGCACCTCGGCGACGCCGCTCCCCTTGCCGCCGAGGCCGACCGCCGGCTCGTCCGAGAGCGCGGCGCCGTCGCCGGCGCGGAGGAGCCGGCCGTTCAGGTCGACCTCGCCGCGCGCCACCTGGACCCACGCGTGCCGGCCCCTGGCGAGCGGGAGGGTGACCGCCTCCCCCGGCGCGAGCAGCGTCGCGTAGACGCGCGCGTCCTGGTGGATCGTGGTCGAGCCCTCCGCGCCGTCCGGCGAGGCGACGAGCCGGAGCCGTCCGCGGCGCTCCGCCTCCGGGTACGCCTTCTGCTCGTAGGAGGGCGCGTGGCCGGCGCGGTCCGGGAGGAGCCAGATCTGGAGGAAGTGGACCGGCTCCTCCTTGGAGCCATTGAACTCCGAGTGCATGACGCCGGTGCCGGCGCTCATCCGCTGCACCTCGCCCGGGCGGAGGACGCCGCCGCCGCCCGTCGAGTCCTGGTGCGCGAGCGCGCCGGAGAGCACGTACGAGAGGATCTCCATGTCGCGGTGGCCGTGGCGGCCGAAGCCCTCGCCGGGCGTCACGCGGTCCTCGTTGATGACGCGCAGCGCCCGGAAGCCCATGTGCGCGTCGTCGTGGTAGTCGGCGAAGGAGAAGGTGTGGCGGGTGTCGAGCCAGCCGTGATCGAAGTGGCCGCGCTCGTCGGCCTTGCGGATCGTGATCATGGCCGGAACGTAACCGCCGCCAGGGGCCCGTCGAGGCCATACCTGTGGCCCCGCGCGAGCGGGTCACTCCGGCAGCGGCACCTCGAGGACCCAGCCGTCGGACGCCACGTCGAGCGCCCCCGGCCACTCCTCGCGCGCCTGGTCGGCGAGCGTCTGCCAGGCGTGATCGTACCGCGTCGAGAGGTGCGTGAGCACGAGCCGGCCGACGCCCGCCTCGCGCGCGATCCTTCCGGCCTCGCGCGCGGTGGAGTGCTGCGTCTCGACGGCGCGGGCGGCCTCGTCGTCGCCGAACGTCGCCTCGTGGACGAGGACGTCGGCGCCGCGGGCCGCGATGGCGGTCCCGGCGCAGGGCCGCGTGTCGCCGGTGATCGACACCTTCCGCCCGCGGCGCGGCGCGTCCACCACGTCCTCGGGGCGCACGGCGCGGCCGTCGGGGAGCGTCACGGGCTCACCGCGCTGGAGCGCGCCGTAGAGCGGGCCCTTCGGGACGCCGAGCGCGACCGCCTTCTCGAGGTGGAACTTCCCGGGGCGAGAGTCCTCCTCGAGGGTCCAGCCGCACGACGGGACCCGGTGATCGGTCTCGAAGGGCACGAGCGTGCAGCCGTCCCGGCGGATGCGGTCCCCCGGCTTCACCTCGTGGATCCGGACGTCGAAGCTGAACCGCTCGGCGCCCGCGAACAGCATGGTCTCGAGGACGCGGCGGGCGCCGCGCGGGCCGTACACGTCGAGCGGCGCGGTCCGCCCCTGCATCGAGAGGGTGCGGAGGAAGCCGATGGCGCCGAGGTAGTGGTCGGCGTGGAAGTGCGTGAAGAAGATCGCGGCCACGTCGAAGCCGGCGCCGAAGGTGATGAGCTGGCGCTGCGTCCCCTCCCCGCAGTCGACGAGGAACAGCTCGCGCTCGCGCCGCACCGCGAGCCCGGAGAGGTTCCGGCGGATGGTCGGCTGGGCGGCGGAGGTGCCGAGGAAGGTGAGGCGCAGCATCGGGGACGTCGAATGTAGCCGACCGCGGCGCCCGCCGCCTCAGCTACTCGCGCTCGTGTAGCGGGCGATCGACCGGAGCCAGACGACGCGCGAGAGCACGGCGAACACGAGCGCACCGGCGGCGATGACCAGGGCGCGGAGCGCGCCGAGGCGGCCGAGCAGCGCCTCCGCGGGGAACGTCGTCATCACCGCGAGCGGGACCACGAAGGTGAACACGATCCGGAGCGCCCCCCGGAACACGTCCGCAGGCCAGCGGGCCGCGTCGTAGATCGACACGAACAGGAACGAGAGGTTGTCGATCTTCACGACGACGAACGCCGCGGAGATGACGAGGATCCAGAGCGAGTAGAGGATCGCCACCGCGCAGGCGAGGAGCACGACGGCCAGCGCGAGGCCGTGCGCCGTCGGCGCGCGCCCCATCCGGTGGAAGGCATAGACGAACACGACCAGCCCGCCGGCGAGGTCCACGACCCGGGCCGGCTCGAACTTCGCGGTCGAGACGAGGAACTGGGCGTCGGCGGGCTTGAGCAGGACGAAGTCGAGGGTGCCCTTCCGGATGTGCTCGACGACCGTGGTGAGCGACGGGTTCACCGCGCCCTCGAGCACGCCCTTGAGGAGCGTGAACCAGCCGACGACGACGAGCGCCTCCTCGAAGCTCCAGCCGGCGACCGACGTGCGCGCGCCGTACACGACGAGGATGGGGACGAGGGTCCAGGCGGTCCAGAAGAGCGCGAGCCCGGCGCGGACCAGGAACTCGACGCGGTACTGGACGGCGATCGCCGTGGACGCACGGATCTGCACCCCGAGGAGGCGAAGGTAGCGGAGCACGAGGCCTACCCTCCCACCGCGGAGAAGCGGCGCATGCCGAGCCGCCACGCCGCCCGAGCGCCGATGCCGAGCACGAGCACGAACCCCCACTGGATCCCGAGCTCGGCGAGCGCGCGCGGCCGAGACGTCATCCCGATGACCATCTCGACGGGGAAGGCGAGCATGTAGCGGAACGGCAGCGCCCGGGCGAACGCCTCGACCCACCGCGGGAACAGCTCGAGCGGGACGAGGTACCCGGAGAACACGCCGAAGAGCCCGAGCCAGACCTCGAACACCGCGCCGGCCTGCTCGAGGTAGAACGCGAGCGCGCCGATGATCGCCATGGCGAGGAAGGTGATGAGCCAGGCGCCGGCGATCGTCACCGGGAAGAGGGCGATCAGGAGCGGATCGTGCGTCACCCGCTCCCCGCCGACGACGAGGAGCGCGCCGACCGCCACCGGCAGCGTGATGAGCGCGCGGAGCGGCATCGCCGCGACGTTCTCGGCGGCGTAGGCGAAGAGCGGGTGGACTGGACGGAGCAGCCGGAACGCGAGCGTCCCCTGGCGGATCTCGAAGTTCAGCTCCCAGATGACCCACGCGCCGGTCATGAGCCGGACGACGAGCGCGGCGAGGAAGTAGGCGACGAAGTCCCGCTGCCCGAACCGCCCGACCGGCGCGTCCCGGGCGACGGCGGTCCAGAGCGCGAGCATGACGAGCGGCATGTTGGTGGAGAGGAGCCACACCAGGAACTCCGCCCGGTAGGCGATCGCCTCGGCGAAGCCGATCTTGAGCAGGGTCGGGAAGGCCTTGAGGGTGCGGCGCACGGGGGAAAGGTAGCGCGAAACCCCTACCCGTACGACTCGTGCTTCACCCGATCCCGCGGGACCCCGATCTCGGCGAGCGCCGCGAGCGCGGCCTCGAGGAACCGGGGCTTCGGCGTCTCGCCCCGCTCCCGCGCGGCGAGCCGCTCGAACGGTCCGACCGCGGGGCCGCACGCGTAGACGAGGGCGGCGCGCGGGTCCGGGACGAGGGCGCGGAGGAGGTCGGCGTCGATCCGCCCGGCACGGACGTTCGCCCCGCGGCGCTCCGGCTCCGGCTCGCGCGTGAGCGTGTGCACCACCCGGAGGCGGCCCGGGTGCTCCGCCGCGAGCGCGGCGAGCGCGTCGCGGTAGATGACGTCGCTCCAGGTCTTGTTCGAGTAGACGAACGTGTGCCGGATCCGCGGGTGCTCGCGCAGCGCGTGCTTCAGGATCGACCAGTTCGGGACCACCCCGGAGCCGGCCACCACGTGGACGACGTGATCGGTCTTCGCCTCCGGGTCCGGCGGGAGCACGTACGGACCGGTGAACCCGGTGATCTCGATCCGGCTCCCCCGCCCCGTCCGCTTGACGAGCATCGGCGAGAGGAGCGGCGGGTACCGCGTGACGCCGCTCTGGTAGCGCTCCTCCTTCACCGTGATGGCGAGGTAGCGCTCGTGGGGCGCCGAGGCGAGCGAGTAGGCGCGCGGCACCTCCCGCTTCCCCTTCAGGTCCTCGAGGTACTGCACCCAGCGCTCGAGGGCCTCGAACTGGTGCGGGTCGATCGTGCAGAAGTGGCCCGCCTGATAGTCGAGCCGGTCGTTGCCGGTGAACAGGACGAGCGTCGCGGTGTCCGGCGTCTCGACGACCACGTCGGCGACCATCACCTCCAGGTCCTTGATGCGGCGGCGGGGGACCTCCGTCCGGACCGGCTCGCCCTCTTGCGGGACGGCGGTGCGGACGACGCGGGTCCGGGGCTCGGGCGCGGCGGGCGGGGGCATGTCGATCCTCTACCCGCGCCACCGCGCCGCGGCCACGTTGCCGCACGGGGCAGACGGGCCGGTACGGGCCGGACCGGCGCGCCCGACGCTCACTGCACGATCACGGTGAGGTGCATGGTCGAGTGGAAGTTGCAGTGGATCTTGATCGTGCCGGCCGTCGCGAACGTGTGGCTGTAGGTGGCGTTCGGGTTGATCGCGCCGCTGTCGAACGACTCCGCCTGGCCGGCGTCGGTGGTGACGGTGTGGGCCATCACGTCGTCGTTCGAGAACGTCACGGTCGTGCCCACGGCGACCTTCATGCAGCCCGGCGCGTACGCGGTGTTCGCCATCGACACCGTCGTCGTCGCCGTCGCGTTCGCCGCCGTGCAGGTGGTCGTCCCGCCACCCCCACCGCCGCCGCCGCCGCCGCCGTAGGAAGTGCCGCCGCCGCACGCGGCTGCGAGCAGGATCGAGACCACCCAGCCCTTGCGCATTTGAAACCTCCGGCTGTTCGAGATGCGCGAGGGTCACGCGCAGCGTCGTCACCGAAGGGGCACGGCCCCCGGAGCGCCGTCGCAGGAGGCAACGCCGGCGGCGGGCGGGCGGCACACGCCGGTGCGGGTCACCGTCGAGCGGCCCGGACCGGCGCGCCCCGACGCTCACTGCACGATCACGGTGAGGTGCATGGTCGAGTGGAAGTTGCAGTGGATCTTGATCGTTCCAGCCGTCGCGAACGTGTGGCTGAAGGTGGCGTTCGGATTGATCGCGCCGCTGTTGAACGACTCCGCCTGGCCGGCGTCGGTGGTGACGGTGTGGGCCATCACGTCGTCGTTCGAGAACGTCACGGTCGTGCCCACGGCGACCTTCATGCAGCCCGGCGCGTACGCGGTGTTCGCCATCGACACCGTCGTCGTCGCCGTCGCGTTCGCCGCCGTGCAGGTGGTCGTCCCGCCGCCCCCGCCCCCGCCCCCGCTCGTGTTGGAACTGCTGCTGCCGCCGCACGCGGCGGCGAGCAGGATCGAGATCACCCAGCCCTTGCGCATTTGAAACCTCCGGCTGTTCGAGATGCGCGAGGGCCTCGCGCAGCGTCGTCACCGAAGGGGCACGGCCCCCCGGAGCGCCGCCGCAGGAGGCAACGTCGGCGGCGAGCGGGCGATGGCTACGCGTTCAGCCAGGCCTCGTACGCGTCGAACGTCTGCGGCCGGCCGAGGAAGTCCCTCACCAGCTCCGCCGCCGGCTTCGAGCCGCCCGCCTCGAGGATCGCGCGCCGGTAGCGCCGCGCGGGGCCGGGATCCAGCAGGCCCGCGGCGCGGAACGGGCCGAAGAGGTCCTTCGCGATCACGAGGGACCACATGTACGTGTAGTAGATGGCCGAGTAGCCATCGAGGTGCCCGAAGGACTCGTGGAAATAGGTCCCCGGCACGTGACGGAAGGGGGTGTAGCGCTCCTGCAGCTCGGCGACGAGGGCGGTCGTGTCGAGCGCGTCGGGGGCGCGGCGGTGCAGCTCGAGGCTCGTCGCCGCGTAGAACATCTGCTGCCGCACCATGAGCCCCTTCCCGTACTCGTCCGCGGCCTTCATCCGGCGGACCAGCTCGGGCGGGATCGGAGCTCCAGTCTCCACGTGGCGCGCGAAGCGGCCCAGCACCTCGGGATCCCAGACCCACTCCTCGAGCATCTGCGACGGCGCCTCGACGAAGTCCCACTCCGTCGCGACACCGGACTGGCCCGCCCAGCGCGTGTGGCCGCCGAGGACGTGGTGGAGCAGGTGCCCGAACTCGTGGAAGAAGGTGCGGACGTCGCCGTGCTCCATGAGCGCCGGCGCGCCCGCCGCCGGCCGCGGGAAGTTGCAGACGAGCACGCCCTCCGGGAGCCGCTTCCCGCGCTGTCCGGAGGCGAGCGTGAACTGGGCGTAGTGCTTGTACTTGCCGTCCCGCGGGTGCATGTCGAGGTAGATCCGCCCGAGGAGCTCGTCACCCTCGGTGACGTCGTGCACCTCGACGTCGGGGTGCCACACCGGCGCGTCGGGGGCGGGGCGGTAGGTGATCCCGAACAGCCGCGCGGTGACGTCGAGCACGCCCTCCTTCACCCGCGCGTACTCGAAGTAGGGCCGGACCGACTGTGAGTCGAATCCGTACTGCTCCGCCTTCACCCGCTCCTGGAGGTAGGCCGAGTCCCACGGGTCCACGCGGTCCGCCCCGGGCGTCTCCTTCCGCTTCCGCTCGAGGAGCTGGGCGTGGTCGCGCGCCATCCGCGCCTCCGCGGCCCGGGCGATCCGCTCGATGAAGTCCGCGGCCGCGCCCTCGCTCCCGATCATCTTGTCCTCGGTGACGTACGCGGCCCAGGACGGGTACCCGAGCAGCCGGGCCAGCTCGGCGCGGCGCGCCAGCATCCGGGACAGGACGTCCAGGTTCCTGGGGTGGCCGCGGAGGCGGTACAGGCGCCAGAGCTGCTCGCGCGCCGTCGCGCTCCGCGCGTACGTCATGAACGGCACGTAGTCGGTGTTGTCGGTCGTGACGGTGACGCGGCCGCTCTCCGCAGGCAGGTGCGCGCGCTTCCAGTCCTCCGGCAGGCCGTCCAGGTCCCCCGGGTCGAGCTCGAGCTTCCGGACGTCGTCCTTGATGTTGCGGCCGAACTCCTGGCCGATGCGGACGAGCTCGTCGCGGAGCGCCCTCACCCGCGCCCGCGTCGCGTCGTCCCGGTCGACGCCCGCGCGCCGGAAGTCCCGGAGGCTCTTCGAGACGAAGTACCGGGTCGCCCCGTCCTCGCCGGAGACGTCGATCCCCGCGAGCGCGTCGTACAGGCCGCGGTCGAGCGACAGCTCGGTGGACAGCGCGTCGACCTCCTGCTCGGCGGCCTCGGCGGCGTCGCGGAGCGCGGCGTCGGGGTGGACGTTGCGCGCGAGGGACGCCCGGGACGCCGCCTCGCCGAGCGAGGCGAACGCGGCGTCGAACGCCTCGAGGGTGTCGACGCCGCCGGCCGGGCCGAGGCGGCGCGCCCGGTCCGCCTCCGCGCGGGCCCGCTGCATGTCGCGACGGCAACCGTCGGTGAAGGCGGCGGGGGTGCCGGTCAGCTCGCGGGAGGCTCGGGGGGGCGGGGTCTCGGGCATGCGGGCTCCTCGGTGGAGCCCATCTCTTTACCCCGCGCGCACGGCGGCCGCATCCGCCGCGGACGGGGCGCGGCGCCGCGGGCACGCCCGCCTCGTGGCGAGAGCCGGTCGTGCCGAGCCTGTCGAACCACGACCGGGCGCGGCGAGTCGCCCTTCGACAGGCTCGGGGCGAACGGGAACGGCGCCGGGCTCGCCTCGCGAACCCGGCGCTCGAGGACCTCGTCAGATCTCCGGCTTCGTCTCCCGCATCATGAGCTGGGTCAGCGCCTCCCGCGGGGAGACGTTCTCGTAGAGGACGCGGTAGACGGACTCCGTGATGGGCATCTCGACGCCGAGCCGCCGCGCGAGGTCGCGGGCGCTCTTCGCGTTGCGGACGCCCTCCGCGACCTGCCCGAGCTCGCGCTGGATCTCGTCCGCCGACTTGCCCTGCGCGAGGCCGCGCCCGACGGTGCGGTTGCGGGAGAGGTCGGACGAGCAGGTGAGGACGAGGTCGCCCAGGCCGGCGAGGCCCGACAGCGTGAGCGGGTTCGCGCCCTTGCGCACCGCGAGGCGGCTGATCTCGGCGAGGCCGCGGGTGATGAGGGCCGCGAGCGAGTTCGCGCCGAAGCCGAACCCGTCGGAGATGCCGGCGGCGATGGCGACGACGTTCTTCACGCAGCCGCCGATCTCGACGCCCACGACGTCGCCGGACGTGTACGGGCGGAACATCTTCGTGTGGAACGCGTCCTGGACCTGCTTCGCGATCCGCTCCCACCGGGCCGCGACGGTGACCGCGGTGGGCAGCCCCTTCGCGACCTCCTTCGCGAAGGAGGGGCCGGACAGCACCGCGACGTACGGGTGCAGCGGCACCGGCAGCACGTCCTCGAGCACCTCGCTCATGGTCATGAGCGTGTCGAGCTCGATGCCCTTCGCGACGCACACGACCGGCGTGCCGGCGTGGATGTGCCGCTTCGCCTCGATGATCACCGGCCGGATCGCGTGCGACGGCACGGCGAGGACCACCAGCTCGGCGCCCTCGAGCGCCTTCGCCGCGTCCGGGTTCGCGTGCAGGGTCGCGGGCAGCGGCGCACCCGGGAGGTAGCGCTCGTTCCGGTGGTTCCGCGCGATGTCGTCGAGGACCGCGTGGTCCTTGTCCCAGGACGTGACGGTGTAGCCCTTGCCGGCGAGGAGGGACGCGAGCGCGGTCCCCCAGGAACCGGCGCCGAGAACGGTGCAGCGCATGGATGAGCTCTCCTTTGGGCGGCGATCCTATCCCGGGTGCCGCGCCGGCGTGGGGGGGATCTCCGGGTCGACGGGGGCGTGGCTTCGCCATGACCCGGGGGCGCGGCGCGCCGCGTCAGCAGGTCGACCCGCTCCCTGGCGGCGGGCGGGCGCCCGCCGGGGGCCTCAGGCGGAGCGCCGCTCCTGGGCGTCCTCCAGCTCCTCGCTGCCCCGGTTCGCCGCCGCGGCGAGCTTCTCCAGGTCCTGAGGAAGAGGAGCAGCACGACGCCGAGCTCGGCGACGTGGAGCACCGCGCTGCCGCCGCCCGCGACCGCGAGACCGCGCCCGCGGGCGCCACCGCCAGCTGATCAGGGAGTCGCGGCGGCCGCCGGGCGGGACGTCCTCGCGAGCAGCGCCCGCGCCTCGCCGTCGGCCGGGTCGAGCGCGAGCGCCCGCTCGAGCGCGGCGCGGGCGCCGGCGGCCTCGCCGAGCCGGAGGAGGACATCGCCCTCGAGCCGCGCGAGGCGGCCCTCCTCCGGGCCGAGCCGGCGCGCATCGCGGACGACCGCGAGCGCCGCGTCGAGCCGCCCCTCGTCGCGGAGCAGGAGGGCGAGGAAGTACCGCGGGCCCGTCGACTCCGGCTCCGGGGCGAGCTGCATCGCGGTGAGGTACGACGCCTGCGCCTGATCCCGGGCGCCGAGGCCCTGGTAGGCGAGGCCGAGGTTCACGTACGCGCGCCAGTAGCTCGGGTGGACCGCCAGCGCGACCTTGAGCCGCTCCACCGCGCGGGCGTAGTCGCGTCGCGCCGTGTACTCCACGGCGAGGTTGTTGTTCACGACCACGTCCCGCGGCGCCTTCGAGAGCTCCGACTCCCAGAGCGCGAGGTTCGAGCGCCAGTCGAGCGCCCGCACGACGGTGCGGGTCGCGAGGAGCGCCGCGATCGCGAGGACGAGCCCGGCGGCGACGGGCGGCAGCCGCACCCGCACCGCTTCCATCGGATCCTCGCCGGCGGGGTCCGGCGCACGCCGCGCGACCGGCGCGGTCACGGCGCCGGGCCCGAGCCGCGCGAGGAGCGTCGCCGCGGCGATGCAGAACCCCACCGACGGCAGGTACAGGAGCCGCTCCGCGAGGAGCACGCCGACGGGGATGAAGTGCATCACCGGGAGGAGCGCGACGAAGGTCCAGAGGAGCCCGAGCGCCACGAGCGGCGCGCGCCGCCGGACGACGAGGGTGACCGCCCCGGCGAGCGCGACGACCCAGGCGATCGTCGCGACCCAGAAGCCGGGGTTCGGCTCGGTGAGCGTCCCGATCCGCGCCGCGTACGCGAAGTCGCCGCCGAGGAACGACGGGAAGAGGAGGATCCGCAGGTACTCGCCCATCACCCGGCTCATCGTGAGCGCGATGTGCGCGGCGGAGGTCCCCTCCGGGAACCAGCGGGCGACCGGCGCCACCGTGAGCGGCACGCCGCGGCGCCCGAGGAAGTACGGGATCACCGCGAGCGAGAGCGCGGCGGCGACGAGGACGGTGCCGCGGAGCGCGCGGCGGCCCGCCTCGGTCCGGAACCCGGGCCGCGCGGCGAGCCCGGCCGCGGCGGGCGCCGTGACGGCGCAGAGCGCGAAGAGGACCGGCGTGAGGACCGCGAACTCCTTCGAGAGGACGCCGAGGACGAGGACGGCGACCGCCGCGGGGAGCGTCCACCGCGCCTCGCGCCAGCGGAGCGCGAGGAGCAGCGAGCCGACCGCGAAGCAGGCGGCGAGCAGCTCGGTCCGGCCGAAGATGGTCGCGACCGCCTCGACGTGCGCCGGGTGCACGGCGAACAGGAGCCCCGCCACGAGCGCGAGCCGGTCGGCGCGGTCGGGCATCGCGGCGCGCGCGAGCCGCCGCGCGAGCGCGAGGACGAGCAGGCTCGCCGCCGCGTGCAGGGCGACGTTCACGACGTGGTAGCCCGGCGTCCAGCGGCCGTGCACCGCGTAGTCGAGGGCGTAGGAGATCGTGGTGAGCGGGCGGTAGGGCCCGCGCACGGAGGCGGCGCCGGCGTAGCCGTACAGCTCCCGGAAGATCCGGCCGACGTTCGAGAGGCTGTGGACGAGCGGGTTGTCGAGCGCGGCCCAGCCGTCGTCGAGGACGGGCGGGTCCCCGAGCGTGCCGAGGAACGGGACGATCGCCGCGAGGGCGACGGCGAGGCGCGGACGGGCGCCGAGCGCGTCGAGGACGCGGACGGGCCAGGGCGAGACGGAGGGATCCGGGCTGGACGGGCGAGGTGCGACGTTCACGGGCGCGCGCATCTTAGCGGATCGCCCGGCGGGGGCGGCAGCGACCGGGCGATCGGGCGCGCGCGCCGTTCGCGACCGCTACTGGTCGTCGTAGTCCGCGGCGGCGTCGCGACCGCTACTGGTCGTCGTAGTCCGCGGCGGCGTCGCGACCGCTACTGGTCGTCGTAGTCCGCGGCGGCGCCCCGCGGCGCGAGCCCGTCGCGCGAAGGCGCCGCCGCCACGAGGAGGCGGCCCGCCAGCGCGGCGGCGACGAGGACCGCGACGAGGACGAGCGCCGGTCGCCACGGCTTGAGGCGCCACGCGAACGGCCGCTCCTGCCGGCGGTGGAAGCGCGGGAGCACGGCGTACTCGCGCCAGGCGTCCTCGCGGACGCGCCGGGCGTCGGCGGAGAGGCCGAGGCCGGCGAGCGCGCGGGCGAGGAAGTAGCGGGCCTCGACGGAGCCGGGGCGGAGCTCGAGGACACGCTCGAGCGCCTCGCGCGCGCCGGCGAAGTCGCCGCGGCGGACGCGGAGCTTCCCGAGCTCGAGGTCGATCTCGCCGGCGCGGAACCGCGGCTCCTCGGCCCGCGCGTGCGCGAGGACGCGCTCGGCGGCGTCCGTGTCGCCGCTCCGGGCGAGCGCCGCGCCCAGCGCGAAGGCGGTGTGCACGTCGTCGTCGCCCGCCTCGACGTTCGGGCGGAGCACCTTCGCGGCCTCGCCCGGGCGGCGCGCGTCGAGCAGCAGCTGGGCGAGCTCGAGCCGCGAGCGGCGATCGTGCGGGTTCACCTCGATGGTGCGCCGGAGCTGGCCCATCCGGCGCCACCGGCCGAAGGGCCGCAGCGGATCCGGGAGGACCCGGAAGGTGAACCGGTCCCCGAGCCACCAGATGACCGCCAGCGCGACGAGCGCGGCGAGCGGGCTGCCGGTGAGCCAGGAGAGCAGGTACCAGAGCATCCACTGCGACATGGGCTTCCCCCGTGACGGGGCATTTCAAGCACGGCGGGAGGGCGCGGTCGAGGGGCGCGTGCGCGTGGGGGGATGTGGGAAGGGGAACGGGAAGGAGGACGCGAACTCGAACTCGAACGGGAACGGGAACTCGAACGGGAACCGGGAACTCGAACGGGAACCGGGAACTCGAACGGGAACCGGGAACTCGAACGGGAACCGGGAACTCGAACGGGAACCGGGAACTCGAACGGGAACCGGGAACTCGAACGGGAAACCGGGAACTCGAACGGGAAACCGGGAACTCGAACGGGAACGCGAACGGGAAACCGGGAACGGGAACTCGAACGGGAACGCGAACGAGAACGTCAAGAGAGACAACTCCCCCTCTCCCCCCGCGCAGCGAAGCGGAGCGGGGGGAGAGGGACGGGGTGAGGGGGGCCAGCTCGCGGTCGACGCCGGCACCTCGGCTCACAAGAGACGCGGGCCTCGGGCCAGGGCCCACGGGACGCGGGTCACGGGCACGGAGAAGCCGGGCACGCGTTCGGGCACGGGCACGGACAGCGCGGCCGGTCGGGCCGCGCTGCGGTCACCCCACCACCCCCGCCACCACCCTCTCGAACACGGCGGGCGTCGCCCGCGCCAGCGCGAGCACCCTCCTCCGCAGCGCCGGCCGCCGCGACAGCCCGAGCACGAGCCGCGTCCACCGCGCGTACGGCACGAACCGCCGCCGCCAGACCCGCTCGTACCCGGCGAGCGCGGCCGTCGACGCTCCGCGGGCCAGCGCGTCCGGGAGCAGCGCCGCGAGATCGAGCGCGCACCCGAACGCGAGCGAGAGCCCCTCCCCCGTCACCGCGTCCACGTAGCCCGCGGCGTCGCCGAGCAGGACGAGCCGGTCGGCGACCCGCGCCCGGCTCGCCCGCGCGAACGGGCCCGCCCCGCGCACCACCGAGTCGGCCGGCGCCCCCTCGACGCGCGCCAGGAGCGCCGGGAACCGCCGGAGCAGCGCCTCGAACCGGACCTGTTCGCCGCGCTCGAACAGGATCGCGATCCCGACCCGCCGCGCGCCGGCGGGCGTGACGTACGCCTCAGCGCCGTCGCCGAAGTGGACCTCCACCGCGTCCGACCAGGGCGTCATCGCGAGGTGCTGCCGGATCCCGAAGCGCGGCGCGCCCGCGACGCGCCGGTCGAGGCCCTCGCGATGCCGGACCGGCGACCCGAGCCCGTCCGCGGCGACGAGCACGCGGCCGGGCACGGCCGCTCCGCCCGCGACCTCGGCGCGGATGGCGCCCGCCTCACGGCGGTGCCCGACGACCTCGGCCCCCTCGAGGATCTCGACGCCGAGCGCGGCCGCCCGCGCGCGGAGCGCCGCTCGCAGCGCGGTGCGGCGCACGCCCAGCCCGCCGGGCGGCGGCAGCGCGAGCCGGGCCGCGATCCCGTCCGGCTCGATCCAGCGGATCTCGCGGATGCGCGCGATGTCCGCCGGCGGCAGGAGCGGCAGAACCCCGAGCGTCTCGAGGGCTCGGAGCCCGGCGGGCAGGACGCCCTCGCCGCACGCCTTGTCGAGCGGCGGCACCCCGCGCTCGAGGACGGTGACGTCGAGCCCGCGCGCCGCGGCGGCCGCGGCGAGCGCGAGCCCCGCCGGGCCGCCGCCGACGACCACCACGTCGCGCAGACGCGTCACCCGCCATCCCCGCGCCGGCGGGACCGCGCGTATGCGAGCTGCGAGCGCGCCGCCTCGACCGCGAGCCGGAGCGGGTTCACCGCGCGCGGCGGCGCGAGGCGGTCCGCGACGAACCTGCGGAGCGCCTCCTGCCGCCGGAGCTTCCCGGACGACGTCCGCGGCAGCGTCCCCGGCGCCAGGATCCGCACGGTGTGCGGCGCGACGCCGCTCGCCTCGAGGATCGCCCGGCGCACGCGCGCCTCGAGGTCCCCGTCCTCCCCGGCGCCCTCGCGGGCGCGCTCCGCGAGCACGAGGAGGGCCTCGCCGCCCGCGTCGTCCGGCGCCCACCCGAGCGCGACGGCGCAGCCCGGGCGCAACCCGGCGACGCCGGCGAGCGGCGCCTCGAACTCCTCCGGCGCGTGGTTCGCCCCGCGCACGATGACCACGTCCTTCGCGCGGCCGTGGACGTACAGCGCGCCGCCCGCGACGAACCCGAGGTCGCCCGTGTCGAGCCAGCCGCCACGGAGCGCGCGGGCGGTGCCCTCCGGGTCGCCGAGGTACTCGCGCATGAGCGCCGGCCCCGTGACGGCGATGCGACCGAGGCGGCCCTCCTCCACGACCTCGCCCCGCTCGTCGCGGACCTCGAGGTCGACGCCGGGCACCGGCGTCCCGACGGACATGATCTCCCGCGCGCCCGGCGCGACCACGCCATCCCGGGCGAGGACGACCGGATCGACCTTCCTCCCGGCGAGCGGCGCGCCGGGGCGCCCGAAGGTGACCGCGAGCGCCGCCTCCGAGAGCCCGTACACCGGGACGAGCGCGCCCGGGTCGAGGCCGTGCTGCTCGAACCGCGTCGCGAAGCGGCGGAGCGCCTCCGCCGAGACCGGCTCCGCGCCGTCGAGGGCGAGCCGCCACGTCGCGAGCGAGACGCGCTCCAGCTCGTGCTCACGGACCCGCGCCGCGGCGTACGCGTAGGCGAAGCTCGGCGCCGCCGAGATCGTCCCGCGGTGGCGGCCGATCGCGCGGAGCCACAGGGCGGGCCGGGCGAGGAAGTGCTCCGGCGGCACGAGCACGAGCGGCCCGGGGTAGCTCATCGCGGACAGCAGGCAGCCGATGAGCCCCATGTCGTGGTAGAGCGGCAACCACGACACGAGCACGTCGCGGCCGTCCGGCGCGGTGACGGCGACGAGCGCGTCGGTCATCGCGCCGAGCGCCGCGTGCGTGAGCGCGACCGGCTTTGGATCCACCGTCGAGCCCGACGAGAACTGCACGAGCCCGAGCGTCCCGGGCGCCGGATCCCGCGCGATGCGCGCCGGGACCGACCGGAGCGCGTCCACGTCGAGACACCCGAGGGGCGGCCCGCCCCGCTCCACCGCCGCGCCGAGGAGCCGCCGCGTGCCGCCTCCCGAGACGACGACCCGCGCGCCGGCGACGGCGATCATCCGCCCGGTCCCCTCGAGGTACTCGTCCATCCGCCCGAGCCGCACCGGCGGATAGAGCGGCACCGGGACCGCGCCGGCGAGCCACGCGCCGAAGAAGGCGTCGAGGAAGGCGGGCTCGGTGCGGAGGACGATCGCGACGCGGTCCCCCTCCCGGACGCCGAGGTGGACGAGGTTCGCGGCGGCGCGCTCGGCGCGCGCGCGGACCTCGGCCCAGGGCAGGAACGTCTCGCGCTCCTGGAGGTCGACGAAGGTGACACCGCTCGGGTGGCGCGCCGCCTCGGCGAGGGCCCGGACGAGCGTCGCGTGCCGCGCGGGCGGCTGGGGCGGACCGCGGAGCCGGGACGTCACGGGAGCACCTCCGGGGCGGCGCGCGCCGTGACGAGCCGCGCGAGATCCTCCAGCGTGCGGGTCCCGGCCGCGTCGTCGTCGCCGAGGATCACCCGGAACCGGTCCTCCACCGCGACGACGAGGGAGAGCAGCGCGAGCGAGTCGAGCGCCGCGGCGAGGGGCTCGCCAGCGCGGTCGGGGGCCTCGAGGCCGAGGTCCTCGCGGGCGAGGCGGACGATCTCCTCCGCGACGCGCCGCTCGGGGTCCGAGAGCCCGCCACCGGGCGCGGCGCCGTCATCGCGGGTGACCAGCGTCACGGGCCGCCTCCCCGCGGGCGGGCCGCGAACGCCGCCGCCCACGCCGGACCGAGGGCCCGCTCCTCGGCGGGGATCCGGATCGCCATGAGCGCGGCGTTTCCGAGCGTCGCAGCGATCGCGGTCCGCCACGCGCCGAGGGCGAGCGGCAAGGCCGCGAGCTCGACCGCCACCGCGACGTAGTTCGGGTGGCGCAGCCACCGGTACGGCCCCGACACGACCGGCGCCGCGCCCGGCACGACGACGATGCGCGTGGACCAGCGCTCGCCGAGGGTGCCGACCGCCCACCAGCGGAGCGCCTGCGCCGCGGCGACCGCGAGCGCTGCGCCGGCGGTTGCCGCGACCGGCCAGGCGGGCTCGGGCCACACCACCGGCTCGGCGGCGCAGGCCGCGAGGACGCCGGCGTGGAAGGCGACCATGACCGGGTAGTGCCCGCGCCCGCGCTCGACGCCGCCGCGCGCGAGCGTCCGGCGCGCGTTCCGCGTCGAGACGGCGAGCTCGACGACGCGCTCCAGCGCGACGAGGCCGAGGAGGGCGTACCCGATGGCGCGCGCCGTCACCACCGGAGCAGCACCAGCTCGGCGGAGAAGCCCGGCCCCATCGCCGCGAGGAGGCCGAGGTCGCCCGGGCGCGGCTCGCCGGAGTCGAGGACCTCGCCGAGCACGAAGAGGACCGACGCCGACGACAGGTTCCCCACGTCCCGGAGCGACGCCCACGAGCGCGCGAGCACCGCCTCGGGGAGCTCGAGCGCGCGCCGGAACGCCTCGAGCACCTTGGGCCCGCCGGTGTGCGCCACCCAGTGCCGGATCGCCGCGCGCGTGAGCCCGTGCGCGGCGAGGAACGCGTCCACGTCCCGCCCGATGTTCGCCTCGATGACCTGCGGGACCTTGGCCGAGAGGACCACCTTGAAGCCGGTGTCGACCACGTCCCAGCCCATCACCCACTCCGTGTCGGGGTAGAAGACCGACCGCGTGGCGAGGATGCGCGGCGCGCCGGCGACCGGCGGCCGCTCCCCGCCGGCGAGGACCGCGGCCGCGGCGCCGTCGCCGAAGAGCCCGGTCGCGATCACGTTGGTGACCGACGCGTCCTCGCGCTGGAGGGTGAGCGAGCAGAGCTCCACCGACAGCATCACCGCGACCTCGCCGGGGTACGCGCGGAGCACGTCGGAAGCGCGGGCGATCCCGGACGCTCCGGCCTGGCAGCCGAGGCCGAAGATGGGCGTTCGCTTGATGGACGGCTTGAGGCCGAGCCGGTTCGCGAGCTTCGCGTCGAGAGACGGCGTGGAGATCCCGGTCACGGTGACGAAGAAGAGGTGGTCCACGTCCCGCACGTCGAGGCCGGCGCGGCGGAGCCCGTCCCGCACCGCCGCCTCGCCGACCTCGGCGCCGACCCTGATGAACGCGTCGTTGCACTTCCGGAACGAGTCGAGCCCCGCGTACTCGGCGAGCGGCAGGGCGAGGTGGCGGCCGCCGACCCGCGCGGCGCGGTGGAGGTCCGCGAGCCGCTCGACGTTGAAGTGCTTCGCGCCCCAGTACGCGGAGAGCGCGGCGATCAGCGTCTCCTGGTCCACGAAGTTGGAGGGGAGGGCGCGGCCGACGGACAGGATCGATGGATGTTGCGTCACGGTCGTTGGATGAGGCTTCACGGGCGAGGGGACGGCCGGAGCGGGTCACGGAAGGGATGCTCGGCGGTGCCGCGCTGCGCAACGACCGCGCGGGACGGGGTCGCGCGCCGTCACGTAGGACACCCGAACGGCGGGGCGTGGGACACGGGACCGCCGAGGGGGGACGGGGGCGCCCTCCCGTGCTCCGTCAGCCGGCGACCGGAAGGGTGAAGGAGAACGTGCTGCCCTCCGGGGGCGCGCTCTCCACCCAGATCCGCCCGCCGTGCGCCTCGACGAGTCGCCGCACGATGAAGAGCCCGAGCCCGAGCCCCTCCTGGCGCACGGCCCCGCCGCGGACGTACCGCTCGAAGATCCTCGCCTGGTCCTCGGGCGCGATCCCGGGCCCCGCGTCGCGGACGAAGACGCGGAGCTCCGCCCCGTGTCGCGCGGCGCCGACCGTCACCGGGCCCGTCGAGTACTTCAGGGCGTTCCCGACGAGGTTCACCAGGATCCGCTCCAGCCGGTCCGGGTCGGCGTCGGCGGGCGGCAGCTCCGGGGACACGGCGTTCGAGACGCGCCCGGCCTCGAGGGCCCCGTCGGCCTCGCCGAGCAGCTCGGCGACCGCGGCGTGCAGCGCGACCGGCTGCCGGGCCAGGGCGAGCTGGCCGCTCTCCGAGCGCGCCGAGTCCGCGAGGTCGCGGAGCATCCGATCCATCCGCCGGCTGGCGCCGATGATGCTGCGCGCGGCGCGGCCGTGCTCCTCGGGCGCGGTCCGGACGAGCCGGCTCGCCTTGAGCAGCACGACCTGGAGCGGCGTGCGCAGGTCGTGCGACACCGCCCGGAGGAGATCGTCGCGCTGCTCGGTCCGCTCCCGGAGGCGCGCGATGGTGACCTCGAGCTCGTCCTCGACGTGGGCCCGGAGCGCGTCGAGCTCGGCGTACGGCTTCACGAGCGCCGCGAGGAAGAGCGCGTCGAACACGAAGACCGCGGCGCCCACGATGTAGAGGTGGCCGAGCACGTTGAACGCGTCGTACGCGTGCGCGTACAGCGCGAAGGAGATCTCGCCGAGGGCGGTCAGCCAGAGCGCCCACGAGAGCCGCCCGCGGGCGCGGTCCCGCGTCCGTCGCGCGATCCGCGCGTGCACGAGGGCGCCGGCCGCCGCCACCACCGCGACGGTGGACTCGACCGCGAGCTTCAGCGGGGTGAGCCCCACGCCAGGCTCGAAGAAGAGGCTGCGCCCGGGGGAGACGAGCAGGTCGAACGCGATCACGGCCGCGATCGCCACCGCGCTCCCGGCGACGAGCGCCCGGCGCCGGAGCAGCGGCCCCTCGCTGCCCGGCGCGAGGAGCGGCGCCGCCACGAGCGCAGCGACCGTCCACGTCCGGGCGGCGAGCCAGTAGGTGATCCCGCGCTCGGTGGTGCCCTCCCCGAAGAAGCCCGGCATCCCGGGGAACACCAGCGCGTGGAGCAGCTCGAAGATGGCGGCGGCGAGGAGCGCCGAGCCGAGGACCCGCGCCCGCGTGTCCTGGAAGCCCCGCGACCCCGCCGCGAACCACTGCACGGCGAAGGTGGCGAGGAGCATCGCCGTGACCGCGAGCTCGATGGCGGTGTGGAGGGGGACGTACTGCGCGGCGGTGAGCTGCAGCGCGAACGTGCCGCGGAGCGCGACGACCACGGCGAGCGGGAGCGCCGCCCCGAGCACGCGGAGCGACCGGCGGCGGGGACGCGCCTGCGCGGCGACGGTGACGGGCTGTGCGATCGCGGCGTTCCTCACGGAGCCCCCGGGTCGGGCGGCCAGGTCATTGTCCGCCGGACGGACCGTTCGGGGAAGGCCCGCGCGAGGCGCGGGCGGTCGCCGGCAGGAGCGACGGGTAGGCGCTCCCCCGGCCTGGCGCGACCTGGGCGGGGATGGCGGCGGCGCAGCGCGTCGCTTGCCAGGTCCGATCCGGGATTTAGGTTCGAGGGCATGAAGATGGAAAAGCTCACCGTGAAGGCGCAGGAGGCGATCGCCGCCGCGCAGGCCGAGGCGCGCCGCCGCGATCACCAGGCCGTCGACGTCGAGCACCTGGCGCTCGCCCTCCTCGGTCAGGACGAGGGCATCGCGCGGCCGATCCTCCAGAAGATCGGCGCCGATCCGGGCCTGGTCGCCTCGCGGGTCGAGGACGAGCTGCGCACCGTGCCGAAGGTCTCCGGCGGCGGCGCCGAGCCTTACCCGTCGAACCGGTTCATGAAGATGCTCGACCGCGCCGAGGACGAGGCGAAGCGGCTCAAGGACGAGTACGTCTCGACCGAGCACCTCCTCATCGCGGCCGCCGACGAGAAGGCCGGCGCCGGAGAGGCGCTCCGGAGCGCCGGGGCGAGCGCGGACCGGATCCGGGCGGCGCTCGAGGGCTTCCGCGGCGGCGCCCGCGTCACCTCTCCCGAGGCGGAGAGCCAGTACCGAGCCCTCGAGAAGTACGCGAAGGACCTCACCCAGCTCGCGAAGCAGGGGAAGCTCGACCCCGTCATCGGCCGCGACGACGAGATCCGCCGCACGATCCAGATCCTCTCCCGGCGCACCAAGAACAACCCCGTCCTCGTGGGTGACCCCGGCGTCGGCAAGACGGCGATCGTCGAGGGGCTCGCCCGCCGCATCGTCGACGGCGACGTCCCCGAAGGCCTCAAGGGCAAGAAGCTCCTCGGCCTCGACCTCGCGGCGATGGTCGCGGGCGCGAAGTTCCGCGGCGAGTTCGAGGAGCGGCTCAAGGCCGTGCTCAAGGAGGTCACCGCGTCGGAGGGGAACATCATCCTCTTCATCGACGAGATGCACACCATCGTCGGCGCCGGCGCCGCCGAGGGCGCCATGGACGCGGGCAACATGCTGAAGCCGGCGCTGGCCCGCGGCGAGCTGCACGCCATCGGCGCGACGACGGTGACCGAGTACCGCAAGCACGTCGAGAAGGACCCCGCCCTCGAGCGGCGCTTCCAGCCGATCTTCGTGGGCGAGCCCTCGGTCGCGGACACCATCTCGATCCTGCGCGGCCTGAAGGACCGGTACGAGCTGCACCACAAGGTGCACATCCAGGACGCCGCGCTCGTCGAGGCCGCCCGGCTCAGCCACCGGTACATCACCGACCGCTTCCTGCCGGACAAGGCGATCGACCTCGTCGACGAGGCCGCGTCGCGGCTCCGCATCGAGATCGACTCGATGCCGACGGAGGTGGACGAGGTCCGCCGCCGGATCGCGCAGCTCGAGATCGAGCGGCAGGGGCTCGTGAAGGAGCAGGACGAGGCCTCTCGCCACCGGCTCGCGGAGGTCGAGAAGGAGCTGGCCGCCCGGAACGAGGAGTTCGCGCGCCTGAAGGCCCGCTGGGACGCGGAGAAGGGCGTGATCCAGGAGCTGAACGCGCTCCGCGAGCAGCTCGAGAACGCGAAGACCGAGCAGGCCCGGGCCGAGCGCGAGGCGAACTTCCAGAAGGCCGCCGAGCTCAAGTTCGGACGGATCCCGGAGCTCACGCGGGCCGTGAAGGCCGCCGAGGAGAAGCTCGCGAGAACGCAGACCGGCGGCGCGATGCTGAAGGAGGAGGTGACGCCCGAGGAGATCGCGGAGGTCGTCTCCAAGTGGACGAAGATCCCGGTCTCGAAGCTCCTCGAGGGCGAGGTCGAGAAGCTCCTCGGGATGGAGGCGCGCCTGCACGAGCGCGTGGTCGGGCAGGAGGAGGCGGTGAACGCCGTCTCGGCCGCGGTCCGCCGCGCGCGCTCCGGCCTCCAGGACCCGAACCGCCCCATCGGCTCCTTCATCTTCCTCGGCCCCACCGGCGTCGGGAAGACCGAGACCGCGCGCGCCCTCGCCGAGTTCCTCTTCGACGACGAGAGCGCGATGGTCCGCCTCGACATGTCCGAGTACATGGAGAAGCACACCGTCTCGCGGCTCATCGGCGCGCCCCCCGGGTACGTCGGCTACGAGGAGGGCGGCCAGCTCACCGAGGCGGTCCGCCGCCGCCCGTACTGCGTCATCCTCTTCGACGAGATCGAGAAGGCGCACCACGACGTCTTCAACGTGCTGCTCCAGATCCTCGACGACGGGCGGCTCACCGACGGCCAGGGCCGGACGGTGGACTTCCGCAACACCGTCGTGATCATGACCTCGAACATCGGCTCGCAGGAGATCCAGCGGCTCGCCGGCCGCCCCGGCGCGGACATGCAGCCCATCCGCGAGGCCGCGCTCGAGAGCCTGCGCGCCGAGTTCCGCCCCGAGTTCCTGAACCGGGTGGACGAGATCGTCGTGTTCCGCCCGCTCGCGCGGCCCGACCTCGGCCGCATCGTCGAGATCCAGCTCGGGCGGCTCCGCAGGCTCCTCGAGGAGCGCCACATCAGCCTCGAGCTCACCGAGGGCGCGCGCGAGGCGATCGCCGACGCGGGCTACGACCCGGTGTACGGGGCCCGGCCGCTGAAGCGCAGCATCCAGCGGATGGTGCAGGACCCGCTCGCGCTGAAGCTGCTCAAGGGCGAGTTCAAGGCGGGCGACCACATCGTCGTCGACGAGGGGCCCGACGGGAACATCACCTTCGCGAAGGGCACGGCGCCGGCGCGCGAGGCGGCGACGGTGCACTAGGCCGCCCCGCTTCGCGCCGTTGGCGCACCCGGCGCTTCGGGGTAAGGTCGCGCCGCCCATGGACCGGATCTCCGCGGTCGTCATCACGAAGAACGAGGCCCGGAACATCGAGCGGTGCCTGCGCTCGCTCGCGGGCGTCGTCGACGAGGTGGTCGTGGTGGACGACCTCTCGACCGACGACACCGCGGCGATCGCGGAGCGGCTCGGCGCGCGCGTGATCCGCCAGCCCTGGCTCGGCTTCGGGCCGCAGAAGAACCTCGGGAACGCGGCGGCGAGCCACCGGTACGTCCTCTCGCTCGACGCCGACGAGGCGCTCGACGACACGCTGCGTGACGCGATCCGCGCCGCGCGCGACGGCGGCCTCGCGGGCGTCTACGCGGTGTCGCGGCTCAACTCGTACAACGGACGGTTCATCCGCCACGGCCTCGAGTACCCCGACCGGAAGGTGCGGCTCTTCCCGCGGGACGCGGCGACGTGGGACGCGAGCCCGGTGCACGAGGGGCTCGTGCTCCCGGACGGCCTCCCGGTGGCGCGGCTCCCGGGCCACCTCCTCCACTACACGTACCTCCGGCTCGAGGACACGGTCGTGAAGGCGAACCGCTACTCGACGCTCGCCGCGCGCGAGCTGTTCGAGCGGGGCCGGCGCGTCTCGCTCGCGAAGATCGCCTTCGCGCCGCTCTTCACCTTCTTCCGCGCGTACGTGCTCCGCCGCGGGTTCCTCGACGGGATCCACGGGCTCGCGCTCGCGTGCCTGCACGCGAACTCGACGCTCCTCAAGTACGCGAAGCTCCGCGAGCTGCAGCGCGAGGCGGCCGCGCCCCGGTAGCCGCGCGGCCCCGGAGCCCCTGGGCGGGCCGGGCGAGGACCGCCGCGCACCCGAGCGCGAGGCCGATGGCGTAGGCGGACTCGCTCGAGTGGAACACGTCGTGGACGAGCGCGTTCGAGAGCGTGGCGGCGAGCGCCGCGAGCGCGCCGGCCGCCGCCGCCGCCGCGAGCCGGTCGCCGGCGTCGACGGCCGCGCGCCGCGCGCGCAGGAACCCGGCGGCGAGGAGGCCGAACCACCCGACGCCGGCCGCCAGGAGGAGCGGCCCACCCTCCACGAGGAACGACAGGAACGCGTCGTGGCAGGCGCTCCGCGCGAGCCAGCCGGGCGCGAGCCGGTCGAAGTACGGGCCGGCGACGCGCCCGAAGTTGCCGAGCCCGGTGCCGACCCACGGGTGGTCGGCGCGGACCTCGCCGCAGACCCGCCAGATGAGGAGCCTGTCGGCGTTCGCCGCCAGGGTCGAGCCCAGCTCGACCCGCGTCCGGATCCCCGGCACCGCGAGCCCGAACGCGCCGAGCGCCGTGCCGGCCGCCGCGGCCCACGCGCCGACGCGCCGCGGTGCGGCGCGCGCGGAGGCGACGACGAGGACGCCCGCGATCACCGCGAGCGCCACCCACGCGCTCCGGGCGAGGCTCAGGACGGATGCCACCGCCGCCGCCGCCGCCGCGGCTCCGAGGAGGGCCCGGCGCCAGGGCTCGAGCGGCGCGAGCGCGCACACCGGGAGGGCGAGCGCGAGCGGCGGCAGGAGGCTCAGCGGAAGGAGCGCGTACTGCGTGAAGAAGCCGAGCGCGTGGAAGTGGCCGGGCCAGGCGGCGCGCTCCGCCGTGGTCCGGATCGGCGCGGTGTGCAGCCAGGAGAGCGGGTCGAACCCCGTCCACGGCTGGACGAGGGCGATGGCGCCGACCACGATCGCGCCCGCGGACCAGGCGGCGAGCGCCGCGAGCGCCCGCGCGCGCGGCGAGTCCGGCCGGTCTCCGGCGCGCTCGAGGCGGAGCGCCGCGACGACGACCAGCGGCGTGAGGAAGGTCTTCCAGAGCGTGGCCCGGAACGGGCCCGCGGGGCGCGTGCCGGCGGCCCAGGCGAGGGCGACCGAGAGGATCGCCGCCGCGACGAGGAGGAGCACGGGCCAGGCGATCGGCGCGGTCCGTCGCCAGACCGGCGCGCCGAGCGCCCCGGCGACGGCGACGCCCGCGGCGGCGACCCCGAGCCCGATCTGCATGCCGGCGATCGAGATCGGGAGGAAGAACGCGAAGGCGAGCAGGCCCGCGCGGGCGGCGAGCGCCGCGGCCCTGGAGACGCTCGAGGCGGGCAGGTGGGACGCCGCGGCGGGCGAGATCGCGCCGGCGCGGGAGGGGAGCATCACGAGCGAACGTGCGCACGCGCGGCCGGGCGGCATCGCCCGGCGGGGACGGGACGCGGTGCCGGTTGGGGAGCCGCCGCGGCGGACCCGGGCGCTACGCGGTGAGGACGTCGAACAGCCGCCGGGAGTCGTTCTCCTCCTGGAGGCTCGCGCCGCCGCGCCGCGCCCGCGCCTGGAACTCGGGGTAGCGGTCGATCACGGCTCGCACCGCGCCGTGGAGCGTCTCGGGCGTGGTGTCGTCCACGACGACCCCGGCGCCGAAGCGGTCCACGATCCGCGCCGTCCAGGTCCCCCGCACCGCCACGATCGGGCACCCGCGCGAGAGCGCGTCCAGGGTCACGCCGCTCACGCGGTTCGCGAACTCCCGGACGTCGTAGGGCTGCAGGCAGATCCCGCCCGCGAAGAGCGCGCCGTACCGCTCGGCGGGCAGCGTCTCGGGGAGGAGCGTGAGCGCCGGGTACGGAAGCGCGCGGAGCCGCTCGAGCTCGGCGCGCGTCGCGTGATCGTGCCGGTCGTGCTGCTCCGACGAGCTCTGCACGACGACGGGGACGGCGGCGTCGCTGCGCGCGAGGTGCTCGACGAGATCGACGACGCTCCGGAAGCCCTTGTCCTGGCGAGCGGCGCCGGCGAAGAGGACGTGCGCGAAGGGCACGGGAGCGCCGGCGCGGTCCGGCGCCGCCGGCGTGATGGGGTACGGGACGACCTGCGCGCGCTGGAACCCGCAGGCGCGGAGCCGGTCGACGATGTCCTCCGTCGGCCCGAGCACGACGAGCTCCGGCCGGCGGCGCGCGATCCGCGCGAGCGTCCGGCGCCGCGCGGCGGTGTCGCGGTACCAGTGCACGTAGAGGAAGACCTTCGCCGGCGGGATCTCGAGCCCCCGCGCCGCCAGATCGAGCAGGACGAAGTCGACGCGTCCGGCGGTCGCGACGAAGATCCGCCCGGGCGCCCGGAGCAGGCGGCGCATGAGGAGCAGCGCCTGCACCCGCCGGAGCCGCCGATGGAAGTGCGGCTCGACGCGGACCTCGGAGGGGAGCGACGACAGGCGCGCGCCGCGGCCGACCCACAGCGTCACCGGATGGCCGCGGGCCGCCGCGCAGAGGCTCTCCGTGAAGCTGCGGCAGTGGCCGGCCTCGTCGACCAGGGTCGGCTCGAGGATGTGCAGCGGGTCGGGCAACGACGGCTCCGGGACGGGCGCAGGAAGGGCGGGACTCTACCACGCGCCGCGAGGGCGCCGGCCGCTCGGCCGCCCGCCGGGGGACACGCGGAGGTCACCTTCCACGCGGGGCGTGGCTTTGCTAGGTTCCGGCTTCGATGCTCGTCTCCTCTGCGCTCCGCGCGCCCGGCCGTCCGGCGTTCCGCGGCGCCGCGCTCGCCTGGGCGCTCCTCCACGTCCCGCTGTTCCTGGCGCTCTACGCGCCGTCGATCGCGTCCGCGGTGCACGCCGCGCCGCCGCGCTACCACCTCGCGCTGTGGCCGACCTTCCTCCCGCAGGCGCTCCTGCTCGGGCTGGTCGCGTTCCTCGTCGCGCTCCCGTTCTCGCTGTGGCCCCGGACCTACCGCTTCGTGGCGCCGGCGCTCTCGGGCCTCGCGACGGTCGCCCTCGCGCTCGACAGCCAGGTGTACCGGGCGGTCGGCTTCCACCTGAACGGCTTCTTCTTCCGGGTGCTGCTGCAGCCCCGGGCGCTCCAGGAGACCGGCATCTCGTTCCGCGACGTGGCGGTGTTCCTGGCGCTCGGCGCCGGGTTCGTCGTCCTCGACACGCTCGTCGGCGCCTGGTTCGTCGGCCGCGGCGCGCGGCCGGGGCGCCGCGCGTGGCGCCTCGCGGCCGCCGTGCTCCTCCTGGCGGGCGCGGAGCGGGTGTACGGCCAGTTCCTCACCCACTTCGGCGGCCCGGCGATCTTCGCCGCGTCGGGGGTGCTCCCGCTGCAGCCGCCCATCCGGATGGGATCCATCGCCGACGCGATCTTCGGCAAGCAGACGAAGGATCCGTTCGCGGGCGCGGACGCCATGCGGCTCCCGGCGGGCATCGACGCGCGGGAGATCCACCTCGAGCGGAAGCCGGACGTCGTGTTCATCGCGGTGGAGTCCACGCCGCACGACCACCTCGACGCGCGGACGATGCCGAACGTCTGGCGGCGCGCGGAGGACGGGGCCCGCTTCACGAACCACTACTCCACCGCCAGCGCGACCCACTACGCGATCTTCTCGCTCTTCTACGGCATCCAGGCCCAGAAGCTCGAGGCGACGGTCGGCGCCGGCCGCCGCCCGATGCTGTTCCCGGCGTTCAAGGCGAACGGCTACGACGTGCACATGCTCGCGGCGTCGTGCGTCGACTGGATGGACCTCAAGCAGACGGTCTTCGGCGGCGTCGGCGACGCGCTCGAGTCCTGGTGCGACGTGCCGCAGGGGCTCGTCCGCGACCGCGAGATGGTGAAGCGCGCCCAGGAGATCGCCGCGGCGACGCCGAAGGACGAGCCGCTCTTCCTCTTCGTCTTCTTCGTCGGGCCCCACTTCGACTATCCGTACGAGCCCGAGGACCGCGTCTTCGAGCCGGAGTGGGACGGGAGCGGCGGCGTGAAGGCGACCACCGTCCCCGGGCCCCTCATCAAGAACCGGGCGCGGAACTCGCTCCACACGGTGGACCGCCGGATCGAGCAGCTCCTCTCGTCCGTCGAGAGCAGCCGCGGGCGGGCGCCGCTCGTGTTCTTCACCGCCGACCACGGCGAGGAGTTCCGGGAGAAGGGGCACATCGCGCACGGCTCCGACGTGAACGAGGAGCAGATCCACGTCCCCGCGGCCATCTTCGGCCCGGGCGTGCCGCGCGGCGTCTTCGACTCCCCGACCTCGCACGTCGACGCCGCGCCGACGCTGTTCGCGCTCCTCGGCGACCACCACCCGCCCGCGCTGTACTCGGACGGCATGAACATGTTCGACGCGCAGCCCGATCGGTTCGTCGTCGCGACCGTCGGCTGGGAGCCCCGGTACGCGGTGATCGGCAAGGACCTGAAGGTCCGGATGTACGCCGGCCTCGGCACCGCGGAGATCACCGATCCCTCGGACCGGCCGCTCCCGGACGGACCCGAGCGGCTCGCGGCGAACGCCGGCAAGATCATGCGCGCCCTCCGCGGCGACCCGCAGTCGCCCGTCACGACCACGGCGCGAGCGGCCCGGATGCCGCCCGCGCTCGCCGCCCCCGCGCCCTAGAGCGCATCCCGAGGCGCGCGGCCCCCTGTCGCGCGGCCCCGTACCGCGCCACCCGTATGGCGGGCCCCGGCGCTGGCGCGTGACGCCCGCTCCGCGCTAGCCTTCTCGTTCTCGCTCCGAGCGCGCACGGGGTGAGGAGGGGGGAGCGCGCGTGTTCTCGTCGGGGACCTTCGCCTGGGCCGTCGGCTTCGCGCCGTCGCTCGTCAACCACGTCCTCCTCGGGCACGTGCTGCTCTGGGTCGTGGTCGCGCTGCTCGTGGCGCGCGTCCGCTCCGACCGCCGCCGGCTCGAGGCGCAGCGCGAGGAAGCGCAGCGAGCCCTCGCGCGCGCCGAGGACAGCGAGCGCCGGTTCCGGCTCCTTGCGGAGGACGCGCCGGACGTCGTGTACCGGTACCGACTGGATCCGCCCGGTCTGGAGTACGTGAGCCCGGCGACGACCAAGGTGCTGGGCATCACGCCCGAGGAACACTACGCCGACCCCGGCCTCCTCAGGCGGATTGTCCTTCCGGAGGACCTCCCGCGGATGGAGGCGGCGCTCCGGGCGCCATGCGAGGCGCCGCTGACGCTGCGCTGGCGTCGCCGCGACGGCGCCGTGATCTGTGCCGAGCACCGGAACGTCCTCATCCGCGACGAGCGCGGCGTGCCCATCGCCGTCGAGGGGATCGCGCGCGACGTCACCGAGCGCGTCCGCGTCGAGGCCGAGCGGGAGCGGCTCGTGTCCGAGCGCGAGGACCTGCTCCGCGCCGTGTCGCACGACTTCCGCACGCCGCTCCAGGCCGTGCTGCTCCGCGCGGAGGCGCTCGCCCGCAACCCGGGCGATCCCGAGAAGACGACCCGCACCGCGCGCGCGATCGTCGAGAGCGCGCGCCGGATGACCGCCGCGCTGCAGGACGTCCTGCACCTCGCCCGGCTCACGCCGGACGGCCTGAAGCCGCAGCCCGAGCCGATCCCGCTCGCCCCGTTCGTGCAGGACCTCGCCCAGCGCGTCTTCGCGGACCAGGGCGGCGCGCGCCTCGCGATCTCGCTCGAGCCGGACGCGGCGGTCCGCGCCGATCCCGCCCACCTCGAGCGGATCCTCACGAACCTCATCGGGAACGCGCTCAAGTACTCCGACGCGCCCTCCCCGGTGCGGATCGCGAGCGAGGCCGCCGGCGCGGAGCGCATCGTGGTCGTCGCCGACGAGGGGCCCGGGATCCCGGCGGAGGACCTGCCGCGCCTGTTCGAGCGGTACTTCCGCGGCACGCGGCCCTCCCGCCGCCAGGGCACCGGGCTCGGGCTCTACGTCACGCGGATCCTGACCGAGGCGCAGGGCGGAGCGGTGACGGTGGAGAGCGCCCCCGGGCACGGAGCCGTGTTCCGCGTCCGGCTGCCCGCAGCGTGAGCGGGCCGGCCGGAGCGCCGGCGATCGGCTAGACGCGCGCGGACGGGGCGGCGGCTCGCGCCGCCACGAAGCGCGCGGTCATGTGGTCCATCGTCCGGATGTGCTGGACGAACCACGCCGGCACCACCTCGAACAGGTACGACCAGAGCCGCGCCGGATCCCCGCCCTCCCGGAACCGCCGCGCCTCCTGGTCCATCTCGGCGAGCACGCGGTCGTGCTCCGCCTTGTGGATCGGGTACGCGGGGAACGCGGTCTCGCGCATCACCTGCTCCTCGCGGAGGAAGTGCTCGCGGGTGTGGACGGCGAGCAGCGCGAGGCGCTCGAGCACCGGCTGCGCCGCGCCGCCCTTGCGATGGGCGTCGAGCGCCACCCCGAGGTCCTCGAGCAGCCGGACCTCCTCCGCGTGGTCCGAGTTCATGAACGCGAGCGGCAGCTCGGGGATCTGGGACGGGTCGATGTACGGCATCCGGCGCCTCCGAGCGGGTCGGGCGAGGAAAGGCGGGCTCAACGTAATTCCGGGCCGGCCGGCGCGCATCCGGGCTTCGCCCCTTCGTGCCGACCCCCGGGGCATTCCTGCCGGCGACCTGCCTCGGGTCGCGCTCACCCCAGGGCAGGCACCCGCGTCGCCGCACGCAACACCGCGAATTCACGTCATGCGGCTCCGTGAGACGCGGGGCCGCACCCGGCACGGGGGTTGTAGTAAGGAGTTCCCCGCAGCCGGGAACCCGAGGTCGCCCGAGATGAGCTCCACCGCCGCCGCGCTCCGTTCGCCCGAGACAGCCGTCCCCCAGATCTACGTGCAGCCTGGACAGGTCCACGTGTTCGCCGCGCCGACAGAGGCGGTCGCGATCCTCGGCTCGTGCGTGGCGGTCTGCCTCTGGGATCCGTATGCCGGCCTCGCCGGCATGAACCACTTCATGCTGCCGAACCTGGGCAGCGGCGTCGGCGCCGAGTCCTGCCGCCACGGCACGCTCGCGATGCGGACGCTGCACGAGCGGCTGCTCGCGGCGGGCGCGCTCGCGCACCGCCTTCGCGCCCGCGTCTACGGCGGGGCGACGATCGGGATCGCGGTCGGCGATCCCGAGAACCACCTCGGGACCCGCAACGCGCGCCTCGCCGTCCGCGCCCTCGAGGAGAAGGCGATCCCGATCGTGGGGCGGGACGTGGGAGGCGCGAAGAGCAGGAAGCTCGTGTTCCTCGCGACGGGCGAGGCGCAGGTCTCGAGCGTCGGCTGAGGCGCCGGGGAGCCTGCGGCAGCCCCCTCACCCTGGCCCTCTCCCCCGGTGGGGGAGAGGGAAGGTCAGCCCGTGGGAACGAGCGGCGAGGCGCGTCTCGGGACGCCTACTTCGCCTGGATCCAGCCGTCCGCGGTGAGCAGCTCGGCGGTGAGGACGGCGCCGCCGGCCGCGCCGCGCACGGTGTTGTGCGAGAGCGCGACGAAGCGGTAGTCGAAGAGCGCGTCGGGACGGAGCCGGCCGATGGTCACCGCCTGCCCGTTGCCGGCGTCGCGATCGAGCCGCGTCTGCGGCCGGGAGTCCTCCTCGAAGTACGTGAGGAACGGCTTCGGCGCGGAGGGCAGGCCCAGCTTCTGCGGCTTCCCGCTGAAGCTCTTCCACAGCTCGAGGACGTCCTCGCGGGACGGCTTCCGCTCGAACTGGACGAACACGGCGGCCATGTGGCCGTCGGAGACCGGGACGCGGAGGCACTGCGCGGTGATCACCGGATCCTGGGCGGCGACGATCTTCCCGCCCTCGAGCCGGCCCCAGATCTTCATGGGCTCCTTCTCCGACTTCTCCTCCTCGCCCTTGATGAACGGGATGACGTTGTCGACCATCTCCGGCCAGGACTCGAAGGTCTTCCCCGCGCCGGAGATCGCCTGATAGGTGCAGACGGCGATCTTCTTCGGCCCGAACTTCATGAGCGGGTGGATGGCCGGGACGTAGCTCTGGAGCGAGCAGTTCGGCTTCACGGCGATGAACCCGCGCTTCGCGCCGAGCCGCTTCCGCTGCGCCTCGATGACCTGGGCGTGGTCGGGGTTGATCTCGGGAATCATCATCGGCACGTCGGGCGTGCCGCGGTGCGCGGAGTTGTTGGAGACGACGGGGGTCTCGCGCTTGGCGTAGTCCTCCTCGAGCTTCGCCGTCTCCTCCTTCGTCATGTCGACGGCGCAGAACACGAAGTCCACCGCGTCGGAGATCGCGGCGACGTCGGACGCGTTCTTCACCGTGAGCCCGGCGGTGCCGGCCGGGATCTGCGACTTGAGGGCCCAGCGCCCCTTCACCGCGTCGGCGTACTTCTGGCCGGCGGAGTTGGCGCTCGCCGCGACGAGCGTCACCTCGAACCAGGGGTGGTTCTCGAGGAGAGCGACGAACCGCTGGCCGACCATGCCGGTCGCGCCGAGCACGCCGACCTTGAGCTTCTTCTGCGACATCCGGGGGCCTCCGGGAACGGGAAGGGGTGGGAGTGTAACACGCACCGGGCGTCGTCTCTGCCCGGCGCGCCTTCAGTAAAAGACCTCTTCCAGGCACAACCCCTGCGGGGGAGCCGTCGGGCCGGCGCGCGTCCGGTCGCCCGAGGCGACGAGCGCCGGCAGCGCCGACGCCGCGCGCTTCGCCAGGCCGACCTCGACGAGCGTCCCGACGATGTTCCGGACCATGTGCTTCACGAAGGCGGTCGCCTCGATGACGACCTCGATCCGCGCGCCAGGCTCGCCGAGCACGTCGAGCCGGCGCACCTCCCGGACGGCGTGATCGCAGGCGCAGTCCGAGGCCTGGAACGCCGCGAAGTCGTGGCGGCCGACGAGGTGCCGGGCGCCCTCCTGCATCGCCTGGACGTCGAGCCGGTGGAAGAGCTGCCAGGCGGCGAGCCGGGTGAGCGGCGCCCGCGTCGGGCCGTTCTCGATGACGTACCGGTACCGCTTCCCGCGGGCGCTCCGGCGCGCGTCGAAGCCGTCCGGCTCCACGCTCGCCGCGCGCACCGCGACGTCCGGCGGGAGGAGGGCGTTCATGCCCATCACGTAGGCCTTCACGGGGAGCGGATGCTCCTCGCGGAACGACACGACCTGCCCGCGCGCGTGCACGCCCGCGTCGGTGCGGCCCGCAGCGGTCACCCGGCGCGCGACCTTGTGCAGCGTCCCGAGCGCCCGCTCGATCTCCGCCTGCACGGATGGGCCGTTCGGCTGGACCTGCCACCCGACGTAGCGGGTGCCGTCGTACTCGACGATGAGCTTCACCACCGGCACGTGCGCACCGTAGCACGGACGAACCGGCGCGCCCCGCGCGTTCCCCACCGCATGCGCGCCCTCCCGATGCTCCTCGCCGCCGGCCTCGCCTGCGGCGGCGGCGGCGGACACCCCGCCCCCACCGGTCCGGCTCCGTCCGAGCCGTCGCCCACGCCGTCCGAGCCGTCGCCTGCGCCCGCCGATCCGGCGCCGGCGCCGCCGACGACCGGGCAGCCGCCCGCGCCGCCTCCCGGCGCTCCGGGGTGGGCCGTCGCCGCCGAGGAGCACTTCGACGCCGCCCTCCCCGCCGCGACGCTCACGTCCGCGCCGACGCCCGACGACGGGCCCTTTGGCGACGCCGGCGTCTTCTTCCAGCGCAAGGGCGTGACGCCGGCCGCGGCCTACCGCGCCACGGTGCCGTTCTCGACGGGGAGCTGGCTCACCATCGAGTCGTACACGCTCCGGCCCGGCGCGCCGCTTTCGCGCTTCGCGGACGTCGCCGTCGATCCGGCCGATCCGTCGAACCACGTGCTGCGGATCCGCTCTCCGGAGCACACCGACGCGACCGTCGTCCGCCCGAGCGCGGCCCTGCCGGCCCGGTACCGCGTCTCGCTCCGCGTCGGGTTCGCGTCGTTCGGCGACGGGAAGGCGGGCCTGAACGGCTACACCGGCGGCGAGAAGGCGGGGCCGTGGTGGCCGGCCGACGACGCCACGGGCCAGAACGGCTTCTACTGGCTGTCGATCCTCGACCACGTTCCCCGGCCGCACAACAACACCTGGATCCACCACCACCGCAAGGTCGTGATCGACTCCGACAACAACTACCCGCCCTGGCTCGAGCTCTGGAACGGGCAGGACTTCGTGTGGAACGCCGAGCACCCCGTCACGATGATCGCGCTCGACGGCAGCCGCCCCGGCGACGAGAAGACCGGCCCGCCCTTCTTCACGTACTCGGCGGGCGCCTGGCAGCCGTCCGGCGCGATCCGGGCGGTGGACGCGTACCTCGCCGACACGTGGTACCGCGTCACCATCGAGCGCGACGGGCCGAAGTACACGCTCACCGTCTCCGGGAAGTTCCGCTTCGGCGGCGAGCGGACGTACACGGCGACGATCGACGCGGCGGCCCACTGCGTCTTCCACTACCCGGCGACGCCCGAGGAGGCGGCCGGCGCGAAGGGCTGCGAGGACGCCGGGACCTTCGACTCGATCGCGCCGGGGAATCCGCGCTGGGAGGCGGGCGGCGTCTGGCCGGAGTGGTTCGTGTTCGGGGATCCGCACGAGAACTACTATGAGGGCGAGGTCTACTACGACGACGTGGTGCTGGAGACGTGGAGGAGCTGAGGCGATTCACCGGCGGTGACGACCCCGTCACCGTGCCCGTGACCGTTGCCGTGCCCGCCCCCGTGACCGTGGCCCGCCTCCCGTGGCCCGTCGCCCGTGAGCCGTGCCCGCCCACCCGTGACCGGCCCCGAGCCGGATATGGGACGGGAACGGGCCAGGGCCGACGGGCCACGGGACGCGGGTAGCGGGCACGGAGAGGCCCGGGCACGTGTACGGGCACGGCCACGGGCACGTTCCGCGCCATCGAGGGCGCTTCGGCGCCCCGCGCGGTGCGCTAGCCTTCCGCGGGTGACCCCCCGCGCCTCCCGCCTCGTCCCCCTCGCCTTCGCGGCGCTCGCGCTCCTCCTCCACGCGCTCTGCTGGGACCGCTACGGCATCTTCCGCGACGAGCTCTACTTCATGGCGTGCGGCGACCGGCTGTCCGCTGGGTACGTCGACCAGCCGCCCGGGATCGCGGTCGTCGCCCGCGCGGCGACGGCGCTCTTCGGGACGTGGGTGCCGGGGCTGCGGCTCCTGCCGTGGCTCGCGGGGGCGGGGACCGTCTGGCTCGCCGGGCGGCTCGCGCTGCGGCTCGGCGCGACCGCCGCCGGCGCCGCGCTCGCCTGCGTCCTCGTGATCGGCGCGCCGGCCCTGCTCGCCCTCGACCACCTCCTCACGATGAACGTCTTCGAGACGCTCCTCGTGACGGCGCTCGTCGTGGTCCTCGTCCGCCTCGTCCAGGGCGAGGACTCTCGGCTCTGGGTCGCCGCGGGCGGGCTCGCCGGGCTCGCCGTCCTCTTCAAGTACACGGCCGCGCTCGCGACCCTCGCACTCCTCGCCGGAATGGTCGCGACCCCGGCCCGGCGAGCGCTCCGGACGCGGTGGGTGCTCGCGGGCGCCGCGGTCGGGCTCGTGGCGGTGCTGCCGAACTTCGCGTGGCAGGCGGCGCACGGGTTCCCGTTCCTCGAGCTCGTGCGGAACGGGCTGCTGCACAAGAACGCGCCGTTCACGCTCGCGAGCTTCCTCCTGGGACTCCTGAAGATGACGAACCCGCTCCTCGCGCCCGTGTGGATCGCGGGGCTCGCGTGGGCTCTCGCCGCGCGGCGGGCGGCGCCGGCCCGCTTCCTCGGGATCGGCGCGCTCCTCTTCTTCGCGATGCTCCTCGCGTCCCACGGGAAGGACTACTACACGCGGCCGGTCCTCCCGGCGCTGGCCGCCGTCGCCGGCGCCGCGGCCGTCCCGCTGCTCCGGCGCCGGATGCTCGCGGTCGCCGTGCCCGCCGCGGTCCTCCTCCTCGGCCTCGTCCCGGCGCCCCTCGCGATCCCCATCCTCCCGGAGCCCGCGCTCGTCCGGTACCAGGCGGCGCTCGGGGAGAAGCCGCAGCGCATGGAGCGGATGGCGTACGGCGTCCTCCCGCAGCACTTCGCGGACATGCACGGCTGGCGGGAGCTCGCCGGCGCGATCTCGAACGTGTACCGGGCGCTGCCGCCGGCGGAGCGCGCGACCGCCGCGGTCTACGGCGCGAACTACGGCGAGGCGGGCGCGATCGACGCGTACCGGCGGAGCCTGGACCTGCCGCCCGCGATCTCCGGGCAGAACCAGTACTGGCTCTGGGGCGTGCCCGCCGGGCGGGGCGATCCCCTCCTCGTGATCGGCGACGAGGACGAGGACTGCGGGGGGTTCTACCGGGAGAAGGTGCGCGCGGCGAGCCTCCCGCCCTCGCCGTGGGTGATGCCGTACGAGGACGCGCGGGTCGTGTGGATCTGCCGCGGCGCGCGCGGCCCGGTCTCCGCCATCTGGCCCCGGCTGAAGCGGTTCATCTGACGCTTCCCGACCCCGCGGAGCCCGGCGGCTCGCCCTTCGACTCCGCGCCCGCCACCGGACGCATGCAAACGCGAGAGCGGGCGCTACGCTCAGGGCGAACGGATTTCCCGGTCGGCCAGAGCGTCAGGCACTGAGCCACACCATGTCCCCGGTCGCCCTGAGCGTCACGCTCTGAGCCACACCATGTCCCCGGTCGCCCTGAGCGTAGGCGCGCGAAGCGCGCCGGAGTCGAAGGGCGCTCACAGGCTCGACCCCACGCAGAACGCGTCGCCCGCGTGGACGACGTTGTTCGACTGGTCGCACTCGCCGACGACGCCATTCCCGCTCGCGTCGCGGTCGAGCTCGACGACGACCCCGGTCGGCTGGCGCGGCGGGGCGTCGATCCGGAGCGTCACGTCCTCGGAGCGGCCGGGCAGGATCGTCGTCTTCGTGAGGACGGTCCCGTAGAGGGCGCCGCCGGGATCGGCGCGGAACGTGACCGGGATGCCCTCCGCGGCGGGCACCGCGCCCCGGTTCCACACCCGCACCGTCACCGAGAGCGTCCTGGGGCACGCGCTCGTGTCGACGACGACGTCCCCCGCCTCGGCGGCGAGATCCGGCGCCGAGTAGTTCGGGTCGCCCACCGGGTTCTTCCGGAACGCGTTCAGCCCCGCCATCTGCCAGAAGTTCGGAATCGGCCAGGGCAGCTTCCCGTCGTCCTCGACGTTCGTGACGCTGTACGCGTGCTGGTTCCACATCGGCCGCGTGCCGACCCAGCGATCGTTCAGGTCCTTGTAGACGGTGATGCCCTTCATGCCGGAGTCGTACTGGTTCCCCCACGGACACTGGTATGCGCAGACGGAGTTCGTCGCGACCACGATCTCGGCGCGCCCGTCGCGGTTCACGTCGGCGATGACCGGGTTCTCCTGCGTGGTGCAGCTCGGGTTCACCGCCTCGAACAGCGAGTCGCCGGTGTGGCCGTCGTAGATGTGCGTGTAGCACTCGTCGCCGTAGACGACCTGCGAGTGCCCGTCGTTCATGAAGTCGAACACCGAGCTGCCGGTCACCTCGGAGTGGTCCTGCGTCGGCCGCGACCAGAGGATGGGGTTCTTCGCGAACGGCTTGAAGACGGTGTACGCGAGCTTCGCGGCGACGCCGATCTCGAGCTTGCCGTCGCCGTCGAAGTCCGCGATGGTCGGCGGGCCGCCGCCGCCGCCCGGGATCGCGATCGGCCCCCAGATCAGGTTCCCCTGCCAGTCGTGCATCCGCACCTGGCCCACGCCGACCACCACGATCTCCGGGTGGGAGTCGCCGGTGAAGTCGGCGATCGCCACGAGCCCGTCGTCCCACAGCGAGCCGTCCTTCTGTTTCGCGGGCCAGCCCGGCTTCGGGTTGCAGCTCGCGTCGTACACCGTGTTCCCGGCGACGATCTCGGGCTTGCCGTCGAGGTCCACGTCCGCGACGACGGAGATCGGGCCCATGAAGTTCTGCCCCTCGCCGAACTTGCCCTGGCAGAGGACGTTCCCGTCCGCGTCGAGCACGGTCGCGCCGACGATCACGTTGCCGCGCGGCCCGCCGGTGAGGTTCGCCATCGTCGGCGCGCCCCAGCGGATCCGCGGGCCGATGGTCTCCCAGAGGAACCGGCCCTGATCGTCGAACGCCACGACGCCGTCCTTCGTGGGATCGAACCCGGAGAAGCGCCCCGTCACGAACACCATGTGGCCGTCGCCGTGGAGATCGCCCGCAGCGATCCCGGTGAGCCCGTTCACGAGGTGGGAGGGATCGCTCGTCCACAGGTCGGCGCCGTCGTCGCCGCGGACGGCGCGCATCACGCCCGGCACCTCCTCGGCCGCGCCGAGATCGCCGCGGATGCTGTTGAACACCACCGCGGGCGGCGTGAAGAGATCGCCGGCGGTCGGCGGCGAGATCGGGACGACCACGGGCGTCATGAGGACGTCGCGGTAGTCCGGCATGACCTTCGAGCCGGTCCACTGCCACGCCACGCGCGGCGCGAACGGCCCCTTCTCGGGCACGAAGCGGCAGGTCGGATCGTAGCTCGTGCAGGAGCCCGCCTTGCAGGTCTGGCCTGCCGCGCACGATCCGGAGTCGGTGCACGCATTCCCCCGGCACACGCCGGGCTCCGCGCACGTCTGGTCGGCGGCGCAGCAGGTGCTGCCGCACTCCTGCGAGCCGGCCGCGCAGAGCGGCGCGACGCAGGTGCCCCCCTGCCGGACCTGCCCCGAGGGACAGTCCTTCTTCGAGCTGCCCGGGCACCCCGCGAGCAGCACCGCCGCCGCGAGGACGGAGTACCGGTCGAGCCGCATTCGCGTCCCCCCCGTGCGCCCGACCGAGGGCGCGCGCGGTCCTCCGTGCACCGCCCGCGCCAGCGCGCCGCCAGCGCGATCCGCCGGGGCGCGGGGAACCGTGTTTCACATCGGGAGAAGCCGTCTTCGCACGGCTGGGCCCGGGCGCCCCCGCCGGCGCCCTTCCGGGCTTCCCGCCGCGAGCCGTCAGCCCGGGCGGGCGGCCTCCTCCGGCCGGGTCGGCTTCCGTTGACCCAGCGACGGCGACCGCGCTATATCGCGCTTCAACTTTCTTTGAACGGTCTCCGCCGGAGGTCCTCGCATGGCGAAGGAGCAGGCCATCCTCGCGCAGCTCGACGCCAGCGCCCAGCGCGGCGTCCGTCCCGAGCGCGCCCAGGCCGCCCTCGCCGACGTCCCGGCCCTCCCCGAGACCCTGCTCGAGCTCGAGACCCAGCTCACGCGCGCGACGGTCGACGCGGAGGAGAAGCTCCGCGCCGCCGCGCGCCACCTCGTGTCGGCGGGCGGCAAGCGCATCCGCCCGATGGTGTCGCTCCTCGCCTGCGGCGCGTGCGGTGGCGAGATGCGCGCCGCGGTGCCGTACGCAGTCGCCGCGGAGCTGACGCACTCGGCGACGCTCCTCCACGACGACGTCATCGACGATGGCCCGCTGCGCCGCGGGATGCCGGCGTCGCGCGTCATCTGGGGCAACGCGGTCTCGGTCCTCTCCGGCGACTGGCTCCTCACCCGCGCCCTCGAGATCGTCTCCGCCGAGCCTGCCCGCTCGGCGGCGCTCCCGACGCTGCTCGCGACCATGCGCCGGCTCGTCGAGGGCGAGGTCCTCCAGCTGTCGCTCCGCGGCTCGTTCTCGGCCACGGAGAAGGACTACATGGACGTCGTGATCGGGAAGACCGCGTCGCTCTTCGGCTGGGCGTCCGCCGCGGGCGCGTGGGCCGCCGGCGAGACCGGCCGGATCCCCGAGGCCCTCGTCCGCTTCGGCGAGGGCATCGGCATCGCATTCCAGCTCGTCGACGACGCCCTCGACTACGCGGCGGATCCGGACCTCCTCGGGAAGCGGCTCGGCACCGACCTCATCGAGGGGAAGGCGACGCTCCCGCTCATCCGCGCCTGCGAGGCCGACCCCGCGCTCCGCGCGCGCCTCTCCGCCGTGGTGGACGGAACCGTCGACCCCGAGTCCATGGCGGGCGAGGTGATCGACGCGGTGAAGAAGGTGGGCGGCGTCGACGCCGCGCGCGCCCTGGCCCGCGCGCACACCCGCGAGGCGATGGAGGCGCTCGAGGAGGTTCCCGACGGCGCGCACCGCCGCGCGCTCCGCGAGGCGGCGGTCTCGCTGACCGAGCGGGCGTTCTGACGTAGCCCGCGTCACCGAATCTCCGACGGATACGCGCGGGCACACCGTGCCCGCGAGGGTGCCTCGCGCCCGTGGCCCGTTCCCCCGCGCACCATTCACCATCAGCGGACGAGCCCCCTCAGCCACGGCCCGGACGCACCGCGGGCCGGCGCGAGGGATCGCCTCGCCCGGCCCGCGTGCCCTTCTCCGCGATCCTCCCTAGAAGCTCACGTCCGCCATGCTCGACGGCACGGGGTCCGGCACCGCCGGCGCGCCCGGCTCGGGCGTCTCGCTCTGCACGCCCGCCTGCGGATCCTCCGGCGGGTTCTGCTCGTCCACGCCGAGGTCCGTGCCCGGGATGCACGCCGACGGGGAGCCGACGTCGAAGCCGGCGGGCGCGTTCGGGACGCGCACGCAGACCCCGGCGGTGCAGCCGAACAGCGCGCGGAACACCTCGTGCTCGACCGCGTCGTAGCAGGACACGCCGAGCAGGAAGTCGATGCCGTAAGAGGGCACGTCCCCGCCGGCGACGGCCACGACCGCGCGGCCGCCGACGCCCGGGATCCACCCGGCGCGGCTGAGGAGCAGCTCGTTCCCGGCGTCCGTCCCGGCCGCGGCCGGTCCGACGAACTCGTTCACCGTGGCGAGGCGGACGCGCGTGACGCCCGCGGCGGTCCGGTGACCGACGATCGCCGCCGCCGGGATGGGCGGGGTCTGCGTGCGGTCCGGCGTGAAGTCGCGGAGCGCGTACGCGAGCGACTTCGCCCCGCCGACGTGGCCGAAGCCGACGAGGAGCTTGCCCTCGCCGTTCCAGATCGGCGCCGCGCCGGCCGGGTTCAGCGCGTAGAGGTGGTCGAGGTCGATGCCGAGCGTCCCGCGGCCGCGGTGCGGAAGGTCGCCCGGGCCGCGGCGCATCGCGCCGGCGGCGACGACCACGTAGGCGTCGTCGCCGGCGCCGAGGGGCTTGCCGTCCAGCTTCCACCGGAAGGCGCCTTCGGCGACCTGCTGCACGGTGAGCCGGAACGTCGCGACGGGACCGGGGGTGGGCACGTCGACCGGGCCGAACACCCGCACGTCCGCCGAGGCCACCGTCGGGGTCGTCTTCGCGAGGGCCTCGACCGGCGCGATCACGGCGCGGACGTAGCCGTTCAGGCCCGCCACGGCCGCGTGGATGTTGCAGAGGTACTGGTACGGCTCGCAGGCCGCGGAGGCCGCGGCGGTGGCGAGCCCGGGGTCGGCGGTCGCCGCGGACGTGGCGGACGCCGTGACGCCCTCGCCGGTCCCGCTCGTCTCGAGCGTGAGGCCGGCGACGTCCGGGGTCGCGGCGGCGAAGGGATCGGTGGAGCCGTTCCCGCCGCACGCGGCGAGCGCGGCGACGGCGGCGATCAGGGAGAGTGCGGGGCGCAGCTTGGTCATGGTGTCGCTCCTGTCCAGCGATGGCGCGTCTCACCTTCCAGACACCGCGGGCCGCCCTTCGTGGAAAGTCACGCCCGGACGTCGCTGTGCGCGCCGCTCCCACCCCGCCCCCGGCTGGCGACGCCGCGGGCGATCGCGGACAATGCTCCGGTTCACCGGGAGGGAATGACCCATGCTCGCCGTCGCCTCGCTGCTGGCCGCGCTCGTCGCTGCCGCCGCCCCGAAGCCCGCGCCCGCGTCGCCCTCCGCGGCCCCGTGGGAGCGGCCCGCGTTCAGCGCGCCGGCCGCCGACGTCGCGAGGGCCGCCGCGGCGCTCCCGGATCCCGCCGGGAAGAAGGTCGACGTCGACGTCCTCCTCGAGGAGGGCGTGTTCTCGTACGACGACGCCGGCCGGGTCACGTTCGCGTACCGCCTCGTCTACCGCCCGCTCACGCGCGACGCCGCCGAGGGCTGGGCGCAGGCCTCCCGGCCGTGGTCGCCGTGGCACGAGGAGCGGCCCACGGTCCGCGCGCGCGTCGTCCACCCCGACGGCACCGAGCACCTCCTCGATCCGAAGACGCTCTCCGAGGGCGCCGCCGACGACTCGGACGATCTCATGTACTTCGACCGGCGCGTGCTCCGCGGCCCGATCCCGCACGTCGCCCCCCGCGCCGTCGTCGAGGAGGAGTCCGTCGTCCGGGAGACCGCGCCGATCTTCGACCGCGGCACCGTCCAGCGCTGGTGGGTGGGCCGGCCGACCGCGACGCGGAAGATCAGGCTCGTCGTGTCCGCGCCCGAGAAGCTCCCGCTCGCCTTCGCGCTCCGGGATGGCCTCGCCGGCGCGCCGGTCGAGCGCCGCGAGCACGGGCGGCGCGTCCTCGAGTGGACCTGGACGGACGTCCCCGCCCGCAAGGCGCTCGAGGCGAACCTCCCGCCCGAGCGCGCCGCCTCCCCGCACGTCGCGTTCGGCACGGGCGCGTCGTGGAAGGCGGTGGCGGCGGCATACGCGGACAGCGCCGACCGGCAGCTCGAGGGCGCGGACCTCGCCGGCCGCGCGCGGGAGATCGCAGGCGCCGCCCGCGACCGTCGCGAGGCCGCGCAGCGGCTGCTCGACTGGATCTCCGGGAAGGTCCGCTACACCGGGCTCGAGCTCGGCCAGGCGGCCATCATCCCCGTCCCGCCCGCGGAGACGCTGAAGCGCGGCTACGGCGACTGCAAGGACCTGTCGCTCCTCCTCACGGGCCTGCTCCGCGCCCTCGGCCACCCCGCGGAGCTGGCGCTCGTGCGGACCGGCCCGGACGACGCCGCGGACCTCCCCGGCCTCGGCGAGTTCGACCATGTCATCGTCCACGTGCCCGGCACGCCCGAGCTGTGGATCGACCCGACCGACCCGGACACCGCGGCGGGCGAGCTGCCCCCCGGCGACCAGGGCAAGCTCGCGCTGCTCGCGAGCCGCGGGACGAAGGGGCTCGTCCGGACGCCGGACATGCCCCCCGAGGCGAACCGGCTCGAGATCGATCGCGAGATCCTGCTCCCCGAGAACGGGCGGGCGCGCGCGTCGGAGACGCGGCTCCTGCGCGGCTCGCGGGCGGCGGCGGAGCGGCATGCCCACCGCCGCACGCCGGCCGCCGACCTCGCCCGGGCGGACGAGGCGGAGGCGAAGAGCCTGTTCGTGGACGCGAAGCTGGTGGCCGCGCGGCGCGACGGGCTCGAGGGCTCGGGCGCGGTGACGGTCCGACTCGAGGCGGAGGAGTCCCGCTGGGCGATCACCGCCGACGCCGACGCCGAGGCGGTGGCCGGGCCGGCGCTGGTCTTCAGCCGCCTGCCGCCGTCGCTGCGGCCGAAGCCGCCCACGGACGGGGCGGCCCCCGCGCACGGCGAGGACGGCGAGGATCCGGAGGACGACGCGGACGCGGAGGAGCCGGGTGACGAGGAGGGCGGCGACGATGCGGCCAAGGACGCCGCCGCGCCGGCCGCGCGGACCGCGGACGTGCTCGCCTTCGAGGCGCACGAGTCGGTGGTCCGGTACCGCGTCGTCCCGCCGCCGGGCTTCGTGGCGGGCCCGCTGCCCGAGCCCGTCCGGATCGCCGTCGGCCCCGCCACGTACGAGCGGACGTTCAAGCTCGAGCGCGACGGCACGGTCACCGGCGTGCACCGGTTCCTGCTCGCGCGGCGGCGCCTCTCCGCCTCCGACGCCGAGGCGCTCCGGGCCGCGCTCGCCCCGTTCGGTGAGGACGGGCCGCGCGTGAAGTTCGAGCGCGTCTCGGAGAAGCTCCTCGGCGAGGGCAAGGGGCGCGAGGCGCTCGACGAGATCCGCCGGCTCGCCGCGCTCCACCCGACCGAGGCCCGCCACCACGCGCACCTCGCGCTCGCCCTCGTCCGGCTCGGCATGGGCGAGGCGGCACGGAAGGAGGCGCGGCGCGCGCTCGAGCTCGAGCCGTCGAACGGCTGGGCGCACCGCGTCCTCGCGAGCGTGCTGCAGCACGACCTGATCGGGCGCTGGAGGGAGGCCGGGTGCGATCTCGACGGCGCCGCCGCCGCGCAGCGCCGCGCCGTCGAGCTCGAGAAGGACGCGCCGGACACCCGCGCCCAGCTCGCGGTGATCCTGGAGCACGGCGAGCGGTGCGTGCACTGGGCGAAGGGGGCGAAGCTGGACGAGGCGGCGAAGGTCCTCCGCTCGATCCGCACGCAGCTCAAGAACCGGGAGCACGAGGCCGAGCTGCTCGAGGTGCTGCTCCGCGCCGAGCGGTACGCGGACGCGCGGGCGCTCGCGCGGGAGATGAAGGACTCGCCCGAGCGGCGCGTCGGGCTGCTCGCGGCCACGGCCGCCCTCGAGGGCGCGCCCGCCGCCGTCCGCGAGGCGGCGCGGATCGCCACCGCCGACCGGCCCGCGGCGCTGCAGGGCGCCGTCCTGCCGCTGCTCCGCGCGCGGCGCTACGCCGAGGCGGCGGCGCTGCTCGAGGCCGCCGGCCAGGGCTCCACCGCGTCCGCCGACCTCCGTTCGCGCGCGGCGCTCCTCGCCCGCATCAAGCGGAGCGACCGGATCGTCTTCGACGCCGCCGATCCCGCGACGCTGTTCCCGCGCGCCATGCGCGACATCATGGCGGGCGCGGACGCCGCGAAGCTGTCCGGCTACCTCTCGGGCGACGAGAGCGCCGGGCGGGAGATGCTCGACGGCTTCCGCACCGGCTTCGAGGGCGCGCTCCGGAACGACCGGAGCGGCATCGGCCCGGAGACCGCGGCGGACATCGCGCTCTCGCTCCTCGAGTGGTCGAAGGACGGGGACGACGCCGCCGGGTACCGGATCCGCTACAGCTTCCCGTACGCGCCGAACCCGGTGGTCGTCTACGCGTTGCCGACCGACGCGGGGTGGCGCCTCGTCGCCGAATCGTCGGAGTTCGCCGCGCTCGCCGCGGCGGCCCGGCGGCGCGTCGATGCGGGGAAGCTCGCCGCGGCGCGGCGCCTGCTCCGGTTCGCGAAGGAGGACGCGCCGCGCGGCTCGGAGTCGAGCCCGGGCGCGGTGCTCGGCGCGCTGTGGGCGCGCGGCGACGAGGCGGACGCGGCCGAGCTGCGCGTCGCCGCGACCGCCCTCGCGGCGTTCAAGGGAGACGCGGCGCTCGCAACCCAGGTCGCCGACCTCCGGGCGCGCGAGAAGGATCCCGCCCGGCGGCGCGCCCTCGGCTGGGCCCTCGCGGCCTCGCACGTGAGGGCGGAGCGCTGGGACGCGCTCCTCGGCGTCCTCCCCGACCTCGCCCAGGGCGACGGCGCGCCGCTCACCTTCGGCCTGCAGGCGATCGCGCTCATCCGGCTCGGCAAGCGGGCGGAGCTCACCGCCGCCGCGGAGCGGCGGCTCGCGGCGACCCCGGAGGACGTCGAGCCGCTCCGCTGGCTCCGGCGCGCCGCCGGCGCGGCGGGCGACGCCGACGGCGTCCTCCGCGCGGGCGGCCGCGTGATCGCGAGCGGCCGGGCCGAGCCGGACGACTGGAACGAGGTGGCATGGGCCGCGCTCTTCCGGGATCCGCTGGCGCCCGAGTCGCTCGAGCATGCGCGGAAGGCCGTCCTTCTCACCCAGGAGAAGTCGGCCGCGGTGCTCCACACGCTCGCGATGGTCCACGCCGAGCGGGGCGACGCGTCCGAGGCCCTGCAGGTGCTCGTGAAGGCCATCGCGGCCCGGAACGGGCGGGAGCCCAGCGCCTCCGACTGGCTCGTGGTGGGGCGCGTCGCCGAGCACTACGGCCTCATCGACGAGGCGGTCGCGGCGTACGGGCGGGTCACCCCGTCGAAGGGCGACACGCTCGGCTCGCACCTGCTCGCGGCGCGGCGGCTCGAGAAGCTCGGGAAGAAGGCGACGGCGCGCCGCGCCGAGCGCTGAACCATGGTTCGCGATTCGCGAACACCTGCGGTGTCGCAAATCGCGCCATGGTTCAGCAAGGTCGTAACGGGGGCTGCGCCCTCATGATTCATCACAAGCCGAACGAGAACCGGCGCCTTGCGCCCGGCCGGTCTTGGTCGGTGAAAGTGAAGGAGGGCTGAGAAGGGGGCCGGCCGAGGCGGGTCCGCGGTGGGGAAACGTCGACCGCGTGGATCGGCTACCAAGAAGCCTGCGTCGCGATGACGGCGAGCTCCTGGCGCGAGACGCGGATGCGGGCGCGTTCGGGGGAACCCAACCGATCGCGTCGGGCGGTTGACACGTCTCCGGCGCTTTCGCGGATCGCGCGTCGCGCCCACGCGAGGACGCCTCTCCCGCAGCGCCCCGCGCGCGTTGCGCGTCGCGAGCGGCGTCCGAACCGCGGCGCGAGGCGGCTCGCCAATTCTCGCGCCAGTGCTCGAATCCGTGCGTTTGCGGAGGGTGAGAATTCGCGTGAGACGATGCCCGCATGAACGCCCGCGACTCCTCGAACCGCCTCTCCGAGCTCCTCCGCCGCGAGCACCACGCGATGGCGGCCGTCCTCGTCGCCCTGGCCGGCTTCGACGCGAAGCGGCTGTGGCTCGAGCTCGGCTACCCCAGCCTCTTCACCTACCTGAACCGGGAGCTCGGGCTGTCGAAGAGCGCGGCCTTCTACCGGAAGACCGCCGCCGAGCTCATCCAGCGCTTCCCCGAGCTGGTCGAGCCGCTCGAGGACGGCAAGCTGTGCCTCTCCACCGTCGGCGAGCTCGCCCAGGTGCTCACGCCGGAGAACCGGGACCAGGTGATCCCCCGGTTCCTCCACCTCTCGAAGCAGGAGGCGCGGGCGGTCGTCGCTGAGCTGAAGCCAGTGGAGCGGCCTCCGCGTCGGGAGGTCATGACGACTGTTCGCGTCGCGGCCGCGGCGCCACCAGTGCGCGACCCCGAACCCGCCGCAGTGCTCGAGCTCGGCGCGCCGGCGACCGCCTGTGTCATTGCGCCCGGTTCGCCGGCAGAACTCGTCGATGCCAAGGTGGCCACACGGACCGTGAATGCCCCGATTTCCCGGACGACGCCGCCGACCTGGGCTCTCGAGAACGGCGGCGTCTGCGGCTCGCGCCACCGTCTCCAGTACGACCACATCCAGCCGAAGGCGCTCGGCGGGAAGTCGACGATCGAGAACGTTCGCCTCCTCTGCGCTCGCCACAACTTGCTCGCCGCTCGGAAAATCTTCGGCGATGCATGGATGGACAGGTACGCGCCGGCCCGCAAGGCCACCGCGGCGACGGGGCGCCGCGACGCCGGCTCGGCGGGTGCGCGCTCCGAAGTTCCCGCCGCGGCCCTGACCGGGCCACCGTGACCGTCGGGCGCGCGGGAGCGCCCTCCCGAAGCCTCCGGCTGGCCGGGCCCCATCGCCGTCGTCGCGACGCAGGCTTCTTGGTGGCCGATCCCCGCGGCGACGTCTCGCCCCCGCGGCCACGCCCCGGCCGTCCCCCTTCTTCTCGAGCCCCTTCCCCGCTCGCCAACACAGACGCGGCGTCCATGCGGCGACGGTCGCGGTGGTCCGAGATGTGATGAATCGTCAGGGCTGCGCCCCCGCCCCGCCGGGCAAAGCCCGTCGGGGCCCCACCCCTGCTGCGCGGGGCCCTGGCGCGCTTCGGCTTCGCCTCGCGCGGCGTCCCGCGGCGCGCGGCTTCGCCGCGCCGTTCACGAATCGATCAGCAGTTCCTCCAGGCCCGCTCGGCCTGGAGGATCGCGTTCCCGAGCGGCACGTCGTAGGGCCACGAGTCCACGATGATCCGGCCGAGCCCCTCGCCGCGGTCGCGGCGCGGGGGCAGGTCGCCCGCGTCGAGGGCGGCGAGGTAGCCGGCGAGCGTCGCGCGGCAGGTGTCGAGCTGGTCCCGGCCGAGGCGGTAGCGGGGCGCGGCGAGCTCCGCGTCGACCTCGGCGAGGGCGGAGACGAGCAGGTCGCGGGCGCGGGCGCGGCGGTCCATGGGCGCGGCAGCTTAGATCGAGGCGGACCGCGGCGGGGGCGATTCGCGGCGCGATCCCGGGCGCCGGCGGTCGCCCGGTCTTACCCTTCAACGAACGTTGAAAGAAGCGGGGAGGTGGAGTACAGATCCGCGCGCCATGGCCTACCGCTCGCTGCGCGAGTTCCTCGAACGGCTGGAGGCGGCGGGCGAGCTCGTCCGCATCACCGAGCCCGTCGACCCGGTCCTCGAGATGGCGGCCCTCGCCGACCGCGCCGCGAAGCAGGGCGGGCCGGCGCTCCTCTTCGAGAATCCGAGGGGCGTCCCGGGATCGATGCCCGTCGCCATGAACCTCTTCGGCACGCGGCGGCGGACGAGCTGGGCGCTGTCCTGCGACGACTTCGAGGAGCACGCGAAGGAGCTCCGCGCGCTCCTCCGCATGGCGCCGCCGCAGTCGTTCTGGGACAAGCTCAAGATGCTCCCGAAGCTCGGGAAGCTCGCGGCGATGACGCCCAAGCACGTCTCCTCCGGGCCGTCGCAGGAGGTGGTGGAGCGCGAGCCCGACCTCCGGAACCTCCCGGTCCTCACCACCTGGCCGCACGACGGCGGCCCGTTCGTCACGCTGCCGCAGGTCATCACCCGGGATCCGGAGACCGGGATCCGGAACGTCGGCATGTACCGGCTCCAGGTGCTCGGGCCGCGCCGGCTCGCGATGCACTGGCAGCTGCACAAGACCGCGACCGCGCACTACCGCGCCTACAAGAAGCGCGGCGAGCGGATGCCCGTCGCCATCGCGCTCGGCGGCGACCCCACCCTCACCTACTGCGCCTCGGCCCCGCTGCCGCCGAACGTGGACGAGTACGTCTTCGCCGGGTTCCTCCGCGGCGAGGCCGTCCGGATGGTGAAGGGCGTCGCCACCGATCTCGACGTCCCGGCGGACGCCGACCTCGTGATCGAGGGCTTCGTCGACACGTCGGCCCCGCTCGTCCGCGAAGGTCCGTTCGGCGATCACACCGGCTTCTACTCGCTCGCCGACGACTACCCGGCGCTCGAGGTCGTGGCGGTGACGCGCCGGCGGGACGCGATCTACCCCGCCACCGTGGTCGGACCGCCGCCCGTCGAGGACCAGTGGCTCGGCAAGGCAACGGAGCGGATGTTCCTGCCGATGCTCCAGATGATCTTCCCGGAGATCGTCGACATGTGCATGCCGGTGGAGGGCGTGTTCCACAACCTCTGCCTCCTGTCGATCCGGAAGGACCATCCGGGCCAGGCGAAGAAGGTCATCCACGGCCTGTGGGGCTCCGGCCAGATGGCGCAGACGAAGACCCTCGTGGTGTTCGACGACGACGTCGACGTGCAGGACGTCTCGCAGGCGGCGTGGCGCGCCTTCGCGAACGTGGACGTGAAGCGCGACCTCGTCCTCGCCGACGGTCCGGTCGACGTCCTCGACCACGCGTCGAGCCACTTCGCGTTCGGCGGCAAGATCGGGATCGACGCGACGCGGAAGTGGCGGGAGGAGGGCGGGCGCGAGTGGCCGGAGGTCTGCGTCCACCCGCCGGAGGTGCTCGCGCGGATGGACGCGCTGTACGACCGGCTCGTCCCCGGCGCGGCGCCGCTCCGCCGGGCGCGGATCGCGCCGCCCGAGGCGGCGTCGTGGGCCCCGAAGTGCGGAGGGATCCTCCAGTGAGCGTTCCGCTGCCCGGCGAGGGCCCGCGCGCGGGCCAGGTCCGCGCGATGTTCGACCGCGTCGCGCCGTCCTACGACCTCCTGAACCGGGTGATGTCGCTCCGGATCGACCAGGCCTGGCGGAGCCGGCTCCTCAGGGAGCTCGCGCCGAAGCAGGGCGAGGCGATGCTCGACCTCTGCGCCGGGACCATGGACGTCGCGGCGATGGCGCGCCGCCGCGTCCCCGGCCTGACGATCGTCGGCGCCGACTTCTCGTTCGGGATGCTCTCCCGCGGCGTCCGGAAGACCGGGCTCCCGGCCGCCCAGGCGGACGCGCTGGCGTTGCCCTTCCAGTCGAGGTCGTTCGATCTCGCCACCGTGACCTTCGGGATGCGGAACCTCGACTCCTGGGAGGCCGGGCTCCGCGAGCTGGCGCGGGCGCTCCGCCCGGGCGCGCGCCTCGGGATCCTCGAGTTCTTCCGGCCGGAGACCGCCGGCACCCGCGTCGTGCACGTCGCCATCAACAAGGTGATGGTCCCGGTGATGGGCCGGATCCTCTCGCCCGACCCGGCCGCCTACAGGTACCTGGTCGCGTCGATGGAGCGGTTCGCCTCGCGCCCCGAGTTCGAGGAGGGCGCCCGGCGTAACGGGTTCCGCGACGTGAGGGGGGAGACGCTCTTCCCCGGGATGTGCGGCCTCGTCACCGCGGTGCGTGCATGAAGCTCGTCGTCGCGGTCTCCGGCGCCTCGGGCGCGCCGTACGCCAGGCGGCTCCTCGACTTCCTCGCCGCGAACGGCGAGTCGCACGGGGTCTCGGTCGACCTCGTGTTCACGCAGACGGGCAAGCAGGTCTGGAAGCAGGAGATCGGCGACGAGCCGCGGTACCCGTTCAGGATCTGGAAGAACCAGGACTTCACCGCGCCGTTCGCCTCCGGCTCGGCGATGTACGACGCGATGGTCGTGATCCCGTGCTCGGCGGGCGCCCTCGCCCGGATCGCGTACGGGATCTCGGTCGACCTCGTCGGCCGCGCCGCGGACGTGATGCTGAAGGAGCGGAAGAAGCTCGTCCTCGTGCTGCGCGAGACGCCCATCAGCCTCGTGCACGCGCGGGCGATGACGCAGGTGATCGAGGCGGGCGCGTTCGTGATGCCGGCGTCGCCGTCGTTCTACTCGGCCCCCAAGACGATCGACGCGCTCGTGGACACGGTGGTCGCGCGCGTGCTCGACCGCCTCGGCCTGCCGAACGCACTGATGAAGCGCTGGGACGGCGTCTCGCCCCGCGCCCCGGAGCCGGTGGAGGAGCCCTGACATGACGATCTCGTCCCTCGCGCACCGCGCCCTCGAGCGCGACGGCCTCGGCCCGATCCGGGACACCGTGCTCGCCGGGAGCCGGATCTCCGACGCGGACGCGGTGAAGCTGTTCGAGACCGCGGATCTCCCCGCGCTCGGCGCCCTCGCGAACCACGTCCGCGAGGCGCGGCACGGCGACCTCACCTTCTACAATCGCAACGTCCACCTGAATCCGACGAACGTCTGCGTCGCCTCGTGCAAGTTCTGCTCGTTCGCGCGGAAGGACGACCAGCGCGCCTCCGAGGGCTACACGATGAGCCTCGACGAGGCCGTGGAGAAGGTGCTCTCGCGGCGGCCGCTCGGGATCACCGAGGTGCACATCGTCTCCGGCCTCCACCCGGACCTGCCGTTCGAGTACTACACCGAGCTGCTCTCGCGGATCCGGAAGGCGTGGCCGACGCTCGCCATCAAGGCGTTCACCGCCATCGAGCTCCACTTCTTCGCCGAGAAGTTCGGGATGACCTACGAGCAGGTCCTCCGGCGGCTCATGGAGGCCGGGCTCGACACGCTGCCCGGCGGCGGCGCCGAGATCTTCGCGCCGCGCGTCCGCCGGAAGATCTGCGACGACAAGGCCACCGCCGAGCAGTGGCTCGAGATCCACCGGACCGCGCATCGCCTCGGCGTGAAGACCAATGCGACCATGCTGTACGGCCACATCGAGCGGCTCGACGAGCGCGTCGATCACATGCGGCGCCTCCGCGAGGTGCAGGACGAGACGCACGGGTTCCAGGTGTTCATCCCGCTCGCCTTCCACCCCGAGCACAACATGATCGGGAAGGCGTTCCCCAAGCCGACCGGCTACGACGCCCTGCGGACGCTCGCGGTGGCGCGCCTCTACCTCGACAACTTCGATCACGTGAAGGCGTACTGGGTGTCCCTCGGCGAGCGGCTGGCCCAGACCGCCCTCGCCTTCGGGGTGGACGACCTCGACGGCACGGTCCTCGAGGAGCGCATCTACCACATGGCCGGGTCGACCGTGCCGCAGGCGCTGAGCGAGCGCAGCCTGCACGAGCTCATCCGGGCCGCGGGGCGGGTGCCGGCCGAGCGGGACAGCCTGTACCACGTGCTGAAGGTGCACGACGCGCCGGCGCCCGCGGCGGCGCTGAAGGTCACCGCGTAGCAGTCGAATCCGTTCGCCCTGAGCGTAGGCCCGCGCAGCGGGCCGGAGTCGAAGGGCGCACGCGGGAGAAACGCACGATGAAGAAGATCCGCGCCGCCGCCGTGTCGTTCCTGAACGCCTGGCCGCTCACCGCCGGGCTGGAGACGTCCGAGCGCGTCGAGCTCGTCCTCGCCGAGCCGTCGCGGTGCGCCGCGATGCTCGAGGCGGGCGAGGTCGATCTCGCGCTCGTCTCGGTCGCCGCCCTCACGAAGGGCGAGTACGACATCGTGCCCGGGATGGCGATCGGCGCCGACGGGCCGGTGCAGACGGTGGTCCTCGCCGGCGAGCAGTCGCCCGCGATCTGGGACGAGGTCTTCCTCGACACCGCGTCCCGCACCTCGCACGTGCTCGCCAAGCTCGTCCTCGACGCGATGGGCGTCCACCCGAAGTTCACGCCGTCCCCCGCCGCCGAGGGGCTCGCCCGCGCGAAGGGGACGAAGGGCGCGCTCGTCATCGGCGATCGCGGCTTCGACGTCCACGCGAACCACGTCCTCGACCTCGGCCGCGAGTGGACCCGCCTCAGCGGGCTGCCGATGATCTTCGCGCTCTGGGCGGCCCGCCCGGGCACCGTGTCGCCGGAGGACGTCCAGGAGCTCACGCGCGCGGCGCAGCACGGCCTCGGGATCCGCACCGAGCTCGCGCAGAGGTTCGCGGCGCAGAAGGGCGGCGACCCGGAGAAGTACCGCCGCTACCTCACGCAGCGCATCCGGTACGGCCTCGGACCGTACGAGCTGCAGGGCCTCGAGGCGTTCCTCGAGCGCGCCGCCGCGAAGGGCTTCCTGCCGCCGATGAAGCTCCGCTTCGTGGACGACGTGGTCCGGACGAAGCGCGTCCGCCGCGCCGTCTCCCTCGACACCGCGCTCCAGAAGGGCGCCGACGGCGAGCGCCTCGACGCCGACGAGGCGGAGCTGCTCGACGAGAAGGCCCCGCTCCTCGAGCTCGGGCTCGCCGCGGACATGCGCCGCCGCGCCCTCCACCCCGGCGACACGGTGACCTACATCGTCTCGCGGAACGTGAACTACACGAACGTGTGCACGACCGCGTGCCACTTCTGCGCCTTCTACCGGCCGCGCGGGCACAAGGAGTCGTACGTCCTGACGCGCGAGGAGCTCACCCGGAAGATCGACGAGACCGTCGCGCTCGGCGGCATCGAGATCCTCCTCCAGGGCGGCCTCCACCCCGACCTCGGCATCGAGTGGTACGAGGACCTCTTCCGCTGGGTGAAGTCGAAGTGGCCGGTCATCAACCTCCACGCGCTCTCCCCCGAGGAGATCTGGCACATCGCGCGCACGAGCGAGCTGCCCCTCGACGCCACGATCGACCGGCTCGTCGCGGCGGGGCTCGACTCGATCCCCGGCGGCGGCGCCGAGATCCTCGACGACGAGGTCCGGCGCCGCATCGCGCCGCTCAAGTGCTCCTCCGACGAGTGGCTCACGGTGATGGAGGCCGCGCACGTGAAGGGGCTCAAGAGCACCGGCACGATGATGTTCGGGGTCGGCGAGGAGCCGCGCCACCGCGTCGCGCACCTGATGCGGCTCCGCGAGCTGCAGGACCGCACCCGCGGCTTCACCGCGTTCATCTGCTGGCCGTTCCAGTCGGCGAACACGCGGCTCGAGCCCGGCGACGGGAGCGCCCACGCCTACCTCCGCACGAACGCGGTCTCCCGCCTCGTCCTCGACAACGTGCCGAACCTGCAGGCCTCGTGGGTCACGATGGGCGGCGGTGTCGCGCAGGCGGCGCTGCACATGGGCTGCAACGACTTCGGCCAGGTCATGATCGAGGAGAACGTCGTCTCCGCGGCGGGGACCACGTTCAAGATGGACTCGGAGGAGGTCGAGCGGCACATCCACGACGCCGGGTTCAGGCCCGCGCGGCGGAACATGAAGTACGAGCTCGTGGGGGTCCCGAAGGCGTGAGCGTGCGCGTCCACAGCGCGCCGTGGGTGCTCACGGGCGGCCCTTCGACTCCGGTCGCGGAGCGTGGCTCCGCGACCTCGAATCGGGGCGAACGGGACGGGGCGATCGCCGACGGCGCGATCGCCCTCGACGGCAACACCCTCCTCGCCGTCGGCCCGCGCGCCGAGGTCGAGGCGCGCTTCGGGAAGGCCGAGCGGCTCGACGCGGTGATCCTCCCCGCGCTCGTGAACGCGCACCTGCACCTCGAGCTCTCGCACATGAAGGGCTGGGTCGCCGGCGGCGAGGGGCTCCCCGCGTGGATCCAGCTCTTCGTCGCGGCGCGGCCGCGGACCCGAGAGGGCGAGCCCGAGCAGGCGATGGCCATGGCGGCGGAGGACCTGGTCCGCGCCGGGGTCGCCGCCGTCGGCGACATCACCAACACGCTCGCCTCGCTCCGCCCGCTCGCCGAGGCCGGGATCGCCGGGACGCTGTTCCACGAGGTCTTCGGGTTCGCGCCGAGCCGGTTCGAGGCCTCGCTCGCCGCCGCCCGCGCGGCCAGGGCCGCCGCCGGTGCGCCGCCGCCCGGGCTGCGGATCGTCGAGAGCCCGCACGCGATCTACTCGACGGGCGCCGCCGCGCTCGAGGCGCTCCTCCGCGGCGGCCCGGGCTCGCTGCACCTCGCCGAGGATCCCGCCGAGCGGGACTTCTGCGCCACCGAGGGCGGCGGCGCGTTCGGGCGGATGTACGCGTCGCTCGGCGCGCACTTCGAGGAGCTGCGCGTCGCCGGCCGGTCGCCCGTGGCGGCCGTCGCCGCCCACCTCCGGCCGCACCATCTCGCCGTGCACTGCGTCGACCTCGACGACGAGGACGTGGCGCTCCTCGCCGCGACCGGCGCCACGGTCGTCCTCTGCCCCCGGTCGAACTCGTACATCGTCGGGCGGCTGCCGCGCCTCGAGGCGCTCCTCGCCGCCGGCGTCCCGCTCGCGGTGGGCACCGACTCGCTCGCGTCGTCGCCCTCGCTCGCGCCGCTCGCGGAGCTGGCGCTGCTCTGGCGGGAGCACCCGGCGGTGCCCGCGGCACGGCTGCTGCCGCTCGCGTGGAACGGCGCCGCGGTCGGTGCGTCCCACGTCGGCCGCCTCGTCCCCGGCGCCGCGCCGGGCGTCCTCGCCGCGCCGTTCGACGTGGCGCGCGTCGACGATCCCTTCGAGTACGTGGTGTCGAAGTTCGGCGGCGAGGAGCGCGCCTTCACGTGGCTCGCGCGACAGTCGCCGGCGTCCCCCCTCACCCCCGATTCCTCGGACAGGTCCTCACGATGAGCGCTCGACCCCAGGCCGGCGAGGCCGCTCCCCCCCTCCGCCCGAACGGCGTCGTCGCCCTCGCGCGGATGGTGAAGCTCTCCCACTCGCTGTTCGCGCTGCCCTTCGTCGCGGCGGCGGTCGTGCTCGTCGCGCGCGACGCGCGGCTCGAGCCGCTGCGGCTCGCGCTCGTCGCCGTCGCGGTGGTCGCCGCGCGCACCGCCGCGATGGCGATGAACCGGATCGCCGATCGCGCCTTCGACGCCCGGAACCCGCGCACGATGCGGCGCGAGCTCGTCACCGGCGAGGTTTCGCCGGCCGCCGCGTGGGCGCTCCTCCTCGGGTCGGGCGCGGCGTTCGTCCTCGCCGCGGCCCTCATCTCGCCGCTCTGCGGCATCCTCGCCGTGCCGGTCCTCGGGATCCTGCTCGGCTACTCGTACGCGAAGCGGTTCACCTGGGCGTGCCACCTCTGGCTCGGCGTCGCGCAGGCGCTCGCGCCCATCGGAGTGGCGCTCGCCCTCACCGGCGGCGCCCCGGCGGCGTCGGTGGTCCTCGGCGTCGGCGTCGGCGCCTGGATCGCCGGCTTCGACGTCTTCTACGCGCTCCAGGACCTGGACTACGACCGCGGGGTGGGGCTGAGCTCGATCCCGGCGCGGTTCGGCGTGCGCGGCGCGCTCGCCTGGGCGCGCGGCCTCCACGTCGTCGCCGTGCTCTGCGTCTTCGCGGCGGGCGCGCTCGCCGGGCGCGGACCGGGCTGGGTCGCCGGCGCCGCGATCCTCGCCGCGACGATCGTGGGCGAGCACCTGCACGTCGCGCCGCGCGGGCAGCTCCGGCCCGAGCGGATCAACGTCGCGTTCTTCAACTACAACGCCTTCGCCTCGGTCGCGTTCGCGCTCTGCGCGCTGGGCGATCTCGCCATCCGGTGACCGGCAGGGGGGAGAGACCGATGACCGTCGCCGCGCAACGAGCCGCGCCGAGCTCGCACGCGCTCCAGAAGGTGGACCTCTCCGTCGCCGACGCGGTCGGCGCGCTCATGGAGCTGTGGGGGTTCCGCCGGCAGCTCGGCCGGATCTGGGCGGTGCTGTTCCTCTCCGACCGGCCGCTCGCGGCGCCCGAGCTCTGCGACCGGCTGCAGATCTCGACGGGCCTCCTCTCGATGAGCCTGGCCGAGCTCCGCCGGTGGGGCGTCGTCCGGAGCGTCGAGATCCCCGGCGACCGCAAGGAGCACTTCGAGGCGGAGACCAACGTCTGGCGGCTCGTGACGCGGGTCCTGCGCGAGCGCGAGAAGCGGGCGGTCGAGGAGGCGCTGGCCACCTTCGAGCGCGCGCTCGCCGACGTGCGCGCCGCGCTCGCCGACGTCGATCCGGCGGTGAAGGCGCTCGCCCGGTTCAAGGTCCGGCGCCTCGAGGTCCTGGCCGACCTCTCGCGCGCCGCGCTCGCCGTGCTCCGGCTCCTCGTCGACTCGGCGCGCGCGGACGTCGGGCCCATCAAGGCGCTCTCGGAGGCGCTGGCCCGGCGCAGCTAGCCACCCGCCGCGCGCCCGGTCCCGGCGACGGCGGCCGCATCGGCGGGCAGCTCCACCGCGAAGGTCGCGCCGCGGCCCGGCGCGCTCTCGACGCGGATCGTGCCCCCGCTCGCGTCGACGATCTGCCGGGCGATCCAGAGCCCGAGGCCGAGCCCGCCGTAGTGCCGCGCGGGGACGGCGCGCTCGAACCGCTCGAAGATGCGCGCCTGGTCCTCGGGCGCGATGCCGATGCCGCCGTCCGCGACCTCGACCACCGCGCGCGTCCCCTCGCGGCGCAGCGAGACGCGCACCGCCGTGCCCGCGCCGTACTTCAGCGCGTTCGCGAGGAGGTTCGTCACCACCTGCTCGATCCGGAGCCGGTCGCCCTCCGTGACGACCCCGGGCGCGAGCGACACCTCGAGCTCGCTGCCGCTCCGCCGCGCGGCGTCGCCGAAGCGCGCGGTGACCTCGCGCACGGCCTCGCTGAGATCGAACCGCGCGCGCTCGAGGACGAGGCGGCCGGTCGCGATGCGGGACACGTCGAGGAGCGCCTCGACGAGCCCGCCGAGGCGCGAGACGCTCGCCGCGGCCGCCGCGAGACGCTCCGGCACCTTCTCGACCGACGGCGCGTCCCGCCGGAGCAGCCGCTCCGCCTGCTGGACCTGGAGGAGCGCCGAGGTGATCGGCGTCTTGAGCTCGTGGCTCGCCACCGACATGAAGACGTCGCGCGCGACGATGGCCTGGGACTTCGCCTCCTCCGTCTCCTTCTGGGCCTGGATGTCGGTGCAGGCCACGAACCAGCGGGCGACGCGGTCCGCCTCCACCTCCAGGGGCACGGCCGAGACGAGGAACCACCGCCAGCTCCCGTCCGCGGCGCGGAGGCGGTGCTCGGCGGTTGCGCTCGCGCCCGTCGCGAGCGTGCGCGCCCACTCCTCCTCGGCGCGGGCGCGCTCCTCGGGGTGGACGAGCGCGAGGAGCGGCGCGGGGCCGAGCTCGTCCACGCTCCGGCCCGCGAACTCGAGGAGCTGCGGGTTCGCGAACTCCACCCCCCCGGGCCCCACCACCACCACGAGCTGCGGCATCGCGGCGAGCACGCGCCGGAGGCGCGCCTCGGACTCGCGGATCGCGCGCTCGGCCTCCTTCACCTCGGACAGGTCGGTGTTCGCGCCGACCCACTCCAGCACGGCGCCGTCGTCGCCGATGACCGGCACGCCGCGCGCGAGCGTCGGCGTGTACGTGCCGTCGGGCCGGCGCAGGCGGTACTCGAGCTCGAACGGCCGGCGCGCCGCGACGGCCGACTCCCACGCGCGGCGCGCACGCTCCCGGTCCTCCGGGTGCACCGCCTCGAGCCACCCGGCGCCGAGCCAGTCCTCGAGCCGCTGCCCGGTGAACGCGCGCCAGCTCGGCGAGTCCTCCACCACCTCGCCGGCCGCGGTCCTCGTCCAGAGCACCTGCGCCGACGCCGCGACGAGGGACCGGAGGCGCCGCTCGTGCTTCGCGCGCTCCGCGTACCCGGCGCGGAGGGAGGCGCTCGCGACCACCAGGGCGGCGGAGACCAGCATGAAGAGCACCGTCGCGAGCGCCGCGTGCGGGGACCATATCCCCGCGGGGATGATGACCTCCCGGTTGGCCAGCACCGCCGAGCAGGCCGTCGCGAGGATCCCGGGGCCGATGCCGCCCACGTACGCCGCGCCGAGCACCGCCGGGAAGAAGAACAGGAACGGGCCGGATTGCGCGGTCTGCCGGAGCAGGATCGCGAGCGCGGCGGCGAGGAGCGGGAGCGCGACCGCCACGAGGTACGCGGCGACCGCGGGCAGCCGCGGTGGGGGTGGCAGGCGCAGGAGCGGCATCACGGTGCGGGCCGACCGTTCCGCCGGGGCGTCCCGGCGGCCCGCGGGGGCGAAGCCTACCGCCCTGCGCCGCATCCTGCACGCGCGCCGCTCCGGCCTCCCCCGCGCGGGGTCGGCGCCCCGCACCGACACCGGCGCGGCGCCCTCGGCCGCGCGCCCGCCGTCCGAGCCTTGCCCGCCCCGCGCGGGAACGGTAAGTAATCCCCCCTCATGCTGTCCCCCGACGTCCTGAAGAAGCTCGAGGCCATCGAGCGCCGGTTCGAGGAGCTCACCGCCCAGCTCTCCGACCCGGCGGTCGCGTCGAGCGGCGAACGCTTCCGCAAGGTCTCGAAGGAGCGCGCGTCGATCGAGGCCACCGTGAACGCGCTCCGCGCGTACCGGAAGCTCCTCAAGGACGTGGAGGACAACGAGGCGCTGCTCGCCGAGAAGGATCCCGAGCTCCGCGAGATGGCGAAGGAGGAGCTCGCGCAGCTCCGCCCCCAGCTCGACCCCGCCGAGGAGCAGCTCAAGACGTACCTGCTCCCGAAGGACCCGAACGACGAGAAGGACGTCATCCTCGAGATCCGCGCGGGCGCCGGCGGCGACGAGGCCGGCCTCTTCGCGGCCGAGCTGCTCCGCGCCTACCTCCGCTACGCCGAGCGGCGCGGCTGGCGCACCGAGGTGATGGACACCTCCGCCGGCGCGCTCGGCGGGCTGAAGGAGGCGACCGTCACCGTCTCCGGTGACGCGGTCTACTCGTCGCTCAAGTACGAGTCCGGCGTGCACCGCGTCCAGCGCGTGCCCGCCACCGAGGCGCAGGGGCGGATCCACACGTCGACCGTCACGGTCGCCGTGATGCCCGAGGCCGAGGACATCGACGTCCAGGTGAACGCGGCGGACATCGAGATGGACGTGTTCCGGTCCACCGGCTCGGGCGGCCAGTCGGTGAACACGACGGACTCGGCCGTGCGCCTCACGCACAAGCCGACCGGCATCGTCGTGAAGTGCCAGCAGGAGAAGAGCCAGCTCAAGAACCGGAACATGGCGATGAAGATGCTCCGGGCGAAGCTGTACGAGATCGAGCAGGAGAAGCAGCGCAGCGCCCGGGACGCCGCGCGGAAGAGCCAGGTCGGCACCGGCGACCGCTCCGAGAAGATCCGCACCTACAACTTCCCGCAGGACCGCCTCACCGATCACCGGATCAACTACACGCGGCACAACCTGCCCGCGGTGATGGACGGCGACGTGCAGGACGTCATCGACGCATGCCGGACGTTCTACGCGGCGGCCGCGCTCCGCGAGGCGGCGCGCGGCGATGCGTCCGTGGTCGCCGAGAAGCGGGCGTGAGCGAGAGCTGGACCCCGCTCAGGCTCCTCTCCTGGACCCAGGGGTTCTTCGCACAGAAGAGCGTGGACGCGCCCAGGCTCACCGCCGAGGTGCTGCTCTCGCACGCGCTCTCGTGCGATCGCGTCCGGCTCTACCTCGACTTCGACAAGCCGCTCGGCGACCCCGAGCTCGCGCGGTACCGCGACCTCGTCCGGCGCCGCGCCGACGGCGAGCCCACCGCGTACCTCGTCGGCAAGAAGGAGTTCTACGGCCGCCCGTTCGCCGTCGACGCGCGGGTGCTCGTGCCGCGGCCCGAGACCGAGCTCGTCCTCGAGGCGGCGCTCGCGGCGCTCCCGGACGGCGGCGCGGCCCTCGACCTCTGCACCGGCTCCGGGATCCTCGGCGTCACCCTCGCGCTCGAGCGGCCGGGCGCCCGCGTGCTCGCGACCGACGTGTCGGGTGACGCCCTCGAGGTGGCCCGCGCCAACGCCGCGGCGCTCGGGGCGACGGTCGAGCTCACCCAAGGCGACCTGTGGGACGCCGTGCCACCCGGTGCGCGGTTCGACGTGATCGTGTCGAATCCGCCCTACGTCCCCCGTGGCGAGCTGGACACGCTCCAGCGCGAGGTCCGCCGCGAGCCGCGCCTCGCCCTCGACGGCGGCCCGGACGGCGCCGACCTGCTCCGGCGGATCGTCGCCGGGGCGCCGGCCCGGCTCTCGCCGGGCGGCGCGCTCGTCCTGGAGATGCACGAGTCACATCGCGAGCTTCTGCCGGGGCTCTGCCGCGAGGCGGGGTTCGATCGCGCGGAGGCGCGGATGGACCTCGCGGGCCTCCCGCGTTACACGGTCGCCCACGTGGCGAGCGAGCCCGTCCCAGCGTAGTATCGCGCCGGTTCTTGCAGGGGGATCACCTGCCAGCGGAACGGCGCCTCGCCGCCCTCCCCGGCAGAACGGAGAGAAGTCGGTTGGACAAGATCGTCGTCGAAGGAGGCGTGCCGCTCCGCGGGAGCGTCGACGTCTCCGGCGCCAAGAACGCCGCGCTCCCCATCGTCGCCGCCGCGCTGCTCGCGGAGGGCGATCACGTCGTCCGGAACGTCCCGGACCTCGCCGACGTGCGCACGCTCGGACGGCTGCTCGCGCACATGGGCTGCCAGGTGGAGCGGAACGCGGGCGAGCGGCGCGCGCTCGGGATCCGCGTGCCGTCCGCGGTCACCCCCGAGGCGCCCTACGAGCTCGTGAAGACGATGCGGGCATCGGTGGTGGTCCTCGGGCCGCTCGTCGCGCGCTGGGGGCAGGCCCGTGTCTCGCTCCCGGGCGGCTGCGCCATCGGCGCGCGCCCCATCGACCAGCACCTCAAGGGCCTCACCGCCCTCGGCGCCGAGATCCGGCTCGAGCACGGGTACGTCCACGCGTTCACGCCCCGCGGCCGGCTCGAGGGGACGGTGTTCACCTTCGACGGCCAGACCGTCACCGGCACCGAGAACGTCATGATGGCGGCCGCGCTCGCCGAGGGCGAGACCGTGCTCCGGAACTGCGCCCGCGAGCCCGAGGTGAAGGACCTCGCCGACGCGCTCGTCGGGATGGGCGCCCTCATCGAGGGCGCCGGCACCGACGAGATCTGGATCGAGGGCGTCGAGTCGCTCCGGCCCATCGATCACACCGTCATCGCGGACCGCATCGAGGCCGGCACCTTCCTCGTGGCGGGCGCCCTCCCGGGCGGCGACGTCGTCGTGAAGGGCGCCGTCCCGGCGCACCAGGAGGCGCTCGTCGAGAAGCTGCGCGCCGTGGGCGCCGAGGTGAAGGAGGTCCCGGGCGGGCTGCGCGTCGTCGGCGACGGGCGGCCACGGCCGGTGGACGTCCGGACCCAGCCGCACCCGGGCTTCCCGACGGACATGCAGGCGCAGATGATGGTGCTCCTCTGCCTCGCCGACGGGACGTCGCGGATCACCGAGACGGTCTTCGAGAACCGCTTCATGCACGTGCAGGAGCTCCAGCGCCTCGGCGCGGACATCGCGGTGGACGGGAAGGTGGCGCTCGTGAAGGGCGTCCCGCGGCTCGAGGGCGCGCCGGTCATGGCGAGCGACCTCCGCGCCTCCGCCGCGCTCGTCCTCGCCGGCCTCGCCGCGCAGGGCTCGACGGAGATCCAGCGCGTCTACCACCTCGATCGCGGCTACGAGCGGATCGAGGAGAAGCTCGCGCCTCTCGGGGCGCGGATCCGGAGGGTGAAGGCCTGATGCCGGCGTCGACCGAGCTGCTCACCGTGGCGGTGCCCAAGGGCCGGCTCCTCGAGGAGTCGTCCCACCTCTTCGAGCGAGCGCTCGGCGTCTCCCCGAGGAAGCTGCTCGAGGGCACCCGCAAGCTCGCGGCCGACGCGCCGGCGGCGGGCCTGCGCTTCATCTCGATCCGCGCCGCCGACGTGGCGAGCTACGTCGAGCACGGCGCGGCCGCGGTGGGGATCGTCGGCCTCGACGTTCTCCGGGAGGAGCCGCGGGATCTCTACGAGCCGCTCGATCTCGGGATCGGCCGCTGCACCGTCATCGTCGCCCGGCCGAAGGGCGCCGCGCCGCTGCCGCGCGGCGTCGCGCCGCGCGTGGCGACCAAGTACCTCTCGCTCGCCGCCCACCACTTCGCCAGGAAGGGGGTCCCCGCGGAGATCATCCCGCTGCACGGCTCGATCGAGGTCGCCCCGTCCCTCGGGCTCGCAGACGCAATCGTGGACATCACCGAGACCGGCGAGACGCTGCGCGCGAACGGCCTCGTCATCGAGGAGGAGGTCCTCCAGGTCTCCGCCCGGCTGGTCGTGAACCGCGTCGCCCTGAAGCTCCACGCCGAGCGGCTCCGCCGCCTGATCGCCTCCCTGCGCGAGGTGGTCGCGGCACCCGTTCGGAAAGGCCGCTGACGCCCCGCACGCAAACCATTGAAAGCTGGCACGGCTTCTGCCTAGTATCAGGAGTCCGTACAGACGGCTTTCGCTTGAACCCCCGTTCCCACTGACCTTCGTTTGAACCGGTCCCGAGGAGGACCCGTCTCCGTCATGGATTGCCCGCGGTGCAGCGTCGAGATGCAGGAGATCACGCAGGAGGACAGCACGCTCCAGCGCTGTGCCGAATGCGGTGGGATCTGGGTCGTCGACGTCGCCGATCTGAACAAGATGCTGCTGCACGCGAACCTGCCGGCGCTGTCGACGATCGGCGGGTTCATCAACGCGGACGAGATCTCGGGGATGTGCCCGGCCTGCAACGTGGACCTGGTGGTCGTCGAGGGGGGCGAGAAGCGCTCGCTCGCCTACGACACCTGCGAGTCCTGCGGCGGGCTGTGGGTCGACGGCGAGGAGGAAGCGCCGGCGGCCGAGCTCGACTGGAAGGGCGCGAACAAGCAGATCGTCGACTTCTTCAAGCGGTTCGCCAAGAAGAAGTAGCGCTCACGACTCACCACGTCCGGTCGTCGCGCCACGGGTACGCGGTGTTCGAGTAGCCGCGGATCTCCCAGTAGCCGCGCCGGTCCTGCGTGAGGAGCTCGAGGCGCGACAGCCACTTCGCGCCCTTCCAGGCCCAGAGCTGCGGGACGACGATCCGGACGGGCCCGCCGTGATCGCGCGGGAGCGGCGCGCCGTCCACGCCGTGGACGACGAGCACGTCGGGCTTGAGCGCCTCCTCGAGGGGAAGGTTCGTCGAGTAGCCGTCGGAGGCGTGGGCCATGAGGTGCGTCGCCTCGGCCGTCGGCCGCGCGAGCGCGAGGACCGTCTCCAGCCGGACGCCGCGGAAGCGGAGGTCGAGGATCGACCAGCCGGTGACGCAGTGGAAATCGGACTCCTCCTCCACCTGCGGTAGCGCGAGGAGCTCGGCGTACGACAGCGCGAGCGGGGTCTCGACGGCGCCGTCGACCCGGAGGCGCCAGCGATCGATGGAGACGTCGGGCGTCTCGACGCCGAGGTCGAGCACCGGCCACTCCCGCTTCTCGAAGACGTTCTGGCCGGGCGGCTCCTTCGGCATGCCGTGCCGGTTCGGCGCCCCCTCGCCCTGCGGCGCGGGGTCCGCGAGCGACGGCGTCGCCTTCATCTTCCCGGCGAAGCGGGCGCGGAGGAGCGCGACGCCCTCCTCGATGCGGCGCTGGATGTCGTCCACGCTCCCTCCCGGGTCCCGGCCTCGGCCGCTGAGCTTAGCGCCCGCCCGGAGGCTCCGCAGCGGCGACCGCCGCGGCACGGCGCGCGCGCCACCCGCACGCGCCGCGCTCCGCCCGGGCGGAACCGAACTCCTTGACTCGGAGGCCCCTTCGCGGCAGAAACTCGGACTCGCGACGCGGGAATAGCTCAGTTGGTAGAGCATCAGCTTCCCAAGCTGAGGGTCGCCGGTTCGAATCCGGTTTCCCGCTCCAAGTTTCGAGGCCGGAACTCCTGGGCTTTCGCCCGACGGGTTCCGGCCTTTCTCTTTCCGGACTCATCAGCTCGCGAAGGCGCGGATCAGCGGGGCGATGTTCGGGATGAGATCGAACCAGCCGTGCAGCACGACCACGAGCGTGAGGTTTCGGGTGCGCGCCCAGAGCATGCCGAACGCGACACCGATCGGCGACAAGATGACGATCGCGTAGGCAGCCGCGCCGAGCGCGTCCGGCGCCCGGGCCATGCCCTCCACGGAATGTGCGCCGCGCAGCACGTACCCCGGCGCGTGCGCGAGCGCGAAGAGTACGGACATTCCCAGCGCACCAGCGACCGGCGAACGCAGCCACGCCGCCATGCGCGACTGGAGGAGCCAACGAGTGCGCGCGACATGAGGCTGCCGAGGAGATCATGGATTGGCGGCGCAGTCACGCACCGTGCGGGCGCATAGCCTCTCGTGCCGGCCGCACGCGTGGTCCCGCGGCGCGGTTCTCCGTCTCCAGCACGCCTCGCGGTCAACGCTTGGCGCCGTAGACGTTGACGCCCGTCACGCGGAACTTACGCGCAACCTTCTCCTTCGAGGTGCCCAGGAACGGATCGAAGCGCTCGCGGATCTCCACCGCCTCGAAGCCGACCTCGGCGAGCAACGAGAGGAGCTCTGCCTCCGGCAGAGCACCGCCGATTCAACCCGACCACAGGTCGATGTCGCGGCGGACGGATTCCGGCAGCTCCGATTCCACCACGATGTCGGCGTAGAGGAACCGCCCGCCTGGCCGCAGGACCCGCAGGACCTCCGAGAACGCACGCCGCTTGTCCGGTGCGAGGTTGAGCACGCCGTTCGAGATGACGACGTCGGTGCTTGCGCTCTCGACGGGGAGCTCCAGGACGTCGCCGCGCCTCAGCTCGACATTCGAGATGCCCGCCTCGGCTGCCGCCGCCTGGGCCTTGCGGAGCATCGGGTCGGTCATGTCGATCCCGATCGCTCGCCCCCGAGGTCCCACGATGTTCGCAGCGAGCAACAGGTCGGTGCCGGCGCCGCAGCCGATGTCGACGACCGTCGATCCCGGTGGGACGGAGCCCATGCGAAGTGGGTTCCCCACCCCGGCGAACGACTCGATCGCGAGCGGAGGAATGCGCGCGAGCGCCTGTCGATCGTACCGGAGGAAGGTCTCGGCGTACGCAGCGCCTCGATGGAAGTGGAACTCGCCCTCGGGCGCCTCGGCGACGCGGGCGTAGATCTCCCGGATCTCGTTCCGGAGGCGGACGGTGTCGAGATCGACGGGGCACGTGGCGGCCATGTCTCCTCACGCGGTCTTCGAGGTACGCACCGCATACGCGTGTCACCCCCGACGCGCCACGACCCACAACGAGCGGACGGGCGCCCACTCCTGGCGCGCTCCCGTCCTGAGTACCAGCGCCTCGGGCCGGCCTTGACCATGCGCCCTCGATCCGCCTACTCAAGAACGATCTTGAGTAGCAGGGAGAGCCTCGTGCCCAGCCCAGGTCGCCGGTTCAAGGACGCCATCTACGAGCAGTTCGCGCGGGTGTCGAAGGCGCTCGCCAGCCCGCATCGGATCGAGCTCGTCGAGCTCCTCGCGCAAGGTCCGCGCACGGTGGAGGCCCTCGCCCGCATGGCGGACATGAGCCTCGCGAACACCTCGCAGCACCTTCAGGTGCTCCGCGCGGCGGGCCTCGTGGAGTCGACGAAGGAGGGTCTCTTCGTGACGTGCCGCCTCGCGGATCCGACCGTCGGCACGCTCCTCCTGGCGCTGCGGAACGTCGCCGAGACGCGGCTGGCGGACGTCGCGAGGATCACGCGCGAGTTCCTCGCCGAGAACGCACAGCTGGAGGAGGTCGACGAGGCGGCCCTCCGGCAGAAGGTCCGCAAGGGGAACGTGACCGTCCTCGACGTGCGCCCGCCGGAGGAGTACGAGGCGGGCCACATCCCGGGCGCACTCTCCGTGCCGCTGCCGGAGCTCGCGAAGCGCCTGTCGGACCTCCCGAAGCGGCGCGAGGTGGTCGCCTACTGCCGCGGCCCGTACTGCCCGCCGAGGACCGAGCCGCGCCTCGCCGTCCTGGGGTGACGTCGGTGCGGCGCTACCTCCCGCGCTGCGAGGGTTCCGTCGATCCGGACGCACGGGTCGGCGGAGCGCCCGGCGTGTGGGTCCACCGCCCGGTGATCGGCGTGTTCCAGGGCGCGACCGCCGAGCCGGACGTAACGAGAGCACCATGACGCGGCCTCCGATCATCGACCACGACACGGCAGAGCTACCGGTCTTCCTGCCGGCCAACCTGCTGGACGGCGCGAGGCGGCAGAAGGGCCTGCCGCCGGGTGGCGTCCCTGCTGGCTGCCTGCTCGACATGGACGGCGAGCTCGTCGAGCGGCTCGTCGCGTCGGGTCGCGCCGCCGCGGATCCCTCCTGGCCCTGCTTCCATACGAGGCTGTACCGCTGGAGGACGGGCGGTGGCGAGATGGGCGTCATCGGCGGCACGGTGGGCGCCCCGTTCGCGGTGCTCGTCGCGGAGGAGCTGTTCGCATCCGGCTGCGAGGCCCTCGTCAGCATCGCATCGGCAGGCCTGGTCGCGTCCGATGCACGGCCTCCGCTCTTCGTGCTCATCGAGCGCGCGCTGCGCGACGAGGGGACGAGCTACCATTACGAGCCGGCGGCCCGGTACGCCGAGGCGGACCCCGGCTTGACCGACGAGGTCGCGCGGGCGCTGGCTGGTACCGAGACGCGGATCTTGCGCGGCGCGTCCTGGACGACCGACGCGCCCTTCCGCGAGAGCGCGGCGATGATCGCCGCGAGGCGGACGGAAGGGATCCTGTCGGTCGAGATGGAGGCGGCAGCGCTCCTCGCGATGGGACGAGCCCTGCGTAGACCCGTCACGTGCCTCGCGCACGTCACGAACACGATGGCCACGAGGCCAGAGGACTTCGACAAGGGTGGCCATGGCGGGCAGGAAGAGGCGCTCGGGGTGTGCGCCCGAGCAGTCGGAGCCGCCCTCGCCTTCGTCCGCCGCAGTCGCACTCCGGGAGCGCAGCCATGACCTCCATCAGGGAGCACTGGCAGAAGGTGTACGACCGCAGGCGCGAGGACGAGGTCTCCTGGCACCAGGCGAGCCCGATCACGTCGCTCGACCTCATCTCGAGGACGGGCGCAGGGCGCGACGCGCGCGTCGTCGACGTCGGGGGCGGCGCTTCACGCTTGGTAGATGCCTTGATCGAGAAATGGTTCGAGCACGTCACCGTGGTCGACATCGCGGACGCGCCCCTCGAGCTCGCGCGGAAGCGGCTCGGGGATCGTGCCTCCCGCGTCACGTGGGTGACGAGCGACGTGGGCGACTGGGCTCCAGACGGACCCTACGACGTCTGGCACGACCGGGCGGTCTTTCACTTCATGGTGCGCCCGGAGGACCGGGCGGCGTACCTGTCGACGCTGCGGAGCGCGCTGCGGAGCGGAGGACACCTGATCATCGGCACCTTCGCCTCGAACGGGCCGGACCGATGCAGCGCGTTGCCGGTGATGCGTTACGAGCCGGAGACGCTCGCGGCGGAGCTCGGACCCGACTTCCGGCTCCTCGAGGGCGTCCGCGCGGAGCACGTCACGCCGGCGGGCAAGGTCCAGCAATTCCAGTTCAGCCGGTTCGTTCGCATCTAGACAGCCCCGGCCGCAGTGCTCAGAGCGCCCGCTCCCATGCCCCCCGGCGCCACCGCTCGACCCACGCTTCGGCGCGGTACAGCGCGAGCGCCGGCGCGTTCGATGCTGCGACGCGCAGCACGACCTCGCGAGCGCCAGCCGCGTCGAGGAGCGCCTCGCACCGACGCAGCAGCCATCGCCCGAGTCCGCGACGCCGCGCGCGCGACGCGACCGCGATCGTCTCGACCTCGTTCTCACCCTCGCGCTCGGGTGCCACGACGCCCCGCAGCAGGCCGACAGGGCCGTCCGCGTCGACGAGGAACCGTAGAAGCTTCGGGTCGAACGCTGGCGACGCGACGATGCGCGCACCGTCGTCCGCGGTGACGGGGACCGTGAATCCGACCCCAGCGAACGCGTCGTTCTCGAGCGCCGCCCACGCCTCCAGCCCGACCTGCTCGAGGCCGACCTCCGCGAGCCCGGCGGGCAGCGCGAGCGGCGGCCGCGGGCGCGTGCGGCGCATGCCGACGACTGCGTCCGCCGGCTGATAGCCCCGCGCCTCGAGCTCCGCACCGATACCGGGGGCGTCGCGCTCGACGACCCGAAGCGTCCGCGCCTGGGCGCTTCGCGCGCGCGCCTCCATCGCATCCACGATCGCGAGCGCCGCAGGCGCCGGTCCCGCGAGCCACGCAAGCGCGCACCGGCCCGTCTCCGTGAGGCCCTTCGCGACCCACAGCCCGACGGCGGCCGGCGCGCCGTCTTCGAGAAGCGCGACGCCCTCGATCCCGTCCGGCAACGCCGCAACCTCGGCCCGCAGCGCGGCGACGTCGCGTCCGAGAAGCGCCGCGATGGGCGCCCAGTCGCGCGCGCTCGACCACGGCACGATGTCGCGAGGCGCCTCCGGCCTCTGCATCCGATCGCGTGTCATTCGTCCCCCCGCCGACGCCCGGTCGCGTCGACCGGAAGAAGACCACAGCTGGTGCACCACGAGAACCGTTTCCGACGTTCGCGCGAACCCTCCGAGGCTCACCAGGGCCCGGTTCGGACTGCGCGACCGGTGGACACGCATCCGTCCCGGCGACATGCTCACGGCCATGCCCCGCTTCCCCGCGGCGATCGCCTCCCGCCTCCCGAACGTCGGCACGACCATCTTCACCGTCATGTCGCGGCTCGCGGCGGAGCAGGGCGCGCTCAACCTCTCGCAGGGCTTCCCGGACTACTCGGCCCCGCCGCTGCTCTACGACCTCGTCTCGAAGCACATGAGAGCCGGCGAGAACCAGTACGCGCCGATGGCGGGCGTCCTCTCGCTCCGGGAGGCGATCGCCGAGAAGGTCGAGGCGCTGTACGGCGCCCGGTACGATCCCGAGCACGAGATCACCGTCACCGCCGGCGGCACGCAGGCGATCTACACGGCGGTCACCTGCCTGGTCCGCCCGGGCGACGAGGTGATCCTGTTCGAGCCGGCGTACGACTCGTACGCTCCATCGATCGTCCTCAACGGCGGCACCGTGGTCCGCGCGCGGCTCGAGTTCCCGGACTACCGGCCGGACTGGGAGGCGGTGCGGCGCCTCGTGACGCCGCGCACCCGCGCCATCATCGTGAACACGCCGCACAACCCGAGCGGCACCACCTGGACCGAGACCGACCTGCGGACCCTGGCGCGCCTGGTGGATGGCACGGACATCGTCGTCATTGCCGACGAGGTGTACGAGCACATCGTCTTCGACGGGCTCCGCCACGAGAGCTGCGCGCGGCTCCCCGAGCTCGCCGCGCGCTCGTTCGTCATCTCCTCGTTCGGCAAGACCTATCACGTCACCGGCTGGAAGGTCGGCTACGTCCTGGCGCCCCGCGAGCTCATGACGGAGTTCCGCAAGGCGCACCAGTTCATCGTCTTCACCGTGAACACGCCGGTGCAGCTCGCGTTCGCGGAGTACCTGCGCGACGCCAGCCGCTACCTCGAGCTCGGGGCCTTCTACCAGCGCAAGCGGGATCTGTTCCGCTCCGGCCTGGCCGCGTCGCGGCTCCGGCCGCTGCCCTGCACCGGGACGTACTTCCAGCTCGTGTCGTACGCGGGGCTGACGGACGAGACGGATGTGGCGTTCGCGGAGCGGCTCACGCGCGAGATCGGCGTCGCCTCGATCCCGGTCGCGCCGTTCTACGAGGAGCCGCCCGGCGATCCGGTGCTGCGCTTCTGCTTCGCGAAGAACGACGACACCCTGCTCCGCGCCTGCGAGCGGCTGGCGCGGGTCTGAAGCGATCTCGACGCGGAGCAGCATCCTCGGGCGACGGCGGCTTGCGCCGCCCCCGGGGAACAGGTCCCTAGCCGAGCGGGATCCTCGCCTTGTTCCGCTCCAGCCACGCCGCGAACGACTGGAGCTCGGGATCGAGCGAGCGCGAGAGCGCGACGTCGCGGGACGCGCAGAACTCGTCGTTGCAGAGCGCCTGGTACTCGAACATGTTGCCGAGGTCGTCGGCGCCGGGGAACCCGAGCGCGCGGTACTGGTCGAAGGGCATGTCGTGGAAGGCCACCTTCCGGCCCAGCGCGCGCGAGAAGGCGGCGGCCATCTCGGGTCCCGTCAGGACCTCCCCCGCGATTCCCACGTATCTCCCGACGAGCTGGCCTCCGCGGCGGAACACGCCGTACGCGCACCTGCCGATGTCGTCGGCGGCGATGCCCGGCAGCTTTCCGCCGCCGAGGGGCAGCGCGAGCACGAGGTCGCCATCGGACCCCGGGCGCGGACCCATGCCGAAATGGATGAAGTTCTCCCAGTAGAAGGCGGCCCGCAGGAAGGTCGTGGGGGCCGATTCGTTCGCGAACGTCCGGTCCGCCTCGCCCTTCGCGTCGAAGTGCGGGACCTTGTACTTGCCCTTCAGCGTGCCCAGCCGGGAGTCCTCGAGCGGCACCCGGTCGCGCGTGTCCTCGAGGGTGGACCAGACGACGTGCGAGACGCCGGCGTCCTTCGCGGCCCGCGCCATCGCCCGCGCTTGCGCCAGCTCGCGCTCGGGCGAGAAGTGCTCCCAGAAGTTCGTGACGCAGAAGGCGCCGTGGGCGCCCGCGAACGCGCTCCGCAGGCTCGGCGGGTCGTCGGCGTCGCCGGCCACGACCTGGGCGCCGGCCGCCGACAGCGCTCTCGCCTTCTCGGAACCCGTGTCCCTGGTGATCGCCCGCACGGCGAACGGGCCCTCGCGGTCGGCGAGGATGGCGCGCACCAGCCCTCCCCCTTGCGCGCCGGTCGCGCCGATCACGGCGATCGTCTTCTTCTCGGCCATGCGTGCCTCCTTGCTGGTCCGAGTAGGCGCGGACCCGGGGCGGCGCCGCGCTGAAGCGGGTCGGGTCGGGTCGGGTCACCAGCCGGGGGCCGGCGCGCCTCGCTCCTCAGGACGCCACGCGGCGACGCGCGGCGCCCGCCGACAGGGCCCGCCGAGGCAAGCCGATCCCGAGCTTCTTCATCCGGGAGCGCAGCGTGTTCGGGTTGATCCCGAGGATCGCCGCCGCCCCGGCGGGGCCGCTCACGCGCCCGTGGGTCCGCTCGAGGACGGCCTCGATGTGCGCGCGCTCGCGATCGCGGAGCGTCTCCGCGTACGGGAGGTCGGCGGGCGTCGCCTGCGCCGGCTGCGCCTCGAGCGCCTCCGGGAGCCGGAGGATTCCGTCGGCGCACTGCAGCACCGCGCGCTCGAGCACGTTGCGCAGCTCCCGGACGTTCCCGGGCCAGGCATACTCGGTCAGTGCGCGGAGGACGGACGCCGGCACCTCCCGAACCTCCTTCCCCGCGCGCGACGCGAGCTGCGGCACGAAGTGCCGGACGAGCAGCGGGATGTCCTCGCGCCGATCGCGCAGGGGCGGAACGGTCACCGGGAAGACCGCGAGCCGGTAGTAGAGGTCCTCGCGGAAACGGCCGGCGGCGACGTCGGCCTTGAGGTCGCGGTTGGTGGCGATGATGACGCGGACGTCCCTCCGCACCGTCTCGGAGCTGCCCACGCGCTCGAACTCGCCCTCCTGCAGCACGCGGAGGAGCTTCGCCTGCAGCTCCAGCGGCAGCTCGCCAACCTCGTCGAGGAACAGGGTGCCGCGGTGGGCGAGCTCGAAGCGGCCCTTGCGGAGCCGGGTCGCCCCGGTGAACGCGCCGGCGACGTGGCCGAACAGCTCGCTCTCGACGATGTTCGCCGGGAGCGCGGCGCAGTTGACCCGGACGAACGCCTCGCGCGACCGGGCGCTCGCGTCGTGGATGGCGCGCGCCACGAGCTCCTTCCCGACGCCGGTCTCCCCCTGGATGAGCACGGTCGTGTCGCTCGCCGCGACCTGGCGCACGCGCAGGAACACGTACCGGAGCGCGTCCGACTCGCCGACGATGCCGGCCCACCCCTGGACCTCGTCCATCTCCTCCTTCAGGTACAGGTTCTCCTCCTCGAGACGCGCCCGCAGGGCCTCGAGCTGCCCGATGGCCTCCTCGCGCTCGGCCTCGGCGCGCTTGCGGTCGGTGATGTCGCGCGTCACCGAGAGCACGTACTGCTCGCCCCGCACGGTGATGAGGGTGGCGCAGAAGAGCCCGATCACCTCGCCGCCGTCCTTGCAGCGGAGGTGCGCTTCCACGTTCCGGACCGGGTTGCCGGCGAGCACCTGCTCGTACAGCGCCGCACGGGCCCGGGAGTCCTGCCACAGCCCGAGGTCGGTCGTCGTCCTGCCCAGCGCCTCCTCCGCGGACACGCCCATCAGCCGCGTGAACTCCTCGTTCACCGCCGTCACGGTGCCGTCCGGGCGGGCCATCACGGCGGAGTCGGGCAACATCGCGAACGCCACCCGGAGCCGCTCCTCGCTCTCGCGCAGGGCGCCCTCGGCGCGCCGCTGCCTGGCGAGGTGGCGCTTCAGCGAGCCGACCCACAGCGCGAGGCCGCCGACGACGAGGACGAGGAAGGTCGCCGCGGCCCCGGCGACGATCCATCGGACCTCCCGGCGCGAGGCGAAGACGATCTCATGCGGGCGCCAGCGCTCCCGGATCCGTGCCAGCGTGCCGTCGCGCTCGAGCTGCGCCAGGGCCCGGTTGAGATCGGCCAGCGTCGCCGCGTCACCCTTCCTGACCGCCATCGCGTACGGCTGCCTCGCGAACGGCGGTCCGGCCACGGTGATCGCCGCCCCGTGATCCGACTTGACCGCCTGCGCGCCGACCCAGAGGTCGGCGGCCAGCACGTCGATCTCGCGCCGGGCCAGCCGGGCGAGGCCGTCCCGGTGATCGTCCACGATCACGACGGACACGCCGGGGGCACCCTCCAGGAGCGTCCGCGGGTATCCACCGCGCGTGACGCCGACGCGCTTCCCCACGAGATCGGCCGGAGTGCTCGCCGGCAGATCGCCGGTTCGCACGAAGAAGGCGAACTCGTGCTCGAGGGTGCGATCCGTGAAGTCGTAGACCACCTTGCGGTCGTTCGTGACGGTCATCCCGAGGATGACGTCGGCCTCGCCGGCGCGGAACTTGTCCTGCGCGCGCTGCCATCCCATCAGCTCGATGCGCGCGGGCCGGTTCAGCGCCGCCGCGACCGCCTCGCCGATCTCGACGTCCAGTCCTCTCGGCGTCTCTCCCTCGAGATAGCTGAGCGGCCGGTAGTCTGCGTCGCCGACCATCACGAGCGGACGGGGATCGCCCGTCGGCGCCCCGGCGCCACCGGAACCCGCCGCGTACGCGCAGGTGCATGCGAGCCCGGCGAGGAGACCCGCCGCGCGGCGCAGGTTCGCCGTCGTCGCTTCCAACTCGACCCCCTCCCGCCGGGCGGCGCCCGACGGGGTGCTCTGTTTGGCCCGTGCCGACTCCCCGTTCAAGGCTCGGGCGGGGCACCGCGGACGAGGTGGAACGGAGGAAGGAAGCCGACCGAGCAGGCGTGCGCTCACACCGAGTCATGGACGAGGCGCCAGACGGCCGACCACGGCCAGCAGGTCGGCGAGGTCGAACGGCTTCCGCAGCGCGTGATCCGCGCCCGCCGTCCCGTGGGGATCGACGGCAGACATGAGGCAGATCGGGATGCACGCGAGCCCGGAGTCCGCGCGGAGCCGGCGCAGGAGCTCCCATCCGCTCATGCGGGGCATCATGAGGTCGAGCAGCAGGAGCGACGGCCGGCCGGGCTGCGACGCGATCACCTCGAGCGCATCGGCGCCGTCCGACGCGACGCGGACGGCGTGACCCTCGAGGCGCAGCATGTCCGCCACGACCTCGCGAACGTCGGGATCGTCGTCGACGACCAGGACGTACCGCTCGGCGCCCGGTTGCTCCCGGGGGTGCGCCGCCTCGGCGCTCCACTCGCGCCCGGCGCTCATGCCGACCTCTGCGGGGCAGGGAGCAGGGGCAGGACGGCCTCGAACGACACGCTCCACCCGGCGCGCGACACGAGCGAGAAGACGCCGGCGTGGGCCTCCACGACGAGGCGGCAGACGTACAGACCCAGGCCGCGCTCACCCCCGGCGCGTGCGTCGTCCAGCACTCTCGCATCGGCGAGCATCTCGCGGACGCGCTCGGGCACCTCCGGCCCGGTGTTGCGAACGGCGATGCGGACCCGGTCGCCCTCGGCTGCAGCGGCGAGCTGGATCCGGTCGCCGGGGCCGACGTGCCGGACCGCGTTGGAGGCGAGGTTGTCGAGGAGCCGTCGCACGAGCGACGGGTCGAGGGACGCCACCTCGGGCGCGCCGGCGACGTCCACCTCGACCGCCGCCCCGCAGGCGGCGGCGCGCGGCTCGGCCAGGCGCGCCGCGTCGCGCACGAGCGCCCGCAGGGCGACCGCCACCCGGGCGGCGTGCAACCGCTTCCGTTCGATGCGGGACTCGACGAGAAGGTCGGGGATCATCGCGGCCAGCCGCTCGCACTCCGCGCGCACGAGGCTCAGGTCCGCCACGACGTCGTCGAGGCCCGGCGCGCCGTCGAGCCGCTCGACCATGAGCGCGACGAGCGCGCGGATGCTGGCGACGGGGCTCCGGAGATCGTGCGCGAGCAGCTGGGCCAGCGGCGGCCGCCCATGCGGTGCGTCGAGGCGAGCGGGTGGCGCCTGCTCGGCGGGCACGCCGGGATGGAGGACTTCCTCGCCCTCGAGCGACGCGAGCGCACGGATCCCGCCGCGGAGCGCCCGATGCGCGTCGGACGCCTGGTGCGTCTCGAGGCAGCCCGGGTCCGTCCACGCCTCCAGGAGACAGAACGCCTCCGGAGCATCCACGTTCACGTAGGCGTCCCGCGAGAGGCAGCCGGCGGGCAGGCCGCGCCCTAGATAGCTGCCGAGCAGCTGGAGGAACTCCAGCATGGAGCGCTCCCGGACGCGGCAGCGGATGAGCGCGACCGCAGCGCGGTCGGGGAGGGAGGGAGGATCACGCATCGGGCACGTTCCTGGGTGTCGGAGCGGCGCGGGCGACCCCCAGTGCTCGAGGGGTCCCGGTCCGCATGGCGGGCCGCACCTGAGCAGGAACGAGACCAGGGGCGTGGCGTGGCTCGACGGCCGCGTAAGCCGCCGTCGCCGCGACCGATTTGGCGGCTCAGCCGCCGTCCGCGCGCCCCGTCGCGAGAGCGACGGGCAGCGAATTCACGAAATGTCGCGATCCGAGCGACGCTCATGTGCCCGCGCAAGGCGATTCTTGCGGGGTGGCGCCGAGCGGGCGCTCGAAGCCATTCCTATCGCACCCGCAGCCCCTCGTTGCCCCTGCGAGCCTGCCCATCTGACGGTCCCTGGCCTGGTCGTCGCATTTCGTGGGCTCCACGCCATGAGGGGGCGCGACGGCGGGTGCCTCGGTGCCCTCAGGGTCGTCCGCCCGGCCTGACCTCCCGAGCCCGGCGAGACCCTCGGGGCGCATCGACTCCACCCCGCCCACCCCGTCAGCGCCGCGTGCAGCTCGAGGCAACCTCGGTGGCGACGAGGAGGAGCGTGCCGAACGCGCGATCGACGTAGACGTCCGCGGCGACGGCGCAGCCAGGAGTGCTGGTGGCGAGAGCGATCCCGGGCTGTTGCGGCTGGCAGGTCGGCAGGCGGGACAGGACCGAGTGCTGCAGGAACAGCCGTTGCGAGCCCAGGAACGGGATCTCGGTCTCGTGCAGGACCTCGACGTCGGCGTCGCTCAAGTCGCCCTGGCACGGGAGCCAGGTGGTCACGGGCACCGAGCTGCCGGCGTCGTCGACGCTGGCGGTCCCGAGGGGCAGGAAGCGCGGATCCGACTTCAGCGTGGCTGGATCGCGGCCGGGCGGATCGTACAGGGGATGATACGAGAGGATGGCGGTGCGCTCGGCGGGCGTGAGCGTCGCGATGAACTCGGCGACGTGAGTGTCTCCGGAGGACCGCGTCCCGTCGAGAACCTCCACCGGGATGTCGAGGAAGTGGGGACCCTCGCAGCTGAGCTCATTGGGCCAGAAGCAGTGTCCCACCGACGTCCAGCTCCAGCTCGCCTGCCTTCCTCCCGCGAAGTCGGTCGCGACGGTCAAGGTGGGATTCACCCAGACCGTGATCGCATCGGCCGAGAGCCCCGGGACGTCCAGCTCGTTGCGGAAGCCCCATGCCGAGCCGCTCCCCTGGCCATCGCCCCACGCGAGCAGCACGGCCGCCGACTCCGGCGTGACCGGGTGCAGCGGTCCCATTCCCAGCTCGCCGAGCTCCGTGTTGACCATCGCGGCGGTGTGCTCGGCCGCACCGTCTTCACGGACGACCGCGCGAAGCCGGCCGCCGAGCTCCGATGCGGCCGCCGGCAGGCTGCTCTCCGGACCGGTCCAGCCGTAGGAGAGCACGCTGCCGTTGCCGATGGCGCCGTAGGTGATCGAGACCACGACGAACTTGATCGGCGCCGTGTTCACCGCGACCGTCTGCCACTCGAGGCATTGGCATGCGCCGGCGCTCTTGCCGGCGCGCACGCAACCGGCGGGCGCGTCGCACGAATCACTTCCACAGGACGAGCCGACCAGGAGCGTGAGCCCGGTTCCGAGTAGCATCAGCGCGCGCAATCAAGCCTCCCAGATGCAGGAGGCTACCCGCACCGTGTGTGAAACGTCGCGTGACCCACTGTCGCACGCCACCACGGTCGGCGTCGCGGCGAAACGCCGCGGGCGCGTGAATCGATGCAGCAGTCGGCACCCGGGCATTTTTCCGCACCCGCGGTGGAGGGTTGACCGACCGGCCGCACCACCCGTAAAACGTGCACTCTTACCCGCAGTGAACACACGCGATCGCTCCACACCATCGGAGCGGGGATCGGAACCCCATGACGAGTCGATTCGCCATCGCCGCCGCAGCGCTGATGCTGTCCGGAGTCGCCACCGCAGCGCCGGGCGACGTCCTCCTCCAGATCGGCGCGCCGGGGAGCGGCGCCGGGCAGCTCGCGGCACCGTGGGGGGTCGCGACGGCGCCCGACGGCAGCGTCTACGTGACCGACACGGGCAACGATCGCATCCAGGTGTTCGCGCGGACGGGAGAGCTTCTCCGCGCCTGGGGCAGCACCGGCGCCGCGAACGGGCAGCTCGCCGGGCCCACCGGGATCGCGGTGTGCGGGTCCACCGTCTACGTCTCGGACACGAACAACAACCGCGTCCAGCTCTTCGACACCGCCGGGAACTTCGTGGCCGCGTACGGGGCGAGCGCGCCGCGCGGCCTCGCCTGCGACGATCTCTACCTCTACGTCGCCGAGACCGGTGCGAACCGCGTCTCGGTCTGGGAGTGGGACGACTACGGGGTCTCGCCTCCGGCCATGCCCGGCCCCGGCGAGCTCCTCGCCCCGACCGCCGTCGCGCTAGGCCCCGGAGGGATCTACATCGCCGACACCGGGAACGACCGGATCGTCGTCGTCGGCTCCGGCAGCTTCGGCGCGTCCGGCAGCGGCCCCGGGCAGCTCCTCGCGCCCACCGGCATCGCGGTGGACGCGGGCGGCAACGTGTACGTCGCCGATCGCGGCAACGGCCGCATCCAGGTGTTCACCTCGGCGGGCGCGTTCGTCACGTCGCTCGCCGCGCCGGGCCAGGGGGCGGGCCAGCTCGCCTCGCCCTCCGGTCTCGCGCTCGACGCGGGCGCCTCGCGGCTCCTCGTGGCCGACTCCGGGAACGACCGCGTCCAGGCCTTCGGATCGATGACCGCGGATCTCGCCATCGCCGCGGCGGCGTTCCCCTCCGCGGTCGATCTCTACGGCTCGCCCTTCGCGGCGGACGTGACGGTGCGCAACCTCGGGCCGGGCGCGTCGGGCTCCTCCAACGTGGTCGTGCGCATCTCGCCGGCCAACACGTCGCCGTGCTCGGCGATCATTCCGGGCCTCGCGCCGGGCGCCGAGTACGTGCAACGCCTCACGTGCACGCTCCGCCCGGACACCGCTGCCGGGCCCGCCACGCTCACGGTGAGCCTCTCCCGGAGCGGCGGGGTCGCCGACCCGGACGCGACGAACGAGACCGCGGCCGCGCCGCTCCAGGTCAACGCGCCGGATCTCGTCGTCCCGCTCGTGTCCGCGCCCGCGACCGCGGCGACGATGCGGCAGTTCCCGGTGAGCTTCACGGTCGCGAACCGCGGCCCGGGGAGTGCCCCTGCGTCGAACGTGATGTTCATGTTCGTCCTGAACACCACGACTCCCGCATCGTCCGGCTCCATGGGCCAGGTGGCCGTCCCCGCGCTCCCGCCCGGCGGCGAGGCCTCGCTCACCGCCACGCTCACGGTGCCCGCCAACAACGTGCCGGGCACGTACCTCCTGCGCGCCACGGCGTACGGCCAGACCTGGGCCGGTGCCCTGATCGAGACCGACAAGACGAACGACGCCGGCCACTCCCAGCCGATCGCCGTCGCCGGGCCGGACCTCTCGCTCGTCGGCTCCTCCTTGCCCGCGTTCGGAGTTCAGGGTGAGACGCTTCAGGTCCCGCTCACCCTCGCGAACGTGGGCGCGGGCGACGCGTCGCGGGGGTTCGGCGTGAACGTCGTGCTGACGCGCGACGGCGGGGTGTGCACGCCGACGCGCTACTGCGCGGACGAGGACGACGACTGGTGGCTCGGCAGCGCGACGGTCACGCAGGCGCTCGTCGCGGGCCAGCAAGTGACGGTCCAGGCCTCGCTGCCGATCCCGGCGGACTTCATCCCGGTCACGTGGAACGTGTGGGCGGTGATCGACAACGCGAACGCCGTTCGGGAGTCGAACGAGGGGAACAACAAGGTGTTCCTCGGGTCGATGGTCGTCGGCCCCGCCGCGACGACGCTGCGGGTCGGCATCGACATCAAGCCTGGCAGCTTCCCGAACAGCATCAACCTCGGCTCGGGAGGCAACGTTCCGGTCGCGATCCTGAGCAGCGCGGACTTCGACGCGACGACCGTCGACCCGCTCTCCGTGACGCTCGAGAGCTCCCCGGTCGTGCTGCGTGGGAACGGCACCCCGTCCGCCTCTGTCCAGGACGTGAACGGCGATGGGCTCCTCGATCTGGTCGTGCACGTCGAGACGAGCACGCTGAAGCTAACCAGCCAGTCCACCGAGGCCGTGCTGCAGGGCCGCACTCTTGCGGGCGTCGCGATCGCGGGGACGGACTCGGTGAACATCGTCCCCTGACGCGGCCACGTCCCTCGAGGAGGTCGACGCCGTCGTGCGCACCCGCGCGCGGCGGCGTCGCTGCGTTCGGCGCCGCCACGCGCCACCCGCCGCCGGCACGGCAGCCGACGCGGTCCGAGCGGCGATCTACCGATCGTACGGATCGAGTTCCGCGGCGGCCGCCGGCACGCGGCCGCCAGCGACGAGCGCGCGACCGACCCGGTGGCCCTGCGGCGTCCCTCGATCGGCGGAGGGTCCGGCTCGAAGCTCGATGTGGCAATCCGCGAGCACCTTCGCGCCGGCACGCTCGAGGAACGCCTCGGTACCTTTCGTGAACCAGGTGATCTCGCCGGCGCGGTAGCGCGCGCCCGACCCGCTCGTGAGCTCGGCGAGGTCGAGCACGTCGGGACCGGCGAGGACGCGAGCGCGCCCCGGCGTGTACACGACCCATGCGCGCTTCCCGTCCGCGCAGGCGTAGCTCGCGGCCAGCGCGTCGCGCTCGGCGACGAACCACATCGTCCCGGAATCGGCGAGGAGATCGGCGCGGAGCAGGCCCGCCACCACCGCGACGCTCCGGATCCCGGCGACCTGTTTCAGGTAGCGATCGTCGAGGCTCCCGGGTGGGCACGCCATCCTCGTCGTGGCGAGGGGGCCGATCTCGAGTCGGCTTCCATCGTGCGCGTAGCGTCCACGCCCCCGATTGCAGTCGGCGAGCACGTCGACCGTGCCATCACCCCCGAGCTCGAGCGTGTAGCGCGCCGGATCGGCCGGAACCCAGCTCCGCTCAGGGTCGATGGTCTGGCCCCAGAGCCAGGTGGTGCCGACGATGGTCGGCTGCGCCGGCCTCACGCCAGGCGCCGCGACGGCTGGCGGGGCGACCCGCTCCGGCGCCGCGCAAGCCGCCGCGAGCAGGAGCACCGAGATCGTGACGCGAGCTGCTCTGCGCATCTGTCTTCCCTGGAGGTCGAGACGTCGCAGATCAACGGAAACGGTGGGGCCTGACGCGCGCCGAGGCATCACGCTGGACGGAGGAGCGCCTTCCCAGATACGCACGCGCGGCGGACCGATCCCCCCGCGGGCTCGATCGGCCGCGACGATCCGCGCCACGACGACGGCGCTCAGCGCGTGAGGCGCGCGGCGGCGCTCGGCGCGACGGTGGCGAGCGGCGCGAGCAGGCGCAGCGCCCTGCGAACCTCGAGCCGGAACGGGACGGTGCAGATCAGGTAGCCGAAGGCCGCGAACGCGAGCAGGAACAGCGCGTCCAGCCCGCCCCTCCCGCGTTCCACCTGCGTCCAGATCGCGGTGGAGAGCGGGAACGCCAACCACAACACCATGAATCCGGCGACCACGCGGTGGAGCCTGAGCACGACGCGGACCGTGGATCCCCGGTGCGATGGTGCGATCTCGCCGACGAGGACGGGCTGGAACGAGTTGCGCTCGAACTTGAGCAGGCGCCAGATCCGGAATCGGCGGCCCTCGACGCGGCCCTCGAAGCTGCGCTCGCTCGGATCCCACGGCCAGCGGAACATTCTCGGTGGCTCGACCATCGAGGAAAGCCGGTCCGCCAGCTCATCGGGCTGGAGCGGCGACTCGAGCGTCACCTTCTCGTACGGAGCGAACCACATCTCCCGTCCACTATAGCCGCGATGCGGGATTCGCCGGGGTCGGCGGCGCTCGCCGCCGGACGACGCCCGGTCACCCGACGTGCCCGAGCTTCTCCGGGTTCAGCACGCGATACATCGCATGGACGCGAGCGCCGTCGGTCTCGCAGAAGGTCGCCGCGAACAGCCGGCCCGACATGTACTCCAGCACCGCCGGCTCGCCGTTGAGGCGCACGAAGCGGTAGGTGGTGTGCATCCCGTACTTGGCCGCGAGCTTCGCCAGCATCCGCGCGATCCGCGCCGCGCCGTGCAACGTCCTCCGCGCGGCGGTGACCTTCCCGCCGCCGTCGCTCGTCCAGGTGACGTCCTCGGCGAAGACGTCGAGCAGCGCGTCCCGGTCCCCGCTCTCGAGCGCGGCGATGAACCTCCCGAGGAGCCGCTCCTTCGCCTCCGGCGGCGCGGCGAAGCGCGGGCGGTCCGCCCGCACGCGCTCCCGCGCCCGGTGCACCGTCTGGCGCGCCGCGGCCTGGGTCTTCGCGAGGGTGCGGGCGATCTCGTCGTAGTCGCAGCCGAAAACGTCCCGGAGCAGGAAGGCGGCGCGCTCCTCGGGCGCGAGCCGCTCGAGGAGCACCAGGAACGCCATCGAGAGATCCGACGCCAGCTCGCTGCGGTACTCGGGTGACAGGCGTTCCTCCGCGACCGGCTCCGGGAGCCACGGGCCGGGGTAGAGGGCCCTCCTCGCCTGCGCCTGGCGCAGCCGATCGATGGCGAGGCGGGTGACCACGGCGACGAGCCACGCCTCCGGCTCACGAGCGTTCTCACGTCCGGTGCTCTGCCAGCGGAGCATGGTCTCCTGGACCAGGTCCTCGGCGTCCTGGACGTCGCCGAGCATCCGGAACGCGATGCCGAAGAGCCGCGGCCGATACCGCTCGAGGGGTGCGTCCTCCGAGTAGGTAGTGGTGTTCATCCTCGCATCCAGGACGTGCTCGCGGCTCGCGTGTGACAGCCCCTCCCGCTGGCCCGCTGGCTGTCACAACCATGCGCGTCTTGCGTCTTCCGGGCATGACCACCCAAAGCCCACGACTCCGCCATCCCAAGGTCGCCCCCGACGCGTATCGCGCGATGCTCGCGCTGGAAGAGTACGTCCGGTCGACGGGGCTCCAGCCGACCCTCCTCCACCTCGTGAAGCTTCGCGCCTCGTACATGAACGGCTGCGCGTTCTGCGTCGACATGCACACGAAGGACGCCCGCGCCGCCGGCGAGACGGAGCAGCGCCTCTACGCGGTCCCCGTCTGGCGCGAGACCCCCTTCTTCACCCCGCGGGAGCGGGCGGCGCTGGCCTGGACCGAGGCGGTGACCGAGCTCGGCCGCGAGGGCGTTCCGGACGAGGTCTACGAGGCCGCGCGCGCGCACTTCGACGAGGCGGAGCTCGTTCACCTCACCATGGCCATCGTGGTGATCAACGGCTGGAACCGCCTGTCGGTCGCGTTCCGCGCCGAGGTCGGCGCGTATCAGCCGAAGCCGCAGGAGGCGGTCCGGTGAGCGCCGCGCGCGTGCTGGTCGCTCGAAATCGACCAGCCTGGACGAACCACGGACGAGGAGTCTCCGCATGAGCACACACGGCGCGGTCCTGGTGACGGGGGCCTCCTCGGGGATGGGGAAGGCTTGCGCGCTCCGCCTCTCGGAGGGCGGGTTCACGGTGTTCGCCGCCGTTCGCAAGCAGCGCGATGCGCAGGCGCTGGGCGAGAGCGGGTCGCCGCGCCTCGTGCCCGTCATCCTCGACGTGACCCGGGGCGAGACGATCTCCGAGGCCGTCCGGACGGTCCGCGACGCAGTGGGGGCCTCGGGGCTCGCGGGCCTGGTCAACAACGCGGGGGTCGCGGTGACGGGGCCGATCGAGCTCGTCCCGCTCGAGGAGCTCCGGCGTCAGTTCGAGATCAACGTCTTCGGCCAGGTCGCGGTCACCCAGGCCTTCCTGCCCCTCATCCGCGCGGCGAGGGGTCGCATCGTCAACGTGGGATCGGTGGGAGCGAAGTTCGCTCTCCCCTTCTCCGGGGCGCTCAACGCCTCGAAGGCCGCGTTCGAGCTCATCAGCGACTCCTTGCGCATGGAGCTGCGCCCGTGGGGCATCCACGTGGTGCTGGTCTCGCCCGGCAGCATTCGAACGACCGCGGAGGCGAAGCTCGTGGCCGACAGCGAGGGCGTCCTGAGGTCCTTCTCGGCCGAGGGGAAGGCTCGCTATGCGTCCTCGTATCGCGCCTTCATCCAGGCGTTCCAGGAGCTCGAGTCCCGCGGCGTCGGCCCAGGGGTCATGGCCGAGACGGTGTACCGCGCCCTGACCGCACGCGTTCCGAGGCGCCGCTACCCCGTCGGCCCCAAGGCGAGGCTCCTTCCGTTCCTGTTCACGAGGCTGCCGGCCGCCGCGGCGGACGCGCTGCGCCTGCGCCTCCTCCACGTGTATCGGGCGTTCGGCGCCGCCGCAGAGCAGGGAGGAGCATGAGGTGATCGGCGCGCAGCGAGCTGAGGAGGGCGGTCGAGTCGTTCCGCGGTGCTCGCCTCACGGCTTCGCGAGTGACCAGACCTCCTTGAAGCCGTCGCCCTTCGTGTCGCCCGGCGCCGCGTCGCCGGAGAAGTAGTAGAGCGGCTTCCCCTTGTACGTCGTCTGCTTCTTGCCGTCCTCGCGGGTGATGGTCGCGAAGTCCGGCTCCTGGAGGTCACCGGTCACGCCGACCTTCTCCCTGTAGTAGAGCGGCCACTTCGTGATGCAGTCCCCGGTGCACGCGCTCTTGCCCGGCGTGTCGTTCTTGAACGTGTACAGCGCCATGCCCTTCGTGTCGGTGAGGTAGCTCGCGCCATCCTTCCCCTTCGCGACCTTCACCTCGTGGTGCGTCGCCCGGGCAATGCTCGCGACGAGCAGGACCAGCGCCGCGGCCGCGGCCAGCTTCGGGATGAGCCTCGAGACGTGCATGTCGATCTCCTCGGGGCGCGCCCGGGAACCGGGCCGAGACCCCGGCCGGACGCGTAGTGGAGCACGCTCGCCGAGGCGGCGGCCCTGATGGGCCGCGGTCGGGGGCCGGGACGCGTCGACACCGACCTCGACCCCCTCGTCGTCGTCACCGCATCCTTCCTTCCGCGCGCGCCCCTGCGCACCGTCCCCGCATGCTGCCCGATCGGACCTCCCGCGCGCTCTCGGCGCTCGACGCCTTCGTCCGGGCGCCGCTCTCCCGCGTCCTCGATCCCGGGGCACTCGCCAACTCGCCCGCCGCGGCGCTCGCCCTGTTCCGCGACGTCGCGGCGACGGTGCCCGCCTACCGCGAGTTCCTCGCCGCCCACGGCGTCGATCCCGCCTCGGTTCGGACCCACGACGACTTCGCCACGCTTCCCCTCCTCACCAAGGAGGGCTACGTCCGCCGCTACCCGGTCGCCCGGCGTTGCCGCGGGGGTGACCTCTCCAGGTGCGATTTCATCGCGGTCTCGTCGGGGTCCACCGGCGAGCCAACGTTCTGGCCCCGGTTCCTCGACGACGAGCTCGCGGTGGCGAGCCGGTTCGAGCACGTGCTCCACGACTCGTTCGAGGCCGACCGGAGGCGCACGCTCGCCGTCGTCTGCTTCCCGCTCGGCGCCTGGGTCGGGGGGATGTTCACGGCGAGCTGCCTGCGGCACCTCGCGGTGAAGGGGTATCCGATCACGACGGTCACGCCCGGCAACCAGAAGCCGGAGGTCCTCCGGCTCGTGCGCGCCCTCGCCCCCTCGTTCGAGCAGACCGTCCTGCTCGGCTACCCGCCGTTCCTCAAGGACGTCGTGGACGCGGGGATCGCCGACGGGGTCCCGTGGCGCGAGTACCACGTGAAGCTCGTGCTCGCCGGAGAGGTGTTCAGCGAGGAGTGGCGCACGCTCATGGCGGAGCGGGCCGGGCTCACCCGCCCCCTCCATGACTCGGCGTCGCTCTACGGCACCGCCGACGCGGGGGTGCTCGGCAACGAGACGCCGCTGTCGGTCTGCATCCGCCGCTTCCTCGCGTCTCGGCCCGAGGGGGCGCGCTCGATCTTCGGCGAGGCGCGGCTCCCGACCCTCGTGCAGTACGATCCGTCGTCGCGCTGGTTCGAAGAGCACGACGGGACCCTCGTGTTCTCGGCCGACGGAGGCGTGCCGCTCGTGCGCTACCACCTCGACGACACCGGCGGGGTGGTGCCGTACGCGACGATGATCGCGCGGGTGCGCGACCTCGGCCTCGACGCCGAGGCGGAGGTCCGCCGCGCGGGCGACCGCGGAGTGCGCCCTCTGCCGTTCGCGTACGTGTTCGGGCGCGCTCACTTCGCGGTCTCCTTCTATGGCGCGAACGTGTTCCCGGAGACGGTGAGCGTCGCGCTCGAGCAGCCGCAGACTCGCGATTTCGTCACCGGGAAGTTCGTGATGGAGGTGAAGGAGGACGCGGCACGCGACCGGCACCTCCACGTCGCGGTGGAGCTCGCGCCAGGCGCGGAGGCGAGCGACGCGCGGGTGAGCGCGGTGGCGGACGCGATCGCCGCCGTCCTGCGCAGGCTCGACAGCGAGTTCGCCCGCTACGTCCCGCCGGAGCGGCAGCGGCCGGAGGTGAGGCTGTGCCCTGCGGGAGACCCGGAGTGGTTCCCCGCGGGGGTGAAGCACCGTTACGCGCGCAAGTGACCGATTCACGCAGGGTCACAGCTCGCGGTAGAACACGAGCACCAGCCCCACGAGCGCCATGCAAGCCGGCCAGACGAGCCCGTACCGGCGGCGCGCGGCGCCGTCCGGCGACCGGAGCTCCAGCCACCGCGCGATCCCGATGAGCACCGCGAGGAACCCGATCGCGTTGTGCGACACCTCGATGAGGTAGATCCGCTTCGCGGCGAGGACCGAGTGCGAGTGGGTGAGCAGCAGCGCCCCGCCGACGAGGGCGAGCGACGGAAATGCGAATCTCCACCGCGTCGCCGCGAGCCCGCCCACCCGCACCCGCCACTCGAACACGGCGAGCGCCACGACGAGCGCGGTCGCGACCCGGTGCAGCAGCGCGGATGGCGCGAGCAGCGTCTCGAAGAGACCTTCGGGACCGAACGGCCAGCCGTTCGGCTCGGCCAGGATCAGCATGAACGCAGCGAGCGCGAGGAACGCGAGCGGCCAGTGGCGGGCCGCGGGCACCTTGCCGCTGCGATCCAGGAGGGCTCCGAGCGCGACGACGATCACCAGCAGGCCGGCGATGTTGTGGTTGAAGTTGCTCTGCGCGCTGTCGAACGGTCCGGGGAGCGCGTACGGGTCGAGAGTGGGCGCCGCCGTCGCGACCATCTCGCGATAGGGAGGCGGGGCGAGCCGGACCGGCTTCGGTGCGAACATCTCCGCCACCTCCCGGGGCGTGGCCTTCTCCCGGACGTCCACCGCGGGCGGCTGCGACGTGAGCGCCGCGGCGGCGAGCACGATCACGAGGACGATCCCGGTCTCGGCCTCCACGCGAGATCGGACCATCTCCGCCTCGCCCGCCGTGGCGCCGCGGCTGCGCCAGCGCATGGCCGCGAGGAAGTTCCCTGCGCCGAGGACCAGCGCCGCGCCCATCAGCGCCACCTTGGTGAGCACCATCGCGCCGTACGCGGTCCCGACGAGCCCGCTCGTCGTCGCGATGTAGCGCCAGCCGAGGAGCGCGCCCGTCGCGCCGATCACGAGAACGCCGGACACGGCGAGCCTCGAGAAGCGGGACACCATCGCGGCCCACGTCTCCGGGGCGCCGAGGCCGTCCCGGCACAGCGGCCGCTGTGCGAGCAGGTGCACGAGACCTCCCGCCCAGATCCCGGCGGCGACCTGATGGACGACCGTGATCGTCGCCAGCGCCGCGGCGCCCTCGAGCCGGCTGGCGCCGTGGACGAGGGGCGCGCCGGTCGCCGCGAGCAGGCCCGCGCCCGAGGCGAGCAGCGCCCAGCTCGCGCCGCGTCCGGCGCGCGCCCGCGCCCACAGCGCGCCCATCGCGAGCACGCCTCCCACCGCCGCGTGCGCGAGCCCGGCGCGGGCGAACCGGGTCGCGAGGAACTCCGCGACGGGCCAGCGGCCCAGCTCGTCCGCGAGCGCCCACGGCTCGATGAGGAGCGTCGCGAGCTGGAAGATCAGGACCGCGCCACCACCGAGCGCAACGAGCGCCAGGGTCCGCGCGAGCATGGACGCGGGCACGCGGCTGCGCAACGGCCGGAGCACGCCGACCCCGAACGCGACGCCGCCCGTCGCGAGCACGAAGCCGACGAGCACGAGCGCCTTGAAGACGACCTCGAGGAACCCGGCGAGGAGGATCACCGGCCGGTTCCTCCCGCCCGGACCGTGAAGCGGATCAGCCCCGGCGTCGCGTGGCCGTCGGCAGCCAGGACGCGATAGGTCAGCCGGTACGCTCCCGACGCGAGCGGCGGGAGCTGGAGCGACACCCGGTCCGGCGGATCATCGGAGCCCTCCGGCGCGGGGGCGAGGGCGACGGGTTTTCCGTCCTCGCCGGTCAGGACCGCGCGCGTGAGCCGCTTCTCGATCCGGGAGTTGAAGCGGAGTACCGCCACCGCGGGGGACGCGGCAACGACCTCGCCGTCGCGCGGGGTCGACTCGAGGAGAGCGGCGTGCGCCGACGCGACCGCGGGCGCGACCGCGCCGAGCGCGCCGGCGAGGAGCAGGACGACCCAGGCGTGCGGCGCGGGGCTCGTCGTGCGGAACATGGGGCCCGATGTAACGGCGATCCTGCGCGCTGCGGCTCCCCGTGGGATTGCGGCGAAGGACGTAACGCTCGCTCGTGACGCCGCGGCCCCGGAGGTCGCCGCTCGTGCGTGGGAGCGGATGGTCGGAAGGGAGCGCCCGCGCCTCCGGGCTACTTCTTCGAGGCGCGGAGCCGCTGGTTCTCGAGCTCGAGCTCGGCGACGCGGTGGCGCAGCGACTCGAGCCTGGTCTCGACGTCCGCCGCGTCGAGCTTCACGGGGATGTGCTGCGGACAGTTGACGTCCCAGGCCTCCACCTCGAAGAGGATGGCGCGCTCCGGGCGCGCGGCGTGCCCGCCGGGCGCGAGCCGGCCGAGCAGCGCCGCGTCGCCCTCCACCACCCGCGCCCGCCCCCAGAGCTTCACCCGCCGCCGAGCCGCGTAGTCCATGACGAACAGGAAGGCGCGGTCGTTCTCGGCGAGGTTGCCGAGCGTGATGTACTGCCGGTTGCCGCCGAAGTCGGCGAACCCGAGGGTGCGCTCGTCGATCACGCGCAGGAAGCCGCGCGGCCCGCCCCGGTGCTGGACATAGGGCTGGCCGGCGGCGCTGGCGGTGGCGAGGTAGACGCTGTTGCGCTCGGCCAGGAAGGCCGCGAGCTCCGGCGTGATCCGAGTCTCCCAGCCGTCGCCCTCCTCGACGCGCCGGTAGACGGCGCGCGAGCCGCGGCGGGACTGCTCCGCCTTGACGGCGGGCGTGAAGGCGACGTCGCTCGGCGGGGGACGGGCGGTGCGGGCGGGATCGACGATGCGGCTCATGCGGTTCTCCAGGTGCTCGAGCCCGAGGTGGCTCGCACGAGGGAAGCTAGGAGCCGGCGAGCCTCGTAACAATGAAGTCAGCCGCGGCGCCGAGGAGCGGACGGAGCTGACCGGAAGGCAGTATCATCCGCTCATGCCCGACCTCCTCACCGCGTCCAAGATCGCCGCCGAGCTCTCTGTCCCGGGTGCCAAGGTCAAGAAGGCGATCGCCGACCTCAAGCTCAAGCCCGCCGAGAAGAAGGGCGCCTGCAGCTACTACGACCGCGCGGCGGTCGCGAAGATCAAGAAGGCGCTCGGATAGTCCTTGGGGGTGCGCGCGCTCTTGGCGCGTGTGGCCCCTTGAGGACGAGGGCGTCGTTCCGCGACGCGGGGCTACAAGTTCCGCATGCGGACCCTCTCCGTTCTTTCCGTCCTGCTGTTCTCCGTCGGCGCTGGGACCCCGACGCCCGAGGCGACGTCCGTGCGCGGGCCGAGCTGGCTCCAGCATCTCGGGATCGAGCTCGACGACACGCACCTGGGGAAGATGGGCGGCGAAGGGCCGGCGCCCGCAACGCGGCGCGAGCCGATGCCCAGCATCGACGCCGGGGAGGCCGGGAACGCGCCGTTCACCATGGCGGGCCGGGACCTCTACCGGCTCGACTGTCAGTCCTGCCACGGCCCGGACGGACGTGGTGCTCCGCCCGAGATCAACTCGCTCCTCGACCCCGTCCGTGCGACGTCACCGGCGCTGCTCGAAGCCCATCAGCGCGAGCAGGGGCGGCGCTTGCCGCCCGGCATGGCTCGTCAGCTCGCGGCAGACGCGGAGAAGAACCTCCGCGACCGCATCGCCAGCGGCGGCAAGAAGATGCCCTCGTTCCCTCACCTCGCGGGTGACGAGGTCGTCGCGCTCGTCTCCTATCTGAAGAGGCTCGCCGGCGTGCCCGCCGAGGAAACCTCGTCACCGGAGGTGACCATGTCGGCGGCGCGCGTGGGCGAGAACCTCGTGAAGGGCACCTGCCACATCTGTCATCCGGCGACGGGACCGAACCCGAACCACATGATGATGTACATGCGCGGGATCATCCCGTCGCTGGAAAGCCTGGCGACGGAGCGCACGGCGTCCGATGTGCTCGCGAAGGTGCGCGAGGGTCGCATGATGGGCGGCGGAATGATGGGCGGGGGCGGGATGATGGGCGGCGGGATGATGGGCCGGATGGGCCGCATGCCGATCTTCGGCTACCTCACCGACGAGGAGGTCGTGGCGGCGTACGTCTTCCTCTCCGCGTACCCACCCGAACCGAAGTAAGCGCCGCGCTGCGCGATTTGCCGCGCCCCGACTGTTCACACGGCGTCGTTCGTGGGGGCTGCGACGATCCCGCTGGCGCGCGACTCGCGGAGACGGGCGCGACCGTCCGAGGGCCTCCATGACGACGAGCCGCGGCATGTCCCTGCTCCCGATCCCGTTCACGCTCGCGGCCGTGGCCGGCATCGCCGCCGGCGTCGTGGCCTACGCGTTCCACTACGCGAAGGGCTCGTCCTACGTCGGCAACGACCCGGCCACCTGCGCGAACTGCCACGTGATGGCGAGCCATTACTCCGGGTGGCAAGCCGCCCCGCACCACCTCGTGGCGACGTGCAACGACTGCCACACGCCGGCCGGCCCGATCTCGAAGTACGTCGTGAAGGCCCTGAACGGCTACCACCACTCGATGGCCTTCACCCTCGGCGGCTTCCCGGACGTCATCCGCGCCCGGCCGCAGAGCACCGCGGTCGTCGAGGCGAACTGCCGGCGATGCCACGCCGACCTCGTCGACCGCATCGCCCACGGGAGCGAGGTCTCCTGCATCCGCTGCCACGCCTCCGTCGGCCACCTCCGCTGATCGACTCGCTCACGCCACACCGCCCATCAGGAAGGAGCGCCCATGTCCGTCGTACCCCGCCCCCAGCAGAAGCGCGGGCTCCTCGTCGCCCTCGTCGCCGGCGTGTTCGCCCTCGTCGCCGTCGGCGCCGCCGCGCTGCTCGTCAACATCGCCGAGCGCAAGGAGGAGGCGAAGAACGCCTACGTGAAGCTCGTCGAGGTCACCGAGAACGACGTCGATCCGGCGAAGTGGGGCACCAACTGGCCCCGCGAGCTCGACGGCTACAAGCGCACCGCGGAGCCGACGAGCACCAAGTACGGCGGCGGCAAGGGGCCGAGCGAGGGTCAGCCCCCGCCGCAGAAGGCGGATCGCGATCCTTGGCTGAAGCGCGTGTTCGCAGGGTACCTGTTCGCCGTCGACTACCGCGACCGGCGCGGCCACGCGTACATGCTCACCGACCAGGAGAACACGAAGCGGAACGTGCCGGCCGAGGCGAAGCAGTCCGGCAACTGCCTCCACTGCCACGCCGCGATCACGCCGCTCTACAGGAAGCTCGGGAAGGAGGCGGCGCCGCAGGCGAGCGAGGCCGAGCAGGTCCAGGCCGGCCTCGTGAAGGTGTCGGAGCTGGGCTACTGGGACGCGCACAAGGCGCTCGAGCAGCTCTCCGGCGGCAAGGTCCACCCGGTCTCCTGCGTCGACTGCCACGACCCGCAGTCGATGGAGCTCCGCGTGACGCGCCCGGGCTTCATCGCCGGGATCCAGAAGCTCGCGGCCTCCTCCGCCGACGTCCCGCACCTGCCGTCGATCGACCGCTGGCGCAAGGGCGACAAGGCGCGGCCCTACGACCCGAACCTCGACGGCACCCGTCAGGAGAAGCGCGCGTACGTCTGCGGCCAGTGCCACGTCGAGTACTTCTGCGGGAAGGGGATGGCCCTCTTCTTCCCCTGGGGCGACGGGCTCAAGGTCGAGGAGATGGAGCACCTCTACGACGGGACGCTGGTGAAGGGTAAGCGGTTCAAGGACTGGGTCCACGCCGAGACCGGCTTCGAGCTCCTGAAGGCCCAGCACCCCGAGTTCGAGATGTGGAGCCAGGGCATCCACGCGCGGAGCGGCGTCACCTGCGCCGACTGCCACATGCCGTACAAGCGCGACGGCGCGCAGAAGATCTCCGAGCACTGGGTGCGCAGCCCGCTCCTCCAGCCCAACCGCTCCTGCGCCGGCTGCCATCCGTACGGAGACGACGAGCTCAAGGCGCGCGTGCTCTCGATCCAGGACCGGCACTTCGCGCTCCTCACCCGCGCCGGCAACGCCGCCGTGGCGATGATCGACGCCATCGTCGCGGTGCGGAAGCCGTACGACGACAAGGCCCGCGCCGCCGCCGCCGCGAAGGCGAAGGAGACCGTGGAGAAGCAGGACGGGTTCCTCGCGCTGCCGAAGGACCAGCAGGAGAAGAAGCTCGCCGCGGAGACGAACGCGAACCTCCTCGCCGCCTGGCGCGAGGTGGTCGAGAAGACCCCGGCGCTGAAGGAGCTCGAGAACCTGCAGCGCGCGGCGCAGTGGCGCCTCGACATGGTTGCGGCGGAGAACTCGATGGGCTTCCACGCGCCGCAGGAGATGGCCCGGCTCCTCGGCGAGTCGATCGACCTGTCGCGGCAAGCCCAGGTGAAGGCCGCCCAGCTCGGCGGCGTCGTCGCGCTCGCCCCGGCGGCGCCAGGCGCAGCGGTTCCGGCCTCACTCGGGAACCGCTAGCCGACCCGCAGTCTGCCGCCCGCACCGGCTCCTCGCCGGCGCGGGCGGCGTCGGCGAGCCGCGCGCGGAGGAACCCCGTCGCCCGCCCCGGCGCGTCGCCGGAGGCGCGCCACCCCGTTCCGCGCTACGTCACTCCCGCGGCGGCGATCCCGGCGCCGGCGAGTCGAGGACGGAACCCGATGGTCACGCAGCTCCTCTCGAGCGGCGACCGCGCCCTGGCGAGGGCCTTCCTCGAGGCCCAGGGGCTCACCTTCGAGCCTGGGTTCGACGACTTGGTGGGGGTCTTCGAGGACGGCGCGCTGGTCGCCTGCGGGGCGCGGGCCGGCGACGTCCTCAAGATGATCGCCATCGACCCGGCGCGGCAGAGCGGGTCGCTCCTCGGCGAGCTGGCCGGCGAGCTGGTTCGGCTGGGGATCGCCGCCGGCCACGACGGCCTCTTCGTCTTCACGCACCCTGCCCACGCCACGTCCTTCGAGGCCCTCGGCTTCGAGCTCCTGGTGAGCCACGCCAAGGTGGCGCTCCTCGAGTACGGCGGGCGGTTCGCGGCCTGGCTGGCGTCGAACCGGCGGCTCGTCCGCCCCACCGCCGAGTTCGGCCCGGCCGGCGCGGTGGTGGTGAACTGCAACCCCTTCACGCTGGGCCACCGGCACCTCGTCGAGGAGGCGGCCCGCCGGGTCGGCACGCTCTACGTCTTCGTGGTCCGCGAGGACCGCTCCGCCTTCCCCTTCGAGGCCCGCCTGCGGCTCGTCCGCGAGGGGACGCGCGACCTCGCGAAGGTGGTGGTGCTCGACACCTCCCGTTATGCGGTGAGCGCCGTCACCTTCCCCGCCTACTTCCTCGGGCGCACCGACCCGGTGGCGGAGATCCAGATGGAGCTCGACGCCACGCTCTTCGGGGCGCGCATCGCCCCCGCGTTCGGCGTGACCAGGCGGTTCTTCGGCGCCGAGCCCTACTGCGCCACCACCCGAGCCTACAACGCGGCCATGCAACGGGTGCTGCCGGGCCTGGGCGTCGAGCCGGTGGAGCTCGCGCGGCTACACGCCGGCGGCGCTGCCATCAGCGCCTCGGCGGTGCGGGCGGCGCTCGCGACCGGCGACGACGCGGCCTTGCCGGCCCTGGTCCCGCCGACCACGCTCGCCTATCTCCTCTCCGACGAGGGGCTCGCGGTCCGGGCCAGGCTCGGCGGCGCGAAAGGCAGGCACGCATGAGGATCGCGAGGAAGGCTCAGGCCGGCACCATGCAGTCGAGCGACCTGATGGTGGTGCTCGAGCCGGCCGACGAGCTGAGGGTCGAGATCGAGTCGACCGTGAAGAAGCAGTTCGACCCGCTCATCCGGGCGGTGGTCGACGAGGTGCTGGCGCGTCACGGCGTCACGGCTGGCCGCGTCCGCCTCACGGATCGTGGCGCCCTCGACTACGCGATCCAGGCTCGCCTCGAGACGGCGCTGCAGCGCGCGGCGGAGCGCTAGATGCAGGGGCTCTGGTACAAGCAGGTCGAGCAGGGACGGCGGTTCATCCTCAAGATCTCGCCCGGCGAGAGCCTGAGGCAGCGGCTCGTCGAGTTCGCGAAGGAAGTGCGGCTCGACCACGCCGTGGTGGTCTCTGCGGTGGGGTCGGTCCAGGACCTCACCTTCCGCGGCATCAAGGCCGGCGCCAAGCTCCCCGTCACCCCGCCGCGCATGCACGTCCACGAGCTGGCCGGCCCGCTCGAGCTGCTCGCGCTCACCGGCAACCTGCTTCCCGACGAGCGGGGCGAGATCGACTGCCACCTGCACGTCATCGCCTCCCGCTCCTCCGGCGACGTGCTGGGCGGCCACCTCTTCGACGCCAAGGTCTTCGCCACGTGCGAGGTGGTGCTCTCCGAGATCCACGCCGAGGGCGTGGAGCGGCACCTCTCCCGCACCGGCGGCATCCCCACCGTCTTCATCACCGACGACGAGCCCGCCCCATGAGCTCCTTCACGCTGCGCCGGTCCCTGCTCTACGTGCCGGGCAACATGCCGTCGATGCTGCAGAACATCCCCGTCTTCGCGGCCGACACCGTCATCATCGACCTCGAGGACGCGGTGCCCCTCGGCGAGAAGGATGCGGCGCGCCGGCTGGTGCGGCGCTTCCTCGAGAACTACCGGGATCGCCGACAGGAGGTGCTGGTCCGCATCAACGCCCTCGACACCGAGTGGGGGTTCGACGATCTGCGCGAGGTGCTGCCGGCCATGCCCGACGGCATCCGCCTGCCGAAGGCCGACACGCCCGAGATCGTCGAGCGGCTCGACACCTTTCTCACCGAGCACGAGGAGGCGCTGGGGGTCGAGATCGGCCGCTTCCGCATCCTCCCCTCCATCGAGAGCGCCCTCGGCGTCATCAACTGCATCGACGTCGCCGCCACCTCCACGCGCATCCTCGGGCTCGCCTTCGGCGCCGAGGACTACACCGCCAGCATGGAGATCGAGCGAACCAAGAGCGGGGAGGAGCTCTTCAACGCCCGATCCCGCGTGGTGTGGGCCGCCAAGGCGGCCGGCGTCCAGGCCATCGACACGATCTTCTCCGACGTGAAGGACATGGAGGGCTTCCGGCGCGAGACCGAGCTCGTGAAGACGCTCGGCTTCACCGGCAAGTCGCTCGTCAACCCGCGCCAGATCGAGGTGGTGCACGAGGTCTTCGCGCCCAAGCCCGAGGAGATCGACTACGCGCGCCAGGTCATCGAGGCCATCCAGCGGGCGCGAGAGATGGGCACCGGCGTCATCTCGCTGGGCGGCAAGATGGTGGACGCGCCGGTGGTGAAGCGCGCCCTCCGCGTCATCCGCACCGCGTACGCGCAGGGGCTGGTGGACGAGGTCCCGGGCGAGGAGGTGCTGCGTGGCTAGGAACGCGCTGGGGCGCGAGCTGCCCGACACGTTCGCGGGCCGCGCGGTCGTCCCGTACCAGGATCCCTGGTCGCGCCGGCCCGCCGGCGACCGCGCCACGCGCCCGCTCCGGCGCGTGGACCCGGGCGACCGGAAGATCATGGACACCCTGCGGGCCGCCATCGAGGCGAGCGGCCTGAAGGACGGGATGACCATCTCGACCCACCACCACCTGCGCAACGGGGATCGCCTGCTGAACCACGTGGTCCGGATCATCGACCAGGTCGGCCTCAAGGACATCAAGATCGCCTCGAGCTCGGTCCACCCGGTCCACGCCGAGCTCGTCCCGGCCATCCGGGAGGGCGTCATCACCGGCCTCGAGTGCGGCGTGAACGGCCTCATCGGCGAGCTCTGCACCAAGGGCGAGCTCTCCTGCCCCATCATCGTGCGCTCGCACGGTGGCCGGGCGCGCTCCATGGCCACCGGCGAGGTGAAGGTGGACGTGGCCTTCGTGGCCGCGCCCTGCTGCGACGAGTACGGCAACATGAACGGCTTCACCGGCCGCTCGGCCTTCGGCAGCATGGGCTATGCCCACGTGGACGCGCAGTACGCGCGCCGCGTGATCGCGGTGACCGACAACCTCGTTCCCTACCCGGTGGCGCCGGTCTCCATCTCGCAGAGCCAGGTGGACTTCGTGGTGAAGTCGGAGCAGCTGGGCGACCCTGCCAAGATCGTCTCCACCACCACCCGCGTCACCACCGACCCCATCGGCCTGCAGATCGCCCGCTACGCCGCCATGGTCATCGAGGCCTCCGGGTACCTGAAGGACGGCTTCGCCTTCCAGACCGGCTCCGGCGGCACGTCGCTGGCGGTCGCCGAGAACGTCCGCAACCTGATGCGGCGCCAGAAGATCAGGGGCAGCTTCGGCTGCGGGGGCATCACCGGCTACTTCGTGGACATGCTGGAGGAGGGGCTCTTCCAGGCCCTCTTCGACGTGCAGTGCTTCGATCTGCGCGCCGTCGAGTCGATCCGGAAGAACCGCAACCACGTCGAGATCAGCGCCGACACCTACGCCAACCCGTTCAACGCGGGCGCGGTGGTGAACCGGCTCGACGTGGTCATCCTCGGGGCCACCGAGGTGGACGTCGACTTCAACGCCAACGCCAACACCGAGTCGAACGGGTACCTGCTGCACAACACCGGGGGCCACACCGACACCGCCGCCGGCGCCCGGCTGGCCATCGTGGTGGCGCCCTCCATGCGCGGCCGCCTCCCGATCGTGCGCGACCAGGTCACCACCATCACCACCCCCGGCGCCGTGGTCGACGTGGTGGTCACCGAGCGGGGCATCGCGGTGAACGACCGCCACCCCGACCTGAAGGCGGAGCTGCTCCGGCGCAAGGCGCCGGTGAAGGACATCCGGCAGCTGCAGAAGGAGATCGAGGCGATCACCGGGACCCCGCGCCCTCTCGAGTTCGAGGACGAGGTGGTGGCGCTCATCGAGTACCGGGACGGGTCGATCATCGATGCGGTCCGGCGCGTCAAGGCTTGACCTGCTGGCGGCGCGCGATGCCCGCCATGCGCTCCTGGTCCGGCACGCCGGCGCGGGCCACCCGGCGCTCGTCGCCGTCGCGCTCAACGTGCCGGGCGAGGAGAAGTCGCCGCCCGGCGCCGAGCCGCTCTTCCGCTGGGCCCTCGACCAGGTGATCGCCGCGCTCCCGGGCGCGTGGCCGCTCCACGTCGGCGACGATGCCCTCGGCCCCTTCGCCCTGCTCGCCTCGCGCGCCGAGGCCGGCGGCGCGAAGACCGCCTGCGTCGCCGTCGAGGCCAGCCACCCGGCCGCGCGCCTCGTCGACCTCGACGTCTACGCGCCCGGCGGCACGGTGGTGGACCGCGCCGCGCTCGGTCTGCCGCCGCGCCGGTGCCTGCTGTGCGAGGCCGCGGCGGGCGAGTGCATCCGGCTCGGCCGACACCCCCTCGACGCCGTCGTCGCCCGCGCACGGGCGCTCCTCGCCGATGCGCCTGCGTGACCTGCTCGCCGAGGACCCCCGCGGCCTTGATGCCGGGGCTGGCTTCTGCTTTCCTTCGCGCCCCCGACATCACGGAGGACCAGGACGACGATGCCCCGCCAGACCTCGACCGCCACCCGCCTCGAGGCGCCGCCCGCGCCCGAGCCGAAGCCCGCGAGCCCGCTCAAGGAGCGCTGGACGCAGTGGGTCGCGCTGACGACGACCGTGCTCGCGGTGTGCGCCGCGATCTCCTCGCTCAAGGGGGGCGGCTACTCGACGAAGGTGCAGCTCGCCACCACGCGCGAGAACGATCGCTGGGCGCAGTACCAGGCGAAGAGCATCAAGGAGAACCTCTTCGTCGTGGAGCAGGACCTCCTCCGCCTGCAGGCGCTCGAGGCGCGGACGCCGGAGGCGCGAGAGTCGATCGCCGCTCGGCTCGCGAAGCTCGCCACCGACCTCCAGCGCTACGAGAGCGACAAGGCGCAGCTCAAGGCCGACGCGGAGCGCGTCCAGCAGGACGAGGCGACCTTCCAGCGGATCGGCGCGAGCTTCGGGCTCGCCGTCATGCTCCTGCAGATCGCGATCATGCTCTCGTCCGTCGGCGCCCTCATCAGGCGCCCGATCATGTGGGTCGTGGGCCTCGGGTTCGGCGCGCTCGGCCTCGTGTACATGGGCAACGGCTTCCTCGGCTGGTTCTAGCCGCCCGCGCTCCGCGGAACCCGCGTCGCTTCGCGGCGGTACGCGCGCCCGCGCCGCGCCCGGGCGGATCGTGCGAAGCTCGGCGCGACGTGCGCGACGCCAGACCAGCAACCGCGGCCCCGGCCCGCCCAGGCGCCTCCGCGCCCGTCGAGCCGCGCGTCGCCGCGCCCGCGAGCGTCGTCACGGTCGCGGATCCCGAGGGTCGGATCGATCTGTGCTGGTCCTCGAGCGGCGGCGGGACCGGGACCACGCTGCACGAGTTCTTCCCTGACGGGGGCGTGCACCTCGTGTTGCGGCACTCCGAGTCCGGCTGCCGGATGGTCCTCCTCGGGCCCTCGACGGAGCGCGCCACCGTGGAGCGCGCCGCGGGGGCCGAGTACCTCGGGATCCGCTTCCGCGCCGGCCAGGCGCCGCGGCTCGTCGACGTGCGCTCGTCGGAGCTGACCGACGGCGCGGTCGAGGTCGAGCGGCTCGGCGGCGTTCCCGTCGACGCCATCGCGGAGCGCCTGCGCGCGCTCCCGGACGTCGCGTCGCGCCAGCGCGCGCTGGTCGGGCTGGTGAGGACGGCCAGCCGGCCGCTCGTGGAGGACGTGCGGTGCCGGCGGGCGACGCTCCTCCTCGAGGCGCGCCGCGGGCAGCTCCGCGTCGACGGGCTCGCCGCCGAGCTCGGGCTCCACGTCCGCAGCCTGGAGCGGCTGTTCCTCGACGCGCTCGGCATGACGCCGAAGCGGATGGCGCGGCTCGTCCGGCTCCGGTACGTGCTCGGCGCGCTGCACACCGGCGGGTTCGGCTCGCTCGCCGACCTCGCGCTCGCGTGCGGCTACGCGGACCAGCCGCACCTCGTCCGCGACTTCAAGGCGCTGACCGGCCGGGCACCGGGCGCGGCGGATGCGGCCCGGAGCCGGCTCCTGGCCCGGCCGGAGACGCGCGTCGTTCACCGGGTGCGACCTTAGCGCGCGCCGGGCGTGTCGCATTCTCACAAGACGCGGCGGCGCTCGCCGCGGTACGAGCCGCGCACACGTCGGAGGACGGCATGCACGCGCAAGGTGGGCTCGCAGAGAACGCGGTGATGACGGCGGCGACCGACGGTCGCCCGGTCGCGGTGACGACGCGGCGCGGACCGGTGGAGTGCGTCGTCTCGGGCGACGGTCCGGCGGTCCTCGCGCTCCACGGGGCGATGGGCGGCCACGACCAGGCGCTGCTCCTCGCGCGCACCATCGGCGCGCCGGGCTTCCGGTACGTCGCACCGTCGCGCCCCGGCTACCTCGGCACGCCGCTCTCCCTCGGACGGACGCCCGCGGAGCAGGCGGCGCTCTACCGCGACCTGCTCGACGCGCTCGGGATCGAGCGGGCCGCGGTGATCGCGGTGTCCGGGGGCGGCCCGTCCGCGCTTCAGCTCGCGCTGGATCACCCGGAGCGTTGCTGGGGCCTCGTCGTGGTGTCCTCGGTCTGCAGGCGAGTCGAGACGCGGCTGCCGCTCGCGTGGCACCTCATGAAGCTGACGGCGCGCTGCGGCCCGCTGGTGGCCGCGATGCGCCGGCGGGCGGCGCGCGATCCCGAGGAGGCGGCGCGCCGGTCGATCCGCGATCCCGCGCTGCGCGCGCGGACGCTCCGCGATCCGGAGGCCGGGCCGCTGCTCCGCGAGCTGCAGCTGAGCACGCTCGACCGGATGCCGCGCCGCCTCGCGGGCACCGAGAACGACGTCGCCGTCACCCGCGGCGAGCTCTCGTTCCCGCTCGAGCGTCTCGCGGTGCCGCTCCTCGTCGTGCACGGGACCGACGACGCCGCCGCGCCGTTCGCCCAGGGCGAGGAACTCGCCGCGCGCGTACCGGGCGCGGAGCTGCTCGCGATCCCCGGGGGAGAGCACGTGAGCATCTTCACGCACCGGGACCTGGTCCGCGCGCGCGTCGCGCGGTTCCTGCGCGCGCACGCGCCGCCGGCCGCTTGACCGCTGCGCCTACCGCGACCGCGGCAGCGGCGGAACGTACGGATCGACGAGCCGGTGCACGACGTCGGGCGCGTACGCGGCCCCCGCGCCGTGGCACACGTCGCAGGTCTCGACCGGCCCCTCCGGCGCGGACCACGTCTCGAGCGCCGCGTGCCCGGCCGCGGCCGCCGTGTCGTGGCAGCCGAGGCACGCGCGGCTGGACGGGACGAGCCAGGCGACGTTCTCGCACCGGCTCGCGCGGCAGGCCTGGCCGAAGCCGCACTGCGCGTCGCTCGCGCACGCGTTCCCCGCGTCGGCGTGGCAGGCGGCGCAGTTCCGGACGTCCTGCGGCAGGAGCCCCTGCGAGAGGTCGACCGGCCCGTTGAGGAACCCGACCAGCGCGAGCGCGCCCGGCGCGACGAGGTTCTGGCGCTCGGCATAGCCGCCGAGGAGCCGCGCGAGGTGGACCCGGTGCGTGAGCGTGGAGAGCTCGATGGACGCGTCCGGCGTCGGGTCGGTGGTGATGACGCACGTGTCCGGCGTGCCGTCGGCGTTGGTGTCGAGGCAGTCCTCCCAGCCGGCGGCGTTCCCGGCGCACTGCGCGCCCGTCGAGCACGCCGCGCCCTTGCTCGCCACCGTCCGGTCCACGGCGCCGGCGGTGTGGCACGTTCCGCAGGCCTCGGCCACGCGGCGCACGCCCCCGTGGGCCTGCACCTCGGCGTGGCACGCATCGCACGCGCCGGTCGTGATGACCTGACTGGCCCGCGTCGCGACGGCGCCGCCGAACGCCACCTCCTGCGTCGTGCTGGCCACGTCGCGGAAGCTCTCTCCGCCCGCGGTGACCGCCTCGGCCACGTACGCGTAGAGGGTGTAGCTGCCGGGCGGGTTCGGCGCCGGCGTGGCGCTCGTGTTCACCGGCGCGAGCGCGAGCGCCGGCCAGGCGGGCAACGTCAGCGTGTAGATCCCGGAGGCCGCGTCGAACGACAGCGCGGACCTCGACGTCGTCTGCACCACCCGCTGCCGGGCCTCGACGGGCCCGGCGACGATCGCGAACACCGAGTAGCGGGACGACGAGACGACGTCCGTCACGGGGTCGCCGGCGCCGGTCACGAGCTTGAACCGGAGCCGCGGGACGTCCGAGACCGCGAAGCTGCCGCCCGGGCCGGTGCCGCCCAGGACGGCGACGCCCGTGAACGCGAGCCGACGCGACCGCGTGCGGGAGACGATCTCGTGCCGCGCGGCGATCGGGCTCGAGCCCGACCCGTCCGCGGTGTGGCACCCGGTGCACTGCGCGTCGTCGGCCTGCGGCGGATGCGCCGAGCGCTCGCACGTGCCGGACCCGACGTCGCACACCGCGAGCGCGCCGAAGCTCGCGCAGTCGGGGTCCTGGGTGCAGGCGCCGGCGGCCGGCCGGCCGAAGACGCGGGGCGGGTTCAGCGCGCCGGTGTCGAAGTAGAGGTTGTCGTGGCAGGTCCCGCAGGCGAGGCGGGAGGGCCGCGTCGCCCAGCGGTCGTCGGCGTGGCACGCGGCGCAGTCGCGCTCCGCGCCCGGCATCGAGGGGAAGGTGACGTCGAGGAACTCGGTCAGCGTCGGGTCGGCGCCGAGCTGGTACTCCGGGTGCGCTACGCCGGCGCTCGCCAGGCGCACGCCGCGGTGCGCACCGTGCACCTTCCGTACGGTCGGGTTCGCCGAGTAGCCGTCGAGGTTGTGGCAGAGCTGGCAGCTCGCGACCGCGGCCTGGTCGAGCGAGAAGAGGCCATCCGGCGCGACTGCGGACGGGAACGCGTGCTGCATCCCGACGACGCCGGAGCTCGCGCCGAGGTGGCACTTCCGGCACGCGTCTGCGTAGACGTCCGGCTCCGGGCTGGCGCTGCCGATCCGTAGCTCGGATACCGCGAGCGTCTGGAAGGTGTCCCCCGTCGTCCGGACCCAGACGCCGGCGGTGTACGTGCCGGCCGGCTCCGAGGTGATCGGCGCGAGCGTGTAGACCAGGCTGCCGTCCGCGGCGGTCGAGAGGTTCGCCTGGGCGGGATCCGCCCAGCGCGGCGCCTTCAGGTTCACGTAGTGGTGCTGGCGGTCGGACGCGTTCCGGTCGGTCACCGCGTTCAGGAGGCGGGACGCGGTGCGCGTGAGCGTCGCCGCGCGAGGGCCGGCGAGGTAGAGGTTCAGCGTCCCGAGGGCGGCCGGCGTCACGGCGCGCCCGCACGGATCGACGATCCGGATCGTCAGGACCGGCTGCTCGCCGGGGGTGAAGAACGCGCCCGACGCCGGCGAGGAGACGGCGACGCTGACGTCGAGCGGGGCGGCAGCGCCCGCGACGGCCGCGTCGCAGCCCGCAGGACCGGTCGACCCGGTTGGCCCCGTGGGGCCCGTGGATCCGCTCGGGCCGGTTGGGCCGGTGGGGCCCGTGGGGCCGCTCGCGCCGGCGGCGCCCTCGGGGCCAGACGCGCCGGAGCACGCGGTGAGGACGAGGGCGGCGGAGAGGAGCACACGACCGACGACACGGGCGAGAGCGCGCATCGGGCGATGCTAGCAGCCGCTCACGGGCGACGCGATCCACGCCCGGTGCCGTCCCACGAGCGCAGGACGCGGCTCGTTCAGTCCTCCGGCGGTAGCCGAGTCGAGCACCTCGACGAACACCTCGGACTCGGTGGCTTCTCATGGGAACTGGCGTTGCGGCGCGCCGCGTCAGCGCGCCTCTTGGAGAATCCGCTCTGGAGTATCCGGCGGGCCACGGTCCTGGACGCAGGAGACATTCACCGCGAGTGATGGTTTGCGCGCCGGGCGCAGAGGTGCGAACCGACGCGCACGATCCGAATTCACTGTTCGAGAACCTGAGTGCAGCGGCTCGCCGGTCGCTCTTAGCTGCGATCAAGGGCGATCGGGGGCGGCGCTGCTCTACTCCGCGCCATGTCCTGCCGCGTCCTGTCCCTCGCCTCGGCCATCCTCCTCCTCGTCGCCGGCTGCAGCTCCGGCTCGGGCTCGGCCGGCACGCCGGGCTGCAAGTCGGCTGGAAGCTGCCTCGCGGCGACCGAGTGCTGCAGCGGCGTGTGCGCCGGAGGGACTTGCGGCGCGGTCGCGTGCGCGCCTCAGGGCGGCGCGTGCGCGGCGACCTCGGACTGCTGCTCCGGGCTCGCCTGCACCGCGGGGACGTCGGGGAGCACCTGCCAGCCGATCTGCCGGGCCGCGGGCGACGCCTGCACCAGCGACGCCCAGTGCTGCTCCGGCACGTACTGCGCGGCGGGCCAGTGCCGGGCCGGGGGCTGCAGCGATCTCGGCAGCCCGTGCAGCGACAACGGCGACTGCTGCCGCTCGCCGTTGCGCCTCACCTGCGACGCGTACGGCACCCGGACCTGCGCCTGTGGCGGCTTCGCCGCCACGTGCTTCGGCAACGAGGATTGCTGCCCGGGGTCCACCTGCGTGAACCACGCCTGCCACCCGGCCACCGGCTCGGTCGTGGACGGCGGGGGCTGCTACCTCGACGCGGAGTGCGGGAGCGGCTCCTGCTCGGCCCACGGCTCCGGCTTCACCGGACAGTGCTGCACGTCCGCGGGTGGGAGCTGCGAGTCGGGCGCGGGCGCGATCTGCTGCAGCGGGCTCGTCTGCTTCGGCGAGGTGGACAGCCCGCACGCGTGCGAGGCGTGTCTCGACTGGACCAACTCGGGTCCGGGCAAGGTCGCGTGCGATCCGTACGGCGACTGCTGCCCGAACCAGGGCCTCACCTGCGATCCGGGAACGCGCGGCTGCTTCAAGCAGGCGGGCGTCGCGTGCACCGACGGAGCCCAGTGCGGCCCGGATCACGCTTGTCGCGTCCCCTCCGGCGGAACGGCCGCGACCTGCTGCGGCGAGCTGAACGCCATCTGCTACCCCGCGAGCGGCGCCGGCTGCTGCGACGGGTTCACCTGCGACTACCCGGGCAGCGGCAGCTACTACACGTGCCGGAGGTCGCCCGGCCAGGCCTGCGCCTCGCCCGACGAGTGCGCCGTGGGGGACGAGTGCCTGGCGAACCGGTGCTGCCAGCACTACGGGTCGTGCACCACCGGCGCCGAGTGCTGCAGCGGCGTGTGCGGAGCCGACGGTCAGTGCGCCTGCGCACCCCAGTACGGTGAGTGCGCGAAGGACGGCGACTGCTGCGGGCGCGCCTACGCCAGAACCTTCGGCTTCGCCGGACCGGTCTGCGGCGGCGCCGTCTCCACCGGCGCGAACACCTGCTGCCCCACGCCCGGCGATGCCTGCGGTTCCGCCGCGGACTGCTGCGAGGCGGGCGATCTCTGTCAGGTCCCGGCGACCGGAACGCCGGCCAAGCCGGTCTGCTGCCGCGCGAAGGACTCGAGCTGCTGGAGCGACGAGGAGTGCTGCACCGGCTCCTGCGGCGGGAACCCGCTCCGCTGCTGCGTCCAGTTCGGGGCCAGCTGCACCGCGGACACCGACTGCTGCTACGGGACCGGCACGTACGCCTCCCAGGCCTGCAGCACGACCACGCACACGTGCTGCCTGAAGGCCGGACAGAACCCGGGTATCGACGCGACGGCCTGCTGCTCCGGACGGCTCGACCCGGGCGGCTTCTGCCGGTAGCGCGGGGTTCCGACATCGAGGCGCGGCACCCTCGGGCGGCACGGGGGTCGTGCCGCCGCCGGCCCGCTGATCCTTTCACCGGAAGCGGCACGGTACAATGGTCCACCGCGCTGGTAAGGCATGGTGCGCCTGCCTGCCACCGCACGGATCCCGCCATGACCTCGCTCCCCCAGCTCCCGCTCGAGCCGCTCCCCTACCACGTGGACGTCGTCCGGCATCTCGAGGCGAACGAGGCCGAGCTGTGGGAGTGGTTCTCCGCCGAGAAGCTCCGCGCCGAGCAGGGCGAGGCGGTCCGGCTCGAGCTCCTCAAGTCCACCTACCGGCTCGACCCCGACGCGCACCCTGCGCTGCACTCCGCCGCGCGCGACGTCGCCGGGACGCTGGGCCTCGCCGCGCCGCTCACGCTCTACCAGGCCCAAGGGTCGGCGGGCCTGAACGCCTCGCTCGCCTACGTTCCGGGCGAGGTGCACCTCGTGCTCCACGGGCCGGTGACGGACCGCCTCACGCCGCTCGAGCTGCGCGCCGTCCTCGGGCACGAGCTGCTGCACTTCCTCCTGCTCGATCGCTGGAGGGAGTACCTGGTCGCCTCGCAGATCCTCCAGGCGATGACCCACGACGCGGCCTCGGAGGCGGCGCACGCCGCGACGGCGCGGCGGTTCGGCCTGTACACCGAGGTCTACTGCGATCGCGGGGCGCACCTCGCCTCCGGCGATCTGGCCGCGGCCGTGTCCGCCCTCGTGAAGATCGAGACCGGCATCGCCGAGGTGTCCGCCGAGAGCTACCTCCGCCAGGCGGACGAGATCTTCGGGAAGGGCCACCCGCAGACGGAGGGCGTGACCCACCCCGAGACGTTCGTCCGCGCGCGGGCGCTGAGGCTGTGGGCCGAGGCGCCGGAGCGCGGCGCCGCCGAGCTCCGGACCGTCATCGAGGGCCCCGCCTCGCTGGCCGAGCTGGATCTGCTCGGGCAGCGGGACATCGCCTCGCTCACGCGCCGGCTCGTCGCGGCGCTGCTCGGTCCCGCGTGGCTCCGGACCGAGCCGCTGCTCGCGCACGCGCGCCTCTTCTTCGAGGACTTCGAGCCGTCGCCGGGGGCGGATGCCAGCCTCGCGGCGGACCTCGCGACGGGCGACGAGAAGCTGCTCGACTACTGGTGCTACGTCATCCTCGACTTCGCGACGGCCGATCGCGACCTCGAGGACGCGCCGCTCGCGGCCGCGCTGCTCCGCTCGGACGAGCTCGGCCTCGGCGAGCGCTTCCGCCGGATCGCCGCGAAGGAGCTCGGGCTCAAGAAGAAGCAGCTCGAGGCGCTCGAGGCCGGCGCTGCTGCCATGGTCGCGAAGGCCGCGGCGGAGGACGCCTAGCCATGGCCACCTTCCACGAGTTCCTCCGCGCCCGGCTCGAGGCGGGCGGCTTCTCGACCGAGGACGCCCTCGCGAGCTTCCTCTCCCTCGCGCGCCAGGTCGCCGATGCCCACGCCGCCGGCCTCGTCGCGCCGCTCGACGGCGTGGCGGCGCTCCAGGTCGAGGGCGTCCGGATCTGGTTCCACGAGAGCCAGGCGCAGAAGCCGTCCCGCGCCACGGGCGAGGTGCAGCGGCTCGATCGTCCGCTGGCCGGCGTCGAGGTGCTCTCCGACCAGCGGCGGACGATCGACGTGGAGGGCGGCGGCGGAAAGGCCGTCGACCTCGAGCTCGGCGCGCGGGACCAGGCCCTCACGCGCCCGGTCTACCTCCCGGGCTGGGTCTGCTGGGAGCACGTCGTCGGCCACCACGATCCGGTCTCGGACGTGTTCTCGCTCGGCCTCGTGCTCGCGAGCCTCGCCTGCGGCCTCGATCTCGCCGAGCCGGACGATCTCGAGGCGTTCGTCTCGAACCGGCGGAATCTCTTCCGGCTGCAGCCGCGCCTCCACCCGGTCCTCGCGAAGGCCATCGTCAAGATGACCGAGCTCTCGAGGCGCGACCGCCCGCAGGAGCTCGCGACGCTGCTGCACGCCCTGGAGCACCACCGCGACCAGAGCGTCGACTTCGACTTCGACCTCGCGAGCGCAGAGGCCGCCGCGACCGGGCGCGCGAAGCGGCCCGTCATCCTGGGCACGCTCCAGGAGCGGCTCTTCGAGCTCTCGCGGCGGAACCGGCTCCTCCACTTCCGCAGCACCCTCGGCTCCGTCAACCTGACCCACGCCTCGGTGCCGCTCTCCTTCGACGTCCGGAACATCCGGCCCGACCAGCTCCTCACGTGGTCCGGCGGCTTCGCGCGCTCCGTCTCCGCGGGGGAGCCGGTCTCCCTGAACCGGCACCTCGACTTCGCCGAGCAGGTGTACCTCCCGAGCGTGCTCGACCGCGTCCGCTCCGACGCGCGGCGCGACGCCGCCGAGTTCGGGTTCGAGCAGCTCCGCCTCGCGCTCTGCTTCCTGCGCTGGGCGAACCTGAAGGAGACGCCCGCCGAGCACTACGACTCGCCGCTCGTGCTCCTGCCGGTGCGCCTGGTGAAGAAGAAGGGCGTGCGCGACTCGTGGTGGCTGCAGCCCCTCGGCACGGAGGCCGAGGTGAACCCCGCCGTGCGCCACCTGTTCCGGCAGCTCCACGGGATCGAGCTGCCCGCCTCGCTCGACCTCGCCGAGACCTCCCTCGACGCGCTCTTCGAGGACCTCGCGGCGCGCATCGCCGCCAGCGAGCCGGGGGTCACGCTGCGGAAGGTGGACCGCCCCCGCATCGATCTCATCCACGACCTCGCCCGGCGCCGCCTCGACCGCTACCGCCGCTCCGCGCGCCTGGCCGGCCGGAGCGTCAGGAGCTTCCTCGACGTCGACTACAGCTACGACCCGGCCAACTTCCACCCGCTCGGGCTCGCGCTGTTCCGGGCCCGGGTGAAGCCGCGCCCCACGCACCTCCGGACCATCCTCGAGGAGCGCCCGGCGCCCCGGAGCTGGGCGGCGCCGCCCGCCGAGGCGGACGCACCGGTCGACGCCCGCGAGAAGCGCTTCTACGCGCTCCGCGAGGCGACCGACGACAACCCGTACCACTGGGACTTCGACCTCTGCCGCGTCACCCTCGGCAACTTCAAGTACCGGAAGATGACGCTCGTCCGCGACTACGCGGAGCTGCTCGCGGACGGCGCGCCGAACGAGGCGTTCGACGCGGTCTTCTCGCTCGCGCCGCGCCCGGTCGAGCGCGAGGCGCCTCGCGCGCCGCCGCTCGCGGAGCGCTGGCACGTGGTCGCCTGCGACCCGACCCAGGCGTCGGCGATCGGCTACGCGCGGACCGGCGCGAGCTACATCATCCAGGGTCCTCCCGGCACCGGGAAGTCGCAGACGATCACGAACCTGATCGCCGACTACGTCCTCCGCGGGAAGCGGGTGCTCTTCGTCTGCGAGAAGCGCGCGGCCATCGACGTGGTCTACGCCCGCCTGCGGCAGCAGGGGCTGCACGCGCTCTGCTGCCTCATCCACGACTCCCAGGCGGACAAGAAGGAGTTCATCCAGGACCTCAAGGCGACCTACGAGGGCCTCCTCGCGGATCCCGCCGCGTCCCGTCGGACCTGGCGCGACCGCCGCGCGGCGCTGCTGGACGCGCTCCGCCGCGAGCTCGAGCCCCTCGAGGCGTTCGACCGGGCCATGCGCGCGGCGCCGGCCGCCGCCGGCGTGCCGCTCCGCGCGGCGCTCGAGCGGGCCGTCGAGCTCCTCCCCGAGGCGACCACCCTCTCCGCCGCCGACCGGGAGGCGCTCCCGCCCTACGCGGACTGGGCCTCGAACCTCGAGGCCGTCGAGGCGCTCGTCACGGCGATCGGCGAGCTCCAGCCCGACGGCGTGCTCGCCCGCCACCCGCTCCGCCTGCTCGGCCCGGCGGTCGTCGGCGACGAGCGGCCGGCGCGGCTCGTCGCGTCCGCCGTCGCGGCGGCGCTCGCGCAGCTCGAGGAGCTCCGCGGCGCGCTCGACGCGGCGGGCGTGCCGGAGCGCCACCGGGAGAGGCTCGAGGACACGCTCGCCCTCGGCGCGTGGGCCGCCGACGTCGAGTGGCTGGCCCGCCGCGAGCTGACGTCGCTCCTCGACGAGCGGAGCGACGGGTCGCGCCGGCTCGCCCGGGCGCGCCAGGCGCTCGCGGCGGCGCGGGAGGCGCTGGCCCGGGCCCGCGAGGGGACCCGGCTCTGGACGGAGAAGCTCCCGCCGGACGAGGTCGCGACGGCCCTCGCCCTCGCGACCGCGCTCGAGGGACGGTGGACGTCGGTGTTCCGGCCTGCGTGGTGGCGGCTCCGGAAGGTGCTCCGGAGCCGGTACGCCTTCGCGCAGCACGCGGTCCGGCCCCGGTGGTCGCAGGTCCTCGCGGCCCTCGGCGCCGAGCACGCCGCCGAGGCGGCGCTCGCCGCCGCCGAGCGCGCCGGCCGGGAGGAGCTCGGCGTCGACGAGCCGCTCGACGAGGTGGTCGAGCAGGTCGAGGCCGCGCGGCGCCGCCTGCGGGAGCTCCCGCGGACGCTCCGCCCGCTGCACGACGAGGTCGTCCGCTCGGCGCGCTGCGCCGAGGTGGTGAGCGCGATCGCGGGGACGCGGGCCACCGCCGAGGCGCTCCGCGCGACGCTGGACGGCTTCCTGGTGGACTTCCGCGACGAGGGGCTCGCCTCGCTCGGCGAGCTCCTGCGCGCCATGGAGCGCGCGCTCCCGGCGCTCGGCGGCGCGCTCCACGCGCTGGGCCTCCTCGCGCGGCTGCCGCCGCGCCTCGGCGCGGCGTTCCGCACCCGGCGGCTCACGGCGCGCCAGCTCGAGGCGGCCATCGTGGGCCGCTGCGTGGACGAGCTGCTCCAGGCGGATCGCGCGCTCCACCGCCTCGACGGCGCGGCCCGCGAGCGGCACCTGCGGCAGCTCTCGAGGCTCGCCGCGCTGTGGCAGGAGGCGAACGCGGGCGCGGTGCTGGAGCGGGCGCGGGAGGCCTTCCTGGAGCGGGTGCGGATCTCGTCCTTGCCGGCGGCCGAGCTGACCCGCGAGCAGAAGGAGTTCAAGGCCGCCTACAACCGCGGCCGGCGCGACCTCGAGCACGAGCTCGGGAAGGTCATGCGGCACAAGTCGATCCGGGACCTCGTCGCCGGCGACTCGGGCCCCGTCGTGTTCGACCTGAAGCCGGTGTGGCTGATGAGCCCGCTCAGCGTCTCGGACACGCTGCCGCTCCGCCCGGACGCGTTCGATGTCGTCATCTTCGACGAGGCCAGCCAGATCACGCTCGAGTCGGCCGTGCCGTCGATCTTCCGCGCGCCCCAGGCGATCGTGGTCGGCGACGAGATGCAGCTCCCGCCCACGGACTTCTTCTCCGCGAAGGGCGACGTCGAGGACGAGGAGGGGCTGCTCGTCGGCGACGGCGGGCAGGTGTTCGAGTACGACCTCTCCGCGAACAGCTTCCTCGGGCACGCGGCGAAGAACCTCCCCGCGCGCATGCTGGGGTGGCACTACCGCAGCCGCTCCGAGTCGCTGATCGGGTTCTCGAACTGGGCCTTCTACCAGGGGCGCCTGCTCACCGTCCCCGACGACCGGCTCGCCGCCGCCGGGCGCGGCGAGACGCTCGCCCGGGATCCCGCCGACGGCGACGCGAACGTGGCGCGGCTCCTCGACCGTCCGCTCAGCTTCCACCTGCTCGAGCACGGCACCTACGAGAGCCGGCGGAACGAGGCCGAGGCCGCGTACGTCGCCCACCTCGTCCGCGGGCTCCTGGCGAGCCCGGAGCGGCGGAGCATCGGCGTCATCGCCTTCTCGGAGGCGCAGCAGGGCGAGATCGAGCGCGCCCTCTCCGCGCTCGCGGCCGAGGACAAGGTCTTCGCGGAGCGGCTCGAGGCGGAGTGGGAGCGCGAGGAGGACGGGCAGTTCGTCGGCCTGCTCGTGAAGAACCTCGAGAACATCCAGGGCGACGAGCGGGACGTCGTGATCCTGAGCGTCTGCTACGGGCGCGCGCCGGACGGCAAGATGCGGATGAACTTCGGCCCCATCAACCAGAGCGGAGGCGAGAAGCGGCTCAACGTGGCGTTCTCGCGCGCGAAGCACCACATGTGCCTCGTCAGCTCGATCCGGCACGCGGAGATCACGAACGACTACAACGACGGCGCGGCCTGCCTGAAGAGCTACCTGCGCTACGCGGAGGCCGCCTCGGCCGGCGACGCCGCCGCGGGCGAGCGCGTGCTGCGCGAGCTCGCCGTGTGGCGCGACCTCGCCCAGCCCCTCGAGGAGCGCCGGGGCGCGGTGGTCCGCCAGCTCGCCGCCGCCCTCGGGGAGCGCGGGTACGCGGTGGACGAGCGCGTGGGGATGTCGCACTTCCGGTGCGACCTCGCCGTGCGCCGCCACGGCGAGCAGCGCCACCGCCTGGGCATCCTCGTCGACACGGACGAGCACTACCGGCAGGACGACCTGCTCGAGCGCGACCTGATGCGCCCCGAGCTCCTGCGCGCCTTCGGCTGGCAGGTCGCGCACGTCCTCTCGTCCGACTGGTACCGGCGGCGCGAGGCGGTGATCGACGACCTGGTGCGGCGGATCGAGGAGGGCGACGGGCCGCCGGCGGACGACGCGGCCGGCGAGGAGCTCGAGGACCCTTGGGCCGAGCTGGACGCGGCCATCGAGGCGGCGCAGCCGGCTCCGCCGGCCCCGGCCTTGCTCGCGCCGCCGGAGGCCGCTCCCGCCGCGACGGCGCCGGCGAGCGCGCCCGCCTCCGGCACGCGTCGGTTCGAGCTCGTCGGCGGCGCGTCGCGCAAGTTCTGGGAGGTCGCCGTCGCCGGGAGCACCGTCACCGTCCGCTTCGGGCGCCTGGGCACGACCGGGCAGACGCAGCAGAAGCTCTTCGCGGATCCGGCGACGGCGGCCCGCACCGCCGAGCGGCTCGTTCGCGAGAAGCTCGCGAAGGGGTACGTCGAGAAGGGCGAGGCGGCCGGGGCCGCATAGGACCGAGGCCTGGCGCCGCGGGCTGCGTCCGCCCGGCCAACGCCGTCCGTGTCACGCCAGCCGCGCTCGCGCGGCCGGCGCGTCGCCGCCGCCGCGGAGCGGGCCAGGCCCGCTCGCGCCGACCCACGCGCGACGAGGGCACGCGCCTTGCTTCGGTGAGCGGTCGTGCGGAGGAAAGCGGCCATCGGGGGAATCACGCTCGGCGCGATCGCGCTCGCCGTCGCGGCGCTGGGCGTCGCCCGCGGATGGCTCCCCGTCCACCCGCTCGCGGCTCACCGCTACGACGCCTGGGGCATCGACGTCTCGCATCACCAGGGGGCCATCGACTGGGCGAAGGTCGCCACCGAGCGGCGGCTCCGGTTCGCGTACCTCAAGGCGACCGAGGGCGGCGACTTCACGGATCCCCGGTTCCTGGACAACTGGCGCGAGGCGCGGCGCGCCGGGCTGCGCGTCGGCGCGTACCACTTCTTCTCGTTCTGCCGGCCCGGCGCCGAGCAGGCGCGCCACTTCCTCGCGGCGGTGCCCCGGGATGCGGACGCGCTCCCGCCCGCCCTGGACCTCGAGCTGGGCGGGAGCTGCGCGCGGAGGCCGTCCCGGGACGAGGTCACGCGGGAGGTGGCGAGCTGGCTCGCGGAGGTGGAGCGCGGGACCGGGAAGCGCCCGATCCTGTACGCCACGGCCGAGTCCTACGACCTCTTCGTCCGCGGCCGCGAGCTCTCCCCGCCGCTCTGGATGCGCGACGTCCTCCGGGAGCCCGTGGTCGTCGCGCCTCACGCGTGGGTCATCTGGCAGTTCTGGCCGCGGGGCCGCGTGGCCGGGATCTCCGGGCCGGTGGACCTGAACGCGGCGCGCGGCGACCGCGACGTGCTCGCGCGCCCGTGAGCGCGAGGCGACGCGGTCGCCCGCCAGCGCCTTCTGCTACGTGGTGATCTTCGTACCGAGCACGGACAGGAACTTGGAGATCCACTCCGGGTGAGCCGGCCAGGCCGGCGCGGTCACCAGGTTCTTGTCCACCGCGGCCTGGTCGATCGCCACCTCGGCGTACTCGCCGCCGGCGGCGCGGACCTCCGGGGCGCAGGCCGGGTAGGCCGAGACCAGGCGTCCCTTCACGACGCCCGCCGCGGCGAGGAGCTGCGCGCCGTGGCAGATCGCGGCGATGGGCTTCTGCGCCTGCGCGAAGTGCCGGACCACGTCGAGCACGCGCGCGTCGAGCCGCAGGTACTCGGGCGCGCGGCCGCCCGGGATGCAGAGGGCGTCGTAGTCCTGCGCCTTCACGTCGTCGAAGGTGGCGTTGAGCGCGAAGTCGTGGCCCCGCTTCTCGCTGTAGGTCTGGTCGCCCTCGAAGTCATGGACGGCGGTGCGCACCTTCTCTCCGGCCTTCTTCTTCGGGCAGACGGCATGCACCTGGTGGCCGACCGCCTGCAGGGCCTGGAACGGCACCATCACCTCGTAGTCCTCCACGTAGTCCCCGACGAGCATGAGGATCTTCTTCGCCATGTCGACCTCCTGTGTGCGGGGCTTAGCCCTCCCCGCCGGGACGCTCAACTCCGTCCCGGGGCGTGAGCGTCCGGTCGCGCACCGCCCGCCCGGGGGCGCGCGGAGGGGGCGGAGGCACGGGTGGACGTGACGCGAGCGGAGGACGGGATGACTCTTCGGGATCGGGTGGCCCTCGTCACCGGCGCCGATCGCGGCATCGGCCGGGCGATCGCGGTCGCGCTCGCCGGCGCGGGCGCGCACGTCGCCGTCGGGTACCGGTCGCGGGCGGCCGACGCCGAGGCGGTCGCGGCCGAGCTCCGGTCACGCGGCCGGCGCGCCGTCGCGATCCAGGCCGACCTCGCGGTGGAGGCGGACGTGTCCCGGCTCGTCCGCGAGGCCGCCGCCGCGCTCGGCGAGGTCGAGGTGCTGGTGTCGAACGCGGGCATCGGCGAAGCCGCGGACCTCGATGGCCTCGACGTGGCGCTCTTCGACCGGACGCTGGCGGTGAACCTCCGCGCGCCGTTCCTCGCGACGCAGGCGGTGCTGCCAGCGATGCGCCGGCGGCGCTTCGGCCGCCTGCTGTACGTCTCCTCCACCGCGGCGCAGGTGGGCGGCATCATCGGCCCCCACTACGCCGCCTCGAAGGCGGCGCTCGTCGGGCTCGCCCACGCGTACGCCTCCCGGCTCGCGCCGGAGGGGATCACCGCGAACGTGATCGCACCCGCGCTGGTGGAGACCGAGATGATCGGCTCGAACCCGCGCGCCCGGCCGGACCGCATCCCGGTCGGCCGCTTCGGGCGCCCGGAGGAGGTGGCCGAGCTCGCCGTCGCGCTCGTCTCGAACGCGTACGTCACCGGGCAGACGGTCCAGGTGAACGGCGGGGTGTACTTCACGTGATACCGTGACGGTGCATGCCCGCGCGCCCCGCGCGACGGGCGGACCCGTGGGTCCGAGCGGCCCCGCCCGCCACCGCCGGCGCGGCGCCGAATACGCGCGTGGAGTCCGGTGCGTATGCCCTCCCGCCGCACCGCGCCCGCGGACCGCGTCATGCACGGTCGACGCGCCCATGGCGGACCGGGTCACGCTCACCTCCCACGCGGGCAAGCAGATCGTGCAGATCGACTTCAACGGCTGCACGCCGGGGACCTTCGCGCCGATCATCCAGGACGCGCAGAGGGTCATCACCGCGTCGCCGCGCGGCGCGGTGCTGGCCCTCACGCTCCTCGAGAGCGTCCGCTTCGATCCGGCCACCGTCCTCGAGATGGAGCGGTTCGTCTCGACGGTGCAGCCCTACCTCAAGGCGAACGCGCTCGTCGGGATCACGGGCATGAAGAAGGTCGTCTTCAACGGCGTGAAGACGCTCTACCGCGCGCCCGTCGAGCTCTTCGACGACGCGACCGCCGCGAAGGCCTGGCTCCTCTCGCGCTGAGCGCCCGCGTCCGTCACGAAGGTCACTTCGTGCCGATGCAGCCGTCCTGACCGGCGCCGTTCGGGTAGCCCGTGCCCGCGCTGTACGCGGCGTTGGACCAGTTGCCCTGGACCTTCCACTGCGTGCCGTCGGAGAACGTGAGCAGCGGCGCGCCGAAGGTCCAGGCGCACTTGTCGGCGTTCTCGCTCCCGCTCGAGTCGTACCAGCCGCCGTTCCTCGGGTCGGTCATCGTCTCGGAGAATTCGTGCCCGCTCACGTTCGCGAGGGCCGCGAGCCCCTGCGAGTGGAGGCCGGAGGTGTCCTGGGGATCGCAGCCCGGGTCGCCGTCGAGGTGGAAGAAGAACCCGAACTGCACCGGGACGCCGTTGCACGTTCCGTACGAGTGCCACGCGCAGTAGCGCGTGTGGCCGCGCGGCGTGTCGACGTAGACCGGGTAGAAGCCGTTCGCGACCGGGTTCGAGATCCGCGCGCAGACCTCGTTCAGGATCGTGCTCGTCTTCGGCGCCTGCCTCGGGGCCGGGCTCGAATCCACCTGCGAGCCGCCGTACGACACGGCCGTCGTGACGAGGCCGTTCGTGCCGTCGTACTCGGTGTTCGTCCCGGCGTAGCTCGACCCGCCGATGCCGCCGTAGAAGGTGTCGATGCCGCCGATCTTGTCGCCCACGAACGACGCCGAGCTCCAGCTCGTCCCCCAGAAGATCGCCTGGACCGCGGTGGTCGTGAGGATCGCGCCGCCGTGCCAGGTCATGAGCGGTGAGGTGGACGCCTGGCCCCCCGCCTCGCCGCGCGCCCAGTGGATGCCGAGCATCGGCGGCTCGTGCGATGACTGCGCGTCGAGCGCCTCGCTGGTCGTGCTCGTCGAGGTGTCCTGCCCCGTGCCTCCGCAGGAGAGGGCCGCGAGCGCAGCGGCGAGCGTGAACGTCCGGTGAACGGTGCGCATGACGGCTCCTTGTCCGGGCGTCGCCCGGCGAGACGCCTGCCCCTGCGCCGGGCGCACGGGGCAGGGCGAGGCTGCTGTCCGTAAGGTGCCCCGGACGGCCTGCAACTCACGTCGGGGCGCTCGGCGGGTCGCCGGTGGGTCGCGCGCGGCCACCGTGCGCCGGGCGGCGGTCCCTTTCGCGGCGCGTCGCGGGTCCGCCTGCCCCGCCGCACGAGAACCCGCAAGGGAGCGGCCGGACCCGCGGTCCGGGCGATAGCCCTCGGGCAGGGAGGAGGGACGGCATGGCGACGCCGGCGCGGGCGGTCAGGCAACGGGTCCCGGCAGTGGGCGGCGGAGCGACGCTCCGGGCGCTCGAAGCGCTCTTCGCACCGCTCGCGACGCGCGACTTCGCCGTGCGGCTCTGGACCGGCGAGGTGCTACCCGCGACCGCGGGCGTCGCACCCCGCTTCGTGCTGGTGCTCACGCACCCGGCGTCGCTCCTCCGCATGCTCTGGCCGCCCGGGGAGCTCACCGTCGCGGAGGCGTTCGTGCGCGGCGACTGGGACGTGGAGGGCGATCTCGTGGCGGCGATCTCGCTCCGGGACCGCCTCCGGCTCGGCCCGCGCGACCTCCTCACGCTCGCGCCGCTCGTGCCCGCGCTCCTCCGGCACGCCGCGCCGGCCGCGCCCCGCTCCGGCGCCGCTCGCCTCAGGGGCCGCAAGCACACGCTCGGGCGCGACGCCGACGCCGTGCGCCACCACTACGAGGCCGGGAACGACTTCTACGCGCTGTGGCTCGACGCCCGGATGGTCTACTCGTGCGCCTACTTCCCCGAGCCCACCACCACGCTCGACGCGGCGCAGGAGGCGAAGCTCGAGCTCGTCTGCCGCAAGCTCAGGCTGGCGCCCGGAGACCGCCTCCTCGACGTCGGCTGCGGCTGGGGCGGGCTCGTGACGTGGGCCGCCGAGCACCACGGCGTCACCGCGTTGGGCGTCACGCTCAGCCCCGCCCAGGCGGAGCTCGCGCGGGAGCGGATCGCGGCCCGCGGGCTCGCCTCTCGATGCCGCGTGGAGGTGGCGGACTACCGCGCGCTGCGCGCCGAGCCGTTCGACAAGGTCGTGAGCGTCGGGATGGTCGAGCACGTCGGCGTCGCGCAGCTGCCCACCTACTTCCGGCGGGCCGCCGAGCTGCTCCGCCCTGGCGGCCTCTTCCTGAACCACGGGATCGCGCCGGCGGTGCCTCGCGACGACGGGCTCCGCGCGAGGCTCTTCCGCGAGGGCAGCTTCCTGCAGAAGTACGTGTTCCCCGACGGCGAGCTACCATTCCTGCACGAGACCGCCGCAGCGGCGGTGGAGGCCGGCCTGGAGCTCCGCGACGTCGAGTCGCTCCGGGAGCACTACGCGCTCACCCTGCACAGCTGGCTCGCGCGCCTCGAGGCCCGGCGCGCCGAGGCGGAGCGGGTGGTCGGCACGACCCGCTACCGGGTGTGGCGGCTGTACATGGCTGGGGCAGCGGCCGATTTCGAGCGCGGCCAGAACACCATCTACCAGGCCGTGTACGTGAAGCCCGAGGGCGGCCGGAGCGGGCTGCCGCTCACGCGCGGCGGGTGGTACGCGGAGCCGCGCGCGGCGGGTCAGGGCAGCACGCCCAGCTCGTCGAGCGCGGCATCGAGCTCGGCGGGATCGCGGTACACCTGATACGCGCCCGCCGCGAGCAGCTCGTCCTGGCCGTAGCCACCGGTGAGCAGCCCGACACCCAGCATCCGGGCGCGCCGGGCGGCGAGGAGATCCCAGACCGCGTCGCCCACCACGTAGCACTCCTCGACGGCGACCCCGAGCCGCCGCTGGCACTCGAGGAACAGGTCCGGCGCCGGCTTCGCGTGGCGGACGTCGCGCCGCTCGACGACCACCGCGTCGTCCGGAACCTCCAGCGCCGCGAGCGATCCGTCGATCTCCGGTCGGCGGCCGGAGGTCGCGATCCCGTGCGGCACGCCCGCCGCCCTGAGATGTGCGAGCAGCGTCACCGCGCCGGGCAGCGTGCGCCGCGTCGGGAGCAGGGTCCGGAACAGCTCGCCGTGCCGATCCTGGAGGAAGCGCGTCTGCTCGGGCGAGAGCGCGTGTCCCACCTCCCGCGCCACCGCCCGGGTGAAGAGGCCGCCGCTCATCCCGATCCGGCGGTGGATGCGCCAGCCGTCGATGGGCAGGCCTGCCTCGGCGAGCGCGAGCTGCCACGCGAAGACGTGGGCGTACACCGTGTCGACGAGGGTGCCATCGAGATCGAAGATGAGCGCGCGCATGGCGGCCTCCCCCGCTCGTGGCCCCGGCGCGCGCGTCGCGCTCGAGGCCGCGGCGGGACAGGTTGTAGAGCGGACGCCGGATCCGGAGGTGCGGGCCGTCGGGGCGTCCGCGGCCCCTTCGAGGGCCGGAGGTCACTCCGGGGAGCCGAGCTTGCGCCAGAGCGTGGTGCGGCCGATGCCGAGCCGCCGGGCCGCCGCCGCCTGGTTGCCCCCGCACTCCTCGAGGACCCGCTGGATGTGCGCGCGCTCGTGGCCACGCCGGGCGGCGCGCAGCGTGGGACCGCCGCTCGGCCGGCGCCGGCCCTCGAACAGCTCCGGCACCACGACCCGCAGCTCCCGCGCGTCGACCTCGCCGCCGTCCGGCTCGGCGTAGAGCACCGCGACGCGCTCGAGGACGTTCTCCAGCTCGCGCACGTTCCCGGGCCAGGCGTGGGCGGCGAGGCGCGGCAGGATCGCCCTGAGCGCCCGGTCCCGCGCCGCGAGGGCGCCGTGCTGCTCGAGGGCGCGCTCGAGCAGGTGGGTGGCGATGAGCGGGATGTCCTCGGGGCGGGCGGCGAGTGGCGGCAGGTGCAGCCGCAGGATGTTGAGCCGGTAGTAGAGGTCCTCGCGGAAGGCGCCCTCCTCCACGCGCGCGGCGAGGTCGTGGTTCGTCGCGGCCACGACACGGACGTCGATGGGTGTCGGATCGTTGCTGCCGAGGCGGAGCACCTCGCGCTGCTGGAGGACGCGCAGCAGGCGCGTCTGGAGCGCGAGCGGCATGTCGCCCACCTCGTCGAGGAAGATCGTGCCGGTGTGGGCCGCCTCGAAGAGACCCGGCTTTCCCCCGCGCCGGGAGCCGGTGAAGGCGCCCTCCTCGTAGCCGAACAGCTCGGACTCGAGGAGCGTCTCCGGCAGCGCCGCGCAGTTCACCGCGACGAACGGGCGATCCCCGCGGCGGCTCGCCGAGTGGATCCCCTGCGCGAAGAGCTCCTTCCCGGTGCCGCTCGCGCCCGTGACGAGCACCGTCGCGTCGGTCCGGGCGTAGCGCTCCGCGAGGGCCCGGGTGCGTCGGATCGCGTCGGAGCGACCGATGATGTCGGACAGGCGGTGGCGCGCCTCGAACCGCCGCGGGCGGTGCTGCGAGCGGAGGCTCCGGTCGACGCGCTCGATGGCGCTCGCGTCCTGGCAGGTGAGCACCGCGCCCGTCCGGACCCCCTGCTCCTGGATCGGGATCCGGTTCGTCACGAGCGTCCGCCGCCCGAGCCGCTCGATCTTCTCCAGCTCCGCGTCCCCGCCGTCGAGCACCCGCGAGAGGCTCAGCGCTGGCGCGACGCGCGCGAGGGGGACCCCGATCGCCTGCTCCGCGGAGATGCCGAGGAGCCGCTCCATCGCCGGGTTGATCGACTGGATCCGGTGCTCGCGGTCGACGGCGACCACGCCCTCCGCGAGATGCCGGAGGATGGCGTCGACGCGCTCGCGCTTCGCGTCCTCGACCCGCGTCGCGCGCGCGATCTCGATGGCGCGGTCGATCGCCTCGCAGACCGCGGTCTGCGAGTAGAGGAAGATCCACCGGAGGCCGGCCCGCTCCGAGAGCTCGGTGACCGCCGACGGCCCGACGATCACCTCGATGCCCTTCTTCGCGAGCTCGCGGACGCAAGCGTCGGCCTCCTCGACCGTCTCGTAGGCGCGCTGCTCGATCTCGAGGCCGTACAGGCTCTTGAAGTGCTCGAGCTCGGGCGTCACCTGGCCGTGGTTCACGATCGCGACCCGGCGGGAGAGCCGCCGCGCCTTCGCGAGCGCCTGGAGGACGTCGAAGCCGGTGGGCTGGATCGTCACCACGGGCACCGTGGCGCGCTTCTTCAGGAACGCGCCGTTCGCGCCGGCGGAGATGATGACGTCCACCTCCTCGCCGGCGCGCATGAGCGTCCGCGCGACCTCCACCGCCTCGTCGAACCCCTTGTCGAAGACCCGGATGTGCGCGCGCCCGGCGTAGGAGGGGACGACGCGCTCGAGGAGGTCGTTCAGGCGGCTCAGGCTGAACGCCCAGAGGATGGGCTTGCGGTCCCGGGGCTGGGGCATGTGTCCCGGAATCGGAACACATCCGTTCCGGAAACGGAAGGGCGCCACCCGCGCGACGCAGTTCCTCCCCTGGCCCGGGGTCCCTGTCGCGACGGGCACTTGGCGCCTGGTCGACGTTCCGCGCCGGCGCCGGGAGCGCCCCCGCGCGCGCTGGCGCGCGCCTTGCGATGCGCCCTGTCGCACGGCGCGGAGAGCGCCGGGCGCGCAGGGCACGGTGGACCGGCAGCGCGTGGCGCGCCGGATCCAGCGGCCGAACCCATGGCCCCGTAACCCGGAGGGAAGCGTGAAGATCCACGAGTACCAGGCGAAGGAGATCCTGCGCCGCTTCGGCGTGGCGGTGCCGCGGGGCTACCTCGCGACGACCCCGCTCGAGGCGGAGGGAGCGGCGCAGCAGCTCGGCGGCGGCATCTGCGTGGTGAAGGCGCAGATCCAGGCGGGCGGCCGCGGCAAGGCCGGCGGCGTGAAGCTCGCGCGCTCCCCCGAGGAGGCGCACCAGCACGCGGCCCTGATGCTCGGCTCGGTCCTCCGGACCGCGCAGACCGGGCCCGAAGGACAGGAGGTCCGCAAGGTCTACGTCGAGGAGGGCTGTCGCATCGCGCGCGAGCTCTACCTCGGCATCACCCTCGATCGCGAGCGCGGCCGCGTCGCGGTCATGGCGTCGTCGGAAGGTGGCGTCGACATCGAGGATGTCGCGAGGAACCACCCGGAGCGGATCCTCCGCGAAGCCGTCGATCCGCTCACCGGGCTGACGCCGTACCAGGCGCGCCGCCTCGCGTTCGGGCTCGAGCTCGTCGGCGAGTCCGTCGACGCGTTCGTGCGGTTCGCGACGGCGCTCCACCGCGCTTACGCCGCGACCGACGCGTCGCTCGCCGAGATCAACCCGCTCGTCCTCACGGTGACGGGCGAGGTCCTGGCGCTCGACGCGAAGATGACGTTCGACGACAACGCGCTCGCCCGGAACCCGGAGATCGCCGCGATGCGGGATCCCGCCGAGGAGGATCCGCGCGAGGCGGACGCGAAGGATCACGACCTCGCGTACATCGCCCTCGACGGCGACATCGGCTGCATGGTGAACGGCGCCGGCCTCGCGATGGCGACGATGGACGTGATCCGCCTCGCGGGCGGGGCGCCGGCGAACTTCCTCGACGTGGGCGGCGGCGCCGACGAGGAGAAGGTCGAGGCCGCGTTCAAGCTGCTGCTCGCCGACCCGCACGTGAAGGCCGTCCTCGTGAACATCTTCGGCGGGATCATGAAGTGCGACGTCATCGCGAACGGGATCGTCGCGGCCGCGAAGCAGGTCGGCCTCGGGATCCCGCTCGTCGTGCGCCTGCAGGGCACGAACGTCGAGCTCGGCAAGGAGATCCTCGCCGCGAGCGACGTCCTCGCCATCCCCGCCGACGACCTCGGCGACGCCGCCCGCAAGGCGGTCGCCGCCGCCCGGGCCGCCTGACCCCAGGACCAGGAGAACGCCATGAGCATCCTCGTGGGCCGGCGGACCCGGCTCCTCGTGCAGGGCATCACCGGATCGGCGGGCAGCTTCCACGCCGAGCAGATGCTGGACTACGGCACGTGCGTCGTCGCCGGCGTCACGCCGGGCCGCGGCGGCACGCGCTTCGAGGGCGCGGTGCCCGTCTTCCACACCGTCGAGCAGGCGGTCCGGGAGACCGGCGCCACCGCGTCGGTGATCTTCGTGCCGCCGCCCTACGCGGCGGACGCGATCCTGGAGGCGGCGGACGCCGGGCTCGAGCTCGTCGTCGCCATCACCGAGGGGATCCCGATCCTCGACATGGTGCGCGTGAAGCGCTTCCTCTCGGATCGCCCCGGCACGCGCCTCCTCGGCCCGAACTGCCCCGGCGTGATCACGCCCGGCGAGTGCAAGATCGGGATCATGCCCGGGCACATCCACCGCCCCGGGCGCGTCGGCATCGTCTCCCGGTCCGGCACGCTCACGTACGAGGCCGTGCACCAGCTCTCGGCGCTCGGCCTCGGGCAGTCGACCGCCGTGGGCATCGGCGGCGACCCCGTGCACGGGACCGACTTCATCGACTGCCTCCGGCTGTTCGAGCGCGATCCGGAGACGGACGCGGTGATCCTCATCGGCGAGATCGGCGGCGCCGAGGAGGAGGCCGCGGCCGCGTGGATCGCTGGCCACATGTCGAAGCCGGTGGTGGGGTTCATCGCCGGACGCACCGCGCCGCCCGGGAAGCGGATGGGCCACGCGGGCGCCGTCATCTCCGGCGGGAGCGGGACCGCGGCCGCCAAGCTCGAGGCGCTCGCGCGCGCCGGCGTGACGCTGTGCGACGGCCCGCACCTCCTCGGCCAGACCATGAAGGACGTGCTCGCCGCGCCGCGCCGGCGGGCCCAGGCCCGGCGCGACCGCGAGCGGCGTGGCGCCGGCGGGACCGCCGTCGTGCCGGCGCGCGCGGCGCGATCGGCGGACCTCGACCTCGACGAGGAGTGAGCGCCCGGTGGGACGACCGGACGTCGCGACGCTGGAGCGGCTCCTGGCGGAGCAACTCGCCGGCGTGCCGCTCACGCGGGTCGAGCGCGCCGAGGCGCTCTGCATGGCCCTCGGCCTCGAGCCGGCGCTCTCGGCCGCGGTGAGCGGACGCGCCGCGGCCACCGTCCGCGCGCGCCGGAGGAGGATCGTCGAGAAGCTCGTGCGCGCCGCCGCCGCCCGCAGGGGCGGGCGACCGCCGCCCTGAGCGGCGAGGGGGGAGCCCCGGCACTCCCTGGCGCTTCGGCGCTCTTCGCGCCGGGCGCGCGGTCAGCGCCGCGGGGCGTCGCCCGGCTCGTCCGGCTCGCCCTCGGGCGGCTTCTCGTTCTCGCCGCCGGACCAGCGCGGGCGCGGCACCTCCGGCGTCTCGGGCGCGGCCGGGTAGGGAAGCGGGGTCTCGTCGGCGATGCCGGGCGGCGCCGGGCCCGGCCCGCCGGCCAGGCCGGGCTCGTCGGTGATCGGGATGCGAGGCTTGTCGTCGGGCATGGGTGCCTCCGTCCGAAACCTAGGGGTGCGCCGCGCCCGCGGAGGAGCGAGCCGCCCGGCCCGGCCGGACGGCCGGCGCATTGGCCTGGCGCGGCCGCCATCCCCATCTTGTGGATGTTCCATCGGGACGAGGCAGCCGAGGTACGCCGCCGGCGCGCGGCCGCACGGTCGGCCCGCGGTGCCCCGGGGAGCACGGACGCCGGCGCGACGGGGCGCCGGCCGGCGAGGAGGATGCCATGAGGGTGGAGGAGCTGATGAGCAGCGCCACCGGCTGCAGGGCGGACGACTCCGTCCGCGACTGCGCGCGGGTGATGCGGGACGAGAGCATCGGATTCATGCCGATCTGCGACGACCACGAGAGGCCCATCGGCGCGATCACCGACCGCGACCTCGCGGTCCGGGTGCTCGCCGACGGGCGGTCGCCGGACGAGAAGGTGCAGTCCTTCATGTCGCGGGGCGTGATCAGCTGCCGGCTCGGCGCGGACGTGCAGGACGCCGAGCGGCTCATGCGCGAGAAGCGCAAGTCGCGGATCATGGTCTGCGACGACGACGGGAAGCTGAAGGGCGTCATCAGCCTCGCCGACATCGCCGACATCGAGAGCGAGCAGTCGGCGGGCGCGACGCTGCAGCAGGTGAAGAGCGATCAGCCGTCGGCGACGCACTGACGGCACCGCCGGCCACCGGGCAGCGCCTTCGCGTGGCGCTGCCCGGGCGCCGGCGGCTTTGGGACCGGAGCGGGCCGACCTCGCCGATCTGCTCGCGGCGACGTGGCCGACTCGCCGGCGCCGCCGCGCGTCACCGCCGCGCGCGGTCGAACAGCGGACCCGGGACCGGCGCCGCCTCGTGCGCGAGCAGCCACCGCTTCCGCGCGAGCCCGCCGGCGTAGCCGGTGAGCGTGCCGTCGGCGCCGATCACCCGGTGGCATGGCACCACGATCGCGAGCGGGTTCTGGCCGTTCGCGGCGCCGACGGCGCGGACCGCCGCGGGGCGGCCGACGGTGCGCGCCAGCTCGCCGTAGGTGCGCGTCTCGCCGAACGGGATCGCGCGGAGCGCCGTCCAGACCGCGCGCTGGAAGTCCGTGCCTCCGAGGTGCAGCGGGAGCTCGAACGCGGTCCTCCGGCCGGCGAGGTACTCCGCGAGCTGCTCCCGGGCGCGCTCGAGCACCGGGTGAGCCGGCGCGGCCTGCGCCGCGACCGCGGACGAGGCGGCCTCGTCCCCGAGGTGTACGGCGACGAGGGCATCGTCGTTCGCGACCAGCGTGATCGTGCCGAGCGGCGAGGGCATCGAGAGCGCGTGTCGGGTCATGGTCGTTCCTCCGTGAGCAGGGTCCACAGGTGGAGCGCGGCGTAGGCGCGCCAGGGTCGCCACCGCTCGGCGCGCCGGAGCGCCTCGCGCTCGGAGCCGCCGAGCGCCGCCCGGAGCCCGAGGTCCCCTGCGGGGAACGCATCGGGCCATCCGAGCGCGCGGAGCGCCACGACCTGCGCGGTCCAGGGTCCGATCCCGGGCAGCGCCTCGAGGCGCGCGACCGTCTCCTCCGGGTCCGCGAGCCGGTCGAGGCGGAGGCCCTCCCGCGCCACCGCCCGGGCGAGGGCGATCACGGTGCGCGCGCGGGCGCCCGGCATCCCGAGCGTCGCGACGTCGCGCTCCGTCGCGGCCGCGAGCACCTCCGCGGCGGGGAAGAGCCTCCGGAGCGCCGGCACCGGGGCCGTGACCGGCGCGCCGAACCGCTCGACCAGCCGCCCGGCGATCGTCGTCGCGCCGCGCACCGAGACCTGCTGGCCGAGCACCGCGCGGACCGCGACCTCGAACCCGTCGAACGCACCCGGCACGCGCAGGCCCGGGTGACGCGCGACGAGCGGCCCGAGGAGGCGATCCGGCCGGAGGTGCGCGTCGATCGCGGCAGGCCGTGCGTCGAGGTCGGCGAGCGCCCGGACCCGGCCGGCGACGTCGACGAGCGCGCCGGCGAGCGCGGGCGCGACCTCGACGCGGAGCGCCGGACGGCCGCGCTCCGGGCGCACCGCGATCCAGCCGGCGCGCCCGCCCATCGCGACGGTGCGCCGGTAGACGCCGCCCTCGATCGACTCGACCCCTGGGGTCGCCCGCGGCCGGAGGAACGCGAGCAGCGCGGCCCAGTCGAGCGGGGGCCGGTGGTCGAGACGGAGGGCGATGGCGCCGTCCTCGCCGCTCCCGTGCTCGCGCCGCACCGCCGACGGCGGCCGCCCGAAGCGAGCCCGGAACAGCGCGTTGAAGCGGCGCACGCTCGCGAAGCCGCTCGCGAGCGCGACCTCGGCGAGCGGGAGCGCCGTGTCGTGGAGCAGCTGCTTCGCGACGGCGAGCCGGCGCGTCTGCGCGACGTCGATCGGCGAGACGCCGAGCGCCGCGGTCATCGCGCGCCGCAGGTGTCGATCCGAGACGCCGAGCTCCGCGGCGAGGCCGTCGACCGCGCCGCCGTCGAGCCGCCCCGAGGCGATCCGCGCGACGGCCGACGCGACCAGGCGCGGGAGCGCGTCGACCGGGGCGCCGCCCGGCGCGAGCTCCGGGCGACACCGGAAGCACGCGCGGAACCCGTCGCGCTCCGCCTCGGCGGCGGTCCGGAAGAACCGGCACCGGTCCCGCCCGGGCGTCCGCGCCGGGCACACCGGCCGGCAGTACACGCCGGTCGTCGAGACGCCGACGAAGAACAGCCCGTCGAACCGGGCGTCCCGGGCGCACAGGGCGCGATAGCAGGTGTTCGCCTCCAGGGTCACGCCGCCTTCCCTACCCCGGCGGCCACGCGCCGTCTGGCCGTTTCCGGACCTGGTCGCGAGATCCGGCCGTGGCGCCCGGTCGCCCGTGCGGGGCTCCCGTGGCCAGGCAGCGCCCGCCGACGGGCGAACCCGCGTGCGCCGTGCCGGCGCCGGGCGGCGGCGCGACGATCGCCTCGTCACCGGAGGTGGGACGATGGCCGAGACGAGACGAGGCGGGTTCCACGCGCTCGAGAAGAAGATCCACGACATCGAGGAGAAGGATCGCGAGGCGGCCGAGCGGAAGCCGGAGGAGGCGCGCCGCGCGAAGAACGAGGACCGCGAGGCGGCGGCTCGGATCCGTCCGCCGCCGGCCCACGACGAATGAGCTCGGAAGGCCGTCCGTGGTGAGCCATTCGGACCACGGACGGCCGTCCTCCGCTGGATCGGGCTCCCGGCGAACGGCCGAGGCTCAGGCCGACAGCCGCTCGGGCGCGGCGGCCGTCTCGGGCGGCGTCTCGGGGCCGAACGCCGCCTCGACCAGCTCCCGCGCCGGCGGCCGCCCGAGGAGGGACACCGCGGGCACGACGAGGAGCGGGAGCACCATCGCGATCGCGCCCGCGAGGGGCACGCCGTCCGCGCCCCAGAGCGGGAACAGGACGAACGCCGACGCGAGGCCGGTCGCGATCCCGGCCCACACGCCGGCCGCGGTCGTGCGCCGCCAGAAGAGGCCGTAGAGGTAAGGCGCCAGGAACACGCCGGACAGCGTCCCCCAGCTCATCACCATCAGGTTCACGATCACCGCCGGCTTCGAGAGGGCGATGACGAGCGAGAGCCCGACGAAAGCCGCGCAGAGCGTGCGGAGGAGCGCCATCGTCCGGCGCGGCTGCCGCTGGTGGTCGATGAAGGCGCCGTAGACGTCGATGGCGATCGCGGAGCTCGACACGAGCACGAGCGAGGACAGGCTCGACATCGACGCCGAGAACACCATCAGCACGATCACCAGCACGAGCGCCTCGGGGAGGCCGGTCGTGGTGATGAAGTGCGGCATGATCTTGTCCCAGATCGGCCCCTGCGGCCCGAGGAGCGCGGGCGGCAGCTTCGGCCCGTAGTAGAGGTGGGTGAGCGCGCCGCTGAAGTACGCGCCGAACGCCATGAACAGCGCGAAGACGCTCGCGATGACGAGGGCGCGCTTCACGTCGGCGCGGCTGCGGATCGAGTAGAACTTCTGGACCATCTGCGGCAGCGCCCACGGCCCGAAGCTCGTGATGAGCACGAGCGCTGCGAGCGTGAGCCAGCCCGGGATCGCCACCGCGAGCGGAGACCCCGCCCCCACCTGCTTCACCGCGACGAGCCCGGGCGCCATCACCTTCGGGTCGCCGAGGAGCTGCCCGGTGGCGGCGACGAAGCCGCCCGTCTCCGGCCGGTGGGCGAGCAGCCACACCATCAGCATGACACCCGCGAACTCCACGATGCCGCGGATGAAGTCGCTCACCGCGACCGCGAAGTAGCCGCCCATGGAGAGGTAGATCGCGGTGATGGCCGCGAGCAGGTAGAGCGCGGTGTCGTACCGGATGTGCAGGGTCATCTCGAACAGGTACGAGAGACCCATCAGCACCGACGCCGAGTACGGCACGAGGAACACGAACACCACCGCGGCGGCGACGACCTGGAGCCCCTTGCTCCCGTAGCGCGCCCCGAGGAGCTCCGGCATCGTGATGGCGCCGAGCCGGGCGGTCATGTCGCGCGTCCGGCCCGCGAGCAGGCGCCACGCGAGCAGCGTCCCGACGACCGTGTTGCCGAGCACGATCCACATCGTGTGGATCCCGAAGCCCCACCCCAGCTTGCCGGCGTAGCCGATGAAGAGGACGGCGGAGAAGTAGGTCGTGCCGTAGGCGAAGGCGCTCATCCACGGGCCGAGCGTCCGGCCGCCGATGAAGAAGTCCTGGACGTCGCGCGTGCGCTTCATCGCGACCCAGCCGACGGCCAGCATCGCGAGCACGTACAGGACCACGATCCCGACGTAGAGGGCGGAGGGCATCCGGGCACTGTACCGCGCCGGCGGCGGCCCGAGCACCCCGCGACGCGGAAAGCGCTCGCCGGCCCGGCCGCCGCGAGGGCGGCGCGGACGCGGCCGGGCCCGGCCGCGACGTACCTTTGCTCGTATGCGGGTGCGCGACGCGCTGCTCGGGAAGCCCATCCCCGACTCCGAGGCGGAGTCGGAGAGCCTCGGACCCGCCGAGGCGGTGCCGGTGCTGGGCCTCGACGCGCTCGCGTCGGCGGCCTACGGGCCGGAGGCGGCGCTGGCGGTGCTCGTCGCGCTCGGCGCGGCGGGCGTCCGCTTCATCGTCCCGATCACCGCCGCGATCGTCGTCCTGCTGCTCCTCGTCCAGACCTCCTACCGCCACACCATCTCGGCATACCCGGACGGTGGGGGGTCGTACACGGTCGCGAAGGAGAACCTCGGGCGAGGCGCGAGCCTCCTCGCCGCGGCTTCGCTCTCCGTCGACTACGTGCTGAACGTCGCCGTCGCCATCTCCGCGGGTGTGGGGGCGCTCGTCTCGGCGATGCCGGTGCTCCACCGCCACACCCTCGGGCTCTGTCTCGCGCTCCTCGTCCTCCTGACCTTCGCGAACCTCCGCGGCCTGCGCACCACCGGCGCGGCGTTCATGGTGCCTACCTACGCGTTCGTCGCGTGCCTGGGGGTCGCCATCGCGGTCGGCGTCGCGCGGCTGGTCGCGGCCGGCGGCCACCCGGCGCCGGTGGTCGCGCCGTCCGCGCTCCGTCCCGCGGTGGAGGCGGCCGGGGCGTGGGTGATCCTCCGCGCCTTCGCGAGCGGCTGCACCGCGATGACCGGCGTCGAGGCGGTCTCGAACGCGGTCCCGGTGTTCCGCGAGCCGGCGCAGCGGAACGCGGAGCGCACGCTCTCCATCATCATCGGCATCCTGGTCTTCCTGCTCGCCGGCATCGCGATCCTCGCGCGCGCGTACGGGATCGGCGCGACCGACCCCGAGCGGCCCGGCTACCAGAGCGTGCTCTCGCAGGTCGTGGCCGCCGTCTTCGGCCGCGGGGTCGTCTACGACGTCTCGATCGCCAGCATCATGACGGTCCTCTGTCTCTCGGCGAACACGAGCTTCGCCGACTTCCCGCGCCTCTGCCGCTCGCTCGCGCTGGACGGCTACCTCCCCGAGGCGTTCGCCCACGCCGGCCGCCGCCTCGTCTACTCGACCGGGATCCTCTTCCTCTCCGCGACCGCCGCCGCCTTGCTCGTCGTGTTTCGCGGCGTGACCGAGCGGCTCGTGCCGCTCTTCGCGGTGGGCGCCTTCGCCGCGTTCACGCTGTCGCAGGCCGGGATGGTCCGTCACTGGCACCGGCGACGGCGCGACCGCGGCGCGCGCCGCGCCCTGTGGATCAACGGCGCCGGCGCGGTCGCGACGGCCGTGACGCTCGTCGTCGTGCTGGCCTCCAAGCTCCTCGAGGGCGCCTGGATCACCGTCCTCGTCATCCCCGCGCTGATCCTGGTCTTCCGGCGGACGAGCGCCCGGTACGAGGAGGCCGCCCGGGCGTGCGACGCCGACGCCGCCCTCGACGTCACCGACCTCGCCCCACCCATCGCGGTGGTGCCGGTGAAGCGGCTCGACGCGCTCACGTTCAAGGCGCTGCGCTTCGCGCTCGGCATCTCCCCGCGCGTCCATGCCGTCCAGGTGCTCGCGGCGGGCCACGCCCACGAGGATCTCTCGACGCGCTGGGCGGACGCGGTGGAGCGGCCGTGCCGCGCGGCGGGGCTCCCGCCGCCCGAGCTCGCCGTGCTGCGCTCCCGGTACCGGCAGGTCGTCGATCCGCTGCTCGGGTACGTGCACCGGCTCGCCGCGGAGGATCGCTCGCGCTTCATCGCGGTGCTCGTGCCCGAGCTCGTCGAGGCGCGCTGGTACCACTACCTGCTCTTCAGCCACACCGCGACGCTGCTCAAGATGATGCTGCTCTTCCGCGGCGGGCCACAGGTCGTGGTCGTGAACGCGCCCTGGTACCTCGACGCGCCGCGCCGGCGTCGGGCGCGGCGGGGGCGCCGCGGCGTCGTGCCGCTCGCGGCGCACACCGCCGAGCGGTGACGCTGGCCGCCGTCAGCCGGCCGGCGGCGGCTCGACGACGCGCCGGAAGGCCTCGGGCATGCTCACCACCTTCCGCGCGGCGTAGTCGAACCAGAGCAGGCCGGTCGCGACGCGCGCGATCTCCTGGCCCGTCGCCCGGTCGCGCATGCGGTACAGCAGCTCGGTGCGGCGCGAGCGGACCTCGCCGGCCGCGAGCTCCACCTCGAGCACCATCCCGTAGCGCCCCTCGGCGCGATACTGGACCATCGCGTCCGCCATCACGAGCCCGACCCCCGCGACGTCGAGCTCGGATGCGAACCCGTGCGCGACGAGGAACCGGAGCCGCACCTCCTGCGCCAGCGCGAGCACCGCGTCGTTGCCGAGGTGCCCGCCGTAGTTCACGTCGTCGATGCGGATCGGCAGCTCGGTCCGGAAGAGGGCGTGCTCGGGGAACGGGATCTCGACGCGGGGCATGCTCCGATCAAGCACGAACGCGGCGCGGAACGCCACCCTGCAGCACACGGCAGGCTCGGGGGGCCTCGTGGACGCCGCTAGAACGTGAACACGAGGCGCGCGGGGACCTTCGCCTTCTCCACCTCCTCGAAGCTCTCGTTCACCTGCTCCAGCTTCCGGATGTCGTAGACGACGCGCGTGCGCTTCCGCGCGTGCAGCTCGAAGACCTCCGCGAGGTCCGCGCGCGTGCCGACGATCGACCCCACCACGGTGATCCCGTGCAGGACCGTCTCGAAGATCGGCAGCTGCATGAAGTTGTCCGCGGGCAGCGCGACGAACGCGAGCGTCCCGCCGCGGCGCAGCGACCGGTACGCCTGCTCGAACGCCTTGGGCGACACCGCGACGCAGACGGCCTGATCGGCGCCGCCGAGCTTCCGGATCGCCTCGACCGGGTCCTCCTGCCGCGGGTTCACGGTGTAGTCGGCGCCGAGCGTCCTCGCGAGCTCGAGCTTGTCTTCCACGAGGTCGACCGCCACCACCGTGCCTCCCGCGATCTTCCCGTACTGGACGGCGAGGTGGCCGAGGCCGCCGATCCCGAACACCGCGACGAGATCCGACGACCGCGTCCCGGCCACCTTGACCGCCTTGTAGGTCGTCACGCCGGCGCAGGTGAGCGGGGCGGCATCGTTCGGGTCGACGCCCGCCGGGACCTTCCCGACGTAGAGGGCGGAGGCGCGCGCGTACTCCGCGTACGAGCCGTCGACGGAGTACCCGGTGTTCTGCTGCAGCTCGCAGAGCGTCTCGCGGCCCGACGTGCAGTACTCGCAGACCCCGCACGCCGAGCCGAGCCACGGGATGCAGACGCGGTCGCCCTCCTTCACCGTCGATACGCCGGCGCCGACGCTCTCGACGATCCCGACGCCCTCGTGCCCCGGGATGAGCGGGAGCTTGGGCTTCACCGGCCAATCCCCGTGCGCGGCGTGGATATCGGTGTGGCACAGCCCCGACGCCTCGATCTTCACCACCACCTCGCCGGGGCCGGGCGTGGGCTTCGGCAGGTCCTCGATGCGCAGCGGCGCCTTGAACTCTCTCACGACGGCGGCCTTCATGGCGCGTACCTCCTCGTGCTCGGCCGGGCGGGCGCTCGCATCCGGCCCGGCTGCGCATGGGGTAGTTGCGGGCGCCGGACGGCGCTCCGGTCAAAGGGAGCACGCAGGGCGCAGGTCATGGGTGGCGCTCGCCTGCGCCCTCGCCGGCCAGCGGTGCGCCGGCGGCTCCACGACGCGCCCGACACGCGCTCGGACCGGCGAACGCGCCGTTCGCGGCGCTCAGCCCCCCGCCACCGCGCGGCGGTCGTCGGCGCAGCCGTTCACCTCGACCGTCACGTGCGCGAGATCCGGGAATCCGCCGAGGAGCCCCCGGTAGTACGCCGGTTCCCGCGGCGCGTGCGTCACCACCGAGACGATGACCGCGAGGTGCCTCGGCCCGACGCGCCAGACGTGAAGATCGGCGACGCGGTCGTCGCCGTCCGTCTCGATCGCGGCCGCGATCGCGCGGCGTCGCGCCGCCTGCACCTCCGCGTCGAGGAGCACCGCGCTCGTGTCCCGGAGCAGCCCGACCGACCAGCGCGCGATGACGAGCGAGCCGACCACCCCCATCGCCGGGTCCATCCAGGTCCAGCCGAGGCTCCGGCCGGCGAGGAGCGCGACGATCGCGAGCACGGAGGTGAGCGCGTCCGCGAGCACGTGGAGGTACGCCGCCCGCCGGTTGTGATCCGGGTGCGCCCCGTGGTCGTGGTGTTCGTCGTCGTGGTGTTCGTCGTGGTCGTGACGCTCGTCGTGGCCGTGTCCGTGTCCGTGATCCTCCCGGAGGAGGAGCGCGCACCCGAGGTTCACGGCCAGGCCGAGCACGGCGACGGCGATGGCCTCGTCGAACTGGATCGCGACGGGCGAGGCGAGGCGAGTCACGCTCTCCCCGAGCACGAGCAGGGCGACGACGGCGAGGCCGACCGCGCTCGCGAACCCGCCGAGCGCGCCGACCTTGCCGGTGCCGAAGCTGTACCGCGGGTCGCCGGCGTGCTTGCGGGCGTACGCGTAGGCGAACAGCGCGACGCCGAGCGCCGCGGCGTGCGTCCCCATGTGCCAGCCGTCCGCGAGGAGCGCCATCGACCGGAACGCGGTCCCGGCCGCGATCTCCCCGACCATCATGACGAGCGTGATGCCGACGACCCAGCGGGTCCGGCGCTCGCCCTCCACGCCCGCGTTCGCGCCGAACGCGTGGCCGTGCTGCCACGCCTGGAGCCGTTCCGTGTGCATGCCGCCTCCGCGCGCGGGTCTTATCAGCTCCCGGCGCGCGGCGCAGCGCGTTGCCCGTGCGGCGCGCCGATCCGGGAAGGATCGCTGCGCTGTCATCGGCTCACCGGTCACGGCATGGCCGGACGCGCCCGCGGCGACACTCGCCAGCGGAGCGATGGGTCGGCGTCGACGCGACACCCGCCGCCGCGGCACGCCCCCCCGACAGCGCCGCCACGCGGGACCCGCCCGATCGGGGCACGAGAACCGCTCGGCGCGGGCAGGCTGGCGTCCGCCCGCCACGGCGCGACGCGGCGAAGCGCGGGCGCGATGTTCAAGTTGCCTTCATGGTGCGGTTGCTCGTCGTCGACGACGAGGAGGACATCCGCGAGGCGGTGGCGGAGGTCCTCCATCGGGAGGGGTTCGTGGTGGAGACCGCCCGCGACGGCGAGCAGGCGCTCGAGAAGGCGACGGCAGCCCGCGTGTACTCCGCGATCCTCCTCGACCTCATGATGCCGCGCATGGATGGCTGGCAGTTCCGGGAGCGGCAGCGCGCGGACCCAACGATCGCGGGGATCCCGGTCATCATCGTGTCGGCGACGGTGCCCGACCGCATCGACGCCGACGCGGTGCTCCCGAAGCCCTTCGACGCCGAGGACCTCGTGCGGACCGTGCGGTCCGTAGTGGCGGCACGAGCGGCGCCCGTCGCGTAGACCGCGACGCCGCCCCGATCCGGCCCCACCGCACGAGGGGACCTCCGCGCGTGTGGAGCGTCGCCTCGAACGCGTCTTCTTGTCGCGAGGCGGTCGCCCCGCGTCCTGTTCCCACGTCCGCGGGTCTCTACTCGTGAACGGCGCGACCCTCCGGTCGCGTTCCGCACCGTCCCAGCAAACGGGGGAACACCATGCAGCGACGGATCACGGGCGCGTCGCGCGCCGCCCTCGTCGTCCTGGCCGCGCTCTCGATCGCGGCCGGCAAGACCGACGAGAAGACCCACCGACTCCGCGTGCTCGCCACGACCGACGAGCACTCCCACCTGTTCGCGATCGCCCCGGAGGTGGACGACTTCCCGCTCCCCTCCACCGCGGGCATCGGCGCCCTGAAGGGCGGCGTCGCACGGCGTGCAACGGTCCTCGCGGCGGCGCGCGCCGATCGGAACGTCGACACGGTGACGCTCTCGAACGGCGACTTCAGCCAGGGCACGCTCGCATCCACCGCGTTCGCGGTCGCGAGCTTCGATCTCGTGATCATGAAGCTCCTCGGCTACGACGCGGTCGCGCTCGGCAACCACGAGTTCGATCTCGGGCCCTACGGGCTCGCGCTGTCGCTCCAGGCGGCCGCCGCGAACGGCGGGCGACCGCCGATCGTCGCCGCGAACCTCTTCTTCTCGGAGGGCGGCGCCGACGCCGCTCTCGCGGCGCTCACCGGCGGGATCGGCTCCGGAAAGCCCATCACCTCCGGAACCGTCGTCACGACCTCGAGCGGCCTCAAGGTCGGCGTGGTCGGCGCGATCGGCCCTTCGGCCGCGTTCGACGCGACGCCGACCGCCGCGCCGGTGACGTTCACCGGAGGCGCAGACCCGCGCGACGTCCCCGCCGCCGTCGCCGCCATCGCCGGCGTGGTGCAGCCGGTCATCGACGCGCTCCGGAAGGACCAGGGCGTGGACGCCATCATCCTCCTCGCCCATGCCGGCGCGAGCGGCTCCGCCACGCATCCGACCGAGGGCGATCTGCTCGTCGGGGCGCTCCGCGGCGTCGACCTGATGGTGGCGGGCCACAGCCACGCGCAGCCGGATCGCCTCCTCGTGGCGACGGACGCGGACGGTCGCGCCGTCCCGATCGTCCAGCCCGGGCCGTTCGGCAACGAGATCGCCCAGATCGAGCTCGTGATCCGTCCCGGCAAGCGGCCCGCGCTGGCGGACGACGGCGACGTCCCGCTGTACCTGCCGGTCGACGACCGCGTGGTGCCGACCGAGGATCCGGTCATCCGCGGAACGCTCGACGGCGTGATCGCGGCGATCGAGAACGGGTTCGTCGCCCCGACGCTGTCGCTGATCGAGGGCGCCCCCGTCGTCTTCGACCCGGCCCACGTCGGCGGCCTCTACTACCGCTCGCTCGGCCACACGACGTTCGACGTCCTCGGCGACAGCGTCGACGGTGAGACGAACGTCCTGAACCTCGACACCGACGCGCTCCGCGCCGTCGCGAACGCGCTGGGCCAGCCCGCGCCCGTCGCCCTCCAGGCCGCCGGCGCCGTCTTCGGAGACATCGTGCGCGGCCGGACCGGCACGCTCGCGTTCGCGGACCTCTACCGCGTCCTACCGCTCGGCGTCGATCCCGCCGACGGCTCGCCCGGGTACCCGGTGGTGCGGCTCCACCTTCGCGCCGCGGACCTGTTCGGCGCGCTCGAGCAGACGCTCCAGTTCGCGCGGGTGAACAACGACTTCTATCTCTCGCCGTCCGGCCTCGCGGTCACCTACGACGCCACGCGGCCGCCGTTCTCGCCGGCGTCACCCGGGTCCGGCTGGATCACGCATCTCGCCCTCGTGGATGCCGCGAGCGAGACCGTGCTGTTCGACGCTGACGGCGGCTGGCGAGTGAACCCCTTCACCACGCTCGTCCCGATCGTCACGACCTACCAGGTCGCCGCGTTCGCGTCGTCCTTCGGGATCGTGCCGCGGGACGCGAACGGCGACCCCGTCTCGCTCTCGAGCGCGGTCCTTCGCTGGCCGGTCGCGGGTGCGCCCGCCGTGAAGGACCACCAGGCGTTCGCGCGATACGTTCGCACCCGCTGTCTCCAGAACGGCGGCGAGCTGCCGTCGGAGTACGACGCGGCGATGCCGCAGGGGGCCGTCCCGCGCCGCGTCCTCTGCACCGGCACCGCCTGTCCGTAGGAACGTCCGCGGAGGGCGCCGCCGCGATGCGTCGCGCGGCCGGCGCCCTCCCGCCCGCCTCCCCTCCACCGCGCGTCGACCGCTCCGGGCGTGCGGCTCGCGACGCCCGGACCGATCAAGGCGGTGAGGCGCCCCATCCCCGCGAAAGCGTGCGGCCCCGCGGCATCGCTCGACGTGGCGATCAAGCCGGCCGCTCACGGTTCGTGAAGCCTACCCGGACCCCCTCGACGGGCGTCCCATCTCGGGGGCCCGTTGACGCGGGCACGCGCGAGGTGCGTAGTCTCGCTCGACCCGCTTCGAGGGAGGCGCCCCATGGCCCAGCCGCACACGCTGCCCCGGAACCGGTTCGTCGAGTTCGCGCTCCCCATCGCCGTCGCGCTCCTCATCGGCGCGAGCCTCGTGCTGCTGCTCGGCGCGTTCGGCGCGTGACGACCGGCCGCGCGGCCCGGGCGCTCACCGCCGCGTCGCGCGAGGAGACCCGACATGCGGCACGCTCCGCGTCCCGCGCTCCACGCGGTGCCGGCCGGCGCGCGCGATTCCGTCCCGGCGCGCGCGACCGCGCTCGCCCTCGCCGCCCGCGTCCTCGGCCGGGTCGCGCTCGTCTTCGCGATCGTCCTGGGCGCGATGGTCGCGCTCGCGCTCACGCTGCTGCTGCTCACGATCGCGTCGCCACTCGCGGCGGTGCTCCTCGCCTGGATCGTCTTCCGCACGGAGCGCGACGCCCGGTCGACCCTCGCGCGCCTTCGCGCGCGGTGGGGCCGCGCGGCCCAGGTGATCGCCGGCGGCGTCGCCACCGGCCGCTGAGGACGACGCCCGCGGGCCGGTCCTCCCGGGGCACCCGTCGCGCGGGGTGCTCACGACTTCATCACCGTTGGAGATCTCGTCGATCCGGGCGCTCCGCGCGCTTTTCCTGCGGCGGGCCTCGGGATCTCGCGCGCGGTCCCGATCCGCACCGTCGAGGAACTCGCCGGCGCGCGCGCGAGGAGGCGAGGCGCCATTCGGCCGCGCCGCGCATCCGCTGGACCTGACGTGGCTTCCCGCCTCCGCGCCCGCGCCTCGACGCTGGCCCCCCGCTTGCGAGGTGAGGGATCGGGCGCCGCTTCCTGGGCTCGCCGGCTTCGACTCTCCATCGGCGGCCGCCGCCGCTCCCGTCGGAGCGGGGGAGGTGAATCATGACGCAGACCTCGGAGAGGCCGCTCGGCGGGACCATGCTCACCCGCGGCGGCAAGTTCGTCCTCTTCCTCGCCGCGCTCGGCTTCGCGTTCGTCGCCGTGCGGCTCGTCACCGGCCTCGGCGCCGTCACCGCGCTGAACGACGGCTACCCCTGGGGCCTCTGGAAACCCCTCAACGTGGTGACCTTCACCGGCGTGGGCGCCGGCGCGCTCGGGCTCGCCCTCGTCACCTACGTCGCGAACCGCGGCCGCCATCACCCGCTCGTCCGGTCCGCGGTCCTCACCGGCGCCATCGCGTACACGCTCGCCGGCTTCTCGGTCCTCGTCGATCTCGGGCGGTGGTGGACGGTCTGGGCGCTCTTCGTCCCGCCGTGGTGGAACCTCTCGAGCGTGCTCCTCGAGGTCGCGCTCTGCGTGATGGCGTACTGCGCGGTGCTCTGGATCGAGGTCGTGCCCGCGCTCCTCGAGCGGTGGCAGGCGCGGCCCGCCGGCGCGCTCCGCCGGATCGCCGACCGGGCGCTGCCCTTCTTCCGCGCGGCGTTCCCGTTCGTGGTGGCGCTCGCGATCGTCCTGCCCTTCATGCACCAGTCGTCGCTCGGGTCGCTGTTCCTCGCCACGCCGACGAAGCTCCACCCGCTCTGGTACTCGGGCTGGCTCCCCGCGCTCTTCCTCGACTCGTGCCTGGTGATGGGCTTCGGCGCGGTGATCGTCGTCGACACGCTCACGCACCTCGCGTACCGGCGGACGCGCGACACGCGGCTCCTCGCGACGCTGTCGGTCGTCCTGGCAGCGCTCGCGCTCGTCTTCGTGGCGCTCCGGCTCGCCGACGTCGCCGCCTCGGGCGCGATCGTCAGCGTGCGCGGCTGGCGCGGCGTGCTCTTCCTCGTGGAGATGGGCCTCTTCGCGTACCCGGCGATCCGGCTCCTCGGCCGGCGCTACCGGGAGGACGAGGGCCGGCTGTTCTGGGCGGCCGAGCTCGCGGTGCTGGGCGGCGCGCTCTACCGGTTCGACACGTACCTCGCCGCCTTCACGCCCGGCGCGGGCTGGACCTACTTCCCGTCGGTGGGCGAGCTGCTCTTCTCGGTGGGGCTCGGCGCGGCGGGCGTGGCGATGTACGTGGCCGTGGCGCGGGCGCTGCCGATCCTGAGCGGCGTCCGCGGCGCGCCGATCACGGCGCCGCCGCCAGGATCCGCGGTGCGCGTCTCGGCCTGAAGGCGCCGGCAGCTCGCCGGCGCCTGCGGAGGACCTCGCGCGATCGAGCGAGGAAAAGGACCCCGGACCGGCATCGCCCGTCCGGGGTACCCCCATTTTTGCGCATCAGGCAATCCGCTGAAACAACAGAGGAACGCAATCATTGCACGCGTAGATTGCGTCGGTTGACGCGCGTCAATGAAGTCACCGAAGGCCCCGGAGCGACAATCCCGCACACTCGACGCGGGGATCCTGCACCCGCGAAAGAGGAGGCGCGATGCCCTGCCCGGCAGCGGATCCCTCCGGCGTCTCACGACGCGGCTTCCTCAAGGTCTGCACGACCGCCGCCGCGGCGGTCGGCCTGCCGGCCTGGGCCGGCGAGCGCATGGCCGAGAACGTGGCGCGCGGCAAGAAGCCGTCGGTCATCTGGCTCCACTTCCAGGAGTGCACCGGATGCACCGAGTCGCTCCTGCGGACGAGCCACCCGGACGTCGGCGCGCTCGTGCTCGACCTCGTCTCGCTCGACTACCACGAGACGCTGTTCGCCGCGGCGGGCGCGCAGATCGAGGCCGCCCTCGAGCAGGCGATGTCGGCCGGGGACGGCAAGTACGTCTGCATCATCGAGGGCGCGATCCCCGTCGCGGAGGACGGCGCCTACTGCCGGATCGGCGGCAAGACCGCCCTCGAGATCGTGCGCACGGTGGCCGGGCGCGCGGGCGCGGTGATCGCCATCGGCTCGTGCGCCTCGTGGGGCGGGATCCCCTCGGCCGCCCCGAACCCGACCGGCGCGCGCGGCGCGCCGGAGGTGCTCCCGGGGAAGACGGTCGTGACGCTCCCCGGCTGCCCGGCGAACCCCTACAACCTCCTCGGCACGGTGCTGCAGTACGCGACGTTCGGCACGCTCCCCGCGCTCGACGCGAAGGGCCGCCCGAAGCTCGCCTACGCGCGCGTCATCCACGAGGACTGCCCGCGCCGGCCGCACTTCGACGCCGGACGGTTCGCCCAGTCGTTCGGCGACGAGGGCCACCGGCAGGGGTGGTGCCTCTACAAGCTCGGCTGCAAGGGGCCGCAGACGCACGCGAGCTGCGCCATCCAGCCGTTCTGCGAGGTCCCCGGCGCGTGGCCCATCGGCATCGGGCACCCGTGCGTCGGCTGCACCGAGCAGGAGATCGCGTTCAAGATCCCGCTCCACACCACGATCCCCATCGAGAGGCCGACCGGGCCGATGGCCTATCCCGGCACCGCGCCCGCGCGCGGCGAGGTGAGCGCGGTCGCGGCCGGTGTCGCGGGCCTGGCCGTCGGCGCGCTGCTCGCCGGCGGCTTCGTCGCCTCCCGGCAGCTCTCCGCCCGCGCCGACGCCGAGCGGAAGGAGGACGCACCGTGACGGCCGTGACCCGCCGGACGGCGCTCCGGACCGCCGCCGCCGGCGCGGCGCTCGCCGCGGCCCCCTCCGCCGCGGAGGCGCGGGGCCGGCCGGCGGCGGACGACGACCTCGGCCTCCTCTTCGACGGGACCCGCTGCGTCGGCTGTCGCGCCTGCACCGTGAAGTGCCGCGAGGCGAACGGGCGCGCGCCGGACGTGAAGGTCGTGGACGGCGTGGCGTACGACGCGCCGCTCGATCTCGGCCCGCAGACGCTCACGGTCATCAAGCGCTGGACCGAGGGCGACCGCGAGGGCTTCGTGAAGGCGCAGTGCATGCACTGCGCCGACCCCGCCTGCGTCTCGGTGTGCATGTTGGGCGCGCTGCACAAGGAGCCGCGCGGCGTCGTCGGCTACGACGTCTCGCGGTGCGTCGGCTGCCGCTACTGCCAGGTGGCGTGTCCCTTCAACGTGCCGCGGTTCGAGTGGTCGTCGGCGACGCCGCGGATCACGAAGTGCGAGCTCTGCCGGCACCGCTACGCGGAAGGGAAGGGCGCGGCCTGCGCGGAGGCGTGCCCGCGCGACGCGGTCCGCTTCGGCCGCCGCGCCGACCTGCTCGCCGAGGCGCGGCGCCGGCTCGCCGCCGCGCCCGAGGCGTACTACCAGAAGATCTACGGCGAGCGGGACGGCGGAGGCACGGGCGTCCTCGTCCTCTCGGCGGTGCCGTTCGAGACCCTCGGGCTCCCGCTCCTCGGCAAGGAGCCGGTCCCGGCGCTCGGCGAGCGGATCCAGCACGGCATCTACCAGGGCTTCGTCGCGCCGGTGGCGCTCTTCGGCGCGCTCGCGTTCGTCACGTGGCGGAACCGCGGCACGTCGCACGTGGAGGAGGAGCGATGACCAGCCAGGCGCGGCCGGTGGGCGGACCCCTGCTCACCCCGACGTTCAAGACGATGCTGTTCCTCTGGGCCGCGGCGACCGGCGTCGGCGTGGTCCGCTTCACCCACGGGCTCGGCGCGGTCACCGCCATGAGCGACGGGTATCCGTGGGGGCTCTGGATCGCCTTCGACGTGGTCGTCGGGACCGGGCTCGCGAGCGGCGGCTACGCCATCGCGCTCCTCGTCTTCGTGTTCAACCGCGGCCACTACCACCCGCTCGTGCGCCCCGCGCTCCTCACGAGCCTGCTCGGCTACGCGGTCGCGGGCGTGGCGGTGTTCTTCGACGTGGGCCGGTACTGGGGCCTCGCGAAGGTCCCGTTCATGTTCTGGAGCTGGAACGGGACCTCGGTCCTCCTCGAGGTCGCGCTCTGCATGATGATCTACGTCGCGGTGCTGGCGATCGAGCTCGCGCCGGCGCTCCTCGAGCGGTGGGACGCGGACGGGCGCGGACGGCGCGCGGAGGTGGCGCGGCGCTGGCTGCCGCGGCTCCGGCGCGCGCTGCCGATCGTGATCGCGCTCGGCCTCGTGCTCCCGACCATGCACCAGTCGAGCCTCGGGGCGCTGCTCCTCGTCGCCGGGACGAAGCTGCACCCGCTCTGGCACACCGGCGCGCTGCCGCTCCTGTTCCTCCTCACCGCGTTCTCCATGGGGTACGCGGTGCTGTACTTCGAGTCGATCTTCTCGAGCGTCGCCTTCGGGCGGCCGCTCGAGACGAGGCTGCTCGGGAAGCTCGGCGCGTTCGTCGGCGGGACGATCCTCGCCTTCCTCGCCGTCCGCCTCGCGGCGCTCATCGGCGCGGACCGCGCAGGCCTCGCGTTCACCTCCGGCACGCGATCGTTCTTCTTCTGGGCGGAGACGCTGCTGTTCCTCGCCGCCGCGGTGCTCTTCCTGCAGCAGTGGGTCCACGCGCGCGCCTCGACGCAGCTCCAGGCCGCGCTCCTCGCCCTCGCCGCCGGCGCGCTCTACCGGATCGACGCCTTCCTCGTCGCGTTCGATCCGGGCGCGGGCTGGCGGTACTTCCCGTCGCTCGGCGAGATCGTCATCACGCTCGGGTTCGTCGCGACCGAGACGATGGCCTACCTCGTCGTCGTGCGGCGGTTCCCCATCCTGGCCGGCGTGTCGGCCCCGGCGCGCGCGGTCGCGCCGGCGCCGCTCTCGCAGGGGGCGGTGTCATGACCCAGCGCATCACGATCGATCCGGTCACCCGGATCGAGGGGCACCTCCGCATCGACCTCGAGGTCGACGGCGGCGTCGTCCGGAAGGCCTGGTCGAGCGGGACGATGTGGCGGGGGATCGAGCTCATCCTCAAGGGCCGGGACCCGCGCGACGCGTGGGTCTTCACCCAGCGCATCTGCGGCGTCTGCACGACCGTGCACGCCATCGCGTCGGTGCGGGCCGTCGAGAACGCGCTCGGCCTCGCCATCCCGACGAACGCGCAGCTCATCCGGAACCTGATCGTCGCGGCGCACGCGCTGCACGATCACGTGGTGCACTTCTATCACCTGTCCGCGCTCGACTGGGTCGACGTGACGAAGGTGCTCGGCGCGGATCCGGCGGCGGCCTCGAAGCTCGGCGAGTCGCTCTCGGAGTGGCCGGGGAACTCGACCCGCGCCCTCGCGGCGGTGAAGGAGCGGGTCGCCGGGTTCGTGAAGGCGGGCCAGCTCGGGATCTTCACGAACGGCTACTGGGGCCACCCGGCGATGCGCCTCTCGCCGGAGGTGAACCTGCTCGCCGTCGCCCACTACCTCCAGGCGCTCGACGTCCAGCGGAAGGCGAACCAGGCGGTCGCGATCCTCGGCGGGAAGACGCCCAACATCCAGAACCTCGCGGTGGGCGGCGTCGCGAACGCCATCGACCTCGACAGCGCCTCGGCCCTCAACATGGAGAAGCTGTACCAGGTGAAGGAGATCCTGGACGAGGTGGCGGCGTTCGTTCACCAGGTCTACGTGCCGGACGTCTGCGCGATCGCCGGCATGTATCCCGAGTGGCTGCGCCACGGCGCGGGCGTGACGAGCTACCTCGCGGTGCCGGACCTCCCCACCGACGCCGCGGCGACCGCGTTCGACCTCCCGGGCGGCGTCATCGTGGACGGCGACCTCGCGAAGGCGCGGCCGATCAGCTCGTTCGCCGACCCGACGTTCCGGGACGGCGTCACCGAGTCCATCGCTCGCGCGTTCTACCAGGGCGACTGGACCCGCGGGCCCTTCGCGGAGGAGACGGTGCCGAAGGTCGGCCCGTGGGATCCCGACGGCAAGTACTCGTGGGTGAAGGCACCGCGGTTCGAGGGGCGGCCGATGCAGGTCGGGCCGCTCGCGCAGGTGCTGGTCGGCTACGCCACCGGCCACGCGCGGATCCGGGCCTGGGCGGACCGTTGCCTCGCGCTCGCCGGGGCCGTCGCGAAGACCACGCTCTCGCCGGCGGTGCTCCACTCCACCCTCGGGCGGCACGCGGCGCGGGCGATCCGCGCCGCCGTGATCGCCGAGGCGGCCCAGAAGCACTGGAAGCTCCTCGCCGAGAACATCGGCAAGGGCGACACGAAGGTGTTCAACGCGCCCACGTTCCCGAAGGGAGAGATCCGCGGGTTCGGGGTCCACGAGGCGCCGCGCGGCACGCTCAGCCACTGGGTCGTGATCCGCGACGGCAAGATCGAGAACTACCAGGCGGTGGTGCCGTCGACCTGGAACGCCGGCCCGCGCGACGCGCAGGATCGGCCCGGGCCGTACGAGGCCTCGCTGGTCGGGAACCCCGTCGCGGATCCGAAGCTCCCGCTCGAGGCGCTCCGGACCATCCACTCCTTCGATCCCTGCCTCGCCTGTGCCGTGCACACCGTCGACGCCGAGGGGCGTGAGCTCGCCACCGTGCGAGCCGCGTAGCGTCGGAGCCGCGCGACCCTCCACACGCGCGGGTCCGGGGGCCTCCGCATTCCGCGGAGGCCTCATTTGTTGCGGGGCGTGCCGCCCCGCGAGGCACTGGGCGCGCTCGCCCGTCGAGGAGCGCCGCGGGCGCCGATTCTCGCAGGGCCACGTCCGCGTCCGGGAGCGACCTACTTCAGCCGGTGTCGGCCGGGAGCGAGGCCTTGCCCGGAGCGTATCTATCCATCCAGTCGTCCCCGAACACCCTCCGCGCCGAGATGATGTTGTGCGACCTGCAGGCGATCCGGACGTTCTCGACGGTCGACGCTCCGCCGAGCGCGACCGGCTCGATGTGATCGAATTCCAGCTGGTGGGTGGAGCCGCAGATCTCGCCGGAGGGCAGCCGGAACTGGCAGCGGCCGCCGTCCCGCTCCATCACCGCCCGCTTCACGTGCGCCGGGATGTGGTCGCACTTCGCCGGCCGCGGGGTCTTCCGTGGCTTCGCGACGAGGCCCTTCCGCTTCGCGGCCTTCTCGAGGAGGAGGTCGAGGCCAGCCTCGAGGAGCTCCTCCTCCGTTGCGCCTGGGCGCGCGTGGGAGAGTGCATCCTTTGCCGCCTGGAGCTTCTCGAGGAAGCGATCGGAGACGGTGAGGTGGAACCGGCGCAGGTCCGCGGTGAGAGGAACGACCTCGGCGGGCCTCGGCGTGGGGGCAGAAGCATCCACTTCACGCTTAGTGAGTTCGCCTGACGAACCGGACGTGCGGTTCCCCGCCGGCCCGGCTTCGAGCGGGAGAGTCGGAGTCGTGGAGGCGGGGCCGGCGGCGAACTCGGAGGTCCGCACCGGACAGACGATGGTCCGGGTCGGAGGCGCGGGGTGCGGCTGGAGTTCCGCGACGACCTCCATCGCCTCTCGCCGGGAGAGTCCGAAGAACCGGGGCAGCACGGTCTCCCAGTTCTGCGCGGTGACCACCCGGGCGGCCTCGACGATGGAGGTCAGGCACAGCCGACCCTCGCCGAGCGCGTCGCCCACCGCGGGCACCTGCTGGATCAGCTCCGCCGCGACCTTGCGGTACTGGGCCGCCGCCTTGGAGAGCCGAAGCTCGCGGTGGAGGTACGCGAAGAGCGAGGCGTGCCCGAGCGTCATCCACGCCCGGCGCCGGTCGAAGTCGGCGAGGGCGACGAGGAACGCGCCGAGGGCGGAGTGCTCGCAGCGGAGGAGGGAGGCGAGGTTCGCGGAGAGGGCGCGTGCGGTGTCCATGAAGAGCACTCTCGCACGCGTTTTCGACGCTTCGTGGAACGCGCGGGAACGGCCCGTTGACGCGCGGACGCGGAGGGGCGCCGCGCGGACCCTCGGCCATTTCCAGCGCAGCACGCCGGCGAACCAGCGCTCCAGCAGCGCCGTTCTCGCGTGAGCTCGAGCGCGAGCGGCGATTTTCGCCCGCCCTGCGTCAAGCGCAGAGTGAAGTTCCCGTTGGGTGCGGCCGAATTTCATCCGCGCTACGCCGGCAGCGGTGCGGAGGGGGTCCACTGAGGGTTCATCTGGCGAACCGGTGCCTTGTCGGTCCACGACTCGGCACACGGGCCCCTCGTCGCATCGTTCGAATCGAAGGCCTCTCCGCGGGGACGTTCCCCCGCGCGCGCGCCCCGCTGCTCGGCTACAGCTCCGGATGACCGGCGTTGCAGCACAGGCTTCTTGTGGGCCGATCCACACCGCGACGTCCCGTCCACGCGGCTCCGCCCCGGCCGTCCCCGTCTTCTCAGCCCCTTCCCCGCTCATCTGCCAGCCACGAAGGTCCCCGCGATCACTATCGCCGACGCGCCGACCCTCGCGGAGACATGTGATGAATCGTCAGGGCCGCGCCCCCGCCCCGGCTGCGCCGGGGCCCCACCCCTGCAGAGCGCGCGGGGCCCACCCCTGCTCCGCGGTGCCCGTGACCTCGCTCGCCTCGCTTCGCGAGGTTCGCGCGAGGTCCCCACCCCCTCGCACCGGTGCGCTAGGCTCGCCCCCCGTGAGGCCGCGCACCGTGCTCGCCGGAACCTTCCTCTTCGCAGCCCTGCTCCTCGCCGCGCTCTTCCTGCTCCAGCGGCGGCTCCTGTACTTCCCGGACCGGATGTCCGAGGACGACGCCGTCCGCGCGGCGAGCCACGCCGGCGCGGTCCCATGGCGCGACGACGCCGGGCGGCTCCGCGGCTGGCGCCTCGCACGGCCGCCGCGCGATCCGCGCGCGGTCGCGCTCGTGCTCCATGGGAACGCGGGCTCCGCGCTGGACCGGCTCCACTACGCGCGCGCCCTCTCCCCGCGCGGCGTCGACGTCGCGATCCTCGAGTACCCGGGCTACGGCGCGCGGCCCGGGGCGCCCGCGCTCGCCTCGCTCGAGGCGGCCGCGATCGAGGCGGTGGACGCGCTCGCGCGCGAGGGGCGGCCGGTGTGGCTCGTGGGCGAGAGCCTCGGGAGCGGCGTCGCCGGGCGGACCGCCGCCGCACGGCCGGACGCCGTCCGCGGCCTGGTCCTCGTGACCCCCTACGCGGATCTCGCCGCCGTCGCCCGCCTCCACTACCCCATCGTCCCGCCCTGGCTCCTCCGCGACCGCTTCCGTCCCGCGCGCGACCTCGCGGCCTTCCGCGGGCCGGCGGTGGTGCTCGTCGCCGGCGCCGACGAGGTGGTCGGCCCGGCGGAGGGGCGGCGGCTCTTCGCGGCGCTCCCCGGGCCGAAGCGGCTCGTCGAGCAGCCCGGCGCGACGCACAACGGGATCGACCTCGCCTCGCCCGCGCTGTGGGACGAGGTGGTCGCATTCCTCGACCACGGCGGCGGGTAGATGCCGCGCGGGCTCACCTCACCGCTCCTCCTCGCCGGTGTCGCCCTCGGCATCGCGATGGCGCTCGGCGGCGCCGGCGCGATCCGCGCGATCCACCGCACCGAGGCCCTCGTCCTCGGCGCGTCGCTCGCCGCCGGGCTCGCGGTGTTCGCCCGCGAGGCGCGCCGGCTCGCGCGCGCCGCGGGGCTCGGCGCCTGACGCGCGTCCCTCCGCGGCCCGCATCGAGGCCCGCGCCGCGGTGCGCGTCAGTACATGCCGCCCCCGCCCCCACTCCCGCCGCCGCCCGGCGCCGCGGGCCCGGGCCCGGCCGGTGCGCCGGTCTTGACCGTCACCGTCCCGGTGGGAGTGGCCATCGTGCTCGTGTGGACCCGGCAGTAGTACGGCACGACCGTGCCCTCGGGCGCGTTCGCCGGCAGCGTGAAGCTCTTCTCCGTCGTGAAGAGCCCCGTGTCGAACGAGACGCCCGCGACCCCGCCCGGCACGAAGGCGCCCGCACGATCCTCGCTCGTCACCGAGTGCGAGATCCCGTCCTGGTTCACGACGGTGACGGTCGCGCCCGGCGGCACGTCGAGGTTCACCGGCGAGAACGCCATCCCGAAGATGGTGATGTAGTAGCCGGGCGGCCGCGAGGTCGACGGCCTCGGGTTGCTCGACGAGCTCCCCCCACAGCCGGCCGAGACGCCCGCCGCGACGATCGCGGCGAGCGCGAGGCTTGTCTTGGTGCGCATGGTGCTCCCTTCCCGCGGGCGCGCCGCGAAGCAGCGAACACCCGCTGTCGTGCTAGACGCGCGACGGGCGCGACCGAGCGCCGCGAACATGCACGCGGACCCAAGGAGGGGGCATGGCGAGCACGCGTTCATCCTCGGCGCGGCCGAGGTCAGCGCGGCGCGCGTCCGACGAACACGACGTGACGGGCGCCGCTCCCGGGCCGGGCGGGGACCGCGACCGCCTCGGCGTCGAGGCCAGCTGCGCGCAGCCGCGCGAGGTAGCGCTCGTCGGGCCCAGCGGACCAGACCGCGACGACGCCGCCCGCCCGGAGGGCGCCGGCGCAGGCGGCGACGCCGGCGGGGCCGTAGAGCCGGTCGTTCGCGGCGTGCGCGAGGGCGGACGGCCCGTTGTCGACGTCGAGCAGGATCGCGTCGAGGCTCCGGCGCGTGACCGCGAGCCGCGCGACGACATCGCCGACCTCGAGCGACACGCGGCGATCGTCGAGCGGCCTGCCGGCGAGGTCGCCGAGGGCGCCGCGGCTCCACTCCGCGAGCGCGGGGACCAGCTCGACGACGGTCACCCGGCACGCCTCCGGCACGCGGTCGAGCGCCGCGCGCAGGGTGAAGCCCATCCCCAGCCCGCCGACGAGGACCGCGCGGGGATGCTCCACGCGGCCGAGCGCCGTCGCGGCGAGCGCCTCCTCGGAGCCGTGCTGGCGGCTCGTCATGAGCACGCGCCCCGCGGCCCGGATGGCCCACTCGCCGCCGCGGCGGGCGAGCACGAGCTCCGCGCCGTCCGGCGCCGTCGCGCGGTCGATCGTCTCCCACGGGATCACCTGCGGACTCTACCCGCGCTCGCCCCTTCGAGCACGAACGACGCGCACGCGACCGACGGCGCGCCGGAACCGGGTGCGACGAGGAGCACCCGGAACCGACGCTCGTGAACCCGGATCGACGTGATGTCCTCGATCGTCACCGGGCGGCGAGCCCGACCGCCTGAGGAGGAAGGTCCGAGGCGGCCTCTCCGAGCGGTGCCAGGCTGCCATCGGCCGCGACGGTGAACGCCTGGATGGCCTGGTGGTTCGGATCGATCACGTACAGGAACCGGTCACCCGCCGAGAGCGCCGTGTCGAGCGCCTTCCCTCCGGGGATCACCCCGGCCGTCCCGTCACGCAGCGTCAAGGTGCCGCGCGCGTCGACGAGGTAGCTCGAGACCGTGCCGCTGCCGGCGTTCGCCACGAAGACGCGCCGCCCGTCGCTCGTGGCGACGACCCAGCACGGCGCGCGCCCACCGTCCGAGACGGTGGCGCTCACCAGCTCCAGCTCGCCGCCCTCGAGATCGTACGACGAGACGCTGCCGCCGCCGGCCTCAGACACCGCGAGGATGTCGCGGCGCGTGAAGGCGAACCCGAAGGGCGTCGCGCCCGCGGAGGGCGACGGGCTCGGTCCGGCGGCTCGCCCATCCTCGCCCATGCGGTACAGGCTGATCGTCTGGCTTGCCTTCTCGGTCACCGCGAGGGTCCGACCCGAGGCGTCGAAGCCGATCTGCGCCGGACCCGTGCCCGCCGCGCTGAGCGGCAACACCGAACCCGGTACCGGCCGCAGCGCACCGTCCTCGTCGAGGCGCAACCCGGCGATGTTGCCGTCGCCGCCCGCATCGAGGACGTAGACGAGGCCGTCGTGCTCGGCGACGCTCACCGGGAGCGCGCCGCCCGAGGAGACACGGGACGTCTGGGTCAGCCGGGCGCCGTGGACCCGGAACACGGAGATCTCGTCGGAGCCGGCGTCGACGACGAGGAGGAAGCGCCCATCTCCGGTGAGCGTGACCGCGCCCTGGGAGCCGAGGACGCCCTCGCCACCTCCGGACCCCTTTCCGCCGGTGGGGAACGTCCCCTCGAGGTGGAGCGAGCCGTCGTCGGCGCGGCTGAAGGCGAGGACCGAGTTGGCGGTGGCGTCGTCCGAGATCGTGAACACGGCGCCAGCGGCCATCGCGTGCGTGGCGACGGCCGAGAAGAGCGCCGCTGCGACCAGCTTTGTATCCATGTCCGTCCATCTCCGTGCAAGAGGTTGCCTCGCATCAGTGCGCGGCGCGCGTCCGCCGTTACACGGCTCGACAAGCTCCCTCACGTCGCGACCCGGCCTCCGTCGATGGCCAGCGTCGCGCATCGACTCCGCGTCGGTCGTCGCGCTGAACCTCTGCGCTCGTGGACGTCTTTCCCTCTCACGAGGTGACGGCGACGGATTTCGAGTCGTCGCTCTGGATCGCCTATCCGCCCCGGTCGCAGCTTCCGCTCGAGGTCCGGGTGTTCGTCGATCACCTGCGCGAGATCTTCCGCGAAGGCCCGCCGTGGGAGCGCCGGCCGGGGAAGCACGACGTCTCGAGGTCGGGGGAGACCTGAACACGAGGTCGGCGGGACCGCCGAGTCGTGCCGGTCCGGCGGCGGCGAGGCACGTCGAGCCCGATCCTCGCGAGCACGCCGCCGGGGGTGCGGCGATGCGGGCGCGCCTCAGCACGGTTCCCCATGTGGGTCGCGTCCTCGAATCCGTAGGGCCGCGTGGCGCCCGCGCGATCAAGACGAGGGCACCGCTCTTGTCACCGGCCGTCCCGCCGGGACGGCCGGGAGGAGGCCGGATGAAGCCCACCGATCCCGGCGCGCACCCGCAGGCCGACGAGCGCGAGGACGGAGCCTGGCGGACGACCCGCCGCGAGTTCCTCGCCTACTCCGCCGTGGGCACGGGGGTCGCCGTCGGGCTGCCGGGCGGCGCGGCGGCCGCGCCCGCCGCATCCGAGCTGCGCGGCCCGGGCGAGGTCGCCATCACGCTCCGCGTGAACGGGGGGCGGCGGCGCGTCTCGGTGCTCCCATCCACCTCGCTCGCCGAGGCGCTCCGGGATCGGCTGGGGCTCACCGGCACGAAGGTGGGCTGCGATCGCGGCGCCTGCTCGGCGTGCACCGTCCTCCTCGACGGCATGCCCGTCTCGTCGTGCCTGACGTTCGCGCTCGACGTGGGCGATCGCGAGGTGACCACGATCGAGGGGCTCGCGCGCGGCGCGGCGCTCCACCCCGTCCAGGAGGCGTTCATCGCGCACGACGCGCTCCAGTGCGGGTTCTGCACGCCCGGGATGGTGATGAGCTGCGCCGCCCTGCTCGCGCACAACCCTTCCCCCACCCTCGACGACGTGAAGGCGGCGGTGGCGGGCAACGCCTGCCGCTGCGGCACTTACCCCAAGGTCTTCGAGGCGGTCCTCGCCGCCGCGGGCCAGGGGCTCACGCGGAAGTGAGGCGAGCATGGCGTCTCCCGACGACGGCGCGGGCGCGACCCGCGCCACCTTCCCCATCGGCATCGCGGGCGAGGATCTGCACCCCGAGGAGCGCGACCTGCCCGCGGGCGAGCCGCCGCCCTGGCCGGCGAACGCCGACCTCCGCGTGGTCGGCAAGCGCACGCGCCGGCTCGACGGGCGCGCCAAGGTGACGGGTCAGGCGCGCTACACGAGCGACGTCCGCCTCCGCGGGCTCCTCCACGCGCGCCGGATCGTCTCGACGGTCCCGCACGCCCGGATCCGCGGGATCGACACCTCCGCGGCCGAGCGGCTCCCCGGCGTCCGCGCCGTCCACCTCCTCGGGAAGCCCGTCGACGGCCCCGTGCTCCGCGACGCATCGGTGGAGGCGGGCGGCCGCTTCCCCACGGTCCGCTACGTGGGCCAGCCGCTCGGTGCGATCGCGGCGACCTCGCCGGAGATCGCGGACGAGGCGGTCCGCCTCGTCCGCGTCGAGTACGAGCCGCTCCCGTTCACGGTCGATCTCGACGAGGCGCTCCGGCCCGACGCGCCGCTCGTCTATCCCGGGCCGGTGGACCAGGAGGGCAGCGCCGGCGGCGGCGGCTCGAAGGAGGGGCTCCCGCAGCGCGGGAACCTGCGCGGCCCGGTGAAGGCGTCCCGCGGCGACGTGGAGAAGGGGTTCGCCGAGGCAGACGTCGTCGTCGAGGCGGCGTTCACGACGCAGGTGCAGACCCACTCCGCGCTGGAGACCCACGGCGTCGTCGCCGACTGGCAGCCGGACGGCCTCGTGGTCTACGCGTCCACCCAGGGCGTGGTGGGCGTGCGCGACGATCTCGCGGAGTGGTTCTCGCTCCCGCCGGGGAAGGTCCGGGTCGTCACCGACTTCATGGGCGGCGGGTTCGGCGCGAAGTTCGGCGCGGGGCACTACGGGATCCTCGCCGCGGCCCTCTCCCGGAAGGCGGGCCGGCCGGTCCGGCTCGTGCTCGACCGCCGCGAGGAGCACACGTCCGTCGGGAACCGACCGGCGACCCGGCAGAAGCTCCGGATCGGCGCGAAGCGCGACGGCGCCCTCACCGCCGTCGCGCTCGAGGCGGTCGGCACGGCCGGCGTCGGCACCGGCGCCGGGGTCGGCTTCTGCGCCGAGCGGATGTACGCGTGCCCGAGCTTCTCGGGGTCGCAGGCGGACGTCTTCGTGAACGCCGGGCCGGGCGCGGCGTTCCGCGCGCCGGGCATGCCCCAGGGGATCTTCGCGCTCGAGGGGCTCCTCGACGAGCTCGCCGACCGGCTCGGGATGGACCCGCTCGCCCTGCGCGACCGGATCGACACCGTCGAGCTCTCCGGGGCGCGGGCGCGGAAGGTCGAGCGCCGGGTCGGCGCGGAGAAGGTCGACTGGGCGCGGCGGCGGCACCCGCCCGGCGCTGAGCCGGGCCCGGTGAAGCGCGGGCTCGGGTTCGCGCAGGCGATCTGGCCGCACATCGTGTTCGTCGGCGCGGAGTGCGAGGTCGTGATCGCGCGGAGCGGCGCGGTCGAGGTCCGCTCGGCGACGCAGGACATCGGCACCGGCACGCGGACCGTGCTCGCGCAGGTGGTCGCCGAGGAGCTCGGGCTCCGGCTCGAGGACGTGGCGGTCCGGATCGGCGACTCCGCCCTCCCGCCCGGCCCCGGCTCCGGAGGGTCGAACGTGACGGGCACGATCACGCCCGTCGCGCGGGCCGCGGCGCACGAGGCGGGGCTCCTCCTGCGCACCCGGGCGGCGCGGCGGCTCGGGGTCGCGCCGGACGCGCTCACGCTCCGGGACGGCGCCGCCGTCGTCGCTGCGGACCCGGCGCGGAGGATCACCTTCCGCGAGGCGGCCGCGCTCGGGAAGGACATCCGGGTCCGGCGGGAGCGGAAGGACAACTACGGGCATGGCGGCGGTCCGCGGGGCGCCATGGGCGGCGTCCAGTTCGCGGAGGTCGCCGTCGACGTGGAGACCGGGATCGTCCGGGTCGAGCGGATCGTCGCCGTCCACGACTGCGGCCGGCCGGTGAACCCGCTGGCCGTGGAGAGCCAGGTGAACGGCGGGATCCTGCACGGCCTCTCCTGGGCGCTCCTCGAGGACCGCATCCTGGACCGCGCCACCGGACGCATGGTGAATCCCAACCTGGAGCAGTACAAGCTCGCGGGCGCGAGAGAGACGCCGCGCATCGAGGTCGTGCTCCTCGAGGAGTACCGCGGCCGGAGCGCGACCGACGCCACCGGCATCGGCGAGCCCGCCAACATCGCCACCGCGGCGGCGATCGCGAACGCCGTCCACAACGCCGTGGGCGTGAGGGTCCGTGACCTCCCCATCACCCCGGCGCGGGTGCTCGCCGCCCTCGCGACCCGGAGGGGCTGATCATGCGCTCGTTCGAGTGGAGCGATCCGCCGACCATCGAGGACGCGCTCGCGCAGCTCCGCCCCGGCGCCGTCGCGAAGGCCGGCGGCGTGGATCTCTCGGATCGCCTGAAGGAGCGGCTGGACGCGCCCGCGCGGCTCGTGAACCTGAGGCGCATCCCCGCCCTCGACGGCGTCCGCGACGCGGGCGGCGGGCTCGAGCTCGGCCCGCTCGTCACCCTCGCCCGGCTCGCGGACCACCCGCTCGTGGTCCAGCGCTTCCCCGCCGTCGCCGAGGCGGCGCGCCGCGCGGCGACGCCCAACGTCCGGAACCAGGCGACGGTCGGCGGGAACCTGCTGCAGCGGCCCCGGTGCTGGTACTTCCGGCAGGCGGACTTCCCGTGCCGCCGCAAGGGCGGCGACACCTGCTTCGCGCTCGAGGGGCGGAACCAGTACCACGCGGTGTTCGCGAACGACCTGTGCGCAATCGTGCACCCGAGCGACCTCGCGACGGCGCTCGTGGCGCACGGCGCGGAGGTGGACGTCCGGAGCCGCAGCCGCGCGCGGCGCCTGGCGCTCGAGGCCCTCTACGTCCTGCCGGACGAGGACGTGACGCGCGAGCACCGGGTCGCGCCGGACGAGCTCCTCGTGGGGATCCGTCTCCCCGCCCCCGCGCCGGGGGTGCGCGGCGCGTACGTGAAGATCGGCGAGCGCGACTCGGCGGACTGGCCCATCGCCAGCGCCGCGGCGGTCCTCGCCCTCGACGGCGCGATCTGCCGGCGGGCGACGCTCGTCCTCGGCGCGGCGGCGCCGGTGCCGTGGCGCGCGCGCGAGGCGGAGGGCGCGCTCGAGGGCCGGCGCGTGGACGCCGCGGCCGCGGCGGACGCCGCCCGGGCGGCGCTCGCGAAGGCGCGGCCGCTCTCCGAGAACCGCTACAAGGTGGCGGTGCTCGAGGCGGCGCTCCGGCGGGCGATCCTCGCCGCCGCGGGGAGCGCCGCGTGAGCGCCGCGGCGCGCGCGGAGGTCTGCCGGTGGCTGCGGTCGCGCTCCGCGTACGGCCGGACGGCGGAGGGCGCGGAGTGGCTCGCCGGGGCTTCGACGGTCGAGGGTTACTGGTGTCTCCGCACGATGGAGCCGGCCGGACCGGACGACGCGCTCGCCGAGCCCGGCGCGTGCCGGCCCGGGCGCGCCTGCTTCGCGGCGGCGGGCGAGGCGCTCGCGGCGGCGGACCCCGGCGCGTCCGCGCCGAGGAGCGGGGGCGGCGCGTGACGAGTCCGTGCGACGGCTGCATCGGCGGCGTCGTGCTGGCCGCGGGGCGCTCGGTCCGGCTCGGGACGCCGAAGCAGCTCCTCGTGCTCGAGGGGGAGGCGCTCGTCCGGCGCGCGGCGCGGGCGGCGGTCGAGGCGGGGCTCTGGCCCGTCGTGGTCGTCGTCGGTGATCACGCGGACGAGGTCCGCGGCGCGCTCGCCGGTCTGCCGGTCGCGACGGTGGCGAACCCGCAGTACGAGACGGGGATGGCGAGCTCGCTGCGGCGCGGCCTCGCGCGGCTCACGGAGTGCGCGCCCGACGCGGCGGGCGTGGTGGTGCTCGCCTGCGATCAGCCGCGGGTCTCGGCGGAGCACGTCGAGGCGCTCGTCGAGGCCCAGCGGCAGGCCGGGAAGCTCGTCGCCGCGTCGTCGTACTCCGGCGCGCTCGGGGTGCCGGCCCTGTTCGCGGCGGCGGTCTTCCCCGAGCTGCTCGCGCTCGAGGGCGATCGCGGCGCGCGCGGCGTCGTCGAGAGGGATCCGGCGCGCGTCTGCGCGGTGCCGCTCGAGGGCGGGGAGCTCGACGTGGACACGCCGGAGGACTGGGACCGCGCGCGGGGGCGGTGACGCACCTCCGGCCGCGCCCCTCAGAACCCCCGCGCCCAGGCGAGACCGAAGACGACGTCCGGCGCGTTCGAGTCGTAGAACCAGCGCGGGCCGGGATCGTCCGGGAGCCGTTGACCCGGCGTGAAGTCCTCGGAGAAAAACGCGGTCAGCTCCCCCACGCGGATGCCCCCGCTCACCTGGTTGTGCACGCGAAACAGCGAGTACCAGACCGTCGCCTCCGGCTCCGTCTCGTCCGGCGCGAGCTTCCAGCCGGCCTCCATGAGCGGGCTCGACAGCCGATCCTCCAGGACGAGCGCGACGCCGCCGCCGACGCGCAGCACCAACGACAGGTCGAACCCGCCCTGCACCCGGCGCGGCTGGAGGGCGAAGCTCCCCGGCAGCCCGCCGACCACCCGGACGGACGCGAGCGCGTGCACCGTCAACCGTCCGGTCCGCCCCGACGCCGCGAGGCCGAGCCCCGCGTCGGCGGTGCCGGACCCGGCGAACCGGCCGCGCGCGCCGGTCGGGAGCTTCACGTCGAGCCGCAGCGCCAGCGCGCCGCGCGGCGGGAGCGCCGGCTGCGCCGGATCCGCGCCGGTGCTCGCGAGCTCGAGCTGCGTGCGGAGGACGAGGTCGGCCAGGGCGAGACGATCGGAGTGGACGTCTCCGATCGTGTGGCCGCCCTCCTCGGAAAGGTGGAGGTTCACCTGGTCGCGCGGGTACAGCTGGCGCTCGAAGTTCCAGGACCCGACGAGGCCGTGCCAGCTCTCGATGGGTCGATCGGTCCAGCCGCCCCACTCCACGAACGCGCGGGCCTCGAGCGTCGTCGAGAGCCGCCGCGCGAACGCGGCGTCGACCAGGCGGCGCCACGGGACCGTGAGCGACACCTGGAGCGTGTCGACCTGCAGGTCGTCCTGGATCGACACCGTGCGGCCGCCGCGGACGAGCACCGTCGGCTTCGACCAGTCGTTCGCGAGCCACCAGCGCACGTCGAGCGCGATCGCGGCAGGCGCGCGCGCGTCGGCGAGCGGCATGTCGAGGAAGAGCGCGCGGAACGGACCGGGCGTGGCGACCCCCAGCGGCGCATCGGGCAGGGCCGCACGCGCGGGCGCCGCGGCGAGGAGGAGCGCGCCGAGGGCGCAGCGCAGGGCGGCAGGCATCCGGGTGCGGGCGGAAATCTAGCGGCACCGGCGAGGTGGTGCATGGGGCGCGGCAAACGGCGGCGCGCGACGGTGCGCGGCCACGGCGGCCGCCGACACGCGAACGCGGACCCGAGCGCGAACCCGGCGCCCTTGCCCGCTGGCGGGTGCGGAGAGACTCGGGGTGCACGGGCACGGGGCACGATGCGCGTCACCGGCCGTCGCTCGTCTCGAAGTGACCCCAGTCACGCCGCCCGTCCGGGCCCTCGCCTAAGGTGCCCCTGCAGCCTGCGGGACACGCCGCCGTGTGCGCCCGGACACGCCGCGCCCGCCGCCCGCGCCGCCGTGCGGCGACGACGCTGGCGCGCGGCTTGCTCTTTCTTCGGTTCGAGCCACGCGGCGACGCGCCGCCAGGGGGAACTCCATGCTGCACCTCGCCGTCCTGCTCGCGGCCTTCCTCCCTGCCGCGGCGGTGAGTCCAGCCCGGGTCCCGGCCCATGGCCGGCAGACCGCGACGCTCACCGTGGAGCGGCCGGGCATGGTCCGGCTCGCGACGTCGGGCGGCGGCGGGACCGCGTGCACGGTCGTCGACCAGCTGCGCGGCCCGTTCGCCGCGTCCGGCGCGGCGGGGCGGACCGACTGTGCGCAGGACCTCCTCCTCGACGCCGGCCCGTACCGGCTGCTGCTCGACTCGCGCGAGAAGGGCCAGGGCGAGGTCGCCGTCCAGGCGGCGCTCTTCGCGGACGTCAACACGCCGCCGGCGCGGCTCGAGCCCGGCGCACCGGTCGAGGCGGAGCTGCCGGACGGAAAGCAGGCCTCGTGGTGGATCCACCTCGATCGCCGCGCGCCGGTGACGGTGCGCGTCGCCGGCCGCACCGCGGGCGCCGTGCACCTCTGGCGCGGCGGCGCCTGGCGCGAGCCGCTCGAGCCGCTCCACTCGACCGTCGAGCCGCTCCCGGGCCAGCCCATCCACGAGTGGTGGCTCGAGGGCGTCCTCGAGGCCGGCGACTACCTCCTCACCGCCTACGGCACGGGCGCGCTCCGCTTCACCCGCGGCGAGGAGCACGCGCGCCTCGCGGTGCAGTACGGCCTCCCGGCGCCGGCCGACCGCGCCGTGCGCGTGAGGCTCCCGCCGAGCGGGGCCGCGGCGTTCGCCCTCGGCGCGGGCCGGCTCGGCGCGGTGCTGACCGTGACCGCGCCAGGGCCGGGGCCTGCGCGGCTGAGCCTCCACCCCCTCGGCCCGGAGGGCTCGCGGATGGGCGAGCAGGAGGGCGGCTGCGAGGTGTCGCCGAAGGCGCTGGTGCCCGAGTGCGGCGCCTGGAGCGGCGACGGCGAGGGCCACGTGCTCGTCGTCCGCGGGCCGCCTGGCGCGGAGGCGGAGGTGCGCTGGGCGCCGCTCGGCGCCTCGCCGCGGATGGTGGACGGGGAGTACCGCGGGCCGGAGCGCCGCGTCGCGCTCGAGCCGCTCGCCGCGGGCGAGTGGCTCGTCGGCGTGCACGACGTCCCCGCCGACCGCGACGCCGCCCCGCTCGGCTGCGCGCTCGAGCGGCAGCCCGAGAGCGGCGGCCCGCGCGAGATCGTCGCGTGGGACGTCCCGCGCGTCGCGGCGACGCACGGCTGGCGCCGCGCGTTCAACTACGCGCGCGAGGCGTCGCTCTGGTTCGAGGTCGTCGCGCCGGGCGAGTACGCGATCTCGGCGCAGCGCGCCACCTGCGAGCTCTACCGCGTCTCCGGCGAGGGCGAGCGGCTCGACGGCGCGCCGAAGGCCTGCGCGCTCCAGCGGCGGCTCGCGCCAGGCATCTACGAGCTGCGGCTTCGCGGCGGCCGGGACGGCATCGAGGAGGTCGCGATCGCCCCGAGGGGCGCGCCGATCCGCGAGGCACCGGCGCGCGCGGGCTGCGCGATGCGCGTCGCGGTCGCGACGGGTCAGCGCTACGCGCTCCTCTCGAGCCGGACGGGCGGCGCGTTCGCCCGCGGCCTCGTCGCGCGGCGGCTGCCGCTCGCGCTCGAGCGGGCGCTGCCGGTCGAGGTCCACGCCGGCGAGACGCTGACGCTCCCGGTGGACGCGCGCGGACCGATCCGCGTCGCCACGCCCGGCGGCAGCCCCGCGGGCTGCTGGCTCGCGCGGGGCGGCGCGGGGACGTGGCGCGACGGCGCCTGCTGGCTCCAGGCGAGCGGTTCGGACGAGCTGTCGATCACGGCGAGGCCGGAGGCTCCGCTCGCCGCCTGGATCGGCCGCCCCGTCGAGACGCTGCCGCCCCCGGCGGCGCCCCGGCCCTGGACGCCCGCGCCCGCCGAGCTCGCGACGCTCGCGCTCGAGCGGCCGGCGCGCCTCGACCTCGGCCCCGGGGAGGACCACGCCTTCGTCTTCGACGTCGTCGAGGCCGGTCTCTACGACGTCGGCACGGAGGGGCTGCTCCGGACACGCTGCGCGCTCCGGACGCCTGCGCTCGCCCGGCTCGCCGAGGACGTCGCGGGCGGCCGCGGCCGGAACTGCCTCGTCTCGGCGTGGCTCCGCCCCGGCCGCTACCTGGTCTCCGTGCGTGCCGAGGCGCCGAGCCACGGGCGCGCGACGGTGGTCCTCGGCCGGCGGACGGCGCGCGACCTCGCCCGCGTCGCCGCGGACGGCGAGCTCTTCCATCGCGTGCCCGCGGGCGAGCTCGTGCGCGCCCGCCTGGCGGCGCCGGCGGCGGGCGCGTTCGAGCTCTCCACCGCGGCGCCGGGCGCGGAGCTGCGCTGCCGGGTGGAGGACGCGACCGGGTGGCCGCTCGCGCCGGTCCCTGGCCCGTGCCGCGTGACGCTCGACCTGCCCGCGGGCGAGGTCGTCCTCGCGCAGCTCCCGCTCTCGGTGGAGAGCCGCCGCCGCACCGCGATCGTGCGAGCGCGGCCCCCCGAGGTGCTCCGCGGCGAGACCCCGCACACGCTCGCCTTCTGGACCCGCTACGCGGTCGAGCTCGGGAAGGCAGGCCGGGACGAGCTCAGGTTCGACGTGCCCGCCGAGATGGACGTCTCGATCCTCCTCACGAACGAGATGATGGGCCGGCTCTACCGCGACGGGGAGGTGGACCCGTTCGCCATCGTGCCGCCCGCGGAGAGCGCCACGCCGGCGGCGATCCCGGACGCGCCGGAAGCTGCGGAGGGCGAGGCGGAGCACGAGACGGACGACGCGGAGCAAGAGGGCACGGCGGAGGACGAGACCGGAGACGCCGTCGGCGACGCGGCGGCCCCCCTCACCCCGGCCCTCTTCCCCCGCTCGCGCGGGGGAGGGGGAGCTCTTCCGGACACCGCGACCTCGCGCACGGAGAGCGCTCGCGCGGCGAGCCGGACCTCGACCCCACGCGGGCCCGAGGGCTTCCGGATCCATCTCGCGCCGGGGCGTTACCAGCTCGTCGCGGAGCACGCGCGCGGCGACGTGGCCATCGCGTACGAGGTCCAGCTCACGTCGGACGTGCTCGCGCCCGGGATGGCGCGCGACGTGAAGGTCCCCGCGCGCCTCGCGGTCCGCGTGCCGGCCGACGGCACGCTCCGGCTCCGGACGCGCGGCGACGCCGACGTCCGCTGCCGGCTCCTGGACGGCGGGGGCCGGGTCGTCGCCGAGTCGTCGGAGGTCGGCGAGGACTGGAACTGCGGCTTCGCCGAGCCTGTCGCGCGGGGCGACCACCTCCTGGTGATCGAGAGCGAGACCCGGACCAGCGGCACCACCCGCGTCGTGCTCGAGGAGCCCGCTCCGGTCGAGGCGGGCGCGCTCGCGGAAGGCACCTCGTACTCCGTCGGGCCGGGCGTGCTCGCGGCCGCGCTGCCCGCCCCCGCGGGCGACGCCGTCCTCGACGTCGCGCTGGATGGTCCCGTGTCCTGCGCGATCGAGGACGAGACCGGACGCGTCCTGTTCCGGGCGGGCGCGCCGGCGCCCTGCCGCGCCATCCTCGCGCCCGCCGGCCGGCCGCTCCGCCTCCGCGCCTGGACCCTCGACCGGCCCGCCGCCGCCGTCGGGCACGTCCGCGCGCGGCCCGTGGCCGCGCTCGAGGGCGGGAAGGTGGGCGCCGCGCAGGCGGCGCGCGCCCGCGTGGAGCGGCCGGGCCGGTACCGCACCGGCGAGGGCGTCCTCTGCCTCGCGGGCAGCGCCGCGGGCGCGCTCGCGCCCTGCGGCCCGGAGGTCTCGCTCGACGAGGGGCCGATCGTCCTCGCCGGGCTCGGCTACGTGAAGGTCGCCCTCGAGGAGCAGACCGCCGACGTGGAGAAGGGCTCCGAGGCGACCGTCGCCCTCGGCCGCGGCCCGTGGCTGCAGCGTCAGGTCTCGCGCGGCGCGGCGCTCCACGTCGCCGCCGTATCGGTCCCGCCGGGCGAGCCCTCCGTCCCGGCGTGCCGGCTCGACGCCCGCGATCCGAAGGAGGTCGCCGGCATCTTCACGGTCGGTCCGGGGTCGTGCTTCGCCGCCGCAGGGCTGGCGCAGGGAGCGGTCCTCGCGCTCCGGGCGGGCGCGCCGGTCGAGGCGCGGCTGTGGCGCGCGGCGATCCCGCTCCCCGACGCCGTCCCGCTCGCGCCCGGGCGGCACCGGCTGGAGGGCACGGGCGGCGTGCGGCGCCTGGCGCTGCCGGAGGGTCCGGTGCGGGCCGAGCTCCTGCTGCCGCCGGAGGCGTGGGCGGTGCTCCTCGCCGACGGCGCGGCGCGGGATCTCTGCGGCCCCGCCGGCACGCTCGCGCGCTGCGTGCTCACCACCGCGTCGCGCGCCGAGCTCGTCGTGGTCGCGCCCGGCGAGCGGCGCGTCGAGGCGGAGGTGACGCGGCTCGCCGCTCCGCCGCCGCCGGCCGTGCTCGCGGGTCTCCTGGAGGAGGTGGCGCCGCTCCCCGGCGTGCGCGTCCTGCGCGTCCCGCCGGCGACCGTGGAGCGCCGGATCCGGATCGACGGCGGGCTCCGCTGCACGATCGCGCAGGACGACGGCGGCCGGAGCGGCTCGTGCACCGCCACGCTCGCGCCCGGCGTGGGCGCCCTCGTCACGATCGAGCACGGCGGCGGCCCGCTCCGCGCGGTCGTGGGCGGCGCGGGCGACGCGCTCGCCGCCGCCGGCGGTCCGCTCCCGTCCTCGCCGTCTCCCGTCGCGCCGGGCCAGGCCGTCCGGCTCGAGGGCGCCGCGGTCGACGTGGCTGTCGCGCTCGGGGCCGAGGCCGCCGTCCACGTCCGCGCCGACGGCGGCGTCTGCGTGCTCGCCCCCGCCGCCGCGGCGCCCGTCGTCGAGGGGCTCGGGGACGGCTGCCGCCTGGATCGCGTCCTGCCCGCCGGCACGCACCGGCTCAGGGTCCGCGCCTTCGCCGGCCGGCCGCTCGCGGGGGCGCTCGCCGTCACGACCGAGCCCGTCCTCCCCCTCGCCGAGGGCGTCGGACCGGAGACGTGGATCGGCCCCGGCGAGGCCCGCGTGTTCCGCTTCACCGTCGCGTCGAGCGGCAAGGTCGGGCTCGGCGTGCGGGAGGAGGCCGAGACGCTCGCGTGCACCGTCACCGACGCGGCGGACCGCGCGCTCGGCGAGGGCTGCCAGGCGCTCCTCGCCCTCGAGAAGGGCAGCTACCTGCTCGCGGTCCGCGCCCCGCCGGGCGCGCCACCGGCGCGCTTCCGGCCGGTGCTGCTCGGCCTCGCCGGCGCCGAGACCGGCGTTCCCGAGGACGTGCTCCGCGACCTGTTCCAGCGGATCGGAGAGTTGCCGTGAAGACCGTGATCAGCCCCGTGCTCGCCATCGCCGCGGTCGCCTGCCTCGCGATCGCCGCCCCCGCCCGCGCCTACGACCCCGCCGACCTCGGGCAGCGGCCCGAGCGCGCGAGGCTCCTCCCGGAGCAGTTCCTCCGCGGCTACGACCCCATCACCGCGTACCTCGACTCCGACGAGGGGCCGGGGCGCGGGGACGCCGACGACGGCGCGAAGCGCCTCGCGATCGCCCCCGCGTGGCCGGGCGCGTGGACCTGGCTCGATCGCCGCACGCTCCAGTTCCGGCCGGCGGAGCCCTGGCCCGCCCTCGCCCGCTTCGCCGTCGAGACCCGCGACGGGAAGAAGATCCTCACGACGATGATGTCGCCGCCGTCCGCGCTCGCGCCGGCGGACGGCTCCGAGGACCTGCGGCCGTTCCGGAGCTTCACGATCACCTTCCCGCAGGCGCTCCCCGTCCCGTCGCTCCGGAAGATGCTCTCGCTCGAGCTGCGGGAGCTGCCCGGCCATGGCGACGCGCGCCCGGTGAAGGTCTCCCGGTTCGCGCTCGCGCCGCTCCCCCGCGGCGCGCAGCGGGATCCGGCCGCGTACGCCGTGACCCTCGACGAGGAGGTGCCGGAGGGGCGCCAGCTCGTCGTGCGGGTCGCGCTGGCCCTCGGCGACGAGGGCAGCGTGCTGTGGACCGGCAAGCTCTCCACGCAGGCGCCGTTCCACCTCGCGAAGGTGCGCTGCGGCGACGCCGAGGCGCAGGCGCTCCCGGGCGCCGGCGCGCCGCGCGATCTCGCGCTCTCCTGCGGCGAGCGCGGCGAGCGCCCGGAGCTGATCTTCTCCGCGCCCGTGGCCGGCCTCACGCTGTCTGCCCTGAAGCGGCTCGTCCGGCTCGACCCCGCCGTCCCCGACCTCGGCTTCGAGGTGCAGGGCGCCCGGGTCCAGCTCAGGGGCCGCTTCCTCGCCGACGTCCTCTACCGGATGCGGATCGACGGCGCGCCGGTGGTGGACGACGCCGGCCGCGCGCTGCGCGATCCCGGCGGGATGACGCTCTTCTTCTACCGCGGCGCGCGGAGCCCGTTCCTCCGCTGGAGCCAGGGCACGGCGATCCTGGAGGCGAACGGCCCCCGGATGCTGCCGCTCCAGGGCTACGGCGACGCGCGCGCCGACGTGCGGATCCACCGCGTCGACCCCTGGTTCACCGGGCTCTGGCCGTTCCCGCAGGGAGGCGTGACGGTCGACGAGGACCAGCCGCCGCCGTTCCCCGGCGAGGAGCCTGCGGCGCCGGGCCTCGGCGACCGCGACGACTCCGCGCTCGCGCGCCACCTCCGCCTCCTCGGCTCGCCGCTCGTGTCGAAGGTCGTCGCGCTGCCGCTCGACAAGCGCGCGGGCGCGACGCGGTTCGGCCTCGACGTGGGCGCCCTCCTCGATCCGGCGGTCGGGAAGGGCCGGCCCGGCACGTACCTCGTCGGCCTCCGCCGGCTCGCCGGCCCGGCGCGGCGGAGCTGGGTGCGCGTCCAGGTGACGAACCTCACGCTCACCGCGGTGGAGGAGCGGGACCGCGCGGCGGTGTTCGTCTCGACGCTCGATCGCGGCGAGCCGGTCGGCGGCGCGCGCGTGCGGGTCGAGGGCCGGCGCGTGGAGAAGGTCACGCGCAAGGACGGCCACGTCGAGCACGAGGAGCGGCCCGCGGTGGTCGACGTCGTGACCGACGGCGACGGCCGCGCCGTGATCGGCCGCCTCGCCGACTGGGTGCGGGTGCTGCGGGTCTCCGTCGCGAAGGGCGAGGACGTGCTCGTGCTCGATCCCTCCGAGCCCCCGCCGAGGTTCGCGGCGAACCACTGGTCCATGTCGGGCGGCTGGCTCGCGTGGCTCACGACCGAGCCCCCGGCGCCGCGGAACGACCGGACCTTCGCGTTCGTCTTCACCGAGCGGCCGATCTACCGCCCGGGCGAGACGGTGCACGTGGCCGGCTTCGTGCGGCAGAAGAAGGGCGGAGAGCTCGTCGGCCCCGGCGACGCGGCCCTGTTCGGCCTCAAGATCGAGGGCCCCGACGGGAAGAGCCTCCCGCTCCCGCTCGCCCTCTCGCCGCTCGGCGGCTTCTCGGCGGATCTCGCGGAGAAGGACCCCGCCACCGGCGAGTACGTCGCGATCGTGTTCCACCGCAAGACCGGCGAGACGGTCGGCGAGCGACGGTTCCGGATCGAGGCGTACCGGATCCCGACCTTCGAGGTGCAGCTCTCCGGGCCCGCGGTGGCGGGCCTCGATCGCCCGCTCTCGGTGAAGGCCGTCGCGCGCTACTACGCGGGCGGCGTCGCCTCGGGCCAGAAGATCCGCTGGTCCGTCACGCAGCGGGCCACCCACCACGTGCCGAAGGGGCGCGAGGGGTTCCTCTTCGCCTCCTCCGCGCAGTTCGCGAGGCCCGGCCAGGCGCGCCCGCCGGCCGCGTTCCGGCGCGACGCCGCGCTCGACGCCCAGGGCGCCGACGAGATGAAGGTGAACCCGGCCCTGGACGTGGACGGCTCACCCCGGATCTACCGTTTCGAGGCGACCGTCACCGGCCCCGACGAGCAGGAGGTCTCGGGCACCTACGAGGTCCGCGCGCTCCCGCCGTTCGTGCTCGGGATGAAGCTCGACCGCTACCTGCCGAAGGCGCGGGAGATCGCGCCGCGGATCCTCGCCGTCGGGCCGGACGACAAGGTCGTGAAGGGCCAGGAGGTGACGGTCCGGCTGTTCCGGCGGGTCTGGCACTCGACGCTCCGCGAGACCGCCTTCGCCACCGGCGAGGCGAAGTACGTCACCGAGCAGGAGGACCGGAAGCTCGGCGAGAAGGTGATCCGCACCGGCGACGAGCCCGTGTCGGTCCCGTTCGCCATCTCCGAGGCCGGCGTGTACGTCGTGGAGCTCACCGGAAAGGACCGGCTCGGCCGCGTCCAGACGCTGTCCGCGGACCTGTACGCGGGCGGCCCCGGCCCCGTCGCGTGGCAGAAGCCGCGCGAGGGCGTCTTCACGGTCGTCCCGGAGAAGAAGAGCTACGCCCCGGGCGACGTCGCGCGGCTCGTCGTGGAGAGCCCGTACCAGCGGGCGCGCGCGCTCGTCGTCGTCGAGGAGCCCGCGGGCAACGTCTACCGCTGGCTCGACGTGGAGGGCGGCAAGGCGGTCGCCGAGGTCCGCATCGAGCCGCGCCACGTCCCGAACCTGCCGGTGCACGTGGTGCTCTTCCGCGGCCGCCTCGGCGAGGGGAAGGACGACGACGCGCGGTACCGGCCCCAGACGGTGGCGGCGAGCCTGGACGTCGAGGTCGAGCCGGTCCGGAACCGGGTGGTCGTGAAGGTGGAGCACCCGGTCTCGGTCCGGCCCGGCGCGCGGACCGAGCTCGTGGTCACGCTCGCCGACGAGGCGGGACGGCCGCTCGCGGGCGAGGTCGCGCTCTGGCTCGTGGACGAGGCGGTCCTCTCGCTCGCGAAGGAAGGCCCGCTCGATCCGCTCTCGCGCTTCATCGAGCGGAACGCGCGCAGCACGAGCGTGCGCGACACCCGGAACCTCGTGCTCGGGCGGATCCTCGAGGAGGAGGAGCCGGGCGGCGACGGCGGGGACGCGGAGGAGGCGGGGAGCGGGCGCGCGCCGCGCACCGTCCGGAAGAACTTCCAGACGGTGCCCTACTGGCAGGCGCGGCTCGAGGTGCCCGCGTCGGGACGGCTCGTCGTGCCGGTGACCCTCTCCGACGACCTCACGGACTTCCGCGTCCGGGCGGTGGCGGCGAGCGGGCTCGCGCGGTTCGGCCTGTTCCAGTCGACGCTGCACGTCCGCCTCCCCGTGCTGGTGCAGCCGCAGCTCCCGCGGCTCGTGCGCGAGGGCGACCGCTTCTGGCCGGGCGCGGTGGCCCGGATGATCGAGGGGCAGGAGGGCCCCGCCGACGTGGACGTCGAGCTCGCCGGGCCCGTGGACGCGCCCCGCGCGAGGCTGCCGGTGAAGCTCGGGCTCGCGGCGCCGGTCTCGGCCCTCGCGCCGGCGCGGGTGGGCGCGGCCGGCGCCGGGTCGGAGCTCGTGGTGAAGGTGGGCGTCACGCGCCGGAGCGACGGCGCGGGCGACGCGTTCGAGGTGAAGCTGCCCGTGCTCCCCGACCGCCCGGTCGAGCGGTTCGTGGCCCTCGATCGCGTCGCGACCGGGCCGGTGAAGCTGCGGCCGTTCCCCGAGGCGCCGCGCCCCGGGTCGGCGACGGAGGACGTGACCGTCACGACGGTCCCCGGCGCTCTCGAGGTGATCTCCGGGCTCGAGTACCTCGACGCCTACCCGCACCTCTGCCTCGAGCAGCGCGCCTCGAAGCTCCACGGGGAGGTCGCGCTCGCGGGGACGCTCCGCGACCTCGGCGTGGGCGACCTGTACGGGAGGCGCGCGCTCGACGAGGCGCGGCGGTTCGCGGCCGACCTCGCGCTGCACCAGGACGGCGAGGGGCTCCTCGCGTACTGGCCCGGGAACAAGGGGGACGTCGCGCTGACCGCCCAGGTGGTCGAGCTCCTCGGCGCGCTCCGCGCCGCGGGCGTCCCGGTCGACGCGAAGGTCGAGGGGCGCGCGATCGAGGCGCTGCGGCGCGTCCTCCGCAGCGACTACCCGTTCCTCGCGGGCTACCGCTTCGACCAGCAGACCGCCGCGATCCGCGCCCTCGCCCGCGTGGGCCAGCTCGACGCGCACTACCTCGCGGACCTCTTCCAGCGCCGCGGCGAGATGGGCGCGACGAGCCTCGCCGACCTCGGCCTGGCGATGGCGCGCCGGCCGGACCTGTTCCAGGCGAACCTCGACGTGGTCCGGCAGGACCTCTGGAACACCGTGACGGTGAAGCTCCGCGACGGGAAGAGGTACGTCGAGGGCGTCGGGCGGGACCGCCCGCGCTGGGAGCATGGCTGGCTCGGCTCTCCGACCGGATCCCTCGCTGCGGTGTTCGCGGGGCTCCTCGCCCTCGACCCGAGGAACCCGCAGCAGGACCTGCTCCGGGACGCGCTGCTCGCGCGCGCCGAGCCCGGCCGCGGCTTCGGCGACACGCACGCGACGCGGCGCGGCCTCGAGGCGCTCTCCGCGTACCTCGCCGTCCCGCGCGGCGACCTCCCCGCGGGCACGCTGGCGCTCGCCGGCGGGCCGGAGCTCTCCGTCGACGGAAGCCGCAAGGTCGCGCGGTGGTCGCGGCGCTCCGAGGCGCCGCTCGAGGGCGTGGTGAGGGGCGCGCCGCTCGGCGTGCGCGTCGCGTACGCGTACCTCCCGGCGACGCAGGGCGCGGAGGTGAAGGCGCTCCGGCAGGGCTTCGTCGTCACGCGGTCGTGGTCCGCGGTGCGCGACGACGGGACCGTCGAGCCGCCGCGCCCCGACCAGGCCGGCGAGGTCCGCAAGGTGCGGCAGGGCGACGTGCTGGAGCTGCACGTCCGCCTGGAGTCCTCGGAGGACCGGACCCACGTCGCGCTGGTCGTCCCCTTCGCCGCCGGGCTCGAGCCCCTGAACCCGGCGCTCGCCAACGCGGGCCCGCTCGCGCGGCCCTCGGAGGCGGACACGCTGCAGCCCGCGTACGTGCAGCGGCTCGACGGCGAGGTCCGGTACTACTTCACGTCGATGCCGAAGGGGGCGCACGCGTTCCACTTCCGCGTCCGCGCCGCGAGCGAGGGGTCGTTCGTCCACCCCGCGCCGTGGGCGGAGATGATGTACCGGCAGGAGGTGCGCGGGCGGGGCGACGGGATGCGGGTGGTGGTGCTCGGAGAGCACGAGAAGGGATAGGCGGCGTGGGGTGGTGGAGCTTCAGGCGGTGGTGGCGCGCGGGCGCGAGCGACACCGCGACTCCCGCGGCGAGCGTCCTTCCCTCTCCCCCACCGGGGGAGAGGGTCCCGTCCCGCTCTCGTCCGCCGACCGCGCCCCGTCGTCGCCCGCGCGTCGTCCTCGCGGTCGCGGTCGCTTTCGCCGTAACGCTCGCGCTCGCGATCACCACCGACCTCCACGGCGACCTCGCCCGCCCTCGCCCTTCCCGCCTCTACCTCGACCGCCGCGGCGAGTTCCTCGCCGAGCTCCCGGGCGACGGCGACGTCCTCGGCGCGTGGCCGCTCCCGGCGGTGCTCCCCGACCGCATCGTCCGCGCAACGCTCGAGACCGAGGACCGGCGGTTCTTCGACCACCCCGGCGTATCGCTCCGATCCCTGGCGCGCGCGGCGTGGCAGGACCTCCGCGCGCGCGAGATCGTGTCGGGCGGCTCGACCGTCGCCATGCAGACGGCCCGGCTCCAGTCGCCGGGGCGCCGCACCATCCTCCGGAAGGCGAAGGAGGCGATCGAGGCGCTGCTCCTCGTCCGGCGGCACGGCCACGACGCCGTCCTGCGGCAGTACCTCACGCTCGCGCCGTACGGGCACCGCGTCCGCGGCGTCGCCCGCGCGTCCCGCCTCTACTTCGCGAAGCCGGTCGAGGATCTCTCCTGGGCGCAGGCGGCCTTCATCGCCGCGCTGCCGCAGGCGCCCGGCCGGATGGACCCGTACGATCCCGACGGCCTCGCCCGCGCCACCCGGCGCGCCCACCGGATCCTCCGCACGCTCCGCGCGCGCGGCGTCATCGACGACGACGCGCTCGCGCAGGCGCTGCACGCCGACCTCGGCCTCGCCGCGAGGCCGCGGCGCGACCCCGCCGCGCTGCACGCCGTCCTGGCGCTGGAGGCCGCCGGCGCGAGCGCCAGGGCGGCCGCGGTCGTGACCACCACGCTGGATCTCGAGCTCCAGCGCATCGCCGCGCGCGCCGTGGCGGACGGGGTCGCCGCGCTCCGCGACCTGGACGCCTCCAACGGCGCCGCGCTCGTCGTCGACCCCGAGGACGGCTCGGTCCTCGCCCAGGTCGGCTCGGCCGACTACTTCGACGCCGAGGCGCGCGGGGCCATCGACTTCACCCGCGTCCCGCGCTCGCCGGGCTCGGCGCTGAAGCCGTTCGTGTACGCGCTCGCCCTCGCGTCGGGCCGGGCGACCGCCGCGACCGAGCTCGAGGACACGCCCCTGGACGTCGTGTCCGAGGGCGGCGCCTTCCTCCCCGAGAACGCGAACCACGCCTGGTTCGGCCCGATGCTGCTCCGGCCCGCGCTCGCGAACTCGCGGAACATCCCGGCGCTCCGGCTCGCCGCGGAGGTCGGCCCCGACCGGATCCAGGCGCTGCTCGCGAAGGCCGGCCTCGCCGCCGCGGAGAAGGCGCCGCAGGGGCTCGGGATCGCCATCGGCACGCTGCCCGCCTCCCTCGAGGAGCTCGCGCAGGCCTACCTCCTCCTCGCGCGCGGCGGGACGGCGATCCCCCTTCGCCGGCTGGCGGACGCGCCGGCGGGCGCGCCGCGGCGGCTCCTCCCCGAGGCGGCGGCGCGGCTCGTCGCGGACATCCTCTCGGATCCGGAGGCGCGCCGCCCGACGTTCCCCCCGGGCGGCCCGCTCGACTACCCGTACGCCGTGGCGGTGAAGACCGGCACGAGCCAGGGGTTCCGCGACGCGTGGGCGATCGCGGTCTCGGACCGGCTGGTCGTCGCCGTCTGGGTCGGGAACCACGACCGGCGGAGGATGAACGCGGTGACCGGGCAGGCCGGCGCCGCGCCCATCGCCCACGCCATCCTCGACGCGACGATGCCGCTCCGAGCGCCGCACCGCCTCGTGGCGATGGCGCCGGCGCCGACGCCCGGCGCGGTGGTCCGGACGGTGTGCGCGCTCTCCGGACGGCTCGCGGGGAAGGACTGCCCGCACGCGCGCGCCGAGGTGTTCCTCCCCGGCACCGAGCCCACCGACGCCTGCCCCTGGCACCGACCCGTCGCCGTCGACGCACGGAACGGGCTCAGGGCGACCGCCTCGTGCCCGCCGCGCTTCGTGGTCTCCCGGCGGCTCCTGGATCTGCCGGAGCGCTACGCCGGCTGGGCGCGCGCGCAGCGGCTCCCCGTGGCGCCGCTGCAGGAGAGCCCCCTCTGTCCGCGCTGGGCCGTCGCTCCGGCGGTCGCGGTCCTCGAGCCCCGGGCCGGCGCGCGTTACCTGCTCGACCCCGACGCGCCCCGCGAGTCGGCGACCATCCGGCTCGCCGCGCGCGTCGTCCCGGCGGACGAGCCGGTCGTGTTCCTCGTGGACGGCGTCCCGGTCGCGACCGTCCCCTGGCCGCACGAGTTCCGCTGGACCGCCACGCCCGGCGCGCACGTCGTGTCGGCGGCGCTCGCCCGGCGCGCGGTGACGTCCCGGGGTGTGCCCATCACCGTGGGCGACTAGCAGGATCGATCCACGGCGTCCCGGCGCGCCGCCGGGCCGCCGGGTCGGTCCGGGGCGGGTCCCGCTACCACACGAGCGCGACGACGAGGACGCCCACGAGCACGAACGCGAGCGCCACCTTCACCGCGCTCCCGAGCACGAACCCGAGGAAGGCGCCGAGCCCCGCCTTCGCCGCCCGGGTGAAGTCGGGGTTCTTCACGTACTCGAAGACGATCGCCCCGACCGCCGGACCGAGGATGACCCCCGGGAGCCCGAGGAACAACCCGACGAGCACCCCGACGCCGGCGCCGACGACCGCCCAGCGCGACGCGCCGAACGCCCGCGCGCCGAGGATGCCGGCCGCGAGGTCGACGACCCAGATCAGCAGGCCGATGAGGCCGCAGGCGGCCACCGTCCACCCGGACACGCGCTCGAAGTGACCGGCCCAGGCCACCAGCACGGCGCCGGCCACGAGCAGCACCGAGCCGGGGATCGCGGGCAGCACCACCCCGGCGACGCCGACGACGAGCGCCACCGCGCCGAGCGCGTAGAGCAGGATCTCCACGCGTGCAGATATGCCCCGACCCGCGCGACGCGTCCACCGCCGCCCTGGGGGGCCACACCCCGTCCGCCCCTCGGCGCCTTCGGATTCCGTTCACCCCCGGCGTTTCCGTTCGTCCTGAGCGTGGCGGCGCGAAGCGCCGCCGAGTCGAAGGGCGACGCCACCTCGTGGTTCGAGAGCTCACCACGAGCGGCGTCGCATGCATCACTCCTCCCGGCGCGCAAAGAGCGCCGTCGCCGCGAGCGCGGCCGGCAGCCCGAAGGCCACCGCCTTCCTCCACCTCCCGCCGGCGCGCCGCCATCCGCCGTGCTCCGCCTCCGGCCGCGTCGGCCCGAACGCGTTCCCCGCCGAGTCGAGCACCGGGCGCTCGTGGGCGAGGTGCTGCCGGTCGATCATCCGGGCGAGGACGCGCTCCGCGGCGGCCGGCGCGAACGACCAGAGCGCCGAGAGGAGGTGCGCGCTCGTGCCGACCAGCACCTCGCGCCGCGGGTGCGTAGCGAGCCGGGCGATGACGCGGGCGACGCGCTCCGGGGCGTACACGGGCGGGAGCGCCTTCACCTGGACGCCGGTGAAGTTCGCCGCGTGCTGGAAGAGGGGCGTGTCGATCGTCGCGGGGAGGACCGTGCAGACGTGCACGTGGCGGAGCCCGGTGAGCCGCAGCTCCTGACGGAGCGAGGCGGAGAAGCCGACCACCGCGTGCTTCGAGGCGACGTACGCGGACGCATACGGCGCGGCGACGCGGCCGTCGATGGAGGCGACGTTCACGAGGACGCCGCGGCCGCGCGTGCGGAACCGGCGGAGCGCGGCCCGCGCGCCGTTCACCGTGCCGATGAGGTTGGTCTCGACGAGCTTGCGGAACACCTCCGGCGGCGTGTCCTCGAACCGTCCCATGGCGAGCACCGCGGCGTCGTTCACCCACAGGTCGAGCGGACCGAGCTGCGCCTGCGCCTCCGCGGCGAGGTGATCCACCGCGTCCTCGTCCGCGACGTCGCACTCGACGACGATCGCGCGCCCGCCGCTCCGCGCGATCGCCTCCTCGACCTCCCGGAGCGCGTCCTTCCCGCGGGCTGCGAGGGCGACGCTCGCCCCCTCGCGCGCGAGCCTGAGCGCGGTCGCCCGGCCGATCCCGCTGGACGCCCCCGTCACCACCGCGACCTTCCCCGCGAGCTTTCCGCGCATGCCTGGAAGGTAAGGCGGTCCGCCTCGGCGCGCGGCCCGGGCGTCGCGGTCAGCGCCCCGGTGCCCGCCGCGGGAGCCGGACCTCGAACGCGGTGCCCTCGTCGAGGGTGGAGCGCACCGACACGACGCCGCCGTGCGCGCGGACGATCTCGCGCACGATGGCGAGGCCGAGTCCCGGGCTCGGGTCACCGGGATCGACCTCGCCCCGGAACGGCTCGAACAGCCGGGCGAGGCGCGTCGCCGGGATCACCGGCCCGTCGTTCCAGACGCGGAGCGAGACGGCGGCCTCCTCGGTGCCGTCGACGCGCACCACCACGCGGGCACGCGCGCCGCCGTGCACGAGCGCGTTCCCGGCGAGGTTCGCGACGACCTGCGTGAGCCGCTCCGGATCCCACTCGCCCTGGCCGTCGCCCTCGACCAGCACCTCGACGGCGCGGCCCGGGTGCGCCTGCTGGAGCTCGAGGACCGCCGCGCGGCAGATCGCGGGGAGGTCGGCGTCGCGCGGCGCCATCCTGAGCCCGAGCCCGTGGCGCACGCGCCCGAGGTCGAGGAGGTCGCGGATGATCCCGGCGGCGCGCTCGGCGCTCCGCTGGATCCGCGCGAGCGTCGTCGCCTGCGCGTCGACGTTCGCGCGCTGGAGCAGCCGCGCGCCCATGATGACCGTCTGGAGCGGCGTGCGGAGGTCGTGCCCGACGACCGCCATGAGGTGGTCCTGGACGCTCGCCAGGCGGCGGGCGATCGCGAGCTCCGCCTCCGCGGCGACGCGCGCGCGGTGCTCGGCGTCGTGGCGGAGCGCGCGGCGGAGCGCGACCGCGCACCGGTCCGCGACGATCAGCGCGAGCGCACGGGCCGCCGCGTCCGGCGGGCCCGTCCGCTGCCACGCGAGGGCGAGCGCGCCGAGCACCGTGCCCGTGCGCGTGACGACCGGCAGGACCGCGAGCGCCTTCGGGACGGGGCCCTCGGGGACGCGGACCGCGAGCTCGGCCGTGTCGACGATCCACACCTCGCGGCCGCGGATGGCGCTCGCGACGAGCCGGTCCGCCGGCGCGGTGCCGGCCAGCGGGACGAGCTGGGCCCCGGCGCCGGCGCCCTCCTGCGCGAGGACCAGCTCGAGGCGGCGTCCGCCGCGGTCGACGTGGAGCGCGGCGGCGTCGGCGTCGAGCAGCGGCAGGGCGCGAGCGCTGATCGCGCGCGCCACCTCCCACGCGGTCACCGCTTCGGCCAGCGCTTCCTCGAGCGGCGCCAGCGCGGCGCCGGACGCGGACGCGCCCGGCGCTTCCGCCGGCGGCGCAGCCGGCGGCTCTTCGTCGACGTTCACCTGGAGTGCCCCCGGCTTCCCCTAATCCGCGGCAGCTTACCGCAGCGCATCCACTGACGGTACCAGCCGATCGGGTGAACGGAGATGCGACGAATCGCTCGCGGTCAGCCTTTCGAGCGCGAGCGCGCGCGGCCGACCCCCTGTCGAGATGGGTGGGCAACGACCCCGCGGCTCGCGCCAGGTCGCTGCGATCCTCGACAAGCGTCGGCTTACCGGCTCACTTGAAGTCGTCGGAGCGGAGCCCGTACTTGCGCAGGAGGCGATGGAGGCTCTCCCGCTCCATGCCGGCCCGCTCCGCGGCCCGGGTCACGTTTCCGCCGAACTCGGCGAGCAGGGCGACCAGGTACTCACGCGAGATCCTGTCCCGCGCCTGTTCCACCGCCTCCCGGTACGGCAGCTTCGCGAGCGTGGCAGGGTCCGGGGCGCCCGGGACGGCGGCGGCCACCTCCGGCGGCAGGTCCGCGACCCGGACGAGCGGCCCCGGCGCGACCGCGACCGCGCGCTCGACCGCGTTCTCGAGCTCCCGGACGTTCCCCGGCCAGGCGTACCCCGCGAGGCGCCGGAGCGCCTCCGGCTCGAACCCCGTCACGTCGCGCCGGATGGCGCGCGCGTGCTTCTCGACGAAGTGGGCGGCGAGCAGCGGCACGTCCTCCGCGCGCTCCCGGAGCGGCGGCAGCGTCACCGGGAACACGTGGAGGCGGTAGAAGAGGTCCTCGCGGAACCGCCCCGCCCTCACCTCCTCGCGGAGGTCGCGGTGGGTCGCCGCGATGACGCGGACGTCGATCTTGACGGGCTGCGTGTCGCCGACGCGCCGGATCTCCCGCTCCTGGAGCGCGCGGTTGAGCTTCACCTGGGCCGCGAGGGGCAGCTCGCCCACCTCGTCGAGGAAGATCGTCCCGCCGGCCGCCTCCTCGAACAGGCCGGGCTTCGCGCCGGCGGCGCCGGTGAACGCGCCGCGTGCGTGCCCGAACAGCTCGCTCTCCACGAGCTCGCCGGGGAGGGCGCCGCAGTTCACCGCCACGAACCGCCGCTCGCGCCGGGCGGAGTGGTAGTGGATCGCCCGCGCGGCCAGCTCCTTGCCGGTCCCGGTCTCGCCGAGGAGGAGGACGGTGATGTCGAGCCCCGCCGCCTTGTCGAGGAGCGCGTAGACCTCGTGCATCCGCGGGCTCCGGCCGACGAGGTTGTGGAACGACGCGACCTCGCCCGGCGCCGCCGTGCTGCGGGCCGCGTCGGCGAGGCGCTTGTGCTCGGCGGCGCGGGCCACGACCGCAAGCGCCGCGTCGGGATCGAAGGGCTTCTCGAGGTAGTCGAACGCGCCCTCCTTCATGGCGCGCACCGCGTCGGCGACCGTCGCGTAGCCCGTCATCAGCACGACCTCGGTCTCGGGCGCGCGCGCCTTCACGGCCTGGAGCAGCTCGAACCCGTCCGCCCCGGGCATCTTGATGTCGGTGACCACGACATCGTACGGGCGCGTCGCGACGAGCGCGAGGGCCCGCGCGCCGTCCTCGGCGGTCTCCACGGCGTAGCCGTCCGCGAGGATCTTCGCGAGCAGCTTCCGCATGTTCTCCTTGTCGTCGACGACGAGGACGCGCGCCTCCGTCATGCCGCCTCCCCGTTCGCCGCGGCCGCGGTCGCCACGGCCGGGAGCGTGAGCGCGAACCGGGCGCCGCCGCCCGGCGCATCGCCCGCCGCGAGCTCGCCGCCGTGCGCGCGCGCGATGGCGCGGGAGACCGCGAGCCCGAGCCCGGTGCCGCGCGGCTTCGTCGTGAAGAACGGCTCGAACAGCTTCGCCCGGGCGGCGTCGGGGATGCCGGGGCCGGAGTCCTCCACCGCGACCTCGGCGGCGCCGTCGCGCCCCCCGACGCGCACGGCGACCCGGCCGCCGGCCCCGGCCGCCTCGGCCGCGTTCAGCACGAGGTTCACGAGCACCTGCCGGAGTTTCTCGGCGTGGCCGGGAGCGCGGGCGACCCCGTCGACCGAGACGGCGACGCCGTCGAGCAGGCGCGCGTCCCGGAGCCGGGCGACGACGTCGTCCGCGAGGACCCGCAGGTCCACCGGGTCCGTCCCGGGCGGCGGGAGCGGGCGGGAGAGATCGAGGAGGCCGTCCACGATCTCCTTCGCGCGGAGCGCCTCCTCCTCGACGACCGCGAGGTCCTCCGCGAGCACGCCGTCCGCGCGCTTCCTGAGGAGCTTCGCGTAGCCGAGGATCACCCCGAGCGGGTTGTTGATCTCGTGCGCGACGCCGGCCGCCAGGCGGCCGATGCCGGCGAGCTTCTCGGATCGGACGAGCTTCTCCTGGTGATCCCGCAACGCGGCGGTCATGGCGTTCCACTGCCGGGCGAGCGACACCAGCTCCGGCGCGCCGCTCACCTCGATGCGTGCGTCGAGGTCGCCGGCCGCGATCCGCGCGGCGCCCGCCGAGAGCTGCGCCACCGGGACGACGATCGAGCGCGCGATGGCGAGGCTCACCGCGGCGGCGAGCACCGGGGCGGCCACGAGCAGCCCGACGAGCAGCCACAGGGTGGTCCGCTCGATCCGCTCCGCCTCGGCCCGGGCCGCCTCGATCCTCGCCTCGAAGCGGGACACGAGCTGCTGCGTGAGGTCCTGGATACGCGTCACGACGAGCTGGGCGCGCCCGTGCTCCTCCTTGACGTTCTCGTGCTCGCCCCGCACGACCGAGGGAACGATCGACTCCTTGAAGATCCGGTCCAGCGTACCGCTCTCCGCCTCGATGGCGTCGACGAGGCGCCGCTCCTCCTCGCCGCCTGCCCTCTGGCGGAGACGCGCCGTCAGCCCGAGCACCGTCGCGCGCGCCTGATCGTAGAACCCGAGGTGGCTGCGGTCGCCGATGATGATGGTGTGCGCCTGGTGGGCGTACTGGTCGCGCACGGCGCTCGCGAGCTCGAGCGAGAGGCGGACGCCCTCCTCCTGGCGCATCGTCTCCGCGATCCCGCGGTGGACCCGGGCCGAGCCGACGATCGCCGCTGCGGAGGCGACCACGAGCAGGAAGACCAGGGCGCCGAGCCCCAGGGCGAGCCGCTTCGCCGTTCCGATGCGATCGAACATGAGCTCCAGGCCTGGTGCACGGGGCGGGCCGCCCGCCGGCAAGCGCCCGACGTCCGAAGGACCGCCGGGCGGGCGCCGGATCGGCTCCCCCGTGGCGTGACCTCCCTCGTCACAGTGTAGCGGAACGCGGCACGCGCCGCCGCGGCGCCAGGCGTGCAAGTGCGCCGGAACTCGGCAGATCCCGGACGGCACGCCGCGTGCTCCTGGGAGGGGCTCGAACCCCGAACCGGAGAACCGGATGAACGCCTGGAAGCTCGCCCCCGCCGTCGTCGTTGCAGCCGCCCTCGCCCTGCCCCGCGCCTCGCTCGCATGCGAGCAGTGCGATCACGCCGTGAAGGTCGCCCAGGCGACGCCCGCGAAGACGGCCTCCGCCGCCGCGCCCGCCAAGGCGACGAAGGGCGTCCGCACCATCGAGATCGCCGTGACCGGCGAGGGCTTCACGCCCGCAGAGGTGAAGGCGAAGGCGGGAGAGACGGTGAAGCTCGTCGTCACGCGCAAGACCGACCGGACCTGCGCCACCGAGATCGTGATGAAGGACTTCGGAATCGACCAGAAGCTCCCGCTCGACAAGCCGGTCACCGTGACGGTGAAGCCGCCGAAGCCGGGCTCGTACCGGTTCGCCTGCGGCATGGACATGATCGCCGGCACGCTCGTCGTGGAGTGACGCCGCCCTGCGCGGGCCCTCCCCGGGAGGGCCCGCGCCTCGATGGCCAGTGACCGCCGGGGGCGGTACACATGCGCCATGACCGCTTCCCTCGCCCGCGGCGCCCTGGACCTCATCGGCGACACGCCGCTCGTCCGCGTCTCGCGCCTCGACACCGGCCCGTGCGAGCTCTGGCTCAAGCTGGAGAGCCAGAACCCCGGCGGCTCGATCAAGGACCGGATCGGGCGCTCGATGATCGAGGCCGCGGAGCAGGACGGCAAGCTCGGGCCGCACCAGCGGCGCCTCGTCGAGGCGACCGCGGGGAACACCGGGCTCGGGCTCGCCCTCGTCGCCGCGCAGAAGGGCTACGCGCTCACGCTCGTCATCCCGGACAAGATGAGCCGGGAGAAGATCCTGCACCTCAAGGCGCTCGGCGCGCGCGTCGTCATCACCCGCTCCGACGTCGAGAAGGGCCACCCCGACTACTACCAGGACCTGGCGCTCGCGATCGCGCGCGAGGACGGCGCGTTCTTCGTGAACCAGTTCGAGAACCCGGCCAACCCGCTCGCCCACGAGCGGACGACCGGGCCGGAGATCGCCGCGGCGCTCGGCGGGAAGCTCGACGCGATGGTGGTCGGGGTCGGCTCGGGCGGCACGCTCACGGGCCTCTCCCGCGCGTTCGCGCGCCTCGTGCCCGGCTGCGAGATGGTGCTCGCCGATCCCGAGGGCTCGATCCTCGCGGGCTACGTCCGGACCGGCAAGATCGGCAAGGCGGGGTCGTGGGTGGTGGAGGGGATCGGCGAGGACTTCGTCCCCGCGAACGCCGACCTCTCCCGCGTCCGCCACGCCTACACCGTCCCGGATCGCGAGAGCCTCGCCGCGGCCCGCGACCTGCTGCGCCACGAGGGGATCCTCGGCGGCTCCTCGACGGGCACGCTCCTCGCCGCCGCGCTCCGCCACTGCCGCGCGCAATCCGAGCCGCGGCGCGTCTGCACGCTCGTCCCGGACTCCGGCAACAAGTACCTCTCGAAGATGTACGACGACTTCTGGATGGCCGATCAGGGCTTCCTGGACCGGACGCCCACCGGGGATCTCCGGGAGCTCGTCTCGCGGCGACACGCGGAGGGCGCGGTCGTGACCGTGAAGCCCGACGAGCCGCTCCTGATCGCCTACGGCCGGATGAAGCAGCACGACGTCTCGCAGCTGCCGGTGCTCGAGGCCGGGAAGGTGGTAGGCATCCTCGACGAGTCCGACCTGCTCGCCGCGGCGGCCGACGACGAGGCCCGCCTCCGCGACGCCGTCCGCGATCACATGACGACGCGGCTCGAGACCGTCCCCGCGAGCGCCCGGGCGCGAGACCTCATGCCGCTGTTCGCGCAGGGGCTCGTAGCCATCGTCGTGGACGGCGACCAGTTCCTCGGGCTCGTTACGCGGATGGACGTCGTGAACCACCTGCGGCGCAAGCTGCACTGAGAGGACGTCCTCCCTCTCCCCGCCGGACGATCTCGCTTCCGCTGTTCGTACTCCCTCTCTCCCGCCCGTACGTTCGCGCTTCCTTGGTTCACGCTCCCTCTCCCCCGCGCGGCTTCACGCGTGGGGGAGAGGGCGGTGGCCGTGGTGAGGGGGCCGTACGATCTCGCTTCCGCTGTTCGTACTCCCTCTCCCCCGCGCAGCTTCATCGCGTGGGGGAGAGGGCCGGGGTGAGGGGGCGCCTCCGCTACGCGATCCGCCCCCATTCTCTCGACGTGAACCACGACCTGGGCCATCGTTTCCCGTGAGCGGGCAGGCCGCTCCGTGGGCCGGGCCGGTCCTTCACGGCGGTGCTCGGGACGCGGGACTTTGCCGCCGCAGATGATCGGACGGTTCCGTGCGCGCGGGGCCGGCGCACGTCCGCTCGTGCCAGCCGCGACGGCGTTCACTGCGGCGGCGCGTGCAAGGCCGCTCGGCGGCTGTCACGATCCGTGACAGGCCGGCTAAAGTACTGCGGGCCGGTCCGTACGAAACGCCCGGTCCCTGCGCTCCGGCGCGAAGGCCCGTCCCGGCTGTCTCCGCTGCAGTGGGCGATCGCGCTGCTGGCGGACGGAAGCAGGAACGACGTTCACGCCCGCCGCCGAGATCGCGACGCTCTGCTAGAACGGAGTGTCGAAGGCGACCGGGACCAATGAGAACCTGCAGGTACTTGGTGTTCGTGGTGGCGGTGCTCGTGTGTGGCTCCCCTTCCCAGGCGGCGGAGGGCCCCGGAGGCCCGGTCGTCACGGGTGTCATCCCCGTCGGCAGTGCGAGCGCGGTGAAGCTGAAAGCGGTGCAGCTTCGTGTCGGCAGTCGCGTCGTGTTCGAGCAGCGCTTCGTGAACGAAACGGGAAAAGCGATCGTTCAGGATGTCGAGATACGCGGGCCGGATGCTGGGTACGATCCGGCGAACGACTCCTGGTATGAGCTCGAGAACCTGACGGTCACCATCAACGGAGTCCCGTTGCCGCTGCGGCCCATCCATGCGGCGTTCGATTCGGCCTCGCCTCATCCGAAGGACGTCTCAGCGCGGCTGATGCGTGCGGGTCTTCACGTCTCGACCTTCGGTGGAATGCAGAATGTCTTCCGGGTGAGTGCCGACGGTGGCCGAACGGCGTTGTGGTCGCGATCGGAGATCGGGAGGCTCTCGCGGAGTGTTCGCGACGAGCTCGTCGCGGGGGGCTCCTCTCCGAGGATCCCGATCCCATGCCGCAGTGGATCCTGCGGACGAGGTATCAGTGGGTTCAGGAGTTTCCCTCAGGCGTTCCGGTCGTCGTTCGGGTGGAGTACACGCCTCCTGTGGCGATCGAGGAGGGTGTCGTAGAGACGACGTACGCCAAGGAGGCCTGTCTCGAGGGAGGGAGTCTCCCGAAAGCGGAGTACACCGGGTCCTGGGTCACCGTTGGTCTCGCCGCGTTCTCGATGTGGAACGGGCCCATCGACCTTCTCGACATGGAGGCCGCCGTGACCTCGGGAGATTTCGTCGGCGCGTGCTGGGAAGGCTCCGTGAGCCGCAAAGGGTCCAGAGTGCTCGCCAGAGCAGAGCGTCTCGTTCCCAAGAGGGACGTGACGGTGTTCTTCTTCGAGAAGGCTCTTCGTTCTCCGCAGTGAAGCTCGAGACGTCGCGTATCGGTCACGCCGCGGATCCACCACCGCCACGAGGGCGGGGTGGGGCCCTCGTGGCGCGCCGGAGCGGAGCTTGCCGAGGGCACGCGGGTACCGATCCCTCGGACCGCTACAGGCGGTGAACGCGAACGATCGCCCGCGCTCCGCGCCGCTACATGTGCTGGCCACCCAGCGTGTACGACCCGTCGGACATGTGCTGGCACACGCCGGTCGTGGTGCCACCACCGCCGCCGCCCCCGCCCATGTGATCCTCGACCTCGCCGCAGCGGGCCACCTGGTGCTCCGCCCAGTCGTGCATCGCCGTGGCGTGCCGCGCGGCCTCCGCGTGGTTCGCCGCCATGTCCGTGGACGTGCAGGCGACGGCGGCGTGATGATCGAGCTCCGCCTTCATCGCGTCGGCGCCGCAGCCCATGTCGGCGTCGCCCATGTGCCCGCTCATGCCGGAGAGGCTCTCGTCCAGCGAAGGGCTCATCCCCTGCATCTGATTCACCATCGGCCGGACGTGGCCGTCGTACGAGTCGTGGGCGGACCGGCACGCGGTCACGTCGGTCGTCGCCTGCTCGGTCGACGCGTAGCTCGTCGCCGACGTGGAGACGCCCTGCGCCAGGCTCGAGTACTTCTGCACGTCCGCCGCGGTCGCGGTCGGGTGCGAGCTGCCGCCGCACGCCGCCAGCACCGCCATCGCCATCGCTCCCAGGATCGTTCGCATGCGACCTCCTCTGCGAGTGGACCTCGCGGAGCGCGCGGAGTTGCCAGGGACGGTGGGTCGCCCCCGGCGAGGGACGGAGCCGGGCCGCACCCGCTCGGCCCCCCCTCGTCCGCGCATGGACCTACGCCGCCGCGCTCGCCTCGCCCTCCTCGGCCGGCAGCGGCTTGCCGATCTCGCGCTTCTTCCAGAGGAAGTAGATGGCAGGATAGACGAGCAGCTCGAGCAGGAACGACGTCGCGAGGCCGCCCACCATCGGGGCCGCGATCCGCTTCATGAGGTCCGAGCCGGTGCCGGTGGACCACATGATCGGGAGGAGGCCCATCATCGCGGCGCAGACCGTCATCATCTTCGGCCGGACGCGCTTCACCGCGCCGTGGATGATCGCCTCGACGAGGCCCGCCTCGTCCCTCACGAGCCCCTTCTTCCGGTACTCGCCGTAGGAGAGATCGAGGAAGAGGAGCATGAAGACGCCGGTCTCGGCGTCGAGCCCCATGAGCGCGATGAGGCCGACCCACACCGCGATCGAGACGTTGTAGCCGAGCCCCCACAGGAGCCAGACCGCGCCGATCGCGGAGAACGGCACCGCGAGCATCACGATCGACGCCTTGAAGGCGCTCTTCGTGTTCATGTAGAGCAGGCCGAAGATGAGGACGAGCGTGAGCGGCACGATGAGCTTCAGCCGCTCCTTCACCCGGAGCATGTTCTCGTACTGGCCGCTCCAGGACACCGAGTAGCCGGCGGGGAGCTGCACGTTCGCGGCGACCGCCGCCTTGGCGCGCTCGACGTAGCGGCCGACGTCGGTCTTCGAGGTGTCGAAGTCCACGTAGACGTAGCCGGAGAGGAGCCCGTTCTCGTCGCGGATCATCGACGGGCCCTGGGCGAGCTGCACGTCCGCGATCTCCTCCATGGGGATCTGCCCCTTGCCGCCGGGGAGCGGCAGGAGGACGCGCCGGAGCGCCTCGAGGTCGTCGCGGTAGTCGCGGGCGTACCGGACGTTCACGCCGTAGCGCTCGCGCCCCTCGACCGTCGTGGTCTGGTTGTCGCCGCCCACGGCCGTCATGACGAGCATGTTCGCGTCGTCGACCGAGAGGCCATAGCGGGCGAGCTGCTCGCGCTTCAGCACGAAGTCGAGGAAGTAGCCGCCGGCGACGCGCTCGGCGTACACGCTGCGCGTGCCCTGGACGTGCTGCACGGCGGCCTCGATGTCCTTCGCGACCTTCTCGACCACCGTGAGGTCGGCGCCCGACACCTTGATGCCGACCGGCGTCCGGATGCCGGTCGAGAGCATGTCGAGACGGCCCTTGATGGGCATGGTCCAGGCGTTGGAGATGCCGGGCAGCCGGAGCGCCTCGTCCATCTCCTGGATGAGGTCCTCCTCCGAGATCCGGTCGTGCCAGAACGGCCGGAGGACGCCCTTGACCCAGCCCGGCGCCCACGAGGAGTACCAGCGCGGGCGCTCCCGCCACTGGGCCTCCGGCTTCAGGACGACGGTCGTCTCCATCATCGTGAAGGGGGCGGGGTCTGTCGACGTGTTGGCGCGGCCGGCCTTCCCGAAGACGCGCTCCACCTCGGGGAAGGTCTTCAGGATCTTGTCCTGGATCTGGAGCGCGCGCTGCGCCTCCGCGACCGACATGCCGGGCTCCACCGCGGACGGCATGTAGAGGATCGTGCCCTCCCGGAGCGGCGGCATGAACTCGCTGCCGAGCTTCAGGTAGATCGGGATCGTGGAGAGCACGAGGAGCAGCGCGACCGCGATGGTCGCCTTCGCGTGCCGGACCACGAACCGGCAGGGCGGCTCGTAGATCCGGTGGAGGAAGGCGCTGATCGGGTGGCGCTCCTCCGAGTAGTACTTCCCCACGGCCACGCCGTTCACGAGCCACGCGAGCGGGCGCGGGCGGAGCTTGAACGGCTCGACGCGGGCGAACAGCATGCGCATCGCGGGATCGAGCGTGATCGCGAGGAGCGCCGCGATCGCCATCGCGAGGTTCTTCGAGTACGCGAGCGGGCGGAAGAGCCGGCCCTCCTGATCGACGAGGGTGAAGACCGGCATGAACGCCACGGCCACCACGAGCAGCGAGAAGAAGACGCCCGGGCCGACCTCCAGGAGCGCCTCGAGGCGCACCTTGTGGAAGTCGCCCTTCTTCCCGTCCGCGATCCAGTGGTGGATCTTGTTGTACGCGTTCTCCACCTCGACGATGGCGCCGTCCACGAGCACGCCGATGGAGATCGCGATCCCCGCGAGCGACATGAGGTTCGCGCCCTGGCCCATCGCGTACATGGGGATGAACGCGAGGGCCACCGACACCGGGATCGTGACGATGGGCACGATCGCGGAGGGCACGTGCCAGAGGAAGATCAGGATCACGACGGAGACGATGAGGATCTCCTCGAGCAGCTTTCCCTTCACGTTCTCGATGGCGTGCCCGATGAGCTCGGAGCGATCGTAGGTGGTCACCACCTCGACGCCCTTCGGCAGGGACGGCTTCAGCTCGTCGAGCTTGGTCTTCACCCGCTCGATGACGTTCAGCGCGTTCTCTCCGGCGCGCATCACCACGATGCCGCCCACGGCGTCGCCCTGGCCGTCGAGGTCGGCGATGCCGCGGCGCATCTCCGGGCCGAGCTGGACGGTCGCGACGTCCTTCACGAGCACGGGGGTGCCGCCCTCCGCCTTCAGCACGAGGCTCTCGAGGTCCTGGATCGACTTCACGTAGCCGCGGCCGCGGACCATGTACTCGCGGCCGGAGAGCTCGACGAGGCGACCGCCGACGTCGTTGTTGCCCCGGCGCACCGCCTGGACCACGGCGTCGAGCGGGATGCCGTAGGAGGCGAGGGCGTTCGGGTTCACCGTGATCTGGTATTGCCGCACCTGGCCGCCGACGGTCGCGACCTCGGAGACGCCGGGCACGCTCTGGACCGCGTAGCGGACGAACCAGTCCTGCAGCGAGCGGAGCTCGTCCGACCCGTGCGTCCCGGTGTGATCGACGAGGGCGTACTGGTACACCCAGCCCACGCTCGTCGCGTCGGGGCCGAGCTCGGTCGAGACGCCCTGCGGGAGCTGCGGGGTGATCTTGGACAGGTACTCGAGGACGCGGCTCCGCGCCCAGTACATGTCCGTGCCGTCCTCGAAGATGACGTAGACGTAGGAGAAGCCGAAGTCGGAGAACCCGCGGACCGCCTTCACCTTCGGCGCGCCGAGGAGCGCGGAGGTGATGGGGTACGTCACCTGGTCCTCGATGATGTCCGGGCTCCGGTCCCACTTCGAGTAGACGATCACCTGCGTGTCGGAGAGGTCCGGCAGGGCGTCGAGCGGGATGTTCCGCATCGACCACCACGCGCCGAGGAGCGCGACGATCGTCGCGGCGATGACGAGGATGCGGTTCTCGGCGGAGAACCGGATGATCCGCTTGATCATCGCTACTTCCCCCCGCGGCCGGCGTGTGGATCGGCGGTCCCGCCGGTGGCACCGGTGCCGGCCGCCTTCGCGGGCGCCTTCGCCGCGCCGCCGGCCATGGCGGCGAGCGACGCGCGGAGCCGCGACTCGGAGTCGACGAGGAAGTTCGCGCCGGTGACGATCTCCTCCCCGGCGTGGAGGCCCTCGAGCACCTCGACGTGGCGGCCGTCGCCCTCGCCGAGCTTCACCTCGCGCGGCTGGAACGTCCCGCCGCCCATCGCGACGAAGACCACCTGCATCGTGCCCGAGTCGATCGCCGCGTCGGCGGGGACGACCAGGCCGCGCCGACGCGGCCCCTCGATCAGCACCTCGCCGAACATCTCGGGCTTGAGCTCGCCGCTCGCGTTCGGGAACTCCAGGCGGACCTTGGCCGTCCGGGTCTTCGGATCGAGGATCGGATCGATGAACGCGACGCGGCCCTGGAACTTCTTGCCGGGGTAGGCGCGGAGCGTGAGCGTCGCCCTGAGCCCGACGGAGACGTGCTGCAGCTCGGTCTCGTACACGTCGGCGAGCACCCACACGCGCGAGAGGTCGACGATCTCGTATGGCATCGAGCCGGCCTCGACGCGCATGCCGGGGACCACGTCGCGCTTCGTCACGACGCCCGTCGCAGGGGAGTAGAACATGAGGTTCTTCGTCGCCTCGCCGGTCCGCTCGACGCGCGCGATCTCCTGGGCCGGCACGTCCCAGAGCTCGAGCTTCCGCCGCGCCGCCGCGACCAGGGAGTCGCCGTCCTGCGCCGCGCCGGCGCCCGCGAGCTCGCCACGGGTGCGAAGCGCCACGAGCAGCTCCTGCTGCGCCGCGACCAGGTCCGGGCTGTACATCGCGAAGAGCGGCTGCCCCTTCTGGACCATCTTCCCGATGAACGTGGCGTGATCGTGCTCGATGAACCCGCCCACCTTCACGTTCACGTGGTGGACGCGGGTCTCGTCGATCGCGACCCGGCCCGCGGTCCGCCAGGCGCCGCCCACGTCGCCCTCGCTGACCTTCGTGGTGCGGAGCCCGATGAGCTGCTGGCGCGCGGGCTCGATGGTCACGGTCGACAGCCCCTCGGGCGTCGGGCCGGAGGCGGGGGCGCCGGCGGACAGGGGCTCCATCTTGACGAGCTTCATGCCGCAGATCGGGCAGTCGCCCGGATGGTCCTGGACGATGCTCGGGTGCATCGGGCAGGTCCACTGGGGCTTGGTCGCCGTCGCGGTCGCCGCCGTCCCGGCCGTCGCGGCACCCGCCGCCACGGCGGGCGCCGCGGCCGCCGCCACCTTCACGAGCTTCATCCCGCAGATCGGGCAGTCGCCCGGGTGGTCCTGCGTGATCGACGGGTGCATCGGGCACTGGTAGAGCGGCTTCGCCTCCGCCGGCTTCTGCCCGGCCGCGGCCGCGGCGGCGCCGTCCGCGCCGTCGCCGCCCGCGCGCCCGGCGAGCACCACCGCGCCGCCACCGAGGGCGGCGCCGACCAGGACCGCCGCCGCAAGGACGAGCGCGCCGCGTCCACGCCTGCGCGGCACCACGGGAGCCGGGGTCTCGGGGATCTTCGTCGCGTCGCTCACATTCCACCGCCCATCGAGGAAGAGGTCGAACCACCACCCGCCGCCGCCGCGCCCGCGGCGGCCGCGGCGCCGCCGCGTCCACCGCTCTTCGTCGCCGCGCTCGAGACGCCGCCGCCCGCCATCCCACCGGCCGAGACGACGCCGGGGAACGTCGCGTCGACGCTCACCTCGGCCATCGCCACGGCGAGCTTCTGCGCGTCCGCGGCCGCCGAGAGGAACGCGTCCTCGTCCGAGACGTTTCCCGCCACCGCCTCGAGGACCGTCGTGAACGGCACGCGCCCGACCCCGTACTGCGCGAGCGCGCTCTGGGCGGTGGCCCGCGACTGGACGAGGAGCCCGCCGCGGAACAGCTTCAGCGTGTCGAGCGCCGCCGCGAGCGCCTCGTAGCGCTCGATCGCCCGGAGGCGGACCACCTCGGCGGCCGCCTCGGCGTCCGCCCGGTTCGCCTCGGCGTCGGCGGCGCGCTCCGCCACGGCGCGCCCCTGCTTCCTCCCGGAGAACAGCGGGATGGGGATGGAGATGCCCGCCTGCCACATGGGCTCCAGGGCGCCTCGCGGCATGACGCCCGCGCTCAGCGTCACGTCGGGGAACCGCTCGCGGCGCGCGAGGTCCACCTGGCGGGCGGCGCGAACCTGGCCGACGCGCGCTCCGGCGAGCTCGGGGCTGCGCTCCTCGGCGTACGCGACCGCCGCGTCGACCGCCGGGAGGGCCGGATCGGCGATCTGCGCGAGCGAGGGGGCGGTCTCCACCGGGTCGCCCGCCGGGCGGCCGCGCAGGCGGTTCACCTCGGCGCGGCGGGCGCGCTCCTCCGCCTCGAGCCCGACCCGGCGCTGCCTGAGCCGGGTCCGCTCGAGCTGGGCCCGGAGCAGATCGGTCTGCGCGGCCTCGCCGGACTCGTACCGCCCCCGGGCGACGCCCTCGGAGCGCTCCCACACCATCTCGAGGCGCACGAGCAGCGCGAGCCGGTCGCGCACGAGGAGGAGATCGAGGTACGCCCGCCGCACGTCGGCCTCGGCCGAGAGCCGCGCCCGCGCGAGCGAGGCGTCCGCCTCCCGGACGGCGAGGTCGGCGACGTCGGTGCGGAGCCCGCGCTTGCCCGGCCAGGGGAGCGTCTGGGCCGCGCCGATGCTCCAGAAGCTCGTCTCCATCTTCCCGATCTCGATCGACCTGAACCCGTCGTTCTGGATGCCGAGCGAGAGCACCGGGTCGGGAAGCGCGCCGGCCTGGGGGACCCGCTCGCGCGCGATCCGGACGCGGGCCGCGGCGGCCTTCACCTCCGGGCGAGCCGCGAGGCTCTCCTCGACCAGCCGGGCGAGTGCGGGGTCGTCCGCGAGGGGGACGGGTGCCTCCGCGCGAGCGCGCGGCGCGGCGAGGATCGCGGCGGCGAGGAGCGCCAGGAGCACCACGGCGAACGGGTGGGAGCGAAGGTTCATGGGCGAGGAGGACCTTAGCAGCGGCCGTGCCACCGCCTCGGCGCACGCCGCACGCGCGAAAGCGGCCGTTTCGGCCGTGATCGCGCCGGCCGTGGCCGCGGTCGCCCACCGTGCCCGTCACCCTGTGACGGCGCCGGTCACGCCTCGGCTAGATGCGGAACTCGCGGACGACCGCGGAGAGCCGCTCCGCCGTTCCGTTGAGCTCGGAGGCGGCCCGGTCCACGTCCTGGATCCCGCGGACCGTCTCCTCCATCGCGACGTCGAGGGAGGACACCGTCCGGGTGATCCGCTCGATCCCGCCGCTCTGATCCTGCACGGCGGTCGCGATCTCGGACGCGGCGCCGCTCGTCTCGCCGACGATACCGCCGATCTCGCGCAGCCGTGCCCCGGAGGCGGCGATCTCGCCGACGCTCGCCTCGAGCGCGGCCCGCCCCTCCTCGACGGTCGCGACGGTCGCGCGGACCGCCTCCTCGATCTCCGTCACGATCGCGGCGATCCGCGACGCGCCCTCGCCGGAGCGCTCCGCCATCGCTCGCACCTCGCGCGCGACGACGGCGAACCCGGCGCCCCGTCCGCCCGCGCGCGCCGCCTCGATGAGGGCGTTCAGCGCGAGGATGTGCGACTGCGTCGCGAACCCCTGGACGGTGGCGCTGATCTCGCTCGCCTGTCGCGCGCGCTCGGCGAGCCCCGCGCTCGTCCGGACGATCTGCTCCACCTGCCGGCGGAGCCGCTCGACGGCGGCGAGGCTCTGCCGCGCCGACGCCTCCCCCGACTCGGTGGTCTCCGCCGCGCGACGCGCGACGCCGAGCACGGTCTCGGCGCGCTCCGCCGCGACCGTCGCCGTCCCCGCGAGCGCGCGGGTGGTCGCGCCCGCGCTCGCGAGCTCGGCCGCCTGCTGCTGCGCGAGCGACGACTGGCTCTGCGTGAGGCGGGTGAGCCCGCCCGCCGCGGAGACGAGGCCGGCGGCGGCCCCCTCGAGGCCCTGCACCATCGAGCGCACGCGCGCCGCGGTGGTCGCGACGATCCAGAAGAGGATCGCGAGCGCGACGAGGACGGTGATCCAGGTGATCCGGAGCGACTCCTGCTGGAGGCGGCGGTTCTGCTCGAAGGCCTCGAACGCCCGCGCGCGGGCGGCGTCGGTGCCGCGCTGCAGCTCGCCCTCGAGCGCGGAGTAGCTCGCGGTCATCTCGCGGAGCGCCCGGGTGACCTCCTCCCCGCGCTCGCCCTTCAGGTACCGGGCGCTCGTGCTCCGGGCGAGCGCGTAGTACGCGTCGACCCGCGCGCGCGTCCCGGCGAGCGCCGCCCGCTCCACGACCGGGAGGCGGGCCAGCTCGTCGAGGCGCCCGTCCAGCTTCGCGCGGAGGTCGTCCGCCCTCGCGAGGGCGGCGTCGTCCTCCGTCGCGACCGCCTCCTCGAGCGCGCGCTGGGCGCCGCCCAGCAGGTCCTGGAGGTCCCGGCTCCCCTCGAGCGCAGGCACGTGGCCCTCGCGCACCTCGTCGAACAGCCGCTCCGAGCGCGCCGCGAGGGCGCGGACCGTGAGGAGCGTGGTCGCGAGCGCGGCCGCGGCGACGAGCGGCGGCAGGAGCAGCCGCGTCCGGAACCGCAGCCGCACCAGCGCCCCGGCCATCGCGCTACTCCCCGACCTTCACGGTCCGCACGCCGGGCGTCGGGACGCCCGCGGCGACGTAGCCGATCGCGCCCGGTGTCCGCTGCACGAACGCGACGACCTCCGCGTCGGACGGCTTCTCGACGGGGGGCACGTCGCGCCCGGCGAAGATGACCCGGCTCCAGTGGGCCTTCACGGCGGCCAGGGAGCGCCGGTGCACGATCTCGCTGAACCGCTGCCGCGCGGCGGACCGCTCCGGCGGCTCGACCGGCTGCACCTCCGAGCCGTCGGACCAGCGGGCGGTCTTCTTGAGGAACAGCTCGGAGAGCTCCCGGCGCGAGAGCGCCTGGACCGCGCTCGCGGGGTGGACGATCACCACGAACCCGTCGTCTGCGAGGGCGGGCGCGGCCCACGAGAGGAGCGCGATGAGCAGGACGCGAACGTTCATGGCGTCTCCTAGAAGCTGAACTGCGTCCCGGCCACCACGAGCTCGGTGCGCTTCTGGAGCACGCCGTCCGCGGAGACGTCCGGCGTGGCGAACCGGTTGCCGTAGACGAGGTGGTACGAGAGCTTGAAGACCACGTCCGGCGTGAACCAGTAGTTCGCGCCGACCGCCGCCTCGTCGTGCCGGAGGAGCGTCGACGACGACGGAATGCCGTCCACGTGACTGCGGGAGACCTCGGCACGGACGGCGACCTGCACGTGCTTGGTCACGAACGCGCCCGCGTCCACGTACGCGCCGTAGCCGTCCTCGAAGCTCCCCTCCTTGCGCCCGAACGCCTCGGCGCGCAGGGTGAACCGATCGTCGACGTACTCGGCGGTGAGGCCGCCCACCGTGAGGCGGACGTCCGACTCCCCGGTGGCCTCCTCCATCTTCATCGTCCCGGTGTAGCCGGAGACGCGGAACACGAGGCCGTCGACCGGCGTCGCGAGGGTGAGGCGGGCGCCGACCACGTTCCGGGCGAGCTCCGACTCGACCTGCGGGAACGTCCAGGGAGGCGGCGTCGCGAGCACCGCGAACGGCTCGTACACGGGGAGATTCATCGCGCCCCCGTACAGATCCCAGTCGAGCGCGTAGCCGTCGCCGCCGAGCTTCACGTCGCCCGTGAGCCCCGCGCCCAGGTAGGCCTCCGCGCCGAGGTGGGCGGGGCCGTAGACCGACTGCGGCAGCGTGAAGAAGGGCCGGACCGTCCCGACGTCCTTGAGCTCCATCAGCGCGCCGAACGGCTGCTTGATCTTGCCGAGCCGGACGCGGAAAGGGACCGGCGGGCGCCACTCCACGAACGCCCAGTCGAGGTCGACCTCGCCATCGCGACCCATGAACAGCTGGGACGCCACCACCACCGAGTCGTCCGGGCGCGCGATCACCGCGAGGGCGAGCTCGGCGTTCTGGTAGTTCCCGTCCCTCGTGCCGACGACGTAGCGGTTGCCGCCGCCGCGCGTCTCCCCGAAGGCCCACTCGCCGAAGCCGGCGACGGACAGCTTCCCCTCGGCGAGCTCCACGCCGCGCCCGGGCGTCGCCACGGTGAGCAGCGCGAGCGCGACCGCGGCGCGTGATGCGTTCCTCATGGACCCTTCCCTCCCTCACCGACCCCGGATCGGGGTGGCCCTTTCGGGTTCTCCAGGGGTAGCACTCCCCCCGCGGGGGTCAACACCATGAACGAGCGAGGGTAGAGGGCAGGCGGATGTCGCACCGCGCGGCACATGAGGCGCGGAGGCGGCCCGGCCGACCCCCGGTGGGGTATCCTCCCGGCCCGGCACGCTCATGCGACCCGCTCCACCCATCGACGTGCCTTCCGCGCCGCGCTCCGGCGGCCCGCCCTCGCGGACGATCGCGGTGCTGCTCACGGCCGGCGTCGCGAGCGCGATCGCCGTCGCCGCCGCGCTCTCGTTCGAGGCGAGCGCGCGCGTGTTCCGCGCCGAGAAGGAGGGCCAGCTCGCCGCGATCGTGGCGGTGAAGGTCGAGGAGCTCGCGCGGTGGCGCGCCGAGCGGATCGCCGATTCCAGCGCGATCGCGAGCGACGCGATGCTGGTCGACTCCCTCGGCCGGACCGACGTCCCGGCGCTGCAGGAGGATCTCGGCCGGTGGTTCCGCGGCCTCATGGGGCTCGGGGACTACGCCGCGTTCGAGCTGCTCGATCCCGCCGGTCGCGTCGTCGTCGCGACGTCGCCGCCGCCGGACGACGAGCCGCAGCGGGCCGCCGTCGTCGCGACCGCGCTCGCGGCACGCCGGCCGACGTTCGTGGACCTGCACCGCCACGGCGAGAGCGAGCCCCAGCTCGAGCTCGTCACCCCGGTGATGCGCCGGGGCGAGCCGGTCGGCGCGCTCCTCGTCCGGATCGACCCGCGCGCCTACGTGTACCCGCTCCTCCGATCGTGGCCCGCGCAGGGGACCTCGGCGGAGACGCTCCTCGTCCGCGAGGACGGCGACGCCCTCGTCGTCCTGAACCCGGTCCGGAGCCGACCGGACGCCGCCCTCGCGCTGCGGCTCCCGGCGGCGTTCGCGACGGGGGCGGCGCCGCGCCGGCGCGAGCCGGAAGGACCGGAGCTCCTCAGCGCCGCGCAGCCCGTGCCGCACTCACCGTGGACCCTGATCGCGCAGGTCCCGGTCGCGGAGGCGTTCGCGCCCCTCCGCGAGCGGCTCGTGTGGACCCTGGGGCTCGCGGCGGCGCTGCTCGCGGCGGTGGCGGCGGGCGGCGGCCTCTGGTGGCGCCAGCGCGTGGCGGGGTTCGAGCGGCAGCGGCTCGTGGCGGAGGCGGAGCGGAACGCCGTCGCGCGCCGGCTCGACCGCCTCACGCGCTGGTCGCGCGACCTCGTCTTCCTCACCGACGACGCGCACCGGATCGTCGAGGTGAACGAGCGCGCGGCCGAGGCGCTCGGGTACACGCGGGAGGAGCTGCTCCGGCTGGCCGTCCCGGACCTGCGCGATCCCGCGACCGTCGCCGACTTCCCGGACCGCGTCCGCGAGGAGATGGCGCACGGCGCGCTCCTGTTCGAGACGCGCTACCGCCGGAAGGACGGCTCGACCTTCCCGGTCGAGGTGAGCGTGCACGTCGACGAGGTGGACGGGCGCCGCCTCTTCCAGGGCATCGCCCGCGACATCTCGGAGCGGGTCGCCGCGGAGCAGGCGCTCCGCGCGAGCGAAGCCAAGTTCCGCGCCGCGTTCGAGGGCGCGCGGCTCGGCGTCGCCCTCCTCGACGCGCGCGGGGCCGTGGTGGAGGCGAACCCCGCCCTCTGCGGGATGCTCGGGCGCTCGGAGGCGGCCCTTCGCGGCGAGCCGCTCGCGCGGCTCGTCGAGGGCGGCGCCGGCGCCGAGCTCGCCGCCGCGCTCGAGCGGCTCGGCGCGGGCGCGATCGAGACGGTCGAGGGCTCGTACCGGCTCGCGCGGGCCGGCGGCGGCGCCGTGGACGCGCTGCTCCGCGCGGGCGCCCTCCGCGGCGCGGACACCCGCTGGTCCGCGCTCGCGTTCGTCGAGGACGTCTCGGAGAAGCGGCAGCTCCAGGCCCGGCTGCAGCTGGCCGACCGCATGGCGTCCCTCGGCACCCTCGCGGCGGGCGTCGCTCACGAGATCAACAACCCGCTCGCGTTCGTCCTCGCGAACGTCGATCACGCCGCCGAGGTCCTGCGCAGCGCCGGCCGCGATCCCGGCGTCGTCGCCGCCCTCGACGACGCCCGCGCGGGCGCGATCCGGGTCCGCGAGATCGTCCGGGAGCTCCGGGCCTTCTCCCGCGCCGACGCGGAGAACGACTCCCTGGCGGACGTCCGGCGCGCGGCGCGCTCCGCGATGGCCCTCGCCGAGAACGAGATCCGGCACCGCGCCGGGATCGTCCTCTCCCTCGAGGCGGCGCCGCCGGTCCGCGGCAGCGAGCACCGGCTCGGCCAGGTCGCCCTGAACCTGCTCGTGAACGCGGCCCAGGCGATCCCGGAGGGCGACGCCGCCCGCCACACCATCCGGGTCGCGACCGGTACCGCTCCGGACGGGCGCGCCTTCCTGGAGGTCTCGGACACGGGCGCGGGCATCGCGCCCGACCTGCTGCCGCGGATCTTCGACCCGTTCTTCACGACGAAGCCGGTCGGCGTCGGCACCGGCCTCGGCCTCTCGATCTGCCACGCCATCGTGACCGGCCTCGGCGGCGAGATCCGGGTCGAGAGCGCCCTCGGGGCAGGCGCGACGTTCCGGGTCCTCCTCCCCGCCGCGGCGCCGGACGCCACGGTCGGGCGCGAGGGCGGCGGCCCGGCCACGGTCGCGCCCTCCGTGCCGCGGCGCGGGCGCGTCGTCGTGGTGGACGACGAGCCGCTCGTCGGGCGCGCGGTCCAGCGCGTGCTCGCCGCGCAGCACGACGTCGTGGTCCTCACCGCGGCGTCCGCCGCCCTCGCCGCGCTCGCGGAGGAGCCCGCCGCCGACGTGGTGCTCTGCGATCTCATGATGCCGGGCATGAGCGGGATGGAGCTGCACGCCCGGGTCCGGGCGCGGAGTCCGCGCGTCGCGGACCGCTTCGTCTTCCTCACCGGCGGCGCCTTCACCGCCGCGGCGCGGGAGTTCCTCGACGCGGTGCCGAACGCACGGATCGAGAAGCCGTTCGATCCGGAGGCGCTCCGCGCCGCGGTCGCGCGGCTGGTCTCCGCGCCCGCCGCGGAGCGCGCGTGAGCGCCGCGTCTCCCGCCGAGCGGCGCGTCGCAGCGGCGCCCTGGGACGCCCTCGCGCGCGTCGCCCCGCCGCTCGACGCGGAGCTGGTCGAGGTCCTCGGGGGCGCCACCGCCGAGCGCGTCGTCGATCGCGCGCTCCGCGCCCGCCGCGGCCTCGACGGCCTCGCCCGCGCGGTGGTGGCCGAGGCCATCTTCGGCGTCGCGCTCTGGCGCCGGCGCTTGCGGGCGCAGCTCGGGGACGCCGACGCCCCGCCCGCGGTGCTGCTCGCCGCGCTGCTGCGCGACCTCGGCGGGCGCGCCGACGCCGCCGCGCTCGCGGGTGTCGACGCGGGCGCGCTGCCGCCGCCGAGGCCGCCGCCCGCCGGGCTCGCCGACCGCTTCTCGCTCCCGGACTGGCTCGCGGAGGAGGTGGCGCGCGCGGCGGGCCCCGACGCGCCGGCGCTCGCGGACGCCCTCGACCGCCCCGGCCCGGTCTGCCTGCGCGCGAACCGGCTCCGCATCGGGCGCGGCGCGCTCGCGACCGCGCTCGCGGCCAGCGGCATCGCGACCCGCCCCGCGCCGCTCGCGCCGGACGGGCTCGTGGTGGACGGTCCGCGGCCCAACGTCTACGGCCTCGTGGCGCACCGGACCGGGCTCGTCGAGGTCCAGGACGAGGGCAGCCAGCTCCTCGGAGCGCTCGTCGGGGCGCGCCCCGGCGACGCCGTCGTCGACGCCTGCGCGGGCGCCGGCGGGAAGACCCTCCTCCTCGCCGCGGCCGTGGGCCCCGCCGGGCGCGTGTACGCGGTCGATCCCGACGCGGCGCGGCTCGCGCGCCTCCGGGTCCGCGCGACCCGCGCCGGCGCGGAGGGGATCGTCTCGATCGAGGGCCCCTCGGCGCCGCCCGAGCTCCGCGTCGACCGGGTCCTCGTCGACGCGCCCTGCTCCGAGCTCGGCGCGCTCCGGCGCGGCCCGGACCTCCGCTGGCGCCTCGACCCGGCGACGTTCCCGGCGCTGCCGGCGCTGCAGCTCGGGATCCTCGCGCGCGCCGCGACGCACGTCCGGCGCGGCGGCCGGCTCGTTTACGCGACCTGCACGTTCCGCCGCGAGGAGGACGAGGAGGTGGCGCTCGCCTTCGAGGCCGCGCACCCGGAGTTCGTCCGCGCCGCGCCAGAGGCGGACGCGTCGGTCGTGACACCCGACGGCTTCGTCCGCACGTGGCCCCACGTGCACGACACCGACGGCTTCTTCGCGGCGGTCTGGACGCGGCGGGGGTGACGACCGCGGACGCGCGCGCCGGATGCGGTCGCGCTAGAGGTCCTCGCTCCGCAGCACCGCGCCGTTCGACGCGTTCGTGACGAGGTGCGCGTACCGCCGCAGCCAGCTCGAGCGGACGTCCTTCCTCCTCGGGCGGAACCCCTCGCGGCGGCGGGCGAGCTCGACGTCGGGCACGTTCACGGTCAGCGAGCGGGCCTCGACGTCGATCGTGATCGCGTCGCCATCCTCGACGAGGCCGATGACGCCGCCCTCGGCCGCCTCCGGCGAGACGTGACCGACGCACGCGCCGCGGGTCGCACCGGAGAAGCGGCCGTCGGTGACGAGCGCGACCGACTCCCCGAGCCCCATGCCCATGATGAGCGACGTCGGCGCGAGCATCTCCTGCATGCCCGGGCCGCCCTTCGGCCCCTCGTACCGGATCACGACGAAGTGCCCGGCCTGCACCTTGCCCGCCATGATCCCGGCGGCGGCCTCGTCCTGCGAGTCGAAGCAGATCGCCTTGCCGGTGAACTTCCGCATCGACGGCTGGATCCCGGCGGTCTTCACCACCGCGCCCTCCGGCGCGAGGTTCCCGAACAGCACCGCCAGTCCGCCCACCGGCGAGTAGGCGTTCTCGAGGGAGTGGATCACCTCGGGATCGGCGATCCTGGCGTCGCGGATCCGCTCGCCGACGGTCTCGCCGGCGACGGTGAGCGCCCCCTCGCGGACGATCCCGCCGCGCCGCGCGACCTCCTTCAGCACCGCCGGGACGCCGCCCGCGCGGTGCACGTCCTCGATGTGCACCGTGGAGAGCGACGGCGCGATCTTCGAGATGTGGGCGACCTTGCCGGCGATCGCCTCGATGTCCTTCAGGCCGAACGTGAGCCCCGCCTCGCGCGCGATGGCGAGCATGTGGAGGACGGTGTTGGACGACCCGCCCATGGCCATGTCGACGACCATGGCGTTGTGCACCGCGTCCGCGGTGACGACGCGGCGCATGCGGAACCGCTCGTCGCCCGCGATCTCGACGGCGCGGCGCGCGGCGCGACGGACGAGCGCCTCGCGCTCCGGCGTGAGCGCGAGGATCGTCCCGTTGCCCGGGAGCGCGATCCCCATGGCCTCGCACAGGACGTTCATGGAGTTCGCGGTGAACATGCCGGAGCACGACCCGCCCGACGGGCACGCCCGGCACTCGATCTCGTACAGCTCCGCGTCGCTCATCTGCCCGCGGGCGCGCTTCCCGACCGCCTCGAAGGCGGTGGTGAGGTCGATGGGGGTGCCGTCGGCCATGTGCCCCGCCCGCATCGGTCCGCCGGACACGAACACCGTCGGAACGTCCACGCGGAGCGCGCCCATCACCATGCCCGGCACGATCTTGTCGCAGTTCGGGATGCAGAGGAGCGCGTCGAGGCAGTGCGCGTTCATCATCGTCTCGATGCAGTCCGCGATGAGCTCGCGCGAGGGCAGGCTGTAGCGCATGCCCTCGTGGCCCATGGCGATCCCGTCGTCGACGCCGATGGTGTTGAACTCGAACGGCACGCCGCCGGCCTTGCGGATCTCGTCCTTCGCGATCCGCCCGTACTCGGCGAGGAAGAAGTGGCCCGGGATGATGTCCACGTGGCTGTTGGCGATCCCGACGAACGGCTTGTCGAAGTCCGCGTCGGTGAGGCCGGTCGCCCGGAGCAGGCTGCGGTGCGGCGCCCGCTCGAAGCCCTTCTTGATGATGTCGCTGCGCATCCGGTGTTTTTCGGTTACCGGGGGCCGCGAAGTCAAATCGTTCGCGCGCGCGGCGACCGGGCGGGCGCCGGGTTAGGAACCTCCCGTGCCCGCCCCGGACTTCGACCTCGCCAGGACCCGGATCCGGATCGCGCTCGCGGCGCGTCCACCCGTGCCGCTCGAGGTCGCCGGCTTCCGTCGCGCGGCCGTGCTCGTGCCGCTCCTCGCGCGCGCCGGCGGACCCTCCCTGCTGTTCACGCGCCGCGCGCACACGGTCCCGCACCACCGGGGAGAGATCTCGTTCCCCGGCGGGGGTCTCGAGGCGGGCGAAGGACCGATCCAGGCCGCGCTGCGCGAGGCGCGCGAGGAGGTTGGCCTGCCGCAGGAGGCCGTCGAGGTGCTCGGCGTCCTCGACGACCGCCCGAGCGTCGCCGGGTTCGTCGTGACGCCGGTCGTCGCCGCGGTGAGGACGCCGCCGCACGCGTTCGTCGCGCAGGAGGGCGAGGTGGACGAGCACTTCGAGCTGCCGCTCGCGCGCCTGCTCGAGCGCGACCTCCGCCAGGCCTCGCTCTGGGATCCGGGGCGCCTCCCCGCGCGCCTCCTCGAGGTGGTCGCCCGCGCCGCCATCCCCTTCGAGGACGTCGACGCCGCGAGCGGCCACTGGCGGGTCTGGTCGTTCCACGCCGATCCGGCGCGGGTCGTGTGGGGCCTCACCGCGCGCATCCTCGCGGATCTCCTCGATCGCGCGTTCCCGTCCCCGCCGGGCGCCTGACCTCCGGCGAGCGCTCGGAAGGCGATGGCGTCGGGGCTCGGCGCCGCACCGCCCTCGGCGTGCCGTCGCGCCCCTCGTCCCCCGCACTTAGATCCAGCCGGTGGTGCGCACCTCGCGCCTGGCGCTCCTCGCCGCTCTCGTGGCCGCCTGCGGCAACCCCGGCTTCGATCGGCGAGGCCCGAGCGGCCGGCGCGTGGGGGAGCGGTGCAACAGCGCCTCCGATTGCCAGCAGGGGCTCTACTGCGTCGAGCAGACCTGCGCGGCGACGCTGCCCGTGGGCGCGTGCACGACGACGGCGCAGATCGTCCTCGCCGAGCCGGTGGTCCCGGCCTCGCGGCCGGATCCGATCCCCGATCCGCCGTGCGCGCTGCCCGTCCGCTCCATCGCCCCGTCCTTCCCGGCCGCGCAGGTCCAGGACAAGGGCGCCCACCCCGTCGGCTCGGTGATCCAGTTCGAGGTGCCCGAGAAGACCACGAGCTTCAGCATCGTCTCGCAGGAGGTGGACGGGTCCGCGGTGAACGACGTGACGCTGAAGCAGGGCGGGCAGGACGTGTCGTTTCCGAACACCGTGCAGCCGACGAACCTCCTCGCCCCTGGCTCCGTCCAGTACTACGACGACCTCGCCGCCATCCCGGCGGACCCGAGCACCCTCTTCGCGCAGTACGTCGGGTTCCAACCGTCCACCGGGGTGATGACGCTCCCGAACACCTCGCGAGCGCTCGACATCGTCCGCTCGACGGGCGGGCTCCCCGCCGGCACGTGGCAGTTCACGCTCACCGACACCGCGGCCGAGTGCAAGGTGCTCGGCTGCACGGCCGACCACGCGAACGGCATCTACGACGTGAAGATCCTCACGCGGCCCGGCACGCTCGACGGGACCGGCACGCTCGACGCGGACGTCTACTTCGTGTCCCAGGACCCCGACCACCCCACCCTGACGGCCGCCGACGCCACCGCGGACCCCGCGACGAACGACACGGCGCGGCACTTCCAGCGCTTCGTCTCGACGCTCTCCCAGCTCTTCTCCCGAGTCGGCGTGTGTCTCGGGACCGTCCGGGTCCACGCGATGCCCGACTGGGCGCGGAGCGATTTCCACGATCTCGACATCGACAAGTCCGACCCGTGCTCGCCGATGCCGAGGCTCTTCACCCTCGCCGCGCCGGAGAGCGGCGTCCACCTGTTCTTCGTCGACACGATCGTCACGGCGACCGCCCCGGGCGGCGGCGCGGTCATCGTCGGGATCGACGGCTCGATCCCGGGGCCGTCCGCGGTGCCAGGGACGCTGAACAGCGGCGCCGCCGTCGTGCTCGCCAACTTCGGCCTCGAGCGGACGGCCGGTGCCTGCTCCGGCCCCGCGGACGTGGCCCGCTGCGGCACCGATCAGGTCGCGTACATCGCCGCGCACGAGGCGGGCCACTGGCTCGGCCTGTACCACACGACCGAGTCGTCGGGGACGTTCTTCGACCCGCTGACCGACACCGCCTCCTGCGCCTGCGACACGTGCGCGCCCGCCGCGCAGCGCGCGCAGTGCCCGAACGGGAACGTGAAGCTCTTCTCGTCCTCTTGCAGCGGCAAGGTCGCGGGCTGCGGCGGCGCCGACAACCTCATGTTCTGGCTCGTCGACCCGGATTTCTCCACCGGCGCGCTCTCGCCCCAGCAGGGCGAGGTGATGCGCTCGAACCCGGCGGTCCACTGATGGAGGAGCGCCCGTGATCGCCCTCGCCCTCGCCCTCGCGCTCGCCCTCGCCGCCGGCCCGGCCACGACGCCGAGCCCGCCGGCGCTCTCGCCGGACACGCGCGAGGCGGCGATCCAGAGCTACCTCGGCGCGATCGACCGGCCGGTGACGGACGAGGCCTGGCGCTCCCTGGGGCCGGACGCGATCCCGACGCTGGCGCGCGTCGCCGAGGATCCCGGCGAGTTCCCGACCCGCCGGGCCCTCGCGCTCCAGGGCCTCGCCGCGCTCGGCGGCGATCGCGCGGAGGCCGTCCACCTCGCACAGCTGCACGCCCCGGGCGCACCCCGCATCGTGCGGCACGGCGCGATCCGCGGGCTCGGCCGGCTCCTCCCCGCCGACCGGCTCGCCCGCGAGGTGAAGCCGCTGCTCGCGGACGGAGACCCCGGTGCGCGCGCCACCGCCGCCGAGGTGCTCGCCGCCGGCGCCCCGGGCGCGTGCGACGCGATCCGCGCGCAGGCGGGGAAGGAAGGCGGCGCCACGCGGGCGCGGTTCGGGAAGGCGCTCGAGCGCTGCAGCCGGTGAGGGCCGAGGCCTCCGGGAGAGGCGCCGGGCTTCCCGCGAGGAGCGAGACATCGCGGACCGAAGCCTTTGGCCTGTCAGCCCGGGCCCTGTAGCCTGTAGCCTTCGATCGTGCTCGCCGCGTTCGCCGTCTCCCTCGTGCTCGTCGCCGCGCCCGCCCCGCCCGCCTCGGCCTGCGACGCGCACGCGCGGCTGCTGCCGCGCGCGCCCGCCCCCGCCGGCGGGGCGCCGGGCTGCGCCCACGCGCTCGCCGAGGTCTGCGACGCCGGCTCTCCGCGCGCGTGCGAGGCGCTCGGCGAGGCGCTCGAGGGGACGGAGGGGCTTCCGGCCGATCCCGCCCGCGCCCGGGCGCTCCACGCCCGGGCGTGCCGTGCCGGGCTCGGCGATGCCTGCGGGCGGCTCGCGGCGCTCCTCCTCGCCGGCGGCGACCCCGCCGGCGCTGCCGCTGCGCGCGAGGACGGCTGCGCGCTCGGTGCGCCCCGCGCGTGCGCCGCCCTCGCGGGCACGGTGGCGGACCCCGCGCGCGCGGCGGCGCTCCGCGAGCGCGCCTGCGATCTCGGCGACGGAGCCGCCTGCCTCGCGGTCGCGCGCGGCGACGCGGCGCGCGGGCCGGCGCTCCTCGAGCGCGCGTGTCGCCTCGGCGAGGGCGACGCCTGCGCCGAGCGCGCGGATCGCGGCGCTCCGGACGCCGCCCGGACCTGGCTGGAGCGCGGCTGCGCGGCCGAGAGCGAGGCCGCGTGCGCGCGGCTCGGGATCGCGCTGCTCGCGGACCGCGGGGGCGGCGCAGGCCGTGGGGCGGACCTGCTCCGCGGCCACTGCGCCGCGCTCGGCCCCGCGGCCTGCCTCGACGCCGCTTCGCGCTGGCTCGGCGGGCCGTCGGCGGTCATCGACGACGCGAGCGCGCCGGCGCTCGTCGAGGCCGCCTGCGACCGCGGCGTCCTCGACGCGTGCGCGCGCCTCGGGCGGCTCGTCCAGGAAGGCCGCGAGGTCCCCGGGGACGGGAGGCGCGCCGCCGCGCTCTACGCACGTGCGTGCGACGGCGGCGTCGCGAGGGCCTGCGCCGATCTCGGGGTCCTCCACCGGTTCGGCGCCGGCGTGCCCCGCGACGAGGGCCGCGCGGGGGCGCTGCTCGATCGGGCCTGCCGGCTCGGGCTGGACGAGGGCTGCTTCCTCCGCGACGACCCGGTCCGTCCCTCGGACGCCGCGGCCGGCGGCAGCCCGTCACGATGAGATGGAGCGCGGGCAGGCGGCCGCTCCTCCGGAGGGGCCGCACCGCTCGTGAGGCGACGCCCGCGTTGCCCGCGCCCGCGGCCGGGCGGTAGCATCGCGCTCCACACGCAGAGGACGACCGGCGAGAGGGCACGACATGATCGGTGATCACATCCGGGCACGGAAGGGCGGTCGCTGGAGCCACGGGATCGACTGCGGCGACGAGACGATCATCCACCTCGACGACGACCCCGGGGTGCCGGCGGCGGACCGCGTGAAGCGGAGCTACCGCCCGGAGTTCGTCGCGGGCGCGGAGGCGGTCGAGGTGGTGACCCACCGCGAGCGCACGTTCCCGCCGCGGCAGGTCGTCGCCCGCGCGTACAGCCCGCGCCAGGATCCCGCGCGCGCGTCGATGTTCAAGGACTCGGAGGCGTTCGCAGCGTGGTGCAAGACCGGGCGCGTGCTCGACGCCCCGCGCAACGTCGCGCTCGAGGTCCCGGGCATCGCGCCCGCGCCGGCCCCGGCGCCGCGCACGAACGGCAGCGACGGCGCGGCCAGCGCCGCGCCCGCGGTGACCGTCGCGGCGGCGACCGCGAAGCCGTCGCCCAGGAAGGTGGCCGCGAAGGCGACTGCCGCGAAGGCCGCGCCGAGGCCGGCGGCAGCGAAGGCGAAGGCGAAGGTCGCGAAGGCTCCGGCGAAGGCAGCCGCCGCGCGGAAGAAGCCGGCCGGAGCGAAGGCGACGAAGAAGGTGGCGGCGGCGCCGAAGGCGTCCGGAGCGAAGCGGAAGGCCGCCAGCCGGAAGCCGGCGGCGCGCCCGGCGCCGCGGAAAGCGCGGAAAGGCACGAGCGCCAAGCCTGCGCGGCGGGCGAAGCGCTAGCCCGATACCGCCGGCGCGGAGAGGGCCGCGCTACGGCGCTCGCGGCGCCTGCGCGCCGTCCTGCGGAGACGCCTGCGCGAACACCGCCCGCGGATCCGGCACCTGCTCCATGATCGCGATGCCGATCGCGCAGGCGAGGAACACCGCCAGTGCGAGCATCCACGGGCGGAACTCGAGCAGATCCTTCGGGCTCACCGGCGGGATCCGGGGCGGCCGCTGCTCGTTCCGCTGCATCATGCCCCGTAAGTAGACCGCGATCTGCGCAGGATGCAACCCCTTCCGCCCGATCCGGGACGGGGCGGAAGGGGCCCCGAGCGGGGGGGAACCCGGGACAATCTCACGGGGGCTGCGCCCCCGCCCCGCTCGCCGGGTCTACCGGGGCGCGCCGAACGGAGCGCCGCCGTCCTGGCGCAGCTCGCGACGATCCTCGCGCAGCTCGCGCCGGTCCTGGGCGAGCTCGCCCCGGGCGAGGTCGACGAGCTCGGCGATGAGGATGCCCCGGCGCTCGACCGCGGGGCGACCGAACCGGCCCCGGAGACCGCGCAGCTCGTCCCCGATCGCGGCGCGCCGCTCGGCGACGCGGCGCTCGATCGCGAGATCGCGGCGGTCGTCGCGCGCGTCGTGGCGGTCACCTTCCTGCCGGTCGCGCCGGAACTCGTCGCGATCGCGCGCCGCCTCGACACGGGTCTCGTGGCGCTCGGCCCGGAGCTCGCGCGCGAGCGCCTCGTCGACGGCGGCGATCTCGCGGCGGTCGCCGCGGCGGCGCGCGGCGTCGAAGCGCGCCTGCAGCCCCTCGAGGCGGGCGAGATCGCGCCGGTCGTCGGCGCGCTCGCGCCGGTCCTGGCGGAGCTCGTGGCGGTCCTCGGCGCGATCGCGGGCGGTCTGCGCGCTCGCCGCGGCAGGGAGCGCGAGCGCGGCGGCGAGGACGAGCGGGAGGCGGTTCATGATGGGTTCTCCTGGGGTGTCGAGTTCGTTCCTCGTGAAGGCTGACGTGCGGCCAGGGACGCGTATTCTCCGCGGGCCGCCGAAAGGCGCAGGCCCGGCGCACGGGCGCCCCGTCGGTTAAGGTAGCGCGGATGCGAACGCCGGAGACAGGAGGCGCGGTGGGAGGAACGCCCACCGCGGAGCCCCTCCCCCCCGCGCTCGAGCTCGAGGGAGCCACCGTCGACTACCGGGCGGCGCGCGCCCTCGCCGGCGTGCGGCTCGCGATCCGATCCGGCGAGCGGGTCGCCATCATCGGCCCCTCCGGCGCTGGCAAGTCCACCCTCCTCCGGCTCGCGAACACCTCCCTGTTCCCCACCGCCGGGGTGGCGCGAGTGCTCGGGGAGGACCCCGCGACGCTCGGCGCAGGGCGGCTTCGCGCGCTCCGCGCCCGCGTCGGGACGATCTGGCAGCAGCTCCACCTCGTCGCGCAGGCGAGCGTCCTCGAGAACGTCCGGATGGGCCGGGTCGGCTCGTCGACCCTCGCAGCCCTCGCCCTCGGGGGCGCGAGCGGCGCGGAGCGCGCCCGCGTCGCCGCGGTGCTCGCCCGGGTCGGGCTCGAGCACAAGCTGGACGAGCGGCTCGAGCGGCTCTCCGGCGGCGAGCAGCAGCGCGTCGCGGTCGCGCGCGTGCTGCACCAGTCTCCCGACCTGCTCCTCGCGGACGAGCCGCTCGCCTCGGTGGATCCGGCCCGCGCGGCCGAGGTGCTCCGGCTCCTCGTCTCCGCCGCAGAGGGGCGGACGCTCGTGGTCTCGACGCACCTCCTCGAGCCCGTCCTGCCGTTCTTCCCGCGCGTCGTCGGCCTCCGCGCCGGCGAGGTGCTCTTCGATCTCCCCCGCGAGCGCGTCGGCGCGGCCGACCTCGCCCGCCTGTACCAGCCGCTCGGCGCGACGCCCTCCGGCGAGCGGATCGCGACCACGCCGCTCCCGGCGCTCCGCGGCTCGAGCGGGCCGCCGCTCCGCGTCGCCGCCTCGACCCTCCCCGGCGACCACCTCCTCCCGCGCGTGCTCCCCGCGCTCCGCGCCGCGCACCCCGACGTCTGCGTGCACCTGTCGGTGTCGGACACCGGCGCGGCGCTGGACGCGCTCCTCGGCGGCGACGCCGAGGTCGCGCTCGTCGGCGCGCGCGACCTCCACCCGGATCTCGTGTTCGAGGACGTCCTCGAGGACGAGATCGTGCTCCTCGCCGCACCGGCGCTCGGAGGCCTGGGGCTCGGTGCGGCGCCGCTCCCCGCGTCCGACCTCGCGCGCCTGCCGCGGGTGGACCGCGAGCGCGGCTCCGCCACGCGCCGGATCGTGGAGGCCCAGCTCGCCGAGATGGGCAGCCCGCTCGACCCGGCGGCGCAGGTCGCCGAGGCGGGCAGCCCGGCGGCGCTCCTCGGCGCGATCGCGGCGGGCCTCGGCGTCGGCTTCGCGTCCCGCCTCTCCGCCGCGGCCGACCTCGCCGCCGGCCGGGTGCGAGAGGTCCCCGTCGAGCGGCTGCGGATCCCGCGCCGCGTGTACGCGGCGGTCCGGCGCGATCGCCCGCTGCCCGAAACGGCGCGGGCGCTGCTCGATCTCGTCCGCGCCGAGGCGGCGCGGGCCCGGGGCCCGGCGTGACGGCGCCGCGCCCGTTCTGGCTGCGGGTGCCGTTCCTCGCGGGGGTCCTCGCGCTCCTCGCCGCGTGGCGCGGTGCGGAGGGGAGCCTGTCCGCGCTCGCCGGCCCCGATGCGCGGCGCGCCCTCGCCGACCTCGCCCGGGGGTTCTGGCCGCCCGCCCACTCGCCGGAGCTCCTCGGCCGCCTCGCGCGTCCCCTCGCGGAGACCGTCGCCATCGCGGTCCTCGGCCTCGGCCTCGCCCTCGTCCTCGCCGCGCCGCTCGCGCTGCTCGCGGTGTCGCCCGACGTGCACGCTGCGTGCGGCCGGCGGGCCGGCCCCGCGCGCCGCGCGCTCCACGCCGGCGCGCGCGGTGTCCTCGCGGTGCTCCGGTCGATCCCGGAGGTGGTCTGGGCGCTGCTGTTCGTCCGCGCCGTCGGGATCGGACCGCTCCCGGGCGTGCTCGCCCTCGGCGTCTCCTACGCCGGCGTGCTCGGGAAGGTGTACGCGGAGATCCTCGAGTCGGCACCGCGCCGCCCCGCCGAGGCGCTCGCCGCCTCCGGCGCCCGGCCGGGCGCGGCGCTGGTCCTCGGCGTGCTGCCCGCGGCGCGTCCGCTCCTCGTCTCGTACACGCTGTACCGCTTCGACTGCGCGCTGCGCACGTCCGCGGTGCTCGGGCTCGTCGGCGCGGGCGGCGCGGGGCAGGAGATCGAGCTCGCGCTGAAGATGCTCGCGTACGACGAGGTGGCGACCTGGATCGTCGCGCTGTTCGTCCTGGTGGGCGCGGTGGACCTCGCCTCGGCGGCGATCCGTCGCCGGCTCCGCGCGCAGCGCTCCGTCTTCCCGACCTCGCGCGGCGAGCTCGCGCGGTGGGCGGCCGCGGCGGTCGCGATCGCCGCCGCCGCGGTCGCGTCGGCGCACCTCCTCGACCTCTCGCCGGGCGCGGTCCTCTCGGCGAGCGCCCTCGGCGGGATGGGCGAGTTCGCGCGCCGCCTCTGGCCGCCGGACCTCTCGCCGGGCCTGCTCCGCGGCCTCCTCCCCGCCGCCGGCGAGACGCTCGCGGTGAGCGTGCTCGGCACCGCGCTGGCCGCCGCCGCGGGGCTCGCGATCGGCGCGCTCGCCGCGCCGCGCCTCGCGACGGTCGGCGGCGGCCGTGACCGCGCGCTCACCCGCGGGCTCCGGCGCGCGGTGGCGGTGCTCGCCCGCGCGGTGCTCGCCCTCGGGCGGACGCTCCCCGAGCTGCTCTGGGCGCTGCTCTTCACCTTCGCCGTCGGCCTCGGCCCGTTCGCGGGCGCCCTCGCGCTCGCGGTCCACACCGGCGGGGTCCTCGGCCGGCTCTACGCGGAGGCGCTCGAGGAGGTCCCCGAGGGGCCCGTCCTCGCGCTCCGCGCCGGCGGCGCGACGCCGGCGGCCGCGGCCGCGCTCGGCGTGCTGCCTCAGGCGCTCCCGCAGCTCGTCGCGTACACGCTCTACCGCTTCGAGGTGAACGTGCGGGCGGCCGCGGTCCTCGGCGTCGTCGGCGCGGGCGGCCTCGGGCGCGAGCTGTACCTCGCGCTCTCGTGGTTCCAGTGGAGCCGGGCGTCCGCGCTCGTCCTCGCGGTGCTCGTCCTCGTGCTCCTCGTCGACGGCGCGAGCGGGTGGGTCCGGTCGCGGATCGTCCTCCCGCGCGCCGGTCAGTCCTTCACGAGCCCGGCGCTCCGGGCCGCCGACTCGATCCCCGCGTAGTTCTCGGGACGCGTCTCGACGTAGCGGCTCGCCCGCTGGAGGTCGAGGATCTTCTTCTGCTCCGGGTTCGCCGGGTCGAGGGCGAGGAAGGCCGCCTTGAGCTTCTGCACGAGCTTCGGGTCGAGGTCGCCGCGGACGGTCCAGTTGTAGTCGTAGAAGTCCGGCGTCGTGTAGAAGACCACGACCTTCGCCGGGTCGATCTTCTTCTCGTCGACGAGCTTCTTCCAGACCGACTCGTTGAGCGCGCCGGCGTCCACCTTGCCGCCCTCGACCCACTTCGCCGTCGCGTCGTGCGTGCCGGAGAAGGCGAAGTGCGAGAAGTCCTTCTCCGGGTCGATCCCCGCCTGCAGGAGGTAGTAGCGGGGCATGAGGTGACCGGACGTGGACGACGGCGAGCCGAACGCGAACGTCTTCCCCTTCAGGTCCTCGAGCCTCGAGATCCCGGATCCGGGCCGCGTGATGAACTTGGAGTGGAAGTGGGCGTCCTCGGCGCGCTGGACGATGGGGATGGCGTTGCCCGTCCGGCGCCGCGCCTGCACGAAGGTGAAGCCGCCCAGCCAGGCGAGGTCGACGTGCCCGCCGGCGAGCCCCTCGACGACCGCCGGGTAGTCCGTCACCGGCACGAACTTCACCTCCATCCCGACCTGCTTCGAGAGGTACGCGCCGAGCGGCTCGAACTTGCGGATGAGCTCGTTGGGCGCCTCGTCGGGGATCGCGGTGACGCGCAGCACGGGCTTCGGCTGCGCGCGCGTGGCGGCGGGGACGGCGAGGGCGAGGACCAGCGCGGCGGCGAGGGCGGGGCGGGACATGGCGGCGGATCTCCTCCGGAGCGGGGCGGCGGACGGTACGACTAACCCGCGGTCCCCGCCCGCGTCAGCGACAAATGCGGGCCCGGTCGGGGAACCCGCGGGTAGACTCCCCCGCATGCTCGGCCTCCTCGTCGCCGCGGCCCTCGCCGCCGCGCCCCAGCCGCCCCGGACCCTCCGCGTCGACTACTTCCACACCGGCAACGCCACGGAAGAGCGCTTCGCCCTCGACCGGCTCGTGCTCGAGCCGCTGCCCTTCCCGGGCAACCCGGCGCGCCCCATCGACGAGACGAACCTCGGGAAGTACTTCTTCGAGGTCCGAGACCTCGACACGAACCGCGTCCTCTACTCGCGCGGCTTCTCGTCGATCTACGGGGAGTGGGAGACGACCGACGAGGCGCGGAAGGCGAACCGGACCTTCTCCGAGTCGCTCCGGTTCCCGGCGCCGGAGCGGCCGGTGCAGGTGATCGTGAAGAAGCGCGGGGAGCGGAACGCCTTCAAGGAGATCTGGACGCTCGTCGTCGATCCGGCCGACCGCTTCGTCGACACCGCGCGGCCGCCCTCGCCGGGGCCGGTCATCGAGCTCCTGCGGAGCGGCGACCCCACCGAGAAGCTCGACCTCCTCCTGCTCGGCGACGGCTACACCGAGAAGGACCGGGCGAAGTTCGAGAAGGACGCGCGGCGGCTCGTGGCGGTGCTCTTCGAGCACGAGCCGTTCAAGTCGCGGCGGAGCGACTTCAACGTCTGGGGGCTGTGCCCGCCGTCCGAGGAGCGCGGGGTCTCGCGCCCGCTCACGGGGCAACACCGCCGGAGCCGGATCGGCGCGACGTACGACGCGTTCGGATCCGAGCGGTACGTCCTCACGTTCGAGAACCGCGCCATGCGCGACGTCGCGTCGTTCGCGCCCTACGACGCCCTCGCGATCCTCGTGAACGGCCAGACGTACGGCGGCGGCGGGATCTTCGGCCTCTACGTCACCGTGGCCGCCGACAGCCGGTGGTCCGACTACATCTTCGTGCACGAGCTCGGACACTCCCTCGGCAACCTCGCCGACGAGTACTTCACCTCGGACACGGCGTACCTCGCGACGCAGGACCGGCCCGAGCCGTGGGAGCCGAACGCGACCGCGGATCCGAAGGCGGCGAAGTGGGCGGACCTCGTGACGCCGGGGACGCCGCTCCCGACGCCCTGGCCGAAGGACGTCTTCACGAAGCGCTCGAAGGAGTTCCAGGAGCGCCGCCGGAAGATCCGCGCCGCCAACCGGCCCGAGGCGGAGATGGACGCGCTCTTCCTCGCCGAGCAGAAGGAGGAGACCGCGCTCCTCGGCGCCGCGCGGTACGCGAGCGCGGTCGGCGCGTTCGAGGGGGCGAACTACGAGGCGAACGGCTACTACCGCCCCCAGGTGGACTGCATCATGTTCACCCGGAACCCCGTCCCCTTCTGCGCCGTGTGCCAGCGCGCGCTCTCGCGCGTGATCGACCTCTACTCGGCCCGCTGACCTCCCGCTCCGGGGGCGACCGATCGACGATCGGGTTGCCGGACCCGGGTGTTGCGTTCGTTGGCGCGGCGCGTCATGATTCGAGAGTCAGGCGTCGTCGCGCACCCCGTCGGTGACGGAGGTCGTCATGGTCGACAAGAAGACCGCCAGCTTCATGCGCTCCCTCGCGATGGGCCACATCGAGGAGGAGATCCTCGTCCCCTACCCGGAGCCGAAGGTCGCGGACAAGGAGACGCTGCACGCGATCTTCCAGTCCCTCAAGGGCCTGCTCGGCGGCCGCGAGAAGGACTTCCGCGCCTGGGACCGGGCCGGCGAGATGCCGCCGGGGTTCGTGCAGGAGCTCAAGGAGGCGGGGCTCTTCAGCGTGGTCGTGCCGGAGCGCTTCGGCGGGCTCGGCCTCGGGGCCACCGCCTACTCGCGCGTCGTGCAGGAGCTCGGGAAGTACGACGCGTCCGCCGCCGTCACGGTCGGCGCCCACAGCTCGATCGGCATGCGCGGCCTCCTCCTGTTCGGGACGGAGGAGCAGAAGGCGCGGTGGCTGCCGCGGCTCGCGACCGGCGAGCTGGTCGCCGCGTTCTGCCTCACCGAGCCGGGCGCGGGCTCGGACGCCGCGGGCATCAAGACGACCGCCGTGCGCGACGGCGACGACTGGGTGCTGAACGGCGAGAAGCTCTGGATCACGAACGGCGGCATCGCCGACTTCTTCACCGTCTTCGCGAAGACGTCGCTCGAGGGCCGCGGGCACATCACCGCGTTCGTCGTGACGCGCGACCTGAAGGGCGTCTCCACCGGTCCCCACGAGGACAAGATGGGGATCCGCGCCTCCTCGACGACCACGGTCGTGCTCGAGGACGTGCGGGTGCCCGCCGGCAACGTGCTCGGCGAGGTCGGGAAGGGCTTCAAGGTCGCGATGCGGATCCTGAACGCCGGCCGCACCGGGCTCGGCGGCGGATCGGTGGGCGGGATGAAGCGGCTCATCGAGCTCGCGGCGCGCCAGGCGCGCGAGCGCGTCCAGTTCGGCAAGCCCATCGCGAGCTTCGAGAGCATCCAGCAGAAGATCGGCCAGATGGTCGTCGACTGCTACGCCGCCGAGAGCGTCGTGAACCTCGTCGCGGGGCTCGTGGATCGCGGGTTCGAGGAGACGCAGGTCGAGGCGGCGATCTCGAAGGTCCTCGCCTCGGAGGCGCTCTGGCGCACCGCCGACGAGGCGCTCCAGATCGCGGGCGGCAGCGGGTACATGCGGGAGCTGCCGTACGAGCTCGCGCTGCGCGACAGCCGCATCAACCGGATCTTCGAGGGCACGAACGAGATCCTCCGGCTGTTCATCGCGCTCACCGCCCTGGACGACGTGGGCGCCGAGCTCGCCGAGGTCGCCGAGTCGATGAAGGGCGCCCTCGCGGATCCGATCAAGGGGTTCGGCGTCCTGTCCGACTACGCGAAGCGCCGGGCCGCGCTCGCGACCGGGCTCCGCCGCACCAAGGGGACCTGGACGCTCCTCCACCCGGCGCTCGCGCAGGACGCGGCGCGGTTCGAGAGCGCCACGCGCCACCTCGCCCTCGCCGCCGACAAGGTGGTCCGGCGCCACGGGAAGAACATCGTCGGCCAGCAGCTCGCGACGCGGCGCCTCGCCGACGCGATGATCGACCTCTTCACCCTCGCCGCGATGCTCACCCGCATCTCGGCGCGGATCGAGGACCACGGCGAGGCCGCCGTCGCGGTCGAGCGGGAGATCCTCCGCGCGTTCGCCCGCCAGGCGGAGCGCCGCGTCGAGGCGGGGCTCGCCCAGCTCGACGACAACGAGGACCCGTCGGTCCTCGCCGTCGCGAACCACGTCCTCGAGGTCGGGAAGTACGAGTGGGACAACGTCTAGGGCGCGTGTAGGAACGCGAACACGAGCTTCTTCCAGCCGTCCTCGCCGAGCGCCGCGGGGGCCGGCACCAGCAGCGTCCCGCCGTCCGCGGCGGCGAGACCGAGCTCGGCCTCGAGGAACCGGTCGAGCCGCGCGCGCTCCGCGCGCATCCAGCGCTCCGCCTCGGCGTCGTGCGGCAGCTCCCGCCAGCTCGCGTTCGCGGGCGCGAGGCTGAAGAGCCAGCCCCCGCCGTACGGCTCGGTCTTGACGAGCGACGGCTCGCGGCGGACGCGCGGGTTCACGCGCACGACCATGCCGTCGATGGGCGAGCCGAGCCGCACGGTCCGGCGCCCCGCCCGCAGGATCGCGATGGGATCGCCCCGGTGGACGGTCATGCCGGGCCGCGGCAGCTCGACCGAGCTCACCGACGGGAGGATGCGCTGCGCGAGATCGTCGAGCCCCACCTCGAGCTCGCCCCGCCCGTGGACGGCGAGCCAGGTGTGGTTCGGCGCATGCCACGCGCCGGGCCGCAGCGCCAGGCCGTCCACGCGCGTCATCCCGCGCTCGCGCCGCCGGCGCGCCAGGTGGATCGAGACGCCCACGATCACCGCCGGCACGAGCAGCACCAGCCCGAGCACCAGGAACGCCCCGAACCGCGCGGCGAGGCCCACCACGAAAGCGCCGATGGCCTCGAGGATCTCCATGAAGGTCGTCACGATGTGCCTCCCTCCGCGGTGACCGCGGACCCCTGGGGCCCGCGCTCTTCGAGGGAGAGGAGCGCAAGGCGCGGGCCAGCGGCGGGCCGCCCGAGGAGCCCGCGTTTACCGCAGGTTCGCCCGGTGCGGCACGGCGCCACGTGGCGATCCTCAGCGGCCGCGAGGGGGTCCGACGGAGAAAGCGTCGAGGTTCCGCGGCGGAGCGGCCCCGCCGTGGAGATCGTCAACGACTGGTGAATTCCTCACGTCCGAGCGAACCGCGGGATCGCTCCCCGCGCGGCGGCCTCCTGCGGCCGGAGCGCCGCGAGGAGGAACCCGTGCACCGGGACGGGGACCCCCACCGCCGCGGCGAGCCGCACGACGGCCCCCGCCTGGTCGTCCAGCTCCGACGGCCGGCCCGCGCCGACGTCGCGCTGCATCGAGGCGGTGGCCTCGGGCATGACGGCGTCGATGAACGCGAGCGTGCGCGCCACGGCGTCCGCGGGGATCGCGACGCCCCGCGCCCGGCCGACCGCCGCGAGCTCCTCCATCGCGGCCTCGAGCAGCGCGCGCGTCTCGGGCACGGTCCGCACCACGCCGATGGGCGCACGCGCCACCGCGGAGACCGCGCCCCACGGTCCGATCAGGAGGAACTTCTCCCAGCTCGCCCGCTCGATGTCTCCGGAGATCGTCGCCTCGGCGCCGCCTCGCCCGAGCGCCGCCGCGAGCGCCTCGAGGCGCGGGCTCGGCGGCTTGCCGCGCGCGCCGCGCTCGCCCACGGTGAGCCGCGGCGGACCGCCCACGTGCTTCACCGCGCCGGGCCCGGTGATCCAGGCGAGCACGTTCACGAGCCCGCCCGCGACGCGCTCGTCGCCGAGCGCCGCGGCGAGCCGGCCGGCCGCCTCGACGCCGTTCTGCAGCGGCACGACCACGCCGCCGGGCGCGACGAGCGGCGCGAGCCGCGGGGCGAGCTCCGCGACCTGCCACGCCTTCACCGCCACGAGCACGGCGTCGGCGGGCGCGAGCGTGGCGGGATCGTCGGACGCCGCCGCGACGCGCTGGGTGAACGCGCCGAGAGGCGAGTCCACCGTGATCCCCGCCGCGCGGATCGCGTCGAGCGCGGACCCGCGCGCGACGACGGACACCTCCTCCCCCGCGCGCGCCAGCAGCGCTGCCAGGAGCCCGCCGACGCCACCGGCACCGATCACCGCGATCCGCACGAGGACTCCTTTCGGAGCGGCCGTCGCAGGGCGTGCCCCGCGCCCCGTCCGCGTCCAACTTGGCTTCCGTAATCGGCGCGCCGCGGCCGCACCGAGCCCGCACCGCGCGGGCCGCGACTGCGGAGCGCGCCGCGACCGCCGTTCTACCCCACCCGAAGCACGGCCGGCGAGGCTTGCGCGTGGTCTCCGGTCGACCGAGCTTGCGATGCGGAGGCCGAGTCATGGTCCGACGTCTCCCGCTCCTCACCACGGTCGCCGCGCTCGCAGCAGCGCTCGCGCCGGGCACCGCGGCCGCCGGCCCACCGAGCGACGGCACCATCGAGACCGACGGTGCGCGCATCGAGATCCTCGGCAAGCCCGTGCGGGTCGGCGAGACGGTCGAGCTCCCCGAGGGCTTCATCCGCGTGGAGGAGGCGGGCACGGAGGACGAGCACGTCGGCTCCTTCAGCGTGGTGCCGGCGGCCTCGCTCCGGGCCACCGCGAACGCGCGCGCGGCGCTGCCTCCGGGGACGCCCGCCGTGGCCGCCGCCGCGGAGGGCTACCCGCCCCGCGCGGCCGGCGCGCCCGAGCCGGCGTGCCTCGGCGAGCGGAACGCGTACCTCCGCGAGCTGTGGAAGCAGTCCGGCATCGACGTGAAGGACGTCGACGCGATCATCCAGGGGCTCGAGGGCACCGGGTACGGGCCGGGGACCGGGTTCTACTGGTTCGCGATCGCGACGGATCCCTTCCGGCCGCTGGCGTGGTCGTCGGACCTCCGTGATCGGGCCGACGCGCTCGCCCGGTGCGTGCGCGAGCACGCCGCGACGAGGGTGGCGCCGGTGGCGGCGAGGTAGCGGACCGGCGCGTTCGGGGCGCCGGCACTGCGCGATCCGGATACACCAACAGTCTTGACCCCCATTCGGGGATCGCGCATGGTGCGCTCGCGTCCCCTCCGGGGCGCGGGAGGGGTCCCCGCCATGTCGATGCGTCTCGCGCTGCTCGCCACGCTCGCCTCACTGCCCGTCGCCGTCCGAGCGGTGGACATCGAACGCGGAACCGCCGAGATCACCGGCGACACGTCGGTCGGGTTCTCGAGCTCCACCCAGACCTCGGCCGGAAACGTGGACATCTCCACGACCGCGTGGTCCGCCGGTGCGGGGGTGCTCTTCCATGTCGCGCCCCCCTTCTCGTTGGGGGTTGGTGGCTCGTTCCGCCGGAGCTCGACGGACGTGGCCGGTTCCAGCTCGCATGGGAGCGGCGTCGCGTTCGGTCCGGAGGTGCAGTTCGACATCCCTGCCGGCGAGCAGGTGGGCGTCTTCGCGCGCGGCGGGCTCCAGTGGGCGCACCAGGAGTCCTCTGCGACGGGGGCGTCGTCCTTGTCCGCGAACGGGTGGGCGGCGAACGTCGGCGCGGGCGTGAAGTACTTCCCGGTCCAGGCCGTGTCGCTCGACTTCGCCCTCACCTACAGCATGTTTCGGATCGACGTGGATAACGGGCCCCGTTACGAGCAGTCCGGCTTCGGCGCCGGCGCGGGTATCTCCATCTACGTACGGTGAGGGTCTGCGCCGCGCGGCGGCGGCGCCGACCCCCACTCCGCGCCGCTACACGCCCCACGGCGAAGACAGCCCGCCTGTCGCCTCGAGCCAGTCCGCGATCCGGTCCGCGGCCCGCGCCACGTCGCCGTCGGAGACGTCCAGCTCGAGATGCGGGAGGGCGCTCGCGCGGACGACGCTGCGGTAGAGCTCCTGCTCGCGGATGAACGGCCCGAGGTCGTCGTACTGCCGAGGGTTGCCGGACACCTTCAGGCGCTCGGCGCGGGCGGCCTCGAACGTCTCCGGCCGCCGCCAGCAGAGCACGTGCCGGAACCCGAGCGGCCGGAGGCGGCGCTCGAGCCAGGCGAAGTCCGGCGCCGCCCCCCGGGCCTGCCGCTGGTAGACCTGCGTCGACACGTGGAAGCGATCGACGATCCACGAGTAGTAGCGGTTCAGCTCGAAGAGCCGCGCCCACGTCGCGTACGTCTCGAGCGCGACGGCCTCCTCCTCGGGCGCGTAGTTCACCGGTCCGCGCCCCCAGGGGAAGTCGGTGAACGCGCACCACTCCGCCGAGACGAGCGGCGAGTGGTACCGGTACCGGCGCGGCCCGACGATGCGCGGGTGCTCGTTCAGCGCGAAGGCGAGGTCGGTCTTCTGCGTGAGGCGGGTGCCCTCGAGGATGATCTTGGGCGTGAGCTTCGTCGACATGCGCCGAGGGTAGCGCCGCGCGCGGGCGGGCGCCGCGGGTCGCGGCGCCGCGCCCTGGCCCGACGACGTCACCGCGCCGCGACCGGCGGCGGCAGCGGCTCCGGGACGCGGTTCCGGATCGGCGGGACGCTCCGGAGGTAGGCGAACACGGCGCGGAGGTCCTCGTCCGTCATCTGCCCGATCGCCTGGACCGGCATGGGCGGGAGGAGCGAACGGCCTCGCCCGAGGTGGCGTCCGCTCCGCATCGTGTCGAGGAACTCCCGCTCGGTCCACCGGCCGAGGCCGGTGTCGGCGTCGGGGGTCAGGTTCGCGGTGAACGAGACGCCCCACGGTCCGGCCCAGGCGGTCATGGTGCCGGCGACCGCCGCCACCCACGGGCCGGGCGGCTGCTCCGGCGGGGGCGGGAGCTTCAGCGCCTCGGGGTGGCCGGAGAGGAGGCGCGCCGCGTCCGGCTCGGGGCCGCTCGGCCCCATCCGGACGGGCGTGTGGCAGTCGTTGCAGCCGACCACCGTGACGAGGTACCGGCCGCGGGCCACGTCGCCCCCGCCGGCGTGGACGCGGGCGACGGTGAGGACGGCGGCGGCGACGGCCACGAACGCGAGGATCCACTTCGTGCGCTTCATCGGGTCTTCTCCTTCGATCGGAGCGGCGTCTCTCGCCGCGGGTCTTCACTGCTTCGCTTCGGGTGAGGGGGTGTCCGGGCGGGCGGGGGCGAGATCGAGCCGGACGAAGCCGGCGAGGAGCTCGAGCGCGGCGGCGTCGGGGAGGTGCCTGCCGAGCGGCGGCATCCGGGTCGTCGGGTCCTTCGCGGCGAGGCGACGAAGGAGCACGCTCCCGGCGGGATCGCCCGGAGCGATCCGCAGCGGCACACCCTCCCGGCCGGCGAGGCCGGGAGGCCGGAACCGGCTCGGCACGCCGGACGCGGTCGGGAGCGGCGCCCCGGGCGACGCCGGCGCGGCCACCCGCTGGGCGAGGTCGAGCCCGAGGGTCGTTCCGAGGGGGCCGCGCGCGTCGTGGCACGAGGCGCAGTTCGCGTGCAGGTAGCCGAGCGCGGCGCGGGCCCGGGGCGTCGCGGCGACGATCCGCGGCGGGGTGGTCACGAGCGCGGGCGGAAGTTCCGGACGAGCCCGCGGGCGACCAGCGACCGCAGGTCGACGTCGCCCGGGGCCGGCCGCTCCGCGTGCGGCGCCAGCGGGTCGCGATCCGGGGAGAGCTGCAACGCCGAGAAGCCGAGCACCGGCACCGGCCCGCCCTCGTGGCACGCGCGGCAGTCCGCGACCGCGGGCAGGTCGTGACGCACGCCGGGGACGATCTCGCAAACCCCGCGGACCCCACGCTCCGGCGCGAGCGTCGCCTCGCGACCGTCCTCGCTCCAGGCGTAGGTCGCGTAGAGCCAGCCGGCGGGCGTGCGCTCGAGATAGCGGGTCTCCACCGGACGGCCGCCAAACGCGAATTCCTTCCACACCCGCGTACCGACCGGGAACACCCACGCGTCGGGATCGCGCGCGTCGATCGCGCCGCCGGGCGGGAGCCGGATGAAGCGGCGCTTCGTCGCGCCGTCAGACCAGAGCGGGTACACGGGCGTGTAGCCGAGGACGCCGGGCGCGAGGCTCCGCGCCGGGAGATCGGAGTACAGGCCGGTCTCCGCGAGCGTGGGAGGCGGGGTCGCCGCCGGCGCGGGCGCCTCGCGCGCGGAGCAGGCCGTCGCGAGGAGCGCCGCGGCCTGGAGCATGCGGTTTCGGTGTCGGGGATCGGATCGCATCGCCTCGCCGTCCTTCCTGGACGTGCGAAGGATGCCGACGCCGCGTGCGCGCCGTTCCTAAATGGTCCCTCGTCGGATCCTAAGAAGTGCCTAACGGACGAAAGCGCGCCGCCGGCTGCCGGCGCCGCCGCCCGCGCCGCCGCGGCGCACGCCTCGCCGGGGTCGCGGGCGCGCGGCGACGCCACGAGTAGACTCCCCGCGCACCGCTCCGGAGGTCCTCCATGCGCCGCGCCCGCACCCTCGCCCTCGCCCTCCTCGCCGCGCTCGCGTGCGCGACCCGCCCCGCGCGCCCGCCGCCTCCTCCCGCGGCGAGCGCCGCGCCCGCCGCGGCGCCGGCCGCGAGCGCGCGCGCCGTGCCCGACCGCTGGTGGGACGGCGCGGTCTTCTACGAGGTCTTCGTCCGGAGCTTCGACGACTCCGACGGGAACGGGATGGGCGACTTCGCCGGCCTCACCGCGAAGCTCGACTACCTGAACGATGGCAACCCGGGCACCACCACCGACCTCGGCGTGGACGCCCTCTGGCTCATGCCGATCATGAAGTCGCCGAGCTACCACGGCTACGACGTGACCGACTACGAGCAGGTGAACCCGCAGTACGGCACGGAGGCCGGCTTCGAGCGCTTCGTCCAGGAGGCCCACCGGCGCGGGCTCCGGGTGATCCTCGACCTCGTCCTGAACCACACGTCGGACGCGCACCCGTGGTTCCGCGAGTCGGCGAAGGGGCCGCAGTCGCCGAAGCGCGACTGGTACGTCTGGAGCCCGACCGACCTCGGCTGGACCCAGCCCTGGAACGCGCAGTCCGGCTCGACCTGGCACGAGCGGAACGGCGCCTTCTACTACGGCGTGTTCTGGGGCGGCATGCCGGACCTGAACTACCGGAACCCGGAGGTGCGCGAGGAGGCGAAGCGGATCGCCCGCTTCTGGCTGGCGAAGGGCGTGGACGGGTTCCGGCTCGACGCGATCCGCCACCTCATCGAGACCGGGCCGGGGAAGGGCCAGGCGGGCTCGCCGGAGAACCACGTCTTCCTCCGCGAGTTCGCCGCGGCGGTGAAGGCGGCGAAGCCGGACGCGATGCTCGTCGGCGAGGTCTGGTCGGACGCGGGCGACATCGCCGAGTACTACGGCGACGGCAAGGACGAGCTGGACATGCTCTTCGACTTCCCGCTCGCCACCGCGATCGTCCAGGGCGTGAAGGAGGGCGACCCGGGCCGGATCACGAACGCCCTCGACGACGTGAAGCGGCTCTATCCGCCCGGCGCGGTGGACGCACCGTTCCTCACGAACCACGACCAGATCCGGGTGGCCACGCAGCTCGGGGACGACCCGGCACGCCTGCGGCTCGCGGCGGCGATCCTGCTCACGCTCCCGGGCGCGCCCTTCCTCTGGCAGGGAGAGGAGCTCGGGATGCAGAACGGCCCCGGCAACGAGGACGAGTGGAAGCGGACGCCGATGCCGTGGGACGGCTCGCCGAAGGGCGGGTTCACCACGGGTCAGCCGTGGATGGAGCTCGCGCCGGGGCACGAGCGCGCGAACGTCGCGGCCGAGACCGGCGATCCCGGCTCGCTCCTGTCGCGGTACCGCGCGCTCGTCCGGGCGCGCCACCAGTCGCCGGCGCTGGCGCGCGGCGGGATCGAGGTCCTCGACGCCGGCGCGCCGGGCGTGCTCGCGTACCTCCGCCGCGGCGAGGGCGAGACGGTGCTCGTGGTCCACGGGCTAGGCGACGACCCGGTGGACGTCGCGCTCACGGCGCCGGCCGCCGGCGCGGAGCCGCTGCTCGTCGACGCGGGCGGCGCGATCGCGGCGGAGGGCGGGAAGGTGCGGGTGAAGCTGCCGGCGCGGAGGTCGGCGATCTGGCGCGTCCGATGAACGCCACCCCGACGGCAACGCCCCCGTGCCCGTGCCCGTGCCCGTGAACGTGCCCGGCTTCTCCGTGCCCGTGACCCGCCTCCCGTGGCCCGTGGCCCCTGGCCCGTTCCCGTGATCCGGCGCGACCTCCTTTACGCCCCTCGGCCCCCGTGCTTTCCTCCCGCCCCGTGGGCCGCGTCGAGCTCCTCGTCCTCTTCCTCACCGCGCTGGCCGCGATCGCCGCCGCGTGGTTCATCAAGACGAGCCTGTGGCGCCGGGCGCGGCTCCTCCTCGTGACGGTGGCGATCTTCGGCGGCCTCGCGCTCCTCACCCGCCGGATCGGGCTCGGCGAGCTGCTCGTCCTGGTCGTCGTCGTGCTCGTGCCCTTCTTCGTGCTCCCCGCGCGCCGCCCGCCGGCCGCGGGCGGGAAGCGCTGACGGCACCTCCGCGCCCCGCGTGGTGCGGCCGCGGGCGGCCCACGCGCGAGCGGCGGCGTTATCATCCGGGCGATGCGACGCCCGCGTTCCCTGCCGCTCCGAGCCCTCGTCGTCGCGCTCGTCGCGCTGCTCTCCTCCGCGTGCGGCAACGCGCCGGCCCCGCCGCCCACGCCGGGCCCGACCCGCGCGGCCTCCGCCGCGCCGGACTGGTGGAACGGCGCGGTCGTGTACGAGGTCTTCGTCCGGAGCTTCCGCGACTCCGACGGCGACGGCGCAGGCGACCTCGCCGGGCTCCTCGAGAAGCTCGACTACCTGAACGACGGCGATCCCGCGACCGACTCCGACCTCGGCGTGGACGCGATCTGGCTCATGCCGATCTACCCGTCTCCGTCGACGCACGGCTACGACGTGACGAGCTACGACGCGGTGAACCCGACCTACGGCACGCTCGCCGACCTCGACCGGCTCGTCGCCGCCTGCCACGCGCGCGGGATCAAGGTCGTCCTGGACTGGATCCCGAACCACACCTCCGACGCGCACCCGTGGTTCGTCGACGCCACCTCGTCCCCCGCCGCGGCGCACCGGGACTGGTACGTGTGGCGGTCGCCGAACCCGGGGTGGACGCAGCCGTTCGGGAGCGGCCCGGCGTGGTTCCCGGGCGGCGGCGCCTGGTACTACGCCGCGTTCTGGGAGCACATGCCCGACCTGAACTGGCGGAACCCGGCGGTCGCGGCCGAGCAGTCCGCCGCCGCGATCCGCTGGCTCGGCCACGGCGTGGACGGCTTCCGCCTCGACGCGGTCCGCTATCTCGTGGAGAACGGGCCGGGGCCGGGCCAGGAGGATCAGCCGGAGACGCGCGCGGCGCTGAAGGCGTTCGCGGATGCGGTGCGCGCGGTCCGGCCCGACGCCCTCCTCGTCGGCGAGGCGTGGGCGGACACCGCGACCATCGCCCCGTACCTCGGCACCCCGACCGCGGCGCTTCCCGGCGGCGACGCGCTGCCCCTGCTGTTCGACTTCCCGCTCGCGGATGCGATCGTGAACGGCGTGAGCGCAGGGGACGCTCGCCCGATCGCGACGGCGCTCGACGCGGTGGCGCGCGCCTATCCGGCCGGGACCGGGGACGCGCCCTTCCTCACGAACCACGACCAGGTCCGCGTCGCGACGCGGCTCTCGGCGGATCCCGCGCGGCTCGGCCTCGCCGCGGCGATCCTGCTCACGCTCCAGGGCACGCCGTTCCTCTACTACGGCGAGGAGCTCGGGCTGCTGAACGGGGACTGCGCCGACGACGCCTGCAAGCGGACGCCGATGTCCTGGGACGCGACCGCGACCGGCGGCTTCACCTCCGGGACGCCGTGGTGGCCGCTCGCGCCGCGCGGCCCGACGACGAGCGTCGCCGCCCAGACCGGCGACCCGGGCTCGCTCCTCTCGCGCTACCGCCGCCTGATCCGCGTCCGGAAGGCGTCCGAGGCGCTCCGGCGCGGCGGCACCGAGCGGCTCGCGGCGGCGAGCCCCGGCCTCCTGGCGCTCGTGCGCGCGCTCCCCGGCGAGCGCGTCCTCGTCGTCCACAACCTCGGGATCGACACCGTGCGCGAGCGGCTCGCGGTGACCGCGGGCGCCGCGACGCCGCTCCTCGCGGACCCGGGCGCGGCGATCGCCCCGTCGCCCGAGGGCGCCGAGGTGACGCTGCCCGCGCGGGCGACCGCGATCTGGCGGCTCGAGTGAGGTGAGACGGAGCGGGCGGCCGGATCGCTCCGGCCGCCCGGGTGTTCACGACGCGGCTCCGGCGAATGCCCGAGGCCCGACGCCTACTTCCACTTCGGGCTCTTCATCGCCTCTTCCTTCGTCAGGTACACCTTGCAGTCGGTCGAGACGACCCACGCGTCCTTGGTGTCCTTCAGCAGGAAGAACATGTCCTTGTTGCACTGATCCTTCTTGTCGCCCTTGTGGATGATGTAGTTCACCCGGCCGTTCTCGTACTCCTTGGTCGGGATCGACCAGAAGGCGCCGAAGTCGTCCTTGCCGGTCGGCGGCATCGGCTTGAACCAGGTGACGCCCGGGAGCGGCGCGTCGGTCATCTCCTTCTTCGCGAACTCGTCGCCGGCCTCCTCCTTCTTCTGGAAGCTCTGCCACGTGTGCAGGCCCCAGCCGTCGTAGGAGCCGTCCTGGCGGTGGTAGTGGATCGTGACCTTGTCGCCGGCCGACGCGGCCGGCTTCTCCTCGGCGGGCGCGAGCCCCGGGGCCGCGAGGAAGGCGAGGAGGCCTGACGCGAGCAGCAGCTTCTGCAGGAGCTTCATGACTTACCTCCGAAGGGGAGGCCGGGAGGGAACCCCCTCCCGGCCTCGTGACACGTTGACGGCGCGAGCCTCCGCGCGGCTACCACCAGGTCTCGACCTGCGCACCGAACGTGAGGCCGTTCGTGTCGCAGCCGAACACGCTCGTGCTCGTGCCGGTGGCCTCGCAGGTTCCCTGGCCGACGATGTTCTCGCGCTGCATGGCCTTGTTCCAGTTCGCCCAGGTGGCGAACAGGCGGAGCTCGGGGCGGGTGAAGAACGCGCCGCCCGGGCCCGGCGGCGGCGACAGCGTCGGGGCGACCGTCACCTTGAAGAGGTTCCGCTCGGTCTTGTCCGTCCCGTCCTTCGGCTTCAGGCTCTGGTACCCGAGATCGACCGCGAGGTGGAAGATGTCGCTGAAGTAGTACTGCGGACGAATGCCGACGCCCCACTGCTTCGCGCTGTTGTAGCTACCCGTCCCGCCGTAGCGGTGCGTGAAGTCCGAGTACGTGGCGGCGAGCATGCCGGAGATCTTCGGGTTCGGCTGGAAGACCATCTGCTCGACGAACCGCCACTGCTCCGCGCTGCTCGTGTTGCCGAACTGCGCCTGAGCCATCGGCGCCGCGGAGCCCTTCGCGTACTGGAAGGCGAGCTTGTTGTAGCCGCCGAGGATGGGGGCGAAGTGCTGGACGGTGACCCACGGGCTCACCTCCTGCTCCCCGGACGTCTTCACCGCCTTCTGATCGCTCGTGTAGAAGAGCGAGACGCCGAGGTCGAGGGAGCCGAAGCCGACGGGGATCCCGAGGAGCCGGACGTCGGGGCGCCAGGCGACCCTGCGGTCCTCGGTGGCCCCCGTGCTGGTCAGCGCGCGGGTCTCGAGGACGGCGATGGCGAGCTTGCCGACGCCGAGGTCGATGTTCTCGACGCCGGCGCCCGGGCCCGACACGTCCCAGTAGAAGAAGTCGATGATGTGGACGTCGTTGCGGTAGTAGTACCGCTTGCCCGCCCAGAACCCGATGCCGCCGAGCTGCGGGACCGTCACGCCGACCCAGTTCTGGCGGAGCGCGATGTCGTTCGGGTTCGTGTCGCCCTTCAGGCTCTCGTAGTCCTGCGCCTGGGTCGACACGTACGCGAGCATGCCGACGTAGTTGAACTCGAGGCCGTTCTTGTCCTTGTAGAGGGACTCGCGGAACTCGAGCTCGGCGTAGTTCTCGCACTCGTTGCCGAGGCGGAACTTGTAGCCGTTCGCGGTGAGCGGCGTGCCCGACCCGAAGCAGACCTGGTTCCCACCCGACCCGTTACCGCCAATGCCGGACCGCAAGTACCCGTGCAGCTCGACGGCGGACGTCTCATTCGCCGCGAGGCCCAGGGCCGCGACCGCCATGGCCAGCAGGACGTTTCTCGCTTTCATGATGTTCTCCCCTTCTTCTTCGTTTCCTTCCGACCACGTGTCCCGGCGAGCCACCCGGACCCGCCGTCGTTCGCTCACTGCGCTCTCTCCTCACTTCTTCTTCGGCGGGCTGACGAGCGTCAGCGTCGCCGGCTTCTTGGACGTCCCGTCCGGATTGCACTGGTAGGCGAGCATCTTGTGCTGCGCGTCGATCTCGCCCTTGTCGCCCACCGCCTTCCCGGCGAGCAGGTCCATCACGTGGGGATCGCAGTCCCCGTCGTTCCCGCCGCCGAACCGGTGCTGCCCCTCGTACTCGTTCACCTTCCGCGTCAGCACGTCGTGCTTGTCCGGGAAGCCCTCGTTCGACTGCATGAGCACCTGGTAGCGCCACTTCGTGACGCTGCCGCCGCCCATCGCCTTGAGGTCCACCGTGCCGTGGATCGTCCGGCCCTCGGCGGTGGTGTCCTCCGGCACGACGAGCGCTGGGAGCAGGTCCGCCGCCTTGTCGCGGAACTCGGCCTTCACGCGGCCCGCCGGCTGCGGCGAGAGCACGACGACGCGGTCCCAGCCGTTGCCCTTGGCGAACTGGACGTTCGTGCCCGGGACGCCCTTCGTGATGGCGCCCTTCCCGGTGTTCACGTGGATGAAGATCATCTGCACCGAGAAGTTCGCCGGGTCCGGCATCGCCCACGGGTTCTCGATGTCGGAGTTCACGCTGACGGCGAAGGTGACCTTGTCGCCCTTCTGCGTGATCTTCACGCCGGTGATGTCGAACGACCCCGGCTTGTAGACCGGGTCCGTCGGGTAGGTGTACGTGCCCGGCCCGTTGTCGTCGCCGGTCGGATCCTTGAAGTCGACCTCCTGGGCGAACGCGGTGGCGGCGAGGGCGCACGCCGCGACCGCCAGGGCCGCGCTGCGCAGGATGTGCTTCACCATGGTGCAGCCTCCTTTTCTCGGGCCGGCGCGCCGCGGCGTCGTCAGCCCTTCACGCTGCCGGCCGTGAGGCCGGAGACCAGGTACTTCTGCAGGTAGAGGAAGAGGAAGACGACGGGGATGGACACGATGATCGACCCCGCCGCGAAGTAGCCCCACTGCTGCGAGAAGCCGCCGACGAAGAAGCGCAGCCCGACCGGCGCCGTGTACATCTCCTCCTTGTCCATGAAGGTCGCGGCGAGGATGAACTCGTTCCACGCGGTCATGAACGAGAAGAGCGCGGTGATGGCGATCGCCGGCTTCGCGAGCGGCAGGACCACGCTCCAGAAGATCCGCGCGGCCCCCGCCCCCTCGATGATGGCCGCCTCCTCGAGCTCCTTCGGGATGGTGTCGAAGTAGCCCTTCAGCATCCACACGCAGAACGGGATCGCGGTCGTCGCGTAGATGAGCACGAGCCCGATGCGCGAGCTGCCGAGCCCGAGCCACTGGACGATGATGATGTAGAGGGGGATGAGCATCAGCGTGCCCGGGAACATCTGGGACACGAGGAAGGACATCATCCCGGTGCGGCGGCCCGGGAACTTGAACCGGGAGAAGGCGTACGCGGCGGTGCAGGCGAGGAAGACGCCGACGAGCGTCGTCGCCGCGGAGATCACGGCGCTGTTCCAGATCCAGCGCGCGAAGGGCTGATCCGCCAGGACCGACTGGAAGTTCGAGAGGGACACGTGCTCCGGCCAGGGCAGGATCGCCCGCAGCCGATCGAGCTTCGTCGGCTGCGCCGGGAGGTCCGCGATGGCGAGGCTCTGGGTGCCCGAGAACGCGATCGTGAAGACCCAGAGGATCGGGTAGATGGTGCCGAGGACCGAGAGGACGAGCAGGACGTGGAGCGGGCCGTGCGGCACCTCCTCGCTCCGGCGGCTCCGCCCGGCCGCGGTCTCGCGCCGCACGTCCATCAGATGCCCTCCGTCGCCCGCGTGACGCGGTTCTGGAAGACGCCGTAGACGAGCAGCAGCGCGAAGATGATCGTCGAGTACGCCGCGGCGTACCCGTAGCGGTACTGCTCGAACGCGTACTTGTACGCCTGGGTGATGAGGATCTCGGTCGCCCGGCCCGGCTCCCCCGCGGTGACGAGGAAGATGATGTTGAACATGTTGAAGGTCCAGACGACGGAGAGGATCACGGCGGGGACCAGCGCGGGCTTGAGCGAGGGGAGCGTGATCGAGACGAACCGCTGCCACCGCGTCGCGCCGTCCACCCGCGCGGCCTCGTAGATGTCCGCCGGGATCGACTGCAGGGCGCCGAGGGCGACCATCATCATGAACGGGAAGGAGAGCCAGGCGTTCGTCGTGAGCGCGGTCAGATAGCTCGTGAACGGTGAGTCGAACCACGAGATCGGCTCGAGCCCCACGATGGCCATCGCCTGGTTCACCACCCCGAACTGGCGGTGGAACATGCCCTTCCAGATGAGCGCGGTGATGTAGTTCGGCGTCGCCCAGGGGAGGATCAGGAGCACCCGGTAGATCGGCCGGAGGGCGAGCCCCTTCGTGTTCAGGACGAGGGCGAGGACGAGGCCGCTCGTCACGCCGATGGCGACGTTCGTGACCGTCCAGGCGATCGTGAAGAAGAGCGTCCAGTAGAAGCTCAGGTAGTTGAAGACGAGCGACCCGTCCGCGGCGCGGCGCACCACGTGGACGTCGCTCACGATCGCCAGGTAGTTCCGGAGCCCGATCCAGATGTCCGGCAGCGGCTGGTTCGTGTTGTAGATGTTCGAGTCGGTGAACGAGAGCGCGACGCCGTAGAGGAAGGGGAAGAAGACCAGGACGACCATGCCGAGCATCGCCGGCACGATGTAGAGGTACGCGGCGCGGTTCCTGGCGAGCGAGGCCCACACCCGGCCCGCGGCGCCGAGGACGCCGAACAAGAGCACCGCGAGCCCGAGCGCCGCCGCCGGCAGCAGGGCCCGTGCCGCGCCGGCGCCCGCACCGGCGAGGCGCGCCCCCCACACGGCGTAGCCGGCGACCCCGGCGGCGTAGAGCAGGAGCGCCGCGGCCACGAGCGGTCCGCGCCGCGACGTGGCCCGGCCGATCGCCCAGAACGCCGCGAGCGGCAGCGCGAGCGCGAGCAGCGCCGCGAGCAGGCCCGGCGGCGCCGGGGGCGGCGTCGGCGGCCGCTCCACCTCCACCGCGGCGAGGATGGCGCCCTCGCGCTCGACCGGGGCGGCGAGGGAGAAGCCGCCGTCGTCCCGGAGCACGACCTCGACGACGGGCTCCTTCGAGCCCGCCGCCCGCCGCTCCGCCGTGAGCCCGCGGACCCGGACCGCGCGATCGAAGAACGGCTTCTCCTCGTGCCCGAGCCGGCGCGGCGCGGCGCGAGCGCCGGTGTCACCCGGATCGGTCGAGGCCTCGAGGCGGGCGCCCGAGAGCACCACCACCCTCGCCACGGTCCCTCGCGGCTGCTGCCGCTGCCACGCGGCCACCGCCGCCCGCGCGCCCTCGCCCTCTCCGCCCGCCTTCTCCACGTCGGAGGCGAGCGTCCCGAGCGCCCGGACCGCCTCCGCCCGCGACCGGACCTCGTGCCCCGCCTCCGACGCGCCGCGGAACCACGCCCACGAGAGCACGATCGCCACCACCAGACCGGCAGCGAGGCCCCCGAGGAACCGGGCGCGGTGCGAGGGGTCGGCCATCACTTACCCTTGCGGAGGGTCGCCACGTCCTTCGCGACCTGCGCCTGCGCCTTCGCGAGCGCGTCCTTCGGCGTGGCCGACCCGCGGATGAGCGTGTTCAGCGCGGTCGTCGCCGGCGACCAGACCATCGTCATCTCCGGGACGTTCGGCATCGGGACCGCCGCCTCGACCTGCTTGCGGAACCCTTCGAGGAGGACGTCCGAGGAGACCTTCGCGTCCTCGTAGACCTGCTTGTTCGCCGGGCTCTGCCGGCCCTCGAGCGCGAGGGTCCGGGCCGAACCCACGTCGGTCACGTACTTCACGAAGTCGAACGCGGCCTCCTTGTTCTTCGAGGGCGCCGCGACGTACACGCCCTCCACCGTCATCCACGGCTTCATCGGCTTCCCACCCGCCTCGGTGATCGTCGGGAGCGGCGCGAGCCCCACGTCGATGCCCGGCTTCACCTCGCCGAGGAACCACGGGCCGGAGAAGACCATCGCCGCCTTCCCCTCGTTGAAGAGCGAGGTGATGAGGGCGGAGGACGGCTCGGCGGGCAGGAACCCGTCCTGCTTCACCCACTTCATGAGCAGCTCGAACGCCTTCACGTTCTCCGGGGCGTCCAGCGTCGGCGCGCCCTTCGCGTCGAACACGCCGCCGCCGAGGCCGTTGAAGAGGGCCGAGTCGTAGTAGAAGTCGTTGTACGGGTAGGCGAGGCCGAAGCGGCCCGCGGCGCGGTTCGTGAGCTTCTTCCCGAGCGCGACGAGCTCGTCCGTCGTCTTCGGCGGCTGCGTGACGAGCTTCTTGTTGTAGATGAGCGTCACGACCTTGTAGTTGAGCGGCAGGCCCCAGAGGCTCCCGCGGTACGTGAGCGCCTCGACCGTCGTCGGGATGAACCGGCCCTTGAGGGCGTCGTCGACGTAGAAGTCGATCGGCTCGACCGTGTTGCCCGCCTCGATCCAGCCGCCGAGCCGATCCTGGGCGTAGATGAAGACGTCCGGCCCCTTCCCGCGCGGCACCGCGGCGGTGATCTTGTCCGCGAACGCGTCGTACGGGACCGCGAGCGTCGTCACCTTGTTCTGCGCCCCGGGCCGCGCGTTGTACGCGGCGACCACCTTCTCGAACGCGGTCTTCTCGGCGCCCCGGTACGCGTGCCAGACCACGAGCTCGGCGGCGAGCGACCGCGCCGGAAGGACGGCGGCGGCGAGCAGGATGGCGAGCAGCTTCGTCATGATCGGTCCTCCACGCGGGCCGGCGCGTCACTCCATCCGCTGCTGGCTCGCGGCGTCGAAGAGGTGCAGGTGGTCGAGCTCGACCAGCACCTCGAGCTTGTCCCCGATGCCCGGGACCGGGCGCGGGTCCTGCCGGAACACCATCAGGTCCTCGCCGGCCCGCGCGTGGACGACGACCTCGTCCCCGAGGGGCTCCGCGATCTCCACGGTCACCGGGATCCGCGCCGACTCGCCCTTCGCCGCGCGGCCCGGCTGGAGCACGGCCTCGGGCCGGATGCCCGCCACGACCGCCGTCCCGTCCTTCCCGACGGTCGCGGAGCGGAGCCTGCTCGGGACCGGGAGGCGGAAGTCGGAGGTGGCGATCGCGGTGCCGCCTTCGGCGAGCGTCCCCTTGAAGAGGTTCATGGGCGGGCTGCCGATGAACGCGGCGACGAACAGGTTCGCCGGGCGCTCGTACAGCTCGAGCGGCGCGCCCACCTGCTGGAGCCGCCCCTCGTTCAGGACGGCGATCCGGTTCCCCATCGTCATCGCCTCGATCTGGTCGTGCGTGACGTAGATGGCGGTCGTGCCGAGGCGCGCCTGCAGCTTCTTGATCTCGGCGCGCATCTGCACGCGCAGCTTCGCGTCGAGGTTCGAGAGCGGCTCGTCGAAGAGGAACACCGCGGGCTTGCGGACGATGGCGCGCCCGAGCGCGACGCGCTGCCGCTGCCCGCCGGAGAGCTCCTTCGGCTTGCGGTCGAGGAGCTTGTCGATCCCGAGAATCTGCGCGGCCTCGCCCACCAGCCGCTCCATCTCCGGGCGGGCGGTCTTCCGGATCTTGAGGCCGAACTCGAGGTTCTCCCGCACCGTCATGTGCGGGTAGAGCGCGTAGCTCTGGAAGACCATCGCGATGTCGCGATCCTTCGGCGGGACGTCGTTCACGACGCGGTTGCCGATGGAGATCGTGCCGCCCGTGATCTCCTCCAGGCCGGCGATCATCCGGAGCGCGGTGGACTTTCCGCAGCCGGACGGGCCGACCAGCACCATGAACTCGTGATCCCTGACGTCGAGATCCAGCTTCTCGATCACCCGGACGTCGCCAAACCGCTTCGCGACCTCCCTGAGCACGACCCCCGCCATGCCGCACCTCGGCGACGCGTCACCGACTCGTCACGTCAACGATGGGTCACTGTCTAAGCCGCTTGACCGCGACCCGGGGGAGCCAAATTGGGTGCTGCGACGCCCCGTTCGACGCTCCGCGTCGCTTGCTTCACGATGGGTTTAACGCCTTTGGTGACTGTCCGTCGCGCGCGCTGCGGCCACACCGAGGACGCGGGCACCGCGCGGCGGAACGGCGACGTCGACCGTGCCGTCGGTCACCGGGACGGTCTCCCCGCCGAGCAGGTCCTCGACGCGCCCCGCCGTCCAGCTCGCAGGGGCCGGCACGCGGGCCGACGCGGGCGCCGCTCCGCGGTTCACCGCGACCACGACCGCCTCCCCGCCCGGCTCCTCCCGCGCGAAGACGAGCAGGTCGCCCTCGGTCGAGAGCGCCCGATGCGCGCCGCGCGAGAGCGCCGGATGCGCGCGCCGTAGCGCGATGAGCTTGCGATACCAGGCCCGCATGCCCTCGTCGCGCGGCTTGCCCGCTCCGGGCTGGACCGGCCGGTCGCCCCACGGCATGTCGCTCCGGTTGTCTGGCCACTCGCCGATGTCACGGGCGACCTCCTCGCCGTAATACACGACCGGGATCCCGACCGTGGTGAGCTCGAGCAGCGCGGCGAGGCGGAAGGCCTGGCGATCGCCGCCGAGCAGGTGGAGCGCGCCGGGGACGTCGTGCGAGGAGAGGAACTGGGAGAGCAGGTGTCCCTTCCGGACCTTGTGGCGCGACTCGAGGTAGTGCTCGTACGCGACGGTGCGCCCGCGGCCGAGGAGCCACCCCACCGCGCTCCCCTGGAAGCCGAAGTCGAACCCGGCGTCGAGCTCGTCGGGCTCGAACCAGGGATCGAGGACGTCCCGGTCGCCGCCCCAGACCTCGCCGAGGAGGAAGAAGCCGGGCGGGAGCTCCGCCCGCACGCGCCGCCGGTGCTCCTGCCAGAAGTCGTGCTCGACGTGCTTCACCGTGTCGAGCCGGAACCCGTCCACGCCGGAGCGCCGCGCCCACCCGAGCTGCGCGTCCAGCAGGAGCTTCCGCACGTCGGGCCGCTCGGTCTTCCAGTCCGGCAGGCCGGCGAGGCAGGTGGTGAGGTCGTCGTCGCCGCACCCGCCGTGCTGGGGCGAGCGGAGCCAGTCGGTGGTCCGGGGATCGCGGACGTAGGCGCAGTCGTAGCCGCAGTGGTTGTAGACGACGTCGAGCAGCACGCGGATGCGGCGCGCGTGGGCGGCGTTCACGAAGGCGGCGAGCTCCGGCTCGGTCCCGAACCGGGCGTCGAGCCTCGAGAGGTCGTCCATCCAGTAGCCGTGGTAGGCCCAGTCCGGGAACCCGGCCCCGGTGACGTAGTCGTCGATGTTCTTGACGAGCGGGTTCACCCAGATCGCGGTGACGCCGAGCGAGGCGATCTCGTCGAGCTCTGCGGTGAGCCCCACGAGATCGCCGCCGTGGAACGCGCCCTTCGCGCCGCGGTCGACGTTGCGGTCGTTGCCGGGATCGCCGTCGGCGAACCGATCGACGAGGACGAAGTAGAGGATCTCGTCCTCCCACGGGCGCTGCGGGAGCGGCCGCGGCGGCGGGGGGGCGGGCTGCGCCGCGGGGGCGGCGGCCGTGGCGGGGGCGACCGGCGGAGCGGCGGGCGGCCGAGGCGCGCGCGACGCGCAGGCGAGCGCGGCGAGGGCGGCGGCGAGCGCGAGCGGCGTGCGGAGGGAGGGGCGCATGGCGCGCATGATCGCGCCGCGGTGCGCCGCCCGCGCGGACTCCGTTGGGTGCGGGCCGCTACGCCATCCGTCGCAGCGAGCGGGGCGGCGTCACTCCCAGCGCACGTCGTACTCGGTCTCGAGGAACGCGAGCTCGCGCCCGGTCACCGCTGGCGCTCGCGCGTCGGTCGCCTCGAGGCCGGCCTGGATCACCGCCGCGTGGAACGCGGCGGGCATGAAGTCGTGCCGGAAGACGACGCGCGCGTGCCGCTCGTCGAGCCACTGCACCTTGCGCTCGCCGTAGCTCACCGCCGTCCGGTAGCCCGCGGGCGCCGCGGCGACGACCTTGCGTGGATCGCGCCCGGCCATCGCGAACACGGTCCGCCCGATGGTCGACGAGAGGAAGTTCGCGATCGTCCGCCGGCCGAGCTCGCGCCAGACCGCGTCGACGGAGCCGAGCCGCGGCTCCAGGCGGTCCGCGGCGGCCCACGCGATCCGGAGGTACTCGGCCACGGGGTACGAGAAGAAGTCGATCCGCGATCCCTTCCCCTGCGGATCGCACGCCTTCGCGGCCGGGTCGCCGACGGTCTCGCGCACCAGCGTGAACAGCGTGTTGAAGTTGAGGCCGCGCGAGGTGTCCGCATCGGTCGCGGCCCCTGCGCGTCGCTCGAGCTCCTTCGGATCGGCCGGCACGTGTTCCCCCTCCTGTCGCCCCCGTACAGGGGAGGCATCATCCCACCACATCCGGGGCGCCCAGTGGAAGGGCGGCGGTTCCCGGACGCGAGGCCCGGACCGCGGGGCGTCGCGCCCGCGTGCTGCGAGGAATCCTTCCCGTCGGGTGTCCGACCTCCGCATCGCTTGTGCGCTGGTCCTTCGTGGCTAGCCTTCACGGTCGGAGCACCCGCCCCCGGACGCCGCGCCACCTCGCGCGACGCCCCCCCGGCGCGCGGGGCGAGAGCCGTCCTCATGCCGTCGATCGACCACGCCGTCCTCGCCTGGCTGAACGGGTTCGCCGGGCGCTCGCATCTCCTCGACGCCGCCGTCACGGAGCTCGCGCAGTCGAACCTCGCGAAGGGCGTCCCCCTCGCGGCCGTCCTCCTCGCCCGGTGGTTCGGCGCCGCGCCGGAGCACGACCGGGTGCGGCGGCGCGAGATCATCGTGGCGACCTTCGCCGCCGCCGGCCTCGCGATCGTGCTCGGGCGCCTCCTCGCCCACGCCTTCCCCTTCCGGCCCCGCCCGGTGCACGACGCGGCGCTCGGGTTCGTCCCACCCTACGGCGGCGCGGAGCGCGTCCTCTCCGACTGGAGCGCGTTCCCGAGCGATCACGCGATGCTGTTCGGCGCGATGGCGACCGGCCTCGCCTTCCTCTCCCGGCGGGTGGGCCTCGCCGCACACGCGTATGCCGCGGCGTTCATCCTCCTGCCGCGGATCTACCTCGGGTGGCACTACCCCTCGGATGTGCTCGCCGGCGCCGCGCTCGGGATCGCGCTCGCCGCCGTCATCGTCGCCGCCCCGATCCGGACCCGGGTGGCCCGGCTCCCGCTCGCGCTCCTCGCGCGGCGCCCCGGCGCGTTCTACGCCGCAGCGTTCGTGGTGGTGATGCAGGTGTCGACGCTCTTCGGCGACGTCCGGAGGGTGCTCCAGGGTCCGTTCCTGGCGGAGGTCCGAGGGCGGCCGTCCGGCGTCGCGGCGGCGCCCGCCGTGCCGGAGCCCGCGCCCGCCGCGCCGGGGCCCGCGGCCGCCGCGCTGGAGCCCAGCGAGACCGCGCCGGGGCCCGCGGCCGCCGCGCTGGAGCCCGGCGGCGCCGCGCCGGGGCCAGCGCAGACGGCGCGAGGCTCGCTGGCGCCGGCACGCGGACACTCCTCCCTCTCCCCCACCGGGGGAGAGGGCCGGGGTGAGGGGGCCGCCACCCTGCCCTCAGGCTCGGCGCCGGCGCGCGGGGCGCCGCTCCGGGCGACGGGCGTCGATCGCCCCGACGTGGTGCTCGTCGGGCCCGCCCGCGACTAGGAACGTTCGCGCTCCACGGCGGCGTGGGCCGCCCGGCGCCGCGCGACCTCCGCCTCGGCTGAGGTGAGCCGGGCGCGCGCGGTCCGGACCGCGTCCTCCGCGGACGTGAGCGCCGTCCGCCGGCGCTCCACCTCCGCCTCCGCCCGCGCGAGCGCCCGCGCCGCGGCCACCCGCTCCCGCTCCCGCTCGCGCTCCACCTGCGCCGCGCGCTTCGCCTCCGCCCGTGCCCGCGCGGCGGCCTGCCGCTCGGCCCGGCGGAGCGCGGCCTCGCCGGCGCGGTCCCGGGCCGGGGCCTCACGGCGCGGCGGAGGCGCAGCGCGCCGCGCCTCCCGCGCCGGCTCGCGGCGGGTGCGCGTCCGCGCCGGGAGCGCCGCCGGCGCCCCCGCGACGAACGGCCCCTCGCCGGGGCCGGGCCCGGGCTCGCGCGAGAGCTGCCCGCGCCGGAGCGCGTCGCGCGTGGAGTCGTCGCCGGTCGCGGCGAGCCGGAGGAGCAGCTCGACCCGGGCGAGCACCTGCGGGGCGACGGCGCGACCGCCGTCGGCGAGCAGCGGCGCCGCGGCCTCGCGGAGCGCGCGGGCCGCGGCGCGGAGCGCGTCCTCGCCCGCCCTGAGGCCCGCGCTTCCCTTCCCTTCGAGCGCGGCGCGCTGCCCGGCGCGTAGCGCGTCGCCCGCCTCGAGGAGGGCCGCGAGACGCGCCGGCTCGGCGCGCGCGAGGCGGTTCAGGATCCAGGCGAGGCCGACGGGGTGCCGGAGCCTCCGGAGGGCGTCCGCGCCGGACCGGTCGCCGGCCGCGGCGCGCTCCGCGGCGAGGGCGTTGCGCGCCGCGGTGAACTCGGCCGCGGAGAGCGCGAGGAGCGCGCCGGCGCCGGCGGGGAGGCCGTCCCCGTCCGCGCCGCGCGCGGCGGCCTTCCGGCGGCTCACGACCGCGACGCCGCGGAGCCCCGCAGGACCGCGACCGAGCCCGGGACGCCCGGCAGCAGCGTCACCGACTCGACGAGCGAGATGCGGTGGAAGATCCCCTCGCGCCCGTCGTATGTCGCCGTGAGCTCCTGGCCGACGACGGCGCGCGGCCCGGACTCGGAGCGCATCACGACGACCGCGCCGTCGGAGAGCGCGGGGGCCTTGACGAGGCCGCCCTCGAACGCCGGCTGGAGCTGCTGGTACGGCGTGAGGGCGGTCCCGGCGTGCGGCCGGAGGAGCTGATAGTAGCGCGCCGGCGCGAGGGCGACCGCGTAGGGGCCGTGCCGGCCGGCCTGGTCGAGGCGGGCGAGCGCGGCGAGGAGGTCGTCGGCGGCGCGGGCCGGGTCGGACCAGTCGCCGAGCGGCAGCTCGAGGGCGCCCGGATGCCCGAGGAGCCCGGCGACCCCGGCGCCGCCGTGGCCGTGGAACAGCAGGCGATCCTCCGCGCGGGCGACGTTCCGCGCCGCCTCCGCGGTCTCGGTGAGCGTGAGCGGCTCGCCCCGCTTCTCGAGCGCCTCGACCGCGCGGGCGCCGAGGCTGAACGTCCGGTGCAGCACCGGCAGGGCGCGGACGCGCGGGACGTGCACGTGCGTCCGCTCCTCCGCCTCGTCCTCGCCGCCGTGGGCGGGCTCGTCCTCGGCGACGCCGGCGCGCGCGTCGAACCCGAGCGGCCCGACCAGCGTCACGAGCCGTCGCGCCGCGCGCACCTCGTCGGCGGCGGCGCGCGCGACCCGGTCGATCTGGTCCCAGACCTCCTGCCCGAACGATGCGCCCTCCCGGTCCTGCCAGCTCATCACTCCCCCTTCTTCTTCGTGGCGCGTTGCTCGAGCTCGGCGGCCCCGCTCGCCTCCTCCAGCTCCTCCTCACGCACGATGGGACCCCCGTGGCCGACCTGCATCTCGATCTGGCGCGCGAACACGACGTCGTGACGGCGGATCCACTCGAGGAGCATCATCGCGTGCTCCTTCTCCTCGTCGCGGTTGTGCGCCAGGATCCGCTTCAGCTCCGGATCGTGGGTCGCGTCGATCCGCTGCTGGTACCAGTCGATCGCCTCGAGCTCCTCCTGGAGCGAGACGATCGCCCGGTGCAGGTCCTTCGTTCGCGGCGAAAGCGTCGCCTCGTTCTCGTGCCATCCCTGCGATGCCCCGGCCATGCACGAAGGGGTGGGGCGACGCTGGGTCCGCGCCAAGGCCCGTGGCAGGGGGCGTGGGTCGCTGGGGCCCCCGGACGCACCTCGGCCCCTTTGCCGGGCGGCCCGTCCGTGCGAAACAAGGCGCCGTGCAGAGCCCCGCCGACTTCCTCGCACGCTGGCACTACGCCGGGCTGTTCCTCGTCATCCTGGCCGAGGAGGCGGGCGTTCCCCTGCCCGTCCCCGGGGATCTGTTCATCGCCGCGATGGGCGTGCTCGCCCACGCGGAGCGGGCCGGGTTCGGCGCGACCGCCGCGGCCGTCACCGCGGCGACGGTGATCGGCGCGACGGTCCTCTACCTCGTCTCGCGCCACGCGGGCCGCCCGCTGCTCGTCAAGATCGCGCGGCGGTTCGGCTACACCGAGGCCCGGGAGCAGCGGCTCGAGGCGTGGCTCCTCCGCCGCGGCGCGACCGCGGTCGTGGTGGGCCGCCTCATCCCGGGCCTGCGGATCGTGATGACGGTCGTCGCCGGCACGCTGCGCCTGCCGCACCGGACGTTCGTCGTCGGGACCTTCTTCGCGGGGCTCGCCTGGTCGACGATCTACTTCTGGCTCGGGTACGCGCTCGGCGCGGGGTACGAGCGGCTCTCGGGGCGCGTGCCTCCGGAGGCCCTGTGGGCGGCGGCGGCCGCCCTGGTCCTCGCGGCCGCCGCCGCGGTCATCGCCCGGCGCGCCCGTTCGCGGCGGGCGGCGAGCTCCGCGACGGTCCGCGTCGAGCCCGAGCCCTGACGCGACGCGGCCCCGGAAAACCACCGCACCCCCCCTCCTGGAGCAACGGCGCGCCTCGCCGCGACACCGGCGGCTATCTAGGTTGATGTGCGTGGAGGGTACACTCATCCGCCGCGTCCTCCTGGTCGAGGACGATCCCGGCATGCGCGACGCCATCCGCGCGCTCCTCGTGCGCGTCGGCTTCCAGGTCGCGGTCGCGACCGACAGCGCCGAGGCCTGGGAGCTGCTCGGACGGGGACCGCGCCCGGCCGCGATCCTGGTCGACCTCTACACGCCGCGCATGACCGGTCACGACCTCGTGGCACGCGTCCGCCGCACCCCGCGCCTCGCGCAGGTCCCGATCATCGCCATGAGCGGCGAGCGCGCGACGCGCGACCGGCCCGCGGCGGAGGCGTTCCTCGAGAAGCCGTTCTCGCGCGAGCAGCTCGAGTGGGCGCTCCACGAGGTCGGGGCGAGCTAGAGCCTCGGGCCGCTCACGGCTGCGCCTGCACGTCCACCCGCTCGGCCGCCTGCGCACGGCGTTCGCGGACGAGCTCCCGCCACCGGAGCACCGCCGGGAGCGCGAAGAGCGCCGCCGCCAGGCAGGCGACCTCGCCGAGATCCGCGAGGACGCCGAACGAGATGAGCGCCTGGTTCCGCGCGATGATCAGCGACGAGTACCCGATGATGGTGGTGAGCGAGCAGAGCGCCACGGCACCGCCGGTCGTGCGGACGATCTCCGCGATCGAGCGGGCGTGGTCGAGGCGCCGGCGCTGGAAGATGTTGGTCGCGTAGTCCACGCCGATGCCGAAGGTGATCGGCAGGGCGATGAAGTTCAGCATGTTGAGGCGCAGGTGCAGCGCCCCGGCGAGCCCGCCGAACCAGATGACCCCGACCGCGAGCGACGCGAGCACCCACCCCGCGTCGGACAGCGATCGGACGGTGCGGCGCCCGAGCCCGAACGCGACGAGCACGAGCAGGACGACGCCGAGGAGCGAGAGCAGCGTCGCGCGCGGGCCGTCCTTCTCGATGGAGTACAGCACGTCCGCGAACACGAGCGTGGAGCTCGCCATCGGGATGTCGGCGCGCGGCAACGGCACCCGGCGGATCTCCTCGGCGAAGCGCACCACGTCGCGCCCGTTCCAGACGTCCATCCGCTGGGCGGGGTACACGAGGACCGGCGTGCCGGCGCGGCCGTCGACCTCGGTGAGCTGGCGCCGGAGCGCCTCCGGCAGGTCCTTCGCGCCGAACGGGCGGAGCTCGGGGGGCGGCAGCACCTGCTTCACCGCGAGCTGCTGCTCCGGCGAGAGGAAGCGCAGGTTCTCCGGCGTGGCGAGCGCGCGGATCTCCTGCACCACCGGGAGCTTCGCCTCCTGGTCCTCCGGGACGAACGCCGCGACGGAGAGCACCTGGCCGAAGAACGTCTCCGGGTTGGCCTTCCGCTCCGCCTCGAGCGCGGCGGCGATCCGGCGCGCCTCGGCCTCGTCCCGCCCGAGGAGCACCGTCGGCGACAGGTGGTCGCCGTGCAGCGCGTCCACCCGGGCGTCCCACCAGGCCGGTCCGCCCTCCGCGAGCGCGGACTGGTCGCGGAGCTTGCGGAAGTCGAACTCGATCGGGTCCCTGGCGAAGTGCGCGATGAAGAAGACGGACGCGACGGTGAGGAGCAGGGCCCCGACCGCCGTGACGCGGGGCGCGCGGTCGACCGCGTGCGACACCACCCGGGTGAAGACCGGCCGCGCCGGCCGCTGCCCGGCGCGCGGGATCGGCGCGCGCCGCTCCCACGCGAGCACGAGCGGCGGCGTCATCAGGTACGCGAAGATCCAGGACAGCGTCATCCCGATCCCGCCGATGAGCCCGAACTGGTTGAACCCGCGGAAGTCCGTGGACATGAGCGACGCGTACGACACGCCCGCCGCCAGCGCCGCGGTGAGCGTGGCGAGCCAGGTCGCGGAGAGCGCCGTCTGCATCGCGGGCGCCGGGTCGTACCCGTGGCGCCGCTCCTCGAGGTACCGGGCGAACAGGATCAGCCCGACGTTGATGCCGTTCCCGACGACGATCGAGCCGAGGAACGCGGTGTTCGAGTTGAGGTGCCCGACGAGCAGCTCGGCGATCCCGAACGTCACCATCGTGCCGGAGATGAGCGGGATCCCCACCGCGAAGATCGCCTTCCAGGTCCGGTTGTAGACGGCGACCGCGGCGGCGACGGCGGCGAGCACGAGGATCGTCGCCCAGACCAGGTCCTCGGCCAGCGCGTCGTGCTCGAGGATGTTCGACGCGACGTACCCGCCGTACCCCACCTCGACGTGCTTCTCGGCGGGCCGGAGCTCGGCGACCGCCTTCTTCACGTAGCGGTCGAGCGCCGTGACCTTCCCGAAGTCGTCCGGCTGCGCGTCGAGCCGGACCACCATCGCGAGGGCCGTCATCGTCTCGCCGGCCCGATGGCCGGGGACCTCGCCCATGACGTAGCCGGTCGGGAACCGCTCGAGCAGCTCCTTCCGCTCGCCCGCGATCTCCTGGAGGAGCCCCTCCACGTCCGGCGGCGCGCCCTCCGCCTTCCCGGCGGCGCGCGCCCTCTCCCACGCGACGCGCGCGCCGAGCGTGTCGCGGAGCCGGACGAGGTCGCCCCGGGAGAGGAACAGGAGGAGCCGCGGCTTGAAGAAGTCGCGCGTCTCGTCGACCCGGTACTCGACCCAGCGGATGAGGTGCTCCGGGTCCGCGGAGAGCCGATCGGCGAGGTCGTCCGCGAGCAGCTGCAGCTCGAGCGGATCCTTCCCGGCGAGGACGATCGTCTCCTCGGCGTAGCCGCCCACGCGCTCGGTCACGGTCTCGAGGTCGCGGGCGCTCCGGCTGTTCGCCGGCAGGAGCTCCGACATGTCCGGCCGCAGGTCCGTGTACAGCCGCACGGTCCCGACGACGCCGACCAGCGCGGCGATCGCGCACGCGGCGAGGATGGGGCCGCGGCGGCGGTCGGCGAGGTGGACCCAGCGTTCGGCGAGGCGCATGGCGGGAGTCTTCTTCTCCTGCCCGGCGGTCCGGGCGCAAGCTCCGATCCTCGTGACCTACCGCGGCGGGCGGCCGTCGATTCCCGCCCGCTCGGAGGCGGCGAGCTCGTCCGCCCGGAGCGTGACGAGGCGCGGCCCGCCCTCGCCGAGCTCGAGGTACTCGAGCCGGTCGTCGTGCAGCGCGCCGGCGTTCGCGTAGCGGTCGCCCGCGGCGAGGTACGCCGCGTGGACGTGCCCGAACACGCCGAGGTCGAACCCCTCCCGCTCCACGATCGCGAGGCACCTCTCCCGGAAGATGGACACCATGCGGTCCCCGGCGGCGGCGCGGGCGGCGGCCTCCGCCAGCCACGCCGCGCCGCGGACGGCGGCGAGCCGCCCGAAGCGGCGCGAGATGCCGTCCCCGAGCCGGCCGAGCGCCGAGCTGTTCACCGGATCGGCGGCGTGGCCGTGCATCACGAGCACCCGTCCGGCGCCGGGCGCGTCGAGGACCACGCGCGCCTCGCCCGCGTCCGGGTCGTGGTTCCCGCAGGTCCGCCGGAGCCGCCCCGCCGCGCGGAGCGTGGCGAGCTCGGCCGCGACCTCCGGGTGGGCGGCCTCACCGCGGCCGGCCCCGGCGAAGAGGTCGTCGAAGACGTCGCCGTTCAGGACGACGAGCGCGCCGTCGGCCCGGGCGCGGGCGAGGAAGGCGCGGGCGAGGCGGCCGTGCCGGGCCGGGCTGCGGGGCGCCAGGTGCCAGTCGCTCGCGATCCGGACGAGGGTCACGGCCCCCGCTCGCGGCGCGCCGCCCGGAGCCCGTCGTAGAGCGCCTGCGTCCGCTCGCGGGCGAGGGTGTGGATGGGCTTCACCACGTCGAGGTCGCGGAGCCCTTCGGGCGCGCGCTCCACCGGGATGGGCTCCCCGACGGCCATGTCGAACCGCGCGGGGAGCGGGACGGGCGACCAGAACGAGAGCTTCTTCCAGCGGAAGCCCGGGTAGGCCTCCGCGCCCCCGACGATGGCGATCGGGACGATCGGCACCCCCGTCGCGAGCGCGAGCCTCACGAACCCGTACCGTCCGTCCCAGCGCAGCCGGTAGAAGTCCCGCGCCGGCTGCGCCTCGCGCATGCCGCCGGGCGTCACGAGGAGCTGCTCGCCGCGCTCGAGCACCGCGACGCACGCGTCCTCGCTCGTGCCGATGGTGCCCGCGAACTGCTTCACGACCGGCAGCCCGGGGATCGCCTTCTCGATCTTGGAGTCCGCAGCGACGATCCGCAGGCCCGTGAAGCCCTGCCCGGTCTCGTGGAACTCCTTCCAGCCGAGCATGTAGCAGGCGAGGACCAGGTCGACGACGAGGTAGCCGGCGCCGTGCAGCGCCACGTAGATGCACGGCCCCCTCGGCGGCGGCGCGCCCGTGAGCGTGAGCCGGTGGTACCGCGTCATCGTGCGGGCCCAGGGCAGGATGAGGCGCCGGTAGAACCAGTGCTCCGGGTCGAGGCGCGGCGGGGTTCCGGCCGGCGTCGCGGGATCGTTCACGTGAGGCTCCAGGGCTTGCGGCGGGCTCGGGTGGCGTCGTCGAGGAGCGCCTGCGTCGCGCGGGCGGCCCCCTCGGCGAAGCCGGCGACCGCGGCGGCGTCGCCGGCGTCCGGTGGCGCGAGCGTCTCGCCGAACCAGAAGTCGAGCGGGACCGGCAACGGCAGGAGCGGCAGCCAGAGCGAGCCGCCCTTCCCGACCGAGAGCCGGGCCGGGTGCTGCTGGTCCGCGCCGGCGATGGCGAGCGGGACCACCGGCGCGCCCGCCTGCGCCGCGATCCGGGCGAAGCCGCGCCGCCCCTTCCAGTCGATCCGGTCCGCCGCTCCGTACAGCTCCCGCGCGCCGCCGGGGAACATCAGCACCGACTCACCGCCGCGGAGCGCGCCGAGCGCGGCCTCCTCCGTCGCCTCGATGGTGCCGACGTGCCGGCGGATCCAGCTCGTGCCGGGCAGGCGGTGCAGCGAGGTGTTGCGCTTCTCCATCGGCCGGAACGGGACCCGGTCCTCGTCCCAGAAGGTGAGCAGGCCGAGGAGCATGATCTCGAAGTAGAGCCAGGTGCGCGGGTGCTTCGCGACGTACACGAGCGGCCGGTCCCTGGGGACGGCCTCGAGCCCGTGCACGCGCGGCCGGTACCAGAGCTTGAGCGCGCGGACGAGCGGTATGAGCACCGCCTCCTGGCGCCACGTGCGCGGGAACTTCCTCGGATCGCCCGTCATCCAGCCCGACCGCCGGCGTGGGCGAGCGCGGCCGGCGCGACCTCCGCGGCGTGGATCGCCGACCGGTAGATGTGCAGGACCCGCCCCGCGACGCGCGTCCAGCAGAGCGCGTCCGCCCGGGCGCGGCCCCGCGCGACGAGCCGCTGCCGCAGCTCCGGGTCCTGCCCGGCGCGCCAGAGCGCCACCGCGAGCTGGCCCGCGTCGCCGGCGGGTGCGAGGAGCGCCGCGCCGCGGGCCGCCTCCGCGTACCCCGGGATGTCGCTCGCCACCACCGGGCAACCTGCCGCCATCGCCTCCACGAGCACCATCCCGAAGCTCTCGCCGCCGAGCGACGGCGCGCAGAACACGTCGCTCTCCCTGTAACGGAGGGCGAGCTCCGCGTCCGAGAGCCGGCCGTGGAAGCGCACCCCGAGCCGCTCGGCGCGCCGCTGGTACCGCTCGCGCGGGCCGACGCCCACCACGTCGACCTCGATCGCCCGCCCCTGGGTGCGGAGCAGCGTCATCGCGTCGAGCAGCACGGTGAAGCCCTTCCGTGGCTCGCCGTACCGGCCGACGAAGAGGACGCGCACCGGCCGCGGCGGGCGGACGAGCGCAGGCGCGGGATCGAGCGCCGCGGCGAAGCGGCCGAGGTCGACGCCGTTCGGGATGACCGCGGTCCGGCCGCGGTAGATCGTCCGCGAGAAGCGCTTCGCCTCGCGAGACACGGCGATGCCGAACGCGATCCGCGACAGGCCGCCGGACGCGACGCGCCGCAGGACCTTCTGGAGCGGGAGCTCGCGCTCGGCGTTCGCGTGGAACGTCGCGACCACCGGCGCGCCCGCGAAGCGGAGCGCGTGGCGGCCGGGGCCGGGCACGATGGGCTCGTGCACGTGCACCACGTCGAACGCGTTCGCCTCGAGGAGCGACCGCGTGGCGCGCGGCGGGACGAGGAGGCCGATGCGGGCCACCGAGCCGTTCGCCCGGACCGGCACGACCCCGCGGAGCCCCTCGCAGCCCTCCGGCACCTTCCCGCTCGCCGGGCCGACGACGCGGGCCTGGTGCCCGAGCGCGCCGAGCGCGCGCGAGAGGCTCACCGCGTGCCGGTTCACGCCGCCCTCGTGCGTGAGGTCGTACGGCGTGAAGATGCAGATCCTCACGCGGCGCCCTCGGGCGGCGTGCCGGGCGCCGCTGCGCCGGCGTCGCCGCGGCGCAGGAGCTGGTGGATGACCACCATCCGGCCGAGCGCGGTCGCGCCGGCGCCCACCGCGATGAGCGCGCACGCGCCCTCGACGAGCGCCACCGCCCGGACCGGCTCGAGGAACGCCGCGGCGAGCAGCGCCGCCATGAGCAGGACGACGCGGTGCGGCCGCTCGAGCCCGAAGGTGGGGCAGGCCACGCCGAGCCCCTCGCCGCGCGCGCGGGCGTAGCTCACCATCACCGAGCCGGAGAGCGCCGCCACCGCCCAGCCCACGCCGGCGCGGTCGGGGAACGCGACCGCGAAGCCGGCGAAGAGCGCGATCTCCGAGACGCGATCGAGGTTCGAGTCGAGGAACGCGCCCGCCGGGCTCTGCTGCCCGGTGGAGCGCGCGAGCTCGCCGTCGAGGAGGTCGCCGATGGAGCCCCACACCAGCAGGACGCCCGCCCACCCCCACGCGCCCTGGGACGCGGCGAGGCCGGCGAGCACGTTCAGGACGAGCCCGTACGCGGTGACCGCGTTCGGGGTGAGCCCGAGGCGCGCCGCCGCGTCGTGCATCGGCCGCGTCACCCAGTACGCCCAGCCCCCGAGGACCGCGATGAGCCCCCGGTAGCCGGCGAGGCGCGCGGGCCGCGGCGGGCGGGCGAGGACGTACGCCACGACCGTCGCGGCCGCGAGGGCCGCGTGCAGGAGGATCGCGACGGCGGCGCTGTCGCTCATGGCCCGCGGGCTCATCCCGCCGCCGCCCTACCCGACCGCGCTCTTCGCCGCGGCCGCGGCCGCCTCGGCGAAGCGCCGGAGCTGCGCGTGGAGCGTGGCCTGCTGCTGGAAGAGGTCGTGGACGGGCTTCCCGGACGCCGTGACGGGGCTCTTGAAGAAGAACGAGAGCCACTCCTGCGGCCCCTTCCCGCCCGCGCGCTGGCCGAGGTCGGCGAGGAGCGCGAGGTCGAGCGCGAGGGGCGCCGCGAGGATCGAGTCGCGGCACTGGAAGTTCACCTTGATCTGCATCGGGTAGCCGAGCCACCCGTAGATGTCGATGGCGTCCCAGCCTTCCTTGTTGTCGCCGCGGGGCGGGTAGTAGTGGATCGTGACCTTGTGCTCGATGTCCCCGTAGAGCTCCGGGTGCTGCTTCGGCGAGAGGATCTGGTCGAGCACGCCGAGCTTCGAGACCTCCTTCGTCTTGAAGCTCGCGGCGTCGTCGAGGACCTCGCCGTCCCGGTTGCCGAGGATGTTCGTGGAGAACCAGCCGTCGAGGCCGAGGAGGCGCGCGTGCAGCATCGGCGCGATCGTCGTCTTCATGAGCGTCTGGCCGGTCTTGAAGTCCTTGCCGCCGGTCGCGACGCCCTCCCTCTCGGCCAGCTCCTGGAGCGCCGGCGTGTCCTGGGCGAGGTTCGGCGCGCCGTTCATGAACGGCAGGCCGCACTTGATCGCCGCGTACGCGTAGATCATCGACGGCGCGATGGTCGGGTCGTTCCGGTCGAGCGCGGCCTCGAACGCCTTCAGCGACTCGTGCGCCGGGCCGACCTCGACGTAGACCTCCGTCGAGCCGGTCCAGACCATCACGCCGCGGGCGCAGCGGTTCCGCTCCATGAAGCCCTTGATGTCCGCCTGGAGCGCCTCCGCCTTCTCGCGGAGCGAGCCCTTCTTCACGTTCGGCCCGTCGAGGCGGCGCACCCACTCCTTGTCGAACACGGCGGGCATCGGCCGGATCGCCTCGAGCTCGGCCTTGATCGGATCGAGGTGCTCGCGGCCCAGCACCTTCGCGCGGACGGCGGCGGCGTACACGTCGTCGGGGATGGGATCCCAGCCGCCGAAGACGAGGTCGTCGAAGGACGCGAGCGGGAGGACGTCCCTGAGGAGCGGGCCCGGGCGGCCGTCCTCCTCGAGGAGGTGGCCGAGCTGCGTGAGGCTGCCCACGGGCGCGGCGAGCTTCTTCTTCACCGCCTCCACGCCGGCGATGACGGTGGTCGCGACGGCGCCCATCCCCGGCATCAGGATCGCGAGCTTCTCGCCCTTGCGCAGGGGCTTCAGACCAGGAACGACTCTCATGTGCACCTCTGGGCGGTGGCCGCGAGGAGCGCGGCGCCTTTCGTCGCCCGGGTTTTCGCGGGCTTCCGTGGGTGGGAGCCCCGCGATGCTTCGCGGCAGACCCTGCCGGTGGCGGGTTTCTACCGCAAGGCGCGGCGTCGCGGAAGAGTGACGCGCGTGCGTCACCCGTGCCCGGGAGGCCCACGTTCCGCGAGATCATTCCTTGCCTGAGATCACGGCACGGCGCGCGGCGCGATCTCCGTTAATCTCCAGCGCCGGGAGCGAGACGCTTTGCGCAAGGGGCACGACCGGATCCTCGCGGCGATCGACGTCGGCACGAACGCCGTCCGGCTCGAGATCGCGCGCCCGCTCGCGGACGGCTCGCTCGAGACGCTGCATCAGGAGCGCGATCCCGTCCGGCCGGGAGAGGGCGTGTTCGCGACGGGCGCCCTCGCGCGCCCCGTCGCCGACCGCCTCCTCGCGACCCTGCGCCGCTACGGCGCTCTCTGCCGCCGGTACCGCGCCCGGGTGCGCGCGGTCGCCACGAGCGCCGTCCGCGAGGCGAGGAACCGCGAAGACATCGTGCGCCGTGCGCGCGAGGAGGCGGGTATCGAGCTCGAGGTGGTCTCGGGGCGGGAGGAGGCGCGGCTCATCTGCCTCGGCGTCCTCGCGGGGCGCCCCGCGGGGGCGCGCGCGCTCGTGATCGACATCGGCGGCGGCTCCACGGAGATCGCGCCCGCGGTCGGCGAGAAGCCGTCGTCGCTCTACAGCGTGCCGGTGGGCGCGGTCCGGCTCACCGAGATCTTCTCGTCGTCGAACCGCGTCTCGCCCGAGCGCCTCTCGGTGATGCGGAGCTTCGCCTCCGAGGCGTTCCGCGACTCCATCCCGAAGGGCTTCCCCCGCTTCAGCCACGCGCTCGGGAGCTCCGGGACCATCAACGCCATCGTCGCGGCGCGAGGAGACGCGCGGCGGCTCTCGCTGCGGCGCCTCTCGCGGGCGGTGGAGGACATGGCCGCGATGAGCCTCGCGGAGCGCCGGAGGACGTTCGAGCCGAAGCGCGCGGAGATCATCGTCGCGGGCGCGGTCATCCTCGAGACGGCCATGGGCGAGCTCGGGCTCGAGCACATCGTGGCGGTGGACACGGGCCTCCGCGACGGCATCCTCCGCGACCTCGCCCGGCGATCCCCGGGCGCCGTCGCCGCCGCCGCGGCCGACCGGACGGAGGCCGCGCTCGCGCTCGGGCGGCGCTTCGCGTTCGACGAGCGGCACGCGACGCAGGTCGCGCGGCTCGCCCTCTCGCTCTTCGACCAGCTCACGACGCTCCACGGCCTCCCGGCGAGCGCGCGGGGGATCCTCGAGGCCGCGGCGCTCCTCCACGACGTCGGCCACGCGGTGTCCCCGAGCCGCCACCACAAGCACACCTACTATCTCCTCCTGAACGCCGACATCCCGGGGTTCTCGGATCCCGAGCGACGGCTCGTCGCGCTCGTCGCGCGCTACCACCGCCGGAGCGCGCCGGAGCGCCACCGCGAGGACCTCGCGGACCTGCCCGCCGCCGAGTTCCGCACCGTGCGCCGCCTCGTCGCGATCCTCCGGATCGCCGACGCCCTCGACCGGAGCCACCACCAGCCCGTGCACGACGTGCGGACCGCCTCGCACGCCGGCGGCGTGCGCGTGGTCGCCCGCGTCCGCGGCGCGGTGGACCTCGAGCTCTGGGACGTCGCCCGCGAGGCGCCGCTCTTCCGCTCCGTGTTCGGGCGGCGCATCGAGGTCCTCCCCGGCCGCCGGGCGGTGTAGGCGGCGCGCTCCCTCGGGGAGCTCGTGCCGCTCATCGGCGCGGTCCACGTGCGCGTCGTTCCGCGCTGGGCGTCGTGTCGACGATCCTCGACTGGTTCCCGTCGGCACCGGTTTGCGACCGCTCGCCCGCCCGGCGTAGGCTCGGGGGCGCGTGGTCCGCGCGCTCTCCGCCCTGCTCGCCTCGGCCGCCATCGTCGCGGGGGAGCGGCCGCCCGAGCCGCCGGCGGTCGCGCCGCCGTTCGCGGATCCGTCCCGCGCCGTCGCCCGGGCGCTCGCGGCCGCGCCCCCCGGCGGGCCCCGCGCGGCCGCCGCGACCCGGCCGCTCCTCGGCGCGCCGTACGCGCCGTCGCCGCTCGGCGAGGGCTCCGGGCCAGACGCCGACCCGCGCTTCCGGCTCGACGCCTTCGACTGCATGACGTTCGTCGAGACGGCGGTCGCGCTCGGCTCGGCCCGCACCCTCGCGGAGGCGCGCCGGCTCCTCGACGACGTCCGCTACGCCGGCTCACCCGCGCTCGCGTCCCGGAACCACGAGGTGCTCTCGCAGTGGATCCCGGCGGCGCTCGCGAAGGGGTTCGTCCGCGACGTCACCCGGGAGGTCGCGGGGGAGCGCGCGCGGTGGATCGAGGAGACGTACGACGTCCCGAGCTGGGAGGCAGTCCGCCGCGCCGGCCGGGCCATCCCGGGGCTGCCCCGCGCGCGGCTGCCAGCGGGGACCTTCGGGGCGTGGATCGTCCCGGCCGAGGACGCCGCGGCGGTCGCGCCGGCGATCCCGGACGGCGCGATCGTCTTCGTCGTCCGCGCCCACGCGGAGGCCCGCGCGACGCGGATCACGCACGCGGGGCTGGTCGTGACGGCCCCCGGCGGCGCGCGCCGCGTCCGGCACGCGACCTCCACGCTCGGCGTCGCTCGCGTCATCGAGGAGCCGGTGGACCGCTTCCTCGCGCGCGAGGCGAAGGCCCATCCGCGCTGGCCGGTGGACGGCCTCCTGGTGCTCGAGATCGCCGACTCGACGGCGCGAGCGACGACCCTCGCTGGCGAGACCACGCGCGCGGCCGCTCGCCCGCCGGGTGAGCCGACGGTCGCGCCGGCGCCCGTCTCCGCGCCCGCGCCGCGGCTGTAGGTGGTTGCCCCACGCTGCGTTGGTGTCGATCTTCCTCTCGCCGAGGGGAAGCGGGGGGGACCGATGTTCGAGGCGGGGGGTGCCGGGGCGAGGCGGACGGAGGAGGTCGCTGACCTTCCCGTCCGCCTCGCCCTCGGCGGGTCGATGCTCTACCACGGCCTCGCGAAGCTGCGCGGCGAGGGGCCGTCGCAGACCGGGCAGATGTTCGAGAGCGTGGGGCTGAAGCCCGGGCGCGGCCTCGCGCTCGCGACGGGGATCGCCGAGACCGTCGCCGGGGGGCTCGCGATCCTGGGGATCGCGACGCGGCCGGCCGCGATCGCCGTGCTCGTCACGCAAGCCGTCGCGATCTGGAAGGTGCAGGCGCCCAAGGGCTACGACATCGTGAAGGGTGGGATGGAGTACAACCTCGCCCTCATCGCGATGTCGCTCGGCCTCCTCGCGACGCGACCGGGCGCGGTCTCCCTGCACCGCGCGGCGCTCCGGCGCGGCCGCCTCGGCGGGCTCACGTCGATGTTCCGGCGGGAGCTGCCGATGACGTTCGCGGATCGGGCGCTCGCGATCGTGCACTAGCGGCGACCGAGACCGGTACCGCCTCTCCCCTCCGCCTCACCGTTCGGCCGGGTCGCGACGCGTGGCGTCGGAGTGGGAGGTCGCGCCCGCTCGCGCCGGCGCGGCGCTCGGCACGACGGGGTGAGGGGTTGGAGGCCGTGCTCGTTCGGGTCCGCCGCCACCCCCCCTCGCTGAAATGTCACGGAAATTCGTTGGCTGCCTCCCTGTTCGTTTGACAGGGTGGCGGCAGCGCGTGAAATACCGCGCGCCCGCCCGCCGTAGGGGCCGGGCACGAGGCGTCCATGACGACATCCGAGATCTCCAGCGACGGCGCCGTCCTCGTGTCGACGCTCGCCGCCCCGGGCCGGGGCCTGGCCGCGGTGGCGGTGCGGCGCCGCGCCGCGCCGGGCTCGCGCTCGCGCTCGCGACGCTCGCCGCCGTGGCGACCGCCGCCGTCGTCGTGCCCAGGGTCGACTATGGCGCGGCGGCCGACGCGAAGCTCCAGCCCGGCCCCGAGGGGCAGGAGCCGACGCCCTTCGAGCGCGAGCAGGCCGCCGTGACGGCCCGGAAGCTCGGCCAGATCGCCGGGTGGGCCGGGGCGCTCGCGCTGCCGTCCCTCCTCGCGCTCGCCGCCGCCGGGTTCCTCGCGCTCGGCTTCCGCGTCGCGGGGACGCGGCCGCCGTTCCGCGGCACGCTCGCGGTGGTCGCGCACGGGATGCTGCCGGTATGGCTCGGCGGCCTCCTCGCGATCCCCGCGGCGATCGTGCGCGCGCCGATCCCGCCGATGCAGGCCGGCCGCCTCGTCCCCTCGAGCCTCGCCGCGCTCCTCCCGCCCGGTGCGCCGCCGCCGCTCTGGGCCTTCCTCTCGGCCTTCGATCTCTTCGGCCTCTGGTCCGTCGCCCTGGTGGCGCTCGGGATGGCGCGCCTGTCCGGCGCCTCCCGCGCGCGCGCCTTCACCGTCACCGTCGTGCTCTTCCTCGCGTACGTCGCCCTCCTGAAGGTGGTCCCCGCCGCGCAGCTCGCGGCCGGTGGCCCCGGCCCCGGTCCCCGGTAGCCCCGAGATCCCATGCGCCCGATCGCCGCCGCGCTCCTCCTCGCCGCCGCCGCCCCGTCGTGGGCGGCCGCCCCGATCACGCTCGACGACGCCCTCGCCGAGGCCGCGCGCACCAGCGTCGACCTCCGCCTCTCCCGCGCCGACGTCGCCATCGCCGGCGCCGACCGGACGACCTCGATCTCCGGCGTGCTCCCCCGGCTCGACCTCTCGGTGAGCGCCGGACGCGCGTTCCAGGGCGCGACCTCCGCCCGCGCCGTCACGATCGGCGGCGTCACGTTCGTGAGCCCCGCCGTGCCGGAGACGAACGTCGCCCAGTACTCGGCGGGCCTGCAGCTCCGGCAGACGGTCTTCGATTGGGAGACCTACACCGGCATCCAGGCGTCCGGCTGGAGCGTGCGCGGGAACGAGCGGCTCTACGAGGAGACCGCGCTCACGCTCTCCTTCGAGGTGACGCGCCGGTTCTACGAGCTCGTCCGCGAGACGCGGAGCCTCGCGGTCCTCGAGAAGACCGCCGTCCGCTCGCAGGAGCTGGTCGATCGCGCCGATGCGCTCTTCACCGCGGGCAAGGCGCCGAAGAGCGACACGTACACCGCGCGGGTGAACCTCCAGAACGACCGGATCGCCGCCGAGCAGCAGCGCATCCGGGTCGAGCAGGCCCGGAGCGCCCTCGCGCAGATCCTCGGGCGGACCACGGCGGAGGACCTCGACGTGGTCCCGCCGGCGGCGGTCGACGCGCCGGGCGTGCCCACCGGCGAGCCGCCGCCGCTCGACGCCCTCGTGGCCCGGGCCCGGGAGCGCCGGCCGACGGTGGTCGCGCAGCGCGCGTTCGTCGAGGCGGCGAAGGCGAGCGCCTCCGGCGCGCGGGCCGGCTACCTCCCGGCCGTGGCCGTCCAGGGCGCCTACAACCGCAACGGCCAGAACCTCGGCGGCACCGACGGCGTCGTCGGCGACCCCACCCGCGCCTACGACGCGAGCGCCCTCGTCGTGCTCTCCTGGAACCTGTTCGAGGGGCGCGCCACCAGCGCCCGCATCGCGCGCGCCGAGGGCACGCTCGAGCGCGCGCGGGCGACCGCCTACCGCGCCGAGACCGACGTCGCGAAGGAGGTCGCCGATGCCCGCGCCCAGGCGGTCTCGCTTCGACGCCAGATCGCCCTCGCGTCCGACACGCTGCAGATCGCGCGTCAGGCGCTCGACCTCGCCGCCCAGCGCCTCGAGGCCGGCCTCGCGAACCAGCTCGAGCTCCGCGACGCGAACCTGAAGCTCACGCAGGCGGAGCTGACGCTCCTGCAGACCCGCATCGATCACGCCGTCGCGATCGCCGACCTCGCGCGCGCGGCGGGAGGAGCCCTCTAGATGGCCAGCCAGAACCCGATCCCGAAGCCCGCACCCGAGCCGGGCCGCGCCGCGCCCGAGACCCCGACCGTGGCGCCCATGCTCCCGCCGGTCCGCATGAGCTGGACGAAGCGCATCGTCGCCACCCTGTTCGTCGTCGCCGTCGTGGCGATCACGGTCCTCTCGCTCCGGCCGAGCCCGCCGCCGCCCATCGGGATCCAGGCGGTGAACGCGCGGAAGGGCGCCATCACCCGCGTCGTGACCGCCGCCGGGAAGCTCCAGGCCGCCACCGAGGTGAAGCTCTCCGCGAACGTCTCGGGCGATCTCCTCGAGCTCGACGCGCACGAGGGCGACCTCGTGAAGAAGGGCCAGGTGCTCGGCCGCATCGACGCGCGCCGCTACTCCGCCCAGGTGGCGCAGCAGACCGCGAACCGCGCGAGCGCCGCGGCCGACGTCGAGGGCGAGAAGGTGAGGGTCCTCCAGCTCGAGCAGGAGCTCGGGCGCGTGGAGACCCTCGCGAAGACGGGCAACGCCAGCGCCGCGGAGGTGGACACGGCGAAGTCGAGCCTCTCCGGCGAGCGCGCGCGCCTCCAGGCTGCGCAGGAGCGCGTCGCGCAGGCGGAGGCGCTCCTCTCCGAGGCCCGCCACAGCCTCTCGCTCACGACGCTCGTCTCGCCCATCGACGGCGTCATCACCAAGCGCGAGAAGCAGGTCGGCGAGCGGGTCCGCGGCTCGGAGCTCTCCGAGGACGTCATCCTCGTCATCTCGACCCTCTCCAAGATGGAGGCGAAGATCGAGGTCGGCGAGCACGAGGTCGTCTACGTGAAGGAGGGCGACCCGGCCGAGATCGAGATCGACGCCTTCCCCGACCAGAAGTTCCCGGCGCAGGTGGTCGAGGTCGCGCGGAACGCCACCGTGAAGAATCAGGGCACCGAGGGCGAGGTGACCACCTTCTTCGTCCGGCTCGCCCTCACGCACCCGGTCGAGGGCGCGCTGCCCGGGATGAGCGCGCAGGCGTCCATCTCCACCGACACGCGCGATCAGGCGATCGTGGTGCCGATCCAGGCGGTGACCGTACGGCCCGACCGCGACCTCGCTCCGGGCGGCCCGGCCCGCGACGAGCGCCCGCTGCCGCCGCCCGAGCCCGGCAAGAAGCAGAAGCGCGAGCCGCTCCGGAAGGTGGTCTTCGTGGTCGAGGGCGGCGTCGCGAAGGTGCGGCAGGTCGAGACCGGCCTCGCGAGCGAGAACGAGATCGAGATCGTCTCCGGGATCAAGGAGGGCGAGAAGGTGATCGAGGGGCCGTACCGCGTCCTCTCCCGCGAGCTCGCCGACGGCAAGCGCGTCGAGGAGCAGCCGCTCGGCGGCAAGGGCCCGGCCGGGAAGAAGGGATAGCGACCGTGGCCGAGCCGCTCATCGTGGTCGAGGACCTGCACCGGCACTACGAGGTCGGCGGCGAGACCGTCCGCGCCCTCGACGGCGTGTCGTTCAGCATCGCGCGCGGCGAGTGGGTCGCCATCATCGGGCAGTCCGGGTCCGGCAAGTCGACCCTCATGAACCTGCTCGGCTGCCTCGACACGCCCACCGCCGGCGTCTACCGGCTGAACGGCTCGGACGTGGAGGGGCTCGCGGACGACGCGCTCGCGGACCTCCGGAACAAGGAGATCGGGTTCGTCTTCCAGACGTTCCAGCTCCTCCCGCGCGCCTCCGCGCTCGCCAACGTGGAGCTGCCGCTCGTGTACCGCGGGCTGCCCCGCCGCGAGCGCCGGGCGCGCGCCGAGGAGGCGCTCCGGTCGGTGGGCCTCGCGCACCGCATGACGCACAAGCCCAACGAGCTCTCGGGCGGGCAGCGGCAGCGCGTCGCGATCGCGCGGGCGCTGGTCGGGGAGCCGTCGATCCTCCTCGCGGACGAGCCCACCGGCAACCTCGACTCCCAGACCGGCGAGGAGATCATCCGGCTGTTCGGCGAGCTGAACGTCCGCGGCCACACCATCATCCTCGTCACCCACGAGCCGAAGCTCGCCGCCCGCTGCCCCCGCGCGATCCGCCTCTCCGACGGCCGGGTCGTGGGCGACGGCCCCGGCTCCGAGATCGCCACGCTCGGCGCGGCGCGCGTGGTGCACGCATGAACCGCCTCCGCCGGGGCTTCGTCCGCGCCACCTCCGAGATGGGGGAGAGCCTGCGGATCGCGCTCTCGGCGCTCGTCGGCGCGCGCCTCCGGAGCTTCCTCACCACGCTCGGCATCGTCATCGGCGTCATGACGGTGATCGCCATCGTCGCGATCATCCAGGGCCTGAACGCGTCGTTCGAGGCGCAGATCGCCAACATCGGCGCCCACACCATCTACGTCTCCAAGTTCGCCTGGTTCGCCCAGGGCCGCGGCGAGTGGTGGGAGATGCGGAACCGGAAGGACCTCGGGAGGGAGGAGCTCGAGACGGTGGAGCGCGAGGCGACCTTCGCCGCCGCGATCGCGCCGCAGGTCATGTCGCGCGGCACGGTCACGCGCGCCGAGCAGGAGGTCTCGAGCGTCCAGCTCGTCGGGACGAACGCCCGCTACCTCGATACGAGCGGCGGCTCCGTCTCGTGGGGCCGCTTCCTCTCCGACACCGACGTCGACCTCTCGCGGGCGTCGGTCGTGCTCGGCTTCGGCGTGGCGGAGCGGCTCTTCCCCGGCTTCCCGCCCGAGGCGATCGTCGGCAAGCGCGTCGTCGTCGAGGGCCACCCGTTCACGGTGGTCGGGACCATGGCCCGCCGCGGGCAGATGCTCGGGATGGACATGGACACGAACGTGTTCATGCCCTACTCGAGCTTCCTCCGCGACCTCGGGTCGAAGCGGTCGATCAACATCGCCGTCGCCGCCGAGCCGGAGAACCTCTCCGCGCTCGAGGATCAGCTCGTCGGCATCCTCCGCAAGGTCCGCCGCGTCCCGCCCGACAAGAAGGACGACTTCGCGCTGAACCGCCAGGAGCAGTTCCTGCGCGTGTACAACCAGCTCACCGGCGCCCTCTACGGCGTCGCGGTCGGCGTCGGGCTCATCACGCTCGTCGTGGGCGGGATCGGCATCATGAACATCATGCTGGTCTCGGTGACGGAGCGGACCCGGGAGATCGGCGTCCGGCGCGCGCTCGGCGCGCGGCGCCGGACCATCCTCCTCCAGTTCCTCATCGAGTCCTCGCTCGTGGCGGCGCTCGGCGGCGCGATCGGCACCGCGCTCGGGCTCGGGATCGGCCAGATCATCGCCCTCGTCTCGCCGCTCGCCGCCGCCGTCACGCCGTCGGCGGTCGCGCTCGGGCTCGGCTTCTCGGCGGGCGTGGGCCTCCTCTTCGGCTCCTGGCCGGCCTGGCGGGCGGCGCGGCTCGATCCCGTCGAGGCGCTGAGGTACGAATGATCGCGCTCCTCGACACGATCGCGATGGCGCTCGGGACGCTGCGCGGGAACGTCCTCCGCTCCGTCCTCACGCTCCTCGGCATCGTCATCGGCGCGTCGACGGTCGTCGCGATGATGTCCCTCACCGAGGGACTCCGCCTCAAGATGACGACCGACTTCGCCATGCTCGGCGCGGGCGCGTTCCAGGTGCAGAAGTGGCCGCACCTGAACTTCGGACCGCACGACATGCGCCGGTACGAGAAGCGCCCGGACCTCACCCGGGAGCAGGGCGAGGCGATCCGGACGCTGCCGCACGTCGCGCAGGTGTCCATCGAGGAGTACTGGAAGGGGAACGGCCTCGAGGTGCTCTCCACCGCCGAGCGCGCGACGAAGCGCGACATCGGCCTCTGCGGCGGGCTCCCCGACTACGAGGCGGCCAACGGGGTGACCGTCGCCCAGGGCCGCTTCATCACCCAGACCGACGTCCTGCTCGCGCGGCGCGTGGTCTTCATCGGCTCGGACGTCGCCGACATCCTCTTCCCGAAGATGGATCCGCTCGGGCAGGAGCTGCGCATCCGCGGCGCCACCTTCGAGGTGGTGGGCGTCGCGCAGCGGCAGGGCTCGATCCTCGGCCAGTCGAAGGACGGGTTCGCGGTGATCCCCTGGACCGTCTACGACGTCGTGGTCGGGAAGCAGCGGAACACGAACATCGCCATCGTCGCGACGAGCCCCGAGGAAGCGCCGAAGGCGATGGAGGAGGTCATCGCCCTGCTGCGCCGGATCCGCGGCGTGAAGGCGGGCGACGAGAACGACTTCGAGATCTTCTCCAACGAGACCAGCGCGGAGCTCTTCGACAACCTCGCGCGGATGGTGGGCGCGGCGACGTTCGGCGTCTGCGCGCTCGCCCTCCTCGTGGGCGGCATCGGGATCATGAACATCATGCTCGTCTCGGTGACCGAGCGGACCCGCGAGATCGGCGTCCGGATGGCCCTCGGCGCGCGCCGCCGTCGCATCCTCTCCCAGTTCCTGGTGGAGTCGGTGGCGCTGTCCGGGCTCGGCGGGCTGGCTGGCGTGCTGCTCGGCGCAGGCCTCGCCATCGGCGCGCGGGAGGTCTTCGAAGTTCCGGCGAGCATCCCGGCGTGGGCGGTGATACTCTCGCTCGCCTCCGCCGGCGGGGCGGGCCTCCTGTTCGGCATCTACCCCGCGGCGAGGGCGTCGAAGCTCGACCCCGTCGAGGCGATGCGGACCGAATAGGGAGACGCGGGGCACAGTGGATCGCGCGAAGCTGGTGAAGGAGATCCGAGGGTGGACGCTCACCATCCTCGCGGTCCTGGCCTTCCGGACCTTCCTCTACGAGCCGGTGTACATCCCGTCGGGATCGATGATCCCGACGCTGCAGATCGGCGACTACGTCGTCGTCGAGAAGTGGGCGTACGGCGCCCGCCTCCCCTTCACCGAGACGGCCCAGGCGACCTGGTCCAGCCCGAAGCGCGGCGACATCGTCGTGCTGCTCGCGCCGCCCGGGAACCCGCGGAACGACGACCTCATCAAGCGCGTCGTCGCGGTCGGCGGCGACACCGTCGAGATCCAGGACGGGCACCTCGTCGTGAACGGCACGCCGTCGCCCTACGAGCGCCTCGACGGCCGGTGCGACTACTGGAACAAGCCCGAGGGCGGCGACTGGCGGCAGGAGCCCTGCATCGACTTCGTCGAGCAGCTCGGCCCGCACCGGTATCACACGTACTGCACGCCCTACATCCCGTGCGGGGACGTGGAGAAGCAGAGCGTGCCGGCGGGGACGGTCTGGCTCGCGGGCGACCACCGCGATCACTCCGCCGACAGCCGGGTGTTCGGCCCGGTGCCGGTCGGGCGGATCAAGGGGCGCGCTCAGATGACGCTCGTCTCGTGGGGTCCGCACGGACCGCGGTGGGACCGCCTGTTTCACTTCGTGAATCATTAGCGCCGCCGTCGGCGCTGCCCGTGACCGTGCCCGTACACGTGCCCGGCTTCTCCGTGGCCGTGAACCGAGGTCCCGTGGCCCGTGGCCCGGCCTCTCCCCGTCACCCGTGAACCCGTCGGTGAACGGCTCGGGCACGTCTCAGGGGCCACGGGAAGCGGGAGGCGGGCACGGGTTCGGGCACGCTCACGGGCACGGGCACGGGCATGGGCACGAACGCCGCACCGCGGCTAGCCGGCCCTCCCCTGCCGCTCGTAGATCCCTCGCACCGTCTCGATCGTGTCCGCGTCCTCCGGCCGCTTGTCCTCGCGGTAGCGCTTCACCCGTGCGAACCGGAGCGCGAGGCCGGACGGATAGCGCGGGCTCGCCTGGAGCCCGTCGAACGCGACCTCCACCACGAGCTCCGGCCGGACCGGCACCTCGTACGCGTCGAGCGGCCCGGTCGCGAGCGCCTTCAGCCGCTCCGTCTGCCACGCGAGCATCGCGTCGGTCATCCCCTTGAACGTCTTCCCGAGCATGGCGAAGCCGCCGGTCGCGGGATCGCGCGCGCCGAGGTGCAGGTTCGAGAGCCACCCCTTCCGCCGGCCGTTGCCCCACTCCGCCGCGAGCACGACGAGGTCGAGCGTGTGCGCGCGCTTCACCTTGAGCCAGGCGGCGCCGCGCCGGCCGGCCTCGTAGGGCGCGTCGAGCGCCTTCGCGACCACGCCCTCCTGCCCGCGGCGGAGCGCGTCCTCGAGGAAGGCCTCGCCCGCCGCCAGGTCGCCCGTGACGAGCCGCGGGACGAGCCGGTCCGGCGGGATGGCGCGCGCGAGCGTCCCAGCGCGCCCGCTCGGGCGCGGCGAGCAGGTCGGCGCCGTCGACGACGAGCGCGTCGAAGAAGAACGCGGTGAGGGGCAGCTCGGGCTCGAGCCGCTCGACGTCGAGCTTCCGCCCGAACCGTCGCATCGTGACCTGGAACGGCTCCGGCGTCCCGTCCGCCCGCAGCGCGATCGCCTCGCCGTCGAGGACGAGGGTCGGCGCCGGTGACGCGCGGACCAGCCGGACCACCTCCGGCACCGCCGACGTGACGTCGCGGAGCGAGCGCGAGAAGACCTTCACGACGTCGCCGCCCTTGTGGACCTGCACCCGCGCCCCGTCGAGCTTCCACTCGAGCGCGGCGGTGCCGCCGCACGCGGCGAGCGCCTCGGCGACGTCGGCCGCGGTCTGCGCGAGCATGGGCTGGACCGGCTCCCCGACCCGGAGCGCGAACCGCCGGAGCCCGTCCGCACCCTCGCCGAGCGCGGCCGCCGCGACCGGCGGGAGCGCGCCCGCGAGCATGACCGCGCGCCGGACCTCCGGCGCCGGCAGCCCCGCCGCGCGCGCCAGCGCCTCGACCAGGACGCCCTCGAGCGCCCCCTGCCGGAGCTCGCCGAGGACGAGCCCGGCGAGGAGCCGGCGCTCGTCCTCGGTCGCGCGGCCGAAGAGCTCGGCCAGGGCGCGCCGCCGCTCGAGCGCGGAGCCGGCACCGCTCGCCGCCGCGATCCGGCCGAGCGCCGCGTCCACCTCGGCGACGGTGAGCGACGGCGCAGCCGCGGGCGAGGTCGCCCCGAGCGCCTCCCGGACCGCGGCGTAGCCGATGCCGATCCGGCCGCGGCCGAGGTCGCCGGCGAGCCACGCAGCGCCCACGGCGCGCTCGTCCGGCGCGAGGCGGCGGAGCGCCTCCGCGAGCCTCGCGATCTTCTCGAGACGCCCGGACGTCCCCGCGACGTCCCGGGAGGTGGCGGCGAGGTCGGCGAGGAGCATCGGGAAGTTCTAACCGGCGCCGCCGGCGCGAGCGAATCGCTGGCGGTACCCACGAACGCGCTGCAGGGAGTGACGCCCTTTCACGCGTTGTGGCCGTCCGGCAACGGATCCGCACTCGATCGACCCTGTGCCCGCGGAGTTTCGCGCCCCTGGACGGTGCACGGTTCGTGCACTGTCCCCCGGCACCCCGGGAGGCAGCGCATGCGCCGTTCCACCCTGCTCGCCGTCGCAGTGGTCGCGCCCCTCGGCGGGTGTCTACTTCTACCCCTGAGACTCTTCCCACCATCGCTCACCTCGGCAGGTGCCGCGGTCCGCGTGGTCGACGCGGTGGACCCGCAGTGCCAGCAGGTCGGACCGGTGGAGGGGGGGTGGACGCGTCCGTCGGGCTTCGCCGTGCTGGACGACGCGCTCCGGGTCACGAGGAACCACGCCGCCGAGCTCGGCGCGGACACTCTGGTGGTCGGGCCGCCGCAGGTAATAGTGACCGACGAAGACACCACCGACGTTTACCAGGGGACCGCATACCGCTGCTGGCCGGATCCGATCGGGGCCTACCTCCTGGCGAGGGTGACGGGGGAGATCGCCGTGCGCGCAGGGCCGGACCGGCTGTCGCCGGTGCGGCGGACGCTGGCGCCGGGGACCCTCGTCGACGTCGCGGACACCGTGGTGAACGGCTTCCGCCGCGTGCATTTCCGGGACGAGGGAGGGCCGACGGCGTTCATCGCGGCGGACGCGGTGGAGCTGCTGCGTTGAGCGCGACGCCCGACCCTGCGCCCGCCGGAAACGACACGCGAGCCGTCGAGCGCCGTCATCAGAGCGCCGCCACCGCCCGCCGCACCGCCTCGACCACCTCCGGGATCGCCCGCTCGACCTCCGGCGTGAGCCCCTCGCCGATGGTCTCCATCTCGAGGACCTCGACGGCGACGACGTGGATCCGCGACGGCACCGGCGCCCCCGCGTCGCGCGCCAGCGCGAGCGCGGAGGGGAGCCCGATCGCGTGCGGCGACGGTCCGCCCGGCGCGCGGATCTCCTCGAGCGGCACCGAGTGGACCGTGCCGGCGGCGAACGCGCCGGTCCGGACCGCGTCGACGACGACGACGCGGTCGAAGCCCTCCATGTCGTCGAGCAGGTACAGGCCGGCCTTCGCCGAGCGGCGGACCGTGACGCCCGGCTCGGGCTCCGCCTCCAGCGCGTCCGCGACCCGGAGCGCGGCGGCGTCGTCCCGGCGGAGCGGGTTGCCGAGGCAGAGGACGAGGATCCCCGGCGAGGTCATGCGCCCTCGACTCCGCGCGCGTCGCGGGCGCTACGCTCCGGGTGAACGGGCCGCACGAGGCCGCCCCTCACCCCTCGTCCTCGGACACCCGCCGCCGCACGACGTCGCGCACCGCACCGTCCGGCCCGCGCACCGTCACGACGAGCGGCAGCTCGCCGGGGAGCGCGTGCGACGCGCACGCGTTGCAGGGGTCGTAAGCGCGGAACGCCATCTCGAGCAGGTTCAGGAGGCCGTCGTCCACCTTCCCGCCCTTCACGAGCCCGCGCGCCGCCTTGCGCACCGAGATCTGCACGGGCGCGGCGTTGTGCTGCGAGGCGACCACGAGGTTCACCGCGGTGAGCATCCCGTCGGCGTCGGTCGCGTAGTGGTGGAAGAGCGTGCCGCGCGGCGCCTCGACGGCGCCGACGCCCTCGGCCGGGCCCGCGAGCGGCGCCGGCACGATCCGGACCTCGGGCTCGGCGAGGTCGGGATCGTTCGCGAGGAGCTGCACCATCTCCGCCGCCTGGAGCGCCTCGACGAGCCGCGCCCAGTGGAACGCCAGCGTCTGGTGCGCGGGCCAGCCGAGCATCTCGAAGAGCCGCTGCCGCTCGGTCTCGGCGCGCGGCGTCGCCATCGCCTTCGCGACGTTGAGCCGCGCGAGCGGGCCGACGCGGTAGATCCCGCTCCCGCTGCCCTCGGTGAACCCCTTCCAGCCCTTGTCCGCGAGGTAGGTGAGCTTCGCGTACGTCCACGGCTCGACCCGCTCCGCGACGTGCGCGAGGTAGTCGCGCGGGTCGAACAGCGCGAGCTCGTTCCCGGCGGGATCCACGACCCGGATCCGCCCGTCGAGGAACGCGACGCGCCCCGCCTCGTCCACCATCCCCATGGAGTGGCAGCGGACCCGGAACACCTCGCTCGAGATCGCGGCCGCGTACTCCGCGTTCCCGAGCACCGCCGCCCGGAACGACTCGAGCGTATCGACCGCGAACTGGACGAGCCGCGGGGCGGCGTCGCGCGCGCGCCCCACCGTCTCGGCGTCGACCGCCTTCGATATCCCGCCGGGGAGCGCGAAGACCGGGTGCACGGTCCGCCCCGCGAGCGCGGCCATGAGATCCCGCGCCTCCTTGCGGACGGAGAGGATGCGCTTCCCGAGGTCCTGCCCGACCCGCGCGAGCACGCCGAGGAGGCTCCGCATCGGCGCGGGCGCCTTCGGGCCGGCGTAGAAGTCCGGCCCGCCCATGTACCAGTAGTGGAGGAGGTGGTCCTCGAAGACGAACAGGTTGTAGTAGAGCGCCTGCGCGCGGCGCGCGGCGACGGGCGGCGTGACGCCGTAGAGCGCGTCGAGCGCGCGGACCGACGCGATGTGGTGCGCCGCCGGGCAGACGCCGCACACGTGCGCGGTGAGCTGCGGCATCTCCTCGGCCGGGCGGCCCACGCAGAACCGCTCGAAGCCGCGGAGCTCAGGGACCTGCAGGTACGCGCTCGCGGCGTTGCCCTGCTCGTCGAGCAGGATCTCGATCTTCCCGTGCCCCTCGAGGCGGGTGATCGGATCGATGGTGATCCTCCTCGTCATTCGCCGGAGCCCTCCGCCGGCGGCGCGCCCTCGCCGCCAGGGCGCGCCACGGGCCGCACCCGCGCCGGCACGAGCCCCGCCGCGTACGAGTACCGCCAGAACGTGCCCGCCGGGTCCGGCACCGCCGCGGCGAGCGCGCGGAGGCCGTCCTCGTCGCCCTGCAGGAGCGACGCGAACCCGGAGAGCATCGCCGCGCCCCCGTCCCGCACGCCGTCGAGCGGCCCGAAGCAGCCGCGGCACGGCATCCCGACCTCGAGGCAGCCCGGCTGGCAACCCTGGCGCGTCGCGGGCCCGAGGCACACGAGTCCCTGCGCGAGGAAGCAGGCGACCGGATCGACGGCCGAGGTCGCGAAGCGCCGGAGCGCCCGCACCTCGATCCGCTCCGGCCTCGAGTCCTTCCGCGGGCACGCCTCGCACAGCGAGGCGTTCGGCGCGAGCACCGCGCCCCGCGGAGGGAGGGCGCCCGCGAGGATCCGCTCGAGCGCGCCGGAGACCACCGCCGGCGACGGCGGGCAGCCCGGGATCGTGTAGTCGACCGGGACGACCTCGGCGAGCGGCAGCGTCCGGGAGAGCAGCACGGGGAGCGACAGGTCGTGGCCGCCCGCCCGGACCGGCTGCCCGGGGAGCACCCCGTCGCCGCTCGCGATGGACGGCGCCCGCCGGTACGCGGCGTCCAGGATCTCGTCCGGCCCGGACATGTTGCCGAGCCCGACCACGCCACCGAGGTGCGCGCACGCACCGAACGCGACGAGGGTCCGCGCCTTGCGGCGGAGGAGCTGCGCCCACTCGTCCTGCTCGGTGAGGCGCACCGCGCCGTTCACGAACGCCACGTCGATGCCGCCGTCCGGGAGCGCCTCGACGTCCTTCTTCTTGTAGTCGAGGGCGACGGGCCAGAGCACCACCTCCACCTTCTCGAGCAGGTCCGCGAAGCCGTCGCCGAGGTCGACGATCGCCTCCTCGCACCCGCCGCAGGAGGCGTTCCAGTAGAACGCGACCCTCGGCTTCCCCGCCCGCGCGGGCGGCGGCGAGGGCTGCTCGATGCCGTCGAGCCGGTGCGGCGCGAGGTGCAGCGCATCCACGATGGCGTCGAGGGCGCGCCGGCGGTACTCGAGCGGCCCGAGGGCGCGGAGCTCCTCGGTCATCCCGGAGACGATCCCGGCGAACCGCTCGCCCTCGCTCGCGCCCGCCCACGCGATCCGGAAGCGCGCCGGCTCGATGCCCGCCTGCTCGAGCGCGCGGACCAGCACCGCGTGGCGCGCGGCGGCGCGGAGGTTCCCGTCGAGGTAGTGGCAGTCGCCGGGGTGGCAGCCGGCGACGAGCACGCCGTCGGCGCCCTCGCGGAATGCCTGGAGCACGAACGCCGGCTCGACGCGCCCGGTGCACATGACGCGCACGGTGAGGAGGCTCTGCGGGTACGCGAGCCTCGCCTGCCCCGCCTTGTCCGCGGCGGAGTACGCGCACCAGTTGCAGAGGAACGCGACGATGCGAGGCTCGCGCCCGGTCCGATCGCCGCCCATCACGCGCCGCCGGCCGCGAGGAGCGCCGAGATCTCCGCCTCGATCTGCGCCCGGGTGTAATGGCGAGCGCTCGCCGCGCCGGTCGGGCAGGCGGCCGCGCAGGTGCCGCACCCGCGGCAGTGCACCGCCTCCACCTTCGCCTTCCCCACGCCGGGCTGGATCACCACCGCCCCGAACGGACAGGCCGACGCGCAGATTCCGCAGCCGCCGCAGAGGTCCGCCTCCACGTCGACGGCGAGCGGCTCGAGCGCCTTCTTCTCTCCGGGGAGCAGGGACGAGAGCACCTGGCCCGCCGCCGCGGCGCCGTCGCGGATCGCCTGGTGGATGGTGCGCGGCCCCGCGGCGCCCCCGGCGACGTACACGCCGCCGATCCGCGTCGCGGTGGGCTCGAAGGGGCCCGCCGCCCCGTCGAGGAAGAAGCCGGCGGCGTCCGAGTCGATCCGGAGCAGCCGCGCGAGCGCGGCGGAGCCCACCGCCGGCCGCGGCGCCGCGTGCACGACGACGAGGTCCGCGGCGTGCCGCGTCTCGATGCCGCCGGGCGCGGAGAGCCTCACCGAGAGGCCGCCCAGCACCTTCGTGACGCCGCCGTCCACGAGCGCCCCCGGGACGAGCTCGACCCCCTCCGCGGCGAGCTCGGCGGCGACGCGGGCGAGCTGCGGCGCGCGATCGAGCCCGCCCGCCACGGTCACGCGCGCGTCCGGCAGCCGCGCCTTCACGAGGTGCGCGAGCTTCAGGATCTCGCGCGCGGCCAGCTCGGCGCCGTCGTCGGTGGCCGTGGCGGCGAGCAGGATCGCCCGCGGGACCTCGCCCGCCACGCCCCGCACCGCACCCGCCGTCGGACCGTTCGGGTGGAGCATGCGCTCGAGCTGGTAGCTCGAGACGACGCCCTCCGGGCCGTCCGCGGCGCCGGGCTCGAGGCCCGTCGCGACCACGATCGCGCCCACCTCGACGCTCCGCACCGCGGGCGCCTCGTCGAGGCGGATCGCGCCGAACGCGCAGGCCGACGCGCAGAGGTCGCAGTCCGGGCCGCGCCCGCGTCCGCCGTGGTGACGGCAGGCGGCCCGGTCCACCACCGAGACGTGCGGGAGGCACCCGGCGTACGGCAGGTGGATCGCCCTGCGGGTGCCGAGGCCGCCCGCGTAGGGGTCCCGGCTCTCCGCCGGGCAGGCCTTCGCGCACTCGCCGCACCCGAGGCACGCGGCCGGATCGACGCTCCGGGGCGCGATGGCGAGCTCGACCGTGAAGCGGCCCGCCGCACCGCGGACGCGCGTCACCTCGGCCCCGGTGAGCACCTCGATGCGGTCGTCGTGAAGCACCCGATCGAGCGCCGGCTCCATGAAGCAGCTCGCGCACTCGAGGTCCGGGAAGATCTCGTCGAGCTGGTTCGCGAGGCCGCCCAGCACGAACGCGCGCTCCACCAGCACGACCTTCCGCCGCTCCTGCGCGAGCGCGAGCGCGGCGGAGATTCCCGCGGCGCCGCCGCCCACGACGAGCACGTCGGCGGAGACGTCGACCTCTCCCGGCGCGATGGGCCGCTGCAGCGCGACCCGGCGGAGCGCCGCGGAGACGAGGGCGCGGGCCCGCGCCGTCACCGCGCCGGGCTCGCCGCCGGCGATCCACTCCGCCTGCTCGCGGAGGTTCACCATCGCGAGGTGCCACGCGGACCGGCCGGCGCCCTCGAGGACGCCGCGGAAGGTGTGCTCGTGCTCGCGGGGGGAGCAGGCGCCGATGACGACGCGCTCGAGCCCCTGCTCGCGGATCCGCGCCGCGAGCCAGGCCTTCCCCTCGGGCGAGCAGAGGACGTCGTGGATGGCGACGTCGGCGGCGCCGGGCCAGCCCTCGCCCTCGGCGAGCTCGGGCAGGCGGACGACGTTCCCGAGGTTCGGCCCGCAGCGGCAGAAGTAGAGCCCGGTCCGTCCTCCGGTCCCGCGCTCCTGGGCTCCGCGCCCGCCGCTCGCCTCGTCGCTCACACCGGCTGCGCCTGCGCTAGTACTGGATCTGGATCACGCACTTCGGGCCGTCCGCGCGGACGGACAGGAGCGTCTTCTTCCGCCGTTCGCAGAACGTGCGGATGTCCTTCTCGAACGTGGGGCAGTCCCCGATGATCTCGACCACCGTGCCGGCCGGCGTCTCCGCCGTCTCCACCGCCAGCTTCAGCACCGGCTGGGGACAGCGCATGCCGCTGCAGTCGATCTTCATGAAGTTGAGTCCCACTTCGCCGTTCTCCTTGGCAGCGGTGCCCGCGGGCGCGAGGCCTCGCCGGGGCGCGGTGTGTCGTTGAAGAGAGGCGTCGCCGTCACGGACGCTCGCGGTCGACATTACCGGCCCGACACCGCCGCGTCAAACGGCCAAGGGTGCGACATCCTGTAAGGAATTCTGCGGAGCGCTAGTACTTGGCGTCCTCCGCCTCGATGAGGCGGTAGATCTCGGCCTCGTTGGCCGCCTTCAGGATCGCCTCGCGAAACGCCGGGTTCTTGAAGATCCGGCTGATCCGGGCGAGGGCCTTGAGGTGCGCGCCCGCGGAGTTCTCCGGCGCGAACAGCGCGAAGAACAGATGCGTGGGCTTCCCGTCGATCGCCCGGAAGTCGACGCCCGGGATCGAGCGGCCGAAGCTCGCCATCAGGCCGGGGAGGTTCGGGACCTTCCCGTGCGGGATCGCGACGCCCTCGCCGATCCCGGTCGAGCCGAGCTTCTCGCGCTCGAGGAGCGTGTCGAGCAGCTTCTGCCCGTCCACCTTCTGGATCGCCACGAGCGGCCGGGTCAGCTCCGAGAGCACGGCCTGCCCGCTCTGCCCGGAGAGGGTTCCGATCACTGCGTCGGGCCGGAGGAACTCGACGATCTTCATGGTGGACCGGCGTCAGCTAACACATGTGGCAACGCGTCGGCAAGAAGGCAAGCCGGGCTCCGAGCATGCGGCGGGCGGCTCCGCACCTGCGCGGCGCCTCGCCGCCGGGGGGCACGCGGTGGCGGGCACCCCCGGGGCGAGCGCCGCGTTCCGTCAGGCGCCGCGGGCCTCGATGAGCCCCACGTTCCCGTCGTCCCGGCGGTACACGACGTTGATGGCGCGGTCGTCCGCGTTCTGGAAGACGTAGAAGTTCGCGTCGAGGAGGTCGAGCTGGAGGATCGCCTCGTCGAGCGACATGGGCTTCGCCTGGAACTGCGTGCTCCTCACGACGCGGTGGCTGGGGCGCTCCGGGTGGTCGATGATGTCGATCACGTCGTGACGGACCTCGACCGCGGCGAGCTCGCTCGTGCCGGGGGCGCTCTTGTGACGGTCGTGGATCTTCTCCTTGTGCTTCTTGAGCTGCTTCTCGATCTTGTCGGCGGCCTGGTCGATGGACGCGTACATGTCCTGGGACTTCGCGGTGCCGCGGAGCAGGAAGCGCCCCGCCTTCACGGTGATCTCGGCGTGGTGATAGAGGTTCTCGACGTGCAGCACGGCGTGCGCCTCGCTCGGACGATCGATGTAGCGCTGGACGTGCTCGACGCGGCCTTTCACGTGTGCCTTGAGGGCTTCGGTGGGGTCGAGATGCCGGAAGGTGATGTTCACCTGCATGGAACCGCCTCCTCTGGAGGACCGTCGAAATGCGTCGGCCGCGGTCCGGCGGGATCTCTCCCACAGGTTCCGCGGCCGATGCCGACGTTGCCGGATGGCAACATGCGCGATTCATAATAGCCCAGGGGCGGTAGGATCGAGCCCGAGCGTTCGCGGAACGTGCGCTCTCTTCCGGGTGCTCGCTGCTCGCGGCGGCCGTCCGTCCCGAGGGGCTGGCGCCCGCTCGTCGCCGGCGCTACAGATCGACCGATCGCGCCCGTCGGGGCGCGCCCGGTGGCGGGACCCCGCGCCGCTGGCCTAGAAGTACTTCTTCCGCTTCGAGCTCGGCAGGATCCCGAGGACCTCGCGGTACTTCGCGACGGTCCGCCGCGCGATCTCGATGTTCTGCGTCTTCAGGAGCTCGACGATCTTCTGGTCCGAGTGCGGGTGCTTCGGATCCTCGGCGGCCACGATCTGCTTGATGTGGTTCTTGACCGCCTCGCTCGCGATCTCGTCGCCGCCCGTCTTGTTGATGGCGGAGTTGAAGAAGAACTTGAGCTCGTAGATGCCCTGCGGCGTGTGCACGTACTTGTTCGTCGTGACGCGCGAGACGGTGGACTCGTGCATCCCGATGTCCTCGGCCACGTCGCGGAGGATGAGGGGCTTGAGGTGCGCGATGCCCTTGTCGAGGAAGTCCCGCTGGAACTTCACGATCGACTCGGTGACCTTGTAGATCGTCCGCTGCCGCTGGTGGATGGAGCGGATGAGCCACACCGCCGAGCGCAGCTTGTCCTGGATGTACTCCTTCGCCTTCCCGGCCTCGCCGTTCTTGAGCGCGGCCCGGTACATCCCGGAGATGCGGAGCTTCGAGAGGCCGTCGTCGTTCAGGACGGTCACGTACTTGTCGCCCATCTTGTGGACGTAGACGTCGGGGGTGATGTACTGCGGCTCCTCCCCCGTGTACGCGCGGCCCGGCTTCGGCTCGAGGCGGCTGATCACCTTCACCGCCTTCACGACCTCCTCGATGGAGATCTTGAGGTCCTTCGCGATCGCGCCGTAGTTCTTCGACTCGAGGTGCTTCAGATGGCGCTCGACGATCGCGACGATCTCGGGCGTGTCCGCGTTGATGTACCGGATCTGGAGCAGCAGGCACTCGCGGAGATCACGGGCCGCGACGCCCATCGGGTCGAACTGCTGCACCTTCTTCAGCACCTTCTCGGCGAACTCGATCCCGACGCCGGCCTCGAACGCCACGCGCACGAGCGGGTCGCGCGTCGTCGTCTCCTCGCTCTCGCCCTCGACCGCCGGCATCTTGAAGTAGCCGTCGTCGTCGAGGTTCCCGATGATGAGCATCGCGACGCGCTCCTCGTCGGGGCTGAACGCCGACAGGCGGAGCTGCCACACGAGGTGGTCGACGAGATCGGTCTTCTTCGTGAGGGTCGCCTCGTACCCCGGCAGCTCCTCGTCGGCGAGCCCGCGGTTCGACGGCGCGGTGTGGCCCTGGAGCTGGTAGTGGTCGAGGTACTGGTCCCAGTCGATCTCGTTCGCGCCCTCCTCGCCCTTCACCTCCTGGAGCTTCTCCGTCTCCTTGTGCTCGGGCTTCGCCTCGTGCTCGGCGACCTCGGCCGGGCTCTCGCCACTCTGGGTGGGCTCCTCGTCCGGCTCGTCGGCGCCCTCGAGCAGCGGGTTCTCGGTGACCTCGGTGCGGATGAGGTCGACGAGCTCCATGCGCGAGAGCTGGAGCAGCTTGATGGCCTGCTGCAGCTGGGGTGTCATCACCAGCTGCTGCGTCATCTTGAGGTGCTGCTTCAGCTCGAGGCTCATCGCTGCTCCAGGACGTGTGGTTCGTCCAGCCTGAACTTCTCGCCGAGGTAGACGGCGCGCGCCTTCGGGCTCGCCGCGATCTCGGCGGGCGTCCCCGCCTCGAGGATCGACCCCGAGGAGAGGATGTACGCCCGGTTGCAGATGCCGAGCGCCTCGCGGACCGCGTGGTCCGTGATGAGGACGCCGATCCCGCGATCGCGGAGCGAGCCGATGAGGCGCTGCAGCTCGCCGACGGCGATGGGATCGACGCCCGCGAAGGGCTCGTCGAAGAGGATGTACTTCGGGTTCGAGAGGAGGCTCCGCGCCACCTCGGCCCGCCGCCGCTCGCCGCCCGAGAGCTGCTCGCCGAGGCTCCCCGCCACCTTCTCGAGGCGGAACTCGGCGATGAGCGCGTCGGCCCGGTGGTTCCGCTCGGCGCGCGACACGCCGAGCGCCTCGAGCACGCCCACGAAGTTCTCGCGGACCGTGAGCTTCCGGAAGATCGAGGCCTCCTGCGGCAGGTACCCCACGCCGAGGCGGGCGCGGCGGTGCATCGGGAGCTTCGTGAGCTCGTGGTTCCCGAGGTTCACGCGGCCGCGATCCGGGACCACGAGCCCGACCACCATGTTGAACGACGTGGTCTTGCCGGCGCCGTTCGGGCCGAGGAGCCCCACCACCTCGCCGGGCGCGACGTGGAACGAGACGCCGTCCACCACCCGGCGGCCGCGGTAGCTCTTCACGAGCCCCTCGGCGCGGAGGAGCGTGCCGGTCACTGGCGGGCCTCCGGCTTCTGGACGCGGCTCTTCTTGCGCTCCTCGTACTCGGCGCGGCGCTTCTCGACCTCCTCGCCGCTCATCTTCACCTTCGCGTCCTTGAGCTGCACCTCGTCGGTCGCGAGGTCGTAGACGAGCCGCGAGCCCTCCGCCTCGGTGCCCGCGTCGTGGAGCACGACCGGCGCGCCCTCGCAGGTGACACGGGCGGCGGCGTTCTCGTAGGTGGCGGTCGCGCAGGTCACGACCCGCTCGCCGCGCACGAACCGGACGTCGCCGGTGCACACCGCGGAGACGATCTCGCCCCGCTCGTCGTTCTTCGCGACGAGGCGGAGGCAGGTGAGCCGCGCGTCGTCGCGCGTCATCGTGACGGGCTTGCCGGTGAACACCACCTCGCGGCGGCGCGGCGCGTAGTGGAACTCGGCGGCGTCGACGTGCACCGGGGGCGCCGCCGGCGCGTCGGCGACGGCCGGTACCGGGCGTGCGGCCGGCGGGCGCGCCTTGGCGGGCGCGGCGGGCTTGCCCGGTCCGGCGAGGACCGCAAGCGCGGCGAACACGGCGAGCGTCACCGGGCCTCCGGCAGGCCCGCCACGAGCCGCGTCGGGCCGGACAGGTCCAGATCGCCGCTCTCCGGGTCGAGCGTGAACCCCGTCCCGTGGAGCCGGTACCCGCGGCCGGTCAGCTCGACCGGCTGGTCGCCCCGGACGACCGCGCCGCCCCGGGGGAGCGGCTCGTACCGGGCGGTCTCGGTCCGGGCGACGTCCGTGCCCCGCTCCACCAGGACACCGCCGCGCGCCTCGAAGGTCTGGGCCTGGAGGACGCCCTGGCCGACCGGGGCGGTGATCCGGATCGGCGATCCGGCGCGGGGGAGGACCGCGAGCACGTCCCGGGCCACGAGCTCCGTCGAGTCGCGCCGCAGGGTGGCGGTCTTCGCCTCCCCCTCGACGCGCAGCTCCGGACCGCGCCAGACGCGGAACCGGACCCCCTCGAGTGCGAGCTCAGGCACCACTTCGTGAACCTCCCCGGGCCGGGCCGACCCGCAGCCGAGCCCGGTGGCGATCAGGATTGCGAACGGCAGGAGAGCGACGTAGCGCATTTAAAACCGCTGAAACATAGCATTCTTTCCCGACCGGATCGACGGGCACAGACCTTGCTAAGCACGGGGTTGCCCTACCTGTTGGAAAGGTCAGCGCTTTTCGGCACTGCCTTTGCTTGGGGGCCGCCGCCGGTCGCGGTCTCGTCGGGGCGGGTCTTCCAGCGCTCATGCATCCAGACCCACTCCTCCGGGTGGCGACGGATCGCCGCCTCCAGGGCGGCAGAGCAGGCGGCCGTCAACCGCACGACCTCGGCCTCCCGGTCGGGCGGGTCGCTCGAGAACGGGATCTCGGTCACCGTGAGGAGGTGCCCGTCGCCCGGGTGCGGGCCCTTCCGGTGGATGGTCCCGACCACCACGGGCGCGCCGAAGCGGATGGCCAGGTCCGCCGCCGCCCGGGGCGTGAAGGCGAGCCGGCCGAAGAAGGGCACGAAGACGCCCTGAACGTTCGTGTCCTGATCGATGAGGAGGCCGAGCGCCTTGCCCTGGCGGAAGGTGCGGATGATCGCGCGGCCGGTGTCGGGGTTTTCTCGCCAGAGCGTCGTGACGCCGCCCTCGGCGCGGAACCGCTCGGCCATCGTGTTCAGCGCCGCGTCGGCGCTGGCCTTCGCGATCACCGCGTTCTGGATGCCGGCGCGCGCGATCCGGCGGGCGAGCAGCTCCCAGCTGCCGACGTGGCCGGTCACGAACACCATGCCGCGGCCGCGGGCGATCACGTCCTTGAGCAGGGTCGGCGGGGAGAGCTCGACGTACGCGTCGAGGCGGTCGTCGAAGGAGCGGATCGCGGCGAGCTCGAGCGCGGACCGCGCGAGGTGCACGAACATCCCGCGGGCGATCGCCTCGCGCTCGGCCTCGGACTTCTCCGGAAACGCCAGCGCGAGGTGCGCGAGGGCGACGCCGCGGGTCTTCCAGGCGAGGCGATGGGCCACCGCTCCTGCGAACCCGCCGAGCGCCAGGGCCGGGCCGAGCGGGAGGAACCCGAGGAGCCGGACGGCGAAGCGCACCAGCACCGATCGCGCGCGCCGCTTGATCTGCTTGCGGAGGGGGGGTGCCACGGCGGGGAAAGTATCACGGGTTACCGGCGCATGGAGGGCCTCCCCGGAGTTGACACCGGAGGGCGGAGGCGCCGGTCCTACAGCCCCTTCGCGCGGAGGATCAGATCGCAGAGCTCTCGCACGGCGCCGCGGCCGCCCGGCGCCGCCGTGACGAGGTGGGCGACCGCGCGGGCCTCCTCGCGCGCGTCCGCCGGCGCCGCCGCGAGGCCGACCTTCTCGAGGAGCGGCACGTCGTTCACGTCGTCGCCCATGTAGGCCACCGCGCCGTCCGGGACGCCGAGGTGCGCGAGCTTCGCGTAGCCCGCGAGCTTGTCCCGCTCGCCGAACACGAGGTGCTTCACGCGGAGCTCCTGGAGCCGCTTCTCGGAGGCCTTCCCCGGCCGGCCGGAGACGACGCCGAAGTCCACGTGATCCCGGAGCAGCACGATCCCGTGCCCGTCCTTCACGTCGAACGCCTTGAGCGCCTCGCCGTCGGCGCCGTAGTAGAGCCGGCCGTCGGTGAGGACGCCGTCCACGTCGAGGAGGACGAGACGGATCGCCGCCGCGCGGCGGAGGAGCTCGTCTCGCGGGAGGGCGCGCGAGGTCACTTCCAGCCCAGCGCACGGCGGACGGCGAGCACCTCGGAGAGCAGCCGGTCGGCCATGTCGAAGTCGAGCGAGTTCGGCCCGTCGGACTTCGCCAGCGCCGGATCCTCGTGGATCTCCATGAACAGCGCGTCGATCCCGACGGCGGCGGCGGCGCGGGCGAGCGGCGCCACGAACTGGCGGTCGCCGGCGGTGGTGTCGCCGCCCGAGCCCGGCATCTGGACGGAGTGCGTCGCGTCCATGCAGACCGGCACGCCGAGCTCGCGCATCTGCACGAGGGCGCGCATGTCGACCACGAGGTTGCCGTAGCCGAAGGTGGCGCCGCGCTCGGTGAGGAACACGTTCTCGTTGCCGCCCTCGCGCGCCTTCGCGATGGCGTGGCGCATCTCCTTCGGCGCGAGGAACTGCCCCTTCTTCACGTTGAGCGCCTTCGCGGCCCTCGCGCAGGCGATGACGAGGTCGGTCTGCCGGCAGAGGAACGCCGGCACCTGGAGCACGTCGACCACCTTCCCGGCCGGCTCCGCCTGCCAGGTCTCGTGGACGTCGGTGAGGCAGGGCAGGCCCGTCTCGCGCTTCACCACCTCGAACGCGGCGAGCCCCTTCTCGAGCCCGGGGCCGCGGAAGCTCCTCCCCGACGACCGGTTCGCCTTGTCGAAGCTCGCCTTGAAGACGACGGGGAGCCCGTGCTTCTCGGCGAGCGCCTTCACGCGGCGCGCGTGCGCGAGCGCGTGGGCCTCGCCCTCCATCACGCAGGGACCCGCGATGAGGAGGAGCTTCTGCCCGTCGCCGATGAGGTGTCCGCCGACGCGGGCCTGGACCTGGGCCATCTCGCTCAAGCCTTCCGCTCGACGGGGAGCTTGGTGACCGCCGCGGGCTGCCGCTGGTGCACGTCGCGGTGCTCGCGGGCGGCCTTCACGAACCCGGCGAAGAGCGGGTGCGGGGCGAACGGCTTCGACTTGAACTCGGGGTGGAACTGGCACCCGACGAAGTGCGGGTGGTTGTTCACCTCGATCATCTCGATGAGGTTCAGGTCGGGGTTCACGCCGGAGAAGATCATCCCGGCCGCCTCGAACTGCGCCCGGTAGGCGTTGTTGAACTCGAACCGGTGGCGGTGCCGCTCCTGGACGAGCTCCTGCCCGTACAGCTCGCGCGCCTTGGTGCCCTCCTTGAGCGCGCACGGGTAGGTGCCGAGCCGCATCGTCCCGCCCTTGTCGGTGACGCCCCGCTGCCCCTCCATCAGCGTGACGACCGGGTGCGGCGTCTGCTCGTCGAACTCGAGGGAGTTGGCGCGCTCGAGGCCGAGGACGTTCCGCGCCATCTCGATGACCGCCATCTGCAGCCCGAGGCAGATCCCGAAGAACGGGACCTTGTTCTCGCGGGCGTACTTCACGGCGAGGATCTTCCCCTCCGTGCCGCGGATCCCGAAGCCGCCCGGGACGAGGATCGCGTCCACCTTGCCGAGCTCGGAGGAGTCGCCCTCCTCGATCTTGGTCGAGTCGATGAAGACGAGCTTCACCTTCACGTCGTTGGCGATGCCGCCGTGGACGAGCGCCTCGTTGAGGCTCTTGTAGCTCTCGGCGAGCTCGACGTACTTGCCGACGATCCCGATCCGCACCTCGCCGTGCTTCGGCGTCTTCACCTTCGCGACGATCTGCTCCCACTTCTCGAGGCGCGGCGCGCGGCTCCAGATGTTGAAGAGCTCGGCGAGCTTGTCGTCGAGCCCCTCCTTGTGGAGCTCGAGCGGCACCTCGTAGATCGACTTCACGTCGAGGGCGGTGAACACGGAGGACGGGTCGACGTTGCAGAACAGCGCGATCTTGTCCTTCATCTCCCGCGAGATCTCGCGATCCGAGCGGCAGAGCAGGAGGTCCGGCTGGATGCCGATCTCCCGGAGCTCCTTCACCGAGTGCTGGGTGGGCTTGGTCTTGAGCTCGCCGGCGGCGGCGATGAACGGCACGAGGGTGAGGTGCGCGTAGACCGCGTTCTCCTCGCCGACGTCGTACTTCATCTGCCGGATCGCCTCGAGGAACGGGAGCGACTCGATGTCGCCGACGGTGCCGCCGACCTCGACGATGAGGATGTCGGCGCCGCCGGCGGCCTCGCGGATCACCGCCTTGATCTCGTCGGTGATGTGCGGGATCACCTGCACGGTCTTCCCGAGGTACTCGCCCCGGCGCTCGCGCTGGATGACGTTCTGGTAGATGCGCCCGGTGGTGTAGTTGTTCTTCCGGGTCATCTTCGCGGTGGTGAACCGCTCGTAGTGGCCGAGGTCGAGGTCGGTCTCGGCGCCGTCGTCGGTGACGTAGACCTCGCCGTGCTGGAACGGGCTCATCGTGCCCGGGTCCACGTTGATGTACGGGTCGAGCTTGAGGTGCTGGACCTCGAGGCCGCGGTTCTCGAGGAGCGCGCCGATCGACGCCGCCGCGAGGCCCTTGCCGAGGGAGCTCACGACCCCGCCCGTCACGAACAGGAACTTCGTCTTCTTGCCGCGCTTCACCATGGGTTCCCCCTGGTTCAAGGACGCGCCGGACCGAGGAGCGCCCTCGCCCGCTCCAGGTCCTCCGGCGTGTCGATCCCGAAACCGCGGTAGCCCGTGTCGGCCACGCGGATCCTAAAGCCATGCTCGAGCGCCCGCAGCTGCTCGAGCGACTCCTCGGCCTCCAGCCGCCCGGGCGGGAGCGAGGTGAACTTCTCCAGGAACGCCGCGGTGAAAGCGTAGATGCCCACGTGCGCCCGCGCGAGCGGGCTCGTCCCGCCGGCGCGACGGTGCGGGATCGCCGCGCGCGAGAAGTAGAGGGCGTCTCCCCGGAGATCCGTCACGACCTTCACGACCTGCGTCCGCTCGAGCTCCCCCTCCTCGAGCGGGCGGGCGAGCGTCCCCATGTCCGCGCCGCTCGCGACCATGGCCTCCACCAGCGTCTCGACCGCGGCGGGCTCGATGAGGGGCTCGTCGCCCTGCAGGTTCACGACGAGCTCCGGCCGGGGCGAGAGCCTTCGCGCCGCCTCGGCGACCCGGTCCGTCCCGGTGGCGGCGTCCCCCGTCATGATCGCCCGGGCGCCCGCCGCCTCGGCGGCGCGGGCGATCCGCTCGTCGTCCGTCGCGACGGCGACGACGTCCACCCCGCGCGCCGCCCGGGCGCGCCCGATGACGTGGGCGATGAGGGGCTGTCCTGCCAGCTCGGCGAGGGGTTTTCCGGGAAAGCGCGTCGCGCCGTACCGGGCCGGGATGATGACCGCGACGTGTCTCAAGCCGGGGCCACTAAGTACGCGCCGCCGGCGGGCCCGTCAATGGCAGGTTCGCAACGGATCGAAGTGGCACCGCTTTTCCGAGGGGCGCGCGCCGCTCTCGCCGGGGAGTCCCCCGGCGGAGGCGGCGGCCGGTCCGGCGTTCCCAAAGGCGGGCGTCGGCACGGCGGGCCCGCGACCGCACCTTGAAGGCACGATGGCCTTCGTCCTCCACGTCGTCGGGGCGCGTCCGAACTTCATGAAGGTGGCGCCCCTCATGGCCGCGCTCGCGAGGCGCGGCGTCTCCCAGCGGCTCGTCCACACCGGCCAGCACTTCGACGAGAGGATGAGCGGGGTCTTCTTCGAGGAGCTCGGGCTGCCCCGCCCCGACGTCGACCTCGGCGTGGGCTCCGGCTCGCACGGCGAGCAGACGGGGAAGATCCTCGTCGCCTTCGAGCGCGTGCTGCTCGAGAGCGCTCCGCGACCCTCCGCCGTGGTGGTCCCGGGCGACGTGAACTCGACGGTCGCCGCCGCGCTCGCCGCCGCGAAGCTCGGCGTCCCGGTCGCCCACCTCGAGGCCGGGCTCCGGAGCTTCGACCGGACGATGCCGGAGGAGCTGAACCGGATCGTCACCGACCACCTCGCGGACCTGCTCCTCACGCCCAGCGCCGACGCGGACGAGAACCTCGCGCGCGAGGGGATCGGCGCCGCGCGGATCGCCCGCGTCGGGAACCTCATGATCGACACGCTCCGCACGCACCTGCCGAAGGCGCGGGCCCTCGGGGTCCCCCGGGCGCTCGGCCTCGAGCCGGGCGGCTACGCCGTCGTGACGCTCCACCGCCCGTCGAACGTGGACGATCCCGACACGCTGGGACGGCTCCTCGGCGCGCTCGCCGCCGTCGCGCGCGAGCTGCCGGTGGTCTTCCCGGTCCACCCGCGGACGCGGGCGCGCCTCGCCGGGCCGGGGCTCGCCGAGGCCGCGAGCGCGCTGCGCCTCATCGAGCCGCAGGGCTACCTCGAGTTCCTGTCGCTCACGTCCTCGGCGCGGCTCGTCCTCACCGACTCGGGCGGCCTGCAGGAGGAGGCGACCGCGCTCGGCGTGCCGTGCCTCACGCTCCGCGAGAACACGGAGCGGCCCGTCACGGTGGCCGAGGGGACGAACGAGGTGGTCGGGACCGACCCGGAGCGGATCGTGCGCGCCGCGCACCGGGCGCTCTCCGGCGCCGGGAAGCGCGGCCGGATCCCGGCGCTCTGGGACGGGCGCGCCGGCGAGCGCGCCGCCGACGCGGTGCTCGCGCTCGCGGCGCGGGACGGCGCGGGCTAGTGCGCCGCGGCGGTGCTCGTCTTGTTCGGGCGGTCCCGCGGCGGGATCTCGTACAGCCGCTGCACGTGCTGGGCGCGGCCGCCGGCGGGGACGTCCACCCAGACCGGATCCGCGGCGGCGTAGCCGGCCTTCGACACCTGCACCTTGTGGCGCCCGGGCGGGAGCTGCTGGTGGAGCGGCGTCGTCCCGGCGATCCGCTCGTCCACCGTGACGGTGGCGTCCTTCACGCTCGCCTCCACGTCGAGCGTGCCCTGGCGGTCCGCCTCGCCCGACAGGAGCCCCGGCACCGCCGCGAGGACGTCCGCGCGGAGCTTCCGGGACGCGATCGGGACGTCGCGTCGGACCCAGGCGACCCGCCGGTGCGCGCCGACGTCCACGTGCACGAGCGTGACGCTGTAGCGATCCTGCGATGCCTGGATCCAGCCCGCCACGACGTGCTCGACCCCGAGCCGCGCCGCGCGATCGGCGACGCACCGTGCGTCGTCGGCGCAGCGCACGAGCGCGACCGTCCCCTCGCGCCCGAGCGTCCGCTCGACCGCGTCGGGGCCCATCACCTCGAACCCGCCCCCGTGACGGGCCTCGTCCGCGATGGCGTCGGACAGGCTCTTGCCGGTGAAGGTGAGATCGGGCGGCGCGTCCAGGGAGACGACGGCGAGCCGCGGGGTCGGCGCGGCGGCCGAGGCGATGCCGGACGCCAGCAGGGTGGCGAGGCAGACGAGCGTGCGCATGGAGGCCTCGATCCTGGCAAGGAGGGTGGGGCGCTTCAAGTGGTATGTTCGCGCCGTGGCGACGCAGGTGGTCAGGGTGACGTTCACCGTCGAGCCGAACTACGCCGGCTGGCGCCTCGATCGGTACCTCCAGGAGAAGATCCGGCGGCTCTCGCGGGAGCGGATCCAGCACCTCATCTCGAGCCGCCTCGAGGCGGAGGGTGGGCGGCGCCTCAAGCCCTCGACCCGTGTCCAGCCGGGGCTCACCTTCGCGCTGCTCAAGGATCAGGAGCCCGAGCCGGAGACGCCGCTCGACTTCGAGGTGGTCCACGACGACGGCGCGCTCCTCGTCGTGGACAAGCCGGCCGGCCTCCCGGTCCACCCGACCGCCCGCTACGCCGCGCACACGTTCACGTCGGTCGCGAAGCTGCGCTTCCCGGACCGGAAGGTCGATCCCGCGCACCGGCTCGACCGCGAGACCTCCGGCCTGCTCGCCTGCGGCTCCGCGCCGGAGGTCACCCGGGTGCTGAAGCGCGACTTCGCGCACGGCCGGGTCGCGAAGACGTACCTCGCCCTCGCGCATGGCGCGCCGGCGGAGGACCGGTTCGTGGTGGACGCGCCGCTCGCGCTCACCGGCGCGTCCGCGGTGAGGGTCCGCATGCACGTGGACGCCGCGGGCCTTCCCTCAACCACCGCCTTCGAGGTGCTCGAGCGCCGCACCGCGCCGGATGGCGCTCCCGTCGCGCTCCTCGCCTGCCGCCCGCGCACGGGCCGCCAGCACCAGATCCGCGCCCACCTCCTCCATGCTGGCCTCCCGATGGTCGGCGACAAGATCTACGGGCCGGACGAGCACATCTTCGATCGCTTCACCCGCCGCGAGATGACCGACGACGATCGCGCGCGCCTCCGGTTGCCGCGCCACGCGCTGCACGCCTGGAAGCTCGAGCTCCCGCACCCCGTCACGCGCGCCGCCGTCGCGCTCGAGGCGGCGCTGCCCGGCGACCTCGCCGCCTTCTGGGACGCCTGCGAGCGCGCGCGGAGGATCGCGTGAGCGTGTACGACTTCGCCGGCCTCGCGGGCGGCCTCGGCGGGGCGGCGCTGTTCCTCGCCGGCGTCCTCGTCGCGATCTTCGCGGCGCTTCGCCTCGCGGTCGCCGGTCGCCGTCCGGGGAAGGGGCGCGTCGCGCGCGGGCTCGCGGCGGGCGGCGGCGTCCTGGCCGCGGAAGGCGCGGCGCTCTTCTGGGTCGCCGAGCTCGCGCCGTTCCGGCGTGCCGTCGATCACGTGACCGGACCGCTGGCGGGCGTCGCGCTCGTGCTCGGCGCCGTCGTGACGTGGCGGGTGGCGCGGCGGCGGCCGGCGCCCGCGCCGGCGGAGGAGACCGCGGCGAGCGGCGGGCCGACCGCCGCAGCGCGCTGACGCGGGGGCCGCCTGCGTCACGCAGGCCGGACGAGGTGGAGCCGCTCCGGCGCCGGCGCCACGACGAGGCGCGCGCCGTAGCCGAAGTCGAGGCGGTCGTCCTCGATCCCGTCCGCGAACACGACGCCGCCCTCGTTCATCTCCGAGACGAGCTCGAGGCCCGCGCCCGGCGCGAGCAGGGCGCCGTCGATGGAGGTCCGCGTCGCGACGCTCGGGAACGGCTCGCGCACGAAGAACGCGAGCCGGGGCTCCTCCGGGGCGGGCAGCGCGAGCGGCCGGCGGCGCTCGCCGTTGATGGAGCGGGCCCAGCCGGTCGCGCCGGTGCCGGTCGTGACGATCACGCCCGAGGAGGACTGCTGCTCCTCGACCTCGCCGAGGCGAATGCGGTAGCGCGCCGACTGGTGCGAGCGGTGGCCGGCGAAGACCTCGTTCACGCCGAGCAGCCGCTGGCCGTCGTCGAGGCGCGCCTCCGCGAGCGTCCGCTCCTCGACGGGCGCGCGCCCGGCCGCCACGGCGGGGAGCAGCGCGCGGAGGCCGCCGGGCCGGTGCGGGGCGAGGATCCCGTCGTAGCGCTCCGGGTCCGCGTTCACGCCCACCACCGGCTGCCCGGAGAGGTACTTCGCCGCGTTCGCGACGAGCCCGTCCGGTCCGACGGCGACGACGAGATCGCCGGGCTCGAAGACGAACGTCGCGAGATCGCCGCGATCGATCCGCACGCGCCGCCAGGGCGTGGGGATCGCCTGGGAGACAGCCCGGAGCGCCTCCTCGCGGCGCCGGTGCCGCTCCTCGACTCCGGCGATCGAGTCGCCGCGCCGCTCGAGGAAGAAGCGGGCCTGCTCGCGGGTGCCGTGGCGCGCGAGGAGGGCCTCGAGCTCGCTCGCACGCGTCACCACCACGACCCGCGGGACCGGGGAGGCCACGTCACCCTCCCGCGAGCCGCGTCGCGCCGGCGTCGAGGAGCCGCTCCAGCGCCGGGCCGAGCGCGTCCGGTCCGACGCTCACGCGCTCGATCTTCTCGAGCTTGCCCGCGATCGCCTGCGCCGCGAGCCCGAGGAGCACCGCCGGCGGCACCTCGCGGACCGCGGCCATGCGCGCCGCCTCGGCCGCCGTGCGGACCTCCTCGGACAGGCGCAGCGCGGTGGCGTCCGCATCGCCCTGCGCCCGCGTCCGGTGCGCCTCCGCGTCCGCGCGCGTCCGGAGCTCGTGGGCCGCCGCCTGCGCCGCGATGGCGCCCCGCGCGGCCTCGGCCTCCGCGGCGATCCGGCTCGCCTCGGCCTGCTCCGTCGCCTCCCGGCGCGCGTTCTGGCCGTCCTGCAGGATGAGCTCCTCGCGGCGGCGCGCGAGCTCGATGCGGTTCTTGAGCTCGTTCTCCTGGATGGCGCGCTCCTTCTCGACCGCGAGCGCGCGGCGCCCGAACGCGGCCTCGTCCGCGGCCTGCTGGATCCGCTCGCGCGTGGGGGCCTCGAGCGCCTTCTCGAGATCCGGCGCAGGCCGGACCGACGAGATCCGGACCGAGACCACCTCGAGGCCCATCGCCGGCACGGACGGATCGGCGGCGAGGCCTGTCTCGATCGCCGCGCGGATCCGCTCCGGCCCCAGCGCGAGGACGTCGCGGAGCGGCGTGCGGGCCACCCACCCGGCCGCGTGCTGCTCCGCGAGCTGCGAGAACCGGAGCGCGAGCTTCTCGAGGGGCTCGCGGCGGAGCGCACCGGTGCGGAGGTCGATGGTGAAGTCGACGCGATCGGCGAGCGTGCGCGGGTCCGTCACCCGGTACGAGAGGACGCCCTGTGCCGTCACGTCCTGGTAGTCCGCCGAGCGGCCGTGGAAGACGAGCGCCATCTCGCGGTCATCCGCGGGGACCTCGACGATCGAGGCTGTGTGGGGGGCGAACAGGAACGAGAGGCCGCGCCCCTCGCGCACGAGCCGCGCGCCGCGGAAGTGGAGCACGTGGACGCTCGCGTCCGCGCGCAGGTGCCGGATGAAGCCGAGGTTCGTGATCTCCGCCATGGCCGTCCTCCTCGTCGTCCCGGGCGCCTCGCCCGGGAGCCGTCAGATCGCCCGCCGCCGCGCGAAGCGGTAGAGCTCCGCCGGCCGGTGGTCCACCTCCCGCTCGCTGCGGCCGGTCGCCTCGAGCTCACCCGACGCGAGCATGCGGCGGCGGAAGGAGTCCTTGTTGAGCGGACGCCCGAGCACGGTCTCGTGGACGCGCTGGAGCTCGAGCAGCGTGAACGCAGCGGGGAGCAGCTGGAACCCGACCGGCGTGTAGTCGAGCTTCCCGCGGAGGCGCTTCACCGCCATCCCGACGATCTCGGCGTGGTCGAACGCGAGCGGCAGCGCGCCGCCGTCGGGGCCCGCGAGCGCCACCGGCCCGCCGGTCTCGCCGTCCCAGGGCACCTCGATGCGCGCCACGACCACGTCGGAAGACCGGCGGCTCGCCTCGAGGAAGCGGCCGTGGTCGACGAGGGCGTAGTAGGCCACGGTGACCACGCGGGTCCGCGGGTCGCGGCCCGGCTCGCCGAACGTGTACAGCTGCTCGAGGAAGACGCCTTCGAGCCCGGCCTTGTCGGCGAGGACCCGCGCGGCCGCGGCGTCGAGCCCCTCCTCCAGCCGCACGAAGCCGCCCGGCAGCGCCCACTTGCCCTTGTCCGGGTGGTCGCCGCGGCGGACCACGAGCGTGTGGAGGGTGCCCTCCGCCGCGGAGACGAGCACGACGTCCGTCGTCAGGGACGGGTGCGGGTACCGGCGCGCGTCGTAGCCGGCGAGGAAGGCCCGCTCGCCTCCGTCCGCCTCCGCCCCGGTCCTCCTGCGCCGCGTCCCGGTCATCGCGCCTCCCTTCGATGCTTCATGAATATATGCATGTGGCATCTAAGTCAAGGCGAGGCCATGGCGCGCGGCGGAGCGCGGCGAATCGGCACCGGTCTTGCGGTTCGAGACTACGAGGACGTGCGGCCGCGCCGCGCCTCGCGGCGCAGGACCGCCGCCTCGGCCTTGGCGATGCGCGCGCGCTGCTTCACCGCGAGCAGGTAGAAGCGCTCGCGCAGCGCCGCCGCGTCCGCCTCGGGGAGGTCGCCGTGCCGGCCGCGGTCGATCTCGCGACGCTCGACCGCCTTCGCGATCGAGATCGCCGCGGCCACCGAGACGTTGAGCGACTGCACGAACCCGCGCATCGGGATGGCGTAGCTCGCGTCGGCGAGGGCGAGGGCGTCGTCGGAGACCCCGCGGTGCTCGTTCCCGAACACGAGGGCGACCTTGCCCGCGAACGACAGCTCCGCGAGCGGCCGCGCCCCCTCGTCGAGGTGGGTGACGTAGATCGCGAACCCGTCCGCCTTGAGGCGCTCGAGGCACTCGCGGGTCGAGCGCCAGCGGGTGACGTCGAGCCACTTGTCGGCGTTCTGGCTGATCTTCTTGTTCCGGTCGTAGGGCTTCATCGGCCCCTCGACCACGTGCAGCGCCTGGATCCCGAACGCCTCGCACGTCCGGAGCACCGCGTTCACGTTCTGCGGATCCGCGAACGCCTCCATCACGACGGTGAGCGTCCGGGTGCGGTTCGCGACGACCGCGTCGATGCGCGCCTTCCGCTCCGGGACGAGGAAGCCCGGATCGCCGAGCCGGGGCTCGTCTCCCGCGCGCCCCGCCTCGCTCACTTCTCCGCCCTCGGCTTCGCGAGCCTCTTCCCGCGCCCCTCGCGGCGCGGCGCGGCGCTCTTGAACAGGACCCGCGCGACGGCGTCGAGGAGCTCCTCGAGCCCCTCGCCGGTCACCGCCGAGACGAGGTGCACGTGGACCGGCTTCTTCCGCCGGGCGAGCGCCTTCCGGAGCTTCTCGCCCGCGGCGCGCGCCTCCGGCACGTCGACCTTCGTCACCACGATGATCTGCGGCTTCTTCGCGAGCACCGGCGAGTAGAGCGCGAGCTCGCGGTCGATGGCGTCGAGGTCCTTCTTCGGCTCGCGGCCGGGCTCCGGGTTCGCGCCCTCGACGAGGTGGACGAGCACCCGGCAGCGCTCGACGTGCCGCAGGAACTGGTGGCCGAGGCCCGCGCCCGAGTGCGCGCCCTCGATGAGGCCCGGGATGTCGGCGACGACGAAGCTCCGCTCCCCGCGCCAGGAGACCACGCCGAGGTTCGGGACCAGCGTCGTGAACGGGTAGTCGGCGATCTTCGGCCGCGCGCGGGAGATGCGGCTGATGAGGGTGGACTTGCCGGCGTTCGGGTACCCGACGATGCCGACGTCCGCGAGGAGCTTCAGCTCGAGGACGAGGTCCTTCTCCTCGCCCGGCGTGCCGTCCTGCGCGAACCGGGGTGACTGGTTCGTCGACGTCGCGTAGTTCATGTTGCCGAGGCCGCCGCGCCCGCCCTTCGCGATGACGAAGCGCTCGCCGGGCGTGCCGAGGTCGACGATCGTCTCCCCGGTCGCGGCGTCCTTCACGACGGTACCGGGCGGCACGCGCAGCTCGAGGTCCGCGCCGTCCTTCCCGTTCATGTCCGAGCCGCCGCCCTTCTCGCCGTTCCGGGCCTTGTGCTCGCGCACGTACCGGTAGTCGAGGAGCGTCGAGAGCTGCGGGTCGACGACGAGGGCGATGTCGCCGCCGTTCCCGCCGTCGCCGCCGGCCGGGCCACCGCGGGGGATGAACTTCTCCCGCCGCCAGGCGACCGCGCCGTCGCCGCCGTCGCCGGCCTTCACGTGGATCCGGACCTCGTCGACGAACTTCATCGTGGGCGCTCCAGAAACGAGACGCGCCGCGGACCCTCGGGGCCCGCGGCGCCGTGCTCTTTGGTGACTCGCGCTGCCTACGCCTCGGGAAGGACCGAGACGATGCGGCGATCGCCGCGGGCGCGCGCGTACTTCACCTTGCCGTCGATGAGCGCGAACAGGGTGAAGTCCTTCCCCATCCCGACGTTCTCGCCGGGGTGGAAGAGGGTGCCGACCTGGCGGACGAGGATGTTCCCCGCCACGACCTTCTCGGACCCGTACACCTTGACGCCGCGATGCTGGCCAGGAGAGTCGCGGCCGTTGCGCGACGAGCCCTGTCCTTTTTTGTGAGCCATGATCTACTCCGTCGAGACCGGGGCGGTTACGCCCGGACGGTCGTGATGAGGACCTCGGTGTAGGGCTGGCGATGGCCCCGCTTCTTGGTCCAGCCTTCCTTCTTCTTCCGGAAGTGGATGACCTTCTTGTGCTTGCCCTGGGCGACGATCTCGCCCTCGACCGCCGCGCCGGAGATCACCGGCTTGCCGATCTTGGCCTCGCCGTCACCGCCGACGAGCAGCACGTCGAAGTTCACCTTCCCGCCGACGTCGCCGGCGAGCTTCTCGATCTTGACCCGGTCGCCCTGAGCGACGCGGTACTGCTTTCCGCCGGTCCGAATCACCGCGTACATCGCGCTTCTCCTGGAATCTGGGGAGGTTTCTCTGCCGCGCGCGAGCTGCGTGTGGCGCGCCGGCCCTCCGAGAAGGGCGGTCATATACGATCGCGGCCGCGGGGCTGTCAAGGATTCCCGAGGCTTGGATCCGGCGACCACCCCGGGGTGGGGAACTGTAGGCGTGTCCCCTGCTTGCGCGACAGCGACGATCAGCCGATCCTTCGCCCGCCATGAAAAAGACCCTCCTCCTCGTCGCCGGGCTGCTCGTCCTCCCGGCGATCGCCCGTGCCCAGGCCCAGGCGCAGGTCACGCTCCAGCTCGGTCTCCCCGTCGTCCTCCCGCAGCTCGTCGTCGTCTCCCCCGGCGTCCAGGTCGTCCCCGACGTCGAGGAGGAGGTCTTCTTCGTCGACGGCTACTACTGGTGCCGTCACGACGGCGGCTGGTACCGGTCGCGGAACCACCGCGGCGGCTGGGTGGTCGTCCCCCGCCGCGGGGTCCCGGCGCGCCTCTACGAGATCCCGCCCGGCCGCTACCGTCACTACCGTCCCGGACCGCCGCGCGCGGCGCCCGCCCCGGTGCGGTACGAGCGCTACGAGCGCGACGACCGGCACTTCGACAAGCACCACGAGAAGGAGATGGAGAAGCGCGAGAGGGAAGAGCGGCACCACGACAACGGCCGCGGCAAGGGGCACGAGAAGCACGGCGACTAGCCTCGCCCTCGCGTCAGCGCGAGGTCTCCGGCGGGCAGCGGACTCGAGTCCGCTGCCCGCTCGTCGTTCCGGCGTCTCCGCCACGAGGGGGTGCCGGCCGGGACCGGCGCCGTTACAGATCGGGCGTGGCCCTCGCCGCCCGCGCGCTGCCCGGCAACGCTCCCGGTGACCTCTTCGTCGACGACGCGTGCATCGCGTGCGATACGTGCCGGCGGTTCGCGCCGGGCGTGTTCGGCGGCGGCGAGGACGACCCCGCGTTCGTGCGCCGCCAGCCCGCCGACGCCGCCGAGCGGCGCCGCGCGCTGCTCGCGCTCGTCTCCTGCCCGGTCGCGGCGATCGGCTCTCGCACGAAGGCCGGCATCGCGGACGCGACCACGGCCCTGCCCGAGCCCTTCGCGCCCGGCGTGTACGCCTGCGGCTACGCCGCGGACTCGTCGTTCGGGGCGGCGGCCTGGCTCGTCGTGCGCCCGGGCGGGAACGTGCTCGTGGATTCGCCGCGATACGCGCGGCCCCTGGCCGACCGCATCCGCGCGCTCGGCGGGGCGCGCTTGATGTTCCTCACGCACCGCGACGACGTCGCCGACCACGCGCGCTGGCGCGAGGCCCTCGGCTGCGAGCGCATCCTGCACGCGCGCGACGTGACCGCGAGCACGCGGGGCGTGGAGCGGCGGCTCGAGGGGGACGCGCCGGTGCCGCTCGCGGACGACCTCCTCGCCGTGCCGGTGCCCGGGCACACGCCCGGGTCCGCCGCGCTGCTCGCCGGCGACACGTACCTCTTCACCGGCGATCACCTCTGGGGCGACGCCGAGGGCCGCCTCGGCGCGTCGCGCCACGTCTGCTGGTACGACTGGGGCGAGCAGGTCCGCTCGCTGGAGAAGCTCGCGGCGCTCCGGTTCCAGTGGGTGCTGCCCGGGCACGGCCGGCCGTGGCGAGCGGAATCTCCGGAGGCCGCGCGCCGCGCGGTCGCCGCGCTCGCGGCGGAGCTGCGGGACGGATAGCCCTCCCGCGCCGGGGCGCTACAGCCCGAAGTGCGCGGGAGAGAGCCCCTTCCACGCGCAGTAATCGCGGAGCTCGCGCTTCACGAGCCCCCACGTGAGCGCGAGGACGAGCACGTCGTCCGTGAACCCGAGCGGACCGAGGACGTCCGGGACCAGATCGATCGGCGAGACCACGTACAGGATCGCCGCGACGAGCGCCGCGACCGCCTTCCAGGGGAGCTGGCGATACGTACCGTTCGCGTAGTCGCGCACGACCATCCACAGCAGGCGGAGCTTCGTCCGGATCGTCCGGGGCGCGGTGCGCGCGTACCACGGCGGGCGGGTGAGGAACCGCTCCGCCCGGTCGGCGGCGACGGGCACCACCTCCGGCGTCACGTCCTTCGCCTCGCGGACCAGCCCCTCCGCGACGGCCTCGCGACAGGAGAGGCACTCGGCGTTGCTTCCCCGGGGCTTGCCGCAGGCGGCGCAGGTGCGGACGGACATCGCCCGATCCTAATGCCGCGCGGCCCGGAGGGCGACCGCGCCCCGCCGACGTCACCCCGGGCGGGCGGACCGCCGCGGGGTCCGCTCCGGGCGGGAGTCCTCCACGGGCACCACCTCGTGGAACCGCCGGTAGTCCACCTGGCGCGCGCCGCCGGGGAGCACCGTCACGATCTCCTCGAACCGCGCGTTCCAGCGGATCCGCTTCGCCGGCCAGGCGTTCCGCGCGTGGATCGTGCGGGTGAGCCCCTCGTCGAAGCCGGTGAGCGTGACGATGACCTCGGCCTCCGCCGCGGCGAGCGACTCGGCGCTCTCCCGCGCGAGCGGGCTCTCGCGGTCGATGACGTGCACGGCCGTCCACGCGTGGGCGAAGAGCGCGGTGCCGTTGCGGACGAGCGGGAGGTCGTGCGCGCGGCGGATCGGCGCCCCGTCCTCGTCCACCTCGTTCCGGACGAGCATCGCCGAGACCTTCGCGTCCACCACGTGCCCGGACCGCTCGTTCGCCATCCGGAAGAGGAGCGCGCGGCCCTGCGGGTGCGGCGACACCACCGCCACCTCGCTCCAGAGGACCCGCGCGCGGAGGAGCGCGAACTTCGCGAGGACGATGCCGGCGCCGATGACGAGCTCGAGCCAGCGCACGAACTCCTCGAGGCCGCCGAGCGCGCCGGTGAGGATCGCGCGCGGCTGGAGCGTCGCGCGAACCTCCGCGAGCGAGACGCCGCGGGCGAGCGCGACGAGGGCGCCGAGCGTCGTGCCGCGGGGCGCCGCCGCGCCGGGCCCGAGGGCGAGGTGCGCCGCCTCGAAGAGCAGCTCGGTCCCGAAGTAGACGAGCGCGTACACGAGGCAGAGGCGCGTCCACGACCCCGTGACGAGGCGGTGGTAGAGGTCCGCGAGCGGCCGCTTGCGGAGCCCGACGACGACGACGGCGTGATCGGAGTGGCCGAAGACGCGGGTCTGCGCGAGATCGCCCATGGTGAAGGGCGATGATAGACGGCGCTCGCGAGGGCGAAAAGGTGAGCCTGTGCCTACTCCGCGGCGAGCGTGCGGAGCGACGCGTCATACGGCGCGCGAAGGACCCCACGCTCGGTGATGATCGCCGAGACGAGCGCCGCCGGCGTCACGTCGAACGCGGGGTAGCGCGCCGGGACGCCCACGGGCGCGATGCGCTGCCCGGCGAGCGTGACCACCTCCTCGGTGCCGCGCTCCTCGATGGGGATCGCGTCGCCCGCCGGCGTGCCGAGGTCGACCGTGGACCACGGCGCGGCGACGTAGAACGGCAGGTGGTGGTGCCGGGCGAGCACCGCGAGGGCGTACGTGCCGATCTTGTTCGCAACGTCGCCGTTCGCCGCGATGCGGTCGGCGCCGACGACGACGCACGCGATCTCCCCCCGCTGCATGAGCCACCCGGCCATGCCGTCGGTGAGGATCGTCACGGGGATCCCGTCGCGGTGCAGCTCCCAGGCGGTGAGGCGCGCGCCCTGGAGGAACGGCCGGGTCTCGTCGGCGAAGACGGAGATGGGGTTCCCCGCCTCGACCGCTGCCCGGACCACGCCGAGCGCGGTGCCGTAGCCCGCGGTGGCGAGGGCGCCCGCGTTGCAGTGGGTGAGGACGTGCGCCCTCGGCGGGATGAGCGGCGCCCCGAGGGCGCCGATCCGGCGGCAGGCCGCCTCGTCCTCGTCCCGGATCGCGTGGGCCTCGGCGAGGATCACCTCGGCGCCGAGCCCGATCCGGCGGCCCATGCGGCGCACCGCCCAGGCGAGGTTCACCGCGGTCGGCCGCGCGTGCACGAGCAGCTCGGCGGCCGCTCGGAGGCGCGCCACGTCGGCACCGCGCCGGGCCTCGACCGCGATCCCGTACGCGGCGGCGACCCCGATCGCCGGTGCGCCGCGGACCGTGAGGTCCTTGATCGCGGCGGCGACCTGCTCGGCGGTCGAGAGCTCGAGCCAGACCTCGTCTACCGGAAGCCGCTTCTGGTCGAGGACGCGGACCACGTCGCGCGCGTCGTCGTACAGCACCGGCCGGAGGGGCTCCCGTGTCATCGCTCTCCTCTCCCGAGCCCCGCGAACAGGCGCAGGGCGAAGTAGATCGCGGCGAGCCCCGCCACCGCCGCCGCGGGGAGCTCTCGCCGGACGGCCGAGATGACCGTGACGACGATCGCGCCGAGGAGCGCGATCACGAGGAAGACCCGGCTCGGCCCGCCGGTCGCGCCGGCGCCCGCGGGGCCGGCACCCCATCCCGCCCACCTGGCCACGCGCTAGCTCCCGAGCTTCTTCTTCAGGAGCGCATTGACCACGGCCGGGTTCCCCTTCCCCTTCATCTCCTTCATGATCTGGCCGACGAAGAAGCCGGTGAGGTTCTTCTTCCCGCTCCGGTGCTTCTCCACCTCGCCCGGGCTCGCGGCGAGGATCTTGTCGACGGCGGCCTCGATCGCGCCCTCGTCGGAGACCTGCGCGAGCCCCTTCGCCTGCACCACCGCGGCGGGATCGGCGCCGGTCCGGAAGACCTCCTCGACGACCTGCTTCGCGCCGGGCCCACCGATCGTGCCCGCGTCGACGAGGCGGAGCACGGCCGCGAACCTGTCCGGGGAGAGCTTCCAGCTCGCCGGCGCCTCGCCGGTCTCGTTCGCGAGCCGCGCGATCTCGCCGGTCACCCAGTTCGCCACCTTCTTCGCCGCCTCCGGCCCCTTCCCGTACGCGGCGAGCGCGGCGTCGAACCAGCTCGCGACGGCGGCGTCGGCGACGAGGTTCTCGGCGTCGTAGGAGGACAGCGCGAGCTCCTTCTGGTAGCGCGCCGCGCGGGCGCGCGGCAGCTCCGGGAGCGTCGCGCGGATCCGCTCGACCAGGGCCGGCTCCACCATCACGGGCGGCAGGTCCGGCTCGGGGAAGTAGCGGTAGTCGTGCGCCTCCTCCTTCGAGCGCATCGACCGCGTCTCGCCGCGGTCCGGGTCGAAGAGGCGCGTCTCCTGCTCGACCTTGCCGCCCGACTCGACGAGCTCCACCTGCCGCCGCACCTCGTACTCGATCGCGGCCTTGAGGAACCGGAACGAGTTCATGTTCTTGATCTCGCACCGGGTGCCGTACTCGGAGGCGCCCTTGCGCATGATCGACACGTTCGCGTCGCAGCGCAGCGAGCCCTCCTGCATGTTCCCGTCGTTCACGCCGAGCGCCATCAGGATGGCGCGGAGCGTGCGGAGGTACTCGACGGCCTCGTCCGACGAGCGGATGTCGGGCTGCGAGACGATCTCGAGGAGCGGGACGCCGGCGCGGTTCAGGTCCACGCCCGACGAGCCGTCCGGCGAGACGTCGTGCACGTTCTTGCCGGCGTCCTCCTCCATGTGGATCCGGACGAGGCGCACGATCCGCTCGGTCCCTTCCACCGCCACGGGCACCTCGCCGCCCTCGCAGATGGGGAGCTCGTACTGCGAGACCTGGTAGCCCTTCGGCAGGTCCGGGTAGAAGTAGTTCTTCCGCGCCCAGATGCTCTTCGGCTTGATGGTGCACCCGAGCGCGAGGCCCGCCCGGATGGCCATCTCGACGACGCTGCGGTTCAGCGCAGGCAGCGCGCCCGGGAGGCCGAGGCAGACCGGGCAGACGTGCGCGTTCGGCTCGCCGCCGAACGCCGTCGTGCAGGTACAGAAGATCTTGCTCCGGGTGAGGAGCTGGGCGTGGACCTCGAGCCCGATGACCACCTGGAAGTCGGAGACCGCCATCTAGCGCACCATCCTGCGGACGGCCGGGCGGCCGTCCTCCGCCCCCGCCGGTCGCATGCTCTCCCAGCGCTGGTCGCTCGGGAAGAGCAGCACGAGCGCGAGGAGGTCCACCCCGAAGATCCCGATGAGCCGCGCGTCGTCCGTGAGGAGATAGGCGACGAGCGGGAAGATCGCCGCGGCCTCGGCGAGCGCCCACGCGAAGAGCAGGCGCGTGAACGCCACCGCCTCGGGGTCGGACGAGGCCTTGGCGCCGACGCGCGGCGCGAGGAGCCACGCGAGGGCGAGGTCGAGGACCGACGCCCCGATGGCGATCCAGAAGAAGAGCGGCGCGACCGCGGGGCTCGCGCGATCCACGCCGCCGACCGCGAGCACCACGACGAGGAACGCGAGCGGGAGCACGATGAGCGCGCTCCAGACCACGAGCGCGGCGCGGCGCGCGTAGGGCAGCGGGGCCACCGCGCTAGACCCCCGCCGGCGCCGGCAGCGCCGGGAGCTCGCGCTCGAGCGCGCGCGCGGCGCGGAACAGCGTCGCCTCGTCGAAGGGGCGACCGAGGAGCTGCAGCCCCACCGGCAGGCCGCTCGCGCCCTCGAGGCCACACGGGACCGAGAGGCCCGGGAGCGCGGCGAGGTTGCAGGTGATGGTGAAGATGTCGGCGAGGTACATCTTCAGCGGATCGTCGGTCCGCTCGCCCAGCCTGAACGCGACGGAGGGCGTGACCGGACCGGCCACCACGTCGCAGCGCTCGAAGGCCGCGTCGAAGTCGCGCCGGATGAGGGTGCGGACCTTCTGCGCGCGCAGGTAGTACGCGTCGTAGTAGCCCGACGAGAGCGCGTACGTGCCGAGCATGATCCGCCGCTTCGGCTCCGGCCCGAAGCCGCGCTCGCGGGTCTCGGCGTACATCTCCTTGAGGCCGCGGGCGTCCCCGGCGCGGAGGCCGAAGCGCACGCCGTCGTAGCGGGCGAGGTTCGAGGACGCCTCGGCGGGCGCGATGAGGTAGTAGGCGCCGATGCCGTACTTGGAGTGCGGGAGGGAGATCTCGACGAGCCGCGCGCCGAGCCGCTCGTACGCGGCGAGGGCCGCCCGGACCGCGTCGGCGACGCCGGCGTCGAGACCGCTCCCGTCGAGCCACTCCTTCGGCACGCCGATGCGGAGCCCCTTCGCGCCGCCCTCGAGGGCCGCGAGGTAGTCGTCCACCGGCCGGGTCGAGGAGGTCATGTCGCGCGGGTCGTGCCCGGCGATGGTGCGGAGGAGGAGCGCGGCGTCGCCGACGTTCCGCGCCAGCGGTCCCACCTGGTCGAGCGACGAGGCGAACGCGATGACGCCGTAGCGCGACACGCGGCCGTAGGTCGGCTTCACGCCCACGACGCCGCAGAAGGCGGCGGGCTCGCGGATCGAGCCGCCCGTGTCGGTGCCGAGCGTGCCGTGGACCTGGAACGCGGCGACCGCGGCGGCGCTGCCGCCGGAGGAGCCGCCCGGCGTGCGCGCGAGGTCCCAGGGGTTGTGGCACGGCTTGTACGCGCTGTTCTCGTTGGACGAGCCCATCGCGAACTCGTCCATGTTGAGCTTCCCGACGAGCACCGCGCCCGCGGCCTCGAGCCGCTCGACGACCGTCGCGTCGTACGGCGGGATCCAGCCCTCGAGGATGCGCGAGCCGGCGGTGGTCGGGACGCCCTTCGTGACGAAGATGTCCTTCACCGCCACCGGGACGCCGTCGAGGGGCGACCGGCGCTCGCCACGCGCCGCGCGGGCGTCCGCCGCGTCCGCGGCCGCGCGCGCCCGCTCGGGCGTCACGGCGAGGAACGCGCCGAGCTTCGCGTCGGTCGCCTCGATCCGGGCGAGGGCGGCGTCGACGAGGGCGCGCGCGGAGACGCGGCGCGACGCGACCGCCTCGCCGGCCTCGCGGAGCCCGAGGCGTACCAGGTCCTGCACGGGGGCGGTCACTCGATGATCCTCGGCACCTTGAAGGCGGTGCCCTCGCGCGCCGGCGCGGCGGCGAGGGCCTCGTCGGGCCCCAGCCCCGGGACCGTGACGTCGTCGCGGAGCGCCGGGATCTCGCCGGCGGCGAGCGCGTGCGTCATCGGCTCGACGCCCGTGACGTCGAGCGCCTTCAGCTGCTCGACGTGGTCGAGGATCGCCGAGAGCTGAACGGCGAACCTCTGCTCCTCGTCGGGCGTGAGCCGGAGGCGCGCGAGCGTCGCGATCCGGCGGACCTCCTCCAGCGACAGCGCCATACCTCCTCCCGTTCACCCTGAGCGTAGGGCCGCGCGAGCGGCCCGGAGTCGAAGGGCCCGTTCACCCTGAGCGTTGGGCCGCGCAGCGGCCCGGAGTCCGAAGGGCCCTACGGCTTCATCTCGGGCTTGAACCAGTTCAGGATGGCGCTCATCACGCCCTTGTGCTCGGGCCGCTCGAGGTGCTCGAGCTCGCCCTGGTCGAGGAAGATGCCGTTGCAGGAGAAGCAGACGTCGACGTCGACGCCGCGGTACTTCACCTCGTGCATCTCCATCCCGCACTTCGGGCAGCGCATCCAGTGCAGCTGCTTCAGGCGGTTCCGCTCGGCGACCTCGGTCTGCTTCTTCACCTCGAGCGCGAGCTTCCGCTTCTTCTCCGCGTCCTCGCGGACGAAGTACTCGTCCTCGGTCTGGGACGGCTTCTCGAAAGTACGATCTGGCATGGTCATCTCCTCAATTCCTCGATGGCGTTGCGCGCGACCGCCGCTTCCTCGCCGTCCGGGTGAAGGGCGAGGTACCTCTCGTAGTACTGGAGGGCCTCGGCCTTCTTTCCTCGCCCCCGATAGGTCTCGGCGAGGCCCATCAGCGCGTCGGCGTCCCCCGGTGCGGCCCGGAGCGCCGCCTGGAAGCTCGCCTCCGCGGGCGCGTACTGCTCGAGATCCAGATAGCACAAACCCCGTCCCACGAGGGCTGCGGCGTTCTCGGGCTCGGACGCGACGACGCGTCCGTACAGATCGAGCGCGCGCTCCGCCTCGCCACGCTGCCGGAGCCGCTCCGCCTGCGCGAGGAGCACCTTCGGGGCCGGCGGCGCGGCCGGCTTCGCGGGCGCCTTCACCGGCTCCGGCGCCTTCGCGGCGCTCTCCGGAACCGGCTCCGGCGCCGCCAGCGGCGGAGGCGGCGCCCCCTTCGGCTCAGGGAGGCCGCTCGGGTCGCCGCGATCGGCCGGCGGCTCCGGCGCGGCCGCGGGGGCGGCGGCGGTGGCGGCCGGCGCCGCCGCGACGCCCTCGCCGGCTGCGACGGCGGGCGTCGGGACCGAGGCGGCCGGGCCCGGCGCGGGCACGGGCTTCACCTCGAGCGTGATCGGGACGGACACGGGCGCGGGCCGCTGGCGCGGCGCGAGCACGTAGGCCAGGGCGCCGCCGGCGACCGCGATCAGCGCGACGGCGGCGACGATCCGGCCGCGCCCGGTCCCCCTCACCGCGGAGAGGTCGTCGTCGACGGGCACGTCCTCGGCGGGGAGCGGCCGCGCCGGCGCGACCGCCGGCGGCGGGATCGGCGCGGGCGGCGCCGGCCGCGCCGCCTGGGGCGGCAGCGTGAACGACGGGGGCGGGAACCCGGAGGGCGGGGGCGGCAGCCTCGCCGCCGGCGCGCCGAAGACCGCCGTCGTCGCCGCCGAGACCGGGAGCGGGGTCACCGCGGGCTGGGCCGGGTGCGCCTTCGCCCGCTCCGCCGCCTCGACCACCTGGAAGAAGCTCGCGAGCTCGGCGATGTTCCCGAGGCGCTTCCACGCGTCGGTCCCCTGCGAGATCTCGTCGTCGCGGGACACCTTCTGCTCGACGATCCACTTCTGCAGCGTCGTCAGCTCACGAAACGTGAAGACGTTCCCGTTCGCCTGCCGGACGCGCCACTCGCGCCGCTCGGGCTCGTGCGGGCGCGCCGCCGCGGACGCCGCCTCGACGTGACCCGCCGGCCGGAGCGCCGCGGCCGTCGCGGGGAGCGGCGCGCCGTCCAGCTCGTCCGGCTTCACCGGGACGGTGACGACCAGCTCCTTCTTCTTCACCCTGAAGACGTGGCCGCAGTTCGTGCACTGGACGGTGAGCCCGGACGGCGTCACCTGATCGTCGTCGAACACGTACTGGGCCCTGCAGCGCTCGCAGCGGACGTCCATGGAATTCCGGGGAAAAGGAGCCTCTTTCTGGGATTCTACGCGAGGATCCCCCCTCCCGCCGAAAAATTGACCCCCCGATTCCCGCCGATATTCTCGGCGGGCAGGCCCTCGTCCGCGCGTGCGGCTCCGTTCTTCCTCCCGAGGGCCCCGCAACCACATGGGCAAGGCCAAGTCCAACCGTCGTCTCTCCGAGAAGGAGCGGGTGAAGCGCGGCGACGAGCCCGCCGAGCCCCGGGGAAAGAAGGGCGGCGCGCCGAGGACGGGCATGGCCCGCGACGTCGGCGCGGTCGTCCTCCTCGCGCTGGCGCTCGGCTCGGGCCTCGCCCTCGCCACGTTCTCGTCGCTCGACGGCGGCCTCATCGCGAACGGGCTCCCGCCCGCGAACCTCTGCGGCCCGGTCGGCCACCGCGTCGCGTCCAGCGTCTACGGCCTGCTCGGCTTCTCCGCGCTGGTGCTGCCGTTCGGCCTCGGCACCGCGGCGTGGAGGCTCTTCCGCGGGGCGCCGCCGCGGATCACGATCGTGTCCGCCGTCGCCTACGCCGTCCTCACCCTCGCCGTCGCGACGCTCGGCCACCTCGCGCTCGCCGGCCGCGCGCCGGTCTCGTTCCCGGCGGGCGGCGCGGTGGGCGCCGCGCTCGCGGCGTGGTCCGAGGGGCTCTTCTCCGTCTGGGGGAGCGCCATCGTCGTCACCGCGACCGCGCTCGTCGCGCTCATCGTCGCCGCGGACGTGAAGCCGCAGACCATCGGCGGGGCGCTCTTCGCGGTGGGCCGCGCCGTGCTCGGGTTCCTGCACCGCGGGCTCGCCGACGCGGTGGACGAGCACCGGAGCGCGGTCGCGGAGCTGCGCGCCGAGGAGGCCGCCGAGCGCGCCCGCCGCGCCGAGGCGGAGAAGCTCGCGGAGACCGCGGAGATCGAGGCGGACGGCGACGAGGCACGCGCGGAGGCCCGCGCCGTGGCCGGCGCGCTGGCGCTCGAGGAGGTCCGCCGCGCGAGCTTCGACGATCCGGCCTGGGTGGGCGGCCTCGAGCCGGCGCCCGAGCCGGAGGCGGAGGAGGCCGAGCCGCCCCGCAGGAAGCGGAAGGCGCGCGAGCCCGACGACGCCCGGAAGGCCGCGGCGGAGCCGCCGAAGCTCGCGCCGCCGGAGGACGCCGCCGAGGAGCCCGCGGCCGCGCCGCTGCCGCTCGCGATCCCGTCGAAGCCCGAGATCATCGTCTCCCAGGCGATGCTCGATCGCGCCAAGAAGAAGAAGGAGAAGAAGGAGGCGCCGAGCTTCGCCTTCACCCAGGCCGGCGCGGTGTTCCGGCCGCCGTCGACCGACCTCCTCGACGCGCACGACGAGAAGCAGAAGGACCTCGACACCGACTCGCTCACCCGGACCGCGGAGATCATCGTCGCGACGCTGAAGCAGCACGGCATCGAGGGCGTGATCAAGCACATCCGGCCGGGGCCGGTCGTGACGCTCTACGAGTTCTCCCCGGTCGCGGGAGTGAAGCTCGCCCGCATCGAGAACCTCGACAAGGAGCTCACGATGGCGCTCAGCGCCACCCGGATCCGCATCATCGCGCCGATCCCGGGGAAGGGCGTCGTGGGCATCGAGGTGCCGAACAAGGACCGCGCGACGGTGTGGCTGAAGGACATCCTCGAGTCGGAGGCCTTCGCGGCCGCCGGCGGGTTCCTGCCGCTCGGCCTCGGCAAGAACATCGAGGGCATCCCGTACTGCGTCGATCTCCAGCGGATGCCGCACCTCCTCATCGCCGGCACCACCGGCTCCGGCAAGTCCGTGGGCCTGAACACCATGATCCTCTCGATGCTCTTCCGGCAGACGCCGGCGGAGGTCCGGATGATCATGGTCGACCCGAAAATGACGGAGCTGTCGGCCTACGAGGACATCCCGCACCTCCTCCTGCCCGTCGTCACCGATCCCCAGAAGGCGGCGCGCGCGCTCCAGTGGGCCGTCGACGAGATGGAGCGGCGGACGCAGATCCTCGCCGACACCGGGTCGAAGGACCTCAAGTCCTACAACGGGAAGGTCGAGAAGCTGCGGAGCGAGAACAAGACCTTCGAGGACAAGGACCTCGCGCACCCGCCGAAGAAGCTGGTGGTGGTCGACGTCACCGCGGGCGAGACCGAGGACGAGGCGGCCGCGCGCGCCGCCGCGGAGGCTGAAGCGGCCGCTCACCCTGAAGGTAGCGCCGCCGAAGGCGGCGCGGAGTCGAAGGGGTGGCGCCCGCTGCCCGCGGACGCGGTCGTCGCGTCACCCGAGTTCGAGGATCCCACCGCGCCGCCGCCCGACGATCCGGTCGCGGCGCGCGACGAGAAGAAGCTCCCGCAGAAGCTGCCCTACATCGTCGTCGTCATCGACGAGCTCGCGGACCTCATGATGACCGCGCCGCGCGAGGTGGAGATCTCGCTCGCCCGCCTCGCCCAGAAGGCGCGCGCGACGGGCATCCACCTCATCGTCGCGACCCAGCGCCCGTCGACCGACGTCGTGACGGGCATGATCAAGAACAACTTCCCGGCGCGCATCACCTTCCGCCTCGCCTCGCGCCACGACTCGCAGACCATCATCAACGGCCCCGGCGCGGAGACGCTGCTCGGCGACGGCGACATGCTGGTCATGACGGCGACGCAGCCCGTCACGCGCGTGCAGGGCGCGTTCGTGTCCGAGGAGGAGCTCCACCGGGTCGTCGGCTTCCTCAAGGAGCAGGGGAAGCCCGTCTACGACGAGTCGATCCTCAAGGCGCGCGAGGGCGCCGGCGACCGCGGCGGCGGGGACGACGAGGAGGATCCGGTGTACGACCAGGCGGTCGACCTCGTGTCGCGCATGGAGGAGGTCTCGGTCTCGAAGCTCCAGCGCGAGATGCGGCTCGGCTACAACAAGGCCGCGAAGATCATCGAGCGGATGGAGCGCGAGGGCATCGTGGGGCCGCCGAACGGGGTGAAGCCGCGGCAGGTCCTGATCCGCCCGGCGGGCGAGGTGTCGCCCATCCCGAACGTCTGACGGCTTCCCGCGTCCCCGGCGGACGCGCTACCCTCACGCTCCGTATGCGTCTCGCGCTCCTCCCCGCCCTCGCCGCGCTCGCCCTCGTCCTCGTCCTCACCGCCTGCGGCCGCGACCGGGAGCCGGCCACCGCCACGACGGCCGCTCCGCAGGCGCCGGCACCCGCTGCCGACGCCGGCCCCGCCCTCGATCCCGGCCGCCTCGCCCCGCACGCTCCGTCGAGGAGCACGCGGGGGCCCGCGCGCGACGCGGCCTCCGCCGCGCCGCTCTGCGGTGACCCCGGGACGGGGCCGGAGCCCGACGGCGCGCTCCTGCGCGCGTTCGTGGCGGGCCGCACGAAGGGGATCCGGGAGTGCTACGACCGGGCGCTGAAGCGCGACGCCTCGCTCCGCGGGCGCGTCGTGGTGCGCTTCACCATCGGCCGGTGCGGCGAGGTGAGCGAGCTCGAGCTCACCGGGAAGCGGCGCGGCCCCTCGGACCTCGCCGACTGCGTGACGCGCGCGGTGAAGGCGTGGCGGCTGCCGTTCCGGCCATCCGAGCCGGTCGCGGTCGAGTACCCGTTCAACTTCACCGCCGGCTGACGCGCACGGACCCGGGCGTCACCCCGGCCTCGCCGCGCTCGCCTCGCCCGCCTCCGCCGCGCGCCGGCCCGCCTCGACGTCCACCCGGAGGAGCAGCGCCGCGCCGACCGCGAAGAACGCGATCACGGACAGGATCGCGCCGCGGGAGGAGCCCGTGAGCGCGATGGTGACGGCGTAGATGCCTGGACCGAAGATCCCGGCGACCTTCTCCACCACCGCGAAGAACCCGAAGAACTCGCCCGAGAGCCGGCGCGGCACGAGGCTCGCGAACAGCGAGCGCGAGAGCGCCTGCGTCCCGCCCTGGACGATCCCGACCAGGATCGCGAGCGCAAAGAAGTGCACCGCGGTGGTGGTGAAGTACCCGAGCACCGCCACGGCGGTGTAGACGACGAGGCCACCCGTGACCGCGCGCTTCGCGCCGACGCGGTGGGCCACCATCCCGAACAGGAACGCGAACGGGATCCCGATGAACTGCACGAGCAGGATCGCCGCGATGAGCGCGCCGCTCGGGAGCCCGAGCTCGGTCCCGTAGATCGTCGCCATCCGGATGATGGTGCCGATGCCGTCGTTGTAGACGAGGAAGGCGAGGAGCATCAGCGCGGCCTGCGGGTAGGCGCGGAGCGTGCGCGCGGTGCGCGCGAGGCGCGAGAAGGCGAGCCGGAGCACCGGCGCGCCGTCGCCCTCCGCGGCTGCGGCGGGCTCCCGCACGCGCCGGAGGAGCGGGATGGTGAACACGGCCCACCAGATCGCCACCGACAGGAACGAGAGGCGGGTCGGGAGCGTCGCCTGCGCGCTCGAGAGGCCGGGCCCGTGCGGCAGCCCGAACCACGCCGGCCGGAGGATCGCGAGGAGCTGCACGGCGAGCAGCGCGCCGCCGCCGAGGTACCCGACGGCGTAGCCCGCCGACGAGACGCGGTCGAGCTCGTCCTCCCGCGCGACGTGCGGGAGGAGCGCGTCGTAGAAGACGAAGCTGCCCATCAGGCCGACGTTCACGACGACGAGCAGCGCCGCGCCGAGGAGCCAGTCGCCCTTGCCGACGAGGGCCATCGCGGCGGTGCCGGCGATCCCGACGGCCGCAAAGGCCGAAAGCAGCGGCTTCTTCCACGGGCGCAGGTCGGCGACGGTGCCGAGGAGCGGCGCGAGCGCCGCGACGACGACGAGCGCGATCGTGGTCGCGACCGCGTAGCGCTCCGTGGTGAGTGCAGGTGGGAGATCCGCGCCTGCGACCGCACCGAAGTAGACGGGGAAGATCGCGGTGACGATGGACGTTACCGCTGCCGAGTTGGCGCAGTCATAGAGTGCCCACGCCCGCAGCTCGGGCCTGCCGAGGCCGAGCCGGTCGAGCCATCCGGCCGGGGACGCCTGCGGGCCGGAGGTCTCGGCGGGTCGCATGTGGGCGACCCTAGGCGGTCGCCGGGCGCCGCGCAACGCGCTCCGCGGCGTCCCCGACCCGACCGTCGGCCGGGTCGTCCCCCGGTCGGGCACCTGGCCGCGGCTGGTGCCGCCCCCGCGACCGGTGCTAAAGGGTTCGGCCGTTCACGAACGTCGTCGTCACTGGAGGTCTCTGGTCATGAAGAATCGCCGCTCCGTCCGCCTCACCGCCGCCGCCGCGCTGGCGGCCTTCCTCGTCGTCGGCTGCGAGACCGCCGGCAAGCGCACCGCCATCGGCGCGGGCGCGGGCGGCCTCCTCGGCGCCGGCGTCGGCGCCCTCGCAGGCGGCAAGAAGGGCGCGCTCATCGGCGCGGGCGTCGGCGCCCTCGCCGGCGGCTCCGTCGGCCTCTACCTCGACAAGCAGCACAAGGAGCTCGAGAAGATCGCCGAGACGAAGCGCACCGACAACGGCCTCATCGTCCAGCTGAAGGGCGACATCCTGTTCGACACCGGGAGCGCCGCCTTGAAGCCCGAGGCGATCGAGCAGCTGACCCAGCTCGGCGACGTCATCGCCAAGTACTCGGACGACCGCGTGCGGATCGAGGGTTACACGGACTCGACCGGCTCGAACAAGACGAACGAGGAGCTGTCGCTCCGCCGCGCGGACTCCGTGAAGTCGCTCCTCGTCGGCCGCGGCGTCCAGGAGAAGCAGATCACGGCGCTCGGGATGGGCGAGGTCCGGCCGGTCGCCGACAACGGCACCGCCGACGGTCGCGCCAAGAACCGCCGCGTCGAGCTGCACATCGACGTGCCGAACGCGACGTAGCGGCGCGAGGAAGTCACCGGCGGCGGGCGTGCTCGACGAGCGCGCCCGCCGTCTTCGTTCACACCTTCATCTTCTTCTCTTCCCCGCGCACGAGCCGCCGGATGTTCTCGCGGTGGCGGAGGAAGATGAGCGCCCCGATGGCGACGCCGGCCCAGGAGATGGGGCTCGCGGCGCCGTTGACGAAGAACCCGCCCACGACGCAGGCGGTGGTGCCGAGGAGCGATCCCACCGACGAGATGCGCGTCGCGAGGTAGGCGACGAGGTACGCGACGAGGCCGGCGAGCGCGGCCCACGGCGCGAGCACCGCGAAGATGCCGAGCCCGGTCGCGACGCCCTTGCCGCCCTTGAACCCGAGCCAGACCGGGAACAGGTGCCCGGCGAACGCGGCGATCGCGACCGCCATCACCCAGAGCTCGGCGTGCGGCGCGCCGGCGAGCAGCCGCTGCGCGAGCACGATGGGGAGCATCGCCTTCGCCGCGTCGAGGATCACGACCGCGACGCCCATCCCCTTCCCGCCGGCGCGGGCGACGTTGGTCGCGCCGATGTTGCCCGACCCGACCGTCCGGACGTCGACGCCGAGGAAGAGCTTCCCGAGCACGACGCCGTAGGGCACGGAGCCGGACAGGTAGCCGAGGAGGACCAGGGCGGCCCCGAGAGCGGTCCCGCTCATGCCCCGCTCCCGCGCGCCACGAGCCACGCCCAGTTCGCGAGGAGGAGGGCGATGCCGACGGCGGTGGCGCCGCGCCAGGCCCGCGCCGCCGGGACCGGGAGCGGCCACCCGGCGGCCGCGCGGACGAGATCGATCGCGGCGTAGGCCCACGCGGCGGCGGCGAGCGCGGCGCCGAGCGGGCTCGCGGAGACGGCCGCGGCGAGGTCGCCGTGCGCGAGCGCGACGAACGCGTGCGTCATCCCGCAGGTGGCGCACGGGATGCCCGCGAGCGCCTTCAGCGGGCAGACGTAGCCGAGGGAGAGCACCGGCGCGAACCGCGCGACGAGGAAGGACAGCGCGCCGATCACGGCGAACACCTCGGGGTGCCCGAAGCGCTCGGTGCGCCGGAGCGTCACGAGCGCGGTCACAGGTTCACCTGCTGGGTCTTGTGGGCGGCGTCGCGGAGCACCGCGCCGAACCCGAGCCCGAACGCCGCGCAGCAGCAGACACACAGGAGGATCGCCGGCGCGAACACCGCCGCCGCCGACTTGCCGGGCCCGCAGCGCTGCGTCTGCCCGAGCCCGATGACGAGCACGACGAGGTACCACACGGCCGCGATCAGGCTCCCGCACCCCGGCACCGCGAGCAGGAGGTAGAGGCCGTACGCGTACCCGACCGCGGTGAGCGTCGCGTCGAACCCGCGCGCCGCGCCCTTGAACAGCATGAGGAGCAGGTGGACGATCGCGGCGGAGAGGTAGATGCCGATGAGCGCCATCACCGGCGACAGGACGACCGAGGCGAGCACGGCGGGCCCCGCGAACATGCCGAGGACCTTCCGCGCCATCTCCGCCGCCTCGGGCGGGAGGTCGTGCATCGCGCGCTCGGCCGCGACGAGCGTCTGCTGCCCGGTCACGTAGCTGTAGACGCCCTGGACCGCGTTGCCGAACGAGTACGCGATCACCCCGAAGAGGACCGCGCTCCCGGACTGGTCGATGCGAACGCGGCGGAAGAAGCGCTGGGGATCGGTCGCGGCGAGCTTCCAGGTCTCGAAGAACGCGGAGAAGAGGCCGCGGGTCTGCCGCTCCGCGAACGGCGCGGGCAGCTCGGGCTCGAACGGGCCGGGCCCTCCGGGGCCGCCGGGGGGCGGGCCCCAGCCGCCGCCGGGAGGCGGGGGCGGGAACCCCGTGCCGCCGGGGCCGCCGTAGCCGAACCCGCCGGGCGGGCCGTAGCCGCCGGGCGGAGGCGGAGGGGGCGGGGGGAGCTCGCCCGGGGGCGGCTGGGCGCCCGCGCCGGGCGGCGGCGGCTCTCCGGGGGCGGGCGGCGCACCGGCGCCGGGGGCCGGCGGAGGCCGCGGGGCGTTGGGATCGGCGAGGTCGAGCTCCGAGCCGCAGTGCGGGCAGAACTGCCGGCCGAAGCGATCCGTCGTGAACGTGCCCTGGCAGCGGGCGCAGCGAGCGAGCATGGCGCGGAAGCTTACCGCGCCCCCGCCCCGCCGCGCCGCCGGAAAAGCCGGGCTACTCGCGGAGCGCGCGGACCTCGTCCACGTTCACCGCGCCGCGCGACCGGTAGATCGCGATGACGACCGCGAGGCCGACCGCGGCTTCGGCCGCCGCGACGGCGATGACGAAGAACGCGATGACGTGGCCGCTGATGTTGCCCGTCTGCCGGGCGAACGCGAGGAACGTGAGGTTCGCCGCGTTGAGCATCAGCTCGACGCTCATCATGACGATGAGGGCGTTGCGCTTCGTGAGGACGCCGACGAGGCCGATGCCGAAGAGGATCGCGGCGAGCCAGAGGTAGTACTGGACGCTCATGTCAGATCCGCTCCTTCGCGACGACGACGGCGCCCACGATGGCGGCGAGGAGGAGGATGCTCGTCACCTCGAACGGCAGGAGGTACTGCGTGAAGAGCACCTTCCCGACCGCCTTCACGGTGCCGAACTCGGGCGAGAGCACCGCGGGGGCACCCCCGTTCACGTCGGCGATCGCGGACGCGATCACCGCGACGAGCATCACCACGCCCAGGGCGCCGATGATCTGGATCGCCCGGTGCTGCTCCTTCATCACCACGTGCTCGTCGAGCGAGAGCAGCATGATGACGAAGAGGAACAGCACCATCACCGCGCCCGCGTACACCAGGATCTGCATGAACGCGACGAGGTGGGCGACGAGGAGGATGTAGATCCCCGCCATGAAGAAGAACGCCGCGACGAGGTTCATCGCCGCGTAGACGGGGTTCCGCGACACCACGACGCCGCACGCCGTGACCACGAGCGGGACGGCGAAGATCCAGAAGATGACCTGCTCGGCCGTGACGCTCATCGGCCCTCCTAGTAGGTGATCGCCCCGACGCGGGCGGCGCGGGAGGACTGGTCGAGGCCCCAGCCGTGGTCGCCGTGCGGGCAGCGGCGCTCCTCCACGTGCTGCAGGAACTCGTGCTTGAACTTCTTGAGGAAGGACTGGACCGGCATCGCCGCGGCGTCGCCGAGCGCGCAGATGGTCTGGCCGGCGATGTTCCCGGCGACCTGCTCGAGCTTCGCCACGTCCGCCGCGGTCGCGTGCCCGTGCTCGATCTTCTCGACGATGCCCTCCATCCAGGAGGTGCCCTCGCGACAGGGCGTGCACTGGCCGCAGCTCTCCTCGGCGTAGAACTTCGAGATCCGGGCGAGCGCGCGCACCATGCAGGTGGACTCGTCGAACACGATGACGCCGCCCGACCCGGACATCGAGCCGGCCGCCTTCACCGCGTCGAACTCGAGCGAGATGTCGATCTCGCTCGCGGCGAGCACCGGCGCGGAGGAGCCGCCGGGGATCACGGCCTTGAGCTTCCGGCCGCCGACGATCCCGCCCGCGTCCTCCATGATGAGCTTCTTCAGGTTGTAGTGGACCGGCTTCTCGTAGACGCCCGGCCGGTTCACGTGGCCGGAGACGCCGAAGAGGCGCGTGCCGCCGGACTTGCCCACGCCGAGCGCGGCGAACGCCTCGCCGCCGTTCGCGACGATCCAGGGGACGTTCGCGATGGTCTCGACGTTGTTGATGATGGTCGGCTTGCCCCAGAGGCCCACCACCGCCGGGAACGGCGGCTTGAGGCGCGGGTAGCCCTTCTTGCCCTCGAGCGACTCGAGGAGCGCCGACTCCTCGCCGCAGATGTACGCGCCCGCGCCGCGGTGCACGCTGATCTGCAGGTCGAAGTCCTTCTTGCCGAGGAGCCGCGGGCCGATGATCCCCGCCGCGTTCGCCTCCGCGATGGCCTTCTCGAGCGCGCGGGCCTGCTTCGCGAACTCGCCGCGGATGTAGATGTACGCGAGGTGGATGTCGAGCGCGTAGCACGTGAGCGCGATGCCCTCGAGGAGCATGTGCGGGTCGTGCTCGATGATGTAGCGGTCCTTGAACGTGCCGGGCTCGGACTCGTCGGCGTTCACCGTGAGGTAACGCGGGCGGACGTCCTTCGGGAGGAACGTCCACTTGAGGCCGGTGGCGAAGCCGGCGCCGCCGCGGCCGCGGAGGTTCGACTTCTTCACCTCGTCGACGACGGCGGCGGGATCCATCCCGAGCGCCTTGTCGAGCGCCTGGTAGCCACCGTCCTGGCGGTAGCTCTCGAGCGTGGCGGAGTTCGGCTTCCCCCAGCGCTTCGTGAGGATGAGCGTCTCGCTCACTTGAGGCCTCCGACGATCTGATCGACCTTCTGGATGTCGAGCCGCTCGTACATCTCCTCGTCGACGAGCATCGCCGGCGCGGTGCCGCACGCGCCGAGGCACTCGACCTCGCGGAGGGTGATGCGGCCGTCGCGCGTCGTCTGGCCCTTGGGCCCCGCGTTCGCGAGCTCGAGCTTCTTCTTCAGGTACTCGAAGATCCGCTCGCCCCCGGTCAGGCAGCAGGACACGTTCGTGCAGATCTCCACGACGTGCTTCCCGGGTGGATCGTCGTGGAACATCACGTAGAAGGTCGCGACCTCCTCCGCGCGCGCCGGCGACGTGCCGAGGCGATCGGCGCAGAGCCGCTGCACCGCGGGGGAGAGGTAGCCGAACACCTCCTGGCCGATGCGGAGGGCCGGGATCATGGCGGCAGCCTTCCGATCGGGCGGGTAGCGCTTCAGCACCACCTGCAGCTCCCGATCGAAGTGCTCGACCTTCTCGCGGGGCAGTTCTTCGACCGCACCAACCGACGCTGGTTTCGTCATAAAGGTCCGAGAAGTCTGGGCGAAATCCGGGGCAGGCTAGTGAGGCAAGGTAGTATTGTCAAGGAGAAGGCCGCTCCATTTACTGCGATTTCTCGCCAGAACACGCCGGCGACCGGCGAGCGGCCGTCGCGCTATACTCTCGCCCGCCGGATGGCCGAGGGACCAGAAAAGCGCCGCGATCCTCGCGTCCCCCTCGTCCTGAGGGTGGATTATCCGGGCTCGCCCTCCGCGGTCCGCGACGCCACCGAGAACCTATCCGCCGGCGGTCTCTTCATCCGCACCGATCGCGCCCTCGCCGAGGGCGAGCGGGTCCCGCTCGTCGTGAGCTTCCCCGGCCTCCTCGATCCGCTCGAGGTCGAGGTCGAGGTGGTGCGGCGCCGGCCCGCGACGTCCGAGGGGCCGGGCGGCGTTGCGGTGAAGATCCCGTTCGACCGCATCGACGACCGGCACAAGCTCGCCCGCCTCGCCGAGACCGCGCGGACCGGCCTCGGGAAGGCGCGGCAGGGGTTCCGGGTCCTCGTCGTCGAGGACAACCCGCACGTCGTCGAGATGTACGACTACGCGCTCCGCAAGCTGAAGGCCGGCGAGGGGGGCGTGGACGTCGGGGTGGAGTTCGCCTCGAACGGCCACGAGGCGCTGCTCCGGCTCGCGACCCCGCCGAAGGTCGACCTGGTCATGGCCGACCTCTACATGCCGGTGATGGACGGCTTCACGCTGGTCGAGCGGATGCGCGGCGATCCGGCGCTCATGGAGACCCCCGTGCTCGTGATCAGCGCGGGCGGCGCCGACGCGCGGGCGCGCGCCGTCGATCTCGGCGTCGACGTCTACCTGCAGAAGCCGGTGCAGTTCGCGGACATCATCGCGACGGTGCGGACGCTCCTCAAGGTCCGGAGCTGAGGCGCGCCGCCGGCGCTCCGCGCCGCTCAGGCTCGTTTCCGCATCACCACGTGGGCGATGCCCGCCTCCTCGAAGACGTCGCCGACGGGCGCGTAGCCGTGCCGCCGGTAGAAGGCCTCGACGTAGCACTGCGCGTGGAGCTCGATCTCGGCGATCCCCTCGGCGCGGGCGTGCGCCTCGAGGGCCGCGAGCACGCGCGCCCCCACCCCGGCGCGCCGGTACGCGGCGTCCACCGCCATCCGGCCGATCCGCCCGGTGCCGTCCGGCTGGCGAACGAGCCGGCCGGTCCCGACGCACCGGGCGCCGTCGAGGGCGACCGCGTGGAACGCGGCGTCGTCCTGCGCGTCGCGCTCGAGCTCGACCGGCACCTTCTGCTCGACGACGAAGACGCGGTGCCGGAGCGCGTACGCCTCGGCGCGGAGCGCGGCGGTATCCGCGGCCACGACGGTGATCGGCATCTTCGACCTCCCGTGAAACGACGGACGCCCGCCGGGAACCCGGCGGGCGTCGCGTTGCGGTAGGGCCCGTGCGCGGGCCCGCGGCGGACCGAAGGACTACTTCTTCGCCTTCTTGTTGAAGATGTCCTTCAGCGCCTTCGCCGGCGTGAGCTTGATCGCGGTGCGGGCCGGGATCTTGATCTGCTCGCCGGTCGCCGGGTTGCGGCCGATGCGGGCCTTGCGGTCGACGAGCTTCACCGCGCCGAGACCGCCGAGCGGGATCTTCCCCTCGGCCTTGAGGCGCTTCGTCACGACCTCCTCGACCGCCTGGAACACCGCCCGAACCTGCGCCTTGGAGACCTGCGAACCCTCGGCCACCGCCTGGAAGAACTGAGCCTGCGTCATGTAGGGGATCCCTCCTGTCGCCTCGCCGCGGGAGTGTGAAGCGGCGTCGGTCCGAGCAGATATCGCTTCCGGATCACGGCGTCAACTTCATCGCTGCACGGATCGCCTGAAAAATGGGCCTCCCGTGACACCCACCTCCGGGAATGCCCGGAAAAAGGGCGTTCGGACTCGCACTGCGAGTTCACTTGAGGGCTGCGACGATCTCGAACGCGATGAGGGCGATGACGGCGAGCTCCATGAGCTCGGCGCGGCTCGTGTCGGCCGAGTCGCCGATGAGGTCGTTCACCTCGGCGACGAGCCGCTGCTTCCGGAGGACCGTCTCCTGCCAGGCGGGGAGCCGGAAGCGCCGGACCGCCGCCTGGTAGAGGCGGGCGAGGTAGAAGTCGCCCACGATTTTCACCGCATTTTCCAGCCTTTCGATCATCTCGGAGATCTCGAGGAGGAGCGCCGCGGTGCTGCGCTGCAGCTTCCGGTACTTGCGGGTGAAGATGTTCGCGAGGGGCGTGCCGCCGGTCTCGATGTCGTCGTAGATGCGGTGCAGCGCGCGGTCCAGGAGGGCGTCGTAGTAGCGCAGCTCGAGGAGGTGGGCGGTCGCGAACTCGAGCAGGTCGGGGATGTCCTCCACGCCGGACGGCTCGGAGACGAAGGCGCTGTTCCAGTGCACCACCGCGAGGTCGTCCTCGAGGTAGGAGAAGTGGTGCGAAAGGACGTCCTGGCGCTCGGCGGCGGAGAGCGGCGTCTCGCTGGTCTCGCCGAGGAGGAGCTCCGGGACGGGCGCGCGGGCGAGCAGGTCCAGGGCGCGGAACGGGCCGCCCTCGAAGGCGCGGACGAGGAAGACCTGGTAGCTCTCGAGGCCCTCCCAGGAGTGGGGGCGCTCCAGCGCTGGCCCGAGGTCCCGGGCGATCGCCTCCACCTCGCGGCGCGCCTCGGTGTCGAGCGCCGGGGCCGGCTCCACGAAGAGCTCCTCCGCGAGGGGCACCAGCTCGGAGAGGGCCGTGCCCGGCGCGATCCGCAGCTTGTAGCGGACCGACACCACGCCGTAGTCGTACACGTGCGCGCTCGCCTCGACCTGGCGCGGCCCCGAGGCGAGGGGCAGCGCGCGCTGCCCGAGCGCCACGTGCAGGGGGGGCCGGGGGAACTCGAGCGCCGAGGCGGACTGCGCGCCGGCGAGCCGGAGCCGGGACTTCGGCGCGGAGACGACCTCCTCCGCCCGCACGAGGTCCACGGCGTCGGCGACGTCGAAGAGCCGGTAGACGAGCACGTCCCCGTCCACCACCGCAGGCACTTGCCCGTTCATCCGCGGCGGAGCTTAGCCGAGGCGTCCGGCGCCGGCCCGGGAATCCCCTGTGCGGGGACACCTGACGAGAGCCTTGCCGGCGCGCGCAGCCGCGACAATGAGTCGCAGGTCGCCCAGGGGCTCCGTTGGCCACGAACGACGTCCCGAATCCGCGCCGCGCGCCGCGCGTCCCCGTCCGCCTCCCGGTGGAGGTGCGGCACCGCTTCTCGACGTGGCGCGCGGACACCGAGGACCTCGGCCCGCGCGGCTGCCAGCTCGTGACGCCGCGCCTCGTCGCGCCGGGCCGGGACGTTAAGCTCCGCATCGACTGCGCGGTGATCGGGCGGGAGGTCCGCGTGGCCGGCACGGTCATCTGGTCGCGCCCGCAGGCGCCCTCGCGCCTCGGCGTCGCGTTCGACGCGTCGGAGACCGACCGCGCCTGGTTCGAGACGCTCCTCGAGGCGGATCCCGCCGCCGCGCGCGCCGCCCGCCGCGCGCCGGACGTCCTCGCGCGAGCGACCCGCGTCCACCTCGGTGCGCCGCCGCGACTCGTCGTGGACTTCACGGCCGACGAGGTCACGATCCTCCGCCGCATCGGCGCGGGCGTCACCGTCGACGCGCTGGTCCGCTCCTTCGGCGCGTCCTCGGAGCGGCTGCTCGGGGCGCTGTTCTCGCTCGTCGCTCGGCGGCTCGTCGTGCTCGATCCCGCGGAGGCGACCGGACCGCTCGTCTGGCGCGGCGTGCTCGAGCAGGCGGACACCGCCAACGCGGCGCAGGCCGTGCCGGACACGCCCCGGTCGTCGGCCGCGCAGCGCCTCTACGACGAGGGGCTCTCGCACCTCGCCGCGGGCCGGATCCAGCTCGCGGCGCGCCGGTTCGCCGACGCGCTCGCGGCGGCCCCGTCGGACCACGTCATCCAGGAGCAGCTGGAACGGATCGCGCGCTGGGCCTGAGCGGCGGTCACCCGCCGACGACGCGCAGCGGCGTCTGCGCGGGGCGCTTCGGGAACTCGATCAGGTACTCGCCGGAGAAGCACGCGTCGCAGAAGCCGGTCCGCTCGTCGCCGATCGCCGCGTACAGCCCCTCGAGCGAAAGGTAGCCGAGGCTGTCCGCGGTCACGTAGGTCGCGATCTCCGGGGTCGTGTGCGTGCTCGCGATGAGCTCCTGCCGCGTCGGCGTGTCGATGCCGTAGTAGCAGGGCCACGCGGTCGGCGGGGAGCTGATCCGGAGGTGGACCTCGGTCGCGCCCGCGGCGCGGATCATCTTCACGATCTTCCGGCTGGTGGTGCCGCGCACGACCGAGTCGTCCACGACGACGACGCGCTTGCCGGTGAGCACGCCCCGGAGCGCGTTCAGCTTGAGCTTCACGCCGAAGTGCCGGATCGACTGCTGCGGCTCGATGAAGGTGCGCCCGACGTAGTGGGAGCGGACGAGCCCCATCGCGAACGGGATCCCGCTCTGCTCGGCGTAGCCGATCGCCGCCGGCACGCCCGAGTCCGGGACGGGGACGACGAGGTCGGCCTCGACCGAGTGCTCCTTCGCGAGCTGCTTCCCGAAGGAGTGGCGCACCTCGTACACGCTCCGGCCGAAGAGCACCGAGTCCGGCCGCGCGAAGTAGATGTGCTCGAAGACGCAGCGGCCCAGGCGGGTGGCCGGGCGCTGCTCGGGGAACAGCCGCTCGCTGCGGACGCCGCTCGCGTCGATGACGACGATCTCGCCCGGGTGGACCTCGCGGACGTAGTCGGCCTCGATGAGGTCGAGGGCGGTCGTCTCGCTCGCGAGGACCCAGTTGCCCTTGAGGCGGCCGAGCACGAGCGGGCGGAACCCCATCGGATCGCGCACGCCGACGATCGCCTTCGGCGTCATGAACAGCATCGAGTACGCGCCGGAGACCTTCCCCAGCGCCTGCCGGATCGAGCCGAGGAGGTGCTCGACCGTGCCGGGCGCGCCGGTCGGGCGCGCGCGGGCGAGCAGGTGGACCACCACCTCGGTGTCCGTCGACGCGGTGAAGATCGACCCCTGCGACTCGAGCTCGGCGCGGAGCGCCTCGGCGTTCACGAGGTTGCCGTTGTGCGCGACGGCGATGGCGCCGCCCGCGTACTGGACCGCGAGCGGCTGCGCGTTCTTCACGTGCGAGGCGCCGGTCGTGGAGTAGCGGACGTGCCCGATCGCGGCGCCGCCCTTCAGCTTCGCGAGCACCTCGGCGTTGAAGATGTCGGCGACGAGGCCCATGTCCCGGTGGACGTGGAGGGTCTCGCCGTCGGACGCGACGATGCCGGCCGACTCCTGCCCGCGATGCTGCAGCGCGTGCAGGCCGAGATACGTGAAGTTCGCGGCTTCTTCGGAATGGCCGACGGCCCAGATCCCGAAGACGCCGCACTCGTCCTTCATCTTGTCGTAGACGGCGTCGTACCCCATGGAGCGCGGGAGTATAACGATCCACGCTTGAAAAAGCGTCCCACCCGAAAGCTCCTCCTCGTCGCCGCGCTCGTGCTCGGAATCCCGGCAGCGCTCGCCGCCCTGCTCTCGGTGCCGACCCCGCCGCGGCGCCCCGAGGCGCCCCCCCGCATGGAGGCGGTCGCGCGCGGGCGGGGCCCGCTCTCCGCCGGCGCGGCGACGCTCGACTTCGAGCTGCCCGCCGGGACGCCGATCGGCGGGTTCGCGCGGCTCTCGTACGACGCGACCGGCGTCCGCAACCGGGTGAGCGTGCGGGCGGTCGTGGTGGAGGCGGCGGGGTGCCGGGTCGCCCTCGTCTCTGCCGAGCTCCTGCTCGTCCCGGATGCGCTCGAGGAGGCCGTCCGGGCGCGGCTCGCCGACGTCCCCCTCGACGGGCTCGTGCTCGCGGCGACGCACACCCACGCCGGCCCCGGCGGGTACTGGGACGACGCCGCCGGCGAGCGGCTCGCGACGGGGCCGTTCGACCCCGCCGTCCGCGACGCCATCGCCCGCACCATCGCGACCGCGATCCGCCACGCCGCCGCCTCCGAGGGCCCGGCCCGCCTGGCGGTGGCGCGGGCGCGCGTCGAGAAGCTCGCCCGGAACCGGAACGGCGGGCCGAAGGACGCGCGCCTCGTCGTGCTCCGCCTGGAGCGGCCGGACGCGACGCCCGTCGCGGAGCTCGCGCTCTTCCCCGCCCACCCGACCACGCTCGGCAAGAGGAACCGCGCACTCTCCGGCGACTGGGGCGGACCCTTCCTGTCGGTGAACAGCCACGGCGTGCGGCTCCTCTTCCAGGGCGCGTCCGGCGACCAGTCCGTCTCGCTCCCCACCGACGGCGCGATCTCGCCGGAGCTGTTCGCGGCCGCGCTCTCGACCGAGGTCGACAAGCTGCAGTTCGGGCCGGCCGACGCCGCCCCGGCCCTCGCGTTCGCCCGGGCGCTGGTCACGCTCCCGGCGCCGGTCCCGGGCGCCGCGCCACGGCTCGTCGAGCGCGCGGCGCGGAACCTCGTGGCGGACCGCATGCCGGCGCAGGCGGCGGTGAGCGCGGTCCGGCTCGGCCCGGTGCTCCTCGTCGCGCTCCCCGGGGAGCCGACGGCGGAGGTCGGCGCCCGCCTCCGGGAGCGCGCGGGACCGGGCGCGGAGATCCTGTCCCTCGCCGACGGGTACGTCGGCTACGTCGAGGCGCCCGAGGTCATGGCCGAGGGGAAGGGCGAGACCCGGCGGACGTACTACGGCCCCGACCTGGCGCCGCGGCTGGAGCGGGCGGTCGGCGCGGTCGCCGACGCCCTCCGCGACGATCGCCGCGGGGCCGGGCCGCTCCGGACGAAGGGGGCCCTCGCGCTCCCGTCGCGCCGTCGCTAGCCGCCGCCCGGCGTCCTCGCGCGGATGGGCGGGAGCTCCTCCCAGCCCTCCGCGCGCGGCACGCTCGAGATCGCCGACACGAGCGACTCCGGCGGACGGATCAGCTTCCGCGTCTCCATCCCGAGCCAGCCGCCGTTGAGGACGATCCGGGCGACCTTCTTCCCGCCCGGACGCCAGAAGTCGTGCGCGAGCCTGAACCGGGACGCGTCCGGCGCGAGGCCGAGCTGCGTGAAGTCCACCTCGACGGTCTCGCCGAGCCGCAGCTCGTGGAGGTAGTCGATCTCCTCGCGGAGGATCACCGGCCCGAAGCCCATCTCCTCGAACTTCTCGTAGGGGAAGCCGTGGTCGGCGAGGTAGCTCATCCGCGTGTCGATGGCGTACTCGCTGTAGGCCGTGTTGCGCATGTGGCCGTTGGCGTCGGAGTCGGACCACCGGACGATGAAGATCTTGGTGTAGCGCATGGCTCCTCGGGGGCCGTGGGGCGGTAGAGGTCTCTACCGCGGAACCGGGGCCGCCGCCGTCCACCCGGTTGGGATGCGAGCCTCAGAACCGGAGCGCGAGCGTCCCTCCGGTCGCCGGGTCGACGTCGAAGGACCACCAGCCGAGCACGCCCGCGGCGCCGGCGAGGAGGACCGCCGCGCCCGCGGACACGTACATGTTCCGGGTCGCGGCGCCGCCGTCGTCGCGGAGCGCCTGGTAGCGCGCGCCGTCGGAGCCCGGCTTGAGGCTGAGATCCGGTTGGAGCATCGCCCGCGCGTCCGCGTACGACTGCGAGGCCGTGAGCCCTTGCTGCACCGCGACGCCGGCGAGGCCGACCGCGACGATCCCCACGCCGATCGCGGCCGGCCGCATCCAGGGGTGCCGCGACGTCGGGCGGCGCGGACCGAGGTCTGCGGGTGGCGGCGCGAAGGCGGTCGTGGCCGCCGGTGTCGCGAGCGTCGCGGTGAGCGGCGGGTGCGCGCCGGGAGCCGTTCCCGCTCCCGCGCCGGCGGCGAGCGGCGCGGCCGGGGATGGGGACGCGGTCGTGGCCGCGCCGGCCGTGGCCGCCAAGGTCCGGGTCGCCACGGTCGGGGTCGCGGTCGGGATCGGGGAAAGTCCTCCCTCTCCGCCCGCGCGAGCGGAGGGAGAGGGCCGGGGTGAGGGGGCCTCGCTGGAGCTCGAAGACGTGGTAGCGGCCAGCGGCCGGGTCTGGGCTGCAGCCCTGGTGGATCCGGGGGAGGCGGTGACGGGCGGCACCTGCGGCAGAGGCGTCGTCGTGACGACCGGGGGGACGCGGGACGGTGCCTCCGAGGCGACGGCGGGCGGCACGATCTCCCTCGGGCCGTCCTGCGTCCGGTCCTTCACCTCGCGCGAGTTCTGGCCGGTGAGGAGAAACGCCGCGAGCGCGCCCAGGTTCACCGACGGCACGCTCCCGGCCACCATCCGGACGCTGCCCTCGCGCAGCAGCGCGCCGCGCCGCACGTCGTACATCGAGCCGAGCAGGAACTGCGCCTGGCCCTCCTCGACCCGGCTCACCACGACGAGGCGGTCGAGGCCGAGCCACGCGCCCGCCCGGATGATCCCGTAGGCCCGCTGGGCCGGCGCGAGCGCGAGCCCGGGGCCCGCGTTCACGCGCAGCGCGTCCGCGAGCGCGAAGTCGAGGACGACCGCGCGGTCCTCGCCCTCGAGGTCGACCGGGAACGTCGGCACCCGGAGCGCGCCCGACGCGCCGCCGATCCGGTAGGTGCCCGCCGGGATCGACAGCGCGAGCGGCGTCGTCCCCATCTTGCGGCCGTTCACGAACACCGTCCCGTCGTGCCCCTCGGCCGTCACGACGAGCCGCCTCCTCGGGAGCGCGCGCACGCGGGCCTTGAGCTCCTCGAACCGGCGCCGGTACGACGGCGAGTACTGGTCCGGGTCCGGCAGGACGGTGAGGTCGGTGCGCGCGAGCTTCAGGAGCGCGGCGTCCATGTCCTTCTGCGAGCCGAGCGTCAGGGCGGCGTGCGCGAGCCTGAGGAGCGCCCGGACCCACTGCTCGTAGGCCTCGTCGCTCTCCGGGAGCATCTCGAGGTCCGCGATGATCGCCTTGAGCGTGCGGTACGCGCTCTCGAACTCGCCGCTCTGGTAGACCGCGAGCGCGCCGCCGTACGCGCGGTCGAGCTCGGACAGCGTCGCGCCGGACTCCTGCCCCAGGAGCCGCGCGCGCATCGTCGACACCTCCTCGACGCCACCCACGCGGTCCCGGCACATGGCGCGGAGCTGGTGCGCGAGCTCCGTGACGTCGGGGTCCGGACCGCCGGGCGGATCCCCGACGGCCATGACGCCCAGCCTCTCCACCGCGGCGCCCTCGCCCGCGACGAGGAGCGCGGCCACGACCGCGACGGCCCGCCCGATCACGGCGCCGTCCCCGCGTTCGACGTGTTCCGGGGGTCGTGGAACGCCTTCGGCCAGGGCGCGCTCGTGTCGAGCTGGCCGTCCACGATGACCGCGTGCAGCTTGCCGTCCGAGGTCGGGTAGTACGCCGTGCTCACGACATGGCCGGCCGGCTGCCCCGGCCTCGTGTGGATGTTCCCCGACCGGAGCTCCGCGCCGGTGCCGAGCGATCGATGCCAGATCTCCGCGCCCGAGCCGTCGAGCGCGTACAGCGTGCCCGCGCGCGTCGGCACGAGGAGCGTCGCCGAGGTGCCGGCGAGCAGCATCGGCGAGAGCACCGCCGCCCCGAGGTTCCTGGCGGGCGTCCAGAGCGCGGTCCCGTCGGAAGAGAGCCGGTGCAGCGCGCCGCTCTGGTCGCCGACGATGATGTCGCCGTTGGGGAGGATGATGGGGGAGTCGACGATGGCGTCGCTGACGGTGGCAATCGTTGATGTTCCACCGACAACCGTCGTTAGATTGATCTTCTTGTCTTGAGATCCCGTGATGACGTTGCCGCTGCGGTCGAGCGCAATGGCCGCACTAACATTCACGCCGACAACAGGCGAAGACGTGACCCATTGGTCCGTGAACGCTCCGTCGAAAAGGAATTCGCGAACCGTCGAATTCGCTCCCGAGGAGGCTGCGAATACTCGCCCCGCGGAATCAACTGCCGGGCCCACCACATACGCGCTAGTGGCACCCGACCGAGCGGTGTCGAGACCGGTGCTCGCCGCCGCCAACCGCCCGCTCGCCGACGCAACGAACCCCCACTCCTTCGTTGCCTCGGTGAACACCGCCACCGACCCCCGGATCGCCCCCTCCGAGTTGACGGCGACACCGGCGAGCGCGCCGCTCCCGTCGAGCGCCAGCCCGCGGAGCCAGGCGTCCTCGCTCCCCACCCAGATCGCCTTCGTTCCGATCGCCGGCGCGGCGCTGATCGCCTGTCCGCTCCCGACCGTCACCGGGTCGTGCGCCCGCGTCCCGTCGGGCTTCACGAAGTACACCTTCCCGTTGCTGCCGGCGACGACGACGGTCCCGTCGGTCATCACCGCCGCCGGCGTGAGCGCGATCGCCTGCCCCGGCTCGACCTCCGTCGTCCACCGCAGGCGCGTGACGGGGATCGCCGCGGCTGTCGTGGCGGAGGCTTCCTGCCGCGCCCCGTCGCGCGCGGTGACCGTCGCGTCGACGGTCGCCTCGAACGCCGCGACCGGTACCGTCGCGAGCGGGACGTCCGCGGTCCAGGTGTCTCCGGTCCGGGTCATCGCGACCGCCGTCGACGGGTCGAGCGTGAGGGCGACGCGGACCTCTGCGAGCTCCTCGGCGTCGGAGGCGGTCGCGGTCACCCGCAGGGTGCCGTCGCGCGGGCACTTCTCGCCGGCGGCGACGTCCAGGCAGGAGACGGCCACGCCCGACACGACCGGCGGGTGCGAGTCCGGCCAGCACCGCTGCTCGCCCTGGGCCGACGCGCAGTACTCGCCTGCGGGGCAGTCGGCGCTCGTCGCGCACGTCGGGGGATCCTTCACGGTCCCGCAGCCCATCACCAGGACCCACACTCCGGTCATCCAGCGCTTCATGTCTTCCCCCTAGAACCCGAACCGCCAGACGAGGCCGCCGGCGACGAGGGCGCCGCCCACGCCGTACGCGATGCCCGCGTTGCGCCGCTTCGTCTCCCAGTCCTTCCGCGCCGTGATCTGCGCGTCGAGGTCGGTGGCGCTCGCGGCGCGGTCCGCCGCGTCGCGGGCGCCGATCGTGAACACCACGCCGGCGACCAGGGCGGCGACGCCGACGCCCACGACGGTCCAGGCCGCGACGTGCGCTGGACGCGGGCCGGGCTCCGGCGGGAGCGCCTGCAGGAGCTTGTCGAACGCGGCGTGGAGCGGGCGGACCGCGTCGTCGCCGGGCGCCACCTCGAGGGCGCTCCGCGCCCGGACCGCCGACGTGTCGGAGTCGGCGAGCACGAGCAGGAAGCGGCTGCCGTCGGCGCGCCCCTCGGCGGTCGTCGCGATCGCGTGCGGGAGCCCCGCCCGGCGCGCGGCGCGCGCGCCCTCCGCGGCGTCCTCGCACGCCACCCCGTAATCGAGGAAGCGGCCGTCGCCGTCCCGGGCCGCCGCGATCACCGACTCGGCGCGCGAGAGCGCCGGATCCCCCAGGATCTTGGGGCGGCAGAGCAGGATCCGCTCTCCGCCTCCGCCCGCGGCCAGGGCGAGCGCGATCATCAACGCACCGGAAAGAGCCATTGCTGGAGCCTTCCCCCGAGGCGGTTGTACTCGGAGTCTCTGTTTCACCACGACTCGCGACCGTGCTGCAAGGGCCGTGCACCGTCTGCCGCGCGGGCATTGGCGCTAAGCCGTGCGCGTCAGACAGTCCGCGCCGCGGACCCCCCGGTCGCGCCTCGACCCCGGGTATGGCACGGACCCACCGTTTCACGGACTGAACGCAAAGCTCTCACCTGGCACGACACTCGCAGTCCGTGCTTTCAACATTCACGGAACGGCAACTAGGATGAGCGTGGTCCTCGCGATCACGCCTGGAGGGAGAGCGGATGCGAACGATCCGGACGGTGGTGGCCTCCTCGATGGTGGCCGCGGTGCTCGCGGTGGCCGGCTGCTCGGGCCTCGGTCCCACCGCGACGAGCTGCACGACGGACGACGCCTGCGGAGCGTCGGGGCGGTGTCTCGCGAGGACCTGCGTCGCCGACGGCTCGCCCGTCGCGTCGATCGCGGTCCCGCTCGCCATCACCACCAACCGGCTCGTCCTCTTCGACGGCGGCGCGAGCGCCGACCCGGATCCGAACGACGCGATCCGCTCCTACGCCTGGACCTTCGCCCCGGACGCCGCCCCGTGCGCGCCGCCGGTCGTCGCCGACACGGGCCCGGTCGCGCGGGTCCGGTTCGCCTGCGCGGGCCGGTACTCCGTGTCGCTCGTCGTCAGGGACGAGAAGGGCGTCGCGAGCCCGCCGGCCGTCGAGGCGTTCGACGTCGGGGTGTCGACCGACGCGCCGATGCTGACGGCGGGGGCCGATCTCGCGCTCGGGCACTCGTGCAGCGACGGCCGGTGCACTCCGGCGGGCGACGTCGCGCTGGCCGCGACCACGACCGGCGCGTTCCTCGGCCCGGTCACCTATCACTGGACCGTCGAGCCGCCGCCGGATCGGGCGCTGGGGCCGACGCGCCGCCTGGCCTTCTCCCCGTCCGCCGACGTGCCGAACCCGTCGGTCGCGCTCGAGAGCGACGACGCGGCCCTGTCCGGCGACTGGGTGTTCCGCGTCGAGGCCCGCGACGCCGCGGGCGTCATCGGGACCGCAGTGACCCGCGTCAGCGTCACGAACCGTCCCCCGGTGGTGACGGCCGACAAGCTCGCGCCGGTGCCCCACGTCTTCGACGCGGCCTCGTCCCGCCTCACGGCGAGCGGACGGGTCGGCTCCGTCACGGTGACGGATCCGGACGGCGATCCGATCCCGGTCCGGGTGGTGAGCTGGGTCCACGCGAACGACGGCGGCGGTGTGTTCGAGGGCGAGGACCTCGGGTCGGAGGTGACGTTCCGGGTGGCCGTGGACTACGCGTCGCCCGCCGACGCCGGGTTCCTGATCGACGGCCCGGCGCTGGAGCGCGCGGTCCGGATCGCCGCGACCGACGTGAACGGCGGCGAGACCGTGGAGACGCGCGCCGTCGAGATCTCGAACCGTCCGCCCGTCCTCGCGGATCCCGCGCCGGTGCAGGTACAGGTCGACCACTCCTTCGACGCGGCGCAGGGCCAGTACCGGGCCACCGCGACGCTCGGCCGCTGGTCGGATCCCGACGGCGACCCGATCTGGCAGGCGGACCCGACCGGCGACGCGGACTGCAGCGCCCTGTCCCTGCTCGTGGACGGCACCTCGGTGGCGATCTGCAGCCGCGCGTACGCGGGCGTGCCGGCGGTCCACCTGTTCGCGGGCGACCACGTCGTCCGCTCCTCGGTGCGCGATCCGTGGGCGATCGCCGCGGAGCGGCCGGACGTCATCGTGCAGATCCACGACCGGGCGCCCGTGGTGACGAACACGAGCGGGACGGCGCCGGTGGCGTGCACGCCGGACGAGGTGCTCTGCTGCCGGGAGGCTCCGAACGGGAGCTGCCTCGTGTCCCCCACGGCGACGACGGCGACCGCGTTCACCTTCGCGCCCGCGGTCTCCGACCCCGACGGCGATCCCGTCGAGGTCCGGTTTCCGCTCGGCGTCACGCCCGCGTCGGTGGTGTGCGTCGCGGGCGCGTGCCCGGCCGCGACCGCCGAGCTCGCCGCGATGAGCACGTGCGGGACCGAGAAGCCGACCGCGACGATCTCCTTCGTCGCGAGCGACGGGGCCTCGTCCGCGTCGGGGACGCACACGGAGACCGGCTCCTGCGTCGCCGCCTCGAGGTGACGATCCGTTCCGCTGCCTGCTCGACCTCGTCACCCGGCCGCCGCGACCATCCGCTTCCGCTCGAGCACGGCGTCCGCCGCCTGCGCCACGAGCTCCGGCCCGAGCGCCTTGTCGAGCACGGCGTCCGCGCCGGCGGCTTCGAGCCGGGACTCCGTCCCCGGGTCGAGCGAGCCCGTCACCACCACGATGGCGAGCTCCGTCTCCCCGCCCGCGGTGCGGATCATCCGGACGAGCGCCTCCCCGTCCATCCCGGGCATCCGGACGTCGGTGACGAGGAGGTCGAGCGCGAGCAGCTCCGCCGACAGCGTCCTGAGCCCGTCCTGCGCGTCCGCCGCGGTCAGCACCTCGAACCCGCGGGCGGCGAGCGCGTCGGCGAGCATCCGTCGGACGAGGGCGTCGTCGTCGACGAGGAGCGCGCGGCGGGGGCGGGCGGAGATGTGCGCGATCGCCGCGGCGAGCACCGCCTCCGCGTCCGGCGCGAGCTGGAAGCGGACGCCCATGCCGCCTCCGTTCACGAACGCGACCTGCGCCGACGCGCACAGCTCCGCGCCGTTCGGCAGCCGGAGCTCGAGCGAGACGGGGCTCCCCACCGGCGGCGGGTGCGACGTGCGGACGAACGCGCCGCCCTGCGAGAGGTTCTCCACGAAGTCGCGCGCGAGCTCCTGATCCGTCGCGTACTCGATCTTCGCGTGCGCGCGCGTGGCGAGCGGCGAACGCGCGATCACCTTCACCGGCGCGCTCACGGGGAAGCGGGGCGCGGCCCGGATCTCGGCGCCCGGGCTCGCGGCCGGGCGCGCCTCCAGCGCGGAGACGAGCGCCGCGGGGGGCGCCTCGAGCCGGAGGCCGTAGCCCGCGGCGTGGCCCGGACCGGCGGTGGTGGGCGTCACGACCTGGACGACGCGGCCCCGCGCCTCGATCGGCTGCGGCGCTCCCGGGATGCGGAACGCGAGCGCGACGTCGTCGCCGGAGGGCGGCGCGATCGGCGCCGCGACGAAGAGCAGCCCCTCCTCCGGGTCGTACCGGACGCCTTCCCAGCCGGGCCCGCCGACATCCATCGCGAGCACCGGCTCCACGGCGGCGCGGCGCCGCTCGCGCGGCGCGCCCGCCTCCGTGAAGAACGACGCCGCCGCGTGCGCGAGCGCGGGCGGGAGAACCCCGAGGCGGACGACCTCGCACGCGGCGAGATGCGCGCGCAGCTGCGCGAGATCCGGGCCCGATAGCCGGGCGACCGGCGTGGCGCGGCCGCCCGCGCGCGCGGTCCAGAACGAGAGCCGGTCCCGGGCCTGCGGGGAGAGCGCCGTGGCCCGGAGATGGACTCCGACGGCGAGGAACCGGGTCTCCGGCCGGAACGCGAGATCGCACCGGTGGAGCGCGCCGTCGAGGAGGAGCGGGAACGCGAGGACGAGCCGCTCGACCGCCGCGAGGCGCTCCTCGTCGACGCGGACGAAGACGTTCGTGTACTCGACGGTGCTCGCCACGGGTCCGGACCCGGCGACTCCTGCTGCAATGGGGAGGCCCGCCCCACCTCAGGACAACCGGGCACCTGCGCAGCGCGGAGCCAACCCCGGGTCGGAGCACACCCGCCCAGCGGCGCCGGCGGCGCTCCCCGCCGCGAGCGGACGAGGACGGCGTAGATCGAGCAGGTGCGGTGCCGCCCCTCGGTGTGACCGTGCGTGCTACGTTCGATCGCCTCGGCCATGGAGGAGAAGATGATGCCTCGCTCGCGCGCCGCCTTCGCTGCCGCCCTCGTCGCGATGCTCGCCGGCTGCGGGGCCTCGAAGCCCACTGCCTCTCCCGGTCCCGTGCTTCCCCTGGATCGCGCCGTTCGCGGTCGCGTCGTCGCCTGGGGCGACACGGGGTTCGACGCGACCATCCTGATCCCCGGGCACGCGCCGCAGCCGGTCGCAGCCGGTGAGACGTTCACCGTGGACGACGTGGATGTTCCGTACGACCTCGTCGTGGCCGCGAACGGCCGCGCCTGGGTCTACGCCGGCGCGACCCGGCGCGATCCGCTGGTGACCATTCCCGCCCTGGGGAGCACCCCGCGATACACGACGTTCTCGCTGCAGGCGGTGCCGGTGCAGGGGACTCCGGGCCCGTCCTCGACGGTCCGGGTCTCGCTCGCGTTCGGCAGCCCGCATCTCCAGTGGTTCGCGACCTCCACCTTCGCGGTGCCCTTCGTCTTCGACATGGATGCGAGCTGGAACGGCGCGAGCACGATCCATCCGACGGTCCACGCGCTGCACCGCGCCAACGCGGTGGGCGCATTCCCCACGGACTACTACGGCTACGCGGAGGCGACGATCGACCTGATCGACGCCGCGCGGAGCCCTTGGCCCGGCCTCGACCTCGCGCCCATCCCCCAGGTCGGCCGGCTCGAGGGACGGTTCGTCGTCCCCGGCGATTGGGTCTTCGACGGGACGACGGTTTGTCTGGAATGGCCCGACGGCGCTCAGCTCACGCTCGGGACCGTGACCTCGACGGCGTTCGACCTGCCGACGCCCGGCGTCGGCGCAGGCCTCCTCGTGCTCGGGGGCGCCACGGGGCCGGGCGGTGAATCGGTCGGATGCAGCGTTCGCACGCCGGACCTGACCACCACCGGGCTCGAGATCCCGCTGCCGCTCACGCCGGCGCAGGTCGAGCCCGCCGACGCGGCGACCGGCGTCGGGCCCGCCACGGACTTCTCCTGGAGCGACACACGCGCCGGCGTGAAGTGGCTCGCGCTCCAGGACGCGACGACCCACGAGAGTGTGGTCACGGTCCTCACGACTGGATCTTCGGCCCGGATCCCCGATCTCTCCGCGCTCGGGGTCTTCCTCGCGCCGTCCACGCGCTACGAGTGGACGGTGATGAGCACCGCCGCGCCCGACGTCGACGCCGCGCTCGCGGCGAGCGCCGCCGGCGGGTGCTCCGCCACCAGCGCGGTCCGGACGTTCACGACCGCCGCTGCGCCGTAGGCGCGGCGCCGCGCGCGGGTCCGATAGCCGGGCGCCGCTTCAGCCACCAGCCCGGCCGTCACTCCGCGAGCGCCGTCGTGGCGTGCGCCACGTCGCGGCGGAGCACCGAGGGGATGCCGTCGCGCCACGCGTGGGCGAGGTCGGCGACCGGCACCGACAGCGCGCCCTGGATCTCGAGCCGGTCGCCGCCCACGGCGCCGAGCGTGATCACCGGCGCGCCGCACGCCTTCGCGAGCTCGACCAGGCGCGGCAGGCTCTCCTTCGGGAGCGAGACGACGATCCGGCTCGCATCCTCCCCGAAGAGCACGAAGTCCTTCCGCGTCGGGAACGGCACCCGGACCGCGGCGCCGATCCATGGCGCGGTGGAGCCCGCGGGCGCGTCGTGCATCATGCAGCACTCCGCGAGCGCGACGGCGAGGCCGCCGTCGGAGCAGTCGTGCGCCGACGAGAGGAGCCCCTCGCGGATCGCGCGACGCACCGTCTCCTGCACCGCCTTCTCCTTCGTGAGATCGAGCGCGGGCGGGCGGCCCGCCTCCTTCCCGAACTCGGCCGCGAGGTACTCCGAGCCGCCGACCTCGCCCTGGAGCGTGCCGACGAGGGCGATCACGTCGCCCGCGTTCCGGAAGGCGCTCGTGCAGGTGCGATCCACGGGCTCGACGAGGCCGACCATGCCGACGGTCGGGGTGGGGAGGATCCCCTGACCCTCCGTCTCGTTGTAGAGCGAGACGTTGCCGGAGACGACGGGCGTGCCGAGCGCGCGGCAGGCGTCGCCGATGCCGCGGACGCACTCCGCGAACTGCCACATGATCTCCGGCTTCTCGGGGTTGCCGAAGTTCAGGCAGTCGGTGATCGCGAGCGGCTCGCCGCCGACGCAGGCGATGTTGCGCGCGCACTCCGCGACGGCGTGCTTCGCGCCGAGGTAGGGATCGAGGAAGCACCACCGGCCGTTCGCGGCGAGCGAGAGCGCGATGCCCTTGTTCGCGTGCTTCTCGTTCGACACCGCGATCCGGACCAGCGCGGCGTCGCCACCGGGGCGGACCGCGCCGACGAGCCGGACCATGTGGTCGTACTGCCGGTACACCCACTCCTTCGAGGCGATCGTCGGGCGGGCGAGGAGGCGGAGGAGCGACGCGCCGAGATCCGTCGGCTCCGGCATCGCCGATGCGTCGAACGCGTGCAGGTCCGGGAGCGCCGGGTGCGGCTTCATCGGCCGCTCGTACTTGGGCGCGCCCTCGGTGAGCGGGTCCACCGGGAGGTCGGCCACCATCTGACCGTGCCAGTAAGCGCGCCAGCGGCCGGTGGAGGTGACCTTCCCGATCACCGCCACGTCGAGGTCCCACTTCGTGCAGATCCGCCGGACCACGTCCTCCTTGCCCTCGGCGGCCACGAGGAGCATGCGCTCCTGCGACTCGGAGAGGAGGATCTCGTACGGCGTCATGCCCTCCTCGCGGAGCGGCACCTGGTCGAGGTGGAGGTCGAGGCCGTTCCCGCCGCGGCCGGCCATCTCGACCGACGAGCTCGTGAGGCCGGCCGCGCCCATGTCCTGGATGCCGATCACGGCGTCCGTCTGGAAGAGCTCGAGGCACGCCTCGAGGAGCAGCTTCTCCATGAACGGATCGCCGACCTGGACGGTCGGGCGCTTCTCCTCGGTGGACGCGTCGAACTCGGCGGAGGCCATCGTCGCGCCGTGGATGCCGTCGCGGCCGGTCTTCGCGCCGATGTACATGACCGGGTTCCCGACGCCGGCGGCCGTGCCGCGGAAGATCTTGTCGGCGGGGAGGATCCCGAGCGTGAAGGCGTTCACGAGGCAGTTGCCGTTGTACGAGGGGTGGAACATCACCTCGCCGCCGACGGTCGGCACGCCCATGCAGTTGCCGTAGCCGCCGATGCCGGCCACCACGCCCTCGAGCAGGTACGCGGTCTTCGGGTGCGCCGGGTCGCCGAACCGGAGCGAGTTCATCGAGGCGATCGGCCGGGCGCCCATCGTGAAGACGTCGCGGAGGATGCCGCCCACGCCCGTCGCCGCGCCCTGGTACGGCTCGATGTAGCTCGGGTGGTTGTGGCTCTCCATCTTGAAAGCGGCGGCGAGACCGTCGCCGAGGTCCACCACACCCGCGTTCTCTCCCGGACCCTGCAGCACCTTCGGGCCGGTGGTGGGGAACGTCTTCAGGTGGACGCGGGACGACTTGTACGAGCAGTGCTCGCTCCACATCACCGAGAAGACGCCGAGCTCGGTGAGGTTCGGCTCGCGGCCGAGGTGCTGCTTCACCCGCTCGTACTCGTCGGGCTTGAGTCCGTGACGGGCGACGACCTCGGGCGTGATCTTCTCGCTCATGAGGCCGCGGATTCTAACGGCGCGGCGCCCGGATCGCGAGGCTCGTCTGGCCGGTCAGGCGGCGATCGCCGGCCCGGCCGGAAGGAGGAGCCGCCCCGCCGGCTCCCGCCTGGAGCGTCAGGGAGCGGGAATCGCGCAGCTCACGGGGTCTCCGGCGCCATCGGTCACCCGGCACGTCCCAGTGCCGGAGTTCTCGACGCGGCTCCCCGGCACGGCGGTGCCGGTGACGGCGAGGCTCGCCTGGAGCTCGGCGCGGGAGCTGCCCGTGAGGGTCACGTCGGACGTCGCGACGGCGTACTCCCGCGCGTCGAGGTGCGCTCCGTGCTGCACGCCCGAGAGCACCACCTCGAGAACCGGCGCCGCGCCGGTCCCGGCGCCGGCGAGCACGACGTCGCCGCCGTCGCCCGCCTCGACCCGGAACCGCTCGGCGGCGACGTTCTTCGCCTCGACGCGGGTCGGATCCTGCACGCGCACGAGCTGCAGCTCCGGGACGGTGACGGTGAGCCGCAGCGGATGGACGGAGGTGTAGCTGTCGACGAACGTCACCTTCGCCTCGAGCACCTGGATCCCGAGGGCGACATCGGTGTGGACGGTGGTCTCCACGTGCTGGACCACGTTCTCGTCGCCGCTCACCGTGACGCGCTGGGCGCCGCCGGCGGTCACCGTGACGAGGATCCCGTCCTCCGCCGACACGCCGAGGAACGCAGGGACGCTGCGGGTCTCCTCGTGAAAGACGCCGTTCCCCTGCACCACCGGGTTGCAGCCCGCCGTCGCGAGCAGCGCCAGGGCGGCGACGATCGCGGGTGATCCGAGAGAGAGTTGCACGCGTTCCGTCCCTCGAGGCGCCGCCCCCGCGCGGCGCGCCCATGCCTCGCCAGGATACCCGCAACACGGCCGCCAGCCCACCCTGCGGCCTCCGGAGCGCCCGGCCGTCGTCCGGCTCGAGCGGTCACGCCGTGAGCGTCCTCCCGGGATACGCGCGGGCGGCGGCGGCCTATCGCGCCGGCCCCGACGGCGGCGCGACCTCGCGCGGCGATCGCCGGTCGATCTCCATGGACTCGCCCACGGCGAGCACCCGGACCCGGTCTCCCGCGAGCCCGCGGCGGAGCCGCTCCGCCTCGAGGCGCCGCGGCGGCTCGTCGAGCGGCTCGTCGGTGAGCTTGAACGTGCCCCAGTGCATGGCGACGAAGGTGCGCGCGTGGAGGTCCTCGAACGCCTGCAGCGCCTGCTCGGGGCTCATGTGCTGCTTCTCCATGAACCAGGCGGGATCGTAGGCGCCGATGGGCAGGAGCGCGGCGTCGATGGGGAACCGCGCGCCGATCTCCTGGAACCCGGGGAACCAGGCGGTGTCACCGGAGTGGTAGAGCGTCGCGGTCGAGCCCTCGACGACGAAGCCGCCCCACAGTGTCGCGTTGGTGTCGAGGAGGCCGCGCCGGCTCCAGTGCTGGGCGGGGACGAAGGTGATCCGGACCGGCCCGACCTTCGTCGACCCCCACCAGCCGAGCTCGGTCGCGGAGATGCGGCGGTCGCGGAACCACCGCTCGAGGCCGAGCCCCGCCACCACCGGCGCCTTCACGCGCTCGATGGTGGGGAGGTCGAGGTGGTCGTAGTGCGAGTGGGATACGAGGACCGCGTCGATGGGCGGCAGGTCCTCGATGCGGACGCCGGGCGGCACGTTCCGCTCGAGGCCGCCGAAGATCGACGGCAGGAGCGCCGGGTCGAGGAGCAGCGACACCCCGTCGAGCTGGACGAGGAAGCTCGCGTGGCCGAGCCAGGTGACGCGCGCGGGCTCTCCCGGCTCCGGCGGGCGCGCGAGCCGCGCGAGGTCCGGCGCGACGGCCGGGACGGGCGCCGCCGGCGGCGAGGTTCGCCGCTTGCCGGTGAGCTTGTCCCAGACCGCCCAGCGCAGGACCGCGCCGAGCGGCTGCGGCCGCGAGCCGTCCAGGTTCACGAACTTGCCGTCGGAGGCGCGGCGCTGGGCGAACGCAGTGGCGAGCATGGAGAAGGCGACGAGCGCGAGGATGGCGAGGGCCCGGCGGAAGCGGCTCATAGGGCGAGCAGGAGCTTCGTCATGTCATAGCGGACGTCGCCGCGCTCGGAGACCGGCACCGGCGCGGCGGGCAGCCGGAGGCGCTCGATCATCCGGTTGTAGGCGAGGTCCATGAGGGTCCGCAGGTTCACGGCGTCGTGCAGGTTGTACTCCGCGAAGAGCCGGAGCGCGTCCCCGTCGCCCTCGAGGTGCGCCCGCCACAGCCGCACCGCGTCGCGGCCGGTGACGCCGCGGAGGTGCTCCGGGCGGCCGACACCGGTCTCCTCCTCGAGGAGCTTGAGCCCGCCCGCGTGCCCGAGCCGGCGCCAGAGGTGGCACAGATCCACGTGCGCGCGCGGGGGCCGCCAGCCCGGGAAGGCGCGGCGGAGGGCGGGCACGTCGAAGGCGAGCCCGTTGTAGGTGACGAGCAGCTTCCAGCCGGCGGCCGCCTCCGGGAACGCGTCGAGGTCGCGGCCGGCGAGGAAGAGCCGCGGCCCGCGCCGGTCGAGGACGCCGACACAGGTGAGGTCGTCGCCGTCGCACTCCACGTCGAGGAACGCCGCGTCGGCCGCGAAGGCGGCGTAGAGGCGCCAGCGCTCGACGCGGGGGATCATCGCCGCGAGCGCCTCCGCGTCGCCCGCGGCGAGCGCCTCCTCCGCGCGCGCCACCGCCGTCGCGAGCCTGGGGCGCAGCCGCGGCGAGAGGGCGTCGTCCGGCGCGCCGGGCAGGTCGGCCCATCGGCGGACGCCCGCGTTCCAGAGCCTGGACTCGAGCCACGGGCCGACGCCGGGGGCGAGCCGGAAGGTGCTGCGGATCACCCGCCGGACTCTAGGCGGGGCGCCGCCCGCGCGCCAGGGCGAGCGCTTTCCGTCCGCCCCCGAGCCCGTCGAAGGGCGACCCTGCCGCTACCGTTCGCGGCTCGACGAGCTCACCGCGAACGGTGCTTGCCGGGGCATCACGCCGGTGAGGCGCTCTCCGGGGGCGCAGCGGGGAGGAACACGCGGAAGGTGCTGCCCCGCCCGAGCGCGCTCTCGACCTCGATCCGGCCCTGGTGCGCCTCCACGAGGAGCCGCGTGATGTACAGGCCGAGGCCGAGCCCCTCCGGCCGGCGGCTCCCGCGCGCGCGGAAGTACCGCTCGAAGAGGTGGGCCTGGTCCTCCGGCGCGATCCCGACGCCGCGGTCCGACACGGCGATGCGCACCCCGCCGGCATCGGCCACGACCTCGAGCGTCACCGGCGTCTGCCCGGGCGAGTACTTGAGCGCGTTCGAGACCAGGTTCGTCACGATCCGCTCGAGGCGCGGCGGATCCGCGCTCACCCGCGGCAGGTCGGGCGCGACCGCGACCGCGACGCGATCGACGTCGAGCCCGCCGCGGAGCCGCTCGATGAGCTCCGGCACGAGCGCCTCGAGCTCGATCGGCACCGGCGAGAGGTGGAGCTGTCCCGCCTCGAGGAGCGTCGTGTCCACGAGGTCGTGGATCATCGCGCTCATCCGCTCGCAGCTCCGGACGATGGAGCGCGCCCGATCGGTCACCTTCGAGGGATCGTGGGGCGCCCGGCGGAGGAGGTGGGCCTGCGTGTAGACGGCGTTCAGCGGCGTCCGGAGGTCGTGGCTGATCATCCGCACGAGATCGTCGCGCGCCTCCTCGAGCACGTGCATGGCGGTCTCGTCCGAGAAGGTCGCGACGGCGCCGGCGACCCTCCCGTCGGTGCCGCGGACCGGGGCCGCGCTCACGACGATCCAGTGGTCCTCGCCGACCGCCGGCGCGACGTGAAGGTGTGCGCCCACCACGGTCTCCCCGGCGAGGGCGCGCGTGACCGGGCCGTCCTCCGGCGCGAGCGGCCGCCCGTCCGCGGAGGTGAACGCGACCGCCGCGGGCGACGGCATCGCGAACGCGTCGTGGGGATCGAGCCCGCTCGCCTCGACCATCCGCGCGGCGGGGAGGTTGTACCGGAGCACCTTGCCGCCCGGACCGTACAGGACGAACCCGTCGGCGATGGCGTCGATCACCGCGTCGAGCTCGGCGGCGCGTCGCAGCGCGTGGTCGAGCCCGGCCTCGGCGCTCTGCCGCGCGAGGACGAAGGAGGTCGTCTCGGTCACCTCGAGGAGCAGCGCCGGCTGGCCGGCGTAGCGGAGCGGCCGCGCGTGGTACGAGAACCACCGCGTCCCGCCTCCGAAGGGCACGGGGCAGTCCTCGATCCGGGTGACGCCGCCCGTCGAGGCGGCGCGCTCGAGGTCGCGGAGGCACGCGGCGGGCACGGACCAGACCTCGGCGAAGGTCCGGCCGACGGGGTCCACCTCGGGTGCGGCCGTCAGGGCGCGATACGCGGGGTTCACCTTGACGTACCGGAGGTCCTCGCCGGCGACGAGGGCGAGGCCGACGGCGGACGCGTCGAACACGGCGTGCAGGAGCTCGCGCTCGTCATCACCGAAAGTGATGACGTTCACCTCACCTCGGGCGCCGGCCTCGGCCGACCGCGCACTTCCCGGACCACCGTGCATCTCTGCCCCCCAGAGACCGGGCCATCTTACGACGTTCCGGCCGCCGCGCCGCGCGACCCGGCAGATGGCCGCGCGCACATCGGATCCACCCCGGAGGGATGAGATCGTGCTCAGCGTCCGCCTGCTGCCCCGGTCTCCCGCTCCCAGGCGCTCCGCCAGGCGCCCACGTCCTGGGCATGGCGAAAGAACCGCTCGTAGAAGGGGTGGCGCGACACGGTCGCACCGTCCCCCACCACCACGAGCTTCGATCGCGCCCGCGTCAGCGCGACGTTCATGCGGCGCACGTCCGCGAGGAAGCCCACCTCGCCGCGATCGTTCGACCGGACGAGCGAGACGATCACTGCCTCCTTCTCCCGGCCCTGGAAGCCGTCGACCGTGTCGACCTCCAGGCCGCGATCGAGCCAGTCGGCGAGCCGCTCCCGGATGCGCTGCACCTGGGCGTCGTATGCGGCGATGACGGCCACCTCTTCCGGGGGAACGCCGGCGGCGAGGACCCGCTCCACCTCCGAGGCGGCGAGGTCCGCCTCCCCGGCGTTCTGCTTCGAGTCCGAGCCCTCGGGCGTCTCCTCCTCGAAGCCGCGGCCCGCGGTGTCGACGACCTCGAGCGGCGCGGCGTCGATGGCGCGGGCCGCGACCGCGGGGTGTGCGCGGAGCGCGCCGCCGTACACCGCCGCGGAGGGGAACGCCATGATCGCCTCGTTCATCCGGTGCTGCTCGGCGAGCGTCACCTTCACCGAGTCGCCGTGAGCGGCGACGAGCCGCTCGAAGAGCGACACGCCGAGGCCGCCCGCCTGCGCCGCCGCGGAGAGGACGGTGGGCGGGAGCTGCAGGTGATCCCCGGCGAGCACGGCGCGCTCCGCCCGGAGCAGCGCGAGCACCGTCGCGGGCTCGACCGCCTGGGTCGCCTCGTCGACGACCGCGACCGCGAAGCGGCGCGCCGCGAGCGCCGGCGCGTCGAGCGACGTGAGCGTCGCGAGGACCACGTCGGCGCGATCGAGCACCTCGGCCTCCGCGCGCGCCTCGAGCGTGCGCGCCTCGGCGAGGAGCGCGCGGGCATCCCGCTCCTTCCCGCGCGACTCGCTGAACCGCCCCGGGCCGCGGCGCGCCTTGCGCTTGCGCGCCTCGCGGCGGAGGGCGAGCGCCTCCTCGACGAGCCCCTTCGCGATGCGCGCCGCCTCGTGATCCGCCACCCGCGCCTCGAGCGTGTGGGCGAGGACCGCCGGGAGCACGCGCGCCGGGTGCCCGACGCGCACGCAGGAGAGCCCCGCGGCCGCGAGCCGCTCGACGAGGTTGTCGACGGCGAGGTTCGAGGGCGCCGCCGCGAGCACCTTCTCGCCGCGGGCCGCCGCGCGGCGGATCACCTCCACGAGCACGGTGGTCTTCCCGGTGCCCGGCGGACCGTGGACGAGGGCGAGGTCCTCGGCGCGGTCGGCGAGCTCGAGCGCGGCGCGCTGCTCGGCGTTCAGCGCCGCCCCGAGGTCGGGCCCGCGCGGCCGCGCGAGGAAGCGCAGCGGCGCGCCCGAGAGCGGGCCGTGCCAGCGCTTCCCGCCGCGATCCTCCCGGAGGCGCGCGAGACCGGACGCGAGCCGCTCCCACGTCACCGGCGACGGCTCGAGCTCGAGGACGACGCGCCCGTCGGTCGCCCAGTCCGGCGGCGGCTCGTCGAAGGCGACCGCTATCTGCGTCCGGGTCCGGCGCGCGACGACGCCGGTGGGCGCGTCCGGCCGGAGCTCGCGGCGGAGCGTCACCGACACGAGGCCGCCCGCGCCGATCCGGCCGCCAGGGAGCGGCCGGCCGCCGCGCGAGAACGTGACCAGGGTCCGCCCGGCGAGGGCGCCCTCCTCGACGGCCTCCACGTCGGCGACCGCGAGCCCGCGCGCCTCGCGCTCCGCGAGCGACAGCCGGCCCTTTGCCTCCGCGAAGCGCGCCCGCTCCTCGTCGCGCTCCGCGGCGAGCAGCCCGGCCAGCCGGTCGATGTGGTGCGAAAGGTCCAGGGCTCTCCTATAGTGCCCCCCGCGATGCCGATCGAGTACGTCCTCTGGTTCGACGCGCGCTGCGCCACGTCGCGGCGCGCGCTCGAGCTCCTGCGGGACCGTGGCGTCGAGCCGGTCGTGCGCCGGCACCTCGAGGACCCGCCCACGGCGGCCGAGATCGAGGCGCTCCTCGCCGCGCTCGGCGTCGCCGCGCACGACGTGGTGCGAACGGACGAGGACGAGTATCAGGCGCTCCGGCTCTCGCCGCGGACGCCCGTGCCCGAGCTGGTCCGCGCGATCGCGGCCCACCCGCGGATCCTGGACCGACCCATCCTGCTCGCCGGCGGGCGCGGCGTGCTCGCCCGGCCCGCGGAGCGGGTCCTCGAGCTCCTCGGCTCCACGCGCCCGGATCGCGCCGGCTGATCGTGGCGGCGGGCGCGGGCGGGACCCCGGGTCTCGCGAAACCCCCGGCGCCCGGGGGAACGCGGGCGAGCGATCCCCCTGATCTCCAGCGGGTGCGCCGGCGCGCCGGGCCGCCCCCGGCGAACGGATCGTGCAGGAGAGGCGCGCATGCCACCGCACCCCTCGCCGGACGAAGCGGCGGACGGCCCCGGCGCCGGGGTCGAGCCCGTCGTCGAGCCGCGCCGCGCCGCGGTCGCGCTGCGCGACCGCGCCCGGCAGGAGGCGGCGCTGGTCGCGCTCGGCGAGCTCGCCATGAACACGGAGGAGATGGAGCCGCTCCTCCAGGCCGCGTGCGCGACGGCGGTCGAGGTGCTCGGGGTGGACGCGGCGCTGCTCGCCGAGGACCGGGGCGGGCGGCTCGTCGTCCGCGCCGCCGCGGGTGTGGGGCGCCCGGAGACGGACGTCGCGGCCCCCGGCCCGTCGCTCGCATCCTCGCTCGGCTTCGCCTCCGCCGCGGAGGTGACGCTGCCCGGCCTCCATCGCGGAGCCCTCGTCGGCGCCTACGCGCGGCAGGCGCGCAACTTCTCCCCCGACGAGATCCGGTTCCTCGAGACGGCGGCGAGCATCCTCGCGTCGGCGCTCGTCCGGCGCAGGGCGGAGGAGGAGGTCCTCGACCGCGAGCGCGAGGCGCGGGCGGTGTTCGAGGCGGCGCTCGACGCGATGCTGCTCGTCGACGATGCCGGGGTGATCCGGGACGCGAACGCGGCGGCCACCGCCCTCCTCGACGCGCCCCGCGCCGCGCTGCTCGGCGCCCGGCTCGACGCCATCGCGCCCGCCGCGCGGGACCGGCTCCGGGCGGGCGCGCTCGGGCGCTCGCCGCTCGAGGAGGCCGAGGTCGCGCTCCCCGGCGGACGCGCGCGGTCGGTGGAGCTCGCGCTCGTGCCGGGGGTCCACCCGGGCCGGCACCTCGCGGTGATGCGCGACGTCACCGAGCGCAAGCAGCTCCACGCCCGCCTCGCCCTCGCCGACCGGCTCGTCTCCGTCGGGACCCTCGCGGCGGGGGTCGCGCACGAGCTCAACAACCCGCTCGCCTACGTGAACGCGAACCTGGCCTTCCTCGCGGAGCGGCTCGGCCGCGCCGGCGAGCTGCTCGCACGCACGCAGGGCGTCTCGCCGGAGGACGCGGACCTCGCGGTCCAGCTCCAGGAGGCGACCCGCGACGCCCGCGCCGGCGCGGAGCGGATGCGCGTCATCATCCGCGACCTCAGGACGTTCTCGCGGGGCGACGAGGAGCAGGCCGGGCCCGTCGAGCTCCGCCCGGTCCTCGACTCGTGCGTGAGCATGGCCTGGAACGAGATCCGCCACCGCGCGCGGCTCGTGCGCGACGTCCCGCCGGTCCCGCCGGTGCGCGGGAGCGAGGCGCGGCTCGGGCAGGTGTTCCTGAACCTGCTCGTGAACGCCGCCCAGGCCATCCCCGAGGGCCACGCGGACGAGAACGAGATCGCGATCGCCGCGCGCGCCGAGGGCGGGCGGGTCGTCGTCGAGGTCCGCGACTCCGGCTGCGGGATCTCGCCCGAGCACCTGCCGCGCGTCTTCGATCCGTTCTTCACGACGAAGCCGCCGGGCGTCGGCACCGGCCTCGGGCTCTCGATCTGCCACAGCATCGTGACGGGACTCGGCGGCGACATCGCCGTGCTGCGCGCGACGCGCGGCACCGTGCTCCGCGTCACGCTCCCCGTGGCCCATGCCTCGATCCCGGCGGCCGCCCTGCCGCCCGCGGCGCCCGCCCGGGCGCGCGGGCGGATCCTCGTGGTGGACGACGAGCCGCTGGTCGGCACGGTGCTCGAGCGGACGCTCCAGGCCGAGCACGACGTGACGGTCGTCTCCTCGGCCCGCGCCGCGCTCGACCGCATCGCGGGCGGCGCGGTCTTCGATCTGGTGCTGTCCGATCTCCTGATGCCGGAGATGAGCGGGATGGAGCTCTACCGGGCCCTCGAGGAGCGCGACCCGCGCCTCGCGCGCCGCATGATCTTCCTCACCGGCGGTGCGTTCACGCCCGCCGCGCGCGCGTTCCTCGAGCGCGAGCCGGTGCTGTGCGTGGACAAGCCGTTCGAGCTCGACGCCATCCGCTCCGTGCTCGCGCGGCGGCTGGCGGAGCTCTCCTAGCGCGCCCTCGAGCCCGCTAGAAGAGGACGAGCACCCCGAGCGGCAGCGGCACGACCTGCGCACTCCGCGCGGAAGCGCCCGGCTGCGGCGGGCGGTCCTCGCGACCGTGCAGCCAGAGCGGCACCGCCACGCCGATCCCGCCGCCGACCACGGCGCCCGTGAGCACGTCGGTGAGGTAGTGCTTGTCGCCCGCGATGCGGAGGTACCCGACCGCGGTCGCGAGCGTCATCCCGACGCCCCAGACCCACGGCGCGCTCCGGTAGCCACGGAGGGTCGACACCGTCCCCGCCGCGGCGGCGAGCGAGAACGTCAGCGAGGTGTGGCCCGAGTAGAAGGACAGGTTGTCGTCGGACTCCGGCACCCGGTCCGGGCTCGTGCCGTTCCCGTAGTGCACGAACGGCCGCTGCCGCCCCACGGCGAACTTCACGATCTGGTTCAGGGAGCCGGCGATCCCGGCGGCCTCCGCGATGAAGAGGAGATCCCGGCCGCCCGCGCCGACGTCGCCTGCCGCCCGCGCCGCGAGCAGCTGGTGCGCGGCCACGCCGGCGGGGAAGACCGCGAACGCGAGCACGTCGGAGGCACGGCGCGGCACGTTCACGTTCGACGCGAGGAGGAGGTCGCGCGCGCCCGCGTCGAGGGCGTTCGTGCCGCAGAACCGGCACTGGGCCGGGGCGAGCCGATCCTTCAGGAGCTCCGTGCCGCCCCAGAACGCGAACGTGGCGGCGGTGACGGGCACGTCGACGGACAGGTCGTACCGGAGCGGGATCGGCTCCTCGGCGCGGGCGGCGGAGACGGTGAGGGCGAGCGCGAGGGCGCAGGCGAGGCGCATGCGGGGACACTATCATCCGCGGAGATGGCGAACCCTCCCGACGAGCCGCCGCGTCCGGACGACGACCTCGACGCGCCCGTGCCGCTCCCCATCGACGGGACGCTCGACCTCCACGCGTTCCGGCCGTCGGAGGTCGGCGACCTCGTGCCGGAGTGGATCGGCGCGTGCCGCGACGCCGGCCTCCTCGAGCTCCGGATCGTCCACGGGAAGGGGACGGGCGCGCTCCGGCGCACCGTCGAGGCGCTCCTCGCCCGCGATCCGCGCGTCCTGTGGCACGGGCCCGCCGGCGAGGACGCCGGGGGCTGGGGGGCGACGCTCGTGCGGCTCCGGGAACGGTAGCCGTCTTCGTCCGTCCGTTCCGTGACCGTGCCCGTACACGTGCCCGGCTCCTCCGTGCCCGTGACCCGCTTCCCGTGGCCCGTGGCCCGTGCGGGCCCCGAACGCTCCCCTCGTCACCCGAGCCGCGCCGCGCTCTCGAGCACCGCCTCGAGCCCGTCCGCGGCCGGCGCGCTGCCCTGGGCGAAGTCCGGCGCGCCGCCGCCTTTCCCGCCGAGGGACGCTGCCGCCGCCCGGAGCCGCTCGCCCATGTGCGGCCCGTCCGCGCCGCGCGGCCTCGCGAACGCGAGGTGGACCCGGCCGTCCTCGACTGCGCCGAGGCAGGCGACCCGACCGCGCACCGCGAGCGCCTGCGCCACCGCCCGCGCCCACGCCGCGGCGCCCGGGACGGGCGGCGCGAGCATCCCCGCGATGGCGCCCTCCCGCGCCGCGAGCCTCGCCGCCTCGGCGTCCGCGAGCGCAGCGACGAGCTTCTCCTGATCCTTCCGCCGGACCGCGGCCTCCTCCACCGTGCGGGCCGCCGCCGCGGGCACCTCGGCGCTCGCGCACCGGAAGGCGTCCGCCGCTGCCTGGAGCCGCGCGCTCGCCTCCGCGAGGGCGCGGACCACCCGGCCGCCGCAGAGGAACTCGACGCGGGTCCCCGCGCCCCACTTCTGGACGCGGAGCACCGCGATGGCGCCCACCACGCCGGTGCGGCGCGGGTGCGTGCCGCCGCACGGCGACGCGTCGACGAGCGCGTCGGTCGCGGGCAGGCCGCCGCCGGGGCCGGGCTCGCCCACCACCACGACCCTCGATCCCTTCGCCGGCTCCTTCCGGAGCGGCAGCCGCGCGAGCTCGTCCGGCGAGAGGTCTCGCGCGACCACCGGCAGGTCGCGGAACACGAAGGCGTTCGCGGCCGACTCCACGGCGCGGAGGACCTCGGGCCCGAGCGCCGCGGGCGGCGCGTCGAGGTCGAGGGTGCAGGTGTCCGCGCCGAGGTGGAACGACAGCGTCCGCGCGCCGGCGCGGCCCTCGAAGGCGGCCGAGAGGAGGTGCTGCCCGTGGTGCTGCTGCACGTGATCGAGCCGCCGCGCCGCGTCCACCTCGCCCCGGACGTGCCCCGACGGCGGCGGGCCCTCGGTGAAGTGCAGGATCTCGTCCCCGACCTCCTGGACGTCGACGACCGCGACCCCGCCGAGCCGCCCGCGGTCGGCGGGCTGGCCGCCGCCCTCGGGATAGAACGCGGTCCGGTCGAGGACGGCGGCCGGGCGGCCGCCGTGCACGCGGGTCGCGAGCACGGTCGCGTCGAAGGCGAGGAGGTCGGGATCGGCGTGGTAGAGGCGGTCGGTCATGGGGTGACGGCAAGGCCTCGGGCCACGGCAACCGCAGGCCCCAGGTGAAGCGCCGCTCCGTCGGTCTCACGAGCCCGAGGCCTGATGCCGGAGGCCCGGCGCCTGAGTGTAGCCGGACGGGCCGGATCGCGCCCTGCCCGCGCCCGTCATCCGACCCGTGGGCAGATTCGGGGCATGAAGCTCGTCATCCGCGCGCATCACCTGTCGCTCCCGCCGGAGCTCCCGAAGTTCCTCGACAAGCACGTCACCCGGCCGCTCGCCCGCGTCTTCGACGACTCCGCGGCGGCGCTGACCGTCTTCCTCGGAGACACGCGACCGAAGCGGGGCGGCGTCGACCAGGAGTGCCGGCTCTCGTTCCGGATCCCCGGCGCGAAGACGCTGAACGTCGCGAGCGTGGAGAAGGACCTGTACAAGGCGCTGCTGGACGCCAGCGAGCGGCTGAAGCGCCTCGTGCAGCGCGAAGTGGCGAAGATGCGCAGCGGCAGCCGGAAGCCCATGCACCGCCCGCTCGGCCGCTCCTGGCGCGAGCGCTCGTCGCGGCAGGGCGTCACCCCGGAAGGCGATCCGGCGTCGCTGTAGCGGCGCGGGCCGCGGTCAATGCGGGACGCCCACGGCGTGCCGCCACGCGTGCAGCACGTGGGCGGCGATGTCCGCGACGCCCACGCCGCGGGTCACCTGCGCGAAGACCACCGGGCCGTCGCCGCGCATCCGGGCGGCGTCGCGCGCCATGACGCCGAGGTCGGCGCCCACCGCCTGGGCGAGATCGGTCTTGTTCACCACCAGGAGATCCGCCTGCGTGATGCCGGGACCACCCTTCCGCGGCACCTTGTCCCCGCCGGCGACGTCGATCACGTAGATCGTGTAGTCGGCGAGCTCGCGGCTGAAGTGGGCGGCGAGGTTGTCGCCGCCCGACTCGCAGAAGAGGAGCTCCGGGTCGTGCGCCTGCGTCAGCTCCTCCAGGGCGAGCAGGTTCGCGGTGACGTCCTCCCGGATCGCCGCGTGCGGGCACCCGCCGGTCTCGACCGCGCGGATCCGCTCGGCGGGGAGCGCCTGGTTCCTGACCAGGAACTCGGCGTCCTCGCGGGTGAAGATGTCGTTCGTCACGACCGCGAGCGAGTGCGCGTCCCGGAGCATGCGGCAGAGCGCGAGCACGAGCGCGGTCTTGCCGCTCCCGACCGGCCCCCCGACGCCGACGGTGAAGGCGCGCCGGCGGAGGTCGCCGCGCGGGCGGGGCGGATCGCGATCGAGGAACGCGCCCGGCCCGGGGGCGTGGTCGTGGCCGGAGTGGAGCGAGAGCGAGGTCATGGTCAGCTCTGGAAGAGCCTCGAGTAGAGGCGGTCCTGGTGCGACTGCAGGAGGTCGAGGAGCGGCGAGGTGGCGGCGGCGTCCTCGGGCGCGCGCCCCGCGGTGGCTGCGAGGACCGCCTCCGCGACCGCGCCGGCGCGGAGGAGCGCGGCCTGCGCCTCGAGCGGGCCGACCAGGCCGAGCCGCACGCCCGCGGAGACGACGCCGCGCGCCACGACGAAGAGGTGGAGCCGGGCGGCGTGATCCGCGGCCGCGCCGAGCGCCGCGAGGAGCGCGCCGGAGATCGGGGCGAGGTGCCCGGCGAGGCCGGCCCGCCGGACCTCGTCCTCGAGCGCGCCAGCGGCCGGGCCGAACGCGCGGGCCGCCCGGAGCAGCGCCCGCCCCTGCGCGCGGCTCGCGCGGTTCGCGACGTGCCCCGGCGTGGCGGCGTCGCAGCGGGCGTCGAGGTCGGCGAGCCGCTCCGGCGCGCGCGCGGCGGCGAGCACGAACGGGACCGCGAGCGACCCCGCCTGCCAGAGCGCCTCCTCGACGAAGCGCTCGAGGCCCGCCGCGCCGCGGCAGCGGCCGAGCTGCACCGCCGCCTCGAGCCCGCCCGAGTGGGCGAAGCCGCCGGTGGGGAGGGCGGAGTCCGCGAGCTGGAACGCGAGCCAGGGCGTCATCGGGAGGTCGTCGTCAGAAGAGGAAGTAGCGCTGCGCGAGCGGGAGGCGCGCGGCCGGCTCGCAGCGGAGGAGCACGCCGTCGGCGCGCACCTCGTAGGTCTCCGGGTCGACCTCCATCCGCGGCAGCGCGTCGTTGAGCCTCATGTCCTTCTTGCCGAGGTGGCGGCAGCCGTGCACGGGGACGAGCCGCTTCGCGAGGCCGTAGCCGTGGACCGCGCCGTCCTCGAGGGCGGCGCGCGAGACGAACGCGACGCTGGTCGCGCCGACGGCGCGGCCGAACGCCCCGAACATCGGCCGCGACAGGACCGGCTGCGGGGTGGGGATCGAGGCGTTCGGATCCCCCATCTGCGCCCAGGCGATGAGGCCGCCCTTCAGGACGAGCTCGGGCTTCGCCCCGAAGAACGCGGGGCGCCAGAGCACGAGGTCCGCGAGCTTCCCGGGCTCGACCGAGCCCACCTCCTCCGAGAGGCCGTGGGTGATCGCCGGGTTGATCGTGTACTTCGCGACGTAGCGCCGGATGCGGAGGTTGTCGTTCTCGCCGCGCTCCTCGGGGAGCCGCCCGCGCTGGCGCCGCATCTTGTCGGCGGTCTGCCAGGTGCGGGTGATCACCTCGCCGACGCGCCCCATCGCCTGCGAGTCCGAGCTCATCATGGAGATCGCGCCGAGGTCGTGGAGGATGTCCTCGGCCGCGATGGTCTCGCCGCGGATCCGGCTCTCCGCGAAGGCGAGGTCCTCGGGGAGGGACGGGTCGAGGTGGTGGCAGACCACGAGCATGTCGAGGTGCTCGTCGACGGTGTTCACGGTGAACGGCCGGGTGGGGTTCGTCGAGGACGGGAGGACGTTCGGCTCGCCGCAGACGCGGATGATGTCCGGCGCGTGCCCGCCGCCCGCGCCCTCGGTGTGGAACGTGTGGATGGTGCGGCCCGCGAACGCCGCGATGGAGTGCTCCGCGCAGCCGGACTCGTTGAGCGTGTCGGTGTGGATCGCGACCTGGACGTCGAGCTGGTCGGCGATCCGGAGGCAGGTGTCGATGGCGGCGGGCGTGGTGCCCCAGTCCTCGTGGAGCTTGAGGCCCACCGCGCCGGCCCGGATCTGCTCCGCCAGCCCCTCCGGCGACGCGGCGTTCCCCTTCCCGAGCAGCCCGATGTTCACCGGCAGCGCGTCGGTGGCCTGCAGCATGAGCCCCACGTGCCGCGCGCCCGGGGTGCAGGTGGTCGCGTTCGTCCCCGTCGCCGGGCCGGTGCCGCCGCCGAGGAGCGTCGTGACGCCGCTCGCGATCGCCTCGTGCGCCTGCTGCGGCGAGACGAAGTGGATGTGCGTGTCGATGCCGCCCGCGGTGAGGATGAGCCCCTCGCCGGCGATGCACTCGGTGCCGGGCCCGATCGTCATGCCGGGCGTCACTCCCGCCATCGCGTCGGGGTTGCCGGCCTTCCCGAGGGCGACGATGCGGCCGTTCCGGACGCCCACGTCCGCCTTCGTGACCCCCGAGTGGTCGAGCACGAGCGCGTTCGTGACGACGAGGTCGAGCACCTCGCCGGCGGGGGCGCCTGCCGCCTGCCCCATCCCGTCGCGCAGGACCTTGCCGCCGCCGAACACGCACTCGTCCCCGTACACGGTGAGATCGCGCTCCACCTCGAGCAGGAGCGACGTGTCGCCGAGCCGGACGCGATCGCCCGTGGTCGGCCCGTACACCTGCGCGTACTGCCGCCGGTCCATCCGCCGCGTCATCGCCCCTCCTCCTCGTGCCCGAAGCCCCGCCGCTCCGCCTCCGCCACGGCGCGCGCCCGCCCCTCCTCGGCCACGGGGCCGGTCGCGAGGGCGTTGCCGCCCTTCACGATCCGGCGGCCGGCGATCTCGACCAGCTCCACCGTGCGCGTCTCGCCGGGCTCGAAGCGGACCGCCATCCCGGCCGGAACGTCGAGGCGGCGGCCGTAGGCGCGGGCGCGGTCGAACCGGAGGAGCGGGTTGGCCTCCGCGAAGTGGTAGTGACTCCCCACCTGCACCGGGCGGTCGGCGAGGTTGGTGACCGCGAGCCGGATCGCCTCGCGCCCCGCGTTGAGCACGATCTCGCCCGGCGCGGGGAGGACCTCGCCCGGGATCGCCTCCTCCGCCCCGGCGGGCTCCGCCGGCTCCGCGAACAGCGAGAGCGGCGGGACCGGCAGGAACGACCCGTACAGCGCGAGGGCGAGGTCGCCGTGCTCGGCGGCGATCGGGTGGTGGACGGTGACGAGCTTCGTGCCGTCCGGGAACGTCCCCTCGACCTGCACCTCGGCGACCAGCTCCGGGACGCCGGGCAGCACCTGCCGGCGCCCGAGCATCCGCCGGCCGAGGTCCATCAGCTCGGCCACGCGACGGCCGTCCCGCACGAGCTCGAGGAGCTGCGTCGCCACGAGCGCGACCGCCTCGGGCTGGTTCAGGCGGAGCCCCCGCGCGAGCCGCTTCTGCGCGAGGACGCCGGCCTGGTGGAGGATGAGCTTGTCGATCTCGCGTGGGCCGAGGTGCATGCGTCTAGCCTCCGGGGTCTCAGGGGATTCGGGCGAACGGGTCCGCGCCGGCGACGTCCGCGACGAACGCGAGCCGCTCGCGGAGGAAGACGAGCCCCGCCTCGACGGTCCGGCTCGCCACGCGCAGGAGGACCCCGCCGCCGGCGAGCGGGCTCGCCGCCGCGAGGACGGGCGCGTCGCGATCCGCGGGCGCGTCCGCGAGCCGGTCGAGGAGGGCGCGGGCGTGGCGCGCGACGGCCGGCCCGAGGGCGACGGCGGTCGCGAGGAGGTCGATCCCCTCGAGGCGCTCGCCGAGGGGCGGCCCCTCGCCCGCGACGAGGCGGAGCGCGTCCGCGAGCACCGGGCGGCCCGCCACCGCGACCTCCACGCGCGAGCGGTACGCCGCGAACGCCCAGCGTTCCCCCCGGGCGGCGCGGCCGGCGACGAGGGCGTCGAGCCACAGGAGGCTCGAGCCGGGCGCGAGCGCGAAGCGCTGCTCCTGCTCGAAGCGCGCGCCGGCGAAGCAGCTCACCGGCTGCGGGAGGACGGCGAGGACGGCGCCCTCCGCGACCCGAGCGTGGAGACGCTGCGCGGCGACCGCGCCGCCGGACCGGTACACCTTCGTCCCGGCCTGGGTGGAGAGGAGCGCGGTCGACCCCGCACCGACGTCGAGGTCGAGCGAGACGTCGTCGCCGGCGACGAGACCGCCGCCGTGGCTCGCCGAGATCACCCAGGCGACGCGCCCGCGGGGCGACGGCGAGAGGAGCTGGAGCGGGCTCGCCGCCGCGCAGGCGACGAGCGCGCTGGCGCCGTCCACCCGCGCCGTCGCGATCCGCCCCGCGCCGGAGCGCAGCCCGCCTTCCGGGCGGGGGTGCCCGATGGCCGGGCAGCACGCCCCGCTGAGGTCGAGCATCGGCGCGGGATCGGCGACTCGCATGCGGGCAGGCGTGCCGCCCGTGCAGCGCGCGCGCCAGCCCGCAGCGGCCCGAGGCCCCACCCGGACCGCGGCCGGTCCGCCGCCCGGCCGGAGCGCGGTGGGCGGACGGCCGGGCGCGCCGGCGGCTACGCCGTCGCCTTGGCGGGACCGAGCAGGCGGCGGAGGTGCCCGAGGAGCGCCTCGCTCGTGAACGGCTTCTGGATGAGCTCCACGTCGCCGTCGACGAGGCGGTCCTGCACCAGCGCGTCGTCGGTGTGGCCGGTCATGAAGAGGACCTTCATCCCGGGCTGATCCCCGGAGAGCGCCTCGGCGAGCTCCGCCCCGCTCATCCGGGGCATCACGAGGTCGGCGAGGAGGAGGTCGACCCGTCCGCCGCGCTTGCGTGCCGCCTCGAGCGCCTCCGCGCCGTTCCGCCCCGCGATGACGTGATACCCCGAGCCGGCGAGCACGCGGCCGAGGAGCGTCCGCAGGGCGTCCTCGTCCTCCGCCACGACCACGGTCTCGCCGAGGCCGCGCGGGGCGGAGGCGGCGACCTGGACCACCACGCGATCGCCGCGCTCCTGCGCCATGGGCAGGAACACGGTGAACGCGGAGCCCTCGCCGGGCCGTGACTCGACCCGGATCGCGCCACCGGCCTGCCGGACGATGCCGTACACCGTCGCGAGGCCGAGCCCGGTGCCGGTCTCCTTCGTCGTGAAGAACGGCTCGAAGATGCGGCTCCGGACGTCCTCGTCCATGCCGCAGCCGCCGTCCTTCACGGTGAGCGTCACGTACCGGCCCGCCGCGAGGGGTAGATCGCGCGGCGGCTCCGCGAGGTCGACGTTCGCGGTGGCGATGGAGAGCGGGCCGCCGGCCGGCATCGCGTCGCGGGCGTTCACCGCGAGGTTGATCAGGACCTGCGCGAGCTGGTCGGCGTCGGCGAGGACCGGCCAGATGCCGTCCTGGAGACGCGTCGAGAGCTCGATGCGCTCGCCGATGGCGCGGGAGAGGAGCTTTCCGAGATCGGCGACCACCTTGTTGATGGAGAGCACCTCCGGACGGAGGAGCTTCTTGCGCGAGAGCGTGAGGAGCTGGCGGGTGACCCCGACCGCGCGGTGGGCCGCCTCGACGATCCCCTCGGCGCTCTCGCGCACGCGGGCGTCGCCCTCGGGCAGGTCGCGCATGAGGAGCTCCGAGTAGCCCAGGATCACCGCGAGGACGTTCGAGAAGTCGTGGGCGACGCCGCCGGCGAGGCGCCCGACCGCCTCCATCTTCTGCGCCTGCCGGAGGTTCTGCTCGAGCTCGCGGCGCTGCGACTCCGCGCGCTCGCGCTCGGACACGTCGCGGACCGACACCACGCGGAACGCGCGGTCGTGCAGCCGCAGCTCGTCGACCGTGAGCTCGACCGGGAACCCGGCGCCGTCCGCGCGGCGGTGGCGGCCGGGCGCGGAGCGCATGCCGGGGCGCGGCTCCTCCGGCTCGACCTCCGGGTCGAGCAGATCCGCGAAGCGGAGCCGGCGCAGCGCGTCGCGGTCGCGCCCGTACAGGCGCTCGGCGGCGGGGTTCGCGTCGTCGATGAGACCGCTCTCCGCGTCCACGAGGAGGATCGCGTCGGACGACGTCTCGAAGACGCCGCGGTGAAGCGCCTCGCTCTCGACCAGGCGTCCCACGAGCTCCCGCTGGGACCGCTTCATCCGGACCTTTTCGACCGCGTTCTCGACCTTGAGGTTCAGGGCGTCGTAGTCCGAGACGGGCTTCGTCACGTAGTCGTAGGCGCCGATCTGGACCGCCTGGATCGCGGAGTCGAGGGACGCGTAGCCGGTGACGAGGATCACCTCGACGTCCGGCTTCGCGGCCTTGAGGCGGCGCGCCACCTCGAGCCCCGAGCCGTCGCCGAGGTTCTTGTCCACGAGCGCGACGTCGATGTCGCCCGCCTCCTCGGCGCGCGCCAGCGCCTCCCGCGCCGAGCCGGCGAGGAGGAGCGTCCGGCCCTCGCTCTCGAGGAACCGGCGGAACACGTCCAGGATCACGGGCTCGTCGTCGACGATGAGGATCGTCGCCATGGGACTCCTCCCAGATCGAAGGTGACGCCGGCGGAGAGGCCCACCGCGGCGAACGCGCCCGCGGGCCGGGGGCCGGCGGCGAGGAGCGACGCCTCGAGGAAGGGCGCACCGTGGCGCATCGGCAGGGCGAAGCCGACGCCGAGGCGGGCCGCGGGCGCGGCGCCCCAGGACGGCGCGCCGTCGGAGGGGTCCGCGCGCGCGACGAGCGCGCCGACGGTGGCGCTCGCCCACAGGTGGCCGCGGCGGAGGTCCTGGTGCAGCGCGCCGCCGGCGAGGAGCGCGCCGCCGCCCACGCCGACGCTCCCGGCCGGCCGGGGGCCGCGCGCCGGCGTGCCGTCGCGGTCCGCCGTGAGCGCCTCTCCCTCCACGCGCCACGCGAAGGAGAGGGACGCGGGGAGCGCCCGGACCGGCCACGCGAGCTCGGCCGCGGCGCCGAGGCGAGGCGCCGCGAACCGCCCGCGAACGTCGCCGTACACGCCGGCGGACGCGGACAGCGCGATCCCGGTCCGCGGCGGGACGAGCAGCAGGTCGGACGTCGCCGCGACGTCCCCGACGCGCGCCACGACCTGGTCGTCCGCCCGGGCGGCCAGGCGCGGCGGGCGGTAGCGGACGATCCACTCGCCGTCCGCTGCCGCCTCGACCGCGACGACGCGGCCCCGGACGGCGTGGACCTCGGGCGGGCCGGCGACGGCGTTCTCGAACCGGTCGACGACCGCCACCCGGAGGGTCGCCTCACGCTCGCCGTCCGCGACGAGCACCGCGTCGTCCGGCGAGATCCGCGCCGCGGCCGGCGGCCCCGGGACGAGGAGCAGCGTGCGCGACCCGGCGATCCGCGCGGCGGAGGCGCGCGCCGACACGGCGACCGAGCGGTTCCGCCCGAACGTCGGCGGGACCTTGAGACGGGCCGTCACGACGCCCGGCGCCGACTCGACCCGCTCCCCGAGCTCGCCCGCGTCGGCCTCGAGCTCGATCCCGGACGGCACGGGGTTCCCGGCCGCGTCGAGCACCCGGGCGACCACCTTCACGTCGTCCGCCGCGCCCGCCGTGAACGTGTCGCGATCGAACGCGACGGCGACCGTGGCGGGCGGCCCGGCCAGGGCCTCGACCCGGAGCACGACGCGCGACGCCGCCGACCCGGGGAGCCGGACCACCAGGCGATCCTCGCCGGCCGCGCCGGGCGGGACGGTCCAGGTCGCCTCGAACGCGCCCGGCTCGCGCGGCGCGTACGCGACCGAGCCGCGCGACGGCTCGAACACGGGCACGTCGCCGCGGCGCGCCGCGCCGTGCGGCGCGACGACGTAGGCGAGCACGCGGACCGACTCGGCGCGGTCGGCGTGGATCGAGACGCGATCGAGCACCGCGTGCACGAGCGGCTTCTCCGGGACGTGGAGGTCGACGGCGGTGAAGCCGTGGTGCGCCTCGCGGACGCCCGGCGGGACGACGATCGGGATCACCGCCACGCCGTCGTCGCCCGCCGCCCGGGGGCCGAACGTCTCGTCCTCGACGCGGAGCGCGATCTGCGCGCCCGGGCGGGCGCGCACCTTCGCGTCCCCCTGGCCGGAGAGGGGCAGCGCGAGCCACCCGTCCACGGCGCCGCGCGCGCCGCGCCCGACGGCGCAGACGATCGCCACCTGCGGGATCCGGTCCGACGGCGCGCGGTACCGGGCGGCGAACCCGCCGCCGGGCAGCCGGCGCAGCGCCTCGATCCGCCCCGCACTCGCGGTGAGCGTGACCTCCTCGACGTCGGCCGGCGCGGCGATCCGCAGCTCGGCGCCGCCGTCGCGCCCGAGCACGAGCCGGGGCGGGTCCGCCGCGATCCGGAGCGCGCCGCCGGACGCGACGGGCGGCGCGTCCGCCGCGCGCACGCGGGGAGCCGCCGCCGCGAGCGCGGCGGCGACGAGGGCCAGGGCGCCCAGGCGCTCACGGGCTCGACGGCGATCCATGCCAGTCGATCTCGACGGACTCGATCAGGTCTCCCGCACGGCACGGCGGTGCGGCCGCGGGGGCGGCGGGCGCCCTGGAGGCCGCCGGGGCGTCCCTCGCCGGGGGCGGCGCGCAGGCGGCGGGCGCGCGATCCGCCACGCGGCGCGCGACGCGCGCGAGCATGCCGGGCGAGACGGCGTCAGGAGGCCGCGCCTGGGCGCGCCACGTCGTCGCCTCCGCGGCGACGGGCGGGGGCGCGGCCGTCGCCGGCGCGACGGTCGTCACCGACGCCGGCGTGACGATCGACGTCTGCGCCACGGCCGTCGGGGCCACGGGCTCCGCCACGCTCTCGCGCGGGCGGAGGTTCGCGCCGGCGATCGCGAGGAGCCCGGTGCCGACCGCGATCCCCGCCGCGATCTGGAGGACGCTCTTCATGGGCGCGCTCCCTCCGGCGGCGCCGGGACGGCGATGCAGAACTCCGTGACCGCCCAGGAGAGCCGGGCCGGGTCGGTCTCGTCCACGAGGTAGATCTCGCCGCCGAAGCGCCCCATGAGCCGGCGCGCGATGTGGAGGCCGAGCCCGGTCCCCTTGCCCGGCGACTTCGTCGTGAAGCGCGGCTCGAAGATCCGGCCGCGGACCTCCGCCGGGATCCCGACGCCCTCGTCGGAGATGCGGACCTCGACGCGACGGCCGGCCGCCGGCAGCACCCGCACCGCGACCCGCGCGTCGCGGTCGACCGCCTCCACGGCGTCGATCGCGTTCGAGAGCAGGTTCGTCGCCGCGTGCACGAGCGCGCCCGGCGCGCCGAACCCGTCGAGCGGCCCCTCGCCGGAGCTGAACGCGAACCGTCTCGCCAGGGGACGGACGCGGTGCGCGAGCAGGTCCACGGCGCGCGTCACCACGGGCGCCACCGCGAAGGGCGCGGGCTCGGACTCGTCGGCGCGGAGGAGCGCCTCGTACCCGTTCATGACCTCGGCGAGGCGCGCGAGCTGCTTGCGGAGGAGCTGCCACTCCTCGTGGCGCCCGAGCTCGGCGCCCGCCGCCCGCTCGAGGAGCGTGGCCGCGGCGTCGGCGCCCATGAGCGGCTGCCGCAGCTCGTGCAGGAGCCCGGGCGCGAGGAGCTCGGCGTCGAGCAGCTCGAGCGGCGGCGGTGAGGTCTCGTCGTGCGAGTGCTTCATGCGCTTCCTCCCCCTCACGCGAGGTGCGCGGCCGTGGCCGCCGGGAGCAGCACCGTCACCGCCGCTCCCGCCCCTTCCTCGCTCTCCACCACGATCCGGCCGTGGTGGGCCTCCACGATGCTGTGTGACACCGAGAGCCCGAGGCCGACCCGGCCCGCGGAGTCCTTCGTCGTGAAGAACGGATCGAAGATCCGCTCGCGGATCGTCACGGGGATGCCCTTGCCCGTGTCCACGATCCGCAGCCGCAGCGCCTCGCCGTCCACGGTGCCGAGGCTCACCTCGAGCGCGCCGCCGTGCGGCATGGCGTTGATCGCGTTCTCCACGAGGTGCGCCACGACCTGCTGGATCTGCACCGGGTCGCCCTGCGCGTCGGGCAGCCGGTCCTCGAACCGCGTCGTGAGGGTGATGCCCGCCGCGCGGAGCCGGTCCTCGTAGAGGGCGAGGGCGGCGTGCACCGGGCGGGAGAGCGGGAACCGCTGCCCCTGGACCACCTGCTCCTGGTCGGCGAAGGTGCGGAGGTCCTCGACCACCCGCGCGACCCGGTTCGCCTGCTCCTGCGCGCGGACGATCATGTCCGCGTGGCTCGTCCCCTGGAGCTGCTTCTTCAGGATCGCGAGGTAGCCGGTGACCGCGGTCATCGGGTTGTTGAGCTCGTGGGCGAGGCCGGCGCCGAGGGACCCGAGCGCGGCGAGCCGGCGCGTGCGGAGGATCTGGTCCTGCGCGGTCTTCAGCTCGGCGGTGCGCTCCTCGACGCGCGTCTGCAGCTCCCTGTTCCAGTTCCGGATCTCCTCGTCGCGCCGCCGCACCTCGCCGGTCATGAGCGCGAAGGCGCGGCCGAGGTCGCCGATCTCGTCCTGCCCCGTCGCCTCCACCGGGACGGCGTAGTCGCCCGCCGCGATGGCGGCCGCGGCGCGCGAGAGCCGCTCCACCGGCCGCGTCACCATCCGCGCGAGGACGAACCCGAGCGACACGGCGAGGACGAGCGCGACGGCCGCCCAGCTCCAGACGTAGAACCGCAGCCGCTCGGCCGCGCTGAACGCGACCGCCATCGGCTGCGCGACGACGGCGCCCCAGCGCAGCCCCTTCACGGGCGCGAACGCGGAGAGCCACCGCTCGCCGTCGTCGCGTCGCACGAGCCGCGACCAGGAGCGGTCGCGGGAGAAGCCGACCTCGGAGAGGTAGCGCTCCTCGGCGGTGAGCGTCACGGGCCGGCCGGCCGCGAGGGGATCGCCGTTCGCGTCGACGAGGTACGCGAGCCCGCCCCCGCTCGAGAGCTCCGCGAGGCGCCCCTCGACGTCCTTCAGCAGGATCTCGGCGGCGAGGGTGCGGTCCTTGCCGATCCGGAGCGAGACCGCGATCCGCGCCGATCCGTGCGCGCCCCGGTACGGGGCGCCGAGCGCGGTCGCGCCCGCCTGCGGCGGCGCGCGCGGGATCTGATGCGAGAACACGTCCACGTCGGCGTCGGTGACGGGATCGCGGCCGGCGAGCGCGGGGTCCTCGCCCGGGTTGCGCTCGAGCAGGGGCCCCGCGACGGGCACGCCGCGATCGTTCACCAGCACGAGGATCGAGACGAAGGGCAGCTGCCGATACGAGATCGACAGCATCTGCCACGTCTCCCTCGGCGCGAGCTCGTCGAAGGGCACCGGCGCCATCGCGAGGCGGAGGCTCTCGATCGAGGTCGAGACGAACCGCTCGGTGTAGAGCGCGAGGTCGGCCGCGGTCTGCGTCTGCATGCGGCCGACGGTCCGCTGCAGCTCGTCGCGGCTGACGGTGTAGGAGACGAGGCCGAGCAGCGCGACGGGCAGGACGCCCACCGCGAGGAGCACGAGCCCGATCTTGGCGCCGAACCGCATGCGCAGGTGTGTCCTCCGGAACGATCCGTCTGTACCCCGACGCGGAACAGACGAGCGAGACGGTCCGCCGTCGCACGGACCCTCACCCGGGCGGGGCAATATGGTTGTCGCACCGACGAGCGGACAAGCCATACAAGTGGATGACTGTCCCACATCACGGTGACATGTCTACGAAACGACCCGATTCAGGGCGGTAAGAGCCCCAACCGGACACGCGTCGCGCAGGGGGAGACGCGGCCTCCGGAGTCGTTTGACTGCCGGGCCGGAACCGGTATGGTTCGCGCGCCTGAACGCACACCCCCCACCAGGGAGACGGCGAATGACGATGCTCGAGAAGCTCATGCCCAGGTCCGACGACTTCTTCTCGGACTTCGAGGCGCAGGCCGCGACGGTGGTGGAGGGGTCGAAGCTCCTGCACAAGCTGCTCGAGGACTTCACCGACGTCCCGAGGAAGTGCCAGGCGATCAAGGACGTCGAGCACCGCGCCGACGACATCACCCACAAGGCCTTCGCGCGGCTCCACACGCAGTTCATCACGCCGTTCGACCGCGGCGAGATCCACCGCCTCCTCTCGCGCATCGACGACGTGCTCGATCTCGCGGACGCCGCCGCCGAGCGGCTCGGGCTCTACGACATCGACACGGTGCTCCCCGAGGCCCGCGATCTGGCGGCGGTGCTCGTCACCCAGGCCGAGAAGATGGAGGAGGCGGTGAAGCTCCTCCGGAACTTCAAGAAGGACCCCCGGCCGATCCTCGAGGCGTGCAAGGAGATGAACGTCCTCGAGAACCAGGCGGACACGCTCACGCGCAAGACGATGGCGAAGCTCTTCAAGCGCGGGAACGACCCCCTGACGGTGATGAAGTGGAAGGAGATCATCGATCTCATCGAGGACGCGACGGATCGCGCCGAGGACGTCGCGAACGTCATCGAGGGCGTCGTCCTCGAGCACGCGTAGCGAACCCGCCGCTCGAAGGCCCGCCCCGCGCCCATGATCCTCATCGTCGTCGCGCTCATCGCCGTCGCTCTCGCCTTCGACTTCATCAACGGGTTCCACGACGCGGCGAACTCCATCGCGACGGTGGTCTCGACGCGGGTGCTCTCGCCGCTCACCGCCGTCGTCTGGGCTGCGTTCTTCAACTTCGTCTCGGCGGCGCCCGTGCTCTGGGGCGTCGAGCTCAAGGTCGCGGCGACGATGGGGAAGGGGATCGTCGAGTTCCCGGCGCTCCAGGCGCGCGGACCGCACTTCGTCCTCGCCTTCATCTTCGCCGCGCTCGTCGGCGCCATCGTCTGGAACCTCCTCACCTGGTGGTGGGGCCTCCCGTCGTCCTCGTCCCACGCGCTCGCCGGCGGGATGATCGGCGCCTGCCTCGTGGCGCTCGGGCCGTCCGGCCTCATCCGGGACGGCATCCTCAAGATCGTCCTCTTCATCGTCCTCTCGCCGCTCATCGGCATGGTGCTCGGCTCGACGATGATGGTGATCACCGCGTGGATCGTCCGGCGGCAGACGCCCGCGCGCGTCGATCACTGGTTCCGCCGCCTCCAGCTCGTGTCGGCGGCGATCTTCAGCTACAGCCACGGCACGAACGACGCCCAGAAGGTCATGGGCATCATCACGATCATCCTGTACGGCACGGTCTGGTCGCACCGCGCCGCGATGACGCCCGGCCACTTCCCGGTGCCGTTCTGGGTGGTGCTCCTCTGCCAGGCCGCCATCGCGCTCGGGACCATGTTCGGCGGGTGGCGGATCGTCCGGACGATGGGCCACAACCTGACGAAGCTCCAGCCCATCGGCGGGTTCTGCGCCGAGACGGGCGGCGGCGTCACGATCCTCGCCCTCGCCCACGCGGGCATCCCGGTGTCGACCACGCACACGATCACGGGCGCGATCGTCGGCGTCGGCGCGACGAAGGGCACGCGCGCGGTCCGCTGGGGGGTCGCCGGCCGGATCATCTGGGCGTGGATCTTCACCATCCCGGCCGCCGCGGTCGTGTCGGCGATCCTGTTCGTCCTCACGCGCGGCCTGATGGTGATGGCCGGCGGGTAGCCCGCGGAGGCGTCGTGACCACCCGCCCGGTCGCCTCCGCCCTGGTCGCCACCGCGCTCCTCCTCGCCTGCGCCCACGCGCCGGGCCCGTCCGCCGCTGCTCCCGGCGCCACGCTCGAGGCGCTCTCGCGCGCGGTCCGGTTTCCCGAGGTCGCCCTGGCGCCGGACGGCGGAACGATCGCGTTCACGAGCAGCCGGTCCGGGGCCGTCGAGCTCTGGACGGTCGCTGCGTCGGCCGGCGCGACGCCGCGGCAGGTGACGACCGCGGGCGAGCGGGTGACCTCGCCCGACGTCGGCCCGGACGGCACGATGGTCTTCGGCTCCGACCACGGCGGCGACGAGCGCTACGACCTGTTCGTCGTCCGGCCCGGCGCGGCGCCGGCGCGCGCGTCCGGTACGCCCGCCGCCGAGCTCCGGCCCCGCCTCTCGCCGGACGGCCACCGGGTCGCGTACGTCGCCGATCGCGACCGGCCGTTCCGGACGAACCTCTTCGTGCGGGACCTCGAGGCCGGCGCGCCGCGCGCGCTCACCCGCGGCGAGGTCCCGGTGCTCGGGCCGGTGTGGTCGCGGGACGGCCGGCTCCTCGCGGCGGTGCGCACGCCGGACGAGGAGCAGCACGGCGAGCTGCTCCTCGTGGACGTCGACTCGGGCGCGGTCCGGGTGATCCCGCCGCCGTCGGAGGACGGCCTCCTCGCGCCCCTGGCCGGACTCCCCGACGGCCGCTTCCTCGCGCGCGCCACGAACGGGGCGGGGTTCCTCCAGCTCGCGATCGTCGATCCGCGCGACGGCTCGACCCGGCTCGTCGGCCCCGGCGACTGGGACGTCGAGTGGGCGGCCGCGGCGGACGACGGCTCCGTCGCGTGGCTCCGCAACGTGCACGGCCGCAGCGAGCTCGCCTTCGCGCCGGGGCCGGACCCCTTCGCGGCGGCGCCCCGCGTGCTCCTCGCCGACGGCGTGGTGAGCGCGGCGGCAATCGCGATGGACCGGGCCGGCCGGCGGATCGCGCTCGTCGACGAGGCGCCGGACCGGCCGGCGCGCCTCGCCGTGATCGATCCGCGCTCCGGCGCGCTCGAGGTGGTGGTCACGCCCGAGGCGGGCGGCGCCGACCTGTCGCGGCTGCCGCGGGCGGCGATGCGGACGTTCCGGAGCTTCGACGGGACCTCGATCGACGCGTGGCTCTGGACCCCGCCGGCCGCGCTGCTCGGGTCGCCGCCGCCGTGCGTCGTCCTCGCCCACGGCGGTCCGTCCGGCCAGGTGCGCGGCGGGTTCGCGCCGCTGCCGCTCGCGCTCGCCGAGGCCGGCTTCGTCGTCGTCGCGCCGAACTTCCGCGGGTCGACGGGCTATGGCCGCGCCTTCGAGGACCTGAACAACAAGGACTGGGGTGGCGGCGATCTCGGCGACCTCCTCGCGGTGGTGGACGCGCTCGCGGCCTCCGGCACCCTCGATCGCGCGCGCGTCGGGATCACCGGCGGGAGCTACGGGGGTTACCTCACGCTCCGCGCGATCACCGCCGCGCCGGACCGGTTCGCCGCCGCGGTGGACCTCTTCGGCATGCCGGACCTGGCCGTCGACTACGAGCTCACGAAGGACCGCTTCGGGCTCTGGTACGAGACGGAGATGGGGACGCCGGCGACCGAGCCCGACCTCTTCCGCGCGCGCTCGCCGATCCACGCGCTCGACCGCGTGCGCGCGCCGCTCCTCGTGCTGCAGGGCGCGAACGACACGAACGTGCCGCGCGCGGAGAGCGAGGAGGTGGTGGAGAAGCTCCGCCGCCGCGGCGCCGCCGTCGAGTACGTGCTCTACCCCGGCGAGGGCCACGGGTTCACGCACCGCGCGAACGTGCTCGACGCGCACCGGAGGACGGTGGCGTTCTTCGTGCGGTACCTCGGGGGAGCGAAGCCGGCGCGCTGAGACGCGGCGCGCCCTTCGCTCGCCCGCCCTGGGCGTGGGGCCCGCAGAGCGGACCGGAGTCGAAGGGCTCGCGGCGGGGACCCGCCTCACCGCTCCCGCGCACGGGAGGCCAGCATCCCGCAGGCGGCGTGCTCGTCCTGGCCGCCCGAGTAGCGGCGGACGATGGGCTGTCCCGGCAGCTCGCGCGCGAGCGCGTCGCGGAAGAGGTTCCACTCCGCCTCGGTCGGCGGCCGGAAGCGGCCGGTGACGTCGTTCACCGAGATGGGGTTGAGGCGCACCGGGATCCCGGACAGGAGCTGCCCGAGCGCGGCCGCGTCCTCCGGCCCGACGTTCACGCCGGCGATCATCACGTACTCGAGCGTCACCCGCCCGCGCACCGCGGCGTGCTCGCGGATCGCGTCCACGAGCTCGTCCAGCGGGAAGCCCTGCTCGACGGGCATGAGCGCGCGGCGCTTCCAGGGGATCGCCGCGGTGAGCGACACGCAGAGCCGGAACTTGTGCCCCTCGGCGGTGTATCGGCGGATCATCGGCACCACGCCCGCGGTGGAGATGGAGATCCGGCGCGCGTCGATCCGGCCGCCGGCGGGGTCGCACAGCGCGTACGCGGCCTCCAGCACCGCGTCGTAGTTGAGGAAGGGCTCGCCCTGGCCCATGAACACGACGCCGGTGACGGGGCGCGTCGAGTCGGCGCGGACGTGCAGCACCTGGGCGACGATCTCCCAGCTCCGCAGCGAGCGGGTGAGGCCGAGCTCGCCGGTCGCGCAGAAGGTGCAGCCGAGGGCGCAGCCGGCCTGCGACGACACGCAGACCACGTGGTGGGTGTCGTAGAGCGGGATCCGCACCGCCTCGATCCGCGCGCCGTCGGGCAGCGCGAGGAGGTACTTGCGGAAGCCGTCCTGCGCGTCGACGGCCTCGATCCGGGTGAGCTCGCCGGGGGTCGTCTGGGCGGCCACCCTGTCGAGCACCTCGCGCCGGACGTTGCGCGCCTCGCGAAGGGAGCCGCCCCGGCCGATCACCGCGCCGGTGATCCGGCGGGCATCGTCGAGCGAGATGCCTGCCTTCCGGGCGAGGCCCCGGCTGTCCTGGCCCGCGAGGTGGAGCACGGCGCCCAGATAGCATAAGTTCCGCGGCATGAGAGCACCCGCCCTGGCGGGCCTCCTCCTCCTCGGAGGCTGCGTCACCTACGTGCGGCCATACCCCGCGCCGGTGCCGCCTCCCGCTCCCGCGGAGTCCCCGGCGCCGCCCCCGCGGCCGGCGCCGCGCGCGTACATCGCCGAGCGGCAGGCCATCGACATCGCGTTCGAGATCTGTCGCGACCGCGGCCTCTCGGTGGAGACCGTGCACCGGGCCCACCTCGACGGGGCGGGCCGGTGGCACCTCGACCTCCGCGGCCGCGACCGCGCGACCCTGCTCCTCGACGCGCGCGACGGCCGCCTCATGAAGGGCCAGTTCAGGCAGCGCGCGCAGGTCGGCGGCGACGAGGAGTGGCAGGACTAGCGGCCGCGGCGCTTCGGCGGGATCGGCGCCGGCTTGCTCACCCACGGGCTGCCGGCGAGCGCGAACCGCCACGGCCGCTCCGCCCACTCACCCGCGTAGTGCACGTTCACGCGGGGTGCCGCGAGGATCCGCTCGGGGGGCGGCGGCGCGTCCTCGACGAAGAGGTCGTCCCCCGCCAGATCGCGGCCGTTGTCGTGCTCGCGCCGGATGCCGAGGGCGCGGCAGAGGTTCCCCGGGCCCCGCGTCGAGTGAAGGCAGCGCTCGACCGGCTCGGCGGCCCGCAGCAGCACCGCCGACGGGAAGCCCTCCGGGCCGGTCACCACGTTCATGCAGTGGCTAGTGCCGTAGATCAGGTAGACGTACGCGAACCCCGGCGGCCCGAACATGATCGCGGCGCGCGGCGTCGGCCCGGCGCGCGCGTGCGACGCCCGATCCTCCGGCCCGTGGTACGCCTCGGTCTCGACGATCCGGGCGGCGCGCCTCACGCCGCCGTCCTGGTGCACGAGGACCTTCCCGAGCAGCTCGCGCGCGACGGTCCGGGTGTCTCGCGCATAGAAGGCCCGCGGGAGCTTCATCGCGCGCGACCGTACCTCGCCGGGACTCGGGGCGGCAACGCGCCGCCCTCGACCCGACGGGGAGCGCCGCGAAGCGTGGGCCGCGGTCGACCGCTGCGCTACGCTGCTCGCTCCGTGCGGGCCGTCGCCCTCATCCTGGCCGTGCTCGCGGTCTCGCCGTCCGGCGCCCTGGCCGCGACGCCCCGCGATCCCGACTTCGAGCCGGAAGAGCCCGTGCACTCCCTCGCGCTCGGACCCGCGCCCAGCGGGACGCCCGTCGTCTCCATGGATGTCGGGTGGCTCTGGAGCGGGTTGCGCCTCGACCTCGGCATCACGAGCCTCGTCGGCCTCATCCTCTCCGCCGACACGATGCTGCTGTACCGCGGGTTCGACTCGAACACCGGCGTCCACTTCGGCGTCCGCCTCACGCCGATCACGGGGGGCGCGTTCCGGCTCTCCATCGAGGGGACCGCGGGGCAGATCTTCATCCCGATGAGCATCGGCAGCGAGACGCTGACGCAGATCCGGGGCGACGTCATCTTCGGCACGACCATCGACCCCGTGACGGTGTACGGCCGCTTCGGGCTGATCGGCGAGAAGGGGAGCGACGTCCCCGGGCGGCCGAGCTTCCTCGGTCAGGAGCAGCTCGGGGCGGGCGTCGAGACTGCCTGGCGGAGGTACGTCTTCGGCGCGGAGGCGTACGTGTGGGCACGGCCCGGCCACTCCGGGATCGGGCAGTGGAGGCTCCGTGCCGGCATCGTGCTCTGAGCGTCGGTCGCCTTCCGGGCCCGCGACCCGCGCGGCGCGCGGGGCGCTCGTCGCGGCCGCGCTCGCGGCGACCGCCTGCACGACGCGTGACATCCCGGCGACGCCGTTCCGGCTCGAGGCGGTGGTGGTCTCGACGGGGAGGTCGCTCGCCGACGGGATCACGACGCCGGCGACCATCGTCCGCGTCGGGGGGACCGGGACGCGCATCGACGACACCACCTTCGAGATCGACGACGCCACCGTCGGGCGGGTCCGGCTCCGGTTCGACCGGACCGTCGCGCCGGAGCTGGCGTTCCCGGCCCGCCTCACCGGGGAGCAGGTGCTCGTGGACGTGTTCGTGGACCCGGGGCAGCTCACGCCGTCGGGGGATGCGCCGATGCCGATCTCCGGGTTCCGGATCGCGACCCAGCCCGCCGCGCCGACCTACGAGTTCATGCTCGGGGAGTCGAGCACGCCGCTCCCGAGCGGCGCGCCGGGGGTGCCGTTCTCGCTCGAGCCGGTGATCGGGAACGAGGACATCCCGTTCATGGAGCTCGTCGTCGATTTCCGCGACTACGAGCCCGCGCGCTGCGGCCCGGTGTACCTCGCGTCGCTCTCGATCCAGCTCGCCGACCGGACCGTCGCCCTCCAGCGCGGGGAGCAGGCCGACATGGTCGTCGGATCCCGGCCGGACCCGCTCCACGTCCTCCACGTCCTGTCCTACCAGCGCCGGGGCAGGTGCTCCGGCCAGTCGGAGTCGTGGACGCAGATCGCCGCCTGGCGTTAAACAAGGTGACCATGCGCCGTGCCAAGATCGTCGCGACGCTCGGCCCCGCCTCCAGTGATCCGGCGGTGCTCGAGAAGCTGCTCGACCTCGGGGTCGACGTCGCTCGCCTGAACTTCTCCCACGGCCGTCACGAGGACCACGCCCGGATGCTCGACAAGATCCGGGCGGCCTCCCGCCACCTCGGGAAGGCGATCGCCGTCCTCCAGGACCTCCAGGGCCCGAAGATCCGTACCGGGCCGCTCAAGGCCGGGAAGGCGGGCGTCCGCGTCGACTCCGGCAGCGAGCTCGTCATCACCACCGAGGGAGAGGTCGAGGGCGACGAGAAGCTCGTGTCGACGACCTACCCGCACCTCGCGGAGGACGTCCGGCCCGGCGACCGGCTGCTCGTCGACGACGGCCTCCTCGAGTTCCGCGTCCTCTCCACCGACGGGGTCCGCGTCCGGACCGAGGTGGTGGAGGGCGGGATCCTCGGCGAGCACAAGGGCATCAACCTCCCCGGCGTCGCGCTCCGGGCGGAGGCCCTCTCGGAGAAGGACCGGGCCGACGTCGCCTTCGGCATCTCGCACGGCGTCGACTTCGTCGGGCTCTCGTTCGTGCGGACGCCCGCGGACATCGGGCTCTGCCGCGCGGAGATGGAGCGCGCCGGCCGGATCGTCCCCATCATCGCGAAGATCGAGAAGCCGGAGGCGATCGACAACATCGACGCGATCATCGCCGCCGCCGACGGCGTGATGGTCGCGCGCGGGGACCTCGGCGTCGAGATCCTCCCCGAGCGCGTGCCCGGGCTGCAGAAGAAGATCTGCGAGAAGGCGAACGCCGCCGGGAAGCCGGTGATCGTGGCGACGCAGATGCTGAACTCGATGATCGAGCACCCTCGCCCGACGCGCGCGGAGGCGTCCGACGTCGCGAACGGCATCTGGGACGGCGCCGACGCGGTCATGCTCTCCGGCGAGACGGCGAGCGGCCGGTACCCGCTCCTCGCCGTGCAGATGATGGACCGGATCGTGCGCGAGGCGGAGGACGGGGTGCGGCCGCGCCACGTCGGGCTCCCGGCGCGGCTGCTGGTCGACGGGGACGGGGTCGCCCCGTTCAACGAGGTCATCGCCGCCGCGGCGTGCGAGGCCGCCGCGGTGTCGCGCGCGGTGGCGATCTGCTGCTTCACGCTCCGTGGTGAGACCGCGCGGCTCCTCGCGCAGTTCCGGCCCCACGTCCCGATCATCGCGTTCTCCCCGGACCAGGCCATCCGCCGGCGGCTCGCGCTCTACTGGGGCGTCGTCCCGAAGGTGATGGAGCCGGTGAAGAACGCGGACCTGATGGCGGAGCTGGTCGCGGATCGGCTCCTCGACGAGGGCGCGGTGAAGCCCGGCGACCGGGTGGTCCTCGTGCACGGCTCGCCCCTCGGCGTACCGGGGCACACGAACTCGATCCGGCTCCACGAGATCACGCACCCGTCCGAGCGCGGGCCGGCGAACCGGTACCGGGTCCCCATCTAGAACGGCCATCGTGCCCGTGCCCGTGCCCGTACACGTGCCCGGCTTCTCCGTGGCCGTGACCCCACTCCCGTGGCCCGTGGCCCCTCGTCCGTGACCCGCCTGCCGACTCGGGTCGGGCACGGGAGACGGTGCACGGGCCAGGGGCCACGGGAGGCGGGAGGCGGGCACGGGGGCGGGCACGCTCACGGTCACGGCCACGGGAACGGCCCCGGCGTTATACCTTCGACCCATGGACATCCCGGCTCTCCAGCGCGCGCTCGCCGAGCAGGACCTCGACGCCTGGCTGCTCTACGACTTCCACGGCCAGAACCCCACCGCGGTGAACGCGCTCGGCCTCGCCGGCCACATGCTCACCCGGCGCTGGTTCTACCTCGTGCCGCGCTCCGGCGTGCCGGTCGCGCTCGTGCACGCCATCGAGATCGGCTCGTTCCCGAAGGACGTCCCGGGGGAACGGCGGCGCTACGCGTCGTGGCAGTCGCTGCGCGCCGAGCTCGGGTCGCTGCTCGGGCGCCTCCGGCCGCGGGCGCGGATCGCGATGGAGTACTGCCCTGAGGGCGCGATCCCGTACCTCTCGCGCGTGGACGCGGGGACGCTCGAGCTCGTCCGGACGTACGGCGTCGACGTGGTCTCGTCCGCGGAGCTCGTGCAGCTCTTCCTCTGCCGGTGGGACGCCGAGCAGGTGGAGAGCCACCGCCGCGCGCTCGCCGGCATCGACGCCGCGAAGGACGCGGCGTTCGCCCGCATCGGCGAGGCGCAGCGGCGGGGCGAGACGATCCTCGAGACCGACGTGCAGCGGTTCCTGATGGAGCGCTTCGCGGCGGACGGCCTCGAGGCCGACCACCCGCCCATCGTGGCGGTGAACGGCCACGCCGGCGATCCCCACTACGAGCCCTCCGACGCGACGCCGACGCCGATCCGGCGCGGCGACCTCGTGCTCATCGACCTCTGGGCCCGCGCGACGGGACCGCGGGACGTGTACGCCGACATCACCTGGGTCGGCTTCTGCGGCGACGACCCGCCGCCGAAGCTCCAGGAGATCTTCCGGGTGACGACCGGCGCCCGCGACGTAGGGCTCGCCACGGTCGAGCGGGCGGCCCGCGCCGGTGAGGTGCTCGAGGGCTGGCAGGTGGACCGCGCGGTGCGGGACTTCATCGCGAGCCACGGGTACGGCGAGCGGTTCGTGCACCGCACCGGCCACTCCATCGACACGCGCGTGCACGGCGACGGCGCGAACCTGGACGACCTCGAGACGCACGACACGCGCCGGCTCGTGCCGGGGCTCGCCTTCTCCATCGAGCCCGGCATCTACCTGCCCGAGGAGGGGCTCGGCGTCCGGAGCGAGATCGACGTGTTCCTCGCCGCGGACGGCCCGAAGGTCTTCGGCAAGATCCAGCGGGAGCTGGTCCGGATCTAGCGCGTGTCGCACCTGTTCCAGGGACCGCTCCCGCCCGCGCCGCCGCCGTCGGAGCCGGTCGTCGCGACGGCGGTGATCCTCCACCGGGAAGGGCCGCGCGGCCGCGAGGTCGTCCTGGTCCGCCGCGGGAAGGACCTCCGGTTCGCGGGGGGCTGGCACGCGTTCCCGGGCGGCCGGCTCGATCCCGAGGACCTCGCCCTGCCGGTGGGGGGCGCCGTCGGCCCCGACGCCGCGCTCGTCGCCTGCGCCATGCGGGAGCTGTTCGAGGAGACGGGCGTGCTGCTCGCCCGCGGCCGTGAGCGCGTCGGGCTCGCGGAGCGGATCGCCGCGCGCCGCGCCCTCCTCGACGGAGCGCTCTCGTTCGGCGCGTTCCTCGTGGCGCACGGGCTCGCCCTCGACGCGCGCGACCTCGTGCCGGCGGGCCGCTGGATCACGCCCGAGCACCTCCCGCTCCGCTACGACGCGCGCCTCTTCCTCGCCGCGCTGCCCGGGAGCGAGGTCGCCGAGATCTGGCCCGGCGAGCTCGCCGACGGCTCCCTCCGGCCCGCGGCCGACGCGCTCGCCGCCTGGGCGCGCGGGGAGATGCTCCTCCACCCGCCGAACCTGAACGCGCTCCGGACGCTCGCGCGCCAGGGGCCCATCGACCTCGCCGCGCTCCGCGACCCGCCGCACCGCGACGGCTTCGTCGCCCACCGGATCGAGTTCCAGGAGGGGTTCTTCCTGGCCGCGCTCCGGACGCCGACGCTCCCGCCCGCGACGCACACGAACTGCTGGCTCGTCCCGGACCAGGGCGGGCTCGCGGTGGTGGATCCCGGCGCGCCGGACCCGCGGGAGCAGGCGCTCCTGTTCGCCGTCGTGGACGGGCTCGCGGCGGAGGGGCGCCCGCCCACCGCGATCTGGCTCACCCACACGCACCCGGATCACACCGGCGCGGTCGCCGCGCTCGCGGCGCGGCACCGGCTGCCGGTCCGCGCCCACCCGCGCGCCGCGCCCCGCCTCCCGGGCGTCGAGCTCGCGCCGCTCCGGGAGGGCGAGCGGCTCGGCGGGAGGTTCCGCGTCCTCGAGACGCCCGGCCACGCACCCGAGCACCTCGCCTTCCTCGACGAGGACACGGGCGCGCTGCTGTGCGGGGATCTCGTCTCGACGCTGTCGACGATCGTGATCGACCCGCCCGAGGGCGACATGGCGGAGTACGAGCGCCAGCTCGCCCGCGTGGCGGCGCTCGGGCCACGGACGCTCTATCCGGCCCACGGGCCGCCGGTGCCGGACGCGCCCGGCCGGCTCGCCGCATACCGTGCGCACCGTCGAGAGCGCGAGGCGCTCGTCCTCGCGGCGCTCGCGGATCCCGCGCCGCTCGCGGAGATCACGGCGCGGGCCTACGCCGACACGCCGCCCGTCGCTCACCCGATCGCGGCACGGAGCTGCCTTGCGGTGCTCCTCAAGCTGCAGGCCGAAGGGCGGGCGCGGCTCGACGGCGAGCTCTGGCGCGCAAACTGATCGCGCTCGGCCGCTCGTTCGTCCCACGGATTTCCGAGCAGGTGTCCACGGAAAGCCACGTCCTACGGGGGTGGCGCCGACCACAACGATCCGGTAATCACCCGTATTCCCGCTGTCCGCACGGGGGCACGCCCGTTGCACAGCCGACCCGCCATGTACGCACGCGCCGCAAAGATCGTCCGGATCGCACTTCTCCTCCTCGGCGCCTTCGCCATCGGGGGCGCGTCCGCGGAGGTCGCGGTCCGTACGCACCGGGCGGTCGAGGCGGCAAAGGCGGAGCGCGAGACCGGCAGCGCCGGCCAGCTCGTGGCGCTCCAGCTCACGGATCCGTACGGGCAGGTCGTGGCGCGTCCCCGCCTCATCTGCCCCGCGGGGAAGTCCGCCGAGCTCGTGCTCCACGATCCCGCGCGGCCGGACGAGGTGCGGCTCACCTTCCGGGTCGAGGCGGAGCGGGAGCCCTCGGGCGAGATCGCGCTCGACTACGAGCTCTGGATCCCGGAGCGCGCCGTCTCGGCGAAGGGGAAGATCTCGCTCACGCCCGGCGCGGAGCAGGCGATCCAGCTGGGCGACGGCGAGCTCGTCGCGACCTGGCTCGCGGTGCCCGTCCCGTCCGCGCAGTTCGACGCGTTCATCGAGGCCGAGCGGGCCGCGCGGCGCAGCGCCGGGAAGGCGACGTAGCGTCAGCAACGCTTTCTCGAGCGTGACGGTGCTCCGCCAGCGCCTTCACGCTGTCGCGAGGTGTCGCGTCGACACCGCGGACCGCGCGGCCTGATTCCCGTCCGTTCGTGCTGAGCGTAGCGCCCGCGCAGCGGGCGCGGAGGCGCATGGCGCCGCGCTCAGGGCGAACGGAAGCCGCGTACTCCCGCAGGGCGCGACGCTCACGGTGAACGGAAGTGGCGCCGCTCCCGGGGACCGCCCGTCACTGCTCCGCCGCCCGTGCGTCCGCCTCCACGGCGGCCGCCGCGGCGCGGACGTGCGCGAGGCGCGCGGCGAGCGCGTCGCGGTCGGCGAGCAGCTGGCGGAGGCGGGTCTCCTCGAGCGACGGCCCCGCGCTCGGCGGCGCGACGGACCGGGCCGCGGCGCCGGAGACCGACGCGCGCCGCACGGTCGCGACGGCGGCGATCGACCTCCCGGTGGAGGGCGCGGTCGCGCGGCGGAGGGCCGCGATCCGGACGTCGAGATCGGTGAGCGCGCCCGCGAGGCGGTCGGCCTCGTCGTGGAGGGCGTCGGCGCGCTCGCGGAGCTCCTCTGCGCTCGGCGCGACGGCGCCCGGCGCGGGCACGGCGGCGGTGCGGCGGTCGATCTCGACGGCGAGCTCCTGGGCGCGGACCAGCAGGCGTTCGAGCTCCCGCCCGACGTCGCGCCCGTGCAGGTGCTCCACCTTGAGCTGCTCGATCCGGACCGCGACGTCGGACAGCTCGGCGCGGGCGGTGTCGAGACCGGGGTCCGCCCCGAGGGCGAGGACGAGCGTGAGGCCGGTGATCCACATCGGTAACCCCGCTGATGAGCAACCTCCGTGCCCGCCGGGAATTCCGCAGTTCCCGGGCCCTTCCGCTTCGCCGCCACGACGCCGTCGTCGAGTTCTTGCGCTCCGCCCTCGGAAATTCGAGCCGCGCGGTGCGTCATCGGATACCGGGGCTGCGCCCCCGCCCCGCCGGCAGAGCCGTCGGGGCCCCACCCTTGCTGCGCCGGCCCCCACCCCGTTACGGCGTGCTCGACTGCTCCCCGTAGTCGACGCTCCCGAGCTCCCGCCCGGCGGCGTCGAACGTGCGCCAGCGTCCGCACTGGACGCCGCCGCAGTACCGGCCGTCCGTCTTCCGGGTGCCGTCCGGCCAGAACGCCGCGAAGGGGCCGTCCGGCACGCCGTCTCGCCAGTCCGAGCTCTCCTCGACCTGGCCCGACTCGGACGAGATCGTCCACCGGCCGACCTTCCGTCCCCGCGAGAACGCGCCCTCGCGCGCCTTCCGCCCGTTCCGATGGTACTCGACGAACGGTCCGTCGCGCTCGCCCTCCCGGAACCGCTCCTCGACCCAGAGGCCGCCATCGTCGTAGTACGTCCGCGCGGGCCCGTGCCGCCACCCCTGACCGTACGGGTTCTTCCCCTCGCACCACTCCTCGTACCCGTCCGTCGGAGCGGCGCCGCGGCGCTCGGTGCCGGCGGGGCACTCGAGCGGCGGGCGCGCCGGGGCGCCGCCCGCGAGGAACAGCGCGAGCGCGACGGCCTTCACGGTCCGTCCTCGCCGCGCTCGCCGGGCTTCACGATCCCGTACTTCTCGAGCTTGTAGTAGAGCGCGGACGGCTTGATGCCGAGGAGCCGTGCGGTCTCCGCCTTCACGCCGCGCGCGCGCTCGTAGGCGCCGAGGATGAGGGCCTTCTCGAGCTCCTCGAGGATCTCCGGGAGGCTCCGGTCGCCGGTCGGCACCGGGAGCGCCGGTTGCGCCGGCGCGCGGCGGAGGCCCTCCGGCAGGTCCTCCGGGCGGATCACGTCGCCCTCGGCGAAGACGAGCGCCTGCTCGACGACGTTCTCGAGCTCGCGGACGTTGCCGGGCCAGCGGTGGCGGCCGAGGATCTCGAGCGCCTCCGGCGCGACGCCGGAGACCTTCCGCCCGATCCGCGGCGCCGCGCGCGCGACGAAGAAGCGGGCCAGCTCCTCCACGTCGCCGGGGCGATCGCGGAGCGGCGGGAGCGTGATGGGGACCACGTTCAGGCGGTAGTAGAGGTCCTCGCGGAAGCGGCCGGCCGCGACCATCGCCGCCAGGTCGCGGTTCGTCGCGGAGATCACCCGGACGTCGACCTCGATCGGCTCCTCGCCGCCGACGCGCTCGAAGCGGCGCTCCTGCAGGACGCGGAGGAGCTTCACCTGGACGGACGGCGGGATCTCGCCGACCTCGTCGAGGAAGAGCGTCCCCTCGTGCGCCAGCTCGAACCGCCCGAGCTTCCGCCGGATCGCGCCGGTGAACGCGCCCTTCTCGTGGCCGAACAGCTCGGACTCGAGGAGGCCCTCGGGGATCGCCGCGCAGGAGATGGACACGAACGGCTTCGCGCGCCGCGTCCCCTGGTCGTGCACGGCGCGCGCGACGAGCTCCTTGCCGGTGCCGGACTCGCCGAGGACGAGCACGGTCGCGTCGGTCGCGGCGACCTTCCGGATCTGCTCGTGCACGCGCCGCATCGGCTCCGACCGACCGACGAGGCCGTGCGGATCGTGCTCGCGCGCGCGGTCCTCGTCGAGCGCCGCGGCGCGGGCGCGGGCGGTCTCGGCGCCCCGCCGCTCGCGGGCGATCTCGATGGCCTTCTCGACCCGCGCCCGGAGCACGTCGGGGCTGAACGGCTTCTCGAGGAAGTCGATGGCGCCCTCGCGCATCGCCTCGACGGCGATCGCGATGGTGCCGTGGGCCGAGACGACGAGGACGGTGGCGTCGGGGTACTCGGCCCGGAGGCGGCGGACCACCTCGATCCCGTCCACCGGGATCATCCGGAGGTCCGTCACGACCACGTCCGCCGGGCGCTTGCGGTACGCAGCGATCGCCTCCGCCCCGCCCTTGACCGCCTGGACCTCGTGGCCGAGCCGGGTGAGGGAGAGGGCCATGCCCTCGCGGAGGGCGTCGTGGTCGTCGGCGACGAGGATGCGGGCCATCGCGGGGCAGTGTAGCCGAGAGCGACCGGGAGGGCGTCGGGGCGTCGGGCCCGGTGACTTGGAGCCGCCCCCGTGGTCTGCTCGAAGCGAGGCGGGCGAGCGCTCGCCGTGGCCGAGGAGGGGACATGCGGAGCGGAACGATCCTGCGGGCCGTCGCCATCGCCGTGACGACCCTCGGCTGCGCGACCGGTGGTGGCCCTTCGCGGCCGGCGCGGACGGGGCAGCCGACGGCCCTCCTCGCGAGCATCCACCTCGTCGCGGACGAGCCGATCCGGACCGCGTGGCCGCACCTCGGCGCGATGGTGTCCGCGCCGATCGACCGGAGCGCGCTCGTGCCCGGCCAGCGCATCGCGATCACGGTGCGCGCGACCGGGGACGACGCCCGCGACTACCTCCTCGGCCTCCGGTTCGCCCTCCGCATCCGGTGCGGCGCGCAGGTGGTCGACCTCGGCACCGTGCGGCCCGCGGTGGTCCGGTGGATCGTGCCGCGGACGATGCGAAGCGTCGCCGGCCAGTGGGTCAGGGTTCCCGGCGAGCACGCCAGGCCGGCGTCGGCGCTCGCGGCGTCGATGGGGATCGCGGTGATGCTCCCGGACTGGATCGCGCCGGAGGTGACGGCGCCGACCGCCCGTGACGGTGGAGGGCAAAGCGATCCTCGAGGACGGGAGTCCCGCGACGATCCTGCCCGCGACGGCGACGCTCGAGCCCTGGGCGGACGCGGCCGCCGCGACGCCGTTCACCGACGATCGGACCGCCCAGTTGTGGCTGAACCAGTACGCGCTCCGCCCGGAGCCGCAGCACCTCGCCGCCCTGCTGCGCAAGAGCGCGGCCTGGGCGGCGCACCCGTACATCCGCGCCGGGTTCCCGGCGTATGCCCTCGCGGCCGCGCCCGCCGCAGCGCCGACGTTCGCCGCCGGCCTGCGCGACGCTGACGAGCCGACCCGCGCGATGGGCGTCGTCGCCCTGCGCTGGGCGGGCCTCGACGCGAGGGCGCTCGCGGCGACGCTCGGGCCGGAGTGGACGACCCGCGCCGAGGCGCTCTCGATCCGCCCCGACCCGCTCGCCCTCGAGGCGACCGCGGCCCGCCTCGACGAGACCACGGCCCGGATGGACCTCGCCTGGGCGTGGTTCATGGCGACCGGCCGCCCCGAGCCCATCCGCGCCATCGTCGACCTGCTCCGCTACCGCGACGACTACTCCGCGTTGCGGACGGCGCAGGCGACGCCGGGGCGGAAGGAGGCGGCCGATCCACTCGCGCGCGGCGTGCTGTACGCGACGGCAGGCTGGTCCCTCGCGTCCTTCTACGCGACGCACGTGCTGGCGGAGGACTACGTCCGGCTCTGGCGCGAGGACGGGTCGGTGCCGGCCCCGATCCGGGAGGAGCTCCGGACGCTCCTCTCGAACGAGGCGTTCCGGCCCCCGAAGCAGGGGTGACGCACGCCGCCGGAGGGCGCCTCACCCGAGCCGCGCCGCGAGCCAGCGCCGGACGTCCGCGAGCGTCGCCGCGGTCACCCCGTGGCCGGCGTCGTGCTCCCGGTACTCGAGGCGCGCGCCGAGGAGCGGCCCGAGCAGGTCGCGGATCTCCCGGCCGCGCCGGACGGGGATCACGTCGTCCTGCGTGCCGTGGAGCACGAGCGCATCGAGGCCCGCGAGCGCCGCGGCGGGCGGGACGCGGGCCGCGAGGCCGGGCAGCACGCGGCCCGAGTGGAGGACGATCCCGCGAACGAGGCCGGGAGCGGTCAGGGCGACGGCGAGCGACAGGATCGCGCCCTGGCTGAAGCCGAGGAGGAAGGTGCGCGCGGGATCCGTGCCGTGCTCCCGGGCGAGCGCGGGGAGGAGCGCGACGAGCGCGGCGCGGCTCTCCTCCGCCTGCTCGAAGTCTCCGGTCGGCGGCGTCGTCCGCCAGTCCACCGCGTACCAGGCGTGGCCCATCGGCTCGGCCTCGTACGGCGCCCGCAGCGACGCGACCGCGAGGCGCGGATCGAGCTCGTCGGCGCCGATCCCGTGGAGCAGGACCAGCAGCGGCGGGCGAGGCGTGGGGGCGCGGGGCGGACGGAACACGTGGGCGACGTTCACGCGGAGGTTCTTAGGCGCGGGGCGCGGAAACGGCAACGGGCGGGGCAACAGATCCTTTTCCGGGGTGGCGCGTTCGTCATCGGCGGGCGGCCTCTCGCCGCCCCTCCCTCTCGCCGAGGTGTCCCGTGCGCGCACCGCTCTCGTCGTTGCTCCTCGTCGCCGCCGTCGTCGCCGTGCCGGTCGTGATCGGCGCGCGGATCGCCGTGGCCGATCCGTCGCGCGCTGTCGTGAGCCCCCCTCACCCCGGCCCTCTCCCCCCGCGCACGAGCGACGCGGGAACCGACGGCGCGCGGGGGGAGAGGGAGGATCCGGCGGAGGCAGGCGCTCGCGCATCGGTCGGCGATGGTGCGCGGGGGGAGAGGGAGGATCCGGCGGTGGCGGGCTCGCGCGCGGCGGTCGGCGATGGCGCGCGGGGGGAGAGGGGGGATCCAGCGGTGGCGGGCTCGCGCGCGGCGGTCGGCGATGGTGCGCGGGGGGAGCTCTCGGACCCGGGCTCTCGGGCGCCGGTCGGCGACGCCCTCATCCAGCTCCCGGCCGCGAAGGCCGACGCGCCCCTCGCGCTCACCGCGTCCGACGGCACCGGCCTCGTCCTCGAGGCGGTCGACGCGCGCGCCGTCGTGAACGACCCGCTCGCGTTCACCGAGCTGCACCTCACCTTCCGCAACCCGGAGGACCGGGTGCTCGAGGGACAGTTCCGGATCACGCTCCCGCGCGGCGCGAGCCTCTCCCGGTTCGCGATGTGGACGGGGGCGGCGTGGCAGGAGGGCGAGGTGGTGGAGCTGCAGGCGGCGCGGCGCGCCTACGAGGACTTCCTCCACCGGCGGCAGGATCCGGCGCTGCTCGAGCAGGCGCCCGGGAACGCCTTCTCCGCGCGGGTGTTCCCGATCCCGGCGCGCGGGACGAAGGAGCTCGTCGTCTCCTGGTCGCAGGAGCTCGCCGGCGCCGGGTCGCCGTTCGTGCTGCCGCTCGCGGGGCTCCCGCGGCTCGGGCGGCTCGACGTCCGGGTGATCGACGAGACCTCCGGAGCGCCGCGCGTGCTCGAGCGGCACGAGACCGCCTTCGCGCCGACCGGCGATCTCGCGCTCCGCCCCGCGCGCCGCGTCGCGGGGCTCCGCGCCGGCGACCTCGCGGTCGTGCGGGTCCGGCCCGTCGACGCGGCGGAGGCGGACCCGGTCCGGAACCTGGTCGTCCTCGTCGACACGAGCGCGTCGAGGGCCCTCGGCCTCGGCGCGTCGCTCGACCTCGTGTCCGGGCTCGCCCGCGGCCTCGGCGCGGCGGCCGGACCGGACGCACCCTTCGCGCTCGCCGTCTTCGACCAGGACGCCGAGCTCGTCCACGACGGCCGCGTCGCGGGGCTCGCGCCGGAGCGGATCGCGTCCCTCCGCGCCCGGGGCGCACTCGGCGCCTCGGATCTCGCCGGCGCGCTCCGGTCCGCGCGCACCTGGCTCGCCCGCGCGCCGGGGCGGTACACGCGGGTCGTGCTCGTGACGGACGGCGTCGTCACCGCGGGTCCCGAGGACGGCGTCGCCCTCGCCCGGGCGGCGCTCGCCCTCCGGGACGTCGGCGCGGAGCGGATTGACGCCGTCGCGGTGGGCGGGATCCGCGACGAGGCCTCGCTCGCGCGGATCGTCACCGCCGGCCTGGCCCGCGACGGCGCGGTCATCGACGGGACCGCCCCGGCCGCCGAGGTGCTCGACCGCCTCGGGCGGGCGACCCGCTCCGGCCTCGCGGTCGCCGCGGAGGGCGCGCGCTGGGTGTGGCCCGGACGCCTCGACGGCGTCCAGGCCGGAGAGGACGTGCTCGTGTACGCGTCGATCCCGGAGCATCTGCCGGTCCGGCTCACGGTCGGCGGCCGCACCTTCACCCCCGCCGTCGTCGAGGTCGCCCCGCCGGAGCGGCCGCTCGTCGGCCGCGCGAGCGCTCGCGCGCGCATCGCCGCGATGCTCGGCACCCGCGACCGGCTGCCCGAGACGGCGCGCGCGGAGCGGGAGGCGCTCCGCCGGAGCATCGTGGACGTCTCGGTCGGCGCGCGTGTGCTGTCCCCGTTCACCGCGCTCCTCGTGCTCGAGACGGAGGCCGACTACGCGCGCGCCGGGATCGATCGCAGGGCGCTCGCGGACGTGCTCGTGGTGGGCGACCGCGGGCTCGCGCTCCTCGACCGGCGGACGGTCGCGGGCCCGCTCCAGCTCGCGGGGAAGCATCGCGGCGCCGCCGCCGTGGAGCGAGACGCGGCGCCGGACCTGCGCGCCGATCCCCGCGCGGTCCCGGTCGCCGCGCCCTCCGCCGCCGGTGCGGGAGCCACCGTGGCGAGCGCGGCGGCACCGCGGAGCGCGGAGCGGATGACGAGCGCGGCTCCGACCCGCGACGAAGCGTACCGGGTCGAGGAGGCGAAGGAAGCCGCTCCCGCGGTCGCGGCGGAGCCCCTCCCGCGCCCCGGCGCGCTCGCCCCTGGAGCGCCGCCGGTCGCCGCGCCGGCGCCCGCGCTCCGGACCGCGCCGTCGGCGCGCCGCAACGACGCCGCGCTCGAGATCGCGGGCGACCCCGACCCGGGTCCGTTCGCCGGAGGCGTGGCGCCGTACACCGGCCGCTTCGCACAGGTGATGTCGCTCCTGCAGAAGAACCTCTCCGCCCCCGCACGGAAGGCGGCGGAGGACTGGGTCGCATCCTCTCCGGGAGACGTCCTCGCCCTGGTCGCCCTCGGCGAGGCGTGCGAGCGCGCCGGAGAGCTCCGCCGCGCCGCCCGGGCCTACGGCTCCCTCATCGATCTCTTCCCGAACCGCGCCGACCTCCGCCGCTTCGCGGGAGAGCGGCTCGAGCGGCTGCCCATGACGATCGCCGGCGCCCTGGCGGTCGACACCTACCGGAAGGCCGCGGCGCAGCGCCCCGATCACCCCGCGAGCCACCGCCTCCTCGGCTTCGCGCTCCTCCGCGCAGGCGACCTCGCGGGCGCCTTCGACGCTCTCGCGACGGGGCTCGCCCGCGAGTACCCGGAGGGCCGGTTCGCCGGCGCGCACCAGATCCTCGCCGAGGACCTCGGCCTCGTCGCGGCGGCCTGGTCGCGCGCCGAGCCGAAGCGCGCCGCCGGCATCGCCGCCCGGCTCGCGGCCGCCGGCGGGACGCGCGAGGACGGCCCGTCGCTCCGGTTCGTGCTCACCTGGGAGACGGACGCGAACGACGTGGACTTCCACGTGGTGGACGGCGCGGGCGCCCGCGCGTTCTATGGCAACCCCGAGCTCGCCTCCGGCGGCCGCCTGTACGCGGACGTGACCACCGGGTACGGCCCGGAGTGCTTCACGATCCGCGGGACGCCGGCCGGCTTCCCTTACCAGCTCGGCGCGCACTACTACGCACGGGGCCCGATGGGCTACGGCATGGGGAAGCTCGAGATCGTGCGGCACGACGGCCGCGGCAACCTGCGCTTCGAGGAGCGGCCGTTCGTGGTGATGCAGGACCGCGCGTTCGTGGACCTCGGCGTCCTCGAGCGCTGAGAGCGGTCGCTCGCCGCGCTCCCGCGGCCGGGTCACCGGCGCGGGGTGCGGCGTCCCTTCACTTTTCTTCACGGATCCTGCGCGAATTCGTATTTGTGTTCGCCCGGGCCGTGGTTACGGATCATCTGCGCGGCCGGTCTGCCCGGCCGCACGGGTGCTCCATGAACAGGAAGACCGCCGGATTCAACCTCGCCTACGTGCTCCTCGCCGCCTTCGGCGTGCTCCTCCTCCAGGACTGGTGGGTCCGCTCGCAGGCGGTCGCGACGCTCCCCTACTCGGAGTTCCAGAAGCTCGTCCGCGAGAACAAGGTCGCGAAGGTGGTGGTCTCGCAGGACCAGGTCTCCGGCGACCTCAAGGAGGCGCTGAACGGGAAGACCCGCTTCGTCACGGTCCGCGTCGATCCCGAGATGGCGAAGGAGCTCGACGCGCACGGCGTCACCTACGCCGGCCGCTTCGAGAACGAGATCGTCCCGCTCGTCCTGTCCTGGGTCCTCCCCATCGCGCTCTTCCTCGGGGTCTGGATGTTCCTCGGCAGACGGATGGCGAAGCAGCTCGGCGGGCCGGGCGCCGGGGGGCTCATGGCGATCGGCAAGTCGAAGGCGAAGGTCTACGTGGAGACCGACACCAAGGTGACCTTCGCGGACGTCGCCGGCGTGGACGAGGCCAAGGAGGAGCTGAAGGAGATCGTCTCGTTCCTGAAGGACCCCAAGGGCTACGGCCGGCTCGGCGCGCGCATGCCCAAGGGCGTGCTCCTCGTGGGCCCGCCCGGCACCGGCAAGACGCTGCTCGCGAAGGCCGTCGCCGGCGAGGCCAGCGTCCCGTTCTTCTCGATCAGCGGCTCGGAGTTCGTCGAGATGTTCGTCGGCGTCGGCGCCGCGCGCGTCCGCGACCTCTTCGAGCAGGCCCGGGCCAAGGCGCCGGCGATAATCTTCATCGACGAGCTCGATGCGCTTGGGCGCGCCCGCGCCGCGGCCGGCGTGTTCGGCGGCGGCCACGACGAGAAGGAGCAGACGCTGAACCAGCTCCTCGTCGAGCTCGACGGGTTCGACCCGACCGCCGGCATCGTGCTCCTCGGCGCCACCAACCGGCCCGAGGTCCTCGACCCAGCGCTGCTCCGCGCCGGCCGCTTCGACCGGCAGGTGCTCGTCGATCGACCCGACCGCATCGGCCGCCGCGAGATCCTGCAGGTGCACACGAAGACGGTGCTCCTCGACGAGTCGGTGAAGCTCGAGGAGGTGGCGGCGCTCACGCCCGGCTTCACCGGCGCCGACCTCGCGAACCTGGTGAACGAGGCGGCCCTGGTCGCGACCCGGCGGTCCGCCGAGAAGATCTCGATGCAGGACTTCAACCTCGCCATCGAGCGCATCGTCGCCGGGCTCGAGAAGAAGAACCGGCTCCTGAACCCGAAGGAGCGGGAGGTCGTCGCGCACCACGAGATGGGGCACGCCCTCGTCTCCGCGGCGCTCCCCGGCGCCGACGCGGTGCACAAGATCTCGATCATCCCCCGCGGCATCGGCGCGCTCGGCTACACCATCCAGCGCCCGACCGAGGACCGCTACCTCATGACGCGCGAGGAGCTCGAGAACAAGATGGCGGTCCTCCTGGGCGGGCGCGCCGCGGAGCACCTCGTCTTCGGCCACCTGTCGACCGGCGCCGCCGACGACCTCTCGAAGGCCACCGAGATCGCCCGGAGCATGGTCACGCGCTACGGCATGGGCGGCCGCCTCGGCCCGGTCACGTACGAGACCGAGCCGAACGGCTTCCTCGGACTGCCGGGCGGGACGCGCCGCCTCTACGCCGAGGAGACCGCGAGAGAGATCGACGTGGCGGTCCGGGAGCTCGTGGAGAACGCCTTCCAGCGGGCGCGCGGGATCCTGACCGCGAACCGGAACCTCCTCGACGAGAGCGCCCGGGTGCTGCTCGCGAAGGAGACCCTGGCGGGCGCGGAGCTCGAGGCGGTGCTCGGGAAGGTCCGGGCGGAGGGGCCGAGGGTCGCCGCGGCGGTGCCGGCGGCGAGGTAGGGGAGCCGCGCCCTCACGGCCGCGGCGACGTCCGGGCGAGCTCTCTCACCCGCAGCGCCCGGCCCTCGAGCTCCGGCCACCGCTCGTGCCGGACGTAGAACACGTCGTCGCGCGAGCGGAACCCGAGCGGAACGAGCGGGCCGCATCCCTCGCGCACCGGCTCGTCGACGGTGACCGCGTCGGCCGGAAGCGCGTGCTCCCGGCCAGACTCCACCTCCAGCACGAAGACCGTGTAAGCCATGCCCCCGGACCCCCGGGGACATGCGCCTGAACCTCGCCCGCGCACGTCCCCTGCGGCGAGCACGAAGCTAGCGCAGCGCGTCCGGGTGAAGGCCGCGCCCGTTGTCGCGCGCGCGTCGCCACGCGCCCGGGGTCGCACGACGGCGTTGGGATCGCGGCGGACGCGCCTCGGCGCGCGAGCCTCCAGCCGCGACCACGACCGACCCGCCCGGGCCCGCTTCCCCCTCGACGTACCGCTCGCCCGATGGTTCGATGGCGAGCGGTGCTCCACGATCTCTGGACGCTCGTCGCGGGCCTGCTCGCGCTCGGCGTGGCCCTCGCCGCGTCGGCGCACGCCGTCCTGCACAAGCGGGACGTCCGGGCGGCCCTGGGCTGGGTCGCGATCATCTGGTTCGCGCCGGCGATCGGCGCGGCCGCGTACCTCGTGTTCGGCGTGAACCGGATCCGGCGGCGCGCCCAGGCGCTCCGGCTCCCGGACGTGCGCGCGCGACCGGAGGACCTGCCGCCCCCGGCGCGGCTCCCGCCTGCCGCCGAGCACCTCCGCCCGCTCGTGCAGCTCGCGGACGCCATCGTCCGCCGCCCGCTCGTCGCGGGGAACTCGGTGGAGCTCCTCGAGGGCGGCGCGCAGGTCTACCCGGCGATGCTCGCGGCCATCGACGCCGCCGAGCTGTCGGTCACCTTCTGCACGTACATCTTCGACCCGGGCCTCGCCGGCGACGCGTTCGTCGAGGCGCTCGCGCGGGCACGCGAGCGCGGCGTGCACGTCCGCGTCCTCATCGACGCCATCGGCGTCCGCTACCGCTGGCCCCCGATCCACCGGAGGCTCCGCAAGCGCGGCATCCGGACGGAGCTGTTCCTTCCGCGGCTTACGCCGGCGTGGCTCCCGTTCGTCAACCTCCGCAACCACCGCAAGCTCCTCGTCGTGGACGGCCGGATCGGCTTCACCGGGGGCATGAACGTCCGCGACGACTTCCTGCCCGGGCTCGGACGGCCCGCGCCGTACGTCGACATGCAGGCGCGGCTCGAGGGGCCGGTCGTGGCGCACCTCCAGTCCGCCTTCGCCGAGGACTGGCTCTTCACCGCCGGCGAGCCGCTCGAGGGGAACACGTTCTTCCCGCCGCTCCCCGCCGCCGGGCCGGTCATCGCCCGCGGCGTGCCCGACGGCCCGGACGAGGACTTCGAGACGATCCGCTGGCTCCTGCTCGGCGCGCTCGCCGCCGCCCGCTCGCGGGTCCGGATCGTGACGCCGTACTTCCTCCCGGACGCGACGCTCGTCACGGCGCTCAACGTGGCGGCGCTCCGCGGGGTCGAGGTCGACGTGGTCCTGCCCGCGCGCTCGAACCTGCCGGTCGTGCACTGGGCGCAGACCGCCCAGCTCTGGCAGGTGCTCGAGCGCGGCTGCCGCGTCTGGTTCACACCGCCCCCGTTCGACCACACGAAGGCGATGACCGTGGACGGCGCCTGGTCGCTCCTCGGGTCCGCGAACTGGGATCCGCGGAGCCTCCGCCTCAACTTCGAGTTCGACGTGGAGGCGTACGATCCCGATCTCGCCACGCGCGTCGACGCGCTCGTGGACGCGCGGCTCGCGGTCGCGAAGCAGGTGACGCTCGAGGAGGTGGACCGCCGGGCGCTGGCGCTGCGGCTCAGGGACGGGGTGGCGCGGCTGTTCTCGCCGTATCTTTGAGGCGGTCCGCGAGCACTCGGAGCGGGAACCCGCATACGAGCGCCGCGCCGCCACGCGGGTTAAGCCCCGCGCATGCCGACCCTCATCGAGAAGCCGACCGTCGTCGCCGCGGCGGGGAACAAGCCGAAGCGGATCGAGGAGTACGTGGGGCGCGTGAACAGCGGCACCGCCGCCGTGAGCGTCGCGCGGATGGTGAGCCCGGGCGGCTGGGTGGAGCCGGGGCAGACGCCCGCGTTCGACGAGTACACCGTCGTGCTGCGGGGCGTGCTCCGCGTCGCGAGCCGGGACGGGAGCGTGGACGTCCGGGCGGGGCAGGCGGTGATCGCGCGGGCCGGCGAGTGGGTCCGCTACTCGACGCCGGAGGCGGAGGGGGCGGAGTACGTCGCGGTGTGCCTGCCGGCGTTCTCGCCGGAGAGCGTGCATCGGGATTCTTGAAGCCGGAGGCGTCGAACCGTTCGTGGTTCGACAAGCTCACCACGAGCTGATTCCGTCAGATCCGCATCGGCGGGCCTTCGACTCCGCGGCCGCGGAGCGGCCGCCACGCTCAGGGCGAACGGGGGGTTGTGGATGAACCCGAGCCTCTCCCGTGCCCGTGCCCGTAAACGTGCCCGGCTTCTCCGTGCCCGTGACCCGCCTCCCGTGGCCCGTGGCCCCTGCCCCGGGCGACGCGAGCGGCCCCCCTCACCCCGGCCCTCTCCCCCCGCTACGCTTCGCTTCGCGGGGGGAGAGGGAGGAATCCTCTTGATCCCCTCACCGACCGCGACCTGCAACCGCGGCGTGCAACCTCGACCTCGACCTCGGACCTCCACCTCGATCTGGATCTGGATCTGCTCCCGACCGTGACCTCGCCCTCGCCCTCGCCCTCGACCGCGACCTGGATCTGGACCGCGACCGCGACCTGGACCTGGACCCCGACCCTCTTCAACCGCGACCCCGACCCTCTGCGTCGAACCGTCTCACCCCGCGCGCCGCAGCCTCCCCCCTCCGGTGGTAGGCTCGCGCGCCAGGAGGGTCTCCAATGGACGCGCTCTCTCGCGGGTTCCGCGACGGGCTCAGGCAGGAGCTGCCGCGCTGGCGCGACGAGGGGCTCGTCTCGCCCGACGCCGCCGCGGCGATCCACGCGCGGTACCGGCTCGCCGAGCCGGAGTCCGGCCTCCCCGGGTTCCTCGCCGTGTACGTCCTCGGCGCGCTCCTCGCCGGCGCGGGCATCGTCTCGCTCGTCGCCTGGCACTGGGAGGGGATGACGCCGGCGGTGAAGCTGGCCGTCATCGGCAGCGCGATGATCGCGCTCCACGCGGGCGGCGTCGCCCTGCACGCGCGCGCGCCACGTCTTGGCCACGCGATCGCCTTCCTCGGCACGCTCGTGTTCGGCGCGAACGTCGGGCTCGTCGCGCAGATCTTCCACGTGAGCGGCGTCTGGTGGGGCGGCTTCGCCGCCTTCGCCGCCGGCGCGCTCGCGGCCGGCCTGCTGTACGAGAGCGTGCCGCACCTGCTCCTCGCCTCGGTGCTGGCGCTCTCCGCCGCCGGGCCGGGCATCGGCCACGATCACCCGGCGCCCGCGGTCGCCGGCGCCTGGGCCGTCGCGGCGATCTTCCTCGTGCTCGCCTGGCGCGCCCGCTCGCGAACGCTCGTCGTGCTCACCGGGATCGGGCTCGCCGCGACCCTCGTCGGCGCCCTCGACGGGGCGCACGCGGATCGCGGCGGCGCCCTCCTCGTCGCCTGTCTCGGCGCGGCCTTCGCGGCGGCGCCGCTCGCGCTGGCGCCCCTCGGAGCGCGGAGCGACACCGCCGCACGGCTCGGCGGCGCCGCGCGCGTGCTCGGCCGGATCGCCTTCGCCGCCGCGGCGTTCACCCTCTCGTTCACCGACGCCGCGCGTTGGATGCGCTTCGGCGGACACGTCCCGGCCATCCTCGTCGTCGCCGCCGCGCCCGCCCTCGCGATCGCGGCCGCGGCCCTGCTCATCGGGCTCCGGCGCGACGACGTGGAGCCGCTCGCGCGGGGCGAGGCGATGCTCCTCGCCGCGACGACGGTCGCGTTCGCCGCCGGCCTCTCGCTCGAGTCGGGCCGCGCGGCCGCGCTCGTCGCGAACCTCGCCCTCGCGTTCCTCGCCGCCGGGCGGATCGTGCGCGGGATGGCGACGCGGCGCCGCGCGCCGTTCTGGGAGGGCATGGGGCTCGCGGGCCTCCTGCTCCTCGCGCGGTTCCTCGAGGAGGAGCTACCGCTCTGGGTGAAGGGGACGGCCTTCCTCGCCGCCGGCGTCGCCGTGATCGTCGCCGGCGCGGCCTTCGAGCGCCGCCGGGCGCGGGCGGAGGTGGCGTGATGCGCGCGACGAAGGGGCGCCTCCTCGCGGTCGTCGCGATCCAGGTCGCGATCCTCGCGGCGATCCCGCTCCGCCAGGTGCGGGCCCGCACCGGCGGGACCGAGATCACCCTCGACACGCTGCCGGTCGATCCCCGCGACCTGCTCTCCGGTCACTACGTGATCCTGCGGTTCAAGGCCGAGGAGCCGCCGCCCGACCTCGTCGACGGGGCCGTCCAGCTCGACGCGCCGGCCTGGCTCGTGCTCGAGCGGGCGGAGCCGGCCTGGCGGGCCGTCGCGGTGGTGCGCGATCGCCCCGCGGCGCGCCCGGACCGCGTGGCGATCCGGACGACCTTCACCCGGGGTCACCCCGACATCCTGTACGCGGAGCGCTTCTACATCCCGGAGGCGCGGCGGGCGGAGGTGGACGCCGCCCTCGCCGCGAGCCGCGGTGTCGCGCTCGTCGATCTCCGCGTGGACGGGGCCGGGAACGTCGCCCTGGTGCGGTTCCGGGTCGGCGGGCTGGTGCTCGAGGACTGACCGCGCACGCCCTTCGACTCCGCAGCCGCTTCGCGGCTGCTACGCTCAGGGCGACCGGAGGGAAACGCCGCCGCTACGCTCGGGGCGACCGGAGGGAAACGCCGCCGCTACGCTCAGGGCGACCGGAGGGAAACGCCGCCGCTACCGCTCGGGGCGACCGGAGGGAAACGCCGCCGTTTCGGCTGCCGTCATGGAGAGCGGGAGACGGCCGCCTCCACCGCTTCCTCCTCGCCCTCGCCGGCGGCCGGCACGACCAGCCGCGCCACCGTCCCGCCCCCCTCGCGTTCGAGCAGCGCGAGCGTTCCGCCGTGCGCGTCCGCGACCTTCTTCGCGAGCGCGAGGCCGAGGCCGGTGCCCTTCTCCTTCGTGGTGAAGAACGGCCGGAAGAGGCTGGCGCGCGCCTTCTCCGGGAGCCCGGCGCCGCGGTCGCGCACCTCGAGCACGACCTCGTCGCCCTGCACCGCGGCCGCGAGCTCCACCTCGGTCGCCGCCGGCGCCGCCTCCACCGCGTTCCGGACGAGGTTCAGGACGGCGCGCCGGAGCTGCTCGCGATCGCCGCGCACCGCGCCCGCGCCCTCGACCGAGAGCGAGACGTGCCGCTCCGCCGCGACCGGCGCGGCGAGGTCGGCCGCCTCGGCGAGGAGGTGCGCGAGGTCCACCTCCTCGCGAACCGCGGGCCGGCTCCGCGCGTAGTCGAGGAACTCCTCCACGACCTTGGAGAGCGCGGCGAGCTCGCTCCGGATCCGCGCCACGTGCGCGGCCTCCGGCTTCTCCGCGAGCTCCTCGGCGAGGAGCCCGGCGAAGAGGTCGAGGGCGCCGAGGGGGTTGCGGACCTCATGCGCGATCCCGGCGAGCAGCGTCTCGCGCTCCTCGTCCCGGGCGCGGAGCGCGCGTCGCATCTCCTCGAGCGTGTCGCGGAGCGTCCCGATCTCGTCCCGGCGGGCGCGCTTCCAGAGCGGCGTGTCGAGGTCTCCGCGCGCGATGCGCCGGGCGGCGTCGGTGAGGCGGGTGAGCGGGCGGGTGACCGAGAGGGCGGCGCCCGCCGCGACGAGGGCGCCGGCCGCGGCGCCGGCGATCGCGAAGCCTGCGAGGAGGCGACGGAAGCGGCGGAAGGCGGCGAAGGACGCGGTGGTCCCGTCCGCGCCCACCACCGCGACGACCGCGCCCGACGCGTCCCGGAGCGGCGCGTAGCCGCTCTTGTAGAGCCGCCCGTCCGAGCCCTCGAAGAGGACCTGGCTCGCGACGGCCTTCCCGCCCGCGGCGAGGGCGACCTCGAAGCGGTCCTTCTCGAGCGCGGCGATCGGCTCGCCGATGCGCGCCCGGCCGGCGGAGTCCGCGAGCGCGGTCCGGTCCGGCCGGACGACGTAGAGCCGCGTGTCGGTGGCGCGGGCGAGCGCGTCGAGGCGGGTGCGGACGTTGCCGTACGTGCGGCTCCGCTCCTCGCCCGGCGCGAGCCGGCCGATCCGGTCCGCGGGGAGCGTCGCGGCCGCCGCCTGCGCGGCGGCGACGAGCCGGGCCGCGAGCTCGTCCTCGAGCGCGCGGCGGGCGAGCCGGTCGGCGACGAGCGCCATGGCGGCGAGCGAGACGAGCGCGGGGAGCGCGGCGGCGAGGGCGAAGCGGAGGCGCACGCCGGGATGCTACTTCGGATCCGTGGCGGCGCGCGGCGCGCTCGCTCCGGCGACCTCGCGCGAGTGGGCGAGGAGGAACCGCTCGACGAGCGGGTAGACCGTCTCCGGCGCGCTCCGGCCGAGGAGGAGATCGGCGTGGCCGAACCCCTGCCCGACGATCGCGTACTCCTTCGGACCGCCCCAGCGCCGGAACGCGGCCTGGACCACCGAGGGCGGCGCGAGCCCATCCTTCTCCGCGGCGAGGAAGAGCGCGGGCTGCCGGCACCGCTCGAGGCTCGCGCGGTAGTCGAGCTTGCCGTCCATCGAGCGGAAGCTGTCCTCGCGGATGAAGGCGGCGAACTGCGAGAGGACGCCGGGCTGCAGGTTCTCGAGGCCGTTCGCGAGGAGCCGCCGGAAGACCCGCGGCTCGACGTTCCGGAGCTGGATCGCGAGATCGAACACGGCCGGGTGCCAGTAGCCCGCGAACGGCGCGAGCATCCGCGCCGCGAGCCGGGTGAAGCGGCCGACCCAGGTGAAGCGCAGCGCGACGAGCTTCTTCAGCCGGTCCTGCACGTCGTAGTGCGCGGGCGCGCCGAGGGCGGCGATCGCGGCGATCCGGTCGGGGTACAGCGCGCAGGCGGCGAGCCCCATGATGCCGCCCTGGCTGTGGCCCACGTACAGCACGCGCTCGGCCCCGGTCTCGCGCCGGATCGCGTCGAGGGCCGCCGGGATGTCCTCCCGGACGTAGTCGTCGAGGTTCCAGCGGCGCGACGCGCCCGGGCCGCGGCGGGAGGCGCCGTGGCCGCGGTGGTCGAGGGAGAAGCAGTCGAACCCCGCGCGGGCGAGGTGGTCCGCGAGCGCCCAGCGGACGAGCCCGAACTCGAACGTCTGCCGGTTCATCGCGATGCCGTGCACGAGCAGCACGGGGGGGGCGCGCGGGACGCCACGGGGCCGGCGCCGGCCGAGGGCGAGCACCCATCCGTCGCGCGTCGGCGCGTGGACGATCCCGTCCTCGATCGGGGGCGCGCGGAGGCGCCATGTCCAGAACGCATAGTGGAGTCCCGCGAGGAGCGCGAGGACGAGGACGGCGGCGAGCGCGGCGAGGAGCGGCTGCACGGTGGGATTGTACCGAGGTCTCGGCCCTGGACTCCGCGCCGCGCGAGGCGCGGCAGGGCGCTACGCTCATGGAACGGTTGGCTACGGGTCCGCGCGCGGAAGGCCCCCGTGGCCCGCCCGTTGCAACCTGCTTCCCTGTGGAACGGGCGACCGGCGGCCGTGGTGACCCTCGGGCGCATCCGTCACCGAGCCATGCGGGCAGGGTGGAGAGCCGGAGCAGCAGCACTGAGCGGAGCGTGGGCATCCCCAGCACACGTTCCGGGCATCGGGTCGAGGGTGGCGTCGCGGTATCCTTGACCGTTCGCGACAGTGGGGCGTAGCGTCCAACACTCACATTTCCCAACGTCGAGGTGCGCCGTGAAGAAGGTCGAGGCCATCATCAAGCCGTTCAAGCTGGACGAGGTGAAGCAGGCTCTCTCCGAGGTGGGCGTCGCGGGTCTCACCGCCACGGAGGTGAAGGGCTTCGGCCGTCAGAAGGGCCACACCGAGCTGTACCGCGGCGCCGAGTACGTCGTGGACTTCCTCCCGAAGGTGAAGGTCGAGGTGGTCGTCTCCGACGCGCTGGTCGGCCGCGTGGTCGAGGTCATCGAGCGCGCCGCCAAGACCGGCCGCATCGGCGACGGGAAGATCTTCGTCATCCCGGTGGAGGAGGTCATCCGCATCCGCACCGGCGAGCGCGGGGACGAGGCGCTCTAGCACGGAAGTCTCCGCCCGGCTCCCGTCCTCGCCGCGCGCCTCGCGGGCGGGACCGGGCGGCGCGGGACCCCTCGACGTGTCCCGGACCGGAAAAGCTCCACCGCTCGCCGCCGCCATCGCGCGGGCCGCCGTCGACTCCATCGCCGACGCGGTGGTGATCGTGGGCGCCGACGGCGGAGTGCTGCACCTGAACCCTCCCGCGGAGGAGCTGTTCGGCCGCTCGCGCGAGCGGGCGGTGGACCTTCCCGTTCGCGCGCTGCCCGGCGGCGCCCAGCTCGCAGCGCTGGCGGAGCGCGCGCGCGTCTCTCACGAGAGCCAGTCGCTCGACTACCCGAGCCCGCAGGACCCCGGCGTCCCCATCTCCGTCGAGGCGAACCCGCTCCTCGACGGAGCGGTCTGCGTGGGCGCCGTCATCGTGCTCCGCGTCCGCCGCTCGTCGGAGCGAACCCTCGACTTCGAGGCGCTCGCCGCAGGCCTCGCCCACGAGATCAAGAACCCCCTCGCCGGGCTCCAGGGCTCCGCGGAGCTGCTCGCCCGGGAGGCGGAGGGTCCCGCGAAGGAGTACGCGCTCGTCATCGCCCGCGAGGCGAAGCGCGTGGACGGGCTCGTCCGCGAGCTCCTCGACCTCGCCCGCCCGGCCGCGCTCCAGACCGCGCCGGTGAACATCCACAACGTCCTCGGCGACGTGCTCGTGCTCGCCCGCGGCGTGTCCGCCGCCGAGGGCATCCACTTCGTCGAGCGCTACGACCCGTCGCTGCCGCCCGTGCACGGCGACGACGAGAAGCTGACGCAGGTGATGCTGAACCTCGTCCGCAACGCGGTGGACGCGGTGGCCGGCCGGCCCTCGCCGCTCATCGTCCTCGAGACCGGCGTGGCGAGCCTCCGGCTCCGGTCCGCGAGCGGCCGGACGAGGCCCCTCGCCCGCATCTCGGTCCTCGACAGCGGCCCCGGCATCCCGGAGCCGATGCTGCAGCGGCTCTTCACCCCGTTCGCGACCTCGAAGCCGCACGGCACGGGGCTCGGCCTCGCCATCAGCAGGCGCATCGTCGAGGCCCACGGCGGTCGCATCGAGGTGAAGAACCGCGCGCTGGGCGGCGCCGAGGCGACCGTCTACCTCCCGCTGGACGTCTCGTAGCTCGGCGTGGCTCACCCGACCGCGGCACCGGGACCGCGGCCGCCGGCGATGGCACCCGGTCGGGTCGCGCGCTGGCCCCGTCCTTGCTTAGAGCATCGACCGGGGCGTGAACCAGGAGGCGTCTTTGCGGAAGGTCCTCATCGTCGACGACGAACCCTCGGTGCGCTTCGTCCTCGCCCGGACGTGCGAGCGCGCCGGCGTGCCGTTCGAGGAGGCGGGCAGCGCCGAGGAGGCGCGCGACAAGCTCCGCGCGTCCGGCGGCGGGAGAGACGGGATCGGCCTCGTCCTCCTCGACATCCGCCTGCCCGGCGACGACGGCTTCAAGCTCCTAGGCGAGATCGGCGGGCGAAGCGACTCGCCGTTCGTCGTGGTGATGACCGCCGAGGACACGATGCGCTCCGCCGTGGAGGCGATGAAGCGCGGCGCCGCGGATTACCTCGGCAAGCCCTTCGACCTCTCCCGCGTCGAGCGGATCGTGAAGGATCTCGCCGCCGCGACGCCGGTGGACGGGCACGACGCCCACGACGGGGCGCTCGGCCACGAGGACCACGGGCCGGTCACCGGCGCGGCCGAGGAGCGAGGCGGCGAGGGCGTCGAGGCGCGCCGCTACCGCGACGTGGCGCTCCCCGAGACGCTCATCGGGCGCTCCACCGCGATGGTCGAGGTCTACAAGGAGATCGGCCGCGTCGCGCGGACCGAGATGACGGTCCTGCTCATGGGCGAGTCCGGGACCGGCAAGGAGCTGGTCGCGCGCGCGATCCACGCGAACTCGACCCGCGCGCGGGGCCCGTTCATCACCGTCAACATGGCGGCGATCCCGCGGGATCTCATCGAGAGCGAGCTGTACGGGCACGAGAAGGGCTCGTTCACCGGCGCGGTCGAGCGCCGCCCCGGCAAGTTCGAGCTCGCGAGCGGCGGCACGCTGTTCCTCGACGAGATCGGCGAGATGCCGATCGAGCTGCAGGCGAAGCTCCTCCGCGTCCTGCAGGAGCGCGAGATCGATCGCGTGGGCGGCACGCGCCCGCTCCCGGTGGACGTGCGGATCGTCGCCGCCACCAACGCGGACCTCGCGCGGTCGGTGGAGGAGGGACGCTTCCGCCGCGACCTCTACTACCGCCTCGCGGTGGTGCCGATCCGGCTCCCGCCGCTCCGGGAGCGCGAGGCGGACGTGGTCCTGCTCGCGCGCCACTTCATCGCGAAGTACGGCGAGCAGCTCAAGGGGCGCCCGCTCGCGCTCGCGAGGGACGCCGAGCCGATCCTCCTCTCCCACGCCTGGCCCGGGAACGTCCGCGAGCTGCAGAACGTGGTGCAGCGCGCGCTGCTCAAGCTCGCGGGCCCCCGCATCGGCGCGAAGGACCTCATCGGCCTGCTCCCCGCCGCCTCGGCGCAGGAGCGCGGCCTCTCCGGCCTCGTCGAATCGGTGCTCGACGCCCCCGCACCGGAGAGCGGCCGGTACCAGGCCGCGCTCGCCGCCGTCGAGGCGCCGCTCATCGCCGCAGCGCTGGCCCGCACGAAGGGAAACCAGCTCCGCGCCGCCGAGCTCCTCGGGATGAACCGGAACACGCTCCGGGAGCGGATGCGCGCCCTCGGGATGAAGCCCAAGTAGCAGGGCAGCCCTGCTCGGCCGCCGCGCAGCGCGCTGCCCGGTTTTCGGGCATCCCCTTCGGTCCGAACCCCCGCGCGGGTCGCCTCCGGCCCTCCGCGAAAAAAAACGCAGGCGAGCTGGAGGCTCGCCTGCGCTGGTCATCGGCGTCCGGGGAGGTGGGGGGGGAGCCCCGGCGTCGACGACTCGATGAGACACGCGACGCGGGTCGCCGGGGACGGGCTCGGACAGGGCGGGGACGGGCGTTCGGGTTCGGGGCTGCGATCCGCTCAGCGGCCGGAGACGCTCACCCGGGTTCCGACCGGCGGCGTGGTCTGCGTCCCGTCGCCGAGCTGCCCGGACGCGTTCGAGCCCCAGCAGCTCACCGCCCCGGCGCCGTCGACGACGCAGCCGTGATCTCCGCCGATCGCGAAGACGCTCGTGGCGCCGGGCGCGGGGAGCGGGGTGCCCGCGTCGGCGAGCTCGCCGGCGAGCCCGATCCCGAGCTGACCGGCCGAGTTGTCGGCGCCGAAGCACTTCACGCTCTCGCCCGGACGCTCGAGGCACGTGTGAGCGCGGCCGCCCGCGAGCATTCCGACGTCGAACGAGACGAGCGCGCCGCCGCCGCCGCCCGCCTTCTGCGGCGCGACCGGGGTCGCCTGCGCCGTCCCGAAGCCCGGGATCGTCCCGGCCACCGTGCCGCCCCAGCAGAGCAACGTCCGCGCCGACGTGGCGGCGCACGCGTGGTGAGCGCCCGCGCCGAGCGCGACGACGCCGGCGCCGAGCCCGAGCGGCGTCTGCGGCGTCGAGTACGAGCCGCCCGCGCTGCCGGTGCCGATCTCGGCGGACGCGTTCGTCCCCCAGCAGGACACCGCGCCGGAGGCGAGCGCGCACGTGTGATCCGCGCCTGCCGCGAGGGCGTTCGCGCCGGCGGCGATCGGCGTGCCTCCCCCGGTCTGGCCGAGGGCGGACGCGCCCCAGCAGGTGACCGCGCCCGCGGCGGACAGCGCGCACGTGTGCCGGTCGCCCGCCGCGAGCGCGACGGCGCTGCCGGCGCGGGTCGTGGGCGCCTGGCCCTCGGCGTTCCGCCCGAGGCACCGGATCTGACCGGAGACGACCGCGCAGGTGTGGGCCTTGCCCGCGGCGACCGCGGTCACGCCGCTCGCGAACACCACGTGCGGGGCGAGGACCGGCGCCGCGCTCGCGGCCCCGGTGACCTGGCCCTGATCGTCCTGGCCCCAGCAGAGGAGCGCGCCGCCGCCCGTGACGGCGCAGGTGTGCGCCGCGCCGGCGGCGAGCGCGATCGCGCCCTCGCAGGCGGCGGCGGTCCGCAGCAGCCCGCCCGTGCAGGAGAATCCGCACGCACCGTGACCGCCCGCCGGCGCGAGGCAGTCCACCTGGCCGCCGGCGGGGGGCGTGACGGTCGCGGTGCAGTCCTCGCAGCCGACGCCGCAGTGCGTGACCGACTCGGGCACGCAGGCGTCGAGCCCGTCCACCTTGCAGACGAGCTCGCGCGGATCCGTGCAGGAGACGCCCTGGCCCTGGTCGCGGAGCGCGGTGTTCCGGTGATCGACGAGCGTGTCGCCGCACCCCGCGCCGGCGACGAGGGCGGCGCCGGCGAGGAGGACGAGGGGTCTTCTTCCGGGGCTCGCCATGGCGCTAGAACCCGTACAGCGCGAGGAGGGCGACCGACGCGGACGGGCGCACCGTGCGCGTGCCGTCGAGCGTGAAGAGCTGCGCGCCCGCCGACGCGTCGAGCCCGACGCGGATCGGCCCGACCGGCGCGGTGGCCATGAGCGCGGCGCCGGCGAGCCCGACGCCGGACGAGAAGGAGAGGCTGCTCGACACGTTCGGCGTGCGCGCCTTCTGCGTCGCGTACCCGTAGCCGCCCTCGAGCCCCGCCTCGACGAGGATCTTCCCCGTGTTCAGCGGGTAGAGCACCGCGAGCGCGCCGGCGGTGAGCTGGTAGTCGTACCGGAGCCACTGGTCCTGGACGTTCGACGCGTTCGCGTAGTCGAACCGGACCCGGACCCCGAGCGGCCCGACCTCCTTGCGCACGCCGATCCGCGCGGCCGGCGCGGCGCGGAAGCCGGGCAGCCCGACCCAGGCGAGGCCCACGCCGGTGTAGAGGAGCCCGGGCCTCGGGCCGCCCTTCGCGCGGGCGAGCTCGTAGCGGGTCGGCTCGAGGCGCGGGAGGGCCGCGGTCCGGCCGCGCTCCACGTCGAGGTCCGCCGTGGCCCGGCCCTCCGGCGCGCGCCGCTCGATCCGGTAGTGGCCGGAGGGGATCGCGAGCGTGGTCTCCACGGCGCCGCCCGGCACCTCGGCGAAGAGGCCCTGCGGACCCTTGAGGATGAAGAGCGCCCGCGGGTCGGGCGGCACGAGGAGCCGCGCCTCGGCCTTGCGGAGATCCGAGAGCACCACGTCCCCGCGGCCGGACATCCTGAGCTCGTAGGTGGCGTGCTGCGTGCCCGCCTGCGTGCCGGACGTGCCCGCCGCGGTGCGCGCGGACGTGTAGCGGAACGCCTCGACGAGCGTGACCCGGCCGTCGCCGTCCGCGTCGCCCGCGCCGCGCAGCGCGATCTCGAGGTGGTGCGTGAAGAAGCTGCCGCCGAGCGCGGCCGACTCCTGCGCCGCCTCGCCGACCGCGGTCGACGCGATGAAGGCGGTCCCCTGCACCGCGTCCTCGGCCGGGATCGCGAACGCGAGCGCGGGCGCGGCGGAGGCGCCCTTCACCTGCGTGAGCAGGCCCGCCTCGCAGGCGTCCACGATGGCCACCTTGGCGTCGGCCGGCGAGCCGCTCACCAGCGCGCGGAGCGCGTCGAACGGGAGCTTCTCGGCGCCCATCTCCAGGCCGCCCGCGCCGGCGTGGCCCGAGTAGTAGACGACGAGCAGCGTCCGCTCGCCGGCGGCCTTCGCGAGCGCGATGCGCGGCTCGAGGGCGCGCACCGCCGCCTCGAGCTCGCCCGGGCCCTTGCCCTGCAGGAGCACCACGTTCGCGGCGTCGAAGTCGCCGAGCTCCACGAGCGCGCGCTCGAAGCGGTCCGCATCCTTCTGGGCGTACCAGAGCTTCGGGCGCCCGGTGTCGCCCCGGTCGTTCCCGGCGACGACGGCGAACCGCGCCGCCCCGGCCGCGGGGGCCGGGGCGAGGAGCGCCGCCGCCACTGCACCGCAGGCGGCGAGCGCGGCGGCTCCCCGGATCATGGCCGCTTCTCGAGCAGCAACGTCGCCTGGCTCGCGGCGGGCGGGAGGTCCGCGAGCGCCTTCGCGTTGCGGACCCTGTCCGCCCCGCCGCCGGCGGCCGCGTGCGCGGACCGCGCGACCGCGTCGTAGGGGAGCGCCTCGGGCGCGCAAACCGCGAAGATCCGCTCCGGCCCAGAGGCGCCGTCGAGCACGGCGCCTCCGGGGAGGGCCCCCGCCTCCGAGACCGGGACCGCGTCGCCCGCCGCCGGGAAGAGCCGGGACACCTGCCCGGTCGCGTCCACGGAGACGATCCAGAGCCGGCAGTCCGGCGCCGGTCGGACCTTGAACCGGAGCTGCGCGTCGGCCGGCACCACCGCCCCGTCCGCCACGGCGACGGTGCCCTCGGCCCCGTGCACGAAGACCGCGATCGCCATCGACGCGCCGCGGAGCCCGACGTAGCCGGGGGGCGGCTCGGTGGCGAGGTCCGGCGCCGGCGCGTGCGTCCGGAGCACGAGGAGCGCCAGTGCGGCGGTCGCGAGCAGGCCGGAGACCGGGAGGACCCAGGATAGGAGGGGGCGGCGAGCGGGCGCGGCGGCGTCCTCGACCGCCGCGACGGTGGCGGGGAAGACGAAGCGGCGGAAGTCCTCGCCCTCCGCCTCCATGCGCGCGATGCGGGCGCGGCACTCCTCGCACGCGCCGAGGTGGGCCGTGAGCGGGGAGCGGGCGGGGTCGAGCAGGTGCGCCTCGAGGGCGAGATCGGACGGGCAGCGGCTCACGACGCGCCTCCCAGGAGCTTCCGCGCGCCCTCGAGGAACTTCGTGAGCCGCCGCTCGACCGTCTTGCGCGACACGCCGAGCGCGTCGGCGACCTCCTCGTGCGCCATCCCGTCGACGAGGACGCCCACCGCGACCGCCTGCGTCCGCTCGTCGAAGCGGGAGAGCACGGTGCTCGCGAGGTGCCGGTCCGGGAACGAGGAGGCGCCGTCGCTGGACGACACCTCGAACCCGTCGAGCGCCTCCTCGCCGCGCCGCACCTTGTTGCGGAGCTGGTTCAGGCAATGGTTCGTCGCGACCCGGTAGATCCAGGGGAGGACGATGCCCGGATCGTCGAGCCGCGCGATGTCCCGGACGAGCTTCACGAAGACCTCCTGCGTGGCGTCGCGAGCGGCCTCGCGATCCTTGAGGAGGCGCAGGCACCGCCGGTACACGGCGGGGCCGTACTGCCGATAGAGCTCCGCGGCTCTTTCGCGGTCCGTCACCCGGCCTCCGTCCCTGGAGACACCCGTTGCTCGCTCGCTGGGACACCGCGCGCGCCGCTCCCTCGGGCGATGTCGATCCGGGGGTAAGCATCGCCTGCGCGCTCGGCTGTCCCCCGGGGACGGGCGCCCCACCCGAGGTGCCCGGAACTCGGGCAGCAAGTGACCGCTTTACAGGCAGGCAACCCCTCGGAGAATCGCGGATTTGCGCTGCCGCGGGGGTTCCGCAGTGGCATGTGCCGTGCTATCTCGACCCGCACCAACCCGCTCCCTCATTTCCGGAGATTGGAGACCCGTCGCGATGGCGAACCTCACCCCGAAGCAGGTCCTCGACATGGCCAAGGAGAAGAAGGCCTCGTACGTCGACCTGAAGTTCATGGACTTCGTCGGCATCTGGCAGCACTTCTCGATCCCGCTCTACGAGCTCACCGAGGACGTCTTCGAGGCGGGCCTGGGCTTCGACGGCTCGTCGATCCGCGGGTGGCAGGCCATTCACGCCTCCGACATGCTCGTGGTCCCGGATCCGTCGACGGCGGTGATCGATCCGTTCATGGCCGAGCCGACGCTCTCCATCATCTGCAACGTCACCGACCCGATCACGAAGGAGCCGTACTCCCGCGATCCGCGCAACATCGCGATGAAGGCGGAGAAGTACCTCAAGGGCACGGGCATCGGCGACGCGGCCTTCTTCGGCCCGGAGCCCGAGTTCTTCATCTTCGACGAGGTCCGGTACGACGCGGGCGTGAACCACGCGTTCTACAAGATCGACTCGGTCGAGGGTCAGTGGAACACCGGCCGCGAGGAGCCCGGCGGCAACCTCGGCTACAAGCCCCGCTACAAGGAGGGCTACTTCCCGGTCGGCCCGACCGACTCGCAGCAGGACATCCGCACCGAGATGTGCCGCGTGATGGAGTCCGTCGGGATCCACGTGGAGCGCCAGCACCACGAGGTCGCGACCGCCGGCCAGGCCGAGATCGACATCCGGTTCGACTCGCTCGTGAACGCGGCCGACAAGCTCCAGTGGTTCAAGTACATCATCAAGAACGTCGCCCGCCGCCACGGCAAGACCGTGACGTTCATGCCGAAGCCGCTCTACGGCGACAACGGCTCGGGCATGCACGTGCACCAGTCGATCTGGAAGGGCGGCAAGCCGCTCTTCGCCGGTGAGGGCTACGCGGGCCTCTCCGATCTCGCCATGTGGTACATCGGCGGCATCCTGAAGCACGGCCCGGCGCTCGCCGCGCTCTGCTGCCCCGGCACGAACTCGTACAAGCGGCTCGTCCCGGGCTTCGAGGCGCCGATCAACCTCGCCTACTCCGCCCGCAACCGCTCCGCCTCGATCCGCATCCCGATGTACTCGCCCTCCCCGAAGGCGAAGCGCATCGAGTTCCGCTCGCCGGATCCGTCCTGCAACGGCTACCTCGCCTTCTCGGCGATGCTCATGGCCGGCCTCGACGGCATCGAGAACAAGATCAACCCCGGCCAGCCCCTCGACAAGGACATCTACGGCATGTCGCCGGAGGAGCTGAAGGACATCCCGAAGATGCCGGGCTCGCTCGACGGCGCCCTCGAGGCGCTCCGGGCGGATCACAAGTTCCTGCTCAAGGGCGATGTCTTCACCGAGGACGTGATCGAGACGTGGATCCAGTACAAGTACGACAAGGAGGTCAATCCGGTCCGGATGCGGCCTTCTCCGCTCGAGTTCGCCCTCTACTTCGACATTTAGTCGAAGCCGGAGCAGCTCTGGCCTTCACGACGGCCGCCCGCGAGGGCGGCCGTTTTCATTTCTCCCGGACGTCTGGTATTCCGGATTCCCTTGACCCACCGGGACAGATTCCGCGCCGCGGTGGGCGGCCTTCCGCCGGTCTTCTGGACCCTCTGGACCGGCATGCTGCTGAACCGGCTCGCGAGCTTCGTCGCGACCTTCCTCGCCCTCTACCTCACCCAGGAGAGGGGCTTCACCATCGCCGAGGCGGGGCGGGTCGTCGCGCTCTACGGCGTCGGCATCACCGTCGCCGGGCCCATCGGCGGGTCGCTCGCGGATCGCGTGGGCCGGCGGTTCACGATGCTGCTCGGCCTCGTGCTCGGCTCCGCTTCGGTGGCCGCGCTCGGCTTCACCCGCGACCCGACCGCGCTCGCGTTCCTCGCCTTCCTCGCCGCGGCGACCGGCGAGCTCTACCGCCCGGCGGTGAACGCCGCGGTCGCCGACGTCGTGCCGCCGGCGGACCGGCGCCGCGCGTTCGGGCTCATCTACTGGGCGGTGAACCTCGGCTGGGCGCTCGGGCTCGCCTTCGCGGGGGTCGTGGCGCAGCGGTCGATCGTGGCGCTGTTCCTCCTCGACGCGGCGACCACGCTCGCCTTCGCCTTCGTCATCGTCGCCCGCGTCCCCGAGACCCGGCCCGCGGGGCTCCCGCGGCACCCGCCGCTCGAGGGGCTCCTCCGCGTCTTCAAGGACGGGCCGTACGTCGCGTTCCTCTTCCTGAACCTCGCCGCGCTCGTCGTCTTCACCCAGTTCCAGCTGGCCGCGCCGCTCGACATGGCCGCGCACGGCGTCGGGCCCTCGACGTTCTCGTTCCTCATGGCGCTGAACGGCGTGGGGGTGGTGCTGCTGCAGCCGACGCTCGCGCCCCAGCTCCGGCGGTTCGACGGCGCGCACCTGCTCGCCGCGTCGGTGCTCCTCTTCGGCCTCGGGTTCGGGGTGAACGCGCTCGGCGGGAGCCTCCCGCTCTACGTCCTCGGCGTGGTGCTCTGGACGGTCGGCGAGGTGGTCGGGTTCCCGGTCGCCTCGGCGCTGGTGTCGGACCTCGCCCCGCCGGAGCTCCGCGGCCGGTACCAGGGCGCCTTCTCGATGACCTGGGGTCTCGCCTTCACCCTCTCGCCGATCTTCGGGGGCGAGCTGCTCGAGCGCTTCGGCGGGCCGACGCTCTGGCTCTCCTGCCTCGGCGTCGGGGGCGCGGTCGCGATCGGGCACCTCCTCGCGGCCCCGCCGCGGCGGCGGCGGCTCGCGGCGCTCGGCGTCGCGGCGCCGGACGAGGCCGAGGCGTCCGGTGCCGCCGCGCCGGAGGCGTGACGGGCGACCGTCCGCCCGCTCCGCGCGGCGCACGGCGCGGTCCGTTCGCACCATGGGGCGGAGAAGAGGAGGGTCGCATGACCTCGCCCCGCACCGTCCTCGCAGGGCTCGCCGACGAGCTCGCGCGCGAGCGCCCCCACGTCGCTCCGCGGTCCGAGCCGTATGCCCGGGCGCTCGACCTCCTGCCCGGCGTGCTGGACGGCGCGGAGGGCCGGTTCGTCGCGGCCGCGTGGGAGCACCGGACGTTCTTCGCCTGGTACGACCGCCCGCTCCTGCTCCTCGCGGCGCTCCGCGCCGACGCGCGGGCGGAGGGGCCGGGCCACCCGCTCTACGAGGGCTTCGCCTCGCCGGAGCCGCGCGCGGAGGCGGTCACGGCGGAGGCCCTGCGGGCCGGGCTCGCCCCCGAGCGGGAGCGGGTCTACGACGCGCTCGCGCACCGCGGCGTCTCGACGAACGAGACCGCCCGCGCGGTGGCGTGGCTCTGGCCGGCCGCGCTCGCCGGCGCGTCGTCCGGGGGCCGGGCGCTCGCCCTCGCAGACGTCGGCGCGAGCGCCGGACTGAACCTCGTCGCCGACGCGCTCCCCGACCTCTGGACGTTCCAGGACGGCGCGCCGGTCGAGACGGCCCGCGGCGTGCGGGCGGTCGCGCGGCTCGGGCTCGACTCGGCCCCGCTCGACGCGCTCCGCGCGGAGGACCAGGAATGGCTCCGCGCCTGCGTCTGGCCGGGCGAGGGGGAGCGCGCCGCGCGGCTCGAGGAGGCGCTCGCCGCGTTCGCGGCGGCGCGCGCGCGCCCGGATGCGCCGGTGCTCGTGCCCATCGCTGCGCGGAACGTCCCCGCGCGCCTCGACCTGCTCTGCGCGGCGCAGCCCGGCGCGCTGGTCCTCGCCTACCAGACGTTGCTCCGCGACTTCCTCGAGCCGACCGAGCGCGCCGAGTACGAGGCGGGCATGTCCGAGTGGCTCTCCACGCATCCGTCGGGGCAGGCGCTCTGGGTCGAGCTCGAGGCGGGCCCGGCCGGTCGCCACGGCGACGAGGCCGCGGAGCTGATCGCGCACGTGCGCGGCCCCGACGGCCGGGTCCGCGCCCTCGCGCTGGCGCGCTGCGGGTTCCACCCCCGGCGCCTCGTCCGGGACGAGCACGCGGTCGGGGAGCTCCGTACCCTGGCCGGGCCGCAGGCAGCGGTGTCGCTCGGCGCCTGATATCCTGTCGCCATGCGCGTCGGGACGACGCTCCGCGCGGCGGCGGCAGCCGCCGGCCTCGCGCTCGCGGCGCGGGCGGGCGCCGACCCGGCCTGGTCGATCCGCGTCCTCGGCGGCGGCGCCTGGAGCCCTCGCACGCGGCTCGACGTGGAGCAGAACGGCGAGCCCGACATCCGGGTCCAGGCCAGCTGGGATCACAAGCCGTTCGAGGCGCCGCTCTACTGGGTGGTCGGATTCGCCCGCCGGAACCGCGGGCGCGAGTGGTCGCTCGAGCTCATCCACGACAAGCTCTACCTCGAGAATCCGCCGCCCGAGGTGCAGGAGTTCACGCTCTCCCACGGCTGGAACCTGCTCCTCGCCGGGTACGGCTACGAGGTCCAGCCCGGGCTCTGGATCCGGGGCGGAGCGGGCCCCGTGATCAGCCACCCCGAGAACATCGTCCGCGGCCGGACGAACGTCCAGAACACGGGGGTCGACGGCTACCACCTCTCCGGCGCTGCGCTCTGGGCCGGGCTCGAGGAGCGGATCTCCTTCTGGCGCATGGAGGTCATCCTCGGCGTGCGCGGCACGGCCGCGTACGCGGAGGTGCCGATCGCGGGCGGCTTCGCCCGCGTGCCGAACCTCGCGTTCCACGCGAACCTGGGGCTCGCGTTCGACCTGGTCCGCTGAGCGAGGCGACGCGCTCGGATCCGTTCGTCCTGGGCGTGCGGCCCGAAGCGCCGCGGACTCGACGGGCGCCGCTACATCGACAGCCCGCCGTCCACGTCCACGCAGCGCCCGTCGAAGTAGTCGCACTCGAAGACGAAGCGGACCGCCCGCCAGACGTCCTCGGGGACCCCGACGCGCCCGACGGGCACCGCCGCGACGAGGGCGTCGCGCGCCTTCTGGTTCATCCCCTGCGTCATCGGCGTCTCGATCATGCCGGGCGCGACGGCGCCGACGCGGATCCCGAGCGGCGCGAATTCCCGCGCCCAGGTGACGGTGTTCGCGGCGAGCGCGGCCTTCGCGGCGACGTAGCTCGACTGCCCCCGGTTCCCGTGCCGGGCGATCGACGAGATGTTCACGACGACGCCGGGCCGCGCGCCGGCGCGCGCCATCCAGGCGGCCACCTCGCGGACCATCCGCGTCGCGCCGGTGAGGTTCACGGCGATGACGGCGTCGAAGTCTGCGTCGGAGAGGGTCTGGACCTCGCCCGACGCCCGGTCCTTCTTCACGAGCAGGCCGTCGCGGATGATCCCGGCGTTGTTCACGAGGCCGTTCAGGCCGCCCATCGCCCCGGCCGCCCAGGCGACGAAGGCGCGCGCGTCCTCCGGGCTCGTCACGTCGAGGCGGCGGCGGTGGACGCCCTGGGGCAGCTCGGCGAGGCCCGCCTCGTTCACGTCGCCCACGGCGACCTGGGCGCCGGCCTCGTGGAGCCGCCGCGCGAAGTGGGCGCCCATCCCCTGCGCGCCGCCCGTCACGATCACCTTCAGGTCCCGGAGCTCCATCGCGCCTCCCTCGCGCCGTCAGGCGGCGCGTGCGGAGATGATGCGGCGGAGAGCGGCGCGCGGGGCGCTCCCGGGTGGGGCGATCCCGCCGCCCGGCGCTGCCCACGTCGGTCCGAGGCCCCTCGGCTCCGAGACTGGAGCAGTCGCAGGCTAGCCATCGGGGGCTGAACGCGCCGACCACGTACGAGCACGCGCGCATGGTGTCCTCCGGTGGCGGCTGGCACGCGCACGTCCCGTATCACTATTCGTGACGTGCCCGGCTCGTCGACATCACCGAAGGTGATCGACGGCCGGGTTCCCGAGAACCCGCCGCCGCCCCCGCCGTAGGCTCCACAACCACATTGCGAGACGTTTTCCATCCGTGCGAGCGTCCGCCGCCGGGAGGGTCCACCATCCATGCTCGCTCGCACGGCGTCCGCGCTCGCGCTCGCGTCACTCCTCTTCGCCTGCAGCCCCGGCGGCGGTCCGACTGGGACGACTGGGCCGACCGGGCCGACCGGTCCGACGGCGGCGTGCGGCGCGTGCCCCGCCGGGCAGACCTGCGGCGGCGGCGGAGTCCCGTCGCGGTGCGGGACGCTCGTGCCGGTGTGCAGCGACGGCTGGTGCTGGTCCACGCCGCTCCCGCAGGGCAACGATCTCCGCGCGGTGTTCGCGCGGTCGACGACGGACGTGTTCGCGGTCGGCGAGCAGGGGACGATCCTGCACTGGACCGGCGACCGGCTCGAGGCGATGCCGAGCCCGACGCGGCGGACCCTGAACGGCGTGTGGGGCACCGCGACGGGCACCGACGTCTGGGCGGTCGGCGAGGACTCGGTGATCCTCCGCTACGACGGGACGAGCTGGAAGGTGGAGCAGGACGCGGTGATCGAGGTGACGGGCACCGACCTGCTCGCCGTGTTCGGGACGGGCGCCGGCGACGTCTGGGCGGTCGGCGAGTCCGGCCGGGTCCTCCACCGCGGCGCGGCGGGGACCTGGACGGTGCAGCGCCCGGGCGGTGCCGACACGACATTGCTCGCCGTGTGGACGAGCGGCCCGGGCGACGTCTGGATCGTCGCCGGCTCGATCGCGCCGCCGACGCTGCTCCACTGGGACGGCTCCACGTGGTCGAGCCGGGCGCTGCCGGACGACGGCTATGCGGTATGGGGCACGGGGCGGAACGACGTGTGGGTGGTGGGGCCGGACGGCATCTGGGGCGGGCTCGCCTATCACTACGACGGGACGACCTGGACCACGAAGGGCGCCTCCGGCGTCGGCCGCTCGCTCTCGGGCACGGGCCCGACGGACATCTGGGCGGTCGACGGGAGCCGGTTCCTGCGGCACTGGGACGGCACGCAGTGGACGGAGGTGAAGCTGCCCGTCGACGCGCAGGGGGTCGGCGCCGTCGCGGCGGCGGCGCGGGATGCGGTCTGGGCCGTCGGCCTGAACGGCGGGATCTGGTACTACGACGGCGCCGCCTGGGCGCCCGTGTCGAGCAGCCAGCGCGGGACGACCGAGAGCTTCTCCGCGATCTCCGGCGCCGGGGGCGAGGTGTGGGCGGTGGGCGCGTCGCTGGTCGCGCGGTACAACGGGGTGCGCTGGAGCCTCGATCGGACGGCGCGCGCGCGGGACGTCTGGGCGGTGGCGGCGAACGACGTGTGGCTCGCGGCGGCGGGTACGCCGTCCCGCCTGCTTCGCTGGAGCGGGACCTCGATCGAGACCGCGCTCGACGCCGCGGCCCAGCCGGCGCTGAACATCGGCGAGCTGAAGGTGGTCTGGGCAGGCGCCGACGGCGAGGTGTGGGCGTTCGCGGAGAGCGGCAAGGCGCTGCACCGCACCGCGAGCGGCTGGGGGGTGGTCGACGTCCCGGCGCAGGTCCCCGCGCTCTGGAGCGTCGCCGACCTCACCGGGAGCAGCGGCGACCTCTACCTCGCGGGGAACGTCACCCTCCACTGGGACGGCGTGAGCTGGGCGGAGCTCCCCGGCGATCCGGGCAACTCGTACGGCGCCTTCCGCGGCGCGGATCTCTGGGTGACCGCGTACTCCGGGGTCCACCAGGTCTCCGGGGCGACCTGGACGCAGCGGCTCCCGGACGAGGCCGCCTGGCCCGGCGCGATCGCCGGGATCGCGCCCTCCGACGTCTACGTGTCCGCGACCCGGGGCTGGACCGACGTGCCGGGCGGCAACGGGTGGCTCCTCGGCGCGGACGTCCTGCGCTGGGACGGCGCCGCCTTCCAGCACACGCATCCGCCGGTCGCGGCCGTGTCCGCGCTCTGGGCTCACCCGGCCGGGAACGGGTTCGACGCCGTGCGCGCCTGGGCGCTCGCGTCGACCCAGCTCCACGCGGGCGGCGTGCTCGTGCGCGCGCCCTGACCGCGGCCCGCGCGCCGGGCTCGTCGTCACTCGCCCAGGTACGCCTTCCGCACCTCGGGCGAGGCGAGCAGCTCCTTGCCGGTCCCCGTCATGACCACCGTGCCGGTCTCGAGCACGTAGCCGCGGTGCGCGAGCTGGAGCGCCTTGTGCGCGTTCTGCTCCACGAGGAGGAGCGCGACCCCGCTCTCGTTCACCTCGCGGAGCACCGAGAAGATCTTCTCGACGACCTGCGGGGCGAGCCCGAGCGACGGCTCGTCGAGGAGCATCAGCTTCGGCCGGCTCATGAGGGCGCGGGCCACGGCGAGCATCTGCTGCTCGCCCCCGGAGAGCGTGCCGGCGACCTGGCTCCGCCGCTCCTTCAGGATCGGGAAGAGGTCGTAGGCGCGCTTCGCGTCCGCGGCGATGCCGGCGCGATCCCTGCGGAGGTAGGCGCCGAGCTCGAGGTTCTCCTCGACGGTGAGGTTCAGGAAGATCCCGCGCCCCTCGGGCGCGTGGGCGATCCCGCGGGCGACGAGCTCGTGCGAGGCGAGCCGGGTCACGTCGTCGCCCTGGAACCAGACCGCGCCCGCGCTCGGGCGCAGCATCTTCGAGACCGCGCGGAGCGTGGTCGTCTTGCCGGCGCCGTTCGCGCCGATGAGGGCGACGACCTCGCCGGCGGGGACCTCGAGGGAGATGCCGCGGATCGCCTCGATCGCGCCGTAGTGCACCTTGAGGTCCTTCACCTCCAGGATCGGGGTCGTCATGCGTCACCCCCCTCGCCCCGGACCCGTCCCTCCGGCACCGCGATCTTCTTCTCCTCGAGGTACGCGTCGCCGAGGTAGGCCTCGATGACCTTCGGGTCCTTCCGGATGGCCTCCGGCTTCCCCTCCGCGATGGTGACGCCGTGGTCGAGGACGAGGAGCCGCTCCGACACGCCCATCACGAGGCGCATGTCGTGTTCGATGACGAGGATCGCGATGCCGAACGAATCCCGGACCCCGCGGATGAGCCGCATGAGCTCGATCTTCTCCGCGGCGTTCATGCCGGCGGCGGGCTCGTCGAGGCAGAGGACCTTCGGGCCGGTGGCGAGCGCGCGGGCGATCTCGAGCCGGCGCTGCTCGCCGTACGGGAGGTTCTTCGCGATCTCGCCCGCGCGGTGCGCGAGCCCCATCACCGCGAGGTACTCCTCGGCGCGCGCGAGGATCCGCCCCTCCTCGGCGCGGTGGTGGCTCGTGAGGAAGAGCGCGTCGAAGAAGCCGGACGAGGCGCCGGCGTGGCAGGCGATCCGGACGTTGTCGAGCGCCGACAGCTCCTTGAAGAGCCGGATGTTCTGGAACGTGCGGGCGACGCCGCGGGCGCAGATCTGGTGGGGCTTCTCCCCGTTCACCCGCGCGCCGGCGACGAGGACCTCGCCCTCGGACGGGACGTACACGCCGGTGAGCGCGTTGAAGGCGGTGGTCTTCCCGGCGCCGTTCGGGCCGATGAGGCCGACGAGCTCGCCCGGGCGCATGACGAGGTTGAAGTCGGAGAGCGCCTTGAGGCCGCCGAAGCGCATCGTGACGTGCGCCGCCTCGAGGGGGTTCGCGGGAGAGATCACGCGGTTCACGACTTCCCTCCCGGGGTCGAGTCGTCGCGCACCTCGGTCGGCGACGCGCCGGTCGCGGCGGAGGCCGCCGCGAGCTTCGGGCGCGGCAGCCGCCGGAACGGGCCGATGTCCCAGAGCTCGCGCGTGCCGAAGATGCCCTGCGGCCGCACCAGCATGAGGACGATGAGGAGGAGCGCGTAGGTGACCATCTGGAACTGCTGGAAGTCGCGGAGCAGCTCGCGGGCGAACGACAGCACGCACGCGGCGACGACCGAGCCCGTGATGGAGCCGAGCCCGCCGAGCACCACCATCACCACCGCCTCCATCGACTGCACGAACGTGAAGCTGTTCGGCGTCGCGAGCTGGAGGACGTGCACGAGGAGCCCGCCCGCGAGCCCGGCGTAGCTCGCGGAGATGACGAAGGCGCGGACCTTGTAGCCGGTGGTGTCGACGCCCATCGCCTCCGCGGCGACCTCGTCCTCGCGGATCGCGAAGAGCGCCCGGCCCTGCGTCGAGATCGCGAGGCGGCGCGCCATCACGATGGTCGCGATGACCGAGACGCCGACCCAGGTCACGTTCGTGAGCTTCGGCAGCCCCTGGAGGCCCGTCGCCTGCCCGAGGAACCGCGAGTTCACGATGATCGAGCGGATGATCTCGCCGAAGCCGAGCGTCACGATCGCGAGGTAGTCGCCGCGGAGCCGGAGCGAGGGCATCCCGACGAGGAGACCGGCCAGCGCCGAGGTCGCCATCCCGCAGGAGAGCGCGACGGCGAAGACGAGGTTGTCGCCGATGGCGGGCGGGAAGCCGAACGTGTCGCCGCGCAGCGCGAGCGTAACCTTCGCGGCGGTGTAGGCGCCGACCGCCATGAAGCCGGCGTGCCCGAGGGAGAACTGGCCGGTGAAGCCGTTCACCACGTTGAGCGACACGGCGAGGACCACGTTCACGCCGACGGAGATCAGGATGAGCGACAGGTCCCCCCGGCCCGAGGCGTCGAGGGCCGCCTGGAGGGCGAGGAGGAGCGGGATCCCGACCAGGAACGGGAGGAACGAGCGGAGGAGCGCGCCGGCCTTGCCCACCTAGACTTTCTCCACGCGCGCGCGGCCGAAGAGCCCCTCCGGCCGGAAGAGCAGCACCACGATGAGCACCGCGAACGCGATCGCGTCGCGGTACGACGACTCGGTGTAGCCGGCGACGAACTCCTCGGCGAGGCCGAGCACGAGGCCGCCGACCATCGCGCCCGGGACCGAGCCGATCCCGCCGAGCACCGCCGCGACGAACGCCTTCAGGCCGCTCATCAGGCCGAAGAGCGGCTCGATCCGGTAGCGGCTCGTCGCGTTGATGATGCCCGCCGCGGCGGCGAGCGCGCTCCCGAGGACGAAGGTCCAGGAGATGATCCGGTTCACCGGGATCCCCATGAGCCCCGCGACCTGTGGATCGAACGAGACGGCCCGCATCGCCCGCCCGAAGCGCGTCCGGTAGACGATCCACTGCAGCCCGAGCATGAGGCCGAAGGCGACGCCGAGACCGATCAGGTCGAAGTTCGAGATCCGCAGATCCGTCACCGTCCCGTCCGGCGCCTCGGAGTGGAAGAAGGTCCAGTCCTTCCGCTCGAGCAGCTCCGGGAAGAGGCGCGGGGTCGGGCCGGGCGGGAACTCGGCCGGGAGCCGGGGCACCGCGGCGCTCAGCGCCGGCACGACGTAGCCGCGATCGTCGACCCAGCGCGCGAGGGTGCGCCCCTGCTCCTGGAGGCTCGGGAGCTGGAACCCGTACTCGAGCAGGAAGGAGATGCCGATCGCGGTGATGAGGGCGGTGAGCCGGGCGCGGTGGCGGAGCGGGCGGTACGCGAACCGCTCGATGGCGAAGCCGAGCACGCCGCACACGACCATCGAGCCGAGGGTGACGGCGACCGCCTTCCAGAAGCTCGGCTGGTCGCGCACGCCGAGCGTGCCCGCGAGGTAATACCCCGCGAACGCGCCCACCATGTACACGTCGCCGTGCGCGAAGTTGATGAGCTTCAGGACGCCGTAGACCATCGTGTAGCCCAGCGCGATCAGGGCGTAGATGGTCCCGAGCGAGAGCCCGTTCACGAGGTGCTGCAGGAACTGGATCACGCGGTCGCTACTTGCTCGCGGCGGCGCCGGCCGGCGCGGTGTCTGGCTGGATCGTGGTGACGTACCGCGCGGCGTTGCCTTCCACCTTCAGGACCACCGCGGGCTTCACGGCGTTGTGGTCCTGGTCGATGGTGATGACGCCCGTGACGCCGGGGTAGTCGCGGGTCGCCGCGATCGCGTCGCGGATCGCCGGGCCGGAGAAGTCCTTCGCCCGGCCGATGGCGTCGGCGGCGATCTTCGCGGCGTCGTAGGCCTGCGCGGCGAGCGAGTCCGGGACGGCGCCGAAGCGCTCCTTGTACCGCTTCACGAACTCCTGGATGCGGGGCGCCGGGTCCTCGGCCGAGTAGTGGTTCGAGAAGTACGAGCCCTGGAGCGCCTTGCCGCCGATCTCGTAGAGCTTCTCCGAGTCCCAGCCGTCGCCGCCGAGGAGCGGCTGCTTCATCCCGAGCTCGCGGGCCTGGCGGGCGATGAGCGCGACGTCGGTGTAGTAGCCGGGGACGTAGATCGCCTCCGGGTTCCTCGCCTTGATGGCGGTGAGCTGCGCCTTGAAGTCCTGGTCGCCCTCCCGGTAGCTCTGGTCGTCGACGATCGCGCCGCCGAGCTCCTTGTACTTGGCGAGGAACGCGTCCGCGAGGCCGACCGAGTAGTCGTTCCCGACGTCGCGGAGCACCGCCACGCGCGCGAGCTTGAGCTCGCCCCGCGCGAACTTCGCCATCACCGTCCCCTGGAACGGGTCGATGAAGCAGACGCGGAACACGTAGGGCCGGGTCTTGTCGCCGTCCTTCGTGACCTTCACGTTCGTGGACGACGGCGTGATCATCGAGACCTTGTTCGCGTCGGCGATGGGCGCCATCGCGAGCGAGCGCGTCGAGGCCACCTCGCCGAGGAGCACCGCGACCCGGTCCTGCACCACGAGCCGCGTGGCGGTGATCGCGGCCTCGTCGGGCTTGCCCTGGTCGTCGTAGGTCTTCACCGCGAGGAGCTTCCCCTTCACGCCCCCCTTCGCGTTCAGCTCCTCGATCGCGAGCTGGATCCCCTTGTCCGAGGAGAGCCCGAACGTCGCCGACAGCCCGGTGAGCGAGCCGACGTGGCCGAAGAGGATCCTGTCGCCGGGCGCGGGTGCCCCCGCGGCGGTGGCGCCGCCGGCCGGGGCGGCCGCGCCCTCGGTCGGCTTCTTCTTCTCGCAGGCGATGGTGGCGAGGACCGCGAGGACGAGCGGCAGCGCGCGGGCGGAGCGCATCACGGGAACCTCCGAAGGTCCGAAGAAAGCACGATTTTCTAGCACGCCGCCCGGGGCGCCGCCAGATTCGAGTGGGCCTTCGCGGGGCGTGGAGGCCGCGATCGCGCCGCGGGCGCCACGTTCTCGCGCCGGTCGTTGATCCCACCCGCTCCCGGCCGGTATCGTGCCCTTCCCGATGCCGCCGAAGATCCTCCTCGTGGATGACAACCAGGAGCTCCTCACGCTCCTCGCCCGGCTGATCGAGGCGGAGGGCTGGACGCCCGTCCTCGCGTCCAAGGGGAAGCAGGCGATCGACCTGGTCGCGAAGGAGCGGCCCGCCGCGGCGGTCGTGGACGTGCTCCTCCCCGACATGATGGGCTACGACGTCGGGCACGCGCTGCGGAACGCGCAGATCCCCTTCGTGTTCATGACGGGGGTCTTCAAGGGCGGCCGCGCCGCCACCGACTCCCGCACGCAGCACGGCGCCTCCGGCTACTTCGAGAAGCCGTTCGAGGCCCGGAAGCTCGTCGACGCGCTCCGCGGGCTGCTCCCGTCGCAGCCGCCCTCGCGCGCCGCCCCGATGCAGACGCCCCCGCCGCTGCGGGGCGAGCTGGCCGACTTCGACGTGGAGGTCGCGGTCGAGGCGGACGAGCCGGTGGACGCGATGGAGCTCACCGGCCGCGTCGTCCTCACCGAGGACGGCAAAGTGTCGGCGGTGCTCCGCGGCGAGACCATCACCGCCGGCCCGGTCGGCGCGCCGGCGCGGCCGCCGCCGCTCCGCACCGCGCCGCCGCCCTCCGCGGCCGAGGTCCGCACCCAGGCGCGCCGGCACGACCTCTCGAAGACGGAGGGCAAGCTCGAGGAGAACCTCCCCGACCTCATCACCGCGTTCCACCTCGCGCAGCAGACCGGCGAGCTGACCGTGCAGCGCGGCAAGGTGAAGAAGACGATCTACTTCGAGAAGGGGCGGCCCTGCTTCGCCATCTCGAACCTCGTCACCGACCGCTTCGGCCCGTTCCTCGTGCGCGTCGGGAAGATCACGAGCGCGCAGCTCGAGCTCTGCCAGGCCGCCGCCGACAAGACCGGTCGGCGCACCGGCGACGTGCTCGTCGAGATGGGGCTCCTCAAGGAGACGGAGAAGCTGTACTACGTCGCCCAGCAGGTGAAGGCGATCGTCTACTCCGCGTTCGGCTGGGAGCAGGGCGAGTACCGGCTCCACTTCGCCGACCGCGCCGCGAAGGAGGCGATCAAGATCGACCTCCACCCGGCCAACCTCATCACCCGCGGCGTGAAGAAGCTCTACAAGCCCGAGCGCCTGTACCGGCTGCTCTCCCCCGAGGACCGGCTCATCCCCTCGCAGCAGCCGGCGTACGGGCTGCACGAGGTCGAGCTCGAGCGCTGGGAGGCGGAGCTGCTCCCCAGGGTCGACGGGACGCGGACGCTCGCCGAGCTCATCCACGTCGCCCAGCGCCCCGAGCACGCGGTCTACGGCTTCCTGTACGGGATGGTCGCGCTGAAGATCGTCGATCGAGGCTGATCCACGAGGCGCCCCCCGGCGGGCCGCCCCTCGACAGCTCCGAGGGCGAACGGTGGCCCCTCGGCCGCCGCACTCCCCATCGCCGCGCCGCGCGCGCAACTTTCCCAGGGGCGGAGGCCCCGCGGGATGCACGTGCTCGATCTCTTCTTCGGCCTCACCGTGCGCGGACCGCGCTTCTTCGCGGACGGCTGGGGAGATCGCGCGCTCTGCGACGCGAGCGACCCGGCGGCGCTGGCCGCGCGGCCGCCGGCCCGGATCGCTCCCGCGCTGGGGCCGCCGCACGAGATGCTCGGCGGCCGGCTCTCCGAGGGCACGTTCGAGAGCCCGGAGGCCCTGCTGCCGGCGTGCGCGCGCACCGCCCGGTTCCGGCTGCTCCTCCCGGACGGGCCGCTCGCCGGCATCGCCGTCCACCTCGCCGCGTCGGGCGACCAGGGGTTCGAGCTCCGGCTCCGCTTCGCCGCCCCGCTCCTCGCGCACGGCCTCGGCGCGCTCGTCCTCGAGAATCCCTACTACGGCGCCCGCCGCCCCCCGGCGCAGGTCCGGCACGCGGTGCGCTGCGTATCGGACCTGGTCCTGCTCGCGCGCGCGACGGTGGACGAGGCCCGCGCGCTCCTCGCCTGGCTCGCCGCGACCTACCGCGTGCCGGTGGGCGTCACGGGCTACAGCATGGGCGGGCAGCTCGCCGCGATGGCGGGGGCGGCGACGCCCTTCCCCGTGGCGGTGGTGCCGGTCGCGCCGTCCTGCTCGCCGGACGCGGTGCTCCGGGACGGCGTCCTCTCTCGCGTGGCGGACTGGGCGGCGATCGCGGGGGGCGCGCCGGTGGACGCCGCACGCCGCGAGCTGCTCGCACGCTTCGCGCGGTTCTCGGTGCGGGCGCTCCCGCCACCGGTCGCGCCGGAGGCCGCGATCGTGGTCGGCACCGCAGCGGACGGCGTCGTTCCGCCGTCGGAGATGGTGCGGATCGCGGAGCACTGGGGCTGCGAGCTGCGCTGGCTCGCGGCGGGCCACGTCTCGGCGGTCCTCCGGGAGCAGCCGGCGATGCGGGAGGCGCTCCGGGACGCGTTCGCCCGCCTCGGCGCGGTGCACGCGCGGCGCGCGGCGGTCCCGGTCAGGCGACGCGCGCGGCGATGCGCGCGGGGAACCGACGGTACTGCCCCGCGTACCAGCAGTCGAGCCAGCCGGCATCCGGCCTGACCGACAGCGCCGGCTCGCACGCTGCGTCGAAGTCCCCCGGCTCGCCGCCCACGGGTCCGAGCGCGACGTGGCCGTCGCCGAGCCGCGCCCAGGCACCCGCGCGGCAGTGCGGGCAGCGGAACTGGAGGACCGAGAGGTCCGGGATCGCCACGGTGCCCGCGTCCAGCACGTCGGGGGTGACGAGCGGGACGCTGCAGGACGGGCAGGGGATCGCCGGCGGGCTCACGCCGCCCGAGTCTAGCCCGAGGTCGCGGACCGAGGCGAGCGGGCCGCTCGAACCATGGCCGTGCGTCACGCGCCGGCAGGGCCCCCTCACGCCGCGGTCGGATCGTTCCCGGCGGCGAGCGCGGGGATGCGCGCGGCGAGGGCGAGGTGGTCCGCGGTGCGCAGGCGGGCCCGGGCGACGGCCGGGTCCGGCGGCGGACCCGCGAAGCGGAGCAGCCGCTCGACCCGGGCCCGGGCCTCGGCGAGCCGCTGCCGCGGGATCGAACCGCCCTCCACGGCAGCGCGCACGAGGTCGATGGCCTGGTGCTGCATCGACGCGGTGTGACAGACGAGGAGCGCGTCGACGCCAGCGGCGACGGCGCCGGGCGCGACCTCCTCGAGCGAGAAGTGCTCCGTCACCGCCTTCATCTCGAGGTCGTCCGAGATCGCGCACCCGTCGTAGCCGACGTCCTCGCGGAGCAGCCGCATCACCGACGGCGCGAGCGTCGCCGGCCGCACCGCGTCGAGCGGCTCGAAGACGACGTGCGCGGTCATGACGGACGCGACGCCGGCGCGCGCGAGCGCCCGGAACGGCTGGAGCTCCACCTCGTCCAGCCGCGCCCGGGCGTGAGGGAGCCGGGGCAGGTCCTTGTGCGAGTCCTGGCTCGTGTCGCCGTGGCCGGGGAAGTGCTTCGCGCACGCGGCCACCCCCTCGCCCTGGAGCCCGGCCGCGAGGGCGGCGCCCAGGCGGCCGACGACCGCGGGGTCCCGGGAGAAGGACCGGTCGCCGATCACCGGGTTCGCGGGGTTCGTGTCGACGTCGACCACCGGCGCGTAGTCCTGGTCGATCCCGACGGCGCGGAGCTCGCGTCCGAGGAGCGCGCCGGTGGCGCGGGCCACCTCGACGTCCCCGAGCTCGCCGAGGGCGCGCATGGGCGGGAGCTCGGTGAACCCGTGCGGCGACCGGAGCCGCGCGACGCGGCCGCCCTCCTGGTCGATGCTGACCAGGAGCGGGCGGCCCGCGGCCCGCTTCAGCGCGGCGGAGAGCTCGGCGACCTGCTCGGCGCTCTCGACGTTCCGGGCGAAGAGGACGACGCCGTACACGCCGCGCCGGACGAGCTCCAGCACCTCGGGCGACGGCGTCGTTCCGTGGAAGCCGACGCAGAAGAGGCCGGCTACTTCGGTGTCGAGGGAGGGCGGCACGGGGATCATGTTACCGAACAGGCTCGCGGGGTTGAACGGGGGCCGGGGTGGGACCCGTTCGCCCCGAGCGTAAGGCCGCGCAGCGGGCCCGGAGTCGGGGGGCGCGCGTCACGCAAGAAGGAGCCCCTCCAGGAAGAACGCGGCGACCCCGAGCACGAGGAGCACCGACCAGAGCGGGATCTCGCGGCCGCCGGCGGCGGCGCGGGCGCCGCCCTCGACTCTCGCGTGGGACTCGCCGCCGAACCACGCGGTGAGCTCGGCGGGCGCGATCCGGCGGGTGTCGGACTCGCGGGGATCGGGCGTCACCGCGAACGCGAGGCGCGGCTCGAGCCGCTCCTCGCCCCGGGCCCGGACCTTGACCTGCCAGAGCCCGGGCTCGCGCGGGGTCCACTCGAGGACGGCCGGCGACGGCTCCGCGAGCCCGGCCCGCTCGAGCTCGGCGCGCGTCCGCTCCCGGCCGGCGGGATCGACGAGGGCGAGGAGGGTCTCCCCCTCGTCGAGCCGGATCGTGCGACGCGCGCCCACCACCGCCGCCGGGTCGCGCCGCTCCTCGAGGGTGCCGGCGAGGAACCCGGCGAACCGCTGCATCGCGGGGAGGAAGCTCGTGCGGATGGGCCAGTCGGTCCAGTCGCGATCGGCGGTGGAGGTGAAGAGGAGGACCCGGCCGCGGCCGCGCCGCGCCTCGACGAGCGCCGGCGCGCCGTCGTCGAACCGCGCGAGCACCCGCGCGGCGTCTCCGGCCGCCGCGCCGCTCCCGCGCGGCTTCGCGAGGAGGTAGCGGGACGTCCGGACGCCGAGGAGCCCCTCGCGCGCGTCGCCGTGGAAGACGGAGAGCGCGGGGTGGTCGAGGTCGATCTCCGCGAACCGGGCGGCGCGCGCCCCGGAGCCCGCGTCGCCGTTCGCGCCGGCGGTCTTCTCCACGTGGAGCGGCATCGGGAGCACCGCGCCGAGCTCCCGGGAGTACAGCTCCGGGTCGACCTGGTCGCCCACCGAGATGAACAGGCCACCGCCGGACTCGACGAAGCGGGCGAGCTCGAGCGCCTTCGCGCCCACCGAGCGGACGTTGAGGAGGAAGACGACGTCGAACTTCGAGAGGTCCTCCTGCGGGAACGCCTCCGCGTCCACGAGCTTCGGCCGGACCGGCGAGGCCGGCGACGCGAGCGCCGACTCGACGAAGTACGCCTCGTCCCGGTACTTCACCGGCGAGGGCGCACCGTCCACCACGAGCGCGCGGACCTCGCGCGGCACGACGATGGCGAGGGCGCGCACGTCGTCGTCGGCGAGCCCGTCCTCGGGGAGCGTCACCTTCACGACGGCAGGGCCGCCCTGGGGGAACGCGTGGAGCAGCGTCTTCCGGCTCGTGCCGTCGGCGGGGACCTCCGCGAACGCGCGGATCGCGACCTTCGCCGCGTCGCCGGTGCCGGTCACGAGCGAGAGCGGGGCGTCCGCGAGCGGCTCCTTCGCGTGGTTCGCGAGGACCGCGGTGAAGCGGTAGCCGCGGGGCCCCGCGGCCGGATCGGGCTCCGCGTCGAGGCCGACGATGGCGTGGTTCGGGAGGTCGGCGCCGCGCGCGGCGTCGAGGATCGTCACCTCCGGCCGGACCGGGCCCCGCGGGCCGTCCACCGCCGGGGCGGGCACGTCGAGGCGCCAGGCGCTCGCCGCGAGATCGGTCGCGACGACGAGCCGCTTCGGCAGCGACTCCTGCGCCTTCGCCGCGGAGAGCGCGCGCACGGCCGTGCCGACGCAGGCGGTGAGGTCGCCGTAGCCGGCCGTGGCCTGCGCGGCCTCGAGCACGCGGCGCACCGCGTTCCGGTCGAACGACGGCGGCTCGGCCTGGACCGGGTCCATGCCGCAGACGATGGCGGTGGCGGGCTCCTCGCTGGAGAGCTCGGCGAGGGCGCGGAGCGCGTCGGAGCGGGCGCGCTCGAAGATCGGCTTGTCGCCGATGCGGTAGCGCATCGACCCGGACGCGTCGAGGACGATGGCGGTCGCCCGGGGGCCGCGCGCGACCGCGGCGGCGGCCTCGCCGCCCTTCTCGGCGCGCGGCCGCGCGATGGCGGCGGCGATGGCCGCGAGGAGGAGGGTGCGCGCCGTGAAGAGGAGGAGCTTCTTCAGGCGCAGCCGGCGCTGCGTCTCGCGCCGGGCGCGGAGGATGAAGTCGATGGCGGGGAACGGCGTCGGCCGAGGGCGGCGGCGGAAGAAGAGGTGGACGACGAGCGGGATCGCCGCCGCGAGCAGGCCCCAGAGCAGGGCGGGGTGGACGAAGCCGACGCTCACGCCGCGCTCCGCTCCCGGCGCGCGAGGAACGGCAGCAGCACCTCGTCGAGCGGGCGATCGGTCCGGCACAGCGCGTAGTCGACGTCCGCCTCGGCGGCGGTGCGCCTCACCTCCTCGAGCCAGCGGCCGAGGACGTCGAGGTAGCCCTTCTTCACGTCGCGCCCGTGCGCCTCGACCTGCCGGTCGTCCTCCATCGAGAGGAAGAGCGTCGGGTCGTCGAACGGGAACTCCAGCTCGGCGGGGTCGAGCACGTGGAAGAGGGTCACCTCGTGCTTGCGCCTGCCGAGCTGGGCGAGCTTCTTCAGGACCTTCTCCTCCGGATCGAAGAGGTCGGAGAACACGATCACCGACGACCGGCGCGGCGCGTGCTCGATGATGAAGTCCACCGCGCTCGAGAGCCGCGTCGTCCCCTCCGCCCGCGCGCCCTCGAGGGCGTCGACGATCGGGCCGAGGTGGTGCGCCGACGCGCGGGGCGGGATCGAGGCGGCGACCTGGCCCTGCACCAGCACGAGGCCGGCCGCGTCCTGCTGGCGCACGAGGAGGTACGCGAGCGAGCCCGCGAGCGCGCTCGCGTACTCGAGCTTCGTCATGCGGCCGGGGTCGCCGCGGTAGCCCATCGAGCCCGACGCGTCGACGACGAGGTAGGCGCGGAGGTTGGTCTCCTGCTCGTACTTCTTCACGTAGTACTTGTCGAACTTGCCGTAGGCCTTCCAGTCGATGTGCCGGATCTCGTCGCCGGGCGCGTACTCCTTGTGCTCGGCGAACTCGACCGACTGGCCGTGGTGGGGCGACTTGTGGAGCCCGGTGAGCACGCCCTCGGTGATCGCGCGCACCCGGAGCTTCAGCGTCCCGAGCCGGGCGAGGACCGCGGGGTCGAGGAGGCGGTGGCGCTTCGGGTCAGGCATCGACGTCCTCGCCATCCGGACGGACCCCGACCGCCGGTGCCCCGGGGAGCACAGCCTCCCGTTCGCCATCCGGACGAACCCCGACCGCCGGTGCCCCGGGGAGCACAGCCCCCCGTTCGCCCTGAGCGTAGGGCCCGGGCCGCACCAGACCTCGGACGGATCCGCTGTCCATCAAGCACCCGGGCCCGGAGTCGAAGGGCGATCCGGCAGCACAGGCAAGCGTGGCGCCCCTGGACTCTGCCTGCCCTGAGCCTAGGCGCGAAGCGCCGGAGTCGAAGGGCTCGGGGCGAACGGATGCAGCGGGGCGCGCGCTGCGAACGGGCATCAGCCCGGATCTGCCCAGCCGCTCCGTCCGGTTCGGTCCGCGAGCGAGCTCCTTGAGCTGCGACCAGTTCTCCCCGACGAGCGCTTCCTTCTTGGCGCGCGTCCACTTCTTCAGCTGCCACTCACGCGTGAGCGCCTCGTCGCGGCTGCCGCATTCCGCACACCACACGAATGACACCGGCCGTTGCCTGGACGTATGGCCGCCGTACGTCCCATCGACGTGCTGGGCGATCCGCGTCTCGAGGTCGTCGGTGTGTCCCACGTAGTAGCTGCCGTTCCTGCAACGAAGCATGTAGACGAAGAATGGCTTCACGCATCACCGTCCGCCCTTCGACTCCGCGCCCGCTTCGCGGGCGCTACGCTCAGGGCGACCGGACCTGATGCAACTGCGCTGCCGTTCTCACTCCTCCACTGGCCATCTCACTCCGACCGGATCTGAAGCTTCGCGCTGCCGGTTCTCAACTCCTCCACTGGCCATCTCACTCCGACCGGATCTGAAGCTCCGCGCTGCCGTTCTCACTCCTGCACTGGCCATCTCACTCCGACCGGATCTGAAGCTTCGCGCTGCCGGTTCTCAACTCCTCCACTGGCCATCTCACTCCGACCGGATCTGAAGCTTCGCGCTGCCGTTCTCACTCCTCCACTGGCCATCTCACTCCGACCGGATCTGAAGCTTCGCGCTGCCGTTCTCACTCCTCCACTGGCCATCTCACTCCGACCGGATCTGAAGCTTCGCACTGCCGTTCTCACTCCTGCACTGGCCATCTCACTCCGACCGGATCTGAAGCTTCGCGCTGCCGTTCTCACTCCTCCACTGGCCATCTCACTCCGACCGGATCTGAAGCTTCGCGCTGCCGGTTCTTCAACTCCTGCACTGGTCATGCGATCCGCGCTCCGGACCTCCTTCCACGCGGCCTCGCATGGATCTTCCCTCCCCTCTCCCCCACCGGGGGAGAGGGCCAGGGTGAGGGGGCTGCTCGCTGGAAGCGCGCTCGAGACGCTGCCCTCACACCCGCACCTTCTCCAGCAGCCGCTCGACGATCTGCGCCGACGTGATGCCCTCCGACTCGGCCCGGAAGTTCGTGATCACCCGGTGGACGAGGACGTTCTTGGCGAGGGCGCGGATGTCCTCCTCCGACGCCGCCATCCGGCCGTCGAGGATCGCGCGGCTCTTCGCGCCGAGGACGAGGTACTGGCTCGCGCGCGGGCCGGCGCCCCAGGAGACGTTCTCCTTCACGAAGTCGGGCGCGCCGGGCTCGTTCGGGCGCGTGCGCCGGACGAGCTCCACCGCGTACTTGATGACGTGGTCCGCCGCCGGCACGCGGAGCACGAGGTCCTGGAGGTCGCGGATCTTGTGGGGCGAGAGCACGCGGCGGAGGGCGGCGCGCGTCGCGACCGTCGTCGAGCGGACGATCTCGAGCTCCTCCGACGCCGACGGGTAGGTCACCGTGACGTAGAACATGAACCGGTCGAGCTGCGCCTCGGGGAGCGGGTACGTGCCCTCCTGCTCGATGGGGTTCTGCGTCGCGAAGACGAGGAACGGGAGGTCGAGGGGGTAGGTCTCGCCGCCGGCGCTGACGCGGTACTCCTGCATCGCCTGGAGGAGCGCCGCCTGCGTCTTCGGCGGCGTGCGGTTGATCTCGTCGGCGAGGAGGAGGTTCGCGAAGATCGGGCCGCGCACGAAGCGGAAGGCGCGCCGGCCGGTGGTGTGGTCCTCCTCGAGGACGTCGGTGCCGGTGATGTCCGACGGCATCAGGTCCGGCGTGAACTGGATGCGGTTGAAGGAGAGGTCGAGGACGTCCGCGACGGTGGAGATGAGGAGCGTCTTCGCGAGCCCGGGCACGCCGACGAAGAGGCAGTGACCGCGGGCGAAGAGCGCGACGAGGAGCGACTCGACGACGTCCTTCTGGCCGACGATCCGCTTCTCGATCTCGCCGAGGAGGAGGCGTCGCGCCTCGTGCAGCTCCCGGACGGCGTGGAGGTCCTGGTCCGGGCTCGGTGGGGGCTGCGGCGTCGTGGTCTCGATGGTCATGGATGTCCCTCGCCTCGCGCCGAGAGTATCGTCGCAAAGCGTGCCTCCCGCGAGGAGCCGCCCGGGTCGCCGAGGGCGCCGCTCACCTTCGCCAGGCCGGCGTGGATCTCCGGATCGAACGGGTCCTGGCGGTTCGCGGCGAGAAGGTGCTCCTTCGCCCCCGCGAAGTCCTGCCGGTCGATCAGGATGCGCGCGAGCTGCACGTTCAGGGCGGGGTAATCGGGGTTCCACTCGAGCGCCTCGGTGAGCACCCGCGCCGCCTCGTCCTTCTGCCCCGCCATCGCCGCCGCGAGCGCGTACTGGCCGGAGAGGATCGCGACGCGGCCGCCCACGCGCTGGTACGCCTTGCCGTACTCGATCCGCGCGGAGTTCCAGCGGCCGCGGGCGCGGAAGATCTCGCCGAGCCGCGCGTAGCCGCGGGAGGGGGCGTCGGAGATCTCCGCCCACTCGGCGTACTCGCCGCGCTGCTTCGGGTCGTCCTTGAACTTGAGCTTCTTGAGCTCGTGGTCGCCGCCGCGCGGGAGCGGGCGGGCGCCGAGGTAGCTCCGCCACTCCCTCATGAACCGGTCGAACGGGACGCCGAGGACGTCCGCCACCGCCTGCTCCGCCGTCCGGCCCTCGCCGACGAGCCCCGTCACCTTGGCGATGGCCGCCGGCCCGACCTGCTTCACGAGGTACTCGACCGCGAGCACCACCTGCGCGTACGCGAGGGCGGCGCGCTCCTGCGACGGCAGCTTCGCGAGCGACGGGTGCATCTCCTGGAACGTGACGAGGTTCCCCTTCGCCGCCGCGTCCTTCACGAGCGCCGCGGAGAACGGCGTGAGCGGATCGGTCCGGCCGCGCCAGGCGGTCTCGAACCACTTCGCGAGCCCCTCCTGCAGCCAGATGGGCGCGCGGTTCCGGGTCTTGAGGGTCACGACGGCGTGCGTGTACTCGTGCGCCGCGGTGTCGAGCCAGTCGTAGCCCTTCAGGAGCGCCTTCGGGGAGAGCATCATCAGCTTCCCGAACTTCGCGACGGCGACGGTGCCGCTCGTCCGGACCTCGGCCTCGGTGAGCGTCGACACCTTCGCGAGGGCGCGCACGTCCGGCACGATCTCCACGGTGAGCCGGCCCGCCGGGACCACGCCGATGGCCTCGTGCAGCGCGGCGCGCTGCCGCTCGAGGGCGTCGACGAGGTACGGCACGAGCACCTCGTCCTTGCCCTTCGGGTACGAGACGACGAAGTGCTCGCTCTCGAAGCGGACGTCGTCCTTCGTGACGTCGCGGGCGGCCTTCGCGAGCGCGAGGTAGCCGCCCGCGTTCCCGGCGCCGGACTCCTCGATGAGCGACACCGCCGCGCGGTAGTCCTGCTCGAAGAAGCGGAGGACGCCCGCCGCGAGCTTCACCTCGTCGGACGCGGCGTCGAACGGCTCGAACGGCGCGAGCACCTTCCGCGCCGCGTCCACGTCCTCCTCGGCGAGCCGCTTCAGGGCGGTCACGGCGGCCTTGTCCGGGTCGGGCGCGGCGCGGGCCGGCGCCGGCATCCCGGCGACGAACGACGCGACCAGGGCGACCGCGCAGGTCTCCGTGACCCTCCTCGCCGCCACTCCGATGGCAACACGCACCGTCACTTCACCAGCTCCTCGTAGTAGCGCTGGACCTCGCCCTTGTAGCGCTCCGGCGCGCCCTGCTTCATCGCCTCGAGGAGATCCTTCCGGAACTCCTCCGGCACCTTGTGCGCCTCCGCGCCGGGGATCTTCACCTTCTCGCGCGAGGGATCGCGGCCGTCGCCCTCGCGCTCGCCGCCCGCCTCGGCGAAGGGGAACGGGAAGCCCTGGCCGCCGCCGCCCTGGCCCTTCTTCGCGGCCTCCTCGAGCCCCTTCTTGAACCGGTCGAGGGCGTCGAGCGCGAGCTCCTGCTCGCCGTGGCCGCGCTGCGGGTTCTTCGCGCCGAGCTCGGCGCCGGCCTGGCCCATGTGCCGCCGCGACTCGGAGAGCTGGTTCTCCGCCGACGGCGGGAAGACCGGCGCCTGCTGGGCGAGGTCGCGGAGCTTCTGCTGGAGCTGGCCGGCCTGCCTCTCGAGATCGACCTGTCGCTTCGAGAGGCCCTCGAGCTTCCGCTGCTGGTCCTGCCCGAGCACGGAGCGCGGGTCGGGGAACATCTGCGCGAGCGCGTCGCGGATCTGGCGGACCTTCGGGGCGGCCTTGTCGGCCTGCCGGCGCGCGTCGTCGATCTGCTGGGGATCCTTCCCGGTGAGGGCGCGGCTCCGGTCCGCGAGCTGCGCGTCCTCCTGCAGCAGCGTCGAGAGCCGGTCCACCGACGGCTGCGCCCGGAGCGCCGCCTCCGCCGCGCCCTCGAGCTCCCGCGCCGCGAGCGCCCGCTCGAGATCGCGGAGCGACTCCTTCGACATCTCGTACTCCGGCTCCGCGCGCATCGAGACGCCCGGCTGGGCGCGGTCCACGTCCTCCCGCGCCTCCTTCGCCTTCTGCGACAGCTCCTCGAGCTGCTTCTCGGCGCCCTTCATCTTGTCGGCGATCTTCCGCCGGTAGTCGGCGCGGATCTTCTCGGTCTCGTCGGCGGTGCGCTTCTGCTCGGCCTGGACCTTCTCGAGGTCCTCCTTGAACGCGAGCATGTCCTTCATGAGCGCCTGGGCCTTCTCGTCGGGCATGCCCGCGGTGCGCTGCAGGCCCGCGAGCATCTTGTCCATGGCGTTCGCCATCTGATCGAGCGCCTTCATCGCGCCCTCGAGATCACCCTTCGCCAGCTTCTGCTCGACCTCGTCGAGGCCGGCCATCATGTCCTGCGACTTCGCCATCTCGGCGAGGGCCTCCTCGTTCATGTGCTCGTCGTTGAACCCCTTCGACAGCTCGGCCATCTGCTGGAGGAGATCACGGACGCGCTCCTTCATCCGGCCGATCTGGGCGAGGAGCTCCTTCTTCCTCTCGTCCGACGGCGACGACCGGAACTTCTCCATGAGGTTCGCGAGGTCGCGCCGCTGCTTCTGGAGGTCCTTCGCGAGCCGGACCAGGTCCTCGGCGCGCCGCTTGTCGAGGAGCTGCTCGAGGTAGAGGATCCCCTTCTCCATCTCCGCGTCGAGCGCGGCGTCGGAGGCCGCCATCGTCCGCACGATCGAGCCGTCCGGCCGCAGGTGCACGGCGAGGCTCCGGGCGATCATGTTCCGGTACTGCGTGAGCCGCTGCTCGGCGCTCCGGAGCGCGCCGGCGACGTTGGAGATCGCGGCGGCGACCTCGCGCGGACCGGCCCGGTCGCGGCGGATCTCGCGCGCCGTGTCGCGCATCGCCTCGGCGAGGAGCCGCGTCCGCGTGTCGAGCGCCTGCGCGGCCGGGAGCCGCTCCGGCGTCGCGACCGGGCCCGCCGAGATCCCGTCGAGGCGATCGCCGAGGAGCGCGACCAGCTCCTCGTACACCTGGCGTGCCCGCTCGAGGACCTGCCGCCGGTGCTCCGCCTCCGAGTAGATCTTCACGCGCTGCACGTCGGAGACGCTCTTCTTCGGGCCCGAGACGGTGTCGGTGTCGACCGCCTCCATCCAGTAGGCGAGCTCGTCGCCCTCCCCGAGGCCGAGCGGCACGAGCGCGAGGTCGGCGGTGCCGCCGTCGCGGCGGAGCCCGTCGCGGCGCAGGATCCGGCGCTCCTCCTTCCCGGTCGGCCCCTTCAGCACGAGGGCGACCTCGGAGAGCCCGAAGTCGTCCTCCGCGTCCCAGACGATCTGGACCACCGCGTTGCCCGAGACCTCGATCTCGCGCTCGGGCGCGGTGATGCGCACCTGCGGGAAGGCGTCGGGCTCGAGCGCGATCGGGACCGTCGGGCCCTCGGCCACGGTCCGGCCCTTCGCGTCGAGGAAGCGGAACCGGTAGCTCCCGCCGTCGTCGACGAGGAAGCGGCCCTGGAGATCGCGGTCGCCCGAGACCGCGAGGGCGAAGCGCTTCACGACCGGGGGGGCCTTCGACTCCGCGGCCGCTTCGCGGCCGCTACGCTCAGGCCGACCGGATGCCTGGAGGTCGGCCGTTTCCTGCTTCTTCCGTCCAGCCTGACCATCCCTCCGCTCGCCCTGAGCGTAGGGCGCGGTCTCGCGTCCGCTGGCGCCGCCGTCCGCGCCCGGAGTCGAAGGGCGCGCCTCCGCCTCCGGGGCGGCGTCGTAGAGGATCTCGATCTCCGCCGCCTTCACCGGCCGGTCGGCCCGGGTGCGCAGCGTGACCTCGGTGCCCTTCGGCGCCCGGATCTCGCCGCCCGTCCCGGAGAGCGTGCGCGCCTCCCGCTTCATGTAGGCCGGGTAGGCGTAGGTGAGCTCGACGTCGCCGGTGATCGGGTCGACCTGCGGCGCGGGCGTCCCCGGCGGATCGCCGGCGAGGACGCGGCCGTATGCCTTCGCGAGGTGGGTGCCCCCCGCGACGAGCGCGATCAGGTGGAGACCCGCGACGCCGACGAGGAGGAGCGCCGCCTGCCGGGCGCGCCGGTCGGGGATCGCCCGGGCGAGGTCGATGCCGCGGGCGTCCGCGGCGGTCCGCTCCAGGTGGGCGTCGACCAGCGCCACGGAGAAGTGGCCGCTCGCCGCGATGTCCGACCGGGACCGCGCCAGCTCGACCGACGAGAGGAGCGCCGACCGGAGGGCCGGGAGGCCGCCTGCGACCGTCCGGGCCGCGGAGGCGTCGTCGCGGGCGCTCCGGAGCAGTGCCCGGATCGCGAGCACCCCGGCGGCGAGGATCGCGGTCGCGGCCCCGGCGAGGGCGGCGATCCGCACGAACGGCCGCGCGCCGGAGGCGAGGGCGACGGCGCCGGCGAGGAGGAACAGCAGCGCGCCCGCCACGCCTGCTGCCGCAGCCGCGAGCAGGACGATCCGCACCTGCCGCAGCCGCGCCCCTCGCAGGACGCGGGCGATGTCCGAGTACGCGCCGGCCATGGCTTCCTGGATCGAAACGGCCCTCTCCACCGGGCATTCCGGCGGTCTGCGAAGGATAACGCCCCTGGCCCGGGCGGGCGACCCGCGATCACGCTCGATGGGCGTCCCCGGGGCCGCCGCCGAAGCTCGCCCGGGGTGCGCGCGGGCATGCTACGTTGCCGCACCGTCCGGTGAATTTCGCCAAGGGAGACCGCGTCACACCGATGGAAGCAGACGACCTCGCGCTGGTCCAGCGGGTCCGGGCCGGCGAGAAAGACGCCTTTCGCGCCCTGGTCGTCCGTTACCAGAGGAAGGTCTACGCCGTGGCGCTCGGCATCGTGAAGGATCCGGATCTCGCCTGGGACGTCGCTCAGGAGGCGTTCGTCCGGGTCCACCGCAGCCTCGGCGAGTTCAAGGGCGACTCCGCCTTCTCGACCTGGCTCTTCCGCATCACGACCCACCTCGCGATCGACGCGATCCGGAAGGAGCGGACGAGCCGCAAGGAGGACGTGGACGAGGTGCGCGAGGCCGACCTCGAGGGCGGCGGCGAGGGGATCCTCGCGACGCGCCTCGGCACCGACCCGCGGCAGAACGCGCTGCGGCGGGAGCTGGCGGAGAAGATCCAGGAGGCGCTCGCGACCCTCCCCGAGAAGCACCGGACGATCCTGGTGCTCCGGGAGGTGGAGGGGCTCTCCTACGAGGAGCTGTCGGAGCGGCTCGGGATCCACAAGGGCACCGTGATGAGCCGGCTGTTCCATGCCCGGAAGAAGATGCAGGCGGCGCTGCGGGAGTACGCGGGCGTGCCCGCGCCTGCGGACGCCGAAGGGGAGGAGGACGAGTCATGAAGGACTGCCTCCACTACGCACCGATGATCGGCGCCCGCGAGGGCGAGCTGACCGAGATCGAGGTGAAGGCGCTCGCGGCGCACCTCGCCATCTGCGAGGCGTGCCAGGGCCGCGCGGCCGACCTGGCCGCGACCGAAGGGATCGTGTCCGAGGGGCTCCTCGCGCACGCGAGCGCGCGGGACTTCGCCCCGTTCCTGGACGAGGTGATGGCGCGGGTCGGCCTGGAGCCCGGTCGTCCTGAGCGTAGCCGCCGCACCGCGGCGGCGGAGTCGAAGGGCGCGGGGGGCATCCTCGCCTGGCTCGGCCTTCACTGGAAGGGAACCACCGCCGCGGTCGCACCGGTTCTGGCGGCCTTCGCGGTGTTCATGTACGTTCGCTCCGGCGCCGGACAGGGGCACCAGGTGGCGTCCCTCGAGATGTCGAGCGAGGGCGTCTCGACGGTGCTCCAGACGGCCGACGGCCCGGTGGTGCTCCTCGCGGACGAGGACGCCGGGTGACGCGCAGCCTGGAGGCGACATGACCCGCCGCTCGTTCATCCTCGCAATCGCCGCCACGGTCCTGTTCGCCGCCGCGCCCGCCCGGGCCGACGTCCCTCTCCACGTCCGGGTCATCAAGGGCTCGCGCCAGGGTCCGCCGAAGATGGACCCGCGCCTCGAGCCGCTGAAGCGCCAGCTCTCCCCGCTCGCGTACGTGAGCTGGCAGCAGACCGACGAGCGGAAGCTCACGCTCGCGAAGGGCCGGACCGAGTTCGTCCCGCTCCCCGACGGCGACACGGCCGGGATCACCGTCCAGGAGGAGCGCGGGAACACCGTGACGATCGAGGTCGCCCTCGCGCAGCGGAACACCCAGAGCCGGCTCACGATCGAGCGGGGCCAGCGGATCGTGCACCAGGTGACGGCGGAGAAGAACGGGACCGCGTTCTTCCTCACCGTCGCGGCGTGGCCGTGAGCTGACCGGCGGCCCCCCTCACCCCGACCCTCTCCCCCCGCTTCGCGTGGGGAGAGGGGGACATCCGTTCTCGACGAGGAGTCCGCCCCACCTCCGCCCGAAGACCTTGTCGTACGTGAGGAAGGACCGATCCCGCTCTACGTGGAGAGGGCCTCATCCTCCCCTCGGTCAGGCCGTCTTCCTGAGCACCCACTCGGCGTGGAAGCGGTCCATCGCCTCGTCGATCGCGAGCGGCCGGTGGCTCCGGAGCACGGTGGCCGCCCGCTCCACCCGGAGCCCGCCCTGCAGCGGCCGCGGCGCGAGCAGCTTCGCCTCGGCCGTCTTGACCGGGACGATCTCGCCGCCGAGCCCGAACCGGCGCGCGATCCGGCGCGCGAACTCCACGCGGTCGAGCACGGTGGCGTCGCTGGTGTGGAGGACGCCGCGGTACGCGGTCTTGAGGAGCAGCTCGAGGCACATCGCGGCGCCGTTCGCGGCGAGCGTGGTCGAGACCTGCTGATCGGAGAACGCCTTCACCGGCTCGCCGCGGGAGAGCTTCTCGACCACCTGCGTCGCGAAGGTGCTCTTCGCGCCGGGGCGCCCGCCGTAGACGACCGCCACCCGCGCCACGGCGCAGTCCGGAGCGAGGAGCAGCGCCGCCTCCTCGCCGCACCGCTTCGTGCGCGCGTAGGCACCCCGCGGGTTCGGGACGTCGTCCTCCCCGTAGGGCCCCGCCGTGCCGTCGAAGACGTAGTCGGTGGAGACCGCCACCAGCCGGGCGCCGAGCGCGCGGCAGGCGCGCGCCACCTGCTCCGTGCCGCCCACGTTCACGCGCCACGCGGCCTCGGGCTCCCGCTCGCACGCGTCCACGTCGGTGAGGGCGCCGGCGTGCAGCACCGCCTCCGCCCCGAACGCGCGGAGGGCCTGCTCCACGGACCGCCCGTCGCCGAGATCCGCGTCCGCCCAGGCGAACGGACCCGCCGCGAGGCGGCAGGGACCGCGCCCGACCGCGAGCACCTCGTGCCGTCCCGCGAGCTGCGCGACGGCCTCGCCGCCGAGGAGACCGTTGGCGCCGGTGACCGCGACCTTCACGCGCGCTTCCCGTACTGCCGCTCGTAGTACTTCACGTACTCGCCCGAGATGATGCGCTCCCACCAGGGCCGGTGGTCGACGTACCACCGGACGGTGGCGGCGAGCGCCTCCTCGAACCGGTGGCGCGGCGCCCACGCGAGCTTCGCCCGCGCCTTCGTCGAGTCGATGGCGTAGCGGCGGTCGTGACCGGGCCGGTCCTTCACGAAGTCGATGAGGGTCTCCGGCTTGCCGACGAGGCGCAGCACCTGCTTCACGATCTCGAGGTTGTGCCGCTCGCTCGACGCGCCGAGGTTGTAGACCTCGCCGTCCGCGCCCTCCTCGAGGGCGGCGAGCAGCCCGCGGCAGTGGTCCTCGACGTGGATCCAGTCCCGCACGTTCATGCCGTCGCCGTACACGGGCAGCGGCAGGTCGCGGATCGCGTTCGCGATCATGAGCGGGATGAGCTTCTCCGGGAACTGGTAGGGCCCGTAGTTGTTCGAGCACCGCGTGACGACGACGGGCACCTCGAAGGTGTGCGCGTACGCGAGCGCCAGGAGATCGCTCGCCGCCTTCGAGGCGGAGTAAGGCGAGGAGGGATCGAGGGGCGTCTTCTCGGTGAACAGGCCCGTCGGCCCGAGCGACCCGTAGACCTCGTCGGTCGAGACGTGCAGGAAGCGCTTCACCCTGAACTCGCGAGCCGCCTCGAGGAGCACCTGGGTGCCCCGCACGTTCGTCTCGATGAAGACGGACGGCGCGAGGATCGAGCGGTCCACGTGGCTCTCGGCCGCAAGGTGCATCACCGCGTCGATCCGCTCGGTCTGGAAGACGTCGGCGAGGAGCTCGCCGTTGCAGATGTCGCCGCGGACGAAGCGGTACCGCGCATAGCCCTCGAGATCGGCCAGGTTCTCCGCGTTCCCGGCGTACGTGAGCTTGTCGAGGTTCACGATGCGCCAGTCCGGGCGCTCCGTCAGGATGAGCCGGACCAGGTTCGACCCGATGAACCCCGAGCCGCCCGTGACGAGGACGTTCATCCGCGCAGCTCCACGGCCTCGAAGACCACCGCGTCGGAGAACCGGCTTCCCGCGGCGTCCTTGGCGGACACCACCGGGGGGCCGCCGCGGAGCGGCCAGTCGATCCCGAGGTCGGGATCGTCCCACCGGATGCAGCGCTCGTGCTGCGGCTGCCAGTACTCGGTCGTCTTGTAGAGGAACTCGGCCTCGTCGGACAGCGTGAGGAACCCGTGGGCGAAGCCCTCCGGGATCCAGAGCTGCCGGCGGTTCTCCGCCGAGAGGAGCGTACCCGTCCAGCGCCCGAACGTCGGCGACCCGCGGCGGAGGTCCACCGCGACGTCGAACACCTCGCCGCGGACGACGCGGACCAGCTTCCCCTGCGGGTTCGGGAGCTGGTAGTGCAGCCCGCGCAGCACGTTCCGCGTCGAGAGGCTGTGGTTGTCCTGCACGAACCCGAGCGGACGGCCGACGGCAGCCTCGAGCACCTTTCGGTTGTAGCTCTCGAAGAAGTACCCCCGCGCGTCGCCGAAGACGCGGGGCTCGAGGACCAGCACGTCCGGGACGCGCGTCGGGGTGACCTTCATCAGTACACCTTCGTCCCGAGCAGGCGGCGGACGTACTCGCCGTAGCTCGAGTGTCCGAGCGCAGCCGCGCAGCGCTCGAGCTGGCCGTCGTCGATCCACCCCTGCCGCCAGGCGACCTCCTCCGGACACGCGATCTTGAGCCCCTGCCGCTTCTCGATCGTGGCGATGAACTGCCCCGCGTCGAGCAGCGACTCGTGCGTGCCGGTGTCGAGCCACGCGTAGCCGCGGCCCATGATCTCCACCGCGAGCTTCCCCGCGTCGAGGTAGCGCCGGTTCAGGTCGGTGATCTCGAGCTCGCCGCGCGCGGAGGGCCGGAGCGCCCGCGCGTGCTCCACCACCTGCTCGTCGTAGAAGTAGAGGCCGGTCACCGCGTAGCGCGACTTCGGGCGGGCGGGCTTCTCCTCGATGCTGATCGCCCGCCGGCCCGCGTCGAACTCGACGACGCCGTAGCGCTCGGGGTCGTTCACGGCGTACGCGAAGATCGTGGCGCCGTCGCGGCGCTCGTCCGCCGCGCGGAGGGCGTTCTGCAGGTCGTGCCCGTAGAACAGGTTGTCGCCGAGGACGAGCGCGGACGGTCGGTCGCGCACGAACTCCGCCCCGAGCACGAACGCCTGCGCGAGGCCGTCCGGGCTCGGCTGCACCTTGTACTCGAGGTGGATGCCCCAGGCGGTGCCGTCCCCGAGCAGGCTCGCGAACCGCGGCGTGTCCTGGGGCGTGGAGATGACGAGGACGTCCCGGATCCCGGCGAGCATGAGCACCGAGAGCGGGTAGTAGACCATCGGCTTGTCGTAGACGGGCAGGAGCTGCTTCGAGACGGCGAGCGTCGCGGGGTAGAGCCGCGTGCCGGCGCCGCCGGCGAGGATGATGCCCTTTCGATGGGTCCTGGCGCGCATCCGGCCCCCCGCGCTTCGAAGGATCAAAGCACGGGAGGATGCGGGCGCAAGGCGTGGCCCCCGTTCGACCGGGTCGCAACCGTTCGTCGCGCCCCGAACGCGGCGCGCGAGCAAGGCATCGTGCCGCAGCCCTAGTCGTGTTCCTGCGACTGCGGTCGATATTCCGGGCGGACGTTCGACGGCCGATCGACGATCCGCGCCTCGAGCTCGTAGATCTTCGCGAACTTGAGGAACGTCGCGTAGGCCGCGTTCACCGCGATGGTGAACCCTGCGAAGCCGTCCAGGAAGCCGCGCTTGTAGACGTAGACCTCGAGGAACTTCACCACCGGGCGGACGAGCGCCGCGAGCGCGCTGAAGCGGCGGCCGCGGTGGAGGAGATTGAACGCCTGGATCGAGGAGAACGCGTTGGCGCGCGTCGCCTGATCGGCGAGGTCCCGGAAGCTGTGGTGGAGGAGGTCGCCCCGGAGATCGCCGCCCTTCCCGTCCACGACCACGTAGTCGTGCGGGTTGTCGCCGGCCCAGCGCGCCCGGGACCGCCGGAACAGCCGGACCTTCCGCTGCGGGTACCACCCCGAGTGCCGGACCGGCTCGCCCATGGCGAAGGTGAGGCGCGGCACCCGGAAGCCGTCCAAGTCCCCGGGCTCGAGCGCGCGGATCTCCTCGCGCAGCTCCGGCGTGAGCCGCTCGTCGGCGTCGAGGGCGAGGATCCACTCGTTCCTGCAGAGCGCGACGGCGCGCGTCTTCTGCTCGACGTGGCCGTCGAACGCGTGCTGCGCGAAGCGCACCTTCGGGAACGCCCGGGCGACGGCCTCGGTGCCGTCGGTGCTGAACGAGTCGAGGACGACGATCTCGTCCGCGATGTCCTCGCACGACCGGATGCAGTCCGCGAGCGCGCGCTCCTCGTTGTAGGTGATGATCGCGATCGAGATCCCCAGCATCGCTCGTCCCTGCGCTCCGTCCGACCGGCTCACGGCCCCCGGCTCATCGGCACCGCGACCTGCACCATGAATCGAAGGTTCGTCGCGTTCCCGAGGAAGTCGCGGTTCCATCGATAGGAGGCGCCCGCCTCCCAGGACACGTCCACCGGACCGGCGAAGAAGACCTGACGCACCGCCGCGGTGACCTCGGTGTCGTGCGAGGTGAGGGTGTGCTGCGGCTCGATCACGAGCCAGTAGACGTCCTCGTTCCTGCGCACGCGCTCCAGGTAGCCGCCGAGCCGGCCCGTCGGCCCGAACACGTCCACCGCCAGCGTCTGGGAGTCCGAGCCGGGCCCGATCCACGCGCCGAGGAGCTGGCCCTGGTACGTGTACGAGAGGTCGTTCCCGTGCACGTAGTAGGTCGGGTTCCCGCGCTGGTTCCCGGCGGGGAAGAAGATCTGGAGATCGGTCGCCTCCGCCTGCAGGCGGACCCACCGCCGACCGGTCCGGAACACCTTCTGGAGGCCGACCATGATCGCCTCCGAGTGATCCGGCTCGCGGACGACCATCTCCCACGAGTTCTCGTGGTCCTCGCGCGCGAACTCGCCGTACAGCTCGAGCCCGCTCTCCGGGAAGACCCACCGCGCGAAGACCGAGGCGAGCTGGTTGTCCTTCGGGTTGTCGCCGAGCGGGTCGCCGTACCAGGAGGTGAGGTCCTTCTTCTGGAAGCTCTGGAGGAACGGGAACCAGTCCCGGAGCCGGAGATCGTTCCAGACCTGGAGCTGCACGCGCGAGAAGCCGACGGAGAGGCGCGGCAGCCACCGCGGCGTGTAGTCGACGACGAGCGCGGTGAGGAGCGGGTGCGTCGGGCTCGGGACGTAGCGGGTGCGCTCGAGCCGGCCCCAGAGGACCTTCGCCTCCACCGTGCCGATCCAGACGTCCGCCGGCCGGGTCGTGCCGAGGAACACGTGCGGGAACCCGGGGCCCGCGGAGGACATCGTGATCGCGTTCCGGATCCCGGGGCCGAGCCAGAGGTTCTCGGTCGAGATCCCGAGCGCGACGTTCCCGAGGTCGAGCCGGAGGTAGCTCTGCCCCGGCGCCCACGAGGTCACCGGGGAGCCGCCGAAGCGGGACGGGTAATCGATGGTGGCCCCGTGCCACGGGTTCATGTACCGGAGGTCGCCGCTCTGGCCGTTCGGGACCATCGCGAACGCGTGGTTCTCCGACCAGGCGACCTCGGGCGCGACCGCGAACGAGAGCGGACCGTACCGACCGGCGAGCCCGGCCGTCGCGAAGGCGGAGACGCCGCGTCCCGCCCACAGGAGGCCGTCGTTCGCGCCCTCCGGGTAGGCGCTGTTGACGACGCTCTCGAGGCGCGCCGGGATCGGGACGAGGAAGGACCGGACGTCCCCGGGCGCCGCCGCGAGGGTCCACGGCAGGGCCGCGCCCTCCGCGCAGGTGGACTCCAGCCGGAGCCCGCCGCGGCGGATGAGCCTCGGCTCCGGAGCGACCGCGCCGACCAGCTCGCCGACGCGCGCGAGATCGTCGGCGGGGCTGCGGAAGCCGTCGACCACGAACGGCGCCGCGGGCGTGCAGGGCAGGTCCTCGTCGGCGCGCGCGGCCGGAGGCGTCGCCGACGCGAGCGCGAGGAGCACGAGGAGGCGGCCGGGGCGCATCGGGGATGCGCACTCTACCCGGACGGGCCACGCGCACGCGAGAGGGGTTCCCTCCCCAGCGGGAGGGACACCGCTACAGCTCGCCCTTGACGTACGACGCGGTGCCTCGCTGCCGGAACAGCTTCGGCTCGCTCACGTAGGCCTCGAGCTCGCCGCGGAGGATCAACCGGGTGATCCCGGTGTCCACGTTCTGGATCACGGGCGTCTGGCCGGCGAGCAGCTTCCGGGCGGCCGGCGCGGTGAGGGCGTATGCGTGCGTGAAGTCGTGCTGCCCGGCCCGGCGCAGGTTCGGCGAGTACGGCCGCGGCAGCAGGTTCATCGCCTCGCGCGGCGTCCAGCGGATGAGCCGGACCGCCGCGAGGGCGACGTACGCCGCCTGGTCCAGGCGGCGCCGGAGCGTGACCGTCTCGTGGCGGTCGTAGCCGAGGTAGGCCAGCTCGAAGCTCCGCGGGAGCTGCGCCAGCACCGCGGGCGCGTGCTCGAGGGCGCCGGGGATGGGCTCCGCGTCGTCCTCGAACACGAGCACCCGCTCGTGCCCCTCGTCGAGGATCCTCCGCCAGATCAGCGCGTGCGATAGGACGCACGCGACGTGGCCCAGCGTGACGCCACGCCCGTACCGGTGGACCCGCCGCGCGGTGCGGTCGTCGTACAGGCCGCGCGCCTCGAGGTCGGCGAGATCGAGCTCGGCCTGGTCGAGCCCGTAGACGACCTCGTAATCGAGCCCCGCGAGCGCCCGGGCGAAGGCCGGGTGCCGGTCGGTCGCCCGGCGGAGCGTGAGCACGTAGATGCGATCGAAGTAGTCGTTCAGCGCCTGGTACGAGGCGCTTTCGCACGAGCTGAGCGCAGCGGGGACCGGATCGCCCTTCGACTCCGGCCCGCTCCGCGGGCCTACGCTCAGGGCGAACGGAAGTCGCGTCATCGCGGCGGATGGTAGCACCGGTCGGGTGGAGCGGAGAGGGCCGGGCCGGTCGGGATGCGCCCCGGTCGTCTCGCGCGGCGAGACTCGGGCCCCGTGCCCTCCTCCCTCTCCCCCCGCCGCCTCTGGCGGGGGGAGAGGGTCGGGGTGAGGGGGGCCGCTCGGCGCTGTCCAGTGGTTCAGCGCCGGGCGAGGTCCAGGTCCGAGCGGAGGAGGACGCCGACGGACGGCGCATCCCGCACGCCGGCGCTCGACTCGAACCGGTACCAGCTCGCGCGGAGCCCGATCCCGGTCCGCGCGCGCGGCGCCACGATCCACTCGGCGTCGAGGAGGACCCCGGGAGCGGGGCGGAACGTCGTGGCCTCCTGGTCCAGGAACCCGGACCCGGCGACGCGCGGCGCCAGGAGGACCGAGACCCCGGCGCCGAGCCGGAGCGGCCCCGCGTAGAGCGCCTCCATGAGATCGACGGGGACGGCGACGAACGTCGCGGACCCGTTCGTCGCGCGAAGCAGATCCACCTTGAACCCGACGGCCGCGCGCGTGCCGAGCCGCCCCTCCGCGAGCGGGAGGAAGCTCCACCCGAGCGCGACCACGAGGCCGTCGTTGAGGTGCATCGTGTTGCGCCGCCCGCCGGCGTACTCGATCTCGACCAGCCGCTCGAACCCGAAGTCGCTCCGCAGCTCGATGACGAGCCCGCGGGCGCTCGCGCGGGCGTCGGTGATCATGGCCTGCGCAGTCGGGGACCCGGCGGGGTCCGCGGGATCGACCGGAGCCGCGGCGGCGGCGAGAAGGATGAGGACGAGCGCGGGCACGCAGCGCCTCCTGGCCAACCCTCGCCAGGCGGAACCCCGAATTCAAGGCCACGCCGCGAGCGCCGGTGGGGCGCCATGCTCGGGGCAGAACGGATGACGCGCGCTGCGCTGCACTTGCGGCTTGCTGGCGCGCGCCGCGTCCGGGCCGTTTCCCGCCATCCGGCGGAGTTCACCTTCTCGACGTGACCTCTCCGCGGACGACGATCCTGTCCGCCTCGATCGCGGCGCTCCTCCTCGCCGCCGCTCCACGCCCCGGCGCGCACGCGCGAGGAGCCGACCAGGTCGACGTGGCGCTCGGGATCGTGCCCGACCTGTCCGGCGCGCCCCTGCCCGTGATCCCGCCCGTGTTCGACGGCCAGCACGTGAGCGGCACCGTCTTCATCGGGTACCGCGGCACCGACGGCGAGACCACCGCGGCCATCGCGACGATCTCTCCGGGGTGGGGCGCGTTCGTCCGCCTCGGCGCGGCGGTGACGCCGGGCTCGAGGGCGGACGATCTCGGGTTCCTGTGGGGGCTCGGCGTCGAGCGCGCGCAGGACAGGACGTTCTTCCTGCACGTCGATGACTGGGGCCCCATCGCCCCCGGCGAGCCGTTCACGCTCCGTACGGCCCAGGCGAGCGCCGGGTACAAGCTGCCGATGCCGTGCGGGCGCGCGCTCTGCCTCGCGTCGAGCGCGTTCGCCACCGCGCCGTTCTCGGGCGGTCCCTACCTGGGCGCGCGCGCGAGCCTCACCCTGCACGGGACCTGGTTCGCGACCGGCGCGCTCGGCTGGACCATCCCCGGCGCGCTCCCCGGCTCGGCGTCGCCGCCTCCGTGGCGCGCCTCGTTCGCGCTCGGCCGCGCCGACCTCCGGCCGGGCGGGCTGTTCGTGACCTATCGCGACGCGGCGAGCCTCGAGGGCCTGCGAGGCTGGACGCGGACCAGCCGGCAGGGCACCGGCGTCGTCGCCGCGGGCGTGAGCTGGGCGTACTGAGGCGAGGTCCGTATGAGAGCCAATCTGCTCGGGCTCGCGGTCGTGGTCGTCTCCGGATGCGGGCTCCTCGATCCGCCCGGGCCTCCGGCGCGCGTCCTCGGGGATCCGGGCACGCGCGACGCGCCGTTCGCGCAGGCGACGGACCCTGGCGTCCCGGGGCAGATCGCTCCGAGGCCGCCGTTTCCCGGGTTCGCGCTCGCCTTTCACGACGAGTTCGACGGCGTCGCGCTCGACGAGAACAAGTGGAAGATCCTCCTCGGTCCCTGGCGGAGCGGCCTGGACGCCCGGGACACCATCCAGGTGAAGGACGGGCTCTTCTCGCTCACCGTCTTCACCGACACGGCGGGCGCCCATCACGCGGGACGCATCACGACGGACGGTAGCTTCGAGGCGACGTACGGCTACTTCGAGATCCGGGCTCGGTTCCTCGACAGCGTGGGTCAGTGGTGCTCGTTCTTCCTCTGGCCCCGCACGATCAGGGACTCCGTTGGAGATCCGGGGACGTCAGGCGTCGAGATCGATGTGTTCGAGCATCGCGACGTGGATCAGTACGGCTCCGAGCTCCGGGACATGGTCCAGGCCGGCCTGATCTGGGCGGGGCCCGACAATGGCTGGGAAAGAGAGAACCGGATGCTGGCGCACCCGCTCGGCGCGCCGCTGAGCCACGCGTGGCACACCTACGCCGCGCTCTGGACGGACTCGCTCGTGACCTTCTACATCGACGAGATCCCGGTCTGGACTACGAGCGCTGCGCTCTCGCACCGGCCCGAGCCGATCTACGTCACCTGCGAGGTCTGGGACGGCGCGTGGGACGGCTCCGTCCCCGCGGGCGGCTACGGGACACGCGAGACGAGCACCACCGGGATGGAGGTGGACTGGGTGCGCGTGTGGCAACGACCTCCCTGAGCGCGGGCGCTCCTGGCCGCGGCGAGCGGAGTCATGGCGAGAACCGTTCGTGGTGATCCCGTCGAACCACGAGCGGGAGCGGCGAGCCGGCCTTCGACAGGCTCTGGGGGCTGTCACACGTCCTGGCGTTCGATGTCCGGCCTCAGTCCGACGGCGTTCATGACGATCCCGTGCACGCGGACCCCGCTCGCGGAGAACCGCCGCACGGCGGCGACGACCTCGCGGAGCCGATGCTCGCCGCCGCGGATCACGAGCAGGCCGAGCCCGGCGTGGCGCGCTGCGATGGTCGCGCCGGCGCCGGCGGCGAGGGGCGGGGTGACGACGATGACGACGTCGGCGGCGCGGGACAGCTCGTCCAGTACCGCAGCGAACCGCTCCGACGCGAGCAGGTCCGGCGCATCCGACGGCACCGTCCCGGCCGGGAGGAAGCGCACATTCGGCGAGGCGGTCTCCCGGAGCACCTCGGCGAGCCCTGCCTGCCCGCCGACGACCTCCGCGAGGCCCGGGCCGGGCTCGAGGCCGTAGGAGCGGTGGAGGTGCCCGCGGCGGAGCTCGGCGTCCACCACGACGACGCGACGCCCGAGCTCGCCGAGCAGGTGCGCGACGTTCACCGTGACGAACGAGGTACCCTCGCCGGCCGCGGGGGTGCTCACCGCCACGACGCGGCTCGGCGCGTCGAGCAGCTCGACCAGCAGGCCCGTCCGCAGCGCGCGGAGCGCCTCCACCGCAACGTCCTCGGGGCAGACGCTGGCGAGGATCGGGCTCGCGCCGCCGGCGCGCTCGGCGCAGCCCGCGCCCTGCTCCTGGCGAACGCTGAAGGGGACCGCGGCGTACACGCTCACGCCGGTGGCGCGCTCGATCGCGCCCGGCTCGTCGACGCGCACGAAGGGATGCCACGCGAGCGCGAGGGCGGCTCCGAGCGCCAGGCCGAGCAAGGCGGCGGCGGCCGCGGTCACGGCGCGCCGGGGCGCGACCGGGCTCACCGGGCGGCTCGCCGCGTCGAGGACGCGGATCCGGTCGATCACCGCCTCGCCCACGACGCGCAGCGCCTCGTCACGGGTGGAGAGACCAGACTCGAGGAGCGCGACCGCCCGCGCTGCCTCCGCCCTTCTCCGCTCCAGGTCCTGGCGGACGCACGCGGCGGCGATGGCGTCGAGGGTCGCCGCGAGCCGGCCCGGGTCCTCGCCGTCCAGCGTGAGCTGGAGGATCCCGGTGCCGTTCCCCTTCTCGATCACCCGCAACGCGTGGTGCAGGTCGTCGATGGCCTGCTCGCGGGAGACGTGGCGCGCGCCGTCTGGCTCGTCGACCGTCTCGAGGTGCAGCTCGTCGACGACCGCGCCGAGCAGGGTGCGCGATCCGATGCTCTCCATCGCCGCCTCGGTGGCGGAGCGCACGCCTACCTCTGCGCCCCTGCCGCCGCCGTCGCGCGCGTCCACGTGGAGCAGGAGCGTCGACCGGTACACCGGGCGAGCGAGGAGGCCGTACACGATCCCGGCGGCGAGCACCGCTACCGCGACGGACAGCACGAGCCGCCCGTGCCGGACGACGACGTCCGCATACCGGGCGATCGAGGACTGCGGCACGACCCCATCTTACTGGAAGGTGTTCACCGTCCGGTTCCCGATGTCCGCGGTCTGCCAGATGCCCTGGATCGTCGGGAGGATCTGCGTCATGACCCGGTTCCAGTCGGTGAGGCGGTAAGCCGAGACGAACACCACGTCGAGCGGCTCGAGCTGGAACTGCACCGCGAGCAGGAGCGCGTCCGCGCTCGACGCGTCCAGCTTGAAGACGCGTGGCGCGTCGTAGCGCCCCCGGAAGACGTAGATCGCGCCCGGGTTCGAGGTGAGCGGGTCGAATCCCTGGGAATCGCCGATGGCCTCGGCGAGGCTCATCCGGCCCCGCGCCATGACCTTCGAGGACGGGCTCCGGACCTCGCCGAGCACGAACACCTTGTTCTCGAGTCGGCTCGGCACGTGGAGGACGTCCCCGTCCTGCAGCACCCAGTTCTGCGAGACGTCCCCCTGGTCGTAGAGCGCCTGGAGATCCAGCGCGATCGTCTTGCCGTCGCGCGTGAGGGTCACGCCTCGCGTCCACGCGTCGGGCCCGAGGCCGTGCGCCGCCGCGATCGCGTCCTGCACGCGCAGCGGCACGTCGGTGATGGGCAGCGTCGAGGGCTGGAGCACGTCGCCGGTGACCTGGACACGCTTTCCGCGGAACGCCGCGACGCGGACGTCGAGCTGCGGGTTCTCCACGTACGTGCGGAGCTTCTCCGTCAGGAGGGCGCGGATCTCGGGGAGCGTCTTCCCCACGACGGGGACGACCCCGACGAACGGGTAGAACATCGTCCCGTCGGCCTGGACCATGTTGCCCGCCGCCTCGGCGGCGCGGAACTCGCCGGCCGGGATCGTCAGCTCCGGGTGATCCCAGACGATCACCGAGAGGACGTCGAACGGCGCGACCCGGTACTGGTACGGCCCCTCGACGGCCGGCTCGTGCGCGCGGCGCTCGACCGCCGCCGCGCGCGCGTTCGCCTGGTCGACGAGGACCGCGGGCGTGATCGGGACGATCTCGAGCGGCCCGGTCGCGGTCTGCCGCGAGGTCATTCCCGTCTCCGAGGCGTGCAGCCCCGGAGCGATGGCCGCGCACCCGGTCGCCGACAGGACGAGCGCGAGGACGGGCACGAGCACCGCGCGAGCGGCGGGCGAGGCGGACGTTCTTCCCTGGGCAGAGCCGGCGACTTCTTCGTGCATTGGCGATCAGCGGTAGTGGTACTGGTAGTGGTAGGCGCTCCGGCGGCCGAGGCCGCGCTCGAGCGCGACGCCATTCATCACGATCCCGTGCAGCCGGATCCGGCTCCGCGCCATCTGGCGGACCGCGGCGGTGATCTCGCCGGCCGGGTGCTTCCCGGACCAGATCACGAACAGGTTCACGCCCGCGCGCCGCGCCACGACGAGGCCGTCGGTGACCGCCAGCACGGGCGGCGTGTCCACGAGCACGACGTCGAACGTCCGCGAGAGCTCCGCGAGCACCCGCTCGAATCGCTCCGAGCCGAGCAGCTCGGCCGGGTTGGGCGGCAGCGTACCGGTGGTGAGGACGCGGACGCTCGGCAGCGACGTCGGGCGGAGCGCGTCGGCCAGGGGCAGGTGCCCCGTGACGACCTCCGTGAGCCCCTGCGCGCGGTCGACGCCGTACATCCGGTGGAGGTGCCCGCGGCGCAGGTCGGCGTCCACGATCACGACGCGCTTCCCGGTCTCCCCGAGCACGTGGGCGAGGTTCACGGTGACGAAGGACTTGCCGACCGACGGCGCGGGGCCACCGACGGTGACGATGTTGTTCGGCGCGTCGAGCAGCTCGAACTCGAGGCTCGTCCGGAGGCTCCGGAGCGCCTCGATGGCGAGGTCCTTCGGATCGACCTCGGCGAGGAGCGGCGGGCGCCCGCCCTCGCGCTCCGACCGGCGGAGGTTCGTCGACTGGACCGCGCTGTAGGGGATGGACGCGTGGACGCCGACCCCGGCCGCGCGCTCCACCGCCGCGGGATCCTCGACGCCCGGATCGAGCGCGTGGAGGGCGAACGCCGCCGCGAGACCCGCAGCGAGGCCGAGGAGCACGGAGAGGAGCACCACCGCGCCACGCCTCGGCGAGATCGGCGTGAGCGGCACGACCGCCGCGTCGAGGACGCGGACGTTCCCGACCGTCCCCTCCTTCACGACCTTCAGCTCCTGCGCCCGGTTCAGCACGGTCAGGTACAGCTCGTTCGCGACCTTCAAGTCGCGGAGCAGCCGGGCCGACTCGAGCTCGTGCGCCGGGAGCCGGCGGAACTGCGTGTCGAGCACTGCGCGCTCGGCCGCGAGCCGGTCGAGCTTCTGCTTCATCGCCGCGAGGGCCGGGTGGGCGTCCGTGAACTTCTGCCTGAGGGCGGCGTACTCGACCTGCAGCTCGGAGGAGGCCTTCTCGATGTCCGCGGCGCGCGCGACCGCCGCCTGCGTCTCGAGGCTCACGTCCACGCTGCCGCGCTTCGACTGGTAACCCTCCATGGCGTGCTCGGCCGCCTGGAGGTTCCTCTGGAGCACCGGGAGCTGGGACTCGAGGAACTCGAGCGTCTTCCCGGCCGCGGCGCTCTTCCGCTCGACGTTCTGGCGGACGTATGCCTGGGCCAGCGCGTCGAGGATCGCGGCGGTTCGGCCCGCGTCGGCGCCGTCGAGCGTCATCTGCATGATGCCGGTCTTCTTGCCGCGCTCGGCGACACGGAGATCGTCCTGCAGGTTGGCGATCGCGTCCGTCCGCGGGACGGCGGCGACGCGGAACTCGGTCCCCGGCCGCGCCACCAGCTCGGCGACGAAGACCTCCACGCCGTCCGGGGAGCGGGCGACCTCGCCGACCTTCCCTTCCAGGGCGCCGGCGCCGTCCGGGCCGCGCAGGGCGAACCGGCCGCCCTCCTTCGCCTCCAGCACGAACCGCTCGCGAGAGAGATCGGGCGGGATGGAGAAGCGGGTCACCTGGATCCGCTCGCCGCCCCACGCGTAACGGCCGAGGCCGAGCGGGGCCGGCGCGACGGTCGCGCCGCGGTGGCGCCGAGCGATGGCCGCGCCGACGAGCGGGAACCTCCGCGGCGTCGCCTGGACGTCGAGGTGGAGCACGTCCACCACGCCGCCGACGAGCGAGCGGGAACGGAGGATCTCCATCTCGGTGTCGGCCGGAGACGCGTCGCCGAACATCGCGGAGAGGTCGCCGAGCGCGCCGAGCATCAGGCCGGCGTTCCGGTCCTCGACCTGCAGGAGCACGTCGGACCGGTATACCGGCGTGGCGAGCACGGCGTACGCGACGCCGGCGAGGATCGACAGCGCGGCGACCGCCGCCACGAGCCAGCGACGCCGGACGATGACGTCGAGGTACTCGCCGAGCGTCGGCTCCGGCGGCGCGTCGGCGACCGCCTCGGGCGCGCGCGGCGCCGGATCCGGCACCACCTCGAGCGTGGCGTCTCCTCTCCTCGGCGGTGTCATCCCTCGTTCCCCCTTGCTGCCCTGCTCAAGCGCCGCTCCAGAACGCCCGGCCGAACGCCTCGAGGCCGGCCTCGATGGCCGCGAGCGCCTCCTCGAACGCGGCGCGGCCGCGGCGGTACGGATCGGCCACGTCGTATCGACCGAACCGCCCAATCCGGTGAACCTTGCCGCGCGCGAGCGGCGCGAGGTCCTGCACCGCCTGCCGCTGCCCCTCCTCCATCACGAGGATGAGCTCGAAGCCGGCGGCCAGCTCGGGCGTGAGCTGGCGGGCCCGGTGCGCCGACAGGTCCAGGCCTCGCGCGGCGACGACCGCCTGCGCCTCCGCATCCGCGGGGCGCCCCACGAGCGCCGCGATGCCGGCGGACTCGACGCGGGCGCCGCGACGCGCCTCGAAGCGCCGGCGCAGGAGGGCCTCCGCCATGGGGCTCCGGCAGATGTTCGCGGTGCACACGATGAGGACGCTGTCGAGCATGGAGGCTGGGTCGCTCGCGCGGGCGCGAGATCCTTCCGGTCGGACGGTCGGGACGGCTGGGCCGGGCGGTGCGAGCGGCGGCGCCGGGCTGCCGGAAGCCGCGCATCCTAGACGAGCCGGACGCCCCAGTCGAGGTACGGGCCGCACCCAGATGAGGGGACAGACGCCCGCTCAGTAAGTGAACCATCCCCGAGGGAGCGAGCGCCCGCACGCGGCCCAGGAATCGAGGGAAAACCCTACGCCCGCAGGAGCTGCCGCTCCACGAGGCGCCGGTACACACCACCCTGCGCCATCAGCGCCGCGTGCCGGCCCGCCTCGACCACCACGCCTCCGTCCACGACCACGACCCGATCCGCTCCCGCGACGGTCGACAGCCGGTGTGCGATCACGATGGCGGTCCGCCCTCGCATCAACGCCGCGAGCGCGTCCTGCACGAGCGCCTCGGACTCCGCGTCGAGCGCGCTCGTCGCCTCGTCGAGGAGGAGGATGCGCGGATCCTTCAGCACCGCGCGAGCGATGGCGATGCGCTGGCGCTGCCCGCCGGAGAGCTGCTGCCCGCGCTCGCCGACGCGCGTCGCGTAGCCATCCGGGAATGCGGAGACGAACCCGTGCGCGTGCGCGGCGCGGCAGGCGGCCTCGACCTCGGCGCGGCTCGCGCCGGGCCGGCCGTAGCGCACGTTGTCCTCGATGGACGCCGAGAAGAGGATCGGCTCCTGCGATACGACGCCCACCTGCGCGCGCAGCCACGCGGGGTCGAGCGCGCGGAGGTCGTGCCCGTCGAGGAGGACCCGCCCCGCGGTCGGATCGTAGAGACGGCCGAGGAGCGCGCCGAGGGTGGTCTTCCCCGAGCCCGACGGCCCGACGAGCGCGACCACCTCGCCCGGCGCGATCTCGAGGTCGACACCCTGGAGCACCTCGACGTCGGGGCGGGTCGGGTACGCGAAGCGGACGCCCTCGTAGCCGATGCGTCCCTCGCACCCCACGAGCCGGACGCCGCCCTCGAGCGGCATCGCGGGGATCCGGTCGAGGAGCGCGAGCACCTTCTCGGCCGCCCCGAGCGCCTGCATCGCGTCGGACCAGCTCTCGGCGAGCGACGAGAAGCTCATCGCGACGAGCAGCGTGTAGACGAGGAACGCGGTGAGCGCGCCGGGCGTGAGCGCGCCCCGCGCCACCAGGAGGCCGCCGTACCCGAGCACCGCCGCGGCCGCCGCGTAGACGCCGGTGGATGCGCCCCCCATGAACCCGGCCGCGGCCCACGCACGGCGCCGCGCGGCGGCGTACGCGTCCGCGATGGCGCGCCGGTAGCGGGCCGCCTCGGAGCGCTCGGCGACGAAGGAGCGGACCGTCCGGATCGCCGAGAACGACTCCTCGGCGACGTGGGAGGCGTCGGCGAGCGCGTCCTGGTAGCGGCGGGCGAGGGCGCGGACCTTGCGCCCGTAGATCACCGCGCCGATGGCGACCGGCGGAACGACGAGCAGCATCACGAGCGTGAGGCGCGGCGAGGTGACGAGGAGCAGCGCGACGCCGCCCACCGCCGTGATGGCGTGGCGAAGCGTCATCGACAGCTGGCCGGCGAGGAGGCCTTGCAGGCTCGCGGCGTCCGCGCCGAGCCGGGAAAGGAGATCGCCGGTGCGGGACCCGTCGAAGAACGCGACCTCCTGCGAGACGAGGCTCTCGTAGAGCTGCTCGCGGATGCGCCGGACGCCGCGCTCGCCGGCGAGGGAGAAGAGGACGTGGCGTCCTGCGACCGCGAGCCCCTGCAGGACCGCGAGCGCCCCGAGCCACAGCGCGACCCGCGCCAGGCGATGTGGATCGGCGCCGGCGATGGCGCCGTCCACGATGGCGCGGATGCCCTGCGGGTACACGAGCGCGAGCCCCGCGCCGAGGACGAGGAGGACGGTGCCTCCGGTGAGGGCCGGCCACTCCTTGCGGAGGAGCGCGGCGAGGCGGCGGGCGGTGCGCGCGCGAGACGTCGTCACGCGCAGGACTTATCAGGCGCTGAGCTTCTTCGCCGCTGCGGCGGGCGCCTGCGGCGTCGGAACGTGCTGCGGGCGGTACTCGGGAACGGCGTCCGCGAACTTCCGCCGGATGTCCGCCGGGCGACCTTCGGCGACCTTGCCGAGCTCGTCGAGGTGCCGCTTCACCTGCTCCCACGGGTGCGGGCGGAAGCGACCGACGAAGATCTTCGGATGGCGCGTCTTCTCGGCGTTCTCCGCGTCAACCGACAGCTCCTCGAAGAGCTTCTCGCCGGGCCGGACGCCGGAGAACCGGATCTCGATGTCGACGTCGGGCGTGAACCCGGAGAGCGTGATGAGGTCGCGCGCGAGGTCCGCGATCCTAACCGGCTCGCCCATGTCGAGGATGAAGATCTCGCCGCCGTTGCCCATCGTCCCGGCCTGGAGCACGAGCTGGCTCGCCTCGGGGATGGTCATGAAGTAGCGGCGCATCTCCGGGTGCGTGACGGTCACCGGGCCGCCGTTCGCGATCTGCTCCTGGAAGATCGGGATGACGCTGCCGGCAGAGCCGAGGACGTTCCCGAAGCGGACCGTCACGAACTTAGTGCGGCTCCGCTGCGAGAGGGCCTGGACGTAGATCTCGGCGACGCGCTTCGAGACGCCCATGACCGAGGTCGGGTTCACCGCCTTGTCGGTCGAGATCATCACGAACCGCTCGACGCCGAACCGGTCCGCGAGATCGGCGAGCGTCTTCGTGCCGAAGACGTTGTTCTTCACCGCCTCGCCTGGGTTCCACTCCATCATCGGCACGTGCTTGTGCGCGGCGGCGTGGAGCACCAGGGTCGGCCGGTGCTGGGCGAACAGCTCCGCCATGCGCGGCTCGTCGGCGACGTCTGCGATGCACGGGACGAGCGGGACGTCGGGATAGCGCGCGGCGAGCTCGCGGTGGACGTTGAAGAGCGCGTTCTCGGTCCGTTCCACGAGGAGCAGGACCGCCGGGTCGAAGCGGCAGACCTGACGGCAGAGCTCCGAACCGATCGACCCGCCCGCGCCGGAGACCATCACGACGTGGCCCTGCATGACCGCCGAGATGGCGTCCATGTCGAGCTGGACGGGCTCACGGCCGAGGAGATCCTCGATGGCGACGTTCCGGAGCTGGCTCACCGCGACGCGGCCGTCGATCAGGTGATCGAGCCCGGGGATGGTCTTGAAGCGAACGCTGGCTCGCTTGCAGTGCTCGACGATGCCGCGCATCTCGGCGCCGGTGGCGGACGGGATCGCGATGAGTACCTCGTCGATCTCCAGCTCCGCCGCGACGGACTCGAGCTCGGCGATGGGGCCGACGACGCGCACGCCGTGGATCTGGACGCCGCGCTTCAGCGGGTCGTCGTCGAGGAACGCGACCGGCTCCCACCTGCCGCCGTGGCTGCGGAGCACCTCGCGGAGCAGCATCTCGCCGGCGTCGCCGGCGCCGAGGATCAGGATCCGCTGCCGCCGGGCCTCCGAGGGGCTCGCCATCACCGGAGCGACCCAGTGCCGGAGCATGCGGATCGAGAACCGGGCGCCGCCCACCAGCATGGTCGCGGTGAGCCACTCGATGGCGATGACGGAGCGAGGGTACGCCTTGAAGGCGTAGAGGATGAGGACGGTCGTGAGCGCGGTCGACACCGTGTTCGCGATCACGATCGTCGCGAGGTCGCGCGCGCCGGTGTACCGCCAGAGCCCCCGGAACAACCCGAGCTGGAAATACGTGAGGGTCCGCACCGCGAGCAGGACCGGGAGCCAGATGGGGAGCAGCTGCCCGTGCGGAAGCGGGATGCGGAAGTCGAACCGAAGGTTGAAGGCGAGGAGGAGCGACGCAGCCCACAGCGCGAGGTGGGCCGCGATCACGAGCGCGCGACGCGCGCTCACGCTGAGAACTACCCCCGGGTGCATCACAATGGCGGAACCTAACAGAGGGGTGCGCGGAAGTGGAGCCCTCGGGCGCGGGACAGGATCGCGCACCCGAAGGGTTCTGTTCGCCGGCGGATCAGCACCGCTGTCGCACGATCAGCGCGAACGCGGGAAATGTCAGGACGAAGCACCGTCGCGATCCACGCCGGCAGCGCGTCGCTCGAGCGACGCCACGACGTACACGTACCCGAGGAAGATCGCGACCGCGGCGGCCACGAGCAGATGGCGCTGCGTCCACTGTGACTCGCGGTACGCGAGCGCGAGGGCACCGACGATCGCCATTCCGGGGTACGCCGAGAGGGTGATGACGCCGTGCGGGACACCCGCCGCGAGCGGCCGCTGGTAGACGTGCGTCCGGTGCGCCTCGAAGAACCGCTCGCCGCGCGCGAGGCGCCGGACGAGCGTCGTGGTCGCGTCCAGGATGAACAGCGCGATCGCGAGCCCGACGACCTCGACCGGGATCCCGGCGCTGCCAGGGAGGAACGGGAAGCACGCGAGGAAGAAGCCGATCGCGGTCGAGCCGACGTCGCCCATGAAGATCGAGGCCGGCGGGAAGTTGAGGAGCAGGAACCCGAGCGCGGCGGCGACGAGCGCGAGCGCCAGGCTCGCCTGCATCCACGCGCCCGCGGCGGCGGCCGCCGCGCAGATGGCGGCACCCCCGATCACGGCCTGCCCGCCGGCGAGGCCGTCGATACCGTCCATGAAGTTGAAGAGGTTCGTGACCCACACGATCCACAGGACGGACAGCGGAGCGAGCAGCCACACCGGGAGGGGCAGCAGCGTCCAGGCGGTGCGGACCGTCCCCATGTTCACGGCAACGACTACCGTCGCGGCCAGCAGCTGAACGCCGAACCGCCACCGGGCGGCCAGCGGGCGGAGGTCGTCGGCGAGGCCGAGCGCCGAGATGAGGGCGGTCGCAGCAACGATGCACAGCGCCCGCGCGCCGCCGCCTGACATCACGACGATCACCGCCGCAGACGGGAGGAAGGCGCACATGATCCCGATGCCGCCGAGGCGCGGCGTCGGGCGGACGTGAGCGCTTCGGTCGTTCGGGTGGTCGAGGAGCTGTCGCCTCAGGGCGACCTCGCGGACGCCCCAGGTGACGATCAGGGACGCGATCGCCGCGGTGGCGCTCAGCGCGAGACTCCACACGCTCATCTCAATCCTTCCTCTTCGACGTCGCCGTGGCGGACTCTGTGACCCGCGGGCAACGTAGCAAACGTCGCGCTCGCGGGGAATCCACCCGCACGCCGGTCAGCGCTGGCGACCGCCCGGGCTTGGCGCGAGCCTGGGTTCCCTCTACACTCCGCTGCTCCAAAGTTCCCCCCGGGAGACAGAGATGAAGTCGGTTCTTGCGCGCATCCAGACGCGCGCCGCCGTCATTGGCGTCATCGGACAAGGATACGTCGGACTCCCGCTCGCGCTCGTGTTCCGCGAATCCGGCTTCCGCGTCATCGGGTTTGATCTCGACAGCCGCAAGGTCGACGCGCTGAATCGCGGCGAGTCCTACATCAAGCACATCGGTCCAGACCGCGTTCAGGCTGCGGTCAGTAGCGGGCTGTTCGAGGCGACGACCGACTTTGATCGGCTCGCGGCGTGCGACGCGATCGTGATCTGCGTCCCCACGCCTCTCGGCACCCATCGTGAGCCGGACAATTCCTACATTCACGCGACGGCTCGCGAGATCGCGAAGGTCCTCCGGAAGGGTCAGCTTGTGGTTCTGGAGTCCACGACCTATCCCGGAACGACGGACGAGGAGGTGCAACGCATTCTCGCCTCGTCCGGGCTCACGACGCCCGAAGACTACTTTCTCGCGTTTTCGCCAGAGCGAGAGGATCCCGGGAACGACAGGTTCTCGACCAAGTCGATTCCGAAGATCGTCGGCGGCGTCAACGAACCGTCGACGCACGTCGCCGTGGCGCTTTACGCGTCCGCGCTGGACCGCGTCGTCCCAGTCTCTTCCTCTCGCGTTGCGGAGTCCTCAAAGCTCCTGGAGAACATCTTCCGGTCCGTGAACATTGCGCTCGTCAATGAGCTCAAGATGATCTTCGACGGGATGGGGATCGACGTCTGGGAGGTGATCGAGGCCGCCAAGACGAAACCGTTCGGGTTCATGCCGTTCTACCCGGGCCCTGGGTTGGGCGGTCACTGCATCCCCCTCGATCCATTTTACTTATCGTGGAAAGCCGCGGAACATGGCGGGTGGGCGCGGTTCATCGAGCTCGCTGGTGAGATCAACACTCGGATGCCGCGTTACGTCGTCGACAAGACGATGCGCGCACTGAACGAGGACGGAAAGGCTCTAAAAGGCTCGCGCGTCCTCGTGCTCGGACTGTCATACAAGGCGAACGTCGACGACGACCGCGAATCGCCTTCTTACGAGTTAATAGAGCTCCTCGAGGACTCGGGGGCTCACGTCGACTATTGCGATCCGCACTTTCCGGCCGCTCGAAAGGGGCGAAAGCATGACGTGCGGCTCGAGAGCGTTCCGTGCACGCCCGACGCTTTCGCGCGCCGTGACGCAATCGTGGTCTCGACGGCCCATGATGCATTTCGCTCACCAGACCTGTTCGCACGTGCCCGGATCGTCGTGGACACGCGCAACCTGGTAGCTCCCCTGTTTGCCGGACGAGCACTTCCATTCCGCCTCGTGAAGGCGTGAGCGTGCGCGATATGGTTGCATACGAGCAGGTCAAACGCACGCTGTCCGCGGAACCGAGCCGCTGGTGCGTGACGGGCGCCGCAGGCTTCATCGGATCGCACCTCGTCCAGGCTCTTCTCTGCCTCGATCAGGAAGTCATCGGAGTTGACGATTTCTCGACGGGGCGACGAGAGAACATCGAAGATGTCTTGACGACGGTCGGCAGCGCTCGCGCCGCTCGATTCCGACTCGTCGAGGGTGACATCCGGGACCTGTCCGCCTGCCGCGCGGCGATGCTAGGTGTCCAGCGCGTCCTGCATCAAGCAGCGCTCGGCTCGGTCCCGCGGTCGATCAAGGATCCACGCACGTCGCACGACGTCAACGTGACGGGCTTCATGAACGTGCTGCTCGCAGCCCGTGATGCCGGAGTGAAGCGAATCGTCTACGCGAGCTCCAGCTCCGTGTACGGAGATCATCCCGACCTCCCGAAGCGGGAGGACGTCATCGGGCGCCCACTCTCGCCGTATGCAGTGACGAAGCTCACGAACGAGCTCTACGCGGAGGCGTTCGCGAAGGCTTATGGGCTCGAGCTCATGGGGCTGCGTTACTTCAACGTCTTCGGTCCTCGACAGGATCCCGACGGTCCCTACGCGGCCGTGATGCCGCGGTGGTTCGCGGCACTGCTGGGCGGGGGCGACGTCGTCATAAACGGCGATGGCGAGACGAGCCGCGACTTCTGCTACGTCGCCAACGTCGTGCAAGCGAACCTCCTGGCTGCATCCTCTACGAACGCGGCGGCGCTCGGCCGCGTGTACAACGTGGCTTGCGGCGAGCGAACCACCCTGAACGAGTTGTTCGCCGCGATCCGCGACCAGGTGGCTCGCTTCCGGACCGATGCGAGCTTGAGGATGCCGAGTTACGCGCCGTTCCGGCCCGGTGATATCCGTCATTCGCTCGCAGCGATCGATTGCGCGCGCTCTCTGCTGGGATATGCGCCTTCCCACGGGGTGAGAGATGGGCTAGTCGAGGCCGCCGCCTGGTACGCGTCACACGCCAGCGGGTGAGCTTCGGCGAGTACTGACATCGGCGAGAATGCTTGCGAGCACTATCGGCGTCCGCGCTGCCACGCGGCGGTGCGCCTGAGGGCGTCATCCAAATCGTCGACGGGGGTGAACCCCATGACGCTCGCGAACCGGGAGCCGTCGTATATGGCGGAACCGGTCAGGGTTCGAAGCGCGTCGGCCGCGACCGGTGTTCGGCCGACGGCTCGCGAGAAGCCGTCCGCCACGAACGCAGCCACCTTCGCGACTCCGACCGGCAGCGCCGGACGTGGCCGCACACGATCCGTTGCGCGATAGGCTGCCTGCTGGATCGCATCCAGGCTGTCCGGTACCGGGCGGCTGACGACGAAGGTGTTCCCGCGCGCATGCGCGACGTCGGCCGCCAGCAAGGCGGCTGCAGCGTCGTCGGTCGAGAGCCAGGACTTTTCGGTACCGCGCGAATCGACGGGCCAGTATCGCCGCCGAGAGATCGCCGCCACCAGTCGCTCCATGTTCCCGCGGCCGTGCGGTCCCACGAGAAGCGGAAATCTCAGGACGACGTAAGAGAGCCCGGGGAGCGACCTGATGAACTCTTCCGCCACCAGCTTGGATTTTCCGTACTCGGTGGTCGGGCAGGGGCGCGTCTCGTCGTCCGGCGACGTTCTCGAGCCGTTGCCGTACACCGCAACGGTGCTCGCGTAGACGAGGAGCGCACCCGTCGCTCTACAAGCCTCCGCGATGCGCTGCGTACCCTCGCAGTTGATGCGCCACAGTTCCTTTCGGTCGAGCTCCGAGCGCGGACGCCGGTGGACGAAGGCCGCGAGATGGAAGATCACCCGCGCCGACGTCAGATGTCGGTTCCAGTCGCAGTCGCACACGTCCGAAACGATGAGCCGGCTCAGACCGGCCACTGGGTCCGCGGGCGGTCTGCGGACCGTCCCGACGATGGCGCCGGGTCGACACAGCGAGGCAATCCGTTGGGCGAGAGCGCGTCCAAGTGCTCCCGCTGCCCCGGTAATCCACACTTCGTCGGCACGACGATCATCCATCGGGATCGGAAGCGCGCGGCTGCGCTCGGCAGCAACTCGCGACGTCTTACCACCGGTTCCGGACATCCGACAACGGGCGTCACGTTCCGCGTCCGCTGTTCACGTCTACGCGGAGGACCGCCTTTCAAGAAGGCAGCGCGATGCGGTACAAAGCGATTTCTGCATCCTGTGAGCTCACTCGCACATCAGACGAAAGATGAGTGTAAGTGGATCGAGCCGGGGGCCGCTCGCGATCCGCGGGCGACGGTCGTACACGTCACGACCGTCCCGATGTCGCTGCGTTACTTTCTGCCCGGCCAGCCCGAGGCGATGCGCCTCGCGGGCTTCGACGTGCATGCCGTGTCGTCCCCTGGCCTTGACCTCGTGGAGTTCGGGCGCGATGAACGGGTGCACACACACGAAATTCGAATGACACGGCGCATCACGCCATTGCGAGACCTGATCGCCGTCGCGAAGCTGTACCGCACGTTTCGCCGGATTCGACCCGAGATCGTTCACGCTCACACGCCGAAGGGTGGGCTCCTCGGGATGCTCGCTGCTCGACTCGCGCGTGTCCCCGTTCGCATCTACCACATCCACGGCCTCGCGTTCGTCACGCGTCGAGGACTCAAGAGGCGCTTGCTGCGATGGACTGAGCAGGTCGCGTCGCGGTGCGCGACGCGAGTTCTCTGCGTGAGTCGCTCCATCCGCGAGGTGGTGATCGAAGAGCGAATCACCAACCGTGATCCCATCGTGCTGCTCGGTGGCAGCATCAACGGTGTGGACGCGCGCTCTCGGTTCAGCCCCGACCTCAAGCCCGTCCACCGCGCTCGCGTCCGAAAGGCGCACGGCATTGCAGACGATGCGCTCGTGATCGGGTACGTCGGACGCGTCGTTCGCGACAAGGGCCTCGTCGAGCTCACGGCGGCGTGGGAAGCGCTCAGCTACGCGATCCCGCAGGCCCATCTCCTCATCGTCGGGCCCTTCGAGGCGGAAGACCCAGTCCCGCGGGACGTGGAGCGCTCGTTACGCGAGCATCCCCGCGTGCACCTTCACGGAATCGACTGGGAGACGCCGCCCCTTTACTCCGCGATGGACGTCGTCGTCCTACCCTCCTATCGAGAGGGGCTTCCGTTCGTCCCGCTCGAGGCAGCCGCGATGGAGTTGCCGGTCGTCGCAACGCGGATCCCCGGGTGCGTCGACGCCGTTCGCGATGGCGTGACCGGCACGCTCGTCGAACCGAGAGACCCTGACGCGCTCGCGCGCGCCATTCGCCAATACATCGAGAACGAGGCTCTTGCACGCGCCCACGGCCGGGCTGGCCGGGCGTGGGTACTGCGGGAGTTCGATCAGAGCCGAGTGTGGGCCGCGCTCTCGCGCCACTACGGCGAGGCGTTAGCGGAGATGGGCTCGACCATTGGACTGCAGCGGGACACCTCGGCCGAGGCGACCACGCGCGACCATTAGGTCCGCGGATCGCGTGACAGCCATGCCCATCAGGATCATTCACGTCATCAACGGGCTGGACACCGGTGGTGCGGAACTCATGTTGCTGAAGCTCCTGACCCGGCTGGATCGCCGAATCGTCACGCCAGCAGGAGTGATCTCCTTGACCGACGCGGGTCCCGTCGCCCGGGAGATCAGCGCGCTAGGGATCAACGTCCGCGCCCTCGGGATGCGCCGCGGCGTCCCCAACGCGGCGATGGTCCCCAGGCTCGTGAAGTGGATCCGTTCCGCCCGCCCTGATCTCGTTCAGACGTGGATGTACCACTCGGATCTTCTCGGCGGTTTGGCCGGGAGGCTCGCACGCGTTCCAGTCGTCTGGAACGTACGAGATAGCTTCCTGGATCCCCGCCAAGCCAAGCTGACGACGCGTGCGACCCAGAAAGCATGTGCCGCACTGTCGCGCGTCATTCCCACGCGCATCGTCGCGTGCTCTGAGGCTGGGCGCAAAGGGCAGATCTCGGCTGGCTATGACGGGCGCAAGTTCGTGGTCATCGGGAACGGGTTCGATCCCTCCCGGTTCCGTCCGGACGCTGAAGCGCGGGCTTCGGTCCGTGCCGAGCTCTCGCTCGATCCGAACACGCCGCTCGTCGGCCTCATCGCGCGCTATGACCCAGTGAAGGATCACGCCACATTCTTGGCGGCGGCGCGGGTCGTCGCCGAGCATGCTCCAAGTGCACGATTCGTGCTCGCGGGAGCCGGCATCACGTTGGGAAACGAGGCCCTCTCCGCGGAAATCGAGCGGAACGCAGTTCTCGGGAGGGTCCACCTGCTCGGCAGGAGGGACGATGTCCCGCGGCTCACGGCTGCGCTCGACGTCGCGTGCTCATCGTCGTACACGGAGGGATTTTCGAACACGATCGGTGAAGCGATGGCGTGCGGTGTGCCGTGCGTCGTCACGGACTGCGGGGACTCGGCGTACATCGTCGGGGACTCCGGGAAGGTCGTGCCACCACGCGATCCCGTTCTCCTCGGGAATGCGATCGTGTCGATTCTCTCCAGCACGCCCGACGAGCGTCGGTTGCTGTCTGCTGCCGCACGCTCCCGCGTGACTGAGATGTTCACGCTGGACGCGGTCGCCGAGAAGTACCAGAACCTGTATTCGTCGATAGCGGGTGCCGCTCGGTCCGGCTGACGGCGCGGTTACGCCTTCCGCCAGACCACCCGGTTTACGTACGCGGTGTAGCTGAGGATCACCCGCACGACCTTCTCGCTGACGTTGGTCGGCGCGTAGTCCGCGATCATCCGCAGCAGCCGCTCCTCGCCCCTCGGCTGCGTCTCGAGCACGCCCAGCGCCGCCCGGACCGTCGGCCACTCCAGGCCGGTCATCATCACGGCTCCCTCCTCGAACCCCTCCGGACGCTCGTGGGCGTTCCGGATGTTCAGAGCCGGGAAGTTCAGGATCGAGCTCTCCTCCGTGATCGTCCCGCTGTCCGAGAGCACCGCCTTCGCCTGCGTCTGCAGGTGGACGTAGTCGGAGAACCCGAGCGGCTTCTGCAGCTCCACGAGCGGATCGAGCGTGACACGCTCCGCCTCGATCCGCTTCCGCGTCCGCGGGTGGGTGGAGACGATCGTACGGACCCGGTAGGTGGAGGCGAGGCCATTCAGCACCTCGACGAGCTTCCGGAACTGCTCGGGCGCGTCGATGTTCTCCTCGCGGTGCGCGCTCACGACGAAGAACTGCCCGGGCGCGAGGCCGAGGCGCGCGAGCACGTCCGAGCGCCGGATCTTCGGCGCGTAGTGCTCGAGCACCTCGCGCATCGGGCTCCCCGTCTTGATCACGCGGTCCGGCGGCAGCCCCTCCGCGAGCAAGTACTCGCGGCTGATGGTGCTGTACGGCATGTTCACGTCGCTGATGTGGTCGACGATCTTCCGGTTGATCTCCTCCGGGACGCGCTGGTCGAAGCAGCGGTTGCCGGCCTCCATGTGGAAGACGGGGATCTTCCGGCGCTTCGCCGGGTAGGCCGCGAGGCAGCTGTTCGTGTCGCCGAGGACGAGCAGCGCGTCGGGCTTCACGTCCGCGAGCACCGCGTCCACCTTCGCGATCACGTTCCCGACGGTCTCGGCCCCCGTCGCGCCGGCGGCGGCGAGGAAGTGGTCTGGCTTCCGGAGCTCCAGGTCGTCGAAGAAGATCTGGTTCAGCTCGTAGTCGTAGTTCTGGCCGGTGTGGACGATCACGTGCTCGACGTGACGATCCAGCGCCGCCATGACCCGCGACAGCCGGATGATCTCCGGGCGCGTGCCCACCACCGTCATCACCTTCATCGTCGTCACCTCGCGGGCGGCAGGACGGGGTCGAAGATCGTGTCGGTCCGCGAGGGATCGAACACCTCGCTCGACCAGAACAGCGTCACCATCTCGCCTGCGCCGACGTTCTCGATGGAGTGGGTATATCCCGGCGGGATGTCGACCACGCGGTAATCCTCGCCGCGGACGCGGAACTCGATCACGGCGGGGCCATCGATCTGCCGGAGCCGGATCAGCCCCTCGCCCTGCACCACCAGGAACTTCTCGGTCTTGGTGTGGTGGTAGTGGTTCCCGCGCGTGATCCCGGGCTTCGTGCGCGAGATGAAGATCTGGCCGAAGCAGGGGGATTTGAGGAACTCGGCGAGGCTGCCGCGCGTGTCCGCCTTGATGTCGAGCTGGTACCCGTGCTCGCCGGGCTCGACGTACGAGAGGTACGTCGCGTAGAGCGCCCGCACGAACGGGCTCGAGAAGTCAGGGAGCCGGAGCGTCGTCCGGTGCGCGCGGAACCCGCGGATCGTCTCCGCGAGCTCGCCGAGGGTCACCTGATGCGAGACGAGCGGCTCGGCGAAGCGGAACCCGGAGCGCGGCGGTGCATCGAGCTCGCTCAGGAACGCTGCCACCACGTCGTCGACGTAGGTCAGGTCGACGACTGCGCCCGGGTCCGAGATCTGGATCGGAAGGTCGTGGGCGATGTTGTGGCAGAACGTCGCCGTCACGGAGTTGTAGTTGGGCCGGCACCACTTCCCGAACAGGTTCTTCAGCCGGTGCACGACGCACTCGGCGCCGGTACGCGCGCTGAAGTGCTCGAGCGCCTCCTCCGCGCCGCGCTTGCTCTGGCCGTACGGGTTGTCGCGCTCCGCCTGGATCGAGGAGGAGAGCACGATCTTCGGCCGGCGACCCTTGCGCTCCAGCGCGGCGCAGACAGCCTCGGTGACGCCGGCGTTGCCCGTCGCGAACTCGGCGACATTCTCGGGGCGGTTCACGCCGGCGAGATGGAAGACGACGTCCGCGACACCGAGCGCCGCCTCGAGCGCGTCGGCTGCGGTCGCGACGTCGGCCTCAAGGACCTCGACGTCCTTCCTTGGCCTGAGCGCGGCGACCAGGTTCTTGCCGAGGAAGCCGGCGGCCCCCGTCACGAGCACTTTCACATCGTTCTCCCGGGCGGTGCGGAGCTGCCCGTCAGATCTCGATCTTCTCGCCGCGGATCGCCTGCTGGACGCTATCGAGCTTGAGGAGCAGGTCGCACATGGCGTTCACGTCCGCGAGCGGTACGTTGTGCGAGTTGTAGTCTTCCTTCCGCGAGACGTCCTTCTGGCCCTCGCTGAAGTAGAGCGCGTAGTTGAGGTCCCGGTTGTCCGCGGCGACCCGGAAATAGCCGCCGAGATCCTGGGCGCTGATGAGCTCCTCGCGCGTGAGCAGGGTCTCGTACAGCTTCTCGCCGTGGCGCGTGCCGATGACGTTCACAGGGTTATCGGCGCGGAGGAGCCGCTTGACCGCAAGCGCGAGCGTCTCGATGGTCGCGGAGGCCGCCTTCTGCACGAACGTGTCGCCGGGCTCACCGTGCTGGAACGCGTAGAGGACGAGATCGACGGCGTCGTCGATGCTCATCATGAACCGCGTCATCGCGGGATCCGTGATGGTGAGCGGCTTGCCCGACTGGATCTGGTTGATGAACAGCGGGATCACCGACCCGCGGCTCGCCATCACGTTGCCGTAGCGCGTGACGCAGATGGTCGTCTTGCCGCTCGCGACCCGCGACTTGGCGATCGCGAGCTTCTCCATCATCGCCTTCGAGATCCCCATCGCATTGATGGGGTAGACCGCCTTGTCCGTGCTGAGAACGATGACGCGCTCGACGCCCGCGTGGATCGCCTCGTTCAGCACGTTCTCGGTCCCGAGCGCGTTCGTCCGGAGCGCCTCGATGGGGAAGAACTCGCAGGACGGGACTTGCTTCAGCGCCGCCGCGTGAAAGACGTAGTCCACGCCCGCCATGGCGTCGCGGAGGCTGCTCTCGGTCCGCACGTCCCCGATGTAGAAGCGGAGCTTCGGGTTCGCGAACGCCTTCCGCATGTCGTCCTGCTTCTTCTCGTCGCGACTGAAGACGCGGATCTCCTTGATCTGCGTGTCGAGGAATCGCCGGAGGACGGCGTTTCCGAACGTGCCAGTGCCGCCGGTGATGAGAAGGGTCTTGTCGCCGAACATGGAGCTGTTGTCCTTCGATTCGTGGGTGCCCGACGCTAGCCGGTGATCACCGGCGGGTCAACGGACCCCGGCCCGAGGACGATGCGCCACGCACATGTCCTGAGTCGGTATTAACAGGTTGCCGGCCTACCTCCGCACGGCCGCCAGGAAGTCAGCTAGCAAATCGGAGTAGCGCCGGTAATCGAAACTTCGCTCCGCCGCCAGCCTCGCCGATGTGCGCATCTGAAACCGATCGGCAACAGAGAGGGATAGGGCACGCTCGAACCCGGATGCCAGGGCTTCCGGCGAATGGTCAGCACACAGCAGACCCTCGTGCCCGTCGCGGATGTACTCGGCGAGATCACCCGTCGCATTGCAGATCACGGGCACCCCCGCCGCCAGACTCTCGGTGACCTTCGTTGGGAAACCTGCCTCGGCGTACCGGAGGGGCGCGCGTGCCAGCACACTGAAATCGGCATCTTGGTACGCGCGAGCGATTTCCTGCTGCGGAACCCTACCGACAATGCTGATCTCGTCGCTTAGGCCTTCTCGTTTCCCGACGAGGCGTACGACCTGCTCATGAGAGACGCCGAGGACGCGGAGTCGCACCTGCCTCGAGCTCAGTCTTCTCACGGCCGCAATGACGTTCGGCAACAAGTCCTTCTTCCCTGGCGTGCCGGCATATACCAGGTCGATCCCTGGGCACTTACTCGTCCGTTGCTCATCAGCGGCCGCGAACCTGGAAACGTCCAGGGTCGGCGGAACTCGAATCACAGGCACTCCGCGAGCCGCGTAGTACCGCTCCAAGAACGCGCTTATGGCGATGACACCATCACATCGGGGGTACTGCCATCGCAGCGCGATGTTCGTGCTTGCGTTGAATGCGCCCCACCGACCCCCCGGGAGATGGCTAGGCTCGTACCACTCGACGACGTCTGCGATAACGGGAACGCCCCTGCGACGGCACCACGGCATGATCCGCGCCATGAATGGCGCGTAGCCCCCGTAGACAATCACGTGACTTGGTGTGATCGGCTGGGCTTCCAGCCACCGCACTGCTCTTGCGCCCTGCGATACCAGAAGTCTGATGGCCTTTGCGATCACCGAAGCGTCGGTCCCATGGAGTTCGCCGAGACCGACATGGACGAGCTGGCCCCCGTTCTCCTGTTCCAGTAGGGCCGGGACTCTCGGGTGCTGCTCACCGCTACCGACGACGACTCGGTGCCCCGCCCGGGCGAGAGATTGGGCTACCCCGTACACCCTCCGAGATGAAGCCTGCCCCCAGGGGAACATGAACGGTCCGACATATGCGATCCATCCGGGCCTAGTCACTTTGAAGGCTCCCGATGGATCAGCGCGCGCGGTCATCGCGACGGCCTTGAAGCGCCGGAAATGCCACATGTCCGAGAATCCCGCGAAATTCCTCCCGCTGTCTGCTGGCATGATGCCGTGTCGAAGCCACCTCGAACCCGCGGGAACCAAGGCGTTGCCGAACAGCGGCTGACCGAATCAGCTCTCGCAAGCAAGCGGCCAGCACTCGTTCGTCCCGTGTTCCGACGGCTACGCCAGCTCCCGAGTCAACGACGTACCGCACGGAAGCAAGTTCGCCCGGTCCGTACGCCAGGATTGGGCGTCCGGCCCCCATGCACTCGGGGATCTTGGTAGACACTGAGTAACGCGCATAGGTCCTCGCATCCGTGTCGAAACTCTCCACGTGCAGAAGGATGTCGGAATCGCGCAGCACGGCAGGGACCTCGGACGGTGGAAGTGCCCTCATTACTCGAATCACGCCCGGCATCTCGAGCTGCTTCGCCTCGTTCGCGAAGTGCGTCTGCGTGTAGACCAGGAGCTCCGAATCGAGCCCTTCCCCCGACAGTGCCGCAAGCGCCGTCCCAACCTCTCGCAGCGACTTCCAGCGGTTGAGATGAAGGCCTCCGACGTATGTCACCCGCACGCGGCGGCGATTCGTCGACGGCGCGTCGGACGGCACAAGCCACTCCGGCTCAACTGCGTTCATGAACGGAGTGAACTCGCCGCCATAGCGACGAAGGTATTCCTGCGCCATCTCGCTTCCGATCGTCAATCGAACGGGCGAGCAAGCGAGGATACGGTCGAAATCCCTCTTCATGCGCGAGCGGAGCACGGTCCGGAACGCGGATGCTCCGTAAAGCGTCGTTGGCCAATCGTCCATGAGGTGTGGAACGACTGGCACTCGACAACGTTCTCGCACGTCCAGGACGAGGCGCATGATCGGGTTGGCGCCGAGCATCGAATACAGGATCTGCGGCCGGAACCTGCGAATCGCCTCCCACATCGACTCCGGAACTCGATAACGCTGAAGGTGCAACAACGCATGCTTATTTACGACGCGCTTGACCCACTCCAACGCGGCGGATGAACCCGGCGACATTTCGAGAAGCTTCCGCTCTTGGTCCGACCCCTGCGGCGCGTGGGCGTCCCGGCGCTGCCGTGTACCTGGCTTCCCGAGCACGCGGTACGCCACCCGCGCAAGCGGGATGTCCGCCACCGACAGTTGCCAGTACGTTTCGCACACGTCCGCACTCGTGGGAAGGTCGACGGTATACAGGCACGCCAACTTATCGCGCGGCCATCCCCGAAATAGGCTGTTGAGCGTCAGCCCTGTAGCTGAGGTCGTCGTGAACGGATGACCGTTCACCACCAGCACACGTGGGTATTGCTCGTCCACGGCAGTTCCTTCGGCTATGAAGCTGTCGGATTGCGGAGGCGCCATCCGAGCGAACGGTCGCGCGCGGTAAGTTCTCCGTCCGCTACCGTGAACTCTGCATCGTCCCGCGGAATGGTCACAAACAACCCGAACATAATCCACGCGGGCAACGCGTATTGCCACACTCCGGTACCCGCGATGACGAGCCAAGTACACACGAGCATGAGAGCAGCCGATCTAGCTGACTTCGAAGCAGAGGACCTGAAGTAACTGCGAAATAGCAGGGCAAGCGCCACCACCAGCAGCAGGAGTCCGATTATCCCAAGCTCCGCCAGGACGCTCAGGAAGACATTATGGGCGTGCATGCCATCCTCGGACAGCCAGGGATAGGAATCTGCGCCGCTACCGAGCAGCGGGTTTCGCCCGAAGATGACCAGCGCCCGCTCCCAAAGAGTGAACCGCCCGGACGACAGATCCTCCGCACTGCTGGCATCCAGGAACAGACGCGAAGGCAGGACATCCTCGACGTGCGACCAGCCGGCCACGAGGACGCCCGCCATCGAGGCGGTGAACAACCCTCCGGCTAGCGGACGGGTCTTCAGGCCTCTTGCCGCTATGACGAAGACGCACAGCAGAAATGCGACCGTCGCACCACGACATCCGGTAAGGCCGATACCGAGGCCGAAGGTGGACATCCCGACCATCAGCGCAATGCTCGAGGCAAGGCGACGCCTCGCCCGGCGCCAGTACAAAAGCACTAACAGTGGTACTCCGCTGACCAGCGAGTACGCCGTGTAGTTTGAGTTGACGTTCGCCAACCCGTAGCGACCAGCAGAGTCGATGGTCGTTCCGCTCTTGAACGCCGAGAAGATCAGGATGAGATCGACGCAGCAACCGACGATGTAGCAGGTTGCGAGGAAGTACCAGTTCGATCGGATTCCCGAGGTCCGCACCACGACGATAAATGCGGCCGCGAGCCCCACGTATTCGACGAAGATTGTGGTAGCGGACGCGCCACTGCTGACATCACGCCAGAGGATCGATGCAATGGCATACCCGGCGAAGAGCACCAACAACACTTCCACCGAACTGGGCCGTCGAATCGTGCCTCCACGCAGCGCGCGCAGGGCGTACAGCGCCGCAGCCGCCAACAGGGCGAACTGGGCATATTGGCTGTTTGTCACGGGTGCGGCTGCTACGGTCAGCCCGAGAACCAGCGGCCACCGTACGAATGAGGGAGATCGGGTCGGCATCATACTTTGCCTACGTCACGCGTGTTCACGCGAACACGGGGGTGGCTTGCGGCACACGACTCGAGGAGCTGCGGTGTAACGTTTGGTCGGTCATGCCTTCAGACCCCGCATACTCTCGGCCAGCATCCGCCTGATCGAGTCGCGGTCAGCGGCCGACAGCACGAAGTAGAACGACGACGCTGCCGTTGTCGCAGTCAGGGCGCTGGCCAATGCCAACAACTGCCGCCACCCAGACACCCCACACGAGACGGAAATCACATTGCCGACAAGTGCGCCGACGATTGCGAGCGACGCCGCCTTCACAACCGGCGAGAAGGTCGCTCGTGCGGGAATCCCGAAGACAGTCTTTGCATAGAGCGGCATCAGGACTGCGCCGAGGAGGGTGAACGCTGCCGCACTCGCGAGGGCGACGCCGTAGGCTCCCAGTGTCGTCGTCCGAACCACTAGGACCGCGAGGCCAACGTCGAGTACCCCCGCCAGGCACGTGATCATACCGATCGCGCGCACCTTCCGGACCGTCTGGAGCGCCGTAACGAGGGGCATGGTCGCGAGGTTGTAGCCCAGGTGCACGATGACCAGCAGTAGCAGCGGCCACCAAGGCGCGATCGCTTCACCGAGCCAGAGCTTCAACAGCGGCCTCGCGCTACCAGCCACGACGACGGTGGGAACCAGAACGACCGCCGCGAGAATTCGAACAGCTCGCACGCTATGGCGGCTGAGGCCCTCCGGACCATCCTTCGCATAGATGTGGGCCATCGGCTGTGAAAACACGCTAGCCACGGTGGTCGCAAGTGCACGGATCATCGTTGGCCACTGCATCAGCGCGCCGTAGATGCCACCTTCGACTGGTCCGATCAGCCGATTCACCAAGATGACGTCGATCGTGAGGAACACCATGTTTCCCGTGAACGCCACCACTGACCAGCCGCCAAACTGAAGCAGGTCCACGAACACCTCGCGATCGAACATGAGGCGAGGCTTGAGCCATGGCATTCGCCGCATCAACCAAGTGACCGTTTGCAGGAGGCTCACGATCCCGCTCGCGAGCAACGCAAGCCCGACCATCGCCGGACGCGCGGACACGGCGGTGACGAGAAAGACCACGAGTCCCACGTTCACGACTCTGTTTACGATTTCGATCTGGCCTTTCTTATCGAGCCGATTCGTATAGTAAATTGCGACGGAAAGGGGCGAGGAGACCAACACTAGAACCAAGTTTGCGGTCGCAGCCATGAGCAGGACGCGTGCATCCGGCTCGAACCCGGCAGGTATCCTGATGAGCGACGGGGCGCTGAACGACAGGCCGACACCGATGACGAGGAGCACGACGCCGAGAGCCAGGGAGCCCCACAGTGCCGTGCTGAAGATGTCGATCGCCTGAGCTCGATCGCCTCTGGTTAGCGCGATCGAGATGTTCCTCGCCGTGGCGGCGTTGAGCGCCACATTTGCGACATACAGGTAATTGACGATGCTGTATGTGAGTGGAACGAGACCGTAGCCGGCTACCCCGAGCTTCCTGACCAGGAACGGCGCCAGAAAGAAGCCGACGAGTGTGCTCGTGCCGAGACTGGCGATGTTGACCGCGAGGTTCTTGCCGAACTGCCGCGGCGCAAGATCCGGCACTGCACGGCACTGGCCCGTCACGTCCTCATCTCTCCACGATCCAGCGCCACCAACGCTCTAAGCCACGCGACCGCTGCCGCGAAGCCCAGCCACCCGAGGCGACTCGAGGGGCGCGACGTTCCAGCCCACCATCCTGAACACCGGGCGAATGCACCGCTCCGCCGAGGCGCCGATCGCAACGCGACATGAGCGCTCAACACACGTCCGACCGGTTCAGCGTCAGTCGGCCGCGACACATCCCTGGGATGAAGTTGGTGACAGCACCGTCGGCTCGAAGTCGCTGCCTTCCGCCGAGTGAGGCGAAGGACGGGTGAGTCTAGAGGGATCGCCGGGCGCCGTCGAGTCCCGGGCACGGTTTCTCCGCGGACCAGCTGCTGATAACATCGCTTGGCGCTGCGTGTCTCGCGCCGTCACCCGCTCGCCGACTCCGTGCGATCGAATTCCGCCGCGCCATCCGGTCGCTCGTCGATCGCCTTCCACAACCCCCGCGAGCTTCCATGGGCGTCGCCCTCTCGTGCGACTGGTACCGTTCGCATCGCGGCTCAGGAACCTAGTCATGCGCCACATCCACACCACGTTGCGTCTACTCGCCGCGTCTTCACTTGCGCTCGCCAACGTCCGTGCGCGCGCGGAGGCACCTTCCTCTACGACCAACGCGAATGAGTGGCTTGTCACTGCTGCGCACTCGAATACCGCCCGCACGCTGAGAGATCGATTTGCGGACGCGCTCAACGTACGCGACTTCGGCGCGACCGGGGACGGGCGTACCGACGACACCCATGCCGTCGAAGCCGCCTACGCCGCCTTGGGGCCCAGAGGGGGAACGATCACCTTTCCTCCCGGGGTGTACCGGTTCAACCTGACGGTTTCCAGAGGCGGCGTGTACCTCCGCGGTTCCGGCGTGGGCTCCACTCGCACCCAGGGTGGCGAGGCCGGCACCATCTTTCGGCCGGCCAACCCGCGCGCTCCCGTCCTGCAGTTCGGCGACTGCGGCGCAGGTATCTATTTTGGAGGCGTGGCGGACGTCGCGCTGCACGGCGACACTTCGACCATCGCCGATGGGCTCCGAGTGTGCGGAGCATTCTTTCTCGATTTTCAGAATCTGTCCGTGTTCGGGTTTGGTGGAGACAACGTCTTCGTGACTTCCGCGAAGGCTGCCCCGACGTCGTTCATCCATTTCAGGAGATTCGTCAGTCGTGGCGCAGGCGGTGCCGCTTTCAGAGCCTCGTACGGGCCGAGCTACACGACCGCTCTCTTCTTGAGCGACTTCTCGCTCATGGATTCGTCCGCGTTCGGCAAGCGGGCGCTCGTCGTGGACGGCACGCGCATATGGCTGTCGGATGGCTATCTCGACGTCCACGACCGAAAAGGCATTCTGATCACCTCCGGCGGCTCGGTCGTAGGGAGTGGCGTGTCCATAGACACCGTTGCGAGCTCGGACGTAACGGTCGAGGTGAATTCGCCTCCAACAGCCATCCAAAGGTTCATCCAGGGTGAGGTGATCCTGAACGGGAGAGTTGCCTGGAGCGATGGAACCGTCTCACCTTCGATGGGCGCAACATCGCACTACAGCCGATACGCGCGGCTGTTCTCGCCGAGCGTTGACGGCTATATGTCCCTTGGCGACGCTTCGCACCCACAATCCACGCAGAGTGACGGCAGCGTGAGGCTCGGGCGCGAAGGCCAGACCGGCTCGGGGACGGAAACCGTGATCTTGTCGGGTGCTGCGCTGCGACCGGACATGACGGCGGCCCATCCGCTTGAGACGGGCTCGGCCGGTGCTCTGTGGCGCGCCGCAGATACCGGTCAGCTCAGGTTTGCGTCGACGGTCCGGCGCCCCGCGAGCGATTCGGCTGGGGCGCCTCTAGCGACGTTCGTCGCCGTGCCGAGGACTTCGACGTCTTCGTGCAATCCAGGTGAATGGAGCGCAGACACGACGTTCTTGTACGTGTGCGTGGCACCGAGCTCATGGAAACGGACGCCTGTCGCATCTTGGTAGACCCGGCGATTTCCATTGGGCGCGCGGTCGATGTTCGGGGACCGTCGGACCTCTTTCTGCAACAGCGTTTCGCGTGGCAACAAGTGTCGGGGGGATGCGTCTTCGTCCGCATCCCCCCGACCCGCTGCGACTGCTCGCTATGGAGCGATCACGTAGTTCATCGTCGCGAGTGCGTCGCGAACGACCGTCGTGCTGGTGCGGACATCTACCTGCACTGCGTACGTGCCCGGCGGGGTCGAGCCCGGGAGCGTCCAGGTGGAACCGGTGCCGTAGTCCTGTGCGATCTTCCACGTGGTCCCGTCATAGAACCAGAACCGGTACTGGTAACCGGAGGAGCCGGAGCCCGTCGCCGTGAACACCACCGAAGTACCGGTCGCATGCGGGCTTGGAGAGTCGGCACTGAGCGTCACGGTCGTCGCGGGCGGCGGGACGATGGCGTAGCTCATAGACGTGGCCGCGTCGCGAACGACGGTCGTGGTCGTACGAACATCGACCTGAATTGCGTAGGAGCCCGGCGACGTCGATGCAGTCATGGTCCAGCTCGAACCGATTCCGTAGTCCTGCACCATGGACCAACTCGTGCCGTTGTACAGCCAGAACCGGTACTGGTATCCGGTGCTGCCCGACCCGATGCCGGTGAAGACGACGGGCGTTCCGGCGATGTGCGGGCTCGGCTGACTCGCCGTGAGCGTCACCGCTGTCGCAGGCACATTCGCGATGACGTACTTCATCGTCGCAAGCGCGTCGCGAATGACGGTAGTGCTTGTACGAACGTCGACCTGCACCCAGTAGGTCCCTGCCGGCGTGCTACCCGGGAGTGTCCACGTGGAAGCGACCCCGTAGTCCTGTGCAATCGCCCACGTGACGCCGTTGTAGAACCAGAAACGGTACTGGTACCCCGACGATCCCTGGCCGGCCGCCGTGAACGTCACCTGAGTGCCGGTGACCTGCGGGCTCGGCTTGTCTGCTGTGAGCGTTACGCCCGTCGCCGCCGCTGACGTGAGGTTGCACCCGACCGAGGTCTGCGCCTCGAAGTTGCCGGACGTCGTGGTGCGGATGTGAACCACCACCGTGTAGCTGCCGATCGGTGTCGTGGCGGGCATCGTCCACGTCGACGTCGTGCTCCAGTCCTGCACCATCGTCCACGTCGTCGCCGTCGAGGCGCGGATGAAGAACTGGTACTGGTAGCCGGACGCGCCCTGCCCCTGCGCCGTGAAGGTCACGGGCGTCCCGACCACCTGCGGGCTGGGCTTGTCCGCCGTGAGCGTCACGCTGAGACCCGTGCCGCTCAGCGAGACCGTCAGCACGGGGTTCACCGGGTCGTTGCTGTTGATGCTGAGGATCCCTGCCCGTGCGCCCGACGTGGCCGGCTTGAACGTCACGCCGAGCGTACAGCTCGTCCCGGGAGCGACGGCGGCGCCGCAGCCGTTCGTCAGCGCGAAGTCACCGGGGGTTGCTCCACCCACCGAGACGCTCGTGACGGCGAGCGTCCCGTACCCCGTGTTCGAAAGCGTGACCGTCTTCGTCACGCTCGCGGTCGCGACCTGCTGGTTCCCGAACGCGATCGACGTCGGCGAGACCGTCGCGACGGGCGGCGGCCCGATCTGGACCGCGTTCGACCAGTTGGAGGTGCCGTTCGGACCCGACGCGTTCACGCGGTACCAGTAGCCGGTGGTCGGCGACGCCGATGAGTCTGTGAACGTCACAGTCGAACCGTAGCCCGGCTTCGGCGGTGCGTTGAACGTCGTCGCGCTCGCGAAGCTCGCGTCGAGGCCGCGCGACACCGTGAAGGAGGTCTCGCTCGCCGAGTTGTCGTTCCACGTGAGGACGTTGCCGCTCCCCGTCCACGTGACCGCGAGGTCCGTCGGGTCCTCCGGCGGCACCTGGTAGATCACCGGCCGCATCATGTCATTCTCCTCGTGGCCGAGGAGGTGGCAGTGCCACACGTACTCGTGACCGAAGTTCTTCACCTCGTTCACGACGGTGATGGGGTTGTTGTTCGTCGGGTCGATCCCCGTGAACCCCGCGGTCGAGCCGAGCGGCACCGCCGGGTTGAGTGGCCGGATGCTGTCCTCGAGTGGGAACGGCGCGAACGGCCGGATCGGCTTGATCGCGACGATGCAGTCCTCGAGCGGGTTCATCCGGACGGTGTCCTTCCACCCGAGCTCGTTCGGATCGGGCGGACGGATCGCGCCGTCCCAGCCGACGCGGTTCACCACCTGGACGTTGAAGAGGTGGAAGTGGATGGCGTGCGTGTCCACGCCGTTGTGCGTGATCTTCCAGAGCTGCGTCTCGCCGGCCCTGATGATGTCGGTCGCCGGATCCGGGTAGTAGTAGGGGATCGTCGTCTGGGTGAAGAAGTCGGTGAACGGCAGCTCGACGCCGAGGAGCGCGTTCATGCGCCCGTAGTCGAGCTCGAAGAGCTCGTGGATCGCCTTCGGCTGGAGCGGGATCGTGATCGGCGCGCCGCCGGAGAGCGGCGTGAACGTCATCGAGGTGCTCTGGATGCGCGCGAAGTTGTCCTTGAGCGTCGCGGAGTAGGTGGAGTTGTACGCGGACTGCGGGACGACGATGGGCGCCTGCGCCTGCACGAATGCGCCCGCCTGCCCGGCCGTGGTCGCGAACGCGGCGTTCAGGGCGGCGAGGTCGAACGGCGCGCCCGGCGTTCCCTTCACCCGGAACTTCATGATGGTGCGGGTGTTCGGGCCGTAGCCCTCGAGCGTCGCCGGCGCGCCGCCGGTGTCGGTCTGGTCCGGATCACCGGTGTAGTAGTCGTACCGCGGGTCGATGGCGGGCACCGGCGCCGGCGCGTCGTTGTAGAGGATCAGCTCGGAGCCGGGCGGCACGCTCGAGAAGTCCACGATCACGTCGGCGCGCTCGGCCGGGCCGAGGAAGAGGGACTTCTCCGCGACGTTCAGGACCACGATGTCGCGGCGGTTGTAGACGTAGTTCACCGGCTGCGGCGGGACGACCGCCGGCTTCGGGAGGAAGCCGCCCTCGGTGCCGATCTGGATCATCGACGGGCCCGCGGTCGCGGGGTCGGGAACGCCGCCCTGGCGCGCGTCAGTCGGCCAGGTGGACGGGAAGCAGCCCGCCGGCGAGGCCGTCGCGCTGCAGACGCAGTTCGTCGCAACCGTCGCGCTGCAGCTCGGACGCGGGAAGGCGTCGACCATCTTCACCTCGGTCGGGTGCGCCGGGTCGACGTAGTAGAGCTGGAGGTTCCAGAAGCGGTCGTTCGCGGCGTTCAGGATCCGGAAGCGATAGGCCTTCGGCTCGACGTCGAGCACCGGGTACGCGGTGCCGTTCACGATGGGCGTGTCCTGGAACGCCTCCGGCGTGGTGGTGGGGTTCGGGGTGCCGGGCACCTGGCAGACCTCGCCCACCGGGCAGCCGTTCAGCCCGTCGCCGACGAGCGGCAGCGGCCCGTTCGTGAGCTGCGTGACGGGCGGCCAGAACCACGGGCCGTAGTCCCATCGGCCCATCGCGTTCGCGCCGCTCAGGTCGTACGGGTTCTGGTTCGGCATGTAGACGTGCGGGAACCAGAGATCGCCCGCCTTCGAGGTCGGGACGACGTACGGCCAGGTCGGATCGGTCGCGTAGGTGCCGGTGGCCGACGTCCCGGCGACCGGATCGGCGGGCGCGCCCGCGACGAAGGTCTTGTCCTGGATGATGAGCGGGATGCCGTACCGGTACACGCCGCCGAGGTTCGGCAGGACGCCGCGATCGATGAGCGACTCCTCGACGTCGTCCACGAGCAGGTAGCCGGCGGCCTCGCCGGCGTACACGTTGAGCCGGGTGATGCCGTACGAATGGTCGTGGTAGAACATCAACCGCGCGCTCTGCCCGTTCGGATAGTAGTAGGTCGCGGAGCCGTCGCCCGGATCCGGCATGTCCGGCACGTCGTGGAAGCTCACGCCCTTCTTGAAGACGGTCTGCTCGCCGGCCGGCGTGAACCACTGGTGCGGGGTGCCGTCGCTGTACCAGGGGTTGTCGCCGCCGTGCAGGTGGAGCACGGCGCGGTTCTCGGTGTAGCTCGCGCACGACTGGGTCATCGGATCGCACGCGTTACCGTTCGCGTCGAGCGGACCCATGCCGGCGCCCATGAGGCTCTTGTCCACCGGGATGAAGAGCTTCCCGGCGTCGCCGGTGCCGAGCAGGTTCGAGAACTTGATGCGGACCGGGCGGCCCTTCTTCGCGATGATGACCGGCCCGAGGTAGTGGTTGCCGGTCCCGCCGTTGAGGTCCTGGTAGCCGCGGAGCCTCGTCGGCGGCAGGTCGGAGTGAAGCTGCTGGGCGTAGTCGGTGAGGCCGATCTCGTAGTAGTCGCCGTCCGCGGGCACGCCGGGCGGCGCGGGCTTCGGCGCGGCCACCGGGATGTACTGGCCGAGGTCGTTCGCGTTGCAGCTCGTGGCCGGATCGCAGCCCGGGAGGCCGAGGCCGGGCAGCGTGTCCACGAACTTGCGGAGCCCGGTGCCCGGGACGACCGCGCCGCTCGCGTCGAGCTGAGGAAGCGGGCTGTTCGCGTAGTTCGGCGTGAGGCCGCTCAGGTAGTCGATGCCGGCGCCGACGGGCGCGGGGCCGAGGGCGGACGCGGTGGTGGTTGGCTGCGCCGCGAGCCGGCTGGTCGGGCTGATCGCCTTCAGCGACGGCGCGGTCTTGGCGCTCTTCGCTGCGGCGGCTGCCGCCGCGCGCGCCGCCGCGGCGCGCTGGGCAGCCGCCTTCCGGTCCGCAGCGGTGATGCTCCGCATCTGGCCCTTCTTGCCGGCGGGTTGGACCGCGGTCGGAGCGGGATCGGGCTCGATCCTGCTTCCCTCCCTCGTGCTCGTCGTGCGGGCGTCTGCGACGCCGAGAGACAACACTGCTGCGACTGCGGCGACGCGCGCCGCAACCCACGAACTCCTCGTCATGGACTCTCCCTCTTCGGTGCCTGCAGGCGCGCGGCCGGGCGCGCGCCTCCCTATCCGCGGGCAAACTGGTGGCCCCGTGCGGAGACGGCATGTCGCCCGATACCGGTACACCCTGGGCGAGACCCGTGAACGCAGGACGCGGCGCAGGAGCGCCGAGTCCACAGGGCAAGGATTCCCGGGGGATTGGGAGAGAGCGCGGCGAGCGTCAGCGTGCGCTTACGCCCCTTCGGGGCAAACACGCTCGGTTCACGTCAGGTGAACGTCACGACGGCCGCTCTTGGCGACGGCGCGCGAGCGCCGGAGCGGATCAGGCCACCTTGGCGCTGGAGCCGGGCTCGTCTTCCCGGTAGTAGCTGGACCGATAGTAATAGTACTGTGCGTACCGGCGGTCCTGCAGATCCAGCTCGTTCAGCACCGAGCCGAACAGGCGCGCCTTCACGTCCGCGAGGCTCCGGACGGTCCGTGCGGCGACGTCGCGCGAGGTCTGCCCCGCCTTCACGACGACGAGGGTGCCATCGACCTTCGTCGCGATGACGATCGCGTCCGCGACCACGCCGGCCGGCGGCGAATCGATCACCACGCGGTCGTAGCGGCGGGACATCTCCTGGACCAGCGTCGCAAAGTTCGCGGTGTGGAGCAGCTCGGCGGGGTTCGGCGGCACCGGCCCGCAGGGGAGGACGTCGAGGTTCGGCACGTCGGTCCGGACGATCGACGCGTCCAGGGAGCCATCCCCCAGGATCAGCGAGGACAGGCCCGAGCCCGTCGGGACGCCGAACACCTTGTGCACGCGCGGGCGGCGCATGTCCGCGTCCACGAGCAGGACGCGGTTGCCGCTGTTCGCCATCGTGGCGGCGAGGGCCGCCGCGGTGGTGGTCTTCCCCTCGCCGGGGCCGCTGGAAGTCACGAGGATCGTCCGGAGCGGCTTTTCCGGTGACATGAAGAGGAGGTTGGTCCGGATCGACCGCAGGCACTCCGCGGCCGCGGAGGTCGGTGCGGAATGAACCGCGAGCTCGGGGCTGTGGTCGGCGGCCTTCTCGATCCGCGGGATGATCCCGAGGAACGGCAGCCGGAGCCGCTCCTCGATCTGCTCGCGGGTGGTGATGGTCGTGTCGAGCGACTCGAGGAGGAACGCGAACCCGACGCCGCCCGCGAGGCCGAGGAGGACGGCGAGGGCGAGGTTACGGACCGGCCGCGGACGCACCGGCCACTCGGGCGGCTCGGCCCGATCCAGCACCCGGACGTTGGACATCTGGAGCATCCCGGTGACGCCGGTCTCCTTGAGCCGCTGCAGCACCATCTCGTAGAGGCGCTGGTTGTTGTCGTACGTGCGCTTGAGCGACAGGTACTCCCGCTCGAACTGGTTCAGACCGAAGGACTCGGCCTTGGCGCGCTCCAGGAGCTGCCCGAGCTTCCGCTCGGCCTCCACGGTCTCGTCGTACTCGCGCCGCGCGGCGCCGACGGTGTTCTGGATCTCGCGGTCGAGGTTCTGCCGCGCCGCCGCCATCTTGGCGGCGCACGCCTCGACCCTGGGATGGTTCTCGAGGTAGCGGCTCGTGACGTCGGCGCACTCGAGCTTGGCGTCGAGGTAGCGGACCTTGAGCTCCGGGATCGCCATGTTCTGGTTGGAGAGGACGGTCGCGTCCGCCTGCGGGTCCTCCTTCAGCCCCTCGACGGTCTTCGCGAGCAGCTCGTTCCTGGCCGCGAGCGTCGCCCGCTGCACCTGGGTCTTGGTGAGTGCGTCGTTGATCGCCGCGATGCGCTGCGTGACGACGGTCTGCCGGTCCTCCCAGGTCGTCGACACGATGTCGTGCGACTGCTTGAACGCGAAGAGCGCGTCGGCGCTCTGGGCGAGCTTCGCCTCGAGATCCGCGAGCTGCTGCTCGAGCCAGTCGGAGGCGCTCTGGGTCGTCGTCGAGCGGACCGAGAGGCTCTCGGCGATGTAGGCGTCTGCGACGGCGTTCGCGATGGTGGCCGCCCACTTCGGATCGCGGTCCTCGACGATGATGTGGACGACGCGCGAGTCCTTCACTGGCACGACGGAGAGCCGCTCCTGAAGTGTCTCGACTGGATCGACCTTCTGCAGAGCGTCCTTGAGCTTCGCCTCGTCCTTCATTCCGTCGAGGCCGAGGAACCGCTGGTCCTGCGCGAGCTGGAGCTTCTCCACGACGCGCTGCGCGACCGCCCGGCTGGTGATGATCCTGTACTGCGTCTCGAAGTACTCCTTCGACGACCAGAAGCTGCTGGTGCCCGTCTCCACCACGTCCTGCACGTCCTTGTTGTTCAGGACCTTCGGCGCCTGCAGCTCGATGATGAGCGTCGCGGTCCCGGCGTAGATCCGGGTCTGGCGGAGCGTAACCACAAGCGTGAGGAGCACGGCCGCCGCGAACACGGCGAGGACGGTCCAGCGCCTGCGCAGGAGCACGCGCCAGTACGCGTGCAGGTCGAGCTGATCACCCTCCTCGCGGAGGACGGGTCCCTGCGGATCTGCAGTCGGGGGCATGGGCTCCTGCCGTTCGGCGCGCGGCGACGGCCGCGGGAAAACGTGCGCGAGTCTAGAGGGATCGGGCGGGTCGCGTCGAGCCTGGGGGTCCCTTTTTCGGAGCCCGGCTCCGCTGATAGCATCGGCGCCCGTGCCCCACCGATACCCCGGCTCCCGGCCGTCTCGCGCGGCGCTCGTGCTCTGCGCGCTCGTCGCCGGGAACGCGCTGGCCCGGGGCGGGGTGGATCTCCCGACCGTCGCCGTGTCGGCGCTCGCGGCCGCTGGCGCGCTGTTCCTCGCGACGCTGCGCCGCCGATCGGGGCGGCGCCAAGAGGAGCCGATCTCCGCGATCGAGCTGCCGCTCCTCGTCGCCGGCGCCGCCCTCCTCACGCTGGCGGTTGCGCTCCAGCTCGTCCCGCTGCCGCTCGCGATCGTCCGGCTCCTCTCGCGCGAGAGCGCGACGCTGCTCGAGCGCCACCTCGGGAGCGTGGGCCTCCTCGGGACCGCGCGGCCTCTGTCGCTCGATCCCGGCGCGACGGCGCTCGAGCTCGCGAAGACGGCGACCTGGACCGCGATCGCGGCGACGGCGGCGATCGTCGCCGCGGAGCGGCGCGGGCGGGACCTCCTTCTCCGCGCCCTCGCGCTCTCCGGGCCGGCGGTGGTGGCGGCGGTGTACGGCGCGCGACTTGCCGGCGCGCAGCCGCTCCTGGAACCACGCTTCCCGTTCGTGAACCCGAACCACCTCGCGGGATTCCTGCAGCTCGCAGCATGGCCGGCGCTCGGGTTCGCCTTCCGCGCGCGCGGGCCGGCGCGGGTCGGCTGGCTTCTCGCGTTCGCATTCACGGCGAGCGGCATCTTCCTGTCGCTGTCCCGCGGCGGCATCGGCGCGTTCGTGATCGGGGCCGGGCTGTTCCTCGCGCTCTACGCGCGCGCGGGACGGCGCGCGCACGCCCCGGAGAACGCGCCGCCGCCGGTGAGCTGGCGCGAGACCGTGCGGCGGGGCCCCCGCGCCGTCGGCCGCGCGCTCCTCTTCCGGTCCGGCGCGGTCCTACCGGTCGCGATCTCCGTCGCGCTCGGCCTCGCCGCGTTCCTCGCCTTCGACCGGATCGTCGCCGAGATGCGGACCGTCAGCGAGGCGTCCACGACCGAGGTGAAGCTCGCCCTGTGGCCCTCGGCGCTCCAGGTCATCCGCGACCACCCCCTCGTCGGGATCGGGCGCGGCGCTTTCGCGAACGTGTTTCCCTCGTACAAGTGGGACCCGCTCCTCGCCACCTTCACTCACGTCGAGAACGAGTGGCTGCAGGTCCCGGTGGATCTCGGTGTCATTCTCGGACCCCTCGCGATCGCGCTGTTCGCATGGGCGTGGCTCGCCGCGGCGCGGCGGCGGGAGATCTCGCGCCCCATGGTCGGTGCGCTCGCCGCGGCCGGCGCTGTCGTGGCGCAGAACGTCTTCGACTTCTCCCTCGAGATCTCCGGCGTGGCGATTCCCTTCATCATCGTGCTGGCGATCGCGGCGCGGGACATGCCGTCCGTGCGCGTCCCCCGCCTGGCCATTCGCGCATTCGCCCTCGTCGCGCTCGGCCTCGCCGCGCTGGGCGTCTCGCTGTACGCGCTCCATCCGCCCGAGCGCGACGCGGAGCGGGTGGTGAGCGCCGAGACGCCCGACAACGCGATCGCCATCGCGCGCGAGGTCCTCCCGTGGCACCCGGCGGACTGGGTCACGCCAGCCGCAGTCGGCACGAAGCTCGCTGCTGTGCTCCGCTGCGACGAGGCAGAGCCCTGGTTGACGCGCGCGATGGAGCGAAACCCGACCGCGTTCGCACCTCATCGCGGGGCGGCTCAGTGCTACGTCTTCCGCGGCAACACCGTCCTTGCAAAGCGGGAGTACCGGCTCGCGACGATCCTCGGCGACGGCGACGCGTTGAAGGAGGCGTATCCGTTCTTCCCTCGCGCGCGCGACCTGCTGGAAATCGCGCCGGACACGCCGGCCGGTCTCCTGGCGGCCGGCTGGATCATGCGCGACGACTGGGACGGCGCGAGGGAGGCGTTCCGACGCGGCTGGGAGCAGTACGCCGACCCGCACGCTCTCTCCGGTCTGATCGCGGTGGCGCTCGATCTCGGCGAGGCAGACGAAGCCCTCGCCCTCGCGCGGCAGCTCCAGGCGGCGGCACCGCTCGATCCGGCCGGGTTCGTCCTCGCCGCGCGCGCCCTCGACGCGGCGAGCGATGGCGACGCGGCGATACAGGAGTTGCAGGGGGGGGCGGCGCGGTTCCCGGGAAGCGTGGAGCTTCTCGATCCCCTCGGCCTCCACCTCATGCAGAAGCGCCAGTTCTCCCTGGCGCGTACCACCTTCGACAAGATCTTGGCACGCGATCCCCCCACCATCATGACGAAGAAGATCCGGATCGCGCAGGCGCTCGAGGGGCAGCAGCGGTACGGCGAGGCGCTCCGGGTGATCGCCGATGCGCGCGACGCGGTTCCGGACAGCCCCTGGCCGCTCGAGACGCTCGCCCGGATCTCGGCGAAGGCCGGCCGCTTCGATGACGCCATCCAGGCGCTCGAGCTCGCCTCTCACAAGCCGGCTGTCCCCGCCGGGAAGTATGACGAGTGGATCGACGCGCTCAAGACCGCGCGCGTGAAGCAGGCAGTGAGCCCCGCGGCGGACGCACCGGCCGGAAGCCGCTGACGCGCGGGTCACCCGTCCGTGTCGCCTCGAACCCGACGGGACCCGCCGCTCGGCGGGGCGCCGTCCGCTTGCGCTTGAAGAGACCCCGGGCGTCTGCGTAAGGTGTCGCCGCATATGGCAATTCTCTGGCCCACAGAACGCATCGTCGTCACCGGCGGCGCCGGCTTCCTCGGCTCCTTCGTCATCGAGGAGCTCCGCCGCCGCGGCGCGCGGGAGATCTTCGTTCCACGCTCCAAGGACTACGACCTCGTGGACATGGCCGCGGTCCGCGCGCTCTACCGCGACACGCAGCCCACGCTGGTGCTGCACCTCGCGGCGCGGGTCGGCGGCATCGGGGCGAACCGGGACAACCCGGGCAAGTTCTTCTACGACAACCTCATGATGGGCGTTCAGCTCATCGAGGTGGGCCGGCAGGTCGGCCTGAAGAAGCTCGTCGCCCTCGGCACCATCTGCGCGTACCCGAAGTTCTGCCCGGTCCCGTTCAAGGAAGAGGACCTCTGGAACGGTTACCCCGAGGAGACGAACGCGCCCTACGGCCTCGCGAAGAAGATGCTCCTCGTCCAGAGCCAGGCCTACCGGCAGCAGTACGGGTTCGACTCGGTGGTGCTCTTCCCCGTGAACCTCTACGGCCCCCGGGACAACTTCGACCTGCACAGCTCGCACGTGATCCCGGCGCTCGTCCGGAAGTGCGTCGAGGCGCGCGAGCGCGGGGAGAAGACGATCGTCGTCTGGGGTGACGGCTCGGCCTCGCGCGAGTTCCTGCACGCGCGGGACGCCGCCGAGGGCATCGTCGCGGCCGCCGAGCGGTACGACAAGTCCGAGCCCGTGAACCTCGGCGCCGGGTTCGAGATCAGGATCCGCGACCTCGTGCCGATGGTCGCGCGGGCCTGCCGGTTCGAGGGCGAGATCGTCTGGGACACCTCGAAGCCGAACGGGCAGCCCAGGCGCATGCTCGACACCTCGAGGGCGCTCCGCGAGTTCGGGTGGAAGGCGCGGATCGGGTTCGAGGAAGGCCTGAAGGAAACGGTCGAGTGGTTCGAGAAGAACCGGGGGAACATCAAGTGAAGAAGGCGCTCATCACCGGCATCACCGGCCAGGACGGCAGCTACCTCGCGGAGCTGCTGCTCGAGAAGGGCTACGAGGTCCACGGCATCGTCCGCCGCTCGTCCTCGTTCAACACGCAGCGGATCGATCACGTCTACCAGGACCCGCACGAGCCCGGCTGCCGCCTCTTCCTGCACTACGGCGACCTGAACGACAGCTCGTCGCTGAACCTGCTCCTCAAGAAGCTCCGCCCCGACGAGATCTACAACCTCGGCGCGCAGAGCCACGTCCGCGTGTCGTTCGACGTGCCGGAGTACACGGGCGAGGTCACCGGCCTCGGCGCGTGCCGCCTCCTCGAGGCCGCCCGCGAGCTCGGCCTCAAGGACACCAGGATCTACCAGGCGTCGTCGTCGGAGATGTTCGGCGCCTCGCCGCCGCCGCAGAACGAGCAGACTCCGTTCTACCCGCGGAGCCCGTACGGCTGCGCGAAGGTCTACGCCTACTGGATCGGCGTGAACTACCGCGAGGCGTACGACCTGCACGTCTCGAACGGCATCCTCTTCAACCACGAGTCGCCGCGGCGGGGCGAGACCTTCGTGACGCGCAAGGTCACGCGCGCCGTCTCCCGGATCAAGCTCGGCCTCCAGAAGAAGCTCTTCCTCGGCAACCTCGAGGCGAAGCGCGACTGGGGCTACGCCAAGGACTACGTCGAGGCGATGTGGCTCATGCTCCAGCAGCCGAAGGGCGACGACTTCGTGATCGCCACCGGCGAGGCGCACTCGGTCCGCGAGCTGTGCGACGAGGCGTTCGGGCACGTCGGCCTCGACTACCGCGACTTCGTCGAGAAGGACCCGCGCTACTACCGCCCGACCGAGGTGGACTACCTCCTCGGCGATCCCTCGAAGGCGGTGAAGCAGCTCGGGTGGAAGCCCAGGACGAGCTTCAAGGAGCTCATCCGGATCATGATGGAGGCCGACCTGGAGCTCGCCGAGCGCGAGCTGCGCGCCGGAGCCGGCCCGGCGGTCTCCCGGCACGGCTGAGACGGGCCTAGCTTTCCGATACGAGCACGGAGCCTCCATGAAGCTGGCAGTGAGTGAGCTCGCCCGCGTGGGCGTGGGCTTCGGGACGAGCGGCGTCCGCGGCAAGGTCGACGCCCTGTCGGACCGCGCCTGCTTCGCGTACACCCTCGCGTTCCTGGAGCACCTCTCCCGGTCCTCGCCGGGGGGACCCCACACGGTCGCGCTCGCGCACGACCTCAGGCCGAGCAGCCCGCGGATCACGGCGGCGTGCGCCGCCGCCGCCCACAGCCTGGGATGGCGCGTCGTGTTCCTCGGCGCGATCCCCACGCCGGCGCTCGCCCACTACGCGATCCAGTCGGGCGTCCCCGCCATCGTGATCACCGGGAGCCACATCCCGTTCGACCGGAACGGGATCAAGTTCTACACGGCGCAGGGCGAGATCCTGAAGGCCGACGAGGCGGCGATCGCCGGGGCCACCGTCGACCTGGACGACGCGGCGTTCGACGGGGATGCGCTGCGGAGCCCGCCGGCGCTCGGCCCGGTCGAGCCCGCCGGCCGGGAGCTGTACCGGCGGAGGTACCTGGGCTTCTTCCCGGCCGGGATGCTCGGCGGGCGCCGGATCGGCGTGTACCAGCACTCCAGCGTGGCGCGCGACCTCCTCAAGGAGCTCCTCGCCGCGCTCGGCGCCGACGTCGTGCCGCTCGGACGGACGGACACCTTCGTCCCCGTCGACACCGAGGCCGTCAGCGAGGCCGATCAGCTCCAGGCGCGGCGCTGGTCCGCCGAGCACCGGCTCGACGCGATCGTCTCGACCGACGGCGACGCCGACCGGCCGCTCGTCGCCGACGAGCGCGGCACGTGGCTCCGCGGGGACGTGGTCGGCCTGCTCTGCGCCGGGTTCGCCGGCGCCGACGTGGTCGTCACGCCGGTGAGCAGCAACACGGCCGTCGAGCGGTGGGGGAGGTTCTCGAGGGTCGAGCGGACGCGGATCGGCTCCCCCTACGTCATCGAGGCGATGCAGCAGGCCGTCCGGGGCGGGGCGAGGTGCGTGGTCGGCTACGAGGCGAACGGCGGGTTCCTCGTCGGCAGCGACCTCGTGCGCACGGGGGATCGCGCTGCCGCGCTGGCCGCCCTGCCCACGCGCGACGCCGTGCTGCCCATCCTCTCGGTGCTCGCGCTCGCCGCGGAGCGGTCCGGCCCGGTGTCCGCGGTCACCGCCGACCTCCCGCGGCGGTACACGCACAGCGACCGCATCCAGGAGTTCGAGACGGCGCGGAGCCGGACCCTGCTGGACCGGCTCGGCGATCCCGCAGTCCTGGCGCGGTTCCTCGCTCCCGTCGGCACGGTCGCCGCGGTGAACCGGGTGGACGGCGTGAGGGTCACGCTGGCGAGCGGCGACGTTGTTCACCTCCGGCCGTCGGGCAACGCCCCCGAGCTGCGCTGCTACGCCGAGAGCGACGCCCCGGAGAAGGCGCGCGAGCTCTGCGCCTGGGGACTCCGGCAGGCGCTCGCGAGCGCGTAGTCCGGCCCGTCCTTCGACTCCGCGGCCGCTGTGCGGCCGCTACGCTCAGGGCGACCGGGATGGGCGGGCGGCGGCCCCGAAGCGGCCCTACGCCCAACGCGACCGGGATGGGCGGGGGCGGCGGCCCCGAAGCGGCCCTACGCCCAAGGCGACCGGGATGGCCGGGCGACCCCGAAGCGGCCCTACGCCCAGGGCGAACGGGAGAGCTCCGTCCGTTCGCCCTGAGCGTAGGGCGCGGTCTCCGTCCGCTGTCGCCACCCTCCGCGCCCGGAGTCGAAGGGCGCGCCCAGGGCGACCGGGATCGCCGAGCGGCCGCTCCCCGGCCCGCCTGGTTCCGCCGTCGGTGAGCGTCTGATAGAACCTGCGTTCGCATGACCTCGCTCTCCGTCCTCGTCCCCGTCTACAACGAGCAGCACCTCGTCGCGACCTCGCTCGCGCGGCTCGAGGTCCTCGAGGGCTCGCCACACCTCGAGCGCATCCAGGCGATCGTCGTCGACGACTCGTCCCGCGACGGCACCGCCGCCGTCCTCCGCGCCTTCGCGGAGCAGCGCGGGGTCCAGTGGCTCGAGGACGGCCCCATCGAGAGCGGCGTCGAGCTGAAGGGCCACGGCCGGAGCGGCAAGATCGAGTGGGTCTTCCTCCGCCACGTCCTGAACGGCGGCAAGGGCAGGGCGATCCGGACCGCCCTCGCCGAGGCGACCGGCGAGCTCACCGTCATCCACGACGCCGACCTCGAGTACCACCCGAAGGACCTCGCGCGCATCGTGAAGGTCTTCGTGGAGGAGCAGGCCGACGCGGTGTTCGGCTCGCGGTTCGCGGGCGCCGAGGCGCGCCGCGCACTGCTCTTCCGCCACGAGCTCGGGAACCGGTTCCTCACGTTCCTCACCAACTGGGTGACCAACGTGAACCTCACCGACATGGAGACCTGCTACAAGGCCGTCCGCACGGATCTCCTGAAGTCGATCCCCATCATCTCGAACGACTTCCGGCTCGAGCCCGAGCTCACCATCAAGCTCGCGAAGCGCGAGGCGCGGATCTTCGAGGTCCCGATCAGCTACTCGGGCCGGACGTACCAGGAAGGCAAGAAGATCAACTGGCGCGACGGCTTCAAGGCGCTCTGGGCGATCCTCCGCTTCGCCATCTCGGACCGCGTCTACACCGACGACGCCTACGGCTCGCAGATCCTCGGCCGGCTCGCGCGCGCCCCGCGGTTCAACGCCTGGATGGCCGACACGATCCGCCCGTTCTGCGGCCAGAGGGTCCTCGAGATCGGGAGCGGCACCGGCAACCTCACCCGCCGCCTCGTCCCGCGACAGACGTACGTCGCCTCCGACATCAACCCGCTCTACCTCCAGACCCTGAACGGGCTCACGGTCGACCGGCCCTACCTCGACGTCACGCTCACCGACGTCACCCGGGGCGACTCCTTCCCGCAGGTGCCCGGGGGGTTCGACACCGTCGTGTGCCTCAACGTGATCGAGCACGTCGACGACGACCATGGCTCGCTGCGGAACATCCGCAGCGTCCTCTCGGCGGACGGGAAGGCGATCATCCTCGTCCCGCACGGTCCGGGGCTCCTCGGCACGCTGGACGAGGTGCTCGGCCACAAGCGCCGCTACACGGAGGAGACGCTGCGCCGCCTCGCGAAGGACGCCGGCTTCGAGGTCGCCGAGGTGCTCCGGTTCAACCGCGTCGGCTGGCCGGCGTGGTGGCTGAACGGGAAGGTCCTGCGCCGCAAGCAGTTCGGGCTCTTCCAGATCCTGACCCTGAACGCGCTCACCCCGGTCTTCCGGCTCGTGGACAAGCTGCTCCCGTTCCCGCCGCTCTCGCTCATCGCGATCCTGCGCCCCACGACGGCCGGCGCAGCCGAGGCGCCGGTCGAGCCGGGCGAGCCGTCCGCCTCCACCCAGGCGACGGCGTAGCGGCTCACGGTCGCGCGACCGTCCGCCGCTCCTCGCGAGGCGTGCGCCGCCCTCCGGGCCGGGTTAGTCCGGAACGGAACGGAGGGTTCCATGAAGGTCTTCGTCACCGGGGCGACCGGGTACGTCGGCGGTGCGCTCGTCCAGGCGCTCGTCCGCGGCGGGCACGAGGTCACCGGCCTCTCCCGCGACGGCGAGAAGGACGGCGTGGTCGCGAAGCTCGGGGCGCGCCCGGTCCGCGGCGCGCTCGGCGAGCTGCGCGCGCTCGTGCGGCAGATGTCCGAGCACGACGCCCTCGTGCACGCCGCCATGGACTACGGCCTCGGGCCGCCGGCGGACCTCGAGGCGATCGAGGCGATGCTCGCGGCCGCCGGCGAGTCCGGCCGCACGATGCAGGTGGTCTACACGTCCGGAGTCTGGGTGCTCGGCGAGACGCGTACGCCCGCCGGCGAGGGGTCGCCGCTGATCCGGCCCGCCGCGGCGGTCGCGTGGCGGCCGCCGCACGAGCGGCGGGTGCTCGAGTCCGCGACCGACCGGCTCCACACCGCGGTGGTCCGGCCAGGCATGGTCTACGGCGAGAAGCGCGGCCTCGTGAACATGTGGTTCGACTCGGCCACGAAAGAGGGCGCCGCCCGGTTCGTCGGCACCGGCGCCCAGCGCTGGGCGCTCGTCCACCGGAGCGATCTCGCCGAGCTGTACCGGGCGATCGTCGAGAAGGGCGCGCGCGGGATCTTCCACGGCGTCGACGGCGCGTCGCCGGCGGTGAGCGAGGCGGCGGCGGCCGCGAGCCGCGCGGCGGGGAAGGGCGGCGCCGTGAAGGCGACCCCCGTCGAGGAGGCCCGGAAGACGATGGGGCCGATGGCCGACGCGTTCGCGATGGATCAGGTGGTGATCAGCACGCGCGGCGTCGACGTCGGCTGGGCGCCGAAGCATCCGCCCTTCGTGAAGGACGCGGAGAACGCGTACCGGGAGTGGCGCGGGTAGGCGCCCTCTCCCCCGCGCAGAGAGGGCGCGGGGGAGAGGGAGAACTTCACGACTGGCTCGCCCCCGGCGCGCTCGGCCACGGCTGGCTCGCGCCGCGGAGGCCGGTCTGCGCCGTCTGCCGGAGGAACGCGCCGACGCTCCGGTAGCTGTGGAGCTTGTTCGCGTGCGCGACGATCTCCACCTCCGCGCCCTCGGCGAGCGCTCGCGTCACCATCGCCTCGCCGAGGTGCTGCAGGACCTTCAGGTCGCCGCGGCAGTACGGGCAGACCTCCTGCGTCTCCGCGTTGGCGCCGATCGCGTCGCAGTTGTCGCAGCGCCAGCCGGTGAGCGTGAAGTCCTCCTCGAGCACGAGCTTGTGAACGCGGCCCTGATTGAGCGCCTCCACCACGTCGTCCGGGCCCATCACCGCGAGGCCGCCGCGGAGCGACTGCCCGACGACCGCGTCGATCACCTGCTGCTCCTTCTGCTTCTCGTGGTCGGCCACCGCCTCCGCGGCGCCGGCGACCACCCCGTCCGCGCGCACGCCGTCACCGTTGTCCCACTGCCGCGGCCGCGGGATCCGCGCGATCACCTGCTCCCGAAGCCGCTCCGGCAGCTCGCGCTCGAACGCCGCGACCGTCTCGCTCGGCCCGACGAGGACCAGGTGGCACCCGGGGTTGTGGTCGAAGACCGCCTGCACCTCCTGCACGGCCGCCTTCCGGTTCTTCTGGACGAACGCCTCCTGGTGCCGCTCGTCCTTCGACTGCCGCTCGTAGTAGTGCTGCCCGGGCCTCCCCGAGCCGGAGTTGAACTGGTCCTCCTCCTGCCGCGGGACGAAGCCGCGGAGGTGCGACTCGAGCGCGAGGTCGCCGAGCGAGACGTGGAAGATGTCCGCGCCCGCCTGGCTCGGCGCGACCACGATGGCTGGCTCGAAGTCGTCGGCGAGGCGCGCGAGCTGCGTGAGGTGGGGGAACCCGTCGGTGCAGAGCTCGGGCCGGAACGGGCGCGCGAAGAACAACGTCCGCCACAGCCCGCTCGACTCGCACGCGAACAGGGCGAGCCCGCTCTTCTCCTTCTCGTAGACCTGGCCGGTGAGGCCGGACACGAAGTCCTGGATCTTCCGCAGGGTGCGCTCGAGGCCCTCCTTCCCCGGGGTTCCGTCGGCGTAGTGACCGAGCGTCTTCCGGATCTTCTCCTGCACGAACAGACGGACGCGTTCCCGCTGGTGCTCGTCGCTCCATCGCGTGTCGAGATAGAGGCTCACGATCGGCTCGCTGCCGCTCCTGAGCTTCGCGAGCTCCGACAGCGTCCCGTCGAGCTGGGTCATTATTCGCTCCTTTGGTGCGTGGCCTTGCTCCGAAAACCCTGCACACGGGGCCGCCGCGGAGGCCCGGCCGGTCCCTCTACCACCGGCCCTTCCCTCCGGTGGTGCCCGGCGCCACGTCCGCGCGGGGTAGCCCGGGAGCGGGGCGCGCCATTGCCGCCGGGCGCCCGGTGGGTTACATCGCGTGCGCCTTGGCCCTCCTCGACGCCGTCCGCGCCCTGACCTCGTTCACGCCCCCGACGGCGCTCCCCGCGCCGGGGGCCGACCTCGACCTCCTCGCGGACGTCCTCGTCGCGCACGGGCTCGCCCCGCTCGCCTCGTACCAGGTGGAGCACACGCGCCTCGGCTACGGCCTCCCCGCGTCCTTCCGCGAGAAGCTGCTCGGGTACTACCAGGGCGTGGTGAACGACACGGTGATGAAGCTCGTGACGCTCCGGGGCGCGCTCAAGCTCGCCGGCGAGGTTCCGGTCGTGCTCCTCGACGCGGCCGCGTACGTGGACTGGCTCTACCCGCACGCCGCGTGGCGGCCCGTCGGCGACGTCCGCTTCGCGCTCCGCGCCGAGGACGGCGCGCGCTTCGCCGCCGCGGTGAAGCCGGCGCTCACGCTCGACCGGACCGAGCACGGCGGCCGCGTGGCGGTGTTCACCGACGGGAAGATCGCGCTGTCCGCGCAGGAGGGGCTCTGGAGCGGCGGGCCGGCGGACGCGCCCCTGTTCGAGCGGGCGCGTTCCTACCGCGCGTTCGGCCCCCTGGCCGCCCGGCCGTCGCCGGAGGACGCGGTGCTCTCGACCGTGGCGGAGCAGGCGCAGCTCGGGCTCTTCGCGCCGCTCATCACGTTCGTGGATCTCCGCGAGCTCGTAGGCGAGCCGCTCGACGCGGCGTACGTGAAGGCGCGCGCGTCGGCGCTCGGGCTCTCGCGCGCGCTCCACGGCGCCATGGCGCTCCTCGCGCACTTCTATCCCGAGGTCGCGGAGCCTGCGGCGGCGCTCTCGCCCGAGCTCGGCTTCGCCGAGCGCGTCGCGGTGGACCGGGTGGTCGACGCGGGGCGCGATCCCGCCAAGCTCCGTCACCTGCGCGGCGTGGACGCGGCGGCGCGGGCGGTGGTCGCGCCGTAGCGGGCGCGCGCGGCGGGCCGCCCGTCGCGCCCGCCCCTGCGCAGGCGAGCGGCGCAGGGGTGCAGGTGATCCAGCGCCCGCCCCTGTGCTAGATTCCCCAGTCCTTTCCGGGGGCATTCCACGTGAACATCACCGTCGTCGGAACCGGCTACGTCGGCCTCGTCACCGGCACCTGCTTCGCCGAGTCGGGCCACAGGGTCACCTGCCTCGACATCGATCCCGCGAAGATCGCGCTCCTCAACGCGGGCGGGGTCCCGATCTACGAGCCGGGGCTCGAGGAGCTGGTCCACCGGAACGTGAAGGAGAAGCGGCTCCTCTTCACGACCTCGTACGCGGAAGCGATGAAGGACGCCGAGGTCGCGTTCATCGCGGTCGGCACGCCCCCCGGCGAGAACGGCGACGCGGATCTCCAGTACGTGCTCGCCGCCGCCGCGGACATCGGCCGGCACATGACCCGCGCCTGCGTGGTGGTGGACAAGTCCACCGTGCCGGTGGGGAGCGCGGAGAGGGTCGCGGCGGTCCTGAAGGACACCGCGAAGCACCCCTTCGACGTCTGCTCCAACCCCGAGTTCCTGAAGGAAGGGGCGGCGATCGACGACTTCATGCGGCCCGACCGCGTGGTGGTGGGCGTCGCCTCCGAGCACGCCCGCGCCGTCATGGCCGAGCTGTACGCGCCGTTCGTCCGCGCCGAGCAGCCGGTGCTGTTCATGGACATCCGCTCGGCCGAGCTCACGAAGTACGCGGCGAACGCGATGCTCGCGACCCGCATCTCGTTCATGAACGAGATGGCGGCGCTCTGCGAGAAGCTCGGCGCCGACGTGGACATGGTCCGCCGGGGCATCGGCTCGGACAGACGGATCGGCCACCCGTTCCTCTTCCCCGGCGTCGGCTTCGGCGGCTCCTGCTTCCCGAAGGACGTCCGGGCCGTGATGACGATGGCCCGCCACGTCGGGCTCGACTTCGACCTGCTCCGCTCGGTGGAGCGCGTGAACGAGCGCCAGAAGCGCTGGCTCGTCGAGAAGGCGGCCCGCCACTTCGGATCGCTCGCGGGGAAGACCCTCGCGGTCTGGGGCCTCGCGTTCAAGCCGAAGACCGACGACATGCGCGAGGCGCCGGCGATCACGGTCGTCGAGGGCCTCCTCGGGAACGGCGCGAAGGTCCGGGCCCACGATCCGGTCGCCCGCGAGGTCGCGGCGAAGCTCTTCCACGGGCGCGGCGTCGAGCTCGCGGAGGAGCCCTACGCGGCGGCGGAGGGCGCGGACGCGCTCCTGCTCGTGACGGAGTGGAACGAGTTCCGGCAGCCGGACCTGGCGAGGCTGAAGGGGATCATGCGCCAGCCGGTGCTGATCGACGGGCGGAACGTGTGGGACGCGGAGAAGTGCCGGGCGGCGGGGTTCACGTACTACGGGGTGGGTAGGAACGGGGAGTAGGGGTTCGGTCGGGGATCGAGTCCGTTACCGTTCTCCGTTACCGTTCTCCGTTTCCGTCCCCGTTTCCGTGACCCGCCTCCCGTGTCCCCTGTCCCGCGCCCGACCGGGGACGTCCGCCGTTCGGCCGGCCAGCCGCGCCGCGACCGCCGCGGTCGCGCGCGCCGCATAAGCCGTTCAGCATCTGTGCGATCCGGACGATCAGACGCCGGGCAACCGCGTGTCTCTCCGGCGTCCCGAGCCCTCGCACGCGGAGGACATCGAGTATCGCAGCGCACTCGAGCGCGCTTCCCTTCGCGATCTCGTAGCAGCGGCGTTTGTCGCCGCTGGCGTGTCGTCCCGCGCCCTCCGCGATGTTCAGGACGATGCTCTGACTTGCTCGCTCCAGCTGGTCGAGGACGGCACGCTCACCCTGTCGCGGGACGAGCGAAAGCGCCAGCGGTACGAACTCGAGTGCAGCGCGGTAGACGTCCAGGCGCTCGTGCTCGAGGAACGCTTCCGGTTCGCTCGCCATGAGCAAGAGGCGTTGCAGGAGACGGGCCCGCGACCAGCTCGGGAACGGGGGCGGGCCACGGGACACGGGAGGCGGGTCACGGGGAACGGGGGGCGGTAACGGAAACGGAGAACGGCAACGGGAACGGTCCCACCGTCCTGCCGATCCGTCCCTACGCCCGCGGATTCTGCCCCTTCGACAGCACCAGCACGACGCCCGCGACTTCCTCGAGCACCATCTCGAGCCTGCGCGCGACGTCGAGCTGCTCCAGCACCTTCTGCCTCGCCTCCGGCTCGCTGACCGCGGCCGCCGCGACGAGGTCCGCGATCTGGGACGGATCCCTCATCTGCGCCACCGCCTCCGCGAGCGCGGGCGCTCCGGACTCCGACGGGAGCCGCTGCGCGAGCTGATACACGAGCTGGCGAAGCGACTCGAGCTCCGGCTGCAGGCGGTCGGGACCTCCGGCAGGCCAGACGTCCTCGAGGATCTCCGCGCGGAACTCGCGGTACGGGTGCACCGCAGCGAGCTCCTCGTGCAGGCGCACGCGGGCGATGCCTCGCACCACGATGTCGAAGCGGCCGTCCTCGTAGCGCTCGTCCTTCTCGATGAGACAGGCGCCGGCGACGGGGAGGAGCGGCGGGTGGAGCTGGTGCGCCCCCTCCTTCGACACGAGGCCGGGCACCGCCAGCACCCGGTCCCCGCGGAGCGCGTCCTCGACCAGCGCGCGGTAGCGCGGCTCGAAGACGTGAAACGGCGTGGGCGTCCCGGGGAGGACGGCCACGCCGTGGAGGGGAAACACCTTGAGGGCGGCGCACGCCTTCTCTAGCGCCGCCCTCGGGGTCGGCGGAGCGATGCGCTCCGCGCACATGTCAGTGCGTCGCCGGGGACGCCGACGTCGCGGCCTGGGTGGCCTTCACGCCCGACTCGATCCGCATCTTGTAGAAGGAGCGGTAGACGAAGACGAGCGCGACGAGGAGGAACAGCCCCGCGAGCATCATGCGCGGCGTCCCCTCCATCTGGATCGCGACCTCGACGGCGAGGAGGCCGAAGAGCGTCGTGAACTTGATGATGGGGTTCATCGCGACGGACGAGGTGTCCTTGAAGGGGTCGCCCACGGTGTCGCCGACGACGGTGGCGGCGTGCAGGTCGGTGCCCTTCGCCTTGAGCTCCACCTCGACGACCTTCTTCGCGTTGTCCCAGGCGCCGCCGGCGTTCGCCATGAAGATCGCCTGGAAGAGGCCGAAGATCGCGATCGAGATCAGGTAGCCGATGAAGAAGAACTCGTCGACGAACGCGAAGGACAGAGTGGCGAAGAACACCACGAGGAAGATGTTGAACATGCCCTTCTGCGCGTACTGCGTGCAGATCTCGACGACCTTCTTCGAGTCCTCGACGCTCGCCTTCTCGACGCCCTCGAGGCGGATGTTCTGCTTGATGAACTCGACCGCGCGGTAGGCGCCGGTGGAGACCGCCTGCGTGGAGGCGCCCGAGAACCAGTAGATGATGCTGCCGCCCATGATGAGGCCGAGCAGGAACATCGGGTTCATGATCGAGAGCTTCTCGATGTGAGCCGAGAGGCCGTTCGTGAGGACGAAGATGATCGAGAAGATCATCGTGGTCGCGCCGACCACCGCGGTGCCGATGAGCACCGGCTTCGCCGTCGCCTTGAAGGTGTTGCCGGCGCCGTCGTTCTCCTCGAGGAAGTGCTTGGCCTTGTCGAAGTTGAGGTCGAAGCCGAAGTCCTTCTTCACCTCGGCCTTCACGTTCGGGACGTTCTCGATGAGCGAGAGCTCGTAGACCGACTGCGCGTTGTCGGTCACCGGGCCGTAGGAGTCGACCGCGATGGTGACCGGGCCCATGCCGAGGAAGCCGAAGGCGACGAGGCCGAAGGCGAACACCGCCGGCGCCTGCATCAGGCTCTCGAGGCCGGTCGTGGAGACGCCGTACGCGGCGCCCATGAGCGCGATGATGACGAGGCCCATCCAGAACGCGGAGAAGTTACCCGCCGTGAGGCCGGCGAGCACGTTCAGCGAGGCGCCGCCCTCCTTCGACGCGGTGACGACCTCGCGCACGTGACCGGAGGAAGTCGAGGTGAAGACCTTGACCACCTCGGGGATGATCGCGCCGGCGAGCGTGCCGCAGGTGATGATGGCGGAGAGCTTCCACCACATCGTGCCGTCGCCGAGGTCGCCGATGAGCGCTCTCGAGACGACGAAGGTGAGGACCACCGAGACGATCGAGGTGAGCCACACGAGGAACGTGAGCGGCGCCTCGAAGTTCATCGAGTCCGCGTCCTTGTACTTGGCGGATGCGAGGGCCTCGTTGATCCAGTAGGAGACCACCGACGCGATGACCATCATGATGCGCATCGCGAAGATCCAGACGAGGAGCTTCACCTGCGTCGCCCCGCTCGAGACCGCGAGCAGGATGAAGGAGATGAGCGCGACGCCGGTCACGCCGTAGGTCTCGAAGCCGTCCGCGGAGGGGCCGACCGAGTCGCCCGCGTTGTCGCCGGTGCAGTCGGCGATCACGCCGGGGTTCCGGGCGTCGTCCTCCTTGATCTTGAAGACGATCTTCATCAGGTCCGAGCCGATGTCGGCGATCTTCGTGAAGATGCCGCCGGCGATGCGGAGCGCGGACGCGCCGAGGGACTCGCCGATCGCGAACCCGATGAAGCACGGGCCGGCGAGGTCGACGGGGATGAAGAGGAGGATGCAGAGCATGATGAGCAGCTCGACGCTGATGAGCATCGTGCCGATCGACATGCCGGCCTTGAGCGGGATCGCGTAGGTCGGGAACGGCTTGCCGCCGAGGGAGGCGAAGGCGGCGCGGCTGTTCGCGTAGGTGTTCACGCGGATGCCGAACCAGGCGACGCCCGACGAGCCGAGGATGCCGACGAGGCTCATCACCAGGATCAGGACCACGCGGGCGGCGCCGAGGCCGCGGGCGCCGTCCGGGCCGGTGGTGAGGAAGCCGAAGTAGGCGACGATGATCACCGCGATGAAGGCCCAGAGGATCGCGATGAACTTGCCCTGCGTGACCAGGTACGTCTTGGCGGTCTCGTAGATCAGCTCGGAGATCTCGCGCATCGACCGGTGCACGGCGAGGTTCTTGAGCTGGTTCGCGACCACGAGCCCGAAGACGAGGCCGGCGATCGACACGAGGATGCCGACGAGGAGCAGGTTGTGGCCGCTCATCCCCAGGAACTGCTGGGAGCGGAGGTCGGGCAGGACGAGGTTCGCCTCGCCGCCGTGTCCACCCGCCGCGAGCGCGAGGGACGAGAGGATGCTGGTCAGGTTCATGGCAGGGACTGCCCCTCCAACTGAGGATCGGAGAAACCGGGAAAAAGCCGCGCGTTGGGCGAAGTTGCGCCGGCCGCTGGACGGCTGGGTCGGCGGATACTACCGGTCTGCCAGGACTTTTGGCAAGTGGACGCCGGACCTCCGGCCACAACCCCGGCCCCGCGGCCGAGGGGGCGGAACGGGGTGGCGCTACCCCGCTCCGGGGGCCTTGTCGGGGGCGGCGGCGGCGCTGCCGAGATCGAGCGCGGCGAAGTTCAGGCTGAAGTACCCGGCGACGCCGCACGAGTACATCACCCGCTTCACGATTCGGAAGGGCACGCCCTTGTCCGCCTGGATGTTCACCTGCCCATCCCACTTCTTCTCGGGGTCCTGCTGGTGGAGGTACTCCCACCGCTTCTTCTCGTCGCGGAGCCGCTCCTCGAGCCCCGGGATGTTCAGGTAGCCCGAATCGCGATCGAGGTCCGGGACGTCTGCCACCTTCACGCCGGTCACCACGATCTCCGAGCCGCTGATCGCCACGACCGGCGCGACCTCGATGGTCTGGCCGTGGTGCGCGTCGGGGAGCTTGATGTCCTTCTGCATGTACAGCACCTCGCCCGTGGACGAGTACTGCTGCAGGAGGAAGATGACGAGCATCGTCATCATGTCGACCATCGGGATGACGTTGATCTCCGCGTTGGTCGCCTTGCGGCCGCGGGAGATCTTGCCGCCGATGATCTTCGACTTCAGGAACCGCTTCGCGGGGCGCTTGCCGGGCGTGACGATGGGCATGTCTCGCCTCTAGGCTCCGGACACGGACACGGCGGTGAGCCCCTGCCCGATGCAGGTGTCGATCACCTCGACCAGATCGCCGTAAGGCACCGTGTCCTCCGCCGAGACCGTGATGGCCGCGGTCTCCGGGTAGTCGGCGCGGAGCTGCTTCAGCCGCTCCGAGAGGGACCTGTAGTCCTGCTTCACGGCGCCGGCGGTCCGGTCGAGCGGGATCTCGAACGCGAGGCCGGAGGTGGTGGTGAGGTTCATGCCGCGCTCGCCGATCGCGAGCGTGACGATCATCTGCTTCTGCTGCTCGGTCGGCTGCGGCTCGGGCGCGCCCGAGCCGAACTGCTGCACCTGCAGTCGCGAGATCTGCGTCCAGACCGCCGTGTAGAGGAGGAAGGTGATGAGGCAGGAGAGGAGGTCGATCGCGGGCACGACGTTGATCACCGCGTCGAGCGATTTCTTCCTCTTGCCGCCTCCGCCCTGCTCGGGCATCGCGCCGCCGCCCATCGGTTACCTCCTTCCCGAGAAGAGTTCGCCCCGGTCGCCGGCGCGCGAGCGCGCCGGTGCCGGAGGGCGATCGTGCGCGGCGACTAGCCCTGCTCCTCGGCGCCGACCGACGCCGGAAGCTTCATCTTGTCCTTGTTCGCGACGATGAGGTTCAGCACGGAGACGCTCGTCTCGTTGATCTCGTCGAGCATGTGCTGGGAGCGGCCCTGCAGCACCGAGTACGCGACGAGCGCGGGGATCGCGGTGAGGAGGCCGAACGCGGTGCAGTTCATGGCCTCGGAGATCGACGAGGCGAGGATGCGAGCCTTCTCGGCGGGCGGCGCGTCGGCGACGGCGCCGAACGCGCTGATGAGGCCGATGATGGTGCCGAGGAGCCCGAGCAGCGTCGCGACGTTGCCGAGCATCGCGAGGTAGCCGGTGCGCTTCTCGATCCTCGGCGACTCGCGGAGCGTCGCCTCGTCCATCGCGGCCTGCACGTCGGCCTCGCCCTTCGGCACGTTGATGAGGCCGGCCTTGATCACCGAGACGAGCGGCGTCTTCTTCTGCGAGGCGCAGAAGCTGATCGCGCGATCGAGATCGCCCCGGTAGATGTGCTCCTTCAGGCCCTTCAGGAACGCTTCCTTGTTCACCGAGGCCTGGAAGTAGAGCGCGATCGTCCGGTCGATGACGAGCCCGATGACGACCACGAGCGAGGCGAAGATGGCGTGCATCATCCATCCCCCCTCGTGGTAGTGCTTCACGATCGCTCCGAACGTTTCGCCCATGGCCTTGGTCTTCCTCCGGAGTGGGTGCGCGCGCGTCGTCCCTCGGTCAAGGCGCTTGCTCGGGACCTCGTTCCCCTATCACGGGGTTTTCGAGGGCGTCAACGCGTCGGGGTATGCGCTCCGCGCACCCCGGGACTCCCACCCTCGGTGAGAGCGCGCGGGCGCGCCGCATCCGATCGATCGTGGATCTGGACATCCGGGGTGGCAATTGCCCGTCCGCGAGCGTCGTCGTACCCTCCTCCCCATCCATTCGCCCCGAGCGCAGCCCCGCCGCAGGCGGGACCGTCGCCGCGGGGCCGACATCCCCGCACACGCCGATGCTCGACGCCGCCTTCGCACCGTACCGACTCGCTCCGGGCGCGCTGCCGGAGGAGTCGGCCCGCGCCGCCGAGGCCCTCGCGGCGGAGCCGCTCCTCGCTCCGCCCGCGGAGCCGCTCCCCGCACCCCTCGTGAACCGTGCCCTGGCGGACCTGCCCGCGGGCCGCGCCGCCACCGCGTCCGAGGCCTGCCGCGCCGCGGACGGCACGCCGTCGGGCCTCTCCGGGCCGCCGCGCGCATGCCTCTCCTCCGAGCGCCAGCGCGCGCGGGTCGGCGAGCTCGCCCGGGCCGCCCTCGCCGCCGGCTTCGCCGGGGTCTGCCTGGATCGCCCCGACGCGCCGCTCGCCCTCGGGCTCCTCGGCGCCGGCTTCTGCACCGACTGCCAGCGAGCGCTCGCCCGCCACCTCGAGCGGGAGTACGGGGATCACTTCCAGCCCATCGACTACCTCGCGCTCGCGCGCGAGGCGGTCGCCTCCGCCTCGGGCGCGGTCTCGTTCGATCAGCTCCCGTTCGGCCGCGACTTCTGGCGCGTGCGGAACGAGATGCTCGACCGGGCCGTGCGGGGCTACGCCCGCGCGGCGCGCGACGCCTCCCGGGCCGCGGCGAAGCCCTTCGAGGTGATCGCCCAGTTCGAGGCGATCGGGCCCGCCCAGCTCCGCGCCGCACGCCTCGTCGACGCGGCGGTCTTCCCGGCCCCCGTCCCGGCGACCGCGACCGGCGTCGGGCTCGCCCGGCTGCTCCGGGCCGCGGCGGGGCGGCGCCCCATCGCCATCGCCCCCGCGCCGGGGGCGGCCACGCCCGCCGCGCTCTCCCGGTTCGCCGCGGTGGTCGCGACCTGCGGGATCGAGATCTCCGGCCTCGAGCCCGCCGGTGAGGCCGGCGCCGAGGTGGCGAGCGTGCGCCGGCTCGCACGGCAGCTCGCGCAGCGCGCCGGCCGCTCCCCGGCCCTCGGCAACCCCGTCGCGGAGTGCGCGATCCTCTACTCCGCCGAGGCGGACCTCTGGACCGGCGGGCGCCACCGGCTCGCGGTCGAGCGCGCCGGCGACGCGCTCGCGGCCCTGCACGTCCAGGCGCCGGTGGTGACGCGGCTCTCCGACGCGCCGCCGGAGGCCGCGCTCGTGCTCGCCGACGCGGGCGCGCTCTCGTGGCTCGAGATGAAGGAGGTCCGCCGCAGGATCGAGGGCGGCGCGCCGGTGCTCGCGTTCGGCGAGCCCGCCCACGTCGACGAGGCGGGCCGGCCGGCGGGCACGTTCCTGCCGAACGGCAAGCCCGGCGGCGTGAAGGTCGGCGCGGGCCTGCTCGCGGTCCTGCCGCCGCTCTCGCCGGAGCAGGGCACCCCGGCGCCGCCCGACGCGGAGCGCCTGTCGAAGGCGCTCGCCGCGCTCCTCGGGAAGGGGCGCCGCGCCGCCGGCGTCGCGGGCCGCTCGCCGCTGCTCGTCGTGCTGCACCGGAGCGGCGACACCCTCGACGCCCACCTCGTCGCCCTCGGCGCGGAGAAGGCGCAGGGCACCACGCTGTTCCTCGGCATGCACGTCGCGGGCGGCGTCCGCCGCGGCCGCTTCGTCTCCGCCGATGGTCAGGACCTCCGCATCCCGATGAACCCATCGGGCTACTCGATCTCGACGGTGCTCCCGAGCTTCCGCGGGTACGCGGTGCTGTCGCTGCAGGCGTGAACGGCAGGCTGCCGTTGCCGTTGCCGTTGCCGTTCACCGTTTCCGTTGTCGATCCCGTTCTCCGTGACCCGTGTCCCGTGTCCCGTTTCCCGTGCACCGAGCGTGCACTAGAGCGGGACACGGGAGGCGGGACACGGGAACGAATGAGCGGAAACGGTAACGTAAACGTAAACGGGAACGGGCATTACGCGAGATGCGCGTGTGCCGTTACCGTTGCCGTTACCGGACCCGTGTCCCGTGGCCGGGCCCCGTGCCCCGGGCCTCTGACGAACCGATCGTCCGACGCGACGACGATCAGCTCTTCACCGGCAGCCGCACGACGACCTTCGTCCCCGTGCCCGGCGCGCTCTCCAGCGCGACCGTCCCGCCGTGCCGCTGGACGATCCCGGAGACGATCGGCAGCCCGAGCCCGATCCCGATCCCGGGGCGCGTCGTGAAGAACGGCTCGAACGCGCGTGCCGCGATCTCGGGCGTCATCCCGCTGCCGGTGTCCTCGACGGCGATCGTGGCCTGCGCCCCGTCGTGCCCGAGCCGGACGCGGATCGTCCCGCCCGGGGGGAGCGCCTGCGTGGCGTTGGTGAGGAGCGCGAGGACCACCTGCACCAGGCTCGGCCGGTTCGCCTCGACGGGCGGCACCGCGACCCCCTCGCGCTCGACCACCGCGCCGGACTCCTTCAGCGCGGGCTTCGCCATCCGGAGCGCCTCGTCCAGCACCTGCGCGAGGTCGACCGGCTCGGTCCGCGCCCCGGTGGGGCGCGCGTAGGTCACGAGGTCGCGCGCGAGCCGCTGGATCCGCAGCCCGGCGTCCTTGATGGCCCGGAGCTTCTCCACGTCGGCGGCGTCGTGGCCCCGCGCGGCGAGCCGCTCGACGAGCGCGTCCGAGTACATCGTGACGGCGGTGAGCGGGTTGTTGAGCTCGTGCACCACGCCCGCCACGAGCCGCCCGATGGCGGCGAGCCGCTCGGCGTGCTCGGCGGCGGCCTGGAGCGTGCGGAGGAGGGTGAGGTCCTGGCCGATCGCGACCACGCCCTCCACCTCGCCGGCCGCGCCGAGCCGCGGCGCGAGGTTCACCGCGACGCGGGCCTCGCCGCCCGCGCGCCGCAGGAGCCGGACCTCCACGCCGTCCACCGTCTCGCCGGCGAGCGCGCGGTCGATGGCGTCCCGCGCCCGGGCGCGGTCGTCCGGATCGAGGGCGAGGAGCGCGTCGCGGCCGAGCATGTCGGTCCGCCGCCACTCGGTGAGCCGGCCGAGCGCCGCGTTCCAGATGGTGACGCGGCGGTCGCGGTCCACCGCGAGGATGAGGGCGTTCGCGTGCTCGACGAGGTGCTCGAGCTCGGTCTTGAGCCGGGTCGTCTCCTCGACGGAGCGGAGGTTCCGGACGCCGAGCGCGGCGTGAGTCGCGACCTGCAGGAGCAGCGGCGCGTCCGACGCGCGGTCGCCCGGCTCGCCCACCGCGTACTCGAGGCCGACGAGGCCGAACAGCTCGCCGGAGACCGCGAGCGGCTCGACGAGGGCGCGCTGGCAGCCCTCGAAGAGCGGCTCGTCCATCGCGACCAGCGTCGCGCCGCCCTCCTGCAGCGCGCCCGGGTCGAGCCCGGCGCGCTCGGCCGCCTCGCGCCTAAGGGCGAGCCGCCGGGTCGCGCCCGCGCGGAGCCGGCCGCGGCCGTAGAAGGTCGTGAGCGAGAGCGTGCGCGGATCGACGAGCCGGATCGAGAACGCGCGCCCCGGGAAGAGCAGCTCGAGCGCGCGGGAGAGCGCGGCCGTCACCTCGTCCTCGGAGCGCGCGTCCGCGAGGGCGCGGGACAGGTCGAGCAGCGCCCGCTCCGCGGCGGTGTCGGCCGCGTCCAGCACGACCGTGAGGACGCCCGAGACGAGCGTGCTGCCGTCGGCGCGCGGCGCGGTCGCGGCGCTCAGGTCCACGCGGGCGGGGACGCCGCCGACGCGGGTGCGGTAGGTCCGCGTGCCGCCCGGGCGCGGGGTGGGGAGCTGGCCCTCGTCGGGCGGGAGCAGCGCGTCGAGCCGCTGCGCCGGCGCGGAGCCGGGCGCGAGGCCGAGCGCGTGGTGGAACGCGTCGCTCGCGGCGAGGACCAGGCCGTCGGCGAGGACGAAGGTCGCGAAGGGCGCCGCCTGGAACGCCGCCCAGAGATCCTCGGGGGTCGGCGCGGCGACGCCCGCCCGCGAGATCGCCACCGGGGCGCGCCGGCGCGGGCTCACGGCCCGCTTCGGCTGCTTCGGCGTCTTCCCGGCGGCCGGGCGCCTGCCGCCGCGCGACGGCGCCTTCCTGGTGGTGCTCCGTCCCACGTGCGAGCCCCCTGCGCCGCGCACTCTAGCACGGGCGCGGGCGTCACCGGCCCGCGCGGTGGGCAGCGAGCGCGGCCGCCATCACCTCGCGCACCGCCACGCCCCGCTCCCGGGCGCGCGCGAGGCAGTCCTCGTACTCCGGGTGCGCCCCTAGCTCGCGGCCCCCCTGCGAGGCGACCTTCACGCGGACGACGCCGTACGCCGTCTCGACCTCGACGAGGCGGCGGTCGAGCACGTCGCGGAGCACCGCGTGGCGCCGGACGCCCAGCGTGGTCGTCTCCCCGAACAGCGCCGAGGTGACGGCGCCGCGCCCTGCCTCGTCGCAGAGCGCGCCGAGCAGGATCCCGGGGCGCCCCTTCTTCATCGTGACGGGCGCCGCCCACGCGTCGAGCGCACCCGCCTCCAGCGCGGCCTCGATCGCGCGCGCGACGAGCTGGCCGGGGCAGTCGTCGAGGTTCGCCTCGAGGACCCAGAGGGTCTCCGCGTCCTGCGGCTCGCCCTTCGACTCCGCGGCCGCTTCGCGGCCGCTACGCTCAGGGCGAACGGCTTCACCTTCCGGTCGCCCTGAGCCCTTCGACTCCGGGCCCGCCTCGCCGCCGCTGCCCTCAGGGCGAACGGCTTCACTTCCCGGTCGCCCTGAGCCCTTCGACTCCGGGCCCGCCTCGCCGCCGCTGCCCTCAGGGCGAACGGCTTCACTTCCCGGTCGCCCTGAGCGTAGGCCCTGCGCAGCAGGGCCGGAGTCGAAGGGCGCGCTGGCCGCGACCTCCTCGCCGAGCGTCATCCGGAGCACGTTCGGCCGGTCCGGCCACGCCACCGTCCCGACGCCGTAGCCGATCCGCCCCGGCACGAAGGGCGGGAGCGGCCCGAGCTGCGCGAGCTCCGCGAGCAGCGCGGCGCCCGTCGGCGTCACCGCCTCGCCGGGCGGGCCGCCGGGCCGCACCGGCTTCCCGGCGAGCAGCTCGAGGACCGCGGGCGGCGGGACCGGCATCACGCCGTGCGCGGTGCGCACCATCCCGCGGCCGAGCTCGGGAGGCGCCGCGACCACCCGCGGCCAGCCGAGCAGCTCGAGCACCACCGCCGCGCCGCACACGTCGACGATCGAGTCCACCGCGCCGACCTCGTGGAAGTGCACCTCCGCGACCGGGATCCCGTGGACCTTCGCCTCGGCGCGCCCGATCCGCTCGAAGATCGCCCGCGCCACCGCCTTCGCCCGCGGCGGGAGCCCGCTCCCGTCGACGAGCGCGAGGATCTCGGCGAGGCCGCGGGCGTGCGGCTGCTCGCCCGAGACCACCACGTCGACGTGCGTGCCGCGGATCCCGTGCTCGGTCTTCGCCGTCGTCTCGAGGCGCCAGCCGGGGACGCGCAGGGTCTCGAGCGCGGCGACGAGCGCGGCGCGGTCGACGCCGAGATCGAGCGCGGCCGCCATGAACATGTCGCCGGCGATCCCGCCGACCGGCTCGAGGACGAGGAGTGGGGCCGCCATGTCTCTCCCGGTCTACTCCCGCGCGATGAGCCCCGCCACGAACGCGGCGCCGAACCCGTTGTCCACGTTCACCACCGTCACGTTCGGCGCGCACGAGTTCAGCATCGTGAAGAGCGGCGCGAGCCCGCCGAGCGAGGCGCCGTAGCCGACCGAGGTCGGAACCCCGATCACCGGGCGCCCCACGAGCCCGCCCACCACCGACGGGAGCGCCCCCTCCATCCCCGCCGCCACGATGACCGCGCGCGCCGTGGCGAGGTCGTGCCGGCGCGCGAGGAGCCGGTGGATGCCGGCCACGCCCACGTCGTAGACCCGCACCACCTCGACGCCCATCACGTCGAGCGTGACCGCCGCCTCCTCGCAGACCGGGATGTCCGAGGTCCCGGCGCAGCAGATCGCGACCGGCCCCCTCGCCGGGAGGTTCATCCGGCCCTTCCGCAGCGTCCGCGAGACCGGGTCGTAGACGCTCCCGCGCACCGCGCGGCGCGCCGGGCCGGCCTTGTCCGGCGCGAGGCGGGTCACGAGGAGCGGCCCGTGTCCCGCGAGCTTCCGCGCGATCGCCGCGACCTGCGCGGCGGTCTTCGACTCCGCGAGCACGACCTCGGGCATCCCGACCCGCAGCGTGCGGTGGGTGTCCACGGTGGCCATGTCGCCGAGCCGCTCGAAGGGCGCGGCCTTGAGCGCCTCGATGGCGTCGTCGAGCGAGGCGTCGCCCGCCTTCACGCGGCCGAGGAGCCGGCGCAGGGTCTTCTCGTCCATGCGGGGACGTACTTAGCGCAGATCCAGCCGCTTGAGCACTTCCGCGACGCGCGCCGGCTCTGGCATGACGAGGATGAGCCCCTCGAGGGCGGGGCCGCCGGCCTGCGCCGCGCAGGTGAAGCGGGTCGCGAGCGCGATCGACCCCGCGTGGGCGACGAGCCGCTCCACGCACTCCTTCCCCGAGCCGCGGGCGAACGTGGGCACCGACAGGAGCAGCCGCTCGCCGACGAGCGCCGCCACCGCGGACACGAACGCGCTCCCGACGATGTTCCCGGACTCGAGGAGCGCGCTCTCGGCCATGCCGGCCCACGAGCCGCCCACCGGGAACCCGAGCACCGCCGCGAGGCCCTCGGCGTCCCGCTCCGGCAGGGCGAGGAGGAGATCGCCCTCGAGCGCGCCCTCGAGCTTCACGCCCACCGCCACGAGGTCCTGACCGAGGCCGCCGAGGAACGCGGCGATCGCGCCCGCCTCCGCGCCCACCCAGACCTCCGGCACGTCCATGTCGATGCGCCGACCGGCGAGCTTCCCGAGCGCGGTCAAGGCCTGGCCGCAGCCGACGCTCGCGAGCTCCTGGAGCGCGTCCACCTCGCGCGGGCCGAACGAGCCGGGGTTCATGCGGCGAGGAGCCTCTGCACGTCGAGGATGAACACCGGGCGGCCGTTCCCGAGCACCGTCACGGCGGAGAGGCCGGGCACCTCCTCGAGCGGGCTCCCGAGCGGCTTCAGCACCGCCTCCTGCTGGCCGAGGAGCGCGTCGACCGCGAGGCCGATCCGGCCGGCCTCGCCGCCCTCCGCGACCACCACGGCGCGGTCGTCCCGCGGCGGCGCGTCCGGGAACCCGAGCAGGCGGGTGAGGTCGTGCACCGGCACGAGCTCGCCGTCGTAGAGCAGCACCGGGCCGCCCTGGCTCCGGTCGAGGCGAGAGACCTCCACCTGCGCCGCACCGTGCACCTTCGCGATGGGCAGCCCGAGCACCTCCTCGCCGACCCGGACGAGGAGGACCGGCTGCACCGCCACCGTGAGGGGCAGCCAGAACGTGAACCGGCTCCCGGCGCCGGGCGCGCTCTCGATCTCGAGCGTGCCGCCGAGCCCCTCGACCGTGCGCTTCACCGCGTCCATGCCGACGCCGCGCCCGGAGACGTCGGTGACGGCCTCGGCGGTGGACACGCCCGGGAGGCAGCAGAGGAGGAGGGCCTCGCGGTCGGAGAGCGCCGCGGCCTGGTCCGCCGAGATCGCACCGCGCGCGACCGCGGCGGCCTTGAGCCGGACGGGGTCCATGCCCTTCCCGTCGTCGGAGAGCTCGAGGATCACCCGGTCCCGCTCGCGCCGCGCCTGGAGGATCACCCGGGCGGTGGCGGGCTTCCCGGCGAGGAGCCGGAGGTGGGGCGCCTCCACGCCGTGGTCGATGGCGTTCCTGAGGACGTGGAGGAGGGGATCCGAGAGCTCCTCCAGGATCGCGCGATCGATCTCGATCTCCGCGCCGCGGATCTCCACCTCCACCTGCTTGCCCACCCTGCGGGCGAGGTCGCGCGCGGCGCGGGGGAGCCCCTCGGTCACGAGCGCGAGCGGCGTCATCCGGACCGCCATCACCTTGTCGTGCAGGTCCTTCACGATGGCGGAGAGCCGGTCCACGCCCTCGTCGAGGTGCGGGCGGCTCGCGGCCGGGATCGCCTTGCCGATCTCGCGGATGCGCGCCGTGGCGAGGATGAGCTCGCCCACCGCGTCGAGGAACCCGTCCAGGATCTCGGTCTTCACCCGCACCGTGCGCGCGGGCTCGGCGGCCTCCTTCGCGGCGGGCGCCGCCGGCGCGCCGGGCGCGGCTGCGCCGGGCCGCTCCGGCTCGGCCTCCTTCAGGAGCACGCCCCCGAGGTCCGAGATCTGCCCGAGCGCCTTCTCGATGGCCTGGAGCGTCTCGGCGGTGTCGAGGAGCACCTGCAGCTTCTTCCCGGGGATCCGGCCCGCCTTGAGCTCGTCGACGGACGGCGCGCTCCGGGCCACCGCGCCCAGGGCGGCGAGCTTCTTCACCACCAGGAAGGCGCGGACCGCGGGCACCGGGCAGCTCGCGGCGATCTCGACGTCGATCGACACGCGCCGCGGCGTGCGCGGGCCCGCGTCGACCGGGCCGGGAGGCGGCGCGGCCGCGGCCGGCGTCTCCACGTTCGCCCTTTGCGTACCGGACACCGGCTCGGGCGCAGCTTCCCCGGCCGCCCTGAGCGTGGCGCCCGCGGAGCGGGCGCGGAGCCGAGGGGCGCCGTCCGAGGTGGGCTCGGCCGCGCCCGGCGTCGCCGCCCGCTCTTCCCGCGTCCGCCGCGCGGCGGCGACGAGCCGCTCGACGAGCGCGGGCTCCGCGTCCGGCTTCTCGCCTCGCGCCGCGGCCTGCACCATCACCTGCAGCGCGTCGCCCGCGGCGAGGAGCACGTCCACCGCCTCGCCGTCGAGCCGGGACGGGTCCTTCCGGAAGACGTCGACCAGGTCCTCCGCCTTGTGGGCGAGGGCGCTGATCCCCTCGAGCTGCATCGAGGCCGACATCCCCTTCACGCTGTGCGCGTGGCGGAACAGGCTGTCGATGGTGGCCTGCGCGGCGCGGCCGTCCCGGACCGCCTGCTCGAGCTGGACGAGGTCGCGCCCGTAGCCGGCGAGGTGCTCGCCGGCCTCGGCGACGAACAGCGAGAGGTACCTGGAGAGATCCACGCTCGCCTCTCGCTCCTCTCCGTTCGGGGTGAGCCCGTCGAACCACGAAGGGCGGTCGCCCTTCCCCTCAGCCTGTCGAAGGGTCAGGGCGAACGGAGCGCCTCGGACCGGCGGCTACGCGTCGCCGAGGACCTTCTTCACGACGGAGAGCACGTCCTCCGACTTGAACGGCTTCACGATGAAGTCGCTCGCGCCGGCCTCGATGGCCTCCATCACCAGCGACTCCTGGCCGAGCGCGCTGCACATCACCACGACCGCGCGGGCGTCGTGCTTGATGATCTCGCGCGTCGCCTCGATGCCGCTCTTGAACGGCATCACGATGTCCATCGTGGTGAGGTCGGGCTTGAGCTCCTTGTACTTCTCGACCGCCTCGAGCCCGTTCGCCGCCTCGCCCACCACCTCGAAGCCGGAGCCCGAGAAGATGTCCTTGATCATGTTTCGCATGAAGATCGCGTCGTCGACGATCAGGACTCGCTTCGACATGGGGACGGGGCTCCTCCCGGGTGAATCGTGAAAAGCTACCACCGGTTTCGCTTCGCGGACAAGAACGCGGCCCCCGTGCGCACCTTCGCCGACTCGTCGCCTATCGGCCGCCGAAGAGCGCGACGGCCTCCTCGGCGAGCGCGGCCGGGCCGAGCAGCGTCACCGCGCCGGCGCGCGCCGTCGCGACTCCGCGGACGAGCCCGGACCCGGCGTCCGCGGGCGCGGTGATCGGCTCGACGCCGAGGATGCCGCCGATGAGGAAGCCGAGCGTGCGCCGCCCCTGATCGAGGATCAGGACGTGCCCCGCCCCCTCGGCGAGGCGCTGCGGCGCGAGGCCGACGAGCACGGCGAGGTCCACGACCGCGATCACGCGGCCGCGCAGGTTCATGACCCCGCGGACGGCCTCCGACGCGCGCGGCACCCGGGCGAAGGGCGGGAGCGGGAGCACGACCTCGCGGACCGCCTCGAGCGGCAGCGCGTACCGCTCGGTCGCGACCCGGAACACGACGTGCCGCACGGGCTGCTCGCTCCTAGCCGAGGCGGAAGCGCGAGACGACGGTCTGCAGCTCCACCGACAGGTTCGTGAGCTCCTGGGCCGCGCTGGCCATCTGCGCGACGGCGGCGGTCTGCTCGCCCATCACCTTGCGCACCTGCTCGGTCGCGCTCGCGTTCGAGGAGGCGACGTCGGAGATGTGGTCCATCGCCTGGACCATGTCCGCCGAGCCCTCGAGCTGCTCGCGGGCGGACCGCGAGATGACGCCCACCTTGTCCGCGCCGGTCGCGGCGATCTTCGCGATGTCGGCGAGGGCGCGGATGATCGCGTTCAGGTCCTCGCGGCCGTCGCCGAGCTCCGAGACGGACTCCTTCATCGTCTCGACCACCTTCGCGGCGCGCCCGGAGATGTCGGTGGCGAGCGACGAGATCTGCTCGGCGGAGCGGCCTGCGGACTCGGCGAGCTTGCGGACCTCCTCCGCGACCACCGCGAACCCGCGGCCGTACTCGCCGGCGCGGGCCGCCTCGATGGTGGCGTTCAGCGCGAGCAGGTTCGTCTGGTTCGCGACCTGGGTGATCGCCTCGACGATCTTCGAGATCTCCTTCGTCCGCTCCCCGAAGGCGAACACCTGCTCGCTCGCCGCCTCGATGCGCGCGAAGACCTTCTTCACCTTCTCGCCCGCGAGCCGCGCCGCCTCGCCGCCGCTGGCGGCGGAGGACGACGTCTCGGCCGACGCCCGCGCGGCCTCCTCGGCGCTCTTCGCGGTCCGCTCGATCGACGCGGCGATCTCGCCGATCACCTTCGAGGTGCGCTCGACGAGCTCCGACTGCTGGCCGGCGCCCTCGGCGATCTTCTCCATCGAGGAGGCGACCTCGTCCGTGGACGCGTTCACCTCCTCGGCGGAGTTCTGGAGCTCCGTCGCGGAGTCGGACACCGACTGCGCGGTGCGCTGGATCCGGGACACCAGGTCGCGGAGGTTCTCCTGCATCGTCCGGATCGCGGTGGTGAGGTCGTCGATCTCGTCGTGGAACGCCTTCTGCTCCTCGGAGACCACCGCGCGGGAGAGGTCGCCGCGGCTGATCTCGACGGCGCTCGCCTTGAGGCGGCCGACGCGAGAGACGCGGGCGATGGCGACGGTGAGCCCGAAGCCGAGCGCGAGCGTGAGGCCGAGGACGATCACCACCTCGACGGCGCGGCTCTGCACCCGCTCCTGCACGAGCGGCACCGCGAAGAGGAGCACCCCGCCCACGATGAAGTAGGAGGTGAGGATCTTGGTCTGGAGCGAGACGGTGAGCCCCCCCGCCGCCGGCGCGGGGCGGAGCGCCGGCTCGGCGGCGCGGCCGCGGACCGCGACGAGGTGCGGCGCGTCCGAGTAGCGCGCGCTCGGGCGCGTCGACAGCCGGTCTTCCCCTCTTCTCGCCACGTCGGGCCTCGCTTCGCTCGGGCTCTTCGGGAGTGCGGCGTCATGGCCCCCCGCGGCCGTGGAGACGGTCCGAGGCGGGGGTGCTAGCGACGACGCCGGGTCGATCCTAGACGGCCCCTCCGCGAAGTCAAAGAGGGCGGCGGTGCGCGGAGGTGGTCGTGTCCCGCGGGCAGGGGAAGCTCGCGGCCGTCCGGGCCGACCACCCGCACGGCGCGGCCGCGGACGAGCCGGCCCACCACGGTGAGGGGCGTCCGGGTCGCCCGCGCCGCCGCCTCCGCCTCGGGGAGCCGCGCCGGCGGGATCGCGACGACGAGCTCGTAGTCCTCGCCGCCGGTGAGCGCCGGCGCGAGCGCGTCCTCCGGCGGAGCGCCCGCCACCGCCCGACGGTACGCACCCGAGACCGGCACCGCGACCGCGTCCACGATCGCGCCCACCCCCGAGGCGGCGCAGAGGTGGCCGAGGTCCTGGACGAGCCCGTCGGAGACGTCGAGGGCCGCGCTCGCGATGCCCGCGAGGGCGCGCCCGAGGGCGAGGCGCGGCGCAGGCCGGCGCTGCCGGCGCGTGAACGCGGGCGGCGCGCCGGGGCGGAGGCCGAGCGACGCCTCGCCGAAGGTGCCGGACACGGCGACGAGGTCGCCCGCCGCCGCACCGGAGCGGGTGAGCGCCCGGCCCGGCTCGACCGCGCCGAGCACCGTCACGGTGAGCGAGAGCTCCGCGGCGCGCGACACGTTCCCGCCCGCGACCGCGATCCGATGCCGGCGGGCGCAGGCCGCGAGCCCGCGCGCGACGCCGGCGAGCCGCGCCTCCGGCGTGCCCAGCGGGACGCCGAGGGCGACGAGCGCCCAGAGCGGTCGCGCGCCCATCGCGGCGAGATCGGAGAGGTTCACCGCGAGCGCCTTCCAGCCCACGTCGGCCGGCGCATGGCGGGCGTCGAAGTGGACGCCCTCGACGACCGCGTCGACGGTGGCGACGAGGTCCTCGCCGGCGGGCGCCCGGAGCACCGCCGCGTCGTCGCCGATCCCGAGCACGACCCCCTCGCCGCCCTGCGGGAGGGCGCGGGTGAAGCGGTCGATGAGGGCGAACTCGCCGCCCTTCGGGGCGGCGCGGTACGGACGCCGCGCCACGCTACCGCCCGCTCACCGCCGTGGCGGGCGCGGACGGGGTGAGCAGCGGCGCCACCGCAGGCCGGAGCGGGAGCACCACGCTGAACGTGGAGCCGGTGCCCGGCGCGGACCGGACCCGCACCTCGCCGCCGTGCGCCTCGACGAAGCTCTTCACGATCGCGAGGCCGAGCCCCGCGCCGCCGTACTCGCGGGTGGAGGAGCCGTCCACCTGGTAGAAGACGTCGAAGACCTTCGGGAGGTGCTCCTCGGCGATCCCGATCCCGGTGTCCGCCACGTGGATCGCGAGCCGGTCGTCCGGGAGCGCCTCCGCGCGGACCACGACGTTCCCGCCCGCGGGCGTGAACTTCACCGCGTTCGAGCAGAGGTTCACGAGGCACTGGCGGAGCTTGTCCCGGTCGGCGTTGACGCGGGGGAGGATCGCCGGCTCGCAGGAGACCTTGAGCCCCTTCTTCCGCGCGAGCGGGAGGAGCGTCGCCACGGCGTCGCGCATGAGCTGCGAGGCGTCGACCTCGGAGAGCACGAGCCGGACCCGGCCCGCCTCGATCTTGGAGATGTCGAGGATCGAGGTGATGAGCTGGAGGAGGTTCTCGCCCTTCTCCATGATGATGCCGAGGTACTCGCGCTGCTCCGCGGTGAGCGGGCCGCCGAGCCCCTCGAGCATCATCTCGGAGTAGCCGATCACGCTCGTGAGCGGCGTCCGGAGCTCGTGGCTCATCGTGGCGAGGAAGTTCGACTTGAGCCGGTCGAGCTCCTTCAGCTTCGAGTAGCTGTCCTCGAGCTTCTGGTTCTTGTCGGAGAGCTCGCGGTAGCTCTCCTGCACCGCCTCGATGTGGAGCTTCGCCGCGATGAGGTTCTTGTGGCCGGTGAAGATCATCACGTCGAGGAGGTCCATGAAGTGCTTCAGGATCTTCTCGGCGGTGCCCATCGGCACCCGGCGGATCTTGGTCTGGTAGTTCGTCGCGAGCCGCGCGTCGAGATCCGCCGCGACCTCGATGAGCGAGGCCGGGAGCTCCCGCTGGTCGTCCGGCACGAACGGGCCGAAGACGACGCGGCCGAGCAGATCGCCCTCGTAGAGGATCGGCTGGACCACGTAGCGGCAGCCGGAGAAGCACGGGAAGACGACCGGCCTCGGCTCCTCCGGGATGGGCTCGGACTTCACCCGGCCCACCGTGTCCATGCACTGCTCGCGGCCCGCCGGCTTGGACCAGATGTAGCCGCAGAAGTCGGCGTTGCCGACCTTCACGTCGACGAGGCGGTTCCCCTCGGTGTCGAACACCTTGAGGCCGACCCGGTACAGCTCGGCGAACGAGTGGCAGACCTCTCCGAACGACCGGAGATCGAGGAGGTCGCCGAGCGGGAGCCGCTGGTTCAGGAACGACGGCGAGAGGGTCATCGCCCCGCGACCCCCTCGGCCGTGAGGCGCGTGCCCCGGAGGTCCACGTGCGAGAAGATCTGCCCGAGGAACTCCTTCTCGGGGATCTGCCACTCCTGCTCGAGCGAGAAGGTGCGGTCGAGGCTCCGGTAGCAGCGCTGCAGGATCGCGTAGAGCGTCTCGACGACGCCCTCGCCCCGGATCGCCACCGCGGGGATCATGGGCGGCTGGATCACGCGGCGCAGGTCCTCGAGCTCGTCGTCGCCGCGCGCGTCGGGGAGGTCGCGCTTGTTCATCTGGACGACGATCGGCAGGGTCCGGTAGTCGAGCCCGTTCGCCTCCAGGTTCTTCAGCATGTTGTTCCAGTACGCGAGCGTCGACGCGGCCTCGCTCCTCCGCGAGTCCGCGACGAACGCCACCGCGTCCGAGCCCTGGAGCACGATGCGCCGGGTGGACTCGTGCATCACCTGGCCCGGCACCGTGTAGAGCTTGAGCTTCACCTTCACGCCCGACTTCGTGCGGAAGAAGACGGGCATCATGTCGAAGAAGAGGGTCCGGTCGTCCTTGGTGTCGAGCGTCATGAGACGCCCGCGGACGCGCGGATCGATCTTCTGGAACAGCGCCTGGAGGTTCGTCGTCTTTCCGGAGAGCGCCGGGCCGTAATAGACGACCTTCACGGCGATCTCGCGGCTCTCTGAGTTGAACTGGACCATGCGGGGTTCTGGCGGGACCTGGGGACCTCGCGACGCCGGGTGACCCGGTACTCTACCCGATCGCAGGCTGGCTCGCTCCGCCCTCGGGCCCTCCGGTGGGGGGCGGACGGGCGGGCGCCCGGCGCGGGGGGCCGACGGGCCCGACGCCGTTTCGACGGCGTGCGCCGTTTCACGGAGGCGCCCTTTGGTCTACACTCCGAGGCGGGGGAAGGAGCAGGCGCCCGAACATGGACACCGTCCAGCCACGTGGCAAAGACGTGGCCGAGGCGGAGATCGCGGAGCGACTGCGGTGGCTCTTACGCCTCCGCTGGCTCATCGTCCCCGTCTTCATCGCCGTCGACCTGGCGAACGATCTCCTGATGAGCCGGCGCGCGCCCTGGACGGCGCTCGTCGTGGGCGTGGTCCTCCTCGGCGCGAACGGCATCTACTCGTTCCTCCTCGCCCGCAAGTACTCCGCCCGGGCGCTCCTCGCCTGGGCCCGCATCGAGTCGGCGGTGGTCGTGGTCGTCCCGGTCGTGGTGGTCCTGCTCCACGGCGACTCGGCCAACGCGATCCGGTACGGCGTCCTCGTGGGCGTCGTCGGCGCCGCCGCGGTCCTGCCACGCACCTCCGAGGTGGCGGTGGTCGGGATGTGGGCGGTCGCGGCGCTCATCGTGGGCGACGCCGTCGCGGCCGGGTTCGACCCCGCGCGCATCCAGCAGGGCACCGTCGCCCGCTGGGCGATCGAGAGCGGCATCATCGTGACGGTCGCGGTGATCGCCGGCCACCTCCACTCCACCCGCGAGTGGGCGCTGCAGGGGCTCCGGACGTCGCAGGCCGGGCTCGAGCAGGCGAAGGCCGAGTGGGAGGCGACCTTCGACGGCCTCCACGAGATGGTCTTCACGACCGACCGCGAGGGCCGGATCCTCCGCGCGAACCGCGCCTTCGCGAAGGCCCTCGGCGCGCGACCCCACGAGCTCGCCGGCCGCCGCGTCGCCGAGGTCCTCGCCGGCCACCCGGAACGGTGGTGGTCGGTGGCGGGCGACGGGATCGTCGAGATCGAGGATCCCCTCTTCGACACGCTCTTCGAGGTCGCGTCGACGCGCGTCGGCGACCGGGTGATCCGGGTCGCCCGGGACGTCGGCGAGCAGCGCCGGCTCTACGCCCGCCTGGTCCAGGCGGACAAGCTCGCCGCCGTCGGCGTGCTCGCGTCCGGCGTCGCCCACGAGATCAACAACCCCACCGCGTTCGTCTCCTCGAACCTCACCGAGCTGAGGGGCTACCTCGCGGCTTACGAGGGCCTGGTCTCCGACATGTCCGAGCTGGGGATGCAGGCGGGGCGCGCGAACGAGGTGCGCACGCTCCTCGCGCGGCCGGAGGTGGCCTTCGCGCGTCGCGAGGCGACCTCCTCGATCACCGAGAGCCTCGTCGGGATGGAGCGCATCCGGCAGATCGTGACGAACCTCCGCTCGCTGGCGCGGCGCGATCAGGCCGGCGAGCCCGCCGCCGCGGTCGATCTCGGCGAGGTGGTGCAGGCGGTGGTCCGCACCGCCGCGTCCGACCTCCGCGCCGCGGCGGCCCAGGTGGACGTGCAGGGCCCGGTGCACGTGCTCGGGCACCGCGGCGAGCTCGTCGACGTGGTGCTGAACCTGGTCGTGAACGCGGTCCAGGCCCGCGACGAGGGGCGGCCGAACCGGATCGGCATCGAGCTGTTCCGCGAGGGCGCGGCGGCGGTGGTGCGCGTGTCCGACACCGGCAAGGGCATCGCGCCCTCGCACATGAAGCGGCTCTTCGAGCCGTTCTTCACGACCAAGGCGCCGGGCGAGGGCACCGGGCTCGGCCTCTCCCTCGCGCGGAAGATCGTCCTCACCCACGGCGGCTCGATCGACGTCTCGTCCGAGATCGGCGTCGGCTCGACGTTCACCGTGCGGCTGCCCGCGCTCGAGCTCGACCAGGTCGCGCCGATTGCGGCGAACCGGTAGTCGGGCGTAGAACGCCGATCGCGGGGTGGGGGCCCCGCGCAGCGGGGGAGGGGCGCAGCCCCTCTACGTGGGGACCGCTCGCGCGCCCGCGAATGCGGGCGCGAGCGGTCACGGGCCCCACGTAGCAGGGGTGGGGCCCCGACGGCTTTGCCGGCGGGGCGGGGCGGCACGCCCCGACTCGATCAGGCCCCCCGCTCCCACCAGCGCCGCGCCTCGTCCACCGTCTTGAGGAGCGGCGTCTTCGGGAGCGTCGCGAGGAACGCGCGGCCGTAGCCCTTCGTGACGAGCCGCCGGTCGAGGACGGCGACGAGCCCCCGGTCCTCCCGCGTGCGCACGAGCCGGCCGAACCCCTGCCGGAGCGCGAGCGCGGCCGCGGGGACCTGCAGCTCGCTGAAGCCGTCGCGGCCCGCCTCCTCGAGCGCGCGGAGCCGCGCCGCGATCACCGGATCGCCCGGCGGCGCGAACGGGAGCCGGTCGATGACGACGAGCGACAGCGCCTCGCCGGGCACGTCGACGCCTTCCCAGAAGCTCGCCGTCGCGAAGAGCACGCTCGGCTCGGCCTTGAAGTCCTCGAGGAGGCGCGACTTCGGCCGCTCGCCCTGGAGCAGGATGCGGTACGGGAGCCCGCGGCACGCCTTGTGGAACGCGAGCATGTTCCGGTTCGACGTGCAGAGCACGAAGGCGCGGCCGCCGGTGATCGACGTGAGCTCCCGGATGACCTCGGCGGCGGCGTCGACGAACCCGGGGGCGTTCGGCTCGGGGAGCGTCGCGGGCGAGACGAGCGCCGCCTGGCGCGTGAAGTCGAACGGCCCGGCGAAGCGGGCCTCCGCGACGTCGAACTCGGGGGCGAGGCCGACCTGGCGGCGGAAGTAGTCGAACCGGCCCTGGGCCGCGAGCGTCGCGCTCGTGAAGACGACCGTGTCCGTCCGGCGGTAGAGCCGCTCCTGCAGCTCCTCGGCGACGTCGATGGGGGCGGCGCGGAGGAACACGCCGCGCCCGCGCACCTCGCCGAAGTAGACGCGGGACGGCTCCTTCATGGCCGTGACCGCCGCGAGCTCGACCCGGAGCTCCCCGGCGCGCCGCGCGATCTGCTGGAGCGGCGGGTTCTCGGCGTCGGCGAGCAGGTCGCGGAGCGTCGCGAGCGCGCCGTCGAGGCGGTGATACTCGCGGCCGGCCGGCTCGAGCACGTCCTCGGTGAGGGCGGCCTTGACCGCCTCGTCCTGCGACCCCCGGTCGCCCTGAGCGTAGCGGCCGCCTCGCGGCCGCGGAGTCGAAGGGCGGCTCGCGCGCGCCCACGGCGGCGCGGCCGCCGGCGCCCGGAGCCCGTCCGCGACGGCCTGGAAGAAGCGCTCGCCGGCCTTCCGGAGCTCGCCGGTCGCTTCCTTCATCATCGTGCCGAGGTCGGGCCGATCGGACACGGCGCGGAGCGCGTCGCGCGAGAGCTCGTCCACCCGGAACGACGAGACCTGCAGGCCGAAGTACTCGGTCGCGACGTCCTCGATGGCGTGGGCCTCGTCGAACACCACCACGTCGTGCTCGGGCAGGATCTCGACGCCGGCGCGCGAGGTCCGCATCGCGAGGTCGGCGAAGAAGAGGTGGTGGTTCACGAGGAGCACGTCCGCCTGCGCCGCGAGCGCCCGCGCCCGGGTGACGAAGCAGGCCTCGTGGTGGGGGCACTCGCGGCCGAGGCAGTTCTCGGTGGTAGCGGAGAGGTCCCGCCAGGTGTGGAACTGGTCCGGGAGGTCGATCTCGCTCCGGTCGCCGGTCTCGGTCTCGCGCGCCCACGCCTCGATGCGCGGCCAGAGCGCCGCCTCGTCGCGCGCGGCGAACGTCGGCGCGCGCGCGAACGCCTCGCCCCGCTCGATGCAGTAGTAGTTCGAGCGGCCCTTCAGGTACGCGGCGGAGAACTCGAGCCCGCACTGCTCGCGCAGGAGGGGGATGTCCTTGCCCCAGATCTGCTCCTGGAGCGTCTTCGTCGCGGTCGAGACGATCACGCGCCGGCCGGAGAGCACCGCCGGGACGAGGTAGGCGAGGGTCTTCCCGGTCCCGGTGCCGGCCTCGGCGACCAGATAGCCGCGATCGGCGATGGCGCGCTCGACCGCGCGCGCGAGGGCGAGCTGGTCCTCGCGGTGCTCGTAGCCGGGGAGCGCCTCGGCGAGGCGGCCTCCCGCGCCGAGCACGTGGTCGACGGTGAGCGCTTCGGGGAGCGGGATCACTTGAGGTCCGGGATGAGTCGGGCGGCGCCGCGCCAGAGGTAGACCACCGCCGCGGCGGCCGCGGCGACGAGGAGCCAGACGAGGAGGACCTGGGCGGCGCGTGGGATCGGCGGCCGCGGGCGCGTCCGCGGCAGCTGCGCGAGGCCGGCCACGGTGGCGCGCTTCACGACCTCGTCGCGGTACCGGAGCGCGACGGGATCACCGGGGCGCTCGGCGAGGACGGCGCGGTAGCGGCCCCCCGCGACCGCGAGGCCCTCGAGGTCCCCGAAGCGGGCGAGGTAGGCGTGGTGGGCGGCATCGTCCTCCCACGCGGCGAGCACGCGCGCCCAGGCCTCGGGCTCGGCCTCGCCGGGCCCGGTCGCCGGGGCGCCGGACGCGGGCTCGCCCGCGCCGGGCGCGCTCTGGAGGTCTTCGGGGTGCATCGTGGAGCGGCCGAGTCTACCGCAGGCGCCGGCCTAGAACGAGACCGGGACGGGGACGAAGGTCACGAGGAACATCGCGAGCGAGAGGAGCGCGACAGCTCGCCGCCCCGGCGAGAGCGACTCCTCGACGAGCGCCGGCGGGTGGTCGAGGCGAATGAAGAAACGGACCAGCGCCCACCACACGATCCAGTTGAAGGACAGGAAGATCCCGGCGACCAGCAGCGCCATGGAGACCACGCCACCTGCGGCCCGAGCCCGGCGCCGGCCCAGCCACGCGTAGAGCACGTGGCCGCCGTCGAGCTGCCCGACGGGCATGAGGTTCAGCGTGGTCACGAGGAGCCCGAGCCAGGCGGCGAGGCCGACCGGGTGGATGAAGATCTCGGTGCCGGCCGGATGCGACCCGACCACGAGCCGCTCCACCGCGCGCGTGATCAGGCTGTCCCCGAGCGACATCGGCCCCGCGGCCCCGCCGAGCACCGGCCGCCCGGCGAGCCAGTCGAGGAGCATCCCGAACGGCGCCACCGCGCCATGCGCCTGGGCCGACAGGTCGAGGGCGCGGATCTCGGAGTGGGCGTAGCCCCAGGCGAGCAGCGGCAGGGCCACGACGAACCCGGCGATCGGGCCGGCCGCGCCGATGTCGAGCGTCGCGCGGCGCGAGGGGAGACGCGAGCGGATCCGGATCACCGCGCCGAGGGTGCCGAAGCCGAAGGGGAAGGGGATGAAGTACGGCAGGGACGAGTCGACCTCGTACCGCCGCGCGAGCACGTAGTGCCCCATCTCGTGGGAGACGAGGATCGCGAGGAGCGCGAGAGAGAACGCGAGGCCGCCGAGGAACGCGGTGGTCGCGAACGTCGCGACGAAGAGCGTCGCAGGGAGCGCCGGGAACCGGGCCCGCGGCGGCGCGCGTACGAGGACGTCCTCCATCGGAGCGAAACCTAATCCGAGGGCGCCGGCAGGGCCACCTGGAAGGAAGCGCGGGCGGAGGCCCCTCGGCCTACGGCCCGCCCGCGCCGAAGCCGGCCAGCTCGTCCTTCGTGAGCTCGCGCAGCCCGTCCTTGTCGACCGTCAGGAAGAACAGCTCCTTCTCGGGGGTCCGCTTCGGCCCCATCGTGATGTCGCCGGTCGCGCCCTTGAAGCCCTTCACCGAGGCGAGCCCGTCGCGGAAGGCGGCCCGCGTCTGGACCTTGCGGTCGACGATCAGGTCGCGCGCCATCCGGGCGGCGTCGTGGGCGGAGGCCTCGAGGATCGTGGGGACCTGCGGCTCGCCGTTCGGGCCCCGGTACTTCTTCTCGAACGCCTCGACGAAGGCCTTCGTGGCCGGCCGCGACGAGCCCGCGAAGAAGCCGTCCACGAAGATCGCGCAGCGGACGTACCGCATCCCCTGGCCGGTCACGGTGTCGAAGAGCGACGGATCGGCGCCCCAGCCGTTCCCGCCGAGGAGCTGCACCGGCTTCAGGTCCGGGCGGCCGGTGGTCTTCCGGATCTTCGCGACCTCCTCCGGCAGGCAGGTCTGGGTCACGACGTCCTCGACCGCGAGCGCGGGGGTGATGAGCCGGACGTTCTTCGTGAAGTCGGGGATGAAGATCGCGTCGAAGTCGGTGACGGGATCGAGCCGTTCGCGCGCCTTCTCGATCGCCTTCCGTCGCCGGAAGGGATCCTTCTCCTTCTGCGCGATCTCCTTCACCGTGTCCTTGAAGTCGGTCCGCTCGTCCAGGTAGAGCTTCCCGACCATGTCCTTCACGAGCGGCGTGAAGGTGGTCCGGTCGGCCGCGTAGGTCTCCGCGGCGCGCACCTCGCCGCCACGGGCCTCGACCTCGTCCCAGAACGCGTTCGCGAGCTCCACGCCGTACGGGATCTGCGGGTACATGATCGCGAACCGCTTCATCCCGCGGCGGCCCATGGCGAGCTCGACCAGCGCACGCGCCTGGGCGCTCGCGGTGAGCATGTTCTGGAAGACGTTCGGGCCCGCGTCGGTGAGCCCCTCCTGCTTCGAGAGCGACACGAACGGGAGCTGCAGCTCCTCGGCGGTGGCGGCGGCGCGCTCCGCCTCGGCGTTCGTCACGCCGCCCAGCACGACGACGGCGCCCTCCTCGAGGGCGAGCGCCTCGAGCGCGGCGGCGGCCCCGTCCGGCTCGCCGCGGGTGTCCCGCACCGCGAGGCGGAGGCCGGGCGTCCCCTCGAGCGCGACGCCGACGCCCTGCAGGATGGCCTCGCCCCAGCGCTTGTAGTTGCCGGAGAGCGGGACCGCGAGGCCGATCACGTTCGGGCGGACGAAGGTGAGCCGCGAGATGCGCTGCACGATGGCCTGCGCGTCCTTCGCGTAGGGGCCGTCCGGCCAGCGCGAGAAGACCTCGCGCGCGAGCTCCTCCGCGCGCGGGTAGTCGCGGAGGTGGAGCTGGATCCGCGCGAGCTTCATCGCGAGCGCCTGCTGCACCGGCGCGTCCGGCGGGAGCGACTCGCGGAGCTTCGCCACGTCGACGAACGGCAGGCGGTCCACCGCGTCCGCGGCGCGCGCGAGCGCCTGCGTCCGCGCGTCCCCGCTCGACCGGGCGGCGACCTCGTTCATCCAGCGGACCGTCTCGGGGATCGCGCCGGCCGCCTCCGCAGCGGCCGCGGCCTGCGCCGCGGCCTGGAGCTTCTTCTCGTCCGGGAGGTGCGTGTAGAGGGAGTCGATGGTCGAGAGCCCGTCGCGGGCGCGGCCCATGCCGATGTCGGCGAGGGCGAGCGAGTACTTCGCCTCGTTCGCGCGCGGGTAGAGCGGGTACTCGGTGAGGAGCGTCCCGAGCGTCTGCGCCGCCCGGTCCGGCCGGTGCGCCGCGAGGAGCAGGTCGCCCGCCTCGTGGAGCGCCTCCGCCGCGACCGGCACGCCGCGGTAGCGGCTCGCGAACGCGAGGAGCTTCTCCGCCGCCGGCTCCGGCGCGAGCGCGCGCGCCTCGGCGCGCACCGCCTCGAGGTCCTGGCGGGCCACGTCGTTCGCCTGCGTGACGGGCATCTCCTGCCCGTTCACCACGATCACCCGGTTCGGGCACGCGGCGAGCATGAGCAGGAGGGCGGCGGCGAGCATTCGACGGACGCGCATGGATCCCGGGGATCTACTGCGGAAACGCCGAAGGGGGAAGAACGCTTCCCCGCATGCACGGTCAACCATCGCCAACCGGAACCCGTGGCCCAGGCGTGGCCTACGCCTTCGTCTTCTCCCGGAGCAGATCCCCGACCTTCTCCCAGAAGGAGCGCGCCCGCGGGTGGGTCTCCTCGCCGGAGAGCGCCGCGAAGCGCTCGAGCAGCTCCTTCTGCTCCTTCGTCAGGTGGGTCGGGGTCTCGACCACGACGCGCACGTGCTGATCCCCGCGTCCACCGCCGCCGAGCGACGGGATGCCGCGCGCCTTCATCCGGAAGACCTTCCCGGTCTGCGTCCCCGACGGGATCTTGAGCGTGTCGGGGCCGTCGAGGGTCGGGACGTCGATCTGGCCGCCCAGCGCCGCCTGCGCGAACGAGATCGGCATCTCGCAGAGGACCTCGGTGCCCTCGCGGCTGAAGATCGGGTGATCGCGCACCTGGATGACGACGTAGAGATCGCCGGGGCTGCCGTTCGGGACGGGCGGGGCCTCGCCGCCGCCCTCGATCTTCACCGCGGTCCCGGTGTCCACGCCGGGCGGGATCTTCACCTCGAACGTCGCGCGGTCCCGCGTCGAGCCCTGGCCGGCGCAGGTGGGGCACTTGTCGACGACGACCTGCCCGGAGCCGCCGCAGTGGTGGCAGGTCCGCGCGATGGAGAAGAAGCCCTGCGTCAGCCGGATCTCGCCCTGACCGTGGCAGGTCGGGCAGGTGCGCGGCCCGGTGCCGGGCTTCGCGCCCGAGCCGCGGCAGGTCTCGCAGAGCTTGGAGCGCGGGATGGTGATCCGCGCGGTCGCGCCGAAGGCGGCCTCCTCGAACGAGAGCTCGTGGTGGTAGCGGAGGTCGGAGCCGCGGGTGCGGGCCCGGCCGCGCCGCGCGCCCCCGCCGAACATCTCGCCGAAGATGTCGCCGAAGATGTCGTTGATCGAGGCGCCGCCGGCGAACCCGAAGTCCTCGAAGCCGCCACCGTTCTGATGGCCGAAGCGGTCGTACTTGGCTCGCTTCTCGGGATCGGAGAGGACCGCGTACGCCTCGGACGCCTCCTTGAACTTGTCCTCCGCGTCCTTGGCGCCGTGGTTCTTGTCCGGGTGGTACTGATGGGCGAGCTTGCGGTAGGCGCTCTTGATGACCTGCGCATCCGCGTCGCGCGCGACGCCCAGGACCTCGTAGTAATCTCGCTTTTCCACCGTGCTCCCGGGCATTTAGGCGTCCGTCCGCTCTTGGTCCGTGCGGAATATAACGCACGAGCGCCGGCTGACAATTCAGCGCGGACGGAAGGAGTGCGCCGAAGAGGGCGATCCGCGAGCGGCCCCTCGCGAGCCGCCCTCGATCAGGTCGTCCCCTGCTGGGCGTAGATCGCGTCCGCGATCCGGTAGGCGGAGCCCTCGAGCCGGGCGAGCGCCTCCTTGATCGCGGCGAGGTCGGCGCCCGGCAGGACCGCCTTCAGCGCCTCGAGATCGGCGTGGATCTCCTGGAGGTCCTCGGGCTTGAGCGCGCTCGAGTACTCCTCGAGGCTCTTCTCGGTCGTGTAGATGAGCCCTTCGGCGTTGTTCTTCAGATCCGCGAGCTCCTTCTTCACCTTGTCGTCGGCCTTGTGCGTGTCGGCGTCGCGGATCATCCGCTGGATCTCGTCCTCGGAGAGCCCGGACGACGCGGTGATCCGGATCTGCTGGACCTTGCCGGTGCCGAGGTCCTTCGCGGAGACGTGGACGATCCCGTTCGCGTCGATGTCGAAGGTGACCTCGATCTGCGGGACGCCGCGCGGCGCCGGCGGGATCCCGACGAGCTCGAACCGGCCGAGCGTCTTGTTGTCGGGGGCCATCTCGCGCTCGCCCTGGAGGACGTGCACGGACACGAGGGGCTGGTTGTCGACGGCGGTGGAGAAGACCTGCGACTTCTTGCAGGGGACGGTGGTGTTCTTGTCGATGATCTTCGTGAACACGCCGCCGGCGGTCTCGACGCCGAGCGAGAGCGGGGTCACGTCGAGGAGGAGGACGTCCTTCACCTCGCCCTTGAGGACGCCGCCCTGGATCGCCGCGCCGACCGCGACCACCTCGTCGGGGTTCACGCCCTTGTGCGGCTCCCTCCCGAAGAACCGCTTCACCACCTCCTGCACCTTCGGCATGCGCGTCATGCCGCCGACCAGGATCACCGTGTCGAGCTGGTGGACCGCGAGCCCGGCGTCCTTGAGCGCGGTCTTGCACGGGCCGATGGTCTTCTCGATGAGGTCGCCGACCAGCTCCTCGAGCGTGGCGCGGTCGATGGTCTCCGCGAGGTGCTTGGGGCCGGAGGCGTCGGCGGTGATGAAGGGGAGGTTCACCTCGGTCTCGCCCGCGGAGGAGAGCTCGTGCTTCGCGCGCTCCGCCGCCTCCTTGAGGCGCTGGAGCGCCATCCGGTCGCGCTTCAGGTCGATCCGGGTCTGCTCCAGGAAGCGCTTCGCGAGCCAGTCGATGATCCGCTGATCGAAGTCCTCGCCGCCGAGGAACGTGTCGCCGTTCGTCGCCTTCACCTCGAACACGCCCTGGTTCAGCTCGAGGATCGTGATGTCGAAGGTGCCGCCGCCGAGGTCGTACACCGCGACCTTCTCGCTCTTCCCGGCCTGCTGCTTGTCGATGCCGTAGGCGAGGGCCGCCGCGGTCGGCTCGTTGATGATGCGGAGCACGTTCAGTCCGGCGATGCGGCCCGCGTCCTTGGTGGCCTGGCGCTGCGCGTCGTTGAAGTAGGCGGGGCAGGTGACGATCGCCTCGGTGACGGGCTCGCCGAGGTAGTCCTCCGCCGTCTGCTTCATCTTCGCGAGGATCATCGCGGAGACCTCGGACGGCGAGTACTTCTTCGCCGAGATCTCCACCCAGGCGTCGGCGTTCCCCGCCGAGACGATCCGGTACGGCACGAGGCCCACCGACCGCTTCACCTCGGCGTCCTCGAACTTGCGGCCGATGAGCCGCTTCACCACGTAGATCGTCGACTCGGGGTTCGTGATCGCCTGGCGCTTCGCGATCTGGCCGACGAGCCGCTCGCCGCCGTCGGTGAACGCCACCATCGACGGCGTGGTGCGCGATCCCTCGCTGTTCGGGATCACGACGGACTCGCCGCCCTCCATCACCGCGACGCAGCTGTTCGTCGTCCCGAGATCGATGCCGATGACCTTGCTCATCTCGTCTTCCTCGGAAGCCCGGCGAGCGCCTACGTTACGGCGCCCCCGCCCCTCCATCGCCGGAGCCGTCTGCCGCGACGGACGGCCCGGCCCCCGCCGGCGGCGGCGCAACGGCCACCCCGACCATCGCCGGCCGGACCAGCCGGTCGTTCAGCGTGAAGCCCCGCGCGTGCTCGAGGACGACCGTACCGGGCGCCTCGTCCGCGGTCGGCACCTGCAGGAGCGCCTCGTGCCGCGCCGGATCGAAGACCTCGCCCATCGCCGAGAAGGCCTTCACGCCGTGGCGCGAGAGGACCTGCTCGAAGCTCGCGCGCACGAGCTCGACTCCCTTCCGGAGCGGATCGTCCGACGCCGCCGCGACGAGCGCGCGGTCGAGACCGTCCACCACCGGCAGGAGGTCCTTGAGGAGCTTCTCGACCCCGAACTTCTGGACCTCCTCCTTCTCCTTCAGCGCCCGCTTCCGGTAGTTCTCGAGGTCGGCCGCGGCGCGGAGGTAGCGCTCGTGCGTGTCCTTCAGGCGGTCCATCGTCTCGCGCGACTTCGCCTGCGAGAGCTCGAGCTGCGCCTCGAGGCGGGTCACCTGCTCCGCGAGCGCGCCCGGGTCGGCGACGGCCCCTTCCACCTCGACCGGCACGCCTCCGGCGGGCGGGCCCTCGCCGCGCGTCGCGCGCTCCACGGAACGGAGCGCCTCCTCCACCGCGTTCGCGGGGATGTCGGCCTGAAATGCGCCCTTCTCGTGGCTGTCGGCCATCGCGGTCGTGCTCGCTCTAGCGGAGGTGCGCCCCCTGGAGGAGGAGCGACGGGTGGTGCGATCGCACCGGGCGCACATCATGGCACACGGCAAAGGCCGCGAACAAGCGGTGCCACCCGCTCCGCGCGACCCGCTGTGGTCGGGTGTCAGCCGCCGTCGGAGAGCGCCGACAGCGCCCGGGAGAGCTGGCGAGCGGTCAGGTCCACGAGCGGGATCACCCGCGCGTAGTTCATGCGCGTCGGGCCCACCACCGCGAGGGTGCCGAGGACGTGATCACCGAGGCCGTAGGGTGCCGCGACCATCGAGACGTCCGGCACCGCGGCGAACTCGCTCTCCGCGCCGATGAAGATCTGGACCTCCTGCGCGGTGAGGACGCGATCCAGCACCCGCAGGATCCGGTCCTTCTCGGCGAACGCGCGGAGGAGCGCCCGCGCCTTCTGGACGTTCGCGAACTCCGGCGCGTCGAGGAAGCTGTCCTCGCCGTCCACGAGGACCTTCCCGGCGGTGGGCGCCGCGGAGAAGGTCTGCTCGGCGAGCGCGAGCGCCTTCTGGAGAAGGTCCTGCAGCGCGCTCTGGTCCGCCCGCATCTCGGCGAGGATCCCGTCGCGGAGCTGCGAGAGGTCCTGCTCCGCGGCGGCGGCGCGGACGAGCTTCTCGGTGAGGTAGTTCGCTGCGCGCTCGAGCTCGGAGACCTCCATCGGGAACTCGAGCTGGACGAGCTTGTTCGTGACGATCCCGGCCTCCGACACGAACACGGCCAGGACCCGGTTCTCGCGGAGCCGCACGAACTCGAGCTGCCGGACGGGATCGGCCTTCGGCCGGGGCGTCGTCACCACGCCGGCGTGGTGCGAGAGCGAGTGGAGCAGGTCGGCGGTGCCCTCGAGCAGGGACGCGACATCGGAGCTCCCTTGCGCGAGCCGCTCGATGCGGTCCCGGTCCGCGAGCGAGGGCGGGCGCACCTTGAGGAGCGCATCGACGTAGAGCCGGTACCCCTTCGACGTGGGGATCCGGCCGGAGGACGCGTGCGGCTTCTCGAGGAACCCGAGCGCCTCGAGGTCCGACATCACGCTCCGGATCGTCGCCGGGGAGCAGTCGAGCTCGTGCCGCGCGAGCAGCGGCTGGCTCGCCACGGGCTCGCCGGTGTGGATGTAATCCTGGACCAGCGCGCGGAGGATCTCGCGTTCACGCCGGTCGAGCTCGCCCGAGGGCAGCGGCATCGACGTCCACCCTACTTCAGTCCGCGCCGAGGTGCCTCTCGGCCGCCTGGGAGAGGGTTCCGAAGCGGCCCTGGCCGACCTCGCGCCAGCGCGTGGCCGCGGCGGCCCGGTCGCCCGCCTGCTCGGCGATCAGGGCCTCGAGGTGCGCACGCTCTTCTGCATAGAGGTAAGCAAAGCCGGCCCGGGCCGCAGCGCCATCGTCGAGCCGGAGCGCCTCGCGGACCGCTTCCCTCGCCGCGGTCGCGTCGCCGCGCGCGTCGGCGAGGAGCGCGAGCGCGTACCAGGGCTCGGGCCGCGACGGGTCGATCCCCCGCGCGGTCTCGAGGTACGCCTGCGCCGCGGTGAGGTAGCCCTCGAGCGCGTACAGCTCGCCGAGGTTCACGAGGGCCGCCTGCTGCGCGCGGGGCGTCCCGGCCGCGACCACCTCGTCGAGGAGCCGGCGCGCCGCCTCGGCGTGTCCCTCGAGGAAGTACGAGACGGCGAGGTCGTTGAGGGCGCCGAGGTCGTCCGGGTTCGCGCCGAGCGCAGACTCGAACGCGCCGCGCGCACCCGCCCGGTCTCCGGCGAGGAGCTTCTGGGCACCGGGGGTCGCGGTCGCCGACAGCGTCGCCACGAGCGGCACCGCCTCGTCCGCGACGCGCGGATCCGCGCCGCCGCAGGCGGCGAGGGCGACCGCGGCGAGCGCGGCGAGGTGGGCAGGGCGTGGCATCCGATACCGCACGGGGTCCCCTCGGCAGCTACCCAGGGGGCTGGGCGAGTCTAGTGACTACCCCTCGACCGATCAAGGAAGCGAAGCGTCCCGCAGGCGCGCGTCGCTTCCGGAAATTACATTATCCGCGGACGCCGGGCGCGACGAGGATCGGCGCGGGCGCGCCTCCGAAGTCCACCGAGGCTCCCCTCGAGGGTGTCGCGGTGTCCTGACGACGTCGGAGGCGCGGGCGCGGCGAAGGTCGATCGCGGCCCGGCGTCCGTCTCTCGTTCACCGGATCGGCAAGGGATCGGGCCAGGGCCCACGGGCCACGGGCACGGAGGCGCGGTTCGGGTTCGGGGCGCGTCCCTTCATCTCGCGTGGCGCGTGGGACGGACCGCCCCTAAGATGCCGCCCTTCGCCTTGCCGATGGACACCACCGCAGAGAAGACCACCACCCTGACCTCCCCGCGGGCGCGCGTGCGCCGCGCGCTCGAGGAGCAGCGCCGGGCCGACGTGACCGGGCTCGTCGGCGCCTCGCGCGCGCTCCTCGCGCGGGACCTCCTCGCGCCGGGTCCGGACCGCGCGCGGATGGTCCTCGCCGTCGCGGTCGACGAGGAGGAGGCCGAGGCGCTCGCGAGGGACCTCTCCTTCTTCCTCGGCGCGGGGGCGGTCCTCCGCGTCCCGGCGGACGCGGTGCTGCCGTACGACGACCTCTCGCCCGATCGCGGCGTGGAGATGGAGCGGCTCGCGGCCCTCGCGCGGCTGCACCTCGCGCCGGAGGCGGCCAAGGCGGTCGTGGTCTCCGCCCGCGGGCTCGCGCGGCGCCTCGTCCCCCGGCGGATCTTCGAGGCGGGCTCGGACCTGCTCGGGAAGGGCATCGAGATCGAGCGGGAGGCGCTCGCGCGGAAGCTCGTCCTCCTCGGCTTCACCCGCACCCCGCTCGTCGAGGACCCGGGCACGTTCGCGGTGCGCGGCGGGATCGTCGACCTCTGGACGCCGGCGGACGACCGGCCGGTACGGCTCGAGTTCTTCGGCGACGAGATCGAGAGCTGCCGCGCCTTCGACCCGCAGACGCAGCGGAGCGAGGGCGACGTCGCCGAGGTGCTGCTCTGCCCGGCCCGCGAGGCGCTCTTCTCCGACGAGGGGCGGGAGGCCGCGAAGGCGACGGTGCGCGACGCGGCGGAGCGGGTGAACCGCCCGACCTCGCGCGTCCGCGAGGTGCTCGACGCCATCGACGCCGGGACGCCGTTCTTCGGGATGGAGGCGCTCCTCCCGGGCTTCCACCCGGGCGGCCTCGGGACGCTGTTCGAGTACCTCCCGGCCCAGACCGCCGTGTACCTGGACGACGCGTCGGGCGTCGAGGAGGCCCTCCGCGACCTCGCGGAGGAGCTCGCCCGCGAGCACGAGGGCGCGCTCCGCCGGGAGGAGCTGGTGCTGCCGCCGGACGCGCACTTCCTCGGGGCCGACGAGGCGCTCGCCCGCGCAGCGGAGCGCCCGACGGTGCGGCGCCACCGGGTGTGGCTCGGCACGGGGGAGCCGATCCGCTTCGAGCTCGGCGAGACCTCCGGGCTCCGCGGAGAGATCGAGGCGGCGCACGGCGACGAGGGCGCGCTCGCGCCGCTCACCCGGCGCCTCGAGGACTGGCGCCGGCGCGGCATCGCCGCGGTGGTGGCGTGCGGCTCGGCGTCGGCCTCCGAGCGGCTCCGGCGCCTGCTCGACGACCGGCGCCAGCACTCGCGCGTGCACGTGGGCGCCCTCGGCGACCCGAAGGAGATCTACGAGGCCGCCGTGCACGCCCACGTGTTCGGGGGCGAGATCTCGGCCGGCTTCGTGGACGTCGAGGCCGGCCTCGCGCTCCTGTCGGACGAGGAGATCTTCGGCCGGAGGGTGCGGAAGAAGGCGCGGAGGGCGGCCGACGAGAACGCCTTCTCCGCCGCGTTCCGCGACCTCAACGAGGGCGACCTGGTCGTCCACGTCGAGCACGGGATCGCGCGCTACCAGGGCCTCACCAAGATGCAGATCCGCGGGGTCGAGGGCGACTTCCTCGTCCTCGCCTACGACGGCGCGGACCGCCTCTACCTCCCGGTCGCCAAGCTCCGCCAGGTCCAGAAGTTCACCGGCGCGTCGCCGGACGCGATCCGCCTCGACAAGCTCGGCGGCTCCTCCTTCGCGCTCCGCAAGGCGCGGGTGAAGGAGCAGCTCCTCAAGATGGCCGCGGAGCTCCTCGACATCTACGCGGCGCGCGCCGCCCACCCCGGCTTCAAGTACCCGGATCCGGACGAGGTGTTCCGCGAGTTCGAGGCGGAGTTCCCCTGGGAGGAGACGCCCGACCAGGCGAAGGCGATCGAGGACGTGCTCCGCGACATGCGCAAGGGCCGCTCCGGCCCGGCCCAGGCCGCGCCCATGGACCGGCTCGTCTGCGGCGACGTCGGGTACGGCAAGACCGAGGTCGCGATGCGGGCGGCGATGCTCGCGGTGCTCGCGAAGAAGCAGGTCGCGGTCCTCGTCCCGACGACCGTCCTCGCGTCGCAGCACGAGCGGACCTTCCGGGAGCGCTTCAAGGGCTACCCGGTGCGCATCGACGCCGTCTCGCGGATGAAGTCGCCGGAGGAGTCGAAGGGGATCCTGAAGGACGCCGCGACCGGGAGGGTCGACGTCGTGATCGGCACGCACCGGCTCCTCGCCGCGGACGTGTCGTTCAAGGACCTCGGGCTCGTGGTGGTGGACGAGGAGCAGCGGTTCGGCGTCGCCCACAAGGAGCGGCTCAAGAAGCTGCGCAAGCTCGTCGACGTCCTCACCCTCACCGCGACGCCCATTCCGCGCACGCTGCACATGAGCCTCGCGGGCGTGCGGGACCTCTCCATCATCGCGACCCCTCCCGAGGACCGCCGGGCGATCCGCACCTTCGTGATGAAGTTCGATCCGGGCGCGGTGAAGGAGGCGATCGAGAACGAGCTGAAGCGCGGCGGGCAGGTCTACTTCGTCCACAACCGCGTCCGGTCCATCGCCGCCATCGAGAAGTTCCTCCACGACCTCGTCCCGGAGGCGCGCATCGGCGTCGCGCACGGGCAGATGGGCGAGGGGAAGCTCGAGGAGGTGATGAGCCGGTTCGTGAACAAGGAGCTGGACGTCCTCGTCGCGACCTCGATCATCGAGTCCGGCCTCGACATCCCGGCGGCGAACACGATCATCGTGAACCGCGCGGACCACTTCGGCCTCGCGCAGCTCTACCAGATCCGCGGCCGCGTCGGCCGGAGCCGCGAGCGCGCCTACGCGTACCTGCTCGTCCCGGCGCGCCGGCCGGTGACGAAGGACGCGCAGAAGCGGCTCGAGGTGCTCCAGCGCTTCAGCGAGCTCGGCGCCGGCTTCAAGATCGCGAGCCACGACCTCGAGATCCGCGGCGCCGGGAACCTCCTCGGCAAGGACCAGTCCGGCCAGATCGAGGCGGTCGGGTTCGAGCTCTACAACGAGCTGCTCGACGAGGCGGTCCGCGAGCTCAAGGGCGAGGCGCCGCGCGAGGACATCGACCCGGACGTGCAGCTCCCGGTCCCGGCGTTCATCCCCGACCCGTACATGCCGGACGTGCACCAGCGGCTCTGGTTCTACAAGCGGCTCGCCCAGGCAGGGACCGACGAGGAGCTGGATCAGGTCCGGGCGGAGATCGTCGACCGCTGCGGCGATCCACCGGACGAGCTCGACGCCCTCTGCGAGCTCATGGCGGTGAAGGTTCGCCTCCGCGCGCTCCGGATGCGCGCCCTCGAGGCCGGCCCGGGCCGCCTCGTCTTCACGCTCGGCGAGACCGCCGCGCTCGATCCCTTCCTGCTCGCGAAGCAGGTGCAGGGTTCGCAGGGCCGGTTCCGGCTCACCCCGGACATGAAGCTCGTGGCGCAGCTCGTCGCGCCGCCGCCGAAGCCGGCCGCGAAGCCGGCGAAGGGCGCGAAGGGGACTGCCGGGAAGCGGCCCGTCGCCAAGGTCGCGCCGCCGACGCCGGCCACCCCGGCGCAGGAGGCGGCGTCCGGGCGGGAGCTCCTCCAGGCGGCCCGGACGGTGCTCGCCGAGCTCGCCCGGTGCGCGCGCCCGGAGTGACGTTCCTCCGGTAGCCCGGACCCTTCGACGGACCCGGGGGAACGACGCCGTTCGCCGCGCGAACGGCTCACCGCGAGCGGCGCTTGCGGTACCTCGCCGCACCGCGTCCGAACCCAGCCGGCCTCGCATCTTGGCGGGAGTCCGGGCGGGGGCCCGAGTCCTTGATCCCCGGGTCATTCCGTGCTCTTTTCTCGGGCCCGGACGGTTCGACGGACCGCGCTCGGCGGAACAAGGGCACCGGTCCGCGCGTTCGCACGCCAGGTCTCTCACGCCCTCGCAAAGGAGCACGTCCCCCATGCTGCGTCGCTTCGCCCTCCTCGGTGTCGCCGCGTCGGCGATCGCCGCCTGCAACCCCCAGAGCGGCCCGCGCAAGACCGGTCCCGCGGTCGCCAAGGGCAACGGCATCACGATCACCGCGGACGAGTTCAAGGCCCGCCTCGACGAGCAGTCGCCGTTCATCCGGGCCCGCTACTCGAGCCTCGACCGGAAGAAGGAGTTCCTCGACAGCCTGATCCGCTTCGAGGTGCTCGCCCGCGAGGCGGAGAAGCAGGGCCTCCAGAACGACCCGGACGTCCAGCTCACGATGAAGAAGATCATGGTCCAGAAGCTCGTGCAGAAGAGCTTCCAGGATCCGGCCGGCGCCCAGCTGCCCGACTCCGAGCTGCAGGCCTACTACGACCAGCACAAGGCCGACTACTTCCGCCCGAAGAAGGTCCGCGTCGCCGCCGTCATCTTCAACGCGCCGGAGGGTACGCCGGAGCGCGCGAAGAAGAAGGAGCTCGCGAAGAAGGCGCTCGCCAAGCTCAAGGTCGAGGAGAAGAAGAACACCCTCGCCTTCACCCAGATCGTGAACGAGTTCTCCGAGGACGCCGCCTCGAAGGCGACCGCGGGCGACCTCAACTTCAAGAGCCAGGACGAGCTCGAGAAGGCGTACGGCAAGGAGCTCGCGGACGCCGTGTTCGCCGCGAAGCCGGGCGACACCACGCCGGTCGTCGAGACGAAGGCGGGCCTGTACATCGCGAAGGTGACCGGGCAGCAGGAGGAGATGAACCGGACCTTCGAGCAGGTGAAGGCCCAGATCGCGAACAAGCTCACGCGCGAGAAGAAGACGAAGGAGTTCGACGAGTACCTGAAGAAGCTCCGCGACCAGGCGAACGTCCAGGTCGACGAGAAGGTGCTCGAGGGCGTCGAGGTGGCGGCCGCTCCGGCCGGCATGCCCGGCATGCCCGGCATGATGGGCGGTGGGATGCCCGCCGGTCACGGCATGGGTGGCCCGATGGTGGCGCCGTCCCAGCCGCCGCCCGCCCCGGCCGCGAAGTAGCGCGTGAAGCTCCTGCCCCTCATCCTCGCCGCCGCCCTCGCGAGTGGCTGCGGAAGGTGCGGCGGAGGGAGCGCCCCGGGCGCCCCTCCTCCGAAGACGGTCGCGGTGGTGAACGGCGAGCCGATCCCGGCCGACGCCCTCGCGCGCGAGCTCCGCGACGCGCAGGCGGGCGCCGAGGGTGGGGCGCAGGTGCAGGGCGACGTGCTCCGCAAGCGCGTCCTCGACGATCTCGTGGACCGGGCGCTCCTGCTCCAGCAGGCGCGCGCCCGGTCCATCGTCGTCGGCCAGGACCAGGTCGAGCGCGCGTTCCTCCGGCTGCGCGCCGAGTACCCCGGCAGCCACTTCGAGGATCTCCTCGCGCAGGAGCGCCTCAGCCAGGCCGAGCTCAAGAATCGCCTCAAGGAGCAGCTCACCCTCGAGCGGCTCTTCGAGCAGGAGGTCTTCCCGCAGGTCCAGGTCGTCGACGCCGAGGTCGAGCGGTACTACGCCGACCACTCCGCCGAGTTCCAGGAGCCCGAGAAGGTCCGCGTGCTCCAGATCGTGGTGGCGACGAAGGACGAGGCGCAGCAGATCCGGGATCGCCTGCGCATGCACCCCCAGACGTTCGCCGAGGTCGCCAAGAAGTCCTCCATCGGGCCGGAAGGCAAGAACGGCGGCGATCTGGGCTTCATCGGCAAGGGCTCCGGGTTCCCCGAGGTCTTCGACGTCTGCTTCACGCTCCCCCTGAACGCCATCTCCGACGTGACCCCCTCGCCCTACGGCTTCCACGTCTTCAAGGTCGTCGAGAAGAAGCCCGCGCAGCGGCGCACCCTCGACCAGGCCCGGCCCGTGATCATGGAGAAGCTCGGACGCGACAAGCGGACCCAGGCGCAGGCCGAGTACGTGGACGCGCTCCGCAAGCGCGCCAAGATCACGATCGACGAGAAGACCCTCGCCGCGGTGACCCCGTGACCCTCTCGCTTCCGCTCGCTCTCCTCGCCCTCGCCGCCGCGCCGCAGCCGCCCGCCGCGCCGGCGGCCGCGGCCCGTCCCGCGAACCGCCTCACCGTCGATCGCGTCGCCGCGACCGTGAACGGCGAGGTCGTGACCCTCATCGAGCTCATCCGCCGCTCCGGCCCGGCCTACGAGCAAGCGACGAAGCTCGCCCCCGGGAAGGCCCGCGACGAGGCGATCGCCGAGGTGCTCCGGAAGGCCTTCGACCAGGTGGTCGCGGACAAGCTCTTCCAGGCGCAGGCCAAGGACCTCGACCTCGAGATCACCGACGCGCAGGTGGACGCGCAGCTCGAGGACATCAAGAAGCGGAACAACTTCGACGAGGCCGCCTTCCAGGAGGCGCTCAAGCAGGAGGGGCTCGACCTGCAGACCTTCCGCGCCCAGATCCGCGCGCAGCTCCAGAACTTCGCGCTGCTCCAGTACAAGGTGGGCAGCAAGGTGAAGGCCTCCGACGAGGACCTCCGGAATTACTACCAGTCACATCCGCAGGAGTTCCAGGGCGAGGAGGAGGTCCACGTCCGGCACATCTTCCTGCCCATCGCGGGCGGCTCCGACGCCGACCTCGCGAAGGTCCAGGCGGAGGGGCAGCGGATCGTGCAGCGCCTCAAGGCCGGCGAGGACTTCGCGAAGGTCGCGAAGCAGGTCTCGAAGGGGCCGGCCGCCGAGGACGGCGGCGACCTCGGCTGGGTCCGCCGCGGCACCCTCGACCGCGTCCTCGAGGAGAAGGCGTTCGCGCTCAAGGCCGGCCAGGTCTCGGATCTCGTCCGGTTCGGCCCCGGCTTCCACATCCTCAAGGCCGAGGAGCGGCGCCGCGGCGGCGGGAAGACCTTCGAGGAGGCCAAGGACGAGATCCGGGCGCGCCTGCTCGAGGAGCAGGGCGAGAGCTACCGCAAGCAGTACGTCGCCGAGCTCCGCCGCGACGCGCTCATCGACGTGAAGATCCCCGAGCTGAAGCAGTGAAGCAGGACGCGGTGAGCCAGCGGCACCAGAGCTCACCCAGTCGCCCCGAGCCCTTCGGCTCCGGCGCTTCGCGCCTACGCTCAGGGCAGGCGAAGTCGAGGGGCGCCCTTCGACTCCGCGGCGCGCCGCGCCGCTACGCTCAGGGCGACCGGATGCCAACCTTCTCGCGCACCCCTGCCAAGCCGTCGGTCTCGCCCTCGCGCCGTCGCGCCCGCGCCACGTCGCCCGCTCCCCGCATCGCGATCTCCCTCGGCGATCCCTCCGGCGTCGGTCCGGAGGTGACCGCGAAGGCCATCGCCGCGCTCACGGGCGGGCTCTCGCCGCTCGTCTTCGGCGACGCGCGCGTCCTCGAGCGCGACCTCGGCCACCTCGACCTCCCGCTCGTCGCCCTCGGCGAGGACCTGCCCGCCAGCGGCGCGCGGGTCGCGGTGACGCGCCTCCCGAAGGGCGCGATCCGCCCCGGGAGGCCGGCCCCCGAGGCGGGCGCCGCCCAGCTCGCCTACCTCGAGGCGGCGTTCGAGTGCGTCCGGAGCGGCGGCGCCGCCGCGCTCTGCACCGCGCCGGTGTCGAAGGCGCAGATCGCCCGCGCCCTCCCGGGCTTCGTCGGGCACACCGAGTGGCTCGAGGCCCGCTGCGGCGTCCGCCGCTCGGTGATGATGCTCGCCGGCGAGAAGCTCAGGATCGCGCTCGTGACGAACCACGTGGCGTTCGCGGGCCTCCGCCGCGCGATCACCGAGGCGCGCATCGTCGAGACCCTCGCGATCACGCACCGCGCGCTCAAGGACGACCTCGGCCTCGCGCGCCCCCGCCTCGCCCTCGCGGCCTTGAACCCGCACGCCGGCGAGGAGGGCCAGTTCGGCGACGAGGAGGACCGGCTGCTCCGGCCCGCGCTCGCGGCGGCGGCCCGCGCCGGCGCCCCGGCGGCCGGCCCGTTCCCGGCGGACTCGATCTTCTTCCGCGCAGCGCTCGGCGAGTTCGACGCGGTGGTCGCGCTCTACCACGACCAGGGCCTCATCCCGGTGAAGCTCCTCGACGCGGTGGGCGGCGATCCGGCGGTGAACGTGACGCTCGGGCTCCCCATCGTGCGGACGAGCCCGGATCACGGCGTCGCGTACGACATCGCGGGAGAGAACGTCGCGAGCGCGGCGTCGATGATCGCGGCGCTCAGGCTCGCGGCGCGGATCGCGGGCGTCCGGGCGGGGCGTACCGCGCGGCGGTGATCGCGCCTACCGACGGAGCGCCGGGGCGCAGCGATACGCGCGAGCCTGGCGCCGCTACGGCGCGCTCTCGATGTGGCAGCTGGTCGGGCTCTGCGGAATCCTGAACGCGAACCCGAGGGCTTTGCCCTGTGGCTCCCGTGGCAACTCGGCGGTGGACCCAGGCTGGACGCCGGCGACGTGGCCCGAGAGCCGACTCCTGTGGCTCGACGATCCGTGAACCGCGCCTGACGCGTCGGCGCTCCCGCGTCGTACCGGTGACGAGTCGCCCGCTCGTGCCTGCGCCGCTCCCGGCCGCGAGCCCAAGCTCATCCTGACGTCTTCCCTCTCCCCCACGCGGATTCATGCGTGCTGCTCATGTCGCGGAGCGGGTCCTCGAGTGACGTCTGAGTGCGAGCTCGGGACCGCGAAGGTGCTGTAGGTAGGACGCTCGCAGGACGCCCCTCCACGATCGAGGGGCGACCCCCGGGCCGCATGAACGACTGCCCCGGGGATCGGTCCGGTCCCCGCGCTGCTGCGACACCCCCGCCCGGTGCGTTGCCGGGGTCGAGCGCGCGTGCCACGGTCGCAGTGCAGCGCATCCCCGTCGCCCCGGAAGGTCGCGCTTGATCACGCCCCTCTCGCTCGCGATCGTGGCGACCGTCCTGGCCGCCGCGCCCGCTCGATCCTCGGCTCCGGCGTGCTTTCCTTCGCTCGCCGCGCTCGACGTTGCCGTCGCTCAGCTGGAGCGCGGCGGCCCCGTCGAGCCGTTCTGGGCGCGCGTTCGCGCCTGCGGCCGCATGCCCCTCGTCTTCGGCGACACCGCCATCTTCTTCCACCGGAGCAACGCGGACCGGGTCGAGTGGCGCGGCGACTTCACGGGCTGGAGCTCCGCGCCGAGCGCTCGGGGACGAAAGATCGGCGCGAGCGAGATCTGGACGTTCCGCCGGACCTTCGACCGGGACGCCCGCCTCGACTACAAGATCGTCGAGACCCGCGAGACGTGGCGCGTCGATCCGCTGAATCCGTTCCAGCAGCTCGGCGGGTACGGCCCCAACTCCGAGCTCCGGATGCCGGGGTGGAAGCCGCCGGCGCACGCAGTCTGGAGGCCGGGCGTGCCGCGCGGCGCCTTCCCGCCCGCGGAGGCGATCCACAGCAAGAGCCTCGGATACTCCGTGAACGTCCGCGTCTACGTCCCCGCCCGTACCGCCGGCGCGGTGCTGCCCATCCTGTACGTCACCGACGGCTCGGACTACTGGCACGAGGCCATGGGCGGCCTCTCCACCGCGCTCGACAACCTCGTCGCGGAGGGGCGCATCGCGCCGGTGGTGGTCGTGTTCGTCGATCCGTGGGACGCAGCCCACGCGAGGAATCGCCGTGACGAGGAGCTCGTCCCGAACGCGCGAGCGCCCGGGACCCCGATCGAGGCCTGCCGGTTCTGCACGTTCCTCGTCGACGAGCTCGCCCCCATCGTCGAGGCGCGGCTCCGCATCGACCCGGCGCGCCGCGGAATCCTCGGCACGTCGCTCGGCGGGTTCCTCGCCGCGTTCATGACGTACCGGTACCCGGACCGCTTCCCGCTCGCCGGGATCCAGAGTCCGAGCCTCGGGCCGCAGGCCTGGCTACCGGCCGCGATCGCCGGCGCGAAGAGGCCGGGATGCAGGGTCGCCATCGACGTCGGGACGTACGAGGAGCAGTTCCTGCGAGACGCGCGCGCGCTCCGCCACGCGTTCGAGGAGAGCGGGGCGGAGGTCAGCTACCGTGAGGTGCACGACGGGCACTCGTGGGGCCACTGGCGCGCCACGGTCGCAGACGTCCTCGCCTTCCTGTATCCGCCGGAAGCGAGCGGTCGAAGGTGAGCGCGACGTACCGCCACCGGTCACGCGATGCGGATCGCGGGGGTACGCCCGCGTCCGCGGCCGGCCAGCGGCAAGCCGGGTGGAGGAGGGGTGGAACCCCTCCGCGCGGGGACCTCGCGCGCAGCCCGCGAAGCGGGCCGCGCGAGGTCACGGGCCCCGCGTAGCAGGGGTGGGGCCCCGACGGCCTTGCCGGCGGGGCGGGGGCGCAGCCCCCGTCAGACATTGAACCGGAAGTGCATCACGTCGCCGTCCTGGACGACGTACTCCTTGCCCTCGATCCGGAGCTTGCCCTTCTCCCGGCAGGCCGCCTCGGTCCTGAGCTCGAGGAGATCCTCGATCCGGATCACCTCGGCCTTGATGAAGCCCTTCTCGAAGTCGGTGTGAATGACGCCCGCCGCCTGCGGCGCGGTCGAGCCCTTCCGGACCGTCCAGGCGCGGCACTCGTCCTCGCCGGCGGTGAGGAAGGTGATGAGCCCGAGCAGCCGGTAACCGGCGTGCACGAGCCGGTCGAGGCCGGGCTCCTCGAGCCCGAGGGACTTCAGGTACTCCTCCCGCTCGCTCTCCGCGAGCGCGACGAGCTCCGACTCGACCTTCCCGGAGATCTCCACCATCGGCGCGCCCTCCGCCTCGGCGAGCGCCTTCACCGCGAGGATGCTCGGGTCGGAGGACTCCTTGCCGAGCTGCGACTCGTCCACGTTCGCGATGTAGAGGACCGGCTTCGAGGTGAGGAGGAACAGGTCCCGGACGACGGCCTTCTCCTCGTCGGAGAGCTTCTGCATCCGCACCGGCGTGCCCGCTTCGAGCCCCGCCTTCACCTTGTCGAGGACGACCACCTCGTGCTTCGCCTGCTCGCCGGGCTTCCCCGCCGCCTTCGAGTTCTTGAGCGAGCGGTCGCGCTTCTTCTCGACGGAGTCGAGGTCCTTCAGCATGAGCTCGGTCTCGACCACGTCGCGGTCGCCCCTCGGGTCGACCTTCCCCGCGACGTGCACGACGTCCGGGTCCTCGAAGCAGCGGAGGACGTGGGCGATCGCGTCGACCTCGCGGATGTTCGCGAGGAACTGGTTCCCGAGCCCCTCGCCCTTCGAGGCGCCGGCGACGAGGCCGGCGATGTCCACGAACTCGAGGGTGGTCGGCGTCTTCTTCTTCGGCTTGAAGAGCGCGGCGAGCGCCTCGAGCCGGGCGTCCGGCACGGGCACCACGCCTACGTTCGGCTCGATCGTGCAGAACGGATAGTTCGCCGCCGCCGCCTGCGCGGCGCCGAGGAGCGCGTTGAAGAGGGTGGACTTCCCCACGTTGGGGAGCCCGACGATGCCGATGGAGAGACCCATGACGCGTTCCTGGATAACCCGCGAAAAACGAAAGCGCTCCGGCGGCCGCGGGGCCAGCCGGAGCGCGCTCTTGCCGGTGGACCGGCCGCCCTAGGCGGCGCGGTTCGTGGGGAGCTGCGCGATGTACTCCTCGACCAGCGCGCGCTGCGACTTCTCGTCGAGGTTCGCCTTCACGAGGCGGGCCGCGGCGTCGATGGCGAGGTCGACGACCTGAGCCTTGAGCTCGGCCCTCGCCTTCGAGATCTCCTCGGTGATCTGCCGGCGCGCGTCGGCGACGAGATCGTCCGCCTCCTTGCGGGCCCGGGCGGTGAGCTCCTGCCGGAGCGTCTCCACCTCCGCCTGGTTCCGGCGGGCGAGCTCCGCCGCCTCGCGCTGCGCCTGGGCGAGGGCGTCCTTCTGCGCGAGCATGAGCTTCTCGGCCTCGGCCCGCTCCTTCTTGGCCGAGTCGATCGCCTCGCGGATGGAGCGCTCGCGATCGGCGAGCTGCTTCACGATCGGGCCCCAGGCGAACTTCGCCAGGACCAGGAGGAGGAGCAGGAAGGTGATTCCCGTCCAGAGCGTGAGGCCGGGGTTGATGGAGGTGATCCCGCCGGCGGCGAAGACCGGCATCACGGTCGCGAACGAGGCCATTCGAAGAGCTCCGTCTCTAGCGGTTCAGGTGAGGCAGGCCCGGGGTGCCCCCGCTCCCAACCGAGGAAGCGGGGGCGATCCGGGATGAAGCTACGCCTTGAGGCCGAGGAGGAGGCACACGACGATCGCGAAGAGCGTCGCGCCCTCGATGAGGGCGGCGGCGATGATCATCGAGGTGCGGATGTCGCCGGCGGCGGTCGGCTGGCGGGCGGAGCCCTCCATCGCGGCGGCGGCGAGCTTGCCGATGCCGAGGCCGGCGCCGAGGACGGCGAGGCCGGCGCCGAAGCCGGCGGAGAGGAAGGCGAGAGCGGTCGAGGTCATTTCACTACTCCTGATCGTTCAGCGGGTGCGGGATTGGCCGGGCCGCGAGTTCCCGGGGCGCGTGCTGCGCTCGACTACCCATGGCCCGGGGACGCCCCGGCCACGTGAGAACCGTGCTGGTGCTCCTCGTGCCCCTCGTGCCCGTGCTCCTCGTGGCCGTGGGTGGCGACGACCGAGCCGATGAAGAGGGACGAGAGCATGGTGAAGATGTACGCCTGCACGAAGGCGACGAAGAGCTCGAGCATGAAGATCGAGAGCGCCATCGGCACCGCGCCGAATGCCACCCACGGCGAGATCACGAAGATGAGGCCGAGGAGGGCGAGGATGACGAAGTGCCCGGCCACCATGTTCGCGAAGAGTCGCACGGTGAGGGCGAAGGGCTTCGTGAACAGGCCGAGGAACTCGACCGGGATCATGATGAACCAGAGCGGGAAGAGCGACTTCGGCACGCCGCCGGTCAGGTGGGCGAAGTAGCCGCCGATCCCCTGGGCCTTGATCTGCGCGTACTGGGTGATGACCCAGGTGAAGATCGCCATCATGACCGTCACCGAGATGTTCGCGGTGGCGGTGGCGGCGAACGGCAGGAGGCCGAAGAGGTTCAGGAAGAGGATGAAGAAGAAGGCGGTGACGAGGTACGGCGTGAAGCGGTCCGCGTCCTTCTCGCCGATGTTCTTCACGGCGATCTCGTTCCGGACGAACGCGACCAGGACCTCGATGAAGTTGTAGAGGCCGCGCGGGACGACGCTCTTCTTCCGGACCGCCGCGAGCACCACGACGAGGAGGAGCAGCGAGGCGATCCACATCATCACGACGTGCTTCGTCGGCGTCATGTCGAGCGCGCCGAACTTCAGCTTGTCGCCGAAGACCTCGCGCATGTCGACCTCGCAGTTCCACCGGAAGCCGCCGTGGCAGACGCCGGGGTACTCGAGGACGTAGTTGTCCGAGACGTGGTGGAGCATCACCGCGCCGATGCTCTCGTCGTGCTCGGCGGCGCCGGCGTGCTCGCCCTCGCCGGCCGCGGCGTGCGCCTCGGCCCCGTGCTCCTGGGGGGCGCCGGCGGCGGCCTCGGCGTCGTGCTGCGGCGCGGCGGCGGAATGCTCCGCGGCGGGCGCGGCCTCCTGGCCGGCGGCCGGGGTCGCGTGGCCCTCGTGCTGCGAGAGGGTGAGGCTCAAGGCGAGCGTGACGAGCGTGGCGGCGGTCATGCGGTCGGACCCGTTCCTCGGCTGAGGGTGTTGACGTACGCGCCCTCGATGGCGCTGAAGACGAAGTAAGGGATGAAGAAGGCGGCGACGAAGCCGACGACGCTCTCGCCCGCGTGGACGACCGCGAAGGTCCCGAGGCCGACGAGGAGGATCCGGAGGAGGAAGGCGATCGCCATCACCGCGAGGGCGCGCTGGACGACCTTGCCGCCGCCGCGCGCGAACCGGCCCATCGCGAAGATCGAGCCGACGCCGGTGAGCCCCGAGATCGTCGCGCCGATGACCGCGCCGCGCCGGTGCGCGCCCGTGAGCAGGGCGATCGCGACGAAGGCGAGGGCGGTGAGGGCGGCGACCGTCTGGTGCTTCACTTTTTCCCCATCCTGAGGGCCAGCCTCAGGAAGCTGATCAACCCACCGGTGATGCCGGCCAGGGCGCCCACCAGCGTGAACCAGGGCGTCTTGTTGCCCATCTTCTTGTCCAGCCAGTACCCGGCGCCGGCGAAGACGACGATGGAGGCGACCAGCGTGTAGGCCGCTCCGAGATACGGCGCCGCCTTGCGGTATCCGATCGCAAGGTTCGAGAGGCCCTGCTCGTCGTCCCGTGTCCGGCGCTCTCGATCGCTCGGACCCAAGAACCACCTCCGCCTGCTCTCGCCTTCGGCCCTGCGCCCGGATGACCATCCTGCCCAATTCGGTCCGGGTTTCCGGGGCTTGAGACGAGAAGAAAGGCACGCCCGTATAGCAGGCGCGCTCTGTGACGTCAATGCCCTACACCCCCGGCCGAGCCGCGCCGGTCACCTTCGCGCCGGGAGCGCAGCGACGAGCCGGTCGACGTCCTCGGCTGAGCTGTAAAGGTGCGGAGAGACGCGGATCCGGTCTCCCCGGAGCGCGGTCGCGACCTTCGCCTCCCGGAGCGCGTCGTGGGCCGCGGCGGTGAGCGCCGGGGTGGCGGCGCGCACGCAGAGGATGTGGGAGCGCGCGCCCGGCTCGAGCGGCGACGCGGCCTCCCACCCTGCCGGCAGCCGGGCGAGGAGGCGGTCGCCGAGAGCGCGGGCGTGCGCCGACACGGCCGCCGGCGTCACCTCGAGCAGGAACCGGAGGGACTCGGCGAGCGGGAGCAGGTTGAAGAACGCGGCGGTCTCGTGGGCGTCGTAGCGCTGCGCCCCGGGCCGGAGCTCGATCCCGGCGGGGAGGTGGTTGAAGTCCTCGGCGCCGACGACCGACCACCAGTTCACGTCGCCGACGTGGAGCCGGTCGAGCGCGAGCGGCGAGAAGAGCCCGAGCCCGGTGCCGTACGGACCGAGCAGGAACTTGTAGCCGCTCGCCGCGTAGACGTCGATCCCGGACGCCCCGAAGTCGAAGGGCAGGGCACCCGCCGCCTGCGAGCCGTCCACGACGGTGAGCGCGCCGACCCTCCGCGCCGCCTCGACCACCGGGCCGGGATCGATGCGCCCGCCGTGCAGGAAGGAGACGTGCGCGAACGCGACCACCCTCGTCCGCGGCCCGACCTCGGCGGCGAGGCGCTCCGGCGACACCGCGCCGACCGGGTGATCCGGCTCCGCCACCCGGATCCGCACACCGCGCCGGGCGAGCCAGCGCCAGGGGAAGTCGTTCGACGGGAACTCGTGCCGGGCGAGCAGGACCTCGTCGCCCTCGCCGAGATCGAGCCCGCGCGCGGCGACGTTCACGATCTGGCCGGCCCCGGTGACGAGCGCGACGGCCTCCTCGCGCGCCCCGAGCAGCCGCGCGGCGAGCGCGCGCGCCTCGGCGACCGCCGAGACGTAGGTGGCGCTCGTGATCCGCCACGGCTGCTCCTTGAGCCGGAGCGCGTCCCGGCCGGCCCGCGACGCCGCGAGGGGGATGGGCCCCTGGCTCGCGGCGTCGAGGTAGGCGATCCCCTCGGACGGCGCGAAGCGGTCGGCGAAGGGGGACGCGCTCACGGGAGGGTTACGCCACCTTCGCTGCCGCGGCGAACGCGGTCCGCGCCGCCGCGAGCGTGTGCTCCACGTCGGTGTCCGTGTGGGCGGTCGAGAGGAACGCGGCCTCGAACTGCGACGGCGGGAAGTAGACGCCGCCCTCGAGGAGCGCGTGGTACCAGGCCGCGAACCGCTTCGTGTTGCACGCGCGGGCGCTCGCCGCGTCGAAGACCGGCTTCTCGGAGAAGAACACCGTGAGCATCGAGCCGACCCGGTTCACCTGCACCGGCACCTTCTCCGCGGCGGCGGCCCTGGCGAGCCCCTCGGCGAGCGCCGCCGAGGTCCGCTCGAGCTTCTCGTAGGCGGCGGGCGTCATGAGCCGGAGCGAGGAGAAGCCGGCCGCCATCGCCATCGGGTTCCCGGACAGCGTGCCCGCCTGGTAGATGGGCCCGGCCGGCGCGACCCGGTCCATCACGTCGGCGCGGCCGCCGAACGCGCCCACCGGGAGCCCCGCGCCGATCACCTTCCCGAACGTCACGAGGTCCGGCCGGATCCCGTAGAGGCCGCACGCGCCGCCCGAGGAGACGCGGAAGCCGGTCATCACCTCGTCGATGATGAGGAGCGCGCCGTGCTTGCGGCACGTGGCGAGGAGCCCCTCGAGGTAGCCCGCCCTCGGGACGAGCACGCCCATGTTCCCGACGATCGGCTCGACGATGATCGCCGCGATCTTTCCGCCGCGCTCGGCGAAGAGCTTCTCCACCGCGGCGAGGTCGTTGAACGGGAGGGTGAGGGTGTGGCGGGCGAGGTCCGCCGGCACGCCGGGCGAGTCCGGCAGGCCGAGCGTCTCGACGCCGGAGCCGGCCTTCACGAGGAGCGGATCTCCCGCGCCGTGGTAGCAGCCGTCGAACTTGAGGATGTCGTCGCGACCGGTGAACCCACGGGCGACACGGATCGCGGCGGTGGTCGCCTCGGTGCCCGACGAGCAGAACCGCATCTTCTCCACCCAGGGCATACGCTCGCGGACGAGCTCGGCGAGCTGGATCTCGCGCGGCGACGGCGCGCCGAACGACGAGCCGTCCTTCATCGCGTCCTGCACCTCGCGCATCACCTCGTGGTGACAGTGGCCGACGATGAGCGGGCCCCAGGAGAGCACGTAGTCGACGTAGTCGTTCCCGTCGACGTCGAAGATGTGGCTGCCCTTCCCGCGCGCGATGAAGCGGGGCGTGCCGCCCACGCCCTTGAACGCGCGCACGGGGCTGTTCACGCCGCCGGGAAAGAGGTCCTTCGCCTTCGCGAACAGCTTCTCGGACAGTTCGGTCTTCATCTCGTCTCTCCTCTGCTCATCGCGGCTGCCACTCGTGGTGAGCCTGTCGAACCACGAGCGCGAGCGCCGGGCCCTTCGACAGGCTCGGGGCGAACGGGATCTTCGTCATTTGAACGCATCGGTGCGGCCGGGCCGCGCGATCTTCGCCCGCTCGCGGCGGTCGCGGACCGCCTCGATGGCGGTCCGCACGGAGTCCGGGTTCGGGTGGGTCGGGAGGGCCTGCGCGTATAGCTCGAGGGCGCGGTCGAGCTCGCCGCGCTGCGCGCAGATGTGGGCCTCCGCCTCGAAGGCGCGCGCCGCGACGTCGGGCCGCGGCCGGCGCTCGAGCAGCGCCTGGAGCGCGCCGAGCGCCTCGTCGTCGCGCTTGTCCAGGGCGAGCGCCTGGCCGATGAGGAGCTGCGCCTCGTCGGCGAGCTCGTGGTTCGGCCACCGCTCCCGCAGCCTCCGCGCCTCCGCCCGCACCTGGTCGTACCGGTGCAGCTCGAGGTACGCGCGGGCGATCTCGAGCTGGTACTTCGGCGCGTCCGGCGCGTCGGACTGCGCGACGTCCGCCCACTGCGCGATGGCGCCGAGCCGGTCGTTGAAGCGATCGCGGAGGATCTCGCCGATGATCACCCGCGCCTCGTGCGCCTCCTTCGTGCCGGGGTAGAGCGAGACGAGGCGGCGGTAGTAGGCCATCGCGCCGGAGTAGTCGCCGAGCTCGAGGTACGAGACGTCGCCCGCGTACCGGAGCGCCTTCCAGCGGACGGCCGCGTCGGTGCCCGCGAGCGGCCCCTCGCCCAGATCGGCGAGGAGCGCCTTGTACCCCTCGAGCGCGTCCTTCTTCTCGCCCTTGTGACGGAGCGCGTTCGCGGCCTCGAGCCGACCCTCGCTCGAGCTGCACGCGACGAGGCCGAGGGCGAGCGCGAGGCCGAGCGCGACCCCGGCCCCGCGCGCGCGGCGGGAGAGACGGATCAACCCTGCTCCTCCGGCCCCTCGCCTCCGTCGCCCTCGCTGCCGTCCTCCGGCGCGGTCTCGGCCTGCTCGCCGTCCTCCGGCGCGGTCTCGACGGGCGCGGCGCCCTCCGGCGCCTCGCGCACGCCGGCCGCCTCCGCCTCCGCGGTGGTCTCCGCCACCCGGGCGACGCCGACGACCTGCTCGTCCTTCGACTCCACCGTGATGAGCCGGACGCCCTGCGTGTTCCGGCCGATGACGCTGATCCCCTTCGCCGGCATGCGGATCAGCATGCCCTTGTTGGTGATGAGCATCACCTCCTCGGCGTCGGTGACCGTCGCCGCGGCGACCACCGGCCCGTTCCGCTCGGTGGTCTTGATGGTGATGATCCCCTTCCCGCCGCGGGTCTGCACCCGGTACTCGGCGAGCTCGGTGCGCTTGCCGTAGCCGTTCTGCGTGACGGTGAGGATGGTCGGCGCCGCCTCGCCCTCCTTCGGGAGCGCGATGGCCTCGCCGGCGACGACCGCGTCGCCCGCCTCGAGGGTGACGCCCTTCACGCCGTAGGCGGTCCGCCCCATCACTCGGACGTCCGACTCCTCGAACCGGATCGCCATGCCCTGCGCGGTGGAGAGGAGGATGTGGCTGGTCCCGTCGGTGATCCGGGCGGCGATGAGCTCGTCGCCCTCCTCGATCCCGAGGGCGATGATCCCGGCGCCGCGCGGGCGCGCGAACTGGTCGAGGCGCGTCCGCTTGATGATGCCCTTGCGCGTCACCATGAAGACGAACGCGTCCGTCCCCGGCGCCGCCTCCGCCTTCTCCTCGCCGTCGGTCGCCTCGGCGCCGTCGTCCGAGGACGAGGGCGGCTCGGGGAGCCGGCGCACCGGCAGGATCGCCGCGACCTTCTCGCCGGGCGCGAGCTGGACGAGGTTCACGATCGGCTTCCCCTTGGCGGTCCGGCCCGCCTGCGGGACCTCGTGCACCTTGAGCCAGTACACCTTCCCCTTGTCGGAGAAGACGAGCAGGTAGCTGTGCGTCGACGCGACGAAGAGGCTCTCGAGGAAGTCCTCGTCGCGCGTGGCGGCCCCGGTCCGGCCGCGACCGCCACGCTTCTGGGCGCGGTAGAGCGACACGGGGTTCCGCTTCACGTAGCCGAGGTGCGAGACGGTGACCACCATCTCCTCCTCGGCGATGAGGTCCTCGGTGGAGAGGTCGTCGGACTCGCCCTGGATCTCCGTGCGGCGCTCGTCGGCGAAGAGCTGCCGGACCTCCTTCAGCTCGCCGACGATCACGTCCATGAGGACCTTCTCGGACGCGAGGATCTCCTTGAGGCGGGTGATGAGCTTCTGCACCTCGGCGAGCTCGTCCAGGATCTTCTGCCGCTCGAGGCCGGTGAGGCGCTGGAGCTGCATCTCCAGGATCGCCTTCGCCTGGATCTCGGAGAGCGCGAACCGCGTCATGAGGCCGTCGCGCGCGATGTCGCGGTCCTTCGCCTTCTTGATGAGCTCGATGATCTCGTCGATGTGATCGAGCGCGATCTGGAGCCCGAGGAGGATGTGCTCGCGCTCCCGCGCCTTGCGGAGCTCGTAGCGCGTCCGCCGGGTCACCACGTCGCGCCGGTGCGCGAGGAAGCGCTCGAGCATCTCCTTCAGCGTGAGGATCCGCGGCTGCCCGCCGTCGATGGCGAGGAGCGTCACGCCGAAGCCGGTCTGCATCTGCGTGTGCGCGTACAGGTTGTTGAGCACCACCTGCGCGACCGCATCGCGCTTCAGCTCGATGACGATCCGCATCCCCTCGCGGGAGGACTCGTCGCGCAGGTCGCTGATCCCCTCGACCTTCTTCTCCCGCACGAGCTCGGCGATGTGCTCGACGAGCTTCGCCTTGTTCACCTGGTAGGGGATCTCGGTGACGACGATCGCCTCGCGCTCGGTCTTCGGGTGGACCTCGATCGACGTCCGGGCGCGGACCTGGATCGTGCCGCGCCCCTTCTCGTAGGCGGAGCGGATCCCGTCGCGGCCGAGGATGATGCCGGAGGTCGGGAAGTCCGGCCCCGGGATGAAGCGCATCAGCTCGGGGATGGTGACCTTCGGGTTGTCGATGAGGTGGCAGACCGCGTCGATCACCTCGCCCATGTTGTGCGGCGGGATGTTGGTCGCCATGCCGACGGCGATGCCGGCGGACCCGTTCACGAGCAGGTTCGGGAAGCGGGTGGGCAGGACCTTCGGCTCGAGCGTCGAGTCGTCGAAGTTCGGGCCCCAGTCGACGGTCTCCTTGTCGATGTCGGCGAGGAGGAAGTCGGCGAGCCGCTCGAGGCGGCACTCCGTGTACCGGTACGCGGCGGCGGGGTCGCCGTCGACCGAGCCGAAGTTGCCCTGCCCGTCGATGAGCGGGTAGCGGAGGTTCCACTCCTGGGCGAGGCGGACGAGCGCGTCGTAGACCGAGGCGTCGCCGTGCGGGTGGTACTTCTTCAGCACCTCGCCGACGACGCCGGCGCACTTCGAGTAACGCTTGTTGTGGTGCAGCCCCTCCGTGTGCATCGCGTAGAGCACGCGCCGGTGCACGGGCTTCAGGCCGTCGCGCACGTCGGGGAGCGCGCGGCCGATGATGACCGACATCGAGTAGTCGAGATACGACTTGCGCATCTCGTACTCGATGTTGACCTGCGCGCGGTGGCCGTCGCCGCCGGGCGGCGGCGGCGCGGCATCGTCTGGCGGCGGCGGGGGCGTGGTCTCTTCGGCCATCGGGATCTCGCGTGGGAGCTCGCGGGGACGGCCTGGACGAGCGGGCCTGCGCGAGGGGTTGTTTTTAGCCGTTTCTCCCTTTGGTTTCAACGTGTTTGCACGCTGACGCCCCGCGTTTCCCGGCCCCGCTCCGCGCGCCCGCCGCTTTCACGTTGCGTCGCCAGCGTCCGCCCCGGCGGCGGGCGGCGCCGCCCCGTCCCGGACCCGGAAAAGACGACGGGGAGGGCACCGGAGCGCCCTCCCCGCGTTTCTGCGAAGCGATCCGACGGCTACTTGCCGGCGACGGTGAGCCGGGCGGTCGCCCGCTTCACGCGCGCGGACTCGGTCGCGTAGTGCTCGTCCTGCTCGGTGAGCTTGAGGAGCCGGTTCTGCGCGTCCTCGAACGCCTTCTGCGCGCGGGAGACGTCGATGTCCCCGGCCGCCTCGGCGGTGTCCGCGAGCACGATCACCTTGTTGTCGGCGACCTGCAGGAACCCGCCGCCGACGGCGTAGTGGTGCTCGCGCCCGCCCTCGAGGTAGGTGAGCCGGCCCGGCTCGAGCGCGGTCATGAACGGCTCGTGGTTGAGGCGGATACCGAACCCGCCCAGCGCGCCGGGCGCGCGGACCTCGTCGGTGGTGACCGAGAGGACCCGTCGCTCCGGCGTGACGATGTCGAGGCTGAGCGGCATGGGTTACCCCGCGGCGAGCTTCTTCGCCTTCTCGACCGCCTCCTCGATGCCGCCGACCATGTAGAACGCCTGCTCCGGGAGGTCGTCGTGCTTGCCGTCCACGATCTCCTTGAAGCCGCGGATCGTGTCCTTGAGCTCGACGTACTTGCCCGGGTTGCCGGTGAACTGCTGGGCGACGGTGAAGGGCTGCGAGAGGAAGCGCTGGATCTTGCGGGCGCGCGCGACCGTGAGCTTGTCGTCCTCGGAGAGCTCGTCCATGCCGAGGATGGCGATGATGTCCTGGAGGTCCTTGTAGCGCTGCAGGGTCTCCTGGACCGCGCGGGCGACCGTGTAGTGCTCGACGCCGACGACGAGCGGGTCGAGGATTCGCGAGGTGGAGTCGAGCGGGTCGACGGCCGGGTAGATGCCGATCTCGGTCAGCTTGCGGCTGAGCACGGTGGTGGCGTCGAGGTGGGCGAACGCGGTCGCGGGGGCCGGGTCGGTGAGGTCGTCGGCGGGCACGTAGATCGCCTGCACCGACGTGATGGCGCCCTTCTGCGTGGAGGTGATGCGCTCCTGCAGCTCGCCCATCTCCGTCGAGAGCGTCGGCTGGTAACCGACGGCCGAGGGGATGCGGCCGAGGAGGGCGGACACCTCGGAGCCGGCCTGCGTGAACCGGAAGATGTTGTCGATGAAGAGGAGCATGTCCCGGTTCTCCTCGTCGCGGAAGTACTCCGCGATGGCGAGGGCCGAGAGGGCGACGCGCGCGCGGGCGCCGGGCGGCTCGTTCATCTGCCCGTACACCAGCACGCACTGGCTCTTCGAGAGGTCGTCCTTGTTGATGACGCCCGACTCGATCATCTCGTGGTAGAGGTCGTTCCCCTCGCGCGTCCGCTCGCCGACGCCGGCGAACACCGAGAAGCCGCCGCGCTTCTTCGCGACGTTGTTCACGAGCTCCATCAGCAGAACCGTCTTGCCCACGCCGGCGCCGCCGAACAGGCCGATCTTGCCGCCGCGGAGGTACGGGGCGAGGAGGTCGATGACCTTGATGCCAGTCTCGAACGCCTCGATCTTCACGTTCTGCTCGACGAGGGTCGGGGCGGCGCGGTGGATCGGGAACTTCCGGGTCGCGGCGACGATGCCCTTCTCGTCGACGGGATCGCCGACCACATTCAGGATCCGGCCGAGCACCTCCTTGCCCACGGGCACGGAGATGGGGGCGCCGGTGTTCTTCACCGGCATGCCGCGGACGAGACCCTCGGTCGAGTCCATCGCGATGCAGCGCGCGGTGTTCTCGCCGAGGTGCTGAGAGACCTCGATGATGAGGTTGTCCTGGCGCTCGTCGACGCCGGGGTTCGTCACCGCGAGCGCCGTGTAGATGTCCGGCAGCGCGCCCGCCGGGAACTCCACGTCGACCACGGGGCCGATGACCTGGGTGATCCTGCCGTTCTGAACGTTCGTAGCGGTGGCCATGTCTTCCTTTCAGACCGTTACTTGAGCGCTTCGGCGCCGCTCACGATCTCCATGAGCTCCTTCGTCACGTAGGCCTGGCGCGCGCGGTTGTACTGGAGGGTGAGGGCCGCGATCATCTCCTCGGCGTTCTTCGTCGCCGACTCCATCGCGCTCATGCGCGCGCCGTGCTCCGACGCCGCCGACTCGAGGAGGGCGCGCCACACCTGCATGCCGACGTGGCGCGGGAGCAGGTCCGCGAGGAGGGCCTCGCGGGACGGCTCGTACTTGAAGTCGATGCTCGCGCCGGTCGTCTCCGCCTCGGCGGCGGTCTGGATCGGCAGGAGCTGGACGACGACGGGCTTCTGCGAGATGGCGCTCTTGAACTCGTTGTAGGCGAGGAAGACCGCGTCCACCTCGCCCGAGAGGAAGCGCTCCTGGTACTCGACGGCGATCCCCTCCGCCTGCTCGTAGCGGAGGTTCGCGGTGACGCCGGGGAAGTCCTTCCTCGCGTGGATCCTGCGAGCCTTGAAGTACTCGCGGCCCTTCTTGCCGATGGTCGCGAGCGCGATCTCCTCGAAGCGGTCGCCGTTCTCGACGAGGAACCGCTGCACGCGGCGGCAGATGTTCGAGTTGAAGCCGCCGGCGAGGCCGCGGTCGCTCGTGACGACCACCACCTCCGCCCGGCGCTCGACGCGCGGCGCGAGGAGCGGGTGCGTCGCCGCCTCGTCGGCGGCAGCGCGCGCCGCGACGCGGCCGAGCGCCTGCTCGAGGAGCAGCGCGTACGGCCGGGTCTTCAGGATGGCGTCCTGGGCGCGGCGGAGCTTCGCCGCGGACACCATCTTCATGGCCTTGGTGATCTGCCGCGTCGACTTGACGGAGCCGATGCGGTTTCGGATGTCGCGAAGGGAAGGCACTAGAGGACTCCCGGTGAACCGCGGGCGGCTAACCCTCGATCTGGAAGATGCCGCGGAACTCCCGCAGCGCGCCGTCCAGGTCCTTCTTGATGCCGTCCTCGAGCGCCTTCTTCTCCGCGAGCGTCTTCGCGATCGCGGGGTGGCGGGCGTCGAGGAACTCGAGGAGCTCCTTCATGTAGCGGCCGACCTGCTCGGTCGGGACCGCGCGGATCCAGCCCTGGCCGTTCTCGTCCTTCTGCGTCGCGGCGTAGATCTGGATGACCTGCTTCTCGACCGGCATCGGCTGGTACTGGCCCTGCTTGAGCACCTCGACGAGCCGCTCGCCGCGAGCGAGCGTCTCCTGGGTGGACTTGTCGAGGTCGGAGCCGAACTGGGCGAAGGCGGCGAGCTCGCGGTACTGGGCGAGGTCGAGCTTGAGGGAGCCCGCGACCTGCTTCATCGCCTTGATCTGCGCGGAGCCGCCGACGCGGGAGACCGAGATGCCGACGTTAATGGCCGGCCGGACGCCCTGGTAGAAGAGGTTCGACTCGAGGAAGATCTGGCCGTCGGTGATCGAGATGACGTTCGTCGGGATGTACGCCGACACGTCGCCGGCCTGCGTCTCGATGATGGGGAGCGCGGTGAGCGACCCGGCGCCCTCCTTGTCGGAGAGCTTCGCGGCGCGCTCGAGCAGGCGGCTGTGGAGGTAGAACACGTCGCCCGGGTACGCCTCGCGGCCCGGCGGGCGGCGGAGGAGGAGCGAGAGCTGCCGGTACGCGACGGCCTGCTTGGAGAGGTCGTCGTAGATGATGAGCGCGTGCCGGCCGGAATCGCGGAAGTACTCCGCCATCGTCACGCCGGTGTACGGCGCGAGGTACTGCATCGGGGCGGGGTCGGACGCGTTCGCCGCGATGACGGTGGTGTACTCCATCGCGCCGTACTTCTTGAGCGTGTCGACGACGCGGGCGACCGTCGACTGCTTCTGGCCGATGGCCACGTAGAAGCAGTGGAGGTTGTTGCCCTTGTTGTTGATGATCGTGTCGATCGCGACGGCCGTCTTGCCCGTCTGGCGGTCGCCGAGGATGAGCTCGCGCTGACCGCGGCCGATCGGAACGAGCGCGTCGATCGCCTTGAGGCCGGTCTGCATCGGCTCGTGCACCGACTTCCGCTTCACGATGCCGGGGGCCTTGATCTCGATCTTGCGGGTCTGCTTCGCGTTGATCGGGCCGCGGCCGTCGATGGGGTTGCCGAGGCCGTCGACCACGCGGCCGAGCAGCTCCTCGCCGACCGGCACCTCAGCGATCTTGCCCGTCCGCTTCACGGGGTCGCCCTCGCGGATGTGCGAGAACTCGCCCATGATCGCGGCGCCGACGTTGTCCTCCTCGAGGTTCAGCACGAGGCCGCGCACGCCGCCGGGGAACTCGAGCAGCTCGCCCGCCGCCGCGCCCGCGAGCCCGTAGATGCGGGCCACGCCGTCGGCCTGGCTGAGGACGGTGCCGGTCTCGGCGACGTCGACCTTCTTCCCGTAGTCCTTGATCTGCTCGCGGATGATGCGGCTGATCTCGTCGGCGCGGATTTCCATCGATCGAATCTCCGGGGCTGCTGCGTTGAACGCTTGGTGAAGAAGAGGGGCTACTGCTTCAAGGTCTTGCGGAGGTCCTCGAGCTGCGTGCGGACCGATCCGTCGTAGACGAGGCTGCCGACCTGAGCGACGGCGCCGCCGAGGAGGGCCGGGTCCACCGCGCGATCGAGGAGGACCTTCGCCTTCGTGGCCTGCGACAGCTTGTCGGCGATCGCCTGCGCGGTGCCGACGTCGAGGGGCACCGCCGAGGTGACCTTCGCGCGCACGCGGCCGAGCTGCTGGTCGGCCAGCTCGCGGAAGGCGTCGACCACCCCGGACAGGTAGGCGAGGCGGTTCCGGTCGCCGAGGAGGAAGAGCAGGTTCGACGGCTCGGCGTCGAGGCGGAGCGCGCTCGCGAGCTTCTCGACGATCGCCCGCCGCTGCTCGCGCGAGTAGACCGGGTTGGACAGAACGTCGCGGAGATCGGGCGAGCTCTCTACGGCCTGCTTCAGGGCCAGGAGCGCGTCGCTCCACGGCTCGACTCGACCCATCTCAACTGCCAGGGCGAACAAGGCCTTGGCGTACCGGCGGGCAATGGAACCCATGATCATAAGGGACGCGCTCCGTAGCACGGTGTGGGTATACCGGTCAAGGGTCGATGCCCTCGGACTTACGTGGACTTACGCGCTCCAGGGGCCGTCTTTGACACCCCTCGAACCCGCCTTACGTTCGCTGGGCTGAAAAGGAGGACGAAAATCATGGCGATGCTGACCCGAATGGACCCTTTCCGTGATCTGGCTCGGCTGCAGGACGAGGTGGGCCGCCTGTTCGACGACCGGCTGTATCGGTCGGGTGAGTCGGTCGGCTGGACTCCCTCCTGCGACATCTACGAGGACGAGGACGGGGTGACGCTCCGGTTCGAGCTCGCGGGCGTCGAGCCGAAGGACGTGGATGTCCGGTTCGAGAACGGCGTGCTGACGCTCCGGGGCGAGCGGAAGCTGGAGCGCGAGGACAAGCGGGAGAACTACCACCGCGTAGAGCTCGAGTACGGCACGTTCACGCGCTCGTTCACGCTCCCGTCGACCGTCGACCCCGAGAAGATCAAGGCCGAGTCGAAGAACGGGATCCTGAACGTCTACCTGCCGAAGAAGGCCGAGGCGAAGCCGCGCGCGATCCAGGTGAAGGTCACCTAGCGCGCCGTTCGGTGACTGCGCGGTTCGTGAACCCCGAACCGGGAAAGGAAAGAGCGGGCCACCCTCGCGGGCGCCCGCTCTTCTCGCATTCAGACGCTGACGCGTCGCGTTACGACTTGACGGCGGCGACGGGCCCGGGCGCCGGGGCGGGCTTCGACGCGCCGCCCTTCTCGATCCCGCCCTTCTCCATGCCTTCCATCTTGCACTGACCCTCGAAGATCACGCCCTTCTCGATCATGAGCGAGGGGGTCTCGAGGTTGCCGCGCATCTTCGCGGGGTGATGCAGCTCGACCGCGTTCTTCGCGCGGACGTTCCCGGTGATCTCACCGTGAACGATGATCGTGCCGCAGGTGATCTCCGCAGAGATCTTGGCACCCTCGCCGACGACCAGCACGTCGTTGGTCACGATGTTGCCGGTGAACTTGCCGTCGATCCGGACGGTCCCTTCGAACGTCAGCTTGCCTTCGAACTCCGAGCCGCGGCCGAGCAGGGCATTGAGATCGCCCGAGGCAGTGGGGACGGAGGTCAGCTCTTCGCGCTTCAGCATCGCCATGGAAATGGGCTCCTCGTTCCGAGATGGCTTCTTGGGCGTGGGCGCTGCCGGTGCGTCCGCGCCGGGATTCGGCGCCTCATCCCGCAGCTTGCTCCAGAAGGACATCCTTCCTCGCAGGTGGTTTCCGGGGTTGACTGCCCCAGGGTCGTTGTCCCCGGGTCTGGGGACGGCGAACCCTACTGTTACGCTCCGATCTTGGCGAGTATTCCGTCGAGTTCGTCGAGCGAGGTGTATTCAACCTCCAGCTTCCCGGCGACCGCGGACTTGGGGACGACGCGGCAGCGTGCTCCGAGGCGACGCTGGAGCCGATGCGAAAGGTCCCGGATCGCAGGCGTATCGGACGTTCCGTCCGACGGCCCCTTCTTCCCCGGCTTCTGGGTCAGGCCCCGGACCAAGGCCTCAGTCGCGCGCACCGACAGCCCCTCCCGGACCGCGCGCTGGGCTGCCTTCCGGATCGCCTCGACGTCCTCGAGCCCGAGGAGCGCCCGGGCGTGGCCCATGTCGAGCTGCCCACCCCGCACAGCCTCGCGGACCTCCTCGGGGAGCTTCAGGAGCCGGAGGGCGTTCGCGACCGTCGAGCGCTCCTTCCCGACACGTTTCGCGATCTCCTCCTGCGTCAGGCCGTGGTCGGAGAGGAGGACGTCGTACGCCTCAGCCTCCTCGATCGCGTTCAGGTCCGCGCGCTGGAGGTTCTCGACCAGGGCGAGCTCGAACGCCTCGCGATCCGTCGCCTCCCGGAGGACCGCCGGGACCTCCTTCAGGCCCGCGCGCTGCGCAGCGCGCCAGCGCCGCTCGCCGGCGAGGATCCGGTACTTGCCGCCGTCCTTGCGGACCAGGATCGGCTCGACGATCCCGTGCTCGCGGATCGACGCGGCGAGCTCCTCGAGCTTCTGCTCCTCGAAGCGCTTGCGGGGCTGCTCCGGGTTCCGCTCGATCGCCTCGATGGGCAGCGAGAGCAGCGTCCGCCCGGGGATGGCGGGCGCGACGGACGCGACGGGCGCCGCGCTCGGGGGCGGCGGCGCGTTCGAGAGCAGGGCCGCCATCCCGCGGCCCAGCGCGGGCCTCCGCTTCTCGGCCATCGTCACGCGACACCTCCCGCCGGCCGGAACCGGCTCGTCACCTCGCGGGCGAGCTCGAGGTAGCTCTGACAGCCCTTCGACGACACGTCGTAGAGCAGGATCGGCTTCCCGTGGCTCGGCGCCTCCGAGAGGCGGACGTTCCGCGGGATCACCGTGTTGAACACCTGCTTCGAGAAGGTCTTCCGGATCTCGTCCGCCACCTGGTTCGAGAGGTTGTTCGGCGAGAACATCGTGAGGACGATCCCGTCGACCTTGAGGCCGGGGTTCGCGCTCGCGCGGACGAGCTCGATGGTCTTGAGGACGTCGGCGAGCCCCTCGAGCGCGTAGTACTCGCACTGGAGCGGGATCATCACGCCCTGCGCCGCCACCAGGCCGTTCAGGGTGAGGAGGCCGAGCGAGGGCGGGCAGTCGATGACGACGTACTCGTACGACGACGCCAGCGAGTCCACCGCCTGCTTGAGCCGGTACTCGCGGCGGTCGATCTCGGCGAGCTCGAGCTCCGCACCGACGAGGTGGCGGGACGCCGGAACGAGATCGAGGAACTTGAGCTCGGTCTTCCGGACCGCGTCGCCGAGCGGGAGGTCGTCGAGGAGCACCTCGTAGATCGACTTCTCGGATTCGTCGCGGCGGATCCCGAGGGCGCTCCCGGCGTTCCCCTGGGGGTCGACGTCGATGAGGAGCGTGCGCCGCTCGGCGGCCGCGAGCGAGGCGGCGAGGTTCACGGCGGTGGTGGTCTTTCCGACCCCGCCCTTCTGGTTGGCGATGGTGAGGATGCGGCTCATGGATTCCACTTCCATGGGGGGCGAGCCCCCCGCCGACGTGTCGTGCACCGTTTGACCCCGTTCCGAGTGACCCGCGGCCGCTACGGGCCGCGAGCGCGCGGAGGATGCCCGATCCCTCTGACAGGACGTTCCACGTGGAACGTTCGCTGCCTGCGGGCCCGGGCTCGGGGCAATGTTCCACGTGGAACGCGCGCCACCCGCCCGCCTGTTCCGGCAGGCGGTGTTTCACGTGGAACAGCGCGCGGACGGGGGTCCCAGAATTCACGGTGCCCGGCGAGGCGCCCGGATCTCGAGCGGCGCCACCGGTGGACTTCGGCTGGCTCGGGGACGAACCGGTCTCTCCACGCTCGGGGGCTGACGGAAGCCTGATGCCTGCCGCCACGACTGGCCGTGTTCCACGTGGAACAGGCGGGGAAGAGGCGCCGGTCGACGCGATCCGCTCGTGGTGTGCCGGTCGAACCACGAACCGGACCCGGGGATAGGCCTTCGCAGGCCCGGGGCGACCGGAAGCCGGCCTGCCGTCTACTGCTTGCGCCAGCGCGCGATCGCCCGGGCCGACCGGGACAGCGGCAGCTCGAACCGGTCGAGGCCGGCGAAGGCGAGCCCGTGGGCCGCTCCGAGCGCGGTGAGGGCGGCCTCGTCCGCGTCCCGCCCGAGCATCGCGAGGAGCAGTCCGCCCTCCGCGACGTAGGCTGCTCCGAGCGGCACCCAGCGCTCGGGATCTGCGAGCGCCCGCGAGACGACCGCCTCGGCGCGCGGAAGCCTCTCGTCCTCCGGCTTCCCTTCGGCCCGCGCCACCACCCCCCGCACGTCGACGCCGAGCTCCACCGCGACCGCCTTCACGAAGGCGATCTTCTTCGTCACCGAGTCGCAGCAGGTGACGGCGAGATCGCGCCGCGCGCAGGCGAGGGGGACTCCGGGGATCCCGGCGCCGCTCCCGACGTCGAGCAGCGTGCGGGCACCGCCGAGCGCGGGCAGGAGCGCGAGGCTGTCGACGAGGTGCTTCTCCGCGACCTGCGCCGCGTCGGTGATTGCGGTGAGGTTCACCTTCCGGTTCCAGGCGAGGAGCCGGTCGGCGTACCGCTCGAGAAGCGCGAGAGCGGTGGCGTCGACGGGGAGCCGCAGTCGCTCGATCCCGAGCGCCAGGGCCTCGTGAAAGGCGCGGTCCATCGCGGCCGTCCGCGGAGACTAACCGCGGTCCTTCCGGCCGATGGCCGCCTCGACCTCGGGCCGGTGGCCGTCGAGAAAGGTCGCGACCTCGTCGTCGGTGAGGTCGAGATCGCGGAGGACGCCCTCGTAGACGAACTTGAAGCCCGCCTGGTACTGCGGCTCCTGCAGCTCGAAGGAGCGCCGGAGCACCGCCGCGGAGAAGAGCCGCTCCGCCCTGGTCTTCGGCTTCGCCAAGGCGCCTAGCTCCGCTTCGCCGGGACGATGAGGAGCTGGCGGAAGATGCCCTCGCCCTCGCTCCGCGTCGCGACGCCCTCGACGCCGACCATCGCGAGGTGGATCTGCCGGCGCTCGCGGGCGCTGATGGGCGCGATGGCGATCACCTTGCCCATCCGCTTGGCGCTCTCGGCGAGCCGCTCGGCCATCGCCTTCACGGCGGGGTCGCCTTCCTCCCGGAAGCCGCCGACGTCGAGGTTCACCCACTTCCGGCCCTCGGAGCGCGGGTTCACCACCCGGTTCACGAGGTACTGCGCGGCCTCGACGAGCGCGGAGGACAGCTCGACCGCGTTCGCCGGGCCGGGCGTGAGGGAAACCCCGATCGCCTCCGGGGTCTCCTTCACCTCGACGGTGACCTCCGCGCCGAGCCGCCGGAACAGCTCCCCGCAGAAGGCCTTCGCCTTCTCGACCTTCTCCGGCGCTTCCCGCGGGGGCGGCGCGCTCGCGCCTTCGTTCCGGTCTTCCATGGGCTCCTCCGGTTACTTGCTGACGGCCGGCACCGGCAGCGCCTGGCGCCGCATCATCACCTGCTGCTGGATGATGGAGACGAGGTTGTTCACGAAGATGTAGAGCGTGAGGCCGGACGGGACGTTCAGCATCAGGATCGTGAAGAACGCCGGGAAGAAGTAGAGCATCATCTTCGCCTGCGCGTTGTCGGCCGGCTGCGGCGAGAGCTTCTGCGTGAGGAAGCTCGAGGCGCCCATCAGGATCGGCAGCACGTAGTAAGGATCCTTGAGGGTGAGGTCCTGGATCCAGACGAACCGCTCCCGGTACAGCTCGACCGAGGTCTGCAGCGCGGCGTAGAGCGCGAACCAGATCGGCATCTGCAGCAGCATCGGGAGGCACCCGCCGAGCGGGTTCACCTTGTGCTGCTGGTAGAGCTGCATCGTCGCCATGTTCAGCTTCTCGCGGTCGTCGCCGAACTTGGCCTTGAGCTTCTCGACCTCGGGCTGCAGCTTCCGCATCTCGTTCATCGACTGCATCGACTTGTACGTGAGCGGGAAGAGGACGATGCGCACGAGCAGCGTGAGGAGGATGATCGCGACGCCCCAGTTCCGGACGAGCCCCTCGAGCCACCGCATCACGTAGAGCAGCCCGCGCGCGAAGAGCGCGAACGGGCGGGCCATCGCGCCGTAGTCGATGGCGCTGTCGAAGGAGCGGCCGTAGCTGCGGAGGGTGTCGAGCTCCTTCGGGCCGGCGTAGACCGTGGTCGAGAGCTCCCGGCCGCCGTTCTCGAGCGGGACGGACAGCGCGGCGACCCCGGTGCCGGCGAGCTGCCCGCGGGCGAGCACGCAGGTCCCGACCGGCTCGGCGGGCAGCACCGCGGCGACGAAGTAATGCTGGTCCATGCCCATCCAGGCGACCTGGCCCGGGACCGTCGCGGGCGGCTTGTCGCCGGAGAGGTCGAAGCGCTCGGTGTCAGTCCCGGCGCGGCAGATGGGGCGCACGAAGTCGAGCGGCGGCCCGGAGAAGAATCCACCCGACTTCGTCGTCGGCGGCATGAACCCGGGGTAGAGGATCGTGAGCGCGCCGGCGCCCTGGGCCCCGGTCGCCTCGACGTCGAACGCGAGCTCGAACGGCTTGCCGGTCAGGCGGAAGGTCTTCCTGACGGTGAGCGCGCCCGCGCGGCCCTCGAACACCACCGACTTCGCGTCTCGCGAGACGATCCGCATCGGCGCACGCGCCGCGGGATCGGTCAGCGCGTCCTTCGCGCCGCCGAGCTCGGGCGAGGCGACGACGGAGAGCGGGTAGGGCTCGCCGCCGGCCACGTGCACGAGGTCGATCGGCTCCTCCTTGCCGTGCTCTCCGCGCTGGTACTTCGAGCCCTCGAGCACGAGGTGCTTGAGCGCGCCGCCGTGCGAGGTGAGCGTCGCGCGGAAGCCGTCGCCGTTCAACGCGACGACCTCCTCAGGCGCGTCGGGGACCGGCGCGGGCGCGGGCGCGGCCGGTGCGCTCGGCGCGCTCGGCGCGGCCGGCTCCTGCTTCGCCTGCGTCTCCGCGGAGGCTGCGGGCTTCGGCGGCTGCGGCTTCTGCTTCGGCTGCAGGAAGGACCAGACGGCCACGAGCGCCGTCATGAGGACCATCGCGATGATCAGGCGGCGGGTATCAGCTCCCAAGGGTCTACCTCTTTCGGGTCATCATCTCGGGGACGGGATCGACCCCTCCCGGATGGAACGGATGGCACCGGCAAAGTCGCCGGAGCGTGAGCCAGGAGCCGCGCACCGCGCCGTGCCGCTCGAGCGCGGTCACGGCGTAGGCCGAGCAGCTCGGATAGAAGCGGCAGGCGGGTGGGAGGAGCGGCGAGACGAGCCGCTGGTAGAGGCGCACGAGGAGAACGAGCGCCCGGCGGATCACCCGCGGCCTCCCGGTGGAGAGAGCGCGGCGCGCGCGGCGAGCAGCGCCTGGCGCGCGCCCTCGAGCCCCATGGTGCGGGCGGAGGGCCTCGCGATCACGACGAGGTCGACCGCGGGGAGATCGCCGCCCAGGGAACGCCAGGCCTCTCGGACCCAGCGCTTCACCCGGTTGCGCTCGACCGCGTTTCCGACCTTCGATGACACCGTGATCCCGATCCGCGGCCGGGCTCCTCCAGAGTCGCGCGCTACGACGAGCACGTCCCCGGAGAAGAGCCGCCTGCCGCGCTGCTGGACCTGGAGAAAATCACGGCGGCGCCGCAGCCGCGCCGCCTTCGAAAGCTTCACTCCGATCGGCTACTTCGTCGGCGCCTTGGTCGTGAGGCGCTTGCGCCCCTTCGCCCGGCGCCGCTTGAGAACGTTGCGCCCGCCCGGCGTCAGAGACCGCTTCCGGAAGCCGTGCGTGCGATTCCTACGCTTCTTCTTCGGTTGATAAGTCCGCTTCATGGCGCGGCAACCTCACCGATCAGGCCACGGATGTCAAGGTTTACGCACACTTCGGAGGTCCGACCCGGTCTCGTTCGAGATCCGCCTCTCGGGCGTCACCGGAAAAGTCCGTCCTTTCGCGAGTGATCGAAGACGGCCTTGATCCTCCGAGCCGACCTTCGCTAGTTTCCGCCCTCACGCATCACGGGCCCGTCCGACTCCTCGCAGCCCGAACAGCGAGAAAGCCGCTCTCTCCCAGGCGAGAGAATGGTCGGGGGGCATTTTGTCTTCGAGAGGGATGGGGGGGACTAGGGATGGACGCACCCACGAGCGCCAAGATGCTCACGCCGCTCGATGACCTCTGGTCCCGGATCGACTCGATCCTGCGCGCGCGGCTGCGCCAGGATCTGTACGAGCGTTGGTTCTCGCCGCTGCGGCCCATCGCGCTCGGTGACGGACGGCTCCAGATCGGCGCCCCGGATCGCTTCCACCGGGACTTCGTCGAGGATCACTACCGCTCGCTCTTCGAGGACTGCGTGCCGTCCCTCGTCGGCGAGCGCATCCGGATCGTCTTCGCCGTCGACGACGCCCCCCGGCCGATGCCGAGCCCGTCGGCCGCCGCGCCCGCGCTCACGCCCTCCTCGACGCCCGCGCTGACCCCGGTCCCCCTTCCCCGCACCGACGGCGGGCCCATCGACCCGCGCGACTCGCGCCCCAACCCGCGCTACGCGTTCGACACCTTCGTCGTCGGCGCGTCCAACCACTTCGCCTTCGCCGCGGCGCAGGCGGTCGCGGCGAACCCGGGCCGGACCTGGAACCCGCTCTTCCTGCACGGCGACTCCGGCCTCGGGAAGACGCACCTCCTCCACGCGGTCGCCCACGCGATCCTCGAGAAGAGCGGCGGGCGCGTCGCGATCGTCTCCTCCGAGCGCTACACGAACGACTTCGTCGCCGCCCTCTCGAAGGGCACGATGGACGAGTTCCGCCGCAAGTACCGCGAGTGCTCCGCCCTCCTCGTCGACGACGTGCAGTTCCTCGCCGGCAAGGACAAGACCGCGGAGGAGTTCTTCCACACGTTCAACGAGCTCCACGATCACCACGTCCAGATCGTGCTCTCGAGCGATCGGTCGCCGAAGGAGCTGAAGGGCCTCGACGAGCGGCTCTGCTCCCGCTTCGAGTGGGGGATGCGCGTCCAGATCGAGGCGCCCGAGTTCGAGACGCGCGCCGCCATCCTCAAGAAGAAGGCGGACGTCGAGACCATCGACCTGCCGGACGAGGTGACGCAGCTCCTCGCCCAGCACATCCGGTCGAACGTGCGCGAGCTCGAGGGCGCCCTCATGCGCCTCGCCGCCTTCGCCTCCCTGAAGAGCGAGCCCATCACCATCCAGCTCGCGCGCGACGTCCTCTCCGACGTGATCCCGCCGGAGGGCTACCGGCCGTCCATCGAGCGGATCCAGGAGGAGGTCGCGGGGTACTACGGCCTCACCGTCGCGAAGCTCACGAGCGCCTCGCGCGAGCAGAAGATCGCGCTGCCCCGCCAGGTCGCGATGTGGCTCTGCCGCGAGCTCGCGAAGGAGACCCTCCAGTCCATCGCCGAGAAGTTCAACAAGAAGGACCACACCACCGTCATCTCGGCGATCGAGCGGGTGAACACGCTCCGCGAGACGGACGAAGGCGTGAAGGGCGCCCTCCGGGCGCTCACGAGCAAGCTCGCCCCGTGATCTCCGCTCCCGCCCTCGTCCGCGAGCGCCGGCGCCCCTCGCCCGCGCCGGACGGGCGGGCGCGTCCGATCGTCGCCCGTTCGCTGCCGGTGCGTCCTTCTCCCACCTGCCCGATCGACGCGGGAATCGACGGCCTCCGCACGTTGTGGATCACGTGTGGATCGCGTGTCGCTCCGGCTGGGGACGGGGTGTGGGCGGCTGTTGACACTCTTTCACGCGCCGCGCTACACAAACTCGACCCGCGCGGATCCCCGGTTTTATCCAGGGGGAAAACGTCAGTGGATCCGAACGCGAAGGCCTCTTTTCCACAGCGTCCCGGCCCCTGCTTCGGCGACGATTCAAAGAATAAAGAGGATCTCCCATGGAACTGAAGATCGGCGTCTCCGAGCTCACGCGTGCGCTCGGCCGCTCGCAGGGCATCGTGGAAAAGAAGAGCACGATGCCGATCCTCTCCCACGTCCTCCTCGAGGCGAAGAAGGGGACGGACCTCATCGTCTCCGCGACCGACCTCGACCTCGCCGTCTCCTCCGAGCACAAGTGCGAGGTGCTGAAGGAGGGCGCCGTGGCGGTGTCGGCCAGGCACCTCTACGACATCGTGAAGGCGCTGCCCGAGCAGACCGTCACGCTCAAGAAGGCCTCGAACAACTACCTCGAGGTCCGGAGCGGCCCCTCCGAGTTCAAGATCGTCGGGCTGCCGGCCGAGGACTTCCCGGCGTTGCCCAAGTTCGACAAGGTCCCGTTCGCGGACGTCGCGCCCGCGGCGCTCCTCGAGATGATCGAGCGGACCTCCTTCGCCGTCTCGACGGACGAGACCCGCTACAACCTCAACGGCGTCTACTTCGAGCCCTCCGCCGAGGCGCTCCGCCTCGTCGCGACCGACGGACACCGACTCTCGCTCGCGGAGAAGCAGCTCGACGCCACCTTCGGCCTGAAGCGCGGCGTGATCCTCCCGAAGAAGGGGCTCCAGGAGCTCAGGAAGCTTCTCTCCGAGGCGGCCGAGTCCGGCGAGGAGAAGCCGGAGGCGAAGCTCGGGTTCGTCGAGAACAGCGCCATCTTCCGGCGTCCCGGGGTCGTCCTCGTGATGCGGCTCATCGAGGGGCTCTTCCCCGACTACAAGCAGGTCATCCCGAAGCAGGGCGAGAAGATCGTGAAGGTCGGCCGCGCCCGCCTCCTCGAGACGCTCCGCCGCATCTCGCTCCTCTCCTCCGACAAGGCGCACGCGGTGAAGCTCGAGCTCGGCAAGGGCGTGCTCCGCGTGCAGTCGCAGAACCCGGACCTCGGCGAGGCGAAGGAGGAGGTCCCGGTCGACTACGCCGGCGAGCCCCTCAAGATCGGCTTCAACGCGCGGTACCTCATGGAGGTCCTCGCGGTGGTGAAGTCCCAGGACGTCGTGCTCGAGCTCGCCGACGACCTCTCGCCGGGCGTCATGAAGGGCGCCGGCGAGGAGGACAAGGGCTTCACCGCGGTCGTGATGCCGATGCGGATCTGAGACGCAGGAACCGTTGCGGCTCCTCTCGCTCCACGTCCAGGACTTCCGGAACCTCGCGGCGGTGGAGCTCGCGCCGTCGCCGCGAGCGACCATCCTCGTGGGCGAGAACGGCCAGGGGAAGACGAACCTCCTCGAGGCCGTCTACTTCCTCGCGACCCTGAAGCCGCTCCGCGCCTCGCGCCTGCAGGAGCTCGTCCGGTTCGGCGCCGCGCACGCCCAGGTCGCGGGCGACTTCGACGGCCCGGGCGGCGTACGTCGGGTCGCGGTCCGGGTCGAGCCCGGCGGCAGGACCGCGCTCCTCGACGGGAAGCCCCAGGAGAAGCTCGACTCGTACTTCGAGGGGCTCGCGGCGGTCTGCTTCGCGCCGGACGACCTCCTCCTCGTGAAGGGCGGGCCGGACGGGCGCCGGCGCTTCCTCGACCGGGCCGCGTTCAACCGGTGGCCGGCGGTGCTCGCCGAGGCGCGCGACTACGTGCGGGCGCTCCGGGCGAGGAACGCCGCGCTGCGCACCGGGACGGCGGAGGTGGAGGAGAGCTTCCGCGGGCCGCTCGTCCGCGCCGCGGCGCGCCTCCTGGTCCGCCGCCGCGAGCTCGTCCTGGAGCTCGCGCCGCGCGTGCAGGTCGCCTTCGCCGAGATCTCCGGTCCGGGCGCGCCCGAGGTGCGGTTCGCGTACCGGCCGGCGCACGGCGTCCGCATCGACGGAACGGAGGCGGAGATCGCGGCGGGGCTCTCCGGGATCCTCGGGCAGCGCCTCGAGCGCGACCGCGAGAAGGGCTTCACCTCGGCGGGCCCGCACGCCGACGAGCTCACCCTCGCCCTCGACGGCAAGGGGGCGAAGCTCTTCGGGAGCCAGGGCCAGCAGCGCGCGCTCGTCCTCGCCCTCAAGATCGCCGAGATCGAGAACCTGCGGGCGGCGCTGGGGCGCCCGCCGCTCCTCCTGCTCGACGACGTGTCGTCCGAGCTCGATCCCGCCAAGAACCGGTACCTGCTCGCCTACCTGGGAGGGCTCGCGGCGCAGGCTTTCCTCACCACCACCGACCGCCGGCTCCTCGACCCGGCGGCCGGCCCGGACACGGCCTTTTACAGGGTGGAGAAAGGGGTCGTCACCGCGCTCGTTTCTTGAATGAAACCCGGGGCTTCGGTGTTGAACTGTCTCGTTGCCCCGGGGACCCGCGCCTGCTATATCCAACCGTTCGTTAACCCGCGAGAACCCTTCCGGAAACGTGAGCGAGGCCCCCCTGGAAACCGCCGAGAAGAGCCTGCCCCCGCCGAAGCCCGAGGGCGAGGAGTACGGGACCGACGCGATCAAGGTGCTCGAGGGGCTCGAGGCCGTCCGCAAGCGCCCGCACATGTACATCGGCGACGTGGGCGAGCGCGGGCTCCACCACCTCGTGTACGAGGTCGTCGACAACTCGGTCGACGAGGCGATGGCCGGGCGGGCGAACGAGATCAACGTCTCGATCCACGCCGACAACTCGATCACCGTGATCGACAACGGATCGGGCATCCCGATCGGCCCTCATCCCACCGTGAAGGGCATGGACACGCTCGACGTGGTGCTCACGAAGCTCCACGCCGGCGGCAAGTTCGAGTCCAACGCGTACAAGGTCTCGGGCGGCCTCCACGGCGTGGGCGTCACGTGCGTGAACGCGCTCTCCGAGTGGCTGAAGGCCGAGGTCTACCGCGAGGGCAAGGTCTGGGCGCAGCGCTACGAGCGCGGCAACCCGGCGGGCAAGGTGACCGCGATCGGCGAGACGCAGCGCCGCGGCACGAAGATCACCTTCAAGCCGGACGCGACGATCTTCGAGATCACCGAGTTCTCCTTCGAGACGCTCTCCGGGCGCCTCCGTGAGCTCGCGTTCCTGAACGCCGGCCTCAAGATCACCGTCGAGGACGAGCGGACCGGCAAGAAGCACGAGTTCCTCTTCAAGGACGGCATCCGCGAGTTCGTCGCGTTCCTCAACAAGGCCCGCGTCCCGCTCTTCGAGCCGCCCATCGCGCTCCGCCAGGAGGTCGAGACCGAGCGCGGCACGGCGCTCGTCGAGATCGCCCTCCAGTGGAACGACGGCTACGACGAGAAGGTCTTCGCCTTCGCGAACAACATCCACAACCACGAGGGCGGCACCCACCTCATCGGCTTCAAGACCGCGCTCACCCGGACCATCAACGCGTACGGGCAGAAGAACAACCTCTTCAAGGACCTCAAGGAGGAGCTGCCCTCGGGCGACGACATGCGCGAGGGGCTCGCGGCGGTCATCTCGATCCGCCTGCCGGGCGCGAGCTTCGAGGGCCAGACCAAGACGAAGCTCTCGAACACCGAGGCGAAGAGCATGGTCGAGACCATGCTCAACGAGCGGCTCGGCGCGTTCCTCGAGGAGAACCCCAACGTCGCGAAGCGGATCTGCGGGAAGGTCGCCGAGGCGGCGCGGGCCCGGATCGCGGCGCGGAAGGCGCGCGAGACGGTCCGCCGCAAGGGCGCCCTCGACGGCGCCTCGCTCCCCGGCAAGCTCGCCGACTGTCAGTCGCGCGACCCGAAGGAGTCCGAGATCTTCATCGTGGAGGGCGACTCCGCAGGCGGCTCCGCGAAGCAGGGGCGCGACCGGCGCACGCAAGCGATCCTCCCGCTCCGCGGCAAGATCCTGAACGTCGAGAAGGCGCGCTTCGACAAGATGCTGTCGTCGGCGGAGATCGCGACGATGATCACCGCCCTCGGGACCGGGATCGGCCCCGAGGAGTACGACATCGAGAAGATCCGCTACCACAAGATCGTGATCATGACGGACGCGGACGTGGACGGGAGCCACATCCGCACGCTGCTCCTCACCTTCTTCTTCCGGCAGATGCCGGAGGTGGTCGAGAAGGGCTACCTCTACATCGCGCAGCCGCCCCTCTACCGGGTCGCGAAGGGGAAGAAGGAGAGCTACATGAAGGACCAGGAGGCGCTCGACGAGTTCCTCCTCGCCCTCGGCACCGATCGGGCGAAGCTCACGAGCGGCGACCTCGTCCTCGAGGCGAAGGACCTCGCGCGGCTCGCCCGCGACGCCATCGCGTACCGGGCCCTCCTCGCCCGCGCCGACCGGCGCCGCGACAGCCGGATCATCGACGCGGCGATCCAGCTCGGTGACCTCGACCTCGAGCTCCTGAAGCACCACGAGCAGGTGAAGGAGCAGGTCCAGAAGATCTTCGACAAGGCGCAGAAGCTCCACCCCGAGCTCGAGGTCCGCATCGCGAAGATCGAGCGGGACGAGGAGCACGGCTGCGACGCGCTCGTGTACCAGACCACCATGGCGGGGGCGCCGCGCGACACGAAGCTCGACTTCGACTACCTCTCCGGCCCGGAGTGGGGCGAGCTCGCCGCCCTCCACGCCGCGCTCGCGGAGATCGGCCCCGGCCCGTACAAGCTCGAGACGCCCGAGGGCACCGAGGAGGTCGACGACGTCTTCGCCGCCGTCGAGGCGCTCAAGAAGGCCGCCGCCCAGGGCCAGGTCATCCAGCGGTACAAGGGCCTCGGCGAGATGAACCCCGAGCAGCTCTGGGAGACCACGATGGACCCGGCGCGCCGGACGATGCTGCAGGTCCGCGTCGACGACACCGTCGAGGCCGACGAGGTGTTCTCCATCCTGATGGGCGACGCGGTGGAGCCGCGCCGCGAGTTCATCGAGAAGCACGCGCTCGACGTCCAGAACCTCGACATCTGAGACGCTCGCCGAGGAGCGGACGGCCGATCGCAGGAAAGGAACGAACCATGCCCCGCGCCGCCTTCGCCGCCGTCGCCGCGCACGTGCCGGACCGCGTCGTCACGAACGACGACCTCACGAAGGTGATGGAGACCTCGGACGCCTGGATCCAGGAGCGGACCGGGATCCGCGAGCGGCGCTGGGTGCGCGAGGGGACCGAGAACTCGGACCTCGCCTACGAGGCGACCAAGAAGGCGCTCGCGAAGGCGGGCTGGCAGCCGAAGGACGTCGAGGCGATCGTCTACGCGTCGCTCTCGCCGGATCACATGTTCCCCGGCGACGGCTGCTACCTGAACGCGAAGCTCGGGATCCCCGGCGTCCCCGCCATCGACATCCGCAACCAGTGCTCCGGGTTCGTCTACGGCCTCGCGGTCGCCGACGCCTGGATCCGGATCGGGATGTACCGGCGGGTCCTCCTCGTCGGCTCGGAGATCCACTCGACCGGGCTCGACGTGTCCACGCGCGGACGCGACGTGGCGGTGATCTTCGGCGACGGCGCGGGCGCCGCCCTCCTCGAGGCGACCGACGATCCGGACCGCGGCGTCCTCTCCTGCCACCTCCACGCCGACGGGCGGTACACGGCGGAGCTGTCCTGCGAGGCGCCCGGGTCGAAGTACCATCCGCGCGTGCAGGCCCGGATGATCGAGGACGGGAGCGTCTACCCGCGGATGGAAGGGCAGAGGGTCTTCAAGAACGCGATCGTCCGGATGCCCGAGGTGCTCCGGGAGGCGCTCGCGAAGAGCGGGCTCGAGCCGAAGGACCTGAAGATCCTGATCCCGCACCAGGCGAACCTCCGGATCGCCCAGATGGTGCAGCGGTCGCTCGAGCTCCGCGACGACCAGGTGTTCAACAACATCCAGAAGTACGGGAACACCACCGCCGCCTCGATTCCGATCGCGCTCGCGGAGGCCGTCGAGGAGAGGGGCATCCAGCGGGGCGACCTCGTGGGTCTGTGCGCGTTCGGGGCCGGCTTTACTTGGGCGAGCGCCCTGGTACGCTGGTAGGCGCTTGATCTCCGTCAGCGGGTGAGGGGCCCGCTCGGGAAGCAACGCGCAGGGGGAGCGCACGCGTTTCTCGGGAGGCAGGTCGCTCCGTGTCTCGCAACGGTTCTGAGGCGTCGTCTAATGGCAGGACCGCGGACTTTGGATCCGCTCATGAAGGTTCGAATCCTTCCGCCTCAGCCACCTCCTCGCCGGCGCAGCGGGCCGTGAACCAGCGCGCGGAGGTGAAGAGCTTGTCGAGGCCTACGCAGATCCTGCTGGTCGGGCTCGGCGCGCTCCCGCCCCGCGTGCTCGCCGAGGCGGGGCAGGCGCTCCGGGACGTGCTCGCCGTCTCGCCGCGCGCGGGCCCGTCGCTCGACCGCCCCGAGTACGCGTTCAACAAGGATCGCGCCCAGTACCACACGCCGGCGATCCTCCGGCGCCTCTCGTCGCTCCGCGGGGGCGCGGGCGGCGCGCCCGTCGTCGGCATCGCCGAAGTGGACCTCTTCCTCCCCGACGCCCGCTTCGTGATCGGCGACGCCGATCGCGACGCGGGCTCGGCCATCTTCTCGCTCTTCCGCCTCGGCTCGCCCGACGTGCCGGTGATCCGCCGCCGGGCGCAGGTGGAGGCGGTCCACGCCGCCGGTCACCTGCTCGGGCTCTCGCACTGCAGCGACTTCCGGTGCGCGATGTTCCTGTCGGAGGACGCGGCCGACTCGGACCGGAAGGGGCCGGGGCTGTGCGCGGCCTGCCGCGCGGCGCTGGGGCTCTCGTAGGAGCGCGCGACCCGCCGGTCCCGCGCGGCGCGCCCTCGCTCACGCCGATGCCCATCAACCTGTGCCAGCGCCGGACGACGAGCTGCGGCGCCTGCTGCGGGCTCTACAACCGCGAGGATCTCTCCCGGACCGCGATCCGCGCCGAGCTCTCCCGGCGCACGCGCGCGCTCGCGGGCGTGCCGCGCACGCCGGAGGCCTTCGGCGCCGCGGCCCGCGCGCTCGCCGCGTCGGGGCCCGCGCCGCTCTTCCCCTCCGTCCGGATCTGCCCGCTCCTCGGCTTCCTCGACGCGGCCGAGACCCGGATCGGCTGCCTCGCCCACCCGAAGGCGACGGGCGGCCCCGACCTCCGCGACTGCGGGGTCTACGACGTCCTCACCTGCGACGCGTTCCTCTGTCCGAGCCACGCCTGGCTCACCGAGGAGGAAGCGGAGATCGCGTCGGCGGCGACCGGCGACTTCCACCTGTACGGCCTCGTCGTCACCGACGTGCCGTTCCTCCGCGCCGCGCTGGAGGGCGTCGCGGCGCGGACCGGCGCGACGGTGCTGCTCCGGCACCTGGATCACGCGCCGTTCAAGGCAGCGCTCCGGAGGCTCCTCGCGCTCAAGGAGGAGCTCGCGCCCGGATCGGACGGGCTCTTCGGGGCCTTCCGGCCGGGCACGGACGGCGGCGAGGTCCCGCGCCGGATCGACTACGAGGCGCTCGGCCGGGCCTCGTCCCCGTACGACACGATCCTCACCTGCGTCGGTGCCGATCCGCGATCCGGGAACGATCTGGACGCGCTCGAGGACGAGGTCCGGGCCCGGCTCGACGCGTGCGCGCGTGCGTTCCCCGCGGCCGGGACGCACGGGAGCTGAGCAGGCCCTGGAGGCTCGCGCCGAGGCGGCGTCCGCGCGGACGCGCCGGGCCACGGGTCTCGAGAGGACACGGGAGCGGCCGCCTTTCACTGACGCGAGGACGCGAGCGCGAGGGGTTTCCAGGACGCGCGGTCGCCGCCGCGAGCCAGGCCTGGATCCTTCCCTCTCCCCCCCATTCACTTTCACTTCCGCCCGGCGACGGGGGCCGGGCGCTCCGGGGTACGGCGCCGCGCCGGCGTGGAGGCCCCCTCGTCCGTGCTCGCCGCGGAACTCGCGACCGGGCGCCGTAGGTCGATCGGGCGCCGAAGCGCGCGGGGCCGCGGCACGCCCGGACGCGCCACGCTCGCGCCCGGGCGTGGCGTGCGTCGCGCGAGGCGAATGGTTCCGTGGGGCGCTCGCGTGTCACGTCGCGTGCACCGCGGCTGAAGTACTGTCGATCGGGTCCGTACGCAGCGACGCGGCTGCGCGCGGGCGAGGGGGCCTCCCCGACTGTTGGCGCGGCGCCTGTTGGCGTTCGCGATCCCGGCCCGACTCGACCACGCGCCCGACTCCGGGCTCGGACGCCGACGCCGACCTCGCGCTGGTCCTCTTCGCCCGACACCAGATCCCTCCCTCTCCCCCGCGCAGCGCAGCGGGGGCGAGGGCCAGTGTGAGGGGACTCGCCACTCACCGTGAACGGAGGACCCGCCGGATCAGCACGCGCCGCCCGCGTGCGCGTGGCGGCGGTGCGGGCCCGACCGGACCAGCTCGGCGAGCCGGGTGCGCTGCTCCGGGTCGAGCGTGGCGTGGATCCGCGCGAGGGCGCCCGCGAGGCGCGCCTTCACCTCGGCGAGGCGGGCGAGCCGCGCGTCGAGGGCCGCGTCGAGCCGGGCGGAGTCCAGCGCCGGCTCGGCGAGCAGCGCCGCGAGATCGGTCCGGAGCGCGACCGCATCGCCCCGGAGCGCGCCGAGCGCGGCGGCGAGGGCGTCCGCCTCGGCGGTCACCACCTGCTCCTGCTCGGGCCGCGTGCCGAGGCGGCGGAAGAGCCCGCGGAGGAGGAATGGCCGGCCTCCCTGGAACCGCCGGAAGCGGCGGTGCCAGACGGCGCGGCGGGCCAGGCCGGCGAGGAGGAGGATCGTGACGGCGCCGAGCGCGCCGGAGACGAACGGGGACATGAACGGCTCCTTTCGGGCGCGCGGGTCGGCCGCGCGCGATCGGAGAGATGCCTCCCGGGCGTCGCGCGGGCGCGAAGCGCCGATGAAGAAGCGTGAACCCCGGAGATCGGCCCCCTCACCCCGTCCCTCTCCCCCGGTGGGGGAGAGGGGGGACTCCACGCGCGTGCAGCGGCTGTCGCACGGCGAACATGCTGCCCCGGGGAGGCGTACCGGCGGGTCGCCCGCCGAGCGCCTTCACGGGTCCTGCTTCGGCGCGGCGAGCACTGCGGGCGTCGTCTCGGCGGAGGCGCGCGCGGTCCGGTCGGGCAACCCGAGCGCGACGATCTCCGCGACGTCGAGGACCTTCAGCTTCTCCTCGCGGCCCGTCTCGTTCACCGCGTCCTTCATCATCGTGAGGCAGAACGGGCAGCCGGTCGCGACCACGCCCCCCGCGTCGCCGAGCGTGAGGGCGGCCTCGGCGATCCGGTTCTGGTTCACCCGCGTCCCGAGCCGCTCCTCGAGCCAGAAGCGTCCGCCGCCCGCACCGCAGCAGAAGCCCTCGCGACGGTTCCGCGGCATCTCCTTCACCGAGACCCCCGCGGCGGCGAGCGCCGCCCGGGGCGGCTCGGTGATGCCGTTCCAGCGCGCGAGGTAGCACGGATCGTGGAAGGTCACCTCGCCGAGGCCGGCGGCGGCGCCGGGGCGGAGCTTCCCGTCGGCGACGAGCCGGGCGATGAGCTCGGCGTGGTGGACGACCTCGTACCGGCCCCCGAACTGGGGCAGCTCGTTCGCGAGCGTGTTGAGGCAGTGCGGGCACTGCACCAGGATCTTCGTCACGCCGTGGCCGTTCAGCGTCTCGGCGAGCGCGGTCGCCTGCATCTGGAAGAGGTACTCGTTGCCGAGGCGGCGAGCGGCGTCGCCGGTGCAGGTCTCCTCCTCGCCGAGGATCGCGAAGGACACGTTCGCCTCGCGGAGGATCCTCACGATCGCGCGCGAGACCTTCTTCTGCCGATCGTCGAACGCGCCCGCGCAGCCGACGAAGAAGAGCCACTCGAACGTTCCGCCGGCGGCGGCGCGCGGGACGTCCAGGTCCTCGCACCACTCCGTCCGCTTGTTCGACCCGATGCCCCACGGGTTCCCCTGCGTCTCGATCCCCTTGAACACGCGCTGCGCCTCGTCGGGGAACGTCGCGTCCACCTGGACCGCCTGGCGGCGCATGTCGACGAGCCGGGGGACGTTCTCGATGAGGACGGGGCAGGCGGTCTCGCACCAGCCGCAGGTCGTGCAGGCCCAGAACGTGTCGGGCGGGACCACCGAGGTGATGGGCGGGAGCGCCGCGAGCGCGGCCTCCCGGGCCGCCGGCTCCTTCGCGCGCGCGAGCGCCGTGAGCGGCGACGCCTCCTCGACGAGGTGGTGGCGGATCGCGCGGTTCACCTCCTTGTGGCTGAGCGGCTTCCCCGTCACGTACGTCGGGCAGTGCGTCTGGCACCGGCCGCACTCGGTGCAGCTGTAGACGTCCCAGCCCTCCTTCCAGGAGAGGTCCTTCACGGTCGCGGTGCCGAACCGCGCATCCTCCGCCTCGAGGTCGAGCTTCGCGAGCGCGCCGGTGGGCGGCAGGCGCGCGAACCACACGTTCGGGAGCGCGGTGATGATGTGGAAGTGCTTGCCGTACGGGAGGACGTTCCCGAAGACGAGGATGAGGGCGAGGTGGAGGAGGAGGGAGGCGGTGGCGATCGCCGCGAGCGCGCCCGCGTCCCTCGCGAACCCCCCGAGGAGCGTCGCGCCCAGCGAGCCCGCGGGCGCCGCCCACGTGGCCGCCTCCCCGCGGGAGACCCGGAGCGCGCCGTCGAAAGCGATCTCGGTCACCATGAGCCCGGCGATGAAGAGGAGGATCACCACCCCCTCGGCCGAGCGGGTGACGCGATCCGGCTTCGTGACGAGCCGGCGCCAGAGGAACCCCGCGACGGCGAGGAGCGCCGCGAGCACGACCACGTCCTTCACGAACAGATAAACCTGCCCGAGCTCCGACTCCGGCGCGAGCAGAGGCAGGTGGAACGCGTCGCCGGCGAGCGCGACGCCGAAGAGCGTGATCGTCCGGATCGCGAGGACGAGGAACGCCGCGAAGATCACGACGTGCAGGAGGCCCGGGCCGCGCTCCTCCGGGTCGACGAGCCGCTTCTGGCCGAGGCCGAAGCGGAGCAGCGTCCGGAGCCGCTCGCCGGGGCGGTCGAGCCGGTCCTCGCGGCGGAGCGCGAGGAGCGGCGCGATGCGACGGGTCATCGTGAACGCGAACACCAGGCCCGCGACGACGAGCATGCCGGCGGTGAGGACGAAGCTCATGTCCGCGACGCTAGCCCTCCCGTCGGAGGGACGGCAAGGAATCGGAAAGGGAGCGGGCGCCAACGCGAAGGGCCGCCCGTCGCCGGGCGGCCCTCGCGGACGGCAGGATGTGGCTCGGCGCGCTGCCTAGCGCCCGCGGCCGAAGCGCCCGCGGCCGTTGTCCTTGTCGTCGTCCTTCTGGTCCTTGTCCTTCTTGTCGTTCTTCTTGTCGCCGCCGCGCGAGGGCGAGGGCGCGGGCGCGGGGGCCGGGGCCGGGGCCGGGGCCGGGGTGGCGACCGGAGCGCCGGCGCGCCCGGGCGGCGTGCCGCCGTGGCCGGGCGGGAAGTTGCCGCCATGGCCTGGAGCGTCGCCGCTCCGTCCCGGACCCGTGGACGGCGGCGCGGACGGAGGCGGGGCGGAGGGAGGCGGCATCACCTGGCCGGGCGGCGTGCCGCCCTGACCCGGCGGAAGGTTCCCGCCGTGACCCGGTGCCTCGTCGCTCCGGCCGCGATCGTTCCGCCAGTCGTGGCGGCGATCCTCCCGCCGATCGTCACCTCGATCGTCCCGCCGATCGTCGCGGCGGTCCTCCCAGCGCGCGTGACCGGGGGAGCCATCGCGGTCGTCGCGGTCCACCTGGCCGGGCGGCGTGCCGCCGTGGCCGGGCGGGAGGTTGCCGTGGCCGATCGCGTCGCCGGAGTGACCGCGATCGTCGCGCGGCGGGTACGACGGCGCCGGAGCGGGGGCCGGCGCCGGCGGCGGGCGCTGCCCGGGGTACGGGTAGGGCGCGGGGCGCGGCGCGGGCTGCGGTGCGGGCCGCTGATCGTAGCCAGGGTACGGCGCCGGGGCGGGGCGAGCGACGACCGGGCGCGGGACGGGGCGAGGCGCGGGGCTCGGCCAGTACGTCACCGGGGGTGGACGGTTCGCGCGGTACTGGCCCTGGTAGACCCAGCCCTGCCCGCGCCGCCACGCAAAGTCGCGACCGGATGGCGGGTTGTACTCGTGCACGTGCGGGCCGCGGACGTAGCACCAGCCGCCGCCGGGCACCGGATGGCCCTCGTAGAACGTGAACTCCCACGGGCCGCGGTAGTAGTAGTAGCCGTTCTCCTGCACGTAGTAGTCGGGCTGGTCCGGGTAGTAGTCGTGCCGGTGGCCGCCCTCCTCGTAGCACCACCCGCCGCCGCTCGCCTCGGGGATGAAGTGCGGACCCGCGTACCAGACCTCCACGCGCTGCGGAGGCGGCGGGGGCGGGACGTACGCAGTCGTCGTGGTGGTGGTGCCGTAGCGCGCGGGCACGACCACGCAGCCCGCGGCGAGGAGGAGGAACGGGATGAACAGCAGCAGTCGCTTCATGCGGAGGCTCCTACGGCAGAGAGGACGCACGCGATGGAGCGACGGAGCAGCCGCGCGCGGCATTCACGGGCCATGTTAGCAGCGCGCGTGCCACGTCCAACTCCGCGGAAGCTGGTGGCGGCCGCGCCGCGGCGCGCCACGAACCGTGCCGTGCCGGCACGGTCTCCGGAGCTAGTGCAAGGTGCGCACGGGTGGGAGCCCGACCCGCGCCGTCACGTAGCGCAGGAGCACGGCCCGGTACTCGTCGGCGCTCCGGGTGCCGGCGACGAGCCACTCGTCGGCGATGACGAGGGCGGGCGCGTCGCGGATTCCCTTGTCCTGCGCCTCCTCGAGCGCCTCGCGGACCCGCGCCTCGGTGGCGGGCGCGAAGAGGGCGCCGGAGAAGCGGCCGAGGTCGAGCCCGGCGCGCTCGGCGAGCTCGAGGAGCACGTCGGTGCGCGCGACGTTGAGCCCGCGGACGAGGGCGGCCTCGCGGATGGCGGCGCGGAGGGCGGCCTCGCGCGTCACGCCCTGGAGCCGCGCGGCGGCGAGCGCGCTGAGCGCCGGGAGCGAGGTGAGCGGCGGGTCGGACGAGAGCCAGAGGTCCGGCGTGGTGCCGGCGGCCTCCGGCTCCTTCGCGGCCTTCCGCGCGGCGCGGGCGAGCTCGCGCCGCTCCGTCTTCGTCATCGCCCGCGCCTCGAGGCGCGTCGGGAACGGCTCCAGACGCAGAGTGAATGCGCCCGCGAGATCGTCCATCGCCGCGACGACGCGACGCTCGGCGACGAGGCACCACGGCGAGAGCGGATCTTCGTAGAGGACGAGCCGCACGGGCTCGGTCGGGCGGGTCCGGGGCGACACGGTCGGCGCGGATTGTACCTGCTCGATCGACGCCGGAAGAAGCGCCGGCCGCCCGCCCGCCCGCCCGGCCGCGGCGCACCCACGCGGTGCGTGTAGGTCAGACGAGGTGGCCGCCGCCGTAACCGGAGTGGCGCGCGTGCGCGTACTCCACCGCGTGCGCGACGTAGGCCCTCGCGACGTCCTGGCCGGTGGCGGCCTCGAGCCCCTCGAACCCGGGGGACGAGTTCACCTCCATGATCTTCGGCCCGGTGCGCGCCTCGAGCATGTCGACGCCGGCGACCTCGAGCCCCATCACCCGGGCCGCCTTCACCGCGGTCTCCGCGTACTCGCGATCGAGCTCGAGCGCCTCCGCGACGCCGCCGCGGTGGATGTTCGACCGGAACTCGCCCGCGCGCGCGGTGCGGCGCATCGCGGCGACGACGCGATCGCCGACGACGAGGGCGCGCACGTCCTTTCCCCTCGACTCGGCGACCAGCTCCTGGAGGAGGATCTCCTGCCCGAGCGTCCAGAGCGTGTCGAGCAGGCCCTCGACCTCGGAGATCGTGTTCGCGATCATCACGCCCACCCCCTGCGTCCCCTGGATGAGCTTGATGATGCAGGGGAGGCCGCCGACCATCTCGACGGACTGGAGCACCTCCTCGCGGTAGCGGCACATGACCGTCCGCGGGATGTCGATGCCGAAGCGCGAGAGGAGCTGCAGCGCCCGGAGCTTGTCGCGGGAGCGGGCGATGGGGATCGCGTTGCTCAGCACCGGCACGCCCATGAGGTCGAACTGGTTCACCACCGCGAGCCCGTACCCGGTGATCGACGCGCCGATGCGCGGCACCACCACGTGGACGTCGGTCGCGAGGACCTCCTCGCCCCGGTAGAGGATCCGGGGCCGATCCCGCCCGAGCACCATGTTGCAGCGGAGCGTGTCGAGGACCCGCGGCGCGTGCCCGAGCGCGAGGGCCGCCTCGACGAGCCGGCGCGTCGAGTAGAGCTTCTCGTTCCGCGAGAGGATCACGATCCCCAGGGCGCCCGGCGCGGGCTGCGCGCGCGCCTTTCCACGCCTGGTGCGTGCGGGGGTCTTCTTTCCGGGCGGCATCTGGGGTGCCGAAGGTTAACACCGGGCGAGCGCCCCGCAACGCGCCGCGGCGGCCGCCACACGGGTTCGTTGATCGGGGGCCCCCCGGCTGCTAGAACCCTTGACTTTCCGAGGCTAAAGACCCGTGGACTACAAAGATACCGTCAACCTGCCGAAGACCGACTTCGCCATGAAGGCGAACCTCCCGCAGCGCGAGCCGGAGATCCTGCGTCAGTGGGAGGAGCAGGCGATCTTCCAGCGCCTCGTCGCCCTGAACGCGGGGCGCCCCGCCGCGAGGCGGTTCGTCCTGCACGACGGGCCGCCGTACGCGAACGGCGACATCCACATCGGCCACGCGCTCAACAAGGTCCTGAAGGACATCGTGGTGAAGTACCGCAACCTGAACGGCGAGGTAGCGGACTACATCCCGGGCTGGGACTGCCACGGCCTCCCGATCGAGCTCAAGGTCGACAAGGAGCTCGGTCCGAAGAAGAAGGACATGGACCGGCCGGCGATCATCGAGGCCTGCCGGAAGTACGCCCAGAAGTGGATCGAGAAGCAGCGCGAGTCCTTCAAGCGGCTCGGCGTGTTCGGCCGCTGGGCGACGCCGTACGCGACGATGTCCCGCGGGTACGAGGCGGAGATCGTCCGCACGTTCGCGCGCGCCGCGGCGAAGGGCTTCCTCTTCCGCGGCAAGAAGCCGGTCTACTGGTGCGTCACCGACCGGACCGCGCTCGCCGAGGCCGAGGTCGAGTACGAGGACCACACCTCGCCGTCGATCTACGTCGCCTTCGACCTCGTCTCGCCGCTCCCGGATCCGAAGCTCGCCGGGAGGAAGGCGCGCCTCGTCATCTGGACCACGACCCCCTGGACGCTCCCGGCGAACCTCGCGGTGGCCGCGCACCCGGAGCTCACCTACGTCGCCTACGATCTGAACGGCACGATCGTCGTCGTCGCGAAGGACCTCCTCGCGTCCTTCCTCGCCGACGTGGCGCCGGGCGAGCTCGCCGTGAACGACGTCCCGGTGCCGCACTCGCCCCAGGCGCACGAGGCGGCCACCGGCGGCGGCGGGACCGTCCCGACCGCGCACCTCGTCCACCCGGACAAGGTGCTCGCGTACCTCGAGGGCAAGACGCTCGAGGGGCTCGTCTACCGCCATCCGTTCATGGACCGCGACGGCACGGTGATCCTCGGCGAGCACGTGACGCTCGAGGCCGGCACCGGCCTCGTCCACACCGCCCCCGGTCACGGCCAGGAGGACTACGAGGTGGGCCTGAAGTACGGGCTGCCGGTCCTGAACCCCGTCGACGCGGCGGGCCGCTTCACCGCCGAGGCCGGGAAGTACGTGGGCCGGAAGATCTTCGAGGCGAACCCCGAGATCGTGAAGGACCTCCACGCCTCGGGCCACCTGCTCTCGGATCCGAGGGCGTCGCTCAAGCACAGCTACCCGCACTGCTGGCGCTGCCACAACCCGGTGGTCTTCCGGGCGACCGACCAGTGGTTCCTCTCCCTCGAGCACGGCGGCCTCAGGAAGACGGCGCTCCGCGAGATCGACCGGGTCCGCTGGATCCCGCACTGGGGGCGCGACCGCATCTACAACATGATCGAGAACCGCCCGGACTGGTGCCTCTCCCGCCAGCGGACCTGGGGCGTACCGATCCCGGTCTTCTACTGCGAGGGCTGCAACGAGGCGCTCCTCTCGCAGCCGGTGATGGAGCGCGTCGCGTCCGCGTTCGAGGCCGAGGGCATCGAGGCGTGGTACCGGCGGGCCCCGAAGGACTACACGCAGGGTGAGGCGTGCCCGAAGTGCGGCGGGACCGAGTTCCGGCGCGAGCAGGACATCCTCGACGTGTGGTGGGACTCGGGCGTGTCCTGGGCCGCCGTCGCGGAGAAGGAGGGGCTCGGGGTCCCGGTCGACCTCTACCTCGAGGGCTCGGACCAGCACCGCGGCTGGTTCCACTCCTCGCTCCTCACCTCCGTCGCGCTGCGGGACGCCGCGCCGTACAAGGCGGTGCTCACCCACGGCTTCGTGCTCGACGGCCAGGGCAAGGCGATGTCGAAGAGCCTCGGGAACACCGTCGCGCCCGAGGAGGTCATCAAGAGGTACGGCGCGGACATCCTGCGGCTCTGGGTGTCGGCCGTGGACTACCGCGACGACGTGCGGATCGGCGACGAGATCCTCGCCGGGCTCGCCGAGGGCTACCGGAAGATCCGGAACACGATCCGGTGGGCGCTCGGCGCGCTCGACGGGTTCGACCCGGCGAGGGACGCGGTGCCGGTCGAGGAGCTCCTCCCCATCGACCGCTGGGCGCTCGCGCGCCTCGCCGCGTGGGACGAGAAGGTCGCGAAGGCGTACGAGGACTACGAGTTCCACCTCGCCTACCACGCGACGATGCAGTTCTGCGCGGTGGAGCTCTCCGCGCTCTACTTCGACGTCATCAAGGACCGGCTCTACACCTGGAAGAAGGACGGGAAGGCCCGGCGCTCGGCCCAGACGGTCCTGTACGCCGTCGCCGAGGACCTGATCCGGCTGCTCGCGCCGATCCTCTCGTTCACGGCGAGCGAGGCCTGGGGGTACCTGCCCGGCCGGTCCGCCGAGAGCGTCTTCCTCGCCGGGCTGCCGCGCCGCGCGCGGCCGGCCGACGCGGACGCGCTCGAGGCGCGCTACGGCAAGCTCTTCGAGGTCCGGGCGGTCGTGCAGGGCAAGCTCGAGGAGGCGCGCCGCGCGAAGCTCATCGGCGCGCCGCTCGAGGCGGCGGTGACGATCCGCGCCGAGGGCGAGCAGCGGAAGCTCCTCGAGGAGGCGCGCGCGGAGCTGCCGGCCCTGTTCATCGTCTCCCGGGTGACGCTCGCCGACGGGCCGCTCGCGGCGGAGGTCGTGCGCGCCGACGGCGTGAAGTGCGAGCGGTGCTGGATCTACCGCGACGACGTCGGCCGCGACCCGAAGCACCCCACCCTGTGCGGCAAGTGCGCGGACGCGCTCTCATGACCACCTCGCTCTCGAAGTGGAGGCTCCTCGGCCTCCTGTTCGTCCTCTGCGTCGTCGCCGATCAGTGGACGAAGTTCCTCGCCGTCGAGCGCCTCACCGTCGCGTTCGACCGCGGCGGCGAGCAGTCGCTCGCGGAGAAGGTGCGGGCGTTCTACGGGTACCGGCACCTCGAGCCGCTCGCGACCGACCCGTACTACGTGTACCGGCCCCTCTGGCGGATGAACTACGTCGAGAACCCGGGCGCGGCGTGGGGGATGTTCCGCTCGCTGCCGCCCGACGTGCGGAACGGGTTCTTCACCCTGATCTCGGTCGCGGCGGTGGGGTTCATCCTCTACTACTACCGGCGGCTCCGGGACGATCAGCGGTTCCTCCAGGTGGCGCTCGCGTTCGTGCTCGCCGGCGCGGTCGGCAACTTCGTCGACCGGCTCGCCCGCCGCTACGTGATCGACTTCATCGAGTGGTACTGGTGGAACCGGACCGATATCCGCTGGCCCACCTTCAACATCGCCGACTCGCTCATCGTGGTGGGCGTCGCGATGCTCGTGCTGCACCCCGGCCCGAAGAAGGAGCCGGCGCGCGCGGCGGGTGACGGCGGCGCGGCCTCGCGCGCCTGATCGGAGAGCGGGACCTCCATGCTGCCCGTCCTCTTCCGCATCGTGATCCCGGCGGGCTTCGGGAAGCCCGCCCTCGTCTTCGTCGCGCTCGCCGTCGTCCTCGCCCGGGCGGTCGGCTACGTCCGCCGGTCGGCGCGGGACGGCGAGAAGGTGTCCTTCCGGGAGGCGCTCAAGGGCGACGCGTGGGTGATCGGCGGCCTCGTCGTGCTCGCGGCCGCGCTCTTCCGGAGCGGCCTCCTCGACGGGGAGATCCGGCTCCCCGTCCACGCCTACGGCCTCCTCATCGCGACGGGGTTCCTCGCCGGCATCTTCCTCGCGCAGCGCGAGGCGCGGCGGCGCGGCCAGGACGGTGAGCGGATCGCGGACCTCGCCTTCTGGATCCTCGTCGCGGCCCTCGTCGGCAGCCGCGTCTACTTCATCCTCGTCAACTTCGACGACTACTTCGGCCCGGGGCGGTTCCTCGCGGTGACGCCGTTCGGACGGATGCCGCGTTTCCTCGCGGTCTGGGAGGGCGGGCTCGTCTTCTACGGGGGGTTCATCGGCGCCGCCCTCACCGCCTTCCTCTACATGCGGCGGCACCGGATGCCGTTCCTCGCCCACGCGGACACCCTCATCCCGTCGGTGGCGATCGGCCACTTCTTCGGACGGCTCGGGTGCTTCTGCGCCGGGTGCTGCTGGGGCGGCGTCGCTCACGGCCACCTGCCCTGGGCGGCGCGGTTCCCGCCCGAGTCGCTCGCGTACCAGACGTTCGCCGCGCGCGCCCACCCCGCCGACTTCCTCGCGCCGGGCGGCGCGACCACGCTCCCGCTCCACCCCACGCAGCTCTACGAGTCGTTCGGCGAGCTCGGCCTGTTCCTGCTCCTCGTCCTCCTGGTGCGGCCGCGGAAGCGGTTCCACGGGCAGGTGCTCGCGAGCTGGCTCCTTCTCTACGCGGTGCTCCGCTGGACGGTCGAGACGTTCCGCGGCGACGTCGAGCGCGGCGTGTGGCTCGGCCTCGGCGCCGGGCAGTGGACGTCGCTCGTGATCTTCGCCGTCGGCGCCGCGCTCTGGGCGGGCCTGCGCCGGCGCCAGGCATCCCTCGCGCCGGCCGGCGCGGTGTAGGCGCGTCCGCGCGGCGCGAACGTTGATCGCCGGCCGCTCCCGCCGATACACTCGCAGGCGTGCCGCTCCCCCCGCAGAAGCCGCCCGGCCGGCCGGGCCTCGCGCCGTCCGCGGAGGAGCAGGCGCAGGCGCGCCGCCACCAGACCGACGAGCTCGGTGACGAGGCGCAGCGGATCGAGGAGGAGCTCGAGGCGCTGAAGGCGCGGTACGAGCAGTACTTCCTCGGCGTCGAGCGGCGCGAGCCCGCGAAGTGGCGCGACGACGTGAAGAAGAAGGTGCTGCGCCTCAAGGGCGCCTTCACCCGGAACACCGGGCTCAAGTTCAAGATCCAGTCGCTGCACGCCCGCTATCTCTCGTACGAGCGGCTCTGGCTCCGGAGCGCGCGAGAGAAGGAGGAGGGCACCTACCGGCGCGACGTGTTCAAGGCGCGGCTCCGCTCCCGCGACCCGGAAGCCGCGCCGGCACCCGACGCGCCGTCGGCTGCGGCCGCACCGGCGGCGAGCGCGACGGCGACGTCCGCGGCACCTCCCGCGCCGCCCGCCGCGAAGCCGGCGGCGCCTGCGTCACCGTCCGTGAAGCCGACCGCTTCGGCCGCCGCGAGCGATCCGCAGCTCCGCGCGCTCTACGACGCGTACATCGCCGCGAAGAAGCGCTGCAACGAGGACGTCTCGAAGCTCACCTACGACGCGGTCGCCCGAAGCGTGTCGAAGCAGGTTCCGGAGCTGATCGCGAAGTACAAGGCGAAGTCGGTGGACTTCAAGGTCGAGGTCAGGGACGGGAAGGCCGTGCTGAAGGCCATCCCGAAGCTCTAGGCCAACCCGCGCGAGTCCTTCGCGCGCCCCTCACTGGTGCACCAAGCATCCCACGGTCGCGCGACAGCGGATCGCACGCGATCGCGTTTTGCCTGCCGTGAAGAGCGCTTGCGCGCCTCGCCTCACCCTCGGGGTGTGGACTCCCGCGAGGAGGTTTCCTCTGGAGGGGCAAGTGCGCAAGCTCCCTCCACGGAGCGGTCAGGAGCGGGGGTTCCACCGCCATGCAATCGAAAGCCGCCATGCCGGCGCTCGTCGCCGCCTGCCTCCTCGCCGTCGCGTGTGCTCCCCGCGACGCGGACATCCGCAGGGCGCGTGTCACGGCGGAGCGGCGCAACCTCGAGAACGCGCTCGACCGGCTCGAGGATCGGCTCGTCCTCAACCAGTCCCGCGTCCGCTTCTGGAACGAGATGAAGGAGCGGCACGAGAGCGTCACCGCCATCGCGTGCGCGTCGATGGAGGAGCACGCCACGGAGATGGCGCTGAAGCGGCTCAGGGACGGCTCGTCCCGCGAGGTCGCGCGCCGCTCCTCGCTCGATCGCGCGCGCGTGGCGAGCGTGCACCCGGCGGCAGCCGAGGCGCCGGCCCCTCCGCCGCCGGCGGCGCGGGCCGCCACCGCGCCGGCGCCGTAGCGCTCCGGGCGCGCCCGGGCGAAGCGGGCGTTTTCGGTTTGCGTTCGGGCCCGAGCGATCGTAAAAGGGCACCCCGCCCAGCCGACCCGGTGGGCGCGGAGCGCAGCACGCCTGGGTAGCTCAGTCGGTAGAGCAGGGGACTGAAAATCCCCGTGTCGGTGGTTCGATTCCGCCCCCAGGCACACCATCCCAGCTCGAACATCCGGAGCCCCGTGGACTGAAAAGTCCGCGGGGCTTCACTGTTTTCGGCCCTCGTGCTCGACATGCCGGTCGAGGCAACGGGCGTTCTCCCGGCTCTCACGACGCTCCCGGACGGCGGCGGTTCGTGATGAACTCGATCTGCGTCCCGTACCGGGAGCGGACCTCCTGTCGAAACTGGGCGAGGTCCATCCCCAGCTTCCGCGAGATGGCGATGAGCGCGGCGAGCTGCTTGCTGGTCAGCCTCGGCCTGGGCGTGCTCGGAAGCCGGGGTATGGGCGAGGTCTCGACGCGGCGATTCCCGTTCTGTTGCTGGACGGGGCGCGACGGCGACTGGTGGACGTGCTCGGCGGGCTCGTCGCCGAAGTCATTGTCGTCGTCGAGCTCGCCGCGGTAGGCGGTGTGGGCGCCGTAGGCGCGCGCCTCGGCGAACGGGACGAAGGCGTCCCCGCTCCACTCCCGAGCTGGAGCGCCACGTCCGACCACGCTTCGTACACCTTGCGGCCGGAGCCCGTGGTCGTGGCGTGGACGAACGTCTCGCGGGTCACGCGCCAGCGGCCCACGCCGACGACCTCGTTCAGCCGGTCGATGATCAACTGCACCTTCACGCCGGCGGTGTCGTAGCCGCGCCCGGTCTGCTTCCCGTTCGTGCGCTCGACCGCCTCCGGCGGGAACGGAGCGCAGAGCTGCTGGTACAGCTTCTTCTTCCCATCGGGTGTCATCGTGCTGCTCCTCGGGCGCGGGCGCGCCCATGAACGACGAAGGCCCCGCGCTCACGATGAGCGGGGGCCTTCGCCGAGTTGTATGCTTCGCGCGCATGCAACAGGACGCCGACCAAGGGATCGTGGAGTTCCGGTCGCCGACGCGGTCCGAGTTCCTGACCGTGGTGCCGACGACGGACAAGCTGGGCGAGGCTGTCAGCTTGAAGCTGCGGCTCGACGCGCAGCTTCACGGATTCAGCGCCCGCTGTGAGGTGTGGGTCGAGCGTCAGGCCGTGGCCGACTTCGCCTCCGCCTTGAGGAACCTTGAGGAGACCCGAAACGGCGAGGCGCTACTTCAAGGCGAGGACCCGGACGACTTGGAGCTCAAGGTGTCGGCGCTGGATCGCGTCGGGCACATGTTGCTGGAGTTCAAGGTGACCCGCCTCACCGTCGTCGGCGACCGAGGGCGTCCGCTCTCGGTTCAGCTCACCGGCGGGTTCGAGCTCGACCCGGGCCTTCTGCCGGATCTAGTTGCCCGCGTGACTCGCCTCACGTCGCTCTTCACGGAGCGGCGTTGAACAAGGGCCCCCGCCGGCACAGGCCGGGGGCCCCACGGCGGCGCCGGCGTGTCCGTCTCGTCCGCCGAGTGCGCGGGATCCGGGCTGATACGCGGAGGTTGTTCCACCGGCGCGCGGCGGACCTCCGTGAACGAGACGAATACGTCATCGGCATTCACCGCGGCTCGCGTCGGACCCGCGGTCCCGGGCCGAGGACCTCGAACTTCCAGTCCTGCGCGTCGACCTCGAACGTGCTGTCTCGGAGGTAGAACAAGAACCTGCGCCGCTCTCCGGGCGCCGCGGGCGGCACCGCTACCCAGTCGGAGACCTGCTGGTCCAACAGATCGCCGGTGACCTCGTAGAGCTCGCCCCACGCCGGCGCGAGCTTGCTGACCCTGCACTGGCCGCGGTACCAGCCCTCGTCGTTCGTCGAGCCGAGCCGGTACCGAGAGCACCGCGTGAACGTCAGGCGCGCTCGATCGCCCTCTGCGAAGGCCTTGAACACGAATGCGTTGAGGTAGAACTCGAGGAACACGGTGTCGCCGCGGACATGAACGGACTCGGCAGGTGCGTTCGGGTCCGCGTTCCAGCCGTCGTTCAGCTTCTGGAAGCTAGTCGCCACGCTTCGACGCCTCCCGCTCGCGCCCGGGCGCATCGTACCCGGGCCCCTGCTCGCGGACCTCGAGACTGCGATGGAAGGTCCGTCAGGTACCCGTGCAGCAGCCGGATGACGAGCGCCGTCAGGTCGCGTCTCGGCGTAGCGGTCGTCGCACATTGTCGGGTTTCCTTCACGGCGAGGCTGGGCGATCCTGGCGCCCTTGAGGGTCCAAGTCCTCGCCGCAGTCCTTCTCGCCGCGTGCGGGCAGCAGCCCCCGGAACGCCCGGCGACCGCCCGCGCCGCGGACCGAGCGGCCGAGGCGCTCGCGTCGGCGAGATCGGGCGATGCGTCGCCGGCGCCAGGCAGCGAGGCGGTGGCGGGAGGCGCGAGATCAGAGGCTCCGGAGGAGGTCCTCGTCTCGCGCGACACGTCACCGCCGGTGACCCCCGCCGCGGCCGCAGACCCGGTGCCGGCGAGGTTCGTGCGGGACGGCGCGTCGACTCGGCAGGCGCGGCTCGTCGCGGCCGCGCTCGCCGGGGCGGCGGACGTGGGCCTCGATCCCGCGGAGTACGGCGGCGCCGCGTGGGCGGAGCGGTTCCGGGCGCTCGAAGACGGTCACGCGACGCCCGAGCAAGCGGATCGGCTCGAGACCGACCTGCGCTCCGCAGCGCTCCGGTTCGTGGAGGCCCTCCGGCACGGCCGCGTCAGGCCGCAGACGCTCGGGTACGCCCTTCCCCCTGAGCCGTTCGATGCCAAGGGGTTCGTCGACGCGCTCGCGATCGCCGCCGACCCCGCCGTGCTCCTCGACAGCCTCGCGCCGCGCGACCCGGCGTACAACCGGCTCGTCCGCGCGCTGCCGCGGCTGCGCGAGCTCGCCGAGCGCCGGCGCCGGCAGCCGCCGCTGCCGGTCCCGACGCGGCCCCTGCGCCCGGGCGAGCGGTACGCGGCCGCCCCTCGCCTCGCCGAGCTCCTCGCCACGCTCGGCGATCTCGAGGAACCGCAGCGTGCTGCGGCGGCGTCGAAGGTTCTCTCGCCCGAGCTCGCCGACGCGCTGCGCAGGTTCCAGGCGAGGCACGCCCTCCCCCAGGACGGCGTGGTCGGCCGGCGCACGGTGGAGGCACTGAACGTCCCGCTCGACCGGCGCGTCGCGCAGGTGGAGCTCGCACTCGAGCGATGGCGCTGGATGCCGCGCGATCTCGGGCCGCGCTGGATCGTGGTGAACGTACCGGCGCAGCGGCTCGAGGCGGTCGAGGCGGAGCCGCTCCGCGTGACCCTCGCCATGGAGGTCATCGTCGGCGCGACGGAGGAGGATCGGCGCACGCCCGTCCTCGCCGCGCGAGTCGAGGCGCTCATGTTCAGCCCGTACTGGGACGTGCCGGAGAAGCTCGCCGCGCAGGAGCTCGTGCGGCTGCTCGCTCGCCGACTGGACCTCGCCGAGGGAGACGGGTTCTTCGTCGAGGTCGACGGCGCGCGGCTCCCGGTCGGCCGGCGCACGCTCGCGCTCGTCCGCAGGGGCGAGGCGCGCCTGCGCCAGCGCCCCGGGCCGCGCAACTCCCTCGGTCCGCTGGTGGTGGTGATGCCCAATCCGAGCGACGTGTACCTGCACGGCACCGCGAGGCCGAGGCTCTTCAACCGGAACGATCGGGCGCTGTCGCACGGCTGCATCCGCGTACCGGAGCCCGCCGCGCTCGCGGCCTTTCTGCTCGCGGGGCAGCCCGGCTATGACCGCGCGCGCATCGAGGCGGCGATGATGCGCGCAGAGCCGCTGCGCGTCTCGCTCGCGACGCCGGCCACGGTGCTGCTCGTGTACGCGACCGCCACGGCGGATGAGGACGGCACGCTCCGGTTCTGGCCCGACCTGTACGGCGCGGACGCGCAGCTCGAGCGGGCGCTCTCCGGCGATCGCTCGCGGTCGAGGCCCCCTCCCGGCGCGCACCCGCCGCGCGTGCGCGAGATCGTACGCCGCCGCGCGCGCGACGCCGCCACGGCGCAAGGCGGGGATGCGGCGGCGGCGCGCGAGGGCGCGGCCGCCGCGGACGCGCAGCCCGGGGAAGCGACGTTCCAGGCGGATCCAGGGGCAGTCGACGTGGGTGGCGGCGGCTGACCCGCGGCCGTCGCGGATCGGCTCGCCGGCCGCGTCGAGCCCAGTTCGTCCACGGCGGGTTCATGCACATTGCCGGCAACCTGTACGGCCCGGGTCGGTGACTAGCCCTTGAGGACGACCAGCGGCTCGAGCCGCTGGATCGGCCGGACGAGGTCCACCTCGTCTTCGAGGACCTCCGTGATCTCCCGGTACGCTTCGGGCGCCTCCTCGACGAGTGCCGGGGCACGACGCTCGTCGTGGACAACCCTGCGCATCGAGCGCGCGAGACGGTCCACGCGGATGCGCTCGCGGGCCTCCCGACGCGTCATCACCCTGCCGGCGCCGTGCGATGCCGACGCGAACGACGTCGCCTCGCCGAGCCCTAGCGCGAGGTAGGACGCCGTGCCCATCGAGCCCGGAATGAGCACACGCGCGCCCGCAGGAGCCGCGATGGCGCCCTTCCGGTGGATCCACGCCTTGCAGCCGAGATGCTCCTCCTCCCGCACGAAGTTGTGGTGGACGTCGATGCGGGTGGACGGGTCAGGGGTCGCGCCAGCCACCTCCTGGACGACCAACGCGGCCGACGCCAAGAGTGCCTCCCGGTTCGCCGACGCGAACGCGAGGGCCCAGCTCATGTCCGCCAGGCACGCGCGTCCGGGGTCGGAGTCCACCGACAGGCCGGGGACGTCCCCGAGGCCCGACGACTCGGCGGCCCTGAGGTGGTGGGCGCCGACCGCCGATCCAAGGCCGCGCGAGCCGGAGTGGACGAGCAGCCAGACGGCTCCACTCATGTCGCGGTCGAGCTCCACGAAGTGGTTTCCGCCCCCGAGCGTCCCGAGCTGGCGGCGCACGAGCCGCTCCCGTGCGTGCTCGAGCGAGCTCGTCGAGAGCGGCTGGGTCAGGAGGTCCGACGGCGCGGTCGCTCCCTTCCCGCGGTGCACGGCGTCGCCCACCGGGATGCGAGCGACCCAGCCAGCCAGGATGCGCTGCAGGCCCCGGCGACCGAGTGCCTGCGCCGGGAGGTCGAGCTGGACCGCCATGACACCGCAGCCGAGGTCGCCGCCGAGAGCCGACGGCACGACCACGCCGTCAGTCGCGAACACCGTGCCCACCGCGACGCCGTGGGCGACGTGCAGGTCAGGCATTCCGGCCACATGCCCGATGACGTAGGGCTGCGCAGCGATGCGCTCGAGCTGCGCGACGGCAGCCGGTGGCGGCTCGCGGCTCCACACGTGGACCGGAACGGCCGGGCGCCCCGGGGGCGACAGGATCACTCGTGCCATGGCTCACCTCCCGGCGTGCTCGCTCCGGGCTCCTGAACGCCGACGAACGTGAACGAGAGCTTCGGGAGCCGCTTCAGCTCGAGGAGCGACGCGAGGCGCGCGCGGAGGAATCCGGTCGCGCGCGCCAGCGCATCACGCGACGCTCCCTCGACCTGCCGCTGGGCCGCGAGCGCCGCCTGGACGACGTAGCCGATGCGTGCGTGGCCGTCGTCGACGGACAGGTGGACGGAGACGAGCCTCACCCCGTCGAGAGCGGGATCGGCGGCCTCGTCGCGAATGAGCGTCTGGAGCTCTTCGAGGAGGATGCGTTCGAGTCGTGCTTGCCGATGCCCCGTGGCATCGGCGTCGGGATCTCCTGGGTAGAGAGGGGACTGCCGGGCGCGCGACGACCGCGCGCCGGATCGGTGCGTTCTTTTTGACATGAAGACGGTTCCCTGCCGCGCCGTCGCCAGCGAGGGCGCGGGTACACGTGCACTGGACGCAGCGCTCCAGCGGAGCGCGCGAACCGGAACCCGTCAGCGAGGATCGAGCGGGGAGACGGCTACGCGCACTCCGAGGAGCATCCCGGGACACCGTCGAGCTGAATCGGCATGGGACACCTCCTCCGGCGCGGATACCGCCGAGACGCGGCGGGATCTACTGCGCCCGCCATCGGACAGTCAAGGTCGTCTGTCGGGGGGCGGGCCGTTGCCTCGGACGCGTTGTGCCTAAGTAAGAATCGGCTGCGCGACCGGCACGCCGACAAGCGCCTCGACGGGCGTGTAGATATCTACGTCGGTTGCCGCAGTATCGATCGAGACGACGAGAGCGAACCGGGCGCGCCGGTCCGACCGGCCGAGCTTGCGCCGCTCGCGCCACCAGCCGCCAGTCGGGAAGACGGCGATGTGATTGCGAGTGGCGAGCTCGGCCGCCGAACCGGTCCACACATCCGAGTGGATAGACCCGTGCTCCCGGAGCGTCGGGCCCAACGTCCACTTGTCCGTGTCGCGTTGCCGGGAGCGGTCTGCCTTGTCTTCGCGTGCGGCCTTGTTTACGCGCTGCAGGAAGGTCGCGTGCTTTTCCGCGGGTCGGATCACCTCCCATCGCAGGCCGTAGGAGGCGTAGCGGTGCCGATCGCGCCATCCGCGGCGCGCAGGATTCGGCTCGATGAAGTACGAGAGCGTGACTCGGAGCTCGACGTCGACGGGTCCCAAGCGCAACAACTCAGCCCTGGGCCACGGAAGCGGGAAGACCTTGAGCTCCTTCATCTCGTCTCGTTCGAATGGCTGCAGGTCGTCTTGAACGATGAGCGTCAAGGCGTTCGACGCGCTCCATGAAGCCCTCTGCAGGTCCGGAACACCGAAGCCGCACGTCCTTAGCAAGTTCAGCTTTTTGCCTTTGGCGAGCGAAAGCATCGGCGGTGTCCAGCGAGCCGAGTGGACCATGAGCGCGCGGATGGTCTCCGGCCAGAAGTGCGGGTACCGAGCGTGAATCGTGGCAGCGAACCGCGAGCCCTGAGCGACCGCGGCACTCGTCTCTCCCATGGCCATGAACGGACGCGGTTCAGGCGGCGCGAATCGAGCGCCGGTCGTCAGTAGACTCAAGCTGTCGAGCGAGAAGGCCTTCCCCGAAAAGGGATCGAGGCCGGCGTTTCCTCCTTCGAAGACGACGTCGGGCTTGTTGGCCCACTCTCGGTCCCAGATCAGTGCCGTTGTGCTGCTTGGGCTGAGCCCGCCTGCAGGCGCAACGGGCTTCCATCCCTTCTTCGCGTCCTTCTCCTTGATGGACACCTTGTTCGTGAACGCGCCGACCGTCACGGCATTCCAGGCCTGCCCAGGGTCGTGCACTCCCTCGCTCAGCGTGTTCACAGGGTAATGGTGCCGCTTCGAAGGATCGGTGTTCCCGGCCGATACCAAGATGAGCCGCCGCCTGTCGTCGTCGAATCCGCTGGCGAGCTTATCGATCTCTGCCGACCAAGATGACGGCTGGCCTCGGTCACGGAAGTCGGTGGTCGTCACCGCGATGCAGACAGCCCGGTGGCGGGCGGGTGCCTGCACCTCAGCGCGCGCGATCGCACCAGCGGTGATCGCGCCGTAGAGTTCGGGGTTGTTCTTGCCCGCCGGCGGGAGAACCTTCACGGACTCAAGGAGGTGGGACAGCATGATCCGCTCACTCGAGAGCAGCGGCGCCAGCAGGTCGCCATACAACGCGAGCCCCGCCATCTGCGTGCCGTGCCCGTTGTGGTCCGCTGTTCCCCAAGCGGGATTGTGCGCGTGGCAGTCGACTGCCGCGAGGGAGCCTGCCAGCAGGGGATGCCCTCGGTTTATTCCAGTGTCGAGGATACAGACCGCAGGACTGTCCGCCGGCGCGGGCGTGGTTCGCCGTGCGAATTCCCTCGCCCAGTCGCCCTGCTCCTTGACGGCGAGTTCCAGGAACTCGTAGGGGGTCTCCTTGGCTAGGCGTAGCTCAGCGATCAGGTCGAGCGCTTCAACTGAGGCGGAAAGCTGTTCCTTGGTCCCGCGAGCGAGAACGACGGTCCGGTCCGGAAACGTGAGGACCGTCTCGCCCACTTCGATGCCGAGGGGGCGCACCGCAGCCGCAAACCGTTCTCGAACTTCGGCGCCATCGTCCCGAAGCCAGACTTCCCACCAGGTCGCTCGTCCGCCCTTTGGTAGGAGCTTGGGGTCATCCGTCCATAGTGAATCGAGCACTGCAAGACGAACGTCGGTGATGCTCGCGACGAGCGACAAGTTCTTCGGCTTCGGCTCAGCACCGGGCTTCCGGACCGGAGCCGTCTCCGTCGCGTATTGGCGGACCTTCCCCTCGAAGTAGGCCACCTTCCCGTGCGGAACGAACACGGTGGCTCGCTCGAGTTCGACGCTCCGGTCGCCCCGACGCACCTCGTCCGTGTGGACCGCGACCACCTCGATGCCCTGTCGTTGTGCTTCGAGGCTCTTGAGGTTGAGCAGGTGACCAGGCTCGCCGACGAACTCGAGGTACGTACCTGTTGCCGCCGGTAGACCGGGGACAGCTTGGGCTTTCCGGACGCGTTCAGCGACGCCTGCAGCTGCGGCAGCGAGGCACCGCTCCAGGAGAGCGGCGTGCATCGCCCGATTCCGTTCCGGAGGAAGCGGACTCGGGGCGCTAAACGGCGACTTGTACGGGAGTGGCTTGGTGCGAGCGACGTGGAAAAGATGCGGAAGCCGCTCTCGGCGCGCCATGGCGCCATTTAACTACGGCGCGCTGAATGCCGCTCGTCCAAAGCACTCAGCAACACCTCGGTGGTGAGCTGTTCTTGGTCGCGGAGGATGCTCTCCTTTGCTGCGTCCTCGCATGCGAGCGTGATCTCGGCCTGACTTAAGCCGTGCGCGCGGCGGAGAACGACGTCCCAGTCGACAGGACTGGTGTCGAACAGAGCGAGCTTTGCCTTGAACACCGCCTCGGCCGTCTCGAGCGTGGGGAGCGTGTACTCGAGGACGTCGTCAAACCGGCGGAAGAGCGCAGGGTCGAGAAGCTCCGGGTGATTCGTTGCCGCTACGACGATGCTCCGAGAGTCCTCCTGCTCCAAGAACTGAAGAAACGAGTTCAGCACACGCCGGATCTCGCCAACGTCGTTCGCAGAAGACCGCTTTCCCCCGATGGCGTCGAACTCGTCGAACAGGTAGACGCCGCGAGTGCTCGCGATCGACTCGAACACGAGTCGGAGCTTCGCCGACGTCTCGCCCATGAACTTGGTGATCAGTCCGTCGAGCAGGATCGTGAACAACGGCAGTGAGAGTTCGCCAGCTAGCGCGGATGCAGTGAGCGTCTTCCCCGACCCCGGCGGTCCGACAAGGAGCAGCCGGTTTCGGGGGCGCAGGGCATGAACCCGGAGTTTCTCGTGCTGCCGCTGCTCGGATACGACGCGCTTCAGTCGCCCCTTCGTCTTCTCGTCGAGAATGACATCGGAAAGCCGAGCCTTCGGGTAGGACGCCGACAGGAGGCTTGCGAGGTCGCCGCGAGGCTGGGCGACCGGAACCGGCCTCGAATCACGAGCGGCGCCCTTCGCGAGTGCTGAATCGATCTTCGCGCGGAGGTCCTGAGCAATACGTCCATGGCCCTGCCGGGCTTCGTACGCCGCCACCTGCATCGCGACAGCGTAGAAGCGCTCGTCATCGCCTTCGGCGTGACTCTCTAGCAGCGCCTTGACCTGTTCCGCAGTCGCCATCTCGGACTCAAGATACTAGTGCTCACCGACAGACCTTGCGCCCACTCGGGTGGGCGCAAGCCATGTAGATCACACGTGATCTCCGATAGCAAGAATGCGGGCACCTCGCCGAGGTGCGTACCGCGCCCCCAGAGTCCGGGTCCGCCCCGAGTAGCCGGGACACCGACGCTACACTCGCCCTCTTCCGCGGCTTGTTCTGCCTTCTACCGCGGCCTTGGCCACTCGCGCACGCGGCCTGAAACTCCCCGTGTCGGTGGTTCGATTCCGCCCCCAGGCACGGTCTGGCGGGCCGTCTGATTGTCGGGGAAACCCGCGAGCCTTGAGCGCTCCTCTCCCGGCTGACAGACTCAGGATGCGAATCGGGTTCCGCCTTCAAACGGAGGGCGCCGCGTGTCACGAGCGTATGGGCCGACGCAGCTTGGCGGGCGAATCCCCGCTGAGATCTCGAAGGAGCTCGGCGGAGGCGAGCAGTTGATCTGGAGCGGCGCGCCGGTCGGAGGCTTGCGGCTCCGTTCGTCGGACGCGGTCGTCGTCCCCTTCAGCCTGCTCTGGGCTGGGTTCGCCCTGTTCTGGGAGCGAGCGGTGCTGCAGGACGGAGCTCCGCTGTTCTTCGCGCTGTGGGGCGTGCCGTTCGTCCTCATGGGCGCGTACATCACCGTCGGTCGCTTCTTCTTCGATGCGTGGCGCCGCTCGCGAACCGTCTACGCCGTGACGAACGAGCGCGTGCTCATCCTTTCCGGCGGGTTTCGGAAGGCGGTGACGTCGCTGCGCCTCGACACGCTTCCGGGCATCTCGCTCAGGGAGGCGAGGTCGGGCATCGGGACCATCTCGTTCGGCGGCGGCACGCCGACGGGGAGCATCCTCGGCGGGCTGGAAGGGTGGCCCGGCGCGGAGCGTCACCTCGGTCCGAGGTTCGACCTGGTACCGAATGCCCGCTCGATCTATGAGGCGATCCAGGCCGGGGGCGAGGCGATCGTCGCCGTCAGACCGTTGGTGAATGCCGCGGCGTCAGCCCGGAGCGAGGAGCGGCGCGGTCCCACCCGCCAGAGCGGAAGGCCGTCGAGCCGCGGCCGCGATTGGACCGGCTACGCGCTCCGTGCCGCCGCGGCCGGAGTCGCGTCGAGCGCCTCGCCCACCGCGGCGAGCAGCCTTCCCGAGTCGAAGGGCTTCTCCACGATCCGGATCCGGTCCAGCAGGGTGCCGTCCCGCGAGACGTACTCGTCCGTGTAGCCGGACATGAACAGGACGCGGAGCCCCGGAGTCTTCGCGACGAGGCGGTCGGCGAGCTGAGGGCCGCTCATCCCGGGCATGATCACGTCGGTCAGGAGGAGATCGAAGGCACCAGGACACCGTGCGTGCAGGAGGATCGCCTGCTCGGGGCCGTTCGCCGTGACGACGTGGTACCCGGCGCGCTCGAGGATGACGGCGGCGCGCTTCAGCACGGACGGCTCGTCCTCGACGAGCAGGATGCTCTCCCCGCCCGGTGCGCGGGAGGCCGCGGTGGCGTCGTCGCCCTCGGCCGTGGAGCGCCCCTGCGCGCGCGGGAGATAGACGCGGAAGCACGAGCCCTCGCCCGGCGCGGACTCCACCTCGATGTGTCCACCCGCCTGCTTGACGATGCCGAACACCGTCGCCAGGCCGAGCCCGGTCCCCCGTCCCTCCCGCTTCGTCGTGAAGAACGGCTCGAACAGGTGCTGCCGGACCTCCGCCGACATCCCGCACCCGGAGTCGCGGATCGCGAGGACGACGTGGTCGCCGGGCGGGAGCACCGCGTGCCCGGCGTCGATCCTGGCGAAGTGCGTCTCGATGGTGACGGTCCCCCCTCGCGGCATGGCGTCCCGGGCGTTCACCACGAGGTTCAGGATCACCTGCTGGAGCCTGGCCGCGTCGGCGACCACGACGGCGGGCTCGGTCGTGATGCAGATCGCGAGCGTCACGTCCTCGCCCACGATCCTCCGCAGCATCCGGCTCGCCTCCGACACGATCCCGTTCAGATCGAGGGTCACGGGCTGGATCACGTCGCGGCGGCCGAACGCGAGCAGCTGCCGGGTCAGCGCCGCGGCACGGTGCGCGGCCTCGTCGATCTCGGCGACCTCCTGGTGCATCGGGTGGTCGGGGCCGAGCGCCTCGCGGAGCGTGTTCACGCAGGCGAGCACCACGACGAGCAGGTTGTTGAAGTCGTGCGCGATGCCCCCGGCGAGGCGCCCGATGCCGTCGAGCCTGGAGGCGCGCGCGAGCTCCTCCTCGGCCATCTGCACGTCGCGCTTGAGCCGCCTGACCATCCGCGTCATCGCGTGGAGCACGCTCGAGCCGTCGCTGGCGGTCTCGAGCGGGATGTCGAGGTCGCCGTCCGCCACCCGGTTCGCGATGTCGGCGACGACCGCCGGCTCCGCGCCGAGCGGCGCGAGGATGCTGCGCGCGATGCGCCAGGCGACGACGCCGAACAGACACGCGATCGCCGCCAGGATCGCGAGGAAGCGCGCGGCCTGCGCGCGAAAGAGGGCGTCGACGTCGTCGAGGAACACGCCGCTCCCGACGATCCAGCCCCAGGGCTCGAACCCCCTCACGTAGGAGATCTTCCGCACCGGCTCGCCGACGCCCGGCCGCGGCCAGAGGTACTCCACGTAACCTTCGCCCCGCTGGCGCACCGTCGCCGAGAACTCCGCGAACGGCCGCGTCCCGGTCGGATCCCGCTCGTTCGACAGGTCGGTCCCCTCCAGGTCGGGTCTGAAGGGGTGCATCACCATCTTCGAGCGGAGGTCGCTGATCCAGAAGTACCCCTGCCCCTCGTAGCGCAGCTCCCGGATGGCCGCGATGGCGGCGGCCCTGGCGTCCTCGTCCCGCAGGACGCCTCGCTTCGCGAGCGCGTGGTAGTGCTCGATGACCCCGTACGCGACGTCGACGAGGCTGCGCGACTGCAGCATCTTCTCGCCGTCGAGGCTCCTCCGCAGGCTGACCGTGGACGTCACCATGACGGCCGCCAGGGAGAGCAGCGAGACGAGCACGAGGAGCACCAGCTTCTTCGCGGTCGTCGCGTTCTTCGTGCCGAGCATCGAAGCTCCCCTCCGGCGCCAGGGCGAGCGCCTCCCGCAGGTTGGCGCTGCAAGCGACGGGCCCCTTCCGGCGGCGTGAGGTCGGTCGTGACACGCGGGGTCGGAGCGACCCGCGTCGGCGGATCGTGCGGACGCGTGGTGAACGGGCCGACCGCGTCAGGCTGTCGAAAAAGGACCGTTGGCGCCGCGAGATCTCGGCGGTCTCCCCGCGAGAGAACGGGTGGGTAGGAATGACCGGGGCGCGCCAGGTCCCTACCGGCAGCGGCACCGCCCGGGCGTCGACGGCCGAGCCCGGGTGCGTGCCCGGATGCCGCATGAATCGCGGCTCAACCCACAATGACGCACGTCGTGCGGCGACATGCACCAACGGTGAAGAAGATCGGGTGCCCCGCGCCGCCACCGCTCCTCGGGGCTCCGCTCCTGTTCAGTGCCCGCCCATTCTCCCGCCCTTCACGCGGCGCGTCAGGAACACGAGCGGCACCATCGCCGCGCTGAACCAGGCGAGGATGTACAGCGCGTCGAGATAGGCGAGCGTCTGGGCCTGCTGCACGAGCTGCCGGTAGAGCGCGCCGTACGCCTGGCGCGCCGCGTCCGCCGAGGTGCTCCCGGCGTGCTCCAGGCCGCGGGCGATCCCGGCGAGGCGTGCGAGGACGGTCTGGCTTCCGGCGGTGACGCCCTCGGCGAGGCGCGCCTGGTGGAACTGCGACCTGCGGGCGATGAGCGTCGTCACGAACGCGATCCCGACGTCGCCGCCCATGTTGCGCGACAGGTTCACGATCCCGGAGACGGCGTTGTTCTTCTCCGCCGGGAGGCCGGCGTACGCGATGGTGTTGATGGGCACGAAGAGGAACGCGAGCCCCACGGACTGGAACGCCCGCATCAGGATCGCCGTGCGGAAGTCGATCCCCGGGTAGAGCGTGTACGTCATGTGGAAGAGCGCCGCCGACAGCACGGCGAACCCGAACGCGATCAGCCAGCGCGCGTCCACCTTCGAGACGAGTCGCCCGACCAGCGGGAGGAGCATGATCACCACGAGCCCGCCCGGCGACAGCGCCTCGCCTGCCTGCTGCGCGCTGTACCCCATCCAGACCTGCATGTACTGGGGCAGGAGGACCGTCGAGCCGAAGAGGGCGATGCCGAGGACGAGCATCATCAGGTTGGCCGTCGCGAAGCTCCGGTTCCGGAACAGGCGAACGTCGACGACCGGGCTCTCCTGTCGCCACTCCCAGACGACGAACGCGACGAGGGCGACCGCCGACACGACGGCGAACGACGTGATGAGGCTCGAGACGAACCAGTCCTCCTCCTGGCCCTTGTCGAGCACGAGCTCGAGCGCGCCCAGGCCCACCGCGATGAGCGAGAGCCCGACGTAGTCGATGCGCCCCGCCCGCCGGCGTGCCTCGGCGAGGTGCGGCGGGTCGACCACGACGCGCGTCGTGAGGAGGAGCGAGACGATCCCGACGGGGATGTTGATGAAGAAGATCCACCGCCATGTGAAGTGGTCGGTGATGTACCCGCCGAGCGTCGGGCCGATCGCGGGCGCGAGCACGACCGCCATGCCGTACATGGCGAACGCCATGCCACGCTTCTGCGGCGGGAACGTGTCGGCGAGGATGGCCTGCTCGCTCGGGCCGAGCCCGCCGCCGCCCATCCCCTGCACGACGCGAAGGAACACGAGGGCGCCCAGGTTCGGCGCGATCCCGCAGAGGAAGGAGCTGGTCGTGAAGATCGCCACGCACGTCATGTAGAAGCGCTTGCGGCCGAAGCGCGTGGCGAGCCAGCCGCTCACGGGGAGGACGATCGCGTTCGAGACGAGATACGAGGTGAGGACCCAGGTGCTCTCGTCCTGGCTGACCGAGAGGTTCCCCGCGATGTGCGGCAGCGACACGTTCGCGATGGACGTGTCCAGGATCTCCATGAAGGTGGCGAGCGTCACCGTCATCGCGACCACCCAGGGATTGTGGCCGCCGGTGAAGCCTCGCTCCTCCCAGTCCTGGCTCATGGCGCGCTCGTCGTCCGAGGGGCGTCCGCCGCGTTCACCGCACCTCGACCGCGACCTCCACCGACATGCCGGGCCGGAGCCGTTCCAGCTCCGGCTGCCCGGGGTCGATCCGGACGCGAACGGGGATGCGCTGCACGACCTTCACGTAGTTACCCGACGCGTTCTCCGGGGGGAGGAGGCTGTAGCGCGAGCCGGTCGCGCCGGCGAAGCTCTCGATGACGCCCCGGTAGTCGCGGTCGAGCGCGTCGACGTGGAAGTCGGCGCGCAGGCCCGCCTTCATCAGGCGGACCTGCGTCTCCCGGAAGTTGGCCGTCACCCACAGCTCACCGGTCTGCGTGAGGGCCATGAGCTGCTGGCCCGGCTGGATCCGGTCGCCGACGTTCACCGTGCGCTTCCCGACGATGCCGGCGGCGGGCGCGAGGACCTTCGCGTACCCGAGGTTGAGCTGCGCCTGCCGGAGCTGCGCCTCGCCGAGCTCGAGGTTCGCCTGGCGGACCTGGACGGTGGCCTGGCGGCTCACGAGCTGCCGCGGTGCGTTCTGGAGGATCTCCCGCTGGCGGGAGAGCGCTGCGTCGAGCCGCGCCCGGCGTCCCGCGAGCCGCTCTCTCGACGCCTGCGCGGCGGCGCGGGCGACGTCCGCGGACGCCGAGCGCTGGTCGTACTCGGCGGGCGCGAGGCTGTCGCCCTCGACGAGCTGCTTCGCCCGGGCGAGCTGGGACTCCGCGAGCCTGGCGCTCGCGTCCGCCTGCTCCGCGTCGCGCTGCGCGGCCTCGAGATCGGTCCTCGCCGACTCGACGTCGGCCTCGGCGTTCCGGACCGCCGCGAGGTTGCTCGTCTCCGTGATCGAGACGCTGGGCTGCTCGGCGGCGAACGCCGCCTGCGCCTGGGCGACGGCCGCCCGCGCCTGCGCGACGGCGACCTCGAGGTCGGTCGGATCCAGCTCGACCAGCACGGCGCCCGCCTCGACGCGCTGGTTGTCCTCGACGCGGACGGCGGTCACCGTGCCGGGGACGCGCGAGCTCACCGCGCCCACGTAGCCGTCGATCTGCGCGTCGTCCGTGTCCTCGTAGCGGCGGGCGTGGAGCCAGTAGAGCAGGGCGACCGTCACGACGACGGCGACGCCGATCGCGACGCGCCGTCGGAGCGCGCCGCGCTTCTCCTTCGTGCCCTCGGCGGGCGGCGTCTTCGCCGGTCCTCCCGCGCGTGGCTCCTCCCGCACCTCGGCGTCCATGTCTCCTCCCCGCGCCGATCGCGGGCGCGGTCCATCCCGATCGTGACTAGGCGTCAGGTCCGGCCGGCGCAACCGGAAGCCGATCCGACGCGGACCCGGAGCGAGCGGGCACTGCCCCCGTTCGAGCGGCGCTACCGGCTGACCACCGCGACCGGGATCTCGGCGTCGACCTTCCGTCCGTCCCCGAGCTGGCCGCGGTCGCCGCGCCCCCAGCACACGACGGCGCCGGCGCCGTCGATGGCGCAGGTGTGGCTCAGGCCGGCGGCGATCGCGGAGGCGGGGCTCGCGACCGCGACGCGCACCGGCGCGCCCACGACCAGCGCGGTCCCGCCGATGACGGGGCTCGCCGCCGTGTTCCCCCAGCACTCCACGCCGTCCGAGGCAGGAGCGCGCAGCGCGCAGCCGTGCGCGGCGCCGCCCGCGAGCGCGGAGACGGAGTAGCGCACGTCGTCCAGCGCGTACGGCGTGGCGAGGTCGCTCGAGAGGCCGATCCGGAGGCCCCAGCAGCGCACGGGCGCGGTGGGATCGGCGGTCGCCGCGCAGCCCTGATCGCTCCCGAGCGCGAGGATCGAAACCGGGCCCGCGAGCGCGATCGTGGCGGGCTGCGCGACGTCGCCCGTGGCCCCGAGCTGGCCGTGATCGTTCGCGCCCCAGCACTGCACCGCGCCGGCGACGAGCGCGCAGCTGAACCCGTCCCCGGTCGCGATCGCCGTGGCGCCGCTCGCGACCGGCTCGCCAGCGAGGCCGCCGGGGTTCCACGCGCCCGCGCACCGGACTGCGCCCCCGCCACGGAGGGCGCAGGTGTGGCCGCCCCCCGCCGCGATCGCCGTCGCGCCGGAGAGCGCCGCCACCTCCTCCGGCGAGAAGACGTACTCCGCGCCGCTCAGGAACGACGACGCGCGCCCCCAGCAGTAGACGGCGCCGCCCTCGACCACGGCGCAGCTGTGGGCGGTCCCGGCGGAGGCGGACACGACGGGCGCGGGCAGCGCGACCTTCACCGGCGTGGGCTGGTCGGCCCCGCTCGGGTCCCCGATCCCGAGCTGGCCGTCGTTGTTCGCGCCCCAGCAGAGGAGCTCGCCGGTGCCGGCCGTCACCGCACAGGCGTGATCCCCGCCCGCGGTGATCGCCGCAGCGCGGCAGCAGCCCGTGGCGCACTTGAGGGAGCCCGCCGCGCACTCGTACGCGCAGGCGTTCGCGACGCAGATGGCCCTCGCGCCGGGGACGTCCGTCGCGCACGGGTGACAGTCCGCCTCGCAGCGCTGCGCGTCGTCGTCGCGCGCGCAGACGCCGAGCGCCTCGCACGCGTGCGTGCCGGGATCCGCGCAGAGGAGGGCGCCGAGGCGCGGGACGCCCTCGGCGTCGTAGACGGTGCGCTGGCAACCGCCGCCGGCCGCGGCGGCGACGACAGCGAGCACCACGGTGGAGAGCCGCGTCACGCGTCACATCCCGTAGAGCAGCACGAGGGTGCCGATCCCGTACGGCCGCAGCGCCGTCTGGCCGTTCAGGTTGAAGAGCCGCCCGCCCGCGCCCGCGTCGAGGGCCAGGCGAAGTCGGCCGAGCGGCCGGGACGCGACCACCGCGAGACCGGCGGTCGCATCCGGCGTCGAGAAGTCGCGGCCGTCGCGGAGCCCCTGCGTCGTCCAGCCGCCCCCGACCTCCACGCCCGCCTCGAGGAGGTTCCTCGCGCCGATCACCGGGAGCATGCCCGCCATCGCGGCGCCGACGCGCGAGGACGTGTAGCGGAGCCCGCGGTCGTTCGCCTCCTGGAACGTGAGGTCGGCGTGGGTGCGGAGCGCGATCGGGCCGACCTCGCGGCGGAAGCCCACGCGGGCGGCCGGTGCGGTCCCGGCGCCCGGCATCCCGAGCGTCGCCACGCCGAAGCCGGCGAACCACTCGCTCGGGAGCGGACCGCCCTTCGCGCGGGCGAGCTCGTAACGCGTCGGCGTGAGCCTGGGGAGCGTCCGGTCGTCGCCCGCGGCGAGGTCGACCTCGGCCCGGGCGCGGCCGTCGCGGCCGCGGCGCTCGACCTCGTAGCGCCCCGCGGGCAGCGCGAGGGCGAGCGGCTCGTCGAGGCCCGGCACCTCCGCGAGCAGCGCGCGGGGACCGGTGAGCACGTAGAGCGCGCCCGGGTCCGGCGGGAGGCGGAGCCGGGCCTGGGCGCGCCGGAGGTCCGCGAGCACCACGTCGCCGCGGCCGGACATCCTGAACTCGTAGGTCGGGTGCTGCGGGCCGCTCGCCGTCGTCGAGGTGGCGAGCACCGTCCGCGCGGCGGTGTAGCGGAACGCCTCCGCGAGCGTGACGCGCCCGTCCCCGTCGGCGTCCCCGGCGCCGCGCAGCGCCACGTCGAGGTGATGGGTGAAGAAGCTGCCCTGGAGCCGCGCGGACTCCTGCGCCGCCTCTCCCACCGCCGTCGACGCGACGAACGCCGTGCCCTGCACGTCGCGCTCCGGGAGCGCGAACTGGACGGTCGGGATCGCCACCGCCCCCTTCACCTGCGTGAGCGCTCCCGCCTCGCAGGCGTCCACGATCACGACCTTCGCGTCGGCGCTCGACCGCGAGGCGACGTCGCGAAGCTCCTGGAACGGGATCCGCTCCGGCCCGAGCTCGATCCCGGCCGGACCCGCGTGGCCGGAGAAGTAGACGACGAGGAGCGTCGCCTCGCTCCGGGCCCGCTCCGCAGCGATTCGCCGGTCGATGGCGGCGAGCGCCTCCTCGAAGGCGTTGCGGCCCTTGCCCTTCACGAGCACGACGTGGTCCGCCTCGAAGGCGCCGAGCTCGACGAGCGTGTCGCGGAACTGCTCGGCGTCCCGCTCGGCGTACCAGAGGCGCGGACGGCCCGGCGCGCCGAAGTCGTTCCCGGCGACCAGGGCGAACCGCTCGGTCGCCCCCGCGAGCGCGGGCGACACGAGCGCGGCGGCGAGGAGCGCTCCGGCGGCCCACGGCGTCGGGACGCGGCGCGGGCGCGGGACGGATCGGGCGGGTTCAGCGAGGTGCGAGAGGGCGCGAGACACGGACGGCCAGGGTCCACCGTGGGTGGTTGAAGCCTGAGCTTGATACCGGAGCGCCCCATCCGCATCTGGTCCCCGGCAGGCCCCCACCTCAGCTCGTCGTGGCGCCGTGGGACATGCGCCGTCGCCGACCACGCCGGTCGCGACCGGCGTGGTCGGCAGCTCGGCGTCGAGGGGGTCCTCGCGGCGCCGCGGCCGACGTCAGGCGGCGCGCAGCGCGCGGGTCGGGGTCGGCGGTCGGGGGTGGGCGCTCTCCGCTGCGGTTCCCGTGCGGAAGTACTCGACCGCCCTCCGGAGCGCCTCCGCCTCCTCGGCGAGTCGCGCGGAGGTCGAGGCGAGCTCCTCCGTCGACGACGCGCTCGCCTGCACCACGCTCTCGAGCTGGCGTATCGATCGGGTCGCGTCCGCGGCGCTCGTCGCGATCTCCTGCGTCGCTCCCGCGATCCCGCGGACGAGCGCGCTGGTCCGCTGCACGTCCGGCAGGACCTTCTCGAGCGCATCGCCCGCCGCGCGGGCCGCCTCGATCGTGGACGCGCCGAGCGCCCCGATGTCCGCGGCGGCGACGCGGCTGCGCTCCGCGAGGTTCCGCACCTCGGCGGCGACCACCGCGAACCCGCGGCCGTGGACGCCGCTCCGGGCGGCCTCGATGGCGGCGTTGAGCGCGAGCAGGTTCGTCTGGTGGGCGATCTCGTCCACGACGGCGGTGCGCTCGGCGATCTCCCGTACCGCGTCGAGCGCGCGGCGGATGGCGTCCCCGCCCCTCTGCGCGTCCTCCGCCGAGCGGCGCGCGAGGGCGTCCGTCTCGCCCGCGCCGCGGGCGGCCTCGTCGACGCGCGCCGCGACCTCCTCGATGGCGCTCGCGGCGCTCTCCGCGTGGCCCGCCTGCTCCGAGGCGCCCTGGGCGGCCTGCTCGGTCGCGGCGGACAGCGCCTGGCACGCCTCGGCCACCGTCTCGGAGGCCCCTCGGATCGTCCCGACGACGCCCCGGTGACGGCGCACCATCTCGTTCAGCGCCTCGGCGAGGGCGCCGAGCTCGTCGCGGGCGAACGGCGGCAGCTCGCGGCCGAGCTCGCCGTCGGCGACCGCGCCGGCGAAGGCGCTCGCCGCCGCGAGGGGCCGGAGCACGAGCCGGCGCATCACGGCCAGCACGACGACGACGAGCACGGCCGCGAGGAGCGCGCCGCCGGCGGCGAGGAGGATCGCGAGCCGCCGGCCGTCGGCGGTGAGCTCGTCCTCGTCCACCGCGGCGCAGATGGCCCACTGCCACGGCGCGAAGGGGACGCACGCGACCGCCTGGGGCCGCACCGCCCCGTCCGCGCCCGGGAGCCGGACGATGAGCTCGGCGGGGCCCGCCGCGACGGCGTCGAGCAGGGCGCGGCCGCCGTCGCCGGCGAGCCCGAGGCGCTCCCCCTCGGCGTGCGGGTGCACGAGGAGTCGCCCGCGTCCGTCACCCTGTCCGGCGTCGACGACGAAGGCGTACCCGCTCGCGCCGCTCCGGAGCGCCCGGATCCGGGCGCGGAGGGCGGCGAGCCCTTCGGTGAAGTCCACGCCCACGAAGAAGGCGCCGACCACGCGGCCGTCCTCGAGGATCGGCTCGTAGCGCGTGAGGTAGTCGCGGTGGAAGAGGACCGCCTTCCCCGAGTACGGCTGGCCCGCGAGGAGGAGGACGCGGGCGGGGTGGTCCTTCGCGAGCGCCGTCCCGACCGCGCGCGCGCCGTCGTCCTTCTTCACGGACGTCGTGATCCGCACGAGGTCGTCGCCCTGGCGGGCGAAGACCGTCGCGACCGAGCCGGTCACGGCGGTGAACCGGTCCACCGTCCCGAAGTCGAGCGCGACGGGGCGGCCGTCCGAGACGAGCCCGGGGAGGGGCGCGCCGTCGTAGGTGACGCCGGCAGACGGGTCCGCGTGCACGCCGTACGGGTACGACGCGCGGAACACGGAGATCAGATCGCGGGCGGTGCGGGCGAGCGCGTCGTCGTACACCGCGGCCATGTCGCCGGCCAGCGCGGCGCGCGCGCCGAGGGCGTCGCGCGTCACGCGGCCGACCGTTCGCGAGGTGAACGACGCGGAGGTGAACGTGAATCCGCCGAGGATCAGCGCGAACGCGACGCTGGTCGCGAGGGCGAGCTTCGTGGCGAGAGAGGAGGAGTGGGACATGGAGCACCTGTTGCGAGATCGCGCTGCGTGGTCGGGACTCACCGTGTGGGTCCCGCCGGTGGTACCCGTCGGTCCCGCGGGTCGGTAGGTACCCGCCGGCCGGAACGCGCGGAACGCACGTACCTGCCGGCGCCAGGTGGGCAGGCCACTGCCAGGGCGCCCGGGCGCCACGCGCAGTGCAACTGGCGAACCGGAGGTCCCGCGCCCGAGGGACGAGCAGGTGGCTGGATGTCGTGCGGGCGGCGCGGGAGTGTGCCCGTGCCCAACGTTCCGCACGGAGGTGCTCTCGATGCGTCGCGTCGGATGGCTGGGCTGGACGATGCTGCTCGGGGGCGCGGGGTACGTCCTCGCGCGGAGGCTCGGGCGGCGAACGCCGCTCGCCGGGGCGATCGCCCTCGTGACGGGCGGCTCGCGCGGCCTCGGGCTCGTGCTCGCCCGGCAGCTCGGCGAGCGCGGGATGCGGGTCGTGCTCACCGCGCGCGACGAGGAGGAGCTCGAGCGGGCGCGCGCCGGCCTGGAGGCGCGCGGCATCGACGCGACCGCGCTCCCGGGCGACGTCACCGACGAGGAGGGGATGCGCACCCTCGTCGCCGACGTCGAGGAGAACCTCGGCCCGGTGGACCTCCTCGTGAACAACGCCGGGATCATCCAGGTCGGCCCGTCGGAGGCGATGACGCTCGAGGACTACCGCCGCGCGATGGAGACGATGTTCTACGGCGCGGTCCACGCGGCGGAGGCGGTCCTCCCCGGGATGCGGGCGCGCCGGCGCGGGACGATCGTGAACGTGACCTCGATCGGCGCCGCGGTGGGGATCCCGCACCTCGCGCCGTACGACGCCGCGAAGTTCGCGCTCCGCGGCTGGTCGGAGGCGCTCGGCGCGGAGGCCGCGAAGCACGGGGTGTCGGTCGTCACGATCGTGCCGGGGCTCATGCGGACCGGCTCCTTCGGCCACGCGCTCGTGAAGGGGAAGCGCTACGCCGAGGCGAGCCTCTTCTCCCTCGTCTCGTCGCTGCCGCTCATCACCCTCGACGCGGAGCGCGCCGCGCGCCGGATCGTGCGGGCGGTCGAGCACGGCGAGCGGGTGGTCGTGATCGGGGTCCCCGCGAAGCTGCTCCGCCTCGCGCACGCCCTCTTCCCCGGTCTCATCGTCCGCACCCTCGGGCTCGTGAACCGGCTCCTCCCCGGGCCGCAGCCGGAGGAGCGGGAGGGGATGGCGCTCCCGGCCGAGCTGTACCGGCGCGGGCTGGCGCGCTCGATCCTGACCGCGCTCGGCGAGCGCGCCGCGAAGAAGTACAACGAGGAGCCGGCGTAGCGCCGCGGGCCGAAGAGAGAGAGGCCCCCCCGCCGCGCGGCGAGGGGGCCTCGTTCGCTTCAGTCCCGGGGCGGCGATCCTACTTCGCGCCGCCGAGATCCGTGCGCCAGTTCACGCCGAGCGACGCGATCCACACGTTCGTGTCGTAGATCCCCTGCATCGCCAGGTTGCCCGTCTGGCTCACCCGATCGAAGAACGCGTAGAAGAACGCGGCGTTCACCGCGAGTCCGTCGCGGATCTGGTAGCCGGCGCCGAGGGCGCCCGCCCACGAGTGCGTGTCGGGGAGTGTCGGCGAGTAGTACCGAATGTCGAAGCCGGAGATGTCCCGGAGGACGCCGGCGCGGAGCTCGAGGCGCGGGTTGAGCGCGTACTCGGCGCCGAGCCGGAACGTGTAGCCGTTCGTGTAGTTCCGGGGGACCGAGATGGTCGTGCCCTTGTCCCCCTCGAAGACGTCGGACTTGTAGACGATGTACCGGTTGAACGTGTAGCCGAAGGTGACGAGGAGCGGCTTCACCGGACGGTACGCGGCGCCGATGGCGAGCACGTTCGGGAACGTGAGGACATGCGTGACGCCCTGGTCGATGGGCGGGATCGCTGCCGGGTTGGTCGGGTTCGGCTGGAGCAGCGCGTCCGGGACGACGAAGTGGCCGTCGCCCGTGAGCTTCATCCGGACCTTGTGCTTGTAGTCCACGCCGAAGGTGAGCGGGACGTCCGCGAGCGGCGTGAACTCCCCGGAGAGCTGGTAGCCGAAGCCGCCGCCCGTGGTGGCGAGCTCGCCGAACGCGTTCGGATCCGGCTGCACGCCCTGCTTCAGGTACTCGGTCGTGTAGATGTAGTTGACGCCGCCGCCGAGCCGGACCTGCGGGATGAGCTCGTACCCGCCGGTCAGGTAGAAGCCGTAGAGCTTGCGGTCGACCGTGATGATGCGGCCGCGCCCGGCCCAGTCGTCCTCCCAGAAGACGTTGCCGCCGCCGGGGACGTTCATCCCGAAGCCGATGCCTGCGCCGCGGTCGCCGAGCTTCGTGCCGTAGGCGGCGAAGAGCGAGACGGGCGGCGCGGGCGCGAACTTCGTCGAGGCGTCCGGGGAGCCCGCGAGCGGCGAGCCCGCCGGCGCCTTCCAGGTCGTGTCGATGTTGAGCAACGTTCCCGCGAGGGAGAGGTCGAGCCCCTCGATCTTCGAGAGCGCCGCCGGGTTCTGGTACGTCGCGGCCGCGTCCCGCTGCGCGGCGACGAGCGACCCCGCCATGGCGAGGTCGCGCGGGTTCACGTTCGGGACGTCGTAGCCGTTCGCCAGCGTGAGGGCGGGGAGGGCGAGGATCGCGAGGAGAGTCGTCTTGCGCATGGCGTCACCTCGTTACTGCAGCTGGATCGTCGCAGCGGGGGTGGAAGGTGCCAGGAGGTAGTCCGCCGCCTGATCCCGGACCGGCTTGCCGATGGAGGTCGGGAGCAGCGTGTCCGCGAGGACGCCGTGCGAGACGCAGGTGCCCGGCGTTCCCCCGGCACCATCGGCCTTCGTGAAGAGGGTCGTCGGGACGCCCGCGCGGTTCAGGAGCAGGTCGCCGTACGGGAGCGGCCGGCCGTTCACGACCGTCGTCGCGTTCGGAACCACCTGGTCGCAGTTCGCGAGCTGGCCGAGGACGTCGGTCGTCGTGTGCGCGAGGCCGACGGCGGCGAGCGGGTCGAGCGGCGAGGCGAGCTTCGTGCGGACGTTCGCGGCGTAGTTGAGCGGATCCGCCGGGTCGAGGATCCACTTCGCCAGGATCAGCGTCTGGAGGTAGCGCGCCGCGACGTTCGGATCGGTGGCGATCTTCGACCGGTCGATCCCGAGCCCGAGGAAGATCTGATCGACCTCCTGCGCGAACGCCGGGGCGTTCGTGAAGACGTCGACGAGCGGGGCGCCGGGGACGTTCATGACGCCACGGGCGAAGCGCGGGTTCGTAGCGAGGATCGGGCCGCCGCTGATGCCGCCGAGCGAGAGGCCCTCGTAGTAGACCTTCGTCGGGTCCACGACGATGCCCTTCGCGGCGAGCGCGTCCGCGACCGCGCTCGTGGGCTGCGGGAAGCCGGCGGCCGCCGGCGGGCGGGCGAGCGCGAGGACGAGGGCGCCCTGGTCGATGAGGTGCTGGCGGAAGCCGTCCCGGATGCGGAAGAAGTTCGCCGAGATGAAGTAGTTGCCGGAGGCGACGGTGGTGAGATTGGTGCCGGCGCGCAGGTGGCCGGTCGTGCAGGTGCCGGGCGGCACCGCGTCACCCTGGGTCTTCTTCGCCTGGTCCGGCGTGCACACGCCGTCGGCGGTGCCGTCCGTCGTGCAGTCGGAGTTCTTCTCGCAGAAGGCGCGGTCGCCGTGGTACGGCGCGTCGATCGCGACGACGACGAAGCCCCGCTGGGCGAGCGAGTCGGCGACGGTGAGCATCTGCAGATGGCCGCCGTTCAGGCCGTGGTGCCAGACGACGAGGGGCGCGACGCAGGGCGAGGCCGGCAGCGCGCAGCCGGTGAGCTTCGGGACGGCGACGAGCGCGGGGATGGCGGTCCCGGCCCACTTGGTGGTGTCCGGGTTGAGCGCGCCGGTGGCGGGATCGATGGCGTCGACCGTCGTCACATTCGCGGTGAGGAACGAGTCGACGTGCGAGAAGAGGACCCCCTGGGTCGCGGCGTCGATGCCGACGGTCGCCGGGTCGAACGCGGCCGCGCCGCTGGTGGTGAACGCCTCGCTGTCGGCCGGGTTACCGTCGGCGTTCGGGTCGTAGGGGAAGGCCGAGAGCTTCACGCTCGTGTCGGTCACGGTCTGCGTCTGGACCGTGTACGCCATCACCACGTTGTCCTTCGTGAGGCTCGTGCCGGTGAGCGGGCCGATCGCGGTGATCAGCGGGGTGAGGCCGTTCCGCATCGCCTGGAGGCCGGCCGCGTCCGCGTCGGAGACGCCGGGGATCTGCGACTTGCCGTCGACGACGAGCGGCGAGGTGAACGTGAAGAGGAGGTTCCCGAGCGTGCTCCGCTTGAGCGGGTTGCCCGCGAGGTCCTTCACCCCGTCGGTGATCACGATGGCGTAGTTCTTCTTCTCCTTGAGCGGTGGGACGAAGACGATCGTGGCGGGCGACGGGATCGGCACCGCGACGCCGGGCTGGATGCCGATGGCGGTGGTCGCCTGCTTGCCGCCGGCCGGGCGGTTCAGATCGGGCGGCTGGATGAGGATCTCGGCGGTGGCGGGCTGGCCGGCGCCGAGCGCGCCGGCGACGTCGCGGAGGGCGCGCGGGTTCCCCGCGCCGTCCGGCAGCTCGAAGGCGAACACGGTGGCGTTGGTGATGGTCGCCGCGTCGACCGGGCCGGTGAGCGGCGCGAGCACCATGCCGGTCGTGGAGAAGCCGTCGAGCGTGGCGAGGCCGTCCGCGGCGGGGCCGAACGCGGGGATCTTCTTCACGAGGAAGCGGGTGCCGTTCGTGCCCGGGACCGGCTTGGACCCGTCGAGGAGGAGGTTCGAGGGGAGCGGGACCTGGCCGGAGCCGGCGTCCGTGAGGGGCGCCGCGGCCGCGGCCGGCGCGATCTCGAACGTCGCGATGCTCGCCGTTTCGGCGTGCGGGAACGCGGTGTCCACGGCGGCGTAGGCCGGGCTGATGGTGCCGGTCTGGCATCCGGCGCTGCCGGGGGCGCACGGCGCCCACGTCTTCGGGGTGGTGCTCGCCGGGGCCCAGTCGACGGGGTTCCAGAGGAGGCCGCGGACCGTCTCGAGCTGCGTCACGAGCGGCGCGGGGAGGCCTCCCGGCGGCTGGTTCTCCGAGATCTTCAGGTCCTTGTTCGGGATGGTGAGGGCGATGGCGGAGTCGGCCGAGACGGCCACGCCGTCGGTCGTCTTCACGCCGCTCGCGCCGCCGCGGAGCGCGAACACGTAGCGCCCCGGCGCCCAGCGCCGGCTGCCGCTCGCGTCCGCCTTCTTCCGGATCGTGATGACCCCGGGCGCGGCCGGGCCGGCCTCGGTGTCGACCACCTGGACCTGGCCGCCGTCCACCTTCAGCACCGCCGCGGTCTGGGGAGTGATCGTCGCGACGTCCACGGTCGGTGTGGCGGCGGCCGGCGCGTACTTGTTCGTGCCGGCGTCGAACGCGAGCGCCTTGATCGGGACGGTGACCGGGACCTCCTGATCGTTCGGGAACCCGCCCTGGTCGATGAACGACTGGAGGAGCTCCTTCTGCAGGCCGGCGGGGAGCGTAGGCACCGCCTGGAGCACCAGATCGTTCGGCGTAGGGATCGTGGGCGACGAGAAGGTCGCGATCACGATCTGCTGGGACGGCGCCTCCTGCTTCACGTCTCTGCAGGAGGTGGCGAGCAGGGCGACGGCGATGGTCAGGGCTGCCTTGGGGCGAAGCAACATGCGGGCTCCTCCGGGGGCGTCCACGCAACGTGAAGCAAGCAATGTCTGGAAAATCGTCTCCCTTCTTCTGCCGGGGTGGCAGTGAAGTCAAGGAAGCACCGGGAGCGCGTCACGCCTGCCCAGGTCACGCCGTTGGGATGACGCGACGCGTCCTCCCGGGCGGGGCGGACCGCACCTCTCGGCGTGGGTCGCAGCCGACCGGTCAATCGGTTGTATGACCCAGGCGGGGCCCGGTACCATCGCTGGGGCCGTTCGCCGCAGTCCCGCGAGGGAGGTCCCGATGCTCGGTTTCGGAGATGCGGGCGTCACCGCCGCGTTCGTCGCGACGATCGCGAGCGCGGTGCTCTGCGTCGTGTACGGCCTCCTCCACTGGAACGAAGACGACGCTCCGCTCCCGGAGCCGCGCCATCCGCCGGGCGAGGCCGTCGAGATCGACGAAGTGTAGGAGCGACCGACCGTGAACACGCCCCTCCTCGTCGCCGTCGTCCTCGTCTACGCCGCGATCGTCGTCTTCCTCGGCTGGCTCGGCTACCGCAACACGCGGAGCGCCGCCGACTTCCTCGTGGGCGGCCGGCAGATCCACCCGGTGCTGATGGCGCTCGCCTACGGCTCGACCTTCATCTCGACGTCCGCGATCGTCGGCTTCGGCGGCGTCGCGGCGCTCTACGGGATGGGGCTGCTCTGGCTCACCGCCGCGAACATCTTCGTGGGCGTCTTCGTCGCCTTCGTCGTGTTCGGCCGGCCGACGCGCCGGCTCGGCGCGGCCCTCGACGCCCACACCTTCCCCGAGCTCCTCGGCCGCCGCTTCGACTCGAAGTTCATCCAGGGCTTCGTCGGCGGTACCATCGCGCTGCTCATGCCGCTCTACGCGGCGGCGGTGCTCATCGGCGGGGCACGCTTCCTCGAGGTGCAGCTCCACCTCGGCTACTCGACGGCCCTGCTCGTCTTCGCCGCGGTGACCATCGCCTACGTGCTCTTCGGCGGGCTGAAGGGCGTGGTCTACACCGACGCCTTCCAGGCGGTCCTCATGTTCGCGGGGATGGCGCTCCTCCTCTTCGCGACGTACGGGCAGACCGGCGGCGCCGCCGCCCACGGGAAGCTCACCGCCCTCGCCGCGAAGGTGCCCCCCGCGCTCCAGGCGAGCGGCCACCGCGGCTGGACGGCGATGCCCGCGCTCTTCTCGCCGATCTGGTGGCAGCTCGTCTCGACGATCGTGCTCGGCGTCGGCATCGGCGTCCTCGCGCAGCCGCAGCTCACGCTCCGCTTCATGACGGTGAAGAGCGGGAAGGAGCTGAACCGCGCTCTCGTGCCGGGCGGGATCTTCATCCTCTTCATGACCGGCGTCGCGTTCCTCGTGGGCGCGCTCACGAACGTCTACTTCTTCGAGCGCACCGGGAAGATCGCCCTCGCGGCGGTGACCGACCCCACCACCGGCAAGTTCAACGTCGACAAGCTCATCCCGACCTACACCCAGAGCGCGATGCCGGAGTGGTTCGGTTACCTCTTCATGCTGACGCTCGTCGCGGCGGCGATGTCCACGCTCTCCGCCCAGTTCCACGTGATCGGCACCGCGATCGGCCGCGATCTCTACCAGGAGGTCGCGATGAAGGGCGCGCACCAGGAGCGGACCGTCCCGATCGCGAAGGCCGGGATCGTGGTCGGGTTCGCCGTGACGCTGCTCGTGGCCTTCAACCTCGGCGGGAACGTGATCGCCGTCGCGACCGCGCTCTTCTTCGGGATGTGCGCGGCGTCGTTCCTGCCGCTCTTCGTCGCGGCGCTCTTCTGGAGGCGCGCGACGAAGGCGGGCGCCGTCGCCGGCATGCTCTCCGGCACCGTCGCCTGGGTCGTGTGGACGCTCCTCTTCCACGAGAAGGAGGCCGCCGCCTTCGGGATCGCGAAGGCGCTCGCCGGCCGGCCGAGCCTGGTCTCCGGCACGATCTGGGCGGTCGTCGATCCGCTCGTCATCGCGCTCCCGATCTCCGCGGCGGTGACCGTCCTCGCGTCGCTCGCCACCCGTCCCGCACGCTCCGCCGCGCCCCGCTCCGCCCAACCCGCCGCCTGAGCCGTCCACCCCCAGGAGAACGAATGAACCGTCGCCTCGCCGCGCTCTGCCTCGCCCTGCCGCTCGCCGCGGCCGCCCAGAACACGCCGCCGCCCGCCGCGCCGGAGCCCGCGCCGGCCGCCGCCACTCCGCCGTCCGGCGTCGCGACCCCGCCCGCTCCTGCCGCTCCTCCGGCGCCCCCCGCACCGCCCGCGCCCGCGGCGGAGCCGGGCCAGGGCGCCCAGCCGCCCCCCGTGGCCCCGGAGAAGCCGCAGAAGCCGGCGGTCGCGACGCCGCCGCCGAAGGAGGGCGTCACGGTCGAGTGGTCCGGCTGGCTCCAGACGCACGCCTGGCGGACGTTCGGCGGCGTGAACCCGACGGCGACGGGCACCACCGATCTCCCGCTCTTCGCGGTGAGCGGCCGCGACGCGGCGGGCGTCTCCGCGCGGCAGAGCCGGATCCGCGCCGCGCTCGGCCTCCCCACCGACGGCCTTCTCGCCGGCGCGAAGGCGAAGGGCCTCGTCGAGATGGACTTCATGGGCCCGCTCGCGAGCGATGATCACTCCCTCCCGGCGGTGCGCCTCCGCCACGCATGGGTGGCCGCCACCTGGAAGGACCTCTCGAACCTCACGCTCACCGTCGGGCAGACCTGGGGGATCTTCACCGGCCCGCACTTCGCCGCGAGCCTCGCGCACCTCGCCGTGCCGCGCTTCGCCGGCGCCGGGTTCCTCTTCCGCCGCGCGCCGCAGGTCCGGCTCTCCGCCGAGACGAGCGGCCCCGTCGTCCTCTCCGCGCAGGTCGCCGCGCTCGCGCCGTACGACAAGCCGCGGTCGGCAGGCGTCCTCGTGGGCGAGCGCTCCGGGATCCCCGACGCCGAGGGCCGGGTGGCGCTTGCGGTGAAGCCCGGCGGGAAGCCGCTCCTCGAGGTCGGCGCCTCCGGTCGGTACGGGCGCGAGGTGTACTTCCTCGACGGCGCGGGGCGCGACTCGACCATCGACAGCTGGGGCGCCTCCGTCGACGCGCGCCTCGACGTCCCGTACCTCACGGTGGTCGGCGCGGCCTTCCTGGGCGAGGCGCTCGGGGTCTACTCGTCGATCGCGCCGGAGGTGAAGATCACCACCGACGCGTCCGGGAAGAGCACCGCGGTCTCGCCGGTCCGGACCGAAGGCTTCTGGGCGCAGGCGATCGTGACGCCGCTCCCCATCGTCCAGCTCGTCGGCGGCTACGGCATCGAGGAGCCGCGCGAGGCGGATCTGCCGACGACCGCCACGGTCATCAACCGCAACCAGCAGGTCTCGGGCGGCGTGATCCTCTCGCTCAGCAGCCGCTGGCGGGTCTCGACCGAGGTCACCTGGTACGTCACGAACACGCAGGACCGGTTCAGGCGCGACTCGACGCAGGTCGAGCTCGGCTCGCTGTTCGCGTTCTAGCCGCCCATCCGGGCAGCCGCGGCGAGCGCGCAGGCGGGTAGCATGGGGCCGTGCCCGGCCCGCCCCGCCTGCGCGCGCTGCCTCTCGCCGTCCTCGGCCTCGCTGCCGCGTGCGGCGGGGGCGGCGGCGGCGGGCCCGCGGGCCACCTCTCGCTCACGCCGAAGAACCTCAGCGTCGCCCGCGGCGGGGGTGCGACCGCGGTCGCCTGCGGTGCCTTCGAGGGCGGTGGCGCGGCTGAGCTCGCCCTCGTCCCCGCGACCCGGCCGGACGGGATCGCGGTGGCGGGCGTCCCCGCCGCCGCGGGCTGCCCTCCCGGCGACGCCGCGCTGGAGGTCCGGGTGGATGCGGCGTTCTCCGCGGCGCCGGCCGGGTTCACGGTGCGCGTGCGGCTCACCGGGCCCGGGCCGGCGGTCGAGCGCGAGCTCCCGATCACGGTGGCGGCGACCACGCCCGTGCTCGTCGTGGACGACGACGGCGGGGACGGGCTTTCGGACACCTTCTTCGGCGCGACGCTCGCGGGCAACGACGGCTGCGACGTCGCCCGGGTGGGCGTCCCCGACCCCGCCCTGCTCGTCCGCTACGAGGCCGTGGTCTGGTACACCGGCGCGCGCGGCGCGGGGGGCTGCTCCGGAGACCTCCTCGGCGACGCCGCGCAGCGGGCCGTCCGCGACTTCCTCGACGCCGGCGGCCGCCGCCTCGTGCTGGTCTCGCCGTGGACCTCGGCCTGCGCCGGCGGCGGCAGCACCCTCCTCGGCGAGGTGTTCGGCGTCGTCGACGTCTACCCGGCGTTCCTGCAGGATCGCGACTTCGTCGTGGACGGCGCGGCGAGGGGGCCGGCCGCGGGCCGGAGCTTCGCGGTGTCCGCGGACGGGTCCGCGCTCCCTCCCGCCTACACCGCCGGGCTCACCCCGGCGCCGGCGGCGGACGTGCTCCTCTACGCGCACCTCGCGGGCGCCGTCGCGGAGAGCCTGCCCGCCGCGGTGGGCCGCCACGGCGCGGGCGCGGCCGGCACGTCCACCGCGATCCTGGTGAGCTTCACCGCGGAGCGGGTGACGGACGGCGCGACCGGGACCGGGAGGGAGCTGCTCGAGGCGCTCCTCGCCTACTGAGCGCGGCGCCTGCTAGCTGGCCTTCCGGTGATCGAGCACGCGCCGGGCCTTCCCGGCGCTCCGCTCGAGCGACCCCGGCGCGACCAGCTCGACGGCCATCCGGATCCCGGTCACCGCGTGGATCTCGCGATCGATCCGGTCCTTCAGCTCGATCATCTGCCGCATCTCGTCGCTGAAGTCGCCGGGACGGACCTCGACCTTCACGATCGCCTCGTCGAGTGCGCCCGGGCGCGAGATCTCGATGAGGTAGTGTGGCGCGGTCCCCTCGACGCGGAGCAGCGCCTCCTCGATCTGCGACGGGAACACGTTCACGCCGCGGATGATGAGCATGTCGTCGGAGCGCCCGACGATCCGGCCCATGCGCACGCCGGTCCGGCCGCAGGGGCACGGCCGGCGATCCAGGGAGGCGAGGTCGCGCGTCCGGTAGCGGAGGACCGGCATCGCCTCCTTGGTGAGCGTCGTGAAGACGAGCTCGCCCACCTCGCCGTCCGGCACCGGCTCGAGCGTCTCGGGGTCGAGGCACTCGACGAGGAAGTGATCCTCCTGGACGTGCATCCCGTCGCGGACGCCGCACTCGCCCGCCACGCCGGGCCCGATCACCTCGGACAGGCCGTAGTTGTTGAAGGCGAGGATGCCGAGGGAGCGCTCGATGGCGGCGCGCATCTCCTCGGTCCAGGGCTCGCCGCCGAAGTGACCGAACCGGAGCGGGAGGTCGTTCGGGTGGAGCCCCTCCGCCTCGGCGACCTCGCCGATGTGGAGCGCGTACGATGGCGTGCAGACGAGGACCTCTGCGGAGAGGTCCTGGATGAGCCGGACCTGCCGCGGGGTGTTCCCCCCTGCGGCGGGCACGACCGCGGCGCCGACCCGCTCGATCCCGTAGTGCAGGCCGAAGCCGCCGGTGAAGAGCCCGTAGCCGAACGCGACGTGGACGGTGTGCTCGGGCCGGAGCCCGCCCGCCACGAGGAACCGCGCGACGAGGCCGGCCCACAGCTCGAGGTCGGTCTTCGTGTACGCGACGAAGGTCGGCCGGCCGGTCGTGCCGGAGGAGCCGTGGATGCGGGCCACCTGCTCGCGCGGCACGGCGAGGAGGCCGAGCGGGTAGGACTGGCGGAGGTCGTCCTTCACCGTGAACGGGAGCCGGCGCACGTCCCCGGCGCAGCGGACGTCCTCCGCGGAGACGCCGGCCTTCGCCAGGGCCGCACGGTAGAACGGGACGCGGCTCGCCCGCGCGACGGCCTCGCGGAGGCGCGCCGCCTGCAGGGCGGCGAGCGCGTCGCGCGAGAGCGCCTCGGCGGGATCGTGGAGGCGGTTCTCGAAGCCGGGCGGGAGCGCCCCGCGGGCGAAGGTCGCGGCCGTGGTGCTCATCTCGAAGCTAGCCCGCGCGCGAGAACAGCTCGGAGGAGGGCACGAGCCGGACGCCCTGCTGCTGCAGCAGGCGCGCGGCGCGCTCGGGATCCTCGAGCCGGAAGAGCAGCGTCGCGTACTTGCCGCGCTCGCGGGTCGCGAACGGGTACATGTACTCGATCCCGAGCCCGGCCTTCTCGAAGGCCTCGAGCACGGTCGCGAGGCCGCCCGGGCGGTCCGGGACGTCCACCGCGAGGACGTCGGTGACGTTCACGACCACGCCGGCGTCCTCGAGCACCTTCTTCGCCCGCTCCCAGTCCCTCACCACGAGGCGCAGGATCCCGAACTGCTGGGTGTCGGCGAGCGACATGGTGAGGATGTCGATGCCCGCGTCGCCGAGGGCCTTCACCGGGACCTTGAGCTGGCCGGGCCGGTTCTCGAGGAACAAAGACAGCTGACGGATCTGCATGGGGCGCCCCTCCTGCCTCAGATGTTCCGCCTGTCGGACACGCGCTTCGCCTTCCCCTCGCTCCGCGCCAGCGTCTTCGGCGCGACGAGGGTGACCTTCACCCGCAGGCCCACCACGTGATCGATGGCCGTCGCGAGCTTCTCCTGGAGCGCCTGCAGGCCGCGGATCTCGTCGGAGAAGACCTCCGGCGTCACCTCGACCTGCACCTCCATCTCGTCGAGCCCCTTCTCCCGGGAGAGGACGATCTGGTAGTGCGGCAGGGTCCCCTCGACCTGGAGGAGCGCGGTCTCCACCTGCGACGGGAAGACGTTCACGCCGCGGATGATGAACATGTCGTCGGAGCGGCGGCCGATGCGGCGGATGCGGCGGATGGTGCGCCCGCAAGCGCACGGCTCCGGGTGGATCGCGGTGATGTCCCGCGTCCGGTACCGGATCATCGGCATCGCCTCCTTCGAGAGGGTGGTGAGGACGAGCTCGCCCTCCGCGCCGTCGGGCAGGACCGCGCCGGTCTCGGGGTCGACGATCTCCGGGTAGAAGTGGTCCTCGAAGAGGTGGAGCCCGTCGCGGTGGAGACACTCGATGCCGACCCCTGGGCCGACGATCTCGGAGAGGCCGTAGATGTCGTGGGCCCGGATGCCCGCCTCGGCCTGGATGTGCTCGCGCATCGAGTCGGACCAGGGCTCGGCGCCGAAGACCCCGACCCGGAGCCGCCCGAACCCGATCTTCGCCTCCTTGGCGCGCTCGATGAGGTGGACCATGTACGACGGCGTGCAGCAGATCGCGGACACGCCGAAGTCCTGGAGGACCATGAGCTGGCGCTCGGTGTTCCCGCCGGAGATGGGGATCACCGTGGCGCCGAGCGCCTCGCCGCCGTAGTGCGCCCCGAGGCCGCCGGTGAAGAGGCCGTACCCGTAGGCGTTCTGGATGACGTCGCCCTTCCCGAGGCCGCAGGCGGCGAAGGAGCGGACCATCACGCTCGTCCACACCTGCAGGTCCGCCTCGGTGTACGCGACGACGATGGGCTTCCCCGTGGTGCCGGAGGACGCGTGGAGCCGGACCACGTCCTCCATCGGAGAGGCGAAGAGGCCGAACGGGTAGGTGTCCCGGAGATCCGACTTCACCGTGAAGGGCAGCTTCCCGAGATCGGGGAGCGCCCTCACGGCGTCGGCGAACAGGCCGCGCGCCTCCATGCGCTGCCGGAAGAGCGGCACCTTCTCGTAGGCGCGCCGAACCACCGCCCGCAGCCGCGCGAGCTGCAGCTTCTCGAGCTCGCGGCGCGGGAGGAAGTCCGGCGCGCTCGCGGGGTGGAAGGCGCTGCCGGCGTCGTTCCACTGGGTCTTCACGTGGGCACCTCGCGACGGCGGTGGGTTCGCTGCGGCTTCGAGGTCAGCGGGGGACGACGGTCTCGCGGCCGAGCCGGAAGGCCGCGTCGTTCACCGCGTGGAGCCGCTCCGGGAGCGCCGCGTGGATCGCGGCGAGCCACGCATCCTCCGGGAGGTCGAGCTCGCGCGCGAGGATCCCGAGGAGCGCCACGTTGAGGCTCCGCTTGTTCGGGAGCTTCGCGTCGTCGATCGCGTCCGGCGGGACGAGGAGGCCGCCCTTGCGGAGCAGCGGCCTCGTGACCGGGATCTCGGAGGGCGCGAGCACGAGGAGGAAGTCCGCCTCGCCGGCCGGGATCATCGGGGAGAGGACCTCCTTCCCGAAGCGGACGTCGGAGGTGACCGACCCGCCGCGCTGGCTCATGCCGTGGATCTCGGCCTTCTTCACGTCGAGGCCGGCGCGGAAGGCGGCGTCGGCGAGGATGTCCGACGCCTTGATGACGCCCTGGCCGCCGAGGCCGGCGACGACGACGTTCATGATCCGGTCAGACATTGCCGGCCTCCACGCACGCGGAGCACATCGCGGCGCGCTTCTCGTCCGCGGCCTTCTCGTACTTGCGGATGTCGGCGGCGGCGAGGATGCAGGGGCGGCGCGCGATGATCACGGAGAGCTTCGGGGTGGCGAGCCGCTCGGAGAGCAGCTTCTCGAACCCCGCGGGATCCGCGACCGGATCCACGATGTCGACGTTCGCGACGCCGACGGCGCGGGCGAGCCCCTCGATCGACACCTTCGACGTCGGCTCGTGGTCGAGGGTCCGGCCGGTGCCGGGGTGCTCCTGCTGCCCCGTCATCGCCGTCGTCCCGTTGTCGAGCACGATCAGCACGTGCCCGGTCGCGGGCGGGTTGTAGACCATCTCGATGAGGCCGTTCACGCCTGAGTGGATGAACGTCGAGTCGCCGATCAGGGAGACGACCCGGCGCGCGTCCTTCTCCGGGAGCACGTGCCGGAGCCCGAGGCCCACGCCGAGCGAGGCGCCCATCGCGACGCAGGTATCCATCCCCTGGTACGGCGGGAGGACGCCGAGCGTGTAGCAGCCGATGTCGCCCGCGACGATGCAGTCGAGCTTCCGGAGCGTCGAGTACACGGGGTGGTACGGGCACGCCGGGCAGAGCTCGGGCGGCTTGCCCTTCGGCGGCTCCGGCTCGGGCCCCGTGTCCTTCGCGAGGATCCGCCGGACGCGCTCCACCGAGAGCTCGCCGAAGCGGTAGGACGGGTCCTTCGACTCGACGGGGATCCCGGCGGCTCGGATGGCGGTCTCGAAGATCGGGTCGCCCTCCTCGATCACGACGCAGCGCTCGACGCTCGCCGCGAAGGCGCGGATCTTCTCGAGCGGCAGCGGGTAGACGGTCTTGAGCTCGAGGAGGCTCGCCTCCGGCGCCGCCTCGCGGACGTGCCGCGCGGTGATGCCGGCGGTGACGACGCCGAGCGCCTTCGAGCCCTGCCGCCAGACGTTGAGCGGCGACGACTCGGCGAAGACGCGGAGGGCCTCGAGCTTCTTCCGGAGCTTCCGGTGCGCGGGGCGGGCGTAGCCGGGGATCATCACCCGGCCGGGGATGTCCCGGACGAACGCCGGCGCCTTCGGCGCGGGGAGGCCGGCCCTGCGGGTCACGATCGACTTCGAGTGGCAGACCCGCGTCGTCATCCGGAGGATGACCGGGAGCTGCCAGCGCTCGGAGAGCTCGAACGCCGCGAGGGCGAGGTCGTAGGCCTCCTGCGAGTCGGACGGCTCGAGCATCGGGAGGCCGGCGGCCTCCGCGTAGTGCCGGTTGTCCTGCTCGTTCTGGGACGACGCGAGGCCGGGGTCGTCCGCGGAGACCAGGACGAGGCCGCCGGAGACGCCGGTGTACGCGGCGGTGAACAGCGGGTCGGCGGCGACGTTCACGCCGACGTGCTTCATCGTCACGAGCGCCCGCGCGCCGCCGAACGCGGCGCCGAGGCCGACCTCGAGCGCGACCTTCTCGTTGGGCGCCCACTGCGCCCGGCCGCCCAGCTCGGAGAAGGCCTGCAGGATCTCGGTCGAAGGGGTGCCGGGGTACCCGGTGCCGAGGTGGACGCCCCCGTCCTTCGCCGCCGCGGCGACCGCCTCGTCGCCGGAAAGAAGCCGCCGTTCCGTCACTTCGGGTCTCTCCTCTCGTGGCGGTCCCGCGCGCTTCGGACGTGCGGGGCGCCCCGTCCGTGGCTAAGTAGCCGGGCCGGCGCTCGCATCCGCTCGGAACCGTGAACGCGGCATGATACCGGAAGGGCCGAGATGATTCCCATCCCCACCCTCGAGCGCCTGGTCGCCGAGGCCCGCTCGGTGGGCCCGCTCCGGCTCGCCGTCGCCGCCGCCGAGAGCGACACCGCGCTCGGCGCGGCGGCCCTCGCCCGACGGCAGCGGATCGCGGACGTGGTGCTGGTGGGCGACCGGGACGGGATCTGCCGGCGGCTCGCGGCCCTCGGCGAGGATCCGGCGCTCTTCGCGGTGGAGCCGGCCGCGAGCGACGCCGACGCGGCGCGCCGCGCCGTGGCGATGGTGCGGGGCGGCGAGGCGGCGATCCTGATGAAGGGCCGCCTCCAGACGGCCGACCTCCTCCGCGCGATCCTGGACCGGACCGGCGGGCTGCGCGACGGGCGCCTGCTCTCCGACGTGCTCGTCGCGGACCACCCGCTCTCGCCGGAACCGCGCCTCCTCGGGATCACCGACGGCGGCGTGAACGTGGCGCCGACCCTCGCGCAGAAGCGCGAGATCGCGCTGAACGCGGTCGCGCTCTTCCGGAGCCTCGGCCACGACCGCCCGAGGGTCGCGTGCCTCTGCGCCGTCGAGGGCGTGACCGACGCGATGCCCCACACCCGCGACGCGGCGGCGCTCGCGGCGATGAACGCCGACGGGGAGCTCCCGGGCTGCCTCGTCTCCGGTCCGCTCGCGCTCGACAACGCGCTCTCGGTGGAGGCCGCCCGCGAGAAGGGGATCGACCACCCGGTGGCGGGCCGCGCCGACGTCCTGCTCGTGCCGACCATCGAGACCGGGAACGCCCTCGGGAAGGCGTTCACCTACCTCGCCCACCGGCACGTCGCGCACGTGATCGTCGGGGCGCGGGCGCCGGTCCTCATCCCGTCGCGCGTCGAGCGCGCCGAGGACAAGCTCTACTCCATCGCGCTGGGCGCGGTCGCGGCGGCGCGGGGGTCGAGATGACGGCCGCCGAGCCGCTCGTCCTCGCGGTGAACCCGGGCTCGGGCTCGACGAAGCTCGCCCTGTACCGCGGGGGGACCCTCCTCCACGAGGAGAAGCTCGTCCACCCGGAGCTCCTCGAGCGCCCGGCCCGGCGCGCCTGGGAGGAGCTGCCGGCGCGGGTCGCGGCGGCGGTCGGGTTCCTCCAGCGCGCCGAGGTCTGCGCGGGCGATCTCGCCGCGGTGGTCGGCCGGGGCGGGCTCCTCCCGCCGATGGACTCCGGCGCCTACGCGGTGGACGCGCGGATGCTCGCGGACCTCGAGCGCGCCGAGCGCGGCGAGCACGCCTCGAACCTCGGCGCCGCGATGGCCCACGCGCTCGCCGCGCCGCACGGCTGCCCGGCGCTCGTCGTCGATCCGGTCTCGGTCGACGAGCTCGACCCGGTGGCCCGCGTCTCGGGGCTCGCCGGGATCGAGCGGCGGAGCTTCTCGCACGCGCTCAACATCCGCGCCGTCGCGCGGCGGTTCGCGCGCGAGCAGGGCCGGTCCTTCGAGGCGCTCCGGCTCGTCGTGGCCCATCTCGGCACCGGGATCTCGCTGGCGGCGCTCCGGGGCGGGCGGATGGCGGACGTCGTGAACCCGATGGACGAGGGGCCGTTCTCCGGCGACCGCGCCGGCGGGCTCCCGGCGACCGCGCTCGTGGACCTCTGCTTCGCCGAGGGTGCGACCGCCGCGGACGTGAAGCGCCGGGTCTTCGGCGACGGAGGCCTCTACTCGTACCTCGGCACCCGCGACGTCCGGGAGGCGCTCCGCCGGGGCGAGGCGGGCGACTCGCAGGCGCGGCTCCTCGTCGAGGCGCTCTGCTACCAGACCGGGAAGGCGGCGGCCGCGCTGGCGGCCGCGCTCGAGGGCGACCTCGACGCGATCCTCCTCACCGGTGGGCTCGTCCACCTCGCGCCGATCGTCGAGGGCGTGCGGCGGCGGATCGACTGGATCGCGCCGGTGTTCCTCTTCCCGGGCGAGGACGAGCTGCGGGCGCTGGCAGAGGGCGCGCTCCGGGTGCTGTCGGGGGCGGAGCGGGCGCGGCGGTACGAGGGGTAGCGCGCGGCGGCTACCAGCGCGCCCCGACCCGGAACGAGACGCCCGCGAAGAGCACGGTGCCGCCGTACCGGATCCCGGTCTCGCCCGGAGGCGGCGTCGAAGGGACGGACACGCGCCGCGCGTCCTGGGCGAGCGAGAGCCAGAGCGCGAGCGCCCGCGGGCCCTCCGCATCCGAGCGCTCGAGGTCGATCCGCACGCCCGCGAAGGGGAGGTTGCCCGCTTCGCACGGCGTCCACAGCGAGCAGCGCTCGAAGTGGTGACGCCCAGCCTGGAGCGCGACGACGAGGACGTGGTCTCCGACGAGCCTCCCGCGGAGGCCGAGGTATCCGCCGAACAGCAAGTCGGCGTCCCACACGATCGTGCCACCCTCGATGATGGCGCCGGCCACGAGCGGGCCGGCGACGGCGCGTGCGTTCGCCCCGAACACGGCCTCGGGGGTCCGCTCCGGTCCGTCGGAGGTCCGGGACAGCGACGACAGCCCGGCTCCGACGCCGAACGCGAGCTGGAATCGAGACTCCGTCGCCGGTTCCGGCGTCTGTCCGCGCGCTGCCGTCGCGGCGGCGGCAGCGGCGAGCACACAGATCGCGCGGAGCGCGAGGGCGGCGGTGCGGTGGCGAGCGGGCATGCGTCTCCAGGGAGGCGGGCGGATCTCGAGCGGCCGGTGAGCGAGAGCCAGCAGGCTATCCGGAAGGGACCATCTCTCGGAGTAAATTCCGCGGGGTGCTCAGGTGCGGGAGCGTGACGGTGGGTGTTCCCGCGGAGCTCGTGGGCGCGCCGAGGGGAGCGCCGACGCGAGCCGCCGGACCGCCTCCCCGAGCTCCCGCTCGTCGTGCCGCCCGAACCCGAGCCTCAGGTACGGCCGCGCGCGCCCGTCGAACGCGAACGTTCGCCCGACCTGGACCGCGACGCCGGCCCGGAGCGCCGCCTCGCCCCAGTCATCCGCGTCGATGCCCGCCGCGACGCGGGCCCAGAGGGCCATCCCGCCCGGCGGGAGCGCGAACGAGAGCGCGCCGCCGAGCTCGGCCCGGAGGGCGGCGGCGAGCGCCTCGCGCCGCGCGGCGTAGGCCCGGCGCGTGCGCCAGACGTGCCGCTGCGCCTCGCCGTCCTCGAAGAGGTCCGCGACCGCGGCCTCCACCGCGAGGTCGCCCTGGCGATCGAGGACGTGCCGGTGCGCGACGAGCCGCTCGATGGCGTCCGGAGGTCCCGCGGCGAAGCCGATCCTCAAGCCCGGGGCGAGCACCTTCGAGAGCGTCCCGACGTAGACCACGACGCCGGCCGGATCCGAGGCCGCGAGCGGCGTCACCGGGTGGCCCTCGTAGTGGAACTCGTTGTCGTAGTCGTCCTCGAGGACGAGGAGCCGCTCGCGGCGGGCGAGGTCGAGCAGCGCGAGGCGCCGCGCCGGCGCGAGGGTGACGATCGTGGGGTACTGGTGGTGCGGCGTGAGGTAGACCGCGCGGAGCCGCTCGGTCCGGACGCGCGCCGCGAGCGCGTCGACGTCGAGGCCGCGCGCGTCCACCGGGAAGGGCACGGGGCGGAGGCCGGCGAGCCGGAGAGCCTCCCAGGCCGGCGGGTACCCGAGCGCCTCGACCGCGATGGCGTCGCCGGGGAGGAGCAGCGCCCGCGCCGCCAGCGCGACCGCCATCTGCGCGCCGCGCGTGACGAGCAGCGCGTCGGGCGAGACGGCGAGGCCGCGGGCCTCCCCGAGCATCCGCGCGAGGGCGGCCCGGAGCCGCGGGTGGCCGCGCGCGTCGCCGTAGGAGAGGTGCTCGGTCCGGCGGAGCGCGCGGCGGTAGCCGCGGGCGAGCAGGGTCGCGGGGACGAGCCGTGGATCGGGGATCCCGCCGAGGAGCTGGTACGTGCCCGGCGGTGGGCCGGTGCGCGTGAGCGTGGCCGGGCCGGGCGGGAGCGGGAACCCGGCGCGCGCCGGCGCGTGCGGCGCGCGCGGGAAGAGCGGGCTCGGTGCGCGGGCAGGCAGCTCCCGCGAGACGAAGGTCCCCTTCGCGCGGGTGGTCTCGATCCACCCCTCGGCCGCGAGCTCGCCGAACGCGGCGAGCACCGTGTTCCGGTGCACGCCGAGCGCGCGGGCGAGGGCGCGCGAGGACGGGAGCGCCGCGCCCGGCCGGAGCGCGCCGGCCCGGATCCGGGCGGCGAGCCCGCGCGCGATCTGCACCTGGACCGGGGCGGGGTCGCGGCGGTCGAGCGCGAGGGGGAGGTCCCATGTCGCGGCGGTGCGCACTGGTCCACGGACTTTATCGGAACTGGACCTTTTCGCCAGACCAGGCGTCGGACACCATCGGGCGCATGGAGATGAGACGCCCGATCTTCCGGAGCGACCCCGCGCGGGCGCTCGCGCTCCTCCGCCGCGCGGAGGTGGTCCACCTCGCCACCACCACGCCCGACGGAGCGCCGGTCCTGCGCGCGCTCGACGCCGCGGTGCTCGACGACGGCGTGTACTTCCACGGCGCGCGCACGGGCGAGAAGGTCCTCTGCCTCGGCCGGCCCGCGGTCGTCTCCGCCGAGGAGGTGGTCGCCCGGCTGCCGAGCACGTTCACGCACCAGACCCACGCCTGCTCCGCCTCCACGCTCTACCGGAGCGCCCAGGTGCACGGCTCGCTCGTCGAGGTCACCGATCCGCACGAGAAGGCGCGCGCGCTCGAGGGGCTCATGGCGCGCCGGCAGCCCGAGGGCGGATACGACCCGATCGACCCCGCCGATCCCGAGTACGCGGGCGAGCTCGCCGGGACGCTCGTCGTGAAGGTCACGCTCGATCGCGTGGACGGGAAGGAGAAGCTCCTCCAGAACAAGGCGCCCGAGGAGATCGGCCGGATCCTGACCGCCCTCTGGGCGCGGGGCGCGCCCGGCGACGCGCGGGCGATCGAGGCGGTCCGCGAGGCGAACCCGCGCGTCCCGGCTCCGCCCTTCCTCGCGGCGGAGGGCGTGACGCTCCACGCCGCGCTCGGGCCGGAGGACGCGGCCGCCACGGAGGCGCTGCTCCGGGGCGAGTACTGGTGGGAAGGGTTCCGGCCGGAGGGCATCGGCCCGGCGCAGCTCGCGTCGTCGGCGTGGGTCGGGGCGCGCGCTCCCGACGGCGCCCTCGTCGCGAGCGCGCGTGCCCACTCGGACGGGCGCTACGCGTGGATCTACGACGTGGTGGTCGCGCAGGCCTGGCGGGGCCGCGGGGTCGGGAAGCGGCTGTTCGCGCTCCTCCTCGACCACCCCGCCGTCCGGCGCTGTCCGTTCGTGAAGCTCGACACGCGCGACGCCCAGGGCCTCTACGCGAAGTTCGGCTTCGTCGACGCGGAGACGAAGCGCCGCTTCGCGACCTCGACGCAGATGGTGCTCGTGCGCGGGTGGGCGGATCGCCGGGGCGGCGCGGCGCCGTAGGCCAGCGCGAACGGGGCAACGGCGCTCCCTTCCGCGAAGGTCAGCCGCGCGCGCGAGTGCGGCGTCGGCGCAGGAACACCGCGACCGCCACCGCGATCGCCACGGCGAGGAGGATCCCGAGCTCGACGCGCCGGACGTCCGCCTTCGCCTGGGCGAGGTGGTGCCAGAAGAAGTACCCGGCGGAGACGACGAGCGGCACCGAGACCATCGCGGACAGCCCGTCCGCAATCACGAAGAGCACCGGGCGCACCCCGTGCGTCGCGGCGAGGGCGTACGCCGGCAGGCGCAGCCCCGACATGTGCCGCGAGATTGCGACCGTGATCATCGGATGCCGGGCGAAGTGGTCCTCGAGCCAGGCCCGCCGCGACGGCGTGAGCACCCGCGCCACCGAGCTGCGGGCGAGGAGCGCCGGGCCGTGGCGCCGGGCGAGCGAGAACCAGAGGAAGTCGCCGGTCACGATCCCCAGCCAGGCGACCGGGATCGCGAGCTGGAGCCGGAGGTACCCCTCGTGGCAGAGCACGCCGGCGCCGAGCTGGATCGCCTCCTCGGGGACGGGCACCGCGAGCCCGCCCGCGACGAGGAGGGCGAAGACGGCGACGTAGCCGAAGTGCTCGAGGAGCGTGGTCAGCATGCCGGGCGCGCCGGAGCGCGCCCGTCAAAAGTACGCCAGCACGAGCGCGGTGAGGGCGGCGTCGCGGGGCGTCCACCGCGACTCGACCGCGAGGGACAGGTCTCGCACCACGTTGAGGCGGAGCCCCGCGGACAGGGACCAGGTGGTCCGCGGCTCGGCGCCGGGCAGGACGCGCCAGCGCGCGTCGCCGAGGAGGACCGCGGCGCGCCCGAGCCGGAGGCGCGCGAGAAGCGACGGCCCGATCCCGGGCCGCAACCACGACCCGCCCGCGCCGGAGAGCCGGGGGGACACGAGGAGCTCGGTGTCCGCGGTGGCGAGGAGGTCGAGCGCGCCCGCGAGGTCGGCCGCCGCGAAGCCGCCGCCGAGCTCCGCGGCGCCCGCGAGGCAATGATCGCAGCCGCCATCGTGCACGGTGGTCGCGCCCACCCGCATGCGCCAGGACGGGCGCGTGTCGAACCGGTTCACCGGGTTCAACGAGATGACACGGACGAGGGACGTGTCGTCGATGTCGAGCCGGCCCGCGGCCGGCGACCAGACGAGCCGCGTCGGGAGGAACTCGATGTTCGCGAGCGGCGGCTCGCCGTCGGGCGGATCGCCGAGATCGTGCAGCGCGAGCCGGAAGTCGAGCGCGACGGTGCCGCCGTCGTCCCGCGCGGCGCCCCCACCCAGGCCGAGGCGGAACGAGCCGTGGCCCCGGTCGGGCCGGAGCTGCTCCGGCGTCGGGATCTCGAGCGGCGCGCTCGGGACGCCGAGGGCCGCGCGGCGCTCGAGGAGCGCCTGGCGGAGCCGCGCCGCCTCCGGATTGGCGCCCTGGAGCAGCTCCCGGAAGTGCCGGAGGTCCACGAGGTCGGCGGCGGCGTCGAGAATCCGCGCCTGCTCGGCCGGCGCCACGTCGGGGAGCGACGCGCCCGGGGTGTCCGCGAGCGCCGCGACCGCGGCGAGCGCGCGGGCGTCGAGGTCCCGTGCCCGCGCCTCGAACTGCGTGCGGACCGACGGGCGGTAGTGGACGCGCCGGACGAGCCCCGCGTTCGCGTAGAGCGCCTTCACCGTGTCGGACGGCAGCACGACCCACGGGTTCACGTGGTCGAGGAGGTGGAGGCGCGGCGCGGCCGCCTCGAGCGCGCCGAGCACGTGGTAGCTGCAGTTCTCGTCGAGGTACCAGTACTGGAACCACGTGCCGCCGAGCTCCCAGACGTGCGCGGCGAGGAGCTTCACCTCCTGCGGCGAGAGGTCGAGGTCGTACTCCCAGAGATCGCGGGACTCGTAGTCCCCGTACTGCCGGACCTTGTAGTAGTACGCGTAGTACTTGAACTCGCCCTTGAAGAGGCCGAAGAGCCCCTTCACCGCGTAGAGGATGGCGTTCCCGGTGTCGACGGTCGCCGCGTAGTCGACGCCGTAGTCGAGGAGCTCGTAGTGCTTGCCCGAGCGCGCCTCGGGCGCCTTGTCGAGCCGGAGCAGTGTGTGCCCGAACGCGGACGCGGGGTTGTTCAGGTAGAAGGACGAGAAGACGAGCGTCGCGCCCACCGGCTCGACGCGTCCGAGGAACTCGTCGCGGCGGGGGCACGCGCGGCGCGGGAGCCGGCGCGGGTCGAGCCCGAGCCGCGCGTCGAGGAAGAGGAGCCGCGCGGGGAACCGGCACTGCGCGTCGTCGAGCTCGTCCTGGACCTTCGTCGCGTCGAGGAACCCGGCGAGCGTCGCCTCGAGCTCGGCGGCGGGATCGGTCTGCCCGTGTGGCGCGCGGAAGAAGGCGCGTCCGTCGACCTCGCTCTTCCACCCGCCGAGGAGCCGCGGCCGCCACCGGCCGAGCCGGAGCCAGCCGGGATCCTCGGCGAGCCGGAGCGCGCGCGCCCGGGCGACGAGCTCTTGGAGGTAGGTCGGGTCAGGGGCGGCGACGGCGCTCGCCGTCGCGCTCGCGTCAGCCGCGCTCCCGGCGGCGCCCGCGCTCGCAGCGTCCACCTCCGCGCGAGCGCCCGCGAGCGGCGCGGCGAGGAGGACCGTCAGCAGGACGCGGCGCATGGGAGCGCCACAGGGTAGACGAAGGGGAGCCCTCTTTCGAGAGCTCCCCTCGAGGATCCGTCTCCGGCGCGGGCTAGCTGTGCTGGAAGCAGCCGGTGCTCTTCTCCGCCTGCAGGGTCTGGAGGATCGCCTTCGTCACGTCCTCGTTCGACACCGTCTCGCTCGGGAAGATCGACCTGAAGTTCTTCTGGAGCGCGGCGCCCACGGCGGACGAGTCCTGGCAGGCGTTGATGACGGTGAGGGCGCCGATCGCGTCGCCCTGGCCGCGCGAGATGTCCTTCGCGAGGGCCTCGCGGTTCGCCTCGACGAAGTTCATCGTGCCCGCGGCGAACAGGCCGGTCCCGCAGTTGGAGGTGCCGGTGGTGATGCCGAAGGTCTGCGTGCCGAAGAGGCTGTTCGTGGTGGCGGCGAGGATCTGGACGGCGCCCGGCGTGTTGCCGAAGGCCAGCGACCCGAGCCCGCAGCCAGCGGTGCCGTAGCGGCCGGTGCCCTTGATGGCGGACTCGGTCGCCTTGTTCTGGGCGGCGGCCGGCACGGCGAAGAGGACGGCGGCGATCGCGACGGCGAGCGACTTACGCATTCTGTGTCTCCTTGGTTCGGTGGCCACGGATGGAGAAAACGCCCCGCCGTGAAGTCCGGGGGGACGCGATTTCCTAACGCTCTCTCGCTTGAAGAGGAAGCGAAGAAGCGTCCCTTGAGGGTCGAGGCCCGGCCGGCCGGGTTCTCGGTTTTTCGGTTGCAGGCCCCTGCCGCGCTGCGCAAGATTGCGAGACTCCCGAATCGACTCGCAAATCAGGGGAACCGGAATGGCGCTCAAGATCCTGGTGACCGCGAAGCGTGTGGAAGATCCCGAGTCGAAGATCCGCGTGCGCCCCGACGGCGCGGGGATCGTCACCGAGGGAGTGAACTACAAGCTCAACCCCTTCGACGAGATCGCGGTCGAGGAGGCGCTCCGGCTCAAGGAGCGCCACGGCGGCGAGGTCGCGGTGGTCTCCATCGGGGGCGATCGAACCCAGACCGAGCTCCGGGCCGCGCTGGCGATGGGGGCGGACCGCGCGATCCTCGTGAAGCACGACGGCGCCCTCGATCCGTTCGTCGTCTCCGCCATGCTCCAGAAGGTGGTCCTCGCCGAGAAGCCGGACCTCGTCCTCATGGGCAAGCAGTCCATCGACGACGACCAGAACCAGGCCGGGCAGTACCTCGCCGAGCGGCTCGGCTGGCCGCAGGCGACCTTCGCCTCGAAGGAGGCGAGCCTCGAGAGCGAGGCGGAGCAGAAGAAGGACCCGGGGCTGGTGCTCGGCGCGGACGGGAGGTCCCTCACGGTGGTGCGCGAGGTGGACGGCGGCGTCGAGACGCTGGTCCTCTCCCTCCCCGCGGTGGTGACCACCGATCTCCGGCTCAACAAGCCGCGCTTCGCGTCGCTCCCCGGGATCATGAAGGCGAAGAAGAAGCCGCTGCAGGAGATCGCCGCGGCGTCGCTCGGCGTGGACCTCGCGCCGAAGGTGGTGGTGCGGCGGCTCGCGGAGCCGCCCACGCGGAAGGGTGGCGTGAAGGTGGCCGACGTCGAGGAGCTCTGGAAGAAGCTGCACGAAGAGGCGAAGGCCCTCTAGGCTCTTCGACTTCGGCGCGGTTCGCGCGCCCACGCTCAGGTGATCGGAGTCTCCATGTCGAACGTCCTCATCGTGGCGGAGCACGGCGGCGGCGCGATCCGGAAGTCCACCTTCCACGCGCTCGCGGCGGGGCAGGAGATCGCGCGCCGGACCGGCGGGAAGGTCCACGTGGCGCTCCTCGGCAAGGGCGTATCGGCGCTCGGCGCGGACCTCGCGGCCTACGGCGTGGACGTGCACGTCGCCGACGCGCCGGTCCTCGAGCACCCCATCGCGGAGGCGCTCGCGCCGGTGATCGCCGACCTCGCGAAGGCGCTGGGCGCGAGCCACGTCGGCGCCGCGGCGACCGCGCAGGGGAAGGACCTCCTCCCCCGCGTCGCCGCCCGGCTCGGGGCGGGCATGGCGACCGAGGTCCTCGGATTCGGCGGCGACGGCGGCGGCGTCACCTTCCGCCGGCCGATGTGGGCGGGGAACGTCCTCGCGGAGGTGGAGATCGCGACGCCGGTGAAGGTGTTCACCGTCCGCACGACCGAGTTCGCGCCGGCGCAGAAGGCGGCAGCGCCCGGCGCCGTGCACCCGGTGCCGGTGACGGTCGACGCATCGTCGCTCCGGACGCGCCACGCCGGGTTCCGCGAGGTGAAGAGCGAGCGGCCGGAGCTCACCGAGGCGCGCATCGTCGTCGCGGGCGGGCGGGGCACGAAGGGCGACTTCAAGGCGATCGAGGCGCTCGCCGACGCGCTCGGCGCCGCGGTCGGCGCGAGCCGCGCCGCGGTCGACGCCGGCTGGGTGCCGAACGACTGGCAGGTGGGGCAGACCGGGAAGGTGGTCGCGCCGGAGCTGTACGTGGCGGCGGGGATCAGCGGCGCGATCCAGCACCTCGCCGGCATGAAGGGCTCGAAGGTGATCGTCGCGGTGAACAAGGATCCCGACGCGCCGATCTTCCAGATCGCCGATTACGGGCTGGTCGCGGACCTGTTCCAGGCGCTGCCCGCGCTCGCCGCGAAGGTGAAGGCGTCGCGGTGATCGCGGATCCACGCGGGGAAGGGCGGGCGGAGGCGGGCGTGACCGAGGCGGAGCTGGCGGGGCTCGGGGTCCACCGGATCCCGGTGCCGATCCCGTTCCCCCAGGCGGGCGGGCCGGTGAACGTCTACGTGATCGAGGAGCGGGACGGCGGGATCCTGCTGTTCGACTCCGGGCTCGGGTCACCCGAGGGGCACGCCGCCCTCGAGGCCGGGTTCGCGCGGATCGGGCGGCGCTTCGACGAGGTGACCCGGATCGTCCTCTCGCACGGCCACGTCGACCACTACGGCGCTGCGCGCTTCGTCCAGGAGCGTCACGGCGGCTCCATCCCGGTGTTCGCGCACCCGGCGGACGTCTCGAAGGTAGCGGAGGCGGGCTGGCGCTGGCGCGACCGGGCGCCGCTCTACGCCGCGCACCTGGCGCGCCTCGGGGTACCGGCGGAGACGCTCGCCGCGGTCGCGACGGAGGGCGAGCGCGGGTTCGGGCTCGCTCGGCGCATCGCCGAGGTCCGCCCTCTCGAGCCCGGGACGATCCTGGAGACGCGCCACCTCCGCCTCGAGGTCCTCCACATGCCGGGTCACACCCCCGGCCTCCTCTGCCTCCACGACCGCGAGCGGCGGCTCTTCTTCTCCGGCGACCACCTGCTCGAGAAGGTCTCCCCGAACCCGCTCATCGAGCTCGGGCCCGACGGCCGGGACGGACACTTCCGCCCGCTCCTCGCCTACGTGGAGAGCGTCGGGCGGATGCGCGCGCTGGACCTCGACCTGGTCCTGCCCGGGCACGGGCCGCCCTTCTCCGGGCACCGCGCGATCATCGACGCGCTCCTCGGGTTCTACGAGCGGCGCCAGGCGCGGATCCGCGAGGTGCTCCGGGACGGTCCGAGGACGGCGTACGAGATCTCGCGCGCGCTCTTCCCCTCGGCGCGGCCCGGCGACGCGTTCCTCACCATCTCCGAGACCGTCGCGAACCTCGAGCTCCTCGAGGCCCGTGGCGACGTGGTCCGCGAGGAGCAGGGCGGGCTCCGGCGCCACCGCCTCGCGGGATAGGCGCGGCGATCCTCGACAAGCCCTGCGGTTCGTGGTTTCGAAGGGGCCGATGCTCGCGCTCCTCTCGCAGGCCGACACCTGGATCGCCCTCGCCACGCTCTCCGCGATGGAGATCGTCCTCGGGATCGACAACGTCGTCTTCCTGACCATCCTCGCCGGGCGGTTGCCGGCCGGCCAGCAGCCCCGCGCGCGGCGCGTCGGGCTCGCCTTCGCGCTCCTGACGCGCCTCGGGCTCCTCTTCGCCATCAGCTGGGTGATGGGGCTCACCCGCGAGCTCTTCGCGGTCCTCGGCCGCGGCGTGTCGGGCCGGGACCTCATCCTCCTCGGCGGCGGCCTGTTCCTCATCGCCAAGGCGACCTTCGAGATCCACGACAAGCTCGAGGTGGAGCACGCCCCGGAGGCGGCGCCGCCCGCGGGGAAGGGCGCGTTCTGGGCGGTGATCGCCCAGATCGCGGTCCTCGACATCGTCTTCTCGCTCGACTCGGTGATCACCGCGGTCGGCATGGCGCAGCACCTGCCGGTGATGGTCGCCGCGATGATCCTCGCGGTCGGGGTGATGCTCGTGTTCGCGAACGCCATCGGCGAGTTCGTGGAGCGCCACCCCACCATCAAGATGCTCGCGCTCTCCTTCCTCATCCTCATCGGCGTGATGCTCGTCGCCGAGGGGTTCGGGAAGCACGTCGAGAAGGGGTACATCTACTTCGCGATGGCGTTCTCGCTCGTGGTGGAGCTCCTCAACATGCGGATGCGGAAGGCGCGGAGGCCCGTGGCGCTCCACCACCGCTTCGAGACCGAGGGCGGGGAGGACCGGCCCGCGGCCTGACCGCCCGCCGCCGCGCCCCGCATGGCGGATCTCGCCCTCCTCCTCCTCACGCTCGCCTGGGGCACGACGTTCCTGTTCGTGAACCGCGTGCTCGACGTCGCGTCGCCGGGCGTCTTCCTCTCCGCGCGGTTCGCGACCGCGGCGGTCGTGCTCGGCGCCGTCGCGCTCTGGCGCCGCGACCGGGTCGGCGCGGGCTTCCTCCGGCACGGTCTCCTCCTCGGGCTGTTCATGCTCGCCGGGTTCGTCCTCCAGACGATCGGGCTCCGCTACACCACGCCCGCGCGCTCCGGGTTCCTCACCGGCCTCGCGGTGCTCATCGTGCCGTTCTTCGCGAGGTTCTTGCTGGGCCGGAAGGTGCGGGTCGCCTCCTGGGTCGGCGTCGCGCTCGCGGTGGCGGGCCTCCTCGCGCTCACGCGGCCGCTCGCGGACGAGCTCGCCGACTCGGTCCGGTTCGGCGACGCCCTGAGCGCCGCCTGCGCGGTGGCGTTCGCGCTCCAGATCGTCTTCACGGCGGAGTGGGCGCCGCGGCACCCGCTCGTGCCGCTCACCCTCGCCCAGGTGGCGGTCACGTTCGCCGGCGCGGTCGCGCTCCTGCCGGTGGAGGGCGCCTACTTCCACGCCGCCGGCGCGGGGGTCTTCGCGGGGACGGTCGCCTTCACCGGCGTGCTCATGACGGCGGTGGCGTTCTTCGTCCAGAACTGGGGCCAGCGGCACACCACCGCGGTGCGCGCCGCGCTCATCTTCTCCCTCGAGCCGGTGGCGGCGGCGCTCTTCAGCCACCTGTACGGCGGAGAGCCGCTCGGGCGCGCGGACTGGATCGGCGGCGCGCTCATCGTCCTCGGCGTCGTCGCCGGCGAGGTGGGGGGCGCCCTCGAGGCGCGCGGCGAGACGGCGGGCGAGCGCGCGTCGCCCTGAGGGCGCGGAGCCGCCCCGCGCGCGGCTTCGACAGCCCGCCCGGCCCGCGGTACGGTCGCCGGGACATGCGCCGCCTCGCCGCCGTCGCCCTCGCGCTCGCCTTCCTCGCCGCCTGCCGCACGGTGCCACCCCCGCCGCCGCCCGAGCCGGCCCGGACGCCGGAGAAGGCGCTCGAGGAGCTCGCCCCGGAGGCGTTCCCGGCCTTCGGCGACGACCTGGATTACGCCGGCCTCGAGGACGCCCTCTCGCGCTCGCTCACCGCGCTCGCGCGGCTCGCGCAAGCGGATCCGGGTCGGATGCTCGCGTTCGGGAAGGAGCGGGTCCCGATCAAGAAGGTGCAGGCGACGCTGGCGCGCTTCCGCGAGATCGCGCTGGCGCGGCCGACGCCCGACGCGCTCGCGGCGACCCTCCGGCGCGAGTTCCGGGTCTTCCGCTCGACCGGCGACGGCACCGGGAAGGTCCTCTTCACCGGCTACTACCTGCCCGAGCTCCGCGGGTCGCTCGTGCGCGACGGCCCGTTCCAGGTGCCGCTCCACCGCGCGCCGGACGACCTGGTGCAGGTGCGCGCCAAGGACTTCCCGCAGGCCCTCTCCGACGACCTCGTCGGCCGGGTCGAGGCGGGCCGCCTCGTCCCTTACCCGACGCGCGCGGAGATCGCGCGCGGGGCGCTCGACCCGAAGGCCGTGCTCTGCTTCGTCGACTCGGCGGTGGACGCGTTCTTCGTGGAGATCCAGGGCAGCGGCGTGGTGCGCTTCCCGGACGGCACCTCGCGCGTGGTCACGTACGCGGGGAAGAACGGGCACCGGTACGAGGCGGTCGGGGCGGAGCTCGTCCGGCGCGGCGCCCTCCGGCGGGAGGACGTGTCGATGCAGGCGATCCGGGCCTGGCTGGCCGCGAACCCCGCGGCGCAGGCCGAGGTGCTGGCGACGAACCCGTCCTACGTGTTCTTCCGCTTTGCCGACGCGGCCACCGGTGCGCTCGGCGTACCGGTCACGCCGGATCGCACCGTCGCCGCGGACGCGCGGGTGTTCCCGAAGAGCGCGCTCGCGTTCGTCGAGACCGAGCGGCCGGTGGACGCGACGGGCGCGGCGATGCGGCCGTTCTCCCGCTTCGTGCTGGACCAGGACGCGGGCGGCGCGATCCGCACGAGCGCCCGGATCGACCTCTACCTCGGGACCGGCGCGTACGCCGAGAACGCCGCGGGCCGGATGAAGCAGCCGGGCCGGCTCTACTACCTCCTGCTCCGCGATCCGGCCCCGGCGATCCGCTAGGTCGCGGCGCGGTCGAGCCGCTCGGCCCAGGCCGCGGCCGCGGCCGGATCCGGGGGCCCGAGGACGACGAGGCGCCGCCCGAGCAGCGCGAAGAGCGGGTTCACGAGCCGCGGCCAGCGGTCCCCGGCACCGTCCCGGAACGCGTCCGCGACGATCCCGGCGCCCACGCTCCGGAGCACGGTCACCTCGTCCGGGAGGAGGCCCACCTCGCCGTCCGGCGGCGGGGCGGGGGCGAGCGGCGCGTCGGCGGGGATCCGGTCGGGCGCGGCGGAGGCCGCCACCGCGTCCGGGTGTGCCTCCGCGAGCGAGTCGAAGAACCGCCCCGCCGCCGTCGACGCCGCCGCGTCGAACGCGACGCCGGCCCGCGGGGCCTCGCCGGGCGCCGACCACGCCACGCGTCCCGTCACCGCGCACGGCGCGGGGACGAGGTCGTGCTTCAGCTCGAGGAAGACCCGGGCGCCGGGCGGGAGCGGCACCGGCGTCTTCAGCTGGCAGCCGCCGGGGCCGACGTCGCTCGTCGGCGCGGAGAAGAACCCCGCCGCCGGCACCGCGACGCGCGCGTCGCAGGGCACCGGCGCTCTCGGCGCGCGGCGCGGGTTCTCGATGAACTCGGACATTCCTCGATGGTACCGGACTCGCGGTACACCGCGCGACGGGTCTCCGCGATCCGGCGCGCCTGGGCACGCCGGACCCGGAGGCCGATCTGCGCGAGTTGATTACCTGTCGCTACACGTCCGGCGCGTGGGACACGGCGTCAGCGATCTCCTCGTGCTCCATCGCCCGCGGCAGCAGCAGGTTCAGGATCACGCCGACGTACGTCGCGAGGGACATCTCGCTGATCTCGAGGCCGCCGAGATGGACCTTCGCGCCGCCGATCCCGATGACGAGGATCACCGAGGCGATGATGAGGTTCCGCTTCTGCGAGAAGTCGATCCCCGCCTCGACGAGCATCCGGATGCCGGCGGAGGCGATGATCCCGAAGAGCAGGATGCAGATGCCGCCCATCACCTGGACCGGGATGGACCGGATGAGGGCGCCGACGGGCGGCAGGAACGACATCACCACCGCGATCACGGCCGCGCCGCCGATCACCCAGACCGAGAACACCCGGGTGATCGCCATGACGCCGATGTTCTCGCCGTAGGTCGTGTTCGGCGGACCGCCGAGGAGGCCGGAGAACGCCGTCGCGACGCCGTCGCCGGCGAGCGACCGGTGCAGGCCCGGGTCCTTCACGAAGTCGCGGCCGACCACGTTGTTCGTGACGATGAGGTGGCCGATGTGCTCGGTGATGACGACGAGCGAGATCGGCGCGAGGAGCAGGATCGAGCCGAGCTGGAACTTCGGCAGCACGAAGTGCGGCACCGCGAACGGACGCGCGGCGGTGACCCCGGAGAGGTCCACCTGGCCCGCCGCGGCGGCGACGGCGTAGCCACCCACGATCCCGATGAGCACCGGGATGACGCCGAGGAACCCCTTGAAGAAGACGGCGGCCGTGACCGCGATCGCCAGCGCCGCCATCGCGACCCAGAAGAAGGACGCGTGGTACGTCTGCGTCGCCCCCTTCGTCGCCATGCTCACCGCGACGCCGGCGAGGCCGAGGCCGATCACCATCACGACCGGCCCGATCACGATGGGCGGCAGGATGTAGTCGATCCACTTCGTGCCGAAGGCGCCGATCGCGAGGGCGACCACGATGTAGATGACGCCGACCGCGACGCACCCGCCCATCGCGATGGCGATCCGCTCGTCCGGCGCCACCTGGCCGGGCGTCACGCCGAGGAGCGCCGTGAGCGCGGTGATGAAGGCGAAGGACGACCCGAGGTAGGCGGGGATCTTGCCCTTCGTGATGAAGATGTAGAGGAGCGTGCCGACGCCCGAGGTGAAGAGCGTCACCGAGGTGTCGAGCCCGACCAGGAACGGCACGAGCACCGTCGCGCCGAACATGGCGAACAGGTGCTGCAGCGACAGCGGGATGCTCTGGAGCAGCGGTAGCCGCTCGCCGACGTCGACGGTCCTCTTCATCCGGCCCTCCTCGTGCGTGATGTCTCTTCGCGATGGCGCCGACCCCTCCGGCCGGCGAAGCGCGCGCATCATCCCCCGGAGGGCTGACAGATCGGGAGAGGCGTCCGGGCGGCCGGAGGGCGGGTTGCGGCGAGGCCCTTTGAGCGCTGTCGGCCGCCCGGTGTAGAAGGGCCGTCCGATGAGGCGGCCACCGATCGAGCTCCACCGCGGCGAGCTGAGGGTCACTGGCTCGTCCCTCCACCTGGACGCGACCCGCCGGGTGGAGTGCGCGTTCGTCTCGCACGCGCACGGCGACCACATCGGCCGCCACGATCGCACCATCGCCACGGACGCGACGCTGGCGCTCATGCGCCATCGCCTCGGCGAGCCGAAGCGGCGGCCCACCGAGCACCTGCCCGCCTCCTTCCGGGCGCCGTTCGGGCTCGGCGAGCTCACCCTCGAGCTCTTCGCCGCCGGCCACGTGCTCGGCTCGGCGCAGCTCCGCGTGACGAGGAACGGCGTCGCCCTCGGCTACACCGGCGATCTCTGCACCGAGCCGACCCACGCCGCGGAGGCGGCCGAGGTGATGCCGTGCGACGTGCTCGTGGTCGAGTCGACCTTCGGGCACCCGCGCTACGTCTTCCCGCCCAAGGACGAGACGCTCCTCGCCGTCCGGAAGTTCGTCGACGACGCGCGCTCCGACGGGGCGACGCCGGTGCTCCTCGGCTACGCGCTCGGGAAGGCGCAGGAGATCCTGAAGTACCTCTCCGATGCGGGCGTCCCGTGCCGCGTGCACCCGGTCGTGCACGCGGTGAACAAGGTGTACGAGGCGCACGGCGTGCCCTTCCCGAACGTGAAGGCCCTCGCGCCCGACGAGGGCCCCGGCTTCGACGAGGTCGTCGTGTGCCCGCCGCACCTCGCGCGGAGCCCGGCGATGCGCGGCGTCCGGCGCCGGCGCACGGCGATCCTCACCGGCTGGGCCATCGACGGGAGCCGCTTCTTCAAGGGCGTCGACGCCGCGTTCCCCCTTTCCGACCACGCCGACTTCCCGTCGCTCGTCCGGTACGCGAAGGCGACCGGGGCGGGCCGGGTGTTCACGGTCCACGGCCACGAGGACGAGCTCGCGGCGGCGCTCCGGAAGGAAGGGATCCGGGCGGAGCCGCTCAAGGAGCAGACGCAGCTCGAATTGATCTAGCGCGCGCGGCGGTCCTCGGTCCTGCTACATAGACGCCGTGATCCAGCTCACGATCTCCGAGGACGCGGCGGGCCAGCGGCTCGACAAGCTCGTCCGGAAGGCGCTCAAGGGCGTCCCCCTCTCCCACGTCTACAAGATGTTCCGCACCCGGAAGATCCGGGTGAACGGCGCGCGTGGGAAGGCGGAGCAGCTCGTCGCGGCCGGGGACGTGGTGGTGATCCGGGGCGACGAGGAGCGGCTCCTCGCCCCCGCCGAGGAGGGCGGCGCGCCCGGGGCGGTGAAGGTCACCTTCCGCGTGCTCCACGAGGACGAGGACGTGCTCGCGGTGGACAAGCCCGCCGGGCTCGCGGCGCACCCGGGCACCGGGATCACCGGCGCGACGCTCGTCGAGATGGCGCGGGCGTATCTGAAGACGCCCGACGACCTCCCGCCCACGGAGTTCCGGCCCTCTCCCGCCCACCGGCTCGACCGGGAGACCTCCGGCGTGGTGCTCGTCGCGAAGCACCGGAAGGCGATGGTCCGCCTGACCGAGATCTTCACCAGCGGCGACGGCATGAAGAAGAGCTACCTCGCGCTGGTGAAGGGGAAGATGCCCCGCGACGCGGGGACGATCGACCTCCCGCTGTCGGAGCACGAGCAGACCGCGAAGTCGAAGGCGCAGCGGGGCGTGAACTTCCAGGAGGCGCTCACCCGCTGGAGGGTCGTGTCCGCGGCGAAGGAGCTCTCCCTCCTCTCCGTCGCGATCGAGACCGGCCGCACGCACCAGATCCGTCGCCACCTCGAGGCGGTCGGGCACCCGGTCGCGGGCGATCGCCGGTACGGCGACTTCGCCTTCAACCGGACCGCGCGGCAGCGCTGGGGCCTCCGGCGGATGGGGCTGCACGCCTGGCGCCTCGAGATCCCGCATCCGCGCACCGGCGCGCCGCTCCGGCTCGAGGCGCCGCTCCCGGCGGAGCTCGTCGAGGTGCTCTCGCGGGCGAACCTCAAGGCCCCGGAGGGCGCCGCGGCGGCGAGACCGAGCGCCCGCCCGGCCGCGAAGGACGGACCGGAGCGTTGAAGAAAGGTCCTGAGGCCGCATAGATTCGCAAGATCGATGACCGAGACCCCGAGCCAGGCCCCCGAACCCGAAGAGGACGTCCCATCCCGCGTCGTCCTGCACGGGCTCCCGCCCCGCCGCCCGCTGTGGCGGCGAGCGCTGCGCTGGGCCCTCTTCCTCGGCATCGCCCTCGTCAACGCGGCGGTCGTGGCGGGGATCGTCGGGTGGTGGCACTTCTCGAAGGGGCTCCCGGAGATCCCGACCCTCGACAAGTACCGGCCGCCCATCATCACCGAGATGATCTCGGCGGACGGCCAGATCGCGGGCGAGTTCTTCGCCGAGCGCCGCAAGGTCGTCCCGTACGACCGCATCCCGAAGCGGCTCGTCCAGGCGTTCGTCGCCTCCGAGGACCAGCACTTCTTCGAACACGGCGGCGTGGACGTCCTCGGGACGCTCCGTGCCGCGGTGAACACCTTCGTGCTCCGCCGCCGCATCCAGGGCGGCTCCACGCTCACCCAGCAGACCGCGAAGGCGATCCTCATCAGCGCGGAGGGCTTCGAGCAGGGCACGAAGAAGAGCCTCCGCCGGAAGATCCGCGAGCTCATCCTCGCGCGCCGGCTCGAGAGCGCGTTCACGAAGGAGCAGATCCTCTGGATGTACCTGAACGGCGTGTACCTCGGGCACCACAGCTACGGGGTCCAGGCCGCCGCGGAGAACTACTACCGGAAGAACGTCGAGGACCTGACGCTCGAGGAGGCCGCGCTCATCGCGGGCCTCCCGCAGGCGCCGTCGCGGTACTCCCCGTTCTCGCACCCCGAGGCCGCGCGCGAGCGGCGCCGGTACGTCCTCCGCCGGATGGCGGAGGAGGGGATGATCACGCAGGCGGAGCGCGAGAAGGCCGCCGCCGCGGAGGTCCACGTCCACGGCGTCGACGACGTCTTCCGCGAGACCGCGCCGTTCTACGTCGAGACGGTCCGCCGGCAGATCGTCGACCGCTACGGCAACGAGCGCCTCCTCGCGGACGGGCTCCGGGTCGAGACCGCGATGGACCTCGAGAAGCAGCGCGCCGCCCAGGCCGCGATGCTGAAGGGGCTCATGGAGGTCGATCACCGCCAGGGCTACTACGGCCCGGTCGCGAACGTGGCCGGGGCGGAGCGGGCGGCGCTCGAGGAGCGGCTCGCGAAGGTCTGGCCGGCGGGCGCGCTCCAGGTCGGCGACTACTGCGTCGGCGTCGTGGCGCGCGTCGACGACAAGGCCGGGCACGCCGAGGTGCAGGTCGGCGCCTCGAAGGGGCTGCTCCCGATCTCCGGCATGCGCTGGGCGCGCAAGCCCAACCCCGAGGTGAACTACCAGGAGGCGCTCGTCAGCCGGGTCTCGTTCGCGCTCAAGGTCGGCGACGTGGTCGTGCTCCGGCGCGTCGAGCGGAAGGAGCTCGTGCAGCGCGAGGCGTCGCTCGCGGCGGGGAAGGCGAAGGACGTGCCCGAGGCGGACCTGCTCTTCACCCTCGAGCAGGAGCCGAAGCTCCAGGGCGCGCTCGTCTCCGTGGATCCGTGGTCGGGGTACGTGACCGCGATGGTGGGCGGCTACGACTTCGAGGCGTCCGAGTTCAACCGCGCCTTCCAGGCGTGCCGGCAGCCGGGCTCCGCGTTCAAGCCCATCGTCTACTCCGCGGCCATCGAGAAGCTCGACTTCACGCCGGCGACGATCCTCACCGACGCACCCATCGTCTTCCGCGACGACGAGAACAGCTGGAAGCCGCAGAACTACGGGCAGGACTTCAAGGGCGACGTGACGCTCCGGACCGCGCTCGTGAACTCCATGAACATCCCCGCGGTGAAGACCGCGGAGGCGCTCTGGAACAAGGTCGGCATCTCGGCGCTCGGCGACTGGGCGAAGCAGCTCGGGCTCACGACGCCGGTGAAGCCGGAGCTCGGCAGCGCGCTCGGGTCCTCCTGCGTGAACCTGTGGGAGCTCACCAACGTGTACGCGCTCTTCGACCGCTACGGCGAGAAGCGCCCGAGCCTGTTCGTGAAGCGCGTGCTCGACCGCGACGGGAACGTCCTCGAGGACCACGCCGACTGGCGCGATCCGTGGGTGCCGCTCGACGAGCGGCTCGCGGCGGGCGTCGCCGACGTCACCCGGCCGCGCGAGCAGGTGATGGATCCCCGGACCGCGTACATCCTCGTGCGGCTCATGCGGGAGGTGGCGACCGTCGGCACCGGCGCCCGCGCCGCCGCCCTCGGGAAGCCGGCCGCCGGGAAGACCGGGACCACCAACGACTCCTTCGACACCTGGTTCATGGGGTTCACGCACGACCTCGCGACGGGCGTGTGGCTCGGCTACGACATCAACGAGACGCCCCTCGGCCGCTACGAGACCGGCGGACACGCCGCCCTGCCGATCTGGCTCGACTACATGTCGAAGGCGCTCGAGAACCGCCCCCAGCCCGAGTTCGAGGCGCCGAGCGGGATCGTCGAGGTGAAGATCGATCCGGACACCGGCAAGGCGGTCGCCGAGAACGCACGCGGCGTGAAGGAGCCGTTCAAGGAGGGCACCGAGCCGGCGCTGCCCGCCGACGGCGAGCCCCAGCGGCAGAAGGTCGAGGTCCAGGACCTGTTCACGCAGTAGGCGCGGGTGGGGGCCAGTGCGCCCGCGGGAGCCCGCGCGGCTCGCCGGGCCCGGCCCCGTCCCGCCCTCCGGCGAGTTGCCTCGGGGTGGGCTGGCCGGTAGCATCGCCGGACGTGCGAGCCCCCGCCCCCGAAGGGCGCGCCCCGCACCCCGCCCACATGATCCAGACCGTCGCGAAGCTGGGAGTGAAGCGCGCGCTCTTCCTCTCGATCGCGCTCGCGCTCCTCGTCGCCGGGACGGTCACCGCGGTCCTCGTGAACCGCACGGTCCGCGGCGCGCTCGAGCACGCGATGGTGCACCGCGGCGAGTCTGCGGCCCGCGTGTACGCGGCGGAGATCGCGCCGGCGCTCGCGGCGAAGCAGGACGACTCCGTCGCCGCCGAGGTCTCCGAGAGCTGGGACGAGGTGTCCTTCTCGTACGCGGTCGTGCTCCGGGACAACCTCACCATCGCCGGCGCGCGGATGGCGCCGACCTTCCACGCCTCCGCGGAGAAGGTCGTCTCCGAGCACGTCGCCCGCGGTCTCGTCAGCACGAGCTTCACCTACGGCGACGAGGTCGCCTTCACGCGGCCGGTGACGCTCCGCGTGCCGGCGCCGAACGGCGGGGAGGAGGAGCGGCGCGTCGGGTTCGTCCTCCTCGCGCTTCGCTCCGACGACCTCGAGATGCAGGTGCGCGACGTCGCCTGGCGCATCCTCGCGCTGCTCTTCTCGGGCGGCGTCGCGCTCTCCGCCCTGGTCTACGTCCTCGTTGCCCGCACCGTCCTCCGGCCGCTCGACGAGATGAGCGCGGTCGCGCGCCGGGTCTCGGACTGCGATCTCACCGCCCGCGCCGAACCGCTCGGCGAGGACGAGCTCGGTACGCTCGCCGAGTCGCTGAACCGGATCGGCGAGAACCTCGCCGTGACGCTCTCCCGGGTGCAGACCGTGACCGGCGGCGTCGCGACCGTCATCGAGCGCATCTCGAAGACCGGCGCGGCGGTCACCTCCGGCGCGGGCACCGTGTCGGCGCGGGTGGTCGACACGTCCTCGTCGATGGGCGAGATGATCGCGTCGCTCAAGGGCATCGCCGACAACGTCGAGGTGCTCGCGCAGAGCGCCGAGGAGTCGTCGTCGTCGATCCTCGAGATGGCGGCGACGAACGACGAGGTCGCGGAGAACATCCAGGCCCTGGCCGCGAGCGTCGAGGAGACCACCGCCGCGATCGAGCAGATGACCTACTCGATCAAGGAGGTCGCGAAGAACATCGAGGACCTCTCGGCGACGACCGAGGAGACGAGCTCGTCCATGAACGAGATGGACGTCTCCATCTCGCAGGTCGAGACGAACGCCAACGAGACCGCCAAGCTCTCGGAGCAGGCGCAGCGCGACGCCGAGTCGGGCGCCGAGGCGCTCTCCCGCACCCTCGCCGGCATCGACAAGATCAAGGAGTCGTCGAAGGAGGCCGCCCAGGTCATCGAGGCGCTCGGCAAGAAGACCCAGGCGATCGGCAACATCCTGAACGTGATCGACGACGTCGCCGAGCAGACGAACCTGCTCGCCCTGAACGCGGCGATCCTCGCCGCCCAGTCCGGTGAGCACGGGAAGGGCTTCGCCGTGGTCGCCGACGAGATCAAGGACCTCGCCGAGCGCACCGGCGCCTCCACGAAGGAGATCAGCGAGCTCATCCGGGCGGTGCAGGAGTCGTCACGGCTCGCGGTCACCGCGATGGACCGCGGCGTGCGGAACGTCGAGGAGGGCGTCCGGCTCGGCCAGGAGACCGAGACCGCGCTCAAGAAGATCCAGGACTCGTCCCACAAGTCGACGCAGATGGTGAAGGCGATCGCCCGGGCGACCATCGAGCAGGCGCGGGGGTCGAAGCAGGTGACGATGGCGATCCACCGGATCGCCCAGACGGTGCAGCAGATCGCGAGCGCCACCGCCGAGCAGGCGCGCGGCTCCGAGCAGATCATGAAGAGCGCCGAGAAGATGAAGGCGATCACGAAGCACGTGGAGCGCTCGTCGCAGGAGCAGGCCCGCGGCTCGAAGCAGATCACCCGCGCGATCGAGTCGATCTCGGAGATGGTCCACCACCTGAACCGCGCTCAGAAGGAGCAGACCAAGGGGTCGGAGCAGGTGATGAGCGCGGTCGTCCAGATCAAGCAGGTCGCCGAGGCGCAGACCCATTCGGTGCGCGACCTCGAGACGGCGATCGTCGATCTCGCGAGCCAGGCAGACGTGCTCCGCGGGGAAGTGCGGCGCTTCAAGATCTGACGCACGATCGCTGCCTGCGACGGGCTCGTGCGTCGGACCCCCTAGAAGCGGTTCTTGCGCCGCAGCCCGCCGGTCTTGGCGATGATCTCCGAGAGGGCCGCGAGGTCGCGCCACTCCGCGGGGGCGAGCGGCACCACCGACAGGCGTCCCTGCCGGAGCAGGACCGAGCCGTCGAAGGCGGGCTCCTGCTTCAGGGCCTCGAGCGGGACCGGGGCCGGGAGCGGCTCGAGGGCGCGCACGTCGACGCAGACCCGATCGCTCTCCTCCGCCGTGGGGTCCGGATAGGCGGAGCTCGCGACCTCGGCGATCCCCACCGCCCGCTTCTCGCCCGAGTGGTAGATGATCGCCCGGTCGCCCGGCTTCATGGCGCGCAGGTTGCCCTGTGCCTGGGGGTTGGACACCCCGGTCCAGGCGGTCTTGCCGTCCTTCACGAGGTCGTCCCAGGCGTACGCGCCGGGCTCGGTCTTGAGCAGCCAGTAGGCCATGCGCGGGGACGTTAGGCGCCGCGGACCGGTGCCGCAACGGGAAGCGCCGGAAGCCCGGCCGCCCGCGCCGTGTTATATGGTGCGCGCATGTTCGGTCTGTCCTTCAGCGAGCTCGTGATCATCGCGGTGCTCGCCCTGATCCTTCTCGGCCCCGACAAGCTGCCGGAGGCCGCCAAGACGGTCGCGAAGGGGCTCCGCGAGTTCAAGCGCGCGACCGAGGATCTGAAGGAGCAGGTCGAGTCCGAGCTCAAGTTCGACGAGATCCTGCGCGACGTCCGAGACGAGCCCAAGATCGCGCCGAGACCTGCGCTCGTCCCGCCCGTCCCGGCCGCGGTGCCCGGTCCCGCCGGCCCGCCGCCGCCCGCCACGTCCGAGAACGTGCCCGGCCTCGAGGCCGCGCTCGCCGAGCCCGGCGCCGACGTCGCCGAAGCCGCCGCCCCGAAGCCCGAAGCCGCCGCGGTCACCAGCGCGCCGGCCGTCTCCGCCGCCGAGAAGCCATGAGCGCCACCGCACCGAAGCTCCCCGCGCCCGAGCCGGAGAACGAGGTCAAGCTCACCTTCATGGAGCACCTCCGCGACCTGCGGACGTGCCTCCTGCGCTCGGTCTACGGCATCGCGCTCGGGATGCTCGCGGTCGGCTGGTTCGTCCCGTCGATCGTCCATTGGCTCATGGCGCCGGTGCGGAACGCGCTCCCCGAGGGGAAGCAGATGCTCGTGTACACGAGCGCGATCGAGCCGATGATGGTCTACATCAAGGTCGCGCTGTACGGCGGGATCTTCGTCGCGGCGCCCTGGGTGCTCCTCCAGCTCTGGCGCTTCATCGCGCCGGGCCTCTACCGCAAGGAGAAGCGGATCGCGTCGCGGTTCGTGTTCTTCGGCACGCTCCTGTTCTACTGCGGCGCCGCGTTCTGCTACTTCCTCGTCATGCCGCCCGCGTTCCCGGCGATGCTCGCGTTCGCCGAGGACTCGACCCTCATGCCGATGCTGTCGCTCTCCGAGCAGCTCGGGCTCGTGCTCGCGATGCTGCTCGGCTTCGGGATCGTCTTCGAGGTCCCGGTGGTCATCGCGTTCCTCTCGATGATCGGGCTCGTCGACTACAGGTTCCTCGCGAAGTACCGCCGCATCGCCATCGTCGTGAACGTGACGCTCGCGGCCATCATCACGCCGACCGGCGACCCGCTGAACCTCGCGATGATGGCCGTGCCGATGATCGTCTTCTACGAGGTCGGCATCGTGCTCGCGCGGATCCTCGGCAAGAAGCGGGACCCGACCCCCGCGGTCGAGGCCTGAGCCGCCGCCGGCGGGCCGATCTTCCCCGCGCGGGTCCCCGGCCCGGCGTAGCATCGGCGCATGTTCCTCCAGGCCGTCGCGGCGCTCTTCGCCGTCTACATGCTCGTCCGCTACGTCCCCCGTGCCGCGGCCGCCCTCCGCGCCGGCCGCCGCGGTGACCGCGCCGGGACCGCCGTCGCGATCCTGAACGTCCTGCTCGCCCTGGCGATCCTGGTCGTCTCCGTGAAAGGCCTCGCGGCAGGCCTTATCAAGAGGTGACGGAGGACCTTCGATGAACCGGGCCGGTCAGAAGGACGTCGTCTTCCTCGCCGCGAAGCGGACCCCGTTCGGGACCTTCGGAGGCACGCTCAAGGACTGGAGCGCCACGGATCTCGGGGTGCACGCGGCGAAGGCCGCGATCGCGCAGGCGGGCGCCCCGCCCGAGGACTACGGCCACGTGGTGTTCGGCAACGTCGCCCAGACCTCGGGCGACGCGATCTACCTCACCCGCCACGTCGGGCTCCGCGCGGGCCTCCCGGACTCCGTCCCTGCGCTCACCGTGAACCGGCTCTGCGGCTCCGGGTTCGAGGCGGTGATCCAGGCGGCGATGCTCATCGAGATGGGCGAGGCGGAGGTGGTGCTCGCCGGCGGCACCGAGTCGATGAGCCAGGCGCCGCTCGTCCTGCGCGGGACGCGCTTCGGGTTCCCGCTCGGGAAGGCGCCGCAGATGGAGGACATGCTCTGGTCGGCCCTCACCGACACGTACGCGGGGCTGCCGATGGCGCTCACCGCGGAGAAGCTCGCCGAGCAGTACGAGATCGGGCAGGACGCGGTGGACGCGTACTCCGTCTCGTCGCAGCGGCGCTGGGCGGCGGCGGACGAGGGCGGCCGGTTCAAGGAGGAGCTCGCGCCGGTCGAGGTGAAGACGAGGAAGGGCCCGATCCCCTTCGCGCGGGACGAGCACCCGCGCCCCGACACGACGCTCGAGAGCCTCGGGAAGCTGCCCAAGGTCTTCAAGGCGGACGGCGTGATCCACGCCGGCGCCGCCAGCGGGATCGCGGACGGTGCCGGCGCGCTCGTCCTCGCGTCGCGCGCCTACGCGGAGCGGAGGGGCCTCCGGCCGCTCGCGCGGCTCGTGAACTGGGGCCACGCCGGCGTCGACCCGACGATCATGGGGATCGGGCCGGTGCCGGCGATCCGGAACGCGCTCGCCCGGAGCGGCGCGAAGCTCGACGCCTTCGATCTCTTCGAGGTGAACGAGGCGTTCGCGCCTCAGTACCTCGCGGTCGAGAAGGCGCTCGGGCTGCCGCGCGACCGGACCAACGTGGACGGCGGGGCGATCGCGCTCGGCCACCCGCTCGCCGCGAGCGGCGCGCGCATCACGATGCACCTCCTCTACGAGCTCCGCCGCCGCGGCGCGAAGGCCGGGATCGGGGCCGCCTGCATCGGGGGCGGGCAGGGCGTCGCGGTCGTCCTGGAGGCGCTCTGAGCGGGCAGGCCCGAGTTCTTGCCGGTCTCCGCCGCGGGGGGTAGGGTCCGGTCGGACGGAGGGTCAGGATGGCGGACTTCACGGGCGTGAAGGTGTTCACGACGACGCTGGCGCGGGATCGCGAAGCGATGGGCGACAACATCACGAAGTGGCTCACTGCGAACCCGGGCGTCGAGGTCGTCGACAAGCAGGTGACGCAGAGCTCGGATCGCGAGTTCCACTGCCTCAGCATCACGCTCTTCTACCGAGAGCGGAAGGGAGCCTAGATCGCCGTGCGTCCGAGCCGCTCACCTCGCCTCCCCGGCGGATTCACGTTCGGTGGACGCGTGCCGCCCGCGGTCGGCCTCGTCATCGTCCTGCTCCTCGCCGGCACCCTGGTCGGGTGGATCACCGGCCTGTCCGGGCTCGCCGCCCTCGACCCGGTGTCGATCGGCGAGGGCCAGCTGTGGCGACTCGTCAGCTGGGCGTTCGTGCAGCCTCGCGGCGACGTCCTCGGCCTCCTGTTCGGCGGGATGCTCATCTGGTGGACCGGCTCGCAGCTCGCGTACGCGTGGGGCGAGGCGCGGTTCCTGGGCCGCTTCTTCGGGTTCGCCTTCGCGGGGAGCGTCGTGGCGACCGCCGTCGCGATCGTATGGCCCCCGGCGCGGGCGGCGCACCTCGGCGTGTGGCCGGTCGCGAACGCGCTCCTCTTCTCGTGGGCCATGATCTACCCGGACCAGCAGGTGAACATCTGGGGCGTGCTGCCGGTCACGGGCCGGACGCTCGGGCTCATGGTCGTCGTCGGCACGCTGCTGTACGGGCTCGCCACCGGCGGCATCCCGGGGGTCGGCCTTTTCGTGCCGCACCTCGCGGCGCTCGGGCTCGCGTGGATCTTCGCGCGCGGCCGGCTCCCGACCCGGCGCTGGAGGCTTCAGGCGCGCGACTGGTGGGCGGAGCGCGAGTTCAAGAGGAAGAGCAAGCACCTCAAGGTCGTCCACAAGAACGGCAAGGACGAGCCGCCCCGCTGGATGAATTAAGCGGCCGCGAGCGGCGCTGCGCGCTCCCCGGCCCTCGGGACGGGGAGCGTCACGACTCGCCCGCTCGTCAACTCACCGCCACGGCGCGGACCGCCGCCCGGTACACCCAGATCCGCGCGGTGCTCGTCCGCGTGTCGGCGGGGATCATGAAGAACCCGACCGCGTCCTCGCGGTAGTCGGGGCTGAACCCCGCCACCTGGCGGCCGTCCCGGAACGTGACCCGCACCTTCCGTCCCTCGGGCGCGGGCGGCTTCTCGCCCGGCGCGAGCATGAAGAAGATCGCCTTCACCTTCTCGGTGGCGAGGGTCTCGCCCGCGGCGCCCGGCGATTGCGCGAGCGCGAGGGACGCTGCCACGAGATCGGCGTCCTCGAGGACGCCGCGCTTCACCTGACCCTCGATCGTGTGGACGACGACGCGCTGCGCGCCCTCGACGACGCTCCCGGGCGCCGCCGCCGGCTCGTCGGCGACCTCGACCTCGTCCACGATCTCCTCCTCCTCCGTCGCCGCCGGTGCGACGGGGGCCTGGGTGACGACAGGCGGCGCGAGGATGGGCGCGGTGACGACGGGCGCGGCCGAAGGCTGCGGGAGCCGCGCGGCCGGGGGCGTCGCCGGCGTCGCGGGCGTCGCCGGCGGCGGGACGTCTGGGAGGGCGACGGCGCGCACGGGCGACGGCGCCGGCCCCACCGGAGCGAGCGCAGCGGCCTCCGGCTCCGCCGGGAGCGGGTCGAAGTCGAGCGACGCCGCCGGTGCGCCGAGGTCGTCCGCCGGGATCTCCTCGAGGATCTCCTCGCCGTCGATGGTCGGGATCTCCTCGACGTCGGTGACCTCCGGGATCCCGTCGTCCGTCGCGAGATCGAGGGCCGGCAGGTCGCCGGCGTGCGGCTCGACGGCGGGGAACGGGGCGGCGGGCGCGCCGGGCGCCTCGGTGGGGGCGACGTCCGGCGCGAAGAGCTCGAGGTCAGGCGCGGCGGCGAGCTCGAGCGCGGCCGACTCCTCCGCGAGATCGACGGTCGCCGTGTCGCCCGCCGGAGGCGCCTCGAGCGCGAGGTCGAGCGGCGGCGCCGCGTTCAGCTCGAGGGTGGCCTCGTCGAACGGCCTCGCCCCCGGCGCGGCGTGGAGCGGCGGGGCCGGGGCCATGAGGTCGAGGTCCTCCGTGCCGGCGGAGAGGTCCGGCGCGGAGCGGTCCAGCTCGGGCGCGGGACCGGCGAGGTCGAAGCTCGGCTCCGGCTCCGGCCCGGCGAGATCGCCGTCGAGTCCGCCCAGCGCGATCTCCTCCGGCGTCGCCGGCGCGGGCTCCGCGACGGCGGCCCACGGCGCGGGACCGCTCCCGACGGCCCACTCCGGCGCGGCGGCGTCGGCGGTCGCGTCGAAGGAGCCGCCCGACTCGAGCTCGAAGCCCTGGTCGAGCGCGCCGTCGGGCTGCCACTCGCCCTCGGCGGGCGGCGTCGTCCCCTCGGCCGATGCCTCGAGCGCGACCGTCTCGAGCACCGCCTCCCCGGGCGCCTCCGCTCCGGCGTCGAGCGAGAACCCGGCGGTGTCGTCGTACTCCCCCGGCGGCGCGCCGAAGCCCTCCGGGACCGCGCCGGGCGGGATGGCCGCGTCGGCGGCGAGGTCGAACGGGAGGAGCGCCTCGAGCGCGGCGGCGCCTCCGCCGGCCGCGATCTCGTCGTACTCGCCGAGGGGGAGGTCGACGCGCGGTGCGGGCGGCGCGGCGAGATCCCATCCTTCGGGCGGGAGGTCCGTTCCCGGCGCGGCGGCGAGGAGCGGCTCCGGCGCGGGCTCGTCCTCGAGCCCGGGAGCCGCCGGCGGCGCAACCTCGAGCGCGGCGGGATCGGCCCAGGCAGAGGCGTCCGGGTGCCACGCCGGCGTCGTGAGCGAGACGCCAGCGGGATCGAGACCCGCGGGCGCGGGATCGGCCGCGTACGCCGCGGCGTTCGGGTCCCCGTACGCGTTCGGATCGAACGGCTCAGCGCCCGGCTCGCCGGGCTGTGCGTTTGGATCGAAGGGCTGCGCGGCGGGATCGGCGGCGTACGCGTTCGGATCGTAGGCGGCGGCGTTCGGGTCGGCGAAGGCGCTGGGGTCGTACGGCTGCGCGTTGGGATCGAGCGCCTGCGCGGAGGGGTCGGCGTACGCGTTCGGATCGTGCGCGGCGGCGTTCGGGTCGGCGTAGGTGTTGGGGTCGTACGGCTGCGCGTTGGGATCGAGCGCCTGCGCGGCGGGATCGGCGGCGTACGCGTTCGGATCGTAGGCGGCGGCGTTCGGGTCGGCGTAGGCGCTGGGGTCGTACGGCTGCGCGTTGGGATCGAACGCCTGCGCGGCGGGATCGGCGGCGTACGCGTTCGGATCGTAGGCGGCGGCGTTCGGGTCGGCGTAGACGCTGGGGTCGTACGGCTGCGCGTTGGGATCGAACGCCTGCGCGGAGGGGTCGGCGTACGCGTTCGGGTCGTGGGCGGCGGCGTTCGGGTCCCATCCGCCCGGATCGGCGTAGCCCTGCGGGCCCGCCGCGAAGGCGCCGCCGGCCGGCGGCTCGACGCCGAGCGAAGCGGGATCGAAGAGCGCGTCGGCGGCGTCGGCCGCGACGCCCTCGAGCGGCGCGAACGGTTCGGCCGCATACGCGCCCGCGAGCAGGTCGGCGGCCGTGGAGGACGCCGGCGTGGGCTCGGCATCGGGCGCCGCCTCGGGCTCGTCGAGCTCGGGCGGGGGCGGGGGCCGGTTCCTGAGCCCGGCGGGCAGGAGCGAGTCGCGCAGCCGGGCGGCCGCGGCGTTCACGTCGAAGCCGCGCGGCGCCGCCGGGAGGTCGGGCCCCACCAGGTCGCGCAGCTCGGCGAGGCGCACCTCCTCGTCCGGCGTGAGCCCCTCGGCGAGGCGCTTCTGGTCGAGGAGGCGGAACTCCTTCATCACGCTGCGCGGGTCGGGCATGTGCGGTGTTGCCGGCGGCGGGGGGGCGGCTGGCCGGCGCTCCGAGGCCCGGATGATACCTCGCTCGCCCGGGGTGAGAAAGGCGCGCCTCCCTTGATTTCGCCTGGCGACACGGCCATGTATCCGCCCGCCATGACCCGGCTCCCCGTCGTCCAGCAGGCGCGCGCCCGCCCGCCCCCTCCCGGCCCCGAGGTCTTCCTCCCGACGGCGCCGGCCGAGGTCCGGGCGCGCGGCTGGACCGGGCTCGACGTGCTCCTCGTGACCGGGGACGCCTACGTGGATCACCCGAGCTTCGGCGCCGCGGTGATCGGGCGCGTGCTCGAGGCGGCGGGGTACCGGGTCGGGATCGTCGCGCAGCCGGACTGGCGGACGACGAAGGACCTCGTTCGCCTCGGCCGGCCGAACCTCTTCGTGGGCGTCACCTCGGGCGCGATGGACTCGATGGTGAACCACTACACCGCCCACAAGCGGCCGCGGTCCGACGACGCCTACACGCCCGGCGGGGTCGCCGGGCGACGGCCGGACCGCGCGACCACCGTGTACGCGCGGCTCCTCCGCGAGGCGTTCGGGCCGACGCTGCCCATCGTCATCGGCGGCATCGAGGCGTCGCTCCGCCGGATCGCGCACTACGACTACTGGGACGACCGGGTCCTCCCGTCGGTGCTCGTCCCGTCCGGCGCCGACCTCCTCGTGTACGGCCAGGGCGAGAAGCCCATCCTCGAGATCGCCCGCCGGCTCGCCTCCGGCGAGGACATCTGCGGGCTCGTCGACGTGCCCGGGACCGCGCTCGCCGTGCCTGACCTCGCGATGGCGATGCTCGAGGGGCGCGAGCGCGGCGTGGTGGAGCTGCCGGCGTACGAGGAGATCACCGTCGACAAGCGGCGGTTCGCGGAGTTCAGCCGGCTCTACCACCTCGAGCACAACGGCGAGAACGCGCGGATCCTCGTGCAGCCGCACGGCCGCGGCGAGAAGGCGCGGTTCGTGGTGGTGAACCCGCCCATGCCCTCGCCGACCACCGAGGAGCTCGACCGGATCGCCGAGCTCCCGTACGTCCGTGAGGCCCACCCGTCATACGGCGGTGCGCACATCCCCGCGCTCGAGCAGATCCGCTGGTCGGTGCAGATCCTCCGCGGCTGCGCGGCCGGGTGTGCGTTCTGCTGCATCACCGAGCACCAGGGGCGCGACATCGCCTCCCGGTCCGAGGCGAGCGTCGTCCGGGAGATCGAGACCCTCGCGCGGAAGGAGAGCTTCAAGGGGACGATCACCGACGTCGGCGGCGCCACCGCCAACATGTGGCAGATGCGGTGCACGAGCGAGGAGGCCCACGCGGCGTGCCGCCGGCCGTCCTGCGTCTTCCCCACCGTCTGCCAGTTCTTCGAGACCGACCACGGCCCGCTCATCGACCTCTACGCGAAGGCGAAGGCGGTGAAGGGCGTGAAGCACCTCTTCGTCGGCTCGGGCGTGCGCTACGACCTCGCCCAGGCGGACGAGAAGAACGGCGCCCGGTACCTCAAGACGCTCGTGGCGAACCACGTGTCGGGCCAGCTCAAGGTCGCGCCCGAGCACGTGTGCGAGCCAGTCCTCAAGGTCATGAAGAAGCCCGCCGTCGCGTCGTTCGAGCGGTTCCGCAGGGACTTCGAGCGGTACACCAAGGAGGCCGGGAAGGAGCAGTACCTCGTCCCGTACTTCATCTCCTCGCACCCCGGCTCCTCGCTCGAGGAGGCGGTGCAGCTCATGGAGTACCTGCAGGACAACCGCTGGAAGCCGCAGCAGGTGCAGGACTTCATGCCGACGCCAATGACGCTCGCCTCGGACATCTACTGGTCCGGCTATCACCCGATGACCGGCAAGCCGGTCCACGTGACGCGCGACATGGAGGAGAAGCGGATGCAGAAGGCGCTCCTCCGCTGGGGCGATCCGAAGAACCGCCCGCTCGTGGAGAAGGCGCTCCGGAAGACCGGCAGGCTCAAGCCCGGCGAGTGGCTCGGACCCGGGATGCGGCCCCGGCGGAAGCCGGGCGCTTCGCCTTCGACCGCGGGAGCCGCGCCGGTCGGGTCCGGTTCGCGCGAGCAGCGCGAAGGCCGGCGGACGGGGCCGCACCGGGGGCGGTAGCGCAGGGGGCCGCGGCGTCGCGGGAGGGGGCCGCCTAGGGCGCCGCCGGCGCCACGAGCGGCAACGTCACGACGAACTCCGCTCCGCCGCCCGACCCGTCGCTCGCCGCGCGCACCGAGCCGCCGTGCAGCTCGACGAGGCCCTTCACGAGGGCGAGCCCGAGGCCGAGGCCACCGTTCGCGCGCGCGAGGCCGCCCTCGGCCTGCACGAACGGCTCGAACACGCGAGGGAGCAGGTCGGGGGCGATGCCGACGCCCTCGTCGGCCACGCGGAGCTCCGCGAAGCCCCCGGCCGCGTCCACGCTCGCGATGACCGAACCGGAGTCGCGGCTGAACTTGGCGGCGTTCTGGAGGAGGTTGCCGATCACCTGCGCGATCCGCGTCTCGTCCGCCTCGATCCAGAGCGAGCCCGGGCAGAGGTCGACGCGCAGCGCGATCCCGCGGGTGGCGAACAGCGGCGCGTGGTCGTCGCAGACCCGGCGGACGATCTCGCGCACGTCGATGCGCCTGCGCTCGAGCTGGATCTTGCCGCGCGAGATCCGGGTCACGTCGAGGAGGTCGTCGACGAGCCGGGTGAGGTGCCCGGTCTGGCGCCGGATGATCTCCTGGGCGCGCGTCGCCTGCGGGCTGCCCGGGGCGGCGCGCTCGAGCAGGTAGAGGCCGTTCTGGATCGGGGCGAGCGGGTTCCGCAGCTCGTGCGAGAGCACGGCGATGAACTCGCTCTTCCGCCGGTCGGACTCACGGAGCGCCTCCTGGGCCTCGACGAGCGCGGTGACGTCGGTGTTCGTGCCGAACCACTGCACCACCCGCCCGGCGGCGTCCCTCAGGGGCTCGCAGCGGGTGAGGAACCGCCGGAACCTCCCGTCCGCGCCGCGCAGCGGGAACTCCATCTCGAAGGCGGTGCCGGTGGCGATGGACTCCTGCCACCGGCGCATCACGTCCGGCAGCGTCGCGGGATCGTGCACGCTCTGCCAGCCCCAGCCCTCCATCTGCGCCGGCGTCGTGCCGGTGTACTCGTACCAGCGCCGGTTGTACCAGGTGATGTAGCCGTCGGGCCGCGCGGTCCAGGCGAGCTGGGGCATCGAGTCGGCGAGCGCGCGCAGCCGCCGCTCGCTGTCGCGGAGGGCCTCCTCCGCGCGCTTCCGCTCGGTGATCACCTCGCTGAAGAGCATGATCCCGGCGATCTCGCCGGTCGCGGTGCGCCACGGGTGGATCTTCCAGTGGATCCAGTCCACCGACCCGTCCGAGCGCGGAAACGCCTCCTGGTCGCACTGCTCGACGGCGCCGGCGAGGCACCGGCGGTGGACCTCCCGCCAGCGCTCCGGGATCTCGGGGAACACGTCGTAGTGGCAGCGGCCGACGAGGTCTCCGTCGACGCGGAAGTCCTTGACGTAGCGCTGGCTCACCGCCAGGTACCTCATGTGGCGGTCGAACATCGCCACGGCGGCAGGCGTGTGCTCCACGAAGAGCCGCAGCCGCTCCTCGCTCTCGCGCTGGGCCGACGCCGCCCGCTGGCTCACGACCCGCTCCTCGGCGAGGTGGGCGATGAAGCGCGAGAACGCGAGGTCGTAGGCGACGATGTTCTCCACCGAGCGGCGGCTGAAGACGGGCACGCGGTCGAGCGCGGCGAGGTACGCCTCCTCGTCGTAGCCGAACTGCCGCGCCTGGCGGACGAACCGGTCCCGGTCCGGCGTCTCGCCCTCGTAGAAGAACTGCCCGAGGAAGAGGGTCGCGAGGTGCTCCCCCGCGACGACGATGGGGATCCCGATGTCGCGCAGGCCGTTCTTGCAGGCGTACTCGTGCGGTTCCATCCCCGACGCGCGGGCCGCCAGGTACGCGTCGCTCTCCTCGCAGAGCCGGGCGGACTCCGGGTACGCGCGGTGGAACCGGACGCAGATGTCCTGCCAGCCGCAGCCGACGAGGATCGCGCCGTCGCGCGCGTCGATGATGCCGATGGGCATCCCGTTCGCGACGTAGTTCGCCTCCGCGAGCTTCTGGACGACGGACATGTCCAGGAGCTCCGCGAGGCGGTGCACCTTCGCGTCCGATGCGCTCCGGCCCTCCGGGGCGGTCCGCTGACCGTGCACGCCGGCGTGCTCGTCGATCATCCGCGTCCCTCCGCTAGTGCGCCGGGAGCCGCGCCCACGCTCCACCGGATCAACGAGCCGAAGCGTACTGCGAATCCGGAGCGCGGTGGGCGGGACCCGAGCGTCCGGAGCGCCGGACCGAGCGCACCCTCCCGGGCCCGGGCGGGCAGGTGGCCGGCTGCTCGCGGGTCCGGGGGCGCCCGTGACGCCGGGACGGGGGTGCGCTAGCCTCCCCGCGCCATGGACGAGAACAGCCGCGCAGCGCGTCATCGCCGCCTGTGGGAAGCGGACCACCGCCACCTCTGGCATCCGTTCACCCAGATGCAGGACTGGCTCGCCGAGGAGCCGATCATCGTCGACGCCGCGGACGGCGTCTTCCTCGTCGACACCCTCGGGAACCGCTACCTCGACGGCGTCTCGTCGCTGTGGTGCAACGTCCACGGCCACCGGGTGCCCGAGATCGATCGCGCGGTCGAGGCGCAGCTCGGGAAGGTCGCGCACTCGACGCTGCTCGGCCTCGCGTCCACCGCGTCGATCGAGTGCGCCGAGGAGCTCGCGAGGCATCTGCCCGCTGGCCTGACGCGGATCTTCTTCTCGGACGCGGGCGCGACCGCCGTGGAGATCGCGCTCAAGATGGCCTACCAGCATCACCAGCTCCGGGGCGACGCCGCGCGGACCGAGTTCGTGGCGCTCCGCGGCGGATACCACGGCGACACCATCGGGTCGGTGTCGCTCGGCGGGATCGACCTGTTCCACCGGATCTTCAAGCCGCTCCTCTTCGACGTGCACCACGCGCCGCAGCCGTACTGCTACCGCTGCCCGCTCGGGAAGGAGCGCGCGACCTGCGGGATGGCGTGCGCGGACGACGTGGAGGCGATCTTCGAGGCGCGGAAGGGGAAGGTGGCCGCCCTCGTCCTCGAGCCGGTGATGCAGGGCGCCGACGGGATGATCGCGCAGCCGCCCGGGTACGTCCGCCGGATGCGGGAGATCTGCGATCGCCACGGCGCGCTCCTCGTCTGTGACGAGGTGGCGACGGGGTGGGGGCGGACCGGCACCACCTTCGCGGTGGAGCAGGAGGGGATCGTCCCGGACATCCTCACGATGGCGAAGGGGCTCACGGGCGGCTACCTGCCGCTCGCCGCCACGATCACGACCGAGCGCGTGTTCGAGTCGTTCCTCGCGCCATACGAGGAGAAGAAGACCTTCTTCCACGGTCACACCTACGCGGGGAACCCCCTCGCCTGCGCGGCCGCGACCGCGTCGATGAAGCTCTTCACGGAGCGGAAGATCGTCGCCGGGCTGCCCGCGAAGATCGCGGCGCTCGCGCGCGCGCTCGAGCCCGCGGCGCGGCTCCCGCACGTCGGCGAGATCCGCCAGCGCGGGCTCATGGTCGGGATCGAGCTCGTCCGGGATCGTGCCACGAAGGAGGAGTACGCGTACCCGCTCCGCGCCGGGCACGAGGTGATCCTGGAGGCGCGGAAGCACGGCGCCCTGCTCCGGCCGCTCGGGAACGTCGTCGTCCTCATGCCGCCGCTCGCGATGACGGAGGCCGAGCTCGAGCAGCTCGCCGGGATCACGATCGCGGCCATCGAGGCCGTGACCGCGAGGATCTGAATGAACCTGACCGTGAAGCGCGGCGGGGGAGGGGCGGAGCCCCTCGACGCGCGGAGCGCGCGCGGCGCCGCGAACGCGGCCGCGCGCGATCACGGGCCCCGCGCAGCAGGGGTGGGGCCCCGGCGGCTTCGCCGGCGGGGCGGGGGCGCAGCCCTCGAGGCGACATGAGAGGCCTCTTCGTCACCGCCACCGACACCGGCGTCGGGAAGACCGAGGTCGCGTGCGCGATCCTCCGGAACGCGCGCGCCGCGGGCCTGGACGTCATCGGGATGAAGCCGGCGCAGTCCGGGCACGATCCCGGCGAGCCCTCCGACGCCGACCGGCTCCGCGCCGCGTGCGATGGAGCCGAGCCGCTCGAGGTCATCTGCCCGTACACCTTCGCGGCGCCGCTCGCGCCGGCGGTCGCGGCGCGGGTGGAGGGCAAGACGGTCTCCCTCGCGCGCATCGTCGACGCGGCCCGCGCGCTCGCGGCGCGGCACGAGGCCGTCCTCGTGGAGGGCGCGGGCGGGCTCCTCGTCCCGCTCACGGAGCGCGAGACGTACGCGGACCTCGCCCGGGCGCTCGGGCTGGCCGCGCTCGTCGTCGCGCGCGCCGGGCTCGGGACGGTGAACCACGTCGCGCTCACGGTGGAGGCGCTCCGCGCGCGCAGGATCCCGCTCGCCGGGATCGTGCTGAACCGCACCGTCGCGGAGGACGATCCGTCGGTCCCGCACAACGTGGCGGAGATCGCGCGATTGACTGGGTGTGAACCGCTCGCGACGCTGCCGTTCGTGCGCGATATCGCCGAGCGCGCGTCGATCGTGCGATCCAGGCTCGCCGGAAAGATCCAGTTCTAGGCTTCCCGGGCGAAAAATGGATCGCCCCGGAGATCGATCCTAGAGATCGCGACGTGCCGAACGTCGTCGATCTCACCCTCGTCTCCCGCGCGCGCCGCGCGCTCCACGCCACGCTCGACGAGCGCGGCCTCGGCTTCTTCCTCGCGCCCGGCTCCCGCACGCCGAAGCTCGAGCCGCGCCGCATCGCCTGGGTCGTCGAGGCCGCACGGCGGAACGTGTCGCACCGCGCGCGCCACGATCCGAACGCGCTGTCGCGCACGCGCCGCGTGCTGCGCCGCGAGCTCATCCGGCTCCTCACGCAGGCGATGCTGCAGGCCGGCCTGTAGGCGCCGCCGCGCGCCCGGCGCGGGCGGAGTCGGGGCGGACCACCCGGGAGTGGGCCGGCGGGCCCGGAAGGCGCTATGAGCCCCACCATGAACGGCGCACCCGCAGCGATCCGCGACCGGGGCCCCATCCTCTCCGGCCAGGACCTGCACCTCTGGAACGAGGGCCGGCACCTCCGCGCATACCGCGTGCTCGGCGCGCACCTCGCGACGGTCGGCGGCCAGGCCGGCGTGGCGTTCGCGGTGTGGGCGCCGAACGCCGACGCCGTGAGCGTCGTCGGGGACTGGAACGGCTGGGTGCCGGACCGCGACCCGCTGTCCCGCGAGGGCGGCTCCGGGATCTGGGCCGGGTTCGTCCCGGGCCTCGGCCAGGGCACCGTCTACAAGTTCCACGTCCGCTCGCGCCTCCACGGGTACGCGGTCGACAAGGCAGACCCGTTCGGGTTCCGTCACGAGACGCCGCCCAGCACGGCGTCGGTGGTGTGGGACCTCGACTATTCGTGGAGCGACTCCGAGTGGATGAGGACGCGGTCGGCGCGGAACGCCCTCGACGCCCCCATCTCCATCTACGAGGTGCACCTCGGCTCGTGGCGGCGCGATCCCGCCGAGCCGCGCCGGTTCCTCTCGTACCGCGAGATCGCTCCGCTCCTCGCCGAGCACGCCGTCGCGATGGGCTTCACGCACGTGGAGCTGCTCCCGGTGATGGAGCACCCGTTCTACGGATCGTGGGGCTACCAGGTGACGGGGTTCTTCGCGCCGTCGTCCCGCTACGGCGCGCCGCAGGACCTGATGTTCCTCGTCGACACGCTCCACCAGGCGGGCGTGGGGGTGATCCTCGACTTCGTGCCGGCGCACTTCCCGTCCGATCAGCACGGCCTCGGCTACTTCGACGGGACGCACCTCTTCGAGCACGCCGATCGCCGGCAGGGGCACCACCCCGACTGGAAGAGCGAGATCTTCAACTACGGCCGGCACGAGGTCCGGAGCTTCCTCGAGTCTGCGGCGATGTTCTGGCTCGACGCGTACCACGCGGACGGGCTCCGCGTGGACGCGGTCGCCTCCATGCTCTACCTCGACTACTCGCGGAAGGCGGGGGAGTGGATCCCGAACGCGTACGGCGGCCGGGAGAACCTCGACGCGATCGCGTTCCTCCGCGCGATGAACGAGGACGTCTACCGCGAGTACCCGGACGTGCAGACGTACGCGGAGGAGTCGACGTCCTGGCCGATGGTGTCGCGGCCGCTCTACGTGGGTGGGCTCGGCTTCGGGCTCAAGTGGGACATGGGGTGGATGCACGACACGCTGCGCTACCTCGGGCACGACCCCATCCACCGGAAGTACCACCACAACGAGCTCACCTTCCGGACGATGTACGCCGGCTCGGAGAACTTCGTCCTGCCGCTCTCGCACGACGAGGTCGTCCACGAGAAGGGCTCGCTGCTCGGCAAGATGGCGGGCGACGACCGGGCGAAGTTCGCGAACCTGAGGCTCCTCTACGCCTGGATGTTCGTGCAGGCCGGCAAGAAGCTCCTCTTCATGGGCGGCGAGCTCGCGCAGGGGCGCGAGTGGAACCACGAGCAGAGCCTCGACTGGCACCTCCTCGCGGACGAGCGGCACGCGGGCGTCTCCGCGTTCGTGAAGGACCTGAACCGGCTGTACCGCGCGATGCCCGCGCTGCACGCGCGGGACTGCGCGCCGGGCGGCTTCGAGTGGATCGACTGCGGCGACGCGGAGAACGCCGTCGTCTCCCTGCTCCGGCGCGGCGGGGAGGCCGACCCGCCCCTCGTCGCCGTCTTCAACTTCACGCCGGTCCTCCGCGCCGATTACCGGATCGGCGTGCCGTTCGGCGGCTTCTGGCGGGAGGTCCTGAACGGCGACGCGCGGGAGTACGGCGGGTCGGGCGCCGGGAACTGGGGCGGCGTCGATGCGGAGGACCTGCCGTGGCACGGCCGGCCGGCGTCGGTTCCCCTCACGCTGCCGCCGCTCGCGGCGGTGTTCCTCGCCCGGGCCGATGGCGGGAGCCGCTCGTGGTGAGCCCCGCGCCCGTCGACGGGTGAGGGGGCGCGCGCCCGTCAGCCGACCTTCGGCGCCTTCTTCGTCACGTACCGGAGGCGGAGATCGGTGAGGAGGTTCTCCATGAACTTCTCCTCCTCGGGGGTGAGGTTCCCCTTCGTCTTCACGCGGAGCATCGCGAGGATGTCGATCGTCTGCTTCGCGAGCGGCAGGTCCGCCGGGGCGGGCTCACCCGTCTCGGGGTGCGGGGCGTCGCCGAGGTGCACGAACGCGCTCGACGCGAGGGAGAGCACGAAGGTGTAGAAGTCGATGGCGCCGGGGGTCTCGTCCGTCATGGCCGTCTTCCTCGTTCAGTCGAAGTCGAACGCGATCCGCTCCGCGGCGTAGCCGCGCTGCACGAGCAGCACGAGCTGCCCGCTCCGCCGCGCCCGCGCGGCCGCCTTCCGGAAGTCGTCGACGGTCGCCACCTCGCTGGAGTTCACCTCGCGCACGAGGTCGCCGGCGAGGAGCCCGGCCTCGTCCGCCGGCGAGCCGCGCGCGACGGACCGGACCACGACGACCGAGCCGCCGCGCACGCGCTCGTCGCCGAGCTGGATCCCCACCCGCCGCGCGACCAGGTCCGCGGCGTGCTGCGGGCCGAGCTCGACCGCGGTCACCGCGGCGGTGGTCTTCTGGCGACCGCGCGTCAGGTCGACCCGCGCCGTCGCGCCGATGGGGAGATCCCGGACGCGGAAGCGGAACTCCTCCGCGGTCTCGATCGAGAAGCCCTCGACCGCGTCGACGACGTCGCCCTTTCGCACGCCGGCCCGATCGCCCGGCGAGCCGGGATCCACCGCGGTGACCACCACGCCGCCGCTCGCGCCCTCCGCGGCGCCCTCCTTCGGCGGGAGGTCCGCGACGACGATCCCGAGGTAGCCCTCGCGCACCTCGCCGTGCGCGACCAGGTCCTCGGCGATCCGGCGGGCCCGGTCGATGGGGATCGCGAAGCCGATGCCGGCGTTGCGATCGCCGAGGATGGCGGTGTTCACGCCGACGAGGCGTCCGTCGATGTCGAGGAGCGGGCCGCCGGAGTTGCCCGGGTTGATGGACGCGTCGGTCTGGATGAAGTCGAAGAGCGTCCGGTCCCCGGCCCTGAAGTTCCGGTGGACCGCCGAGACGACCCCCGTCGTCACGGTGTGCGAGAGGCCGAACGGGTTCCCGATGGCGATCACCGTCTCGCCGATCATCAGGTCGTCGGAGCGGCCGACCGGGACGTAGGGGAGCCTGTCCTTCGTGTCGAGCTTCAGGACGGCGAGGTCGGAGGACGGATCGGTCCCGACCACCTTCGCGATCACCTCGCGGCCGTCGAGGAGCCCGACGCGGAAGCGCGCCCCGCGCTCCACGACGTGGTTGTTCGTGAGGACGTACCCCTCCGGCGAGACGATCACGCCCGAGCCGAGCGAGGTGACCTGGTAGCCCTTCCTGTAGCGGGGCCGCTCGAAGAGATCGCCGAAGAGCAGGTCGCGCGCGGAGCTCCCCCGCGACGGTACGCGGATGCGGACGAGCTCCTCGGCGGAGACGTTCACGACGGCGCCGCGGACCTTCTCGACCGCGACGACGACCGGCGTGCGCCGGCTCGCCTGCGAGCCCTCGGTCGCGCGCGGGAGCGTGAACCCGCCGCGCAGGGGCGCGGGCGTGTCGGAGCGCGCGCTCGCGGTGGCCGCGAGCGTGCCGTCGAGTCGGGGCGCGAGGGAGAGGGCGGCGAGGACGAGCGCCGCCGCGACGACGGTGAGGAGGAGCGCGCGGGCGAGCCGCACCGCGCCGCTACGGCTGGGCGGTCTCGCCGCCCGCGCCGCCCTCGTCTTCGCCTTCGTCGGCATCGTCCACGTCGTCGAGGTCGTCGAGATCGTCGCCCTCGATCGAGGCCTCCACGGGGACCGCCTGATCCGCGAGGTCGGGCAGGCCCTTCAGGTGCTTCTCGTAGTCCTTCTCGTCGAGCTTGCCCTTCCTCACGTACCGGTGGGCAACGCGCTTGTCGACGAGCTTGTTCTCGAAGTCGGCCATTTCTCTCGATCTCGGGGGCCCGGGACGTCCGGGGAGGCGGAAAATAGGCGCCGTCTTGCGGCCCCGTCAAGCGCGTGTTACCGCTGTCGCCATGCCGGTTTCCGACGCCGCGGGGGGCGCCGCGCGGCGCGCACGCCTCGGTGGGTTGTACGCCATCGTCGGCGGGGCGGCGGCGGTCTCGCAGGCGGAGGCCGCGATCGCGGGAGGCGCCTCGGTCGTCCAGGTCCGGGTGAAGGACCGGCCCGCCGGCGAGATCCTCGACATCGCCCGCCGGATCGTGGCCCTGGCGGCCGGACGGGCGCTCGTCATCGTGAACGATCGCGCCGATCTCGCGCTCCTCGCCGGGGCGGATGGCGTCCACCTGGGTGACGAGGATCTCCCGGTGCCCGACGCGCGCCGGCTCCTCGGGCCGGACCTCCTCGTGGGGCGCACGACGCGCACGCTGGAGGAGGCGCGCGCCGCGCTCGCGGGCGGGGCCGATCACGTCGGCTTCGGGCCCGTGTTCGGCACCCGGACGAAGGTCCTCGCCGTGCCGCCGCGGGGGCTCGCCACGCTCGCCGAGGTCGCGCGGGCGCTGCCGGCGCCGGTCGTGGCGATCGGCGGCATCGGGCTCGACACCATCTCCGAGGTCGCCCGCGCCGGCGCCGCGTGCGCGGCGGTGATCGACGCGCTCTTCGGGGCGGGCGATCCGGCCGCGAACGCTCGGGCGCTCGCGGCGCGCTTCGAGGCGGGGCGGGCCGCGCGCCCTCCGCGCGAGGAGGCCCGGCGATGAGCACGAAGCGGCCGCGGATCGGCCTCACCCTCGACGCGGACGAGCAGCGGAACCGGTACGAGCTCGGGCGCGGGTACGTCGACGCCGTGCTCGCCGCCGGCGGCCTCCCCGTCCTCCTCCCGCACGACCGGAGCGTCGCCGCCGCCTACCTCGCGCTGCTCGATGGCCTCGTCGTGACCGGCGGCGCCTTCGACGTGCCGCCGGAGCTCTACGGCGAGCCCCGCCGCGACGTGTGCGGCGTCCTCAAGCCCGAGCGGACCGCGTTCGAGAAGGACCTGCTCGAGGCGGCCCTCGCCGCCCGCCTGCCCGTGCTCGGCGTCTGCGGCGGCATGCAGCTCCTGAACGTCGTGCAGGGCGGCTCGCTGCACCAGGATCTCGCGGCGGACGCGGGCATCCGCGGGCACGAGCAGCCGCCGCCGAAGGACGTCCCGTCCCACGAGGTCTCGGTCCAGCCCGGGACGCAGCTCGCGCAGCTCGTCGGCGCGGGTCCGCTCCCGGTGAACTCGACGCACCACCAGGCGGTGCGCGATGCGGGCTCGGGCGTGCTCGTCTCGGCGCGCGCGCCGGACGGCGTGATCGAGGCGATCGAGCTCCCTGACCTCGAGTTCGCGGTCGGCGTCCAGTGGCACCCCGAGGCGGTCCTCCGGCACGAGCCGCGCCACGCCGCGCTCTATCGCGGCCTCGTCGACGCGGCGCGGAGCGGGCGGCGGTGACGAGGAAGGCGAGGCCGCGGGTCCTCGTCGCGGCCGGGCTCGATCCCACGGGCGGCGCCGGGCTCGTCGCCGATCTCGAGGCGCTCCGCGCGGTCGGCGCGGAGGGCTGGGCGGTCGCGACGGCGCTCACCGCTCAGGGGCCGCGCGGGGGCCGCGGCTTCGCCCCGACCACGGAGGTCTTCCTCCTCGCCCAGATCGACGCGCTCCTCGACGGCGGGCGGCGCCCGGGCGCGGTGAAGACCGGCATGCTCGGCACCGCCGGGCTCGCCCGCGTCCTCGCGGCGCGCCTCGCGGAGCGACCGCTCGGGAGGGTCCCGCTCGTGGTGGACCCCGTGCTCGCCGCGTCCTCGGGCGCGCCGCTCCTCGATACGGGCGGCGCGCCACCTGGCGAGGCGCTCGCGCCGCTCCTCGCGCGCGCGCGGCTCGCGACGCCGAACCTCCCCGAGCTCGCGCTCCTCACCGGCGCGGACGTCTCGACCGACGACGCCGCGATCGTTGCCGCCCGGCTCCTCCCCGCCCGCGCGGTGCTCGTGAAGGGCGGTCACCGCGCGGGCGCGCCGGTGGACCTGCTCGTCGAGGGCCGCAAGGTGACGCGCCTCGCCGGCCGCCGGCGCGCCGGCACCGCCCGCGGCACCGGCTGCCGGCTCGCCTCCGCGATCGCGGGGCTCCTCGCGCGCGGGGCGACGCTCGAGGAGGCGGTGCGCGGGGGGAAGCGGGTGGTCGAGCGGTATCTGGACGCGGCCGCGCGGGATGGGATCTCGCGGGGTCGCGACTTCCGGCGCCCACGCACTCCTCGGTAGGGCGAGGCCCGTTCTCCCCCGGGCGGTCGGGTTCCGCGTGCTTGGGCGGGCCGCTCCGTGGGCCGGGCCGGTCCTTCACGGCGGTGCTCGGGACGCGGGACTTTGGCGGGGCAGATGATCGGACGAGGCCGTGCGCGCGGGGCCGGCGCACGTCCGCTCGTGCCAGCCGCGACGGCGTTCACGACGGCGCCCCGTGCGCGTACCGCTCGGCGGCTGTCACGATCCGTGACAGGCCGGCTGAAGTACTGCGGCCCGGTCCGTACGAAACGCCCGGTCCCTGCGCGCCGGCGCGAAGGCCCGTCCCGGCTGTCTCCGCTTCAGTGGGCGATCGTGGCTGCTGGCGAATGAAGGCAGCAAGGACGCGACGCCGGGGCCGCGATCTCACGCCTGCTCACGCGATCTCAGTGGCCGTAAGCCGAGGCACGCACGGCATTGCGGGCGGCCCCCCATCCGCAGCAGCACCTCGCCAGGACGGCACCGCCACGGGTCACGTGGAGCGCAGGTCGATGCGGGGACCAGCCAGCCAGACTTCCCCGGAGATCTTCCCCTCTCCCCCACCGGGGGAGAGCAACCGTGTTGAACGTCAAGCCGCAACGGTGACTGGCGCGTCCTCCGTCCAGGGCGCGCCGTCGCGCATCATCGCGTTCAGGCGAACGAGCAGCTTCCGCATGCAGGCGACGTGGGCGACCTTTGCCGGCTTTCCGGCCGCGAGGAGGCGGTCGTAGAAGGCCCGGATCGTCGGACTGCACCGGATCGCGGTGAGCGTGGCCATGTAGAGCGTGTGGCGCACGGCTCCGCGCCCGCCCCAGATCGCGCGCCTTCCGCGGAGTGTGCCGCTGTCCCGGTTGAATGGCGCGACCCCGACGAGCGCCGAGATCTTGCGACCGTTGAGGCGTCCGAGCTCGGGGACCTGGGCGACGAGGGCGCAGGTGCTCACGCGGCCGATCCCGGGCGCAGAGCGCAGGATCTGCTCCTTCACACGCCAGAGCGGACTCTTCTTGATCGAGCCGTACAGGTCGTCGTCGACGTCCTTCAGGCGCCGGCGCAGCCAGGTGATGTGCTCCTCGATGTCGCCACGAACGACCGGGAGCGCGGTCGCGAGGCGGTTCGACTCCGCAGTGATCATGTCGACGAGCTGCCGGCGCCGGAGCACGACCGCCTGCAGCGCCTGCGTTTCCTCGTCGGGCATCGGCCGCGGCTCTGGCCTGAGGGCCTCGCCGAACCGCGCGATCACCTCGGCGTCGAGCACGTCGGTCTTGGCGAGCTGGCCCGTGGCGCGACCGAAGTCCCGCACCTGGCGCGGGTTCACGACCGCCACGGCGATGCCAGCCACCGTGAGCGCTGCCACGAGCGGCGCCTGGTACCCGCCCGTCGCCTCGACGATCACGAGCTTCGGCTCGAGCGGCTTCAGCCTCTCGACGAGCGTCGCGAAGCCCGCCTCGTCGTTCGTGACCGCCCACACTTCGCCAGAAGGCCGCACCGCCACGTCGAGCCGCGCCTTCGACACGTCGATGCCGACGAACGCTTCGCCCATGAGCACCCGTCCCGGTTGACCACTCCGTCGGCCCGTCCTTGCAGGATTCGAGCTCTTGGCTCTGGCAACCGTTCGGGCTCGGGAGTGAGATGGCTGCACGGCGATCTCATGCTCTCCCGCGGTGTTCGCCACCAAGGGCCGATCGATCTGCCGTGCAGCCAAGCGGTTTCCCATGACTCTCCCCGACATACAAGGGCCAGGGTGAGGGGGCCCGTTGCCTGCGTTCACCATGAGTAGCGCCCCGGCGGTTCCGTACTGGAGACGTCGGCGGGCGGGGGAAGATCTCCGGGGAAGCGGCCGATCTTCGGCAGTGCGGCGGTGCCCGGCCGCGCCCCTACGCCCCCGGCCGCCGCTCCATCTCGGCGAAGAACGTCGTCGTCTTGAAGAAGACGAGGTCGATCGTGCAGGTCGGGCCCTGGCGCTGCTTCGCGACGATGAGCTGCACGTTCAGCGTGTCGCCCTGCGAGTTGCCCTGCTGGACGTCCTTGTTCTCCTCCTCGTTCCGGTGGAGGAACATCACGATGTCGGCGTCCTGCTCGATCGCGCCCGACTCGCGGAGGTCGGAGAGCATGGGCGGCTCGCCCTTCCGCTTCTCGACGCCACGGTTCAGCTGCGAGAGCGCCACGATGGGGCACTCGAGCTCCTTCGCGAGCGACTTGAGCGAGCGGCTGATGGTGGCGATCTCCTGCTCGCGCGACTGGTTCGACCGGTCGGACGGTGCGTGCATGAGCTGGAGGTAGTCGATCATCACGAGGTCGAGCCCGCCGTTCTCGCGCTTGAGCTTGCGGCACTTCGATCGCAGCTCGACCGGCGTGAGGACGAAGTTGTCGTCGAGCCAGATGCTCGCCGCGCCGATCCGGTCGGCCTGGGTGGCGAGCTTGTTCCAGTCGTGCGTCGAGAGCTGGCCCTGCGAGAGGCGGCGCCAGTCGAGCTTGCCCTCCGACGCGAGCATGCGGAGCGCGAGCTGGTCGGACGGCATCTCGAGGGAGAAGAAGGCGACCCGCTTCCCGGCCTTCACCGCGGCGTGGGTCGCGATGTTCAGCGCGAACGCCGTCTTGCCCACCGACGGGCGCGCCGCGAGGACCGTGAGCGTGCCGGGCTGGAGGCCGAGGGTGTTCTTGTCGAGCGTGCCGATCCCGGTGGGCACGCCGGTGATGGGGGAGAGGCCGGCCTGGACGCGCTTCTGGACCGCCTCGAGGTTCTCGAGCGCGCGCAGCACCGGCTCGGAGATCTTCTTGAGCGTGTCGACGGTGGTGCCCGCCGCCGCCCCGAACACCTCCTGCTGGGCGGCGTCGAGGAAGGGCTGCACGTTCGCGCCCGCCTCGTACCCACGCTCGACGAGCTTCTGCGCGGTGAGCATCATGTGCCGCAGCCGCGCGAGGTCCTGCACCGTTCGCGCGTAGTGGATGACGTTCGCGGCGGTGCCGATGGCCCGGGCGAGGGAGAGCGGCAGGTCGTGCGGCACCGCCGCGCCGAGGAGCCCCTTCGCGTCGAGCCGCTGCTGGACGAGGACCGGGTCGAGCGTCTTCGCCTCGCGCGCGAGCTCCTCGCACACGCCGTACACGTGCTGATGCGCGAGCAGGTAGAAGTCCGCCGGCTTCAGCACCGCCGCGACCTGATCGAAGGCGGTGTCCTCGGTGAGGATCGCGCCGATCACCGCCTGCTCCGCCTCGAGGCTGTGCGGGAGATCGCGGGCCGAGCGGAGGGGGGAGACGGCGGCTTCGGAGGACCGTCGGGCGGGATCGAACTCGGCCATGGGCGGCGCGCACTCTAGCAGCGGGGCCTGACCGATTTCATTGTCGGAACCCGGTGGATAAGTCGGTGGAAGACGTGGAAAACCCGGGGGAGGAGCGTGTGGAAGAGGCGTGGATCGTTTCGCGGGGTCCCGGCCGGCCGGCGTCGACCGCCGCTCGGGTCGCGGTGTACCTTCGAAGCATGACTTCCCATCGCTCGATCGGCGCCCGTGCGCTCCTCGTCGTCGCGGTCGCCCTCCTCGCCGGCTGCGCCGAGCTCTCGAAGATCGCCGAGGGCGCGGTGCAGCGGCCGCACCTCACCTTCCGGAGCGCCGCGCTCCAGGCGCTCGATCTCGAGGGCGCGACGGTCGGGTTCACCTTCGACGTCGAGAACCCGAACGGCTTCGGCGCGAAGGTCGCGCGCCTCGGGTACGGCGTGGACGTCGAGGGCACACGGGTCGCCACCGGCGAGATGCCGGGCGGGCTCACCATCCCGGCGAACGGCAAGGCGCCGGTCACGTTCCCGGTCCGGGTGCGCTTCCGTGACGTGCCCGGGATCGCCGCGCTCCTCGGGCGGCGCGACGCGGTCTCCTACCGGCTGTCCGGAACCCTCGGGATCCAGACGCCCCTCGGGGTCGTGGACCTCCCGATCTCGCACGAGGACCGGCTGGCCCTTCCCCGGCTGCCGGACTTCGCCATCGAGGGGCTCTCGATCCGGAACGTCTCGTTCGGCGAGGTGGGGCTCGAGGTCCGCGTCGCGGTGAAGAACCCGAACGCCTTCCCGATCCCGGCGAGCCGGCTCGATTACGCGCTGTCGATCGCCGGGAACGCCGTGGCGCGCGGCGACGGCCGGGCGATGCAGCTCGTCCCCGCGGGCGGGAAGAGCGTCGTCAGCATCCCGCTGAAGGTGGAGCTCGCCGAGGTTGGGCGCGCGGCCAGCGACCTCGTCCGGGGCGGGGCGGTCGACGTGGGCCTCTCCGGGACCGCCGACCTCGCCGGGATCCCGGTGCCGCTCGACCTCCGCGCCCAGCTGCCGGCGCGGAGGTGAGACGGCGCAGCTCGGCTCCCAGAAAAGAAGAACGCCCGGGCGGGGAATGGGAGCCGCCGGGCGTTCGGTGTCGGCGAGGGAGGGGGAATGCCGACGTGATACGATGTATCAAGGTGCAGGCGGATTGACAAGCGGTTGCTGTGAGACTTCTTAGGGGTGCCTCAGGCGACGTGTCCCGTAGTCGTGCGACACGGCTCCCGGCCGCCATCGCAATCGGCCCGTGAAGCACGCGTCCGGGTCGGGAACGCGAACCGCTGGGCGCTTCGATCGGCGAGGGAGACGCAACGCAGATCGGTGAAACCCGGTAGCAGCGCAGCAACGGGCGGTCGCCGGCGGAACGGGCCGCTCGACGCGTCGCGCGCGGCACCGATGCGGGGGGCTCGTCACCTCGCGCCTCGCCTCCTTCACCTCCAGCGGTCCCGTCCCGTGCCCCCCGAACGATACGTTTACCGGGGGTCCGGTGACGCGTATGGGTCGTCGGCGCTCCCGCCCTCCCGAGGTGATCGACATGAGAATCGTCGCCGCGTCCCTCGCCGCCGTCGCGCTCGCCTGCGCCGGGTCCCGCGCTCACGCGCCCGCGGCCTCCGCCGCGCCTGCCGCGCCGGCGATCCCGGTGGAGTACCACACGCTGCCGAACGGCCTCCGCGTCGCGCTCTCGCCCGATCGCTCGGTCCCGAAGGTCGCCGTCGGCGTCTACTACGGGATCGGCTTCCGGGTGGAGCCGAAGGGCCGGACCGGCTTCGCCCACCTCTTCGAGCACATGATGTTCCAGGGCTCGAGGAACCTCGGGAAGATGGAGTTCATCAAGCTCGTGCAGTCGAACGGCGGGAACCTGAACGGCTCGACCCGCTTCGACTTCACGAACTACTACCAGGTGGTCCCGTCGAACGTGCTCGACACGGTCCTGTGGGCGGAGGCCGACCGGATGCGCGGCCTCGCGGTGAACCAGGAGAACCTCGACAACCAGAAGGGCGTGGTGAAGAACGAGGTGCGGGTCAACGTGCTGAACCGGCCCTACGGCGGGTTCCCGTGGCTCGACATGCCGCAGCTCGCGAACGAGAACTGGCACAACGCGCACAACTTCTACGGCGACCTCGCCGATCTGGACGCGGCGACGCTCGAGGACGTCCAGGCCTTCTTCAAGACCTACTACGCGCCGAACGACGCCGCGCTCGCCCTCGTCGGCGACTTCGATCCGAAGGAGGCGCTCGCGCTCGTGACGAAGCACTTCGGCGCGATCCCGCCGGCGACGCAGCCGCCGCGGCCGGATCTCTCGGAGCCGAGGCAGGAGAAGGAGAAGCGGGCGGAGAAGGTGGACGCGCTCGCCGAGCGCCCGGCGCTCGCGGTGGCGTGGCACGTCCCCGAGCGCGGCACGCCCGAGCACGCCGCCTTCGTGATCCTCGACCAGCTCCTCGTCCAGGGCCGCGACGCCGCCCTCCACCAGAAGCTCGTGCAGGAGAAGGGGCTCACCGGGGAGGTCGAGGGCGGCGTCAACCTGCTCGGGAACGCATGGGACTACCAGGGGCCGATGCTGGAGATCGTCTACCTGTTCCACGACAGGGAGCACGGGCCCGACGAGCTCCTCGCCGCGATCGACGAGGCGGTGCAGCCGTTCATGGACCGTCCGGTGGACGCCGAGGCGCTCGCCCGCGCGAAGGTGAAGGCGCGCTCGGCGCTGTACGGCGAGATGGAGTCCTTCAGCGGGTTCGGCCTCGCCGACCTGCTCGCGTCGGCCGCCCTCTTCGACGGGGATCCGGCGAGGGTGACGCGGATCCCCGACGAGCTCGAGAAGGTGACGCCCGAGCTCGTCCAGAAGGTCGCCCGGGAGTACCTCCGGAAGACGAACCGCACCGTCCTCGTCGTGAAGACCAAGGGCTAGGGAGACCACCATGCACGCGCTCGTCGCCGCCGCCGTCGCGATCCTGCTCTCCGCCGAGCCCGGGAACCCCGCCGCCGAGGCCCCGCGCGAGAGCCCGCCGCCGCCCGGCCCGACCCCGGCCTTCCGGCTCCCGGCGCTCCGGCGCTTCACGCTCGACAACGGCCTGCAGGTGACGCTCGTCACGGTCGGGCAGATGCCGAAGGTGACCGTGCAGCTCGCCGTCCGGATCGGCACGGGCGACGAGGCGGCCACCGAGACCGGGCTCGCGAAGCTCGTCGCCGACATGCTCGTCGAGGGTACGAAGACGCGCTCCGCGCCCGAGCTCGCCGCGCTCGCCGCGCGGTGGGGCGGCTCGGTGGAGACCGCGGTGACGGCGGACGAGACCACCGTCGGCGGCACCGTGCTCTCCGAGTTCGCGCCGGACCTCGTCGCGCTCGTCGCCGACGTCGCCCGGAACCCCGCCTTCCCGGAGAAGGAGCTCGAGCGCGTCCGTACCGACCGGATCCGGGAGATCACCATCGCCCGCACCATCCCGCAGACGCTCGCGCAGGAGCGGTTCCTCGCGCTCACGTACCCCGGCCACGCGTATGGCCGGCTGCTGCCGACGCCGGAGCAGGTGAAGGGCTACGCGCGCGCCGACGTCGTGAAGTTCCACGCGGCGAGCTTCGGCGCGGGGCGCGCGCACCTGTACGTCGCGGGCCGCTTCGACGCGGCGCGGACCGAGGCCGCCATCCGGGAGGCGTTCGCCGGCTGGGCGCGCGGGGCGCCTCGGCAGCCGGTCGCGGCGCGGCCGGCCTCGAAGCGCGAGGTGAACCTCGTCGAGCGCCCGGGCGCGGTCCAGTCGACGCTGTACGTGGGCCTCCCCGTGCTCGATCCGCGGAGCCCCGACTACCTGAAGCTCGTCGTCACGAACACGCTCCTCGGCGGCTACTTCTCGTCGCGGATGACCGCGAACCTCCGCGAGGCGAAGGGCTACACCTACTCGCCCCGGAGCCTCGTGTCGGTGCGGGCCGGCGCGCCCGGGTACTGGGTGCAGGTCGCGGACGTGACGACGGCCGTCACCGGCGCGTCGCTGAAGGAGATCTTCGGCGAGATCGACAGGCTCCGCGCGGAGCCCCCGACCGCGAAGGAGCTCCAGGCGGTGCAGGCGTACCTCGCGGGCCAGTACGTGCTGGAGGTCTCGCGCCGGGAGGGGCTCATCGAGCGGCTCCGGTTCGTCGACCTGCACGGCCTCCCGGAGACCTGGCTCGAGCAGTACGTCCCGACCGTGAAGGCGGTCACGCCCGCCGACGTCCAGGCGATGGCCCGGACGTGGCTCGACGGCTCCCGGATGACGGTGGTGGTGGTCGGCGACCGCAAGGAGATCGAGGGGCAGGTGAAGCCCTTCGGTGACGTCGTCGTCGCGGCGCCGCCGCGGACGTGACGGCCGCCCGCCGGGAGGGACGCGCCCCGGCACGGGCGCTCGCCCTGCGGGGGACACGATCGCGCAGGTTGCCATTTCGCCGCAGTGAGCAAACGTTCACCGCGTGCGACGCCTCGCTCGCCCGCTCGTTGCGGGCGCCCTCCTACTCGCTGCCTCGGTTGCCCAGGCACAACCTCACCCGCTGAAGGTCGATCTCAAGATCGACCTCCCGGTGCTCGCCTTGACCGGGGCGTCCGCCCTGGGGCTCGCCCTCCCCCAGCTCGCGCCGTCGAAGTGCCGGCTCTGCGTCGCCGATGACTTCGACCAGGACGCGCGCTCCGCGCTCCGCTGGAAGGATCCGGCGATCGCGCGCCACGCCTCGGACGTGCTCGTGTCGGGGATCATGCCGCTCGGCGCCGCCTCCGCGCTCGCGCTCGCCGCGTACGGGGAAGGAGGCTCGCCGCGGACCTTCATGGAGGACGGGATCGTCGTGGCGGAGGCGGTCACGATCGCGACCACCTTCAACGGCCTCGCGAAGGACACCTTCGCGCGCCGCCGCCCGGCGGCGGGGGACCTCTCGATGCCGGGCTCGCGGAACAAGAGCTTCTACTCCGGCCACACCTCCCTCGCGTTCTCGCTCGCGACCGCCACCGCGACCGTCGCCACCATGCGCGGGTACCGGAGCGCGCCATGGATCTGGGCGGCCGGCATGGTCCTCGCGACCGGGGTCGGCTACCTGCGCGTCGCGGGCGACGCACACTGGCTCACCGACGTCGCCGTCGGGGCGGTCGCGGGCGGGGGCGTGGGCTTCGCCGTGCCCTGGGTCTTCCACCGGGCGAACCGTGGCGGCGGCGTCGAGCTCGTCCCGGCGCCGGGGGGCCTCGCGCTCCACTTCCCGTGACGCGCCTCAGCGCGCGTCGGCGAGGGCGGCGAGCAGCCGCCGCGCCGCGCGCACGTCGGGGATCCGGAGCGGCGCCCGGCTGGGCGCGGGGCCGACGTGGATCGCGACGCTCCCGCCCGGGAGCCCGGCGAAGAGGTCCTCGTCGGTGCGGTCGTCGCCCATCGCGAGGAGGAGCGTCCCCTCCGGCGAGCGGCGCGCGACCTCCGTCGCGATCCGGCCCTTGTGGATCCCGTGCACGCGGATCTCCACCACCTTGTCGCCGGGCAGGAGCTCGACCGGGACGTTGGAGAGCACCGTCGAGAGGTGGAGCGAGAGGTCCTTCGCCTGGGCCGCGCCGTACTCCGGGTCGGCGCCCCGGTAGTGCCAGGCGAACCCGGCGGTCTTCTCCTCGACGAGCGACCCCGGGGTCCGCTCGGCGAACTCGCGGAGGATCGCGCGGACGCTGTCCCGCCATGGCATGTCCGGGAGCGGCGCGCCCTCCCAGGCGGCGCCCGGGAAGCGGCTCCAGACCCCGTGCTCCGCGTGGAGCCCCACGTCGAGCGGGCCGAACCAGCGCTCCATGGTCCGGCGCGGGCGCCCGGAGACGAGGTGCACCTCCGTGCGCGGTCGCGCCGCGAGCCGGCGGAGGAGCGAGAGCAGCTCCGCGTCCGGCGCGGCGAGCTCCGGCGTCGTCGCGAACGGGACCAGCGTGCCGTCGTAGTCGAGGAGCAGGGCGAGGCGCGGCGCGGATGCGGCGCGGTCGATGGCGGCGCGGAGCGCGGCCGCCGGGGACGGCGCCAGGTCGGCGGGGACGCTCGGGCGCGTCCGCTCGAGGCGCGAGACGAACGCCCGCGCCCAGGCGTGCACGTCGTAGCCGAGCACGCGCTCGCGGAGCGCGGCCATCCGCGTGCGGCGCTCCTCCTCCGGCATGTCGAGGGCGCGGTGGAGCGCGGCCGCGGTGCGCTCGACGTCGAAGGGGTTCACGAGCACCGCCTCGGCGAGCTCCGCCGCGGCGCCGGCGAACTCCGAGAGGACGAGGACGCCGTCGCCGTCCGACCTCGACGCCACGAACTCCTTCGCGACGAGGTTCATCCCGTCGCGCAGCGGCGTCACGAGCACCGCGTCCGCGGCGCGGTACAGCGCGACGATCTCGTCCTGCGAGAGGCTGCGGTGCAGGTAGTGGATCGGCGACCAGCGCGGCGTCGCGTACTCTCCGTGGATCCGGCCCACCAGCGCGTCCACCTCCGCGCGGTACTCGGCGTAGGCCTCGACGTTCTCGCGGGACGGGACCGCGACCTGCACGAGCCGGATCGTGCCCCGCAGCTCCGGGTGGGCCCGGAGGAGCGCGTCGAACGCGAGCAGGCGCCGGGGGATCCCCTTCGTGTAGTCGAGCCGGTCGATGGCGACGAGGAGGCGCTCGGCGCCGGCCCGGGTCTCGTCGGCCAGCCGCTGCACCTTCTCGCTCGCGGCCACCGCGCCGAGCTGCGCGGCGTCGACGCCCATCGGGAAGACGCCGAGGATCACCTCCCGCGCGCCGAGCCGGATCCGGTCGACGTCGGTGGGGAGCCCGAGGAGCCGGAGGGCGGAGGACGCGAAGTGGCGGACGAACGTGGCGGTGTGGAAGCCGAGCAGGTCCGCGCCGAGGAGCCCCTCCAGGATCCGCTCGCGGTCGGGGAGGATCCGGAAGATCTCGGACGAGGGGAAGGGGATGTGGAGGAAGAAGCCGATCCGCGCGTCCGGGATCCGATCGCGGAGGAGCTGCGGGACGAGCATCAGCTGGTAGTCGTGGATCCAGACCAGGTCGCCCGGCTCGTGCCGCGCCGCGATCGCGTCGGCGAACCTCTCGTTCACCGCCTGGTACGCGTCGAAGTCCTTTACCTCGGGGGGGAGACGCGCGGTCTCGTAGTGGAACAGCGGCCAGAGCACCGCGTTCGAGTAGCCCTCGTAGTAGCGGGCGATCTCGTCCCTGGAGAGCTGGACCGGCGAGAGACGGAGCGCGTCGAGCTGCCGGTCCACCTCGGCCCGCTGCCGGGCGTCCAGGCCGTCGAGGTCGCCGGGCCAGCCGATCCACAACCCCCCGAGCCGCTCGTGCGGCCCCTTCATGCCGGTCGCGAGCCCGCCGGAGCTCCGCTCGACGGAGAGCGCGCCGTCGGCGGCGTGGACCGTGACCGGCAGGCGGTTCGAGGCGATGAGGAGGCGCGCCATGGATCCCTCGCGGGTCCGGAGGGCCCACGACGGAAAAGCTACACACCGGGCCGCGGGGCGCCGTGCGGGCGGGCGGGGGCAGGCCCGGGAGGAGTCACCCCGCCGCGAGCGAGAGCCCGCGCACCAGGAAGTAGATCGCGTCGGGGTGGTGCAGGACGATCGCCGACGTGGACTGCTCCGGGACCATCTGGTTCGCCTCGGTGAGCGACACGCCGATGGTCCGGTCCGGCTCGAGGAGCTTCCAGACCTGCCGCTGGTCGGAGAGCTCGGGCCAGGACGGATAGCCGGGGGAGTAGCGCTTCCCCTGACCGTCGGGGAGGCCCAGCTCCGTCCGGACGTGGCGGTGCCAGTACTCCGCGAGGGCCTCGGCGGTCTCGACGGCGAGGCCGTGGAGGAAGAGGCCGCGGGTGTAGTCGCCCTTCTCCTGCGCCTCCTCCGCGAGCCTCGAGGCGGCGTCACCGACGGTGACGACCTGGAAGGCGCACACGTCGGCGCCGCGCTCCTCACGGAAGAAATCGGCGCGGCAGAGGTTCCGGTCGTCGGGCTGGCGCGGGAGCTTGAGGCGCGCGAGCTCGTCCTTCCGGTGCGCCGGGTCGAGGACGACGAGGTCGTTCCCGTCCGCGTGGCACGGGAAGTACCCGTAGACCACCTTCGGCACGAGCCAGCCGTTCGCCTGGGCCTCCGCCTTCAGCTCCTCGAGCTTCGGCCCGAACTCCTCGCGGATGAGCTTCTCGTACTCGGCGCCCTTCGCCTTCACGCCCCACTGCAGCTTGAAGAGCTCGGCGAGGTCGAGGTGCGGCCACACGTCGGCGAGCGCGATCTGGCCGGCCGGCACGACGCGCGCGCCCCAGAACGGCGGGGAGGGGATGCGCGCGGCCGGCGGCACCGACCCGGACCTGCGGGTCGGCGCCGGGGCCAGCACCGCGTCGGCGGGCCGGTCGCGGTTCGCGATCGCCTTCTGCAGGACTTCGTGCTTCACCGCGTCCCGGCGCGCGGGATCGACGAGGCCCTCGACGATCTCGAGCCCCTCGAACGCGTCCTTCGCGTAGAAGACGCCGCCCGCGTACGGGGCGCCGTCCTGGGCGAAGTGGGTCTTGTAGCCGAAGCGCCGGTTGATCGCGGCGCCGCCGATGATCAGCGGGAAGGTGAGGTTCCGGCGGTGCAGCTCCTCGACGCAGAACGGCATCTGCTTCGAGGTGGAGACGAGGAGCGCGGAGAGGCCGATCGCGTCCGCGTTCACCTGGACCGCCTTCTCGAGGATCGTCGCCACCGGGACCTGCTTCCCGAGGTCATGCACGGTGAAGCCGTTGTTCGAGAGGATGGTCTTCACGAGGTTCTTGCCGATGTCGTGCACGTCGCCGTACACGGTGGCGAGGACCACGTTGCCCTTCGTCGCGCCCTCCTTCTTCTCGAGGAACTGCTCGAGGTGGGCGACGGCCTTCTTCATCACCTCGGCGGACTGGAGCACGAACGGGAGGATGAGCTCGCCCGCGCCGAATCGGTCGCCGACGTCCTTCATCGCCGGGAGGAGCACCTCGTTCAGCACCGCGACCGCCGGGCGGCGGGTGAGCGCGTCGTCGATGAGCGCCTCGATCCCCTCCGGCCTGCGGTGGAGGATCTGGAGGTGGATGCGCTCCTCGGCGCTCTTCGCGCCCGCCGCGGCGAGCGGGTCCACCGCCGCCTTCTCCGGCGCGCCCTTCGCGCCGAAGTGCTCGATGAGCCGCGCGAGCGCGTCGGGGCGGCGGTCGAAGACGAGGTCCTCGGCGAGCACCCGCTCGTCCTCGGGGATCGCCGGGTACGGGCGGATGTCCTTCGGGTTCACGATGGCGAGGTCCAGCCCCGCCTTCACCGCGTGGTAGAGGAACACCGAGTTCACGACCTCGCGCGCGCTCTTCGCGAGGCCGAAGGAGACGTTCGACACGCCGAGGGTGGTGAGGACGCCCGGGTTCTCCGCCTTGATCCGCCGGATGCCCTCGATCGTCTCGATCGCGCTCTTGCGGTACTCCTCCCCGCCGGTGGCGAGCGTGAAGGTGAGCGCGTCGAACACCAGGCTGTCGTTCGGGAGCCCGTACTCGCGGGCGACGGCCACGATCCGCCGGGCGATCTCGGCCTTCCGGTCGGCGGTCTGCGCCATCCCCTTCTCGTCGATGGTCATCGCGACCACCGCCGCGCCGTAGCGGCGCACGAGGGGAAGGATCCTCTTCACGCGCTCGCCGGACTTCTCGAGGTTCACCGAGTTCACGATGCAGCGGCCCGGGTAGACCTTGAGGGCGCCCTCGACCACGTCCGCCTCGGTCGAGTCGATCATGAGCGGCGCGTCGACCGCCTGGGAGAGCAGCTTCGCGAGGGTCCGCATCTGCGCGCCCTCGTCGTCGCGCTCGTTCAGCGCCACGCAGACGTCGAGCACGTGCGCGCCCGCCTCGACCTGGCCACGGGCGATCTGCAGGAGCCCCGGGTAGTCGTCGGCGAGGAGCAGCTCCTTCACCTTCTTCGAGCCCTGCGCGTTGAGGCGCTCGCCGACGACGAGCGGGCGCGGCTCCATCGCGAGCGGGACCGCCTTCATCGCGGAGGAGAGCTCGGCGGCGGGCGCGGGGCGGACGCGGCGCGGCGCGCTGATCGCGTGCACGCGCTCGACCACCTTCCGCATGTGCTCCGGGGTCGTCCCGCAGCAGCCGCCGACGATGTCCACGCCGTACTCCGCGACGAACGACGCCAGGGCGTCGGCGAGGTCGTCCGGCGAGAGCTTGTAGACCGCGTGCCCGTCGACGTTCTCGGGCATGCCGGCGTTCGGGAGGACCGAGACGTAGTGCGAGCACTTCTCGCCGAGGTACTTCACGGCGCCCCGCATCTCGGCGGGGCCGGTGGAGCAGTTGAGGCCGATGGCGTCCACCGGGAGCCGCTCGAGGGTCGCGAGCGCGCTCCCGACGTCGGTGCCGAGGAGCATCCGGCCGTTCGCGTCTATGAGCGTCGGCTGGGCGATGAGGAAGACGTCCCGGACCAGGTCGCGCCGCACCGCGTCCACGGCGAGGACGGCGGCGCGGAGCTCGAGCATGTCCTGCTGCGTCTCGACGATGATCGCGTCGACGCCGCCCTCGACGAGGCCGCGCGCCTGCTCGAAGAAGATCCGCTCGAGCGCGTCGGCGGTGATGTTCCCGAGCGCGGGATCCGACGACGACGGGAGCATGCCGGTCGGGCCGATGGAGCCTGCCACGAAGCGGGGGTGCTCCGGCGTCGAGAAGCGCTCGGCCGCGCGGCGCGCGAGGATCGCTGCGCGGAAGTTCACCTCGTAGGTCCGGTGACCGACGCCGTACTCGTCGAGCTTGAGCCGCGATGACCCGAAGGTGTTGGTCTCGACGACGTCGCAGCCCACGCGGAAGTAGCGGCCGTGGATGTCCTCGATGAGGTCGGGGCGGGTGAGCGTGAGGAGGTCGTTCGCGCCCTCCTTCCCGCCGAACTCGGCCGCCTTGAGCTGGTGCCGCTGGATCTGGGTGCCCATCGCGCCGTCGAACACGAGAGGGCGGCGCTGCAGGGCTTCGCGGAAGGTCACGTCGGTTCCGTCCTGGAGTGGCCGGCGCGCGCGAGGGGGCGCCCGCCGGGGTCCCTTGAATAACACCGCGCGGGGCGGCGATCGAGCATGCGCCGGCGGCCGCACCGGCGGGAGGGGCCCCGCCTGGCCGTCCGCTGCGCTCCCCGCGCCCGGCGCTACAATCTCAGCGTGATCCACGAGGCGCGCTACTGGGAGCCCATCGCGGACGGCCGCGTCCGGTGCACGCTCTGTCCCAGGGACTGCGTGCTGCACGAGGGCCAGGCCGGGTTCTGCTACGTGAGGCAGAACCGGGCCGGGAAGCTCGTCTCCCTCGCGTACGGCACCTCGACCGGGTTCGCCGTCGACCCGATCGAGAAGAAGCCGCTCGCGCACTTCCACCCGGGGACGACAGTCCTCTCGTTCGGGACCGCGGGCTGCAACCTCGGCTGCCGCTTCTGCCAGAACTGGGACATCTCGAAGGCGCGCCTCGACGAGCTCCGCGCGGAGGACACCCTCACGCCGGAGGACGTCGTCGCGTTCGCGCAGGCCCAGGGCGCCCCCGCGATCGCCTTCACCTACAACGACCCAGTGATCTGGGCGGAGTGGGCGATCGACGTCGCGCGGGCGGCCCGCGCGGCGGGGCTCTGGACCGTGTTCGTCACCGCCGGCTACGTGTCGCCCGCGGCGCGGGAGGAGATCTTCCCGCTCATGGATGCGGCCAACGTGGACCTGAAGGCGTTCACCGAGGACTTCTACGCGAAGCGGACGCTCTCGCACCTCGCGCCGGTGCTCGACACGCTCGAGTGGCTCGCGAAGGAGAAGAAGGTCTGGGTCGAGGTGACGAACCTCATGATCCCGGGCCTCAACGACGCGCCGGAGGAGACGCGCGCGCTCTCGGTGTGGATCCGCGACCACATGGGCGTGGACGTGCCCCTGCACTTCACCGCGTTCCACCCGTCGTTCAAGATGATGGACCGGCCGCGGACGCCGGCGGCGACGCTCACCCGCGCCCGCGCCATCGCCCGGGCGGAGGGCCTCCGGTACGTCTACACCGGGAACGTGCACGACCCCGACGGCCAGACCACCTTCTGCCCGACCTGCGAGGCGCGCGTCATCGAGCGCGACTGGCACGCGGTGCGGGCGGTCCGGATGAAGGGCGGGGCCTGCGCGGCCTGCGGGACCGAGATCGCCGGCCGCTTCGGCGCGACCGCGTCCCCGAGCGCCGGGATCCGGCGGTACCTCGGGGTGCGGGCCTAGGGCGTCGCCGGCGCCGGCTTCGGGCAGACGTCGGTGCTGTTGAAGTCCTCGACCGAGAGGCCGCAGGACGCCTTCCCGCACTCGGTCTGCACCCACGCGCAGAAGTCCGCGCCCTGGGGCTCGATGCAGGTGTCGAGGCGCGCGCTGCAGATGTCCTCGACGTCCTTCCCCGGGTTGGCGCTGCTGATCTGGTTCTGGACCTGGCGCTCGCAGGTGTCGCGGGTGGTGCCCGATCCGACGCAGCGGCAGAGGCGGTTCCCGAGCTCCTGGCAGGGCCCCTTGCAGGCGGCGAGCGAGAGCGCGGCGACGAGGACGGCGAGGGCGGGGCGCATCGGAGGCGGGGAGGATCCCCCGGGAGCCCCCCCGCGTCAAGGAGAGCGGACCGTCGCCGCTCGCCGTGAATGCCCCGCGGGCCCGGACCGTCTGTTATCAAGGACCGCCATGAAAGGCCTCGCCCTCCTCCTCCTCCTCGCCGCCTCGCCGTTCGATGCGCCCGTCGCGACGGCCGCCGTCTCCGACCCGCAGGCGCTCGCCCGGAAGGTCCAGGCCACCTACGAGCGCACGAAGGACCTGCAGGCGCGCTTCAAGCAGACGTACACGTACGCGGGCTTCGGCCGCCGCCAGGTGTCGCAGGGTACGCTCCAGGTGAAGAAGCCCGGGATGATGCGCTGGGACTACACGAGCCCCACCCAGAAGACGATCGCGGTGAAGGGCACGCGCCTGGTGCAGCTCGAGCCGGAGGAGAACCAGGTCTACGTGGACGACCACTTCGATTCGTCCGCGATGAGCGCGGCGGTGACGTTCCTCCTCGGGAAGGGCGACCTCGCGAAGGAGTTCGACCTGTCGGTGGACGGCTCCGGCGCGCTCGTCCTCCGGCCGAAGGTCGCGGACCCGCGGGTCGACTCCATCGCCCTCACCGTCGGCGAGGGCGGCGACGTCCTCGCGACGCGCGTCGTGGACGGGGCGGGGAACGTGAACGAGATCAGGTTCGAGGACGTGAAGCGGAACCAGGGGCTCGCGGACTCGGCCTTCGACGTGAAGATCCCGAAGGACGCGCGGCGGGTGACGGCGCCGACGAAGTAGGTCGGCGCCGCGTTCGTGACCGGGGGACGGCGCCCCGCCCCGGTTATCCTGTGTCCCATGGCCGATCCCATCCTCGTCGCGAAGGGTAAGCAGGACCTCTCGCTCCTCCCCCAGCTCGCGAACCGTCACGGCCTCGTCGCCGGCGCGACCGGCACCGGCAAGACCGTCACGCTCCGCGTCCTCGCCGAGGGGTTCAGCCGGCTCGGCGTCCCGGTCTTCCTCGCGGACGTGAAGGGCGATCTCTCCGGCCTCGCCCGGCCGGGCGGCGATGCGGCGAAGGTGCAGGAGCGCGCGAAGGCGCTCGGGCTCGCGCTCGATCCGCAGGCGTGCCCCGTCGTCTTCCTCGACGTCTTCGGCGAGGCGGGCCACCCGCTCCGCGCGACCATCTCCGAGATGGGCCCGCTCCTCCTCGGGCGTGTCCTCGGCCTGAACGAGACGCAGGAGGGGGTGCTCCAGATCGCTTTCCGCGTCGCCGACGAGAGCGGGCTCCTCCTCCTCGATCTGAAGGACCTCCGGGCGATGCTCGAGCACGTCTCCACCAACGCGGCCCAGCTCCGGGCGCGGTACGGGAACGTGTCCTCGACCTCGGTCGGCGCGATCCAGCGCGCGCTCCTCGCGCTCGAGGCGCAGGGTGGCGACCGGCTGTTCGGCGAGCCCGCGCTCGCCCTCGAGGACCTGCTCCGCCAGGACCTCTCCGGGCGCGGGCAGGTGACGGTGCTCCAGGCGGACAAGCTCGTCCGCTCGCCGGCGCTCTACGCGACCCTGCTCCTGTGGCTCCTCTCCGAGCTGTACGAGCAGCTCCCCGAGGTCGGCGACCCGGAGAAGCCGCGGCTCGTCTTCTTCTTCGACGAGGCGCACCTGCTCTTCACCGACGCGCCGGACGAGCTCCGGCAGAAGGTGGAGCAGGTGGTCCGCCTCATCCGGTCCAAGGGCGTGGGCGTCTACTTCGTCACGCAGAACCCGCTCGACGTGCCGGACGCCGTGCTCGGCCAGCTCGGGAACCGCGTCCAGCACGCGCTCCGCGCGTTCACGCCGCGCGACCAGAAGGCGGTCCGGGCGGCGGCCGAGACGTTCCGCGCGAACCCGGGTCTGGACGTCGGGACCGCCATCACCGAGCTCGCGGTGGGCGAGGCGCTGGTGTCGTTCCTCGACGCCGCCGGCACGCCGAGGCCGGTGGAGCGGGCGTTCGTCGTGCCGCCGCGCTCGCGCCTCGCGCCGCTCACCCCTGAGGAGCGGGCGCAGGTGATGGCCGCGTCGCCGCTCCGCGGGCGCTACGACACGCCGGTGGACCGCGAGAGCGCGTACGAGCGGCTCACCGCGCGCGCCGTCGCGCGCGAGGAGGGGTCGCCGCCGCCGCTCCCGCGCGGCCGGCCGGCGCCGACGGTCGGGGACCAGGCGGGGCAGATGCTCGGCAAGATGGCCCAGAGCGCGATGCGCGCCGCCGGGACCCAGCTCGGCCGGGAGATCATGCGCGGGATCCTCGGCGGGATCTTCGGCGGCGGGGGGCGGCGGCGGTGAGCGCGGAGACCTCGCGTGGGAGCAGCGCCGGGAGCCGGATCGCGCTCGGGGTGGTCGCGGTCGCCCTCGCGTGCTCCCGCGCGTCGGCGCCGCCGGTCGATCCGGCGTTCGCCGCGGACTGGAAGGCCTGGCACGACGCGCGAGAGGCGCGGCTCCGGGCGCCGGACGGGTGGCTCGCCCTCGCCGGCCTGCACTGGCTCGCGGACGGGCCGAACGTCATCCCGGGCCTCCCGGGGACGTTCGTGCTCGAGGGCGGGAGGGTGACGCTCCGGGCCACGCCGGCCGACGGCTACGGCGAGGATGGGCAGGCGGTGACCGAGAAGACGCTCGCGACGGACCAGGCGCCGAGGCCGGACCGGCTCACCGTGGGCGCGAAGCGCGTCGCGGTGATCGACCGCGGCGGGAAGCTCGCGATCCGGGTCTGGGACGCGGAGAGCCCGGTCCGGACCGGGTTCAAGGGCGTCGAGGCGTTCCCGCCGGACCCGCGCTGGCGCATCGAGGCGACCTGGGAGGCGTACCCCGCGCCCCGCAAGGTGGAGATCCCGAGCGTCGCCGGGCCGCCGCAGGCGGGCGAGGCGCCCGGCCGGGCCCGCTTCACCGTCGACGGCCAGACCGTGGCGCTCGAGCCGACGCTCGAGGACGGCGAGCTCTTCTTCGTGTTCAGGGACCGGACCGCGCCGAAGGAGACCTATGGCGCGGGCCGCTTCCTCGTGGCCGCGGCCCCGAAGGACGGGAAGGTGGTCCTCGACTTCAACCGTGCGTACGACCCGCCCTGCGCCTTCACGCCGTACGCGACGTGCCCGTTGCCGCGACCGGAGAACGTCCTCGCGGTCCGGATCCCGGCGGGCGAGAAGAAGTACGGGGGCCACTGAGGGCCGCGGTCACCCGCGCCGGTACCGTCGGAGCGCGGGCGAGATCGCGGCGGTGACCGCCGCGACGGCGACGCAGAGGAGCCCGCCCGAGGCGACCGAGATCCGCGGGCCGAACGCGCGCGCCACCGCGCCGGCCTCGACCTCGCCGAGCTGCGGGCCGCCCATGAAGAACATCATGTTGAGGCTCGTCATCCGGCCGCGGAGCGCGTCCGGGGTGAGGAGGTTGCGGAGCGTCTGCCTGATGACGGTGCTCACCGTGTCCGCCGCGCCCGAGATCGCGAGCGCGAGGAGCGAGACCGGGAAGCTGCGCGACGCGCCGAAGACCGCCACCGCCGCGCCGTAGATCGCGACGGCCCAGAGGATCAGCTTCCCCTGCGCGGGCGGGAGGCTCCGCGTCGCGAGGAAGATGCCGGCGAGCGCGGCGCCCGCGGGCTGCGCCGCGTAGAGGACGCCGAGGCCTCGCGGGCCGACGTGCAGGAGCTCGTTCGCGAAGATCGGCATGAGGAGCAGGGACCCGCCGAAGAAGGTCCCGAAGAAGTCGAGCAGCATCGTGGTCCGGATGACCGGCTGGCGCCGCACGAAGCGGATGCCCTCCTTCACCGCCTCGAGGCCGACCTGCGTCTCCGGCCGCGCCGCGCCGCGGTGGCTCATCGTGAGCAGCACCGCGATCACCGCGAGGAACGAGATCGCGTCGACGGTGAAGATCAGCACCGGCCCCTTCCACGCGAGGAGGACACCGGCGATCGCAGGCCCGGCGACGCTGGCGACCTGCCACCCGGTGAAGCCGACCGACATCGCGCTCGAGAGGTCCTCCGGCGGCACGAGCGCCGGGACGAGGGAGTGCCGCGCCGGGGCGTCGAAGGCGACGGCAGTGCCGGCGACCGCGGCGAGCGCGTAGAGGAGCGGCGGGGACCCGACGCCGAGCGCGGTCGTGACGGCGAGCACCGCCGAGACCACCGCGAGCGTCGACTGGGTGAAGATCATGAGCCGCCGGCGGTCGAACGCGTCGGCGACGACGCCGCCCCCGAGCGCGAACAGGAGGATGGGCGCGATGCGGAAGAAGCCGAGGATGCCGAGGGCGAGCGGCGAGCGCGTGAAGACGTAGAGCTGCCACACCACCGCGACCTGCTGCATCTGCGTGCCGGCGTTCGAGAGGAGCTGGGCGGTCGCGTAGTTCCGGTAGTCGCGGTGGCGGAGCGCGGGCGGCAGACGGGCGGGCACGCGGAGAGGTAAGCACGTCTCCGCGCGACGCGCACCGACCCCGGCGCCGCGCGATCAGCCGACGACCGGCAGCCCGCCGCGCTTCCCGCCCGCCCGCGGCGGGCGCGGCGCCGCGGGCAGCTTTCCGGCGGCGCGGGCGGGATCGCGGGCGATCACCCGCCCCACGAGGTCGTACTCGGACGCGTCGGTCACCTCGAGCGTCACGATCTCGCCGGGGTAGGCCACGCCGTCATTCACGTAGGTGATGCCGTCGATCTCCGGCGCCTGCTGCGCGTGGCGGCCGGCGAGGAGGTGCTCCGTCTCCTCCGCGCGGCCCTCGACGAGCACCTCGAGCTTCCGCCCGATCATCGCCTGCTGGTGGTCGCGGGAGATCCCCTGCTGGATCCCCATCACCCGCTCGAACCGGGCGCGCTTCACCTCGTCCGGCACCTGCGCCGCCATCTCCGCGGCGGGGGTGCCCTCCTCGGGCGAGAACTCGAAGACGCCGAGCCGCTCGAAGCGCTGCTCCTCGACGAACCGGACCAGGTTCTCGAAGTCGTCCTCGGTCTCGCCGGGGAGGCCGACGATGAGCGAGGTCCGGAGCGCGATGCCCGGGATCCGCGCGCGGAGCCGCGCGAGCAGCTCGCGGAGGAACACCGAGTCGCGGCCGCGCTTCATCGAGCGGAGGAGCCGGTCCGAGCTGTGCTGGAGCGGCATGTCCAGGTACTTCACGATCTTCGGCTCGCTGGCGACGGCGTCGACGAGCGCGTCCGGCACGTCGCGCGGGTACGCGTAGTGGAGCCGGATCCAGCGGATCCCGTCCACCTTCGCGAGCTCGGGCAGCAGGTGATGGAGCCGGATCTTGCCGGGGAGGTCGTAGCCGTACGCGGTGAGGTCCTGCGCCACGAGGGAGAGCTCGACGGTCCCCTGCGCGGCGAGCGCCGCGGCCTCGGCGAGGACGTCGTCGATGGGCCGGGAGCGCTGCGGGCCGCGGAGCTTCGGGATGATGCAGAAGGCGCAGGCGTTGTCGCAGCCCTCGGAGATCTTGAGGTACGCGGTATGCGAGGGGAGCGAGTTCACCCGCGGGCTCGCCGCGGAGTGCACGAAGTCCGGGTCCGGGACGACGAGCCGCTTCGCCTGCGCGTCGGAGACGATCCGGGCCACGTCCTGGTAGGCGCCGGTCCCGAGGAAGTGGTCCACCTCGGGGAGCTCCCGCGCGAGCTCGTCCGCGTGACGCTGCACGAGGCAACCGGTCACGACGAGCTTCTTGCAGCAGCCGGCGCGCTTCTGGTCGGCGAGCTCGACGATGGCCTCGACCGACTCCTCCTTCGCGCTCTCGATGAAGCCGCAGGTGTTGACGACGATGACCTCGGCCTTGGCCGGGTCCTGGACGAGCCGGTACCCCGCCTCGGCGAGCGTGCCGAGCATCACCTCGCTGTCGACCCGGTTCTTCGGGCAGCCGAGGGTGTGCATGTAGACGCGGGTCTGGGCCATGAGCCGCGCGGATCTAACAGGTCCGGTGCGGGCGGGCAACGCAGCGGCGCCCCTCCCCCGGACGGCCCGGCGGGCGCGTCCTCACGGCCACGTCCCGGCGTGTCCGCTCCGCCACCGCCCCCGGAAAGCGCCCGTTTTCGCGAGAACGTGGCCGCCGGCCCGGCGCTTGCTCTCCGGGCCGCGCATGCGACGACTCCTCGCCATCGGGTTCATCTGGTTCTGCTGCTCCGCCGCCTGGGTCATCCTCGGCTCGACGCTCGCCTTCCGGAGCGGCGCCACGGAGGGCGGCCTCAAGTCGGAGGTGCACACGCTCTGGGGGCCGCCGCTCGAGCAGGCGCCGCCGAGCGCGGTGGGCGTCGAGAAGCACCGCGCCCGGACGCGGGAGCAGCGCTTCGACGAGAAGACGAAGCGGTACTTCGAGGTCGAGAAGGAGGAGGACGTCACCACGACCCGGAGCCTCCCCCTCGACGCCTCCGACGTCCGGGTGAGGCTGGCGCTCGAGCACCGGCGGAAGGGCCTCCTCTGGTTCCCGACCTACGGCGTCGAGTTCACCGGCCGCTACACCTTCCGGAACGACTCCGCCGAGGCCCGCGCGGTGGAGCTCGCGTTCCCGGTCACGGCGGGCGTGATCTACGACGGGTTCGCGGTCACCGGCGCGGACGGCGCTCCCGTCGAGGTCGCGTTCGACGCCAGCTTCGCCCGGTTCTCGCGCCGCCTCGAGGCGGGCGCGGCGGAGACCTTCACCGTGGCGTACCGGACGCGCGGCACCGAGCGGTGGGGCTACGGCGTGGCGGGCCAGGGGCTCGGGCCGGAGTCCGGGCGAGCGCGGAACTTCGCGCTCGCGGTGGAGACCGACTTCCGCGAGGTGGACTTCCCTGCCGGCACGCTCTCGCCCTCGTCCCACCGCCGCACGCCGGGCGGCTGGGAGGGGACGTGGCGCTTCGGGCAGATCGTCGGGACGGCGCCGGTCGGCATCGAGCTGCCCCGGCGCCTCAACCCCGGGCCGCTCGCCGCGAAGATCACCTTCTTCGCGCCGATCTCGCTCCTCTTCTTCTTCTTCGTGGTGGGGATCCTGCTCGCCGCGCGGCGCCGGTCGATCCACCCGGTGAACTACTTCCTGCTCGCGTGCGGCTTCTTCGCGTTCCACCTGCTGTTCGCGTACACGATCGACCACGCCGAGGTCGCGCCCGCGTTCGCCCTCGCGGCGGTCGTCTCCGTCGCCCTGGTCGTCTCCTACGCCCGCCTCTTCGTCGGCTGGCGCCTCGCCCTCGGCGAGGTCGGGGTCGCCCAGCTCCTCTATCTGGTCCTGTTCTCGGTGAGCTTCTTCTGGAGCGGCTTCACCGGCCTCGCGATCACGGTGGGCGCGATCCTCACCCTCTTCGTGATCATGCAGCTCACCGGCCGCCTCGAGTGGGGGAAGGTCCTCGGTCGAGACGACCGCGCGCCGGCCCCGCCCCCGATGCCGCCGCCGCTGGCGCCGGCGCCCTGAGGGCCGCCGCTACTCGCGGAAGTTCTGGAACTGGAGCGGGACGCCGAGCGACGCGGAGCGGATCGCCTGGATGGCGGCCTGGAGGTCGTCCTTCTTCTTCCCGGTGATCCGCACCGCCTCGCCCTGGATCGCCGCCTGGACCTTCAGGCCCGACTCCTTCATCAGGGCCACGATCTTCTTCGCGTCCTCCTGCTTGAGGCCCTTCCTGAGCTTCACGAGCTGGCGGACGTGGCCGCCCGAGGCCGGCTCGAGCTTCTGGGGATCGAGCCCCTCGAGCGGCACGCCGCGCTTCGCGAGCTTCTCCATGAGGACGCCGAGCGCGGCCTCGGCGCGGCCCTCCGAGTTCGCCTTCAGGAGGATGTTCAGGTCCTTGTCGCGCTCGAGGTCGGTCTGCGTCCCCTTGAAGTCGAAGCGCTGGGCGAGCTCCTTCCGCGCCTGGTTGAAGGCGTTCTCGACCTCCATCATGTTCAGTTCCGAAACCACGTCGAAGCTCGGCATGCGCAAGGTCCTTCCCGTGTATGGGGCGCGAGGCCGCGCGCCCGCGATCCCCTAGAGCTCCAGCACCACCGGCAGCACCGTCGGCTTCTTGCCGGTGGCCCGCCGGAACCACCGCCGCACGGCGACGCGGAGCGTCTCCTGCACCTCGAGGACGTCCATCCGGGCCTGCGGCGAGAGCTCGTCGAGGGCGCGCAGCGCCTCGCCCCGGAGCTCGTCCTCCGCCCCCTCGAACCCCGCCACGCCCTTCGCGAACAGCTCGGGGCCGCGAACGATCGCGCCGCTCGCCTTCTCCACCGCGAGCACCGCGATGCAGAGCCCCGCGTCGGCGAGGAGGCGACGGTCCCGGACCACGAGCGCGCCGATGTCGGCGCCGAGGAGCGCGTCGCGATCCGTGTAGACCCGGCCCACCGGCACGCGCTCCTCGAGGACGCGCGCGCCGAGGTCGTCGAGCTCGAGCACCTGGCCGTCCACGAGGATGTCCCTCGCCGGCACGCCCTCGGCGGCCGCGTGGGCGGCGTGGCGCGCGAGGTGCCGGTACTCGCCGTGGATGGGCACGAAGTGGCTCGGCCGGGCGAGCTGGATGATCCGCCGCTGCTCGGCGGCCTGCGCGTGGCCGGAGACGTGGAGCGGCGCGAGCCCCTCGTAGGCGACCTCGGCGCCGCGGCGGCAGAGGTCGTTCACGACCTGCCCGACCGCGACCTCGTTCCCGGGGATGAACCGGGACGACAGGATCACGAAGTCGCCCCGGGAGATCTCGAGGTCCGGGTGCTCCCCGCGCGCGAGCCGGGCGAGGGCGCTCCGCGGCTCGCCCTGCGTGCCGGTGGTGAGGACGCACAGCTCCCGCGGCGGGAGCTCGCGCGCCTCCGGGAACCCCACCGGCATCCAGGCGGGCATCTCGAGGTACCCGAGCGCCTGGGCGAGGCGGACGTTCGTCTCCATCGCCCGCCCGAGGAACGCGACCCGGCGGCCGAAGGCCCGCGCCGCGGTGACCACCTGCTGGATCCGGTGCACGTTCGAGGCGAAGCAGGCGACGAAGATGCGGCCGCGGGCCGGCTCGAACGCGGCTTCGAGCGCGGGCCCCACCTGCGACTCCGAGAGCGAGGTGCCCTCGCGCTCGGCGTTGGTCGAGTCCGACAGGAGGAGCCGCACCCCGGCGCGCCCGAGCGCCTCGATCCGGGCGAGATCCATCGCGGGCCCGCGGACCGGCGCCGGGTCGATCTTGAAGTCGCCGGTGTGGAGGATCGTGCCCTGCGGGGTCCGGAGCGCGAGGCCGCAGGCGTCGGGGATGGAGTGGGTGACCGCGATGAACTCGGCCTCGATGGGGGAGGCCTCCCCCGCGGGCCGGACGTCCCCGGGAGTCACCTGCCGGAGGTCCGCCGACACGCCCGCCTCCGCGAGGCGCGGCTTCAGGAGCTCCAGGGTGAAGCGCGTCCCGTACACCGGCACCGGCACGTCGCGGAGCAGGAACGCGAGCGCGCCGACGTGATCCTCGTGACCGTGGGTGAGGAAGATCGCGCCCACCCGGTCCTTCCGCTCGCGGAGCCAGGCGAGGTCCGGGGCGATCACGTCGACGCCGATGTTCTCGTTCGGGAAGAGGATCCCGCAGTCCACGACCGCGATCCGGCCGTCCGCCTCGAGCGCGAGGCAGTTCATCCCGATCTCTCCGAGACCTCCGAGGGGGATCACGCGGACCGGCGGCGGCACGGCCCGAATGTACCGCGCGAGCGTGCGCAGCGCAGCGCGGGATCTGCCGGGGGCGAGCGCGGGGTCCCTGGTCCCCGCGCCCGCGCCCCGGGCGGACGCGGAGCGTCCGCCTGCCCTTCGTGAGGACCGGGCTCGACCGGTGTGACACCCGTGGTAGCCTCGCGCCGCCCGGAGCCCCTCGTGCCGCCTCGCCTGCGCTGGATCGCCGCCCTCGCCGTCGCCCTCGCCGCCGCGCCCCCGGTGCGCGCCGGCGCGCCCGGCGCGGCGCCGGACGAGGCCCCTCCGCCGTCAGAGGCCCGCGGTCCCGAGGTGGTGAGGCTCCGGTTCGGGTGGACGGCGCCAGCGGAGGCGCAGGTCACCTACCGGCGCACCCGCTCGCGCACCGGCGCGCGGCCGACCGTCTTCGTCGCCCGGTACGCGTCCCGTGTCGAGCGCGAGGCGGAGGGGCTCTCCGTGCGCACCTCCCGGACGCGCTGGGAGGGCGATCTGCCGTTCCCGCGCGCGGTCGCCGACGCCGCGATCCGCGCCTCGGAGCGGGTGCTCCAGCGGGTCGGGCTCGACGGTGAGTTCGTCGGCCTCGACGACGTCGAGGCGATGCGCCCGGTCCTCACCCAGCTCCTCGCGGACGCGAAGATCCCGCCGGAGCAGGGGGAGCGCGCGATCGCCCTCGGGCTCGCCGGCATGCGGGCGGAGTCCGAGGAGCTCTGGAACCTGGCGGTGGGGTTCTGGATCGGGGCCGATCTCGAGCTCGCGGCGCCGTACGTGATGCAGACGGAGGCGGAGCTGCCGCTCGTGCCGGGCGTGCGCGCCGCGAGCGCGGTCGAGTTCGAGGTCCGCCGCCGCGTGCCGTGCGCCGCCGCGGAGCGTGAGGCGCGCTGCGTGGAGGTGACGCTCCGGTCCACGCCGGAGCCCGCCGCGTTGGAGCGCGCGCGGGCGGAGATCGCGGCGCGTCTCGCCCCCGATGCACCCCCGGACGAGCCGCTCGCGGACCTCGCCCTCGAGAGCGAGCTCCTCCTCGTGACCGACCCGGCGACGCTCCTCCCGAGGCGGCTCGTCTGGACCAAGTCGATCCGCGCCGGCGGCGGCGAGAAGGGCCCTCCGGCGCTCGAGCTCGTCGACCGGAGCGAGTACGACTACCGGTACGACGCGCCGAGGCTGCGCTCCGCCCCGCCGCCCCGCCGCCCGAAGCAGCCGGCCGCGCCGGCGCCTTCGCCCGTCAGCGCGGCCCGGTAGCGACGGCGGGGGGAGCACCCCGGCCCCGATTCGACTATCTTCCCGGGCCCGATGTCCGAGGACCTGCTCCAGGACCTGAACGACGCCCAGCGCGAGGCCGTCCTCCACGGCGACGGGCCGCTCCTCGTCCTCGCCGGCGCCGGCTCCGGCAAGACCCGCGTCATCGTCCACCGGATCGCCCGGCTGGTGCGCGACGAGGGCGTGATCCCCTGGCAGATCCTCGCGGTCACCTTCACCAACAAGGCCGCGGGCGAGATGCGGGAGCGCCTCGAGGCGCTGCTCGGGCTCGCCGCCCAGGAGCTCTGGGTCCAGACGTTCCATGCCTTCGGCGCCCGCTTCCTCCGGCGCGAGGCCGCGCGCGCGGGGCTGCCGCCGTCGTTCGCGATCTACGACACCGACGACCAGGTGCGGCTGGTGAAGCGGCTCTTCGCGGAGATGGGGGTCGAGGACGGCTCGCCGCTCACTGCGCGCGAGGCGCTCTCCCGCATCGACCGCTGGAAGAACGCGGCGCTCCGGCCGGCGGAGGTCGAGGTCTCTTCGTACGACGTCGAGGGGCAGCTCGCCCGTCAGCTCTACGAGCGGTACCAGGCGGCCCTGCTCCGCGCCGGCGCGGCGGACTTCGGCGACCTCATCGTCATGCCGACGCGCCTCCTCGAGGAGGACGCGGCGCTGCGGGCCCGCTGGGCGGGGCGCTTCCGGCACGTCCTCGTGGACGAGTTCCAGGACACGAACCCCGCCCAGTACCGGCTCATGAAGGCGCTCGCCGGGGCGCGCCGGAACGTCTGCGTGGTCGGCGACGACGACCAGGCGATCTACCGCTGGCGCGGCGCGGACGTGTCGAACATCCTCGGCTTCGACCAGGACTTCCCCGGCACGCGCGTCGTGAAGCTCGAGCAGAACTACCGCTCGACGCGGACGATCCTCGACGCGGCGCACGCCGTCATCTCCCGCGCGAAGCGGCGGCGGGAGAAGCGGCTGTGGACCGATCGCGACGCGGGCGCCGCCCTCGCGCTCCTCGTCGGCGAGGACGAGCACGCCGAGGCCGAGCGGATCGCCCGCGGCGTCGCCGCCGAGCGCGGGCGGGGCACGCCCGGGGACGAGATCGCCGTCCTCTACCGGACGAACGCCCAGTCCCGGCCCCTCGAGGCGGCGCTCCGCGCGGCGCGGATCCCGTACGTCATCGTCCGCGGGACGAGCTTCTACGAGCGGGCCGAGGTGAAGGACGCGGCCGCCTACCTCCGCCTCGCGCTCAACCCCGCGAGCGACATCGACCTCGAGCGGGTGGTGAACCGCCCGGCGCGGAAGATCGGCGAGAAGACCGTCGAGCGGCTCCGCGCGCACGCGACGGCGAAGGGGATCCCGCTCTACGAGGCGATCGCCGATCGCGATGCCGTCGCCGAGCTCAAGCCCGCCGCGCGCGCCGCGCTCGGCGAGTTCCACGACATCGTGGCCTCGCTCCACGCCGACGTGCCCGCCCTCGACGCGGGCATCGCGGTGCAGGAGGCGCTGAAGCGGTCGGGCCTGCTCGCCCGCCTCGAGGAGGACCACTCCGACGAGGCGGTGGAGCGCGCCGAGAACCTCGCCGAGCTCGTCGCCGCCGCCCGCGAGTTCGACGAGGCGCTCCTCGGCGAGGCGCCCCCGACGGATCCCGACGACGTCCGGCCGCCGCCGCTCGCGCGCTTCCTCGAGCAGATCGCGCTGCTCGGCGAGGCGGACGCCGAGACGCCCGAGGGGCGCGTCGCGCTCATGACCCTCCATGCGGCGAAGGGGCTCGAGTTCGAGGCGGTCTTCCTCGCGGGCCTCGAGGACGGGACGCTCCCGTACGAGCGGCCCTGGTCGGACCAGACGCCGGTCGAGCGCGACGAGGCCTTGGACGAGGAGCGGCGCCTCTGCTACGTCGGGATGACCCGCGCGAAGGCGCGCCTCACGCTCTCGCTCGCGCGGCGGCGGATGGGGTACGGCGAGGGCGGGCCGTCGTACCGGCAGATGGAGCCGTCGCGCTTCCTCCGCGATCTCCCCCCCGAGCTCTTCGGCGAGGCGGTCGCGCGCGAGGTGCGGGCCCGCGAGGCGCGCGCCGCGGCGCCGCCGCTGGCGCGGCCGCCGGTGGTCCGCCGCCACCCCGGCGCGCTCGAGGGCGAGCCGCACATCGAGCTCGACGGGGACGACGGCATCGGGCCGGCGCGCCCCTCGACTCCGGGCCCGCGCGGCGGGCCCTCCGCCCGGGGCGAGCGGATCTCCGGCGAGCCGACCGTCGAGTACGACCTCGACCAGCGCCCGTCCCGCGGCGGCGCGCCGTTCCAGCGGGGCGCCCGCGTCCGGCACGCCTCGCTCGGGGAAGGGATCGTCCTCTCCTGCGAGGGCGCCGGCATGGAGGCGAAGGCCACGGTGCGCTTCGACTCCGGCGACCGGCGGGTCGTCTGCCGCTTCCTCGTCGCGGACGAGTAGCGGCGGAGGAGCGTGTTCGTGGAGCCGGGCTCGGCGGTCCTCGATCTCGACGGGTTCCTCCCGCCGCTCGCGTTCGGTCGCCCGCGGGATGTCGTCGTGGCCTCGACGCTCGAGGAGGTGCGACCCGCCCTCCGCGCCGTGGAGCGCGCGGCCGCGGCCGGGGCCCACGCCGTCGGCTTCTTGGCCTACGAGGCCGCGCCGGCGCTGGACCGGGCGCTCGTGACGCGTCCGCCCGGGCCGGGGCCGCTCGTCTGGTTCGGCCTGCACGACGCGCCGGCCCCGCGCCCCGAGCCGCGTGCTCCGGCCCGGCTCGGTCCGCTGGTCCCCGACGTCGAGGAGCGGGATCACGCCGGCGCGGTGGCGCGGCTGCGGGAGGCGATCGCGGCGGGCGAGGCGTACCAGGTGAACCACACCTTCAGGCTCGCGGGGCCCTTCGAGGGCGATCCGCTCGCGCTCTACGCGCGGCTCCGGGCAGCGCAGGGCGGCGGCCTCGGGGCGTGCCTCGCCCTCGGCGACGACCGCGCGATCGTGTCGGCCTCCCCCGAGCTGTTCTTCGCGGTCGCCGGCCGGCGGATCATCGCGCGACCGATGAAGGGGACGGCGCGGCGCGGCCGCTCCCCGGCCGAGGACGAGGCCCGCGCCGCCGCGCTCGCCGCGTCCGAGAAGGACCGCGCCGAGAACGTGATGATCGCGGACCTGCTCCGGAACGATCTCGGACGCGTCGCGACCATCGGGTCGGTCCGGGTGACCGCGCTCTGCGACGTCGAGCGGCTGCGGACCGTCTTCCAGCTCACCTCCACCGTCGAGGCCCGGCTGCGGCCGTCGGCCGGGCTCGCGGACGTGCTCGCGGCCGCGTTCCCGTGCGGCTCGGTCACGGGGGCGCCGAAGGCGAGCGCGATGCGGCTCATCGCCCGGGAGGAGGCGTCGCCGCGCGGCGCGTACTGCGGCGCCATCGGCGTTGTGCTGCCGGGCGGAGACGCGGTGTTCAACGTCGGGATCCGCACGGTCGAGCTGGATCTCTCCCGCGGGCGCGCCGTGGCGGGCGTGGGCGGCGGGATCACCTGGGCGTCGTCCGCCGCGGCGGAGTGGGACGAGGCTCTCGCGAAGGGCGCGTTCCTCGCCGACCCCGGACCACCGTACGAGCTCGTCGAGACCCTGCGCCTGGAGCGCGGGGCGTATCCGCTCCTCGACCGCCACCTCGCCCGCATCTCCGCGTCGGCGCGGCACCTTGGCTTCGTGCACGACGACGCCCGGCTCGCGGAGGCCCTCCGCGCCGAGGCCGCGCGGGGCGGCGACGGGCGGGTGCGGCTCCGGCTCGCCCCGGAGGGCGCGGTCGCGGTCGAGCGCGGCCCGCTCCCGGCGGTGGCGGCGGAGCCCGTGCCGGTGGCGCTCGCGGCAGCGCCCGTCCCGCGCGACGCGCCGCTGCTGTTCCACAAGACCACCGAGCGCTCCCTCTACGACGGCGCGCGCCGCGCCCGGCCCGGCGTGTTCGACGTCCTCCTCTGGAACGAGGACGGCGACGTCACGGAGTTCACCATCGGGAACGTGGTGTGCGAGCTCGGCGGAGAGCGGGTCACTCCGCCGGTGGCGGCGGGGCTCCTCCCGGGCGTCTACCGCGCCCACCTCCTCGCGCGGGGCGAGGTCCGGGAGCGGCCCATCGCGATGGCGGAGGCGCTCGCGGCGTCGCGGGTCTGGCTCGTGAACGCCGTCCGGGGGTGGGTCCCGGTGCGGCTCGTCGGCAGCCGGTGAGCCTGGCTCCGCACCCGGAGGGCGGGGCGGCGGGCGCTGCCCCGCCCGGTCGGTGCTCGGCCCGTACGAACCGGTACACTCCACCGTACGGGGAGGGACGCGACCGCCGCGACCGGCGCCGGATTCCGCAGGAATTTCGGCCCGGCACGCCGGTTGCTCTTCGGGCGGTCGCTGCGCACGGAGCGCACGACCGGAGGAAGCCATGAAGAGGATCCTGACCCTCGCCGCAGCCGCCCTCGCCCTCGTCCTGGCGCGGCCGGCGCTCGCCGACGACGCCGACGCCGCGAAGGACGCGGACGCCACCCGGGCCGCCGACGACGCCCTCGCCGACAAGGCCGACGTCCCCGCCAAGCCGCCCACGCTGCCGACGACCGCGTCCGACCGCGCGAGCTACGTCCACGACAACATCGCGTTCGGGAAGAAGGGCGCCGCCGAGCGCGCCACGCACGGTCAGGCCGACAAGCAGGGGCGCGCCGACACCGACGACGCGCACGCGGACGCGGCGAACCGCGCCGCCCACGGCGCCGCCGCGAGCGCCGCGGCCTCGGCGAACGGCGACAGCCACGCCGCCGCCGGCCACGCCCGCGCGAACTCCGCGCGCGACACGCACAGCCAGCCGGCGGGCACGCCGCCGGTCACCATGCCGGTGCCCGCGACGGTCCACGGACGGTAGCCGCCGCCCCATGCTCCATGCCGCCGTAGCCCTCCTCGGGCTCGCGATCACGGCGACCGCGCCCCGCGCCGACGAGCACCTGCTCGCCGGCGCGCGGCTGTTCCGCGAGGAGAAGTTCGCCGAAGCGCTCGTCGAGTTCCGGGTCGCCGAGCGCCTCGGCGCGCCGGGCGCCGCGGGCTACGCCGCCGCGACGCTCGTGAAGCTCGACCGCCCGGAGCAGGCGCTCGAGGCGTTCGAGGGGCCGGGCGCGCCGTCCTCCGGGCGCGCCCCGCTCCTCGACTACTTCCACGCGCTCGCGTGCTACGACGCCCGGCTCTACCTCCGCGCCGACCGGCTCCTCGCCGGCGTCGGCGCGCGCTCCGGGCCGCGCATCGCCGAGCAGGCGGCGCGGGTCCGGGAGGACATCGCCGCCGCGCTCGCGCGCGAGCCGGCGCGGGAATCGGTGGACTGGTACCTCGCGCGGTGCGACGCGCTCGCCCGCGACACGCGCCCGGTGCTCGCCCGCGCCTACTGCGAGGAGGCGCTCGCGCTCGCGGGGCGAAGGGCGGATCGGCACGGCGCCGCCGTGGCGCGGGAGCAGCTCGCGAAGCTCGGGCCGGTGGCGCAGGGGGAGCGCTGATGCTCGCCCCGGCGATCGCCGCGCTCCTCGTCGCCGCCGGGCCGGATCCGTGCGCGCCGGTCGCGCCCGCCGCCGCGCCGGACCCGGCCGCGGCGGCCGAGTACCGGGCCGTCGGCGAGTCGGAGCGACGCGCCGGCAACCGGGACACCGCCGCCGCCGCGCTCCGGACCGCCCTCGGCCTCGAGCCCGGCGACGCCGGGACGCGCGGCGCGCTCGAGTCGCTCTGCCGCGAGGCGAGGGCGACGAGCGCCTTCGACCGCGGGGTCGGCCTGATGGATGCCGGCGACCGGCGCGGCGCGGTCGCCGCCTTCGAGGAGGCGCGTTCGGGCGGACCGGACGGCTCCGCCGCGCTCCTCGAGGGCATCTGCCTCTACGAGCTGGGCGAGGACGCGCGCGCGACGCCGCTCCTCGACGAGGCGGAGCAGGACCCGGACCACGCCGACGCCGCCCGCTTCTTCCGCGGTCTCGTCGCGATGCGCGCTGGCCGCTCCGAGGAGGCCGCGCGGCTCCTGGAGGCCTCGGCGGTGGACCGTCACCTCGCGCCGCTCGCGCTCGGGCTCGCGCGGCTCGCGAGGCGCGACGGCCGCCTCGTCCTCTCGTTCCTCGCGGAGTCCGGCTGGGACTCGAACGTCGACCTCACCCCGGACGGCGCGCCCGGCGCGACCCGCGCCGGCGACGGCTCCGCGGGGCTCACCGCGCTCGGCCGCTTCGCGCCGATGGGGGACACGGGGCCCTTCGTCCAGGCGACCGCGCACGTCCGCGATCAGCTCCACTACGACGCGTTCGACATCGCCGGCCTCGGCGCGGCCGCCGGGGTCCAGGCGGGCCGCGGCCGCCAGTTCCTCCTCGCCGAGTACGCGTACGAGTACCGGGACCTCGGCGGGGCGCCGTACCTCTCCGCGAACGCGTTCCTCGGCGAGGGGCGGCTCGCGCTCGGCGCCCGCGCGAGCGCAGGGCTCGGGTGGCTCGCGCGCCTCGAGTCGTTCCGGACCGTCACCGACGCGCCGTATTCGGGCCTCCGCCAGCTCGGCGAGGCGGACGTGACCTTCGAGACCGGCCCGCGCTCGACGCTCGCGCTCGCCTGGCGGCTCGGCCTCGACGGCGTGCGCGATCCCGCGCTCTCCTGGTGGGAGACCGGGCCACGCGCAGCGTTCCGCGTCGCCGCCGGCCGGAACGTGCGGCTCGGGCTCGACGTCGCCCTCTCGCTCCGCACCTACCGGGTGGCGGATCCCGCCCTCGGGGTCACGCGCGCCGATCAGCTCGTCGACGCGGTCGGGCTCCTCGAGTGGGACCTCGCCGATCGCTGGACGCTCCGCGTCTCCGCGAGCGCCCGGAAGGCGTTCTCGAACGTGCCGGACTTCGCGTACACGAAGGTCGCGCCGATGCTCGGCCTCGCCTACACCGTCGGGCTCCTCTGATGTCCCGCGCCCTCGCCCCCATCGCGGCCGCGCTCCTCGGGCTCGCCGGCTCCCTCGCGGCGACGTTCGCGCTCCACCACGCGGCGGGCGCCGCCCTCGACCGCGTGCTCGAGGAGCGCCTCCGCGGCGCCGGCGAGACCGCCGCGCGCCTGATCGGCGACCGCGACCCGAGCGCCGCCGAGCTCCACGCGATCATGGACGCGAACCGGCTCGACGGCGCCTACGTGCTCTCCCCCGCGCTCGTGGTCCTCGCCGACGCGACCGGGCCGGCGGGCGAGACCGCCGACCTCCTCCGGGTGGACGCCTCCCGCGTCGAGGCGGCGCTCGGGGGCGAGGGGACGGTGGCGCGCGGCTACGCGGTGGGCGCGCTCGAGGTCGAGACCGCCTACTTCCCGGTCCGCGGTCCGGACGGGCGCCCCCGGGCGGTGCTCGCGCTCGAGGTCGGCGAGGCGTTCTCGGCGGCCCGGGCCCGGCTCCAGCGCGCGCTCCTCCTCGGCGTGGGCCTCTCGGCGCTCGGCGCGCTCGCCCTCGCGGTGGCCGCGGCGCGGTGGAGCCGCTCCGAGCGGCAGCGGCGCGACGCGGCGGCGCGCGCGGCGCGGGGCGACGCGCTCGCGCGGATGGCCGCCGCGGTGGCCCACGAGATCCGGAATCCTCTGGGCATCATCCGCGCCGCGGTCGAGCTCGTGCGCGAGCGCGCCAGCGCGGCGCTCGGCGCGCGGGATCGCGAGGGGCTCGACGACGTGCTCGGCGAGGTCGAGCGGCTCCGGCGCCTCACGCAGGACTTCCTCGAGCTGTCCGCCGAGCCGGCGCTCCGGCCCGAGCCGGTGGATCTCGCGGAGCTCGCGGGGGAGGCGGCCCGGGGCAGCGCCGCGCTGCACCCGGGCCTCTCCGTGACCGTCGCCGTCGGCGCGCTGCCGCCGGTGAGGGCGGACCCGGCCCGTCTCCGGCAGGTGCTCGCGAACCTGCTCGCGAACGCCGCCCAGGCCGGGGCGCGCTCTGTCGAGCTCCGGGGCGAGCTGGCGGGCGGCGAGGTGCGGCTCGCAATCCAGGACGACGGGCCGGGGATCGACCCGGGCGTACGCGACCGGCTCTTCGAGGCGTTCGCCAGCGCGCGCGAGGGCGGCACCGGGCTCGGGCTCGCGGTGTCGCGCCGGCTCGTCGAACGGCACGGGGGGTCGCTCGCGCTCGCCGCCGGCGGGCCCGGCACCACCTTCGAGCTCCGGCTGCCGCGCGCGGCGTAGGAGGACGTCATGGCCCGGGTGCTCATCGCGGACGACGAGGCGAAGCTCGGGAGGCTCCTCGCCGAGGCGCTCGAGCGGGACGGCCACGCCGTCGACCGCGTCGGCGGCGGCCGCGAGGCGCTCGCCCGCCTCTCCGCCGGGCCGCTCGACGTGGTCGTGACGGATCTCCGGATGCCGGAGGTGGACGGGATCGCGGTCCTGCGCGCCGCCCGCGCGCTCGCCGATCCGCCCGAGGTCGTCCTCATGACCGCGCACGCGAGCGCGGAGAGCGCGGTCGAGGCGATGAAGGCCGGCGCGGCCGACTACGTGCTGAAGCCGTTCGCGATGGACGAGCTCCGGCTCCGCGTGAGGCGGCTCGCGGCGCAGCGCGAGGCGGAGCGGCGGAGCGCGCGGCTCCTCGCCGAGCTCACCCCGTCGCTGGTCGCTGAGAGCCCGGCGATGCAGGCGGTCCTCGCCGCCGCGCGCCGCGTGGCGGCGACCGACGCGACGGTCCTGCTCCTCGGCGAGAGCGGGACGGGGAAGAGCCAGCTCGCGCGCGCCATCCACTACGAGAGCCGGCGCGCGGCGGCGCCCATCGTCGAGGTGCACTGCGCGGCCCTCCCCGAGACGCTCCTCGAGAGCGAGCTCTTCGGGCACGAGAAGGGCGCCTTCACCGGCGCGGTGGCGCGGAAGGCCGGCCACCTCGCGGCCGCGGACGGCGGCACCCTCTTCCTCGACGAGATCGGCGAGGTCACCCAGGCGACGCAGGTGAAGCTGCTGCGGTTCCTCCAGGAGCGCCGGTTCGTCCCGGTCGGCGCGACGGAGGAGCGCCAGGTCGACGTCCGCGTGGTCGCGGCCACGAACCGGGACCTCGAGGCGGCGGTGTCCGCGGGGAGCTTCCGCGAGGACCTCTACTACCGCCTCAACGTGTTCGCGATCCACGTGCCGCCGCTCCGCGAGCGCCGGGAGGACGTCCTCCCCATCGCGGAGCGGTTCCTCGCGGCGCGGGGCGTCCCGCCCGCGAAGCTGTCCGCCGCGGCCCGCGACCGCCTCCTCGCCCACGCCTGGCCGGGGAACGTCCGCGAGCTCGAGAACGCGCTCGAGCGGGCCCTCATCCTCGCCGGCGAGGACGAGCTCCGTCCGGAGCACCTCGCGCCGGCGTCACCGGGGCGGTCCCGCCGGGCCGCGGACGTCCTCGGCGAGGGCTTCGACCTCGACGCGTTCGAGCGGGACCTCCTCCACGCCGCCCTCGAGCGGACCGGCGGGAACAAGGCGGCGGCGGCGCGGCTCCTCGGCATCACGCGGCGCCGCCTCTACTCCCGGCTCGAGAGCCTCGGCGCGCCCGACGAGGCCGGGAAGGACGACTGATCCCGCGCCCGGCCCGGGCGCGGTCCCCGGGGGAGAGGCGACCCCGCCGGGGCGGCGGCGGGCGAGCCGGGCGGCGGGGGCGAGGCGTATGCTTCCCCCATGTCCGGCCCCACGCGAGAGGCGCTTCCGCCGGTGACCGAGGAGCTCGTCCGCGCGCTCCCGAAGACCGACCTCCACTGTCACCTCGACGGCTCGCTCCGGGTCGCCACCATCCTCGAGCTCGCCGAGCAGCAGGGCGTGAAGCTCCCGGCCGACACGACGGACGGCCTCGCGAAGGCCATCCACATGGGGCAGATCTGCGAGTCGCTCGAGGACTACCTCACCGCCTTCGACGTCACCCTCGCGGTGCTGCAGACGGAGGAGGCGCTCTACCGGGCGGCTCACGAGCTCGCGACCGACTGCGCCGCCGAGAACGTGCGCTACCTCGAGGTCCGCTACTCGCCGGTGCTCCACACGCGGCAGGGGCTCAAGCCGACGACGATCGTGGACGCGGTGCTCGAGGGCCTGCGCGTCGCCAAGCGCGAGACCGGCATCAAGTCCAACGTGATCATCTGCGGGATCCGCCACATGGATCCGGTGACGAGCGTCCGGCTCGCCGAGCTCGCCGTCGCCTACAAGGGGAAGGGCGTGGTCGGGTTCGACCTCGCCGGCGCGGAGGAGGGTCACCCGGCGCGGCGGCACCGCGACGCCGTCCAGCTCATCCTCGACAACAACGTGAACGTGACCATCCACGCCGGCGAGGCGTTCGGCCCGGAGTCCATCGCCCAGGCGGTGCACTGGTGCGGCGCGCACCGCATCGGGCACGGCGTGCGCCTGCGCGAGTCGGGCGATCTGCTGAACTACGTGAACGACCACCGCATCCCGCTCGAGATGTGCCCGTCGTCGAACGTGCAGACGGGCTCCGTGCCGAACTTCGCGGCGCACCCGCTCCGCTTCTACTTCGACTTCGGGCTGCGCGTGACGGTGAACACCGACAACCGGCTCGTCACCGACACCACCTGCACGAAGGAGCTGCTCATCGCGCACCGGGAGATGGGCTTCACGCTCGAGGACCTCTGCACGGTGCTGGTGCAGGGCTTCAAGAGCGCGTTCCTCCCGTTCCGCGAGAAGGCGGACCTGCTCCGGCAGGTGAACGCCGAGATCGCCGACGTGCTCGCGCGCTTCGGCCGGGCGGCGCCCGTGCCCGCCGCGGGCGCTGCGGGCGCCGCGGTGCGGGGCCCACGCCCGGCGCGGATCACGCCGTGAAGGCGGTGGCCGATGCGCCGTGGCTCGGCTGATCGCCGACGCCCCATGCGGTCGCGCGGCCGGCGCGCGGGTCCGACGTAGAGTGAGGGCTCGCGACGCGCGGGGCGGGCGCGACGCGGCTCCCGAACCGTCGGCTGCTTCCTTGCCCCACCCCGGCGAGGTGCGTAGCATCGACTCGACACCCGCTCACACACCAGGAGTCAAGAGATGGCGAAGTTCCTCGCGATGATCCTCGCGGGCGGCGAGGGCCGCCGCCTCGACCCGCTCACCCGCGAGCGCGCGAAGCCCGCCGTCCCCTTCGGCGGGCGCTACCGCATCATCGACTTCGTCCTCTCGAACTTCGCGAACTCCGGCATCCTCCGGATGAAGGTGCTGGTCCAGTACAAGTCGGAGTCGCTCAACACGCACGTCCAGCGCGGGTGGCGGCTCACCGCGCTCCTGAACCAGTACGTGGAGCTCGTGCCCGCGCAGATGCGGGTCGGCCCGAAGTGGTTCGAGGGCTCCGCGGACGCGATCTACCAGAACCTCAACATCATCACCGACGAGGAGCCCGAGTACACCTTCGTCTTCGGCGCCGATCACGTCTACCGGATGGACGTGCGGCAGATGCTCGACTTCCACCTCGACCGGAAGGCCGAGCTCACCGTCGCCGCGATCCCCATCCCGAAGGAGGACGCGAGCGAGTTCGGGATCATCGAGGTCGACGCCGAGGGGCGGATGATCGGGTTCACCGAGAAGCCCAAGGCGGACGCGAAGACGATCCCGGGCGACCCGACCCGCTGCCTCGCCTCGATGGGCAACTACCTGTTCACCACCGACTCGCTCGTGCAGGAGATCGTGCGCGACGCCGGCGACCCGAACAGCGCCCACGACTTCGGGAAGTCCATCGTCGCGTCGATGTACCAGCGCAAGCGCGTCTACGTGTACGACTTCGCGCGGAACGTGGTGCCCGGGCAGACCGAGCGGGAGCGCGGCTACTGGCGCGACGTCGGCTCCATCGACGCCTACTTCCAGGCGAACATGGACCTCGTCGCGGTGGACCCGATCTTCTCGCTCTACAACGACCAGTGGCCGATCTTCACGGTCCAGTACAACTACCCGCCCGCCAAGTTCGTCTTCAACAACGAGAAGGAGCACCGCGTCGGCCGCGCGACGGACTCGCTCGTCTCGGAGGGCTGCATCATCTCCGGCGGCCACGTGCACCACTGCATCGTCTCGCCGAAGGTGCGGGTGAACAGCTACTCGACCGTGGAGGACTCGATCCTCTTCGAGAACGTGAACATCGGCCGGCACTGCAAGATCCGCCGGGCGATCATCGACAAGCACGTCGACATCCCCGCGCACACGACCATCGGCTACGACCTGGAGAAGGACCGCAAGCACTTCCACGTGACCGAGAGCGGGATCGTGATCATCCCGAAGGGCATGCGGATCGAGTCCGCGCGCTGAGGCGCCCGAGCGGGGGCGCTACCGCGGGACGAGCCGCTCGGCCTTGTTGAAGGCGATCTGCAGATCGACGGGCTTCTCGAGCACGTCCCACGCCCCGAGCTCGAGCAGCAGGTCGCGCATGGCCTGATCGCCGCCGAAGGCGGTGATGACGAGCACCGGGATGCTGCGCGTGCCCGGGTTCTCCTTCAGGGCCTTGAGCGCGTCGCGTCCGTCGAGCCGCGGCATCGCGACGTCGAGCAGGATGACGTCCGGGCGCTCGGTCGCCGCGGCGACGAGGGCCTCGGCGCCGTCGCGCGCGAAGGTCACGGCGTGGCCGCGGCTCTGCGCATACGCCCCGTACAGCTTGGACACCGCCGGGTCGTCCTCGGCGACCAGGATCCGGAGCGGCGGGGCGGCGACCGTGCTCGTCATCTTCATTGGAGGATAGCCCGCCAGCCTGACGAAGCAACGGGCGGATGGCGCGCCTTCAGGGCGTCACCCGCCGGTTCCCCTGTCCGCCCAAGCACCTAGCCGCGCACCCGGTAGTTCACTCCGCGAGCGGGGTGGCGGCCGCCGGGCGTCGAGCGGGTGCGCGCGGAGCAGAGAGGGAGGTGATGGGCCTCCCGCTCCTCCAGGGACGGGACGTTCCCGGGGGGCCGGACGACGGGGCGGCCGCTCGCTCCGGAACGTGACGCCGCGACGGGCGGGGCTTATAACGCGGGCCGCCATGACCTCCGGTCCCTTGCTCGTCACCGCCCTCGCCGCCGCGCTCGCGGCAGGGCCGGCCTCCACGCCCCCGCCGGCGCCCGGCGCGACGACCGCCGCGGCCACCGCGACGGAGACGCCGAGGATCCCCTACGAGATGTTCCGGCTCGCGAACGGGCTCACCGTGATCCTGAACGTCGATCACGGCGCGCCGCTCGTGGGCGTTCACGTTCAGTATGACGTCGGCTCGAAGGACGAGAAGCCCGGCCGCACCGGGTTCGCGCACCTGTTCGAGCACCTCATGTTCCAGGGGACCGAGCACCTGCCGAAGGGGCTCGAGGACCGGCTCGTCGACGCCGCGGGCGGCGACGCGAACGGCTCCACGGCCCAGGACACGACGGTGTACTGGCAGCAGGTGCCGTCGAACGCCCTCGAGCAGATGCTGTTCATCGGCTCGGAGCGGATGGGGTTCCTGCTCCCCACCCTCGACCAGGCGAAGCTCGACAACCAGCGCGACGTCGTGCGGAACGAGCGGCGGCAGAGCTACGAGATGCAGCCGTACGGGCTCGCCTACGACAAGATCCTCTCCAACCTCTGGAACCCGGAGTTCCCGTACCACTGGATGACCATCGGCTCGCACGAGGACCTCGAGGCGGCGACGCTCCAGGACGTCCGCGACTTCTTCGAGCGGTGGTACGGGCCGGAGAACGCCGTCCTCTCCATCTCCGGCGACATCGACCCGGCGCGGACGCGGGCGCTCGTCGAGAAGTGGTTCGCGGGGATCCCGGGGAAGACGAAGCCCCTCCACCAGCTCCCGGACCCGAAGCCGCTCGCGCAGGAGACGCGCGTCACGATGGAGGACCGCGTGCAGCTTCCCCGGCTGTACGTCGCCTGGCAGACGCCGAAGGTCTTCGCCGCGGGCGACGCGGCCCTGGACCTCCTCGGGCAGATCCTCACGGACGGCAAGAGCGCGCGCCTCGTGAAGCGGCTCGTCATGGAGGAGCAGATCGCGCAGAGCGTCTCGGCGGGCCAGTCGAGCCAGGCGCTCGCCGGGATGTTCCTCGTGGTCGCGACGCCGAAGCCGGGCGTGCCGCTCGATCGCCTCGAGCGGGAGATCGACGAGGAGATCGCCCGCATCGCGAAGGAGCCGCCGACGGCGGTCGAGCTCGAGCGCGCGAAGAACAAGATAGAGGCGGGCGCGGTGTTCGGGCTCGAGCCGGTGGGTGGCTTCGGCGGGCGCGCCGCGACGCTCGCGAACTACTTCCTGCGCGCCGGCGACCCGGGGTTCCTCGAGAAGGATCTCGAGCGCTACCGCTTCGCCACCGCCGCCGACGTGTCGGAGGCCGCGAGGACCTTCCTCCGGAAGGATGCGCGCGTGGTCCTGAACGTCGTCCCGAAGACCGGCGCGCCCGCGCCGGCCGCCGCCGCCGCCGAGGGGAGCGCCCGATGACCCGCCGCACCTTCCGCCTCCTCCCGCTCGCCCTCGCGCTCGCCTGCGCAGCGCCGCGCCCGCCGCCGCCCGCCGAGCCGCAGAAGGCCGCCCCGGCGCAGGCCACGCAGCAGACCCAGGCCGCCCCGCAGCCGCCGCCCGGCCCGGACCGGTCGCGCCCCCCCGAGCTCGGTCCTGCGCCGGAGCTGGAGCTGCCCGCCCAGAAGCACTTCACGCTCGCGAACGGCCTCAAGGTCCGCCTCGTCGAGCGGCACCGGCTGCCCATCGTCGCGCTCCACCTCGTCGTGGACGCGGGCGGCATCCACGACCCGCCGAAGCTCCCCGGGCTGGCGAGCTTCACCGCCGCGATGCTCACCGAGGGCGGCACCCGGACCCGGAGCGCCACCCGGATCTCGGACGACGTGGGCTTCCTCGGCGCGAGCCTCTCGTCGGGCGCGACGCAGGACTCCGCCTTCGTCTCCGGCGCATCGCTCTCACGGCACGTCCCGAAGCTGCTCGAGATCTTCGCCGACGTGGCGATGAACCCCGCGTTCCCGCGGAAGGACTTCCTCCGCGTGCAGGATCAGCGGAAGGTCACGCTGCTGCAGCAGCGCGATCAGCCGCAGACCGTCGCCACGAAGGCGTTCACGAACGTCTTCTGGGGGTCGGGGAGCCCGTACGCGCACTACGTGCTCGGCACGGAGGCCTCGGTCGCGGCGACGCGGCCGGAGGACCTCTCGCGGTACCACGCGCGGCTCTGGCGGCCGGACGGCGCCGAGCTGGTCGTCGTGGGCGACGTCACCGAGGCCGCGCTCCGGCCGGTGCTGGAGCGGACCCTCGGGAAGTGGAAGAAGGGCGGCCCCTCGCCGGTGCCCCGCCAGGGACCGCTCGCGGCGCCGCACCGGACGGTGCTCATCGAGAAGGCGGACGCGCCCCAGTCGGCGCTCCTCCTCGGCATGCCGGGCGTGGAGCGCGCCTCGAAGGACTACGTCCCGGCCACCGTGCTGTTCCAGGTGCTCGGCGGAGGCACCTCGTCCCGCCTGTTCCGGAACCTCCGCGAGGAGAAGGGTTACACGTACGGGCTCGGCGCGGGCGCCGACGCGCGACGGCTCGCCGGCGTCTCGGTCGTGCGCGGCAACGTGAAGGCGGACGTGACCGGCCCCGCGCTGAAGGAGATCCTGGCGGAGCTCGACCGGCTCCGGAAGGAGCCGGTGGCGGACGAGGAGCTCGCCGACGCGAAGGCGGCCCTGGTCCGCTCGCTCCCCGCGGACTTCGCCACGGTGGGCGGCGTCGCGGGCCGGATCGCCGAGCTCGTCGTGTACGGGCTCCCGGACGACTACTGGAACGGCTACGCCGACGCGGTGAAGAAGGTGACCGCGGAGGACGTGCGCCGCGTCGCCGACCGCGTCCTGGATCCGGCGCGGGCGACGCTCGTCCTCGTCGGAACGCCGGAGGTGGTGTCGCCGCAGCTCGCGGCGCTCCCCATCGGCCCGGTCGAGGTGCGGCCGCCGCCGGGCGAGCCGCCCGGGAAGAAGGGGCCGGCGGCGCCCAGGCCGCCGATGCCGGCGCGCGCGCCGGGGCCCACGCCGCCGCCGGCTGCGATGCCGCCGCCGGCGATGCATCCGGGCGCGGCGCCGACCGCGCCGGCGGGGCACTGAGACGCTGTAGGCTCCCCGCGCATAACGCCCTGTCGGACCCGCGGGGTAGATTCGGGGCAGCGTGTGGCCGCCTGGCCGCACGCGCCCCGCCATGGCCGATCTCCAGAACGAGTTCTCCTGGTCGAAGTCCCGCCACGAGAAGTTCGCCGAGTGCCGGCGGGCGTACTTCTACACGTACTACGGCAGCTGGGGCGGCTGGGAGGCGGCGCACGGCTCCGAGGTCCGCGAGCTGTACGTCCTGAAGAAGCTCTCCTCGCGCTGGCAGTGGGCGGGCTCGGTCGTCCACGCGTCGCTGAAGCAGATGCTCTCCGCGGCGCGGGTGACCGGCACCTTCTGGACGCTCGAGAAGCTCCTCGAGCGGACCCGCGCCCGCGCCCGGGCCGAGTGGTCCACCTCGCGGGAGAAGGCGTACTGGCGCGAGGCCTCGAAGATCGTCGGCCTCGTCGAGCACGAGTACGGCGAGCCGGTCGCGGGCGCCGACTGGAAGAAGCTCTACGAGGCCACCATCGACGGCGGGCTCCGGCGATTCTACGCGAGCGCCGCCTTCGACGAGATTCGCCGCACGCCGCGGGACCGCTGGCTCACGGTGGACGAGCTCGACTCCTGGGACTTCGAGGGGACGAAGATCTGGGTCGCGATCGACTTCGCGTACCGCGACGCAGACGGCCGGGTGCAGGTGCTCGACTGGAAGACGGGCAAGGAGCGCGGGGTCGACCACACGCAGGTCGGGATCTACGCGCTCTACGCGCAGCGGAAGTGGGGCGTGCCCGCGGACGCCGTCGTGCCCGGGCTGGTGTACCTCGTCGGCGAGGGCGAGGCGGCGGAGCGGGTCTCGGTGGCGGCCGATCCGGCCGCGCTCGAGGGCTGCCAGACGGCGATGCGGACCTCGATCGAGGGGATGAAGGCGATGCTCGCCGATCCCGCACGGAACCTGGCGCGGCTCGACGCGTTCCCGATGAGCGAGGCGCGGGAGAGCTGCCGCCGCTGCCCGTTCCGCCGGCCCTGCGGCCGGCTCTAGAGCGAGCCGTCGCGCCCGAGCCGCTTCGACATCCGGATCGCCTCGAGCCCCTCGCCGTCCGGGAGCGGTACCCGTATCCGGCGCGTCCCCCGGAACCCCCGCGCGCGGTAGAAGGCCGCGCCGTTCAGCGACGCCTGCACGACGAGCCGCCCCGCCCCGCGCCGGCGCGCCTCCGCCTCCACGCGGGCGAGGAGGGCGGTCCCGACCCCGCGGCCCGCCTCGGCCGGCCGGACGAAGAGGGCGGTCAGCTCCGCCGGCGGCCCGAGCGTGAACGCCGCCCACCCCGCGGCGCGGCCGGACCGCTCCGCGACGAACGCGCGCTCGCCGCCGGGGCCGAGGGTCCAGCGGTCGTAGACGGCGCCGAGGCGGCTCCAGAGCGCGATCTGGCGGGACGAGTAGGCGCCCGACGCGAGGCCGCGGACGCTCGCGCGCCGGACGCGGGCGAGGAGCGCCGCGTCCGCGAGCGTGGCCCGGCGGAGCCGGAGCGGCGCGCCGCCCCGGCGGCGGACCATCACGCCTTCCCGTCCTTCTCGACGAGGCCGTAGCGCGCGAGCTTCTCGTAGAAGGTCGAGCGGTGGACTCCCGCGAGCTCCGCCGCCTTCGCAACCTGGCCCCCGGCCTCGCGGAGGAGGTCCTCGAGGAACCGCTTCTCCCAGACGTCGCGCGCCTTCCGGTAGCGGCCCTCGCCGCCGTTCGCCGCCTCCTGGGCCGGGGCCGCGAGCTCCGGCGGGAGGTCCGCGAGCGTGATCGCGTCGCCGCGGGCGAGCAGGAGGCCGCGCTCGATCGCGTGCTCGAGCTCGCGGACGTTCCCGGGCCAGGGATGATCGAGGAGCGCGCGCATCGCGTCGGGGTCGGGCGCGAGCGGCGGGCGCCCGAGGCGGAGCGCGTGCTTCTGCACGAGGTGCTCGACGAGCAGCGGGACGTCCTCGCGGCGCTCGCGGAGGGGCGGCAGCCGGAGCGGCACGACCCGGAGCCGGAAGTAGAGATCCTCGCGGAACTTCCCCGCCTTCACGTTCCGGGCGAGGTCCTCGTTCGTCGCCGCGATGACCCGGACGTTCGCCTTCCGGGGCTTGCGGCTGCCCACCGGCATGTACTCGCCGTCCTGGAGGACGCGGAGGAGCTTCGGCTGGAGCGGCGCCGGCAGGAGCCCGAGCTCGTCGAGGAAGAGCGTGCCGCCCTCGGCCTCGGCGAAGAACCCGGGGCGCGCCTGGTCCGCGCCGGTGAAGGCGCCCTTCTCGTGACCGAAGAGCTCGGACTCCGCGAGGTTCTCCGGGATCGCGCTCATGTTGAGCGCGACGTAGGGCCCGCTCGCGCGCCCGGAGAGCGCGTGGGCCGCGCGGGCGAGGAGGTCCTTGCCGGTGCCGGACTCTCCCTCGATGAGGATCGGCACGTCCGACGGCGCGATCCGCTCGAGCATGGAGACGACGTCCTTCATCGCCTGGGACTTCCCGATGATGCCGTGCACGCTGAACGCGCCCTGGAGCGCCGAGCGGAGCTTCGCGTTCTCCTTCTTCACGCGGGCGTGCTCGACGGCGCGCGCGACCACGATCTCGAGCTCCTCCGGCTCGAACGGCTTCTTGAGGTAGTCGAACGCGCCCGCCTTCATCGCCTCGACCGCCGTCTCCACGGTGGCGAAGGCGGTCACGAGGATGACCGGGATCTCCGGCACCTTCTCCTTGAAGCGGCGGAGGCCCTCGATGCCGTCGATGCCCGGCATGCGGAGGTCGGTCACGATGGCGTCGAAGTCGGCGCGCTCGACGGCGGGGAGCGCCTCGGCGACGGCAGGGAAGTCGAACACGTCGTAGGACCGCGCGAGCGTGCGCTTCATCATCTGGCGCGCGCTGTCGAGGTCGTCCACGACCATCAGCTTGGGCTTGGGGGCGCTCATGCGGATCTCACGTGCCTCCGGCCTTCAGGTCCGCGGCCGCGGGCTCGCTCGCCCCGGCGGGCGCGGCCGGCGCCGCCGGGAGCCGCACCCGGAAGAGCGCGCCCTGGCCCGGTGCGCTCTCCACCTCGACGGTGCCGCCGTGCGCCTCCGCTGCCTGGCGGACGATCGCGAGGCCGAGGCCCGTCCCGTTCGCCTTCGTCGTGAAGAACGGCTCGAACACGTGGGCCGCGGCGTCCTTCGGGATCCCGGGGCCGGTGTCCTGCACCTCCGCGAGGACCCCTCCGTCGGGGGCGCGCCGGGCGCGGACCGTGAGCCGGCCGCCGCCCTTCTCGCCCATCGACTGGACCGCGTTCACGCACAGGTTCAGGAACGCCTGCCGGAGCAGCTCGGCGTCGGCGAGCACCTCCGGGAGCCCCGGCTCGATCTCGATGGTCCGCTCCACCTTCGCCTGCGCCGCGGCCGGCCCGATCACCTCGGCCGCCTCGCGGAGGATGGGCTCCACCGGCTGGACCAGCGGCTGGACGGTCCGCGCCCGCGCGAACACGAGGAACCGCTCGATCAGCGCCGCGGCTCGCACCACCTCGCGTCGGATCGCCTCGACGTCGGAGCGGTGCGGCGAGTCCCCGGGCAGCTCCCGGGCGGTGACCGCGGCGTACCCGCGGATCACGTTCAGCGAGTTCCCGATCTCGTGGGCGAACCCGGCCGCGATGCCGCCGAGGGTGGCGAGCCGATCGGCGCGGAGCACCTCGCGCGTCTTCTGGGCGACCCGCTCCTCGAGCTCGGCGATGAGCTTCTGGTTCTCGGCGCGACGGTCGTCGAGGCGTGCCGACATGTGGTTGAAGGCGCGGACGAGATCCGCGAGCTCCCGGTCCTCCGGCTCCTCGAGCCGCACCCCGCGCTCCTCGGCGAGCGACTCCGCCGCCTCGGCGAGCGACACGAGCGGCTGCGTCACGCGCCGGATGAAGATCGCGGCCAGCACGTGGCCGAGGAAGATCCAGAACGCCGCGACGATGCTGGCGCCCCAGGCGAGGTTCCGGGCGTTGCCGACCACCTCCTCGTGCGTGAAGTCGACACGCACCGCGCCGACGAGCTCGCCGCCGGGGCGGACGATCGGGGCGGAGGCGATGATCCCCTCCGGCTGGATGAGGCGCGCGAGCGCCTGCAGCGGCCAGTCGGCGGTCTGGAACTCGGAGGGCGGCACGCCCTCGGGACACGGCTCTCCTGTGCGGGAGAGGCAGGCGAGGACCTTGCCGCGCCGGTCCACGATCCAGGCGCGGTCGAGGCGATCCACGCCGAGCGGGCTCCGCGCCGAGGACACGAGCCTGTCGACGATGATCGGGAGCGCGCGGTCGCCGCCGGGGTCCACCCCGTCGGGGCGGACCCAGTGCGCCGCCGCGTTCGCCGCGCTCGAGGCGAGCGCCACGCCCTCGCGCGCGAGCAGCTCCTGTCCGCGGACGACCTCGCGCCAGAGCGCGACGGCGGTCACGCCGGACATCGCGAAGATGATGACGCCAGCGATGAGGACGAAGAGCTTGAGCCGGAGCGTCACGGCGGGCTCACGGCGGGTACAGCCGCGGGAGCGGCGCGCCCTGGAAGGAGTGGCACGCGAGGCAGTCCTTCCCGCCCGCGTGCGCCGACGCCTGCGCGTGGCAGCGGGCGCAGCCCGTGGCGTCGGCGGTCCAGACGTGGGGCCGGTGGCAGTCGAGGCACCTCCCGTGGACGGCCTTCGCGTGGAGCCCGCCCTTCGCCATCGCCTCCTTCGTGTGGCACTCGCCGCAGGCCGCGAGGGTCTGGCCCTTCGGACGGTGCGGCTTGTGGCAGGTGGCGCACTCCATCTTCGCCTCCGAGCCGCTCATCGGGGCGTGGATGCCCTGCGCCGTGTGGCACCGCATGCAGTCGCGGCGCGTCGGCCGGAGGCCCGGCTCGTCGGTGAGGAACTCGTGGCAGGCGAAGCAGTGCAGCCCCGCCATCTTCTCGACGCCGACGGAGTGGCCCGGGTGGCACTCCTGGCACTTCGACGCGACCGGCTCGAAGCCGTGCATGCTCGCCGCATGGCAGCGGACGCAGGCGATCTTCTTCTCCTCGACGTGGATCCTGTGCCCGCGGGAGCCGCCGACCTGGGGCCAGCGTGGGTCGTGGGAGAAGTGGCAGGACGCGCACGCGCCCACCTCGACGTCGGCGTGCTTCCCCTTCGGCTTCTTGCCGGCGAGGAAGGAGCGCAGCATCGCGAGCCCCTGCTCCGGCGTGGAGTGGTGGCACTTCTGGCAGGAGACCGCCCGGTGGCTGCCGCCCATCCACAGCGCGAACTCGGGGCTCGCGCGGTGGCACGTCGCGCAGAGCCGCGGATCCTCGTCGACGTAGCGCTTGAACCGGAGGGCGCCCATCACGAGCGCGAACACCGCGAGGCCGGCGAGCCCGCCCGCGAGCGTCTTCGCGTTCCGTGACCACGGTCGTCTCATGGACGGGCGATTCTAGATCGGTCTGGCTACGGTCACGAAACTTGCCTCGAGCGCAGGCCCGGCCGGACGAGGCCGGGACGGAGCGAGCGCCCGGGGGGTCCGGGGGGCCCCGAGCCCACGCGCCGGGCGAGGGCCCCGGTACGGACGAAAACAAACGGGCCGCGCCTTTCGAAGGCGCGGCCCGTCGTCTTCACGCGATCGGTCGCTCGGCTACTTGTCGAGGTCCGGCTTGAGGCGGTCGTACTCGAGCGGGTGCTCGTGCTTCAGCGTCTCCACCGAGATCCGGCCGTTCAGCCACGCCCAGTTCATCGGGAAGATCGAGGGCTTCAGGTGGACGTTGTAGAAGTGCACCACGAAGAGGAAGAGGATCGCGAGCGTCGCCTCCTCGCCGTGGATGATGAGCGCCGCGGTGATGAGCCACGACGGCGCGTAGGCGGCGAAGAAGGCCGGGAACCAGAACACGAACCCGGTGCCGACCATCATCACGATGCCCCAGAACACCGCCCAGTAGTCGAACTTCTCCAGGTACATGTACCGGTCGAACTTGGGCCGCTCCTTCTTCACGCCGAGCATGAAGAGGATGTTGTCGCGCATGTCGAGCGCGTCCTTGGGGAGCGGGAGCATCGACATCGGGAGCCGCTTCTTCGACGCGAGGAACGTCAGGTAGAAGAGGTGGTAGGCGGCGGAGATCATGATGAGGACCGCGCCGACGCGGTGCCACGTCGCCGCGCCCTCCGCGCCGCCGAAGATCCGCATGAACGCCTGCGAGTAGGGGGCCGCGTCCTTGCCCGCGAGGAGCGGGGCGGACCCGAACGTCCCGGCGCCGCGGAGCGGCCAGCCGGTGATGCCGAGCAGGATCACGCCGGAGAGCATGAACCAGTGCTGGAAGCGCTGGTGGATGTCGAAGCGGATGACCGACCGGACCTGGTCGACCGCGTGCTCGTGGCCGTCCTTCTTCGCCGCGAGCCGGGTGCGGAGCTCGTAGAGGAAGTCGATGAGGACGTGGAACGCGAAGAAGACGAGGGTCAGCGTCGTGAGCCAGGAGAAGGCGACGTGGATGATGTGCGGGACGATGTGCCCGCCGATCTCCTGGATGGGCTTATGGGCGATGAGGGCGGCGAAGCTGTCGGACGCGCCCTGGTGGCAGCGCGCGCAGGCGTCCTTCTTCCGCTGCGCCGAGACCATCGACTTCGGGTCGGTCTTGGCGAGGATCGCGTGCGACCCGCCCTCGGCGAGCGGCGCGGCGTGGCAGTTCGTGCAGGACGGCGCGAACCGGTTACCGACGCGGACGAGCCGGCCGTGGATCGAATCGTGGTAGGTGGACGCCGCCTCGGCGTTCAGCCCGGCCGCCTTCGAGAACTCCTCGTTCCCGTGGCAGCTCTCGCACCGCTTCGCCATCGCGCGGCGATCCGCCGGGATCGCCTCGCGGGTGCCCGGCTTCGGGTCGAACTTCGCGAGCGGCTGGGCGGCGTGGATCTCGCCGTGGCAGGAGGCGCACACCGGGCCGGAGACCTTGCCGTCCTCGCGGAGCCACTTCCCGTGGATCGAGCCCGAGAACGCGGCCACCTCGCCGTCGTGGCAGTTCGCGCAGGCGAGGTAGGCACGGGGAGACTTCACCGTCTCCTTGTGATCGCCCTCGCCCCAGCTCGCCTTCGCGAGCCGCGCGACCTTCGCCTCGTCCGCCGGGGCGACCTTCGCCTCGCCGTCGTGCGGGCCCATCGCGTAGCCCTGGTGGCAGTCGGTGCAGCCGACGCCGTTCTGGGCGTGCACGGACTTGAGGAAGTCGGCGGTCTTGAACTCGGGACCGTCGCCGCCCTTCTTGTGGCACTCGAGGCAGCTGTCGGCGCCGGCCGGCAGCTTCGCCTCTTCGGCGAAGGCGGAGGTGGAGAGGAGAAGCGCAAAGGCTAGGAAGGTGGCTCGCATAGGCTCGGTCCAGAAGTGCAACGGGTGTGCCCTGATGCCCAAAAAGGCCGTCATTCTAAGCACCCGTTCTTTCGTTGCTTTGTCGTCGGTCAAGCGCGGGGAGATCGCACGGTTTGCGTGAGATCGCGTCCCGCGGGAAAGGAGATGCGCGGACGCGCGCGGGTGCGACGGAAAGGCACGAGCCCGGGCCGTGAGGACCGGGCTCGTGTGCGTCCATGTCGCCCGTGGCGGATCCCGGCCCCCTAGCGGCCCGCCTGCTCCTGGGCGACCGGACGCTTGCTGGCAACGGAGGTGATGGCGCCGACCGCCGCGCCAGCCGCCGCGCCCATCACCGCGAAGAGCGACCCGACCGCCGTCACGCCGAGCACCATCCCGAAGACGATGAGCGCGCGCACGAGGAAGGTGGGCTCGACCGGCGTCCCGACGATCCCGCCGGCGAGGAGCAGGCCGGCGTAGCCGCCGTAGAGGAGCGCGGGGAGGAGCGCGATGGCGAGGAAGAGAGCGAGACCGATGCCGGCGCCGACGAGGGAGGGGATCTTCTTGTTCATGGCGTTCTCCGTGAGGTGAGGCGTTGAGCTTCGAGGTCCTCGGGGGCCGCCACCGCGGCGCGCCACCCACGCTCTCTCCCTTCTGCATGGATGCGGCCAGCGCGCGGACACGCGGAGTCGCGAGGTTGCGGCGCGCGCTGTCGGGAGAAGCCGACGCGTTGGCGCGTTCGCCAGACGCGGCGTGACCGCCGTCACGATCGGGAGGAGTCGCGCCGCCTCGCGCTCACGGCGCGGTGTCGATCCGGAGCACCGGGTAGACGCGGTAGGCGGCGTCGTACACCGGATGGCGCCGGTCGAAGAACTCGAGCCGCGCCTTCGGATCGTCGCGGAAGGCCGGATCCGCGAGGCGCGCCTCGAACTCGGCGCGGACGGCGGGATCTTGCGCGAGGAGCTCCCGCGCGAACGGCTCGAGCACGTACGGCTCGACGTACTCCTTCCGCTCGAACACCGTGTCGAAGAACCCCCACGCGACGAGCGCGTCCGGGCCGGCCGGCTCGAGGAGGTGGGCCGCCAGAGGCGCCGCCGGCTGCGCGACGGGGACGAAGAGCGACCCCGGCCCGACGTCGCGCCGCTCGCGCGACCACGCCCCCCTCACCGCCGCGCGGTGGCGGCCCTCGAACGGCTCGGCGTCGAACTTCGCCTCGGTCGCGCGGAAGACCTCGACGTCGAGGCCGGGCCGCGCCGCCGCGAGCCGCTCCAGCCGCACGCCGTGGAGCCGGAGCATCGCCCCGACCTGCGCGGCGCGCGCGGACGGGACGATCCAGCCGGCGCGCGGGAGCGTGACGGTGACGCTCGGCGCCACGTGCTCGTACAGCGGGAGCGCCCAGGTCTCGGGCCGCGTCTCGTCGTACCGGATCACCGGCGCGCCGGTGATCGGCGAGGTCGGCTTCGTGTACGCGTAGCCGCGGAACCGGATCGGCGTCGCCGCCTCCGGGCGCTCGTCGGCGGTCCAGGCGAGGGCGAGCGGCTTCCCGGCGAGGGCCGCCGTGTCCCCGTCCGCCCGGTCCGCTGCGCGGCGCCAGGTGGCACCCCGCTCGGCGGCGAGGTCGAGGAGGGCGCGGAGGAAGTCGGCGGTCGTCTTCACGCGCTCGCCGTACCGGCGCCAGGAGTGGGTCTCGAGGAGGATGCCGAGCCGGTTCCGCGCCGCCCAGTAGTCGTTCCCGAACCGTGGCGGCGCGACGCCGCGGTGGAAGCCGGACGCGGGGTCGTCCTCCTTCACGAACGACGGGTAGAAATCGACGGGCAGGTGCCCCGCCGCGGAGAGCCGGGCGAGGAGCGCGTCCGAGAGCGCCTTCCCCTCGGTCCGGAGCGCCTCCGCGTACCCGAGCTGTGGCTCCACCAGCACCGCGACGTCGTGCTGGAACTGCGCGCCGTCGGTGACGTGGAGGTCGGCGTAGACGATGGGATCCCACGCCCCGAGCAGCGCGAGGATCGCCCGGGTCTCCGGCGCGTCCGCCTTCACGTAGTCGCGGTTCAGGTTGTAGTTCTGCGCCGTCGTGCGCCAGCCGGCCTCCGCGGGGCCGCGCTGGTTCGGCCGGTTGTTCGGGCCGAAGCGCTCGTGGCCGTCGACGTTCAGGACCGGGACGAACACCGCCGTCACCTTCGACAGCGGCGACGGCCCCTTCGCCGCGAGGAGGGCGCGGAGCACGATGAAGCCCGCGTCCTTGCCGTCGATCTCGCCCGCGTGGATGCCGCCCTGGAACAGGACCACCGGCCGGCCGCGCGCGCGGGCGCCCGCCGGGTCGAGCACGCCGTCGCCGCTCGCCGCCAGCGCGACCATCTCGCGCCCCTCCGGCGTGGTGCCGAACGAGAAGCAGCGGGCCCTCCCGGGGAAGGCCTTCTGGTACGCGCGGCAGAGCCGGACCGCCTCGTCGTAGCGGCCGGTCCGCTCGAACGCGGTCCGCTCGGCGGTGGTGAGGAGGTCGGGGGCGGCGGAGACGGAGAGCGCGAGCGCGAGCGCGGCCGGGAGCATGGCCGCGCATCATAGGTCCTTCCGTTCGTGGTGATCGCCTCGAACCACGAACGGAAGGACGGGCTTCCCGGACGGCCGGCGCGCCGTCCTACGCGGCCGCCGCCGTGACCTGCCGGAGCATGTCGAGCTCCTCGAGCGCCCGGCCCGCGCCGATGACGACGGAGCTGAGCGGGTCCTCGGCGAGGAAGACGGGGAGGCCGGTCTCCTCGCGGAGGAGGACGTCGAGGTTCTTGAGGAGGGCGCCGCCGCCGGCGAGGACGATGCCGCGGTCGGCGATGTCGCCGGCGAGCTCGGGCGGCGTCCGCTCGAGCGCGATCTTCACCGCCTCGACGATGCCGTGGACCGGCTCCGCGATGGCGTCGCGGATCTCGGTGGAGGTGACGGTGAGCGTGCGGGGGACGCCGGCCACGAGGTCGCGGCCCTTCACGTCCATCGTGAGCTCCTCGTCGGTCGGGTACGCGGAGCCGATCCCCATCTTGATGAGCTCGGCGGTGCGCTCGCCGATGAGGAGGTTGTACTTCCGCTTCACGTGCTGGACGATCGCCTCGTCGAGCTTGTCGCCGGCGACCCGCACCGAGCGGCTGTAGACGATGCCGCCGAGGGAGATCACCGCGACGTCGGACGTCCCGCCGCCGATGTCGACGATCATGTTGCCGGAGGGCTCGGTGATGGGGAGGCCCGCGCCGATGGCGGCGGCCATGGGCTGCTCGATGAGGTAGACCTCGCGAGCGCCGGCGCTCTCGGCGGCCTCGCGGACCGCGCGCCGCTCCACCTCGGTGATCCCGGAGGGGATGCCGATGATGATGCGCGGCTTCACGAAGCTCTTCCGGTTGTGCGCCGACTGGATGAAGTACTTGAGCATCGCCGCCGTGACCTCGAAGTCGGCGATGACGCCCTCGCGCATGGGGCGGATGGCGACGATGTTCCCGGGCGTGCGCCCGAGCATCTCCTTCGCCTCCTTGCCCACGGCGAGGACCTTCCGGCCACCGCGCGCGTCCTGCTGGACCGCGACGACGCTGGGCTCGTTCGAGACGATCCCCATGCCACGGATGTAGATGAGCGTGTTCGCGGTCCCGAGGTCGATGGCGAGATCGCGCGACAGGAACCGGTGTAGGGCGTTCAGCACGTGTTTGTCTTCCCCTCGGACGAGTGGCGGGCCGGGCTACGGGGAGACAACACGCGTTCCCCCCGAAACCTTTCGCGCCCCGCAGAGAAACACAGGCGGGCCACGGCTCGCCTCCCTCCTCCGATGGGCATGAAGCAGAACGCCCGCCGGGAGGGCGGGCGCGCGGTCGCTTCCGGAATTTGGAGCTCGGCGACGGCGCCTAGGCGTGGGCCGTCACCTGGCGCAGGATGTCGAGCTCCTCGAGCGCCTTGCCCGCGCCGATGACGACGGAGCTGAGCGGGTCCTCGGCGAGGAAGACGGGGAGGCCGGTCTCCTCGCGGAGGAGGACGTCGAGGTTCTTGAGGAGGGCGCCGCCGCCGGCGAGGACGATGCCGCGGTCGGCGATGTCGCCGGCGAGCTCGGGCGGGGTCCGCTCGAGCGTCACCTTCACCGCCTCGACGATGCCGTTCACCGGCTCGGAGAGCGCCTCGCGGATCTCGGTGGAGGTGACGGTGAGCGTGCGGGGGACGCCGGCCACGAGATCGCGGCCCTTGATGTCCATCGTCAGCTCCTCCTCGGTCGGGTAGGCGGTCCCGATGCCCATCTTGATGAGCTCGGCGGTGCGCTCGCCGATGAGGAGGTTGTACTTGCGCTTGATGTGCTGGATGATCGCCTCGTCCATCTTGTCGCCGGCGACCCGCACCGAGCGGCTGTAGACGATGCCGCCGAGGGAGATCACCGCGACGTCGGACGTCCCGCCGCCGATGTCGACGATCATGTTGCCGGAGGGCTCGGTGATGGGGAGGCCCGCGCCGATGGCGGCGGCCATGGGCTGCTCGATGAGGTAGACCTCGCGGGCGCCCGCGCTCTCGGCCGCCTCGCGGACCGCGCGCTTCTCCACCTCGGTGATCCCCGAGGGGATGCCGATGATGATGCGCGGCTTCACGAAGCTCTTCCGGTTGTGCGCGGTCTGGATGAAGTACTTGAGCATCGCCGCCGTGACCTCGAAGTCGGCGATGACTCCGTCCTTCATCGGGCGGATGGCGACGATGTTCCCGGGCGTGCGCCCGAGCATCTCCTTCGCCTCCTTGCCCACGGCGAGGACCTTCCGGCCGCCGCGCGCGTCTTGCTGGACCGCGACGACGCTGGGCTCGTTCGAGACGATGCCCATGCCGCGAATGTAGATGAGGGTGTTCGCGGTCCCGAGGTCGATCGCGAGGTCCCGGGACATGATGTTGTGAAGCCAGTTGAGCACGGCGGGTCCGGACTATAGCAGGGGGGGCGGGGGGAACAAGCGGTTCCGGGGGGTTACGGCGCGGCCGCGGCCTGCGCGGGCCCCGCCGCGAGGAAGCGCTCGATCCACCCGAGCACCTCCTCGTGGAAGACCTTCGCGTTCCGGGGCTTCGAGATCCAGTGGCCCTCGTCGGGGAAGACGAGCAGCTTCGAGGGGATGCCCCGGCGCTGAAGGGCGGTGAAGGTCGACAGGCCCTGCGTGACCGTCACCCGGAAGTCCAGCTCGCCGTGCGTGACGAGCGTCGGCGTCTTCCAGCGGGAGACGAACCGGCGAGGCGACCAGCGGTCGTAGGCCTCCGCGTTCTCGTACGCCGGGCCGCCCATCTCCCACTCGGGGAACCAGAGCTCCTCGGTGTCGTAGTACGCGGCGTGCGTGTCGAAGTCGCCGGCGTGGGTGACGAGGCAGCGGAACCGATCGGTCTGGCCGTTGATCCAGTTCACCATGTAGCCGCCGTAGCTCGCGCCGGCGGCGCACATCCGCGCGCCGTCCGCGAGGCCCGCCGCGACGGCGGCGTCGGTGAGCCGCATCACGTCGTCGTAGGGGAGCCCGCCCCAGTCGTTGCGGACCGCGTCCTCGTAGGCCTGGCCGTAGCCCGTCGAGCCACGGGGGTTCGGCAGCACGACCGTCCAGCCGCGGGCGGCGTAGAGCAGCGGGTTCCAGCGGAAGCTCCAGCCGTCGATCCACGCGCCCTGCGGCCCGCCGTGCACGAGCACGACCGCGGGGTGCCGCTCGCCGTCCCGATGGCCGGGCGGGAGGACCACGAGCCCGTGGATGGTCGCGCCGTCCTTGCCCGTCGCTTCGAGGGGCCGGACGGAGCCGAGGGCGATCCCCTCCAGGGCGCGCGCGCCGAGGGCGGTCAGCGTGGTCGCCGCGAGGGCGCGGTCGTTGCGCGGCGCCGGCGCGACGAGCGCGATCTCGGGCGGCGCGGTGAGCGTGTCGACCGTGGCCGCGGCGAGCTCGCCGTCGCGCGCCACCGCGAGCGCGTTCAGGTTCACGGACAGGCGAGAGATCGGCCTGACCGAGCCGCCGGCGGCGTCCACCTCGAACACCTGGTGCCGCGGCCCGACGAGCGCGGTGAACCGGAGCACCTTCCCGCCCCGGGCCCACCAGAGCTCCTGCGCGGAGACGTCCACCGTCGCCGTGAGGTCGCGCGCGTTCTTGCCGTCCGCGTCGGCGACCATCACCCGGAGCCGGTCCGCCTCGTAGCCCGCCCGCGCCATGGAGAGCCAGGCGATCCGCTTCCCGTCCGGGGAGGGCCGGGGGACGCCGTCCCATCCTTCGCCCGTCGTGATGCGGCGAGCCTCGCCGCCTGCGACCGGCACCGCGTAGACGTCGCCGTTCGTGGAGATCGCCTCGACCGGATCCGACACCTTCACGAAGTAGACGAGCTGCCCGTCCGGCGAGAGCGCGAGGTCCCGCCGACCGCCGCGGTCGGACGGCGGCACGTCGTGATCACCCGGGGTGAGATCGCGGACGGCCCCGCCGTCGAGGGGCACGACGAGGAGGTGCGAGCGGACGCGGTCGCGCCACTCGTTCCAGTGCCGGAAGAGGAGGCGCGTCGCGGCGTGGGGCGCCTTCGAGGCGGCCTCCGTCGCGCGGCGATTGCAGGCGGCGTCTGCGCCGCAGGCCGGGTCGACGTCGCTCGTGACGAGGAGCGCCTTCCCGTCGGCGGACCAGAGCAGCTCGGAGACGCCGCCCGGGAGGTCCGTCGCCTGCGCCGCCTCGCCGCCGGCGAGGTCGAGCACGAAGACCTGCCGTGCGGAGCCGCGGCGGTTCGAGAGGAACGCGATCCGCCTGCCGTCGGGCGAGAAGGCCGGCGCGGCCACCGTCTCGTCGCCGAACGTGAGCCGGCGGGCGGCGGCGGCAGGACCCCTCGCGGGCACGACCCAGACCGCGGACACGAGCTTCTCGCCCCCCGGCGCGGCGCGCGCGACGGTGTAGGCGACCAGCGCTCCGTCCGGCGAGATCGCGGGATCTCCGGCGCGCTCGAGCGCGAGGAGGTCGTCCACCGTGAACGGGCGCGGCGCCGCCGCGAGCGCGACGAGGAGGAGCGAGGTGAACATGCCGCGGACCTTGTACCACGCTCGCCGGGCGAGGGCGCCGCGGCGCCGGGGGTTTCGCGCGCCGGGGCGGTCGGATACTCTCGCGCTCGACCGATGGCGGCGCCGAGCGCCATTCCCGAGGTCCTTCCCCCCTGCCCGAGCTGCGGCTACCTCGCCGAGCCGGGCGCGGGCGCCCTCAACTTCTGCCCGAAGTGCGGCCAGGACCTCCGGCCCGGCGCGGCCGCGCGGACCGGCACGGACGCCCTCCTCGGGCAGGTGATCGCCGATCGGTACCGGCTCATCGCGCTCCTCGGCGAAGGCGGGATGGGCGCGGTCTACAAGGCCGAGCACGTCCGGATGGGCAAGGCGCTCGCGGTGAAGATCCTCCGCGGCGACTTCGCGCGGGATCCGGCCGCCGCGGCGCGCTTCCGCGCCGAGGCCCACATCGTCTCGCGCCTCTCGCACCCGCACACCATCGCGGTGTTCGACTTCGGCGAGATCGAGGCGCTGGGCGGGTTCTACCTCGCGATGGAGTACGTCCCGGGGAAGGACCTCGCCGCGGCGCTCCGCGAGGAGGGCCGGTTCCCGGAGGCGCGCGCCGTCGGGATCGCCCAGCAGCTCCTCGGGTCGCTCGCCGAGGCGCACGACGCCGGGATCGTCCACCGCGACGTGAAGCCCGGGAACGTGATGCTGATGCAGTCGCGGCCCGGGGAGGACTTCGCGAAGGTCCTCGACTTCGGGATCGCGAAGCTCCGGGACGAGGGCGCGGCCACCACCACGAGCTCGGGCGCGATCGTCGGCACCCCGAGCTACCTCGCGCCGGAGCAGGCCCGCGGCGACGCGGTGGACGCGCGCGCCGACCTCTATGCGGTGGGCTGCCTCCTGTACGAGCTCGTCGCCGGCCGGCCGCCCTTCGTGGCGCCGAGCCCGATGGCGGTGGTCGCGGCGCACCTGCACGACGCGCCGCCGCCGCTCGGGGAGGTCGCCCCCGGGACGAGCCGCCGGCTCGCGGAGCTGGTGCACCGCGCCCTGCAGAAGCGCCCCGACGACCGCTTCCAGAGCGCGGACGCGTTCCGCGCGGCGCTCCTCGCCCTCGCCGAGCCGTCCGGCTCCCGCGCGCGGGGGCCGGCCGCGGCTGCGGCGTCCGGCGCGCCGCAGATCACCGGCCAGCTCGCCATCGCGCGCCGGGAGGACTTCCGCGACTTCGACCGGCAGGTCGCCGCGCTCCGGCGGAGCCGCCTGGCCGCGCCGCTCTCCGCGGTGCTCCTCCTCGCCGCGGTCGGTGCCGTCGTCTGGCGCTGGCCGGAGGTCTACGACCTGCTCGCGGCGCGCGCGCCCGGCGTGGCACGGGCGCTCCCCCCTGCGCTCCGGCCGAGCGACCACTTCGACGGCGTGGAGCACGAGCCGAACGACAGCGCGGCGCAGGCGAACCCGCTGCCGCTCCCGCCCGGGAAGGACGGCCGGCCGGGCGGCGGCGTCGCGGTCGTGCGCGGCTTCATCGGCGCGAAGCTCTCCGAGACCACCGGCGACGCGGACGTGTACCGGCTCGAGCTCCCCCGCGTCGAGGGGCGGAAGGTCCTGGTCGCCGAGTGGCACGGGATCCGGCCCGGCGAGGGCATCCGCGGCCTCGACGTGACGCTCTCGCTCAACCGCGAGCGGACGGCAGCCGAGGGCCGCGCGTCCGCGCCGCTCGTCACCTCGGTGGACCGCGGGGGCCCGGGGCGCCCGGAGCGCCTCGTGGCGGCCGTGGGCGAGGGCGCGTACTACCTCACCGTCCGCGAGCGGCACGAGGAGGCGACGGGGCCGGTGGAGAAGCCGACGGACCCGTACGTGCTCGAGGTCCGCCTCGAGGACCCCGGCCCGGGCGAGGAGATCGAGCCGAACGACGCGCCCGAGAAGGTCGCGGCGAGGGAGGAGCGCTACCCGGAGTGGCGCGAGCTCGCGGAGGTGAACGCGCTGGGCGAGGGCGCGGCCGCGGTGGGCGAGACCTCGACGGACGATCCGGACACCTGGGCCGTCTGGGCGCGCGGGCCCGGCGAGGCGCCGCAGGTCGTGGTCGCGGTGCCGGATCCCGGCGTCGCGCTCGCGGCGCGCCTGTGGGTGCCGGACGAGGTGGACCTGGCGCCGCCCCGGAATGCGGACCGGGTCCGCTGGGCGGACGCCGGCGCGGGCGGCGCGGGCGAGGTCCTCGCCGTGCCGCTCCCGCTCGTGCCGCGGGCCGGCGCGCCGGCGCTCGTCCAGGTGCGGGCGGCCGACGGCGAGGGGCGGTACGTCCTCCTCGCCCTCGGGCCGGGGAGCGCGTCGGGCGCCCTGGTGCAGGACCGGGTGAGGGCGCTCGCCGAGGCGGGGCGGCACCGCGCCGCCGTCGATCTCGCGGCGGCGTTCGCGCGCCACGTGCCGGGGTCGGCGGCACGCCGGGACGTGCTCGCGCTCGCCGCGGCGGTCGCGCGGGACGAGGCGGCGAGGCTCGTGGCGGGCGCAGCCGCGGACGAGGCCGGGCGGGGGCTCGCGCGACTGCGCGCGGCCCGCGCGCCGGACGCGCCGGACGCGCCGGCGGCGGAGCCCGGCGCGCCGACGCCCTGACGCCCGCTCGTTTCCCTGCGCCGCGGAGCTGCGCGCCCGGCATGGGCCTCCGGGCGTCCGGCCCCGCGCGGCGCTCCCCCTCGGTCGCGCCGACCGCCCCAACTGCGCCGGCCCGCGCCGGCACCGCCGGGTGTCGAAAGCGGCATGAAACGCCTGATCCGGGGTCGTATCGCGGTCGCGTCGTCGCTGGTCGTCCTCGCATGCGGCAGCTCGAAGTCGAGCACGAACCCGAACCCCGCCCAGACGACCACGCTCCAGACCTGGGTGGTCCAGGAGTCCGCCCCCACGCTGACGACGGAGCAGCGCGCCGCCTTCCTCGCCGGGGAGCTCTACGTCAACGCCCACACCGCCGCGCACGGGAGCGGGGAGATCCGGGGCCAGCTCGACCGGGCGGGGACGATCAGGCTCGCGACGCTGGACGGCGCGCAGGAGACGCCCGCCGTCACCACGTCCGCGTTCGGGGCCGGCGTCCTCTCGGTGGACGACGCGGGCCAGGTGCGGGGCTTCCTCATCACGTCCGGGCTGGTCTCGCCCACCGCCGCGCACGTTCACCTCGCCGCGCGCGGCACGCCAGGCGGGATCATCATCCCGCTCTCCGGCGGCCCCGAGCTCTGGGTCGTCCCGGACGACGCGGCGGCGCTCACGGCGGATCAGCGCGCCGCGTTCGCCGCCGGAGACCTCTACTTCAACGCACACACGGCGGCGCATCCGAACGGCGAGATCCGGGGGCAGCTCGACAGGAGCGGCACGGTCCGCCTCGCCACGCTCGAGGGCTCGGAGGAGACGCCGGCCGTCACGACGAGCGCGTTCGGGGGCAGCATCTTCGCCGTCGACGACTCGACCGGCCAGGTGAGCGGGTTCGCGCTCACCTCGGGCCTCGTCTCGGCCACCGCGGCGCACCTCCACCAGGCGGCGCGCGGGACGCCGGGAGCCATCGTCCTGCCGCTGTCGGGCGGCCCCGACCTCTGGGTCGTGGCGGACGGTGCGGCGGCGCTCCCCGCCGACGTGCGAGCGGCCTTCGCCGCCGGCGACCTCTACGTGAACGCGCACACCGCGGCCCATCCGAACGGCGAGATCCGCGGCCAGCTCGACCGGACCGGCGCGGCGCGGCTCGCCTCGCTCGACGGCGCCCAGGAGACGCCGCCGGTGACCACCACCGCGTTCGGCGGCGCGGCCATCGCGGTCGACGACGGCTCCGGCGAGGTGACCGGGTTCCTCGTCACGTCGGGCCTCGCGAGCCCGACCGCCGCGCACGTACACGGTATCGGCGCCCGTGGCGCCCCGGCGGGCGTGCTCGTGCCGCTGTCCGGGCCGTGAGCCGAGAACGGAAGAGGGCCGGCCCCGCGCGCGGGACCGGCCCTCGAGAGGCACGACGAGGCGGGCTGACTACGCCGGCTCGGCCTGGACCTTCACCTTCGCCTTGCCGACCACGTCGGAGTGCAGCTTCACCGGCACCTCGAAGTCGCCGGTCGTCTTGAGCGGCTCGGCGAGATCGATGGAGCGGCGGTCGATCTGGAGGCCGCGGGAGGCGAGCGCCTCGGCGATGTCGAGCGCGGTCACCGAGCCGTAGAGCTTGTCCTGCTCGCCGACCTTGCGCGAGAGGGTGACCGGCGTCTCGGCAAGCCGCTTCGCGACCGCCTCGGCCGACGCCTTCATCTTGGCGGCCTTGGCGGAGGCGACGGACTTCTGGTGCTCGAGCTCGCGGACGTTCTTCGGGTTCGCGAGGACCGCGAGACCGCGGGGGAGGAGGAAGTTCCGCCCGTAACCGGGCTTCACGTCCACCACCTCGCCGCCCTTCCCGAGGTTCTCCACGTCTTCACGGAGGATGAGCTTCATCGGGGGGCTCCTTTCTACGTCCCGGCGACGGTGTACGGCAGGATCGCGAGCATGCGGCCGCGCTTGATGGCCGTCGCCACCTCGCGCTGGTGCTTCGCGCAGTTGCCGCTGATCCGGCGCGGGATGATCTTGCCGCGCTCGGTGAGGAAGTACTTCATCTGGCCCTGGTCCTTGTAGTCGACCTTGAGCGCCTTGTCGGCGCAGAAGCGGCAGACCTTGCGCCGGCCGAAGCCGCGCCGCCCACCGCCCTCGTCGCCGCCGCGGTCACCGCGGTCGTCGCGGTCGCCGCGATCGCGATCGCCGCCGCGGTACCCGCCGCCGCCGCCACCACCACCGTAGCCGCCGCCACCCCCACCACCGCCGCCGAAGCCGCCCGGGCGCGACCCGCCGAACGCACCGTTGCCCATCTTGGAACCACCCATGTCAGGACGCGCCATGGCTATTCCTCCTGCCCTTCGGCCGCCTCGGCCTCGAACGGCTCCTCACCGGGAGGCACGAACTCGCCGCGCTCCTCGCGCGGCTTCGTCTCGTCCTCGACCGGCTGGATCTTCACGTCCGCCTCGACCTGGCGGGCGTCGAAGTCCACGCCGTCGGCGAGCTTCACCGACTGGAACTTCGTCACCGTGTCGATCATCTTCAGGTTGCGCTCGAACTCGCCGACGAGCCCGGGCTTCCCGATGTACAGGCAGTGCATGTACAGCGCCCGGGCGTTCTTCGACACCGGGAACGCGGTCTTGCGCTTGCCCTGGTTCGTGAACCGGATGACCTTCCCGCCCTCGCGGCCGACCACGCCGCGCAGGCGCTCCTTGATCTCTTCCACCTGGTCGTCCGGCGTCTCGGCCTTGAGCAGGTAGATGGTCTCGTACTCGCGCACGAGATTCTTCGCTTCCGCCATGTCGCTCCCCTCGGGTTCGTAGCGGCGGTTCGCCCGCCGCGAGGAGTCTTCACTCCGGCCCGCCGGCCCCATGCCGGCGGATCTCGGTGCTGCCCTTCTCTCTATCCCTCCGCCGCGCGGGCGCGGCGGTTCACCTGGTTCATCGCCTTCGCGGCGCCGAGCTCGGCTGCGAGCCGGGCCGCCTCCGTCGCGCGCTCGATGCAGAGCGCGAGCTCCTCGTCGTCGCCCTTCGCCCACTTCCCGAGCACGTAGTCGCTCGGATCCATCCGCGGGGGAGGGCGGCCCACGCCGACGCGCACGCGCGCGTACTCGGGGCTGCCCACGTGGGCGTTCACGCTCTTCACTCCGTTGTGCCCGCTGTGCCCGCCGCCGACCTTGAGCTGCACCCGGAACGGTTCGAGCTCGAGCTCGTCGTGCACGACGACGAGGTCCTCGAGGCCGAGCTTCCAGAAGCGCAGCGCCGCGCCGACCGCCTCGCCGGAGTGGTTCATGTAGGTCTGGGGCTTCATGATCCAGACCCGCTCCGGCCCGAGGCGGGCCTCGGCGAGCTCCGCCGCGAACTTCTTCGCGGTGAAGCTCGCCCCGGCGAGCGCCGCCAGCCTGTCCGCCACGAGGAAGCCGACGTTGTGGCGGGTGCGGGCGTACTCTTCGCCGGGGTTTCCGAGGCCTACGACGAGCTTCAAGGAGCGGCCCTACTTCTTGCCGCCCTTGTCGCCGCCCTTGGCCGCGCCCGCGGCCGGAGCCGCAGCCGCGCCCGCGGCCGGAGCCGCGCCGCCCGCCGCCGCAGCCGCGCCCGCCGCCGGCGCCGCAGCGCCCTCGGCCGGAGCAGCACCCGGAACCGCCGCCACCGGGGCGACGACCTCTTCCTTCTCGGGCACCGCGACGAAGGCGACCACGTAGTCGGTCGCGAACTTGAACTTGCAGCCCTCGGGCGCCTTCAGCTCCGACACGTGGATCGAGCGGCCGATCTTGAGCTCGGTGACGTCGACGTCGATCTTCACCGGGATCTTGTTCGGGAGCGCCTCGACGACGATGTCGTGGGCCGCGATCGAGAGGATGCCGCCCTCGGTGACGCCGACCGCCTTGCCGGTGGTGACGACGGGCACGGTCACGCGGACCGGCTCGTCCATCTTCACCTCGAGGAAGTCCGCGTGCAGCAGGCGCCGCGTGACCGGGTCGACCTCGTACTCCTTGAAGAGGACGTGCTTCTCGGCGCCGTCGAGCTTCAGGGTGAGGAGGGTGTTGAGCTTGTGCGGGGTCTCGATCGCCTTCTGGAGCGCCGCCGGGTCGACCGAGACGTGCGTCGGCTCGGTCTTGCCACCGTAGACGACCGCGGGGATGAGGCCCTGGGAGCGGAGGCGGCGCGCCGGGCCCTTGCCCTTGCCGTCGCGCTTCGCCGCAGTGAGGACGTTCTCTGCCATTTCTTTCCTCCCAATGGACTCGCCGCCGTCCGGGACGGGCGCGAGGGGCCGTGGCGCTGAACCGCCTTGGGCCCTGGGTGGTGTGTGGGGGCCCTCCGGACTGCGAAGGACCCTGTGGGAACGCGGGTGATTAGACGAAAACCCGAGCCGTGTCAACGTTCCCGGGGAGGAGGTCGACCGAATGCCCAACCCCGATCCCGGAAAGAAGCTGCCGTTCGACAGGGAAGCACCCGAGCAGGCGCCGGTGGCCGAGGACGAGGAGGAGATCCCCGGGCGTCCGACGGTCCGCGAGGGATCACCGCTCGTCGATCCCGATTCCGTGCCGGGCAACCCGGAGCCGATCGCCCCGGGTCCCGGATCGCCCTCGTAAAGGGGGGCTCGCGCCTCCCCCTGCTCACCCCGCTACACGAACAGCGAGCTGAGCGAGTCCGCCGAATGGATGCGGCGGACGGCCTCGGCGAGGAGACCGGCGACGGAGAGCGTCCGGATCTTGGGGCACGCCGCCGCCGCGGGCGGGAGCTGGATCGTGTCGGTCGCGATGACCTCCTCGATCGGGCTCTTCATGATCCGCTCGACGGCGGGACCCGAGAGGACCGCGTGCGTCGCGTAGGCGTAGACCTTGGTCGCGCCCTTGTCGACGAGCGCGTTCGCGGCCTGGGTGAGGGTGCCCGCGGTGTCGATCATGTCGTCGAGGAGCACGGCGATCTTGCCGTTCACCTCGCCGATCACGTTCATGATCTCGGCGACGTTGGGCTTGGTGCGGCGCTTGTCGACGATGCCGAGCGTCGAGCCGAGCCGCTTCGAGTAGGCGCGGGCGCGCTCCACCCCGCCCGCGTCGGGCGAGACGATGACGACGTTCTGAGAGTCGCCGTCGAAGCGCTTGCGCATGTGCTCGAGGAGGACCGGCGCCGCGTAGAGGTGATCGAAGGGCACGTTGAAGAAGCCCTGGATCTGCCCGGCGTGCATGTCCATCGAGATGACGCGCGTCGCGCCCGCCGCCTCGAGGAGATCGGCGACCAGCTTCGCGGTGATGGGCACGCGCGGCGCGCTCTTCCGGTCCTGTCGCGCGTAACCGTAATAGGGGATGACCGCGTTGATGGAGCCCGCCGACGCGCGCTTCAGCGCGTCGATCATGATGAGCAGCTCCATGAGGTTCGTGTTCGCGTCCGGCGAGGTGGACTGGATCACGAAGGAGTCCATCCCGCGGACGTTCTCGCCGATCTCGACCTGGATCTCGCCGTCGGAGAATCGCCCGACCGTCGCCCGGGCGAGCGGCCTCCCGAGCTCCCTGCAGATCGACTCGGCGAGCTTCCGGTTGGAGTTGCCGGAGAAGACCCGATAGTCAGGCCGGTGGCCGTTGTTCATGTCGCGCGCTCCGCTCGTGCCGCGAAAATAGGAACGGCGCCGGCGAAGGTCCGACCCGGCACCGTCGAGAAGGCGCCCCTTATACCGGAAGGGTCCGACGCGCGTCGACCCGGGCGAGCGGAGCGCCGCTCCGGGCCGCTCGGCGAGGCGCCGTCAGTCGTCGTGAGGATCCGTCCCCGTGGGCCGGGGGCCGGGACCCTTCGTCACCTCGCGCTCGTACTCCGCGAGGATGGTCCGCTCCATCCTCTCCCTGGTCTCGGAGTTCAGCGGGTGGGCGATGTCCTTGAACGTGCCGTCCTTGCGGCGCTTCGCGGGCATCGCGATGAAGAGGCCGGAGTTCCCGTGGATCACCTTGAGGTCGCGGACCACGAAGCAGTGGTCGAGCGTGATCGTCACGTACGCCTTCAGCTTCTCCTCGTTGACCGGGAAGACGCGGACCTCGGTGATCTCCATGACGTGACCCTCGGCTGCCGTCGCACCGTCCGCGCCGCGATGACCCGCACGCGCGGTCCCACGTCCTCCTTCGTCACCGCCGCGGCGGCCCGCCGTGCTGCGCCCCGGCTGGAAAACAGGCCGAAGACGGTCGGACCGCTTCCCGACATTATAGCTTTCGTCGCGCCTCTCCCTACAAGCAGCCCCAAGAGCGGCGAGAGCGCCGGTCGTTCGGCGAGGCACGGTTCCTGGAGATCGTTCCGGAACGACCCCGCTCGGATGCCGCGCGGCCGCCCGAGCGGGGGCGGGGTCGGCGCCCCGCGCCGTGACGCGTCGAGCCACCGGTAGGCGTCGCCGGCCCGGATCGCCAGCGCGGGGTCCTCGGGGTAGAGCAGCACGACATCCTGAGGCGCCACGTCCGCCGGGCGGAGCCGCTCCCCCCGTCCGGTCGCCCAGGCCGGGCCCGGCCCGAGGAAGAACGGGACGTCGGAGCCGACCGAGAGCCCCACCTCGGCGAGCGCGGCCGCGTCGCGGATCCGGAAGGCGCGCGCGAGGCAGCGGAGCACCGCCGCGGCGTCCGACGAGCCACCGCCGAGGCCGGCCGTCACTGGCGTGCGCTTCTCGATCCGGATCGCGATCCCGCGGTCGACGCCGAAGCGCGCCCGGAACGCCTCCGCGGCGCGCGCGGCGAGGTTCCCCGGGCCGTCGAGGTCCGGGTGTCCCGGCACGCGGCAGGTGACCTTCCCCTTCCCCGCCGAGACGCGAACCTCCACGCCGTCGCCGAAGTCGAGCGGCACCATCAGCGAGAGGATGTCGTGGTAGCCGTCCGCGCGGGCGGGGCCGACGCGGAGGACGAGGTTCACCTTGGCCGGGGCGAGCGTCGCGAGGCGCACCGCCGTCCTCTAGCACGGCGGACGCGCGGCGCGCTTGTGGCCGCGGCGGGTCGTGGGGTTTCATGGGGGCCCGCGCGCGCTCCGGCGCGCGGACACGAGAGGTGAACATGCGCGTCGCCCGATGCTCCGCCCTCCTCCTCGCCGCCGCCGCCGCCTGCGCCACCGCGCCCGCGTCGCGCCCGCCGCCGGAGGACGGGGCCGCGCGCCTCTTCCAGGCGACGAGCGCGGCGGGGTCCGAGGGCGGCTACGAGTCCGGGCGCGTGACGCGCACCGGGATCGCCGGGCCCTTCGTGCTCACCTACCTCACGCCCGGCGAGGAGCTCGAGATCGTCGCCGCCGCCGGGCCGATCGGCCGCGTGCGGGCGCCGCTCGCGCAGCCGTTCCACCTCGCCGCCGGCATGCGGCTCGCCGCGCCGGACGGCGGCGCGCCGGAGACGGTCTACGCGGGCTACCGCCCGATGCCGATGACGCGGCCGCTCGAGGCGTGGATCGGCCGGCAGATCCTCGTGGCGGTGCCGGGCGCGCAGCCGGAGCAGTGGTGGCTCCGCGAGGTGGGGAGCGATCACCTGACCGTCGAGCGGAGCCGCACCTACCGCGTGATCCCGCTCCGCCGCGTCGGCGAGATCACCTGGACCGAGCTCACCGGGATCGATCCGACGCCGCGCGTGACGCTCGGGCCGGAGTAGGGGCGGGCCGCCCGCGGCAGGGGCGTCACGTTTCCGCGCGGGGATCCTCCCTCCGTGCCGAAGGCGCGCGTTCGAACGCTGGACACCCTGGCGCGCCGCTTCGGAGGACATCCACGATGACCAGCATCCTCGCCCGCGCGGCCCTGCTCGCCGCGCTCCTGTCCGTGACCGGCTGCCGCAGCGCCTTCGCGCCGGAGTCCGTGGTCCGGATGACCACCCAGGCCGCGACGGTCCCGGCGACCACCTCGCGCGAGGTCGTGCTCCGGACCGGCCCGGATCTCGGCGCGCACATCCTCGCGACGCTGCCCGCCGGCGCCGCGGTGACGAGCGCCGAGCAGGCGAGCCGCGGTTTCCGGCGCGTGAAGACCGCCGACGGCAAGACCGGGTTCGTCGAGGACTCCGCGCTGGTCGTCGGCGGCGCCGCGGCCGCCGCGCCGGCGCCGGCGCAGCAGGGCGAGCCGCCCGCCGCGTCGTCGACCGCGCAGCCGTCGCCGCAGGGGTAGCCACCGCCGCGGCGCGGCGCCGGTCCTCGTCGCCGGACCGGCCGCCGCGCCCCGCGCGGCACGCGGGCGCGTGCGCCGCAGCACCCAGAAGACCCGGTGCGGCGGCGCGCCCGGAGTGCGAGGGCTGTCGAGATGAAGCGCCTCGATCCCGCGGTCGCGAGCCTCCCGGTCCTGGACGAGCGCGGCGCCGCCGTACCGCTCCGGAGCCTCTGGGCGGATCGTCCGGCCGTGCTCGTCTTCGTCCGCCACTTCGGTTGACTCTTCTGCCGCGAGCAGGCGGTGCAGGTGCACCGCGCGAAGGACGAGATCCACGCCCGCGGCGCGGAGGTGGTGATCGTCGGAAACGGTGCACCCCACTTCGCCCGCGCCTTCCGCGAGGACCTCGGTCTCACCACGCCCCTCTACACGGACCCCACGCTCGCGACCTACCGCGCCCTCGAGTTCCGGCGCGGCGTCGTGGCGACGCTCCTCTCCGGCCGGACCTGGCTGCACGCGCTCCGGGCGATGCGCGCCGGGTTCCGCCAGGGCCGCACGGAGGGAGACGCGCTCCAGCTCGGCGGCGTCCTCGTGGTCCGCCCGGACGGGGAGATCGCCTACCGGTACGCGAGCGCCGAGGCGGGGGACCACCCGCCCCTGGCGGACGTGCTCGCGGCGCTCGGGCCGGCGCGGCCCGCTGCAGCGGCCGCGGGGAGCGGGCCGGCGGCGACGTCGCCGGCGGGAGGACGCGGCGCGTGAGGCCGGCGGCGCTCGGGATGCTCCTCGCGCTCGGCGTCGCCGCGTGCCACCGCGGCCCCGCGCCCGGCGAGCCGGTCCGGATGACCGTCACGAAGAACGGCTACGAGCCGTGGAGGATCCCGGCGCGGAGGGGCGAGAAGCTCGTGCTCCTGGTCACGCGGACCACCGACCAGACGTGCGCGACCGAGCTCGTGATCCCCGAGGCGGGTGTGAACGCGCCGCTGCCGCTCGGCCGGGAGGTCCGGATCGAGCTCACGCCGGAGAAGACCGGCGAGCTCCGGTTCTCCTGCGCGATGAGGATGTTCCAGGGGGTCATCGAGGTGAGGTGACGTACCCGTCCAACCTCGGAACCGTCACCCGTGCCCGTTGCCGTACACGTGCCCGCCCCCGTGCCCGCCTCCCGCCTCCCGTGGCCCTTACCCGTGCCCGACCGCTTCCTCGGGCACGGAGTTGCGGGCCAGGGGCCACGGGACGCGGTTCACGGCAACGGCAAGGCCGGGCACGTGTACGGGCACGTTTACGGGTTCGGGAGCTCGCCCATCAGGCCCCGTACTTCTCCGTCAGGTACGCCTCGAAGTCGCGGTCGCCGAGCCCGTTCCCCGTCGCGTCCCGCACGATGTCCTCCGCCTCCTTGCGCCGGCCGATGCGATGGACGTGCTCGGCGAGCCAGCCGAGGAGCGGGCGGAGGTTGCCCTTCCCGAGCTCGTCGTCGAGCCCCGGCACGCCGCGGCGGGCGGCGGCGAACAGGCTCGCGGCGTACAGGTTCCCGAGCGTGTAGGTCGGGAAGTAGCCGAGCTCGCCCCACGCCCAGTGGATGTCCTGCAGCACTCCGTCGCGCGCCGCCGCGGGGCGGACGCCGAGGAGCCGCTCGGAGCGGGCGTCCCACGCCTCGGGGAGGTCCTTCACCGCGAGCTTCCCGCGTAGCAGCGCGAGCTCGAGCTCGAACCGGAGGACGATGTGGAGGTTGTAGGTCACCTCGTCCGCCTCGACGCGGACGAGCGACCGCTCGACGCGGTTGACCGCGCGGAAGAAGACCTCCGGCGAGACGCCCTCGAGCGCCGGGAACCGGCGGGCGAGCCGCGGGAGGAACGCGCGCCAGAAGGGGAGCGAGCGGCCGACGAGGTTCTCCCAGAGGCGCGACTGGGACTCGTGGAGGCCCATCGACGGCGCGGCGCAGAGGACGCTCCGCCGGAGCTCCGCGGGCAGGTGCTGCTCGTAGAGCCCGTGCCCGGCCTCGTGGAGCGTCGAGAAGATCGCCGAGAGCGGGAGGTCCTCGAAGATCCGCGTGGTGACCCGGACGTCGCCCGGATCGAGCCCGAGGGAGAACGGGTGGATCGAGCGGTCCTGCCGCCCGGCCTCGCGGTCGAACCCCACGGCGTCGAGGAGCTCGAGCGTGAACTGCCACTGCTGCTCGGGGTCGAACCGGCCGCGGAGGAAGGCGTCGTCCGGCGGCGGTCGCGCGGTGACCTTCTCGACGAGCGGCACGAGCCACGACACGAGGCGCGCGAAGAGCGGCTCGAGGCGCGCGACCCGCATCCCGGGCTCGTAGCCCTCGAGGAGGGCGTCGTACGGTTCGCCGCCCGCGGGGGCGCCGTACGCGCTCGCCTGCTCGCGCCGCAGCGCGAGGAGCCGCTCGAGGGCAGGGGCGAAGCGGCCGAAGTCGCCGGTGTCGCGCGCCGCCTTCCAGGCGTCCACGCCGGCCGCCTGCGCCTGGGCGATGGCGCGGACCAGGTCTCCCGGGATCCGGGCCGCGCGGTCGTGATCGAAGCGGAGGACGCGGAGCGCCGCGGCGCGATCGGGGTCCGCGGTCCGCTCCGCCTCGGCGCGCGCGAGCGCCTCGGCGACCGGGGGCGCCGTGAGCCGCTCGTGCTGCGCGCCCTGGATCGCGGCGAGCTGGTCGCCGCGGGCCCCGGAGCCCTTCGGCGGCATGTAGGTCTCCTGATCCCACTGGAGCAGGGCGGAGGCGCCGGACAGCGCGCGGATCTCGGCCATCGCGCGCGAAAGGGTCTCCCAGGCGGTCTCGGGCATGGCCGCTCATTTAGGCTGGGGCGGCGGGGGCGACAAGCATTATGCTCCCGGCCCGTGCGCGACCTCTCCTACGACCACGTGCCCTACCGGATGAGCGAGATCGAGCACCGGTACGGCGACAACGTCCACATCATCGCGAACCCGTTCCTGCTCGGCCAGCTCGCGACGCTGTGCGCGAAGGACACGCGCCAGCCGGAGATCAACCGGCTGGTGCGGCTCCTCTACGAGGACCTCATCCGCACGGTCCTGAACGTCGAGTTCCCCCGCCGCCGCGTGGCGGTGCCGACGCGCATGATCGACAGCTCGCCCCAGGCGATCTTCGAGGGCGAGGTGATCGACCGGAGCGTGCGCGCGGTCACCGTGAACATCGCCCGCGCCGGCGCGGTCCCCTCCCAGCTCGTGTACGACCTCCTGAACGAGACCCTCGAGCCCTCGCTGGTCCGCCAGGACCACATCATCATGAGCCGCATGCTCGGCGAGAACGACGAGGTGGTGGGCGCCGGGATCGGCGGGATGAAGATCGGCGGCGACGTCGACGACGCCTTCCTGCTCTTCCCGGACCCGATGGGCGCGACGGGCGGCTCCCTCGCGACCGCCATCGACACCTACAAGAAGAAGGTCCCGGGCAAGCCCCGCCGCATCGTGAACATCCACCTCATCGTCACCCCCGAGTACCTCCGGACGATGACGAAGGCCCACCCCGACGTGCGGATCTACGCGATCCGCCTCGATCGCGGCCTCTCGCCGACGGACGTCCTCGCGACGGTGCCCGGCACGCGCTGGGACGAGGAGCGCGGGCTCGACGAGCACCAGTACATCGTCCCCGGCGGCGGCGGCTTCGGGGAGATCATGAACAACGCCTATGTCTAGGACCGGCCAGCCCATCGACGTCCTCCTCGCCGAGGCGGACCTCCGGGCCCGCGTCGCCGAGATGGGAGCTGCCATCACCCGCGACTACGCGGGCAAGCACCTCGTCGTCATCGGGGTGCTGAAGGGCAGCTTCATCTTCCTCGCCGATCTCGTCCGCGCCATCGACCTGCCGCTCTCGGTGGACTTCATCGGGATCAGCTCGTACCAGGGCACGCGGTCGACGGGGGTCGTGCAGATCACGAGCGACCTGACCCGGCCCATCGAGGGGAAGGACGTGCTCCTCGTCGAGGACATCGTCGACACCGGCCTCACCATGAAGTACCTGCTCGAGAACCTCGGGACCCGCCGGCCGGCGAGCATCCGGATCGCGGCGCTCCTCGAGAAGCCGGCGCGGGCGCAGGTGAAGATCGACGTCCACTACCGCGGCTTCGTCATTGGCGACGAGTTCGTGGTCGGCTACGGCCTGGACTGGGACGGGAAGATGCGGAACCTGCCCTTCGTGGGCGTTCCGCGCACCTAGAGGATCGACTCGATGGCCGACGAACAGCGCCGCAGCGGCGGGGGCGGGTTCCTCGCGTGGCTGCTCATCCTCGCGCTCCTCGCGGTGGTGGTGTGGCTCGCGTCCGAGCGCAACGCGCGCACGTGGTACCTCGCGCCCGACGAGGGGCGCCTCGTGGTGCTGAAGGGCTACATGCTCCCGGCGGGGCGGCAGGTCTTCAAGACGAACGATCCGGCGCTCGCGCAAGCGTACGCACCCATCGTCCTCCCGCCCGGGAAGGCGCCGCCGCCCGAGCAGTCCTTCGACGACCGGAGCGCCCTCGACCAGGCGCTCTACGATCTCCTCGCCGGCTGGGCCCGGGAGGACATCGGGAGCGGCGATCCGTCCCGGCTCGAGCGCGGCCTCGCCTACATCGATCGCGCCGAGCACCTGGGCGGCGTCTCGCAGGCGCAGCGGCAGGACCTCGCCGCGCTGCGCGGCGAGTCCGGCTACTTCGAGGCGCAGAAGCTCCTCGAGCGCGCCACGGACGAGCTCCGCGACGCCTCGGCCAAGCTCGGCGACGCGGCGCGGTCCCGGTCGTCGCACGCCATGGACGCGCAGCTGCTCCTCAAGGACGTCGACGCCGCCCGCGACGCCGCGATGAACGCGCTCCGCGCGAGCAACGCGCGGCAGCGCGAGCCGGGGCAGCGCGCACCCGCACCCACCCCCACCCCGCCCCCGACGAACGGCGGCGCGGCGGCGGGACCGACCGGCGCGGCGCGTTAGCGCGTCCCCCGCCGCCGATACGGGACCGAGCCGGCCGGGCGGGCCCGAGGTCGCGCGGCCGGTCCCGGTGTAACATCGCCGGGCCATGATCTCCTTTCACGCGCGGAACGGCGCGGGCGAGCTGCTCGCGCGCTACAGCTTCGTCGAGCCGCTGCTCGAGGGAAGGCGGGTGCTGGAGATCGGTGCCGCGCGCGTGAGCGCCGGTGCCTCGGCGCTCCTCCTCGCAGAGCGAGGCGCCGCAGCGGTCCTCTCCATCGAGCCGGACGAGGAGGGCCTCGAGGCGGCCCGCGACGCGGGCCACCACCCGTTCGTCCAGTTCCGCGCAGCGGACCCCGAGCAGCTCCGGCCCGGCACCTTCGATCTCGTCCTCGTGGCCGACGGCGCGCCGCTCGCGGCCGACCCGGCCCGCGTCGCGGTGCTCCGGCGCCTCCTCTCGCCGGGGGGCCGGCTGGTCACCGCCGTGGGCGCCGGCGGCGCCGGGCTCGCCGAGCTCGCCGGCGAGCCGCCCGCGGACGCGCCGCCGTACGAGGCGTTCGTGAACGCGCTGTCGGACCACTTCCCGCTGGTGGAGGTCGCGGCGCAGTCGGCGACGGTGGGCTGGATCTTCGGGATCGCCGCGGAGGGCGAGCCGGACGTGGCGATGGACGGCACGCTCGCCGGCACGCCGGACACCGCCGCGTACGTCGCGGTCTGCGGGGACGAGCCGTCGGAGCTCTCGGGCTTCACGGTCGTCGCGCTCCCGGCGCGACCGCTCCTCGAGGGCGTCGCAGCGCGGCTCGCGCGCGCGGACGCCGCCGGCGACGCCGCCGAGGCGGAGCGGGCGGCGCGCGCGGAGGCCCTCGCGGATCGCGACGCGTTCGCGTCGCAGCGCGACGAGGCGGCGGTGGAGCGCGACGTGGCGCGGGCGGAGCGGGAGGCGGCGCAGGCGGCCGCGCTCGACGCCCGGCGCGAGCGCGACGCCGCGGTCGCCGACGCCGCATCGACGCGCGACGCGCTCGCCCGGCTCGAGGCGGCGCTCGCGGAGGTCCGGCGCGAGCGGGACGGGGCCCTCGCGGCGCGGGACCAGGCCGGCGCCGAGCGCGACGAGCACCGCGCGGCGCTCGAGGACGTCCGACGGGCGCGCGGCGCGGCCGACGGACAGATCGCCGAGGCCCGGCGCGAGGCGGAGCGGCTCGCGGCCCTGGTCGAGGCCCTCGAGGAGGCGCTCGAGTCGGAGCGGGGTCAGGTCTTCGAGGCGCGGGCGGCGCTCGACCGGTCCGAGGCGGCGCTCGCGCAGCGCGGGCGCGAGCTCGACGACGCGCGCGCGGCGGCGGCGCATCACCGCGAGGCGGTGGCGCGCGCCGACGAGGAGCGCGCCCGGCTGGAGGCGGCCGTCGCGGAGCGGCGCGGCGCGAGCCTCGAGGCCGAGGCGGCGCTCCAGGCGGCGCGGGCCGAGGCACAGGTCGCGCGCGCGGGGGTCGAGGCGGCGCTGGCGCGGGCGGAGTCGGCCGAGGCCCGCGTCGGGGAGCTGGAGGACGCCGCGGACGCGCGGGCGCGGGAGGTCGAGGCCGAGGCGCTCGCGCGCGCAGCGGTCGAGGCCCGGCTCGCCGCCCTCGAGGCGGACGGCGCCCGGGCCGCCATCGCGCTCGCGGACGCCGGCGCCGAGCGCGACGCGCTCCGGCACGAGGTCGAGGCGGCGCGCGCCGAGGCGGACGCGTCCCGGACGTCCTTCGACGCGGCGGAGCGGCGGTTGAACGAGCTCGCCGCCGAGCACGAGATCGCCTCGGGCCGCGCGGACGCGCTCTCCGCCGCCGAGGCCGAGCGCGACGACGCCCGCCGCGCCGCGGCGGAGGCGGACGCGGCCCTCGCGGCGGCCCGGGCCGAGCTCGAGGGGCTCGCGGCCCGGCTCGCGGGAGTCGAGGGCGAGCTCGAGCCGCTCCGGGCGGCGATGGCCGATCTCGAGGTGGAGCGGGACGCGCTCCGGACCGCCGTCGCGGAGGCGCGCGCCGAGGCCGACGCCGCCGCGACGCGCGCCGCGGACGCGGAGGCGGCGCGCGGCGCGGTGGCGGAGCGCGAGCTCGCCGCGGCGCGCGAGGCCCTCGAGGCGCAGGTCGCCGAGCTCGGCGCGCGGATCGAGGCCGACGCGGAGCGGCTGCACGTCGCGGAGGCGATGGCCGCCGAGGCGCGGGCCCAGCTCGAGACCGCGGAGGAGGCGGCGCGCGCCCGGGCGAGCGACGACGAGGCGGCGCGCGCGCGCGAGGCCGAGGCGACCCGGGCGGCGGAGGAGGCGCGGGCCAGGGTGGACGCGGCCGAGGACGCGGCGAGGCTCGCGGGCGAGGCGCGCGCGCGGGCGGAGGAGGCGGCGCGCGCCGCAGAGGCGCGCCTCGAGGACGCCGGGACCGTCGCGCGCACGGCCGAGGAGCGCCAGGACGAGCTCGAGCGCGCGCACGCCGAGCTCGGACGCCTCCGCGAGGACGTGGAGGCGTCCGCGCGCCGCGGCGCCGCGCTCGAGAACGACGTGCTCGCGGCGAGGAACGCGGCGGACGCCGCGCAGGCTCAGGCGGCGGAGCTGGAGCTCGAGATCCAGGCGGTCCGGTGGGAGAAGGACGAGATCGAGCAGCGGCTCCAGGCGGCGCAGGCGAACGGCGCGAGCGGCTCGGCCGGCGAGGTGGCGCGCCTCCGCGAGGAGCTGGCGGCGCGGAACGCGGAGCTCGCCGCGCTGCGCAAGGACGTCGAGCGGCTCGAGGCGGCCGCGGCGGCGGGGCGGCCGGCCGACGCGCCGGAGGGGAGCGAGCTCGCGGCGAAGTTCCAGGCGCTCGAGGCGGAGCTCGCGGACGCGGTGAAGCGCGCCGCGGACGCCGACGCCGCCGCGCGCGCCGCGGCCGCGGCGCCCATCCCGGAGGGCACCCCCGCCGAGGCCGCCGAGGCGCTCCGCCGGCTCACCTCGGAGCGCGCGTCGTTCGCGACGCAGCTCGCCGAGCGCGACGGCAAGATCTCGCGCCTCCAGCGCGAGGTCGCCGACAAGACCGAGCGGCTCGGCCGGCTCGCGAAGGAGATGGGGGAGCTCAAGTCGAAGGGCCTCAAGTTCTTCGGCGGGCGGTAGGAGCCACACCGACCTCGGAGCTGGCGGGCGGGCGGGCGTTCGCTCGCCCCCCGTCCAGGTGATATCGTCCGGGTGTGAGCGAGATCCGCCGCTACGAGCGCATCGACATCGAGCTGCCCTGCCGCCTCTTCATCCCCGGCGCGAACGGCCTCCGCTTCGAGGCGTTCTGCGTCTCGCGGAACCTCGGGCTGGGCGGCGTCTTCGTGGCCTCCACGTTCCTCCTCCGGGAGGGGCTCGAGCTCTACGCGGAGCTCGCGCTGCCGGAAGGCCCGCTCCCGATCCGCTCGAAGATCGCCCACGTCGTCGCGATCGACGACCCCGGCTTCACCACGGGCATGGGGATCGAGTTCCTCGACGTCGACGCGCACGGGCGCGAGACGCTCCTCCGGTACTTCACTCCGCTCCGGTACCAGCAGTTCCACGACGCGTTCGTCGCCGAGTTCCCGCACCTCGAGAAGAAGGTGCCCCTCGCGGACGTGTCGCTCGTCCTGAACCTCTGGGAGGAGTGGAAGATTCGCAACGAGGGCGGCCCCCTCTCGACGGCCTCCGGTGCGCCGCCCGCGCCGCCGCGCGCCGATCGCCCCGCGGCGCCGCGCGCCGTCGCCCGCTCGCCGCGCGGGCGAAGGTAGCCCCCGCGGGCACGGACGAGGGGTGCGCCCGGTCGCGGACGGCGTTACGTCCGGAGCGTGCCCGCCTCTCCCCCCGCGCTCGGCCTGCGCCACGCCGCGCTCCGCGTCCGCGACCTCGCCGCAGCGGAGGACTTCTTCGTCCGCGCGCTCGGCTACACCGTCGAGTGGCGGCCGGATCCGGACAACGTGTACCTGACGCGCGGCGGCGACAACGTCGCGCTGCACCGGGTCGACCGCGACGAAGATCCCGGCCTCCTCGATCACCTCGGCGTGCTCGTCGCGCGCGCGGAGGACGTCGACGTCTGGGAGCGGCACCTCGACGCGGTCGGCGCGCGGATCGTCGCGCGGCCCCGCACGCACCGCGACGGCGCGCGCTCGCTGTACGTGGCGGGGCCCGAGGGGATCGTGGTCCAGGTGCTCCACCACCCGCCGGCGCTCGCGGGCGCCCGGTGAGCGGCGCCCCCCGGCCGCGCGGGATCGTTTGCGCGCGCCGGTGCCGGGTTGCTAGGGTCGCCGTCCGATGAAGCGCGTCCGCCTCGCGTTCCTCTGGCACATGCACCAGCCTCCGTACCGGGACGCCGAGACGGGCGAGTTCCTCATGCCCTGGGTCCGCCTGCACGCGACGCGGGCGTACTACGACATGGCGTGGATCCTCGAGCGCCACCCCGGCGTCCGGTGCACCGTCAACTTCACGCCGATCCTCCTCGAGCAGCTCGAGGAGTACGTCGCGGGGCGCGCGCAGGATCGGTTCCTCGACCTGACCGTCCGCCCCGCCGCCGACCTCGCGCCGGAGGAGCGCCAGACCATCCTGCGCTCCTTCTTCATGGTCGACTGGGACACCAACATCAAGCCGCTCCCGCGCTACTGGGACCTGCTCCAGAAGCGCGGCCGCGACCTCCGGAGCGTGGACGTCGCGCGGCAGGCGGCGCTCTTCTCCGACGCCGAGCTCACCGACCTCCAGGTGCTCTTCAACCTGGCGTGGATGGGCTTCGGCGCGGAGGCCGACGAGCCCGTCGTGGCGGCGCTCCGGCAGAAGGGGCGCGACTTCGGCCGCGCCGACCTGGACGCGCTCCTCGACGCGCAGCGCCGGATCCTCGCCGACATCGTCCCGCGCTGGCGCCGGCTCTCGGAGCGCGGCCAGGTCGAGCTCTCCGCGACGCCCTACTACCACCCGATCCTGCCGCTCCTCTGCGACACCGACACGGCCCGCCGGGCGCTCCCGGGGCTCCCGCTCCCCCCGCGCTTCGCGCACCCGGAGGACGCGCGCTGGCACGTGCGCGAGGCGATGGCGTCCCACGAGCGGCGCTTCGGCCGGGCGCCGGCGGGGATGTGGCCGGCGGAGGGGTCCGTGTCCCCGGAGGCGCTCGAGATCCTCTCGAGCGAGGGCGTTCGCTGGGCGGCGAGCGACGAGGGCGTCCTCCTCCACTCGCTCCCGAGCGACGCCGGGCGGCTCCGCTCGCTGTACCGCCCCTGGCGGTTCTCCGCGGGGAACGGCGGCGACCTCCCGATGCTGTTCCGCGATCGCGCGCTCTCCGACGTGATCGGGTTCACCTACGCGCGCACCCCGCCCCGGGAGGCGGTGAAGGACTTCCTCTCGCACGTCGGCGCGGTGGGCGATGCGTGGGCGAGCGACGGGCAGCGCGGGCCGGCGACGGTCGGCGTCTTCCTCGACGGCGAGAACGCCTGGGAGCACTACCCGCAAAGCGGGAGGGAGTTCCTCGACGGCCTCTACGGCGCGCTCGAGGCGAGCGAGCGGATCGAGACCGTCACCATGTCGGAGGCGACGCTCCACGCCGAGGGGCCGGCCGTGCCGCGGATCCACTCCGGATCGTGGATCGAGTCGTCGTACCGGATCTGGATCGGCCACGGGGAGGACCGGCAGGCGTGGACGGCGCTCGGCCGCGCCCGCGAAGCGCTCGCGCAGGCGGAGGCCTCCGGCGGACTCCCGCCCGAGCGCCTCGCGCAGGCGCGCCGGCACCTGTACGCGGCGGAGGGCTCGGACTGGTACTGGTGGTACGGCGAGGACTTCACGACCGAGCTCGCGGCCGAGTTCGACGGGCTGTTCCGCGGCCACGTGATCCGCGCGGCGCTCCTCTGCGGCGCGAACCCGCCGCCCGAGGCGCTCGCGCCCATCAAGCGTGCCGGCGGGGAGACGACGACCGGCGTCGAGGCGAAGCCGCTCCGGGAGCCCACCCTGCTCGTCACGCCCACGCTGGACGGGCGCGAGACCACCTACTTCGAGTGGGAGGGCAGCGGGCTCTACCGTCCTGGCCAGCACCGCGGCTCGATGTACGGCGGCGCGCAGGCGTTCCACCTGCTCCGGTACGGCTTCGACCTGAAGGCGCTCTACCTGCGCCTCGATCCGGCCGAGTCGCCGGGCCGGAGCGCGGAGCTCGCCACCCAGCTGCGGGTGGTGATCCTCGCCGCCGACCGGCAGACCTGGGTGGACTTCCCCATCGCGCCGGACGGGCAGCTGCGCCCCGGGCGACGCCGGGGCGAGGAGGTCGGGAAGGTCGCCTTCGCGTCGGTGGCGGAGCTGTCGCTGCCGTTCGACACCCTCGAGCTGCAGCCCGGCGCCCGGGTCGCGCTCTGCGTGCACGCGCTCCGCGGCGAGGTCGAGGTGGAGCGGCTGCCGCGCTACGGCTTCGTCGCGTTCACCGTCCCGGACCCCGACTTCGAGCGGATTCACTGGCGCGTCTAGGCGTCCGGGAGCTTTCGCGGACGGTGTGTCCGGGTAAACTCTTTGCCCATGCGCGAGGATCCGACCCGCGTCCGTGCGCCCGGCGAGCCGCGCCCCGCCGCCGGCGCGTTCTGCCTCGTCCTCGTCGCCGGCCCCGCGGCGGGGCTCCGCGTCCCCCTCGACGGCGAGGTCGTGCTCGGCCGCGACGCGCGCTGCGAGGTGCCGCTCGACGCGGACGACGTCTCCCGGTGGCACGCGCGCATCGTCCCCGACGGCGCCGGGCACCGCGTCGTGGACCTCGGATCCACGAACGGCACGCTCGTGAACGGGCGGGAGATCGAGAGCGCGCCGCTCGCGCCGGGCGACCGGATCCAGCTCGGCTCGTGTCTCGCGCGGTACCTCCGTGCCGGCGACGACGAGGAGCGCGAGCTCGCCTCGCTCGCGGCGGTGGCGCGGCGCGACGCGCTCACCGGCCTCGCGAACCGCCGCGCGTTCGACGAGGCGCTCGCGCGCGAGGTCGCGCGCGCCCGCCGGGCCGGCACGCCGCTCGCGGCCGCGATCCTCGACGTCGACCACTTCAAGCGCGTGAACGACGGACACGGCCACGCCACGGGAGACCGGGTGCTCGCGGAGGTCGCGGCGCGGGCGCGGGCGGTCCTTCGCGCGGGCGACCTCCTCGCCCGGATCGGCGGCGAGGAGCTCGCGGCGCTGCTGCCCGGCGCGGACCTCGCCGGGGCCGCCGAGCTCGCGGAGCGGATCCGCCGGGCGGTCGCCGGTGCGCCCATCACCGCCGGTCCGGCCGCGCTCCAGGTCACCGCCTCCCTCGGCTGCGCGGTCCTCGCGCCGGACGACGCGGACGGCGGGGCGCTCCTCGCCCGGGCCGACGCGCGGCTCTACGAGGCGAAGCGGGCGGGACGCGATCGGGTGGTCGCCTGATCGTCCGTATCGCTCGCGCGGGCGCCTTCCGGGCGGGCGAGCGGTCGCCGTCCCGCGCCCAGGGGAGGGAAACGAAAGCCTGCACGGGGTCCCATGACGGGTTATCCTCGCGCCCGCGTGAAGAACCGCTCCGCCCTCGCGATCCTCTTCGTCATCGTCTTCATCGATCTCCTCGGCTTCGGGATGGTCATCCCGGTGATGCCGCTGTACGCGAAGACGCTGGGGGCCTCCGAGAAATCGATTGGTTGGCTCCTGACTGGCTACTCGGCGATGCAGTTCGTCTTCGCCCCGATCTGGGGGCGGCTCTCGGACCGGGTCGGGCGCCGCCCGGTCCTCCTCGTCTCGATCTTCATGACCGCCGCGGCGTTCCTCATCTACGGGCTCGCTGGGAGCTTCGTGGTGCTCCTCGTGTCGCGCCTGTTCGCGGGGGCGGCGACGGCGAATATCGCCATCGCCCGCGCCTTCGTCGCTGACGTGACCCCGCCCGAGGGGCGCGCCAAGGGGATGGGGATCATCGGCGCCGCGTTCGGCCTCGGGTTCGTCCTCGGGCCGGCGCTGGGGAGTGCGCTCTCGCACGTGTCGCCGTCCGCGCCCGGGCTGGCCGCCGCCGGCCTCGCCTTTCTGAACGGCATCGCCGCCTGGTTCATCCTCCCCGAGCCCGAGCAGCGGACCGTTCGCGCCGAGGCGAGCCGGAATCGCTTCACCGCGTTCTTCCAGGAGATGCGCCGGCCCGGCATCCGGCGGGTGATCCTCGTCTACTTCCTCACCGTCCTCGCATTCAGCGCGATGGAGGCGACCTACGCGTTGCTCGCGAAGAAGCGCCACGGGATCGATCAGGAACACGTCGGGTACCTGTTCGCGTACATCGGCGTGATCGTCGTGGTGGTGCAGGGCGGCCTCATCGGCCGGCTCACCCGCCGCTTCGGCGAGAAGCGGCTGCTCGTGGTCGGCGTGGCCCTCCAAGCCGTCGGCCTCGCCGCGATCCCCTTCGCCGGCCAGGTGGCCGGGCTCGTCGTCGCCACGGCGCCGCTCGCCATCGGCTCCGGTCTGGCGCAGCCCTCGCTGTCCTCGCTCCTCTCTCGGTTCGCCCGCGCGGACGAGCAGGGCGGCACGCTCGGGATCGGCGAGTCGGCGGCGGCGTTCGGCCGGATCATCGGGCCGGAGGCCGGGACCTGGACGTTCGGGACCTGGTCGCAGGCCGCCCCGTACGTGGGCGGCGCGGGGCTGATGGCGCTCGCGGCGCTCGTGAGCGCGACGGTGCGGACCGCCGGCGCCGACGCGGCCAGCACGCCCGCCGCCGCCCAGGAGGCCTGAGCGATGCCGGAGCTCCGCAGGGATCCCATCGTCGGCCGCTGGGTGATCATCGCGACGGAGCGCGCGCGGCGGCCGAGCGACGTCGGCCGGGAGCCCGCGCCGCGCCAGGGCGCGCTCTGCCCGTTCTGCGCCGGCAACGAGGACAAGACGCCCCGCGAGGTCTACGTGGCCGGGCGGCCGCCGTTCGCGCCGGCCAACGCGCCGGGCTGGAAGGTGCGCGTCGTCCCGAACCGGTTCCCGGCGCTGAAGATCGAGGGCGACCTCGACCGGCAGGCGGAGGGGATCTACGACCGGATGAACGGGATCGGCGCCCACGAGGTGATCATCGAGAGCCCCGATCACGACAAGGCCCTCGAGGACCTCCCGGTCGCGGATCTCACGGAGGTCCTCTTCGCGTTCAAGGCGCGCGTCCTCGATCTCCGCAACGACCTGCGCTTCAAGTACCTCCTGCTCTTCAAGAACCACGGCCACCTCGCCGGCGCCTCCCTCGAGCACGCGCACTCGCAGCTCATCGCCCTGCCGGTCGTGCCGCGGCAGGTCGTCGAGGAGATCGAGGGCGCGCGGCGCCACTACGATCTCAAGGAGCGCTGCATCTTCTGCGACATCGTGGGGCAGGAGCGGAAGGACCGGAGCCGGCTCGTCTTCGAGAACGAGGAGTTCGTGGTCTTCGCCCCCTGGGCCCCTCGCAGCCCGTTCGAGACCTGGATCGTCCCGAAGCGGCACGAGTCGAACTACGAGGTGGAGCCGAAGGAGCGCCTCGGCCAGTGCGCCCAGGCGCTCGGGACCACGCTCCGCAGGCTCCGCGCCGCGCTCGGGAACCCCGCGTACAACTTCATCGTGCACTCGAACCCGCTCCGGGACCCGCCGAGCCACAGCTACCACTGGCACATCGAGGTGATGCCGGCGCTCACGCAGGTCGCGGGCTTCGAGTGGGGCTCCGGGTTCCACATCAACCCCGTCCCGCCCGAGGACGCCGCGGAGTTCCTCCGCAAGGTCGCGGGCTAGCTCCCCCCGCGTCCCATCGTCGTCTGGCCCCCCGGATCCTCCCGGGCGCGTATAAACAAGGCGCATGGAGATCCTGTTCGTCGCCTCCGAGGTCGCCCCGTTCTCGAAGACGGGCGGGCTCGGGGACGTCGCCGGGGCGCTGCCCCGAGCCCTCGCCGCGCGCGGCCACGCGGTCTCGGTCGTGACCCCGCGGTACGGCTCCATCGATCCGGTGCGGTGGGGCCTCAAGCCCATCCACCGCGCGATCCACGTGCGCGGCGAGGCGACGACGCTGTGGGTGAAGAAGGAGCGCGCGCCGGTCTACTTCGTCGAGCACGAGCACTTCTTCGGGTCGCGCCGCGGCCTCTACGGCGAGGACGGCGGCGACTACCCCGACAACGCCGAGCGGTTCGCGTACCTCGCGCGCGCCGCCCTCGCCGTCCCCTCCGCGATGCGGCTCCGGCCGCGCATCGTCCACGTGAACGACTGGCAGACGGGGCTCCTCCCGTTCCTGCTCCGGCACGAGCACCGCCAGGACCCCGCCCTGTCCGCGGCGAGGACCGTCTTCACGATCCACAACCTCGCCTACCAGGGGGTCTTCCCGAAGAGCGTGGTCCCGGTGCTCGGGCTGCCCTGGGACGTGTTCCGCTACGAGGCGATGGAGTTCTGGGATCAGCTCTCGTTCATGAAGGCGGCGCTCACCTTCGCGGACGCGCTCACGACCGTGTCGCCCTCCTACGCGCGGGAGATCCTGACGCCCGAGGGCGGCGCGAACCTCGACGCGGTCCTCCGCCATCGCGCGAAGGACCTCACCGGCATCCTGAACGGCATCGACACGCACGAGTGGGATCCGGCGACGGATCCGCACCTCCCCGCGCACTTCCGCGCGGACGACCTCGCCGGCAAGGCGGTGTGCAAGGCGGCGCTCCAGGAGGAGCTCGGGCTCCCCGTCCGCGCGAGCGTGCCGCTCCTCGCGATGGTCGGTCGCCTCGCGGATCAGAAGGGGATCGACCTCGTCGCGGCCGCGCTCCCCTCGATCCTCGATCACGACGTGCAGGTCGTCCTCCTCGGGAGCGGCGACAAGCGGTACGAGGCGGCGTTCGCGCGCGCCGCGCGGGACCGGCCGGATCGGATGGCGGCACGGATCGGGTTCGACGAGGGGCTCGCGCACCGCATCGAGGCGGGCGCGGACGTCTTCCTCATGCCCTCCAAGTTCGAGCCGTGCGGGCTGAACCAGATGTACTCGCTCCGCTATGGCACGGTGCCGGCGGTGCGGGCCGTCGGCGGGCTCGAGGACACGGTCGTGGACTACGACGGCTGGAACGCCGGGACCGGCTTCAAGTTCACGGAGTACTCGCCCCACGCGCTGACGCTCGCGGTGCGGCGCGCGCTCGACGTGTACCGCGATCGGCGCGCCTTCGGCGGCCTCGTCCTCCGCGGGATGGCGGAGGACAACAGCTGGGAGCGGAGCGCCGGACGTTACGAGGCGCTCTACCGCACGCTCGGCGCTTGAGGCATTGCCGTCCCGGGCCCGAAGTGGCCAGGTTCACGGCATGCCGCGCCGACGCTTGACGGATGACGACTTCGCGCCGGACGGGGGCGAGCCCACCGCACGCCCCACCGAGCGCCTGACCCGCGAGCTCCTCGAGGAGGACGACGAGAAGCTCGTCCCGATGTCGAACGTGGGCGGGGCCGCGCCGACGCCGCTCGGGATGGACTCGGGGGGCGACCTCCCCGGCCCCGACGACGACCTCGCGAACCTCTCCGAGCCCGAGCCGCCCGAGCCGCCGGAGGTGGACGCGGTCCACGTCCGCGAGGACGAGGGGCCCGGCTCCGACCGCAGCTGACGAGGCGCCGGGCGGGAGCTACTCGAGCCCGCGATCGCGGAGCTCGTCGTCGCTCTCGCCGTGCAGGTGCCCGAGCTCGTGGAGCAGCGTGACGCGCACCTGATCGGTGAGCTCGCCCCGGTCGCGGGCGAAGCGCACCAGGTTCTTCCGGTAGAACACGATGGACCGGCAGCGCGGCCCGTCCGCGGTCGTGCAGGGCTCGTCCTCGGCGGGGCCGCGATACAGGCCGAGGATCGACGGCGAGAGCGGCGGATCCACCGCGAGGAGGTCGTCCGGCGCGGGCAGGTCCTGGATCTCCACCGGCGCCAGGGCGAGCGCCTTCCGCTCGGGCTCGGGCAGCGCGGCGACGGCGGCCTCGACCTCGGCGCGAAACGCCTTCTCGTCGAGGGCGAGCTCCGGCTTGAAGTCCGCGGGCGCGAGCGCGCGCGCCTTCGCGAGGAGGGCGTCGGCCCGCTTCGCGTCGCCCCGCCGCTCCGCGAGGAGCCCGAGCTGGTGCAGCGTCCACGCGTCGTCCGGTGCGAGCGCGAGCGCGCGCTCGAACGCCCGCTGCGCCTCGTCGAAGCGGCAGAGCTCGAACAGCGCGACGCCCCGCTCGTAGACCGCATCGGCGTCCTCGGGGCGCCCCGCGACGGCGCGGTCGAGGTGGCCGAGGGCGAGGTGGCTCCGGCCCAGGTCGTTCTCGGCGATGCCGGCGAGCAGCTCGAGGCGCGCGGCGAGCTCGCCGGCCTTGTGCGGTGGGCGGCCGGCCGCGCGCGCGCCGCGCACGGCGTACTCGAGCCCCGCCTCGAGCGCGTCGCGCGCGCCGCCGAGGCGCCGCACGTACAGCTCGGCGGCGCCGAGGAGCGCCCGCGGATCGTCGGGATCGATGGCGAGGGCGCGCGCGAAGGCGAGCCGGGCGTCGTCGAGCTTGCCGGAGGCGGCGAGGGCGCCGCCGCGCGCGGCGAGCGCCGAGACGAGGCGCGGCGCGATCCGGAGGGCCTCGTCCGCGCAACCGAGCGCGTGCTCGGAGTCGCCGCCGTCGAGGGCGTCGAGCGCCTCCTCGGAGAGCGCGGACGGCGCGGCGTACGGCTCGTCCGGGAGGCACGGCGATGGGCGCGGGCGGACGCCTTCGCTCTGGCGCGGGGGCTGCCCGGGGCTGCTGGGGCGGATGAGGCTCGCGACCGCGGGCGCCGTGGTCCGCGCCGCCGGGGCCGTTGCCTGCGCGGGGGCCTCCGCGGGCGCGCGGGCGGGCGTCGGGGAGCGGGTGCAGGCCGCGGCGAGCAGGAGGCCCGCCGCGCGGCGGAGCGGCCGAACCATCGGGGCGAGCTTGCCATGGGCGAGACGGGCACGCCAGACGGGGGCACCTTCGGCGGGGGAGAGGAGAGGAGGTCGGCCGCCCTCAGGCGCCGAGCTCCGCCTCGCACCGCGCGGCGAGCCCCTCGAGGAAGGCGAGGAGCTCGGGCGGGTGGTCCGGGTCCGAGGCCTCGAGGTCGACGCGCACGATGCGATCGAGCTCGAACGTGGCGAGCTCGAGGTCCGTCGACGCGCCGAGCTCGAGGAACCAGGCGACCGGGAGCACCTCGAGGTCGCGCAGCTTGGTCCAGATCCACCGCAGGTTCGGATCGGCGAAGCCGTACCCCACGAGGAGGAGCTCGCGGCCGACGACGTCGGAGCAGAACCGCAGGTCGATCGGGTTCGAGGCGAGGTCGGACCTGCGCTGGAAATCGGACTCGCTCACCACGAGCGTCCCGGGCCGGCCGAGCGTGCCGTGGAGCTTGTAGATCGGGAACCGGGGCACGAACCGCCCGTTCACCCGGTCGAACCGCCAGCGGTGCATGTCCTCCGCGCCCGCGACGACCTGGCACGGCCTCCCGGCCCAGGTGAAGGTCTTCTCGAGCAGGTCGTCGAAGTTGGTCGTGTAGATGGCCGGCACGAACGCCGAGAGGCGGACGAGGAGCCGCTGGAGCGGGAGGCGGGCGGGGTCGATCCGCGACGTGTCGAAGAGCTCCGCGAGCTTCTCCACGAGCCGCGCCTCGCCCCGGAGATACCGGTGGGCCTCCGGGATCCGCATGAGCGCCTCGACCGGGATCCGGTCGCGCGGCGACGGCGGCGCGAACCGCTCGCGGACGCCCGGCACCTTCTTGCGGAGCGCGGGGACGAGGTCCTCGGCGAGGGCGCAGACCGCCTCACGCCAGGAGGGCAGCCCCGCCCATCGGGAGGCGCCGGCGCCGACGAGGACGAGGAGCTGGCCCCGCGCGAGCCGGTCGAAGATGCGGTCCTGGACCGCGCGCAGGTCGGGCGCGCCGGGCATGCCGCCCGGAAACGTTGGCGCGGCGGAGCGACCGGGCAACGTCCACTGGGCGTGCCGCCCCGCCGGCAGGGCCGTCCTGCTTCCCGGGGCCCCTCCCTGCGACCGTCAGTGCGCGCGCGGCGGCCGCCCGGCGCCCAGCCGCGCCGGCGAGAACGGGGAGAGGTCGACCGGCGGCGCCTTCCCGAGCACGGCCGCGGTGACGGCGTCCGCGGTGATGGGCGCGAGCAGGATCCCGTTCCGCGTGTGGCCCGTGGCGTAGAAGAGGCCGGGCACGGTGCCGGCCCCGAGGATCGGCTCGCCATCGGGGCTCGCCGGGCGGAAGTTCGACCAGGTCTCGACGACGGGAGCGTCGGCGAGGGCGGGTGCGATCTCGAGCGCCACGTCGAGGACGTGCCGGAGCCCGCCCGCGGTGACCGCCTTCTCGAAGCCGACCTCCTCCATCGTCGAGCCGCACAGGATCCGGCCGTCGGCGCGCGGGACGACGTAGCCGTTGCCCGAGAACACGACGCGCGCGAGGAGCGGCGGGCGCGTCTCGACCACGGCGATCTGGCCGCGCACCGGGCGGACCGCGCCGGGCGGGAGCCCGTGTCCCTCCACCTGCAGGCTCCAGCTGCCCGCCGCGAGGACCACCGCGTCCGCGTCGATGCGGCCGGCCTCGTGGTCGACGCCGGCGGCGCGGCCGCCCTCGTGCAGGATCCGGCGCACGCGGCCGGTGAGGAAGGTGGCGCCGGCGCGCGCGGCGGCGATGTAGACGGCGCGCCCGAGCAGGCGCGGATCGAGCGACGCCTCGTCCTCGAAGTGGAGCGCGCCGCGCGCCGCGGGGGAGAGGCCCGGCTCGAGCCTGCGCACCTCGCGATCGTCGAGGACGGTCACAGGGAGGCCTGCCTTGTCGAGCTTCTCGGCGCGGCCGGCGAGGACCTTCGCGTGGGCGTCGTCGAACGCGACCTCGAGCGTGCCGCCCCCGCGGTAGCCGACCCAGAGCCCGCTCGCCGCCTCGACCTCGCGCGCGAACGCCGCGTACCGGGCGAGCGAGGCGGCGCACAGCGCGTAGAACGGTCCAGGCTCGACCGCCTCGACTCCCGGCGAGAGGATCCCCCCCGCCGCGCTCGACGCCTCGGCGCCGGGGATGGCGCGCTCGAGCACGGTGACCTTCTTGCCGGCCTGAGCCAGGCGGAGCGCGACCGCCGAGCCCTGCAGGCCGGCGCCCACAACCACCACGTCGGTCTTCATGCGAGCGGAGACTATGCTCGAACCGGGCGGCGGTGAAGCGTCCACCGCGCGCGCCGGCGCCGCGAGCTCAGCGAGCGCCGTTCGCGGCGCCGTCGGCGCGCCCGCCGACGAGGCCGTGCGAGAGCAGGTCGAGGACGTGCGTCCGCCACGCCTCCGGCGGGAGCGGCTCGGCCACGAACGGCCGGACGGCCTCCTGCGCGGAAGCGACGAGCGCGGCGAGGCCGCCGACCGTCACGACGGTGAGCACGGGGTCGACGCGCGCGCCGTCGTTCGCGCCGGCGGCGACGACCGCCGCGGCGCGGCGGACCGGATCGAGCAGCGCCGGCTCCGCGGTCGTGAGCTGCGAGAGGTACGGCGCGCCGTCGAGGTACTCGCGCACGAGCATCTGCGCGCCCATCGGATCCCGCATCATCGCGTCGAGGTAGGCGCCGATGACGGACTGCGGCCCGCTCCCGCCGTCCTCGACGAGCCGGGAGATCTCGTTCGCGGCGGACAGCCAGACCGAGCGGAGGATGTCGAGGTAGAGGGCGCGCTTCGACGCCCAGTGGCGATAGATGAGGGCGACGTTGCAGGAGGCGCCGCGCGCGATCCCCTGCACCCGCGCGCCGTGGTAGCCGCGCTTCGAGAACTCCGAGCGCGCTGCGTCCCAGATCCGCTCCGCGATCCCGGGACGTGGCGGGCCGACCCTCCTGCTGGCGACCGAGCCGTCCATGAGAAAGCACTTATCGTTTCGGTTGACGCGGGTCAAGCGTCGCTTCATCCCCGTTGGGCCTGACGGAGCGGCGCTCTATAGAGGATGCGATGCCCGCGCCCGGTCCCCGGACCATCGTCCACCTCGACCTGGACGCGTTCTACGCGTCGGTCGAGCAGCTGGACGACCCGCGCCTGCGCGGATGTCCCGTGATCGTGGGGGGGACGGGCCGCCGCGGCGTCGTCTGCGCCGCGAGCTACGAGGCGCGCCGGTTCGGTGTCCGCTCCGCGATGCCCACCGCGCGCGCGCGGCGACTCTGCCCGGACGGCGTCTACCTCCCGCCGCGCTTCGACCGGTACGGGGCGCTGTCCGATCAGGTGTTCGGCATCTACCGGCGCTACACGCCGCTCGTCGAGCCGCTCTCGCTCGACGAGGCCTTCCTCGACGTCACGGCCAGCCGCGCGCTGCACGGCGCCGGCGCGGACATCGCCCGCGCCATCAAGGCCGCGGTGCGGAACGAGTGCGGCCTCGCGGTGTCCGCCGGGATCGCGGACGTGAAGATGGCCGCGAAGATCGCGACCGACCTCGGCAAGCCCGACGGCCTCGTCGAGGTCCCCGCGGGCGGCGTCGCCGCGTTCCTCGCGCCGCTCCCCGTCGGTCGCCTCTGGGGCGTCGGCCACGTCACCGAGGCGGCGCTCCGGAAGATCGGCGTCGCGACCATCGGCGACCTGGCCCGCATGCCCGAGGCGGCGCTCGCGGCGGCGATCGGCGCCTCGCACGCCCGCGGGCTCCGCGCGCTCGCGATGGGCGACGACCCGCGCGAGGTCGTGCCCGACGAGGCGGCGAAGTCCGTCGGCGCCGAGGACACGTTCGGAGAGGATCTCGTCGGCCGTGTGGCGCTCGAGCGCGAGCTGCTCTCGCAGGCGGCGCGGGTCGGGCGGCGGCTCCGCGCCGCCTCGCTCGAGGGCCACGTCGTCACCCTGAAGGTGAAGTACGCGGACTTCGAGCTCGTCACCCGGCGCGTGACGCTCCCGCAGCCGACCGACGACGACCGGGCGATCTACGAGGCGGCGCGCGCGCAGCTCGAGCGCATCGACCTCGCCCGGCCGGTCCGGCTCACCGGCATCTCGGTCTCGGACTTCGCCGGGGGCGAGGAGCGCGGGCAGCTCGGGCTCTTCGCCGCCGACGTCGTCCCGCGGCCGCCCGAGGAGACGCGACGCCGGAAGCTCAACGCGGCGCTCGACGCGCTCGCCGATCGCTTCGGCGAGAACACCGTCACGCGCGCCGATCTCGCCGGCCCGGCCCGGACGCTCCGCCGTGGCGGCGACCGGGCGCCGGACGACGACGACTGATCGTCACTTCCCGCGCTTCGGCCCCGCGAAGGGCGCGTTCGGGCCCATGTTCGGCCCGTCGCCCGCGGGCGAGGAGCCGGTGCCGCCGTGCGCGCCGCTCTCCGTCCGCGCGTGCGCGCCGCCCGTCGTGCCGCCCTTCTCGAGCGGGCTCTGCGCCTCCACCGTGATCGCGGTCGGGCGCCCGCCGTGGCCCGTCTGGAACGAGGCGCGCACCGACGTGCCCTCCTCGAGCCGGTCGATCGACGCCGGCTGCCCGTCCACCTTCACCGTCGTCCGATCGCTCACGCGCAGCGTGACGTCCGGCCGGTCGGGCGCCCGGATGACGAGCCGCGTCTCGTCCGCGCGCGCCACGGTGCCGGTCACCTCCTGCGTGCCGCCCTGCGGCCGCTGCCCGCCCGCCTCGCCGCCCTGCTTGCGGCAGGCGGCGAGCGCGAGGCACCCCGCCGCGACCGCGATCCCGATCCTCGACATCCGATGCTCCTCCCGTCGTCCAGCAGGGCGACACCGCAACCTGCGGGCGCGCCCGCCGGCCCGGCAACGGCGCCCCGCCTTTGCGCCCGGTCGCGGCGAGCCCCAAGTTCTCCGCATGAGCGCGGGCGAACGTGCGACCGAGGACCTCGCCCCGAGGTCCGTCGGCAGGGAGCGGAGCCAGGAGGAGCTGGACGCGAGGGCGACGGCGCTCCGGGCGCTCGCCGCCTCACGGGTCCCGTTCATGGTGGCGGGCGCGTACGCGTTCTTCGAGTACACCGGCATCTTCCGGGACACGAAGGACCTCGACCTCTTCCTGCGCGAGCGCGATCTCGACGAGGCGTTCGCGGTGCTCGAGAGGGCGGGTTTCCGCACCGAGATCACCGACCCGGGCTGGATCGGCAAGGCGTGGCAGGGCGAGTGGTTCGTCGACCTCATCTTCTCGTCCGGCAACGGCGTCGCGGTGGTCGACGACCTCTGGTTCGAGAACGCGCGGACGGGCCGGGTGATGGACGTGCAGGTCCTGCTCGCGCCGCCCGAGGAGATGATCTGGTCGAAGAGCTTCGTGCTCGAGCGCGAGCGATACGATGGCGCCGACGTGAACCACCTGCTGCACGCCTGCGGGGGGACCATGGACTGGGAGCGCCTCCTCGCGCGCTTCGATCGGTACTGGGAGGTCCTCTTCTCGCACCTGCTGCTGTTCCAGTTCGCGTACCCGGCCTCGCGGTCGGTCGTGCCGGACTGGCTCGTCGAGGAGCTCGTGCGACGGCAGCGGGAGAACGTCCGGGCGGGCGACCACCCGCTGCCGCTCTGCCGTGGGCCGCTCATGTCGCGCGTCCAGTATCGCCACGACCTCGAGGAGCTCGGCCTCCACGACGGGCGGCGCTGGGACGAGGTCGAGCGGGAGCCCGGGAGGGGCGCGATCGATGGCGGCGAACGGGACGTTCCGCCTGGCCGCGGTGGCTGATCTCCACTGCCGGCAGGACCAGCACGGTCGCTTCCGCGAGCTCGTGAAGATGGTGAACGGCGAGGCGGAGGGCCTCGTCCTCGCCGGAGATCTGACCGATCACGGCCTCGTCGACGAGGTGAAGACGCTCGCGGAGGTGCTGACGGGCCTGCGCGTCCCGTGCGCCGCCGTGCTCGGGAACCACGACTTCGAGGGCGGGGTGGTGAAGGAGATCGTCCGGATCCTCGGCGAGGCGAAGGTGACCGTGCTCGACGGCGATCACGCCGTCTTCGACCACCGCCTCGGCATCGCCGGGGTGAAGGGCTTCGCCGGCGGGTTCGACAAGGCGATGCTGCAGGCGTTCGGCGAGCCGGTGATCAAGGCGTTCGTCCAGGAGGCCGTGAACGAGTCCTTGAAGCTCGAGGCGGCCCTCGCGCAGCTCGAGGTCGAGAAGAAGATCGTCCTCATGCACTACGCGCCGATCGCGGACACCGTCGCGGGGGAGGACCTGCAGCTCCGGCCGTACCTCGGGACGACCCGCCTCGCGGCGCCGTGCGAGGCGTTCGGCGCCGTCGCGGTGTTCCACGGCCACGCCCACCACGGCACGCTCGAGGGGAAGACGCCGAAGGGGATCCCCGTCTACAACGTGGCGATGCCGCTCATCCGGAAGCTGATGGACGACAAGCGGTTCAGGGTGTTCGAGCTGTAGGCGCGGGGCCCGTGCGCCGTAAACGTGCCCGTAAACGTGCCCGGCTTCTCCGTTCTCCGTCACCCGCTTCCCGTGGCCCGTGGCCCGTGGCCCGGCACCGGAAGTTGCTCGACGAAGCACGTCTCACGCGGCAGGGGCCACGGGCCACGGGAGCTGGGTCACGGGCACGGGCGATCGGGCACGTGTACGGGCACGGCCACGGTTCACGGCGCCTGCTCGTCAGTGCCGTAACGGCGGCGGTCCCGCCGCCTTCCGGACGCGCTCGAGGATCTCGTCCATCCCCACCGACTTCGGGATGTAGCCCTGGGCGCCGAGGAGCTCGGCCTCCCACTCGAAGCCGTACGCGGAGAGGATGAGGATGGGGACCGCGGCGCTCTTCGCGTCGCCGCGCATCCGCTCCATCACGCCCCAGCCGTCGAGCACCGGCATCTTGAGGTCGAGGAGGACGATGCCGGGCGCCTCCTCGGAGACCTTGCCGAGCGCGACCTCGCCGTTCTCCGCCTTCTGGACCGGGTAGCCGGCCTCGGTGAGCACCTCGGAGAGGGCCTCGCGGAAGTCGTCGTCGTCGTCGACGACGAGGATGTACTGGCCGGGAGTCATGGCGTGCGCAGGGCGCCCGCGATCTCCCGCGCGATGCGGCGGGCCTCGGCGAGCTGGTCGGGGCCGAGCGACACCGCGCCGACGACCGGATGGCCGCCGCCGCCGTAGCGCTCGCAGAGCTTCGAGATGTCGTGGGTGCGCTTCTCGCGGGCCCAGGGGTTCGAGCCGACCGAGATCTTGGTCTTCTTCGCGTCCTTCGTGACGACGACGGTGTACCGCGCGTCCGGGAACAGGTCGTACGCGATGAACTTGTTCGCGCCCTCGACGGCGGTGTCGCCGAGGTCGACCTCGACCACCCCGTCGCTCACCCGCGCGTGCCTGCGCACGACGTCGATGTTCGACCGGTGCCGCTCGAGGATGGGCCCGAGGGGGCCGGACACCCAGGGCTCCGCCGCGATCTCGGAGAGCGACCGGTGCTGCATCGCCTCGATGAGGCGGGTGGGCACGGAGGGATCCTTCGTCGCCTCGAGCAGCGTCATGATCTTGAGCGCCGGCTGCTCGAGGCGGACCGCGGTCTGGGCCGAGTCGAAGCGCGCCGCGTCGATGACGTCGGCCCACGCCACCAGCTCGGCGAGGTCGTCGGCGCGCCAGGCGAAGCGATCGGCGAGCGTCCGGGCGATGAACCCGGTGCAGCTCGGGGCGGTCGGGTCCCAGAACTTCTGGCCGGAGGTGTCCCGCTCGAACGCCGCTCGGTCCTCCGGGGCGGGGAACGCGCTCGCGTGGTGGTCGAACCACCAGTGAAGCCGCGGCGAGAACCGGAAATCCACGCAGGCGGTCACGTCCGCCGCGAACGCGTCCTTCGGGAACGGATCTCCCTGCTGATGGTGCAGGGGGCGGAAGGAGATCTCGGAGAGGCGCGTCCCCTCGCGCTCGCGGAAGAAACGGGCGAAGAGGGCCGCCGATGCGCAGCCGTCGAAGCAGTTACCGTGGTAGAGGAGCTCGAGCTGCATCGGCGCGGCAATCTAGTGACCCGGGGAGCATAGCGTCAACGCGAGCGTGCGGGTCCGGGTCTCCGGGCATGCCCCCGTAGGGGTGGACGGTCGCCGCGCCGCGCGCCCCCGCCGCGTCCGGCCGGCGACCTCGATGAGGCGCTCCTCGCGCCGGCCGCTGACCGGCGCGGGATCGCACCCGCGCTCGATCACCCACCGTGAATGGCGCCGCGATGCGCGGCCCCGTCGCCCCGCGGCCGGCGCCGCGGCGGTGACGGGCGGCGGGGCGGGCCCGGCCCTGGACGCCCGGCCGGGCCGGCCGGCGAAGCCGCGGCGCCCCTCCGCTGGCGGCCCGGCGGGCCGCGGGCGACCACCTGCGCCGCGAGCGCTCGGCGAGGTAGCGGGGCCGGGTTTCGCTGGGTTACACTCCGTCCGGCATGGATGCCATCCGCGTCGGGGCCCTCCTCGACGACTCGAAGTTCGACCTCCGGCTCACGCTGGTCGCGGGCAAGCAAGGGCTCTCGCGGCGCATCAGCTCGTCCCGGATCCAGAAGCCCGGGCTCGTGCTCGCGGGGTTCACCGAGTACCTGCACAAGGAGCGGGTGCAGGTGTTCGGCAACACGGAGATGAGCTACCTCGGGACGCTGCCGCGGGAGCGGGCGGTCGCGGTCCTCCGCAACTTCTTCTCGCAGGACATCGCCTGCCTCGTCGTGACGAAGGGGCTCGAGGTGCCGCCGGAGATGAGCGCCGTGGCGGACGAAGCGGGCGTGCCGCTGCTCCGCACGACCCATCTCTCCTCGAACTTCATCGAGTCCGTCCAGAACTGCCTCGAGGACATCCTGACCGCGCAGACGTCCATGCATGGCGTGCTCCTGGACGTGTTCGGCGTCGGGATCCTGCTCCTCGGCAAGTCCGGCATCGGCAAGAGCGAGATCGCCCTCGACCTCGTGATGCGGGGTCACCGCCTCGTCGCCGACGACATCGTCGACGTGAAGCGGCGGACGCCCGACTCGGTCGTCGGGGCGGGCTCCGAGATCATCAAGCACCACATGGAGATCCGCGGGCTCGGCATCATCAACATCAAGGACCTCTTCGGCGTCGCGTCGATCCGCGAGCGCAAGAAGATCGAGATCGTCCTCGAGCTGGTCGAGTGGGATCCGCACGTCGAGTACGATCGCCTCGGCGTCGAGGAGAAGAAGTTCCGGATCCTCGACGTCGAGATCCCGATGCTGATCGTGCCGGTCCGCCCCGGCCGCAACATGACCACGATCGTCGAGGTCGCGGCCCGTAACCACCTGCTCAAGCTCCAGGGCCACCACTCGGCCCGCGAGTTCCAGGAGCGGCTCAACCGCGCCATCGCCCTCGCTCCGGGCGGGCGGGTCGGCGAGCTCGACGTCGAATGACCGAAACCGCTCGTGGCGGTCCGCAGGTGGTGATCCTCACCGGGGTGTCGGGCTCGGGGAAGTCGACCGCCCTGCGCGCGCTCGAGGACGCCGGCTTCTACTGCGTCGACAACCTCCCCATCGTCTTCCTCGAGAAGCTCCTCGAGCTTTCCGGCCACACCGCCGGCGAGGTCTCGCGCATCGCGCTCGTCGTGGACGCGCGCGAGGGCCGGTTCCTCGTGGAGGCGCCGCGCGTCATCCAGGAGCTCCGCCAGCAGGGCGCGGACGTCGAGGTGATCTTCCTCGATGCGTCCGACGAGTCGCTCGTCCGCCGCTACTCCGAGACCCGCCGGCGGCACCCGCTCGCCGGGGAGGGCGGCACGGTGCCCGACGGGATCGCCACGGAGCGCCTCGCGCTCGCCGACCTGAAGGCCATCGCGGACGAGGTGATCGACACGACCACGCTGAACGTCCACGAGCTGAAGCGGCTCGTGGGGCGCCGGTTCGTCGCGGGCGAGGGCGCGAAGCTCGGGGTGACGGTGGTCTCCTTCGGCTACCGGTTCGGGATCCCGACCCACGCGGACCTGGTGCTCGACGTGCGGTTCCTGCCCAATCCGTTCTTCATCCCCGAGCTGAAGCCGTTCCCCGGGACGGATCCGCGCGTCGCCTCGTTCGTCCTCGGCCAGGCGGACGCGAAGGCGTTCCTGGACCGCGTCGCCGAGCTGTGCGGGTTCCTGCTGCCCCGGTACCGGACCGAGGGCAAGAGCTACCTCACGATCGCGATCGGCTGCACGGGGGGCAAGCACCGGTCCGTGGCGATCGCCGGGGCGCTCTCCGAGCGCCTCGAGGCGGGCGGCCAGCCCGTGCGGCTCTGGCACCGCGACGTGGAGAAGGAATAGCGCAGCCGGACAGAGGACTGTGGCCGCGAGGGCGCGCGACGGCTATGGTACGCGCGCGCTCGCGGCCGGTCGCGAGCGGATCCAGGACGGACAACGGACATGGTCGGACTCGTCGTCGCCACGCACGGAAGGCTCGCGGAGGAGCTGCTCGCCACGGCGGAGGGCATCGTGGGCCGCCTGGAGCAGTGCGAGCCGGTGTCGATCCACGCCGGGTCCTCGATGGAGGATGCGCGGTCGCGGCTCGCAGAGGCCGTGAAGCGCGCCGACACGGGCGACGGGGTCCTCGTCCTCACCGACATGTTCGGCGGTACCCCGGCGAACCTCGCCCTCACCTTCCTCGACGAGAAGCTCGAGGTGGTCACGGGCGTGAACCTGCCGATGATCCTGAAGCTCGCGACCGCGCGGGCCGAGAACGTCTCCCTCCAGGCCGCCGCCGAGCTCGTCACCGGGTACGGCCAGAAGAACATCACGCTCGCCTCGGAGCTCCTGCGGACCCGCGCCCGGAGCTCCCGATCCTGACGCGGGTCGGCTTGAATCCGGGGGCGCACCCCCGCGTCACACTCCAGTGATCTCCCTCGTCCGCGTCGACAACCGGCTCCTCCACGGGCAGATCCTCGAGGCCTGGGTCCCTCGCCTCGGGATCGACCAGGTGGTCGTCGCCGACGACGAGGCGGCGGCGAGCGACCTCGCCAAGGCCGCCATGACGCTGTGCGTCCCGCCGGAGCTGCCGGTCCGCATCCTGCCGGTCGCGGGGGTGGACTTCGCCGCGCTCGGGACGGGGCGGGTGAAGGTGCTCGTGCTCGTCCGCGACGTCGCCGGCCTCGCGCGGGCGCGGGCGGCCGGGCTCACCCCGGCGCTCGCTCCGAAGGTGAATCTCGGGAACGTGCACTTCGGCCCCGGCCGGAAGCAGGTCACGCCCTCCGTGTTCCTGTCCGGGGACGACGTGGCCGCCCTGCGGGCCCTCGCCGCCGAAGGGTTCGACGTGGAGGCGCGGGCGATCCCGTCCGAGCCCCCCGCCGGGATGGAGGACATCGAACGCCGGTACGCCGCGGCCCGATAGGTTAGACTCATCGAGCTTGGGCTATCTCGTCCTAGGGCTCGTCGCCGGGCTGGCTGCGGTGGAGCGAAAGGGGTTCTTGCAGGCGATGCTCTCGCGGCCGATCGCGCTCGCGCCCGTCGCGGGGTGGGCGCTCGGGGACGCGGCGGGCGGGCTCCTCCTCGCGCCACCGCTCGAGCTGTTCTGGCTCGGCGCGGTGAACCTCGGTGCGGCGCTCCCGGTGCACGAGGCGCTCGGCACCGCCGCGATCACCGGAGGCGCGGTCCTCGCCGGGCGCGCGCTCGGCGCGGGCGTCACCCCGGAGATCGGGATCCTCGCGGTGCTCGTCGCCGCGCCGGTCGCGCTCCTCGGCCGGAAGGCCGACCGGCTCGTCGAGGGCTGGAACGAGCGGATCGCGCTGCACGCCGAGGCCGCCCTCGCGGGCCACCACCTCCGCGAGGCGGTCCGCTGCAACCTCTACGGCCTCGCGGCCCCCTTCGCGATCGCGGCGGTGCTCGCGCCGCTGGCGGCCGCCGTCGCGGCGGTCGTCATTCCGCCGCTCTTGCGCGCCGCGCCGGACGCGGCGGGGCCGCTCCAGGTCGGGTTCTTCGCGTTCGCGGCGTTCGCGTGCGCGTCCGGCGCGAAGGCGCTCCGGGCGCGGGCGGCGCCGCGCTGGTTCTTCGCCGCGGGCGCCGTGGTGGCCGCCGCCGGTCTCGCCGTCGGGAGGCTCCGGTGACCGAGGCCGCGGCAGCGCTCGCGCCCGCGAAGGTCCCCGCCGGCACGCTCGTGCGCGTGTTCTGGCGCTGCCTCTTCCTCCAGGCGAGCTGGAACCGGCGCGGGATGCAGAACCTCGGATTCGCCTACGCGATCGATCCGGCGCTCCGCGCGCTCTACGCCGACCCCATCCGGCGCGAGGAGGCCCTCCGGCGCCACCTCGGCTTCTTCAACTGCCACCCGTACATGGCGGCGGCGATCGTCGGCGGGGCGATCCACCACGAGGAGCGCGTCGCCTCCGGCGCCGAGCCGGAGCGCGGTCCGCTCGCCTACAAGGCGACGCTGCAGGGCCCGCTCGCCGCGCTCGGCGACGGCTTCTTCTGGACCGCGCTCCGCCCGTTCTTCGGCGCGCTCGCGGCGCTCGGGGCGCTCCTCTTCGGCGCGCCGGCGATCGTCGCGGCGCTCGCGGTCTACAACGCGATCCACCTCGCCCTCCGGGTCGGCCTGTTCCGCGCCGGGTACCTCCGGGGCGACCAGCTCGTCGCGACCATCGGCCGCCTCTCCCTGCCCGCCCTGGCGGACCGCCTGCGGGCGGCGGGGGCCGGGCTCTGCGGCGCGTCCGCGGCCGTGTTCCTCCTCCGCGCCGGGGTCGTCTCGGGCCCCGCCGCCGCCGCCCTCGTCGCGATCGCCGCGGCCGCGGGCTACGCCGCGCTCGCGAAGGGCGCAAGGCTCCTCCCCACCGCGTACGTGGCGACGCTCATGGGGTTCGGTGCGGGCCTCCTCCTCGGCCACCTGCACGGGAGCAGCTAGGGATGGCCCGAGTCGAGCGCAACTTCACGATCGTGAATCAGCTCGGGCTGCACGCCCGCGCCGCGGCGCAGCTCGTCCAGACGGCCAATCGCTACCGCTCGGAGATCCACGTCGAGAAGGACGGGATGCAGGTGAACGGGAAGAGCATCATGGGCGTGCTCACCCTCGCCGCCGCCAAGGGGTCGCAGATCACGGTATCCTGCGAGGGCGAGGACGCCGAGACCGCGCTCGCGGCGCTCGCGAAGGTGATCGAGAGCGGCTTCGGGGAGAAATGACGACCGGTTCCGGGACCATCCTCGTCGGCCTCGCCGCGTCGCCCGGCATCGCGATCGGGCGCTGCTGGACCATCGAGCGCCGCAGGGTCCGGACCCCGAAGCGCCGGCTCGGAGCCGAGGAGATCGACAACGAGGTGGGGCGCCTCCGGACCGCGCTCGAGATCTCCGATCTCCAGCTCGAGGACGTGCGCGGGAAGGTCGCGCAGGCGGAGGCGCTCGGCGGCGCCGAGCACACCGCCATCATCGACATGCACCGGATGATGCTAAAGGACGAGATGCTCGTCCAGGAGGCGCAGCGGCTCATCCGGGAGGAGCGGCTCAACGCGGAGTGGGCGGTGAAGCGGGCCCTCCGGAAGATCAAGGGCGCCTTCCACGAGCACGCCGACGAGTACTTCAAGGAGCGGCGGGCCGACATCGACTTCGTGGGCGAGCGCGTCATCAAGAACCTCCTCGGCCAGGCGCCGGACGTCGACGAGGTGCCGCCGGAGGGCGCGATCATCGTCGCGCACGACCTCTCGCCCGCCGACACCGCGCTCCTGCTGCACCAGCGGAAGGTCGCGGCCTTCGTCACGGACGCGGGCGCGAAGACCTCCCACACGGCCATCGTCGCCCGCGCCCTCGAGGTCCCGGCGGTCGTGGGCACCGGCCGGGCCACGTCCTGCGTCGACCGCGGCGACTGGGTGGTGGTGGACGGCGGCCGCGGGGTCGTCGTCATCAACCCGTCGCCGGAGGAGCTCACCGGGTACGAGGCGGCGCGCGCGCGGCGGCTGAAGGAGGAGAAGGAGCTCCTCCGGACCCGCGATCTCCCCGCCCGCACGCTCGACGACGTGCCGATCCGGCTCGCGGGCAACATCGAGTTCGCCGAGGAGGTGCCGAGCCTCCTCGCCCACGGCGGCGAGGCGGTCGGGCTCTACCGGACCGAGTTCCTCTTCATGGCCCGGGGCGACCTGCCCAGCGAGGAGGAGCACTACCAGAACTACCGGCGGATCCTCGAGGGGCTCGCGCCGAGGCCGGTGACCATCCGCACCTTCGACCTCGGCGGGGACAAGCTCCCGGCGGGCATGCGGATCGCGGCCGAGAACCCGGCGCTCGGGCTCCGCGCGATCCGCTACTGCCTCCGCCAGCCGGAGATGTTCAAGGCGCAGCTCCGGGCGCTGCTCCGCGCCTCGGTGCACGGGAACCTCAAGATCATGTTCCCCATGATCTCCGGCGTCGCGGAGCTCCGCGCGGCGCGCCGGGCGCTCGAGGAGGCGCGCGAGGAGCTCCGCGAGCAGCGGGTCCCGATGAAGGACGTGCCGGTCGGGATCATGATCGAGCTGCCCTCGGCCGCGATGATCGCGGACCGCCTCGCCCGCGAGTGCGACTTCTTCAGCATCGGGACGAACGACCTCATCCAGTACACGATCGGGATCGACCGGCAGAACAAGGACGTCGCCTACCTCTACAAGCCGCTGCACCTCGCGGTGCTCCGGACGCTCCGGACGATCTGCGACGCGGCCCGCTCCGCGAACGTCCCGGTCTCGATGTGCGGCGAGATGGCGGGCGAGCCCGTGAACGCGCTGGTCCTGCTCGGGCTCGGCGTCACGGAGCTCTCGATGAACGGCCCGTCGATCCCCGTCGTGAAGCGGATCATCCGGGCCGCGAAGGCGTCCGACGGCCGCGTGCTCCTCGACCGGATCCTCGGGATGACGTTCGCCGACGACATCGAGCGCGAGGTCCGCGAGGAGATGGCGCGCCGGTTCCCGGGGCTCGTCGAGCAGGAGGCGGCGGTCGGCCCGGTGTCGGGCTAGGCCCTCGCCCGGTGGCGGCAGACGGGCGGGAGCGGCTCCTCCTGGATGGCGGGCGGGCGAGCAGGCGCCGCCGCGGGCGCCGCGCCACCCTCCGATCCGGCGGAGGAATCAGCAGGCCGTCCGCGATATTGACACTGTGCGCGCCGCGCGCGTACCTTCGCCGTCCCCCCGAGGAGAACCCCGAACATGCCGATGAGCGACTACCTCTTCACGTCGGAATCCGTGACCGAGGGCCACCCCGACAAGATGGCGGACCAGATCTCGGACGCCGTGCTCGACGCGGTCCTTCGCCAGGATCCGAAGGGCCGGGTGGCGTGCGAGACGCTCCTCAAGACCGGGTACGTGATGATCGCGGGCGAGATCACGACCAAGGCCAAGGTCGACTACCCGAAGCTCGCCCGCGAGGTCGTGAAGCGCATCGGGTACACCGCGGGCGAGATGGGCTTCGACGGGAACACGTGCGGGGTGCTCGTCGCCGTCGATCAGCAGTCGCCCGACATCGGCCAGGGCGTCGACACGGGCGGCGCGGGCGATCAGGGCATGATGTTCGGGTATGCATGCGACGAGACGCCGGAGCTGATGCCGGCGCCCATCCAGTACGCGCACGCCGTCACGCGGCAGCTCGCGAAGGCCCGCCGCGCCGGCCTCGACTTCCTGCGCCCGGACGGCAAGAGCCAGGTCTCCGTCGAGTACCGGGACGGGAAGGTCTCCCGCATCGACACGGTGGTCGTCTCCACCCAGCACGCCGAGGAGGTCTCGAACAAGAAGCTCCACGAGGCCATCAAGGAGCTGGTGATCGCGAAGGCGCTCCCGAAGAAGCTCATCGACAAGAAGACCAAGATCTTCATCAACCCGACCGGCCGGTTCGTCATCGGCGGCCCCATGGGCGACACGGGCGTCACCGGCCGGAAGATCATCGTCGACACCTACGGCGGCATGGGCCGCCACGGCGGCGGCGCCTTCTCCGGGAAGGATCCGTCGAAGGTGGACCGCTCGGCGGCGTACATGGGCCGCCACATCGCGAAGAACGTGGTCGCGGCCGGGCTCGCGAAGCGCTGCGAGGTCCAGGTGGCGTACGCCATCGGCGTGGCGGATCCGGTCTCGGTGATGGTCGAGACCTTCGGCACCGCCGTCGTCCCGGAGGAGAAGATCGCCCGCGCCGTCCGCGAGGTGTTCGGGCTCCAGCCGCGGCAGATCATCGAGGGCCTCGACCTGCTCCGACCGATCTACGAGAAGACCGCCGCGTACGGCCACTTCGGTCGGACCGAGAAGTCGTTCACCTGGGAGCAGACGGACAAGAAGGAGGCCCTCGCGGACGCGGCGGGCCTCGCGAAGGTCCGCGCCGCCGGGTAGGCGTTCGTACCGGCTCCACACGCGAGGGCTCGCCCGGAGACGGGCGGGCCCTTTCGCGTTCCCGGGCTCCGCGCGCTCTCGTGCCGCACCCGCCCGGTGCCGCCCGGGCGGAGCCGCTCCTTTCGTCTCGCACCTCCTAGGTCGTCCGTCCGCGCTTGCGTGCGGGTGTACGTTCGATGCCTGCGCGGGTCGATCGGCGAGGGAGCCGGCGGGCACTCGTCGCCCACCGGATCGCGCGCTGCTCGGGGGGGCGGGGCATGCGACGGACGAATGCGTGGACGGCCGCGCTCGCGGTCCTGCTCGCGGGGGCTCCGGCGTCGAGGGCCACCGGCGGCGATCCCGCCAGCGCTGCGGCCCCGGGCGCTCAGGCCGCGAGCGCTCCAGCCGCGGGCGCGCGCGGCGATCGCGGCCGCGCGCCGGGCGCGGAGCGAGGCCGGACGACCCACGGGACGAAGCCGGCGACCGCGCCCGTGCCCCCGCTGCGCCCGCGCGGCGCGGAGCTGGAAGCGGCCCGCCGGATCGCGGCGGAGGGCCGGAACGAGGACGCGGAGCGGATGCTCGACGCGCTCCTCACGATCGAGCCCGCCCGCCTCGACGTCCTGCTCGAGCGCGCGCAGGTCCGCGCCCACCAGGGCAAGTACGCCGAGGCGCGCGCCGACTTCAACGACGTGCTCGTGGCGAGGCCGGGCGATCTCACCGCCCTCACCGGCCTCGCCTACACCCTCGCCTGGTCCGGCGACCTCGAGACGGCGGAGTGGACCTTCCGGCGCGCGCTGGAGGTGGAGCCCGGCACGCTCGACGCGGCGAAGGGGCTCGCCTACGTCGCGCTCTGGCGCGGCCAGCCCGGCGAGGCGGCCCGGCAATTCGACGTCCTCGCGCGGACGCGGCCCGACAGCGCCGAGCTGCAGGTCGCCTTCGGGCAGGCGCTCTACGCCGAGGGCCACCGGGCCGAGGCGCGCGCCGCCTTCGAGCAGGCCCTCGCGCTCGAGCCCGGGCGCGCCGACGCGCGGGCCGGGCTCGACGCGACGGAGGTCCGGACCCGCGTCGAGGCGACGGTCCTCGGCGGCATCACCACGCGCGCGGACGCCCCGGAGGAGGCGGGCGTCCGTTTCGCGGAGCTCGCCATCGAGCCGGCGGACGGCCTCCGCGTCTGGGCGCAGTACGACGACACGCTGAGCCTCGACAACGCGGACCTCGCGCGCCGCAACGAGCACGTGCCGGCCGCGTACCTGGGTGGCCTGCTGGGCTGGGGCGACCGGAACGTGACGCGGCTCGAGGTGGGCTACCGGGACCTGCCCGGCGGGATCGCGCAAGGACTCCTCCGCGGCGAGCAGGTCGTCGGGGTCGGCCAGCGCTCTGCGGTGCGGCTCGGCGGCTGGGCCGGGCCGCGTGAGGACGGGCTCGTCGAGGCGGGGGCCCACGCCGGCGTTTCGCTCGCGGCCGGGTCCTACGTCCGGATCGAGCCCGCGGCCTACTGGGGCCGGAGCGGTGTCGCGGGCGAGAACGAGGTCCGCGGTGCCCTCTCGATCGTCGCGGAGTCGCGCTCCCACGCGGAGATCGGCGGCGGCGTCGCCGCGGGCCGGGCCTTCGGCGGGACGGTCGAGGGCGACCTCGCGTCCGGCTTCTTCCGCGCCGTCCTCCCGGTGGGCGGGCACGTCCGGGCGCAGCTCCTGCTCACCCACGAGCGGCCCCCGGCCGGATCCGCGGTGACGGTCTACGCGCTCGGACTCACGGTCTCGGCGGGAGGGCCGCGGTGAGGTCGGGTCGCGGGGCGGCGGCGGTGGCCGCCGTGCCGGAGCTCGCGGAGGAGCGGGGCCCGGGCGCGGACGCTGCGCCGCGGACGAGCGACGCCGCGCGCGCCGCCGCCGCGCCGAGCCCGGCGCTGTACGCGTCCATCTTCGCGGCCTGGTCCCTCGCGCTCGCGTGGTTCCACCCGAGGCTCGCCGCGTGCCTCGCCGCGGCGGAGACCCCGCTCGAGTGGTGTGCGCTGGCGTTCTTCGTCGCGTTCACCGAGCTCGCGTGGCTCCACGGGTTCTTCAACGTGGCCGTCGTGCTGTTCGCGATCCGCCATCGCCGCCGCGCCGCGCCGCCGCCGCCGGCGCTCCCCTCGGCCGAGCTGCCCGCCGTCGCCGTGCTCTACACGACCTGCAACGACTTCGTGGAGGCGAGCGCGCGGTCGTGCCTCGAGCAGGACTACCCCCGGTTCACGGTGTACCTCCTCGACGACAGCTCCGACCCGGCGTACCGCGCCCGGGTCGACGCGTTCGCGGCCGGCGCTCCGCGCCGGGTGCGCGTCGTCCGGCGGCGGGACCGGCGCGGCTTCAAGGCGGGGAACCTCAACCATGCCCTCGACGGCGTGGCGCAGGAGCCGGTCTTCGCGCTCGCCGACGCGGACGAGATCCTGCCACCGGACTTCCTCCGGCGCCTCGCGCCGCGGCTGCTCGCGGACCCGTCCTGCGGGTTCGTGCAGGCGAACCACGCCTGCAACCCCGCCGCGCCCGGCGCGCTCGCGAGGTCCCTCGGCGTCGGCATCGGCATCCACTGGCGCTGGTACCAGCCGCTCCGCAACGCTTACGGCTTCGTGATGCTCCTCGGCCACGGCGCGCTCGTGCGCCGGGAGGCGTGGGTCGCGGCGGGCGGCTTCCCGGAGCTCGTGAGCGAGGACCTCGCCTTCGCCCTCCGCGCCCGGGAGCGAGGCTGGCGCGGCCGCTTCGCCGAGGACGTGGTCTGCTACGAGGACTTCCCCGAGACGGTGCGCGCGTTCCGGATCCGGCACATGAAGTGGACGCGCGGCACCTGCGAGCTCCTCTCCCGCGAGATGGGACGGGTGCTCCGGTCGCGCAACATCCCGATCGTCGAGAAGCTCGACGTCCTGTTCCCGACGGTGAACCTGCCGCTCTCGCTGCTGTACTTCCTGTTCGTCATCGACGCCAACGTGGTCCTCACGGCGCTGTTCGGGCAGCGCGCGGCGCTCACGATCGCGCTCGGGGGGACCGAGCTGGTGGTCCCCACGACCGTGCTCGGCGGGCGATTGCAGTCGCTCGCGGGCGCAGACCTCTTCGCGATCACGCTCCTCACCCTGTTCGCCCCGGTGCTCTGCTTCGTCCTCGACCTGTGGCGGAAGCCGCTCACGCTCGTCCGCTTCCTCGGCCAGAGCACGGCGGCGTACGGCACGCTCGGCCCGCTCTCGGCGGTGGGCGTCGTCTGCTACCTCCTGACCGGCCGGGCGGTGTTCCACGTCACCGCCGACCGGGGCGCACCCCGCGCCGGGCTTCGTCCCGCGTCGGTCGCCGCGCGCCTCCGGGCGAGCGCGGCCGCGCTGCTCGCCGGGAGCCATCCCGATCACCTCGCGGTCCAGGCCTTCGAGGTCCTCTGCGGGGTCGGCTTCGCGCTGAGCTGCCTCGCGACCTTCCAGATCTCCTTCCTCGGGCTCGCGCTCGGGTTCCTCCTGCTGCCGGTGCTGCACCACGTCTCGTGGAGCTCGACCTGGGTCCGCGCGCTCGTGTACGTGCCGTTCGTGTTCGTCGTGCTGGGCGTCGCGCTGGGGGGGTTGTCGCTCCTCGGCCTGCAGACCGTCCTGTTCGGGTTCGGGTTTCATTTCTGACGGGGGCTGCGCCCCCGCCCCGCCGGCCGGCCGAGGCGGGTCCGCGGTGGGGAAACGTCGACCGCGTGGATCGGCTACCAAGAAGCCTGCGTCGCAATGACGACGAGCTCCCGGCGCGAGACGCGGATGCGGGCGCGTTCGGGGGAACCCAACCGATCGCGTCGGGCGGTTGACACGTCTCCGGCGCTTTCGCGGATCGCGCGTCGCGCCCACGCGAGGACGCCTCTCCCGCAGCGCTCCGCGCGCGTTGCGCGTCGCGAGCGGCGTCCGAACCCCGGCGCGAGGCGGCTCGCCAATTCTCGCGCCAGTGCTCGAATCCGAGCGTTTCCGGAGGGTGAGAATACGCGTGAGACGATGCCCGCATGAACGCCCGCGACTCCTCGATCCGCCTCTCCGAGCTCCTCCGCCGCGAGCACCACGCGATGGCGGCCTTCCTCGTCGCCCTGGCCGGCTTCGACGCGAAGCGGCTGTGGCTCGAGCTCGGCTACCCGAGCCTCTTCACCTACCTGAACCGGGAGCTCGGGCTGTCGAAGAGCGCGGCCTTCTACCGGAAGACCGCCGCCGAGCTCATCCAGCGCTTCCCCGAGCTGGTCGAGCCGCTCGAGGACGGCAAGCTGTGCCTCTCCACCGTCGGCGAGCTCGCCCAGGTGCTCACGCCGGAGAACCGGGACGGGGTGATCCCCCGGTTCCTCCACCTCTCGAAGCAGGAGGCGCGGGCGGTCGTCGCTGAGCTGAAGCCGGTGGAGCGGCCGCCGCGCCGGGAGGTCGTGACGACTGTTCGCATCGCGGCGCCGCCGCCGGCTCATGACCCCGAACCCGCCGCAGCGCTCGAGCTCGGCGCGCGGGCGACCGCCCGCGTCATTGCGCCCGGTTCGCCGGCAGAACTCGTCGATGCCAAAGTGGCCGCACGGACCGTGAATGCCCCGGTTTCCCGGAGGGAGCCGCCGACCTTCGAGCCGCTCACCGCCGACCTCCGTCGGATGCACCTCACCGTCACGAAGCGGTTCGAGGCGAAGGTTGCCGAGGCACAGAATGCCCTCTCGCATTCACACCCGGGGGCGAGCACCGAGGTGATCCTCGAGGCCGCGCTCGATCTCCTGCTCGACCGGGCCAAGAAGCGGAAGGGCCTGGTCGAGAAGCCGCGGCGCGAGAAGCGGCCGTCGAGACCGGACCACATCCCGGCGGAGGTGAAGCGGGCGGTGTGGGTGCGGGACGGCGGCTGCTGTCGGTGGGCTCTCGAGAACGGCGGCGTCTGCGGCTCGCGCCACCGTCTCCAGTACGACCACATCCAGCCGAAGGCGCTCGGCGGGAAGTCGACGACCGAGAACGTTCGCCTCCTCTGCGCTCGGCACAACTTGCTCGCCGCACGGAAGATCTTCGGCGATGCATGGATGGACAGGTACGCGCCGGCCTCCAAGGCCACCGCGGCGACGGGTCGCCGCGACGGCGGCTCGGCGGGTGCGCGCTCCGAAGTTCCCGCCGCGGCCCTGACCGGGCCGACGTGACCGTCGGGCGCGGCGGAGCGCCTCCCGAAGCCTCCGGCTGGCCGGACCCCATCGCCGCCGTCGCGACGCAGGCTTCTTGGTGGCCGATCCCCGCGGCGACGTCTCGCCCCTGCGGCCACGCCCCGGCCGTCCCCCTCTTCTAGAGCCCCTTCCCCGCTCGCCAACACAGACGAGCGTCCCTGCGGCGACGGTCGCGGTGGTCCGAGATGTGATGAATCGTCAGCTCTACGGGCGGGCGGAGCTGCTCCAGCGGGCGGAGCTATTTGCTCGCGGGGGCTGCGCCCCACCCAGGGTGCCGGGTGTCGGGCCGTTCGTCTCGCCGCCGTTGACGGGTCGCACGGCACGGCATATATCCGTCCATCCGGATAGACGAATGCCTCAAGCCGCTCCCCAGCACCCCGCCCGCTCGCCCGACGCCCTGCTCGGGTGGATGGGCGGCCTCGCGGACCCGACCCGGCTCCGGGCCCTCCGCGTCCTGGAGCGCGGCGAGCTGTCGGTGCTCGAGCTCCGGGAGGTGCTGGCGCTCCCGCAGTCCACCGTGAGCCGCCACCTGAAGGTCCTCTCGGACCTCGGCTGGCTCACCTCGCGGCGCGAGGGCACCCAGGTCTTCTACGGGCTCGCCCCGGAGCTCGACCCGGTGGCGCGGAAGCTCTGGCTCCTCGCCCGTGCAGAGACCGAGGAGTGGCCGGTGGTCCGGCAGGACCAAGGCCGCCTCGAGGCGGTGCGCGCCCGCCGCGACGGCGCCCAGCGGTTCTTCGCCGGCGCCGCCGGCGCATGGGACGAGCTCCGCGCGAAGGTCTACGGCCGCGCGTTCGGGACCGAGGCGCTTCTCGCGCTCCTGCCGCCGGGCTGGACCGTCGCCGATCTCGGCTGCGGCACCGGCGCGCTCGTCGCCGAGCTCGCGCCGCGCGTCCGGAGGGTCGTCGCGGTGGACCAGTCCGCGGCCATGCTCCGCGCGGCCCGGAAGCGCACCGCCAGCCTGCCGAACGTGGAGCTGCACGAGGCCGACCTTGCCGCGCTCCCGCTCGAGACCGGCCGCTGCGACGCCGCGCTCATGACGCTGGTCCTCGCCTACCTCGACGCGCCGCTCCCGGCGCTCCGCGAGGCGGCCCGGATCCTCCGGCCCGGCGGCCGCCTGGTGGTGATCGACGCCGCCCGGCATGACGACGAGGAGCTCCGCCGGCGGATGGGCCAGGCCCGCCCCGGCTTCGAGCCCGCCGCGCTGGCCGCGCTCCTCCGCGAGGCCGGTCTCGTCCAGGTCGCCGCCCGCTCCCTCCCGCCCGAGCCGGGCGCCAAGGGGCCCGGGCTCGTCGTCTGTGCGGGCGAGCGACCCGCGAGGTAGAACCCCCCGACCAAAAGCCGTTCCCGAACAGGAGAGAACCGACGATGGCCGTTTCCGCCGCGAAGAAGAAGCCCGCCGTCCGCGCCGTCCCCCCGCCCGCGCCGCTCGAGTACAAGGTGAAGGACATCGGCCTCGCCGAGTGGGGCCGCAAGGAGATCGAGCTCGCCGAGAAGGAGATGCCCGGCCTCATGGCGGTGCGCCGCGAGTACGCGCGCCAGAAGCCGCTCGCCGGTCAGCGCATCACCGGCTCGCTCCACATGACGATCCAGACCGCGGTCCTCATCGAGACGCTCGCCGACCTCGGCGCCGACGTCCGGTGGGCGAGCTGCAACATCTTCTCGACGCAGGACCACGCCGCGGCGGCGGTGGTCGTGGGGCGCGGCGGCACCGTCGAGCGGCCCGCCGGCGTCCCGGTGTTCGCCTGGAAGGGCGAGACGCTCGAGGAGTACTGGGAGTGCACCGAGCGCGCCCTCGACTTCGGCGACGGCAAGGGCCCGACGCAGATCGTGGACGACGGCGGCGACGCGACGCTCCTCATCCACAAGGGCGTCGAGTTCGAGAAGGCCGGCAAGGTCCCGTCCCCGAAGGCGTCCGACTCCGAGGAGTACGCGGTGGTCCTGAAGCTCCTCGCGAAGGAGCTCAAGGCGAGCCCGGGCCGCTGGACGAAGGTCGCGAAGGACTGCGCCGGCGTCACCGAGGAGACCACCACCGGCGTCCACCGGCTCTACGACATGCAGAAGGCGGGCACGCTCCTCTTCCCCGCCATCAACGTGAACGACTCCGTCACGAAGTCCAAGTTCGACAACCTGTACGGCTGCCGCCACTCGCTCGTCGACGGCCTGAACCGCGCGACGGACGTGATGCTCGCCGGGAAGCTCTGCGTCGTGTGCGGGTACGGCGACGTCGGCAAGGGCTGCGCCCAGGCGCTCCGCGGGCAGGGCGCGCGCGTGGTCGTCACCGAGATCGACCCCATCAACGCGCTCCAGGCCTCGATGGAGGGCTACCAGGTCGTCCGGCTCGAGGACGTCGTCTCGCAGGCGGACGTCTTCGTCACCGCCACCGGGAACCTCGACGTCATCACCGTCGAGCACATGAAGGCGATGAAGGACTGCGCCATCGTCGGGAACATCGGCCACTTCGACAACGAGATCGACATGGCCGGCCTGAAGAAGGTGACGGAGCGGGTGAACATCAAGCCCCAGTACGACGCGTTCGTGTTCGAGGACGGCCACCGCGTCCTCGTCCTCGCCGAGGGGCGCCTCCTGAACCTCGGCTGCGCGACCGGGCACCCGTCGTTCGTGATGTCGAACTCGTTCACGAACCAGACGCTCGCGCAGCTCGAGCTCGCGACGAACCGGGCGAGCTACGAGAAGAAGGTCTACACGCTCCCGAAGCACCTCGACGAGAAGGTGGCGGCGCTGCACCTCGAGCAGATCGGGGCGCGCCTCACGAAGCTCACGAAGAAGCAGGCGGCCTACATCGGCGTGCCCGCGGCCGGCCCGTTCAAGCCGGACCACTACCGGTACTAGGCAGGAAGGGCCGTCAGGCCTGCGGCTTCAGGCCCTCGGGGGACCGGTGGAGACATCGGTGCCCCCGGGGCCTGTGACCGAGCGCCTGGCAGCCCCTCGCGACGATCCCGGCGTCGCTTGGCGTCGCGGCCCGCGAGCGGTAGGTTCCCGGTCCGAAGATGAGCCTCCTCTCCGCAGCCTTCCTCGGCGTCGTGCAGGCGCTGACCGAGTTCCTCCCGGTCAGCTCCACCGCCCACCTCCTCATCGCCGGCGAGCTCCTCGGCCACTCGCTGTCCGACGACCGCTTCCGCGCGTTCTCCACGATCATCCAGATGGGCACCACCATCGCGGTGCTCGTCTACTTCCGGTCCGACTTGTACCGGCTCGCCCAGGCCGCGCTGGGCTCGCTCCGCCGCCGGCGCCCCTTCGAGACGGCCGAGAGCCGGCTCGCCTGGTACATCGTGCTCGGGACGATCCCGGCGGCAGTCCTGGGGAAGCTCCTCGAGCGACGCATCGAGGCGCTCGGAAACCTCGTCATCGCCGGATCCCTCGTCGTCCTCGGGGTGATCCTCCTCGCGGCGGAGCGCCTCGCGCGGCACGTCCGCAGCGTGGACGACGTGACGGCGAAGGACGCGTTCCTCGTCGGCTGCGCCCAGGCGCTCGCGCTGGTTCCGGGCAGCTCGCGCTCCGGCACGACCATCACCGCGGGCATGCTCCTCGACCTCAAGCGCGAGGCCGCGGCCCGGTTCAGCTTCCTCCTCTCCGTCCCCATCACGGTCGGCGCGGGCGGCTACAAGCTGCTCAAGCTCGCGAAGGCGGGGCCGGGGCTCGGCGACGGGTGGGGGCTCGCGACGCTCGTCGGGACGGTGGTCGCCGGCGTCGCGGGGTACCTCGTCATCGACTGGCTCCTCGGGTGGCTCCGGACGCGGACCACGTACCTGTTCGTGGCCTGGCGCATCGTGGCCGGCGTCGCGATCGCGTTCCTGGTCTGGAAGGGCGTCCTCCCCGAGAACGACGACCGTCCTTCGCAGCCGCCTGCGGCGCTGCACGCCTCCGCCGCCCCGTGACCCTCGCCGACCTCGCCGCTGCCCTCGCGACGTTCGAGGCGCGCGAGGCGCCGGTGGATCGGATCCCGCCGGACCACCTCCCGCGGGCCGGGTTCGCGCGCGCGGCGGTTCTGGTCCCGCTCCACGAGCGGGACGGCCAGGTGCACGTGCTGCTCACGCGCCGCCCGGCCGCGATGCGGCGCCACGCCGGGCAGATGAGCTTCCCCGGCGGCCGCCTCGAGCCGGGGGAGGAGACCCTCGCCGCCGCGCTCCGCGAGGCGCACGAGGAGATCGGGCTCGAGCCCTCCCGCGCCGACGTGATGGGCCGCCTCAGCGAGACCCTCGTCCTCCAGTCGGCCTTCCGCTTGACGCCGTGGGTGGCTTCGGTGCCATATCCGTATCCCTACGCGGCGGCGGCGGGGGAGGTTGAGGAGATCCTGCACGTGCCCCTCGCGGCGCTCGCCCGTCCCGGCGCGCACCGGGTCGAGCCGCGCGAGGTCTACGGCCTGAGGCTCGACGTGCACTTCTTCTCGGTCGGCGGGGACGTGATCTGGGGCGCCACGGGGCGCGTCCTCGCCGAGCTGCTCACGCTCTGGAGGAACTCGTGAAGATCTACCCGGTGATCATGGCCGGCGGCTCGGGGACGCGGTTCTGGCCGCTGTCGCGCAAGAGCCGCCCGAAGCAGTTCCTCGCGCTCGCCGGCGACGGGCCGCTCCTCGCCTCGACGATCGGGCGGCTCCCGCCCCTCGCGAAGCCGAAGGAGACCTACGTCGTGTGCGGGCCGCAGCACGCGGCCGCTGCCAGGCGGATGGTGCCTTCGCTGCCGAAGGAGAACTTCATCGTGGAGCCCTGCGCGCGGAACACCGCGCCGTGCGTCGGCCTCGCCGCGCTCCACGTCGCGGCGAAGGACCCGAAGGGCGTCATCGCGATGCTCCCCGCCGATCACCACATCGCGCGGCCCGACGCGTTCCGCGACGCGCTCTCGGCGGCCGCCCAGCTCGCCGAGGCGGGGTCCATCGCCACGATCGGCATCCACCCGTCGCGCCCGGAGACCGGCTACGGCTACCTGAAGCTCGGGCCCCGGCTCGCCGCGCGGGCGAAGGGCAAGGCGCGCTTCCAGGCCCACAAGGTGGAGCGGTTCGTCGAGAAGCCGGACGTGGTGACCGCGGCGCGCTACCTCGCCGACGGGAACTACCTCTGGAACTCGGGCATCTTCGTGTTCCGCGCCGACGTCATCCTCGAGGAGATCGCCCGCGCGATGCCGGTGCTCCGCGAGCAGCTCGAGGTGATCCGCGCCTCGCTCGGCACCCCGGCCTACGCGAAGACGCTGAAGCGCGTCTTCCCCGACTGCCCCTCCATCTCCATCGACTACGGCGTGATGGAGAAGAGCCACCGGATCGCGGTCGTCCCCGCGGAGTTCGGCTGGAGCGACGTGGGCAGCTTCGCCGCCCTCTCGGACGTCCGGGAGCAGGACCACCTCGGCAACGTCGCCGAGGGCGACGCGATGGTGATCGACGGCCGGAACAACGTCGTGCTCGCCACGAAGGCCCGGCCGGTCGCGGTGATCGGCCTCGAGGACGTGATCGTGGTGGACGCGGGCGACGCGATCCTCGTCTGCCGGCGCGACCGCGCGCAGGACGTCCGGAAGGCGGTCGAGGAGCTGGGGCGGCGCGGGCGAGAAGAGCTGCTCTGATCGCGGCCTTCGAGCGCCGGGCCGCCCGGGGTGGGAAGAGCTCCTCCGGGCGCGTCGCGTCGTCACGTCCGTGACGCTCGAGCGCGGCGTCAGGCCGCCGTGGAACCAGCGGCCACGCGCCCGGGGAGGTGTTATACGTCCGCGCGGTCGCCGTCCCGTGGCCGGGCGGTGCCGTTTCGGGCTGCTGCCCCCGTCACGGTGCGGGACGGACATTCGAGACGGAGACCACCCTCATGCCGAAGCTGTCGCCGACCATCTTCCGCGAGTACGACATCCGCGGGCTCGTCGATCGGGACCTCACCGAGGAGGCCGTGAGCCTCGTCGGGAAGGCGCTCGGGACCAGGATCCGGGAGAAGGGCGGCAAGCGCGCGGCCGTCGGCCGAGACTGCCGCCTCTCCGGCCCGAAGTTCGCGAAGGCGATGATCGACGCGCTCGTCTCGACGGGCGTCGACGTGGTGGATCTCGGCGTCGTCCCGACGCCGCTCACGTACTTCGCCGCCCACACGCTCGACGTGGACGGGATCTGCATGATCACCGGGTCCCACAACCCGCCGGAGTACAACGGCCTCAAGGTCGGCCTCGGCTCCGCGACGTTCCACGGCGAGGAGATCCAGGATCTCCGCCGCTTCGCGGAGTCCGGGAAGTTCGCGGTCGGGCAGGGGAAGGTGACGGCGCACGACCTCGTGACGCCCTACCGCGAGTACGTCCGGCAGAACCTCCGCCTCGGGAAGCGGAAGCTCAAGGTCGTCGTCGACGCCGGGAACGGCACCGGCGGCGTGGTCGCGGTCCCGCTCTTCCAGGCGCTCGGCTTCGAGGTGATCCCGCTGTTCCTCGAGATGGACGGGCGCTTCCCGAACCACCACCCGGACCCGACCGTCGAGAAGAACCTGGAGCAGCTCAGGAAGAAGGTCCTCGAGGTGAAGGCCGACGTCGGCATCGCGTACGACGGCGACGCGGACCGGGTCGGCGCCGTCGACGAGAAGGGGAACGTGCTCTGGGGCGACCAGATCATGATCCTCTTCGCTCGCGCGCTCCTCGCCGAGGAGCCCGGCGCCGCCATCGTGGGCGAGGTGAAGTGCTCGTTCACCCTCTACGACGACATCGCGAGGCACGGCGGCCGGCCGATCATGTGGAAGGCCGGGCACAGCCTCATCAAGGCGAAGATGAAGGAGCAGCACGCCCTCCTGGCCGGCGAGATGAGCGGCCACATCTTCTTCGCGCACCGCTGGTTCGGGTTCGACGACGGCATCTACTCCTCGGCGCGGCTCCTCGAGCTCCTCACCCACACCGACCAGCCGATGTCCGCGCTCCTCGCGGACGTGCCGAGGACGTACTCGACGCCGGAGCTGCGCGCCGACTGCCCCGAGGAGAAGAAGTTCGAGGTGGTCCGCCGCGCCCAGGAGTACTTCAAGTCGCGGTACGACGCGGTGACCGTCGACGGCGTCCGGGTCGTGTTCCCCGACGGCTGGGGGCTCGTGCGCGCGTCCAACACCCAGCCGCTCCTCGTGCTCCGGTTCGAGGCGAAGACGCCGGAGCGCCTCGCCGAGATCCAGTCGCTCGTCCGCGGCAAGGTCGACGAGCTGCTCCGCGAAGTGGGGGCCTGATCCCGTGCGCGCCCTTGCGCTCGGCGTGGACCTCGGGGGCACGAACGCGCGCGCCGCGGTGGTCGACCGCGACAGCGGCGAGATCGTCGCGTCGCACAAGGAGCCCCTGCGGGATCGCGCGCCGGAGGCGGTCGTCGCGATCGTGGTCCACGCGATCCGCGAGGCGACCGGGGCGGCGGGGATCTCGCCCGACGCGTGCGGCGGCGTCGGCGTGGGGGTGGCCGGCCAGGTGCTGGGATCGACCGGCGTCGTCATCAACGCGCCGAACCTCGGCTGGCGCGACGTGCCGTTCGGCCGGCTGCTCGAGGGCGCCCTCGGGATCCCGGTCACGGTCGCCAACGACCTCTCCGTCGCGGCGTGGGGCGAGAAGCGCTTCGGCGCGGCGAAGGGGCTCGAGGACGTCGTCCTCGTCTTCGTCGGCTCCGGCGTCGGCTCCGGCCTCATCCTCGGCGGCCGCCTCCACTCCGGGGCGCAGGGCGTCGCGGGCGAGTTCGGTCACGTGAAGGTCCGCCCGCTCCGCCCCGAGACCGCGATCCGCCGCTGCGGCTGCGGCCAGCTCTCCTGCCTCGAGGCCTACGTCTCCGGCGTGAACGTCGCGGCGCGCGTCCGCGAGGACCTCGCGGCGGGTGTCCCGACGCTCGTCGGCGAGCGGGTGAAGGGCGATCTTTCGCGGGTCAACGCGAGCGCCATCGACGACGCGTTCTCCGCGGGCGACCCCTACGCGATCGCGCGCTGGGAGGAGAACGGCGAGCTGCTCGGCACCGCGATCGCGAACCTCGTCACGATCCTGAACCCGGCCCGCGTGATCCTCGGCGGCGGCGTGATCCTCGGCTGCCCGAACCTCGCCCGCCTCGTCACACGCCACTTCGAGGAGCAGGTGCTCCGGGCGTCGGCGCGCGGCCTCTCGGTCGAGCGCGCCTGGCTCGGCGACGACGCGGGCGTGATCGGCGCGGCGGTGCTGGCGTAGCCGCTCGCTACCGCAGCTCGTACCGGAACGAATACCGGATCCAGCTCGCGACCGGCGTGTCGCCGCGCCGGGCGGGCTGGAACCGGCAGTGGCGCCGGACCGATGCCACCGCGGCTGCGCCGAACCCGTGCCCTGGATCCTCGACGACGACGGCGTCCGCCACGGCGCCGTGCTCGTCGACCAGGAGCCGCAGGACGACGCGCCCCTCGACGCCGGCGCGACGCGCCTCGGCGGGATACTCGTCGTCGGGCGGGCTGCAGCCGCCCGACGGCCGCGCCGGCGTCGTCACCTCGTCCGGTGCCGCGTACCGCTCCGCCTGGTAGGGCCGGACCTCCTTCGGGTCCGGCGCGGTCCGCGGCATCGCGCCGTAGAGCGTGTTCCCGGCGGGCGCCGCCATGCCGGTGGCGGTCGTGGTCGCCTCCATCGAGATGCCGATCCTCGGCGGCGCGCGAGACGGCGGGGCGGCGTCGGGCGGGGGCGGCGCGTTCGGCGGCGGGGGGGCAGGCGCGGCGCGCGGCGGCGGCGCGGCCGGGACGCGGGGGCGGGCCGCGAGTCGGGGCGCGGGTGCGGCGGGAGCGGCCGGTGGAGCGGGCGCCGGTGGCGGCGGAGCGGGCGGCTCCGGCTGCGCCACCGCCACGAGCTCAACCGGGACCTCCTCGGACCGCGGCGCCGCCGGAAGGCGCAGGATCGCGAGCGCGAGGCCGCCGTGCAGCGCCGCGGAGAGGACCACCGCCGCCGGACCCCGGACGGTCACCTAGCGCTCCCGCTCGACGTGGATCGCGAACCGGGTCGCGCCGGCGCCCCGCACGAGGTCGAGGACGTGCACGACGGAGCCGTGGAGCGCGCCCTTGTCCGCCGAGATGAGCACCCGGGCGTCCTGGTCCTTCGCCACCGCGTCCCGCGTGCGCCGGACGAGCTCCTCGTCGGTGAGCCGGACGCCGTCGAGGTACGTGGTGCCGTCCTTCGCGAGGACCACGGTGAGGAGCGTCCCGGCGGACTCGCCGCCGTGGGCGACGCGGGGGAGCTCGACGCGGATCGCGGCGCGCACGATGTACGACGCGGTCACCATGAAGATGATGAGGAGGACGAGGACGATATCGACCAGCGGCGTCACGTTGATGCCGCTGATGAGGTCGTCATCGTCGCCGCCGTTGGTGCCCGCCACGACTAACGCCCTCCGGTCGGCCGCGCCTCGAGGGAGGCGACCGCCGCGTGCCCGAGCGCGCTCGCGCGCTGGGTGGTGCGGCGGAGCGCGCGCTGGAAGAGGTTGTACGAGACGACCGCGGGGAGCGCCACGATGAGCCCCACCGCGGTGGCGACGAGCGCCTCGCTGATGCCCGCCATCACCGTCCCGGCGCCCGCTGCGCCCGGGTTCCGGGAGAGGTCCACGAACGCGCGGATGATGCCGAGCACCGTCCCGAAAAGGCCGATGAAGGGGGCGTTGTTCCCGAGCGTCCCGAGGAACGCGAGCCGCCGCTCGTACGGGATGCGACCCTGCTCGATCGTCGCGGCGACCACCTCGCGGAGCGCGTCGGCGCCCTTCGCCGCGTGCGACACGACCGCGCGCACCACGTCGGCCTCCATGCCCGCCTGCTTTCCGACCGCGGCGGCGGCTCCCGCGAGATCCCCGGAGAGCAGCAGCCGCGCGAGCCCGTCGACGTCCCGCGGCCGCCGCGCGACGAAGAACACGGTGCGCTCGATCATGATGGCGACGGAGCCGAACGACAGGATCACGAGCAGCCAAAGCACCCACTCGGCGCCGAGGTTCGTGAGGGCGAGGAGCTTCTGGGAGAGCATGTTTTCGAGGCCTTTCCCGCGTGGGGACGCCGGTAGTGAAGCCCCGGCGCCGCGGGGTGTCAAGGCGTGGTCCGGGGGCGCGCGCCGCAATCACGATTGGTGAATGGTTGGTGACGGAAGGTGAAATGACGATCCGCGTCGCGCGGCGCGCATCGCGATCCATCCGGGTGCGGAGCGTCGCAGGTCGCGCGCGGAAGCAAGAAAAACACGCGTCGCTTCCTTGACGTGCAAGATCCCGCCGCGCTAACCTCCGCTCAACATTGTCCATTCCAGAGTGTCCATCGACATCGAATGGACGTTCCGAGGAGGGAACAAGATGCCCGCGAAGAAGAAGGCCGTGAAGAAGACCGCTGCGAAGAAGCCGGCTGCGAAGAAGAAGGCCACGAAGAAGGCCAAGAAGTAACTGCCGCTCTTCGAGTAACTGCGTAGCGCCGCGGCCGCCTCCGGGCGGCCGCTGCTTTTTCCGGCTACCTCTCTCCCGTGTCGCTCACCGCCCGCGAGATCGCCGACGTCGTCTCCGAGCTCGGGCCCCTCGTCGGCGCCCGCGTCGATCAGGTCCGCGTGCACGCCGAGCGAGCGCTCACGCTCGAGCTCTTCGGCGCGGGCGGAGAGGCGCGCCTCCTCCTCTCCGCCGAGCCGGACCTCACCCGTCTCCACGTCGTGGCGCGCCGCCCCACCGCGCCGGAGACGCCGTTCGCGTTCCAGGCGGTCCTCCGGAGGGAGCTCGAGGGCGCGCGCCTCGCCGGGATCGAGGCCTGGCCGGGCGACCGCGTGGTCGCCCTCCGCTTCGACCGCTCCGCCGGGCCGATCCGGCTCGTCGCAGAGCTGACCGGCCGGCACGGCAACGTCTTCCTCGTCGGCGACGACGGCATCATCCGCGCGAGCGCGGGCCGGAACCTCTCCGAGCGCCGCCGCCTCGTCCGCGGTCAGCCCTACGTCCCGCCCACGCTCCCGGGCGGCGGCGAGGCCGCCCAGGCGCGGCAGCGCTTCACCCCCGTCGAGGGCGCGCCGTTTCCTCTCTCCGCCGCGATCGACGCCGAGTACCGCGCTCGCGAGGAGGAGCGGCTCGTCGCGGAGGGACGACGCCGCCTCCGCGAGCCGGTCCGCGCGGCGATCGCCCGCGCGGGGCGTGCGCTCGTGAAGCTCGCCGACGAGGCGGCGCGCGTACCCGCAGCGGAGGGCGACCGCCGCGCGGCCGACCTCCTCAAGGCGAACCTCCGGCTCGTCCGGCGCGGCGCGCGCGAGGTGACCGTCACGGAGTGGACGGAGGAGGGCCCGCGCGAGGTGAGGGTCGCCATCGACCCTGCGCTCACGCCGCTGGCGAACATGGAGCGCTACTACCGGCGCTACCGCCGCATCGTCGACAGCGCCGCCCGGGTCGCCGCGCGAGACGCCGAGGTCCGGACGCGCATCGAGCGGCTGCGCGCGCTGCTCGCCGCGATCGACGCGGCCGCGCTCGCCGACCTCCCGCGGCTCGAGAAGGACGCGCGCAAGCAGGGCGCCGGACCGCGCCCGGCGCCCGCGGCCCGCCGGCGCGACGACGAGCCCGCCGCGCCCTACCGGACGTTCCGTTCGCTCGCCGGGCTCGCGATCCTGGTGGGGAAGGGCGCCGCCGAGAACGACCGGCTGACGGTCCGCGTCGCCAAGGGGAACGACGTCTGGCTCCACGCCCGCGGCCACAAGGGCGCGCACGTGGTGGTCCGGATCGAGAAGGGGAGGCCGCCCGACGGCGAGACCCTGCTCGACGCGGCGCACCTCGCGGCGCACTTCTCGGACGCGCGCGGCGAGCCGCAGGTGGACGTCGCGTACACCCGCGCGAAGTACGTGAAGAAGCCGAAGGGCGCCGCGCCGGGCGCGGTCTCGTACAGCCAGGAGAAGGTCATCGGGCTCCGGATCGAGACCGCGCGGATCGAGCGCCTGCTCGCCGAGGAGGAGGGGGAGCAGGCGGGCTGACGCCGACAGGTCGGGAACACAAGGGCCACGGGCCACGGGACCTCGGGTCACGGGCACGGAGAGGCCCGGCACGTTGACGGGAACGGGCACGGGCACGAGGGGCGGCTACCGATCGACCAGGGGGCTGGTGGCGCGTGCGCACAGCCGGCCCTTGATGGGCGGGCGCCCCCTTCCGTAGGATCGCTCCCGCTTGCGCCCCGCGGAGTCGAACCGTCAGCTCACGCTCGTCCAGCAGCCGCGGGAGGCGCGCGTCGCCGCCGCCCACCGGCTCGCGGACGAGCTCTCCGTCCACCTCTCCGAGCGCGTGCGCCTCACCGTGCACGACAACCGCTCGACCATGGTCTCGTTCCGGCGCGCGCCGGGCGAGATCCACTACCGCGTGCACCACATGTTCCTCGAGGCGCCGGGGGACGTCGTGACCGCGCTCGCGGCGTTCGCGGGACCGGGGCGCGGCGGGGCCGCGGCGCGGCGGCGCGCCGCGGGAAGCCGCATCGACGCGTTCGTCCGCCAGCACCGCGAGCGCATCGCAGTGCCGCGAGCCGATCGCCTGCAGCCGCGCGGCCGCACGCACGATCTCCAGGCGATCTACGACCGGCTCAACGCCGAGCACTTCGGCGGCGCCATCGAGGCCCGTATCGGGTGGGGGCCGGTTCGCAGCGGCCGCCGCCGGCGGACCGTGAAGACCGGCGTCTACGTCCAGGACGCGCGCATCATCCGGATCCACCCGACGCTGGACCGCCCCGAGGTGCCGGAGTTCTACGTCGCGACGGTGGTCTTCCACGAGATGCTCCACCAGGCGGTGCCCGCGCGCGAGGTGGACGGGCGGCGCATCGTGCACGGCGCGGACTTCCGCCGCCGCGAACGGGCGTACCCCGACTACGGGCGCGCGAAGGCGTGGGAGGAGCGGAACCTCGGCCTGCTCCTCTCGTCGCCGGCGTGACGCGCTCTGGCCGCGGCCCCCGCGCCGCTCCGGAGCCCCATCCGGCGCGCGCCGTTTCGGACCGGCGCGGTCCGCGACGCTGTGCCATCATCGGGCGGCCCCGATGGCCCGTCCGCACCTCGCGCTGCTCGCCCTCGCCCTCGTCCTCGCCCTCGGGAGCGGGTGCATGCGCGCGCGGGGCACGCCCGACGAGCCGGTCGTCACCGCGCTCGAGATCCGCGGCGCCAAGGCGCTCGCCCCGGACACCATCAGGAAGCGCCTCGCGACGCAGGCGTCGGGCCGCTATGCCTGGGACCAGGCGATCCGTCTCGACCCCGACGCGCTCTCGGTGGACCGGCGGCGCGTCGAGGCGCTGTACCACGCGAACGGCTACTACGACGCAGAGGTGAAGGACGTCCGGCTCGTGCCGGACGGCAAGGGGCGCGTGAAGGTCGTGATCGAGGTCGACGAGGGCGCGCCGGTGCGCGTCACCGCGCTCGACGTGACCGGGCTCGACGACACGCCCGACGCGCGCGCGCGGCTCGGGAAGCTGCCGCTCTCGGTCGGGGACGTGTTCACCGTCGGCGGGTACGACGCGGTGAAGGCGCAGATCCTCCGGACGCTGCGGAACTCCGGGTGGGCCAACGCGGAGGTGACGCAGGAAGCGCACGTCTACCCGCCGGAGCACGGCGCCGAGGTGCGCTACGCCGTGAAGCCCGGGCAGCGCTTCAAGTTCGGCCCCATCTTCGTGGCGGGCACGGCCGCGATCCCGCGGGACCGGATCCGGGACCAGGCGCTCGACGCGGTGAAGCCCGGCGACTGGTACTCCGACGAGGCGCTCGCGAAGGCGCAGACGCGGGTGTTCGACCTCGGCGTCTTCGGCGGCGTCCGCGTCACGCGCGGGACGCCCGACGTCCAGCGCGGCGTCATCCCCGTCGTGGTCGCGGTCCGCGAGGCGCCGTTCCGCACCATCCGCGCCGGACCGGGCGTGGGCGTCGAGGCGAACACGCGGTGGGACGTGCATGGCACGGCGGGCTGGACGAACCGGAACTTCTACGGCGACCTCCGCCGCCTCCAGCTCGACCTGCGCGTCGGGTACGCCTGGATCTTCAGGGCCAACGCGAAGCAGGGCCCGGTCGGGCTCGCGACGACCGAGTTTTCCCAGCCCGGCGCGGTGAGCCGTCACATCGACGCCGCGGTCCGGCTCGAGCTCGAGCGGGGGCTCGAGCAGGGGTACGACTTCTATTCGGAGCGGCTCCGGTTCTCGTTCCCGCTGCGGATCCAGCGGCGCTGGACGCTCGTCCCCTCGTACAACCTGGAGGTCTACCAGCTCTTCAACGTCGCGGAGAACCCCACGCCGTCCGTGCCGGGGCAGACGGGACCGCAGCTGCAGAACTGCCAGGGGACGGTCTGCCTGCTCTCGTACCTCGAGCAGCGCGTCGGGTGGGACGGGCGAAACGATCCCATCAACACGCGGAAGGGCGTGTTCGTCCTCACCTCCTTCCAGGAGGGCTTCCGGTTGGGGCGCTACGGGTATCGCTACCTCCGCGTCGTACCCGAGGGGCGCTTCTTCGTGCCGCTCAGCGAGGGCGTGGTGCTCGCCGCCCGCGCGCGCGTCGGCGCCCTCATCCCGCTCACGCAGTCGGGTGCACCGCCCATCGTCGCTCGGTTCATGGCGGGCGGCCCCCAGTCCATGCGCGGGTACTACACGAACCGGCTCTCGCCGATGATGCTGCTGAACGGCGACTGGATCCCGGTCGGCGGCAACGGGCTCGCCGACGGCTCGCTCGAGCTCCGCTTCGACATCAGCGGGCCGATCGGCGGCGCGGTCTTCCTCGACGCGGGTAATGTCTCGAAGCCCACCGGCGTCCCCTCGGAGTGGCGCACCGTGCTCGACCCGACCCTGCTCCAGTGGGCGACCGGGTTCGGAGTGCGCTACCGCACGCCGTTCGGTCCGGTCCGCCTCGACGTCGGCGTGCAGGTCCCGGTCGACTGGGCCCCGGGCGTCTCGTTCCCGCACCGGTTCCCGACGGTGCCGAGCGTGGAGAACGCGGGCGAGCCCATCAAGGACAGCACAGGCGCGGTGATCGGCACCGTGCCGCTGGAGCACCGCGAGCCGTGGATCGCCATCCACCTCTCGCTCGGGGAGGCGTTCTAGTGCGGGCGGTCCGTGCCCTGCTCTGGGCGGTGCGGGCCGTGGCCTGGTTGGTCCTCACGATCCTCGCCGTCGCCGGCGTCGCGCTCTCGCTCGTGGTCGCCGTCGCGGGCTCTGGCGCGGGCCGCCCGCTCGTGGCGCGATTCCTCGTCTCTTACGCGGACGCGGCGGTCGCGGGGCGGCTCGAGCTGGGCGGTGTCGACGTGCTCTCGCGCGGGGGCATCGGGCTGCGGAACTTCCGCGCGTTCGATCCGGACGGGCACCTCGTCCTCGACGTGGACCGCGTGCAGGTCTTCGCCGACGTGACCCACCTCCGCAACCGGTCCATCGGGCTCCAGATCGAGCTCGACGGGCCGGCGGTGCTCGTCGAGGAGGAGCCCGACGGCGGCATCTCGCTCGCGCGCGCGTTCGCGCCGGCGCACCCGTCGCCGCCGCGGCCGCCGCGGCCGCCCGGAGCGGAGCAGCCGCGCGAGGCCGGGCCCGGCTGGACCGCCCGCATCGCCAGCCTCAAGATTCGCGACGGCGTGGTCTGGTGGGTCGATCGCGCGGGCGACACGCGGCTCGAGGCGAGCGGGCTCGAGGTGGACGGCCGCGGCCTCGTCGGCCCGGACCGGACCCGGGTGGACGTCGCGCTCCGCGGCGCGCTCGCCTCTCCGATCTCCGGCCCGCTCTCCCTCGAGCTGCGCGGCGGGAGCGACGGCCAGGCCGCGCGCGTCACCGTGCTCCGGGCGCGCGTCGGGGACACCGTGCTCGAAGGGCTCGGCCAGCTCGATCTCGCGACGGGCGCCGGCCGCGCCGCGCTCCTGCAGGTCGCCGTCGATCGCGCCGAGGTGCGCGCCGTCGTCCCCGCCGCGGGGCAGGGCGCGGATCTCGCCCTCGCCGCCTACGCCGAGTCCGACGGTCGGGTCGCCACCGCGGCGGTGAACTTCGCGCCCCGCGCGCCGGGACCGACCGGCCGGGGCGACGTCGCGGCCGCGGCACGGGTGGACGGCGCCCGCGCCCTCGGCTTCGACGTGGACCTCGATCACGTCGACCCCGCACGCGTTCACGGGGCGGCGCCGGCCGGCGAGATCACGGTCCGCGCGCACGGCGCGGTGGCGGGGACGTCGCTCGAGGCCCTCCGCGGCCGCGTCTCGCTCGCCCTCGCTCGCTCGCGCCTGCGCGGCGGGACCCTCGGCCCCGGCGAGGCGGACGTTTCCGTGGACGCGGGGACCTGGACGGTGCGGCGGCTCACCCTCGCGGCGCCCGGGCTCGCGCTGGACGGCAGCGGCACCTGGCGCGCCGGCGGCGCCGTGGGCGGGAAGGTGACCGCGGACGGGAAGGATCTCGCGGCGGCGCTCCGGAACGTGGAGGCGCTCCTCGGGGCGAAGCTGACGCCGCTCGAGGGCCGCGCCCGGATCGAGGCGCGGCTCGGCGGGACCGCCGCCGCGCCGGTGCTCGACGCGACGGTGGACGCGCCGGCGCTCGCCACGGACGGTGTCCGCCTCGTCGTCGCCCGCGCGGAGGTGCACGTCACCGGACCGCTCCGCGCGCCAGCGGGGACCGTGGACGCCACGGTGGAGCGGCTCCGCGCCGGCGGCGACGAGGTCGCCCGCGCGCTCTTCGTCCGCGGCACGGTGTCGGCCGGCGAGGCGCGCCTCGCGGCGTCGGCCTCGGTCCCGCGGCTCGGGCGAGATCCCGTCACGCTCGACGTGCGGGCCCGGCGCGAGGGACCGCGCGGCGAGGCGCTCCTCCTCGACGAGCTGATCGTCGGCTACCCCGGCACGCGGTACGCGCTCGTCCGGCCCGCCACGCTCCAGCTCGCCGGGCCGCGCGTCGACTGGCTGGAGCTCGCGGCGGGGCCCCAGCACATCGCCGTCGCGGGTGGCCTCGGCGCGCGCGGCGCGCTCGACGCGCGGGTCCGGCTCTCGGCGGTCCGCCTCGAGGGCCTCCCGGCCGGGCTGCTCCCCGTCGGCCTCGATCTCTCCGGCGCGGTGACGGCGGACGTCCGCGCGACCGGGACGACCCGGAAGCCGGTGCTGGCCGGGACGGTCGGGCTGGAGGACGGGACGTGGCGGAACCTCGCCGGCCTCCACGCCTCGGGCGACCTGCGCTGGGACGGCGGCACCCGGCGCGCCGCGGCGTCGCTCGCGGTCGGCCGCGCCGCCGGAGGCGCCGCCGACGTGGCGCTCGAGCTCCCGGTGCCGCTCGCGGGCCGCCCGGGCGAGAGGCTCTCGGTCCGCCTCCGCGCCGCGGCGCTCCCGGTGGAGGACCTGCTGCGCGCCCTCGGCGTGGAGGACGTACCGGCGTCCGGGAAGCTCGCCCTCGACGCGCGCCTGGAGGGGGCCGTCGCGACGCCCGCGCTCCGCGCGGAGGCGACGCTCTCCGAAGGCAGCTGGGACGACCTCTCGGCGATCGGCATCACCGTCACGGCCGACGCACCGGGCGAGAAGCTCGATCTCTCGGTCCGCTCCACGCTGGATGGCCGCCCGGCGGTGGAGGGCCACGGCGAGCTGCCGCTCGACCTGTCCGAGCTCCTCATCCGGCCCGCGCCCGTGGTCGCGGCCCTCCGCACGTCGCCGTTCACGGCCGACGCGACCGTCCCCGGGCTCCTGCTCGAGGAGCTGTCCGGCCGGCTCGGGATCCCGGAGCGGCTCGCGGGACGGCTGAGCGCGACCGCGCGCGTGGAGGGGACGCTCGCGGCGCCGCGCGGCGCGGTCTCCGTCGACGTCGCCGGCGGCCGGTACCAGCGGTGGACCGGGATCGACGGCCACGTGGAGGCGCGCGCGGACGCGGCGCGCCTCGCGCTCGCCGGCCAGGTGGCGCTCCAGGGCGAGCAGGTCGTCCGGCTCACGGCGTCGCTCGGCGCGCCGCTCGAGCGGCTCGCCACGCGCGACGGCCTGCGCGCCGCCGCGCTCGCGCTCGACGCGGAGATCCCCGGCGCCGCGCTCGCGCGCGCCGGCGGGCCGGACGGACCCGTCTCGGGGAAGGTGCGCGGGACCGTGACCGCTCGCGGGACGCTCGCGGCGCCGCGGCTCGCCGCCGATCTCGCGGGGACCGCCCTCGCCCTCTCCGGGACGCCGGTCGGCGACGCGCACGCACTCCTCGACGCCGCCGGCGGGAGCGCGCACGCCTCGATCGAGCTCGCGGCGGCGCCGGGCGGGACGCTGCGCGCCGCGTTGTCGCTCGCGGCCCCGCTCTCCATCGACATGCCCGCCGGCGCCCTGCGCACCGCGCCGGCGGAGCTCACCTTGAAGGCCGACGCGCTCCAGCTCGGGTTCCTGCCCGCGGTGGCGCCGACGGTCTTCCGCGCCGCGAGCGGCCGCCTCGACGCGGACGTCTCAGCGAAGGGCCCGCTCCAGCGGCTCTCGCCGCGCGGCAAGGCGCGGATCCAGGGCGGGCGGCTCGCGATCTCCGAGTTCGGCGACTGGACCGGCATCGAGCTCGACGCGACCGTGACCGACGACGCGGTGGAGGTCCCGACCTTCGTCGCGCACCGCGGCAAGGGCAAGGTCGAGGCGCACGTCGCGCTCCGGGGGATGTCCTCCGGCGTCGGGAAGCTCCAGGGGAGCATCGAGAGCACCAACCTCACCGTGTCCAGCTCCGGGAGCGACATCGCGACGTTCACGATGCAGCTCGACGCCGACGGGACCTGGAAGCCGGACGCGCTCGACGTGAAGCTCACGGCGGCGCGCGGCGCGCTGGTGCGGCTCCCGAAGCGCGTGCCGCGGACGCTCCAGCCGCTCGACAAGCGCGCGGACATCGTCGTCGGCCCGCGCCGGAAGGAGCGGCCCGGCCGCGCGACGCCGCCGCGACCGGCGGTCGCGACGAACCCGTTCTCGCTCACCGTGCGCGTCGTCGCGCCCGGGCGCGTGCAGGTGCAGGGCGACAACCCGTTCGTCCGGATCGACCTCAAGGCCGACGTCACGTACGAGCGGGTCGGCTCGGACGACTACATGTCCGGCACCGTGGAGGTGGTGCGCGGGGACGTGGAGCCCATCTCCGGCCGCCGCTTCGCGATCCGGCGGGGGAAGGTCACGTTCACCGGTGGCCCGCCCAAGGCCGCGCTCCTCGACGTCGAGGCGGTGTACGACAACCCGGACGCGACGGTCACCGTGAACGTCGCGGGACCGGTGGGGGATCCTGAGATCCGCCTCAGCTCCCAGCCGCCGATGGACGACTCGCAGATCGCGCTCCTCATCGCGACGGGCCGCCTCGAGCTCAAGCCCGGGACGGGCGGCGTCCAGGCGTTCGGCCAGGAGCAGACCGGCTGGGCGACGGCGGGCGCCCTCGTCGCGACGCAGCTCTTCCGCGACGTGATCCAGGACCGGCTGCCGCTCGACACGGTGTCGCTCGACGCCTCGGCGCTCCGCGCCGGCAAGTACGTGACGGATCGGATCTACGTCGGCTACACCCACCGGTTCGACGCGCGGACGGACCAGGGCCAGAATGCGGACGAGGTCCGCGTCGAGTACCAGATCACGCCGCGCTGGTCGTTCGAGGTTCGCTACGGCAACGCGCAGTCCGGCAGCGGCAGCCTGATCTGGTCGAAGGACTACTGACTGACGGCGGCGCCGTTCGTGGTGAGCCCGTCGAACCACGAATGGGCGCGCCGGTCGGCCTTCGACCGGGCCCGGCGAGCCGGGGGGTAAGCCGGAGCGCGGGGCCGTTCGCCGACCGATGCCCAGATTCGGGACCGGAGGCCGGATGGCGGACGCAGGCCGGGGCGGCGGGCGAGCGGACGAGGAGCTCGCGAACGTCCTCGAGAGGAACATCGAGGCGCTCCTCGCCCGGCGCCGCGCGGAGGAGCGCCGGCAGTCGCGGACGGATCGGGTCGCGGCGGCCATCGGGCGCTTCGCGGGGTCCATGACGTTCGTCTACCTGCACCTCGCGGTCTTCGGCGCCTGGGTGCTCGCGAACGCCGGCGTGCTCCCGGTGCCGCGCTTCGACCCGGACTTCGTGAAGCTCGCGACGTTCGCGTCGGCGGAGGCGATCTTCATCTCGACGTTCGTGCTCGTGATGCAGAACCGGATGGCCACGCAGGCGGACAAGCGCGCCGATCTCGACCTGCAGGTGAGCCTGCTCGCGGAGCACGAGGTCACGCGCCTCATCCGGCTGGTCGCCGCGATCGCGGAGCGGCTCGGCGTGGACGAGTCGCGCAGCCCGGATCTGCCGGAGCTCGAGCGCGACGTCGATCCCGAGCGGGTGCTCGACCGGATCGAGCGGGCGGAGGAGAAGGCCGGGGAGCGGGAGCGGCCGGGCGCGTGAGCGGGCCCGGCGGCCCTCAGGCCCCGGACTTCACGCTCGCGAGGCGCGGCCGCGCGTCGCCGCGCGCGGGGCGGGCGGCACGCCACAGCTCTCGCCCGATCCACGCGGCGAGGACGAGCCAGAGGATCGTCCGGACGACGCCGGTCGGGTGGAAGACGTGATCCCGGAACGCCGGCTCCCACCGGAGCGCCCGCACGTGGAACGCGACGTAGAAGTCCCAGAGCGACACCGCCGAGAGGATCAGGAAGAGGCGGAGCGGCGCGGCCGCGAGCGCGCCGGCGAGGAAGCCGTAGAGCGCGTACTGCGGGCTCCAGATCTTGTTCGTCGCGATCCAGGCCACCAGGGCGAGCGCGGCCCCGAGGCGGACCGCGCGGTGCGCGTCCCGCCCGGCGCGGGCCGTCGCGAGCGTCGCGGCGCAGGCGGCGGCGGTCGCGGCGAGGAGCGGCCCCGTCGAGAGGAGCTCCAGCAGCGGACCGCGCTGCACGTGGAGCGCGTCCCAGATCGAGTTCTCCGCGCCGCGGCCGGCGTTGAACCGGAAGAACCACAGGAACCCGTCCGGCGCGGCGAGATAGACGGGGAGGTTCACGGCGAGGAGCGTGACGGCGAGCGCACCGGCGAACCGGAGGAGCGGCGCGCGGGGCGGGCGCGCGGCGAGGGCGACGAGCGCGGGCGGGACGAGCACGCCCGGGAAGAGCTTCGCGGACACGCCGAGCGCCGCGAGCGCGCCCGCGCCGCCCGGCCGCGCGCGGGCGAGGGCGAGCGCCGCGAGCGCGAGGAGGGCGATGGGGAGGAGGTCCCAGTTCAGCCCCGCGTAGAGGACCAGCGCCGGGGTCGCTCCGAGCCACCCCGGGCGCGCCCCGGGGATCCGGTCGAGCGCGAGGAGCGCCGCCAGGAGGCACGCGGCGAGCGCGGCGTACGTCACCGTGAAGTGGACCAGCGCGCCGCCCGGGACGAACGACGGCAGCCACAGCGCCGCCCCGAGCAGCACCGGGTACTCGATGCGGTCCTCGAGGTACGGCACCGGGCGGCCGCCGCCGAGATAGCGGTCGCCGTGCAGCGCGATGACGTCGGAGTAGCAGAGGTGCTCGAAGGACCAGAACCGGTACCGCGCCCCGGCGTGGGCGGCACCGCGGGCCACGTTCACGTACCCGAGCGCGAGCCACAGCCCCGCGAGCGCGAGGACGAGGCGACGGGCCGAGCGGGCACGGGCGGCGTGGTCCACGGAGGGCGCACGCTAGCACGGATGCAGCGCGCCCGGCCGCCACGGCGGAGGGGCCCCGGCGCGGCGGGCGAGCCGTGCCGCGGCGGCGGTTCGAGATTTCAGAGAGAAAGGGAGGCCGGACATGCTCATGCTGCTCGCGACCATCCTCATCGTCGCCTGGATCGTCGCCCTCGCGTTCAAGGTCACCGTCGGTGCCATCCACCTGCTCCTCATCGCGGCGATCGCGCTCTACATCATCGGGTTCTTCCGCGGTCGGACGGGCCGCGCGACCGTCTGACGACGCCGGGCGGCGCGCCGGCGCGAGCGGCCGGCGCGGCGCTCGGCTAACATCCGGGTCGGGTGAGCACGCTCCAGCGACTGACCGCCGCCTTCGGCGAGGCCGTCTCGCGGACGGGCCCGGCGTCGCCGGCGATCCTGTTCGTCGCGAGCTTCATCGAGTACGTCTTCCCGCCGTTCCCCGGGGACCTCGTGGTGGTCCTCGGGGCCTGGTACGCCGTCCACGGCGAGCTCTCGTGGCCGGTCGCCTTCCTCTCCGTCACCGCGGGCGCCGTGGTGGGCGCGTTCGTCGATCACCAGATCGGCGCGTCGATCGGGCGGCGCCTCGACGCGCGCGCCGCGCGGCGCGGGGCGCTCTCCTCGGAGCGGCTCGCCCGCTTCGAGGTGAGCTACCGGCGCTGGGGGCCGGCGCTGCTCGTCGCGAACCGGTTCCTGCCCGGCGTCCGCGCCTTCATCTTCCTCGCCGCGGGCGCGTGCGGGATCCCGCTCCGGACCGTCCTCGTCTTCGGCGGGATCTCCGCCGCGCTCTGGAACGCCCTCCTCCTCGCGCTGGGCGGACTCGCCGCCCGGAACGTCGACGAGCTGGTGCTGATCGTCGACCGCTACACCCGCGCGGCGTGGGTGGTGCTGGGGGGCGTCGTGGTCGTCGCCGCCGCGGTCGTGCTCTGGCGGCGCCGCGCCGCGGCCCGGGCCGGCCGCGACGGGCGGCCGGCGCCGGAGGGGCGGTGACGGCGGTCCTCGCCGCCGCGCTCCTCGCCGCGCTGCCGGCCGGGAGCGCGCGGTACCGCGTCGAGATCGGCGGCGTCCACGTCGGCGTCGCGGAGCTGGAGGTCCGGTGCGAGGGTGCGCGGTGCCGGGCCCGGTTCGCGTCCCGGCTCGCGCACGGGGAGGCCGCCGGCGGCCGCATCGCCGCGCGGACGACGCACGTCGAGGTCGACGGCGCGGGACGGGTCGCCGGACCGGTCGCGGTCGAGGTGGACGGCGCGCCGGTGCCCGCGCGCGTCGTGCCGGGCGCGGTCCCGGCGGCCCTCGCCGAGGTGGTCCTCCTCGATCGGCTCCGCGCGGGCGGCGACCCGTGCGCGGAGGTCTTCGACGAGGAGAGCGGCGCGGCGGCCCCCGCCTGTGCGCGCCGGGACGGCGAGGTCGCCGTCGTGGAGGTGCTCGGCGTCGTGGAGCGGATCGTCCCGGGCGCGGACGGATGGCCCGCGGAGATCGCGATCCCGGCGCAGCGCGCCCGGTACGTCCGCGACGAGCACGCGGCGCTCCCGGCCTCGCCGCTCCGGCTCGAGGTCCGCGTGCCCGGCCCGGCGGATCCGCGGCTCGCGCGCCGCTTCTGCGGGCTCGAGGTCGATCCGCCGGCCCCGCGGGCTCCGGCGGCGGCCCCGGAGCCGCGCGCGCCGGGCGCGAGCTGCCGGGAGCAGGCCGCGGCGTGGGTCGCGCTCGCCCGCGCCCGCGGGCTCGATGCGCGCGTCGCGGTGGGCGTCGCGCACGACGGCGCCGGCTTCGTCTGGCACGCCTGGGCGGAGGTCCGCGACGGGGCGGCATGGATCGCCGTCGACCCGGCGTTCCGCGAGGCGCCGGCGCGCGCGCCGCGCTTCACGGTCGCGCGCTACCGCCCGGACGACGCCGCCGCCCGGGACGCCGCCGGGCGGCGGATCCTCGCCTGCTGGGGCGCCGCGCGCGTCGAGTAGGTTCCGCACGCACCCGCGGTGCCCGCGCCGCGCGACGTCGCCCGGACGGTCGGGCGCTCCGGTAGGATGCGGACGTGGCCGCGCCGAAGCCGTTCGATCGCACCGAGACCGTGATCGCCGCCGACCGGGCCCGCGCCAGTGGCCGGCGCCGGAAGGCGATCGCGCTCTACCGGGCGGTGCTCCAGGCGCGGCCGGACGACGCCACCGTGCACGGGAAGCTCGCGCCGCTCCTCGCCGCGAGCGGCGAGCGCGCGAGCGCCCTCGCGAGCTTCCGCGCCGCGGTGTCGGGCCACCTCGCCGCCGGCTTCACCGACCGCGCGCTCGCCGTCCTCGCCCAGGCGACGGAGGCGTACCCGGACGAGGAGCCGCTCTGGGAGGACGTCGCGCGGCTGCAGGTCTCGCGCGGCCGGCGGGCGGACGCGGTCGCGGCGCTGTCCCGCGGCGGCGCCCGGCTCGTCGCGCGCAAGGCGCACGCCTCCGCGGAGCGGGTGCTCCGGCGGGCCGGGCAGCTCGAGCCCTGGCACGCCGAGACGACCCTCACGCTCGCGCGCGCCCTCGCCGGCACGGGGCGGCGCGGGGACGCGATCCGGCTCCTCGACGGGCTCGCCGAGCGGAGCGGAGGGCGGACGCGGTCCGCCGCCCGGCGGCTCGCGGTGCGGCTCGTGCCGGGCCCCCGGACGCTCTGGCGCTGGCTCCGCGGGTAGCCAGGCGCCAGTGGCCGTCGCGCCGCGCCGCGGCCATCTTGTGAGTCGTGAACCTCATCGCGATCTACGTCGAGGATCACCTCGCGCTCTCGCTCGCCGGCATCCGCCTCGCGCGGCGCTGCCGGGACGAGAACCGCGACGGCGAGCTGGGCGCGTTCCTCGAGCGGCTCGTGCCGGAGCTCGAGGAGGACCGCGCCGTCCTGCGGGACGTCGCGCACGCGCTCGGCGCCGGCGCGAGCGCCTGGAAGGACCTCGCCGCCGCCGCCGGGGAGTGGGCGGGGCGGTTCAAGCTGAACGGGCGGTTCCTCCGGTACTCGGAGCTGTCGCGGGTGTGGGAGCTCGAGGCGCTCCTCGCCGGATCGGACTCGCGGCGCGGCCTGTGGAAGCTCCTCGGCAAGGTCGGCCGGAAGGATCACCGGCTCGCCGGGTTCGGCTTCGAGGCGCTCGAGGAGCGGGCGAAGGCGCACCGCGAGGCCCTCGAGCGGCACCGGGTCCGCGCCGCGGACGCCGCGTTCCGGCCGCGCCGCGCGCGGCCGAGGGCGGGGGCGCCCGTCCCGGCGCGGTGAGGACGCTCCGTCCGAGGACCGCGGCGGCGCCGAGTCGGCGATCCCGTCACGCCCGCGTCGCGAGGAACCGCAGCAGCGCCGTCGCCTTCGGCACGAGCGATCCGAGGTCGACCTCCTCGGCCGTCGTGTGGAAGCCCTTCCCGCGGGGGCCGAGCCCGTCGATGGACGGGATGCCCGCGGCGCCGGTCGTGCAGGCGTCGGAGCCGCCGCCGACGAGCGGCGCCTCGCCGAGCCCGAGGCCGCTCTCGCGCTGGCAGTCGCCGTAAGCCTTCGCGAGCGCGGACGACTCGCGGGTGCGCTCGAGGGGATCGCGCCAGCCGCCCTGCGAGATCTCGATGGACGTCCCCGGGACCGCCGCCTCCGCGGCCGCCTCGCGGATCGCGGCGAGCAGCGCCTCGCCGTCGGCCACCGTCTCGAACCGGAGGTCCACCTCGCAGCGCGCCGCCGCGGGGACGGTGTTCTTGGTCGTGCCGCCGGAGACGAGCCCGACGCTCACCGTGAGGCCGCGCCCGTAGTCGGTGAGCGACTGGACCCGATCCACGAACCGGGCGATGGCCCAGATCGCGTTCCGCCCCTTCTCGTGCTCGTTCCCGGCGTGGGCGGCGACGCCGCGCGCCTGCGCGACGACGGACCCGACGCCCTTCCGCCGGGTGACGAGCAGGTCGCCTGGGCGGCCCGACTCGAAGCACAGGGCGCAGGCGGCGCCGGCGGCGTGGGCCCGGGTGACGGGCTGCGACTCCGGCGAGCCGACCTCCTCGTCGGAGACGAGGATGCCCTTCACCGGGACCCTCTCGAGCAGCCCTGCCCGCTTCGCGGCGGCGAGCCCGAAGAGCATCACGACGATGCCGCCCTTCATGTCGAACACGCCGGGGCCGAAGGCGCGGTCGCCGTCCTTGCGGAACCCGTCGAACGTGCCGGGCGCGTACACCGTGTCGGTGTGCCCGAGCAGGAACACCGACGCACCGGGTGCGCGGTCCGCGAAGAGCACGTGCGGCCCGAACCGCTGCGACGAGTGGAGCTTCACCTCGAGTCCGAGCGTCCGGAGCTGGCCCGCCGCGAGGTTCGCCACCGCCTCGACGCCGGCGCGGTGCTGCGTGAACGAGTTCTGGGAGACGAGGCGCTCGAGGAGCGCCTCCATCGGCCCCCGCTGCCCCGCCAGCCAGGCGAGCGCGTCCTCCATGCGAGACGCCATCGGCTCTCCATTCATCACGGGGGCGTGCGCCCCGCCGCGCCGTCACGGTCGCTGGCCGGGCGCGGTCGCCCCGGGTATAAGGGCCCGGCATGGCAACGGGCAAGCGCTTCAAGGCCGCGGTCGTCGGGGGATCGGGCTACGGCGGCGCCGAGATGATCCGGCGTCTGCTCGTGCACCCCGACGTCGAGCTGGTGCGGGTCGCTTCCATCGACTTCGTGGGCGAGCCGCTCGCCGCGGCGGACCCGGCGCTCGAGCAGGTGACGGACCTCGTGTTCGAGGGGATCCCGCCGGGCGAGGCCGCGCAGGGCGTGGACGTGGTGCTCCTCGGGCTCCCGCACACGGTCGCCGCGTCGAAGCTCGCCGAGATCGCCGCGGCGTCGCCGACGGTCAAGGTCGTCGACATGAGCGGCGACTTCCGGCTGAAGGACGTCGCGTCGTACGAGCGCTGGTACAAGCACACGCATCCGTGCCCGGAGCGGCTGAAGGACTTCGTGTACGGGCTGCCCGAGCTGAACCGCGAGGCGATCCGCAAGGCCCGCTTCGTCGCGTCGCCGGGCTGCTTCGCGACCACGATCGAGCTCGCGCTCCTGCCGCTCGCGCGGGCCGGCCTCCTCGAGGGCGTCGTCCACGTCCAGGGGATCACCGGGTCGTCGGGCTCCGGGGTCGCGCCGTCCGCGGGTACGCACCACCCGGTCCGGGCCGGCAACCTCCGCACCTACAAGCCGCTCGAGCACCAGCACGTGCCGGAGATCACCGAGACGCTCGCCCTGGCCGGCGCGCGCGACCTCCAGCTCCGGTTCGTCCCGGTCTCGGCGCCACTCGTCCGCGGCATCCTCGCGACCGCGTTCGTCGAGCTGCCGGAGGAGTGGACGCCGGCGCGCCTCGAGGCGCTCTACCGCGAGACCTACGCGGGCGAGCCGTTCGTGCGCGTGCCGCGGAAGCGCCTCCCCGAGGTGGCGGCGGTCTCCGGCTCGAACCACGCCGAGGTCGGCGTCGCGGCCGGCGCGCCGCGGAACGGCCGCCGCACCGTGACCCTGTTCGGCGCGACCGACAACCTCGTGAAGGGCGGGGCGGGGCAGGCGATCGAGAACATGAACCTCATGCTCGGGCTCGACGAGAAGGCCTCGCTCGCCGACCCCGGCCCGTGGCCCCCATGACCCACACCATCGTCCTGAAGCTCGGCGGCGAGCTCGTCCACTCCCCCGAGCTCGACGTCATCGCGAAGGATCTCCGCGCGCTCGTCGACGGCTTCAACCGGGTCGCGATCGTCCACGGCGGCGGGCCGCAGGCCACCGCGCTCCAGAAGACGCTCGGCCTCGAGACGCGGATGGTCGCCGGCCGCCGCTTCACCGACGAGAAGACCCTCGAGGTGATGAAGTACGTCGTCGCGGGCCAGCTCAACGTCGATCTCTGCGGCCGGCTCCTCGCGAACGGCGTCATGGGCGTCGGCCTGCACGGCGCGAGCGGCTGGATGGTCCAGGCGCGAAGGCGGCCGCCCCGCGTCATGCAGGGCGCGGGGCCGGAGCCGGTGGACCTCGGCCTCGTCGGCGACGTGATCGGCTTCAACCTGCCGCTCCTCGGCGACCTGTTCGAGCGGCGCTACGTCCCGGTGCTCGCCTGCCTCGGCTGCGACGACCGCGGGCAGGCGCTGAACATCAACGGCGACACCGTCGCGAGCCAGCTCGCGGGCGCGCTCCGCGCCGACGCGCTCGTCCTCGTCACCTCCACGCCGGGCGTGCTCCGCGACGTGAAGGACCCCGCGAGCCGCATCCCGCGGATCACCCGCTCCGAGTTCGAGCGCATGGTCGCCGACGGGACGATCTCGGGCGGCATGATCCCGAAGCTCGAGGAGTCCTTCGACGTGCTGAAGGGCGGCGCCCGCTCGGTCGTCATCATCGGGAAGCTCGCCCCCGGCGACCTCGCGCGCGCGGTCCTCTCGCCCGGCGCGGCGGGGACGGTGCTCGTCGCGGAGTAGTCGCGCCTCGGGCCGGGTCCACGCGGACGCGGGCCACGGGGACGGGCGGCGGGTTCGCGGTCGCGCTCGGCGCTGTGACTACACCGCCGAGAGCGCCCGCTCGAGGTCCGCCTGCAGGTCGCGGAGGTCCTCGATCCCCACCGAGAGCCGGACCAGGTTGTCGGTGATCCCGAGCGCCGCGCGGGTCTCCGCCGGGATGGAGGCGTGCGTCATGATCGCGGGGTGGTCGACGAGCGACTCGACGCCGCCGAGGCTCTCCGCGAGGGTGAACACCCGGCAGGCCTCGAGGAAGCGGCGGCAGGCGGCGAGATCGCCCCGCGGGAAGAACGTGATCATGCCGCCGGGCCCGCTCGTCTGCCGTGCGGCGAGCGCGTGCTGCGGGTGCGACTCGAGGCCGGGGTAGATCACCCGCTCGACCTTCGGGTGCCGCTCGAGCCAGCGCGCGAGCGCGGTCGCGTTCTCCGCGTGGCGCTGCATCCGGACGTGCAGCGTCTTGAGGCCCCGGAGCACGAGGAACGAGTCCATGGGCGGCAGCACCGCGCCGACGGCGTTCTGGAAGAACGCGAGCCGCTCCGCGAGCGCGCCGTCGCTCGTGACGAGGAGCCCGCAGACCACGTCGCTGTGGCCGTTCAGGTACTTCGTCCCGGAGTGGAGCACGACGTCCGCGCCGAGCGCGAGCGGGCGCTGGAAGTACGGGCTCATGAAGGTGTTGTCGACGCCGACCTTCGCGCCGCGCGCGTGCGCGTGCGCGAGCGCGGCGACGGCGCGGACGTCCACCACCTTCAGCATCGGGTTCGTCGGCGTCTCGATCCAGACGAGCCGCGTGGCCGGCCGGAGCGCGGCCTCCGTGGCGCCCAGGTCCGTCATGTCCACGTACGAGAACTCGAGGCCGAGCTGCCGGAAGACCTTGTCGAAGATCCGGAAGGTTCCGCCGTAGAGGTCGTCCGAGCAGAGGACGTGATCGCCCGACCGGAGCACGTGCAGCAGCGTCGAGAGCGCGGCGCACCCGGACGCGAAGGCGAAGCCGTGGGTGCCGCCCTCGAGCGCGGCGACGCAGTCCTGGAGCGCGAACCGCGTCGGGTTCTGGGTCCGGGAGTACTCGAACCCGCGGTGCTTCCCGGGCGACTCCTGCGCATACGTGGACGTGAGGTACACCGGCGTCATCACCGCGCCGGTGGTGGGGTCGGGCGCCTGCCCGGCGTGGATGGCGAGGGTCCCGAAACCGGCGTCGCGCGTGATGGTCATGGGGGCGGAGGTAACCACGGCCCGCGCGCGCCGGGAAGCGGCTCGCGCGGCAGCGCCCAGGCGGGCCGCCGGTCGCCGCCCAAGGGCGCGTCAGCGCCGCGGGATCCGCTCGAGCGGGACCGACACCGGGACGGCGCGGCCGGAGACGTACACGCCCTCTTCCACGAGGGTGAGCCGCGCGAGCTCGGGGTTCGGCGCGCCGCCGGGGGCGAGCGCCTCGAGCGGGCCGAAGTCCACGCGCACGCGCACGGCCTCGCCCCGGGTCACGGCCTGCACCTGCCCGCGGGCGGCGCCGCCGTCGGAGCAGCGCGGCGGGGTGTCGAGGAGGCAGACGCGCGCGACGGGGACGTCGGCGCCGGCGCCGGCGCGGAGCCGGACGCGCCCGAGATCCACGCGGACGGGCGCGTCGCCGACTGCGCGGACGACCCGGACCACGCTCGCCTCGGGATCGGCGACCGAGGCGCTCTCCACCCGGTACTCGACCTGCCCGCCCGCGAGCGGCTCGACGTGGACCGGTGCCGCGCCGTCCCCGAACGTGCCCTCGGCGCGGTAGCGCCAGGTCGGGTCCGAGGTCGCGCACGCGGCGAGGGCGGCCGCCGCGGCCAGGGTGACGAGGACGGGTCGAGCGCGGGGCATCGAGGTCTCCGCGACCAGCAGAGCACGACGCCCGCGCCCGGTCGAGTCCACGGCCGCCAGGTCACCGCGGCGGAGGGAGCCGCATCGCGAGGAGCGGCCGTCCGCAGAGCGGGCACGCCGCTTCGCCGGGCGCGTCCGTCCAGACCTCGCAGGCCGGGCAGGTCCAGCGGACGTGCGCGTCCGAGGGCGGAGGCGCGTTCGGCGGATACGTCGCGGCGAGGCCCACGCCGAGCGCCCGGAAGTACGCGTAGCGCGCGTCGGGCGAGAGGTCGTCGGGGAGGGGCGCGCGGTGAAACGTGCGGCCCCCGGCCACCACGGGGCTCCCGTCGCCGCGCGCCGCGGCGAGCGCCTCGGCGGATCTCCGCGGCCAGGGCTGATCGTGGAAGAAGCGCGCCTTGAACGCGAGCCAGTCCGGGACGGAGCGGACCAGGGCGAGCGCGCGCTCGAACTCGTCCGGGCGGGACATGAAGTCGGGGTCGAACGGCATGCACGCGGATCTTGCGCGCGGGCGGCGGCCGGGACAAGAAGGGGTCGTGAGCGAGACGCCGCGCCGCGACTTCGAGAGCCGTTACCGCGAGGGCACCCCGCCGTGGGACATCGGGCGGCCGCAGCCGGAGATCGTCCGGCTCGCGGAGGAGGGCGAGATCGTCGGGGACGTCCTCGACGTGGGCTGCGGCACCGGCGAGAACGCGCTCCACCTCGCGTCGATCGGCCACCGCGTCCTCGGCGTCGACGCCTCGCCCACGGCGATCCTGCAGGCGCAGGAGAAGGCCGCCGCGCGCGCCCTCCCGGCCCAGTTCCGCGTCGCCGACGCGAAGCACCTCGAGACGCTCCGGCGCCGGTTCGAGACCGCCATCGACTGCGGCCTCTTCCACGTGTTCGAGCGGGAGGAGCGGCGGGCCTACGCCGAGTCGCTCACGGAGGTGCTGTCGCCCGGCTCGACCCTCCACGTCCTCTGCTTCTCGGACGAGGAGCCGCCCGGCTACGGCCCGAAGCGGATCTCCGAGTACGAGATCCGCGACGCGTTCCGTGGGATCTTCGCGCCGACCCGGATCCGGCCGGCGCTGTTCGAGCACCGGTTCGAGGGCGGTCCGGCGAAGGCCTGGCTCGCGACGCTCGTGAAGATCTGACGCGCGGGAGCCCCGGAACGGAGACGGGCCGCGCCCTCTCTCGAGGACGCGGCCCGTGGCACCGCCGAGCTACGCGGGTCCTAGAAGATCGTCCACTGCACCATCGCCTGCGGGACGGCGGTGTCCACGACCTCGTTCACGTCGCCCTGGGTCGCGAAGCCCCGGTGGATGTAGATCTCCGTACCGGCGTAGAGCTTGCCCTTCGGGCCGCCGAACGGCGCGAGGACGTCGACGAGCAGCTCGGGCTGCGCCCAGATCTCGACGCCGCTCTTGCCCGTGAACGACTTGGTCCCGTTCACGTCGACGAAGCCGGTGAAGAGGAACGGCACCGGGCCGACCGAGAAGGGCACCGTCCAGAACGGGCTGATCTGCCACTGCTGGTGAGCGTACTGATCGTAGCGGTAGTAGACGTTCAGGCCGAGGACCCAGAACTGGGGGGCGACGAAGTCGAACCCGACGCCGCCGAGGTAGGCGTAGAAGTTGTTCCCCTGGTTCACCTCGCCCGCGACGCCCCAGTTCCTGATGAAGCCGAGGGCCGGCTCCTTCTGCCCGAGGAGCTGGTTCACGAAGAGGCGCGGGTGCCACTCGAGGTAGACCGACGAGGTCTCGGCTCCGGCGTCGTCGCGACGCATGAGGTCGGCGAAGGCGAAGCTGTCGCCGTACTCCCAGGTCGAGAACGTGTTGAGGGTGAGCGTGGTGATCTTCCCGTGCTCGGGATGACCGATCCAGTTGTCGTCGAAGCTGTAGCCCTGCAGGAGCTGGACGTTCGTGGTCGAGAAGCCGCCGGCGCGCGCCGCGGGGGCGGCGAGCACGAGCGCGAGGAGGCTGGCGCGGAGGATGGAACGAAGGGTCATGGGCCCGCCTTCTAGCCCACCCTTCTGACGCTCCGAAAGGGTGCTGATTCGTCGGTCGCTACTCGAACGGGACGAGGTGCACCCGCTCACCCGGCTCGGCACCCAGAACTTCGCGCGCTTTCTCGGGAATCCGGACGCTCTCGCCGTCGAGACGCACCGCGCAACGGACCGCCCGGAAGCGCACCTTTCCCTCGCTGCGGGTGACTCCGACGAGGCGCTCCTCGCCGTCGCGCTCGAGCGGCTCCGGGAGGAGCTTCGCCCGGCGATACGCACGGACGAGCGTCACGTCGGCGAGCGGCGCCTCGTAGTGCGGTCCGCCGTCGAACGGGTCGATCCGGCTCACGTAGCGGAAGCCGATCTTCTCGAGGAGGTGGCGGACCGGCTCCGTCTCCGGACCGACCTTCCCGAGCGCCCGGCGGACCGCGGGCGGGAAGAGGGTCGCGTAGACGTCGACCGGCGGGAAGAGCTGCTGGATGAACTCCTTGTTCTCGCGGCTCTTCTTGTCGGCCTCCTGGTAGTCGAGGCCGGTGAACCGCGCGCCGAACGCCTCCCAGAACTGGCTGCGCCCGTCGCGCGACAGCGGCGGCATCAGCTCCGCGAGCACGGTCTCCCGGAATCGCTCGCGGAAGATCGCCATGTAGAGGAAGCGCACGAACGCGAGCTGCTTCCCGGGCCGCTCCTCGCCGCCGCGCTCGTGCGGATCGACGACCAGCCCGCCGATCTCGGTGGGCCCGTCGAAGTGGAACCCGAGCGACAGGACCTGGTGCTTGAAGTGCCGGTCGAGCGTCGACGAGTAGTGCTCGCGCTCCGACACGTCGAAGAAGGTGCAAGGCGACTCGCGCGTGCCGTGCTGCGCGATCACCATCGACGTGCCGACGATCCGGCGCGACCGAGGCTCCTCCGCGACGAAGACGTACGTCCGCTCGAGCGGGTCGCGGATCTTGCCCGCGAAGCTCCGGACCGACCGGTCGATGATCTCGACCAGCGCCCGCTCGTCGTGCGGGAGGTTCACCGTGTTCAGCACCTTCGCGAGCGCGGCGAGGCTCGCGAGGTCCGACTTCTGGGCGTCCCGGAGGAGCAGCATGGCGCGGTCTCGAGGAGGCTCCAGGCCTCAGGCCGACGCTCGATGGAGCCCCGGCCAGCGTCGGGCGGGGGCGAGGACGAGCCGGCGAGGGTCTGTAGCACGGCCCCCTGGGGCTGTCACCGTGCGTGGCGGCCGCGAACTCCGTTGAAACGGCGGCGACCCCGTGCCAATGAAGGACGCCGTGCGAGCGGTCGTGCAGCGCGTGTCGCGCGCCGAGGTGCGCGTCGAGGGAAGGGTCACCGGCTCGATCGGCCGGGGGCTGCTCGTGCTCGTCGGCGTGTCGCGCGACGACGGGGACGAGGACGCGCGGCTCCTCGCCGACAAGGTGGCGAACCTCCGGATCTTCGAGGACGCCGCCGGCAAGATGAACCTCGCCGTCGGCGAGATCTCGGGCGGCGTTCTCCTGGTGTCGCAGTTCACCCTCCTCGGCGACGGCCGGAAGGGGAACCGCCCGAGCTTCATCGACGCGGCGGCGCCCGAGGCCGCGAACGCGCTCTACGAGCGGTGCTGCGCCCTCGTGCGCGAGAAGGGGCTGCCGGTCGCGACCGGCGTCTTCCGCGCCCACATGGACGTGGAGCTCGTGAACGACGGCCCGGTGACGATCCTGCTCGATACGAAGCGGCTCTTTTGACGCGAGGTGAACGAATGTCCGACTGCCTGTTCTGCAAGATCGTGAAGGGCGAGATCCCCGCGAAGAAGGTCCACGAGGACGCCGACACGGTGGCCTTCCAGGACATCAACCCGCAGGCGCCCACGCACCTGCTCGTCGTCCCGCGGAAGCACATCCCGACGATGAACGACATCGGCGAGGCGGACGAGGCGCTCGTGGGGAAGCTCTTCCGCGTGGGCGCGAGGCTCGCCGAGGAGCGCGGCATCGCGGCGCCGGGGTGGCGCGCGGTGATGAACGCGAACCGCCTCGCCGGGCAGACCGTCTTCCACCTCCACCTGCACGTCCTCGGTGGCCGGGCGATGACCTGGCCGCCCGGGTAGCGGCGTCAGTAGCCGCTGCCCATGGCGCCGCTCCCGGTGCCGCTCGCCTGCGCCGGGGCCGGCCCCGCGCCGGCCTGGCCCTGCGCGCCCTCCCGCGCGAGCGCGTTCGCGCTCGCTGCGGCCCGGGCCGCCATGCCGAGCGCGAGCCGCGCCTGGTACAGGTCCCCGCGCGCGAGGGCGTCGCGCGCCGTCTGCAGGTACGCCGCGCCGGCGCCGGCCTGGGAGGCCTCGGCCTGCGCGCCGCGCTGCCCTGCCTCCGCGCGCGCCGCCTCGAGCGCCGCGGCGTTCTGGTCGAGCACCGTCTGGAGGCCGGACGCGTCGCCCGCGGCGAGCGACTGCAGCGCGCCGTCCATGTCCCCGAGCGCCGCGCCGGTGGTCTCGGCGCGCTGCGCAGGCGACCGCGCCGCCGCGTCCGCCTCGGCCGCCCGCTGCGCGCGCTCCTGCTGGAGCTGCGCCTCGAGCTGATCGGCCCGCGCGCGATCGGCGGCCGCGCCCTGCTGCAGCCCCGAGACCTCCGTCTGCAGCGAGCTCACCTGCTGGCGGAGCTGATCCATCTCGGCGCGCGCGGCGCCGTCGGTCCGGGCCTGCTCGTCGAGCCGCGCCTGCTCGTCCCGGATCGCCGCGGCGCGGTCCTCGTCCGCGGTCGACGGGCGCGTCGCGTTCGGCGCCCGGCGCCGCGCCGTGGAGCTGGAGGCGGCCCCGCCGCCGCCCTCGGCCGGGGACGGCGTCGGCGTGGCGCTCGCGGCCGCGTTCGGGGCGCCGTTCGGGGTCGCGGACGAGCTCCCCGTCCCGCCCGCGCTCGCGTTCGCCGTCGCGCTCGGCGCCGCGCTGGCGTTCGGAGCGTTCCCTCCGCTCGCGCTCCCCCCCGCCGCGCTCTCCACCTCCCGCTGTGTCGGTGCCGCTCCCTGGGTCGGCGCGGGCTGCGGCGTGGGCGATGCCCCCACGGTCGGCGCGGGAGAGGTCGGCCCGATCGGTCCGGCGTCGCCGCTCGTGCTGGCATCCGTGGGGCCGGCGGGCGACTGGGCGAGCGCGAGGGGCAGCGCGAGGGCGAGGGCGGAGAGCATGATGTGACGATCCGTTCGACGGGGCCGACCGACAAGCGGGCTTCGCAGGCGCCGTGCGCTCTGGCAGGCTGCCGGGCGCCCGATCCCGAGGAGGTCTCCCGATGCCCGCCATCCGCCCGCGCCGCAGCGTCCTCTACCTCCCCGGCTCGAACGCCCGCGCGCTCGAGAAGGCCCGCACCCTCGATGCCGACGCGCTCATCCTCGATCTCGAGGACGCGGTGGCGCCCGCCGCGAAGGACGAGGCACGCGCCCAGGTGATCGCGGCGGTGTCGGCGGGCGGCTTCGGGGGCCGGGAGGTGATCGTGCGCGTGAACGGCGGCGCGACGCCCTGGGGGGCGGCCGACCTCGCCGCGGTCGCCGGGGCGGGCGCGGACGCCGTCTGTCTGCCGAAGGTCGAGCGCCCGGACGACGTGCACGCCGCCGAGCGGGCGCTCGCCGCCGCCGGAGCGCCCGACCTCGACCTCTGGTGCATGATCGAGACGCCGCGCGGCGTCCTCGCGGTCGCCGACATCGCCGCCGCGAGCCCGCGTGTCGCGGCCCTCGTCGCCGGCACGAGCGACCTCGTGAAGGACCTCGGCGCGCGCCACACGCCCGGGCGCGCGGAGGTGCTCCCGAGCCTCGGCCTCATCCTGCTCGCGGCGCGCGCCAGCGGGCTCGCCGCGCTCGACGGCGTCCACCTCGACCTCTCGGACGAGGCCGGGTTCGAGGCGGCCTGCCGGCAGGGCCGCGATCTCGGCTTCGATGGCAAGACGCTCATCCATCCGAAGCAGCTCGCGGCGGCGAACCGGATCTTCGCGCCGACCAGCGCGGAGGTGGAGGCGGCGCGCCGGATCATCGCCGCCCACGCGGAGGCCGAGGCGGAGGGGAAGGGCGTCACCGTGGTCGATGGGCGGCTCGTGGAGGCGCTGCACGTCGAGGCGGCGCGCCGGACCGTGGCGCTCGCCGAGGCCGTCGCCGCCGGCCACGACTGACCGCGATCAAGTCTCAAGACGAGTGTTCTCGGGCATCTCCGGTTCGGCGCGAAAATCGCGCTGGCGTGGCTTGATCTGCGCCCGCGGGGGCCGGTACCGTGCCGGCCATGCTGAGAGTGAGTCGCAATCGCAACGCATGCGATCGGGAGTGCGGGTGCGCGTCGCGCGCCGTCCGGCGGGTGCGCTGGGTGATCGTCCTCCTGCTCCTCGCGGCCGCCGCGGCGGCGCCGCTCGTCGCGAGGCCGGACGATCTCGTCGCGGAGGCGACCTTCCTCGAGGACACCCTGCCGCCGGGCGGGCACGACCTGAACCTCTCCCTCGGCATGTCCCCGGCCGAGGACGGCGGCGGCGTCGACGCGGTCCCGCGGCTGCAGATCGCCTGGGCGCTCGGGCCGCGGACGGGGTTCACCGTCGACGCCGGCCTCGCCGTCGGCGCCGCGCGCCCGGCGCTCGCGACCCCGACCGCCTCCCTCAAGCTGCTGCTCCGGGACGCCGGACCGGACCGGACCGCGCTCGCCGCGAGCCTCGACCTCATCGGGACGCCCGACGCGTGGAGCCACAGCGAGGTCGGCGTCGGGCTCGGCGCGGCGCGGCCGCTCGCCGGCGTGACGGTGCGCGCCGCCGTCTGGGGCATGACCGACGCCGGCCGCTGGGATCCGCACGCCCACGCCGGCGTCTCCGCCGCGGTCCAGGCCGGCGTGCGCGTGCGGTTGCTCGCCGAGGCGGTCGCCGACGTTCGCGCCCACGGCGGCTCCCTCGGAGTGGGACCGACGGTGAAGATCGCGCTGAGCGAGGCGACGAGCCTCACCGGCGCGGTGCTCTTCGACGTCGCCGGAGGCGCCCCCGCGTTCTCCTCGGCGCTCATGCAGGTCGGGCGGGCGCTCTAGGACGGGCGGCCCGCCGCGTGCGAGGCTCGTCACCCGGGCGCGGCCGGATCGCGGCGCATCCGGTACTGCCGCTCGAGCTCGGAGAGACGCGCCACGAGCTCCGAGTGCCGCTGCACCCGGAAGATGTACCGCGGCACCTGCAGCTCCACCGTTCGCGACATGAACGGCTCTCCCCAGAAGCTGAGGAGCGCCTCCGTCCGGGCCTCGGGGCCGATGCCGGCCAGGATGAAGGACACGCTCTCGCGGAGCGTGCACCAGTGCGGCTCGCGCACCTTCCAGCCCCCGCGGCACGAGGCCACCTTCGGCGCGACGTGCTGCGCCCAGTTCTCGCGCTCGCCGTGGTCGAGGATGAACTGGATCGCGGCGACGGACTCGTTCTCGATCGCCGGCCCGAGCAGCTTGTCGAAGAGCGACTGGGGGCGGAACATCAGCAGGCACACGTTGAAGTAGGTGACCTCGCCGCGCGCCTGCCGGGCGAACCGCTCGCTCTCGTCGCGGAGGTGCCCCGGGCCGATGAGGAGCGCGTCCGGCGGGACGAGGGCCGACACCACGCGCGCGACGTCGCTCTCGACGCGCTGCACGGCCTCGAGGAGGCGCTCCTCGCGCGGCTCGCGGCGTAGATCCCGCACCAGGATGAGCGCCAGGATCGCCACGACCACGGCGGCGAGCACCGAGGGCTCCGCGACGTGGAGCAGCTCGAGGACGATCGCCACCACCGCCGCGACCACGCCCGCGATGGCGTCCCACTCGAGCCGGAGCAGCCCTCTCCTCGCCACGCGACGTCCCCCGTGGCCGGCCCGGGCGGACGCGCCGCCGGGGCGCCCGCCCACGCTGCACGTTGCGCAGGTCGGCTCGCCGCTGCACGAAGACCGTCGCGGCCGTGCCCGCGGCCGGCCCTCCCGGTGCCCGGCGCCGGCGGGATCGCGCCCGCCCGCCCGCGCTGCGAGCGCCCGCCTCTGGACCCGCGCGGGGTCGCCGGGCGTCGCGTCCGAGCAGCCCCCGCCTCGGTGGACAGGGGTAGGTCCATTCCATAGACTCCCCCTCCCTATGCGCGGGCTCCGTGGGGCGACACAGGTCGCCGCGAACACCGTCGACGCCATCGAGGACGCCGTCGTCGAGCTGTGCGCGGAGATCACCCGCCGGAACGACCTCCAGCCCTCCCAGATCGTCTGGGCGATCTTCACGGTCACGCACGACCTCGACGCCGACTTCCCGGCGCGGGCGGCGCGCGTGCAGGGCTGGAACGACGTCCCGATGATCTGCTCGCAGGAGATCCCGGTGCCGGGCTCGATGGCCCGCGTGATCCGCGTGCTCCTCCACGTCGACTCGGACGGCCCGCGGAACCACGTCTACCTCCGCGGCGCCCAGGCGCTCCGGCCCGACCTGCACAGGAAGCCTTGAGCCCGCCCGCGCGCGCCTGCAGAAGAGAGTCACCGGTGATCGTCGTCATGAAGAGGGGCTGCACCGACTTGGAGGTCGCGGGCGTCGCCGCGCGGATCGAGGCGCTCGGGCTGCGGCCCAGCGTCTCGCGCGGCGAGGAGCGGACGGTCGTCGGCGTGATCGGCGACGACCGGCTCGCGGACGCCGGGACCCTCGAGGCGCTCCCCGGCGTGTCCGGGTGCGTCCGCGTCCTCGCGCCGTACAAGCTCGCCTCGCGGGACTCCCACCCGTCGCGGACCGTCGTGACGATCGGGGAAGGGGAGGGCGCGGTGCGGGTCGGGGCGGACGCGGTCGCCGTGATCGCCGGGCCGTGCGCGGTGGAGAGCTGGGCGCAGCTGGAGGCCGTCGCGCGCGCGGCGAAGGCCGCCGGGGCGCGGCTGCTGCGCGGCGGCGCGTTCAAGCCGCGGACGTCGCCGTACGCGTTCCAGGGGCTCGGGGAGGAGGGGCTCCGGCTGCTCGCGCGGGCGCGCGGCGAGACCGGCCTCCCCGTCGTCACCGAGGTGATGACCGCGGAGATGGTGCCGCTCGTCGAGGAGCACGCCGACGCGCTCCAGGTCGGCGCGCGCAACATGCAGAACTTCGACCTGCTCCGCGCCTGCGGGAAGGCGCGGAAGCCGGTGCTGCTCAAGCGCGGGCTCTCCGCCACGCTCGAGGAGCTGCTCATGGCGGCGGAGTACGTGCTCGCCGGCGGGAACGCCCGGGTGATCCTCTGCGAGCGCGGCATCCGCACGTACGAGAAGGCGACGCGGAACACGCTCGACCTCTCCGCGGTGCCGGCGCTGAAGGAGCTCTCGCACCTGCCGGTGATGGTCGACCCCTCGCACGGCACCGGGAAGCGCTCCCTGGTCACGCCGATGGCGCTCGCCGCGGTGGCCGCGGGGGCGGACGGCCTCCTCGTCGAGGTCCACCCCGACCCCGCGCACGCCCTCTCCGACGGCCCGCAGTCGCTCACGCCGGACGGGCTCGTGGACCTCATGGCGCGCGTCCGCGCGGTGGCGGCCGCGGTGGGACGGTCCGCGTGAGCGTCCCCGCCGAGATCGGCGTCGTCGGGCTCGGGCTCATGGGCGCCTCGCTCGCCCGCGCGGCGCGCGCCGTCCGGCCCGACGTCCGCGTCGTCGCGGTGGAGCCGCGGGCGGACGTCCGCGCCCAGGCGCTCGCGGACGGCGTGGCGCAGGTCGCGACCGCCGCTCCCGACGCCGCCCTCGCCCGCGCCGGGCTCGTCTTCCTCTGCACGCCGGTCGCGGCCATCGAGGCGCTCCTCGCGCCGGTCTCCGCGCTGCTCGCCGACGGGGCGGTGCTCACGGACGTGGGCGGCGCGAAGGAGCGGATCGTGCTCCTCGCCAGGGAGCGCGTCCGGTCCGCCGTCGCGTTCGTCGGCGCGCACCCGATGTTCGGGGGGCACGGCGGGTACGCAGGAGGCGCGGCCGCCGCGGAGAAGTGGAAGGGCGGGGCGGTGGCGGTCATCACCGACGCGCCTCCCGCCGCGGTCGACGCCGTGGCCGCGTTCCACGAGGCCCTCGGCGCGCGCGTCGTCCGCTGCACCGCCGCGGAGCACGACGGCGCCGTCGCGATGGTCTCGCACCTCCCGTACCTCGTCGCCTCCGCGCTCGCGACCGCGGCGAGGGAGGCCGGCCCGCTCGCGCGCGAGCTCGCCGGCCCGGGGCTCAAGGACATGACCCGGCTCGCGCAGTTCCCCTTCGACGTCCAGGGCGAGGTCGCGCGCCGGAACGCCCACGTCCCCGAGGCGGCGCGCCGGCTCCAGGGCCACCTCGCCCGGATCCTCGCCGCCATCCAGGACTCGCCAGAGGCGGCCCGGAACGCCCTCGAGGCCGCCCGCGCCGCACGGGAGGAGCTCTTTTGACGACCCACACGAACGGCCCGCTCGCCTGCCGCCGCAAGGGCCCCCTCCGCGGCACCATCGAGGTCCCCGGCGACAAGTCGATCTCGCACCGGAGCCTCCTCTTCGGTGCCCTCGCCTCCGGCGAGACCCGCGTCCGCGGGCTCCTCGACGCGGAGGACGTCCACTCGACGCGCAAGGCGGTGGTGGCCCTCGGGGCGACCGTCCGCGAGGAGGGCGACGAGATCGTGGTCGTCGGCCCGGAGAAGCTCCGCGAGCCGGGCGACGTCATCGACTGCGGGAACTCCGGGACCAGCCTGCGCCTCCTCACCGGCGTCCTCTCCGGGATCCCCGGGCTCGCCGTCCTCACCGGCGACGCCTCGCTCCGCAAGCGCCCGGTCCGGCGCGTCATCGACCCGCTCCGGAAGATGGGCGCGAACCTGTCCGCGCGCGACGGCGACCGGCTGCCGCCGGTGGTGATCCGCGGCGGCCCGCTCCGGGGCGCCCGCCACGTCATGGAGGTCGCGAGCGCGCAGGTGAAGAGCGCGATCCTCCTCGCCGGCCTGTTCGCCGAGGGCGAGACGTCGGTGGTCGAGCCGGAGCGCTCGCGCGACCACACGGAGCGGATGCTCCGCGGGATGGGCGTGCCGGTCCGGGTGAACGGGCTGGAGGTGGCCGTCTCGGCCGCGCGGCCGCGCGGTACCCGGGTCGACGTGCCCGGCGACATCTCCTCGGCTGCGTTCTTCCTCTGCGGTGCGGCGGCGCTCCCCGGCTCGAAGGTCACGGTCCGCAACCTCGGCGTCAACGAGACCCGGACCGGGCTCCTCGACGTGCTCCGGGCGATGGGCGCGAAGGTCACGCTCGAGGGCGCCCGCGAGATCGCGGGGGAGCCCCGCGCCGACGTGACGGTCGAGGCGGCGGAGCTCCGCGGCACCGAGATCCGCGGCGCGGTCATCCCGCGGCTCATCGACGAGCTGCCGGTCGTGATGGTGATGGCGACGCAGGCGCGGGGCCGGACGGTGATCCGCGACGCGCGGGAGCTCAGGGTGAAGGAGTCCGACCGGCTCGCCGCCATGGGCGAGACGCTCGCCCGCGCCGGCGCGAAGATCGAGCTGTACGACGACGGCTGCGCCATCGACGGCCCGACGCCGCTCCGGGGCGTCCCGGTCCAGACGCGGCTCGACCACCGGATCGCCATGTCGATGGCGATCGCCCAGCTCCTCACCGGCGGCGACGAGGTCGTGCTCGACGACGTGGCGTGCGTCGCGACGAGCTTCCCCTCGTTCTTCCGGCTGCTCGATCAGGTCGCCGCGGGGGCAGCGCCGTGATCACCGGCCGCACCGCGCTCTACGGCGTCGTCGGGCACCCCGTCGCGCACAGCCGCTCGCCCGAGATGCAGAACGCGGCGTTCGCCGACGCCGGCCTCGACGCGGTGTACGTCGCGCTCCCGGTGCCGCCGGACGGGCTCGGCGACGCGCTCCGCGGCGCCCACGCGCTCGGGTTCCAGGGGCTGAACGTCACCGTGCCGCACAAGCAGCGCGCGGCCTCGGCGTGCGTCGCGCTCGACGCGGTCGCCGAGGAGGTGGGCGCGGTGAACACGCTGCGGCGCACCGCCGTCGGGTGGGAGGGCTTCAACACCGATGCGCCGGCGTGCCTCGGGCTCCTCGAGGCGTCGGGCATCGGCGCGGGCGCGCGGGCGCTCCTCGTCGGCGCGGGCGGCGCGGCGCGGGCCGCGGGGTGGGCGCTGCTCCGGCTCGGCGCCGAGGTCCGCGTCGTGGCGCGGCGGCTCGAGGCGGCCGCCGACCTCGTGCACGCGCTCGGCTCGGCGCCGGCGCGGAACGGGGGTCGCGCCCAGGCCGTCGCCTGGGGCGAGCTCGCCGCCGAGGCGGACGCGGCCGACGTGGTGGTGAACGGGACCAGCGTCGGCCTGGCCGGGCACGCGACGCGCCTCCCCGCCCTCCGGTTCCGCCCGGGCCAGGTCGCCCTCGACTTCGTGTACGGGGAGACCGAGTTCGTCCGCTCCGCGTCCGACGCGGGCGCCCGGCTCGTCACCGGCGAGCAGATCCTGGTCCGCCAGGGCGCGCTCGCCTTCACCCTCTGGACGGGGCGCGGCGCGCCCGAGGCGGTCATGACGGCCGCGCTCGCGCGCCCCGCCGCGCCCTCCCTCGCGTCCGCCCCCGCGCGCAGCGCCGCGGCCGGATCATCTGGAGCGAAGCGATGACCCTCCGCTACCTCACCGCCGGCGAGTCGCACGGCCCCGGCCTCGTCGCCATCGCGGAGGGCTTCCCCGCCGGCCTCACCGTCGCCTTCGAGGCGGTGGATCGCGATCTCCGCCGCCGCCAGAAGGGCTACGGCCGCGGCGGCCGGATGAAGATCGAGACCGACCAGGCGCAGTTCCTCGCCGGCCTCCGCGGCGGCGTGACCACCGGCGCGCCCATCGCGCTCGTGGTCTGGAACAAGGATCACGAGAACTGGAAGGAGCTCGTCTCGCCCTACGCGCGCGGCGGACGGAAGTTCACGCAGGTCCGCCCGGGCCACGCCGACCTCGCCGGCGCGCTCAAGTACGACCTCGACGACGCGCGCGACGTGCTCGAGCGCGCGAGCGCCCGCTCCACGGCCACCATCGTCGCGCTCGGCGCCCTCGCGAAGGCGCTGCTCGGGCGCTTCGGGATCCAGGTCTCGTCGCGCGTCGTCGCCATCGGGCCGAGGGCGCGGCTCGCCGACGCGCCGCCCGACGGCGCGCAGAAGCTCGCCATCGAGGCCTCGGATCTGCACGTCGACGACGAGGCGGTCGCGGCGGAGTGGCGGGCCCTCATCGACGCCGAGAAGGCGCGCGGCGGCTCCATCGGCGGCGCGTTCGACGTGTACGCCGAGGGGCTCCCCATCGGCCTCGGCAGCCACGTGCACCCCGACCGCCGCCTCGACTCGCGCCTCGTCGGCGCGCTGTGCGGGATCCAGGCGATCCGCGCCGCGGAGGTCGGCGACGGCACGCAGGTGGGCCGCCCCGGGTACGAGTTCCACGATCCCATCCACTACGACCCGGCGCGCGGGTTCCACCGTCCGTCGAACCGTGCCGGCGGCCTCGAGGGTGGCATGACCGACGGGATGCCGCTCCGGGTCCGCGCGTACATGAAGCCCATCCCGACCATGCTCCACCCGCTCGACACCGTGGACCTCGCGACCCGCGAGGCGACCCAGGCCCGCTATGAGCGCAGCGACGTCTGCGCGGTCCCGGCCGCGGCGATCGTGGGCGAGGCCGTGGTGGCGTGGGAGCTCGCGAACGCGTTCCTCGAGAAGTTCGGCGGGGACGCGATCGCCGACGTGGAGAAGGCCGTGGAGGCGTATGCCGCTCGGATCCGGTGAGACCGTCGCAGTCACGGGGATGATGGGCGCCGGGAAGTCCACGGTCGCCCGCGCCCTCGGGCGGCTCCTCGGGCGGCCCGTCGTCTCGCTCGACGCGGAGATCGCCGCCCGCGCGGGGAAGTCGATCCCGGCCATCTTCGCCGAGGACGGCGAGCCCGCCTTCCGGGCGCTGGAGCGGCACGCCGTGAGCGCGGTCCCGCCCGGCGCGGTGGTCGACCTCGGCGGCGGCGCGTTCTGCGATCCCGCGAGCGCGGCGCGGCTCCTCGCCATGGGGCGGGTGGTGTTCCTCGACGTCTCGCCGGCCGAGGCGGCGCGCCGGATCGGCGCCGGCGACGGCCGGCCCCTCGCCGCGACCTGGGAGGCGCTCCTGGCGCGGCGGCTCCCGCTGTACCGCCGCGCCCACCTCACCATCCGGGTGGACGGGCTCGCGCCCGACGCCATCGCGCGCCGCATCGTGGAGGCCCTGTGACCCGCTCGAACCCGCCGCTCCCCGAGGAGACCGGCGCCGGCCCCGAGGTCGTCGAGCTGATCCCCGCACGCCAGGGCGGGCACGAGTACCCGGTCCGCGTGGGCGGGGGCGTGGCCGAGCTCCTCGCCGGGTTCGCCGAGGAGCACGATCGCCTCGCGCTCGTCAGCTCCGCGCCCGTGCTCCGGACCCGCCACGGCAAGGCGGTCCGGGAGCGGCTCGCCGCCACCGGCCGGCTCGGGCTCGTCCACGTCCTGCCGGACGGCGAGCGCGGGAAGACGCTCGGCGAGCTCGAGCGCGCCGCGACGGCGCTCCTCCGCGCCGGGCTGACGCGCCGCTCGCTCGTCGTCGCCCTCGGCGGCGGCGCCGTCACCGACGCCGCGGGCTTCCTCGCCGCCACGTACATGCGGGGCCTCCCCTGGGTGGCGGTCCCGACGACGCTCCTCGCGATGGTCGACGCGGCGATCGGCGGGAAGACCGCGGTGAACCTGCCGCTGGCGAAGAACGCGGTCGGCGCGTTCCACCCGCCCGAGGCGGTGCTCGCCGATCCGGCGACGCTCGCGACGCTCCCCGCCCGCGAGCTCGCGAGCGGGAAGGGCGAGGTCATGAAGTACGGCGCGCTCCAGCCCGCGCTCCTCGCCTCCTTCGCCGAGCGGAGCGGCGGCGCGATCCCCGACCCCGCCGTGATCGCCGCCTGCGCGCGGATGAAGGTCGACGTGGTCGAGGCGGACCCGCGCGAGAAGGGACCGCGCAAGCTCCTGAACCTCGGGCACACCTTCGGCCACGGCGTGGAGGCGGCCGGCAAGCTCTCCCGCTACACGCACGGCGAGGCGGTCTCCATCGGCCTCGCCTTCGCCTTCCGCCTCGCCCGCCAGCTCGGGCGCGTCGGCGACGACGCGGTCGCCGCCGTCGAGGCGGCGCTCTCCGGCGTCGGCCTCCCGACCCGCGTCCCCGCCGCGATCGCCCGCGCCGGCACGAAGCTCATGGCGTTCGACAAGAAGAGGGGGGAGGATGGGCTCCTCTGGGTCCTGCCGCGGGCGGACGCGGGGAGCTGGGTGGTGGAGTGGGACGTCCGGGTCGAGCCGGGCGCGGTGGAGGCGACGGTCGCGGAGATCGTGGCGGCGCCCGGGCGCTCGGCGGCCCGTCCGGGCTCGCGGAGCCGCGCGAAGGCGCGGAGAAAGGCGGCGCGATGATCCTCCTCGTGAACGGTCCGAACCTGAACCTGCTCGGCGAGCGCGAGCCGGAGATCTACGGGCGCACGACGCTCGCCGACATCGAGCAGATGGTCGTGGACGCGTGCGCCGGCTGGGCCGTCCAGGTGAAGGCCTTCCAGTCGAACCACGAGGGCGCGCTCCTCGACTTCATCCAGGAGCACCGGGCGAAGGCGCGGGGCCTCATCCTGAACCTCGGCGCGCTCACGCACACGAGCTACGCGCTGCACGACTGCCTGAAGGCGCTCTCGGTCCCGGCCGTCGAGGTGCACATCTCGAACATCCACGCGCGCGAGGGCTTCCGCCACACGAGCCTCACGGCGCCCGCGTGCCGAGGCGTGATCGCCGGGCTCGGGCCGCGCGGCTACATCCTCGCCGCCGAGTGGCTGTGCGCCGAGATCGGCGCGCTCCCGCGCGAGCAGGCGGAGCGGAAGGCCCGGACGACGTAGCGTCGCCGGGCGCGCCCATGCCGCGCGTCGCGGTCCTCATGCCGGTCCGGAACGCCGCCGCCACGGTGCGGGCGGCGGCCGCGTCGATCCTTCGCCAGACGGAGCGCGACCTCGCGCTCGTCTGCGTCGACGACGGCTCCAGCGACGGCACCGCGGAGGTCCTGGATCGGCTCGCCGCCCGCGATCGCCGCGTGTCCGTGGTGCGGGGCCCCGGCGAGGGCATCGCGCGCGCGCTGAACCGCGGGCTCGCGGCGTGCGACGCCGACGTGATCGCGCGGATGGACGCGGACGACGTGGCCCACCCGCGGCGCCTCGCGCTGACGCGCGCTGCGCTCGAGGCGGATCCGGCGCTGGTCGCGGTCGGCGGGCGGGTGCGCCTCTTCCCCCGCGCCACGGTGCGCGGCGGCATGCGGCGGTACGCGGCGTGGCTGAACGGGCTCGTCACGCCCGCGCTCGTCGCGCGGGACCTCCTCGTCGAGGCGCCACTCGTCCACCCCGCGACGGCGATCCGGAGCGCCGCGCTCGCGGCGGCAGGAGGCTGGCGCGACGGCGCGTTCCCGGAGGACTACGATCTCTGGCTGCGCCTCTCGGCGGCCGGCGGCCGGCTCACCAACGTCCCGGAGCTGGTCCTCGACTGGCGCGAGTCGGCGGGCCGCGCGACGCGCACCGACCCGCGCTACGCGCTCGCCCGTCACGTGGCGCTCAAGTGCGCCCACCTCGCGGAGCACGTGCTCGCCGGCGTGTCCGAGGTGGCGCTCTGGGGTGCCGGGGAGACCGGCAAGGCCTTCTCCGACGCGCTCCGCGAGCGCGGCATCGCCACCTCGCTCTTCGTCGAGGTGGACCGCGCGAAGATTGGACGGACCATCCGGGGCGCGCGGGTGATCTCGCATGAGGACGTCGCCGTGGTCCGCGGGCTGCCGCTCCTCGTGGCGGTGGGCGCTCCGGGCGCGCGAGACCTCATCCGGGATGCGCTCTCGCGCGCGGGGTTCGCGGAGCTCCGGGACTATCGCTGCGTCGCATGACCACGGGGGAGAGCCCGCGCGACCCCTACGCACCGTCGACGGAGCATGGTAGCGATGCAGCGCCGCGCCACGCGCGGGGGGAAACGATGACCGAGTCGCATCGCCATCATGGACGCGCCCGCGCCTGACCATCTGCGCGCGCGGATCCAGGCGCTCGAGGCCGAGCTCCGCGCGCTGCACGACGAGAACGATCGCCTCGCCGAGGCGCAGACGGACGCCGTCCTCCTCGGCTTCCTCGCCGAGCACGTGAGGGCGGAGTCGGAGCCGGACGGCATCCTCCGCGCCGGCCTCGAGCGGATGAGCGTCCTGAAGGACCTGTCGCTCACGCTCGCCTGCGCGCGAGAAGGCGACCGGCTCGTGGCGCGTGCCGTCCACGTCGCGTCGGGCGATCCGGTGGCGGGCGAGGTCGCCCTCACGCCGGCGGCCGAGGTCCTCACCGCGCTCGGAGAGGGCGTCGTCGTGCCACTGTCCGGCGCGGAGGCGTGCGCCGACGCGGGCCTGGGCGCGGGCGCGCTGCCGGGCGGCGTCGCGCCGAGGGCCGTGCTCCTCCTGCCGTTCCAGTGCCGCGCCTTCGGGGCCGGCGTCTTCGTGCTCGCGGACGAACGCGGCGAGGCGCGCCTCGTCCAGGCCGCGGCGGTCCTCGAGCGCGCTGCCGAGATCGTCGTCGGGCGCCTCGACCTCGTCGCGCTCGAGGATGCGCTCCGGAGGGCGAGCGCCGCGCTCGAGCAGCGCCGCGCGGAGCCCGGCCTCGCGCCGCCCCCGGCCGCCGAGCCCGCCGCACGCGCGTCGGCGCCCGAGCCGGCGCGCGCAGAGCGGGGCCGCGGCGAGACCGTGCTCCTCGTCGACGACGAGCCGCTCGTCCGGCGCGCTCTCGGCCGGGTCCTCGAGGGGCGCGGCTACGTCGTCGTCCCGGCCGCCTCCGCGGAGGAGGCGCTCGGGATCCTGGCGGGCCGCGGCGGCGTCGACCTGCTCCTGACCGACGTCTCGATGCCGGGGATGCGCGGCCCGGAGCTCGTCCGCGCGTTCCAGGCGCGCTGCCCCGGGCGTCCCACCCTCCTCATGTCGGGTTACCCCGAAGCGGCCGCGGGCGAGAAGCTCGGGGGCACCATGCTCGAGAAGCCGATCTCTCCCGACGCCCTCGCGCGCGCGGTGCGCGACGCGCTCGACGCCGCGGTGGGCCGCGCGGCGGGGTGATCGCCGACCGGTGCGGTCGACGGCCGTGCGCGGCCGCGATTGTGCCTGCCCCGCCCGCCGATCTACGTTCGCCAGGACCGTGACGGATCACCGCCGACCCGCGGGCGCCTCGCCCGCCGCGCTCGCCGCGCCCCCGCCGGCGGCCTCGCCGCACGGGATCGCGTTCGATCTCGGCGCCTTCCGCCGCGAGCTCGTCTCCCGCACCGCGGCCGCCGTCCAGGCGCTCCGCGCGCGCGTCGGCTCCGAGACCCTCTACGCCTTCGCGCTCTTCCTCGACGCGGAGGCCACCCACACGACCGTGTCCGCCTCGGCGAACACCGAGGAGGCGCTCGCGCAGCGCGCCGCGGCGCGCGCGGAGATCGACCCGCGGTACCGCGGCGAGTCCGGGCGGCGGCTCCTGCGCTGGTCGACGCCGGACTGGGGCTACCACGACTTCTCGGCGGAGATGCGGGCCCTCGCGATCCCCCCGGTCGTGGACTGGAAGCCGGGGACGGACGTGGCGCTCTACGCGGCGCTCGCCGGCGCGCTCAAGGCGGTCGATCGCGCCGGCCTCTTCGGGCGCGGCGCGGAGCGGGCCTTCCTCACCGTGAACGTGCTCGCGCCCTCCGCCTCGCCCGCGTTCTTCCTGAAGGGGCTGAAGCTCCTGAACCCGCGGCCGACCGTGGAGCGGCACCTCCACGAGACCTCGATGGCGCCCTTCGTGCGGTGCGTGAACCGCGCCCCGCGCCGCGAGCGGATGCGCATCTGGCTCGCGCTCTACGAGGACCTGTACATGGAGTGGCGGACGCCCATCGCCGAGGAGGCGCGGGCGCGCGGGATGAGCCCCTGGGACGTCGAGGTCGAGCTGGCGCGGTTCGGGCCGAAGGTGGTCCCGTCGCTCGTGGACCTGCTCGCGCACTACGGCTTCGCGTCGCCGTTCGATCACAACCGCGGGCTCGAGACCCGCGAGGTCTGGCTCGCCGGCAGCGCGCTGTTCCTCCTGCGCCGGATCGGCGGCGTGCAGGAGCGGGAGATCGCGCGGCTCCAGAAGCTCGTCGCCGACTTCGTGGAGCGCGACCGGCGCCTCAAGATCGCGCCGACCCTCGCGGAGAACACCGCCCGCGTGCTGTGGCAGCTCCGGCCCCGGCGGTTCCCGGAGCCGGTGATGGACCCGCAGACCTACAAGCTGCTGAATCCGGAGCCGTTCCTGCTCCGCAACACCGAGCGGTGAGAGGCGCCGGCGGCCGTTTCCGCTACTTCGGAGCGGCGGTTGCCGCCGCCGTCGCCGGCTTCTTCACCGCGAGCAGCAGGTTCGACTCGTCCGCGTCCTTCCGGTAGCCGATCTTGAACGGCAGCGGGCGCGCCGGCTCCGCCGCGAACAGCTTGATGAGCGGCTTCTGGTAGGCGCGCTGGAACGGCGGCTTCGGCTGCAGGTAGGTCCCGAAGGTGGTGAGCTCCCACCCGCCCTTCTCGAACACCTTGAACGGGAGCCCCGAGTCGTCCTGGAGGACGGAGAGGCTCTGCTCGACGAGGAGCGCGCGCGGCTTCGAGAAGCGGTTGTCGTGGAGGATGAACGACGCCGCCTTGAGGAACGCGTTCGCGTTGCCGTAGGCGCGGGCGAAGGTGAGGAAGCCCGGCTTCTTCTGGAGCGCGGCGTCCCCGAGGTCGACCCGCACGTAGATCATCTCCTGCGGCGCGTGGCCCTCGCGCTGGAACCGGACGCGGACGCCGGGCGTGCCGGCGCCCCACTTCTCGCCGTCGGCCTTCGGCTTCGCGGCGCCGGTCGCGTCGATCTCGATGTGCTCGGCGCCGAGGATCTTCCCGCCCGAGCGGGCGATGAACAGGTACAGGATCGGCTGGACGCCGTCGATCTCGTCGCCGCGGAGGTCGTGGCCCATCTCGTCGGTCCGGAAGAAGCTCGCCGGCACGACGGTGCGGAGCGCCTCGGCGAGGCCGGACAGCGCGTTCTCGAGGGCCTTCGGCTTCAGCTCCTCGGGCGGCGGCACGCGGCCGACCTTCTCGAGGCCGGCGAGCAGGTACGCGGGAGCGTCCGGGTAGAGGCAGAGCGGCGTCACCGCGTCCGGACCGCCGAAGAGGTAGAGGAGCTTCGCGTTCGGCTGGATCCGGGGGGCGAGCTCCGCCTTCGCCCAGCCGTCCATCACCGCGAGGCGCTTCGACAGCTTCGCCCACGCGTCGTCCATCGCCTTCTGGTGCGCCTTCCACGACGCACCCTCCTCGAGCTTCGCGAGCGGGGACCCGGCGGGCACGGGCAGGCCGGCGAGGAAGCGGGCCTGCTCGTCCGGCGTCGACGCGGCGCGGGCGGCGGGCGCGGAGAGGATGGCGGCGAGGGTAGCGGCCGCGAGGAGGCGGGGAGCGGCGAGGCGCATCGAGGGAGGTCTCCTGCTGCGCGCGGGGTGGTGAGGCGCGCGTCGGGGGCACACGATACCGGATCTCCGTCCGGGGCCAAACCAGGGGGGTCAGCGGGCCCGGGATCGACGCGCCGCCCGCGTCGCGTATTCATCCACCGCCGCGCCGATCCGGGCGATCCGGCCCGAGACGCAGAGCCGCTCGGCGTCGCACGGGTGAAGCGGCGCCGCGGCGTTCTCCGGGTCCAGGTAGCGGCTCCCCGCGCTCGCGACGAGCACGATCACGTACCGCCGCGCCGGCTCGCCGGGCAGGCTCTCGACGATCCCGGCGTCCGCGGCGAAGTTCCAGGTGAGCCCGGTCTTGTGGAGGAACCGGACCTCCGCGGCCGCGTTGCACGGGCGGACGTCCCGGCCGTACGCGATCTCGCCGACCGTCTCGGCGCCCGTCGCGGGATCGACGAACCGCCCCGGCACGCGGGCGGGGATCCCCTCGGGCCGGACCCCGCAGAGGCTCCCGGAGGAGAGCACGTCGTGCATGCCCTGGTCCCCGAGGAGCGTCAGCAGCCGCGCCCGCGCCTTCTCCGGGAGCGCCTTCCGCGTCACCGGGCGCCCGCCCGGCGCGTACCACAGGACGCCCGGACCGCCCGCGACGAGCCACAGCAGCCGCGCCGCGTCCATCGCGGTGACGTTCACCTCGCCCGGCGCCCAGCGGCCGCCGTCCTCGGGGCTCGTGCCCTCGACGCGGAGCGTGCCGAGCCCGAGCGCGGCGAGGTCCGCGTTCATGCGGTCCACCTCGCCCCGGGCGTGCAGGTAACGGAGCAGCGCGCGCGTGGCGCGGTTGTCGGAGCGGGTGATCATCGCGTCGAGCCACTCCTCGACGGGCCGGACCTCCGCGTCGGGTCCCGGGCCGTCCGCGACCGGCAGCCCGAGCGAGAGCGCGCTGTCCGCGGCGCGGCGGAGCACGTGGAAGGCGACGACGAGCTTGAAGACCGACGCCGGGTACGGCGCCATGAAGTCCCGGCCGTTCCGCCTGCCCCCGACGTCGTCCTCGTCCCGGAACGGCGGCCCGGCGTCGGCCGCCTCGCGACGCGCGGGGCTCCACCGGCGGAACCGGACCCGAGCGGCGAGGTCGCGATCGAGCGGGACGATCACCCCGCCCGGCGCGTCCGGCGCGAGCTGGACGTCCGCCGCCTCGAGCGCCCGGCCCTCGGCGTCGAGGCGGATCACCGCGACGTCGAGGTTTGGCACCGCGCCGATGCGCGGAAGCGGGCGCGGGCAGCCCGGGCCCGTCGGGCAGCTGCCCTCGTCCGCGCCCGCGTCCGCGAGCTCGTCGAGCCCGGCGGCGTGGACGGCGTCGAGGAGCGCGTGCGCGAGGTCCCGCGGCGGCGGAGCCGGTCGCGCACGGGACGGCGCGGCGGCGAGGGCGAGCACGAGGAGGAGCGGTGCGGCGTGCATGGCTTCTGCGGCGGCGAGGAGACCACGGACGGCCGGGGCTGTCACGGGGCCCGGCCCGATGAGGCGCCGCGCCTCGGGCGTCACGCCTCAGGCGACCGGGAGGGGCGGCACGAGCGCCGCCTCGGCCGCGCGGAAATCTTCCGGCACGGGCGCCTCGAGCACCAGCGACGCGCCGGTGACCGGGTGCGCGAGCTCGAGCCGCGCGGCGTGCAGCATCACGCGCGGGATCGCCACCTCGCCCACGCGGCGGGGGCCGCCGTAGCGCGGATCGCCGAGGAGCGGCGCGCCGAGGGCGGCGAGGTGCACCCGGATCTGGTGGGTCCGGCCGGTCTCGGGCCGGGCCTCCACGAGCGCGGCCAGGGCGGACGCGCGGAGGGTCCGGTAGCCGGTAGCGGCGGCCTCGCCGGCGGGATCGACGCGGCGGAGGCCAGCGCGGGCGGGGTCCTTCCCGAGCGCGAGGTCGACGCGCCCCTCGGGGGGCGCGGGCGGCCGCGCGGTCAGGGCGAGGTAGGTCTTCGAGGGCCCGCCGGTGCGGAAGGCCTCGGACAGCGCGGCGGCCGCCGCCTTCGTGCGAGCGAGGACCGTCACGCCGGACGTCTCGCGATCGAGCCGGTGGACGATCGTCACGGGCGACCCGAGGAGCGCGCCGACCAGCTCCGGGAGCGTGCCCCGGTCCGTGGTGAGGGTGGGCTGCGCGGGGACGCCGGCCGGCTTGTCGACCGCGACGAGCGCGGCGTCCGCGTAGAGGAGCCGGCTCCGCTCGAGGGCCGTCGCCGCTCCGGCGGCGCGACCGGCCTCCTCGAGGTTCACGGTGACCTGCTGGCCGGGGCGGAGCGTCTTGCCCGCCACCTTGCAGCGGCGGCCGTCCAGGAAGACGCCACCGGCGTCGAGGGCGCGGCGCGCGAGGCCGCGGGAGATGCCACCGCGCGCGGCGACGAAGCGGTCGAGCCGCTCGCCCTGGTCCGCCTCGGAGACGACGAGGTTCAGGCGGCGCACGCCGCTACGCCGCGGACTTGTTCGCGGGGCAGCTCGCGCACGGGCTGGGCTTCGACTCCGCCTTGTCCTTGCTCCGGTCGGTGATCGCGCCGGGGTTCTTGCCGCCGTAGTCGTTGATGTAGAAGCCGGAGCCCTTGAACGCGAACGAGCTCGCGCTCATGAGCTTCGTCACCTTCGAGCCGCAGACGTCGTGGACCTCGAGCGCCGGCGCCGACATCTTCTGCAGGACGTCGAACCGGCCGCACTTCGGGCACTCGTACTCGTAGATGGGCATACCCGCGAATCTCCGTCGATCCCGAACCTAAAAGCCGCGGCAGCGCTGTCAAGCGACCGCCGCCCGGGGCGCTCGCCGCGCCGGTGAGCCGCGCGGCGGCGTGCTAAGTACCCGGGGCGCCGCGGTTCCCGGACGAACGCCCCCGGCGGGAGGAGCTTCTACCATGGACGCGGTGGAGATCGAACTCGTCGCGCGGGAGGTGGACGCGCTCCTCCTCGACCTCGAGGCCGAGCGCGCCCGCCACGTCGCGGGGCTCGAGGCCGAGCCGGCGCTCGCCCGCCTGTTCGCCGCCCGCTCCCGCGCCGCCCACCGCGAGACCGTCGCCGCGCTCCGGGACGCGGGGCGCGAGGACCTCGCCGCGCGCGCCGCGGCGCTCCGGGCCGAGCGGGCGCAGGCCGCCGACGAGGAGGCCTGGCGCGCGGCCGAGTCGGTCGCCTCCGGTGCCGGCCCCGACGGCCTCGCGCCGCTCGCGGTCCTCGAGCGGGCGGCCCTCCACGAGCCGGACCGCGGCCGGCGGCTCGCCTTCGCCCGCGCGGCGGAGGCCGCCCTCGGGCCGGCGGCGAGCCTCCGCGAGGCGGCCGTCGAGCAGCGGGCCCGGGCCGGCGCGGAGGTCGGGGTCGCGCCGGACTGGCGGATCGTCGTGGAGGGCGACGCGGTGCTGGCGGCCTCCGACGACCCCTATCGCGACGTGCTCGCGTTCCGCGCCCGCCACGACCTCGCCCTCTCGCCCGCGCCCCAGGGCGACCTCCACCGGGCGGACCTCCTCCACCTCGCGCGGCTCGCGCGCTGGGACGGACTCTTCCGCGCCGGGATGCTGCCGCTCGCGCTGAAGCTCACGCTCGAGCCGCTCGGGCTGGACGCGGGAAGGCTCCGGATCGACGACGCGGAGCGGCCGGCGAAGTGGCCCGGCGTCCACGTCCTCGGCGCGCGCATCATCTTCGGCGCGCGGGGTGGCGCCGGCGACTGGCAAGATCTGCTCGAGGGCGCCGGCCGCGCGCTCGCCGGCGCCTCGACGCCGCCGCACCGGCGCGACCCGGTGTTCGGCGCCGCGCTCGGGGAGCTGCTCGGCTCGCTCGTCCTCGAGCCGCGCTGGCTCGCGGAGCGCGCCGACGTCGACCGCCGCCACGCGCCCGACCTGATCCGCGACCTCGCGCTGCGGCGGCTCTTATCCCTCCGGGCCCGCGCCGCCGCGCTCCGCGTCGCGACCGAGGTGACGCGCGGCCTTTCCGGCGCGGCCTGGCGCGAGGGCTACCGCGACGCCCTCACCGCCGCGACCGGCGCGATCTGGGAGGGCGTCCGCGCGGCGCGCGACGCCGACGCGGCCGGCCACGCCTCGGCGCTCGTCGGCGCCGGCGCGGGCGAGAGGCTCCGCGACGAGGTGCGGGAGCGGTTCGACGAGGACTGGTGGCGGAACCCGCGGACGGCGAGCTTCCTCGCGGGGCTGCTCGCGGCGGGGCGGCTGCCGGACGCGGCGGGGGACGCGTCGCCGGCGCGCGCCGCGGCCGCGCTCGCGGCGCGGCTCGAGGGCAAGGCGTAGCAGGAAGGCTTCTGGCCGGGGCGAAGCGGCTCGGGCAGGTCTCCGTCCCGGGCGGACCCGGGACGGGCGAGGCGAGCTACGGCTTCTTGCGCAGCGCCCGGACGATCTTCTCCTTCGTCCGGGAGGGCATCGGGACCGGCGCGGCGCGGGCCGCGGGCGCGCGCTCCGCCTCGCGAGCGCGCCACTTCATGTACGCCTCGATCTCGTAGGAGAGCAGCTCGATCTCGAGGTCGGACCGCTCCGGCGCGGCGCGCTCGAGCGGCTCGGTCCGCGCCGGGGCGGCGCCGAGGCGCATCCGGAGCACGCGCTCCTCCTCGGGGGAGAGCGTCCGCGCGGCCCCGCGCCGGAGGGCGGCCTGCGCCGTCGCCTCCGTCACGACCGCGGTCGACTTCTTCTTCGTCTCCATGGCGGTCATCGTAGGCGCGAGGCGCGGGCTGTCCATTTTTCTGGGAGCCCGCCCGGCCCCTGTGCGGCCCTGGGGGCAAGCACTCGATATCGCGGAGCAAACCAGCGAGCGAGCGATCCTACATCTGGGCTCTGACTCCCCCCTTGCGCGGAGGGGCTCCCACCGTGAAGAACACCCACCGAGGAGACCTGCGATGGCCGACTGGAAGGCGAACCTGCTCGAGACGGACGACCGGATCCGCGACCTGCTCGCGACCGTGAAGCGCGTCGCGGTCCTCGGCATCAAGACCGAGGGGCAGGCCGACCAGGCCGCGTTCTACGTTCCGCAGGCGCTCGCTCGGGCGGGCGTCGAGATCGTCCCCGTACCGATCTACTACCCGGACGTGAAGACCATCCTCGGGAAGCCGGTGTTCCGGTCGATCGCCGAGATCCCGGGCCCGGTGGACCTCGTCGACGTCTTCCGCCGGCCCGCCGACGTGGCGAAGCACGTCGACGAACTCGTCGCGAAGAAGCCGCGGGCGGTGTGGCTCCAGAAGGGGATCCGCAATGACGCCGCCGCCGAGGCGCTCGCGAAGGCCGGGATCCTGGTCGTCCAGGATCGCTGCCTGATGGTCGAGTGGGGGCGGCTCGGTCCGGGTTAGCGCTCTGCCCCGGGCCGGTCCTGGACCTCCTCGCGTGCTCAGCGCACCGGGATCACGATGGTCGGGTGCACCGTCACGACGCGCGGTGCCGTCTGGGCCCGGAGCACGTCCGCCGGTGGCACCGACATCCGCAGCGTGAACGCCGCGAGCAGCGCGATCGCGAGGACGAAGACGCCGACGCCTTCGAGAGCTTCGAGCTTCGCCATGACGACCTCCTCGTGTGCCCTGCGAGGATCGTACGTCCGCGGTGCAAGCTCATTTCAGCCCCTTCCGGAGGGAGTCCTGCCGGACTCTGCGTGCGCGTCGGACGGGGGCGCTGCAGCGCCCACCCGCGCTGCGGGGAACCGTCGCAGGCGTCAGCCGTGCTGCACGGCCACGCCGCGGAGCCGGGTCTCCTCCGGCGCGCGCGCCGCGGGCGCGAACGTCGCCGCCCCGAGGAGGACGAGCAGGATCCAGACGAGGTCCGCGACGAGGAGGTGGACGAGCTGCAGCGGCACGGGGGCGAGCAGCCCGACGTTCGCGGCGCCGGCGACGAGCTCCACGCCGACGAGGACGAGCAGCGCGACGGCGCGCCGACGGACGCGGGGCCCGGGCCTCGCCCGCAGCGCCGCCCGCGCGCACGCCGACACCGCGATCGCGGCGCCGATCGCAGCGAACGGGTGGAGAACGCGGAGGCGGAGCAGCACGTGGCCGCCGCGCTCGAGGTCCTGGCGCAGCCCCTCGGCGAAGCTCACGGCGGGGAACAGCGTGTCGCCGAGCGCGGCGATGGCGCCGGTCGCCCCGGCGAGGATCGTCGCGGCGAGGCCGAGGACGAACACCGCCGCGAGCGGGCCCCGGCCGCGGATCGCGAGGCCGCGCGGGGCCTCGGCGAACGCGCCGGTGAGCGCGATCGCGCCGAGGAGCAGGAACGTGTTCGTGAGGTGGATCGCGACCACCCAGCCGCGCGCGGCGGACGCGTCCTTCGCGACCCACCCGAAGAGCACGAGACCGGCGCCGACCAGCGCCTCGACGACGATGAGCGCCGCCGTCGCGAAGGCCCCCGCCCGGGCGGCGTGCCCGCGCGGGAAGGCGCGGACCGCCCAGACGACGAGGCCGACCACGAGCAGGAGCGCGAGCCCGCTCGTGGCGCGGTGCGTGAACTCGATGGCGGTCTCGACGGTGTGGCCGCGCGGCACCACCTCGCCGTTGCAGAGGGGCCAGTGCGAGCCGCACCCTGCGCCGGACCCGGTGGCGCGGACGAACGCACCCCACGCGACCACCGCGAGGTTGTAGGCGAGCACGCCCCACGCGAAGCGCTGGAAGGACCTCATCGCCGAACGGAAAACACGGCCGGTGCGCGGACGCAATCTCCTGGCGCGGGACGACCCGGCGGGGCCCGCCCGGTCAGCCGCGCTGGATCGGGCCCTGGGCGCGGGCCTGCCACCGCTGCTGGAGGGTCTGCCACGTCCCGAGCGCCTGCAGCGCCGCGTGATCCGCCTGCGACGCCCGGGTGCGCGCCTCGGCCGCCTCGCGCGTCCGCTGGGCGACGGTGGCGTCGAAGCGCGCGGGGTCGTACTTCGTCGCGGCCGGGATCTGCGCCTGCTCGAGCGCGGTGAGCTTCGCGCGCTCCAGCGCGGCCTCCGCGCGCGCCTGCTCGGCCTTGGCCGCCGCGACGCCCGCCTGGCGCGCCTGCACGAGCTGGTTCGCGTAGGCGGCGTGCGCTTCCGCCGCCTGCTGGTGCAGCTGCGCGGTCGACGCGAGCTCCTGCGCCCGCGCCGTGTCGCCGGGGTCCCCGCTCTCCTTCGCGGCCTTGGCGGCCGCCGCGGCGCGCTCCTGGTCGGCGCGGACGGCGGTCTGCTCGGCCTTCGCGTAGTCCGCCTCGTGCTGCGCCTCCTGCAGGTGGAGATCGGCGCGAGCGACGCCGTCCCGCGCGGCGTCCGATTCGGTCCGGGCGGCGTTCACGGGCTGCATCTCCGCGGGCGAGAGCCGGCCGAAGTCGGTCTCGGCGACGGTCTCCGGGCGGTGGCTGCCGCCGCCCATGCACGCCAGCGCCGCGGCGAGCGCCAGCGGCGCGCACGCGATCCCGATCTTCATGGAACCCCTCCCCCGAGCTAAAATCTAGGGCGTGGGCGGGGGCGCGGCAGGGTCGTGCGCGCTACTCCTGATCGTCCGCCGGCTCGCCGCCCGGCCCGCTCTCGCGCTTCTTGAGGCCCGCGGCCTCGAGCGCGGTGGAGGGGCCCGCGGGCTTCCGCTCGTCGGGCAGCGCCTTCGGCGCGACGACGGCGTGGACCGCGCCGCCGATGGCCTGGACCTTCGCGAGGAGCTCCACCGTCGCCCGCACGCCCGGCTGGTCCTTCACGCCGAACACGCCGGAGAGGCGGACCTCGAGCGGCGCGCCCGTCCGGGCGTCCGCGAGGAGCTCGCCGTCGACGGAGAGCGGCACGCGGCCGTCGAGGAAGGCGCGCCGGATCTTCGTGTCCGGGTCCGCGCTCGCGCCCGGCGCCGGGGCCGCGGCGGGCGCCGGGTCCGCTTTCGCGAGCAGGAAGCGATAGCGCCGCGCGGTGCGCCCGAGCGCGTTCGCCTCGCCGGCGGCCTCGAGGCGCAGGGCGGGCCCGTACAGCCGGGCGAGCGCCGCCACCATCCCGAAGCTCTCGTCGCGGAACCGTCGCGCGTCCCGGCCGTGATCGGTCGGGCGCTCGCGGAACGACGCGGGGAGGGCGCGGGCGTAGGTCATGCCCCCGGTCCAGACGACCTGCTTGCCGGTCTCGGCGCCGGGCCCGAGCCCGGGGTCGATCTCCGCCTTCACCTCGAAGTCGCCGGTTTCCGTCTGACGCACCGCGTGCCGCTCGATGGCGTGCACGCGCGCCGCGTCGTCGCCGGCGCGCGTCACGGTCCAGTCGACGGCGCCGGTCCACGCGAACGCGCCGAGCGCGCGCGCGACGGCGTCCGCGGACAGCGCGAGCGCCGCCTCGGGGTGGTCGGGGTCGAACGTGGGGACGCCGTCACCGTGCCCGGCCTCGCCGGGCGCGAACACCCGCGCGCGCGCGTCGGAGTCGCCGCGCGAGCAGGCGGAGAGGAGGATGGCGCAGGACAGAAGGAGGGCGAGGCGGCGCATCGATCCGCGCATCCTCTCACGAGACCCGGCGCAGCGTCGCGGGGAGCAGGCGGGGGCCCGGCTCGCCCTCGACGGGCGTCGCGGACGGCGCGGGGCGCTCGGCCTCTCGCGGCGGAGGCGCGGGCTCCGGGGCGTCCGGGGCGCGCCCCTCCCCGTCGCGAGCCTCGACGACGTCGCCCAGCGCGACGCGGCCGTCAGCCCAGAGCAGCTTCTCGCACCGGGCGAGGAGCGCCGGGAGGCCGTCCCGCGTCGCGGCCGAGACCGCCACGGCGTCGCGCTGGTGCGCGAGGGCGGCGCCCTCGGACGCCGGGAGCCGGTCGATCTTGTTCAGCACGAGGAGGCGCCGCTTCTCGGCGAGCCCGAGGTCCTTCAGGATCGCCTCGACCGCCGCGATCTGCTCCTCCTGCCGCGGGTCGGACGCGTCCACGACGTGGAGCAGCAGGTCCGCGTCGGTGAGCTCCTCGAGCGTCGCGCGGAACGCGTTCACGAGATCCGGCGGCAGGTCGCGGATGAAGCCCACGGTGTCGGTGATGATCACCTCGCGGTCGCGCGGGAAGCGGAGCCGCCGGCTCGTCGGATCGAGCGTCGCGAAGAGCTTGTCCTCCGCGAGCACGTCCGAGTCGGTGAGGGCGTTGAGGAGCGTGGACTTGCCGGCGTTCGTGTAGCCGACGATGGAGAGGACCGGCAGCCCGCGCGCGTTCCGCTGCTTGCGGCGGAGGTGGCGGTTCTCCCCGAGCGCCTCGATCCGGCGCTGCAGCGCGGTGATCCGGTCGCGGACGCGGCGGCGGTCGATCTCGAGCTTGGTCTCGCCGGGGCCCCGCCCGCCGATGCCGCCCGCCAGGCGGGAGAGCGAGTCGTCGCGTCCGACGAGGCGCGGGTACAGGTACTGGAGCTGCGCGAGCTCGACCTGGAGCTTGCCGTCGGCGGACTGCGCCCGCTGGGCGAAGATGTCGAGGATGAGCTGGGTCCGGTCGAGGATCTTGAGGCTCGTGGCCTCGGCGATGTGCCGCGCCTGGGAGGGCGAGAGGTTCGAGTCGAACACGATCATCGTCGCCATGAGCTGCATCGAGCGCAGGACGATGTCCTCGAGCTTCCCCTTCCCGATGAGGTAGCGCGGATCCGGGTCGCGGCGGAGCTGCAGCGTCGCGTCGATCACCTCGACGCCCGCGGTCCGAGCGAGCTCGCGGAGCTCCTCGAGCGACGCCTCCGCCTCGAGCCGACCGCGCTCGCGCCCGCCGAAGCCGACGAGGATCGCGCGCTCCTTCCCGCCCGTGCGCCGGATGGCCCGCGCGCGGGCGAACTCGTCCTCGAGGGCGAGCGCGCCCGAGAGCGCGTCGTAGTCGAGCTCGTGCACGGACGGGGCGACCTCGTCCTTCCACATCGCGCCCTGGGGGTTCTCGGGGAGCAGGTGCGCGTAGTGCACCCGGCCCGGGAGGCCGTCGTCCTGGACCTCGACGGCGGCGACCAGGTCGAGCCGCAGCAGCGCGAGGTCGGTGTGGTCGTCGCGGGAGAGCGGCTCGCCGTTCAGGTGCGTGTGGACGAGCCGCAGGCCGCGGAGGCGGCTGTCGCCGGCGCGGGAGCGGCCCACGTCGGGCAGCTCGAGCTTCTTCGCGTCGCCGACGACGACCGCCTGCACGTCGCCCTTGCGGTCGAGGAGGACCCCGATCTGCCGGTTGGTCTCGAGCGAGACCTCCGTCAGGTGCCGCGCGAGCTCCGGAGACACGATCGACTGGGCGTCGACGCGTCGGCGGTACGTGCGGCGAAGGGCGTGGAGCTGGGAGGGCTTGAGGCCGAGGGTGTTTCCGAGGACGTCCTGCATTCGCGCTCCCGGAATCTAGCCGTTCCGGGGCGAGGGAGCGACCCGATCTTCGAGCGGGCTCGCGCGCGGCCGGCGGCTCGCCCGCGCGGGGCGCCCCGTTACGCGGCCTCGATCGGGCGGTCGAGCTGGGCCGCCCCCGTCTCGATGCCGAGATAGCGGAGCAGCCGGAGGTGGTGCTGGCGCAGTCCGCGGACCGCCACCCTCGCGCCGCGGCTCGCGAGCGCGCGGGCGAGCACCGTCACCCCGAAGTCGTGGAACTCGCGGACGTGAGTGAGATCGATCGCCACCTCGACGCCCTCGCCCGCCTCGGCGATGACGCGCGCGAGCGCCTCGGCCGCCGGCACGTCGAAGACGCCGTCCATCCGGATGACGCGCGGGCCCGCCGTCGTCGTCGCGATCATGTCCACCTCCGGCGACGAGCACCGTCCCGCGGCCGCTCGTCGACCTCGCGGCGAGAGCGTGGAAGATCCGTGCCGGGGGCCGCGTCCCGGATCGGGGTGCGACCAGCGCCGGGAAAGATCGCCGCCCGCCTCGGAGATCCCGCCGTCCGCGCGCGGGGATCGCACCCTGCGGTCCGGGCTCGCGTTCGACCCTGGGTGCAGGCAGACCGACGGTCCGGGCACCTGCGCCGCCGCGCCCGGCCTCACCTCGGTGCACGGGCGGGCCCGCCTCTCGAGCATGGCCGGCTCGCGCGGGGCGGGACCGGCTCGCCGCTCGCGGCGCGCCAGGCGTGCGCTAGGCGCGCCGCCCCGCGTCGCGCACCCGCGCGAACCAGCTCGCGAGGGCGGGGACGCGCTCCGCCACGAACCCGGGGATCGCGGCCTGCACCATGTGCAGCTGGCCGTACACCGCGGCGTCCGCGACCGACGGCGTGTCACCGAGGATCCACGGCCGCGTCGCCACCGCGCGCGCGATGGGCTCGAGCAGGTCCACGACCCGGTCGGCGAGCGCGCCGCGCTGCGTGCGCCAGGCGTCCAGGCAGCCCGGCCCGAACTTCCGCTCCTTCACGACGCGGAACATCGCCCGCGCGTCCTCGCGCCCGCCCTGCGCCGCCGCGAAGCCCGCCTCGAGCCCGGGCGACGCGAGCCGGAAGGCGACGTCCTCGAGCACGTGATCCGCCCAGCCCTCGAGCACGATAGCGAGCGGATCGACGCGGAGCGACGGCGGGTAGCGACCGTCGAGGTAGGCGGTGATCGCGGCGCTGTCGGAGACGACCGTTCCGCCGTCCTCGAGCACCGGGATCTGGACCGAGCCGCCGGTCACCGCGACGAGCGCGCGCCGGTCGAGGTACGGGACCTCGACCGTCTCGAAGGTGAGCCCCTTCAGCTCGAGGCACTTGCGGACCTTGGCGGCGAACGGGCTGTACGAGAACTGGAAGAGGCGCATCTCCCCCGTCTAGCACGCCCGTTCAGCGGAGCGCGCCCGACCCACGCGCCGGCGCCGGACCCGCCCCATCCGGTCGCGGCCGTCACCGCTGCGGTTTTCCGGTTGCGCTTTCCTTCGCCCGCGGCCGGCCCAATGCTCGGCGCCATCCACACGCTCCCACGAAAGGGGGAGCCCTATGATCGACATCCTGCTCAGCTTCAGCGTCATCGCGTCCGTGGTCGGCGTCGCGCTGTTCGCGGTGCTCTTCTGGCTCTCGAACACGGTCCGGTACATCCCGAACAACCGCGTCGGCGTCATCGAGCGCCTCTGGAGCTTCAGAGGCTCGCTCGACCACGGCTTCATCGCGCTCGAGGGCGAGGCCGGCTTCCAGCCCGAGGTGCTCCGGGGCGGCTGGCACGTGTTCCCGCCGTTCCAGTACCGCGTCCACGTCGTCCCGCTCGTCACGATCCCGCAGGGCAAGATCGGCTACGTCTTCGCTCGCGACGGGGAGACGCTCCCGCCCACGCAGACCCTCGCCTCGAACGCCCGCGCCGCGGACTTCACCGACGCGGCGGCGTTCCTGCGGAGCGGGGGCCGCAGCGCCGGGTCCTGCGCGAGGGCACCTACGCGATCAACCTCGCCCAGTTCGTCGTCATCGCCACCGACGGCCTCGCGTTCCTCTCGCTCTCCGAGGAAGAGGCCCGGCTCTTCGGCGGCATGGCCCAGCTCCTCCACGACCGGAACGGCTTCGAGCCGGTCGTCATCACCGACGACGCCGTGGGGATCGTGACCGTCCACGACGGCCCGTCGCTCCCGCAGGGCGAGGTGATCGCGCCCACGGTGGGCGACCGCCCCGAGGACGCGGAGCGCTATCACAACAACTTCCAGGACCCCGAGCGCTTCCTCGCCGCCGGCGGCCTGCGCGGGCGGCAGCTGCAGGTCCTCGTCGAAGGCACCTATTACCTGAACCGCCTCTTCGCCACGGTCGATCTCATCCCGAAGACCGTCATCGAGGTGGGCCACGTCGGCGTGGTGGTCTCGTACACCGGCCACGCCGGCGTGGACCTGTCCGGCGACGGGTACCGCCACGGCGAGATGGTCCGGAGCGGCGAGCGCGGCGTTTGGAGCGAGCCGCTCCTTCCGGGCAAGTACGCCTTCAACACGTACGCCGGGAAGGTCCTCACCGTGCCGACGACGAACTTCATCCTGAAGTGGGTGAAGGGCGAGACCGGCGTCCACCGCTACGACGAGAACCTCTCCGAGGTCGTCCTCATCACGAAGGACGCGTTCGAGCCGACCCTCCCGCTCTCGGTGGTGGTGCACATCGACTACAAGAAGGCGCCGCTCGTGATCCAGCAGTTCGGGGACGTGAAGCGGCTCGTGGAGCAGACCCTCGACCCGATGGTGTCGGCGTACTTCAAGAACGTCGGCCAGACCCGCACGCTGATCCAGCTCATCCAGGATCGCTCGGAGATCCAGCGCCTCGCCGGCGAGCAGATGAGGGGGAAGTTCGACGGCTACTCGCTCGAGCTGAAGGAGGTGCTCATCGGGACGCCGCAGTCGCAGCCCAACGACCGCGCCATCGAGTCCATCCTGACGCAGCTCCGGTCGCGGCAGATCGCGGAGGAGCAGGTCGAGACCTACTCCCGCCAGGAGAAGGCGGCGGTGAAGGAGCGCGAGCTCCGCGAGGCGGAGGCGCGCGCGAAGCAGCAGACCGCGATCACGGAGTCCGAGCTCTCGATCACGGTCCAGTCGAACACCGGCAAGGCGGACTACCAGCGCTCGGTGCAGCAGGCCTCGCAGATCCGCGCGCTCGCCGAGGCGGAGGCGGACAAGGTGAAGCTCATGGGCGGGGGCGAGGCCGAGCGCGTGAAGCGGCTCGCCGAGGCCGAGGCCGAGAAGGCGGCGAAGGTCGGCGTCGCGCAGGCCCTCGCGATCGAGGAGCAGGTCCGCGCCTACGGCGGCCCGCAGCTCCAGCTCACGCAGCAGGTGCTCTCGCGGTTCGCGGAGGCCGTCGAGACGTCGCGCGTCGACGTGGTGCCCAAGATCGTGGTCGGCGGCGCGGCGGGCACGGGCGGCGCCACGGGGTCGTCGGGCTCCTCGCTGTTCGAGTCGCTCCTCGCGCTGCTCCTGTCGGATCGGCTCGGCGCGAAGGTGGGCGAGCCCGCCGAGCCGCGTGACCCGGACATGCAGGCGTACCGCGACCGGATCCGAAACGAGGTGGTCGGGAAGCTCCAGGGGAACGGGTCCGCGCGCTGATCGGGTCGGCCGGGTGGGGAGGTCCCGCCCGGCAGATCTGGAACGCGCCCTGCATCGACTCTGGTCATGAGCCGCCTCAAGGTTCGACACCGCCCCGATGGAGTCATCCAGCTGAACCGCCGCCGCGTGTGGGAAGTGGTGGTGCACCCCGCGTTCGCGGTCCTCCTCGCGCTGTTCGCGTCGTTCGTCGTGGTGGTCGGCGCGCTCACGACCGCCGTGATCGAGTTCCCGGATCTCCCGGAAGGGATCGCGCTGATCCTGCCCTGCCTCGTCCTGGGGCTCTGGGGCGCTCAGATGGCGCGCAGCGCGGTGGCTGCGACCGTTCCGGTCGAGGACGATCCACCGCCGCGCAGCGTCGCCTGACTCGAAAAACCGACGCTGGACGCAGGGGGCGCGACATTGGCGCCCGTGCGGCGGGCCGGCAGGCGAGCTGTTTGCGCATCGCCCGCTCGATCGCGCGTTCGTTGCGCACGGACTGACGGTGCGGGTGCGCGGCTACGGCGGCTCGGCCGCCGCGGCGGGGCTCCGGGCACACCCCTCGAACCACCGCTCCAGCCGGTCGGCCGGAAGCGCCAGGTCGATCGCGAACTCGTCGCCGCCCGGCCGGACGCGGGCGAACTCGAGCAGGTCGGCCGCCTGCCGGTCGTCGGTCGCCTGCGCCTCGACGCGTGCCACCGCGAGCGCGGCGCCGACGGCCTTCGCGAGGTCGCCGAGGCCGGCGCCGGCGTCCCCGCGGACGCGCACGACCGCGGCGACGTCGTTCATCGCGTCGACGTGCAGCTCGATCCGGCTCGCCGCCGCGGCGAGCCGCTCTCCGAGCTCGCGGTCCGCGCCCCGGAGGAGCTTCCGCGCCGCGTCGCCGGGCACCACCCCGTAGAGCTCGCCGTAGGCCATGTCCTCGGGGATGCCGGTCTCCGGAACGGGCGCGCGGCCCTCGAGCTGGTCGAGGGCGCGCCGGACGGCGGCGTCGCCGTTGCCGACGACGAGGAGCTGATCCCGCCAGACGCCGAGCGTCTCCTGGCGGCCGTCGCGCGGCGCGTAGATCCGTCCGGCGGCCCCGTACGCCTCCACCTTCGCGTCCTTCTCCATCTCCGACCAGCGCGCCCGGTCGAAGAACCCGGACACGACCATGGTGTCCCCCACGAACGCAACGCGGTCGATGTCCTTCAGGGCGTCGATCCCGGTCTCCTCCTGGAACGAGGAGAACGTCCTCGGGTCCTTCGCGAGCAGGCAGCCGATGAACAGCTCGCCGAGCCGGGAGTGGCGGAGCGCGTTCGCCTCGAGCACCACGATGGGCTGCCCGGGCTCGACGGGGAGCGAGACGAGGAACGGATCGCGGCGCGCCGGCGCGGCGGGGGCCTCGACGGTGGAGGTGGGCCGGGCCGGACCGGGCGGCGGGGCAGGCAGCTCGAGCGTCGCGCGCTGCTCGTGCCGTTCCCACTCCTCCGCGCGCATGTGGGTGGGGAAGTCGGGCTCGGCGCGGTCGACCCGGGTCGGCTCGTTCTCCCCGAAGGAGAGGAGGAACGCGGCCGCGCAGAGGAGCGCGGCGGCGACGGCGAGCCAGCGGCGGCGAGTCATCAGAAGTCCCTCCGCTCGAAGAGCGCGACGGCGAGGGCGAGCGCCGCGCCGGCGAACAGCGCGGTCCCGCCGAGCTGGACGACGAGCTGGCGGGCGTCGAGCGGCAGCGCGTTCGCGACGCGCGCCGCGTGGCGCGCGAGCTCGGAGATGCGCGGGAGCGGCGCCGTCAGGAGGAGGAAGGCGGCGCGCGAGAGGCCGCGCTCGAACATCGGCGCGAGGCTCGCGCGGAATCCCGCGACGATGCCGGCGACGAAGACGACGGCCCCCGCGGCGGCGGACAGCGCCGCGCTCCGGACCACCATCGCCGTCGCGACCATCACGGCGTAGAGGCCGGCGAACGCCGCGGCGGCGAGCAGCGCCGCGACCACCGGCGCCCAGCCGAAGACCCCGGTCTTCGCGAGGACGATGAGCGACAGGCCGAGCCCGCCGTAGAGCGCGCCGCCGAGGACGAGCGCCTCGACGCCGAGGAAGGTCCCGACGACGAGCTCCGCCCGGCGCACCGGCAGCGAGAGCAGGTGCTCGATGCGCCCCGGCGCGAGGAGGGCCGGCGCGAAGTCGGCGCAAGCGAGGATCCCGAACCCGAGGCCGCCGTAGAAGACCGTGTAGCTCGTCGCCTCGAAGAGGGGCCGGAGCGCGACGTCCGCGGCGCGGATCGCGCCGTACGGGGTCCGCCCGCCGAAGAAGCGCGTCGCGGCGAGGGCGCCGTCGACGACCTCGAGCTCGAGGCCGAAGCCGGCGAGGAGGAGCAGCCCGGTCGCGCCGGCGACGAGGGCGAGGATCCACTTCCGCGCCCGCGCCTCGCGGAGCAGGTCGCGCGTGACCGCGAGGACCCTCACGCCGCCTCCCGTCCGGCGCGGAGCGCCTCGGCGAGGACGACCTCGAGGTCCTTCCCGTCGGCCTGGAGCTCGACCACGAGCGCGCCGGCCGCGCGCGCCCGGTCGAGCGCGGCGTTGAGCGGCTCCGGCTCGCCGGCGAACCGCCACCGGCCGTCCCCGCCCGCCGTGAAGCCCGCCTCCGCGAGCGCCGGCGCGGGCGCGTCGCCCTCGAACCGCACGAGCCACTCCGCGGACGTGGCGGTGAGCGCCTCGAGCGGCCCCTCCCGCGCGAGGCGACCCTCCACCAGGATGCCGATGCGCCCGCAGATCCGCTCCGTCTCCGCGAGCAGGTGGGAGTTCAGGAAGAGCGTCGCGCCCGCCGCGAGCCGGCGCGCGAGGAGCGCCCGGACCTCGACGCGGCCGATGGGATCGAGCCCGTCGGTCGGCTCGTCGAGGACGAGCAGCTCCGGGTCGCCCACCAGCGCCGCGGCGAGCCCGACGCGCTGCCGCATGCCCTTCGAGAAGCCGCCCACCCGGCGCGCCGCGGCGTGCGCGATGCCGACCTCCTCGAGCAGCGCGAGCGCGCGCGGGCGCGGGAGCGGCGCGCCCTTGAGGCGCGCGACGCTCGCCAGGATCTCGAGGGGCGTCCAGGCGGGCGACAGCCGGAGGCGCTCCGGCATGTAGCCGACGCGGGCGCGGATGCGTGGATCCTCGGGGTCGCCGCCGAGCAGCCGGACGGCGCCGGCGGTCGGCCGGACCACGCCGAGGAGCGTCTTCACGAACGTGGTCTTCCCCGCGCCGTTCGGTCCGATGAGGCCGAACGCGGTCCCCCGCGGCACCGCGAGGTCGACGCCACGCAGCGCGTCGTGGACCTTGCGGCCGAGCGGACCGGTGTAGCGCTTCGCGAGCCCCCGCGCCTCGATCGCCAGCACGCCCCGGATGGTAGACGATCCGGCGCGCCGGGCGACGGGCGATGCGCGCCGCTCGCTCCGGATCGTCCGGGCGTGGCGTCTCGACGCGGGGCGACCGGCGTGATTATCTCGGCCTTCCCGATGGAGACCGACACCTCGACCCTGGCCCGCACCGCCCCGGCGGTCCCCGCCGTGCGCTCCGTCCTGAACGCCGCCGTGATCGTCGCGGCGCTCGGGTACTTCGTCGACATCTACGACCTCATCCTGGTCTCGATCGTGCGACGCCCGAGCCTCACGGCCCTCGGCGTCTCCGGCGAGGCGCTCGTCTCGCAGGGCGTCGCGATCCTGAACTGGCAGATGTACGGGATGCTCCTCGGCGGCATCCTCTTCGGCGTCCTCGGCGACAAGAAGGGGCGGCTCCAGATCCTGTTCGGTTCGATCACCCTCTACTCGCTAGCGACCCTCGCGAACGGGTTCGTCCACGACCTCGCGACGTACAAGGTGCTCCGGTTCGTCGCGGGCGTCGGGCTCGCGGGCGAGCTCGGCGCGGGCGTGACGCTCGTCTCGGAGATCCTGCCGGCCCGGCTCCGCGGCTACGGGACGATGATCGTGGCGTCGGTCGGGGTGTCCGGCGCCGTGGTCGGAAACCTCGTCGCGAAGCTCCTGGACTGGCGCGCCGCGTACTGGGTCGGCGGCGGCCTCGGGCTCCTCCTCCTCGTGCTCCGGATCGGCGTCCACGAGTCGGGCATGTTCCGGAAGCTCGAGACGGCGAGCGGCGTCTCGCGCGGCGACTTCCTCTCCCTCTTCACGCGGCGCGATCGCCTCGGGCGCTATCTCGCCTCGATCCTCATCGCGATGCCGATCTGGTTCGCGAACGCGATCCTGGTGTTCTTCGCGCCGGAGTTCGCGGTGAAGCTCGGCGTGACCGGCCCCGTGTCCGCGGGCGACGCGGTGGCGTTCTTCTACGGCGGCCTCGTCGCCGGCGACGTCGCGAGCGGCGTCCTCTCGCAGGTGATCGGGAGCCGCCGGCGCGTCGTGCTGCTGTTCGTGACCCTCCTCGCTGCCGCGATCGGCGTCTACTTCGCCGTGGCGCCCGGCGCCTCGCCGCGCACCTTCCTCGTCCTCTGCGGCCTGCTCGGGCTCACGAGCGGCTACTGGGCGATCTTCGTCACCGTCGCCGCGGAGCAGTTCGGGACCAACATCCGCGCCACCGTCGCGACGACCGTGCCGAACTTCGTGCGCGGCCTCGTCGCGCTCGTCACGACCTCGTTCCTGTGGCTCCGCCCCGGGCTCGGGCTCGTGGGCGCGGCCCTCGCGGTGGGTGCGGTCTGGTTCGCGCTCGCCTTCGTCTCCGCGCTCTCGCTCCGCGAGACCTTCGGCGTCGACCTCGACTACCTCGAGCCGGACTAGCCATGTCGCTCTACGTGGTGGACGTCGAGTCGGACGGCCCGATCCCGGGCAAGTACTCGATGGTCTCCTTCGGCGCGGTGGTCGTCGAGCCCGGCCTCGCCCGGACCTTCTACGGCCGGACGCGGCCGATCTCGGATCTCTGGCTCCCGGAGGCGCTCGCGATCTCCGGGGCGACGCGCGCAGAGCACCTCACGTACGACGAGCCCGGCGAGGTGATGGAGCGGTTCGAGAAGTGGGTGCAGGAGACCTCGAAGGGCCGGCCGGTCTTCTTCTCGGACAACCTCGCGTACGACTGGCAGTTCATCAACTGGTACTTCCACACCTACCTCGGCCGGAACCCCTTCGGCTGGTCCGGCCGGCGCATCGGCGACCTCTACTGCGGCATGGTGAAGGACGCGTACGCCACGTGGAAGCACCTCCGCTCGACCGCGCACGATCACCATCCGGTGAACGACGCGAAGGGGAACGCCGAGGTGATCCTCAAGCTCGTCGAGATGGGGCTGAAGCTGCAGGTTCGCTGATCCGCCCCGGCGCGCGCGTGTGTGGCCGGGACGCACCGGCGCCCTCCGCCGCGCACATACTGACAGTAGACGTCCCGATCGGGTCTCTGGGATGATGCCCGCCGATGCCCGGGCTCCACCGGGCAAGGGAGGGTTCACCCAGTGGAAAATGAAGTCGCAGCCGGCGTCGCGCAGGCGATGGCCGTCGTGCAGCTCGTCTCGCTCGCCGTCATGGTCCTCATGACGATCGGGATGTGGAAGATCTTCTCCAAGGCCGGCCAGCCTGGCTGGGCGTCGCTCATCCCCTTCTTCAACATGTACGTGCTGCTCAAGGTGGCTGGGCGGCCGGGCTGGTGGCTCGTCCTGCTGTTCATCCCGCTCGTGAACCTCGTGATCCTGATCCTCGTCGGGATCGATCTCGCGAAGGCCTTCGGGAAGGGCGTCGGCTACGGCCTCGGCCTCACGTTCCTCTCGCCGATCTTCTACCCGCTCCTCGGATTCTCGGACGACCCGTACCAGGGCTAGGCTCGCGAGCATCCGGCGTGAAACGACCCGGTCCGCCTGGCGCGGGCCGGGTCGTCGCGTCTCGCGGGCGCGCCGCGCCGTGCCGACGCGCTCGACGCGCGGGCCGCGGGGTGCTTTCCTCCGCCTCCCGTGCGGCTCTTCCTCGAAGGCGCGCTCCTCGGCCTCTACGCCGCCCTCTCGCCCGGCCCGTTCCAGGCGTACCTGCTCGCGCAGTCGATCCGGAACGGCGCGGCGCGGACGCTGCCGGTCGCGCTCGTGCCGCTCACCTCCGACCCGCCGGTGATCGCGGTGGTGCTCGCGGCGCTCGCCCAGGTCCCGGCGGGCCTGCTCCGCGCGCTCCAGGTCGTGGGCGGCGCCATCGTGCTCTGGCTCGCGGTGACCACGCTCCAGGGCGCGCTCCGGCCGGAGCCGCCCGAGGCGCGCGTGCCGCCGCGCGGCTTCCTCCGCGCCGCGCTCCTCAACTTCACGAACCCGAACGCCTGGATCTTCTGGAGCGCCATCGGCGGCCCGGCGCTCGCGACGGCCTGGCGCGCGCGGCCCGCGGACGCGTTCGCGTTCCTCGCCGGCTTCTACGTCCTGCTCACGACCGGCAACGCGAGCTTCATCCTGCTCGCCGGCGGGGCCGGCCGCCTCGGGCCGCGGTTCCAGCGCGCGCTCGCGCTCGTCTCCGGCGCGGCCCTGCTCGGCTTCGGGATCTGGCAGGTCGGGAAGGCCGCGCGCGGGGCGGGGTAGGCTGCGCGCCGCCTACTTCCCGCCGCCCGGCGCAGGCTGCGTCCCACCCCCGGACGTGCCGCCGGGCGGCGTCTGCGTCTTGGGCTGCTCGGGCGGCGGCGGGATCGACTTGAGGCGCTCCTTCACCTTGGCGATCTCCGTGCTGCTCGTCCCTCCGGAGCCGGTCAGGTGGTTCTTCTGGATGTACGCCTCGATCTTCGTGATCCGGTCCGGCGTGAGCGGGTGCGTCGACAGGTAGCGCGCCCAACCCGGCTGCTTCCCCTCACCCTTCTCGAGCTTCTGGAAGAACGTCACGAGGCCGTGCGGATCGTAGCCGGCCGCGGACGCGTACCGCGCGCCGTACTCGTCCGCCTCCGACTCGTCGGCGCGCGAGAACGCGAGCATCCCGGTCTGGCCGGCGAGGCCAGCGGCGAGCTTGGAGGCGGCGCCGGGGTCGTTGCCGAGCGCGATCGACGCGAGCGTCTCGAGGCCGAACTGGTCCACCATCTGCCGGGCCGAGTGGCGCGCGACCACGTGGCCGGACTCGTGGCCGAGCACGCCGGCGACCTCCGCGGTGTCGTCCGCCGCCTCGAGTAGCCCCGAGTACACGTACAGGTACCCGCCCGGCGTCGCGAACGCGTTCACCTGCTTCGGGTCGTTGATCACGCTCACCGTCCACTGGACGTCCGGGCGGTCCTTCTTCGCCTGCGCGAGGATCTTCCCGGCGACGTCGTTCACGTAGGACGTGACGGTCGGGTCGTCGATGTACTGGACGTGCTGCTCCTGCTCGAGCTGCTGCTTCACCTGGACGCCGAGCTGCTTCTCCTGCTCCGGCGGGACGAGCACGTTCGCGAGCTCGGTCTCCGTCTTCGTGCGCTGCGCGCTGGAGCAGGCGAGCGCGGCGAGGATCGTGGCGAGGGCGAGCGGGCGAGAGGTGGGCATTGCGGCGCTCTAGCCGCGCCGCCGCGCCCGGTCAGCATCCGGGCGGGTGCGGCGACCGCGCGGACCCGCGTGTTTGAATCGCCGCGCCCCGCCGCGGTACAAGCGGGCATGCGCCGGAGCGCCCGATGAAGCCGAAGCGCGTCGCCGCGGCTGCCTTCCTCGGCGCCGCCGTCCTGGGCGGCGTCGCATACGCGTTCCTCCGCGGCGACGTCGCCGCCGCGCACCCCGCGCCGCCGCACGCCCCAGTCGCGCCGGAGCCGCCCGCGTCGCCGCCGCCCATCGACGCCTCGCGCATCCAGACCGGCCGGCTCTCCTTCTCGCGGATGCCGGAGGAGGTCACGGGCGCCCTCGAGGTGCACTCCGCCGAGATCGTGAAGACCGCCGAGGCGCTCGCGACCAAGCAGGCGCGCATCGTCGGTACGTGCGCGCCCGGCTCGGCGATCCGCGTCGTCGGCGAGGACGGGAGCGTCGTCTGCCAGAAGCTCCCGCGCGGCGTGGTGTCGGTGTCGGCGCTGAACGGCCTGCCGCGCGTCGCGACCACGACCACCGCCCAGCAGAGCGTCCCGGGCGGCGTCGGACGCTACCAGTCCGGTGGCGAGGACGACTTCCTCGTCGTGCCGGTGACGCTCCCGGACGGTGCGATCGTGACCGGGTTCTCCTACGTGTTCTGGGACGCGGCCGCGAAGGTGGACGGCGGCGCGTACCTCTACCGGTCGGACGACACCGCCATGGCGGCGGTCGCGACCGAGGGCGCGAACGAGGAGGTCCGGATCGTCTCGACCGAGGAGATCCAGGCGCGCCGGGTGGACAACTCCGCGTACGCGTACTTCGTGTACATGCAGATGTCCGCGCAGGCGGGGCAGAACCTGATGCCGATCGCGGCGTCGGTGGCGTACCGGCTGCCGTAGGTTCCGGGCGTCGGGCGTCGGGCGTCGGGCGTCGTGGGCGCGCGGTGCCGAGCGTTCGCTCGGATCTGCACTGCGGGCGGGCTAGGGGCTTTCGAAGAGGGTGGAGGCCGGGGCGTCTCTGCGCGGGCGGAACGCCGTCTGCGTGATCGGCTCCGAGAGGCCTGAGCTGCGAAGGCGGCGATTCAGGCTGAGTTGGCGACTGACGTCGATCCGACGCAGATGTGTGCGCCGTCCGGGTCGAGTCCGGGTCCGGGTTCGGGGCGAGTCCGCGAGTCCGGGGTTCCGGGGTCCGGGGTCCGCGGGGTGGGGTCCGGCGGCTGCGCTGGCTGGGGTCGCGATCAGGGTCGAGATCGAGGTCGCCCGGAGAGAACCTCCCTCTCCCCCCGCTCTCTGGTCGCCGGGAGCGTTCGAGAGCGGGGGGAGAGGGCCGGGGTGAGGGGGGCCCGCTTGCGCTTGGCCGGACAGGCCGCGCGCGCCACACCGAGCAGGGCGCGAACGAGGCGCGAGGCGAAGCACTGCCTCTCATGTTCGGATTCCCGGCCACGCGTACCGCGGCGCGCGCGAGGCCTCGCTCGTGGGCGCGCCACGCCAGCGGGCCCCAATCGGTCGGCAATCCAGACAATCGCGAATTGCGCTCGATGTCAGATCGGCGTGCTAATCGACTATGGATGCTCGACGGCGGCTTCAGCTCGATCGGCCTGTGCGCGGTAGCCGTCCCGGCTCCTCCGGACGCGCTCGCGGCCGAGGCCTGGCTCCTCGCGCCGCCGATGCCGCACGAGCGCAAGGGCGTTCTCCGGGAGGAGGCGGCGCGGCTCATCGACGGCCTGCTCGCGCGCGTCGCGCGGGGGCGCGGCGCGCTCGACGTCGCGATCGGCGAAGGGCTCGATGCGCTATCGATTGGCGATCGGTTGCTGCAGCTCGGTTGCTCCGGCGTCGGCGACTACGCGCGCGAGCATCTGGGTATCCACGAACGCACGGGCCAGCAGATGGCGCGGCTCGCGCGGGAGCTGCGGGTGCGTCCGCTCCTGCGCGAGGCGGTCCGGAGCGGCGAGGTCACCGCCCGGAAGGCGACGGCGATCTTGCCCGTCGCGCGCGGCGCCGACGAGGCCGCGTGGGTAGCCCGTGCGCGGTCCGAGACCGTGCGGGCCCTCGACGCGGCGGTGAAGGCCGCGGGGCGACCGGAGCCGGAGCGCGAGGGCGCGGTCGAGCGTGTGGATCTCGAGGTCGGGCCCGAGGCGCGGGCCCGACTCGAGGAGGCGCTCGCGCTCGCGGGGCAGGTCCTGGGCGCAGGCGCGCCGCGCTGGCAGCGGCTCGAGGCGATCTGCCAGGAGTTCCTCGCGGCGCACCCGGTCGACGTGCGCGACGAGGAGGACGCCGTGGAGGTCGACGCGTCCGCCGCGGAGTGGCTCGAGGCCGCGCGCGCGGCGCTCGAGGATGAGACCGCGTGCTGGGCGGCGCTCGACGCCGTCGACCCGGTGATCGCGCCCGACCTCGGCGACGCCGTGGAGCGCGGTGACTCTGACGGGCTCGACGCGGAGCTCCGGGCGCTCGCGACGATGCGGGAGCGCTGGGACGAGCTCGTCGGGCATCTCGCGATGCTGCTGCGCATGCTCGGCCTGTGGCGAGAGCTCGGCTTCCTCTCGTCCGGTCACTACTCCGAGGAGCGGCTCGGGATGGCGGCGCGGACCGTCGAGCAGCGGGCCTCGCTCGCCCGACGGCTGCAGACGCTGCCGGGGCTTCGCGACGCGCTCCGGAGCGGGAGGGTGTCGTACGAGAAGGCGCGGCTGGTTGCCCGGGTCGCGGACGAGGACACGGTCGGCGAGTGGATCGCGAACGCCGAGCGGACGACCTGCATCGCGCTTCGCCGCGAGATCGAGGAGAACCAGGAGACGCAGATGTGTTCGGCGGGCGAGCTGACCGTCCGCGTTCCTCCCCGCGTGGCGCGGGTGCTCGATGCGGCGTTCCGCGCGGCGCGCTCCGCAGCCGGGCACTGGCTCACCCCGGAGGAGTGCGTCCTGCTCCTCGCGGAGCACTTCGTCGCGACCTGGGAGGACGTCCTGCGCACCCGCAGCACGCTGCATCGCATGGTCCTGGCTCGAGACCGCGGCTGGTGCCAGGTGCCGGGCTGCAGCCGGGCGGCGGCGCACGTCCATCACGTCTGGTACCGATCTCGGGGCGGCGGCGACGACGGCGAGAACCTCGTCTCCGTCTGCGCCGCGCATCACCTCCACGCGATCCACGGCGGGTTCATCCGCGTACGGGGACGGGCGCCGGTCGGCCTCGTGTGGGAGGTCGTCCTGACGCGCTCGGCGTCGAGCGGGGGTGCGTGGGCGGCGTCCGGTGCGATCGAGTGCCGGGTCTGAGCGGAGCCCTCACCCCATGCGGTAGTGGTCAGCCCGTGGCTCGGGTTGGCCGCCGGTCTCGGCGCTGTCCGACAGGCGTCCAGCGGCTAGCGGCCGATGCGGATGGGGAGGACCACCCAGATCGACACGGGCTCCCCGCGGCAGGTCCCGGGCTCCCAGCGGCATGACAGGACCGCGTTCGCGACCGCGACCTCCAGGTCGTCGGGCAGCGGGCGCGAGAAGCCGAACGCCGCGGGTCGTCCGTCGCGCCGGACGGCGAACTTCACCTGGAACGTCGTGGGTGCGAAGGGTCGCAAGAGATCCGCGTCGAGCGCGCGCCCCACGCAGCCACGGTCGGCCACCCGCGGCTTCGTGCACTCCGTGACGGGCGTTGCGGTCGTGAGACGGCAGGCGTGGTCCACACAGCGCGGCGACGGCCCAGCCGCCATGAAGGCCGCCTCCTGAGGTGAGCAAGCATCGTCGTGGACGTACGCCTCGCGGGCGAGCGCGGCCACGAGGGTCGTGGTGGCCGCGACCTCGGTCCCGTCCCGGAGGACGACCTTCGCGCATTGCCCGTCCGTCTCGCAGGCGTTCGGACCCGCGTCGAGCCGGGTGCGGTAAGCGCGTATCGCGTCCTCGCACCCGACGCGCGACGGCTGCCGGTATCCGCATCGCCCCTCGAGGCAGGCGGGGATCTTCCCCGGGCAGGAGAGCGCCCGCGCCGGGACGCCGCTGCACGCGTTCCAGAGCGCTTGCTCGACACCTTCCGGAGCCGCACCTCGGGCCACCACGCCGTCGCACCCGAGCAAGAGCGTCGACCACGGCACGCAGTCCAGGTCCGCGCTGCACGCCTGGTACTTCGGGAGCCCGGCCCGAGCCTCGGCCTTCGCGCCCTTGCAGGCGGCGAGCTCGGCGGGTCCGTACATGGGGCGCGGCGCCGAGCGGCAGGCGAGGAGGAGCACGGCTCCGAGGAGCGGGGCGGCGCGGGTCATCCCGCGATGCTAGCACGGTCGGTGCGCCCCCTCGCGGCCGCCGGTGCCCCGGCGTGCCGCGGCCAGGGTTTCCGGTAAGATGCGCTCCCCATGCCCCGCAGCACCCTGCACCGCGCGAAGCGGATCGTCGTGAAGGTCGGCACCGGCACGCTCACCGACCGGACGGGCCGGTTCGATCGCGAGAACTGCGCCCGCCTCGCCGCCGAGCTCGCCGACGTCGCGAAGGGCAGGCGGGTCGTCCTGGTGTCGTCCGGCGCCGTCGCGCTCGGCGCCGAGCGGCTCGGCCTCGTGAAGACCAAGGGCAAGCCGTGGGACATCCCGACGAAGCAGGCCGCCGCCGCGACCGGCCAGCCGCACCTCATGGCGGCGTGGGGTGACGCGCTCGGCCGGCACGGGAAGGTGACGGCGCAGGTGCTCCTCACCGCCGACGACCTCGCCTCCCGCAAGCGCTTCCTCAACGCGCGGCGGACGTTCGAGAAGCTCCTCGAGGCGGGCGCCATCCCGGTCGTGAACGAGAACGACACCGTCGCGGTCGACGAGATCAAGGTCGGGGACAACGACACGCTCGCCGGCCTGGTCGCCGGCTGCGTCGAGGCCGAGCTCGTCGTGATGCTCACCGACGTCGAGGGGCTCTACGACCGGAACCCGGCCGAGCACGGCGCGACGCTGCTCCACGACGTCCCGCGGATCACCGCGGAGGTCGAGCGGATCGCCGGCGGCGCCGGGAGCGAGCGGAGCGTCGGCGGCATGGCGACCAAGGTGAAGGCCGCGCGCCGCCTCGCGGCGCAGGGCGTCGCGACCGCGCTCCTCTCCGGGCGCCGCGCCGGGGCGCTCGCGGCGCTCCTCGCGGGCGAGCGCATCGGCACCGTGTTCGCGCCGGGCGACGAGCGGCTCAGCTCGCGAAAGGGCTGGCTCGCCGCGGCCGCGAAGGGCAAGGGCCTCATCGTCGTGGACGCGGGCGCCCGCCGCGCCCTCGTCGAGCAGGGGCGGAGCCTCCTCCCGAGCGGGGTGCGGAGCGTCCTCGGCCACTTCCGGGTGGGTGATCCGGTGGACATCGCCATCGAGGCGGGCCGGCCGTTCGCGCGCGGGCTCGCGGGCTACGGCGCCGAGGAGGTCCGGCGGATCGCCGGCCTGAAGACGAGCGAGATCGAGCGCGCGCTCGGGTATAAGTACCTCGACGAGATCGTCCACCGGAACGACCTGGTGGTCCTCGAGGCCAGCCGGGAGTGAGCGTCATGCAGAGCGAGAAGGTGCAGTCGCTGGCCGCCGACATGCGGCGGCTCGCGGAGGCGGCGAGGGACGCGTCTCGCGCGCTCGCCCGGGCCGACACGCGTGCGAAGGACCTCGCGCTCCGCGCCGCGGCCGACGCGATCCGCGGCCGGACGAAGCAGATCCTCGCCGCCAACGCCGAGGACCTCGAGTCCGCCCGGAAGGCTGGCCAGAACGCCGCCTACCTCGATCGGCTCGCCCTCGACGAGAAGCGGATCGAGGGGATCGCGAAGGCGCTCCTCGACGTCGCCGCCCTCCCGGATCCCGTCGGCGAGGTGACGCAGAGCTGGCGACGGCCGAACGGGCTCGAGATCAGGAAGGTCCGCATCCCGCTCGGCGTGGTGCTGATGGTCTACGAGGCCCGGCCGAACGTGACGGTGGACGCGGCCGGCCTGTGCCTCAAGAGCGGGAACGCGGCGATCCTCCGCCCCGGCTCGGACGCGCTCCGCTCGTCGCTCGCGCTCGCCGAGGCGTTCGCGGAGGGGCTCGAGAAGGCGGGGCTCCCGGCGGCGAGCGCGCAGGTGGTGCCGACGCCGGACCGCGAGGCCACCTTCGAGCTGCTCCAGCTCGACGACCTCATCGACCTCGCGATCCCGCGCGGCGGCCCTTCCCTCATCCGGGCGGTCGCGGAGCGCTCGCGCGTGCCGGTGGTGAAGCACTACCAGGGCGTCTGCCACCTCTACCTGGACGAGAGCGCGCCCTCGAAGCAGGCGGTCGACATCGCGCTGAACGGGAAGGTGCAGCGGCCGGGCGTCTGCAACGCCCTCGAGTGCCTCCTCCTCCACCGCGGCGCCGCGGCGAAGCTCCTCCCGGTCGTCGGGCGCGCGCTCGCCGAGGCGGGCGTCGAGCTGCGCTGCGACCCGACCGCGCTCACGATCCTGAAGCGCGCCGGGATCCGCGCGGTCCCGGCCGCACCCGAGGACTTCGGCAAGGAGTTCCTCGACAAGATCCTCGCGATCCGCGTCGTGCCGGATCTCGACGGCGCCCTGGACCACATCGCGCGCTACGGCTCGCTCCACACCGAGGCGATCGTCACGCGCGACCTCGCGAACGCCCGCCGCTTCCAGCGGGAGGTGATCGCGAGCGCGGTGATGGTGAACGCGAGCACGCGGTTCAACGACGGCGGCGAGCTGGGGCTCGGCGCCGAGATCGGCATCTCCACCACCAAGCTGCACGCCTTCGGCCCCATGGGGCTCGCCGAGCTCACCACCCAGAAGTACCTGGTGGAAGGCGAAGGGCACGTGCGGCAGTAGCAGGCAAAGGGACCTGGATGGCGACGAAGAAGAAGGTGATGAAGGCGACGACGGCGAAGAAGAAGACCGTGAAGAAGGGCCCCCCGGGCAAGCTCGGTCCGAGGAAGCTCGCCGCGAAGCGCGGCCCCCCCGTCAAGAAGCGGAAGCACTACCCGAAGCCCGCGGTCCCGGGCACCGGCCGCCGCCCGAAGAGCGCCGCGACGCCCGTCGCCGGGGCCACTGCGCTCGCGGTCGAGGCGCCCGCCCGCGCCGCCGCGCCGGATCCCGCGCGGCCGACCGCGCTCGCCATCGCGCAGGCCGGCCTCGACAAGAAGGCGGAGGACGTCACCGTCCTCGACGTCCGCGGCCTCACGAGCTACGCCGACTACTTCGTCGTGATGACCGCCGACTCCGATCGCCAGGCCGGCGCCATCGCCGACTTCGTCGAGCAGACGATGAAGGCGAAGGGCGTCAGCAAGGTCGGCGTCGAGGGCTACGAGGGCGGGCGCTGGATCCTCGTCGACTACGGCGACGTCGTCGCGCACGTGATGAACCGCGAGTCGCGCGGGTTCTACGATCTCGAGGGGCTCTGGGCGGACGCGCCCCGGTTCACCGTCGAGGACTGACTCGACGCACCATCGCTGCCTGCGACGGGCAGACTCGTCGCCGTGCTGCTCGGCGCACGGACCAGCGCGGCGCAGGCGCCGCTGCCAGAGGGATACGCCTGCGCTGCGCGCTCCTGCTGCGCGCTCCTCGTGTGCCCGTCTCTGCGACGCGCCCGTGCGTCTTGAACGGCGCGCGGCAGCGCGCGGCAACGTGCGTCCGCTGGGCACATGCGCGCAGGCACGCCCACCGCGCCATCCACCGAAACCACTTGCGGTGAAACCCGATCAGCGGGTACTCGTCCCTTGTTCGAGGTACGGGCGGCCCGGCGAGCGCCCGAGCTCCAGGAGAGCACACACATGAACGGACATCGCAGGAACAGCATCGTGGCGGGCGCCGCCGTGATCGTGGCCATCGCCACCGTCGCCGCGTGCAGCCAGCAGCGGGGCCCCGGCCAGCTCGCGGTGAAGCTCGTGGACGCGCCGAACCCGAACGTCACCGCGATCAACGTGAACGTCACCGCGGTGCGGACCCATGAGGCCGGGATCGGCTGGAGGACCGTGAGCGACGTGCCGGTCCGCGTCGACCTCATGAAGCTCAAGGACTCCGTGCAGGATCTCGGGCTCGTGAACCTGCCCGCCGGCACGATCACGCAGATCCGCCTGCTCGTCTCGAAGGACGGGAACACCGCCGTCGTCGACGGGGTGGAGGTCCCGCTGGTGGTGCCGAGCGGCACCGAGTCCGGCATCAAGATCGGCGGCCCGTGGGAGATCGGGCCGTGCGCCCTCACCACCGTGACCCTCGACTTCGACGGCGACAAGTCGATCTCGGTCCACCCGACGGGCAGCGGGGACGAGTGGATCCTGCGCCCGGTGGTCCGGACGAAGAAGACCGAGCACGCGCCCGGGACGTGCAACGGCGACGAGGGCGGCACCGGCCCCGGCGGCACCGGCGCGGCGTGCACCGAGCCTCAGCAGTGCCTCTCCGGCGAGTGCAACGACGGCGCCTGCGCGCCGGGCGGCCCGGGCGTGCCGTGCAAGGCCGCGGCGGACTGCGCGAGCGGCACCTGCGGCCCGGACGACCTCTGCGCTCCGGGCGATGCGGGCGGCGCCGGCACGCCGTGCACGGCGGACACGCAGTGCCTGTCGAACGCCTGCGGCCAGGACGGCCTCTGCGCGCCCGGCGGCCAGGGCACGACCTGCCACGTGGACGCGGACTGCGCCGCCGCCTTCTTCTGCGCGGGCACCGTCTGCGCGGAGAGGACGAACCTCTAGAGCGAGGGAGGCGGCGCCGCGCACGGGCGGCGCGCCGCCCCGGAGGCGGCCCGGTGCCCTCGAGCGGGCGCCGGGCCGTTCCCGTTCCTGGGCGACGGCGCCGGGCGCCTAGAACGGGTGACAACCCCTGCAGCTCTCGTAGCCGTTGTGCGGCGTCCCCCACACCACCTGCCTCTCCAGGAGGTGGCAGGCGACGTTCGAGCAGGTCTTGGTGGCGGGGTCGTACCCGGCGCCCTCGAGCCGCAGCGAGAGGGTCGCGCCGTCCATCACCGCGTCCGGGATGTCCGGGGTCGGGAAGACGATGCCGGTCGCCGCGTGCGTCACCCAGTACGGCCGCGTCGGCCGGTCGGGCGGCTGGGGCAGGAACGACAGGTCGGGCAGGTCCGGGCGGCGATCGAACGCCACCTCGCGCGCGCCGTCGACGTGGCGCAGCGGGAGGACGCGCCCCTTGCCCGTCGGCGAGCGGTCGCCGTCGCCGTGGCACCCCGCGGCGGCGCAGGAGATGGCCGAGTGGCCGCCCTCGAGCTGGTAGTCGCCGGTGGTGTCGAGCCAGTAGAAGCCCGACGGCCCGGTGGCGGTCGGGTCCACCGTGTCGGCGTGGCAGGTCTGGCAGGTGATGGGCGCCGCGTCCTCGCCCGGCCCCCAGGTGCCGCCGCCGTGCTTGCTCGAGTGCCACGGTCCGGGGAGCCCGGTGAAGTGGCCCCACTCGTAGAGGACGCCGTTGTCCGGCGCGAGCCCGATGTGCCCGTTCGCATCGGGCGCCCCCGCGCCGCCCGTGGCGTAGCGCGGCGGGTTGCCGTGACAGCCGCCGCAGCCGAGCGTGCCGGGCGGCGCGGTCCAGGCCGGCGTCGTCGCGTAGACCGGCGCCGCCTGTCCGCTCGAGTGGCAGTAGACGCCGGAGCACGTCGCGCCCGCGGCGTCCCACGCAGCGCCGGACGCGCCTCGCGCCTTCAACGATCCGTCCGGCGCGCCCGCGGGCGAGAGGTCCACCTCGATCGTGCCGTCCATGTGCTTCGCCGCGTCGAGCGGGTGGCAGTGGCCGCAGCCGAAGTAGTACGCGTCACCGGAGGTCGCGACGTCGGAGAGGCGCGCGAGGCTGCCGTAGGCGACGTCCTCGAGCGACGGCGGCGTCGCGTGGCGCGCGTGGGCGCCGGTCGCGGGCGGCGCGGCGTGGCAGGCGTTGCAGGCGCCGCCCGACGGGGCGTCGATCTTGCCGTCGACGTGGTGGCCCCCGGCGACGTCGATCGTCCCGTCCGGTCGGACCGTCGCCGAGTGGCAGCCGTAGCAGTTCCGGGCGACGTCGCCCTGCGGGTGGAACTGCGTGGCGGGCGGATAGCCGTGGCAGGAGTCACAGGTGATCTGGCTCGCGTCGACCCGCGTCCAGATCGGCGCGGTGTGCTGGCCGCCGCTGTTCATCGTCGCGCCGTGGCAGTAGACGCCGCTGCAGCGCGGACCCTCGGGGTAGTCGGGCTCCCAGGCCGGCGTCGCGCCGGCGTGGCGGGCGAGGCCGTCGGGCGGGAACGTCACGATCGCGCGCCCGTCCGGCGAGGTCATGTGGTCCTTCACGTGATCGGGCACCACGTGGCACTCGCGGCACGACATCGCCGAGCGGATCGGGCCGTCGTCGACGTGGGCGCGGTGGGCGCCCACGCCGCGATCGGTGGTGGCGGTCTCGCCGTGCGCGGACCAGGGCGGGGCGGCGCTCCCGTTGCCGCCGTGGCACTGGTCGCAGGAGTCACCGCTGCTCGCGAGCGGCCGGGGGCGGTCGCACGCGAGCAGGAGCTGGAAGGCGGCGACCGCGGCGAGCGCGCGGGATCTGTGGAAGGGAGGCATCGGAGCCCTCGATGCGGCGGTCGCCTGCCGTTCCGCACGGCGGCGGATCGTTCTCCGCGGAGTGAACCGCGGGCGAACGCGGCCCGCCTCCCCCGTAGGCGCGCCCCCAACGGCGGCCGCGCGCAGGCGCGCGCTACCCGGGCGTGTCGCGGGTCGCGAGCGCCGCGGCGGCGAGCACCATCCCGGCCCCGCCGGCCATGTTCCACGAGAGCGGCTCCCCGAGCACCACCGCGCCGAGGAAGACCGCGACCGTCGTGTCGAGGAGCGGGATCGCGCCGATCGCCGCGATGGGGACGCGGGGCACGAGCCAGTACAGGCCGAGGTAGGTGAGGGCGGTCCCGAACACCGCGAGGTAGAGCAGCGCGCCCCAGGCGCGCGGCGTGAACGCGACCGGCGCGCCGCGCTCGAGGAGGGCGGCCGCGGCGAGCAGGACCGCGGACCCGACGATGGTCTGGCCGGCGGTGAGGGCGAGCGGCGTGAGGGTGACGAGGTGACGGCGCGCGAGGACGTTGGCGATCGCGACCACGATCGAGGCCAGGACGATGAGCGCGCTCCCGAGCGCGAGCGTGCGGGAGGTCTCGAGGTCCTGGAGGTGCGGCCACTGGAGCACCGCGACGCCGCCGACCCCCAGCACCGCCGAGAGGAGCTTCCCGGGCCCGAGCCGCTCGCCTGGGAGGAGCACCCGTGCGACGAGGGCGATCCAGACGGGGAAGGTCGCGAAGAGGACCGCCGAGAGGCCCGACGGGACCCACTGCTGGGCCGCGAACAGGAGGCCGTAGGGCACCGCGATCTGGAAGAGGCCGACGAGCGCGACGCGGGCGCGGAGGGGGCCCACGACCTCGCGCCAGTGGCCGCCCCGGAGAGCGAACGGCGCGAGGATCGCCGCCGCGAGCGACATGCGGACGCCCGCGAAGAGGAGCGGCGGGAGATCCGCGAGCCCGAGCCGCACCACGAGCCAGGTCGAGCCCCAGAGGAACGCCACCGCGACGTAGACGAGGCCGATCCGGGTGCGCATCGCCGCCGATCCGGGCGCGATCACGGCATGAGCGGCAGGTTCACGAACCAGACCGCGGCGCCCGCGGCGAGGGCGAGCGCCGCGAGGACCGCGAGCCGGGCCCGGCGCCGGCGGGCGACCGGGAACTCCACCGCCGTGCGCGTGCCGCGTGCGTCGGCGATCCGGGTCGCCTGCAGGGTCGCGAGGTCCATCTTCGAGAGCGCGATCTCCTCGGTGGCGAAGCCGCGGTGCGCGAGGAGCGCGACGAGGCGGGCGCGCGGGTGCGTCTTGCGGAGCCGGCGGGCCGCGGCGGCGGCGAGGGCGCGCGAGAGATCGCCGGCCGACTTCCACCGCCGGTCGGGCCGCCGGGCGAGGCAGCGCTCCACGATCCGCGCGATCCGGCGCGGGCAGTCCGGCGCGAGCGCGCGCAGGCGCCGGAACCGGCCCTTGCGGATCGCGCCGAAGAGCTGGTCGGCGTTCGCGCCGCGGAACGGCTTCTCGCCCGCGACGAGCTCGTAGAGCGTGACCCCGAGCGCCCAGACGTCGGCGGCCGGTCCGGCCTCCTCGCCGCCGAGCACCTCCGGCGCCATGTACGACGGGCTCCCGACGAGCATGCCGGCGCGGGTGAGCGCGGGATCGTCCTCGCCCTTGGCGATCCCGAAGTCCATGAGCTTCACCTCGCCGTCGCGCGAGACCATGACGTTCGCCGGCTTCACGTCGCGGTGGAGGAGCCCGTTGAAGTGGACGTAGTCGAGCGCCTCGCCGACGCGCGCGCCGATGATGGCGGCGCACTCCGCGGGGACCGCGCCGCCCGCCTGGAGCAGCCGCGCGAGATCCGCGCCGTCCACGAAGTCGGTGACGAGGTAGAGCTGCTCGTCCTTCTCCACGAGGTCGTGCACGGCGACGATCGCCTCGTGCCGGAGCCGCGCGTAGGCCCGCCCCTCACGGCGGAAGCGCTCCACGACCTCCTTCGACCGCGCGATCTTCTGGTCGAGCGCCTTCACCGCCACGGGCCGGTCGAGACCTTCCTGGAAGGCCTCGTACACCACGCCCATGCCGCCGCGCCCGATCTCCCGGACGACCCGGCTCGTGCCGACCTTGCGGATCATGCGGGGCGGAGGATCGCCCGCCCGGCCGGTAGACCTCAAGGGGACGCCGCTCGTGCCGAGATCTGCACCGGTTGCGCGGATGGAAGGGACTGACATCCGCATCGGTTGCAAAGCAGGTGATCGGATCTGCTACACTTCGCCGCTCCGACACTGGAACCGGCGGCGTCGCCAGGAAGGTCCGGTAGTTGGAGGGCCTTCATTGACTGGGATCATTTCTGCAAGGTTTGCGTTCGGACGCACGTAGCGTCGAGACGCGCACTCCCTGCACCGACGAGGAGAACACATGGCGTCGAGGCGCATGGTGACGATGGACGGCAACGAGGCCGTCGCATCGGTCGCTCACCGGACCAACGAGGTCATCGCGATCTACCCGATCACCCCCTCGTCCAACATGGGCGAGTGGGCCGACGAGTGGTCCGCAAAGGGCAGGAAGAACATCTGGGGCACCGTCCCGAGCGTCGCCGAGATGCAGTCCGAGGGCGGCGCGTCCGGCGCGGTGCACGGCGCGCTGCAGGCGGGCTCCCTCACGACGACCTTCACGGCGTCGCAGGGCCTCCTGCTGATGATCCCGAACATGTACAAGATCGCCGGCGAGCTGACGTCGTTCGTCATGCACGTCAGCGCCCGCACGGTCGCGACGCACGCGCTGTCGATCTTCGGCGACCACTCGGACGTGATGGCCGTCCGCCAGACCGGGTTCATGCTGCTCTCGTCGGCGTCCGTCCAGGAGGCGCACGACTTCGCCATCATCGCCCAGCGCGCGACGCTGAACGCCCGCGTCCCGATCTGCCACTACTTCGACGGCTTCCGGACCTCGCACGAGGTCGCGAAGATCGAGGAGCTCACGGACGACGATCTCCGCGCGATGATCCCGGAGGAGCTGGTCGCGGCGCACCGTTCGCGCTCGCTCTCGCCGGATCGCCCGAGTCTCCGCGGCACGGCGCAGAACCCCGACGCGTTCTTCCAGGCGCGCGAGGCGTGCAACCCGTTCTACGCCGTCGCGGCGGAGCACGTTCAGGACGCGATGGACGAGTTCGGGAAGCTCACCGGCCGCAAGTACCGCCTCTTCGAGTACTACGGCCACCCCGAGGCGGAGCGGGTGGTCGTCCTCATGGGCTCCGGCTGCGAGACGGCGCAGGAGACCATCGACGCGCTCGTCGCGCGGGGCGAGAAGGTCGGGATGATGAAGGTCCGGCTCTACCGGCCCTTCGACCTCGGCGCGTTCATGACCGCGCTGCCCCGGACCGTGCACCACCTCGCGGTGCTCGATCGCACGAAGGAGCCCGGCTCCCTCGGCGAGCCGCTCTACATGGACGTCGTGACCGCGCTCCGCGAGGCCGAGCAGGCCCACATCGACCGGTTCCACCACCAGCTCACGGTGATCGGTGGCCGGTACGGCCTCTCGTCGAAGGAGTTCACGCCGGCGCAGGTGAAGGCGGTCCTCGACGAGCTCGGGAAGCCCCGCCCGAAGCGTCACTTCACCGTCGGCATCAACGACGACGTGACCCACCTCTCGCTCAAGACCGATCCGACCTTCGACACCGAGGGGAAGGACGTCGTCCGGGCGCTCTTCTTCGGCCTCGGCGCGGACGGCACCGTCGGCGCGAACAAGAACTCGATCAAGATCATCGGCGAGGACACGCCGAACTACGCGCAGGGCTACTTCGTCTACGACTCGAAGAAGTCCGGGTCGGTGACGATCAGCCACCTCCGCTTCGGCCCGAAGCCGATCCACTCGCAGTACCTCATCGAGAAGGCGAACTTCGTCGCCTGCCACCAGTTCGGCTTCCTCGAGAAGTACGACATGGTGGAGACCTGCGTGGAGGGGGCGACGTTCCTCCTCAACTCGCCGTACGGGCCCGACGAGATCTGGGAGAAGCTGCCGAAGGAGGTCCAGGAGACGATCCTGGCGAAGAAGCTCAAGGTGTACGTGATCGACGCGTACAAGGTCGCGCGCGACACCGGCATGGGCGTGCGCATCAACACGATCATGCAGACCTGCTTCTTCGCGATCTCCGGCGTGCTCCCGCGCGACGAGGCGATCGGGCACATCAAGAAGACGATCGAGAAGACCTACTCGCGCAAGGGCGCCGAGGTGGTCCAGAAGAACTTCGCCGCGGTGGACCACACCCTCGCCCATCTGTACCCGGTGAAGACCGAGGGCCGGAAGGTCACCGGGACGCCGCGCCCGCCGGCGGTCTCCGAGGTGGCGCCGGACTTCGTGAAGCGCGTCACCGCGCTCATGCTCGCCGGCAAGGGCGACCAGCTCCCGGTCTCCGCGTTCCCGGTGGACGGCACCTGGCCGACCGGGACGAGCAAGTGGGAGAAGCGGTCCATCGCCCTCGAGATCCCGGTCTGGGAGAAGGACCTCTGCATCCAGTGCAACAAGTGCGCGCTCATCTGCCCGCACGCGGCGATCCGCCCGAAGTTCTACGGCGCGGAGGTGCTCGCGAAGGCGCCGGCGACCTTCCTCTCGATGGACTACAAGTCCGCCGACGTGAAGGGCGCGAAGTACACGCTCCAGGTCGCGCCGGACGACTGCACGGGCTGCACGCTCTGCGTGGAGATCTGCCCGGCGGAGTCGAAGGTCGAGAAGGGCAAGAAGGCGATCAACATGCGGGACGCCCTCCCGCTCAAGGAGAAGGAGCGGAAGAACTTCGACTTCTTCCTCCAGATCCCGGTCGCGGATCGCACGAAGATGAAGCTCGACGTGAAGGGCACGCAGTTCCTCGAGCCCCTCTTCGAGTTCTCCGGCGCGTGCACCGGCTGCGGTGAAACCCCGTACATCAAGCTCCTCACCCAGCTCTACGGCGACCGCGCGGTGATCGCGAACGCCACCGGCTGCTCGTCGATCTTCGGCGGCAACCTCCCGACCACGCCGTACACGCAGAACGCGGAGGGCCGCGGCCCGGCCTGGGCGAACTCCCTCTTCGAGGACAACGCCGAGTTCGGCTTCGGCATGCGCCTCTCCATCGACAAGCAGAACGAGCAGGCGAAGGAGATCCTCGCGAAGATGGGGACGCTGGTCGGCGACGGCCTCGTGAAGGAGCTGCTCGAGGCCGACCAGTCCGACGAGGCGGGCATCCAGAAGCAGCGCGCTCGCGTCGCGACCCTCAAGGAGAAGCTCGCCGGGCAGAAGTCGCTCGAGGCGAAGTGGCTGCTCCGGATCGCCGACTACCTCGTCCGGAAGTCGGTCTGGATCGTCGGCGGCGACGGCTGGGCGTACGACATCGGGTACGGCGGCCTCGACCACGTGATCGCGCAGGGCCGGGACGTGAACATCCTCGTCCTCGACACCGAGGTGTACTCGAACACCGGTGGCCAGGCGTCGAAGGCGACGCCGATGGGCGCGGCCGCGAAGTTCGCGGTGGCCGGGAAGAGCCTCGGGAAGAAGGACCTCGCGATGCTCGCCATGAGCTACGGGCACCCGTACGTCGCCCGGATCGCCCTCGGCGCGAAGGACGCGCAGACGGTGAACGCGCTCAAGGAGGCCGACAGCTACCACGGCACGTCGGTGATCATCGCGTACTCGCACTGCATCGCCCACGGCTACGATCTCTCCGAGGCGCTCGGGCAGCAGGAGAAGGCGGTCGACTCCGGGTACTGGCCGCTGTTCCGGTACGACCCGCGTCGCGTGGCGAGCGGCGAGAGCCCGCTCAAGCTCGACAGCCCGGCGCCGAAGCTCGACCTCGCCGAGTTCGAGAAGGGTGAGACCCGCTTCCGCCAGGTCGAGCAGGCGAACCCCGAGGCCTTCAAGCGGATGCTCGAGCAGGCCCAGAAGGACGTGAGGGAGAAGTACGCCCTCTACGAGCAGCTCGCGCGCGCGATGAACCCGGCGAACCTCGTGCCGGGCGCGGCGGGGAAGCCGCGGGCGTAAGCGCACCTGAAGGCTCGACGGCGGCCCGGTCCTGCTTCCTGCGGGGCCGGGCCGTCGTGTCTCGGGGTGCTGGCAACGCCGTTCGCCCTGAGCCCGCCGAAGGGCCCGGCGAGGCCCCGCTCCCCTGCCCGAGGGCGGCGGTCCACCTGGGCCGGCGCGCGGCGCACGGCCCGCGTTTAGCAACCTCCGTCGAGGCCTTTCACGATGGCGCTCGCCTCCATCGAACGGCTCGACGAGCTCCCGGGCGATCTCTGCGCCGCGCTGCGACGGCGGTTCGACGACGTCGGCTTCGATCGCCGCGTGCTATCCGTCGCGGCCGACGGGGCGGCGGCGCTGTTCGAGGGCCTCCGGTTCCCGCTCGCCCGGGCGATCCTGGAGACGCGGGAGGATCCGGGCTCGCGCCTCGCGCTGCTGTTCACGTTCGCGGGGGAGGTGCCGGAGGAGAGCGCGCGCGACGCGCTCGGGCCCGTCGCCGGCGACGCGCTCGTCGCGGCGGGGGTCCTCGTCCGGACGCCCGGCGGCGCCCTGCGCTCCGCGTACCGGGTGACGCCGTACGAGGGGCTCTGGATCTTCACGGACCACCTCGTCTCCGGCAGCGACACGGTCATGGTGCCCGGCGCGACGACCGGCCGGCTCGTCGACCTCATGCCTCCCGCCCTGACGGGCGGGATGCTCGACCTCGGGTGCGGGCACGGCCTGATCGCGCTGGTCGCCGCGCGGCGCGGGGCGGCGCCCGTGATCGGGACCGACATCAACGCGCGCGCGATCGGCCTCGCCCGGTTCAACGCACGGTTCAACGGGGTCGCCGCGGAGTTCCACGTCGGTGATCGGGCCGCGCCCGTCCAGGGTCGGCGGTTCGAGCTGGTGATGGCGCAGCCGCCGTACGTCGCTCGCCCGGCGGACTCCGTCGCGGCGACGTACATGCACGGCGGGGCGCTCGGAGACGAGCTGGCGCTGCGGTTCGTGGCCGCGATCCCGCCGGTGCTCGCCGAGGGCGGCCGCGCCCTGGTGTGCTTCGACTCGGCCGTCCGTCCGGGCACGGCGCCCACGACGCTCGTGCGGGACGCGATGGGCGACCCGCTGGTGGACCTCGTCCTGCTGCTCGAGCCGGGGTTGCCGCCGGAGCAGCAGGCGGTCGCGTACGCCTCGGTGGAGGCTCCCGACCTCGGCCCGGCCTACGCCGCCGCCGTCCGCCGGTATCACCGCCACTTCCTCGCGGTCGGCGCCGCCGCGTTCCACCACGTCGTCGCGATCCTGCGACGCCGCCCGCCGGGCGCGGGGGGCGCGGCGCCGTTCGTGCACGGCCTGTCGACGGCGTTCCTCGCCGGTGGCACCTCCGCGACGATCGACGCGCTCCTCGAGTCCCTCGACCTCGCCGCCTCCGGCGACGACGCGCTGCTCGCGGCCGCGGTGCGATGCTCCCCCTGCACGCGCTGGGTCGACGAGCGGCCACGGCCCGACGCGCGGCTCGCGCCGGCTCACGCGGTCCGGTTCGGCGCCGGGACCGTGGGCACCAACCGCTCCTTCGAGGAGCAGGAGTACGCGCTGCTGTCCCTGCTCGACGGCTGCGACTCGGTGGCCTTCGCGATCGAGCGGTTCGCGGGCACGGCCGCGGCGCCCTCCGACGGGCTGCGCGCGAGCGTGCTCGGGTTCGTCCGGCAGGGGCTCACGAGCGGTCTGCTCGAGCCGCGGAGCACCGCAGGGCGCTGACCCTCGCGGGGCGGGCGACGCCCCGCGACGTCAGGTTCGGCCGGTCTCGCCGTCCACCCACCCGAGCAGCCGCCACGTCGCGGCACACACACTCGAAAGGGAATTCGTTCATGGACGACAGGAAGCCGAAGGTGCTGAACGACGACGAGCTCCGGGTCGCGGCCGGCGGCGCGCGCATCTTCCGGGAGCCGGGCCTCGACGTCTCCGGGTACAAGTTCGCCCCGATCGCCGGACACAAGTTCGCGCCGATCGGCGGGGTCGACCTCCCCCCGGTCCTCTACAAGTTCTCGCCGCTGGTCTGATCGGCGGCCGGCGCCCGCGGCGCGACCGCGACGGGCGGCCCGGTCCCGCGCTCCGCGGGGCCGGGCCGTCGTGTCTCCGGATCACCGCGCCGCCTGCAGCTCCGCACCTGGCGACGCGATCCGCAGCTCGGCGACGAGGCCGGCGTGGTCGCTCGGCCAGAGGCCCGACACCTGCGCGGTGCCGACGACCTCGGCGTCGGCCGGCGTGAACGGCCCCCGGAACAGCGCGTAGTCGATCCGCGTCTCGAGCGTGTCCGGCAGCGTGAGGTCCTCGAGGTAGCAGCAGGTGAGGCCGGCGGCGGCCGGGTAGAGCGCCGCCCAGGTGTCGGTGAAGCCGCCCTCGTCCACGAGCACGGCCGCGCCCTGCGTTCCCGGCTCGGAGTTCAGGTCGCCGACCACCACGACGGGCCGGGTCTCTCCCGCGAGCGCCTGGACGAGCTCGCCGGCCTGCACGGTCCGCACCGTCTCGTCGAACGCCTCCAGGTGCGTCGAGACGAACCGGATCCACTGCCCGCGCTCCTTCGCGAGGACGGTCGCCCAGCCGCGGGGCACCGGGAGCTGCCGGCCGAGCACGCCGACCGAGAGCAGCGTCGGGTACACGTGACCCTCCGGGCTCGCGGTCGGGACGTCCTCGCGGGCGAGGACGACGCCGTGGTCCGTGAGCCGCACGTCGTCGAAGACGCCCGGGGACGCGGTCGCCACCGGCGCCTCGAAGTCGAACAGCGTCACCGACGCGGCGACGCGGTAGTGGAGGCTCCGGGCGCGGAGCGCGTCGAGGAGCTCCTGCACGTAGTCGTAGACCACCTCCGTCGCCGGCGTGGTGCCACCGGCGATGGCGTCACCGGGCGACTGGATCCGCCAGAGGTACGCCTCCTGGAGCCCGACCAGCTCCGGCCGCGACGCGGCGATCTCGTCGGCGACCGCCTCGGCGCGGACGTGGAACGAGTTCCGGTTCACCATCGCCCAGACCACCGTCGTCGCCCCGAGGAACGCCTCCGGCGTCGTGGCCGCCATCACCGGGCCGAGATCCGCGCCGAGGTAGAGGTTCCGCGACATGACGGTGAGCTCGCGGCCGACGTGGCGGCCGGCGTCGGCGATCGCGGCGCCGGCGCTCGAGGGCGGCGCGGCGGCCCCCGCGCGCTCGGTGGCGGCCGGGGAGGCGCCGCCGCTGCACGCGAGGGAGAGGACGAGGGAGAGGCCGAGGGTGGGGGCGACGATCCGGGGGACGCGCATGTGGACCTCTGGTCGGGGGATGGAGGAGCGCGGCTTCCGTAGGCCGCTCGCCTCCCCGGCGCCAGCCCGGATCGGGCGCGTCGCGGCTCCCCGCGCGGGCTCGCGCAACTGCCAAGCGGGGTGTCCTGCGCGGCCCCACGAGGTCACCGCGCGGGGGCTTCGCTCGGCGGATAATCGGCGATTCGAAGTGAACCGAAGGGGCACGACGGCATGGGTCGCGGCGACAACCCGAACGTCTCGCGCGCGCTGGCGGCGATCGCAGTCCTCGCCCTGGTCGTCGGTTGCCGGGGCGGCGGCGCCAAGCAGGACGACGCGGCGGCCACGCCACCGCCCGATCGACAGCCCGTCATGCTCGGGCCCGAGAACGTCGCGGTCGTCGCGGAGCGGACGCTGCAGGCCGGCCCCGAGATCTCCGGCACGCTCCGGGCGAAGCGCGCCGCGAGCATCCGCGCGGAGGTCGGCGGAGCGGTCCACGACGTCGCGGTGGACGCCGGGGAGCGCGTGAAGGAGGGTCAGCTCCTCGCGCGGATCGACGCCCCGGCGCTCGCGGACGCGGTGAACGCGGCGCGGTCGGGCATCGTCGCGGCGCAGAACAACCTGCGGGTCGCCGAGGCGGGTGCCCGGCGGGCCCGGACGCTGGCCGACGCGGGCGCGATGGCGGCCCAGGACGCGGAGCGCGCGGAGGCCCAGGTCGAGGCGGCGCGCGCCCAGCTCGCCGACGCGCAGTCCCGCGCGGCGGCCGCCGAGCAGCAGGCGGGGAAGACCCGCATCCGCGCGCCGTTCGCCGGTGTCGTGTCCGAGCGGGCCGTCTCCGCGGGCGACGTCGTCGCCTCCGGCGCGGCGCTGTACACCGTGATCGACCCCCGGCGCCTCCAGTTCGACGCGTCCGTCCCCGCGGCGCGCATCGGCGACGTGAGGCCCGGCGCGGACGTGGACTTCACCGTCACCGGCTTCGGCGACCGGGTGTTCACCGGGCGCATCGAGCGCGTCAACCCCGCGGTGGACCCGGCCACCGGGCAGGTCCGCGTCTACGTCGACGTGCCGAACGACGAAGGGCGGCTGATCTCCGGGCTGTACGCGCAGGGACGCGTCACGACCGAGAGCAGCACCGCGCCTGCGGCGCCGGTGAGCGCGGTGGACGCGACCTCGTCGCCGCCCACGGTGATGCGCGTCTCGGGCGGCACCGTCGAGAAGGTGCCGGTCACGCTCGGTCTGCGCGACGAGGTGGCGGGCGCGGTCGGGTTCCGGTCGGGCGTGAAGCCCGGGGACGTGCTCGTCCTCGGGTCGGCACGGGGGATGCTCTCCGCCGGCACCCCGGTCCGGCTCGCGGAGGAGGTCGGCGCGCGCGGCGAGGAGAAGACGCCGAACTGAGGAAGTGATGGATCCTCGAGAGCCAGCGAGCGTAGCGAGCCTGCCGGGGCGCCACCGCGGAAACGGCGAAGCCGTTCGCGGTGGCGCATGGGACCCGGCGAGCCGGGGTGGGGCCCCGACGAGCTTCGCTCGGCGGGGCGGGGGCGCAGCCCCCGATTAGAATGTTCATCTCCGACTTCGCCATCAAGCGGCCCATCGTCACGGTCACCGTGATGCTCGCCCTCGTCCTGTTCGGCGTGATCTCCCTCGCCGCGCTGAAGACGGACGAGTTCCCGGACGTGCAGCCGCCCATCGTCGCGGTGACGATCGTCTACCCCGGCGCGTCGCCGGAGACCGTCGAGCGGGAGCTGATCGATCCCATCGAGGACGCGATCTTCTCCATCAGCGGCGTGGACGGGAAGCAGACCACCGCCTCCGCCATCGACGGGCTCGCGCAGTTCATCGTCTTCTTCGACTTCGAGAAGAACCTGCAGGAGGCGACGCAGGACATCCGCGACGCGATCAGCTCGAAGCGGCAGGACCTGCCGACCGAGATGGAGGAGCCGGTCATCACCCGGTTCGACCCGTCGCAGGAGCCCATCGTCACCCTCACGCTCACGTCGAAGCAGCTGCCCGTGCCGGTCCTCACGCGGCTCGCGGACGAGATCGTCTCGCGCGACCTCCGGAGCGTCCAGGGCGTCGCCGACGTGCGGCTCGTCGGCGGGCAGAAGCGCGAGCTCACCGTGGAGCTCCGGCCGGAAGCGCTCGCCGCTGCGGGGGTGTCCACCGCGGAGGTCGTCGTGGCGCTCCAGGCGCAGAACCTCGCCGCGCCGGTCGGGCGCGTGAACGGTCCGCTCACGGAGCAGAGCATCCGCCTCCGCGGCCGGCTCCAGACGCCGGCCGAGTTCGAGGGCATCGCCGTCGCGAGCCGGGGCGGGCAGGTCGTCCGCCTCGGCCAGCTCGCGCGCGTCTATGACGGCGCGGAGGAGCAGCGGACGCTCGCGCTCTTCGACTCGGGCGAGGCGGTGGGGCTCGAGGTCCTGAAGACGAAGGGCTACTCGACGACGTCGGTGTCCGACCAGGTGAAGGCGCGCGCGCGGGCCCTGGAGCCGCGCCTCCAGGGCGCGAAGCTCGAGATCGTCCAGGACGCCGGGGAGCGGGTGCGCCGGTCGGTGCGGGAGGTCCAGACGACCCTCGTCGAGGGCGCGCTCCTCACGGTGCTGGTGGTCTTCTTCTTCCTCAACTCCTGGCGCTCGACCGTGATCACCGGCCTCGCGCTGCCGGTCTCCGCCCTCGCGGCGTTCATCAGCGTCTGGGCGTTCGGCTTCACGCTCAACACGATGTCGCTCCTCGGCCTCTCGCTCGCCATCGGCATCCTCATCGACGATGCGATCGTCGTCCGCGAGAACATCGTCCGGCACATCGAGCTCGGCGAGGATCACACCGTCGCGTCGCACCACGGCACGGACGAGATCGGGCTCGCGGTCGCGGCGACGACCTTCTCCATCGTCGCCGTCTTCGTGCCCGTGGCGTTCATGTACGGGCTCGCCGGGCAGTGGTTCAAGCCATTCGCCCTCACCATCGCGGCCGCGGTCCTCGTCTCGCTGTTCGTCTCGTTCTCCCTCGACCCGATGATGTCCGCGTACTGGCCGGACCCGCAGGTCGAGCAGGGCCAGCGGCGCGGGCCCGTCGGGCGCGTCCTCGGCGCGTTCAATCGCTGGTTCGATCGGCAGGCGGATCGCTACAAGGGCATCATCTCGTGGTCGCTCGACCACCGGCTCGCGATGCTCGTCATCGCCGGTGGCCTGTTCTTCGGCGCGATGTTCCTGCAGGCGAAGGTGGGCGGCGCCGGGTTCGTCCCGGTGTCGGACCGGAGCGAGGTGAACCTCATCATCCAGACGCCGCCGGGCTCGTCCCTCGACTACACCCGCCGCAAGGTCGAGGAGGCGGATCGGATCCTCCGCGCCCACCGCGAGGTCGCGTACACGTACGCGTCGATCGGCACGCCCATCCCGCTCCAGGCGCCCGGCGTCGACCAGGCGCTCGTCTACGTACGGCTCGTGCCCAAGGCGAACCGGTCGATCTCGCAGGACCGGCTCGGCGCCGTGCTCCGCCGCGAGCTGTCCCGGATCGCGGGCGCGGACGTCTCGGTCTTCACGAGCGGGTTCGGCGGCGCCTTCAAGTCGATCCAGGTGCAGCTCCGCGGCGAGGACGCGAGGACGCTGGACGCGCTCGGGGAGCGGGCGAAGAAGCTCATCCAGACGGTGCCCGGCGCGGTCGACGTGGGCCTCTCCACCCGCGGCCAGAAGCCCGAGCTCGCCGTCGAGGTCGATCGCGGCCTAGCCGGGAACCTCGGCGTCACGGTGGGCCAGATCGCCCAGTCCCTCCGGATCGCGTTCGCGGGGCTCCACTCGGGCGACTGGGTGGATCCCTCCGGCGAGACGCGGAAGGTGATGGTGCGCCTCGCGCCGGAGGCCCGCCGCCGCGCCGGCGACCTCCGCCAGCTGCCGCTCGTGGTGCCGGGCCCGGGCGGCCGGCCCCAGGTCCTGCCGCTCGGGCAGGTTGCGCACGTCGAGGACGGGTTCGGGCCCGGCGAGATCTCGCACCTCGACCGGAAGAAGGTCGTGAACGTGCAGGGCAACGTCTCGGGCCGCTCGCTCTCCGAGGTGATCTCCGACATCCAGCCGAAGCTCGCGGCCGAGCTGCGGCTCCCCCCCGGCTACACGATCCGCCAGGGCGGCGAGACCGCCGACCAGGCCGAGGTGTTCGGGCGGGTGGGGCTCGCGCTGCTCATGGCCATCCTGCTCATGTACCTCGTGCTCGTGCTCCAGTTCGGCTCGTTCCTGGACCCGTTCGCGATCCTGCTCTCGCTGCCGCTCTCCCTCATCGGGGTCGTGCTCGCGCTGCTCGCCACCGGCGACACGCTCAACATCATGAGCCTCATCGGCGTCATCCTGCTCTTCGGGATCGTCGCGAAGAACGCGATCCTCCTCATCGACTTCGCGAAGTGGGCGCGTGAGGAGCGCGGCATCCCGATCCGCGATGCGCTCGTCGAGGCGGGTCGGATCCGCCTCCGGCCGATCATGATGACGAGCGTCGCGATCGTCGCCGGCATGATCCCGGTCGCGCTCGGCGTCGGCGAGGGCGGCGACTTCCGCGCGCCCCTCGGGCGCGCCGTGATCGGAGGCGTGATCACCTCGACCCTCCTCACCCTGCTCGTCATCCCGACCGTCTACGAGATCATGGACGGCGTACGGGTCGCGATCCGCCGCCGCCTCGGCGCGCTCTTCGGCGCCGGATCGCGCGCCGCGTCGGAGGGCACACGCGCGACCTCGCCGGCCCCCCAGGGCCGGCGCGAGCCGTGATCCGCCGGCGCGGCGTCCGGGACCCCTGGCGCGCGGGACCCGGGAGCCCGCCGGCGTGAACCAGCGAAACGACGGCGGATCCCCGCGCCACGCGGCCGGCCCCGGCCTTGCACGGCCCCGCGGCATGCCGGGCTGTCCACACCTCGAGCGCTGCGGGCTCCATCACAACCTGGCGATGCAGGCCGCGATCCGGGTGTGGCGGAGCTTCTACTGCGACGGCACGTTCGCGCGCTGCGAGCGCTTCAAGCTCGTGGAAGCGAGCGCCGACGTGCCTCCGCGGCTGCTCCCGAACGGTCGCCTCCTCGACGGCGCGGACGGCGCGCCGGATCGACGCGTCGGCTGAGGGTCCGCCCGCTACGCGAGGCGCCCCCGCGCGAGATCGCGGAGCACGACGCGCGCCGCGTTCGCGCCGCACATGCCGTGGACGCCGCCGCCGGGCGGGGTCGACGACGAGCAGAGGTACAGGCCGCGCACCGGCGTCGCCCAGGGCGCGGGCGACGCCACCGGCCGCGCGATCATCTGCTCGAGCGAGGTCTCGCCTCCGCCGATGTCGCCGCCGACGAGGTTCGCGTCGTCGGCCTCGAGCCGCGCTGGCCCGCGGACCGCGCGCGCGAGGACGCGCTCCTGGAACCCCGGCGCGAACCGCTCGATCTGCGCCTCGAGCGCGGCCGTCGCGTCGCCGGCGAACGCGTGCGGGACGTGTCCGTACGCCCACGCGGTGTGCCGGCCGGCCGGCGCGCGCGACGGATCGAAGAGCGTGTGCTGCACGACGAGCACGAACGGCCGGTCGGGGAGGACGCCTCGCGCGACGGCGGCCTCCGCGGCCTCGAGCTCCTCGAGCGATCCGCCGAGGTGGACGGTCGCCGCTCGCGCGCACCCGGCCGCGCGCCACGGGATGGGGGCGGCGAGCGCGTAGTCCACCTTGAACGCCGCGGGGCCGTACCGGTACCGCGCGAGCCGGCGGGCATAGCGCGCCGGCAGCCGCGCGCCCGCGACCCGCAGCACCTGGCGCGGGGTCAGGTCGAGGACCACGGCCCGGGCGCGAGGCAGCTCCGCGAGATCGCGCACCTCCGCCGAGGTCTCGACGGCGCCGCCGTGCGCGGCGAGCTCGGCCACGAGCGCGTCGGTGATCCGGCCCGCGCCGCCCGCCGGGAACGGCCACCCGACGGCGTGCCCGGCGGCCCCGAGGACCAGGCCGAAGGCGGCGGTCGCCGCGGCGTCGAGCGGCCGCATCGCGTGCGCGGCGATGCCGGCGAGGAGCGCCCGCGCCCGCGGGCCGCGGAACCGGTCCCGGACGAGCGCCGACGCGGACCGGAGCGCGAGGAGCCCGAAGCGGCCGAGCAGCACGGGATGCCGCGGCACGTGCACGATCGCGCCGAGCGTCTCGTCGAGCAGCGCGTCGTATCGCTCGACGAGCGGCGCCAGGAGCTCGCGCCAGGCGGCCGCGTCGGCGGCGTCCAGCGTCGCGCCGGTCTCGTCGAGCGAGCGGAGCAGCAGCGCGGCCGTCCCGTCGTCGAACGGGTGCGCGACGGCGGCGGGCGGCTCGATCCAGCGGAGCCGGTGCTGCGCGAGCGCGAGGCGCCGGAAGAGCGGCGACGCCGCGGCGAGCGGGTGGATCGCGGAGCAGTGGTCGTGGAGGAAGCCCGGGAGCGTGAGCGGGAGCGTGCGGGCGCCGCCGCCGGGGTCCGGGGCGGCCTCGCGGACCAGCACCCGCAGGCCCGCCCGCGCCAGCACCAGCGCCGCCGCGAGGCCGTTCGGGCCGGAGCCGACCACCACGGCGTCGAGCGCGGGCATCCTCCGATGAGTAGCGGGGCGGCGGACGGCGTGCAGCGCGGGTCACGGACGGCGAACACCGCCGGGCGCCGATGTGACGGCGAGCGCGGCGCCACGTCGCATCCGGCTTGAACAGCCCGACACGGACGGTGTACCGAGAGGGATGACCCGACGCCTCCGCGCCGCCGTCCTCGCCTCCGTCGCCGTCGTCTCGATCTCCTGCGCGGCCCGGCCGCGCTACGTGCGAAAGGGCGACCCGATCCCGTACAAGGGATCGTTCGCGACCTTCCCGTCCGGCCTCCAGGTCGTCGTGTACGAGGTTCCGCAGGTCGATCGCTTCAGCGTCACCGTGTCGTACGGCGCCGGGAGCGCCGAGGACCCGTCCGGGAAGGAGGGCCTCGCCCACGCGGTCGAGCACCTCAGCTACCGCGCGCGCCCGTACTGGTCGCGCGACGCCCGGATCGAGGACAAGCTCGCCGAGCCGGGCTTCGTGTTCGACGCCGCGACCTACCCGGACTCGACGGACTACTGGGTCGTTGGAAGGCCCCGGGACCTCCGGCGCGCCCTGGCCCTCGAGGCCGCGCGGCTGCGCGAGCCGCTCGGGGGTGTCACGGAGGACGACCTCGCGACGGAGCGCGATGTGCTCGTGAGCGAGTACCGCGAGCGCTCCGAGACCGATCCCCGGCGCACGCAGCTCGCCTGGTTGCAGGCGGCGGCGTTCCGCGATCATCCCTACGGTCGTCCGAGCGCCGGGACCCCGGCGTCGATCCGCGGCCTCACCCTCGAGGATGCCCGGCGCTGGGCGAGCCGCCTGTACCGGCCCGAGAACGCGATCCTCGTCATCACGTCGCCCCGCAAGGCGTCGGACGTGCTGGGCCTCGTCGCGCAGGTGTTCGGCGATGCGATCGGGGACCGCGCGCCGGCCGTGCCCGTCGCGCGGCGCGTGCCCGCGCCTCCGCCGATCCGCGCCGAGGACCTCGCGCCGGTCACACGCCTCGCGCCGGTCGCGCGGCCCGTCGTGTGGGTCGCCTGGCGCGTGCCGGGCGACGGCGCGCAGCAGCACGCGCGGGCGGAGTACACGGCGCTCGCGCTCCACGTCGCGTTCGCCGGAAAGCTCGTGCTCTCGGCGCGCGGCACGCTCGAGGAGCTCGTCGACGACTTCGACGTGCAGCTCGTCCCGCTGGCCGCGGCCGGGCTGATCGTGCTCCGGGCGGAGCTGGTGCGGGCGGAGGATGCCGAGCGCGTCATCGACCTCGCGAAGTCCGCTGCGTTCGAGCTGCGGGCCCAGGACGAGTTCCGCACCGGGTCGCGCCGGGCGCTCGGCAACGACAGCCGCCTGCTGATCACGACGATCGTCCGTGACACGCTCCTGGTGGACGGCTACCGCGCGGTGGAGCGCGTGGACGGGTCCACCGCCGCGCGCCACCTGCGGGCCACCGGCGACGCCGACTACCTGGCGGCACACCAGCACGAGATCGTGGAGCAGCTGAAGGATGTGCCCACCGACTACGCCGCGGAGCACCTCCGGCGCGAGCAGGCCTTCTCCCTGGTGGTCCTGCCCGACCCGACCGCCGTGCCGCCGGTCGAGCCCGCGCCGGACCGCGTCGCGGAGCACGACCCCGCGCCGGACGACGCGGCCGCCCCGGGAGCGGACGCGGACGCGGTGCGCGCCACGGCCGGCGCCCCGGGCCTCGTCGCGGCGGCGCGCCGCGTGCTCCCCAACGGGCTCACCGTCCTCGTCGCGCGGCGCGGGGCCTTCCCGCTCGCGGAGGTCCGGCTCGTCGTCCGGACGACGGCGGAGGGCGGCGCGGCGGTCCCGGCGGGGCTGCCGGTGCTCGCGCTCGAGGCCAGCTCCGGCGGCTTCGCCTGGGGCGATCTGGCCCGCATCGGCGCGAGCGGCACGACCTCGCTCGGGCGCGAGTCGCTCACGTTCGTCGCGCGCGGCACGAGCGCGAACCTCGACGTGCTCCTCGAGAGCACCGCGGAGTGGGCGCGCGATCAGCGCGACCGCTGGTTCGATCAGATCAGCGACGGCTACGAGCGTTGGGTCGGCCGGCGCGAGGCGGACCTCGACGTCGCAGCTCGCCGCGCCCTCGAGCGCGCGCTCTACCCCGGCCATCCCTACGGCGCGGCGCCCACGGCGGAGGGCGTCCACCGGCTCCGGAGCGGCGACGTGTCCCGCTGGCTCTCCGCCGAGATCCGGCCGGAGCGCGCGACCCTCGTCGTCGTGAGCGACCAGGAGCCCTCCCCGGAGCTGTGGGCCGCCATCGAGGACCACTTCGGCGGCTGGTCGCGCGGGGATCGGCCGCGCGCCGCGCTCGAGGCTCCGCCGCTCCCCGCCGCCCGCCACGTCGTGCTGGTGGATCGTCCGGGCGCCACCCAGGCCGTCGTCGTCGCCGCCCTCCGGGCGCCTCCGGCCGCCGGCCGGGACGCCGCTGCGACGAACGCGCTCGCCGCGTGGCTCGCGCGACGGCTCGACCGGATCCTCCGCGAGGGCGGTGTGTCCAGCGGGCTGTCCATCCGCATCGACGACCACGAGCGCGGCGCCGCGCTCATCGCACGGACCGCCGTCGCGCCCGACGTGGCCGCGCGCACGATCCGCACCATCCTGGACGCGGCGCGGGCGCTCGCGGACGCGCCGCTCTCGCCGGCCGACGCAGCGCGCGCCAGGTTCCAGGTGGCGCGCGCGTTCGCGTTCCGGTTCGACACGGTGGACGGCGCGGCGACGGCGCTCGCCACCGCGGCCGTGCTCGATCTCCCGTCCGACCACTGGGACGCGCAGCCGGCATCGATCGCCACGCTCTCCCCGGAGCGGATCCAGGAGGCGGCCGCGGCGCTCGGCATCGGGCGCGAGGTGATCCTCGTCGTGGGCGACGCGGCTTCGCTCCGGCCGCAGCTCGAGGCGGCCGGGTTCGCGGTGGAGTGTGTGAACTCCCGCGGGCGCTGATGTGACCGAGCGCGCGGCCCGGCCACGTCGCATCCGGCCTTGATCCGCTCGACACGGACGGTGTACCGAGAAGGATGACCCGACGCGCCCGCGTTGCGCTTCCCGCCGTCATCCTCGCCGCCCTCGGCCTCGCCTGCGCCGCACACCAGCGGTACGTCCCGAAGGGCCGGCCGGTGCCGTACCAGGGGTTCTTCGCGACGTTCCCGTCCGGGCTCCGCCTGGTCGTGTACGAGGTTCCGCAGGTCGATCGGTTCGCGGTCACCGTCTCGTACGGCTCGGGGAGCGCCGCAGATCCCGCGGGGAAGGACGGCCTCGCCCACCTCGCGGAGCACCTCGCCTTCCGCGCCGCCCCGCCATGGGCCCAGGGCGCGCGCATCTGGGACGGGCTCCTCGAGGCGGGCTTCCGGTTCAACGCCGAGACGAGCCCGGACTCGACCGACTTCTGGGCGGCGGGGAAGCCGGCGAATCTCAGGACCGCGCTCGCGCTCGAGGCATCGCGGATGCGCGACCCGCTCGTCGGCGTCACGGACGACGACTTCGCGGTCGAGCGCGACGTCGTGCTCGCCGAGTACCGCGAGCGGTTCGAGAACGATCCCGTCGGCGCCCAGCTCGCCTGGCTGCGCACCGAGGCGTTCGGGGATCACCCCTACGGCCGGACCGGCGCCGGCACGCCCGAGTCGCTCCGCGCCATCACGCTCGCGGACGTCCGGGCCTGGGCGAAGGCCGAGTACGTCCCGCGGAACGCGATCGTCGTCGTGATCGCGCCGCGGAGCACCCGCGAGGTGACGGAGCTCGTCCTCGACACCTTCGGACCGCTCACCGGCGACGGCGAAGCCACGAGGGTGCAGCCCGTTGCCCGGTCGGCGCCGCCGGTGCCGCCCCCGCCGGACGACGAGATCGCGCCGGCGTCGCGGACCGCGCCGGTGCGGCAGCCGGTGGTCTGGGTCGCGTGGCGCGTCCCGGGCGACGCCGCCGGGGAGGAGCCGAAGGCCCAGTTCGCCGCGGCCGCCATCGACGCGGCATTCTCGGTGAAGCTCGTCCAGGCTTTCGGCGGGAACGCGAGCGAGGTCGTGGAGCGGTTCGACGCGTTCTACGAGGGTTTCGGGGGGGCCGGGCTCGTGGTCTTCCGGGCCGAGCTCGCGCGCGCGGGCGACGCCGGCAAGGTCATCGACCTCGTGAAGTCCGCGGCGTTCGAGGTGCGCGCGGAGGACGAGCTGCGGGACCCCGCGGTGACGCGCCTGCCCTACGCCATCGGCAACCGGCTCCGCGCGAACGTCGCGGTCTCCACGCGCGACCGGCTGCTGGTGAAGGGCTACCTGGCCATGGAGAGCATCGACGGATCGCAGGTGGCCCGGTTCCTCCGCGCGACGGGCCAGCCGGACTTCCTCGCGGGCTGGCAGAGGCTCGTCGCGGGACAGCTCCACGGCGTCCCGACCGACTACCTGAACGAGCACCTCCGGCGCGAGCAGGCCGTCGCGCTCGTCGTCCTGCCGGACCGCGACGCGCCTGCGCGCGCGCTCGGGGACCTCGCCAGTGTCCGCGGCGAGCGTCGCGACGACTCGGAGGATCCCAGCGTCGGCCCGGCGCCAGGGCCGGAGGAGGCGCTCGCGGTGGCGCGCCCCCCGAACCTCGCCGCGGCGGAACGTCGGGTGCTCGCGAACGGCCTCGCCGTCGTCGTCGCGCGCCGGGGCAACCTGCCGGTCGCGCAGGTGGACCTCGTCGTCCGCACGCGCGCCGAGGGCACGCCGGAGATCCCACCGGGGCTGCCGGCACTGGCCCTCGGGTCGAACCAGGCCTACTTCGCCGAGCACGATCTCGAGCGGATCGGCGCGGACGCCGAGACGCGGCGGACCGGCGAGGCGCTCCACCGCGTCGCGCGCGGCACCAGCGCGAACCTGGACGTCCTCCTGCAGAGCACGGCGGAGTGGGCGCGGGACCAGACGCCCCGCTGGTTCGACGGGGCGCACGAGGCGTTCACGCGACGGCTCGCGCGGCTCGAGAAGGACGTGGACTTCGCCGCGGCCCGAGCGCTCGCCGCGGCGCTGTTCCCGGGCCACCCCTACGGCGCGAGCCCGAGCGCCGACGTGATCGGCCGGCTCGCGAGCGGTGACGCGTCCCGCTGGCTGTCGGAGGAGATCCGCCCGGAGCGCGCGAGGCTCGTCGTCGTGAGCGACCAGGACCCCTCGCCCGAGCTGTGGGCCGCCATCGAGGGCCACTTCGGTGGATGGGCGCGCGGTGGCCGGGACCGCATTCCGCCGCCGCCGCCACCCGTTCCCGCCGCGCGACGCGTGCTGCTCCTCGATCGGCCGGGCGCCACGCAGGCGGTGGTCCTCGCGGCGTTCCGGGCGCCGCCCCGGGCGGAGCGCGACGAGGCGGCGACGGAGGCGGTCCGGTGGCTGCTCCGGACCCGGCTGAACCAGAAGATCCGGATCGAGGAGGGCGTCTCGTACGGCGTCGCGGTGAGCCTCCTCGATCACGAGCGAGGCGCCGCCCTGCTCGCGCGCGCGGCGGTCGATCGCGACGCGACGGTGCTGGCGCTCCGGACGATCCTCGGAGCCGTCGAGCGGCTCGGCGCGGCGCCGCTCCAGCCCGCCGAGGCCGCCCGCGCGCGCTGGCAGGTGGCGCGCGCGTACGGCTCCGCCTTCGACACCGTGGACGCCACCGCGGCAGCGCTCGTCACGGAGGCCACCTACGACCTCCCGCCCGACCACTGGGACCGGCAGCCGGCCGAGATCGCCGCGCTCTCCCCCGAGCGGATCCAGAAGGCGGCAGCGGCGCTCGCCCTCGGGCGCGAGGTGATCCTCGTCGTCGGGGACGCCGCCGCGCTCCGCCCGCAGCTCGAGAAGGCCGGCTACGCCGTCGAGGCGGCGCGGTAGAAGACCGGAGGTCCCCGGACTCACCCCGCCCGCGCGAGGCGCGCGAGGCGGGTCACCGCGCCGTCGACGGCGGCGAGGTCGATGGGCTTCTCGAGGACCGGCTGCGGCTGCGCGGCGAGGAAGGCGCGCGCCGCCGGCGTCGCCGCGCCGCCGGTCATGAACACGACCCGGCGCGCGAGCTCGGGCGCGGAGCGGGACACCTCCGCCCAGAAGCGCTCGCCGCCGCCGTCGGGCATCACCACGTCGCAGAGCACGAGGTCGAAGGTGCGCCCGAAGGCCTCGTCGAGAGCGGCCCCGACCCCGTCGGCGACGGTGACGTCGTAACGGAGGCCGAGGAGGCGCGCGAGCGAGTGGCGGACCTGGCCGTCGTCGTCCACGAGGAGGATCGTGCTCCGCCGCGGCGCGGGGACGGGGATCGTGCCAGGCGGCGGCGTCACGAGCGGCGCGACGTCCGCGTGCGCGAGCTCGAGGATCGCCCGCGTGCCGTGTCCCGGCTCGCTCTCGAACCTGAGCGTCCCCTGCATGGTCTCGACGAGCGCCCGGGAGACCGCGAGCCCGAGCCCCGTCCCGGCGCCCACCGGCTTCGTGCTGTAGAACGGCTCGAACAGCCGCCGGAGCGTCTCCGGCGACATGCCGTCGCCGTCGTCCTCCACCACGATCCGCACCCGGTCGCGTTCCGCGCACCCCCGGAGGACCACGCGGCCGCGCCGCGCCGCGGGGATCGCCTGCACCGCGTTCACGACGAGGTTCGAGAGGACCTGCACGAGCGGGTCCGCGTGGGCGAGGACGCAGAGCCCGGATGGCAGCTCCCGCACGAAGTCGACGTGGGCCGCGCCCCGCGCGGTCGCTGCGGCGACCGCGGCGTCGAACGCGCGGGCGAGCGCGACGACGGAGAGCGGCGCGTCCGGGCTCCGGACCGACCGCCCCGCGACGAGGAGCTGCTTCACGATCGCGGCGATGCGGACGACGGCCGCCTGCGAGTCCTCGATGCAGCCGTGCAGCTGCGGGCGCGGGTCGTCCCGGAGCGCGTGCCCGAGGTAGGCGAGGTTCGCGGACACCACCGCCGTCGGGTTGTTCACCTCGTGCGCCACGCCGGCCGCGAGCTGGCCGAGCATCGCGAGCCGCTCCGCGCGGGCGAGCGCCGCCTCGGAGCGCGCGAGCGCCTCGGCGCGGCGCGACGCCTCCTCCTCGAGACCGGCCTTGAGCCGGTGGAGCTCGGACGCGCCGGTCGCGATCCGCTGCAGGGTCACGACCGCGAGGACGAACATCGGCGCGTGAAGCCCGAACGCCACGAGGTACGGCGTCCGGAGCGGGAGCCCGCAGGCGACCAGCGCGTCGTGCGCGCCCATCGCGAGGAGCGCCGACGTGCACGCGACGTGAGTGCGGGCCCAGGGCGCGCCCGCGCGGCCGAGCCGGACCGTCCGGACGACCACCCACGCGCCGGCCCCGACGAGGAGGGCGTGGACCGCCCAGCCGAGGGGCGTGACGACCGGGTCTCGGTGGGTCATGCCGAGCCAGCCGACTGGACGGAGGACCGATCCCTCCCCGTACACCGCGCCAGGCACGAGCGCGAGCAGGCTGGCGGCGAGGACGACGCCGAGCGCTCGCCGCTGGCGCGCGGAGAGCGGACGCTTGCCCCACGCGGAGAGGTACGCGTGCCACGCCGCGAGGTGCAGCGCGGCGAGGACGAGCTCGAGCCGGACCGACGCGGCCCAGACCGCGGGCGAGACGTCGCCGCTCACGGCGCACGCGAGCGCGGCGTTCACCGCTGCGGTCACGGCGATCCAGCCGAGCCTCTTCAGGTCGCGCCAGTCCGGCAGGCGCGCGGCGAGGAACGCGCCGGCCGCCGTGAAGACGCTCACGACGGCGCTCACGAGCGCCGCGACCGACGCCGCGTTGTAGACCCCCGCCCCCATGCGCACCCCGAGTCGGCCCGATCTACCACGCAGGACGCCCCCATCGGGCGCGGTTGCCGTGCCGTGATCCCGGGATGCCGCGCCCCCGGGACAGCCAGCGGGACGGCCTGCGCGTCCGTGCCGCAGATCGAACCGGCGAGTGGGGTAGACTTCCCCAGATCCTTTCCCGCACCGGCGCGTTTCCACTCCCGAGGCCCGAGCCCGCATTTGGACGAGAGCGACGAGAAGCTGATGCTCCGGTTCCAGGCCGGCGACGCGCGGGCCTTCGAGGCCCTCGTGCGCCGCCATCGGACGCCCATCTTCTCGTTCCTGCTCCGCCTCACCGGAGACCGCGGCCGCGCCGAGGATCTCTGCCAGGAGGTGTTCCTGAAGGTCGTGAGGGCGGCGGGGGGGTGGGAGGAGCGGGCGCGGGTCTCGACCTGGCTCTACGCCATCGCGCGGAATCTCGCGGTCGACGAGTCGCGCCGGATGGCGTTCCGGCGGGCGGATCCGCTGGACGCGCCGGGCGGACGCGGCGCGGAGACGCCGGCGGAGGATCCCGCGCCGGACCGGGCCGCGGACGCCGCCCTCCTGCGCCCCAAGCTCGAGGCCGCCCTCGCGGCGCTCCCGCCCGAGCAGCGCGAGGTCTTCCTCCTGCGCGAGTACGCCGGCCTCAGGTTCGGCGAGATCGCCGAGGTGACCGGCACGCCGGAGAACACCGTGAAGAGCCGGATGCGCTACGCCCTCGAGGCCCTCCGCGAGAAGCTCGCCGCGCTCGGCGTCACCCCGGAGGCGGCGCAGCCCGCGGCGCCGTGGAGCGCGGCCCGATGAAGCACGAGACCGCACGGGAGAAGCTGCTCGACCTCGCCTACGGCGAGCTCCCCGCGCGCGAGGCGCGCGACGTCGAGGCGCACGCGGGCGAGTGCACCGAGTGCCGCGACGCGCTCCGGCGGATCCGCGAGACCCGCGGGATGATGGCGGCGCTCCCTCCGGAGCCCGCGCCGGAGGAGGGCGAGCGGATCCTCCTCGCCGCGGCGCGCGAGGCCGCGAGCGCCCGGCGAGACCGGCGCCGCTCGCGCCTCGTCCCCGGGTGGCTATGGGGTGGCTCGATCGCCGCGGTCGCCGCGCTCGCGGTCGCGGTGGTGTCGTACCGGATCTTCGCGATGCGCCCCGGCCCGCTCGAGCGGGAGGACCGGGACGTGCTCCTCGGGAGCGCGCCGGCCACCGAGGCCGCGCCGGCGCCGTCGGCGCAGACGAAGGCGTCGGAGCCGGCCACACCGGCGGAGGCCGAGGCGGGCAAGCGCGAATCCCGCACCGCCGCGCCCGCTCGCGAGCCTGGGCTCGTCGCGCAACGTGCGCCGCCGCCCGCACGCGAAGATGAGCCCTCCCTCTCCGCCAGCGACTCCTCCCTCTCCCCCCCCGGGAGCGATGGCCGGGGTGAGGGGGCCGCCGCGCCCGCCGCAACCGCGCCGCCGTTCGCAGGCAACTCCTCCCTCTCCCCCACCGGGGGAGAGGGCCGGGGTGAGGGGGCCGCCTCACGCGCTCCCCCCCAGGCACCCGCGCCGAGCGCGCAGCATGCCGAGCGCCAGCGCGGCTTCGCGGTCGCGGGCGGCGCGGAGTCGAAGGGCGCGGAGCGGAAGCACGCGGAGTCGATGGCCGCCGCGGACGAGATGGCTCCCGCCGCTCGCGCCGCCGACAAGGACCTCTCCGCGGCGCCAGCTCCCCAGGCGTTCGCCGAGGCCCCCCCGCCCGAGCCCGCTCCTGCCCCGCGCGCACCGTCCCGCGTCGCCAGGTCCGCGGCCGCCCCGTCCGCGGCTCCTCCCGCCGCAGCTCCGCCCGCCGCGAACGCGCAGGCCGCGCCAGCCGCGGACGATCCCGTCGCACGCTGGCAGCACCTCCGTGCCGCCGGCCAGCTCCGCGGCGCGATCGCGACGTTCCCCGGGTGCGACGGCGAGAGCTGGCGCAAGGTCGAGGAGGACCCGCAGGGGCGCGTCGTGAAGTACGCTCGTCACGGCACGGCGGGCGGGGTGCCCTTCGAGGCGGAGCTGTACTACGCGCCGGACGGCGCGCTCCGGGTCGTCCGCTACCGCGAGGAGGGCGGGGCCTGGCACGAGGCGCGGCTCCCCGGCGCCGCGGTGCCGGCCGGGATCGAAGGGATCCCTCCTGGCGTCGTCGCGCCGCTCCGCGCGACCGACGCGGGTATCGAGGCGCCCGGCCGCTGCCTGCCGTAGCCCCGAACCGCTACACTCGCGGCATGGCGCGCATCCTCTATGGGGTGGCGGGTGAAGGGATGGGCCACGCGATCCGCTCGCGCGTGGTGATCGAGCACCTCGCGAGGACCCACGACGTGCAGGTGGTCGTGTCCGGCCGCGCGCACGACTACCTGAAGGCGCGCGAGCGGGATCACCTCGGGGTGAACAAGATCTGGGGCCTCTCGATCGTCTACGAGGACAACGAGGTCCGGAACTTCCGGACGGTGCTCGAGAACGTCCGCGGCGCGGTCGCGGGCGGGTGGCCGCGGAACGTGAAGGCCTACTTCGATCTCGTCGAGGAGTTCCGGCCCGAGGTGGTGATCTCCGACTTCGAGACCTGGAGCTACCTCTTCGCGCGCACGCACGCGCTGCCGTGCATCTCGGTCGACAACAACCAGATCGTGAACCGCGGCGAGCACTCGCCGGAGATCCTCGCCGGCCACGAGGCGGACTACCTCGTCGCGAAGTCGGTCGTGAAGGCGAAGCTCCCGGGCTGCTTCCACTACCTCATCGCGACCTTCTTCGAGCCGCGCGCGGTCAAGGCGCGCACCACCCTCCACCCGCCGGTGCTCCGCCCCGAGATCCTCGCCGCCCGCGCCGAGCGCGGCGAGCACCTCCTCGTCTACCAGACCTCCACCTCGAACGAGGCGCTCCCCGAGATCCTCCGCGGCGCCGGGCGCGAGTGCCGGATCTACGGGCTGCGCCGGGAGCTGAAGGAGGATCTCCGCGACGGCAACCTCGTGTACCGTCCGTTCTCCGAGGCGACGTTCATCGAGGACCTCCGCACCGCGAAGGGCGTCGTGTCGGGCGGCTCGTTCACGCTCATGAGCGAGTCGGTCTACCTCCACAAGCCGATGCTCGCGATCCCCGTGAAGAAGCAGTTCGAGCAGGTGCTGAACGCGCGGTACCTGGAGGCGCTCGGCTACGGCGTCTCGGCCGACGAGCTCACCGCCGAGCGGCTGCAGGCGTTCCTCTCGCGCCTCCCCGCGCTCGAGGCGAGGCTCGCCACCTACCGCCAGGACGGGAACCGGGAGCTGCTCGGTCACCTCGATCGGCTCGTCGCCGAGGCGGCCTCGAACGGCGCCTCGCCGGATCCGCTCGCGTGACGGCGAGGCGGCGCGCGTGAAGCTCCGGGTGGTGGCGGTGGGGAAGGATCGCTCCGGCCTGTACGCCCCGGCCGTGGAGGAGTACGCCAAGCGGCTCGGCCGGTACGTTCGGTTCGAGCTCGTCGAGGTGCCGGAGGCGCGGAAGCACGCCGGGACCCCGCAGGCGAAGGACGAGGAGGCGGCGACGCTCCTCGCGAAGCTCGGCCCGCGCGACCGGCTCGTGGCGCTCGACGAGCGCGGGGACGAGCTCACGAGCGCGGCGTTCGCGCAGCGCGTCCAGCGCTGGCTGGAGCGCGGGCAGGACGTGACGCTCGTGATCGGCGGATCGGACGGCCTCGCGCCCGCGCTCCTCGCCCGAGCGGACGAGAGGCTGGCGGTGTCGCGCTTCACGCTCGCGCACCGGCTCGCGCGCCTCGTCCTCGTCGAGCAGCTCTACCGGGCGATGACGATCCTGAGGGGTGAGCCGTACCACAAGTGAATCCCCGCGGCAGCCGCCCGCGCCCCGGCCGCGACGCGACGCGAGGGGCGCCCGCGCGGTAAGCTCCGTCCCGCCGCCGCCCGCGAGGGACGGCGCCAGCCCTCCGAGGTCCACGATGCTGCGCCGCGCCTTCGCCCCCCTCGCCGTCTCCGTCGCCCTCCTCGCCGCCTGCGGTGGCGGGAAGTCCAGCACGACGACGGCGTCGACCCACCGGATCACCGGGACGGTGAGCGCGGCGGCGGCCAACGAGGCGGACTGGGACGTCGCGGATCCGGCGGCACCGAGCCGCTCCAACGACTCGCTCGCCCAGGCGCAGCCGCTCCCGAGCGCGGTGACGGTGGGCGGCTGGGTGAGCAACACGAACAAGGCGTACGACCCCGTCGACGACTACCGGGTCTCCCTCGCGGGCGGGCAGCGGATCACGCTCGCGGTCGCCGATCCGACCGGGGTGGAGCTCACGCTCTGCGCCGAGGACGTGAACAAGGCGCGCGCCGCGATCTGCGCCGTCGCGGCGGTCGGCACCGCGATCCTGCAGATCGACGTCGCGACCTCCGACGAGTACTTCGTCGAGGTGAGCGCGACGACCGGCGCGTCGAGCTACACGCTCTCGATCGGCGCGGGGCCGGCGACGGCCGCGGTCCTCCGCACCGACCGCGAGTTCGTCCCCGGTGAGGTGGTCGTCAAGTTCCGGGACGGCGCGCCGGGCGCCGCGTCGACGCAGCCCCGGACGATCCCGGAGCGGGCGAGGGCGCTCGGGCTCGCGGCGCTCGCCGGGGCGCCGGGCCGGCCCGCGCTCCTCGGGCTCGGCACCGCGTCGGAGCGGGGCCGCGCGCTCGCCGCGCTCGGCGTGGCATCGGCGCAGCCCGGGTCGCTCGCGGCGCCCCTCGACGCGATCCAGGCGGAGAAGCTCGACACCCTCCGCGCCGTCAACGCGCTCCGCGCCCGCGCGGACGTGGAGAGCGCGGATCCGAACTACGTGTTCCACCCGACCCTGGTGCCCGACGATCCGCTCTACCGGTACCAGTGGGACTACCCGCTCATGAACCTGCCGCAGGCCTGGGACCTCACCCAGGGCGGGCCGATGAGCTCGGGCGATCCGACCCCGATCGTGGCGGTGGTCGACACCGGCGTCTTCCTCGCCCACCCCGACCTCCAGGGGCAGCTCGTCGACGGGTACGACTTCATCAGCGATCCGCTCCGTGCCCGCGACGGCGACGGCGTCGATCCGAACCCCGACGACCCGGGCGACGACGCGACGGCGGGACAGAGCAGCTTCCACGGGACGCACGTGGCCGGCACGATCGCGGCGAGGACGAACAACGGCCTCGGCGTCGCGGGCGTGGCGCCCGGGGCGAAGGTGATGCCGGTGCGCGCCCTCGGCGTGGGCGGGGGGACGTCGTTCGACATCCTGCAGGGCGTGCTCTGGGCCGCCGGCCTCGACAACTCGATCCACACGCCGCCCCCGGCGCGACGGGCCGACGTGATCAACCTGTCCCTCGGCTGCCTCGGCTGCTACTCCCAGACCGAGCAGGACGCGTTCGCGGCCGTCCGCGCCGCCGGCGTCGTCGTCGTCGCGGCGGCGGGGAACGAGAACTCGGGCACCGCGAGCTACCCCGCGAGCTACGCGGGCGTGATCTCGGTCTCCGCGGTGGACATCCAGCGCGCGAAGGCGCCGTACTCGAACTTCGGTCCGAACGTCGACCTCGCCGCGCCGGGCGGGAACTCGGCGACCGACCTGAACAACGACGGCAAGCCGGACGGCATCGCGTCGACCCTCGCGGACGACTCGAGCGGCACGCGGAAGCCCGCGTACGCCATCTACCAGGGCACCTCGATGGCCTCCCCGCACGTCGCGGGCGTCGTGGCGCTCATGAAGTCGGTCTGCCCCAGCCTCACGCCCGACCAGCTCGACTCGCTCGTCTCGACGGACCAGATCACGGTGGACCTCGGCGTGCCGGGTCGCGATGACGTCTTCGGTCACGGCCTCATCGACGCGGTGATGGCGGTCCAGGGCGCCCAGGCCCAGTGCGGGAAGCCGGTCGCGCCCGCGCTGCAGGTCACTCCGCCGCGGATCGACTTCGTGCCCGGCCAGACCTCGGCGCAGCTCGAGGCGACGAAGACCGGCGGCGACGTCCCGGTGCTCTCGGTGACGGGCGTCACCGCGAGCGAGGCGTGGCTCTCGGTGAGCGGCCCGAGCCCCGCGACCGGGAACGGTCTCGGGACGTACACGGTGACGGCGAACCCGAACGGCCTCGCGGACGGCGTGTACAGCGCGCACGTCGACTTCGCCGTGCAGGGCGGGTCGAGCCTCTCGGTCCCCGTCACGCTGCAGAAGGGGACGCGCGCGACGGGCGGCGGCATCGGCTACGTCTACATCCTGCTCCTCGACTCGAACCTGAAGCCGAAGGACCAGCGGGACGGCACGAGCACGACCGGTCAGTACGGGTACGCCTTCACCGGCGTCGCGGACGGCTCGTACTACGTCGCCGCCGGCACGGACATGGACGACGACGGCGAGGTCTGCGACGCGGGCGAGGCGTGCGGCGCCTGGCCGACCCTCGGCGCGCCGACGACAGTCGTGGTGAGCGGGAAGGACGTCGACGGGATCGACTTCGTGATCGGCTTCGACGCGAGCCTCGGCGGGACCTCGCCGGCGTACCTCCTCCCGCCGCGCGCCCTCCGTCGCGCCGCGCCGACGCGGACGCTCCTCGGGGGCGCGCCGTGAGGTGGGCGCGGCTCGCCGCCGGCGGGTTCGCGCTCGCGCTCCTCCTCGGCGCCGAGGGTGACTGCGGCGATCGGCGCGTGCCGGTCGCGGCGGTCCGCGGGGGGAGCCAGTGCCCCGGCGCCGGGAAGGGTCCGAGCGCGACGCTCGTGACGAGCCCGGAGGCCTGGCGGGAGGTCTTCCCGTCGCCGCTGCTCGACGGCGAGGCACCGGCGCCCCCGGTGGACTTCGGGAAGGACGCGGTGATCGTCGTCGCGATGGGCGAGCGGCCGACCGGGGGGTGGGCGGTCGAGCTCGCGCGGAACGAGGCCGCCGTGAAGGACGGCGTGGTCCTCGTCCAGGTCTCGTTCCGCGGTCCCGCGAAGGACGCGCTCGTCACCCAGGCGCTCACGCGCCCGTGCCTCGCCGTGAAGGTCCCGCGCGACGGCATCCGCGCTGTGAAGGTCGCCGACGAGAAGGGCGCGATCGTCGCGTCGGCGGGAGCGCGCTGACGCGCCCGCCGGACGGCCTCGCGCCGAGACCCGGACCCTCCGTCGCACCTCCGCCCGCCGCCCGTTTCGCTTCTTGTGGCGCGGCGGGCCTTTCCCTAACATCTCGGCCCCGAACCTTTTCCCCGAAGGAGAGGTGCCCGTGGCCAAGACGAAGCCCGTCCTCCTCGTCGTCCTCGACGGCTGGGGGAACCGCGCCGAGCGCGACGCGAACGCGATCGCCATCGCCGGAACCCCGAACGTGGATGCGCTCCTGCGCGACTACCCGTCCACGGCGCTCGAGACGAGCGGCCTCTCGGTGGGCCTCCCGGAGGGGCAGATGGGCAACTCCGAGGTCGGGCACACCAACCTCGGCGCAGGGCGGATCGTCTACCAGGACCTCGTGCGCATCAACCGCGCCGTCGAGGACGGCTCGTTCTTCAAGAACGACGCGCTGCTCCTCGCCTGCCGCCGCGCGAAGGAGGCCGGCGGCGCGCTCCACCTCATGGGGCTCCTCTCGGACGGCGGCGTCCACAGCCACATGGACCACCTCTTCGCGCTGCTCGAGCTCGCGCGGCGGGAGGGCGTGGCGCACGCGTACGTCCACGCGTTCATGGACGGCCGCGACACCCCGCCGAAGAGCGGCGTCGGCTACATGGCCCAGCTCGAGAAGCGGCTCCGCGAGACCGGCTACGGGAAGGTCGCGACGGTGGCGGGCCGGTACTACGCGATGGATCGCGACAAGCGCTGGGATCGCGTCGCGCAGGCCTACGCCGCCATCGTCCGCGGCGAGGGCTTCAAGGCCGCGGGCGGCGTCCAGGCCATGGAGCAGTCCTACGGGAAGGGCGAGAACGACGAGTTCGTGAAGCCGACGATCGTCGTGACCGGCGACGGGAAGCCCGTCGGGACCGTGAAGGACGGCGACGCGATCCTCTTCTTCAACTTCCGCGCGGATCGCGCGCGCGAGATCACGCGCGCGTTCACCGAGCCCGGCTTCAAGGACTTCGACCGGCAGGTCGTGCCGCGCCTCTCGGCGTACGTCTGCATGACCCAGTACGACGAGACGTTCACGCTGCCGGTCGCCTACGCGCCCCAGGACCTGACCGAGATCTTCCCCGAGATCGTCTCGCGCGCGGGCCTGAAGCAGCTCCGCACCGCGGAGACCGAGAAGTACGCGCACGTCACCTTCTTCTTCAACGGCGGCCGCGAGACCGTCTTCCCGGGCGAGGACCGCATCCTCGTGCCGAGCCCGCGCGACGTGAAGACGTACGACGAGAAGCCGGAGATGAGCGCGCGCGAGGTGACGGACAAGCTCGTCCAGGCCATCGGGACGAGGCAGTACGGCTTCATCCTCGTGAACTACGCGAATCCGGACATGGTCGGCCACACCGGGATCCTCGACGCCGCGGTGAAGGCGGTGAAGGTCGTCGACGAGTGCGTCGGCCGGCTCTGGAAGGCCGCGCAGGCCGCGGGCATGGCGATGCTCGTCACCGCCGATCACGGCAACTGCGAGATGATGACGGACCCGGTGACGGGCCAGCCGCACACCGCCCACACCCTGAACCCCGTGCCGTTCATCCTCGCCGATCCCGATCTGCGTGGCGCGAAGCTCCGCGCGAAGGGCGTGCTGGCCGACGTCTCGCCCACCGCGCTCCAGGTGATGGGGCTGCCCCAGCCGAAGGAGATGAAGGGGCTGGGGTTGCTGGTGCGGTGAGCGGACGGTGGGGACGGGGCGCGGACGCGACGGCCGTTCTCCGTGGCCGTGACCGTACACGTGCCCGCGCGCGTGCCCGTGAACCCCCTGGCCCGTTCGACGTGAGACGTGCCCGGGCCGTGTGAGCCCGGGAACGGGCCTCGGCCCACGGTCCACTGCCACGGGAGGCGGGCCACGGTAACGGGTGCGGTGACGGCAACGGAGAACGGTAACGGTGACGGGCCCAGGCGTCCGGCCCATCCCGTGCACCCGCTCGCCCCATGCTCGCCTCGCTGACGCGCGCACTCCTCGACCTGGTCTACCCTCCGCGCTGCGCCGCCTGCCGCGCCCCGCTCGACGGCGAGCCGTTCTGCCCGATCTGCGCGGGGGCGATCGATCCCGTCCCCTCCGGCTGCGCCCGGTGCGGCCTTCCCGGGCTCGCCCCGGCCTGCGGCGCGTGCCTCGCCGCGCCGCCCGCGTTCGAGCGGGTTCGCGCCGCCGGGCTCTTCGGCGGACCGCTCGCCGACGCCGTCCACGGCCTCAAGTACGGCGGGCGCGCGGCGCTCGCCCGGCCGCTCGGCGCGTGGCTCGCGGCCCGCGCGCCGCTCCCGCCCGGCGCGGTGGTGGTCTCCGTCCCGCTCGGCCGAGCCCGGCGGATCGCGCGCGGGTACGACCAGGCCGCGCTCCTCGCGGACGGGCTCGTCCGCGCCGCGGGCGTACCCGTTCGCCGCCTCCGCGGCGCGCTGGTCCGTGTCCGCGAGACGCCTCCGCAGGTGGGCCGGACGCGGGCGGAGCGGCTCCGGAACGTCGCTGGCGCGTTCGCGGCGACGGCCGCGGTCGCCGGGCGGCACGTCGTCCTCGTGGACGACGTCGTGACGACCGGCGCGACGGCGGAGGCCGCCGCGACCGCCCTCCGGCGCGCGGGCGCGCGCTCCGTCGAGGTGGTTGCCCTCGCGCGGGCGGGGTGAGGCGACGACCGCGCGCCGTGAGGAGGGCCTCGGAGGACGAGGACGGGGCACGGCCCAGGAGACGTCGGGCCACGGGCCACGGGAGGCGGGTTCACGGGTACGGGTCGGGCCACGGGCCACGGGAGGGCGGGTCACGGGCACGGGAGGACGGGCACGGTGACGGGCACGATCACGGGAACGGGACGCTCCGCGCGCTGTTCACGGTTACACTCCTAGGTCCCCATGCTCGCCCGCTCCGTCGCTCCGTTCGCTCTCGCGCTGCTCCTCCTCGCGCCCTCCGTCCGGGCGGGCGAGCCCGCGCTGCCCCGGCCCGGCTGGAAGGACCCGGTCGCCGACGGGTTCGCCGCCGCGTCGGCCGCGCTGGATCGCGACCGGCGAGGACCCCGCGGTCTCGCGGTCCTCGGCGAGCTCGATCAGCTCGAGGACGACCTCCCCGAGCTGGCGCGGCTCGCGGCGCTGTACGGCCGGACCGCGGACGCCGCGGATACGGATCCGGAGGTCCGGTCGGCGGCGCGGTGGCGGCTCGCGCGGGTGGAGCGTGCGCGCGGGAACCTCCAGCGTGAGCAGGCAAACCTTCGCCGGCTCGGGTTCGTCACCCGGTTCCGGATCGTCGGCCCGTTCGACGACGAGGGGAAGAAGGCGTTCGACGCGGCGCTGCCGCCGGAGGCGGGGATCGATCTGAAGGCGCGCTACCCCGGGAAGGTCCGCGAGGTCGCCTGGCGGGAGCTGCCGCAGGAGGCGGTCACCGAGGGCTTCGTCCACCTCGGCGCGACGCTGCGTCCGGCCCGCGAGGTCGCGGCGTACGCGCTCGCGGTCGTCGAGGCGCCCCGCGAGGAGCGCGTGGCGCTCTGGTTCGGCGGCAGCGGCGCGGCGAAGGTGTGGGTGAACGGCGCGCTCGCGATCTCCGACGCCGGGTACCACGCGGCGCGGCTCGATCAGCGCGGCGCCGCGGTGACGCTCCGGAGGGGCGCGAACCGGATCCTGGTGAAGCTCTGCCACCAGGACGGCCGGATGGGCTTCTGGCTCCGCCTCGCGGACGAGCACGGCGAGGGCCGCGCCCTCGCTGCCGCGGATCCGGCGGCGCCCGCCGTCGCGCCGGGCCCGGCGCCGCGCGCCATCGAGGACGCGGTGATCCGGCTCGAGCGCCGCGCCGACGCGCTCCGCGGGAAGGGGCGCGCCGAGGCGGAGGCGCGGCTCGACCTCGCCCGTGCCCTCGCGCTGCGGCAGCCCGCCGAGCGCGACGAGCGGCGCGCGGCGGGGGAAGCCCGGCGCGCGGCCGCGCTCGCGCCCGGGTCGCTCGACGCGCAGCTCGAGGCAGCCCGCCTCGAGGACGATCACGGCCGGCGCCGTCTCCTCGTGGAGGCGGCGCTCGCCGCCGCCCCGGAGGAGCCCCGCGCGCTGCGCGCGCTCGCGCGCGAGGAGCTCGACCAGGATCGCCCGCAGGCGGCGGTGCGGCTCCTCGACCGGGCCATCCGCGCCGCGCCGGGCTGGCCGGAGGCGCGCGTCGCCTACGCCGAGGCGCTCGAGCGCGCCGGCCGCGAACCGCGCGCCGCCCTCCTCGCAGCCGAGAACGCGCGCGCCTTCCCGACCGTGCCCGCCGCGGTCCGCGCCGCCGCCCGGGCCGCGCAGCGGCTCGGGCGCCTCGACGAGGCCGCCGCCCGGTACCGGACGCTCCTCGCCCTCCGCGTCGACGACGCCGAGGCGCGGAGCGCCCTCGCCGCCCTCCTCGCGGATCGCGGCAACGTGACCGGCGCGCGCGACCTGCTCCTCGAGGCGCTCCGGCTCGATCCTTCCGAGGTGCACGTGCGGCTCCGGCTCGCCGACCTCCTCGCCGCGAACGACCGGGCCGAGGAGGCGGAGGCCGCGTACGGCCAGGCCATCGCGCTCTCCCCCGACGAGGCCGACGGCTACGAGCGCCGCGGCCGCGCGCGCCTCGTCCGCGGCCGGGCGAAGGACGCGCAAGGAGACGTGCAGCGGGCGCTCGAGCTCCGGCCGCAGAGCCCCGAGCTGAAGGAGCTGGCGCGGAGCCTCGAGCCCGCGCGCGAGCGGTTCGAGCGGCCGTACCTCGCCGACGCCCGGGCCCTCGCAGCGGCCGCGCCGGTGCCCGCGCCGGACGACGACGCGGTCGTGCTCTCCGACGTCAAAGTGACGCGCGTCCTCCCCTCCGGGATGGCGTCGAGCTACTACCAGGTGGTGGTGAAGGTGCTGAACGCCCGCGGCGCGGACGCGTTCCGGCGCCACACCGTGTCGTGGGCGCCGGAGCGGCAGGAGGTGAAGGTCGAGCGGGCCCGCATCCTGAAGCCGGACGGCACGGTCGTCGAGTCGCACGACGAGAGCGAGCAGAGCGCCAGCGAGCCCTGGTACCGGCTCTACTACGACACCCTCGCGAAGACGCTGTCGTTCCCCGCGCTCGCGCCGGGCGACGTGCTCGAGATCGCGTGGCGCGTCGACGACACCGCGAGCGAGAACCTCCTCTCCGACTACTTCGGCGACCTCACCTTCGTCGACGAGACGACGCGCAAGGCGGTGTTCGACTACGTCCTCCTGGTCCCGGAGGGGCGCGAGATCCACGCGAACCGTCCGGCGGGCGTCGCCTACGCGAAGCGGGCGCTCCCGAACGGCGTCACCGAGCACCGCTTCACCGCCCGGGACGCTCCGCGCATCCAGCCCGAGCCGCGCATGCCGGGCTGGAGCGAGGTCGCCCGGTACGTGCACGTGTCGACCTACGCGAGCTGGGATCAGGTGGCGCGGTTCTACTGGGGCCTGGTGCGGGACCAGATCCGGCCGAACGGAGAGGTGAAGGCGGAGGCGGAGCGGCTCGCGCGCGCGGTGCTCGACGCGCGGGCGGCGGGCGCGCCACGGGTCGCGCGGGCGCAGGGCCAGGGCGTCGTGGCCGCGCCGTCCGTCACCCCGCCGCCGTCGGGCTGGGATCCCGAGACGAAGCGCGCCCTCGTCCGCGCGGCGTACGGCTTCGTCGTCTCGCAGACGCGCTACGTCGGCCTCGAGTTCGGCATCCACGGCTTCAAGCCCTACCGGGTGGACCAGATCCTCGCGAGGCGCTTCGGCGACTGCAAGGACAAGGCGAGCCTGATGCACGCGCTGCTCGAGGCGATGGGGATCGACTCGCGGCTGGTGCTGCTCCGGATGCGGCGGCTGGGACGCCTGCCCGAGACGCCGGCGTCGCTCTCGATCTTCAACCACGCGATCCTCTACGTGCCCGACCTCGACCTGTGGCTCGACGGCACCGCGGCCTACTCCGGATCGGGAGACCTGCCCTCCGACGACCGGGGCGCGACCGTGCTCGTCGTGAACCCGTCGGGCCCGTCGCGCTTCGGCCGGATCCCGGATGCGAGCCCGGACGAGAACCGGATCGAGAGCCGCTACGACGTCGCGCTCCGGCCCGACGGCACCGCCGGCGTGAAGGGCGGCTGGCGCGTCGCCGGCGTGGAGGCGCCGAGCTACCGGCGGACGTACCTCGCGGAGGGCGAGCGGTCCTCCCAGCTCGAGGCGACGTTCAACCGCGCCTTCCCCGGGGTGCGCGTCGAGTCGGTGTCGGTCTCCGATCCGACGCGGATCGAGGACGCGCTGATGGTCCAGTTCGCCCTCGACGTCCCGCGGTTCGCCCAGCCCGACGGCGACGGCCTCCGCTTCACGCCGTTCGGCGCGTCGCGCGGCTACACCGAGTCCTGGGCGTCGCTCTCGGCGCGGAGGTACCCGGTCGACCTCGGCAGCGCGTCGCGCAACGTGTTCACCTACAAGGTCGCGCTCCCGCCGGGCTGGCGGGTCGCCGAGACGCCCGAGCCGGTGAAGGTCGAGGCGCCGTTCGGCGGCTTCGCCATCACGTACCGCCAGGAGGGTGGGGCGGTCGTCGCCGAGGGGCAGGTCACCCTCGCCGGCGGCCAGGTCGCGCCCGCGGACTACCCGGCCTTCCGGGAGCTCGTCTCGCGCATCGACCGCGCGTTCGCCCGCCGCGTCCGGATCGTGCCCGCCGCGCCCGTGAAGGAGGCGGCGACACCCGCCGCCGGCCAGGAGGCCGTCCGATGATCGCTCTCCAGAGACCGGCCCTGCGCCGGAGCGCCGCCGTCCTCCTGATCGCCGCGGCGCTCGGCTGCGCCGGCGTTCGCGGAGGCGCCCGCGGCGTCTCGCGCGCCCTCGAGACGAACGACTACGCCGCGGCGGAGGCGAGCGCGCGGGCGACCACGCTCGCGACGAAGCGCGGGACGGTCGACGCGCCGTCCCACGTCGTCGCCGCGCTCCTCGCCCGCCGTGCCCTCGACGGCGACCTCGAGGTCCGCCACCTCGCCGCCGCCGTCGAGGCGGCGCCCGCCGACCCGGCCGCGCTCGTCGCGCTCCGCCGCCTCGCCGAGCTCGCCGAGACGGCGCCGGCGCGCGCCACCGAGGTCGACGCCGCCGTCGCGCCGCTCCTCGCGGCGGGGCGACTCCAGGGGCTCGCCGCCTACCGCGCCCGGGTCGCGCGCGCGACCGCCGCGGAGGTCCAGGGCGACCACGCCCTCGCCGCGCGCCTGCGCGCCGAGAACGGCGCGGTCACCGCCTGGAGCCTGTCGGGCCCCTACGCGGTCCACCACGCGCTCGACTTCGACCGGAAGATCCCGCCCGACGACGGCATCGTCCCGGAGACGGTCCCCGCCGCCGCCGGCCTCCCGCCGTACGTCACGCGCTCGCTGCCCGCGCCGGACGGGACGGTGACGCTCGAGGGCGAGCCGAACGACGCGGATCTGCTCGCGCTCGCCGCCGACGTCACCCTGGCGAAGGGCGGCCGCTACGTCCTCACCGTCGGCACCCAGCTCTCGGCGCGCGTCCGCCTCGACGGCGTCCTCGTCCACGAGCGGCGCGCGTTCGAGGGGTGGCCGAGCGGCCTGTTCCAGCGCGCCGTCGCGCTCGCGCCGGGCCGCCACCGCCTCGTGGTCGTCGTGACGCGCGGTACGCCCCGCACCGGCGTGCACGTGGCGCTCTCGCGGGAGGACGGCGCGCCGTCCGACGCGACGTACGCCGCCGCGCCCGCGGGCGGGGCGCCCGCGCCCGCGGCGAAGCCGGAGCCCGGCCCGCCTGCGCTGGCGGGCCGCGCGCTCGCGGCCGCGCTCGAGCCCGAGCTCGGCCCGGTGATCGCCCGCGTGCTCGCGGCGCGCGACGCGCAGGTGTCCGACCGTGAGACGGCGAAGGAGCTCCTCGCCGAGGCGCGCGCGGCCCGGCCCGACGCGGCGCTCGTCCGCATCGCCCGCGCCGACGTCCTCGCCGACGATCCCACGCTGGACGACCGCGTGGCGCGCGGCCGGGCGGAGGCCGAGCTCCGCGACGCGCTCCGGCTCGATCCCGGGAGCGCCGAGGCGCGGCTCCGGCTGGCGGCGCAGCTGCGCGCGGCCGAGCGGCTCGACGACGTGGACGAGGTGCTGTCCGGGCTCGGACCGGCCGCGAGCCGGCCCGCCGCCGTCGCCGCGCGGGCCCGCGCGGCCATGGATCGCGGGCTCGCCGAGCGCGCCGAGGGGCTCGCGTTCGAGGCGCTGCGGGGCGGCGGAAGCTGCGACGCCGCCGACCTCGCGTACGAGCTCGCCGGGAAGCGCGGCGACGTCGGCCACGAGGACGAGGCGGCGCAGGCCGTCGCGCGCTGCCGCGGCGGCCGCGAGCGGCTCGCGAGCCACCGGAAGAAGCGCGGCGATCCCGCCGGACAGCTGGCCGCCCTGGAGCCGGTGGTGGCGGCGCGCCCCTGGGCCATCGAGCCCGGGCTCGCGCTCACCGACGCGCTCGTCGCGGCCGGCGCGCCGGGCCGCGCGGCGGACGCCGTGGCGGCGCTCGCCGCGATCTGGCCTCGCAGCGCCCGGCTGCAGGAGCGGCTCGGCGATCTCCGCGAGCTCGCCGGCGACGCCGACGCGGCGCGGGCGGCCCGCGCGCGTGCCCTCGCGCTGAACGGCGCCGACCTCTCGCTCCGCCGCGGGCTCGCGCTCGACGACGGCGGCGAGGTGCTCCAGGACCTCGCCGAGGACGCGCGCGCCGCGATCCGAGCGTACGAGTCCGCGCCGAGGCAGGGTGGCGTCTCCTCGACGATGGTCCTCGACGCCGCCGCCGTCGACATCCACCCGGGCGGCACCGCGACCGAGCGGACGCACCAGGTCATCCACGTCCTCGACCAGCAGGGCGTCGAGCAGTGGGGCGAGGTGACCGTCCCCCCGGGCGCGAGCATCCTCACGCTCCGCACGCTGAAGAAGGATGGCCGCGCCCTCGAGCCCGAGCGGGCGGGGAGCGCGAAGGGGACCGTCTCGCTCACCGGGCTCGAGCCCGGCGACTACGTCGAGGTCGAGTGGGTCCGCGGCGATCACGCGCCCCGCGGCCTCGGCGGCTACACGGCGAGCCCCTTCTATTTCCAGGTCCCCGGGTCGCGCCTCTTCCGGTCGGTGTATGCGGTCCGCGCGCCGGCGGGGCTCGGGCTCGCCGTCGACGCGCACGGCATGCCCGCGCCGGACGTGGTCCGCGAGGGCGGCTACGACGTGGTCCGCGCCGAGCGGCGCGACGTTCCCGCGTTCATCCCGGAGCCGTCGGCGCCGAACGGCACCGAGGTCCTCCCGTTCCTGTCCGTCGGGACCGCCGACTCCCGCGAGGCGCTGCAGCGCGCGGTCGGCGACACCCTCGTCGACCGCACCCGGCCGAACGAGGAGCTGCGCGCGCTCGCGGCCGACATCCGCGCCGCGGCCGGGCCGAATGCCACGCCGCTCGCGCTCGTGAAGGCGGCGTACGCGCGGGTCGCGAAGGACGTGCTCGGGCAGGGCGGCGGTCTCGGCGAGGACGCCGGCGCCGCGCTCTCGCGCGGACGCGGGAGCCGGCTCGTGGTGCTGAAGGCCGTGCTCTCGGCGATGGGGATCCCGGCGCGCTTCGCGCTCGTCCGGCCCTTCGGCGCGGACCCCGCCAGGTGGCGCTTCCCCCCGCTGTCGCTGTGGGGGACGTCGCTGCTGCGCGTGAAGGCGGGAGGCGAGACGATCTGGCTCGATCCGTCGCCGCGCCTCAGCCCGTTCGGCGCGATCCCCGACACCGCGACCGGCTGCGAGGCGCTCGTGCTCCCGGAGCCGGGCGACGCGGTGGAGGTCGATCGCACACCCGAGCAGGCGGCGTCGCCCGAGGACCGCATCCTGACCTTGCGGATCGTGCTCGCGGAGGACGGCAGCGCGACGGTGACCGGCGCCGACCGCTACACCGGCGCCGCCGGCGGCGCGCTGAAGGGCGCGCTCGAGCGGCTCGACGCGACCGAGCGGCGGCAGGCCGTGGAGGGGATCCTCGGCCGGATGTTCCGCGGGATCTCGGTGACGCGCGTCGAGGTCACCGGAGAGGACGACCCGGAGGCGCCCGGCGAGATCCGCTTCGAGGGCCGGGCGCCGGACGTGTCGCGCGCCGCGGACGGTGGCCGGGTGCTCGAGTCGTCCATCTTCCCGGCGCGGCTCGGCGCGCGGTACGTCCAGGTGGCGCGCCGCCGGACGCCGCTCCTGCTGCCGGAGCCGGACCGCGCGACGCAGCGGATCGAGATCGTCGCGCCGCCGGGCCTCTTGCCCCACGCCGGACCGGCGTCGAAGATCGAGACGCCGTTCGGCCGCTTCACCCGCGAGGAGCGGGTGAAGGGGAGCACGCTCGTCCGCGAGGAGCGCCTCGAGCTGGCGCGCGGCCGCATCCCCCCGGAGCGGTACCTCGACTTCGCGCACTTCGCGCGGGAGGTGGACGAGGCGCAGGATCGCCCGGTGGTTCTCTCGCGCTGACCCCGGGGTCGTGCCGACCCGAGCCCCCCGTCGGGGAAAACGCGTGAGATCGACGGCGGCTCCGCGCGGCCGGTCCCCCCGCGCGCCGGGCACGGCCGCTGCACATCCGGTGATCGTGCGCTTCCTGAGCCACCTCGCCGGGAGGATCCTCCGCTGGACTCTCGTTGGTCTCGCGGAGATCACCCCCTCCGCTCCCAGCGAGGTGCTCGTCACCGTCTCGCCGCGCGTCCGTCGACTGCCCCCGACCTCCGCGCGCCGCTCCGGCTGACGACCCCGGGGCGCACGTTCCCCGGAGGGCGCCCCCTTTCCCCGGGGGGGCGTCCTCCGGGTCTTCCCTCGGTTCCTCGTGAGCCCGTCGAGCCACGAACCGCGGCGCGTGGCGCCCTTCGACGGCCCAGGGCGACCGGGCAGCGCTTTCAACCTGCGGTCGCGGTGGCGCCCTCGTCCACGAACACCACGTCGGTGAACCCGACGGTGTAGAGCAGCGCCCGGATCGCGCGCTCGGCCGACGCGCGCGCCCGCTGCTGCAGCGCCGCGTCGCGCTCCACCTCCTGCTCGAACGCGCGCCTCGCGAGCTCGAGCAGGCGCGCGGTGTCGGCGGAGTCGAGGTTCGAGCCGATGATCTCGGTCTCTCCCGGACGGAGCGCGACCGTGGTCCGGAGCGGCGGCCGGCGGATCGTCACCGTGCGTCCGACCACGCTTACGCTCCGCGCGTCGAGCCGCTCGAGCTCGAGCGCGACGTGCGCGTCCGCGAACACGATGGCCTTGCCCCGCGGGGTCGCGAAGGTGTGCCGGAGCCAGCCCGCGACGTCGCCCCAGAGCGAGCCCGCGGGCGCCGGATCCGGCGCGAACGACACCTTCTTGTAGAGCGCGACGTCGAGCGCCTCGAGGCGCGCGACCTCGCGGATCCGCATCACGACCGCAGGGGGGTCGGGCACCGGCGCCGCGCGCGCGGGGAGGAGCCGGAGGGCGAGGCCGAGGCCGCCGCCGACGGCGAGGCCGAACGCGACGAGCAGGACGAGGCGGCGCATCCGGCGATGCTACCGCGCCTTGCGCCCGCCGCGCGCCCGCGCGCCGGGCTTCTTGCGCCGCGGGGTCGCGGTGCGTCCGCGGCGCACCTCGGCGGCGGGGCTCGCCGGCTTCGCGTGGGACTTCGACTTCCCCGGCCTCGCGGTGGTCGCGGCGGCGCCGCGCCGGGACCTCTTCGCCCCCGCCTGCGCCGCCTCCCGCGCGGCGCGCCTGGCCGCCTTCGCCGCCGCCTCGGCGGCCTTCGCGGCCTGCTTGCGGAGCGCCGCGTCGACGGCGAGCCGCGCCCACGGCAGCATCGACTCCGGCGCCTCGTGGGCGTCGTCGGGCGGGCGGTAGTAGCTCGTCTCCTGCATGGCCGCGTACACCCACATCCTGCAGCCCGCCTCCAGGAACCGCGGCCGCGTCTCCCCGTCGGTCTTGAAGAAGAGCTCGTCGTCGTCGATGAGGCCGAACATCGCGCCCCGGTGGTACAGGCCGTGGCCGCCGAACATCCGGCGGGCATCGACGCCCGGGACGAGGGAGAGCAGGTCGAGGGCATGCTCGACGAAGGTCGACGTGTTCGCCATGGAATCCTCCTCCTCTCGGACGGCGCGCCGGTGCGCGCCTTGGACCGGTCTAGCGCGGGCCGTCCTCCGCCGCCGCGCCGAGCCACCCGATCTCCCGCGCGGTCTCCGGCCCGATCCCGACCTCCGCGGCCGAGGCCGGCAGGCGGCCGCGACCGGGCCCGAGCGGGATCTCGCCGACCATGATCTCGGCGCGGGGCTGCGGGTAGGGCGGGACCTGATCCGGCGCCCAGAGCCCGCCCGGCGCCACCGCGTGCCCCGCGCGGTCGTACTTGTCCGTCGCGCCGAGCGCGTGGAGCGCCTCGTGGACGACCGCGGTCGCGGCGAGGAGCGCGTCGCCTGCGATGGCGGCCCGCACGACGCCCACCTCGCCGCCGGCCGCGCCGATCCCCTCGGCGAACGGAGCCGCGGCCGGGTCGAGCACGACGTAGACGCGCACGTCGAACGCACCCGGATCCACCTCCGGCAGCGCCGCGTGAACGGCGCGCTCGGCGCGCCAGAGATCGAGCGCGTGCGCCGCGCGGGCGAGGATCGACGGCGCGGGCGCCGCGGTCGGCGGCAGCCGCGCCGGGGTCGCCGGCCCGAGCACCTCGAACCGGAGCGCCGCCCCGCCGCCACCGGCGAGCCGCGCGCGGTCGTCGGCGAGCCGCGCCGCGACGGCGGCGAGGGCGCCCGCGAGCGCGTCGACGCCGTCCCGCGGCGGCGCGCCGAGGACGAAGACGCCCACGTCGACCGGCCGCTCCCAGGTGGTTCGCGTCCGCCGCGCCGCGCGCGTCCCGAGCGCGAACACCGCGGCCACGCCGAGCGCGGTGAGGAGCACGACGACGCGGAGCGGCTTCGAGGGCACGGCAGGGAGCGTAGCAGAGGCACCGCCTCACTCGAACAGCCGTTCGGCCACCGCGCTGTGCACCTCCATGCCGCGGCGCGTGAGGACGAGGCGCCCGGCGCGCCGGACCGCGAGCCGGTGGGCCACGAGCGCCTCCGCCTCGCGCGCCTGCGCCAGCGAGAGCGCCGCGAGCGGCGCGCCGCGCCGCATGCGGAGCGCGAGCATGAGCCGCTCGTTCCGCTCGGCGCCGGGAGCGATCCGATCCTCCTCCGCGGTGGGCAGCGCGCCCTCGAGCACCGCGGCGCGCCAGCGGCCCGCGTCGCGGAGGTTCCCGTACCGGAGCGCGCCTTCCTCCCCCCGCACGCAGCCATAGGCGCCCGCGCCGAGCCCGAGGTAGCTCTCGCCTTCCCAGTAGAGCCGGTTGTGGACCGACTCGGCGCCGGCCCGGGCGAAGTTCGAGATCTCGTAGCGGCGCAGGCCGGCGCGGCGGACGGCGGCCTCGATGGCGCGGGCCTGCGCCGAGGCCTCGTCGTCGTCCGGGAGGGTGAGCCGCCCCTGCGCGCGGAGGCGGGCGAGCGGGACCTCCTCCGCGAGGACGTCGGCGTCGAGCGTGAGCGCGTACGCGGAGACGTGGCACGCGCCGGCGCCGACGGCGCGCGTGGCGTCGGCGCGGGCGATCTCGACCGTGGAGCGGCGCGCGGCGTAGATGAGATCGACGCTGGCGTTCCCGACGACGTCCGCGGCGTCCCGGATCGCCTGCTCGGCGAGGTCCGCGCCGTGGCGGCGGCCGAGCTTCGCGAGCACGCCGGGATCGAAGGACTGCACGCCGACGGAGACGCGGTTCACGCCGGCGCGCCGCCACGCGAGGAGCCGCTCCCGGCTCGACGACTCCGGGTTCACCTCGATCGTCACCTCGGCGCCGGGCGGGATCGAGAACCGCGCCCGGAGCGCCGTCAGCACCTCGCCCACGTCGTCCGGGTCCCAGAGCGACGGGGTGCCGCCGCCGAGGTAGACGCTCCGCGCGTCGAGGCCGGAGAACGAGGGCGCGCGCAGGGCGAGCTCGGCGAGGATGGCTCGCGCGTACTCGCCGCGGGCGGGGGGCCGCTCGGTCGTCACCGCGAAGTCGCAGTACGGGCAGCGGTGCGTGCAGTAGGGGAAGTGCACGTAGATGCCGAACGGGCGCGCCATCGCTCGACGGTTCTAGCGCGAATGCGCCCCCTCCGCCGCGCGTTGACAGGGACGCGCGCCTGCCTTAATCCCTGCCCGCTCCATGTCCGAACCGGCCGTCCGCGCGCGTCACCTGAAGCAGACCCTGACCGCCGCGCTGCGCACGCCCGCCGCCGGGGCGGTGCACCGGTTCGTGCCCGCGGCGGTGCTCGAGGAGATCGAGGCGGCGCACGGCTCCGACTGGCTCCCCATCGGCCACGACGTCGCGCTCGTGCGCGTGATCCACGGCGCGCTCGGCCCCGCCTCGCACGACAGTTTCGCGCGCGGCGTCGTGCTCGAGGCGCTCGACGGTCCGCTGCTCGGGCCGATGGCGCGGATCGTCCTCGCCGCGTTCGGGCGCGACGCGGCCGCGTGGGCGCGCCTCGTGCCGAGGGCCTGGAGCCTGGTCTTCCGCAACGGCGGCGCGTGGGAGGTCGAGCGCGGCGCCGGCGAGGTGCGGCTCCGGGTCCGAGGGCTGCCCGCCGCCTGCGTCGAGGAGCCCGTGTGGCTGGCCTCGGCCGCGAGCTCGATGGCGGCGGTGCTCGACGCGACCGGCGTCTCGGGCAGCTCGACGCTCGAGGGGTTCGACCCGACCGCCCGCGCGGCGACGTACGCGCTCCGCTGGGCGCGCTAGCCGAGCGGCCGGACGCGCGTGGCGCGGAGCAGGAGCGGCAGCACGCGGCCGCCCGTCACGAGCGCCATGTGATCGTACTGGGAACGCAGGTACACGACCGGCGCCCGCCGCTCCCGCGCGCCGAGCCGCGCCGGGATGCGGGGGTGGCTCACCACGTTGCCGGCGCCGAGCGAGGGCAGCCACGCCTCGGTCAGGGGGGCGGTCTCCTGGCCGACGAGGAGGAGCCGCCGTCGCCCCGCCGGCGCCTGGGCGAGCCACGCCGAGAGCTCGTCCTCCCCGCGGTAGAGCCCGTCGAGCAGGACGATCTCCTCGACGCGGGGGTCGGAGAGCCAGGGGAGGACGGTCCGGATCGCCCCGGAGTGGCCGGACACGACCACGGGGCCCTCCGGCAGCCGGAGCTTCGCGCGCGCGGCGACCTCGCCGAGGAGCTCGGCGAGGTCGTTCCAGTAGACCGGCGCGCCGTTCCAGTCCGGAGCCTCGGGCGCGATGAACGCGGCGTCGAGGCCGCTCGCGCGGAACTGGCTCGCGAGGTCGTGGTCCACGAAGGCCTGGTCGACGTTCGTGTAGTAGCCGTGGACGTACAGGACGATGCCCGCGGTCCGGCGCGCATAGCCGGGCGGGAGCCAGACGTGGATCGTGCCGCGCGCGGTGCCGAGGCGGAGGTGCCGCCCGCCCGCGTCGCGGGTCTCCTCGACGGCGCCCTCGGGCACCGGCGTGAACGGCGTCTGCGACCACGGCGCCTGGGTGCGATCGGGCTCGGGCGGCGGCACGAGTGGCGGTGGCGGCGCCGGCTCCTCCGCCGCGGGCGGCGGCGGAGGCACCTCCGGGCCGGATGGCGCCTCGAGGCGGCTCGACGCCAGCCGGCGGTGGCCGGCGACGCAGGCGACCGCGACGAGGAGCGCGGCGGCGCCGATCGCCCGCGGGCCGGCGGCGATCATCGGTTCGCCCCCCTCTTGCTACGGCTTCCGCGTGACGAGCAGGTGATAGTGCTTCTCGCCGTCGAGGTAGCCGTAGCGGACCGGCAGCGCGCGCTTCGGCTGCGACGTCCAGAGCTTCACGAAGTCCGCGTTCGCGGTGGGCGACGCGTCCAGATAGCTCTTCTCGAACGTGCCATAGGTCTCCTGGACGAAGCCGGCCTTCCGAGCGTACGCGGGGGGGATGCCGGTCGAGTCGGAGATCATGAAGACCATCCGCTCGAGGAGGAGGTTCCGGACCTTCGAGAAGTCGCCGCGCCACAGGAGGTAGCTCGCCGCCTTCGTCATCGCGACGAAGCGGCCCTTCGACGCGAGGTGCTTCAGGATCCCCGGCTGCTTCGCGAGCGCGCCGTCGGAGAGGTCGGCGGCGACGTGGCGGTGGACGCGCGCCTGCGTCCTCGGGTCCTCGCCCTTCTTCACGAACGTGATCTCGGAGTTCGAGAACGCCGGCGAGAAGTCGGGCGACACCCACTGCCCGCGGAGGAGCTTCGCGCTCTCCTTCTCCGAGGCGGCGATCTCGGTCGCGGTGAGGTAGTGGATCGTCCCGTCCGGCTCGAACCGGAAGAACTTCAGGCTCACCGGCTCGTACCCGTGGATCGCGAGCGCCGTCATGAAGAACGCGAGCTGGCCGGGGATCTCGCCGCGCTGCCCCTTCATGAGGTTCTCGGTCTTCGAGTCGTTGGCCGTGAGCAGGCCGGCCGACGTCTGCCGGATCACCTCGAGCGAATCCGCGAGCACCTTCGGGTCCTTCACCGCGGCGAGCCGGCGCGGGTCGCCCGCGTGCTCGAGCGAGAGCGTCGTGACGTTCCGCGCGTCCGGGTAGGTGGTGAGCGCCGAGAGGAGATCGCCGCCGCCGAACGGGTAGACGACGGTCGTCGGCAGCCCGGCCGGGCGGAGCTTCGCGAGGAAGGCCGACGCCTTCGGCAGGTAGCCGTCGCGATAGGCGGCGATCTGCTTCTTCTGCTTCGCGCAGAACGCCTGGACGACCTTCGCGTCGAAGCCGGCCGGGAGCGGCGCGCCGCTGCACGAGACGACCGCGTAGAGGAGCTTCGCCTCGGCGGTGAAGTCGGCCGGCGCCTCCGCGGCCGCCGCGGGCGCGTCGTCCATCGGCGCCTCGCAGGGCTTCACGGGCTCGCACGGCGGCTCGCCGGGCGAGGCGGCGGGCGGCGGCTTCGGGTCGGCGGCGAGGGCGGGGAGCGGCAGGGAGAGCGCGGCGGCGAGCGCCGCCGCGAGGTGGGGGAGCGTGCGCATGCCGGTCTCATGTACCATGCGCCCGATGAACGCGCGATCTGCCGGGAAGCTCACCCTGTGGCCCGGCGTCGGCCTCGTGGCCGCCAACATGATCGGGGCCGGGGTGTTCCTCTCCACCGGCTTCATGGCGCAGAGCATGTCGCCGGGCCCCATCCTCCTCGCCTGGGTGGTGGGGGCGCTGCTCGCGCTCGCCGGCGCGCGCGCGTACGCCGACGTCGCGCGCCTCGTCCCGCGGTCGGGCGGCGAGTACCGCTACCTCTCCGACCTGCTCCACCCGTCGCTCGGCTTCATCGCGGGCTGGGCGTCGCTGCTCGTCGGCTTCTCGGCGCCCGTGGCCGCGGACGCGCTCGCGGCGGGCGAGTTCGCGCGCACGGTGTTCCCGCGCCTCGGCGCCACCTGGATCGTGCCGGTCGGCCCGGGCGTCGCGGTCACCGCGGCGCAGGTCCTCGGCGCGGCGCTGATCGTCCTCCTCACCACCTTCCACGCGGTCGGGCTCCGGACGAGCGCGCGCGTCCAGAACGGGCTCATCGTCGTGAAGGCCCTCCTCCTCGCGGGCTTCGTCGTCGTCGGGCTCGTGTACGGGCAGCGGAGCTGGCCGACCTGGACCGCGGGCGCGCCGGGCGCCGGCTTCCCCGCCGCCGCGTTCGCGTCGAGCCTCTTCTTCATCGCGTTCGCCTTCAGCGGCTGGAACGCCGCCGTGTACGCCGCCGAGGAGTTCGAGAAGCCCGAGCGGACCGTGCCGCGGGCGATGATCGTCGGCTGCCTCCTCGTGGCGGGGCTGTACCTCGTCGTGAACTTCATCTTCGTCGCGAACCTCACCCCCGCCGACGCCACGGTCGTCTTCCGGTACGACACGGACCGCGTGACGCTCGGCCACGCGGTGATCACCCGCCTGCTCGGGCCCGGCTCCGGCGCGGTCATGTCGCTCTTCACGGTCGCGGTGTTCATCTCGGCGATGAGCGCGATGACGTTCGTCGGGCCCCGCGTGTACGCGGCGATGGCGAAGGACGGCTACCTGCCGGCCGCGCTGCGCGGCGAGGACGGGAAGCCGCCGGTCGGAGCGATCGTCCTCCAGGGCGCGCTCGCGGTGGCGATCCTCTTCACCCACCCGCTCCGCGACATCCTCGAGAACCTCGGGGCGATCCTCACCTTCTTCGCCGCGCTCACCGCGGCCGGCCTGTTCAAGGTCGCCCTGGCGCGGCGCGGCGGGGCCCGGCCGAGGCCGTCCGCCCTCGTCGCGGCCGGCGTGTACGTCGTCGCGACGATCGCGATGTTCGTCTACAGCTTCCGCCTCTCGCCGGGGAGCCTGCGCTGGGTCGCGGGCGCGGCGGTCGTCGGCCTCCTCGGCTGGCTCGTGTCGCGGCCCCGCGCCCGGCACGAGGTGCCGCCGGCGGCGGCGCCGGGCGCCTGAGCCGCGAGACCCCTCGCCGCCTCCGAAAACCCCTCGGAAACCGCGGTTCCGCGCCGCGTCGCGCCGGTTGACCGTGGAGTCGACAGCAGCCGGGAACCATGCTTTCCTGCCGCGGCACCCGAGCGCCGCCACGAGGGAAGAGCATGGCCGAGCCGAGCCTGGCACCGAAGGTCGAGAGCCCCGCGCCGTCCAAGGAGTTCAAGCCCTACGTCCCGGCGGACCGGGTCATGCCGGAGCTCACGGCGAAAGCGCTCGTCACCGGCGCGCTCTTCGGGATCATCTTCGGCGCGTCGACCGTGTACCTGGCGCTCCGCGCCGGCCTGACCGTCTCCGCGTCGATCCCCATCGCCGTCGTCGCGATCAGCCTCGGGCGGAAGTTCCTCAAGACCTCGATCCTCGAGAACAACATCATCCAGACCACCGGCTCGGCCGGCGAGTCCATCGCGGCGGGCGTGGTGTTCACGCTGCCGGGCTTCCTCTTCCTCTCCCTCGACCCGAGCACGAGCACCTCCATCGGCGCGGGCTACTTCGGCTACGTCACGCTGTTCACGCTCGCGCTGGTGGGCGGCATCCTCGGCGTCCTCATGATGGTCCCGCTCCGGCGGTCGCTCATCGTGAAGGAGCACGGGACGCTGCTCTACCCGGAGGGCACCGCTTGCGCCTCCGTGCTCATCGCGGGCGAGAAGGGCGGCGACTTCGCGAAGACCGCGTACCAGGGGCTCGGCTTCGGCTTCGTGTACGCGATCCTCCAGAAGCTCATGGGGGTCATCGCCGAGACGCCGACCTGGGTCTCCGGCCAGAGGAACAAGTGGCTGCCGTCGGCGACGGTGTTCGCCGACGTGACGCCCGAGTACCTGGGCGTCGGCTACATCATCGGCCCGCGCATCGGCGGCGTGCTCGTCGCGGGCGGCGTCCTCGCCTGGCTCGGCCTCATCCCGCTCCTCGCGGTCCTCGTGCCGGCGGACGTCATCGCCGCCCAGCTCCCGAAGGTCGGTTACGACCCGGCGCGCTTCGGCTACGACGCCGCTGCCCACGCCTTCCGCAACCTGCCCGGCGCGGTGTACTTCGCGTACATCCGCCAGATCGGCGCCGGCGCCGTCGCCGCGGGCGGCTTCATCACCCTCATCAAGACGTTCCCGACCATCTGGACGTCGCTCCGCGACTCGATCCGCTCGCTCTCGGACCGCCAGGCGGCGGCCACCACCGCCCGCACCGAGCGCGACCTCTCCTTCAAGACCGTCGTCCTCGGGTCCGTCGGGCTCGTCGCGCTCCTCGTGGTCCTCCCGCAGATCCCGGGAAATTCCGTCCTCCAGAGGTTCCTCGTCGCGATCCTGGTGATCGTCTTCGGCTTCATCTTCGTGACGGTCTCGTCGCGCATCGTCGGGATCATCGGGTCGTCGTCGAACCCGATCTCGGGCATGACGATCGCGACGCTCATGGCGACGGCGATGGTCTTCGTGGGCGTCGGCTGGACGGGCATGCGCTACGAGCCGCTCGCGCTCGTCGTGGGCGGAATGGTCTGCATCGCCGCGGCGAACGCCGGCGCGACGAGCCAGGACCTCAAGACCGGCCACCTCGTGGGCGCGACGCCGCGCGCGCAGCAGATCTCGCTCTTCGTCGGCGCCATCGCCTCCGCGATCGTGATCGGCCTCACCATCACGGTCATCAACAAGGTGTACGGCATCGGCACCGCCAAGTTCCCGGCGCCCCAGGGCACGCTCATGGCGACGCTCATCAAGGGGCTCCTGTCCCTCAACCTCGACTGGCACTTCGTGCTCGTCGGCGTCTTCATCGCCGCCACCATGGAGCTCTGCGGGGTGAAGTCGCTCTCCTTCGCGGTCGGGCTGTACCTGCCGCTCTCGACGACGCTCCCCATCTTCGCGGGGGGCGCGGTGAAGGGGATCGTCGACCTGGTGGCGAGGTCGAAGGGCGAGACCCCGGAGGAGTCGGAGCTCGGCTCGGGGAGCCTGTTCGCCACGGGCCTCGTCGCGGGCGGCGCCATCACCGGCGTCCTCGTGGCCTTCCTCTCGATGCCGGAGCGGTGGAAGGAGTTCATCGAGGGGCCGCTCAACCAGACGAAGCGGCTCACCGGGCTCCTCGGCACGGGCGGCTACGATCTGCTCGGCGTGATCTGCTTCGCCGTCATGGCGCTCGTCCTCTACCGGATCGGCCGCAAGCCCCAGGCGACCCACGGATGAGCGGGGCGGGTGACCCGATCCTCGAGGTCACCGGCCTCGGCAAGGTCTACGGCGACCTCCGCGCCGTCGACGGGCTCACGTTCGCGCTCCGGCCCGGCGAGGTGCTCGGGCTCGTCGGCCCGAACGGCGCGGGGAAGACGACCACGCTCCGGTGCCTGGCCGGCATCGTCCGCCCGACCGCGGGGCGGATCCGGATCGGCGGGCACGACCTCGCGGCCGCGCCGGTCGAGGCGAAGCGCGCGCTCGCGTTCCTGCCCGACGAGCCGCGGCTGTTCGACTACCTCACGGTGAAGGAGCACCTGAACCTCGTCGCGCGCCTGTACGGCGTCCGGGGCTGGGAGGAGAAGGGGCGGGCGCTGCTCGCCGAGCTCGAGCTCGCCGGGAAGGAGGGAGCGCTCCCGGGAGAGCTCTCGCGGGGCATGAAGCAGAAGCTCTCGATCGCGTGCGGCTTTCTCCACGACCCGCGGCTCATCGTGCTCGACGAGCCGCTCACCGGCCTCGACCCGCTCGCGATCCGCAAGATGAAGGCGTCGCTCCGGGCGCGGTCCGCCGCCGGGGCCGCGCTGGTCCTCTCCTCGCACCTCCTCCCGCTCGTCGAGGAGCTCTGCCACAAGGTCCTCGTGATCTCGGGTGGCCGGATGGTCGCGCACGGCAGCCTCGACGAGATCCGGGCGACGCTCGGCGCCGCCGGCGCGGGCGCCTCGCTCGAGGACGTGTTCGTGTCGATCACCACCGCGCCCGCCGAGCCGCTCCCCACCACGCCGGTCCGCCCCCGGTAGCCGCCGTGCCCGTCGTCCTCCGCGCCCTCGCCCTGGTTGTCCTCGCGAGCGCGAGGAACCGCGTCCGCTCGCAGCTCAGGCGGGTCCGGCAGCCGCGCTACCTCGTCGCGACCGCGATCGGCCTCCTGTACTGGGTCTTCTACTTCGTCCCGCTCGTCTTCGGGCGCGCCGCCCGGGGAGCGGGGCCGCGGCCGGGGGCCCCGGGCGCCTTCGTCGAGCTGGCGGTCACCGGCTTCGGCCTCCTCGCGATCTCCTTCTACTGGGTCTTCGGCGGCGACAAGGCCGCGGTCACGTTCTCCGAGGCGGAGGTCCAGCTCCTCTTCCCGGCGCCGCTCTCCCGCCGCCAGCTCCTCCACTGGCGGCTGCTCCGCGCGCTCGCGGCGAGCCTCCTCGGGGCGGCGTTCACCGCGCTCGTCCTCGGCCGCGGCCTCTCCGGGCGCCCGCTGCTCTTCACGCTCGGCGCGTGGGTCGCGTTCTCGACGCTCTCGTTCCACGGGGTCGCGGCGGCGCTCACGCGCGCGAGCCTGGCCGAGGCGGGGCTCTCGGGCCTGCGCCGCCGCCTGCTCACCCTCGCCGGCCTCGCGGCGGCGGTGCTGCTCCTCGCCTGGGGGATCCGCAGGGTCGCTCCGCCGGGCCCGTTCGTCCCGACCGCCGCGTACGCCGAGGCCTGGGCCGCCGCCGTCGACGCGTCGCCGCTCCGGTGGATCCTCTGGCCGGCCCGCGCGCCGGTCCGCCTCGCCCTCGCGCGCACGGCTTCCGACTTCCTCGGGGCGCTGCCCGGTGCGCTCACGGTGCTCGCGCTCCACTACGCGTGGGTGATGTCCTCGGCCGTGCAGTTCGAGGAGGCGTCGCTCGAGGCCTCGGAGCGCCGGGCGCGGAACGTCGAGGCGCTCCGCGCCGGCCGCGGGCCGGCCGCGTTCCGGGCGGGGAAGGTGCGCCGGCCGCCGTTCGCGCTCCGCGCGGAGGGGCCGCCGGAGATCGCCTTCCTTTGGAAGGGCCTCATCGCCGGGGGACGCGCCTTCGGGAGCCGCCGGACGATCGTCGCCGGCGTGGCCATGCTGGTCATGCTCGGTGCGATCGCGACGCCGTTCGCGCTGGAGCGCGGCGCGCGCGTCGGCGCCGGCGTCCTCTCGGCGACGCTCTGGGCCATGGCGGTCGTCTTCGGACCCCGGCTCGTCCGTTCCGACCTGCGCGCGGACACGGGCAGCCTGGAGCTGCTCCGGTCGCTGCCCATCCGCGGCGCGCGCATCATCCGCGGCGCGCTGCTCGCGCCGGCGCTGACCCTCGCGGTGGTGCAGTGGATCCTGCTGCCGTTCATGGCTGCGGGGCTCGCCGCGGCGGTCGACGAGGGGACGACGGTGGCCGCATTCATCGCCTGCGCGGCGGTCCTCGGCCCGGCGCTCTCGCTCGCCCTCGTCGCCATCCAGAACGGGATCCTGGTGCTGCTGCCCGGCTGGGCGGCCGCGAGCGACCGCCCGCGCGGGCCCGAGGCGCTCGGGATGAACGTGCTCATGTCGCTCGGGAACCTGCTCGCGCTGGCCGTCGCGATGATCCCCCCGGGCGTGGTCGGGGCCGTCCTGGCCTGGGCGGTGGAGCCGCTCGCGGGGGCGCACGCCGCGTGGGTCGCCGCGGCGGCCGCGGCGGCGCTCGTGCTGGTCGTCGAGGTGTGGGCGGCCACGCTCGCGCTCGGCGCCGCCTTCGACCGCCTGGACGTCTCGGAGCCGTGAGGCGCACGCCGCGCGGCCGGCCCGCGGCTCGCTCCATCCACCCGTTCGCCCCGAGCCCTTCGACTCCGGCGCTTCGCGCCTGCGCGCGCTACGACTCCTTCAGCGACGCGACCTCCGCCGCGAGGTCCTTGTTCTTCTGGACGTAGCGGGCGACCTCGCCGTTCAGGAAGTCGTTCTCGCCCTTCAGGTCCTCGAGCTCCTCGTCCACCTTCGCGAGCCGAGCCTTGAGGCGCGCCGTCTCCACCGGATCGGCGGCCGGCATCGGCGGCGGCCTCGGGCCCGCGGACGCCGCCTCGAGCTCCTGGATGCGCTTCCGGGCGGAGAGCTCGGCGCGCGCCCGCGCCTCGAGGTGCTTCTCGAGCTCGACGAGCGCGTTCCGCAGGCGCGCCACCTCCGCGGCGTGGCGCTTCTCGACCTCGCCCGCGTCGGCGGAGATCGCCTGGCGGCGCCGCTCCGCGTCCTCCACGCTGCGGTGGAGCTCCGCGCGGGCCTTCTCCACCTCGGCGCGGGCGCGCTCCACGTCGGCCGCCCGCGCGTTCCGCTCCGCCTCGACCTCGGCGATCCGCCGCCGGGCGGCGCCGAGCTCCGACTCGAGCCGCGCCGCGGAGCCCTGGATCTTCCCCGCCTCGACCGAGAGCCGCTCCTCCGCGCGCGCCCGCTCCGCGGCGGCGCTCTGGGCGGCGCGCGAGGCCGTCTCGGCGGCCTGCGTGCGCTGCTGGACGAGCTCGCGGAGGGAACCGACCTGCTCGCGCAGCGAGGCGACCTCCTTCTTGAGCCGCGAGGCCTCCTCGGCGACCGGCTCGAGCTTCGCGAGCCGCTGCACCTCCGCCTCGAGCCGCCGCGCGCGCTCGCGCTCGGCGTCCCCCTCGCGGCGGGCGCTCTCCACCTCCCGCCCCACCTGGTCGCGCTCCGCGGCCGCCTGCGCCGCCCGGCGCTCGGCCTCGGCGCGGGCGCCCTCGACGCGCGCGAGCTCGCCCCGCGTCCCCTCCGCCGTCGCGCGGCCCTCGTCGAGCGCGGCGCCGAGATCCGCGATCCGCTGCTCCGCCGCGGCGAGCTCCGCCGCCTTCGCCTGGAACGCGTGCTCGGCCGCGACGGCCTTCTCGTCGTACGCGCGGGTCTCGGCCCGCGCCTGCCTGAGCAGCTCCTCGAGCTGCGTCCGGGCCGCCGACGCGCGCTGGGCCTCGGCCTCGAGCGCCGCGATCCGCTCGCCCGCCTCGGCGAGCTCGCCGCGCGCGGCGTCGGTCCGGCCGTCCGCCTCCTCGACGAGGCCCCGGAGCTCCGCCTCCCGCCGCTCCGCCTCCACCCGCGCCTCGGCGGACGCCGCGTCCTTCTCGGCGAGCGCCGCGTCCCGGGCCGCCACCTCGCCCTCGAGCCGCTCCCGCTCGGCGACCAGCGCCTCCTTCTCCGCGGCGAGCGCGGCGAAGCGCTCCTCGCCGGCCGCGATCCGCGCCTCGGCCGCCGCGAGGGTCGCCGCCGCGTCCGCGCGCTCCGCGACGCGCTCGGCGTCGGCGCGCGCCAGGGCGTCCGCGTGCGCCGTGTCCGCCTCGGCGCGGGCGGCCTCGAACCGGGCGCGCTCCTCGGCGCGCTCCGCCTCGAGCCCCGCGACGGTGCGCGCGTGGCTCTCGCGGGCCTCGGCGAGCTCCGCCTCGAGCCGCGCGCGCGCCTCCTCGGCCTGCGCGACGCGCGCCGACCAGGACTGCTCGGCGGCCTCGTGCTGCTGCATCGTCTCGTTCAGCACCTCCGACAGCGAGCGACGCGTCGAGTCGCTCTCGTCGAGCTGTCGCCGGAGATCCTCGAGGCGCGCCGCCTGGGCGGCCGCGTCCTGCGCCGCCTCCTGGAGGCGGTGGTCGAGCTCCTCGCCGCGCTGCCGCTCGGCGGCGAGGTCGCCCTGGAGCAGGTCGCGCTCACCGGCGAGCTCGGCCCCCTCCGCCTTGAGCGTCGTGAGCGCGTCGCGGAGCTTCGCGAGGAACGCGTCGCGGGCGCGGAGTCGGTCGCGGAAGTACTCGAGCTTCTCGTCGGGCGTGCCCTTCGGCGGCGCGGGGTCGCGGGGCCACTCGGCGAGCACGTCGGTCGGGTCGAGGCGGGCCGCGGGCTTCACCTTCCCGAGCGTCGCCTGCGGCCGCGGGGGCGGCGGCGCGGCCGCGGGCGGCGGGGGCGGTGCGCCGGCGAAGGGCGCGGCCGGCTTCGCCGCCGGGACCGGCGGCGGGACCGGAGGCGGCGCGCTCCGCGCCGGGGGGCGCACCGGCGGGGCGGCGCCACCCGCGGCGGCGAGCGCGGCGGCGAGGCCGCGGGCGGCGACCTGCCCGGAGTCGACGCGCTGGAGCACGGGCGGCGCCTCCCCGTCGCCCGCCGCGGGAGCGCTCCCGTCGAGCCGGGGCGCGGCGGGCGGCGCGGGAGGCGGGGGCGGGGCGGGCGCGTCGGCGTTCAGCAGCGCCGCGGCGCGGCCGAGCAGCTCCGCGAGGTCGAAGGGCTTCTTGAGATAGTCGTCGGCGCGGGTGCGGGTCGCCCGGTGCGCCTCGATCGCCGCGTCCGTCGCCTCCCCGGTGTAGAGGAGCAGCGGCACCGTGGAGAGCGCGCGCTTCAGCCGGTTGCACACGGAGAAGCCGCTCATGTCCGGGAGCTCGGCGGCGAGCAGGATCAGATCCGGCACCGCCTGCTTGCAGCTCTCGACCGCGGGCTCTCCCGCGGAGACGGCGGTGACGGAGAAGCCGGCCGGCCCGAAGGCGCGGCGGATCTCCTCGGCGAGCCCGGTGTCCGGCTCGACCAGGAGGACGTGAAAGCTCATGGTGATCGGCATGGTACCGCCGATCGGCGGATCCCGAGAAACGCGGGCCGGAATCGATATCGCACATGGCGGAGGGGCTGGCCCCGCGGACGCGGACCGGGTACCTACACGGCGTGCCGACCTACTCCGTCACCCTCGAGACCGATCAGCCGCGCGCAGAGGACCTCTCCGCCGAGCTCTGGGAGCACGGCGCGAGCGGGGTGGAGGTGCGGGACGGGGAGGGTACGCCGATGCCGGGCCTCCCGGTGCCGCCGCCCGGCCGCGCGATCCTGGTCGCCTGGTTCGCCGACCTCGACGCGGCCGGCGCCGCCGCGGCCGCGCTCGGGGGCGCCGTCGCCGAGGTGCCGGACGAGGACTGGGGCGAGACGTGGAAGAAGGGGCTCGGTCCGATGACGATCGGCCGGGTCTTCGTCCGCCCGTCGTGGGTGGACGCGCCCGTCCCCGCCGGCCTCGCCGAGGTGGTGCTGGACCCCGGGATGGCGTTCGGGACCGGCACGCACCCCACCACCTCGCTCTGCCTCGCGGCGCTCTCCGACCTGCTCGCGGCGCGCCCGGGCGCCTCGGTGCTCGACGTCGGCACCGGCTCCGGCCTCCTCGCCATCGCGGCGCGGAAGCTCGGTGCCGGCCGCGTCGCCGGGAACGACAACGATCCGGTCGCGGTCGACGTCGCGCGGGAGAACGCCGAGCGGAACGGCGCCTCGCTCGAGCTGACGGTCGCGCCGCTCCCGGCGATCCGCGGCCCCTTCGACCTCGTCGTCGCGAACATCCTCGCGAACACGCTCGTCGAGCTCGCGCCGCAGCTCGCCGCCCAGCTCGCCCCGGGCGGCGTCGTGCTCCTCTCCGGCATCCTCGCGCCGCAGGCGGACGAGGTCCGCGCCGCGTACGTCGCGCAGGGGCTCGCGCCGGTCCCGGGCGGCGACCGCCTCGAGGGCGAGTGGGCGCTCCTCGCGCTGGGGAAGAAGCACGCGTGACCGTCCGGCGCGTCCACCTCCCTCCGGCGCGGATCGCCGGGGACCGCGCGGCGCTCACGGAGGAGGCGCGTCACTACCTGCGCGACGTGCTCCGGCTGGCCGCCGGCGCGGCGATCGAGGTCTTCGACGGCGCAGGCGGCGCGTACGACGCGACCATCGGCCCCGGGTTCGAGGCGCTCGCCCTCGGGCCGCGCCGCGAGGCGCCGCGCGCCGGCGCGGAGATCGCGCTGCTCTTCGCGCTCTCCAAGGGCGAGAAGATGGACCTCGTCGTCCAGAAGGCGACGGAGCTCGGCGTCGCGGTCATCGCGCCGTTCGCGGCGGAGCGGTCGGTCGTGCGCCTCGAGGCGGAGAAGGGCGCGGAGCGCGCCGGCCGCTGGCGGCGGATCGCCGAGGAGGCGGCGCGGCAGTGCGGGCGCGCCGACGTGCCGGACGTCCTCGCGCCCGCGCCCCTCGCCGCCGCGCTCGCCGCGCTGCCGCCCGGCGCCGCCACGTTCGTGTTCCACCCCGGCGGCGCGCCGCTCGCGACGGCGACGCCGACGGGCGCACCGGTGTACGCCGCGGTGGTCGGACCGGAGGGCGGGCTCACCCCGGGCGAGCTCGAGGCGTGCGAGCGGGCGGGCGCCCGCCGCGCCGGGCTCGGCCCGCGCGTGCTCCGCGCGGAGACCGCGGCCATCGCGTCGGTGACGCTCCTCCAGGCGCGCTTCGGCGATCTCGGGTGATGACCCGCCGCGCGCGGGGCCGCTTGCTTGACCCCCGTCGCCTCCGCCCGTAGCCTCCCGGCGTGCGCTGTCCGCGGTGCCAGCAGGAGACGATGGACGGGGCGGTCTTCTGCCCCGCGTGCGGCGCGCCCCTCGCGCTCCGTCCGGAGCCCTCGGTCCGGCCGCTCGACGCGTCCGTCTCGCTCGATCGTCGCGCCGCCGTGCGGACGCCGGTCGCGACGGCGCCCCTCGCGCTCGCCGAGACGCAGGGCGACCTCACGCAGCGCCTCGATCCCGTACCGGAGCCGCCGGCCCGGACCCGAAACGTCGCGGCGCGCGCGCCCGCCGTCGTGGACCCCTCGCGCTCGCACTGGGACCTCGGGTCCGCCCTCGGGGGCGCCGCCGATCGGACCTTCGCGCCCGGCGAGCTACCGCTCCCCGCCGACTCCGCCCGGACGGGCCTCCTGCCGCGTCCCGCCGCAGGGCGCGCGCCGCCGCTCGATGCGCCCGGTCCGGTCGCGACCCGACCCGAGCCGTCCGGCCTCCCGCGCGCGTCGGTCGCGGCGGCCTCGGAGCCCGGAGGCCCCGCCCTCGCGGCCGAGGCGAGCCCCGAGCCCGCGCTCGACCTCGGCGCGCTCCCCGATCCCGAGGTGGACGCCGTCGAGGTGCACCTCCGCCGCGCTCCCACGTGGCGCCGCATCGCCGCATGGGCGATCGATTGCGCGCCGTTCGTGGCGCTGCTCGTGTTCGCCCTCCGCGCGCTCCAGGCGGGCGACGGCGTGGGCTCGACGTGGGGCCGCCTCGGCGCGGTCGCCGCGGACGCAGGGGTGACGCTGCCGGTGGCGGTCGGGACGGTGATCCTGCTGCTGGTCTACCAGACGCTCTGCCATGCGCTCGCCGGCGCCACCCTCGGCAAGTGGATCGCCGGGCTCCGCGTCGTGGGGCCGGACGGCGCGCGCCCGTCTCTGGGTCGCAGCACCGGGCGCGCGATCCTGTCCGTCGTGTCGGTCGCGGTGCTCGGCCTCGGGCTCCTCCTCGCCCTGTTCACGGTCAGCGGCAGGGCGCTGCACGACCTCCTCGCCCGGACGTGGGTGGTCGAGGCGCCTTGACCCCTGCCCGTGGGGGTCCTACAACCGACCACGTGCCGACGGACCTCGCCGCCCTCCTCGTGGACGAAGGAGCGGTCGCGGCCGACGCGATGGAGCGCGCCGAGGCGCGCCGCCGCGAGGCCGGCGGCGCGCTCGATACGGCGCTGCTCGAGCTCGGCCTCGTCGACGAGGAGCGGCTGGTCGACGCTCTTTCACGCGCGGCGGACCTCCCGCCGGCTCCGGCCGCGGCGTGGGAGGAGGCCGACCCCCGCGCGCGCCGGGTGTTCCCGTCCCGCGTCGCCGAGCGGCACGGGCTCGCCCCGTTCGCCCTCGGAGATCGCGAGCTCTCGCTCGTCGCCACGTACCCGGTCGACCTCGCGCTCCTCGACGAGATCAGCTTCATGCTCTCCCTCCACCTCACGGCGCACGTCGGGCCGGAGTGGCGGGTGCGAGCGCTCATCCACCGCCTCTACGGCGGCCCGCTCGAGCCGCGCCTCGCCGCGCTCGCGGCGGGGACCGGCGCGCCGCGCCCCGCGGACGCGCCGCCCGACCCCGCGCCGGCGGCCGCCGCGCCCGACGACGGCTTCGGCGCCCCGGACGCCTCCATCGCCGACGCGCCGCCCGTGCGCGCGGCGCGCCGCGGGTTCGCCCGCGACGCGTCCGAGCCGCTCGAGCCGCTCGCCGCCGCGCTCGCCCAGGCGCTCGAGTCCGAGGACCTCGCGTCGCTGTTCGTGGACGAGGAGGACTTCACGCGCGAGCCCGCCGCCGGCCCCGCGCCGGCGTCGCCGGACGCCTCGGAGGACGAGCTCGCCGGGCCGCCCGCGCCCGCTTCCGACGAGGTCGATCCCCGGCGCGAGGAGGAGGCGGGGGACGCGGAGCCGGAGCCCGCGCCGCGCGCCGCGCCGGACCGGACCGCCCCGCCGCGGTGGTCCCTCGACGAGGCGCGCGCCACGCTCGCCGCCGCCCCGACGCGCGAGGAGGTGGTCCTCGCGGCGCTGCGCTACGCGCGCGACTTCTTCGAGTTCGCCGCGATGTTCGCGGTCACCCGCGACGCGGTCGTGGGGCACGACGCGCTCGGGACGGAGGACGCGCGGGAGCGCTGCCGCGGCGTCGCGATCTACACGAGCGACCCCGGCCTCTTCCGGACGGTCATCGACACCCGCGCCCCGCACCTCGGGCCGATGCCGCGCGGGGCCTCGGGCAACGAGGCGATCCTCGACGGCCTCGCGCGCGGCACCCCGCGCACGACGCTCGTCTTCCCGGTGCTGCTCCGGGACCGGACCGTGTGCGTGCTCTACGCCGACAACGGCGAGGCGCCGGTGTCGCCGCGCCGGCTCGGCAATCTCCTGCTGCTGCTCTCGGCGCTGGGCGCCGCCTTCGAGCGGCTCATCCGCGACCGCAAGGACCGCCGGCGGGGGCGCGCCGCGCCTCCCGCTCGCCCCGAGCCCGTCGAAGGTCGAGCCGATTCCGCGGCGCAGGTGGAGCCCCGGCCGCATGCGGACGAGGGCTTTGCCGCCCCCGAGCGACCGGAGGACGCCGGCGGCTGGGTCGCGCCCGCGCCCGCGGCGGTGACGCCGACGCGTGCTCCGCCGGCCGTGCCCGAGCACGTCGACCCCTGGATGGCGCACGAGCCCGGGCACGCCGCGCTCGACGAGGTCGACATCGACGTGAGCGATCCCGCGCTGGTCGCTGCGGCCGCCTTCGACGCGGAAGACCTCGCCGCCGCGCTGGTCGAGACCGCGCCCGGCAGCGCCGCGCGGCAGGACGCGATCCGGCGCCTCGCGGGCCACCCCGCCCAGGCGCTGCCCGCCCTGATCGCCCGGCTCCCCGGCCCCGTCGAGACGGACGACGCCGCGCCGGAGCCCGCCGCCCTCGGCCCGATCCCGGCCGCCCTCGCCGCGCTCGGCGCCCGCGCCGTCCCGGCGCTCCTCGACGTGGTGGCGGATCCGGATCCCGCCCGGCGCCGCGCGGCGACGGTCCTGCTCGGCGCCGCCGGCGACCCCGCGACGTTCTCCGCCCTCGTCGAGCGCGCCCTGGATGCCGACCCGCTCGTCGCGTCCGCCGCGGTCGGCGCGCTCGGGCAGCACCGGCGCGATCCCGCGATGCGCGGCGTCTCGGAGAAGCTCCGGCGCGCGCTGCTCTCGGGGCTGCCGGCGCGATCCGCGAGCGCCGCGCGCGCGCTCGGCGCGCTGCGCGACGCGGAGGCGATCCCGCTCCTCGTGCAAGTGCTCGAGGCGATGGACGCCGCCGCCCGCGACGCCGCCGCCGACGCGCTCGCGCGCATCACGCTCCAGCGGCTCGGGACGGATCCCCGCCGGTGGCTCGGGTGGTGGAAGGAGAACCGCGGCCGCGGTCGCGCCGAGTGGCTCTTCTCCGGCCTCACGAGCGCGGATCGCGCGGTGCGCGTCGAGGCCGCCGCGGAGCTCGCCGACGCCGCGGCGCCGCCGGTCGACTACTCGGCCGACGCGCCGCCCGCCGAGCGCGAGAGCGCGGCGCGCGCCTGGGCCGGCTGGTGGGCCCGCTCCGGACGGATCCTGTAGCGGCTCGTCCAGCTCCGCTCGCGCCGCGTGGCGCGCGCGAGCGCGCGGGGCCGGAGGCGGCGCGCACCCCGCGCGGTCCGGAACCGCGCTCCAGCAGGGGTTTCTTCGCGCGCGCCACGCGGCGGAAGCGCTTGCCCCGGTCGGATCGCGGTCGCTATGCTCGCGGCCCACCCGAGCGCACCCCCGCGAGGCCCTTCACATGCCCGAGTCGATCGATCCCGATCCGCGCAGAGCGCTGCTCGACCAGCTGAACGCCCGGGCCGAGAAGGGCGGCGGGGACGATCGCATCGCCCGGCAGCACCGCGACGGGAAACTCACCGCGCGTGAACGGATCGACGCGTTCCTCGACCCGGGCACGTTCGTCGAGCTGGACAAGTTCAAGACCCACCGCTGCGCGGACTTCGGGATGGACCAGCACAAGGTGCTGGGGGACGGCGTCGTCACCGGCTACGGGCTCGTCGAGGGCCGGCAGGTGTTCGTCTTCGCGCAGGACTTCACGGTGTTCGGCGGGTCGCTGTCCGGCGCGTTCTCCGAGAAGATCTGCAAGGTGATGGACCGGGCGATGGAGGTCGGCTGCCCCGTCATCGGCCTCAACGACTCGGGCGGCGCGCGCATCCAGGAGGGCGTCGTCTCGCTCGCGGGCTACGCGGACATCTTCCTGCGGAACACGCTCGCGTCGGGGCTCGTCCCGCAGATCTCCGTCATCATGGGCCCGTGCGCGGGCGGCGCCGTGTACAGCCCCGCCATCACCGACTTCATCTTCATGGTGAAGGACACCTCGTACATGTTCATCACCGGCCCGGACGTGATCCGGGCGGTGACGCACGAGGAGGTGACGAAGGAGGACCTCGGCGGCGCGCGGACCCACGCGACGCGCTCCGGCGTCGCCCACTTCGCCCTCGACACCGAGGAGGCGACGCTCCGGGCGGTGCGCGAGCTCGTGAGCTTCCTCCCGCTGAACAACGCCGACGACCCGCCGGTCCAGCCCTGCTCGGACGACGTGGCCCGCCGCGACGACGCCCTCAAGACGCTCGTCCCGGACAGCCCGACCCGCCCCTACGACATGAAGGAGGTGATCCGGGCGATCGTCGACGATCGGCACTTCTTCGAGGTGTCCGAGCACTTCGCGACGAACATCGTGATCGGGTTCGCGCGGCTGAACGGCAAGCCCGTCGGGATCGTCGCGAACCAGCCGGCGATGCTCGCCGGCGTCCTCGACATCGACGCCTCCGTGAAGGCCGCCCGGTTCGTGCGCTTCTGCGACGCCTTCAACATCCCGCTCCTCACGCTCGTCGACGTCCCCGGCTTCCTCCCCGGTACGGACCAGGAGTGGAACGGGATCATCAGCCACGGCGCGAAGCTCCTGTTCGCGTTCGCCGAGGCGACCGTCCCGAAGGTCACCGTCATCACGCGGAAGGCGTACGGCGGCGCCTACGACGTCATGGCCTCGAAGCACATCCGCGCCGACGTGAACTACGCCTGGCCGGGCGCCGAGGTCGCGGTGATGGGCCCCGAGGGCGCGGTGAACATCATCTTCAGGAAGGAGCTCGCCGCCGCGAAGGACCCGGTCGCCGAGCGCGCGCGCCTCATCCAGGAGTACCGGGACAAGTTCGCGAACCCGTACAAGGCGGCGGAGCTCGGCTACGTGGACGAGGTGATCAAGCCGGAGGACACCCGGCCCAAGGTCATCCGCGCGTTCGAGATGCTGCGGACGAAGCGGCAGGAGAACCCGCCCAAGAAGCACGGGAACATTCCGCTGTAGGGGCGCTCGTCGAAGGGTCGCCTCGGCGGTTCTCGGAAGTCCTCCCCTCTCCCCCACCGGGGGAGAGGGCCAGGGTGAAGGCGGCGGACGCGCCCGTCGAACCCATCAATCCACGGACACGAGCTGATCCTGCTCGACGTAGCAGACGGTCGGCTCCTCCGACAGCGCAGGTGCCCTCGAATCGTCGAGGCTCATCGCGAACCCGTTGATGATTCCCCACTCGGACAGGATGTGCCCGCCGTACTCGGCTGCCAGCAGCGTGGCGACCGCGTGGAGGTCCCGGACGTCGGCGTTCAGGATCACGATCCATCGTCCGCTCACGCCGCCGCTCGTCGGCACGATGAGCTTCGCCGGGGGCTGCGTGCCGCCCGGGCCGCACGCGTAAGCAGTCTGCGGCTGGTCGACGCGGCTCGGGCTCGAGCCGCCGCAACCGAGGGCCACGCCGGCAGCCACGATCAAGGAGAGCAACGCGTTCCGAGTCATCTCCGCTCCATGGCGTCAACGCACCGTGGATAGGGAACCCGGGCCTCACGTTTCGCGCAAGGGTTTGCGTCGTTGCGGCGATTCACCGCGCTCGTGAAGGTTGATGGCCGTCGACGCTCCGTGCGCGCGCGGGCTCCCGCTCCTGCGCTCCTCGGGAGAACTTTCCCTCTCCCCCACCGGGGGAGAGGGCCAGGGTGAGGGGGCCGATCCATGCGGTGCTCGTGGGCGCGCTTGCTCGACGAGTCCGCCGGGTCGCACCGTGCCGCTCCAACACGCCCAGGTCGTCGACGCCGAGAATCGGACCTGATGTTGTTCCCAGCAATGGGCGGACACGGGCGGGTGAGCTGGCTTCCATGGCGCGGTCCGAACCCGGTGCGCTGGACGCTCGCCCTCGCGCTCTGCGTGGTCGCCGCCTTCGCGGCCGGCTTCCCGTCGGAATGGCGGGACGTAGCCGGCAGGCCGGCGGAGTGGTGGAACGCCTCCGTCCCGCCGCTGGCGACCTGGGCGGCCCTCGCCGCGCTCGCGGTGGCCCTGCCGCTGTGGCCTCTCCGGCGAAAGGAACCGTTCGTGTGACCGTGGCGCGGCCCCGACCCGCTGCGGAACACGCTGGCGTTCGTGATGACGCTGAGCGCGATCGCAGCCGTGCTGCTCGAGCTCGCCACGCTCGAGCGGCGCGCACTTCATGGCACGACGGGCAGGGTTCCCGGGGTGTGGATGCTCGTCTCGGCGACGCTGATGTTCGCGAGCGCCGTCGTCTCGACGCGGCGACGCGGGTGGGCGTGGCTGTGGGCCTGCAACGCGGCCGTGTATTGGTGGCTCTTCCTGAACTGACGCCTGGAGACCGTCGACGCCGCTCAGCCGCGCTCCACGAGCCCCGCGAGCTTCGCCAGTGACGACCGCCACCCGGCCTCGTTGTCGGCGGGCGGCACGCCGGGCGGCAGCCCGTCGTGCACGGCGAAGAGCTCCGTGCCACCGTCCGCGTCGTCGAGCGTGATCGTGATCGTCATCTCGCCCTGCAGCGCGGGATCCGCCGTCTCGAACTCGACCACCTCGACGACCTGCTCGTCCGGCACGAGCTTCACGAACCGGCCGTGGTACGTGTCGGTCTGCGCGGTCGTCTTCCCGGTCCCGGTCGGCGCGTCGTAGGTGAGCGAGATCCGGAACACGCCGCCCTCGCGCGGCTCGAACGCGTGCACGTGGCTCGTCATGCCGGTAGGCACCATCCACGTCGCGACGGCGCGCGGGTCGAGGAGCGCGCGGTAGACGCGGGCGCGGGGCGCGTTCAGGTGGCGCCGGATGCGGGTGGTGCTCACGAGGAACAACTAGGCTCGCGCAGCCCGCCGGGCAACCCGACCCTGACGCCGCGCGCTCACGGCTCCGGGGGCGTCTGCGGGCCCGGCGCGGGCCCTTGCCGCCTCCACCCGTCGTACGCCGAGGCGCTCCGCGCGCAGCCGACCGTGCACTGAGCGGCGCACGGCTTCGGCGTGTGGAACTGCCGCGCGAGCTCGTCGGACCCGTACTCGGCGAGGTCCTTCGAGAACAGCCCGACGGTCTGGCTGCACCAGTGGACCTTCCCGAACTCGTCGACGTACAGGTACCGCGATCCGGCGCGGCAGGCGAACGGCGCCTCTCCGTGCTCGATCAGGTGCTGACGGTAATCGCCCGACTCCCGCCCGCCGCGGCCGAGCAGCCGCTTCACCTCCTCGAACGCGGCGAGCTCGTCCGGGCCGAGGCTGAGGCGCCCCGAGCCGTCGTGCAGCAGGACGATGCGCGCGGTGAGGCCCAGGCCGCGCGTGAACCGGACCACCTCCAGCGCCTCCGACGGCGGAGCGCTCCCGATCACGGCGCTCACCACGACCTTGAACCGGGCCGCCCGCGCGAGGAGCTCGAGGCGCCCGCGCAGGTTGTCGAGCACCTTGATCGTCGTGGCGTTGGGCGACACGCCGTCGATGCTGATCTGCAGGTCGGTCAGACCGGCGTCGTTGAGCGCCTCGACGAGCGGCTTCCCGAGCCGGAAGCCGTTCGTGATGATCTGGCGCCGCCGGATCCCGAGCTCCGTCATCCGCCGGACGAGTCGGGCCAGCTCCGGGTGCATCGTCGGCTCGCCGCCGCTGAAGCACACCATCCACGTCCGGAGCTGCCACAGCTTCTCGAGCCGCTGCTCGAGGAGCTCGAACGGGACCGGCGCCGACGTGCGGTCGTACTCGTTGCAGTAGCCGCAGGTGAGGTTGCATCGCCGCGTCACCACGAGGTGCGCGAGGAACGGCCCGTGGTGCAGCCAGTCCGCCAGCGGTAGCCGCGGGGCGGACGACGCCTCGGCGGGGACCTCCGGCGACGGCACGTGCTCGCTCGAGATCATCGAGCCACCTCCTCCCGGCGACGCGAGCTCCACCTGCGGTGCGGCGGAACGCAGGCGGGCGAGCGCGCCGCGGCCGAGGACGGCCAGTCCGAGCGCCGTCTCGGGGATGAACTGCATCATGTGGTACAGCACGCCGACCGCGACGCCCTGCTCCGGGGTCGCCCCGACGATCAGACACGCTGCGGTGGCCCCCGCCTCGAAGAGGCCCATCTGGCCCGGCGTGGCGGGGAGCGCGTTGGTGAGGTTCACGAACAGGAGGACCAGGGCGACCCCGGCGTAGGACGGCGGGATCGCCACGGCGGTCATCGCGAGGGCGATCTGACCGAGGTCGACCAGCCACATCGCCACCGTGAGCCCGAGCACGACGCCCGCCTCGCGCGGGCTCGCGAGCACCGCGAGGCCGTCCGAGAGACCGCGCAGCACGCCGCTCGCCCGCGTGCGCCCGGCGAGCGCGAGCCAGCCCAGGAGCGCCAGCGCCACGATCGCGCCGGCGGTCACCAGCGCGAGCACGAGTCGCACGCGTCCGGGCAGGTGGAGGAGGAGCAGCAGCGGCAGGCACAGCAGGCCGAGGACCGTGGCGTTGCTGATCTCCTCGAGGGCGAGCGCGCTCACGGCGCCGGCGATCGGCACCCCGTCGCGGCGCACGAGGACGGCGCGCACGGCCAGGCCTGCGCGCGCCGGGAGGAGGTTCGTGAACGCGCAACCGGCGAGGCAGTACGCGTAGAGCCTCGGGAAGGAGACGCGCTGGATCGGGTCGAGCAAGACCTGCCAGCGCCATGCCTTCACCCCGAGGAACAGGGACAGGTGGGCGGCCGTCATCAGGAGGACGAGCCGGTAGTCGACCCCGGCGAGCGCCCGGCCGAGGGCACCCGGGTCGACCTGGCGGGCGAGGTAACGGACGCAGAGCGCCAGCACGACGATCGCCGCGAGCCAGCGCAGGCGGGCTCGTGCGCGTTCTCCGATCGCGAGCTTTCGCATCGGCGGGCCTCGGTCGACCGAGGGCGTATTACCGGCCAATCGCACCGCCGCCACCGAGCCGCCCCGCCCTGCACCACGTGCTCGTCTCGACGCCGAGCCGCAGCAGGTGACTCCCGACGCAGCGGTTCCGGCCCGTGACCCCGGTCCGCACGACGGAGCAAGATCCGGTCGGGTCGCCTGGGCCGCTCTCGGTCAAGCGGAGTCGGCCGAACGGGGGCGTCGCGCGCGCTCGGCGGGCGGCGGGGGGCGCGCGGCCGCGCGGAACACGTACAGACGGTGTACGGGGTAATTCCACGCGAGGCCCACCACGACGGACGCAGCGATGACGCCCGGCACCGCCGGGACGCCAGCGCCGTCCACGAGCGCGTAGGCGACCGCCAGGTTGAGCGCGAGCGAGACCGTGGACGCCGCGACGTAGCGCAGCCCCTCGCGTCCGATACCCGCCCGGTGCGCCCGATCGAAGGCCCACCACCGCTTCAGCGAGAAGTCGGTGACGGCGCCGGTCACGGCCCCCGCCGCCGCTGCCGCGAGGTAATGCACCCCGAGGAGCACGAGCCCCGTCACGAGCAGCCACTCGAGCCCCGACGCGATCGCCGCCGTCACGTTCGCGCGCGCGAACCGGCCGGCCTCCGCCGCGACGCCCCGGGCGCCCCGGCTCATCTGCGGCGGAGCTCCCGGCGCGTGTGGCGCATCCGCAGCCAGCCGGTCCCGTTCGCGAGGACCGCGATGAGGCCGAGCACGACGAGCACCGGGAGGTGCAGCGCGAGCGCGCCGGCGGGCGTGGGGCGCCACGCCTGCCAGAGGCTCGAGCCGAGGGTTGCGGCCGCGAGCCAGACGGCGCGCTCGTGCCGCTGCATCAGCCCGAACGTCGCGTCGATCCCGTACACCTCCGCCTTGGCGCGCGTGTAGCTCACCATGACGGCGCCGGCGCACGCGCCGACGGCGAGGAGGAAGCCCCACCAGAGCGACCGGTAGTACCAGGCGTACCCGAAGAAGACCGCCATCTCGGCCCAGCGATCGATCGCGGCGTCGAGGACCTCGCCGGCGTCCGACGCCATCCCTCGCCCCCGCGCGACGGCGCCGTCGGCCGCGTCGCAGGCCGCGCCGACGATGAGCAGCAGCGCGCCCGTCCCGAAGCTGCCGTTCGCGAGGAGGATCGCCGACGCGCCCTGGAGGACGAGCGACGCCCAGCTGAACACGTCGGGGTGGATCTTGAGCCGGATCGCCGTGCGGGTCACCGGGCCGAACATCCACAGCCCGCACTCCATCGCGTACTTCGAGAGGAGGATGCTCCCGCCGGCCTTCTCCACGCGTGCGCTGCGCGGACGGCCGCGGATCGCGGTGGTGATGGCGAACGCGAGGAGCGCGAGCGAGAGCGCCGCGGCCACCAGCAGGGGCCCGGATCGGGCCACCGGCGCGAGCCACTCGAACGACACGGATGGGTCATGGCGCGTCGGAGGCACTGCATACTCGGGATAGCGCGTCGCGGCCCCGACGTCCCGATCCCTCGCGAGTACCAGACGCGGCGTGAGACGTCTGGTGCGTTGCCGCGCGCCGGTACGCATGGTACCGGCGAAGTCTCCGCTCGTCTTCACGGCGGGAAGGATCTTCACGCATGGGGAAGATCAGGGTCCGCACCGATATCCCGGGTCCCCGCTCGCGCGAGGTCGTCGCGGAGGAGCAGCGGCACCTGGCGCCGGGCCTGCAGGCGTTCGCGACGTGGGCGGGTGTCGCGATGGCGAGCGGCCAGGGGTCCACGCTCACGGACGTCGACGGGAACACGTACGTGGACCTGATCGGCGGCATCGGCGTGAACGCGCTCGGCCACTGTCACCCGCGGCACGTCGAGGCCATCGCATCCCAGGCGTGGACCCTCGTCGTGGGGAGCTTCACGTCGGAGCCGCGCGCCGCCCTGGTGAACGCGGTGTGCGAGCTGGCGCCGTCGGGCCTCGATCGCCTGCAGCTCTACTCGTCCGGCACCGAGGCGGTCGAGTCCGCGCTGCGGCTCGCGCGCTGCGCCACGGGGCGGACGGAGGTCCTCGGGTTCTGGGGCGGCTTTCACGGGAAGACCGCGGGCGCCGCGGCGCTCCTCGGCTCGAGCGCGCGCGAGGCGCTCGGACCGCTGCCCGCCGGCGCGACCCTCGTGCCGTACGCGGACTGCTACCGCTGCCCTCTCGGGCTCGCGCGCGAGTCGTGCGGGCTCGCGTGCGCCGAGCTCGCGAGGAAGGCGATGAAGGCGCAGGCCGCCGGTCCGCTCGCGGCGGTGGTCTTCGAGCCGATGCAGGGCACGGCCGGGAACGTCATCCCGCCGGACGGGTTCCTCCCGGCGATCGCCGACGCGGCGCGCGAGGCGGGCGCGCTGCTCGTCGCCGACGAGATGATCACCGGCTTCGGCCGGACGGGGAGGCCCTGGGGCGTCGATCATTCCGGCGTCCGGCCGGACATCGCGACGGTGGGTAAGGGCTTCGGCTCCGGGTTCCCGATCTCCGGGGTGCTGGCGCGCGACGCCGTGTCCCGGGCGAAGCCCTGGTCGAACCCCTCCGGCGCGTCGTCGAGCTACGGCGGGAACGCGCTCGCGGCGGCGGCGGCGCTCGCGTCGGTCACCACGATCTCGGAGGAGCGGCTCTGGGAGAACGCCGCGCGCGTGGGGTCGGCGATGGTGGCCGAGCTCCGCCGGATGCAGGAGCGCCACCCCTTCATCGGCGACGTGCGCGGGGCCGGACTCTTCATCGGCGTCGAGCTCGTGAAGGACCGCGCCACGAAGGAGCCGCTCGACGCCGCGGTGACGCGGCACGTCTACGAGGAGTGCCTGCGGCGTGGCCTCCTCGCGATGACTTACACGCCGCACGTCCGGCTCCAGCCGGCGCTCACGATCGACGCCGACACCGCGCTCGAGGGCCTGTCGGTCCTCGACGCGGTCTTCGCGGAGCTCGCGCGCGGGGGCCGGTGGCGATGAGCGGCGCGTCACCGGGGTCACGAGCAGGGTCGACGGCGCGGCCGCCGCACCGCCCGCGGCTCCGGGGCGCGCTCCTCGGCTACGGGTTCATCGGGGCGCAGGGGCACGTCCCGGCGTACCTGCAGCGCGACGACGTGGAGATCCGGGCGGTCGGGGACGTCTGCGCCGCGCGGCGGGCGCTCGTCGCCGCGCAGCTCCCGGGCGCCGCGACGTATGCCTCCGCGGACGAGCTCTTCGCCGCGGAGGCCGGGCGGCTCGACTTCGTCGACATCGCGACGCCACCGTGCGACCACGCCGCCATCGCGCATCGCGCGCTCGACCTCGGTCTCCACGTCCTCTGCGAGAAGCCGCTCGCCACCCGCGTCTCGGACGCGAGGGCGCTGCTCGATCACGCGGCGCACGCGAAGCGGACCTTGTTCCCCTGCCACAACTACAAGCACGCGCCGGTGGTCCAGGCCGTGCGAGGGGTGATCCGGTCCGGCCGGGTGGGCCGCGTGCGGTCCGTCACGCTCCAGACCTTCCGCAACACGCACGCGAGGGGGGTGCCGGAGTGGAAGCCGGACTGGCGCCGCCAGGTGCTCGCGTCGGGCGGCGGCGTCACGATGGACCACGGGAGCCACACGTTCTACCTGGCCTTCGACTGGATGGGCGCGTGGCCGACCGCGGTGACCGCGAAGATGGCCAACTCCGAGCCGGGCCGGTGGACCACCGAGGACACCGTCTCGGCCGTGCTGACCTTTCCGAACGGCCTCGCGCACGTCCACCTCACCTGGGCCGCAGGCGTGCGCAAGGTCATCTACTCGGTCCAGGGCGACCGCGGCGCGATCACGGTCGACGACGACGACCTGCAGCTCGCGGAGCTGCAGCCGGCGCCGAGCGGCGGCCCGGCGACGTGGCGGGTCGAGCGCCGCACCCTGCCGTCGGAATGGATGGACGCCAGCCACACGCGGTGGTTCAACGCCATGTTCGACGAGTTCGTGGCGGCGATCGAGTCGGGCGACCACGTCGGCCGCGACGCGCAGGACGCGTACCGCTGCATCGAGCTCATCGACGCCGCGTACGCCTCCGCCGCCGACCAGTGCCGCGAGCGGGCGATCGGCTCGGTCCTCGCCGCCGGCATCGCTCACGGTGCGTGAGGGCGCCCGTGGTCGGGCGTGCGGCCGTCCGGGGCGGCGGGCCGGTGAACGTACAGCTGCTCCGGAGCGATCTTCGACGTCGGCGCGTGCGGCGGCAGCCCCATGGCGTACGGGCAGGCGCGACCGTGATCACGGAGCAGCAGCGCCGGGTCGTAGACGCGGTCGAACTTCCACAGCATCCTTACGAAGTTCGTCTGGCCGTGCGCGAGGTGCCGGGCCGCGATCCCGAGGGTCGCGCGCAGCGCCGCCCAGCCGAGGTGTTTCCGGTTCAGCACCTGCTGCGTCCGGACGAGCTCCTCGTAGAACCGGGCCAGCGGCATGCGCGTCGGGAGCACCGCGTGCTGCACGTCGAAGAGCCGGTAGTCGCGCGTCGTGAGCCCCCGGGCTTCGGTGTGCCAGGTCTCTGTGCCCGGGTACGGCGTCGCGACGGTGAGGTGCACGATCTCGGGGACCGAGGTCGCCCACTCGCGCACCGCCGCGAACCGCTGCTCGTCCCAGGACGGATCGGCGATGACGTTCACCGCTACGGTGAGACCGATCGACCGCGCGACCTGCAGCGCTTCGAGGCTCTTCGCGAGCGTGGTGCGCTTCCGGAACGCGCGCAGGTCCGCGTCGTCGATCGCCTCGAGGCCGACGAACATGTACCGGAGCCCGAGCCGCTTCCAGTACCGGAAGATCTCCTGGTTGCGGAGGAGCACGTCGGCGCGCGTCTCGAGGTAGTACTGCTTGCGGATGCCCCGCCGCTCCACCAGCTCCCCGATCGCGTACCCGTGGTCCGCGTCCACGAACGCCACGTCGTCGACGATGAACACGCCGGGCTCCCGGACGCTCGCGAGGTCCTCGGCGGCGCGCTCGGGGCTCACCTTGCGGTAGCTGCGGCCGTAGAAGGTCCAGCCGCTGCAGAAGGCGCAGTCCCACGGACACCCGCGCGTGAACTCGACCGACGCGCACGGATCGAGCACGCCGATGAAGTACCGCCTGCGCCTCGCCAGGAGCTCACGCGCCGGCGACAGATCGTCGAGGCCCGCGCGCAGGGCCGGCGCGGGCCCGTCCCCGGCACGGGTGCTCACGCCGGCGAGCGCGTGCAGGCCGGCCCGATCCTCCGCCGCCGCCTCCAGCAGGCGCGGCGCCGTGTCCTCGCCCTCGCCGCGCACCACGCAGTCGATGGCGCCGCCCGCGTGCTCCAGGATCTCACGCACCGTGAACGAGGCGCTGTGCCCGCCGACGAAGACGAGGCACCCGGGAAGCCGCAGGCGCGTCGCCTTGGCGAGGTCGATGACCTCCGGGACGTTCGCGAGGTAGTTCAGCGAGAAGCCGACCGCCTCCGGCTTCCAGGACTCGAGCAGCCGGAAGTAGTCGCCGTGCTCGTGCGTCTGCAGGTCCAGGAGCACGACGTCGTGCCCGGCCCGCCGGACCGCTTCGGCCACGAGCTCGAGCCCGAGCGGCTCCAGCCGCAGGAAGATCCGCGAGTACATCAGCCCGCTGGGGTTCACGAGCAGCACTCTCACGGGATCCCCCCTCGTCACGTGCCGGCGTCGCGCGATCCTCCCCGTTCCCGGCGCCGACCGCGGTGGAATGTCGGGGTCGGCGGGTGGAGCCCCCCGCGCGCGGGTACCGCAAGGCCACCGTCACGCCGGCGCGCCGCTCGGGCGCCCACCGGCGCGCCGCTCGAGCGCCGACACGGCGCCGAGGGCGACGAGGGCGTACGCGATCCCGAGCAGCACGTCGATGAGGTAGTGGTGCTGCAGGTACACCGCGCTCAGGCACATGAGCAGGAAGAACAGCACCGCCGGCGCGCGCGCCCACTTGAGCTCGCGGAGCCGGAAGGCGAGCAGCGCGGCGATGAGCGGGTACGACACGTGCAGCGACGGGAACGCCCCGAACACGTCGATCCCGCGCCCGTACATGTCGGCGAACAGGTGCGTCCCGAGCAGCGCGTCGAACCGCTGCGCCGCGGCCGCGGCGGGCTCGATGTGCATGCGCGCCGGCCCGAAGCCGTACGCGGTCACGTACCACGGCGGCGCCGCCGGGTAGACGAAGTACGTGGCGAACCCCATCACGTTCACGAGGAGGAAGCAGCGGGCGAACGTCTGCGCCGCGTCCTCGCGCCCGCGGAAGAAGAGCAGGATCGCGAGCCCCACGTACTCCCCGACGAACACGAGGTAGGCGAAGCCGCAGGCGAGGTCGAGCGCGGGCCAGTGATGCTCGAGGAAGAGCTCGTTGAGCGTCCGCCCCCCCACCGAGAACCAGGCGCGCTCGAGCAGGTACGGCTCCGCAACGTGGACCCGCCCTGCGATGCCCTCCCAGTAGAAGTATCGCATCCCGTCGAAGATCGCCCCGGTCAGGATGAGCGGGGAGAACGCCCGCAGGAAGAGCCGCGTCTTCTCGTTGTACAGGTCGAGGAGGCCGAGCATGCCGAGGAAGACGTGGTCGACGCGAAGGCCGCCGAGCGCGCCGATCGTCGCGACGTAGAGCAGCCCCGCGGCGGGAGCCCACGGGCTCCGTCGCATCGTCCAGGACGGCAGGAGCCACTCGCTCATCGCGCGGCGCACCGCGATGGGGAAGGGCGTTTCCTGCCTGGTCTCGGCAGCCGTCTGCGGCGCCGTCGAAGCGCGGTCGGTCATCGGGTCCAAGGATGGCGCTCGTCTCGAATGGCTGCCACGTCCCTCGGCGCGGCGGGGGGCGAACGCTCGCGTCTTCCCCGAACTCCTTGCCTCCGCGCCCCCGCTCGCGTAACGCAACACCGCCCTGGCGTCGACGTGAACCTCTTCTCACCCAAATCGAGGCTCCGCGCCGCCACCGCCGCGCTCGCGCTGGCGTTCGCGGGGCGTGCCGCTGCCGACTGCCCGGGCGGCCTGACGAGCGAGCTGATCCCGCTCCCGGTGTACGCCACGCTCCCGAACGAGGGCGACACATGGGGGGTCCTGCCGGTGGTGCTCCGCGTCTGCCGCGACGACCACCGGACCGAGTCCATCTTCGCACCGAGCCTGACCTGGAACTCCGTCATCCGGTTCACCGGTACGTTCCGCTGGTTCCACTATCCGCGCGAGGACTCCGCGCTCACCATCATGCTGTCGGCGAGCACGCGGACGAACTACAACAACCTGCTCGTCTGGCAGAGGCTGCCCACCGGGGCGGGCCGGTCGACGGACGAGGTCCTCGTGCGGCTCCAGCGCTCCATCTTCGAGCGCTTCTTCGGCATCGGCCCGGACGCGCCCGCGTCCGCCGAGTCGAGCTACACGAGCGTGCGCCTCGTCGTGAAAGCCCGCCGCGGGGTCAACGTCCTCGAGCACGTGAACGCGGGGCTCACGCTCGCCCTCGAGGGCGACGGCGTGCAATCGACCGGCGTCCCCGGCCTGCCGCTCAGCCCGCAGGTCTTCCCGGACGCGCCGGGGATGCGAGGAGCCACCCTCGCGTCGCAGGGCCTCGACGTCCGCTACGACGATCGGCGCGGGGGCGACTACGCGGAGCGCGGGCTGCGCTTCGAGGCGGGCGGCGCGGTCGTCGAGGGGATCGAGGGCTCGCCGACGTTCCTCCGCGGCGGCGTGCAGGTGCGCGCGATCTGGGCGGAGGCGCCGCGGCTCTCCGGGGCGGCGCGCGGCTACTGGACGGGCGTCACGTCCGGTCGCGCGCCGTTCTATCAGCAGAGCGCCCTCGGCGGCTCCTTGCTCCTCCGCGGCTTCACGGAGGGCCGCTTCGTCGACCGCCAGGCGTGGACGGTCGAGCTGGAGCAGCGCATCCAGGTCCTGCGGACGAACGTCTTCGGCGTGATCACCGACTGGCGCGTCGACCCGTTCGTCGCCGTCGGGCAGGTCTTCGGCGCCTTCCGCGACGCCGGCTCGCGACCGCGCGCCGCGGCGGGGGCGGGGTTTCGCGCGTTCGTCCACCCGAACGTGCTCGGCCGCGTCGACGTGGCCTACGCCGGCGAGGGCGTCAAGGTGTACGTCGAGCTCGGGTATCCGTACTGACCGGCGACGCCTCGCGGGCGCGCCGCCGGACGATCGGGCGAGGCGCTCCCGAGCGCCGCGGGCGCGGTGAAGTCACGAAGACCCCGCCACCCACGGAGGGGGCGGGGTCCTCGTCCCGGCGCTCGGGCCGGGAGACCGGCGTCGGCGGTCAGGCCGCGACGACCGACGTCCTCTTCGGCCCTGCGTCGCTGAACTTCTGCTCCAGGGTCATGAGGACGGCCTTCAGGTGATCACCGGTGCGGCTGCGGCGCTCGAGCTCGATCGCCTTCGGATCGACCGGCACGAACTTCTCGTCCGGCGTGATCTTGAAGAGCGGCTGGCCCTTCGAGACGACCGTCCCGTCGCCGCCGGTCATGATGATCTTGTCGACGGTGCCGGAGAACGGCGCCCGGACCGTGTTGAACATCTTCATGACCTCGATGATGTAGAGCGGCTGGCCCTTGTCGAAGTGCTGGCCCTCCGTCACGAACGGCGGGCGGCCCGGGGCCTCCTGCCGGTAGAACATGCCGCCGAAGGCGGCGACGATCTCGTCGGCCTTGGTCGACGGGGGCGGCACGAGGATCTTCTTCATCCGCGCCTGCAGGTCCGGATCGTTCAGGTACGCGGGGATGGTGACGTCGAGGTTGGTCTCGACGCGGAAGTCGAAGAACTTCACCGCCTCCGCGATCATGAAGAGCAGCCCGAGCAGCTCGTTGCCGGCCTCGTAGCCGAGGTGCGCCGCGCGGATCTTGCCCCAGGTCTCGGCGTCGTAGCCGCCCTGCGGCGCCTCGCTCTTCAGGATCTCGTTGAGCTTGTAGAACTCGTCCTTCTGGAGGCCGAACGTCTTGCGGAGCTCCTGGTAGAAGCGGATCGACTTCTTGAGCAGCTCGTCGTCGTGCTGCCAGATCACCTCGGCGGCGGGCGCCTTGGGATCGTAGGCCATGTTCAGGTACTGGTACGTGTCGTTGAGGACGCCCAGCGGGTTGCGCAGCCAGAGCAGCTTGCCGTTCTCGATCCGGTACTGGTTCCGGTTGAGCGAGAGCCACCCGGCGAACAGGTGCGGATCTTCGAGCAGCTTCTCCATCGGTCGGGTGAGGAGCGTCGCCTTCCGGTCGAGCACCTCGGCCAGGGCCTTCGCCACCGACGGATCCTCGCCGGCGACCTGCTTCGCGTAGTGCTTCTTCATCTCCGCGAACGCGAACGCGACGTCGAGCTTGTTCGCCTCCTCCTTCAGCTGGCCCACCAGCGTGAGGTACGGGACGACGAAGCGCGTCGTCGGCTTCGCCATCACGTTCTGGCCGATGAACCAGTTCACGAGGCCGTAGTGGAACTGGAGGTTCGTGGCGAGCTGGATGCCGCGGAGGCTCGTCCTCCCGAGGACGCGCGAGAGCTGGTGGTAGCTGTCGAGCCGGTCGTCGCCCTTCGTGAGGAGCAGGGCGATGTTCGAGTCGTACGCGCCCGCGACCCGGTACCGCATGAACATGCCGGTGTCGGGGTTCACGAGGCAGATGCCCTGGTCGTCGCGGATCTCGCCGTCGATGGGCTTCGACCAGAACCGGATGAGGCCGCCGGCGTGGGGCGAGAGCGACGCGTCGGTGGCGTTGAGCCGGGCCTCCGCCGCGGCGCCGAACCGCGGGATGCGCGTGGGCTTGGGGAGCCGCTCCTTGTGCCGCGCGAGGAGCGCCATCGCCTCGACCAGCGACTCGACCACGAAGGAGTCCTTCGGGTCCTGCGGGTTCGTGAACTGGAGGCTGTAGCAGAGCTCCGTCACCCGGTGCTCGACCTGGATCCGGGTGTTGACCTCCATGAAGTAGTACCGGTCGCGGTCGACGATGCACTCGAACGTCGAGGCGGAGTCGAGGCCGACGGCCTGGCCGAACCGGGCGGCGTCGTCCTCCATCCGCTTCAGGATCTCGAGGTCCGTCTGGAGCGACTTCGCCTCCTCCTTCCTGCCGGCCTTCTCCGCCCGGGCGATGGCGGCGGCGAGGCCCTCCTGCGTCACGGAGATCTCGAGCAGCTTCTGCTCGTGCATCTGCAGCGAGCAGTCGCGGCCGCCGAGCGACACGCACCACTTGCCGTTGCCGAGGAGCTGGATCTCGTTGTGGCGGGTCTGCTCGATGTTGAGCTCGATGAGGACGTTCTTGTTGTCGCCGACGCCGGTCGCCTTGACCTCGTTCAGCACCTCGCGCACGAGCGCGGGCGCCTCGGCCGCCGCCTCCTCGATGAGCTTCGGGTCGCTCGGGTCCTTCGCGGTGAGGAGCGCACCGCCGAGGATGCGCTGGCCCTTGCCGCCGCCGCCGCCGATGGCCTTGAGGCGCACGCGGCTCGCCGGGTACTTCTCGAACATCTGGGCGACCTCGAGCCGCACCTGCTCCCCGAGCTCCTCGATGGAGAACAGGTCCATCCCCTTGGCGTACGACGCCGCCAGGATGTGATCCGCGAGCTCCTCGAGCGGCAGCTTCTCGTTCTTCAGGATCTTCGGATCGATGTCGAACTCGCGGGCCTCGACGACGAGCATGAGCTTCTTGCGCGTGTCGAACTTCCGGAGGAGCGTCCGCGCCGTCACGTTGTTGATGCCGGGCGTGACGCTGACCTTCACCTCGAGCGCGGTGCGCTTCGCCTCGTCCTTCTTGCCGGCGCGCGCCTGCGTGATCGAGTTCGGGCCGATGAACTTGAGGCCGGCGCGCTCGATCGTCGCCACGAACTCCTCGTCCTCGGCCATGAAGCCGTAGCCGGCGAACACGGAGTCGTACCCGTTGTCCTTGGCGATCTGGACGATCTGGTTCATCCGCTCGACGCGCTCCTCCTTCGACGCGCCGGAGTAGTCGGGGACGCGGTGGACGCGGCTGTTGTCGGTGAGCTGGCGGAGCTCGGGCGCGAGCGCGTTCGGGTAGACGATCGAGTCCTTCTCGGAGAGCAGGATCCCGTAGTGCCGGATCCCCATCTCCTCGAAGACGTCCATCGCCTCCTTGCGGATCGGGCCGCGGCAGACGATGAGCGGCTTCAGGTCCTCGCAGGCGAAGGAGCGCACCCACGCCGACTCGGACTTGCCGAGGCGGCGGTCCCGGTGGACGAGCGGGTTCGACTTGTAGGTATCAACGGTCGGAGCCATCGGTCTCTATCTCCAGTCTTGGATCGAGTCGGGTCGTTCCGACGGACGCCTAGTGGAACTCGCGCTGCGGGCCGGACATGGGCGACGGCTTGTAGTGCCGGAGCAGGAACTTGATGTTCTCGCCGAGCACCTTGCGGAGATCGGTCGGCATCACGAGCGACGAGATCGAGCCGAGCGCGAGGCCCTCCTTCGGGTTCATGAGCTCCTTCTCGTAGCGGCGGTTCAGCGCGGCCTCCTGCTGCTTCAGCCACTCGCCCGCCTCCTTCTCGGCGTCCTTCTTGGCCTCGGCGCCGTCGAGGCCGGCGGCGGTGCGCGTCTGGATGCCCTTCTTCACCATCTCGGCCGCGGCGGCGCGCGTCTTCCGGAGCTCGTCCTTGTAGACGAACTCCTTGCCGGCGGGCCCCATCACCGCGAGGCGCGTCGTGGGCAGCGCGAGCACCAGGTCCGCGCCGGTCGGGTAGTTGTTGTACGACGCATAGGCGCCGCCGAAGGCGTTCCGCAGGATGAGGAGGATGCGCGGGGTGCGGACGTCGACGATCGCGTCGAGCATCGAGCGACCCGCCCCCACGATCCCGCGCGCCTCCTGCTCGCGACCGGGGAGGAAGCCGGTCGTGTCCTCCATGAAGATGATCGGGATGTTGTAGATGTTGCAGAAGCGGACGAACCTCGCGATCTTCAGCGCGGAGTCGCAGTCGATCTGACCGGAGGCGACGGCGCTGTTGTTCGCGACGAACCCGACCACGTTGCCGCCGAGCCGGCCGAACGCGGTGACGACCTCCTTCGCGCGCTCCGGCTGGATCTCGAAGTAGTCGCCGTAGTCGCAGACCTGCTGGATGATGATCGACACGTCGAACGGCGTGTTGAAGCCCGTCGGCGAGTTGAACGCCTTCTTGAGCAGGGTGTTGATCTCCCAGGTCTTGCGGTCGAGCGGATCGCTCGTCTCCTGGTACGGCGCCGAGACGGAGTTGTTGTCCGGGATGTACGCGAGGAGCCGGACCGCCTGGCGGAGGGCGGCGAGCTCGTCGGCGACGGTGAGGTCGGCGACGCCCGAGGCGCCGTGGACCTTCGGGCCGCCGAGGTCCTCCGGCGAGATGTCCTCGCCGAGCACCGACTTCACGACGCCCGGGCCGGTGAGGCCGAAGAAGGTCTCCGCCGGCTGGATGAGGAAGCTGCCCTGCCGCGGCAGGTACGAGCCGCCGCCGGCGTTGAAGCCGAACATGCACATGATCGACGGGACGACGCCGCTGATCTTCCGGAGCGCGGTGAACGCCTCGGCGTAGCCGTCGAGGCCGCCGACGCCGGCCGGCACGTACGCGCCGGCGCTGTCGTTCATGCCGATGAGGGGGATGCCCTTCTCGCCGGCGAGGCGGAACAGCCGGGCGAGCTTGCTGCCGTTCGTCGCGTCCATCGAGCCGGCGCGCACGGTGAAGTCGTGCCCGTAGCAGGCGACGTCGCGGCCGTTGATGTTGAGGATGGCGGTGACGAGCGAGGCGCCGTCGAGGTTGCGGCCCCAGTTCTGGAAGAGGACGTTCGGCTCCTTGTCCGTGAGGACGCGGATCCGCTCCCACACCGTCATGCGCTTCTTCGAGTGCTGCTTCTCGATCTGGTCGATCGGCACCGAGCGGATGGGGCGCTGGATGAGATCCCAGCCCTCCTTCATCGCCTCCTCGTAGCCGCCGGTCGCGCGGGAGATCTCCCCGGGGATGTTGAACTCGACCTTCTCGGGCGGATCCAGCGGGTTCGTCAGGATCGGCTTGATCGCTTTCGTCGACATTGGCGTCCCTTGTTGATGAGGTGATTCGTCCGAGCGTGAAGCGCGCTTCTCGCCCCGGCGGCCCGATGTGGGTGAACGAGCTTGCCCGAGGTCCCGAGTTGGGAAAAAGGAGCCGGATTCTGACAAGGTTGGTGGGGGCGGGGCAAGGGCTCACGGGTGGCGCCCGCCCGATCGTTCGTGGACTTTTCCCGTCCGCGACGCGCGTGACGCGCGGCGGCACGGAGGGCGGCAGGAGGAACGGATGGCAGACCTGATCGTCGAGGATCTCACCACCGGCAGCGGCGCCGAGGCGCGGAGGGGCGACACCGTCGAGGTGCACTACCGCGGCACGCTGGAGAGCGGGCAGGTGTTCGACCAGTCGCACGGCCGCGGACCGTTCGCGTTCCGGCTCGGTGCGGGCGAGGTGATCAAGGGCTGGGACCAGGGCGTCGCCGGCATGCGCGTCGGCGGGCGACGCCAGCTCACCATCCCGCCGGAGCTCGCGTACGGCAGCCGCGGCTTCGCGGGCCTCATCCCGCCGATGGCGACGCTCGTCTTCGAGGTGGAGCTGCTCCGGATCGTGTGAGCGGCCCGGACGCTCCGGCGCGCTCGTCGCCTAGTGCATCGCCGGCGCGCCGCCGGTGCCCGCCTCGGCGATGGGGCCGAGCGCGGCGCGGCTCACCCGCTCGCGCCCGGTCACCGCGCGCGCTCCGCGGGAGAGGAGCCACCCGAGCCCCTTCACCGCGTCGCGCCCGAGGCGCGCGACCCCCTGGCCCGAGAAGAGCGCGGGCGCCTCGGCCGCGGCGCCGCCGAGCGTCTTCACCCCGACGCCGTGCGCGTAGACGAGCTCGCCGCCGAGGTACGCCGTGTAGATCGCCGCGCCGGACGCCACGAGCCCGGTCAGCGCGCTCGTGTACGAGGCGCGGTTCCGCGCGCGCCAGGACGCGACGCCGAACGCGGCGAGCACGAGCCCGAAGTTCCCGATCCCGTGCAGGAACATCATGTCGCGCGCGTGGTCGGAGCGCGTCTCCACCTCCTGCGACGCGGCCATGCCCGCGAGCCCGGCGAAGAGCGCGCTGCCCGCGGCCGCCCACCAGAGCGTGCGCCCCGTCCGATCGATCGAGCGGCCAAAGCGCGGCGCCGACGCGGCGGCGAGATCGACGATCGCCGCCGTCGGCAGGAGCGTCAGCGGCATGTGGATCACGGACGGGTGCAGCTCGTGCGTACGCATCGCCATGGAACGTTCCCCCCGGAACCACGGTGCGGACCGGCGATCCGGCGCGCAACGGAGACCCGTCCGCCCTGCCGGACGGACGCCGTGCGTTCCGCGGATGTGCGAGCATGCCGGCCATGGCTCGGCAAGCGAAGGGACCCCTGCCCGATCTGCGGGACACCGGGCGACGCTATCTCGACGGCACCCGGGGCGCGCGCCTCGCGAGCCCCGGCGTCGAGCGCTTCGTCCGTCCGCGGCGGCGCGGTCCGGCGCTCGCGGCCGCGGGCGTCGCGCTCGTGGCGGCCCTCGTCGCGGCGATGCTCCTGCTCCGCTGAGGCGGAGCACCGGAGACACGAGAGCCCGGCCCCTCGTACGAGGAACCGGGCTCGAACGCGCGCTGCTGGGCGCGAGGTGCTAGGCCTTGCGGACGTTCGCGGCCTGGAGGCCCTTCGGCCCCTTCACCACGTCGAACTCCACCTTCTGCCCCTCGGCGAGGCTCTTGAACCCGTCGCCCTGGATCGCGCTGTAGTGGCAGAAGACGTCCTCACCACCGTTGTCCTGCGTGATGAAGCCGAACCCCTTCGCGTCGTTGAACCACTTCACGGTGCCGGTGGCCATTCACAAACTCTTTTCGTCGTGACGATCCGCCGAGATGACGTTCGGTCCAACCGAACAATCGGTGGACCAAATTCGTGTATCCGAAAATAACGAAAGCGTCGAGGGCGGGTCCCTGACCGGGGTCGGGCGTTCGGCCGCGGTGCGTTACGCCGCCGCCTCGCGCCCCGCGGCGGCGGCCGGCCCGCGCCGCGTGTCGGCCGGCTGGGCGTCGGCCTCGGCGGCGAGCCGGTTCTCGAGATCGCCCAGGATCTCCGCGGCGGAGGGCAGCTGCTCCACGTCGCGCTCGCCGATCCGGACGAGGCTCTGGCCGGTGTAGAAGAGGCCGTTCTCGGTGTCGCCGTTCACCGCCGCGGCGAGCAGCGCGTCGGCGATGCAGAAGCTCTCCTTGAAGTTCGACGCCCGGCACTTGCAGAGCCCCTCGCCGAGGCACTCGATGCAGGAGCTCTTGCGGCCCTGGAAGCCGTCCGGGCCGAAGTACCAGCGCTTCGACTTCGGGGGCACCACCTCACCGCGCGCGAGCTTCTCGGTGAACGCGTTGCGGACCGCGCGCGCCTTCATCCCCTTCACGCAGCTCGTGATGATGACGACGTCCTCGGCCGTCTTGCCGAGGTGCATGTCCTTGAACGCGGGGTGGACGTCGCCGTCGGAGCAGGCGAGGAACCGCGTCGCCATCTGGACGCCCGCGGCGCCCTGGGCGAGGAACCTCGAGACGTCGGACGCGTCGACGCCGCCCGCGGCCACGACCGGGAGCGACGTCGCGGCGACGACCTCCTCGACGAGCGACGGCAGCGGGTGGCCGATGTCGCCGATGTGGCCGCCGGCCTCGGCGCCCTCGGCGACGAGCCAGTCCGCGCCCCACTTCTCGTACATCGCCGCGAGGCGGCCGGAGGAGACGATACCGACGAACGGCACGCCGCCCTCCTTGCACCAGCGGACGATCTCGCGAGAGATGCCGGCGCCCTGCACGATGAAGGAGACCTTCTCCTCGATCGCGATCCTCGCGTTCCGCTCGAAGTCGCCCTTGTTGATGGCGGCCATGAGGTTCAGGCCGAAGTAGCCGCCGGGCGCTTCGCGCTTCGCGCGCCGGATCTCGCCCCGGAGCTGCGCGTCGGTCTTCACGACGGCCGAGATCGTGCCGACGCCCACGAGGCGCGCGCCGCGGTGGGCGGCGACCTTGCCGGCGAGCCCGTCCGAGGCGTGGATCCCCATCCCGCCCTGGACGAGCAGGCGCCGGCCGGAGCCGACGATCCCCTCGATCGCCGCGCGGTCGAGCCGCGGCGCAGGCGGAAGGGTCTCCGTCGCGAGGACGGTGGGGTCGCCGATCATGGAGTCTCCAGGGCGCCGTGGGGATGGGAAAGCCGGCGCGACGGGCGAGACGGTACGGGAGCCGTGTCACCCTCATGTCACGGCACCTGCGACGCGGCGCGGCACGAAGGGGCACGGTGCGCCGATTCGTGAATCGGACACCGATGGAGGCGGATCGGCGGGTCGCGGCGGAAGGTGGGCCGCGGCGCGGGGGTGGGATACGCTCCGCGCCCGCGAAGACGCCATGCCGGATCGGACGAAAGAGACCCCGCTCGTCGTCGCCGTGGAGATGGGCTACGGCCATCTCCGCGCCGCGACGCCCCTCGCCGACGCGCTCGGCACCGAGGTGCTGAAGGTCGACGAGCCGCCGCTCGTCGCGGCCGGCGAGGAGCGCCTGTGGGCGCGGGTTCGCCGCGGGTACGAGGCGATCTCGCGCCTTTCGCAGATCCCGGTGGTGGGGCGTCCGCTCGGGTGGGTCCTCGACTCCTTGACCGACATCCCGCGGCTGTACCCGCTCCGCGACCTCTCCGCCCCCACCCACGGGGTCCGCGCGCTCGAGCGGCTCGCCCGGAAGCGGCTCGGGGAGGGGCTCGTCGCGCGCCTCCGCGAGACGGGCGCGCCGCTCCTCACGACCTTCTACTCGCCGGCGATCGTCGCCGACCGCGCCGGCCTCGACCGCGTGTTCTGCGTCGTGACGGACTCGGACATCAACCGGATCTGGGCGCCGCTCGAGCCGTCGCGCACGCGGATCCGGTACCTCGTCCCGACCCGCCGCGCGGCGCGGCGGCTCCAGGCGTACGGCGTCCCGCCGGAGCGGATCACCTTCACCGGCTTCCCGCTCCCCGACGCGCTCGTCGGCGGGCCCGGGCTTCCGACGCTGAAGCGGAACCTCGCCGCGCGCCTCGTCCGGCTCGATCCCTCCGGCGAGTTCCGCCGCTCCGTCCCCGAGGAGCTCGCGCACTTCCTCGGCGCGCTCCCGCGCGAGGAGGAGGGTCGGCCCGCCCTGCTCACCTTCGCCGTGGGCGGCGCCGGCGCCCAGGCCGGCATGGCCGAGGCGTTCCTGCCGGGGTTCCGGGGCGCCGTCGAGGCGGGCCGGCTGCGCATCGCGCTCGTCGCCGGCGTCCGGCCCGAGGTGGAGGCCCGGTTCCGCGAGGCGCTCCACCGCGCCGGGATGGAGGCGCTCGTCGGGGCGGGGGTCGAGATCCTCGCCGCGCGCGGCTTCCCCGACTACTACGCCCGCTTCAACGCGCTCCTCGCCCGCACCGACGTCCTCTGGACGAAGCCGTCCGAGCTCACGTTCTACGGCGCGCTCGGGATCCCGCTCGTGCTCGCGCCGCCGGTCGGCGTTCACGAACGGTACAACCGGCGCTGGGCGCGCGAGGGCGGCGCGGGCCTGAAGCAGCGCGAGGCCCGCTTCGCCTCGGAGTGGCTCGCCGACTGGCTCGCGGACGGGCTCCTCGCCGGCGCGGCCTGGGCGGGCTACATGCACCTGCCGAAGTTCGGCCTCTACCGGATCCTGGAGGCGGTCGCGCAGGCGCCCGAGGCGCGCGTCGCGCCGTGAGGCGCCCGCCCGGCTGATCCCGTTCGCCCCGAGGCGCCCGCCCGGCTGATCCCGTTCGCCCCGAGGCGCCCGCCCGGCTGATCCCGTTCGCCCCGAGGCGCCCGGTCTTCTCCCGTTCGCCCTGAGCGTAGCGGCGCGCAGCGCCGCGGAGTCGAAGGGCGTCAGGCCCGCCTGGCGCGCCGGGCCGGCTCCTTCTTCCGCCCCGCGCGGAGCGCCCGCCGCGACACGTCCTCGACCGTCCGCGCCGCGAGCGCGGCGAGGAGCCCGTTCTTCGCCTCGGCGGCGGTCGCCGCGAACGCCCTCCGCATGCCGGCGCCGACCGGGCAGCGCGCGTTCGGCTCGGCGGGCGAGGGCGCGAGCGGACCTTCGGGCTCGACGGCGGCGTACACGTCCGCCAGCGTGATCGCGCGCGCCGGCCGGGCGAGCCGGTAGCCGCCCGTCCGCCCCTCGCGCGCGGTGACGAGCCCGGCGCTCACGAGGTCCCGCAGGATCCGGCGGAGGAACACCGCGTGCGTGTTCACCGAGGACGCGACGAACGCCGACGGGAAGCCCTCGTCGGACTGCGCGAGCACCGCGAGCGCGTGCACCGCCATCGCGAAGCGGCCGGACGCCATCGCACCATCTGTAACCGTCGGGTTTCCGTCGTCAACCTCCGCCCGGCGCCGGGGCGCCGTCCCCTTGCGGGATGGGCGGCTCGGCGGGAGGATGCGCCCGTGCTCCGGGCGTTCTCCGTCGTCTACTGGGCCTTCTTCATCCTCACCCTGCCGCTCCTGTTCGCGGTCGCGCTCGTCGTGTGGCTCGTCACGGTCGCGTTCGACCGGCGCCGGATCGCGTCGCACCTCTGGTCCTGCGCGTGGGGGAGCTTCTACGTCGTCGCGAACCCGCTCTGGCGCGTGCGGGTCTCCGGGCGCGAGAAGCTGCCGTGGAACGGGCCGGCGGTGCTCGTCGCGAACCACCTCTCGCTGCTCGACATCCTCGTCCTCTACGCGCTCTTCCGGCCGTTCAAGTGGGTGGCGAAGGCGGAGCTGTTCCGGATCCCGTTCGTCGGCTGGAACATGTGGATCAACGACTACGTGCCGATCTGGCGCGGCGACCGGGAGTCGATCCGGAAGATGATGCAGCACTGCCGCGCGCACCTCGCCCGCGGCACGCCGGTGCTCCTCTTCCCCGAGGGCACCCGCTCGAAGGACGGACGGCTCCAGGCGTTCAAGGACGGCGCGTTCCGCCTCGCGCTCGAGGCGAACGTCCCGGTGATCCCGGTCGTGGTCACCGGGACGTCCGAGGCGCTCCCGAAGCACGGGCTCGTGCTGCGGCAGCGCATGGACGCGCGAGTGACGGTGCTCGATCCCATCGACCCCGCGGCGCACCCGTCGGTCGACGACCTCCGGGAGGCCGCCCGCGCCGCGATCACGGCCGCGCTGCCCGAGGAGCACCGGCCGGCACCCCGCGCGCCCGCGACCGCCCGCGCCTGACGCGGCGGCCGGAGGCGTCGAGGGGCCCGCGCGGTCCGTGCCGCGCGCCCGCCGGCGCCCCACCTTGCGGGCATGCCCATCACGCACACGTACGCCGTCGACGGTGCCGTCGGCAGCGCCCCCGGCGCGCTCGGCCCCGCCGAGCTCGATGCCCGCGCGGAGTGGGTTCCGGTCCGGCCGCACGCGAGCCTGGTCGACACGCTCGAGGCCCGGCTCGGCTCCGAGGTCGATCTCCAGAAGGTGCTGCTCGCGGTGCTCTGCCCGCTTCGCGGCGCCCTCGACGGACCCCCGCTCGAGGTCCTGCTCGCCCGCCTGCCCTTCCCGCTACCCACCGAGATCCGCGAGGGTGAGCTCAACCTGAACGCGCACGTCCGGGCTCCGGCCAGCGCCGCCGAGTACGTCCTCGAGGTCTCCAGGCTGCTGCAGCACCCGCCGCGGGCCGCAGCGCTGTACGTGCGCGCGGTCTTCGCCGCGGCGCGCGCGGTGCTCGCGCCCGAGGAGGCCGAGGCCGTCGCGGCGCGGCTCCCCGGGGACCTCGGCGAGCTCTTCCGCTCGGCGCGGTGAGCGAGGCGCGTCCCGCGCGCGATCAGGCCGGTGTCGGCGCGGGCGACGGCGCCCGGCGCGGCAGGCGGACGGTGATCACGGTCTCCTCGCCGGACGCGACGCTGATCTCGCCGCCGTGCCCGCGGACGATCTCGCGGGAGATGTAGAGGCCGAGGCCGAGGCCGGAGCCCTTCCGGCTCTTCTCCTCGGGCGGCCGCGAGAAGGGCTCGAAGAGGTGCGACAGCACCTCGGGCGGGACCGGCGGACCGCGGTTCGCGACGCGGAGCAGGCACGCCTCGCCGTCGCCGGCGAGCTCGACCCGGACCGGCGTCTGGGCGTCGCCGTGGTCGATGGCGTTCGAGACCAGGTTCGAGACCACCTGCTCGAGGCGATCGGGATCCCACTCGCCCGAGAGGTCGCCCTGGACCTCGAGCGCGATGGCGCGGTCCGGGTTCCCGGCCTGGAGCTCGTCGACGGGCCGCTTCGCGATGTCGTCGAGGCGCGCGGGGCGGCGATCGATGGGGATCCCGTTCCCGAGCCGCGTGCGCGTGTACGAGAGCAGGTCCGCGATGATCCGGCCCATGCGCCCGGCGGACGAGCGCATCCGCTCGATGGCGCGCGCCTGCCAGCCCTCGAGCGCGCCACGCTTCTGCATGAGCGCCGCGGACATGTGGATCGCGCCGAGCGGGTTGCGGAGGTCGTGCCCGACGATCCCGAGGATGAAGTCCACCGCCTTCCGGCGCGAGTCCATCTCCTCCCGCGCACGGCTCGCCTCCTCCGCGGCAGCGGCGCGCTCGCGCTCGAGCCGGCTGCGCTCGAGGGAGAGCGCGGCTCGGTCCGCCGCGATCCGGAGCAGCGCGAGCGCCTCGGCCTCGAAGGCGGACGCGCTGCGGCTCCCGAGGAGGAGCGCCGCCGGTCCTTCCGCCGTCGCGATGCGCGCGCCGGCGCCGCAGCGGGTCCCGGGCGGGAAGGGCGCCCCCGGATCGGCCGAGATCACGACCGCCTCGCCCTCGGCGGCGCGACGTCCGAAGCCCTCCACGACCACCTCGGGCGTCGCTTCGTCCAGGCCGACGGAGGCGGCGATCTCGAGCCGCTCGCCGTGCCTGAGGAGCAGCAGCGCCGAGTCCGCCACCGGCACCGCGTCCGCGAGCGTCGACACGAGCCGCCGGAGGGCGCGCTCCTCGGGCTCGACGGACAGGAGGCGCTCGACCGCGTCCGCGATCCCGGCGCGCGGCGCGACCTCACCCTCGCCCTCGCTGCGCGCGGGCTCGTGACGGACCAGATCCTCCTCGGACATGCCCCGGGATCGTGGGGGCGAGGGAGCCCGCGTGGAACCCCCCGGCCTGCCCGGGGGCGCCACGGCCGATTCGCCGGTCGATGCACCTGCGCGATGCCCGCGATCGGGCGCTCGCGACGCCGCGCGTCAGCGCTCTGCTCGACGCGTCCGACCCGTCGGCGACTGGTGGGGTCGATGTGGGAGATCCGCTTTACCGAGCCCAGGGCCGCGGGTATCGTGGCGGGCCCTCGGCGGTTCCAGCGCGATCCAGGATGAGCTCCAAGAGGCCGATCAGGAAGGTGCTGGTGGCGAACCGCGGCGAGATCGCGGTCCGCGTCCTTCGCACGTGTCGCGAGATGGGGCTCTCCACCGTTGCGGTCTACTCCGAGGCGGATCGCGGCGCGCTCCACGTCCGGAAGGCGGACGAGGCGGTGCACATCGGGCCGTCGCCGGCGCGGGAGAGCTACCTCGTCGTGGACCGGATCGTCGCCGCGGCCCGGCGGACCGGCGCGGACGCCGTTCATCCCGGATACGGGTTCCTCTCCGAGAAGGCGGACCTCGCCCGCGCCCTCGAGCGGGCCGGCATCACGTTCATCGGCCCGCCCCCGGCGTCGATGGACGCCATGGGCGAGAAGACCACCGCCCGCCGGAACGTGGAGGCGGCCGGCGTGCCGATCGTGCCGGGATCGCCGGGGCCCATCGCCGACGAGGCCGAGGCGCGGGCGTTCTGCGATCGCATCGGCTACCCGGTGATGATCAAGGCGGCCGCCGGCGGCGGCGGCAAGGGCATGAAGCGGTGCGACCGCGCCGAGGACCTCGCCTCGCTCTGGCAGTCGGCGCGCCGCGAGGCGGCGGGCGCGTTCGGGGACGACCGCCTGTACGTCGAGAAGTTCCTGGAGCGCCCGCGGCACGTGGAGATCCAGGTCTTCTGCGACGACCACGGGAACGGCGTCTCGCTCGGCGAGCGCGAGTGCTCGGTCCAGCGGCGGCACCAGAAGGTCATCGAGGAGAGCCCGAGCTGCATCCTGGACGAGCGGATGCGGCAGGCGATGGGCGAGGTCGCGGTGAAGGCCGCGAAGGCGGTCGGGTACCGCGGCGCCGGCACCGTGGAGTTCCTCGTCGACGCGACCCGGAGCTTCTACTTCCTCGAGATGAACACCCGGATCCAGGTGGAGCACCCGGTGACGGAGATGCTCACCGGGCTCGATCTCGTCCGGATGCAGATCGAGGTCGCGCAGGGCGAGCGGATCCTCCCGCAGGAGGAGGTCGTCCGCCGCGGCCACGCCATCGAGGCGCGCGTCTACGCCGAGGACCCGGCGCGCCGGTTCATGCCGAGCCCGGGCAAGATCACCTACCTGCGCGTGCCCGGCGGGCCCGGCGTCCGCGACGACTCCGGCGTCTACGGGGGCTGGGTGGTGCCCCCGTACTACGACCCGATGATCTCGAAGGTGATCGCGTGGGCGCCGACGCGCCCGCAGGCCATCGACCGGCTGCTCCGCGCGCTCGGCGAGTACACGGTCCACGGCATCACCACGAACATCCCGTACCTCATGGCCGCCCTCGAGCACCCCGCGTTCCGGTCCGGCGACTACGACACCGGTTTCTGCGCGACGTACGAGAAGGACCTCGTGTCTCCGCCCGACCCGCGCTTCGAGCAGGTCGCGCTCATCGCGGCCGCGGTGTCCGCCTACAAGCGGGACCACGACGAGGCCGAGGCGTCCGCCGCGCGCGGCGGCGAGGCGACGGCGGCGCGCTCGGCGTGGGCGCGCCTCGGGCGCTTCCGCAGCCTCCGCGGAGGGACGGGATGACCACGTACGTCGCGCTCCTCGACGGCGGGCGCCGCGAGGCGACCGTCCAGGTGACGCAGCAGGGCCCGGGCCTCTACGAGGTCCGGATCGGCGACCGGGTGCACGTCGTCGACGCGTTCAAGCACGACTACGGCACCCTCTCGCTCATCGTCGACACCCAGAGCTACACCGCGACGCTCGACGAGCGCGGGGCGAAGGTGCACGTCCGCGTGAACGACTCGGTGTTCCCGCTCGAGATCCTCGACGAGCGGAAGCTCAGGATGCGCCGCGCCTCCGCGCGGTTCACCATCGCGGGGAAGCAGACGGTCACCTCTCCGATGCCGGGACGCATCGTGAAGGTGCTGGTGAGGCCGGGCGACGACGTGAGGCAGGGGCAGGGGCTCGTGGTCGTCGAGGCCATGAAGATGGAGAACGAGATGAAGAGCCCGAAGGACGGCAAGGTGGTCGAGGTGCACGTCCAGGAGGGCCAGACCGTGGAGGGCAACGCGAAGCTCTGCGCGGTCGAGTAGCGACGAAGTTCTTTCGGGAGCGACCCCCGCGACGCGCGAGGCGGCGGCGCTCACCACGGTGACGGGAGAGGCACATGGCCGACGAGAAGAAGCAGCGCTGGCTCGAGGGGACCTACGGGAAGGCCGTGAAGAAGGCCCCCGAACGGCGGGCGAAGTTCGAGACGACGAGCGGCATTCGCGAGGAGCCCGTCTACGACGCGCACGACGTGAAGCCCGGCCTCGAGGATCGCCTCGGCCTGCCGGGCGAGTACCCCTTCACGCGCGGCGTGCAGTCCACGATGTACCGCGGCCGCTTCTGGACGATGCGCCAGTACGCGGGCTTCGGCAGCGCGGAGGAGTCCAACAAGCGCTACCGCTACCTGCTCCAGGCGGGCCAGACCGGCCTCTCCGTCGCGTTCGACCTGCCGACGCAGATGGGGCGCGACTCCGACCACCCGCGCGCCCGCGGCGAGGTCGGCAAGGTCGGCGTCGCGATCGATTCGATCCGCGACATGGAGGTCCTCTTCGATCGGATCCCGCTCGGCGAGGTCTCGACGTCGATGACCATCAACTCGACCGCGGGCATCCTCCTCGCCCTCTACCAGGCGGTGGGGGAGAAGCAGGGCGCGGCGCCGGCCGACCTCCAGGGCACGATCCAGAACGATCTCCTGAAGGAGTACGCGGCGCGCGGCACGTACATCTACCCGCCCGAGCCGTCGCTCCGGATCATCACCGACATCTTCGCGTACACGGCGAAGGTGATGCCGAAGTGGAACCCGATCTCGATCTCCGGGTACCACATCCGCGAGGCGGGCTCGACGGCGGTGCAGGAGGTGGCGTTCACGCTCGCCGACGGCATCCAGTACGTCGACGCCGCGGTGAAGGCGGGCCTCGACGTCGACGCCTTCGCGGGCCGGCTCAGCTTCTTCTTCAACGCGCACAACAACCTCCTCGAGGAGGTCGCGAAGTTCCGCGCGGCGCGCCGGATCTGGGCGCGCATCATGAAGGAGCGCTTCAAGGCGAAGGACCCGCGCTCCATGATGCTGCGGTTCCACACGCAGACCGCGGGCTCGATGCTGACCGCGCAGCAGCCGGACAACAACATCGTCCGCGTCACCATCCAGGCGCTCGCGGCGGTGCTCGGCGGCACGCAGTCCCTCCACACCAACTCCCGCGACGAGGCGCTCGGGCTCCCCACCGAGGACTCGGTGCGGATCGCGCTCCGGACGCAGCAGATCATCGCGAACGAGTCCGGCGTCGCCGACGTCATCGACCCGCTCGGCGGCTCGTGGGCCATCGAGGCGATGACCGACGAGATCGAGGGCCGCGCGGAGGCGTACATCCGGAAGATCGACGAGATGGGCGGCATGGTCCACGCGATCTCGAAGGGCTACGTGCAGCGCGAGATCCAGGAGGCCGCGTACGCCTGGCAGCGCCAGGTGGAGGCGAAGGAGCAGGTGGTGGTGGGGGTCAACGCCTTCAAGTCCGACGACCCGCCGGTCCCGGTCATGAAGGTCGACCCGGCCCTCGAGACGCGCCAGGTGGAGCGGCTGCAGGCGTTCCGGAAGTCGCGGAACCAGGCGGGCGTGAAGTCCGCGCTCGACGCCGTGCGCGCCGGCGCGAAGGGGAGCGAGAACCTGATGCCCCTCTTCCTCGCCGCGGTGAAGGCCGAGGCGACGCTCGGCGAGATCTCCGACGCGCTGCGCGAGGTCTACGGCGAGTACCGGGAGACGGTGGTACTGTAGCCGTCGCTTGAGCGACTCCGCCGGAAAGCCCCCCGCGCCGACGCCGCCCCGGCCCCGTCCGGCGGCGGCGCCGGCGGCGCCGCCGAAGCTCGACCGCGTCCCGGAGGGCTACAGGCCGCCGGCGCAGGTCCGGCCGCCGCCGGAGCCGCGGCCCCCGCCGCCGCCCGCCGCACCCGTCGCGTCGTACGGCATGGCCGCGCGCCAGGTCGGCGCGGACGCGGCGATCGCGGCCGGGCTCTCGCTGCAGGGACGCCTCGAGACCGACTCGGCGCTCCGGCTCTTCGGGCTCGCCGCCGCGACCGTCGCGAGCGGCCGCCTGACCGTTGCGCCGGAGGGGCGGTCGTACGCGCTCGTCTTCAAGAAGGGCGCCGTCGTGCACGTCGCGTCGTCCGATCCCGCGGAGGATCTGGGCCGCTTCCTCGTCCGGAAGGGCGTCCTCACGCCGGAGAAGCTCGTGCAGGCGGAGGGCGCGCGTCCCGCGGCGGGCGGCGATCTCGCCGGCGCCCTCATCGCCGCCGGCCTCGTGCCCCCCGGCGACGTCGCCGGGCTGCTCCACGAGCACCGGGCGGCGCTCGTCGCCCGCGCGCTCGCGGCGGAGGCGGGGGCGTTCTCCTGGGAGCCCGGGATCCCGCCGCCGCCCTCCGGGTTCTCGCTCGGCGCTCCGTTCGCGGCGCTCGGCGCCGCGGTGCGCAGCCTCGACGTTGGGGCGGTGAAGCGGCGCCTCGGCGAGCGCGAGGCGCGGGCGATCTCGAGGGTCGCAGGGCGCGTCCTGATCGAGGACCTCCGGCTCACGCCACAGGAGGCCCGCGCCGCCGCGCTGTTCGACGGCGCGCGGAGCCCCGCCGAGATCGCCACCGGCCATCCCGCCGAGGCCGCGACCATCCTGAGGGTGGCGCTCCTCCTCGCCGAGCTCGACCTCGCGGCGTTCGGCGCGGTCCGGAAGGGCGTCGCGCCGCCGCCGGCCGCCGCCATGCCGCCGCCCCCGACGGCTCCGAGCGGGCCCCCTCCGCCGGCCGCGCCCGCCGCAGCTCCCGCGAAGGCCGCCGCGCACGCAGCGGAGCCGGCACCGCCGCGGCCCGCGGTCGCTTCCGCGCCCACGTCTGCCGCCACGCCCGCTCCGAGGCCTGCCGTCACGCCCGCGCCGCCGAGGCCGGCCGTCACGCCCGCGCCGAGGCCGACCGTGACCCCCGCGCCGAGGCCGGCGACCCCGCCGTCGCTCGACCCCGCCGCGCTGCAGGCGATGATCGCGAAGCTCGCCGGCAAGGACCACTTCGAGGTGCTCGGGGTGAAGCGCGACACCCAGCCGGCGCAGGTGAAGATCGCCTACTTCCAGCTCGCGAAGCTGTACCACCCCGACGCGGTGCCGGGCACCGCCTCGCCCGAGGTGAGGAACCTCTGCGCGGACGTGTTCGCGAGGGTGAGCGACGCGTGGAGCGTCCTCTCCGACGATGGACGACGCGCCGCTTACGTCCAGGAGCTCGCCTCCGGCGGCGCCGCCAACGTCGACGTGATGAACATCCTCCACGCGGAGAACGTGTTCCAGACGGCCACGCTCCTCGTGAAGGGGCGCCGCTACGAGGAGGCGCGGGCGAAGCTCGAGGAGGCGCTGAAGCTGAACCCCGACGAGGCCGAGTTCGGGATCTGGCTCGCGTGGTGCCACTTCCTGCTCGCGTCCGACAAGAAGCGGCAGCACGCCGAGAGCGCGGCCGCCATCGAGGCGGCCCTCCGGAAGAACATGATGTGCGTGCCGGGCTATCTGTTCCTCGCCCAGATGGCGAAGCTCGCCGGGGACGCGGCCGGCGCCGAGCGGCACCTCCGCCGCGGGCTCCACGTGGCCCCGGATCACGCCGAGCTGCTTCGCGAGCTCAAGTATCTGAAGAAGTGACCTCCCCGCAGGAGCCCATGCCCGCACCGACGAACCCGAAGAAGCGTGCCCTCATGCCGTCGTCCAAGCTCCGCAAGACGCTGCGGGCGGCGGGCCACCACCTCTCCGCGATCGTGCAGGTCGGCAAGGAAGGTCTCACCGAGCCCGTCCTCCGCCAGCTCGACGAGGCGCTGCTCGCGCACGAGCTCGTGAAGGTGAAGATCGGGACCGAGAGCCCGGAGGATCGGTTCGAGGTCGCCGATCGCCTCGGCGAGGAGTCCAGCGCGCAGGTGGCGCAGATCCTCGGCCGGACGGTCCTCGTCTACCGGAAGCACCCCGAGAAGCCGCGGTTCGAGCCGCGCGCGCCAGGCGCCGCGGCGGAGGTGGTCGAGCGCGAGAAGCCGCGGCGCGCGCCGAAGGGGCGGGGCGGCAGCACGCGGGCCCCCGCGAAGCGGGGGAGGGGCGCAGCAGCGACCGGCCGTCGTGCCTCGGCGGGCGCCAGGCGCGCGCCCCCGAAGCGCCGCCCTTAGTGCAGCTCGCCGTCCCGGCCGCCGGCGTCCGCCGTCGCCGTCGCGTCGGCGTCGCCGAACCGGCGCCGCACGGCCTCGATGTCCTCCTCGTCGGCGATGCCCTTCTCGAGGAGGAGGCTCTCCGCGATGTCACCCTGCGTGACGGCGTGCGCGACGTCCGCCTCGGCGGCGTCGACGCGCGTCTGCAGCTCGCGGACGCGCTCTCCGAGCGCCGCGACCTCCGCGGCGAGCGCTCGCTCGGTCTTCTGGCACCGGACGAAGTTGATGGTCAGGACCGCGACGGCGAGCGCGACGAGGATGGACACGGCCCGGCATGCTAGCGGCCCCCCGCGGGGCGTTCAAGCCGCCCCCAAGGTGCTAGCTCGACTCGGCAGGTACGTTCTTGTGGCAGTGGCGATCCCGGGCGATGCTCGCCGCGATGGCCCAGCGCCTGAACGTCACGCTGGCGGTGAAGCGGCTCGTCCGCGACGTCGCGGCGCGCGTGCCGGAGCTCGAGCACGTCCGCGCGTCTCGCGTGCTCGTCGTCGCCGGGGAGGCGCGGCGGAGCTCGCGCGCGACGATCCGGCCGGCGCACGGGACGGGCCGCTCGCAGACCGGGCGACCGGTCATCCGCGTGAAGGGTCGCCGGATCCTCTACGTCGTCACGCTCCGTCCGCTCTGGTTCCTCGCGTCGACGCCGGAGGAGCGGATCGCGACCATCCTCCACGAGCTCTACCACGCGTCGAACCGCTTCGACGGCACGCTCCACCGCGGCCGCCGCCACGCGCGGCTGCCTCGCTCCCGGTACAACCGGAAGATCCGCGCACTCCTGCGGCGGTACCTGGCGGTCGCGCCCGCCGAGATCCTCGCGCCCTTCGGCCACGAGGGCGTCGTGCGCGCGCGGATGTGGCTCGAGCGGCCCGGCTCGTCGCGCGCCGCGAATGAGGGGGCGCGGAAGGTCTACACGGAGAAGCAGCTCTTCTACGGGCTCGCGCGCATGCGGACGCGGCGGGCGGCGCGACCCTGAGACCCTACGCCGGCTCCGCCGGCGCCGCGGCCTCGCGCGGCGCATGGAGGTCGTCGCCGTGCGCGTCCATCGTGACGACGGCGGGGAGGTCCGCGACCTCGACGTGCCAGACCGCCTCGGTGATCCCGAGCTCGTCGAGGAGGTGCACGCCGAGGACGCGCGTCACGTGACGCGCGAGCGTCACCGCGAGGCCGCCGACGGCGTGGAGGTACACGGCGCCGTGCCTCTGCAGCGCGTCCCGCGTGCGCGGGCCCATGCCACCCTTGCCGAGCACGGCGCGGAGCCCGTAGCGCGCGAGGACGTCCGCCTCCCAGGGCTCCATGCGCAGCGAGGCGCTCGGCCCGGCCGCGACGAAGCGCCAGGCGCCGGTCGCGGGATCGCGCGCCACCACCGGCCCGCAGTGGTAGACGAGGCCACCGTCCGCCCAGGCGCGGACCATCGGCTCGTCGGTGCGGGCGAGCCACCGGTGCGCCGCCTCGCGGGCGGTGATGATCCGCCCGTGCACGCGGACCTCGTCCCCCACGCGGAGCTCGCGGATCGCCTCGGCGGTCACGGGCAGCTCGAGCGTCCTCGGCATGGTGCTCCTCACGCGACGTGAAGCGCCGCAGATCCTTCCAGCTTCATGTAATCCGTGCGCTCCCAGTTGGCCCTTGCGGTCGGCCGATCGGGTCGTCTATCTCCAGTTGGGGCTCCGCGGAACGGCCGCACCACGGTCCAAGAGTGGCGACGGCGACGGTCACCGGGCACTGCCCGGGCCGCCGGGAGCGCCCGTGCCATGGGGCGCGGGAGAGAGGACGGAGCGTGAAACGCGAGATCCGGCTGCCGCTCACCGCGCAGGGGCGGCTCGACCGCGCCCTCGCCGACGCGCTCGGCCTCGGCCGCGCCGCGGTGAAGCGCGCCTTCGCCCTGGGAGAGGTGCGCGTCCGCGGCCGGCGCGCGCGGGCGAGCGATCCCGCCGCTCCCGGCGCGCTCGTGGAGCTCGACGTGGAGGAGCCCGCCGGCCCGCCCGCGCCCGAGCCGGACGCGCCGCTCGCGGTCGTCCTCGAGGCGCCCCGCTTCGTGGTCGTCGACAAGCCGGCCGGGATCGCGGTCCACCCGCTCGCGCCCGGGGAGGGCGGCACGCTCGCGAACGCGGTGGCGGCCCGGTACCCGGAGTGCGCCGCGGCCTCGCCGGATCCGCGGGAGGGGGGCGCCGTCCAGCGGCTCGATCTCGAGACGAGCGGGTGTGTCCTGTTCGCGCGCGATCCCGAGGCCTGGGAGGCGCTGCACGCGCAGCTCCGGGCGCGCACGGTCGAGAAGGTGTACCGCGCCCTCGTCGCCGGCCGGCTCGCCGCGGGGGGGGTCTCCTCCGCGCCGCTCGCGCAGCGCGGCGGCCGAGTCGTCGCGGCGCCGGACGCGGAGGCCGAGGACCGGCTGCTCGCGAAGGGGCTCAAGCCGCGGCCCGCGGAGACCTTCTACGAGCCCGAGCGCCGGTTCGCGGCGCACACGCTGCTGCGCGTCCGGATCACCACCGGGGTCATGCACCAGATCCGCGCCCACCTCGCGCTGCTCGGGCACCCGGTGGCGGGCGACGTGCTCTACGGTGGCCCGGCGGCGGCGCTCCCTGGCCTCGAGCGCCACTTCCTGCACGCGGCGCGGCTCGCGTTCGACGCGCCCGAGGGCGGGCGCGTCGCCGCGGAGAGCCCGCTCCCGCGCGAGCTCGAGGCCGTGCTCGCGCGGCTGCCGCCGGGGTAGAAACACGAAGGGCCGGCTCTCGCGAGCCGGCCCCGGTGCCTCGCGCTCCTGGGCGCGCGGCTACTGCGGCTCTGCCGGCACGCCGGCCGCCGCCGTGATCGGCGCGTCCGTCATCATGCCGATGGTGTTCACGCCGGAGCCGTGCGCCGCGTCGAGCACGCGCACGGCCTGGTCGTACTTCACCGCGTCCTCGGCGTTGAAGAAGAGGACCTTCGAGGGCCGCCCATCGTACGCGACGTGGAGCCGCTGCATCGCGTCCTCGACCGTCATCTCCTGCTTGTTCAGGAGGACGTGGCCGTTCTTGAGGACGGTGAGGACGGTCTGATCCGGCGGGACCGCGTCCGGCGGCACCGGCTGCACGTCGGGCTGGAAGTCCGGGACGCGGAGGAACTTCTGCTTCTCCGCGAGCGGCGTCAGCACCATGAAGATGATGAGCAGCACGAGCACCACGTCGATGAGCGGCGTGACGTTGATGTCGGTGACGGGTCGCTTGGACCCGAGCCCCATCGCCATGGCTACTTCTCCTTGATCTGCGTGGCGGCGAGGGAGACGCCGAGGAGGTGGGTCTTCGAGATCTCGAGGACCATCTCGCGGATCGTCTTGTACTCGACGTCGCGGTCGCCCTTCACGAGCACCGGCGCGCCGGGGTGCACCTGCATCTGGATGCCGAGCATGTTCGCGAGGTCTTCCTTCGAGACCTCGTCCTTGTCGATCCAGATCTTCCCGTCGCGGGTCACCGACACGAGGATCGGGTCACCGCCCTGCTTCAGCGCCGAGACGTGCCGCGCGTCCGGGAGGACGACCGGCTTCCCGCGCTGGAGCATCGGCGTGATGACCATGAAGATGATGAGCAGGACCAGCACGACGTCGACGAGCGGCGTCACGTTGATCTCGCTCTTCACCCCCTTGCCACCAACGTCCATGGACATCGCTCAGGTCTCCTCGCTCGGGCCGTACCGGCAGCGGCGCTACTTCGACCCTTCGCGGCCTTCCTTCATGAAGAAGTCGAGGAGCTCGGTGGCGGAGTCGGTGATGTCGACCTGCATGTCCTCGACCCGGTTCGTGAGGTAGTTGAACATCATCACGGCGGGGATCGCGACGAGGAGGCCGAACGCCGTCGTCACGAGCGCCTCGGCGATACCGGCCGAGACGGAGCCGAGGCCGCCGGAGCCGGTGGCGGCCATCGCCTGGAACGCGGTGATGATGCCGGCGACGGTGCCGAGGAGGCCGACGAACGGCGCCGTCGAGCCGACGGTGGCGAGCGCGCCCAGGCCGCGGCGGAGATCGTTCACGGTGCGGAGCGAGCTGCGCTCCACGGCGCGGTTCACCGCGGCGATCACGTCGAAGTTGCCGACGTCGCGCGGGCCGGCGTGCTTCAGCGCCTCGACGCCGCGGCTGTACTCCTCGATCGCGAGGCCGAGCACCTTCGGCAGGTGGCCGCGCTTCAGCTTGCGGGAGAGCTCGACGGCGTCCGCGAACTTCGCGGAGGGGAGCAGGTCGCGGAGCGCCGCCGCGTACTGGCGGGACGCCTTCTGCGCGCGCGCGAACGTGACGAGCCGCTCCGCCATGACGCCGAGCGAGTAGATGCTCATGACGGCGAGGACGCCCGCGATGAACTTCGCGAACGGGCCCATCGTCTTCCACATGTGCACGAGGTCGAACGACACGGCCTCGGGCGCGTTCTGCGTCAGCGCCAGCTGGTGGATCACGTCTACGAGGGGGAGCGACATCGAGAATCTCCTTGGGGAAACGAAAGACGGGAGCTGCGGATCCTTTGCGCGGCGGCTAGCCGCCGGTGAAGCGGATGGGGAGGATCACCCAGATCGACGTGGGCCGGCCCTGGGCGTCGGCGCCGGGGACCCACTTGCACGACTGGACGGCCTTCCAGATCTCGTCGGCGATGCGCTTGTCCGGCACGGAGGTGAGCGTCTCGAACCGGCTCGGCTGGCCGTCCTTGCCGACCGCGAACTTCACCTGGACCGGTCCGGAGACGAACCCGGCGAGCTCGCGCGGCACGCGGACGGAGCTCTGGACGCAGCCCGGCTGCGCCATCTGCGGCTTCTTGTAGCCGGCGGTGGCGAACGCCGGCGCGTCCTCGATCTGGTTCTGCTGCGCCGGAGCGGCACCGACGACGCCGCCGACGACGCCTTCGCCCGACGCCGCGTCGCCGTAGTCGTACTCCGGCTCGGGCGGCTCGTTCGGATCCGGCGCCTTCATCTGCTCCTGGACCTCCTTCGGCTGCAGGAGGGCCTGCGGCGGCGGCGGCTTCGGGAGGTCCGTCTTCGGCTTGTCCGAGGGCGGGCGCTTCCGGGCGGCGGGAGGCGGCGCGGGCGGTGGCGGGGGAGGCGGGGGCACGGCCTGACGGACGATCGTCACCGGGACGACCGGCTCGTCGATCACCTTCGCCTTGATGGCGGCTGAGGCGGCGATGATCCCGACGACCAGGGCGACCTGGAACACGGTCGAGCCGAGGACGTACCCGGCCCGCTTCGCAGCCTGCTTCCCGCCCTCTTGCTTCGTGACCTCGTCGAACATCGCGGCTCGCTCGGGAATTGACGGCAGAATCAGCAGGGAAAAAGAAGCCTCGCTTCCTAGTCGTTCCCCCATCCCCTTGTCAATACTTGACCATCGTTCTGGCGCGGCGCGCGCACGGAGCGTCCGTGATCGCCCGGCGCGCGGCGCCAGAACGGAAGATCTGGCGTCGCTCCATCGCCGAGTTCGCGTCCATGTCGCGGATTGACGCGCGCCGTCCAGCGCGCTGGCATCACTCTAAAGCGGCGTACTGTAGTCCCTTTTGGAAAACGGCAATGACTCCGAGTGTTTTCTACCCTTCTGGGGATATGAAGGCCGGCCTCCGATAACAGCTGACGATGGCTTGACATTCCTGACAGCAGGGGCCTAATACCGTCGACCAATTGACCCGTCGGTCGGTCGTCCGAGCGGAGTCCCCCCGCGAGGGCGTCTGCCCTTCTGGCTGCGGCTGAGTGCCTCTCTCCCTGGAGGAAGTCATGAGGAAGAAGTTGCTGCGCCTCCTGCGGATCGCGCCGCTCGCGCTCCTGTTCGCGGGCGTCGCTTCTGCTCAAACCACCGGTACGATCATCGGCGTCGTGACCGACGCCTCGACCGGCAAGCCGGTTGCCGGCGCCGTCGTCATCGCCACGAGCTCGAGCCTTCAGGGCCAGCAGACGGCGGTGACGGACAACGGCGGTAACTACCGCATCACGCTGCTCCCTCCCGGCGAGTACGCCCTCACGGTCCAGCTCGGCGGCTACAAGGACGCGTCGCGCTCCGACATCCGCCTGAGCCAGGACAAGACCATCCGCGCCAACATGGCGGTGGTCCCCGAGGCCGTGCAGATGGAGGAGCAGGTCGTGAAGACCGGCACGGCACCGGTCGTGAACGTCGGCTCCGCCGAGGCGGGCGCCGTCGTCTCGAAGGAGTTCATCTCGTCGATCCCGGTGGCCCGCGGCTTCGAGCAGGTCGCCGTCGTCGCCCCGACCGCGCGCAACGACCTCTACGGCATCTCCTTCGCGGGCGCGCAGTCGCCTGAGAACCAGTACATCGTCGATGGCCTCAACACGACCGACCCGACCTTCGGCACGCGCACCACGCTGAACGGCCCGCCGGCGCTCCGCACCAACTTCCTCGAGGAGATCGACGTCAAGACCGGCTCGTTCTCGGCCGAGTACGGCCGCGCGACGGGCGGCATCCTGAACGCCGTCCTCAAGTCCGGCTCGAACGAGTTCCACGGATCGGTGTTCTCGGCGTTCACGCCGAGCATGCTCGTGGAGCCGAAGGGCAAGGCGGTCGGCGCGTCCGGCGAGGCGCTCGCGTACCGCACCAACCCGAGCGCCGGCACCTTCGGCCTCGACATGGGCTTCGAGCTCGGCGGCCCGGTCCTCAAGGACAAGCTGTGGTTCTACGCCGGCTTCGCGCCGGTCATCCAGCGCACCTACTACGAGCGGTTCGTCCGCCGGAACATCCTGCCCGACGCCTCCGGCAACTGCCCGGCGGGCTCGGCGGCGACCGGCAACAACGGCGAGTGCGTGAACACGTCGACGGGCGACTCGCTGCAGGAGCAGCTGCCCGGCCTGGCGAACAACAACTCCATCCAGCGCACGACCTACCAGTGGGTCGGCAAGCTGACGTACCTCCTCAACGAGACGAACTCGATCACGGTGTCCGGCTGGGGCGCGCCGTCCTCCCGCACCTCGCTCCGCCAGGGCTTCTTCGCGGGCGCGATGTACAACTCGCCGTCCGCGCGCTTCGCGTACGTGGACGACGGCCAGACCGGCGTCCTCGGCCGGTGGGCCGGCAAGTTCCTCGACAAGCGGCTCATCGGTGAGGTCCAGCTCGGCTGGTACGGTACGTACAACACGCCGCAGGCGAAGACGGTCGACGGCCTCCCGCTCCAGCAGACGCCGACGATCGAGTGGACCTCGGAGCGGCCGCTCACCCAGTTCGAGAGCGCGCCGGGCTGCGGCGCGGCGGACTGCCCGGTGTTCGGTTACCAGACCGGCGGCTCCGGCGGCATCTTCGACTGGACGACGAACCGCTACAACGGCAAGGCGACCGCCTCGTACCTCTTCGACGGCCTCGGCCAGCACAACGTGAAGGGCGGCATCGACCTCGAGCGGCTCGACTACGACATCTCGAAGCGGTACTCGGGCGGCGCGTACTACCGCGCCAGCGCTTCGGGCAACTTCGCGGCGTACCGCGGGTACGGCATCATCAACGCCCCGCCGGATCCGACGACGGGCGTGATCGGCACCGACGACGCGACGCTGGTGTCCCGCACGAACCCGACCAACAAGTCCGAGAGCGACAGCTTCGGCTACTTCCTGCAGGACAGCTGGCAGTTCAGCTTCCTGCCGAACGTCACGCTGAACTACGGTCTCCGCCTCGAGACCCAGTCGATGAAGAACCTGACCTTCACGAACTCGACGGGCTTCGACATCAAGGACAACTGGTCGCCGCGCGTCCAGGCGATCTGGGACTTCACGGGCAACGGCCGCGGCAAGGCCGCCGCCTCGTGGGGCCGCTTCTACTACGCGATGCCGCTCGACATGGGTGACCGCGCCTTCGGCTCCGAGATCAGCCTCCGCTACACCCTCAACGGCCAGAGCTGCGGCCTCCCTGCGGACCTCTCGAACGGCGCCGCTGGTGCCTTCGATCCGCGCGGCCTGAACTTCCCGGGCGGCCCGACGGCCTCGACCTGCCAGATCGTGCCCACCTCCGGCCCGAACAACGACTACCGGCTCACGGGCGCGCCGCTCACCCCCGCCGACCCCGGGCTGAAGGGTGCGTTCGTCGACCAGTTCGGCGCGCAGGCGGAGTACGAGATCCTCTCGGACCTCTCGCTCGGCGTCGAGTGGCAGGCCCGCCGGCAGGGCAACGTCATCGAGGACATGTCCTCGAACGACGGCGGCTCGTACTTCATCGGCAACCCCGGCCGCGACCGCACGATCCCCGATCCGAACGCTCCAGTGGATCCGGTCACCGGCCTTCGCACCTCCAACTCCAAGTTCGTGACCACGGTGGACCCCCAGACCGGCCGGTCGATCCAGATCACGTTCCCGACGCCCGAGCGGTCCTACGACGGCCTGACCTTCAAGGCGACCAAGTCGTTCTCGAAGAGCTGGCTCGCGCAGGCCAGCTACACGTACTCGGTGCTCCGCGGTAACTACCCGGGTCCGTACCGCCCGGAGGACGGCCAGCTCGACCCGGGCATCACCTCCGAGTACGACCTCGCCGCGCTCATGGCGAACAAGAAGGGCTACCTGCCGGGTGACCAGACCCACCAGATCAAGCTCTACGGCGCGTACACCTTCACCCTCAACCCGCGGTTCAACGTGACGGCCTCCGGCGCGTACACCGGCCTGTCCGGTACGCCGGTGAACGCCCTCGGCGCCGGCGTGAACGACTACGGCCCCAGCCAGGCGTTCATCATCCCGCGCGGCCAGGCCGGCCGCACGCCGTGGACCAACACCATCGACCTCGGCGGCGCCGTGTCCTACGTCATCCGTCCGCCGGTCGCGCTCGCGTTCCGGGTCGACGTCTTCAACGTCTTCAACTCGCAGGAGACGCTGACGTACGATCAGGACTACACGTTCGATACCGTCCACACGATCCCGGCGAACTGCAAGAACAGCGCGGCGGGCACGGCGAACCCCATCCAGTCGCTCAAGGGCGCCTGTCCGGACCTCGCCTACCTGAAGACGATCGACGGCCGCGCCGTCACCCTCAACCCGAACTGGGGCAAGACCGACCGCGCCACCACGGCGATCCAGGCTCCGCTCTCTCTGCGCCTGTCCCTCGCCCTGTCCTTCTAGGCGCGACCCCAGGAGGAACGACAATGACCAAGCGCATTCTGGCAGTCCTGGCGATCGCGGCCGCGACGGGGCTCGCGTGTGACCCGTACGGCAGCGACCTGAACGGCGGCACGCCCGCGATCCAGCAGGTCGTCACCCCCGACCCGGCGAACGCGGCCCTCGGTGCCCCACCGAACACGGCGACGGCGCCCGCCACGCCGGGCGGGCCGTGGACGTTGACCGGGGTGGACGCGAGCGCGAACTACCTCGTGTTCGTCATCCTGAACAAGCTGATGGACGGTGCGACCGTGCAGCAGTCCACGGCGAGCTGCGTCCCGGCCAACAACTGGCTCACGGTTGCGGAGTCGAAGCCCGCCGCGCCCTGCGCGAACGTGGGTGAGACGCCGACCTGGTACGCCTGCTACGACCCGGCCTCGCCGGACGGGACGAAGCAGGGCGCGTCGATCGTCATCTACCGTTCCTGCGTCCCGGACTCCACGGGCTGGGGCGACGCGGAGCCCCTCACGGCGGGCACGACGTACACGTTCAGCGGGTCCATCAAGGACAAGCAGGGCAACGCCCTCGAGATCCCGGTCAGCCTCACGACGAACTAGTCGGCTGAAGGGATCGTGAAGACACGGAGGGGAGCCGGTTCCGACCGGCTCCCCTCCTGCTTTTCAAGACCCGGACCGGGAGTTGGCGGGGTGGCTGCGCGGGCGCCTCGGGCACGCGCCGCAGGTCGAGGCTCAGGAACCAGGCGACGCAGACCATCACGCCATGGCCCCCCGGGACTCGGGAGGCCCGGACCGAGAGTTCCGAGGCCGGACCGAGAGTTCCCCGATATTCGTAAGTGGCGCAGCAGGTGGGTCCCGGCACCCGTCAGTCGTGCCCGTGAGCGAAGGCGCACCGATGCCCAGCACGGCGTGTCGTGGGAGGCCCGGACCGAGAGTTCCCCGATATTCGTAAGTGGCGCAGCAGGTGGGTCCCGGCACCCGTCAGTCGTGCCCGTGAGCGAAGGCGCACCGATGCCCAGCACGGCGGAGCCGGCGCGCGATCGTGTTTGTCGTGGGGGAGGTCCGGAAGCGATGCCGATGGCGCACTAACCGTACGCTGCGCACGCCACGCCGTGCATAACGCGCAGCAGGTACGTGCCAGCGGGGAACACGACCTCTTCCTCCCCGGCGCGCCGCGCTGCCCACGCGTCGCGGTACGATTTCACGAACTCCACGAGCCGGCCGAGCGCCTCGATCCGCTTCCACTTGTCTCGCCCGGCGACCCGCGGGTTGAGGGTCCGGCGGGGCTCGCCCGGCGCAGGACGAGCCGTCGGCTTCTGCGCGAGCACGCGGGCGACGCCGAGGAACCCTCGACGTACGCAGTGAAGGGACCGCGCTTCCGCCTCCCGCTCCTCGAGTGCGTGCAGCAGCTCCGTCCTGAACTGCTCGGCGGAAGCGAACCCGGGCGGTGTCGTGAGCGGGAGCGTCACCTGGTCCGGCATCACGCCCTTCGGGTCGAAGAAGTGCTTCGGGCGCGTCGCCGCGAGCGGATCGCCGCCGATGCACTCTGGTGCGGACCAGAGGCCGGGCCACGCGCTGCCGGATCCGACCAGGCCCGCGGCCACGGGGTTCGCGAGCACGTACGCGATCTTGTCGACGATGTCGCTCGGCGAGACGAGCTTCACCGCGCTGTAGCTGTTCGGTGCCCAGAACGCCTCCCAACGGCTGAGCGCCGCGTTGACCGCGCGAGCGACGAGGGCATCGAGGAACTGGTGGAACGCCGGAAGCCGCGCGTCGAGGTCGGTCACGACGAGGTGGAAGTGGTTCGATAGCACGCAGAATGCGTGGACCTGGATCCCGAACCGGCGCGCCGCGACCACAAGCAGATACAGGAAGAGCTGGTTGGTCGCCCTGGAGGGCCTCAGGAGGAACTGCCGCTGAGCACAGCGGCGGGTGACGAGGTACGTCGTCCCCGGGAGCACCTGGCGTGGCGAAGTCATGCGGCGTGCCGAGGCACCGAGCGTGCCCGGGCACAGCGCAGTTGAATCCGGCACTTGCCCGGCGGTGACCGGTCGCGAAACGGTCGCCCGGTCCGAGTCGTAGAACTCTCGGTCTGAAACGACGTCGCGGCGGGGAGCCTGCGCGGGCGCCTGGGCACGTGGCGCGTGAAGCGACGCTGAAGACGACGAAGCCCCGGCCCGCCGTGCGCGGACCGGGGCTTCTGGCTGCTGGCGAAGCGAGGCGTTACTTCTGCGCCGCCGCGGCGGTCTTGGCGACCTCCTCGGCCAGGTTCTCCTGCTTCTTCTCGAGGCCCTCGCCGAGGACGAAGCGGGCGAAGCGGCGGACCTGGATGTTCTCGCCGATCTTCGCGACCGCCTCGGTCACGACGTCCTGGATCTTCTTCTTGTCGTCCTTCACGAAGAGCTGCTCGAGGAGGCAGACCTCCGAGTAGAACTTCTCGAGCTTGCCCTGCGCGATCTTCTCGAGGATCGCCTCGGGCTTCTTCTGCTCGCGCATCTGCGCCTTCGCGATCTCGAGCTCCTTCGAGACGAGCTCGGGCGGGACCTCCTCGCGGCGGACGTAGAGCGGCGCGGCGGCGGCGATCTGCATCGCGATGTCCTTCACGAGCGCCTGGAAGCCCTCGGTGCGCGCGACGAAGTCGGTCTCGCAGTTCACCTCCACGAGGACGCCGATCTTGCCGCCCATGTGGATGTAGCTCGCGACGGCGCCCTCGGTGGCGGCGCGGCCGGTCTTCTTCGCGGCGGCGGAGAGGCCCTTCTTCCGGAGCACCTCCTCGGCCTTCGCGGGATCGCCGCCCGCCTCCGTGAGCGCCTTCTTGCAGTCCATCATCCCGGCGCCGGTCTTCTCCCGGAGCTCCGACACCATCTTCGCGCTGATCTCGGCCACGTCCTCTGCTCCCTTCGTTCTCTTCCGTAAAATGATGGGGGCGGGCCACGCGGGCCCGCCCCCGGTTCCATCCTAGAAACCGTGAGCGGTCCTACTGCTTCGCCGCCTCGCCGCCCTCCGCGGGGGCGGCGGTCACCTCGCCCTTGCGGACCACCTCGACGTTGGCGCTGGCGGCGGCGCGGTCCTCGCGCGGCTCGCGGTCGCGGCGCGGGCCGCCACGGCGATCGCGGCGATCACGCCGATCCTTCTGGCCGCGCTCGCTGGCCGCGTCGCGGTCCTCCTCGCCCTCGCGCCGCTCGTCGCGGCCGCCGTGCTCGGCGACCCACGCGCCGTAGCGCGCCTTGCCCTCGATGCACGCCTCGGCGACCTTGCCAGTGAAGAGCCGGATCGACCGGATCGCGTCGTCGTTCCCGGGGATCACGTAGTCGATGCCCTCGGGATCGCAGTTCGTGTCGACGACCGCGACCACCGGGATGCCGAGGCGGTTCGCCTCGTGCACCGCGATGTGCTCCTTCTTCGTGTCGATGACGAAGAGGGCGGAGGGGAGCCGGGAGAGCTCCTTCACGCCGCCGAGGTTCTTCTCGAGCTTCTCGCGCTCGCGCTCGAGCTGGGCGACCTCCTTCTTCGGGAGGCGCTCGTAGGTGCCGTCACCCGCCATCTTCTCGATGGTCTTCAGGCGGTCGATGCCCTGCTTCACGGTCTTGAAGTTCGTCAGCGTGCCGCCCAGCCAGCGGTTCGTGACGAAGAACTGGCCGGCGCGGGAGGCCTCCTCGCGGATGGCGTCCTGGGCCTGCTTCTTCGTGCCGATGAAGAGGACGGTGCCGCCCTTCGCGACCGCGTCCGACACGAAGCGGAGCGCGTTGCGGGCGAGGCCGACCGTCTTCTGCAGGTCGATGATGTAGATGCCGTTGCGGGCGCCGAAGATGTACGGCTTCATCTTCGGGTTCCAGCGCTTCGTCTGGTGGCCGAAGTGGACGCCCGCCTCGAGGAGCTGCTTCATCGTGATGGCGGTCCCGCCCTGGCTCAGGGCGCCGGCCATCGTGGTCGTCTCGGCGGCGACAGGGGCCGCCTCGGGGGCGGGCTGCTGCGGCTGAGTCGTCGGGTCCTGCTGCTGCGTCTCCATGGTTCTCTCCGGTTGTTGTCCGCCACTCCACGGGCGCGCTCGACACCCGGAGAACGCTTCGAAGAGCCGTTCCACCGGAGAGCACCGGAGCGCGCCGTTGCTCGGGAGTGTGTGTATTTGCTTCGTCCGCCGATGCTGCCGGCGGCCCGCGGCCACCCTGGCGCGCGGGAGGGCGGTCATCTAACACAGACGGGCGTCCGCAGCAAGGCCGGAAGCGGGTCGGCGAGACCCGAAATTCTGCTCTCGCGACGCCCGGTTAGCGCGCCGACGCGCCGGCACGCGTCACGGCCGTCGCCGGCGCCACCAGGACAGCTCGACGACCGTGCCATCGTACCCGCGCCAGGCGATGGGGCGGGCGGCCTTCCCCTCACAGGCATGCCGGGCGATCCGCGCTCCGTAGCCGATCGCGCGCCCTCCGCATTCGGGGCAGGTGAACCGGGCCTCGAGGCCGGCGCGGTCCCCGGGGGCGAGTGGCTGGTCGCCTGGGCTCGTGCCCGAGCTACTCTGGGTCGGGGCGGACGCGGCAGTCTGCCGCGGGGCCGGGCCGAAGAGGCCGCGCGCCCGGTAGGCCTCGAGCTCGGCGATCTCGGCCGCCTCGCCGCCGAGGTCCCGGTCGGCGTCGGCGCGGGCCTGGGCGGCGCACGTCGGGCAGGGCGGGAAGCCGAGGCTCCGGGCGACCACGATGGACACGCCCTCCGAGCCGTCCTGCTCCCACTCCTCCGTCGCGTCGACCTCGACGGCGGGCACGCCGGCGGCGGCCAGGGCGGCCTCCTTCTCCGGCTCGACGGCGTGCGTGACCAGCACCTCGAGCGCGAGCCGCGGGGCACCGCCGCGGGAGACGAGCACGTCGGCGCGGAGCAGGCCGACCGCGCCCTCCGGCTCCGCGCGGTCGCCCTCCTCCGCGAGGTCGCGCGGGGCGAGGCGCCGGCACGAGGGGCAGCGGGCGAGCACGGTCACGCGCCGGACGCCGCCGAACGCGTCGGCGCAGAGCGCGAGGAGCCGCTCCTTCGCGTCGAGGTGGAGCGCGGTCTCGGGCGCGGTGAGCGGGCAGGTGGAGCCGGGCAGGTGCGCGAAGTGCCGGGCGCGGACCTCGCCGAGGTGCGGCACGAGGGGCTCGCCGCAGCCGAGGCACGTGAAGGGCCCGCGCGCGCGCCGGTCCTTCGGATCCACCCGGGCGACGTGGAGCTTGTTCCCGTCGCGATCGCGGGCCCAGGCGAGCTGCACCGAATCCGACCACCCTGAGCGTAGCGCACGCGGAGCGTGCGCGGAGTCGAAGGGGAGCCCGGAGCGCACCGGCGCGCGGATCGGGCCGCCGGCGGCCGCGACGGCGGGATGCTTCACGGGGGTGCGCCGGCGCGGCATCGGCGGGAGTCTAGCCGATGAGCGCCGCCACGCTCCCCTCCCGGGCTCCTGCGGTCCCCGGCGCGGCGGGGTAGGTGATTCCGACGAGGAGGATTCGATGGCACTCGAGGTCGGCAAGAAGGCGCCGGACTTCGCGCTCCCCGACGAGAACGGGGAGGTCGTGAAGCTCTCGCACTTCAAGGGCAAGCGCGTGGTGGTCTTCTTCTACCCGAAGGCGAACACCTCGGGTTGAACGCAGGAGGCCAGCGACTTCCGTGACGAAGTCGACGCGTTCGAGAAGCACGACGTGGCGGTGCTGGGCATCTCGAAGGACTCCCCCGACGCGCAGCGGAAGTGGAAGGAGAAGCTCGAGCTGCCGTTCCCGCTCCTCTCCGATCCCGACGCGAAGGTGCAGAAGGCGTGGGGCGCCTGGGGCGAGAAGAACATGTACGGGAAGACCGTCGAGGGGACGATCCGGACCACCGTCCTCGTCGGCCCCGACGGCAAGGTGGAGAAGGTCTTTCCGAAGGTGAAGGTGGACGGCCACGTGGCGGACGTGCTCGGGAGCCTGTAGAACCGCGGCTCCATGTCCAAGCCGCACCGCCTCCGCCCGCCCCGCAACGACCTCGTCGACGCCCTCGTCCTCGAGGTGCACGGCCTCGTCCACGACCAGGGCTGGCTCGCCGACCGCGCGCTCGAGCGCGTCCTGCGGCGCGAGCGCAAGCTCTGGGCGAACGAGCGTCGCACCGTGGCGGAGGCCGTCTACGGGATCCTCCGCTCCCAGGGGCAGCTCGACTGGCTCCTCGGCGGCAAGCCCGACCTCGCCACGCGCTACGCCGCGTGGCTCGTCCGCACCGGCGGCGCGACGGTCCCCGAGGCGGCGCGCCGCGTGGCGGTCCAGGCGAGCGCGCTCGCCGGGCTCGAGGGCGGCGACGCGCGGATCGCGGCCATCGCCGATCCCATGGAGAAGCTCGCGGTGGAGGCGTCGCTCCCGCGCTGGATCGTCGAGCGCCTCGTGGCGGAGCGGGGCGAGGAGGAGGCGCGGGCGCTCGCGAAGGTGGTGAACGCGCGGGCTCCGCTCACGGTCCGGGCGAACCTCCTCGTGAACGATCGGGAGAAGCTCCGGGCGCGCCTCGCCGAGGAGGGCGTCGGCGCCGAGCCGACCCGCTTCTCGCCGTGGGGGCTCGTCCTCGACGGCCACCAGAACGCGTTCGCCCTGGCGTCCTTCCAGGACGGCGGCTTCGAGATCCAGGACGAGGGCAGCCAGCTCATCGCGCTCGCCTGCGGGGCGCGGCCGGGCAAGCTCGTCGTGGACGCCTGCTCCGGCGCGGGGGGCAAGGCGCTCGCGCTCGCCGCGGAGATGCACAACAAGGGCGATCTCTTCGCCCTCGACTCGGATCCGGGGCGGCTCGACGAGGGGAAGCGCCGCGCGCGCCGCGCCCACGTGCACAACCTCCGCACCCGGCCCGTGCCGGCCGGTCCGGAGGCGGCCGCCGCGATCGCCGACCTCGAGGGCCGGGCCGACGTCGTGCTCGTCGACGCGCCGTGCAGCGGCCTCGGCACCCTCCGCCGGAAGCCCGACGCGCGCTGGCGCCTCAAGCCGGACGATCCCGAGCGCTTCGCGGTGCTGCAGAAGGAGCTGCTCGGCCGGTTCGCGGCGCTGGTCAAGCCGGGCGGCCGGCTCGTCTACGCGACCTGCGCCATGGGCCGGACCGAGAACGCGGACGTCGCGGAGCACGCGGAGAAGGTGCTCGGGCTCCTCCCGGCACCGCTCGCGCCGCTCCTCGGCGCGGAGCGGGCCGCCGCGCTCGGCGTGGAGGGGAACCGGCTCGAGCTCTTCCCGCACAAGCACGGGACGGACGGGTTCTTCATGGCGGCGTTCACGCGGCCGAAGTAGCGGGGCGAGAGGAAGCGAGCGTGCCCGAGCTCCCCGAGGTCGAGATCGCCGCGCGGAACCTCCGCGGCTGGACGGAGGGGCGGACCCTCGTACGCGCCGATCCGGATGCGAAGGCGAAGCGGATCTTCCGGCCCGCGACACCGGCGTCCTTCGCCGCCGCGGTGGCGGGCGCGCGGTTCGGCGAGGTCCGCCGCATCGGGAAGCACCTCCTCGTCGCGCTCGAGAAGGACGCGGCGCCGGTGGGGCTCCTCGTCCACCTCGGGATGACCGGGAAGTGGCTCCGGCGCGAGGAGGGCGACCCGCCCACGCGCTTCTCCCGCGCGCGGCTGCACCTCGACGACGGCTCCGTGCTGCACTTCGACGACCTGCGCCTGTTCGGGCGCCTGCGCGTCGTCCCCGCGGCGCGCTTCCACGAGGTCCCGGAGGTGGCCAAGCTCGGCCGCGATCCGCTCGAGCACGGGATCGACGTCGACGTCCTCGCCGAGGCGCTCGGGCGCTCGCGGCTGCCGGTGAAGGTCCGGATCATGGACCAGGCGATCCTCCCCGGCGTCGGCAACATCTACGCGAGCGAGGCGCTCTTCCGCGCGAAGATCGACCCGCGCCGCAAGGCGAACGACCTCTCCCGTGCCGAGGCGAGGCGGCTCGCCGGAACCGTCATCGAGGCGATGCGCGAGGGCATCGCGCGGCAGGAGGGCCCGGAGATCACCTACGTCGAGGAGGGGGGCGAGAACCCGTTCCTCGTCTACGCGCGTGAGGGCGAGCCCTGCCCGCGGTGCAAGAAGGGGAGGATCGTCCGGGTGGTGCAGGCGCAGCGGTCGACGTTCTTCTGCCCGCGCTGCCAGAAGTAGCGCGGCACTTGCCTCCGCCCACGCTCCCGACGGTAGACTCGCGCGGGATGCGTCCCGAGGACCTCGCCCGCCTGTCCGTGACCGAGCTCCGCGTCCGGCTCCTGGATCGCGGCGAGCCGCTCGGCGAGGCGTGCGAGGCGGCGCTCGCGGTCGATCCGCGGGCGGGCGCCCGCGAGATCCTCCGCCTCGTCCTGAAGCGCCGGCACGAGAACCGCGCGGAGGGGCAGCGGCTCCGGCACCTGCTCCGGTTCGAGACCGAGCTCTGGGAGCGGGGCGTCGTCCACGTGGCGGGCGTGGACGAGGCGGGCATGGCGCCGCTCGCCGGCCCGGTCGTGGCAGGCGCCTGCATCCTGCCGCACGACTACCGTCCCCGGGGGATCGACGACTCGAAGCAGCTCGACCGCTGCGAGCGCGAGCGGCTCGCGGAGGACATCCGCCGGAACGCGATCTGCTGGGCGACGGCGCGCGCCGAGGTGGACGAGATCGATCGCCTGAACATCTACCGGGCCGGGCTCCTCGCGCTCACGCGCGCGGTGCGGGGGCTCGCGACCTGCCCCGAGCACGTCCTCGTCGACGCGCGAAAGCTCGCGGAGCTGCCGCTCCCGCAGACGCCGATCGTCCACGGCGACGCGCTGTCGCTCACGATCGCGGCCGCCTCGATCCTCGCGAAGACCACCCGCGACGCCCTCATGCGCGAGCTCGACGGAATTCACCCCGGGTACGGCTTCGCCCGTCACAAGGGCTACCCGACCGCCGAGCACTTCGACGCGCTGCGGAGGCTCGGGGCGTGCCCCATCCATCGCCGCTCCTTCGCCCCGGTGCGGCAGGCGCTCGGCCTCGAGCCGGTGCAGGGGGACCTCTTCGGAGCGCCCGCCGTCCCGGTCGAGATCGTCGAGGACGAGGTCGAATGACGCAGCCGGATCTCGGCACGGCATTTGACGCAGAGGCGCTCAGTCGCTAGAACGACCGGAAGGACGAGCCCGACGGTGCAGGCGCGTTCCCTCCTCCGAGGATCTCCCCCGGCGAGGGCGCCCCCCGATCCGGCGACGACATGCACGAGCGATCCCCTTCCGACCTCCGCGACCAGGCCTTCTCCGCAGCAGACCTCGACGAAGAGACCCGCGAGCGCCGCCCTCCACCGGGCCTGGCGCTGGATCCCCCCGACGATCCCCCTCCCGAGCACCCGCCGGAGATCCCGGTGGACCGGCTCGACCAGGACGCGCTGAAGGTCATCGCGCGCCTCCGCCACATGCGCCACAAGGCGTACTTCGTGGGCGGCTGCGTACGCGACCTGCTCCTCGGCGCGAAGCCGAAGGACTTCGACGTCGCCACCGACGCGCATCCCGGCGAGGTCCGCGCGATCTTCCGGAATTGCCGCCTCATCGGCCGGCGCTTCCGGCTCGCCCACGTCTACTTCCGCGGCGGCAAGGTCATCGAGGTCGCGACCTTCCGGAAGAACCCGACCGACCTCGCGGAGGACATCGCCGAGGGCGGCGACGCGGCGGGCGACCTGCTCATCACCCGGGACAACGTCTTCGGCACCGCCGAGGAGGACGCGGTCCGCCGCGACTTCACGGTGAACGGGCTCTTCTACGAGGTCGCCACCGGCGAGGTGATCGACTACGTGGGCGGGCGCGCCGATCTCGAGGCGCACCGCATCGCGACCATCGGCGACCCCGAGATCCGCATCCGCGAGGATCCCGTCCGGTCGCTCCGTGCCATCCGCTTCGCGTCCCGGCTCGGCTTCACTATCGCGCCGGACACGTTCGAGGCGATGCGGCGCCACGCCGGCGAGCTCGCTCGCTGCGCGCCGGCGCGCGTGCTCGAGGAGATCTTCAAGGTACTCCGCTGCGGCGGCTCCGCTCGCGCCTTCGAGCTCATGCGGGCGTGCGGCGCGCTCCAGGTGATCCTCCCCGCGGTCGGGATGGCGCTCGACTCCTGGAGCGAGCCCCGCCGGAAGGGCTTCTTCGCCCACCTCGCCGCGCTCGATCGGCTCGTGCGCTCCAGCGAGGACGTCTCGGAGGCGGTCCTCCTGGGCGCGCTCCTCATGCACCTCGCCCCCGCGCCGCGCGAGGACGCGCCGGCGGAGCCGGGCGCGCGCCCCGCGAACCCGCACGCGCCCCGCTTCGCGGAGGCGGAGGCGTTCCTCGCTTCGCTCGTGCAGACGTCGCGGCTGCCGCGGAAGATCGCGGAGCGGACGCGGCTCGCGCTCAACGGGCAGCGCATGTTCCGGGAGCCGCCGAAGAAGAAGCGCCGCCGGGGCCGCGGCCTCGCGGGCCAGGTGTACTTCCAGGACGCGCTCCAGCTCCTCGAGATCAGCGTCGGCGCCACCGGAGAGGGGGCGGAGATCCTCGAGCGGTTCCGCGGGTCCGACGACGAGACGCCGCACGCCGGCGAGCCCGGCGAGCACCCGCGCCACGGCCAGGGCCGCGGCGCGCACCGCGGCGAGGCCGGTCGCGAGGGCCGTACCGGGACCCGCCCGCCGCGGGACGCCGTCGCGGTGGAGGCCGAGGCGCAGGCCGAGGTCGCCGAGCTGCTGGAGGGCGACGCGGCCGCCGGCGAGCACGAGGCCGGCGACGAGGCCGAAGAGGGCGTCGTCGAGGTCGCGGCCGAGCTCGAGGCCGGGACCGGCGCCGCCGGACGGCCCGGGCCGGACGGCGCGGCCGGCGGCGAGGGCGCGCACCCGGGTGGCCGGCGCAGGCGTCGCCGCCGCGGCGGCCGTCGCCGTCGCCGTCGCGGCGTCACCGCGGAGAATCCTGAAGGGGGCGCTCCGCCTCCGGTGGCCGCCGGCGGGGAATGACGGGCCGGCCGGGCGGTCGGGGAAAGCCCGGGAACAGCGGCGCCTTGACCGCCCCCACCGCGCCCGGTACAACCCGCCGACCATGGCGAGCGACAAAGTCCCGCATTCGAAGCCGCGCTACGAGCGAATCCTCCTCAAGCTCTCGGGCGAGGCGCTGATGGGGGACGGGAAGTACGGGATCTCGCCGAAGACGCTCGCCAGCATCGCCCAGGACGTGAAGGACATCGTGGACCTGGGCGTCCAGGTCGCCCTCACGATCGGCGGCGGAAACATCTTCCGCGGCGTCTCCGGCGCCACGGAGGGGATGGACCGCTCCTCGGCCGACTACATGGGGATGCTCGCCACCGTCATCAACTCGATGGCGCTCCAGGACGCGATGGAGAAGATCGGGGTCCCGACCCGGGTCCAGTCCGCCATCGAGATGCACCAGGTCGCGGAGCCGTACATCCGCCGGCGCGCGATCCGCCACCTCGAGAAGGGCCGCGTCGTCATCTTCGCCGCCGGCACCGGCAACCCCTACTTCACCACCGACACCGCCGCCTCGCTCCGCGCCATGGAGATCCACGCGGACGTGCTCCTCAAGGCGACGAAGGTCGACGGCGTCTACAGCGACGACCCGAAGAAGAACCCGACCGCGGTGAAGTTCAAGCAGCTCAGCTACATCGACGTGCTGAAGAAGAACCTCAAGGTGATGGACTCGACCGCCATCTCCCTCTGCATGGACAACGACCTCCCCATCATCGTGTTCGACCTCACCCAGCGCGGCAACGTTCGGAAGGTCGTGCTCGGCGAGGAGATCGGGACCACCGTGGGGCGCCCGAACGCGAAGAGCGCGTAGGCGCGAAGGAGCCGCTCATGAGCGTCGCCGACGACATCCTGAAGGACCTGAACGACCGGATCGCGAAGACCCTCGATCAGCTCCGGCACGACCTCTCCGCCGTCCGCACCGGCCGCGCGTCGCTGCACCTGCTCGACAACGTGAAGGTCGACTACTACGGCACGCCGACGCCGCTGAACCAGGTCGCGACGCTCTCCGTCCCCGAGGCCCGCCTCATCATGGTGAAGCCCTGGGAGAAGAACATGATCCCGGTGATCGAGAAGGCGATCCGGGACGCGAACCTCGGCGTGAACCCGATGAGCGACAAGGACCTCGTGCGGGTCCCGATCCCGCCGCTCACCGAGGAGCGCCGCAAGGAGATCGTGAAGCAGGTGAAGCACAAGGGCGAGGAGCACAAGATCGCCATCCGGAACGAGCGCCGCGACGCGAAGGAGCTCATCGAGGCGTCGGAGAAGGACGGCGACATCGCCGCCGACGACGCGAAGAAGGCGCTCGAGAAGATGCAGAAGGCGACCGATGACGGCGTGAAGAAGATCGACGAGATCGTCGCCGCGAAGGAGAAGGACGTGATGCAGGTCTGAGGACCTGCCGGTGTTCTCCCTCCCGCCGCTCGGGAAGGCCCTCGCAATCTACGGGCCCGTCCTCCTCATCGCGTACGCCGCCGGCGCCATCCGCGTCGTGGCGCACCGCGCCGACCTGCCGGACCGCCGCCGCCGCACGCTCCAGGCGACCTGGGTCGCGCTGCTCCTCGTCGGCGTGCCGCTCTGGCTCGTGCTCGCGGCCGTGCTCCGCATCGGCTGAGCCGAGACGCCCTTCGACTCCGCGCCCGCTGCGCGGGCGCTACGCTCAGGGCGACCGGTGAGGGCGACGCGCGCTGGCGACCGGGGCGGGAGGCGCGCGCTGGCGACCGGGGCGGGAGGCGCGCGCCGGCGACCGGGGCGGGAGGCGCGCCCCGACGCACGCTACCCGAAGATCATCCCGGCGAGCGCCACGAGCCAGAGCGTGTGCGCGATGCCGGCGAGCATGCCGAGGCGCCGCGCCGGCCCATCGGCCGCGACGAGGTCGCCGGTCCCCGCGACGGCGGCCTGCACCGCCGCCCACGCGGGGCGGATCGCGACGACGGTCAGGATCACGCGGGCGAGGGACGCCGCGAGCCCGAGCTCGATGCCCGTGCGGTGGCCGAAGCCCTCGACGCCCCAGACCGCGAGCCCCGTCACGATGGTGCCGACGCCGGCGCCGAGGTCGAGCCCGAGCGCGGGGGCGGCGCGCGCCGCGAGCGCGTCCACCCAGGGCCGGCCCCGCGCGAGCGTCCGGCGGACGTCGCCCGGCATCCAGAGGGCTGCGCCGAGCCACGCGGCGGCGAAGAGCACGTGCAGGAACAGGAGCGCCGACAGGAGCGGAGTTCTCACGGGAGCTTGCCCTCGAGGAGGTCGATGACGGTCTGCAGCACCTGCAGCCGGGACGCGTGCTTGTCGTTCGACGGCACGACGACCCACGGCGCGTCGGGGCGGTGCGTCCGGTCCAGCATGTCGATGATGGCCTTCTCGTAGGCGGGCGCTTTCTTCCGGTTCCGCCAGTCCTCCGGCCCGAGCTTGTAGCGCTTCACGGGATCGGTCTCCCGCTCCTCGAACCGCTTCAGCTGGGTCTTCCGGTCGATGTGGAGGAAGAACTTCACCATCCGCACGCCGTCGGCCGTGAGCGTGCGCTCGAAGGCGTTGATCTCGTCGTACGCGCGCCTCCACGCCGCCTTCGCGGCGATCTTCTCGACGCGCTCGACGAGGACGCGGCCGTACCAGCTCCGATCGAAGACGGCGAGCTCGCCGGTGCCCGGGAGCCGCGTCCAGAAGCGCCACAGCCAGTGGTGCTCCCGCTCCGCCTCGTTCGGCGCGCCGATGGGCCAGACCTTGTAGCCGCGCGGGTCCATGAGCGTCGTGAGCCGCTTGATGGCCCCGCCCTTCCCGGCGGCGTCCCAGCCCTCGAACACGACGATCGCGCGCCCGCCGTCGAGGAAGTTCTTCACCTGCAGCGCGTAGGCGCGCTCCTGCAGCTTCACGACGCGCTTCTCGTACTCCTGCTCGTCGATCTTCTCGGACAGATCGACGTCCTCGAGCGAGATCGTGCCCGGTGGATGGAGTTCGAACGTGAGCGCGCCCGGGACGAGGGCGCCGCGATCGGCGGCCATGACGCGATGAGCCTAGCACCGCACCCGCGGCGAGGCCGCTCCCAGACGAGTATCCAGCCGGGTTCCTGGATTCACCCAGCGTGATCTCAGGTGGTCGCGATGCGGGCGCACCTCAGCACACCATGCGACATGTCCGGTCCCGGCCGTCCGGGGGACCGCCGGGTGGTACTATCACGGGATGTCCGCCCGCTCGATCGTGCGCGCCCTCCTGGTGCTCGCGCCGTTCCTCGTCCACTGCGCCGCCGGCCACGCCGGCGGGGCTCCGCGCGCCGCGAGCTCTCCGGGAGTGGCCTTCCGCTCCGACGCCGGCGGGTACGAGGTCCGGTTCCCCGGCAAGCCGTCCGAGAGCCTCGACGCCGGCAAGAGCGGCGTTCGGCTGCACTTCGCCGCGGCACCGACGCCGGACAAGTCGGTCGGCGCGGTGGTGGGCTGGTGCGATCACTTCGCCGAGGCGAAGGTCGCGCCGGACCGGGTGTTCGACGACGAGCTGAGGGGCATGGGGAAGGCGGACGATCGGGGCCTGAAGCAGGAGCCGCTGCGCTTCGCCGGCCTGCCCGGGCGCGCGTTCCACATCGTCCGGCAGGACGGCCGCGTCGTGGAAGGCCGCATGTTCCTCCGCGACGCGCGCTTCTACATGCTGCTCGCCACGGGGCCCGCCGAGAAGGTGGAGCTCGAGGCGGAGCCGTTCTTCGAGAGCTTCGGGCTCGTCGGCCCCGGCATCCCGGATCCGCCGCGGGCGGCGGCCGCGCAGCGGGTGAGCTTTCCGGAGGCCCACGTCACGCTGGAGATGCACGGCGAGCCGGAGCGGTCGGAGATCGCGGGGGGCGAGGGCGCTCCGGCGGGACGGCTCGTCGCGGCGCGCTCGCACGGTGGCCTCCGCGTCGAGATCGCCACGTTCCACTCGTTCCGCGCGACCACGTTGAAGGACCGCAAGGCGATGCTCGACGCCGTCGTGACGGGGATCGAGCGGAAGGCGGGCGCGCTCTCCGATGGCCGTGACGTGCAGGTGGGCGGCCACCCCGCCCGCGAGTTCCGGACGCAGGTCGCCGGCCTCGACGCGTTCATGCGTGTCGTGATCCTCGACCAGGGGCCGCTGGTGCTCCAGCTGCTGGGGCCGCCCGGGACCGTCGCCCCCGAGGAGGCCGCAGCGTACTTCCGCGCGGTCCGGTTCCAGGGCGGGGGTCGCTAGTACCGGTACCCGTGGGCGATCGGGAACCGCCGCCCCTCGCCGAACGCCTTCTCCGAGACCTTCAGCACCGGCGCCGCCTGCCGGCGCTTGTACTCGCTCGCGACGACCATCCGGAGCACGCGCCGGACCGTCGCCTCGTCGTGGCCGCGCGCGACGATGGCCGTGAGCGGGAGCCGCTCCTCGACGTACGCCTGCAGGATGTCGTCGAGGACCTCGTACGGCGGCAGCGAGTCCTGGTCCACCTGGCCGGGCTTCAGCTCCGCCGAGGGCGGCTTCGTGAACGTGCGCTCCGGGATGAGCGTCCGTCCGGCGCGGCCGTTCGCCGCGCGCGAGACGCGGTACACGAGCGTCTTCGGGACGTCGCCGATCACCGCGAGGCCGCCCGCCATGTCGCCGTAGAGGGTGCAGTACCCGACCGCGAGCTCGCTCTTGTTGCCCGTCGAGAGGACGAGCCCGCCGGTGTCGTTGGAGAGGGCCATCAGGATCTGCCCGCGGATGCGGGCCTGCACGTTCTGCTCCGCGAGGTCGCCGAGGGGGCGCCCCTCGGCGCGCTCGAGCTGGCCCATGAACGCCGCGTGCATCGGCTCGATGGAGATCTCCTGGAAGCGGATCCCGAGGTTCGCCGCGAGCGCCGCCGCGTCCTCGCGGGAGTGATCCGAGCTGTAGCGCGAGGGCATGGCGACCCCGAGCACGTTCTCCGGCCCGACGGCGGCCGCCGCGATGCAGGCGGTGAGCGCGGAGTCGATGCCGCCGGAGAGCCCGACGACGGTCGTGCGGAAGCCGCACTTCCGCACGTAGTCGCGGACGCCGAGCACGAGCGCCTGGAAGACCTCGTCCGCCACGACGTCGGCCGGCGGCGGGCCGGCGGGCGGGAGCGGCGCGCCGTCGAGGCCGAGCACCTCGGAGGCGCCGGTGCGCAGGTCGACGACGACGAGCGCCTCGACGAACAGGGGCGCCCGGGCGACGACCGCGCCGTCCTTCCCCACCAGCATCGAGCCGCCGTCGAAGAGGAGCGCGTCGTTGCCGCCGACCTGGTTCACGTAGGCGATGGGGGCCGCGTGGCTCCGCGCCGACGCGCCGAGCATCCGCTCGCGCAGGGCGGGCTTGCCGATGCTGTAGGGGGACGCGGAGACGTTCACGACGAGCCCGGCGCCGGCCGTCACGAGCTCGGCGATGGGGTCCCGCGCGTACCGCGGCCGGACCCAGAACCGCTTGTCGTTCCAGACGTCCTCGCAGATCGAGAGCCCGAGCTTCAGCGCGAGCCCCTCGGGCGGCTCGGCGGCCGTGGTCGAGGTCGACGGCAGGAAGTAGCGGGTCTCGTCGAAGACGTCGTAGGTGGGGAGGAGCGACTTCCGCCCGATGGCGGCGACGCGGCCCCCGGAGATCAGCGCGGCCGCGTTGTACACCCCCGGCGGCGGCGCCCCCTCCGGCGCCTCCGGGAACCCGACGACCACCGCGACGCCGTGCGACCACGCGGCGGGCTCGGCGAGCTCCGCGAGCGTCCGGCGGGCGCGGTCCAGGAACTCGGGGAGATCGAGGAAGTCGCGCGGCGGATACCCCGACAGCGCCAGCTCCGGGAAGACGACGAGCGAGGCCCCGGCCGCCCGGGACCGCTCGGTGGCGGCGCGGATCTTCGCGGCGTTGCCGGCGAAGTCGCCCACCGTCGTGTTCACCTGCGCGAGCGCGATGCGGGCCGATGGAGCCATGCGGAGAGGATGTTACATTAGCGCCCGCATGGCGCGCCGCATCCTCGTCGCGGAACAGTCGAAGCACGTGGTGACCGCGCTCCGCCGCGATCTCGAGGGGACCGGCTTCGTCGTCGATCCGGTGGCGCCCGCGGAGGCGGCGGCGCGGCTCGATGCCGACCGCCACTTCGCCGCGATCGTCCGCGGAAACGACGGCGCCCCCGCGGTGGTGGACGCGCTCCGCGCCGCCGATCCGCTCCTCCCCGTCATCGCGCTCTTCTTCGACGAGGACGAGGCCCGCCGGCACCCCGGGGCGTTCGGCGCGGACGGCGTGCTCGTCGGGCCGCTCACGGCCGCGTCGGTCGCCGGCACCTGCCGGCTCGCGGAGAAGCTCCGGACCGAGGCGCGCCGGGCGCAGGCCCTCGAGGCCACGGCCGCGGAGCGCGCGCGCGGCGGCGAGGCCGGCCTCGACTTCCTGAAGAAGCTCCTCCTCCTCGAGGTGAAGCGCTCGAAGCGCTACGGCTACCCCGTCGCGCTCGCGCTCGTCGCGGTGGACCGGTGGCCCGACGTGCTCGCCAAGGTCGACAGGGCGGGGCGCGCCGCGCTCCTCGCCGACGTGCTCGGGCTGCTCACGGCGTCGGTGCGGGACATCGATCTCGTCGCGCCGTTCGCCGAGGAGCGCTTCGTCGTGCTCATGCCGCACACCAAGGCAGAGGGTGCGCTGCAGGTGTCGAGACGCCTCTGCGCGAAGATCCGCGACCGCAAGGCGGACGTCGCGGTCACGGCGAGCGCCGGCGTCGCGGGGCACGAGGGCGGCGGGACGGTCTCCTTCGGCATGCTCGTGAAGCGCGCGGCCGAGGCCCTCACGCGGGCGCGGGCCGAGGGAGGCGACCGCGCCGTCCCCGCCGAGCCGCCGCCCCGCCGCGACCGGATCGTGCTCGGGTGACGATGGGCCGGCTCCAGACCGCCGCCCTCGCCTGCGCGCTCGCGGCGGGGTGCGCCCGCTCCGCGCCCGCGCTTCCGGAGGTGAAGGTCCACGTCGCCCCGGACCTCCCGGCCGACGTGCTCCGCGATGCCGCCGCGCGCTTCGGGATCGCCCGCGTGACGCTCGTCGCGCGCGCCGAGGACGCCGAGGTCGTGTGGGCGTCGGATCCTGCCGCGCTCCTCGCCCTCGAGTCGCGCCTCGTGCCGGGGAGCGCGCCCGACTCCGCCGGTGTGGACGCGCGGTTCGGGGATCCGGCGCGCCGGTTCGTCCCGGTCGGCGCCCGCGCCCGCGTGCTCCTCCTCGCGCGCGGCCCGCTGCCCGAGCAGCCCCGGAGCTACCGCGACCTCGCCGACCGCCGGCTCCGAGGCCGCATCGTGCTCGCGCATCCCGGCCGCGGCGCCGGCCCGGTGACGGTCGCCGCCCTCGCGCTCACGTACGGCGAGCCGAGCGCGCGGAGGCTCCTGCGCCTCCTCGCCCGGAACGAGCCGCTCGTGGTCGGCTCCGATGCGGAGGTGCGCGTCGCGGTCGCGACCGGCCGCGCCGGCGTCGGGCTGGCCGGGTCGCAGGACGGCGCCGCCGGGGCGGCGAGCGCGGCGGCGCTCCAGGTGGTCTATCCGGACCAGGGCGGCCGGGGCGCGGTCGTGCTCCCGACCGCCGCGGCGGCGCTCGCGGGCGCCGGCCCCGGCGCGGCGGCGCTCCTCGCGTGGCTCGCGAGCGAGCGCGCCGAGGCGGTGCTCGTGGCGCGCGCGCCGGGGCTCCTGCCGCTGCGGGGCGGCGTGCCGGTCCCCGTGGGGGTCGAGCCCGCGACGAACCTCGTGGCGCTGCCCCTCGACTGGGAGGCGCTCGCGGACGAGGTGCAGCGGCTCCGGTCGTCCCTGGAGAGGTGGCCGGAGGGGTTCGAGGACGCTCCGGGCGTCGCCCCGCCCGCCGCGCGCCCCTAGCTTCACCGCCGATGCAACCCGCCTCCGCAGCGCGTGCGCTGCTCGCGCTGCTCGTCCTCGCGCCCGACGTCCAGTCCGCCCGCGCCGGCGATCGGCCGCGCGCGGCGCTCTGCGCGGGGCGCTACGCCGACACGCTCGCGGTGATGAGGGCGGACGCCCGGACGCGCGAGGCCCGCCCCGCCGCCGACTGGGTCTACTGCCTCCGCGCCACCGCGGTCTACGAGCAGCTGTCGTACGGGAAGGGCGGCCGCCTCCGCCGCCTCTACCACCGCAAGGTCCGCCACGGCACCGGCTTCGCGTACCGGAAGGACGGCGCGCGCTGGCTCGTCGCGACGAACGACCACGTCACCGAGTTCCCCGAGGTGACCGGCGAGGGGGTCGACCTGGACGGCGTCCCGCCCGGCGCGCGGAAGGTCCGGGAGGAGGTCCGGATCGTGTCGTCGGAGGCGGAGCCGGACGGCCCGGACCAGCCGGTGCTCGCGCCCGTCGTCGCCGACGAGCGCCTCGACCTCGCCGTGCTCGCCTCCTCGCGGCCGCTCCACCTCATGCCGTACGCGTTCGGGCGTTCGGCGGAGCTGCGCGTCGGGAACGCCGTCCTCGCCCGCGGCTATCCGCTCGGCGCGTTCCCGGCGGCGAACTCGGGCAAGGTCATCGGGGTCGGGCAGCGAGACCTCGAGCGCGGCTGGGATCACGAGGACTTCGCGGTCGACGCGCTGCTCAACCTCGGCAGCTCCGGCAGCCCGGTCTTCGCGGTGTCGTGCGAGAACGGCGAGCCCGAGCTGGTCGGCGTGTACCACGCCGGCTACCGCGGCGCGCAGGGGCTGAACGTCGTGGTGGCGGTGGATCAGCTCCGCCGCATGCTCGACGAGCTCCGCGTCGCGCCCGCGGCCCGCGCCGTCGCGCCGGAGCCGGCGGCAGATCCCGCCGCGCTGCGGGCCGCGCTCGCGGCCGGGCCCATCGCGTTCCCGTTCGGTGGGCGCGTCGTCCGGGTCGCGCGGACCGGCGACGGGCTCCGCTACGAGCTGCTCGATCCCGGCTTCCCTCTGTCCGGCCGGATCCACGCCACCGTGCTCGACGGCGAGCGCGGCGACGCCGCGACCGGCGCCGCGGCCGACCTCCGTGCCGCGCTCCGGACCCAGCTCGCGCTCGTGCTCGCGTACCGAGCGGCGGAGGCGCAGCTGCCCGCGGGCGGCGCGCGCGGGACGCTCGAGCGGCTCGCCGTGCGCATCCGGGAACGGCAGGAGGAACAGTCGGATCTCCTCGCCGCCCTCGATGCGGGCGCGCCGGGGCTCGCCGACGCTTCCGCGACAACCCACGCGGGAGGCTCTGGAAAGGGCGCCGAGGCGTCCGGCTCTACCCCGTAGAGGGCGTGGGAAGCGGTCGACCCAGCGGCGCCAGGGGCGGTCGCCCTCGCGGGTCGGACTGAATCCGAGTGGGACGCCCCATCAGGGTCCTTCAGTCGTGTACCCACCTGGGATCACGGGGGGAATTCTCCTGTCATGGTCGTCGCTTCCCGAAAATTCGAGCGCGGGGGGTGGCAACCGGATGGGCCGTTATTATCGTCCCCATCGCCGGTGACGGCCGACCAAGCAGGGGTGCGACAAGGCAGCTTCAGCTTGGGCGTTCGCGTGAAAGAACCGGCGCCGAGCCCCCTTCAGCGGGGCCCTTCCGGGGAAGGAAAGACGATGGCCCAGATCGATATCGAGATCCTGACGCCGTTCGCTGCGAAGTTCATGGAGGGCACGAGCCTCACGCCGGCCGAGCGCGCCGAGGTCCTCCGCATCGCCCAGGGGTTCGCGTGCAAGGACTCCGCGGCCGCCGCCGGCGTCTCGCCGGAGACCATCCGCGCCCGTCGCAAGCGGATCTACCGCAAGCTCGACGTCCCGGGCTCCGGCGAGCTCCTCGCGAGCCTCCTGTCGCTCTCGCTCAAGATGCTCGCGAAGGGCGAGCGCATCGAGCCGCGCCCGGTGACCCCGGCGCAGCCGCAGCCGGCGACGAGCGCCAGCGCGGTGGTCGCCCGGTAGTCGACGGACTTCCCTGGATGCCGATCGACGGACCGTGAAAGGTCCGCCGATCGGCTCGTGGGGTCGCCGCCCGGGGGGGCGCAGTCGACAGATCCGAGCAGCAGCGCCCAGCGTCGGTCCGCCGCGGCGCGCGCTCCCTCCCCCGAACCGCTAACGCACGCCGCCGAGCCAGCGCTCGACGCGGTCGGCGACCTTCACGGGCGTGAACCCGAACTCCTCCGCGAGCGCCTTGTCCGGCGCGCTCTCGCCGAAGCGATCGATTCCGATCACGAGGCCGTCCTTGCCGGCGAGCCGCCACCACTCGATGCCGCGCGCCGCCTCGAGCGCGACCACCTTCTGCGCCGGGGGCAGCACCTGGTCGCGCCACGCCTGCGGCTGCTCGAGGAAGCAGTCGAGGCACGGCACCGACACGAGCCGGCCGGGGACGCCCTTCTTCGCGAGCAGCTCGAGCGCGGCCTGGGCGAGCGGGACCTCGGAGCCGGTCGCCACGATCGTGAAGCCGGCGTTCGCGGGCGCCTCGACGACGTAGCCGCCCCTCAGGATCGCCTCGCGGTCGACGCCGGCGGCGCGCCTCACCGGCGCGAGCTTCTGCCGCGTGAGGACGAGCGCGGTCGGTCCGGTGCGGCGCGTGAGCGCGTGCGCCCAGCCGAGCGCGGTCTCCTCGGGGTCCGCCGGGCGGACCACGTGCAGGTTCGGGATCGCGCGGAGCGCCGAGAGGTGCTCGATGGGCTGGTGCGTCGGGCCGTCCTCGCCGAGGAAGATCGAGTCGTGCGTCCAGAGGTAGATGACCTGGAGCTTCGAGAGCGCCGCGAGGCGCACCGCCGGCCGCATGTAGTCCGAGAACTGGAGGAACGTCGCCGCGTACGGGATGAAGAGGCCGTCGTAGGCCATCCCGTTCACGATGGCGCCCATCGCGTGCTCGCGGATGCCGAAGTGGATGTTGCGGCCGCCGTAGCTTCCGGGCGCGAAGGAGCCCGCGCCCTTCACCTCGGTGAGGTTCGACTCGGCGAGGTCGGCGGACCCGCCGGCGAGCGCGGGGACGATGGGCGCCGCCTTCTGGAGGATCGCCTGCGAGAGCTTCCGGGTCGCGTCGGGCAGGGGGAGGTCGGCGGTGAGCCGGTCGACGATCCGCTCCGGCACCCACCGCTCGACGTGCGCGTCGAGGAGCGCCGCCTGCTGCGGGTTCGTGGCCTTCCACGCCTCGAAGCCCTTCGTCCAGGCCGCCTTCTGCGTCGCCTTCTCCGCCTGGACCTCGGCCCAGAGCGCGCGGACGTCGTCGGGCACGAGGAACTTCGGCTCGAGCGGCCATCCGAGCGCCTTCTTCGTGGCCTCGACCTCCTCGACCCCGAGCGGCGCGCCGTGGGCGGAGGACTTGCCGGCCTTGTTCGGCGAGCCCCAGCCGATGACCGTCTTCACGCGGATCAGGCTCGGGCGCGAGAGCTCCGCCTTCGCGGCCGTGATGGCGCGGTCGATGCCGTCGCGGTCGTGCCCGTCGACCTGCTGGACCTGCCAGCCATAGGCCTCGAACCGCTTCGTCACGTCCTCGTCGAACGTGATGGAGGTCTTGCCGTCGATGGTGATGCCGTTGTCGTCGTAGAGGTAGACGAGGCGCCCGAGCTTGTGGTGGCCGGCGAAGCTGGCCGCCTCGGAGGAGACGCCCTCCATGAGGTCGCCGTCGGAGCAGATGGCGTAGACGAAGTGGTCGGCGACCGGGTTCCCCGGGCCGAGCTGTGCGGAGAGCATCGCCTGGCCGAGCGCGAAGCCGACGCCGTTCGCGAAGCCCTGGCCGAGCGGGCCGCTCGTCACCTCGACGCCGGGGAGCATCCCGAACTCCGGGTGGCCCGGGGTCCGCGAGTGGAGCTGGCGGAACTTCTTCAGGTCCTCGATCGTCGTGTCGAAGCCCGAGAGGTGGAGGAGCGAGTACAGCAGCATCGAGCCGTGGCCGGCGGACAGGATGAACCGGTCGCGCCCGAGCCAGCGCGGCTCCTTCGGATCGAAGCGGAGGTGCTTCGTCCAGAGCACGTACGCCATGTCCGCGGCGCCCATCGGCATGCCGGGGTGGCCGCTGTTCGCCTGCTGGACCGCATCGGCGGCCAGCATGCGGATGGTGTTCACCGCCTTCTCGACGAGCTCGGGGCGCGCGTTCGGCAAGGAATGCTCCTCAGGGCTGAAGAAATGCGGAACATCGCCCAGCCGACCTCGGATGACAAGGGGGCAAGGCGTCGTCCGCCAGGGCGTGGGGCGACCCGGACCGAGCGTCCGGTGGCGCGTCCGCGACCCCGTGGGGCGGTAGAATAACGGCGTGTCCCTCCAACGCGACTGGATCCTCCGAATCGTCGAGCAGCTGGCGCAGGCCCTCGCCCGCGTGGCCGGTCTCCGCAAGCAGGCGCGCACCGAGGACGCCGTGAAGGAGCTCGCGGGCGCGGCGTCCGGGCTCGCGGGCATCGATCTCCACATGGCGGCGTCGGTCGACGCGGCGACCCTCGCCGGACTCGTGCGCGAGCCCGTCCGGATGGCGGTGCTCGCGCGCGTCATGCTCGAGCGCGCCGAGATCGCCCGTGACCTGGGGGACGCCGCAGGCGACCTCGCGTGGCGGCGGCGCGCCGTGGAGCTCTGGCTCGAGGCGGGCGCCGCGGGCGCGGCGCTCGACGACGACGCCCGGGCGGCGATCGCGGCGCACCCCGCCGACGCGCTCTCGGTGCGCGCGCGCGGGCTGCGGGACCACGCGCGGGGCTGACCGTCCGCCTCACGGCAACGGCGGGAGCCGCCACCCGCCGGCGAGCGCCTCGTACTCGGCGCGCGGGAGCTGCACGAGGACCGCGCCCGGGCCGAGCCACGGGACGATGACCTCGGCGTCTCCGGGACCGAACGTGGTGCTGCCCGAGGTGGGCTCGCCGGGGCGGCGCCAGACGTGGAGGAAGACGCAGGAGCCCCGGCCGGCGACGGCGGGCGCGTGGTTGTGCTCGACGACGACGCCGATCCGGTAGAGGCCGTCGTCGCGCAGCATCCGCTCCGCGCTCCGCGGCGGGTGCTCGCGGTCCTCGCGGCCGATGGTGTTGTACCGGGGCGAGGCGGGGTCGTCGACGCAGACCGACTCCGGCCGTGTGAGCAGGAACGGGCGGCCCTCCGGCTCGGGCACCGTGCCGTCGCCGAACGCGATGCCGATGGAGAAGGCGCCCGCCGGCGCGCGGCCGTCGCCCTCGTGCTTCACCGGGCCGGGCGGCGGCGGGTCGGGGTGGAGCCCGAGCCCCCACGCGAGGCCGCCCCGGCCGATCATCGCGCGGACGGGACGGCCGGCGAGCCGCCAGGGGCCGCCGGCGTCGCGCTCGAAGCGGTAGGCCCGGGCGTCCGCCGTCTCCCACGCGTCGGCGACGACGACGAGGAGCTGGCGCGCCGTGTCCGGCACCGCCACCGCCGCCGGCGACGGCGGAAGCGGCTCGGCGCGGAACGTGACCTCGCGGTCGACGAGGAGCCCGAGCGCCGCGGAGCGGAGGCGGAGCCGACCGCGCACCTCGCCGGCGGAGACGTCCTCGAGCGCGAGGGTGCCGTCGGCGTCCTCGGCGGCGCGGGCCCCGGCCGCGCCGGCGGTCCACGCGAGCATGCGCCGCGCGTCCGCGGGGAGCGCGAGCGTCGCGCCCGGGCGGAGGCGGGCGGGATCGAGCTCGACGTAGAGCCCCTGGCCGGTCGTGGCGTCCTCGAGGAGCGAGCCGCCCTCGCGCTGCATCCGGAGGACGACCGAGTCGCCCGGCGCGACCGCCGCCGGAGAGGCGGCGGTCGGCCGCCGCGACAGCGAGAGCGCGGCGCCGCGGTACAGCTCGGCGCGATCGTGCGAGAAGCACGCGGCGCCGGTGGCGGCGAGGAGGACGAGGAGGAGGCGGCGCATGGGAGCTCCGAAGCGGCGCGCGTCCGCCGCTACCACCACCACCGCCGCCACCGCCGGCCCGGCGGCGTGAGCAGCACGACGGCGAGGAAGATGCCGAGGCCGACGAGCGGCCCGCGCCGGCCGTGGAGCGTGCCGGAGAGGCCGGAGATCACGAGGCCGCCCACGACCAGCACCGCGACCGCTGCGGCGGCGAGCTGCCATCCGGGACCGGGGAGCAGGCGCAGGAGCTTCAGGCCGAGCGGCGTCGGATCGTACTCGCCCGCCCAGCCGCCGCGGCCCCAGCCTCCGCCCCACCGACCGCCGCTCCAGCGCCCCTCCTCCGCGTCGAGGCGGCGGCGCTCGAGATCGCCGACCTCGCGCGCCATCGACTCCGCCATCGCGCGCCGGGTGCGCGCGTCCTCCTCCGCCTCCGCCGCCTGGAGCGCCTGGCGCTCGGCGCTCGCGGCCGCCTCCCGCGCGGCCTCGGCCTGCCGCGAGGCCCAGAGCCGCTCGTTGAAGCTGCGCTGCTCCTCGGTGTCGAGGCTCGCGCCGCAGCCGGGGCACGTCGTCGCGAAGACGTTCGAATCCATCCCGCAGCGGATGCAGCGCGTGAAGGGCCGCTGGCCCTCGGTGTCCACGAGCTCGATCACCGGGTCCGGCTCGGGGCCGAACCGATCGAGCCGCGCCCCGGTGCGGGGCGCCGCGACGGGCGCGCCGCCCGCGGGGCGCTCGACGCCCTCGAACCGCTCGGCGCTCGCGGTCGGGGCGGGCGTGGCCGGATCGTCGCGCTCCGTGCGCGGCCCCTCGAGGTGGCGGAACCGTCCCAGGCGATCGTTCATGGCCGGGAGCTCCCGTCCGCCGGCGCCGGCGTCGACGCGGGCCGGGTGCGGGTCCGGGCCCAGTCGCGGAGCCGCTCGATGTCCTCGCGCATCGTCGTGGAGAGCGGCAGCGACTCCGCCACCGAGCGCTCCAGGTGCGCTTGCGAGAGCTCCGTCCGCTCGGCGAACGCGTCGTAGAGCGCGGCCACGACGGCCTGCTCGATCTCGGCGCCGCTGAACCCGTGCGCCCGCTCGGCGAGCGCGCCGGTGTCGAAGCCCGCCGGCTCGCGCCGGCGCTTGGCGAGGTGGATGTCGAAGATCTCGCGCCGCTCCGGCGCCGCGGGGAGGTCGATGAAGAAGATCTCGTCGAAGCGTCCCTTCCGCAGCAGCTCGGGCGGGAGCCCCTCGATGCGGTTCGCGGTCGCGACGACGAACACCGGCGCGGTCTTCTCCTGCAGCCAGGTGAGCAGCGATCCGAAGACGCGGGCGGACACGCCACCGTCCACCGTGCCGGAGGACTGGGACCCGGAGAGCCCCTTCTCGATCTCGTCCACCCAGAGGACGACGGGGGCGACGCTCTCGGCGACCCGGATCGCCTTCCGGAGGTTCTCCTCCGACGAGCCGACGAGGCCGCTGAAGATGCGGCCCATGTCGAGGCGGAGGAGCGGGAGGTTCCACTGCGCGGCGACGGCCTTCGCCGTGAGGCTCTTCCCGCAGCCCTGGACGCCGAGGAGGAGGAGGCCCTTCGGCTCGGGCAGGCCGAAGCGGCGCGCGGCCTCGGAGAAGGCGGCGCCGCGCCGCTCGAGCCAGGTCTTGAGCGCGGCGAGCCCGCCCACGTCGGCGAGCCGCGCGTCGGGGGCGAAGTACTCGAGGAGCCCGCTCTTGCGGATCACCTGCCGCTTCTCCTCGAGGACGAGCGGGACGTCGTCGCGGGAGAGCCGGCCGTCGGTGGCGATCGCCTTCGCGAAGGCGCTCTCCGCCTCCGAGAGCGTGAGCCCGAGCGCCGCCTGGATGAGCTGGTCCGCGTCGTCCTTCGTGAGCTCCACCTTGGCGCGGTTGCTCCGGCGCACGACGCCGACGATCTCCTTCAGGAGCTCCAGGAGGTCGCGGTAGGTCGGGAGCGGGACGTCGAGGACGGAGACCTCCTTCTCGATCTCCGGCGGGATGACGAGCGTCGGCGAGAGCAGGATGACCGTGGTGTAGGTGGACTTGAGCGCGTGGGCGAGCTCGCGCAGCCCGCGGACGACCTGCGGATCCTGGAGGTAGGGGTGGAAGTCCTTCAGGACCACGAGGGACGGCTCGGGGAGCTTCTCGACCGCGGCGAGCGCGTCGAGGGGCGCCTGGGCCTCGGGCGCGGGCCCCTTCGCGCCGCCGAGGCGCCGGAAGCCCTTCGTCGCCGACCAGCCGAGGAGCGCCTTGCCGTGGCTCTGGGCGAGATCGGCGAGGATCGCCTCGACGCGCAGCTCCTCGGAGGTGACGAGGTAGACGAGGGGGTAGCGGGCGCGGACGAGCGTGTCCAGCTCGCGGACGAAGCGCGGCGGGGTGCGGGAGGGCTCGGCGGGTGCCGGGTCGCCGGGAGCGGCCATCCGGCGAGTGTATCAGCCCGGCGGCCGGCGCCCGAGCCATGGAGCGCGATTCCGTCGTTCAGGGCGCCTCGAGCCAGGCGAGCCGGACGTCGCCGCCGTCCACGTCCAGCGCGGCGACGGCGCCGGGCTTCACCTCGACGTCCTTGCCGGCGGCGGTCGCGACCGCCTGGGCGAGCTCGGGGTTGTGGCCGACGAGCGCGGTGCCGTCCGCCGCCTTCCGCGCGAGCGCGAGGACCTCGCGGCCGTCGGACGCCCCGGAGGCGAGCGCGTCGTCCGTCTCCACGGTCGCGCCCGTCCGCGCCGCGAGGAGCTCGGCGGTCTGCCGCGCGCGCGCGAACGGGCTCGTGACGATCCGCGCGACGCGGAGGCGCGGGGCGAGGGCCTTCACGTGGGCGTCGAAGCGGGCGCGCCCCTCCGGCGTGAGCCGCCGGGCCGCGTCGTCGCCGCCCTGCGGCTCGGCCTTCGCGTGACGCACCAGGTAGACGCGGGTCGCGGGCATGTTCACTCCGAGGCGAGGAGGGCGACGGGGAAGTCGGCGAAGAGGGCGCCGAGCGAGGGGGCGTCGGCGTCGTGGACCGCGCCCGTCACGACGTCGCGCCACCGGCGCGGGAGCCCCTCGGGCAGCGGGAGCGCGCCCTCCCAGCGGATCTGCCCCTCGCCCTCCTCGAGGAGGCGGAGCACGAGGCGGGGAACGGCGCACACGACCGCGCGCCCACCGTGGCTCCGCGCGAACGCGAGGACGTGCGCCGCGTGCGGGCCGTTCGCGGCGAGCGGCCGGTGCTCGGCCTGGAGGAAGAACCCGAGCCGCTCGCGCCTGAAGGCGAGCGCGGCGTGCAGCAGGAGGAGCTTCGCCCGGCCCTCGACGAGCGCGTCGGGCGTCGAGAGGCGCCGCGCGAGCGCGCGGACCGCGTCGCCGCCCCGCGCGCGCTCCGCGCGGACCTCGGCCAGCACGCGCCGCCGCACCTCGTAGTCCACGGGCCGGCGGTTGTCGGGATCGACGAGCGAGAGGTCCCAGAGCTCCGTCCCCTGGTAGACGTCCGGCACGCCCGGCGCGAAGCACTTCACCGCCACCTGCGCGAGCGACGACACCCGGCCCGCCCTCGCCAGCCGCGCGGCGAGCGCGGCGAGCTCGGCGACGAAGGGCGGCGACGCGAGGACGCGCTGCACGAACCGGTGCACGCCTTGCTCGTACTCGGCGTCGGGGTTCGTCCAGCTCGTGTGGACCTTCGCCTCCCGGAGCGCCTTCTCGACGTACGCGTGGATCCGCGCCTCGTAGGCCTCGAGGGCGGGAGAGCCGGGCGCGAGCCCGCCGTCGGGCCAGGTCCCGAGGAGCGTCTGGTAGACGAGCCACTCGTCGCGGCGGTCCGGCGCGGTCCGCCCCTCGATGCGGGTGAGGTGCGACCGGTTCATCCGCGTGAAGCGCGTCCACGCGGCGCGCGCGTCGCCCGGGATCTCCGAGAGCGCGTCGATGCGGACGCGGACGTCCTCGCTTCGCTTCGTGTCGTGCGTGGACGTCGCGGAGAGCGAGCCGGGGTAGCGGGCCTGCCGCTCGGCGAGGAGCGCGTGCAGGTCCTCCGGCGTCGTCCCGAACCGGCGCGGCTCGCCGCCGACCTCGTTCAGCGACGCGAGCCGCACGTAGGCGTAGAAGGCGGTGTCCTCCACGGCCTTCGCGGTGACGGGACCCGTCACCTGCTGCAGCTTCAGCGCGAGCTCGAGCCACTCGCGCCGGTCCGCGTCGGAGAGGCCGTCCGCGTACCGCTGGAGGATGACGTCGCGGAGGAAGTCGTAGATCGACGGATCCACCACCGGGCTCCGCCGCCGGGCGCGCGCGATGGTCTCCTCGACGTAGCGCCGATCGCGGTCGTGCACCTCGCCGCGCGGGCTCACGTACGTCCGGTAGACCGGGAAGAGCGACACGTACTCGACGAGCGTCCGGGTGAGCTCGCGCTGCGTGAAGTCGCGGGTGCGCCGGTCCATCTCGCTGATCCGCGCGAGGCGGTGAGCGAGCATGTTGATCTCGCTCGCCATCGACGACTCCATGACGAGCCGCTTCCGCGCGATCATCACCTCGCGGAAGTCCTCGCGCGCGCCGGCGATGCGCGAGTACAGCGTGTCGAAGGCGCGCTCGGCGGCGGGATCGACGAAGACGCCGTTCAGGGCGGCGAGGAACTCGTAGCCCGTCGTGCCGTCCACGTCCCACCCGTCCGGCATCTTCTCCGGCGCGACGAGGACCTTCTCGACGACCACGTACAGCGGCCGCCGCGGGAGTCGGCCCGCCTCGAGCTCGGCGGTGAGCCGCTCGAGGAGGAGCGCCTCCGTCGCGGCGTCGAGCGGCTCCCCGCGCTGCTGCGCCAGGAGCCGCCCCCGCTCGACGAGGTACGCCGCCTGGAGGCGCCGGAAGTACGCGGTGGGCGCGTGGAGGCCGTCCGGGTGGTCGATGCGGAGCCCGGACGCCTTCCCGTCGCGGACGAGGCCGAGCACGAGCCGGTGCGCCTCGGTGAAGACGCGCGGGTCCTCCATCCGGATGGCGGCGAGGCCGTTCACGTCGAAGAAGCGGCGGTAGTTGATCTCCTCGCCCGCGACGCGCCAGAAGGCGAGCCGGTACGCCTGGCCGTCCAGGAGCCGGTGCAGGAGGTCGAAGCTGCGCGCGTCGCCCGGCGTCCCGTTGAAGATCCGGACGTTCTCGTCCACGAAGGCGCGGACCCGCTCGCTCGAGTCGCAGAGCGCGCCGAGGCGCCGCTTCGCGACCTCCTTCTCGCGGGCGCGCTCCGCCACGGCCTCCGGCGACGTCTCGGTGCGCGGCGCGAGCTTCTCGAGCGCCGTGCAGATCGACTCGAGGTCCTGCACGCCGGGGTCGCTCGCGCCGAGCTCCTCCTTGAGGGCGTCGAGCCTGAACCGGAGCACCTGCGGGACGGAGCGCGGCGCCACCGGGAACACGTGCTCGAAGTAGCGGATGAAGAAGCTCCCTCCCTCGCGGACGAGCGTGAGCTCGCCGCGCTCGAGCACGCGGCCGAACTGGTCGCCGAGGATGGGGACGAGCACCTTGTGCCCGAGCTCCGCCTTGAGCGGCGTCCAGTCGACGTCGAACGCGGGCGCGTGCACCGAAGACGGCCCGTTCTCCAGGACGTCCATCCACCACGCGTTCTCCTTCCCGATCCCCATGTGGTTCGGGACGAAGTCGAGGAGGATGCCCATCCCGTTCGCGGCCGCCGCCGCGGCGAGCCGGGCGAAGCCCTCGTCCCCGCCGAGCTCGGGGTTGAGACGCGCGTGGTCCACGACGTCGTAGCCGTGCGTCGAGCCCGGGGCGGCGGCGAGGATCGGCGACAGGTAGAGGTCGGAGATGCCGAGCTCCGCGAGGTACGGCACGAGGTCCGCGGCGGCCTCGAAGCCGAACTTCGCGTGGAGCTGCAGCCGATACGTCGACGCCGGCCGGCGGGTGATCCCCTCGCCGCCCGCGAGCGCGGTGGCGAGCGCCTGGACCAGCGCCTCGACCAGCTCGACCTTCGCGGACGCCCCCACGCTCCCTCACAGCTCCCCGCGCGACGTTCGAGGGGCCGCGCGGCGCCCCGCGGCCGCTAGCCGGCGGCCCTCCCGGACGCGACGGCGAGGCCGCGGAGCCGCTCCCGTGCCGCCCGGTCCGCCGCGAGGGCGGCGAGGTCCATCGGGATCCGGTACGTCCAGTTCGCGTCGGTGACCGTGCCCGGCACGTTCACCCGCTCGCGCAACCCGAACACGTCCTGGAACGGGAGCAGCAGCAGGTCCGAGCCCGAGCCGTAGATCATCCCGAGCAGCGCGTCGCGCACGCGGTCGTCGAACCGCGCCGGCGGCTCGGCCCGGAGCGGCGCGAGGGCCGGGATCTCGAGGAGCTGCGCGCGCTCCTGCGGCGACATCGCCTCGTACCAGTCCGCGACCGACTCGGTGTCGTGCGTGCCGGTCGTCGCGACGGACAGCGCCGGCCAGCGCGCCGGGTCGCGGAACGGCTCCCCCGGCGCCTTCCACTCCTTCTCCCAGCGCTGCACCCGGTATCCCGGGATCTCGAGCCGCTGGAGCGACGCGCGGACGAAGTCCGGCACCACGCCGAGGTCCTCGGCGATCACGCGCGCGTCCTGGCCGAGCAGCCCGAGGACGGTCTCGCCGTTGTGCGTCTGCGCGGCCTCGACGTCCGGGACGAAGGCGGCCTTCCCGCCGTCGTTCGGGAAGAAGTAGGTGCGGTAGACGCCGACGACGTGGTCGACGCGGTACAGATCGTACAGGTCGGCCATGCGCCGGGCGCGCGCGCGGAGCCACACGTGACCCTCGCGCTCCATGACGTCCCAGCGGTACACCGGGAGGCCCCAGTCCTGGCCCGTGGCGCTGAACGCGTCCGGCGGGACGCCGACGCGGGCGTCGAGCCGGAAGTCGCCGCGGCGCGACCAGACGTCGGCGGAGTCGGTCGCGACCATGAACGGCAGGTCGCCGCCGAGCAGGACGCCGCCCGCGTTCGCGTCGTGGCGCGCGGCGTGCCACTGCTCCTCGCCCTGCCACTGCAGCCACGTGTGGAACAGGATCTCCCGGGAGAGGCGCGCCCGCGCGTCGGCGAGGGCGGCGGGGTCGCGGTTCGCGAGGGGGGCGGGCCAGTCCGTCCACCCGCGTCCGCCCATCTCCCGATCGTGGAGCGCGACGAAGAGCGTGTACTCGTCGAGCCAGTCCGCCTCCTCTCGCGCGAACGCCTCGAGGGCGCGCGCCCGCCCGGTGCGCCGGTTCCACTCGTCGCGCACGAAGCGCTCGAACGCGAGGTCGAACGCGACGCGCTTCAGGGCCCGCACCTCGTCCCAGCGCACGCTCGGCGCGGCGCGGACGGCGTCGAGCCGGCGGCGCGTCTCGTCGGGGAGCGCGCCCTCGCCGCCCGCCGCCTCGAAGTCCTCGAGGGTGGAGGGCGCGATGTACACCGGGTCGAGCGCGAAGGCGGAGAGCGCGCCGTAAGGGCTGTTCTGGCCGCGCGAGGCCTCGTTCACCGGGAGGATCTGGACGATCGAGAACCCGGCGTCGCGGGCCCAGCGCGTGAACGGGACGAGGTCCGGGATCTCGCCGACGCCCCAGTCCGAGGCGGAGCGCAGCGAGAAGAGCGGGAGGAGGACGCCTGCCTGGCGGGACATGGATGCGCGCACGGTGAGGTGGTTCCGCCGCAGCTACAAGTTTTCGGCTTGTGACGCGACGGGGCACCGGGATATCAGACGAGCGCCCATCCGGCATCGTCCCTCCGGGGCCTCCCTTGCTCATCCGCGGCCGCTTCGCGCCCTCACCGACCGGTCCGCTCCACCTCGGCAACGCGCGGACGGCGCTCCTCTCCTGGCTCGCCGCGCGGTCGGCCGGCGGTGCGTACCTCATGCGCGTCGAGGATCTCGACGGGCCCCGGGTGCGCCCGGGGCTCGAGGCGCGCATCCTCGACGAGCTGCGCTGGCTCGGTCTCGACTGGGACGAGGGGCCGGACGTCGGCGGCCCGGCCGGCCCCTACCGCCAGTCGGAGCGGCTCCCGCGCTACGCCGCCGCGCTCGAGGCGCTCCGCGCTGCAGGCGCCGTGTACCCCTGCTTCTGCTCGCGCGCGGAGATCGCGGCGGCGTCGCAGGCGCCGCACGGCCCCGGGGACGAGGGGCCGCGCTATCCGGGCACGTGCCGCGACCTTCCTGCCGCCGAGGTGGCGCGCCGGTCCGCCGAGCGCCGGCCCGCGTGGCGCTTCCGCGTCCCCGAGGGGACGGTCGCCTTCGACGACGCCGTGCACGGGCGGCGCGTCCACGAAGTCCTCGCCGAGACCGGCGACTTCGTCGTGGCCCGCGCCGACGGGATCCCCGCCTACCAGCTCGCGGTCGTGGTCGACGACGCGGCGATGGGCGTGACCGAGGTCGTCCGCGGGGACGATCTCCTCCCGTCCACGGCCCGGCAGCTCCTGCTCTACGCCGCCCTCGGCCTCGCGCCGCCCCGGTTCGGACACGTGCCGCTCGTGGTCGGGGAGGACGGCGCGCGCCTCGCGAAGCGCCACGGCGCGCGATCACTCGGCGAGCTGCGCGACGCGGGCGCGGATCCGGCGGCGGTGACGGGGCTCCTCGCGGCGCTCTCGGGCCTCGCGCCGGCGGGCGCGCGCGTGACGCCGCGCGCGCTCGTGTCCGGGTTCTCGCTCGGGAAGATCGGAACCGCGCCCGCGGTGCTGCCGGCGGGCGCGGTGGAAGCGCTGGTGCGTCCCTAGAACTCGAACCCGATCCGGCCGAGCAACCCGAGCTCGGGGGACCTGGTCGCGCCGGGCAGCCCCCAGCGGGCGAGGCCCCACGCGCCGACGCGGAACGGCAGGACGGGGAGCTTCACCGAGAGGCCGGGGCGGAACCCGTAGAACCGGTTCCAGCCGCCGCTCGCGGCCTGCCGGAGCTCCGAGGTGGAGCGGAGGTTCGCGGCGCCCACCTCGCCGAGCAGCTCGAGCCGGAGCACCGGGAGCAGGTCGGTGGCGAGGCCGCCGAGCGCGCTCGCGTTGTACCGCCGCAGGGTCGACCCGGAGAAGTTCCCCTCCATCGCAGCGCCGAGCATGAGCGGCCCCGCGCGGAGGAGCACCGTCGCGCCGGCGTCCCCCATGGGCGACAGATCCCGAGTCGTGCCGGGAGCCCGGTTCACGCCGAGGTGCTGGCTGCCGATGGTGGCCTCGATGCCGAGCGAGAGCGGCGCCGCGTGCGCCGGGACCGCAGCGGCAAGACAGACGAGCGCGAGCAGGACACGGACCATTCTGGTTCCCTCCCCACCGGCCCCGCGGGCCGGCCCTCGCAAAAGCTAGGTCTCGGCGCCGCGACGCGCGCCGCCGGGACGGGGCGACGGGCGGCCGGGCGGGCGGCGGATTACGCAGACGGGGTGACGTCCCTGCTCCGTGCCCCGACCGACCCGCGCTGGGTGGGGACCGCGCTCGCGAGCCTCGACGCGACGCTCCAGGACCACGCGCACTGCGAGAAGAAGGCCGCCGCGAGCGCGCTGAAGCTCGTCGCCGATCATCCCGATCGCCCGGAGCTGGTGCGGGCCCTCGCGAAGCTCGCGCAGGAGGAGATGCAGCACTTCCTCGCGGTGCTCGCGGAGCTCGGGCGCCGCGGCGTGCCGCTGCCGCCCGATGGCGGCGATCCCTACGCGCAGGCCCTCGTCGCGCGGGTACGGAGTGGCGACGCGACGGCCCGGCTCGTGGATCGCCTGCTCGTGGCGGCGCTCATCGAGGCGCGGAGCTGCGAGCGGCTGTGGCTGCTCGCGGGGGCGCTGCCGGAGCCGAGGCTGCGCGAGCTGTACGCGAGGCTGGCGCAGAGCGAGGCGGGCCACGAGAGGCTCTTCGTGGAGCTGGCGCGGGGGGTGGTGGGCGGGGCGCGGCGTGGGGAGGCTGCCGAGGTGGACGCGCGGCTTGGGGTGCTGGCGGAGGAGGAGGCGAGGATCGTGGCGGGGTTGCCGATCGTGGCGCGGGTGCACTGAGCGGCCGCCCGCTGGCGATCACGAGCTTGGTCGGGCGCGCGGCCCAGGGACGGCGGGCCTGTGAACGCGAACGCTTCTGGCCTGGGCGGGGGCGTGGAGTGGGCGTGGGGCGTGGGCGTGGGGCGTGGTCTGTGCCTGCAGCCCGCAGCGCCGCGCCTGCTCGGCGCATTCGTCAGAGCCTCTCGGGCGGTTCAGAAACGCGCGGGCGTCGTCAGTACTGGACACCGGTGTGGATACGCAAACCGGTCACATGGGCAATGAAGGGGAGGGTTGGCGGGCGTCGGTGCGGGATTGAGCGGTGTTGCACGGAGAATTGCCGTGGAAGCGAACGATTCCGTCCTGGTGGGGGGCGGGGGCTCGCGCCCGCCGTGATGAAGGCCTCCCGCGTGGCAGATGTGAGTGCCCGTGACATCCAGCGGTCCTCTCTATCTCCGCGAGGGCCGGGAGAAGGGCGGTCGCGTCCGGCGCTGCGCGTTCGTTCGCGTTCGCCTCCCCGTCGCGTTCGCGTATGCAGCCGCTAGCGCAATCGCAGTTCCAGTCGCGGTCGCAGTTCCAATCGCGGTCACAGTTTCAGTCGCGGTCGCGCAGATGTGAGCGCCCGCCCATCCAGATTCTCCCTCTCCCTCCGCGAAGCGGGGGGAGAGGGCCGGGGTGAGGGGGGCGGTCGCTTTCACGGTCCCGGCCGGTCCACAGTCGCCGCTGCCTGACGCGCGCAGATGTGGATCGTCAGGCGTGAGCGAGCGCGGCGCCCGTGCCGAGACGCGACGAACGACCGCACAATCAGAACCAAATGACGCCGCTATCAGATTGCGCTCGATGTCAGAGGCGCGTGCTATCCATTTACCCGATGGCCGACCTCTCCACGACCCTGGTCGCCGCGCCTTCCGCCCCGCCCGCGGCGCTCGCCGCCCAGGCCTGGCTCCTCGAGCCGCCGCCCTCGCACGAGCGACGGGGCCTCCTCCGCGAAGAATCAGCTCGCCTCGTGGACTCGCTCCTCGTCCGCGTCGCGCGGGGGCGTGGTGCGCTCGACGTCGCCATCGGCGATGGGCTCGGGACCCTGTCCGTCGGCGATCGCGCGCTCCGGCTCGGCTTCTCGGGAATCGGCGACTACGCCTGCGAGCGGCTCGGGATGGAGCCGGGGACCGCGAAGCGGACGGCGCGGCTCGCGCGGGCGCTGCGGGAGCGGCCCGCGCTCCGCGAGGCGGTTCGGCGCGGGGACGTGAGCGCGCGGAAGGCGACGGTGGTGCTGCCGGTCGCGTCCGGGGAGGCGGAGGCGGCATGGGTCGAGCGGGCGCGGACCTCCACGGTTCGGGCGCTCGAGGTCGCGGTCCGCGAGGAGCGGGCAGCGCGCGGCGGCGGTTCGGAGGGCACGGACCGCGACGAGCCCTGGGAGCGCGTCGACCTCGCGCTCGGACCGGAGGAGCGGGCGCGGGTGGATGCGGCCCTCGAGCTCGCCGGGAAGCTCCTCGGGGCGGCGTCGCCGCGCTGGCAGCGGCTCGAAGCGATGGCCCAGGAGTTCCTTGGCGCGCATCCGGACCGTTGCGCAGATGTGGGAACGGGCGAAGGCGACGGAGGCGGCGGGCTCGACGCATCCGCCGCAGAGTGGCTCGACGCGGCGCGCGCCGCGCTCGAGGAGGAGACCGCGTGCTGGGCCGCGCTCGAGGCGATCGATCCCGTCCTCGCGCCGGAGCTCGACTGCGACGACGGCGACCTCCACCGGCTCGACGCGGAGCTCCGGTCTCTCGTCGCGATGCAAGCGCGGTGGGACGAGCTGCTCGGGCATCTCGCGATGCTGCTCCGCTCGCTCGGCCTGTGGCGAGACGCTGGGTTCGTATCGTTCGCTCATTACTGCGAGGAGCGGCTGGGCATGGCGGCGCGCACCGTCGAGCAGCGCGCCACGCTGGAGCGGCGGCTTCATGCGCTCCCGGCGCTCCGGGTCGCGCTGCGGGACGGCCGGGTGTCCTACGAGAAGGCGCGGCTCGTCGCATCCGTCGCGGACGACGCGAGCGTCGACCTGTGGATCGCCCGGGCCGAGTCGTCGACCTGCGCCGCGCTCCGCCGCGAGATCGACTCGGCCGGCGACGCGCAGATGTGTGCACGCTCCGAGCTGAGCGTCTGCGTGCCCTCGCGGGTGGCGAGCCTGCTCGACGCGGCGTTCCGCGCTGCGCGCGCCGCCGCCGGGACGTGGCTCACGCCGGGGGAATGCCTCGTCCAGGTGGCAGATCACTTCATCACGACCTGGGAAGGAGCCGTCAGGGCGCGCCGCTCACGCCACCGCGCCGTGCTCGCGCGCGACCGGGGCTGCTGCCGGGTGCCGGGGTGCAGCCACGCCGCGGCCCACCTCCACCACGTGCTGTTCCGCTCGCGCGGCGGCGACGACGCCGGGGACAACCTCGTGAGCCTGTGCGCGGCCCATCACCTCCACGCCGTCCACCGCGGCTGGGTCCGCGTGTGGGGGCGGGCACCGGACGCGCTCCGGTGGGAGCTCGGCGTCCGCCCCGGCGGGCCGCCGCTCGTCGTGTACGAGCCGGCGGCCCGCTGACGCGCGGCTCGTCACTGCGCGCTGCGGATCACGAAATCGTCGAACCGCACGCCCGCCGTGTACGTCCAGAGCCCGGCCTGCCCTGCGGCGCCGATCGCCGCGGCGGACGCGTCCGTCGCCGAGACGAGCGGCACTCCGCTCACGGAGCCGGTCAGCGTCACCGGGCCGGCGCCCTTCGCGGCGAGCGTCAGCGTCGTGAACGTGCTCCGATCGGAGATCCCGCTCGGCGCCTGCCCGAGCACCGTCGGGACCGCGTTCACGAGCCTGCGGAGCTGGAGCGTCCCGTCGGCGAGCACGATGAGGTCGTAGCGCGTGGACGTCGCCGCCGAGCCGCGCACGAACACGCCGGCCTCGAGCGCGGCGCCCGGCATCACCTTCGCCTCCGCGGAGCAGTCGGCGCAGGCGGGTGCGCCCACCGCCGTCGCGCGATCCGGGGTGTCCGGCGCCACGGACACCGCGTTCCCGTCCGCCTGGTACGCGCCGCGGATCGCCCAGTCCGGGCCGAGGCCGTCCTGCGTGCGGTCGAACGCGTCCGAGTAGAGGATCGTGCCGCCCGTGGGCGGGGGAGGTGGCGGCGGCGGCGGCGGAGGGGGCGGCGGAGGGGGCGGCGGAGGGGGCGGGGCCGCGCCGAGCGCGGTCACCACGAAGTCGTCGAACCGGACCCCGGCCGTGTACGTCCAGAGCCCCGCGAAGCCCGAGACCGTCACCCGCGCCGCGCTCGCGTCGCTCACGCCGAGGACCGCGACCCCGTTCAGCGCGCCCGAGAGCACCACCGGGTCCGAGCCCACCGCAGAGAGCGAGAACGTGGTGAACGCGCTCCGGCTCGTGATCCCGCTCGGCGCCTGCGCGAGCACCGTCGGGTTGCCGGCGTTCAGCCGCCGCAGCTGGAGCGTGCCGTCGCCGAGGACGATGAGATCGTAGCGGTCGCTGTTCGTCGGCGAGCCGCGGAGGAAGACGCCGGCCTCCGCGGCGGCGCCCGGCTGTACCTTCGCATCCACGCGGCAGTCCGCGCACGCTGGCGCGCCCGTCGCGGTCGCCCGGTCCACGGTCGCGAGGGTGGACACCGCGTTCCCGTCGGCCGAGTAGCCGCCGCGGATCGTCCACGACGCGCCGAGGTCGGTCGCGGTCCGGTCGAACGCGTCGGAGAACAGGACCGTCCCGGACGGCGGCGGCGGGGGTGGCGGCGGAGGAGGGGGTGGTGGAGGTGGCGTGGTCCCGATGGGCCAGCCGAGGACCGACGAGACCATGTTCCCCCACACGCCGTCGGCAGGCTGCGAGGCGTACAGGAACGGCACGCCGGTGATGCTCGACGGGAGCGTCTCCGGGGCGGCCGGGTAGCTCAGGAACGCGCCGCTGCCGTCGACGGTGATCTCGGCCCCGACGGCGCCGCCGGCGATCACGCGCGCGACGAAGGTGTAGGCGGTGCTCGGGACGTCCGGCCGGTTGTAGCCGACGATCGACGCGCCGCCGATGCGCGTCACGGCGGGCTGGAGCGCCCAGTCGCCGCCCGCCGGGGTGAGGTTCGTCGCGGGGCCGAACGAGGAACCGTCGAAGTGACGGTACCGGAGCATCTCGTCCTCGGCCTTGAAGACGACGTCGGCGCCCCCGGCGCCGTCCGCGACCGCCGAGAGCGCCGCGCCGTGGTAGATGCCCTCCGGGAACGCGTCCGCGACCGGCGACCACGACGCGAGCGGGGCCGAGTCGTCGCGGATCCGGAACCGCGCCGCCGTGCCGATGTCGTGGCAGTCGTAGAGCGCGAGGAGCCGCGAGCCGAGCGCGAGGATCCGCCCGCCGCCGCGCACGGGGAGCGTGTCGAGGTCGGGCTGCTGCGTGAACGTGACTCCGCCGTCCGTCGACACCGAGACGACGACCGTCGACCGGCCGTCGGGCTCCATCCGGAACGCCATCACCCAGAGCCGCCCCGCCGAGTCGCGCGCGAGCACGGCGCGCGAGTACGCCGTCGACGAGGACGTCGAGTCGAACACCAGCACCGCGGGTGACGGCTGGAGCGTCCCGGCCCCGTCCATCCGCCACCGCTGGAAGTACACGTCGTGCAGGGGCGACCCGGTGAGCGTCGCGTCCTCGAACGACCAGACGAGCGCCAGATCGTTGCCGACAGGGACGAGGTCCGCCGTGTCGCGCTCGGTCCGGTCGGGCTGGATCGGCGCGTCGGGGCGCCAGGTCGTGCCGCCGTCGTCCGAGCGATAGAACAGGAGCCCGATGCCCTCGAGCGCGTCGCGCTGGATCGCCACGAGGAGGTAGGGCGAGCCGCCGGGCGGCGCGATGCGCACGACGTGGCGCTGCGCCGGGAGCGTGAGCTGGTTGCCCCACTGCATCGGGGCGAAGGGCGTCGCGGCGGAGACGGCGGCCAGCGCGGCCGCCGCCCAGGCGGAGAGGAACATGCCCTAAAGCTTCGGGGTGGGGACGCTCGGGCCCAAGGCTTCCCGAAGGGTAAGCTACACGTCGGGTGAATGCCGGATCGGGAGGCGGGCGCGGCGGCGCGCGCCCGGGCTCCCTCCGCCCGCTCAGCGCGCGGCCGCCCGGTCGGCCGGGATCGGGGCGCCGTCCGCGTCGACGGCGATGGGGGGCGGGAGCCCCGCCTTCGCGAGCTGCGGGAGGATCGCCTTCCGGTCGCCGACGAGGACGACGGCGAGGCCGTCGAACCGGTACGGCCCGGACCTCGCGTCGGCGCTTGCGCGCGCGGCGTCGACGGCGCCGAGCGCGGTCGCCTCCTCGCGCAGCGCGTCCGCCGGGCGACCCTCGAGCACGGCCTCCGCGAGCCGGTCCGCGAGCCCGGCGGTCGTCTGCACGTCGAGGACGAGCTGGTGACGCGCGGTCTCCTGCGCCTTCCGGGCCTCCGCCGCGTCGATCCCGCCCGCCGCGAGCGCGTCGAGCTCGCGCCGGAGCTCGACGAGCGCCGCGCCCGTGACCTCGGTCTGCACCGCGGCCATGGCGTAGAAGGTCGACTGGCGGCCCTCCGTCGCGTACGCGCTCCGGGCCCCGTAGGTGTAGCCGTGCTTCTCCCGCAGGTTCTGGTTGAGGCGCGAGGTGAAGCTCCCGCCGAGCGCCACGTTCACCACCTCGCGCACCGCGCGCGCCGCCTCGTCCGACGACGCCGCCGGGCGCGCGGCGAGGATCATGGTCTGCGGCGCCCCGGGCCGGTCCACGAGGAGGATCCGGCCGCCGGGGGCGGACGTGACCGGCGGCGGAGGGGGCGGGAGCGCATCGCCGCGCGGACGCCACCCGGCGAGGAGCGCCTCGAGGCGCGCGCGCAGCGCCGCGACGTCCACGTCGCCCGCGACCACCAGCACGGCCCCGCGCGGATCGAGGAGCCGCGGGGCGAGCGCCTTCACGTCGGCGAGCGTCAGCGTCTTCACCGTCCGCGCGTACCCGTCCACCGGTCGGCCGCGCGGATCGTCCTGGCCGTAGAGCGCCGCCGCCGCGACGAGGGGCGCGACGAGGCGCGGCTCGTCGGGCCGGGCCTCGACCCGCGCCAGCGCGAGCGCCGCCTCGCGGTCGAAGTCCGCGGGCGCGAGGTTCGGGCGGAGCAGCGCGTCGGCGAAGAGGTCGAGCGTCGGCCCGAGCTTCGCGGAGAGGCCCTTCACCTCGACGTCCAGGAAGCTCCGCGTCGCGCGCGCGTCGATGTCGGCGCCGAGCGTCCGGACCGCGTCGGCGAACTCCGGCGCGGACCTGCCGGCGGCGCCGGACAGGAGGAGCTTCGCGAGGACCGGCGCCAGCCCTGCCTTCTCGGCGGGCACCGCGCGGGCGCCGCCTGGCACGATCAGGTGCGCAGCGAACAGCCCGGTGCCCGGCTCGCGGACGACCCGGACCTCGACGCCGCTCGAGAGGCGGAAGATCTCCGGCGCGGGCGGCACCCAGGCACGGGCGGGAAGGTCCTGCGGGCGGGTGTCCGTGATCTCGCCCGCGACGCCGCGCGACGGCAGGATGCGCAGGTCGAGCCGGCCCTCGCCGAGCCCGCGGGCCGCGTCCCGGACCGCTGCGCCGGTCGCGCGGATGTAGCGGGCGAGGTCGCGGTCGAACGCGTCGGCCTCGCCGAGGAAGAACCGGTACTCGTTCAGCTTGTCGGCGCGGCGCTGGAGGTGCTCGCGGGTCTCGAGCGCGTGCACCTCCGCCTCCGCCTTCACGCGGCGGAGCTCGGCGTCGGTCGGACCTTTCGCCGCGAGGTCGGCGAGGACCGCCAGCGTCTCGCGCTTCACCCGCTCCAGGTCGGCGCCGGGGGTGCCGGTGACCTCGACCCGGAACACCGAGCCGAGGGCGCGCGCGTCGAGCGATACGTTCACCGACTCGGCGATCCGCAGGTCCAGCACGAGCCGGCGCTCGAGTCGGGACGACGGGCCGTCGCCCAGCACCGCCGCGAGGAGGTCCAGCTCGGCGGTCCCCGGCGCGTACGCGGCCGGCGCGTGCCAGGCGAGGACGAGCCGCGGCAGCTCCACCTCGTCCATCACGATGCGGCGGACCTCGCGGTCGAGGTGCACCGGCGCGGCGACCGGTGGCGCCGGTACGGGCCGCGTCGCGAGCGCGCCGAAGAGCTTCTCCACCATCGGCCGGACGGCGGCCGGATCGAAGTCGCCCGCCACGACGAGGGTGGCGTTTCCGGGGACGTAGTGGGTCGCGAAGAAGCCCTTCACGTCCTCGAGCGTCGCCGCCTCGAGGTCCTGGTGGCTGCCGATCACCGGGTGGTGGTACGGGTGGCTCTCCGGGAAGAGCGCCTCCGGGATCACCAGCTCCGCGCGGCCGTACGGCGTGTTCTCGTAGCTCTGGCGCCGCTCGTTCCGGACCACGCCTCGCTGGACGTCGAGCTTCTCCTTCGTCATGGCGTCGCCGAGCGCCTGGAAGCGGTCGGCGTCGAGCCAGAGCAGCGTGGGCAGGAGCGCGGACGGGCCCCAGCTGTAGTAGTTGGTCCGGTCCTCGGAGGTGCTCGCGTTGTTCGCGCCGCCGCCCGACTCCATGGTCACGTCGAACGCGTTCCCGGGCACCCGCTTCGTCCCCATGAACATGAGGTGCTCGAAGAGGTGCGCGAACCCGGTCCGCCCCGGCGCCTCGTCCTTCGACCCGACCTGGAACCAGGTGTCGACCACGACCTGCGGGAGCCGGTGGTCGGGCGCGAGCACGACGGTGAGGCCGTTCGGCAGCGTGAACGTCCGGACGTCGAGGCGGGCCGGCGCCGCCGGCCGCGGCGAGGCGGCCGGCGGGGGGGGCGAGGCGGCGAGGACGAGCGCGAGCGCGGGAGCGAGCATGGAGGTCCTTTCTTAACCCCCCTGCTTCCCGGCGCCGGTGGACCGCAGCACCCGGTTCCAGCGGGCGACCTCGTTCTCGACGAGCTTCTGCAGCCCCTCCGGCGACCGGGCCGCCTCGTTCGAGAGGTCGCCGCCCAGGTCGAGGATGCGCTTGCGGGTGTTCTCGTCGGCGATCGCCTTCACGAGCGCCACGTTGAGCCTCTTCACGATCTCGGGCGGGGTGCCCTTCGGCGCGAAGATCGCGTTCCAGGCGCTCACCTGGAACTCCGGCAGGCCGGCCTCCTTCGTGGTCGGCACGTCCGGCAGCGCGGGCGACCGCGCCGGGAGCGCGACGGCGTACGCCTTGATCGTCCCGGCCTGGATCTGCGGGACGAGGTTCACGATCTGATCGCACATGTAATCGACCTGCCCGGCGACGAGGTCGTTCAGCGCCGGCCCGGTGCCGCGGTACGCCACGCGCGTGGGCTTCGCGCCGACGAGCGAGTTGAGGAGCGCGCAGGTGGTGAAGGAGACCGATCCGGTGCCCGCGTGCGCCTCGTTGAGCTTCTCCGAGTTCGCCTTCAGGTACGCGACGAACTCCTTGAGGTCCTTCGCGGGGAAGTCCTTCCGCGCGACGATCACGATGGGCGTGCCCGACGCGAGGCCGATCGGCGCGAAGTCCTTCCGCGGGTCGTACTTGAGCTCCGGGTACGCGGCCGGCGCGGCGCCGTGGGTGCCCATGTGGCCCATCTCGATCGTGTACCCGTCGGGCGCGGCCTGCGCCGCGCGCAGCGAGCCGGTGGTGCCGCCGGCGCCGGCGACGTTCTCCACGACGATCTGCTGCCCGAGGGTGCGGGACATGTGGTCGGCCACGATCCGGGCCACCACGTCGGTCGGCCCTCCCGCGGCGAACGGGACGATCATCGTGATCGGCCGGTCGGGATACGCGGCGCGGCCGGCGGCGGGGAGCGCGGCGGCGAGCGCCGCCACGGCGAGGAGCAGCGAGCGGGCGCTTCGAGCGTTCTGGTTCATTCGGTGAACACCTCCTCGCGGCGCTTGCGAACCGCGGGCAAGATCGCCATCGCGACCACGACGACCGCGAGGGCGAGGAACGCGGCGCTGATCGGGCGCCGCACGAACGTCGCGAGATCGCCCCGCCCGATGGCGAGGGCGCGCCGCAGGTTCTCCTCCATGAGGCGCCCGAGGACGAACCCGAGCAGGAGCGGCGCCGTCTCGAGGCCGAGTCGCCCGAGCGCCCAGCCGCCGAGGGCGAAGCCCGCGGTGAGCACCACGTCCGAGGGCGAGCTCGATACGGAGTAGATCCCGATGCACGAGAACAGCAGGATCGCCGGGAAGAGCAGCCGGTACGGCACGTTCAGGAACCGGATCCAGATCCCGATGAGCGGCAGGTTGATGACGAGCAGCATCAGGTTGCCGATCCACATGCTCGCGATGACGCCCCAGAACAGGTTGGCGTTCTTCACCATCACGAGCGGGCCGGGGACGATGCCGTGGATCGTCATCGCGCCGACCATCAGGGCCATGACCGCGTTCGGCGGGATGCCGAGGGCGAGGAGCGGGATGAAGGAGGTCTGCGCGCCCGCGTTGTTCGCGGACTCGGGGCCGGCGACGCCCTCGATCGCCCCGCGGCCGAAGCGGCGCGGGTCCCGGGCGAGCCGCTTCTCGAGCGTGTAGGACGCGAAGGGGCCGAGGACTGCGCCGTTCCCGGGCAGGATCCCGAGCGCCGCGCCGAGGAGCGTCCCGCGCGCGATCGGGCCGGCGGACTGGCGGAGCTCGCCGCCGGTCGGGAGGACCCGGCCGATGGGCTTCCTCACCACGTCCCGGTGCTCGACGACGTCGAGGTTGCGGAGCACCTCCGCGAACCCGAACACGCCCATCGCCAGCACGGCGAAGTCGATCCCGTCGGACAGGGCGCTCCACCCGAACGTCATCCGGTCCGCCCCGGTCTCGAGGTCGGTGCCGACCGTGGAGAGGAGGAGCCCGAAGAGCGTCATCGCGATGGCCTTCGGCACCGAGCCGCGCGCGAGCACCACGGCGAACGCGAGCCCGGCCGCCATGAGCGCGAAGTACTCGGCCGGCCCGAACAGCAGCGCGACCCGGGTCAGCGGCGCGGCGAGCGCGGCGATGACGAGCGTCGCCACCGTCCCCGCGAAGAAGGAGCCGATGGCCGCGACCCCGAGCGCCGCTCCCGCGCGCCCCTGCTTCGCCATCTCGTGGCCGTCGAGCGTGGTCACGACGGACGTCACCTCGCCCGGGATGTTCACCAGGATCGCGGTGGTCGAGCCGCCGTACTGCGCGCCGTAGTAGATGCCGGCGAGCATGATGAGCGCGCCGGTGGGCTCGATCCCGAAGGTGACCGGCAGGAGCATCGTGATCGTCGCGATTGGGCCGACGCCGGGCAGGACGCCGATGAGCGTCCCGACCACGCACCCCACGAACGCGAGGAGGACGTTCTGCGCCGAGAGCGCGACCGAGAAGCCGAGCGCGAGGTGCGAGAGGAGGTCGGACATGCGCGCCTAGAGCGTCACGATCCCCGGCAGGCGGAGCACGGGGATGGGCAGGCCGAGCGCGTAGCGGAAGAGCCCGACGCAGAGCGCGGTGAGGAGCACTGCGAAGACGGCCAGCTCCCGCGGCCGCGCGTCGGGCGCCGCCGCGCCGCCGATGACGACGACGAGCGGTCCGGCGACGGCGAGGCCGGCGGTGCGGATCGTGGCGGCGAACGCGAGGATCGCGATCGTCACGAGGAGCGGACCGCGCAGCCGCCAGCGCCCGATCGGCTCGCCCTCCTTCACGAACGCCGAGCCCACCAGGAGCGCGCCGGCGCCGCCGACGAGGAGCGCCAGCGCGCGCGGCAACATCCCGGGGCCCATCGCGCGGAGCCGTCCCGCGTCGAGGCCCGCGCCCGCCCAGAGCGCGATCGCGGCGACCACGAGCAGGGTGAACCCGGCGGCGAGATTCTGCGGCGCGCCGATCCGGCGCGCCGGGGCTGCGGGTTGCACCGCGTGCTGCGGCTCGCCAGACATGGGGCCTCCCGAATGGACGTGAGAGGCGATGATGACCCAGCGTGCGACTCGCCGCCCGGCCCCGAATGGGGCGTTCGGGTCAGGTGAGACCCGGGGGAGCGTGCGGCGCAGCTACGGGGCGGAAGCCGCCGCCGCGAGCAGGAGATCGTTCTCCTCCCGCGTGCCGACGGAGATCCGGATGCACCCCTCGAGCCCGGCGTAGTGGTCCTGCCGCCGCACGAGCAGCCCGTGCGAGAGGAGGTGATCGAACGCCGCCTTCGCGTCGGGCGTCCGGACGAGGAGGTAGTTCGCGGCGCTCGGGTACGGCTTCCACCGCGGGTGCCGGGAGAGGCCCTCGAGGAGCCGGGCGCGCTCGGCGCGGATCCGCTCCACGAGCGGCTTCACGTAGCCGGGGGACTCGAGGACGGTGAGGAGGATCGTCGAGGTGTGCGCGGGGATGCAGAACGGCGGGACGCACGCACGGACCACCGCCGCGACCTTCGGCGACGCGAGCAGGTACCCGGCGCGGATCCCGCCGAGCGCCCAGGACTTCGAGAAGGTCCGCAGCACGGCGACGTTCTCGTTGGCGCGCGCCAGCGGGCGCGCGTCGGTGCCGGCGAAGGCGTGGTACGCCTCGTCGACCACGAGGAGCCACCCGCGCGCCCGCGCCTTCTCGGCGAGCTCGGCGACGTCGCCCTGCTCGAACAGCTTGCCCGTCGGTGCGTGCGGGTTCGGGAGGAACAGCACGCCGCCCTCGCCGTCCATCGCCGCGAGCAGCTCCGCCTTCGGCAGCGCGAAGCCCGCGCCGAGCGGGATCCCGCGCCACGGCGTGCCCGCCGCCTGCGCGCCGCCCTTGTAGTAGGGGAACGCCGGCACCGTGTCGACGACGGTCCGCGCCGCGCTCGCGAGCGCGAGGACCAGCAGGTTCGAGCCCGGCGCGAGCACGATGCCCGCCTCGGGCCACTCCTCGTGGCGCGCCACCGCCGCGCGCACGTCCTCGGCGTGCAGCTCCGGGTACCGGTTCCAGGAGACCTTCGCGAGCCGCTCGAGGGCGCGCGCCTTCAGATCGGCGGGCAGGTCCTCGGGGCTCTCGTTCTGGTCGAGCTTCACGCGCGCGTCGACCTTGGCGTACGGGTAATCGGCGACGTTCGCGAGGTGCGGCTTGAAGGCGTTCACGCGCGGAACCTAGCACAGCTCGCCGCACCTGCCGCGTCGGCGGCGCCCGCCTCGCCGTCCGGAATTCCCGACGGACGGCGGGCGTAAACCCGCGACTTCCGGTCGGGCGCCCGCTGGCAAACCCGATGCAGAAGCGGAGAGGCGGGTGGCCGGACGGACGGCCCCGAACTCGAAACGAAGAAGGAGACAGGTCATGACGAACAAGAAGATCCCCGCTCTCATCGGTGCCGGCGTCGGTCTCACCCTCTTCCTCGCCCTCGCGCTCCTCCCGGCGCTCCTCTACGGCGGCTACGCGGGCGTGCTCCTCGCGGGCGGCATCTTCGGGACGCCGGTCACGGCCTCCATCGCGGTGCGCGTCCTCATCGTCTTCGGGATGGTCCTCGGCGTCACCGCGGTCGGCTCGCTCTTCGCGGTCGGCGGCGCGGCGGCCGGCGCGGCGGTGGGCGCGCTCCTCGGCGTGACCCCTGTCGCGAAGAAGGCGCCGGAGAAGGTGTAGCGCCCGAACGCGGAGCGAAGCGTCCGACACCCGAAGAGCCCCGGGTCCGAGAGGATCCCGGGGCTCGGTGCTTTCGGGGATCGGAGCGGCGTCGGGGTTCGGGTAGAACCGTCGCTCCCGGATGCGGAGGTGAACGCCTTGGAGATCGTCCTCGTCCTCGTCGCGCTCGTGGCCGGCGCCACCGTCCCGGTCCAGGCCGGCGTGAACGCCGCGCTCGGCCGGTACACCGGCCGCCCCGAGTGGGCGGCGTTCGTGAGCTTCTCGGTGGGGCTCGCCGGGCTCGCGGCGTGGCTCCTCGTCGGCCGGCTGCCGCCGCCCGCGCGCGCGTCGCTCGCCGGCGCGCCGGGGTGGGCCTGGACGGGCGGCCTCATCGGCGCGTTCTACGTGACGTCGATGGTGTACCTGACGCCGCGTCTCGGGGTCGCGACGACGCTCGTCCTCACGGTCGCCGGGCAGATGGCGGCCGCGCTGCTGCTCGACCAGTGGGGCGCGTTCGGCCTCGCCGTTCGTCCGATCAGCGCAACCCGCGTCGCGGGCGCGGCGCTGCTCGTCGTCGCCGTGCTGCTCATCCGCCGCTGATCCGGCGGACGCGCGGAGGCCGGTCCGCTGTCGCGGAGGAAAGCGCGACCGCGCCCCCGCTCGGGACACGCGGCCTCCGGCGCGCGTCACCATGCTCCGCCCGGATCGAGCCCGCGACCTCCGGAGCGGGCAGGAGAACGCCGATGACGCCCATGCCCATGTCCATGCCGATGATGTCCGGGTCCCCCGCGCCGATGCCGATGTCCATGCCCATGGGCATGCCGATGATGGCGCCCATGCCGATGGGCATGGGCATGGGCGGCATGCCGATGATGCCGATGCCGATGCCCATGGGCGGGATGATGCCCGGGATGATGCAGGGAATGATGCCCGGCATGATGCCGGGGATGGGCATGCCCGGCGGCATGATGATGATGCCGATGCCGATGATGTGCCGGATGTCGATGGAGATGACGAAGGACGGGATGGCCTGCACCATCATGCCGATGGACGCCGCCAGCATGGAGATGCTGAAGGAGCGGTGTCAGGCGATGATGGCGATGATGGCGATGGGGATGCCCGCCATGATGTCGTGCGGCGGCATGCCGATGATGATGATGTCGCCGATGTCGAACGCGTGAGCGTGGAGCCGCTCGTCGTGAGCCGCTCGAGCCACGAACGGGCTCGGCGGCGAGCTACCCGATGGTCTCCGCGTACGTCATGACGAGGTAGAGCACCGCCTCCGCGTCCGAGACGTTCCGGTACGCATGCGGGACGTCGGCGTGGAAGAGGATGGCGTCGCCCGCGCCGAGCGGCGCGCGCTCGCCGTCCACGACGATCTCCACCGTCCCCCGGGACACGACCAGGTTCTCGGTCGTGCCGGGCGGGTGCGCCTCCGCCCGCTCCTCGGTGCCCGGCGCGATCCGCAGCTCGTAGAGCTCGACCCGCCTCGGCGCGTCGAAGGGGAAGAGCGCGCGCGAGCTGAAGGCCCGATCCTGGCTGGTCAGGATCTTCGCGTCGCTCGCCCGGAGCACCTGCACCTCGCCGCCGGCGGCGCGCCCGGTGATGAGCGCGGAGAACGGCAGGTCGAGCGCGCTCGAGATCTTCCAGACCACGTTGATGGACGGCGCGCTCTGGCCGAGCTCGATCTGGGAGAGCATCGCCCGGGAGACCCCGGACGCGCGCGAGAGGCGCTCGAGGGAGAGGCCGCGGCGCATCCGGAGGCGGCGGAGGTTCGCGCCGACCACCGCGGTGAGGTCCCCCTCGCCGCCGGCCGCGGATCCGCCCGGCCGGGCAGCCGGCGCCCGCGCGGCGCCCTCTTCGGGCCGGTCCGGCTTCAGGCCACGGGCCATACCGGCACCCACCAGACGAGCACCGGCACCACGCGCGGCGCCGGCGCGAGCGCCATCGAGGGGCGCGGCATCGGACGAGGCGCCGGGGCGGCGCTCGCCCGGCGGGCCCGGCGGTAGCTCTCGAGGTCGACGACGACTGCGGCGGACGCGCTCATGGGAGGAATATCCGTTAAAGCGGAGAGTCTGTCAACCCGTCCGTCGCGACGGACGAAGGGGCGCGGCTCCGGCCCGGACGGTCCTCACCCGAGCGCGGCGTCGATCGTCTCGGCGAGGTACCGCGCGGCGAGCGCGACCGTCCGCTCCCCGCCGCCCGCGCTCCGCACCACGTGCGGCGCGACCTCCATGACGTCGCCGCCGGCGAGCCCGACCTCGCCCCCGAGCCGCGCGACCAGCGCCGAGACGAACGCGGGCTCGAGGCCGGCGGGCTCCGGCGTGCCCGTCGCGTCGGCGAACGCGGCGTCGGTGCCGTCGATGTCGTTCGAGAAGTAGACCTCGGAGACGCCGGTCGCCTTCACGTGGCCGACGATCGCGTCCAGCGCGGCGGCCGGATCCCGCGCGACGTCGGCGGCCCAGAACTGCCGGACGCCGAGCGTCGACTCCCAGTGCGCGCGGTCCCGCCCCGACGCGCGCGTGCCCACCTGCACGAGGCGGCCGCCGCGGCCCACGAGGTCGTTCGCATGATACGACCACGTGCCGAAGCAGTAGCGGACGCCGAGCCGCTCCGCGAGCAGGTCGGTGTGCGCGTCGATCTGCACGATCCCGAGCCCCGGGCGCGCGCCGGCGAGGGCCTTCACGACGGGCCACGCGGTCGAGTGATCGCCGCCCAGCGCGAAGACCTTCACGCGCGGGTTCTCGGCGAGCACGAGCGCGAGCGCCCGCTCGGCGACCGAGAGCGGCGAGACCGGGAGCGCGGCGCGGACGTCGGGCGGAAGGTCGGGGTGGAGCGCCGCCCGCGTCGCGGCGAGCTGGGCCTCGGACAGCATCTCGTCGTGCAGCAGCTGCGGCACGACCCGCACGTCGCCGAGGTCCACGAGCCCGGCCGCGCGCGCCCGGGCGCGCCGGCCCGGGTCGTCGGCGAGGAGCCGCGCGCGGATCGCCGACGGCCCGAGGTTCGCGCCGCGCTCGAAGCCGGCGCCCACGTCGGAGGGGATGCCGAGGAGGACGCCCCGCGCGCTCCGGATAGCGGCGAGGTCCGCGCGCCAGCGCGCCTGCACCTCCGCCTCGGACGAGGCGCCGTACAGCCGCCGCTGCAGCGCGAGCTGCTCGGCCTTGCCGGTCGAGACGAGGTGGATGCCGCCGCCGGCCGGGCGGAGGAGGCGCGCGAGCGTGTCGACGGGGTTCACTCCGTGGAGACTAGCCCGGCGCCGGGGCGGGCGCAGCCTCGCGCTCCGCTCCCGGCGCCGCCCCCCCTCAGGCGCTCTGCGCGAGCAGGAACCTCGCGAGCTTCCTGTCGGTGCCGGACACGTGGTTCTCGAGCCAGCTCCGGATGAAGCCCCCGACGCGCATCGGCTGGAGCCCCGGCCCCTTGCGCCGCTCGTGCTCCGCGGACATCTCGAGCAGCTCCTCGACGAACCCGTCGTGCTCGGCCTTGTGCGCCTCGTAGTCCGGGTAGCCGGCCTCGCGCATCCACGCCTCCTCCGCGCCGAAGTGCGTGACGCAGTAGAGCCGGAGGTACGAGAGCACGATGCCGACGTCCTGCCGCGAGGAGGCGTCGAGGCTCGCCACGAACCGGTCGGCGCGACGGAAGAGCTCCTGGTGCTGCGCGTCGATCTCCTCGATCCCCACGGCGAGCGCGGGCGTCCACGCGATCATCGATTCTCCTCGCGAGCCCGCGGCCGGGCTCCTCTCCCCCGAGCGCGCAACGTCCGCAGGCCGCCATGGACGGGCAAGCCCCTTCCGGGGAGAAAGACGCGCCAGGTAGCGGAAAGGACAGGCGGAAACTTGCGCTGGATCAGGTCCGTCGGCTCCGGCGTCACCCCGGCGATGCGTCCACCAGCCGGTCCGCCTCGTCCGGCCCTCCCCAGCCGAGCACCTGCGGGTTCTTCGGCTCGAAGAAGATCGCCGAGAGGAAGAACTGGGCGATCTCCTCGCGCACGCGCGCCGGGAGATCCTCGGGCCTCTTCACGTCGTCGCCGCGGGGGTGCTTCACCGGGACCGCGAGGATGCGATCATTCCGCACCCGCCCGTTCGTCTTCGAGTCCTGCTCGAGCCGGACCACGCCGATGGCGCGGCAGGGCACCACCACGCCGGGGAAGGTGGGCACGTCCCAGTACACGAGGGCATCGACGGGATCGTTGTCGGGCGCGCGCGTCCCCGGCACGAACCCCCAGTCGTACGGGTACGAGAGGCCGAGCGGGAGCGGGCGCGACACCGTCATCGTGCCGAGCGCGGTGTCGTACTTGATCTTCACGACCGCGCCGCGCGGCGACTCGATCACCACGCGCACGTTTCCCTGCGGGTCGCGCGCGGGCAGGCGGGCGAGATCGGCGGCCATTTGGTCGTGTCTTGTCGGACTCACCGCCGCGGGCAAAGCGATCCCGGGCCCCGGCCCGTCCGGGTCGCCCCGCTGGAACGACGGGGCGGGCGCCCGGCGCGTGGGACGGGCGTGTGAAGATGGGACCCGCCCGTTACGGATCGGGCAGGAGGCCGCCATGCTCGAGGACCAGGATCTCGTTCCGGTCGCGACGTTCGACACGCTGTCGGAGGCGGAGATCGCGAAGGGCCTGCTCGAGGCGGAGGGAATCGAGGCGGTGGTGCAGGACCGCCCGCTCGCGTCGCTGCTGCCGCCGGTCGCGTTCGCGAACGGCGGGCTCGCCCTGCTCGTGGCGCAGGACGAGCTCGCGCGGGCCCAGGAGGTCCTCGCCACGCCCGACCAGACCGGCCCGGGCGAGGGCGAGGCCGAGACGGAGGCGATGGCGGCCCCGCCGGCGCCGGACGACGGCGCCGTGTAGTGGCCCGGCGCTAGGCCTCGAACCGGCGGACCAGCTCGACGAGGGTGCGGATCGCGAACCCGGTCCCGCCCTTCGCGACGTAGCCCTTCTCCTTCGTCGCGTGCGACGGCCCCGCGATGTCGAGGTGCGCCCAGGGAACGTCCTTCACGAACGCATTCAGGAAGTGGGCGGCGGCGATCGCCCCGCCCCAGCGCTCGCCCGTGTTCTTGAGGTCGGCGCGATCGCTCTTGAGCTGCTCCTTCAGCGCCTCGGTCATCGGCATCCGCCAGACGTCCTCGCCCGCGGACCGCGCCGCCGCGAGCACCTGGTCCGCGAACGGACCCTCCGGGCCGAAGAGGCCGGCGGTCGTCATCCCGAGCGCGACCATGCACGCGCCGGTCAGGGTCGCGACGTCCACCATCGCCGCGGGCGCGAGCGTCTCGGCGGCCCAGGCGAGCACGTCGCCGAGGACCAGCCTGCCCTCCGCGTCGGTGTTGGTGATCTCGACGGTCTTCCCCGCGTACGACACGAGCACGTCGGAAGGCTTGTACGCGCGGCCGCCCGGCATGTTCTCGCAGGCGCCGAGCACGGCGTGCACCGGGAACGGCGGCTCGAGCGCGGCGATGACCCGCATCGTCCCGAGCACCGCCGCGCTGCCGGCCATGTCGGTGTTCATCGTCACCATGCTCTCGGTGGGCTTGAGGGAGAGGCCGCCCGAGTCGAAGGTGATCGCCTTCCCGACGAGGACGAGCGGCGCCTTCTTCGCCGCCGCGCCGCGCGGCGCCCAGCTCACGCGCACGAGCCGCGGCGGCTCCACCGAGCCGCGCGTCACGCCGAGGAACATGCCCATCCCGAGCGCCTGGATCTCCTTCGGCCCGCGCACCTCGACCTGCAGCCCTGCCTCCTTCGCGAGCGCCGTCGCGGCGTCGGCGAGGATCGTCGGCGTGCAGTCCGCCGGGCCGAGGTTCACGAGGTCGCGCGCCCAGGTGACGGCGCCCGCGATCTCCTTCGCGAGCCCGAGCGCGTCCTTCACCGCGCGCGCGCCCTCGGCCGCGGCGGGCACGCCCACCACGACCGTCGCGAGCGCGCGCTCCTTCTCCTCCGTCTTGTAGCGGCGGAACGCGTAGGCGCCGAGCAGTGCGCCCTCGACGATGGCGCGCGCCGCGAGCGCGGCGTCGATCCCGTCGAGCTCCGGCGCGGCGACCGCCAGGGTGCGCGCGCCGGCCTTCACCGCCGCGCGCGCGGCCTGGCCGGCTGCGACGCGGAGCGGCTCGTATCCGCTCGCGGCGAATGCCTGGGACGCCTTCGCCCGCGCGCCGAGGCCGAGGAGCAGCACCCGCGCGGCGGCCGACTTGCCGAGGGTGTCGAGGCGCAGCTCCTGTCCCGCCTTCCCCTCGAAGCGCTCCGCCCGCGTGGCCGCGCGGACCGCCCCGTCGAGGACCGCGTCCAGCGCCTTCACCCGTCCGGTGCCGCCCCCGCGGAGCTCGTCCTCGAACACGGGGACCGCGAGCAGGTCGGCGTCGATCTCCAGCGCGGGGGCGCCCGACGCCCGGACCGCGATCCCGTTCGTGCCCTTCGCCATCGTGAGCGACCTCCAAAAAGCCGTGGGAGAGCGTCGTCTAGCACGAAACCCGCTGCCGCGCGCGGGTCCTTGCCGGCGCGCGCGCGCACGACGAGGCTTCACCCCGAGCCCTGCCTCGCTCGCTCCCGGAGGAACCCCATGCTCACGTCCGAGCCGTTCACCGACGGCGCCGCCCGCGCGGCGCGCTGGCGCGAGGAGGCCGCGTTCTTCGACGCGCACGCGCCGGAGGAGGCGCGCCCGCTCGACCCGGTGGTGGTCGCGCGGTACCGGTCCTCGGCGCGGCTCTGGTTCCACAAGGAGTACCGGTTCCGGCTCCTCGGCGCCCTGGACGGGCTCGCGGTCCTCGACGTCGGGTGCGGGCTCGGCGACAACGCGATCCTGCTCGCGCTCCGCGGCGCCCGGGTGACCGGGATCGACGTCTCGCAACGGAGCGTGGAGCTCGCCGCGCGCCGGGCGGCGGCGACCGGCGTCCCGGTCCAGCCCCGGTTCGTGTGCGCGCCGATCGAGACCGCCGACCTCCCGCTCCGGAGCTTCGACGTGATCTGGGGCGACGGCGTCCTCCACCACCTCCTCCCGGAGCTGCCGAGGGTCCTCGGCCGCCTCGCGGCCGTCGCCCGGCCCGGGGCGCGCTTCGTCTTCGCCGAGCCGGTGAACCGCTTCCCGGCGCTGCGCCGGCTCCGCGAGGCGCTGCCCATCGCGATCGACGCGACCCCGGGGGAGCGGCCGCTCCTCGACGCGGAGCTCGACCTGATCCGCCGCGTCGTGCCCGACCTCACGGTGCGCGGCTTCGGTCTGCTCGGCCGCCTGAACCGGTTCGTCGTGCCGCGCGGCTACGAGGCGGCGCCGCTGGCCCGCCGCGTCCTCGCGAACGCGCTCTGCGCCGCCGATCTCGCGATCCTCTCCGCCGGGCCGGTCGCGCGCGCCGCGGCGACGGCGGTGCTGCACGGGCACCTCGCGGAGGCGCCGCCGGACCTCGACGCGGGCGCCGCGCCGGAGCCGCCGGAGCCGCCGCGCCCGAGGGCCGGATAGACGCTCAGGGCTTCGCGCGGCCGGGCCGCGGGGCGGCGGGGTGCGCCGCCGGCGCCGGGACCCGCGCCGCCTCGATCCGGCGGACCGCCTCGTCCGCCTCGGCGGCGCCGCACGAGCGCTCGCGGCTCGTCATCCCGAGAAAACCCTTCTTCACGGTCGTGCCTCCGGCCGCCTCGCGGAGGCGCGGCAGCGCCGCGGGATCGCCGAGCTCGCCGAGGCGGTGGGCCGCGGCGCGCCGCAGCTCGCAGTCGGTGTCGCCGAGGAGCGCGGCGTAGAGGCGCGTGCGGTCGACCTTCTCCTCCGCGCCGAGGTCGCGGAGCAGCGTGAGCGCGCGGAGCCGGGAGACGCCCGGGGTCGCCTCGGCCGCCGCGGCGACCGGCGGCACCGCCTCCGGGCCGGCGTCGCGGAGCAGCCGCGCGGCGCGATCGGCGAGCCGCTGATCCCGGGCGAGGTCGGACGCGAGGTCGTCGAGCGCCGCGCCGTCGAGCGGCGCCACGCGCTGCGCCGCCTCGTACGCGTCGACGGCGGCGGCCCACTGCCCGGTGCGCTGGAGCGCGCGGGCGCGGAGCAGGAGCAGCTCGGCGTCCCCGGGGCGGCGGCGCAGCGCGGCGTCGGCGGTGGCGCGAGCCTCCGCGGCGCGGTTCGCGGCGAGCAGGTCGCGGATCTCCCCGGCCATCCGGCCCGTCCTCCACGCGTGCAAGGCGCCGGCCCCGGCGGCCAGCGCGAGCGCCGCGACGGCGGCGGCGACGACGAGCGGCCGGGCCCGCGCGAGCGCCACGGCACGGCGGGCGCCCTCCGCGGCGGCGGCCGCTGCGCGGGCGGCGGCGCCCCGCACCCGCGCGGCGTCCAGGGCCCGTGCGAGCGACCAGGAAGGGCCGGAGCGCGAGGGCGTCGCGCCCGCAGGCGCGGCGCCGAGCTCCTGCGTCGCGGCGGGGCCGCCGAGCGCGCTGCTCGCGTGGGACGCCGCGGACGCCGAGATCGGCACCGGCGAGAGGGCGAGGGGTGGCGCCGGCGTGGCGCCGGCCGGCAGCTCGAACGCGGGGCCGAGCGCGGCGGCCAGGTCGTCCCGGAGCGCGGCCGCGCTCGCGGGCCGGTGCGCGGGGTCCTTCGCGCACGCGCGCCCCACGATGGCGACGAGCCCGGGCCACGCGGCGAGGTCGGGCCGCGGCTCGGTGAGCGGCGGCAGCGGCTTCGTCGCCTGCATCATGAGCAGCCCGCGCGCGTCGTCGGCCTTGAAGGGATGGCGGCCGGCGAGCATCCGCCAGGCGATGAGACCGACGGTGTACAGGTCCGAGCGCGCGTCCACGGCGCCGCCCATCGCCTGCTCCGGCGAGAGGTACTCCGGCGTCCCCACCACCATCCCCGCCTGCGTGGCGCTGCCGCTCGCCGGGTCCGCGATCTTGCAGATCCCGAAGTCCAGGATCTTCGTGACCTCGCGGCCGGAGGCGGTGCGCGCGAGGAACACGTTCTCGGGCTTGAGATCGCGGTGCACCACGCCCATGGCGTGGGCGGCCTCGAGCCCCGAGCAGACCTGCCACAGGATCGGCACCGCGTCCTCGGGCGCGAGGAAGCTCTCGCGACGGAGGCGGTCGAACAGGCTCTCGCCCGCGAGCAGCTCCATGACGAGGAAGAGGTGACCCTCCGCGCTCCGGCCGAAGTCGGTGACGCGCACGATGTTCTCGTGCTCGAGCGCGCTCGCGATCTCCGCCTCGCGGCGGAAGCGCTCGACGATCTCGGGCGTGGACGAGAGATCGCTGCGGAGCACCTTCACCGCGACCTCCTTGCGGAGGTGGACGTGCCGCGCGCGGAACACCGCGCCCATGCCGCCCGTCGCGAGGTGCGAGACGAGCTCGTACCGTCCGTCGAGGGTCGTCCCGACGAGCAGCTGGGGCTCGAAGGTGGTGTACGAGGGGGCGGGCTCGGGCACGCGGGGGCGGATTCTAACCTGCCTTCGCTCCGGGCAGGCTGCCCGACACGTGGGACAGCGCCGCCTGCCCACCCGCGCCTACCCCGTCCGGCGCGCACGCACGGTGCGCGCATGCACGGTGCGCATGCGGACCGCGCGTCCGGTCGGCTACGCGGCCGCGCCCCGACCGACGGCGCGCTGGAGGGCGCGCTCGAGCCGGTCCGCGGCGTGGCTCCAGAGGAAGCGGCCGGCGACCCGCGCCCGGCCGCGGGCGCCCATCGCCCTCGCCCGGAGCGGATCGTCGAGCAGCCGCTCGAGCGCGCAGGCGAGCGCCACCGCGTCGCCCGGCGGGACGAGGAGCCCGGTCTCGCCGTCCTGGACGATCTCCGGGACCGCCTCGATCCGCGTTCCGACGCACGGCACCGCGCACGCCATCGCGTCGAGGTACGCGATGCCGAACGGCTCGCGGAGCGTGGGGAGCGCGAACACCGTCGCCTGCGCCAGGAGGTCGGGGAGCTCGTCGAACGCCACCGGGCCGATGTGGAACGCGCCCTCCGGAAGCGGCGGCAGCACGGCGGGTCCGGCGACGAGCAGCCGCGCCTTCGGCACGGAGCTGCGGAGCCGCACGAACGCGTCGAGGAGGATCCGCCCGCCCTTCCGCTCGAAGTCCTTCCCGACGAACAGGACGGTCCGTCCGTCGTCGAGGCGCGGCGCGGCGGCCGGGAAGACGTTCGCCCCCGCGCCGACCACCGCGATGCGCGCGGGGTCCACCCCGTAGTCGGCGACGAGCGAGCGGGCGACGTTCTCGGAGAACGTCGCGAGGAGCCGCGCGCCCCGGTACACCGCGGCCTCGCGCGCCCGCCAGCGGGCGCCGTAGTCCGGCGGCGGCTCGAGGCCGGCCCGGGGCCACGGCGGGCTGCGCATGGCGAGGGCGCGGGTGTGATCGAGGAGCAGCGCGTAGGGGAGGCGCGGCGGCAGCCCGGGCGCGAAGAGCGCCCCGTTCTGCAGGACGAGATCCGGGGTGGGCCGGAGCGTCGCGAGCAGCTCGCCCGCGCGCCTGGCGTGGTGATCCCAGGCATACGTCGTGTTCCAGCGGTGCCTCAGCGCGAGGCGGCCGAAGCGCGCCGCGGCGAGCGCGAGGTGGAGCGCGACCGCCGGCATCGGCCTCAGGCGGCGCGTCGCCGGGTCCCTGGGCTCGAGCCCGCCGGTCGGCGTCACGAGCTGGACGTCGTGCCCGCGGCGAGCGAGCGCGTCGGACACGGCCGCCGTCACGCCGCTCTGGGCGCCGTAGTGGACGTACGCGATCGAGAGTGGTCGCCCCCGCATCCCCGTTCCCCCTCGGGCTCAAGGTGAGGTCCGGGCGGGTGAAGGGGAAGCCGGTCTGGGGCGTCCGAGGGACCGGGCGGGTGGCTTGGTCCCTCAGGCGTCGGGCGTGGGATCGGGCGGCGTGGCGAGCGGGTCCGCGCCACGGACGGTCGGTCCGTCAGACGTCCGGCGGGCGCTGGCCGTGACGGGCGGTGACGACGGTGTGGATGCCGCCGCGGACCGCGAAGTCACCCACCACCTCGATCCAGCGCGGCGACAGCGCGGCCACGAGGTCGTCGCAGATCCGGTTCGTCACCGCCTCGTGGAACGTGCCCTCGTCGCGGAAGCTCCACAGGTAGAGCTTCAAGCTCTTCAGCTCCACGCAGCGCTCGGCCGGCACGTAGCGGAGGCGGATCGTCGCGAAGTCCGGCTGACCGGTCATCGGGCAGACGCAGGTGAATTCCGGGCACTCCATCGCGATGACGAAGGGGCGGTCAGGTTTCGGGTTCGGGAACGTCTGCAACTCACGAGAGGGCTTCGTCGGCATGAATCGGTAGATCTTTCGAGTCGTGGGAGGCGATCGCTCCCTGACCAGGGCTGTCGGGTTTTCCGGCCTGCGACTGAAAGCTTTACAGGTTCCGGTCGCGGCGCGCGCGCCAAGCCCCTGTAACGCCGGCCATGGCTGGAAGGCAAGAGTATTGCTACTGCTGGTCGGCAAGACCGCACTTCGGAGGGAGCATGACGACGAGGGCCCACCGCCGTTCGATGAAGAAGGCCTCGAAGCGCATCGTGACGACGCTCGGCGATCTGATCTCCGCCGCCTACGAGGCGGTTCCGGGGATGGGCGACAAGAAGCTCGAGCGCGCCCTCACGCTGCTCACCCGCTCGCCGCTCGCGCGCCACCTGAGCCCGCACGTCGAGTTCGTTCGCTGATCGCCAGCGCTCCTGCGGCGCGCGCGTCCCCCCTTCACGCCGCGCCGCAGCGGGCGCACCCCTTCAGCCTCGCTCCCCCGCCGGCCGCGGCAGGCTCCGCGCCCGGGCGGGGGAGTCGCCTTCCGCACTCCGGGCACCGCGCCACCGCGAGCGTCGACACGAACACCGCGAGCAGGACGCCCGCGCCGAGCACGCCCGCGGCACCGCCCCAGGTCGCCCCCGCCACCTTGACGAGCGCGGCGGCGCCGAGCGCGCTCGCGACCACCCACGGCAACACCTTGCGCGCCGCGACGGCGCGCGCTCGCTCCCGCGTGATGGGATCTCCGCCGCCGTTCACTGGAAGAGCTGCCGCGCCGAGGCGAGGGCGAGGATGAGGAGCACCAGCGCCTCGCCGGTGATGAACCCGGACGCGAGCGGCGTGTTGTAGACGTCCTCGGTGCGGGGCGAGAGGCGCTTCCAGAGGTCCTGGACGATGCCGCCGATCACCATGGGGACGATGGCGAACCCGGGGATGAGCATGCCGAGGCCGATCGCGGTCGGCGACGGGACGAACCTCCCGTAGCGCGGGCTCGCCTCGAGCAACGTCAGGATCACGCCGACGACGAGCGCGATCACGAGCGCCCAGAGCGCGCTCGGCGGCAGCGCGCCGAAGCCCTTCGCGAGGAGCTCCGCGAACCCCGCCCACTTCACGCTGATGGGCGACGAGAGCCCGCCCTCGCCGCCGACGCCGTACTTGGCCTTGAGCGCCGGGTAGGCGAAGGCGACGGCGGCTGCGCCGATGGGGACGCCGATGAGCTGCAGGTAGGTGAGGTTCCGGTTCGTCGAGCCCACGATCTTGCCGGCCCGGTAGTCCTGCATGAGGTGCTCGCCGTTCGCCGCGACGGAGCCGCTCATCCCCGAGCCGATCATGTTGATCGGGACGTGGCCGGGCGCGATCACCGCGAACACCGCCTGCATCACGTTCGCCATGGCGCTGATCGGCGCCCAGTTCGTCTCGCCGAGGACCCGGATGCCCACGAGCATCAGGATGATCGACAGGCCGATGGAGACGAGCGTGAGCCAGATCGGGAACCCGAGCGACACGTGCTGCACGACGGCGAGGACGGTCCCGCAGGCGACGACGCCCCAAACCACCCAGCGCATCGGGAAGTCGCCACCGTCCTTCGCCTCCTTCCCGGAGAGGCCCTGGAACGTCTTCGCGATGACCTTCCACTTGAGGGCGAGCGCGGCGAGGCCGCCGGCGACCATGAGCCCGGTGGCGGGCCACATGATCCACCGCTGCAGCACGGCGTTGAACGTGAGCTCGGGGACGAGCCCCGCGCGGAAGAGCGGCCCCGGCGCGACGATCCACGCGAGCACGAGGCCGATGGCCATCGAGAGGGTGATGCGCAGGCCGACGAGGAGCCCGGCGCCGAGCGAGAGGACGCCGAGCTCGGAGCCGACCCGGAGAGCCTCCGCGTGCGGCGTGATGAAGGTGAAGGCGATCTCGTCCTTGAGCCACGTCCACCGCGGCATCCACGAGAAGTGCTGCCGGAGGAGCACGAACAGCGCCGACACGGCGCCCCCGACGCCGAGGGCGGCGACGCGGGGCCCCGCCTGCTTCGGGCCCTGATCGAGGACGAGGAGGGTCTCGCCCGCCGCGGTCCCGTCCGCGAACGGGAGGTTCTCCTGGTCGATGTAGTGCTTCCGCAGCGGCACCGCGAGGAGCACGCCGAGGAGGCCCGACGGCGCGAGCCAGGCGAAGATCTGCAGCGGGCTGAGGTGGAGATTCAGGAGGCCGCGGGCGTTCAGCATGTCGATGGCCGCGAGGACGACGGCCATGAAGCCGACGCCCGACCCGGCCGCGGTGCCGGCGGTCTGGACGAGGTTGTTCTCCCAGCGCGTCGCGCGGACCCGCGTCACGAGGCCGACGAGCGAGATCGCGATGAAGCCGAGGAACGCGGAGACCACGGACATGTTCGGCCCGTAGCCGATCCGGAGCACGACCGTCGGCTCCGCCGCGCCCATCAGCGCCGCGACGCACATCGCGACGAGGACCGCGCGCAGCGTCAGCTCTCGGTGCGGGGCCGGCGCGGGGGCGGGGGCCGGGGTCTCGTGGACGGGCTGGGAGAGGTCGCGCATGCGGGGCGGACTGTAACCCGGGCGCCCCGCGGCGGCCCACTCAAAGGGCGGGCCGGACCACCACGCGCGTCGTGGTGGCGCGGGGGGTGGCGGGCGAGCGGGCGGGTGGAGCGGCGGGGGCGGGCGGGGTCGCCGGCCGGCGATCGGGGACCGGGTGTGCGTTCGGCACCGCCATCGCCTTCGCCGCGGAGCGCGCGACCGCCGCGCGCGCCTCCGGGGCGGCCGCGCCCGAGGCCTCCGCGAGCCGCGGCGCGGCGGGGGCGCGCGCCGGGTCCGCCGGGACGTACACGAAGTACCGCCCGACCCGCCGCGCGAGGCGGTACCCGCGCCGGACCTCGGCGACCACCGCCGGCCCGAGGTCGCCGCGGGCGTACCAGGCGTCCGCGCCGGGGTCCGCGAGATCGCGGAAGAGGATCACCGCCGCGGGCCGGCGGGCGCGCAGCGCCTCGAGGAGCGGGCGCGCCATCCCCTCGTCGCGCTCGGAGACGAGCCGGAGCATCCACGGGTCCTGGACGAGCGGCGTGGCGCCGGCGAGGAGCGGGACGAGGGGATCCTCCGAGACGAGCGGCGCGGGCGCGGACGCGAGCACGCCGCGGATCTCCGCGAGGCGGGAGACCGCCCGGTCCGTCGTCCAGGTCGAGAGCGCGACGAGGACCCCCGCGAGCGCGGCGACGGGCGCGCCGGCCCGGGCGGCGGCGCCGGCGAGGCCGGGCGTCGTCGCGCACGCGCCGAGGAGGACGGCGCTCGCGGCCTCGAGCTCCAGGAGGTGGTTCACGCCGGTGCCCGGCGACGCGAAGATCGCGAGCGCGCCGGCGAGCGCGGCGCCGACCCAGAGCGCGGGCAGGAGCCGGGGATCGCCCGGGTCGAGCCGGGGCCCGCCCGCCGGGCGGAGCATGCGCCGGGCGGAGAGCACGAGCGCGACGAGCGCCGCCGCGACGAGGACGGCCCCGCCGCGGTCCTCGACGGCGAAGAGGTGGGCGAGCCGGAGCGGGCTCCGCGCGAGGTCGCCCGCGCCCGCCCCGCCCGCGGCGCACGCGACGAGGATCGCGAGGAACCGGCCCGAGGAGAGCGCGTCGGTGGCGAGGACCACCGCCGCCGACCCCGCGGCGACGGCGGCCGCGAGGGCGAGCGCCGCCCGCCGGCGCCCGAGCACCGCGAGGTAGGTCGCGGCGGCTGCCGCCGCCGTGAGCGCGGTCGGCTTCGCCGCGAACGCGAGCACGAGCGCTCCGGCCGCGCCCGCGAGCCGCCGCGGGCCCGGCGCGCCGGCGACGAGCGCGAGCCCGGCGGCCTCCAGCGCGACCGCGAGGAGATCGCCGCGCACCGCCGCGAGCGCGTGCTGGCCGGCGAACCCCGCGGCGGCGAGGACGGCGAACGCCGCGGCGGGGACCCGCGCGAGCCCGAGCCGCCGGAGGAGCGCCCACGCGGCGACGGCGAGGAGCGCGCCCGCGCCGAGCGAGAGCGCGAGCCCGGCGGGGAGGAGCGGCGCCCCGAGCCGGACGAGCCCGGCGTGCAGCGCGAACGCGAGCGGGAAGAACCGGGTGCCGCCGAAGCCGAGCGCGGGATCGTGCAGCGGCCGGTACAGCGTGCCCCGGGCGAGGTCGTCCGCGAGGGCCATCCACGCGCCGGAGACGTGGTTCAGCGCGTTGCCGCTCTCCCACGCCGCCGGGAGCCGCGCGAGCGTCACCGCGGCGAGGGCGCCCGCGAGGGCGGCGAGCAGCCGGTCCGGGCGCCGCATCACCAGCGAAATGGCACCGCCGCCGCGATCGGGCGACTCCGGCGACGGGGAGCGCCCCGTCACGTCTCCGTGGCCGCGGGCGCGGGGCGAGCGCGGCGCGCCCGGAAGAGGCCGACCCATCCCGCCGGCAGCCAGCCCCGCGCCCACGAGAGGCCGAGGTACCCCGCGGCGAACGCGATCCCGCAGGCCGCCAGGCGGAGGAACGCCGGGCCGGAGGCCTGGCAGGCGAGCCACGCGACGGGCATGGCGACGGCGGTCGCGATCGCCTGCCGCGCGAGGGCACGGAACGGGAGCACCGCCCGGAGCCGCGCCTCGAAGAGGCGCGCCGCACGGGCGAGCATCACGACCCGCGAGATCGCCTCCGCGAGGATCCAGCCGCCGAGCGCGCCCGCCGGGCCTCTCAGCGCGAGCCCGGCGGTCACGAGCGCGACGGTCGCGGCCAGCTTGAACCCGGAGAGCACCAGCATGAACCGGTTCTGCGCGCGCGCCCGCATGACGCCGTCGAGCGGGAGCGCGGCGAGCGCGACCTGGAGGACGGCCAGCCGGAAGATCGGGACGGCGCCGGCGTAGCGCGGCGAGAACAGGAAGCCGATCAGCGCCGGCGCGGCGACGAGGAGGAGCCCCATGAGCGGCACGAAGGCGAAGGAGAGCTGGAGCACCGCCTCGTGGAACAGGGCGAGCCCCGCGCGCGGCGGGCGCCCCGCGCCCTCCTGCTCCGCGAGGCTGATCTGCAGGAGCTCCGACACCGGCGTGTAGAGGATGTCGATGATGGGGAGCTGGAAGGTCCCGACGGAGTACACGGCGAACGCCGCCGCGCTCACCGCCGCCGCGACGGCGTACTGGTGGTACTGCTGCTGAGGGACGATGAGCAGGAACGCCGCCCCGAACGGCAGCGCGTACGCCGCCTGGCGCCGGAGCACCGCGAGGTCGAAGGCGAAGCCGTGGCGGCGGCCGAGGACCCACACCGTGACGGCGGCGCGGAGGAACGTCGCGGCGGTGATGCCGGCGAAGACGCCGACGACGCTTCCGGTGAGGCGCGCGCCGATGACCATGCCGAGGGCGCGCGCCACCTCCGTGCCGACGCGGGCGAGCGCCGCCGAGCCGACCCGCCCCTGCGCGTTCCACGCGACGTCGAGGGCGGCGCCCGCGAGGTAGAGCCCCGTGAACGCGGCCACCCACGGCAGGTTCCGCGTGAGCTCGGCGTTGTCGAACCCGCGCTGCACGAGCGGGCGCGCCGCGAGGACGAGCGCGGCGGCGACGGCGCCGAGCGCGAGGGTGATCCAGAGCGTCTCGGACACGTAGCGATCCCGGCGCTCCGGCTCGCGCGGGACGAAGTAGTAGAGGCTCTGCGTGAGGCCCATCGGCAGGACGAGCGCGAGGGTCTGCGACAGCAGCCACCCCTGCTTGAACGTTCCGTACGAGGCGGGGACGAGCGTGCGCGCGAGCACCATCGGGACGGCGAAGGTGAGCGCGGCTCCGGCGAGGCGGGCCAGCATGAGCGGTCGTGCGCGGGCGAGGATCGAGTCGGCCAACGGTCCCTCCGCGGAAACGATGCGTCCGCGGACGGCCCGCGGCGGGGGAAGAATCTCAACGGGTCCGCCTAGCCGGCCCGGGCGGCGGTCCCCGCGCTCCGGCGGGGGCGCATCACCTCGAGCATCCGCGCGGCGGCGCGGTCCCAGCCGAAGCGCGCGACGACGCGGGCGCGTCCGGCGGCGCCCATCCGGCGCGCCCGGCCCGGGTCGGCGAGCAGCTCCGAGATCCCGCGCGCCAGGGCGGCGGGGTCCGCGGGCGCCACGAGGTGCCCGGTCTCGCCGTCCTGGACGATCTCCGGGATCGACTCGATCCGGCTCGCCACGACGGGGAGCGCGAACGCCATCGCCTCGAGGAGCACCAGGCCGAACGCCTCGCGGAGCGTCGGGAGCGCGAACACCGACGCGGTCGCGTACAGGCGAGCGAGCCCCTCGCGGCCGAGGAGGCCGTGGAAGGTGGCGCCCTCCGGGAGCGCGGCGGGCGCGGACGAGGACACGAGGTGGAGGCGGGCGGAGGGGTGATCGCGCCGGATGCGCTCGAACGCCTCGAGGAGGGCCGGGCCGCCCTTCGGGACGAAGTTCTTGCCGACGAAGAGGATCGCCGGGTCCCGCGCGAGCCCGAGCTCCGAGGGCTCCGGCTCGACGTTCGGCCCCGCGCCCACGACGTGGACCCGCTCCGGGTCGACGCCGTAGTCGTCGCGGAGCGAGGACCGGACGACCTCGCTCATGGTGAAGATCGCGGCAGCCCCACGGTAGACGGCCTGCTCGCGCGCGCGCCACGCGGGATCGTACGGCACCGGCGGCGGGAGCCCGGGCGCGGGCAGGTACCGCTCCGCGATCGCCCAGGTGTGGTCCAGGTACAGGTGGTACGGCACCTCGGGCCAGCGCCCCGGCGCGAAGAGGACGCCCGCCTGGAGGACCGCGTCCGGGCGCGCCCGGCGGATCGCCTCGCCGGCGCGCTCGGAGAGGTGGTCGAACGCGAAGAGGGTGTGGAGGTAGTAGGCCTTCCAGCTCCGGCCGTGGGCGCGGACCGCCTCGGCGACCCCGCGGAGCACCGCCGGCCGCGCGTTCGGCAGCGGGAGCCGGTGGCCGGGCCGGAGCTGGTAGAGGAAGCCCGCGGCGGGGTTCGCGTGCACGACATCGACGCCCGCGGCGGACAGCGCGGCGGAGGTGGACGCGGTGACGCCGGACTGCGGGCCGTAGTGCAGGTACAGGAGGCGCATCGGCGCGAAGGTAGGGTTCGTCCGGTGGGGCGGCGACTCGCCCGCGCGGGCTACGGCCCCTCGGCCGCCCAGGCCGGGTCGTCCTCGACCTGGCGCCGGAGCCACTCGACGAGCGGTACGCCACCCGCCGTGAAGTCCACCGGATGGCCGACCATCGTGTGGGTGTCTCCGGGCACGAGGAAGGTCCGCGCCGTCGGGAGGGGATTCACGACGTCCGTCGCGAGCCGCAGGATCGCGCTCTCGAACTCCGACGGGCCGAGCAGCGTGAAGGCGCGGATCACGCTGTCCTGCGTCGACGAGAGGAGCGCGAGCCGCTCGCCCGGGTACTTCCGCGACAGGGTCGGGAACAGCTGGGAGAGGTCCGTCGCGCACTCCGGGCAGAGCGGCAGCAGCGTCCGATCGAGCCGCCAGGCCGCGAACCAGGCGGCGCGGATCGCGGGCGAGATGTCGTCCTTCACGAACGGCGGGCCGGAGTCGTCCACCAGGTATCCCCGCGCCGACGGCCACCGCTGCTTGGCGTCGTCGAAGGCGAGGAGCGACCCGAACCCGCCGCCGCTCGCGCCCGAGACGACCACCTTCGCCGGCGCGGGGAGGCTCGCCTCGAGCAGGTCGAGGTCCGCGGCGAGGTTCGTTCGCCCGGCGTGGTGGTACGCGGCGGGGGAGCCGGGGTAGCGCTGGACGGCGTCTCCCCAGTGCACGTCGCCGGTGCAGTAAGGGACGAACACGAACGTGGCGTCGCGGTACGGGTTCCCGGGGAGCGCGCGATCCAGGATGGTTCCGGGCGCCTTCGCGATGCGCGCCTCGAACTGGGGTCGCGCGAACGGGCCGGGGTTCGCGGTCTTGAAGGTGAAGCACGTGAGCAGGTCCCAGCAGGCGCCGCCCCCGTCGAGGAAGACGACGACCTCGGCGTCGTCCGTCCCGCGGTTCACCGCGATCCCGGTGCCGGACCCGTCGCTGCAGACGGCGCCGGGGACGTCCACCCAGGTCCAGACGTTTCGGGGGAGGTCCGGGCCGGGGCCACCCGCGTGCCCGCCCCCGCCCCCGCCTCCGCAGGCGAGCAGCGCGGCGAGGGCGAGGACGGCGGCGGCGACGACGACGCGGCGGGCCATGGCGGAGACGTTGGGGACGCCCTGCCGTCGCCGCAGCAGGCAGGCCGTCCCGTCATGGCGGAGACGGTGACGGGGGGCGCCCGCTAGAACGTCAGGACCAGCTTCCCGAAGCTCTCGTTCTTCTCCATCCGCTCGTGCGCCTCGCGGGCGCGGTCCGCGGGCAGCACTGCGTCCACGACCGGCTTCACCTTCCCCGCCGCGACGAGGGGGAGGACGTCGCGGGCGAACGACTGCGTCGCGGCGATCTTCTCCTCGAGGGGCCGCGGGCGGAGCACGGTCCCGACGATGCTGCCCCGGGCCCTCATCAGGAGCGAGAGGTCGACGGTCGGCTTCGCGCCGCCCATCGTCCCGATGACGACGATGCGCCCGCCCGGCGCGAGCGCGGCGAGGTTCTCCGCCGCGTACGGCCCGCCCACGAAGTCCAGGATGACCGGGCAGCCGCGCTTGCCGGTGAGCCGCTTCACCTCGTCGGCGAACCGCGGCTCCTCCTTGCCCACGAGGATCCCGTGGTCGAGCCCGAGCGCCTTCGCGCGCTCGAGCTTCTCGGCGGTCCGGGAGGTCCCGATGACGGTCGCGCCGGCGGCCTTCGCGATCTGAACCGCCGCGGTGGACACGCCGGAGCCGACCGCGTGCACGAGCACCGGCCAGCCCGGGCGGAGGGCACCGAGGGTGAAGAGGGCGTCGTGCGAGGTGATGCCGGCCTCCGGGATCGCGCCCGCGTCCTGGAACGAGAGGCCGTCGGGGATGCGCATGAGCATCCGCTCGTGGACGAGGCAGAGCTCCGCCTGCGCCTCGCCGGCGGTGATGCACATCACCCGGTCGCCGGGCTTCCACGCCGTGACGCCCTCGCCGACGCCCTGCACCTCGCCCGCGAGCTCGAGGCCGGGGACGTCCTCGCGCGTGCCGGGGGGCGGCGGGTAGAGCCCGCGGCGCTGCAGCAGATCGGCCCGGTTCAGCGCCGCCGCGCGGACGCGGACCAGCACCTCGCCGCGCGCCGGGACGGGATCCGGCAGCTCGCGGATCGCGATGATCTCGGGACCGCCCTTGCCGCCGAACACGACCGCCTTCATGGGATCCTCCGCATGCCCGGCGCCCCGAAGTGGCCGGTGCTCGCGCCGAAGGGCGCCTCGTAGGTCGCGCCGTCCGCGTCGCGCGCCACCACGGCGCGCCCCGGCTCGACGAGGGCGAGAGGATACCGGTCCGCGCGCGGGGGCGCGACCCTCTCGGCGTCCGCCGGACAGACCGGCGCCGGGTCGAGGGCGGCGAGCGCGGCGGCGGGCTCGGCGGCGACCGCGAGGAAGTAGCCGTTGTACGTCCCCTCCCACCACATGGAGACCTCGGCCGGCGCGCTCGCCGCGTGCGCGGCACGATCGAGGAGCGCGGCGCGGAAGGCGCGGAAAGGGCCGGTGTCGTGGCGCGGGTCCGCACCCGGCGTGACGGCCGCGCCGAAGCGGGCCCGCAGGTCCTCGAGGGCGAAGAGGAGGATCCGGGCGGTCACGACCAGGCGTTCGGGGGCGAGACCGGCGCCGGCGCGGCGCCCTGGAACAGCGCCTTCACCTCCGGTCGCGTGAGCGTGACGATCGTGAAGACGCCGAGGACCGTGCCGAACGGCATGAAGGCACAGGAGAGCGCGGCGACGACCAGGACGAAGATCCAGTGCCGCTGGGCGCGGAGGAAGCGGGCCGCGAGGAAGAGCATCACCGCGAACCCGAGACCGCCGACGATCACCGCGGCTCCGATGACGATGAACATCCACCCGATGATCGGCGGGGGCGCGTTCCCCCGGCCGCCCCCCGGGCCATCGAGCGCGCCCGCGAGCATCGCGATCCCGATCCCCACGTGGAGGAGCGGGAACAGCGAGAAGAGCGCCGTGAGCCCGGAGAGGATGTAGTGGAAGATCGAGAGCAGCCTGAGATCGTCGCGCGGTGCGCCCATGGTGCGGCCCCCTGGGCGGATCATGGCCCGCCCAGGGCGCGCCGTCCACGTCGCGCGACGCCTACCCTCGCCGCGCGCCGTCGACGCCGATCACCACGTCGTCGAGCGGGATCGCCTTGCCGGAGGCGGCGATCCCCTGCCGAGCCGCCATGGAGATGCCGCCGCAGCACGGCACCTCCATCCGCACGACCGTGACGCTCCGCACGTCGGAGCGGGAGAGGATCGCGCCGAGCTTCTGGGCGTAGAAGGCGTTGTCATCGAGCTTCGGGCAGCCGATGACGATCGCGCGGCCGGCGAGGAAGTCCTCGTGGAAGCGCGCGTACGCGAACGGCACGCAGTCCGCAGCGACGAGCAGGTCGGCGCCCTCGAAGTACGGCGCGGTGACCGGCACGAGGTGCAGCTGGACCGGCCACTGGCCGAGCCGGCTCTCCGCGCCGGCCGGCGGGAGGCCGGGGCCCGGGCCGGGGCCGCCGACGACCGACAGGCCGCGGCGCGGGAGGACCTGGGACCGCGAGCCGGGGCAGCCGCCGCCCGCGGGCGCGCCGCCGCCGCCGAGCACCGAGAGGCGGGGGCGAGCCGGCGCCGCGGGCGCTGCGACCGGCGCGTGAGGCGCGGCGCCGGGGCGGTCCTTCGCGAGGTGGGCCGCGACCGCCGCCTCGTCGAAGGCGGGGGCGTCCCGCTCGATCACGGCGATGGCGCCCTGCGGGCACTCGCCGAGGCACGCGCCGAGGCCGTCGCAGAGGACGTCGGAGGAGAGGCGGGCCTTCCCGTTCACGAGGGCGATCGCCCCCTCGGCGCAGGACGGGATGCACTGGCCGCAGCCGTCGCACTTCGACTCGTCGATCTGGACGATCTTCCGGATCATGGGCGCGCGGTTATCGCACGTTCGCGGCACCGGGGAGAAGTCAGCGGACGTTTCCCGGGAGGGGGTAGGGGGCGGTGGATCCATGCTAGACCGTCGGTCGGTACGTCCCATGCGCGCTCGCCCCCTCGCCCTCCTGCTCGCCCTCTCCGCCGGCTGCGCCGGCGCCACCGCCGCCGGCCCCGGGCCCCACGGCGCGGCGCCCGCTGCTGACGCGGCAGCGCTCGACGCCCGCTGCGCCCGCGGGTTCGCCGCGGACTGCCGCGCGCTCGCGCGGGTCCGGCTCCTCGGCGACGGGGCCCCGCGCGACGACCGGCTCGGCGCCGCCCTCGCCACCCGGGCCTGCGAGATGGGCGATCCGGCGGCGTGCGGCGACCTCGGAGTCCTCTATGCGCTCGGCCGCGCGCTGCCGCAGAGCGACGCCCGGGCCGCGGCGCTCTCCCGCCGCGCCTGCGAGGCGGGCGCCGCCCTCGCCTGCTCCAACCAGGGGGCGCTGCTCGTCGAGGGCGCCGGCGTGGACCCCGGCGTCCCCGGCCGCGCCGACGAGCCGCCGGGGCTCCGCGCCGTCCGGCTGTTCCGGACCGCCTGCGAGGCGGGCGTGCCGGAGGGGTGCCTGAACCTCGCGACGGCGATGGAGGCGGGCCGCCTCGCGACCCGCGACCTCCCCGGCGCCGGGCGCGCGTACCGCAGCGCGTGCGCGTCGGGCCTCGCCCTCGGCTGTCACCGCCTCGCGCTGCTCGTCGCCGAGCGGCCCGAGGTCGCGCCGGACCTGTCGGCCGCCGCCCTCGAAGCCCGCGCCTGCGGCGCCGGCGTGGTCCCGGCGTGCCTCGCGTCGAACGAGAAGCCGCCGCCGCCGGAACCCCGCACGCCGGGCTCCCGGCTCGTCGAGGACCGGGGCAGCTTCGCGCTCGGCATCACGGGCGCGGGCGGCTTCCACCCGGGCGACCTCGCGGCCGTCGCGGGGGGCCCGAAGCGGACGCTCGAGGAGGCGCGCCGGCCGCCCGCGTCGCTGCAGGCGGCGGTGCCGCCCGCGCTCCGCGTGCGCCTCGGCGTGAACGGCGCTGCGCGGCCCGACGGCCCCGCCGATCCCGCGGTCGAGCTCCTCGTCGAGACGCGCCGCGCCCTCCTCGGGCAGTGCTACGCGTCGCCGCGCGCCGTACCGGGGCCGGTCGAGGTCGATGCGGTGTTCCTCGTGGACGGGGACGGGCACGTCGCCGACGCGAAGGCGGCCGCGCTCCCCGCGGACGCGGAGCTCGAGGCGTGCCTGCTCGAGCAGATCGCGGCGTGGGAGTTCCCGGTGGCCGCGGACGGGCTCTCCGGGCCGTACCTCGTCCGCTACGCGTTCGAGCCCGCGCCCCCGGGGCCGGCGCCGGCGCTCGCCGGGCCCGGCTGGCTCCGTCCCGCGCTCCGCGACCCGGAGTGCGTCGAGCGCGCGCTCGAGGTCCCACCAGAGTACCGGACGGCGAACGTGAGCGCCACGGTGCGGGTCGCGGTGGACGGGGCCGGAGCGCCTCGCCTCGTGCACCCGCTCGCGCCGCTCCCGGAGCCGGTGCTGGCGGCGGTCGTCGCCGCGGTGGGCCGGTGCGAGTGGGCGCCGGGCGCGGACGCGTCCGGGCGGCCCGCGCCGATCTGGACGACGCTCACGGTTCGGCTCGGTCAGACGAGCCGGTAGTTCTTGTACTCGCCGGGGCGCCACCCCGTGAGCCGCTCGACGGCGAGCTTCAGGCGATCCTTCCCCGACCAGCGGTTCCTCGAGAGATCGCGGTCGAACGTCCAGTTCATCGCGGCGATGCGGCGGCGCATGACCTCCGGGTGCGTGCCTTCGAACCGCCTCACCGCATCGACCTGCCCGTAGTCGAACGCGTCGGCGGAGGAGACGTTCCGCTCGAGCCATGAATCGTCGTGCCAGAGCCGGTTGAAGGAGCGGACCTTGTCCTGCATCGCCTTCGGGGGGCGCACGTAGCCGTAGTGATGGATCGTCCCGCCGGACGGCTTCACGCGGAGCTTCTCGTTCGGCCGCCGCCGGAAGCCCTGCGCGTCGCGGTACGAGAAGATCGCCGGGTCGCGGCGGATCACCCGCACCTCGCGGCGGTACCACCGGGTCGCCTCCGCGACGTAGTCGTACGATCCGTAGAAGTGGAGCCAGTCGAACAGCAGCCCGTCCACGCGCCGGTCGTCGAGGTGGCGCCGCATCGCGGCCTCGACCGCGGGGAGGCCGGCCTCGTGCAGGACCTCGTCGCCCTGGATGTACAGCGCCCAGTCGACGTCGGGCGAGAGCGCGGCGAACGCCTTGTCCGTCTCGACCGCGAGGACCCGGCCGCCCTCGCGGAGCGAGTCGTCCCACACCGTCTCGACGACGCGGAGCTTCGGCGACGCGATCCCCCGGATGAGCCCGAGCGTGTCGTCCTCGGACTTGCCGACGGCGACCACCAGCTCGTCGCACAGCGGGAGGATCGACTGGATCGCCTCGACGATCGGGTAGTCGAAGCGGATCGCGTTGCGCACGAAGGTGAAGCCGCCGACCTTCATGCCGGAGAGGAGTAGCAGAGTCGCGCCGCGCCGGCCACGCGGGGCGGGTCCGCCGGGACCGCGCCCGAAAAGTGGCGGGGCCGCGCAGCCCGCGCGAAGCTGGGCGGTACCGGGCGCTATCGGCCCCCCGGCGAAGAGGATCCGTGGCGAAGACCGAGGAGCTGACCCTCGAGGACGTGATCGCCGCGGGCCGGGTGCTGTTCGGCCCGCGGTTCGCGCCCGACGGCCAGGGCTGGCGCGCCGAGCTCAAGACGACCTACCGGCGGAGGGCGCTCGAGACGCACCCGGACCGCGCCCGCGCCGTCGGCCGGACCGAGTCCGATCTCTCGCGCGAGTTCCGGAGGGTCGCCGAGGCGTACCGCGTGCTCTCCGCGCTGCGCGCCGGGCCGCTGCCCGCGCCGGTCGCGCCGCGCGAGCGCGCCGCCCCGCCCCCGCCGGCCGCCCCGCCGCGGAGGCCCGCCCCTGCGCCCCGCGCCGCTCGCGCGGGACCCGCGGGGCCCGTCCGCCCCCACCCTCCGACGGGTCCGGGGGAAGGGCGGCCCGCTGCAGCCGCTCGCGGCTGGACGGGCTCACCACGAGCGGAGCAGGTGCGGGCCGCGCCACGCGCCGCCGCAGCACCGTCGCCCCGCGTCCCCGCGCCCGAGCTCCCCCGGCGCCGGCTCCGGTTCGCCGAGTACCTCTACTACTCCGGCCGCGTGCCCTGGACGGCGCTCGTCGAGGCGCTCTCCTGGCAGCGCTGCCAGCGCCCCGCGATCGGGCGCATCGCCGTGGACTGGGGCTTCCTCGCGCCCGAGGACGTCGCCGCGATCCTCGAGCGCCGGCGCGCCGCCGCCGCCCAGCGGATCCCGTTCGGCGAGTTCGCGGTGCGGCTCGGGTACCTGACCTCGTTCCAGCTCCTCGCGCTCCTGGGGCGGCAGCTCCGGCAGCAGCAGCGCATCGGGGCCTGGTTCGTGGAGCGGGGCCTCCTCGACGCCGAGGAGATCGACGCGATCCGCGTACGCATCGCGCGGCACAACGCGCGCTGGCGGGAGTAGCAGGTCGCCCGACGCAGCCCTCCGTCGGCCCCCGCATTCTCCCTGCGTCAACCCGTCGCTTCCGGACGGCGGCCCGCCGTCCCGCCCGATCCGCTTGGCACCGCAACTTTCGTGCACATCTGAGCCTCACGGTTCCTGCCGGAGGCAGTCATGCGCGTCGCGCGAGCGAGCCTTCTCGCTGTGCTGGCGGTCGGGGTTGCGTGTGGCGGGTCGGGCGGCGGAGGCGGCGGGGGCGGCGGAGGAGGCAACGGCGGCGGGAACGAGGTCGCCACGCTGCAGCTCTCCACGGACGGTGCGGGGGAGATCGAGGTCAGCGGCGGCGCGGCGGCGCACTGCCGGGGCAGCTGCGCGGTGACCGCCGCCCCGGGCACGAGCGTGACGCTCGTCGCGCACCCGGACGTGGGGCAGGTGTTCGAGGGCTGGAGCGGCGCGTGCGGCGGCACGGGCGATTGCTCCCTCGCGCTCACCGGGACCCTCGCCGTGAGCGCTCGCTTCGTCGCGGCGCAGCCGCCCCCTCCGGGCAGGCACGCGCTGTCGGTGCAGCACGCGGGTGAGGGCGACGGCCGCGTGACGAGCCAGCCCGGCGGCATCGACTGCGGGTCGGCGTGTCGCGCGGACTACGACGACGGCACCGTCGTGACGCTCACGGCGACGGCCGGCGCGGACTCCCGGTTCGAGAGCTGGGGCGGGGCGTGCAGCGGGAGCGGCAGCTGCGTGGTGACGGTCACGGGCGACGCCGTCGTCACGGCGACGTTCGCGCGGACGACGCCACCGCCGCCGGCCCAGCACGTCGTCGCGGTCCAGAGGGCGGGCGACGGCACCGGCAAGGTGACGAGCGCGCCCGCCGGGATCGACTGCGGAGGAGCCTGCAGCGCGAGCTTCGACGACGGTGCGACGGTGACGCTCACCGCCACGCCCGACGCCGGCTCCACCTTCGGCGGCTGGAGCGGCGCGTGCTCGGGCACCGTGGCGTGCGTGCTGAAGGCGGACCGGGATCTGACGGTCACGGCCACGTTCGGGAAGATCCCGCCGCCACCCCCCGGGAAGCACGCGATCGCGGTGCAGAAGGCGGGCGACGGTGGCGGCAAGGTGACGAGCAAACCGGCCGGCATCGACTGCGGCGCGGCGTGCGGCGCCAGCTTCGAGGACGGGACGTCGGTGACCCTCACCGCGACCCCGGACGCGGGCTCGACGTTCGGCGGCTGGGGCGGCGCGTGCTCGGGCACGGGCTCGTGCGTCGTCAAGCTCGACAAGGACGTGACGGTCACCGCGACGTTCACGAAGACGCCGCCTCCACCTCCCGCGAAGCACACCGTCGCGGTCCAGAAGGCGGGGAATGGCAGCGGGAGAGTGATGAGCGCGCCGGTCGGGATCGACTGCGGGACGACGTGCAGCGCCGCGTTCGAGGCGAACGCGTTCATGACGCTCTCGGCGACCGCTGACGCGGGCTCGACGTTCCAGGGCTGGAGTGGCGCATGCGGCGGGACCGGCGCATGCGTCGTGAAGGTCGAGAAGGACGTCACGGTGACGGCGACGTTCACGAAGACGGCGCCGACGCCCCCAGGGAAGCACACCGTCGCGGTGCAGAAGGCGGGTGATGGCAGCGGCAAGGTGACGAGCGCGCCCGCCGGGATCGAGTGCGGCGAGCTCTGCAGCGCGCCGTTCGACGAGAAGACGTCGGTGACGCTCACCGCGAAGCCGGACGAAGGCTCGACGTTCCAGGGCTGGGGCGGCGCGTGCACCGGGACCAGCGCATGCGTGGTGACGGTCGACAAGGACCTCATGGTCATGGCGACCTTCGCGAAGGTGCCGCCCCCGCCTCCCGCGAAGCGCACGGTGACGGTTGAGATACGAGGCGCCGAGGGCGGCGCCGGCAAGGTGACCAGCGCGCCTGCCGGGATCGACTGCAGTTCCAGCTGCAGCGCGCCGTTCGACGAGAACACGTCGGTGACGCTCACCGCGATGCCGGACGCAGTATCGACGTTCCAGGGCTGGGGCGGCGCGTGCACTGGCACGAGCACCTGCGTCGTCAAGGTCGACAAGGACCTGACCGTCACTGCGACGTTCATGAAGACGACGCCACCGCCTCCCGCGAAGCACAAGCTGACGGTCGAGATCCAAGGCGTGGGGGGCGGCACCGGCAAGGTGACGAGCGCGCCGGGGGGGATCAAGTGCGATGCCAGCTGCAGCGCGGAGTTCGACGAGAAGACGTCGGTGACGCTCACCGCGATGCAGGGCGAAGGCTCGACGTTCCAGGGCTGGGGCGGCGCGTGCACCGGGACCAGCGCATGCGTGGTGACGGTCGACAAGGACCTCATGGTCATGGCGACCTTCGCGAAGGTGCCACCCCCTCCTCCGGCGAAGCACGAGCTCGAGGTCCAGAAGAGCGGCGACGGCAGCGGCACGGTGACGAGCGCGCCCTCCGGGATCGACTGCGGGAAGACGTGCAGCGCGGAGTTCGACACCGGCACGTCGGTGACGCTCGCCGCGAAGCCGGACGAAGGCTCGACGTTCCAGGGCTGGGGCGGCGCGTGCACCGGGACCGGCGCGTGCGTGGTGACGGTCGACAAGGACCTCATGGTCATGGCGACCTTCGCGAAGGTGCCGCCCCCGCCTCCCGGGAAGCACGCCGTCGCGGTACTGAAGACGGGCGACGGCGGCGGCACGGTGACGAGCGCGCCTTCCGGGATCGACTGCGGGAAGACCTGCACCGCGAGCTTCGACGACGGCGCGACGGTGACGCTCGCCGCCACGCCCGACGCCGGCTCCACGTTTAGCGGCTGGAGCGGCGCGTGCTCCGGCACGGGCGCGTGCGTCGTGAAGGTCGACGAGGACGTCACGGTGACGGTGGCGTTCGCGAAGCCGTACACGGCGTTCGAGCTCATCATCCCGGGCGGGACGGTCATGGGAGGCGGCATCAACCGGAGCGGCGACGTCGCTGGCACGCTGCAGGAGGACTCCGGCGGCTTCACGCGCGCGTTCCTGTACGTCGCGGCCACGAAGACCGTGACGTTCCTCTCCCCGATCGATCGGAACTTCTCGGCGGTCGCGGTGAACGACACCGGGACGGTGGTCGTGAACGACGACGTGAGCGGACGCGTGTACCGGTGGTCCGACGGGAAGCTCGAGGAGATCGACAAGCCCGCGGCGGGGAAGGGCACCGCGATCAACGCCCTCGGCTGGGTCGTCGGATGGATGTTCCCCGACGACGGCAGCGCCCGCGGGTTCGTGAACGACGGGAAGGAGACCCGCACGCTCGTGCCGCTGCCGGGGACCGAGTTCGCGGTCGCGAACGCGGTGAACCGCGACGGGGTGGTGGTGGGCACGAGCGGGACCAAGGCGGTCCGGTTCGACGGCTCGAACCCCGTCGAGCTCCCGGTCGGCGCCGTCGCGATGGCGCTCGGTGTGAACGACGCAGGGTTCGTCGTCGGCTCCGCTGACCAGCAGGGCAAGACGATCCACGGCTTCCTGCTGGACCTCCGCACGGATCCGCCGACGGTCACGATCGTCCCGGGCCTCGAGAAGGACTTCGGCGTGGCGTTCCACGACGTGAACGCGACCGGGACGGTGGTCGGGAGCGGCGCCCGCCTGGACGGCTCGGGGCGCGCGGTCGTCTACCGCGACGGGCAGCTCCAGTCGCTCGAGGACCTCGTCTCGCCGCAGGCATTCCAGCTCGAGAACGCGGTCGACGTGAACGATGCCGGCCAGATCCTGGTGTGGGGACGGGACGACGACGGGCGTTCACATACGGTCATCCTCACGCCGAGGTGACCGCGAACCGCGGGGACTCAGCGCCAGCGCCGCACGAGGGCCCGCACCCCGGTCCAGAGCGCGGCCGCCGCGAACGCGAGCGCCACCGCGACTGCCACGGGCAGCGCGACGAGAACCGCGAGCACGACGCCGGCGAGGCACCGGAGCGCCGTCCCGAGCGACATGTGGCGCGGCCGCGCCGGAGGCGGCGCAGGCGCGAGCGCCCACTCGGGCTCGGGCGGCGCCGCGTCCTCGCGCCGCTCGACGCCGGGGGCGCTCACGGGCACCTCCCGCGCCCGGCGGCCGCTCGCGCGTGCCGGGGGTCGAGCGCGAGCGCGGCCTCGAACGCGCGCCGCGCGTCCGGGCACTTCCCCTCCGCCGCGAAGATCTCGCCCTCGAGCGCCCACGCGTCCGCGATCGGCGCGACCGCGAGCGCCCGGCGCGCCTGGTCGTGCGCCTTCGCGTAGCTCCGCGCCGCGAGGAGCTTCTCGCCGAGGTGCAGGTTGCGGCGCGCGACCAGCGTCTGGTCTCCATCGCCCGGCAGCGCCGAGCGCTCCGGCGCCGCGGCGTGGGCCACGTCCGCGTCGGTCGCCTCGCCGAGCGCGCGGCGGATCCGGACGGTCACGAGGTCGCAGGCGTCCACGGCGTGGAACGGCTCCACTCCCGCGACGGTGCGCCCTCGCCCCAGCACGACGACCACGGGGTGCATCCGGAGACCGAGCGCACCGTACACCGCGTCGCCCCGGTCCACCGCGAGCACGAGGCGGGCCCCGGCGCGGTCGACGTCGGCGCGGGCGCTCGCGGGGGCGGCGCCGTCGGGGACGACGCCGACCCAGCGCACCGGCTTCCCGGCGAGGCGCTGCTGGCAGCGCGCGACGTCGGCGAGCATCGCCTGGGAGCGCTCATGGTCCGGGCGGAAGAACACGAGCACGCTCGCCCGGGCGTCGCGGGGCTGGAGCTCCTCCGGGCCGCCGCCGTCGAGGGCCGGCAGCGCGGTGGCGGCGACCGCCGCGTCCGCCGCGGGCGCGGCGGTCGCGAGGAGGGCGGCGAGCATCGTCAGGGGGATCATCCGTGCGGGCCTCCGCGGCGCGGGAGTTCCGCTGATGGTCGCAGGTCGCCGCGACGCGACGCGCGCGGCAAGGTGTCCGGGGAGAGATGGGCCTACACCGAGAGCGAGGGAGCCCGCCGGAAGACGAGGAGCCGGTCGCCTTCCTCCGGCATCGGCCGGTCCGCCGCGAGGGCGAGGCCATGGCGCAGCGCGTCGCCGACGAGGGTGTCGAGGGCGCGGACGCCGAGGGCGGGGTCGTGCGCGCGGAGCTTCGCGTCGAGCCGCGCGAGCCGGCCCGCGAGCGGCACCCCGCGCGCGAGCAGCGGCGCGTACACGAACAGCGATCCGCCGGCGGGGAGCACGTCGGCGCTCCCGGCGAGGAGCGCTTCCGCGGCGTCCGGCGGTGCGACGTGAAGCACGTTCACGCAGAGCACCGCGTCGGCGCGGAACAGCCGCCAGGTGCGGGCGCGGACGTCGTACTCGAGCGGCGGGAGGAGGTTCGGGCGGTGCGCCTCGGCCGCCCAGGCCGCGATGCTCGCCCGCGCCTCCGGGTCCGGATCCGACGGCTGCCATCGGAGCGCCGGGAACCGTGCCGCGAGGAGGAGCACGTGCTCGCCGGTGCCGCTCCCGAGCTCGAGCACCGTCCCGTCCGCGGGCAGGAAGTCGGCGAGCGCGGCGGCGACGGCGTCGCGGTTCCGGAGCGCCGCCCGCGCGGTCCGCTTCACGGGACCTCCGGCGCGCGCTCCCGCAGCCGCGCCCGGCGCCCGGGCTCGAGCACGAGGCGCCGCGCCCGGTCCGCCCGCTTCGGAGAGCGCTCGACGCCGATCGCGTCGAGCCCCGCGGCGTTGGAGGCCGCGAGCATCGTCCCGAGCCCGCAGAACGGGTCGACCACCGTCCGGCAGCGCGTGTGCGCGACGAGGAACGTGGTCACCGCCTCGCAGGCGGCGCGGCCCATCGCGCGCGGCCAGGTCATCTCGCCGAGCGCGGGCAGGACGTCGGCCGCGGACGCGGCGGGCGGAAGCCGGAGCGACCGCGAGAAGCAGAGGAGGTGCGCGTACGCGGGGCGGCCGTAGGTCACGATGCCGGCGGGCACGCGGCAGACGATCCGGTGCCACAGGAGGTGGCTCCCCGCCCGGTCCGCCCCGCGCTCCACGAGGTGCGCCTTGTCGATCCAGCGGCCGTCGTGCTTCACGTCGGTCTGGTAGAAGACCGCGACCGCGTCGTCCGCGACCGCCCCGCAGATCGACGCCGCGACGTCCTCGAAGAAGGCCCGCCACCCGTCGAGCCCGAGCTCCGGCAGCTCCGAGTGATCCGGGAGCGAGGTGACGATCGCGTGATCCTCCGGCAGCGGCGCCGCCGCCGCGAGCCACGCCACGCCGTCCCCCTGGTGCACGACCCGTCGCGCCGCCGGAGCGCTGCCCGCGTCCTCGTCGACCACGCTCACCTCGCGCGGGGCGGTCACGCTCCGCGACGCGACTCTGGGGCGCACCCGCTCGGCGGTCAAGGCGGCGCGGCGCGGCGACCGCCTCCGTCACGCTCCGAACCGGGCGTCGCTTCCCCGGCAAAGAGCGGATAGACCCCCGATCGGAGGTCAGCGTTCATGTGTGCTCGAGCCGCCGCGCTCGCCGTCGCCGCGGCCGTCTCGCTCGCCTGCGCCGGCGCGCGGACCGGGACCGCCGCTGCTCCGGACCATGGCGCGACGCTGCGGACCTTCGACGTGCCGGGCGAGGGCGCTCTCGCGCTCGAGATCCCCGCGGGCTGGGAGGCGCGGGAGGGCGACGGCGACGCCACGTCACCGCGAACGATCGAGCTCGCGCCCCCGGGGAGGGCGTTCCTCGTGCTCCTGTCACCCATCGTCAATCCGGAGGCGAGCCCGGGGCGCGAGGGGGCCGACACCGCCCAGTTCCTCGTCGAGCTGTCCCGGCGCAAGGCGGCGGAGACCGCGGTCGAGCCGGAGATCCCGCTCATGGAGCTCGTGGGCGAGGGCGGCGTCCACGGGTACTGGTTCTCCGTCACCGACCGGGCGCTGGAGGGGAAGGCGACGAAGGCGGGCGAGTACCGCCACCTCCTGCAGGGCGCGGCGGCGGTGGGGCCGCTGCTCCTGGCGTTCACGCTGCTCGACAACGGCGCCGGACCGCACCGTGCGCAGCTCCTCGACGTCGTGCGCACGGCACGGTTCACCGGCGGCGCGGCTCCCGGCGGGCACGGGGCGGACGGCGGGAGCGGCACCGGCGGGAGCGGCTCCGGCGGATCGCCGCCCGGCGCGCCCGGGGAAGGCGGCACGCCGCCCGGCGCCGCAGGCAACGGCGCGCCGGACGCGAGCGGGTTCGAGGCGGATCCGGGCGCCGACACGACACCGCTCGTCGTCGAGGATCCCGCGCGGCGGGTGTGCGTCCTCGTCGACCTGCCCGGCTTCAAGATGTTCAAGCCGCGCATCACGGACGACGGCAAGGGCGTCGCGGTGCTCGGGCAGCACCTCGAGACGGGCATCGTCGCCTCGGTGATCGTGAAAGACGCACCCGGGTTCGACGCGCGCCGCTGCCGCGACGACGCGCTCGCCCGGATCCGGCAGGCCACGCCGGACATCTCGGACGTGAAGACGAGCGAGGCCCGCGGCACCGCGCGGGTCACGTACGCGCTCTCCGTGCTGCGCGGCCAGCCCATCCGCCAGCGCCACGCGCACGCGTTCCTGGCACGGGACGGCGTCTGCGTGAACCTGCACCTCTCGAAGGCGGAGCCGTCCGCCGAGGACGCGGCGCGCCTCGAGCAGATCCTCGCGTCGCTCCGGTTCGGGGAGGCGCTGTAGCGGAGCCGCCGTTCCCGCGGGCGCCGAACCGGTGTAGACACGCCCGCCATGACCCCGTTCCACGAGACCTTCGCCGTCCACTCCTACGAGGTGGACGCGTTCGCCGGCCTCGCCGTCCCGGCGCTGTCCGGGTTCCTCGTCGAGGCCGCGGGCCTGCACGCGGCCGAGCTCGGCGTCGGCCTCGACACGCTGATGGCGAAGGGGCTCACGTGGGTGCTCGTGCGGCAGCGCATCGAGCAGCGCGCGCCCATCGTCCTCGGCGACGTGCTCGACGTGGAGACCTGGCCCGCGGGCATGGACCGGCTCGCCGCGCTCCGCGACTTCGTGGTGCGGCGCGACGGCGAGGAGGTCGCGCGCGGGAACACGCAGTGGTTCGTGCTCGACCTCGCGACCCGCAAGCCCGTCCGGCCGGACGCGGTGCTCGACCCGCGCTTCCCGCGCGAGCGGACGCCGCCGGCGCTCGACGTGCCGCACGGGAGGCTGCCCGAGCTCGCGACCTGGGACTTCCAGAAGCGCTTCCACATCCGTTACGCCGACATCGACGTGAACCTGCACGTGAACAACGGCAGCTACGTCGCGTGGGCGCTCGAGGCGATCCCGCGGGACGTGTGGCAGTCGTCGCGCCTCGCGACGCTCGACGTGCAGTACCTCGCCGAGTGCCACTACGGCAGCGCGATCCTCTCGCGCCTGGTGAGCGCCGGGCCCGGCGCGTTCCACCACGCCATCGTCCGCGAGGAGGACCAGAAGGAGCTCGCCCGCGTCACGACGGCCTGGACCCCGCGGTCGGGCGGGGCGGGCGCCGCGGCCCGCTAGAACATCATCCGGACGACGATCACCGCCGCGGTGAAGCCGGCGAGATCGGCGAGGAGCGCGGCCGGGAGCGCCTGGCGGTAGCGGGTGATCCCCACCGCGCCCATGTAGACCGCGAGCACGTAGAAGGTGGTCTCGGTGGAGCCGGCCATCACCGAGACGAGCCGCCCCGCGTAGCCGTCCGGCCCCTCGGTGCGGAGCACGTCGCCGACGACGCCGAGCGCGCCGCCGCCGGAGAGCGGCCGGACGAGGACCATGGGGAGCACGCTCGCGGGGATGCCGAGGGGATCGAGCACGGGCGCGAGTCCGCTCGCCGCCGCGTCGAGCGCCCCCGAGGCCCGGAGCATCGCGAGCGCGACGAAGATCGCGACGAGGGGCGGGAGGATCCGGACCGCGGTCTCGAATCCCTGCTTCGCGCCGTCGAGGAACGCCGGGTACACCTTCACGCGCCGGAGGAGCGCGAGGAGCGGCACGCCGGCGAGGAGCGCCGGCACGGCGACGACCGAGATCGCGTCGAGGACGGCCCGCAGCATCAGCGCGCCTCCCCCGGCGCGGAGGGCGCGGGCGGCAGCGGGTGGAGGCGCGCGAGGAGCTTCGCGGCGACGACCGCCGCGACGGCGCCGCACACGGACGCGACGATCGTCGGCCCGATGATCTCGCCCGGCGCCCGCGATCCCGCCGCCGTGCGGAGCGCGAGGACCGTCGCGGGCACGAGCTGGATCGAGGCGGTGTTGAGCGCGCAGAAGAGGGCCTGCGCGTCGGTGGCGGTCCCGGGGCGCGGGTTCAGCGTCTCGAGCTCCTGCATCGCCTTCACCCCGAACGGCGTCGCGGCGTTCCCGAGCCCGAGCACGTTCGCCGCGATGTTCATGAGCATCGCGGCCATGGCCGGGTGCTCGGGCGGGACGTCCGGGAAGAGGCGGCGCATGACCGGCCGGGCGGCGCGGGCGAGCGCCCGGACGAGCCCCGCCTCCTCCGCCACGCGCATGAGCCCGAGCCAGAGCGTCATCACCCCGGCGAGGCCGAGGGAGAGGGTCACCGCCGCCTTGGCCGCGTCGAACGCGGCCGGGGTGAGGGCGGGGAGCCTGCCGTTCACCGCGGCGAAGCCGATCGCGAGCGCGAGGAGGCCGGTCCAGAGGACGCCCATGACGGCCTACGATTCTGGACCGCCGCACCTCGAAGGCGAGTTTTTGGTATGAGCGGGCGTTAACACGGAAGGACCTCTCGACATGCCAGCCCGCCTCGTCGCCCTCCTGCCGCCCCTCGCCCTCGTCGCCCTCGTCGGCTGCCCCGAGGAGCGCCCCGACGCCGTCCGCCCGCCGCCGCGACCGCCCCAGGCGATGCTGTCCGCCGGCGCCCAGAACCAGCCGGACGTGCTGACGCTCGCCCGTCCGACCGGGCCGGAGTGGTTCGGCATCTACCTCGGCGGCCGCAAGGCCGGCTGGACGAAGGTGCAGCTCGCCACGGAGCTGCGCGACGGCCGGAACGTCCTCGTCGGCCGGAGCGAGATGCTCATGCGCGTGAACGTGGGCGGCAAGACCGTCGAGCGCTCCCAGACCGAGGAGCGCGTCTACGAGGCGCGGCCCGGCGGCAGGCTCCTCTCGTTCCGCGCCGTCTTCGGCGGGGACGGCGGCGACCGGACGGTGACGGGGACGTGCAACACCCGCGAGCGCTGCACCGCGACCATCGAGTCGCCGGGCGGCGCCCACGAGGAGCGGACCCTCGACGGCGTGACCGAGACCGCCGACCTCGCCGACGGCGTGCGGCTCGCGGCGGCGCGCCGGACGACGGTGCGCGGCCGGCAGATCGAGTTCATGAAGCTCCGGGTCCGCGACCAGCAGGACGCCTTCGTGCGGCGCGAGCGCGTGGCGGGGGCCGGCGTCCAGGAGGAGGTGTCCGTCGTCGAGGAGATCGAGATCGGCGACCGCATGCCCGTCGTGTACCAGGTCGCGGACGACGGGCGGGTGGTCGAGATCCGCTACGGCGACGCCATCGTCAGCCGCCCCGAGACGGAGGACCGCGCCCGGACGCTCGACACCGTCGATCTGTTCGCCCTCGGGCGCGTGGCGCTGCCGCGGGCGCTCCCCCGGACCGTCCCGGCCGCGATCACCTACCGGATCGAGGGGCTGCCGCCCGCCTTCGACGCGGCGAGCCCGCGCCAGAAGGTGGCGCGCGACGGCAAGGCCGCGCTCCTCACCGTGACGGCGAGGATCCCCGCGGCCGCGGATCCCGCGAAGGACACGCCGCTCGCGAAGGCGAAGGACGGCGCGCGCCCGGACGACCTCGCCGCCACGGCGGAGGTGGACTCCGACGCGCCCACCATCCAGCGACTCGCGCGCGAGACGGCGGGGAGCGCGCCGGGCGCGTACGCCGCGGCGAAGCTGCTCGCGACGAAGGTGTACGGCACCCTCGAGAAGGCGTACGGCGCGAGCCACGACCGCGCGAGCGACGTGCTGGTCGCGGGGAAGGGCGACTGCACCGAGCACGCCGTGCTGATGGTCGCGCTCGCCCGCGCGCTCGGGATCCCGGCGCGCCAGGTGTACGGCCTCGTCTACGCGCGCTACTCCGACGGGCAGGACGCGCTCTACTGGCACGCCTGGGCCCAGGTCCGCAGCGCCGCCGAATGGATCGACGTGGACCCGATCTTCGACCAGCCCGTCGCGGACGCGACCCACGTCGCGCTCGGCACCGGGACGCAGGTCGACGTCGTGGGGCTCCTCGGCTCGCTCAAGGTCACGGGCGTCGAGGTGAAGGAAGGCAAGTAGCGGCGCCGCTGGCCGGTTGCGGGCCCCGCCCCGGCTTTGCTTTACTCGAAGCTCCCACCTCCCCCACGCTCGAAGGAGCGCCGCATGACCGGCCTCGACCACGTCGCCATCCTCGTCTCGGACCTCGACGCCGCCGTGAAGCTGTACCGCGACGTCTACGGCCTGCCCGCGCCCGAGATCGAGGAGGTCCCGACCGAGAAGGTGCGCGTCGCGATCTTCGGCCACGGCGCCGGCCGGATCGAGCTGGTCTCTCCGGCGACGCCGGACAGCCCGATGGCGAAGACCATCGAGAAGCGCGGCGAGGGGCTGCACCACATCTGCCTCGAGGTGCCCGACATCGAGAAGGCGATGGCCGGCCTGAAGGCGCAGGGCGCGCCGCTCCTGGACGAGAAGCCGCGCCCCGGCGCGGGCGGCTCCAGGGTCGCCTTCGTCCATCCGAAGGGCAGCCGCGGCGTGCTCGTGGAGCTGAAGCAGGGCGGCGGCCACTGACGGACGGTCGCGCCTCTCGCAAGCGGCGCGCCAGGTAGACGGTTGACCGCCCGACGGGCGCGTGTTTTATCCGGAGACTCCGCTCCCGTCCGAAGGGGTCGCCACCATGTCCCGCCTCCACGCCGCCTTCCTCGCGGCGCTCCTCAGCACTCCCGCCGCCGCGCTCGCCCAGGCCGCCGCGCCGGCGGGCGCCGCCCCCGCGCAGCAGCCGCCCAAGGACGACTCCGCGCAGCCCGCGGACGTCGATCCGAAGACCAAGGCCGCCATCCAGCGCGCGGTGGAGAAGGCGAAGGACGACCTCCGCGACGAGATCAAGGCGGAGATGCAGGTCGCGCAGTCGTCGGCCGAGTTCATGGGCACCGTCGCGGAAGGTCCCAAGCTCCAGTTCCTCGAGCTCAACGGCTACTTCCGCGTGCGCGGGCAGCTCATGGACAACTGGGACCTGCGCGCCGGCAGCGACGCCGCGGGCTTCCACTACTTCCCGGTCCCGCTGCAGCGCGGCGACGGCGGGACGCTCGCGTCGTCCAACATGCGGCTCCGCATCGAGCCGACGATGAACGTCTCCGAGCACGTCCGCGTGCGCGCGCAGATCGACGTGCTCGACAACTACGTCCTCGGCTCGTCGACGAGCGAGCTGTTCGACTCCGCGCACAGCCCGTACCCGGTGCCGTTCTACGGCTCCACGCGGCGCTTGCTCCAGAACGATCCGACCGCCGATCGCCCCGCCATCTCGCCGAAGCGCGCCTGGGCCGAGATCCAGACGCCGGTGGGCCTGCTCTCCTTCGGCCGGATGCCGAACTCGTGGGGCATGGGCATCCTCGCGAACGCCGGCGCCGGCCTCGACGACGACTACGGCGACACGGTCGACCGGCTCCAGTTCGCGCTCCCTCCGCTCGAGACGCCCATCGGCAAGCTCACGCTCGTCCCGATCCTCGACTTCGACGCCGAGGGCGTGCTGAACAAGGATCCCCACTTCGGCCTCGGCGTCGGCCAGCCGTTCGACGCGGAGCCGGGCGACGACGCCCGGACCTACGCGATCAAGATCGCCCGGCTCGACACCGACGACGAGATCCGCCGCAAGGTCGACGCCGGCGAGAAGTCCGTGAACTACGGCGCGTACTACAACTACCGGACGCAGCGGTGGACGTACCCCGCCTGGGAGAAGGTCGGGTACGCCGGCTCCTACACCGACACCGCCAACGACGCGGTGAAGCGCTCGTCGTACGCGCACGTGCTCGACCTGTGGACGCGCGTCGTCACCGGCCGCTGGAAGGTGGAGGCGGAGGCGGTCGGCATCTACGGCAACATCGGCGAGACGTTCCTGTTCGTGCCGTCCACGACGGACTCGACCATCCTGACGCGCCAGAGCCTCGGCAAGGTCATCCTCCGCCAGTGGGGCGGCGTCCTCTCGACGCACTTCCAGGCGCTGCCGAACAAGGTCACCCTCGGCGGCCAGCTCGGCATCGCCAGCGGCGACTCCGCCCCCGGGTTCGGCAACATCCCCGACCGGATGACCGGCACCGGGACCGCCGACGATCCGTTCCAGCTGCCGCCGTACGGCTCCATCGAGGGACCGCAGTACGGGCAGCCGGGCGACGGCGCCATCCGGAACTACCGCTTCAACCCGGCGTACCGCGTCGACCTCGTGCTCTGGAAGGGGATCCTCGGCCAGGTGACGGACGCGTGGTACCTCCGGCCGGACATCAAGTGGGACATCCTCCCCGGCCTCGTCTTCGACGGCGCGCTCATCTACTCGCAGGCGATCTACTCGCAGTCGACGCCGAGCGCGATCGCGACGAGCCTCGTGGCGCCCGCGCCCGGCGAGACCGATGGCCGCTACACGTACACGAGCCGCGGGAAGAAGCCGCTCGGCTTCGAGGCCGATGGGCGCCTCACGCTGAACACCGGCGACGGCTTCGCCGCCTGGGGCGAGGTCGGCGTGTTCCAGCCGCTCGCCGGGATGGACAACGGTGGCACCGGCGCCTCGCTGTCGCGCGGCTGGGCCCTGAACTTCGGGCTCGCGGCGAAGTTCTAGAAGACCTGAGACGGCGGCGGCCCGGGGGAGCTCGAGCTCCTCCGGGCCGTCTTGCGTACGCGGCGCGCCGGGCTCACGCGCCCGCGACCACGGTCTTCACCTCGAACACCGGCTGCGCCTGGATCGCCTTCTTCACGGCGCACTGGTCGGCGACGCGGACGAGCGCCTCGCGGTACTTCTCCGGGAACGAGGGCGGGACGAGGATGTCGAGCTCGACCCGGGCGAGGACGCCGGTCTCGGGGTCGACGTGGTTCCGCTGCCGGATCGAGATCCCATCGGTCGGGAGCTCGCGCTTCTGGCAGAAGCCGGCGACGTAGATGCCGGCGCAGGTGCCGATCGCCGCGAGGAAGAGGTTGAACGGGGAGGGGGCCGAGTCCTCGCCGCCGTTCGAGACCGGCTGGTCCGTCCGGATGACGTGGTTGCCGATCCGGGTATCGACCTTCTTGCCGCCGGGGAACGTGACCGTCATCTCCATAGCCATCGTGCTCGCCTCTCTCGTCGGTGCAGGGGCGCATCCTCGTGCCGTCCGACCGTGGGAGCCAGCTCGAGACGCGGCGATTCCGGCGCCGGGCGGGGTGTGGTAGCGTCCTCGGCCCCGCATGAGAGCGAAAGAAAAGGCGAAACCCGTCTCCCGGGCGGCGCTCGCCGGGGAGGCCGATCCCCGGCTCGTCGCGCTGTCCGTCTCCATCCAGGACGACGGCGCCCTGTACGCGGAGGACATCCGCGGCAGCCAGGCGCACGTCACGATGCTGGCGGCGCAGGGCATCGTCCCGAAGGCCGTCGCCAGGCGGATCGTCGCCGCCCTCGACCAGGTGCGCGCGGAGTTCGCGGCCGGGAAGGTCCGGTTCGACCCCGCGCTCGAGGACGTGCACACGCACGTCGAGCGTCGCCTCGGCGAGCTCGTCGGCAAGGACGCCGGGTACCTGCACGCGGGCCGGAGCCGGAACGACCAGGTGGCGCTCGACGAGCGGCTCTTCATCGTCGCCGCCTGCGACCGGTGCGACGCCGCGCTCGAGCGGCTCCAGCGCGCGTTCCTCTCCCAGGCGCGCGCCCACGAGGCGACGATCCTCCCCGGCTACACGCACCTGCAGCGCGCGCAGCCGGTCTCGCTCGCGCACCACCTTCTCGCCTACGTCGAGATGTTCGGTCGCGACCGCGAGCGGTTCGCCGAGGTCCGCCGCCGCGCGGCGATCTCGCCGCTCGGCTCGGGCGCGCTCGCAGGGACGACCCTGAAGCTCGACCGCGAGGCGGTCGCGGCGCGCCTCGGCCTGGCCGGCGTGACGCGGAACTCCCTCGACGCGGTGTCCGACCGGGACAGCGCCATCGAGCTCTCGTTCGCGTGCGCGCTCGCGGCGGTGCACCTGTCCCGCATCGGCGAGGAGCTCGTCCTCTGGACCACGAAGGAGTTCGGGTTCATGACGCTCGACGACGCCTTCGCCACCGGGTCGTCGCTCATGCCGCAGAAGAAGAACCCGGACGTGGGCGAGCTCGCGCGCGGCCGCGCCGGGCGCGCGCTCGGCGACCTCGTGGCGCTCCTCTCGATCGTGAAGAACCTGCCGCTCTCGTACAACCGCGATCTCCAGGAGGACAAGCGGCCGCTGCTCGGCGGCCCCGACGCGCTCGTCCTCACCGCCGACGCGGTGGCCGGGGCGGTCGAGACCGCGACGTTCCACGCCGACCGGATGGAGGAGGCGCTCGGCTCCGGCGAGGCGCTCGCGACCGACGCGGCCGAGTACCTCGTCGAGCGCGGCGTCCCGTTCCGCGAGGCGCACGAGGCGGTCGGGAAGGCGGCCGCGTTCGCGACCGCGCAGGGCCGCCCCATGGCGAAGCTCACTGCCCCGGAGTGGAAGGGCTTCCACCCGAGGTTCGAGAAGGACGTGCTCCGCGTCTTCGACGCCCGGAAGAGCCTCGCCCGCCGCGACCTGCCCGGCGCGCCCGGGCCGCGCCAGGTCCGTCGCGAGCTCGCGCGCTGGGAGAAGGCGCTCGGCAAGAGGCGGTCGTGAGCGCGCCCGCGTCCCGCGCCCGGCGCGCCGCGGCGCTCGCGGCGCTCCTCGCCGCCTGCGGCGTGAAGGGCCCGCCCCGCCCGCCCGGAGCGAAGGATCCCGCCGCGGACGCGCCCGCGGCCCGCGCGCCGGCCTGCGAGTCCGGCTGCGCTCCTGCCCCCGAGGCGCCGCCCCAGGGCGGCGCCGGGCCGAGGAACCCATGAACCACTTCCAGCGGAAGAAGGGCGTGCTCCACGCGGAGCGCATCTCGCTCGAGGCGCTCGCCGAGGCCCACGGCACGCCGCTGTACGTCTACTCGACGGCGACGCTCACGCGGCACTGGAAGGTCCTGCACCGCTCGCTCGCCGGGATCGACCACGTCGTCTGCTACGCGGTGAAGGCGAACTCGAACCTCGCCGTCCTCTCGCTGTTCGCGCGGCTCGGGTCGGGGTTCGACATCGTGTCCGGCGGCGAGCTCTACCGGGTCCTCAAGGCCGGCGGCGACCCCGGGAAGGTGGTCTTCAGCGGCGTCGGCAAGCGGGATGACGAGATCGCGTTCGCGCTCGAGTCGGGCGTTCGGGTCCTGAACGTCGAGAGCGCGCCGGAGCTGGCGCGGGTCTCCATCGTCGCGCGGCGGATGGGCGTCCGGGCCCCCATCGCGCTCCGCGTGAACCCCGACGTGGACCCGAAGACGCACCCGTACATCTCGACCGGGCTCCGCGAGAACAAGTTCGGCGTGTCGATCGCCGAGGCGCGGCGGCTCTACGCGCTCGCCGCCACCGACCCCGCCCTCGAGATCCGCGGGATCGCCTGCCACATCGGCTCGCAGATCACCGACCTCCGCCCGTTCCTCGACGCCATCGCCCGCGTCCGCGCGCTCGCGAAGGACCTCGCGACCCAGGGGATCCGGCTCGGTCACCTCGACGTCGGGGGCGGCCTCGGCATCACCTACCGCGACGAGGAGCCGCCGCACCCGGACGCGTACGGCGCCGCCATCAAGAAGGCGCTCACGGGCTGGGACGGAGAGGTCTTCCTCGAGCCCGGGCGCGTGCTCGTCGGGAACGCCGGCGTCCTCGTCACCCGCGTGCTCTACGTGAAGAAGAGCGGCCGGAAGACCTTCGTGGTGGTGGACGCCGCGATGAACGACCTCGTGCGGCCGAGCTACTACGGCGCGTACCATGGCATCGAGCTCGCCGGCGCACCCCGGAAGGACGCGCGCGAGCTCGTCTGCGACGTGGTCGGGCCGATCTGCGAGTCCTCCGACTTCCTCGCGCAGAAGCGCCGGCTCCCCGAGCCCCGCCCGGGCGATCTGCTCGTCGTGCGGTCGGCGGGCGCTTACGGCTTCGCGATGTCGTCCAACTACAACGCGCGCCCCCGCGCCGCCGAGGTCCTCGTCGACGGCGACCGGGCGCTCGTCGCGCGGAAGCGGGAGACGTACGCCGACCTCGTCCGGGGAGAGCAGCCGCTCCCGGAGCCCGGAGCGGTTCACCGCGTCCGGCGAATGAGCTAGAGTTTCGACCACCCTTCCCCACACGGAGACCGTCCATGCCGCGACTCGAAGGATCGATGGTGGCCATCGTCACGCCGCTCAAGAACGGCGCGGTGGACCTCAAATCGCTCCGGGAGCTCGTCGAGTGGCAGCTCGCCGAGGGAACCGACGGCATCGTCCCCTGCGGCACGACCGGGGAGGGCGCGACCCTCACCGCGGCCGAGCGCGCGGAGGTGATCCGCACCACCGTCGAGGCGGTCCGCGGCCGCGCGGCGGTGATCGCCGGCGCCGGCTCGAACGCCACGCACGAGGCGATCGAGTCGGTGAAGATGGCGAAGGAGCTCAAGGCCGACGCCGCCCTCGTCGTCACCCCCTACTACAACAAGCCCACGCAGGAGGGGCTCTACCGGCACTACACGGCGATCCACGAGGCGGTCCGCTTCCCGGTCGTCGCGTACAACGTGCCGAGCCGCACCGCGGTGGACCTCCTCCCGGAGACGGTCGCGCGGCTCGCGAAGGCGGGCGCGATCGTGGGCCTGAAGGAGGCGACCGCGAACATGGACCGCCAGGTCCAGCTCGTGGAGAAGGTCGGGAAGGACGGCCTGGCCTGGCTCTCCGGCGACGACTTCACCGTGCTGCCGTACATCGCGTGCGGCGGCCACGGCGTCATCTCGGTGGTCGGGAACATCGCGCCGCGCGCGATGAAGGAGCTCGTCGTCGCGGCCCGCGGCGGGCGGTTCTCGGTGGCGCTCGAGAAGCAGGTCGCGCTCGGCGAGCTGAACCGGATGATGTTCGTGGAGACGAACCCGGGCCCGGTGAAGGCCGGCGTCGCGCTCCTCGGCAAGGCCGCTCCGGAGCTGCGCCTCCCGCTCGCGCCGGTCTCCGACGCGAACCTCGCGAAGATCCGCGACGCGATGGTCCGGTTCGGGCTCATGAAGCTCGCCTGACCACACCGAGGACGGACATGACGACGAAGGTGGTGGTGACCGGCGCGGCCGGTCGGATGGGGACGCAGATCGTCCGGATGGTGACGCACGGGCCGGGGCTCGCGCTCCACGGAGCGGTCGACCGGCCCGGGAGCCCCGCGCTCGGCCAGGACGCGGCGGTGCTCGCGGCGCTGCCGCCCGCGGGCGTCGTGGTCGGCGACGACCTCGCGAAGGCGCTCGCAGGCGCCGACGTGGTGATCGACTTCACGAGCCACGACGCGTCGGCGCGCCACGCGGAGCTCTGCGCGGAGAAGGGCGTCGCCCTCGTCATCGGCTCGACCGGTCTCGGCGCCGAGGAGAAGGCGCGCGTCGCCGCGGCGGCGCGGAAGATCCCGGTCGTGTTCTCTCCGAACATGAGCGTCGGGGTGAACGTCGTGTTCGAGCTGGTGCGCCAGGCCGCGAAGGTGCTCGGCGAGGACTACGACGTCGAGATCGTCGAGATGCACCACAAGAAGAAGCGCGACGCGCCGTCCGGCACCGCGGTCCGGCTCGGCGAGGTCGCGGCGGAGGCGCTCGGCCGCGATCCCGCCGAGGCGCTCTGCTACTCGCGCCAGGGCATCCTCGGCGAGCGGCCGCCCTGGCAGATCGGAGTGCAGACCCTCCGGGGCGGCGACGTCGTCGGCGAGCACACCGTGTTCTTCTGCGGAGAGGGCGAGCGGGTCGAGATCACGCACCGCGCGACGTCCCGCGAGCAGTTCGCCCGCGGCGCGATCCGCGCGGCGCAGTGGCTCGCGGGGAAGCCGGCCGGCCTCTACGACATGGCCGACGTGCTCGGGCTCCGCGGCGGGGGCCGCCCTTGAGGATCTGCCGCTTCCGCCGGAGCGGCGTCGAACGCTACGGCGCGATCGAGGGCACCTCGGTCCGCCCGCTGTCCGCCGCGCCCTGGGCGGGGGGCCTCGCCGACGGCGCGCCCGTCCCCCTCGCGGAGGTCACGCTGCTCGCGCCGGTCGAGCCCACGAAGGTCGTCTGCGTCGGCCGGAACTACGTCGCGCACGCGAAGGAGCTCGGGAACGAGGTCCCGAAGATCCCGCTCATCTTCCTCAAGCCCTCGACCTCGGTGGTCGGCCCGCAGGACGCGATCCGCTGCCCCGAGCAGTCGCGGGAGGTTCACCACGAGGGCGAGCTCGGCGTCGTGCTCGGGCGGACGCTCACCCGCGCCACCGCCGCCGAGGCCCGCGAGGCCGTGTTCGGCTACACCTGCCTGAACGACGTCACCGCCCGCGACATCCAGCGCGAGGAGAAGCAGTTCACGCGCGCGAAGGGCTTCGACACGTTCTGCCCGGTCGGGCCGGTGGTGGAGACCGCGTTCGATCCGCTCGACGCCTCGGTGGTCTGCCGGGTGAACGGCGACGAGCGCCAGCGTGGGTACACGCGCGACATGGCCTTCGACGTCTACGCGCTGCTCGCCTTCATCTCCGGCGTGATGACGCTCCTCCCGGGCGACGTCGTCGCGACGGGCACGCCCGAGGGCGTCGGGCCCATCCGCCGCGGCGACTGGGTCGAGGTCGAGGTGCCGGGGATCGGCGTCCTCCGTAACCCCGTCACGTGACCCCCGTGGCGGAGCGCTGGGCTCGACCGCCTCGCCTGGCGCGCCGCGGCGATCCGCGTTAACTCGGGACCGGCATGCTCGCGTACGTCGGCGTCGGCACGAACCTCGGGGATCGGTGGGGAAACCTCACGCTCGCGGCGCGCACCCTCAAGGCGGAGCCGCGCGTCGCCCTGGTCCGCGCCTCGCGGGTCTACGACACCGCGCCGGTGGGCCCGCCGCAGCCCAGGTACCTGAACGCGGTGCTCGAGGTCGAGACCGCGCTGCCGGCGCAGGCGTTCTTCGCGGTGCTCCAGATGGCGGAGAACGCCGCGGGGCGGAAGCGGACCGGCGTCAAGTGGGCGGCGAGGACGCTCGACCTCGACCTGCTCCTCTTCGGGGACGAGGTCATCCGCCGGCCGCCGGCGCTGATCGTGCCGCACCCGGAGATCCCGAACCGCCGCTTCGTCCTCGCGCCGCTCGCGGAGCTCTGCCCCGAGCGCGTCGTGCCCGGCACCGGGCAGACGGTGGCGCAGCTCCTCTCCCGCGCGCCGCCCGGCGACGTCGCGTGCGCCGGGCTGTATACGATCTAGCGGGGGCTGCGCCCCCGCCCCGCCGGCGGAGCCGTCGGGGCCCCACCCCTGCTGCGCGGGGCCCGTGACCTCGCGCGCCTCGCTTCGCGAGGATCGCGCGAGGTCCCCGCGCGGAGGGGCTCCGCCCCTCCCCCCGCCTGCGGCGGGGTCCCTCCACCCCGGTCGGATCGCGGGAGTTCCTTCACCCCGTCTAGTAGGCGCGGGGGTTCCTCGACCGCATCGCGTCCGGAATGCTCAATGCCTCGCGCGCGAGGCGTTCTCGTGCACGCAGAGGATGTTGCCGTCGGGATCCTTGAACCACGCCGCCTTCTCGGCGCCCAGCACCGCGATGTGCCCGACGGTCTTCAGCTCGGGCGTGTCGTAGTCCTCGAACGCGACTCCGCGCCGCTCGAGATCCTTCACCTCGCGGGCGACGTCCTCGACCTCGAACCCCATCGCCGTGTACGGATTGTGGGCGGGCTCGGGGCGCGGCGACAGCGCGAACTCGCCCTCGGTCCCGCGGAACACGACCGAGCCGTCGGCCTGGGTCTCCCCGGCCTCGAGCCCGAGCTTCTCCTCGTAGAACTTCCGCGCCCGCTCGAGATCCACGACGGGCAGGATCGTGACCATCCGGCTCTGGGTCAGCATGACGTCGCTCCTTTCACCGGCGCCGTGTGCCGGCGCAGCGCCCGGGACGCTCGTCTCGTGCGGGGGTCGACGGGAGTGGGGCGTCAGTCGAGCAGCGCGTCGCCCGGCTCGAGCGGGAACCAGGTCCAGTCCGTCGCCGCGAGGAGCGCCTGCTCGTCCGCGTCGTGCGCGGGCGCCACGGGACGCGGCGCGGGCTCCGCCGGCGTGCCCTCGACGAGGCCGCAGGTGCGGAGGACCGGCACGGCGCGCTCCACCGGCCCGTGCACCTCGACGACGCCGCGGCGGTCGAGCGTGACCGCCGCGGCCTCCACCATCGAGAGCACGGCGAGCCCGTGCCGGCCGTCGCCCGAGAGGAACGGGCCGAAGCGCGCGAGGAGCGCCTCCACGGCGGCGCGGGCGAGCGGGCGCGACGTCTGGTACCTCCCCTCCGGGCGGAACGTGCCGGAGCGGAGGAGCACGTACACGAGCGCGAGCGGCTCCGCGAGGACGCCGGCGAGCGCGCCCAGGACGCCGGCCGGATCCGGGGCGACGACGACGAGCCGCTCGGACTCGCCCGGCGGCCGGAGGTACAGCCCGGCGCCGGTGCCGCTCACCTCGGCCTCCGCGGCGGGCGGCCCGCCGCCGCGAGCACCCGGTCCACCGCGGCGGCGGGGAGCGGCTCGCACGAGCCGGCGAGGCGCGCCGCCAGCGCGATGCGGGCGACGCGCTCGAGCGTCTCCATCCGATCGAACGCCTCGGCGAGCGTGCGCCCGAGGGCGAGCGCGCCGTGACGCGCGAGGAGGAGCACGTCGTGGTGGGGCAGGAGCGGCGCGAGCGCGGCGGGGAGCTCGTCCGTGCCGGGCGTCGCGAACGGCGCGAGCCCGATGGGGCCGAGCGTCACCGCGGCCTCGGGGACGAGGTCGTCGGGCGGGGGCACGCCGGCCACGGTGAGCGCGACGGCGGTGAGCGGGTGCGCGTGCACGATGGCGAGGACGTCCGGGCGCGCCGCGTAGGCGGCGAGGTGCATCCGGAGCTCGGTCGAGGCGCGGCCCTCGCCCGCGACGACCGCGCCCGTCCGGTCGACGACGACGAGCGCTCCCGGCGCGAGGTAGCCCTTGTTCACGCCCGACGGCGTGACGAGGAAGCGATCCGGCCCGAGCCGGACGGAGACGTTGCCCTCGCCCGCACCGATGAGGTCACGGGCGTGGAGGCGACGGCAGGTCTCGACGAGCTCGGCGCGCGCGCCGCGGTCGGAACGGGCGGTGCTCTTCCGCGTCACCGCCCGCCTCACAGGATCTTCGCGGCGAGGAGGTCCTGCACGTCGAGGAGCCCCACCGGCCGGCCCTCGGCGTCGACCACGGGCACCTGGTCGATGCGGGCCTGCCGGAGCACGCGGGCGGCGTCGCCGACGAGCGCGTCGGGGCGGACCGTCCGCGGGTTCCGGCCCATCGCGGACGAGACCGGGCGCGCGAAGTCGGTCTCACCGTGCTCCACGAGGCGGCGGAGGTCGCCGTCGGTGAAGATCCCGACGAGCTTCCCGGCCGCGTCGACGACCGCGGTGGCGCCCGGCCGCCCCGGCGTCTCGGTCATCACCGCGACGGCGGCGGAGAGCGGCTGGTCCTCCCGCACCACGGGGTTCGACTCGGCGCCGCGCATGAGCTCGTGCACCTTCATGAGCCCGCGGCCGAGCTTCCCGCCCGGGTGGAAGAGCGCGTACTCCTCGCGATCGAAGGGGCGGCTCGCGAGCACGGTCATCGCGATCGCGTCGCCGATCGCGAGCAGGACCGCGGTCGACGCGGTCGGCGCGAGCTTGAGGGGGCACGCCTCCTCGACGTTGCCGATCGCGAGCACGAGGTCCGCGCCGCGCGCGAGCGGGTTCACGCGGTCCCGGGTCACCGCCACGATCCGCGCGCCGATCTTCTTGAGCGCGGGGAGGAGCCGCAGGATCTCCTCCGTCTCGCCCGAGTTCGAGAGAGCGATGACGACGTCGTCCTTCGCGATCCTCCCGAGGTCGCCGTGGGCGGCCTCGGCCGGGTGGACGTAGAGCGAGGGCGTGCCGGTCGAGGCGAGGGTCGCGGAGATCTTCTGGGCGACGAAGCCGGGCTTGCCCATGCCCGTCACCACCACGCGGCCCTTGCAGTCGAGGATCCAGCGGACCGCCTCGGCGAAGCTCTCGTCGAGGCGCACCGCGGCGATGGCACGCGCCTCGGCGGCGACGACGGTGCGGCCGTGCTCGACGAGGTCGCGGACCCGCGGGCGGGTCGGGGTCTTGGCGCGGCTGCGGGAGAGGCGGACCACGCGAGCTTTCGTGCGGCTGGCCATGTTCGCGCGGATATAGCACTTTCGCCAGGCTTGCGGCAGGGCGCGCGGGTAGGCTATGCAACCCGCCGCCCAGGACCCTTTCGCGCGCCAGGGCCATCGGAGGTCACATGAAGTTCTTCATCGATACGGCGGACGTCGGCGAGATCAAGAAGGCCCTGGCGCTCGGGCTGTGCGACGGCGTGACGACCAATCCTTCGCTGGTCGCGAAGACCGGCCGCGCCTTCGAGGACGTGCTGAAGGAGATCGTCGGGCTCGTCCCCGGGCCGATCTCGGCCGAGGTCACCGCCACCGACGCCGAGGGCATGCTCGCGGAGGGGCGGCACTACGCCAAGTTCGGCAAGCAGGTCGTCATCAAGGTGCCGCTCATCGTCGAGGGGCTCCGCGCGGCGAAGACGTTCGCGGACGAGGGGATCAAGACGAACGTCACCCTCTGCTTCTCGCCGGTCCAGGCGCTCCTCGCCGCCAAGGCAGGCGCGACCTACATCTCGCCGTTCGTGGGGCGGCTCGACGACGTGTCCGAGGACGGCATGTCGATGGTCGCCGACATCATCCAGATCTACCGGAACTACGGCTTCAAGACGCAGGTGCTCGTCGCGAGCGTCCGCCACCCGATCCACGTGCTCCAGGCGGCCAAGCTCGGCGCCGACGTCGCGACCATCCCGTACTCCGTCATCGAGCAGCTCGCGAAGCACCCCCTCACCGACGTCGGCCTGAAGAAGTTCCTCGCCGACTGGGAGAAGGTGCCGAAGGCGCCGAAGTAGCGATCGCCGGGCCGTCCGGACCACCAGCGAGCGTCCGAGCGTGCGCGGTGTCCGCCTCCTCGGGGCCCCGCTTCCCCGCGCCCTCGCCCCGGCGCACCTTTGAGGAGCGCCCCGGGTCCCGGGGCGCGGGGGAGGCGTCTCCATGAGGTGGCTCGCTCGGCTCGCCGTGCCGTGGACGTGTGCGGCCGGTGCCCTGGCCCTGCTCCCGGCCGCCGCGCTCGCGCAGTCCGCCGGGGGCTCGGACCCCGAGTCCGGCAGCCGGAACTTCGCATGGCTGTGGATCGTCGCGGCGGTGCTCGTCATCGCGGCTCTGTTCAGGATGTTCTTCGGGCGGCCCGACCGGCCCGCGCCACCCAAGGCCCCATGACCCCGCTCGCCCGCACCGCCGGACTCGCCCTCGCCGTCACGGCGCTCGTGCTCGCGTTCGCGGCGGCGGCGCAGACGAGCGCCTACGATCCGACTCCGGGGACGACCGGCATCCTGCCCTGGGTGTTCGCGCTCTTCGTCGGCGTGGCGATCGTGGGGATCTTCCTCTTCGTCCTCTGGATCGTCCGCGGCCCGGCCCCGCGCTCGCCGGATCGTCCGCCCGGGGCCGCCCGCCACCGGACCTAGCCGCCCCGGCTCACGCGAGCGTCACGCGGAACAGCCGGCGCTCGACCCACCCGAGCATCTCCACCAGGTCCTCGCGCCGGATCCGCGCCCCCTCGGCGTACTCCTTGAGGCCCAGACACTTCTCGGTGACGAGCCGCACGAGGAGGTGAAGGGCCGCCGCCTCGGCCGGCGTCTGCAGCCGGTGCGCTTCCGAGGCGAGGCGCCGGTCGATCTCCTCGAAGTCGCGGAGCAGGTCGAGCCGCGCGACCTCGAGCGCGAACCGGAGCACGTCCTCGCGCGGCCGCTCGGCGGCCCCCGCCGCCCAGCGCGCGCGGAGCTCCTCGGTCACCCAGTCGACGAACGGGGGCGGCCACGCCGCGAGCTCCGCCGCGAGCTCCTCGGCGAACCGCTCGAGGACGTAGCTCTTCACCGGCTGCTTCTGCCGGTCGTAGAGGTGGTCGAACCGTCGGTCCCGCACCGGCCGATTGTACCCGGCCGCGCTACGCCGCGTCGGTGCCGGCCGCCGCGCGAGCGCCCGCCGGCGCCGCGGCGGGCGCCGTCCGGCTCCGCCCGCCCCGCATCGCGGTGAGGACTCCGCGGCGCACGGGCGCGTCCGTCTCCGCGGCGCGGATCTCGCGGAGGATCACGTCGTAGATCCGCTTGCGGGAGAGGAAGCCGTGGTGCGTCGAGTCCACCTCGACGTTCGAGAGGTGCGGAAGCCCGTGCGTCTCGATGACACCCGACGGGTACGGCGCGGCGTCGTCCCGCTTCGACCAGACGGACGCGAGCCGCACGTGCCCGGGCCAGGCGCCGTCGTGGAGCCGTCGCAGGAACGGGCTGCCCGGGAAGAGCTGCCACAGCGAGCGCGCGAAGAACCCGACCGGCAGCCCGAGGAACGCGAGCGGCGTCCCATGGTGAGGCGTCCCGAGCGTCACCACGGCGCGGGTGCGCCGCCAGCCCCCGAGCTTCTTCACGTAGTACGCCGCGATGAGGCCGCCCTTGGAGTGGCCGACGATCGTGAGCGGCCCGAGCGTCGGATTGCGCGCGTAGATCCGCTCGATCTTCGCCCGCACGAGGTCCGCGAGATCGTCGATGCCGCGCGTGTTGAGGGTGCGCCCGAGGCCGCCGAGGTCGAGCGTGAACACGCCGTACCCGTCGCGGCGCAGGCGGCGCTCGAGCACGTCGAACGTCCGTCGCGACGTGAAGAAGCCGTGCAGGAGGAGGACCGGCCTCGGGCAGCGGGAGAAGTCGGTCCGCTTCTCGACCCGGTTCGACCGGATCCGGCCGTCGAAGATCGCGGCGACCTCCTCGACTTGCCTCGCCACCCTGCGGATCGCCCGTACCACCCGCATCGCCCGCCTCCTGACGGGCAATCTAGCGACCGATCACCGGCCGTGCAGGGGGTCGGGAAGGGTTTGTGTGTACCGTGACGCCAGGACGGAGAGTCGAAACCACGACGTGCGTGTCGCGGATCTCGCGCCGGTGCCCGCCGTTCAGGCACCCCCGAGCCCGGCGCGCCAGTTCGCGAGGATGCGCGCGGCCTCCGGGGTCTCGCGGATCGACGACAGCGCCTCCACCGCGAGCCCGGGACGCGCCGCGTCGAGCAGCTCCCGCTCGCTCTCGCACAGCGCCCGGGTGCGGGCCGCGTCGAACTCCGGGTGGAACTGCACGGCCCGGATCCGCGGACCGTGCCCGAACGCCTGCACCGGCGCGTGCCCGTTCCCCGCGAGGAGGACCGCGCCGGGCGGCAGCGCGGGCACGTGATCCGAGTGGCTCTGCTGGACGGCGAGGCGTTCCGGCAGCCCCTGGAAGAGCGGGTCCGCGCGACCGGCCCGGGTGAGCGTGACCTCGCGCGTTCCCGCCTCGGGGCCTCGCGGGTTCCGCTCCACGCGGACGCCGAGCGCGTGGCCGAGCAGCTGGTGGCCGAAGCAGACCCCGAGCACCGGGATCTGCTCCGCCGCCGCGAGGAGCCAGCCTCCGAGCGCGTCCATCCACGGCTCGGGGCGCGTGACGCTCGCGAGCGAGCCGGTGACGACCACGCCGTCGAGCCCGCGCGCGTCGGGGAGCGCGCCCGCGGGCTCGGCGTCGGCGGCGACGACGGCGGCGGGCGCGAGCAGCGCGGCGAACCACTCGGTGAAGTCTCCGTGGGCGGCGCGAACGTCGTCGGGGGCGGAGCCGGTGCGGATCACGAGGACGCGAGGCACGGCCGCATGATAACGCCGCCGCCGCGCACGGACCCGCGCTTGAGCGGAAGGGCGGCCCGCGCTAGGAGTAAGGGCCCCTGGAGGCCGAACGATGCTCGTCGTCATGAAGCCGCACGCCACGGAGCCCGAGATCGAAGCCGTCGTGGAGAAGATCCGGTCGCTCGGCCTCATGGCGCACCCGATCCCGGGCGCGCAGCGCGTCGCCATCGGGATCACGGGCAACAAGGGCGGCCTCGAGCCGGAGCTGTTCACGACCCTGCCCGGCGTCGCCGACGCGATCCGGGTCTCGCAGCCGTTCAAGCTCGTCTCGCGCGAGGTGAAGGAGGAGGACACCGTCATCGACGTCGGCGGCGTCCCCCTCGGCGGGAGCGCGCTCACGGTGATGGCCGGCCCCTGCTCGGTCGAGTCGAAGGAGCAGCTCCTCGCGGCGGCGCACGCCGTGAAGAAGACCGGCGCGCGCTTCCTCCGGGGCGGCGCGTTCAAGCCGCGGACGAGCCCGTACGAGTTCCAGGGCCTCGGCGAGGAGGCGCTGAAGCTCCTCGCCCTCGCGCGCGAGGAGACCGGGCTCAAGGTCGTGACGGAGGTGATGGACGTCGAGACGCTGCCGATGGTCGCCGACTACGCGGACGTCCTGCAGATCGGCGCCCGCAACATGCAGAACTACTCGCTGCTCAAGTACCTCGGCACGATCCGCAAGCCCATCCTCCTGAAGCGCGGCCCGTCCGCGACGATCAAGGAGTGGCTGATGGCCGCCGAGTACATCGTCTCGCGGGGCAACTACCAGGTGGCGCTCTGCGAGCGCGGCATCCGCACGTTCGAGACGATGACCCGCAACACGCTCGACCTGAACGCGGTCCCGCTCCTCAAGGCGCTGACGCACCTGCCCGTGATCGTGGACCCGTCGCACGGCATAGGGCTCCGCGCCCACGTCGCGGCGATGGCGCGCGCCGGGGTCGCCGCCGGCGCGGACGGGATCATCGTCGAGGTGCACCCGCGCCCCGAGAAGGCGCTCTCCGACGGGCAGCAGTCGCTCACCCCCGCCGAGTTCGACGAGCTGATGCGCCAGGTCCGCGTGATTGCGGGGGCGATCGGTCGAGCGGTGTAGGGACGACGGGCGAGCGAGCGCTCGCGCCTCCGGCTCCAGCCACGGGCCTCCGGGGAGGCGGTCCTCCCCTTCCAGGGACGCGGCCGCTTGCCTTGCGCCCGGGAGGCCTTACCTCAAGTCCATGAAGGCCGAGCTCGATACCACCGTCGAGGACACCGACACCCGCGACATCTCCCTCCCCGGGGGCTGCATCCTCTGCGGCGGGGATCTCGACGTGCGGCTCTCGGCCGGCAGCGCCGCCAGCGTCTGCACGCGGTGCCACTGGATCTCCCGCCCGCACATGAAGCGCGAGGACGGGGCCGTCCACGTGATCCACCCCGCGGGCCTGCTGGCCTGACCGCCGGTCTCAAACGCCCCCGCCGAGGGCGCGACCGCTTGTCCATTTGACTGGAAGCGCGGGTTGAGGGACCGTCCCACCTGGGGGGTCCCACATGAGCCTTCATGCTTCCCTGCGCGCCGGCTGGGCGCTCGCTCTCGTCCTGATCGGCTGCTCCGGCGGAGGCGACCCGGCGAAGCCCTTCGCCGTCCGGATCGTTTCGCCGGCGCTGACGGCGTACACGAACGGCGGCGAGGTCCGGATCGCCGTCGAGGTGGACGGCGCGTACGAGGCGGTCGACCTCGCGCGTGATGGCGCGGTCGTCGCGGAGCTGGTGCCGCCCGAGCCGTTCCTCTGGCGGACCGCCGACGTGGCGGACGGCACGTACCGGTTCGTCGCCCGCGCCCGGCGCGGCACCGAGCAGGTGCTGAGCGCGCCGGTGACCGTGGTCGTCGACCGAGTGAAGCCGAAGGTCGTGTCGGCGTCGCCGTCCGCCGGGACGCTCCAGTACTCACCGTATCCGACGATCGAGATCGCCTTCGACGAGGCGATCGACGTCGCGAGCGTCGCGGGCGCGGTGGCCGTCCTCGCTGCGGGCGTGGACGCCGCGCCGGCCGTGAGCGTGAGCGAGAGCGAGAGCGGCACGACGCTGCGGATCGTCCCGGCGTTCTGGGCCGATCCGGTCGAGGTCGTGGTCACCGGGGTGCGCGACCTCGCCGGCAACGCCATGAACGAGCCGTACGCCGTGAGCTGGCCCGTCGCGGCCTCGATCGTCGCGGGACCTCGCGAGCTCGGCGCAGGGATCCGGTTCTCCAGCGTGCGGGTCGCGCCGGCGCCGCACGGCGGCGCGGTCGTCGCGGCGGTCACGGGGTACACCACGCACGTCTGGAGCGTCTCGTCGTCCGGCGCCGTGACGGCGCTCGATCCCATGTACACGGGCGACGGCGGGGTGGACGTCGCGACCGACGTGGCGGGCAACCCGACCATCGCGACCGCGGGGTGGGGCGCCGTGTCGGTGTTTCGCTGGAGCGGCTCGGCCTGGGTGGCGCTCGGCGGCGGTCCGCTCCCCGGCACGGCCGACACGAACAACGGCAGTCCGCGCGTGGTCCTCGACGCTTCCGGCGCGCCGGTCGTCTCGTGGATGTCACTCGTCGTGGTCGACGTCGCCAGCAGCAACTACTGGTGGACCGCGAGCGCGGCGCGCCTTTCCGGCGGGACGTGGCAGGTCCTCCCCGGTTTCCACCCGGACGGCCGGCAGGCGTACGACGGACCCTCGGTGGCGCTCGTCGACGGCGTGCCGTACCTCGCGTGCAACGAGGGACCGAAGCCCGGCTCCGATGGCCCCTCCGCTTCCGTGGTGCTCCGGTCCTGGGACGGTTCCGCGTGGCAGCCCGCGCTCGAGACCGGGCTCAAGGGCCTCCCCGCCCTGAGCGCCGCCGGCGGCCGCGCCGTCCTCTCCGTCGCCGTGATCACGCCGTCCTACACACCCACCACCGGCGCGGTCCGTGTCTTCACGCGGGAGCCGGCCGCGGCGTGGAGCGAGGTGACGGCGCTCGCGCACTCGGTCGACTCCGCCCTCTGGGACGGGCGGTGGGAGGTCCCCGTGGCGGTCGCGCCCGGGCCCGCCGACGCCGTGGTCGTCCGGACGGACGCCGGCGCGCTGCGGATGGACTTCCGGCTGCCGGGCGGCTACTGGCAGGTCTGGAACACGCCGGCCCTCGCGGACGCGCGCCAGGTGTGGCCCGCGATCGCGGCGGACGGGGACGGCCTCTACCGCGTCGCGCACGTCGAGCGCGGCGCCGACGCGGACTGGCTCGAGGTGTCGATGCTGCGGCTCGCCGAGTGAGGCGGTAGCGGGCCCGGCCCGCTACCGCCGCAGCGCCCGCTTGAGCGACGCGACCAGCTTTCGGACGCGCTCCGCGCGCGCCGCCCGGCTCCCGCCCTCCGCGATCCGCTTCACGATGGCGCTCCCGACCACCACGCCGTCCGCGAGCGGCGCGAGGGCGCGCGCGTCCTCCGGGGTCGAGACGCCGAAGCCGATCACGACCGGGACCGGGCTCTTCTCCCGGACCGCGGCGACCTGCGCGCCGATCTCGGCGGGCACCGCCTTCTTCGCGCCGGTGACGCCCGTCACCGAGACGAAGTAGAGGAAGCCGGTGGCGGCGCGCGCAGCGGCCTCCACGCGGGCCGGGTTCGACGTGGGCGCGAGCAGGTAGACGATCTTCACGCCGTGCGCCGCCGCCGGCGCGGCGAGCACCTCCGCCTCCTCCGGCAGGAGGTCGGGGACGATGAGCGCGTCCACGCCCGCCTCGGCGCACGCCTTCGCGAACGTCTCCGCGCCGCGCGCGAGCATCGGGTTCAGGTAGCCCATGAGCGCGATCGGCACCTGCGAGCGGGCCCGCACCGCGCGGGCGACCTCGAGCACGCCGGCCACCGTGGCTCCGGCGGCGAGGGCGCGCTCGGCGGCGCCCTGGATCGTCGGGCCGTCGGCGATGGGGTCGGAGAACGGCACGCCGATCTCGAGGAGGTCGGCGCCGCCCTCGACGCAGGCGAGCGCCATCGCCTTCGAGGTGGCGAGGTCCGGGTCGCCGCCCATCACGTAGGTGACGAGCGCCGCCTCGCCCGCGTCGCGGCAGCGCGCGAAGGCGGCGGCGATCCGGTCGGCGGGCGCCGCCTCGGGCGCGGCGGCCCGGGCCGGGGCCTTGCGGGCGGGACGGGCGGTCATCGGCGGCTCCCCTTCCGCGCGGAACGCGCCGCGCTCTTCCTCGCCGGCCTCCTCGCCGCTGCCTTCGCCTGCCCGCGCGCGGAGGTCCTCGCCTTCCGCCGCGGCGCCGCGGTGGCGGCGGACGGCTTCTTCCACCCGGCGTCGCCCGCGAGCATCTTCCGGACCTGGTCCACGTCCTTGTCCCCGCGCCCCGAGACGTTCACCAGCACGAGGCCGCCCGGGCCGATCTGTCGCGCGAGCTTCCGCGCGGCCGAGACGGCGTGCGCGCTCTCGAGCGCCGGGATGATCCCCTCGAGGCGCGCGAGGTACTGGAACGCGTCGAGCGCCTCGGCGTCGGTCTGCGGCATGAGCGTGAGCCGCCCCTGATCGCGGAGGTACGCGAGCTCCGGCCCGACGCCGGGGTAGTCGAGGCCCGCGGAGACGGAGTGCGCCTCGGCGATCTGCCCGTCCGCGTCCTGGAGGACGTAGCTCCGCGACCCGTGCAGCACGCCCGGGCGCCCCTCGGCGAGGGACGCGCCGTGGCGTCCCGTGGCGATGCCGTGGCCGGCCGCCTCCGCCGCCACGAGGTCCACGCCCTCGTCGTCCACGAACGCGCTGAAGATGCCCATGGCGTTCGAGCCGCCGCCGACGCACGCGACGACCGCGTCCGGGAGGCGCCCGGCGAGGTCCTGCACCTGCCGGCGCGCCTCGCGCCCGATCACCGACTGGAAGTCGCGGACGAGGGCGGGGTAGGGGTGCGGGCCCGCCACGGAGCCGATGATGTAGTGCGTGTCCCGGACGTTGGTCACCCAGTCGCGGAGCGCCTCGTTCATCGCGTCCTTGAGCGTGCGCGAGCCGGCCTCGACCGGGATCACCCGCGCGCCGAGGAGCTGCATCCGGAAGACGTTCAGCGCCTGCCGCTCGACGTCGAGCGCGCCCTGGTACACCTCGCACGGGAGCCCGAAGAGCGCCGCCGCCGTCGCGGTGGCGACGCCGTGCTGGCCGGCCCCGGTCTCGGCGATGATCCGCTTCTTGCCCATCCGGCGGGCGAGCAGGATCTGGCCGAGGGTGTTGTTGAGCTTGTGCGAGCCGGTGTGGCAGAGGTCCTCGCGCTTCAGGAGGATCCGGCAGCCGCCCACGTCCGCGCTCATCCGGCGCGCCTCGGAGACGGGCGTCTCCCGCCCGGCGTAGCGCTCGAGCAGCTCGGCGAGCTCCGCCTGGAAGGCGGGGTCCTGCCGCGCCTCGCGCCAGGCGGCCTCGAGCTCCTCGAGGGCCGGGACGAGGGTCTCGGGCACGAACCGTCCGCCGTAGTCGCCGAAGCGTCCCCGGGCGTCGGGCAACACCGTCATGTCTTCGCTCCCCTCGCGGCCTCGATGAACCGCTTCATCTTGTCGTAGTCCTTCACGCCGGGCGAAGACTCGACGCCGCTCGCGACGTCCACGCCGAGCGGGCGGACGAGCTGGATGGCGTCGGCGACGTTCTCGGGGGTGAGCCCGCCCGCGAGCCAGACCGGCAGGTCCGCCGCGGCCTCCGCCGCGAGCGACCAGTCGAACGCCGCGCCGCTGCCGCCGTAGCCCGCGGTCGACGAGTCGAGGAGGAACCCCGACACCTCGTAGGAGGCGAGCGCGGCGAGCGAGTGCGCGTCCCTCACGCGGATCGCCTTCACCACCGGCACCGGCAGCCCCTGGCAGAGCGCGGGCGGCTCGTCGCCGTGGAGCTGGACCGTGCCGACCCCCGACGCCGCGATCGCCGCGAGGAGCTCCTCGCGCGTCGGGTTCACGAAGACGCCGAACGTCCGGGTGCCGGGCGGGAGCCGATCGATGATGGCGCGCGCGGCCACCGGCGCGATGTACCGCTTCGACCGCGGCCAGAAGTTGAAGCCGAGCGCATCGGCGCCGAGCGCGACCGCGTCGAGCGCGTCCTCGAGGCGCGTGAACCCGCAGATCTTGATCAGGACCGCCACGGCCCGCCTCTCACCCGCACAGCTCCCGCACGAGCGCGCCGGGATCGGCGGCGCGGACCAGCGCCTCGCCCACGAGCAGGTTCACGGCGCCCGCCCGGCGCAGCCGGCGCGCGTCGTCCGGCGTGCGGATGCCGCTCTCCGCGACGCCCTTCACGCCCTCGGGCAGGAGCGGCAGGATCCGCTCGGACGTCGCGAGGTTCACCGTCATCGTCTTGAGGTTCCGGTTGTTCACGCCGATGATCCGCGCGCCGGAGCGGAGGGCCACGTCGGCGTCGAGCTCGTCGTGGACCTCGACGAGCGCCGCGAGCCCGAGCTCGCCGCACCGGTCGAGGAGGCGGCGGAGCCCGTCCTCCGACAGCGCCGCGACGATCAGGAGGGCGGCGTCGGCGCCGGCGGCGCGCGCCTCGAGGAGCTGGTAGGCGTCGACCACGAAGTCCTTCCGGAGGAGCGGCGTCTCCACCGCCGCGCGCACCGCCCGGAGGTCGTCGAGCGACCCGCCGAACCCGGGCCCGTCGGTGAGCACCGAGATCGCCGCCGCGCCCGCCTCCGCGTAGCGGCGCGCCTGGGCCGGCGCGTCCAGCGTCGCGTCGATCGCGCCGGCGGACGGGCTCGCCCGCTTCACCTCGGCGATGATCCGCGTCGGCCCGCCTGGCGGCGAGAGCGCCGCCTCGAACCCGCGGAGCGCCGGGGCGTCCTTCGCCCGCGCCGCCAGCTCCGCGTCCGGGAGCGCCCGCCGGCGCTCCGCGACCTCCGTCACCTTCCGCGCGAGGATCTGCCCGAGGACGCTCATGCCTTCACCGCCGAGGCGGCGACGAGGAGCGAGAGCTTCTCCCGGGCGGCGCCGCCGTCGATGGCCCGCGCCGCGACCCGGACGCCCTCCGGCAGGTCCTTCGCCGCGCCGGTGCAGACGAGCGCCGCGGCGGCGTTGGCGAGCACGGCGTCGCGCGGCGCGCCCTTCTGGCCCTCGAGCACGTCCCGCAGGATGCGCGCGTTCCGCTCCGCGTCGCCGCCGGCGATCTCGCGCTCCTCGTGCCGCGCGAGCCCGATGTCCTCGGGGCGCATCGCGTACCGCTCGAGCTTGCCGCCCTTCACCTCGCACACGTGGGTCATCCCGGTCACCGCGATCTCGTCGAGGCCCTCGCCGTGCACCACGAACGCGTGGACGGCGCCGAGGGCGGCCAGCACGCCGCCGAGCACCGGCACCCAGCGCGGCTCGTACACCCCGAGCACCTGGTGCCGCGCGCCGGCAGGGTTCGCGAGGGGGCCGAGCAGGTTGAACACCGTCCGCACGCCGAGCTCGCGCCGGATGCCGGCGACGGCCTTGAAGGCGGGGTGCAGCCGGGGCGCGAAGAGGAACCCGATCCCCACGTCCGCGATGCAGCGCTCCACCACGTCCTTCGTCGCGTCCACGTCGACGCCCAGGGCGGCGAGCACGTCGGCCGATCCCGAGCGGGACGAGACCGCGCGGTTGCCGTGCTTCGCGACGCACACGCCCGCCCCGGCGACGACGAACGCCGCGGTCGTGGAGATGTTGAAGGTGTTGCGCCCGTCGCCGCCGGTGCCGCAGGTGTCCACGAACACCTCGCGGTCCACCCGGACCGGGTCGACGCGGGCGCGCATCACCTGGGCGGCGCCGGCGATCTCGTCGACGGTCTCGCCCTTCACCCGGAGCGCCGCGAGGAACGCGCCGACCTGCGCCGGCGTCGCGCCGCCGTCGGCGATCTCGTTCATCACCTCGACCATCTCGTCGCGGGTGAGGTCCCTGTGGTCGAGGAGCTTCGCGATCGCGGGCTGGATCACGGCGTTCGAGCCTCCGTCACGCGCCGCGGCCGAGCCGCGCGAGCCAGTTGCCGAGGAGCTTCTTCCCCTCGACGGTCAGGATGGACTCCGGGTGGAACTGGACGCCCTCCACCTCGAGGGTCCGGTGGCGGAGGCCCATGATCTCCCCCTCGTCCGTCCAGCTCGTCACCTCGAGGTCGGCGGGGAGCGACTCGCGCTCGACGACGAGCGAGTGGTAGCGGCCCGCCTGGAACGGCGCGGAGAGGCCGGCGTAGAGCCCCTCGCCGCGGTGGTTCACCGGGCTCGCCTTGCCGTGGACGATCCGGGCGTTCCGGATCACCTTGCCGCCGAACGCCTGGCCGATGGCCTGGTGGCCGAGGCAGACGCCGAGGATCGGCAGCGCGCCGGCGAGCTCGCGGATCGCGGCGAGGGTCACGCCCGCCTCGTCCGGCGTGCACGGGCCCGGCGAGAGCACGAGGCCGTCCGGCCGGTGGGCGCGGATCCCGGCGACGTCGATCTCGTCGTTGCGGTGGACGGTCACGTCCGCCCCGAGCTCGCCGAGGTACTGGACGAGGTTGAAGGTGAACGAGTCGTAGTTGTCGACGAGCAGCAGCCGCGGAGTCATGAGCGCCCCCCGCGCGCGCGCGCCGGCCGCGGCCGCCGCGCGGCGACCTTCCCGCGGGGCGCCGGCCGGGGCTTCGGCATCCGGCCCGGCGCCGTCGCCGCCTCGGCGGCGCGGGGAGGACGCGCCACCGCGTCGAGGAGCCGCGACTCCGCCTGCGCGACCGCCGTGAACACCGCGCGCGCCTTGTTCAGCGTCTCCTGGTACTCGGTCTCCGGCACGGAGTCGTAGACGAGCCCGCCGCCGGCCTGGACCGACACGCGCCGGCCGCTCGCCATGAGCGTGCGGATCGCGATGCACATCTCCATGTCGCCGCTGCGATCGAAGTAGCCCACCGCGCCCGCGTAGGGCCCGCGCCGCGCCGGCTCGAGCTCGTCGATGATCTCCATGGCGCGGACCTTCGGCGACCCGGAGACGGTGCCCGCCGGAAACCCGGCCCGGAGCACGTCCACCGCGCCGAGCCCGTCGCGGAGGCGCCCCTTCACCTCCGACACGAGGTGCATCACGTGCGAGTAGCGCTCCACGATCTTGAGCTGGGTGACCTTCACCGAGCCGATGGCGGAGACGCGCCCGACGTCGTTCCGGCCGAGGTCGACGAGCATCACGTGCTCGGCGTTCTCCTTGGGGTCGGCGCGGAGCTCCGCCTCGAGCGCCTGGTCGTGGACGGGATCCTTGCCGCGCGGCCGGGTCCCGGCGATGGGGCGGAGCGTCACCTCTCCGTCGCGGAGCTTGATGAGGGTCTCGGGCGAGCTGCCGACGAGCGCGCGGTCGCCGTCCTTCACGAAGAAGAGGTAGGGCGACGGGTTCACCCGGCGCAGCGCGCGGTAGATCTCGAAGGGCGGGACCGAGACCTCCGCGTCGAACCGCTGCGCGAGGACGATCTGCTGGCAGTCGCCGGCCTTGATGTACTCCTTCGCCCGCTCGACCGCCGCGAGGTAGTCCGGCTTCGCCACGCGTGGCACGAGCTCGGCCGGCCGCGCGGCGCGGCGGGCGCGGCGATCGACGAGCGGGCGGGCGAGCGTCCGGAGCCGCGCGCGGATGCGCCGCACGGCCTGCTCGTACAGCTTGCGCGGATCGTCGCCCGCGTCGCAGCGGACCTCGCAGATGACGTGGAGCGAGTGGCGGAGGTTGTCGAACGCGACCACCTCGTCGAAGTCCATGAGGAGGACGTCGGGGAACCCGAGCTCGTCGTCGTTCGCGATGGGGACGCGCGGCTCGAAGAGCCGGACTGCGTCGTAGGCGACGTGGCCGACGAGGCCGCCGGAGAACGGCGGGGTCCCCGGGACGCGGACGGCGCGGTGGGTCGCGAGGGCGCCGCGGACCGCGGCGATCGGATCGCCCGCGTCGCCGAGCTTCCAGCGGAGGACCGAGCGCGGCCGCGCGCCGAGGAAGGAGAACCTCGCGCTCCGCTCCCCGCCCTCGACGGACTCTAGGAGGAAGGCGCGGTCCTCGCCGCGGGAGAGCTTCAGGAACGCCGAGACCGGCGTCTCGGTGTCGGCGTCGACCTCGACGCGCACCGGGACCGCTTGGCCGGGCTTGCAGAGGGAGAGAAACGTCTCGAGATCGGGCTGGGGCCGCACGTCAGCGGCGGAGCCAAAGAAACACCGTCATGCCATCACCCGTCGTGCGGGCCCGGCCACCTCGACGGCGTCCTTGGCCACGATCTTGTTCGCCTTGTCCACGAGGACCACGGTCGGCTTGTAGCTGCGCGCCTCGGACTCCTCGAACTCCGCGAACGTCGCGAGGATCACCATGTCGCCGGGCTTGTTGAGGTGGGCCGCGGCGCCGTTGATGCAGATGATCCCGGAGCCGCGCTGCCCCTTGATGGCGTACGTCTGGAGGCGCGTGCCGCGCGTGATGTTCCAGATGTGGATCGCCTCGTACTCGAGGATCTCCGCCGCCTCCATGAGGTCCTCGTCGATCGAGACGGACCCCTCGTACTCCAGGTCGGCGTGGGTGACCGTGGCGCGGTGGATCTTGGACTTGAACAGAGTCCGGCGCATAAGGGAACGGATCTCTTACCTTCTCGGGACGATGTGCGCAAGGCTCCCCGGCGGAGGGCGGCAGCTCCGCGCGGTCGCTACCGCGCCGTGAGCTGCCGGTCGATCTCTGCCTTGATCATCTCGAACGGCACCGCGCCCTCGATCTTGACGCCGTTCACGAACAGGGTCGGGGTGGCCTGCGCGCCGACCTTGGCCGCGAGCGCCTGGTCCTCGGCGATGCGCGCCTTCGCGCGGGGGGCGCGGCGCGCCTCCTCGAACCGGGCGACGTCCAGCCCGAGCTCGCGGGCGGTCTGCGCGTAGAGCTGATCCGAGAGGAGCCGCTGGTTCTCGAACAGCCGGTCGTGCATCGGCCAGAACTTGCCCTGCTCGCGGGCCGCCTCGGCGGCGAGGGCGGCGGGCAGCGCGTTCGGGTGGAACGAGAGCGGCTGGTGCTTCCAGACGATCCGGACCTTGTCCCCGTACGTCTGCTGCACCTGCGCGAGCGTCGGCTCGACGCGGCTGCAGAACGGGCACTGGAAGTCGGAGAAGAGGACGATCGTCACCGGGGCGCGCGCGCCGCCCTTCACGGGATCGTCGGCGCGGACCGTGAGGCCCTGGACCGGGAGGGCGGGGCCGGCGGGCGCCGCGGTCGGGACGACCGTCGGCGAGGGCGCCGCCTGCGCGGCGGGGAGGGCGAGGTTCGCGGCGCAGGCCTTCTCGTAGAAGTCGGCGCCGGGGCGGCCGCCCTTGAGGAGCGCGTCGGCCTTCGCGAGCTCCTCCTTCGCGACCTGCTGCAGCTGCTCGAACGGCCGGGCGCCCACCACCTGGCGGCAGTTGAAGAACATCGTTGGCGTGCCCTGCGCGCCCACCTCGGCCGCGAGCTTCTGGTCCTCGGCGATCCGGTCGGCGCCCTTCTTCGCGTCGACGCTCGCGCGGTACCGCTTCGGGTCGAGGCCGATCGCCTGGGCGGCCTTCGCGAGGTCGTCCGCGGAGAGCGCCTGCTGGTTCGCGAACAGCCGATCGTGCATCGGCCAGAACTTGCCCTGCTCGCGGGCCGCCTCGGCGGCGAGCGCCGCCGGCATCGCGTTCGGGTGGAACGGCAGCGGCTGGTGCTTCCAGACGATCCGGAGCTGACCGGCGAACGCGTCCTCCAGCTGCTTCAGGGACGGCTCGACGCGGCCGCAGTACGGGCACTGGAAGTCGGAGAAGAGGACGATCGTGAGCTTCGCGTCCTTCGCGCCGCGGGCCGGATCATCGGCGCGGACCGGGACCTTCCGGTAGAGCGCGGCCGGCGCCGCCTGGGGGGCGGCCGGCGCGACCGCCTCGCCGCCGGGGGCGCCCGGCGCGCTGCCGGGGACGAAGACGGGCTGCGTCGCGGCGCCCTCGAGCACCTTCGCGTACACCTGCGAGGCGGGCGTGCCGCTCCGGACGAGGGCGTCCGCCTTCTGGAGCTCCTCGTCGATGACCGCGCGGAAGCGCTCGATCGGCTGGGCGCCCACGAGCTTGCGGCCGTTCACGAAGTAGGTGGGCGTCCCCATCGCGCCGAGGCCCTGGACGAGCTTCTGGTCGCGCTCGATCCGCTCGTGGTACCGCTGCGACTCGACGGCCGCCTTCACCTTCGCGGCGTCGACGCCGACGTCGGCGGCGGCCTTCTCGAGGCTCGCCGCGTCGAGCGCGGGCGCGATCTCGAAGAGCTTGTCGTGGAGCGCCCAGAACCGGGCGTCACCGCCCTCCGCGCGCGCCTCCTCGGCGGCGTTCGCGGCCGGGGCCGCGTTCGGGTGGAACGGGAGCGGGTTGTGCTTGAAGGCGACGCGGACCTTGCCCGCGTAGATCTTCTCGAGCTCCTGGATGGTCGCCGCGCCGCGCTTGCAGTACGGACACTGGAAGTCGGACGACTCGACGATCGTGACGAGGGCGTCCGCGGGGCCGCGCACCGGCGACCCGTCCAGCGGGACCTTGTAGACCGCCTTCGGGTCCTCGACCGGCCGCGCCGGGCGCGCCTGCTGGGGCGCGCCCGGGGCGGGGGCGGCGACGGCGGGTCCGCGGCCGATGCCGATGAGCGGCGGGCCCTTCAGCGCGCCGATGGTGGCCGCGCCGAGCGCGTATCCGACGACGAGCGCCAACACCCAAGAGACGTGCTTCATGGCTCCTCGCTTCCCTTCCGGTGAGAACGGCATCCGGCATGTAGCAGGATGTCCGAATCCTGACAAACACTTGGGTGCCTGGACGCGGCCCGGCACCCGCAGGGCGAACAGCGGGGATCCGCGGAGATTCCCTCGGACCCCGCGTGGAATCAGAAGGCGAGCGTCGCGACGGCCATCAGCTTGAGGTCGCTCGCGTTGGCGGTCGCGTCGACGGCGGACCGGTCCCGCCGGGTGTAGCTGGTCCAGCGGACCGCCACGTTGAACATGACCGAGCCGTCGAGGACCGAGTAGCCGAGGCTGCCCTCGCCCGAGAGCATGAGGTCGTTCTTCTTCCACATCTTCAGGACGTCGCCCTCCAGGGAGAAGAGCACCGCGGGCGGGAGGAGCGTCGTGTAGCGGAGCCGCCCGGCGGTCGCGGCGGCGGGGCCGTCGGTCTCGGAGGGCGCCGGGTCGACCTTCCGGATGTGCGCGTCGCCGTAGTAGTACGCGTACGCCATCTCGACGGGCGACACGTAGTAGTAGAGGCGCATGCGATCGCCGGCGAGCGGGATGGACCCCTCCACCGACGGCAGCGTCGCGAGCTGACCGAGCACCTGCAGCGCGAGGCCCGGGTAACGCGCCACCTCGACCCGGCCGATCACGAACCGGAACTCGGGCCGGCCGATCATGTACGCCGCCTCGACCTCGCCGTCGGAGGGGATGAAGATCTCGTCCTCGCCGCCGGTCATGAGCTTCGCCCGCAGCCGGACCGACTGGCCGTACCCCTCGGTCCAGAGCCCGTCGGCCTGGCCGCCGAGGTAGATGAGCGTCGAGGGGTTCTCGCGGCGATCCGAGATCTGGTGGCCGCCGAACCGGCCGAGCACGCCTGACGCGAGGCTCATCCGCCAGTGCGAGTACGCCTCGTCGGGGTGGAGCGGCGCACCGGCGTCGCCGGCGAACGCCACGGGCCCGTCGCCGATGGTCCCCGCGCGGCGGACGATGGGCACCGGCGTCAGGCCGAAGCTCGCCGGCCGCTCCGTGCGGCCCGGGACGTAGGGCGGCATCGTGCGGCCCGCCGGCATGTCCGACGAGGCGGGGAGCCGGGTCGTGCCGGTCGGCGGCGGCGGGAGCGGCACGTCATCGGAGGGCGGCGGAGGCGGCGGTGGCAGCGCGTCCTGCGCGGCCGCGGGGAGGGCGAGCGCGACGGCGAGGACGAGGGCGAGGCGTCTCATGCGGAGACCTCCGGGCGAGGGCCGGCCGCGAGCGCGCGGCGAGGCGTGCGGTGGGGGGCCACCGCGGGTCAGAACCGGAACGACGCGCCGGCGCGGAACAGGAGCGGCAGCCCGGCGTCGGCGTTGAGGGGCGCGCCGGTGTCCAGCTCGGCGTACAGCCCCATGAGGCTCGTCACGCGCAGCTCGGTCGCGACGCCGACGAGGAGCCACCGCCAGCGGAAGCCGTGGCCGCGCGAGTCCGCGGCGTCGAGCGCGGCGCGGAGCTGGATCGGCATGCCGGGGAGCCGGTAGCGGATGCCGGGGCGGAGCGCGACGTGCGAGTCCGGCGCGAAGCCGAGCGTGGCGGCGAGCTCGCCGCGGAGGCCGAGGTCCGCGGACTCGAGCCCGGCCGCGACCTCTGCCTCGCCGAGGCCAGGCTTGCCGTGGTCGAGCCCCAGCTCGGACCCGCCGGCGATCGAGGCGGACGCGGTGAACAGGGTGGGGTGGCCGCCCTCCTGGGCGGTGGCACGGCCGCCGGCGAGCGCCAGCGCGGCGGCGGAGAGGACGAGCGCATGGAGGCGGGGCATCCGGGGGAGGGTACGGCACGTCCGGACCGGCGGGCAAGGCACCGGCCGTTGCCGCCGCGCGGGGGAGCGGCTAAAGGGAGAGCCCGGTGACGCCGCTCGAGCACATGCCCCCACCCTCGCGGACCCTCGACACCTCGGGGCAGCTCTGCCCCTTCCCGATCGTCGAGACCGCGAAGATCGTGAAGGGGCTCGACGCCGGCGCGGTGCTCCTCGTCATCGCCACCGATCCAGGCATCGCCACCGACATGCCGATGTGGTGCAAGGCGACGCGCAACGAGCACCTCGGCACGTTCCGCGACGGCGCCGCCTGGAAGAGCTTCGTCCGGAAGCGCCCCCGCTGACGGCACACGCGAGAAGAAGGTCCGACATGAAGCGGCAGGCGAAGGCGATCGCGATGATCTCCGGCGGGCTCGACTCGACGCTCGCGCTGGCGCTCGTGCGCCGGCAGGGCGTCGAGGTGAAGGCCATCAACTTCTACACCGGGTTCTGCATCACCGAGACGCAGCGGCGGAAGGGCGGCCGCCCGGACGGGACGGTGCCGCAGAACGAGGCGCTCCGCGCCGCGGCGGACCTCGAGGTGGACATCGAGTACGTCGACATCTCGGGGCGCGGCTACTTCGACATGCTCGTGAACCCGCGCTGGGGCTACGGCGCGAACGCGAACCCGTGCGTCGACTGCCGCGTCTTCATGATGCGGAAGGCGAAGGAGATCATGGAGGCGGAGGGCGCCGACTTCGTCTTCACCGGCGAGGTGCTCGGGCAGCGCCCGAAGAGCCAGCGCCGCGACACCCTCCGCATCATCGAGCGCGAGAGCGGCCTCGACGGCCGGCTGCTGCGCCCGCTCTCGGCGAAGCTCCTCCCGCCCACGATCCCGGAGAACGAAGGGCTCGTCGACCGGGCGCTGCTCGAGGACATCAGCGGCCGCTCGCGCCACCGGCAGATGAAGCTCGCGGAGCAGCTCGGCATCGCCGAGTACCCGCAGCCCGCCGGCGGGTGCTGCTACCTCACCGACGAGGCTTTCGCGCGGAAGTTCTTCGACGTCCTCGACGCCCGCGAGGCGCGGGGCGAGGAGCGGCGGATCGATCGCGAGGACGTCCTGCTCCTCTCGACCGGCCGCCACTTCCGGCTCTCCCCGAAGGCGAAGCTCATCGTCGGCCGGACCGAGGTCGAGAACGCGCTCCTCGAGCACCACGTCGAGGGGCGCGCCCGGGTCGAGGCGAGGGACGTGCTCGGCCCGCTGGCGCTCGTGGAGGGGCAGCCGACCTGGGAAGAGCGCGTGCTCGCGGCCGCCATCGTCGCCCGCTACGGCAAGGCGAAGGACGCGCCGAAGGTCCAGGTCGAGTGGCGCGAGGGGGACCTCGTCGAGGTCTACGAGGTCGAGCCCGAGCGCGACGAGGCGAAGATCGAGGCGCTGCGCGTCTAGCGGGCCGGTCCGGTCCAGATTCGCGCGCGCGCCTCGGCCCGCCGCCCTGGCGCGGAGCGCACCCGCCGCGAAGGTGGGCTGCCCTCGTCACGGCTGTTGTCGCCCGTCCGCGTTGGAGCGACGATGTAACCATCCGGTTACCGGGCGACCTACAGGAGCCGTCTTCGGCGGGAGGCGACCATGGCCACGAAGCGCATCTACTCGTTCGGCGGAGGCAAGGCCGACGGCAACAAGGACATGAAGGACGTCCTCGGCGGGAAGGGCGCCGGGCTCGCCGAGATGTCGAACATCGGGATCCCGGTCCCGCCCGGCTTCACCATCACGACCGACGTCTGCACCGAGTACTACCGCGCCGGCAAGAAGCTGCCCCGCTCCCTCGAGCCGGAGCTCCGCGCGGCGCTCCGGAAGGTCGAGGCCCTCACCGGGAAGGGGTTCGGCGACGCCGGCGATCCGCTCCTCGTGTCCGTCCGCTCGGGTGCGCGCGTCTCGATGCCGGGGATGATGGACACGGTCCTGAACCTCGGGCTGAACGACCGCACCGTCGAGGGGCTCGCGGCGCGGAGCGGGAACCCGCGCTTCGCGTGGGACAGCTACCGCCGCTTCGTCGCGATGTTCGGCGACGTCGTGCTCGGGATGAAGCCGGAGACCAAGGAGGACCGGGATCCGTTCGAGGTGATCCTCACCGCCAAGAAGGAGGCGTTCGGCGCCGCTCACGACGCGGACCTCCCGGTCGAGGCGCTCCGGGAGCTCGTCTCCGAGTTCAAGGCGGAGATCTCGCGGCGGAAGAAGGTCGCGTTCCCCGAGGAGCCGTTCGACCAGCTCCTCGCCGCGGTGGGCGCGGTGTTCCGCTCCTGGGACAACGACCGCGCCATCGCCTACCGCCAGCTGAACGGCATCCCCGCCGAGTGGGGCACCGCCGTGAGCGTCCAGGCGATGGTGTTCGGCAACATGGGCGACGACTCCGGCACCGGCGTCGCCTTCACGCGCAACCCCGCCACCGGCGAGGACGAGTTCTACGGCGAGTTCCTCGTGAACGCGCAGGGCGAGGACGTGGTGGCCGGCATCCGGACGCCGCAGAAGATCGGCGAGCTGCAGGCGAAGTGGGCGGACGTGTCGCGGCAGCTCCTCGCCGCGCGCGAGAAGCTCGAGCACCACTACCGCGACATGCAGGACATCGAGTTCACCATCGAGCGCGGCCGGCTCTACCTGCTCCAGACGCGCAGCGGCAAGCGCACCGGCCTCGCCGCCGTGCGCATCGCCGTCGAGATGGCGGAGCAGCGGCTCATCTCGCGCGAGGACGCGATCCTGCGGGTGGACGCGGAGGCGCTGAACCACCTCCTCCGGCCGGTGTTCGACGAGGCCAAGAAGGCCGCCGCCGTGAAGGAAGGGCGCCTCCTCGCGAAGGGGCTGCCGGCGGGGCCGGGCGCCGCGAGCGGCCGGCTCGTGTTCTTCGCCGAGGACGCGGCCGCGTGGCGGGCGAAGGGCGAGCAGGTGGTCCTCGCGCGGCACGAGACGAGCCCCGAGGACATCCGCGGCATGGCCGCGGCGGAGGGCTTCCTCACGGCCTTCGGCGGGATGACCTCGCACGCGGCGCTCGTCGCGCGGCAGATGGGGAAGGTCGCCATCGTCGGCTGCGACGCGCTCTCGTTCGACTACCACGCGCGGACCATGACCGTGACCCGGCGCGCGGGCGGCGACGTGGTCCTCAAGGAGGGCCACTGGATCTCCATTGACGGCCTCGCGGGCGAGGTGATCGACGGCCGGCTCGAGACGCGGCCGTCCGAGGTCGTCGAGGTGCTGGTCGAGAAGACCCGCGACGCGCGGAGCGCACCCACCTACCAGCGCTTCGCGAAGCTCCTCTCCTGGGCGGACGGCGCGCGCCGCCTGAAGGTCCGCGCCAACGCCGACCAGCCCGACCAGGCGCGCGTCGCCGTCGCCTTCGGCGCGCAGGGCATCGGCCTCTGCCGCACCGAGCACATGTTCTTCGGCGAGGGGAAGATCGGGCCGATGCGGGAGATGATCGTCGCTGCGACGCCGGAGGAGCGGCGCGCCGCGCTCGCGAAGCTGCTCCCGCTCCAGCGGGAGGATTTCCGTGGCCTCTTCGTGGAGATGGCGGGGCGGCCGGTGACGATCCGGACGCTCGATCCGCCGCTCCACGAGTTCCTCCCGCACGACGAGGAGGGGATGCGCGCGCTCGCGGAGGCGACCGGGAAGAGCGTCGTCCACGTGGAGGAGCGCATCGAGGAGCTCGCGGAGTCGAACCCGATGCTCGGCAACCGCGGCTGCCGCCTCGGGATCGCCTACCCGGAGATCACGGAGATGCAGGTCCGGGCCATCTTCGAGGCCGCGATCGACGCGGCCGAGGCGGGCGCCCGGGTCGAGCCGGAGGTGATGATCCCGCTCGTCGGCATGGCGAAGGAGCTGGATCACCAGGCCGCCGTGGTCCGGCGCGTCGCGCAGGAGGTCTTCGCGGCGCGCGGCCGGAAGGTGCGGTACCTCGTCGGGACCATGATCGAGGTGCCGCGGGGCGCCGTCACCGCGGCGGAGATCGCCCGGACCGCGGAGTTCTTCTCGTTCGGGACGAACGATCTCACCCAGACCACCTTCGGGCTGTCGCGCGACGACGTGGGCCCCGTGCTCGCGCGCTACCTCGAGGAGGAGATCCTCGCCGTCGACCCGTTCGTGTCCATCGACCAGGACGGCGTGGGCGCGCTCATGCGGCTCGGGGTCGCGGGCGGGCGCGCCACGCGCCCCGAGCTCAAGATCGGGATCTGCGGCGAGCACGGCGGCGATCCGGCGTCGGTCGGCTTCTGCCACCGGCTCGGGCTCGACTACGTCTCCTGCTCGCCGTACCGGCTCCCGATCGCGCGGCTCGCGGCGGCGCAGGCCGCGCTGCGCGAGGCGCGCGAGGCCGCCTCGAAGCGCCGGGCGGGCGCGAACGGCAAGCGCGCGCGCGAGGGCAGGATCGCGCGCGACGCGAAGGCCGCGCGAAACGGGAAGACGCGCGACGTCGCCGTCGCGAGCCCCGCCAAGAAGCGCGGTGGACGGCGCGCGCAGGTCCGCGCCTGATCGATCACACCGAGGCCGCGCGCCGCGCCCGCGGCGGGGCCTCGGGTCGCTGTGCCGCAGCGCTTCGGAGGGTCGCGCGCCCCTCGCAGGCGGTGCCCGTACGGATCGCGTGGCGTACTTTGACGCCGAACGTTTCCTCGGGCACACTGCGTCAAGTCCCACGTTCCCAGCGCGATGAAGCTCCCGCCGATCTCCGCTCTCCTCGTTCCCGCGACTGCGCTGCTCCTCGCGGGCATCGCCGTTCCCCGCGCGGACGACGTCCCGTCCGCGAGCACCGCGCCCGCGCACGTCGCCGTCGACGCCGCCGCGGGCGCACCCGCCCCGCCGCCCGCGCCCGCGCCGGTCCTGGGCGAGTTCCGCCTCGATCCCGCCCTGGGCCGCTACGTGGCGCCGCTCGGGACGGGGCGCGCGGTGCTCACCCTCGATCCGCGCCTGCAGGCGCGTCTCGAGCGCACGCTGCAGTCGTTCGCCGTGCCCTGGGGCGTGACCGTGCTCATCGAGCCCGCCACCGGCCGGATCCTCGCCATGGCGGAGCACTCGCAGGCGGAGCCGGGCCGCCGCGGCCTCGCGCTCACCGCCTTCGCGCCCGCCGCGAGCATCTTCAAGATCGTGACCGCGGCGGCGCTCCTCGAGCAGGGCATCCGCCCCGACGAGGAGGTCTGCTACCACGGCGGGATGCGGCGGCTGCAGCCGGCGCTCCTCTCCGACGATCCGCGCCGCGACCGGAGCTGCGCCACCCTCGAGCGCGCCTTCGGCCACTCGACGAACGTGGTGTTCGCGAAGCTCGCCGACCGCGGGCTCGACGCCGCGCTCCTCCGGGCCGAGGCGAAGCGCTTCCTCTTCAACGACGCGATCCCGTTCCCGCGCGCGGTGGACGTCTCGAAGGCGGACATCGCGGACTCCGGCTTCGAGCTCGCGAACACCGCCGCCGGCTTCGGCCCGGTGCGGCTCTCGCCGCTGCACGGCGCGCTCCTCGCCGCCATCGTCGCGAACGGCGGGGTCTTCGTGCCGCCCGTCATCGTCGACGAGACCGAGGGCGTGGACGCGCCGGTGCCCGCCGCGCCCTGGCGCGTGGTGGACGAGGCCGTGGCCGGCACGCTCGGCGAGATGATGCGGTCGACCTGCAGCGAGGGGACCGCGCGGCGCGCGTTCCACGGCGCGCGCGGGCCGCTCCGCGGCGTCGCGGTGGCCGGGAAGACCGGCTCCCTCGCCGACCGCGCCCCGTTCCGCGACTACTCCTGGTTCGTCGGCTACGCGCCGGCGGACCACCCCGAGATCGCGGTCGCGACGGTGATCGCGAACGGCACGGTCTGGCGGACCCGCGCCTCCGCGGTGGCGAAGGACGCGCTCGAGGCGTTCTTCGCGGTGCGCGTCGCGGAGGGCCCGGCCCGACCGGCGCCGGGGCTCCGGACCGCGAAGGCGCCAGCGCCCTGAACGACAGCGCGACGCGCGATCACCTTCGGTGTCGCGAACCGCGCCGTCTAGCAGAGCTCCACCAGCTCGGACTCCGCGAAGCGGCGGATCGACTTCAGCACGTCGAGCTCGCGCAGCGGCGCGATCCGCGAGAGGTCCAGCACGCTCCGCCGCCCGTCGCAGCGGGAGAGCAGGTACTTGTCCGCGGAGGAGAGGCGCATCCGCGCCAGCTCGGCGGCCGGCACGCGGAGCCGCGGGGTCCGCGTCGTGGCGAGGAGCTCGCCGCGGAGGCGGTCCGCGAGGAGGCGCTCCGCCTCGGCGAGGAGCGCCCGCGCCGCGCCCGACGCGGGCGCGAGCTCGACCGCGCGCGCCGCGACGAGCTCGGCGTCGTCGGCGCGGCCGTCGGCGAGCAGCCCGCGGGCACGCTCGAGGAGGTCCGCGGGTACCGCGTCCGCCGCCGCGACGGCCGCGTCGGACGGCGGCGCCGCGCGGACGACGCCCTGGCGCGCGAGCGCGTAGAGCCGCTGGTACAGGTGGAAGTCGGTGGCGTGCAGCGCGAGCCCGATCTCGTCGATGGTCTTCCCGTCGCGGGCGAGCGCGACGAGGCGGCCGTCGACGGTGGTCGGGTCCTGGCCGGGCGGGACCTTCGCCTCGTCGATCTCGAGGGTCGCGCCGCCGGCGGGGAACTGGGCGCGGAACGCGCCCCAGGCCGTCGCCCGGAACTCCGCCTCGCGGGCGATGTCCGCGAGCGGGACGCGCGCGTCGGTCTCGTCCACCGCGGGCGGCGGGCCGTCGTCGAACGAGAACAGGCCGGCGTCCCAGAGGAAGGCGTCGAGGAGCGTCTCGCGGATCTTGATGGCGAGGACCTCGCGGATCGTCTCCACCGGGACGAGCCCGACCATGGTGAGGACCTTGCCGAGGCGGACCTTCGTCTCCTCCTGCGTCTGGAACGCCTTCGAGAGCTGGTCCTCGGTGAGGTGGCCGAAGTTGATGAGGAGCTGCCCGAGGAACTCCCGCGGGTCGTTGGAGGCGGCGGCGACGGCGTCGCCCTGGTCGAGGTGGAGCGTCTTGCGGATCGTGCCGCGCTCGCACGTGAGCGTGCCGGACATCCTGCGGCGCGCGAGCAGCTCGACGAGATCGCCGAGCGGGAGCACCGCGAAGCTGCCCATGAGGCCGCGCATTCCGGAGCGCGAGTCTCCCCCGGACCGCGCGCTGGCGGCAAGCCGGGGCGTCGTGTAAGAAGATCGCCGCCATGACCGTCGCCACGCTCCGCCGCGCCGCGCCCGTCGCGGCCGCCCTCGCCCTCGCCGCCGCCGGCTGCCAGCGCGACGACAAGCCGGTCCAGGCCGCGCCGCTGCCCGCGCACCCCGTGGATGTCCGCTCCATCCCGATCTTCCGGAGCTCCGCCGCGCCGGCGCCCACGCTCGACCTGCCGACCCTCGACGGGAAGCGGTTCAGCCTCGACAGCGTGAAGGGGCAGGTCGTCTTCGTGAACTTCTGGGCGACGTGGTGCCCACCCTGCCGCGACGAGATGCCGTCGATGCTCGCGCTCGGACGGGACCTCGAGGCGCGCTACCCCGGCAAGTTCAAGATGGTCGCCGTCTCCGCCGACGACGGGTGGGGCCCCGTGAAGGAGTTCTTCGGCGCGCCGCCCTACCTCGGCTCGACGCAGGGGATCACGGTGGCGCTCGATCCCTCGGAGGGTAAGACCGCGGTCGCTTCCTACTTCTGTACCGCGCGCGGGGCGTGCCCGAAGATCATGTTCCCGGAGAGCTACATCGTCGCGAAGGACGGCCGCATCGTCGGGTTCTTCGAGGGCCCGCTCGACTGGTCGAGCCCCGTGGCCCGCGCTTATATCGAGCAGCTCATCCGCTCCTAGCGCCGGCGTCCTCGAAAGGGGTCCAGACCACCGGATCCTGCGCAATATCATTAACTTGACGCTCCGCGTCGAAGCGGTGGACGCGTGCGCGTTGCGTCCCGTCGATCGGGTCCCCGCCCCCGGTTTTCTTGATAGGGGCAAAGGCCGTGCACTATAAAGGCCCGGGAATCTTCGGAGATTCGGCGGTCGGCCCGTTTACGCGATCGCCCCGGAGGGGCGCGTGGCAGACAGCGGCATCCCCGTCGTGCTCGTCGGGCTCGGTGAGATCGGTCGAGCCATCGCCCGAGCTGCCCTCGCACGTCCGGACCTGCAGGTGGTGGCCGCGGTCGATGCCGATCGCGCGAAGGCCGGCCGCTCGCTCGCCGAGGTGATCGGCGCACCCGCACCGGATCTCCTGGTCGCACCCGATCTGCGCGGAGCGCTCGCGTCCGCCGCCGGCGGGGTGGTCCTGCTCGCGACCGGGAGCCGCTTCGCCGAGCTCCTCCCGGACCTCGAGCGCGTGGTGAAGGCCGGTCTCTCGGTCGTCTCCACGTGCGAGGAGCTCGCCTACCCCTTCCTCCAGCACGAGGAGGAGGCGAACGCGCTCGACCGGCTCGCGGAGAGCCGGAACGTCGCGGTGCTGGGGACCGGCGTGAACCCCGGGTTCGTCCTCGATCGCCTCCCCGCTCTGCTCGGCCAGGTCACCGGACCCGTCCGGCACGTGCGCGCGGTCCGGGTGGTCGACGCGTCGCGCCGGCGCGCGGCGCTGCAGCGGAAGATCGGCGCCGGGCTGACCGAGGACGCGTTCCACGACGCCGCCGAGCGGGGCGAGGTGGGGCACCTCGGCCTCCTCGAGTCCGCGGCGCTCGCGGCGGTCGGCCTCGGGCTCGCCATCGACGAGGTGGACGACGAGGTGGCGCCGCTCGTGGCCGAGGAGGACTGGGACGGCCCCATCCCGGTCCGGCGCGGGCAGGTCGCGGGGGTCTCCCAGGTCGCGCGCGTGTTCGCGGACGAGCGCGAGGTCGTCCGGCTCGAGCTCACGATCGCCATCGGCGCGGAGGACCCGCGCGACGAGGTGGAGCTCGACGCCGACCCGCCGCTCCGGCTCGTGGTGCCGGGGGGCATCTCCGGCGACGCGGCCACCGCGGCCGCGGTCGTGAACGCGGTACCCGCGGTGACGGAGCTGCGCGGGCTCGTCACCGTGCTCGATCTGCCCGCGGGGCATTGAAGAGAGGACCATGCTCGACAGATCCCTCATCGGCCGAGAGAGCGAGCCCGTCGTCCACGACGTGGAGAAGGGCGCGATCCGGCGCTTCGCGGACGCGCTCGGCGATCCGAACCCGATCTACCAGGACGAGGTGGCGGCGCGCGCGGCCGGGCTCCCGGGGATCGTCGCCCCGCCGACGTTCCCCATCGTGCTCGCCACGAACGAGCGGTTCCGGCATTCGCTCGACCTCGGGACGCGCTCGATCCTGCACGGCGAGCAGCAGTTCGAGTACGGACGCGCGCTCGTCGCGGGCGACCGCGTGACCGTGACGAGCCGCGTGGCCGACGTGCTCGAGCGCCCCGGCGCGAGCGGGCCGACGGACGTGATCGTGATCGAGGACGAGGGCCGGGACGACAAGGGCGAGCTTCTGTTCCGCTCGCGCGCGACGCTCATCCTGCGTCGCTGATGAGGGGACGATGACGCTCACGGCACGCCAGCTCTACTTCGAGGCGGTGAAGGTGGGGGACGAGCTGCCCCCGCTCGTGAAGCCGCCCGTGGATCGCCTGCAGATCGCCCGGTACGTCGGCGCGGCGCAGGACTGGAACCCGCTCTTCATCGACGAGCCCTTCGCGAAGAACTCGGGGTTCCCGAGCGCCCTCGCGCCCGGGATGATCGCGATGGGCTTCGTCGGCGAGCTCGTCGTCGAGTGGGTCCGGGGCGCGCGCCTCCGGAAGTTCCAGGCCCGCTTCGTGAAGATCGTCTGGCCCGGCGACGTCCTCACCGCGCGCGGCCGCGTGTCCGACCGCCGCTTCGAGGAGGGCGGGAAGTACGGGATCGACATCGAGGTCTGGGCGGAGAACCAGCGCGGCGAGCTCGTGGTCCGCGGCCTCGCCACGTTCCAGCTTTACTACAGCGCCGAGGACGAGGCCCGCCAGCGGGCCGGCCACGGGCCGCTCGTCGTGACGAAGGAGGAGGAGGAGGCGCGCCTCGCCAAGCTGTCGCGCGCGCAGCCGCCCCGGCCCGCCGTCGCCGCCGGCCGCCCCCTCGCGCCGCCGCGGCCGCTCGCGCCGCCACCCGCGCCGGCGCGGCCCGGTGCGCCTCAGCCGCCCGGCGCTCGCCCCGCGGTCACGCCGCCTGGCGCGGCGCCCCGGCCCGCCGCCGCCGTCCCGCCGGCGCGGCCCGCCGCTCCGCCTGCTCGCCCGGTCGCGGCGCCCGCCGCCGCGCGGCCTCCCGCGCCCCCGGTCCCGGCGACGAAGGCCGCCGCTCCGGCCCGGCCGGCGGCCGCGCCCGCCCGTCCCGCCGCGAAGGCCGCAGCGCCCGCCCGTCCGGCGCACCCGGCGCGCCCGGCGAAGGCGGCGCGCCCTGCCCCGAAGCACGCGGGCGCAGGAAAGGCCAAGGCCGCGCGCCCGCATCCGGCGAAGCGGCCGACGCGGAGCGACAAGGCCGCCCGCGCCCGCGCCCGCGGCGCGGCGAAGAAGCCCACCGGGAAGAAGCGGCGGTAGGAGGCGGGCGGTCGCCGGTCTCCCGGCGCCGGTCCCGCACCCCCTTGTCCCCGAGACGCGCTCCGCACCCGCTCCTCGCGCCCGGCCCGCTCGCGCCGCTCGCGCTCGCGCTCGCGCTCGCGGCGCCGGGCTGCCGCCGCGCGGCGGACGGTCCGACCGCGCTCGCGGAGCCGGCGCGCGCGCCGGCCGTGGTGCAGGCCGACGCCGCCGTCGCCGAGGGCGATCGGGCGTTCCTCGAGCGCGGAGATCCCGGTCGAGTGGTGGCGGCGCTCGCCGCGTACGGGCGCGCCGCGGGGCTTCGACCCGGCGATCCCGCCATCGAGCTGCGGATCGCGCGCGCCGAGGCGTTCCGCGGGCGCGCCGCGGCGGATCCGGGCCGCGCCCGCGAGGGCTGGGAAGCGTCGGCCCGGGCCGCCGAGCGCGCCCTCCGGACGCTCGCGCCGGGCTGGGCGAAGGCGATCGACGCGGGCGAGGATCCCGCGGCCGCGGCGGCGCGGGTCGACGCCGGAGGGGCCGAGGCCCTCTACTGGCTCGCGCTCGGCACGATGCGCGCGGCGCAGGCGACCGGGTACGCGGCGGTGCTCGCGGTGAAGGACGCGGCGCTCGGGATGATGACGCGCGCGGCGGAGCTGGACGAGCGGGTCGACGCCGCCGGGCCGCACCGCGCCCTCGGCGCGTGGCGGGCCGCGCTCCCGGTCGCCGCGGGCGGCGGCGCGGCGGCGAGCCGCGCCCACTTCGAGCGCGCCCGCGCCCTCGCGCCGGACGATCTCCTCGGGCCGGTGGCCGAGGCGGAGACGTACGCGGTGCTGGTGCAGGACGAGGCGCTCTTCGACCGGCTCCTCGCGGACGTCCTCGCTGCGGATCCGGCCCGCGACCCCGGCCGCGCGCCGGAGAACCGGATCGCTCGCCGGTCCGCGCAGGAGCTCCTCGAGCGGAAGGCGCGCCTGTTCTAGGCGCCGGGACCGAGACCGACCTTGCCCAACGTCCGCCCCCTCCGCGCGCCCGCGCGCCTCGCCCTCGCGGCGGCGCTGGCGCTCGCTGCCTGCCGCCCGCCGCGGACGCCGCCGCCGGATCTGTCGCTCGACGCCGCGGCGCTCCGGGACCAGGTCCTCCGCTCCCAGGCGCGCCTCCGGAGCGTGTCGGGGACGGCGCGCGTCGGCGTCGACGCGCCCGGGGGGTCCGGCACCGTCTCGCAGTTCGTCGCGGCGGAGCGGCCGGATCGGGTGCACCTCGAGGTGCTCGACTTCTTCGGCAACGTGACGGTCGTCCTCGTGGCGGGCGAGGGGCGCTTCGCGCTCTACGACGCGCGCGAGAAGGTGCTGTACCGCGGGGCCGCCACGCCGGAGAACCTCGCGCGGCTGCTCCCGGTCCCGATCCCGGCCGAGGACCTCGTCGCGATCCTCCTCGGCACGGCGCCGCTCGTCGACGGCACGCCGACGGCGGCCGTCCCGGGCGCCGGGTTCGTCACCCTCGAGCTCGCGCGGGGTGCCCTCACGCAGGCGCTCCGGGTCGGGTCCGACGCCGTCGTGGAGCGCTCGTCGCGGCGGGTCGCGGGAGGGCCCGGACCGGGGACCTACGACCTCCGGTTCGAGATCTTCCAGCAGCGGGCGGGCGTCTGGTTCCCCCGGCAGGTCGCGCTCCGGGCGGATTCGCCCAAGGTGAAGCTCGACCTCGCCTGGAAGGACGCCGAGGTGAACGGGGAGATCGACCCGAAGCTCTTCCGTCTCGAGCCCCCGCGCGGCGCCCGCGTGGTGGATCTCGGGGGCGACGAGGTCCTCCCCGGCACGCCGCCGAACCCCTTCCTTCCGCCGGCCGGCGCCGACCCCGCCGGGAGCGCGCCGGCGGGCGGTGGCCCGCCCGGCCGGGAATGACCTCGGCCGTCCGTACGTTCGCGCCGTCGATGGGCCCCCCGCGCTCGCCGGGCGGCCGTTACACTCCTCTCGCCGGGTTCGACCGGGAGAACACCAAGTGGAATTCAGCTACAGCTCGCTCCTCAAGACCGGGAGCGCCTCGATGTGGATCATCGTGGCGTGCTCGGTCATCGCGCTCGCCGTCGCCGTCGAGCGCGCGATCGCGCTGTTCGGCTTCACCGCGCGGGCGAAGAGCCTCGCCGACGCCGTGACGCGGGCGCTCTACCGGGGTGACCTCGAGGACGGGCGCGCCCAGTGCGAACGCTCCGGGTCCTCCGCCGCGGACGTGTTCCTCGCCGGCCTCGTCGCCGCCGCGCCCCGCGCGGGCCGCGGCCCGCCACCCGTCGAGAAGATCGTCGCGGCGGTGGAGCGCGAGCGGCAGCAGGTGAACCTGAAGCTCCGCCGGAACCTCTGGATCCTCGGCACCGTCGGCGCCACCGCGCCGTTCGTCGGCCTCTTCGGCACCGTGGTCGGCATCATGCACGCGTTCCGGCAGATGGCGTCGACCGGGCAGGGCGGGTTCGCGGTGGTCGCGGCGGGCATCTCCGAGGCCCTCGTCACGACCGCGGGCGGCATCGCGGTCGCCATCGAGGCCGTCGTGATCTTCAACTTCCTGAACGTCCACGTGCAGAAGCTCGCGCTGCAGCTGCGGCTCCTCACGGAGGAGTACCTCGAGATCCTGAAGGAGGTGCTCCCGACGCTCCGCACCGCCGGTGCCGACGCGTCGCCGCCGCTCCGGCCGGCGAAGGAGGGTTAGCCCGTGGCGATCGGCGGTCCGAACGGCGACGTGGGCGGCGACGACGAGGGCGGTGGCGGCGGCATCTTCGCCGACATCAACATCACCCCGCTCACCGACATCTTCCTCGTCCTCCTCATCATCTTCATGGTGACGACCACCGCGATCGCGGAGGCCGGCCAGGAGAAGGGTGGGTTCAAGGTCAACCTGCCGAAGGGCGGGAAGGGCGAGGTCGCCCCGGTCCCGCAGGATCTCGCCGTGGCGATCCTCGCCGACGGCCGCGCGGTGGTCGGCGGGAAGGTGCTCGACGACGACTCGCTGAAGGGCGTGTTCGGTGAGACGCACGGCCGGAACGCGGAGACGGTCGTCCTCGTGCAGGCGGACGCGGGCGTCCCGCACGGGCGGGTCGTGCAGGTGATGGAGCTCGCGCGCGGCGTCGGCCTCTCCCGCCTCGCCATCGCGACCCGCGCCGGGCAGTGACCGCCTGCGCGTCCCCTCGGGCGCGCACCCGGTGTCGCTCGACGGCGTCCGCGGCGCGGAGGTAGGATCGCCCCGCCATGACCGCCGCCCCGAAGAAGCGGCTCGGTGAGATCCTCCTCGAGTCCGGCATCATCGACGCGACGCAGCTCCAGGCGGCCCTCGGCCATCAGCGCCAGTGGGGCGTCCGCATCGGTCAGGCGCTCGTCGACCTGAAGCTCGCGACCGAGGCCGACATCGTGGAGGCGCTCGCGAAGAAGTTCGGGTTCGAGGTCGCCCGGCTCGACGCGCTCGAGCCGTACGCGTTCGAGCAGGCGCTGAAGCTCGTCCCCCGCGAGTTCGCGACGCGCAACAACGTGTTCCCGATGGGCGCGGACACGAGCTCGATCCGGGTGGCGATGTCGGACCCGACGAACCTCGCGGTCGTCGACGAGCTGCGGTTCCGGACCGGACGGCGCGTGAGCGTCTGCATCGGCGGAGATCGCGAGATCGCCGCGGCCCTGCAGCTGCACTACCCCACGGCCGGCGGCGCGGTGGAGGCCATCGCGCTCGACCTCGACGTCGACGATCTCGGCGGCGAGCCGGTGCTGGATGCCTTCGGAGGCGGCTCGAACGAGGCGTTCGAGGCGTTCTTCGGCAGTGGCCCTGCGCTGGCGCCGACCGCGCCGGCCCCCGCCCGCGCCCCCGTTCGCGCCGACCCGGTCGAGGAGCGAACCGCCGGACCGGCGCCTGCGACGTGGGCCGCGCCCGCGCCGTCTCCCGCTCCCGTTCGCCCGGAGCCCGTCGAGGCGCGACCCGCCCGAGCGCCCGCGGCGCCCGTCGCTCCGCCCGCGCCCGTCGCTGCGGAAGAGCCGCCGGAGCTGACGCCGTATCCGTTCGAGGCCGAGCTCCAGGCCGAGCTCGAGGGCGACGCAGTGCTCGCGACCGACCTCGCCCCCGCGGACGAGCCCGCCGAGGGCGATCCCTCCGCGCGCCCGCTCACCGAGGCGGAGCGCGAGATCCTCGACGCGCTCGACCGTCTCGCCGGCGGCGCCCCCGCCGAGCCCGACATCGTGAAGCCCGCCCAGGCGATGGCGGCGATGATCCGGCTGCTGATCCGCCGCGGGTTCGTCACCGAGCAGGAGTTCCTGGACGAGCTGCTGCGGAGGTGACCGCCGCGGGACGGTGCGTCACGCTCAGTTGAGCGCGCCCGGCACCACCAGCGGAAACGGCGCGATCTCGGCGTCGAACGAGCTCCCGTCGTCGCGCACCATCCGGTAGGTCCCGTGCATCGAGCCGTGCGGCGTCTCGAGGATGCAGAAGCTCGTGTACTCGAACTCCTCGCCGGCGGTCAGGTAGGGCTGGTGGCCGACGACGCCCTCGCCCGCGACCTCCTCGAGCTCGCCGTTGGCGTCGGTGACGATCCAGTGCCGCGCCACGAGCCGCGCGGCCGCCTCGCCGTCGTTGGCGATCTTCACCGTGTACGTGAAGAGGTACTTGCCGGGCTCGGACCGGTCCGGCCGGTACGCGCTCCGCACCTGGACGCGGATCCCCTGGGTCACGGCGCTCGACACGCACGGGGGTTATAACGCGCGCGCACCCTCCCGCCCGTCGAGCGCCCACCGTGGATGTGCCTGCCCTGATCGCGTCCGCCCCGCCGCACCCGCGCCGCGTGGTCTGCCTGACGGAGGAGACCACCGAGACGCTGTACCGGATCGGGGCGGACGACCTCGTCGTGGGCGTCTCCGGGTTCACAGTCCGTCCACCGGAGGCGCGCCGGAAGCCGCACGTCTCGTCCTTCCTGTCCGCGGACCTCGAGGCCATCGTCGCGCTCCGCCCGGACCTCGTGGTGGGGTTCTCGGACCTGCAGGCGGACATCGCGCGCGACCTCGTCCGCCGCGGCGTCGCGGTGCTCGTCACGAACCAGCGCTCGATCGCGGAGATCCTCCAGACGATCCGGCTCGTCACGGCCGCGGTCGGCCGGGGCGCCGAGGGGGCCGCGCTCGCGGACCGGCTCGCCGCCGGTCTCGCCGAATTCGCGGACGGCGCGGCTGCGCTGCCCCGCCGGCCCCGCGTGTTCTTCGAGGAGTGGCCGGATCCGCTCATCGCCGGCATCCGCTGGGTCTCGGAGCTGGTCGAGCTCGTGGGGGGCGAGGACGTCTGCGCCGACAGCCGCGCGTCGCACGCCGCGAGGGGCCGCATCCAGGACCCGCTCGAGGTGGCGCGGCGCGACCCGGACGTCGTCGTGGCGAGCTGGTGCGGGAAGAAGGCGCGGCGCGAGGTCATCGCGGGCCGTCCCGGGTTCGCGGCGGTCCGGGCGGTGAGGGACGATCAGCTGTACGAGGTGAAGAGCGCGATCATCCTGCAGCCGGGCCCCGCGGCGCTCGAGGACGGCGCCCGCGCGCTCGCCCGGATCGTGGCCGCGGTGGCCCGGGGCGAGCGGCTGCCGGCCCGCCGCGCCGGCGATCTCCGGGGCGCGTGAAGGTTATGCTCCACCCCATGGACGAGAAGCTCGCGGGCATCCTCTCCGAGATCCGCCGCCGGCAGGGGCGCGTGGTCGTGCTCACCGGCGCGGGGATCTCGGCCGAGAGCGGGATCCCCACCTTCCGCGGCGTGGAGGGGTACTGGGTGGTCGGGTCGCGGAACTACATGCCGCAGGAGATGGCGACCCGGGCGATGTTCGACGAGGCACCGGAGGAGGTCTGGCGCTGGTACCTGTACCGGTTCGGCGTGTGCAAGGACGCGTCGCCGAACGCGGGGCACCACGCGCTCGTTCGCCTCGAGAGCGCCCTCGGCGATCGCTTCACGCTCGTGACCCAGAACATCGACGGGCTGCACCGGCGCGCCGGCTCGCGGCGCGTCTTCTGCATCCACGGCGACGCGGCCTGGGTCCGGTGCGCGGCCGACTGCGGCGTGGGCCTCCTCGACCTGCCTCCGTTCCCGCCCCGCACGAAGGACCAGCCCTTCACCGGGGACGAGCGCCGGAAGCTCACCTGCCCGCGCTGCGGCGGGTGGCTCCGCCCGCACGTGCTCTGGTTCGACGAGTGCTACGACGAGGCCAACTACCGGATGGACAGCGCGCTGCGCGCCGCCGGCGCCGCCGATCTCCTCCTCGTGGTCGGGACGAGCGGGGCCACGAACCTCCCGATGCAGATCGGCCAGCTGGTGTTCATGCGCGGCGCGGCGATGGTGGACGTGAACCCCGAGGAGAACCCGTTCTCCGAGCTGGCCGAGCGATCGCCGCTCGGTCACTTCGCGCGCGGCAGCGCCTGCGAGCGGCTGCCGGAGATCGTCGCGGCGCTCGGGGCGACGTCCTCGAGCGCCTAGCCGCGGACGTCCGCGCCGGCGTCGCCGCGGAACGCCTCGAGGCGTGCGATCCAGCTCGCGGAGAGCCCGGCGGCGCGGGCGCCGCGGACGAGCGCGTCGAGGTAGGCCGGGGCCGGGACCCCGTCCGACGCGAGCCGGCGGGAGGTCGCGGCGCGGTACGCGACGGCGTCCACCTCGGTCCCGTCCGTGGTCCGCACCTTCACCGGCACCGGTTCGTAGAGGCCGGAGAGGGCGCCCTCCTTGTGATCGACGAGGCCGCGGGCGCCGCCCGGCATCGGCACCGCGAGCCCCTCGACGACCTCGCCGGGCGCCTCGGCGAGGCTCGCCACCGCGCCGCCCCAGTGGCGCGAGACCACGTCGAACGCGAGGCGGAACCCGGCGAGGCGCGCCGGCCGCCCGCGCCCGAGGTCGGGGGTGTCGTAGCCGTGCTCGCGGGCCCAGGCCGAGAACGCCTCGCCATCTAGCGACGAGCCGTACACGAACCACACGAACCCTGGTCCGGCCGGGGCCTCGTGCGCCTTGCCGAACACGGGGAGCGCCATGCGCTCTCAGTAACACCGTCCGGGTCGCGCGTCACCGCCCGGCGGGGCTCCCCGAGAGGACGATCTCGAGGCCGCGGCTCTCGCCCGCGGCCAGACGGACCAGCGCCTCGCCGCGCCGGCCGTCGTCGGCGACCACCGACAGCCGCAGCGGCTCGCCCGGGAGGTCGCCGAGGGCGAAGCGGTCGCCGGTGAACCGGTGGACGTCCACGGTGCGCCAGCCCTCCGGGGTGGGCTGGGAAGTCACCTCCAGCGTGAATCCCTTCACGGCGCGCCCACCCGCGCGGACCACGCCGTCGACGGCGGCGCCGGGCGCGAGCGTCACGACGACCTCGCCCGAGGCCGGGATGGGGCCGGTGTAGGCGCCGGCCCGGCCGCCGTTCCGGGCCCGGAGCGTCACCGGCCGGTCGCCGAGGCCCAGGCCGGGCGCGAGCCGCACCCGGCCGTCCTCGCCGGCGGTGAGCGCGAGCGCGATCCTCGGGTCGTCGGGACGGGATACCGTCACGATGGCGCCAGCGGAAGGCGCTCCGCCGGGCTCCACGATCGAGATCTCGGTGCCCTCCTCCACCGGCGCGGCCGCGAGCGTGAGGTCCAGGCGGGTCGTGAGCCGCGGCTCGACGCGCACGAACGCCGGCGGGACGCGGAGGTCCGCGGAGGCGGCCTCCGAGGGCGCAGCGTGGACGCGGTACTCGCCGGCGGGGACCACGAGGCCATAGTTGCCCGAGGCGTCGGCGAGCGTGCGCGCCACCTGCGAGGTGCCGAGCCCGGCCCGGAGCGGCACGGCGACGACCGCCGTCCCGAGCGGCGGCCGCTTCCCGTCCGCCACGACGCGGCCGGCGAGGACGCCCGCGGGCGCCACGAAGAAGTCCATCCGCACCGCCCGGCCGGGCGCGACGCGCACCGCCCGCGCGTCGCCGACCAGCGCGCCCTCCTCCGACGCGACCAGCTCCGCCCGCCCGGCCTCGAGGCCGTCGATCCGGTAGCGGCCGTCGAAGTCGCTCCGCACCTCGAGCGGGAGGGTGCGCTCGAGCCCGTCGCCGCGCGACACCACCCGGACGCGGGCGCCCGAGAGCGGATGGCCGGCAGGATCCGCGACCGCGCCCTCGATGGCGCCCGTCGCGGCGAGCGTCGCGGTCACGGGGAACCGCTGGCCGGCGGCGAGCGTGACGCCGCCGAGGCGCGCCGGGCTCGCGCCGGCGGCCGAGACCGACAGGTCGTACGCGCCCGGGGCGACGTCGCGCAGCGTGAAGCGCCCGTCCGCGCCCGCCGCCGTCCGGGCGACGCGCCCGCCCGCGTCGTGGCGGAGCAGCACGACGTCCGCGCCCGCGGCCGGCGCGCCGTCGGCGCGGACGGCGACGCCGTCGAGGACTGCCGCCGGCCCGAGCCGGAGCGCGAGGCCGCGCGCCGTCCCGCCCGGCCCGACGGCGACGGCCGCGTCGAGCGCGCCTGCCTCCCCCGGAGCGGCCGCGAGCAGCGCGTACTCGCCCGCGGGCACCGCCAGCACGAACCGCCCCGACGCGTCCGCGATCGCGCTCGCCGCGTGGGCACGGGAGACGGCGCGGACGGTCGCGCCCGTTGCGGGCCGCCCGCTCGCGAGCGCCACCTCTCCGGAGAGGGTCGCGAGCGGCTCGAGCTCGACGGCGAGCGGCGCGGCCCGCGGCACGGCCACCCGCTCGACGCGGACCGGGTGGAGACCGGGCGCGCCGACGAGCACGGTCCACGTGCCGGGCGCGAGGCCCTCGGCGCTGAACCGGCCGTCGCCGTCCGCGACGACGGACACGGACTCCTCGGGGGGCGCGTCGAGCGCGGTCAGGACGCGGGCGCCGGCGGGGACGAGCGTCACGCGGGCCGCCACGGGCGTCCCCGCGCCGCGCACGCGGACGACGCCGTCGAGGGCGGCCGGCGGCGCGAGCGCCACCTCGACGTGCGTCGCCTCGGCGCCCGGGGCGCGGATGAGCTCCGCGACTCCGGTCGCGAGCCCCGGCGCGCGGACCGCCACGAGGTACGCGCCGGGCCGGGAGGGCACGCGCGCGAGCCCATCCGCGCCGGTCCGGCCCGAGCCGGCCCGGCGCCAGCCGGGGTCCTCGCCTCCGATCGCGCGGTAGAGCCGGACGTCGGCGGTCCCCTGCGGCTCGCCGCCCGCGGTGACCCGCACCACGGCGACGCCCTCGCCGGCGGCGGCGGGCGGATCGGCGAGGCTCGACGGCGGCGCCGCGGGCGCGGGCGCCGCCGCGAGCGGGCTCACCTGCCCCTCGCGCGGCAGCTGCACGACGACGAACACCGCGGCGAGCACGGCGGCGACGAGGACGCCGCCCAGGACCACGATCGGCCGGACGCGCATGGAGAGCCTCCCTGGACCGCGAAGCGTAGACCAGAGCCGGCGCGCGGACAGGACCCCGGGCGGGCCGCCCGTCCTCACCTTCCGTCAATCGCCCCGCTCACGTCGTGAGGACGATCTTCGCGATCTCCGGCGGCGAGCCGAGGCGCATCGGGGGACCCCAGTAGCCGGTGCCGCGCGAGACGTAGACGTACCCGCGCCGCCCCGCCTCCTCGTGGGCGTAGAGCCCCTTCACGTACGGGTACGCCGCCGACACCAGGAAGTTGAACGGGAACAGCTGCCCGCCGTGGGTGTGCCCCGAGACCTGCAGCTCGACGCCCGAGCGCACCGCCTCCGGGACGCCGCGCGGCTGGTGCGCGAGGAGCACGAGGCTCCGCTCCGGATCCCGCCCGGCGAGCGCGCGCGGGAGATCGACGCCGTGCCCGCCGCCGAACCGCCCCGCGCTCCAGTCGTCCACTCCCGCGAGATCGAGCGACGCGCCCGCGTCGCCGATCGCCACCCGCTCGTTCCGGAGGACGCGGATCCCGAGCCGCCGGAGCTCCTCCACCCACGGGGCGACGCCGGAGTAGTACTCGTGGTTGCCGGTCACGAAGTAGACGCCGTGCCGGGCCCGGAGCGCCGCGAGGTGGCTCACCACCGCGCCGAGCTCGCGGACGGAGCCGTCGACGAGATCGCCGGTGATGGCGATGACGTCGGGGTGGAGCGCGTTCGTCTGCTCCACGACGCGCCGCACCTCGCGCTCGCGGATGATCGGCCCGACGTGGAGATCCGTGATCTGCGCGATGGTGAGCCCGGAGAGCGCGCGCGGGAGGCGCTCGATCCGGATCGGCACCTCGGTGATCTCCGCGGGGCCCGTCGCGGTGCGGAACGAGAGCCCTGTCGCGCCACCGGCCGCGAGCACCGCGCCGCCTGCCACGGCGCGCGCGATGAACGCGCGACGTTCCGGGTCCGGCGGGTCCGGCGTCGCGCGCATCCACTCGACCACGAGCGCGAGCCCCTGCGCGGCGAGCCGGGCGAGGTCGAGCGCGGCGACCGCGCAGAACAGGAGGAACGCCGCGCCGAGCCACGTGAACGCCGCGATGGGCAGGACGCGCGCCACCCAGCCCGAGCCGAGCCGGACCGCGAACATGCCGACCGGCACCGCCAGCGCGAGGAGCGCCAGGAGCACCGTCGCGGTTCTCCGCCAGGGCTCGGGGAGGCCCGGGTCCCGTACGAGCCGGACCCAGAGGTACGCGTGCATCCCGCCGAGGATGGCGAGGCTCACCAGGACGAAGATCGCGAAGGAGGTGACCGGACGGCTCACCGCTCTCGTTTAACGCCGGCGCGGGTGGGTCGCCAGTTCGGGGCGCGCGGCCTGGCCCCCGCGCGGCGCCGAACGCCCCGCCGGCGCGGGCCCGGGGGCGGGGCGCCGCGCCGGCGGGGGAGGAACGCCTCGCGGGAGCTTCGGGGCTACCGCGACGCGTACCAGCTCAGCGCGTTCCACTGACGGTCGAGCTCGGCGCGCTGCGACGCGTACCACCGCTCGAACCGCTCCGCGCGCCACGGGTTTCGGCGCCACGGTGCCGCGTAGAAGTCGGCGCGGGCCTGATCGAGGCGCGCGTACTCGCCGCGGATCCGGGCGCGCTCCTGCTCGCGCCACGCCTCGCGCCGCTCGTTCCGCTCGTGGCGCCAGCGGTCGTCGCGGTCCCGCCAGCCCTCGCGCCCCTGCCAGGCGCCCCCGTACTGCGCGTACTCCACGGGCGCGGGGACCGCCGCCGCCCGATCCTCGTCGCAGGGCCGGGCGAACACGGCGGTGGGGACGGCGGCGGCGACGGCGGCGGTGACGACGAGGTTCCTGAGCGCGGTCTTCATGGCTTCCTCCGGTGTGGCTTCCCTCCGCCGGAGGGACGCGCCGGCCGCGCCGATATTCAGCGACCCGTCAGCGCCGCGCGGCGGCCGCGGCGGGCAGCCGATCGAGCTTCGCGGCCACGATGAAGTCGTTGTCCGACAGCCCGCCCACCGTGTGCGTCCACAGCGTCACGTCCACCGTGTTCCAGTGGACGGTGAAGTCCGGATGGTGCCCCTCGGCCTCCGCGAGCCCGGCGAGCGCGTTCACGAACCGCATCGCCTCGACGAAGTCCTTGAACCGGTACTGCTTGTGGATCCGCGTGCGCTCCTCGCGCGCCGCCCACCCGTCGAGCGCGCCGAGCGCGGCGTCGACGTCCGCCGCCGGCATCGGCGGGGTCCCCTTCTCGCACGGAAGGCACTTCCGGTCGGCGAAGTCCATGGGCCCGCTCTGGCGCCCGCGCACCCGGGCCGCAAGGCCAAGGCGGGACGGGGCGGCCCGGTCCGGGATCGGACATACTGCCTCCGCATGGAACGGATCTTCTTCGCGCTCGGCGCGATCTCGGCGGCGATCTCGGTCGCGGCAGGCGCCTTCGGTGCGCACGCGCTCAGGACCCGGCTCCCGCCCGACCTGCTCGCGATCTTCGAGACCGGCGCGCGCTACCAGATGTACCACGCGCTCGCCCTCCTCGCGGCCGGCTGGGCGGCGGCGCGGGCGCCCGGAGGCGCGGCGACGTGGGCGGGCTGGCTGTTCGTCGCCGGGACGGTGCTGTTCTCCGGGAGCCTCTACGCGCTCACGCTCACGGGCGTCCGCGCCCTCGGGGCCGTGACGCCGCTCGGCGGCGTCGCCTTCATCGCGGGCTGGATCGCGCTCGCCGGCGCCGCGCTCCGGCTCCGCGGCGCGCCGTAGCGCCGCGTCTCGCGCACCCTCCCGAGCCATGGCAGAGTGCGGCTCGCATGCCGGACACCGCCGCCCGCGCCCGCCGCTTCCCGCCGTCGATCAAGTTCCTCGCCTGGAACGAGGCCGCCGAGCGGTTCTCGTACTACGGGATGGCCTCGATCCTGGTCCTGCACATGGTGCGGAACCTCGGGTTCGCCGAGAACCAGTCGATCGCCGCGTACCAGCTGTTCACGGCGGGCGTCTACCTGACGCCCATCGCGGGCGCGTTCCTCGCCGACCGGTACTGGGGGAGGTACCGGACGATCCTGTGGCTCTCGCTCGGCTACGTCGCCGGGCACGCGGTGCTCGCGCTGTGGGAGAGCGCGGCGGGGCTCGCGGTCGGGCTCGCGCTCATCGCGGTCGGCGCGGGCGGGCTGAAGCCCTGCGCCTCCGCGTTCGCGGGCGACCAGATCCCGCCCGAGGACGAGGGCCTCGTCGCGCGGCTCTACGACCTCTACTACTGGATGATCAACCTGGGCTCGACCGCCTCGACGATCGTGATCCCGCTGCTGCTCGACAAGGTGAGCCCGCGGGTCGCCTTCGGCGTGCCGGGCCTCGCGATGGCGGCGGCCCTCGCGCTCTTCTGGGCGGGCCGCGGGCGCTACGTGCACGTGCCGCCCTCCCACCGCGCAGCGCCCGCGACCGCCGCGGTCGCGCGCGCGATGCCGGGCGCCGATCCCGCGGCCGCGCCCGCCGGCCGCGTCGTCCTGCGGATCCTCGCGGTGTTCGCGCCCATCTCGATCTTCTGGGCGCTCTTCTTCCAGTACGGCTCCTCGTGGACGCTCCAGGCCGAGCGGATGGTCCGGCCGGTCCTGCCGGTCGTGGGGCAGCTCGCGGCGGGCAACGTGCAGACCCTCGACGCCGCGTTCGTCCTGACCCTCATCCCGCTCTTCGCCATCGTGGTGTTCCCCGCGGTGGAGCGGCGCGGCGTCCGGGTCACGCCGCTGCGGAAGATGACCGTCGGGATGTACGTGACCGTGCTCTCGTTCGTCGCGGCCGCGCTCGTCGAGGCCGCCCTCGCCCGCGGCCCGGTCCACGTCGCCTGGCAGATCCCGCAGTACTTCTTCCTCGCCGTGGGCGAGGTCCTCGTCTCGGTCACCGCCCTCGAGTTCGCGTACTCGCAGGCGCCGAGGCACCTCAAGTCGGTGGTGATGGCGTGCTGGTACCTGACGATCTGGGCGGGGACCTTCCTCACCGCCATCGTCGCCTGGGTGAACCGCTTCCAGGGCGTGCCCTACTTCGTCTTCTTCGCGGGGCTGATGGTGATCGCGGCGGTGGTCTTCACCGGCGTGGCGTGGTGGTACCCGGACCAGCGCGCGACCGCCGTCCGCGCCGCCGCCTGACCCGCGGGGAACGAGGCCATGACCGGGCGCGTCCGCTATCCGCCGCAGATCAAGTACATCGTCGGCAACGAGGCCTGCGAGCGCTTCTCGTTCTACGGGATGCGCTCGATCCTCACCATCTACATGCTGCAGTTCCTCGTGTTCGCCGAGCGCGACGCGAAGGCGTACTTCCACTGGTTCGTCATGGCGACGTACCTCACGCCGCTCGTCGGAGGGTGGATCGCCGACCGGTGGTGGGGCCGCTACCGGACGATCCTGTGGATCAGCCTCGGGTACGTCGCCGGTCACGCCGTGCTCGCGATCTGGGAGACGCCGGCGGGCCTGCTCGCCGGCCTCGCGCTCATCGCGGCGGGCGCGGGCGGCATCAAGCCCTGCGTCTCCGCGTTCGTCGGCGACCAGTTCCGGCCGGACCAGCGGACCCTCTTCGATCGCGTGTACGGGTGGTTCTACTGGTCGGTGAACCTCGGCTCCGCCTCGGCGAACGCGCTCGTGCCGTGGCTCCTCTCGCGGCACGGCCCCGCCGTCGCGTTCGCGGTCCCGGGCGTGCTGATGGCGCTCTCGCTCGCGGTCTTCTGGGCGGGGTCGCGCCACTACGTGCGCGCGCCCCCGAGCGGCCCCGATCCGCACGGCTTCCTCCGCGTGGTCGGCCGCGCCGTGCGGCGGCTCGGGACCGGCCGCCCCGGCGCGCACTGGCTCGACGGCGCGGCGGACCGCCACCCGCCGGAGGCGATCGCGGGCGCCCGGGCGGTCGTCCGGATCATCGGGGTGTTCGCGGCCGTCACGCTCTTCTGGGCGCTCTTCGACCAGAAGGCGTCTTCGTGGGTGATCCAGGCGCGGCAGATGGACCTCCTCGTCGGAGGCGTCGAGCTCTCGCCGGCGCAGCTCCAGGCGCTGAACCCCTTCCTCATCATGGCCCTCATCCCGCTGTTCACCTGGGGCGTGTTCCCGCTCCTCGCGCGCCGCGGGATCGTCCTCTCGCCGCTCCGGAAGATGACCGCCGGGATGTTCATCGCGGTGCTCTCGTTCGCCGCGGCCGCCCTGGTCCAGACGCTGGTGGACCGCGCGGCGGCCACGCCGGCCGCCCTCGTCGCCGCGCGGCCGAGCGTCCTCTGGCAGATCCCGCAGTACGTGCTGCTCACGGTGGCCGAGGTGCTCGTCTCCGTCACGGGGCTCGAGTTCAGCTACACCCAGGCGCCGCGGGCGATGCGGAGCACGATCATGTCCATCTGGTTCCTCACGGTCGCGCTCGGGAACCTGCTCACCGCGCTCGTCACGAAGCTCGTCCGGCTCGAGGGCGCCGCGTATTTCTGGTTCTTCGCGGCGCTCATGCTCGCGGCGGCGCTCGCGTTCCGCGGGGTCGCGCGGCGCTACGACCGCGACGACGATCGCCGAGGCGCGCTCGCCGCATAGGAGCGCAGAGGCGCCCACATCGGCGCCTCCGGTCGCCTACGCACGATGGGTGAAGCCTTCACCCCACGTTTGACGTACACTGCAGGTGTCCCCTCGCCGCCCGACGGATGGCGCTCGGGTCCGCGTGCTAGGTTGGCAGCAACCCCGGGTGCCGCGGTGGGCGCCCGAAGTCGCCGGGATCGCATCGTTCGCGGATGGCAACCGACTTGCTGGAGACGATCGTCATGAAGCGAACCGCCCTGCTCGCGCTCGTCTCGCTGTCCCTCCTCGCCGGCTGCGCGTCCTCGGGCGCGACGGGGGACGCGCGCTCCTACTCGGTGGTGCCGAAGGTCCAGGTCACCGAGCGCGTCCCGAAGAAGCGGACGGCGCAGGTGAGCTACCAGGCCCGCCCGGAGGAGTCGCCGCTCTCCGGCTCCGGCGGCTCCGCCCGCTAGGACGGGGGCGCGGCCGCTCCCGCGCCCACGCCCGCCGGCGTCTCGCCGGCCGGCGCCGCCGCCGCGGGGACGCCGTCCACGTAGACCAAGCGCCGGCCGAGCCCCGCGGACACCCGCGGCCCCGGCGTGAGGATCCCCACCAGGTTCAGCGGATCGGCGGCGGAGAGCTCCACGCGCTCCTTGGCCGCGCGCGGCGCCCGCCGCACCGCCCGGAGCGCATCCACCGCCTCCGCGAGCGCGAACTGCTCGCCCGTGAAGCCCGCCACGAAGCGGCCGCCGCGGATCGTCCCGCGGGCCTCCAGGGCCCGGTAGACGCGGACGAGGGCGCGCCAGGGTGGCGCGTCCTCGCGCGCGAGCAGATCCCGGAACACGACGCCGTAGCGCCGCAGGTACTGCTGCGCGAGCCGCTCCACGAGCGGCCCGTCGGGATCGCGCTCCGGGCCCGGCGTGCCGCCGCCGGCGGCCCCCGCCGGCTCCGGCACCGGCCTGAGGAGCGACCAGCGGCCCCCGGCGGCGCCCGGGCGAGCGCGCCGGCCGGCGCTGCGGTCCCAGAGCGCGCGGAGGCCGGCGAACCCGTCGCACGTCGCGAGGCCCGCGCCGACGAGCTCGAGGAGGAGCGGCGCGATGGCATCCGCGGGCCGGCCGCATGCGGCGGCGAGCTCGCCTGCGAAGGAGGCGCCGCGCGCCGAGAGGGCGCCCGCGACGGCCCGGGCGTCGAGGCCGGGGCAGCGCGGCGCGCCGGGCGCGGCCTCGAGGAGCCAGGAGAGGTCCTCGCGGAGGGCCAAGGTGATCGGGAAGGCGCGGGTGGGTGCAGCGCGCCGGCCGCCGTCCGCGGCGGGAGCGGGCTCGGCGCCCCCGGAGGCCGGCGCGAGGCGGCCGAACGCGACCTCGCCGGAGAGGCAGAGCCGGTCGAGCAGGTCGGGCCGGTAGCCCTCGACCCGCGCGGCGAGCAGCTCCGGCTCCCACGCGCCCGCGGCGGCGTGGAACCCCTGCAGCTGGCCGACGACCTCGGCGACGCCGCGCTCGCCGTGGAGCCGCGTCCCGGGGAGCACGTGCTGCCAGCGGAGCAGGAAGCGAAGGAAGCCGGCCGCGGAGACCGGCTCGATCTCGCGCCGGAGCCGGTCGAGCGTGAGCCGGTGGATCCGGGCGAGGACCGTCCGCTCGCACCAGTGCGGCGCGTCGGGCGGGGCGGGGACGCCGGGCAGGAACGCGCCGCGGAGGACGCGGCCGTCGCCCTCGAGCCGGACGAGGGCGAGGGCGACACGGTCCGGGAGCAGCCCGAGCCGCGCGGCGAGGCGTTCCGCGGTGGTCGGCCCGAGCCGCGGGAGCCACCCGCGGGCGACGGCGAGCACCGCGTCGTCGGCGTCGGCAGGGACGCGCTCCGACGGGAGCGGCGCGAGCGGCGGATCGAGGCGGGGCGTGTCGCCGCCCGCGAGCGCCGGCGCGAGCGCGATGGCCAGCCCGGCGCGCTCGGCGGCGACGAGCGCCCCGGCCCCCGGTCCGGCGAGGCGGGCGACGCGCCCGGCGGCCCGGAGCGGCGCGACGAGCGGCTCGAGCCGGGCCGCCTCCGCGGCCGGGAGGAGCCCCACGTCGAGGAGGAGGTCGTGCAGCTCGTCCGGATCGCGCACGTCGGGCGCGAGCTGCGCCTCGACCGTCGCGATCGCCGCGGGGTCGAGCGCGCCGTCGCCCGTCGCCTCGACGGTCGGCAGCGCCCGCCGGAGCGTCACCGCCCGGGCGCGGCGCTCCTCGAGCGGCGCGTCGTCGAGGTAGGCCCACGGCCGCGCGCCGAGGATCTCGTGAGCGAGGGGCGACGGCTCGGGGGTGTCCACCGCGACGAGGCGGATGGCGCCGCTCCGCATGTCGCGGACGAGGGCCCGGAGCGCCGGCGCGTCCATCGCCTCCTCGAGGCAGTCCCGGAGCGCCTCGGCGACGAGCGGGTGATCTGGGACCTCGATCGGCCCGGGCGGCGCGTTGTCCTGGCAGGCGACCTGCGCCGGGAACACCGCCGCGAGGAGATCGTCGCTCCGCATCCGCGCGATGGCGGGGGGCATGCGCCGGCCCTTGAAGAGGCGCGGGATCGCGAGCGCGCGCGTCGCCGCCCACCGCCAGCGGACCTGGAACATCGGCGCCTGGAGCGCCGCCTGCGTGAGGACCTCGTCGATGGTCGCCTCGGAGAGGAGCTCGAAGATCGACTCGAGGGGGAACGCGTGCTGCGGGCCGAGGGACAGGAGCACGCCCTCGTCGGTCGCAGCGGCCTGCAGCTCGAAGTCGAACGTCCGGCAGAAGCGCTTGCGGAGCGCGAGGCCGAAGGCGCGGTTCACCCGCGCGCCGAGCGGCGCGTGGACGACGAGCTGCATCCCGCCCGCCTCGTCGAAGAACCGCTCCGCGACGAGGGTCCGCTGCGTGGGCAGCGCCCCGAGGACGGCGCGCGACGCCGAGAGGTACGCGACCGCCTGGCGCGCGCCGTCCGGCGGCAGCGCGCACGCGCCTGCGAGCCAGGCGGCCGCCCCGCCGGGATCGCCGAGCCGCGGCTCGAGCTCCTCGCGGAGCGCCGCCACCTCCGCCGACAGCGCCGCGCTCCGCCCCGGCGCCTCGCCGTTCCAGAACGGGACCGTCGGCGGCGCGCCGCGCGCGTCCTCGACGCGGACCGTCCCGGGCTCGACGCGGCGGATCCGCCACGAGGTGTTGCCGAGGAGGAAGATGTCGCCCGCGAGGCTCTCGATGGCGAAGTCCTCGTCGAGCTGCCCGACGGTGACGCCCTCGGGCTCGGCGACCACGGCGTACTGGGCGGTGTCCGGGATCGCGCCCGCGCCGGTGAGCGCCGCGAGGCGCGCGCCGCGGCGGCCGCTGACGCGCCCGTTCACCCCGTCCCGGTGGAGGTGCGCGCCGGACCGGCCGACCCGCCCGGCGACGCCCTCCGCGAGCATCTCGATCACGGCGTCGAAGACGCCGCGGGGGAGGGCGCGGTAGGGCCACGCGCGCCGGACGAGCCCGAAGAGCCGATCCTCGTGGATCGGCCCGCAGGACGCCTCCGCGACGAGCTGCTGCGCGAGGACGTCGCGCGGGGCGTCGAGGCTCGCCACGGCCTCGAGCCGCCCGCGGCGGAGGCCGCGGACGAGCGCGGCGCACTCGAGGAGCTCGTCGCGGCTCGTCGGGAAGAGGCGCGCCTTCGGCGTCCCGCCCAGCACGTGGCCGGCGCGGCCCGCGCGCTGGAGGCCGACGTGGAGCGCGCCGGGGCTCCCGAGCTGCACGACGAGGTCCACCGCGCCGACGTCGATGCCGAGCTCGAGGGACGCGGTCGCGACGATGACGCGGAGCGCGCCCGCCTTGAGGCGCTGCTCGGCGTCGAGCCGCCGCTCCCGGGAGAGGCTGCCGTGGTGCGCCGCGACCGCGCCGTCGCCGAGCCGCTCCGCGAGGGCGTGCGCGGCTCTCTCCGCGAGGCGGCGCGTGTTCACGAACACGATCGTGGCGCGGTGCGCCCGGACGAGATCGGCCACGTGGTCGTACGTCTCGGCCCAGAGCGCGCCGGAGGCGATGGCGGAGAGCTCGTCCCTCGGGATCTCGACGGCGAGGTCGAGCGCGCGCCGCCGGCCGACCTCCACGACGGCGCAGCGCGGGACGCCCGCGCGCGACACGCGCTCGGTCCCGACCAGGAAGCGCGCGACCTCCTCGACCGGGTGGACCGTCGCGGAGAGGCCGATCCGCTGCGGGCGCCTCGCCGCGAGCGCCTCGAGGCGCTCGAGCGAGAGCGCGAGGTGCGCGCCGCGCTTGTTCCCGGCGAGCGCGTGGATCTCGTCGACGATCACCGTCCGGACGCCGGCGAGCGCCGCGCGGCCGCGCCCGGTGGTGAGGAGGAGGTAGAGAGACTCCGGCGTGGTGACGAGGAGGTGTGGCGGGCGCCGGAGGAGCGCCTGGCGGCGCGCGGCGGGCGTGTCGCCGGTGCGGACGGCGACGCGGAGCTCCGGGAACGGGTCCCCGGCGCCGGCGGCGGCGCGGAGCTCCTCGAGCGGCCCGCGCAGGTTCTTCTCGATGTCGTTCGAGAGCGCGCGGAGCGGCGAGACGTACAGCACGCGCGTGTCGTCCGGGAGCGGGCCCGCCGCGGCGTCGGACACGAGCCCGTCGATCGCGGAGAGGAACGCCGCGAGCGTCTTCCCCGAGCCCGTCGGCGCGGAGACGAGCACGTCCTTCCCCTCCGCGATCGCCGGCCAGGCGAGCGCCTGCGGCTCCGTCGGCGCGCCGAAGCGGCGCTCGAACCAGCGCGACACGACGGGATGGAAGGCGGGCGTCACCAGGAGCCCTGGGATAACGACCCCCGCGGGGCGACGCTCGCGACCGGTGGGGCTCTTATGATGCGGTGCGGCGCGATCGATTGGAGAATCGACGGATGCTCCTCAAGGAAACCGCCTTCGTCCGCCTCATGACGCTCAAGATCCCGGTGCTGCTCTTCCTCGGGCCGCAAGTGGTCGAGCTCGACGACGAACGGTGCGCGGTGAAGATCCCGCTCGGCTGGCGCTCCCGGAACCACCTCGGCTCGATGTACTTCGGCGCGCTCTGCGCCGGCGCCGATCTCGCGGGCGGCCTCGCCGCCGCGCGGCTCATCTACACGCGTCACCGCCGCGTGAACCTGATCTTCGCCGACCTCAAGGCCGAGTTCCTGAAGCGCGCCGACGGCGACGTGCTCTTCCGGTCGCGGGACGGCGCGCGCGTCGCGGCCGCGGTCCGGGACGCCGACGCGACCGGGGAGCGACTCACCCTGCCGGTCGACATCGTCGCGACCGTCCCGGCGAAGTACGGCGACGACCCCGTCGCGCGGTTCACGCTCGGGCTCTCGCTCAAGCGGAAGAGCGCGCCGGCCGACGTGGTCGAGGCCGGCGCCGGGCGCGTGCGATCGGTGCGGTGAGGGACGGCGAGGCCGTCCACCACCCCGACCCGGGGACCCGCGTCCCGTCCCCCACGCCGCGCCCCTTCCCGCCGGCGGGCGCCTCGTCCATCATCGCCGGGATGCGGCGCGAGACCGTGGCGCTGTACGCCGGGACCATCGCGGCGTACTCGGACATGTACCTCACCCAGCCGGTGCTGCCGGTCATCTCGCGCGAGTTCGGCGTCGGGCCAGCGCGCGCGGGCCTCACCGTCTCGTTCGTCGTCCTCGGCATCGCCGCGGCGTCGACCTTCTACGGCCCGCTCTCCGACGCGCTCGGCCGCCGGCGCGTCATGGCGGGCGCGACCGGGCTCCTCTCGCTCGCGACGCTCGCCTGCGCGTTCGCGCCGTCCTTTCCGGCGCTCCTCGGCCTCCGCGCGCTGCAGGGGGTGCTCGTCCCCGGGATGACGGCCGTGTCCGTCGCGTACGCGGGCGACCGGTTCCGCGCCGCGGACCTGCCGCGCGTGGTCGCCGGGATCATCGCCGCGTCCGTCGTCGGCGGGCTCGTCGGACGGACCGTCTCCGGCGCCATCACGGCGCACCGCGGCTGGCGCGCGTCCTTCGTCGCGTTCGCCGTCCTGACGGCGCTCGCCGCCGTCACGCTCGCGCGCGGCCTCTCCGCGGCGGCGGCGCCGGAGCGCGGCGGGTGGATCGCCGCCTACCGCGGCATGCTCCGGCACCTGCGCGCGCCGCGGCTCGTCGGCGCGTACCTGGTCGGCTGCTGCCTGTTCTTCGGGTGGATCGGGATCTTCACCTATCTGCCGTACCACCTCTCCGGGCCGCCGTGGCACCTCGGCACCGGTGCGGTGTCGGCGGTGTACCTCGTGTACGCCGCGGGCGTGCTCGCGTCGCCCATCGCGGGGCGGCTCGCCGGCCGCATCCCGCCGCCCACCCTCATCGCGGCGGGCCTCGTCGTCGAGGCGCTCGGGATGGCGGCCACGCTCGTCCCCGGGCTGCCCTTCGTGGTGACGGGCCTGGTGGTCCTCGTCCTCGGCACGTTCACGGCCCAGGCGATCGCGCCGGCGTTCGTGAACATGACGGCGCGCGAGGCGAAGGGGGGCGCGAGCGCGCTCTACCTGACCTTCTACTACGTGGGCGGGACGCTCGGCGCCTGGCTCCCGGGGCACGCCTGGCGGGCGGCGGGCTGGAAGGGAGTGGTCGCGGTCTGCGGTGGCGCGGTGCTGCTCGCGCTCGCGGCGGACCTCGGGCTCTGCGCGCGGGGGGAGGGGAGCTGAAGCGCGAGGACGGGCGTCGAAACCCGCCGCCCTGGTCCTCTCGACGTCCTCGGGGTCCGCGTGGCCGGTCAGCCCGATGAGCGCCGCTCCTCGCCGCCCGCACGGCGCGGCCCCGGCTCCGCCGGGACGGCCGTCTCGAGGGGCAGCGTGATCGTGAAGGTCGCGCCCATGCCCAGCCCCGCGCTCGCCGCGCTGACCGAGCCGCCGTGCAGCTCGACGATGCCCTTGACGACGGCGAGGCCCAGGCCGAGCCCGCCCTTGCTTCGATCGAGGGTGTCGTCGGCCTGGGTGAAGGCCTCGAAGACGCGTGGAAGGATCTCGGGCGCGATGCCCTTACCCGTGTCTCGAACCTGCAGGATGGCGTGCCCGCGAGTGGAGTCCGCCTCAACCGACACGGATACGCTCCCGCCCCGCGGGGTGAACTTGGCCGCGTTCTGGAGAAGGTTGCCGATCACCTGCGCCAGCCGCGTCCGGTCGCCGTTCACCCAGACCTGGGCCGGGGGCGGCAGCAGCTCGAACCGGACGTCGCCGGCGATGAACGCGGCGCGGTGATCCTCCGCCGTGCGCTGTGCGAGCTCGCTCAGGTCGAGCCGTTCGCACCTCAGCTCGACCTTGCCACGGGAGATGCGGGTCACGTCGAGCAGATCGTCGATGAGGCGGGTCAGGTGCCCCACCTGGCGTTCGATGATCGCCCGCGCCCGGAGCGCCTGCTCGCCGCCCGGATCCACGCGGCCGAGGATGTAGAGGCCGTTGAGGATGGGCGCGAGCGGGTTGCGCAGCTCATGGGAGAGGATGGCCAGGAACTGGCTCTTCAGTCGGTCCGACTCGCGCAGCGCCTCCTCGGCGCGCCTCAGCTCCGTGATGTCCGCCGACACGCCGCAGACGGCGAACGGAATGCCGGCCTCCGAGAACAGCGGCACCTTGACCGACATGTAGCTTCGGAGCTCGCCGCGCACGAGCACCTCCTCCAGGCGCTCGAGCGGCTCGCGCGATCGGAGGACTTCCAGGTCGTTGTTCCGCAGCGCCTGCGCGATCTCCCGCGGGAAGACGTCGAAGTCGGTCTTGTCCGACAGGTTGGCGTCGGTGACGCCGAACAGCTCGGTGTACATGCGGTTCACGAGCATGTAGCGCCCGTCGACGCCCTTGACGTAGATGACGGCCCGGGTCGCGTCGAGGATGCTCCGGAGGAGTGAGGTGCTCTTCCGGAGCGCCTCCTCCACCCGGTCGCGCTCGCGCGCCTGCCGGCTGAGCGACGCCTGGAACCGGGCCGCGTCGATGACGGCTGCCACGTGAGCGCACGCGAAGGTCGCGGCCATGAGGGCCTCGCTGGAGGGGATCCCTGGCGGGAGGTCGAGCGCGAGCACCCCGTGCGTACGCGCCTGGAAGACCAGGGGGAGCAGGCAGACCCCGCCGGAAGCCGCCGGTCCGGGAACGCCCTCATGCGTCGCTGCGGCGGCCGCCGCGCGGACGATGAGGGCGGGATCCAGGGAGGGGACGGCACCCAGCGATTCGGGGGTCGCGGGGTGACAGAGCACCCGGTCGTCATCGGCGCTCGCGACGATCTCGAGGTCGTCGCCGACCCGGACCAGCCATGCCCGCCGCGCGCCGAGCCAGCGGGGCACGCACTCCATGAGCCGCTCGATCGCGCGTGGTTCGTCGGTCGTGGACGCGACCACCTCCGCCTCGTGCTGCGTCGGCGCCGCGGCGCCGCCGTGACGGGCGGTCCGCGTCGAGGCTCCCCAGCCGATCCACGCCTCCTGGGCGCGGGTGCGGTACGCGTCCGCCTGCCCCCAGCGACCGATGCGTGCGCACATCCGGCTCGCTCGGTCGGCGGCGAGCCCTGCTTCGTGGAGATAGCCGGACGACCGGGCGCCCTCGACCGCGGCATCGAACGCCTCCACGGCCTCCGACGTGTCGCCGCGCAGGTCGGCGGCCAGGGCGCGGAGGAGCGAGCGCTTGTGTGCGAAGGTCGGCGGGACGAGCTCGGCGCAGTCCGTCATCTCGGCCTGGGTGTGGCGGATCCGATCCAGGGCGTCCGCGCGTTCCGTCAGGCCGGCATGGACGCCATCCCAGGCGCAGACGGCCGCGTAGAAGCGGCCGAACGCGACGTGGGGAAGCCCGTGCCCGCCCTTCGCGTGGCGCGCCAGGCGGGTGGACGCCTCGGCTGCTGCGGCAGGATCCACGAGGACGGCGGCGAGCAGGAGCTTGCCCACCGCGAGGTAGAGCGCGCCATAGTGATCATCCTGCGCGTCGTAGTCTCTCCAGCAAGAGGCCTCGTCGCTGAAGTCGCCGGTGATGCGGGCCTGCCCGGTGTCGCGCGTCCGGAGAAGCTCGACCACCTGCCGATCCCGCGAGAGGTAGTTTTGCGCCAGCCGTTGCCCGAGCTCCCCGAGGGTGTGGCGCCACGCGTCGAGGCGCCTGGCCACCTCGTCGAGCGGCGTGCCGGAGAGGAGGGCGAAGAAGCAGCTCTTGAGCGCGCTGTAGCCGGCGTAGTCGAACGCCCCGTGCTCGAGGCCGAGCCGCGCGTTTTCCAGGAGCGGAGCCACGGCGTCGCGCAGCGGTCCGGTCCACGCGGACGTCATGCCGTGCACGATGTCCAGGGTGCGCGCGAGGATCGCGCCGTCCGAGACGCGCTTGGCGGCCTCCAGCGCGCTCGCGCGGATCCGGATGCCCCGGCGGACCGTCTCGGGCGAGGCGCAGTCCAGTGCGCCGAGATACGCGAGGGCCAGGGCCGTGACATCGGAGAAGCCGTGCCGGGCCGAGAGGTCGAGCTCGAGGGCGACGAGCATCCGCAGCAGGTGGGGCCGCGCGGTGTAGGCCGCCGCGTTGCCGAGCCCGAGCAGCCGGAGCAGCGCGACCATGGACGGGTCGTCGACGCGATTCGCCTTCGCGAGCCACTCCGGCGTCATGGTCGCCAGGGCGAGGTCTATCCTCCGCGACGCGGCGGCGATGTCGTCGGCGCGGGGGTCGCTGGGCAGCGAGAGGCCGAACCTGCGGGCGCCTTCGCAGACCAGATCGAATGCGGCCGGCACGTCACCCGAGCCCGTGAGCGCGACGACGAGGACCTCCTGCATCGGGAGCTCGTCGATGAAGCTTCGCGCGCGCTCCTTCACGCGCTGCGCGAGGCGGCGGAAGTCCTCGGCCGCCCCGACGGCGAACGCCGCGCACGCCGCCTCGGTGTGGAGCTCGAGGGTGAGCTCGTAGGCGGCGCTCCAGCCTGCCTCTCCCAGGATCGCGCAGCCGCGGGAGGCGTACTCGTGAGCAGCGCGCTCGGCGGCGGCGCGCCGGGCGCGACGGGCGCAGACCAGGTCGACCCGGGCCGCGAGGATGCGCTCGTCCTCCGGCAGCCGGTCCGGTCCGGCGAGGTGAATGTGATACGCGGCGTCGAACGCGACGGCTGCATCGCCGCCCACCACCCGTCCGCCCAGGATCCGGCCGAGACGCGCGTGGAGCGATGGGCGTTTCGAGGGCGGCACCAGCTGGAGCGCCGTCTGCTGCAGCTGGTCGTGGCGGAAGCGATAGGCGGCCGCGCCGTTCCCCTCCTCCCGAACCAGCACGGCGTCGCACACCGCCTGCTCGAGGAGCGATCGGACGGAGGACTCATCCCGGTCCAGAACCGCGGCGAGCGTCGCGGAATCGATGTGCGAACCCATCATCGCGCCGGCGGCGAGCAGCGCCTGCTGGTCCCGGTCGAGGTCCGTCAGACGCCGCAGCAGCAGCCCGGAGATGTCTTCGTCCCCAGGTGAGCTCGGCCGGGTCGGAGGCGGGCCCGGCGCGGACTCCCGCCGGAGGACCTCGGTGACGAACAGCGGGTTACCGCCGGTCCTCGCGAACAGCGCCTGCGCCGCCGCCGGGGTCGGCGCCGCGCGCCGGGCGAGCTCGATCATCGCGCCGACGTCGCCCGTCGACAGGGCAGGCAGCTCGAGGCGGATCAGCAGAGGGGCGGTCCCGGTCAACGGGCGGAAGACCCGCGACGTGTGCGCGAGAGCGTCTTCTTCCTCGGTGCGGTGGGTCAGCAGGAAGCCGATCCGCGGGAGGCCGGAATCGTTGCATATCTGGACGATGAGGCCGAGCGTCGCCGCGTCCGCCCACTGCAGGTCGTCGAGGAAGAGGAGGCAGGCCCTACCGGCGTCCGTCATGGCGTGGAGGAGGGCGAGAATCGCGAACTGAAAGCGGTTGCGGTCCTCCTGGATGCCGACGGGAGGCGGCGCCGACAGGTCCCCGAGGAACAGAGCGAGCTCCGGGAGCAGCCCGCCGAGGACCGGCGCCGAGGCCCCCAGCCGCTGCCGCAGGTCGCGCCGCACCTGCTCGAACTCGCGAGGCTCCAGGACGGAGGCGCGGCGCAGCCAACCCCGAAGGGCCTCTATGAGAGCGGCATAGGGGATGTCGCGAACGACTTGGTCGAACTTGCCCGCAGCGACGACCGCCCCTCGTGACTCCAGGGCGGGCGCGAGATGCTCGACGAAGGCGGTCTTCCCGCCGCCCGTGGGCGCGAGGATCAGGACCGCCCGGCAGCCCTCGCCCGACAGGACGGGCGCAAGCGCGTCGAGGAGGCGCCTCGACTCTTCCTGACGTCCCACGAAGGGGACGTATGCTCCTTGAAGACCTCCGAACACGCGACCCCCACTTCTGCTCGGCCGCGACAGAGTCTCCACCACGTCCCCCTGGAAATACAACGAGCCGGCGGTGCTGAACGATTCCTTACCCGATGTGAACGTGTGAACCACGAGAGGCACGCAGCCAGGCGGCGCTCGCGCGTCAAGAGGCGACGGGACGTCGAGCTGAGGGCGAGGCACGCCACCGGCCGCTCGCCTGAGAGCGCCACGAACTTCGGGTTCCACGCGCCGAGCGACACGCGGTCGACATGAGCCTGCCTCTCCGGCGGCACCGCTCGCGCCGGAAGGCCGACCGTTCACGGCGACGACCACGGTCACGGTACTCGGCGCGTCGTCCCGGCCCTCGCGACCTCCGCGCGACCACTCCGATTCCGCGCTATACCTCGAGTCATGCGCGCCCTCGCCGCGGCCCTCCTCCTCGCCTTCGCGCTCCCCGTCGTCGCCGCCACGCATCCCGCCGCCGTCCAGGACGACTACCCGCGCGCCCTCTCGGAGGCCCGCGCCCGCGGCGTCCCGCTCCTCGTGGACGTCTGGGCGCCGTGGTGACCCACCTGCCGCTTCATGCGGGCCTACGTCTTCACCGACCGTAAGCTCGAGCGGCTCGCCGGGCGGTTCGTCCGGCTCGACATCGACACCGAGAAGCCCGGGAACGCGGCCTTCGTCGAGCGGTTCCCCATCGACGCGTGGCCGACGCTGCTCGTCCTCGATCCCGTCACGGAGAAGGTCGTCGTGCGGTGGGCGGGCACGGCGACCGCCGAGCAGATCCTCTCCCTCGCCGACGACGGCGCCCACGCGATCCGCGCGCGCCAGGCCTCCGAGGCCGACGCCGCCCTCGCCCGCGCCGACGCGCTTCTCGGCGAGCGGCGCCACGCCGACGCCGCCGACGGCTACCGCGCGGCGCTCGCCGCCGGCGGCCCGCGCTGGACGGGGCGCGAGCGCGCCGTCGAGGCGCTCGTGCAGGCGACCGCGCTCGGGGGCGACTCGCGCGCCTGCGCCTCCGCCGCGATCGACGCGCTGCCCGCCCTCCCGCCGGGCGCGTCCCTCGCGCGGATCTCCGCGCAGGGGCTCGCCTGCGCGCTCGACCTCGACGAGGGGCCGCCGCGCCGCGCCGCGATCGCGAAGCTCGAGCCGGCCGCGCGCCGCGCCCTCGGCTTCCCGGGCGTGCTCGCCGACGATCGCTCCTGGCTCTTCGACGTCCTCTCGTCGGCGCGGGCAGCGGCCGGCGACGACGCCGGCTCGAAGGCGGTGGCGCGGCGCTGGCTCGCCTTCCTCGACGGGGAGGCCGCGCGCGCGACGACGCCCCTCGCGCGCTCCGCCTACGACGCCCAGCGGCTCCAGGCCGCGACGCGCCTCGGTGACCCCGCCCGCGTCCTCCCGGCGCTCCTCGCGTCGGAGCGCGCCCTCCCCGGCGACTTCGTGCCGCCGACGAACCTGGCGTCGCTCTATCTCCGTCTCGATCGCCCGAAGGACGCCCTCGCCGCCGCCGACCGCGCGCTCGCCCACGCCGAGGGGCCGCGCCGCGTGCGCGTCCTCGTCCTCCGCGCCCGCGCGGAGCGCGCCCTCGGCGACGCGGCCGCCGCCCGCGAGACCATCGCGCGGGCGATCCGCGAGGGCGAGGCGTTCCCCGAGGCGCTCCGGCCGAGGTCGGCGCTCGGCGAGGCGCGGCGGGTGCGGCAGGAGCTGGAGGGGGCCGGGGACGGGTAGGGCGGCGCCTCAGTCACACGGATACAGGCTCTCCGTCAGCCACCACTTCCCGCCCCGCTGCTCGAAGCAGAACGGCACGCCGGGGGTCGCGAGGTCCCGCGCCCGGAAGTCCAGGCACGGCCGCCCCACCGGCGCGGCCCTCGGGTCGCGCCGGAACGCGACGAGCACCGCGACCTCCTTCGCCCCCGCGAAGAACGCGCGGAGCGACGCGGGCCGGCCGCCGGCGGCGGCGGGAGCGCCGGGGCCGCCGAGCAGGACCCCGTGGAGCCAGCTCGCCGGGTTGCGCAGGTCGTGCTCGATCCGCGCCCGGGGCACGATCCGGCCGCCGCAGGAGAGCCCGTCCGGCGGCACGCGCGCGAGGATCGCCGCGACGTCGCCGCTCTCGATGTCGCGCTGGAGGCGCGCGCCGAGCCGGACCATCTCGTCCGCGATCGCGGCGCGCCGGCGCTCGAGCGCGTCCGCCGGCGGCGAGGGCGCGGCCTTCGCGCCGGGAGGCGTCGCGGCCGGGCCTGCGGGCGCGTGCGGCGCCGGGGAGGCCGGGCCCGCGGCGGCGAGGAGGAGCGCGAGCGCGGGGGCGAGCACGGCCTGACCGTAGGCGCCGGCGGGCCGGGCCGCAACGTCAGGGGATGCGGTACGTGAGGAGGTGCGCCTCGATCGGGCCGTTCCAGAGGCGGTGATCGATCGTGGGCCGGAGGGGGATCGCGCGGGCGAGGAGCGGGTTCCCGGAGAGGAGCACCGCGGTCCAGCCATGGTGCCGCGCGAGCATCTCGGCGAGCCCGCGGTAGAAGCCGCCGAGCTTCTTCTCCTGCACGCGCGCCTCCGCCGGGCTCGCGCCCTCGCCGGCGCCGCCGAGGCGCTCGCCGTAGGGCGGGTTCGAGACGATGGCGCCCGGCTCTACGTCGGCGAGCGGCTCGAGGTCGCGCGCGTCGGCCTGCTGGATCACCACGTCGGCGGCGAGCCCCGCCGCCTCCACGTTCCGCCGGAGCGCCAGGATCGCCTTCGGGTGGCCGTCGCGGGCGAGGATGGGCGCGGGCGCGCGCGGCAGCGCCTCGGCGCGCGCCTCCTCGCGCATGCGGTCCCAGGCGGACTGGATGGTGCCGCGGTACCCCGGCCAGCGCTGGAACCCGAAGGCCCGGCCCAGCCCGGGAGCGATCCGGCGCGCGCGGAGCGCGTGCTCGATGGCGAGGGTGCCGGAGCCGGCCATGGGATCGACGAACGGGCGCTCCGGGTCGACGCCGCCGAGGAGCAGGACCGCGGCCGCGAGCGTCTCCTTGAGCGGGGCCTCCGTCATCGCGGCGCGGTAGCCGCGCCGATGGAGCGGGCTCCCGGCGAGGTCGAGGGAGAGCGCGGCCTCGCCGCGCGCGAGGTGGAGCACGACGCGGACGTCGGGGTCCTTCGGATCGACGTCCGGGCGGGCGCCGTGCCGCTCGCGGAGCGCATCCACGATGGCGTCCTTCACCTTGAGCGCGGCGAACCCCGAGTGCGTGATGGCCGACGACGACACCGTCGCCTCCACGGCGAGGGTGGTGCGGAGCTCGATCCACGGCTCCCAGTCGAGCGCGCGGACGCCCTCGTAGAGCGCGTCCGCGGTCGGCGCCGGGAAGCGGCCGAGCTCGAGCAGCATCCGCATCGCCGTGCGGGCGTGGAGGCACCCGCGGAGCCCGGCCTCCATCGGCCCCTCGAACGCGACCCCCCCGCGGTCGCCGCGGACGCGGCCGAGGCCGAGCGCGACGAGCTCGCGGCGGAGGGCGCCCTCGGTGCCCTTGGCGCAGGTGGCGAAGAACCTCACGTTCAGGCCTCGCCGCCCGCCAGGAAGGAGGACGCGTCCTCGAACACGCCGATGCGGATCGAGCCCTTCGCGTGGCGCTTCGCGAGGTACATGAGCTCGTCCGCGCGGGCGGTCAGCTCGTCCACGTTGGCGGGCGGGGCGAGGAACACCGCCGCCCCGATGGAGAACCCGACGTTCCAGCCGCCGTGCCGCTCGACGGCGGCGAGGAGCGTCGCGCGGAGCCGGGCGAGGAGCGCCTCGGCCATGGCCGCGTCGGCCTCGGGCAGGAGGAGGCCGAACTCGTCGCCCCCGAGCCGCGCCACGGCGTCGACGGCGCGGGTCGCGTGGCGGAGCGTCTGGGCGACGGTGACGAGGAGCGCGTCGCCCTCGGCGTGGCCGAGCCGGTCGTTCACGAGCTTGAAGTCGTCGAGATCGACGTAGGCGATGGTGAGCGGGCGCCCGTGGCGCCGCGCGCGCTCGAGCTCGAGGCTCGCGGCCTCGAAGAACGCCCGGCGGTTCGCGATCTGCGTGAGCGCGTCGGTCCGCGCGAGCAGCTCCTCGCCCTCGAGGCGACCCTTGAGCGCGCCGAGCACCAGCACGAGCGCGAGGGAGGTGCCGAGGAGCATGAGCCCGTTCCAGACCAGCGTGGGCAGCGCGAGGTCGGCCGGCGTGTGCTGGAAGCGGTACAGGACGTCGGCGCCCGTGGAGACGCCGGCGCTCGCGAACGAGAGGACGATCCCGCCGCGGAGGGAGGCGAACCAGGTCCCGAACCCGATGGGGGCCAGGTAGAAGAGGATGAGCGACACGTCGCTGCGGGTGAGGTAGTCACCCGCACCCACGCACAGGATCATCCCGAACGCGCTCACCAGCCAGCCCGCCGGCGTGAGCGAGAGCGCCCCGGGGCGGGCTGCCTCGGCCGTGGGGACGGGCGTGGGCGCCGGGGCGCGTGAGGCGGCCGGCTTACGGGGCTCGGAGGCCCTGCTCGGGAGGATCGGTTCCACTGTCGCGGATGCTCCCCGACAGGAGTACACGGGCATGCGCGGTGTCAAGGCGCGAGGTGCGCTAACGGAGCCCCACGATCTCGATACGCCGGTTGGCCGCTCTTCCACGGACGGTGAAGTTCGGCAGGAGCGGGCTCTCGCCGCCGCGCCCCGCCCAGCTCAGGCGCTCGCGGGCAACTCCGAGGTCGACGAGCCGCTGCACGGCGGCCTGCGCCATCGCCGCCGAGAGCTTCGCGTCTCCCTCGGGATCGCTGGACGAGTCCACGAAGGCCTCGATCCGCGCCTTCACGTCGGATGAGGCGGAGAGCGCGACCGCGAGATCGGCGAGGCCGGCGTCGCGCTGGAGCTGCGCGGTGCGGGAGGCGAACGTCACGTCCTCGGCCACGAAGCGGCCCGCGCCGCCGAGGCGCCTCGCCCACTCCACCTGTCGCGGCGTCCTCGGCTGCGGGCGCGCGGGCGCGGGGCGCTCCACGACCTGCGGCGGGGGCGGCGGGGCCGGCTGGGCGGCGCGCGCCTCGGCGACCGCGAGCGCCCGGAGGGCCCGGGTCCGCTCGGCATCGAAGCAGCGCTTGCGCCCCGGATCCCCGAGCCGCGCGAGCATCGGCTGCGCCGTCTCGAGGATCGTGCGCCGGACGGCGGCCTCGGTCCGCTCGCCCGGCGCGGGCCGGACGGGCGCGGACGCGGCGAAGAGCAGCTCGCGCTGCGGCGAGAGCGCGAGCCGCACGCTCACGACGAGCGCGGGGTCGGACCCCTTCGACCGCCCCTCGACCGCGCCGTGCAGCGCCGCGTCCGCCCCGAGGATCCCGGCGAGCTCGAGCGCGAGGCTCGGCGAGACGCCCTCGGGCAGCTCGAGCGGCGTGTCCCGGAACAGCGCGCGGAGCTCGGCGACCGGGAACACCCGCGTGCGGGCGGCGTCCACGCCGGACAGGATCGCCGAGGTCGCGGCCTCCGCCGCGAGCGGGGTGTCCGACGCGTTCTCGAACGGCGCGACGAGGAGGCACCGCACGCGGGCGAGCTCCGCGGCTCGCAGCACCGTGGCGTCGGCTGCCGGCGGCGGCTCGGGCGCGGCCGCGCGGGGCGCCGCGCAGGCGGCGGCCGCCGCCGCGAGGACGAGGAGGAGGAGGCGCATCGGCGCCATCCTACCCCGGGCGGGACGGGCGGGGGCGTCACGCGGGCGCGGGGCGGGCGGCGACGTCACGATTCCGTCGCAAACGGGCCATCCGGTCGACACATCCCCGTGCGTTAAGGTGGGTCCGTGACGTCCGTACTCCTGGTGGACGACGAGCGCGATCTCCTCTCGCTGGTCGACTTCAACCTCCGCGCGGCCGGGTTCGAGACGCTCCTCGCGACGACCGGCGAGCAGGCGCTCGCCCACCTGCGGCGGCGCGTCCCCGACCTCGTGCTGCTCGACGTGATGCTCCCGGACGTCTCCGGGACCGAGGTCTGCCGGCGCATCAAGTCGGACGCGCGCACGAGGCACGTGCCGGTCGTGATGCTCACCGCCAAGGGCGAGGAGGTCGATCGCGTCGTCGGGTTCGAGCTCGGCGCGGACGACTACGTGACGAAGCCGTTCAGCGTCCGCGAGCTGGTCCTGCGGCTGAAGGCGGTGCTGCGCCGCGGCGCCGGCGGCCCGGCGGAGCGGCCGCCGGAGTCGGTGGGGCCGATCCGCATCGACGTCGACGCCCACCGGGCGTTCGCGGACGGCGTCGAGATCCCGCTCACCCCCCTCGAGTTCAAGCTGCTCCTCACGCTCATGTCGCGGCTCGGGCGCGTGCAGTCGCGGGAGCAGCTCCTCGAGGACGTGTGGGACATGTCGTCGGAGGTGGAGACGCGCACCGTCGACACCCACGTGAAGCGGCTCCGTGAGAAGCTGGGGTCCGGGCGGGACCTCCTCGAGACCGTCCGGGGAGTCGGTTATCGACTGGTGGACCCGAGCGAGAAGAGGTGAGGGCGGGATGCTCGGCCGGACCCCGCTCGCCGCCGCGATCCGCGCGCTCCGCGAGGAGCTCGCCGGCGGGCCGCGGGCCGACCTCGGGCGCGACGTGCGCGAGCTCGAGGAGCTGCTCGCGCAGCGGGAGCTCCGGCGGTTCGCGACGGTCCGCGGTCCCGCCGAGCAGGAGCTGCTCGCGGCGCTCCCCGACGCCGCCGCGCTCGTCTCCAAGGAGGGCTGGGTCCGGGCCTCGAACGCCGCGTTCGACACGCTCGCGGCGACGGGGCGGGCCGCGGGGCTGACCCCCCTCGAGATCACGCGCTCCGCGGAGCTGCACGAGGCGGTGCGGCGGGCGCTCGAGGGCACCGCCCGGCGCCTCGAGCTCACCATCCAGCGCCGGACGTACCTCGCCCACCTCTCGCCGCTGCTCCGCGGCGAGGTGCTCGTCCTCCTCCGCGACGTCACCGAGGCGAAGCGCGCCGCCGCGACCCGCCGCGACTTCGTGGCGAACGCGAGCCACGAGCTCCGGACCCCGATCTCCGCGATCCGCGCCGCCGCCGAGACGCTGCTCTCCGGGGCGATGGACGATGCCACCGCCGCGCACGGGTTCGTCGAGATCGTCGCGCGGCAGGCCGACCGGCTCTCCCGCCTCACGCAGGACCTCCTCGACCTCTCCAGGATCGAGTCGAAGCAGTGGACGCTCGAGGTCGCACCCGTCGACGCCGCGCCCTTCGCGCGCCAGGCGCTCGAGCCCGCGGTGGTGGCGGCGCGCGAGAAGGGGCTCGCGCTGCGGAGCGAGGTACCGGAGGGCACGATCGTCCGCGCCGACCCCCGCGCGCTCGAGCAGGTGCTCGTGAACCTCGTGGACAACGCCGTGAAGTACACCGCCGAGGGCAGCGTCGCGATCCGCGCCGCGCGCGAGGGGAACGACTGGATCATCTCGGTCGTCGACACCGGCCCCGGCATCGAGCGGCACCACCTGGAGCGGATCTTCGAGCGGTTCTACCGCGTCGACGCCGGACGCTCCCGCGAGGCGGGCGGCACCGGCCTCGGCCTCGCGATCGTGAAGCACCTCGTCCAGGGCATGGGCGGCGAGATCGGGGTCGAGAGCGGCGCCGGCGGGTCGCGGTTCTGGGTGCGGCTCCCCGCGGTTTGACCCACCGGCGCCGGTGCCCGGCGTCCCGCGAGCCGCGGGTCACCCGCGACGGCGGTCACCTCCGAAAGCGAACGGGGTCGGCCCCGCGAGGGACCGACCCCGTTGCTCGACGCCGAGCCGTCCTAGAACGAGAGCTGCGCGAAGAGGCCGACCTCGTCGTAGGTGCCCTTCTCGCCGGCGACGGTGGACCCGATCGTCCCGTTCGAGGTGGAGAGCGTGCCCGACTTCACCTGCTCGCGCTTGTAGACGAGCGCGAGGTCGACGGGCTTGACCGGCTCGTACTGGATGCCGCCGTTCACGTAGACGTCCTTCAGGTCCGAGCTCGTGTCCTTCTTCGGCTGCACGTAGTCGGCGCGCGCGAAGAGCGTGAGCGCCGGCACGATCTCGTACGATGCCCAGGCGGAGCCGCCGATCGCCTTGTCGGTCGGGGCCGTGCCCGTGACGATCGCCTTGTCGTAGTTCTTCGCGACGAAGCCGGAGACGCCCACCCGGGCGCCGCCGCCGACCCACGCGACGAGCGCGTCGGCGCGCTGGGCCTTGTTGGGCGTCGCCGTGCCGACGACGTTCTGGCCGAGGTACCCGGTCTGCCCGCCGACGGCGAGCGTGAGCCCCTTCACCGGGACGAGGGCGAGGCGCGCCTCGACCGCCGGGGCGCGCGTGCGGGTCGGATCGCCGTAGCCGCGGCCGTTCACCGCCGACACGGCGTAGTCCACCAGGCCGCCGGCGAGCTTGCCGCCCGCGTGGAGACCCCAGTCCGCCGAGGTGGCGAGCTTCACGCGATCGGTGAGCACGTTCTCGACGTAGCGGAACCCGTAGAGATCCTCGACGAACGGCACCCAGGGGAGATCCGCGGCGCCGGCCTTCACGCCGAGCTCCGGCGCGACCTTCGCCTCGAGGTACGCGTGCTTCACGAACACGTCGAACTTCCCGTTGGTCAGGTTGCCGATGTCGGTCCGGATCCGGGCGCGCCACACCTCGTCGAACGTGTGGTCGACGCCGAGGTAGAAGCGCTTCACGTCGAGCGAGGTGCCGACGCCCTTGTCGGCCGAGACGTCGCGGCCGTCGTCCATGTTCTGGCGGTACGTGTAGTCGGCGTAGATCTTCCCGGAGACGACCGTCTTCGGGGTGGCCGCCTTCGGGGCGGGGGCGGGGGCGGCGGCGTCGACGGTGGGGCTCGTGGGCGCGGCGGGCGCCGCGGGGGCCGCGGGGGCCGTCGTGTCGGGGGTGGCCTGGGCGCGGGCGGTGCCCGCGAGGCCGAGGGCGACGAGTGCTGCGGCGGTCGTGAATCTCATGGTCGAGCGTGTCTCCCGGGCGGCGGAGGCCGCCCCTGTCGTCCCGGGCGCTGGGGCGTCCGGGCCCCGGCTCGTGTGGCCGGCGCACGCGCAAGCTGAACCCCGTCCGGGGCGGACCGGTGAGGCGCTCGTTACGCTTGGGCAACTTCGACGCGGGCGGGCGCGGCCAGGGTGTGGGCGCGGCCGATGAACGCGCGCGCGAGGGCGGTCGCCCGTTACACGCAGCGGCGGATCGGCAAACGTCGCGGCATCGCCACACCACCGTCACACGGCCGGGCGTACATAGCGCCGCGAAAGCCAACCAAAGGACACTCCGACAATGAAGAAGCTCCTCCTCGTCGCAGCGCTCGCGGTCGCCGGGACCGCGTCCGCCGCGAACAAGCTCCTCGTCACCGGCGCCGGCGCGACCTTCCCGTTCCCGCTCTATTCGAAGTGGTTCTCCGAGTACAACAAGCTCAACCCCGATCTCCAGTTCAACTACCAGTCGATCGGCTCGGGCGGCGGCATCCAGCAGATCACGAACAGGACGGTCGACTTCGGCGCGTCCGACGCTCCGATGAAGGACGCGCAGCTCGCGGCGGCGCCCGGGACCGTCCACATCCCGACCGTCCTCGGGGCGGTGGTGGTCACCTACAACGCTCCGATCACGCAGCTGCGCCTGACCCCGGAGACGCTCTCCGGGATCTACCTCGGCAAGATCACGAAGTGGAACGATCCCGCGCTCGCCAAGGTGAACCCCGGCGTGAAGCTGCCCGACACGGACATCGCCGTGATCCACCGGTCCGACGGCTCCGGTACGACCAACATCTTCACGGACTACCTGTCGAAGGTCTCCCCGGAGTGGAAGGAGAAGGTCGGCGCGTCCACGAGCGTGAAGTGGCCCGCCGGGCTCGGCGCGAAGGGCAACGAGGGCGTCACGGGCCTCGTGAAGCAGACCCCCGGCGCGATCGGATACGTGGAGCTCGCGTACGCCAACCAGAACAAGCTCCCGATGGCCGAGCTCCAGAACAAGGACGGCGTCTTCGTGAAGGCGACGATGCAGTCCACCTCGAGCGCCGCCGCGGGCGTGGCGATGCCGGACGACTTCCGGGTCTCGATCACGAACGCCTCTGGCAAGGATGCGTACCCGATGGCTTCGTTCACCTACATCCTCGTGCCGCGCGATCAGCAGGACGCCGCGAAGGGTGCGGCGGTCGTGAACTTCCTCTGGTGGGCGGTACACGACGGGCAGCGGTTCGCGGAGCCGCTCGAGTACGCTCCCCTGCCGAAGGCGGTGGTCGCGAAGGTCGAGGCGAAGCTCAAGTCCCTCACCGTGCTGGGCAAGCCCGTAGCGATCCAGGCCGCCCGCTGACGGCGCGTCCCCGGGCGATGCCTGGTCGATCCGAATCGCTACCGGGTCGTCACCGGATCGTCACACGGCGGGGCCTATAACGGCGCGCGTTCGGCGACCGGGCCGCGCAGCCGGTTCACGGTGCAGGACGTCGCCAGGTCCCGATGACCATGCATCTTCCGGGGCGCCCGAGCCCGCGACCGACCGACAGAGAGGGTTCCCCACCCGTGCCCAGCCCCGCCGAGATCACCGGCGCCCAGCTCTCCGTGACGCCGTCCATCGCCCGGTCGCGACGGTTCGGAAACGCCGGCGACCGGGTCTGGGCGACCGTGCTGGTCGCGCTCGGTGGCGCCGTGCTGCTCATCGCCGGCGTGATCGTGTGGTCGCTGTTCGGCCTGTCCCGTCCCCTCGCCGGGTTGATCTCCATCCCGCGCTTCCTCGCGGGCCAGGACTGGGATCCGGTCGCCTCCTCGTTCGGCGCGCTCCCCTTCATCTACGGGACGCTCGTGACGAGCGCCGTCGCGATGGTGGTCGCGCTGCCGGTCTCGGTCGGGCTCGCGGTGTTCATGGTCGAGTTCGCGCCGGCGCGCGCCCGGCCGATCGTCTCCTTCCTGGTGGAGACGCTCGCCGCGATCCCCAGCGTGGTGTACGGGCTCTGGGGCCTGTTCGTCCTCGTCCCCTGGCTCCGCGGCTCGCTGGAGCCGGCGCTCGTCCACACCCTGGGCTTCCTGCCGCTGTTCAAGGGGCCCTCCGTCGGTCTCGGGTACCTCGGCGCCGGCCTGATCCTCGCCGTGATGATCCTGCCGACGATCTCATCGGTGACGACCGAGGTGCTGAAGACGGTGCCGCCACCGCTGCGCGAGGGCGCCCTCGCGCTCGGCGCGACGCGCTGGGAGGCGATCCGGATGGCGATCCTGCCGTACGCCCGCGGCGGCATCATGGGCGCCGCCCTCCTCGGGCTCGGGCGGGCCCTCGGCGAGACGATGGCGGTGACGATGGTCATCGGGAACTCGCCCGAGATCCACGCCTCGCTGCTCGCGCCGGGCTACTCCCTGCCGTCGGTCATCGCGAACGAGTTCGCCGAGGCCGCCTCCCCGGAGCACCTCGCCGCGCTGGCGGGGCTCGGGCTCGTGCTGTTCGGCCTGAGCATCGTGCTGAACGCGGTCGCGCGACTCCTCGTGCACCGCGTCCAGGGGTCGGCCGGGAGGATCGCGTGAACCGGCTCACGTGGCGCCGGACGGTCAACGTCGTCATGATCGCCCTCGCCGGCGCCTCGGTGCTGGTCGCACTCGTGCCGCTCGCGTCGCTGCTCTGGCTGGTCGTCTCGAGGGGCGCGGCCGGCCTCTCGTGGACCTTCTTCACGCACCTGCCCACGCCCGTCGGCGAGCCCGGCGGCGGCGTCGGCAACGCGCTCCTCGGCACGCTGTTCCTCGTCGGGCTCGCGTCGCTCATCGGCCTGCCGCTCGGGATCGGCGCGGGCGTGTTCCTCGCCGAGCACGGCGACCGCCCGTTCGGCCGCCTCGTCCGCTTCACCGCCGAGGTCCTCGGCGGCGTCCCGTCCATCGTCATCGGCATCGTCGCGTACGGCCTCATCGTCGTGCCGATGAGGCGCTTCTCCGGCCTCGCCGGCGCCATCGCTCTCGCCCTCCTCATGGTGCCGACCCTGGCCCGCGCCACCGAGGAGCTCGTCCGGCTCGTGCCGGGCGCGCTCCGCGAGGCCTCGCTCGCGCTCGGCGTCCCCGAGTGGAAGACCTCGCTCCGCATCGTCCTCCGCACGGCGCTGGGCGGGATCGTCACCGCCGTCCTCCTCGCCGTCGCCCGGGCGGCCGGCGAGACGGCGCCCCTGCTCTTCACCGCGCTCAACAACCAGTACTGGAACTTCGCTCCGGACCAGCCCACCGCGTCGCTCACCGTGCAGATCTTCAACTACGCGATCAGCCCCTACGAGGACTGGCACCAGAAGGCCTGGACCGCCGCCCTCGTGCTCCTCATCCTCGTCGGCGGGCTGAACCTGGCCGCGCGGTTCCTGATGCGGACCAGCCACCTGCGGGAGCAGCGATGAGCGCGGCCCCTCCGAAGATCGCTGTGGAAGGCCTCCAGGCCTACTTCCGCAGCAGCCATGTGCTCCACTCGGTCACGACGACGATCCCGGCCCTGTCGGTCACGGCGATCATCGGGCCGTCGGGCTGCGGGAAGTCCACGTTCCTGCGCTGCCTCAACCGCATGCACGAGCTCACGCCCGGCGCGCGGATCGAGGGCACCATCCGCCTCGACGGCCAGGACGTCCACGGCCGCGACGTGGATCCGGTGTCCCTTCGCCGGCGCGTCGGGATGGTCTTCCAGCGGCCGAACCCGTTCCCCACCATGTCCATCTTCGACAACGTGGCGTCCGGGCTGCGGCTCAACGGGATGGGCGGCGATCACGAGGTCATCGTCGAGCGGTGCCTCCGCCAGGCGGCGCTGTGGGACGAGGTGAAGGACCGCCTGAAGGCCTCGCCGCTCTCGCTCTCCGGCGGGCAGCAGCAGCGGCTCTGCATCGCGCGGGCGCTCGCCGTCGAGCCGGAGGTGCTGCTCATGGACGAGCCGGCGAGCGCGCTCGATCCGATCGCGACGGCGAAGATCGAGGACCTCATCCACGAGCTGAAGGCCAGCTACACCATCGCCATCGTCACCCACAACATGCAGCAGGCCGCTCGCGTGTCGGACCAGACCGCCTTCTTCTACATGGGCGATCTCATCGAGGTCGGGCCGACCGAGCAGATCTTCACGAACCCGCGCGAGCAGCGAACCGAGGATTACGTCACCGGGAAGTTCGGGTAGCCTCGCCGAGCGCGCCGGAGCGGCGGAGACGATCATGCCCACGACCCACACCGACAAGTCCTACGAGGCGGAGCTCAAGGGGATCCGCGATCGCCTCCTCGAGATGGGCGGGCTCGTCGAGCGCGCCATCGCGGCGAGCGTCCGTGCGGTCACCGAGCGCGACACCGCGCTCGCAGAGGACATCAAGCTCAAGGACCGCGAGATCAACAGGATGGAGGTGGACATCGACGGTGCCTGCCGGCGCGTCCTCGCCCTCCGCCAGCCCGCCGCGTCCGACCTCCGCTTCGTCACCACCGCCCTCAAGATCGTGACCGACCTCGAGCGGATGGGCGACCTCGCCGTGAACATCGCCGAGCGCGCCATCGACCTGAACCAGGCGCCGGCGCTCGGCCCCCTGCACGACCTGTCGAAGCTCGCCGATCTCTCCGAGGCGCAGCTCAAGAAGGCGCTCGACGCGTTCGTGACCCGGGACGTCGAGAAGGCGGAGGAGGTGATGCGCGGCGACGACCTGCTCGACACGCTGTACCTCAAGATCTTCAACGACCTGCTCGGGCTCATGATGGAGGACTCGCGGAACATCCGGCGCGCGACGGCCATCATGTTCGCCGCGAAGCACCTCGAGCGCTTCGGCGACCACGCGACGAACCTGGCGGAGATGGTCGTCTACATGGTCCGCGGGACCGACATCCGGCACCCGAGGAGCCGGGCGCTCGAAGGTACTCCTCACGAGTAGGTCGCAGGTTCGCGTCCGCGCTTGCGCGGACGGGGGATGCCATCGCCGGCGGCCGGTGCGTGCGCCATCCTCTTCGGTCGTTGCACGGGCCGGAGGCCGAGCGGAGTGCCGCCCGGCCGCCGCGTGACGATTTCGTGAACTCGCCCATGACGTCCCGCTCGAGCGGCGGTTCCGGGTTAGGAGTGTCGCCGCCGTTCCACGGAGACTCCGGATGCGCGAAACCTTCTACGCCTGCACGTTCGATTCCCTTTCCGAGCGGCGCCTCGCCCACGTCCGTGCCTGGGACGCCGGCGAGGCGATGGAGCTGTTCGTCGCGGAGCTGGAGGGCGATGGCGTGGCGGAGCCCGGTGACGTGGAGGTGGCGCCGCTCGGCGGCCGCCCGTGCTCTCGCGCGCGCTACCGTCCGCGGGGCGACATCTCGACCCTGCAGTAGACGCGCGGTGCGCGGACCGTCGGGGCGGCTCGGCTGCCTGCGACGGCCAGGTAGCTCACGTCCGCCGTGGTCGCGGCCCGCTCGCGCCGCCCACCGTTCCGGTCGCTCCCGAGCTCGTGCCCCTCACCTGCCTCCGCCCGGCGCGGCGGGCTGGGCGGGCTGGGTGACCGCTCCCGTCCCCGTCCCCGTCGACGCTCCGGTGCCGGTCGCCGCGCCTGGCGTCGTGGTTCCGGCCGTGCCAGGCATCGTCGTGGTGCCCGCCGTGCCCGGCGTGCCGCTCCCGGTGCCGGGCGAGCCCACGCCGCTCGTCCCGGTCGCGCCGGGGACGACACAGTGGACGGCGCCCGTGGTCGTCGCGGAGCTGCCCGTCCCGCCGGTCGCGGTCGCGCCCGTCGTTCCCGTCCCCGTCGAGGTCGAGCCGGTGGCGCCGAGGCTCGTGTCGGGCACGGTGCCCGGCGGGCAGGACTGCGCGGTGGTCGAGGTCCCCGGGGTGGTCGTCGTGCCGGGCGTCGCGCTGCCGGCCGCGCCCGCGGTGGTGCCGGTCGAGCCGGTGGTGCCGACGCCGGGCCCGGTGCCGGTCGTTCCCGCCTGCGCGAGGGCCAAGGCGGGCAGGGCGGCGAGCGCCGCCTGAATGATGCGCCTCATCATGTGTGTGCCTCCCGTCACTGACGGATGCGCATCGCCGCCGGTGTCCGCCCGGACGCCGGCGAGGCGCCGCGGGCGCGCGGCGGGCGCGTCCTCAGGAGACGAGGAGGCGCGCGGCGAGCCCCGCGAACACGCCGAGGAGGGCGCCCGCGCCGACGTCGAGCGGGTAGTGCGCCCCCAGGTAGACGCGCGAGAGGCCGATCCCCACCGCGAGGAGCAGCGCGCAGGGCCCGATCCCGTACGGCTCGTCCGCGAGCGCCACCGCCACGCCGAACGCGGCCGAGGTGTGGCCGGACGGGAACGAGAACCGGTCCGGGTTCGCGGCGAGCGCCTCGAACCCGGCGATGGCGCTGTCGGGGCGGGCGCGCGTGAGGCTGCGCTTCAGCGCCTGCGAGAGCAGCGTCGCGAGGATCGTCCCGGCGCCGATCCGCAGGCCGAGGTGCCTGCCGCGCGGCGTGGAGGTCGCGAAGCACGCGACGCCGATCGCCGTCCAGCCCTTCCCGTCGCCGACCGCGGTGAGCGCCCGGGCGATCACCGTCCGGCACGGACCCCGGAACCGCTGCACCGACACGAGCAGCGCCTCGTCGAAGGAGAGGATCCGCCGCAGCCGGCCCTCGCGGACCACGACGCCGTCCGCGTCCACGGCGATGGCCCCCTCGACGCCCGGCAGCTCCGGTCCTCGATCGCTCGGTTCGCTCATCGCGGTGCAGGGTGGCGCGCCCGTGCCTCGATGGCGTGCCCTCCCTGCAACGTCTGCGTGAACTCCCCTTCGAGCAACTCCCCGAAGGCGGCGAAGAGCTCGCCTGCCAGGTACCTCGTCCCGGGTGCGTCGCGGAGCCGGTGGATCCGGAGGATCCCGTTCGCGGCCGGATCCGACGGCCGGGCGAGGTTCATCCGGATCCGCTCGACGCGCGCGCCGCGGTGCAGCAGCGTGACGATGTCTCCCTCGACGGACTCGACCAGGGCGACGTGCGTGTAGAGGTCGTTCCGCCGGCCGTCGTGGTTGCGGTCGTAGGTGTCGTGGAAGAACGCGAGGTCGCCGGGGCGGGGCCGAGCCACGTCGTGGCTCGCGTCGTGCAGCGACTCGGACCGCGAGCGGCCCGGCCCCAGCCGGATCCCCAGCCCGGCGGCGCGATACGCGTCGAGCACGAAGCCGGAGCAGTCGAGCGCGGGGCGCGTGCCGAGGCGGCGTCGCGCGGCCGCCAGGATCCGCTGGCGCGCCCGGGCGAGGGCCGGATCCTCGGGCGCGGGCTCGGCGTCGTCCCCGGCGCGGGCGCCGGGCTCGCGCTCGTCGCCCGGCCGCGCGTCCTCGCCGGCGCCCGGCGCGTCCGCGCCTGCGTCCGTGGTGGCGTCCTCGCCGGTCTCGTCCTCGTCCGGCCCGGCGTCGTCTCCCGTGGCCTCGTGCGTCGCCGCGGCCGCGGCGGAGGGCGCGCCGGCGCCGGGCCCCTCCGGCGCGGGCCGCGGGTGGAACGTGGCGCACCCGCCGAGGAGCAGCGCCGCGAGCGCGATGGACGCCGGGCGGATCACGCCGCCCGTCGCTCCGGGGAGGGCGCGCCGGGCACGACGCCGAGGCGCGCGAGCTGGCGGTCCTGTACCCGCGCCAGCAGGAGCTGCGCCGCGACCGCGCCGCAGAGGGCCATGAACATGTCCCACTGCGTGTCCCAGGGATCGCCCTGCGTGCCGAGGAACGCGTCCGCGCCCTGGCCCAGCAGGACCGCGGCGAGCCACTCCACGAGCTCGTACAGCGCCGAGATCGCCAGCGCGACGCTCGTGCAGAGCGTGAACAGCCACCGCCCGGGGCGGAGCGGCGAGGTCCGGAGCAGCACCTCGCGCGCGACGAGGGCGGGCACGAACCCCTGCATCACGTGGCCGAGGCGGTCGTAGTGGTTCCGCGCGAGCCCGAGCGCGTCCCGGAGCCAGAAGCCGAGCGGGACCTCCGCGTAGGTGTACCGGCCCCCGATGCACAGCACCGCCGCGTGGAGCGCCACGAGCACGTAGAGGAGCGGCGAGAGCGGGAACCGCCGCCGCGTCGCGACGAGCACGGGGAGCGCGAGGAGGACGGGCGCGACCTCCATGAGCCACGTCCCGCGGTCCTTCGGCGCGAGGCCGGACCAGGCCAGCACCGCGAGGACGAGCGCGAGGAGCGCGGCGGGGAGGCGGGCACTCGTGGCGGTGGTCATCGCTCGGCGAGCTCCTGCAGGGGGCGGCCGTCCACGATACCCGAAACGTCGCCCGCCGGGGCGAAGCCGAGGGCCTGCGCGCGCCGCGCCAGCTCCGCGAGCTGGGGCGCGAGCGGATCGGCCAGGGGCTCGAGCCGGGAGAAGGCGTCCGCGAGGACGTGCGAGGGGAGCGGCTTCCCCGCGAGCGTCGCGTACGCGGCGTTCGCGGCCGCGGCGAACGCGTCGCGGTCGCGCTGCCACCGGCGCGTGAGCTCCACGTGCGCGCGGAGGAGGGCGAGGATCTCCGCGCGCCGGGCCTCGAGCGCGCGGACCGACACGGCGAGGACCGTGATCGGGAAGCGCCCGTCGGGCCAGAGCGTCCGCTCGTCCACGAGGATCCGGCCGCCGGCCTCGGCGACGAGGCGCGCGCCCCACGGCTCGGGGACCCAGGCGCCGGCGAGCTCACCTCGCGCGAAGAGCGAGAGGATGTCGGGGTTCGAGAGCGGCGTCACGTTCACCTGCCCCGGGCCGTCGCCCGCGGCGAGGCCGTTCGCCCGCAGCCACGTCCGGAGCGCCACGTCTTGCGTGTTCCCGAGCTGCGGGGACGCGACGCGCTTCCCGGCGAGGTCCGCCGCGGTCCGCGCGTCCTTCACGACGAGGACCGCGCCGCCCGAGGCTGCGCCGGCGATGACGCGGATCGCCTCGCCGTGCGTCCGGAGGAAGGCGATCGCGGCGGGGCCGGGGCCGACGTACGTGGCCTCGAGGTCGCCGGCCACGAGCGCCTCCATCGCCGCCGGGCCCGCGTTGAAGACCCGCGACACGAGCCTCCCCTCGAGCGCCCGGGAGAGCGTTCCGTCCGCGACGCCCACCAGCGCCTGCGCGTGCGTGACGTTCGGGAAGTAGCCGAGCCGGAAGGGACCGCCGGCGGGCGCGCCGCGCAGCTTGCAGCCGGCGAGGGCGAGCGCGGCGAGGGCGAGCGCGAGGACCGGGCGGCGCATTCGAGACCTCCGGGGCGACGGTCGCTCAGGCCGCCTCGACGAGCCCCCAGCGGCGGCGGACCCGCAGCTCGAGGAACCGGAACACCACCTGATCGACAGCGACGCCGATCGCGACGATGCAGATCATGACGCCCATGACCTGCGCCGCGTCGAGCAGCTCGCGCCCCTGCGAGAGGAGCTGGCCGAGGCCGCCGGCCACGAAGAGCAGCTCCCCCGCCATGAGCGCGCGCCACGCGAAGCTCCACCCGAGCTTCAGCCCCGTGAGGATGCCGGGGAGCGCCGCGGGGAGGAGCACGCCGAGGACGAAGCGCGGCCCGCGGATGCCGAGCGTCCCGGCTGCGCGGAGCAGCACCGGGTCGATCCCGGAGACGCCGTCTTCCGTGGCGATCGCGACGGCGAGCAGCGAGCCCATCACGACCACGAAGAGGATGGCGGTCTCCGAGAGGCCGAACCAGAGCACCGCGAGGGGCAGCCAGCAGATGGACGGGAGCGCCTGGAGCCCGAGCACGGCGGGCCGGAGCGCCTGCTGCACGAGCGTGCTCCGCGCCATCGCGATGCCGAGCGGTACGCCGATCGACGCGGACATCGCGTAGCCCTGGGCGAGGCGCGAGAGCGACCGCGCCGTGGCGGCGCCGAGCCGGCCGTCGCCGGCGAGCTGCCCGATGCTGCCCGCGACCGCCACGGGGCCCGGGAAGAGCCAGCGCGGCCACGGGCCGAACCTAGAGAGGAGCTCCCACAGGAGCAGCGGGACGAGGAGGAAGGTCGCCGTCCGGACCAGGTCGCGCATCGGGTGCCTCCGCGGGTGCCGTGCGGGCCTCGCCCGCCTCCTCCGCCCGGCGCAGCTCGTCGCGGATCCGGCGCGACATCTCGACGAGCGCGGGATCATCGGGATCGCGCGGGCGCGGCAGGTGGACCTCGAGATCCTGCAGCACGCGACCGGGCCGGGCGGCCATCACCACCACGCGGTCGCCGAGGAGCAGCGCCTCGCGGACGTCGTGCGTGACGAACACGACCGTCTTCCGGTCGCGGAGCCAGATCCGCTGCAGGAGCTCGTGCATGTGGCTGCGGGTCTGCGCGTCGAGCGCCGCGAACGGCTCGTCCATCAGGAGCACGGCCGGATCCATCGCGAGGGCGCGAGCGAGCTGGACGCGCATCCGCATCCCGCCCGAGAGCTGGTGCGGGAGCGTCTCCTCGAAGCCCTCGAGGTGGACGAGCCGGACGTATGCGCGCGCTCGCTCGTCGGCGTCGCCACGGGAACGGCCGCGGGCGCGCAGCGCGAACACGAGGTTCTGGCGGACGGTGAGCCAGGGGAAGAGCGCCGGCTCCTGGAAGACGAGCAGGCGGTCCGGGCCCGGCCCTCTCACCTGCACGCCGTCCACCGAGATGTGCCCGCCGCTCGGCGAGATGTGGCCCGCGAGGGCGTAGAGCAGGGTGGTCTTCCCGCAGCCGGACGGCCCCACGAGGCAGACGAACTCGCCGGGGTGGACCGACACGTTCACGTCCTGCAGCGCGACGAGGTTCGCGAACCGGTGGCCCACCCGCGAGACGTCGATCTTGGGGGGACCGAGCCGGGCGCGGCGCGGGATGAGGAGGTCGCGCACCGCCAGGGGGCGGCGCCTCGAGCCGAGACGCGCGACGAGCTCCCTCCACATGACGGCACAATGTGCGTTCCCGTGCACCCGGTGGCCTGCCCGTCAGGACGGTCCGATGGGGTCCCGAGCCCGCCCCACGAGGGGCGGTTCAGGGGAGACCATCAGGGTCGGTACACGAGCAGCCGGCACCTCAGCCCGCCGTTCAAGACCGGCACCGCGGACACCGGCTCGGCGGGGAGCAGCCGCTCGTACCCCCGGTCCGGGCCGAGGACGGTGACGTCCCACCCGGCGAGGCGGGGGAAGAGCGCCGCGAGGGCTCGCCACGCCGCGGCGGCGTCCTCGTCGAGGCGCACCCCGTACGGCGGATTCACCGCGCAGAGCCCCGGGCCCGGCGGCGGGACGACCTGCGCCGCGTCCGCCCGCGCGAAGGTGATCGCGCCCGCGATCCCCGCCGCCTCGGCGTTCTTGCGCGCGAGGCGGAGCGCGCCGCCGTTCCGGTCCGAGGCGTGGATCGGCACCGCGACCGGGCGCGCCTCGGCGGCGAGGCGCGCGCGCAGCCGCTCGAGCCGCGCCGGATCGTGGCCGGGCAGGGACTCGAGGGCGAAGGTCCGGCCGAGGCCCGGCGCCCGGCGGGCGGCGACCAGCGCGGCCTCGATGGCGATGGTGCCCGAGCCGCACATCGGGTCGAGGAAGGGCGAGGCGCCGTCCCACCCGCGGGCGAGGACGAGGGCCGCGGCGAGGGACTCGCGCAGGGGCGCCGCGCCGATCCGCGCCCGCCACCCGCGCCGGAAGAGCGGCGCGCCGGCCGCGTCCACGGACAGTGTCGCGCGCCCTCCGTCCGCGCGCGTCACGAGCGGCAGCGGCCCGGCGCGCCTGGCCACCGCTCGCCTCGCCCGGCCGAGCTCGTCGGCGCCGCCTTCCCAGAGCCGGAGCAGCACCGCGTCCGCGACGCGCGACGCGAGGCACGCCCGCGCGGCCGCGTCGTCGCCCTCGGCCTCGGCGCCGCCGGGCGTCGCGCGCGCGGCGAGACCGAGCCGGGCGAGCTCCGCGGCGAGGACCGGCTCCAGGCCCGGCGCGCAGGCGCAGAAGATCCGCTCCGCCTTCACGCCTACTTCCCGAGCCGGAGGGTCAGCTTTACGAGCGCGTCCCGGCGGCACGCCACCGTGGCGCGAGCGGTGCGGCGGCCGCGCCGCTCGGCGCGGACCGCGATCGGCTCGCCGGGCGTGCAGTCGAGGCCGGCCAGGACCGGCGCCTCCCCGCGGGGGACGCCGCCGACGGTGACGAGCGCGCCGGGCGGGTCCGTCTCGATGGACAGCGCGAACCCGGAGAACGGCGCGACCTCCTCGCCGGTGCCGGCGTCGCGCCGGGCCTGGATCGGCGCGAGCACCGCGTCGCCGCCCGGCGCGCCGGCGGCGGCGGCGGCGGAGTCGGCCGCTCCCGCGGCCGGAGGCCCTCCACCGCGGCAGCGCGCGGCGAGGCCGAACCCGAGCACCAGCAGGAGGGCGGCGCCGATGAGCGCGAGCGCGACGGCCGCTCGCCCGCCGGCGCCGGGGCGTCGCGGCGGGCGCGGCGAAACGGCGGCGGCGGCCTCCGGGGCCGCGACCTGTGCGGCCTCGAGCCGTTCCTCGGGCCCCCCGGGCGCCTCGCCGTCCGGTCCATCCTGTCCCGGCATGGCGCGCATCTTAACTCCGCGGCGGGTGCGCGTGCGGGCGCCGTTGCCGGGCCCCTCCCGCCGCGTGTAGGCTCCCCCCCTCCCATGCGGCTCGGGTTCGACGCGAAGCGCGCGTTCCACAACGCGACCGGGCTCGGCAATTATAGCCGCGACGTGCTGCGGATCCTGCAGGCGCGGCGCCCGGAGTACACGTACCTCGCGTACACGCCGCGCCCGCCCCACCGCGACGCGGGCGGCGCCGCTGCCATCGCGCGCGGGCCGGACGGGATCGTCGGGCGGATCGCCCCCTCGCTCTGGCGCCAGACCGGGATGGTGCGCGATCTCGTGCGGGACCGGATCGACCTCTTCCACGGCCTGTCGAACGAGCTGCCGACCGGGATCGAGCGGACGGGGATCGCGACCGTCGTCACCATCCACGACGTCATCTTCGAGCGCCACCCCGAGCTGTACGCGACCGTCGACCGCAGCATCTACCGGGTGAAGTTCCGGAGCGCGGCGCGCCGCGCGCGCCTCGTCATCGCCGCGAGCGACGAGACGCGCCGCGATCTCGTCGAGCGGTACGGGATCGACCCTGCGAAGATCCGGATCGTCTACCAGGTCTGCCACCCCGCCTTCCGCGGGCCGCGCGACCCCGCCGCCGAGGCGGCGCTGCGAGCCCGGCTCGAGCTCCCGGAGACGTTCGTCCTGCAGGTCGGCACGATCGAGCGCCGGAAGAACCTGCTCCTCACCGCCCGCGCGGTGGCGGGCCTCGACGGGGTCCACCTCGTCGCGGTCGGCCGGCCGACGGCGTACGCGCGGGAGGTGGAGGCCTTCGCCCGGGAGAGCGGCCTCCGCGGCCGCCTGCGACTCCTCCGCGGGCTCACGATGACGGAGATCGCGACCCTCTACCGGCTCGCGACGGTCGCGACGTACCCGTCCATCGTCGAGGGGTTCGGGATCCCCGTCCTCGAGGCGATGACCTCCGGGACGCCGTCGGTGACGACCCGCGGCGGGGTCTTCCCCGAGGTCGGCGGCGACGCCGCCGTCTACGTGAACCCCGCGGACCCGGACGAGCTGCGGGCGGTGCTGGCCCGCCTCCTCTCGGATCCTGCGGAGCGCGCGCGCCGGCGCGAGGCCGGGCTCGCGCGCGCCGAGCGCTTCCGCGACGACGTGATCGCGGACGACCTGTTCCGGGTCTACGCCGAGGCGCTCGGCCGCTGATCGCGCGGGTCGCCGCGGGCGGACGCCGCCGCGGAGAGCAGCGCGCCGGCCGCGAGGAGCGCGAGCGGCACGAGGAACATCGCCCGGCCGAGCGAGTTCAGCCGGTCGGAGAGCGCGCCGACGAGCACCGGCGCGACGGCGTCTGCGAGCGCGATCGCGAGGAGCGCCGCGGGGAGGAGGGCGCCGCGATCGGCCTCCGGGACGGCTGCGCGGAGCGCTCCGGCGAGCGGTCCGGCCGCGGCGGTGACGAGGAGCAGCGCGCCGAGGAGCGCCGGCAGGTACAGGCCGGGGCGCCACGCCGTCACGACGCCGAGGGCGAGCAGGCCGGCGCCGCCGCAGGTCGCGGCCGCGGCCCAGGTGTCCGGCGTCGCGGTCCGCGGGGCGAGGGCGCGGGCGAGGCGTCCGCCGGCCCAGAGCCCCGCGAACCCGACCAGCACGGCGAGCACGCCGACGCCGCCGCTCGCGAGCGGGCGCGGCATGCCGCGCGACCGCTCGAGGAATGCCGGCAGCCACGCCGCGAGCGCGCTCACCGCGAACGCCCACGCGACCGCGGCGGAGGCGGTGAGGGCGCGGCTCCGATCCGCGCGGAGGCGCGCGAGCGCGGCGCGGAGCCCGGCGGCGCGGAGCGGCGCGAGCGGCGTCGCGCCGCCCGGCGCGTCGCCTCGGCGGAGCGCGAGGACCGCCACCGCGAGCGCGAGGACGCCCGCGAGCACGAACCCGCTCCGCCACGAGGGCCAGCGCTGGAGGACGCCCGCGCCGAGGTACCCCACCGCGAGGCCACCCGGCGCCGTCGTGGCGAGCCACGCGCGCGCGGCGGGCCCCGGCCGGTCCGCCGCGGCGAGCGGCAGGACGAGGGCGATCACCACGCCCGCGGCGGCGCCCGCGAGGGCGCGCGCGGCGAGGAAAGTAAACGGGCCGCGGGCCGCGGCGCAGAGGAGCGACGCCACCCCGAGCGCCGCGAGGGCGGCGGATCTCGCGAGGGCGCCCGGGGGCGGCGCCGGCGAGCGTTCCAGCCGGCGCGACGTCACGAGCGCGGCGGCGAGCGCGGCGAGCGCGAACGCCGTGATGGACCAGCCGAGCCGCCGGTCGGGGACGAGCCACAGCTCCGGACGCATCGCCTCGAACAGCGGCGGGGCCGACCCGCGCACGGTGAAGACGGCGAGCACGGCCAGCCCGGCGAGGAGGAGCGCCGGGCCGGGCCGGCGCGGGCGCGGGATCGCGGGGTCGTCGCCGGGCGGCGTCGTCACGGCGCGCGAGCCTAGCCCGGGCCGCACGTGGGGTCGAGGACGACGTGCTGCGCGCTCGAGGCTTCGCCCCGCGCGGTGGGGGCTTCGCGCGCGTACGGATGGTGTCAACGCCGGAGGCGCGGCGGCGGGCTCCCGAGCACCGCGGCGGCCGCGAGGCCGCCCGCGAGGTACCACGCGAACGACAGCGCGGCGGTCCGCGCGGTCCGCCGCGTCGGCCAGGTCCCGATCCCGAGCGCGCCCGGCAGCAGCACCGCGCCGGCGCCCGCGAGCGCGCCCAGCCACACGGCGGCGCGGCGCGGCCGGCGCGCCTGGGCAGCGAGGGCGTACCAGCTGCCGTTCGTCAGCACCTCGGCCGCGAGCGCGATCCAGAACGCCTGCCGGCCGTCCGGGCGGTGGCCGGCGCGGCGGGCGAGCTTCCGGACCCCCCGCGCGCCCAGGAGCTCGACCCGGGGGGCGTCGCGGAGCACCCGGCGGCCCACCTCGTTCAGCGCCGTCACCGCCGCCGCCCCCGCCACGCCCGCGAGCACCGTTCGCCCGAGCGGCACGTCCGTCGTCACGCCCTCCCAGCCGTACTCCACGCGGCACCTCCCCGCTCACAACGATGCGGCCGGCGCCGCGCGCGGAGCCCGCCCGGTCCCCCGCCGGGCGCAGCGCCACCGCGCGGCCGGCCGCTCCGCTCGCCAAGAGCGCCCCGTTCCGCTAAAAAGCCGACCTCCATGATCTCCGTGCAGAACGTCAGCAAGGCCTTTGGGCCGAAGAAGCTCTTCGAGGACGTCGACGTCACGTTCGCCCCGGGGAACCGCTACGGCCTCACCGGCCCCAACGGCGCGGGCAAGACGACGTTCATGAAGATCCTCGCGGGCGACGAGGACGCGGACACCGGCAACGTCCTCCGCCCGAGGAAGCTCGGCATCCTCCGCCAGGACCACTTCAAGTACGAGGACAACCGGGTCCTCGACGTCGTCCTGATGGGCAACGAGCCGCTGTGGGCGGCGATGAGCGAGAAGGAGGCGCTCCTCGCGAAGCCCGAGATCTCCGACGAGGACGGCACCCGGCTCGCCGAGCTCGAGGGGGTGATCGGCGAGGAGGACGGCTATTCCGCCGAGTCCGACGCGGCGACGCTCCTCACCGGCCTCGGCATCGACGAGCCCTGGCACGACCAGCCGATGCGTGCGCTCACCGGCGGCTACAAGCTCCGCGTGCTGCTCGCGCAGGCGCTCTTCGGCCACCCGCAGGGGCTGCTCCTCGACGAGCCCACGAACCACCTCGACATCGACTCGATCCGGTGGCTCGAGAGCTTCCTCCGCGCGTACGAGGGCGTGCTCATCACCATCTCGCACGACCGCCACTTCCTGAACGCGATCTGCACGCACATCGCCGACATCGACTACGAGACCATCATCACCTACACGGGTGGCTACGACGCGATGGTCCGGCAGAAGGGCCAGGTGCGGAGCCGGGTCGAGTCGGAGAACGCCGAGAAGAAGAAGAAGATCCTGCAGCTCCAGGAGTTCGTCGCCCGCTTCCACGCCGGCACCCGCGCGTCCCAGGTCCAGAGCCGCATCCGCGCGATGGACAAGCTCAAGCTCGAGGACATGAAGCGGTCGAACATCGCCGCGCCCTTCATCAAGTTCGAGCAGAAGGCGCCGTCCGGGAAGCAGACCGTCACCATCGAGGGGATCTCGAAGGCGTACGGCGGCAACGAGGTCATCCAGCCGTTCAGCGGCCTCATCACCCGGGGCGAGAAGATCTGCGTCATCGGGAAGAACGGCGTGGGCAAGACGACGCTCGTGAAGATGCTCGCGGGCGAGGTCCAGCCGGACCAGGGCCACGTGAAGTGGGGACACCAGGCGCAGGTGGGCTACCTGCCGCAGGACCAGCAGGGCGTGATCCGCCCCGGCACCACCGCGTTCGGCTGGCTCCGGGAGATGGAGGACAAGCTCACCAACGAGGAGATCTCCGGCCTTCTCGGCCGCATGCTCTTCTCGGGCGAGGAGCGGATGAAGCCGACGGCGACGCTCTCCGGCGGCGAGACGGTCCGACTCCTCATGGCGAAGCTGATGCTGTTCAAGGACAACGTCCTCATCCTCGACGAGCCCACGAACCACCTCGATCTGCAGTCGATCGCGGCGCTCTCGGAGGGGCTGCAGCGCTACGAGGGGACCGTCATCGTCGTCACCCACGACCAGGAGCTGATCCGGGAGGTCGGGTCGCGGATCTGGGCGCTCCACCGGGGCGAGCCGGTGATGGACTTCCCCGGCACGTTCGACGAGTTCGTGGAGAAGCATCCGGATCTGGCGAGCGCGCATCAGTAGAACGGGGGCTGCGCCCCCGCCCCGCCGGCAGAGCCGTCGGGGCCCCACCCCTGCTGCGCGGGGCCCGTGACGTCGCGCGCCCCGCTGCGCGGGGTTCGCGCAACGTCCCCGCGCGGAGGGGCTGCGCCCCTCCCCCCGCCTGCGGCGGGGTCCCCCCACCCCGCTGAACGAGGGCTGCGCCTCGCGCCGGCAGAGCCGCCGAGCGCGATCCGCGTCGAGCAGGAGGTCGAGGTCGAGGTCCACCGGTAACTCCCCCCCCCGCGCTCCGGACACAGGATCCACCTGCGCGCGGGGGGAGAGGGCAGGGGTGAGGGGGGCAGCTCGGGCCACGAGCACGTTCCGGGCTCGGCCGTAAGACTTCATTGACCGCGCGTCCCTCGCTCCACTCGGCCCCGCCGTGCTAACGGTTCGGGACGCTGCGGAGCGCCGGATGAGCCTCGAACTGCGTCCTCGACCCGAACGCCTCCCGACCGGCCACCGGCACCCGCTGCCGGACTCGCGGCGCGCCGAGCCGGAGGAGATCGATCGGGAGGTCGCGCTCGTCGCCCGGAGCCCGGTCGTCGGGGCGCTCCTCGACGCCGCCGACGCGGTGCTCCTCGTCCTCGACCGGCACCGGCAGGTGGTCGCGTTCAACGCGTGCCGTGACGGAACCGCGCTCGGGCACGTCGCGGGGCTCCGGCCGGGCGAGGTGCTCGGGTGCACGCAGGCGCAGCACCCGGGCGGCTGCGGGACCGCGCGGGCGTGCGAGAGCTGCGGCGCGCTCGGCGCGATCACGGCGAGCGCGGGCCTCGGCCGGCCGGTCGAGGCGGAGTGCCTCGTGACCAGCGCCGGGTCGCGCACGCCGTTCGAGTTCAACGCGCGCGCCACGCCGATCGAGGTCGGCGGCGAGCCCTTCACCGTCCTGTCGCTCCGCGACATCTCGAGCGAGAAGCGCCGCGACGCGCTCGAGCAGGTCTTCTTCCACGACCTCCTCAACACCGTCGCCGGCCTGCGCGGCTGGGCCGACCACCTCCGCCGACCTGCGGCGGACGTGCCCCGGGCCACGGAGCGGCTCGACGCGCTGTCCCGCCAGCTCGAGCGGGAGATCCGCGATCACCGCGCGCTCATCCTCGCCGAGGCGGGAACGCTCGTGCCGCAGCGCGGGGCGGCGGCGGCCGCCGCCGTCCTCGAGGAGGTCGAGGCCGTGTTCGTCCGGCACGCGGTCGCCCGGGACCGGACGCTGGAGATCGGGGGCGCGCCCCGGCTCGAGCTCGAGACGGACCGGGGCCTCCTCGTCCGCGTGCTCGTGAACATGGTCCGAAACGCCCTCGAGGCGACGCCGCCCGGCGGCACGGTGCGGGTCGCGTGCGAGGCGTGGTCCGGCGGGGTGCGCTTCGCCGTGCACAACGCGGGCGCGATCCCGCCCGCCGTGCAGGCCCGCATCTTCCAGCGCTCGTTCAGCACGAAGGCGGAGCGCGGCCGCGGCCTCGGCACGTACGGCATGAAGCTCCTCGGCGAGCGCTACCTCGGAGGCGAGGTGTCGTTCGTCTCGACGGAAGAGGCGGGGACGACGTTCTCGCTCTGCCTGCCGCTCCCGCCTCCGAGCGCGTTCGACGCGGCCCGCCGCGCCGCGACGGCGTGAGCCGCGGACGGGCGGCGACGACGTTCACCGGCCGAGCACGCCCGCGAGCACGTCCGGCCGGTCGGTGACGATCCCGTCCACGCCGAGCGCGAGGAGCGCGCGCATCTCGGCCTCGTCGTCGACCGTCCAGACGTGCACCGGCATGCCGCGCGCGTGGAACCACGCCACGACCGGCGCATCCACGACCACGAGCTCGCCGAGCCGGTGCGGGAGGTCCGCGACGTCGTAGTCCTCCGGGCACGCGGCGTCCGCCTGGCCCGTCTTCGCCGCCATCACGTGGCAGGTGGCGGCCTGCTCCGGGAGGTACCGCGCGCACTCCGGGAGCAGCGCCCCGAGCCGCCCCGCCTGCGCGTCCGAGAAGGACCCGACGCACACGCGCGCCTCGGCGCCCGCCGCCTGGATCGTCCGCGCGAGCGCCGCCGCGAGGGCGGGGTCCTCGCTCTTCGCGTCCACGTTGAAGCGCATCGAAGGGTACCGCGCCAGCACGTCGGAGAACGCGGGGGGATGCAGCCCGCGCCCGCGGTGCGGGAACGTGCGTCCGCCGTCCGGCGTGAAAGAGAAGCCCGCGTCGAGCGCGGCGACCTCGGGGTACGTCCGGGTCTCGATGGTGCCAGGCGCGCCGGTGAGGCGCGTCGTCTCGTCGTCGTGGAACACGACGACCACACCGTCCCGCGCGAGGTGCACGTCCGTCTCGATGGCGTCGGCGCCGAGCGCGACGGCGCGATCGAACGCCGCGAGCGTGTTCTCCGGGGCGAGGAGGCTCCCGCCGCGGTGCGCGACGAGCCACGGGCCCGGGCGATCCAGGTAGGGGCGGTGCGGGCGGCTGGTCATCGTGAGGCCACGTTCGCCGGCCGTCGCCGGGGCGTCAACGGCCGCGGCGGGGCGCGCGCGGGTGACCGCGATCCGGGTTACAACCGCACCCGATGACGACCCGACGACAGGTGAAGGGCGAGGCGGTCCGCCGCGAGCTCTTGCCGGGGACCTCCACGGCGCTCCTCAAGGAGCTGCACCTCCTCACTCGCGCCGGCGACCTGAACGCGGACAGCCTGCGGAAGCTGAAGCAGGTGAACCACCTCGCGAACCTGCTCGCGCCCGCCCTCGACGACGTCCTGGCGCGCTTCGGCGAGCCCGTGGTCGTCGACTGCGGCGCAGGGAAGAGCTACCTCGGCTTCGTGCTCTACGAGCTGTTCCTCAAGGACGCGGGGAAGGGGACGCTCCTCGCCGTCGAGTCGCGGCCGGACCTCGCCCGCTCGGGGGCCGAGCGGGCGGCCCGCCTGGCGTTCTCCCGGTTGCGCTTCGTCGAGTCGCCCATCGAGGCGGCGCCGCTGCCCGACCGCGTGCACCTCGTCACCGCCCTCCACGCCTGCGACACGGCGACCGACGACGCCCTCGCGCTCGCCATCCGGCACGGCGCCGATCACGTCGCGGTCGTGCCGTGCTGCCAGGCCGAGGTCGCGCGGCAGCTGGGGGACGCCGAGTCGCCGGCCGCCGCCGTGGCGCCGCTCTTCGAGCACCCCTGGCACCGGCGTGAGTTCGGGTCCCACCTCACGAACGTGGTCCGCGCGCTGGTGCTCGAGGCGCACGGCTACCGGGTGACCGTCACCGAGCTCACCGGCTGGGAGCACTCGGTCAAGAACGAGCTCATCCTCGGCAAGAAGGTCCGGGCGAGCTCGCGCGAGGCGCAGGCGAGGCTCGACGCGCTCCTCGCGGCGACGGGGGTCCGGCCGAAGCTGGTGCGCGCCCTGGCCGCCCCGGCCGCCTGATCGAGGCGGCCCCGGTCGCGAGGTCGGCCCCATCGGCTAGGATGCCCGCGATGGTGCGTCGCCCTGCGGTGGTGCACGTGTGGAGCCCCCTCCGCTACGGCGGCGGCGAGCAGCGGCTCGTCGCGCTCTACGAGCACCTCGCGCGCGAGGGCGTCCCGCAGCTCGTGGCCTGCGCGGCGGGCTCCGAGCTGGAGCGGATCTGCCGCGCGCGGGACCTCCGCTACCTCGCGCTCCGGCGCCGGACCGGCCTCGATCCGCTCTTCGCTCGCGGCGTGTCGAGGGCGGCGGCGGCGCTGCGGGCGGACGTCGTGCACGCGCACGACGCGCACGCCCACGCGGCGGCGGTGCTCGCGTGCGCGCTGTTCCGGGCGCGGGCGGCCGTCGTCGTCGACCGCGGCCTCCGCTCGCCGGCTCGCCGGGGCGCGCTGTCGCGGTGGAAGTACGATCACCCGTCGGTGCGGCGGATCCTGTGCGCGTCGGCGGCGGTGCGCGACGTGCTCCGCGCCGCCGTGCGCGACGCCTCCCGGCTCGAGATCGTCGACGGCGGCGTCGCCCGCGGCGCGCGCCCGTCCGCGGCGGTCACGGCACGCCGGACGCTGGAGATCTACGAGGAGCTCGTCCGGGAGCGGGGCGCACGGCGGCGGGCGGGGTGAGGGGAGCGCCCCGCAGACGTCACTCGACGCCCTGCCACCCGCCGACCGGCCGGAACGTCCGCTCCTTCAGGTCGACGGCCACGACGTACGCGCCGAGCGCGCCGACCCGCCGCGACGGCCCGAAGGTGAGCGGCGGCAGGAGCCCCACGTCGAGCTCGTAGAGGGCCTCGAGGCTCGCGACGAGCGCGCGGCGGCTCACGCGGCGCCCCGTCCGCCGGAGCGCCTCCAGGAGCACCGCGGCGGCACCGTCCGCCTGGATCACCACGGCGCGGTGGCCGGAGGTGCCGTGCGCCGCGAGGGTCGCGAGGCGCGCCCGCCCGTCCGGCTTCTCGTCGGTCGGCAGCGTCGGGTACGCGAGGAAGACGTGCCCTTCGAGCGCCGGCGGGACCTCCAGCGCCGCCCGCGCGACGAGCGCGCCGGGCAGGAGCAGATCCGGCGTCCAGGCAGCGACGCGCGCGGCTTCCGCGAGCCGCGCGACGTCGGCGTCGTCCCCGAGGAAGATCACCGCCCGGACGCCCTTCGCGGCGAGGTCTCGCGCGAGGGACGGCCCGAGCTGCGCGGGGCCGTAGGCGACGGACTCGATGGCCGCGAAGCCGCGGCGCGCGAGCTGGACCTTCGCGGCCGACGCCGCGTCGGCGAGGCCTGCGCCGGGCGGACCGGCGGGAGACAGCACCGCGACGGGCGGGCGCTCCGGCCCGAGCCGCCCCGCGGCGAACTCGGCGAGGGCGCGCGCCTGCTCGCGAACGCCGGAGAGCAGGTGGAACACCCACGGGTTGGGCGACTCCGGCTGGCTCGCGAAGAGCGTGAAAGGACCGACGATCGGAACCTCGGCCTTCGCCGCGAGGGCGAAGACCTCCTGCTCCGCGGACGGGAAGAAGCCGGAGACGACCGCGAGGACCTGGCCGCGCTCGAGGAGCCGGCGCGCGCCCGCCACCGCCGCCGCGGCGCCGCCCGCCGGGTCGTAGCCCTCCACCACGAGCTTCACGCGACGGCCGTTCACGCCGCCCGTCGCGTTCACCTCGGCGAGACGGGCCTCGAGCGCCGCGGACATGGCGCGGCCCGCGCCGGCGGCGGGCCCCGCGGCCGGCAGGAGGGTGCCGACCCGCAGCTCGGTCTCGCCGACGCCGGGATCCCGGTCCTCCTCGAGTCGCCTCAGGTAGGCGGCGAGGCTCGCGAGGTCGCCGGCCGACATGCGGTAGCGCGGCATGGTCGGGTCGAGGGCGTTGCCGGCCGGATCGAGGCCCTCCTTCACCGACCGCGCGAAGGACGATGCGTCGTAGCGCGGGTGCTTCCGGCCGCCGGGGTGCACGTGGCCGTACGGCTTCACGAGCTCGGACCAGATGATCGTCGGGGGCCGCGCGCCGCCCTCGGCGCGGCCCAGGCCGTCCTCGCCGTGGCAGCTCCCGCAGGGCATCGAGGTGGCCGGGAGCGCGAGATCGTCGCGCCCGATCAGCGCCGAGATCTCGCCGCCCGAGGCGCTCTCGCCCTGGAGGTAGATCCGCTTCCCGGCGCGCTCCTGGGGCGTGAGGTCGACCGCCGCCGCAGGCGCCGCGAGCGCCGCGAGGGCGGCGAGCAGCGCCACGGGCGCGGCGGAGCCCCGTCCGGCTGGCCGCCGTGGCCCCGGGCTCCTTCGGTCTGGCCGCCTGCGCGCGGCCATCACAGCCGCAGCGCGACGGTGCGCGTCGCGCTTCTCGCCGTGGGCGGCACCTCGATGCCGCGCATGATCTCCCCGAGCACGCCGTTCACGCAGTCCACCACGGGCCAGGGCAGATCGCCGTCGGCCCGGTACGTGAACCCGGAGCCGTCCACGCGGAGCTCGTAGCGGATCGTCCCTCTCGCCTCGGCATTCGCGGCGCAGGCGCGCGCCTCGGCCGAGCCGGCGAGCTCGCGCGCGAGCGCCCCCACGAGATCGTCGCCGGGCGGCGCGTCCTCCGCGGCGAGCAGGGCGTACGCGGCGCCGTCGCGCCCGTCCGGATCCGCCGCGAGCCGGTCGACGACGCGCTGGACGTCCGCGGACGCGAGGAGGGCGGGCTGCCAGGCCTCCGGCGCGGCCGCCGCCGCGATCCGGCAGGCGGCGCCGCGGCAGGCGATCTGCCACCGCGCCCCCGCGGGCGGCGGGACTCTCGAGAGCGCCGCCTGCAGCCGCGCCGCGGCGCTCGACGAGGCGCGGCCGCCGCCGGCGAACGCCTCCTTCATCGTCCGGAACCGTCCGCGCGCCTCCTCGCGCGCGGCGTGCCGTGCGACCTCCGCCGGGTCCTCCGGCCGGAACTGCTCGATGGCGGGGTCGATCGACGGCTGCTCGGGTGCGGCCGGCGGCGCGCCCCCGGCTGCGGTGTCTCCCGGGGCGGCGCTCGCAGCGGGGGGCGGCGCCTTCCCGCCGGAGCAGGCGAGGAGGGCCGTGGCGGCTGCGGCGGCGAAGGCGGAGCGGCGGTGAAGAGGGCGGCGCATCGCGATCTCGCTCGTCCGTCCCGTTCACCGCGCGGCCGCTGCGGGGACCGCGGCGCTCGCCTGCTCCCGCCCCGGCGCCGCCGGCGCCCTCTCCTCGTCGGCGAGCCGCCGCAGCATCTCCGCGACCGTCGCGGCCGGCGCGTCCGGCCGCACCTTCTGCCAGTGCCCGGTCCGGACGTTCCCGACGATGAACCCGGTGTAGTGATCGCCGGGCTCGTCGCCGAGCTGCCCGAGCTTCCGGAGCACGAGCTGGACGTCCGCCTTCCGGCCCGTGAGGAACGTCCACGCCGGAGACACGGCGCGCTGCTTCTCCGCGAACTTCCTGAGCTCCGCGGGCGGGTCGTTCTCGGGATCGACGGAGAGCGAGACGAACTGGACGTCGGGGCCGAACCGGTCCCCGAGCTCGGTCCGGACGGCGTTCATCTTCCGGGTGATGAGCGGGCACGCGTCGAAGCACCGCGTGAACATGAAGCTCAGGAGCACGACGTGGCCGCGGAGCACGTCGTCGTAGAACCGGCGCGGCTTCCCGGCCTGGTCCTTTAGGGCCGTGTTCGTGAAGTAGGCGCGGGCTTTCGCCTCCCGCTCGGCGGGGTCGCCGGACGGCGCGGCGCGTCCGGCGACGGGGAGGGCGAGGAGCGCGGCGACGGCGGCGGCGGAGAGGCGGGTCGTCATGGGATCACTCCTTCACCGGCGCGGCCCGGGCGACCTTCGCGCGAGCGGCGGCGAGCGCGTCGAGCTGCGCGAGCACCTCGTCCTGCTTCGGGAACCCGTTGAAGCGCGTCCACGTTCCGGCGCGCCCGTCGCCGACGAGGATCATCGGCGCGTGATCGGCGAAGCTCGCGGCGTACGCGCCCATCCCCTCGAGGGCGCGGTCCACGTCCTCCCTGGTCCCGGTGAGCCACGTCCAGCCGGGGCCCGCCTTGAACCTCGCCGCGTAGGCCTCGAGCCGGCCGGGCGTGTCGCGGACCGGATCGATGGAGACCGACACGAGGAGGACGTCCTTGCCGACGCGGTCGCCGAGCCTCTTCTGCAGGCGGGCCATGATCGCGGAGAGCACCGGGCACACCGTGGTGCAGGTCGTGAACACGAAGTCCATCACCACGAGCGGGTCTCCCGCGGCGAGCGCGCGGAGCGGCACGCTCGCGCCGTGCTGGTCGAGGAGCGTCACGTCCGCGAGGTCGACGCGCGCGTCGGCGCCGCCCGCCGGCGCCGACGCGGCCGCGCCCTCCTTCTTCGGGTGGCAGTGCTCGCAGGGCGGCTCGGCGGCGCGGGCCTCGCCGGCGAGGAGGGCCGCGGCCAGCGCGGCGAGGATGCGGTGAGGGGTCGTCATGCTCCGGGTCTCCGGGCGGTCAACGCGCCTTCGTGAGGGCGTCCCGCACGACGATCCCGCGGAACGGCAGCTGGTTCGGCTTCACGTCGAGCGAGGGGACCCCGACCAGCGCGTACCAGGTCCCCGCGAACCGGAGGTCCAGGGCGGCCTCGTAGACGCCCTCGCCCTTCTCGACCGCGACGGCCTCGGCCTTCGGGCCGCCCGGGACGCGGTGGTAGAGGATCGTCACGTCGCGGAGCCCGGTGCGCGGAGCTCCCGATGCCGGATCGGTGAGCTTCACCCGGAGCGGGAGCGTCGTCCCGGCGGTCGGGCTCGCGGGCACCGGCAGGAACTGGAGCCCGAGCGCGCCCAGCGCTTGCTTCAGCGCCGGGTTCGGCGCGGCCTCGGCGGAGAAGCAGTGGAGCACGCGGGGGTTGTCGAGCAGGAACGCCACGTCGTAAACGCCGGCCGCGGGGACGCGGAGCTTCGCCCCGTAGACGCCGGGCTCGAGCTCCTTGAGGCTGCGGTCCACGACCATCGCGGCGGTCGCGGCGTGGCCGTAGCTGCCGAAGCTGCCCATCGGCGCGTTCATGCCCTCCATGTAGAAGTACGTCGTCGACTCGGCGGGGTTCACGACGAACACCGCGGCGTCGGTGGACGCCGCCGAGACGGTGTCCGCGAGGGCGAGGTCGCCGGCGAGCTGCGGCGCGCCCTGGCCCGCGGAGAAGCCCTGCACCGTCGGCTTCTTCCCGTGGCCGAGCGTGAGCAGGTTCACCATCTTCACCTGCTCGGAGTCGAGGAGCCGGACGTAGGCGAACCCCCGCGTCACGGCGACCTGGTACGGCCTGCCCTCGAGGTCGATGCGGTGGGGGAGCGTCGCGTCGGCCGCGTCGACGACGAACACCGCCTTCGCGGCGGGGTTCACGACGAGGCCCCAGCGGCCGTCCTGCGTGAACCGCATCGGCCCGAGGCCCGGCGCCGCCGGGAGCCGCTTCACCACCTCGAGCCGGTCCGGGTCGACCACGCTGATCGTGCCCGCCTTGCCGTCGGCGACGTAGATCGCCTGCGAGTGCCTGGAGGTCGCGATCGAGATCGGCAGCGGCCCGGTCCGGAGGTCCTTCACCTTCGCGAGCCGCGTCACGTCGACGACCGAGACGGTCCCCTCGGCGCGGTTCGTCACGAAGGCGACGCGGTCGCCCTCCGAGAACGCGATCTCGTGGTGGCCGCGGCCCGTCTGCACGAACGCGACCTTCCTCAGCGTCTCGGTGTCGACGATGGTGACGCCGCTCTCCCTCGGCTCCTCGGCGTCGTTGCCGACCCACAGGTACCGGCCGTCGCCCTGGAGCGCCAGGCGCGTCGGCGCGGTGCCAGCGGCGACCGTCTCGAGGACCGTGAAGCGCTCGGCGTCCACGATCGCGACCTCGTTCGCCCTCGGCGTCGAGAGGTAGAGGCGCCGCTCGTCGGCGCTCTTCCTCCAGTCGGCGGCGGGGCGCTTCAGCATGATCGTCGCGAAGAGGCTGGTGTTGCCGGTCATGCTCACGACCGGGTCGATGACCGAGACGCTCGCGTCCTGGTTCATCACGAGGAGGTAGTAGCTGTTCAGGTCCACCATCGGGCGGATCCCGACGCTGCCCTGGAGGTAGAGCGCGACCTTGTCCTTGCAGGCGCGGCTCTCGCCCTGGCGGCCGCCGACGACGCCGGCCATGTCGAGCCAGGCGGCGGGCTTCAGGCCCGGCACCGGGCGGCCGCTGCTCGCGTCCGTCATCCTGAACCTCGCCTCGGCGTAGTCGCCCTCCATGAGCGGCCCCTTGCCGTCCGGGCCGCTCACCTTCTCGAGCGAGAACTCGATGACGACGCCGTCGCGGACGAGGCGGCTCGCCTCGCCCGGCTTCGCGGCGGGCTCGGCCGGCCTCGGGGCGCCTGCCGCGCGCGCGGTGGGGAACGCGGCGGCGAGCACGGCGGAGAGGAGGAGGCGGCGGGTCCCTTCGATCCGGAGGGGCGTCACTTGACCCTCACGATGCTCCAGAGGCCAGCCGCGTTGCCGAACCCGGAGCGATCCATCAGCAGGTAGTCTCCGGGCCGGGCGTTCGCGCCGCCGGCGCTCGGCAGGAGGAGATCGAAGTGCGACCCCGCGGCCACGAGGTCCTGCGCCCCCAGGTACATGCCGAGCGGGCTCGTCCCGATGGCGCGGGAGGCGACCTCGAGACCGGGGGCGGTCGGGATGAACCCCGTCGGACGGCACCGGCCCGGGAGCCCGTCCTTCGCCGAGCCGGGGCAGACGTACGGCGCCCGCTGCCAGACGTGGCCGTGCAGCGTGAACGTCGAGGCGCGGTTCGGGCCGGCGGGCATGAGCAGGTGCAGCCGCGTCTCGACGCCGGCCGGAGCGATGAAGACCGGCGTCGCGGGATCCCCGCCGGTGAGCGCGCTCGAGTACGCCTCGTGCGCGTTGGCCACGTTCGCGTAGGAGAGCTGCGCGAGGCCGCCGAACGGCGCGTGCGGCGGGAGGCCGAACCGGAACCACATGGGCTCGGTCCCGTAGTTGATGCCCATCTCGCCGGAGTCCTCCGCGTCCTCGGCGACCACGCCCTCCGCGGCGATCTGCTCGACCGGCGTGCCGTCCTTCCACCGCAGCGCGAGCCCCTTCTGCACCACCGCAGTGAGGTCGCGGATCGCGCCGTTCACCGTGGCGGACGCGTAGGTCCGGCGGCACGCCGCCGGCGTGATCGCGCAGTCCGCCGCGAGCTGGTCCTTCTGGTGGTCGAGCGCGACGTCGCCCTCGGCCCAGGTCGAGCCGGCGGGCTCGATGACGAGGGCGCCGACGAGCCCCTTCTCCACGTGCTTGATGGGATCCGAGCCGACGAGCGTGGCGCCGCCGAGCTCGAGGGGCGTCGCGACGACGTTCACCGTCCCGCCCTGGTTCGAGAGCGACAGGTCGCCCGCGTACCAGACGTACTTGCGCGTCCCGCCGGGCGGGGCGAACTGCGCCGCGCCGTCCTGCGAGCTGTTGTTCAGGCCGACGGCGACCCCGTCGTCCTTGTTCACGTCGAAGGCGACGAGCGCGGGGTGAAGGCCGATCTGGCTCGAGGGGCGGATGAGGTTGTTGTTGAACGTCGTCACGCCGGCGGGGTCGTTCGCGTCCCGGATCACGACCGGCGGGAGGTGCTTGTAGCCGGCGAGGTCCGGCGCGATCGCCGGGAGCCGGTTCCGGAGCAGGACGTTCAGGCAGTCGCCCGCGGCGGCGCGGATCACGGCCGGCTCGACCGGAGCGCCGGGGGTGCACTTGCCGCTCGCGTCGCAGGTCGTCGGGCGGAGCATCACCGGGCAGGCGGGGAGGGTCGGGTCCACCTTCCCCTTCTTCGCGACGCAGCGCGGATCGGCCGGGTCCCGCGCGACCAGGTCGGCGGTGCGGACGAGGAGGATCGCGGTGGGATCGTGGAGCGGGCCCCGATGTGCGGCCGAGAGGGTCGCGCCGGCGTCGGTCACGAACGAGCCCGCGACCTGGGTCGAGCGCGGGTTGTAGACGAGGGTGCCGCCGCCCGGGTTCAGGGGGCCGCCCGCGTGCAGCGCCTGCGATCCGTCCGTCGGGACGATCGTCGCGCCGAGCGCGTTGTCCAGGATGTCGTTCGCGAGCGCGGCCGTGACGTCGATCGAGCGGACGGGCGCAGTCTTCGGGCAGACGCCGTTGAAGCTCGTGAGGTTCGCGATCGTGAGCGGGAGGACCGCGTTGGTCGGCAGCTTGAAGAGGTCCTTCTGCGGCTGGCCGTAGTTCCGGTAGATCCCCCAGGTACCGTTCCAGAAGCCGTCGAGGCTCGCGTTCGTCGAGTAGAGATGGTCCGCGCGCGCGCCGCCGTTCATGAGCGGCAGGGCCGGCGAGGCGAACGTGAACTGCTCGGAGATGCCGGCGTGCTGCGAGGCGCGCCAGCCGGAGTTCGGCGCGAAGCCGTACCCGGAGCCGCCCTGGAGCCACTTCGTGCCCCACACCGTCGCGCTGTGCGACTCCTCGTCGCCGCCGGCCTGGATCTTCACGCGCACGGCGTCGCCGTAGTAGGCGCGCAGCATCGGCGTGAAGGGGTCGCCGGCGGTGACGCCGCCCGCGTTGATCGGCGGCGGGAACCTCGTGCCGCCGATGACGGTGCTCGCGGTCGGCTGCACGTTCAGCGCGGCGAGCTTCCGGTCCGTGCGGCTCTGGAGCGACAGGGCGAGGTCGCCCGGGAGGCCGTCCGCCTGCGCGCCGGGCTTTCCGTCCGGGCCGAGCTTCGCGGGATCGTAGACGCGGAAGCCGACGCCCTCGTTCCGGTAGTTCACGACGAAGAAGCCCGGGTCGTCGGCCGAGATCGCCTCGGGGCAGGGTCGCGCGAGGAAGCCGTTCGGGCAGAACGGGGGGATCACGAGGAGGTCCGGGAAGACGTTCACCGCCTGCTGCCGGTGCGGCGGGTTCACCGCGGACCGGAACGAGTCGGGCGTGGGCGGGTTCCCGAGGCTGCCGTCCTGGTTCCGGCCGACGTAGACGCCGGGCGCGTAGGCGTGCTGGAAGTCCGAGTACTCGAGGTAGAACTCCCGGTAGCTGTCCGCGCCCGCGAGGATCGCGGCCTGCCAGGACGTGGGGCCGCCGTCGTCGCGCGTGTACAGCGGCGCCCCGGTCTCGTTGTGGACCCAGGTCGAGCCGGGCGGCTCGGTGAGGACGGTGGCGTAGAGGCCGATCTGCTGGTGGGTGGACGGGCCGAAGTGGTCGTGGGTGAAGATGATGCCGAGGCCGCGGTGGACGCCGTCCACGTTCACCACCGGATCCGAGAACCAGCGCTCGAGGGTGGTGCGCGCGCCGAGCCAGGAGACGCCGCCCGGGGAGGCGGCCGGGAAGTAGGGGTGCTTCTCGGCGACGAGCGGCGTGTTCGCGGGCCGGCCGCGGGCGTCGGGCGGGTTGCCGGTGCCGAGCGGGTTCCAGGCGTTGATGGCGGCGATCCGCTCGCGGACCGCGTCCGGCGAGAGCGTCCCGTCCTCGTAGTTCCAGCCGTTGGCGGAGCCGTCGGTGGTGGTGAGGTCCCACTTCGGCAGGTGGATGTGCTGGCCGATGATGTCGGTGGTGGTGCGGACCTGGTAGTCGTCGAGCTCGTAGACGCTCGGGACCAGGTTGGTGTGCTGGTACATCGCGCAGTCGAAGGTGTTGAGCCGCATGACGAGCGGCTCGGGCGGGCGCTGCTTCGTGATGGTGGGGATCGCGTCCTGCCAGAGCGTGATGACCCGCTCCTGGGGGAAGTGATAGCCGAGCTTGTTCAGCACGACGTCGAACTGGACGACCGAGCCCTTGTAGACGCGCGGGCTGTCCGCGTTGAACGGCGAGCTGCCGAGCGTCCCGAGCCCGGAGGACGAGAAGAACCGGCCGGTGACGCCGGCGTGGAGCACGTTGCCGGCGTCGTCGATGCACGGTTCGTGGAACGGCGCGCCGGGCACCGGGCGGCCGGAGCCGTTGGTGATGAAGTCGCCGGGCGCGGTGGTGCCGTCGAGGTTCACGATCGTGGTCGGGTGCCGGCGGACCGCGTGGAACGCCATGGCGACCTTCTCGAGATCGGTGCCGTCCTCCGGGTACCAGAGCGGCTTCGCGCGGAGGAGCTCCTTGGTGAGGTCGAGGCGGGTCTGCGTCGCGCGCGCGCACGCGTCGCGCGGCGCGCCCGGGCCGCAGCCCGCCGCGGCGAAGCCGTCGAGCGCGTGGCGCGGGAGCCCGCCGTCCCAGCCGCCCGCCGACGGGGCCATGTCGAGCGGCGGCGACGCGAAGCGCTGCCCGATCGCGTCCTCGGCCCCGGCGATCCAGAACGGGTACCCGGGGTTCTTCACGCCGCCCGGGTTCAGGGCCGGGTTCACCTGGGCCGGATCGACGTCCGCGCGGTCGACCCGCGCGACCGACCCGACCGTCACGCCGCTCGAGCGCTTCGGGACCACGGTGACGGCGCCGGGCATCACCGGCAGCGGCTTCGCCGGCAGCGGGACGACCGCCGGGATCGGCGTGCCCGCGACGATCTCGCCGTCCGGCAGCGCACGGCCGCGGGCGCCGGTCGCCGCGTCGACGACCGCCGGCTCGCCGCTCTGCAGGTCGTACGGCGTCGCGTGGTAGCCGTCGGCGCCCGTCGCCGAGACCGCGAGCGGCGTCCCGGGCTCGAACACGTCGTGGTTCCGCCAGAGCTCCCACATGCCCTGGGCGAAGTGCGGGTAGAAGTGGCAGTGGAAGATCGCGTCCCCGGCGCTCTTGTTCCGGTTCCCCGAGCCGCCGAAGTTGATCTCGTAGGTGTAGCCGCCGCCGGGGCCGATGCCCTGGGCGTCGATGTAGTTCGAGTCGTCGTCGTTCGGGTTGAAGAGCCACTGGTGGTTGTGCAGGTGGAAGATGTGGTGCTCCTTCCCCGTGTGCACGTTCCGGAACTTCACGAAGTCGCCGATGTAGCTGTGGTGCACGTTCGACGGATCGTCCGGGTAGAACGCCTTCGTCGCCTTCGGACCGACCGCCGCGCACGCCGTCCCGGCGCCGGGCGGCGCGCAGCTCTCGAGCCCGACGTTCGCCGGCACGTCGACGACCATCGCCGGATCACCGACCGCCGAGGACGTGAGGAAGAACTCCTCGTAGACGCAGTCGAGGCAGTCGTGCATCGGCCCGACGCCGAGCCGGTTCGCGATGACCTCGCTGCCGATCCCGCCCGACCCGTAGTTGATCATGAAGCCGTCGCCGACCGCGTGGAGCGTGTGCCGGAGCACGGGGTCGAGGAACCAGCGCGGGAACGCCTGGGACGCCGCCATCTCGTCGTGGAACACGACGGTGTACTCGCGGAACGCCTCGAGCCGGTTCGGCAGCGTCGGGTTGCGCTTGCCGACGCTCTCGAGCGGATAGGTGGACGGCGGGAAGGAGCCATCCGGGTTCGGGCCGACCACGATCGCGTTCAGGTCGGAGTGGACGAGCGCGTCCCCGTCGAGCATCGCGAGCACCGGCGCGCCGCCCTTGCCCTCCTTCGCCCAGACCGACGGCAGCGTCGTGCGGTCCGCGGCCTGGACCGTGGACGGGTAGCGGGCGCCGTAGTCCACGATGGGCTGGCCCGCCGCCGTCCGGCCGCGCGTGGCGAGGCGCAGCTCCTCCTCGGTCACCTGGCTGCGGTAGAAGCTCGCGCCGCGCGGCTCCACGTTCACGACCGCGAACATGCCGCTGCCGTTGTTTCCGGCGAGCCCCTCGGACCCGAACGTCGCGCCGTGGCTCGTCACGAGGAAGGTGCCCTCGTGCTCGCCGAAGAGCGTGTACGTCGCGCGGCCGCCGGGCGGAACCAGGCTCGACGCGTTCCTGCCGGCGAAGGACCCGTCGCTCTGGACGCCGTCCACGACCTGGAGCCCCTGCGCGTGGAAGCCCGCCATCCGGCTCCGCACCTGATCGTCGATGCCCGCGTCGACCTCGGCGAAGACGTTCGGGCTCCGCGGGTTCGGCACGGGGTCGAGCAGGTTCTGGAAGCTCACCACGAGGCAGTCGCCCGCGGCGATGCGGAGGACGAGCGGCCGCGGGCGCTTGTCCGGGCGGAGCATCACCTGCCCGGCGGCGAGCGGCGCATCGGGGGAGGGGAGGGCGCCGGCGGCCGGGATCGCCACCACGTCGCGCCGGAGCGCGTACATGATGCCGTTCACGTTCTGCGCGCCGAGCCGGTTGAACAGGAACGGCTGATCGAGGACCACGACGTCGGCGGTGATCGTCCGCGCGCACTGGATGCCGGGGGCGGCCCCTGCGGAGGCGGGGAGGAGCACGGCGACGGCGATCGTGATCGGCAGGACTCGCATGGAGAAGCCTCCCGGCGCGCCCGGTCGCCCGTGCCGCCGCTCCCTTCCCCTTGCGATCCGCTCCCGACGGATCCGCGCGGTTCCCTCGCCGCGCGGACGGTGACCGAGGTCGCCGTCGAGGCACAGGGTTGGTGCGTCGTGGCGAAACCGGTCGTCGTACGACCTCGGGACAGCCCCCGCGCCGGGCGTCCCCGGCCCCGGCGCGCCCGGCACGCGAGGCGGGGCTCCCACGCGCGCTGCGCTGCGGCCCAGCGCTTCCATCGCCGCGGGCGCCGGAGCGTGCGCTCGCCCGGCCGGGCGCCGGTCAACGAGCGCTTGTCATGCGGTCACGGGGCCGGGAGGCCCGACGGGGATGAGACCCCGGGTGCGAGGCGCCGGGAGGGCCGTCGCTGGCACCGGCGCGGCGGGCGTGGTTTAAGGCCCCCGTGCCCGGTCCGTCCGCCCCGCTCGCCGCCGTGCCCGCGCCGCCGCCGGTCCCGCCGCCCGCGCCCGGCCGGTCCGCGCCCGGCCGGCTCGCGTCGCTCCGGGCCGCGCTCCCCGCCGTCGCGGGGGCGCTGCTCTTCCGCGCCGGCTGCTACGTCGCGATGACCGCCGCCGCGCTCTGGAACGAGCTGCGGCCCGCTCCGACCCTGCCCGATCTCGTGCTCGCGCACGTGCCCTTCGTCGAGGCGGTCGCGCGCACGAACTACGTGCTGTGGCTCGTCCTCTACCTGCCGGTCGCGGGGCTCCTGCTCTGGGAGTCGCCCCGCCGGTTCGTCCGCTACACGGTGACCGGGGGGCTCGTCTCGCTCGTCCGCGGCGCCACCATCGCCCTGACCGGCCTCGGCGCGCCGGACCCGGCGCACGCCGGCCCCGGGATCGCCGGCCACGATCCGCTCCAGGCGCTCGCCGAGCTCGTCTCGCCGTGGCAGGTCTTCGCCCACGACGCGATGCGCGCGTACCTCACGAAGGACCTCTTCTTCTCCGGCCACACCGCGACGACGTTCCTGCTCCTGCTCTACGTCTGGCCGCACCGCCGCCTGCGTGCGCTCGCCCTCGCCGGCCACGTCCTCGTGGTCGCGTCGGTGTTCCTCGCGCACCTGCACTACGCGATCGACGTGGCGGGCGCCTACGCGGTCACGTTCGCGCTCTTCGCCCTGCGCGAGGGGTGGCCCCCGCGGGAGAGGGCCGGCGGGTGAGGTCCCCCGCTACGGCGTCTTCCCGAACGCGCGCACCACGCCGTCCGTGATCTGCGGCAGGTACGTGATCGCGAGGACGCCCGCCGCCATGATGAGCAGGAACGGGAACGCCTTCCGGTAGACCCACGGGAGCGGCTTCCCGAAGCGCGTCGCGGAGAGGAAGAGGTTCAGGCCCATCGGCGGGAACAGGAACCCGAGCTCGAGGTTCGCGAGGAACACCACGCCGAGGTGGATGGGCGTGATCCCGTAGGCCTCGCCGAGCGGCGCGACGAGCGGCGCGAGCACGACGATCGCCGAGTAGATCTCGAGGACGCTCCCGAGCACCAGGAGCACCGCGTTCAGCATGAGCAGGAAGAGCGCCTTCGAGTGCACGTGGCCCGTCATCCACTCGACGAGCCGGGTCGGGACCTCGGCGTCCACGAACCAGGACGTGAGCCCGAGCGCGCTCCCGAGCAGGATGAGGACGCTGCCGACGAGCGCCGCCGCGTGGACGAGGACGCGGGGCAGGTCCCGCGTCGGGTGGATCGAGCGGAAGACGAGGAGCTCGACCACGAGCGAGTACGCCGCGGCGAGCGCGGCGGCCTCGACGACGGTCGCGAAGCCGGACCCGACGGCGAGGACCACCAGCGTCGGCAGGCCCAGGTCCCACTTCGCGTCCCAAAGCGCCGCGGCCGCCTCCCTGCCGTCGAACCGCTGCCGGGGCGCGCCGGAGCGGACGCCGACCACGATCCCGTACGCCGCCACGATGAGGATCATGAGCAGGCCCGGGACGAGGCCCGCGATGAAGAGCACGTCGACCGCCGCGCCGGCGACGACGGCGTAGAGGATCACCGGGAGCGACGGCGGGAAGAGGAGCCCGAGGGATCCGGCCGCCGTGACGAGGCCGACGGAGAAGTCCTCCGGGTACTTCTCCTCGAGGAGCGAGGGCAGGAGCAGCCCGCCGAGGGCGAGGATCGTGACGCCGGACGCGCCGGTGAAGGTCGTGAACAGGGCGCACACGAAGGTCGCCATGATCGCGACGCCGCCCGGCATCCACCCGAAGATCCCCTTGTACGCGCGGACGAGCCGGCGCGCCGCGCCGCCCTCGGCGAGGATGTACCCGGCGGCGGTGAGGAGCGGCAGCGCCGGGAGGCTCGGCGTGAGCGCGAGGTTGAAGATCGCGGTGGGGACGGACGCGATGGCGAGGGCCGGCTCCTGCCCCGACTCGACGATGCCGCGGAAAAACAGCGCCATCGCGACGCCGCTCATCACGATGAAGACCGGCGCGCCGAGGAGGAACGCCGCCAGCATCACGAGGAGGAGCGCCGTGACGAGCGCCTGCGACGGGACGGCCCACGCGAGGAGGAAGCCGCCCACGGCGACGAGCGCCGCCGCCCCGCGGAACGCCCAGCGGCGCGCGGCCGGCTCGTCGCCGTTCCCGGCGTTCAGCGCGAACCGGATCGCCATCACGGCGAACCCGACCGGCATCACGAGCTCGCTCCAGGCGGTCCGGATCCCGAAGGCGACCCGGGCGAAGCCGCTCCACTCGACGTACACGAGCCGCGCCGACGCCCAGGCGAGGAGCGCGCACACCGCGGCCGACACCGCCGTCGTGAAGAAGGCCGCGCTCCGCCGCGGCCGGCCGGGCGGGACGAAGTCGAGCGTGGAGAGGGCCAGGTGTCGTCCGGTCGCGGTCGCGAGCATCGCGCCGAGGAAGCCCACCCAGAGCGTGATGTGCTGCGCGAGGGTGGACGAGCCGGGGAGGTCGCGGCCGAGGAACCGGCGGGCGACCGTCGACGCGGCCGGGAGCAGGATCAGCGCGACGAGGAGCAGCGTCACGAGGCCGCGCTCCACGCGCGTGCCGAGCTTCTCGTGCCTCGCTCCGGGGGTCTCGATCGAAGTGGGGGTGCTCACGCGAAAGCCGATTGACCCCTTCCGGAGGGGCATCTATGAGTAGCACGAACCTCCCGCGGCCGGGCCTCCCGCGTGAACCGTCCCCACCTCTTCCTCTTCTCACTCATCGTCACCGTCCCGGCCCTCTCCGGCTGCCGGAGCGTGGCGCTGTCCGCCGCGTCCGATGCCGTCGCGCAGAGCGGCTCGACGTACGCGTCGGACGACGATCCGGAGCTCGTCCGCGACGCGGTGCCGTTCGGGCTGAAGACGATGGAAGGGCTCCTCTCGGAGAGCCCGCGGCACGAGGGGCTGCTCACGGCGACGGCGAGCGGGTTCACGCAGTACGGGTATGCGTTCGTGCAGCAACCGGCCGAGCTCGCGGACCTGGACGGCAAGCTCGACTTCGCGAAGGCCGGGCGCGCGCGCGCGAAGAAGCTCTTCCTCCGCGCGCGGGAGTACGGCCTGCGCGGTCTCGACGTGCGGCACCACGGTCTCGCCGACCGGATCCGCGCGGGGCGCGACCTCGACAAGGTGCTGTCCGAGGCGCGCAAGGGCGACGTGCCGCTGCTGTACTGGACCGCGTCCGCCTGGACCCTCGCGATCGTGAACGGCAAGGCCGACATCGCGCTCGTGGCCGAGCTGCCGGTCGCGATCGCGCTCATGAACCGCGCGCTCGCGCTCGACGAGTCCTGGTCGGAGGGCGCCATCCACGAGTTCTTCATAAGTTACGACGCGACGCGGAGCGCCGCGGAGGGCGGCGGCCCCGAGCGGGCGAAGGCCCACCTCGACCGGGCGCTCGCCCTCTCGATGAACAAGAAGCTCGGCCCGCTCGTCGCCTGGGCGGAGGGCGTGCTGGTCCAGCGCCAGGACCGGACCGAGTTCACGCGCGTCCTCGAGGAGGTCCTGCGCGCCGACCCCGGAGCGGAGCCGAAGAACCGACTCGCGAACATCCTCGCCCAGCGCCGCGCCAGGGCGCTGCTCGATCACGCCGACGACCTGTTCCTCTGAAACGGAGATCACCGTGAAGAAGCTCCTCCTCGCCGCGATGCTCGCGGCGCTCGCCCCGGCCGTTCACGCGCAGCCGGTCACCATCAAGCTCGGGACGCTCGCGCCCCAGGGCTCCACGTGGCACGAGCTCCTGAAGGAGATGGGCCAGCGCTGGGAGCAGGCATCGAACGGGCAGGTGAAGCTCCGCATCTACGCGGGCGGCGCCCAGGGCAGCGAGGGCGACATGGTCCGCAAGATGGGGATCGGCCAGCTCCAGGCCGCCTCCATCTCCAACGTCGGCATGCACGACGTCATCCCCGAGCCGCAGGCGCTCTCGGTGCCGTTCCTGTTCCAGAGCGAGGCGCAGATGGAGTGCGCGTTCGCGAAGGTCCGGCCGCAGATCGAGGCCTCCCTCGAGAAGCGCGGCCTCGTCGCCCTCCAGTGGAGCCGGATCGGCGCCATCAACCTGTACTGCGACGCGCCCCACAAGACGCCGGCGGACACGAAGACCGCGAAGATCTGGGTGTGGTCGGGCGACCCGAAGAGCGTCGAGGCGTACCGCGTCGCGGGCCTCACGCCCGTCGAGCTCTCCGCGACCGACATCGTCCCGTCGCTCCAGACCGGCATGATCGACTGCATCCCGAACGTGCCGCTCTACGTCCTCACCGCGCGCCTCTTCGAGAAGGCGCCGTACATGATGGACCTCCCCTGGAGCTGGCTCATCGGCGCGACGCTCGTCCGCAAGGACACCTGGGAGAAGATCCCGGCGGACACGCGCGCGAAGCTCGTCCAGATCGCGCAGGAGCTCGGGCAGAAGGTGGACGCCGAGGTGCGCCGGCTCAACACGGACGCGGTCGCGGCCATGGAGAAGCAGGGTCTCAAGACCGTCCCCGGCGACGCCGCGGCGTGGCGGACGGCGATGGAGAAGACCTGGCCGGTGATCCGCGGCGGCGTCGTCCCGGCGGAGTTCTTCGACCAGGTGAAGGCGGCGCGGGACCAGTGCCGGAAGTAGGGCACGTCACCGGGCGGCGGGCGCGACGGCCGGCGCGTCCCGCTCCGGGCTCGCGAACCGGACCAGATCCCGCCGCACGGCCCCGCACGCGAACAGCAGCGTGAGGTGGCCGCGCGGGTAGGTCCGCGCCTCCGCGCCCCACGCCCGCGCCACGGCGAGGGCGCCCTCCGGGAGGGCGATCCGGTCCTCCGCCCCCACCGCGACGAGCACGCGGCGCGCCGTGGGGCGCCGCGCCTCCGGGCGGAAAGGTGCGAGCATGGCCTCGAGCGCCGCGGGCGGCGGCGGCGGCGCGCCGGCCCGCGTCGCGAGCCGCAGGTAGCGCCGGCCGATCCGGGTCCGGGCGAAGACGGCGGCGAGCTCCGCCGGCGGGCCGATCGCCGCCGCGAGGTCGAGCCGCTCCGGCGCGGTGGCCGCGAGGAGCGCCGCGAGCCCGCCGAGGGAGAGCCCGATCACCCCCGCCTCCCCGGGCCGCTCCCGCGCGAGCGCCGCGAGGACGCGGAGCTCCAGCACGAGCTGCTCGAAGGCGGCGCGTAACGCCGGGACGTCCGGCGAGACGAAGCCCTCGCCGCTCCGCGATCCCGGGGCGGCGCGGTGGAGGTGGCGGGGCGGGATGAGCGTCCAGACCTCCCACCCCGCGCCCGCGAGGAGCGCGCGCCACCCGGAGAGGAGCGACAGCCGTGGCAGCTTCCACGGGGGGACGAGGACGAGCGTGCCGCGGGGACGCCCGCGCGGCGGGGTGGCCTCGACGTGCATCTCGGCGTCGCCCGGCGTGGGCCGGGGCGAGGGTGCCCGCCACGCGCCGCTCGGTCCGGGCGGCGGCGGCAACGCCGGCAGCGGCCCGAAGCAGTCGAGCGGCGCGCCGTCGGCGCCCACGAACGGCGCCGGCGCGAGCCGCTTCAAATCCTCGCTCCACATCGCGAGGACGTCCACGGCGCGGTGGAGGCGCGGCAGCGGCATCTCGCGCGAATTATGTAGCCCCTCGCCCGGCGGGGCGCTGCTCCGGCCGGGGCGCGCGGCGCCGCGGCGCGTTCAACGCGGATGGAGAGCTCGGAAGGCGGTGTGTGGAAGATGGCGCGCTTCAGGCCGGATCTCAGGGAACGTGACGTGACCCCCGAGCCGCTGTGGCTGCGGCGGCGGGAGTTCCTCGCCCTCGGCGCAGCGGGCGCCGCGGCGCTCGCGCTGCCACGGTCCGCGCGCGCCGGCGATCCCACCGGCCAGGCGCTCCCCGTCGCGAAGAAGATCGAGAAGGCGGGCGGCGAGGAGCCGACGAAGTGGGACGCCATCACGACGTACAACAACTTCTACGAGCTCGGCGCCGACAAGGCCGACCCGGCCCGGAACGCCGGGTCCCTCCGCCCGCGCCCGTGGACCGTCGCCATCGAGGGCGAGGTGAGGAAGCCCGGGAACCTCGACGTCGACGCGCTGATGAAGTCGTTTCCCCTCGAGGAGCGGATCTACCGGATGCGCTGCGTGGAGGCCTGGTCCATGGTGATCCCGTGGGTCGGGTTCCCGCTCGCCGACCTGGTGAAGCGCGTCGAGCCCACGTCGAAGGCGAGGTACGTGGCCTTCCAGACGCTCCTCGATCCGGAGCAGCTCCCCGGCCAGAGGCGGCGGGTCCTGGAGTGGCCCTACGTCGAGGGGCTCCGCATCGACGAGGCGACGCACCCGCTCGCGCTGCTCGCGGTCGGGCTCTACGGGCGCGTGCTCCCGAACCAGGACGGCGCGCCGCTCCGGCTCGTCGTGCCGTGGAAGTACGGGTTCAAGGGCGCGAAGTCGATCGTGAAGATCCGCTTCCAGGAGGAGCAGCCGCCGACGACGTGGAACCGCATGGCGCCCGACGAGTACGGCTTCTACGCGAACGTGAACCCCGACGTGGATCACCCGCGCTGGAGCCAGGCGCGCGAGCGTCGCATCGGGGAGTTCTTCCGGCGGAAGACGCTCCCGTTCAACGGCTACGCGGACGAGGTCGCGTCGCTCTACGCCGGCCTCGATCTCCGGAAGAACTACTGACCGTGAAGTGGACCCCGGCACGCACCCGCGCCCTGAAGGCGAGCGCCTTCGTGCTCTGCCTCGTGCCGCTCGCGAAGATCGCGTTCGACGCGTTCACGGACGGGCTCGGCGCGAATCCCATCGAGCAGGTGCTGAACCGGCTCGGGTTCTGGACCCTCACCCTGCTCACGCTCTCGCTCGTCCCGACGCCCGTGAAGGAGCTGCTCGGGGTGGCGTGGCCGGTCCGCCTCCGGCGCTTGCTCGGCCTGTTCGCCTTCGCGTACGCGACGCTCCACCTCTGCTGGTACGTGGGGGTCGATCAGTTCTTCGACCTGCACGTGCTCGCCAAGGACGTCCTGAAGCGGAAGTTCATGGCCGTCGGGTTCGTCGCGTGGCTCTCGCTCGCGCCGCTCGCGGTCACCTCCACCGACCGCTGGGTCCGGCGGCTCGGGTTCCCGCGCTGGAAGCGGCTGCACCGGCTCGCCTACGCCGCCGCGGTGCTCGGGATCGTCCACTTCGTCTGGCGGGTGAAGGCGGACGCGCTCCGGCCCTACGTGTTCGCGACGATCCTCGCGGGGCTCCTCGGCGCGCGGGTCGCGGTGCGGCTCGCGCGGGCGCGGGCAGCGACCGCGGCTCCGGGGCTGGCGCGGGGCGCGGGAGACACCGGCGCGGGGGCCGGCGGCGCCTAGCGCGGCTAGCAGAGGCGGTGGACGGTCGAGACGAGGGTGTCGAGGTCGAACGGCTTCGCGAGGAACGCGTCGACGCCGAGCCCCGCGACGGCGACCGAGTCCCCGCCGTGCCCCGCGGAGAGCACCAGCACCGGGATGCTCGCGAGCCGCGGGTCGCGCCGCTGCGCGCTCCGGAACGCCCACCCGTCCATCACCGGCATCATCAGGTCGAGCAGGATGAGGCTCGGCGCCGCGTCGGAGGAGAGCAGGTCGAGCGCCTCGGCGCCGTTGGCGGCGCAGGTGACCGCGTAGCCTTCCTCGGCGAGCAGCTCCGCGATGGTCTCCCGGATCGAGAGGTCGTCTTCGACGAGGAGGATCCGGGCGGGGGCTCTCACGGCTGCCCGTACCGTAGGCACCGGATCCCGGGCAGGGAACCCCCGTCTGTCCCCTTTCGACCCTTCCGGGCCCGGCGGCGATGTGCGCGCACGGAGTCACGCGGTGCGGCGCTCGGACGCGTCGTCCGTCGCCCCCGGGCGAGCCCGCCGCCGTCGTTGACACTCGGCGGAATGGGGCGATAAACGCCCACGGGGCGCGATCGACGGGCGCCCGAGGATCCATGGCCACCGAGAACGAAGCGGGCGCGTCTGCGAGCGCCGTGTACGGGCGGGCGGCGCCACCGCGGGTGGTGCTCCCCGACCGCGGCGTCGTCATCGGGCTCCGCTGGAGCGGGGTCGAGGGCGCGGGAAACCAGATCCTCGCGGCCAAGCTCGAGTGCGAGAAGGAGCGCGCCCGGCTCACGCGGATCTGGCGCCCCTTCACCGACGCGCCCGGCCGTCGCGACGTCCAGACGCGGTTCGGGCCCTGGCTCGCCGAGGAGGCGAGGTGGGCCGAGGGGCGCCTCGTCGTCGGCGTCGACTTCGCGCTCTCGCTCGCCGAGACGCACCTCCGCCTGCTCGGGCTCCTTCGCCAGGCGCTCCGCGGCCCCGCGGTGCTCGGCAAGCACCTCGAGGAGCGGTTCCTCGGGCAGGCGCGGGACTTCACCGAAGGTGCCGTCCGGTTCCGGTCCGAGGTCGGCAAGGACCGGCCGCGCGCGACCGACTGCTACCGCGCGGAGCTGCACCTGCCCACCGCCGCCCGCACGTTCCGGCAGACGTTCTTCGGGCTCTGCACGATGGCGCACGCCGCCGCCGCGTTCCCGCCGTGGGATCCGCCGGTGACCGGGAAGCCGATCGTCGTCGAGGTCCGGCCCGCCCACGTCGCGCGCGTCGTCTGCGGCGTGTGCGCCTACCGGGACGACGACCGGGACGGCGTCTCCCGCTCGTCGACGCGCGCCGGGATCCTGCGGACGCTCCGCTCCGCCGCGAAGGTCGAGTTCGAGATGGAGCAGGCCGCGCAGATCGTCGAGGACGGGCGCGGCGATCACCTGGAGGCGGTGCTCTCCGCGACCGCCGCCGCCGCCGCGTGGCAGGACGGGTTCCAGGGCGTGCCGTCGAACGTGCCGCGCAGCGAGGGCTGGATCCACTCGGTCCGCGAGGAGCCGTGGAGGTAGCCCGGCGGCGCCGTCCAGCCCGCGCGCCCGGTCCGCCCGCGACGGACCGGGCGATCGTCGCCGCCCTCGAGGCGGTGCACCGCGACATCGACGCGTTCCAGCCGGAGGGCTTCGGTCCGCCGGTGCACTGCGGCGCCATCGCGACGCCGGTGTTCCTGCTCGGGCAGGCGCCCGGGCCTCACGAGGCGCGGCTCGGCCGGCCGTTCGCGTGGACCGCCGGCAAGACGCTGTTCCGCTGGCTGGAGCGCGCCACCGGCGCGAGCGAGGAGACGGTCCGGAGCCGGATCTACATCTCGGCGGTCGTGCGCTGCTTCCCCGGCAAGGCGAAGGGCGGCGGTGATCGCGTGCCCTCGCCGGACGAGTGCGCGCTGTGGCGCGACTTCGTGCGCCGCGAGGTGGAGATCCTCCGGCCGCGGCTGGTGATCCCGGTCGGGCGCCTCGCGATCGCGGAGGTGCTCGGGCACACGGAGCCCATCGCGGCGGTGGTCGGACGGCGCATCGAGGCGCATTTCCACGGCGTGAAGGTCGACGTCGTGCCGCTGCCCCATCCCTCCGGGGCGTCCACCTGGTTCAAGATGGAGCCGGGGCGGACGCTGCTCGACCAGGCGCTCGCGCTCCTCGCCGCCCACCCGGCGATGCGCCGCGCGCTCCGGGGGCGGCGGGAATGAGGCTCGCCGGCGCGGCAGCGGCGGCGCTGCTCGTGCTCGCCGCCTGTGCCCACGCGCCGCCCACATCGGAGCCCCCGACCCCACCGACCCGGCCGGAGGAGCGGCCCCCCGGGCCGCAGGCCGAGCCCGAGCAGCCGACCGGGGAGGTGGGCCTCGCGAGCTACTACGGACGGGCGTTCCACGGGCGGCGCACCGCGAGCGGCGCCCGCTACGACATGCACGCGCTCACCTGTGCCCACCCGAGCGCGCCGTTCGGCACGCGCCTCAGGGTCACCGACCTCGACAACGGCCGGAGCGTCGACGTGGTGGTGAACGACCGCGGCCCCTTCGCACGCGGGCGCGTCGTCGACCTCTCGCTCGAGGCGGCGCGGCGGCTCGGGATCGTGAGCCGCGGGCTCGCGCGCGTCCGGGTCGAGCGGATCGAGGAGTGACGTCGAGGGTCGAGCGGATCGAGGCGTGACGTCGAGGGTCGAGCGGATCGAGGCGTGACGTCGAGGGTCGAGCGGATCGAGGCGTGACGTCGAGGGTCGAGCGGATCGAGGCGTGACGTCGAGGGTCGAGCGAATCGCGTCGACTCCCGTTCGCCCTGAGCGTAGCGGCGCGAAGCGCCGCGGAGTCGAAGGGCGCGCGGACGTTCACCGTCCGGCGCGCCCGCGCTCGGCGCCGGCGCGGATCCCGGCGATCGCCTCGCGGTAGTCCTTAGCGCCGAACACGGCGGTGCCCGCGACGAGCACGTTCGCGCCGGCTGCGGCGACGGTCGCGGCGGTGTCCGCCTTCACGCCGCCGTCGACCTCGATGTCGAGCGCGAGGCCGCGCGCGTCGGCCTTCGCGCGGAGCCGACGGATCTTCTCCGTGCAGGCCTCGATGTAGCGCTGGCCGCCGAAGCCGGGGTTCACGGTCATCACGAGGACCATGTCGCAGTCGTCGAGGACGTACTCCACCGCCGACAGGTCGGTGGACGGGTTCAGCGCCACCGCGGGCCTCGCGCCCGCGGCGCGGATCGCCTGCAGCGTGCGGTGCAGGTGCGGCGAGACCTCGGCGTGGACCGAGATCAGGCCAGCGCCAGCCTTCGCGAACGCCTCGACGTACTTCTCGGGCTCCACGATCATGAGGTGGGCGTCGATGGGGAGCTTCGTGACCTTCCGCACCGCCTCGACGACGAGCGGGCCGATCGTGATGTTCGGGACGAACCGGCCGTCCATGACGTCGACGTGGACGATGTCCGCGCCGGCGGCCTCGATCGCGCGGACCTCGTCGGCGAGCCGTCCGAAGTCCGCGGACAGGATGGAGGGTGCGATGCGGATGGGCTGGGGCATGGGGGGAGTCTAACAGGAGGCGCCGCCGCCGCCGCCGACTGCGGAAGCGTGGGCGTACCGGTACCCGAACGCGAACCCGGCCTCTCCGCGCCCGCGTCCCGCGGCCCATGGGCCCGGGACCGTGCCCGGGCGGCCCTCTCCCCCGCTCGCGCGGGGGAGAGGGCGGACTCCCTAGAAGATCACCTGCCCAAACACGATGGCGCGGTCGCCGGTGCGGACCGGTGCGTCCGAGCGGTCGAACTCGTAGTTGAAGATGAGCCGGGCGCTCACCGGGAGGAGGTCGACGTAGCCGCCGACGGTGTAGCGCTCGTTCAGGTCGTTGGTGGTCGAGCGGTTGCGGTCGAAGCGCTCGGCCCGGAAGATCGGCCCGACGTTCCACCGGCTCTTGCCGTAGGCGCCGACGTACCAGCCGCGCGCGTTGAACGAGCTGTGCGTCGAGGCCGTCGCGCTCGTGTAGGTCGTCACGTCGCGCTCGGACTTGATCCACTCGGCGGCCACGAACAGGAACGGCAGGTCGAGCTCGGCGTCGGCGCCGTAGGTCTTGAACCAGAAGTACGTGTCGTCCGCCGGGGAGCCGACGCCGTCGAACTTCCCGTTCGCGCCGAGCGCCGCGACCTGGCGGCCGTGGCCGTAGGACGCGCCAGCGCGCAGGCTCCCGCCGTCGGTCTTGAGGAGAACGCCGGCCCGGCCCCAGACGTTCTTCGTGTCGAGATCGTCCTTCCGGTTCGGCCCCGCGCCGTTCACGTACGAGCCGGCGAGCTCCGCGCCGAGCGCCCCGGCCGTCCACTTTCCGACGAGGCCGGCGCCGAGATCGCGGCTGTCCGGCGTGGCGTAGAGGGAGGTGGTCGAGGTCGACCGCGCGAGCGCCTGCACCACGTACGAACTGTAGACCCAGAGCAGCTTCGTGTCGCTCTCCGGCTGCTCGTAGCCGAACGGCGTCTTCCACTGCCCGAAGCGCAGCTCGACGCCGGGGAGGAACGGCATCGCCTTGAGGGAGGCGTAGGCGTCCTTCAAGGACGTGTCGGCGCCGTCGAAGAGGACGTTGTACCCGACGTTCGGCGTCACCTCGCCGCGGGCGCCGAGGCGGGCGCGGCGCAGCTCGAACGTGGACGAGTCGTTCGCCGGCTTCGGCGCGTCGGTCGCCGACCACTGCGCGTCGATGAAGCCCCAGAACGTCGGACCCTTCGAGGCGGGCGCCGCGGCGGGCTTCGCGACCACCGGCGCCGCGACCGCGGACGGGGTGGTCGGGGCGTCGGCGGCCGGCGGCGCAGGCGGCGCGTCGGAGGCTGCGCCGGGCTGCGGCGGGGGGGTCTGGGAGAGGGCGGCGGCGAGCAGGAGGGCGGTGACGGACAAGGTGTGATCTCCTCGGTGGTGCTGGGCGAAGCGGCCCGGGGGAGCCCGGGCGCGGGGTGGCGCGCGGCGCGCGTCCGTCCCGGGGCGGGTCGGACGGCGCGGCGCGCGAGAGAGGCGTCAGCTCCGGAGTCGCGCGGCGGGCGGGAGGCGGGTGCCGGGCGGCAGCGCGGCGGCGCCGTCCGCGATGCGGAAGTACCCGACGCTCCCCTGCAGCGACTCGGCCTGGGCGGCGAGCTCCTCCGCGGTGGCGGAGAGCTCCTCGGCGGACGCGGCGTTCTGCTGGGTGACGCGCTCGAGCTGCTGGATCGCGCGGGTGAGCTGCGCCGTCCCGCCGCTCTGCTGCCGGCTCGCCGCGGTGATCTCGCCGACGAGGGCGGCGGTGCGCTGGATGTCGGGGACGAGCCGCTGGAGGAGCTTGCCGGCGCGGTCCGAGAGCTGGACGCTGGTCTCGGAGAGGTCGCCGATCTCCTTGGCGGCGATCCGGCTGCGCTCCGCGAGCTTGCGCACCTCCGCGCCGACCACCGCGAACCCGCGGCCGTGCTGCCCCGCCCGGGCGGCCTCGATGCTGGCGTTCAGGGCGAGCAGGTTCGTCTGGTAGGCGATCTCGTCCACGATGGTGATCCGCTCGGCGATGGCGCGCATCGCGGCGACGGTCTCGGCGACGACGCGACCGCCCTCCGCCGCGTCCTTCGCCGCCTGCGCCGCGATCCGCTCGGTCTCGCCGGCGTTGTCCGCGGTCTGGCGGATCGCCCGCGCCATCTCCTCGATCGACGTCGAGGCCTCCTGGGAGGAGGCGGCCTGCTCGGTGGCGCCCTGGCTCATCTGGATCGTGCTCGCGGCCATCGTCTGGCTCGCGACCGACACCGCGTCGGCGGCGGTCTTCACGTCGCCCACGACGCCACGGAGGCGCTCCACCATGCCCCCCAGGGACGCGTGCAGGAGCGCGACCTCGTCGGCGCCGTCGACCGCCACGTCGAGGGCGATGTCACCCTCGGCGACGCGCGCGAGGCTGGCGCGCAGGCTCTCCACGCCCCGGAGCACGACGGTGCGGAACAGCAGCAGGACGAGCACCGTGACGAGGACCATGGCGCCGAGGCCGAGGCCCACGACGAGGACGCGCGAGCGGCGGACCCCGGCCTCGATGGCGTCGGTGCGGAGGCCGATGCGGACGCCCCCCCGGACCTCGTCGCCCTGCTTCACGTCCGCGGTGAACGTCAGGAGGCCCGCCTTGTCCTTCGGCTCCTCGAAGGCGTGGGTGAGGGGCTTGCCGTCCTTGTCGACGACGACCACGTAGGCGGCGTCGGGATCCTTCCCGATCTCCTTCGCGTACGTCTCGAGGTACTCGAAGTTGTACGAGAGGATGGGCTCGACGGAGATGCTGGCGAGGAGCCGCGCCAGGTTCTCGCCCTTCCCCGACAGCTGCGCCTCGAAGACGGACCGCTCGCTCCGCGAGAGCACGGCCATCATCGAGGCGAAGACGACGGAGAGGACGAGGAGAACGCCCGCGAGGACCTTCGTCCCGAGGCGCCAGTTCCGCATCGCGCGAATCGCCATGTGATCTCCTCGACCCCGCCCGGTCCGGTTCAGAACGCGCCCACGATCCGAGCCGCCTCGCGCAGCCCGTCGTAGTCCTTGTCCGCGACCGGCGCGAACGCGGTGAGCTTCGCGGCCTCGAGCGCGGGGTCGCCGGGGCGGAGCTTGAGCAGCGCGCCCCTCACCGCGTCGCGCGGGCCCGCGGCGAGCCGGGGCGTGGCGAACAGCGGCCAGTTCGGGAAGTAGTCCGTGTAGGCGAGGATCCGGATCTGCGAGAGGTCGATCTTGTCCTTCATCTTCTCGAGATCGTCCTCGCGGATGCCGCCGCCGTCGGCCGCCTTGTTGAAGACGGCCATGGTGACGTTGTCGTGCTTCTTCGCGAACGGGAGGCGCACGAAGTCGCGCTGCACGTCGAACCCCTGCTTCTTGAGGAGGAGCGCCTGCGCGATGTACCCGCCGAGCGAGTCCTCGTCGACGAAGATGAGCTTGCGGCCCCTGAGCGCCGCGACGTCCACGACCCCGCTGTCCTTCCGCACGATGATCACGCCGCGGAACCGCGTGCCGCCCTTCTTCTCGGCCGCGAGGCCGAGCGGCGCGAGATCGCGCTCCTTCTTGAGCTGCGCGTAGACGAGCGGGTTCGCGAACGCGAGGTCGAGCTCGCCGTCGCGCACCTGCTTCTCGAACGTGTCGAAGTCCTTCGCGATGACGAGCGTGACCTTCTGGCCGGTCTCGCGGCTCAGGTACTCCGCGAGGGGCCGGAACATGGTGGTGAGCTCGGTGGCGGAGAGGCGGGGGAGCACGCCCAGCTTGATCTCCTGGGCGCGGGCGGCGCCGGCGCCCCCGAGGAGGAGCAGCAGCAGTGCGGTCAGGATCCTCTTCGCGGCCATCTCGATCTCCTTTGCGTGAGGTGCAGCTCTTCTCGTTGCGTGTACAGGGCGCGTGCGGCGGCGATGCTGCGCGCGATCAATCAGGCGCGCTCGTTCACACAAATTCAAGATTGCGACGGAGCCAATCGGCGAACGCGCATTCTGCGCGCCCGCGGGTCGCCGTGACCCGGACGCGGCACGCTCCCGGCGAGCGGGGGGTATCCCCAGGCCATACGGTGGGTTAGGGCCGCGGAGGCGGTGGGTGTCGCGGCCGGTCCGGCGCGACCCGGTGCGCGGCGCGGCGGTGACCCCTGGTCAAATCACGCAAGGCGACGTGGGCGAGGGGCAACAGACACACATGGACAGCACGTGACCATTGGTCCTACGGTGCGTCGTCGAGAAGGGCCGCACGCGACGGAAGGAGAGGGCGGGCATGTTCACCAGACGTGACTTCCTGAAGTGGAGCAGCCGGTCGGCGGGGGCGCTCGGCCTCTCGCAGCTCGGGCTGTTCCGGCTGGGGCAGGCGCTCGCGGCGGAGTCGTCTCCCCCGCTCATCTGGCTGCACGGCTCGAGCTGCTCGGGGTGCTCGATCGCCGCGCTGAACGCGGTGACGCCCACGACGGTCGACGACCTGCTGCTGAACCGGGTCTCGGCGAAGTACGACGGCCTGCTGATGGCCGCGGGCGCCGAGGCCGCCATCCAGGCGATGGACCTCGCCGTCCAGGCGAACGACGGCCAGTTCATCCTCGTCGTCGAGGGCGGCGTCCCGACCGCGGCGGGCGGCCGTTACTGCGTCATCGGCGAGCGCGCGGGCGTGCCCATCACGCTCCTCGACGCGGTGAAGGAGCTCGGGCCGCGTGCGGCGCGCGTGATCGCCGTCGGGACCTGCGCCGCGTACAAGGGGGTGGCGGGCGCCGGCGCGAACCCGACCGGCGTCCAGCCGCTCGGGGACGTGCTCGCGGGCAGGACGGCGAAGCCGGTGATCAACGTCCCCGGCTGCCCCGCGCCGCCGGAGCAGCTCTTCCAGGTCGTCGTCAACCTCCTCGCCGGCGGCGAGTGCGCGCTCGACGCCGACGGCCGCCCGCGCACGTGCTTCCCGCACACGGTCCACTGGACGTGCCCGCGGAAGCACCTCCCGAAGGCGAAGGCCTTCGGCGAGCTCGGGTGCCTCGTCGACCTCGGCTGCCGCGGGCCTGTCACCACCGCGATGTGCCCGAAGCACAAGTGGAACAACGGGAAGAACTGGTGCGCCGCGGCCGGCCACCCCTGCATCGGCTGCGCGACGCCCGGTTTCCCGGCGTCGCCCCTGACGCCGACCGGCAGCTACACCTAACGCGGACGAGGGCCAACGATCATGTCGAGAAGGATCACGGTTGCGCCGGTCACGCGCGTCGAGGGGCACCTCAGCCTCAACGTGGACATCGACGACACGGGGCGGGTGATCGCCGCCTACGCGTCGGGCACGATGTTCCGCGGCTTCGAGAGCATCATCGCGGGGCGCGATCCGCGCGACGCCATCCACCTCACCCAGCGGATCTGCGGCGTCTGCCCCATCCCGCACGCGCGCGCGGCGGTCGAGGTCGTGGAGCGGGCGTTCGGCGTCGAGGTCTCGCGGAACGCGCTCCTGCTCCGGAACCTCGTGCAGGGCGCCGGCCTCGTCTCCGACCACCTGCTGCACTTCTACCACCTCGCGCTCCTCGACTACGTGCACGGGCCGGCGCTGCCGCCGTTCACGCCGGCGATCCCGGTCGACCAGCGGTTCTCCGAGGCGGACGCGCAGGTCTTCGCCCAGCACTACCTCGCCGCCCTCGACATGCGGAGGAAGGCGCAGGAGATGGGCGCGATCTTCGCGGGCAAGCTGCCCCACGTGATGACCTTCGCGCCGGGCGGCGTCACGCAGCAGCCGACCTCGGCGAACGTGAGGGACTTCGGCGCGTACCTCGACCAGCTCGTCCCGTTCGTCGAGAACGTCTACATCCCCGACGTGATGAAGGTCGCGCAGGCCTACCCCGAGTACCTCGAGATCGGCGGCGGGCCGGTGAACCTGCTGTCGTTCGGCGCGTTCCCCGACGGCACGGGCGGGCAGCTCTTCCCGGCCGGCAAGTACGGGAGCCCCGGCCGCTCCGGCGCGCACTCCGTCGAGTCGCCGCGCCACGTCTCGCCGCTCACCGACGCCGACGTGGCCTCGATCGGCGAGTCGGTGAAGCACGCGTACTACGGCGACGGCCGCGGCCGGAACGCCGACACCGTGACCCCGAACCTCGACAAGCGCGGCGCCTACTCGTGGGTGAAGGCGCCGCGGCTCGGGGACGAGGTCTTCCAGGTCGGCGCACTCGCCCGGATGATCGTGAGCGGCAACTACCGCGGCGGCCTCTCGGCGATGGACCGCCTCCTCGCAAACGCCTACGAGACAGGCCTCGTCGCCGGCGCGATGCGGGGGTGGCTCGGCGGTCTCTCCCTCGACACGAGCGGCTACCAGCACGTCGCGACGATGCCGAAGGCCGGCCGCGGCGTGGCGCTGACCGAGGCGCCCCGCGGCGCGCTCGCGCACTGGCTCGAGTACGCGGACGGCAAGGTGACCGGGTACCGGATCATCACGCCGACCTCGTGGAACGCCTCGCCCCGCGACGATCGCGAGGCGCCGGGCCCGCTCGAGCAGGCGCTGGTCGGCGTGCGGGTCGCGGACAAGAGCCAGCCGGTCGAGGTCTACCGGGTCATCCACTCCTTCGATCCGTGCATGGGCTGCGCCGTGCACGTCACCGTCATCTGAGCCGCCCGACGACGGCGCTCGCGAACTCTCCGGAGGTCACCATGTCGAAGAAGCCGAACGCAGGTCTCTCCAGGCGGGCATTCCTCGGTGGCGCGGGCGGCGCGGTGGCCGCCGGCACGCTCGCGGCGGCGCTCGGGACGCCCGCCGCCGCGGAGGCGCAGGTCCCGCCTCCGCCCGGCCCCTGGCCGCTCCCGGTGCTGAACCCGGACGTGGTCCGCGACGCGGGCTACTTCGGCTACTGGACGAACGATCCCTACAAGAACACCAACTACGGCTGCGCCTACGGCGTGGCGGCGGCGCTCCTCGCGTCCATCCGGAGCGGCCTCGGCCCGGGCTCGCCCTGGGACGCGCTCCCCCTCGAGATGTTCAAGTGGGGGAAGACCGGCGCGGTCGAGTCCGGCACGCTGTGCGGCGCCCTCGCGGGGGCGATGCCGATCTTCTCCCTCGCCTCGCCGGCGTCCGTGGTGGAGATGGGCTCCGATCTCATCCGCTGGTACCAGGAGGCCCCGCTCCCGTCGATGGAGATGGACTACCTCGACCCCAAGCGGCGCTACCCGCAGCAGGCGCAGAGCATCTCGGAGTCGCCGCTCTGCCACATCTCCGTCTCGAGCTGGTGCAAGGCCTCCGGGAAGCTCTCGTCGTCCACCGACCGGAAGACCCGCTGCGGAAAGATCACCGGCGACGTGGCGAAGGTCGCGGCGATCATCCTGAACCGCCTCGTGCCGGGCCAGAAGTACGTGCCGCTCTACCCGACGCAGCCGGAGCTGTACGCGGAGTGCGTCCACTGCCACGTGGACGCGCCGCCGCCCCCGACGCCGGATGCGGTCCGGCTGAACAACAGCCTCGGCATCACGAACTGCATGACGTGCCACCCGGACGCTCAGCCGGTGATGACGAAGAAGTAGCGGAGACGCGGCAGGCTCCTCGGACGCGGCCGCGGGGCGATCGCCTCGCGGCCGCTGCCGTCTCCGGCGACGGTCCGCCGCTACGGCGCGGCCTCGGCGGCCGCGCCTGGCCCGGAGGCCGCGCCCTCCGCCCGCAGGCGGCGGAAGTCGACGAGCATCCCGGCGCGCCAGCGCACGATCATCCCGAACGCGAGGACGAAGAACAGCGCGCCGGTCTGCGCCGGCGTGACGTGCTGCTCGACCCAGGTGCGGAGCGCGAGGCGCACCGCGAACAGGCCGAGGAGGATCCAGAGGAACGCCCGCGAGCGTCGCATCACCACGGCGTCGCCGACGCGCGACAGCCGCGAGGTGCGCGAGAGCGGGATCGCGAACACGAGCGCGCCGACGGCGAACGCCGCGAGCCCCCACGACCACGGCACGCGGGTCGCCGGCGCGACGAACATGAGGAACCCGGTCGCCATCCCGAGCGGCGGGAGCACGATCTTCCGCGTGGTGACGGGCGTCCGCGTCTCGCGGACCCGCCACGCGAGCATGCCGCCCGCCCCGAGCAGGGTGATCGCCGCGACGGCGATGCGGGGGAGGTGGCCGAGGAAGGGGAAGGGCGGCATGGGGGTGCCGGGAAACGCGCGGCCCGGAGCGTCTATTCCGCCGCCGCCCGGCTCGCTCCGGGCTACCGGACCAGCCTGGCCGCGAAGAAGCCGTCCGCGCCGTGGCGGCTCGGGAGGGTGAGCAGGTCGCCATCGGCGGTGAGGACGTCCGCGGGGAAGCCCCCGGGCGGAGCGGCGCGCCGCCACCCGTCCGAGATCAGCCCGCGGACGATCTCCGGCCCCTCCGCGCGCGAGAGGGAGCAGACCGAGTAGGTCACCGGTGCGCCGGCCCGCGCGTAGCGCGCGACGCTGGCCGCGATCTCCCGCTGCAGCACGGCCATGCGGGGCAGGTCCTCCGGCGCCCGCCGGAGCTTCAGCTCCGGGTGGCGGCGCAGGGTGCCGAGCCCCGCGCACGGCGCGTCGACGAGGACCGCGTCGAAGCTCCCCGGCTCGAGGCCCGGGATGGCCTTCGCCGCGTCCGCGCAGATCACCCGGACCGCGGGGAGCCCGCGCCGCCCCGCCTCGCGCGCGAGCGCGTCGGCCTTCCGCGGGTGGAGCTCCACCGCGACCACCTCCGACCCGGGCGCGAGCAGCTCCGCGAGGTGGAAGGCCTTCCCGCCCGGCGCGGCGCACGCGTCGAGCACGCGCGCCTTCTTCCCGCGGAGCTCGCCCGCCGCGAGCAGCGTCACGAGCTGCGCCGCCTCGTCCTGCACCTGGAACGCGAGGCCGCCGGCGGCCCGGGCGATCTCCGCGACGGATGCGCCGGTGACGGACACGCCCCCGGGCGCGCGCGCCGCCGGGGCGGCGGCGATGCCCGCGGCGCGCAGCCGATCCACCAGCGCGTCGCGCTCGACGGCGCGGAGGCACAGCGGTGCCGGGCCGTTCATCGCGCGGGCGAGGGCGAGCGCCTCGTCCGGCCCGAGCCAGGCGACCCACTCCTCCGCGATCCAGCGGGGCAGCGCCTCGGCCGCCGCCACGTGGCCGGCGGGATCCGTCGCGAGCGGCGGCGGGTCCGGGAAGCGCGGTGCCCGCGCGAGCGCCCGCAGCACGGCGTTCACGTACCCGGCCGCGCGCCCGTGGTCGACCGCCTTCGCGAGCGCGACGGTCTCGCCGACCGCCGCGTGCGCCGGCGTGCCGAGCACGAGGAGCTGGAACGCTCCGAGGCGGAGCGCGATCCGGGCCGGCGCGTCGAGCTCCGCGATGGGCCGCTTCGAGTGCGGCGCGAGCGCCGCGTCGAGCGCGAGCGCGCGGCGGAGCGTGCCGTACACGAGCTCCGTCGCGAGGCCCGCCTCGCGCGGATCGCGGGCGCCGGCGCTGGAGAGGGCGGCGTCGAGGGCGCGGGAGGCGTACGCGCCGCCCTCCTCCACCCGGCGGAGCACCTCGAAGGCGAGCTTGCGGGCGTTCATGTGCCGAGCTGGAAGGCGTCCCTGCGGAGCCCGTTCAGGAAGGCGAGGGCGTCCTGCGCCGGCTTGCCCTCCGGCTGCAGGCGCGTGACCACGAGCGCAGTGCCGGCGCCGCAGGCGACGGCGAGGCCGCGCCCGGCGGCCCGCCGCGCCGCCCCGGGCGACGCGCCAGGGTCGCCCGGCTCCGGGCGCGCCTCGAGGAGCTTCACCGCCCGGCCCTCGAGCGTGGTGAACGCGCCCGGCCACGGGGTGAAGCCGCGGAGCCGGTCGGCGATCCGCTGCGCCGGGAGGGTCCAGTCGACGCGCCCGTCCTCCTTCTCCAGGATCCGCGCGAGCGTCGCCCGCGCGCCGTCCTGCCTCACCGGCACGAGCGCGCGCCTCTCGAGGAGAGCGAGCGCCTCGACCAGCGCCTCGCCCCCGAGCGCGGCGAGCCGCGGCGCGAGCGTCTCGGCGGTGTCGTCGGCTCCGATCTCGAGGACCCGCTGGAGGAGGACGTCGCCCGTGTCCAGCCCCTCGTCCATCTGCATGATCGACACGCCGGTCTCGCGCTCCCCCTCCGCGATCGCCCACTGGATCGGCGCGGCGCCGCGGTACTTCGGGAGCAGCGAGCCGTGCACGTTGACGGCGCCCCACGGCGCGAGCGTCAGGAGATCGCTCCCGAGGATCCGGCCGTACGCGGCGACGACGAGCAGATCCGGGCGGAGCGCGCCGAGCTCGGAGGCGAGGCGTCCGTCGCGGACCTTCTCCGGCTGGAGCACCGGGACCCCGCGCGCCTCGGCCCAGACCTTCGTCGCGGGCGCGCGGAGCGCGTTCCCGCGCCCAGCCGGCCGGTCCGGTTGCGCGACGACCGCGAGGAGCTCGTGGCCGGCGGCGGCGAGCGCGTCGAGGGACGGGACCGCGAAGGCGGGGGTGCCCATGAAGACGATCCGCATGAGGGGGTGTGTATATGCGGAGGTGAGGGCGAGGTCGAGCTTCGTCCCGTTCCCGTTTCCGTTGACGTTACCGTTACCGTCACCGGTTTCTCCGTGTCCCGTGTCCCGCGGCCCGATTCTCCGTTCCCCGCTTCCCGCTCGCCGGTTCGGGGGTCGGGGTCGGGGCCACGGGCCACGGGCCACGGGAGGCGGGTCACGGGAACGGGATCGGAAACGGAAACGGAAACGGAAACGGTAACGGGCCGATTCCGCCGATCGTCTTCACCCCACCGCCACCATCACCAGGTCGCACAGGTGCGTCCCCGTGTCGATCCGCGGGATCGCCGCCCCGATCGCGACCGCCGCCGGCCCGGAGCGGGCCGCGGCGAGCTCCCCGGCGAGGTCCACGCCGGCCGCCCTCGCGTCCATTGCAGTGCGCCCGTCCACGACCGCGCCGGCCTGCTCGGTGGGCCCGTCGCGCCCGTCCGAGCCCGCCGCCAGCACCGCCGCCGGGAGCCCGGCGATGGCGATCGCGGCGAGCAGCGCGAGGTGCTGCGCCCGGCCGCCGTCGGGCGCGGGAGCGGCCGGCGGGATCCGCACGGTCGGCTCTCCGCCGAGCGCGAGCAGGCGCCGGCCACGGCCGGCGTTCGCGCGCGCCCACGTCGCGAGCCGCGCCGCGACGGCCTCCACGTCGCCCACGAGCGGCGCGGGATCGGCCTCCGCGTCGAAGCCGCGCGCCCGCGCCTCCGCGGCGGCGGCGCGCGCGAGGTCGACCGGCCCGGCGAGGAGGCGGTGCGAGGCGGTCGCGAGCCGCGGATCGCCCGGCTTCGGCGTCTCGTCCACCTCGCCGCGCGCGCCCGCGGCGAGGCGGGCGCGGACGCTCGTCGGCAACGCGACGCCGGCGCCGTCCGCGAGCCGGAGCGCGTCGGAGAACGTCGTCGGATCCGGCGCCAGCGGCCCCGAGGCGATCACCGAGAGGTCGTCGCCCGGGACGTCGGAGAGCACGAGGACCCGGACCGGCGCGGGCGCGAGCAGGGCCGCGAGCCGCCCGCCCTTGAGCCGGGAGAGATGCTTCCGCACCGCGTTCAGCGCCTGGATCGTGAGCCCAGCGCGCATGAGCGCCGCGATGGCGTCCGCCTTCTCCTCGGCGGTGACGCCCTCCGCCGGGGCGATCGCGAGCGCGCTCCCGCCGCCCGAGAGCAGGACGAGCACCGGCGTGGCCCGGTCGCGCGCCGCCCACGCCGCGACGGCCTCGCCCGCCCGGAGCGAGCCGGCATCGGGGCGCGGGTGGCCCGCCGGGATCGCCATCACGTCCGGCGGCGGCGGCGGCGTGCCCGCCGGGTACACGCAGAGCGGATCGCGGACGCGGTCGCCGAGCCGCGCGCGCGCCGCCTCGAGCATGGCGCGCGCCGCCTTCCCGAGCGCGAGCACCCGCACCGGTCCGGCGGGGAGCGGCTCCGCCGCGAGCGCCTCGTCCACGAGGCGCATGGCGAACATCCGCGCGAGGGCGGCGCGGTACACGGCCTCGCACTCCGCCGCGAGGGGTCTCCGAGGGTCGGTCATGGTCCCACCTCCACGCACGAGGCCCGTTGCCGGGGGTGCGCCCCGCGATAGAATCGCACCCGCCCCGCGCGCAGGACACCCGAGGGCCGAAAGGGGACACCGGCATGGCCGAGGGATCCGCGGTCGCAGCCACCGAGGTGCGACCGCCTCACCACCGCCGCCATTACCTCCTCGACCGCGGGTTCCAGCTCAAGTACGCGCTGCTCATGGCCGCCGCCGGCCTCGCCGTCGCGATCATCTTCGGGCTGTGGCTCCATCAGGTCCACGCGCAGGCCATCGCGCTCCTCGCGCAGGACGCGGAGACGCGGCAGCTCATCGAGCGCAGCGATCGCCTGCTGCTCGCGGCGTTCGCGGGCATCGCGGCGCTCCTCGCCGCCGCGCTCGGGCTCCTCGGCATCGTGATCACGCACCGCGTCGCGGGGCCGGTGTTCGTGATGGGCCATTACCTGTCGATCATGGCGCAGGGCCGCTTCCCGCGCATGCGGACGCTCCGGAAGAGCGACGAGCTGAAGGGCTTCTTCCGCACGTTCCTCGAGGCGGTGGACGCGATGAAGGCGCGCGAGGCGCGCCACGCCGCGGTCCTCGAGGACTCCGTCGCGCGGATGCGCGCCGCCTCGGCCCGCGCCCCGGAGCTCGCGCCCGTCATCGACGCGCTCGCCGCGGCCGCGCGCGAGCGCCGCGCCGCCCTCGCCGTGGACGATCCGGAGCTCACGCCCATCGCCATACCCGCGCCGCGGAAGGGCGCGGGCGCCTCGTAGACCAGGAAGGATTCCCCAATGCGCACGCTCCCGATCGCCGCCGCCGGCCTGCTCCTCGTCACCGCCTGCGGCGAGCCGAAGGACGCCGAAGGCTGGGCCAAGCGCGCGGCGAGCCGCAGCCGCGCCGACGAGCGGATCGCCGCCCTCGAGCAGGTCCGGAAGGCGCCCGGCGACCGGCGCGCGGCGGTTCCGTACCTCGTCGAGGTGGTGAAGGATCGCAAGGTGCCGCACGCGCGCGCGGAGGCGGCGCTCGCCATCGGCGAGATCGGCGCCGGCGCCGCGGACCGGGACACGATCGCTGCGCTCATCGACGCGGTCGACCCTTCCGCGAAGGACCGCGACACCATCGACGCGAACCGGCAGATCGCGTTCGCGCTCGGCGCGCTCCGCGCCCGCGAGGCGGTGCCCGTCCTCGAGAAGCTCACCGCGTCGCCCGACGGCTACACGCAGGTCGCGGCGGTGGACGCGCTCGGGCAGATCGGCGACGCCGCGGCGGTCGACACGCTGGTCGCGGTCGCGACGTCGGAGGGGGTCGAGCCGTTCACGGCGAAGAAGGCGCTCCTCGCGCTCGGCCGGATCGGCGACGCCAAGGCCGGGCCGACGGTGCTCCGGATGCTCTTCGAGGAGCGCCCCGGCGTGACGTTCTTCCCGGAGGCGGCGTTCGCGGCCGTCCAGATCGGCAAGCCGATGGCCGCGCCGCTCCTCGCGGTGCTCGAGGGGAAGGACGAGGCGCTCCAGGGCTGGGCCCGGCAGCGCGGCGTCGTGCCCGGCGCGCTCTACGCGAAGGCGGCGCAGCTCCTCGGCGACGTGGGCGGCTCCGACGCGGCGCCGGCCCTGGTCGCGAAGCTCGGGTACCGCGACACGGAGCCGCAGCTCCAGCTCTTCGTCCGGGTCTTCTCGGCCGAGTCGCTCGGACGGCTCCGCGCGCGAGAGGGCGTGAAGCCCCTCGCCGAGCTCGCCGCCCGCGAGGTCGATCCCGCGGCGCGGGACCGCTACTGCGACGCGCTCGCCCGGATCGGCGACCCGGCGGCGCTGCCCGCGCTCCGGGCCGCGGCGGCCTCGGCGCGGGTCTGGGAGCTCCAGGCGGGCCCGCTCGCGGCGATCTCCCGCCTCGGCGGCGGCGAGGACCGGCCCCTCGTGACGGCCGCCCGGGCGGCGTGCGGTGGCGGCTGCCCGCGGGCGCAGGCGGACGCGCTCGCCGCGATGGATGCGCGCCTCGCCGCGGCGCAGGTCTGCCGCGAGGTCGCCTGCTGGCGCGGGAAGCTCGCGGACCAGAGCCCGGCGGTGCGGGACCGCGCCGCGCTCGAGGTCGGGCGCGCCGGCGGGAAGGACGACGCGCGCGCGCTCGCCGACGCGATCGTCCGGCCGGTGGACGGCGACGAGGCGGTGATCGCGCGTTACCACGCGATCCTCGGCCTCGGCTGGCTCGCGGCCCGCGCGCCGCTCGCGCCCGAGGCCGGCGCGTACGCCGACCAGCTCGACCGCATGATCGCGCAGGATCGCGGGCGCACCCTGACCGCCGCGGTGAACGAGGAGGCGCTCCGGCTCGCGACGCGCCTCCGGCGCACCGCGCCGCTCGCGTCGCGGTAGGTCCTAGAGCCCGCTCGCGCGGCCGCGGCCGCGGGCCCGGCGCACCGGACCGGGCTTCGACCCGGGGCCGGGCCCGTCCTTCCCGGGCTCGGGCGGGCGGTCCGGCTCCGCGGGCGCGGGCGCGCGGACGGGTGCGCCGGCCGCCTTCGGCTCGCCGCCCGCCGCCGACCGCGCGCCGTTGCCGCGGTCCCACGCGCTCGGCAGGACGTTGAACGGGAGCAGCTTCGCGAGGAGGGGCAGGAGCAGCATGCCGCCCGGCGCGGCGAAGATCGCGAGCGCCGGGACGGCCTTCGCGAGGTCGATGAGCTGCGCCTTCACCTTCCGCTTCTCCTCCGCGGTGAGGGCGCTCCCGCCCGCGGCCTTCGCGAGGAGCTGCCCGAGCTCGCCGGTCTCGCGGATCTCCGTGACCATCGCGCCGAGGTTGTCCGTGACCGCGGCGGAGACCCGCTCGACGACGTGGTCGGCGACGGACTCCCACTCGTCCGCGAGCTTCTGCAGGTCGACCGGGACGCCGCTCTCGTCGAACGCCGCGAACCAGACCTGGTGATCGCCGTGCTGGGCGGCGGCCTCCACCTGGGCGGAGGCGACCACGGCGGGATCGAGCGCGGCCGCGGCCACGAACGCCTCCACCCACCGGACCGCCGCCTCCCCGGTGGCGCGGGCGCGGAGCTGGCCGAGGAAGAGCTGCTCGAGGAGGAACACCCGCACCCGCTCCGGCGCGTCCGCGGCGATCGCCTCCGGCGGCCGCGGCGCCTCCACGCGGTGGCGTGCGTCGCGCAGGTCGGCGCGCGAGAGGCCGATGCGCCCGAGCTGGCGGAGCCGGATCGCCCGCGCGCGCTCGTCGACCGGCCCGGCGGCACGGAGCAGGCCCGCGAGCGCCTCCGCGAGCAGGATCGACTCGCGGGCGGCGTAGGCGCCGTGGCGCGCGAGCGCCTCCGCGACGAGGCGGCCCTCGCGGTGGTACCCGGCCGCGACGCGCGACAGGCGCCGCCGGAGCACGGCGACGGCGCCGCTGTGCAGCGGCAGCCCGAGCACCGGGTCCCCCGGCGGGTAGAACCGCAGCTGGAGGGCCTCCGCGGCCGCGCGGAGGGCGCGCTCCACGGCGCGATCGGTCGCGCCGCCCGGCCGCTCCGGCTCGACGGCGAGCGCGAGGGCGTCCTGGCCCACGGCGCTCGCGAGGTAGGCGGCGATCTCCGCGCGCTGCCGCGCCCGGACGAACGGCTCGCCACGCAGGAGCGCGAGGTCGAGCGCGAGCCAGACGTGCTGGCGGACGTCGTCGAGGAAGGCGGCCCGCGGCTCGGGCTCGGCGGCGAGCCGGCGGTGACGGAGCGACCGCGCCACGAGCAGCCTCGAGGCCGCCGCGAGGTCGGTCGGCGCGACGCTCGCCGCGCGCACCTCGTCCGGCAGCCGCGCGCGCGCCGCGGAAGCGTCGTAACGCTCGAGCTCCTCGGTGAGGAGGTCTTCGAGCCAGCTCTTTTCGAGAAGGTGCTTCATGCTCCCGGGAGAGGGCGAGTCTAGCGCGGTTCGGCGCGCCGACGCTCGCCCGCCCGGGAGGGGGGCGAACGGGGGCTCCTACTTCGCCTTCGCGCGCTTCTTCTCCTCCGGCGGCTCCTCCGGGGGCGGAGGCACCGCGACCGGGCCGCGGCGGATCCCGAACTTCTCGAAGAGCTTCCCCTCGACCTGCTGGAGGATCTCGGGGTGCTCGCGGAGGAACGTCTTCGCCTGCTCGCGTCCCTGGCCGATCCGCTCGCCGCCGAAGCTGAACCAGGTGCCGCTCTTCTCGACGATGTTCTCCGTCGCGGCGAGGTCGAGGACGTCGCCCTCCCGGCTGATCCCCTGGCCGTACATGATGTCGAACTCGACCTCCTTGAACGGAGGGGCGACCTTGTTCTTCACGACCTTGACGCGGGTGCGGTTGCCGATGACCTGCTCGCCGTCCTTGATCGCGCCGATGCGCCGGATGTCGAGCCGCTGCGACGCGTAGAACTTGAGCGCGTTGCCGCCGGTGGTGGTCTCCGGGTTCCCGAACATGACGCCGATCTTCATGCGGATCTGGTTGATGAAGATGACGATCGTCGAGGACTTCGCGATGGTGCCGGTGAGCTTCCGGAGCGCCTGGCTCATGAGGCGCGCCTGCACGCCCATGTGCGCGTCGCCCATCTCGCCCTCGAGCTCGGCCTTCGGGACGAGGGCGGCGACCGAGTCGACCACGAGGACGTCGATCGCGCCGGAGCGGACGAGGGTCTCGGTGATCTCGAGCGCCTGCTCGCCGGAGTCGGGCTGCGAGATGAGGAGGTCGTCGGTGCGGACCCCGAGCTTGCGCGCATAGGTGACGTCGAGGGCGTGCTCCGCGTCGACGAACGCCGCGATCCCGCCGCGCTTCTGCGCCTCCGCGATCGCGTGCAGCGCGAGCGTCGTCTTGCCGGAGGACTCCGGCCCGTAGATCTCGATGATGCGGCCGCGGGGGAACCCGCCCACGCCGAGGGCGATGTTCAGCGACACCGACCCGGTGGACACCGCCTCGATGTCCTTCACGAGCGCGTCCTCGTTGCCGAGGCGCATGATCGAGCCCTTGCCGAAGGCCTTCTCGATGGACGAGACGGCCAGCTCGATCGCCTTCTCCTTCTCCGGTCCGACGGGCATCTCCGCTCTCCTTGTAGGGCGCGCTTTCAGGTAGCCCCGGGATCGGGGCGGCGCACCCGGCTTTCCAAGCGCTGCGAGGCTTCGTCTCTAGCAGCGGCCCCTGACAGCCGGCGGGGCGCGTGCCTGAACGGATGCATACTGAACGGATGATCCAAGGTCAAGTTCCCGGGCGGCACCGGCGCCGCCCGCCGGCGCCGGCTCGGGGGTTCCCGGGGACGGGTATATCCTGCAGCTCCAACCGATCACCCGAGCGCCGACCGCACGCACCTCATGCCCACCGACCGCACCGATCTCGAGCGCCGCCTCGCCGCCGCGACCGCGGACGACACCGTCCGCGGCCTGATCTTCAACGCCATCTTCGACGCGGTGGAGGAGCACCTCGGCAAGGACGCCGCGGTCGCCATCGACCCGACCCGGAAGGCGCACCGGACCGACTTCTTCTCGTTCCCGGTGAGCGACTACCTGCGGCTCGCCTTCGACGCGGTGGACCGCCTCGAGCCCAGGCTCGGCAGCGTCGACGCGGGCTTCCACGCCATCGGCTACCGCGCGGCCTCGAACACCTTCGGCTCCATGGTCGGCGCGACCCTGCTCGCGCTCAGCGGGAAGGACGGCGCCCGGACGCTGCTCTCGAACGCCGCCGCCGGCTACAAGGCGACCGTGAGCTACGGGCAGCGGAGGCTCGAGTGGCTCGGCCCCGCGCACGCGCGCTTCACGTTCACCCGCGACTTCCTCGTGCCCCCGTTCCACTGCGGCGTGTTCCAGGCCTCCGTCGAGGCGATGGGCGCGAAGGACGTGAAGGTCGTGGGCCGGCAGATCGCGCCGCTCGACGCCGTGTACGAGATCAGCTGGAAGGCGTAGCGCGCCGCCCCTGGCGGGCGGACGCTACGCCGTGGCGCCGCCGCCGCCCATGGCGAAGCCGGCGGGATCGAGCCCGAGCCGGCGGACGGCGGTCTCCCAGCGCTGCTCGAGGGGCACGCCGAGGACGAGATCGCCGTGGAGCGGCATCGGGATCCACGCGCCCGCCGCGACCTCGTGCTCCACCTGCTGCGGCGCCCACCCCGCGTAGCCGAGCAGGAGCAGGTACGGGCCGGGCTCCGCCGCGCGCACCAGCGCCTCGAGCAGCTCGCGCGAGCCGCCGAGCGCGACGTCCGCCCCGACCCGGACGGCGCCCTCCTCCGGCACCCCCGGCCCCGGGCGGAAGAGGATCCAGAGCCGCTCCGGCTGGACCGGGCCGCCGACGAGCACCGGGTCGGCGCCGTGGCCCGCGGCGTCGGCGCGGGCGCGGAGCGCGGGGTCGAGGCCGCCGAGCACGTCCGCGACCGTGAGCGGCCCGGGCCGGTTCACGACGAAGCCGAGCGCGCCCTCGCCGTGGTGCTCCGCCATCAGCACGAGGGACCCGGCGAAGTTCGGATCCCGCAGCGCCGGCGAGGCGACGAGGAACCCGGGCGCGAGGCCGGCGGCGGCGGGCTCTGGTCTCTCGGTCTCCACGTGGCCCTCCGTTCCCCTGCGCCTCCGAGATCTCGCGCGGCCCGCGCCGCCGCGCAAGGGGAGACGGGCGAGTGGCGCTCCCTGCCGCCCCTCGGCCGGGGCGGCCGCGCGACGGCGCGCGCCCGGGCGGGGTAGCATCGGCGGGTGCCCCCAGCGGACGATCCCGATGCCATCCCCTGGCCGCCGCCGACCGGGGTCGAGGCCGCCCTGCTCGCGGGCGGCGCTGCGCTCCTCGCATGGTCGCAGGTCACGCGCGGGCTGGTCGCGGCCGCGCTCGCCGGCGCGGACCTCGTGTTCCACGAGGCGGGGCACGTCGTCTGCGGGGTGCTCGGGCTGCGGTTCGTGACCCTGCTCGGCGGCACGCTCGGGCAGCTCGCGTTCCCCGTCGCCGCGGGCCTCGGCTTCGCGCTCCGGCGCCGGACGGTCGCCGCGGCCGCGATGATCGTGTGGTTCGGCGTGAACCTCGTCGACATCGGGACGTATGCCGCGGACGCCGAGGCGCGCGTCCTGCCGCTCCTCGCGCCGGACCGGAACGCCCACGACTGGTGGCAGATGCTCGGGATGCTCGGGATCCGCGAGCGGTGCGAGGGCATCGGCGGGACGCTCCAGGCGCTGGGCTGGGCCCTGCAGGGCGCCGCCCCGGCGTGGGCGGTCGCGCTGTGGTGCGGGCGCCGTTCGACACGCTCGGGGCGGACGGCCGTCCGCGACGCCTAGCCGCCGCCGAGCGCGGCGCGGGCGAGGGCCTCGTACCGCGGCCCCTTCGGCGAGAGGTGCGACTCGAAGAGGACGACGTCGGCGACGCGCCAAGGCACGCCGTCGCCCTCCGCCTGAGAGGCGAGCGCGCCGGCGAGGCCGGGGGCGCCGCGCGGATCACGGGCGCGGCCGACGGTGAGGTGCGCCGACCACGCGCGCGCCTCGGGCGGGAAGCCCAGCGGCGCGAGCCGGCGGCCGAGGTCCGCGACGAACGCGCGCGCGGGCTCGACGTCGCCGTGGAGCCCGAGCCAGAGCACGCGCGGCCGGCGGGCGTTCGGGAAGCCGCCCGCGCCCTTCACCTCGAGCGACAGGGGGCGCGCGGCGGCCGCCGCGGCGGTCACCGCGGAGACGACGTCCGCGACCCGCTCCTCGGGCACTGCGCCGAGGAACTGGAGCGTGAGGTGGACGTTCTCGGCGGGCACCCAGCGGACGTCGTCCGCCGCGCGCCCGGCGGCGCGCCGGAGGTCGGCCGCGAGCGTGGCCATCCGGCGGCGGACGCCGTCGGGCGGCTCGAGCGCGACGAAGAGCCGGTGGTTCGGCACGCCGCTTTCGTAACCGATCCGCGCGGCGCGGGACAGTTTTCCCCGTTACCCGTTCCGCCCGCGCCTACTCCACCGTCACGCTCTTCGCGAGGTTCCGGGGCTGATCCACGTCGGTCCCCTTCAGGTCCGCCACGTGGTAGGCGAGGAACTGGAGCGGGATGATCGAGAGCAGCGGCACGAGGAGCGGGGGCGCGGGCGGGACCGTGAGCGCGACCTCGGCGAGGCTCGCGGCGTGGGTGTCGCCCTCCGAGACCACGGCGAAGACGTGCCCGCCGCGGGCGCGGACCTCCTCCATGTTCCCGAGCGTCTTCTCGTACGCGGGCTCCCGCGTGGCGAGCACCACGACCGGCATCTGCTCGTCGATGAGCGCGATGGGGCCGTGCTTCATCTCGCCGGCGGCGTACCCCTCGGCGTGGATGTACGAGATCTCCTTCAGCTTGAGCGCGCCCTCGAGGGCGACGGGGAACTGCCCGCCGCGGCCGAGGAAGAGGACGTCGCGCGCGGCGGCGCAGCGCTTCGCGATGGGCATGAGCGCCGCCTCCTGGCGGATCATGCTCTCCATCCAGCCCGGCACGAGCCGGAGCGCCTCGAGGTGCTCGCGCGCCTTCTCCGCCGTGAGCGCGCCGCGCAGGCGGCCGAGCTTCACCGCGAGCAGGTACAGCCCGCAGAGCTGGGTCGTGAACGCCTTCGTGGACGCGACGCCGATCTCCGGGCCGGCGCGGGTGAAGAGCGTGCCGCCGTCGCACTCGCGGGAGATCGCCGAGCCGACGACGTTGCAGATCGAGAAGGCCTTCGCGCCGCGCGCCTTGGCGATCTTCACCGCCGCGAGGGTGTCCGCGGTCTCGCCGGACTGCGAGATCGCGATGCACATCACCTTCTCGGAGACGAGCGGGTCGCGGTTGCGGAACTCGCTCGCGAGCTCGACCTCGACCGGCACGCGGGCGAGGGTCTCGATCATGAGGCGGCCGGAGAGGCCCGCGTGCCACGAGGTCCCGCAGGCCACGATGACGATGCGCTCGAGCCCCTTCGCGTAGTCCTCGGGCAGCTCCATCCCGTCGAGCGTGACGTCGCCCTGCTCGAGGGAGGCGCGGCCGCGGATCGTGTCCGCGACGGCCCGGGGCTGCTCCCAGATCTCCTTGTGCATGAAGTGCTTGTGGCCGTCCTTCTCCGCGGCCACCGCGCTCCACTCGATCCGCCGCGGCTTGCGGGCCAGCGGCTCGCCGTCCTTGCCGAACAGGGTGATCCCGCCCGGCGTCAGCACCGCGAGCTCGCCCTCCTCGAGGTAGACCACGTCGCGGGTGTGCTCGAGGATCGCCGGCACGTCCGAGGCGAGGAAGCTCTCGCCCTTGCCGAAGCCGACCACGAGGGGCGACGCGTTCTTCGCGGCGACGATCTCGTCGGGCCGCTTGTCGGAGATGACGGCGAGCGCGTAGGTGCCCTTCACCTGCTGGAGCGCGGTCCGGACCGCGGCCTGCAGGTCGCGGGCGCCCGCGTCGAGGGCGTCGGCGACGAGGTGGGCGAAGATCTCCGTGTCCGTCTCGGACCGGAACTTGTGCCCCCGGCCGGTGAGGGCCTCCTTGAGCTCGAGGTGGTTCTCGATGATGCCGTTGTGGACCACCGCGACGCCGCCGTACGAGTGGGGGTGCGCGTTCTCGTCGGACGGCCGGCCGTGGGTCGCCCAGCGCGTGTGGCCGATGCCGGTGCAGCCGCCGAGCGGCGACTCGCCGAGCAGGTTCACGAGGTTCTGGAGCTTGCCCTTGGCGCGCTTCACGGCGAGCCCGCTCGACCCCACCACGGCCACGCCGGCCGAGTCGTAGCCCCGGTACTCGAGCTTCCGGAGCCCCCCGACGATGAGGTCGACGCACTGCCTCGGACCGACGTACCCAACGATTCCGCACATAGGTTCGCCTTCTTACCACGGAGCGGGCGGAAGGCCCGCTACCCCGCCTGCCGGGACGACGGCCCGGCGCCCGCGCCGCCCTCCGCCGCCGGGGCGGACCCGCGCTCCTGCCCCTGCTCCTTCGCCTTCTCGGCGTCCTTCGCGGCCTGCCGCGCGGCCACCCAGCCTTCCTTCGTCGACTGCCGCGCCCGCCCGAGGGCGAGCGCGCCGGCCGGCACCGGATCGGTGAGGGTCGACCCGGCCGCGACGTACGCGCCGTCGCCGATGGTGATGGGCGCGACGAGGATCGAGTCCGAGCCGATGAACGCGCGCTCGCCGATCCGGGTCTCGTGCTTCTTCTCGCCGTCGTAGTTGCAGGTGATGGTGCCGGCGCCGACGTTCGTGCCCGCGCCGATCACCGCGTCGCCGAGGTAGGTGAGGTGGTTCGCCTTGGCGCCCTTGCCGAGCCTCGCCTTCTTCGTCTCGACGAAGTTCCCGACGTGCGCCTCCTCGCCGATCTCCGACCCGGGCCGGAGGCGCGAGAACGGGCCGACGATCGCGCCGCGGGCGATGGTCGCGTCCTCGGTGACCGTGTAGGGCTTCACCGTGACGCCCTCGGCCACGACGGTGTTCACGAGCACCGAGCCCGCGCCGATCGTGCTCCCGGCGCCGATCCGGGTCCGGCCGCGGAGCCGCACGCCGGGCTCGATGACGACGTCGGCCGCGATCTCGACGCCCTCGTCGCAGTCGAACCGCGCCGGGTCCTCGATGGAGACGCCGGCCTTCATGAGCGCGTCGGAGTGCCGGTCCTTGAGGACGCGCGCCGCCCGGGCGAGCTCGGCGCGGTCGTTCACGCCCGCCGCCTCCGCCGCCGGCACCGGCACGGCCACCGCGCCGCCCTTCGCCTTCGCGGCCATGGCGACGAGATCGGTGAGGTAGAACTCCCGCTGCGCGTTCTTCGCGCCGACCTTCGCGAGGCCCTTCCAGAGGAACCCGCCGTCGGCGCAGTACAGCCCGGCGTTCACCTCGCGGATCGCCCGCTCCTTCGCGCTCGCGTCCTTCTCCTCGACGACGCGCTGCGGGCGGCGCTTGCGGTCCCGCACGATGCGGCCGTAGCCGCGCGGCTCGTCGAGCGTCATGGCCGCGAGCGCGAGCGGCGCCTTCGCCTTCGCGCGGGCCTCCACCACGGCGCGGAGCGTCTCGGTCGCGAGGAGCGGCGTGTCGCCGGAGAGGATCACCACCGGTCCCTCGTGGTCCCCGAGCGCGTCCCGCGCGGAGAGCACCGCGTGCGCGGTCCCGAGCTGCTCCTCCTGGACCGCGAACCGGAGCGGGGCGCCGGGGAGGCTCGCGACGAGGGCGGCCTCGACCGCCTCCGCCTGGTGCCCGACGACGACCACGACCGGGTTGGCGCCCAGCTCCAGGGCGCGCATCACCGGGAACCAGGCGAGCGGGCGCCCGGCGATCTCGTGGAGGACCTTGGCCTTCTGCGACTTCATCCGGGTGCCCTTCCCGGCGGCGAGGACGATGGCGGCGAGGCGGGTTCGAGAGGTCGTCATGACGCGGCAGGCTAGGCGGGTCCGTCTCCGGATTTCAAGCCTGCGCACGCCGGGGCGGCGGAGCGGGTAGGCCGCGCGGGGCGCGCCGGGCGGGGGCGCGCGGCCGCGCGCCCCCGGGATGATAAGAGGGCGCCATGAGCCTCCTCCTCGCGCTCCTCCTCTCCGCCACGGCGACGTCCCAGAAGGGCGCGGTCGCGACGGCGCACCCGCTCGCGAGCGAGGTCGCGGCGCAGGTGCTCCGGGACGGCGGCAACGCCGTCGACGCGGCGGTCGCGGCGGCGTTCACGCTGTCCGTCGTCGAGCCCGAGTCGTCCGGCATCGGCGGCGGCGGCTTCGCGCTCGTCTACGTGGCGAGGGAGGACCGCGTCTACGCCCTCGACTTCCGCGAGGTGGCGCCGGGCAGGGCGACGCCGGAGATGTTCGCGGGCGAGGGGGAGGGCGGACCTTCCCGCTCGCTCGACGGCGGGCTCGCCGTCGCGGTGCCCGGGGCGGTGAAGGGCTACGCGGAGCTGGCGCGGCGGTTCGGGACGCGCCCCCTCCCGCGGCTCGTCGAGCCCGCGGCCCGGATCGCGGAGCGCGGGTTCCCCGTGAACCCGCACTACGTCCGCGGCGCGGAGGCGCGCCGCGCCTGCCTCGCCGCGCGGCCGGAGGCCGCTCGCACCTTCCTCGCGAGAGGCCCGGACGGTCTCCCGGCGCCGCCGCCCCCGGGCTGGACGCTCGTGCAGAAGGACCTCGCGCGCACCCTCCGCCTCCTCGGGCGCGACCCGGAGGCCTTCTACCGGGGGCCGCTCGCCGCGCGCATCGCCCGCGCCGCGCGGGAGGGGGGCGGGATCCTCGCGCCCGAGGACCTCGCGCGCTACGCGACCCGCGAGCGGCGGCCGCTCGAGGGCCGCTACCGCGGCCACCGGATCGTCTCGATGCCGCTGCCGTCGTCCGGCGGCGCGATCGTGATCGGGCTCCTGCAAGCGCTCGAGGGGCAGGACCCGCGCGCCGGCGGCTACCGGCCCGTCCCGTTCCTGCACGCGATGGTCGAGATCGAGAAGCAGCTGTTCGCCGGGCGGGTGCTGCTCGGGGATCCGGCGTTCGTGCCGGCGGCGACCGAGGTCGTGGACGAGCTCGTCTCGCCCGCCGGCGCGAGGCGCCTCGCCGCGCACGTGGGCGAGCGGGCCGCGCACGTCGAGGCGCCCGCGCCGCCGCACGACTCGTCCCGCACCACCCACCTCTCGGTCGTCGACGCGGCGGGGAACGCGGTGGCGCTCACGACCACCGTGAACTTCACCTTCGGCTCCTGCGTGGTGGTCCCCGGCACCGGGATCCTCCTGAACGACGAGATGGACGACTTCGACGCCGCGCCCGGCGTCGCGAACGCGTACGGCGCGGTGGGCACCGGCGCGAACGCGCCCGCGCCGGGGAAGATCCCGCTCTCGTCGATGGCCCCGACGCTGGTCTTCGGTCCGGAGGGGAAGCTCTGGCTCGCGGTCGGCGCGCCGGGCGGGACGACGATCCCGACCACCGTCGCGCAGGTGATCTCCCACCTCGTCGACGACCGGATGACCCTCGTCCAGGCGCTCTCCGCGCCTCGGCTCCACCACCAGTGGCGGCCGGACGCGATCCAGGTCGAGCCCGACGGGCTCGAGGCCGAGACCGCGCGGGCGCTCGCTGCGCTCGGCCACGCGATCACGTTTCGCGACCGGCCGTTCGCCAACCCGCAGGCGGTGATGGTGACGAAGGAGGGCTGGAGGGAGGCGGCGAGCGATCCGGCGGGGGAGGGCGCGGCGGCGGCACAGTAACGTCCGCCGAGCTGAGCCGCCCCCTCCGTGCCCGTGCCCGTGAACGTGCCCGGCTTCTCCGTGGCCGTGACCCGCGTCCCGTGAGCCGTGGCCCGTGGCCCCTAGTCGGGGACCGGGAACTCACCCTCACGGATCGAGCCGCGTCGGACCGGGGCCACGGGCAACGTTAAGGCGGGCCACGGGCCACGGGAGTCGGATGACGGGCACGGGGGCGGGCACGTGTACGGTCACGTTTACGGGCACGGCGGAGCGCCGGCTGCGCGTGCGCGCCCTCCTTTGATACCTTCTCCCCGATGTCCCCCGACGCCCCCACCCGCGCCTCCCTCCTCGCCGAGGTCCGCCGCCTCGAGTCGGCCCTCGCGCGGGCGCAGGGGGCGCTCCGCGCCCTCGGGGGCGAGACCGTCCCCGGCGGACACCTCCTCGTCGAGGCCGCCGGGCGCCGCGCGCTCCTCCCGGCGGCGCGCGTCGTCGAGGTCGTCCGGCTCGTCGCGTTCACTCCGCTCCCGGACGCGCCGCCGCACGTCCTCGGCTCGTTCGTCTGCCGCGGGGCCCCCGTCTGCGCCATGGACCTCGCGGCGCTGCTCGGCGCGCCGCGCGAGCCGTCGCTCGACGCGCAGATCGCCGTCATCGCCGGGGTGCCCGCCGTCGGCCTCGTGGTGGATCGGGTCGAGCGGCTCGTGGAGTCGCCGCGCCTGTTCGAGGGCGACGTCACCGCGGGCACGCCGGAGGCGTGGAGGGGGTCGACGCTCGTCGCCGGCCTCTGCGTCGAGCAGGGCGAGGTGCTGCCGCTCCTCGATCCCGCGCCCCTCCTCGCGGCCGTCGCGGGGAGCGGCGGGTGAGCCCCGCCGTGCGGGCCCCGCCGTGAGCGATCCCGCCCCCGGCCCCGCGCTCGACGCGGTCGCGCGCGCCCTCGCCCGCGTCGCGGGGCTCTCCCTCTCCGGCGGGCTCTCCCAGGCGCTCGCGGACGCGCTCGCCGCCGCCGCCGCCGAGCGCGGCGAGCCCGCCGCCGCCCTCGCCGCCCGGGCCGCGGCGGGAGACGCCGACGCGCTCGCGCTCCTCGTCGAGCACGCCGTCGTGACCGAGACCGCGTTCTGGCGACACCCGGAGCAGCTCGACGCGATCGCGCGCCGGGCCGCGGCGGCGCCGGGGCCGCTCGCGATCTGGTGCGCCGGGTGCGCCACGGGCGAGGAGCCCTACAGCGTCGCGATGGCGCTCCTCGACGCCGGGCGCGCCGGGGCGGACCGGATCGTGGCCACCGATCTCTCCGCGCGCGCCCTCGCGGCGGCCGGCGAGGCCCGCTACCGCCCGCGCGCGCTCCGCCGGCTCCCGCCCGCGCTCGAGCGCTGGCTCGAGCCCGCCGACGAGGACGGCGCGCGCCGCGTGCGGGCGGAGGTCCGCGCCGCGGTGCGCCTCGCGCGCCACAACGTCGTCTCGGATCCGCCGCCGCCCGGCGGACCGTTCGACGTCGTCCTCTGCCGGAACGTGCTCATCTACTTCGAGGCGCCGGTCGCCGCCGACGTCCTCCGCCGGCTCGTCGCCGCGCTCCGGCCGGGCGGCGCCCTGGTGCTCGGGCCCGTCGAGCTCCCCCTCGCGGCGCCCCTGCCGCTCGAGCCCCTCGAGGTCGGCGCGGCGACGCTGCTCGTCCGGCCCGGGTGAGGCGGCCCCCCCCCCGGTCGCCTCGAGCTCGTCGAGGGGCGCGCCGCGCCCGTTCGTGGCTCGACGGGCTCGCGACGAGCGGTCTCTGCCTGCCGAGACGATGACGAGAGCGATCCCACCCCCGACCGGTTACGATCGCGCCGTGTTCGACGCCCTGCTCCACGCCCGCGCCCTGGACGCGCGCGCCCTCGCGAACCTCCGCTTCTTCGGCGTGCAGGGCGCGCTCGTGCCGTCCGACGACGCCGTGGCGCCCGCGACGGCGGCGGCGATCCGGGGGGGCTGGGACGCCGTCGTCGGCGCCGCGCGGCGGCTCCGGCGGGCGGGGCTCGCCGGCTACGCGGCCCTCGGCGTCCACCCGCGGCGGATCCCGCTCCGGGGGCTCGAGGCGCTCCTCGCGGAGCTTCCCGAGGCGCTCGGGCGGCCCGAGGTGGCGGCGCTCGGGGCGGTCGGGCTCGCCGAGGGCGGCGACCTCGAGGAGCGCGTGCTCCAGCGGCAGCTCGAGCTCGCGAAGGAGCTCCGGCGGCCCGTCCTGGTCCACGTCCCCTGGCGCGGCCGCGAGCGGCTCACCCGGCGCGTGCTCGCGATCCTCAAGGAGGCGGAGGTGGACCCGGCCCGCGTGCTGGTCGCCGGCGCCGATGCCCGGACCGTGCGCGCCATCGTGGGGTGCGGGCACCGCGCGGCGCTCTCGCTCTCGGGCGCCGCGGGCGGGGCCCGCGAGGCCATCGACGCGGCGGTGAAGCTCGTCGCGTCCCTCGGGCCGGAGGGGATCGTGCTCGGGTCGGACGCGGGCCTGTCCGGCGGCGACCTGCTCGCGCTGCCGCGCGCGGCGGACCGGCTCGCGAAGGCCGGGCTCGGCGCCGCCGTCATCCGCCGCGTCTGCGGCGGGAACGCGACGCGGCTGCTCGGGGTGGAGCCTTCGGCGCTGCTCCGTCGCGGACCCAGTGCCCGCTCCGGCCCCCCTTCTTCTCCATGAGCTCGATCGCCTGGATCGACATGCCCTTCTCGTATCGCTTCAGCATGTCGTAGATGGTCAGGCACGCCGCGGACACCGCCGCGAGCGCCTCCATCTCGACGCCGGTCCGGTCCACGGTCCGCACCGTCGCCGTGACCGCGACCCCGCGCGGTCCCGGGTCGGCGGTCACGTCGACGCCGGACAGCGCGATGGGGTGGCAGAGCGGGACGAGATCCGGCGTCTTCTTCGCGGCCATCACGCCCGCGAGCCGGGCCGCGGCGAGCACGTCGCCCTTCTCCACGTCGCCGGCGCGGATCCTCCGGACCGTGGCCGCCGACATCGTGACGAACCCGCGCGCTGTCGCGACGCGCTCGGTCTTGGGCTTCTCGCCGACGTCGATCATCTTCATGCGGCTAGTCCCAGGTCTCGGTGGCGTGCTCGCCCAGCCAGCGCTCCGCGTCGATGGCCGCCGTGCAGCCCGACCCGGCGGCGGAGATCGCCTGCCGGTAGCTCGGATCCGACACGTCGCCGGCCGCGAACACGCCGGGGACGCTCGTGTGGGTCGAGGGCGCCTTCACGGTCAGGTAGCCCACGTCGTTCATCGCGAGCTGGCCCCTGAAGATGCCCGTGTTCGGCTCGTGGCCGATTCCCATGAACACGCCCTTCAGCGGCAGGTCGCGCTTCGAGCCGTCCTTGGTGCTCTTCAGGCGAACGCCGGTCACGACCTTGCCGTCCCCGAGGACCTCGTCGATCGTGACGGACAGGACGAGCTCGATCTTCGGGTTCTTCCGCGCGCGGTCCTGCATGATCTTCGACGCGCGGAGCTCGTCGCGGCGGTGCAGCACGTAGACCTTCGACGCGTACTTCGTGAGGAAGGAAGCCTCCTCCATGGCGGTGTCGCCGCCGCCGACCACGGCCACGTCGACGCCGCGGAAGAAGAAGCCGTCGCAGGTCGCGCAGGCCGAGACGCCGCGCCCCTGGTACGTCTTCTCCGACGGGATGTTCATCCACTTCGCCGACGCGCCCGTCGCGATGATGACCGCGTCGGCCGTGTAGAGGTCGTCGTCGCGCCAGAGCTGGAACGGCCGGCGGGACAGGTCGACGCGGGTGATCTCGGACGCCTCGAAGCGCGTCCCGAAGCGCTCCGCCTGCTTCTTCATCTTCTCCATCAGCTCGGGGCCGAGGATCCCCTCGGGGAAGCCCGGGTAGTTCTCGACCTCGCTGGTGATCGTGAGCTGCCCTCCGGGCTGCATGCCCTCGAAGAGCAGCGGGTTCAGGTTGGCGCGGGCGGCGTAGAGCGCGGCGGTGTAGCCCGCCGGACCGCTCCCGATGATGACGAGCCTCTCGTGCTTGGCCATGGTCGAGATCCCTCCCGAGGCGGTGGAAAAGGCAACCTTCCTTATCCGCTCGGAGCCCCGGTGTCATGGGAAGGTTCACCCGGCGGGACGCCGTGGCTCGACGGGCGCGCCACCCTTCCGCCAGCAGACGAGCTGCGTCGGCCGCCACCCCTCTCGCGCGTAGAACGCGAGCGCGCCGCCGTTCTCGCGGTCGGCGAGGAGCTGCAGCCGCGTCGCCCCCCGCCCCGCCGCCCACCCCTCGATCCCCGCGAGGAGCTGCGCGCCGATCCCCGAGCCACGCTCGGAGGCGTCGACGATCATGTCCTCGACGAGCGCGGAGAGCGCGCCCTCCGAGGTGGAGACGACGAGCTGCGCGGTCACCATGCCGATGACGCGGCCGTCGCGCTCGGCGACGAGGACCGCCGCGCGCGGCTCGGCCAGGAGCAGCGCGAGGCCGCGGCGCTGGCGGTCCGCATCGGGCGCGAAGTCCGCCTCGATCCGGAACAGCTGGTCGAGGAGCGCGGCGAGGGCATCGAGGTCGTCGTTCCGCGCGAGGCGGAGCACGGGGTCGCTCATGGCGCGAGGATACCGCCCGCGCCGCGAACCGCGGCAGCCGCGCGCACCCCGGTCGACGTCCGGGCGGCCGAGCGCGCGGGTGCGACTTCGGCGCAGGAATCCTCCCGCGCGCCGGTGGTTTCATGAGGGACGGGGCGCGTGGGAACGCGCCCCGATGTTCGTTGACCTGTCCGGCGTTTTGGCGGAATCTCGGGCGTTTTCACGAGCGATCTCCGCCGTCACCCGCCACTGGAGTCCCATGTCCATCCGCTCTTCCGCCCTCGGTCTCGTCCTCGCCCTGGCCGCCTGCCAGTCGCCGCGCTCCGCCCAGCAGCCCGGCGCCCCGGCGCAGCAGCAGGTGAACCCCCAGGCGCCCGTCGCCAAGGTCGGCGTCCAGACCATCACGGCCGCGCAGCTCGACGACACCATCAAGAAGGACCTGAAGCAGCTCGACCAGCAGTACCAGGAGCAGGTCTACGAGCTGAAGCGGCGCGCGCTCGAGCAGATGATCCAGAAGCAGGTCTTCGAGGCGAAGGCGAAGGCGGTCGGCGTGTCCGTCGACGACCTCATCGACCGCGAGGTGGTGCAGAAGATCCCCGAGCCGAGCGACGCCGAGGTGAAGTCGCTCTACGACGCCGCCGTCGCGCAGGGGCAGAAGCTCCCGCCGCTCGCGCAGGTGAAGCCGAACATCGTCCGCTTCATCAAGAACCAGAAGGGCCAGGAGGTGCTCGCGAAGTACTACGACGGGCTCCGCAAGGACGCCGGCGTCGAGGTGCTCCTCCCCGCGTACGTGCCGCCGAAGGTGGAGGTGGCCGCGACCGGCCCGGCGAAGGGCGCGGCGGACGCGCCGGTCACGATCGTCGAGTTCTCCGACTACCAGTGCCCGTACTGCGTCCGGGCCGAGCCGACCGTGAAGGAGGTCGTGGCGGCGTACCCGGGCAAGATCCGGCTCGTCTATCGGGACTACCCGCTGCCGGGCCATAGCCTCGCGCCGAAGGCTGCCGAGGCCGCGCACTGCGCCGGCGATCAGGGGAAGTACTGGGAGATGCACGACCGGCTCTTCGCGGCGCAGGGCAAGCTCGACGTCGCGGACCTCAAGGGCTACGCCAAGGACGTCGGGCTCGACCCCGCGAAGTTCGACAAGTGCCTCGACTCCGGCGAGAAGGCGTCGGAGGTCGCGTTCCACAAGAAGGCGGGCGAGGAGGCCGGCGTGAACGGTACCCCGGCGTTCTTCATCAACGGCCGCCTCATCTCGGGGGCGCAGCCCGCCGAGGCCTTCAAGCAGGTCATCGACTCCGAGCTCCAGGGCGCCGAGAAGACCGCGAAGAAGTAGCGGCGGCGGGTGGCGCGCGCGGCGGCCGGGGCCTAGATCGAGGCCCGGCCGCCGTTTCATTTGCAGGCCCGAGGGAACCCGATGGGAGCTTACGGACAGGGCGAGGGCGCGTCACTGGGCGAGCGCCGGAAGACGCGGCAGATCCGGCTCGGCAACGTCCCCATCGGCGGGGGCGCACCCATCGTGGTCCAGTCGATGACGACGACGCAAACGGCGGACGCCGCGGCCACGCTCGCGCAGATCCGCGCGCTCGCCGAGGCGGGCGCGGACGTCGTGCGCGTCGCCGTGCCCGACAAGGACGCGGCGGCCGCGCTCCCCGCCATCGTCCGGGCGACGCCAGTCCCGCTCGTCGCCGACATCCACTTCGACTGGCGGCTCGCCCTCGCCGCCCTCGCAGCGGGCATCCACGGGGTGCGCCTCAACCCCGGGAACATCGGCTCGAAGGAGCGCGTCCGCGAGGTGGTGAAGGCCGCCCGCGAGCGGAGCGTGCCGGTGCGGATCGGCGTGAACGCCGGGTCCCTCGAGAAGGACATCGTCGAGAAGCACGGCTGGCCCACCGCCGAGGGGATGGTGGAGAGCGCGGCGCGCCACATCCGCTTCCTCGAGGACGAGGGCTACCGGGAGATCAAGGTCTCCCTGAAGGCCCACGACATCGCCATGACCGTGAAGGCGAACCGGCTCTTCTCCGAGCGGTTCGAGTACCCGCTCCACCTCGGCATCACCGAGGCGGGCACGCTGATGGCCGGCACGGTGAAGTCGAGCGCCGGCCTCGGCATCCTGCTCGCCGACGGCATCGGCGACACGATCCGGATCTCCCTGACGGCGGATCCGGTCGAGGAGGTCCGCGTCGCGCGGATGCTCCTCAAGTCCATGGGCCTCAAGTTCGGCGGCGCGACGCTCACGTCGTGCCCGACGTGCGGACGCTGCTCGGTGGACATGATCCCCATCGCCGAGCGCGTCGAGCGGCGGCTCGCGAACCTCAAGGGCGAGGTCCAGGTCGCCGTGATGGGCTGCGAGGTGAACGGTCCCGGCGAGGCCGCGGCCGCCGACGTCGGCGTGGCGTACGGCCACAACGGCGTCGGGCTGCTGTTCAAGGACGGCAAGATCGTGAAGCGGATGAAGGCGGAGGAGCTCGAGGAGGCGGTGGTCTCCGAGGCGCTCCGCATCGCGTCCGAGCGCGCGCCGAAGTAGCCGTCGCAGTAGCCGTCGCCGCCCGCCGGCGCGCGGGGGATCACGGGGCCGCGACGGCGCCCGCCTCGCCCAGCTCGGCGAGGTACGCCGCGAGCGCCCTCCGCTCCTCGTCGGTGCCCGGGAACGGCGGCATGGCCCGGTACAGCTCCGGGAGCCGGCCGATGGCGTCGTAGGCCCGCCGGACGTCCCAGCCCCGCACGCGGGGCGCGAGCGGGACCTCGCGGTGGCACCCCCAGCAGCGGCGCGCGAGGACCTCGCGGCCGCGGGCGACGAGCGCCGGCGTGACCACGGGGGGAGGATCGAGCCCGAGCCAGCGCGCGACCGGGAGGGCGTCCGCCACGATGACGAGCAGCGCCGCCACGGCGACGGCGACGAGCAGGACTCGTGTAGGCGCGCCCAAGCCGTTCCATTGTATAACCCCCCACCATGCACGTGGTCCGCTACAGCCAGGCCTTCATCCCGACGCTCAAGGAGGCGCCCGCCGACGCGCAGGTCGCCAGCCACAAGCTCCTCGTCCGCGCCGGCTTCATCCGGCAGCTCGGGGCCGGGATCTACGACTACCTCCCGCTCGCGAAGCGGTCGCTCGCGAAGATCGAGGCGATCGTCCGCGAGGAGATGGACGCCATCGGCGGCCAGGAGTTCTTCCTCCCGGCCCTCCACCCCGCGGAGATCTGGAAGGAGTCCGGCCGCTGGGAGGTCATGGGCGACAACATGTTCCGCCTGAAGGACCGCAAGGGCGGCGACTACGGCCTCGGCATGACGCACGAGGAGATCTTCACGGACATCGCGCGCGGCGAGCTCCGCAGCTACCGGCAGCTCCCGCAGGTCTGGTACCAGATCCAGACGAAGTTCCGCGACGAGCCGCGCCCGAAGTCCGGCCTCCTCCGCGTCCGCCAGTTCACGATGAAGGACGCCTACTCCTTCGACGTGGACCGGGCCGGCCTCGACCTGCGGTACGAGGACCAGCGCCGCGCGTACGAGAAGATCTTCACCCGCTGCGGCCTCGACTTCGTGGCGGTCCAGGCGCACTCCGGGTCGATGGGCGGCAGCGAGTCCTCGGAGTTCATGGTGAAGACGGAGGCGGGCGAGGACCTCGTCGCCGCGTGCCCGCGGTGCCGGTACGCCGCGAACACCGAGACCGCCACCTCGAGGGGCCCGGTCGCCGCCGCGAGGCAGGGGACCCGCAAGGATCGGCCGGAGAAGTTCCCGACGCCGGGCGTCCGGACCATCGACGACCTCGCCGCCGCCCCGTACCGGCGGCCCGCCGAGCAGCAGCTCAAGACGCTGGTCTTCGTCGCCGACGAGAAGCCGGTGATCGCGGTCCTCCGCGGCGACGACGACCTGCACGAGCCGAAGCTGCAGAGCGCCACCGGCGCGACCACGATCCGCCCGGCGCACCCGGAGGAGATCAAGGCCCTCCTCGGCGCGCTGCCGGGCTCGCTCGGCGCCGTCGGCGTGACGGGGACGAAGGTGCTCCTCGACGAGGCGCTGCGCGGGCTCGAGGGGATGGTCACCGGGGCGAACGAGGACGGCTTCCACCTCGAGGGCGTCTCCGTCCCGCGCGACCTCGGCCACGGCACCTTCGCGAGCCTGCGCACCGTGAAGGCCGGCGAGGGCTGCCCGCGCTGCGACGGCACGCTCGACGTCTTCCAGGCGCTCGAGGTCGGCCACATCTTCAAGCTCGGCACCAAGTACTCGGAGTCGCTGAAGGCGACGGTGCTCGACAAGGACGGCAAGCAGGTGCCGATCGTGATGGGCTGCTACGGCATCGGCGTGGAGCGCATCCTCGCCGCCGCCATCGAGCTGCACCACGACGACAACGGCATCGTCTGGCCGCTGTCGATCGCGCCGTTCCAGGCGACGGTGCTCACCCTCGGTCCCGAGCCGGAGCTGAAGGCCGCGGCCGAGGAGATCGTCGGCGCGCTGGCGAAGGCGGGCGTCGACGTCCTCTTCGACGATCGCGACGAGCGCGCCGGCGTGAAGTTCAAGGACGCGGATCTCGTGGGCGTGCCGATCCGCATCGCGGTCGGCAAGAAGGGCCTCGCGAACGGGCAGGTCGAGTGGAAGCTCCGCGCCGGCGGCGGCGTGGAGCTCGTGCCGCTGGGCGAGGTGGCGCGGAAGGTCGCCGACAAGGTGCGCTCGGCGGCGTAGCGGCGAGCACCGGGGCGCGGAAGGGAGCTTCCCATGCGCGCGAAGCTGTCGGTCGGGGCGGAGGGGGAGATCGTCCTCCCGCCCGCGGAGGCGGAGGGGCTCGGGCTCGCCGGCGGGGGCGAGGTGGACGTCGTGTCCGCCCGGAACGCCTTCGCGCTCGTCACCCCCGCGCGCGGCGACGCCCCCTCGGGCTGGTTCGCGGGCTCCCTCGCGGCGCTCACGGTCCCCGAGGTCGTCCAGTTCGTCTTCACGTCGCTCAAGACCGGCGTCCTGCTCCTCTCGTTCGAGCGCGACGCCACGCCGGCCCCGGACCGGCCGGAGGCGCTCCGGAGGAAGAGCATCTTCTTCCGCGACGGCCAGGTGGTGTTCGCGTCGTCCACGGACCCCGCCGACCGGCTCGGCAACGTCCTCGTCCGCGCCGGCGTCCTCGCGCCGGAGGACCTCGATCGCTGCGCGCCACTCGTCCGGGGCGGTCGCCCGCTCGGCCAGGTCCTGGTGGACGAGGGGATCCTGTCCTCGGGGCGGCTCTACGAGGGGATCACCGTCCAGGTCCGCGAGATCCTCCTCGGCGCGTTCGTCGAGACGGCCGGCCGCTTCGCGTTCCTGGAGGGGGCACACGACGAGCGGAACGCGGTGAAGCTCCCGGAGCGGACCCGCGACCTCCTCCTCGAGGGCATGAAGCGGGTCGAGGAGGCGGAGCGGCTCGCGGCGGAGCTCGGCGGGCGCGACGCGGTGCTCTCCCGCGGCGTGACGCCCGGGACGGCGCCCGGCGCGATCGAGGCGCGCGTCCTCGAGGCCGTCGACGGGCGGCGCACGCTCGCGGACGCCGCGCAGACCGCGGCGCTGCCGCTCCTCGAGGCGCTCCGCGCGGCGGCCGCCCTCGCCCGCGCGGGCACGGTGATCGCAGCGGCGGCCACGCCGGCGGCCGGCGTCGAGGAGGAGATCGTCATCGAGGTGGAGCCGCCGGTCCGGACCGACCGGCCGCGGCCGAGCGGACCCTTCGAGACCTACCGCCGGATCTTCAAGCGGGTGTTCGCCGGCCTCGCCGCCGCGCAGCCCGACGCCCGCGAACGGCTGAACAGCTACTTCGAGCGGCTCCCGGCGAAGCAGCGTCCCATCTTCGACGGCGTGTCGGTGGACGCGGACGGCGAGCTGGACGTCGCGCAGGTGCTCGTGAACGTGTCGGCGACCGGCGCGCACCGCGGCGCCGCCGCGAAGGCGCGGTCGCTCGAGGCGCTCGAGGACCTGCTCGCCTTCGCGCTGTTCGAGGTCAAGAACTGCCTCCCCAAGGCCGACGCGGACGCGCTCCTCCGCGAGGTCGGCCGGATGCAGGTCGGGAAGGCGTGACGTGCCGGCCCCGGGCCCCGGGCCCCGGGCATGAGGAAGAACCCCGAGCGCAGACGCGATCGTGGAGACCACATGAAGCCCAGCGACCGGATCTGCGCCGCCCTCGACTTCCCCTCCTTCGCCGCCGCCGAGCCGTTCGCGCGGACGATCGCGCCGCACGTCGGAATGCTCAAGGTGGGCCTCGAGCTGTTCGTCGCGGAGGGCCCGCCGGCGGTGAAGGCCGCCGCGGGCCTCGGCCGGCCCGTCTTCCTCGACCTCAAGCTGCACGACATCCCGAACACCGTGGAGGGCGCGGCCCGCAGCGCGGCGGCGAGCGGCGCGTCGCTATTGACCGTGCACGCGTCCGGCGGCGCGGAGATGGTGCGCGCCGCGGTGCGCGGCGCGGGCGGGAAGGTCCGCGTCCTGGCGGTCACCGTCCTCACGAGCCTCGACGGTGCGGCGCTCGACGCGATCGGGCTCGCCGGGCCGCCGGAGACCGCGGTGGTGCGGCTCGCGCGCCTCGCGGTCGGCGCGGGGGCCGGCGGCCTCGTCTGCTCGCCCCACGAGGTCGCCGCGGTGCGGGCGGCGGTCGGACCGGGACCGCTGCTCGTCGTGCCGGGCGTCCGGCCGCCCGGCGCCGCCCTCGGCGACCAGGCGCGCGTCGCCACGCCGTCCGACGCGGTGCGCGCGGGGGCCGACGTGATCGTCGTCGGCCGGCCGCTGCGGGACGCCCGCGACCCGGCGCAGGCGGCTCGAGACATCGCCGCTTCGATCTGAGCCGGCAGCGATCCGGGACCCGCCGTCGACGAGAGCGCGCCATGGCCGAGACGGAGCCCCGGGAAGCGCTGACGCTCGAGGATCTCGCCGACGTCTGGCACGTGCTCTCGCCGGAGGACCGCGTCGCCGGGTTCCGGCTCCTGCCGCGCTCCGAGGCCGAGGAGTTCTTCCTCTCGCACGACGCGCGCGATCAGGCCGCCCTGCTCCGCGCGCTGCCGCCGGAGGAGCAGCGCTCGTGGGCGCGCCTCCTCGCGCCGGACGACGCGGCGGATCTGGTGCAGGCGCTCCCGCCGGAGGCGCGCGAGCACGTCCTCGGGCTGCTCGACGACCAGACCCGTCGCGAGGTCCGCGCGCTGCTCGCCTACGCGGAGGATGACGCCGGCGGCCTCATGAGCCCGCGGTACGCGCGGCTCCGCCCGGACATGTCGGTCGACGAGGCGATCACGTACCTGCGGCGGCAGGCGCGCGAGCGCCTCGAGACCATCTACTACGTCTACGTGCTCGACGAGTCGCAGCGGCTGCTCGGCGTGGTGAGCTTCCGCGACCTGTTCGCCGCGCCGCCGGGCAAGGTCGTCCGCGACGTGATGCACGCGGACACCGTGGCGGTCCGCGACGACATGGATCAGGAGGCCGTGGGCCGGGTCTTCCGGGAGACCGGCTACCTCGCGCTGCCGGTGCTCGACGCGGAGGGGCACCTCAAGGGCATCGTCACCCTCGACGACATCGTCGACGTGGTCGAGGAGGAGGCGACCGAGGACATCCAGAAGCTCGGCGGCATGGAGGCGCTCGGCGCGCCCTACCTCCAGATCGGCTTTCGCAGGATGGTCGGCAAGCGCGCGGGCTGGCTCGCCGCGCTGTTCCTCGGCGAGATGCTCACCGCCACGGCGATGGCGCGGTTCGAGGACGAGATCGCGCGCGCCGTGGTGCTGGCGCTCTTCGTCCCGCTCATCATCTCGAGCGGCGGCAACTCGGGGTCGCAGGCGACCACGCTCGTCATCCGCGCGATGGCGCTCGGGGAGGTGCGGCTCCGCGACTGGTGGCGGGTGGCGCGGCGCGAGATCGGCGCCGGCCTCGCGCTCGGCACGACCCTCGGGTCGATCGGCTTCCTCCGGATCGTGATCTGGCAGGCGGTGCGGCCGGTCTACGGCCCGCACTACCTCCTCGTGGCGTCGACGGTGTTCTGCAGCCTCGTCGGCGTCGTGACCTTCGGCACCCTCGCCGGCTCGCTCCTGCCGTTCCTCCTCCGCGCGCTGAAGCTCGACCCCGCGAGCGCGTCGGCGCCGTTCGTCGCGACGCTGGTGGACGTCACCGGGCTCGTCATCTACTTCACGACCGCGAGCGCGATCATGACGGGGACGCTGCTGTAGGCGTTCACGGAGGGTCGCGGAGCTTCTCGTGGCCTTCGGCCCGTCAGCGCCCGGCGCGGCGGAGCAGGACGTAGAGCGCGCCCGCCCCGCCGTCCACCGGCCGCGCCGTCGCGAACGCGAGCACGTGCCGCGCGAACCGCGCGGTGGCGAGCCAGGTCCGGAGCGAGTCCTTCAGGATCGGCAGCTGGTCCTTCGAGTGGAGACCGCGGCCGTGGACGACCAGCACGCAGCGCTTCCCGGCCTGGCGCGACGCGCGGAGGAACACCTCGACCGCGCCCTTCGCCTCCTCGCGCGTCATCCCGTGCAGGTCGATGTGGCCCTGCACCGCGAAGTCGCCGCGGCGGAGCTTCCGGACGACGCCCGCGTCCATCCCCGCGACGCGCCCCTCGATGAACTCGTCGGAGTCGGAGAGGTCGAACGGCGCGTCGCCGGAGACCAGGGCGCGGAGCGCGTCGATGGCCTCGAGGTCCGGGTGGTAGAAGGTGCCGTTCGGCGCGGGCGGGGGCGGCGGCGGCACCGTGTCCGCGCCGCGCTCGACCTTCCGGACGCCGCTCGTCGCCCGCGCCCACAGCTCGTCCTCGGTCGCCTCGGGCGGCGCGGGCGGGGGTGGCGGCGGCGCGGGCGGGGAGACACGCCGCGGGGGGGCGGCCTGCTCCCTGGCGAGCGCCTTCAGCTTCTCGAAGGGGTTGTTGAACGGCTTCTTCGCCACCGCTCGACTATAACGGCGGACGCCGTGGACATCGAGATCCAGTGCCCCTACTGCGGCGAGCTCGTCACGATCTTCGTCGACCCGGGCGGCGGCGAGAGCCAGACGTACGTCGAGGACTGCCCGGTCTGCTGCCAGCCCTGGACGGTCCACGCGGTCGAGGAGGAGCCCGGCGGGTTCGCGGTCGCCGTGGGCCGGCAGGACGACTAGGGGGTCAGGCCTCCGCGTCCGGGGCGGTGCGCGCCGCGCGGCGGTTCCAGCGGATGGACGACCACACCGAGAGCCCGATGAACGCGGCGCCGACCAGCCCGGTCACCGCCTCCGGCACGTCGACGAAGGTCCCGACGAGCATGATCGCGGCGAGCGCGCCGATGGCGTAGAACGCGCCGTGCTCGAGGAACCGGTACGACGCGAGCGTGCCGCGCTCGACGAGCATCACCGTGAGGCTCCGCACGAACATCGCGCCGATCCCGAGCCCGAGCGCGATCACGAACAGGTTGTTCGTGAGGGCGAACGCGCCGATGACGCCGTCGAAGCTGAAGCTCGCGTCGAGCACCTCGAGGTAGAGGAAGCTGGCCGCGCTGGCGCGGTGGACGGTCGCCATCGCCGCCTCGTCGACCTCCATCGCGGCGCCGATCCCGTCCACCGCGATGAACGTCACGATCCCGAAGATCCCGGCGACGAGGACGTGCTCGGACTCCGCGGCGGGGACCGCGCGCGAGATGCCGTACAGCACGAGGAGCATGAGCGCGAGCTCGGCGGCCTCGACCTTGCCGAGCCTGGAGAGGCCGCGCTCGAGCGGGCGCAGCCAGTGCACCATCTTCTCCGAGTCGAAGAAGTACCGGAGCGACACCATGCCGAGGAACGCGCCGCCGAACGCGCCGATGACGACATGGGCGCTCGTGAGGATCCGCGCGTAATCGTGCGGGCGCAGGGTCGCGAGCCGCAGCGCCTCCCACGGCCCGATCCGGGCGACCACGCTCACGACGAGGAGCGGGAACACGAGGCGCATCCCGAACACCGCGATCGCGATGCCCCAGGTGAGGAACCGGTGGCGCCAGACGGGCGTCATGTCCCGGAGCACCGTCGCGTTCACCACGGCGTTGTCGAAGGAGAGCGAGATCTCGAGGACGGCGAGGACCGCGGTGATGAACACCGTGCTCGCGACGCCCGCGGCGGTCCCGCGGTAGTACATGCCGAGCCCGGCGGCGGCGACGAGGCCGGCGGCGGTGAACGCGAGCGAGCCGGTGAAGAAGGAGAGGGGAGAGCGGGCCGAGGTCATCGCGTGGGCGCGACGCCACCCGGCGCGCGCGGCGCGGATTATCGGGGCTCGCGCCGGTTCCTGCAATGCGCGGGCGCGCTCATCGGGGTGGGCGTCGCGGGCACGCGCCGTCATCGCGCCGGGGAACCGCGCGGCCGGGAGGAACGGGTACGCGTCCACGATCGCGACCGCGGACACGAGGCCGGGCTCGGTCTCGGCGAGCGAGAGCGCGAGGTCGCCGCCGAGGCCGTGGCCGACGACCGCCGCGCCCTCGAGGCGGTGCGCCGCGGAGGTTGGCGGCGAGCTCGCGGCGGGCGGTGTCGACGAGCGGCGCCGGGCCCGCGGAGGCTCGCTCGCCGAGACGCGCGCTGCGAGGAGGAGCGAGAGGGAATGGAAGCGGCCGCGCGCGCGGCCGGAGCATTCGATTTTCCCTCGGAGGGTCGAGGTCAATCTCGCGCGGTCGCGCTCGCTCGCCCGGAGGGAGTGACGAGCGGCGATGCGGCGTGACGAGCGGTCGTCGCGCGTGGCGGCCGGGGTCCCCCGACCCCCGTGGGAGCGGTCGGCGCCGCGCCAGAGGTGTAAACGGGGACGAGCGGCACCGGGGGGGACGGTGGCGAATCGGGAGGCGCACGGACGGTCGGGTCCGCGGGGGCTGCGCTCCGGCGCGCTCTCCGCGTTGCTCGAGGAGCTCGCCCGTACGGGCGACGCGGCTCACGGCAGCTGGGACCGCGCGCTCCGGCCCGGCGCAGTCATCGGGCGCTTCGAGCTCGTGCGCGAGGTCGGCCGCGGCGGCTTCGGCGTGGTGTACGAGGCCCGCGACCTCGAGCTCGGGCGGACGGTGGCGTTCAAGGCGCTGTTCGCCGGCGACCGGCCGGACGTCCGCGAGGAGCGCCTGCTCCGCGAGGCGGAGGCGGCGGCGCGGCTCTCGCACCCGAACGTCGTCACGCTGCACGACGTCGGACGGAGCGAGCACGGGCCGTACCTCGTCCTCGAGCTGCTCCGCGGCGAGACGCTCGCGGCGCGGCTCGCGTACGGGCCGCTGCCGGTCCGCGAGGCGCTCCGGATCGCGGTGGACGTCGCGAAGGGGCTCGCCCACGCCCACGCCGCGGGCGTGGTGCACCGGGACCTCACGCCCGGCAACGTCTACCTCTGCGACGACGGACAGGTGAAGGTGCTCGACCTCGGGATGGCGCACGCCTTCGGGCGGCGCAAGCTCGACGGCGGGACGCCGGAGTACATGGCGCCGGAGCAGTGGCGGGGCGCGCCCGAGGACGAGCGGACGGACGTCTTCGCGCTCGGTGTCATCCTGTACCAGATGCTCGCGGGCGCGCCGCCGTTCCCGGCGGACGGCGGGCGCTCGCTCCAGGATCCGCGGCCTGCGCCGGTGCTGGAGGTCGCGCACGCACCCGGCCTGGGCGCCCTCGTCGCGCGGATGCTCGAGAAGGACCCGGTGCGCCGGCCCCGGGACGGGCGGGAGGTGCAGGCCGCCCTCGCCGCCTTCGAGCGCGAGCTGAACCGCGCGCCGCCGGGCGCGGCGATCCGCGTCCGCGCGCGGCGGCCCTGGCGGCGACGCCGGTGGGCCGCGGCGCTCGCCGCCGCTGTCGCGCTCGCGCTCGTGGGGATCGGCGCGGCCGCCGTCCGGAGCGCACGCGCGCCGCGGGTGGCCGGGGCCGCGGCGTCCCTCGCGGTCCTCCCGTTCGTGAACCTGAGCGCCGAGCGCGAGCAGGCGTACCTCTCGGACGGCCTCGCCGCCGAGATCCGCGCCGCGCTGGCGCGGCTGCCCGGCCTCTACGTCGTCGGGCGCGCCTCGTCGGCGTCGTTCGAGGAGCGGAGCGACGACGCGCGCGCGGTGGGCCGCGCCCTCGGAGTCCGCGCCGTCCTGGCGGGCACCGTGTGCGCCGATGGTCCGCGCCTGCGGGTCACGGCGCAGCTGGTGGACGTCGCGCGCGGCACCCAGGTCTGGTCGGGCGCGTACGACCGCGAGCTCGCGGGCGTCCCGGCGGTCCAGGCCGAGATCGCCGCGGCGGTGGCGGACGCGCTCGGCGTGCGGGCGCAGCCGGGGGCGCCGCTCCTCTCGCCGGCGGCGGCGACGAACAGCGCCGCGGCCCACGCGCAGCTCCTGCTCGGCGAGCGGCTCCTCGCCGCGGGCACCGTCGAGGCGACGCGCCGCGCCGTCGGCGCGTTCGAGAACGCCCTCGCGCTGGATCCCTCCTACGCGCCCGCTCAGGCGCGGCTCGCGACCGCGCTCGGAGAGCTCGCGGTGCGCGCGTCGGGCGACGACCGCCGCGCGCTCGCGGAGCGCGCGCTCGCCGCCGCCGATGGCGCCGTCGCCCTCGCGCCGACGTCGCCGGAGGGCCACGCCGTCCGCGGCAGGCTCCGGACGGCGCTCGGCTGGGACTGGGCGGAGGCGGGGGCGGATCTCGAGCGCGCGCTCGCCCTCGATCCACGCGACCCCGAGACCCTCGCCGCCCGCGGCATGTGGCTCGCAGACCAGGGGCGGCTCCGGGAGGCCATCGCGGAGCTGCGCCGGGCCCTCGAGCGCGATCCCATGAGCGCGCCGGCCTGGGCGAGGCTCGGGGCGTACCAGCTCGCGACTGGGGATCGGGACGGCGCCGCCCAGGCGCTCGGCCGCGCCCTCGCCATCACGCCCGGGCAGCCGCTCGCGACGTACCACCTCGCGGTGAGGGACGTGCTCGCGGGCAAGCCGACCGAGGCGCTCCCGCTCTTCTCCCGCGAGCCGCGGGCGCCGTACCGCCTCGCCGGCCTGGCGATCGCGCACCACGCGGCCGGGAACGAGGTCGAGGCGGCGTGCGCGCTCGAGGCCCTCGTCTCCGGGCCCGGGCGGGACGCGCCGTACGCGGTCGCGCTCGTGCTGGCCGCGCGGGGCGAGCGCGATCGCGCCTTCGAGTGGCTCGAGCGCGCCTGGGGGCAGCGCGACGAGGACCTCCACTCGGCGAAGGCCGAGCCCCTGCTCGCGGCGCTGCACGGCGACCCGCGCTGGGGCGCGCTGCTCCGCAGGATGCACCTCCCGGTGGAGTGACGCGGGGGCGGCGCCCCCGGCGGCTGCGGCGATCTGTCAGTCAGTTCAGCGTTGACTGAACACTCCAAACAGCCTAGACCGGGCCCGTGCCACGCGACGACGCCGCGCTGCGGAGCTGGATCGAGGAGGTCGCCATCCTCTTCGAGCGAGACGGGCTCCCGCGGATGGCCGGCCGCATCTTCGCGTGGCTCCTCGTCTGCGAGCCCGCCGAGCAGTCCATGGAGGACCTCGCCGCCGCCCTCCAGGGGTCGAAGGCGTCGATGAGCACGATGACGCGCCTCCTCGCGAACGCGGGCCTCGTCGAGCGGATCCGGCCGCCCGGCGCGCGCCGCGATCACTTCCGGATCCACGCGGGGCAGTGGGAGCGGCTCTGGCGCGCGCGCCTCGAGCAGCTCCGCACGGCGACCACCGTGATGCGCCGCGGCCTCGACCTGCTCGCGCGGCGCCCGGCCGCGGTCCGGCTGCGGCTCGAGGAGCTTCACGATCAGTACGCCTTCTTCGAGCGGGAGCTGCCGGACGTCCTCGCGCGGTGGGAGCGCGAGCGCGCCCGGCGGGCGCCGTTGCCGGCGCGCCTGCCGCGGAAGAGAGCCGCACACCCGGCCTAGCGGCCCGCCACCGCGCCCGCCCACGGGGAGGGCGCCCCGGGGAGCAACCCATGTCCATCGTCTCCGTCCAGAACGTCTCGAAGGACTACATGCTCGGGAAGACCGTCGTGTCAGCGCTGCGCGGCGTGTCGATCGACATCGAGCGGGGCGAGTTCCTCTCCATCGCCGGCCCGTCCGGGAGCGGCAAGACCACGCTCCTCAACCTGGTCGGCTGCGTGGACACGCCGACCGCCGGGACCGTCCTCGTGAACGGGAAGGACACCTCCCGGCTCTCGGAGCGCGCGCTCACCGACCTTCGCCTCCGCACGATCGGCTTCATCTTCCAGAGCTTCAACCTGGTGCAGGTGCTCTCGGTCTTCCAGAACGTCGAGTTCCCGCTGCTGCTCCAGGGTGGCCTCGGGAAGAAGGAGCGGCAGGCGCGCGTCCTCGGGCTCCTCGACGCCGTCGGGATCGCCAGCCACGCGCGCCACCGTCCGAGCGAGCTCTCCGGCGGGCAGCGCCAGCGCGTCGCGGTCGCGCGGGCGCTGGTGACGCGCCCGGCGCTCGTGCTCGCCGACGAGCCGACCGCCAACCTCGACTCGCAGACCGGCGCGAACATCATCGACCTCATGAAGGAGATGAACCGCCGCGACGGCACGACGTTCATCTTCTCGACGCACGACCCCAAGGTGATGAGCCACGCGAGCGCGATCGTCCGGATCGCCGACGGCCAGCTGGTCGGGCGCGAGGCGGTGGCCGGCGCGCCGGCCGCGGCGGGAGGGCGGTGACCATGGGCGCGCGGCGCGACGCGATCCGCATCCTCCTCCGGATCGCCTTCCGCAACCTCGTCGCGGGCCGGGTCCGGACCGCGATCATCGGCGCCATCGTGCTCGGCGGGTCGTTCCTCGTCGTGCTCGGGTCGTCGCTCATGGACTCGATCGACCGAGGCATGCGCACGTCGATCCAGGGAAGCCTCGGCGGCCAGCTGCAGGTCTACAACGCCGCCTCGCAGGATCCGCTCGAGCTGTACGGCGGCCTCCGCGGCGAGTCCCAGCTCGCGCCCATCGAGGACTTCTCGCGGGTGAAGGACGTCCTCTCGAAGGTGCCCAACGTGAGGGCGGTCGTGCCGATGGGCATCGACCAGGCGATGGTCGCGACGGGCAACGTCATCGACGTCGCCCTCGAGAAGCTCCGCGCCGACGTGCGGCGCCTCGAGGCCGGCGACCGTTCGCCGGACGCGCTCCGTGGCTACGAGGCGCGGAAGGCGCACGTCCGGCGCATCGTCGGCCTGCTCCGGGACGAGCTCGGCCAGGCGCGCGTCATCGCGGACCTCGACGGGCGCGAGGCGGAGGAGCGCCGGCGGGAGTGGGCGGATCTCGGCCGCGCGGCGGCCGACGACTTCTGGGCCGGCTTCGACCGGGATCGCTACGGCCACCTGGAGTTCCTCGAGAACCGCATCGCCAAGCTGTCGATGGACGGGAGCTTCACGTTCATCCGCTACGTCGGCACCGACCCGGACGCGTTCTTCCGCGCGTTCGAGCTCGCGCAGGTGGCGACGGGCGAGATGATCCCGAAGGGGCGGCGCGGGATCCTCGTGGGGAAGCAGTACGCGGAGGAGTGGCTGAAGCTCAAGAACGCGCGCCGGCTCGACCTCATCAAGGACGCGCGCGACCGCCGCGGGCGGCGGATCGCGGACGCACGGGACGAGGAGCTGCAGCGCTGGGTGAAGGAGAACCAGAGCGGGACGAAGGAGATCCTGCAGCAGCTCGATCCCATCCAGGCGGAGGAGGCGACGCGGCGCCTGCGCGCGGCCCTCGGGCCCGAGGCGGCCGGGGAGGAGCTCCCGGCGCTCCTCGCGCGGCTGTTCCGGACGGACGACCGGAACTTCGAGGCGCACTACCGGATCTTCTACGACCAGCTCGCGCCGCTCCTCCGCCTCTACCTCATCAACGTCGGCGACACGATCACCATCAAGGCGCCGGCGAAGAGCGGATACTTCAACTCGGTGAACGTGAAGGTCTACGGCTTCATCCAGTTCCGCCAGATCGAGAAGTCCGGCATCGCGGGGATGATGAGCGTGCTCGACCTGCTCTCGTTCCGGGACCTGTACGGCTACATGACGAAGGAGAAGGCCGCGGAGATCGCGTCGCTGAAGGGCGCGGTCGGCGCGCGGGACGTCGCGCGCGAGGACGCGGAGGCGGCGCTGTTCGGCGGCGGCGGCGCGCTCGAGGGCGAGGCCAAGGCCGCGGCGATCGACGAGCGCACGCTCCTCGGCGGCGCGGCGGCGACCCGGGCCGGCGCGAGCGCCGCCGACCGCCCGTACACGCAGGAGGAGCTCGATCGCGGGGTCGCGCTGAACGCCGCGCTCGTGCTCGACGACCCCGGGCGCCTCCGGCGGACGCTCCGGGACGTGCAGGCGGCGTCGGATCGCGAGAAGCTCGGGCTGAAGGTCGTCGACTGGCACGCCGCGTCCGGCATGGTCGGGCAGTTCGTGACCACGCTGCGGATCGTGCTCTACGTCTCGGTCTTCATCTTCTTCGTGGTAGCGCTCGTCATCATCAACAACGCGATGGTGATGGCCACGCTGCAACGCGTGACGGAGATCGGCACGATGCGCGCCATCGGAGCGCAGCGGCGGTTCGTGCTCGTCATGCTCCTCGTCGAGACGGCCACGGTCGGCCTCGTCTTCGGGCTCGTCGGCGCCGCGCTCGGCGGGGCGGGCGTGTGGCTGGTCCGCGCCGCGGGCGGCATCCCGGCGACGAACGACATGCTGAACTTCCTCTTCGCCGGGCCGACGCTGCTGCCCGCCCTCGGCGGCGCGAGCGTCGTCGTGTCGCTCGTCATCGTCGTCGTGGTGAGCATCCTCTCCGGCTTCTACCCCGCGCTCCTCGCGATGCGCGTCACGCCCGTCGAGGCGATGTCGACGGAGGACTGACCCGTGCTCTCCACCGACCTCCAGATCGCGGGCAGGAACCTCACGCGCCACACGCGGCGCAACTTCTTCCTCGGCGGCGCGCTCGCCGCGGTGACCGGGCTCCTCGTGCTGCTCGCGAGCCTCACGGCCGGCATCGAGCACGCGATGATGGAGTCCGCGACCACGCTCCTCACCGGGCACGTGAACGTGGGCGGGTTCTTCAAGATCACCTCCGGGAGCGCGGCGCCGCTCGTCTCCGACTACCCGCGCGTGCTCGAGAAGGTCCGCGCCGCCGTCCCGGAGGTGGACTACATCGCGGTGCGCGGACGCGGCTGGGCGAAGGCCGTCTCCGAGAGCTCGTCGATGGACCTCGTGATCGGCGGCGTCGACGTCGCGAAGGAGCCGGGGTTCGCCAAGGTGATCATGCCGCTGGAGGGCAAGCTCGCGGACCTCGGCCAGCCCGGCACGATCCTCCTCTTCCAGGGGCAGGCGGACCGGCTCAAGGTGAAGGTCGGTGACGTCGTGACGCTCTCGGCCCCGACGTCCCGCGGCATCAACAACACCGCCGACGTCCGCGTGGCGGTGGTCGCGAAGAACGTCGGGCTGCTCTCCGCGTTCAGCGCCTTCATCCAGGGCGATACGCTCCGGCAGCTGTACGGGCTCGCCGCCAGCACCACGGGCGCGATCCACCTGTACCTCCGCAAGCCGGAGGACGCGAAGGTCGTCGCGGCGCGCCTCCGCGCCGACCTCGGCGGCGCGGGGTGGCGGATCATGGATCCGGACCCGCAGCCGTACTGGGTGAAGCTCATGCAGAAGGTGCCGAGCGAGGACTGGACCGGGCAGAAGCTCGACGTGACCACCTGGGAAGACGAGATGGGCCAGTTCAAGCAGTTCATCTTCGGCGTCCGCGCGCTCACCTGGCTCCTCGTCATCGTCCTGATGGTGGTGGTGATCATCGGGATCCTGAACACGCTCCTCATCGCGATCCGCGAGCGCACCCGGGAGATCGGCACCATGCGCGCCATCGGGATGCAGCGCAGGAAGGTGCTCTGGCTCTTCGTGCTCGAGACGGTGCTGCTCGGCGTCGCCGGCTCCGGGGGCGGCGCGCTCGTCGCCTGCCTCGTCGCCGGCCTGGTGAACCTCGTCGGCATCCGGATCCCCGAGAGCATGCAGATCTTCATCATGCAGGAGCGGCTCCGGTTCCTGCTCCAGCCCGGCGCCATCACGGCCTACGTCGTCGTCCTCTCCGGCGTGACCGTCGTCGCGGCGCTGTTCCCGGCGCTCCGCGCGGCCCGCCTGCGGCCGGTCACGGCCATGCATCACATCGGGTGAACGGACCATGCTCACACGCCTCCCCGCACTCCTCCTCGTCCTCGCCGCCCTCGCGCCCGCCGCCGCGCGCGCGCTCGACCCGGCCGAGCTCACGAAGGTCGTGCACACGCTCGACGACCGCCAGCGCAACTCCGGCGACTGGAAGGCGCTCTGCTACATGGAGGCGAAGGAGAAGGGGAAGACCGACGTCGTCTACGAGCTCGTCGTCTACCGCCGCGACGAGGACGACAAGCAGATGTTCCTCTTCACGAAGCCCAAGTCCGAGGCGGGCAAGGGTTACCTCCGCGTCGAGAAGAACCTCTGGAGCTACGACCCGTCCACCGGCCGGTGGGAGCGGCGGACGGAGCGGGAGCGGATCGGCGGCACCGACACGCGCCGCGACGACCTCTCCGAGCCCCGCCTCGCGCAGGACTACACGGCGACCTGGGAGGGCGACGAGAAGCTCGGCGTGTACGACGTCCACCGGATCAGGCTCGAGGTCAAGCCGGGCGTCGACGTCTCGTTCCCGGTCCGCCGCCTCTGGGTGGACCGCGCGAGCCTCAACGTGCTCAAGCGGCAGGACCTCGCGCTGTCCGGGCGGCTCATGCGGACGAGCTACTATCCGCGCTGGAAGAAGATCTACTCCGAGTCGAAGAAGGACGACGTCTGGTACCCGGAGGAGATCCGCGTCTTCGACGAGATCGAGAAGGGGAACTCGACCCTCGTCCTCATCCGCGAGATCGACCTCCGCGCCCTCGCCGAGAACATCTTCACGAAGGCGTGGCTCGAGTCGAAGAGCCGGTGAGCGCCGCGCGCGAGGACCCCAGCATGACCCGCCCCTTGATCCGCGCCCTCGCCGCCGCAGCCGTGCTCGCCGCCGGGCCCGCCGGCGCGCAGGACCGTCCGAGCGAGGAGGAGCTGTTCGGCAACCCGCAGCCGCCCGCGCCGGAGCAGCGGCCCGCGGAGGCCGCGCCGCCCGCCGGAAAGCCGCCCGCGCCCGACGAGGCCAGGCGCGGCGAGGAGGCGCCGGTACCGAAGGGCACCGATCGCGCGCGCGAGGCCGAGATGTTCGGCGGGACGGGCTCGCCGAACGCGGCGCCGCCGCCCGCGGAGGGCGTCGTCTCCCGCGCCGGCGCGCAGGAGGATCCGCTGAAGGTCGGCGGCCAGATCTACCTCCGGGCGACCTCGACGTGGCAGCAGGACGTCCCGCCGTCGGACTGGATCCTCACCTCGCCGAACCTGCTCGACGTGTTCCTCGACGTGCGCCCGAACGAGCGCGTCCGCGGGTTCGTCCTCGGGCGGCTGAGCTACGACCCGACCCTCGTGCCCGGCGAGCGCACGCCCGGCCAGGCCCTGACCACGGTCCCCGGCGTCTCCGCGACGCCGCTCCAGAACCCGCGCGGCGTCCTCGATCAGCTCTGGCTGAACTTCGACCCCGGCCGGCGCGTGTTCGTCACCGCGGGGCGGCAGCACGTGAAGTGGGGCGTCGGGAAGTTCTGGAACCCGACGGACTACCTGCACCCCGTCCGGCGCGACCCGCTCGCCGTGTTCGACGTCCGGGTCGGCACCACGATGGTGAAGCTGCACGTCCCGTGGGAGAAGCGGGGCTGGAACTTCTACGGCATCGCGATGTTCGAGGACCTCGCGGGCGAGCTCGAGCCGGTGGATCGCCTGGGCCGCGTCGCGGCCGGCGGCCGCGCGGAGCTGGTGCTCGGGCCCGCGGAGCTCGGCCTCGACGCCATGACGCAGAGCGGGCACCGGCCGCGCTTCGGCGTCGACCTCTCGGCCGGCATCTGGGAGCTCGACGTCCACGCGGAGGCGGCGCTCCGGACCGGGATCGACGGGTCGCACTGGGCGCCCGGCCCGCCGACGCCGACGGACCTGCTCGGCTACGTCCGCGCCGATCCCCAGGGCTTCACTCCGCAGCTCACGCTCGGCGGGAGCTGGTCCCGGAACTACTCCGACGAGGACGCGGTGACGCTCGGTGCGGAGTACTTCTTCAACGACGCCGGGTACTCGGATTCCTCCATCTACCCGTTCCTCCTCGCCGGCGCGCCGCTCATCGATCCGACGGCGCCCACCGGCCAGCAGCTCTCGCTGCGCGATCCGACGGCGTTCCGGCCGTTCTACATGGGGCGCCACTACGCGGGCGCCTTCGTGTACCTGCCGCGGCCGGGGAGCTGGAACGACACCTTCCTCACGCTCTCCGTGCTCGGAAACCTCTCCGACCGGAGCTTCATCGCGCGGCTCGATCACGCGGTGCTCGCGCTCACCTACCTGCGCGTCGAGACCTTCGTGGCGGGCCACTTCGGGCACCGCGGGGGCGAGTTCCGCCTCGCCTTCGAGGTGCCCCCGGGCGCGGAGGCGTTCCTGCCCATCGACCCGCGGCTCGGCCGCGCGCCGATCCTCGACCTCGGCGTCGCGCTGCGCGTGAGCCTGTAGGCGCGGGGCTCGGGTCAGCTCCGCTCGCGCGGGAGCTGGGTGCCGCCCGCGAGCGGACGGTCACGCCCGTCCTCCTCGTCGAGCAGCCGGCGCTGCGAGATCTCGGTGGGCGTCACCGGCGCGCCTCCGTCCGGCGCGGCGGAGCGGGCGGGCGTCCACTCCCTGTCCTCACCTCGCGCGGCGCGATCGCGGTCCTTCGGCATGGCAGCCTCCTGGTCCGGCAGGAGCCGGACGCGGCGAGGAAGGTCGACATGCCGCGGCGTGCCTGCACCCGGCGCTCGCCGGGCGCGGAGACGGGGTGGCGACCCGGCGAGCGCTACCGCGACCGGCGCGACGTCCGCGACCTCGAGGACGCGCCCGACCGCGACTTGGCCGCGCTCGAGCGCGAGGTCGATCGCGACCCGCCGGAGCGCCCGCGAGCGGTGGACCCCTTCTTGCGCGGGATCTTCACCCCGGCCCGGCGGGCCTTGGACAGGCCGATCGCGATCGCCTGCTTCCGGCTCTTCACGGGGTGCTTCCCGCGCTTCGCGTGCTCCATCTCCTCGCGGACGAACTCGCCCGCTTGCGTGGTCGCCGCCTTCCCCTCTGCTCGGTCGCGGCGCGCGCGCCGCAGCGTGGTCTTCTCCGGCATGCCCAGAACGTAGGCGCTCGCCGCGCGCGAGGCCGCCCCGTCCCGGCGGAGACGGGCGCCCGCACCGGCGCTCTCGCGCCCCGGAAGACCGCTCCCCGCCCGGCGCGGGCCCGGCTCTCATGGACGGACGAGGAGGGAGACCGATGGCGGCGATCGGCATGCAGAAGGTGACGGGTTGGAGCTTCGACGAGGCGCTCGCGCGGATCCCCGAGCTGCTCAAGGCCGAGGGGTTCGGCGTGCTCACCGAGATCGACGTGAAGGGCACGCTGAAGCAGAAGCTCGGCGTCGACTTCCGCCGTTACCGGATCCTCGGCGCGTGCAACCCGTCGCTCGCGCACCAGGCGCTCTCGGCGGTGACGGAGATCGGGGCGCTCCTGCCGTGCAACGTGGTCGTGTACGAGCGCGACGACGGGAAGGCGATGGTGGTCGCCGTCGATCCGATGCAGACCATCGCCGCCGCCGAGCCCAAGCTCTCGCCGATCGCGCAGGAGGTCCGGGGGCGGCTCGCGCGGGTGCTCGAGCGGATCGGGTAGGCGCGAGCGGCGAAGCGCGCGGCGAGCGATTTCCTCACCCGATCAGCGTCTTCCGTCGAGAGGGCGTCCCTGCCGCACCCTGTGGGTGTCAGGCGGTCGAGGGATGTGTTCCGCGCGGTTTCTCCTACCACGGTCGCGGGACTCCGACACTGGCGCAGAACTTGACATGCTCGACCTCACTGGACCGGGGGGTTCTGCATGTACATCGCACGCGCGTCGGGGTTCGTGGTCGCAGTGGCTCTCCTCGTAGGCTGCGGCGGAGGCGGGAGCGGCGGGAGCACCGGGGGCGGCGGTGGCGGCGGCTCCGTCCTCACCACCACGGTCGCGCTCGGCGCGGACCAGGCGCTGGCGAAGGGGACCACGCACCAGCTCGGCGCGATCGCGACCCGCTCCGACGGGCTCACCTGGGACTGCACCGCGGACGCCGCGTGGAGCTCCAGCGACCCCGCCGTCGTCTCCGTCCAGGGGGGCCTCGCGACCGCGCTGGCGGAAGGCACCGCGCAGGTGTCGGCGACGTGCAGCAGCGGGACCGGCACCGTCTCGGTCGCGGTCACGGCCGCCGAGCTCGTCTCGCTCGCGGTGACCGGCGACACGCCCCTGCCGCACGGCGCGGTCACCCGGTACCTCGCGACCGGCACCTTCACCGACGGCAGCACCGCCGACCTCGGCGCCGCGGTCACCTGGACGTCCTCCGACGCCACCGTCGCGAGCGTCTCGACGGCGGCCGGGTCGGAGGGCGTGGTCACCGCCGCGAGCCCGGGCACGGCGACGATCACCGCGGAGGCGCCGGGCGGGATCTCGGCGTCCGCGACGATCGAGGTCACGGACGCGGTCCTCGTCTCCCTGGCGCTCTCCGGGCCGGCCGCCCTCCCGGTCGGCCTGTCGGCGCCGGCCGCCGCGACCGGGACCTACTCCGACGCGAGCACGCACGACCTGACGCTCGCCGTGACGTGGACCTCCTCCGATCCGGCCATCGCCACCGTGTCGAACGCGGACGGCACGCGCGGGGTGGTGACGGCCGTCGCCACCGGCGCGGTGGTCGTCGGCGCCGAGCTGGGCGGCGTCCCCGGGACGCTCGACGTGACCGTCATCGACGCGCAGCTCGCCACGATCGACGTGGCGCCCATCGATCCCGTCGTCCAGGTCGGCGGCACGGTCGCCCTGGGCGCCACGGGCACGTACACGGACGACTCGACGGTGGACTTCACCACCAGGGTCGCGTGGACCACGTCGGACCCGCTCGTCGCGACGGTCTCGGCCGCCGGCGTCGTCACCGCCGTCGCCGCCGGCACCGCGACGGTCACGGCGACCGACGGCTCGAGCGGCCTCTCGGGCACGACCACGATCACCGTCCTGCCGGCCTCCGTGCCGGTCCAGCTCGCGTACGTCACCCTGAGCCGCGGCTCCATCGCCGGCGGAGGGACGGTGACCGGCACGGTCGTCCTGACGCGCGCCACGACCAGCCCGCTCGCCGTGACCCTGTCGACGAGCGACGCGGTCGCGACGGTCCCCGCGTCGGTCATCGTGCCGGCGGGCGCCGATCGCGCGACGTTCACGATCCAGACGACGTCGCCGACGCGCCGCAAGGTCCGCGTGAAGATCACCGCGACCTGCGACGGCGTGACGAAGACCGCCAACCTGAACGTCCGCCGCTGAGGGCGGCCGGCTGCCGCGACCGGGCCTCTGCGCAGGGGCCCGGCGCGCTCTCCGCTCCGCGAACCGACGAGGGCGCGAGCGAGGCGGCGGAGTCATATAGTTGCGATACCAACCAACAAAGAGAGCAAAGCGGGCCGCCCGGGCCGGGCGGCCGGGAGGTCATATGTCGAATCGGGTCAACGGCGCACGGGTGGCGAACCTCATCCTGGGCGTCTGGCTCTTCGTCTCGGCGTTCATCTGGCAGCACTCGGCGCCGGAGCGGACGAGCACCTGGATCATGGGGGTCGTCGTGGCGGTCTTCGCGCTCATCGCCATGCGCGCCTCGCAGGCGCGGTGGGTGAACACGGCGGCCGCGATCTGGACGTTCATCGCGGTGTGGGCGCTCCCGCACTCGAACCTCGGGACGCAGTGGAACAACGCCCTCGTGGCGATCGCCGTGTTCCTGCTCTCGCTCGTGCCGGGCGAGAACGAGCCGGGCTTCCGGCAGCCGGTCCGAACGACCACCTGACCGGGTGAGGGGGGCGCAGCCCCTCGCGAATGCAGCGAGGCCCCGGCCGCTGAAGCGACCGGGGCCCCGGGAGACGACGCGCGGGCCGTCTAGAACAGGAACTGATCGCCCTGCGCGCGGAGCGCGGTGATCGCGGCGAGGTTCACGATCGCCTGCACCGAGCAGCCCATCTGGAGCACGTTCACCGGCTTGTGCATGCCGAGGAGCACCGGCCCGATCACCTCCGCACCGCCGACGCGCTCGAGCATCTGGTAGGCGATGTTCGCGGAGTCGAGGTTCGGGAAGATGAAGACGTTCGCGTCCTCCTTGAGGGTCGAGAACGGGAACTCCGGCACGCGGACCTCGGCGCTCGTCGCGATGTCCACCTGGATCTCGCCGTCGATCTCGAGGTCGGGCCGGCGCTGGCGAACGAGCTCGGTCGCCTCCCGCATCTTCCGCGGGCTGTCACCGCCGGCGGAGCCGAAGGTCGAGTACGAGAGCATCGCCACCCGCGGCGTCACCTCGAAGTAGCGGGCGAGGTCGCTCGTGGTGATGGCGATCTCGGCGAGCTCCTCGGCGTTCGGGTCGATGGTGACGGTGCAGTCCGCGAAGAACTTGAAGTCGTGCTTCGTGACCACGATGTAGACGCCGCCGGCGCGCCGGCCGGTGCGGGTCTTGATGATCTCGAGCGGCGCGCGGATGGCCTCCGCGTACCCCGTGGTGAGCCCGGTGACGAGCCCGTCCACCGCGCCCTCCTTCACCATGACGGACCCGAAGTAGTTGCGGGTCCGCATGCGCTTGCGCGCCTCCTCGAAGGTGATGCCGCGCCGCTGGCGGAGCTCCCAGAACCGCGAGACGTACTTCGTGAAGTCCGGGCTCTCCATCGGGTCGATGATGGTGACGCCGTCGAGGTCGTCGAGGCGCTGGTCGGCGATGGAGCGCCGGATCGCGTCCACCGGGCCGAGGAGCACCGGCTCGCAGATCGCCTCCTCGCGGAGGATCTCGGCCGCCTGCTGGATCTTCGGGTGGTGGCCCTCGGGGAAGACGATCTTCGCGAGCTTCTTCTTCGCCTTCGTGAAGATCGAGCCCATCACCTGGTGCGAGCGGCTCTGCATCTTGCGGAGCCGGTCCTTGTACTCGCCCATGTCGAGCTTCACGCGGGCGACGCCGCCGTCCATCGCGGCCTGGGCGACCGCGGGCGCGACCGCGAGGAGCACGCGCGGATCGAGGGGCTTCGGGATGATGTACTCACGGCCGAACCGGAACTTCTCGCCGGCGTAGGCGCGGGAGACCGAGTCCGGGACGTCCTCCTTGGCGAGGGCGGCGAGGGCGCGCGCCGCCGCCATCTTCATCTCCTCGGTGATCTGCTTCGCGCGGACGTCGAGCGCGCCACGGAAGATGTACGGGAACCCGAGGACGTTGTTCACCTGGTTCGGGTAGTCGGACCGCCCCGTCGCCATGATGACGTCCGCGCGGGCCTCCTTCGCGTCGGGGTAGCTGATCTCCGGGTCGGGGTTCGCGAGCGCGAAGACGATGGGGTCCTTCGCCATCGACTTGACCATCGCCTGATCGAACATGCCCTTCACCGAGCAGCCGAGGAGCACGTCGGCGCCCTTCGCCGCCTCGGCAAGCGTGCGCGCCTTGGTGTCGGCGGCGAACTCGCTCTTCCACTCGTTCATGCCCTCGGTGCGTCCCTTGTAGATGACGCCCTTGGTGTCGACCATCGTGACGTTCTCGCGACGCACGCCGAGCGCCAGGTAGAACTTGGTGCAGGCGATGGCGGACGCGCCGGCGCCCGAGACCACCACCCTCACCTCGTCGATCTTCTTCCCGGCGAGCTCGAGCGCGTTGAGCAGCGCCGCGCCGGAGATGATCGCGGTCCCGTGCTGGTCGTCGTGGAAGACCGGGATCTGCATCTCCTTCTTGAGGCGGCTCTCGATGATGAAGCACTCGGGGGCCTTGATGTCCTCGAGGTTGATGCCGCCGAACGTCGGCTCGAGCGCCTTCACGACGGTGCAGACCTTCTCGATCTCCTTCGCATCGATGTTGATGTCGAAGACGTCGATGTCGGCGAACTTCTTGAAGAGGACGCCCTTGCCCTCCATCACCGGCTTGCCGGCGGCCGGCCCGATGTCGCCGAGGCCGAGCACCGCGGTGCCGTTCGAGACGACCGCGACCAGGTTTCCACGCGCGGTGTATTGGTACGAGAGGTCCGGATCCTTCGCGATCTCGAGGCACGGCTCGGCGACGCCGGGGCTGTACGCGAGCGCGAGGTCACGCGCGGTGGCGCAGGGCTTCGTGGGGACGACCTCGATCTTCCCCTTCCGGCCGGACGAGTGGTACGCGAGCGCGTCCTCCCGGCGGATCTTCTTCTTGGCAACGGGGGATGAGGGCGGATTCTTGGGCGGCGTGAAGTCGGTGGCCATGCTTCTCCTCGCGGTGGATTGAACCTTCGCGGGCGTGTGGGAAACCGGGAGAAAACACCCGTGTTTCTCCGGTGTCAAGGGTTCGACCGGTCCGGGGCACGACTCTTGCAAAATGGAGCAGGCCGGACGTCGCAGCCGCGTCCTCGGATTGATGCGCTGCGTCTCGATCTCCTCCGCGAAAAGCCACTTTCCGAGGTGTTGCGCCGGCGGATCGCGAGAGGCGGGCAGCCGGCGGTGCGTCGCCTCGCTCGCGCCGGTGCGCAGCGCACGACGCAGCCCGCGACCCGCCCGGGACTGGTGGTGAACGCCCGGGCCGAGCCATCGCGGGCCCGCGCGTGTCCCGGATCCACCCGGAGCCTTCTCCCGGCGTCGCGGCGCGCCTTCCTTCCCGCAGGCGCACGGGGCGCCGGCGCGAGCGCGCGAGGGGGCGGGATGGCGGTGGGTGTGATCCGGGCCCTGGCCGGGCTGGCGCTCGCGATCGGCGCGGGGGCGGCGGGCGGCGCCCGCGCGGACGGCGCGACCCCCATCGCGATCGAGAACGCCCGCCCCGGAGACGCGGGGTGGAAGCTCGCGCAGCCCGCGGCGGCGGGGCAGCTCGAGGCCTACCTCGATGAGCCGAGCGTCGCGCCGGGCGAGACCGTCCACGTGCACGCGCGCGCCGACGGCGCTCACACCATCGGCTGGGCGCTCTACCGGATGGGCTGGTACGGCGGCGCCGAGGGCCGCCGCGTCGCGAGCGGCGGGCCCATCGCCGTCGGGTCGCAGCCCACGCCTGCCGCCGCGCCGGACACCGGCCTCGTCGCGTGCGCGTGGCCCGTCACGTTCACCGTGAGCACGGATCCGGGCTGGACGAGCGGCGTCCACCTGCTCGTGCTCACGCGCGACGACGGTCCGCAGAGCTACGCCATCTTCGTGCTGCGCGGCGACGGTCACCGCGGCGCGGCCGTCGTGCAGGCGTCGTTCACGACGTACCAGGCCTACAACCGGTGGGGAGGCCGGAGCGCCTACGGCGGCTTCGCGCCGGAGATCTCGTACGACCGCCCCTTCGCGGAGGGGAACGGCGCGGGCCAGTACTTCCGGTTCGAGCACGACCTCGTCCGCTGGGCGGAGTCTCGCGGTTACGATCTCGTCTACGCGACCGACCTCGACCTCGACCGCGACGCCGGCCTGCTCGACGGCCAGCGGCTGTTCCTCTCGGTCGGCCACGACGAGTACTGGACGCGCGCGGCGCGCGAGCACCTCGAGGCGGCCCTCGCGCTGGGCGTGAATGCGGCGTTCCTCGGGTCGAACGCCGTGTACTGGCAGATCCGCCTCGAGCCGTCGCGGAGCGATCCGACCCGGCTCCGGCGCACGCAGGTCTGCTACAAGTCGCTCTCCGCCCAGGACCCGCTCCGGGGCACGCCCCTCGTCACCGTCGCGTTCCGGGATCCCCAGGTGAGCTGGCCGGAGAACGCCCTCGTGGGCGTCATGTACGCAGGGTGGAACGACGCCTCCGTCCCCGCGGCCGCCTGGGTGGTCCGGGACGCCGGGAGCTGGCTGTACGAGGGGACGGGCCTCGCGGACGGCGACGCGATCCCCGCGATCGTCGGCTACGAGATCGACCGGGTCGCCGACAACGGCCTGACGCCGCCGGGCCTCGAGGTCGTCGCGCGCTCGCCTTACCTCCTCGCGGACGGGACGCCGGGCACGCAGGAGGCGGCGGTGCACGTGCGCCCGTCGGGTGCGTTCGTGTTCGCCACCGGCTCGAACGACTTCTCGTGGGGGCTCTCGCGGCCGGGCGTCGCGGACGCGCGGGTGCAGCGAATGATGGACAACGTGTTCCGCCGCGCGGGGCTCGCGCCGTCGCAGGTCGCCGCGCCGCCGCCCGCGACCCCGCCCGCGCCGCCCGCGCCGCCGAGCCCACCGCCCGCGAGCCCGCCGCCCGCGAGCCCGCCGCCAGCGGGCGGCACCGTCGCGGCGGCCGCGCCGCGGTCCGGCGGCTGCGCGAGCGGCGGCGACGGCGCGCTCGGTGGGCTCGCGGCGCTCGCGATCGCGGAGGCGGTGGTCCGGGCGCGGCGGCGACGCGTCAGCGCGACGGCGGGATCGGCGTGACCTCGACCGTGCCCCCGAGCTCGAGGACGATCCCGGCGACGATCTCGGCGACCGTCGCGGCGAGCCCGGTGCAGAACGACGCCCGCTCCTCCGACTGGAAGACCGGGAACCGGGCCACGAGGTCGTTGCAGATCTCCGAGCGGGCGCCGCCCGTCGGGAGACGTGCGGCGATCGCGGCGCGGTAGCGCATCATCGCCTCGCGGAGGAGCGGGGTCACCGCCCCGGTGGGATCCGGGTCGCCGAAGATCTCTCCGAGCACGAGGCCCCCCGCGACGATCGCGCCGCACTGGCCCTCGCCGGTGATGCCGCCCCTGCGGAGCGCCTGGTACGGCCCGGGCTCGCGGCCGAAGGTCTCGGCGATGGCGATCCCGCAGCTCCGGTGCGGCGTCACCTTGCCCTCGTACAGCACGCGCGCCTTCTCTCGGATCGCGCGGACGACGTCCTCGTTCATCCTCTCCTCGCTGGTCCGGGTGATCCGCCCGGCGCGGACGGCCTGCGGCGCGGCGGCGGCGTCGGGGAGGCGGGCGGCGGCACCCGCACGCCGAGCGCCGGGTTCCGCTCGAGCTCGTCGATGGTCCGCGGCCAGTCCTCCTTGAGGAGGCGCGCGAGCGACCGGTCCGACAGGATCTGCCCGCCGGTCTGGCAGCGCGGACAGTAGTTCACCTCGTTCTCGGCGCGGACGATGCGCTGCACCGCGGTCCCGCACGCCGGGCACGGCGCGCGGTGCTTCCCGTGCACCGCCATCTCCGGGCGGAACGCGGTGACGCCCTCCGGGAACTCGCCGGCGGCCTCCGCCCGCAGCCGGTCGGTCCACTCGCGGAGCACCTCCTGCGTGGCCGCGTGGAGGCGCGCGACCTCCTCGTCGTCGAGGCGGGAGGTGAGCTTCACCGGTGAGAGCCGGGCGCGGTGGAGGATCTCGTCCGAGTACGCGTTCCCGATCCCCGAGAAGAGGCCGGGATCGGTCAGGGCGCGCTTCAGGGTGTGGTTCTCCCTCCGGAGCGCCGCGGCGAAGGCACCGGGGTCGGCGCCGAGCGGCTCGAGGCCTCCCCGGTCGAGCAGCGCGAGCGCGGCCTCGCCGCGGACGAGGTGGAGCGCGGCGCGGCGCTTCGAGCCCGCCTCGGTGAGGACGAGCGAGCCCGCGGGGAAGTCGAACGCCGCGAGCCCGACCCGGCCCGGCAGCTTCGCGCCCCGCTCCTTCCAGTGCAGCCGCCCCGCGATCATGAGGTGCAGCGAGACGAACAGGTCGTCCTCCAGCGCGAGGACGAGCCGCTTCCCGAGCCGCCGCACCGCGACGACCCGGCGCCCCTCCGCCGCGGAGAGCGGCGGGTCCGCGGACCGGAGCAGGAAGGGGTTCCCGAGCCGGACGCGCTCGAGCGGCTGCCCCAGGACGCGCGCCGCGAGCGCCTCGCGGTAGACCTCGATGTCGGGCAGCTCGGGCACGGGAGAGAGCTTAACGAGCGGGCGACGGCGTGTCGCGGGTGGGCGTACCCCCCGCGACCGGCGGTCGCCCCGCGCCGCGCGCCGGCGCCGCCCCCTCTTCAGTGCGGGAGCTTCGCGGCGAGCACGTCCGCCTTGCCGATGTCCGGCGGCCGCGCGAGCAGGTCGGGCGCCTTCGCCAGGAGCGCCGCCGCGACGCGTCCCGCGAGGTGCGCCTGCCGCCCGGACTCGTCCGGGAACGCGTCGAAGATCGCGAAGGAGGAAGGACCGAGGCGGACCGCGAACCACGCCTCGGTGCGCGGCTCGGCCTCGACGGCGGGGAGCGCGCCCTTGAGGAACGTCTCGACCTCCTGCTCCTTGCCGGGCTTCGCCTCGAGGCGGACGTACAGCGCTTCCGTGACCATGACCGGCTCCTTTCGAGAAGGCAGCGGCTCTCGGGTAAGGGGCGGCGCCCGGTCGCGCAAGCCGAGGGCGCGATGGCCGGCGGACCCTCCGGGGGGCACCTCGGGCGAGCCACGCGGAGCACTCGCCCCCGCGGCCGCCGTGATAGACCGAGCGTCATGTCCCACGCCCTCCGCCCGCCTGGAACCCCCCGCCGGTCGTTCCTCCGCGCACTCGCCCTCGCGCCCGCCGCCACCGCGGCCGCATGCGCGACGGGCAGGGGCGGCAGCGCGTCCGCCGGCGCGCCCAGGAAGGAGGCCGCGGCCGCGCCGGGCAGCGAGGCGGGCGCCGCCCAGGAGGCGCTCGCTGCGGTGCGGGCCGTGCCGCTCGCGCTCGACGTCGAGCCGGCCTTCGTCTTCCGCGCGCTCGCCGCGCGCAGCCGGGAGTGATCATGGCCCTCGGCCCGGACGTCCTCTTCGCCGGCGTAGCTACCCTCTCGCAGCGGATCCGCGCCCGCGAGCTCTCGCCGGTGGAGCTCACCGAGGCGTACCTCGCCCGCATCGCCGAGCTCGCGCCGAGGCTGAGCTGCTTCGTGACGGTCACCGCGGACCGCGCCCGCGCCGACGCGAAGGCCGCGGAGGCGGAGATCGCCCAGGGGCGCTGGCGCGGCCCGCTGCACGGGATCCCCTACGGCCTGAAGGACCTCGTGGACACGAAGGGCATCCGGACCACCTTCGGCGCCGCGCCGTACGCGGATCGCGTGCCCGACCGCGACGCGACCGTCGCCGCGCGCCTCGCCGAGGCGGGCGCGGTGCTGCTCGGGAAGCTCTCGATGATCGAGCTCGCCGGCGGGCTCGGCTACCACACCGGCGAGGCGGCGCTGAACGGGCCGTGCCGGACGCCGTGGGATCTCTCGCGCTGGGCGGGCGGATCGTCGTCGGGCTCGGCGTCCGCGGTCGCGGCCGGGCTCGTCACGTTCGCCATCGGCTCCGAGACCTGGGGGTCCATCACCTGCCCGTCCGCGTTCTGCGGCACGACCGGCCTCCGGCCCACCTACGGCGTCCTCTCCCGGTACGGTGCGATGGCGCTCTCGTACACGATGGACAAGCTCGGGCCCATCGCGCGGTCCGCCGAGGACTGCGCGATCGTGCTCGCGGCCCTCGCCGGCGCGGATCCCAAGGACCCGTCCTCGATCCCGCCGCCGCCGGGGCTCGACCGCGTCCGGCCGGAGATCGCGAAGGGGCTCCGCGTCGCGGTGCTCGGCTTCCCCGCGAAGCCGCCGGTGGCTGCGGGGGCAGCGGACGCCTACGCCCGCGCCCAGGAGGTGCTGCGCGACGCCGGCGCGCTCCTCGAGCCCGCGACGCTCCCCGAGCTGCCCTTCGACGCGGTCGCGGGGCTCGTCGTCGAGGCCGAGGGCGCCACCGCGTTCGAGGACCTCATCCGCACCGGCCGGACGAAGCTCCTCGCCGACCGCTCGCACCGTACGAAGAAGCCGGACGAGTACGTCCCGACGGCGAGCTCCGCCGACTACGTCCGGGCCATGCGCGTCCGCGGCGAGATGCAGCGGGCGCTCGCGGCCTTCTTCGCCCGCCACGATCTGGTGCTCGCCCCGAACCTCCCGTACCCGCCCCCGAGGGTGCAGGAGGTCTTCGACGAGATGTTCTCGTTCCCCGACCCCATCGGCGCCGGCGGCAACCTCGCGGGGCTGCCCGCGGTCGCGCTGCCGATGGGCTTCGTCGGCGGGCTCCCGGTGTCGATGCAGCTCGTCGCGCCCCCGCTCGAGGAGGCCCGCCTCCTCTCCGCCGCCGCGAGCTTCCAGGCCAGGACCCCCCACCACCTCGCGCGCCCGCCCCTCGCGGCCGCGACCGCCGCCGTGACCGCGCGGTGACGCGGCGCGTGCACGCTCCGGAGCCGCCGTGAGATCGTACGTCCCCGTCGCCGCCGTCGGCTACGTCCTCGTCGTCCTGCTGCTGCTCGTGGCGCTGCCCGTGCAGGCGCTCCTGCTCGCCGTGACGGCGCCGTTCGACCGGAACCGGGTGGTCGCCGGGCGCTTCCTGCGCATCGTCGGCGTGCTCATCACGAAGACCTTCCCGCCCTGGCGCCTCACCGTCGACGGGCGCTGGCCGGGGAAGGGGCCGTACGTCGTGGTCGCGAACCACCAGTCGATGCTCGACATCCTCCTGCTCTCGCACATCCGGAAGGAGATGAAGTGGGTGGCGAAGGAGGAGCTGTTCAAGATTCCGTGGATCGGCTGGATGCTCCGGATGACCGGCGACATCGCGGTTCGCCGCGGCGATCCGGAGAGCGGCGGCGAGGCGCTCGCCAGGGCGAAGGCGTACCTCGCGCGCGGCATGAGCGTGATGATGTTCCCCGAGGGCACGCGCTCGACGAAGGGGACGATGCTGCCGTTCAAGTCGGGCGCGTTCCGGCTCGCCATCGAGGCGGGCGTGCCGGTGCTGCCCATCGCCGTGTCGGGCACCGCGCACGGGATGCCCAAGGGCGGCCCGTGGGTCCGCCCGTGCCGGGCGACGGCGAAGATCCTCGAACCGGTCGCCATCGAGGGCGCGCGCCCCGAGGACGCGACGAAGCTCCGCGACGCGGTCCGCGAGCGGATCGCGGCGACGCTGCCGACGCTCCCCCCGCCCTAGCGGCGACTCCCGCCGCCGGAGCGGTGCGCTCACGGCGCCGCGGGCCGCTCCGCCGCGGCGGCGTGCCCCGCGGCCACGTCCGGCGGCGCGCTCGCCCGCCGGTCGGCGATGAACCGCCACTGCTCGGCGGTGTCGGTGATGAGTCGCGCGCCGCGCGAGAACGTCACGTACGACCAGGCCCACTGGAGCAGCACGGCGACGCGGTTGCGGAACCCGATGAGGAAGAAGATGTGGACGAGCAGCCAGGCGAGCCAGGCCGCCAGCCCCGAGAACTGCAGGCCGCGGACGTTCGCGACGGCGGCGGCGCGCCCGATCGTCGCGAGGGAGCCCTTGTCGCGGTAGCGGAAGGGGCGGCGCGGCGCGCCGGCGAGCGTCCGGACGACGTTCTCGGCCGCGTGGCGCCCCTCCTGGATCGCCGCGGGCGCGACGCCCGGGACGGGTGACCCGTCCGCGTTCCTCGCGGCGGCGAGATCGCCGACCACCGCGATCTCCGGGTGGCCCGGCACGGTGAGATCCGGAAGCACCTGGACGCGGCCGGCGCGGTCGAGCGGCGCGCCGAGGCTCCGCGCGAGCGGCGAGGCGGCGACGCCCGCGCCCCAGAGGACGGTGCGCGCCTCGATCCGCTCGTCGCCGACCGTCACGCCCTCCTCGTCGATGCTCGTCACCTTCGCGCCGGTCCGGACCTCGACGCCGAGCCGCTCGAGCTGCCTCCGCGCCGCGGCCTGGAGCCGGGGCGGGTAGGGTGGCAGCACGGTCGGGACCGCCTCGAGGAGGATCACCCGCGCGCTCTCCGGGGCGATGTGGCGGAAGTCGGCGGTGAGCGCGTGGCGCGCGATCTCGGAGAGCGCGCCCGCGAGCTCGACGCCGGTCGGCCCGGCGCCCACCACGACGAAGGTGAGGAGCGCCTCGCGCGCGGCGGGATCGGGCTCGCGCTCGGCGCGCTCGAACGCGAGGAGGATCCGGCGCCGGATCTCGAGCGCGTCCTCGACGGTCTTGAGCCCCGGCGCGAGCGGCGCCCAGTCGTCGCGGCCGAAGTACGAGTGGGTGGCGCCGGTGGCGAGGACGAGGAAGTCGTAGGGGAGGACGCCGTCGGCGAGCCGGAGGCGCCGCGCCTCGGGCTCCACGGCCAGGACCTCGCCGAGGACGACCTCGGCGTTCAGCTGGTCCCGGAGCACGTGGCGGATCGGGGCGGAGATGTCGGCCGGGTTCAGGGCGGCGGTCGCGACCTGGTAGAGGAGCGGCTGGAAGAGGTGGTGGTTGCGCCGGTCCACGAGCGTGACGCGGACCGGGGCGCCCTCGAGCGCGCGCGCCGCCTGGAGGCCCCCGAACCCGCCGCCGACGATCACCACGTGCGGCAGCCACTCCGACCGGAGCGCCTCGCTCATCCGCCGCCGTCGCGCGTGCCGCGCGAGCGCCGACGCGGCCAGCCCCGTCGTCACGCCCGCCGCGACCGTCCCCAGCCGTCGCCACCGCATGTGCCGCCCCCTGCCGCGCGGGCCCGGCCGCGCGGCCCTGGTATATTGGTCAGCGTGACGCGAAGCAGCGACGGACCCCCCAGGGAAGAGCTGGTGCTCGGCTACGGCTCACGCCCGCTTCCCTTCCCCTCGGGCGTCGCCGCCCGCGTGCTCGCGGCCCCGCCCGCGCCGCCGGTGCGGGATCTCCGCGCCGCGCTCGACGACGCGCTCGCCCACCCGGTCGGCGCCCGGCCGCTCGCCGAGGTCGCGAGCGCACGGACGCGCGTGGTGGTGATCGTCTCGGACGCGTCGCGCGAGGAGCCGCGCGCCGAGCTGTACGCCGCCGCCCGGCGCGCGCTCGCGGCCGTGCCGGACGACCACGTGACGCTCGCCATCGCGAACGGCACGCACGGACCCGCGCCGCTCGACCGTCTCGGGCTGCCGCCCGAGGTGCTCCGCCGCCACCGCGTCGTGAACCACGACGCGCGCGACGAGACGTCGATGGTGGACATGGGCGTGACGAGCCGCGGAACGCGCCTGCGGGTGAACCGGTGCGTGGCGGAGGCCGACCTCGTCGTCAGCACGGGCCGGGTGAAGCCGCACTACTTCGCCGGCTGGGGCGGCGGCGCGAAGGGCATCTTCCCGGGGCTCGGCCACAACGACGACATCCGGAAGAACCACCTCCTCAAGAAGGATCCGGCCTCGAGCCTCGGGCGCGCCGACGCGAACCCGTGCCGCGAGGACCTGGAGGAGGGCGTGCGCCGCATCGGGCGCGACACGTACCTCCTGAACGTCGTCGAGGCGGGCGGGGTGATCCTCGGCGCCGTCGCCGGCGACCTCGTGCTCGCGCACCGCGAGGGCGTGCGCATGGCCCGCCCGTACTGCGCGGTCTCCGCGCCGCCCGCGGACGTGGTCGTGGTGTCGGCCCCGCTGCCGGTGTCGGGCAGCCTCTACCAGGCCTCGAAGCTCGTTCCGCCCGCCGGGATCCTGCTGAAGGACGGCGGCGTCGTCATCGTCTGCGCCGAGTGCCCGGAGGGCACCGGGCCGCTGCAGACGGTGAACGAGGGGATCTTCCAGCTCGGCGTGCGCCGGTTCCTGCCGGAGCGCTACACGCTCTTCCTCGTCTCCGGGATGCCGGAGGCGACCGTCCGGCAGACGTACGCGACGTACGCACCGTCGCTCGAGGCGGCGCTGGCGAGCGCGCGGGAGATCGTCGGGAAGCCCGCGCCGGACGTGCTGGTGCTCCCGGACGCGGGCGATCTCGTGCCGGCGCGGGCCGGCTGAGCCGCCCTTCGACGCGGTGCCCGCTCGCGCGCGCCACCGGGGAGGCGAGCGGGGGTCCCGCGGTCGCGGCCCGCCCGCGCCGGTGCTAACCTCGCGGTCCCGTGTCCGACGACCACACCACTCCGAACGGCAAGCTGTCCTCTTTCCGTCAGGTCCCTCGCACCGGCGTCATCTACGCCACGACGGAGGCCACCAAGCTCGGGTTCTCGATGCAGGATCCCGAGTGGTGCAACCTCGGTCAGGGGCAGCCCGAGACCGGGCCGCTCCCCGGCGCACCCGACCGCGTGCACACCGTCCCCGTGCACGTGGACGATCAGGAGTACGCGCCGGTCGCGGGGCTCTGGGAGCTGCGCGAGGAGGTGGCCGGGCTCTACAACCGGCTCTACCGCAAGGGCCTCCCGAGCCAGTACAGGGCCGAGAACGTCTCGATTTCCGGCGGCGGCCGCACGTCCCTCACGCGTGCGGCGGCGAGCCTCGGGCACGTGAACCTCGGGCACTTCCTCCCCGACTACACGGCGTACGAGGAGCTGCTCGACCTGTTCCGCACGTTCACGCCGATCCCCATCCTGCTCGAGGGCGATCGCGGGTACGCGTTCACGGCGGACGATCTGCGCCGCGAGGTGACCGGCCGCGGCCTGTCGGCGATCCTCGCGTCGAACCCGTGCAACCCCACCGGCAAGCTGGTGCAGGGCGACGAGCTCGCGCGCTGGGTGGAGCTGTCGCGCGATCTCGACTGCGCGCTGCTCATGGACGAGTTCTACTCGCACTTCGTCTGGACCGGCATCCCGGGCCGGCTGCCGGTCGAGAGCGCCGCGCGGTACGTCGAGGACGTCGACCGCGATCCGGTGGTGATCTTCGACGGGCTCACCAAGAACTGGCGGTACCCGGGCTGGCGCGTGACCTGGACGGTCGCGCCGCGCCAGGTCGTCGACGCGGTCGCGAGCGCGGGCTCGTTCCTCGACGGCGGGGGCTCGAAGCCGCTGCAGCGCGCGGCGATCCCGCTCCTCGCCGACGGGCACGTGCGCGCCGAGACCGAGGCGATCCACCGGACGTTCGGGGACAAGCGCCGCCGCACGCTCCAGGCGCTCGAGGGGATGGGCGTCCGGTTCGACCGCGCTCCGGACGGAACCTTCTACGTCTGGGGCAACGTCGCTCACCTGCCGCCGCCCCTCAACGACGGGATGGGCTTCTTCCGCGAGGCGCTCAAGCGGAAGGTGATCGTCGTCCCGGGCGAGTTCTTCGACGTGAACCCCGGCAAGCGCCGCGCCCGCCACGCCTCGCGCTTCAAGTCCTACGTGCGGTTCTCGTTCGGACCGTCGATCGAGACGCTCGAGAAGGCCTTCGGCCGCCTCGCGGAGATGATCGGAGAGCAGCACTGACGCGCTCGGCGCGCACCCGAGACTGACCCGCTAGCAGGGAGGGGGAAATCCGCGCAGCGGCGGAGGCGGCGCGCCCCGATGAGAACACCTGGCGCGCCCCGTCAAAACGAGAGCCCGGGGTCTCTCGACCCCGGGCCCCCGCGACCGTCGCGGCCGGCGGATCGTCTCCGACCGTTGTCTCGCCGCCCCGCCCGCCACCCGGGGTGTCCCTCCGGGGCGGCTCCCGGTGTCGTCCCTGCGCCCGCCGTCCGGTCTTTCTCTCCGCGGGGCTGATCCCGCGGCAGCACGCCCGATCTCGACTTCTCGGTCGTCGGATCCCGTGCTTCGAACCTAGACATAGCCTAGATAAACACCGGACAATGACCGCGCAACCCGAAGCGGGAGGGGCTGCGAATGGGGACGACGAAACCGCTCCGGTACCCCATCCGGGCGGTCTCGAAGCTGACGGGCATCTCGGTGGACACCCTCCGCGCGTGGGAGCGGCGGTACCGCGTCGTCGACCCGGAGCGCGACGATCGCGGGCGCCTGTACTCGGAGGCGGACGTCGCCCGGCTGAAGCTGCTGCGGGAGGCGGTGGAGCGCGGGCACGCCATCGGACGCGTCGCGGGGCTCTCGAGCGACGATCTGGAGGCGCTCCTCGTGCGGGCGGGCACTGCGGCGGACGCCGGTCTCTTCACCGCGGCGCCCGTGGACCTGTCGAGGCTGCAGGACGCGGTCGACCGGTTCGACGCGACGGCGCTCCGCCGCGAGCTCTCACGGCTCGCCGCGATCCTGCCGGCGCGGGCCCTCGCGCGCGAGGTCGCGCTGCCGTTCCTGCACCTCGTCGGCGAGGCGTGGCACGACGGGAAGCTCTCGGTCGCCCAGGAGCACCTCGTCTCCGCGGAGCTGCGGAGCCTCATCGGCGCGCTCGCGCGCCTGCACGCGATCCCGGAGAGCGCGCCACGCCTCGTCCTCGCGACGCCCAGCGGCGAGCAGCACGAGCTCGGCACGCTCGCCGCCGCGCTGGTCGCGTCCGGCGCGGGTGTCGGCGTGCTCTACCTCGGGCCGAGCCTGCCATCGGCCGAGATCGTCGCGGCGGCCCGGCGGCTGCAGCCGCGGGCCGTGGTCCTCGGGTACACCGGATCCGGGAGCGCGCCCGGCGGCGCCGCGGCGATCGCGGAGATCGCCGGGGACCTGCCGCAGGGCGTGGAGCTGTGGGTGGGGGGCGCCGGTGCCGACGAGGCGCGCGCGGCGAGCGCTGGCCGCGTCACGGCCCTGGAGGACTTCGACGCCTTCGAGAAGGCGCTGGCGCGCCTGCGCCGGTGACCGGTCCGCTCCTCTCGCCGCGACGGCCGCGGAGCGCTCAGGCGCCGGCCGACTCGGGGTACAGCAGCGCGAGCAGGATCGTCGTGAACTCGGCCAGGCGGAAGGGCATCACGAGGTGCGCGACGACGGCGGGCGGCGCGTTCGTGCCCGTCCCCATCGTCACGATCGGCACGTGCTCGAGCTCCGGGTCGCTCCGGATCGCCGACAGCACCGCGGCCCGGTCCGTCGCCGGCAACCGCGTGTCGAGGAGCACCACGTCCGGCGGCGCCTCCTGGCGGAGCGCCGCGACCGCGGTCTCCGCATCGTCCGCGGAGACCGGGACGACGTCGAGGTGACGGAGCAGCGTCGCGAAGAGCTGGCGGAGCGAGTCGTCGCCCTCGACCACCAGCACGCGGTGCGATGCCCCGTTCAAGTCAGCCCCGGCCCCTGGAGCCAGCGGACCACCGCTTCTCGCGTGGCACGCCGCTCCCCGGTCCCGAGATGCGCTCCCCCGCCAGATGGTGCCACGACCACGAAGGGGGGCTCGCGCGCGGAGCCTCGCGGAGAGGCGCCCCGGCCGGAGGCGCCAGCACCCGCGCCATCCGCGGCTGGACCTCAGTGCTCGTGGTCGTGGTCCCCGCCGCCCGGCCCGTGATCGTGCCCGTGGCCGTGCCGGTGGACATGGCTGTGCTTCTGGCCGGAGTGGGCGTGCTCGTGGACGTGGTCGAGGCGGAGCTGGACGTCCCCCGCCGCGTGCGAATGGCCGGCGAGCGCGCCGGCGTCGGCCCGCGCGAGGGGCGCTCGCAGCTCCTCGAGCCACGCGATCCAGCGGTCCAGCCCCTGGCCCGTCCGGGCGGAGACCTCGATCACCTTCGCCGTCGGCATCACGCGCGCGATCGCGTCGTGGATCTTGGCGAGGTCCACCTCGAGGTGCGGAACGAGGTCGACCTTCGTGACGAGCACGAGGTCCGCGGCCTTGAACATGACCGGGTACTTGAGCGGCTTGTCCTCGCCCTCGGTGACCGAGAGCACCACGACGTTCGCCGCCTGTCCGAGATCGTAGATCGCGGGGCAGACCAGGTTCCCGACGTTCTCGATGAAGAACACGTCGGTGTCGCGCCAGGGGAAGTCGTGGAGGGAGCGATGGACGAGCTCGGCGTCGAGGTGACAGGCCTGGCCGGTCGTGATCGCGCGGGAGGGGATGCCGGCCTTCTCGAGCCGGCGCGCGTCGTTGTCGGTGGCGAGGTCGGCCGAGACCGCGCCGAGCCGCCAGCCCTTCGCGGCCGCCGCGCGCGCCGTCGCCTCGAGCACGCCGGTCTTTCCGGCGCCCGGGGAGCCCATGATGTTGAGCGCGAGCACGCCCGCCTCGATGAAGTGCTCCCGGTTGTGGCGGGCGGCGCGGTCGTTGCCGGCGAGGATCTTCTCGTGCAGCTCCACCGGGACGAGCTCGGTGTCACCGCAGCCGCAGGTCGTGCACATCTAGGGTACCTCCATCTCGATGCCGTCGAGGGTGAGGGCGTCGGAGCCCTCGTCGAGCCGGGCGGGCGAGTCGCACGCCGGGCAGCGCAGGATCGCGCCGCGCGCCATCGGGATCCTGCACTTCGGGCAGGACCAGCTCGCGGCCACCTGCTTCAGGGTGAGCGGCACGCCGGCGCAGAGCGTGCCCTCGCGGAACGTCTCGTACGCGGTCCGGAACAGCTCCGGGTCCACGCCGGCCAGCTCGCCGACCCGGACCGAGAGCGCGTGGATCCGCAGGGCGCCGCGCCTGCGGGCCTCCTGCTCGACCCGCGTGACCAGCGCCTCCACCAGTGAGTACTCGTGCATCGTTCCTTCCGTCCGGGACGTGGCTAGCAGATCCGCGGGAGCAGCTCGCCCTCGGGCTCCGCCAGCATGCGCTTGCCGAAGCCGGTGTCGAGGATCACCGCGCCGGGACGCTCGCCGATCGCGCGCGCGATGATCGCGGCGCGGGCACCCTGCGGGTGCGCGCGGAGCGCGGCGAGGACCTTCTCGGCGGAGCGCGCGCGGACGCCGATGACGGCCTTGCCCTCGTTCGCCACGAGCAGCGGATCGATGCCGATCATCTCGCCCGCGGCGCGGACCTCGTCGTTCACCGGCAGCGCGGGCTCGTCCACCACGATGCCCACGTTCCCCTTCGCCGCCATCTCGTGGAGCACGCCCGCCACGCCGCCGCGGGTCGGATCCTTCATCGCGACCACGTCCTCGCCGCCCGCGGCGAGCGCGGCGCGGACGAGGCCGTTGATGGGCGCCACGTCCGACCGGAGGTCGCCCTCGAGGCGGAGGTCGTGCCGTCGCGCCATGACCGCCATCCCGTGATCGCCGATCGAGCCGGTGACGATGAGGACGTCGCCGGCGCGAAGGCCGGCGTCGGTCACGACGCGGTCCGCGAGCGCGACCCCGGTCGTGTTGAGGACGATCCCGTCGACCTGGCCCTTGCCCATCACCTTGGTGTCGCCGGTCACGACGGGCGCGCCGGCCTCCTTCGCCGTCTCGCGCATCGAGGCGACCACCCGCTCGAGGTCGGCGCGGGGGAAGCCCTCCTCGAGGATCACCGCGCAGGTGAGCCCGAGCGGCTCGGTGGCGCCCATCATCGCGAGGTCGTTCACCGTGCCGGAGACGCTGATCCGGCCGATGTCGCCGCCCGGGAAGAAGATCGGGTGGACGACGTGCGAGTCGGTGGTGACGACGAGCCAGCGGTCGCCGATCCGGAGGGCCGCGCCGTCGTCGAGGGCGGCGAGGCCGATCCCGTCCACCGGGGAGGCGAGGGTGAGGAACACGTCCTCGATGAGCTGGCGCATCGCGCGCCCGCCGGATCCGTGCTTCAGGCCGATCTTCTGGGCCGGCTTCTCCATGCCCTCTCCTACCCGACCTTCCGGAGGTCGGGGACGCCGCCGTACGTGTGCCAGATCCGGCACTGTCCCTCGGACGAGACCATGCACGCGCCGACCGGCGACTCCGGGACGCACGTCTTCCCGAAGAGCGCGCAGTCGTTCGGCGTCGCGAGGCCGAGCATGATCGAGCCGCAGATGCAGCCCTTCGCCTCCTCCTCGGCGCCCTCGTCGCGCACCGGGCGCGTGTCGATGGCGAAGCGCCTCCGGGCGTCCACGTGGGCGAAGGCCGGGGTGAGGTCGAGGTTGCCGCCCGGGACCTCGGCGATGCCGCGCCACTTGCCGGTCGTCGTGCGGAACACCTTCCAGAGCGAGGCCTGCGCCGCCCTGTTCCCCTCCTTCGTCACGCAGCGCGGGTAGACGTTCGCGACCTCGGCCCGCTTCTCCTTCATGAGCTCGGTGAGCTTCACGAGGGCCGCGAGGATGTCGAGCGGCTCGAACCCGGCGACCACCACCGGCGCGCCGGTGCGCCGGGCGAAGGGCTCGAAGATCTCCCAGCCGGTGATGATCGCGGCGTGCCCCGCCGCGACGTACCCCTCGATGTTCGTCTCCTTCGACTCGGCCACGATCTCCATCGCCGCCGGGACGTACTTGTGGACGGACAGGATCGAGAAGTTCGGGGGTGGTCGCGCGAGCGCGACGGCCGCGGTGGCGACCGCCGTGGTCTCGAACCCGCTCGCGAAGAAGACCACCTCCTCGCCCGGGCTCTTCTGGGCGAGCTCGATGGCCTGCGCGACCGAGTAGACCACCTCGACCTTCCCGCCGTCGGCGTGCGCGTCGGCGAGGCTCTTCGCCGTGCCGCGGAGGCGCAGCATGTCCCCGTACGTGCAGACGCGGACCCCCTGCATCGCCAGGGCGACCGCCTCGTCCACCTCCGGCCCGTCCGTCACGCACACGGGGCAGCCCGGCCCCATGATGAGGTTCAGGCCCGCCGGCAGCACCGCCCGGAGCCCGAATCGCGCGATCGCCTGCTCGTGGCTGCCACACACGTGCATGACCGAGACCTCGCGGCCGATCGCGTCCACGTTGTGCTGGAGGGCCGCCGCGAGCGCGCGCGCGCGGGCGGGGTCCCGGAACTTGAGCTCCTGGAACAGATCCTTCTCGGCCATCGTCCGCTCCGTCAGGACTTCTTGTCCTGCGCCGCCGCGATCTCGCCCCGGACGTCCGCCGCCATGAGGTCCTCCTTGGCGCCGGTGACGTCGAGGATCTGGTCGAACAGGGCGAGCGTCTCCTGGACCTCGTCCGGCGGGATCCGCCGGATCGCGAAGCCGACGTGGTTCAGGACGTAGTCACCGACCTGGACCGGCTCGTCGACGATGTCGAGCCGCAGCTCCTTCCTGACGCCGAAGAAGTCCACCGTCGCGCTGAGGCCGTCGATCGCGACCACCTTGCCTGGCACCCCGAGACACATGCTTGCTCTCCGTCTCCCCCTGCTACGTACGCGCCACCGCATCCGCGACGAGCGCCTGGCCGAGCGCGATCCCCCCGTCCCCGGGCGGGACCTGGCCGTGCTGATATACCGCGAATTCCCCCGAAAGCTCGCCGAGGATACCCTCGGCCAGCCGGGCGTTCTGGAAGCAGCCGCCCGTCAGCACGACGGGCAGGCGCCCGGTCGTCCGGGCGGCGCGCCGGACCAGCTCGGCCCCGGCGCGCGAGAGGGTCGCGTGGAACCGTGCCGCGACGACGCCGGGGGCGACGCCCTCCACGACGTCCGCCACGAGCGCCCGCCAGGTCGCGCGCAGGTCGACCTGCTCCGGCGTGCCGGCCTGGACGTCGAACGGGTAGGGCGGGCCGTCGTGTCCGTGCGCCGCGTTGTCGAGCGCGAGCGCCACCTGCCCCTCGTAGCGCGCCCGGGCGCGCCCGAGGACGAGGGCCCCGGCGGCGTCGAAGGCGCGGCCGACCCCGTGCGCGGGCGGCGCGTTCAGGCCCGCCGCGAGCAGCCGGTCCACCAGCTCGCGCTCCCGCGGCTCGACGCCGGCGAGGAGCGGGAGTCGGTCCAGCGGCGCCTCGTCGCCGAGCGCGTCGCGGATCGCAGCGAGGGCGATCCGCCACGGATCCCGGATGGCCTTGTCGCCGCCGGCGAGCCGCAGGGGCCGGAACGTGGCGAGCCGCTCGAACCGTGCGTGCTCGGCGAGGAGCAGCTCGCCGCCCCACGCCGCGCCGTCCGTCCCGAGCCCGGTCCCGTCCCAGGCGAGGGCGAGCACCGGTCCGTCGAGCCCGTGCTCCGCCATCGCCGCCGCCGCGTGCGCGTGGTGGTGCTGCACCTCGACGAGGGGCGCCCCGAGCGCGGCCGAGCGCTCCCGGGCGTAGCGCGTCGACAGATACAGCGGGTGCAGGTCGCAGGCGACGAGCTCGGGCCGCAGCGCCAGGAACGCCTCGAGCCGCGCGACGGCGCGCTCGTAGGCGGCGTACGTCTCGAGGCCGTCGAGGTCGCCGACGTGCGGGCCGAGCGCCGCCTCGTCGCCGCGCGCCAGGCAGAAGGCGTTCTTGAGCTGCGCGCCGGCGGCGAGCACCGGTCGGACGAAGCGGCGCGCGACCTTCACCGGCCGCGGCACGAACCCGCGGGACCGGCGCATCACGAGCGGTCGCCCCGCCACGGTGCGGGCGACCGAGTCGTCGCAGCGCGCGGCGATCGGACGGTCGTGCACCAGGAACAGGTCGGCGATGTCGCCGAGCCGCCGCAGCGCGTCCCCGTCCTCGAACGCGATCGGCTCGTCGGAGAGGTTCGCGCTCGTCATGACGAGCGGGCGCCCGGCGTCGGCGAGGAGGAGGTGGTGCAGCGGCGCGTAGGCGAGCATCACCCCGACGAGCGGGCTGTCCGGGGCGATCCCGGCCGCGAGCGGCGCGCCCGCGCGCCGCCGGCAGAGGACGATGGGCCGCTCCACCGAGAGGAGGAGCGCCGCCTCCGCCGCGGGCACGTCCGCGAGCGCGCGCGCCGCGTCGAGATCCGCGACCATCACCGCGAGCGGCTTCTCCTCGCGCCGCTTCCGCGCGCGGAGCGTCGCGACGACATCCTCCGAGGTGGCGTCGCAGGCGAGGTGATAGCCGCCGATACCCTTCACGGCGGCGATCGCGCCGGCGCGGAGCGCGGCCGCGACGTGTCCGACGGGGTCCGCGACCTCGACCCGGGCGCCGGCCCGGTCGCGCACCTCGACGCGCGGCCCGCACGCGGGGCACGCGTTCGGCTGGGCGTGGAACCGGCGATCCAGCGGATCCCGGTACTCGCGGGCGCACGCCGGGCACATGGTGAACCCGGACATCGTCGTCGCGGGCCGGTCGTACGGCGCCCCCTCGGCGATCGTGAAGCGCGGGCCGCAGTTCGTGCAGTTCGTGAAGGGGTAGCGGTACCGGCGGTCGGCGGGATCGCGGAGCTCGCGCAGGCAGTCCGGGCACGTCGCGAGGTCGGGTGGGATCGCGACGCGCCGCTCGGCCGCGCCGCCGCTCTCGACGATCTCGAAGCGCGTCGCGGGCTCGTGCGGGATGGGCTCGGCGACGATCGCGTCGATCGCGGAGGCGGGCGGCCGGTCGCGGACGAGCCGCTCGGCGAACAGGTCGAGCGCGGCGGCGGGGCCGAACGCCTCGATCGTGACGCCCGCGGCGTCGTTTCGCACCCGGCCGGTGACGCCGGTCTCGTGCGCCAGCCGGTAGACGAACGGCCGGAACCCGACGCCCTGCACGGCGCCGGTGACCGCGATCCGGCGGCCCTCGCCGCCGGTCCGCGCCGGACCGGAGTCTCTCGTGTCTCTCGTCATGTGCGGCCGCGGAGCGCCGCGGCTGTCCGGAGGAGCCTGGCGGTCGAGGGCAGCGGGATGTGACGGGGGCCCTCGAGCTCCGATGCCCGTCCGTGAAACGCGCGGCACTGCCCGTTTCCTCCCCGGGGGGAAGCGCTGCGGCAGGGAGAACCCACCTGAACCGACGTCACCGGGGTGTGGGGGTGGCGACCCCACGCCGACCGGTTAGAGTCCCAACCGTCCACGAGATTCAGACTCCTCGACGGACTGACCGATCCACGGAGCCCCGGTGTCCCTTTCACCGGGGCTTCGTCTTTTCGGGGCGTCGCGCCGCTCACGCCTCGGGCTTCCTCGTCCACCACAGATCCGGCGCGCGCGGCGGGACCCGCTCGCGCGGCGCGACGCCGAGCGCGCGGAGCTCGTCGAGCACCTGCGCGAGCGCCCGCGGGACGGCGGCCTCGACCGCCGCCGAGAGCGCGCAGCCGAGCTCGACCGACTCCGGGATCACGCCCACGAGCCGGAACGTCCTCGGCGCGACGCCCATGAAGTCCGCGTTGAGGAGCGCCTCTCGCACGCCGGGCTCGTGCGGGCTCATGGCGAGCACCGGCGACTTCTTCATGAGCTCCTCCTTGTCGTACGTGCGGAGGTCGCCGGGCGCGCCGCGCGCCTTCACCGCGTCGACGATGACGATCGCCTCCACGTCCGCCATGTACGCGGTGAGGTCGAGCCCGGGCGTGCCCGCGGCGATCACCTCGACGTCGGGGCCGAGGTCGTACCCAGCGTCCAGCACGCGGACGATGGTGGGGCCCACGCCGTCGTCCCCGGTGAGCACGTTGCCGATGCCGATGACCGCGATGCGAGACAAGCCGGGGGCTCCTTCCGTCCAGAAACGAGAATCCCGTCCCCGAGGGCTCCAGGGACGGGATCCGATGTTACGCCTTCCCGCGCCGGCTACAGCACCTTCACGCGCGCGATCTCCTCGCCCTCCGCGTCCACGGTGTGGATCGCGCAGGCGAGGCAGGGATCGAACGAGTGGATGGTCCGGAGCGCCTCGAGCGGGAGCTTCGGGTCGGCGATGGGGTTCCCGACGAGCGACGCCTCGTAGGGGCCCTTCTGATCCTTCGCGTCGCGGGGACCGGCGTTCCAGGTGGACGGCACGACCGCCTGGTAGTTCTTGAGCTTCATGCTCTTGCCGTCGGTCTCGATGACCGACCAGTGCGAGAGCGTGCCGCGCGGCGCCTCGTGGAACCCGACGCCCTTCGCGATGCCGCCCTGATCCTCCTTGATGCGCTGGAGGAAGGTGCGGCCCTTCGGGTCGTGCGGGTCCTTGCCCATCGGATCGGTGAAGATCGCGACGTCGCCCTTGCCGATGTTCGCGACCAGCGCCTTCCACTGCTCCTGCGCCTGCTCGGCGAGCATCGCGCAGCGGACCGCGCGGGCCGCGTGGCGGCCGAGCGTCGAGTGCAGCGCGGTGGGCGGGAGGTCGACGTTGTGGATCGCCTTCACCGCGGCGAGGGCGGCCTTCACCCAGCGCGTGGTGAGCTCGTGGCCCTGGATGAAGCCGACCAGGACCTGGGCGAGCGGGCCGACCTGCACCGGCTTGCCCTCGAGGCGGGGCGCCTTCACCCAGGTGTACCGCTCGGGCGCGGGCGTCTCGGCCTTCCACTCACCGGCGAACTTCGGGACGGTCTCCTCTTCCCACGGGCCCTTCGCCCACGTGCCGTCGTAGTGCGCGTGCGCGATGGACTCGGTGACGTTCTGGCGGAGGTAATCGTCGTTCCACGACTTGATGTCGTGCGCGACCTTGAGCTCGCCGTTCCAGATCACGCCGCCCGGCAGGGCGAACCGGGACATCTTCACGTCGGACGGGAGATCCGGCACCGCGAGGTAGTTCGTGACGCCCGAGCCGTAGCGGAACCAGTCCGGATAGAAGCCCGCGACGGCCGCGACGTCCGGCAGGTAGACCTGCTGGACGAAGGCGGTCACCTCGTCGAGCAGCGTCTTCACCTGGTACAGCTTCTCCATGTTGAGGGTGGCGGGGCTGTCGAGGTTGATGGCGTTCGCGACGCCGCCCACCGCGAGGTTCTGGATGTTCGGCGTCTTCGAGCCGAGGATCGCCACCACCTGGTTCGCCTTGCGCTGCACGTCGAGCGCCTGGAGGTAGTGGGCGACGGCGAGGAGGTTCACCTCCGGCGGGAGCTTCATCGCCGGGTGGCCCCAGTAGCCGTTCTGGAAGATGCCCATCTGGCCGGCCTTCACGAAGGCCTCGAGCTTCGCCTTCACCGCCGCGAGCTCGTGCTTCGAGTTGCCGGGCCAGGTCGAGATCTTCTCGGCGAGCTGCGACGCCGCGACCGGATCCGCCCTGAGCGCGCTGGTCACGTCCACCCAGTCGAGCGCCGACAGGTGGTAGAAGTGCACGATGTGATCGTGCAGCGCGTGGGCGCTGATGATGATGTTGCGGATGAGCTGCGCGTTCAGCGGGATCTCGAGCCCGAGCGCGTTCTCGACGGAGCGGACCGAGGCGATCGCGTGCACGGTCGTGCACACGCCGCAGATGCGCTGGGTGAACACCCAGGCGTCCCGCGGATCGCGGCCCTGGAGGATCGTCTCGATGCCGCGCCACATCGTGCCGGACGACCAGGCGTTCCGGACCGCGCCGCCGTCCACCTCGACATCGATTCGGAGGTGACCCTCGATGCGGGTCACCGGGTCGATGGTGATGAGCTTACCCATTGACGTTCACCTCTCTGACTAGCGGCTGGCGACGGCCTTCACGGGGCCGGCGCCGAGGTTGGAGTGCGTGCGGGCGTCCTGGACGACCACGACGGGGAACTTGCGGGAGATGAAGATGAAGATCGCGACGCCGATCGCGGCCATGCCGATCGTGACGGAGAGCTCGCCCAGCGACGGCCAGTAGTTCCAGCCGGAAGGGTTCGCGACTCCGTCGGTCCAGCCCGCCGGGCGGTACATCGTCATGTACGAGTCGACGCGGTAGGCGGCGCCGGCGGCGACCGCGAGCAGCGCGGCCCCGAAGAGGCGGCCCCGGTTCTGCTGCACGGCGGGCGAGATGAACATGATCGCCGGCGCGAGGAAGAGCGCCAGCTCGCACGCGAACAGGAACGTCGGGAAGTTCGCGCCGAGGAAGCGGAGCTTCCCGTGGAGCGCGATGTCGCCGAGGCGGAGCGCGACGTAGAAGAACAGCAGCCCGGCGTTCACCCGCGACATGTCGGCGAAGAGCCGCTGATCTGCCTTCGCGTCCCACGAGAGCCGCAGGAGGTTCACGAGGATCACGACCGCCCCGAACCCCATGGACAGGCAGGACACGAGGAACAGCGTGGGGAGGAGCGCGGTGTGCCAGAGCGGGTGGATCTTCGGCCCGGCGATGAGCATCAGCCCGCCGAGGGAGCTCTGGTGCATCGAGGGGAGCAGGATCGCGAGGGCGATGATGAACGGCATCGCGAGCGCGAGCCGCGCGCCCCACTTCTTGCCGAAGGCGCTCCAGGTGGGCGACTTGCTCTGCGCGGCGCCGTCGAAGACCGCCGGCAGCACCTCGACCCAGAGCACCATCACGTAGCTGAGGACGCAGACCGCGACCTCGAGCAGCGCCGAGCCGAGGTTCCAGTACGGCAGCCACGCCAGCCAGTACGCGTTCCAGTACCGGCCCAGGGCGACGACGATCGAGCTCGCGCCGAGGGTGTAGCTGATCGCGCCGACCAGCACCGCCGGCCGGACGAGGCCGTGGTACTTGCCCTTGTTGAGCAGGTAGCAGAGGAGGCCGACGGCGTACGCGCCGGCGCCGATGCCGGTGAAGACGACGACGTTCACCGGCTCCCAGATGCCCCAGGTGAAGCCGTCGGTCATGTTCGACACCGGGCCGATGCCGGTGAGGAACCGGTACCCCATCACGGCTGCCGAGATGCCGAAGAGGACGAGGAGGACCTTCATCAGCGGGTCGAGCATCCGCCCGCCGATCGCCTTCGGGTGTCCGTGGGCGCTCATCTACTTGCCCTCCTCGCCGTGCTCGCCGGCCTCTTCCTTCGACTTGTTGCGCTTGATGACGAACGCCATCGCCGCGTAGAGCGCGATGGGCGTCACGCCGTGGAGGTACGGCGCGTGCGAGACGCTCTCGGAGAAGTGCGCCTGCGACTCCTCGCCGAGCTCCGGCAGCCCGAGCTGCTTGAACGCGACGTCCGCAGGGGCGAGGTACAGCACCTGCGTGCCGCCGCCGTCCTTCTCGCCGTAGATGTGGGCGTTGTACTTCTTGGGGTCGGCGGCGACGCGCCGCTTCGCCTCGGCGAGCAGCTCCTCGCGCTTGCCGTAGACGACGGCCTCGCGCGGGCAGACCTCGCAGCAGGCCGGGTTCGCCACCGCGAGCGGCCCGTCCTTCTTCGGGTCGCGGCGGTGCCGGCACAGCTCGCACTTCACGATGAGCGGCAGCGCCGCGTACCACTCGAACTTCGGGACGTTGAAGGCGCAGCCGATCTGGCAGTAGCGGCAGCCGACGCACAGGCCCTTGTCGTAGATGACGATGCCGGTGCCCTTCTTCTCGCCGCCCATGTCCCGCTTGCCCTCGCCCTCCTTGTGGAGGGCGCCCATCATGCAGACGGACACGCAGGACGGATCGACGCAGTGCATGCACTGCTGCTTCATGTACGTGGGCTGCCCGCCGCCCTCGAACGCCTTGATGATGTTCTTGGTGCTCGAGTTCAGGTCGGAGGGCGCGTCGTACTCGCCACCGGTCGGGCCGGCGACGCGGTCCTCCGGCAGCTCATTGGCGCGCTTGCACGCCGTCTGGCAGGCGCGGCACCCGACGCACTTCGTCGCGTCGAAGAGCATCCCCACCGCGTCGGGACGGGGCTCGACCGCTTCGCGAGCCTCCGCCGAGCCGACGAGGACGGTGGACGCTCCCGCAACGGCCGCTCCCTTGAGCAGGTCTCGTCGTGAGATGCGCATCGGCTACTCCTTCTTCTCGCCCTTGTCGGACTCGGCGATCTTCTTGGACGCCACGTAGCCCGCGCCGACGAGCGCGCCGATCACCGCTCCGCCGAGGCCCACCGCGACCGGGCTCGACCCGACGACGCCGTGCTCGGGGTGGATGGCCGGGTACGCCATCGGGGCGGTCGGCTTCTCGATGGGGAGGTTCTCGTAGATCGACTTGTTGAAGACGATCCCCTGCTCCGTGCAGCCGACGCAGGGGTGGCCGATGCCGACCGGCCACGCGCCCGGGACCTCGCAGAAGTCGAGGAGCGAGCAGTTGGCGTGCGTCTGCGGGCCCTTGCAGCCGAGCTTGTAGAGGCACCAGCCGTTGCGGTGGCCCTCGTCGCCGAAGACCTGCGCGAAGCGGCCGGCGTCGAAGTGCGGCCGGCGCGGGCAGTCCTCGTGGATGACGCGGGCGTAGGCGAACTTCGGGCGGCCCTTCTCGTCGAGCGCGGGGAGCGTCCCGAACGTCGCGAACTGGAGGACCGTGCCGAGCAGGTTGTACGGGTTCGCCGGGCAGCCGGGGAGCGTGATGACCGGCTTGTTGATCCCCTTCGCCTTCAGGATCTCCGGCGCGCCCACCGCCTCGGTCGGGTTCGGCGCCGCCGACGGCACGCCGCCCCAGGAGGAGCACGAGCCGATGCAGATGATGGCGGCGGCCTTCTCGGCGCACTCGACGAGGGAGTCGGTGGCCTTCTTGCCGCCGACGATGCAGTAGATCCCGTCCTCCTTCTTCGGGATCGCGCCCTCGACCACGAGGACGTACCCGCCGGCCTTCTTCGCGTCGTCGAGCGCGGCCTCGATCTGCTTGCCGGCCGCGGCGAAGAGGGTCTCGTGGTAGTCGACCGAGACGAGGTCGAGGATCAGCGAGCCGACGTCCGGATGGCTGGTCCGCAGGAGCGACTCGGTGCACCCGGTGCACTCCTGGAAGTGCAGCCACACGACCGACGGCTTCTTCTTGCCGACGTTCTCCGCCATCTTCTCGCCCGCCCACGCGGGGAGGCCGACGGCGGCCGCGGCGACGCTGCAAACCTTGATGAAGTCACGGCGGGAGACGCCCTTGGCCTCCGGCTCGGCAATCATCGGGGAGCCCATATTGTCCATTCAGTCCTCCAGGTGGCGCGGAGCCTACCGCTCCAGTCCGCAATTGCAACCTGGCAAAATTCCCGGAGGTTTTCCGTTTTCGACGAACGCATGATTTGCGCTCGGATAGGGAGGCAAACGGTCACTGTGCGTCATTTGCGCACCGCGTGGATGGGTCCAGAATTGATACCCGTCAACGGAAAGCCGGACTGGCACGACGAGGGACCCCGACAAATGGCCTTCGTGGACTCCGCTGGGCAACATTGACTCGAACGGTCCAATACAAATTTTGCGCGCCCCTCCCGGTCAAAAAAATGCCGCGCCCCGGTCGGCCGCCTCCTCGGAGCGCGCGCGGGCGAGAGCGGGACGTACCGATGGTCCGGGCGATGCCCCGGCCCCTCGGCCCCCGAAAATCACGAGTGGTGAAGGTCCGGGCGGCCGCCGGCGCGGCCGTCCCCCGCACGCCCGATCACTTCACCGCGCCGACGGTGAAGCCGGCGATGAAGCGATCGAGGAAGAAGTTGTAGACCACCGCGGTGGGCAGGCTGGCGATGAGGCAGGCCGCCATGAGCGACCCCCAGTAGTAGACGTCCCCCCGGACGAGGAAGATCGGGATGCCGACGCCGATGGTCTGGTGCTCCGCCGACGAGATGAACGTCAGCGCGTACACGAACTCCTGGGTCACGAGCGTGAAGGAGAAGATCACGACCGTCAGGATCCCCGACAGCGAGATCGGGATCACCAGCTTCACGAACGCGCCGAGCCGGGTGAGACCGTCCACGAGCGCCGCGTCCTCGAGGTCGCGCGGGATCGCCTTGAAGAACCCCATGAGGAGCCAGATCGAGAACGGGACGGTGAAGGTGGGGTAGGTGACGATGATCGCCCAGAGCGTGTCCTGGAGGCCGAGGAAGCCGACCACGCGCGACATCGGGATGAAGAGCAGCGTGGGCGGGACGAGGTACGTGAGGAAGATCCCGATGCCGAGCTGCTGGCCCCAGCGCCCCGTGAGGCGCGCGAGGGCCCACGCCGCGGGCACCGCCAGGAGGAGCGTGATCGCGACGACCGCAGCGCCGGCGACGGTCGTGTTCCAGAACCAGCGGAGGAACAGGGTCTCCTCGAAGAGGTACCGGAGGTGATCGAGCGTCGGGGGCGCGTTGAAGACGAACGGGTCGTGCTCGACGTTGAAGAGGTCGCTCGTCTGCTTGAAGGTCGTGATCCCCATCCAGTAGAAGGGGAACGCGAGCAGCGTCGCGAACCCGATCACGATGGCCCAGCGGCCGATCCGGGTGCCGAGCGACTTTCGCGGTCCGTCCACGCCCGCTCCTTCAGGTGATCTCGGCGCGGTGCGCGAGCCGGAGCATCAGCACGGCCACCGCGACGAGGATGGGCACGAGGAACACCGAGATGGCGGCGCCCTCCGCGAGGTCCGAGCCGAGGACGCCCGTGAAGAACGCGAGCGACGGCAGGACCTGGGTCGTGTCGTACGGGCCACCCCGGGTGAGGATGTAGACGACGGTCATGTCGGTGAAGGTGAAGACGACCCCGAACAGGACCGCGACGTTGATGATGGGGCGCATCATCGGGAGCGTGATCTCGAGGTGCGTGCGCCAGAACCCGGCGCCGTCCACCGCCGCGGCCTCGGGGATGTCCTTCGGGATCGAGGAGAGGCCCGCGAGGAGGATCACCGTCGAGAACGGGATCATGCGCCAGGCGTGCACGGCGATGACCGACGCCATGGCGAGGCCCGGCTCGCCGAGCCACATCGGCGGGTCGAACATGTTCACGAGGTGGAGGCGGGCGAGGACCCAGCTCACCACCGAGTAGATCGAGTCGAGGATCCACTTCCACCCGATGGCGCCGACGCTGATCGGGGCGACCCACGGGAGCAGGATGAGGAACCGCACCAGCGCGCGTCCGCGGAAGCGCTCGCGCAGCGCGAGGGCCAGCGCGTTCGCGCAGACGATGACGATGACCTGCGTCGCGATGGTGAACACGAACGAGTTCAGGAGCGCGCGGCGGAACGCGGGGCTCTCGAGCACGCTCCGGAAGTTGTCGAGGCCGACGAAGCGGTAGCCCACCGACCCGACCGTCACGTTGCCCACGCTGTAGAGGAAGGCGAGCGCGAGCGGCAGCCCGACCAGCGCGAGGATGTAGACGAGGGCGGGCGAGAAGAGCGCGATCCCGAGCCAGGTCGCGCCGGAAGGTCCGCGACGCCGCCGCGGCACCTCCCGCGCGAGCTCGGCCTGGCTCACCGCCACTCGAGCACCCGCGCGGCGGTCCGCTTCCCCGCCTCGTCGAAGAACTTGAGCTCGCGCTCGGGCACCGCGAAGTCGTGCACCGTCCCCTCGGCGAGCGCGCCGCTCGACGCCGCCGCGATCCGGGACACGGCCTTGCGGCCGGCGAACCGGCCGCCCTCGATGACCCCGTGGAGGATCCGCTCCGAGCCGAGGTACTCGAGCAGCGTCACGCGGAACCGGACCGGCGCGGCGGGCGCCGGCACCATCGCGGCGGGGAGCAGGCTCTCCGGCCGGAAGCCCGCGACGAGCCCGCCGTCCTCGAGGAGGTTCATGGGGGGGGAGCCGAGGAAGGTGGCGACGAAGGTGTCGGCCGGCTCGTCGTAGACCTCCCGCGGCGTGCCGATCTGGCGGACGATCCCCTTGTCGAGCACGACGATGCGGTTGCCCATCGCCATCGCCTCGACCTGGTCGTGGGTGACGTAGATGGTCGTCGTGCCGACGCGCTTGTGGAACTGCGTCAGCTCCTCGCGCGCGGACGCGCGAAGCTTCGCGTCGAGGTTCGAGAGCGGCTCGTCGAGGAGGAACACGGTCGGCTCGCGGACGAGCGCGCGCGCGAGGGCGACGCGCTGGCGCTCGCCGCCGGACAGCTCCCGCGGGCGCCGCTCCAGCAGGTGCCCGATCCCGAGCAGGTCAGCGGCCCACCGGACCCGCTCGAGCCGCTTCTCCTTCGGAACCCCGTGCGCCTTGAGCGGGAAGCCGATGTTCCGCTGGACGGAGAGGTGCGGGTAGAGCGCGTAGCTCTGGAACACCATGGCGATGCCGCGCGCCCGGGGCGGGAGGCGCGTCACCACCTTGCCGCCGATGAGCACGTCGCCGGCGGTGGGCTCCTCGAGCCCGGCGATCATGCGGAGGAGGGTCGACTTCCCGGAGCCGGAGGGGCCGAGGAAGACGAGGAACTCGCCGTCGCGCGTCACGAGGTCGACCGCGTTCACCGCGCCGGCCTCCGCCTTCCCGAACACCTTCGTCAGCTTGCGCGTCTCGACGACCGCCAAGGGGACCCTCGGGCGCCTCGATCGCTACGCCTTGCTCCACTTCTCGAAGATCCGCTTGATCTCCTTCTCGGCGGCCCGGGCGGCGTCCTCGGGCTTGAGCTCGTCGCGGGCGACCTTCGCGAACATCGTCGGGAGGACGAAGGTGTTGAACACCTCGTCGATGGCGGCGCTGGCGTACCCCGGGTAGCCGACGTTCGTCGCCCAGTCGAGGACGTCGCCGAGCACCTTGTACTTGTCCGGCGGCTTCGCCTTCGGGTCGTTCGCGATCTGCTCCTTGAGGTTCGGGACCGTCTTCGGGAAGCACGGGAAGTTGTAGAACTCGCTCGCCTTGAAGGCGTCGCCGAACGCGTCCATGTAGTCGACGAGGAACTGCTTCGCGCCCTCGACGTTCTCGGCGAACTTCCAGACGACGTAGCAGTCCATCACGTGCTCGGCGGCGATGCGCCGGACCGGGCCCTTCGGCGCCGGCACGATCTGGATCTTCTGCGACATCTCCGGGTTGTCCTTCTCGGCGGTGCGGGTCACCGAGATCGCGTTCGCGACGTAGGAGAGCTTCCCGGCGAGGATGCCGCGGTTGTTGGACGATGGGTCCCAGGTGAAGACCTCGTTCGTCTGCGACTCCTTCTGCAGCGCGCGCATGAACTTGAGCGCTTCGATCGTGTGCGGCGAGTTGATGACGACGCGTCCGTTCTCGTCCTGCTCCGCGCCGCCGAACGACCAGAGCAGCGCGCGCATCGCCATGTTCGTGTCGAGCTCCTGCGAGAGGCCGATGCCGCAGGGGTTCCCGAACTTGTCCTTGATGGCCTTCGCGCCCTTGCGCAGGTCGTCCCAGGTGTCGGGACCCTTGGGGAACCCGACCTGCGACCAGAGGTCCTGGCGGTAGTTGCCGGGGTCCGGGACGTAGCTGTCCGAGAACGCGAAGTACTTCTTCGTCCGCGGGTTGAAGGTGGACTTGTGGCCGAGGTCGATGGGCTTGCCCCAGCGCTTCTCGACCTGCTGGTAGATCTCGGTGTGGTCGATCGTCTGCTGCTCGTACGCCGCGGGCGGCGAGAGGAACATGAACAGATCGTGGCCCCTCCGCGCGGAGACCTCCGCGGCGGCGCGGGCGTTGATCTCGCCGATCGAGATGTGGTCGACGACGACGCGGGTGCCGTGCTTCTCGCCCCACTGCTTGCAGAAGACGCCGTCGAACCACTTGTCGTAGGCCGGGACGAAGTGGCTCCACTGGATGATCTTGAGGGTCTTCTCCTGCGCGCGCGCTCGCCCCGGCGCGAGCCCTGCCGCGCTCCCCGCCGCGGCGAGCGCGCCGATCCCGGCGGCCTTCACGAATTGCCTGCGGGTGAAGCCACGCTTCCGGTTCGCCATGACCGTCCTCCCGCGCCTCGGGCGCGCGAAGCAAGGGTTGGGACCGATCGAGTAACCGACCGTGGACGGCGGTCACGGGCCGCGCGGGTCACAACCCCCGGCGGGTAAGCGGGAGGGGGAGAGGGGCTTTGACTGGCGGTGCGCTACGAGCCGGTGCGCGCCACCCGCTCGGAGCGACGCGTCGCGGCGACGTCCGCCGGGTCTTCGTCGAAGCCGGAGAGGTTGTCGACCACCTTCGTGAGCCCGGCCCGAAGGGCGCGCAGCTCGTCCTCGGTGATGCCCCGCGCGATCGACTGATGGTACTCGTCGACGATCACCTGCGCGCGCTGCCCGACCTGCTCGCCCTTGTCGGAGAGGAACAGGCGCATGCGGCGCCGGTCGTCCCGGTCCGGGCGCACGTCGATCAGCTTCCGCTTGGAGAGATCCGCGACCAGCCTCGACGCGGCGGGCGCGTCGAGGAGCATCCACTGGCCGAGCTCGCCGGGCGTGAGCCCCGGCACCTGCCGCAGGCAGTACACGCCCCAGAACTGCTGGGTCGTCAGCCGGAGCTTCCGGGCGCGCGCGCAGATCGCGTGCCGGATCGCGTGCCGGGCCGCGATGATGAGGAGTCCGAGGGAGGATTCGGGGCGCTGCACGTCGGTGAGAAGAATCCCATGAACGGCCGAAGTCAACCCCCGGCCCCGCCGCCGTCCACCAGCTCCGGCGCGAGTACCGGGCGGGGGAGCGCCTCCACGGCCGCGAGCGTGATCGGGTCGGCGCCATCCGGCGCAGCGCCCAGCGCGGAGAGGCGCCGCGCCGCCGGGACGAGCCTCGCCTCGGCGGAACCGACCGTACGGTTGTACGCCTCGACGGTGTGCGCGAGGCTCCGGCCCAGCCGGGCCAGGTGCTCGCCGAGGTCCCCGAGCCGCTTGTGCAGGTCGCGCCCCACCGCGGCGACCGCCTCGGCGTTCTCCTGCGCCGCCTCCTTCTGCCACCCGTAGGCGACGGCCTTGAGCAGCGCGATGAGGGTGGTGGGCGTCGCGACGAGCACGCGCCGCTCGGCGCCGGCCTCGAGCAGCGACGGATCCGCCTCGAGGGCGGCGGCGTAGAAGCTCTCCCCCGGGAGGAAGAGGACCACGAACTCGGGCGCGGGCTGGAACTGCTCCCAGTACGCCTTCCGGGAGAGCGCCGCGACGTGATCCCTGAGCTGGCGCGCGTGGTCGGCGTGGCGAGCGGCCCGGACCTGGTCGTCCTTCGCCTCCACCGCCTCGAGGTAGGCCGCGAGCGGCGCCTTCGCGTCCACCACGACGTTCCGGCCGCCGGGCAGGCTCACCACGAGATCCGGCCGGAGCCGGCCGGCCTCGGACTCGGCGCTCTGCTGCTCCCGGAAGTCGCAGTGCGCGACCATCCCGGCGAGCTCGACGACGCGGCGGAGCTGCAGCTCGCCCCAGCGGCCGCGCACGTGCGGTGCCCGGAGCGCCCGGACGAGGCTCGCCGCCTCCGCCCTCACCTGCCCCTGCGCCTCGGCGAGGGACCGGAGCTGCTCCACCAGCGCCCCGTACGCGCCCTCGCGGGCCCGCTCGAGCGCGCGCAGCTCGCCGTCCAGCTTCGCGAGGCCGTCCTTCACCGGCGCCACGAGCGCCGCGACCGCGCGCTCCCGCTGCTCGAGCTCGCCCCGGGCGCCCTCCTGGTACCGCTCCAGGCTCGCCCGCGCGAGCGCGAGGAACGACGCGCTCGACTCCCGGAGCGCGTCGGCCGAGAGCGCCTTGAAGGCATCCGTGAGCCGCGCGCGCGCGTCCTCGACGAGCGCGAGCTGCTCGGCGGCGCGGGCGCGCTCGGCGGCGAGCCGCGCGTCCGCGTGGCGGCGCTCCGCCTCGAGGAGCGCCTCCGCCGCCGCGGCGCGGCGAGCCGCACCGGCCCAGAGCGCGAGGCCGGCGGCGCCGCCCACGGCCAGTCCGGCGGCGAGGGCGAGGAGCGGGTCCATGGGCGGAGCGTAGCGGACGGGTCCGACCCCGCACCCCGTTTCCCCGCTCCTCCGCCCCGCTCCGCGGTAAAAAGCACCCGCCGACAGGAGACCCCATGCGCCCCGTCCTTCGCTCGCTCGCCCTCGCTGCCGCGCTCGCCGCCGCCCCCGCCCTCGCCGCGCCGCCGCCTCCGCAGGCGTTCCCCGCCGCCGCCGCCCTCCGTCAGGCGGAGGCCCGGTACGCCCCGGTCGACGTGAAGGTGGACCTTTCGGGGCTGCCCGCGCCGGAGCGGGCGGCGCTGGCGAAGGTCGTCGAGGCGGCCCGGATCATGGACGCGCTCTTCCTGCGCCAGGTCTGGAGCGGCAACGACGCGCTGCTGCTCGAGCTGCTCGAGGACTCGACGCCGCTCGGCCGCGCGCGCGTGACGTACTTCCTCCGCAACAAGGGCCCGTGGGACCGCCTCGAGGGTGACCGCGCGTTCGTCCCGGGCGTCCCGGAGAAGCCCAAGGCGGGGAACTTCTACCCGGCGGGGGCGACCAAGGACGAGGTGGAGCGGTGGGTGGCGACGCTCCCGCCGGACGAGAAGGACGCCGCGACGGGGTTCTTCACCCTCATCCGCCGGCGCCCGGACGGGAAGCTCGCGATCGTCCCCTACAGCCTCGAGTACCAGGGCGAGCTCTCGCGCGCGGCGGAGCTGCTCCGCGAGGCGGCGGGGCTCACGCGCGACGCGACACTCCGGACGTTCCTCGAGGCGCGGGCGGCGGCGTTCCTCGGGAACGCCTACCGCGAGTCCGACGCGGCGTGGATGCGGCTCGACTCCGCGGTCGAGCCGACGGTCGGGCCGTACGAGGTGTACGAGGACGAGTGGTTCAACGCGAAGGCCGCGTTCGAGGCGTTCGTCGGCGTGCGGGACGACGCCGAGACCGCGAAGCTCGCCCGGTTCGCCGCGGAGCTGCAGGGGATCGAGGACGCGCTCCCGATCGACGCGAGCCTCAAGAACCCGAAGCTCGGGGCGCTCGCGCCGATCCGGGTGGTGAACGAGGTCTTCGCCGCGGGCGACGCCGCGAAGGGCATCCAGACCGCCGCGTACAACCTCCCGAACGACGAGTACATCACCCGGACCATGGGGTCGAAGCGGGTGATGCTGAAGAACGTGCAGGAGGCGAAGTTCGAGAAGGTCCTCGTCCCGATCGCGAAGGTCGCGCTCTCGCCGGCGGACCGGGCGAACGTCGCGTTCGACCCGTTCTTCACGCACATCCTCATGCACGAGCTCGTGCACGGGCTCGGGCCGCACGAGGTCAAGCTCCCGGACGGCGCCTCCACGACGGTGCGGGCCGCCATCGCGGAGACGTACAGCGCCATCGAGGAGGCGAAGGCCGACGTGGGCGGGCTCTTCGCGCTCCAGAAGCTCCTCGACGAGGGCAAGCTCGACCGGCGCATGGAGCGGACGCTCTACCCCACGTTCCTCGCCGGCGCGTTCCGCTCGATCCGCTTCGGGCTCAACGAGGCGCACGGGAAGGGGATGGCGCTCCAGATCAACTGGTTCCTCGACGCGGGCGCGATCACGGAGCGCAAGGACGGGACGTTCGCGATCGACGGGCCGAAGATGAAGGAGGCGGTCGCGTCGCTCACCCGCGAGCTCATGACGGTCGAGGGCAAGGGCGACCACGCCGCCGCGAAGGTGCTCCTCGAGCGGCTCGGCGTGATCCGGCCGGAGGTGAAGCGCGTCCTCGACAGGCTCGCGCGCGTGCCGGTGGACATCGCCCCGCGGTTCGTGACGGCGGACCAGCTGTCGCCGCGGTGAAGGCTTCACGGAGCGGAAGCATCCCCCCGCTCCCATCCCCCCGGGCCCCGTGCGAAGGCGACCCGTCCCGACGGCCGGAACCCCCCGCCCTCGAACGCCCGGACCTCGAGCCGGATCCGGCCCGGCGAGAGCGCGAGGACGTTGTACGCGTTCGGCTCGTCGCGGCGCCGGACGGACGTGGCGGTCGACGCGTGGACGGTGAGGACGGACTGCGCGAGCGCGTGGACCGTGTCGCGTACGTCGCCGGCGTGCCCGTGGTGCAGGTGGCCCGTGAGGACGAGGTCGAGCCCCTCGGCCTCGAGCGCCTGGAGCGCCGCCGGCGAGCGGCCCGCCACGCGCGCGCGGAGCGCCCCGGCGGGCGGCGCGAAGGGGTGATGCGCGACGAGGACCTTCACGCGACCCGGGGCGGCCCGGTACGCCTCGAGGGCGCGCGAGATCTGCGCCTCGTTGATGCGGCCCTCCTTCCAGACGTTCGAGCGCGCCGTCGAGACCCCGACGACGACGAGCTCGTCGTCGAGGAAGACCGGCTCGGTCTCGGGACCGAGGTACCGCCGCCAGCGCCCGAGCGGCGAGACGAACCGCCGGATCACCTGGAAGAGCGGCACGTCGTGGTTCCCCGGCACGACCAGCGCCGGCGCGGGGAGCGCGGCGAGGAAGGCGCGGGCGGCCAGGAACTCGCGCGGGCGCGCGCGCTGGGTGAGGTCGCCGCTCACGATGACGAGCGCCGGCCGCACCGCGGCGAGGTCCGCCGCGAGCGCCCGGACCACCGGCGGATCCTCCTTGCCGAAGTGCAGGTCGGAGAGGTGGGCGACGATCCTCACGGCGCGCTCCCCGGCGGCGGCGCGAGGACCCGGAGCGCCCGCGGGCGGGCGCGGTAGACGAGGGGCGTCGCCGCCCGGAACACCTCGCCGTCGGCGGACACGAGCAGCCGGCCCCGGCGCGCGTCCACCACGAGCTCCGGCACGGCGAGCGCCTCGAGGTCCCGGGCGGTGTCGAGGCGACCGACCGCGGCGCGGAGGGCCATCCCGGCCAGGCCGGCGCGCGTCGCGTGGCGCACCACGAAGACCGAGAGCGCGCCGCCGTCGAGCGCGGCGCGCCGCTGCGGCGCGAACAGGTCCAGGTCGTAGAGGTTGTTGCCGACGAAGAGGACGGGGGTGGGCCGGGGCAGCGCGACGCCGCCCACCCGGAGCCGGAGGTGGAACACCGGGAGCCGGGCGAGGGTGCGCGCCACGGCGAGCGCCATGGCGACCGCCTTCGGCAGGACTCGCCGCCGCTCCCGGTCGCGGACCGCGAGCGGGTAGAGGCCGACGGACGAGTTGTTCACGAACACGCGCCCGTTCACCTCGGCGACGTCGACCTCCCGGACCGCGCCCCGGGCGAGGACGCGCGCGGCCTCCTCGAGCTCGAGCGGCAGCCCCAGGTCCCGCGCGAAGTGGTTGAAGGTGCCGAGCGGGAGGACGCCGAGCGGCGTCGCCGTCCCGGCGAGCGCGCCCGCGACGGCCGACACGGTCCCGTCTCCGCCCGCCGCGACGACCGCGGCCGCGCCGGCCCCGGCGGCGTCCCGCGCCGTCGCCCCGAGGCGATCGCCGCGGACCGCGAGGACCTCGCCGTCGACACCCGCCGCGCGGAGCGCGGCCGAGATCGCCGCCGGGCCGCTCCCCGACCCGGCCTTCGCGTTCACGACGACGGTCATCCTCCCAGACGGCACGCCATCGTCTACACGGGGCGCGCGCGCCGCGCAGGACCCGCGGCGGCGGGCGGCCCGTCCGGGAGGAGGCCCGCTACGCGGGCGTCTGCGCGGGCGCGGTCGCCTCCTGCAGCGTCACCGTCCCGTCGTCCTCGTCGTAGGCGAACAGGTCGGCGTAGCGCGCCCAGCCCACCCAGACGGCGAACACGCGCTCGTAGTCCTCGGCGGGCATGCGCAGCACGATCGTCTCGAGCACGAAGTCCCGGTCGAGGCGGTGTGACGGCTCCTCGAGGAGCGCGTCGCGGACGTCCGAGAAGATCCGCAGCTCGAGGAGCTTCTTCCGGAAGTGGGCCTTCCGCCCGTCGGGGTCGGCGGCGGCGAAGGCGCGCCCCTCCGGCGTGAGCACGGCGAGCCGCTTCGGCGTGTCGACGAGATCGAGCATCTCGGCCGCCTTCACGATCGTGAGGAGGTGACCGAACTCGCGGTTGGTCTCGGCGGCGATCCGGAACACGTCCTCGCGGCCGCCGCGGGCGGCGAGCCACTCGATGAGGCCGACGATCTCGTTGGCCCCCGCCTGCGGCAGCACCTCGGTCGCGGCCGCCGCGGCGGCGGGGACGTCGGGCAGCTCGTGCCCGGTGATGAGGTCGTGGAGGCGGTCCACGAGCGCGAGCACCTCCGGCGAGCGGTAGTCTCGCGGCCGCGGCAGCGTGTTCGAGACGATGGTCCGGACGCGGCCCGGATTCGCGCCGAGCACGACGATCCGGTCGGCCATGAAGGCCACCTCCTTGATGTCGTGCGAGACGAGGAGGATCGACGACGGGTTGGACTCGCGCTCCGCCCAGATGTCGAGCACCTCGGCGCGGAGCGCCTCGGCGGTGAGCGCGTCCACCTGGCTGAAGGGCTCGTCCATGAAGAGCACCTCCGGCCGGAGCGAGAGGGCCCGCGCCATGCCGACCCGCTGCTTCATCCCGCCGGACAGCTCCCGCGGGTAGGCCTCCTCGAAGCCGGAGAGGCCGACCATCCGGATGGCGTCGGCGGCGCGCGCGGCCACCTCCTCCTCCGGGAGGCGCGCCGCGGTGAGGACCGCCCGCACGTTCTCCGCGACGGACATCCAGGGGAACAAGGCGAAGCTCTGGAAGACGATGGCGACGCCGGGCGCGAGGCCGTCGAGCGCGGCGCCCCGGTACCGCACCTGGCCGCGCGTCGGCGTGATGAGGCCGGCGAGGATGCGGAGGATGGTGGACTTGCCGCAGCCGGACGGGCCGAGCAGCGCCACCACCTCGCCGGGGTTCACCGCGAGCGACACGTCCTCGAGCACCTCGAGGCGCTGCCCGGAGGGGAGCTGGAACCAGTGGGAGACGCCCTGCATCTCGCAGAGCGGCGAGACGGGGATGGCGGCGGGGGCGGAGGCGGGGTTGGCCATGGCGTCACCGCGCGACGGCGTAGCGGCGCTCGGCCAGATCGGAGACCGGGCGCCAGACGAGCCGGTTGAAGAGGACCACGACGACGGACATGACGACGACGCTCGCGGCGAGCAGCGGGAAGTCGGCGTGCTCCGCGGCGGCCGAGACCCGCGCGCCCAGGCCGAACGTGGAGAGCGTCCGGTGCTGCGTCGTGACGTACTCCGACACGATCGACGCGTTCCAGGCGCCGCCCGCCGCGGTCACCCAGCCGGTGACGAGGTACGGCAGCACCGACGGGAAGAGCAGCCGCCGGAAGAGCGCGAGCCCGCCGATCCGGTAGCTCCGCGCCGCCTCCCTGAGGTCGGCGGGGACGGCCATCGCGCCGGCCACCACGTTGAAGAGGATGTACCACTGCGTCCCGAGGAGCATCAGGACGACGCTCCCCGCCCCGAGGCCCACGCCGAGCTTCGCGAGGACCGCGATGGCGGCCGGGAAGAGCATCGGCGCGGGGAAGCTCGCGACCACCTGCACCACCGGCTGGAGCAGGCGCGACAGCCGCGGGGAGAGGCCGATGGCGAGCCCGGCAGGGAGCGCCCAGAGCGTGCCGAGCGCGGTCGACGCGAGGACGCGCCCGAGCGTCGCGAGGGCGGCGGCGACGGTCATCGCCCACTCGCGGCCGGGGACGGCGCGCACGAGCAGCACGAGCTGGACGGCGGCCGCCCCGAGGCCCGCCACGAGGAGGACGAGGAGCGCGACGGCGAGGGCCTGCGCCGCGGCGCCCGGCGCCGCGACGCGCGCCGCGGGGACGGCCGGGCGGGACCGGCGGCGCAGCGCGGCGCCTGCGCGATCCACCAGGGCGCCGCCCGCCGCGAGGAGGCGAGAGCGCCGCAGCACCTCGAGGAACCACGACTCCGCCGCCTCCGCCTGCCCGGCGTCCTCCTGCCGGAACTTCTGCGACCAGACCACGACCGGCCTCCAGAGGAGCTGGTCGAGGGCCACGATCATGAGCGTCATGGCGAGGACGGCCCAGGCCATCGCGGGACCGTCCCCGCGCGCCACGGCGACGGACATGTACGAGCCGAGGCCGGGGAGCCGGAAGTCCTTGTCGCCGAGGACGAACGCCTCGCTCACCATCAGGAAGAACCACCCGCCGGCCATCGACATCATCGAGTTCCAGACGAGCCCGATGACGCTCGCGGGCAGCTCCACCCAGCGGAACCGCTCCGTCCAGGAGAACCGGTAGGTGCGCGCGACCTCGAGCTGGTCCGCCGGCACCGATCGGACCGACCGGTAGAAGCTGAACGTCATGTTCCAGGCCTGGCCGGTGAAGATCATCACGATCGCGGCGAGCTCGAGCCCCGCGTTGGATCGCGGGAACAGCGCGACGAGGGCGAGGACGAGCCCGGGCATGAACCCGAGGACCGGCACGCTCTGCAGGACGTCGAGCAGCGGGATGAGGATCCGCTCGGCGCGCCGATCCTTCGCGGCCCAGTAGCCGTAGCCGAGGGTGAAGAAGAGGGAGAGGAGGTACGCGGCGATCCCCCGCGACAGCGAGAGGAGCGCGTAGCCGGGCAGGGCGCGGGGCGAGAGGTCGATCTCGACCTGCGGGCGGAGGACCCCGGTGAAGTCGGCGGCGACGCGGCTCACCGCGAACGCGATGCCGCCGACCGCGGCGAGCACCGCGACGTCGGCGGCGCCGAAGCGCCGCGTCGAGCGGCGGAGGAACGCGGTCGCGTCACCCCAGGCGCGGAGCCAGAGCGTGGTCACCGGGGTCTTGTCGCGCCGGGGAAAGGAGGCGTCAAGCGGAACCGCCCGGCGCGAACGCGGCGCCGGCGACGCGGGCTAGGCGGGCGCGCCCGGGCCGGGCGCGGGCGCCTTCTTCGGCCTGCGCGGCGGGTCCTTCTCGCGCGGCGGCTTCTTCCCGGGAGCGGCCTTGTCGGTGGCGGGCACGGGCGCCGCCGCCGGCCCGGGCGGGACCGCCGGCGCGGGCGCCGGGCCGAGCGCGGCGAGGCGGCGCTTCGCGAGCACCTCGGCGGAGGTCGGGTCCTCCGGCTCCGGCGCGACGCGCGCGTAGGCGTCGCGCGCGACGTCGAGGAGGCCGAAGCCCTCCGCGATCCGGCCGAACACGAACCAGTCCGACGGGCCCGGCGCGGCGCCGCCGTCGGCGTCGAGCGACTCGAGCAGCACCTGGCGCGCCTCGCCCGCCCGGCCGAGGGAGGCGAGGATGGCGGCGAGCGTGTTCAGGCCGGCGTGGTTCCGGTCGCGCTCGCCGGAGGTGGCGCGCCGCGCCCATTCGAGCATCTCCTTCGCGGGCTCGGGGCGGTACAGCTCGAGCCACGCGGCGTTGTTGTAGATGACCGGGGTCGCGCGGCCGGCGTCGATGGCGCGCCGCCAGATCCGGGCCGCGGCGGGGACGTCGCCGAGCTGGGTGTACGCGCTGCCGAGCGTGCCGAGGACGTCGGGATCGCCGGGCAGGCGGTCCAGCGCCGTGGCGGCGAGGGCGTCGAGGTCGGCGCGGCGACCGAGCTTCTCGAGGGCGAAGACCTTCACGGCGATGGCGTCGCCCGAGGCGGGATCGTCGGTGAGGAGGCCGTCTCCGACCGAGAGGAGGTCCGCCCACCTCTTCGCGCTCCGGTACGACTGCGCGAGCGCGAACCCGAGGGCGCGCCGCTCGGCGGGGTCCCGGGCGGCGGCGCGCTCGGCGTCGAGGACGAGCGCGGCGCGGCCCGCCGGATCGGCCCACGCCCGGATCGCGGCGGCGGCGCGCCTCGCCTCGGCGGCGGTCGACGCCGCGCCGGGGTGCCAGAGCGCCGCGAGCATCCCGGCGGGCGACGCCGGGTCGCCCGGCGCCCCCGGCAACACCTCGCGAGCCCACTCGAGCCAGCGCCGCGCGCCTGCGAGATCGCCCTCGGTCACGCGCCGGAGCGCCTCCTCGCCCAGGATCGGCCAGGCCGAGTCGGTGGCGAGGACCTTCAGCTCCTTGCCCTCCCGCACCAGGAACAGCGCCGGGGGGTTCTCCCCCGCCGAGCTCGGGAAGCGGAGCCGGACCCGGAGCCCCGTCGCGGGATCGCCGTCCTGGAGCAGCTCGAGCTTCGAGAGGGTGAGATCGAGGAAGACGTCGACGGAGGCGCCGTGGAGCACGCGCCGGAAGCTGTGGACGGGCACGCGGACCCCGCCCTCGAGCACCGGGACGAGCTCGGCGGGCAGGCGCGCGCGCGCGAGCAGCGGCGCGAGCGCCTTGTCCGGCTCGGGCGACGTGAGGGACACGACGAAGACGCGCCGGACGAGGCGCTCGACGTCCGTCCCCCGGTCCTTCAGCGTCTCCCACGGCACGATGCCCTCGAACGTCTCCGCCTGCTGGCGGATCTCGGCGGCGTTCGGCGCGCCCTGCGCCGCGGCGGCGGCGAGGCCGGTCGCCGGCCCGTACCGGCGGACGCGGACGAGCTGGCGGGAGGCGTCCCGGAGCGCGTCGCGGCGGCCCTCGCCGAGGCTGCGCGCCTCCTCCTCGGCCGCCTGGACCCCGCGCTGGGCCGCGATGGCGGCGAGCAGCGCCGCGTCGCGGTCCTTGTCGCGCGGAAGGTCGCGCGCCAGCGCCTCGGCGTCGGCGAAGCGCCCCGCCGCGAGGAGCGCGGCGAGGTGGCCGTCGCCGTAGCCCTTCTCGTCGAGGTCCACCCGGATCGCCTGGTACTCGGCGATCGCCTCGTCGAGCCGCGCGCCGCGCCCGTGGCGCTCGCCGTCCGGCGCGTGCGCGAGCAGCTCGGCGAGCACGGCGCGGCCGCCGGCGTGCTCCGGGTCGAGCGCCTTCGCGGCGCGGTAGGCGGCCACCGCGCCGGAGTGGTCGAAGCCGGGCCCGTGGAACCGGCCGATGGCGTCGTGCTCGAGCGCGAAGCCGAGCACCCGGTGCGCCCAGGCCCGCTTCGGCTCGAGCGCGACGGCCGCGCGGGCCTCCGCGACCGCCGCGTCGCGGAACCCGAGCTGCAGCAGCGCGAGCGCGAGGTGGAGGTGATGGAGCGCCTCCGCCGGGTGGAGCGCGCCGAGCCGGTGCATCTCCGCGAGCGCCTCCGGCACCTTCCCGGCCGCGAGCAGCGCCGCCCCGATCCGCTCGAAGCGGATCCGGGGGCTCCGCTCGGCGATGATGGCCCGCGCCCGCCGCCCGAGCGCGTCGGCGTCGGCCGGCGCGAGCCGGCGGGCGCCCGTGTCGAAGCGGAAGGTGACGGTGACGGAGCCGTCCGGCTCGAGCGCGTAGGCCTGCGAGAGGCGCGCGGGCCCGAACCGCTCCTCGCTGCCGGCCGGCAGCGGCGGGGCGCGGAACCCGTCCGGCGGGATGAGCCGGTACACGATCTCCCACTGGTACGGGACCGGGAGGAACAGGTCGCTCCTCCGCGCCGGCGGGTCGTGCGCCTTCGCGCCGGCCGTGCCGCGCTCGCCGATGACCGCGGACGGGAGGCCGTCGAAGACCTGGTCCGGCGCGACCGGCACCTCCGCCTCGTCGTCCTCGGTCTGCGCGACGTCGGCGCCGCTCGCCTCGACGCGCACGCGCAGCGGCCGCGAGACGTCCTCGAGGTCGTCCACCGCGGACGACACGAGCTCCTCGGCCCCGAACACGTCCTTCGCGTAGCGGGCGGCGAGCTCCTCGCGGCGATCCGCGGGGACCCGGTCGCGCGCCGCGCGCTCCGCCGCGGCGAAGGCGCCGCGGAGCTCGCGCGTCTCGACGATCCGGCCCTTCCCGAGCTCGGCGAGGTGGACCTCGCGGACGGTCCGCGCGCGGTTCTCGGCGGGGCCGCTCTCGGGCGTCCGGACGAGGTCCTTCACGCCCTTCCCCGTGACGAGCGCGAGCCGGCCCTCGATGGGCGCCGGGAGCCGCCCGGGCGGCGTCCAGGGATCGGTCGCGTCGATCCAGACCGGCGGCGCGCCCTCGACGCGGACGATCGCGTGGTCGAACTGCGAGACGCCGGGCAGCTCGGGGAGGAGCTCCTGCCAGTCCGCGCGCACGAGCGCGAGCCGGGCGTCGAGCCCCGCGGCGCGGAGCAGCCCGACGACGAGCAGCGACAGATCCTTGCAGTCGCCGTAGCGGCGGCGGAGCGTCTCGGCGGGCCGGGCCGGCACGAGGGCCGCCTGCCCCAGCTCGAGCCCGGTGTACCGGACGTTCGCGTGCACCCAGGCGACGATCCGGCGAACGACGTCGGCGCGGTCCGGCTTCCCCTCGCCGAGCGCAGCGCGGACCTCGGCGGACAGGTCGGCGCTCTGGAGCTGCCGCTCCCAGGCCGCGCCGTAGCGCTCGGCCACGTCCTGCCAGGACCGGCCCCAGCCGAAGGCGAGGTTCGGCGCGAGCGGCACGTCGCGTGGCGCGTTGGGCTCGCCCGGCGGGAGCGCGGCGACGTCGCGGCGCTCCGCCGTGACGGTCCGGACGCCGTCCTTCGTGGACTCGACGGGCTTCACGCCGTCGCCGCGCGCGACCCACCGGAGCGGCAGCGTGGCGGGCGCCGCCACGGTCACGCGGACGTGGCGCACCGGCGTGGGCTGCGCGAGGTAGAAGCGGGTCGAGACGCCGCCCTCGAACGCGGGCGCCTCGTCGCGCAGCACCGTGACGATCTCGACGATCGAGCCCACGCGCACCCCGGGCAGGGGCCCGGCGACGACGCGCCGATCGGTGAAGGTCTCGCCGTCCTCGCCCGCGCCGCGCTCGGTGAGCGTCGCCGGGTCGAGCACGTGCACCTCGCCCTTCGCGGTCACGACGCGCGCCCGGAGCTCGGGGCGCGCCTGGTGCCACGGCGCCCAGCTCCGCTCGACGCGGGCCCAGGCGCGGGCGGCGTCCGGCGTGAGCGGCCGGTACACGAGGCGGTGCGTGACGGTCGCGGCGCCGCGCGCGTCGTAGACGTAGTCCGCGGCCTCGAGCAGCACGTCGACGCCCGCGCCCTTCGCCGGCGCGAGGGCGTTCGCAGCGTCGAGGAGCGCCGCCGGGTCGGCCGAGAGCGCCGGCCCATCCCACGGATCGGCGGCGCGCGTCGGGGCGACGGCGAGGGCGAGCGCCGCGGCGGCGATCGCGAGGGGGAGGCGCGTGGTCATGGGCGTGGGCTCGGGCGCGGGAGGGCTCCCATTGTGGAGGAGACCCGCCCCGCGCGCCAGCCGCGAGGCGCCTCAGTCCCCCGCGGGCGAGATGTGGAACTCGCGCACCGAGGCGAGCGCCTGGAGCGACGCCGCGAGCCGGGTGAAGTTCCGCGGGTCGCGGGTCCGGATCGTCATCCGGTACTCGAAGGTGCGGCCCTCGTCGACGAGCCGGTACGAGACGCCGGAGACCTTGAAGTCGTGGCGCGCGAGCAGCGCCCGGACCGTCTCCTCCGGCAGCACCTCGCCGCGGTCGAACCGCAGGCGGTGGTGCGCGAACTGCGCGGCGGGGAGCCGGTTCTCGATGGCGCGGAACGCGGAGAGGACGCCGAGCGTGATCACCGTCGCCGAGAACGCGGGGAAGTAGAGCCCGCTCCCCATGAGGACGCCGATCGCGGAGGTGATCCAGATCGACGCGGCGGTCGTGAGGCCGCGGACGGTGAGCCCCTCCTTGAAGATCACGCCGGCGCCCAGGAAGCCGATGCCGGTCATGATCCCCTGCGCCATGCGCGTCGGATCGATCCGGACGCTGTCGCCGACGGACGGGAACCAGCGCCGCTGGTACAGGGTGAGGAGCATGAGCAGGCTCGACGCGACGCAGACGAGCGCGTGCGTCCGGAAGCCCGCCGGCCGTCCGTGCCAGCTCCGCTCGATCCCGATGGCGGCCCCGGCGAGCAGCGCTGCGCCGAGGTGCGCGAGGATCTCGATGCGGGTGCCGCCGCCCAAGGGCATCGCCTCCGCGCCGGCGCGCACGACCCACCGGCCCCCCTACGATCGGTTGCCTCCCCGCTTCGGGCACCTGGCCCGCTCGGGGGTGCTACGTTCCGCCGCGGATCGCCGCCCAGAGGGACACGAGCCCGAACGCGAAGAAGAGCGCCGCCGCCGCCCAGCGGATCCCCTTCGAGCCGACGCGCGCCGCGAGCTTCTCCCCGAGGAACACCGCGAGCCCGTCCGACGCGAGCATGCCGAGCGTGGTGCCGGTGGTCACCAGCACGACGGACCCGAAGCGCGCGGCGAGCGCGACCGTCGCGAGCTGCGTCTTGTCGCCCATCTCCGCGAGGAAGAAGAGGACGACGGTGGTGAGGAACGGGCCGAAGCGGTCCGTCCGCTCGGCCTCGTCGAGGGTGTCCGGCCGGAGCGTCCACAGGCCGAACCCGATGAAGGTCGCGGCGAGGACGCCGGCGAGGATCTGTGGCGGGACGCGGGCGGAGACCCATGCCCCGACCGAGGACGCGAGCGCGTGGTTCGCGAGCGTCGCGACGAGGATGCCGCCGAGGATGGGCCAGGGCCGACGGAAGCGGGTCGCGAGGGAGAACGCGAGGAGCTGGGTCTTGTCGCCCATCTCGCTCGCGGCGACGAGCAGGAACGAGCTGATTATCGCTTCCATGGAGCTCCCTGGCGGGCGAGGGGGCGAACGGATACCGGACGGGGCGGCGGCCGTCAAACCGCACGTCCGCGCGGGACGGAGCACCGGCATTTCGTGCCCCGGGCACCGAGGATTGGGTGGGGCCGGCCGGACCGCCGCGAAATGCCCAGGAAACGCGGGTCGCTCGCGCTGGCCGCGCCCTTGCTAGAAAGAGCCGCAGCGCATGCTCACCGAGACGACCTTCCCGACCGAGACCGCGAAGCCCCGACGCCGCTCCCTGCTGCCGCACGAGCACGGCGCGTGGGGCCAGCTCGCGATGCCCCTCCTCACCGCCCTCGCCATCGGCCGCCCCACCGCGGCCGCGACGCTCCTCACCGCCGCCGTGGTGCTCGCGTTCATCGCGCACGAGCCGCTCCTCGTCGCGCTCGGCCAGCGCGGGCGGCGGGCGAGGGCGGAGGACGGCGCGCGCGCGGTCCGGTGGCTGCTCGGGCTCGGGGGCCTCGCCGCGGCGACCGGCCTCGGCGGCGTCCTGCTGGCGCCTCCTGCGGCGCGCCTCGCTCTCGTGCTCCCCGCCGCGCTCGCCGCCGCCGTCGCCGTGCTCGTCCGCCGCCGGCAGGAGAAGACGGCGATCGGCGAGATCGTCGTCGCCGCCGCGCTCGCGTCGGCGGGCTGGGCCGTCGCGCTCGCCGGCGGCGCAGCTCCGGCGGCGGCGCTCGCGGCGCTGCTCGCCTGGATCCTCGCCTTCGCGGCGGCGACGCTCGCGGTACAGGTGATCCTCGTGCGCGTCCGCTCGAAGGGCGCCGCGGATCCCGGCCGCCGGCACGCGGTGATCGCGGCGCTGCTCGCCGCCGCGGCGGGCGCGCTGTCGTGGGCGGGGCTGCCGGTCGCGCTCGCCCTCGCCACGCTGCCGACCGCGCTCTTCTCCATCGTGATCTGCCTCGTGCGGTTCTCGCCGAGGCGGCTGCGCGAGCTGGGCTGGGCCCTCGTGGGATCCTCGGCGGTGACGCTGGTCATCCTGGTCGCCGGGCTGCGATAGCGCGCCGCTCCGGGGCTCTAGCGGACGGCGGGCCCGGCGACGAGCCGGCGGCCATGCACCTGGAGCGCGACGACGGGGGCGAGGAGCGCGAGCGCGTACCCGATGCGCCCGAACCGCGGCAGCGCGAGCGAGAGGTCCGCGGCGGCGTGGAGCCCGGCGGCGGTCACGAGGCCGGCGACGACGAGGAGCGCGCCGCGGCGCGGGCTCCTTGCCGCGCCCCACACGGCGAACCCGAGCGGCGCGGCGAGGAGCGCGTGGGCGGCAGGTGCGAGCAGCGCGCGCACGACCGCGGCGGGCGCGGCCACTCCGCGCAGCGCGATCATCGCCTCGAGCGCGGCGAACCCCGCGGCGACGCCGAGCGTGGACCGCATCACCGCGCCCGGACGATCCGCCCGATCCACGGCGAGCGCGATCCCGACGAGCTTCCCGCCCTCCTCGACGAGGCCGATGACGACCGCGAGCACCACCGCGTTCCGTCCGCCACCGAGGAGCCCGTCCCAGGTGATCTCGACGCCGGTGAGGCGGAGGACCTCGTACGCGCCGAGGGCGATCCCGAACGCGGCGGCGCCGGCGAGGAGGGCGCGCACCGCCGCGCGGGGAGTCCCTTCTGGCGAGCGCCACGCGCCGAGCGCCGCCCACCCGGCGCCGGAAACGACGCAGAGGGCCACGAGGGCGACGTCGAAGGAGCCCATCCCGAGTGAAGCTGGGGACAGGGAAGGTGGATGTGGGAGTGCCTCGACGGTGCTCTGGTCACGTTGACCCGGACCGGCGCGGGGCTGCGCGGGCGCGAGCGGCGCGGTTACCCTGACCGTTCGACAGGCTCGGGGAAAGGGCGTTGCGCCGCGCCCGTTCGCGGCGCGACAGGCTCACCACGAACGGCGTCCCGCGGCGCGCGCGAGGCCCTCCCGCCTCGTCGTGTGAGCGCCGGGCGCACCTCGGCCGACCGCGGCCCTATCCGCCGCGCGCGCGGCGTGAATACAACGGTCAGTCCCGCTGTCCCCCTGGAGCCCCGCCGCCGGAGGTTTGCGCATGCGCACGGTCCGTACCGCCGCCCTCGTCGCCCTCGTCGCCGCCGCCGCCGGCTGCGGCGGCGCCCGCTCCGTCCCCCCGCCGCCGCCGCGCGCGATCGAGCCGCCGGTCTTCCGCGCCGAGGCGGTCCTGCCGCAGGCGGTGGACGCGTTCGGCGTCGCGCTCGCGGTCTCCGGCCGGATCGAGAACCCGAACCCGTTCGCGGTCCCGCTCCTCCGGTTCACGTGGGCGATCGACGCGCTCGGCGCCCGCGTCGGCGCGGGGCAGGCGGCGAGCGAGCTCGTGCTCCCCGCCGGCGGCACGGTCCCGGTGACGGTGCCGGTCCGCCTCCGCTGGGCCGACGTCCCGGGCTTCCTCGGGGTGCTCGCGACGCAGGAGGCGCTGCCGTTCACCGTGCACGGCGCGGCGTGGGTGCGTGACGATCGCGGCGCCCTCGAGCTGCCGTGGGCGCAGGAGGGGAGCGTGGTCCTGCCGCGCCTCCCCGCGGTCGCGCTGCACGACGCCGTGCTGCGCGAGAGGAACCTCCTCCAGACCGTGGTGGAGCTCCGCGTCGACGTGACGAACCCGAACCCGTTCCCGCTCCCGACCGGCCGCCTCGCCTACGATCTGTCCGTCTCGGGCGTGCCGGTGGCCCAGGCCGCGAAGTGGTCGCTCGACGCCGTGCCGCCGAACGGCCAGGCCACGATCGTCGTTCCGGTCCGGTTCTCCACCGTCGGCGCCGCCGCGGGGGTGCTCTCGGGCGCGGTGCGCGGCCGCACGGACATCGTCCTGTCGGGCCGCGCCGGATACGGCGCGCTCGAGGTCGGACTCGACGTGCGGGGCGCGCTGCTCTCGCGCTGACGGTTCCCCGGCGCGCGCTCGCGAGCACCCGCGAGGGCCTTGCCATGTGCGGGGCGCGGCGGAACGACTCCCTCGTCGCGGCGAGCGGCCCGGTCACCGGGCGCTGCCGTCGAAGGGGAGCTGGGCCATGATCGAGGCGCACGCCTGGAACCAGAAGCTGGACCTCGGGCACGAGGCGATGGATCACGAGCACCACCTGCAGATCGCGCTCGTCACCGCCCTCATCGACGCGATCGAGCGGGCGAGGCCATGGATGGCGCGGCGCCTCTCGGAGCAGCTGCAGCGCTACAGCGAGGTGCACTTCGGCAGCGAGGAGATGCTGATGGACGTGAGCCGGTACGGCGGGCTCGACGGCCACGCCTCCGAGCACCGGGCGCTCCTCCAGGCCATGCGGGAGATCGATGGCGCGCTCGTGCGAGAGGAGCAGGATCTCGCGCTCGCGTTCGCGGTCGAGCTGAAGGCCGGGCTCGCGGGCCACATGGCCGGCGCGGACGCGCGCCTCGCGGAGCACGTGCTCTCGCAGCGGCCGGAGCCGCCCCGGCGGAATGTCGCCCGGTAGCGCCCCACCGCTCCGGATCGCCGTCATCGGGCACGTCGAGCACATCACGCTCGGCCGGGTCCCGGCGGTGCCGCGGCCCGGGGAGATCGCCCACCTCGAGGCGCCGCGCTGGTTCCCGGGCGGCGGCGGCGGCGTCGCGTTCTGGCAGCTCGCGCGCGGACCGGCGGAGGTCCACCTGTTCACCGCGCTCGGCGACGACGAGGCGGCGCGGGACGTCGAGGCCGCGCTCGCGGCGAGCGGCGCGCGGATCCACGCCGCGCGGCGCGCGGAGCGGCACACGCGGGACGTCGTGATGGTCACGCCCGACGGCGAGCGGACCATCGTGGTCGTCGGCGAGCCCCTCCACCCCCGCGCCGCGGACCCGCTGCCCTGGGACCTGCTCGGCGCCTGCGACGCCGCCTACTTCACCGCGCAGGATCCGGACGCGCTCCGCGCCGCCCGCGCCGCGCGCCTCCTCGTCCTCACCGCGCGCCGCCGGCCGGCGCTGATCCGCTCCGGCGTCCGCGCCGACGTGGTGGTGGGGAGCGCCGTCGATCCGCGCGAGGCGAGCGCGCTCGCCGATTACCCCGTGGCGCCGGGCGCGGTCGTGCTCACCGAGGGGTCGCAGGGCGGCCGCATCGAGACCGCCGGGGGGACGGTCCGGTTCCCGGCGCCGCCCGACCCCGGCCGCGCGGGCGGCGCCGCGTACGGCGCGGGCGACAGCTTCGCGGGCGCCCTCGTCTACTACCTCGCGGCCGGCCTCCCGCTCCCGGACGCGTGCGCGCGCGCCGGCCGCCACGGCGCGGCCGTGCTCCGCGGCACCGACCCGCGCGAGGCCCAGGAGCCCCTCGCGCCGCCGTGACCCGCCCGCTCGTCCTGTTCGCGCCCGGCGCGGGCGCGCCCTCCTCCTCGCCCTGGATGTCGCGCTGGGCGGAGCGCCTCGGGGCGGCCGGCGAGGTCGTCCGGCTCGATTATCCGTACGTGAAGGCAGGCCGGCGGAGCCCTGACCGGCTCCCGGTCCTCGTCGCCGCCCACCGCGCGGCGCTCGCGGCGGCGCGCGGGCCGTCGCCGCGCTCCGCCGTCCTCGCGGGCAAGTCGATGGGCGGCCGCGTGGGATGCCACGTCGCGCTCGAGGAGCGCGTGGCCGCCCTGGTCTGCCTCGGGTACCCGCTCGTCGGCCAGCGCGGCCAGGTCCGGGACGAGGTCCTGCTCGCGCTGCGGACGCCGATCCTGTTCGTCCAGGGCGCGCGGGACCGGCTCTGTCCGCTCGACCGCCTCGAGGACGTCCGCCGCCGGATGGCGGCGCCATCGGCGCTCCACGTCGTGGAGGGCGGCGACCACTCGCTCGTCGTCGGCGTGCGCGCGCTCGAGGCGGCCGGCGACACGCAGGACGGCGTCGATACACGCGCCGCCGCGGCGATCCTCGCGTTCGTCGCCGAGCACGTGCGCGGAGAGTGAACCCCCTAGGGCCCCTTCGCCTTCGCCGCGTCCGCGAGCAGCTTCGCGAGGTCCCCCTCGTAGAGCTTGCCGTTCACGGCGTAGCTCGGCGTGGCGCGGACGCCGAGCGCGATGCCCTGGTCGATGTCCTCGCGGAGCCGCGTCGCCGTGTCCGGGGAGTCGAGGCACGCCTTGAACCGCGGCAGGTCGAGCCCGACCTGGCTCGCGAGCGACTCGACCGGGAGCTTCGCCTGCTGGTTGCCGAACAGCGCGTCGTCCATCGCGGCGAACTTGCCCTGTGCGTCCGCGCAGAGCGCGGCGCGCGCGAGCTCGCACGAGCCGACGTGGAAGGGCCGCTTGATCTTCGGGTTGCACGCCTCGTCGAGCGGGAAGTGGCGACGCTCGAGCCGGAGCTGCGGGTTCTGCTGGACGAGCTGCTTGTCGGTGGCGTGCACGCGCGCGCAGTAGGGGCACTCGTAGTCGCTGAACTCCAGGACGGTCAGGGGGCCCGTCACCGCCGCGACGGTCCTGCTCCGGTAGGCGACGAGGAGCCCCGCGGCCACGATCGCGAGGGCGAGCGGGAACGGGAGCCACGCGACCGGGCGGCGCCGCGCCGCCTGGAGGTCCGAGCGGATCGCGGCGCCCACGCCACCCGCGCGCCGCGCGAGCGCGAGGGAGCAGCCGAGGATCGCGAAGGAGACCATCCAGGACAGGGCGCAGAACGGGCACAGCGCCCCGATCACGACCTCGGACACGTACGCCAGGAACACCGCGAAGGCGCTCATCGCGCCGGCGAGCACGACGAGCAGGCCGAGGCCCGCCGCCGCGTCGCTCTGGCGGGCGGCGTACGCGAGCCCGAACGCGGCGGCGTACGCGAGCGCGCCCCACGCGGCGAGCGGGACGCCGGCGAGGATCGACCATTCGCTGGCGGCGACCTTGTCGCAGCTCACCCGCTCGCTCTCGAGCGCCTGGCAGAGGTGGCCGCCGATCCCCGCGTGCGCGAGCACGAGGTACACGGCGATCGCGAACCCGAGCGCGGCGAGGACGAGGATGGCGGTCTCGAGCGCCCGGGAGCGGGGCACGGCGGATTCGACCTTCTGGGTCATGGAGGGGCGTTCTCGCGGCGTCACGGGTGCGGTGGTTGCGATCGTAGCCGAGTCCGCGCCCGCCGTCCCGCGCATCGTTGGGCGCGCCGTCATCCGTCGCGCGGGAGGCGCAGCTGGAAACAGGAGCCCTGGCCGGGGGCGCTGCGGATCCCGATCTCGCCCCCGTGCGCGGTGACGATCTGCCGGGCGCTCCAGAGGCCCAGCCCGAAGCCGCCGTAGTGCACGACCGGCACCGCGCGCTCGAACCGCTCGAAGACCCGGGCCTGGTCCTCCGCGGAGATCCCCGGCCCCTGGTCGTCGATGGAGACGACCGCGAGCTCGTCGTGCACGGAGACGTCGACGACGATGCGATCGGCGCCCGCGTACTTCGCGGCGTTGGAGAGGACCGCGCCGATGGCGTCCGCGAGGCGGCGGCGGTCCCAGCGGCCGGGCACCGCCGAGGCGGCCTGCAGGACCACCGTCCCGCCCTGCCGCTCCACCTCCGGCGCGAGCCTGTCGACGAGCTCCGCCACGAGGGCGGCGAGGTCGAAGGACGAGCGCTCGAGCGCGAGCTGGCCCGACGCCATCGCGGTGACGTCCAGGAGACCGTTCACGAGGCCGGCGAGCCGTGCCACGAGCTTCTCGAGGTTTCCGAGGCGCTGCACGACGGTGGGCGTGACGGGCTGGCCCGGCTGCAGCCCCCGGGCGAGGCTCTGGACGAGGAGCTGCAGCGAGGTGAGCGGGGTCCGGAGCTCGTGCGACGCGATCGCGAGGAAGTCGTCGCGCGTGCGGACGGCCTCGCGCGCCCGCACGAGGCCGCGGCGGGCCTCCTCTCCACGCCGCTTCTCGGTCAGGTCACGGGTGACCTTCGCGAACCCGGTGAGCTCGCCGGAGGCGTCGCGCAGCGCCGTCAGGACGACGCTCGCGAGGAAACGGGAGCCGTCCTTCCGGACGCGCCAGCCCTCCTCCTCGTAGCTGCCGTGCGCGGCGGCCTCGCGGAGCTCGAGGTCGGGCTTCCCCGAGGCCGCGTCCTCCCGCGGATAGAACACCGAGAAGTGCCGCCCGATGATCTCCTCGGCGCGGTAGCCCTTGATCCGCTCCGCGCCGGCGTTCCAGCTCACCACGACGCCGGTCGGGTCGAGCATGAAGATCGCGTATTCCTTCACGCCCTCGACGAGGATGCGGAAGAGATCGCGGTCCCCCGATCCGGCGTTGCCGGCGCCGGGACCCTCGGAGCCGTCGGTCACCCGGAACCCATCCCGCATCATCGTCGCTCGCGCAAGCACTCCGCGAGGGCACCGCCCGGCGGGCGCGCGCCGCTCGCGGGCCGCGCCGCCGGCCGGCGAGGCCTCGCTCGCCCGTCGTCGGCCCGGGGCCGCGGCCGGGCCGGAGCGCGGCGGGAAAGGTAAGTTGCCCGTGTGTCGACGACGATCGCGGTGATCGCGGCCCATCCCGACGACGAGGTGGTGGGCGCCGCCGGGTGGCTGCTCTCCGCGGGTCGCGCCGCGGTCGTGCACGTGACCGACGGAGCGCCGCGCGACCCGCGGCTCTGGCCCGAGGGGGTCACGGATCGTGAGGCGTACGCGCGGCTCCGGGCCGACGAGGCGCGGGCCGCCCTCGCGGTCGCCGGCCTCCGGGCCGCCGACCGGATCGCGCTCGGGGCGATCGACCAGGAGGCGGACCGCTCGCTCGCGCCGCTCGCCCGCGAGCTGGCGGCGATCCTGCGCGCGCTCGCGCCCCAGGTACTCGTCGTGCACCCGCTCGAGGGCGGACACCCGGATCACGACGCCGCCGCGCTCGCGGCGCGCGCCGCCCGGGCCGTCGTCGCGCGCGGGGGCGGGCCGGCGCCGCGCGTCCTCGAGATGACGTCGTACCACCTGCGCGACGGCGCCCTCGAGAGCGGCGCGTTCCTCCCGGGCGGCGAGGCCGGCGCGATCCGCCCGCTCGACCCGGCCGCGCGCGCCGCGAAGGCGCGGATGATCGCCTGCCACGCGAGCCAGCGCGCGGTGCTCGCCGCGTTCCCCGTCGGCGACGAGCGGTGGCGCGCCGCGGCCGCGGTGTCCCTCGGCGCGCCCCCTCACCCGCGACCGCTGCTCTACGAGGCGATGGGCTGGGCTTCGTGGGACCGGTTCGCGGCGCGCGCGCAGGACGCGCTCGGGCGCCTCGGCGTCGCGGAGGCGGAGCTGTGAACGTGCTGCACGTGTCGTACGCGCTCGCGCCCGCCGGCCCCGGCGCGCCGGGCGGCGCCGAGCAGGTGCTCGGGCTCGTGGACCGCGGCCTCGTCCGGCGCGGCCATGGCTCGACCGTCGTCGCGCCCGCCGGGTCCCGCGCCGCCGCGCGGGTCGTGCCGTCCGCGCCGGTGCCGGAGCGGATCGACGGCCCGGCGCGCGAGCGGCAGCGGCTCGCGCACCGCGCGGCGATCGCCCGCGCCGTCGCCGCCGATCGCTACGACGTGGTGCACGCGCACGGGCTCGACTTCGGCGAGACGCTCCCCGACGATCGCCCGGTGACCGTCGCCACGCTCCACCTGCCGCCGCAGTGGTACCCCGCCCGCGCGCTCCGCCGCGGGGACGTCGCCCTCGTGTGCGTGTCCGAGACGCAGGCGGCCGCGATGCCGCCGGGCGCGCCTCTGACGGCGGTCGTGCCGAACGGCGTCGACCTCGACCTGTTCCGCCCCGCGCCGGCGCGGGAAGGCTTCGTCCTCGTGCTCGCGCGCATCTGTCCCGAGAAGGGGATCCACCTCGCGCTCGACGCCGCGCGGCGCGCCGGCCTCCCGCTCGTGCTCGCCGGCGCGGTGTTCCCCTACGAGGCGCACCAGCGCTACTTCGAGGAGGAGGTCCGGCCGCGGCTCGATCGCGAGCGGCGGTTCGTGGGGGCCGTCGGCCCCGACCAGAAGGCGCGGCTCCTCGCGGCCGCCCGCTGCCTCGTCGCGGCGAGCCTCGCGCCGGAGACGTCGAGCCTCGTCGCGATGGAGGCGCTCGCCTCCGGCACGCCGGTCGTGGCCCGGCCGGCGGGCGCGCTCCCGGAGATCGTCGAGGACGGGCGGACCGGGCTCCTCGCGGACGGCGTCGAGGCGCTCGCGGAGGCGATCCGCGGTGCGGGCCGGCTCCGGGCGGCGGACTGCCGCCGCGCCGCCGAGCGCCGCTTCGACGCGCGGCGGATGGTGGTGCGCTACCTCGACGTCTACGCGCGCGTGCGGCGGCGCGCCCGGGAACGGAGCGCGCGGGTAGCTCCGGCGCGGAGCGCGTGACCGCCGGGGTCAGGCCGCGCGCTTCGCCTCCGCGCGCCGCACGTACAGGGTCTTGGCGACGCGCGCCACCGCCCGGCCCTCGTCGTCGACGACGGTCACCTCGAACGCGGGGAGCACCTTCTCGCCCGCATCCGCGGCGCGCCGGATCTCGTCCACCCGCGCGGAGGGGAGCTCGAAGACCGCCGAGACCGTGCCGCGCCCGGGGCGGAGGAACTCGATCGCCGCGGCCTTGTCCCACACGACGTACTCCCGGCCGAGCTGCGTCATCAGCATGAGCATGAAGAAGGGGTCGCACATGGAGTAGAGCGACCCGCCGAAGTGCGTCCCCACGAAGTTCCGGTTCCACGCGGCGAGCCGCATCTCGACGGTGACGCGCGAGATGTCGGGGGCGACCTCGCGGACCCGCACGCCCGCTCCGAGATACGGAGGGTACAGCCGGAGCAGCGCGAGGAACCGGCGCGGGCCGATGCGGGCGGCGAGCCTCTGGAGCGGCGACATGCTCCGGGCGTAGCGGGAGCGCGCGGGCGCCGCCGCACCGGATCGGGACGCGCAGGGCGCCGGCCCGGCGTTCAGCCCTGGAGGAGGGCGTCCAGCCGCTGCACGAACTGCCCGCGCGAGAGCACCTGGTCCACGCCGGCCTCGGTCGCCGCCCGGGCGAGGTCCGTCTCCAGGTGGCCGAGGAAGCCGACGACGTGGAGGCCCGCCCCCGCGGCGGCCTTCGCGGCCCGGATCTGGTCGAGGATGCCGGGCTCGCCGAGGTCGACGATCACCGTGCCGGGCCCGAGGGCGCGGGCCGCGTCGGCGAGCGGCGCGCCGCGCGGCGCGAGCTGGATCGCGACGCCGAGCCGCTCGGCGGTGGCGTGGATCTTCGACCGGAAGACGAGATCGCGGACGGCGACGAGAATGGGCATGAGGCTGTTCCTAGGTCGCGGGGGGCGGCGGCGGCACCGGCAGGTCGGGGAGGTCCGGGGCGGGGGCGCCGCCGATCCCGAGCACGCCCGCGATCGGGCGCTGCGACGCGATGACGAGCGCGACGAGGTCCGGGAGCGCCATGCCGACCTCCTCGGCGCCGCGGCGGATGTACTCCCGGTCGACGGACCGCGCGAACGCCTTGTCCTTCATCTTCTTCACGACCGACTCGGGCGGGAGGTCCGCCACGCTCCGGGACGGCCGCACGAGCGCGCAGGCGCCCACGAACCCGGTCAGCTCGTCCGCGGCGAGGATCGCCTTCTCCATCGGCGTCTCGCGCGGCACCCCGGTGTGGAACGCGTGGCCGGCGACCGCCTTCACGATGGCCTCCGGCCAGCCCCGGGCGCGGAGGATCGCCATGCCCTGGGCGGGGTGCTCCGCCTCCGTCGGGAACCGCTCGTAGTCGAAGTCGTGCACCAGGCCGATGATCCCCCACGTCTCGAGCTCGCCGCCGGTCACGCCCGCGCGGCGCGCCAGCGCCCGCATCGAGGCCTCGACGGCGAGCGCATGCCGCCGGAGCGGCTGCGTCTTCGTGTGCTCGCAGAGGAGCGCCCAGGCGTCGGCACGGGTGGGGGAGGTCATGCGTCCATCCTAGCGGGCGCGCCGGCGGGGGGCCCACCGCTCATGCGCCGTCGCCGGCCTCGCGGAGCCGGTACCCGACGCCGAGCTCCGTCAGGATCAGCGTCGGCCGGGCCGGATCCGGCTCGATCTTCTTCCGCAGCTCGGCCATGTGCACGCGCACGTAGTGGCTCTGGGTGACGTTCGGCCCCCAGACCTGCGAGAGGATCTGCCGGTGGGTGAGCACCTTGCCCGCGTTCCGCGCCAGCAGGACGAGGAGCTTGTACTCGATGGGCGTGAGGTGGACCTCGCTCCCGCTCACGGTCACGGCCCGCCGCTCGAGATCCACCCGGAGCGGCCCGGCCTCGATCAGCGTCGGCTCCTTCGGGCTCGCCTGCGCGTGCCGCAGCGCGACCCGCATGCGGGCGAGCAGCTCGTTCGCGCCGAACGGCTTCGTCACGTAGTCGTCCGCGCCGGCGTCCAGCGCGTCCACCTTGTCCTCCTCGCGCCCGCGCGCGGAGAGCACGATGATGGGCGCGCGCGTCCACTCGCGCAGCGCGCGGGTGAGCTCGATCCCGTCGCCGTCCGGGAGCCCGAGATCGAGCAGATAGAGGTCGGGCACGTGGCTCGTCGCGAGCTGCCGGGCCTCGCGCACGGTCCCCGCCTCGAGCAGGCGGTAGCCGTGGGCCGTCACGGCGGCGCGCAGGAACCGGCGCACCGCCGGCTCGTCCTCGACGAGCAGCACCAGCGGGCCGGGGTCCGTCACGTGGGCGCCTCCTCGCCCGGCGCGCCGCCGGGCGGCTCCGCGCCGAGCGGCAGCGTCAGCCGGAACACCGCGCCGCCTCCGGCGCGGCCCGACGCCACGAGCCGCCCGCCGTGGGCCTGGGCGATGGCGCGCGCGATGGGCAGCCCCAGCCCGACCCCCGCAATGCCGGGGTGCGACCCCCGCCGGAACCGCTCGAACACGCGCTCCTCCTCGCCCCGCGGGATGCCGGGGCCGCGGTCGGCGACCTCCACGACCACCGCCCCGCCCTCGCGCGCGGCGCCCACGTCGATCTCCGAGCCCGCCGGCGTGTACTTCGCGGCGTTCTCGAGCAGGTTCACCAGCAGCAGCTCGAGCAGCACGGGGTCGACGGAGAGGAGCGGGAGGTCGTCCGGAACCGCGACCCGGACCGGGCGACCGGCGAGGCGCCGCTCGAGGCGCGAGAGCGCCACCCCGAGGACCTCGACGAGCGGGACCCACTCCCGCCTCGGGCTGACCGCGCCGGACTCGAGCCGCGTCATGTGGAGCAGGTTCGACACCAGCCGCTCGAGCCGCTCCGCCTCCTCGCAGACCGTGTCGAGCAGCTCGCGGCGGGTCGCCCCGTCCAGGTTCGGGTCGTCCCGGAGCGTCGTGGCGGCCCCGGTGATCGCGGCGAGCGGCGTCCGGAGGTCGTGCGACACCGCGGAGAGGAGCCCGCTCCGCAGCTCCTCGGTCCTGGCGCGCAGCGCCGCCTGCCGGACGTCGTCGGCGAGCCGGACCCGCTCGAGCGCGAAGGCGCCCTGACGGCAGAGCGCCTCCAGGAACTCCCGCTGATCCGCGCGGAGGCCCTCGGTGCCGCCCGCCCGCACCGCGAGCACGCCGAGCACCTCCGCGGAGATCCGTATCGGCGCGCAGACCACCGCCTCCCGGCGCCACGTCCCGGTGCCGCGGCCGGCGATCCCGCCGTGCTCCATCGTCCAGCGCGCGACGGCCGCCTCGGCCGGCGTGAGCGACGCGTCCGCCGGCGCGGCGGCGAGCGGGACGAGCGCCCCGTCGCGCCGCCGCTCGAGGAGCACGGCGGGGCCGCCCAGGACCTCCGCGGCGGCGCGGGCGCAGACCTCGCCGACCCCGGCCGCGTCGATGGCCGAGCCGAGCTGCCGGCTGACGGCGTACAGCGCCGAGGTCCGCCGCTCGCGCTCGACGGCCGCCCGCTCCTGCTCGCGGAGCCGGAGCGTCAGCGTCGAGATGACCGCTCCCACGCCGAACATCATCGCGAAGGTGAGCAGGTACCGGGCGTCGGCCACGCCGAGGGTGAGCGCGGGCGGGACGAAGAAGAAGTCGTACGCCACGACCGAAAGCGCCGACGCGAGGAGCGACGGTCCGCGGCCGGACGTCACCGCGACGACGGTCACGGCGAGCAGGAAGAGCATCTCGACGTCCGGGACCGAGAGGACCGCGCGCGCCGCGCTGGCGATGGCCGCCGCGAGTCCGACGGTGACGGCCGCCCGGAGGTACTCGAGGCCGCCCGCGGCTCGCCCCGGCTCCCGCACGGCGGCTGGGCGCGGGGTGCTCTCGCCCGACACGACGTTCACCTCGATGTCGGCGCTCCCGCGGATCACCTCGTCCACGAGCGACCCGCGCAGGAGGTCGCGCCAGCGGGGGTGCCGCGGCTTCCCGAGCACGATCCGGGTGACGTTCCGGGCGCGCGCCCAGGCGAGGATCTCCTCCGCCACGCTCGCGCCGGAGAGGCGCACCACCTCGGCGCCGAGCGACCGCGCGAGCTGGAGGTGCTCCTCGACCCGGGCGCGGTCGGCCTCCTGGAGCGGCGTCCGGCCCGAGACGTCCACCCAGGCGGCGGACCACGGCGCGCGCAGCCCGGCGGCGATGCGGCGCGCCGCCCGGACGATGCGCTCCGACTCCGGCGCGGGTCCCACGCACACGAGGACGCGCTCGGCGGTCGGCCAGGCCACCGCGGCGCCCTCCTCGCGCCGCCCCGCCACGACCTCCGCGTCCACGTGCTCCGCCACCCTGCGCAGCGCAAGCTCCCGGAGCGCGACCAGGCTCGCGCGCCGGAAGAACCGCTCGGGCGTGTGCGGATCGAGCTCCGAGGCCGCGATCCTCCCCTCGCGCAGCCGCCCGAGGAGGGTGTCGGGGGAGACGTCCACCAGCTCGACCTCGTCCGCCGCCTCGAAGAAGGAGTCGGGCACCGCGTCGCGCACCGCCACGCCCGTGATGGCGCGCACCACGTCCCTCAGGCTCTCGAGCTGGTAGACGCCGAGCGTCGCGTGGACCTCGACGCCGGCGTCGAGCAGCTCGCGCACGTCCTGCCATCGCTGCTCGTGCCGCGCCGAGGGCGCGTTGGAGTGGGCGAGATCGTCGACGAGCAGCACGGCGGGGCGGCGCGCGAGGGCGGCGTCGAGGTCGAGCTCCTCGAGCTGCCGCGCCTGGCCCGGTGGGCGCGGCGGTCCGGGCAGCACGTCGAGCCCGAGCAGCAGGCCGGCGAGGTCGTAGCGCCCGTGCGTCTCGACGGCGCCCACGACGACGTCGGCGCGCTCCATCGCGAGGGCGCGCGCGGTCTCGAGGAGGCGCGTGGTGGTGCCCACCCCGGGTGCGTAGCCGAGGTAGATCCTCAGCCGTCCGGGAGCTCTCGCGCCCGGTGCCCCGTCGCGAGGTGGCCCGCTCGCCGGCGCGTCCGGCGGCGTGGCGGGATCGCGCCTGCGGGTCCCGGGCTCGTCCATGGGTCAACTCACGCACCGGGCCCGCGCTCGGTCAAGCGGAACGCGTCGATCCGCGGTGCGCGCGGGGTGCGTCCCGCGTGGGCCCTCGTCTTGATGCCGTCTTGATGCGCCGCCCGCCCTTCTTGACGCCCGGCTGAGGTGGCACACGCGAAGCTCCGGGCGTGCCCCCGGCTGCCCCGAACGCGAACCCGACCCCGACCCCCTCACCGACCCCCGCCCCGACCGCGACGCCAGCGCCGGGTCGCGGCGGGCGGCTGCGCCACCTGCTGCTCGGCGCGCCACGGAACGTGCAGGATCCGCAGACCCACCACGCGATCTCGCTCGTCGCGCTCCTCGCGTGGGTGGGGCTCGGCGCCGACGGCCTCTCCTCCTCGGCCTACGGTCCCGACGAGGCGTTCCGGGCGCTCGGGCATCACGGCTACCTCGCCGTCGCCCTCGCCCTCGCCACCGGGATCACGGTCCTCGTCATCTCGGTCGCCTACTCGCAGATCATCAAGCGGTTCCCGTTCGGCGGCGGCGGCTACGTCGTCGCGACGGAGCTGCTCGGCTCCCGCGCCGGCGTGGTGTCGGGGTCCGCGCTGCTCGTCGACTACGTCCTCACCATCTCGGTGTCCATCGCGAGCTGCGGCGACGCGATCTTCAGCTTCCTGCCGCCCGCGCTCGCCCCGTGGAAGCTCACCCTCGAGGCGGCGGCCATCGGCCTCCTGCTCCTGCTGAACCTCCGCGGCGTGAAGGAGTCGGTGACGTTCCTCGCCCCGATCTTCGGCCTCTTCCTCGTCACCCACGCGATCCTGATCATCGGCGGGATCGGCGCCCACGCCGGCGAGGTGCCGCGCGTCGCGGGCGAGGTCTCCCACGGCTTCCGGGCGGGGCTGGCGGAGCTCGGGGCCGCCGGGCTCTTCGCGGTGTTCGTGCGCGCGTACTCGATGGGCGCGGGCACGTACACCGGCATCGAGGCCGTCTCGAACGGCATCCAGATCATGCGCGAGCCGAAGGTCCAGACGGCGCGCCGGACGATGACGTACATGGCGCTGTCGCTCGCGCTCACCGCGGCGGGCATCCTCGTCTGCTACCTCCTGTTCCGGGCCGCGCCCGAGGAGGGCAAGACAATGAACGCCGTCCTCGCCGAGCGGTTCGCGAACGGCTTCACGGTGGGCGGCGTCCCCGTCGGCCACGCCTTCGTCGTCGTGACGCTCCTCGCCGAGGGCGCCCTCCTCGTCGTCGCGGCGCAGGCCGGGTTCATCGACGGGCCCCGCGTGATGGCCAACATGGCGACCGACTCCTGGCTGCCGCACCGGTTCAGCCAGCTCTCGGACCGGCTCACGATGCAGAACGGCGTCGTGCTCATGGGCGGCGCGTCGCTCGCGACGCTCTTCTACACGCGCGGCGACATCACGCACCTCGTGACGATGTACTCGATCAACGTCTTCGTGACCTTCTCGCTCTCGCAGCTCGCGATGCTGCGCTACTGGTGGCGGGAGCGGTCCGCGGGCCGGCGGCGCGGGCTCGGCACCCACGGGATCGCGTTCGCGCTCTGCGTCGCGATCCTGGCCGGGACCGTCTACGAGAAGGGCGGGCAGGGCGGCTGGGTGACCCTCGTCGTGACCGGGGTGGTGATCGGGCTCTGCTTCGTCATCCGCCGGCACTACCGGAACGTGCAGGCGAACCTGAAGCGGCTCGACGCCGTGATGGACGCGCTCCCGGCTCACCCCGGCGGGCCCCGGCCGGTGGTCGATCCGAAGGCCCCCACCGCGGTGCTGCTCGTGGGCGGCTACGGCGGGCTCGGCGTCCACCAGCTGCTCACCGTGCAGCGCACCTTCCCCGGCCACTTCCGGAACTTCGTCTTCGTGTCGGTGGGCGTGATCGACTCCGCGGCGATGAAGGGCATCGAGGAGGTGGACCGCGTCCGCCTCCGGACCCAGACCGGGCTCGAGCAGTACGTCGAGCTGGCCCACCGCCTGAGGCTCGCCGCCGACTACCGCATGGACGTCGGCACCGAGGCGGTCGACGTCGCGCAGCGGCTCTGCGGGGAGATCGCACGCGAGTTCCCGCGCGCGGTGTTCTTCGCCGGGAAGCTCGTCTTCGAGCGGGAGCGCTGGTTCCAGCGGGTGCTCCACAACGAGACGGCCTACCAGCTCCAGCGCCGGCTCCAGTTCGACGGGCTCAACGCGATGGTCCTCCCCGTCCGGGTGCTCGGGGAGGCCGCCTGAGGCCCGCCTCCCGCCCCGTCCGTCCGGGCCGGAGGGGCTGGACGCCAGCTTGATGGCGGGGGACCGGACCCTGACACCGTCTTGACGGCCGCACCGGTAGAGCATGGACCGAGGGTTGCCATGCGCGAGATGGTCCACAGCGTCGAGGTGGTCGGACACGAGGAGGTCGCCCCGCGCGTCGTGCGCCAGGCGCGGCTCCCGCTCGACGCCCTCACGGTCACCCTGTTCGTGGTCGGGCTCGTTCCGCTGTTCGGCTACGCGTGGCGGCATGCGTGGGATTCCCGGGAGCTGGGGCTCGCGGCGGCGATGGTGGTCCTCTCGGGGCGCGAGCTCGTCCGTTACGCCGTCGGGCTCCTCCGGCGCGCGCACCGCGCGGAGCGCTGAGGCCGCCGATGCGTCCTGCGGTCGCTGCCGGCGAGGCGACGCCGGAGGTCGCGCCGGTGCCGCTCCGCGTCCTCGTGATCGACGACGAGCGCAACATCCGGACCACGCTGGCGCTGTGCCTCGAGGGGCTCGGATGTCACGTGGCGCAGGCCGCGAACGGCGCGGCGGCGCTGGAGGCGCTCCGCCTCGAGGCGTTCGACCTCGCCTTCTGCGATCTGCGCCTCGGCCAGGAGAGCGGCCTCGACCTCCTCCCGCGGATGCTCGGAGAGCGTCCGGGCCTGGACTTCGTCGTCATCACCGCCTACGCGACGGTGGACACGGCGGTCGAGGCGATGCGGCGGGGCGCCCGGGACTACCTGCCGAAGCCGTTCACGCCTGCGCAGATCGGGCACCTCGTCGAGCGCACTCGCGAGCGCCGTGCGCTCGAGCGCCGCCTGCTGGATCTGGAGACGCGGCTGGGCGAGGCGGAGCCGGAGGTCTCGCTCGCCACCGGCTCGCCCCGGATGCACGCCGCGCTCGAGGTGATCGAGCGCGCCGCCGCGCACGACGTCGCCGTGCTGCTCCGCGGGGAGAACGGTACGGGGAAGGGGGTGCTGGCGCGCCTCCTCCACGGCCGGAGCCCGCGCCGGGAGCGGCCGTTCGTCGTCGTGAACTGCCCGACGCTGTCCGAGGAGCTCCTCGCGAGCGAGCTGTTCGGGCACGCGCGCGGCGCGTTCACCGGCGCGGTGAAGGATCAGGAAGGCCGGGTGGAGGCGGCGGAGGGCGGGACGGTGTTCCTCGACGAGATCGGGGAGATCTCGCCGACCCTCCAGGCCAAGCTGCTCCGCTTCCTCCAGGAGAAGCGGTTCGAGCGCGTCGGCGAGAACCGCACCCGCACCGCCGACGTGCGGATCGTCGCCGCGACGAACCGCGATCTCGAGGCGGAGGTGAGGGCGGGGCGCTTTCGCGAGGACCTCCTCTTCCGCCTGAACGTGGTCGAGGTGACGGTACCGGCGCTGCGCGATCGCCCCGAGGACGTCCTGCCCCTCGCGCGCCGGTTCATCGCCTTCTTCGCCCGCCAGGCGCGGCGGCCGCCGCCCGAGCTGTCCGCGGCCGCCGGGAAGGTGCTCGCCGCGTACTCGTGGCCGGGTAACGTCCGCGAGCTGCGCAACGCCATCGAGCGGGCGCTCATCCTGAGCCCGGGCCAGGTGCTCGAGCCGGAGAACTTCCCCGAGCGGATCGCCGCCCAGCCGACCACGCCGGTGCTGGGCGGCGACTTCACCGCGGAGGAGATCGAGCGCGAGCACGTCCTGCGCGTGCTCGCCCGCGCGGCGACTCTCGAAGACGCGGCCCGGGTCCTGGACCTCGACCTCTCCACCCTATGGCGCAAGCGGCGGCGGTGGGGGCGGTGACGTCGCCGCCCGGGCGGCTGGGGCGGCTCTCCTCCGGCGCGCCCTTCCTGGGTCAGGCGGTGGCCTTCACGCCGCCGCCGGCGTGCTCCGACGCGAGGCCGAGCGTGAACCAGAACGTGCTGCCACGCCCGGGCACGCTCTCCGCGCCCATCTCGCCGCCGTGCGCGTGCACGATCTCCCGCGAGATGTAGAGCCCGAGCCCGACCCCGCCCGAGCGCGACCCGGGGACGCGGTAGAACTTGTCGAACACGCGCTCGAGGTGCTCCCGGGCGATCCCCTCGCCCGTGTCCCGCACCTCGAAGCGGACCGCGCCCTCGCCGGCGAGCCGTGCGCTCAGCTCGACCCTGCCGCCGCGGGGCGTGTGGCGGACGGCGTTCGCGAGCAGGTTCGAGAGCACGATGCCGGCGCGCTCGGGATCAGCCCGGACCTCGACGGGCGGCTCCGGCGCCGAGACGGCCAGCTCGAGCCCGGCGGCCTCGGCGGCGCCGCGGAGCGCCGTGGCGGCGCCGGCGAGGAGCGCGCCGGCGTCGACGCGGTCGACCTGGAGCGCCATCCGGCCCGACTGGATCCGGGAGAGGTCGAGGAGGTCGTCCACGATCCCCTGCAGCCGCTCGCAGTCCTCCCGCGCCGCCTGCATCAGCTCGACCTGCTTCGGCGTGAGCGGCCCGACCGCCTCCTCGGCGGTGAGGTGGATCGCCATCCGGAGCGAGGTGAGCGGCGTCCGGAACTCGTGCGCGACCGTTGCGACGAGGTCGTTCTTGAGCTCGTCGAAGCGCATCAGCCGCGTGACGTCCTGCAGGACGATGGTCACGCCGGCGACGCCGCCCTCCTCCGAGTACAGCGGGGTCGCGCGGGGAAGGAGGTGGCGGTCGCCGTCCGGCGACTCCACCCGGACCGCCTCCTCGAACCCGCGCGGCACGTACGGGCCGCGGCCCGCCAGCACGTGGTGGCGCACGCGATCCACCACCGCGCGGAGGTCCGGCTCGAGCGCGCCGATCGTCCGCGCCCCGCCCTCGCCGGAGAGGCGCAGCGTGGACTCGGCCGCCGCGTTCAGGTTCAGGATCGCGCCCGCCGGATCCAGCACCAGCACCGGGTCCGGGAGGCTGTCGATGGCCGCCTGCGACGCCTGCTGCGCCTGGAGCAGCTCGCCGAGCGAGCTCCTCCGGTACTCGGCGAGCCGGTCCGCCATCGCGTTGAACTCCAGCGCGAGCGCGGCGATCTCATCCTTGCCCTCCACCCGCGCGCGCGCCTCGAGGTCGCCCTCCCCGAGCCGGCGGACCGTCTGGGAGAGGTTCCCGAGCGGTCGGAGGAGGCGCGCGGTGAGCGCGAGCGAGGACACGAGCCCGAGCGCGAGCGCGCCGAGCGTCGCGCCGACGACCGCCGTGACGTTCCGCTCCGCGGCCCGGCGCGCCCCGTCGCTCTTCCGCGCCATCGCGTCCTGGTTCAGCGCCAGGATCTCGCCTGCGGCGTCGCGGACGCCCACCGCCAGCGGGGCGAGCGTCTCGAACCAGCGGGCGAGCGGCGCGCCCGGGCCGGGCTGCCCGGAGGGCTCGAGCGCGGCGCGGTACGCGGTCCAGCGCCGGCGCAGGAGCCCCGTCGCGGCGTCCTCGCCGGGCTCGGTGACGTTGTGCTCCTGGACGGCGAGCTCCGCCTCGACGCGCCCGAGGCTCTCCTCCTCCACGCGCGCGTCGGCGGGGCGACCGGCCGCGCGCGCCAGGACCACGTCCTGGACCATGTCCAGCGCGGCCAGGATCCGCTCCATGGCGAGGACGCTCCGGTAGTTGTCCTTCAGGATGAGCGCCGGCCCGGAGCCGAGGGCGGTGAGCGTCTTCAGCGTCGCGAACCCGATCACCACCAGCACCGCCGCGAGCGGCGCCTGCGCGGCGAGCAGCTTCGACCGGAGCGTCACGGCCTTCCCTCCTCGTCCTCGAACGACACGATGTGGAGGTCGAGCCCGCTCCCCTCGTCGACGAGCCGCTGGAGCACGGACCGGCGGAGCAGCCGGCGCCACCAGGGGGGCAGCTCGGTCCTCCCGACGATGAGGTCGCTCACCCGGTGCGACCGCGCGAAGTCGAGGAGCGCGGCGGCGGGATCCGTGCTCTTGAGGCGGACCACCTGCGCCCCGAGCTCGCGGGCCTTCTCGATGTTCGCGAGGAGGTGGCGCTGCGCCTCGGCGTCGATGCGCTCCGGGGTCTCCTCGGGCGTCTCGACGTAGACCACGTACCAGTCGGTGTTGAGGCGCCCGGCCATGCGCGACCCGCGCCGGAGGAGCGCGAGCGCGCGGGGCGGATTGGACGAGAGGGCGACCATGACGCGACCCCGCGTCGACGTGGCCGCCTCGCCCAGGCGGGCCGCCGCGGTCGCCGATCGGTCCAGGCTCTCGGCGACCTCCCGCAGGCTGAGCTCGCGGAGCGTGGAGAGGTTCGGACCGCGGAAGAAGTGCTCGAGGGCCCAGGGGATCTTCTCGGCGGGGTAGATCTTGCCGGACCGGAGCCGCTCCACGAGGTCCTCGACGGCGAGGTCGAGGTTCACCACCTGGTCCGCCTCCTCGAGGAACGCGTCCGGAACGGTCTCGCGGACGCGGACGCCCGTGTTCCGCAGGATGAGGTCGTTGAGCGAGTCGAGGTGCTGGATGTTGAGGGCGCCGATGACGTTGATCCCGGCGGCGAGCAGGTCGAGCACGTCCTGGTAGCGCTTGCGGTTCTTCGAGCCCGGGACGTTCGTGTGCGGGATCTCGTCGACGATGGCGACGTACGGCCGCCGCGCCAGCACCGCGTCGAGGTCCATCTCCTCCACGACCACGCCGCGGTACTCCACCTTGCGGCGAGGGATCACCTCGAGGTCGCGCACGAGCGCCGCCGTGTCCGCCCGGCCGTGCGTCTCGATGAAGGCGCCCACGACGTCGATGCCGCGCGCGCGGAGCGCATGCGCCTCCTCCAGCATGCGCCAGGTCTTCCCCACGCCCGCGGCGAACCCGATGTAGAGCTTGAGCCGCCCGCGCCGGCCGCGCTCGACCAGCTCGAGGAAGTCCTGGGCGCTCGGGCGCCGGGCGGTGGTCGTGCCGGGCACGCTAGGGCGATCTCCCCCCGGGCGCGCCGAAGCGCCGGTCCAGGGCCAGGTTCAGCATGAGCACGTTCACCCGCGGCTCGCCGAGGATTCCGAAGTCGCGGCCCTCCTCCATCTCGTGCAGGAGGGCGCGGACGCGCTCGAGCGACACGCCGCGCGCCCGCGCCACGCGCGGGGCCTGCCAGAGCGCGGCGGCGGGGGAGAGGTGCGGATCGAGGCCGCTCCCGGACGCCGTCACGAGCTCGACCGGCACCGGGCCCGGCGCCTCGGGGTTCTCCCGCGCGAGCCGGGCCTGGTCCGCGACGGCTCGCTCCCGCAGCTTGCGCGAGGTGGGCCCGAGGTTCGAGCCGGACGACGCGGCCGCGTCCCAGCCCTTGTCACCGGCGGCGGAGGGCCGCGGCTGGAAGTAGGCCGCGCCCGCGAAGCCCTGCGCGATGAGCTCGGAGCCGACCACCCGGCCGGAGTCGTCGCTCACCAGGCTGCCGCCGGCGCGCCACGGGAAGAGCACCCGCGCGAACGCGGTCACGACGAGCGGGTAGGCGAGCCCGGTGAGGACCAGGGTCACCACGGTCGCCCGCACGGCCGGGCCGATCGCCCCGGCGATCCAGCCCGCCGGGGCGAGCTCGGCCGGCGGGGGCGGCGTCCCGCGGGTCGCGACGCTCACGTCTCGGATGACGCTGCTGCGCTCCATGGTGCCTCCTATACGAGCCCGACCGCGGCGAGGCCGAGGTCGATCAGCTTGATCCCCGCGAACGGCGCGATCACGCCGCCCACCCCGTAGACGAGGAGCGACCGGCGCAGCACCGCCGCCGCGCCGAGCGGGCGGTAGCGGACGCCCCGGAGCGAGAGCGGGATGAGCAGGATGATGATGATGGCGTTGAAGATGACCGCGGAGAGGATCGCGCTGAAGGGCGAGGCGAGGTGCATCACGTTGAGCGGCGCCATCTCCGGGTAGACGACCACGAACAGCGCCGGGAGGATCGCGAAGTACTTCGCCACGTCGTTCGCGATGGAGAACGTCGTGAGCGTGCCGCGGGTCATGAGGAGCTGCTTGCCGACCTCGACCACCTCGAGGAGCTTCGTCGGGTTCGAGTCGAGGTCGACCATGTTGCCGGCCTCCTTCGCCGCCTGCGTGCCGGTGTTCATGGCCACGCCGACGTCGGCCTGGGCGAGCGCGGGGGCGTCGTTCGTGCCGTCGCCGGTCATGGCGACGAGCTTCCCCTTCGCCTGCTCCTCCTTGATGAGGCGCATCTTCGTCTCGGGGGTCGCCTCGGCGAGGAAGTCGTCCACGCCCGCCTCGCGCGCGATCGCCGCGGCGGTGCGCGGGTTGTCGCCCGTGATCATCACCGTGCGGATGCCCATCGCCCGGAACCGGGCGAAGCGCTCCTGGATCCCGCCCTTCACGACGTCCTTCAGGTGGACGACGCCGAGGACGCGCGGGCCGTCGCACACCGCGAGCGGGGTCCCGCCGGTATCGCCGATCCGGTGCGAGACCTGGTGCAGCTCCTCCGGAACCCGGCCGCCGAGCGCCTGCACGTGCTTCACGATGGCGTCCACCGCGCCCTTGCGCACGGCACGCTCGCCGATGTCGCAGCCGCTCATGCGCGTCTGGGCGCTGAACGGGATGAACACGTGCTCGCCGTGGTCGACGGTCCGGCCGCGCAGCCCGTACTTCTCCTTCGCGAGCACCACGATGGATCGCCCCTCCGGCGTCTCGTCGGCGAGGCTCGCGAGCTGCGCCGCGTCGGCGAGGTCCTCGGCGCGCACGTCCGGCGCGGGGAGGAACTCGGTGGCCATGCGGTTGCCGAGCGTGATCGTGCCGGTCTTGTCGAGCAGCAGCGTGTCCACGTCGCCTGCCGCCTCCACGGCGCGGCCGCTCATCGCGAGCACGTTCTTGCGGAGGAGCCGATCCATCCCGGCGATGCCGATCGCGGAGAGGAGCCCGCCGATGGTCGTGGGGATGAGGCAGACGAGGAGGGCCACGACCGCGGTCGCGCTGAGGTCGATCCCCGAGTAGACCGCGAGCGGCACGAGCGTCACGCACGCGAACAGGAAGATGATGGTCAGGCCGACGAGGAGGATGTGGAGCGCGATCTCGTTCGGCGTCTTCTGGCGCGCCGCGCCCTCGACGAGCGCGATCATGCGGTCGAGGAAGGACTCGCCCGGATCGGCGGTGATGCGCACGACGATCCGATCGGACAGCACCTTCGTGCCGCCCGTGACCGCCGAGCGATCCCCGCCCGACTCGCGGATGACCGGCGCCGACTCGCCGGTGATCGCCGACTCGTCGACCGAGGCGACGCCCTCCTCGATCTCGCCGTCGCCGGGGATCATCTGCCCGGCCTCGACGACGACGCGATCGCCCTTGCGGAGCTTCGAGGCCTCCACGAGCTCCTCGCGTCCGTTCACGAGCCGCCGCGCGTGCGTCTCCTTGCGCATCCGGCGGAGCGTGTCGGCCTGGGCCTTGCCGCGGCCCTCCGCGATCGCCTCGGCGAAGTTCGCGAAGACCACCGTGAACCAGAGCCACAGCGAGACCGAGAGGGTGAACCAGCCCGGGGCGCGGGCGGCGGGATGGAAGATCCGGTCGCGGAGCCAGAGGAGCGTCGTGAGGACGCTCCCCACCTCGACGACGAACATGACCGGGTTCTTCACCACGTGGCGCGGGTCGAGCTTCCGCAGGCTGTCCCGCAGCGCGGGGCGCAGGATCGAGGGATCGAAGAGCGAGGGCTGCTTCGCGTGCGTGGCCATGGCTAGAAGAGCTTCCCGTGGAGCGCGGCGAAGTGCTCGACGATGGGGCCGAGCGACAGCGCCGGGAAGAAGGTGAGCGCGCCGACGATGAGGACGACGGAGATGAGCAGCACGGTGAAGGTCGGGCCGTTCGTGGGGAACGTGCCGGGGCCCGCCGCGACGGTCTTCTTCCCGATCATGGAGCCCGCGATGGCGAGCGCCGGGATGATCATGAGGAAGCGGCCGATGAGCATGTCCATGCCGCCGGCCACGTCGTAGAACCTCGTGTTCCCGGAGAGACCGGCGAACGCGGAGCCGTTGTTCCCGGCCTGGCTCGAGAACGCGTACAGGATCTCGGAGAGGCCGTGCGGGCCGCCGTTGGCGAGCGCCGCCTTGCCGTACGGCGTGACGGACGCCCAGGCGCCGAGCACGAGGATGACGAGCGGGAAGACGAGCACGTAGAGCATCGCGAGCTTCATCTCCTTCGCCTCGATCTTCTTGCCGAGGTACTCGGGCGTGCGGCCCACCATGAGCCCCGCGATGAAGACGGTGAGCACGACCATCACCAGCATCGCGTAGAGGCCCGCCCCAACGCCGCCGAAGATCACCTCGCCGAGCTGGATGTTCACGAGCGGCACGAGGCCGCCGAGCGGGGTGAAGCTGTCGTGCATCGAGTTGACGGCGCCGCAGGAGGTGTCGGTGGTGACGGTCGCGAACAGCGCGCTGTTCGCGACGCCGAAGCGGACCTCCTTTCCCTCCATGTTGCCGTGGGCGTGATCCACGGCGAGGCCCGCGAGGGCGGGGTTCGGGCCGGCCTCGTACTTGTAGGCGACGCCGACGCCGGCGAAGAACAGGACCGCCATGGCGGCGAAGATCGCCCAGCCCTGGCGCGTGTCGCGGGCCATCATCCCGTAGGTGTAGGTGATGCCGGCGGAGATCGAGAAGATGAGCAGGAGCTCGACGAAATTCGCGAGCGGCGTCGGGTTCTCGAACGGATGCGCGCTGTTCGCGTTGAAGAAGCCGCCGCCGTTCGTGCCCAGCTCCTTGATCACCTCCTGCGAGGCGACCGGACCGAGCGCGATCACCTGCTTCAGCCCCTCGAGCGTCGTGACCTCGCGGTAGGCCGAGAGCGTCTGCGGGACGCCGGTCGCGACGAGCAAGAGCGCGCCGATCAGCGAGATCGGCAGGAGCACGTAGACGATGGCGCGGATGAGGTCGACCCAGAAGCTGCCCAGCGTCCTGGGGCCGGTCGGGCCGGGGCGGCGCGTGAGGCCGCGCGCGAGCGCCAGCGCGATCCCGATGCCGACGGCGGCGGACGTGAAGTTGTGCCACGCGAGCCCCGCCATCTGCGTGAGGTAGCTCATCGTGGACTCGCCGCCGTAGTTCTGCCAGTTCGTGTTGGTCGTGAAGCTGACGGCGGTGTTGAAGGCGAGATCCGGCGCGACGGGCCCGAGCGTCTGCGGGTTGAGCGGCAGCACGTGCTGGAGCCGCTGGAGGCCGTACGTGACGAGCACGCCGAGCAGGCTGAACACCAGCATCGACGCGGTGTAGCCCTTCCAGCCCTGCTCCCGCTTTGGATCGACGCCGCAGAGCCGGTACAGGAGACGCTCGATGGGGCCGAAGATCCGCGGCAGCGGCTGCCGCTCACCCTCGAAGACCCGGAACATGTAGAGCCCGAGCGGCTTCGTCAGCGCGAGGACGACGGCGAAGAAGAGGATGATCTGGAGCCAGCCGTTCTCGGTCATGGCGATCCCCTAGAAGCGCTCCGGGCGGACGAGCGCGTACCCGAGGTAGAGGGTGAGGAGGATGGAGAGCGCGATGCCGAGGGCGTACTCGAAGGTCATGGTCGCTCCGGCTGGTTCACAGACGGTCGCAGCCCGCCACGTAGGCGAGCGCGCCCGCGAAGAAGGCGACGGAGAGGAGGACGAAGAGGGCATCGAGCATCTGGGCCTCGCGGCATTCGGAAGGGGCGCGGCGTGGGCGGGCGCTCGACACGGGACACGCGCCGCTCCGCGCTCTCGTCCGGAGCTCTGCACCTGAGGTGCCACGCGAGGTCGGCCCCACGGCGCGGCGGATCGCCCGAGACCCACCGCGGCCGTGCCGTGCGTCTCGCACGCGGGACGCGAGGCCGGTCGTGCAAAAGGCCATGGCGCCTGCTCCCGCCGAGGACGTGGCTAGCGAGCGAGGGCCGCCCGCAGCGCGTCGGCGGCGCGCGGCCGAGGACGCCTCAGAACGCGACCGCGACGCCGAGGCCCCGCCGCGACGGCACGAGCGCGACCGGCCGCGCCGCGAGGTGCAGCCAGGGGACGCCGACGCCGACGAGCGTCCCCATCACGGCGCCGACCATCACGTCCGTCGGGAAGTGGCGGCCGCCGAGGACGCGCTCGACCCCGACGCTCGCGCCGACGCCGGCGACGACGAGCCACGGCCAGCCGCGCTCGCCGCGCCGCTGACCCAGCGTGAACGCGCCGGCGGACAGCGCCGCGAACGCGGTGGAGGTGTGGCCGGAGTAGAAGGAGCGGTAGCCTCCCGGAGAGGACACGAGGGCGGGGTCGCCCGCGTAGGTGAGCGGGAGCGGCCGCTGGACGGTGTACTTCGCGATCTCGACGAGCGCGCCGTTCACGAGGAGGACCTCGCCGAAGACGACGAGGTCGGTCGCGATCGCGCGCGACCCGTGGACGGCGACGAGCTCGACCACCGGCGGCCCCGCCATGGCGAGCGCGACCGTGAGATCGCTCGTCACGTCCGCGGCGTGCGAGTGGTTCCCGATCGCGTGCCGGTCGAAGGCGTTCACGCTCGACGGATCGCAGGGGCAGCGCTCGTGGATGAGCTCGCTCGCGAAGAGGGAGGGGACGGCGATCGTCAGCGCGGAGAGGGCGAGGACCGTCCCGTCGACCGCCGGGTGGAGCGTGTAGATGACGGGATCGGGCGCGGGGTCGGGGGCGCCGGGGGCGGGAGGGGCCAGGGCGAGGGCGCCGACGAGGAGCGCGGCCGTCGGGATCATCACGTCAACCTGGCGCGCGGGGCGAGGTCACACACCTGCCTGCCGAGGGCCGCGTCTCGCGAGGCGCGAGCGTGCGCCGGGGTGGCCGGAGGCGTGAATCCGGTGCCACAGGTGGGCCCCTCGGCGGGCAGCGCCGACGCAAGAAACGCTGGAGTGACGCGGGATTCTCGCGCGGCACGCTATTCGCTATCGAGCCGATCGAGGCAAGGAAGGCCGCTCGCCAAGCCACGGAGGCACGATGCTCGCCGCTGTATTCGCCGCCCTTCTCGCAGGGCAGACCCCAGACCCTGGCGCCGCCGCGCCGGCCCCGGCCCCGCCGTCCTGGGAGACGTCGCCGGCCCAGGCGCAACCGCCCCCGGTGCAGGCGCCGCCGCCCCCGACGCCGCGCGACGAGGCAGGCACCGCCCGCCCCGCGGGTCCGGAGGCACCGGCGCCGGTGGACACGGTCGTCTTCCTGAATGGCGGCCGCGTGCGCGGCACGGTCCTCGAGGAGACGCCGCGCCACGACGTCACGATCCGCCTCCTCGACGGGACCGTCCGGCGCTACGCGCGCGAGGAGATCGCGCGCATCGAGTACGCGGACGGTTCGGTGTCGCGCCGGCGCACCGCGCCGCCGCGCCCGACGACTGCGGCGCCGCCGCCGTACCAGCCGCCGCGCCCCCCTCCCTACGCGCCGCCCCCGGTCTACGCCCCCCCGCCGCAGCCCCCGCCGTACCAGCCGGCGCCGGCCTATGGCCGGCGCGAGAACCCGCCGTTCGTGCCGCTCTGGGGCTCGATCGGGGTCGGCGCGACGTTCTTCGGCGGCGAGGCGCGCCACGGCGTCGCGATGGGCGACGACTTCGAGCCGCAGCTCCACTTCTCGCTCGACGGCGGCCTCCGCCTCACTCCCGCGATCGGGCTCGGCGTCTACATGGACGTCGGCGCCGGTGATCCCGCGGGCCCGGTCCGCGACGCCTGCGCGGCGCAGGGGCTCGACTGCTCCGGCGTCGCCGGCCGGATCGGGCTCCAGCTCCGGCACACGTGGGAGCCCGCGTCGCCGGCCGCCAAGTGGCTGTCCATCGGCACCGGCTGGGAGTTCGCGTCGATCACGACGAACGGCGGCTCGGACCTGGTCCAGTACACCGGCCGCGAGTACTTCAGGCTCGCGGGCGGCGTCGACTTCCGCTCGAACGCGGTGATCGGCGTCGGGCTGTACGCCTCCGTCGCCTGGGGCGAGTTCATGCACCTCGAGGACGCGTCCGGGATGCAGACGTCCACCGGCGGAGGGATCCACACCACGATCCAGGGTGGTGTCCGGCTCACCCTCTTCCCGTGATGCGGGCGGGCGGCGGCCGCGCGGCGCTCACCTCGCGCGCGTGCCGGCGCCCGGACCGGACGCCGACTGCGGCGGCTCCGCCGGGAGCGGCCGCGCGGCTGGCGCCCGGCGCGCCTCGGTGACCACGGTGTGGACCGCCGCCGCGAGCGGAAGCGCGAGCACCGCCCCGGCGGCGCCGCCGTGGTACCCGAGCAAGAGCACCGCGAGGAACTGCTCGAGCGGGGAGAGGTCCATCGTCCGGCGGTAGACGAGCGGCGACAGGACGGCGTTCTCGACCACGTCGTACAGGAGCAGGAACGCGAGCGTCGCGCCGGCGACCCCGAAGCCGCCGGCGGCGAGCGCCACCGCGACGAGCACCGCGAAGCGGACCACCGCGCCGAGGTAGGGGACGAGCACCGTCGCCGCGGCGAGGAGCGCGAGCGGCAGGAAGAACGGGATCCCGAGGAGCGCGAGGGCGGCGACGGACGCGGCCGCCCGGAGCGCCACGATCGCGGCGAGCCCGGTGAGGTAGCCCGCGAGCCGCTCCTCCAGCCGGTCCGCGACGGAGATCCAGCGCGCCCGGTGCGACGCGGGCGCGAGCCGCGCCGCGGCGTCGAGCGGCGACTCGCGGATCGCGACGAAGAGGATGGCGGCGGCGAGGACCGTCGCGGCCTCCCCGACGAACCCGGCGACGCCGCTCGCCGCCGACGCCGCGCCCCCGAGGGCGCCGCCGGCGAGCGAGGGGAGGCTCTCGCGCAGGCGTGCGAGGGCCGCGTCGCCGCCGAGCCACTCCAAGGCGGCGGCGGTGCGGGCGGAGCGCCGGAGCGCGTCGACGAGCGAGGGGATGGCCGCGACGAGGTCGGCGCCCTGCAGCGCGGCGGGGCGAAGCACCGCGAACCCGATCGCCGTCATCGCCGCGAGCGCGGCCAGGATGACGAGCGGCGCCGCCGCCACGCGCGGGAGGCCGGCGCGCTCGAGCCAGGCGACGGCGCGCCTGAGCGGCACGGCGAAGAGCAGCGCCACGAGGAGGAGCGCGAGCAGCGGCGCCGAGCGCCAGGCCACGAGCCCCGCGGCGAACACGAGCAGCGCGGCCGCCGCGGCGATCGCCGCCGCGCGGGCCCGCTCGGTGTTCGGGGTGCCGGCCATGCGCTCAGTCCGTCGCGATCGGGGCGCGCGCGGCGGAGAAGCCCGGCCGCGGGTGCCCTCGCGCTGCCCCGATCCGCTAAGCGGCGCGCCGCGCCCGCGTGATGTCGTGACGGGGCGTGCCGCCCGGCCGCGCCGGGAGGGCGCCTAGCCCCGCGGGACGAGCCGCACCGACGGGGCCTTCACGAGCGCCGCGACGGGCCGGCCCGGGGCGAGCCGCAGCCGCTCCGCGCCCGGCCGCGTCACGAGCGCGACCAGCGCGACGCCGCAGTCGAGCGACACGCGCACGAGGGGCCCCTCGTCGACGCGGTGGGTCACCACGCCGGGGAGGAGGTTCTGCGCGGAGGTCGGCGCGCCGGGCGCCTCCTCGAGCACGATCTCCTCCGCCCGGAAGCACGCCCAGGCGTCGCCGGAGAGGTCGCCGGGATCCAGGCCCACGAGCTCGACCGTGCCGGCGCGCACGACGGCGAGGCCGTCGACCCGGCGCGCGAGCCGGACCGCGATCACGTTCTCGGTCCCGACGACCTGCGCGACCGCGACGCTCGCCGGCGCGCTGAACACCTCCTGCACGGCGCCGACCTGGCGGACCGTGCCGTCCACGAGGACGATCATCCGGTCGCCGAGCGCGAGCGCCTCGACGCGATCGTGCGTGACGACGACCGCCGGGACCCCGGACGCCTCGAGGGTGCGGCGCAGCTCACCGCGGAGCGCCGCCCGCGCCGGGGCGTCGAGCGCGGAGAGCGGCTCGTCGAGGAGGAGCAGCCGCGGCGACGGCGCGAGCGCGCGCGCCAGGGCGACTCGCTGGCGCTGGCCGCCGGACAGCTCGCCCGGGCGGCGCCGCAGGAGGTCGGCGATCCCGACCCGCTCCGACACCGCCGCCACGCGCGCGTCGCGGCCGGCACGCGGCTCGCGGTGGAGCCCGTACGCGACGTTCGCCGCCACCGAGAGGTGCGGGAACAGCGCCGGCTCCTGGAAGAGGAGCCCGACGCGCCGCCGCTGCGGCGGGACGAAGGTGCGCCGCCCGGAGTCGAACCAGGTCTCGCCGTCGAACCGGACGTGGCCCGCGTCGGGCCGGTCGAGGCCGGCGAGCGCGCGGAGCACGGTCGTCTTGCCCGAGCCGGACGGGCCGAAGAGCACCGTCACGAGGCCGCCCGCGAGGGGCAGGTCGGCGCGCGCGGACACGGCGGGGCCGCCGCGGAACCGCCGCTCGACGGCGAAGCTCAGCGCGCGGTCCATGCGGAGGCCGGGCGGCGCTGCAGGCCGTAGACCACGACCAGCACCGCGAAGGAGAGGGCGAGGAGGAGCGCGGCGGTGCGGTTCGCCGCGTCGTACTCTAGGGCCTCGACGTGATCGAACAGGGCGATGGACAGCGTCCGGGTCCTCCCGGCGAGGTTGCCGCCGACCATGAGCACCACCCCGAACTCGCCCATCGTGTGCGCGAAGGCGAGCACCGCGCCGGAGAGGATGCCCGGCCACGCGAGCGGGACCATCACGCGCACGAACGTGCGGAGGCGCGAGGCGCCGAGGGCGTGGGACGCCTCGACGAGCCGCGGGTCGACGGCCGCGAGCGCGGCGGCGAAGGGCTGCACCGCGAAGGGGAAGCTGTAGAGGACCGAGGCGACGAGGAGGCCCTCGAACGAGAAGGGGAACCTGCGTCCGAGCACGGCCTCGTAGGCGCGGCCGAGCGGGCTGTGCGGGCCGAGGCCCTGCAGGAGGTAGTAGCCGAGCACCGTCGGCGGCAGGACGAGCGGGAGCGCGACGACCGCCTCGAGCAGGAACCTGAAGCGCCACCGCGAGGTCGCGAGGGCGTGGGCGACTGGGAGCCCGAGCGCGAGGAGCGCGAGGGTCGTGAGCGTCGCGAGCTCGAGGCTGAGCGCCAGGGCGGCCCGGTCGATCATCTACGGGACCCCGTAACCGGAACGCGCGAGGATCGCCCGCCCCTCCGGTCCGGTGACGAACGCGACGAACGCCCGCGCGAGCGCGGGCTCGCGGGCCGCCTTCAGGATCACGACCGACTGCTCGAGCGGCGGGTACGAGGACGGCGGGACCGGGTGGATCGTGCCGCGCGCGAGCGGCGGCGACGACGCGAGCGAGAGCGGGATGAGCGCAGCGTCCGCCGCGCCGCTCTCGGCGAACTGCGCCGCCTGCGACACGTTCTGGCCGAAGACGAGCCGGTCCCGCACGGCGTCGAGGACGCCCGCCGCACGCAGCGCCGTCTCGGCGGCGCGGCCGTACGGGGCGACCGCCGGGTTGGCGATCGCGACGTGCTTCACCGACGGATCGGCGAGCGCGGCCAGCCCGCGGCGGCCGACGTCCACGCTCGACCCGGGCGCAGTCCAGACGACGAGCGCGCCGACGGCGTAGACGACCTCGCCCTCCGCGGTCGCGAGCCCCTGCTCGACGACGCGCCGCGGGTAGTCCCGGTCCGCCGAGAAGAACACGTCGAACGGCGCGCCGCTCCGGAGCTGCGCCACGAACGTGCCGGACGCGCCGGTGGTCACCGCGACGGTGACGCCCGGGTGACCTGCCTCGAACGCGCGCGTGAGGGCGTCCATCGCGGGCTTGAGGTTCGCGGCCGCGGCGACGGCCACCGTCCGGCGGGGCCCCTCCGCGCGCGTGGGCGCCGCGGTCAGGACCGGGAGCACGGCGCAGGCTACGGCGAGGCGGAGGCGGACGCGGGACATCGGGTCTCCCTGGGGTCGCAACAGGCAACGATATGCCACGACTTTATACCTCCGGCGGAGGACCTCGCCCGGCTGCGGCTCGCGCCGCGGCCACCCCGCGTGCCCACCTCGACGCGGCCCTGCGCCGCGAGCGGCTCGCTCCGGAGCGGATCCACCGCCGCGCGCTGCTCCTCGACCCGCACCTCGACGTGGCCTGCGCGGTCGCCGCGGGCCGCGCCGACGTCAGCCTCGGCTCCCGGGCGTGGGGCGAGCGCGCCGGGCTCTCGTTCACGCCGCTCGCGACGGAGGCGTGCGGCCTCATCGTGAAGGCGCGGGATCACGGGGACGCGCGGCTCGTCCGGCTCTGCGAGGTGGCGCAGGGCGCGGCATTCCGCGGCGAGATGGGCGCCATCCCCGGCTACGCTCCGGCCGGCGCCGGCGACATCCGCTACGACGCGTGACCGTCCGTACAAAATGTCGCACCTCCGTTCGTGACGTGCGTCATGTAAGCGTGTTCACGTCCGGTCCATGCTCCCCTGACGGGCCATCACGGCCTTCGGGGGAACGACATGAAGAGACTGTTCGTCGGGCTCGGGCTCACCGCGCTGCTCGCGTGCTCGGGGGGGAAGAGCGGCGGAGACCCCGTCCTCGACCAGGACTACGCCTCGAACTTCACCGGGACCTGGACCGGTCCGTTCACGATCACGGCAGACGGGACCAGCAGCACGTCGACGGTCCTCCAGACCATCACCTCGCCCGCCGCGAACCGGCTCGAGCTCGGCGACTTCTGCACCGACCTGTCGTCGGTCACCGCAATCGTCACGAGCGCGTCCACGTTCCGGCTGGACCCGCGGGCCTGCCCGCCGATGTCGGTGACCGGCTGCAGCGCCGTGACGGTGACCTACGACCGCGGCACGGGGAGCCTGAGCTCCGGCACGCTGACCCTCGACGCGAGCGGCACGATGAGCGGCTGCGGGCAGAAGTTCAGCTACACCGCCCGGCTCGTCGGGACCCGCACCACGGTCATGCTCGCGGCGGGCGCGACGCCCTCGTGGGCGAACGCGGTCGCGGACGCGGTCGAGGCCGGCGCGCGCTGAGCCGCCCGCAGCGCGGGCCGGCGGACGACCGTCGAGCCGGCCCGCGCGCCTGCGTGCGCTGTTGCGCGCTCATGGCGCGCCCGTTCGCGTCGCCCCCGCGCGTGCTTGACGAGGCGCAGGGACGCGTTACTGCACGGATGGAACCCGGCCCGCGTCGCGGAGGGTTCTGTCTTCCCCGCGATCGCGAGACCGCCGGCTCCGCTGGGTGCCGCGGCGCGACCCCGCGCGTGTCGCGCAGTGTCTGTCGTGGGCACGGAAAGGAGCGATCATGGCGAACCTGATTCGCAGGACGGAATCCGGATCGATGGAGCCGTCGCGCTTCTTCGATCCCTTCGAGCTGATGCGCGACGTGATGCGCTGGGAGCCGTTCCGGGAGCTCGGAATGCTCGGCCGGCACGAGCTCGCGTTCGTGCCCTCGTTCGAGGTGAAGGAGACCAAGGACGCGTACGTCTTCAAGGCGGATCTGCCCGGCGTTCGCGAGCCGGACCTCGAGATCTCGCTCACTGGGGCGCGCCTCATGGTGACCGGCAAGCGCGAGGAGGAGAAGAAGGAGGAGGGTGAGCGGTACTACGCGTACGAGCGCAGCTACGGCAGCTTCACGCGGTCGTTCACGCTGCCGGAGGGTGTCGACGCGGAGCACGCCGAGGCCGAGCTGAAGAACGGCGTCCTCACCGTGAGCATCCCGAAGAGGCCCGAGGTGAAGCCGAAGAAGATCGAGCTGAAGGCCGAGCTGAAGGCCGGCGAGAAGGCGAAGGCGTGACCTGCCTGCGCGGCCGGGCGGGCGGCACCCTCGCCGTCGCCCGGCCTCGTCGTGCTCGCTGGAGCGCACGCGCACGGGTCGTGAGGCGTGGTGCCCGGAGCTCGTGCCTCGAGGAGCGCATCGGCGACGCGGGCGGCGTTCCGGCGTCCTGAGGTCCTGACCGGGCGACCTAGGCGCGCCAGCGAGCGGCGAACCGGGCGGTCACGTCATCGCTCGCGACGAGGTCGACCCGGCTCGTCGGATCCGCGATCTGCAGCGCCGCCTGCCACACGGGAGCGAACTGGCGGACCGCGAGGCCGTGGAAGAGGCGCGGCGGGAACGCGAGGTGGACGAGCGCGTTCCCGGGGCCCTGCCGCGTGACGGCGAGCGAGCTGCCGCGGTGGAACACGCCCCAGCGCTCCGCCACCTGATCGACGAGCTGCTCAGGGGAGGCGACGGTCATGAGGTGCCGGAACGTCGTCCTGAACATCCGCGCGTTCAGCTCGCCGATCCAGGACAGGTAGCCCTCGTCGCTCATCCCGTGTGCGTCCGCGATCGCGAACAGCACGCACACGAGGTGCACGTCCGAGACCCACTCCGCGTCGAGGGGAGGACATGCCACGAGCTGCCGCACCGGGGCGGGAAGGGCGTCGACGTGCTCGCGCGCGAGCGGTCGTTCCGAGAGCGAGACCCGGAGGAGCGACGCCCTCGCGACGCACTCCGGATGCGATGCGACGCCCGAGGGCAGCCGCGCGAGGTACGCGCCGACGCGCGGCAGGAGCTCGGGAGGTTCGGCAGGTGACGTCACCGGACCGCGAAAATACACCACCCGCTCCGGCGCCCGGAACGTCGGCGCGCTCGCTCGGCTCCGCGACGCCGAGCGCCCGGGTCCTCGCTGGAGGGTGCGGCGCTACCCATGGGGGAAGGGGCTCTCCTCGAGGAGCCGATCCAGGCTCTCGATCGTCGGCGGCTTCGCCTGGTGCCGGTCGAATCCGGCATCCCGCGCGCGGCGGAGATCGTCCGGGAGCGCGTAACCGCTCAGCGCGATGAGGTAGGCGCGCCGGGTCGTGTCGTCGGCCCGGAGCGCGCGCGCGACGTCGTACCCGTCCATCCCCGGGAGCCCGATGTCGCAGAGGACGACGTCCGGATCGAACGCGTGGGCCAGCGCGATCCCGGACGGACCGTCGACGGCGACGCGAACCTCGTGTCCGCTCAGCTCGAGGACTTCCTTGAGCGTGCTGGCGCCGTCCTCGTTGTCGTCGATGACGAGCACGCGGCGGCGGTGCGGCGGGCCGGGCACGTGCTCGCCGAGCGAGCCCGTGGGCGGGTCCACGGTCGGGAGCCGGATGGTGAACTCGGCGCCGTGCCCGGGTCCCTCGCTGTGCATCGAGACGGTCCCGCCGTGGAGCTCGACGAGGCCCTTCGCGGTGGCGAGGCCGAGCCCGAGCCCGCCCCGCGTCCGGTCGAGCGGCTGCGGCCCCTGGCTGAACGGCTCGAACAGGCGCTCGCGGAGCTCGTGCGCGACGCCCACCCCGGTGTCGCGCACGCTGACGGCGGCGGCCTGGCCGTCGCGCTGGACGACCACGTCGACGCGGCCGCCATGGACGGAGAACTTCGCCGCGTTCCCGAGCAGGTTCCCGAGCGCCTGCGCGACCCGCGTCGCGTCGACGTCCACCCAGCACCGGTCGCGGGGCAGCCGGCTCTCCAGGGCGATCCCGCTCGCCTCGAAGGTCGCGCGGTGGTCTTCCAGCGTGCGCCGGACGAGGTCGCCGAGCTCGACGCGCTCCCGATTCAGGCTCACCTTGCCCCGGGCGATCCGCGTCACGTCCATGAGGCCGTCGACGATCCGGGCGAGGTGCTCGACCTGCCGGTCGATGATCGCGAGCGCCTTGCGCGCCTGCTCTCCGCCGGCGGGCGCTCGGGCCAGCAAGGTGAGGCCGTTCCGGATGGGAGCGAGCGGGTTGCGGAGCTCGTGCGACAGCGCCCCCAGGAACTCGTCCTTCCGCCGGGTCTCCTCGTGGAGCGCGTCCTCGGCGCGCTTCTGCGCGGTGACGTCCTCCGCGGCGACCAGGGCGAGCGGCGAGGTGCCGCCGAGAGGCGTGGCCGTCAACCGGACGTGCGCCGCGTCGCGAGACTCCCGGACGAGCTCGAGCGTGCAGGCACAGCCGGGTTCGGTTCCGGCGGGCCCGAGCACGTCCTCGAGGAACCGGTCGAACGCGGCTGCGTCGGGCGCGGAGAGGAACGCGGCGAAGCGTTGCCCCGGGAGCCCGGCACGCTCCGTCCCGAGCAGCCGCGCGGCGGCGAGGTTCGCGTCGCGGATGGCCCCCCCGGCGTCGATCGCGAGGTAGCCGATCGGCGCGAAGTCGAAGAGCTCGGTGCACCGCCGGAGGCCCGCCTCGACCTGAGCGGCCGGCAGCTCTTCGTGCAGCTGCAGCCCGGGCTCGGCCTGCTGCCCCTCCATGCTCGGCCCGTCGTGGATCACCCGGTGAATCTTCTCGTCTACCTCGCCGGCGGCAACCACGAGCCGCCTCGACGAGCGGCCGTGCGAGGAGGCGGTGAGGGCGAAGGCCGAGCGTGGCGGCCGTCAGTACTGGTACGGCGGGAACTCGACGGTCGCGAGCCACGCCGGCAGGTCCGACACCTTCGCGGACCGGATGCCGGCGTCGCTCACCGCGTACACCCAGTCGTCCGCGAGGATGCTGCGCCGCACGTAGGGCGACCAGCTCCAGCTCCACCCCGGGCCGGAGGCGGACACGTAGACGTCGGCCATCGAGAGCCGGCCTGCCGGCGTGATCCCGGTCGACGGATCGACCTGGAAGAGGCGCAGGTCCGAGGTGAGCTCCGTGGAGCTCCAGTCCGCGAACGGGATGGCGAGCAGGCTGCGGGCGCCGAGCCACGTGAACGCCTTCGCGTCCCACAGCGCCTCGGACCACGACCAGCCCTCGCCGACGAGCACCGTGGAGACCGCGGCGGGGTGGGCGAGATCGGTGACGTCGAGGAGCGCGACCTTCACCTGGCTCGGCCCACCGCCTGCGGCGACCTCCATGCCGACGCCCAGGAGGTGAGTGTCCGAGATCGGGTGCAGGTAGGAGATGAAGCCAGGCATCTCCAGCTCGCCGACGAGCGCCGGCGCGGCGGGGTCGGACAGGTCGAAGGTGAAGAGCGGATCGATCTGGCGCGCGGTGATGACGAACCCGCGCGTCCCGGCGAAGCGCGTCCCGAAGAGGCGCTCGTTCGCGCCGAAGGCCGGCGTCTCGCCGACGAGCTTCAGGGATCCCGCCTCGGGCGCGAGCACCGAGACGCGGCCGGCGGTCTCGACGCGCCCCCACTGCGTGCCGTCGTCGACGCGCGCGGAGACGGTCGTCGCGACGCGCAGCGCACCTTCGTGCTCGTCGAGCGCGTACTGGTCGCGGACGGATCCGTCCACCACGCCGGAGCCGACGTATCCGGCGCGGTCCGGATCCGTGAGGTCGAACGCGTGCAGGTACGTCGCGTCGCGCTGCCCCGGCTCGGGCCACCACCACCAGTGCTGCGCCGCGACGTAGAGCGTGGACGCGGAGGCGTAGACGACGCCGGGCTCGGCCAGCACGGAGGTGCGGCTCACGAGCGAGGACGACGGGACGTCGAAGGTGGCGACGGTCAGGATACCGGGACGGACCGGCCCCGAGCCCTGCGCGAAGTCGGTGCAGGCGTATCCGAGATCGACGTCCGCGGCGCCGGGGCGCTTCACGGTGCCGCGGCGGAGCCAGTCGTCGAGCGTGCGGGCGCGGATGAGCGCCTCGTTCTTCGCGGCGAGTTCCGCGAAGGCCGCGTCCCGCTCCGACGGGCTGGCGCCGGGCGAGATCGCCGGCCAGAACGACACGCCGTCGGGGAAGGGCAGCGTGTCGGAGAGCACGAGCCGGACGCGGTCGGCGATCCTGCGCGCGGAGACGTAGCTGCCGGGCAGGTACACCTCGGAGGTGACCCGGGGCGCCGCGAGGTCGGAGACGTCGACGGTCGTGATCTTCACGACGTCGTGGGACCAGTAACCGCACGTGAAGTCGCCGCCGACCGCCGTGGCGCCGCCGCCCGGCGCGAGGGGGCAGGCCAGGTGCTCGCCCTCGAGCGCGCGCGGGACGTACACCGCGCTGAAGACGACGACGCGATCGCCGGCGAGGAAGAGATCGTGGGGCCAGCCCTCGATCTCGAGGGAGGCGGTCACCGCGAGCGCCTCGGGCGGCCAGCTCCGCGCGAGGTGGAGCTTCTTGTCCGCGAGCGCGGCGATTCGCGTCCCGTCGTTCTGGACGAAGTCCGCCTCGCCCACGCCTTCGACCTGGGAGTTCGTCGTCGTGTAGGACGACGGCCCCGCCGTGGGCGCCGGGGCGGCGGCGGGGCCGCCCGCGCCGAGCGGCCCGCCCGGGTAGAACCCGACGCGCGACTGCTCGAGGATGCTCCGCATCTGGAGCACGAGGCCGTCCTCGATCGTCTTCTCGAGCTCCGGGCAGGAGGTGAACCGGGCGAGGACCGGGTGCGCGTCGATGGCCGTCGTCCTCGGCAGCGGCGTGACGCCGTGGCCCTTCTCGGTGCAGGCGGCGAGGGCGAGGACGAGGACGGCGAGGACGAATCGGGTCGGCATCGGGACTCCTCGAGGCGTTGGTCGTGTCCGCCTCGAGACATAGGACCGCGACCGCCTGGATCGTGCAACACCGGGGGCTCGGGGATGCTCCGGGACGGGTGCGCCCGGATGGCGCGCCACTTCCGTCAGGCTTCCCGGGGCGGGCGCGGTCGTCGGGGCTGCAGCGGTGGTCCGCCGATGGCGCAGTGAAAGCGGACGGGGCTTCCGGGGAGCGGCGCGGATGGGGTCGCCGCGCCGGCGGCTCCGGCAGGTAGGCTCGCGAATGCGATCGCGGAGCCGGCGAGCAGGAGGCCCGCGCAGAGGACCATCGCGACCCGGAAGGTGGGCGCGAGGGCGGCGGGGTCGGTCAGGCGGGCGGAGCCGAGGCCGGCGGCGAGGGGCAGGACCGCCACCGCGAGCAGGCCGGCCGCCCGGGCGACGGCGTTGTTGACGCCGCTCGCGATCCCGGCGTGCCGATCGTCGAGGGAGCCGAGCGCGGTGGCGGTGAGCGGCGCGACGGTGAGGGAGAGGCCGAGCCCGAGCGTCGTCACGCCGGGGAAGACGGTGCGCAGATAAGAGGCGTGCGCGCCGACGCGGGCGAGGAGCAGCAGCCCGCCCGCGCAGACGAGCGGCCCCGCCGTCATCGGCAGCCGCGGGCCGACGCGCTGCGCGAGGGCGCCCGCGCGCGCCGAGAGCAGGAGCATCACCGCGGTGACCGGGAGCAGGGCGGCCCCGGCCTCGAGGGGAGAGAAGCCGGCGACGATCTGCAGCTCGAGGCCGACGAGGAAGAACACGCCGCCGAGCGCGGCGTAGACCGCGAACGTGACCAGGTTCGCGGCCACGAACGCGCGCGACGCGAACACCTCGAGCGGGAGCATCGGGTTCGCCGAGCGCCGCTCGGCGAGCACGAACCCGGCGATCCCGAGGAGGCCGAGCCCGAGCGCGAGGAGGACCTCCGGAGCGGTCGGGCCGAGGGCCGGCCACGCGGTGAACCCGTACGTGAGCCCGGCGAGGCCGGTCGCGCCGGTGACGACGCCCGCGAGGTCGAGCCGGCGTGTCGCGGCGGGGTTCCGCGTCTCCGGCACGTGCCGGAGCGCGACCGCGACGACCACCGCCGCGAGCGGGACGTTGACGAGGAAGACGAGGCGCCACGTCGCGACCTGGACGAGCCAGCCGCCGAGGAACGGCCCGGCCGCGCCGGCGATGCCGCCCAGCCCGGACCAGGCCCCGATCGCCCTCGCCCGATCCTGCGGCTCGAACGACGCCTCGAGGATCGCCAGGGCGCCCGGCGTGAGCAGGGCGCCCCCGACGCCCTGCAGCACGCGCGCGGCGACGAGCACGTCGACGTCGGGCGCGAGCCCGCACAGGAGCGACGCCGCGGCGAACCAGGCGACGCCGACCACGAAGACCCGGCGACGTCCGTACCGATCGCCGAGCGACCCGCCGAGCAGGATGAGCGACGCGACGCTCAGCGTGTAGCCGTTCACCGTCCACTGGAGCTCGGCCGCGTTCGCGTCGAGGCTCGTGCCGATCCGCGGCAGCGCGACGTTGACGACCGTGCCGTCGACGAACGCGAGCCCGGAGCCGAGCACGGTCGCGAGCAGCACCCACCGGCCGGCGGGCTGCCCGTAGCGCACGAGCACCGGCGGCGGCCGGGCTGGCATCATCGGCTCCCGCCCCGGCCGCTCACAGCGTCGTGACGAGCCCGCCGTCGATCACGAAGTCGGAGCCGGTCACGTTGCCGGCGCGGTCGCTCGCGAGCAGCACGACGAGATCGGCGACCTCCTGCGGCCGGGTGAACCGGCCGGTCACGGAGCCGCTGGCGGCCTGCTTCGCGACCGTGTCGGCCTCGCCGCCGCTCGCCCGGGCGACGGTCGCGGCCACGCCCTCGTCGCCGAGCCACAGGGCGGTCGAGACGGGGCCGGGGCTGACCGTGTTCACGCGAATGCCGCGGGGGCCGACCTCCTTGGAGAGCGACTTGAAGAAGTTCGTCAGCGCGGCCTTGGCGGCGCAGTAGTCGAGGACGAGTGGGTCGGGCAGGAACGCGTTCACGGAGCTCACCGTGACGATGGTGGCCGCTCCGCGGCGGAGGAGGTGGGGCAGCGCGGCCCGCGTGGTGCGGACGGCGGCGAAGAAGTTGATCGCCATCGTCGTGGCCCAGTCCTCCTCGGTGATCGACGCGAACCCGCCGAGCCGGGGACGGACCGCGCCCGCGTTGTTCACGAGGATGTCCAGGCCGCCGAAGGTGGAGACCGCCTCGTCCACGAGCCGCGCGGGGCCGTCCGGCGTGCTCAGATCCACCGCGACGGGGTGGACCTTCGAGGCGGCGGCGAGCTCCGAGAGCTCGCCCGTCGCGCGGCGCGCACCGGCGGCGACGGACACGCCCTCGCTCGCGAGCGCTTGCGTGATCGCGAGCCCGATGCCCTTGCTCGCGCCGGTGACCACCGCGACCTTCCCGGACAGGTGCAGATCCATCGCGCGCTCCAGGCTCGAGAGTGAGCCCTGGTCTAAGGCGGCGCCATGGACGGCGGCACGTCTTCCGGGGGCGTGCCCGGGTGCGGGAACGTCGATCGGGAGACCGGGGGGAGAGCGCTCGCTACAGGGCGACGCCTTCGGGCTTCGAAGTCGCGCCTTCGCCGTTCACCGCGTCCGGCGCGAGGGTCATGCGGATGATCGTCGAGATGCTCGTGGCCGCGATGAGCGACTCGAGGATCGTGCCGCCGACGGAGCGGCTCACGACGTTGTTCGCGAGCCACATCGCGGTGCTCGTGAGCAGGACGAGCCGCATCGGGACGCCCTCGAGCGTGAAGACCGCGACGGCTCCCAGGCAGGACCCGATCACCGGGAGCCACCCGGCGCCGTGCGTCGAGAGCGCGAGGGCGAGCACCGCGTTGACGGCGACGCTCGCCACGGCGAGCCACGCCGACCGGTACCGCACCGCGACCAGCGTCCGCACCGCTGACACCGCCGCGCTCGACGCCGCGGGCGGGCGGCCGAGGAGCGCGAAGTGCACGACGTAGACGAACGACTCGGCCGACACCAGGAGCTTCAGCCGGCGGTCGTCGCGCTGGAGGAAGGCGGTGACACCGAGGACGAGGGCGAGGTACCCGACCAGCTGGGCCGGGGAGAACGGGTGCATTTCGTGAAGCTCCTGGAGCGGATCGCCCCGCGGCGGAGGCCCGGGGGCTTCCTGCCCGCCGGCCGTTCGTCGCCGCGGGGATCCGGGCGCGGGCGATGCTGCCACCGCGTCGCCTCCTTCGCAACGCACGGCGTGCCCGGAAAAGTCCCGCCCGCGTCACCGCCGCCACAGCCGGAACGCCATGGTTCCGCAGGCCGCCACCATCGCCACCGTCACGAGCGCCAGCATCGCGAGCACCGCGTTCTCGGCGAGCGGCGTCCCGGAGTGCCCGGCGCCGGCGATCGGGGTCGCCTTCGAGGTGCCGAGGATCCCGATGGCGGTGGTGGTGGCCCAGTTCGCCCAGGTCCCGAACACGAGCAGCGCGAAGGTGATGCGCGCGGCCCGCTCCCCGAGGCCGAGCTCCTTCCAGGCCAGCCCGACCACGATGACGAAGATCCCGTTCAGCACGCCCTCGAGATGGGCGGCCAGCCCCGCCCGCGGGTTGACCATCGGCTGGATCGCGAGCCCCGTCAGGAGGCCGACCAGGAACAAGGTCATCCCGAGCCGCACGAGGCTCCGCGCATGGTCCCGCATGTCGAGCCCTCCTGTTCCGGCGAGTCTTGTGTCCGGGAGCGACGCGCGCCGCAACCTGCTCGCGGGAAGAGAGTGACCCACGAGCGGAGGGAGGCCGCGCGTCGCGCACCTCGCCTGCCGGGGCCTGCGGTAGCGCTGCGCGGCGGAGGTGCTTCGTCGAGCCGTGGCCGGGTCAGGGACCGCGCCGCCGCGTCGCGCGCCCCTCCGCGTACACCTTGAACCTCTGGGAGCCGGGTGGCGCGATCTCGAAGACGATCCGGAGCTCCCCCGCCGTCCGCCAGTCGTGCGTGAGCCGGAACCGCGGCCCGGGGCCAGGCTCGCTCAGGAGGACCAGCGTGCCCGGCGCCGCCCCCGGCGCGGCGGCGTAGTGGATGACGTGGCCCTCCCCGTCGACGTAGAGGCCCTTCAGCGCGGTGCCCTCGGCGTGGAGGACGAGGAGGTCCTCGTGGGTCGAGGCAGGCCGCCCATCCGTCGCCGGGTACGTGACGGCGTTCCGGCGAACGACGGCGTGGCCGCCGACCTCCCGCGTGAACGCGACGGTCCCGGCGCCCTGCCCGGGCGTGCCGCCGCCCTCCGCGTCCCATGTGCCCACGAGCGCGCCGAGCGGCTCGACCGGCGACCGGTCCTCGGCGCGCGCGACGGTGCCGGCGACGACGAGGATCGTCGCCGCGGCGAAGATCATCGACCGGAACATGGCTCAGTCCTTGCGCGCCGGCTCGAGCTTCTTCTCGAGCGCGTCGCACGCGTCGAAGTCCGCGTTCAGCGTGGCGGTGAACTTCGCGGCGGCCGCCGGCGCATCCTCCGGCGTGGCCTTCGCCGCCTTCGTGACCTCGGCGTTCAGCGCGAGGTACGCCTTGTAGTGCACCGTGAACCGCGCCTTCGTGTGGTTCTCGTCGGACCGGGCGATCGCCGCGTCGTAGAACCGCTCCGACGCTGCGGCGAGCTTGTCCAGCTTCTTCCCGGCCGCCTCCATGATCCGGTACTGCGTCACGTACGCGGCGGAGCACTTCGCGAGGCGGTCGGCGGCGTCCAGATCGCGCGCGACCGGGCGAGCGGCGGGAGCCGCCGCGTCCTCTCCGGCCCGGGCGGCGGCGGCGGACGAGGCGGCGAGGAGGACGGCGAGCGCGAGGGCGGGGTTCGAGGTCACGAGGCGGCTCCTTGTCGGGCGGTCGAGGCGATCGGCCACTGCGAGGATAGTACGACGCGCGGCCCGGTTCGTTCGCCTCACGGGCTGAACGGCGCGGTGACGAACGGGACCAGCTCCCGGGGAGCGGCGTAGCGATACGGCGCCGCCGGGTCCCAGCCCGGCTCCGACACGGCCGTGATCCCGGCGAAGTACACCTTGCCCGGCTCGAGGAGCGCCGGTGGCAGGACGACCGAGGTCCCCGTCACCACGAGCGAGCCTCGCGAGACGGGCACGCTGCCCCCGAGCTCCCAGACGGTGACGCTGTACCGGCTCGCCGCGCCGAGCGCCGGGCGCGACCAGGAGAGCGTCGGCGTGAGCCCCACGCCCGCCTGCGCCTGGAGCGCGTCGAGGCCGGCGATGCGCGGCTGCCGCGCCGGGCCGAGCGTGGGCACGATGACCGACGGCGCGCCGGCGAGCCGCTCGATGCGGCTCGCCTGGAAGGTGATCGACCCGGCCGAGGCGCCGAGCGCGGCGGGGATCTGCATCGTGACCAGCCACTCCACCGCCCGGACCTCGGTGAACCACGTCGGGAACGGCCGGGCGTACGAGACGGTGCCCAGGTCGACGTCGTCCGTGCCCGCCGGCAGGCTGGCGGTGAGCAGCGAGGCGTAGAAGGGGGCGTAGTACACCGAGAAGTCGCGGGGCACCGCGCGGACGGCGACGTTGAAGGCGCTGATCGTGGCGGTCCCGCCGGGCGCGAGCTCCGGGAGGAGCGCGGCGAACTGCGATCGCCGGACGTCGGCCGTCACCGTGGCCTGCGGCGCTGTCGAGAGCGCGAGCGGCAGGGTGACGGAGCCGCCGTCCGGCAGCGACGCGCTCGTGGCGACCGCCGCGCTGCGGACGACCGCCGTGCAGGGCACCGCGCGCGGGCCGGCCACGAGGTGCGTGGTCTGCAGCACCCAGCCCTGGTCGCCGGCCTCCGGGAGCGGGCGGTTCAGGAAGTCCAGGGCGTACTCGACCGAGGTCGCGCCTGCGATCGGGGCAGCCGGGACGCTCGTGTTGAGGCGGGCGCCGGTCGAGATCAGCGTCAGCCCGTCGCCGGTCGCCCAGGGCTCGAGGTTCGACAGCGAGAACGTGACGAGCGTGCTCTGGGTCGCGAGGGGCCGCGTCGGACGCCCGACCAGATCCGTCCCGAGATCGATGTGCCGCGACGACTCCGGGTAGTAGCGCGGCGGGGTGTTCGGCAGCACGACGCGCAGCGTGTAATTCCCGGTCCCCACGTCGGGGATGGTGAAGGTGCCGTCGGCCGCGATCGTGCCGGGCGCCTCGCGCCAGCCAGCGCCCTCCTGCACCAGCGCGGACACCGCGGTCTGGGCGAGATCCGGGGGCGGCTGGGCGACCACCGATCCGTCGTCCTTCCAGTAAGTGACGAGGCGCGATCCCGTGACCGTCGTGCTCGGCGTGGACGACCCGCCACACGCCACGACCGCGCCCAGGCCCATCGCCACGCCCAGCGTCCAAGCTCGCCGCATGCGTCGATCCCCCTCTGCCAGTGGGCAATGGGAGCGGACCTCCGCTCCACGGCGCCCGGACCGCATGTGAACGGCCACGCTACAGGGGCGAGGTCGGTCGTAGCAACGGGTTTTCGGACACGCCAGCGCTCGCGACACCGGCGGTGCCGCCGTCACTGCGGCTGGACCGGCGCGGCCGGCGCGCCTTCGCGCTCGGCGCTTTTTCGCGCGCGGTCCCGGACGGAGGACCAGACCGAGAGCCCGATGAGCAGCGCACCGACGAGCCCGGTCACCGCCTCGGGGACGTCCACCAGGGTTCCCGCCACCATCAGGGTCGCGAGCGCGCCGATCGCCCAGAAGGCGCCGTGCTCGAGGTAGCGGAACGACTCGAGCGTGCCGCGCTCGACGAGCATCACCGTGAGGCTCCGCACGAACATCGCGCCGATGCCGAGGCCGACGGCGATCACGAAGAGGTTGTTCGTGAGGGCGAAGGCGCCGATGACGCCGTCGAAGCTGAAGCTCGCGTCGAGGACCTCGAGGTAGAGGAAGCTCGCCGCGCTCGCCCGATGCACGTCGTGCATGTGCTCCGGGGAGACCTCCATCGCCGCCCCGATGGCGTCGACGGCGATGAAGGTGACGAGCCCGAGGGCGCCGGCCGCGAGGAACGCCGGGCCGTGGTGAGCGGGGAGGAGCCGCGAGACGATCAGGAGCGTGATCAGCACGAGGCCGAGGTCGATCGCCTCGGTCTTGCCGAGCCGCGCGAGCCGGCGCTCCACCACGCCGATCCAGTGGACGTCCTTCTCCGCGTCGAAGAAGTACCGGAGGCAGACCATTCCCAGGAACGCGCCCCCGAAGGCGCCGAGCATCGCGTGGGCGCTCGCGAGGATCCGCGCGTACTCCGCGGGCCGGAGCGCGGCGAGCCGGAGCGCTTCGACCGGCCCGATCCGCGCCCGCCGCGCTCACGACAGCGAGCGGGAACAGGATCCGCATCCCGAACACCGCGATGGCGATGCCCCAGGTGAGGAACCGCCTCCGCCAGACCGGCGACATGTCCCGCAGCACGGTCGCGTTCACCACCGCGTTGTCGAACGACAGCGAGGTCTCGAGGACGCCGAGCACGGCCACGATGAAGAGGGTGCCCGCCACGCCGGCCGCGGTCCGGTGGTAGTACCAGCCCACGAGCGCGGCGACGGCGAGCCCCGCGGCCGTGAAGACGAGCGAGTTCCTGAAGTACCCGAGGGTGCCGCGCATGCGATCCTCTCCGCGAGAAGCCGCGATCCTCGGGGAGGCCCACCGGGCCCGAGGCGCCCGATGCCGGCACGATGCACGCGCGATCCTGTCGGGACGCTTTCACGCGGCCGGCGGGAAGCGCAGCTCGACGCGCAGGCCCCGCCCTCCCGCGCCGTCGAGCAGGTGGAGGGTCGCGCCGTGCGCCTCCGCGATCTGGCTCACGATCGCCAGCCCGAGGCCGGCGCCGCTCTCCCGCGTGCCGGGGATCCGGTAGAAGCGCTCCAGCACCCGCCTGCGCTCGGCCTCCGGGATCCCCGGGCCGTCGTCCTCCACCGCGAGGACGATCTCGCCCCGCTCGGTCGCGGCGACGCTCACCGTGGCGTTCCCCGGGCGCGCGCCGTGCCGGATCACGTTCTGCACGAGGTTCACGAGCGCCTCCCGGAGGAGGACGTCGCGCCCCAGGATGCGCGCCGGCCCGTCGCCGTCGAACCCGAGGTCCACCCCGCGCGCGAACGCGTCCGGCACGAGCGCGGCGCACGCCTCGCCCGCGAGCTCGTGCAGGTCGAGGACGCGGGGCTGGCCGGCCTGCTCCGGGTCGGTGCGCGCGAGGGAGAGGAGCTGCGTCGCGAGGTGTGTCGTGGCCTTCGAGTGCTCGTAGAGGTCGGCCGCCGCCCTCACGAGCGCGGTGGGATCCTCCTCGCGCAGCACGAGCTCGGCCTTCGCCTGGATCACGGCGAGCGGGGTGCGCAGCTGGTGCGAGGCGTCCGCGATGAATCTCCGCTGCGCCTCGAGGGTGCTGCGGAGGCGGCTCATCAGCTCGTTCACCGCGAAGACGAGCGGCGACACCTCGTCCGGCACGTCCTGGGGAGCCACCGGCGTCAGATCGGAGGCCGAGCGGCTGGAGACATCCCGGCTCACGTGCCGGAGGGGCCGGAGCCCGCGCCAGACGCCGAACCCCGTGATCCCGGTCGCGAGCAGGATGAGCGTCATCTGCGTGAGGAGCTCGCGCAGGACGAGGTCCTGGGTGCGGCTCCCGCGCCCGCCGACCGTCTCGGCCACCTGCGCGCGTACGACGACGGGAGGGTTGGTCGGGTACCGCGTCTCGAGCGCCGAGATGCGGACCGGCTCGTTTCGGTACTCGCCGTCGTAGTAGACCGGCGCGCCGCCGGGCGCCGCGCTCGGCGGCGCGGGGAGATCCGGGTACCCGGTCAGGAAGACCTCCCGGCCGTCGCCGATCCGGTACCCGACTCGATAGAAGATCCGCTCCTGCGTCGCGGTGTCGAGCACCTCCAGGGCGACCGGCGGGATGTCCACGACGGGCGTGGCGTTTTCGGAGAGCGTCACGCGCTCCGAGATCGCCAGCACCGACGCGTAGAGCGAGCGATCGTACGCTGCGTTCACGATGGAACGGACGGTGAAGAACGTCCACGCGGCGTCGACCGCCCACAGGGCGCCGAGCGGGATGAGCAGCCAGAGGAGGAGCTGGGACCGGAGCGACCGGCCGGTCACGGATTCTCCAGCAGGTATCCCAGCCCGCGCACGGTCCGGACGCGCACTCCGGCGGGCTCGAGCTTCTTCCTGAGGCGGTGGACGTAGATCTCGACGGCGTTCAGGCCCGGCTCCTCGTCGCCGTCGAACAGCTTCTCCAGCAGCGCCTGCTTCGCGACCACGCGGCCGCGGTGCACGAGCAACACCTCGAGCAGGTTCAGCTCGCGCCGGGGCAGATCCACGGCCTCGCCGTCGATGCGCGCGACGCGCGCGGCCGTGTCGAGCGCGAGCCGGCCGTGCACGATGACGGCCGCCTCTCCGCCCACGCCGCGGCGGATCAGCGCCCCGGCGCGGGCCTCGAGCTCGGCGAGCGCGAACGGCTTTCCGAGGTAGTCGTCCGCGCCGAGGTTCAGCCCCTGCACGCGATCCTCCAGGGCGTCGCGCGAGGTGAGGACGAGGACCGGTACCCGGGACTTGCGCGCCCGCAGCCGCCGCAGCACCTCGAGGCCGTCGAGGTCGGGCAGGCACAGGTCCAGGATCACCAGGTCATACGGCTGCGTCCGGAGCGCGGTGTCGGCGTCGTCGCCGGACTCCACGCGGTCCACGGCATAGCCCTTCGCGCGGAGGGCGTCCGCGATCGCATGGCTCAGGGCGACGTTGTCTTCGACGACGAGGAGGCGCATGCCGCGTGGCCGGGCGCTGTGTCCGCGTGGCATCATACGCCGAAATGATCCGCCGGATCGGTCCCGCGCCCCGCGCCGCCGCCGCGCTCGTCGCGCTGCTCGCCGCCGCCCACGTCCGGGCCGCGCCGCCAGAGCAGCCGAGGACCGCGGCGCGGGTGATCGTCGCGGCCCACCGCGAGGGGAGGGTGGTCGTCTACTCCGCCACCGATCGATCGCTGGTCACCCCGCTGCTGGCGGACTTCGCGGAGCTGCACCCCGCGATCACCGTCGAGTACCACGACATCCCCGCCCGCGAGATCCACGGCCGGGCGCTCGCGGAGGCCGCCGCGCGCCGCGGCGTCGGCGACGTCCTCTGGAGCTCCGCGATGGACCTCCAGATCCAGCTCGCGAACGACGGTTTCGCGATGGCCTACGAGAGCCCGGAGACCGTCAACCTCCCGGCGTGGGCGGTGTGGAGGAACGAGGCGTTCGCGACGACCCTCGAGCCGATCGTCTTCGCGTACGACGCGGCGCGGCTCCCGGCGGCGGAGGTCCCGCGCTCGCACGCCGATCTCGTGAGGCTCCTCGACGCGGAGCCGCCGCGGTGGCGGGGCCGGGTCGCGACGTACGACCCGGAGCGCAGCGCGTTCGGGTACCTCCTGCTCACCCAGGACAGCCGCCTCGATCCCGGCTTCGAGGGCACCCTCCGCGCGTACCGCCGCGCCGGGATCACGCTCGTCGAAACGTCGGGCGCCATGATCGACGGCGTCCTCTCGGGCCGGGACCTGCTCGCCGTGAACGTGAACGGATCATACGTGCTCGGCGCGCGGCGGACCGCGCCGCGGCTCGCGCTGGTGTACCCCAGCGACTACGTCCTCGCGACGTCGCGCATCGCTCTCATCCCGAGGACTGCGCAGCACCCGAACGCCGCGAAGGTCTTCCTCGACTACCTGCTCTCTGCGCGCGGCCAGGACGTCCTCGCGAACCGCTGCTCCCTCTTCTCGATCCGGACCGACGTCGAGGGTGAGGCCACCGCCGCCGCCCTGGCCCGCACGCTCGGGGCGCGGCTGAAGCCGATCCACGTCGGCCCGTCGCTGCTCGTCCACGTGGATCGGCTCAAGCAGCTCGAGTTCCTGCGCCGCTGGCGCGCCGCCGCCGTCGCACCCTGAGGTCGGCAGGTCCGGACCGGGGCTCCGCCTCGCGGCGCGACGAAAGCGCGGCGAAAGGATCGGGGTCGTAGCCTCTCGCGCGTCGCTGCACGAAGTCCCTCGCGCGAAAGGAACCGACCATGCGTCGCCTCTCGAAGGACCTCTTCCCGACGTACCGCGCTCGCCTGCCGCTCGCCGCCGCCGCGGCGCTCGCCCTCGCGGCGGGCGCCTCGCCGGCCCGCGCCTGGGAGCCGGACAAGGCCGAGTGCATCGCCCCTGCGAACCCGGGCGGCGGATGGGACACCATCTGCCGCGTCACGTCGGGCGTGCTGCAGAAGACCGGCGCCATCAAGACCCCGATGTACGTGACGAACATGCCGGGCGGCAGCGGCGCGGTCGCCATCGCGAACGTCATCGCGAAGCGCAAGGGCGACGGCGGAGTCATCGTCGCCGCCTCGAACTCCCTCACCTTCACGATGGCGATGAAGCGGACGCCCCACGGCTACGGCGACGTCATCCCGCTCGCCCAGATCGCCGCCGAGTATGGCGGGTTCTTCGTGAACGCCGACTCGAAGCTCAAGACGCTTGGCGATCTCGTCGCGGCGCTGAGGGCGAACCCGTCCTCCGTGTCGTTCGCGGGCGGCTCCGCCCCGGGAAGCCTCGACCACATCAAGCTCGCCCTCCTCGCGAAGGCCGTCGGCGTCGACCCGACCAAGCTGGTGTACGTGCCGTTCCAGGGCGGCGGCGAGGCCATCACCGCGCTGCTCGGCGGGCACGCGGACGCCGCCGCCATCGATCTCGCCGAGGCCGCGCCCCAGCTCGAGGCCGGGAAGATCCGCTGCCTCGGGCTGATGAGCGACAAGCGCTCCAGCAAGTTCAAGGACCTGCCGACGACCTACGAGCAGGGCGTCAAGGTGAGCTTCCCGATCTGGCGCGGCGTCTACATGGCCCCCGGCGCCTCCCCGGAGGCGGTCGCGTTCTGGTCCCGCGCCCTCCAGAAGATGACCTCGACGCCGGAGTGGAACGCGGAGCGCGAGAAGCTCGCCTGGGAGCCGACGCAGCGCTACGGCGACGAGTTCAAGCAGTTCGTGAAGGACGAGCAGGCCCGCTACGAGGCGCTCCTCAAGGAGCTCGGGTTCCAGAAGTGATCGGCCGCCGGGCCCGGCGAACCGCCACGTGGAGGCAACGATGGTGAGCGCAATGAAGGTCGTGACGCGCGCGCGCGTCGAGGGACTCGTGATCTGCCTGGTCGCGCTCGGTTACCTGGTGGAGACGCAGCGGATCCCGTCCCTGTTCCAGATGCCGGGCGTGCCCGGCCCGACCGCCTTCCCGACGCTCGTGGGCCTCGTGTTCGCGGCGGCCGGGTTCTGGCGGCTCGTCACCGGCGGTGGACGGCTCGCGGCCGTCGAGGAGGCGGAGCCCGTGCCGCCGGCGCCCGCCCCGGCCGTGGACGCGGAGCCGACGCGGCCGGCTCCCGCCCCGACGGTCGGCGGGCTGTTCGCCACGCACGGGCGCTTCTACGCCATGTGGGCGGTGGTCCTCGCCTACCTCGCCCTCATGCCCGCGGTGGGCTTCCCGATCGCGACCGCCGTCTCCCTCGTGGCGCTCTTCGCGCTGCTCGGCGAGCGGCGGTGGCCGGTCGGGATCGGGATCGCGCTCGCGACGACCGCCGTCCTGTACCTCGGCTTCGGCAAGGGCCTCGGCGTCCGGCTCCCGCTCGGCCTCCTCGAACGACTGGTGAAGTGAGGACCCCATGCTCCAGCACCTCCTGAACGGCTTCGCGGTCGCGCTGCAGCCGCTGAACCTCGCCATCGCGCTCGTCGGCAGCCTCGTCGGGACGCTCATCGGCGTCCTCCCCGGGCTCGGCCCCACCGCGACGATCGCGATCCTCATCCCGCTCGTCTTCACCATGTCCCCGGTCAGCGCGATGATCATGCTGACGTCCGTCTACTACGGGTCCATGTACGGCGGCTCGACGACGTCGATCCTGGTGAACATCCCGGGCGAGTCGGCGTCCGTCGTCACGACCCTCGACGGTCACAAGATGGCGCTGCAGGGGCGCGCCGGGCCCGCGCTCGCCATCGCCGCCATCGGCTCCTTCATCGCGGGCACCTTCGCCGTCCTGGTCCTCACCGTCGTGGGCCAGCCCATCGCGTCGCTCGCGCTGAAGTTCGGGCCGCCGGAGTTCTTCTCGCTGATGCTGTTCGGCCTCGCGACGGTGGCGAGCCTCACCGGCGGCAACGTCGGGAAGGCGATCGTCACCACCGCGCTCGGCCTCATGATCGCGACGGTGGGGATCGACCTCGTGTCCGGGGCGCCGCGCTTCACGTTCGGCAACCCATTCCTCCAGGACGGCGTGGACTTCGTCGTCGTCGCCATCGGCATCTTCGCGCTCTCCGAGATCGTCATGACCGCGAGGGAGGTCTGGGCCGGGACGCGGACCGAGCTCGTCAAGTCCGGGCGCGTGTGGGTCAACTGGGAGGAGTTCAAGTACAGCCTGCCGTCGATCTGCCGCGGGACGTTCTTCGGGTTCCTCGTCGGGATGCTCCCCGGCGCCGGCGCGACCCTCTCGACCTTCCTGGCGTACAACCTCGAGAAGCGCCTGGCGAAGAACCCCGAGAAGCTCGGGACGGGGGACATCCGCGGCGTCGCGAACCCCGAGTCGGCCAACAACGCCGCGAGCGGCGCATCGCTGATCCCGCTCCTCACGCTCGGCATCCCGGGCGGCGGCGCCACCGCGGTGATGCTCGGCGCGCTCATGATGCTCGACATCACGCCCGGCCCGCTCATGTTCGAGAAGCACGGCGCGATGCTGTGGGCGCTCATCGCGAGCATGTACGTGGGGAACGCGATCCTGCTGTTCCTCAACTGGCCCCTCGTGAACCTGTTCGCGAAGGTCATGGCGGTGCCCGCCCGCTTCCTGATGCCGATCGTGCTCGTCATCTCCGCCGTCGGCGTCTGGTCGCTCTCCGGGAGCGACGTGGATCTCCTGCTGACGGGCGCCGCGGGCCTCCTCGGCTACTACATGCGCCGCCACGGGTGGCCCATCGAGCCGCTCATCCTCGGGCTGATCCTGGGCGGCCGGATGGAGTCGGCCTACCGCCAGTCGCTCATCATCTCGCGGGGGAGCCACGGGATCTTCTTCACGAAGCCGATCTCGCTCTCGCTCCTCCTCGGGACGGTCCTCTTCCTCGCGCTGCCCTCGATCCTGTCGCGCTTCCGCCGGGGGAAGGAGCTGCAGGCGGCGCTCGCCTGAAGCTCGCCCTTCGCGCGAAAGGCGCGCGAAAGGATCACCGTCGCACGATGCGCACGAGAGTCGGCCGAGCCGCGCTCCCGCCGTTCGCGGCTCGGCCGCCACACCCTCCGCCGGACCCATTTCACGCCGGCGGCAAACAAGGAGCCCCATGATCCGCACCCTCGCAGCGATCACCGCGGCACTCCTGGCCCTCGCGGCGCGAGCCCAGGAAACCCAGCCCGCCCCGCCCCCGCTCGCCCCGCCCGCGAACGCGCCGCCGCCCGCGAGCGCGCCGCCCGCGCCCACCGCCCAGCCGGTCCCGGCGCCGCCGCAGGCCGAGCCGGGGGTGCCGGGCGCGGACGTGAAGCCCAAGGCCTCCACGCCGAACGTGGTGCGCATCGGCAAGAAGGCGACCGTGTCGCTCGGCGGCCGGTTCTGGGGCGGCTACGAGCGCGTCTCCGCCACGGGCGCGACGGCGGGCGCCGCGTCCGACGTCACCCAGCGCAACCGGGTGACGAACTTCGCCTCGTACCTGCGCTTCGCGGCGGACCTCGACCTCGGCGCTGGCTTCAAGGGCTTCGCCCAGCTCGAGACGCAGTTCGCCCTCGACGGCGTCACGGCGCACTCGCCATTCGACAGCGGCCGCAACACCGGCGTCGGCCTCAAATCGCCCCTCGGCCAGCTGATGGTCGGCCGCTGGGACTCGCCCTACAAGCGGAGCACCTCGCGTCTCGACCCGCAGGACATCACCGGGATCGGCAGCTACCAGAACATCCTCGGCCAGATCACGTCGGCGGCCGACACCTCGGACAACTACTTCGACGCGCGGCTCGGGAACGGGGTCCAGTACTGGACGCCCACCTTCTACGGCCTGAGCGCCAAGGTCGGCTACGTCGGGAACGAGAGCCGCACCGCCACGCTCAACCCGCACGTCCTCTCCGCCGCGGCCACGTACGAGGGCCCGATCTACCTGTCCGTGGCCTGGGAGGAGCGCAAGGACTGCATCGGCGTGGACAGCCAGGCCGCCGCTCAGTGCGGCGGGTCGCTCCTGGGTGGGCCGGGAAAGGATCGCGCGCTCCGCGCCGGCGCGGGCTTCTCGCTCGACGTGACGCACACCGAGCTCGGCGTCGTCTTCGAGCGGATCGACGCCAAGAACGACGCCGGCCTCGAGCTCCGCCGCGACGCCTACTTCATCGGTCTCACGCAGGGGCTCGGCGGGGACCAGCACCAGCTCCTCGCGTCGTTCGGTCTCGCGCAAGACGCGAAGGGCAACGCCCTCGCCAGCAACAAGGACACGGGCGCGTACTACTACACGGCCGGCTACCAGTTCTACCCGGCGAAGGACTTCAACCTCTACGCGTTCTACACGACGATCGTGAACGACAGGAACGCCGCCTACCGCTTCGCCTCGAAGGGCTTCTCCGTGAAGAACGGTGCGAACCCGGAGGGCATCAGCGTGGGCGCGCGGTTCCTGTTCTAGATCCTGCGCGCGCTGCGTGCCGGCGGCGCGCGAGGACCGGACCCCCGAGCCGCCACGGGTCGGCTCGGGGGTCCGGTGACTGAGTCACTCGCCCGCAGCCCGGCCAGCAAGACCTCGATGAAGCGCGGGAAGTCGCGCCCCGCGTCCGTACACATGGACGCGAACTCCGGGCGGGAGAGCACCTCGCGCGCGGCGCGCGACGGGTTGGCCGACGGCCAGAGCGCGGCGAGCTGCAGCTCGATCGCCTGCACCGCGAACACCGCGTCGGCGTCGGACAGCCACGGAAGCGACCGGCGCAGCGCTGCAGCCGCCCGGGGGAGCATCGAGATCAGCTCGGTCTTCACCGAGGCGATCGTGTCGGCCGACATGTTGTGCTCGAGGATGGCCGCCACCATGCCGGCGAGCTGGCAGAGGAGAGGACGGGAGAGGTGCTCCTGCGCCACGATGGCGGCGACCGCGGGGAGGTCGAGTCCCGCGCGGAGCCGCGCCTCGAGGGCCCCGACCACCTCGGAGATCTCGGCGGAGTAGAGCCGGAACAGGATCTCCTCGCGGCTCTCGAAGTACCGGTAGATGTTGGGCTTGGAGACGCCGGACCGGCGCCCCAGCTCGTTCAGCCCCATCTCGATGGGACCGACCTCCCGCGCCAGGTCGCGAGCCGCCTGCAGGATGGCGCGGCGGCGGACCTCCTTCTCCTCGGGCTTCCGGGCTCGCTGGAATCGTGGCATCGGCGCGCTCCGCCGCGACGGAGACGCCACGGCGTGACGCAGATCATATGGGACCGATGGTCCCGTGACAAGCGAGGCTCCTCGTCGGCCACGGAGCCGCTGAGGGTTGCTCCTCGCGCCGTCCCGGAGCGGGGCGTCGCTTGACAGAGAACCGATGGTCTCCTAATAAGAGACCATCGGTACTCAATCCGGAATCGCCCCCGGCCCAGGGAGGGATCGACCATGACCCGCAAGGTGGCACTCGTGACTGGCGCATCCTCCGGCATCGGCACCGAGGTGGCGCTCGCGCTCCTCGACCGCGGCTACGGAGCCTACGGAGCGGCACGCCGCGTCGACCGCATGGCGCAGATCGCGGAGCGTGGCGGCGTGGCCCTCCCGCTCGACCTCACCGACGAGCGCTCCATCGAGGCCTGCGTCTCGACGGTCCTGGAGAAGGAGGGACGGCTCGACGTGCTGGTGAACAACGCCGGCTACGGTTCCTACGGCGCCATCGAGGACGTTCCGCTCGCCGAGGCGCGCAGGCAGTTCGAGGTGAACCTCTTCGGGCTGGCGCGCATGACCCAGCTCGTCCTGCCGGCGATGCGGAAGCAGGGCAGAGGCCACGTCTTCAACGTCAGCTCGATCGGCGGGAAGGTCTTCACGCCGATGGGCGGCTGGTATCACGCCACGAAGCACGCCCTCGAGGGTTGGTCGGATGTGCTGCGGATGGAGGTGGAACCCTTCGGCATCCACGTCGTCATCATCGAGCCGGGCGCCATCGCCACCGAGTGGGGCGGCATCGCCCGCGACTCCCTCCTCGCGACCTCGGGCGAGGGCGCGTATCGGGAGCTGGCGCGGGGCGTCGCGAACGGGCTGAAGCCGTCCGGGATCCCCGGCTCGCCGCCGCGCGTGGTGGCCGACACCGTGGTGCGCGCGCTCGCCGCGCGCCGGCCGCGCACCCGCTACGCGGTCGGTGCCGGCGCCCGTCCGATCCTGCTCGCCCGCGCGCTCCTCCCGGACCGGGCCTACGACGGCGTCCTGCGGCGGGTCATGCGCATGCTCCCCTCCTGAGCTGCGATGCGCGGTCGATACTGGATGGGAGGCCTGGTGACACTCACCGTCACGACGTGCGCCGTCGCGGGCAGCTCCGCGTTCGGCGCGAAGCCCGGCGGCGCGCGGCGCTCCCGCATGGAGCGCTCGCTGCAGTGGAGGGACGGGCGGTTCGAGAACCCGCAGCCGCTCCAGAACGACGTGTGGCGCGCGGTGCGCGACCTCGCCGGCGCGAGCGAGCACCGGAGGCCGGGCGGCCCGGTGCCCACCGCGCCGCTGGACGCGAGCAGCTTCCAGAGACCGCCGGCGACCGGGCTGCGCGTCACCTGGCTCGGACACTCCACGCTGCTCGTCGAGCTGGACGGCCGCCGTGTGCTCGTCGACCCGGTCTGGGGCGAGCGGGCTTCTCCGTTCTCCTGGGTGGGGCCACACCGCTTCCACTCCCCGGTCCTGCCGCTCGAGCAGGTTCCGGCCATCGACGCCGTGGTCATCTCGCACGACCACTTCGACCACCTCGACATGCGCACCCTCCAGGCCATGAAGGGCTGGAAGACCACGTTCGTCGTGCCGCTCGGCGTGGGCGCACACCTCGAGCGCTGGGGCGTGCCTGCAGCGAACGTCATCGAGCTCGACTGGTGGGAGCGCACGAGGCTCGGCGATCTCGAGATCGTCGCCACGCCGGCGCGCCACGCCTCGGGCCGCTCGCTGTTCTCGGGGCGGAACGGGACGCTCTGGGCGGGCTTCGCCCTCCTCGCTCCGGCTCATCGCGTCTACTACTCCGGCGATACCGGGCTCTTCCCCGGCCTCGCCGACATCGGCGCGCGCCTCGGCCCATTCGACGTGGCCATGATCGAGGTGGGCGCCTACGGCCGCGCCTGGCCGGACTGGCACCTGGGACCGGAGCAGGCCGTGCTCGCGAGCCAGATGGTGCGGGCGGAGGTGCTTCTGCCGGTTCACTGGGGGCTCTTCAACCTCGCCTACCATGGCTGGACCGAGCCTGCGGAGCGGGTCCTGGTCGCGGCCGAGAAGGCGGGAGTGACGGTGACCGTTCCGAGGCCGGGCCAGAGCATCGAGCCGGCCGCCCTGCCACCGCTCACGCGCTGGTGGCCGGACGTGCCATGGAGAACGGCGGAGGTGGATCCGATCGTTGCCACGCGGATGGGTCCTGTCCGCGTCGGCGTGGACGCGACGACGCCGTGAAGGTCACGGGCGTGGTGGGGAAGCCCCGACCCTCGTGGTCCGGACCCCAAGTAGAGTTCCGGCATGTCCGCAGACGCTCGTGCCGCCGGGCGGCGCGTTGTCCCGCGCTCGCCTGACCAAAGCCATGACCGTGTGATCGTGTGCTCGGGTGCGGGACGACCCCCGGGTGGCGAGCGCAGCGCGGGGGCCGGAGCGGCGCGCCCGCCTCGGAGGCGCCGGCGAGCGCGGAATGCCGGGAGATCTCGCCCGGCTCCTGCGTGGCGCCGCGCGTCGTGGCTCCAGAGAGTGCGGCGGAATGGATCATGCTTCGCGCCGGAGGTCGCCCCAGGAGGCTCCCATGAACGCGCGGACCACCATCGGAAGCAAGCTGCTCCTCTCCTCCGCGACGATGGTGGTCGCGCTGATCGCGATCGGAGCCGTCGCGTACGCGGGGGTCCGGCGCGTCGTCGCGCGGCTCGACGACGTCGCGCAGGTGCAGTTCGCGACGCAGCGAGCGATCTCGCGGACGATCGAGGGCACCGGCCAGGTCGCCCGCGGCATGAACGGCGTGAAGATCCCGGGCGTGAGCAAGGCGCTCCGCGGGATCTTCCTGAATCACATCGCACAGGGCGTCGCCAAGGTGGACGAGGGCCGGGCGGCGTTCGAGGCGCTGCCGCTCGATCCGGCGCTGCGCGACCTGCACGGCCAGATCGCCGAGCCCTGGCGCGCGTGGAAGACGGCGGCGCTGGAGCTGGCGGACGCGCACCGGGAGTGGGATCGGCTGCTCGAGTCCGGGCTCGCCGCCGACGACCCCGCGGTCCGCGCGGCCGCGGAGCACGCCGACGCGGTCGGCCGGCGCGCCGCGACCCTCGTCCAGCCCGTCGAGAACCCGGTGCTCGCGCTCCAGGAGCACGTCGCCCGGCAGGTCGCGAGCGCCCAGTCGGACGCGCGGGCCGACGCCGATCGCACCCTCGCGCTCGTCCTCGCCGTCGCCATCGCGGGCACCGTGCTGGCGGCGCTGGCGGCGGTCCTGCTGCGCGGCTCCATCCTCAAGCCCCTCCACGAGGCGATCGCGCTCGCCGAGAAGGTCGCGCAGGGCGACCTCCGCGAGCGGGTGCAGGTGACGCGGGGTGACGAGGCCGGCAAGCTCCAGGCGGCGATGCGGGACATGGTGGAGCGGCTGAGCCAGGTGATCGGAGACGTGCGCAGCGGCGGAGACTCGCTCCGCGCCGCGGCAGTGCAGGTGGCCGCCACGGCCCAGGCGCTGTCGCAGGGTACGGGCCAGCAGGCGGCGAGCGTGGAGGAGACGACCGCCTCGCTCGAGGAGATGAACGCGTCGATCACCCAGAACGCGGCGAACTCGCAGCAGACCGAGGGCATCGCCGCGCAGGCGGCTCGCACCGCGGAGGAGAGCGGGAACGCCGTGGCACAGTCGGTGGGCGCGATGCGGTCGATCGCCGAGCGGATCTCGATCGTCGAGGAGATCGCCTACCAGACGAACCTGCTCGCCCTGAACGCAGCCATCGAGGCGGCCCGCGCCGGCGAGCACGGGAAGGGTTTCGCGGTGGTCGCGACGGAGGTCCGCAAGCTGGCGGAGCGCGCGCAGCGCTCCGCGAAGGAGATCGGCGAGCTGGCAGGCTCGTCGATGCAGGTGGCGGAGCGGTCGGGGAAGCTCCTCGTCGAGCTGGTGCCGTCGATCCGGAAGACCGCCGATCTCGTGCAGGAGGTATCGGCGGCGTCGCGCGAGCAGTCGACGGGCGTGGCCCAGGTCTCGAAGGCGATGAGCGCCGTCGACGACGTGACGCAGCGGAACGCCGGTGCCGCCGAGGAGCTCAGCTCGACCGCGGAGCAGATGTCCGCGCAGGTGGAGGCCCTGCAGGCGGTGATCGGGTTCTTCCAGGTCGCGGGGTCGGGCGGTGGGGCTGCGCCGCGGCCCTTCGCGGCAGCGCCGCTCCCGGCCGCGGGGAGGCCGGCGGCCGTCGTGAAGGAGCTGCCCGCGGGCACTGGAAGGCGGCGCGCGAACGGCACCGCGGACGGGGAGTTCCGGGCGTTCTGAGGCTTCAGCGCTCGCCCCTGGGCAGGCGCGCCGCCACGATCATTCCGAGGGTGACGACCCCGACGCCGGCAAGGGCGACGGTGCTCGGGTGCTCCGAGAGCAACGGTATCGCGGCGACCGTCGTGACGCAGGGAACCGCCGCGGCGAAGAGCGCGGTCGCCGCGGGCCCCAGCGCGGCCACGGCGCGCGTGTAGACGAAGATCGACACGGCTCCGATCAGCACGCCTTGCACGATGGCCTGCAGCAGCAGCTCCCGCGTGCCCACGACGAGAAGCGCCTTGCCGGGCCACAGCGCGTAGACCGGAAGGAAGGCGCACGAGGAGAGCACCGCGACGATCGCGGCCCCGGTGGCGGGTGGCAGGCCCCGGCGACGCGACAGCACGCCGTAGGCCGACCAGAACAGCGACGCGAGCAGGAGGAAGCCATCGCCCAGGAGCTGCCGCGCGCTGGCGACGGCCAGGCTGTCGTACGCCATGAGCGCGACGCCCATGGCGATGAGGACGATGCCGGCCGTCCGATGACGGGGGCCTCGTCGCCGCGCGGTCGCGCTCAGGATGGCGTACGTGAACAGCGGCAGCGTGCCGTGCAGGAGGACGGCGCCGTGCGCGGCCGGGGCGAGGGCGAAGCCGGCATACGCGAGGAGCGCGAAGCCGAGCCCTCCGAAGAGGGCCAGCGCCGCCGCATCGCGCCAGGCCACGCCTCGCAGGTCGCGTCGAAGCAGCACCGGCAGGAGCACGGTGCCGCCGATCCCGAACCGGAGGGCGGCGAGGTCCGGCAACGTCAGCGAGGACGAGAGCCCGAGGCGGGAAACGAGCGTGAAGCTCGAGAAGAGGAGGACCGACAGCACGGCGCACGAGAGCCCGATGAGTCGATCTCTGGGCATGGCGGCCATCCTGCCCGCGTGTTCCGGAGTCACGAGCGCCGGGCGTTCGAGCATCGGCTACCCGGGATCGGAGGCGCCTTCCGCCCGGCCCCGCTCCATGCAGTCGACGAGGGCGCGCTTGGCCCGGTGGAGCAGCACGCCGATGTGGCCCGCCGTCAGCCCGAGGGCGCGCGCGACCTCGTCCGGGCTCAGCTCATCCAGGACGCGCAACGTGACCACCAGCCGCTGGATCTCGGCGAGCTGACTGACGCACCCGAGCAGGCCGACGTGCTCCTCTGCGGCGGCGAGCAAGGCGTCGACGCTCGGGGCGTCGGCGGGGAGCTCCATCGCGCCATCGAGGGGCTCGTGCGCCCGCGAGCGGTGACGTCGCCGGCGAATGTTGCGAGCGGCGTTGCGCACCAGCACTGCCATGAGCCGCGCCGCGCCCTCGTCGTCCAGCGAGAGCTCGCGCGCTTGCGGCAGCGTGAGCAGCGTCGAGAACGCCTCCTGTACCGCGTCGATCGCATCGATGCGCGTCAGGCCCTCGCGCACCGCCACGGTGGCGAGCGACCGCGCGTGCGTGCGCGCGAGCGTCGAGATCCAGCCCACGAAGTTGGTCGGCATGTCACGAGTCCCCCACGTTCAAGAGTGCGACTTGACGTACTTGACGAAGCCGAGCACGTCCTGCCACACGAGCCGCCCGATCGCGCCCGAGCTGTAGACGGCGAGCAGCACCCTGCCCCTCGGATCGAGCACGAAGCCCGCCGACTGAAGGTGCGGCGCCGTGTGCGTCGGATGAGGGTCGTAGTACACGCCCAGCGTCTCGGCGACCGTGTCGACCGACGCGCCGTAGGCGACCGGGAACTCGAGCCGGTGTTCGGCCACGACGGCCGACGCCTGGTCGCGGCGGTCGGTGGAGAGGCTGATGACGCCGATGCCTTCCTGGGCGAGCTTCACCAGGCCGGCCTGGAAGGCTTCGAGCTGCGCCACGCAGTAAGGGCACCACGCGCCCCGATTGACGAGGACGACGTTGTAGGGCCGGGAGAGGTCGGCGGGCAGGGTGAGACGTCTCCCGTCGGTGAGGGTCAGCTCGAGCGCCGGGAAGGGGTCCCCTGCGTCGAGAAGAGGTGCGTTCGCCTTGCGTGCCATGTGGAGGTCTCCCTGAGGCGCTGCTCGAGGAGAGAGGTCGCGAGCCGCGCCCCGATTACAGGGTGGCCTGTCGAGGGCGAGCGGCGAGCGAGCCGAGGCAGGCGACGCGCCGGTCGCTCCATGGCCTGCATGGAGGTGAACCAGCCTGGCGCGTCGTGCCCCTGGGCCGCGTCCGGTCAGTGCGCCGGCGCCGCGCCCGCGCCCCGCCGGGTCAGGAACACCAGGGGCACCATGGCCGCGGCGAAGCAGGCGAAGACGAAGAGGACGTCGAGGTAGGCGAGCGTCTGCGCCTGCTGCGTGAGCTGCCGGAACACGACGCCGTAGGCCCGCCGGGCGGCCTCCACGGACGTGCTCCCGGCGTGCTGGAGCGCCTGGGTGAGGCCGGCGACCCTCGCCATGAGCGGCTGGCTGCCGGCGTCGAGGTTCGTGGCGAGGCTCGCCTGGTGCACCTGCGCTCGCCGCGCGATGAGCGTGGTGACGAGCGCGATGCCGATGTCGCCGCCCATGTTGCGGGAGAGGTTCACGATGCCGGAGACGGCGTTGTTCTTCGCCGGCGGGACGCCGGCGTAGACGACGGTGTTGATGGGGACGAAGAGGAAGGCGAGCCCCACGATCTGGTAGACGCGCAGCCAGATCGCGGTGGAGAGGTCGATCCCGGGGTAGAGGGTGTGCGCCATGTGGAAGAGCGCCAGCGAGAGCACGGCGAAGCCACCCGCGATGAGCCAGCGGGCGTCGTACCGCGACACGAGGCGGCCCACGATGGGCATGAGCAGCACCAGGACGAACGCGCCCGGCGAGAGCACGGTGCCGGCCTGCTGGGCGCTCCAGCCCATCCAGACCTGGACGTACTGCGGCAGGAGCACGGTGGTGCCGTAGAGGGTGATCCCGAGGACCAGCATCATCAGGTTCGCGACGGCGAAGCTCCTGCTGGCGAAGAGGCGCACGTCGACGACCGGGTGCTCCTGCCGCCACTCCCAGGCGACGAACGACGCCAGCGCGACGGCGGCGAGGACGGAGAACGCGACGATGACGGGGGCCGCGAACCAGTCGAGCTCCTGGCCGCGGTCGAGGACGAACTCCAGCGCCCCCAGGCCGAGCGCGATCAGGCCGAGGCCGACGTAGTCGATCCGGCCGACCGTCCTCCTCGCCTCGAGGAGCCGCGGCGGATCCACCACCACCCGCCTCGAGAGCACGAGCGAGAGGATGCCGACCGGGACGTTGATGAAGAAGACCCATCGCCAGCTGAAGTGGTCGGTGATGTAGCCGCCGAGCGTCGGCCCGATGGCGGGGGCGAGCACCACCGCCATGCCGTAGATGGCGAAGGCCATCCCGCGCTGCCGGGGCGGGAAGGTGTCCGCGAGGATCGCCTGCTCGCTGGGCGCGAGGCCTCCGCCGCCCACGCCCTGCAGGATCCGGAAGATCACCAGCCACCCGAGGCTCGGGGCGAGGCCGCACAGGAGCGAGCTCAGCGTGAAGAAGGCCACGCAGCTCATGTAGAAGCGCTTGCGCCCGATCCGGGTGGCGAGCCAGCCGCTGATGGGCAGCACGATGGCGTTCGAGACGAGGTAGGAGGTGAGGACCCAGGTGCTCTCGTCCTGGCTGACCGACAGGCTCCCGGCGATGTGCGGCAGCGAGACGTTGGCGATGGCGGTGTCGAGCACCTCCATGAACGTCGCCATCGACACCGTGAACACCACCACCCAGGGGTTGTGGCCGCCCGTGAAGCCGACCTCCTCCGGCGGGCTCGTCATCGCACCCTCACCTCGGGCTCGACCGACATGCCCGGCCGCAGCCGCTCGAGGCCGGGCTGGCCCGCCCGGAGACGGATCCGCACCGGCACGCGCTGCACCACCTTCACGTAGTTCCCGCTCGCGTTCTCGGGGGGGAGGAGGCTGTAGCGCGAGCCGGTCGCTCCGGCGAAGCTCTCGACCTCGCCCTCGAAGTCACGCGAGAGCGCGTCGACCCGCAGGCTCGCCGGCTGGCCGATCCGCATGCTCTCGATCTGCGTCTCCCGGAAGTTCGCGGTGACCCAGAGCTCGGCGGTCTGCGTTAGGGCCATGAGCTGCTGGCCCGGCTGCACGCGGTCGCCGACGTTCACCGACTTCTTGCCGATGATGCCGTCGGCCGGCGCGACGATCCTCGCGTAGCTCAGGTTCAGCCGCGCCTCCTCGAGGCGCGCCCGCGCCAGCTCCAGATTCGCGCGCCGGACCTCCACGGTCGCCTCGCGCGCCCCCACCGTGCGCGGCGCGTTCTGCCGGACCTCGCGCTGGTGTGCGAGCGCGGCGTCGAGCTTCGCCCTCCTCCCCGCGAGCCGCTTGCGCGCGGCGACGACGGTGGCCCGGGACACCTCCGCGGCCGCGGAGCGCTGATCGAGCTCCGATCGGGCGATGCTGTCCCCCGACACGAGCACCTTCGCGCGGCGGAGCTCGACCTGCGCCAGCCGGTCGTTCGCCACTGCCTGGTCCACGTCCGCTGCCGCCCCGTCGAGCTCGGTGCGCGCCGCCTGCACGTCCGCGTCGGCGCTCTCGACCGCCGCGAGGTTGCTCGTCAGGGCGATCGGAACGTTCGGGTTCTCCGCCGAGACCTGCGCCTCGGCCTGCGCGACGGCGGCCCGGGCCTCCGCGAGCGCCACCTCGAGATCCGTCGCGTCGAGCTCGACGAGCACGTCGCCGGCCTTCACCCGCTGGTTGTCGACGACGCGGACGGCCTTGACGGTGCCGGACACCCGCGGGCTCACCGCGCTGATGTTCCCGTCCACCTGCGCGTCGTCGGTGTCCTCGTAGTGGCGGGCGTGCAGCCACCACCCCATCGCGCCGAGCGCGACCACGAGGGCGCCTGCGCCGAGGCGCAGGCGCAAGCGGCGCTTGCGGCCGTCGCCGGGCCGATCGGCGGCGGCAGGTCCTGTCCCCGCCGCCACGCGCTCCTGTTCCAGGAGGCCCTCGCTGACCGGCGGCTCGCTCGCAGGGACGGGGTGGATGGAGGCTCTCTCGGGATCCATCCCGCGCTGCGATTTCAAGGAGCGTGCCCGCTGGATCCGGCCGCTGCACGGGCTGCGCGCGCAGCGTCGCTGCGCAGGAGCTGAGCACGCTGCGCGATCCTGGCGATCCTTCCTGCTCGCGCAGGCAGGCAAGCTCTCTCGCCCCGCAAATGGGTTTTCAGGTCTCTCTGGAGGTGGTCTGAACCGATTCGTGAGCGCGCACGTCGCGACTGCGGAGGGGATCAGGCGGTCGGGATCCGAAGCCTGTCGGACTCCGCCGCCCATGGACCACGCTTGCCGCCGGTCATTCGCCCGCCGTGCGCCGGTTGCTAGCATCGGCCGGCCATGACCCCCGCACGCTTCGAGGAGATCGCGGCGCGGTTCGAGCGATTCTCCCGCGCCCGTCCCCGCCTCTATCGCTGGACCCTCGGCCTCCTCGGCGCGGCCGGCCTCGGCTTCGTCGCGTTCTGGCTGCTGCTCGCCGGCGGGCTCCTCGCCCTCCTCGTCGTCGGCATGGCTGCGCGGCCCAACGCGGCGCTCCTCAAGCTCGGGATCCCGCTCGCGATCCTCGCCTGGTCGCTCCTCAAGGCGACGTGGGTTAGGTTCGAGCGGCCCGAGGGGATCGCGCTCTCGCGCGAGGACGCGCCGGCGGCTTGGGCCGAGCTGGACCGGCTGCGGCGGCTTGGGAATCTGCCGCGCATCCACCGGTTGCTCGTCGATGATCGGCTCAACGCCGCGATGGCCCAGACGCCGCGGCTGGGGATCCTGGGCTGGCCCCACAACGACGTCCTCGTCGGAATGCCTCTCCTCCTCGCGCTCGGGCCGGACACCTTCCGCGCCGTGCTGGCTCACGAGCTGGGCCACCTCTCGGGGCGGCACGGCCGGATGGGCGCCCGCGTCCACCGCGTGCGCGCCACGCTGCGGCAGGCCGTCGAGGCGCTCGCGGCGCGGAACAGCCGGCTCACCGGTGTCTTCCGCGCCTTCCTCGACTGGTACGGACCGTGGTTCCAGGCGGCGAGCTTCGCGCTGGCGCGCCAGCAGGAGCGGGAGGCCGACCGGTTCAGTGCGGCGGCGACCGATGCGCGCACCGCGGCCGACGCGCTGGTGGCGAGCGCGCTCGCGGGTTGGGCCCTCGAGGAGCGCTACGACCCGGCTCTCCGGCGGCGGCCGGCGTTCGAGCCCGCGGCGCCCGAGGGACACCTCGCATGGATGGAGGAGACGCTGCGCGCCGCGGGTACCGACGAAGAGGCGCCGCAGGCGCTGGCGCGCGCGCTCAAGGCCCGCGCGACCGCGGGCGACACGCACCCCTCGCTCGCCGAGCGGCTCGAGGCGCTGGGCCAGGAGCCGCGCGTCCCGCCGGCGCCGCGTCGGAGCGCCGCGTCCGCCTTCCTCGGTCCCTGCCAGCGCCGCGTCCAGACCGAGCTCGAGTCCCGCTGGCGGGCCAGCGTGGCGGAGGCCTGGGAGCGCGCGCACCAGGACGGGAAGAGGGACGCGGGCCGGCTCGCCGAGCTGGACGCGAGGGCCGGGGCAGCGCCGCTGGACGTGGACGAGGCGTGCGAGCGCGTCGCCCTGGTCGAGCGGATGCACGGCTCGGCCGAGGCGCTGCCGCTCGCGCTCGAGTCGGCGGCGCGGCACCCGGACCACGCCCTCGCCCGGTTCCAGCTGGGACGGCTGCTCCTGCGCCGGCAGGACGCCGCCGGCCTCCCGCACCTCGACCGCGCGATGGCCCTCGACGAGGGGGCGACGCTCCCCGCGGCTCAGCTCATCGCCGGCTACCACCTCGCCGAGGGCCGGACCGCCGACGCGGCCCCGTGGATCGAGCGGGTGCGGTCCATCGAGGCGGCCGAGGCGGTCGCCGAGGCGGAGCGCGCGCAGGTGCGGGCCGGCGACCTGGTGGAGCCGCACGGGCTGGGGCGAGAGGACGTCGAGAAGTTCGCTGCGGCGCTGCGCGGTCACCCGCGCGTGAAGAAGGCGTGGCTCGCCCGGAAGAAGCTCGTCCACTTCCCGGAGCGGGCGCGCGTCTACGTCGTGGGCGTCACCCGCAGGGGCGCGTGGTACCGGCTCGAGAGCAGCGGCGCGCAGGCGAAGCTCGCGCAGGAGCTGGCCGACGTCCTCGGCCTCGCGCGCGTCTTCGTGATGGTCGACGGCGCGGGCGCGCGACCGATGATCAAGAAGCTCCGGAAGGTGGGCGAGAGGATCGTCTAGTTGATCGCCGTCGACGGTCAGCGGAGGTTTGGCGCTCTGTGCAGGCTTGAGCTGAGTGGTTGACGATCAGTGCAGGTGGCGCGCGGTCGGGGGAGACGCCGTGAGGGGCGCCAGCTAGGTCGGCCAGGCACTGGAGCCAGTCACGCCAACTGTACGATTCGCGTCCCTCGGCAACCCTCCGGCGCTCGCGGGCAAGGTGAAGCGGAACACCGCGCCGCGAGGTTCGTTGGCCGATGCCCAGAGCCGGCCTTCGTGGCCCTCGATGATCGAGCGACAGATCGCGAGGCCCATTCCCATGCCGTGCGGCTTCGTCGTGAACAGGGGGTCGAAGACCCGCTCGTACTCGGTCGGCTCGAGTCCCTTCCCATTGTCTGCGACCGCGACGGTCACGCCGGAGGCATCGACGCTGGAGCCGAGACACAGGGACCGCGCTCCACGCCTCGTGGCCATGGACTCGATCGCGTTCGTCACCAGGTTGACGAGCACCTGCTGGAGCTGGACGTGGTCGCCTCTCACCGGCGGCAGAGCTTCGCTCAGCTCCGTGCGAACGGTCACGCCGTGGCTCTGAAGCTCGCCCCGCAGGAGCGCGAGGGCTTCCCAGATGACGTCGTTCAGGTTGAGGAGCGCCTTGTCGGCGGACTCCTTCTGGAACATCGCCCGGATGCTGTCGATCAGCTCTCGTGCGCGGTGCCCATCCGCGACGATCCGCTCGAGGGCCTCCGTGGCCTCCTGCAGCTCGGGCGCCGGTCGCGATATCCAGCGGAGACCGGCCGCGGCGTTCGTCACCATGGCCGACAACGGCTGCTTGAGCTCGTGCGCAATCGAAGCAGAGACTGCATCACCGGTCATGAGCCGTGCTTCGCGCTCGCGTCGCTGCGCCAGGACGGCCCGGAGCAGCTGCGCGTACAGGGCCGTGATCTCTTACAGGAGCACGAAGAGGACGAGGCTTCCGGACAGCACCCCGAAGATCCGGCCGCTGTACCAGCCGATGCTGAAGCGTGCCGGAACGGGGAACGAGATCAACGTGACCTCGATGATGACCGCGCACATCACGACCATGAGGCACAGGTCGAGCACCGAGCGCCTTCGCACCCACAGCACGACGAGCGCGACGACGCTCGAGAGCGCGACGGACGCCGCCCCATAGTTCCAGCGAAAGTCGAGACGGATCGTATCCGCCATGATCCGCGGCAGGAAACGGTCGCCTGCGGTCACCAGGGTCGTCGCGAGCCCCACGAGGAAGATGGTCATGGCGACGCTCGCGAGGATCGCCGAACGCGGGGACGTCCGTCGTAGCCGCGCCACCGCGTGGTCGTCCTTCAGCAGGGCGTAGGCGATGACGAACGTCGCGAAGCCGCCATGCCACAACAGGTAAACCCAGGCCGTGGACTGGAGTCCGGCGCCGAGCAGGCCGCGCGGAGCGAATACGCCCGGAAACGTCAACGTCCACGGAACCAGCATCAGGGCCGTGAAGAGGTATCCCGACGCGATGGCGAGGAGCGAGCGCGAACGCAGGATCGAATACTGCGCGAAGAGCAGGATCGCCGTGATCGCATCGTTGACGAACATCGCAGCCGCGTACATCGGGATGAAGGCATCCACGCGCGACAGCTTCATCGTCGAGAGGGGGCCGGCCACCACGAGAAACGCGAGGACGAGGACGAACACCATCACGAGCGCCGCGCGCTTGTTTGCGCGGCTCGCCGGAAGGCGCGAGAGGATGAACTCCTGGCGCGCGGGTGCGGCGCTCGCAGGAGGTTCCGACGAGATTAGGTCCATGGCGGCGCCCCCTTCAGGCCCGGCCGTCTCCACCGGGACACCTAACGAAGACGCCGCGTCGGCACGAGTCGGTCGAGTGAGCGGATCGAAGTCGAGGCGGCGCAGCGAGACGGAGCCGAGGCGCTCCGATCACCGCTGACGCTGCACGACGGCACCGACGTTCTCGGGCGTTCCGCTGGCGATGACGAGATGGCGCCTCGGCGTGGGGCCGTCCCCCTGGGCGATCTGGCGAATCGGCCCGACGGCGTTGACGATCGCGGCTCCCGCGGGGTTTGTCGTGAACGCCGCGAGCGTCTCCAGCGGCCCGCCGCCCGCCGCGTCCGACGAGAGCGCCAGGACGTAGGGCTTCTTCGGCTCCAGGTCGGTCACGGCCGCCTGCAGCACTTGCGTGAGACCCTGGTCGAAGAGCGAGACGCTGGTCGCCTGCTTCCCGCCTGGCGGTCCGAGCACGAGGTGCGCGGCACGTCCCGCCGTGCCCAGCGACTGAAGGTTGGCGGTTCCTTCACCCTGCGGAACGGCGTTCGGGACATAGACGAGGGCCTGCGCCGCCTGGCCGATGGGGATGGTCGCGACGACCTTGTTCTCGAGCGTGTCGATCGCCGTCACGGTGTCGCCGTTCTCGATACCGACGTAGAGGCGCGTGCCGTCGCCGGACGGCCACAGGCCGTGGGGCAGATCGCCCACTGGGATCCGAGCCACACGCTCGAAGGTGTCGGTGCGGAAGACGACGACCGTGTTGAGCCCGCCCACGGTGACGTAGGCGAACCGGCCCCGGGCATTCCGAACGATGTTGACGTGGTTCGTGATCGGGCCCGTGTCGAGCACCTTCAGCACCTCGAACGGCGGCCGCCCCGAGAACACCATCGTCTTGCCGACGTCCTTCAGCGTCAGCCACACCTGATCTCCCTCGGGCGTGGCCGCGATGTTGGGGCAGAAGGGCGACTCCTGCTTCACCTTGCCGACGATCTCGTGATCGCGCACGGACACGACGGCCGTCTCGGGCGTGAAGCTCGAGCAGACGTAGCCGTACCTGCCGTCCGGCGAGAAGATGGTCATGCCCGGTCCATTGGCGAGCTGGATGCGCCGCTTCTCGGCGTACGTGCTGCCGTCGAGCACGGCGACGTAGTCCTCGCCGCGGACCGTCACCCAGACCTCCTTGCCGTCCGGGGTGAAGAAGGCCTCGTGGGGGGAGCGGCCGACGTACGTGACGTGCTTCACCGCGTTCGTGGCGGTATCGATGAAGCTCACGGAGTTGGACGCGATCGAGACCACGGCGATCGTCCGGTGATCCGGCGCGAACCCCAGGCCATGCACGAGCACCTGGCCGCGGTAGAGGGGCGAGAGGTTCCCGGGCTGGGAGTCGCCCAGCCGGATCACGCCGAGGAGCTTGTTGGACGCCGGATCGATCACCGAGACGGTGTTGGAGAACTGCTCCGCCGCGTAGACGCGATCGCGGGAGCTGACCGGCACGTCGGTGGCCGACGCGGCGCCGGGCACCTGACCGGCCCATGCAGGACCGGCCAGGGCGACGAGCGCGAAGAACGACGCAAGCATGCGGGGCATGTCACGGCTCCTTGCTGGTCTCGCCGGCGGGGGCGATCTGGGTCGGGGAGGGGCTCCCCGCGGAGACGGCGTCGCCGAGCGCGAGGTGCATGACGGCGATCTCCTGCTGCTGCTCGACGATGATCTCCTGGGCGAGGCGCCTCAGGCGCTCGTCCTTGCCATGGCGCAGCTCGGCGATCGCCATGTCGATGGCGCCCTGATGATGCGGGATCATCATGCGGGCGAAGTCACGGTCGGCATCGCCGCTGAACGGGAGGTCCATCCCCGAGTGCATACGGGCCATGGCGGCTTCCATGGCCGCCTGGAAGCCGTCGCATCCGGAGCGGGCGTGGCCATCGTGGGGCGCGGCGGCGTTCGGTGCAAACGCGAGCGCCGCCGCCGCGGCAACGAGCGCCAGCACGCGCGGCGACGCGTACGAGAGAGCCGCGCGCCAGCGGACGAGAGACGGGGTCTTCACGACGCACTCCTCACCGTGGGCATCATCGGGCCGCGCGATGCGGCGCGTATGCCCACGCCGGTGGAGGTCAGTAGCAATTACGGCACCAGGGGCCGGAGGTAACGGCAGGAGTGGAGAACCCCGCGAGCGACTCGACGCGTCGTCCCGATCGGCTGATCGCTTCCGATCGAGTCCGATCATCGTCACCGGCGCGCGCGGGGTCGGTCGGGACGGCGAGCCAGGGCCGGTCGCACACTCGCGCGGAGAAGGCGGGGCCGAGGGACCAGCCGTCCGGCGCGCCTGACGGGTCCTGAGCCTAGATGTGATGGACCTCCTCGCACCGCGCGTCGATATCGACGGCGATGGCCTGGTGACCAGGTCCCCCGATCTCGCGCGCAACGCCGATCCGGGCCCTGCGACCGGGCGCACGGAGGTGCCGCATGACCGAGCTCCACGCGCCTGTCTACGTCGTGGACGACGACGCCTCGATGCGGGAGTCGCTGGCGTCCTTGATCGCGTCGGCGGGCCTGCGGGTCGAGACGTTCGCGTCCGCGAGCGAGTTCCTCGCCAGGTCGCGGACCGAGCTGCCGGCTGTCTCATCCTCGACGTGAGGCTGCCGGGGCTGAGTGGCCTCGACCTGCAGCAGGAGCTCGCGAAGGCGAACGTCCCGATCCCGATCATTTTCTTGACGGGATACGGGGACGTCCCGATGTCCGTGCGGGCGATGAAGTCCGGCGCCCTCGACTTCTTCACGAAGCCCTTCGACGAGGAGGCGCTGCTCGCCGCGGTCCGGCAAGCGGTGGCGCGGCACGTGACGTCGCCGCAGAGGCGGACCGGCGCGCTCGCGGGGCCCGAGCTCGTCGGCTCGAGCCCGGCGATCAAGGCCTTGCTGAACCGCATCGCGCTCGTGGCGCCCACGGACTCCAGCGTGCTCATCCTCGGCGAGACGGGCACGGGAAAGGAGCTGGTCGCGCGAGCGATCCACTCACGGTCGCGACGCTCGACCCGTCCGCTCGTGAGCGTCAACTGCGGCGCCATCCAGCCGTCGCTGATCGCCTCGGAGCTGTTCGGGCACGAGAAGGGCTCGTTCACCGGAGCCGTGCAGCAGCGCGTCGGACGGTTCGAGCTCGCGGACGGCGGGACGATCTTCTTGGACGAGATCGGCGAGCTGCCGCTCGAGACGCAGATCGCCCTCCTGCGCGTGCTGCAGGAGCGGGAGCTCGAGCGCGTGGGCGGCAACAAGACCATCCGGGTGGACGTGCGCGTCATCGCCGCGACCAATCGCGACCTCGGCGCCGCCATGTCCGCCGGGAAGTTCCGCGCCGACCTGTACTACCGGCTGAACGTGTTCCCCCTTCACGTCCCGCCGCTGCGCGAGCGCAGGGAGGACATTCCCCTCCTGGTGGAGCATCTCCTCCGGCGCCACGCGGGGGCACCGGGGACGGAGCTCCGGACGGTCGACGAGAGCACGATGCGCATCCTCCAGGAGTACGCGTGGCCGGGCAACGTCCGGGAGCTGCAGAACGTGATCGAGCGATGGGCGATCATCCGCGCCAGCGAGGACATCTCGATGGACGAGAGCTGGCTGCCGCGCGAGCCGAGCGCGACCGGTGACGCCGGAGCGGCGCCGATCCCCGGCCCCGACGAGCCGCTGAACCTGACCGAGCACGTCGAGGCGGTGGAGCGTCAGCTCATCCGCCGGACGCTGATCGCCGTGGGCGGCAACCAGTCCGAGGCCGCGCGACGCCTCGGCATGAGCCGCGGGGCGCTCCTGGGGCGGCTCAGGAAGTATGGACCGCTCAGCGGTGAGGAGCCGCGCTGATCACGCGGGGGCGGCCGTGCCCATGGCCCTCGCGATAGCGTCCAGCAGCGCGTCGTCGCTGAACGGCTTGCGGAGGCAATCCACTGCACCGCGCTCCAGCGCGCGCCTCCGCGTGTGCTCGTCGCCGTGGGCGGTCACGAAGACGATCGGGACCAGGGCCCCCGAGGCGAACAGGCGCTCCTGGAGCTCGAACCCGCTCATCCCAGGCATGCGGATGTCCAGCACGAGGCAGTCCGCGCCGGACAACCGGCCGGAGCTCAACGCGTCCTCCGCCGAGGCGAACGTCTCGGCGTGGAACCCTGCCGATCGCAGCAGGCCCTTCACCGCTTCGCGCAGCGATGGGTCGTCGTCCACGATTGCGATCCGCGATGGGCTGGCCACGACGCGTTTCTCCATGCTCTGAGCGCATGCTGCATCGTCCGGTCGCCGATGGCACGCGATCGTGCGCCCGGCAATCATACGTTCGTCCGCGGTCGCCTGACGGCTCGCGTCCCGTTCGGGAAGCGCGCCTCGGCGTGCGACCGGCGCCGCGTTCGCCTGGACGCTCCCCCACCCTCGCGTGAGCGGGAGCGTGCGAAACGGATCAGGGACTCGCGGCGGTGCCCGAGCGCGCGGGAGACGCGGCGGGGCTCCCGGCCATCATCCCGGGCTGCACCGGGCCGGGCTGCACCGGGCTCGACGCCGCCGCGGGAGTGGTCGCCGGGTACGTCGTATCGTCGGAGGGAGTCCCCGGCACGAACGTCCGGCGCGGGGCCGCGGAGTACGCAGAGGCGCGCCCCGCGGCGCCGGGAGCGGGAGTTGGGTACGCCGTGTCGTCCGACGGCGTGCCCGCCTCGAAGGATCCGGCGCCGCCGCTGGCCGCCCAGGCGGAGCGCCGCGCGTCGATCGGATACGACGCGTCGTCCTGCGAGCCGGCATACGGCGGGTCCTCCGCGAGCGCTCGTCCGGCGGCGAGCGTGATCGTGAGCGCTGCGAGTGCGGCGAGCTTCGACATCTCGTTCCTTCCTTTCCGTGCGATGCAGTCGCGCATCGTGAGTGAGCGAGGCGGTTGCACCGCTCGTGCCGGCGCGGGCGAGGCGTGATCGTGCGCCTTGCGGTTCGTGCTCCTGCTGGAAGCAGATCAGGCGCGGATCGATCCCAGGCACACCGCTTCGTCCTGATCGCGTCGTGGGGCGCGCAAAGGCGCGCAACGCCGTCCGCGAACGGTCTGGCGCATCGCCTGCATCTCCGTCGCGATGCTCGGAGGCCGTCATGGCACCGGGCCAACGGAACCAGACGAGGAGTGGAGCATGAGGACGTCGGTGAGAAGCAGTGGGCGGAAGCGGCAGGACCCGGAGAGGACTCGACATGGGATGGTTCAGTAGCTGGGCGACCTTGATGATCGGAGGAAGCGTGATGACCCAGGCAATGGCGGCTCAGGCGCCGGATGCGGCGACGGACCCTCGGATCGACCCACAGGTGCGGTCGTTCCTCGTCGATCTCAACAAGGACAGCAGCCCGTTCTGGAAGCTGCCCCAGCCGAAGCCGCAGGAGATCCTGACGGCGCTGCAGCAGAAGACGCCGGTGGACATGTCGGGCGTGTCCATCACGGAGCGGACCATCGCGCAGGATGGACGAACCGTGAAGCTGTACGTGATGACGCCGCAGCCAGTGACGGGCACGCCGGGGGTCCTGCTCTTCATCCACGGCGGCGTCTGGATCGTCGGCAACTTCGAGAACCACCAGCGGTTGCTGCGTGATCTGGTCGTCGGCTCGGGCCAGGTCGGCGTCTTCGTGGAGTACTCGCCGCTCCCCGCGGCGAGGTATCCGACGCAGCTGGAGGAGAGCTACGCGGCGCTGAAGTGGGTGGCGGCACACGCCGGTGAGCTCGGCGCGGACGGCAGCCGCATCGCGATCGCGGGCAACTCGGTCGGTGGAGACATGACCGCAGCGCTGACGCTCATGGCGAAGGATCGGAAGGGCCCGAAGATCGCCTACCAGGTGCTCATGATCCCCGCCACCGACGCCAGCGTCGACACCGCCTCATACGAGGAGTATGGGACCGGCCGATTCCTGTCGCGTGCGTTCATGAAGTACGGGTGGGACCTCTACGCGCCCGACGACAAGACGCGAAGCGCTCCCTACGTGTCGCCGCTCCGGGCGAGCAGGAAGGAGCTCGAGTCGTTGCCCCCGGCGCTCGTGATCACCGCGGAGAACGATCCGCTCCGCGACGAAGGGGAGGCGTACGCGCGCAAGCTCAAGGACGCGGGCGTCGCCGTGACCGCGACCCGCTACAACGGGATGATCCACGACTTCGTGCTCCTCAACGCCATCCACGACGTACCCGCCGTGCAGTCGGCGCTGGAGCAGGCGAGCGAAGCGATCAGCAACGCACTGAAGCGGTAGGAGCAGAGGCCATGAACACGATCACGACCAGGGATGGAGCCGAGATCTTCCACAAGGCCCCTCGGTCGCCGGCAGAGGCGGCCCAGGCCACTGCGCACTAGGCGGAGGCGTGGCGGCCATCGTTCCTCCCGGTCGGAAGCCCCGGGAGGAGGATGCGATGGCCGCCGCTCCGCTGCCACGGCGTCAGGCGCTGTGAGACGCCGAGGCGGCCCGCCACCCCGGGCCGCCACCCTCAGCTCCGCACCGCCACGTAGGTCCCCAGGTGCCGCCCGCCGACGCCGGAGGCGCACTCGAGCGTGGACGTCACGGTCACGCGGGCGCTGCTGTGGCGCGCGAGAGTCGACAGGAAGCGGCTCCATGCCGGAGCGGGCGGAAGCGTGCACGCCGCGGTGAAGTCCCCGTCCACGGGCGCCTCGAAGTCGAGGGCGCTCCGCTGGATCACGAGCCGGTTCGCGATGCCGTGCTCGCGGAGCTGGAGGTGGAGCAGTACCCAGCCGGACAGGATCGCCACGGAGGAGAGGCTCCCGCCGAACGCCGTCGCGCGGTGGTTCAGGTTCGGCCTGAGCAGCGCCGCGAGCCGGACGGACTGTCCGTCGTAGTGCTCCACTCGCACCCCGAGGCTCCGGGTGATCGGGATGTGCTCGTGGACGTAGGCGGTGATCTCGTCGGCGGTCATCGGTTCGGGCGCTCCAGGTTCAATCTGATATGGATCGACGGACACCATGTCGAACCGAAGCATCGAGTTCTTCGACGAGCAGTTCAAGCGCCAGGTCCAGGCGCATGAGTTCGCGCTGAACCCGTTCGAGGAGGCGGCGCTTCCTTGCGAGCATCAGCTCGAGGATCGCAGGGCGTCGCGGAGGTAGGCAGCCTCGTTCGCGCGGGCGCGAGCTTCGGCGCGCAGGTTCCCCGGAGCGTCCGCTCGCTGCTCGGTGCGGGTCCAGAGCTCGCAGCGTGCGTCGCATCGCGCGACGAATGCGTCGCGCTGCTGGTTCAGCGCGGTGCGGATTCCCGTCTCGATGCGGAGCGCCAGGAGCGTGAGCGTCTCATCCGAGAGCGCGCGGCCCGAGGTACGCGCGAAGTCGGTCGAGATCATCCGAGAGAGGAGGGGAACGGAGAGCTCGTCCATGAAGTCCTCCCGGAAGCATCGGCGAAGACGCGAGGCGACGCGAGGGCGTCCGAGTTCATATGAAGAACTTGCCAGCGCATCACCGTCATTGACTGGACACCCCAGCGGAGACCTGGTTGGCGAGGACCGCGAGCGGGCGGGCTCGGCGCGGAGACGAGCCGTCGGCGAGCGACTCGAATAGACGCCGTGGACGTCGGCCAGCTCGGCCTCCGGACGAGGACGGCGCCCGTATCCGCCCCGCCCGGAAACGGTTGACTTTTCGTGCATGGCGGCGATCGCTCGGATTCGTTGGGACGGGGGACTATGCGTACCGCTACTGTGCTCCATCTCGAGGAGGGGCATACACATGTTCACCAACCGGCGGTTCCTCGCGGTGGCGTTCTCGGTGCTGACCGTGTCCTGCGCGACGCGTTACTCGACCAGGCCGATCTCGCCCCAGGCAGCAGCGGCGTTTTCCCACGCTCAGGTGGACGGCGTGGGTGGGTCGCTGGTCATCGACGCCGAGAAGATGAGAGAGCTCGGATTTCGTCCGAGCGAGGACCAGGCAAAGGACGGCGATCTGCTCCTCGATCTCGCGGTGGCGCTCCTCCCCGCGGTGGCCGCCGAGATGAAGGACGACCCGGCCGCCGCCGTCCTGGCGCGGTCGGCCGTGCTGCTGGCGCTGACCCGGGAGTGGGCCGTCGCGCCCCACGTGCAGCGGCTCGGCGTCGTCGTGCAGGTGGACCCCGAGCACCCCGACAAGCGCGCGGACAGCGCGCTCGTCCTCGTCGCGGTGAGGGAGGGCGAGAAGGAGAATCGGGAGATGCTCCAGGCGCTGGGCGCGGCGGTCCGCGCCGTCGCCGGCCGCGAGGTCGTCAAGTCGGAGCTGGGTCACGTGTGCCTCGCGAGGGAGGCGAACCCGGAGCTGCCGTTCCAGGTGTGCATCCATCCCGGCCCCGGCTTCTACGCGCTCGGAACTCCCGAAGCGCTCTCCGCCCTCGCGACCGCGCCCGCCGTCTCGGCGCCGCGGGAGCCTGGGCCGGTGCTGCGCGTGCTCGCGCGCGCGCCGAAGCTGGGCCGCGTGGAGCTCACGATCGAGGGGCAGGCGGCGCTGCGGGTCGGCGCAAGGATCGAGTCGGAGGATCCGGCGGCGGCTGCGCAGCTCGAGAAGCAGCTCGAGGCGGTCCTCCAGCGGGCGGACGTGCAGCGGGAGAAGAGCCGGCGCGTGATGGCGTCGGCGCTCGAGGAGGTGAAGGGCTCGGTCGCCAGGGATCCCGAGGCGCCAGACCGGATGAAGGCCGCGGTGGCCGGTGCCACGGTGGAGCGGCTGGTCGATCCGCGCGGCGAGTGGGCCGCGCTCCGGAACTCGATCCAGGTCGCGCGCACCGGGAACACCGTCACCGCCGAGCTCACGATCCCCGAGGCGCAGGTCCGCCGCGTCGCGCGGCTCGACCAGGGCATGACGACGGTGGCCACCATCGGCATCCTCTCGGCGATCGCCATCCCGAACTTCGTCAAGTACCAGTGCCGCGCCAAGGCGTCGGAGGGCCAGGCAGCGGTGCAAGCCGCGCGGGACGCCGTGAAGGCCCACCGCACGAAGGACGGTCGATACCCCGCCAGCCTCCAGCAGGCCGACTACCGGCCCGCACCGGGGGGGCGCTACACGGTGTGCATGCGCAGCGGGTGCGCGCCGCCCGCGAAGCCGGACGCCGCGAAGGCGTGCGAGGAGGCGCTGCAGAGCGTCAGCGGCGGATCGAAGGCACCCGCGCTGTGCGCGGCGGCGAACCTCATGGACGACGGCAAGATGGACGTCTGGCTCATCGACGCGCCTGGTGACGCATCCAATCATCGCAGCGCCTGTCAGTGATGCCGGAAACACGAAACCCCCGGGACCTCGCGGTTCCGGGGGCTCGTCTACTAGCGGCGTGGAGGGGACTCGAACCCCTGGCCTGGCGTGACAGTTGACTCACGGTGGATGGTATGGGACTGGAATTCGACGGCTGCCTTCCCGGTCGAGCCCGGTCGCGATGCCGTCGCGTCACCCCTTCACAGTCACGAGCGGCCTCAGGCGCGCCACGGGCGCCGCGACCCCGGCTTCCTCCAGCGTCTGGATCGCGGGCGTCACCGGCTTGCAAGCGTAGGGCGCCTCCTCCTTGAGGCGCGCCCGGTAGGCGGCCAGGATGTCTGGTCGTCCTCGGAGCCGCGGCGAGTTGGGGTCGATGGGAGTGACGACGCGAAGTGGGGAGAGCGCCCTCGCCGCAGCGGCTTCGTCCACGTGGCTCGCCGCCCCGCGCGACAGGCTTCGACCCGCGCCATGGCTGGCACTTGCGAGCAGGGCATCGTTGCCCAGCCCCGCCAGCACGTGACTCGCGTCGCCCATCGAGCCGGGCACGATCACCGGGTGCCCAGTGTAGCGGAAGGGGCCCTGGTTCTCCGGGCTCGACCCGGGCGCCGGGCACGCGCCCTTCCTATGCAGGAAGCGCTCCTCGTCGAGCGCCCAGACGAGGTTGTGCGGGGCATCGCCGACGAGCTGGCCGTGGACCTCGCGCCCCACCGCGTCCGACAGGGCGCGAAGCGCCATGAGCCCGAGAAACAGCCGGTTGGCGAAGGCGAAGTTGGCGGCGGCGCGCATCGCCGCGAGGTAGCGGTGGCCCTCGGCGGCGTGCGGCCCGCGGACGGGCAGGACGTGGAACCCGTGTGCCGGGTGCGGCGCGCCCGCGGGGTGGAGCCGGCGCGCAGCCTCGCGGAACGATGCACCGACGGTGTGCCCGAGCCCGACTGAGCCGCTGTGGCACATGATGACGACGCGCTCGCGGGCGAGCCCCCAGTCGTGCGCCGTGGCTCCGAGCGGGGTGGCCTCCACGGCCTGGACCTCGACGAAGTGGTTCCCGCCACCCACCGACCCGATCTGCGGGTCGCGTCCGTCGCGGGCGCCCGAGGCGCGGATGTAGTCGGCGAACGGGCCCACGCCGTCGGTCGGGAACCCACCGCCCGCGTGCACGCGCGAGAGATCGGTTTCCTGGGCTCGCGCGTCGTAGCGGCGCCAGATCCCGAGCGCGCTGTTGTCGGTGCGGGTGGCGTGAAGCCCGGGAAGCCCCTCGCGCAGGATGGCCTCGCGCTGCCTGGGCGAGAGCGGGATGTCGCGCTGGCCCTCGAAGAAGATGGCGCGCAGGCGCTGCTCGAGGCGGGCGCGCACCGGGACCAGCTCCTCGGCCCGGAGGTCGGTTGCCAGGAGGCGCATGCCGCAGCAGACGTCGCTGCCCACGGCGGCAGGGATCACGAACCCGCGCGCGTCGATGACCGTGCCCACGGGGATGCTCGCGCCTCGGTGGAAGTCGGGCGTGAGCACCACCTGCGCGATCCGCCCGGGGGCATCGCCGAAGAACGGCGCAGACGAGCCGGCGCGCTCGCGGCGCCAGAGGTCGTCGAGCGTGTCCTGCAGCGCGAGCAGCTGAAGAAGCTGCTCGATGGCCTCGGCCTCGACCGCGACGTCCTCGCGGGCGAGCAGGGTGCAAGGCACGCCCTGCGGGTTCTGGATGGTAGACCGGGCGCCGTCGAGCCGGCGCACCGCTGCCAGGTGCTGGATGGAAGACACGGCTGCTGCTCCTGGCCCAGCTCCGCGGCCGCGGGGGCGCACACGTGGAGGGTGCGACCCGCGTCGAGGTCGAACTGAGCTTGGTGGGAGTCACGGAATCGGCCGGGGGGACCCGACCGACAGCAGCCGTGGCGGGGCGCAACATGCGCTTCGGCAAGAACGGCGTCAAGACCTCAAGCTGGCGGTGTCAACGCTCAGTGATTCTGTCACCCCTCAAGCTGGCGTCCACCGAACCGGATCAAGCGTCTGAGTTCATGGTGACGGTCGCCCACGACCTCTTCGGCTGGTACGCGCTCCCGGACATCGTGGTCGAGCAGCTCGAGGCGGACGCGGAGGCGATGGGGCTCGACCGGCGCAAGTACATCACCCGCGTCCTGATGCGCCGGTACCACGAGGTCCTGGAGAAGGGTCCGGGGTTCGAGAAGGCGGCCTCCGCCGCCGGCGGGAAGCGGGGGAAGTAGGAGCGGAACATGGCCGAGACGCGCGCGGAGCAGGTTGTCTTCGGGTGGGCGGGGGAGGGGAGCGCCGAGACGGAGGAGCGCCCCTCGACTCCGCGCCCGCTTCGCGGGCGCTACGCTCGGGGCGAGCGGGGCGGGATGGCAGCCATCCTGGACGGCGGTGGGAGCCGCCGCTAGGAGAAGCGAACGGCGGCGATGCAGGCCGAAAGGGGTCACGCTCATGTCGCGGCTTCGGGTCAACGCATTCAGCATCTCGATCGACGGCTACGGCGCCGGTCCCGACCAGGCGCTGGAGAATCCGATGGGCGTCGGAGGGATGGCGCTGCACCAGTGGGTGCTCGGCACGAAGACGTTCCAGAAGATGCACGGCGACTTCGCCGGGTCGCTGATCGGTGACAAGGTCGCCCGAGAGGACGTCGACGACGACTTCGCCGCGCGCAGCTTCGACAACCTCGGCGCCTGGATCATGGGCCGCAACATGTTCGCGCCGTCGCGCGGTCCCTGGCCCGACGACGGCTGGAAGGGATGGTGGGGCAACAACCCGCCCTACCACGTGCCCGTCTTCGTGCTCACGCACCACGCTCGTGCACCGCTCACGATGGAGGGCGGGACGACCTTCCACTTCGTGACCGATGGCATCCATGCCGCGCTGGAGCGCGCGAAGGAGGCGGCTCGGGGCAAGGACGTCCGACTGGGCGGTGGAACTGCCACCGTTCGCCAGTACCTCGCCGCCGGCCTCATCGACGAGATCCACCTCGCGATCTCCCCCGTGCTCCTCGGCCGGGGCGAGCACCTCCTGGCCGGCATCGACACGGTGAGCCTCGGCTACAAGTGCACGGAGCACGTATCGACCAGCCAGGCCACCCACGTCGTGCTGGCGAAGTAGCCATGGGCAGCGTCTACTCTGCTCGGGCACTCGGATCCGAAGAGGCCGCGAACACCGGCCGCTGATCGGGCTCGAGCGCCACCCGATCCGCGCCTCGAGGGTCTCGCCGCAGATCACGGAGCGGCGGTACGGCCACCTCTTCCCGACTTCATGGCGAGCGAGGTGAACCGGCTGCGGTTCGGGCTGGACTGGCTCGCGGCGCGGGCGGCCCCCCTCACCCCGTCCCTCTCCCCCCGCTCCGCGGGGGGAGAGGGGGGAGTGGCGCAGGCGATTCCGCTCGAAACGGGGGCTTCCGGCGAACTTGGTTCACCGGTGATACAGCCACCCGACTCCAGAAACACGAAGGCCGGGACCCCACCGGTTTCCCGTGAAGTCCCGGCCTCGTTTACTGGCGGGGTGTAGGGGACTCGAACCCCTGTCCTCCGGCGTGACAGGCCGGCGTTATAACCAGCTTAACTAACACCCCAAGTCAACTTGAGTGGGCGGAACAGGCTTCGAACCTGTGACCCTCGCCTTGTAAGGGCGACGCTCTACCCCTGAGCTATCCGCCCAAGGCGCGAAAGCGTGGGGTTTCTAGCTTGGCCTGCCCCGCATGTCAACGGGCCTTCTCGCCCGCCCGGGCGTGGCCCAAGCGCCCGTCCCGCGAAAGGAACTGGAGTTGCTGGACCGCGGTGGGTGCCGATGGTAAGGGGCGCGCGATGGCCTGGAAAACCGGAATGAAGGTCGTCCACCGCGCCCAGCGCGCGTGGGGCGTCGGGGTGATCGTCCAGATCGCGGACGAGGGGCGGCGCCTCGCGGTCCGGTTCGCCGGACGGGAGGGGATCACGGTCGTCTCCGGCCGGGATCCGGCCCTGACCGAGGTTCCGAAGGACACCCCGATCGAGCAGGTGGCCGCGGGCCCGATCGAGACCCTCGCCGCCGGCCAGGCGGCGCCCGCGACCGCGTTCGCGCTGCGCACCCGCGTGCTCCGGCTCGAGGCCCTCCGCCGCGCCGACTCGCTCGGCGCGCTGCTCTCCTCCCGCGTCCACGTGCTGCCGCACCAGGTCGGCGCCGCCGGACGGATCCTCTCCGACCGGATGCCGCGGTTCGTCCTCGCGGACGAGGTCGGCCTCGGGAAGACCGTCGAGGCGGGCCTCGTCTTCGCGGGGCTCCGCCAGCTCGGCCTCGCCGAGCGGGTCCTCGTCGCCGTCCCCGAGCACCTCGCGTTCCAGTGGCTCGCCGAGCTGTTCCACAAGTTCAACGCGCTCTTCACGCTCCTCACCCCGGAGCGGATCGAGTCGCTCGGCGGGATCGAGGCGGCGCTGGCGCGCTCGCCCCACGCCATCGTCTCCTTCGAGCTGCTCCGCGAGGTCCCGGAGCTGGCCGAGGCCGCCGCGGACCTCCCGCTCGATCTCGTCGTCGTCGACGAGGCGCACCACCTCGCGGACGACGCGCTCCACGCGGTCGTCGCCCCGATCTGCCGGGCCTCGTTCGGGGTCCTCCTCCTCACCGCGACGCCGGTCCGCCTCGACCCCCGCGAGTACTTCCGCCTCCTCTCGCTCGTCGAGCCGGTGCCCTCGACGTCCATCGACGACTTCCTCGTCCGCCTCGAGCAGCACGAGGCGTACGCGCAGGTGGCGCGCGAGCTGCTCCAGGGCGGCGATCTCGCCGCCGCCGCCGCGCGGCTGCGCGAGCTCGCGCCGGACGATCCGGTCTTCTCCCGCGCCCCGCCCGCGCTCGACCGCAACGCCGTCCTCGCCCACCTCTCCGATCGGTACGGGCTCTCCTCCCGGCTGATCCGCAACCGCCGCGTGAAGGTCGGCGCGTTCACCTCGCGCGTGCTCCGGCGCACCGACGTCGCCGCGGGCGGGAAGCCGCGGGCGCTCGCGGAGCTCTGCGCGCGGCTCGCGAAGGGCGGCGACAAGGTGCTCGTCTTCGGGCACGACCTCGACGCGCTCCGGGCGCTGCAGGCCGGCGTCGCCGAGGCGGGCCTCGAGGCGCTCCTCTACGACGACGCGCCTTCGCTCGAGGCGCGCGACCGGATCGTCGCCCGCTTCCGGGATCCGGAGGGGCCGATGGTCCTCCTCTCCGGCGAGTCCGGCGGCGAGGGCCGCAACTTCCAGTTCGCCCACCACCTCGTCTGCGCGGATCTCCCCGAGTCGCCGCTCGTGCTCGAGCAGCGGATCGGCCGCCTCGACCGGCTCGGCCAGACGCAGCCGGTCGAGATCCACGTCCCGGTGGAGCCGGGGGAGGAGACGTTCCTCGCCGACCTGTACCAGAAGGAGATCGGCATCTTCGACGAGCCCGTGGGCGGCCTCGACGCCGTGCTGGCGTCGCTGCCCGACGAGCTGGACGCGCTCCGCCGGAAGCGCACCGAGCGCACCCGCGAGGCGTTCCGGCAGGACCTCGCCGCGCGCGTCGCCGCGGCGCGCAAGGCGCAGCACGAGGGCGACCCGCTCCTCGACATCCGGTCGGCGTCCCTCCCCGAGCTGGCGCGGCTCGTTCGCGGCGCGTTCGAGCGGATGGGCGAGGACCCGCCGGAGGGGATCGACGGCGCGGGAGAGGTGGCCCTGCCCGCCATCGAGGAGGCGCTCGTCACGCTGTCGCGCTGGCTCGAGGAGGAGCTCGAGGAGGTCGCGACGGACGTCGGCCACCGGATCGGGATGGAGGTGGACACGGACCAGAACGTCCACCCGTTCGAGGTCGCGTTCACCATCGGCGCGGGGATGCGCATCGAGGCGCTGCCGGGCATGGAGATGCCCGAGGAGCCCGAGACCTTCCTCGGCAGCTTCTGGCGCGAGACCGCCGTCGCGCGCGACGAGCTGAACTGGTTCGCGACGGGGCACAAGCTCGTCGAGGCGCTCGTCGGGCTGGTCCGCGACGGCGACGCGGGCCGGACCGCGTCCTTGAAGCGGGAGTGGGCGCCGCGCCGGGGCGGGATGTACGCCCGGTTCGAGCCGCGCCTCGCCACCGCCGCCGACGTCGCGCCGGGCGCGCGGGTCGCGTCCCGCCAGGCCTCGCGCTACCTCGACCTCTCTCCCATCGCGGTGCTCGTCGATCTGGACGTGGGGAACCGGCACGTGCCCGGCGGCGCCCAGCGGCTCGAGGACGAGATCGACGAGGTGCAGGACGCGAAGATCGGCCCGGCCCCGGCGAACGTCCTCGCCGCCGCGCGCGCCGCGGCGGAGCGAGAGGCGCAGCAGATCCTCGCGCGCCGGAAGGAGGAGGCGCTCGCGATCCTCCTCGCCCACGCCGACGCGGAGGAGGAGCGCCTCGTCGAGGCCGCCTTCCAGGGCGGCGCGCCGAAGGAGCGGATCGAGGGCGCCCTGGGCGTCCTGCGGCAGCACCGGGAGGTCGTGGCGAAGGCGATCGACCGCGTGCGGATGGATCTGGACGCGGCGACGGTGGTGGTGCCGTAGAGAGCCCGCACGCTCGCGCGAGCCTGCTCGCGGCATCGACTCTGAACCGTTCGTGCTGAGCGTAGCGCCCGCGCAGCGGGCGCGGAGTCGAAGCACGCGGCGCGCCCTTCGACTCCGCGGCGCTTCGCGCCGCTACGCTCAGGGCGAACGGGACAGCCGTGGATGGCCGTCGATCACGCGAACCGCAGGATCGCCCGTTCCAGGATCGCTGCGGCCTTCTCCAGCTCGGAGACCTCGACGTACTCCCCGGTCCGGTGCGCGACGCGGATGTCGCCCGGGCCGAAGACACAGGCCTCCGCGCCCATCCCGATCACCTCCGGCAGCTCGGTGCCGAACGGCACGGTCGTCGAGCGGTTCCCGCTCTCCGCCTCGAGGAAGCGCACCACCTCCGCCTCGGGCGGCGTCACCGCGGCGGCGTCGGTCCGGAGCGGCGCCACCTTCACCGAGAGCCTGCCGCCGCTCGCCGCGGCGAGGCGGGCGCAGGCGTCCTCGACGAGCCGGAGCGCGCGGCGCGGGTCCTGCCCGGGGAGCGGCCGCCACTCGTAGGTGAAGCGGCACGCGCCGGCGATGATGTTCCGCGCCTTGCCGCCCTGGATCACGCCCACGTTCCACGTCGTGTACGGCGGCGCGAACGCGGCGTCGGTCTCCCGCCGCAGCTCCTCGCCGATCCGCTCGATCTCCGGCCAGAGCCGGCCGAACCCGTGGATCGCCGAGGCCCCCACCTCCGGGTAGGCGCTGTGGCCCTCGACGCCGTCCAGCTCGACCTCGACGGCGCAGTAGCCCTTGTGCGCCCGGACCGGCGTGAGGCTCGTCGGCTCGCCGACGATGGCGTGGCGCGGGTGGATCCGACCCTCGGCGAGGAGCTGCTTCGCCCCGAGGCAGCCGACCTCCTCGTCCGCGGTGAAGAGGATGGTGAGCGGCCCGCCGTGATCGCGGACGCGCGCGGCCGCGGCGAGGGCGGCGGCGAGGAAGCCCTTCGTGTCCGCCGCGCCGCGCCCCACCACCCGGCCGTCGCGCACCTCGCCCCGGAGCGCGTCCTTCCAGTCGGGGTCGAACGGGACGCAGTCGGTGTGGCCCACCAGCGCGAGGCCGCCCGGCACGTCCGGCCCGCGCCGGCAGACCAGGTTCCCCTTCGCGACGCCGAAGGCGTCGGTCCAGCCCATGCGGCGCGTCTCGAACCCGGCCGTGCGCGCCTCGCGCTCGAGCAGGTCGAGCACGGGCGCGTTCGAGCGCGTCGAGGTCGAGTCGATCGCGACGAGCGCCTGGAGGAGGGGTACGAGGTCCATGGCCGGAGCCTACGACGGCCCGCGGCGCGTCGCCCGTTTTCTCTATCCTCGGCCCCACAGCTCCGCCATCACCTCGCGGAAGTCCGCGAGCAGCTCCGCGCCGGTGGGGCGCCCCGGCGTGGTCCAGCCGTCCTCGACGATCGGCTCGCCGCCGACGAAGGTGCTCTTCACCGCCCCGGGCGAGGTCCCGAGCACGAGCGTCGCGAGGAGCGCGTCGGGCGACGCCTCCGCGCCCGCGAGCGACGGGTCGTCCAGGTCCACGAGCACGAAGTCCGCCGGGTCGCCGGGGTCGAGGCGCCCGCCGGGGATCCCGAGCGACGCCATGCCGCCGGCCGTCGCCGCGTCGAGGAGCCGCGCCGGTAGGGCGCCGGGCGGATCGTCGAGCACCGCCCGCGCGCCGCGGACGAGCCGGAGGTGCCCCTCGAGCGCGCGCGCCTCGCCGAGCGGATCCACCTCGGCGTGCGAGTCCACGCCGAGGGCGAGGCGTGCGCCCGCGGCGAGGAGCCGGTCGGCGGGGACGACGCCGTCGCCGAGGTTCCGCTCGGTGAGCGGGCACGCGCAGACGGTCGCGCCGGCGGAGCCGATCACCGCGACGTCGGCGTCGTCGACGTGGATCGCGTGCACGAGCGTGGTGGTCGGGCCGAGCGCGCCGACCGAGGCGAGGAGGCCCACCGGGGAGCGGCCGTGCTCGGCGCGGCAGGCGGCGACCTCGGCGGGCTGCTCCGCGGCGTGGACGTGGAGCGGGATGTCCCGCGCGCGCGCCGCCTCCGCGAGGGCGCCGATCCAGTCCGGCGGGCACGCGCGCACCGAGTGCGGGGCGAGGCCGACGGTGGCGAGCGGATCGCCTGCCAGCGCTCCGCGGAGCCGGTCGACGGCGGCGAGCGCGACGGCGGGGGACTCCTCGAGGAAGCGCGCCTGCGCGGGATCCGGCGACGCGCCGGCGCCCGCGCGGCCGTACGCGGCGCGGAGGAGGACGATCCGGAGGCCGACCGTCCGTGCGGCGCGGACCACCCGGAGCGCCAGCTCGTCGGGATCCGGGTAGGGCCGGCCGTCCGGATCGCGGTGGAGGTAGTGGAACTCGCCCGCGCAGGTCACGCCCGCGCGCGCGAGCTCGAAGAACGCGAAGCGCGCCACCTTCTCGAGCGCGTCGGGATCGAGCCGGCGCGCGGCTGCGTACATCGCGGAGCGCCAGCCCCAGAAGCTGCCGGCGGCGCGGCGCTCCGCGCGCCCGCGGACGGCGCGCTGGAACGCGTGTCCGTGCGCCGAGACGAGGCCGGGAACGAGCATCCGCCCCGGGAGCGGGACGAGCTCCGCGCCGGGGGGCGGCTGGCCGATCCGGTCGACGAGGCCGTCGCGGACGACGAGCGCCTCGCGCCCGTGGAAGGCGCCGCCGGCGAGGAGCTGATCGGGGACGTAGGCGCGGAGCGTCGGCACGTCGGTGCTTTACCCTCGCGCCGCCCCGGACGCCAGCGCGCCGTCGAACGCTCGCCTGCCGCGGCCGGGCGCGCCGCGGGCTCCCACGACCCGCGCAGAGGTGAAGAGCCCGGAGGTCGAACCCGCCTGCCCGCCGCGCTATGATGCGCCGCGTGCCGCTCTCCTTCGTGAAGTACCACGGGCTCGGGAACGACTTCGTCGTCGTGGAGGGGCCACTCGTGGACGCGGATCGCGCGCGCCGGATCTGCGATCGCCGCCGCGGGATCGGCGCCGACGGCCTGGTCACGATCCTCCCTCCCCGGACGCCCGGCGCCGTGGCGTTCATGCACATCTACAACTCCGACGGCTCGGTCGCGGCCATGTGCGGGAACGCGATCCGCTGCCTCGCCCGCCACCTCGTCGATCACCGCGGAGTCGCGGGCCCGACCCTCGTCATCGACACCGACTCCGGCCCGAAGACCTGCACCGTCCACCGCGGCGCGGGCGGGGCCGTCGAGGCGGTCTCGGTCGAGATGGGTCCGGCGCGCCTCCTCGGCGACCAGGACTTCGACGTCGACGGCGAGGTGCACCGGTCCGTCCGCGTCTCGATGGGCAACCCGCACGCCGTCCTGTTCGAGGAGCCGGCGCGGGAGCGCGCCCGATCCCTCGGGCCGCGCATCGAGCGGCTGGTGGACGGCGGCGTGAACGTCGGGTTCGCCCGGCCGGGGCCGGACGGCATCGACCTCGTCGTCTGGGAGCGCGGCGCCGGGCTCACCGACGCCTGCGGGACCGGCGCGTGCGCCGCGGCGGTCGCCTCGGCCTCGCGCGGGAAGGTCCGCGCCGGCGCGCCGGTCCCGGTGCGGCTCCCGGGCGGCACGCTGCTCGTCACGGTCGCCCCGGATCTCGTCGGCGTCACGATGCGCGGCCCCGCGGAGCGGGTCTTCGCGGGAGAGGCGGACCTCTAGATGGCGACCGGCCGGATCCTCGTCGTCGACGACGAGAAGTTCTTCCAGGATCTCTTCAGGGACCTGCTCGCCGGCGCGGGCCACGCGACGCGCGCGGCGTCCTCCGGCGAGGAGGCGCTGCAGCGGCTCGCGGAGGAGCAGTTCGACCTGCTCCTCACCGACGTGGTGATGCCGGGCCTCGACGGCATCGCCCTCGTCCGCGAGGCGAAGCGCCGGGACCCGGACCTCGAGGCGATCGCGATCACCGGCCACGAGGACGTCCGGCTCGCCGTCCAGGCGATGAAGGCGGGCTGCTCCGACTTCCTCACGAAGCCGGTCGAGACCGACGAGCTGCTCCGCGTGGCGGACCGCGTGCTCGGGCGCGTGTCGCTCCGCCGGGAGCACTCGCAGCTCCTCACCGAGAACCTCGAGTTCGCGAAGGCGCAGGCGCTCTACCGGCAGGGGCTCCAGATCCTGGCGTCCCTCGACGGGGAGCGGATCGTCGACCTCGCGCTCTCGATCCTGTCCCGCGTGACGGACGCGCAGGGCGCGGCGCTCTGGGTCGCCGACGAGAAGGGGCAGCTCCAGCTCCGCGGATACCGCGGGCTCGTGGATCGGGCGGCCCTGCCTCCGCGGATCGATCCGCGCGAGCCCGCGTGGGCCGAGGCGCTCCGCGGCGGCGCGCCGTTCCGGCCGCCGTTCGCGCCCGCCGGCGAGGCCTTCTGCGTGCCGCTCGTCGCCGACGACGAGCCCGTCGGCCTCGCGCTCCTCTCCGACCGCGCCCGGGGCCAGTTCGGCAAGGACGAGCACGCGACCGCGCTCACCGTCGCCGACTTCGCCGCCATCGCCGTGAAGAACGCGCGCCGGTTCCAGGCGCTCGAGCGCGTGGGCCTCCGGGACCGGGAGACCGGCGCCTACAACCTCGCCTACTTCGTCGACTACGCCGGGAAGGAGTTCTACAAGGCCCGCCGCTACGGCCGCGCCTTCTCCCTCGTGCTCCTCTCGATCGACAACGCCGAGCAGCTCCGGAAGGAGGCGGGCCGCGAGCTGTACCGCCGCGTCGTCCGCGATCTCGTCGCCGCGACGTCCCGCGCCGCGCGCGACGCCGACATCCTCGCGAAGGTCTCCGAGAGCGAGTACTACGTGCTCCTCCCGGAGACGGACTACTTCGGGGCCCTCATGTTCCTCCGCCGCGCCGCGGACGAGGTGCGCAAGGAGGAGTCGATCCGGAACGTCGAGGAGAAGACGCCGGTGCTCCTGTCGATGGGCGCCGCCACCTTCCCGAAGGACGGGGAGGACTTCGACGAGCTGCTCCACTGGGCGCGCGCCCGGGTCCAGGAGCAGCGCGGGTCGCTGCTCCGGCGGCTCCACCTGGACGACCTCGACCCGAACGCGTTCTGGGAGCTCGCCGATCTCCTCCTCTCCGACTCGGCCCGCCTCCCGGACAGCTCGCCCTCCGCGCGGCTCGAGGCCGACGCCGAGTTCTTCGCCGCGGCGCAGCGGGAGGCGGCCCGCGAGATCGCCCGGGATCCCCGGGCGCGCGGCCTCCTCTACGTGGGCGTGAAGGGCGGCCTCGCGACGGCGCCGGTCCGCGGCGCGCTGCCGCCCGGCGACCCCGCCGCGCGCGCGGGCGACAGCACCGTCCGGGTCTACCTGCTCGGCCCGCGCGGCGCCGAGCCCGACGCGCCGCCGCACCCGCTCGTCACCGAGGTGTACCTCGACGGCGACAAGCGCTTCGCCGGCCAGGAGTTCCTCCTCTTCATGTCGGAGCACTCGGCGTACGGCCTCCTCTCCGGCGCCGGCCGCACCTTCCACACCTCCGACGTCCCCCTCGTCGACGCCCTCGTCTCGAAGCTCCAGGCGCTCTACGACCTGCAGCCGCTCTAGCCCTCGAGCCGACATGCCCCCCGTCCGGAAGATCCTCGTCGCCGATCCCGACCCGGCCATCGTCCGCGCCCTCGCGCCGGCCCTGCGCCAGCGCGGGTACCAGGTCCACGCCGCGCGCGACGGCTCCCGCGCGCTGCAGATCGCGATCCTGCGCTTCCCGGACCTCGTCCTCTTCGACGAGCGCTGCCCGCTCCTGGACGCGCGCACCTTCGTGCGGATCCTCCGGACGAACCCGCGGACCGAGCGCATCCCGGTGGTGCTCACCGGCGACGCGGTGGACCCGGATCGCGCCCGGCTCGGCACCTACCTCCGCAAGCCCTTCAACCAGGACGAGGTGCTCGCGCGGATCGAGCAGGTCTTCCGGCGCGTCGACGCCTCGCGCGCGGTGTCGGGCGGCGACGGCCGCGAGATCGAGGGCAACCTCGCCCAGATTCCGCTCGTGGACCTGCTCCAGATCCTCGCGGTGAACCGGAAGAGCGGCCGGCTCACGGTGGAGCGCGAGGGCGAGCGCGCGGAGATCGCGCTCCGCGACGGGCGCGTCGTGGACGCGACGCTCGGCGCGGCGGTCGGCGAGAAGGCGCTGTTCCGGCTCCTCACGCGGCGCGAGGGTCAGTTCGCCTTCGTGCCGGGCCAGGACGTCGGCGCCGAGCGGATCACGCGGAAGGTCGAGGAGCTCGTCCTCGAGGGGCTCCGCCAGGCGGACGAGGTCGCCCGGCTCCTGCCGCAGCTCCCGCAGCCGACCGACGCGCTCGAGCTCGCCGTCCACCCGACGGAGATCCCGGCCGGCCTCCACCCGGTGACCGAGGAGGTCGTCGCGCTCCTCGACGGGCCGCGGAGCTTCCAGGACGTGGTGGACCGCTGCCGCGCGTCCGACCTCGAGGCGATGCGCGCCGCCCTCGCGCTCCTCGAGAAGGGGTACGCCCGCCGCCGGGCCGGCCTCGCGCCCGAGCCGCAGGGCGAGCTGCTCGCGGCGCACGAGCTGCACGCCCTCCGCGCGCGCATCGCGCGCGGCCGCTCCTCCGGGCCGCAGACGGTCGGGAAGATCGTGGTCGCCGGCGGCGGCCCGCTCGCGCGCCGCGCCGCGCTCGCCCGGTTCCTCACCGTGCCGGGCTTCCGGCCGGAGGCGTCGCCGCCCAGCGGCTTCGGCACGCTCGGCCGGCTCACGCTCGGCGACGGCGTCCGCGTCGACCTCGCGGAGCTGCCCGGCGAGCGCGCGCAGCGGCCGCTCTGGCGGCCGTTCGCGTCCGGCGCGGTGGGCGCGCTCGTGCTCCTGCCGGCCGACGACGCGGGCCAGCTCCTCGCGGAGCTCGCGAAGGTCCTCCGCCTGCCGGTGGTGGTGTGCGGCCCGTCGGAGGCGTCGGTGCCGTCGGCACTGCGGGACGCGCCCGGCGGCTTCGTCTTCGGCGGGAGCGACGCGGCGGAGGGGCTGCGGGCGCTGCTGGCGGGCGCCGGGGCCAGGCAGACGTACTGAGACGGCCACTCCGTTCGCCCCCGAGCCTGTCGATGGGCCCGCCGCGCCCGTCCGTGGCTCGACGGGCTCACCACGAACGGAAGATCGCACGGCTCGCGACGCACGCGGTCCGCCGCTGCACCCGGCCAGCGATCGCGGTAAAGCTCACCTCCATGCGCATCCCCCTCTGGCAGGTCGACGCCTTCACCGACCGCGTCTTCGCCGGCAACCCCGCCGCGGTCTGCCCGCTCGAGGCCTGGCTCCCCGACGCGACCCTCCTCGCCATCGCGAGCGAGAACAACCTCGCGGAGACCGCCTTCCTGGTCCGCGAGGGCGACGGCTGGGCGATCCGCTGGTTCACGCCCGCGCTGGAGGTCGACCTGTGCGGCCACGCGACGCTCGCCTCGGCGCACGTCGTCTTCCGGCACCTGGAGCCCGGCCGGAGCACCGTCACCTTCCGCTCCCAGAGCGGCCCGCTCGCGGTCGCGCGCCGCGACGGCGGGCTCCTCGCCATGACGTTCCCGCGGCGCCCCGGCCGCTCCGCCCCGGTGCCGGACGCGGTCGCGCGCGCGGTGGGCCGCGCGCCGGAGGAGGCGCTGCTCTCGCGCGACTGGATGGCGGTGCTGCGGACCGAGGACGAGGTGCGGTCGCTCCGGCCGGACCTCGACGCCGTCGCGACGCTCCCCGGGCACGGGATCATCGTGACCGCGCCGGCGACGACCCCCGGCATCGACTTCGTGTCCCGCTACTTCGCCCCGCAGGCGGGGATCCCCGAGGACCCGGTCACCGGCTCCGCGCACTGCACCCTGGTGCCGTACTGGGCGGCCCGGCTCGGCAAGGCGCGGCTCGAGGCGCTCCAGGTCTCGAGGCGCGGCGGCCGGCTCTCGCTCGAGGATCGCGCGGACGCCGTCGAGATCGCCGGCCGGACGGCGGAGTACCTGTCCGGGACGATCGAGGTGTAGCGCCGCTACCGCGGCCGGTTGCGGAGCCAGGCACCGAGCGCGCGATCGTTCCGGTAGATGTGCTCGCGCAGCCAGGCCGTGACGCGATTCTGGACCCGGATGACGAACAGCGGGCCCGGTCCCTCGACCTGGTACTCCTCGCGAAGGGCGCCGAACTCCTGCACGAAGCGGCGGTGCTCGCCGCGGTGGGCCTCGAGGCCGGGGTAGCCCGCGTCCTCCATGACGCGCTCCTCGGCGCCGAAGTGGGACACCACGTAGTCCCCGAGGAAGTCGAGCATCCGCCGCACCTCGTCCCGGCTCCGCCGCTCGTGCGACGCCTCGAGGAGGGCGCCGATGCGCGCGAAGAGCTCCCGGTGCTGCGCGTCGATGGACGGGTCGCCGGTGAGGAGGACGGGGTCGAACTCGATCGTCATCGGAAGCCCGCTCACGGGCGCGCGTCGTCGCCGAGCGCCGCCTGGACGGCGGGGCTCGCGCAGAGGATCCGGAACTCGGCGCGGCTGAGCCAGGCGGTCCGCGACCCGCGCTTGCCGCGGAGCGTCAGCCGGACGCGCTCCGCCTCGCGGGCGACCGATGCGGCGGCGCCGGCCGAGAGGTCGCGCTCGAGCGAGCGGAGGTGCCGGTGGATCCGGAGCGCCCGCCGGCCTTCCGGCGAGGAGAGCGCGAGGAAGTACCGGTTCCGGCTGAAGCCCGGGTCGTCGCGGAGGCGCTCGACGGCGCGCATGACGAAGTCCGCCATGGAGCGGAGGAGCGTAACACCGGCGTCGTCACCTGGGCCACCCGATCACCGCGCGCGCGGCGACGTCGCGAGCGGGTGCACGCCTGGCGCCCCTGCGAGGAAGGCGCCGACCGCCTTGTCGGTCCGGTAGATGTGCTCGCGGAGCCAGGCGGTCACGCGCGCGTTGACCCGCACGACGAGGAGGAGCGTCGCGCCGTCGGCCAGGTACTCCTGGAGGAGCGCCGAGAACTCCGCGACGAACCGCTCGTGCTCGGCCCGATGCTCGGCGAGGCCGGGGTAGCCGCGGGCGCGCATGAGCGCCTCCTCTGCCCCGAAGTGCTCCACGACGTACTCCCCGAGGAAGCCGAGCAGCCGCCCGACCTCGTCGGCGGTCTTCCCGGCGCGCGCCGCCTCGAGGAGGCGGTCGAGCCGATCGAACAGCTCGACGTGCTGCCGGTCGATCTCGTCGACGCCGATGGCGAGCGAAGGATCCCAGGTGATCGCCATCAGCGCATGACCTCCGCCCCCCGGCGCTCCCGGACGTACCACCCCAGGGCGAGGTCCGTCGAGAAGACGTGGTCGCGCAGCCAGCTCGAGACCTCCCGCTCCATCCGGTGGACGAGCGCGGCGGTGGCGCCCTCTGCGTCGAGGACGCGGGCGAGATCCTCGATGGTGCGCGCGAACCCGGCGTGCTCCGCCTCGTGCGCCGCACGCGCCGGATAGGCGAACGCGGCCATCAGCGCCTCCTCCGCGGCGAAGTGCAGCCTCACGTACTCGAGCAGGAAGCGCAGCACCCGCACGGCGGCGGCGCGGTCGCGCCGGAGGATCGCGGACTCGAGCGCGTCGACGCGCTCGAACAGCTCCTCGTGCTGTACGTCGATCTCCGGCACCCCCACCGAGAGCTCGCTGGTCCACCGCAGCGCCATCGGACCCCTCCGGTCCGGACCCGGACGGGCCCATGAGGCCATGGTAGGGGCGTGCGGATGGCGCGGCACGTCACGGCGTGACGCAGATCAGCGCCGAGACGCTCCCGGCCCATCCGGGACGAGACGGATCGTGTACCCCGGCGCGGAAGGGCTCAGGCCGGCAGGACCGAGGTGCCGCTCACGATGCGCTCGATGGCGGCGCGCTCCCGGCGGCGGGCAGGGCCGACCACCACCGCGACGGTGTTCCTGCGGCGGAAGGTCTCCCGCGCCACCCGGACGAGGTCGTCGGGGGTGACGCGCTCGACGCGGCGACAGCGCTCCTCGAACCCCTCGGGCGCGGAGAGCACCTCGCCCGCGCCGTACCACCCCGCGAGGTCCGCGGCGGAGTCGAGCGAGAAGGCGAGCGTCATCCGGTGGCGCCGCTGGACGCGGAGCAGCTCCTCGTCGGGGACCGGCCGCTCGGCGAGCGTGCCGAGCACGCGGAGGACCTCCTCGATGACGCGCGGCAGCTTCCGTGGCGCGCACGCGCCGTCGATGACGGTCATGCCCGAGTCGGCGAAGGTGTCGATGCCGGCGTGGAGCGAGTACGCGAGGCCCCGGCGCTCGACGATCTCGAACGGCAGCCGCGAGGAGAGCCCGTCGTCGAGGATCCGGCGGATGCAGAGGTGGACGGGGTAGTCGGGGTGGCGCTCCGGTGGGCAGGGGAACGACAGCGAGAACTCCGCCTGCGCGTCGTCGTGCCCGACGACCTCGAGCTGCGGGCCGTCCGGCCAGAGCGGCGCCGGGCGGTCCACGCTCTCCTTCCCGCGCGGCAGCTTCCCGAGGTGCCGGTCCGCGAGCGCCGCCACCTCGTCCGGCCGCACCGGTCCCGCGACGGCCAGGACGAGGTTCGCGCCGGTGTAGAAGCGGGCGTGGTGCGCGCGCACGTCGCGCGGCGTGAGCCGGCGGACGATCTCAGGCGTGCCGGCGATCTTGAGCGCGAGCGGGTGCTCGCCGAAGACGATCCGCTTCGAGAGGTTGTCGGGGTCGATGTCGCGGCCGTCCGCGTCCACCTCGTCGAGGATCTCCTCGAGGATCACCTCGCGCTCGACGTCCATCTCCTTGAGGAGCGGCCGGCGGATGAGGTCCCCGAGCACCTCGAGGCCGACGCCGACGTCGTCCGGGTGGATCGGCGTGTAGTAGCAGCCGTGGTCCCGGGCGGTGATGCCGTTGAGGCTTCCGCCCGCCGCCTCCACCGCCGCGTTCATCGCCACCGTGTCGGGGAACCCGACGGAGCCGCGGAAGAAGAGGTGCTCGAGGAAGTGCGAGACGCCGTTCCGCTCCGGGCTCTCGTGGCGCGAGCCGGCGCGCACGTAGAGCGCGATCATCGCGGAGTGCAGCCCGGGGGCGCGCGCCGTCAGCACGCGCAGGCCGTTCCCGAGGACGGTGCGATCGACCTCGCCCCAGTCCGGGGCGCGGTGCGGCCGCGCCACGGGGCGTGCACGCGGCGCCGCCACCCGGAACCCGCGCTGCGCCGGTCCCGCCTTCTCCTTCGCGCGCACTTCGCGCCTCGGCCGCCTCATCCCGCCGCTCCTCCCTCGTTCGCCGTCTCTGCCGCCGCCGCCTGCTCCTCGCGCGCCGCCGGGAACCTCAGGGTGAAGGTCGTACCCTCGCCCACTACGCTGTCGCACCGGATCGAACCGCCGTGCTCCTCTACCACTTGTTGCGTGAACGCGAGGCCCAGACCGGTGCCCCGCTCCTTGGTCGAGTAGAACGGCTCGAAGATGCGCGTAAGGTCACCTGGGGGGATCCCCCCGCCGGTGTCCCGGACCGTGACCTCCACCGCGCCTCCGAACGCCCGCGTCGCGACGGTGATCCTGCCGCCCCGCGGCATCGCCTCGCGGCTGTTGCGCAGCAGGTTCAGGAACACGGCGCGGAGCTGGTTCTCGTCGGCGCGGATGGGTGGGAGGTCGGGGGCCAGCTTCCGCTCGACCTCCACCCGGGCTGCCGCGAGCTCGGGAGACAGGAAGTCGAGCAGGCCGCCGAGGATCTCGTTCAGGTCCTGCCGGCCGAGCGCCGGCTTGGGGAGGCGCGCGAAGCGGAGGTACTCCTCCGCGACGCCGTTCAGGCGATCCACCTCGCGGGAGATCGCGGCGACGAGCGCGACTGCCTCCTTGGGCGGGGAGGGGAGCGCCTCGATCTCCTCGGCGAGCAGCTCGGTGTTGAGCCCGATGGCGTTCAGCGGGTTGCGGATCTCGTGGGTGATCTGCGCCGAGATCCGGCCCACCGCCGCGAGCCGCTCCGCCCGGCGCAGCTCCGCGCGCTGCCGGTCGAGCGACGTCGCCATCGCGTTGAACTCGCGGGCGAGGAGGCCGATCTCGTCGCGGCTCCGGACCTCGACCTTGCGCGACAGGTCCCCCGCCGCGACCGCCTTCACGCCCTCGGTGAGGCGCTGGATCGGCGCGAGCAGCCGCTGCGAGATCGCCGCCGCGCCCACCCCGACCGCGAGGGCGAGGAACGAGTAGATCACCACGAGGAGCACCGTGTCCGACTCGGCCTGCTCCGTCGCGTGGACGCGGTCCGAGATCTGGCTCTCGAGGGCGACCTGCAGGAGCTTCACGTCGAGCGAGAGGCCCTTCTCGAGCTGCCGGACCGCCTGCGCCCGCGCCTCGAACGCCGGCGCCGTGCGCGGGTCTTGCCCCTCTCCGGCCTCGAGCGCGTCGAGGAGGCCGCGCGCCTCGCGATCGTACTCGGCCCAGCGGGTCGCGAGCGTGTCGAGCCGCGCGAGGACGTCCCCGAGGAACCGGGCCTCGTCGCCGCGCGCGTCGGCCCGCGCCACCTGCGCCACGCGCCGGCCCTCCTCGATCTTCTCCCGGACGAGCGCGGGGAAGTGGGCGCGGGCGACCGGCAGGTAGACCCGCCGCGCGGCAGGATCGAGCGCGCGCGCCTCGAGCGCGCGCGACGCCACCCAGTCCTTTACGTCGAGCTGGGCGGCGATCCGGGTGAGGGGGAGGTACCCGGCGCTGAGGAGCCGGAGATCCCGCCGGAGATCGTGCAGCCGCGCGACCCCGAACGCGGCCACGGCGCCGAACGCGGCGAGCGCCACGGCGAAGGCGAGGAAGATCTTGGTCGCGACCCGGCGCATGGAGGAGCCGCCGATCCTACCGCCATCCGGCGTCTGGCCTCGGCGGGAACGTTCCTAACCGGCACGGCGCGGGGGCGCCAAGGCGGGCGCTCGGCCGCACCGCCGCACCGCCCTGCCGTCCTTCCCAGATGCGGGCGCCTGCGGTAGTGAATGGTGGACCTTTCCCGTCGTGGTCCCTTCCCGGAGTCCCTCCATGCCCGGCATCTTCGTCGTCGTCGCGCTCGTCGGCGTCCTCGCAGCCATCGCCTTCTTCCTCTCCGCCCGCACCGCGAAGGCCGCCCTCGCGGAGCGCCAGGGCGCGGAGGCGAAGCTCGCCGCGGAGGTGGACGCCGCGAGGAAGGCCGCGGCGGAGGCTCGCGCCGAGGCGAAGAAGAAGGCGGAGGAGGCCGGCGGGCTCCGCGCGGATCTCGAGAAGTCGAAGAAGAAGGCCTTCGAGCAGCAGGAGGCGGCGAAGCGCCTCGGCGGCGCGCAGGCGCTCCGGGAGGAGATCGACAAGCTCGCGGCGCGCCTCGCCGAGGCCCGCGCGGAGGCGGAGCACCAGGCGGCGCGCGCCCGCGGCCTCGAGAAGGACCTCGAGAAGGCTGCCGCGGCGGCGAAGCGCGTCGAGGCGGCCCGCGCCGCGCAGGCCGAGGCCCCCGCGCCCGTGGCCGCCCCCCCCGCGCCGGTCGCCGCGCCCGCCCCGGCGCCCGTCGACGACGGGAAGCTCCACGCGGAGAAGGAGCGCGCCGACAAGGCGGAGGCCAAGGCGACCGAGCTCCGCAAGCGGGTCGCCGAGCTGGAGCAGAGCCTCAAGAACGCGCGGGGCCGCCTCGAGACCGAGAAGCGCGTCTACATCGTCCAGAAGGGCGAGCTCGAGCTCGCCGCGGATCGGTACGCCGAGCTCCGCCGTCGCCACGACGCGCTCCGCCGCGATCACGAGGAGCTCGTCGAGGCGGTCCGCCAGGCCGCCCGCGAGGAGCGCCGCCTGACCGAGAAGGAGGCCGCGCGCGCCGAGAAGCAGACCGCGCCGGCGGCGCCTGAGGGCGAGGGCGAGGGGCAGGCCGAGGGCGCCGCCGAGACGGAGGGGACGAGCGCGGCCTAGCCGCGCGCGACGCCAGCTACGTCGCGCCCGGCACGCCGGGTGCGACGGGTGCGCCCGGCGCCGCGCCCGCATCCTCGGGCGCGTTCGCGAGCACCTTGTAGAGCGGCGAGAGATCCCGGAACACGCCGAGGAGGTCGCCGAGCGAGATGCTCCGCGCCTCCTCGCGCGTCCAGGCGATCCCGACGTCGAGGCCGGCTTTCCCGGGGGCGAGCTCGTCCCCGAGCTCGAGCCAGAACGCGGCCGAGTGCGCCGGCGCGAGCTCCGGGAGCTCCTCGAAGTTCCAGCCCGCGAAGTGGCGGAGCTTGCGGAAGGGCTTCCCCTTCTTGGCGAGGTTCGCCGCCTCGCGCGAGAGCGCGCGCTGCATCGCGGCGCGCCGGGGCGAATCCCCGCGAACGCCCACCCGCGCGTGCAGGTGATCGCGGGTCAGGACGACGCCGAGGAACGGGAGGCCGCGGTAACCCTTGGCGCTGTCGGCGAACGCGACGAGCAGCTCCTCGGGCGCGACGCCCTTGCGGCGCGGGAGCTTGCCAGGGTGCGCGAACAGCTCCTTGCCGGCGACGCGCGAGAGGCCGGAGAGGCACTGCGCACCGATGGAGAGGAGCTTCGGCTGGAGCGTGGCCTCGAGCGCGTCGGCCCGGCCGTCCGGGTCGTCGATCTCGAACAGCGCGAAGTCGGTGGGGCCGAACCCGAGCCCTGCCATCGAACGCTCCCGCGCTTGCCAGGGGACGTCATCTTATCACACGTTGACGGGCCGGCCAGGCTCTGCCAGGTTTCCGCGGCGATGCAGAAGGATCAGCGGCTGCTCGACGTCGCGGCGCTCCTCCTCAAGGCGGCCGAGCCCGTCTCCTGGCGGGAGATCCAGGAGCAGTTCCCCGACGACTACGGCGGTACGGGCGAGGCCGCGATCCGCAAGTTCGAGCGGGACAAGGCCGATCTGCTCGAGCTCGGCATCCCGATCCGCTACGTGGCGGGGGACGAGGATCTCCCCGCCGGCTACCTCATCGACCGCGACGAGTTCTACCTGCCCGACCTGAAGCTCCCGCCGGAAGACCTCGCGCTCCTGTACGTGGCCGGCTCGGCGGCGCTCGCGAGCGGCGCGTTCCCGTACGGGCGCGACCTCGCCCACGCGCTGTCGAAGCTGTCCTTCGCCGCGCGCGCGCCGGGGGCCTCCGAGTCGGCGGCGCTCGCCGCGCGGCGGCTCACGGAGGACGCGGGCGAGGCCCGGCCCGAGGTGGCGCAGTGGGTCGAGGAGCTGTCCCGCGCCATCGCCGCGAAGAAGCGGGTGCACCTCGCCTACCTCGGCGCCGAGCGGCGCGAGCGCACCGAGCGCGACGTCGATCCCTACGGCCTCTTCCAGAAGGGCGGGGCCTGGTTCCTCGCCGGCCACTGCCACCTGCGGAAGGACATCCGGACGTTCCACCTCTCGCGCATCGAGTCGCTCTCGATGAACGCCGCCGCGCCGCGGACGCCGGACTTCGAGCCGCGCAAGGACTTCTCGATCGCCGCCTACGCGACGCGGGAGGCCTGGGAGTACGGCGTGCACGCGCCGGTCCGCTGCCGCGTGCGGCTCGAGCCGCCGATCCCGGCGGAGGTGCTCGCGTCGTTCGGGCCGCGCGCGCGGACGAAGGACGAGGGCGGCGCCGCGCTGGTCGAGGTCGACGCGACCAACCAGGAGGGGCTGCTCCGCCACGTCCTCGCGCTCGGCGAGCGCGCCGAGATCCTCGCGCCGAAGGCGCTGCGCGAGCGGGCGCGCGAGGTGCTCGCGTCGCTCGCGCGGGGGCTCGCGTGAGCGCGGCGCGCAGCGGCCCGCGCCGGCCGCGTGCCGCCGCCGGCACGACGCCCCGCCGGGCCCGGACGGCGCGCGCCGCGGCGCCGAAGCCGGCCGCCGCGCCAGGGCCGGACGCCGCCGCCCCGGAGGCATCGGCACGCCCGTCGCACCGGGCCGCCGCCAAGGCGGATCCGCGCGAGCGCCTCCGCCGCGTGCTGTTCCTCGTCCCGTACGCGGTCCGCCACCCCGGCATCCCGGTGAAGGACCTCGCGCGCCGCTGCGGCTGCACCGAGAAGGAGCTGCTCGAGGACCTCGACTTCCTGCTCGGCGTCGGCTCGCCGCCGTTCGCGCCGGACGACTTCCTCGACCTCTACGTCGAGGGCGACCGGGTGTACGTCGCGCTGCACCAGAGCTTCTCGCGCCCGCCGCGGTTCACGGAGAGCGAGGCCGCGGCGCTGGCCGCCGCCGCCCAGGCGCTCGGCGGAGAGGGGCGCGAGCGCGCCGTCAAGGCGCTCCGGGACTCCGTGCCGCGGGACCGGCGCGCGAGCTTCGACGAGCTCGTGGGCCGGATCTACGCCGGCGCGCCGCCCGCGCGCGACTCGGTGCTCGGGAAGCTGCAGCGCGCCATCGCGGACCGCCGCGCGGTGAAGCTCGCCTACCACTCCGCCTCGCGCGACGCGGAGACCGAGCGCGTGGTCCACCCGTACACGCTCGCCCAGCGCTTCGGCCACTGGTACCTGTACGGCCACGACACGGTGCGCGAGAAGGCGCTCGCGTTCCGGCTCGACCGGATCCGCGAGTGCGCCGCGCTGGCGGACCGGTTCGAGCCTCCGTCGGAGGCCGAGCTCGCGCGCGCGCGGCTCTTCTCGGAGCCGCTCGGAGAGCCCGTCCGGCTGCGCCTCGGCCCGCAGGCGGCGCCGTGGGCGCTCTCGCGCCCGGGCATCACCCTCGTCAAGCGCGCCGAGAACGGCGGCGCGGTGGTGGAGATCCGCGGCGCCGACGACGCGTGGGCGACCCGCTTCGCGCTCTCGCTCGGCGGCGACGCCGAGGTGATCGCGCCGCCGTCGGCGCGGCGGCACTACGTGGATGCCGTCCGGCGGGCGCTCGCCCGCTACGCGTAGCCTCTTCGTCCTGGACGCGCGGGCGGGTGAGATGCCGGCGACCCGGTGTCCCTGACCCCGGGGTCCCGTGCTCACGGGACGCGGACGCGGCTTTCCTCGGTTTTTCTCCGGCACGATCGGCGCAGGTGTGGGGGCGGGGGCGCCGGAGGCTGACGTGGCTCGCGTCTTGATCGTGGACGACACCGACATCGTGCGCCGCGCGCTCGAGATGGCGCTCCGGCGGATGGGCCACGCGACCGTGTCGACGTCGGATCCCGTCGAGGCGCTCGCGATCGCGCGCCGGCAGCCGCACGACCTCGCGCTCGTGGACTACCGGATGCCGCGGATGGACGGCGCGACGCTCTTCCGCGAGCTCCGCGCGTCGCTCGGCGACGCGTGCCCGGCGGTCCTGTTCGTCTCGGCGTCCCCTGCGGACGAGGTCGCGCCCGAGGTGGAGCGGATCGGGCCGGTGGCGGGCTACGTGAAGAAGCCGTTCCACCTCGACGACCTGATCCGGATGGTGAACCAGGTGATCGCCGGGATCGCCGTGACGCGCGCGGCGGCGGCGCAGCGCTGAGCCACCGTCCGTTCGCCCGAGCCCGTCGCCTTCGACGGGCTCACCGCGAACGGTCCCTGCGCGCCTACTCCTTCTTCGCCCACTCCAGGCACAGGTCGGCGACGGCGGCGACGTCCTTCTCGCCCCGGCCGGCCTCGACCGCGGCGGCGAACATCCGGCGCACCGCCTCGTTGATCGGGACCTTGGCGCCGAGCTCGGCGGCGGCCTCCTGGGCGAGGCGCTGGTCCTTCTCGGCGAGCGAGATCTTGAACCGCGGCGCGTAGTCCTTCTTCTCGATGAGCTCGCCCTTCATGAGGTAGAGCGGCGAGTGGAAGGACGAGGCCTGGAGCACCTCCACGATGCGCCAGGGCTCGAGGCCGCCCGCGGCGCCGAGCGCGACCGCCTCGCCGAACGCGGTGAGCATCGCGCCGCCGACCGCGTTCACGACGAGCTTCATGAGCGCGGCCTTCTCCGGCTCGTCGACCTCGAACAGCCGCGCCGAGATCGCGTGCAGCGCCGGCCGCGCCCGCTCGCGGGCCGGCCCGGGGCCGCCGGCGACGAGGACGATCTGCGCCTGCTCGGCCGCGCTCTTCGATCCGAGGATCGGGCACGCGAGGAAGCGCGCGCCACGCTTCGACACCTTCTCCGACGCGACCTTCGCGGCGCGGACGCCCGCGGTGGAGAGATCGACGAGGACGTCGCCCTCGGTGAGGCCGGCGAGCACGCCCTCGGGGCCGTCCAGCACCGCGTCCAGCGCCTTCTCGTCGGCGAGGCACGTGAACACGAGGTCCTTGCCGGCGGCGCACTCCCTCGGCGTCCGGGCGAGCTTGCCGCCCTTCGACACGATGTGCTCCGCCCGGGACGGCGTGCGGTTCCAGACCGTGATGTCGTGCCCGGCCTTCCGCAGATTGTTGGCGATGGGCTCACCCATGGTCCCGAGGCCGACGAATCCGATCCGCATGCGCATGCGCCTCTTCTAAACCAAAGGTCGTCGCCCGGCCAACGTCCCAAAGGCCGCGGCCGCCCGCCGCAACGGGGCCCGGCGGGAGCGTCCGCGAGCACGCGAACCGCTGGCGCGACGGGCGGTTCTCTGCGACGCTCGCGTCCGCCCCGCGCGGGCGGGCTCAGCGGAGCACGGAGAGGAAATGGCAACGGCAGACGTCATCGTGGTGGGAGGTGGGATCAGCGGCCTCGCCTTCGCGTGGAAGGCGGGGCAGGCGGGCAAGAAGGTCCGGGTGCTCGAGCGGGACGCGCGGATCGGCGGGTGCCTGCACTCGCACCGCCGGCCGGACGGGTACTGGTTCGAGATGGGCGCGCACTCCGTCTACAACAGCTACGGCGCGTTCCTCGACATCGCCGTCGGCGCGGGCGTCGCGGGCAAGATCATCCAGCGCGGTCCCGCGCGCGGGCGCTTCGGACTCCTCCGCGACGGCGACTACCGGTGGCTCACGCCGCCGAAGGTCCTGCTCCAGCTCAACTGGCTCGAGGCCGCGCTCAGCTTCCCGGCCGGCATCTTCCGCAAGAAGGACGGCGAGACCGTCTACTCGTACTACTCGAAGCTCGTCGGGCGCCGGAACTACGACCGGGTGATCTCGCCGTTCTTCGCCGCCGTCCCCTCGCAGAAGGCCGACGGCTTCCCGCTCGAGGGGCCGGGCTCCCTGTTCAAGAAGCGGCCTCGCCGCGAGGAGTTCGTGAAGAGCTTCGGGTTCGACGGCGGCCTCCAGCTGGTCTGCGACGCCGCCGCGCGCTCGCAGGGCGTCGAGGTCGAGACCGGCGCGGCCGCGACGCGGGTCTCGCGCGCGGGCGGCGAGTACGCGGTGACCACCGCCGACGGTCGCACGCTCACGGCGCCCGTCGTCGCCGTCGCCGCGCCGCCGGATCAGGCGTCGGCGCTCCTGCGCGACGACTTCCACGAGCTGTCGACCGCCGTCTCGCGGGTCGGGACCGTCCAGGTGGAGAGCGTCGGCGTCGTGCTGCCCCGGGAGCGGTGCTGGATGCCGGAGTGCGCGTTCCTGGTCCCGGTCGACGACCTGTTCTTCTCGGCGGTGACGCGCGATCCGTTCCCGGATCCGCGGTTCCGCGCGTTCGCCTTCCACTTCAAGGCGGCCGTGCCGCGCGCGGACCGGCTGCGGCGCGTGTCGGAGGTGCTCCGGATCCCGGAGGCGGAGCTCGGCGAGCTCGTCGAGCGGCGGACGCTCCTGCCGTCTCCGGCGCTCGGGCACGGCGAGATCGTCGCCGAGATCGACCGGTGCCTCGCGGGCGGGAAGCTCGCGCTGACGGGGAACTACTTCGCCGGCCTCGCCATCGAGGACTGCGTCCTGCGCTCGAACGACGAGTGGCGGCGGGTGAATTCGTCGTAGCGGGGGCTGCGCCCTGACGATTCATCACATCGCGGACCGCCGCGACCGTCGCCGCAGGGACGCTCGTCTGTGTTGGCGAGCGGGGAAGGGGCTCTAGAAGAGGGGGACGGCCGGGGCGTGGCCGCAGGGGCGAGACGTCGCCGCGGGGATCGGCCACCAAGAAGCCTGCGTCGCGACGGCGGCGATGGGGTCCGGCCAGCCGGAGGCTTCGGGAGGCGCTCCGCCGCGCCCGACGGTCACGTCGGCCCGGTCAGGGCCGCGGCGGGAACTTCGGAGCGCGCACCCGCCGAGCCGCCGTCGCGGCGACCCGTCGCCGCGGTGGCCTTGGAGGCCGGCGCGTACCTGTCCATCCATGCATCGCCGAAGATTTTCCGTGCGGCGAGCAAGTTGTGCCGAGCGCAGAGGAGGCGAACGTTCTCGATCGTCGGCTTCCCGCCGAGCGCCTTCGGCTGGATGTGGTCGTACTGGAGACGTTGGCGCGAGCCGCAGACGCCGCCGTTCTCGAGAGCCCACCGACAGCAGCCGCCGTCCCGCACCCACACCGCCCGCTTCACCTCCGCCGGGATGTGGTCCGGTCTCGACGGCCGCTTCTCGCGCCGCGGCTTCTCGACCAGGCCCTTCCGCTTCTTGGCCCGGTCGAGCAGGAGATCGAGCGCGGCCTCGAGGATCACCTCGGTGCTCGCCCCCGGGTGCGAGTGCGAGAGGGCCTCCTTCGCCGCGGCGACCTTCGCCTCGAACCGCTTCGTGACGGTGAGGTGCATCCGGCGGAGGTCGGCGGTGAGCGGCTCGAAGGTCGGCGCCTTCCGGGAAATCTGGGCGTTCACGGTCCGTGCGGCCACTCTGGCATCGACGAGTTCTGCCGGCGAACCGGGCGCAATGACGCGGGCGGTCGCCGGAACGCCGAGCGCGAGCGCTGCTGCGGGTTCCGGGTCGCGGACTGGTCGCGCCGCGGCCGCGACGCGAACGGTCGTCACGACCTCCCGGCGCCCCCGCCCCGGCGGCGGAGCCCATAGCGTCCGCGCAGCGGGCGCGTCTTTCGATCGCCGGCCCCACCCAGCGCAGCGGGGCCCTGGCGCGGCTTCGCCGCGCTGTCGAATCACACCCTGATTAGCCCTGGCGCGGCGCCGCGGGCCTCGCGCCGTCGCCGAGCGCGGCGGTCGCGCCGAGCAGCTCGGCGAGGCGCGACGCGAGCCGGCGCGGCCGGAGCTCGCCGGCGGGGGCGACGAAGATCGTGTCGTCCCCGGCGATGGTGCCGAGCACCTCGGGGAGCTGGGCGAGGTCGATGGCGCGCGCGATGGCCGGGGCGCTCCCGGGCGGCGTCCGCACGACGACCATGGACGCGTTCGCGGCGATGGACGAGACGAGCCCGCGGAGCGCCTCGAGCCCAGCGGGACCGCGCGGCCCCGGCGCGCCGGAGCCGTCTCCGTCGCCGTCGCCGAGCTCGTACACCGTCCCGCCCTCGGGCCGCGACACGCGCCGGGCCGCGAGCCGCGCGAGATCGCGGGACAGGGTGGCCTGCGTGGCGTGGAAGCCCGCCTCCGCGAGCGCCTCGAGGAGCTCCTCCTGCGTCCCGATCCGGCGGGACCGGATGATGCGGGCGACGGCGTCGCGGCGGCGGTCGGCGGTCGTCATGGCGATCACGCGAGGGTCACGAGCGAGCCGACGCCCCGGTCGGTGAACAGCTCCGCGATGACGGTGTGCGGCTGGCGGCCGTCGAGGACGTGGACGCGGTCGACGCCGCCCTGGAGCGCCGCGAGGATCGCGTGCGCCTTCCACTTCATGCCGCCGGTGATCGCGCCCGTCTCGAGGCGGCGGACGAGGTCCGGGGCGGTCTGCTGGCGGACCAGCTCGCCGTCCGGGGAGGACTCGAGGATGCCGGGCACGTCGGTCAGGTAGATGAGCTTCCGGGCGCCGAGCGCGACCGCGACCGCCGACGCGACGGCGTCGGCGTTGATGGAGAGCCCGGTCCCGTCGTCGGCGAGCCCGATGGGCGAGATGACGGGCACGTAGCCGCCGTCGAGGAGCATCTCGAGGAATTTCCGGTTCACCTCGACGACCTCGCCGACGTAGCCGAGGTCGACGCCGGAGGCGTGCGCGACCTTCCGCGCGCGGACCAGCTTCCCGTCCTTGCCCGAGAGGCCCACCGCGCCGGCGTTCCGCGCGTTGAGGAGCGCCACGAGCTCCTGGTTCACCTTCCCCGAGAGCACCATCTCGACGACCGGGAGGCTCTGGGCGTCGGTGATGCGCATCCCGTCCACGAACTCGCTGCGCTCGCCGAGCTTCTCGAGGGTCTTCGTGATCTCGGGCGCGCCGCCGTGCACCACCACCGGCTTCAGCCCGACCTTCTTGAGGAGGGTGACGTCCTCCGCGAACGCCTCCTTGAGGCTGTCCTTCACCATCGCCGCGCCGCCGTACTTGATGACGGCGATCTCCCCGGAGAAGGCGGCGATGTACTTGAGCGCCTCCACGAGGAGCGACCGCTTGAAGGCGGGGCTGTAGTTCGCCACGCGATCGTCCTTCGCGACCTGGCCGTCGGGGCGCTGGACGATCATCGACGTGTAGTCGGCGTTGATCTTCACGTAATCGTAGGAGAGATCGCAGCCCCACGACACCGCCCGCGCCGCGCCGTCCGCGAGCTCGACCGCCACGTCGACGCGGCTCTCCCGCATCCGGACGCGGAGGGCCTCGCGATCGAGCTCCACCGGCGCGCCGCCCGCGAACACGACGACGCCCTGGAGCGTCACCCTCGCCTTGAACGGGTCGATGGCGTACCCGGCCGCGCCGGCCCGCGCCCCGACCGTGGCGAGGATCCGGCCCCAGTTCGGATCGGCGCCGAACAGCGCCGCCTTCACGAGCGGCGACGAGGCGACGGAGCGAGCGCAGTCGCGGGCCGCCTCGTCGGTGGGCGCGCCCGAGACCACCACCTCGACCATCTTGGTCGCGCCCTCGCCGTCGGCGGCCATGGCGCGCGCCATCTCGCCGAGCAGGTCGGTGATGGCGGTCTCGAGCCGGTCGAGGTCGGCGCCCGGATCGTGGATGCGGGGGTTCCCGGCGAGCCCGTTCGCGAGCGCGTAGACGGTGTCGTTCGTCGACATCTCGCCGTCCACCGTCACCATGTTGAGCGTCTTCTGCACCGACCGGGCGAGCGCGTCCTGCAGGGCGCGCGGAGAGATCGCGGCGTCGGTCACGACGAGGCAGATCGTCGTCGCGAGCTGCGGCGCGAGCATCCCCGAGCCCTTGCAGATGGCCGAGACGACCGCGGTCTTCCCGCCGAGCGTGACCTCCCGCGCCGCCATCTTCGGGCGGGTGTCGGTGGTCATGATCGCCTCGGCGGCGAGATCGGGGTGATCCCCGAGCTGCTCCGCGAGCGCGGGCAGCGCCGTGACGATCTTCATCGCCGGGAGCCGCGCGCCGATGACGCCGGTCGAGGCGGTGAGCACCGCGCGCTTCTGCACGCCGAGCGCGTCGGCGACGGCGCTCCGGATCACGGCGACGTCGTCGAGGCCGGCGGGGCCGGTGAGCGCGTTCGCGTTCCCGGAGTTCGCGAGGATCGCGCGCATCCCCTCGGCCGGGACCCGCGAGCGCGCGTCGAGCACCGGCGCCGCCGCGGCCTTGTTGATCGTGAACACGCCCGCCGCCGCCGCGGGGTGGTCGGAGACGACGAGAGCGAGGTCGCGCCGGCTCGGCTTGAGCCCGCAGTGGACGCCGCCGAACCGGAAGCCCTTCGGGATCTTCACGGCGTCTAGCCTCCCAGCAGATCGAGCCCGGCCGTCTCCGGCCAGCCCATCGCGGCGTTCATCGCCTGCACCGCCTGCCCGGCGGCGCCCTTCACGAGGTTGTCGATGGCCGAGACGGCCACCGCCGCGCCGGCCCGCGCGTCCACGGCGACGCCCACGTGGCAGCGGTTCGTGTGCACGACGTCCTTCACCATCACGCGGTCGGCCGGGAGCGCCCGGACGAACGGCTCGGAGGCGTACGCGGCCTGGAGCGCGGCGGCGAGATCGGCCGCGCTCGCCTTTCCGTCGAGGCGCAGCGTCGCCGTCGCGAGAATCCCGCGGCGGATCGGGACGAGCACCGGCGTGAAGGAGATCGGGCCGCAGGCGCCGGCGTACCGCGCGACCGTCTGCTCGATCTCCGGCACGTGCTGGTGCTTCCCGAGGCGGTACGCGCGGACGTCCTCGGACACCTCGACGAAGCTGTAGTCCTCCGCGGCCTTCCGGCCGGCGCCGGAGACGCCGCTCATCCCGGTGACGGCGACGCCGTCCGCGCGGACGAGCCCGCTCCGGAGCAGCGGCGCGAGGGCGAGGGCGATCGCCGTCGCGTAGCAGCCGGGGTTCGTGACGAGCGTCGCGCCGTGGAGCGCCTCGCGCGCGAGCTCGGGCAGGCCGTAGCGCGCCTCGGCGAGGAGCGCCGGCGCAGGGTGCTCGAAGCCGTACCAGGGCGGGTACGCGCGGGCGTCGGCCAGCCGGAAGGCGCCGGACAGATCCACGACCCGCGCGCCCTTCGCGAGGAGCTTCGGCGCGAGCGCGGCCGACACCTCCGCGGGCGTCGCGAGGAAGACGATCTCGGCGCCGGCGCCCTCCGCCTCGGCGAGCGACAGGTACGCGAGCTCGCCGGCGGGGCCGTCGAGCGGGAGCCGCGCCGACGCCTTCTCCCCGCTCCAGCGATCCGAGTACAGCGCCGTGATCCGGACGCGGGGGTGGCGGGCGAGGAGGCGGGTCAGCTCGAGGCCGGCGTAGCCCGAGGCGCCGACGATCGCGGCTGAATGAACATGCATGGGCCTGCATAAATATGCAGACCGGCGGAAATGTCAATACGGGGGAGCGGGAGACCGGCGCGCGGCGGCGGGCCCCCGAAAAGGAGACGGGCCGGCGGTTGACCCGCCAGCCCGTCCGAGTGCCCAGGAGAGGATTCGAACCTCCACGGTTTTGAGGCCGCCAGACCCTGAATCTGGTGCGTCTACCAGTTCCGCCACCTGGGCGAAGGGGCCTCCTCATTAGCCTTGGGGGCTCGGGGTGTCAACACCGGACCGGCGCGTCCAACTTCCTCGGCACCGCGGGGCGGCGAGGCTACAATCCGCGCCCCGGAGGCTCCCCCGATGCTCTCGACCCTCGCCGCGCTCCACCTCTTCCTCGCCACCCAGGCCGCGACGGGCGACGGCAAGCTCGCCGACGATCCCCGCCTCACGCAGGCGGAGCCCCCGCAGCAGGTGAACCCGCCGCTCCCGAGCCGCACCAAGCCGCCCGCGCCCACCGGCGCCACGGCGCCGGCGCGCGAGGCGGAGCAGGCGCCGCCCCAGCCGCCGCCTGGCGCCGAGCCGCCGCCGCCCGCCGCGCAGCCGCAGCCGCCCGCCGCCCCGGCCGAGAACCTCCCGCCGCCGCGGACCATCCCCGTCGGCCCGCCGCAGCTCTCGCTCCTCTCCGCGGAGCCGCTCGAGGGTCGCTCCGCCATCCTCGCGCAGGCCGGCTGGTCGAAGCTGTCCTTCATGTACGCGCAGGGGATCACGAAGCAGGACGATCTCGGCGGGTACGCCGACCTCGACTACGCCTACGCCGAGCTTCGCCTCGGCGCGTTCTACCGCCGTCCCCTCGGGCCGGCGGGCCCGTTCGCGATGGGCGCCCGCCTGGGCGTCGCCTGGTACGCGGACTTCGGCGGGACCTGGATGCACGCCGGCAACCACAAGGACCGCGGCTTCGAGATCGCGCCGGGCCTCTCGCTCTCGCAGCACGCCGGCAGCGGCATCCTCTCCATCATCGGCGAGGCGCCGGTCACCGTCACGCTGCGCAACGGCTCCGGGCTCCTCTTCATCCCGCGCATCTCGCTCGCGTACGAGGCCCCGCTCTACGACCAGTACACGCTCGGCGCGCGCATCGGCCTCGGCTACCGCGCCGGCGCCGGCGACGCCCCGCTCTCGGACGGCCGGGCGGAGCTCACCTTCCTGATCGTGGGCGGCTACCGCGTGTTCTAGCGGCGCGCCTCACCAGCGCACGGCGCACGCGACCGGGATCGCGCCTGGCTGGCGATCGACCGGCGGCGCGTCGGGCAGCGCGGCGAGCTTCTCGCACGCGCCGTCCACGGTCCGGAGCCGCTGCAGCATCTCGTCGGCGCCGACCGCGCCGACCACCCGGTCCGGCACCTCGCGGCCCCGGTGGTCGAGGAACACCACCGTCGGCATCCCGACGACGCCGTACCGCTCGGCGAGAGCGGTGAACGCGTCGTCCGCGTCGGTCCCGTCGAGCTTCACGGCGACGAACCGGGACGCGGCCTCCTTCACCGGCGCCTGCGACCAGGCGATCTTGTCGAGCTCCTTGCAGGCGACGCACCAGTCCGCCCAGAAGTCGATGATCACCGGGCGGCCCTCGGCCTTCGCCTTCGCGATCGCCGCGTCGTAAGAGTGCAGCCACGCGAACGTGCTCCGCGCCCGCGCCTCGCGCGCGCCGGACGCGCCCGCGGCGTAGACGATCCCGCCGACGAGCAGGACGACGCCGAGCCCCTTCGCGAGCCGCTCGGCGGCCATGCCGTGGAAGCTGCCCTGGAGCGCGCCGAGGAGGACGCCGATGGCCGCGGCGCTCGCCGCGAGGTACGCCGCCGCGTGCGCCGCCGAGAAGAGCCGCCCGCTCGCCGGGAACGCGCCCTTCACGAAGATGAGCGCGGCGGCGAGGAGCGCGACGCCGAAGACGGACTTCACCGTCTCCATCCACGGCCCGCTCTTCGGCAGCGCGATGGAGAATGCGCCGATGAGGAAGAAGAGGAGCCCCATCCCGAGGGCGTAGGTGAACATGATGCCGACGCCGAAGACGACGGAGCCCTTCGCGGCGATGAACGTCAGCGCCGCCGCGAGGACCGGGCCGGTGCAGGGCGCGGCGATGATCCCGGAGACGAGCCCCATGCCGAACGCGCCCGCGCGGCCGGCGCCGCCGACCCGGTTCAGGCGGAGCTGCAGCGCGGACGGGAGCTGGAGGTCGAAGGCGCCGAACATCGAGGCCGCCATGGCGCCGAGGACGACCGCGACGAGCCCCATCACCCAGGGGTTCTGCATGACGGTCCCGAACGCCTTCCCGGTCGCCGCCGCCCCGACGCCGAGGGCGGAGTACATGACGGCGATGCCGAGGACGTAGAGGGCCGAGAGCGTCATCGCCTCGGCGCGGCTGCTGGCCCTCCGGGCGCCGAACATCGAGACGGTGATCGGGATGAGCGGGTAGACGCAGGGGGTGAGGCTGGTCGCGACGCCGCCCGCGAAGGCGGCCGCGAACGCGAGGATCGACCCCTGCCCGAGCAGGCCACCGAGGCCCAGATCGCTCCCACTTCCGGTGGGCCCCAGCCCGATCCGGTCGGGTATCCAGGCGACGGCGGCGAACGCGGCGGCGGCGAGGAACAAACGGATGGCGGTGCGCATTTTCAAGGCTTGCTGCTGCTCAAAAAAAGTCCTGTCGGCGCCGACATTTGCTAAATGGGGGCGCTTGACCGGGTGACCGTTTTCCTTATACTCGACCCTCGCCGTCCATGTTTGGCTCCGTGGGGCAAGGTCCCCGCTTCCCGTAAGAGGCTCCGGGCGCGATGAAGATTCCCATCTACATGGACTACCACGCCACGACCCCATTGGATCCGCGCGTGCTCGAGGCCATGCTGCCGTTCTTCACGACCGACTTCGGCAACGCCGCCTCGAAGAGCCATGCGTTCGGGTGGAAGGCGGAGGAGGCGGTCGAGGCGGCCCGCGAGGAGGTCGCGCGCCTGATCGGCGCCTCCCCGAAGGAGATCGTCTGGACGAGCGGCGCGACCGAGTCCGACAACCTCGCGATCAAGGGCGCGGCGCACTTCTACCACTCGAAGGGCAAGCACCTCGTCACCTGCAAGACCGAGCACAAGGCCGTCCTCGACTCGATGCACGCCCTCGAGCGGCAGGGGTTCGAGATCACCTTCCTCGACGTCGAGCGGGACGGGCGCGTCGATCCCGCCAGGGTGAAGGCGGCGCTCCGCCCGGACACGATCCTCGTCTCGATCATGCACGCGAACAACGAGACCGGGGTGGTCCACCCGATCGCCGAGATCGGCGCGATCACCCGCGCCGCGGGCGTGGTCTTCCACTGCGACGCGGTGCAGTCGATCGGCAAGATCCCGTTCGACGTGGAAGCGATGAACGTCGACCTCGCGTCGATGTCCGCGCACAAGATGTACGGCCCGAAGGGCGTCGGCGCGCTGTACGTCCGCCGCAAGCCCCGGGTCCGCCTCGTCGCGGAGATGGACGGCGGCGGACACGAGCGCGGCTTCCGCTCGGGGACCCTCAACGTGCCGGGCATCGTCGGGTTCGGGATGGCCTGCGCCCTCGCCACCGCCGAGCGCGAGGCGGAGGCGGCGCGCGTGCTGGCCCTGCGGGAGAAGCTGCGGAAGGGGATCGAGAAGGAGCTCGATCTCGTGACGCTGAACGGCAGCCTCGAGCACCGCCTCCCGGGCAACCTGAACGTGAGCTTCGCGTACGTCGAGGGCGAGGCGCTGATGATGGCGGTGAAGGACGTGGCGGTCTCGTCCGGCTCGGCGTGCACGAGCGCGTCGCTCGAGCCGTCCTACGTCCTGCGCGCGATGGGGGTGACCGAAGACCTCGCCCACTCGTCGATCCGCTTCGGGCTCGGGCGCTTCACCACCGCGGAGGAGGTGGAGTACGTTGTGCGCCTCGTCGCCGAGAAGGTGAAGAAGCTGCGCGAGATGTCGCCGCTCTACGAGATGGTCAAGGAAGGCGTCGATCTGACCCAGATCGAATGGGCGAATCCCCACTAGAACCGGTTCGAGCGGTCCCGGGTCGAAGGGGGAGGGGCAACGAGAAAAGGAACCGAGATGGCGTACTCCGAGAAGCTGATCGATCACTACGAGAACCCGCGCAACGTCGGATCGCTCGACAAGAACGATCCGGAGGTCGGGACGGGGCTCGTCGGGGCGCCGGCATGCGGCGACGTGATGAAGCTGCAGATCCGGGTGAACGATCAGGGCGTCATCGAGGACGCCAAGTTCAAGACGTTCGGCTGCGGCTCCGCGATCGCGTCCTCCTCGCTCGTGACCGAGTGGGTGAAGGGCAAGACGGTCGAGGAGGCGCTCACGATCAAGAACACCGACGTGGCGAACGAGCTGAACCTGCCGCCGGTGAAGATCCACTGCTCCGTGCTCGCCGAGGACGCCATCAAGGCGGCGGTCTCGGACTGGCAGAAGAAGCACGGCCAGAACCCCTCCGTGAAGCCGAACACCGTCCAGGGCGACCGGGCGGCGCTGCTCGAGAAGGGCGTCCTCAAGTCCGGGATCTAGCGGAGGCGCGGCATGGCCACGGTGATCGAGATCAGCGAGAAGGCGGCGGTCCGGATCAAGAAGCTGACCGAGGAGAAGAAGACGCCGGACGGCGGGCTTCGCCTCGGCGTGAAGGGCGGCGGCTGCTCGGGCCTGTCGTACTTCATCGACTGGGCGGACAGGCCGGCGAAGCTCGACCAGGTCATCGAGCGCGACGGCGCGCGCGTGTTCGTGGATCCGAAGAGCGCGATCTTCCTCGCCGGCACCGTGATCGACTGGCAGCAGACGCTCATGCAGACGGGGTTCGTGTTCCGGAACCCGAACGTGAAGAGCGCGTGCGGGTGCGGGGAGTCGTTCACGATCTGAGAAGGTGACGTCCGGCGTTCCGGCCCGTCGACCGCGCGGCGCGCGGCCGGGCGGGAACGGTCTTTCCGGAGCCGGGGGAGGACCGCGGTGCTGCACTGCTGGAGCTGCAAGACGCTGGAGGAGGAGCCCACGCCCTTCTGCCCCAGCTGCCGCAAGATCCAGCCCGTCGGCCGGACGGAGGACTATTTCTCCCTGCTCGGCCTCCCTCGCCAGTTCGCCGTCGACCAGCGCGAGGTCGAGAAGCGCTTCCGCGACCTGTCCCGCACCCTCCACCCCGATCGCTTCGCCAAGGCCGAGTCGCGCGAGCGCCGCCTCTCCCTCGAGCGCGCGACGCGCCTCAACGACGCCTTCCGCTACCTCAAGGACTGGCGGCTCCGGGCGGCGTACCTCCTGAAGCTCGCCGGCACCGACGTCTTCGCGGAGGGCAAGACCTTCGCGGACCCCGAGTTCCTCGAGGAGCAGCTCGAGTGGCGCGAGGCGATGGCGCTCGCCCAGGCCGACGGCGACGCCGCGGCGCTCGCCCGGATCGCCGAGCAGGCGCGCGAGCGGCTGGCGGCGCTCGAGTCGGAGGTCTCCCGCTGCTTCGAGGACGAGCACTGGTTCTCGGAGCTCGTCATCGACATCGCCCGGCGGCTCTCGCGGGCGCGGTACTACGACAACATCGTCGCCGACGCGCAACGGGCCGGCGCCTCTCTTCATCTGTAGTAAGAAGAGGACCCATGCCCCGCGCCATCGGGATCGATCTCGGGACGACGAACTCGCTCGTCGCCTACGTCGACGAGCGGAACCGTCCCCAGGTGTTGCCCGTCGACGAGGGCCGCCCGCTCCTCCCCTCCGCCGTCTTCTACGGGCCCGACGGCGGCGTCGAGGTGGGCGCCGCCGCCAAGCGGCGTGCCCCGGAGCGGCCGGTCGACACGATCCTGTCGGTGAAGCGGTTCATGGGTCGCGGGCCCGGCGACATCCGGCCGGAGGACCGCGGCATCTATCGCTTCGACGAGTCCGGCGCCGTCGTGAAGCTGCACGTCGGCGGCGACGCGCGGGCGGTCACGCCCATCGAGGTCTCCGCGGAGATCCTCCGGGTCCTGCGCCGGCGCGCGGCGGACGGACTCCGAGACGCGCCGGGCGGCTGCGTCATCACCGTCCCCGCCTACTTCGACGACGCCCAGCGCCAGGCCACCAAGGACGCCGGCCGGCTCGCGGGCCTCGACGTGCTCCGGCTCCTCAACGAGCCGACCGCCGCGGCGCTGGCGTACGGCCTCGACAAGCGGGCCCAGGGCACGTTCGCGGTGTACGACCTCGGCGGCGGCACCTTCGACGTCTCGATCCTCCGCCTCGACAACGGCATCTTCGAGGTGCTCTCGACCGGCGGCGACACCCACCTCGGCGGCGACGACTTCGACCGCGTGGTCGCGCGGAAGCTCCTCGCGGAGGGGCTCACGCCGCGCGTGGAGACGCCCTCGCCGGCGGTGCTCCGCGGCGCGGTCGCGGCCGCGCAGAAGATCCGGGAGGCGCTCACCTACGAGGACCTCGTGGAGGCCGAGGTGGAGCTGCCGGAGGGCTACCGCCTCGCGGCCCGGCTCACCCGCGCCGAGCTCGAGGCGCTCATCCAGCCCGTCGTCGAGCGCACCAGCGGGCCGTGCCACGACGCGCTCCGCGACGCGGGCGTCCCGCGGGTCGACGGCGTGGTGCTCGTGGGCGGCGCGACGCGGACCCCGCTCGTGCGCCGTCACGTGCGGAAGATGTTCGGGCAGGAGCCGCTCACCGACCTCGACCCGGACACCGTGGTCGCGCTCGGCGCGGCGGTCCAGGCGGACGCGCTCGATCGGGGCGGCCGCGAGGACGTGCTCCTCCTCGACGTGATCCCGCTCTCGCTCGGCGTCGAGATGATGGGCGGCGTCGTCGAGAAGATCATCCTGCGGAACTCCACCATCCCGGCGTCCGCCACGCAGGGCTTCACCACCTACGCCGACGGCCAGACCGGCATGGTGATCCACGTGGTCCAGGGCGAGCGCGAGCTCGCCCGCGACTGCCGCTCCCTCGCGCGGTTCACGCTGAAGGGGATCCCGCCGATGCCGGCCGGCATCGCGCGCGTGGAGATCTCCTACGCCGTGGACGCCGACGGGATCCTCCAGGTCTCGGCGCGCGAGCTCACCACCGGACTCGAGCAGCGGATCCAGGTGAAGCCGACGTACGGCCTCACCGAGGACGAGGTCGAGCAGATGCTGGTCGAGAGCATCGAGCACGCCGAGGAGGACGTCTCGGAGCGGTTCCTCCGCGAGTGGCGCGTCGAGGGCGACCGGATCGTGTCCTCGCTCGAGACCGCGTTCCAGATGGACGGCGAGCTCCTCGCGCCGACGGAACGCGCCGCCATCGAGGAGAAGATGCGCGGGCTCCGCGACGCGATGGCCGGCCACGACTTCCTCGCGGTGAAGGCGTGGATCGAGTCCGTCGACGCCGCGACCAAGGAGTTCGCCGAGCGCCGGATGAACAAGCACATCGCGAAGGCGATGGCCGGGCACCGCGTCGAGGAGTTCTCGGACCACCCTCCCGCCACCGGGTCGAAGGACATCGACCTCGACACGAACGAGAATACCTGAGATGCCGCGCGTGACCTTCGTGCCCGACGGGAAGACCGTCGAGGTGCCCGCCGGAACGTCGATCCTGGACGCCGCCGAGGCTGCGGACGTGGACCTGCCGAGCAACTGCGGCGGCGTCTGCGCGTGCACGACCTGCCACGTCTGGGTGGAGGAGGGGCTCGACTCGCTCTCGGAGCTCGAGGACCGCGAGGACGACAAGCTGAACGAGGCGGCCGGCCTCGCGCCCACGTCGCGGCTCGGCTGCCAGGCGTGCGTGTCGACCGGCGACGTGGTGGTCCGGATCCCCCACAACCGCATCGCGAGCTGACCATGAAGTGGACCGACGTCCGGGAGATCGCCATCGAGCTCGCCGAGCGCCACCCCGGCGTCGCGCCGCTCTCGGTGCGCTTCACCGACCTGCACCGCTGGGTGTGCGAGCTCCCCGGCTTCTCCGACGATCCCGCGAAGTCGAACGAGAAGGTCCTCGAGGCCATCCAGATGGCCTGGCTGGACGAGGTCGAGGACTGAACGAGGAGGGGCCCCGCGCCCACGGCGCAGGGCCCCGGTCCCGCCCCTCGCGCCCTAGAACCGCTTGAAGCCCGAGTCGCCGTGCGTCGCGCCGTTCCGGCGCGGCGCGGGGAGCGCCGCCGCGTCCGCCGCCTGGGCAGCGCGGGGCGCCGGATGCGGCGCCGCGTGCGAGATCGCGTGGGCGGCCGGGGCGGCGAGCGCGGGACGCGGCGCGGGCGCGTGCGCGCGGACCGGGCCGAGGTGCGCCACCTGGAAGAACGCCATGAGCTGCTGGAGCGCCTCCGCCTGCGAGGACATCTCCTCGGCGGTCGACGAGAGCTCCTCGGCGGCGGACGCGTTCCGCTGCGTCACCTGATCGACGACGCCCATCGCCTTCGAGACCTGCGAGACCCCGGCCGACTGCTCCTGGCTCGCCGCGGCCACCTCCTGGACGAGCTCGGCCGTCTTCTGGATCGCCGGAACCAGCTCGGTGATGAGCGCGCCCGAGCGCTCCGCGACCTGCACCGACGAGGCGGCGAGGCCGCCGATCTCGCCCGCCGCCTTCTGCGCGCGCTCGGCGAGCTTGCGGACCTCGGTCGCCACCACCGCGAACCCCTTGCCGTGCTCGCCCGCGCGCGCCGCCTCGATCGCGGCGTTCAGGGCGAGGAGGTTCGTCTGGTACGCGATCTCCTCGATGATCCCGATCTTCTCGGCGATCGCCTTCATCGCGCCCACCGTCTCGGTGACGGCCCGCCCGCTCTCCTGTGCGTTCCGGGCGCCCTCGCTCGCCATCCGCTCCGTCTGCCGCGAGTTGTCGGCGTTCTGCGTGATCGACGCGGTCATCTCCTCGAGCGAGGAGGTGGTCTCCTCGACGCTCGCGGCCTGCTCGCCGGTGCCCTGCGAGAGGGCCTGCGCCGTCGCCGAGACCTGCTGCGACGCGCCGGTGAGCGCCTCGGCGCCGCTCCGGACCTCGCCGATGATCTGGGCGAGCTTCTCCGCCATCGTCCGCATCGCCGCCTGGAGCCGCCCCGTCTCGTCCGTGCGGTCCACCGTCGGCAGCTCGCGGAGGTCGCCCTCCGCGACGCGCTCCACGACGCGGAGCACGCCGGCGAGGGGGTTCGTGATCGAGCGGGTGATGGACACGCTCACCACGGCGCCGAGCGCGACGCCGGCGAGGAGGATGAGGAGCATCGTCGAGCGGGCGTCGGCGGCGGCGGCGGAGACCACGGTCCCGGCCTCCGCCATCTTCTTCTGGTGCGCCTCCGAGAGCTGGTCGAGGGCGACCTCGAGGGCGCGGATCGAGTCCTTCACCGGCGCCATCGCCGCGTTGCCCTCCTGCGGCGACGCGAACCGGCCCGTCCGGGCGCCGGTCGAGACCCCGGCGAACCCCGTCGCGTACGCCTCGAGCTCGCGCCGGGCCGTCTCGATGGCCTGCCGGTCCTCCGCGTCGTCCGCGAGCTTCGAGAGGTCCGCGAGGTCGGTCCGGAGCCGGTCCGCGCTCTTCGACCAGGCGCGCTCGTACCCGGCCTGCTTCTCCGCGTCGCCGATGTTGAGGAGCACGTCCTTCTCGGACCGGCGCAGCTCGAGCACCGACGAGCGCCCGTCGTCGGCGACCGCGGCCGTGCGCGCGTCCCCTGCGAGCATGTCGAGCGTGGTGGTCGACACGCGCGCGAGCCCCCAGTACCCCGCCGCGGCGACCGCGCCGGTGATGGCGAGCATGAGCACGAACGCGAGCGAGAGGCGGATCCCGATCGACAGGTTCTTCATCCTGGTGTCCCCGCGGCGCGCTGCCGCACGTTGCGTGCAGGTCGAAGCGCAGCCGGCTTGACGCGCCGTCGGTGCAACCCCGGGGCCGGGTCCAGATCTACTCCGGGTGCATCCCTCGACCCGTGAAAAGCCGTGATCCGTGGACCTGTTACGACGCTTCTGAGACTACGATGAGAAAACCTGCCTGCTACGAACGGGTGAGGGCGATGTCACCCTGGAGTGGGAAACAGCACCCATCCAGGTACCGCGGCGGCCACCGTCAGACCGTCCACTTGAGGATGGCATGGGCGATCCGCGGCAGCGGCAGGATCTCGTGCACGCCGCCCCGCGCGATCGCCTCCTTCGGCATCCCGAACACGACCGAGGTGGCCTCGTCCTGCGCGATGGTGTGGGCCCCGGCCGCCTTGAGCTCGACGAGCCCGTCGGCGCCGTCGTCGCCCATGCCGGTGAGGATCACGCCGACGGCGTTCGGGCCGGCGGCCTGCGCCGCGGAGCGGAAGAGCACGTTCACGCTCGGGCGGTGGAGCGACACGGGAGGGCCATCGACGACGTCCACGAAGTAGAGCGCGCCGGAGCGGCGGACGACGAGGTGGTGGTTCCCCGGCGCGATGAGCGCCCGGCCCGGGGCGAGCCGGTCGTTCGGCCGCGCCTCCTTCACCTCGATCCGGCAGCTCGCGTCGAGGCGCCGCGCGAACTGCTCCGTGAAGACCTCGGGCATGTGCTGGACGATGGCGATCCCCGGCGCGTCCGGCGGCATCGCCTCGAGGAGCGCCCGGAGCGCCTCGGTCCCGCCCGTCGAGGCGCCGACGACGGCGACCTTGTGCGTCGTGTCGCGGATGACCGGGGGCCGCTTCGGCGGGAGCACCGCGTCGGCGGAGAGCTTCCGGGCGGCCGCCACCGGCGCGCGCGCGCGGACCCGGGCCTGGACCGCGGCGCGGACGACGTGGACGAGCCGCTGCGCCGAGTCCTCCAGGAACCCCTTCACCCCGAGGCGCGGCTTCGTCACGATGTCGACCGCGCCCTCCTCGAGCGCGGAGAGCGCCACCTCGGTGCCGGGGCCGGCCAGCCCGGAGCACACGACGACCGGGATCGGATCCTCCCGCATCAGCTTCTGCAGGAAGGTGAGCCCGTCCATCCGCGGCATCTCGATGTCGAGCACGATCGCGTCCGGCCGCTGCCGGCGCATCTTGTCCATCGCGATGATCGGATCGCCCGCCGTCTCGACGAGCATCCCGACGCGCCCGAGGATCTGCGCGAGCGCGGTCCGGACCACCGCGGAGTCGTCGATCACGAGGATACGGGGGGGCATGTCACCGGTCCGGCTTCGCGGCCGGCGCGAGGGCGTACACGGTCGGCAGGAGCGCCTTCGCGCGGTTGGTGAACCCGCCGAGGCTCTCGGCGTGACCGAGGAACAGGTACCCGTGCGGCAGGAGCCGATCGAGGAGCCGGTCCACGACCTTCCCCTTCGTCTCCTTGTCGAAGTAGATGAGCACGTTGCGGCAGAAGACGAGATCGAACTGGCCGAGGCCGGGGTTGTCGTGCGTGAGGTTCAGGCGCGAGAACCTGACGAGGCCCCGGATCTCCGGCCCCGCCTTCATGAGCCCCTCCTGGCCGCCGTAGCCCTTCAGCATGTACGCCTTGAGGTACGGGTCGGGGATCTCGCGCGACTTCTCGAGCGGCCAGACCGCCGCCTCCGCCCGCGCGAGGACCTTCGTCGAGAGATCCGTCGCGAGGATCTGCAGGTCCCAGCCCTGCAGCGCCGAGAGGAGCGTCATCGCGATCGTGTACGGCTCCTCCCCGGTCGAGCACGCGGCGCTCCACACCCGCAGCCGCCGCGGCCGCCGGCCCGCCTCGGCCTCCTCGCGCCACGCGGGCAGCACGCGATCGCACAGGAACTCGAAGTGGCGCGGCTCGCGGAAGAAGTGCGTCTCGTTCGTGCAGATCGCGTCGAGCATGCGGATCCGCTCGGCCTCGTTCGCGACGACGAGGTCGAAGTACCCACCGTACGAGTCGAGGCCGAGCTCCCGCAGCCGCCGGGCCAGGCGGCCCACGAGGAGCGCCTTCTTCACCGGGGCGAGCCAGATGCCCGCCTCGTCGTTGATGAGCCGCTGGAACCGCGCGAAGTCGCGATCGCTCACGGCGGAGAGGACGCCGGAACCGACCTGCAGCGTTCCCCGCTCCACCCGCGCAGCCACCCGTGCGTCCGTCGCGCGCGGCTACGCCGCGGGCGCAGTCTCCGGCGCCGGCGCAGGAACGGCCGCGGCGGCCGGCACCTCGGCGGGGAGGCCCTCCTTCACCGCCGCGGCGAACTCCTTCTCGTCGGCGGAGATCACGCGGTCGATGTCGAGCAGCAGCACGAACCGCTTCCCGACCTTCCCCATGCCGAGCAGGTAGTCGACCCGGACCTGCGTACCGAAGGTGGGCGGGGGCTCGACGTCGTCCGGCCCGAGCTCGATGACCTCGCGGACCGCGTCGGCCATCACGCCGATCACCGTCGGCTGGCCGTCGAGCACCGCCTCGACGATGAGGATGCAGGTGAGGCGGGTGACCGCGGTCTCCGGGAGCCCGAACTTGGCCGCGAGGTCGATCACCGGGACCACGGCGCCGCGCAGGTTGATGACGCCCCGCACCGAGCGCGGGGTGGAGGGCACGCGGGTGATCTCCTCGTACTGCAGGATCTCCTTCACCTTCAGGATGCCGACGCCGTACTCGCAGCCGGCGAGGCTGAAGGAGAGGTGCTGCGCGCGGTCGGTGTCGTTCGCGTTCTGCGCCATGTGCTTCCTCCGTCCCCGGCGCGCCGTTCACGGGCGCCCGCGGGGTGTTCGGTTCGGTCTACGCCGCCGCGGCCTGCGCCGCGTACCGCTTCAAGGTCTCCCTGAGGAGCCCCGCCACGTCGAGGATGAGCGCCACGCGGCCGTTCCCGAGGATGGACGACCCCGCCACCCCGGGGATGCCCTTGAACAGGCCGCCGAGCGGCTTGATCACCGTCGAGCTCTCGCCGTGCAGCTCGTCGACCGCGACGCCCGCGGCCTGCGTCCCGTGCTGGACGATGACGACGTTCTCGCGGCGGGACCGCTCTCCGCCGACGTGGAAGTGATCGCGGAGCCGCAGGTACGGCAGGGGCTTGCCGCGGACGTTGATGACGCCCCAGGGCGTCGCCGCGGCGGTCTCCTCCAGCGGCAGCTCGAGGCACTCCACGACGGCGTCGAGCGGCAGGATGTACGTCTCGCCCCCGACGCCGACGCGGAACCCCTGGATGATCGCGAGCGTGAGCGGCACGCGGATCGTGATCGCGGCGCCCCGGCCGGGCGCGCTCTCGATGCCCACCGAGCCGCGGAGCGCCTCGACGTTGCGGCGCACGACGTCCATGCCGACGCCGCGCCCGGAGAGGTCGGTCACCGCCTCGGCGGTGGAGAAGCCCGGCTCGAACACGAGCCGCGCCACGTCCTCGTCGGTGACGCGGCCGGGGTCGCTCGCGTGCCCCTGCGCGACCGCCTTCTCCGCGATGCGCCGGCGGTCGAGCCCGGCCCCGTCGTCGATCACCTGGATCACCATGCTGCCCGCCTCGTGGTACGCGCGGAGCACGAGCGTCCCCTCGGGATCCTTGCCCGCGGCGCGGCGCGCCCCGGGCGACTCGATGCCGTGGTCGAGCGCATTGCGGACCATGTGCATCAGCGGATCGCGGATGTGCTCGATGACGGCGGTGTCCACCTCGACGTCCTCGCCCTCGACCACGAGGCGCGCCTGCTTGCCCTGCGCCGTCGCGAGGTCGCGGACGGTCCGGACGTGCTGGTGGAACGTCGGCCCGATCGGCACCATCCGGGCCTTCATGATGAGCTCCTGCAGGTCCAGGTAGAGCCGGTCCGCCTCGCGGTGCGCCGACAGCACGTCGTCCAGCGTGACGTTCGCGCGCCGCTCGAGCATCTCGGTGAGGCGCCCGCGCGCGATGGCGATCTCGCCGGAGAGGTTCAGCATCCGGTCGAGCTTCGAGACGTCGACGCGCAGCGTGCGGGAGGACGCGAGCGGGTGCAGCGCGGGGTCCGCGCCGTCCGCGCCGGAGGCCTGCGCGGGGCGATCCGGGGCGTCGGCGGCCGTCCCGGGCGCGGCGCCGGCCGCGCCGGCGGCGGAGGCGAGCTCCGCCCGGAACGCGGCGATGGCGGCCGACGGCGCGGTGGCGCCGCCGGCGGCCTCCGACAGCGCGTCCCGGAGCACGTCGACGGAGCGGAGCAGGAGCGTGACCAGCACGTCCGTCACGCCGAGCGTCTTCTTCCGGAGCCGCTCGAGGACGTCCTCCAGGTCGTGCGCCACGTCGCGGACGACGTCGAAGGCGACGAGCGAGGACGATCCCTTGATCGTGTGGGCGTCGCGGAAGAGCGCGTTCAGCAGCGCCTCGTCGCCGGGCGCCCGCTCGAGGCGGACCAGCGTCTGCTCCATCCGCGCGAGGATCTCCTCGGCCTCGGCGAGGAAGGTCGCGAGCAGGGCTTCCCGATCGATCTCGAACTCGTCCATCGACCCTCCTACAGCTGCCGGACCCAGGCGGTCCCGTCGTCCACGTGGAAGATGAGCTTCCGGCCCTTGGTGCCGCCCACGTCCCGGTCGAGCACCGGGATCCGGGCCTCCTCGAGGAGGCGGAGCGCGAGCACCGCGTTCTCCTCGCCGAGGTTCCGCGAGGTGCGGAACGCGCCGATGACGCTCGCGCCGCCGAACACCTTCGCGACGAGCGCGCCGCGCGACGCGCCGGCGCGGACGACCTCCTCGACGAGCTGCGGGACGGCCACCGTCCCGAAGCGCGGCGACCGCTCCCGCTCGACGTGGAGCGGCAGCAGGAAGTGGTTCACGCCGCCGACCTTCGCCACCGGATCGTACAGGCAGACCGACACGCACGAGCCGAGGATCGTCGTGACCGCCGTCGGGCGCGCCGCGACCGCGAGCTGGCCCGCGTGCAGGTAGATCTGCGCGCGATCGCCGCTGTCCGGCGCGCCGATGAGGGCCGGCCCGGACGCGCGGTCCGCTGCGGTGACGGGCGGTCGCGCCACGCCTACCCCGCGGCCGCCGTCCGCTCGTCGCCCGCGCGCAGGTGCAGCGCGATCCCCGCGTGGGTCGAGAGCAGATCGAACACGGCCTGGTCCGAGTCGCCGAGCACGGGCTTGTGCCCGAGCAGGCGGAAGATCGCGACGGCGCCGTGCACGCGGCCGTCCACCTTCAGCGGGACGACGGCGGTGAGGTCGCGGTCCTCGGGCGCGGGCTTGCCCTCGCGGCCCGCGACGTACAGCGTGCCCGTCGCCGCCGCGCGGCCGATCGCGCCGGCGCCGAGCGCGATCTCGCGGATGGGCTCCGGGTCGACGCCGAACGAGCGGACGACCACGAGCCGGTCGCCGCGGACCTCGAACACGGCGAACTCCTCCGTCCCGATCAGGTTGATGACGATCTCCTGGAGGGCGGTGAGGACGTCCGCGCGGGAGACGGCTCCGTGGAGGCGGTCCAGCGCGACGAACAGCTGCGCGACCTCCGCGCTCTTCTCCTCGACCTGGACGTACTCGTCGCAGATGCGCTGGTTCTCCGCCTCGATCTCGGCGAGCCGCTCGCGGAGCCGTTCGCGCTCGGCCGTCGCGTGGTCCACCGCCTCGCGGGCGAGGGCGAGCTCCGCCAGGAGCCGCTTCTTCTCGAGATCGACGGCTGCGGGGTCCGGGGCGGCGGCGGCGGGCATCGTCGCCGGGACCGGCGTGGCCGCCGCGACGGCGCGGGACTCGCTCAGCCGATCCTTCTCCGTCCGAAGCGACGCGACCAGCTCGCGGAGCCGCTCGTTCACCTTCTGGAGATCGCGGCCGGGCTTCTCGGCGGAGGTGGGCTCCGCCGAGGCCGGCGCGCGGGGATCCGAGGCCATGGCTCCTCCGGGGCTACTGGCCGAGGCAGCTGCGCACCTTGGCGAGCAGCTCGAGGCCGTTGATGGGCTTCGTCACGTAGTCGTTGCAGCCGCTCGCGTACCCGGTCTCGACGCTCGCGAGCTCGCCGCGCGTCGTGACCATGATGACCGGGATCGACGCGGTCTCCTCCGCCTCGCGCAGCTTCCGGCAGGCCTCGAAGCCGTCCATCCGCGGCATCACGACGTCCATCAGGATGAGGTCGGGGCGCTCGGCGAGGGCCTTCTCGACCCCCTCCAGCCCGTCCTTGGCCGTCACGACGTCGTAGGCGCTCTTGGAGAGGATCATCCGCTCCATGAGCAGCACGGTGCTCGAGTCGTCGACGAGCAGGATCTTCTTCCGGTCCATCGTTTTCCCTCCGCCGGTGCGGAGGCCGCTTCTGCAAGCGAAGCACCAGTCGGGGCGTCCGGCGGCGGACGGGCGATGTGGGTGCAGGTCGGCGGCCGGGGGCTGGTGACCCGGTCACGGTTTTCGCCCGGGATCCGGGCGTGGACGGCACCCCGGACCGCCGGAGACGGCGGCCGTTCTCACTCTTCGTATGCCCACCGGCGTGCTCGCGCCCCGCGGCGTGCGTGCCGGGCGCGCGCCGGGCGGTGGGTCCGTCGCGCCCCGGGGGTCGCGCCCCCCCGGCACGAGCCGCGCCGCGTGTCGCGCGGCCGGCGCGCGGGCCGGCCGGGCGCGCCGCGACCCGCGAGCCGACGCAACCGCGCGGAATCGGGACGGGTCCCGGTGGCGCGCCCGCTGCTCCCGCGCGTGCGCATGACCGTCCCCGCGCTCCTCGTCGCCGCGGTGCTCGCCGCGCCGGCCCCGTCCACGCCGACCCACCCCCCGGAGCCCCCGCCGCAGCCGGCCGACCGCGTAGCCCTCCGTGCGCTCGCGGTCGCCGCCGCCGGAGATCCCGACGTCGCCTCGGTCCAGGCCGCCGCCGCGCGCGAGGCGCTCCGCGGCGCGGCGGAGCTGGACGGGTGGCCCGGGCGCGCCCGCCTCTCGGCGCTGCTGCCGCGGATCACCGCCGAGGTCCGGCACGACGAGCAGTCGAACCGCACGGTCGGCCTGCAGAGCGCGGGCGAGGTGGACTACCTGCGGCTCACCCCTGGCACCACCGTCCTGGTGCGGGCGACCTGGACGCTCGCGGATCTGGTCGCCCACCGCGGCGAGATCGCGGCGGCGACCGCAGCCGCCGCGCGGGCGCGGCGCGCGACGGAGGCCGTGCAGCGGGCGACGGTGATCTACTTCGAGCGGCGCCGGCTCCGCGTCGCCCTGCTCCTCGCGCCGCCGGAGGATCCGCTCGCGCGGGCGCAGGCCGAGCTCGAGATCGCGCGGCTCGGGGCGGAGCTCGACGCGCTCACCGGGGCGCCGCGGGAGGGCGGGCGATGAGGGCGGCCGGCGCGAGCGTCGCGATCGCCGTCGCGTGCGGGTCCGCGTGCGGCGCGCCCGAGCCCGCGCCGTACGCCCGTGTCGTGGCGGTGGTGCCCACGGGCCCGGGCGTACCGCCGGAGCAGCCCGGCGTCGCCGTGACCTTCAGCGCGCCCGTCGGCGCCGAGGGCCTCCTCGACGCCGCGCGCCTCGTGCTCGCGCCGGCGGCGGCCGCCGCCGACGCGCTCTCCGCGGTCGAGTCGGAGGCTGGCGCCGGCGCGCTCGCGGCGGCGGTGCCGGTCGACGCGACGCTGGAGGACGGCGGCCTCCGCGCGGCGCTCCGGCCGCGCGCCCCGCTGCGCGCGCACACCGCGTACGCGCTCGTGCTCTCGTCGCGCGCGCTCGCCGCCGACGGGCGTCCCGTGCTCGACGCGGAGGGGCGCCGGCGCGCCACCGTGTCGACGTTCGAGACCGGGGCGCTCCCTGGCCCGCCGCCGCGGCCCGTGCTCACCGAGGTGCGCGCGGACGCCGCGACGCCGGAGGCCGGGGGCGAGTACGTCGAGGTCGCGAACCTCGGCCCCGGCCCGCTCGAGCTCGCGGGGTACCGGCTCGCGAAGCGCACGGCGACCGGCGCGCTCGCGAGCTGCGCCGTCGTCCCGCCCGCGGATCCGGTGCCGTCCGGCGGCGTCGCGCTCGTCGTCGGCGGCGCGTACGACGGCCGCTACGCGCTCCCGGCCGGCACGGCCCTCGCGACCTGCGGGACGACCGCGCTCGCCGGCGGCCTCGCGAACGACCACGCGCCGGAGGTGCTGCTCGTCGATCCCGCCGGAGCGATCGCGTCGAGCTTCGGCGCGGGCGGGATCGCGCCGCGCTGCCCGGCGGCGGCGGTGCGGGTCGATCCCGAGGGGCCGGACGTCGCGGAGAACCTGGTCTGCGCGGAGGGGGAGGGGAGCCCGGGGATGTTGTAGCTCCGTACACCGTAAACGTGCCCGTACACGTGCCCGACCCCGTGCCCGTGAACCGCTTCCCGTGGCCCGCGGGCCGTCCTCCCGATCACCCGTGCCCCGAACCCCTCTCCGCGTCGGGCACGCCAGACGCTTCACGGGAACGGGCCACGGGCCACGGGAGTCGGGTGACGGGAACGGAGATGCCGGGCACGTGTACGGGCACGGCCACGGCGCACGGGACGCTTCGCGCTCAGGTGTTGTCGACGATCCACTTCCCGAGCAGCTCGTCCTTCGAGATGAAGCCGTCCGCGCCGCACTCCTGCACCAGGCGCTGGACCTTCTCCTTCTCCTCACCGGAGCAGAAGAGGACCTTGATGGACTTGAACATCTCGTTCTTCTTCACGAACCGGCAGAACTGGCCGCCGTCCACCTTCGGCATGTTGATGTCGAGGAGGATCAGGTCGGGCCGGGTCTGACGCTTCAAGATGATCGAGGTCGCCTTCTCCGCGTCGGGCGCGTACTGGATCTCGAAGCCCTTCGCCTCGAGCTCCTCCTGGAGCAGCCGCGCCACGATCTCGGAGTCGTCGACGATGAGCACGCGGCGACGGCCCTCGACCGCCGCGGTGAAGCGCTTCGGGAAGTCCTCGCTCCCGGGGGCGGAGACCGCGCCGTCGAGCTTCAGCTCGGCGGCGGCCCGGGCGAGCTCCTCCTGCGCACCTTCGCCCACCAGCAGCGCTCGCCCGGTGAAGCCGCGATCGCGCAGCAGCGCCGGGGCCTGCTTGGCGCGGCCCGCGTCGACGAGGAGCGCGGCGGCGCCGGCGACCTCCGGCACGAGGGCGTGAGGCTCCCGCTCCAGCAGGACCTGGTGGCCGGCGGCCTCCAGCGCCATGCCGGTCATCTGGAGCACGAGCTCGCTGTCGCAGCAGATGAGGACCTTCAAGTCGTCGTACCTCTGGCGCCAGAAAATAGCACCGACTTGCCCCTGCGTCCCGGCCTCGCTGATAATCCCGCGCCGGATGGCCGATCCGAAGCCCGCAACCGAGTCGAGCGACGCGGCCGGGCAGAAGAACCCCGAAGCCTGGTTCTTCTGCCTGCGCCTGCTGGGCGGCCGCTATGCGTTCGAGGCGCCGCTCGTCACCGAGGTCGTGCGGCTCGGACCGCTCACGCGCCTGCCCGCCGCGCCAGCGTTCCTGCCGGGCGTGTTCACGCACCGTGGCGAGGTGCTGCCGGTGCTCGACATCGGCCAGCTCGTCGGCCACACCGCCGTCCCCATCCGCGCGAGCACCCGCGCGGCGATCGTGCACTGCGGCCCGTGGAAGGTCGCCGTGGTGAGCGAGTCGGTCGAGGGCCTCGTCTCGATCCCGCGCCGGGCCCTCGAGGCGCCGCCCGCGGAGTCCTCCGGCGTAGCGGAGTTCCTCTCGGCGGTCGGGCGCGATCGCGGCGGCGCGGTGGCGATCCTCGACCTGCCGCGCCTCGTCGAGACGGCGCGTGCGCGGGCCGTGCCCGCCGGGGGCGGCGCCGCGTGACGGAGCCGACCAGCGAGATCCTCATGTTCCAGGTCGGTGCCCGCGTATTCGCCGCGGTGGTGCACGACGCGATCCGCATCGGCTCGGTGCGGGAGGTCGCGGCGGGCGACCTCGTCGTCGAGACGCCGCTCGGGATGCCCTGGGGCCGCGAGCGCGGGATCGTCGTCGCGGGCGACGCCGCGGACGTCGAGCGGACGCTGGTCGTGGACCAGGTGATCGGCGTCCGCAGCGTGCCGGAGGGTGACGTCCACCCGCTGCCGGCGTTCGCCGCCGCGTGCATCGGCTCGGGCGCGGTCACCGGCTTCGTCATCGTGGACGAGGCGCCGATGCTCCTCGTCGATCTCCCCACCCTCGTGCGCGAGCAGGCCGGCGCCGCCGCACGTGTCTAGCTCCCAAGGAACCAGAGGCGACCCCATGCCCCTCGACGTCAAGACGCAGAAGAAGCCCGCCGCGCGCGCCCCGAAGAACGGCAAGAAGGCGCCGGCGGGGATCTCCGACGCCGAGCGCCTCGCGGCGTACCTCCGCGAGGTGGCGGACGGCCGGTACGACGGCCGGCTCGACCCCGCGACGATCGCCGACCCCGCGCTGCGCGCGGTCGCCCAGGCCGCGAACGCCGCGGTCGATCACGTCATCGCCGAGACCAAGGACGCGCGGGGGCGCGTCGAGGTCGTCACCGCGGGCGTCGACGAGGCGATCGAGGCGATGATCCGGCTCGTCATCCAGGGCGATCTCTCCGGCACCCTCCGGCTCGGCGTCACCGACCAGGCGCTCACGCCGCTCATCGCCGGCATCGGCCAGGTGATGGAGACGCTGAAGAAGTTCGTGACGGAGATCCGCGAGGCGGCGCTCCAGCTCTCGACGTCCTCGGCGGAGGTGCTCGCCGCGGCGACGCAGAACGAGTCGTCCACGAGCGCGCAGGCCTCGGCCATCCACGAGACCACCGCGACGATGGAGGAGCTGAAGGGCGCCTCCCACCAGATCGCCGAGAACGCGCAGATGGTGGCGGCCATCGCCGAGCAGACGCTCACCGGCGCGCGGCAGGGCGAGGGCGCCATCAAGGCGTTCATGGGCTCGATGGAGAAGGTCCGCCACAACGCCGTCGAGGTGGACGACGCCATCGCGAAGCTCTCGAAGCGCGTCGAGCGGATCGGCACCGTCGTCGAGGTGATCGACGAGATCGCGGACCGCTCCGACCTCCTCGCGCTGAACGCCGCCCTCGAGGGCGCGAAGGCCGGCGAGGCGGGCCGCGGGTTCTCCATCGTCGCGGCCGAGATGCGCCGCCTCGCCGAGAACGTCATGGAGTCGACGAAGGAGATCAAGAACCTCATCACCGAGATCCGCGAGGCCACCCACGCCGCCAAGGAGGCGTCGGACGGCAACAAGAAGATGGCCGGCGAGGGCGAGAAGCTCGGCGGCCACGCGATGACGAGCGTCACCGGCATCCTCACCGGGATCCAGGAGACCAGCGACGCGGCCCGCGTGATCCACCTCGCCACGCAGCAGCAGCGGACCGCGACCGAGCAGGTGGTCCAGTCGATGTCCGAGATCGAGGAGGTCACGCGCCAGGCGCAGACCGGCTCGAAGCAGGCCACCGGGGCCGCCGCCGAGCTGACCAAGCTCGCCGAGCGCCTCGCCGAGCTCGTGAAGCGCTTCAAGGTCGACTAGCGAAGGACGACCCGCTCCGTCGCCGCGCGCGCCCATGGGCATCTCCGAAGAGATCCGCCAGAAGCTCCTCCCCCGCTTCCGCGAGACCACCGCGGACCGCGTGGAGAAGATCTCGGGCGCGCTCCTCGAGGTGGAGCGCGGGGCCGCGACGAAGGACGTGCGCGAGGAGCTCGCGCGCGAGCTGCACACGCTGAAGGGCGAGGCCCGGATGATGGGCTTCGTCGGCATCTCCTCCGTGGTCCACGCCGCGGAGGAGCTGCTGAAGGGCGTCCCCGAGGAAGGCCCTTCCGCGGGCGACGCGGTGGACGCGCTCCTCAAGGCGTGCGACGCGATCGTGCCGATGCTCGACGCGCCGGTGGACGGCGGCGACGCGGCCCGGATCCTCGCGGAGCGGCTCCGCGCGCTCGTCGGCGGCGCGCCCGCCCCGGCGGCGCCTCCCGCGGAGAAGCCCGCCGCGGCCGCCCCGGCCCCGGCGCCGCGCCCCGAGCAGCCGACGCAGACGTCCGCGGGCCTGAAGGCGGTCGCCCCCGCCGGGCACCACGACGAGGCGCCGAAGGCGGAGCTGCGCGGCGATCGGCCCGCGGCCTCGATCCGCGTCGACGTCGACCGGCTCGACGAGATCGCGGCGCTCGCCGGCGACGTGCTCGTCGAGGGGGCGCGCGCGATCCGGCGCTCCAGGGACCTGAACGGCCTCTTCGCGCGGTGGGCCCGCCTGTCCGACCGGGTGATCGCGCTCGCCGAGCGCGTGCGGGATCCGCGGAACGCGCGCCTCGTCGAGCAGATCGAGGGCGACGTCCACCTGCTCCGCTCGGACACCTTCCGCTTCGCGCGCCACCAGACCGAGGCGGCCTCGACCTCCCACGCGCAGTTCGGCGTCCTCGCCGAGCGCATCGGCGCGGCGCGGCTCATCCCGCTCTCCGGCGTGCTCGCCGGCTTCCCCCGCGCCGTCCGCGACATGGCGAAGGAGCAGGGGAAGGAGGTCGAGTGCGTGGTGAAGGGCGCCGAGACCGGCGTCGACAAGGCGATCCTCCTCTCGCTCAACGACCCGCTCGTGCACCTCGTCCGCAACTGCGTCGACCACGGCATCGAGGCGCCCGCCGACCGGCTCGGGGCGGGCAAGCCCCGCGCCGGCCGCGTCGTGATCTCCGCCCGGACCGACGGCGACCTGCTGGCCGTGACGGTCGAGGACGACGGCCGCGGCGTCAGCCCGATCGCGGTGCGGGCGGCGGCGCTGCGCAAGGGGATCATCGGCGAGCAGCAGGCCGCGAGCCTCTCCGCCCGGGCCGCGCTCGACCTCATCTTCATGCCCGGGTTCTCGACCCGAGAGCAGGCGGGCGAGACGAGCGGGCGCGGCGTCGGCCTCGACGTGGTCCGCAAGCGCGTCACCTCGCTCGGCGGGTCCGTCACGGTCGAGTCGGAGCCGGGCAAGGGGGCGAAGTTCACGCTGCGGATGCCGCAGTCGCTCTCGCTGATGAAGGTCCTCCTCGTCCGGATCGACGACGACGTCTACGGGATCCCGGCGGTGGACGTGGACAGCGTGGGGCGGCTCGATCCGAAGGAGATCACCGAGGTCGCCGGCATCCGGGCGGTCCGGTACCGGGGGCGGCTCATGCCGGTGGTCGCCCTCGGGCCGCTCCTGTCGCTGAACGGCGGGCCGCGCTCGCAGCGGCCGATGGTGGCCTACGTCTCCCACGGCTCCGAGGGCGCCGCAGTGGTCGTCGACGGGCTCTTCGGGGAGCGCGAGGTCGCCGTGAAGGCGCCGGGCCAGTTCCTGAAGGGGATGCGCTTCGTCACGGGCGCGGCCGCGCTCGAGGACGGGCGCGTGGCGCTCCTGCTCTCGACGCCGGACATCGTCGCCGCCGCGCGCCGGCTCGCGTCGCCTGCGGTGAGCCGCGGCCGCGATCGCCGCCGCCTGCGGATCCTGCTCGTGGACGACAGCGCCATCGCGCGCGAGGCGGAGGCCGCGCTCCTCCGATCCCTCGGGCACGAGGTGGACGAGGCGGTCGACGGCGAGGACGGCTGGCAGAAGCTGCAGAGCGGGCAGTACCACCTGCTCGTCTCGGACGTGCAGATGCCCGTCCTCGACGGCATCGATCTCACCCGCCGCGTGAAGTCCACCCCGCGGTTCGTGAAGCTGCCCATCGTGATCATGTCGTCGCTGTCCGCGCCCGAGGAGCGGCGCCGCGGCGTGGACGCCGGCGCCGACGCGTACATGGTGAAGGGTGAGCTCGAGGCCGAGAACCTCGCCGGGACCCTCGAGCGGCTGTGCGGGGTGGGCGGATGACGCTGCCGCACGACCGGGCCGTCCGCGTGCTGGTGGCGGACGACTCGGAGCTCTTCCGCGAGGTGCTCTCGAGCGTCATCGCGGTGGAGCCGGGCTTCGAGGTGGTGGCGGTCGCGGCGGACGGCGGGGCGGCCGCGACGCTCGCCCGGACGCTGCGGCCCGACGTCATCACGATGGACATCAACATGCCCGACACCGACGGGTTCTCGGGCATCGCGCGGATCATGGCGGACACGCCCACCCCGATCCTCGTGCTCACCGCGAACCCCACCGAGGCGGTGGGCTTCCGCGCGCTCTCGCTCGGCGCGCTCGACATCCTCGAGAAGCCCCAGGCGACGACGAACCTCGCGGAGTACGGCGCGCTGCTGCGCTCGCGCCTCCGGCTCCTCGCCGGCGTGAAGGTGATCCGGCACCTGCGGGGGCTCCGGGAGCGGCGCGCGCCGGCCCCGCGCGCCGCCGGGCGGGCCGACCTCGTCGCCATCGGCGCGTCGCTCGGCGGCCCGCGGGCGCTCGCGACGCTGCTCCGCGGCCTCCCCGCCGACTTCCCGGCTCCCATCGCGGTGGTGCAGCACATCGCGGACGGGTTCACGGAGGGGCTCGCGAGCTGGCTCGCCACCGAGTGCCGGCTCGACGTCCGCGAGGCGCGGCACGGAGAGGTGCTCCGGCCCGGGCGCGTCGTCGTCGCGCCGACGGGGCACCACCTGGTCGTGAGCGAGGGGATCGCGCACCTCTCCGACGCGCCGCCGGTCGACACGTTCAAGCCCTCCGTCACTCCGCTCTTCCTCTCCGCGGCCCGGGCCTACGGCGCGCGGTGCTGCGGCGTGCTGCTCACCGGGATGGGCCGCGACGGGGCGGAGGGGCTCAAGGCGATCCGCGACGCGGGCGGCGTCACGGTCGCGCAGGACGAGGCGACGAGCGCCGTGTTCGGCATGCCGAAGGCGGCCATCGAGCTCGGGGCGGCGGAGCGGGTCCTCCCCATCGACGACATCCCGAGGCTGCTCGTGGAGCTGACGCGGTGAAGCCGATCCTGCCCGAGCACCTCCTCGACCTCGCGGCGCTCCTCAAGGAGCGGGTGGGGCTGCACATCCGCAAGGACGGGCACGCGGCGCTCCGGATCGCCGTCACCGCCCGGCTCGACGAGCTGCCGGAGATCGACGACGCCGCCTCGTACCTCGCGCTGCTCCGGTCGGAACCCGGCGGCGACGAGGAGCTCCGGCGCCTCCTGCCGCTCGTCACCGTCGGGAAGACCAGCTTCTTCCGCGACGAGCGCCAGTTCCGCGCGCTCGAGGCGATCCTGCCCGGGCTCGTCTCCCGCGCGAAGGGCGGCGGCCGCAAGCTCGCGATCTGGTCGGCGGGGTGCGCGACCGGGGAGGAGCCGTACTCGATCGCGATGACCGCCGCCGAGGCGGGCGCCGGGCCGGAGGACGTCGAGATCCTGGCCACGGACCTGAACCCGGAGGCCGTCGTCCACGCCGCGCGCGGGACCTACGACCCGCGGCGCGTCCGCGAGATCCCCGAGCCGTTCCTGTCGCGCCACTTCGATCGCGATGGCGACCGCTTCCACGTGCGCGCCGGGCTCCGCCGGCTCATCGCGGCGATCCGGCCCCACAACCTCGTCTCGTCGATCTTCCCGCGCCCGGCCGACGGCGGCTGGGACATCATCTTCTGCCGGAACGTCATCATCTACTTCGACACGCCGACCACGCAGGGCGTGCTGACGCAGTTCCACAACGCCCTCGCGCCCGGCGGGTACCTGTTCCTCGGCTACTCGGAGTCGCTCTTCCGGCTGTTCGAGGGGTTCGAGCTCACGGAGGTGGCCGGCGCGTTCCTGTACCGGCGCCCGGAGACGTCCGGCCGGCTCGGCGCGCCGGCGCCGCTCCCCGCGGTCCCCGCGCGGCCCCACCTCGTGCCGATGCCGGTGCAGCCGCCGGCGGTGCGGCACGTGACGTTCGCGGCGCCCGAGCGGGCGCACACGCCGGTGCCGCTGCCGCCACAGGCCTACCCGGGCACGCCGGCGCCCGCGCCCCCGCTCGCCCCGCAGGAGTACCTCGACGGCGCCGTCGCCCTCTTCGCCGACGGGCGGTTCGGCGCCGCGCGCGAGCTCCTCGAGCGGCAGCTCGAGAAGGGGGGCGAGGACCTCTCCGTCCGGCTCACCCTCGCGAACCTGTACGGCATCCTCCGCCAGCCGGACCGGGCCCGGGAGAGCTACGTCGCCGCCCTCGCGCTCGAGCCGCTCAGCGCGGAGGCGCACCTGTTCTACGGCATCCACCTGCTCTCGGCGGGCGACGCCGAGGAGGCGGCGCTCGAGCTGTCGCGGGCGCTCTTCCTCGATCCCGATCTCACGCTCGCGCACTATTACCAGGGCCGTTGCCGCGAGGCGCAGCGCGACGTGGCGCGCGCGCGGCTGTCGTACCGCAACGCGCTCGAGGCGTACCGGCGTCGGCCCGCAGGCAAGCGGCAGGCCTTTCTGGGTTACTATCCCGACATCCCGGAGGACGGGAGCGCGTTCGCCCGCGCGGCGGAGTACGCCCTCGCGGCGCTGTAGGGCGGCGCGGACGACCCGGCGGTCGGGAGCGGACAAGGGACTCACGGACATGGCGCCCGAGAAGAAGCGCATCCTCCTCCTCGACGACTCGGCGATCACGCTCGAGATGGAGAAGGCCGTCCTCGAGGATCGCGGCTACCGCGTCGCGGTCGCCTCGAACCTGCTCGAGTTCCAGGCCCAGCTCGACCAGTTCCAGCCCGAGGTCATCCTCACCGACCTCATGATGCCGGACATCTCCGGGAAGGACATCGTCCGGGTGCTGAAGCAGGACTTCCACACCGAGAAGATCCCGATCATCCTCTTCAGCTCGAAGACCGACGAGGAGCTCGCGCCCATCGCCGAGCAGGCCGGCGCGGACGGCTTCCTCTCGAAGTCCCACGGCATCGACAGGCTCTCGGACATGGTGGACGAGCTCGTCGACTCGATCATCTGGTGAGCGCCGGCGCGGGGCGCGCCACCCCGCGGAATCCTTGAAGAACCCGGGTTCCGCGTGCTACCTCCCGCTCGGGAGCCCGCGGCTGCCGCCCCGCGCTCCGTCGCCCCGAGGAGCCGCCCATGTCCGGCCACAACCGTTGGAGCAAGATCAAGCGGAAGAAGGAGGCCCAGGGCGCGGCCAAGGGCAACCTCTTCACGAAGCTCATCAAGGAGATCACCGTCTCCGCCCGGATGGGCGGCGGCGATCCCGCCGGCAACGCCCGCCTCCGCGCCGCCATCGACCTGGCGAAGGAGGCGAACATGCCCGCCGACAACATCACGCGCGCCATCAAGAAGGGCACGGGCGAGCTCGAGGGCATCTCCTACGAGGAGGCGGTCTACGAGGGCTACGGGCCTGGCGGCGTGGCGATGATCGTGGAGTGCCTCACCGACAACCGGAACCGCACCGCGGGCGATGTCCGCTCCTCGTTCGCGAAGGGCGGCGGCAACCTGGCGGCCGAGGGGGCGGTCGCCTGGAACTTCGAGCGGCGGGGAGTCGTCGAGGTGAAGCCCGGCCCCACCGAGGATCAGGTGATGGAGGCGGCGATCGAGGGCGGCGCCGAGGACGTCGTGTCGCAGGGAGCGGACGGGTTCGAGGTCCGGACCCACCCGAACGACCTCCACGCCGTCGCGGCCGCGCTCGAGGCGCGGAAGTTCGCGCTCGGCGCGCGCCGGCTGACCTTCGTCGCGAAGGACACCGTGAAGCTGCAGGATCCCGACAAGGCCCGGCAGATGCTGAAGCTCGTCGACGCCCTCGAGGACCTCGACGACGTCCAGCACGTCCACGCGAACTTCGAGATCGACGACAAGCTCATGGAGCAGCTGGCGTAGGATCCTCCCTCCAGTCCCCCGGAGGACGATGCGCGCCTACGAGACCCTTCGACTCCGCGCCCTGCGGTCGCTACGCTCAGGGCGGACGGCCGCCTGATGCGCGCGTACGAAATCATTCAAGCGAAGCGGGACGGGCGGGCCATCCCGCCCGCCGACGTCGCCGCGCTCGTCGACGGGTTCACCCGCGGCGAGATCCCCGACTACCAGATGGCCGCCTTCTGCATGGCGGTGTTCTTCCGCGGGATGGAGGACGCGGAGGTCCGGGCCCTCACCGACGCGATGCTCCGCTCCGGCGACGTCCTCGACCTCTCCGACGTCCCCGGCGCGAAGATCGACAAGCACTCGACGGGGGGCGTGGGGGACAAGGTGTCCCTCGCCCTCGCCCCGCTCGCGGCCGCCTGCGGCGTGAAGGTGCCGATGATCTCCGGCCGCGGTCTCGGCCACACCGGCGGCACGCTCGACAAGCTCGAGGCGATCCCCGGGTTCCGCGTGGACCTGCCGGTCGAGCGGTTCCGTGCGCTGGTGCGCGACGTCGGCGCGTGCCTCGTCGGGCAGACGGCGCGGCTCGCGCCCGCCGACAAGAAGCTTTACGCGCTGCGCGACGTGACCGCGACGGTCGAGTCGATCCCGCTCATCGCGGGGTCGATCATGTCGAAGAAGCTCGCGGAGGGGATCGACGGGCTCGTGCTCGACGTGAAGGTCGGCTCGGGCGCGTTCATGAAGTCGCTCGACGACGCGCGGGCGCTGGCGCGGACGCTCGCGGCCATCGGGCGCGGCATGGGGAAGAGGGTGACGGCGCTCCTCACGCGCATGGACGAGCCGCTCGGCCGGGCGGTCGGGAACGCGCTGGAGGTCGTGGAGACGATCGAGCTGCTCCGCGGCGGCGGCCCGGCCGATCTCCGGGCGCTCACGATCGAGCTCACGGCCGAGATGCTGCTCCTCGCAGGCGTGGCAAAGGACCTCGCCGCGGCGCGCGTCGCCGTCGAGCGGGCCATCGCCGACGGGCGCGGCCTCGCGAAGCTCGAGCAGATCGTCGCGGCGCAGGGCGGCGACGTCGCGGCGCTCCGCGACCCCGCGCGGCTCCCGCGCGCGGCTGGGACGTACCCGGTGCCGGCGCCCGCATCCGGCTTCGTCGCCGCGATCGACACGCAGGCCATCGGCCTCGCCGCCGTCGCGCTGGGCGCCGGGCGCGCGCGCGTCGAGGACGCCGTGGACCCCGCGGTCGGCCTCGTCGTGGAGAAGAAGCTCGGGGACCGCGTCTCGGCGGGCGAGCCGCTCTGTCTCGTGCACCACGGCCCGCGCAGCGAGCCCCGCGAGGCGATCGCGGCGCGGGTCGCGCGGGCCTACCGGATCGAGGCCACGCCGCCGCCGGCGCGGCCCCTCGTCCTGGAGCGGATGGCATGACCCGACGCGCCGACCTCTGGACCCGGCTCTCGTACGCGCTCGCGTGGGTGCGCGGGCAGACGGACCTCTCCCCCGCGGCGGGGGTCATCCTCGGCTCTGGCCTGTCCGGGTTCGCGGATCGCCTCGAGGGGGCGACCGTCATCCCGTACGAGCAGATCCCGGGGTTCCCGCTGGCCCGCGTCGCGGGCCACCCGGGGCGGCTCGTCGTCGGCGAGCTGGCCGCCGACGGCGCGCGGGTGCCCGTCATCGCCATGCAGGGGCGGGTCCACGCGTACGAGGGCTGGTCCGCCGAGGACGTCGCCTTCGGGGCGCGCGTGCTCTGCGGGCTGGGGATCCGCGCGCTCCTCGTCACCAACGCGTCGGGCGGCGTGAACCCGGCGTACGCGCCCGGCGAGATCGTCCGGATCGCGGATCACCTGAACCTCTCCGGCGTGAGCCCGCTCGTCGGCGAGAACGACGACCGGCTCGGGCCGCGGTTCCCGGACATGAGCGCGCCGTACGACGCGCGCCTCGCGGCCCTCCTCGACGAGGCGGCGGCGGCCATCGGCCTGCCGCTCCCCGCGGGCGTGTACGCCTGCCTGCTCGGCCCCTCCTACGAGACGCCGGCGGAGATCCGGATGCTGCGCGCGATGGGCGCGGATCTCGTCGGCATGTCGACCGTCCCGGAGGTCATCGCGGCGCGTCACATGGGCGTGCCCGTCGCAGGGCTCTCGGTCGTGACGAACCACGCGGCGGGGCTCACCCGTCACCGGCTGTCCCACGCGGAGGTCGGGCTCGTCGCGGAGCGTGCGCGCGATCGGCTCGGCGCCCTCGTCACGGCATTCCTCGCTCGGGCTGCCGGTTGAAAGGTTGGCGCGCGCGCTGCTAGCCTCTCGGCTGCGGAGGTGGTCCATGGGTGATCGGAGCGAGGGGCGGCTCGCGGCGACGGCGCGCGCGATCGCCGAGGAGCCGCAGGCCGCGCGCGACGCGGAGGCGGACCGACGCGACAGCCAGCGGGTACCGCTGAGCCTCCTCGTGCGGGAGCCCGCCCTGGGCGGCTCCTTCGAGCCGCACACGGGGAACCTGTCGCTGGGAGGCGTCTTCTTCGAAGGCCTCCACCCGCCGGTCGGCAGCCGCCTCGAGGTGCGCTTCCTCCTGCCCCACGTGCCGGAGGAGGTCCGCGCCGTGTGCGAGGTGCTCCGCGTCACGCGCGAGGGGCCGCGGTTCGGCGCGCACCTCCGGTTCGTGGAGATCCCGCTCGACGCGGAGCTCGCGGTCGCGCGGTTCCTCCAGCAGCGATGAGGCGCTCCCGCGACCAGGGCTCGGCCGCGCTCGCCGCGGCCGCCCGCGCCGCGCGCGGCCGGGCGTACGCGCCGTACTCGCGCTTCCGCGTCGGGGCGGCGGTGCGCGCGGGCGGCTCGATCCACTCCGGGTGCAACGTGGAGAACGCGAGCTACGGGCTCACGGTGTGCGCGGAGCGGGTCGCGGTGGCGGGCGCCGTCGCGGCCGGAGCGAGGAGACTCGAGGCCGTCGCCGTCGCGAGCGGCACCACGCCGCCGACGCCGCCGTGCGGGATGTGCCTCCAGACGCTCGCGGAGTTCGCCGGCCCGGACCTCCCCGTGCTGCTCGTCGGCGCGCGCGGCGCGCGCGTCGAGACGACGCTCGGGGCGCTCCTCCCGAGCGCCTTCGGGCGGCGCTTCCTCTGACGAGCGCCGCCGCCCGCGGCGATCGCGCCCGCGCGATTGACGCGGGCCCCGTGCGGCCCTATGAACGGCGGGCGATGGAGGTCTACCGCTCCCTGGACGAGGCCCACGCCGCCGGCGCGCTCCGCGGCGGCGCGGTCGCGATCGGCAACTTCGACGGGGTCCACCTCGGGCACCAGAAGCTGCTCGAGACGGCGCGCGCCTGGGCCGCGTCGCGCATCTCGCACGCGGGGGTCTTCACCTTCGAGCCGCACCCCGTCCGCGTGCTGCGCCCGCAGCTCGCGCCGCCGCTCGTGACCCCGCTGCCCCGGAAGCTGGAGCTGCTCGCCGCGTCCGGGGTGGACGCGGTGGTCGTGCAGCCTTTCGACCGCGGCTACGCCGCGACCTCCGCGGCGGAGTTCGTGGCCCGGGACCTCGCAGGCCGGCTCGGCGTCGCCGACGTCGTCGTGGGCCACGACTTCACGGCCGGGCGCGAGCGGGCCCGGGTCGACGCGCTCCGGCCGCTGCTCGAGCGGCACCGGATCTCGCTGCACGTCGTCGATCCGGTGACCGCCGACGGCCTCGTCGTGTCGTCGACGAAGATCCGCGAGTTCCTCCTCGAGGGGAACGTCGAGGCCGCCGCGCTGCTGCTCACGCGCCCGTACGACGTCGATGGCGTGGTCGCACGCGGGGCGGGGCGGGGACGCGGGTTCGGGTTCGCCACGGCGAACGTCGAGACGGCGTCGCTGCTCCCGGCGAACGGCGTATACGTGGTCCGCGCGACCCTCGGCGGCAGGGCGGGGCCGCGCGGCCTCGAGGGTGGCACCGTCCACGGTGGCGTGTGCAACGTCGGCGTGAAGCCCACGGTGGAGGCCGGCGCGGGCGTCGTCGCCGAGGCGCACCTCCTCGACTTCGACGGCCGCGACCTCTACGGCACGCCCATCCGGCTCGCGTTCCTCGCGCGCCTGCGGGACGAGCGGCGGTTCCCTTCCATCGAGGCGCTCCGCGCCCAGATCGCCCGGGACGTCGCGGCGGCGCGCGAGCGCCTTCGCGCGGGGTAGCGTCTTCACCGCGAGCGAGGTCCGGGCGAGCGGCGACGGCTGTCTCCGATGTAGGCGTGGAGCGGCATTTCCGGTAGCGAGATCCGGCACTTCCGGGCGGTCCCTTCCTTGACCCCCTCGCGATCCGGCTGCTAGGGTCGATGGGCTCCGCGGGCGCGTCCGCGCCGTCGCTTTGTTCCGCAGCTCGACGAGGGGAAACACTCATGTCCGGACGGCTCGGCGAACTCCTGGTGCGGGAGAACCTCATCTCCCTGCAGCAGCTCCAGAAGGCCCAGGAGGAGCAGCGCAAGACCGGCGGACGCATCGGCTCGCTGCTCGTGAAGCAGGGCTCCATCGCCGAGAGCGACCTCACGAACTTCCTCTCGAAGCAGTACGGCGTCCCTGCGATCTCCCTCAAGGACTTCGACGTCGATCCGGACGTCGTGAAGCTCGTCCCGAAGGCGGCCGCCGAGAAGCACCAGGTCGTCCCGGTGAACCGGGCCGGCTCGTCGCTCATCGTGGCGATGAGCGATCCGTCGAACATCTTCGCCATCGACGACCTGAAGTTCCTCACCGGCTACAACGTCGAGGTCGTCGTCGCGTCCGAGCAGGCCATCCGGGACGCGATCGAGCGTTACTACGCGGAGAAGGGGCCCGACCTCGACGAGGTGATGCAGGGGTTCGACGACTCCGAGGTCGCGATCATCGAGTCCGAGGGCGACGACACGAACGTCGTCGATCTCGAGAAGAGCGCCGAGGAGGCGCCGGTCGTCAAGCTCGTGAACCTCATCCTCCTCGACGCGATCAAGAAGGGCGCGTCCGACATCCACGTCGAGCCCTACGAGAAGGACTTCCGCGTCCGGTTCCGCATCGACGGCGTGCTGTACGAGGTCATGAAGCCGCCGATGAAGCTCCGGAACGCCATCATCTCGCGCATCAAGATCATGTCGGAGCTCGACATCTCCGAGCGCCGGCTGCCGCAGGACGGCCGCATCAAGCTGAAGCTCGGCAAGGGCAAGGAGATGGACTTCCGCGTGTCCATCTGCCCGACGCTCTTCGGCGAGAAGGTCTGCATGCGGCTCCTCGACAAGTCGAACCTCCAGCTCGACATGACGAAGCTGGGCTTCGACGAGGGGCAGCTGAAGGACTTCATGGAGGCGATCGACCGGCCCTACGGCATGGTCCTCGTCACCGGCCCGACGGGCTCCGGCAAGACCACGACGCTCTACTCGGCGCTCTCCAAGCTGAACGAGGTGGCGTGGAACATCTCCACCGCCGAGGACCCGGTGGAGTTCAACTTCTTCGGGATCAACCAGGTCCAGATGCACGAGGACATCGGCCTGAACTTCGCGGCCGCCCTCCGCAGCTTCCTCCGCCAGGACCCCGACATCATCATGGTCGGCGAGATCCGCGACTTCGAGACCGCGGAGATCGGCGTGAAGGCCGCCCTCACCGGCCACCTCGTGCTCTCGACCCTCCACACCAACGACGCGCCGGGCACCGTCTCGCGCCTCCTCAACATGGGCATCGAGCCCTTCCTCGTCACCGCGTCGCTCAACGCCATCGTCGCGCAGCGGCTCTGCCGCCGCCTGTGCCAGGAGTGCAAGAAGCCGGCGCAGGTCGAGGACCAGGCGCTGCTCGACGCGGGGTTCACCGCCGAGGAGATCGGCACGTTCCAGGTGTTCGAGCCGGGCGGCTGCAAGACCTGCAACGACCGCGGCTACAAGGGCCGCGTCGCCGTCTACGAGGTGATGCCGCTCTGGGATCCGCTGAAGGAGCTGGTCATCCAGGGCTGCTCGGCGGCGGAGCTCAAGCAGGAGGCGATCCGGCTCGGGTTCCAGACCCTCCGGATGAGCGCGCTCCGGAAGGTGAAGCTCGGCGTGACCACCCTCGCCGAGGCCGTCGGCAACACCGCGCCGGACAAGTTCTAGGCGTCGAACCCGAGGACCGGAGATCCCGTGGCGAACCTGCACCAGCTCCTCAAGGCGATGGTCGAGAAGGGGGCCTCCGACCTCCACGTCACGACCGGCTCGCCGCCGCAGCTCCGGATCGACGGAAAGCTCGTCCCGCTCAAGACGCCGCCGATGTCCCCGGTGGACACGAAGCAGCTCTGCTACTCGATCCTCACCGACGCCCAGAAGCACAAGTTCGAGGAGGAGAACGAGCTCGACCTGTCGTTCGGCGTGAAGGGGCTGTCGCGGTTCCGCGCGAACGTCTTCATGCAGCGCGGCGCGGTCGCCGGCGCGTTCCGCACCATCCCGTTCAAGATCCTCACCTTCGCCGAGCTGGGGCTCCCCCCCATCGTGGCCGATCTCGCGAAGAAGCCCCGCGGGCTGGTCCTCGTCACGGGCCCGACCGGCTCCGGGAAGTCCACCACGCTCGCGTCGATGATCGACAAGATCAACACCGAGCGCCACGAGCACATCATCACGATCGAGGATCCGATCGAGTACCTCCACCCCCACAAGAACTGCGTCGTGAACCAGCGCGAGGTGGGGGCGGACACGGCGTCGTTCAAGAAGGCGCTCAAGTACATCCTCCGGCAGGATCCCGACGTCGTGCTCGTCGGCGAGATGCGCGACCTCGAGACCGTCGAGGCGGCCCTCGTCATCTCCGAGACCGGTCACCTCGCGTTCGCGACGCTGCACACGAACTCCGCCGTCCAGACCATCAACCGCATCCTCGACGTGTTCCCCCCGTACCAGCAGCCGCAGGTCCGCGCGCAGCTCTCGTTCGTGCTCGAGGGCGTGCTCACCCAGAACCTGCTCCCGAAGGCGGGCGGGCCGGGGCGCGTCCTCATCATCGAGGTGATGGTGCCGAACCCGGCGATCCGGAACCTCATCCGCGAGGACAAGGTCCACCAGGTCTACTCGCAGATGCAGGTCGGCCAGACGAAGTTCGGGATGCAGACGTTCAACCAGAGCCTCGCGGCGGCGTTCGCGAAGCGGCTCATCACGCTCGAGGAGGCGATGGGGCGCTCCTCCGATCCGGACGAGCTCAAGAACCTGCTCTCGAACGGTGGCGGGATGCGCCCGCCGCCCGCAGCGGCCCGGTGACGGCGGCGGGCGGCGATTCGACCCCCGGACGCCCTTGAGCTAGGATCGACGCGGGTTTCCCATCGCGAGGAACGGAATGGCCCAGGCCGTAGCCGCGAACGTGAAGACCAGGACCGCCGCCGCCGAGAAGGCGGCGGTCTGGAGGTGGTCCGGCAAGACGAAGCAGGGTGACGTCCGCTCCGGCGAGATGGAGGCGCAGGATCCGGGTGCCGTCGAGGCGCGCCTGCGCCAGATGGGCATCGAGCCGACCAAGGTGAAGAAGAAGCCGAAGGAGCTCTCGCTCTCCTTCGGCGGCGGCGTCTCGACGAAGGACATCCTCGTCTTCACCCGCCAGTTCTCGGTCATGATCGACGCGGGCCTCCCGCTCGTGCAGGCCCTGGACATCATCGGGAACCAGGCGGACAACGTGGCGTTCCGCAAGATCCTCCTCACCGTGAAGTCGAAGGTCGAGGCGGGCTCCACCTTCGCGGACGCCCTCGCCGAGCACCCGAAGGCGTTCGACGAGCTCTTCGTGCAGCTCGTGCGCGCCGGCGAGATCGGCGGCATCCTCGACACGATCCTTCAGCGCCTCGGCGCGTACATCGAGAAGAACGACAAGCTCAAGCGGCGCGTGAAGGGCGCGATGGTCTACCCGGCCATCGTGCTCACGATCGCCATCGGCGTGGTCGTCGTCCTCATCGCGTTCGTGGTGCCCACGTTCGAGAAGATGTTCAAGGACATGGGCGGTTCCCTCCCGGCGCCGACCCAGTTCCTCATCAACGTCTCGTACGGCTTCCGGTCGCAGTGGTACCTGTTCCTGGGGATTCCCACCGCAGCGTTCGTGGCGTTCAAGCAGGCGGTGAAGAAGGGCCGCGGCCAGGAGATCTGGCACGACACCGTGCTGAAGGCGCCGCTGTTCGGGCCGCTCGCGAAGAAGGTCGCGGTGGCGCGCTTCACGCGCACCCTCGGCACGATGCTCTCGTCCGGCGTCCCGATCCTCGACGCCCTCGAGATCGTCGCAAAGGCCGCGGGCAACAAGACCGTCGAGAAGGGGATCCTGTACGTCCGCGCCAAGATCTCCGAGGGCAAGAACATCGCCGGGCCGCTCGCCGAGACGGGTGTCTTCCCGCCGATGGTCGTCCAGATGATCGGGGTCGGCGAGGCGACCGGCGCGATGGACGCCATGCTCAACAAGATCGCCGACTTCTACGACGACGAGGTCGACGTCGCGGTCGCCGCGCTCACCTCGATGATCGAGCCGCTCATGATGGTGTTCCTCGGCGGCACCGTCGGCTTCTTCATGATCGCCATGTACCTGCCCATCTTCTCGATGGCCGGAACGGTGAAGTAGCGGCGATGCGCCCGGTCGACGCGGCCGGGGACGCCGCAGCGGAGGGCCTGGACGACCGGGCCCGCGGGCTCCACCGCAAGCTCGTGTGGATCACCTTCTTCCGGGTGGTCTCCATCACCGTCCTGCTCGGTGGGACCGCGGCGGTGGGGTGGGAGTCCGCCCCCGACCTCGAGGCGACCGCCCCGCTCTACACGCTCGTCATCGCGACGTACGCGGTGTCGGTGGCGTTCGCGCTGGCGCTCCGCGCGCGGCGACTCCTCGTCCCGCTCGCGTACGGGCAGCTGGCGCTCGACGTGGGGATCGCCGCGGCGGTGGTCGCCCTCACCGGCGGGGCCGAGAGCGTCTTCGTCTTCATGTACTCGCTCGGGATCGTGAACGGCGCGATCCTCCTCTACCGCCGCGGCGCGCTGACGGCCCTCGCGGTCGCCCTCGGCGCGCACCTCGTCGTCGCGCTCCTCCCTCATCACGGTCACCGGGCCGTGCCCGTGGGGCTGCTCTTCGTGCACGGCAGCGCCTTCGTCGTCACGGCGGTGCTCGCGTCCTACCTCGCCGAGCAGCTGCGCCGGACGGGCGAGCGGCTCGCGGCGCGCGAGAGCGACCTCGCGGAGATCACCGCGCTGCACGAGGCCATCGTGCAGTCGGTCACGAGCGGGCTCGTCACGCTCGATCGCGCCGGCAGGGTCACGTTCCTGAACCGCGCCGGCGAGCACATGCTCGGCGTCCTCGCGACGGACGTCGTGGGGCGGCCGGCGACCGGCTGGCTCGCCACGATCCCGGCGGACGTCGCGCGCGGCGAGCTGGACCACCTGATCGGCGGCGCCGAGTCGCTCCGGCTCGGCTATTCGAGCTTTCAGCTCATCGGGCGCGACGGCGCCGCCGTGGGGAAGGCCCTCATCTTCCAGGACCTGACGCAGCTCCGGGCGATGGAGGAGAAGGTGGCGCGGAGCGAGCGGCTCGCGGATCTCGGCGGCGTCGCCGCCGGGCTCGCCCACGAGCTTCGCAACCCGCTCGCCTCGATGATGGGCGCGCTCGAGCTCCTGCGCCAGGCGCCGGGCCTCGCGGGGGAGGACCGGCGGCTCATGGAGATCGCGCTCCGGGAGTCGGGCCGCCTCGGCGAGCTCGTGACGCAGTTCCTCGCGTTCGCGCGGCCGGCGCCGCCGCGCCGGGTCCGCTGCGATCTCGCGCCGGTCGTCGACGAGACCCTGGACGTGCTCGCGAACGACCCCGCGCTCGCGCCCGTGGACGTCGAGCGGGCGCTCGCCCCGGCGCCGGCGCACTGCGATCCCGACCAGCTCCGGCAGATCGTGCTGAACCTCGTGCTGAACGCCGCGCACGCGGCCGGAGATCGGCATCCCCCGCCGGCGCGGGGCCGCGTGCGCGTCGCGTGCGGCTTCGACGCGATCGGCACGTTCGTCGCGGTCGAGGACGACGGGCCCGGCGTCGACCCGGCCGACCGCGACCGGATCTTCCTCCCGTTCTTCACGACGAAGCAGGACGGCACGGGCCTCGGCCTCGCGACGGTCCAGCGGATCGTGGACGCGCACGGCGGCAGCGTCGCCCTGGAGGGGGCGGCCGCCGGCGGCGCCCGGTTCGTCGTCCACTTCCCCGCGCCCGCCGACGCCGCCGACGCGGACGCCCGGGCGGCGGGGTAGGATCGCGTCATGGCCTCGATCCTCGTCGTCGACGACGAGCTCTCGATGCGGGAGTTCCTCGACATCCTCCTCAGGAAGGAGGGGCACGAGGTCGCGACCGCCGCGGACGCCTCGGGCGCGCTCGCGCGCGTCGCGCAGGGCGACCTGGACCTCGTGATCACCGATCTGCGGCTCGGGCGCGACTCGGGCATCGACGTGCTCCGCGCGGTGAAGGAGCAGGCGCCGTCCACCGAGGTGGTGATGGTGACCGCGTTCGCCACCACCGAGAACGCCATCCAGGCGATGAAGCTCGGCGCGTACGACTACGTGCTGAAGCCCTTCAAGGTCGAGGAGCTCCGGCTGGTCGTGGCGAAGGCGCTCGAGCACCGCGCCCTCGTCGCGGAGAACCGGGTGCTGCGCCGGACGGTCCGCGCGCCGAGGGAGGATGCGCTCCTCGGCAGGTCGCCCGCGATCGTCGAGGTCCGCGAGCTCGTGGAGAAGGTGGCCCCGGCGCGCACCACCATCCTCGTCACGGGCGAGAGCGGGACCGGCAAGGAGGTCGTGGCCCGCGCCATCCACCTCCACGGCGGCCGCCGCGAGCAGCCCTTCGTCGCGATCAACTGCGGCGCCATCCCGGAGGGGCTCATCGAGTCCGAGCTGTTCGGCCACGAGCGCGGCGCGTTCACCGGCGCCACGGAGACGCGGGCGGGCCTGTTCGAGGTCGCCGGCTCGGGCACGCTGTTCCTGGACGAGGTGGGCGAGCTGCCACCGCCCGTGCAGGTGAAGCTGCTCCGGGCGCTCCAGGAGCGGCGCATCCGCCGGGTGGGCGGGTCCCGCGACCTGCCCGTCGCCGCGCGGATCGTCGCCGCGACGAACCGCGAGCTGGGCGCCGAGGTGCAGGCGGGCCGGTTCCGCGAGGACCTCTTCTACCGGCTCAACGTGATCCAGATCCGGATGCCGCCGCTCCGCGACCGGCGCGAGGACGTCCCGCTGTTCCTCGAGCACTTCCTCGGCCGGTTCGCGGCGGAGCAGGGCCGACCGCACCCGCGGCTCTCGCCGGAGGCGGAGCGCGCGCTGCTCGGCCACGCCTGGCCGGGCAACGTCCGCGAGCTCGCGAACGTCGTGGAGCGCGCGGTGACCCTCACCACCGGCGACGTGATCGATCTCTCGGCGCTCCCGCCGAACCTGCGCGGCAGGCCGGCGGCGGCGCCCGCGGAGGCGTCCGCGCTCCCCGAGGTCGGGCTCGACCTGCAGGGGCACCTCGACGCCATCGAGCGCGCGCTGCTGGAGCAGGCCCTCGAGCGGACCGGCGGCGTGAAGACGGAGGCGGCGCGCCTCCTCAGCCTCACCTTCCGGTCGCTGCGCTACCGCCTCGCCAAGTACGGCATCGGCGGGGAGTAGGCGAGGCGCAGCCTCGGAGCCCGAGGGCCTGCAGCACGACGACCGCTCACCTCACCGGCACTGCGTCTGGTCCACGTGGCGGCACACGTGGAGCTCGCGGTTCACCTCGAGCCAGTAGGCGGGCTGCAGCAGCTCCCGCTTCTCGCCGAGGGCCGCCGTGGTGGGCGTGCCGCCCGGCTCGATCTGCGCCGCGAGGTACTTCACCTCGCCGTCCATGCCGATGGCCACGAGCTGCGTCGGATCGGGCGGCGGCGCGATGGTGGAGCGCGAGCGCGCCCGGACCATGTAGCTGTTGCCGGACGAGTCCTTGTACCCGAACCCGCACCGGGGCGTCGCCGTGCCCGCGATGAAGTCGGTCAGGTACGTGTAGTTCCGGGCGGAGGACAGGTTCGCGCTGACGCAGGGGTCCGTGCCGGTGGCCGACGAGCCGCGCGGCCGGAAGGTGTTCCAGTCCACGCAGCCGGCGAGGACCGTCGCGCCCGAGGCGGTCTTCTCGTCGAGCCACGGCGGGGTGTCCTCGCAGACGCCCGACGGGCAGACGCGGCCGTACTCGTAGAACCAGCCCGGATCGTAGCCCGTGGCCTGGCACGGGGTCGGGCCGGCGCCGCCGCACGTCACGCCGCCCGCGGCGTTCACGGTCGCGTAGGTCGTGTTGATGATCTGGCAGCTCTTGTCGCCGGGGCCCTTGCAGACCTTCGCGTACGGGATGTCCGTGAAGCGGTTCAGGTCGAGATCCTGCGCCTGGGCGGCGGTCGAGAAGATCCGGTCGCGGCCCCCGTACGCCCAGATGCCGTAGAACCGGTTGTACCAGTTCGGCTGCGTGAGCTTGTCGACGCGGACGGGCTTCCCGTCCTTCACCTGGTCGCGCGCCGTGCAGGTGCCGCTCGAGTCGCAGAGCAGGTGGGCGATGATGTCCGGCGGGTTGCCGGCCGAGCCGCACTGGAGGTGGAGCTGGACGTTCGCCTCGAGCTTGCCGCAGGCGAAGCTCTGGGCGCAGGTGCTGTTCTGGTCGGTCCGGTCCTGGACCATCTTGCCGTTCGAGCACTTCACGTGGTTCACGACGTTGCAGCCGCCGTAGTTGAACTTCGTGAACATCTCGGCGTTGCACCCGGCCTGGCAGCACCCGAGGATGTTGCCGGGGCCGCACGAGGCCCCGACCTGCAGCAGGTGCTCGCGGCTGCCGCTCCCCAGGTACGAGCGCACGTACCCGGTGTCGAGGTCCACGACGTTGGCCGTCATCTGGTAGAACTCGCTCCGGCCGGAGAAGAACTGCGAATCCGTCGTCTGGCGCTGCTCCTCGAAGGCGCGCGCGGCGTACCAGTTCCCCATCCGCTGCGTCGTCGCGTCCTTCACGCCGGGGTCCTGGAACCGGGCGACGAACAGCTGGCCGCCCATGTCGCCCCAGGTGGCGGTGTCGAAGAAGCCGTCGCCGTCCAGGATGGGCTGGTCCGCGTTCCCGACGTCGAGGAGGCCGACCGCCGCCGGGACCGACCACATGTTCGCGTTGGCGCCGTTCAGCGCCTTCATGTCGTCGTCGGTGAACCGCCAGATCATCTGACCTGTCCAGACGTCGGCCATCCACACGCCGCGGCCGCGCGTCAGGGTCGGGTCGTAGCCCCCGTTCAGCATCACGATCCAGCGCTCCTCGAACCCGCGCTTCATCGGGTCCTGCGTTCCGCCGGTCGGGACCTGGAGCTTCACCGGACCGATGGGCGGCGGGCGGGGCGCGAACCCCGACCAGCTCTGGGCCATCACGTTCTGGTCGATCGTGCAGTTGTCCGGGAACGTCCACCGGAACACCGGGTTCACGGGATCGGTGAGGTCGAGCGCGACGTACTGGATGCCGCCCGCGCGCTCGGACATGACCGCCATCGTGCGGAACTCGGTCGGCTGCTTCTTGCCGTCCTTGTTCACGTCGACCCACACGTCGCGGACCATCGTGTTGCCGTCCACGAAGTACTGGTGGTCGGTCAGCATGAGCTTCAGCTTCGGCAGGAGGTCGGGCGGGATGAACGCCCAGAGCTCGGAACCGTCGCCGACGGTGTAGGACCGGGTGCCGAGCGCGTCCGCCGGGACGCTCGTGTCCACGACGCCGGCGTCGAACGCGTGCAGCATGCCGTCGTTCGCGCCGACGAGGACGATCTGGCGCCGGCTCGCCTGCGACCGTCGCCAGCCCTCGTACGCGTCCTCGCCGACCTCGATGGTGCCGTTCCCGTTGACGTCGTAGTCGGCCGGCGTCTGGATGGTGGTCGAGAAGCCCTTCGGGCTGTGGATCGTCGACACGCACTGGTTATCGAGCGCGAGGTCGCAGAGCATCTCGGTCACCGGCGGGCGCACCATCACCGGCGACGAGTGGAAGATGTCGCCGAGCTTCCAGAACTCGTCCACCTGGCGCCCATCCCAGTCGACGCTCGCGCCGGTCGAGTCCGTGAACGTCCCGCGGACGCGCTCCTCGCCGTCCTGGCCGCCGCGCCAGCTGCCGTCGCCGCGCAGCGTCGCGCCGGGACAGCTCGCGTCGTTGCTCGGGTTGCCGGGGCCCGCGCACCCATCGTTGTCCTCGTCCATGACGTCCCACCCGCGGACGTAGTTGATGACCTGCGCGGCGCACTTCGCGAGGTCCGCGCTGCCGACCTGGTTGCTCGCGTTCGGTACCGGGCAGGCGGGGAGGGGATCGGGACCGCACATCCCGGTGCGCTGCAGGATGTCCAGGCAGACGTTCACCTGCTCGGTGCCGACGGTGCGCGTCCCGTTCAGCTCGAGGAGCGGCGCGATCGCGGCGGCGTTGTCGGCCGTGAACTCGACCTTCCCGTCGGCCGCGGTGAAGTGGCCGTCGCCGTCCACGTCGAGCACGGTCCAGATGACGCGCTTGTTCGACGCGCCCGCGTCGGCGCTGCGGTACGCCGTGTTGGTCTTGCCGGCCTTGGTCGGGTCCGGATGGTTCGTGGGGAACACCTGGTACGAGAGGTTCTCGCCGGCGTCCCAGTACGGCACCGCGGGGGTCGTGCCGGCGACGAACGTGTTCGTCGTCGTGTCGAGCACCGCCTTCATGAAGTTGCCGTCCTGGTCCTCGGCGACGGGATCGCAGTCGCGGTCGAGGATGAAGAGGCCGTCGCAGATCGCGTTGCCGCTCGGATCGACGTCGTGGTTCAGGTTCGCCTTGAGCGTCTTCGTCGCGCCGCTCTCGAGCTTGCAGACGGCGTCGGCCTGCGCGGCGTCCGGCTTCTTGGCGTCACACCCCTGCACGAACTCGTTGAAGACGCGGAACCGGAACAGGTGCCCCTCCCAGAACGTCTGGGGGAGGCGCCGGAAGCGCGCGAGGAAGAGCTGGTTGTTGTTGCCGGTCTGGAGGGTGTTCGTGTTCGAGACGCTGAACGAGGTCGACCGCGCGACGGTGTCGTTCACCACGTTGTAGAGCGCGGAGGCGAGCTCGTCGCCGGACGACGTGTTGTAGAAGGCCCCGCCGCCCAGCTCCGCCGTCTTCTGGAGGAGCGCCAGCGCGCGCCTGTTCCCGAGGTCGGTCGGCTGGATGCCGAAGCTCACCGTGTACGTGTTGACGGTCTGCGTCTGTCGCGCATTCGACAGGTCGGGGCGGAGATCGCTGTGCGCGAGGAAGTACGCCACCTTCTGCAGGATGTAGCCGCTGCAGCCGGTGTCGCCGTCGGGGCAGGGGACGGTCAGGTTCGGCCAGCTCCAGGACCTGAAATCCTGGTTCGCGTTGCTGTCCGCGACCCCCGGCGTCGGCCCCGTAGTGTGGCTCGACGGCGCGGGGCTCTTCGGCAGGTTCGAGTCGTAGGTCGGCTCGCCGTCGGTGATGACGATGGCGGAGCTCTGCTGGCACGCCCAGCAGACCGAGGCCTGCCGGCCGCTCGAGACCCATGGCGCGCTCGCGGTTCCCGCCGCCGTCTCGTAGAACCCCGAGCGCGTCCACTGCGTCCCGAAGGCGTAGTCGTACACCGGGCCCGTCGCGCCCGTGGTGGGCCACCCGGTGGTGCCGCGCGTGTCCGAGTAGTACTGCCCGACGTTGAACAGCGTCTCGCCGAGCGGCGTCCAGCTCGAGAACGAGACCTTGGAGGTGTTGTTCACGGCGTCGACGATCGCCTGTCGCGCGACGCGATAGGCCTCCTGGGCGGCCGCGTTCGCCGGCTGGAACCCGACCACCGCCTGATCGCAGTTCGGGCCGAGCGGCACGACGAGCGTGCCGCCGTCGTTCGCGTCGAGGCCGTTCTTCGTGCCGGAGTACGAGCCCGGCGTGAAGACGGTCAGGCCGAAGCGGACGCTGGTGGTCGTGTCGGGGTTGGAGAGATCGATCGCGACGAGGTCCTTCACGACCTTGCGCGCGACCACGTACTTCGGTGGGTTCCGGTTGAGGAAGCTGCCGCGGAAGTAGACGTGGCGCCCGAAGATGTCCCGGAACACGTAGTAGCCGGAGGTGTCGAGGCAGGTCTGGCAGTTGCCCGGCGCGCCGTCGCAGATCTTCCCGCTGCTCGTCCCGGACGAATAGGACGTCGCGCTGTCGTCGGACCACTGGCTCGAGCTCACGAGGCCGCTCGTGTCGTACGCCGCGCGGTAGTAGCGCGCCGGCGCGAAGAGGCAGCTGTTCCCGCTCGTCGAGCACTTCGCGAGGCTCCAGGGCGGGCTGTCCACGACGAAGGTGTTCGCGGTGCCGTTGTCGTACGGCGGCGTGGTGTCGATCGCCTCGTCGTTGTCGGTCCGGGAGTAGGCGTCGAGCGACGTCCCGGAGCAGAGGCCGGTGCCGGAGGTGGGCTCGGTCGCGGTCGTGAACTGGAGCGCGTTCGGCAGCTCCAGCATCGACCCCGAGTTGTCGAGCACGAGCATGGCGTTCGAGGGCGCGCCGATGGGCAGGCCGAAGAACCCCTCGTCGCCGTCGCCGCCGGGGAAGAGGCTCGAGGTGTACGCGGAGGCGAGGTTGCAGCAGCTCGCCGAGCTCGCCGGCGGGATGGAGATGCCGGTCGTCGCCAGCACCGCGAGGGGCAGCGCGATCGCGGCCGCGAGCGCGAGGAGCACCTTCTTGCGGAGGATCTTCTTGGCCATGGCGCCGCGCCCTCCCTAGAGGCCGAACCGCACGCCGAACTCGACCTCGAGCTGGCGGCCGTGATCGCTGCAGTGGACCATCAGGCGGTACGGCTTCCCGCCGAGCTGGCCCAGCGCCGGGTTCGCGATGTTGGTGATGTCGCGCGTGTTCTTGCGCTCCGAGCCGAACGTCCCGAGCGGCAGCATCGTGACCTGCTCGACCTGCACGTTCGACGAGTCGATGTGGCCGCCGACGGCGTTCGTGTACTTGTCGGCGTCGAGCGGGATGTTCATCGCGGTGAGCTGCGTCGGCGCGATCCCCACCGACCGGAACTGGGAGAGCAGGAGCCCGCGCCCCGCCTCGGCGCACGCCACCAGCGCGGTCGCCTGCTTGCTCGCGGTCGCGCCCGCGAGCTCGCGCGACGTGTAGCGCACGATCCCGACGGCGATGACGCTCACGACGAGGACGACGACGATCGCGAGCAGGATGCCGCTGCCGCGCTGCGACGCCGCGAGGGGGCCTCTGGGGTGTCTTCGGGTCATGGCGCTCACTGGTCGAAGAACGGCGCGCGGACGTCCATGTTGCGGAGCGCCTCGGTGGTCTGGATCTTGATGCGAGCGAAGTTGTTCGGCGCCGCGACGATCGGGCGGTTGCCGGCGGCCGGCATCGCCGGCCCTTGCGAGGCGACGAGCTGGACGAGCTCGTTCCCGCCGACGCGCCCGCGGTAGAGATCCTGGGACGGCAGGCGGGCGATGACGCTCACCCGGACGGCGCGGATGTTCGCGGGGCTGTTCGTGAGCCGGGTCGCGTCGTCCCGCGCGGAGTCGTAGGTCGGCGGCGTGGCGGCGAGGTCGATGCTCGCCGCTCCGTTCGACAGCCCGGTGCCGCTCACGCCGCCCACCGCGCGGGCCACCCCGGTGGTCGGGTTCACGAACACGTACTCGAGCTGCAGGTCCTCGACGTCCGCGACGACCGGCTCGATCCGGGAGGTGCCGTCGTCGTCCAGGAGCCCGCGGTCGAGCATCAGGTAGGGCCGGTCGACGCCGTTCAGGTCCGCGTCCGCGTACGGCAGGACCGCGTAGCGGAAGCGGTCGAGGCGGTAGACGCGCGCGGCGCTCCAGCCCGTCGAGAAGCAGCCGCTCGTGAGCTTCGCGTTCTGCTGCGGGAACGCCCCGGTCGCCGCGAGGAGCGGGATGGCGGTGCTCGCGGGCGCGGCGGCCGGCGGGGTCCAGTTCGCGGCGACCTTAGAGCCGACCGTCACGTACGCGACGTCGGAGCCCGCGCCGCACATGATCTGCAGGATCTGCCCGCGGTAGAGCGGCGCCTGGAGGCCACCCGCGATCGTGAGCTGCGTCGCCGAAGGCGTCGCCGAGATCGTCGCCTTGAACAGCGGGTCGCGCGCGTAGAAGACGATCTCGTCCGGGCCGGCGATGCTGTCCCGGCAGGTGACCGGGGCCGCGCACTGGTACGTCGTGAAGTCGAACGCGAGCGCGGGGTCGATGCCGAAGCCCGCGCGACGCAGGTTCGCGCCGAGGTCGTCGAGGGCGGTCCGGACGGTCTCCTGCATCGCGCGGTCGCCCGACGTCGTGGTGAGCGCGCGGCGCTGCGACGACAGGAGCGACACGGCGCCCGCGACCAGGATCGCCACGAGGAGGAGGGACACGGCGAGCTCGAGCAGCGTGAAGCCGCGCGTCGGGCGGGGTGCGGTCACCGGAGCTCCGCGGGGTTGAGCTTCGTGGTGTACACGGTGAGGCTCCCCGTCGACCACTGGACGGTCACGGCGACGCGCACCGCGTCGAAGGTGCCGTCGCCGTCGGCATCGTCGACGTAGGTGGCGGTCCAGCTGCGCTGGAAGTCGTTGCCGTCCTGGAGCTCGGCGAGGGGAACGCCGGGGAACACCGCGCCCCCCGCGGTGAGGTCCACCTCGGCGTGCGCCCCGGTGGTGAGCCGCGCGTCGCCCCACGGCCAGAGCGCGATGTTGTCCACGAGGTCCTGGGCGATCGCCGTCGCGCGCGTCATCTTCCGCGCGCTGTCGTTCAGCCGGAGCCCGAGGTTGTTGATGCCGATGACGCCCAGCGCTCCGCAGAGGAGCACCACCATGGCGATCATCGCCTCGAGGAGCGTCGTGCCGCGCTGGCCGCGCCGTCGCGTGGTCATCGAGAGCCCTCCTACCCGCCGGCGATGAAGGACCGGACGCCGCCGGTCGTCGAGGTGACGACGAAGGTGCGAACGCCCGGAGTCACCTGCGCATTGGATGCATCCAGGTTCGCGAGCGAGAAGCTCGCGCCCCATACGTCGAGCGGCGCGCCGTTCCCGCTGTAGAAGGCGGCTCGCCCGCGGGAGTCGAAGCGGACGGCGCCGCGCCCGTCACCGACGGCGTTGCAGAAGCTGCACGCCTTCTGGACGTTCACGCGCCCGTACGGCGCCGCGAGCACCGCGGTCGCGCCCATGCCCGTCCCGGGCCCCACGCGGACGTTCCGGGGAAAGTCGATCGAGAGCAGGATCTCGTCGCCGACGCCGATGCGGGCGGTGGCGGGGTCGTAGGCGCCGAAGTTGGTCGCGGCCGCGGCCTGGAAGAACGTGCCGGCCGGATCCTCGAGGAGGATCACGCGCCCCACGCCGCCGAGCGGGTTCGCGAAGTTCGGGAACACCATCACGATCGTCGGCCGGCCGGTCGCGAGCGCGTTCTGCCGGGCGTTCCGGAGGAGGGCCTGCACGTCGGACGCGAGGGTCTGGAGCGTCGCGCGGGGGCGATCGCGCGTCAGGGCCGTCGCCGCGAGCGCGGCGAGGATCGCCACGATCGAGAGGACGATCATCAGCTCGAGCAGCGTGAACCCGCGGGTCCGGCGTATCGGCACGGCTGGCCTCCCGAGAGCAGCGGACATGCAACTTGTGGGGCAGCCCGGCGCGGGCGCAACCCCGCGGGTTTCCGGGACGCGCCCACATCGGCGCCCGTCCCCCCACCTGCAGCGGTTTGCCGGGTCTGCAACGTTTTCATGTGCGAGCGGTCGTTCATGGCCGCGGGTCGAGGGCGAAACGCGCTACCCCGCGCCCTTCACCCCGGCGTACATCACGGACGTTCCAAGTGGCGGCGCGCGGAGCACGCCGGTCTCGAGGCGCATGAGCGCGAGGAGCGCGGCGTTCGCGCCGGGCAGCGGGGGACGGAAGCCGCGGTCGATGGTCCTCGGGCCGCCGCGCGCGAGGAGCGCCTTCCGCGCCACGAGCAGCGGGACGAGCGAGAGCCCCCAGTACCGGATCACGCGCCGCTCGAGGCCGAGGCCGTCGAGCTCGCCCGCGAGGCTCTCCACGGTGTACCGGCGCAGGTGGCCGGCGGCGCGATCGTACGCGCTCGTGAGCGCGGGGAGGGCGGGGACGTTCACGACGAGCATGCCGCCAGGCCGCAGGTGGCGAAGCACGGAGCGAACCAGCGCCCGCGGATCCGCGAGGTGCTCGAGGACGTCGAACAGCACGACCGCGTCGTAGCGACCGAGCAGCTCGGGACGCTCGTCGGTGACGTCGTAGTACAGGGTCCGACCGCGCCGGGCGCGGCATCGCTCCAGCGCGGCCATGTTGAGGTCCGTGCCGTCGACGGCCCAGGACGTCACGCCCTCGAGCTGGGATGCCAGGATCCCGGACCCGCACCCGACGTCGAGCGCCGCGAGCTGCGCCGCCGTCGCTGCGCCCGCGTCGGCGAGCACGCGCCGGAGCACCGCGAGCCGCCACTCGAACCAGAAATGCGAGGCGTCGCTCGCGTCGTACCACTCGTCCGGGAAGTCCAGCGGCCGGACGGGGGAGAGCACCTCGACGGCGCTCACGACGGCGAGCCCTCGACGTCGGGCGGACGCTCCACCACCTCCATGACCAGGTACGGCGGCCTCGCCTTCACCTCGAGGTAGGTCCGCCCCACGTAGGCGCCGAGGATGTAGAGGCAGAAGGACTGGACGGCGTTCCCGGTGGCGATGAGGACGTAGGCGAGCAGGAACGGCGTCGGGATGGACGACGGCCGGGTCAGGTAGCCGGTCACGAGCATCCCGAGGAACCCGAGCGTGAGCAGGCCGAAGAAGAAGCTGCCGATCTGGGCGGCCTGGAGCGGCCGCGTGCTCATCGCGGCGATCCCGTCCGTCGCCAGGCGGTAGAGCTTCGACCAGGCGTACTTGGTGGTGCCGGCCTGTCGCTCGGGGCGGTCGAACTCGACCGCCTCCTGGCGGAACCCGACCCAGGCGCGGAGCCCTCGCGGGAAGCGGAGGCGCTCCGGGAGGCTCCGGAGCGCGAGCACCACGCGTCGGTCCATGGCGCCGAAGTCGCCGGTGTCGAGCGGCAGGCGGATGTCGGAGAGGAACGCGACCATCCGGTAGAAGCCCCAGTATCCGAGCCGCTTCAGCACGTTGCCGCGGCGCCGGCGGCGGCGCGCGAACACGACGTCGGCGCCGGCCCTCCAGCGCTCGAGCATCGGGACGAGGAGCTCCGGGGGATCCTGGAGGTCCGCGTCCATGATGACGACGACGTCGCCCTCCGCCCGGTCGAGGCCCGCGCAGACGGCGCTCTGGTGCCCGAAGTTTCGCGAGAACCGGACGAGGCGCGCGTCCAGCCCCGAGGCGATGCGCTCCGCGAGGAGCTCGGCGGTCTCGTCGGTGCTCCCGTCGTCCACGAAGAGCAGGCGGGCGCGCGTGATCCCGAGCGGACCGAGCTTGTCGGGCGAGAGCGCGCCGGCGAGCCGCTCGAGGAGCAGGTCGATCACCTCCGCCTCGTTGTAGACGGGGATCACGACCTCGAGGGTGCGCGGCTGCTCGCGGGCCGCGCCGGGGTGGGGCGACTGCACGGAAACGGTGTGCACGGCACGGCTCATCTCTTCGCCCGTCCTTTGCAGTAGATCATGTTCCAGAGCGGTACGCCGAAGACGCCCAGCGGGTACGGTTGCAGGGCGTCGATCTCGAAGACCTCCGCGAACAGCTCCCGCCAGCGCGCGAGCGACCGCGCGAACTTCCCGCGGTCGTGCGTCGCGAGCCACCGCGCCGCCGACCGCCCCTCCGGGAGCACCAGGTCGAGGACGTGGGCCGCTCCGCCCGGCGCGAGGGTCCTCGCCACGGCGGCGAGGATCCGCCGCGCTTCGTCGTCGTTCACGTGGTGCAGGAAGCTGTTCACGAGCACGAAGTCGAACCCGTGATCCGCCGGGAACTCGTGGGTGCAGATGTCCGCGACGACGAACTCCCGCCCGTGGCGGCGCCGCGCCCACGCGACGTACCTCGGGTTGATGTCGATCCCGACGTACTCCGCGTGCGGAAAGAACGCGGTGTTGGTGCCGGGGCCGCACCCGACGTCGAGCACGCGCCGGACCGTCGCCAGATCGTTGTGCGCGACGACCGGTGCGAACTTGTCGGCCGCGAACGGCGCCTGCCACAGGCGGTACACGAGCGTCCGCTCGAGCAGCTTCTCCGCGAGGCTCACCGCGACCCCCCCGCGTCGAGCGCGCCGACATCCAGGGAGGTCGATCGGGCGCCGCCCTCGGGCGCCTCGAGCAGCGCGCGCGCTGCCGCGCGATCGGGGTCGGCCCGGAGCGCCGCCCGCGCGCTGGCGAGCGCCTCGTCGCGACGCCCGACCGCGGCGAGCGCCACGGCGTGGAGCTCGCGGAAGCGGGGCGAGTCGAGCGAGCGCGCTGCCGCGTCGAGGTGCGTGATCGCTCCCGGGGCGTCGCCGGCGTCGAGCAGGGCACGCCCGAGCAGGGCCTCGACCTGGGGAACGTGCGGAACGAGCCGCAGCGACTCCTCGAGGTGCAGCGCCGCGTACGCGGGCTCGCCGCGGTCGAGCCAGCGGAGGCCGTCGGAGGCGTAGACCGCGCCCTCCTCCGCGGGCGCCTTTCCCGGAAGGCTCCTCGTGGCCCACGCGAGGTAGAGCGCGGACACGGCGGCCGCCCACGCCACCGGCCGCCAGCGGCGCGCCGCGATCCAGCCCGACGCCCGCACGAGCCCCGCTCCCGCCAGGGGGAGGAGCGCGATCGCGACGGCCGCGCGGTAGCGGGACAGGACCGCCGCGAGGAGCATGGTGGGGATGCTCGCCGCGATCGCGACGAGGAGCGGCCACGCCCGGGCGGCGCCGCGCGACGCGAGCCCGACGCCCGCGAGCGGGACGAGCACGACGAACGTCGCCGGCAGCGCGGCGAGCAGCGGCGCCCCGAGCTTGAAGAGGTGAACGTCGACGTTGTTCCCCGCCTCGTAGCCGTGCCAGACGTAGAGGAGCTTCCTCAGGTTGAGCGCCACGAATCCCCACGGGCTCGGATGTGTCCGCGCCGCTTCGACGAACGAGGCGAGCGGGCGTCCGTCGGCGGCGACCAGCACGCGGCTGAACTCCGGCGGGACGGTCAGCGCGATCGGAGAGGCGCTCGCGGTGTGGAACATCGCGAGCATCCCGGCGGCAGAGCCGTTCAGCGCGAGCGCCGGGACGCCCACCGCGACGTTGCGGAGGACGGCGGGGAGGAGCGCGATTCCGAGGCCGGCGGTGACGAGCCCCGCCGCGGCGAGCCTCTCGCGCAGCGGCGCCCGCACCGTCGCGAGCCGCCACGCCGCCATGAGCATCGGGAAGAAGAGGAAGGACTGCTTCACCAGCGTGGCCCCGCCGAACGCAAGGCCCAGGATCAACCACCGGACGCGCCTGCCGCCGGGGGCCCAGTGCATGGCGAGGGCGAGTGCGACGGTGAGGACCGCGACGAGCGAGTCCCGCAGCAGCGTGATCTCGTACAGGAGGGGGATCGGCGCGAGCAGGGCGAGCACGCCGGCGGCGGCGGCGGCGGTCTCCGAGAAGAGCCGCCGCGCGAGCTCGTGGACGAGCAGCACCCCGCAGACGCCGAGCGCGAGCTGCAGGAGGAAGACGTGCCAGACGTTCGCCCCGAAGAGCCCGTACGTGAGGCCGACGAGGTACGCGTAGGCGGGCTCCTGGAAGAAGGTCGCGCCGCCCAGCCATCGCTCCCAGAGCCTCACCTCCATCGCCGGCCGGTCGTAGCCGGCGTCCGGGGCGAGGCCCAGCTTCACCGGCAGCTCTGGATCGCGCGCCAGGGCCTGGTCGGCGACCTGCCGCATCCAGCGGGTCGTCGGGTGCAGCGGCGCGCGCTGGAGCCAGTCGCCGCCGGCGATCTGGCGTCCCCACTCGTCGAAGAAGTGGTTGTCGGACTCGGCGACGAGCGTGTCGATCCGGGTCAGCGGCGTCGCAGCCGCCTGGAGACAGAGGATGAGACGGACGAAGATCGCGGCGCCGGCGAGGGCGCCCGTGACGCGGCGGGGGTGGAGCCGGAGCCACGTCTCGAGCGCAGCGGGGGCGAGGTCGGGCGTCGAAGGGGTTGCGTCAGGCACGGTTCACCCGGGCAGCAGAGCGGTCGTCGGCGGGATCCGGGACCGGATCCGTCGACGCCGAGGGCCCGTCGCCAGGGCGGATTGGACCACGCGGACCGCCGGCGCGTCCAGGGTCCCCTCCTCGCTGCGAACGCAAGCGCCGGCGTGCATGCCACGCGACCAGCGCGAGCCCGCCCGCGGCGGCGACGAGCCAGCCGGCGAGGAGCCCGGGGGTGCGGTAGCGGAAGATCACGCGGTGGAGGCCGGCGGGCACCTCGACCGAGCGGACGAGGTAGTTGGCGCGCAGTACGGCGACCGGCGCCCCGTCGACGAGGGCGGTCCACCCGGGCGCCCACGCGTCGTTCAGCACGAGCAGCGCCGGGGTCGCGGTCCGGACCGCCAGCCGCACGCTCGTGCTCGTCTCCACCTCGAGGACCACCTCTCCGCCGCTCCCGCCGGGCACGGCGCGGCCGACTCCCTCGACGACGGTGAGATCGCTCGCGGCCGACGCAGGGTCCAGGGCGAAGGCGCGCGCCTCGTCGGCGCTCGCCTCGCGGACGCGGCTCGCCAGGTACGCGCGAGGCCGGTGGGGGACCGCGACGAGCCACGCCGGCGCGGTGGGATCCTCCGCCTCGATCTGGATCGGCGGCCGCAGCCCGAGCTTCTCCGCCTGGTCGGCGCGGCCGGGCACCACCACGTGCGCGACGCCCCAGAGCCCGACGACGGGAAGCAGTCGGTCGGGCGAGAGCCGCCGCTCGATCTCGTCGGCGCGCGCCGGCGCCGCGCCCGTGTAGGTGTCGAAGTTGCCGACCCGCTCGCCGACGTTCCAGGCGGACGCGAGCGTCCGCGCGCCGAGGAGGTTGCTCGACTCGTCGGCCGTGAGCCCCGGGCGATCGACGAGCGGCTCGAACGGCGTGACGACCCGCTCGATCCCGGGCCGGGCGCGCAGGTACGCCGCGAGCGGCCCCGGCGACACGGCCACCGCGGGCGAATGCAGCTCGTACGCTCCGACGTTCGCCGCCGCGAGGTCCAGCGCGACCACCGCGACGACGCCCGCGGCCATCGCCGAGCGGCCCCGCCGCGCCGACACGGCGATGGCGGCCGCGAGGGCGCCGGAGAAGGCGGCGGCGTGGAGGAACCCGTCTCTCAGGTTGTCCGCCAGATCCCGCGCGAGGTCCGGCGGCAGGTGGGTCGGGAGCGCGCCCGCGAGCAGAGCGCCGGCGAGGGCGAGGGCGGCGACGCCGGCGCTCGCGGCCGCAAGGCGCCGGGCGGCGAGGGCGTCGCCGTCGAGCCGGTCCACCGCGAGGGCGGCCGCCTGGGCGAGGAACAGCGCCGCCCAGGGCGCCATCTTCTCCCAGTAGCGGAGGCCGCGGAGGATCGGGAGTGCCGCGGCGATCCCTCCGAACCCGGCATGATCGCCGAGCGCCATCCAGCACACCAGCCCGACGGCGGCCAGGAGCAGGCGCGCACGCCGATCGCGAAGCGCCGCGAACGCGGCGAGGACGAGCGCCGTCGCACCGAGATAGACCGAGACGGCCCACGGCGCGAGCGAGCTCGAGTCGGCGAGGGCGACATGGAGCGGCCAGATCTTCGCGCCCGGCGGAGCCCGGAGGAGGTGCGGGACGGCGATCTCGAGCAGGCGCACGGGGGCGAGGCTCCAGCGCTGCCGGGCGACGGCGTCGATCGCGCCGGCCCGCGACGAGTGGGGGAGCCAGAGCGCGAGCGGTAGCAGCACGGGCGCGGCCGCGACGGTCGCCACCGCGGCCGCCGCGACGCCGCGGAGGAGCCGCCGGCCCGCGCCGTCGCCCTCCCCGAGCCCCACCGCCAGGACCGGCAGCGCGAGGGCGGCGAACCCCCAGCTCTGCGCGTCGCCCGCCGCCGCGAGCAGGTACGAGAGCCCCGCGAGCGCTGCGAGCCGGGCCGGTCCGCCTCGCGCGATCCAGAGATGCGCCGCTGCGAAGAAGGCCGGAAGCGTGGCCACGGCGGTGAGATAGGTGACGTTGTCCGTCGCGCTGACGATCGGGCCGGCCAGCGCGAAACCGAAGCCGGCCACGAGTCCGGCGGCACGGCTCGCGCCGAGCACGCGCGCCCACCACGAGGCGCCCAGCGCGGCCGCGACGACGGAGAGCAGCACCCAGGCCGTGAGCGCCCACTCCGCCGGCAGCACCAGCAGCAGCAGCGTGAACGGGTGCTGGACGGCGTCCACCGCTGCGCCGACGACCGGCATCCCGAGCCCGAGATAGGGGTTCCACTCCGGAAGGTGCCCGCCCGCGAGCTCCGACGCGAGGAACCGCTTCACGGGCGCGTGCATGCGGCCGCCGTCACGGGCGAGGAGGAGGCCGCCTCCGAGCCACGCGGGCGAGAGGAACAGCGCGATGCCCGCGACGAGGATCGCGACGTGCCGGCGCGCGGTCCCGCTCGCGCTCCGCGCGGCGAGCTTCGCGTCGGCCTGCGCCCTCGAACGGGAGGTCATCGGGGCTCCGCGCCAGGCGTTGCGAGCTCCAGCGTCGCGCCGGCACGGACCGCATCCTCCGCGATCCGCACCGGCGTCGGCGGCGCGCCGGCGACGCGCAGCACGCCCGGCGCTGTGGTGATCGTCGGCGTGGCGAGGTCCGTCGGCAGCGGCACCGTCATCGTCCAGTGGCCGCCTGCGTCCGCGTCGACGAAGCCGCGCCACGTGTGCGGGCGCCGGTGCTCGATCAGCGGGATCTCGAGGGTCACGCGCCCGCCCGGTGCAGCGCGGCCGCGGAGGCTCGCGCCCGCGACGACCTCATACGTCCAGAGGACCGGAAGCGGACCGTCCATCCCGACGACGGTCCGGCTCGAGGCGAAGATGGGAAGGAGGTGGGCGAAGTGTCTGACCCCCAGCGCTGGCACGCCCGAGCCAGCGATGAGGAGCGGCGCCGATCGGACCTCCTGGAGCCACCGCGACGAGAAGCCGCCGCCGGCGAAGGGGATGTGCGCGTCCTCGCCGCCGACTCGGCCGAAGAGGTTCGCCGCACCCGCCGCGACCCAGCCGATGCGACGGCCCCGGAGCCATGGCAGGAGCTCGGCCTCTTCGACGGTGTACGCCTTCACGCCTTCCCAGTACGCGACCGGATCCGGATAAGGACCGAAGCCGGTCGAGACCACGGGACGCCCGGCCACCACCAGGAACGCGTTGCCCAGGTCCCAGGGTGCGACGATGCCGGGCGCCGGCCCCGGATCCCGCGTGCGCAGATCGAGCGCCGCCTCGACGGCCGCGTCAGGTGCGTCGTCGGCGGTTCCCAGGGCGCCGCGCACCCGCGGATCCAGGAGCGCCACTGCGAGGGCGACCGCGACGGGCGCGACGCCCGCCACCCGCCGCACGCCCGACCCGCACCGTGCGACGAGCCCGGCGAGGCCGGCGAGGCCGAGCGCGGCGGATGCGGCGAGGAACGGTGAGAAGACGCGCCCGAACCGCGATTGGTGCACCGTGAGCGCAGCGAGCGCCGCGACGACCCACAGGAAGCCGGCCGCTCGCGCCCGGCCTGCGGGCCTCGCGCCGAGGACGGCGAGCGGCAGCAGCAGAGGCGCGACGACGCCCGTCGCGCCGAGGAACCCGTTCACGCTCGCGAGCGGTCCCGCGCGATCACGGAGGAGAGGCTGGAACTCCTGGATGGTCCGCAGCCACGGGTCGGCCTCCAGGAGCCACTCGCGCACGCCCGCCAGCGCCTGGGCCGCGCCACCAGGGACGACGAGCGCGGCGAGCGCCGCGACGGCGGCGGAGACACCGAGGACGCCGGCGAGGCGCCCGCGTCCCGGGACGACGAGCCCGGAGAGGAGCGCAGCGCCGACGATCGTCGCCCCGGCGGCGCAGAGGAGGAGCGGTTGCAGGAACGAGGGGAAGCCGAACGCGAGGGCGCGGCCGTGGGCGGCGACCGCCGGCGCCGAGGCGAGCGCGGCGAGCGCCGCACCGGCGAGCAGGCCCGGTCCGCCGCTCCCGAGGACGGGCGGCCTGGGCGCCGCGAGCGTCGCGCCGACGAGGATCGGGAGCACGATCGCGACGTAGAGGGGCGAACCCGTGAAGACGGCCACCGCGCCGGCGGAGAGGACCGCGCCGCCGATCTCGTACGCGAGGCGGGCGCGCCGACCTCGCTCCGGCCGGGGCGGGAGCGCGGCGATCGCCCACCGCGCCAGGAGGACCATCGAGAGGGCCTCCGCGACGTGGTGATCGATGCGGCCGTACCGCGAGGCGTCGAGGCCCTGGGGGATGGCGGCGGCGAGGATCCCCGCGGCGAGCGCGGCCCCGCGTCGGCCCGGCGCGCCTGGCCGGAGCGCGTGGACGAGCTCCATCGTGGCGGCCACCACGAGCGCTCCGAGCACCGGGCAGAGCGCCGCGACCCAGAGATCCCCGCCGGCCGGACCTCCGGCGGCGCGCCCGAGCAGGATCAGGACGGCGCCGAGCAGGTCGAACCCGGCGGCCCAGGGGATGGGCGCGCCGTCGGGCCACGCGATCAGCGGGTCGAGCCACGGGACGCGGGGGAACGCGTCCGCGATGAGCCGCATCCGGCGGAGGTGGTAGAGGGAGTCGCCGTCGAGGGTGACGAGCTCGCCGCCCGCGAACGCCTGACCCGCGCCGGCGAGCCGGGCGAGCAGTGCCGCGAGCAGGATCGCGCCGCCGGCGACGAGGAACGCGAGCCGCGCGCGGCGCGCGTCGGCTGCGCCGGCGGGCGGCTCAGGGACGCGCCCGGCGGGGTCGCTCCCGCGATCGAGCGTGCGCGCGCGCGCTTCGGGCCGGCCCGCGTCCTCGCGTGGAGCTGAAGGGTTTTGGGCGGCGGCCTGGTCCACGTGTGATTGCGGCCGGTCGTGGCGGCGCGGCGCGATGATCGGGTGCGGAGCGCGCCGTTGTCAAAGGCCGGCGCGCCGGCATCCGACTCGCGGGGTGACGAAAAACGTCACCGGCGCTAACCCGGTCGGACGCTGCGCGGCAGGTGGGGGGTCGGCCTACAGTCGTCGATCAGGGTGCTTACGCGATCCCCTGTTGGCACTCCCCATGCTGGATGGCGCCTCGACCCGGCGCGCACCACCGAACCGCCAGGAAGCAACGCCGGCCGCCGCTATCCGAGCGCACCCGGCTCTCACGGAGGCAACACCATGAAGAAGCTGGCCAAGGGCTTCACCCTCATCGAGCTCATGATCGTCGTCGCGATCATCGGCATCCTCGCGGCGATCGCGATCCCGAACTTCGTGAAGTACCAGCTGCGCTCCAAGTTCTCCGAGGCCTCGACGAACGTCGAGGGGCTCCGGAAGGCCGAGGAGGCGCTGCGCCAGGGTGAGCGGAAGGTCGTCGTCGGCGGCAAGGTCGACGGCGCCTACTCGCCGGGCTCGTACCACAACCTCGGCTCTACGGCGATGCCGGCCGGCACCGTCGGCACGTCGAAGATCGCCTGGGCCACGGGGGAGCTCGCGCTCGCCTCCGCCATCGACTGGCAGGTCGAGGGCGCGACGTACTTCAACTACCAGGTGAGCACGGCCAAGTGCGCCACCACGATCGCCGCCGCCACCAACGCCGGCATCTGCTACAGCGTGGGCGCGGCCGCCGACATCGACGGCGACGGGACGCCCGGCGAGGTCACGCTCGTGAAGATGGCGCTCGACGGCGTGACGAGCGCGACCCTGCCCGGCAACGTGAAGACCGCCTTCCCGGGGTCGCTCGGCAGCTGCCTCGACGGCGCGGGCAACACCGTCTACGCGACGCCCTGCACGCTCACCAGCCCGGACGTCTTCTAGTCCCGCTGTCACGCGACACACGGAGGGCGCCGCGGCGACGCGGCGCCCTTCGCCTTTTTCCCCGTCCGACGGTATCCTCCCCGGCCGATGCTGCATCGCCGCGCGCCGCTCGCCGCCCTCGCGCTCACCGCCTTCGTCCTCACCACCGCCGCCCGGCGGACGCTCGAGCCCGAGGCGTCCACGGCCGGGAAGGTGCGGGACCCGGCCTGGCTGCCGAGGGGAACCACGCTGCGGACGGTGGCCTGCGGGCAGCGGCTCCTCCTCGCCGACCTCTACTGGCTGCAGGCGGTGCAGTACGTCGGGGAGACGGTGATGGCGAAGGTGCCGCGGTGGGACGCGCTCTACCCGCTCGCGGAGATCGTCACCGACCTGGACCCGCGCTTCGGCTACGCCTACCAGGTGACGGGCTCGAACCTCGCCGGGCTCGCGCACCGGTACGACGAGGCGGACCGCATCCTCGAGAAGGGGATGCGCAACCTTCCCGACCGCTGGTCGCTCCCGCTCGTGTACGCGACCAACAAGTTCCTCTTCGAGCAGCGGTACGCCGAGGCCGCCGAGTACGCGCGCCGCGCCGCCGAGATCGGCAAGCGCCCTCACCTCGCCCTCCTCGCCGCGAACCTGTCCGCCCTCGCGAACACCGACGACGAGTACGTGGCGGCGATCTCCTTCCTCGACCAGGCGCTCTCCGAGACGAACACGCCGGAGCTGAAGGACGAGCTCGCGCAGCGCCGGACGCGGATCCAGACGTTCCAGGCGCTCGCCACGCTCGAGCGCGCGATCTCCGCGCACCGCTCCCGGACCGGGCGCCTCCCCGCGCGCCTCGCCGAGCTCGTGCCCGCGGAGCTCCCCGCGCTCCCCGCGGAGCCCTCCGGTGGACGGTTCGTGTACGACCCGGCGAGCGGAGCGGTGCAGAGCTCGGTCCTGGGTCCACGGGCGCCCCTCCGCATCACGCGCCAGGAGTGAACATGGGCAAGACGCTGGCCATCGCCGCAACGACCGTCCGCGAGGCGCTCCGCGAGCGGCTCCTGCACAATCTGCTCGTCTTCGCGGTCCTGCTCGTGATCGGCTCCCTCACGATCTCGCGGCTCACGCTCGGCGAGCAGTACCGCATCATCGCGAACATCGGCACCTCCGCGACCCAGGTGTTCGGCACGCTCATCGCCGTCTTCCTCGGCGTCGGGCTCGTCACCCGCGAGATCGACCGGCGCACCTGCTACCCGGTGCTGGCGCGGCCGGTCTCGCGCGCCGGGTTCGTGGTCGGCAAGTACCTCGGGCTCGTGGCGACGCTCGCGCTCAACGTCGCCCTCATGGCGCTCGCGACCGCCGCCGTGCTCGTCCTGAACCGTGGGACGGCCGCGTCCCTCGATCGCTCGTACGTCTCGACGTTCGTCCTCGTCGCGGTGCAGCTCGCGATCTGCGGCGCGTTCGCGGTCCTCTTCTCGACGTTCACCACCGCGACGCTCGCGAGCATCTACACGCTCGCCCTGGTGGGCGCCGGCTGGCTCTTCGGGGAGGTGCGGAGCTTCTGGCTCGCGGCGAGGCAGGTGGAGCTGAAGCCCATCGTGCGCGTGCTCGACGTCCTCCTTCCCAACATGTCACTGCTCGACCTGAAGGAGAGCGTCACGTACGGCGATCCGGTGGCGCTCGGCTCGGTGCTGGCGCGGGGCGCCTACGGCGTCTGCTACGCGGGCACGCTCGTCCTCCTCGCCACCGTCCTCTTCACCCGCCGCGACATCCGCTGACCATGCCCGACCTCGCCATCGCCGCGCAGGGCCTCTCGAAGACCTACCGCCTCGGGTTCCGCGCGCGGAAGGTCCAGGCGCTCACCCGCCTCGATCTGTCCGTCGCGCCGGGGAGCATCTACGGCTTCGTCGGCCCGAACGGCGCCGGGAAGTCGACCACGATCAAGATCCTCGTCGGGCTCGTCCGGCCCTCGGCCGGCTGCGCCACGCTCTTCGGCCGTCCCGTCGACGACCCGAGGGCGCGGCTCGCCGTGGGGTACCTCCCGGAGAACCCGAGCTTCCACGACTTCATGCGTCCGCTCGAGGTGCTGCGCTACCTGGGGCGGCTCTCCGGGCTCTCGGGGGCGGAGCTGGATCGCCGCGCCGAGGCGCTGCTCGAGCGGGTGGGGCTCTCCGGCGCGCGCGACCTCACCGTCCGGAAGTTCTCGAAGGGGATGGTGCAGCGGCTCGGGCTCGCGCAGGCGCTCGTCCACGATCCGCCGCTGCTCGTCCTCGACGAGCCGATGAGCGGCCTCGATCCCATCGGGCGCAAGGAGGTTCGGGACCTCGTCGTGGAGCTCGCGCGGCAGGGGAAGACGATCTTCTTCTCGACGCACATCCTCTCGGACGTCGAGACGATCTGCGACCGCGTCGGCATGCTGCTGCACGGCCAGCTCGTGCGCGAGGGCCCGCTGCAGGCGCTGCTCGACGGCAGCGTCCGCTCCGTGGAGCTGCGCTGCGCGGGGCTCGACGAGGCCGCGGCCGCGGAGGTGCGCGCGCTCGCGGCGGCCGGCGGCCCGGTCCCGGAGGGCCACGCGTTCACGTTCCCGTCCATCGAGGCGGCCAGCGCCGGCGCGGCGCTGACGCTCGGCCGCGGCGGGCGGCTCCTCGCGCTGCAGCCGCAGCGCGAGACGCTCGAGGAGACCTTCGTGCGCCTCGCCCGCGCGAGCGGGGCGCCCGCCAGGGACGCGCTCGCGGCCGGGGGGCGGAGGGCGGTTGGCTAGCGAGGCGCGGCGCGGAGGGGTCGCCGTCGCGGCGGCGCTCGCGGCGGCCTGGGCCATCTTCTTCGCGCCGGCGCTCCTCGGGGACGGGCAGTTCCTGTATCGGGACGCCGGGCGGATGCATCATCCGGTGAAGCGCTGGATCGCGGAGGAGCTGCGCCGCGGCCACCTCCCAGAGTGGAACCCCTACGCCGGCATGGGCGTGCCGGTGGTGGCGGGCGGCGTGGACGCGCCGCTCCATCCCCTGAACGCGCTGTTCCTCGTCGCGCCGTTCGAGGCCGCCTTCAAGGCGTGGGTGCTGCTGTCGGTGCTCGGCGCCGGGCTCGGCGCGGCGGCGTGGGCGCGCCAGCTCGGGCGGACCCCGGCGGGCGCCGCAGCGGCGGGGCTCGCCTTCATGCTCTCCGGCTTCGTGGTGTCGTCGACGGACAACCTCACCTACCTCACGACGCTCGCGGCGGCCCCCTGGCTGCTCGCCGCCGCCCACGCCGCCGCGTCCGCGGGCGGCCCCGGGTGGCTCCTCGCGGTGACCGGTGCGTCGTTCCTGACGGCCGCCGGCGGCGACCCGATGGGCTGGGCCCTCGCGGTCGCGCTGGCATCGGCGCAGGCGCTGCTGATCGTGGAAGGGCCGCCGGCCCGGCGCGGCGTCCGCGCGGCGCTCGTCGTGCTGGTGGCCGTGCTCGGGGCCGCGCCGGTCGTCCTTCCGATCCTCGCCTGGATCCCGCACTCGTCGCGGGCCGCGGCGTTCGCGGCCGGCGAGTACGCGCGCTGGAACCTCCACCCGCTCCGGCTGCTGGAGCTCGTCGTCCCGGACCTGTTCCGCAGCTCGACGCCGGGGAACCTGTACGCGGGCGTCTTCCACGCGTACGCCGGGAACGCGTACACCACCATTCCGTGGGTGGTCTCGATCTACGCCGGCGCGGCGGCGGTGTCGCTCGCGGCGTTCGGCGCGCTGCGCGACCGCGGGGCGCGGCGACTCGCGCTCCTCGCTCTCGTGATCGCCTGGATGGCGCTCGGGCCGAACGCCGGCTTCGGCCAGCTGGCGCGCAGCCTGCCAATCCTGTCGAGCTTCCGGTTCTGGGAGAAGCTCGTCGCCTGGGTGACGCTGCTCCCCGCGGCGGCGGCGGGCGCCGGCGTCGACCGGCTGCTCGCGAACCCTCGGGAGGGCCGCCGCCTCGCGATCGCGGTCGGGGCGTCGGGCGCGCTGCTCGGCGGCGCGTGGGCGGCCGCTGCCCTCGCCCCGGGCGCCCTCGCACGGTGGGTGCAGCTCGGGGACCGGACGCGCCTCGCCGAGGCGCTGGTCGCGAACGTGCGCGAGGGGGCGGGGGCAGCGGCGATCTCCCTCGGCCTGCTCGCCGCGGTGGCGCTGCTCATCGCGCGCGGCCGGCTGGCGCGGCTGGGCGCCGCCGCGCTCGTCGCGGTGCTGGCGCTCGATCTCGGCGCCGCGAACGTCCGGGCCTACGTCCTCGCGCCGCCCGGGATCGTCTCGGAGCCTTCGCCCATCGCCGAGCGCCTGCGCGCCGAGCCGGGCTTGCCGCGAGTCGTGACGCCGTTCCGGATCGCGCCGGAGCGCTGGCCGGAGCTCCGCCAGTTCGAGGCCGGGTGGCGCTGGCTCGCGCGGACCGCGGGCGCCGCGTCGAACGTGGCGCTCCGCATCGGGAACCTCGACGCGTACACCGGCATGCTCCCCGCGCGCCTCATCCGGTTCCGGTCCCGGACCGATCCGACGACCGTCGCGGCGCCTGCGGCGCTCTGGGGCTTCGGGGCGGTGGTGGTCCCGGGCTCGGCCGCCCTCGCCACGCAAGCGGGGATCCCTGCTGGGGGAGAGGCGACGCTCGCGGACCCCGCGCTGCCCGCCTACGTCGTCCGCCAGCCCGCGCGCCCGCGGATCGCGCTCGCGGGGCCGCTCGACGGCGCGGACGAGGCCGGCGCGCTCGAGTTCGTCCTCGCTCCGGGCGCCTCGGCCAGCGGACGCTCGGTGGTCGAGGGTCCCGTCCCCGCCGGCTACCGGCCGCCCGTGGGCGAGGCCCGGCTCGTCGCCGACGAGGGGGAGCGGCTCGTCGTGACGGCACGCGCCGACGCGCCCGCGCTCCTCGTCGTGAACGACGCGAACACCGACGGGTGGAGCGCGACCGTGGACGGGCTGTCCTCCGGGATCGTCGCCGTGAACTATCTGGCCCGCGGCATCTGGGTGCCCGCCGGAGATCACACCGTCGAGCTCCGCTACAGGACGCCGTGGCTGAGGGCCGGCGCAGCGCTCGCCGCCGCGGCGACGCTCGTGCTGTCCGCGCTCGCGCTCCGCCGCGGGTGGCGACGGCGCGCGTCGTCCGCCGGGCCGGAAGCGCCCGCGCCGTGACCACGTGCGCGTCTCCCCCGCCCGCGCCGGGGCTGTGGTACGTCTTCGAGTCCGGACCCGATCGCCGGGGGCAGGGCCGCGGCGCGGGGTCCGGAGGCACGAGCGCGCCGTGATCGAGCAACTCCCCCGTTCCCTCGTCGCCGCCTGGGTGCTGCTCGTCGGCGCGGTGCTCGGCTCGTTCCTGAACGTCGTCATCGCGCGGGTGCCTGAGGGGCTGTCCGTCGTTCATCCGCCGTCGCGGTGCCCCCGGTGCGGCACCGGCATCCGCTGGTACGACAACGTGCCCGTCCTCTCGTGGCTGCTGCTGCGAGGCCGGTGCCGCGCCTGCCAGGCGCCGATCTCCTGGCGCTACCCGCTCGTCGAGGCCATCGGGGCGGTGGTTGCGCTCCTCGCGTTCGAGCGCCACGGCGCCACGGGCGCCGCGCTCGCCGAGCTGGCCCTCGTCGACGCGCTCGTCGCCCTCGCCTTCATCGACCTCGACACCTGGCTGCTTCCGCACGCGATCACCTGGCCGCTCATCGTGGTGGGACAGGCGGCGAGCGCGTACGGCCTCGCCGCCGCGCGGACCCCGGAGTCCTCCGCCCTCGGCGTCGCGCTCGGCGTCGCGAGCTTCGCGACGGTCGCGCTCGTCGGAGAGAAGGTGCTCCGGAAGGAGGCGCTCGGCTACGGCGACGTGTGGCTGCTCGGCGGCATCGGCGCGTGGCTCGGGGCGCGCGGGCTCCTGCCGGTCGTGCTCCTCGCGTCGACGCAGGGGGCGGTGTTCGGGATCGCCCTGCTCCTGCTCGGGCGGGGGCAGCCGGGCCCGGACGGAGCGGGCCGGGCGCCGACCGCCGACCCCTCCTCCGCCGAGCCGGCCACCACGTCCGCGGAACCGGCACCTGCGCCGAATCTCACCGCCGCGCTGCCCGAGGACGCCGAGGACGCGTGGATCCCTCCGCGCCACGCGATCCCGTTCGGCCCGTTCCTGGCCGCCGCGGCGATCGAGTGGCTGTACCTCGCGGCGCCGCTCGCGCGCGCCATCCCGATGCTCCGGCCCTTCCTGTGAGTGCCCGGATCCGGCTGCTCGTGCTCCTCCAGGCCGGCGCCATCGCCGCGGCCACGGCGGCGCTGCTCCTCGCCATCGGGATGCCGTTCGCGGTCGCGCACGCCGTCGACGGCCGGAGGTTCGCCGCGCTCGTCGGCGCGGGCGCGGTGGGGACCTTCGGCGTGACCGCCGCGATCCTGGCCCGCTCCTTCGGGGCGCCGCTGCGCCGGCTCCTCGCCGCCGCGCGCCGGATCGGCGAGGCCGCGGAGCTCCCGCCGCTCGGGCTCCCCGGCGAGGAGGGGGCGGCGGGGCTCTCCCGCGCTGCGCTCGCCTTCGAGCGGACCGCCGCTGCGCTCGTCGCGGAACGGGCGCGGGTCGCCGCGCAGGTCGTGGAGCTCGAGCGCGCGAACCTGGACCTCGCCGTCGCCCGCGAGGAGCTGGTCCGGTCCGAGCGGCTCGCCGCGGTGGGTCGGCTCGCGGCGGGCGTCGCCCACGAGGTCGGGAATCCGCTCGGCGCGATCGGCGGGTTCGCGGAGATCGCGCGGGCGCGCCTGGAGGCGGGCGCGCCGGCCGCCGACGTCGCGGACCTCCTGGTCCGGATCGGGGCGGAGACGCGGCGCATCGACGCGATCGTCCGCGACCTGCTCGACTTCGCCCGCCCGGCGCCGCCCGCCCTCGTCCCCGTCTCCGTCGGTGCCGCGCTCGACGGCGCGCTCCGCCTCGCCGAGGTGCAGCCGCGGTTCCGGTCCGTCGAGGTCTCCGTGGCGCTGCCGCCGGACCTGCCGCCGGTCCGCGCCGACCCGCGACGGCTCGCGCAGGTCCTCCTGAACGTGCTCCTCAACGCGGGCGACGCCATGGGCGGAGCGGGCGAGGTGCGGGTCACGGCGCGGCGCGACGGCACGGCGGTGGAGATCGCCGTCGCGGATCGCGGCCCGGGCATCGCGCCCGCGGACCTGCAGCGGATCTTCGATCCGTTCTTCACCACGAAGCCGCCGGGGCAGGGGACCGGCCTCGGCCTCGCGGTGTGCCACGGCATCCTCGAGGCGCTCGGCGGATCGATCACGGCCGAGGCCGGCGACGGGGGCGCGGTGTTCCGCATCCGGCTGCCCGCGGCGGAGGCCGCCCGCGGAGGCACGAGCGGGCCCGCAGCGGGAGCGTGCTAGAGTCCGCGTTCCGGTGCTCCGCAACGTCCTCATCGTGGATGACGACGCGTCCATGCGTCACCTCCTGTCGCTGATCCTCAAGGATCGCGGCTACGAGACGCGCGCGGTCTCGACGGCGGAGGACGCGCTGAGGGAGATCGCCTCACGCGACCACGATCTCGTCCTCACCGACGTCCGGATGCCGGGCATCGGCGGGCTCGCGCTGGTCCGGGAGCTCCAGCGGATCGCGCCGGACCTGCTGGTCGTCGTGATGAGCGCGTACGGCGCGCACGACGCCGCCATCGATGCGATGAAGGCGGGGGCCTACGACTACCTCGCGAAGCCGTTCAAGCCGGACGAGGTCGTGCTGCTGCTCCGGAAGGCCGAGGAGCGGGAGCGGCTCGCGCGCGAGAACCGCCGGCTTCGCGGCGAGCTCGCGGCGGCCTACCGGCCGGACGCGATCGTCGGGACGTCCGAGGCGATGGAATCGGCGCTGCGGCAGGTCCGCAAGGTCGCCCCGCAGAAGACCACGGTACTCCTCGAGGGCGAGTCCGGGACCGGGAAGGAGCTCGTCGCGCGGGCGCTCCACGAGCTCTCGCCGCGCGCGAGCATGCCCTTCGTCGCCGTGAACTGCGGCGCCATCCCCGCGGATCTCCTCGAATCCGAGCTGTTCGGCCACGTGAAGGGCGCCTTCACCGACGCGCGCCGGGACAAGAAGGGGCTCGCGGCCGAGGCGGACGGCGGGACGCTGTTCCTCGACGAGATCGGCGAGCTGCCGCTCGGGTTGCAGGTGAAGCTCCTCCGCTTCCTGCAGGAGGAGGAGGTCCGGCCGGTCGGCGACGTCCGGGCGCGGAAGGTGGACGTCCGCGTGGTCGCCGCGACGGCGCGGGACCTCGCGCGCGCGGTCGCCGCGGCGCAGTTTCGCGAGGACCTCTACTGGCGCCTCAACGTCGTGGCGGTGCGGCTGCCGCCGCTCCGGGAGCGGCGGGACGACATCCCCGCCCTCGCCGGCCACTTCCTCGCGCGCCATGCCCGGCTCCGCCCGGAGCTGCCGGGGCTCGCGCTCTCGCCCGAGGCGCGCGACGCGCTCCTCGCGCACCGCTGGCCGGGGAACGTCCGCGAGCTCGAGCACGCGCTGGAGCGCGCCGTGGTGCTCGCCGACGGTCCGGTGATCCGCGAGGAGGACCTGCCGGACACCGTCCGCGCCGCGCCCGCCCGCGGCGCGCCCGCCGTGGCGGTGCCGGAGGGCTCGCTCTCCGTGAAGCGCGCGATCCGCGCGGTCGAGGAGCAGCTCATCCGCGCGGCGCTGGAGCGGACCGGCGGGAACCGCACCCGCGCCGCGGAGCTGCTCGACCTCTCGTACCGGGCGCTCCTCTACAAGATCAAGGACTACGGCCTGGGCTAGCGCGCTCCGCGCCCGCCCGCCGGTGTGTCCCGCGTCCACGCGACGGTCTCACTGCGCGTACGAGCTATAATTACGCATCATTTCCGCTCGTCGATAGCTCCGTCTCCCACAAAGGCCGATATCGACGCCGGTCGGTTTCTTGATCCCTTCGAGTGCGATCGCTTAGCGTGGCACCGCATGTCTGGCCGACCGCTCAGGACACAGGCGAGCAAGCCACGCCGCGCGCCCAACAACGTGCAGCGGCTCCGCGAGGAGCAGCTGCTCACGAAGGCCGAGCTCGCGCGGAAGGCGGGGATCTCCCCGCTGACCGTCTCGCGCATCGAGAGCGGGTTCGAGTGCCGCGTCGACACGAAGAGGAAGATCATCATCGCGCTCGGGCTCACGCCCTCGGATCGACGCAAGGTGTTCGGCGCCGCGCGCACCGGAGGGCGCATTTCGTGAACTCCGGACGCTCGGCTACAATGAGCCTCGTTTATTCCCGCAACATCGCGGACCGGCTCGAACCACCGCACGGGCGCGCGCGCCCGTGTCGGACGTGAAGGGAGCGCCATGGCGAAGAGCAGGCTCGCCGTAGGCCTCGACATCGGCTCCTCCAGCGTGAAGCTCGTCCAGCTGAAGGAGAAGCGAGGCGGGTACGCGCTCCAGGCGTTCGGGGCGGCGCCCCTGCCGCCCGAGGCGATCGTCGACGGCGCGCTCATGAACTCCTCCGCCATCGTCCAGGCGATCCAGGAGGTCGTGGCGCAGCAGAAGCTCAAGGCCAAGGACGTCGCCATCGGCGTCCGCGGGCACTCCGTCATCATCAAGAAGATCTCCCTCCCGCGCATGACGCAGGAGGAGCTCGACGAGTCGATCCAGTGGGAGGCGGAGCAGTACATCCCCTTCGACGTGAAGGACGTGAACATCGACACGCAGATCCTCACGCCGGACGGGGACGCAGCGGGCCAGATGGACGTCCTCCTGGTCGCCGCCAAGAAGGACATGATCAACGACTACACCTCGGTGTGCGCGGAGGCGGGCCTCACCGCGACCGTGGTGGACGTCGACGCGTTCGCGGTCCAGAACGCGTACGAGGCGAACTACGACGCGAACGTCGAGGAGACCGTGGTGCTCATCAACGTGGGCGCCGCAGTCTCGAACATCAACATCGTCTCGCGCGGCGTCACGACGTTCACCCGCGACATCACCATGGGCGGCAACGCCTTCACGGAGGAGATCCAGAAGCAGCTCAACATCTCCTACGACGAGGCGGACGCGCTGAAGGTGGGCGGGCAGGGCGAGTCGGACGCGGTCGTCCCGCAGGAGGTGGAGCGGGTCATCCAGGGGGTCGCCGAGCAGATGGGCGGCGAGATCCAGCGGTCGCTCGACTTCTACGCGTCGACGGCGCCGGGCAGCGCGATGAGCCGCGTCTACCTGTCCGGCGGCACCGCGCGGATCCCCGCGCTCTTCAAGGTGCTCGAGCAGCGAGCCGGAGTGCCGGTCGAGGTGCTGAACCCGTTCAAGAACATCGAGATCGACAACAAGAAGTTCGATGCGGCGGTGATCCTGGCGGCCGCGCCCGCCGCCGCCGTGTCCGTCGGGCTCGCCCTCCGCCGTCCCGGGGACAAGTAGCCATGGTCCGGATCAACCTCCTCCCGGTACGGGTCTCGAAGAAGAAGGAAGCCGGCAAGCAGCAGCTGGTGCTCTTCGCGGTGCTGCTCCTCGCGGGCGTCGTCGGGAACGTCATGTGGACGGCGAACCGCGCCGACGAGCTCAAGAAGAAGGAGGCGAACGTCGCGAAGACGCGCGCCGACGTCGCCCGGCTCGACGCGATCATCGGCGAGGTGAACAGCCTCAAGACGCAGCAGGAGGAGCTCCAGAAGAAGCTCGACGTCCTCGAAAAGCTCAAGAACGGGCGCACCGGCCCCGTGAAGATGCTGGACGAGCTCGCGCAGATCACGCCGAAGCGGCTCTGGCTCAGGTCCATGCAGGAGAAGGACGGCCGCGTGACGTTCGATGGCACCGCGTCGAGCAACTACGACGTGTCGCAGTTCATGGAGAACCTCCTCGCGTCGAAGTACTTCGGCGACGTCGAGCTGAAGAAGACCAGCGCGAGGTCGGACGGCGCGTTCCGGGTCGTCGACTTCACGATCACCGCGTCCGCGCGGTACTCCGGAGCTCCCGCGGGGGACGGTGGTCCGGGCGCGGCGGACGCGCGGAAGGTCAAGGGTTAGCCATGGAGAAGCTCCTCGACCAGATCGCGAAGGCCGCGCTCGGCGTGAAGGTGGCCGTGGTCGCCGGCGCCGTCGTGCTCCTCACTGCGCTCAACTACTTCACCGTGTCGCTCACCCTCGGCCCCTCCATCTCGGACGTCGAGAAGAAGATCGCGAGGACCGACGCCGAGCAGAAGCGGCTCTCGGCGGACCTCACCTACAAGACCGGCATCGCGAACGACCTGAACCGCTTCCGCCGCGAGCGCGAGGTGCTCGAGCAGAAGCTGAACGAGGCCCTCGCGGAGCTCCCGGAGCAGAAGAAGATCGAGGACATCCTCGAGCTGTTCCAGGATCGGGCGCAGAAGGCCGGGCTCGAGATCCTGAGCATCGAGCCGAGGGCGCAGGAGCCGCAGGACTTCTACGCGAGGCTCCCGATTCAGATGGAGGTCGACGGCAACTTCCACGAGATCGCCACCTTCTTCGACTCGCTCGGGCGGCTCCGCCGCATCGTGAACGTGAGCGGGATCGAGCTCCAGACCCCGAAGGACGTGAACGGCCGCGTCGTCGTGAACGGCAGGTTCACGGCGACGACGTTCATGTTCCTCGATCCGAAGGCCGCGGGAGCGGCGAAGAAGAAGTAGCGCGAGGACACCATGGCCCCCCGTCGAGCTCTCGTCCTGATCGCGCTCGCCACCGCCCTCGCGGCGTGCGGCACGAAGCCCGTGCCGCGCCCGGCCGCGGCCGCCCCGGTCGCCGCGCCCGCCGCGGCGGCCGCCGCAAGCGATGCTCCGAAGAAGCCCGTCGAGGCCGAGTGGGTGTACTCCTCCGCCGGCAAGCGCGACCCCTTCCGCTCGTTCCTGTCGGAGCTCAGCGGCGAGAAGCGCGAGCGCGAGACGCGCTGCGCCACCCCGCTCGGGCGGTTCGAGATCGAGCAGCTGAAGCTCGTCGCCGTGGTGACCGGGCTCGAGGATCCCGTCGCGATGGTCGAGGCGCCGAACGGCGTCGGCTACAGCCTGCGTCGCGGCGCCTGCATCGGGAAGAACGGCGGGATCGTCTCCGCGGTTCGAAGCGACGGCGTCGTCGTCGCCGAGTGGGTGATCCGCGCCGACGGTACCCGTGACTCCACGCAGACCGTGCTCCGCCTCCCGAAGCAGGCGGCGCTCAACATCGAGGAGTAGCTCCCATGAAATCCCGCCTCATGTCCTCCTCCGCCGGTCTGCTCCTCTGGGGCGCGCTCGCCACCGCGGCCGCCGCCGCCGATGCGAACGCCATCCGCGCCATCGACGCGGCCGAGAAGGACGGTGCCCTCGAGCTCGCGATCCAGGGCTCGCGGCCGCCGTCGTACTCGGTCTTCAAGCTGCAGGACCCGCCGCGCCTCGTCGTCGACCTCGCCGGCGCGGATGTGTCCGCGGTCGCGTCCCCGGTCGCGGTCGGGAAGGGCGGCGTCGTCTCCGTCTCGACCGCGCAGTACAAGGACGAGCGGAGCGCCGTTGGCCGCGTGATCGTCGCCCTCGATGGCCCACGCCGGTACGAGGTGACGCCGCGCGGCGACGCGGTGGTCGTCCGCGTGCTCGGCGCGGACGCCGCCGCCGCAGCGCCTGCGGCCGCGCCCACCCCGCCTGCGCCGGTCGCGGAGGCCAAAGCTTCCGTCGCGCCGAACGCGGCCCCGGCCGAGGCTGCCCCGGCGCCCGCGCCGGGCACCGACGACCACGTCGTCGCGCGTCGCGTCGACGAGGCGGCCGCGCGCACCCCCGCGCACGCGGTGACCGCCGTCCGTCCGGGCGACGATCGCGTGCTCCTCGCGACGGACGGCGACGTCGCCCGCATCGAGATCATCGAGCTCCGCGACCCGGCCCGCCTCGCCCTCGACCTCCACGGCGTGACGCGCGCGCCCCGCGGCACGATCCCGCTCTCCGGCGCGTTCAGCCAGGTCCGGTTCGGGAAGGACGCGGGGAAGGTCCGCGTCGTCCTCGACGCGGCCGGCGCACTCCCCGCGTACGAGATCCAGCGCGTCGCCGGTGGCGTCGCCGTCGTCTCCGGCGGCCGCGCCACGAAGGCCGCCCCGCGCTCCGCGCCCGCCGCCCCGGCGGCGGCCCGCGCCGAGGCGGTCGTCGCGGCCGCCCCCGCGGCCTCGCCCGCCGCGCCCGAGCCGAAGCCCGCCGCCCGGGCGGAGCGCTCCGCCGCCCGCCCCCCCGAGGACGCGCCGCGCGGCCGGGCCGTCCGGGCCCGCATCGGCGACGTCCGCTTCACGAGCGACGCCGGCCAGGCCCGGATCGAGATCGCCGGCAAGGCGCCGTTCGTGATCGCGCGCCCCGATCCCCGCACCGTCGTGCTCACGCTCGACGCCGCCGAGCTCCCGAAGGCCCTCGAGCGCAGCCTCGACACGACCGCCTTCAAGGGCCCGGTCATGATGGTCTCGTCGTTCAACCAGCCGGGCACGGGCCAGGTGCGCATCGTCGCGACCCTGCGCGGGAAGGCGACCGACCGGATCGTCGAGACGAAGGACGGCCTCGCGTGGACGCTCTCCGACGGCGAGGTGGCGCCGAAGGTCGAGGCGAGCGAGGCCCAGGCGGCCGGGTTCGCGGCCGAGGCGCCCGGCTACGCGCTCTCGGGCGCTCCCCAGGCGAAGGGCTACAGCGGGCGTCGCATCACCCTCGACTTCCACGACATCGAGATCCGCAACCTCCTCCGGCTCATCGCGGACGTCTCGAAGAAGAACATCGTCGTCGCCGACGACGTGAGCGGCAAGGTCACGGTGTCGCTGCGGAACGTCCCCTGGGATCAGGCCCTCGACCTCGTGCTGCGCTCGAAGGGGCTCGGCAAGGAGGAGATGGGGAACGTCATCCGGATCGCGAGGTTCGAGGACATCGCGAAGGAGCAGAAGGCCCGGATCGACGCCGCGAAGGAGCTCATCCCGCTCGTCCCGCTCAAGGTGCGCATCATCCCGGTGAACTTCGCCCGCGCCGCCGACGTCTCGGCCCGGGTGAAGGAGATCCTCTCCGAGCGCGGCACCCTCTCCACCGACGATCGCACGAACGTGCTCATCGTGAAGGACGTCGAGGAGAACCTCATCCGCGCGGAGCAGCTCGTGCGCAACCTCGACACCGAGACGCCCCAGGTGCTCATCGAGAGCCGCATCATCGAGGCCTCGAGCAACTTCAACAAGGCGATCGGCGTCCAGTGGGGCGGCAACGCCTCCTTCCTCCAGGCCAACGGGAACCCGACCGGCGCCACGTTCCCCTACAACGCGGCCGCGACCGGCGCCGCGGGACAGGAGCCGAACGGCGGCACCTCCGGCACGCCCAACTACGCGATCAACCTCCCGGCCGCCATCGGCCAGGGCTCCGGCGGCGGCATCGGCCTCGTGTTCGGGAGCGCCGGCGGCGCTTTCAACCTGAACCTGCGCCTCTCGGCGCTCGAGAACTCCGGCGTCGTGAAGACGATCTCCGCGCCGAAGATCGCCACCATCGACAACAAGGAGGCGACGATCGGGCAGGGCATCTCGATCCCGTTCTCGCAGGTGTCGGCGTCGGGCGTGAACACGACGTTCATCGAGGCGAAGCTCGAGCTCAAGGTGACGCCGCACGTCTCGCAGGACGGCTCGATCCTCCTCAAGATCAAGGCGACCAACAACGCGCCGAACCCGCAGCTCACCGGCGCCAACGGGCAGCCCTCGATCTCGAAGCGCGAGGCGGAGACCGAGGTCCTCGTGAAGGACGGCGAGACCACGGTCATCGGCGGCATCTACACCCGCCAGACGTCGAGCCACGTGAGCGAGGTCCCGTTCCTCGGCAAGCTCCCCATCCTCGGCTACTTCTTCCGCACGACGAGCGAGCAGGACGACCACACCGAGCTCCTCATCTTCATCACCCCGCGGATCCTGAACCGCCCGGCGACCGTCGCCGCCGGCAAGTAGGAGCCTTCAATGAAGACGAGACTCGCGCCCATCCTCGCGGCCCTCTCGCTCGGCGCCGCTGGCTGTGTCGACAACATGGGCTCGGTGCAGATCTTCCAGACCTGCTCGATACCCAGCGACGGCTGCACGTTCGCTGCGACCTGCGACGCCGGGCTCCTCAGCGACGTCATCCTCGACGTCGCCCAGCAGGATCACCTCTGGCTCGTCGTCCAGGTGAACAACCAGCGATCGAAGCCGGTGAATCCAGCGGTGGACACCGCGGTGGCGTACGTCCAGGAGTTCGACACCCGGTACGACGTGGTCGCCGTCCCGGCGCCCGGCACCGTCGGGACGTTCTCGGCGCCGGGCACGACCGGCCGCATCGCGGTGACCGTTCCCACCGCAGGCACCTCGACCGTGTTGATCCAGCCCATCACCGCCGACCTCGGCGCCGCGCTCGTGCCCCAGGTCCCGACCTCGACGCCGACCAGCCCGAAGTACGTGGACCTCGTCGCGCGGACGCGGCTCAAGGGCATGTACGCCGACCAGACGACCTTCGAGACCGCCGAGTACGAGATCCCGGTCCACGTCTGCAAGGGCTGCCTCCCGGTCGTCTGCACGTCCGCCGAGCTGGCGCTCTCCTGCCCGCCCGACGCTCCGGGGCAGGCGCCGTCTCGCATCGACGGGTGCGTCACGCCCTGACCCTCGGTTGACGCGGCGCGTTCGTCCCGAAACCTTGACCCGAGGCGCGGCGGCAGGCTAGAACGGGCCCGACTCCGCGCGTCCGAGCCCGAAAACACGGCGCTTTTCACGCTGCGGAGGCACTCGACCATGGGCTTTCGCGAGCATTTGCAGGACGTCTGCCGGAGCTGTGACGGCGCGGTCGCCTGCACGCTCATGGGCGTGGACGGCATCGAGGTCGACACGCACGTCACGGACGGCGGCGGCATCGACGTGAAGAACCTCCTCGTCGAGTACTCGAGCCTCTTCCGCACGGCCCGCGAGGCGGCGGAGGCGCACGAGGCCGGCGGCGTCGCGGAGCTGTCGATCTCGACGGAGCGGCTGGTCACCGTGGCCCGGCTCGTCACCCCCGAGTACTTCATGGCGGTGGCGCTCACGCCCGAGGGCAACTTCGGGAAGGCCCGGTACCTGCTGCGCGTGACCGCCCCCAAGCTACGGTCGGAGCTCTAGCGCGGGCGATCGCCCGGGCAGCCCCCTCGTCGCCCGAGGTGGCACGGCCCCGGCGAGGAACCGTGTTTACCCATCCTGAACGGATTCGAAGGAGCAGCGAGACATGGCAGACACCCTGGACACCTCGGCGTTCCGCCGCGGGCTCAAGATCGAGATCGAGAAGGAGCCCTGGGAGGTCATCGAGTTCCAGCACGTGAAGCCGGGCAAGGGCTCGGCCTTCGTGCGGACGCGCATCAAGAACCTCATCACCGGCCGCACGATCGACAAGACGTTCAAGTCCGGTGACGTGGTGGGCAAGCCCGACATCGAGGAGAAGGAGATGCAGTACCTCTACCGCGAGGGCGACCACTACAACTTCATGGACAACAAGAACTACGAGCAGACGTTCCTCACCGCCGAGCAGATGGGAGACGCGAAGAACTTCATCAAGGAGAACACGACGACGCACATCCTGTTCTTCAACGGGAAGGCGATCGGCGTGACGCTCCCGAACTCCATGGACCTGAAGGTCGTCACGTGCGACCCCGGCGTCCGCGGGGACACCGTCTCCGGTGCGACGAAGCCCGCCACCCTCGAGACGGGCTACGTGGTCAACGTGCCGCTCTTCATCAACGAGGGCGACACGCTCCGCATCGACACCCGCTCGGGCGAGTACCTCACCCGCGTCGCGGGATAAGCTCGCGAGCCCCCTCCGTCCGATCCAGCCTTCCCGACAGACAGGAGTAGAACCCCGATGGCGACCCGTCCGCTGAAGCAGCAGCAGCCTGAGCGCGCACCCGAGCGCACCCCCGAGCCCGCCCCGGCTGGCGGCGGCTTCTCCTTCGAGGACGTGAAGAAGCTCGTCTCCCTCGTGGAGAAGAGCGACGTCACGCACATCGCGTGGCAGAAGGGCGCCGAGAAGGTCGTCATCCGCCGCGGCAACGCCGTCGTCGCCGCGCCCGCGCCGCTCTTCCACGCCGCCCCCGTCGCCGCGCCGGTGCCCGCCGCGCTCGCGCCCGTCCCGTCCGCCGCGTCGGCGCCCGCCGCCGGTGCGCCGAAGGCCGAGGCGAAGGCCGCCGACAAGCCCGGCGTGCTCGTGAACTCGCCGTTCGTCGGGACGTTCTACCGGGCCCCGTCGCCGGACTCGGCGCCCTTCGTGGACGTCGGCGTGAAGGTGAAGAAGGGCCAGACGCTCTGCATCGTCGAGGCGATGAAGCTCATGAACGAGATCGAGGCCGAGGTGGACGGCACGGTCGCCGAGATCCTCGTCCAGAACGCGACGCCCGTGGAGTTCGGCGAGCCGCTCTTCCGCATCGTCCCGGGCTAGGCCCACCGCGGAAAGGCCGCCCATGTTCAAGAAGGTCCTCATCGCCAACCGGGGCGAGATCGCCCTCCGTGTCCTCCGCGCGTGCAAGGAGCTCGGCATCGCCACGGTGGCGGTCCACTCCACCGCCGACGCCGAGTCGCTCCACGTCCGCTTCGCCGACGAGGCCATCTGCATCGGGCCGCCGCAGTCGAAGCAGAGCTACCTGAACCCGCGCGCGCTCCTCGCCGCCGCGGACATCACCGGCGCCGACGCGCTTCACCCGGGCTACGGCTTCCTCTCCGAGAACGCCGAGTTCGCCACGATGGTGAAGCAGATGAACCTGCACTGGATCGGCCCGCGGCCGGAGATGATCCAGCTGATGGGCAACAAGGTGGCCGCCCGCGAGGCCATGGAGAAGGCGGGCCTGCCGCTCCTCCCCGGCGCCCGCGGCAAGCTGAAGGACGCGGAGGAGGCGGAGCGGATCGCGGAGCAGGTCGGCTACCCGGTGATCCTCAAGGCCGCCGCGGGCGGCGGCGGGCGCGGCATGAAGATCTGCCGCGACCGGAGCCAGATCCGCGCGCTCTTCGAGACCGCGTCCAACGAGGCGCTCGCCGCGTTCGGCGACGGCTCGATGTACCTCGAGCGCTACGTCGAGATGCCGCGCCACATCGAGCTGCAGATGGTGGCGGACGAGCACGGGAACATCATCCACCTCGGCGAGCGCGAGTGCTCCGTCCAGCGCCGGCACCAGAAGCTCATCGAGGAGTCGCCGAGCCCCGCCGTCACGCCCGAGCTCCGGCGCGAGATGGGCGAGGTGGCGCTCCAGGCCATGAGGAAGGTCGGCTACAACAACGTCGGGACCATCGAGTTCCTGATGGACGAGCACGGCCGCTACTACTTCATGGAGATGAACACCCGCATCCAGGTCGAGCACCCCGTGACGGAGCAGGTCTACGGCCTCGACCTCCTGCGGGAGCAGATCCGCCTCGCGGCCGGCGAGAAGCTCGAGCGGACGCAGGACTCGGTGAAGCCGCTCGCGCACTCCATCGAGTGCCGGGTGAACGCCGAGGATCCGGTCACGTTCGCGCCGTCGCCGGGGCGCATCACCGGCTACCACCAGCCGGGCGGCTACGGCGTCCGCGTCGACACGATGGCGTACGAGCAGTACAAGGTGCAGCCCTACTACGACTCGCTCGTCGCCAAGCTCGTCGTCACCGGCGCGAACCGCGAGATCGCGCTGCGCCGCGCCATGCGGGCGCTGAACGAGTACGTGATCGAGGGGATCAAGACGAACATCCCCTTCCACAAGCGCGTCCTCGCGTTCCCGGCGTTCGCGCAGGGCCAGTACGACACCCGGATCGTCGAGCAGATCCTGAACCCGCCCGCGCCGGAGGAGGCCCCGGCCTCCAAGGTCGCGGCGGGGTAGCGTCCGCGGCCTGCGCCGTCGTGTCGCGCTCCGGTGCGGCACGCGGCGCGCCCGGACACCCACCCCGCGAAACCGGAAATCCCGCGTCAGTTCGCGGGGCTGGCAGCTTGACCGACCCGCCCCCTTTCGTTACGCTCGCGGACGCCCCTGGGCCCGCGTCGGCGCCGGTGCGCGCCCGCCCGCGCGCGCCGCCGCAGGCGCGGACCCCCCCTTCGCGAGCGCGCCCGGCCCGATGGCTGTCGACAAGAACAAGATCATCGCCGAGGCGACCAAGCTCGTTCAGAAGGGGGCGCTCGACAAGGCGATCGCGGCCTACCAGAAGATCACCGCCGAGGACCCGAAGGACGTCCGGATCCTCCTCAAGATCGGCGAGCTGTACCAGAAGAAGCGGGACGACAAGCTCGCCGCGGACGCGTTCCAGCGCGTCGCCGAGACCTACGCCGAGCAGGGCTTCTTCCTCAAGGCCGTCGCCGTCTACAAGCAGATCGTGAAGCTCGATCCGGAAGACCTCCGGGTCAACGAGCGGCTCGCCGGCCTGTACCAGCAGCTCGGGCTCCTCTCCGACGCCATGAGCCAGCTCCAGTTCATGGCGACCGCCCACGAGAAGGCGGGCGACGGCGCGAAGCTCACGGACGTGCTCGAGCGGATGGTGCAGCTCGACCCGGAGAACATCGCCTCGTCGATCAAGCTCGGCGAGCTGTACGCGCGCTCGAACCAGCCCGGCCCCGCCCTCGAGTGCTTCCGCCGCGCGGCCGACTATCTGAAGAAGCACAGCCGCGCCGACGAGTTCCTCAAGGTGGCGGAGCGGATCGCCGTGCTGCAGCCGGACGATCACGGCCTCACCCGCGAGCTCGCGAACATCTACCTCGCGAAGGGCGACACGAAGCGCGCGCTCGCGAAGCTCCAGCTCTGCTTCAAGGCGAACCCGAAGGACGTCGACACGCTGCAGCTGCTGGCGCAGGCGTTCCGGGACCTCGGCCAGACGACGAAGACGATCTCCGTCTACAAGGAGCTCGCGCACGTCCACGAGGAGCTGGGCCGCGCCGCCGACGCGAGGAGCACCTGGCGGAAGGTGCTCGAGCTCGCGCCCGACGACGAGGACGCCGCGGCCGTGCTCGGGACCGCGCGCGCCGCGCCGACGCCGCCGCCGGCGGCCGCGCCCGCGCCCGCGGCGGCAGCGCCGCGCGCGCCGCCCCCGGGGCCGCCGCCCGGCGCGCGCCCGGCGCCGCCCGTCCCCGCGTCTGCCGCGCCGGAAGCGATCTCGAAGCTGCTCACGGAGACCGACGTCTACGTGAAGTACGGGCTGCACGACAAGGCGCTCGACCACCTGCGGAAGGTCCTCGCGATCGCCCCGCAGTCCGCCGCCGCGCTCGAGCGGGTGCGGGACATCCACGTCGCTGCGCGCCGGCCCGCGGACGCCGGAGAGGCGGGCGCGGCGCTGGTGCGTGCGCTCCTCGCGAGCGGCGAGCACGATCTGGCGCGGGACGCGGTCGTGCGCCTCAGGTCCATCGACCCGGGGCACCCCGACCTCGCCGAGCTGAGCGCGGCCGCGGGCGGAACCGAGGAGGTCGAGCTCGAGCCCGCCGACGCCGCGGAGGTGGCGGACGTCCAGGACGGAGTCGAGCTGCAGGACGTCGACCTCGAGCCGGACGCCGCCGCCGAGGTCGCCGAGCCCATCGACGACGACGCCCTGGCGCTCGCCGCGGCGGGTGCGGAGGGCGACGAGGTCGTCGAGGACGAGCCCGCGCTGCCGCCGCCGGACGAGGGTGTCGCGCTCGAGGTGGAGGAGCCCGAGTACGCCGCGGAGGCGGAGCCGGACCTCGCCGCGGCCGGTGATGCGCTCGCCGAGGCCGCCGCGCTCGCCTCGGCGGAGGCGGAGGAGGTGGTGGACGAGCCGGCGCCGCCGCCCGCGCCCGTTCGCGCCGCGCCGCCGCCGCCCGCGCCTCGCGCGCCCGCGCCGCCCCGGGGGTCGGTGCTCGCGCCGCCGCCGCCCGCCGCCGTCCCGGCGCCCGTCGCCGCCGCGGACGACGAGGAGGCGGATCTCTCGGACGAGCTCGAGGAGACGGACTTCTTCCTCGAGCAGGGGCTCCTCCAGGAAGCGCGCGACGCGCTCACGAACCTCCTCACGTTCTACCCGGGCCACCGCGGGGTCGAGGAGAAGCTCGCCGACGTGGAGCGGCGCGCCGCCGCGGCCCGCCCGCCCCCGCCCGCGGCAGCGCCTCGGCCAGGGCCGCGCCCCGCGGCGGCCGCGCCGGCGGTCGACGAAGGCTTCGACATCGCGCGGGAGCTGGAGGAGGAGCTCGGGGGCGCACCCGCGGCGCCGCCCCTCGAGGACGAGTTCCAGTACTCGGTCGAGGACGTCTTCAACCAGTTCAAGAAGGGCGTCGAGCAGACGGTGAAGCTCGAGGACACGGCGACGCACTACGACCTCGGCATCGCCTACAAGGAGATGGGCCTCCTCGACGACGCGGTGCACGAGTTCGAGGTCGCGCTCAAGGGCAACGACCGCAAGAAGGAGGTCGATTGCCTGTCGATGATCGGCCTCTGCCAGATGCAGAAGGGGGCCGCGAAGGAGGCCATCCGGGCCTACCGGCGCGCGCTCGGCTCCGAGTGGCTCTCGAAGGAGGCGGTGAAGGCCGTCCACTACGAGCTCGGCTCCGCGTACGAGGCCGCCGGCGAACGCGAGGTGGCGCTCCACTATCTGCAGAAGGTGAACCGGATCGAGCCGGGCTTCCGGGACGTCGCGAGCCGCGTGTCGGCGCTCGGGGGCGGCCCGGGGCGGCCGCCTGCCGACGCGGAGCCGCGGCCCGCGGCGCGCGCGAACGGGACCGCGCCCCGCCCCACCGCCGCGCCCGCCGCCACGCCCGCGGCGCGCCCCGTCGTCGGACCGAAGAAGAACATCGGGTACCTCTAGGATCGCAGGACGCGCGTGACCTACCTCGAATTCTACGAGCTGTCGCAGGAGCCCTTCTCGAACGCGCCGGTGTCGCGGTTCTACTACTCGTCCGCCCAGCACGCGCAGGCGCTGATGCGCCTCACGCACGCGGTCTCGAACATGAAGGGCCTCGCGGTGCTGGTCGGCGACATCGGCGCGGGCAAGACCACGCTGGCGCGCCGGATGCTCGACAGCCTCCCCGAGGACGAGTACGAGGCCGCGCTCCTCGTCATCGTCCACTCCGGCATCACGGCGAGCTGGCTGCTCCGGCGCATCGCGCTCCAGCTCGGCGTCGAGAGCCCGGCCGAGGAGAAGCTCGCGCTCCTCGCGCAGCTGTACCAGCGGCTCGTCCGGATCTACGAGTCGGGCAAGAAGGCCGTCGTCCTCATCGACGAGGCCCAGATGCTCGCCACCCGGGAGATCATGGAGGAGTTCCGGGGGCTCCTGAACCTCGAGGTGCCCGAGCGGAAGCTCCTCTCCTTCGTCTTCTTCGGCCTGCCGGAGATCGAGGACAACCTGCGCCTCGATCCGCCGCTCGCGCAGCGCGTCGCGCTCAAGTACCGGCTCGAGCCGCTGAGCGCGGAGGCCACCGAGGCCTACGTGCGCCACCGCCTCCGCCTGGCGGGCGCGGCCCGCGTCCCGTTCACGCCCGCCGCCATCGCCCGGGTCCACGAGCACACCCGCGGCACGCCGCGCGTCATCAACACGCTCTGCGACAACGCGCTGTTCGAGGGCTTCGTCGCCCGCGCCCGCGAGGTCGACGATCGCCTCGTGGACCGCGTCGCGCGGGATCTCGGGATCGAGCCCGCCGAGAAGGCGCCGCCGCCCGCGGAGCGCCCCGGCCCGGCGGGCCGCCCGGCCGAGCGGACGCGCATCGATCTCGCGGAGATCGACCGGTACCTCGAGTCGCTCGGCGCGAAGTAGGCGGCGCGCCCAGGGCGTCGCCCGAAGGCGCGCTCCATCCCACACCGCGAGCTGAACGCCGCGATCTTGGCGCGGCGCGACGCGCGGGAGACAATCCGGGCGGAGCCGGATCGACTTGAAGAAGCGGACCCTCGCCCTCGCGTTCCTCGCGCTCGTCGCGACCCTCGTGGTCGTGACGCTGGCGATCCTGCGCACGCGCTGGGCCGGCGAGCGGATCTGCGGCCTCGCCGCCGCGCGCGTGGAGGCCGCGACCGGCCTCGCCCTCTCGTTCGCGTCCTGCCGCGTCGACCCGCTCGCGTTCGAGGTCGAGGCCGAGCGGGTCGCGCTCGGGCCGCCGGGCGCGCCGGTCTTCTCCGCGGATGCGCTCTCGGCGCGCCTCGCGCCGGTCCAGGCGCTGGGGCGCCAGCTGCACCTCGAGCGCGTGGCCCTCGTGCGTCCGCGGCTCGCGGTGACGATCCCGGGGGGCGCGGGCGCCGGCGGGCCCTGCCCGCCGCCGTTCCTGTCCCGGTTCGAGGTCCGCCAGCTCGACGTCGAGGACGGCGCGCTCGACCTGTCCTTGCCGGGCGGCCGGCGCGTCGAGGTGGAGCGGCTCGAGGTCCGCTCGAGGCCGCCCGCGCGCACCCTCCGCGCCCTCGCCGCGCCGGCGCGCCGCGCGCGGGTGGCCGTCGAGACGGGGCCGGTCCGGGTCACGGCGGCCGGGCGGCGCTTCGCGGCCGCGCGCGTCGAGGGCGACGCCGAGCTCGCGCTCGACCTCTCGGAGCTCGACGTGTCCTCGGCCGCGGCGGAGGTCGAGGGCGCGCGCCTCTCGGTGCACGGCCGCGTGCGCGACCTCTGCGCGCCGCGCCTCGACGTCACCGCCCGGGCGGAGGGGCCGCTCGCGGCCCTGCTCGCGCTCGCAGGCGTGCCCTCGACGGTGGTGGGCACGGCGTCCGTCGAGGCGCGCGTGACCGGCGCCCCGGGCGCGCCCGCGGTGACCGCGACCGTCCGGACGCACGGCGTGCGCGTCGAGCGCTGGATCCCGGGCGACCTCGAGGCGCAGGTGCGGCTCGCGCCGGACGCGCTCGTGGTCGACCGCCTGGCGATCGCCGCCCAGGGCGGCACGGCGGTGGCCCACGGCACGGTCAAGCTCGGGCGCGGCCTGCGCATCGACGCGGAGGTGGACTCGGCGGGCGTGGACCTCGCCGAGGTGCTGGACCGGCTCGGCGTCACCGGGCCCTGGATCACCGCCAGGCTCGACGGCAAGGGACGGATCGCCGGCACGCTCTCGCCGCCGCAGCTCGTGGGATCGTTCTCCGGCGACGTGCGCGGGTTCAAGGCGCTCACGCGGTCCTGGGCGGTCGGCGCGGGAGACCCCGGGATCCTGGCGTTCGCGAAGGGGCGGCTCGAGACCGGGCTGCGCGTCGACCGCGCGGGCCTGTTCATCGACGGCGCGCGGCTGACGGTCGGGCGGGGGACGGTCGAGGCGGACGGCGTCGCGTGGTTCGACGCGGCGCGCGGGTTCTCCGTGCGCTGCCGCGGTGACGTGGACTTCTCCGCGCTCGGGCGGCTCGCGACGATCCCCTGGAGCGGCCGGGGCACGGTCGAGGCGGCGATCGGCGCGGCGCCCTACGGCAACCCACACGTCACCGGCCGGGCGCGGCTCGAGGGCTTCCACTTCCTCGAGATCGACCTCGGCGCCGTCGCCACCGACTTCACCTACGACGACTTCCTCCTCCACTTCCGCGGCGCGGAAGGCGCGCTCGGCGCGTCGCGCTACCGGGCCGAGGCCCTCGTCGACCTCTCCCGGTACCCGACGCGGATCGTCTCCTCGCGCCTCGAGGTGCAGGGGCGGATCCGCGATCTCCTGGACGCCGTGCGCGACTGGCTGCCGAGGACCCGCGGCCTGCGCGACGTCGTGGACGGCGACGTGGAGCTCGTCGGGACCGGCAGCGGTCGCGCGGACGCGCTCGACGCGGACTTCGACGCGAGGCTCGGGGCCGGGGCCCTCGTCGGCCGCCGGTACGAGTCCGGCCGCGCGGCGGGGAAGATCCTCGCCGGTGAGACGATCCGCCTCGATCGCGGCGAGCTCCGGCGCGGCACGGGTATCGCGCGCATGGAGGGGCGCTGGGGCGTCGCGCCGCCGTTCCCGTGGAAGCTCGACGTCTCCTTCTCCGGCGTGCCGATCGCGGATCTGCAGCTCCCCGGGACGTGGGAGGGCTCGGCGAGCGGCAGGGCCGTGCTCGGCGGCGCGTACGAGCACCCCGACGTGCGGTTCGCCGCGAACGGCGACGCGGTGGCGCTCGACGGCGTGCCCCTCGGGACGGTCCAGGCGGGCGGCACGCTCGTCGAGCGGCAGCTCGTGGTGACCGGCAGCGCGGACGGGATCGACTTCTCCGGCGAGGTGCGCCTCGAGGGGGCGCGGCCGTTCCGGGCGCGCGCGGACCTGGCCCTCGAGGACGCCGCGCGCCTCGTCCCCGGCGGCGCGCCGGCGGGGCTGCACGCGCGCGTCCACGGCGTGGCGACGCTCGAGGGCGCGCTGGACGATCCGGCCCAGGGCCGCGGCGCCGCGACCCTCGACCGGCTGCAGGCCTCCTACGCGGATCTCCGCGTCGAGGCGGCCACGCCGGCGTCGCTCTCGTACGCTGCGGGACGGCTCTCGCTGGCGCCGCTGACGGTCCGGGGGATGAACACGGAGCTCACCGTCGCGGGCTCGCACGGCCCCGGCGGCCGCCTCGACGTCGCCGCGTCCGGGGGCGTGGACCTGCGCCTCCTCGGCGCGCTCGTCCCCGCGCTCCGCCGCGCCCACGGCCAGCTCGCGGTCGAGGCCCACGTCGGCGGGACCATCGAGGAGCCCGTGCTCGTCGGGTCCGGCCGGGTCTCGGACGCGGGGTTCCAGGTGCGCGGCGCGGCGGTCTCGTTCTCCGGCGTCCGCGGCGACCTCGCCTTCTCGCAGAACCGGGTCCTGTTCGACGGCCTCACCGGGGACGTGAACGGCGGCAGCGTGCGGCTCGGCGGCGAGGTCGAGCTCGCGCGGTTCGCGCCGACCCGCATGCGCGTCGAGGCGGAGCTCGCCGACGTGCCGGTCGCGGTGCCGGCGTGGCTCCCGGTGACGCTCCGCGGCCGCGTGGAGGTGGACGGCACCCCCGAGTCCGCGCTCCTCACCGGCCGCCTGCACGTGGTCCGCGCGCGCTACACGGCCGACGTGGATCTGGAGGGCAGCCTGCTCGAGCTGCGGCGCCGCCCGCCCCCGCCGCCCCGTTCCTACGACAAGTCCGGCGAGTGGCTGCAGCTCGACCTCCAGCTCGCGGTGGACGGCGACGCGCGCGTGGAGAACGACCTCGTCCGGGGCTCGCTCGGCGGCGCGCTGACCGTCACCGGGACCCTGGCGGCGCCGGGGGTGGCGGGGAGCCTCGCGATGGGCGAGGGCAGCCGGCTCGTGTTCCGCGGGAACGAGTTCATCCTCACGCACGCCGTGCTCGAGTTCACCGACCGGCACGGCGTCGAGATCGCGCTCGACGTCCACGGACAGTCGCAGGTGCGCGACTACGAGGTCCTGATGACCGTCTCCGGCTCGCTGTCGCGGCCGGACGTGAGCCTCACGAGCGTCCCCGCGCTCCCGCAGCCGGACATCGTGACGCTCCTGTCGCTCGGGTTCACGCGCCGCGACGCCGCCGCCGGGACCGGGGTGGGCGGGGTCGCGACGGCCGCCGCCGCGCAGGCGCTCTTCTCCGCTTCCGGGCTCGACGAGCAGGTGCGCCGGTTCCTCCCGCGCGGCGGCCCGATCCGCGACCTCTCGATGCGGATCACGAGCGCGTACTCCGAGGAGACGGGGCAGGTGGAGCCGCGCGCCGAGTTCGAATCGTGGCTCCTGCGCGATCGCCTCCGGCTCCTGCTGCAGGCGCCGCTCGGCGGCGCGCGGGGCCGCAAGGCGCAGGCGGAGCTCCGGCTCGGGCAGCACACGGCGGTGCAGTACCAGTGGGAGAACGACAACCCGGACGTCTCGACCGGGGATCACGGCGTCGACCTGAAGCTGCGGTGGGAATGGACGGATCGGTGAGCCGGCGCGCGTCCGGCGCGTACACGTGTCGCAGGACCCGCGCCGTGGCCGTCGCGGTGGCGGCGGCGCTCGCGCTCCCGGCCGCGGCCCGGGCCGGCGGGGCGCCGGCGCGAGTCGCCGCGGTCGATCTGCACCTCCCCGAGGGCGAGCCGCGGGAGGGCGCGGCGCAGCTGGTCGCCGTCGTCGTCGGCGAGCCGCTCTCCATCGCCGCGCTCCGGCTCACGGTCCAGCGGCTGTACCTCACCGGCCGGTACCGCAGCGTCGTCGTCCGGGAGCTCCCGGCGGACCCGCCCGCGGGCGCCAGAGGCACGTGGGTGCGCCTCGGCGTCGAGGCGCTGCCGATCCGGCGCGTCGAGCGGGTCGTGATCCGGAAGGATCGGGGCGGCCCCGACGAGGAGGCGCTGCGTGGCGCCGCGCGCCTCGATCCGGGCGATTCCTTCGACGACGTCGCGCTCGAGGAGGCGGTCGCGCGGGTGCGGGCGCTCCTCGGACGGCACGGCTTCCACGGCGCCGTGGTCGAGACGCGGGTGAGCGGGGACGCGCGCGTGGCCGTCGACCTCGCGGTCCGGACCGGATCCCCGACGCGCGTGCGGACCGTCCGCGCGGGCGAGCGCGGCGATCCCGCCGCGGCGTTCGCCGATCGGCTGCGCACGCGGCCCGGCGAGATCCTGGACGAGGACGTGCTCGCGGACGACGTGCGGGCGCTGCGCGCCGCGCTGCACCACGCGGGCTACCGGCGCGCGCGCGTCGGGACGCCGGTGATCGCGGTCGAGGGCGCGACGGCGGACGTCGAGATCCCGGCGGCCGCCGGGCCGCGGATCGCGTTCGTCTACCGGGGGAACGAGGTGATCCCCGCGGCCGTCCTGGAGCGGCAGCTCGGGCTCGAGGAGGACCAGCCCGTCGACGCGCCCGCGATCGACGCGGCGGTGGACCGACTCCGCGCGTACTACCGGGCCCGCGGGTACGCCGCCGCGCGCGTCGAGGCCGAGGAGCGGCGGCTCGGCGCGGACCTGCTCGTCGTGCTCCACGTCCACGAGGGGCTCCCGTACCGGCTCGGGTCCGTCGTGGTCGAGGGGGTCTCGGCGCGGGAGCCCGCCGCGATCCGGGACCGCCTCTTCGCGCTGCTCGAGGCCGACGAGGGCGAGGCATCGGGCGGCGAGGACGACGCGGCCCGGGCGCTCCTCGCGTCGATCCCGGGCGTCACCGCGCCGCCGTCGTCGCCGCCGCCCCTCGCGCCCCGCGCCCGATGGGACGAGGCCGCGTGGGACCGCGCCGCGGAGCGGGTCGTGGGCGCCTACCGCGCCGAGGGGTTCCTGGAGGCGGTCTACCTCGGCGGCTCCGTCACGCTGGACGGCGCGCGCCGGATCGCCGACGCCACCGTGCGGTTCCGCGAGGGGCCGCTCACGCGCGTGGAGTCGATCTCGTTCGAGGGGAACGCGGCGGTGTCGGTGCCGCTCCTCGCGAAGGAGTCCCGGCTCGCCCCCGGCGAGCCGCTCGCGTTCGACCGCGTCGAGGAGACGCGCGTCGCCATCCTCCGCCTGTACCTCTCGCGCGGCTACTACTACGCGCGCGTCGAGGCGCGGGAGGAGCTCGACCGGGAGCGCCACGTCGCTGCGGTCCGCTTCGTCGTCGACGAGGGGCCGCAGGTCCGGATCGGCCGCATCGTGGTCCTCGGGAACCGCCGCACCCGCGGCGAGCTGGTCCGGAGCGCCATCGACGTGGACGAGGGGCGGGTCTACGACCCCGAGGCCGTCGCGCGGAGCCAGGCGTCGCTCCTGCGCCTCGGGATCTTCCGATCGGTGAACCTCCGGCTCCAGGACGCGGACTCGCCGCAGCCCGTGAAGGACCTCGCGGTGGAGGTGGCCGAGCGGCCGTACGCGACGCTCACGCAGGGGCTCGGGTACTCGATCGCGAACGGGCCACGCGCGGAGCTCGAGTACACCCGGCCGAACGTGCTCGGCCGGGCCATCGAGCTCGCCGCGCGCGGGAAGGTGAACTACCTCGTGGACGTCGCGGGCTTCGGCCCGAACGTCGCGGGCAAGGACTTCGGCGAGCGCATCGAGGGGCGCGCCGACGTCGGCCTGCGCTGGAGCCGGCTCGAGCTCCTCCCGTTCCAGGCGAGCGCGCGCGCGGACGCCATCGGCGAGATCCTCCACCGCCGTGCGTACGACCTCCGCCGCCGGAGCGCCGTCTCCGGCCTGGACGTCGGCCTCACGTCGCGCGTCGGCTTCTCGCTCCAGTACGAGCTCGAGGTGGACGACATCCGGAGGACGTCCTTCTCCGGCCAGCTCACGCAGGCGGACATCGAGCGGCTGCGGTTCGACGAGGGCGTCACGACCCTCCAGGTCATCCGGCCGTCGTTCACGCTCGACTACCGCGACAACGCCGCCCACCCGCACCGGGGCTGGTTCGCCGCGGGCGCGTTCGAGTACGGGCACTCGCTCGGGAGCGGCGGAGACCGGGTGGCGCTGGGCCTGCTCCCCGGCTCGGACATCCACACCAACATGGTGAAGCTCTCCGGGACGGCCTCCGGCTACCTGCCCATCGGCCGCGCCAGCGTCCTCGCGCTGTCCCTCCGCGGCGGCCGGGTCTTCCCGCTCGACGACGGCTCGCGGACGATCATCCCGCGCCGCTTCTTCCTCGGCGGCGCGTCCACGATGCGCGGCTACGCCGAGGAGGAGATGATCCCCGAGGACGTCCGCGCGGATCTCTCCGCGGCGGCCCGGGCGTGCGCGACGTCGGTCACCGGCGTGGGCTGCACGGACCAGGGCCGCCGCATCGCGGCGGGGCAGCTGCCCGTGTCGGAGGGCGGCGAGGCGTTCGTGCTGGTCAAGAGCGAGGTGCGCCTGTCGCTCACGCCGTCGGTGGAGGCGGGCTTCTTCGTCGACGTCGGGAACGTGTGGCTGAACCCGAACGCCGTCGACCTGCTCGCGCTCCGGGCGAACGCCGGGCTCGGGCTCCGGTTCGTGACGCCGGTCGGGCCCGCGGCGCTGGACTTCGGGTTCAACGTCACGCCGGATCACAGCATCAACGAGCGGATGTTCGCGCCGCACTTCACCATTGGATTGTTCTAGACGTCACGCCATCGGTACCGCCCCGTAACCCGTGGCCGTGCCCGTGAGCGTGCCCGAACCCGTGCCCGTGACCCGCCTCCCGTGGCCCCTGGGCCGTTCCCGTGCCCCGCAGTGCGAGCGCTGGCGGGCACGTCTCACGGGCCACGGGCCACGGGAATCGGGAGGCGGTCACGGAGAGGCCGGGCACGTGTACGGGCACGGCCACGGGGCGCGGGCGCCTGTGAAGACCCAGCGGCTCAGGACGCCGGCCGGATGTTCTGGTTCAGCCGGAACAGGTTCTCCGGGTCGTACTTCGCCTTGAGCTGCGCGAGCCGGCCGTAGTTCGGGCCGTAGGCGCCCTGGATGCGCGCCGTCTCGTCCTCCGGCATGAAGTTCACGTACACGCCGCCGGTGGCGTGCGGGGCGAGCGCGTCGAACAGCGAGCGCGCCCAGGCGATGCAGCGCGCGTCGTCCGCCGGTTCACGCCAGCGCCCGTGCGCGTTCACCACGAACTCGACGTCCCGGTGCGGGTAGGCCGTCGCGGTGGCGGGGACGCGGTTCACCGCCCCGCCGAGCTGTCCGAGGAACAGCTCGCACTCGGGCGAGGGCAGCTTGCCGGCGTGATCGAGGAGGACGTCGATCGCGCCGTCGGAGAGCGTCCGCAGGTCGTGCGACTTCCAGTAGTTCCGGGCGCCCGGCGTGAGCAGCGCGTCGAACGCCGTCTGCCAGGCGACGAAGGGAGCGGGGCCGAGGTGCTCGCCGATGGGCGTCCCGAGCTTCCGCAGCGGCTCGACCGCCTGCCGACCCGCCTCGAGCTCTCCTGCCCAGCAGATGGCGAGGGCGAGGATCTCGGTCCCGTGGACCTCCGGCGCGAGGAACGGCAGCGGGGGTGCCTTCCGCAGCACGCCCCAGCACGCGAGCTCGTCCGGCGCGCGGGCGACGATCTCGCGGTAGCCCTGCAGCACCTCCCGCGCCCTCGAGAGCGGATGGACCACGAGCCCCGCGAGCACCTCGGGGCCGACCGGGTGCAGCCGGAACTCGAAGGAGGTCACCACGCCGAAGTTGCCGCCTCCGCCGCGCAGCGCCCAGAACAGGTCCGGGTTCTCCTGCTCGCTCGCGTGGATCAGCGCGCCGTCCGCGGTCACCACGTCGGCGGAGAGCAGGTTGTCCACCGTGAGGCCGTACCTGCGGCTCAGCCAGCCGAAGCCGCCGCCGAGGGTGAGCCCGGCCACGCCCGTCGTCGAGTTGATGCCGGTCGGCGTCGCGAGCCCGAACGCCTGGGTCTCGAGATCGAGCTCGCCGAGCGTCACCCCGGGCTCGACGCGCGCCGTCCGGGCCGCGGGATCGACCCGCACCGACTTCATCGGCGTGAGATCGATCATGAGGCCGCCGTCGCAGGAGGCGTTCCCCGCCACGTTGTGGCCGCCGCCCCGCACGGCCAGGTCGATCCCGTGACGGCTCGCCACGCTGACCGCGCGGATCACGTCCGCCGCGCCGGCCGCGCGGACGACGGCGGCGGGGTGCCGATCGATCATCGCGTTCCAGAGCGTGCGCGCCGCCTCGTACCCGGGCTCGCCCGGCAGGCAGAGCGCCCCCCGCACCTGGCCGCGCAGCGCCTCCAGCGCCTCCGGAGGCAATCCGCTCTCCCGGCTGGTGCGCTTCGCGGTCCCCCCCGTGGCCTGGGGCGGGAGCTTCGTCTCCGACGAGATCTCTCTCTGGCTCATGGTCTCTCCTCCGGTCCGCGAGCACGCGCCGGCGACGCGCTCCGCATCGCTCCGAGGTCGACGCCGGCCCGCAACGCGCGCAAGGAATGGCGGCGCGCCGGCGAGCGGACAAGGCCGTTTCGCTCCCGTGGCGCGGGGGAGCCCAAGATGTCCACGGGCAGGCCTCCGCCGGTCGGCGTGGCCGTCCGGTCGGACGCCGATCCCGCGGGCCACCGGCCGGCGAAGGGCGGCGCTCCCGCGAAGGGGGCGAACCCGCGGGAATCGCGCGGAACAAATACTTTTCCGGCCGGGTAGCCCTCGCCTACCGCGGGAAGCGCGCCATGACCTCGAAGAACGTCTCGAAGACGTCGTGCGGGAGGCCGCGCTCGCCGCAGTACTTCACGAGTGACGAGCCCCTCCGCGCGAACACGTGATCGGCGGCGTCCGCCGCGTGCCGGTCGCCGGTTCCGTCGCCGCAGAGCACGACGCGGTGCCCGGCGGCCTGGAGCTCCCGGACGACGCTTCCCTTGCAGAAGCCGCAGTAGCCGCAGTCCTCGCCGTGGAAGGCGACGGTGAGCCCCTCCGGGGCGCAGCTCGCGTGGTTCGCGCGGAGCTCGACGTGGGTGCGGAGCGGTGGCGGCAGGCGATCCAGCACCGGCTCGATGTAGACGTCGAGCCCGGCGGAGACGACGAGGAAGGGGCGGCCCGCGTCGCGCGACGCCGCGACGAACGCCTCGAACCCCGGTCGCCACGCGAACCGGCCGAGCGCGAACGCGGCGATCTCGTCGCGGGTGGCGCGGATGCCGCCGAAGATCGCGACGAGGAGCCGGCCGAAGTCGAGCTCGCCGGCGTGGTAGCGCGCCGCCTGGGCGCGGTAGTGCTCCACTCCGACGAAGCGGTACGCGACCTCGTCGCCGAGGTCCTCGGTGAGCGCGGTGCCGTCGAAGTCGCACACGATGGCCCAGGGCGCGGGCATGGGGAGGGATCATGTACTACGGGCGCTCTGCGGTCGCCATCACGCCGAACCCGGCCAGCACCGGCCAGGCGCGCGCCGCACGGAAGCCGCTGCCGTCGAGGAGCGCCACGAGCTCCGCCTCGCCGAAGCGCCGGTGGAGCCGGGACATGCCGCGCCAGAGCAGCATCGAGACGCCGAAGCGGGCCCCGCCGCGGAGCGCGGCGCGGAGCGGCGCCGGGACCGCGCGCGGCTCGAGGAACGCGACGCGGCCGCCCGGCCGGAGCGCGCCGCGGAGCTCGGCGAGCGCCGAGGCAGGATCCGGGAGGAGGTACAGGAAGCTGTGGCCCGTGACGCCGTCGAAGACGGCGTCGCGGACGGGGAGCGCGAGGGCGTCCCCCCGGACGAGCGCCAGCGGGACGCCGCCGCTCCGCGCCCGGGCCGCCGCGCGGCGGAGCATGTCGCCGGACACGTCGAGCCCGAGGTGCCACCGCCCGCGCTCCGCGCGCGCCATCTCGAGGGCGCTCGTGCCCGGGCCGACGCCGAGGTCGAGCACCCGCGGGCCCGGTACGAGCGCCGCCATCTCCCGGCAGTCGCGGCGCCACGCCTCGTTGTCGGTGACGAACGCGTAGATCGCGGCGGCCGGGCCGAACGCGAACCGGGCGTAGGCCCGGGCGGCGCTATCCCGGAGGGAGGCGATCGTAGAGCAGCCCCCAGCGGACGCCGCGGTCGGACACGGTGAGCCGGTCGAAGCCGGCGAGCGCCATGGCCTCGGCGACGATCGCGCCGCCGGCCAGGATGACGTCGGCGCGCTTCGGCTCCATTCCCGGCAGCGCGGCGCGCGCGGCGACCGGCAGCGCCGCGAGGCGGGCGAGGAGCGCCTCGACGTCCGCGCGCGCCATCACCGCGCCGTGCACCTTCTCCGCGTCGTAGGCCGGGAGCGCCTGGGCCACCGCGCACAGCGTGGTGACCGTGCCGGCCACGCCGACGAGCGTCGCGCCCGCCCCCGCCGCGAGCCCCGCGAGCGGCGCGAGCGCGTCCCGGGCGGCGGCGCGGACGCGGGCCCACTCCACCGCGGCGATGGGATCCGTCGTGACGTGCCGCTCCGTCAGCCGCACCGCCCCGACCTGCAGGCTCGTGCGCGCGCGGGGAGCGGGCCCCTCGCCCACGATGAACTCGGTGGAGCCGCCGCCGACGTCGAGGACCGCGAGCGGCCCGCCGGCGCCGAAGTCGCGGAACGCGCTCCCGTAGACGAGGCGCGCCTCCTCGTCGCCGGAGATGATCTCGGGCGAGAGGCCGGCCCGCTCGCGCGCGGCCGCGAAGAAGTCGGCGCCGTTCGCGGCGTCCCGCGCGGCGCTCGTCGCGACGCACGCGAGGATCTCGGCGCCGAGGCCGCGAGCCTCCGCTGCGTAGGCGGCGACGACGTCCACCGTGCCCTGGATCGCCGCGGGATCGAGCCGGCCGGTCCGGTCCACCCCGCGGCCGAGGCGGGTGATCTCCGCGCGCTCGAGGACCGGCGCGAGCCCGCCGCCGCGCCGCTCCGCGACGAGGAGCAGGACGGTGTTGGTGCCGACGTCGATCGCCGCGTAGCGGTTCTTGGACACCCGGCCTCCGTCGCCGCGCGCGGGGACGCCGCCGCGGGGAGAGTCTCTAATCCTGCGTCGGGCCCCACGCCGCGCCGGCGAGCTCGGCGCCCTTCGCGCCGGCGATGACCGTCTGCCGATCGCCCTTCGGGTCCGAGACCACGAGCTGCCAGCTGCCGGCGCGATCGGTCCGGAACACCAGCAGCCGCCCGTTCGGCGCCCACGAGGGCTCCTCGTTCGTGCGGCCCTGGTCCTGGGTCAGGCGCGTCACGGTGCCCGTGGCGGGCGCGATGGAGAAGACGTCGAAGACGAGCCGCTCGTCCCGCGCCGTGAACGCGATCTGATCGCCGCGCGGGCTCCACTGCGGCGTCTGGTTGTAGTTGCCCTGGAAGGTGACCCGCCGGAGGTCGCTGCCGTCCGCGCTCATCACGTAGATCTGGGAGCTGCCGGCGCGATCCGAGGAGAACGCGATGCGGCGGCCGTCCGGCGACCAGGTCGGGGTGACGTCGATGCACCGCTCCTTCGTGAGCTGGCGTGCCCCGGTGCCGTCGGCGTTCATCACCCACACGTGCGTGTTGCCATCCTTCGTCACCGTGAAGGCGATGCGGCTCCCGTCCGGCGAGTACACCGCGCCCATCGCGTTCGCGATGCCGCCGACCGGGCGGAACGACCGGTCCGCGAGCCGGTACGCCCAGATCTCCGGGCGCCCGGTCCGGTAGCTCGTCACGAGGAGCTCGTTGCCGTCGGGCCGCCAGGTCGGGCTCATGAGCGCCTTCCGCTCGGTGAGCACCACCCGCGGCGAGCCGCCGTCCACGTCGAACAGGACGAGCTCGTAGATCCCGGGGCGCTTGCGGATCGCCGCGATCTGGGAGGCGAACACGCCCGGCTCGCGCGTGTAGTAGCGGACGATCTCGTCGGCCATGCGGTGCGCGAGTCGCCGCGGCTCGGCGGCGGACACCTTCAGCGTCTTCACGAGCACCTCGCGGCCGGCGCGGACCTCGTAGAGGTGCAGCTCCCCCTCCACGTCCGCCGGGGTCCGGGAGAGGCGCGCCTTCACGAGCCCGTCCGCGCCGACGTCCGCCCAGCGCGCGAACTTGATGGACGTCGCGGCGTAGCCCTCGGACGGATCGGCGAGGAAGCCGCGCGGATCGAGGACGTCGAACAGGCCCGACAGGGCGAGGTCGGCCCGGACGACCGACGTCGCCTCGGCGGCGGCGGCGCGGGCGTCGCCCTCGCCCGAGAAGTCCACGACCGCGACCGGCAGCGGCCGGAACTCGGGAGACCCGACGATGATGGTCGGCCGGTCCTCCGCGAGGGCGGGCAGGGCGGCGAGGAGGAGCGCGGCGAGCGCGAGCGGGCGGGCGGGCATGGCGGGGGCTCCGGGGGTCGGCTACCCGAGGGTGCGCGGGGTGAAGATGACGAGGATGCCGCGGCGGTACTGGTCGCGGCTGCCCTCCGGCGGGGGCGGGACGCGGCGCGTCCGCGAGAGGGTCCGCTCGAGCGCGCCGTCGAAGAGGCCGTTGCCGCTCGGGGCCTCGACGTTCCAGCGCGCCACGCGGCCGTCCGACTCGATGTAGAGCACGACCTTCGCCTCGAGGCTCATCCGGTCGCGGTCCGAGAGCATCTCCGGCACGGAGTAGTTCTGGCGGAGCGCCTGCACGACCTGCGCGAGGTACCGGTCGCCCTCCGCGGCCTGATCGGCGTCGCCCATCGGATCGCCGTCGGGCGAGCCCCACTGCTCCTGATCGTGCTCCTGCGCCCGGCGCGCGCCCGCGAGGATCGACGCGACGGACGCGCCGCTCCCGCGCGCCGTGGAACCGGAGGCGTGCGCGGGCGGGGCGGGGGGCGGCGGCTTCGCGGCGAGCGCAGGCCGCGACGCCGGCGCCGGCTTGGCGGCGGGCGCCACGGGAGCGGGCGCGGCGGGGGCGGGGGCGGCGGCGGGCGCGGGAGCGGGCGGCGTCGGCGCGGCGGGAGCGGGCGGCGGCGCCGTCGAGGACTTGCGCGGCAGCAGCTCGTCCGGCCGCTTCTGCCCGAGCCGCACGAGCTTCGCGACGATCGGCTTCTGGTCCAGCGTGAGCTCCGGCCGCGAGGCGGCGGTGAGCGCCCACGCGATGACCGCCGCGTGAACGGTGGCGGACGCGAGGATCGCCGGCCAGGAGCGGTCGCGCCGCCCGAGCGCCGTCGCCACCGGGATCGTCATCGACGCCGCGCCTCCTTCTCCGGCGCCGCGCGCACGTGCTCGGGCGCGGGGTTCGTGATCATCCCGACGTTCACGATCCCCGCGCGCTGCACCGTCGCCATCACGTCGACGACGAACCCGTAGGGCAGCCCCTTGTCGGCCATGAGGTACAGCTCGTGGTCCTTCTGCGCCCGGGGATTCGCGCGGAGCTTGTCCTCGAGCAGGTCGTAGGGGATCTGCGCCGCGTCCTCCGTCGAGCCGAGCCACAGCGTCTTGTCGCGCTTGATCGAGAGGACGAGCTTCTGCTCCTCCGCGTCCACGGGCTTCGCGCGCGCGTCCGGCAGGTTCACCTCGACGCCCTGCTGGATGAGCGGCGCGGTGACCATGAAGATGATGAGCAGCACGAGCATCACGTCGACGAGCGGCGTGACGTTGATCTCGGTGAGGGTCTGGCGGCCTCCGCCGCCCGAGGACATCGCCACGGCTCGCTCCTAGCTGAAGAAGTGCCGCCGGACGATGTTGAGGAAGTCGTTCGAGAAGTTGGTCATCTCGCTGTCGAGCACGCGGATCTTCGAGACGAAGAAGTTGTACGCCACCACCGCCGGGATCGCGGCGAAGAGGCCGACGGCGGTCGCGATGAGCGCCTCGCTGATCGGGCGGGCCACCGTCGCGAGGTTCGCGTTGCCCATGCGGTAGATGTCGTGGAACGCGGACATGATGCCCCAGACCGTGCCGAAGAGCCCGACGAACGGCGCGGCGCTCGCGGTCGTGCCGAGGAACGGCACCTGCCGCTCGAGCGCGGTCACCTCCGACGCGGCGGCGCGCTTGAGGGCGCGCTCGACGTTCTCGATGCCGCCGAGCTCGTCGGACATGCCGCGCGGCTCGCCGTTCTCCTTCTTCCCGGCCGTCACCTTCGAGAGCTCGACGTAGCCGGCGCGGAAGACGTGGCTGAGGGGCGAGCCGACGAGCGACTCGGCGGCCTGGTAGATCGCGTCGAGGCGCTTCGACTGCCAGAACGTCTCGAGGAACTTCACCGACTCGTCCTGCGCGCGCCGGATCTGGAGCCACTTCTTCACGATGATGGCCCACGACACCGCCGACGCGCTGAGGAGCAGCAGGAGGACGCCGATGCCGACCGGCCCGGAGTGACGGGCGATCTCGAGGTAGTCGAGCCCGTCACCGCCCGCGGCGGCGAGCGGCGGGCGAGAGGCGAGGAGGGGGAGGAGCGATGGGACGGTCGTCATGGCAGGGATCGGTCACCTCTAGCACGGGGCGCGCGGGTGGGCGCGGCCCCCACCCGGCCATTCTCGGCGCGGAGACGGGGGTTCGCGAACAAAACGCCCGGGGCGACGAAATCTCTCCCGGGAGGCGCGGCTCACATCTTCCCACCCGCTGGGTGTGAGGAGTCGCCACGGATCGTGCCGGGCCGGCACCGGGAAGCCTGCCGGCAATGCATAATTCTCCCCGTTTCGCCGTCCAACCCCCGTGGCACGTGCGTTGCTCAACTGGACGGTGCCTGGGCCCCGAAGGGCCGGAACCTGCTGGAGGAGAATCCCAATGAGACGCCTCGCGCTGCTCCTCGCCGCTTCCGTCCTCGGGACGGGCTGCATCGTCACGAACGATACGTGCAACTCCCGCACGGTCTCCGTCGGCTGGCCGTCGTTCCTGCTCGCGAACGGGGTGGAGACCACTTCGTGTTCCGCCGCAGGGGTGCGGTTCGTCGACGTGTTCATGGACGACGCGCCCGTGGGGGAGTTCGATTGCACGCAGGGCGGCGTCAGCGTCCTCGACGTGCCGAGCGGGTCGCACCGCTTCACCGTCGAGGGGCTCGACCCCGCGAAGACGATCCTGCTCCGCGACGAGCCGACGGTGAGCGGCAGCGGGTGCGGCGAGCAGTTCGTCAACTCTCGCCCCGCGGAGGGGACCGTGACGCTCGACTACACCTTCACGCCGACGAACGTCTGCACGGCCGGCGGCTCGTACATCTGGTTCTCGATGTTCGACCAGATCGCGAACACGGTCGCCGCCGTCGCCGACGAGACGGCGAACACGACGGCCTACGTCTGCGGCACGCCCATCTCCTTCCCGATGCCGGTCGGCCCGTTCACGCTCCAGCGTGTCGAGGAGGTCGTGCCGTCGGCCGGCGCGTACGTCCCGACGGCGACGAACTGCACCGCGACCTCGTTCTCCGTGAACGCCGCCACCGAGTCGGTCCTCGCGGTCGCGCTCGTCGACGGGAACACGTTCTGCCCGGCGGCCGCGGCGCCGGCGGGCACGGGCCGCGCGAAGGCGCTGGCGACGACGGCGACGGCGGTGACGGCGAAGCCGTAGGGCAGCGTCGCGTGGTTCCCGGGGAGGGCGCGGGCCATCGGGGCCGCGCCCTCTCGCCTTTCCTCCGCGCGGCTCGGCGAGCGCGCGAGCCCCGACGGGAGTAGACTCCGCGCCGTGTCACGCATCGGCATCTTCGACTCCGGCGTCGGCGGGCTGACGGTCCACCGCGCGATCCTCGACGCGCTCCCCTCCGCGGACACCATCTACCTCGGCGACACCGCCCGCGTGCCGTACGGCACGAAGTCCGCGGAGACCGTCACGCAGTACTCGCTCCGGAACGCGCGCGTCCTCGCGCGCCGCGGGATCGACTTCCTCGTCGTCGCCTGCAACACGGCTTCCGCGGTCGCGCTCCCGGCGCTCCGGGCCGAGCTTGCGGTGCCGGTGCTCGGGGTCGTCGAGCCGGGCGCGCGGGTCGCCGCCCGGGCGTCGCGCACCGGTCGGATCGGCGTCATCGGCACGCAGGGGACCGTGTCCTCCGGCGCGTACCAGTCCGCGATCCGGCGCGCGCGAGAGGGGGCCGAGGTGATCGCGCGCGCCTGCCCGCTGTTCGTGCCGCTCGCCGAGGAGGGCTGGACGGATCCCGGCGACGCGATCGTCCGCGGCGTCGTCGCTCGCTACCTCGCGCCCCTCCGCGGCGCCGGCATCGACACCCTCGTCCTCGGCTGCACGCACTACCCCCTGCTCAAGGCGGCGATCGCGCTCGAGGTCCCGGGCGTCGTGCTGGTCGACAGCGCCGAGGCCATCGCGGCCGAGGTGCGCGAGCGGCTCGGCGACGCGCCGGGGGGCGCCGGACGCCACGACTTCCTCGTCACCGACGTGCCGGAGAAGTTCCTCGCCGTCGCGGGCCGGTTCCTCGGCCGCGCCGTCACGAGCGCCGAGCACGTGGATGTCTGAGCGGGGCGTCCCGCGCTCCAGCCAGCCGAGCTAGCTGGGCGGACGGAGAGGGGATTTCGACGGCCCGTGCGCTTGCTGGGGGACGGTCGCGGCGGTACAGTCGGCCGGATGGCGGGCGATCCCAAGAAGATGGTTGTGGGGTTCAACCACAACATCAAGCACAAGGGGAAGATGTACCACATCCAGACCGAGGACTCGGGCCTGGAGAACCCCCACATCATCACGCACCTCTTCGTCGGGGGGAACATCCTCGCGTCGAAGAAGACGTCGTACGCCGACATCGTCGGCGCGGAGAACCTCGCCCAGGTCGTGCGCGAGCTGATGGAGGAGCAGCACAAGGAGATGCTGCGCAACCTCATCAACGGCGTCTACGACGACATCGACGCGATGAACGCGCAGCAGGCGCAGTCGTTCCAGCCCGGCCAGATCCACGCCGACGGCCGCGCCGTCCAGCTCCAGCAGGGGGTGCACCTGCCCGCGAAGCGCGAGGCGCCGGCCCTGCCGCCAGAGGTCCTCGCGGCGCGCCAGCAGCCCGCGCCGGTCCTTCGCAACGACGGCGCGGAGACGCTCTTCGGCGAGGACCTCATCAGCGAGAAGAGCCTCGACGAGGTGATCCTGTCGTACCTCGCCGAGGACCTCGGCGAGCGGAAGTAGGTCGGCGGAGCCGCGGACGCGAGCGCGCACCCTCCGTGATCCAGCTCTTCCACGTCACCAAGGAGTATCCGGGGGACGGCCCGGCGCTCCAGGACGTGTCGCTCGAGATCGACAAGGGCGAGTTCGTCTTCCTCACCGGCGCGTCCGGCGCCGGGAAGTCCACGCTGCTCAAGCTCGTCTTCTGCGACGAGCCCGCGACCAGCGGCCAGCTCCTGCTCTTCGGCAAGAACGTGGCGAAGATCCGCGCGGGCGCCGTCCCGTACCTGCGCCGCAACATCGGCGTCGTCTTCCAGGACTTCAAGCTCCTGCCCCAGCGCACCGTGGCGGAGAACGTCGCGCTGCCCCTCGAGGTGCAAGCGCTCGCGGCGAAGGAGATCCGGCGCCGGGTGAAGGCGCTGCTCCGCTCGGTCGGGCTCGAGCACCGCGCCGACAAGTTCCCGCCCTCGCTCTCGGGCGGCGAGCAGCAGCGCGTCGCCGTCGCGCGCGCGCTCGCCCCCGACCCGGCGCTCCTCCTCGCGGACGAGCCGACCGGCAACCTCGACGCCGAGCGGACGCTCGAGGTGATGGAGCTGCTCAACTCCGCGAACGCCCGCGGGACGACCGTGGTGGTCGCGACCCACGACCGGTCGCTCCTCGAGCGCTACAAGCGACGCGTCGTCGTGCTCGACCGCGGGCGGCTCCTCTCCGACGGCGACTCGGTCCGGCGGGCGGCGGGGGCGTAGCGATGGCGCTCCGCCCGATCTACTTCACCCGCCGCGCCCTGCAGGCGATGGCGCGCGGCCCGTACGTCGCCCTGGTGGGCACCGCGACCATCTTCGTCGCGGTCTTCGCGACGGGGCTGTTCGCGGCGGCGCTCGGCGGCGCGGAGCGGCTCCTCGCGTCCTGGGCCGGCGAGGTCCAGATCTCGGTGTACCTCGCCCCCGGCACCGACCTCGGGGCGCTCCGGGCGGCGGCGGCCGCCGCGGCGCCGGGGCGACGGGTGCGGGCGGTGCCCGCCGCCGAGGCGCTCCGGACGCTCGCGGCGGATCTCGGGGACGAGGCGAAGGTGCTCGAGGGCGTCGGGCCCGGGGCGCTGCCGGACGCGGTGGAGGTCGCGGCGCCCGGCATCTCGCTCGCCGAGGCGCGGGCGCTCGCGGCCCGGCTCCGCGCGCTGCCCGGAGCGGCGGACGTGGACTACGGGAACACCTGGCTCGAGTCGCTGGAGCGGTTCGTGGCGCGGGCGAAGACGGCCTCGGTCGTGCTGTTCTCGGCGCTCGCCCTGGCCACCGCCGTGCTCGTCTCGAACACGCTCCGGCTCGCGGTGTTCGCGCGCCGTGACGAGATCGAGATCATGAAGCTCGTGGGTGCGACGGACGGCTTCGTCTCCGCGCCGTTCCTCATCGAGGGGCTCGTCCAGGGGCTGCTCGGGGCGGGGCTCGCCATCGGCGCGCTCCTGGCCGTGCACGCGACGGTCGTCCCGCGGCTCCGGGCGGCGGTGCGGGTCGCGGACGCGCTCACGCTCCGGGACACCCTCCCACCCGCGCTCCTCGCGACGCTGCTCGCGGGTGGCGCGCTCGTCGGCCTCGTCGGGAGCGCGCTCTCCGTCGCGCGCACGCTCCGAAGAATCTCGGCCTGAGGCGCCCCGATGCTCGCTCCGGCCGTCCTCGCGCTCGCCCTCGCCGCGCCCGGCGCGCGGGCGCAGCTCGACGCGCTCGAGGCGCGCCGCAGGGCCGAGGAGACCGCGGTCCGGATGCTCGCGCAGCAGGAGCGCTCGGTGCTGGACACCCTCGCGGAGTCCGAGACCGCCCTCGCGGAGGCCGTCGCCGGGTGGCGCCAGGCCGAGGCCGCCCGGGCCGCGGCCGCGGCGAGCCTGGAGCGGGCGCGGCAGGACGAGGCGGCGGCGCAGGCGCGGATGCAGGCCCGGCTCGCGGCGCTCCGGCCGCGGCTCGAGGCGCGCGCCCGGCTCGGGCGGACCGGCGAGCTGCAGATCCTCCTCGCGAGCCGCTCGCTCGCCGACCTCGTGAAGCGGCGGTACCTCATGGACCGGATCCTCTCGCGCGATCTCGCGCTCCTCGGCGAGGCGCAGGCCGCGAAGCAGGACCGCGAGCGCGCCCGCGCGGCGCGCCAGCACGAGGCGGTGCGGCTCGCGACGCTCGCGGAGGAGGCCACGGAGCGGCGCGAGCAGGCCGCGGCGCGGCGCGAGGAGCGGGAGACCCTGCTCGCGGCGCTGCGGAGCGCGCGCGGCTTCCACGAGCGCGCCGCCGCGGAGGCGTCGCAGCAGTCCAGGAAGCTCGCGGAGTTCGTCGCGACGCTCCCCCCGGCGCGGGCCGGCGCCGCCCCCAGCGGGTTCGCCACTCACCGGGGGAGGCTCCCGCTCCCGGCCGCGGGCACGATCTCGGTCGGGTTCGGCAAGGTGGTGAATCCGAAGTTCAACACCATCACGGTGCAGAACGGCGTCGACATCGCCGCGCCCGCCGGGGCGCCCGTCCGCGCCATCGCCCCGGGAAGGGTGGTCCACGCGGGGTGGTTCAAGGGCTACGGGAACATCGTGATCGTGGATCACGGCGACGGTTACCACACGCTGGTCGCGCACCTCGCGAGCATGCAGACCGCGATGGGGGAGGACGTCGAGGCCGGCGCGGTACTCGGGACCGTCGGCGACTCGGGGTCGCTCAAGGGGCCCTACCTCTACTTCGAGATCCGGGAGCGCGGGAGGCCCGTCGATCCCGCGCAGTGGCTCTCCGCGGCGCGGTGACCCGGGCACGCCCGGCGGGGCCTGAAGGTGGATCGGCTACAATCCCCTCCATGAAGCGGATCGCCGTCGCAGCCGCCATCGGGCTCGCCTTCTTCGCCGGGCTCGTCACGGATCACGTCGCCGCCGCCGCGCGGAAGCCCGACGCCTCGGCGTACCGGCCGCTCGACGTCTTCGCGGACGTCCTCTCGCACATCGAGAACTCGTACGTGGAGGACGTGGCCGAGAAGGATCTCGTCTACGGCGCCATCGACGGCATGATGGCGCAGCTCGATCCGCACTCCCAGTTCATGCGCCCGGACGTGTACGCGCAGCTCCGCGACGAGACGACGGGCGAGTTCGACGGCCTCGGCATCGAGGTGACGCGCGCGAGCGGCGAGGTGACGGTGGTGTCGCCCGTCGCGGATTCCCCGGGCGAGCGCGCCGGCATCAGGCCGGGCGATCGCATCGTGACCGTCGACGGCGCGCCGACGAAGGACCTCGGCGTCGACGAGGTGACCCGCCGGATGAAGGGGCCCGCCGGGACCCGCTGCGTCCTCGAGATCATGCGCGACGGCTTCGCGTCGCCGCAGAAGCTCACGCTGGTGCGGGATCGCGTCCGGACGCAGAGCGTCGACTCGCGGGTGCTCGACGCCGATCGCCGGTACCTCTACGTTCGGCTCAAGTCCTTCCAGGAGCGGACCGGGCGCGGCCTCGAGAAGGCCCTCGCGGACGGCCGCGCGGCGCTTCGCGGCGAGATCCGCGGCCTCGTGCTCGATCTCCGCAACAACCCCGGCGGCCTGGTCGACGAGGCGGTGTCGGTCTCCGACGTGTTCCTCGCCGGCGGCACCGTCGTCTCCACCGAGGGCCGGGGCAAGCGCAACGTCGAGGTCTGGCGCGCGCACGAGAAGGGGACCGAGCCTCCGTACCCGATCATCGTCCTCGTGAACCGGGGGACCGCGAGCGCGAGCGAGATCGTCGCGGGTGCGCTCCAGGACAACGGCCGGGCGGTGATCATGGGGACGCAGACGTTCGGGAAGGGATCCGTCCAGACCATCGTCGAGCTCGGCGATGGCTCGGGGCTGAAGCTCACCGTGGCGCGCTACTACACGCCGCGGAAGCGGTCGATCCAGGAGCTCGGGATCACGCCGGACGTCGTCGTGGCCGACGTCGCGCTGCCGGCCCGGCCCGAGGACGTCCTCGTGGCCGAGCGCGATCTCAAGGGACACCTCAAGAACGACGTGGTCCCGGCGTCCACGGCCGCGGCCGCACCGACCGCCGACTTCCAGCTCAAGACCGCCCTGGACTACCTGCGCGCGGCGGACATCATCCGGGCGTCGTCCGAGCCGAAGCCGCGCGGCGTGACCGCGAAGGGCGAGTGACCCGCCCTCCCGGGCGATCCTCGCCCCTCCGAGCGGACCCTGGCAGGCGTGTCGCGGTTCCCGAGCAGGGGTGCTCGCCTCGCGTGCAAGGCGTGCGCGTCACGGACCTTCTCCGTCCGTGATGCCTCGGTCGCGCCAGCGCGCACTTTTGCCAGCGGGTCCGCAGGTTTTGGCCAATTGACTTCGCGGACCGGGCTGCTACAGTCCGCGCGATTTCGACCGGCCTCGGACGGGTGGGGCCGTGGCCCATGGATTGCGATGCCGGGCCCTCTCCGGAGGCGCCCGCCAAGGCGCACATACACACAAAGATGAGCCCTCTCGAGCTTTCGGTCGTCGTCGGGTACGCCCTGCTGCTCGCGGTCCTGTCGGTCTTCGGCGCGCATCGCTACGCGATGGCGTACCTGTACTACCGGCACAAGTTCCGGCTGCCGACGCCGAAGAGCCGGTTCGACACGCTCCCGCGCGTCACGATCCAGCTCCCCATCTTCAACGAGCTCTACGTCACCGAGCGGCTCATCGACGCCGTGGCGCGGATCGAGTACCCGCGCGACCTCCTCGAGGTGCAGGTCCTCGACGACTCGACCGACGAGACCCAGGGCATCGCCCGCGCCTGCGTCGAGCGGCACCGCGCGCTGGGCCTCGACATCGTCTACGTCCACCGGACCGACCGGAAGGGCTTCAAGGCCGGCGCGCTGGAGAACGGCCTCAAGATCGCGAAGGGCGAGTTCGTCGCCGTGTTCGACGCGGACTTCATCCCGGAGCCGGACTACCTCCACCGCACCGTGCACTTCTTCACCGACCCGGGCGTCGGGATGGTGCAGGCGCGCTGGGGCCACCTGAACCGCGCGTACTCCATCCTCACCCAGGCGCAGGCGATCCTCCTCGATGGCCACTTCGTCATCGAGCACACCGCCCGCAACCGCTCCGGCCGCTTCTTCAACTTCAACGGCACCGCCGGCATCTGGCGGCGGGCGGCGATCGAGGCCGGCGGCGGCTGGCAGCACGACACGCTGACCGAGGACCTCGATCTCTCGTACCGCGCGCAGCTCGCCGGCTGGCGCTTCGTCTACCTCCCGAACATCGTCACGCCGGCGGAGGTGCCGGTGGAGATGAACGCGTTCAAGAGCCAGCAGCACCGCTGGGCGAAGGGCTCGATCCAGACCGCGCTCAAGCTGCTGCCGCGGCTGCTCAAGTCGGACCTCCCGCGCGAGGTGAAGCACGAGGCGGTGATGCACCTCACCGCGAACCTCGCCTACCTGCTCATGATCCCGCTCGCGATCCTGCTGCCGATCACGGTGGTCGTGCGAGTCTCGCACGGCTGGTACGAGGTGCTCTTCCTCGACATCCCGTTCTTCGCGGCGGCGACCTTCAGCGTCGTCGCGTTCTACGCCGCGAGCCAGCGCGAGCAGGGCCGGACCACCTGGGAGCAGATCAAGTACCTGCCCCTCGTCATGGCGCTCGGGATCGGCCTCTCGGTCAACCAGGCACGCGCCGTCGTCGAGGCGCTCATGGGCTACGAGACCGCGTTCACGCGCACGCCGAAGCACGGCGTGAAGGGCGCGGGCGAGTCCGTGGCGAAGAAGCGCTACAAGGCGGCCGTCACCTTCCAGCCGATCGTCGAGCTCGGGCTCGCCGCCTACATGACGTATGGCGTGCTGTACCTCATCGAGCGCGAGGTCTACTACTCGCTGCCGTTCCTCGTGCTCTTCCAGGTCGGCTTCGGCTACGTCGGCCTCGCGAGCCTCTACGAGGGCCTCCGCGGTCGCGTCATCCGGTGGGTCCGGGTGCTCGCCCCGGCGCCGACCCCGACCGAGTAGTCGGGCCCCCGGCCCCCGGCGTCACCGACTCGACTGCCGCCGCGTCCGGAGCTCCGGGCGCGGCGGTCCTCTTTTCCGGCTTCGAAGGGGTCGCCTCGAGACGCGCGAGCGCTCGCGACCCTCTCACTCCAGCCGCTTCTCGTAGATGCCGACGCCGCGCTCGAGCCGGCCCACCTCGGCGAACCCGAGGCGCTCCCAGAACGCCTTCGCGCCCGGGTTCTCGTCTCCGATCGACAGCCGCAGCGTCGAGAACCCCGCCCGTACCAGCGCGTGCTCGAGCGCGGCGGTGGTCTCCTTGCCGTAGCCGAGCCCCTGGCACGCCTCGCGGAACAGGAGCAGGCCGATGTGCGCCGTCCCGGGCTCGGGATGATGAAGGTACAGGTCGAGCACGCCGACCGCGGGCCCGCCGGTGTGCGGGACGAGCGCGTAGACCCGGCGCGTGTCGTCCGCCTCGGCCTCGGACACGAGCTGCTCGGCGGCGTGGGCGCCCGGCGGGCCGCCCTCGGTCCGGGCGAAGTAGTCGGGGGCGCCGAGGAAGCAGGACTGGATCTGCTGGACGTGCTCCCGGCCCGCCGGGATCGCGCGGAGCCGCGGGCCGTCCAGGGACGGCAGGTCCTGCCCGGAGCCGGAACCCTGCCTCGCGCGCGCGGTCGTCATCGGCCTGCCCCTTGTGGTCGGGTGTCGGAAATGGAGCCATAGCCCGGCGCGGCGCAGCCGGTCAAGGCGGGGGAGGGGCTCCGAGGAGACGCCGCGCCTCCGGGTCCGCCAGCGTCGGCACGACGAAGTCCGCGCCGGCGGCGCGGAGGGCGGCGGCGGCGTACCGGCCGGTGGCGACGCCGAGCACCGGGCAGCCCGCGAGGTGGGCGGCGTCCACGTCGCGAGGGGTGTCGCCGACGACGAGCGCCTCGCGCGGGTCGAGGGAGCGGCCGAGGCGCGCCGAGGCGCGGCGGAGGGCGGCGAGGACGATCCGCTCCCGCGCCTCGCCGTCGGACGCGAACCCGGCAATGGCCCTCGGGCCCCAGTCGAAGTAGCCATCGAGGCCGCCGCGGGCGAGCTTCACCCGTGCGCCGCCGACGACGTTGCCCGTGCAGAGCCCGTACGCCGCGGCGCGGGCGCGGAGCGCCTCGAGCGCTTCCACGACCCCGGGCAGCACCTCGTACCCGGGGGCGGCGATCTCGCCCTCGAGGTGGACGAGGTAGCGCGCGAGGACGTCGTCGCACCGCTCGTCGCTGAACGGATACCCCAGCAGCCCGAGCGCCTCGCGGACGATCAGGCGGTCGGTCATCCCGTCGAGGTGGAGTCCCGCGAGCGCGCCGTCGAACGGGCCGCAGTGATCGGCGAGCGACCGCTCGAGCGAGCGCCGTCCCGCACCGCCGCAGTGCACGAGCGTGCCGTCGACGTCGAGCAGGTACACCTGGAACGGGGTCGTCACTCGAAGAGCGCCTCGACGAACTCGCGGGGGGCGAACGGCTTCAGGTCCGCGACCGTCTCGCCCACGCCCACGTAGCGTACCGGGATCCTGAGCTCGTCGCAGATCCCGATGACGACGCCGCCCTTCGCGGTGCCGTCGAGCTTGGTCAGGGCGATCCCCGTCACGCCGAGGGCCTCGTTGAACTGCCGCGCCTGGGCGATGGCGTTCTGGCCGTTGGTCGCGTCGAGGACGAGGAGGACCTCGTGCGGCGCGCCCGCGGCCGCCTTCCCGATGACGCGCTTCACCTTCTTCAGCTCCTCCATGAGCGGCGTCTTCGTGTGGAGGCGGCCGGCGGTGTCGCAGAGCACGACGTCGACCCCGTCCTGCGCCCCCTTCTGGACGGCCTCGAAGCAGACGGCCGCGGGGTCGCCGCCCTCCTTGCCGCGGACGATGGGCGCGCCGACGCGCTCCGCCCAGATCTCGAGCTGCTCCCCGGCGGCGGCCCGGAAGGTGTCGCCGGCGCCGAGCAGCACCTTGTGGCCGGCGGCCTGCAGCTTCGAGGCGAGCTTCCCGACGGTGGTGGTCTTCCCCGACCCGTTCACGCCGACCACCATGATCACCCAGGGCCGCGCCTCGCCGACCTGGATCGGCGCGCCGGCGCCGTCGGCCACGCCGTCGAGCGCCAGGATCCGGGCGATCTCGTCGCGCAGCGCGCGCTTCAGCTTCTCGGGATCGGAGAGCTCCTTCTTCCGGACCTTTTCCCGCGCCGACTCGATGAGGCGCGTCGCGGTCTTCACGCCGATGTCGGCCGTGAAGAGGACCTCCTCCAGATCCGCGAGCACGGCGTCGTCGACGAGCTTGCCGCCGGAGAAGAGCGCGTTGATGCGCGCCATGAAGCCGCCGCGGGTCTTCTCGAGCCCCGCCGCGAGCGTCCGGCCCGCCTCGGCCTGCGCCTTCCGGCGCTCCTCCTCCTCGGCGCGGCGCCGCGCCTCCTCCGCCTCGCGGGCCGCCTGCGCGGCCTCCTCGCGCGCCCGCTGCTCCGCCTCCTCGCGCTCGCGGGCGCGCCGCTCGCGGTCGAGCCGCTCCGCCTCCTTCTTGCGGCGGTACTCCTCCTTCTTGCGGGCCTCGTCGGCCTCGCGCGCGCCGCGGGCCTCCTCGGGCGTCGCGCCCGGCGGGACCTGCGGCACGGCCGGCGCCTTCTCGCGGCGCGCGCGCCGGAGCGCCTCCGCAGCGTCCTCCTCGGTCGCGCCGCGCGCGAGGTCCTCCGCGGGCGGCGCGGGCGGCAGCTCCGCGCCCTCGAGCTCGCGCTCGATCTCGGCCTGCGGCGCGGGCGGGCCGGGCGGGCCGCGCCGCTTCCGCGCGAGCCGGACCGCGGCGACGAGGAGGAGCAGCAGGAGGGCGGCGACGATCGCCACGGCGATGGCGTCGTTCGTGGTCAGGGCGAGCGGGATCACGGAGGGCTCCGAGGCGCGAAAAAAGCGCTGGGAGCCCGAGGGTATAGGGCTCCCAGCGCCGGCGGTCAACGAATGGGTTGGGGCGGCGGCTCGCCGCCGGCCTACGCCGCGGCGGCCTCGCGCGCCCGCTCGGAGAGGCGGACCGAGACGAGCTTCGAGACGCCCGGCTCCTCCATCGTCACCCCGTAGAGCGTGTCGACCATCTCCATGGTCCGCTTGTTGTGGGTGATGAGGATGAACTGCGAGTTCTTGCTCATCTCCTTCACCATCTCGTTGTAGCGGCCGACGTTGGCGTCGTCGAGCGGGGCGTCGACCTCGTCCAGGAGGCAGAACGGCGTCGGCTTGATGAGGAAGATGGCGAAGATGAGCGACACGGCGGTGAGCGCCTTCTCGCCGCCGGAGAGCAGGTTGACGCTCTGGAGCTTCTTGCCGGGCGGCTGCGCGAAGATCTCGACGCCGTGCTCGCCGTCCCCCTCGGGGGTGGTGAGGACGAGGCCGGCGCGGCCGCCGTTGAACAGGCGCGGGAAGACCGCCTGGAACTTCTCGTTCACGCGGTCGAACGTCTCCTGGAAGCGCTCCCGGCTCGCGCGGTTGATCTTCACGATCGCGGCCTTGAGGTCCGCCATGGAGCGCTCGAGATCGCCCTTCTGCTCGCTCATGAACTCGTGCCGCTTCTTGAGCTCGTCGTACTCCTCGATGGCGGTGAGGTTGATGGCGCCCATCCGCTCGGCCTGGGCCTTGAGGTCGTCGAGCTCCTGGCGCTCCTCGTCCCCGGGCGGCTTCTCGAGGTGGAAGCGCGCCACCTCCCACTTGAGCTCGGCCTGGCACCGGTCGCGCGTCTGCTCCTCGAGGTGCGCCAGCTCGAGCGCCTGCTCGCGGACGGTGAGCGCCGCCTCCGCGGAAGCCTCCCGCACGCCCTCGCCGCGGGCGCGCAGCTCGCGGCCCTCGGCCTCGCGGGCGCGCGAGCCGGTCGCGATCGCCTCGTGCGCCTCGCGCGCGCGCGCGAGCTCGCCCCGCACCCCCGCGAGATCCTCGCCGAGGCGATCGAGGTCGACGCGAGTCCCCTCGAGGCGGCCGCGCAGCTCCCCGGCGCGAGCGTTCGCCTCCGAGAGGGCCGCGAAGAGCCGGCCCCGGCGCTCGTCCACCTCGCGGCGCGCGTCGTCGATGCGCTTCAGCGCGGAGCCGATGCCCTCGCGCCGCTCCGCGTCCGCGGCGACCTTCACCTTGAGGTTCATCAGCTCCGCGGTGAGCACGTCGCCCCGCACGCGGGTCAGCTCGAGCCGGGCCATCGCGTCGCGGGCCCGCTCCTCGCACCGCGCCTGCTCCGCCTCGGCGGTCGCGGCGGCGATGCGGTGCTCCTCCTCCTCGCGGGCGAGGGACGCGAGCGTCTCCTCGAGCTGCGACCGCTCGGCGTCGAGCGCGCCCATCCGGTCGCCCACGCGCACGAGCTCCTCCCCGACGCGCGCGAGGTCCTTCTCCTGGTCGAGGAGCGCGAGCTCCTTCTCGCGGCCGTCCTTGTCTAGGCTCTTCAGCGCCGCCTCGAGCTGGAGCAGCCGGGCCTGGAGGGTGCGGTGCCGCTCCTGCGCGAGCGAGAACTCCGCCTCGAACGCGCGGACGGTCTCCTCGAGCTCCTGCACCTCGCGGCGGCGCTGCAGCGCGCCGTGCCCCTCGCCCTCGAGCGGGCCGCCCGTGACGACGCCGTACGGGTCGAGCACCTCGCCGTCGAGCGTCACGAGCGTGCGCTTCTCGCCGGTCTGCTGCCAGATCTCGAGCGCGGACGGGAGGTCGCGCACGATGAGCGCGTCGCCGAGGAGGAAGCGGACCACCTTCTCGTACGACGGATCGAAGCGCACCACGTCGAGGCAGCGCGCGACGACGCCCGGGTGGCTCCGGTCCAGCTCGGCGCCGGCGCCGGCCTCCGCCTCGCGGAGTCGGGCCATGGGGATGAGCGACGCGCGCCCCTCGGCGGCGGTCTTGAGGTAGTCGATGGCCTCGACGCCCTGCGAGTGGCTCTCGACGATGACGTACTGGAGGCGCTCGCCGAGCACCGCCTCGACGGCGTTCTCGTAGTCCGCCGGCGCGGAGACGACGTCCGCCACGAGCCCGAAGATCCCGCGGTCGCGCCCCTCGCCCTGCCCGGCGCGGGTCATGAGGCTCCGGACGCCGCGCCCGTAGCCCTCGTAGTTCCGGACGATCTCGAGGAGGCTCTGCAGGCGCGAGCGCTTCTCGGCGAGCTCCTCGCGCAGCGTGATGAGCTTCGCCTCGTTCTGGATGAACTCGGCCCGCGTGCGCTCGAGCAGGTCCTCCTGCGCGCCGCGCTGCTCGTCGAGCCGGAGCTTGAGCTGCCGGGTCTGGCCGAGCGTCTCGACGTACCGCGACCGCGCGGTGTCGAGCTCCCCGGCGCGCTGCGCGAGCGCGTCGGCCTCGGTGCGGTTCCGGTCGAGACGGAGCCGGAGGTCCTGCCGCTGTCGCTCCACGTGCGCGAGCTGGCTCTTGTGCGACATCGCCTCGGAGACCGCCGTCGCGGCGGCGGCGCGGGCGCGGTCCGCCTCGGACTGCAGCGCGCCCTGCTCCCGGCCCGCCTCGCGGAGCGCCACCTCGGCCTCGCCGAGGCGGCCCTCGTCCGACGTGACGAGCGACTGCAGGTCGTCGCGCTGCCGGAGCAGCGCCTCGCGCTCCTCCGCGAGCGCCTCCGCCTGCGCCTTCAGCCCCTCCACCTCGGCGGCCTGGGCGCGGGTGCGCTCCGCGATCTGCTCGAGCTCGCGGGCGGCGGCCTCGACGGAGACCTCCGACACGCGCGCCGCGCTCTCGAGCTCGTGCTCCTTCGACGTGAGCTCGCCGAGGCGGGCCTCGCTCTCGGCGGTGAGCGCGCGGTCCGCCTCGAGCAGCCCGTCGAGCTCGGCGAGGCGGGCGGACAGCTCGACCTCCTCGGCCTTGAGCGCGGCGTGGCGCTCCTCGGCGGCCCGGCGCGTCGCGGTGAGCTCGAGGTACCGGATCGCGGCGGCGCGGAGGTCGAGCTCGCGGATCCGCGCCCGGAGGGCCTTGTACTTCTCGGCCTTGCGCGCCTGGCGGTTCAGGGACTCGAGCTGCTTGCCGAGCTCCTGGACGATGTCCGCGACCCGCATCAGGTTCGCCTGCGTCGCCTCCATCTTCCGCTCGGCGGCCTCGCGGCGCTTCTTGTACTTCGTGATGCCCGCCGCCTCCTCGATGATGGCGCGGCGGTCCTCGGGCCGGGCGGAAACGATCTGGCCGATGCGGCCCTGCTCGATGATCGAGTAGGCGGTCCGGCCGACGCCCGAGCCGAAGAAGATGTCGTTCACGTCCATGAGCCGCGCCTGCACCCCGTTCACGAGGTACTCGGACTCTCCCGTGCGGAAGAGCCGGCGGCCGACGGTGATCTCGCCGAAGCCCTGGTACGCCGGGGGCAGCTCGCTCGGGCGATCGTTCACGAAGGTGAGCATCACCTCCGCCATCGAGAGCGGCGGCTTCGACTCGGACCCGTTGAAGATCACGTCCTCCATCGAGCGGCCGCGCAGGTGGCGCGCGGACTGCTCGCCGAGGACCCAGCGGATCGAGTCGGCGACGTTGGACTTGCCGCAGCCGTTCGGGCCGACGACGCCCGTGACGCCCTCGTCGAAGGCGACGACCGTCTTGTCCATGAAGGACTTGAAGCCGACGATGTCCAGGCGGCGGATGCGCATGGGTCGAGGCGATATCACGACCCCATGGGCGAGTTCAAGCCGAAGCCCTTGATCAATGGGGCGTTTTCCAGTTTCTTGACAGCCCGCGCCACGCATCCGCCCGATTTCCCATGGGGATTCGCGGCATTGCATGACGTGGCGTGTAGGGCGGTCCTGGGGAGGGCCCCGCGCGGGCCGTCGCGCTACACTCGGCGCCCCCATGCGCTTCACGTGGAAGCTGCTGCGCGAGGTCGCGCTCACCGTCGTGATCGGCTCCGTCCTGGCCTGGTGGGTGGCGGTTACCGTGTTCCCGCTCTCGCCCAGCGAGAGGGACACGCTCCGGCTGGCGTTCCTGGGCGCCGTGCCGCTCGAGTGCCTCGCGGTCGGCGCGGCGATGTGGATCGCGTCGCGCCCGCTCCGTCGCGCCCTCGCGCGCGGCGCCGCGCTCGCGCCGGACCGCGCGGCCCTGGCCGCCGCCGCCGGGCACCGGCTGCCGCCGTGGACCGCGGCCGCGGTCCTCGCCGCCGGGACGGCGACGACGCTCGGCATGGTCGCGCTCCTGCGCGACCGCGGCCTCCCGGCGGACCTCGCTGCCGCCGGCGCGGCGGTCGGGGTCGCGAGCACGATCCTGGCCGCCATGCTCGCGTACTCCCGCGCCGCATCCGCCGCCGCCGACGCGTGCGAGCAGCTCGGCGGCGACGCGGACGTCGCCGGGCAGGGCACCGTCCGGGGAAAGATCCTGGTCCTCGGCTTCGGGCTCAACACGATCGGCGTCCTCCTGTTCGCCGCGACCGGGTACGTCCGCTACCGCGCCGACATGGACCGCGAGTACGTCCTGGCGGCGCAGCGCGCGCAGGCGAGCGCGATCGCCGCCATGGGCTCACGCACCGATCCCCAGATCGCCGAGCACGTGTGGCTCGTCACGGCCGCGCCGTCGGCGCTGCTCGGGCCCTCCGGCGCGATCGTGACGCGGTTCGGGGCCGGGCGGCTGCCGTTCCAGGACGCGGCGGCCGCGCTGGACGGCGAGCGGCGCCTCGCGGACGGGTGGCTCGTCTCGCGCCACACCCCCGCCGGCGGGACGGTCGTCTCGTGGCTCCCGGAGGAGCCGCTCTGGGATCGCCGCCGCGCGTTCTGGTCCGCGCAGCTCGGCACGGTCGTCGCCGTGTACGGCGTCGCCGCGCTGCTCGCCTGGGTCGCCGCGCGCGCGATCACGCTGCCGTTCCGAACGCTCGGCCGCGCCGCCGATCGGATCGCGTCGGGGGATCTCACCGCGAGCCCGCCGACGATCTCGCGTGACGAGATGGGCCAGCTCGCCTCCGACTTCCGCCGGATGGCCGAGGGCCTCAAGGGGCTCGTCGTCGACGTGCAGGGCGCGACGGAGAGCGTGTCGGTCGGGGCGCGCGAGACGACCGCGATCGGCGACCGCGTCCGCCGCGGCGCCCTCGACCAGCGCGCCGGCGTCGTCGCGGTGCAGGCGGCGGTGGAGGCGATGGAGGGGTCGGTAGCGCTCGTCTCGCGGCGCGTGGGCGGGCTCTCCGAGTACGTGTCCGCCACGACCGCGGCGGTGAGCGACATGGCGAGCGCGCTCGACGAGGTGCGCCGCGAGGGCTCCGAGCTCGAGCACGCGATGTCCTCCGCCGGGGCCGACGTCGCCCAGCTCGGGATGGCGGGCCGGGAGGCCGAGGGGACGCTGGTCGAGCTCGAGGGGCTCGCCGGTCACGCGGGCGGCTCGCTCGCCTCGGTGCGCGCCTCGGTCTCCGCGCTGGAGCAGGCCGCCGGAGAGAGCGAGGCGACCGCCGCGAACGTGGCGGAGCTCGCGGAGCGCGCCGGCGGCGTGGTCGAGGAGACCGTGCACGGGATCGAGACGCTCCGCCAGGCGGTGTCCGACGCGCACCGGCGGATCACCGTCCTCGGGCGGCGCTCCGACGACATCGACCAGGTGGTCGACTTCATCGCCGAGGTGGCGGGCCGGACGAACCTGCTCTCGCTGAACGCGTCCATCATCGCGGCGCAGGCGGGCGAGCACGGCAAGGCGTTCGCGGTCGTCGCGGATCAGATCCGCGAGCTCGCCGCCCAGATCGCCCGCTCGACGAAGTCCATCGGCGACATCATCCACGCAGTGCGCGAGGACGTGGAGGGCACCGCGGCCCTCATCGATCGCGGCGACGGGCTGGCGGGGGAGGGCGTTCAGCTCGCGCGGAACTCGCTCGAGGCGCTCGAGCGCATCCGGCGCTCGACCGGCCAGGGCCGCGAGACGGCGGCGGCGATCCGCGCCGCCGTCGACGCGCACGTCGTGTCCTCGCGCGAGATCTCGCAGCTCGTCGAGTCGGTGACGAGCGGGACCCGCGCGGCGGCGCAGGCGGTCCAGCTCGTCGGGCGGAGCGTCGCCGCCGTGAACTCGGTCTCGCGGAGCGCCAGCACGATGGCGGATCAGGTCGCGCGGGCGCTGGAGGAGCAGTCCGGCGTGGGCAAGCGGCAGCTCGAGAGCCTCTCCCGCCTGGAGCGGATGATCACCGAGATCACCCGTGCGGTGGAGAGCCACAACGCGGCGACCCGCCGGGTCCGCGACGCGCTCCAGGCGCTCTCCGAGTCGGCGGGCCAGCACGACACCGCGGTCGAGGGCCTGTCCGGCGTCGCCGAGCGGCTCGGCGGTCGCGCGAAGGCATTGGCGGAACGCGTGGGGAGGTTCAAGGTTTAGGAGCGTGCTGCAGCTCCTCCAGCATCTCCTGGCCTTGCAGTGGCGCCGCGCCGGCGCGGCCCTCCGCGAGACGACCGTCACGGGCTCCCGCGTCTGGTACGCGGAGTTCGCTCCGCTCGAGGACGCGGCGCGCGAGCGGGCGCTGTCGATCCCGCGCCTGCCCTGGCAGCGGGGGCCCGCGGCGGCTCCCGCTCTGCGCCGGCCCCCGCCGACGCTGATCCTGCTCCACGGGCTCGGCGCCTCGGCCTCCTCCTTCCACGCCGTCATCCCGCCCCTGCGCGAGGGGTACCGCGTCGTGGTGCCGGACCTGCCGGGCTACGGGTGGTCGCAGCCGCCCAGCGGGAAGTCCTTCCTCCGCTTCGGGGAGCTGCTCGACGCCGCGGAGGCGTTCGTCGAGCGGATCGCGCCCGGCGGCGCCTACCTCGCCGGGAACTCGATGGGAGGCTGGATCGCCGCGAAGCTCGCGGCGCGCCGGCCCGACCTGGCACGAGGGATCGCCCTCCTGAACCCCGGCGGCCCCGCGCTCAACGCCGAGGACTGGACCGACTTCGGCCGGATCCTCGCCGGGGAGGAGGCGGACGCCGCGCAGCAGCTCGTGACGAGGGTGTTCCACCACCCGCCGTTCGGGGCCCGCTTCGTCAAGGGCGACATCCGGCGGATGATGCGCGCGCCTTCCGTCCTGCAGCTCGTCGCGACGCTCGAGGCGGAGGACTTCCTCTCCGAGGAGGAGCTCGCCCGGGTCGAGTGCCCGTCCGTGCTGATCTGGGGGGAGAACGACCGCTTCATCCCGGAGGGCTGCCGGTCGTTCTTCCTCGAGAAGCTGCCGCGCGTCCGCTACCACCCGGTGCCGGACTGCGGGCACTGCCCGCAGCTCGAGTGCCCGCGCCGGACCGCCGAGATCCTGCTCGAGCTGCCGCGCCTGCGGCGGCGCCACATGGTGAAGCCGCGGGGCCGGGCCCGGGCGAGGGCGCGGCCGCCCGCGCCGCGCGTCACCGGACCGAAGCCGGACGTGGCCTCCGCGTAGCCGCTACTGCGCGTTCGGCGCGACGGCGACGCGGGGGTGGCCGAGGCTCCCGAACACCTGCAGGCTGTAGGCGCCGTCGGGCCCCTTCGCCATCTCCGCGAGCGACTGGTACTGCGACATCCCGCTCCGCGACCAGAACGCCGGCTGCAGCCGGATCTTCGCCTTCCCGAAGAGCGGGGCGTACTCGAGCCGCGGCTGGCCGGCGACCTGCAGGGAGAGGCCGTCCGCGGAGAGCTCCGCGTCGCCGCCCTTCGCCTCGAGCTTCTCCGCGATCGCCTTCCCGCCGTCGAGCTTCACCTTGAGCGTGATCGCGCCGAGCGCGATCTTCTGGAGCGGCAGCGCGGCGTCCATGCCGGGGAGGGGGAGCTTCCCTCCCGACACGCCGGCGCCCGCGACCGCGAGGTCGATCCGGCCGGTGGGCTTGTCGTTCGGGCCGGCCGGGACGACGACGTCGACCGTGCCGCCGAGCTTGCCGGTGAGATCCACGCCCGTCGCCGCCTTGAGCGGAGGCGCCTGGGCGAGATCGACGCCGTCCACGCGCGCGACGACGGCGCGGGCGTCCCCGGAGAGGTCCGCGGTGCCCTCGATCGTGCCCTGGAACACGCGGGCGTCGAACGCCAGCACGCGCTTTCCGGTCAGGAGCGGGAGGACCTTCAGCGACGCGCCGAGCGCGTCGAGCGAGATCTTGAGGCCGGTGGAGTCCTCCAGCCGGACGCCTTCTGCGCGTACGCCGAGCACGCCGGCCGGCCCGACGTCGGCCATGTCGACCTGCCAGCCCCGCGCGCCGGCCTCCATGATGAGCCGCTCCTTCACCGCCTCGCCGGGGAACGTCCAGCGGAGCGCGAGCGCGAACGCGGCGACGGCGAACGCGCCGTAGAGGAGGCGGGGCTTCCAGACGTTCCAGTCCCGGGCCTTCCAGAACTTCCAGTCGATCTTCATGGGCCGGTCACCCGCTACGCCTTGAGCTGGTACGTGGAGACGACGAGCGTGGCGTCGACGAGCGCGGGGTCGTCCGACCTCGTCGTGACCCGCACGCGCCGGACCTTCACGACGCCGGGGCCGCGCTCGAGCGCCTGCATGAGCCGGGCGAGGCGGCCGAGGTCGATGCGGGCGACGTTGACCTCGACGGCCTCCTCGCGCATCCCCTCGAGCTCGCTCGGCGCGCTGGAGGGCCGCAGGTCCGTGACCTCGACCTGGAGCGACGCGCCCGTCTGCGAGATGTGGCTCATGAGCTGGACGGGCGGGCCCTTGAGGCGCGCCTCGATCGCCTGCCGCTCGGCCTGGCGGCGGCGATAGCCCTCGGCGAGCTTGCTGACCTGCGAGATCACGCGCGTCTTCTCCTCGATGCGCGACTCGCGCGCCGAGATCCCCGCGCTGATGCGGAACGAGACGAGCCAGACGACGAACACCGTGACCGCGACCGACGCGGCGGTGACGAGGACGCGCTCGCGCGGCGAGAGCTTCGCGAGCCACGCCTCGAGATCCGCGCGGAGCCTCCGGAGCGTTTCCATCTATCCCCTCCCGCCCGCGGCGTCGCGCGGGCCCGACTCGAGGCAGGTGAGCCCCGAGTCCACGGAGAACTCGAACTTGCCGTCCGTCGCCCGCTTCCGGGCGCTCCCCGAGCGGGCGTCGCCGAAGCACCGGGACGCCTTCAGGGCGCCGACGATGCGGTCCACGTTCTCGGCCGCGTCGGTGGTCCCCTCGAGGTGGAGCTTGTCCCGGGTGATCTCGATGCGGTCGAAGCGGAGGGGGACGGACGCGGGGACGCGATCGGCGAGCTCTGCGAACAGGTCCACCGCCGACACCTTCGGCAGCGAGGCGCCCGTGCCGCTCCGGCCGCGCAGGATCGCCTGCGCCTGGCCGAAGTCCTCGTAGCACTTCCCGATGATCTTCTGCTCGGCGTCGCAGAGCGCGCGATCGAGCGCCCCCTCCTGCCGCGAGAGCGCGAACACCTTCACGCCTGCGCCCGCGATGGCGAGGAGCACGACGAGGGCGGCGTACGCCCCGAGGCGCGCGACCTTGCCCTTGAGGTGCTCGAAGTCGCGCGTGAAGGCGAGCGAGCCCCGCCGCAGGTTGAGGCGCGGGGCGCGGGCGCCCTGGTGGGCCCGCAGGGCGAGGGCGAGCGCGAGCGCGAGGCCCGGCGCGTCGGCGGGGGCGAGCTTGTCGCCGGCGGGCCCGGAGAGCGCCAGCGCCGCCACCGGGCCCTCGACCTCCGGCGCGAGCAGCTCGGCGAGGAGCGGCAGCCGCGCGATCTCGCCGGCGAGCACGAGCCGGCCGGCGGGCCGCGGGCCGACGCGGGCGTGCCAGGAGCGCAGGGTGGCGCGGAGCTCGCGCACGAGCTGGGCGAGGGCGCGCCGGAGCGCGTCCTGCGCGTGGGGGTCGAGGGCGTCCGCGGCGGGCGTGCCCTCGGGGCCGGTCACCGCCGCGATCGCCGCCGCCGCCTCCCCCTCGGAGCGCCCGGTCTCGCGGGCGACCGCGCGGGCGAGGCCCGCCGCGCCGAACGCGAACGTCCGCGCCGCCTCGCACGTCCCCGCCTGCGCGACGCAGATGCTGGTGCGCTCGGCACCGACGTCCACGAACACCTCGGCCGGGACGGTGCCGTCCGCCGCGGGCGCGGGCGGGTCCCCGGCCGCGCCGGCCGCCAGCAGCGCCGCGTAGGCGACGCCCGCGGGGACGACGGCCCGCGGGTCCACGCCCGCCGGCGCGAGCGCGGCGAGCAGCGCCGCGAGCTCGTCCTTCCGGACGACGCCGACGAGGAGGTCCGTCTTCCCGTCGCGCGCGCCGAGCGGCTGCCAGTCCCACGCGACGGTGTCGAGCTCGAACGGGATCTGCCCCTCGACCTCGAACGCCACCGTCTGCTCGATCCGCCGCGGATCGGTGAAGGGGAGGGTGACGACGTGGGACGCGACCGCCGACCCGGGGAAGGCCGCGACCGCGGCGTCGACGCGCCAGCCGCGCTCGGCGAGGAGCGCCTGGAGCGCGGCCGCCTGCCGCTCGAGCAGCGGCGGGCCCTCGCCGCCGGGGGCCGCGGGCGCGACCTCGGCGCGGGCGGTGTCGAGGACGACCCAGCTCCGGTACGTGCTCTCGAGGAGGACGGCCTTGACGGCGTGCGCGCCGAGATCGAGGCCGAGGATCTGCTGAGCCATCTCTACTCCTCCCGCCAGTGGATGAGCCGCTGACCGACGAACGGCTTCCCCGCCTGCGCGTCCGCGCTCTGCTGGAGCTGCTGCTGGACCTGCTGGACCGCCTGCTGGACCTGCTGGGCCGGTGGGGTCTGCTGCGGCTGCTGGAGCTGCGGGGTCTGCTGCGTGTCGAGCATCACCACGGCGTCGATCCGCTTCTCCACGTCGCCGACCGTGCCGAGGGCGTGGATCCGGAAGGTGACGGACCGATCCGTGAACGCGCTCTTCTGCGACGTCCCCGGTCGAAGGACCTCCGCCTTCACCTGCGCGCCGAGTCCCTGGAGCACCGCGGCGAACTGCGCGGGCGAGATCGTGAGGAGCCCGCCCATGCGGACGGCATTGAGCGCCTTGTGCAGCTTCTCGGGGAACGTCGTGTCTGCGAGCAGCGCCATGGACGGCAGCTCCACCATCATCCGGGCGACGCGCAGCTCGTCCTCCGGGCGGTTGGAGTTCACGTTCAGGCCTGCGTCCTTCGGCAGGTAGACCGTCACGGCGTCGCCGAAGGCGGCCATGAACGCGTCCGACACGCCCGCCACGAGGTACAGCTCGTCGAGCGAGTCGAGGCGCGCGTTCTTTGCGCGGTAGCGCTCGGGGCCGCGGTCGTACGCGGAGTTCTCGTCGCTGAACCCCTTCTCGAACGGGCTCGGCTGCAGGACGAAGTTGCAGTTGCCGCCCCCGGGGAAGCTCGCCGCGAGAGCCGACGACATCGCGTCGTCGTCGGCCCAGTCGCGGAGGTACACCGCGAGCTCCTGGCGGCTCACGCGCTGCCCGTTCGCGTCCTCCCGGTCGAAGATCGCGTCCCACCGGGCGTCGCAGACGAGCCGCAGGTACGCCTCGACCTGCGACCCGAGCAGGCCGGTCTGGAGGTAGGGCGTGTCGAACTGGAGGTTCACCTTGGTGCCCTCGTCCTCGAGCTTCGCCTCGAAGGCGCCGTCGAAGTCGCCGAAGGACGCCGTCGCCTTCGCGCCGCTCTCCGCGATGGACGGTCGCCCGTCCGCCGGCACGGGCGCGGTGGTCGAGGGCCCGGACCTTGCCGCGGCGGCGCCGCCGCCCGCGCCGCCGCCACCGCCGCCGAACAGCGCCTGCACGAGGCCCGAGTTCACCGGGATGACGCTCCAGATCTGCACGCGCGGGACGCCCTGGCCCGCCGCATCGCCCGCCGCGCCGGTGGCTGCGCCCGCCGACGCCGGCTGGCCGGGGGCCCGCGGCTGCCCCGGCGCCGGCGTGGCCGGCTGGCCCTGGAGTGCGCTGGTCACCTGCGAGAGCTGCTGGGCGGACTGGTCGAGCTGCGCCTGGAACGAGAGGACGAGCCGCGACAGGTTCACCGCGCTCTTCGCGAGCGCCTCGGCGCGGAGCGCGTCGCGGCCGTTCCCGGCGATCTGGAGGCGGACGCGGTTGTCGTAGGCGACGTCCACCGCGAGCGCGGTCAGGATCGCGACCGCGACCATCACCACGAGCAGTGCCGCCCCGCGCTCGCCCCGGCGCCCGCCGCGCCGCGTGTGGACCGTTCGCGCCATCAGAAGTCCAGCGGCCGCGTGATCGCGATCCGCGCCTCCGTGACGAACTTCTCGGTCCGGCCGTCCGCGAGCTTCAGCTCGAGCTCGAACCGGACGCGGCTCGGCAGCTCCTTCGCGTGGTCGACGGACCGCGTCGACCACTCGCGCGACCAGTCCTTCCGCTTGTCGTCCCAGTACTGGAACCGGAGCGACTGCACGTGGTCGGCGACGAGGTCCTTCCGCCCGCCGCGGTCCGGCTCCTCGTCGAGGTGCGCCTTCTCGCGGCGGAAGAGGGCTTGCTCGCCGGCGTGGTCCGGATCCGCCTCCACCGTGTACTCGACGACCGACTGATCCGACTCCTTGGCGTCCTGGACGAGCCGCTCGTGCGCCATCGTGGTGAAGAGCAGGGTGTCCTCGCGCCCCTTGAACAACGTCGGCGACTCCCGCAGCCGGTTCGGCGAGTTCTGGTCGTAGTGCTCGGACAGGAACGCCATCGAGGTCTCGTGCGCGAGCCGGGAGAGCGCGAGGCGCGCGGCGGCGTAGCGGTCGCCCTGCTCCCGCGAGATCTCGCGCGCGCGATCCACCTGGCGGAACGTGCCGATGGTCATGCCGCCGATGAGGGCGGTGATCGCCACCGCGATCATCACCTCGACGAGCGAGAAGCCACGCGCGGCGGCGTCGCGGCGCCCCGTCACGGGTTCTCCTTCGGGCTCAGCACCACGAGGTGGGTGACGACCGTGAACGTGCCGTCGGTCTTGCCCTCCGGCCAGCTCACGGTGAGCCGGACCTCCCGCACGCTCTTCTTGATCTGCTCGCCGATGACGGTGAGCTGCTGGTTCAGGGTCGCCGCCATCAGGGTCTGGCGGGGGTCGGTGTTCAGGGTCGTCGGGCCGCCGCCCGACGCCGCGCCCTGGTCGCCGCCGGCCTGCTTGCCGAGCAGCGTCGCGAGGTCCGACGCGCCGCCGAGCATCTGCAGGATCCGCTCGGGGCCGAGGTCCACCTGCGGCTTCACCGCGTGCACCTTCCAGCGCACCTCGGGGTGGCCCTCCTTCTCGAACGTCCCCTCGTCCTCCTGGTCGAAGTCGCGGAAGCCCTTCCGCTCGAACCCGTCCTCGACCTCGGCGAGCTTCGCGCGCGCGAGCAGGGTCGCGGTCTCGAGGTGCATCGCCCGCATCCCGTTCCGGAGCGCGCCGCCCACGAGCTCGGAGACGGCGAGGAGCCCCGCGGCGAGGATCGCGAGCGCGACCATCACCTCGAGGAGCGTGAAGCCGCGGCCGCGGGCGCAGGCGCGGCGCGTCACTCGCGCACCTCCACCTTGCCCGAGACGACGCGCGCGCGCCCGGTGAAGGGCTCGAGCACGATCGTGTAGAGGTTCTTGCCGTCCACCACGGGCACGTACGCGCGCTGCGCCTGGCCCCCGCCGAAGAAGTAGACGTACGCGGTGCCGGACTCGATCGCGTCGCGGCGGCCCTCCACGTGCACCGGCCCGAACCCGGTCGTGCCGGGCAGCTCCCGCTTCTGCACGAGCCGGTCCTGGAACTGGCCGAAGGCGCTCTTGGCGAGGATGCGCCGGACGTCGGCGTCCTTCTCTCCGGGGAACCGCTCCTCGAGCGTGCGGTCGTCCGGCTCGCGATCCGGGTTCGCGGAGATGCCGGCGCGGCCGGGGGCGCACTCCGCCCAGTAGGCGCGCTTGTCGAGGTCGAGCGCCATGCGGCAGGTGGCGTGACGGAGGGCGGCGGTGTCGAACAGCGCGCGCATCGAGCCGGCCAGCTCGCCCGCCGCCTTCCGGGCGTTCGCCCCCGTGATCGCCTCGACCGCCGGGACGGCGAGCGTCGCGAGGAGCGCGATCACCGCCATGACGATGAGGAGCTCGACGAGGGTGAACCCCCGGAGACGCTGGCCGCCGACCCGCCGCAGAGGTCCTCCCTAGTAGTTCACGATGTCGGCGTTGTCGCCGTCGCCGCCGGGCTGGCCGTCCGGGCCGAAGCTCTTCACGTCGTAGGAGTCCTGGTGGACCTGGCCCGGGTACACGTAGATGTACTCGTGCTGCCACGGGTCGACGAGCTGGCCCTTGTCGTTGTTCGGACGCAGGAAGCCCTCCTGGATGAGGACCTTCAGGCCCTCCTCCGTCGTCGGGTACCGGCCCTTGGCGACGCGGAACGCGTCGACGCCCTGGTTCGCGATGTTCTGGACGTCGGTCTTCGCCTTCTCGCGCTGGGCGCGGTTCTGCTGGCTGATGACGTTGACGGCGACGACCGAGGCGATGAGCCCGATGATCACCAGCACGACCATGATCTCGATGAGCGTCATGCCGCGCGCGGCGGCGCGGCGGAGCGAGCGGGACTTCACGGCTAGCCTCCTGCGAGGTTGTTGATCTGGAGGATCGGCATCAGGACGGAGAAGACGATGAATCCGACGACGGCGCCCATCATCACGATCATGAAGGGCTCGAGCAGCGAGGTGAGCGCGCCGATGGTGGTCTCGACCTGGCTCTCGTAGGCGCTCGCGACGTTCGCGAGCATCTCCTCGAGCGCGCCGGATCGCTCGCCGATGGAGACCATGTGGAACACCAGCGGCGGGAACTCCCCGGAGCGCTTCAGCGGCGCGGCGATGGACTCGCCCTCGCGGATCGAGTCGCGCGACTGCTCGACGACCTCCGCGAGCCGCGAGTTGCCGAGGACGTTCTTCACGATGTCCATCGCCGTGAGGAGCGGGACGCCGCTCTTGAGCAGCGTCGAGAGCGTGCGCGCGAAGCGGCCGATGGCGATCTGGCGCGTGAGCGGCCCGAACACCGGCGTGCGCAGCACGAACCGGTCCCACCGTGCGCGGCCCGCCGGCGTCCGCTTCCAGCGGAGGAACCAGTACGCTGCGCCGGCGGCGCCGAGGAGGATCGCCCACCAGTAGCTCGCCGCGAAGCCGGACATCGCGATGAGCGCCTTCGTGTACCAGGGGAGCGCGACGTTGGTGCTCTCGAAGATCCGGGTGATCTTCGGGACCACCACCGTGAAGAGGATCCCCATGATGACGGTCCCGATGACCATCATCGCCACCGGGTACGCCATCGTGCCGGCGATCTTGGAGCGGAGCCGCGCCTGGCTCTCGGTGAACTCGGCGAGGCGGACGAGGACGATCTCGAGCGCGCCGGAGTGCTCGCCGGCGCGGATCATGTTCACGAAGAGGTCGCCGAAGACCTTCGGGTGCATCCCGAGCGCGTCGGCGAGCGAGGAGCCCTCGTTCACCCGCTGCTTCACGTCCCCGAGGATCCGCTTCAGCTTCTCGTGCTCGACCTGATCGACGAGGGCGGTGAGCGCGTCGACGAGCGGGATGCCGGCGCCGACGAGCACCGCGAGCTGGCGCGTCGCGATGGCGAGCTCCTGGGCGGAGACGCGCCCGAGGACCCAGCGCTTCACGTTCACGTCGCGGGAGGCCTGGGCCTTCTGCTGCTGCTGCCCGAGCACCTCGGTCAGGAAGACGCCCTCGCGGCGGAGCGTCGCCCGCAGGGTCTTCGGGGAGTCCGCCTCGCGGAGCCCCGTGACCGCCTTCCCGTTCGAGGCGAGCGCCTTGTACTCGAAGACCGGCATCTAGTCTCCGACCACCGTGAGCGTAGCGCCCGCGGAGCGGGCGCGGAGTCGAAGGGCCGCCGTCATCGGATGTCCTCGGCGGTGACGGAGAGCACCTCGGCCGCGGTGGTGATCCCGCGCGCGACCTTGTAGGCGCCGTGCTCCATGAGCGTGACCATCCCGCGCTCGACGGCGGCGCGCTTGATGGTCGTCGCGTCGACGGACTTGAGGATGAGCGGGCGGACGTCGTCGTCGACGAGCATGAGCTCGTAGATGCCGGTTCGGCCCTGGTAGCCGTTCCCGCCGCAGGACGGGCACCCCACCGCCTTGTAGATGTGGCTGGGGTTTCCGGCCTTCTTCAGGATCGCGTCGGTGAGCCCGATGGTCTCGCGCTCCTCCTTCGTCGGGACGTACGGCTTCTTGCAGTCCGGGCACAGCACGCGGACGAGCCGCTGGGCGAGCACGCCCACGAGCGACGAGGCGACGAGGAACGGCTGCACGCCCATGTCGACGAGGCGCGTGATCGCGCCGGCGGCGTCGTTCGTGTGGACGGTGGAGAGCACGAGGTGGCCGGTGAGCGACGCCTGGATCGCGATCTCGGCGGTCTCGAGGTCGCGGATCTCGCCGACCATGATCACGTCCGGGTCCTGGCGGAGGAACGACCGGAGGCCGCTCGCGAAGGTGAGGTCGATCTTCGGGTTCACCTGGACCTGGCCCACGCCCCTGAGCGGGATCTCCACCGGGTCCTCGATGGTGAGGATGTTCAGGTCGGGCGAGTTGATCTGCGCGAGCGCGCCGTACAGCGTCGTCGTCTTGCCGGAGCCGGTCGGGCCGGTGACGAGGACGATGCCGTGGGACCGGGTGATGAGCCCGTCCATGATCTTCCGCTGCCAGTCCTCGAAGCCGAGCGTGCCCAGGTCGAGGACCACGTTCGACTTGTCGAGGAGGCGCATCACGATCCGCTCGCCGTGCGCCGTCGGCACCGTCGAGAGGCGGATGTCCACGTCCTTGCCCGCGATCTTGATGCGGATGCGACCGTCCTGCGGGAGCCGCTTCTCGGCGATGTTGAGGCCGCCCATGATCTTGATGCGGCTCGCGATCGACGCCTGGAAGCGCTTCGGAGGGCGGATCACCTCGCGGAGCACGCCGTCGACCCGGTACCGCACCGAGATGTCCTTCTCCTCGGGGTTGATGTGGATGTCGCTCGCCCGCTCCTTCACGGCGCGGAACATGAGCGAGTTCACGAGCCGGATGATCGGCGCCTCGTCGTCGGCGTCGAGGAGGTCGGTCGGCTCCTCCAGCTCGTGGGCGACGCTCTCGAGGTCCTCGGTCTCGAGGTCCTCCATGAGCTTCTCGTGCTCGTCCGCGGCGCGATCGTACAGCGCGTTGATCGCGTCGACCACGACCTGCGCCGGCGTCACCTCCGGCGCGACGGGCGCGCCGAGGAGCATCGAGAGCGAGTCCTGCGCCGCGGTGTCGAGCGGGTCCACCACCGAGACCCGCACCACGTCGCCCTGCAGGCCGAGGGGGAGCACCCGCGCCTGCCGGGCGAAGTGGATCGGCACCTTCGCCGCGAGCTCCGCCGGGATGGCCTCGACGTCGATCCGGTCCACGAACGGGAGGTCGAGCTGGATCGCCAGCGCGCGGAGGACGTCCTCCTCCGTCGCCGCCTTCATCCGGACGAGGATCTCGCCGAGGCGCGCGCCCGCGTGCTCGCCTTTCTGGAGCGCGAGCGCCTCCTCGACCCGGCCGGGCGCGAGCTTCACCGTCTCGACGAGGATCTCGCCGAGGGGGCGCCCGCAGAGCCACGCCGGCGCGTTCGCGACGGCGGCCGTCCGCTCGCGCGGCGGCGGCGCCTCGGGCGTCAGGGGGAGGATCTCGGTCTGCGCGTCGTTCGCCATGGTTGATTCCGTGGAACGGCCGGGCGGCGCCCGGTCATCCCTACTGCGTCGGCTGCTGCGCCCCGGGCGGCTGCGGCTGCGGCTCCGCGGGCGGCCGGGCCGGCGGCGGCGTCCCGGGCTCCGGCACGTCCGGCTGGACCTCGAGGCGATCGACGGGCGTCCCCTCGTCCGGCGCGGGGGAGGCCGGCGGCCGCGGCGAGAGCGGCGGCTGCCCCGCGGGCGCCTCGCCCGGGCGCGGCGCGCCCGGCGGCGTCGTCACGCCCTCGCCCGGGAGCCCGCGCCCACCGTTCTCGAGCTTGCGCGACTCCTCCTCGACGCCGCGGTGGAGGCGCGAGTACGGCCCCGCCTTGCGCGAGAAGTCGACGTCCACCTGGAAGCCGGACTGGCGCCCGTAGAACTGCTCCATGAACTCCTGCTGCTCCTTGCGCTTCTTCTCGTAGATGCGCCGGTAGTCGCTCTCGTCACGGATGATGTACGGCGTGAGGAAGAGGAGCAGGTTGGTCTTCTGCTTGGTGGTCGTGGTGTCCCGGAACAGCCAGCCGATCACGGGCAGGCTCCCGAGGAACGGGATCTTGCTGACGCTCTTGAGGTTGCGCTCCTGGTACATGCCGCCGAGCACGATCGTGCTCTGGTCCTTCGCGACGATCTGCGTCTTCACGCTGCGCTTGGCGGTGGTGGGGCCGAGCTGGGGATCGGAGCTGGCGATCTCCTCCGTCTGCTCCTCGATGGTGAGCCGGACGTTCCCGCCCTCGTTGATCTGCGGCTTGATCTTGAGGCGGAGCTCCACGTTCTGGCGCTGGATCGGCGCGTAGAGCGACGACAGGCCGCCGAGACCGAGCGCGCTGCCGACCGCGGTCTGCGTCCCCGCCGTCGTCGTGCCGCCGGAGAGGAGGTTCGAGAGCCCCTGCGGCGCGAACCCGGCCTGGAACGGCACGTTCTGGCCGACGGTGATCTCGGAGTCCTCGTTGTCCGTCGCCACGATGTGCGGCGTCGAGAGGACGTTCACGTCCGAGTTCGACTGGAGCGCCTGCACCAGGACGCCGATCGAGGGGAGGTTGAGACCGAGGTCCTTGAGCTCGGCGGAGACCGGGCCGACGAACCCGGTGAGGAACCCGCCGAGGGAGACGACGTTGCTGAGGTTCAGCGACGACACGCTGCCCGGCTCGGAGGCGATGGGGAGGACGCCGTTCTCGCCCTTGTACTTGAAGGTGGTCGCGGCGTGAGCGCCGACGCCGAAGTGCAGCTGGTCGCGGAGGTTCACCTCCATGATCACCGCCTCGACGAACACCTGCCGCCGCGGCCGGTCGAGCTTGTCGATGAGGCGCTGGATGGAGGCGAAGTCCGAGCCGCTCGCCTGGATGAGGAGCGCGTTCTGTGTCTTGTCCGCGGTGATCTTCACCTCGCCCGCGAAGAGCTCGGCGGTCTCGACGCCGGGCGCCGCGGGCGCGGCCGGTGCGGGCTGGCCGGGCACGACGCCGGGCCGCATCGCGCCGGGGGCGGCGCCCGGGGCGCCGGGCTTCTTCGCCTGGCCCTGCGCCAGGTTCGAGAGCGTCTGCGCGAGGTCCTCGGCGTTCGCGTTCTTCAGGAAGACGACGTGGATCCCGCCGTCGGCGCTCGTCGGGACGTCGAGCTGCTCGATGAGATCCATGATCCGCTGGAAGCTCTTGTCGTCGGCGATGATGACGAGCTTGTTGGTGCGGTCGTCGGGCAGGATCTTCGAGACGGAGACCTCGACCGGGCCGCCGCCGGGAGCGGGGGCCGGCGTGACGACCGGGCCCGGGCGCACGGGCCCCGGCGCGGCGCCCGGCGCCGAGAGCATCGCGCGGGTCTTCCGGCCCGGGGCGCCCCCCTGCGCCTGGAAGATCTGGTTCAGCTTGTCCGCGATGTCCTTCGCCGAGGCGTAGCGGATCTGGACGATGCGGACCATGTCGCCGGCGCCGGCCTTGTCGACCGCGTCGATGATCTTCTCGAGGCGGCGGAGGTTCAGGCCGATGTCGGTGATGACGAGCGTGTCGGGCGGGATCGACTGGATGTCCGCGCCTTGCGGCGAGATGAAGTTGCCGAGGATCCCGCGGAGCTGGTCGGCGTCGGCGTACTGCAGCTTGATGATCTTCGTGAGCGGCTGCTCGTTCGCGGGCGTGCCCGCGTCGGCCCCCGTGTAGGTCGGGATCGGGTTCTTCTTGGCGTCCGCGTTGCGGATGAGCTTGTAGTACCGGCCGGTGGCGTACACCGCGATGTTGTTCGCGTTGAGCGCGGCGAGGAACGCTGCGTAGGCCTCGTCGGCGGTGACCGGCGTCTTCGAGAGGAGCGTGATCTTCCCGCGCGCCACGTCCTCCGTGTAGACGAAGTTCCGGCACGTCCACCGGCTCGCCTGCTCGAGCACGTCGACGATGTCCGCCTTGTTGAACGTCAGCATGAAGCGCCCCTGGAGCGGGACGCACTTCTGATCGGTCGCGCGGACGGTGCCCTCGCCGGGCTGGGTCGCCGGGCGCTGCGTCGCCGGGGCCGCGCCGCCGGGGCGCGCGCCGGGCGCGGTCGGAGACGTCGGCGCGCCGCCCTGGGGCGGCGCGACCGGCGTCGTCGGCCGGACCATCGGACGCTGCGGCTGAGGCTGAGGCTGCGGGCCCGGAGGCCGCAGCGGCACCTGCGCGAGCGCGATGGCCGGAGCGAGGAGGAAGGCGGCGAGGAGCGTCTTCATGGCGTCCCTTCGGCCACCGGACCTACGGCCCGGTGATGTTGTACTCCTTCTTGACGACCTGACCCTGGCGCTCCACCTCGATCGTCACGTGGCCCGCCTCGCGGAGCTTCTGGTACAGCTCGAGCGCCTTCTCCGGCGAGTTGATCTCGTAGCCGTTGATGCGCTGGATGACGTCGCCGTTCTCGATGCCGATCGAGGAGTAGAGCGAGCCGGGCTGGATCGAGAAGAGCTTGAATCCGTTCGCGACGCCGTTCTTGAACGAGGGGACGATCCGGGCCTGCGTCGCGATGGTGTTGAGATCGCCGAGCGTCCGCTCGATCACGCCGCGATCGATGTCGTACTGGTTCTTGCCGGTCGCGCGGATGCCCTCCATCCCCCCGCCCGGCGGGGGCATCGCGGGCGCGCCCGGCGCCGGGACCGGCGCGCGGCCGATGTTGCCGGCGGACGCCAGCGCCTCGCCCCCGCCCATCCCGGTGCCGCCCTCATAGTCGAGGTACTCCTTCGTGCCGCCGTTGCAGACCACGGCGACCACCTTGAACGCGTTGCCGGTCGCGTCGTTGTCGTCCTTCACGCGCTCGACGGCGAGGAGCTCCGCGCCCGGCGCGACCTGATCGCCGACGCCCACCACCATCGTCTGGCGGGTCGACGGGTCGGCGATGCTCGCGAGCGAGAACCGCGGCCGCTCGGCGATCACCGTCGCGACGAGCTGAAGGCGGAGCGACGACTTCGTGGGCGCGGCGCGCGGGTCCTGGCAGTTCTGCGGCGCCGGCGGAACACCGCTGTCCTCCGGGCCGGTGGCGACCTTGGGCGGCTCCTGGCCGATCAGGTGGAACAGCTTCGCCTCGTCGATCGCCGCCGGCAGCGCCGGGCGCGGCGGGGGGACCGACGCGAGGTTCAGGTCCACCGCCGGCCTCGGCCGGATCACCGCGCCGACGAGCGTGTTCACGGTCTTGGCCGACAGCCATGCGGCCGCGAAGATGAGCGCGAGGTTCGCGGTCCAGGCGTACTTGCGGAAGAAGAGGTCGAGCATGAGGGGCGCCCGGGCCGGGGAGTGAGCAACCGACGTGCCACAGAGGTGGACCGGGCTGCTCGTTGAACCCCCCGCGAACAGGGCGAAATCCCGGGCCTGCGGGCACCCGGCCGGGCGGCGGGCCGGCTTAGCTGACATTCTGGCAATCGCGCCCGCGACGGTACCGGCGGGACGCCAAATTGGCAGGCGCCGGCGGCTACTCGCCGCCGTCGGGCGGCCGCTCGACGAGCCGGCCCTCCTCGTCGCGGTCGAGCTTCCGGTAGATCGTCCGTGGGGCGATCCCGAGGATCTGCGCGGCGAGGTTCTTGTCGCCCCTCGTCTGGCGGAGCGTCTCGCGGATCACGAGCCGCTCGATCTCCTCCATGGGCGTGCCGAGCGGGACCGACAGCGCGGGTGGGCCCGCGGCGGCGGGCGTGGCGCCGGGCGCCGGCGCGGCGGCGCGGATCGCCTCGGGGAGATCGCCCGCGTCGACGGATTCACCGCGCGTGAGGATGACGCCGCGCTCGACCGCGTGCTGCAGCTCGCGGACGTTCCCGGGCCAGCCGTACCGCTCGAGCGCGGCGAGCGCCGCGGGCGTGAACCCCGCGACGCCGGCCTTCCCGTGCTTCCCGGTGAAGCGCCGGAGGAACGCGTGCGCGAGGAGGGCCACGTCCTCGCGCCGCTCCCGGAGCGGCGGCAGCCGGACGGAGACGACGTCGAGCCGGTAGAAGAGGTCCTCGCGGAACCGCCCCGCCTTCACCTCCGCGGCGAGGTCCTTGTTCGTCGCCGCGACGATCCGGACGTCCACCCGCACCGGCTCCGTCCCGCCGACGCGCTCGAGCACGCCGTCCTGCAGGAAGCGGAGCAGCTTCACCTGGACGGTGGGCGACATCTCGCCCACCTCGTCGAGGAACAGGGTCCCGCGCGCGGCGCGCTCGAAGCGCCCCTCCTTGCGCGCGACCGCGCCCGTGAAGGCGCCCTTCTCGTGGCCGAAGAGCTCGGACTCGAGGAGGCTCTCCGGGATCGCCGCGCAGTTGATCGGCACGAACGGCCCGGCGGCGCGCGGCGAGAGATCGTGGACGAGCCGCGCCGCGAGCTCCTTGCCGGTGCCGCTCTCGCCGGTGAGGAGCACCGTCGCGGAGGTCGGCGCCGCCTGTCTCAGGGTGTCGAGCACGGCGCGGAACGCGGGCGCGTCGCCGATGAGCGGGCCCTCTCCCGCCGGGGCGAGCTCGGCGAGGCGGGCGCGCAGCGCGCGGTTCTCCGCCACGAGCGACACCTTCTCCAGCGCCTGCCGGACGGACTTCACGATGGCGTGGCGCTTCACCGGCTTCGTGATGAAGTCGTACGCGCCCTCCTTCATCGCGGAGACCGCGGTCTCGACCGTCCCGTACGCGGTCATGAGCACGACCTCGGTCTCCGGCGAGAGCGTCTTCACGGCGCGGAGCAGCTCCTCGCCGCTCATCCCGGGCATCATGAGGTCGGTGACGACGACCGCGACCGGCTCGCGGCGGAGCACGTCGAGCGCCGCGGGGCCGGACGACGCGAGCGCGACGCGCCAGCCCTCGCGCTCGAAGATCTTCCCGAGCGACTCGAGGTTCGGGCTCTCGTCGTCGACGATGAGGACGAGCGGGCTCACGCCGGGAGGATACACCGGCGGCGCACCGCGCGCCGGCCGTGCTGCTCGCGGCGGTCAGCGCGCGGGGGCGCCCGGACCGCGGTTCGCGGTCGCGCCCGGCAGCGGCCGCACGCCGAAGGCGGCGCGGATCTCGTCCCCGAAGAGCGCGACGGCGCCCGCGCAGGCGAGCACGAGGAACCCGACGAGGAGCAGGTACTCGGTGAGGCCGCGCCTCGACGGGCGCGGCCGCGGCTCCAGCGCGGACATGGGCCGTCAGTAGACCACCGGCCGGGGGATGACAAGGGGCCGAAAAAGCGAACGGCGCCCGGGCAGGGCGCCGCTCTCCATCCGCGCGGGTGCGGGATCTTCTACTCCGGCTTGGCCTCGGCGGGCGCGGCGGCCTCGGCCGGCGCGGCCTCGGGCTTCGCCTTCGACTTGCCGGCCTTGGCGCGCTTCGCGGCGCGGTTCTCCTTCGGAGCCTCGGCGGCGGCCTTCTTCGGCGCGGCGGCCGGAGCGGCCTTCGCGGCGGCCTCGGCCTTCGCCGGCGTCGCGGCGTAGCGCGTCTTGAACTTCTCGATGCGGCCGGCGGTGTCCATGATCTTCTGCTTGCCGGTGAAGAACGGGTGGCAGGCGGCGCAGATCTCGATGTGGAAGTCGCCGCGCACCGAGCGGGTCTCGATGACGTTCCCGCAGGCGCAGACGACCTTGGCCGGCTTGTAGTCGGGGTGGATGGCTTCCTTCATGTTCGCCTCTGGGCCGCTTGCATCGCGTAGGTCGGCGATGGTCCGGGCCCCGTTGATGGGAGTCGCGGGATCTAATCGGATCGCGGGGATAGGTCAAGGACGGCGGCGGGCGGGCCCCGGCGGCCGCCCCGAGGGGCTTGAAGACCGCGCCGTGCCGCCCGAGGGGTCCTCGGCCCGCCTACTTCTTCCCGCCGCCGCCCACCATCATCGCGAAGAACTCGTCGTGGTTCTTCACCTGGCGGAACTTGTCGAGGATGAACTTCATCGCCTCGACGTTGTCGAGCCCGTTCAGGATCGTCTGGCGGAGGATGTAGATCTTCGACAGCCAGTCGGCGGGGAGGAGCAGCTCCTCCTTGCGCGTGCCGCTCTTCCCGATGTCCATGCACGGGAAGATGCGCTTCTCCATCAGCTTGCGGTCGAGCACGATCTCGGAGTTCCCGGTGCCCTTGAACTCCTCGAAGATGACCTCGTCCATGCGGCTGCCGGTGTCGACCAGCGCGGTGCCGATGATCGTGAGCGAGCCGCCCTCCTCGATGTTGCGCGCCGCGCCGAAGAAGCGCTTCGGCTTGTGGAGCGCGTTCGAGTCGACGCCGCCCGAGAGGATCTTGCCGGACGGGGGCACCGTCGAGTTGTAGGCGCGGGCGAGGCGGGTGATCGAGTCGAGCAGGATCACCACGTCCTTCTTGTGCTCGACGAGGCGCCGCGCCTTCTCGATCACCATCTCCGCCACCTGCACGTGGCGCGTCGCGGGCTCGTCGAAGGTCGAGGCGACCACCTCGCCCTTCACCGTCCGCTCCATGTCGGTGACCTCCTCGGGCCGCTCGTCGATGAGCAGCACGATGAGGGTGCACTCGGGGTGATTGGTCGTGACCGCGTGCGCGATGTTCTGGAGCAGGACCGTCTTGCCGGCGCGCGGCGGCGACACGATGAGGCAGCGCTGGCCCTTCCCGATCGGCGAGAAGAGGTCCACCACGCGCGTCGTCATCTCGGCGGGGTCGTGCTCGAGGGTGAGGCGCTCGGTGGGGTAGAGCGGCGTGAGGTTGTCGAAGAGGACCTTCGCCTGGTTCTCCTCGGGCGGCTGGCCGTTGATCGAGTCGACCTTGAGGAGCGCGAAGTACCGCTCGCCCTCCTTCGGCTGCCGGACGGTGCCGCGGACGGTGTCGCCGGTGCGGAGGTTGAACCTGCGGATCTGCGACGGCGAGACGTAGATGTCGTCGGGGCCGGGCAGGTACGAGAAGTCCGGGCTGCGGAGGAACCCGAAACCGTCGGGGAGGACCTCGAGCGTGCCCTCGCCGCCGACCTCCATCTCCTCCTTCGCCGCCTCCGCCGCCTTCGACTGCGCCTGCAGGATCGCGAAGATGAGGTCCTGCTTCTTCATCGCGCCGGCGGCCTCGACGTTGAGCTCCCGCGCCATGCGCGCGAGCTCGGCCACCTTCATGTGCTTCAGCTCCGTGAGGCTCGACGAGGCGGGCGCGGGTGTCGGTGCGGCGGCGGGCATGTCGGGACTCTCTGGAAACGAGGTCGCCCGGGGGGCGGGCGTGACCGGCAGGAACCTGCGGACGGACTCGGGAAGAGGCCGAGGAGAGGGGGCAAACGTAAGCGGTCGATTCCGAGGTGTCAACGGCACACATCCGCCCCGGGTGTGCCCGTCGTTGTGCCATGAACGCGGGTGGAGAGGACCCTCGGGGATGGATGCTCCGACGGGGTAACATGGCGTGAACGTCGCGGGAGGCGGCGCCAGCACACCATGACGAATCCACCGACCGATGCCGTCGTCGCGGGCACGAAGAACTTCGCGGTCGCCCTGCTGGCGCCCCTGACTGCGCGGGTCGGCGTGCGTCCGCGGATCGCGGCGGACGCCGGGCAGGCGCTCGCGCTCTGCGGCGGGCCGGGCGGGCTCGTCGTCATCGAGTACGTCGGCGACGCGTCGCGCCCGGGAATCGAGCAGCTCGTGCGGGCGGGCGGGCTCAGGATCGTCGCGGGGGTCCCGGAGGTGCACGCCGCCGCGGAGCCGTCGCTCCGCGCGCTCGGGATCGAGACGGCGCGCTGGGACGGCCGGCCGGACGCGGTGCTCGTCGCGGTCGAGCGGCAGATCTCGGTCGCGCCGGCGCCTCGCGCCGCGGCGCCGGCTCCGGCCGGGGCGGCTCCCGCTGCGGCGGCGCCGAAGCCTGCGGCTCCGACCGCAGCCGCCGGGCGTCCCGCGCCCGCCCCCACCGCGGCGAAGGCCGCCGCTGCGCCCGCGGCCTCGGCGCGTCCCGCCGCTGCGCCGGCCGCGCCTGCGGCGAAGCCCGCAGCGCCGCAGAAGGCCCCGACGCCCGCCGCGAGCGCGCCGCGGCCCGCGGTGCCCGCCGCGGCCGGTCCGGCGAGGCCGGCGGCCGCGCAGGGGGTGTCCGCCGCAGCGACCGCGGGCGCGAGGCCACCGGCGGCAGCGCCGCCCGCCGCCGCGAAGGCCGTGCCGGTCGCACCGCAGCCCGCTCCCAGGGCCGCCGCCATCCCCGCCCCGGTGCCGCCCGCCGCCCCTGCGCCTCCGCCTGCGGCGCCCGCTGCGCAGCCTCCGGCGCCAGCACCTGCCACGGGGCGCCACGCCGGCGCAGCGGAGCGGACCTCGCCGGACACCGCCGCCCTGTTCGACGGCGTGCCGGGCGACGACCCCTTCCTCTCCGACGGGCCGGTCGACGTCGAGGTGGACGAGGCCATCGCGGCGATCGAGCCCTCCGCCCCCGTCCTCTACGCCCCGCCGCCAGCGTCCGGGGCGGCGGCGGGCGCCGACTGGCCCGCGAGCGCGCCGGGCTCGGCCGAGGCGGAGGCTGCCCTGGTCGCGGCGCTCACGGGCGGCGCGGAGGTCGCGGGGCTCGGTGCCGTCGCCGCCCACGTCGCGTCGGCGCTCTCCGACCTCGAGCGCGAGATCCTCGCGGGCGGCCGTCCGCCCGTGGACGCGGAGGCGATCCGGCGTGCTGCGGTGATGCGCGTGCGAGTCGGCGCGGCGCTCGCCAGCGTGCCGCCGCGGGGGAGCCGCGTCGACGCGGGCGCGGTGCACGCGTTCCTCGGGGAGATCGACGCGCTGCTGTCCGCGGTCGCCGCGCTCGCCGGGACCGCCCCGGAGGCGCTGCACCCCTCGCTCGAGGCGGTGCGGAACGCGCTCGTGAAGGAGGCGATCGACTTCTCGGAGGCGGCGCAGCGGATCGCGCCGGCGGCCCCAGTGGCGCAGGAAGCGCCGCGGCCGTCCGCGCGGGCCGCGCAGACGCGCGTGCTCAGCGTGTCCGCCACCCGGGACACGCAGCCCCGGCGCTACGGAGTCTGGATCATGCTCGTGCTGGCGCTCGTCGCCGCGGGCGGGTACCACGGCTACCGCTACGCCAGTCACCAGCGGGCGGTCGCGCGCCTCAAGACCATCCCGGGGGCACCGGACGGAATGGTGCTGACCGTCGGCGGGCCGGGGACCACCACCCAGCTCCTCATGCCTCTTCGCGGAATCGTGCCGGATCGTGGCCAGGTGGAGCGATTCAAGGCGGCGAAGGAGGCCGAGGGATATCAGGTGCGGGAGCTCGCGGGCGGAAGCCTCGAGCTTCGCCCGCGTCCCGCGCCTGGGAGGCAGCCATGACCATTCGAAGGCTTCACCGTCGTCCCGCCAGCCGGGGCTTCACGCTCATCGAGCTCATGATCGTCGTGGCGATCATCAGCATCCTGTCGTCGGTCGCGATCCCCACGTTCCAGCGGCTCACCCTCCGTTCGAAGACCGCCGAACGGTCGGAGCTGATGCTGCGGATCCACAAGGCCGTGAGCGACTACTACGTCCAGCACGGTTCGTTGCTGGACAAGGACGGGGTGGAGCTGACGGGCGGCCCCCAGCCGCCGACGCTGGACGTGGTGAAGCGGGTCCCGAACTGGCGCGACACCGGCTGGGCCGACGTGTTCCGCTCCAGCGAGGAGATCATGGGCGCGACGTACTACTCCTACTCCTTCGTGACGCATGAGCCGGCCGGCAACAAGCCCGCGGACCTCATCATCACCGCCACCGGCGATCTCGACGGCGACAACGTCCCGAGCATCAAGACGATGACCTACCACCGCGACGGCGGCATGTACCGCCTGTTCAGCGAGGACCCCGAACCCGGCGCGGAGGACACCGACACCTTCTGACCGCTTTTCCGATTGCGGAGGGCCGGCCCCGACGCCATCCTCGCGCGCATGCCGGCCCGACCCCCCGCCGAGCGTGCCCGCGCGCTGCGCGACCGGATCCGCGAGGCGGATCACGCCTACTACGTCCTCGACCGTCCGGTCCTCTCCGACGCCGAGTACGACCGGCTGATGAAGGACCTCCAGGGGCTCGAGGCCGAGCACCCGGAGCTCGTCACCCCCGACTCGCCCACCCAGCGCGTGGGCGGTGCACCCTCGGAGCGGTTCGCCAGGATCCGGCACCGCGAGCCGATGCTCTCGCTCGGGAACATCGGCACCGACGAGGAGCTCGACGAGCTCGACGCGCGCGTCCACAAGAACCTCGGCCTCCCGCCCGAGGAGCCCGTCCGCTACGTCGTCGAGCCGAAGCTCGACGGCCTCGCGGTCGAGCTCGTCTACGAGGACGGCGCGCTCGCGGTCGGGTCGACGCGGGGCGACGGCACGACGGGCGAGGACGTCACCCCGAACCTCCGGACCATCGGCGGCCTCGGCGCGAACCGCGGGATCCCGCACCGCCTCGCCGCGGGTGCGCCGCGGCGGCTCGAGGTCCGCGGCGAGGTCCTGCTGCAGAAGGCGCACTTCGAGGCGATGAACCGCCAGCTCCTCCGCGCCGGCGGCGAGCCGTTCGCGAACCCGCGGAACGCCGCGGCGGGGTCGCTCCGGCAGCTCGACTGGCGGATCACGGCGCGGCGCCCGCTCTCCTTCATCGCCTACGAGGCGCTCGTCCCCGAGGACGGGCGCTGGAAGACGCACTGGCAGAAGCTCCAGGAGCTCGCCGCGCTCGGCTTCGAGACGAACCCGGAGAACCGGCTCTGCCTCGGGATCGCCGAGGTGAAGGCGTACCGCGACCGGATGGCTGAGGTCCGCTTCGGCCTGCCGTACGACACCGACGGCATCGTCGTGAAGGTGGACGACCTCGACTGGCGCCGCCGCCTCGGCGCGGCCTCGAAGTTCCCGCGGTGGGCCGCGGCCTACAAGTACCCGCCGCAGGAGGAGGCGACCCAGGTCGTCGACATCTTCGCGTCGGTGGGCCGGACGGGCGTGCTCACCCCCGTCGCGGTGGTGAACCCGGTGCAGCTCTCCGGCGCGACGGTGACGAACGCGACGCTGCACAACGAGGACGAGCTCCGCCGCAAGGACGTCCGGATCGGCGACTGGGTGCTGATGCGGCGCGCGGGCGAGGTGATCCCCGAGGTCGTGAAGGTCCTCCCCGAGCGCCGGACCGGCGCGGAGCGGGAGTTCCGGTTCCCGGAGGCGTGCCCGGTCTGCGGCGCGAAGGTGGTGCGCGAGGAGGGGGAGAAGGTGTGGCGCTGCACGGGCGCGGCGTGCCCCGCCCAGCTCGTCGGCCGGCTCATGCACTTCGCGTCGCGGCGCGCCATGGACGTCGAGGGGATCGGCGAGAGGACCGCGGCGTTTCTCGTCGAGCAGCGGCTCGTGCACGACGTGGCGGATCTGTACGACGTGCCGTTCGAGGCGTGGCAGCGGGCGTTCAGCCGCCCGCGGAAGCTCGAGCCGGGCGAGAAGGCGCCGGAGCTGCCGGAGAAGAGCGCGCAGAACATCGTGGACGCCCTCGCCCGCTCGAAGGACACGACGCTCCGGCGGCTGCTCCACGCCCTCGGGATCCCGCAGGTCGGCGAGGCGACGGCGGCGACCCTCGCCCGCCACTTCGGCGCCGTGGAGCGCTTCATGGACGCGAGCGAGGAGGAGCTGCTCGCGGTGCGCGACGTGGGCCCGGAGACCGCGCGCGAGATCCGCGCCTGGACCGGGGAGCCGCAGAACCGCCGGGTCGTCGAGCGCCTCCTCGCGGCCGGCGTCCACCCCGCGCCGGAGCAGGTCGAGGCCCGCGGGCCGTTCGCGGGGAAGACGGTCGTGCTCACCGGCACGCTCGCCTCGATGAGCCGCGACGACGCGAAGGCGGAGATCGAGCGGCGCGGCGGGAAGGTGTCCGGCTCCGTGTCGCGGAAGACGGACCTCGTCGTCGCCGGCGAGGACGCGGGGTCGAAGCTCAAGAAGGCGACCGAGCTCGGGGTCCGCGTCGTCGGCGAGGAGGAGTTCGCGAGGCTCCTGCGCGGGTGAGTGTCGCGGCGCGGGGTGATGCCCGGCCGGGCGCCGCCGCCGCGCTTGACGACCGGCGGTGAACGGGGCAACAGAGCGGCATGGACCGCGTCCGCGCCCGCATCGTCGTCTCCGGCCTCGTGCAGGGGGTCGCCTTTCGGGCGGCGACCGTCGACGAGGCGCGCCGGCTCCGGCTCCACGGCTGGGTCAAGAACCTCGCGGACGGGCGGGTCGAGGCCGAGGCGGAGGGCGAGCGCGCCGCCGTGGAGGCGCTCGTCGCCTGGTGCCGCCGCGGCCCGCCCGCCGCGCAGGTGGACGACGTGACCGTCACGTGGGTCGCGCACGCGGGCGATCTGGCGCCGTTCGCCATCCGCTGGTAGCGCGTCCTGGCGAGTCGGCCCCGGATCGGCGGGACCCTCCACCCGTGCCTTGTGACGGCGTGAGGCGGTGTGGTACACCCGCCGGCCCTGCCGGTTTCCGTTCCGGGATCCGGTGGTTACGAACAGCGGCGGGCGACACGCGGCTCGAACCCGCGGCCCGGCGAGGCCATGAAGACAGAGCTCCCTGCTGCGTCCGCGCTCGACGCCCTCGTCCTGCGCGCCCAGAAGCCCTCCCGGTACGTGGGCGCCGAGTTCGGCGCGATCGTGAAGGACCTCCGAGCGGTCCGGGTCCGCTTCGCCCTGGCGTTCCCCGACACGTACGAGGTCGGGATGTCGAACCTCGGGTTTCGGCTCCTCTACCACCTCTTGAACGACCGGCCCGACGTCGCGTGCGAGCGGGTGTTCCTGCCCTGGCCGGACATGGAGGGCATGCTCCGGGAGCGCGGGCTGCCGCTCTTCACCCTCGAGTCGCGCGCGGCCGTCCGCGACTTCGACGTGCTCGGGATCACGCTCCAGTTCGAGCTCGCGTACACGAGCGCGCTCGCGATGCTGGACCTCGCCGGGATCCCGCTCCTCGCCCGGGACCGCGGCGATCACGACCCGCTCGTCGTCGGCGGCGGGCCGTGCGCGTACAACCCCGAGCCGGTCGCGGACTTCTTCGACTGCTTCGCGGTCGGCGAGGGCGAGGAGGTCGCGCTCGAGATCTCGGACGCGGTGGCGTCGAGCGGCTTCCGGCGGGGCGGGGCGTCGCGGCGGGAGCTCCTCGAGCGGCTCGCGCGGATCCCGGGCGTCTACGTGCCGTCCCTCTTCCGGCCGGTGTACGACCCGGCGACCCGCACGCTCGCGCGGATCGAGCCGCTCCTCCCCGGCTACGAGAAGGTCGAGCGCCGGGTGATGCCCGATCTGAACGCGCTCCCCACCACGGCGTACACGCGGCCGCTCGTGCCGTTCATGCAGACGATCCACGATCGCCTGCCCATCGAGCTCCAGCGCGGGTGCACCCGCGGCTGCCGCTTCTGCCAGGTCGGCATGATCACCCGGCCGACGCGGCAGCGGGATCCGAAGCAGGTGCTCCACCTCGCCGAGCTCGGCCTGAAGGCGTCCGGGTACGAGGAGGTCGGGCTCCTCTCGCTCTCGTCGGGCGACTACGCCCCGCTGAACGGGCTCCTCGACGACTTCCTCGCGCGCTGGGAGGGCGAGAAGATCGCCATGAGCCTGCCTTCGCTCCGCACGGAGACGATGAGCGACGCGCTCGCGAAGAAGATCGCGCGGATCCGGAAGACGGGGTTCACGCTCGCGCCCGAGGCGGCGACCGAGCGGATGCGCGCCGTCATCAACAAGGGGAACCGCGAGGAGGACCTGCTCCGCGCCGTCGGGTCGATCTTCTCGAACGGCTGGTCGCTCCTGAAGCTCTACTTCATGATCGGCCTCCCCGAGGAGCGCGACGAGGACGTCGTCGCGATCGCGGAGCTCGCGAAGAAGAGCCTCGCGGCCGCGAGGCGCGCGCTCCCGAAGGGTCAGGGCTCGGCGGCGATCCATCTCGGCGCGTCGACCTTCGTCCCGAAGCCGTTCACGCCGTTCCAGTGGGAGCCGATGATCCCGCCCGAAGAGACCCGGCGCCGGCAGGGGCTCATCACCGCCGCCCTCGGCGGCCGGAACGGCGCGATCCAGTTCAAGCCGCACGACTCGCGGCAGTCGTCCATCGAGGGCGCGCTCGCGCTCGGCGACCGGCGCGTCGGCACCGCCGTGCTCGCCGCCTATCGCATGGGGCAGCGGCTCGACGGCTGGACGGAGTGGTTCGACGAGGACCGCTGGATCGCGGCGTTCGAGGCCTGCGAGCGCGAGCACGGCGTCGGCCTCGACTGGTTCGCCCATCGCCGCCGCCGCCTCGACGAGGTCCTCCCGTGGGACCGGATCGACTGCGGCGTCACGAAGGCCTACCTCCAGAAGCAGCTCGCCGCCGCGCGGAACCTCGCCGAGGTCGTCGACTGCGTGCTCGCCCCGTGCACCGTCTGCGGCGCGTGCGACTACGACGTCGTGAAGAACCGGACCTACGACGCGAAGGACTACGTGCCGGAGCCGCCGCCGCCCCCGCGCCCGCCGGAGCCGCCGACCCGGACGTTCGTCCGCGTCCGCTACACCAAGCTCGGGCGGCTCGTGGCGCTGTCGCACCTCGAGACCATGCACGCGCTGCTCCGGGCGATCCGCCGGGCGGGGCTGCCGGTCGCGTACTCGCAGGGCTTCCACCCGAAGCCGCGGGTCTCGTTCGGGCCGGCCCTCCCGGTCGGCGTCGAGAGCGTCTGCGAGTACCTCGACCTGGAGCTCGTCGGTCCCGCCGACCCGGCCGAGGTCCTGGCCCGGCTCGTGCCGGAGCTCCCGGAGGGGCTCAGGGCGGAGGAGGCGGTCCTGCTCGACCCGCAGGCCCTGTCCATCTCCGAGGCGCAGCGCGCCGTGCATTACCGTGTGGAATTCTCAGGCGAAACCTGGAGCGAGGCGACACTGGCCGAGCGGGTGGACGCGTTCCGGGCGTCGACCCGGGCGCTCGTCACCCGGGCGGCCCCCCCGAAGAGCCGTCACCGCGGCCGCAACCAGAAGGTCGCGGTGAGGAAGGAAAGGGAGATAGACTTGAAGGAAATCGTGACCCACCTCGCCGTGGAAGGTCCGGGGTCGGTCGCGTTCAGCTTGAGGGCGGATCCATCGGGAAGCGCCAAGCCAGCCGAGGTGCTGGCGGCCATCTTCGGCGAGGGCCTCCCGCCCCAGGGAGTGAAGGTTCTGAAGGAAGGCGTGAGCTTCGCGAGGAACGGGCAGAGCCCCGGCGGCCAGCCCCGCGCGCCTCGCTACCTCGACGCCTGAACGAACGACGCGCCCCGCTGGTGCCGCGAGAACGACGCGGCCGCCGGGCGCGAGGAGACGCGAAGCTTTGAGCGTGAGCTCGACAGCCGATCCCAGGCGCCCGGCACCACCGGGTCGCACGCGATCGTGGCCCGCAGGTTGGGGCCTCGCTCTCCCCGCGCCTCGCCGGGGCGAGAGAGGTGACCCATGGCAGGCAACAGCATCCTGGTGATCAACGCGGCCGGCGCGGAGACGCGCGTGGCCCTGGTCGAGAACGGCACGATCCACGAGTACTACCTCGAGCGAAAGCGCGAGCAGGGGATCGTCGGCAACATCTACAAGGGCCGCGTGGTCCGGGTGCTCCCCGGCATGCAGGCGGCCTTCGTGGACATCGGCCTCGAGAAGGCGGCGTTCCTGTACGTCGGCGACGTCTACGGCGACCCGGACTTCTCGGAGGAGTTCGAGCTCACCGAGGGTGAGCACCGCGCCGAGGTGCCCGAGGTCCCGACGGAGGAGGAGGCCGAGCAGGCGGAGGCGCGCGCGCATGACGTCGCCGCCGAGCCGCCGGCGCTCCCGCCCGCCGCGGCGGAGGGCGCGGCGCTCACCCCGGCTCCCGTCGAGGGCGCGTCCGCCGTGGCCGTTGCAGCGCCGCCGTCCGAGACGCCCGAGGCGCCCGCGGGTGAGACGCAGGGCGCGGCCGAGCTGCCGCTGCCGCCCCTCACGCCCATCCCGCTCACGCAGGCCGTGGGCATGGCGCCGGTCCCCGCGATCCCGGGGCTGCCGGTCCCGCCGCTCGCCGACGAGCCGGTCGCGCCGGAGGCCGGCGCCGAGGTCGCGCAGCCCGCGACCGAGGGCGCCGTCGCCGCCGCACCGGTCGAGCCCGCCGCCGAGGCGAGCGTGCCGGCGCCGTCGGCCGAAGCCGCGCCGGAGAAGGACCGGATCCAGGCCCCCGGCCGCGAGTCCGCGCGCGAGGCGCGCGGCGATCGCGACCGTGAGCGCGGGGATCGCGAGGGCCGGCGCCGCGACGAGCGCGGCCGCCGCGACGGGCGCGAGGGTCGCAACGAGCGCGAAGGTCGCGAGGGCAAGGAAGGACGCGAGGGCAAGGAAGGACGCGAGGGCAAGGAAGGCCGCGAGGGGAAGGAAGGCCGCGAGCGCGGCGACCGCAACAACCGCAACGGCCACCGCGACGAGAAGCGCTCGAAGGAGCCGAAGAACATCCAGGACCTCCTCAAGGAGGGCCAGGAGGTCATCGTCCAGGTCGCGAAGGATCCGATCGGGACCAAGGGCGCGCGCATCACGAGCCACATCTCGCTCCCGGGGCGGCACCTCGTCTTCATGCCGACCGTCGATCACATCGGCATCTCGCGCCGGATCGAGAAGGACTCCGAGCGCCGCCGCCTCCGCGAGATCGTGGACCGGATGCGCCCGGAGGGCACCGGCTTCATCGTCCGCACCGTCGCGGAGAACGTCGAGGCCGGGAAGCTCGAGGCGGACATCCGGTTCCTCATCCAGGTGTGGAACGAGATCATCCGGACGAAGGACAAGGTCTCCGCCCCCGCGCTGCTCCACGGCGACCTCGACCTCATCCTCCGCGCGACGCGCGACCTCTTCACCGCCGACGTCGGCAAGCTCGTCATCGACGACCGCGACGAGTACGAGCGGATCCTCCGCTTCGTGCGGGAGCAGGCGCCGCACCTCGAGAACTCGATCGAGTACTACTCCGGCCAGGACCCGATCTTCGACGCGTACGGCATCGAGCAGGAGCTGAAGCGCGCGAGCCAGCGGAAGGTCTGGCTGAAGAGCGGCGGCTACATCATCATCGATCAGGCCGAGGCGCTCACCGCCATCGACGTCAACTCGGGCCGCTACGTCGGGAAGAAGAACCTCGAGGAGACGATCACCAAGATCAACGTCGAGGCGGCGAAGGAGATCGTCTACCAGCTCCGGCTGCGCAACATCGGCGGCATCATCATCATCGACTTCATCGACATGGATAAGTCCCAGAACCGCGAGAAGGTCTTCAAGGCCTTGCAGGACGCGCTGGGACGGGACAAGGCGAAGACCAACGTCCTCAAGATCTCCGAGCTCGGCCTCGTCGAGATGACGCGCAAGCGCGTGCGCGAGTCGGTCACGCGCATGATGATGGAGCCCTGCAGCTACTGCGACGGCAAGGGGCACGTGAAGTCCAAGATCACCGTCGCGTACGAGATCTTCCGGGAGATCCGCCGCGAGGCGCCGCACTTCCCCGAGCCGTCGATCGTCGTGAACTGCCACGCCGAGGTCGCGCGCATCCTCCAGGGCGCGGAGCGGGAAGAGCTCCGGTACCTGATGGATCGCTTCAACAAGACCATCCAGGTGAAGGCGCAGAACGGCTACCACCAGGAGCAGTTCGACATCTACGGGCGCCAGGAGCGCGGCGAGCAGGGCGGCGGCGGCGGTGGTGGCGGCGGGCGTGACCGCGACCGGCGCGGCCGGGATCGCGACCGCGACCGGCGCGGGGAGAGGGGCGGCGAGCGCGGCGGCGGCGATCGCGGGGACCGCGACCGCGGCCGGACCGAGGAGCCCGCGGCGGCGGCCGCCGCGCCGGCCCCCGCGCCCGCGAGCGGCGGCGAGAAGGCCTGAGCGACGGAGGCGCCGTGAAGGGGGAGCGCCAGCATCGCGTCGACGCCACGCGCGTGGAGCGCTGGCTGCGGACCGCGACCGGCGCGGTGAAGGTCGCGCTCCACGTCATCGAGGGCGAGAGCGTCCGCCTCCGGGCGATGGCGCTCACCTACATCTCGCTCTTCGCGCTCGTTCCGGCGCTCGTCGTGGCGTTCTCCGTCGTCCAGGCCTTCACCGGCACGGAGCGGATCGCGGAGCGCGTCCACGAGTTCCTGTTCGAGAACCTGGCCGTCGGCGCCCAGGCGACCATCGGCCCATACCTCGAGCGCTTCATCCGGAACGCGCACGCCACGAGCGCCGGGCTGGTCGGCGGCGCGATCCTCGTCTGGTCCGCGGTCACGCTCTTCTCGAACGTCGAGCGCGCGGTGAACGACGTGTGGGGCATCAAGCGCCGCCGCTCGATCTCCCAGCAGGCCGTGATCTACTGGGTCGGCCTCACGCTCGGGCCGCTCCTCCTCGCGGCCTCGGTGACGCTCGGCGCCGCCACGCGCAGCTTCTTCGCGAACACCGGCGTGCAGGCGCTCGCCGTCCTCGCGAGCACGCTCCTCACCTGCACGTTCTTCGCGGTCCTCTTCCAGATCGTCCCGAACACGCGGGTGCGGCTCTCGGCCGCCGCCGCCGGAGGCCTCGTCGCGGGCGTGGCGTGGGAGCTCGCGAAGTTCGGCTACACGTTCGCCGTCGCGAGGATCTTCCGGTATCACGCCATCTACGGCTCCGTGGCGGCCGTGCCGATCTTCCTCTTCTGGCTCTTCGTCTCCTGGACGATCCTGCTCTTCGGGGCGCGGCTCGCGTACGTCGTCCAGTATGCCTCGTCGCTGATCGGGTCCATGGACGGCGGCTCCCGCGCGACCCGCGAGATCCTCGCCGGCCAGGCGCTCCTCATGATCGCGCGCGCTTACGACGAGGAGAGGGTCGCGCCCGACTCGGGGGAGGTTGCGGGCCGGCTGCGCGCCACGGCCGAGCAGGCCGGGGAGGCCCTCTCCGCCCTGCGGCAGCAGGGGCTCGTCATCGCGCTCGCGGATGGTGGCCTCGTGCCCTCGCGCACCCTCGAGAAGATCACCCTTCTGGACGTGCGGCGTGCGGTAGCGGGCCGGGACCCCGTCCTCGCGTCCGGCGCGGGCGTACTCGCCGGAATCGTCAAGGGAATCGAGGATCGCGCCGCGAGCGAGCTCGCCGCGGTCACCTATCGGGCGCTCTGCGACCGGGATCGGGCCGCCGAGCGGCCCCCGTCCAGCGACGGCGGACCCGCCCCAGAGGGCGATCAGGCAGGCCCCCGCCCGGTCGCCTCGCGCTGATCCGCGGCACTTCGCCCACCTCCGCCGTGGGTCGGAGTACGCATGCCCGTGGAACCCTTGCTGATTTCGGAGCCTTCGGCTAGGCTCTCCCCATCTCGATCGGCTCGCCAGGACGGGCGGGGGCCGCAAGCGATCTCGGAGCGCCGATGCTGAAGTCGGACCTCATCAACATCCTCGTCGTGAAGCGCGGTGTGACCCAGAAGCAGGCGGAGGCCACGATCGAGACGATCTTCGACTCGATGAAGGATGCGCTCTGCAAGGGCGAGAACATCGAGATCCGTGGTCTCGGCGCCTTCCACGTGAAGCACTACGACGGTTACCAGGGCCGCAACCCCAAGACCGGAGAGGTGATTCCGGTGAAGCCGAAGCGCGGGATCCTGTTCCGCACCGGCAAGGAGTTGCGCGACCGCGTGAACCGGCCGGAATTGCTCACGCGGCAGCCCACCGGCGGCGGTGGCGAGGATCAGGGAACGCCGCAGGGCACGCCGCCGGTCGCCGCCGGCGCCTAGCTGCGCGCCGCTAACCTCGCGACTTCACGCGCGTCGCGCTCGACGCCGCGGGGCACCTCGCCTTCTCCGCACCCCTTCGCGATCGCGATCCGCCCGAGCGGGCGGACCGCGAGCTCTGGCGGAAGCTCCTCGTAAGTCAGGACCGCGACGTGCGGCCATCGCGCCGCGACCAGCCCGCGCAAGGGCCTCCGCACGTCCGGGCTCACGAGGAGGACCGGCGCGTCCGAGCACCCGTCCAGCTCCGCGCCGACTGCGTCGAGCAGCGCGGTCCCCACGTCGGGGTCGAGCGCGAGCGCCTCGCCGCTGAGCGCCTCGCGAAGCGTCTGCTCGGCCGAGGGGTCGAGCAGCAGCACGGCGAGAGGGCCATCGCCGGCGTGGACCCGGGCGAGGTGCCGCCGCAGGGCGCGTCGCGCGGCCTCGGCCAGCGCGCTCGCCCCTCGCGCGGCACCGCCTGCCTCGAGGAGCGCCTCGAGGATCGTGCGCAGCGGCCGGATCGACACGCCCTCCTGGACGAGGCGCCGCAGCACCTCCGCGAGGAGCGGCGCCGGGAGCTGACGCGTCACCTCGCGGACCAGCGCGGGCGCCGCGGGCTCGAGGCCGTCCAGCAGCACCTGCACCTCCTGGACCCCGACCAGCTCCGCCGCGCTCCGCGCCAGCGCGCCCGCGGTCCCTGCGAGCACGCGATCGAGCGGGCCTCGCACCGGAGCGAGCGCCGCGGCGCGGGCCGCGTCGGCCGCCGCGATCAGGCACAGCTTCCGCCCGGTGACGGGATCGGCCTCGGGGACGCTCGCGATCCCGACGAGGGCGAGCTCGTCCGCGGAGGCGAGCACCACCGCCTCGGCCGCGGGCGCGCGGCCGCCGCCCGCCGGGACCTCGTCCACGAGCACGCGCCACGTCCCCGGTGCGCTCGCCATCGGGCGGACCGCGACCCCCGGCAGCCGGATGCCGAGATCGCGCCAGAGCGCGTCGCGGAGGCCGGCCAGCCCTTCCGTCACGAACCCGCCCTGGCGCGCGCTCGCGAAGAGGTCGTCGGCGAGCTCGATGACGAGGGGCGCCGCGGGCGCGAGCGGATCGTCGGAGGCAGCCGGCGTCGCGGCGGGCGCGTCGACGCCGGCGGCGGCCGCGCGCGGCGCCCGCTGCCGCGACAGTCGATGCGCGGTCCCGCCCGCCGCCGCCGCGAGCAGCAGGAACGGCGCCGCCGGGAGGCCGGGCGCGAGCGCGAGGCCGCCGAGCAGCGCCGCGACCGCGCCGAGCGCGGCAGGGTGCGCGAGGAGCTGGCGACCGATCTCGGCGGGGAGGCTCGCGCCCTCCTCCTCCGCCGCGACGCGCGTCACGGCGACGCCCGCGGACACCGCGACGAGCAGCGCCGGGATCTGCGAGACGAGCCCGTCGCCGATGGCGAGCAGCGCGTACCGCCGCGCGGCCTGGCCGGCGTCCATCCCGCGCAGCACGCCGGCGACGAGGCCGCCGGTGACGTTCACGAGGACGATGGCGATCCCGGCGATGGCGTCCCCCTTCACGAACTTGAGCGCGCCATCCATCGCGCCGTAGAGCTGGCTCTCCCGCTCGAGGGCCCGGCGGCGGCGGCGCGCCTCGCCCTGCTCGATGGCGCCGGCGCGAAGGTCGGCGTCGATCGCCATCTGCTTGCCGGGCATCGCGTCGAGGGTGAAGCGGGCGGCCACCTCGGCGACGCGCTCGGCGCCCTTCGCGACCACGAGCAGCTGGACGAGGGTGAGGATCGCGAAGACCACCGCGCCCACCACGTAGTCGCCCTGCACGACGACGCGGCCGAACGCCTCGATGACCCGTCCGGCGTCGCCCCGCGAGAGCACGAGGCGCGTCGAGCTGACGTTCAGCGCGAGGCGAAACAGCGTGGTGAGGAGGAGCAGCGTCGGGAAGCTGGCGAAGCGCAGCGCCTCGCGCGCGAAGAGCGTCACGACCAGGATCGTCGCCGCCGTCGCGAGGTTCAGCGCCAGCAGAGCGTCGAGCAGCGCCGGCGGGAGCGGGGTCACGAGCAAGAGCACGACGCCCAGCACCGCGAGCGCGAAGACCGCGTCGCCGGCGCCGCGGAGGCGGGCGAGGAGCGGGTGGAGCGCGTCGGCGTTCACGTCGATCTTCACGTCGGGACCTCCTCGAGGCCGTACAGGTGCGCGAGGACCACCGCGGCCGCCTCGTACAGCTCCTCGGGGATCTCGTCCCCGACCTCGGCGAGGCGGTGCAGGGCGCGGGCGAGCGCGACGTCGCGGACGATGGGGACGCCCGCGCGTCGAGCGGCGGAGCGGATCCGGGCCGCCTCGCGCCCGGTCCCCTTCGCGACGACGTGGGGGGCGTCGTCCACGGCGCGGTCGTGCCGGAGCGCCACCGCGACGTGCGTCGGGTTCACGACGACGACGGTCGCGCGCGACACCGGCCCCGCGTCGAGCAGCGCGCGGTGCCTCCGCCGCCGCTCGGCGCGGTGGGTGGGGTCGCCCTCGTCGTCGCGGTGCTCGCGGCGGACCTCCTCGCGCGTCATCCGCAGACCGCGCCGGTGGCGGCGGCGCGCGAGCGCGAGGTCCGCGAGGCCGAGCAGCGCCGCCGCCGCGGCGAGCCGCGCGCCGAGCCCGCCGAGGAGCGGGAGGATCCGCCAGAGCACGGGCGCGTCGAGGCGGGGCAGGGCCGCGAGCGACGGCCAGGCGGTCCTCGCCCAGCTCCACGCGACCGCGCCGAGCGCCGCGGCCTTCACGACCCCGAGCCCGGCCGCCGCGAGCTGCGCGCCGGAGAAGAGCCGCCGGAGGCCGCGGGCCGGGTCGATGCGGTCGAGGCGGGGGCGGAGCGCCTCGAGCGAGAGGTTCCATCCGGACTGGAGTCCGCCGGCGAGGGTCGCCGCGGCGAGCGCGCCGGCGCAGGCGGGGAGCGAGAGCGCGAGGACCGCGAGCGCGGCGTCGCGGAGGGCCGCGCCGGGATCGGCGCCGCCGGACACCGCTCCCGCGAGCGCGCCGCGCAGGCGCGCGGCGAGCCCGCTCGCGATCGCCGGACCGGCGGCGGCGAGCGCGAGGAGGCCGCCGGCGAGCGCAGCCGCGCCGGTGAGCTCGCGGCTCCCGCCGACGTCGCCGCGGCGTCGCGCCTCCCGGAGCCGCCTCGGGGTGGGCTCCTCCGTGCGGTTGCCGCTCACGGGAGCGCTCCCGGCAGCCGCGCCGGCAGCGCCACGAGCGCGACGAGGCGCCCGGCCGCCGCGCTCGCCCCGGCGGCGAGGGCGAGGAGGCCGAGCGCCGCGCGCGCGGGCTGGGCGGCGTTGACGGCGCCGAGCTGCGGCGCCACCCGGGCGACGAGCGCGAGCGCGAGGTCGGCGGCGAGCACGCCGGCGGCCGCGGGCGCGGCGACCGCGAGCGCCGTCGAGAGCAGCGCGGACGACGCGGAGAGGACGAGCTCGCGCGCGGCGTCCGGCGCGAACGGTGCGCCCGCGGGCAGCGCGGCGAACCCGCCGAGGAGGCCCGAGACCACGAGGCGGTCGCCGCCTGCCCACGCGGCGAGGACGACCACCCACTGCGCGAGCAGGTCGCCCGACGCGCTCTCGCGCTGCCGGATGGGGGCGACGTGCAGCTCGGCGAGCGTCGCCCCGCGGAACGTGTCCGCGAGCCGGCCCGCCGCGCGGGCGGCCTCGACGGGGACCGCGGCGAGCACCGCCAGGGCGGCGCCGAGGGTGAGCTCCCGGGCCCCGGCGGCGGCGAGCGCGAGCGCGTCGGGCGGAGCCGGCGGCGCGCCGCGGAGCGCGGCGGCGGCGAGGCCGAGGCCGCCGGCGAGGGCGACCCGGACGACGGGAGGCGCGAGGGGACCGCCGAGGAACGGCGAGGCGAGCGCCACCGGGACGAGGCGCAGCGCGTGGAGGAGGGCGGAGGCGAGGAGCGCCAGGTCGACGAGCGGGGTGATCATGACGCGATCCTCGGTACGAGCTCGAGGCACGCGGCGGCGAACCGGACGACGCGCGCGCCGATCCAGGGCGCGGCGATCGCGAGCGCGCCGATCACCGCGACGAGGCGCGGGACCACGCCGACGCTCTGCTCCTGGATCTGCGTCGCCGCCTGGAGCACGCCCGTGACGAGGCCGACCGCCAGCGCGGCGCCGAGCGGCGGCGCGGAGACCAGGAGCACGAGGAGCAGGGCCTCGCGGCCGAGGTGCAGGAGGACGGGGTCCATGGGCTAGCCCGCGTACGAGAGCGCGAGGGCGCGGGCGAGGAGCTTCCACCCGTCCACCGCGACGAAGAGGAGGAGCTTGAAGGGGAGGGCGACCGAGGTCGGAGACAGCTGCGTGAGCCCGAGCGCGAGCAGCACGTTCGAGACCACCAGGTCCACGACGAGGAACGGCACGAACACGAGGAAGCCGATGGTGAACGCCCGGCGGAGCTCGGAGACCACGAACGCCGGGGCGAGGACGGCGAGATCGTCGTCGGCCGGCGCGGGCCCGGCCCCCGCGCGGAGGCGAGCGGCGACGTCGAGGAACGCGGCGCGGTCGTCCGACCGCGCGAACCGCGCCAGGAATTCCTTCAGGGGCCCGAGGCCGCGCGACGCGGCGGCGAGGCTGCCGGCGACGCCCTGCTCCGGCGGCGCGGCCCGGATCCGCTCCGCCGCGCGCTCCGCGACCGGCGCCATCACGAGGAGCGTGAGGACGAGCGCGAGCCCCGTCACCACGGTGTTCGGCGGGACCTGGGGCGCGCCGAGGGCCGACCGCGCGATGGAGAGAACGACCGCGATCTTGAGGAACGACGTGAGCATCACGAGCGCGACGGGGACGAGCGCGAGCGCGGCCAGGAGCACCAGCATCTCGGCCGGGCGCTCGGCGACGGGGCCGGGGGCCGGCAGGAGGGCGACGGCGATCACGGTCGGTCCTCCGCGCGGACGGGAGGGGCGGGCGCGTCCAGGACCGACACGCCATCCGGCCCGAAGCCGACGACGAGGCGCCGCCCCTGGACGTCGACCAGCGCGACGCCGGTCTCCTTCCCGAGGGCGGCGCGGGCGACGACGGCCAGCTCGGGGGCGAGCGCGAGGCGCGGGCGCCGCCTCGAGAGCGCCGCGGCCGCGCCGAGCGCGGCGACGACGAGCGCGGCCCGCGCCGCCGCCGACGCGAGCGAGCCGGGTGCCGACACGAGGAGGCAACCCGCGGCGGCCCCGGCGACCACCAGGGCTCCCCGGCCGGCGGGGAGGCGGGCGAGGCGGGCGGCGAGGGCGGCGATCACGGCGCGCCCTCCACCGAGAGGATCCGCACGCCGACCGAGCCCTCCACGTCCACCAGCTCGCCGCGCGCGACGGCGCGGTCGCCCGCGCGCAGGGTCACGAGCCCGCGCCGGTCCAGCGCGAGGGGCAGCGCAGCGCCGGGCTCGAGTCGGGCGAGCTCGCCGAGGGTCAGCTCCACGCGCGCGAGCTCGATCTCGAGCGTCACCGGGAGCTCCGCCATCCGTCCTGTCATCGTCGTCTCCTCCACGTGAAAGGTGCCGTCGTCCTCGAGCCGGCCCGTCGCGCGCGCGCCGCCCGGCAGCACGAGCGACGCCGTCCCCGTCGCGGCTTCGTCGACGACGACCACGTCTCCGGGCGCGAGGGCGTCGAGGTCGCCCGGCCCGAGCGCGGCCGTGCCGCGCCGGAACGAGACGGGGAGCGAGACGGGGGACGCGGCCGGGTCGGGGGCCCCCGCCAGGGCGCGCAGGGCGGCCGGCGGGACGAGGAGGCGGGCGTGGCCGCGGGCCCCGCCCGCGTCCACGTCGAGCTCGATGGCGAGGGCGCCGGCGGGCTCGCGGACGCCGCGGGCGAGCCGCGGCGCCAGCAGCGCGTCGACGGCGGGGGCGGCGCACGCGCCTTCCAGCGCCGCCAGCGCGAGCAGCTCGACCGCGCTCGCCTCGACCGGCGTGAGCACCGCCGCGGGCTCCGGCGCGCCGTCTCCGCCCGCGAGACGGTTCACGACCGCGACCGCGAGGGCCGAATCGACCTCCAGCACCGCGGGCGCGGGGAGCGCGGCCAGGTCCAGGGCGAGGCGCGCGACGAGGGCGCGGGGAGCGGCAGGGCCGGGCACGGTGCGTGCGCTCACCATGACGGGAGCGCCGAGGACCGCCGCGAGCTCGGCGGCCGCCGCACGCGCCACCTCCGCGCCGGTCGCACGCGCGGCTGCGGTCAGCTCGGCGTGGCCCCGGGAGAGGGCGGGGAGCTCGAACGGAAGTGGCATGGCGCTCGTGCTCTCCACGCCGCGTGCCGTCCGGCCGCGCCGAGCGATCCCGCGGGGTTGGCGTTCGAGCGGGCCGCGGGCGGGGCGCGGCGGCGGCCGCGGGGGTGCGCGGCGCGACCGCCGGTCACTGGAGGAGCCGCTCCCGGCAGAGCCGCACCAGCGCCGGCGCCGGGCCTGGCGGGACCTCCCCGCGGGCGACGCGCCGGAGCAGCTCGGCGACGGCGCCGCGCTCCGCGGCCGCGGACGCGGGGGCCCGCGCGGGCCCGGCCGTTCCGGAGAGGGACGCCGCGAGGGCCGCGAGCCGGTCCCGGCGGGCGAGGGCCGCGAGGCGGGCGCCCTCGTCGGCCAGGGACGGCGCCGGGGCGCGCGCGAGAAGCCGCCGCGCTCGGTCCGGGAGGAGGGCCGCCGCGAGCGCGACGAGCCGCCGATCCTCCGCGGTCACGTCGCGGTGCCCCGGCGCAGGCGGATCCAGAGCCCCGCGCCCCCGAGCCCGGTCGCCGCGAGCGCGGCGAGCGCCGCGATCGCGAGGAGCGCCGGCGAGCGGCGTCGCGCCTCGGCGCGGGGCGCGGGCGCCTCCACCGCCTCCGAGACCACGACGGCGACCGCGTCCGGCGCGAGCCCGTCGGCGGCGCCCGCGACGAGCGAGCGGATGCCCGCGTCGAGCGCACGGACCGCGCCACACGACGCGGGCCGGCAGCGGACGAGCACCGCCGCGCGAGGGGCGACCCGCTCGCCGGGCCGGAGCGGATCGGGCTGCGGCAGGCCGAGGTGGACGCGCGCGCCCACGACCCCGTCGATCGCCTCGACGCTGCGCGCCAGCTCGCCCGCGAGCGCGTGCAGGTACATCGCGTGCTCCTCGACGGGCGTCGGGACCATGGAGGCCTTGGAGAACACCTCGCCGAAGCCCGGCGGCCGCGCCCGCGGCAGGTCGCGCGCGGCCAGGAGCCGCTGGGCCGGCGCGGCGTCGCTCGATGCGACCGAGACCGTCCACGCGCCCTCGGCCCCGTCCTCTCGCTCCTTGCGCGCCGCGATGCCGCCCTCGTCGAGCGCGACGAGGACCTCGTTGGCCTGGCCCTCGTCGAGGCGGTGGAACAGCTCCTCTCGACCGCAGCCGCCGAGGGCGACCGCGAGGGCGAGCCAGATCGGGAGACGCATCGATCCTCCTCAGAGCTGCGTGTTCACGGCCTGCTTGACGCTCTGGGCGCCCTGCTCCACCAGCTTCGCCGCGAGGTCGACGGTCTGGGCCGTGCGGTACGCCTCCGCCTGGAGCCCGAGCAGCTCCTGGGCGGTGAACGTTCGGCCGGAGCGCGCCGCCGCGAGCACGGCGTCGAGGCGAGCCTGCGCGCGCTCGACCGCGGCCAGGGCGGGGGGCACCGCGGGACGAGGCGGTGGCGGGGCGGGCGGCCGGAGCGGACCGCGCGCCTCGAGGACGGCGCCGAACGGGCGGGGCTCGGGTGCGAGCGCAGGCGGCGGCGCGGCCCGCGCGACGGCGGCGGCGGGGGCGATGGGCATCGTCGCGGCTCCTAGTGGATGTTCTGGATCGCGGACTTCGCGCTGTCGTGCTTCACCTTCATCACGTTCGAGAGCGCGGTGAACTCGCGGCTCTCCCGCTGCATGTTCTCCTGCAGCTGCAGGTACTGGAGGTTGTAGGTCCGGGCCTCCTCCTGCAGCTGGCGGGTCGCGCCGAGGACGTCGTCCGGCGCGCTGGACCCGGGGGTGCTGCCGGCGGCCGCGCCAGTGCCGTCCGCTCCCGCGACCGCGCCGCGGACGGCGGCCGAGAGCACCGTCCCGCCCGGAACGTAGGGTGCCGCGAGCTCGACGGTGGCGGCGACGCCGCGGGCGAGCCCGGAGGCGGCACCGCGGAGGGCGGACTGGAAACGACCGGGCTCGGCGTGGCGCTCGCTCGTCGGGGCGACGTGGATCGACTCGATTCGGTTCATGGCGTTTCTCCTTGGCCACGGACAGGAGCAACGCGCGTGCCCGTCCCGAAAGGCGCGATCTCGAGGCCCGCGGCGTGCGCGCGGGCCGCCGCCCGCCCGCGCCGGTCCGCCGGGCGGACCGTGTGTTACCTTCCCGCGGTGCCGCGCGAGTACCTCCGCCGTCTCTCCGACGCCATCGTCCACGCGCAGCGGCCGATCCGCGTCCTCCGGGCGATCAACTGGGCGCCCGAGGTCCACGCTCGGTTCTTCCGGCACGGGGCGCGCGAGCTGCCGCGCCCCGAGTACCCGGCGCTCGGCTTCGACACGGAAGCGAAGGTGAAGGAGCTGCGCGAGCTCCGGCGGCGGATCCGCGGCCGGAACCCCGTCGAGGACCTGCTCCGCCAGAAGTGCGACGAGTTCATCCTCCTCGCGCAGCTCCTCGCAGCCCGCGGCAGCCGGCGCTTCTACGAGCTGTCGCGGCGCGTCTACGGCGATCCTCGCGATCGGTTCCCCGATCACAACGTGGACAACCTCGGCATCGCCCGGATGTGGGCCTCGCGGCCGCGCGCGCGGGACGAGGAGCAGGTCTTCTCGGCGGAGGACGCGGCGAGCCGGATCGCCGAGATCTGTGCGCCGCTCCTCGGCGGCCACGTGCAGGTGCTCGTCCGGACCCGCCTCACCGCCAACGCTGCCGCCGGCGCGACCGGCATCACCCTCAGGAAGGGCGCCCGCTTCTCGGAGCGCCAGGTCTCCGCCATGGCCCACCACGAGGGGCTCTGGCACGTCCTCACGTCGCTGAACGGGTACCGGCAGCCGGTCCTCACCGTGCTCGGCGTCGGGCTCCCCCGCCACACCGAGTCGCAGGAGGGCGGCGGGATCGTCGCCGAGTTCCTCACCGGCTACATCACCGACGAGCGCTACATCGAGCTCGGGGAGCGCACGATCGCCATCGACATGGCGGCGCGCGGCGCGGACTTCCTCGAGGTGTACCGCTACCTGCTCGCGCGGTTCCCGCCGGAGAAGGCGGCGCTCATGAGCGAGCGCGTGTTCCGGGGCGGCCTCCTCGAGGGCGGGGCGCCGTTCACGAAGGACGCCGCCTACCAGCGCGGCTACTGCCGGACGTTCAACTTCCTGCGCGCCGCCCTCGAGCAGCGCGACGTGGAGCTCGTGCGGGCGTTCCTCGCCGGCAAGATGAGCGTCGACGACGCGGAGCTCGTCCGGGACCTCGTGGACGAGGGGCTCTGCGTCGGGCCGGTGTACCTCCCGGAGTGGTTCATCGACATCGACCGGCTGAACGCGATGTGCACCCACAGCGTGACGATGAACCGGTTCTCCCTGCCTTCGGTCTCGCGGTACTACGCCCGCCGGCGCGGCGGCGGCGCGACGGGGACGCTCGTGGGGCGCCTGCGCGAGTCGGCGGAGCTGGAGGAGGAGCTGGCGCCGCGGCCTGCGGGGGACGAGGGCGACCTCGGGGAGTGACGCGCGGCGCCGCAGGCGCGGCGGCCGCCGCCCGGCTACATCCGCCGCGTGACGCCCGCGCTGCCGCCCGGCCCGCGCACGCTCCGCCCCGGCGGCAGCTGGCGCGCGTTCGGCCGCGATCCGCTCGGGTTCCTGGAGCGCCTCGCGCGAACGTACGGGCCGGTCGCGCACTTCCGGATCGGTCCGCGCCACGTCTTCGTCCTCTCCGACCCGGACCTCGTCCGCGAGGTGCTGGTCGTCTCGCCGGAGCGGTTCCGGAAGGATCGCGGCCTCGAGATGGCGCGGGTCATGCTCGGGGACGGGCTCCTCACCGCGCACGGCGAGACGTGGCGCCGTCACCGCCGTCTCGCCCAGCCGGCCTTCCACCCGGACCGGATCGCCGGCGCGGCGGCGGTCATGGCCCGTCGCGCGGCGGCGAGGGTCGCGCGCTGGCGAGACGGCGACGCCATCGACGCGCACCGCGAGATGGCCGCGCTCGCCCTCGAGATCGTGGCGGAGGCGCTGTTCGGCGCGGACGTCGAGGCGGAGATCCCGGCGATCGCGCGGGCGCTCGACGACGCCGTCGAGAGCTTCCGGATGTCGCGCATCCCGTTCGCGCCGCTCCTCGATCGCCTGCCGGTGCCGAGCACGGTGCGGGTCCACCGGGCGCGGCGGACGCTGGACGCGATCCTGTACCGCATGATCGCGGCGCGCCGCGCGGCGGGCGGCGGCGGCGACGACCTGCTCGGCCGCCTCCTCGCCGCGCGGGACGCCGAGGGGGGCGGCGCGCTCTCGGACCTCGAGCTGCGCGACGAGGCGATGACGATCTTCCTCGCCGGCCACGAGACCACCGGAGACGCTCTCGCCTGGACCATCGACCTCCTCGGGCGGAACCCCGGCGCGCGCGCCAGGCTCGAGGCGGAGGTCGACGCCGTGCTCGGCGGCCGCCCGCCCGCGCCGGCCGACGTGGACCGGCTCCCGTACGCGCGCCGGGTGCTGACGGAGGGGATGCGGCTCTACCCGCCCGCGTGGACGCTCGCGCGCCAGGCGATCGCCGACGTGCCGCTCGGCGGGTTCGTGCTCCCGGCGCGCGCGACCGCGATGCTTCCGCAATGGGTGATCCACCGCGATCCGGGCCTCTATCCGGAGCCGGACCGGTTCGACCCGGATCGCTGGCTCCCGGAGCGCCGCGCCGGTCTCCCGCGCCTCGCGTACTTCCCGTTCGGCGCCGGTCCGCGGATCTGCATCGGCGAGGGCTTCGCCTGGACCGAGGGCGTCCTCGCGCTCGCCGCGATCGCGTCGCGCGTCCGGCTCGTCCCGCTCGCGCCGGTGCCGCCCGTGCCGCTGCCGCGGATCACCCTCCGGCCGGGGGGCGGCGTGCCCGTCCGCGTCGAGCTCCGGCGCCCCGCTCAGCCGACGGCGGCCCCGAACAGCCGGCCCACGGCGTAGGTCACGCCGGCGGCGAGCGCCGCGAGGCCGACCATCCGCAGCGACGAGCGCCACACGCTCGTGCCGGACAGGAAGCCGACCACGCCGCCCACCGTCGCGAGCACGAAGAACGCGAGGAGCGTGCTCGCGAGGACGGCCGGCGAGCCCGACGCGAGCAGGAACGGGATCACCGGGACGAGGGCGCCGACCGAGAACATGAGGAACGAGGACACCGCCGCGCCCATGGGCGAGCCGAGGTCCTCGGGGTCGAGCCCGAGCTCCTCGCGGACGAGCGTGTCGAGGGCGCTGTCCGGGTTCTTCAGGATCTCCGCCGCCGTCCGGCTCGCCTGCTCGGTGGAGAGCCCCTTCTGCTTGAAGATGAGGGCGAGCTCCGCGGCCTCCTCCTCCGGCGCCTCGGAGATCTCGCGCTTCTCCATCGCGATCTGGCGCGCGAGGAGGTCGCGCTGGCTCGCGACCGACGTGTACTCGCCCGCCGCCATCGAGAAGGCGCCGGCGAGGAGGCCCGCGAACCCCGTCACGACCACCGTCTGCGGAGCGACGCCGGCTCCCGCGACGCCGAGGATGAGCGACAGGTTGGAGAGGAGGCCGTCGTTCATCCCGAAGATCGCCGCGCGGATCGAGCCCGCGCGGCCGCCGCCGCGATGCCAGCGCTCGCGCTGGGCGATGAGCGCGCGGGCGCCGTCGGGATCGCTCCCCTTCAGGCCGACCAGGACCTGCCGGTGCGCGCGCTCCTCCTGGGCGATCGCGACCGCCTCGCCGCCCTGCTCCTCGTACTTGTCCGCGTCGCCGGCCTCGGTCTCGAGGACCATCGGCACGACGGCGGCCGACCCGAGCCGCCGCGCGAGCCAGACGAGGGCGCGGACGCGCGAGCTCGGGCGGTCCGGCGGCAGCGAGACGCCGGCCTTCTCGAGCTTCCGCTCCCAGATCCCCGCGTGGCGCCGCTCCGCCTCCCCGAGCTCGCGGAAGCTCCGGGCCTTCTCGGGATCGCGCTCGTAGCGGGCGAGCCCCTCGTACAGCGCGGCGCCGTCGCGCTCGTCCACGAGGTTCTGGAGCCAGAGGTCGGTCCGCGGATCCATGCGCGGAATGTAGCAGGGCGAGGTCGCGGCGGCAGCGCGGGAGGGTGGGGGTCCCGGGGTCGGGTCGGGTCGGGATCGGGGACGGATCAGGGCCCACGGGCCACGGGACGCGGGTCACGGGCACGGAGAGGCTCGGGTACGTTCACGGGCACGGGAACGGGAACGACGTGGCTGTCTGGTACGGGCTGCGCTTTCGTCACGCCGGCTCGGTCCAGAAGCTCGCGACGAGCTGCGAGCGGCTCGTCGAGCGCGTCTTCGCGAGCAGCGCGGAGACGTGCAGCTCGACGGTCTTCTCCGAGCACTCGAGCCGCTCGGCGACGGCGCGGTTCGACGCGCCCTCCGCGACGAGGAGCAGGACCGCGCTCTGCCGGGGCGTGAGGCTCCAGCGCCGAGCGACGCCCGGCAGCCGGGCGCGCGCGTCGCCGGCGAGGTCGGAGAAGACGGCCACGTACCACTCGTTGACGCCGTCCAAGGTGAAGCGCCGGACCCCGCGCTGCCCGGGGTTCGGCGGGTGGCGCAGCGCCGCTTGGACCCGGTCGCGCTCGGTGGCGAGGAGCGCCTCGCCGCGCGCGTTCGCGCACGCGATCGCCGCGGGGACACGCACGAGGAACGCCGGGGAAGGGATCGCGGCGAGCGCCGCCTGCAGGGCGGCGGGCGCGATCCGCGTCACCTCCGGCGGCAGCGGTCGCGGCTCGGCGACGATCGGATCGACGAGCTCTGGCGGCGGATCCTCGCGATCCCCGGTCCCGTGGCCCCGCGATCGACGCGTGGTCTTCGGCTTCATCCCTGGCTCCCCGCGGCGCGCACACACGGTCAAGTCGAGCGGCGCCGCTCCCAGCGCTACCGTACCCTGAAAGGGTTCGAGCGCTCGTCCCGCGGTCCTGGCACGGCTCTCCGGTGTCACATTCTCGCCCACGGACGTTCTCCAGGAGTTCTGGACGGCGGGTATCGCCCGCCGTGCGCGTCGGACCGCAATCCGTGGAACGGCGCCGCATCGTTTCGTGACTCGCGAGGTCGCGAGTGCGACGAAGTGCGCAGCGCGCGGGCAAGCCCGGCGGGCTGCGCTCCCGGGCGGGCCAGGTCGAGGTCGCCCCGCGGGCCGAAGTCGTCTATAAGACAGGGTTCTCCGAGGAGAACCGCCGTGCAGAAGCTCCAGACCAAGGACCCCTCCTTCCGCGCCGCGTGGGAGAGGGTCTGCGCCCGTGGCTCGGACGAGGACGAGGCTCCCGTCCGCGAGGCCGCCCAGCGGATCGTGGAGGACGTCCGCGCCCGGGGGGACGTCGCGCTCCTCGAGTACACCCGCCGGTTCGACGGCTGGGACCCGGGCACGGCGGCGGGCGTCGCGCTCGGTCCGGACGACTTCCGGGCCGCGTTCCGGGGCCTTCCCGCCGAGGGGCGAAGGGCGCTCACGCTCGCGGCGAAGCGCGTCACGGACTTCCACGCCCGGGAGACCGACTCCGAGGTGAAGCCGCGGCGTGATGCCGCGGGCGCGACGCTGGCGCAGGTCGTCCGGCCGCTCGCGCGCGTCGGGCTGTACGTGCCCGGCGGCACCGCCCGGTACCCGTCGTCGGTCCTCATGACCGCCATCCCGGCCAAGGTCGCCGGCGTCCGCGAGATCTTCGTCTGCTCCCCCGGCGTGAAGGGCACCGGGGAGATGGACGCCTGGACGCTCGCGGCGTGCCACGTCGCCGGCGTGGGGAAGCTGTTCCGGGTCGGCGGGGCACAGGCCGTCGCGGCGCTGGCGTACGGGACCGGCACCATCCCGGCCGTCGACAAGATCTGCGGCCCGGGGAACGCCTATGTCGCCGCCGCGAAGCGGCTCGTGTTCGGGCGGGTCGACATCGACATGATCGCCGGGCCGAGCGAGATCCTCGTCCTCGCGGACGTGGCGGCGGACGCGGCGGAGGTCGCCTCCGACCTCCTCGCCCAGGCCGAGCACGACGTCCGGGCGGTGTCCGTGCTCGTCACCCCGTCGGTGCGCCTCGCGGACGCGGCGCTCGCCGAGGTGGAGCGGCAGCTCGCGGACCTCCCGCGGCGGGAGATCGCCTCGCGCTCGATCCAGGAGCGCGGCGCCGTCGTCGTCGCGGCCGATCTCGCCGAGGCGGTCCGGCTCGCGGACGAGTTCGCGCCCGAGCACCTCGCGCTCCACGCGAGGAACGCGGCGCGGCTCGTCCCGAAGCTCTCGCGGGCGGGCGCCGTGTTCGTCGGCACGAGCACGCCGGAGGCGGTCGGCGACTACCTCGCGGGCCCGTCGCACGTGTTGCCGACGGCGGGGACCGCGCGGTTCGCGTCGCCGCTCTCGGTGGCGACGTTCCGGCGCCGCATGAGCGTGCTCGAGTTCACGCCGGCGGCGCTCGCCGCGGTGGCGCCCGCCGTGAAGGCGCTCGCGCGGGCCGAGGGGCTCGAGGGGCACTGGCGCGCCGTGGCGGTCCGCGTCGAGAAGGCGGCGCCCGTGCGGCGGCGGAAGGCGGCCCGGCCGGCGCGCGCTGCGCGGCGCCCCCCGCCGCGGCGGCCGCTGCGCGGACGTCCGGGCCGGAAGGGATCGCGATGAGGAAGGCGGCGCTGGTGAAGCCCGCGGCGAAGCCGGCCGCGAGGCGCGGCGAGGTCGCGCGGAAGACGAAGGAGACCCAGGTTGAGGTGGCGCTCCGCCTCGAGCCGGGCGAGGCCTCCATCTCGACCGGCCTCCCGTTCTTCGACCACATGCTCGACCAGATCTCGCGCCACGGCGGCATGGCGCTCACGGTGCGGGCGAAGGGCGACCTCGAGGTCGATGCGCACCACACCGTCGAGGACGTGGGGATCGGGATCGGGGAGGCGCTGAAGCAGGCCACCGCCGACAAGGCGGGCCTCGCCCGGTACGGCCACGCCGTCGTCCCGCTCGACGAGGCGCTCGTCGAGGCGGTCGTCGATCTCTCCGGGCGCCCGCACCTCACCTTCAACGCGAAGCTCCCGTCCGGGAAGAGGTTCATCGGCGCCTACGACGTGGACCTCACCCAGGACTTCCTCCAGGCGCTCGTGAACCACGCCCGGATCTGCCTGCACGTGAACGTCCGCTACGGCCGGAACCTCCACCACGTGGTCGAGGCGATCTTCAAGGCGACGGCCCGCGCGCTCCGCGCCGCGACCTCTCGCGAGGGAACGGGCCTCCCCAGCACGAAGGGGCTGCTCTAGTGTCCGCGAAGCCCGCCGGGACGGTCGCCCTGGTCGACTACGGCGCCGGGAACCTCCGCTCCGTGGAGAACGCGCTCCGCGAGGTCGGCGCGAAGGTCGTCGTGACGCACGATCCCGCCGAGGTCCGGAGCGCCGACCGCGTCGTCGTGCCGGGGCAGGGCTCCATGCCGGAGTGCGCGGAGGCGATGCGGCGGAGCGGCGTCGCGGACGCGCTCCTCGAGGCCATCCGCAAGGGCACGCCGGTGCTCGGCATCTGCGTCGGCCTCCAGATCCTCTTCGAGCGCGGCGAGGAGGCCGGCGGGGCGCGCGGGCTCGGCGTCCTGCCGGGGACGATCGCCCGGCTGCCGGCCGGGGTGAAGCTCCCGAACATCGGGTGGTCGCCCGTCCGGCTCGTGAAGCGGGACGCGGCGCTCTTCGCCCCGATGGACGGGCAGTACGTCTACTTCGCCCACTCCTACGCGGCGCCCGCCGACGCGCCCGGCGCCGCGCTCCTCACCACCCACGGCCGCGACTACTGCGCGGCGCTCGCGAAGGACAACCTCTTCGCGGTCCAGTTCCACCCCGAGAAGAGCCAGAAGGTCGGGCTCGCGCTCCTCGAGCGGTTCGTCTCGATCTAGCGAGGTCTCCCCGTGAGCATGCTCGTCATCCCGGCCATCGACCTCATCGGCGGCGAGGTGGTCCGCCTCGAGAAGGGCGACTACGCGACGAAGAAGGTCTACGCGTCGCGGCCTGCCCACAAGGCCGAGGAGTTCGCCCGCGCCGGCGCGACGCTCCTCCACGTCGTCGATCTCGAGGGCGCGAAGGCGGGCTGGCCGGTGAACCTCGACGCGGTGCGCGCGATCTGCGAGGTGCCCGGGATCGAGGTCGAGCTGGGCGGCGGGCTCCGATCGATCGGCGACCTCGAGAAGGTGCTCGCGCTCGGCGTGAAGTACGTCGTCCTCGGCACGGCTGCGGTGGAGCGGCTCGGGCTCGTCGAGGAGGCGTGCCGGCGGTTCCCGGGCCGGGTGCGCTGCGGGATCGACGCGCGGAACGGCGAGGTGAAGATCGCCGGGTGGCTCGAGGGCACCGGCCTCGCGGCGGTGGAGGTCGCGCGCCGGGTGAAGGCGGCCGGCGTGTCGCTCGTCGAGTACACCGACGTCGGCCGCGACGGGATGTTCTCGGGCGTGGACGCGGCGGGCGCGGCGCGGATCCAGGCCGAGGCGGGCGTCGAGGTGGTGGCGTCGGGCGGGGTCGCGAGCCTCGCGGACGTCGAGGCGTGCAAGGTGGCGGGCGTCGCCGGCGTCATCGTCGGAAAGGCGCTGTACGAGGGCCGGATCTCCCTCCGCGACGCCATCGCGGCGGCGAAGGCCTAGATCGGCCCGGAACAGGAGCGAGCCCTCGAATGCCGGCGAAGCGCATCATCCCCTGCCTCGACGTGAAGAACGGCCGCGTCGTGAAGGGGATCAACTTCCAGAACCTGCGGGACGCCGGCGATCCGGTCGAGGCCGCCGCGCGGTACGACGCCCAGGGCGCCGACGAGGTGACCTACCTCGACATCGCCGCGACGCAGGAGAACCGCGGCACGCTCGTGGACCTCGTGACCCGCACCGCCGCGCGCGTGTTCGCGCCGCTCACCGTCGGCGGCGGCGTCCGGAGCGAGGACGACTTCGTGACCCTGCTCCACGCGGGCGCCGACAAGGTGAGCGTGAACTCGTCGGCGGTGAAGGATCCCTCGCTCGTCGACCGCCTCTCGCGGATCGCCGGCGCCCAGGCGCTCGTCGTGGCGATCGACGTGAAGCGCCGCCCGAGGGGGAGCGGACCGCAGGAGTGGGAGGTCCACGTCGCCGGCGGGTCGAAGCCGACCGGCGTCGAGGGGCTCGCGTGGGTCCGCGAGGTGGCGGATCGCGGCGCGGGCGAGATCCTGCTCACCTCGATGGACCGCGACGGCACGCAGGCGGGGTACGATCTCGAGCTCCTGGAGAAGGTCTGCGCGTCGGTGACGATCCCGGTCATCGCCTCGGGGGGCGTCGGCACGCTCGAGCACCTCGCCGAGGGGCTGCGCTTCGCCGACGCCGCGCTCGCGGCGTCGATCTTCCACGACGGCAAGCACACCGTGCAGGAGGCGAAGGCCTACCTCCGCGCGAAGGGGATCCACGTCCGGCCATGAAGACCGCGGTGAAGAAGCTCCTCGACCGCATCCAGTTCGACGACCGTGGCCTCGTCCCGGTCGTGGCCCAGGAGGAGGACGGCACCGTCCTCATGCTCGCCTGGGCGAACCGCGAGGCGCTCGTCGCGAGCGCGGAGGGCGGACGGGCGACCTACTGGTCCCGTAGCCGCAAGTCCCTCTGGCGGAAGGGGGACACGAGCGGGCACGTCCAGGAGCTCCGCGCGATCGCGCTCGACTGCGACGGAGACGCCGTGCTCTACGTCGTGCGCCAGACCGGTCCCGCGTGCCATACCGGGACCCGCAGCTGTTTCTCCGAAAGGCAGGAGTTCCGATGGCAGACGAGCGATTCCTCGCGAAGCTCTGGGCGACGATCGAGTCCCGCAAGGCGGACGTCGCGGCCCAGGGCAGCTACACCCGCAAGCTCCTCGACGCCCCGCCGCGGATCCGGCGGAAGATCATCGAGGAAGCGTACGAGGTGAACGAGGCCCACCAGGCCCTCTCGGACGGCAAGGATACGAAGGATCACCTCGCCCACGAGGCGGCCGATCTCCTCTACCACCTGCTCGTGCTGCTCGCGTCCGCGGACGTGACGCCCACCGAGGTCTATGCCGTCCTCGAGCACCGCCACGGGCAGCCCCACGTCCCGAAGCCCGGAAACCCTTGACGTCGGTGGGGTTTTCACGTAATAGCCGCCCCTCAGCCGCGTGAAAGAGCCGGGCGCCCGTCGCGCCCGGCTCCTTCGCTTTCCAAGGCGAGAGCCTCAACACAACTGCAGGGAACGAGGAAAACGAATGACCGGAGTGCGCGTCAAGGATGGCGAGTCCTTCGAGAACGCCATGAAGCGCTTCAAGAAGCAGTGCGAGAAGGCGGGCATCCTCTCGGAGATCCGCAAGCGCGAGCACTACGAGAAGCCCAGCGTGAAGCGCAAGAAGAAGGCCCTCGCCGCCAAGAAGCGCGCGCTCAAGAAGATGCGGAAGGGCTTCTAGCCCGCCGCCGCCCGCCCTCACCCGGACCGACCATGGCGCTCAAGGAACAGCTGGATCAGGACCTCAAGGCCGCCATGCGCGACAAGGACGCGCTGAAGCTCAGCGTCGTCCGCATGCTCAAGAGCGCCGTCAAGTATCGCGAGATCGAGCTCATGAAGCCGCTCGACGACGCGGGCGTGCTGGGCGTCATCGGCTCCGAGATCAAGCGCCGCCGGGACTCGGTCGAGCAGTACAAGGCCGGGAACCGGCAGGACCTCGCCGACAAGGAGGAGGCGGAGATCAAGATCCTCCAGGCGTGGCTGCCGCAGCAGCTCACCGAGGACGAGCTCCGGGCGAAGGTCGACGCTGCGATCGCGCAGACGAACGCGAAGGGACCGAAGGACATGGGCGCGGTGATGAAGGCGCTCCTGCCGGAGGTGCAGGGCCGGGCGGAGGGGAAGGCCGTCGCGGACATGGTGAAGGCGCGGCTGACCGGCAAGTAGGCGAGGAGCCGCCGGACGAGGCGGCGCGCAGCGAGCACGTGGTTCTTGGGGGGAGCCGTTGTCTCGGTTCCCCCCGCTGCGATCGAAAGGCGGTGGGAGTCCCTGATCCCGGACGCGCTCATCGACGAGATCCGTGCGCGCGTCGACGTGGTGGCCGTGATCGGTCGCCACATGGAGCTCAAGAGATCGGGCCGGACGTGGAAGGGCAACTGCGTCTTCCACGGCGAGAAGACGCCGAGCTTCCACGTGTACCCGGAGGACAAGCACTTCAAGTGCTACGGCTGCGGGGAGCACGGGGACGTCTTCACGTTCCTGCAGAAGCTCGAGGGGAAGGAGTTTCCCGAGGTGGTGAGGGCGCTGGCGCTCGAGGTGGGCGTCGAGATCCCGGAGGCGGCCGAGGAGGACTCGGCGGAGCAGCGGGCGCGACGCAAGGAGCGGAACGAGATCCACTCCGCGAACGACGCCGGGGCGCGCTACTTCGCGGCGCGCCTCGGGAGCCGCTTCGGTGATCCGGCCCGCGCCTACCTCGCGGGCCGCGGTGTCTCGGAGGACTCGATCCGGAGGTTCCGGCTCGGGGTGGCGGCGGATGCGTGGAACGACCTCCCGCGGCGGCTCGCGGAGAAGGGGATCGGGCTCGAGGCCCTGAAGAAGGCCGGCCTCGTCATCGAGAGGGAGAAGGACGGCGGCACGTACGACCGCTTCCGCAACCGCCTCATGTTCCCCATCGCCGGCATGGACGGGCAGGTCATCGGCTTCGGCGGGCGCGCGCTCGGCGACGAGAAGGGCGCGAAGTACCTCAACACGCCCGAGACGCCCCTCTACAAGAAGTCCCGGGTCCTGTACGGCCTCGACCTCGCCCGCGAGACGATCCGCAAGACGCGCCAGGCGCTGCTCGTCGAGGGCTACTTCGACGTGATCGGGCTGCACCAGGCGGGCATCACGAACGCGGTCGCCGTGTGCGGCACCGCGCTCACGCCGGAGCACGTGGAGCTCCTGGGCCGGTGCGACTGCCGCGAGGTGACGATCCTGTTCGACGGCGACGCCGCGGGTCTCGCCGCGCCCGCCAAGGCCGCACAGGCGCTCTTCCCCGCCGGCCTCGCGGGCAAGGTGGCCGTGCTGCCCTCCGACGCCGGCAAGACCGACCCCGACGACTACGCGCGCGCACACGGGCGAGCGGGCGTCGAGGCGCTCCTCGCGAAGGCGGCGCCCCTGTCGGCCTTCCTCATCGACCGGGCGATCGACCGGACCTGCGCCGGTCGGCCGCGCGAGGCGGCGCTCGAGCAGAAGCTCGCCGCCGTTCGCGAGCTGTCGCCATTCGTGCGGATGATGCCGGAGGGTCTCGCGCGTTCCGTCTTCGAGGACGCCATCGCGAAGCGGCTCGATCTCGATCCGGCGGCGCTCCACGCCGAGCTGTCGGGCGAGAAGCCCCACCCACCACCGCGCCCGGAGCCGGCCGTCGCCCGGCCGGGTCCTGCCCCGCGCCCGGCCCGGCCGGTCGGGGGAGGCGATGCGCGGATGAGGCTGCTCCTCCCCGGCCCGGCTGCGGACGCGCTCGGGATCCTCGCGGCCCACCCCGAGCTGGGGCCGGTCGCCGACGAGGAGGGCCTCCCGCGGCTGCTCCCGCCGGGGCCGCTCGCGGAGCTTGCACGCGAGCTGTGCCGGGGGCCGGTCGCGGTCGACGAGGCGCTCGCGCGCCTCGCGGCGGCGGGGGCGGACGAGGCCGCGACCCGCCGGATCCGGGCCCTCACCGGCCCGGCGCGGCCGAAGCCGGAGGAGGCGGAGCGGGAGCTCCGGAAGGCGGCCGTGAAGGCGACGATCGAGGCCGTACGGGGGGAGCAGGACCGGCTCCTCGCCGAGATCGCGAAGCGGGGCGCCCCGGTGCCCGAGGACCTCGCGGTCGCCGCGCAGGTCGCGGCGCGGCGGCGGTCGGACCTGGAGAAGCGTTTGCGGTCCCTGGAGCGGCCCGGATGAAAGGCAAGCTCCGGAGCATTCTCAATCAGTTGTCCGGGCTCGTCCGGCCGGGAAGCGTTAAGAACGAGCACCACCGAGCAGCCGAGCCGTCGTCGAAGGAGACGAGGAAGATGACCACGAAGGCCCACGCCGCGAAGAAGCCTACGAAGAAGCCCGCCGGGAAGGCGAAGGCGAGGCCCGCGCCGCGGAAGGATGAGCGCGGCGCGAAGGCGAAGAAGGCGGCCGAGGTGGTCCGCGCGAAGGCGCCCGCCGTCCGCAAGGGCAAGGACGCCCGCGCCGAGAAGGTGGAGCGCACCGAGAAGGTCGCGGCGGAGAAGCCCGAGAAGAAGAAGGGCGCCCACGCGGCGGCCGCCGAGCCCGTGCCCGAGAAGGGCGCGAAGCCGGTGAAGCTGCGCCGCGGCGCGCCGCCGCCCGTCGAGGCGACGGAGGCCGAGGGCGAGTCCGAGGCCGAGGTCGAGGAGGCCGAGGTCGAGGAGGGCGACGACGTCGACGAGGACCTCCCGCAGGACGACATGTCCGACATCACCGAGCGCCCCGGGATGAAGGCGCTCATGGAGCGCGGCCGCGAGAAGGGCTTCGTCACCTACGACGAGGTGAACGACGCGCTCCCGTCCGACATCGGCTCGGACCAGATCGACGACGTGATGTCGATGTTCGGCGAGCACGACATCGAGGTCGTGGACGGCGCCGAGAAGAAGATGAAGCTCCCGGACAAGCCGCCGGAGCCGGAGGAGAAGGAGGCCGAGAAGGCCGAGGAGAAGGAGGAGGAGGACGACGCCGGCTACGGCAAGTCGAACGACCCGGTGCGCATGTACCTGCGCAAGATGGGGTCGGTCTCCCTCCTGACGCGCGAGGGCGAGGTCGAGATCGCGAAGCGGATCGAGGAGGGTGAGAAGGAGGTCCTCGCCGCCGTCCTCTCGTCGTCGATCGCCATCCGCGAGATCCTCGATCTCGGCGAGCGGCTCCGGAAGGGCAAGATCCGCGTCCGCGAGATCATCAAGGACGCCGGCGAGGAGCAGCCCTCGGAGAACGAGGAGGAGGTCGAGGAGGAGGTCGAGGAGACCGCCGAGGTCGAGGCGGGCGCCGAGGTCGAGGCCGCGGTCGAGGGCGAGGTCCCGGTCGCCGAGGGCGCCGAGCCGGAGAAGCCGAAGATCCCGAAGGAGGAGGAGCGGAAGGTCGAGAACGTGCTCACGCACATCGACCGGATCCGCAAGCTCGAGCGCGACGTCGCGAAGGTGCGCGAGACGCTCGGCGGGAAGAAGCTCTCCGAGGTGAAGCGCAAGGAGCTGAAGAACGAGATCCGCGCCATCGAGGCGGAGATGATGGAGAACCTCGAGGCGATCCAGCTCAACAAGAAGCAGATCGACCGGATCGTCCTGAAGCTGAAGAGCTTCATCAAGCGCGTCGAGGAGGCGGAGCGCGAGCTGTACGACTGCGAGCGCCGCACGGGCGTGCCGGTGAAGGAGCTCCGCCGCCTCCTCCGCGAGACGCGCGAGGACGAGGCCGAGCGCCGCAAGCTCGCGAAGAAGCTGCGCTCCTCGCTCGAGGACGTGGAGGAGCTCGACCGCAGCGTCCGCACCGCGGGCCGCAAGATCCTGCGGGTGCAGGAGGAGGCGGAGGTCCCGGTCGACGAGCTGCGCCGCACCTACCGGATGATCAGCGACGGGGAGCGGAAGGCCGAGCGGGCGAAGACCGAGCTCGTCGAGGCGAACCTGCGCCTCGTGGTCTCCATCGCGAAGAAGTACACGAACCGCGGCCTGCAGTTCCTGGACCTCATCCAGGAGGGCAACATCGGCCTCATGAAGGCCGTGGACAAGTTCGAGTACAAGCGCGGCTACAAGTTCTCGACGTACGCGACCTGGTGGATCCGGCAGGCGATCACCCGGGCGATCGCCGATCAGGCGCGGACCATCCGCATCCCGGTCCACATGATCGAGACGATCAACAAGCTCATCCGGACGAGCCGCTACCTCGTGCAGGAGCTCGGCCGCGAGCCGACGCCGGAGGAGATCGCCGAGAAGATGGAGCTCCCGCTCGACAAGGTCCGCAAGGTCCTCAAGATCGCGAAGGAGCCGATCTCGCTCGAGACGCCCATCGGCGAGGAGGAGGACAGCCACCTCGGGGACTTCATCGAGGACAAGTCGCTCGTCAGCCCGTCCGACGCGGTGATCAACATGAACCTGGCCGAGCAGACGCGGAAGGTGCTCGCCACCCTCACGCCGCGCGAGGAGAAGGTCCTCCGGATGCGCTTCGGCATCGGCGAGAAGAGCGATCACACGCTCGAGGAGGTCGGGCAGGACTTCGAGGTCACCCGCGAGCGCATCCGCCAGATCGAGGCGAAGGCGCTCCGGAAGCTGCGGCACCCGTCCCGGTCGAAGCGCCTGAAGAGCTTCGTCGAGAACTAGTGGAACGAGCGGAGGGCTCCCAGCCGGCGGGGATTATGATACAGGGAGCCCCCCAGGGCCGGACCGGGCCCATAGCTCAACGGTCAGAGCGCTCGGCTCATAACCGATGCGATCCAGGTTCGAATCCTGGTGGGCCCATCGTCACGAGGAGAGACAGACTTGTCGTCGCTGCGTGAGAAGCTGAAGGCGCTGGAGGAGCTGCAGCAGATCGATCTCGAGACCAACGAGGTCAAGGCGGAGCTCGAGGCGGTGCCCGGGAAGCGCGCCGAGATCGACGGGCGCGTCCTCGACGCGCGCCGCGCGTACGACGAGGAGAAGGCCCGGATGGAGGGCAACGAGCGAGAGCGACGCCAGCTCGAGTCCCTCCTCGCGATGGAGCGCGACAAGGTGAAGAAGTGGGAGGGCCGCCTCGGCGAGATCAAGACGCCGCGCGAGTACGCGGCGCTCTCCCGCGAGATCGACATCGCCAAGAAGGCGAACGACACGCAGTCCGAGCAGGTGCGCGACCTCACCGCCCAGGCGGGCGACATCCAGAAGGCGCTCGACGCGAAGGGCGAGGCCCTCGCCGAGCGCGAGGAGGGCGCGCAGACGGACGCGAAGGCGCTCGACGAGGCGCGCGCGAAGGCGGAGGAGCGACTCCGGGCGCTCGACGCGCGGCGCGCCGAGGCCGCCAAGGCCGTCGACCCCGCCCTGCTCGCGAAGTACGAGAACATCAAGAAGCGCCGGGCGGGCATCGCCGTGGCGCCGGTCGTCGGGATGACCTGCCGCGGGTGCCACCGCAACATCCCCCCGCAGCTCGCCATCACCCTGCAGCGGGCGAACTCGATCGAGACCTGCCCGAACTGCCACCGGATCATCTACTCCTCCGAGGCGGTGAACCCTCCCGCCGCGTCGACGGCCTAGGCCGTGGCCCGGGCCGTCCTGGCGGAGCTGCTCCGCTTCATCGCCGCGAACGAGGACCTCCCTCGGACGCGCGCGCGGTACCCGGGGTACGACCGGGACACGCTCGGGAAGCTCATCGACGCCGCCGCCGATCGGATCGAGGAGCTCGAGAAGGCGAAGGAGCCCGCGCCGGGCGCCGGCTCGAAGGGCATCAAGGTTCGCAAGCAGACCGACGTGGAGAAGGCGGCGCAGCGGTCGGCCGCCGAGCTCGACGAGGCGATGGACCTCTCCAAGGCCGAGCGCGACCGCCGGAAGAAGCAGCGCGCCGCCGAGGAGGCCGCCGAGCGGGCCGCGGAGGAGGCCGCCGTGGCGGCGGAGGTCGCCAAGCGGACGCGGCTCTACACCGACGGCGCCGCGCGCGGAAACCCCGGCCCGGCCGGCGCAGGCGCGGTGATCATCAACCCCGACGGCCACATCGTCGCGAAGGTCGGCAAGTTCCTCGGGGAGTCCACGAACAACGTGGCCGAGTACATGGGGCTCATCCTCGGCCTGAAGCGCGCCAAGGCGATGGGCATCCGCGAGCTCGAGGTCCTCTCGGACTCGGAGCTCCTCGTGAAGCAGCTGAACGGCGACTACGCGGTGAAGGCGGAGCACCTCCGGCCGCTGCACGACGAGGTGCAGGTGCTGCTCAAGGGCTTCTCCTGGATCCAGGTCCGCCACATCCCGCGGGAGGAGAACGGGCAGGCGGACGCGATGTCGAACCGGGCGATCGACGAGCGGCTGTAGGCGCCGTCACCCGACCAGGCCCGCGGCGCCGCTCCGGCGCCGCAGCGCCGCGAGGTTCCGCCGCGCGCCCAGATAGCGGGCGTCCTCCGCCCAGTCCGACGGGTGCACCTCGGGGACCGCGCGATGCGCGAGGTCCGCGTCCACGTTCACGAACGTGAAGAGGCAGGAGTTCGAGAGCGCGCGCGCCGTCCGGTCGCGGCTCACGCGCTCGATGGCGGTCTCGACGCAGATCGCCGCCCCCTCGGTGTAGACGACGCGGCTCGTGAAGTGGAGCTTGTCGCCGATCGAGACGGGGTGGAAGAAGTTGATGCGGTTCGCCGCGGCGACGAGCGGGCGGTGGGTCGCGATCCGCTCGGCGCAGATGGAGGAGAGCTCGTAGGCGCGCCGCATGATGTACCCGCCGAAGATGATCCGGGACGCGTTCTCCTGCTCCGGGTAGGTCCGCTCCCAGCTCTCCGCCATCAGCTCGCGGGCGCGGAGCCCCTGGAACCCGCGCTCGTCCTGCGCACGGTGGAGCCGCGCGAGCAGGTCGAACTCGTCCCGCCGCGGCGGCTCGAACGCGCTCGCCGCGTGCGCCCGGTACGCCTCCCGGCGCGCGACCGCCCGGACCGCGCGCTCGCGATCGAGGTCGTCGGCGGGCACGAGCGGGGCGACGGGCACGCTCCGCGCCTCCGGCCCGTCGCCGTCGCGCGCCACCATCGTGAAGTAGCAGGACGCGAGGTGGTCGTCGGTCGCGGGATCGTCCACGCGGATCCCGACCTCCATCGAGCTCTTCCCGACGTGGTTGAGCCGCGCGCGGCAGCGGAGGTCGCGCTCGGCGTCGAGGACGTGGCGGACGAGGATCTCGTCGACGCGGCCGTGACGACGCGCGCGCCCGGGACCGTGCGGAGCGCGTGAGCGACGGCCGTCTCCGCGGCGAGGAGGTCGAGCACCTCGAGGAGCACGCCGAAGCGGAGGTTCCCCGGGATCCGGTCCTTCACCACCAGGAAACGGCGCCGGAGCGCCTCGTCGCGGGAGAGCGGCAGCAGGTGCTCGCAGGAGGTCTCGGCGGGGTGCATGCGAAAACTCTAGGTGGCCGCGCGGCTGCGCGCAGCGCTCCGGCGGGCACCCGGCCGCGCGGCGCACCGCATGCGCGAAACCTTCTCGCCCGGGACCGCCGTCCGCAGGGCCTGCGCGCACTCGGTGCGCCGCGGCGAGATGATCGACCGATGGCGACGATGACGTTTGACGAGGGTCACCCCGATTGCGCAATCATTGACGGTACGCGTTCAATGGGCGCGCAATTCGTGCTACATGAGCGCCTCCACTCTTCGATCGGAGGGCTTTCCCCGTGAACCAGACCAGAACCGCCGAGGCCACGATCCACGAGGTCGCGCCCGTCGAGCTGCACCGCGCCGCCGCGCTGGCCGAGACCGTCATCAAGGACACGACCGCGAACCCGGCACCGCTCGGGCTGATGGGCTTCGGCCTCACGACCGTGCTCCTCAACCTCCACAACGCCGGCATCATCGGGATCGGCAGCATGATCCTGGCGATGGGCCTCTTCTACGGCGGCATCGCCCAGATCATCGCCGGCGTCATGGAGTGGAAGAAGAAGAACACCTTCGGGATGGTCGCGTTCACGTCCTACGGCTTCTTCTGGATCTCCCTCGTCGCGCTCATCCTGATGCCGCGGTTCGGCATCGTCGACGCGTCGGACAAGAACGCGATGGCGGCCTACCTGTTCATCTGGGGGCTCTTCTCGGTCGTGCTCTTCATCGCGACCTTCAAGATGAACCGGGCGATCATGCTGGTGTTCTTCTCGCTCGTGATCCTCTTCATGCTCCTCGGCGTCGGCGACGCGACCGGCAACCATGCGATCACGAAGATCGCGGGCTACGAGGGCATCGCCTGCGGCCTCGGCGCCATGTACATCGGCGCCGCCCAGATCCTGAACGAGGTCTACGGGCGGAAGCTGCTCCCGCTCGGCGAGTTCTAGGAACGCCGCGCAGAAGCACGACGGCCCGGCCAGTCTGGCCGGGCCGTTCGCATTTGCGGCGACGCGTGAGCGGTGGTCGCTACAGCGCGCTCTCGTGCTTCTCCGCGTGGCGGATCTGGTCGGCGGCGCGGTCGGCCTTGAGGCGCTTCATCCGCTTCCGGATGATCTCGCGCTTCAGGCTCGAGAGGTGATCCACGAAGAGCGTGCCGTCCAGGTGGTCGGTCTCGTGCTGCAGCGCGATCGCGAGCAGCCCGTCCGCCTCGATCTCGAACGCCTTGCCGTGGTAGTCGAGCGCCCGCACCCACACCTTCGCGGCGCGCTCCACGTCCTCCGCCTCGCCGGGGATGGAGAGGCAGCCCTCGGTGTAGCTGGTCTTCCCCTCGAGCCGGACGATCTGCGGGTTCACGAGGTGGACGAGCTTCTGCCCCTCCTGCCGCGGCGACGTGTCGATGACCACGACCCGCTTCAGCTCCGCGATCTGCGGGGCGGCGAGCCCGACGCCGTCGGCGGCGTACATGGTCTCCGCCATGTCGTCGAGGAGGCGCCGGATGGAGTCGTCCACCCGGTCCACGGGCTTGGCGATCTCCTTCAGGATGGGGTCTGGCCAGATGACGATTTCACGAACCATTCGAGCACCTTCTACCGGATCCGGAATGTAACGGGGAAGCCCCGGGCGCGCACGGCGCCGCCCCCGCCGGCGCCCTAGTCGCCGAGACCGCGCAGGTACTCCTCGCGCAGGCGATCGTCGGCGAGCACGTCGCGGGCGTCCTTCACCACCGCGTGGATCTCCGCGAGCGTCGCGGGCAGGGTGTCGTCGCGCGCACCGTCGTAGCGGCGCGGGTCGAGCTCGGCGAGCAGGCGATCGGAGGCCTCCCGCACCTCGTGCGGGGTGCAGAGCCGGCCGACCCCCAGCACGGTGAAGTAGTCGGCGCGCCGCGCCTGGTCGAGCTTCTCCCTCACGCGGGCGAGGTCGATGGCCTGCGCGCGCTCCGCCTGGGGGCGCCCCGCCTGGAGGACGCGCACGCCGAGCGCGCCGACGAGCACGAGCGCCGCGAGGAGCTGCCGGGTCGTGAGCGCGTCGAGCGGGCTCGCGAGGACGATCTCGTCCGCCGTGCGGAGGCCGTCCGCGAGCGCGACGGCGCGCCGCTCCTCCGGGGAGAGCCCGAGCTCGGCCGCCGCGGGGCCGCCGGAGACGGGGGCGAGGAGGGTGCCGGGGCCGCCGAGCAGGGCGTCCACCCGCGCCGCCAGCCACCGCCGCCGGACGCCCTCGACCGCGAGGGCGAGCGCGCCGCGCTCGAGCGCCGTCCGCTCGTCGGCGGGGACCTCGTGCGCCGCCCAGGCGAAGCGCGCGCCCGCGTCGGCGAAGACGCCGAAGACGACCTCCTCCGTCCGACGGCGCACGAGCCCGGAGAGCTCGGTCGGCTTCAGGAACCCGCGCTCGAGGAGGAGCACGGCGGCGCGTCGCGTGGCGAGCGACGCCGCCGCGCGCGCGATCTGCCGGTGCTGGTCGCGGGTCACGAGGCCGAGCCGGAGCGCGACCTCCTCGACCCGCTCGGCGGGGTCGGCGCTGGAGGCGCCGACCACGCGACCGTCCTCGAACCACAGCGACCGGGCCCACTCCCCCTGGAAGTCGAGGCGGCCCTGGAGCCTCGCGCGCGCGGCGAGCGCGAGGACGCGCGGCGCGGGCAGGTCGGCGAGCGTTCCGCCTCGCAGCTCCGGGGGCGGAGCCGGGAGGGGCGCGGCGGCAGGCGCGGGCTCCGGAGCGGGCGCGGGCTCGAGGACGGGCTCGGTCCACGGCGCCGGGGCCTGCGCCGCGGGCGGGAGCGTGGCCCCGCGGAGCGCCGCCACGCGGCGGCGCGCGACCTCCTCGGCCGGGTCGAGCGGCAGCGCCGCAGCCGACGGGGGCTCCGGGGCCGCGTACTCGAACGGCGCGAACGGCGGGTCCGCGAACGTCGCGAGGGGCGAGGCGGCATGGGGCGGCGTGCGGAGCGCGGCGAGCTCGGCGCGGCGACGCGCCTCCTCCCCGACCCGGCGCAGCTCCGCGTCGGCCTCGGCGCGGCGCCGGGCCTCGTCCTCCACGCGGCGCAGCTCGGCCTCGGCCTCGGCGCGGCGCCGGGCCTCCTCCTCGCTGCGACGCCGGAGCGCCTCCATCTCGGCGCGCGCGCTCTCGATGGCCTGACGGAGCTTCTCCTCCTCCTCCTCGTGTGCGCGCGCCTCCAGGGCGGCCTTCCGGCGCGCCTCCTCCTCCTCGAACCGCCGCAGCTCGTCCGCGGCCTCCTCGTCCGCGGCGGCGCGTTCCTTCAGGGACGCGATCCGCTCCTCGGCGCTGCGCCGCTCGGCATCGAGCTGCTCGCGGACGCGCGCCAGCTCCTCCTCCGCGCGGCGGCGCGCCTCGGCCTCGGCGGCGGCCTTCTCCTCCGCGTCCCGGGCGCGGCGGGCCTCGTCGGCGAGGCGCTGGCGCTCCGCCGCGTCGGCGCGCGCGGCGGCCTCGGCCTGCGCCCGCTCCTCCGCGTCCCGGCGCGCCCGTGCCGCCTGCGCGTCCGCTTCGCGCCGCGCGCGCGCCTCCGCGTCCGCGACCCGCGCCGCGGCCTCCTGCGCCGCCTGCGCCTCCCGCTCCCGGGCGGACTCGGCCTCCGCCTCGCGCGCCGCCATCTCCTCCAGCTCGCGGGCCGCCTCCGCCTCGGCGACGCGCCGGGCGTCCTCCTCGCGGCGACGCGCCTCGGCCCGGGCGCGCTCGTCTTCCGCGAGCTTCGCCCGCTCCGCCTCCTCCGCTCGCCGCAGCACCGCCTCGAGCCCATCGTCCTCGAGCTCGAGCGCGGACGCGGGCACCGCGGCGGGCGGCGGCTGCGGCGCCGGCGCATCCTGCGCGGGCGCCCGGGAGGGCGGCGGCGTCGCGACCGTGACGCGCTCGGCCCCGGCGGCGCCGTCCGCGGCGGTTGCCGGGCGGCGGCGGAGCTCCTCGGCGCGGGCCCGGAGCGCCTCTGCGGCGGCCCGACGTGCAGCGGCGGCGGGCGGCTCCGCCGCGGAGGCCGGCGGGGGGGCGCCGTTCGCGGTCCGGGACGGCGAGGGGGCACCGTTCGCGGTCCGGGCCGGCGCGCGGGCCCCGGCCGCGACCGACGAGGCGGAGGGAGAGGTGGCGGGCGGCGGGGCGGTCCTGGCGGCCGGCACCGCGGTGGCCGTCCTGGCCGGAGCGGCTGCCCTCGCCGGAGCGGGCACCGTCGCCGGAGCGGGCGCCGTCGCCGCGGTCGAGAGCAGCGCCGCCACCTCGTCCTGGAGCTGCGCCGGATCCACCGGCCGCGGCACGCGACGGGCCCGGGCCGGCGCGCGCGGCGCCTCGCCGAGCAGCACCATCGGGAGCCCGGCGTACTCCTCGTCGAGCTGGCGCGCGAGCTCGAGCGCGCCGCCGCCGTCGCAGGTGGTCGAGAGGACCACGAGCTCGGGCCGCGCGGCCTCGATGGACGCGAGCGCGTCGGACGCGTTCGTCGCGAGCGCCGGGACGTGCCCGACCCGCGTGAGCACGCGCTTCACGGCGGAGATCTCTGCGATGTCGTCGTCGACGAGGAGGATGCGCGCCACGCGGCGCGATTATGGATCGCCGCACGCCGGGTGACCAAGCGGGCGACCGTACGTCGGTTCTTCGCCTACCCGATACCGCGGTTCCGGCCGGCGCCTCACGGCGCGCCGAGGTCGTCGAGCAGCTCCGGATCCAGGCCGTCCGTCGAGAGCTCGAGGAGCACCTCCCGGGCGCTCTCCGGCGGGAAGGCGCCGCCCGCGGTCGCCGCCGCGAGCGCGCGGAGCCGGGCGGCCGGGAGCGCGGCGCGGGCGCCGGGGTCGAACGCGTCCGTCGCGAGCTCTCCGAGGATCGCGAGCGCGAGGCCGGCCGCCGCGCGCTCCGTCGCGTCGCCGGCGCTCGCGAGCGCGTCCCGCAGCGCGGGCCGGCTCCGCTCGACGTCCTCGGGGAGGCAGGAGAGGAGGTACGCCGCGGCCCTTCGCACCGCCGCGTCGGGATCGCGGAGCAGCGCGACGGCGGCGGCGACCCCTTCCCGCACCGCGGCGCGGGCTGCGCGGACCCACCCGAGCTCGCGCGCCACCTCGTCCCGCCGCGAGGGCGCGTGCACCGCGTGGTACGACTGGCCCTGCGCCACGAGCCCGAGGAGCACCGTCACGGCATCACGGTCCGGGGCGCCGGGGCGGGCGGCGAGCTCGAGCAGGAACGGGACGGCCGCGGCGGTCGCCTCGTAGACGGTTCCCTGGTGCCAGATCGTCTCGTGGAGCGCTTCGAGCGCGGCCCGCCGGGCGGTGGCGTCGCCGGCCGCGATCGCGCGCAGCAGCCCGGGGACGTCGCGCGCCGGCCCGAACGCGTGGCGGAGGCGGGGCCAGTCGACGTCTCCGAGCCGATCGAGCATGCGGGGTCGATCATGGCACGGCGCGATCCTCCGCGCCCGGGCGCGGCCAGCGGCGACGCGACCGGGACGCCCGCGCGGGGTTCGTCACATCATCGAGTACGGATCCATGTCGAACCGGATGGCCGCGCCGCCGGGGGGGCGCACCGCGACGCGTGCCAGCGCGGCGTGCACGCGGAAGAGCGCCTTCGGCCCGTCCGCGCGGAAGAGCAGGTGCCACCGGTGGCGGCCGCGGATCCGCTCGATGGCGGCGGGGGCGGGCCCGAGCATGGCCACCTCGCCCCCGAGCGCCGGGCGCGCGGCGTGCGCGAGCGCCTCCGCGGAGCGGCGGGCGCCGTCCTCCGAGCCCTCGACGCGGGCGGCCATCATGCGCGTGAAGGGGGGGTATCCGACGGTCCGCCGGCGATCGAGCTCGCCCGCCGCGAAGGCGGCGTAGTCGTGCCGCGCCGCGAGGGCGATCGCGGGCGTCCGCGGGTTGAAGGTCTGCACGACCACGCGCCCGCCCTCGGCCCCGCGGCCGGCGCGGCCCGCGACCTGCGTGAGCAGCTGGAACGTCCGCTCCGCGGCGCGGAAGTCCGGGAGCGCGAGGGCGGTGTCGGCGAGCACCACGCCGACGAGGGTCACGCCGGGGAAGTCGTGCCCCTTCGTCACCATCTGCGTCCCGACGAGCACGTCGAGCTCGCGTCGCGCGAACCGGGCGAGCACGGCGGCGGTGTCGTCGGCGGAGGTCACGACGTCGCGGTCGAGCCGCGCGACGCGCGCCGCCGGGAAGAGCTCCCGGACCGCCGCCTCCACCTGCTCGGTCCCGACCCCGACGCCGTACCGGACCCCGCCGCACGCGGGGCAGCGCGCGTCCATCCGCTCCGTCCGGCCGCAGTAGTGGCAGAGCAGGATCCCGCGCCGCGCGTGGTGCGTGAGGGACACGGCGCACTCGGTGCACTGGGCCTCCGCCCCGCAGACCTCGCAGACGACCAGCGTCTCGTACCCGCGCCGGTTCAGGAAGAGGATGACCTGCTGCGACGCCTCGAGCGTGCGCGCGATGGCCTCGGACAGCTGCGGCGCGAGCAGCCCGGGGAGCTTCGCCACGCCCCCGCGGCGGAGCCGCCCGAGATCGACGAGCTCGACCTCCGGGAGGGGGCGGTCGTCGACGCGCGCGGGGAGCTCGAGCTTGCGGTACCGCCCGGCGCGCGCGTTCTCGAGCGTCTCGAGCGACGGCGTCGCGGAGCCCAGCACGAGCACCGCGTCCTCGCGCTTCGCGCGGACGACGGCGAGATCGCGCGCGTGGTAGGGCGGGCCGTCCTCCTGCTTGAAGGACGGATCGTGCTCCTCGTCGACCACGATGATGGCGAGGTCCTGCACCGGCGCGAAGATCGCGCTCCGGACGCCGACGCAGATCCGCGCGTCGCCGCGGCGGAGCCGCAGCCACTCCGCGTGCCGCTCGGCGTCGGAGAGGCCGGAGTGCATGAGCGCGACGTCGTCCCCGAACCGCGCGCGGAAGCGGCCGGCGAGCTGGGGGGTGAGGGCGATCTCGGGCACGAGGACGAGCGCGCCCTTGCCCGCGCCGCGGGCGCGCGCGATGGCCTGGAGGTAGACCTCGGTCTTGCCCGAGCCGGTGACGCCGTGGAGGAGGAAGGGCTGGAACGTCCCGGCCGCGGCGTCGAGCTCGACGAGCGCTGCGGCCTGCGCCGGCGTGAGGACGGGCGCCGCGGCGGACGCGGGGAGGAGGGCGCCCCGCGCGACGGGCGTCTCGGTCTCGAGCCGGACGAGGCCGCGCCGGGCGAGCGCGGCGACCGCGGGGCGGCCCTTCGGGAACGCGGCGCGGAGCTCCTCCACGGGGATGCGGCCGCGCGCGAGGAGGTACTCGAGGACGGCGCGCTGCGCAGGCGCCCGCGCGAGCGCCTTCGGGTCCGCGGCGGCCCCGGCCGCGGCCTCCGCCGGCGCCGCGTACTCGACGCCGCGCCGCGCGGGCCCGGCCTCGCCGCGGCGCGCGTTCAGGCCGGGCGGGAGCGCGGCGCGGAGCAGCTCGCCGGGCGGCACGAGGTAGTACTCCTCCGCCCAGCGGAGCAGCTCGACGAGCTCCGGCGTGAAGGGCGGGAACGGATCGAGCACCTCGACCACGTCGCGGAGCTCGATGCCGTCCGGCGCCGACGCCGGGAAGCCGACGACGTAGCCGGTCGCCCTCCGGCTCTTCCCGAACGGCACGGCCACCCGCTGGCCGAGGGAGACCCCGGGCGCGAGCGCGGATGGGACGCGGTAGGTGAACCGGCCGCGGACGGCGGCGGCGACGGCGACCTCGACGAGCACGCGAGGAGTGTAGCAGCGGAGGGCCACGCGGGCCGCCGTTCGGCTACACTCGCGCGCCACTCTCCGGGAGGACACCGTGACCCTCGATCTCCGTCGCCTCGTCATCGCGGTCGGCGTCGCCGCCGTGCTCGCGTGCGGCGAGAAGCAACCGCCCTCCGCCACGCCGCAGCCCGCGGCGCCTCCGCCGCCCGCGCCCGCCGCGGCGCCGACGCCCGCACCCGAGCCGAAGCCGCCGGAGGCCCCGCCCGCCGAGCCGAAGCCGGCGCAGCCGACGCCCGCCGAGGCGAAGCCGGCCGAGACGAAGCCAGCCCAGGCCCCGGCGCAGGCCACGCCGGCGAAGCCCTCCGAGGCGAAGCCCGCCCCGGCGAAGCCCGCGCCCGCGGCGCCGGCGGCCGCTCCGGCGACCACCGCGGCGCCGAAGCCCGCGGAGACGACGCCGCCGGCGCCCGCGCCGTCGAGGCCGGCCGAGACCGCTCCCGCGGCGCCGCCCGCCGCCGAGGCCGCGCACGCCAAGGTCGGCCCGCAGAAGTGCAAGATGTGCCACCGCGTCGAGGTCGATTCGTGGTCCGCCTCCCCGCACGCCGCGAAGGGGCTCGACTGCGAGGGCTGCCACGGGAACGGCGCCGACTACTGGAACGCGAGCGTGATGCGCGACCCGGCGAGGGCGGCCGCTGCGGGCCTCGTGATGCCGGGCGTCGCGTTCTGCAAGCGGTGCCATGGCGCGAAGGCGGACCCGTCGCTCCTGCCGAAGGCGCACGCGCACAAGGGCGGGTGACGAGCGGGCCTCGGGCCTCGCGGCCGGCGCTGCGGAGCGGCTAGCGCACGCCGGTGAACGGGGCCAGGAACGCGCGCGCCTCCGCGAAGATCACGTCGAGCGAGGCCACGAGCTCGTGCCCGTCGTCGACGGGCACGAGCCGCGCCGTCGGCGTGCGCGCGACGAACTCGGCGACGTCGTCGAACGGCACGGTGTCGTCGCGACGCCCCGCGATGCAGAGGGTCGGCACGCGGACCTCGGGGAACGCAGGCCAGCCGCGGGCGTCCTCGTGGAATTGCCATCCGAGGCGGCGCCGGCGCCCCGACGCGAAGTGCTCGACCTCGAGCCCGCGCGCCCTCCACTGCTCGCGCTCTCCGTCGGTGAGCCGGCGATCCCACCGCTCGAAGAGCCGCACCGCCGGCGCCATCAGCACGAGCCGCTCGATGGAAGGATCGCGCGCGGCGGCCACCGCGGCGAGGTAGCCGCCGAGCGAGCTGCCGATGATGGCGTGGGGCGGAGCCGCTGCGGCCAGGAGACGCTCCGCCACCGCGAGCATGGACGACGGCGACGACGCCTCGAACCCGTTCTCGCCCGGGGTGAGATCCGGGATCTCGAGGTGCACGCCGATGGCCGCGAAGCGCGCCGCGAGCGCCTGCGCCTTCTTGGAGGACGGTCCGGAGGCGAAGCCGTGGAGGTAGAGGAGCACGCCCCGGAGGTTAACCCGCGGGCCGGCGGCACGCCGCGTGCTTCGGGATCGCTCGATGCCCGCCGCCGCCACCCGTTCACCCCGAGCCTGTCGACGCCCCGACCGCGCTGCGCCCGGCCGCGCTTCGACAGGGGCACCGCGAACGCCTCTCGTCCCCGACGCCTCCGATCGGAGCCGCCCATGACCGCCTCGCTCGCCCGGACGTGTACCGTCGCCCTCGCCCTCGCCGTGTCCGCGGGGACACGCGGGGCGGAGCCGTCGCTCGAGGCCGGGGACGTCGTCCTCCAGACCTCGCGGTCGTCGCAGTCGCGTGCGATCCGGGAGGCGACGGGCAGCCCGTGGTCGCACGTCGGGATCGTCGACGTCGGGCCGGACGGGCCGCACGTGATCGAGGCGATCGCGCACGTCTCGCGGACGCCATGGACGGCGTGGCGCGCGCGCGGCGAGGCGGGGCGCGTCCTCGTGCTCCGGGCGCGCGGGCTCCCCGCCCCGGCACGCGCTCGCGCCGCGGCGGTGGCGCGTGGCCTGATGGGGCGGCCGTACGACGTCCGGTTCGAGTGGGGTGACGACCGGCTCTACTGCTCGGAGCTGGTCGCGAAGGCGTATCTCCGCGGCACGGGACGCGCGCTCGGCCGGATGCAGCGCCTCCGCGACCTGCGCGTCGGCGGCCTCGACCGCGCGATCGCCGCGCGCTACGGAGGCCGGGTGCCGTGGGACCTGCGGCTCGTCACGCCCGCGTCCATCGCGGCCGATCCGGCGCTGTCGCCGGTGTACGCGTTTCCCTGACATCGCGCGCGCGACACCCGGCGCGGGGCTCGCGCGGGGCACGCCACCGGAGCTACGCTGCAAGGATGGTCTGGGGGGACCTCATGATGGATCAACGTCTGGAATCCGCGGTGCGGCGGCTCTGCCGCGACGGCGCCGCCCTCGCGGCGGACGGCGAGCGCGCGATGGCGCTCGAGAGCTACCTCGAGGCCTGGCAGCTCCTGCCGGAGCCGAAGGACGCGCCGATCGCGGCCGACGTGCGCGCCGGCATCCGGGGCCTCGTCCGCGGCACCGCGGCGCTCGAGCGCGCCGCCGCCGTCATCCTTCGCGAGGACGCGCCGCGCGACCTCGCCCGGGCTTGAACGCGGCTCAGTCCTTCTTCTCTCGCAGCGCGCGGAGCCGCTCCGCGAGCGTGCCCTCGAGCCCGTTCGCGGAGAGCTTCACGATCTCCTCGGCGCGGATCGCGTCCGGCAGGTACTGCTCGGCCACGTAGTGGCCCTCGAAGTTGTGCGGGTACCTGTACCCGCCGCCGTAGCCGAGCCCTTCCATGAGCTTGGTGGGTGCGTTGCGGAGCTTGAGCGGCACGGGCAGCGGCCCGCGCTCGCGCACGAGACGGCGGGCGTTCCCGTACGCGGTGATCGCGGTGTTCGACTTGGGCGCGAGCGCGAGGTAGATGGCGGCCTGGCTCATCGGCAGCACGCCCTCCGGCAGCCCGACGAGCTCCACCGCCTGCAGCGCCGCGATCGCGATCTGCAGCGCCTGCGGATCGGCGTTCCCCACGTCCTCGGACGCGAAGATCACCATCCGGCGCAGCACGAAGCGCGGGTCCTCGCCCGCCTCGAGCATCCGGACCATGTAGTAGACGGCCGCGTCCGGATCCGAGCCGCGCATCGACTTGATGAACGCGGAGACGACGTTGTAGTGCTCCTCGCCGGCCTTGTCGTAGAGGATCGTCCTCGCCTGGAGCGCCTCCTCGGCGTCGGCGCGCTCGATGGTGGCGCGCCCGGCGAGCCTCACCGCGGCGGCCGACACCTCGAGGGCGTTCAGCGCGCGCCGCGCGTCGCCGAAGCTGTGACGTGCGATCGCCTCGCGGGCCTCCGGCGAGAGCTGGAGCTCCCCCGCGAGCCCGTCCTTCGACGCGACCGCGCGATCCACGAGCGCGCCGAGCTCGTCCTCGGTGAGCGCGCGGAGCGTCACGACGCGGCAGCGCGAGAGGAGCGCGGCGTTCACCTCGAAGGACGGGTTCTCCGTCGTGGCGCCGATGAGGACGATCGTCCCGTCCTCCACGTGGGGCAGGAACGCGTCCTGCTGCGCCTTCGTGAAGCGGTGGATCTCGTCCACGAAGAGGATGGTGCGCTTGCGGTGGAGCTTCCGCCGATCGCGCGCCGCGGCGACGATCTCCCGGATCTCCTTCACCCCGCCGAGCACGGCGCTGAACGGGACGTACTCGGCCCCGGTGCGCTGGGCGACGATCCGGGCGAGGGTGGTCTTCCCGGTCCCGGGCGGTCCCCAGAGGATGAGCGAGGGCACCTGGTCCGCCTCGATGGCGCGGCGGAGCGCGGTGCCGGGGCCGAGGACGTGGTCCTGCCCGGCGAAGTCCTCCAGGCGACGGGGGCGCATCCGCTCGGCGAGCGGCTTGCCGGAAGGGTCCTCCTGCGCGGCGCGGTCGAAGAGGTCCATGCGATGTGGTCATATAATGGCACGCCATGGACGGTCATCCGTGCCCCGTGCCCCGCCGCGTCGGGATCGTACACAAGGTGACGAGCGCCGAGGCCTCGGAGACCGCGCTCTACGTCGCCCAGTTCCTGCGGTCGAAGGGCGTCGAGGTCACGCACGACGAGGCCGAGATCGCGAAGACCTCCGAGCTCGTGGTGGTCCTCGGAGGCGACGGCACCCTCATCCACGCCGCCTCCGTGCTCGACGGCCGCCCGGTGCCCATCCTCGGGGTGAACATGGGGAGCCTCGGGTTCATGACCGAGGTCCCGCAGTCCAGCATGTACCAGACCCTCGAGAGCGTCCTCACCGGCCGCGCGACGCTCTCCGAGCGGATGAAGCTCCGGGTGCACCTGCACCGGGGCGGGAGCCCGGAGCGTCTCCTCGACACGGAGGTGCTGAACGACGTGGTGATGGCGAAGGGCGCGCTCTCGCGCATGGTCGAGCTCGACACGCGCTGCTCCGGCAACTACGTCACGACGTTCAAGGCCGACGGCATCATCGTCGCGACGCCCACCGGCTCCACCGCGTACGCCCTCGCCGCGAACGGCCCCATCGTCTTCCCGACGATGCGCGGCGTGATCGTCGCGCCCATCTGCCCGCACACGCTCACGCAGCGGCCGCTCGTGGTGCCGGACGACGAGAACATCGAGATCCTCCTCGTGAACGACAGCGAGGTGTACCTGACGCTCGACGGCCAGAAGGGGATGAAGCTCGAGCGCGGCGATCGCGTGCAGGTGAAGCAGTCGTACAACCGCGTCCTGCTCGTCCGGAACCCGCAGATCGACTTCTTCGGCATCCTCCGCGCGAAGCTGCGGTGGGGTGAGCGCTAGGCGCCGAAGGCCCCGTTCCCGTTACCGTTGCCGTTACCGTCCCCGAACCCGTTCCCGTGACCCGCCTCCCGTGGCCCGTGGCCCGTGGCCCGAAACGGGGAACGGGGAACGGGCCAGGGGACACGGGACTCGGGTCACGGCAACGGAGAAGCCGGCAACGGTAACGGTAACGGTAACGGGTGACGGAGCCCGGAGGACCCGTCATGTCTGAACGGATGCGCTACTGAAAATTTGCGCAGTGTCAGGGTCCCATGGATCATCCCCTCCATGCTCACGACCCTGCGCATCTCCGGCTTGGCGGTCGTCGACGCGGTCGAGGTCCGGTTCGGCCAGGGGCTGAACGTCCTCACCGGTGAGACCGGCGCCGGAAAGTCGATCCTGGTGAACGCGCTGCACCTCGTCCTCGGCGGTCGCATGACGGCCGAGGTCCTGCGCGAAGGCGCCGACGAGGCGGTGGTGGAGGCGCTCTTCGAGCTGCCCGCGGCCCACCCGGTGTTCGGCCGGCTCGAGGCCGCCGGCGTGGCGCCTCCCGCGGGGGACACGGCCGAGCTGCTCGTCCGGCGCGTCGCCGCGCGCGGCGGCCGGGGCCGTGCGTTCGTGAACGGCGCGCTCTGCACGGTGTCGATGCTCGAGACCGCGCTCCGCGGCGTCGTGGACATCTCCGGCCAGCACGAGCACGTCTCGCTCCTCGACCCGGCGACCCACCTCGACCTGCTCGACGCGTTCGCGCTGCGCCAGGCGCGAGGCGACGGCGGGCCGGACGATCCCGAACCGGGCGACGCGGAACCGCTCCTCCGGTACCGCGCCGCCCACGCGGCGCTCGCCGCCCTCGTCCGTGAGCGAGACGCGCTCGCCGCGGACGAGGGCGAGCGGGCGCGGCGGGCGGATTACCTCGGGTTCCAGCTGAAGGAGCTCGCGGCCGTGGACCCGCGCCCCGGCGAGCTCGAGGCGCTCGAGGCGGAGCGCCGCGTGCTCGCGTCCGCCGAGAAGCTGCGGGAGGCGGCGCGGTCCGCCGAGGCCCTCGCGTACGGTGAGGAGGGCAGCGCGTCCGAGCGGGTGGGGCAGGCGGCGCGCGCGCTCGCCGAGGCGACGCTGCTCGACCGGCGCCTCGAGGCGCCGCTCGGGCTGCTTCGGTCGGCGGCGGTCGAGCTCGAGGAGGCCGGCCGCGAGCTCGGGCGGTACGCGGAGGCCGTGGGCGGCGATCCCGAGCGGCTGGCCGAGGTCGAGGACCGCCACGAGCACCTGAAGGCGCTCGCGCGGAAGCACGGCGGCTCGCTCGAGGCCGCGATCGCCCGGCGCGCGGAGATGGTGGCCGAGCTCGCGCGCCTCGCCGGCGGCGGCGACCGGCTGAAGGACCTGTCCGGAGAGATCGAGGCGCGGGGGAAGGACGCCGTCCGGCTCGCGGGCGCGCTCAGCCGGGCCCGCGAGGAGGCCGCGCGCGGGTTCGCCGAGTCCGTCCGCCGCGAGCTCGCCGGCCTCGCCATGGGCCGGTGCCGGCTGGAGGTCGCGCTCCTGCCGCCGGAGAGCGGGATCGAGTTCGGAGGGAAGGTCCTCGCGCCGGGAGGGGCCGAGCGGGCCGAGATCCTCATCTCGCCGAACCCGGGCGAGCCGCCGCGGCCGCTCGCGCGGATCGCGTCGGGCGGTGAGCTGTCGCGGATCCTGCTCGCCGTGAAGCGGACCCTCGCGCGCCGCGATCCGGTGTCGACTTACGTGTTCGACGAGGTGGATGCGGGGATCGGCGGCGCGGTGGCGGAGGCGATGGGGCGCGTGCTCGCCGACGTGTCCCGGGGGCGGCAGGTCATCTGCATCACCCACCTGCCGCAGGTCGCCGTGTTCGCGGACCGGCACCACCGGGTCGAGAAGAAGGTCGCCGGCGGCCGGACGCACACGTCGGTCGCGCTCCTCGATCGCGAGGAGGACCGGCGCCAGGAGGTCGCGCGGATGATGGCGGGCGTGACCGTGACCGCCTCCGCGCTCGAGCACGCGGCGGCGCTCATCGAGGCCGCACGGCGTCCGCCGCTCTCCGCCGACAACGGACGGCGGGCGGCGCCGGGACGCGCCGCAGCGCGGCGGCTCAAGGCGGGCTGACGGCACCCGCTGCGCCCCGCGCGTGCGGTGGGCAACTTCTGGGGCCGAAACCCTGCGTTGACCCTAGGTGGTTCGCGAGGTTACGCTTTTCCTGTGGCGGCCACGCAAGCCCTCACGATCGCAGCGAGCGGCCAGACGGACGTCGGGCAGCGGCGCGATCACAACGAGGACGCGTACCTCGTCGACGCCGACCTGAACCTGTTCGTCGTCGCCGACGGCATGGGCGGCCACGCGGGCGGGGGCACCGCCTCCCGGCTGGCCGTCGAGACCATCCGCGACACCGTCCGGGACGCCCGGGAGCGTGAGCCGGAGCTGTTCGGCGCCGGGGCCGGGGTCGAGGACAGCCCGCTTCCGGACGTCCTTCGCGAGGCCGTGGAGGCGGCCTGTGCCCGGATCTTCCAGACCGCGCAGGCGGAGCCCGAGCTCGCCGGCATGGGCACGACCGTCACGGCCGCGCTGCTCGAGGGATCCGCCGCGTTCGTCGCGCACGTCGGGGACTCCCGCTGCTACCTCGTCCGGGACGGTCGGATCTACCAGGTCTCGGAGGATCACTCCCTCGTCAACGAGCAGCTCAAGGCGGGGGCGATCAGCGCCGAGGAGGCGAGGCACAGCCGGTTCAAGAACATCATCACGCGCTCGGTCGGGTTCGAGCGTCAGGTGCAGGTCGACCTCATGGGAATCGAGCTGCAGCAGGACGACGCGCTCGTGATCTGCTGCGACGGACTCTCGAATCTTGTGGAAGACCCCGAGATCCTCCAGGTCGTCGAGGAGACCCCCGTCGACGATGCGCCGGCCCGCCTCATCGCCCTCGCGAACGCGCGCGGCGGCGACGACAACATCACGGTCATCGTGATCCGCGCGCGGCCTCCCGTCGCAGCCTGAGCCACCCTGCCGCGCCCGCCGTGAGCGCCCCCAGACGCCTTTTCTCGCGCTCGATCGCCTCGCTGGCGTCGGCGGCGACGCGCCGGGCGCCCTCCTGGGAGGGGATACGTGGGTAAATCCCTTTCTTGACAGCCAAGTAGGCCCTCTGCTACCCGTCTGGATCTCAGCGCGTCCCGTGTATCCGGGACTGGCGTTCTCACCCCGCGTCCGGCGTCGCTAGCTTCACGAGCGCGCGACGGAACGGTGAAGCTCGGAGCGATCGACGGAATGGCCGTACCGCCCAAGAGCCAGGTCTTCACCGTCATCGTGGTCAGCGACCACTCGCAGGCCGTCCGGAAGTTCCGGCTGCCGCGGAAGTGGCTCCAGAACACCGCGTACGCGGTGGGCGGCGTCCTGCTCATCGGTCTCATCACCACCGGCCACTACTTCTCCCTCCTCGGAGCGTCCTCCGAGAACGCCGTCCTGAAGGAGGAGAACGCACAGCTCCGCTCGCAGATCCTCCTCGTGCAGGAGAAGGTGGCGCACATCTCGGCCACCCTCGATCGCGTCGAGCGGTTCGACGCCAAGCTCCGGACGGCGGTCACCCAGCTCCAGGATCCCGAGCGGAACCTCGCCATCGGGCCGGTGGGCACCCCCGAGACCGAGCCGACGATCCCGGGCCCCGCACCCGCGGCCGAGGGGAACCTCTCCGCGCTGCCCGGGAAGCTCACCTCGCTCGAGACCGAGGCGTCCCGCCAGGAGCAGAGCCTCCGCGAGCTGCAGGAGTACTTCGACGACCAGCGCTCGCTCCTCGCCTCGACGCCGTCCATCTGGCCGACGCGCGGGTGGGTCACCTCCGACTTCGGCACGCGCATCGACCCGTACACCGCCGAGCGCCGGATGCACCAGGGCCTCGACATCGCCACGCCGCACGGCCAGCCGGTGTACTCGCCGTCGGACGGGACCGTCGTCTTCGCCGGGGTCGAGTCCGGGTACGGCAACGTGCTCGTCATCGACCACGGCTACGGCGTGAAGACGCGTTACGGCCACCTCTCGGAGATCTTCGTCCACCTCGGCGACCGGATCCGGCGCGGCGACAAGGTGGCCGCCGTCGGCAACACCGGCCGCTCGACGGGGCCGCACCTGCACTACGAGGTGCGCGTGAACGGAATCCCCGAGAACCCGCGGAAGTTCATCCTCGAGTAGCGCCGCTCCGCGTCGAGCTTGACGCGGGCGCGCGGGCGCGCGACTCGATCCCCGTGACGAAGACGACGACGCTCCTCCTCCTCGCCGCGCTCGCGGCCGGGTGTGCGCACGCGACCGGCGGCCGCGCGGGCGAGGGCACGGACGGCGCGCGGAGCACGGGGGCGGTCCGGAGCGGGGACGCGAACGCGCCCGCGGCGGAGGGCGCGCCCGTGGCGCGGCCGGAACCCAGGCCCACGCCCGTCCCCGCCCTCCCCGTCACCTTCGCCGCGGTAGGCGACGTGATGCTCGGCTCGACCTTCCCGGACGAGACGGGCGGACAGCTGCCGCCCGACGACGGCCGCGCGCTCCTCGTCGAGGTGACGCCGATCCTCGCCGCGGCGGACGTGACCTTCGGGAACCTCGAGGGCCCGCTCCTCGACGGCGGCACGAGCGAGAAGTGCAAGGGCTCGAAGAGCGGCCGCTGCTACGCCTTCCGCGTCCCGACCCGCTACGGCGAGCTCCTGCAGGCGGCGGGGTTCGACGTGGTGAGCCTCGCCAACAACCACATGGGCGACTTCGGCGACGACGGGCGCCGCTCCACGCGCGAGGCGCTCGACCGGGTCGGGATCCGCTACTCCGGCGCGCCCGGCGAGGTGGCCCGGCTCGAGGTGCGCGGGACGCGGATCGCGGTCGTGGCCTTCTCGGTCTCGGCGGGCACCAACGACCTCACCGACATCCCGGGCGCGGTCGCGCTCGTCCAGGCGCTCGCGAAGGAGGCGGACCTCGTGGTCGTCTCCATGCACGGCGGCGCGGAGGGCGCGGACTACCAGCACGTGCCGGCGGGGGTCGAGACGTTCTACGGGGAGAGCCGCGGCGATCTCCGCGCCTTCACCCACGCGGTCGTGGACGCCGGTGCGGCCCTCGTGCTCGGCCACGGGCCGCACGTCGTCCGCGGGCTCGAGGTCTACCGCGGGCGGCTCATCGTCTACTCCCTCGGGAACTTCGCGACCTACGGCGGGATGAACCTGAACGGCCCCAACGGCCTCACGGCCGTGCTCGAGGCGCGGCTGGCGCGCGACGGCACCTTCCTCGGCGGCCGCCTGCACCCCGCGCGACAGGAGAGGCCCGGCGGTCCGCGCCTCGATCCGGCCGGGACCGTGATCCCCATCGCCCGCCAGCTCTCGCGCGAGGACTTCGGCGCCGCGGCCGTCGAGATCTCGGACGACGGGACCCTCGCGCCTCCGCCCCCGGCCGCGCCCGCGGCGGCGCCGGGCGCGTGAACCGGCAGCCGGTCAGCGGCCCCGGTCCCGGAGGAGCTCCGGCGGAAGCCGCGCGAGCTCGATGCGCCCGTACCCCGCGAACAGCTGCGCCGCGAGCAGCGGGATCTCCGGCCGCGTCGCGCGGGTCTTCACGCGGAGCGGCGTGTTCAGCTCCGCGCCGTCGGGGCCGTGCGCGTCGTCCGGGTGATCGAGGTTGAGGCGGCCGCGCGCGACGCCGCGGCCGCCGAGGTGGAGGAACGTGACCGTGCCGCGCTCGACGGACTCGACGATCCCGACGTGCGTGAGCCCGTCGTCGGCGCGGCCATTCCGGTCCCGATCCCAGGTGTCGTGGAAGAAGACGAGATCGCCCGGGCGCGGCCACTCGCCGCCGCCGCCGAACAGGACGCCGTGGGCCTCGATCGCCCTGAATGCGGCGGCGACCCCGGACGTCTCCCGGGGGGAGGTGCGCTGCATCAGGGTGCGGAGCGGGATCCCCTCCGCCTCGTACACCGCCTCGACGTAGCCGATGCAGTCCGCGTTGAAGCGGGATCCGTTCACGACGAACGGGCGGGCCGTCCCGAGGAGGGTGCCGGCGCGGGCGGCCAGCCGCTCGGAGAGCAGGTCCTCGTCGCCCGGCCGCAAGCTGCGGGCGGCCCCGGCGCAGCCGGAGAGGGCGAGGACGAGGAGGACACCGAGCGGCAGGAGACGCGCCACGGACGTCACTCTAGAAGAGGGGCCCCGCCTGTCCAGTCGGAGCCCAAGTGTGCGAAGGTGCTCCCATTTGATTTCGTCTGGCGCGGAGTTACCTAAGCAGGTAGCCTCGGCGGCCCTCCGGAGCCCAGGGTCCCGGGGGCCGCAGCCCACATCGAAGGCGCTGCGCTGGCGGAACGCGTCCGGCCGGGCGCCTGTTCTCGTCTGACGGGGCCGCCGCGCGGGCCCCGCACCCCCTGGGTCCGCGAACCGGAGATTCGAGCAGAAAACATGTTCAACTACGTGATGAAGAAGGTCCTCGGGACCAAGAACGAGCGCGAGCTGAAGAAGATCCGTCCGCTCGTCGCCCGGGTCGCGGAGCTCGAGCCCAGGATGAAGGCGCTCAAGCCCGAGGACTTCCCGCGCCTCACGGCGGAGTGGAAGGCCCAGGTGCAGAAGGGCCGGAGCCTCGACGAGCTGATGCCCGAGGCGTTCGCCCTCGTCCGCGAGGCGGGCGTGCGCGCCCTCGGGATGCGCCACTTCGACGTGCAGCTCATCGGCGGCGCGGTCCTCCACTCCGGGAAGATCGCGGAGATGAAGACCGGCGAGGGCAAGACGCTCGTCGCGACGCTGCCCTGCGTCCTGAACGCCCTCTCCGGCCGCGGCGTCCACGTCGTCACCGTGAACGACTACCTCGCCCGGCGCGACTCCGAGTGGATGGGCCGGCTCTACCGCTACTGCGGCCTCTCGACCGGCGTCATCGTGCACGGCCTCACCGACCGCGAGCGGCAGGAGGCCTACGGGTCGGACATCACCTACGGGCAGAACAACGAGTTCGGGTTCGACTACCTCCGCGACAACATGAAGTTCCGGCTCCAGGACTACGTCCAGGGCGAGCTGAACTTCGCCATCGTCGACGAGGTGGACTCGATCCTCATCGACGAGGCCCGCACCCCGCTCATCATCTCCGGCCCGTCGGACGAGTCCTCGGACCTCTACTACAAGGTGAACCAGGTCATCCCCTCGATGATCCGCGACGTCGACTTCACCGTCGACGAGAAGAGCCGGACCATCGTGATGACCGACTCCGGCGTCGAGAAGATGGAGAAGAAGCTCTCGGTCGGGAACCTGTACGCGCCCGAGGAGATCGAGACCCTCCACCACGTCGAGCAGGCCCTCCGCGCGCACCACCTCTACCGGAACGAAGTGGACTACGTGGTGAAGGAGGGCGAGGTCATCATCGTCGACGAGTTCACCGGCCGGCTCATGCCGGGCCGGCGCTGGTCCGACGGCCTCCACCAGGCGGTCGAGGCGAAGGAAGGCGTCAAGATCGAGAACGAGAACCAGACCCTCGCGACGATCTCCTTCCAGAACTACTTCCGGATGTACTCGAAGCTCGCGGGCATGACCGGCACCGCGGACACCGAGGCGGAGGAGTTCGCGAAGACCTACAACATCGACGTCGTCGTGGTGCCGACGAACCGGAAGAACGTCCGCCAGGACTCCGAGGACGTCGTCTACAAGACCGAGGGCGAGAAGTTCAACGCCATCTGCGACGAGATCGGGGCCCGGAACCAGAAGGGCCAGCCGGTGCTCGTCGGCACCGTGTCGGTCGCGAAGAGCGAGGTGGTCTCCTCGCTCCTCAAGCGGCGCGGCATCCCGCACAACGTCCTCAACGCGAAGCACCACCAGCGCGAGGCGGAGATCGTCGCGCAGGCCGGCCGCAAGGGCGCGGTGACGATCTCCACCAACATGGCGGGCCGCGGCACCGACATCATCCTCGGCGGCAACCCCGAGATGATGGCGAAGCACGAGGTCGGCCCCGAGCCCGACGCGCCGATGGAGGGCGAGGAGGAGGCCGCGTTCCTCGCGCGGAAGGAGGAGTGGGCGCAGCGCCTCGAGGCCCGCACCGCGGAGCTCAGGGCGCAGACCGCGGCGGAGCACGAGCAGGTGGTCGGGCTCGGCGGCCTCCACATCGTCGGCACCGAGCGCCACGAGTCGCGGCGCATCGACAACCAGCTCCGCGGCCGCGCCGGCCGCCAGGGCGATCCGGGCTCGTCGCTCTTCTACCTGTCCCTCGAGGACGAGCTCATGCGCATCTTCGGATCCGAGCGGATCCAGGGGCTCATGAGCCGGATGGGGATGAAGGACGGGGAGCAGATCGAGCACCCCTGGCTCACGAAGGCGATCGAGGGCGCGCAGAAGAAGGTCGAGGCGCACAACTTCGACATCCGGAAGAACCTCCTCGAGTACGACGACGTGATGAACCAGCAGCGCCGGTCGATCTACCGGCTGCGGCGGATGGTGCTCGGCTTCGGCGCGGGCGTTCCGGTCGTCGAGTACGACGAGGACCCGAAGACGAAGAAGAAGACGCGCAAGGAGCAGGTCTTCACCTGGGACGACGCGCGCGAGAACGTGCTCGACCTCCTCGAGGACCTCGTCATCGACATGGTCGGCGCGAGCTGCCCGAACCGGATGGCGGACTGGAACCTCGACGGCCTCGCCGCCATGGTGAAGGACCAGTTCGGCATCGAGATGAAGTTCGCGCAGCCCGCCTCGAGCAAGGCCGCCGAGGCGCGCCAGGTCATCGAGGAGCAGGTCTTCAACGTCGTCGAGAAGGCCTACCGCGCGAAGGAGGAGGAGCTCGGGAAGGACCCCGACGGCATCCCGGTGCTCCGGCGCTGGGAGCAGTACCTGTACCTGCAGGCCATCGACCAGCAGTGGAAGGACCACCTGCTCTCGATGGACCACCTGCGCCAGGGCATCGGGCTCCGCGGCTACGGCCAGAAGGACCCGAAGCAGGAGTACAAGAAGGAAGGCTACGAGATGTTCGTGCAGATGACCTGGCGCGTGAAGAGCGCGGTCATCGGCAACCTGCTCCGGCTCCAGATCGTGCGCCAGGAGACCGCGGAGGAGATCGAGGCGAAGCGGCTCGCGATGCAGCGCCGGGCGATGCAGCGGATCACCGAGAGCCACGCCGACGCCGGCGCGGGCGCCGACGGCGAGCAGGAGAAGCCGCGGGCCAAGCAGGAGACGGTGGTCCGCACGCAGCCGAAGGTCGGCCGGAACGATCCGTGCCCGTGCGGCTCCGGCAAGAAGTACAAGAAGTGCCACGGGGCGAACGAGGTGAGCGCGTAGGGCCGCTCGCCGCTGGCTCAGGTCGAGGGCGGCCTCCGTGCTTCGGTGCGGGGGCCGTCGTGTTTTCGGGGGGGGGGAGTCGTCGGGTCGTCGGGCCGTCGGGTCGTCGGGTCGTCGGGTCGTCGGGAACGGGTGAGGGGCCACGGGCCAGGGGCCACGGGAAGCGGGACACGGGAGGCGGGAACGACTGAGCGGTAACGGTGACGGAAACGGTAACGGCAACGGGCGGGACGCGAGCGACGCTCTCGCACGCCGTTACCCTTACCGTTACCGTTTCCGATCCCGTTCTCCGTGCCCCGTGCCCCTGTCACCCCTCCCGCCCGGGGCGCGGCGCAGCGCAGAGGGGCTCCCTCGCTCCGATCGCGCTATCACCCCCTTCATGGCCCGCACCGATCGGACTGCCCGGATCGCGGCCTCGGTCGCGCGCTCCGCGGGCGCGCCGGAGCTGGTCGACACCCTCACCGCGCTCGAGGGGAGCGCGCTCTCGTCGCTGCTGCTCGAGGTGTTCCGCGCGCGCGCCGCGCGCGTCTCTCCTGCCGACCTGCTCCACGCCGCGGAGCGCGCCGTGCACCAGCCGTCCTCGGCGGACGCGCGCCTCCTGAACCGCTTCGACGCCGCCGCGTTCGGCGCGGCTGCCGGGTTCGAGGCGCGCGACCTCGCGCCGGTGGCGCCCCTGGGCGCGTGCGCCGCGCTCGCGGGGGTTCACCCGAACAACGTGCTCGGCGCGCTGCGGGGCGCCGAGGTCCTCGGGGATCCGACCGTCCCGCTCGCGCTCGAGGCGGCGCTCCGCCGGCGCGACCGCGAGGCCCGGCGCGGACCGCCGCTCCGGCTCTGCGCGAGCGCGCGGCTGCTCCGGCTGCAGCCGGTGGACGCGCCAGGCTTCACGCCCCACTTCCGGCTCTTCTCTCTCGTGACCGCGGGCCGTGACGTGGGCGAGCACCGGTTCGAGACCGACGCGCTCACCGATCACGTCCTCGTCTGGCTCCGGCTCGCGTCGACCCTCCAGCGCCAGGGCTTCCGGTTCCGCCGGATCGAGGTGGAGATCTCGGATCTCGAGGCCATCTCCGCGCTCCTCCGGGCCCAGGGCGTGGACGAGGACGAGATCCGCTCGGTGGCGGCGGCCCACCGCGTCGGCGCCGCGGACGCGGTGCTCGCGGAGCGCGGCGTCGAGCTGCCGTCGGTGGTGGACGATCCGCGCGCCGCCCTCGGCGCGGCGCACGCGCAGCTCCCGGAGGAGGTCGCGCTCCGGCTCGACCGCGTCCGCGAGCGCGTCTTCCCGGTGATCGCGGCCGCGTACCCAGCGGTCGTCCTCCGCCTCGATCTCTCCCGCCTCGAGGGCCTCGGCTACTACCGCGGCCTCGCGCTCCGGATCCGCTTCCACGGCCCCGCCGGCATGCTGCCCGTCGCCGACGGCGGCGTCACGACGTGGACGCAGGCGCTGCTCTCGGATCGCAAGGAGCGGCTCTTCGTCTCGGCGATCGGGACGGAGCTCCTCTGCAAGCTCTACCGGCCGCTGGGCTGAGCAGCGCGGCGGTCGAGGCGCGGCGTTCGCAGGGTCGCGCGAGGTTCGCGGGGTGGGGGGCGGGGCGTAGCCCCCGACGAGATCAGAAGGCCTCGAGCACGAGCACGTATACCTCCGGGCCGGCGCCGTCGATCGCGCAGTCGACCCGGATGTTCGCGCCGGCGTCGGTGAGCCGGAACCGCAGCCCGACGCCCCCGGCGGCCTTGGGGTGGGAGAGCGTGAGGGCGCTCAGCGAGGGCGCGACATCGCCGATCCCGGCGAACGCGACCGCCGAGAAGCGACCGCGCACCGGGACGCGGAGCTCCGCCTGCGTCGCCCAGTCGAGCCGGTCGCGGTACCGCCCCTCGCGGATCCCGCGGAGGAACCGGGTCGACCCGATCTTGGGCAGCAGCGTGAACGGCGGCGTGCCGTGGGCGCCCTCGCCGTAGGCCTGGAGGCCGAGGACGCGGCCGCCGCCGAGCGGGAAGAAGCGGCGCCACTCGAGGACGCCGCGGCCGAACGGCTCGTGCTTCCCGAACGCCTGCGGCGAGTAGACGTACCAGGCCTCGGCGAAGGTGCCGCGCGTGGACCAGAACGCGTTGTCGCGCGTGTCCCAGGTGACGCTCCCGCCGACGCCCGCGGCGGAGTAGCCGTTCGAGCCCGGGAGCGTGCCGGACGCGATCACGCCGCCGGGCTGCGCGTCCGTGACCTCCTCGGCGCGGAGATCGAGGCGGGGCCCGGCGCGGAGGCCGGGCACGCGCGGGATCGGCAGCTCCACGGTGGCGACCGCCTCGACGTAGCGCCGGGTGAAGGTCTCGCGCTGCGAGGTCTGCGTGTTTGGGCCGATCCCGTAGAAGATGTCCGGGAAGTGGACCGCCCGGGCGCGACCGGACACGAGCGCGCCGCCGGGCGTGTACACGTCGGCGGCGACGTCGATCGAGCCCTGCTTCTCGAGCGTGTAGACCGCGGCCGCGAACACGCTCGACGGCCGCGTCGTGTCCCGAAGGTGGAAGTGCAGGCCGCCGGTCGCGCCGAAGCCGAGGCGGGTCTCCGGCAGCCAGAACAGCACCGGGAGGGCGAACCAGCTCGTACGCTGGTGCATCGTGGCCTCGACCGCCGCCGCCGCGGCGGGGTGGGCGGGCGTCTCCGGGGTGGGCGCCGGGCCGGCGGGGGCGGCCGGTTCGTCGCCGCTCGCCGGGGTCTGCGCGCCGCCGTGCGCGGGCGCGTCCGCGGAGGTCGCGGGGGCAGCCGGCGGCGCGGCGGTGGACGGCGCGGCGGCGCCGCCGGGGGAATCCGCCGCGAGGAGGGCGGCGAGGAGGACGGCGAGCGCGGTCACGCGGCCCGGAACTTAGCACCGCGGCCGTCGGGTCGCAGCGTCACCGCAGCCGCACGCCGTAGATGGTCCCCGCGCGCGTGCCGACGACCGCGATGTCGTCGTAGACGGCGGGTGAAGCCTCCACGGTGCCGTCGAGCGGCAGCGTGAACGCGACGGCGCCGTCGGCGGCGTCGAGGAGGAGGAGCCGTCCGCTCCGGTCCGCCTGCAGGAGCCACGTCTTGCCGGTCTCCCGGTCACGCACGGCGGTCGGGGAGGACCACGCGTCGGTCCGGAGCCCGCGCCGCCACAGCTCCCGGCCGTCCGCCTTCGCGAGCGCGAGCACCGTCCCGCGCTCCGGGCACCGCGACAGCGTGAACACGACCCGGTCCGCGAGGTCGTCGCGCCCGACCACCGGCGTCGCGAACACGCCAGCGTCCGTCGGGTGCGCGCTCGTGTGGTCGGCCCGGCACGCGACGTCCTTCTCCCAGCGCACCGCGCCGGTGAGCGCGTCGAGCTTCCGCAGCCGCGCGAACCCGGTCTCGCCCTGCTCGTCGACCTCGGAGGCGGTGTACAGCACCGGGCCGCCCGGCTCCTCGTCGAGGACGAGGCTCGCGTCGGTGTCGTCGCCCGCCTCGAAGACCCACGCCGGCCGGAACGTGGCGAGGTCGAGCGCCTGGATCGTCCCCGAGTTGTCGGCGAGGAAGACGAGGTTCCGGTACACCGCGAGCGAGCTCTCGATCCCCTCCCGGACGGTCCGAGGGTCGCGGAACCTGTAGCGGACGACGCGCGGCGCGACCTTGATGCTCAGCGCGATCGGGTCGAAGTCGGTGTGCAGCTCGAGCAGGTAGACGATCCCGTTCTCGCCACCGACGAGGTAGGTGTCCGTCTCGCGGTTCAGCAGCCCCGAGCTGTCGAACGCGCCCCAGTGCCGCCGCGCGGCGGGGTCGCGGCCGGCGAGGAAGAAGACCTCCTCGCCGGAGACGAGGGAGTACACGCGCAGCCCGATGGGCCGCGCGGCGGGGATGCCCTGGCCGACGAAGAGCAGCGGCCAGCCACGCGCGTCGAGCGAGACGCTCCCCTTGATCGGGTTCCCGGTCCGGATCGGCGGCCGGGTGGGCTTCCCGGTGCGGAGGTCGAGGAAGTAGACGTTGCCATCGAGCGAGCCCTGGATCACCTCGACGAGGTTGCCGTCCGCGCGCCGGGTCCCGAGCGCCGGCATCGAATGGCGCACCACGTCGGGCCAGCGGACGACCACCGGCTCGCCGGTCCAGCCGGCGCCGCCGCCCCAGTGCGGCCCGCCCGCGCTCGTCTTGAAGCGCCAGGCGACCTCGAGCCGGCGCTCCGCGAGGTGCCGGGTGCCCGTCGCGCCGCCGCTGCGGGTCGGGCCGCCGCGGAAGGTGAGGACGCCATCCACCTCGGTGTAGCGCTCCGGGAATACCTGGGGACGGAGCGCCGGCGCTGGCGGGAGGTCGCCCGTGCCGAGGAAGAACTCGGAGCGGATGGAGGCGAGGGAGGCGGCGTTGCCGGCGGTGGTGATCGGCGCGGGGCGGCCGGGGCGGGTCGGGATCGGGGTCGGGATCGGGATCGCGGTCGCGGGTGTCGGGCCCGGGTCCACGGGAACGGCGGGCGGGGGCGCGGGCGCGGCGAGCGGGTTCGCGCTCGGGTGCAGTCGCGGGGATGCGCAGGCGAGCACCAGCGAGAGCACGAGCGGCCGCTTCACCGGTCGAGGTTACCCCGGCCAGGGCCGATCGCCGAAATCCGCGAACCCGGTCGAGCCTCAGTCGCCGTCCGGCGTCGGGTGGACCGCGAGCTGCGGCTCGGGCGGCAGGTTCAGGATCTCCTCCGGGCAGAGCTCCACGATAAGGTCCGCGATGTCGCGGATCGAGATCATCCCCGCGGCCTTGCCGGCGTCGTCGACGAGCGGCACGTGGCGGAACCGGCCGACGCTCATCTTGTTGAGCGCGTAAGCCACGCTGTCCCTCGGCCGGAGCGTCTCGGGGTCCGGCGTCATGAACTTCGAGACCGGCGCCTTCGCCCAGCCCTTCACCGGGAGCGCGCGGTTCACGAGGTCGCGCTCGGTGAAGATGCCGACGACCCGCTTCGTCCGCTTCTTCTCGACCACCACGACGGCGGAGACCTTCTTCTTCTGCATGAGCGTGATCACCTTCGCGACCGGCACGTCCGGCGCGACCACGACCGCCGACGTCCGCTTCACCTCCGCGATGGCCGTCTCGAGGATCTCGCGCCCGACGTCGCGTCCGCGGCCCACCCTCGGCTCGCCCTCGTCACCCTCCAGCGCCTCGAGCTCCTCGGCGTCCTTCGCGACGACCATGGCTCTCTCCTCGTTCGCCCGGTGATAGAACGGTGGGAAACGAGTCGATGGTCCTGTCCGGTGCGGAGGGCGGCAACGCCCCGCCCGGGGTGACGCGCGCAAGTTCCCGAGCCCTTTGATCTCGTCCTCGTCGTCCGGAGCCACGGCGGGCGACAGGCCGGCGCGCGGCGGCCCCGGCGAGATGGTAAGAAACGGACCAGGGAGGAGAGACCGAATGAAGGCGGCGTTCGTGCTGGTGAAGTGCCACCTGGGCCGGCTCGAGGAGGTGGCGAACGCGCTCATGGAGATCGAGGGCGTGTCCGAGGTGCACTCCGTGACCGGCGCGTGGGACCTGCTCGTGAAGCTGTACGCCCCGACTTACGAGGCGTTCGGCGATCTCATCCCCGACCTCGTCCAGAAGGTGCCCGGCGTGCGCGACACCGAGACGCTCCTCGCGTTTCGCGCCTTCAAGCCGACCGCGTAGGAGGAGCCATGGCGTTCCGGATCCAGCAGCCCGTCCGCCACCCCGACGTCGACCGGACGGGGATCGTCTACTTCCCCCGCTTCTACGACTTCTTCCACCGCGCGCTCGAGGACTTCTTCACGCGCGAGGTCGGGATGCAGATCTGGGACGTCCCCGAGCAGCTGAAGGTCGCGTTCCCGGTGGTGCACATCGAGACCGACTTCCAGACGCCCCTGCAGCACGGGGATCTCGTCACCATCCAGGTCGGCGTCACGAAGGTGAGCAGCCACTCGGTCACGCTCATCTACGAGGTGTACCGGCCCGGCGAGCGCGACCCGGCGGCGCGCTCCACGATCGTGCTCGCCTGCATCGAGGTGCCGGGCTGGAAGAAGACGGAGATCCCGGAGAACGTCCGGGCCGCGTTCGAGCGGCACCGGACCTAGCGGTCGAGGGCGGCTCGACCCGGCTTCGCGGGCGCGCTCGGCGCCTGGCGCGACGCGAGCGGCCCCCCCGCGGCCCCCTCGCCCCCCGCGGGCACGGGCGCCGTCGCCGCCGCGGCGTCCGGGTCGACGCCCCTCGCCACGCCGCGTGCGGTCGTTCCCACGCCGCCCGACCCGGGCGCGCCGAACTCGCGGCGGTACATCTTCAACGTCGAGAGTAGGAACGTGACGACGAGCGGCCCGATCACGAGGCCGATCCCGCCGAACACCGCGAGCCCACCGAGCAGCGCGAAGAACACGACGCCGCCGTTCAGCTCCATCCCGCCCTTGAGCAGGAACGGGCGGGCGACGTTGTCGACGACCGACACGACGCCGAGGCCCCACACGAGCAGGAAGATGCCCGCGAGCAAGTGCCCGGTCGCGAGCATGATGAGGCCGACGACGACGACCATCGCGGCGCCGCCCACCGCCGGGACGAGGGCGACGATGAACGTCGCGAAGGTGAGGAAGATGGGGTTCGGCGCCCGGGCGATGAGGTAGCCGACGAGGCCCGTCACCGTCTGGATCCCCGCCGTCGCGATCGTCGCGACGAGGACCGAGACGCTGGTCCGGCGGAAGTCGTCGACGAGCTCGCGGAACTGGCCGGGGCGGAGCGGGACGCGCCCGTCGAGCCAGTCGATGAGGCGGCGGCCGTCCACGAGGAAGAAGAACAGGCTGATGAGCATCATCGCGGCCTGGAACACCGCGCCCGCGGACGCGGCGAGGAACCCGCCCACTGCCGCGGCCGCCTGGCCGCCCTGCGCCCCCGCGAGCTGCTGGATCTGCGCCTGGGACTCCGGGAGCGCCGCGAGCGCGCGGCGCACGAGGTGCTCGATCGGCCCGGGGAGCCGCGCCATGAGCCCCGCGATCCCCTCGCTCTGGAGCGCGTCGCGCAACCACTGGACGCCGTTCAGCACCTGGTTCACCACGAGCGCGCCGAACGCCGCGACCGGGAGCACCACGGCGAGGAGGACGCCGAGGGTGAGGAGCGTCGCCGCGAGCTGGCGACGGCCGCCGAGGCGCCGGGCGAGCCACTCCATCCACGGTCGGAGCGAGGCCGCCACCACGGCCGCCAGGAAGAGCGCCGCCCAGAACGGCGTGATGATGAGCCCCGTCAGCGCCGTGGCGACGACGAGCAGGAGGACGATGAAGCTTCGGGCGTGGTTGTCGGTCGCCATGGGGCGTCGGTCTCCCTCAGAAGTTGGCGTGCACGCGCCCTGGAGGGATGCCCGCTCCCCCGAGCACCCGGCGGACGTCCTCCACCATCGCCTTCATGCCGGAGGCGAACGCGACCGTCTCCTCCGGCTCGGCACCGCCGAAGGCGAGCGACCGCGCGACCTCCTGCACGCGCCCGCGCACCCCGGTCCAGGCGTCGTCGGCCCGCGACGGGCACAGCACGACCCGGATGCCGCCGCGCTCCCAGCGCACCTGCTCGCGCTGGTACGCGAACTCGGCGCCGTGGCGCTGGCCGTAGAAGAGCGTGACGCGCCGGAAGTCCTCCCGGTGCGAGATCACGTGCTGGACGAGCGCCCGGAGCGGCGCGATCCCGGAGCCGGCCGCGAACAGGAGGACGTCCTTCCCGATCGCCTCCTCGAACGGGAACCCATTGCCGAACGGCGCCGTCACGTCGAGCGTCGTCCCGGGCGCGGCGCTCGCGATGATCGCGTCCGCGATCCGGCCGCCCCGCTTCACGAGCAGCTCGGCGGTGCCGTCGGGCTCGGGCGCGCTCGCGAGGGCGAAGAAGCCCTCCCCCTCGCCGGTCCGGATCTTCACCACCTGTCCCGGTCGCACGTGGGCGCACGCGGCCTCGGGCGGGAGCGCGAGGCGGAGGCCGCGGAAGGCGGCGGTCTCGTCCCACGCAGCGAGGACGCGCGCGGGCGTGTAGACGGTCGGTCCGAGCATCGTCCGCAGGCTATAACGGAACCGGTCTCAGGGTGCGGCGCGTCGCTCCGGCGGCTCCGGCTCCGCGCGGGGGCCGGGCCAGCCCGCGGCGTCGCGCGCGAGGAGATCGCGGGCGCGGAGGGATCCCGCCCGGAGCCGGGCGAGCGGGTAGAACGTCCCGCGCCAGACGACGCCGCCGCGCGCGCCGGCGGCCGCCGCGCTCGCGAGGAGGACGGCGCCCAGCAGCACGGCGCACGCGGGCATGAGGAGCCCCTCCGCGCCGCTCCCGGCGGCGGTCCGCCGGGCGGTCCCGCCGTGGACGATCGCGGCGAGGACGAGCGCGCCCACGGCGAGCGCGCGGGCGGCGGGGTGCGGCGCGGCGACGGCGAGCGCCACCGGCGCGGCGCCGAGGAAGCCGATCCAGGCGGCGGCGAGGAGCGTGAACCCGACGCGGTACTCGGCGGCGGCGAACGCGTTCTTCACGAGGCCCACCATCGACGCCCGGAACCCATGCTGCCACCTAACCTGCACGCGGCCGCCGCCGTTCACGATCCCCTGGGGCACGCCGCTCCGGCGGAGCAGGAGCCCGAGCTTCACGTCGTCGACCACCTCGAGCGCGAGGCGCGCGTGACCGCCGGCGCGGAGGTACGCGTCCCGGGAGACGAGGTTGAACGCGCCCACGCCGGCGAAGGCGCGGGTGCCTGCGCGAGGCAGCTCCCAGGCGCGGAACGCGGCCGCCGCGAACGCGGCGAACGCCGTGACGAAGGCCCGCTCGAGGAGGCCCGGCGCGACGAAGCGCGGAGCCGCCGCGACGTGCCCGAGGCCGTGCCGCGCGGCGAACGCGAGCGCGCGGCGGAGCGCGTCCGGCGCGAACACGACGTCGCCGTCGGTGAAGAGGAGCCACTCGCCGCGGGCGACGCGCACCCCCGCCGCGCACGCGTGGTTCTTCCCGAGCCAGCCGTCGGGGAGGGTGGCGACGTGCACGACCGAGAGCCGCCGGTCGTCGCGCGCGATGGCGTCGAGGATGGCGCCGGTGCCGTCGGTCGACCGGTCGTCGACCGCGACGACCTCGAGCGCGGGCAGGTCCTGCGCGAGGAGCGAGCGGATCGCCCGCTCGACGCCCCGGGCCTCGTCGCGGCACGGGACGACGACGGAGAGAGACGGGACCTCCGCCGCCGGCGCGACGGCGTCGAGGAAGGCGACGGCGCGCTCGGTGCGCAGCCCGGCGAGCGCGAGGCGCGCCCAGCCCGCGAAGGCGAGCGCGGCGACGACGAGGGAGGCGGCGGCGATCACCGGCCCGTTCTACCGCGGCCCGCGCGCGCGTGCCCGCTCCTACCGCGCGCCCGGACCCGCCGCCTCGCCGGGGCGAGGCCGCTCCGGCAGCCGATCGAGGTCGAGCAGCCAGCCGTCGCGCGCGGCGACCGTCGGCACGCCGGTGCGCGACGAGATCGCCTGCGCCGCGGCCTGCGCCTTCTGCGGCGGGAGCTGCATCCCGAAGTGCGTGAGGATGGCGATCCGAGGCCGGATCGTCGCGACGAGCGCCTCGGCGTCGTCGGCGCCGAGGTGAAGGTAGCGCCGGTCGCGGCCGCGCGCGCGGGTGGTGTTGACGAGCAGGAGATCGACCCCGGCGTACGCGTCGGGCAGGGCATCCATCCAGTACGTGTCGATGACGTGCCCCACCGTGAGCCCGTCCACGGCGAGCCGGTACCCGTACGTCTCCACCCCATGGTCGTGGGCGAGGGGGGTCTCGAGCACCACGCCCGGAGCGAGCTCGTGCCGGCCGCCCTCCGTGAGCAGACACTTCCGGGCGACGAACGCCTGGGCGTAGCGGAACACCACCGGCTCCGTCTCGAGCGCATCGCGCGGGGCAGCGAGCGTGCCGCGCGGCGCGAAGCCCCCGCGGCTCATCGCCTCCACGACGGCCGTCGCATCGCCCGAGTGGTCGAGGTGGCGGTGCGTGAGCACCAGCGCGTCGACGCGGGACGGGTCGATCTTGGGGCGTGACGAGAGGGCGCGGACGAGCGCGCCGGGACCGGGATCGATCCAGATCGTCGCGCCGCCGAGCCTCCAGACCACCCCGCCGGAGTGCCGCGTCTGTGTCGAAACCGCGAACCGGGCACCCGCGGTGCCGAGGAACTTGAGGGAGCGCAAGGGAGCGGCGACGTCTGCGGTCACCCGGCGATCATAGCTGCCGCCCCCGCTCGCGGCACGATCTCGGGGGCGGCTCGGGCGTCACTGTCCGTCTACCCAGCGGGGCGTGTCCCGTCGCTCGAAGAGGTCGCTAGAGTCGCGCGGAGATCCTTCGGGGGAACCAACCATGTCCTGTCGCCGCGCCGTCGTCGCGGTCGTCGCGCTCGTGGCGCTCGCCGCGCTGCCCGCCGCCGCCGCCCCTCGCCTTCGGGTGCAGCTGGAAGTGAACGGAGACTTCGCCCTCATCGGGAACACGCTCGGGTACGACTGCAACCCCGCGGTCCCCGCGCCGCTCGTCGGCGCCGTCGGGGCGTGCGGCACGGCCACGGAGGACACCGCGTCCGACGTCTACTGGCGATCGAACGCCAGCGCGTCCGGCGACGCGCCGGGCGCCGCGTTCGCGGACGTCTCCATCACGCCGGCGCAGGCGCGCTCCTCGGCCCGGCTCCGGCTGCCGCCCGGCGCCACGATCAAGTACGCCCGCATCTACTGGGGCGCGCTCGCGCCCAATCCCTGGACCGTCGGACCCGAGATCACGCTCGAGCGGCCGGGCGTCGCCGGCTCCGCCACCGTGCTCGCGGCGGACCGGCTGTCGAGCGCGACGGCCGCGAACGGCGCGCTGTACTACCAGGGCACGGCGGAGGTGACCGCGCTCGTGTCGGCCTGGGCGGAGGGCGACTACCAGGTCTCGGGCATCACGGCGCCGGAGATCGCGAACCTGGACAGCGAGCACCCGTACGCCGCATGGGCGCTCGTCGTCTTCTACGAGGACGTCTCGGAGCCGCTGCGGAGCCTCACGCTCTTCGACGGGTTCGAGCTCGTGACGAAGTACGCGCAGACCGCGGACGTCTCGATCTCCGGGTTCCGGGTCCCCGACGCGGCGTTCGACGCGAAGCTCGGCGTCGTCGTGTACGAGGGCGACCAGCGCACCGACGGCGACTCCCTCCTCTTCAACGGGGCGGCGCTCTCCGACGCGAGCAACCCGGCGATCAACTTCTTCAACGGCACGCGGACCTACCTCGGGCTCCCGGTGTCGAGCGCCGATCCGGCCCTGCCCCCGTGGTGGTCGAACGCCGGCGACCTCCCGCGCCTGACGGGCGCTGCGGACTCGATGGCGGGCCTCGATCTCGACGTGGTGGACGTCACGGCGAGCGTGCGGGGCGGTGACACGAGCGCCTCGGCGACGCTCACCACGAGCGACGACACCTTCGCGCTCGGCGCCGTGATCACGTCCATCACGACGCTCCACCCGGACTTCGGGGGCCACCTGGAGAAGACCTGGCGCGACCTCGACGGCGACGGCGCCGTCCTCCCCGGCGACGTCATCGAGTACCGCCTCACCGCCACGAACGCCGGCAACGACGCCGCGGTCGGGACGGTGATCGTCGACCCGCTCCCGCCCGGCGTCACGTTCGTCGCCGGCTCGATCCAGACCGCCTGGACCGGCGCGCCCGAGCTCGCGCCGAGCACCGACGCGGCCGGCGACGACGTCGCCGAGTACGATGCCGCCTCCCGCACCGTCACCGCGCGCGTCGGCCGGGGCGCGTCCGCGACGCAGGGCGGCGCGCTCGGCGCGGCCGTCGTCGCGCCGGCGACCGCCGCGGAGTGGGCGCGCGTCGTGTTCCGGGTGAGGGTGGACCCGGCGGTGGCGGGGCAGATCGTGAACCTCGCCACGATCCGCGCCGCCGGGGAGCACGGCGCGGCGGCGGCGACCGCGATCTCGGTCGCGCCCGCGGGCCCGCCGGGCTTCACGGTGGACGCCTGCGCCACCGACCTCGACTGCAGCGCGTCCGCCCCGCGCTGCGCCCCCGGATCGCCGCGCACGTGCGTGGGGTGCCTCGCCGACGCGGACTGCGGCGGCGCGACGCCGGTGTGCGACACCGCCGGCCAGGCCTGCCGTGGCGGCCCGAAGCTCGAGCCCGCCGCCCTCGAGCGCGCCGCGGTCGCGGGCGTCCCGGTGCCGTTCGGGCACGGGCTCTCGACCTGGAAGCTCGGCGGCGAGGTGGTCCCGCTCGCCGTCTTGGCGTCCGGGTGCGCGCCGCGCGTGGAGCTCGCGCGCGACGCGGGCGGCGCACCGGGTGAGGTGATCGCGGTGGACACGACCGGCGACGGCGTCTTCGAGACCGTCGCGCACGACGAGGACGGCGACGGCAAGCCCGACCTCGGGCTCGCGACGTATGGGACGACCGTGCCGTTCTTCGTCACCGTCCGCGTCCCGGCGGACGCCGCGATCGGCTCGACCTGCACCGTCACGGTGACCGCCGGCGCCGGCGCCGGCCTGGTCTCCGCGGTGGACGTGGTGCGGGTCTCCCCGGCGATCACCTTCGGCCCGGACGACACGTTCGCCGCGGGACGCGGGCGCGTCGTCCCGAGCGGCGGACGGGCGCTCTTCCGCGGCGTGGTGCAGAACAACGGCTCGGCTCCGGCGGACGTCGCCCTCGCGGTGCAGCTCACCGCGACGCCCGCGCGCGACCTCGCGCCCGCGGTGGTCTACACGGATCCGGACGGCGACGGCGATCCGCGCGACGGGCGGGTGGTGCAGTCGCTCGCCGCGATCCCGCCGTTCGGCGGGCGGGCGAACGTCGTGGTGGCGCTCTCCGCCACCTCGCCCATCGGGACTCCGCTCGCGACGGGCGCGCGGATCCACGCCGAGGCGGTCGCGACGAGCGGTGGCGCGAGCGCGACCAAGCTCGCGGAGGCCCAGGTCGGCGTGCTCACCGCCTGCGCCGACGCGGCGTGCACCGTCCCCGCGGCGCGCTTCGCGCCGTGCGAGCCGGCCACCGTCCGCGCCGAGGGGCTCGTCCCCGGCGCGACGGGCTACGCCCTCCGGTGGTACGCCGGGACCGTGACGCCGACGGCGAGCACGGTCCCGTCCCGCAGCGTCGACGCGTGGGCGGTCGGCGGCGACGGCTCCGCCACGGACACGCTGCCGCTCGCGGCCGACGCCACGGCGTGGACCGTCGCGCTCGTGGACACCCGCGGCGGTGCGCCCGTCATCGTCGAGACGCTCTCGCTGCAGGTCGAGCGCGACGGCAACGTGACGGTGTCGCCGGACGGGCCCCCGTACGTCGGCGGGAACCCGTTCCACGCCGCGGCCCGGGTCGAGAACCGCGCCACGCAGGCGACGCTCCGCGCCACGCGGCTCCGCTGGACGGTGAGGGATCCCGCCGGCCGGGAGATGGCGCCTTCCGGCGCCTTCGGCGCGGGCGTCGGACCGACGCGGATGCGGGTCGGCCTCGACGTCCCCGCGGGCAAGACGGCCGACGACGCGCTCGCGGTGGCGGCCGCCGGGTTCGGGGGCATCGGCCGCTACGCCGTCACGGCGGAGTGGCTGCTCTCCTGCGCCGACGCGCCGATCGCGACGTCGACGGCGAGCCTGGACGTGCCGCCCCCGCCGCCGACGCTGACCGCGCCCGCTGCCGGCGCGGTGCTGAAGGACGCGCGCCCGACCTTCGCGGGCCTGGCGACGCCCGGCGCGAGCGTCACGGTGGACGTGGACGGCGCGACGCTCGGCCCGGTGGAAGCCGGCGCAGACGGCACGTTCGCGCTCGTCCCGGCGGCGGACCTGCCCGGCGGCGATCGCACCGCCCGCGCGATCCAGACCGTGAACGGCGCGCCGTCGGCGGCCTCCGCCGCGGTGGCGTTCAAGATCGACGCCGGCAGCTCCGGCTGCGGGTGCCGCACGGGCGGCGCGGGCGCCGGCACTGCGCTCGCGCTCCTCGCGCTCGCCGCGGCGGCGCTCGCCCCGCGCCGCCGGCGGAGGGCCTGGGCGGCCGAGCGTGATTCGTGAACGGCGGGTGGGGGCCCCGCGCAGCGGGGGAGGGGCGCAGCCCCTCTCCGCGGGGCAGCCGCGCGCAGCCGCGAAGCGGCGAGCACGGCGCAGGGCCCGCGCAGCGGGGGTGGGGGCGCAGCCCTGACGATTCATCACATCTCGGACCACCGCGACCGTCGCCGCAGGGACGCCGCGTCTGTGTTGGCGAGCGGGGAAGGGCTCTAGAAGAAGGGGGACGGCCGGGGCGTGGCCGCAGGGGCGAGACGTCGCCGCGGGGATCGGCCACCAAGAAGCCTGCGTCGCGACGGCGGCGATGGGGTCCGGCCAGCCGGAGGCTTCGGGAGGCGCTCCGCCGCGCCCGACGGTCACGTCGGCCCGGTCAGGGCCGCGGCGGGAACTTCGGAGCGCGCACCCGCCGAGCCGGCGTCGCGGCGTCCCGTCGCCGCGGTGGCCTTCCGGGCCGGCGCGTACCTGTCCATCCATGCATCGCCGAAGATTTTCCGTGCGGCGAGCAAGTTGTGCCGAGCGCAGAGGAGGCGAACGTTCTCGATCGTCGACTTCCCGCCGAGCGCCTTCGGCTGGATGTGATCGTACTGGAGACGGTGGCGCGAGCCGCAGACGCCGCCGTTCTCGAGAGCCCACCGACAGCAGCCGCCGTCCCGCACCCACACCGCCCGCTTCACCTCCGCCGGGATGTGGTCCGGTCTCGACGGCCGCTTCTCGCGCCGCGGCTTCTCGACCAGGCCCTTCCGCTTCTTGGCCCGGTCGAGGAGGAGGTCGAGCGCGACCTCGAGGATCTCCTCGGTGCTCGCCCCCGGATGCGAGTGGGAGAGCGCGTCCCTGGCGTCGGCAACCTTCGCCTCGAACCGCTTCGTGACGGTGAGGTGCATCCGGCGGAGGTCGGCGGTGAGCGGCTCGAAGGTCGGCGGCGTCGTCCGGGAAATCGGGCCATTCACGGTCCGTGTGGCCACTTTGGCATCGGCGAGTTCTGCCGGCGAACCGGGCGCAATGACGCAGGCGGTCGCCGGCGCGCCGAGTTCGAGCGCTGCGGCGGGTTCGGGGTCGCGCACTGGTCGCGCCGCGGCCGCGACGCGAACGGTCGTCACGACCTCCCGGCGCGGAGGACGCTCCGCCGGCTTCAGCTCCGCGACGACCGCCCGCGCCTCCTGCTTCGAGAGGTGGAGGAACCGGGGGATCACCTGGTCCCGGTTCTCCGGCGTGAGCACCTGGGCGAGCTCGCCGACGGTGGAGAGGCACAGCTTGCCGTCCTCGAGCGGCTCGACCAGCTCGGAGAAGCTCGAGCGCTGGCGCGAGAATCAGCGCGCTGCGTCGCGCCGGGGTTCGGACGCCGCTCGCGTCGCTCCGCGCGGCGTGGAGCGCTGCGAGAGCGGCGCTCTCGCGCGGGCGCGACGCGCGATCCGCGAGTGCGCCGGAGACGTGTCAATTGCGCGACGCGATCCGTTGGGTTCCCTCGAACGCGCCCGCATCCGCGTCTCGCGCCGGGAGCTCGCCGTCATTGCGACGCAGGCTTCTTGGTAGCCGATCCACGCGGTCGACGTTTCCCCACCGCGGACCCGCCTCGGCCGGCCCCTTCTCAGCCCTCCTTCACTTTCACCGATCAAGACCGGCCGGGCGCAAGGCGCCGGTTCTCGTTCGGCTCGTGATGAATCATGAGGGGCGCAGCACCCGCTCAATACGTGATGAGGGAGTGCACGCGCTCCGGCCCGAGCCGTCGCGCGCCATGGAGGAACGAGAGCTCGACGAGGAACGAGAAGGACACGAGCTCCGCCCCCTGGCGCGCGACGAGCCGGCCCACCGCGTCCGCGGTGCCGCCCGTCGCGAGCACGTCGTCGACCACGAGGACGCGCTCGCCGGGACCCACCGCGTCGACGTGCAGCTCCAGCGCGTTCTCGCCGTACTCGAGCGCGTAGACCTCGCGGATGGTCTGCCAGGGGAGCTTGCCGGGCTTGCGGGCCACGGTGAGGCCCGCGCCGAGCGCGTACGCGAGCGGCGCGGCGAAGAGGAACCCGCGCGACTCGATCCCGACGATCTTGTGGATCCGCTCGCCCTTCCAGCGCGCGATGAACGCGTCGATGACCTCGCGGAAGATCGCCGGATCGGAGAGAGCGGGCGTGATGTCCTTGAAGACGATCCCCTTCTGCGGGAAGTCGGGGACGTCGCGGATCCGGGCGCGGACGGCATCCATCATGGCCCGCGTACCTTAGCACGGGATCCGCGGCCGGTCGGCGCGGCGCTCACGGCAGGAAGAGCAGGGGGTTGCGGGGCCGCGTCCCCTGCCGGACCTCGAAGTGGAGGTGGGGGCCGGTCGTCCGGCCGGTCTGCCCGACCCGGGCGATGGGCTGCCCGCGGCGCACGCGGGCGCCGTCCTTCACGAGCACCTCGGACGCGTGCGCGTACAGCGTGACGATCCCGTCGTCGTGGCGGAGGATCACGATCTCGCCGTAGCCGGCCTGCTCGCCCGCGTAGATGACGGTGCCGTCCGCGGCCGCGCCGACGGCGGTCCCCTCGGGCGCCGCGATGTCGATGCCGTCGTGGCGCTGCCCCGCGCGGACGCCGAACCGGCCGTAGAGGACGCCGCGGAGCGGCCACGCGAGCGGAGCGTGCGCGCGCGGCGGCGAGGCGGCGGACCGCCCCGGCCCCGGAGGCGGATCGGCGGGCGGATCGGCCGGAGGACCGCCCCGGTCGGCGGCGGCGTCGAGGGCCGCGGCGATCGAGGGCGGCGGCGTGGCGGTCGCGCGGGCCGTCGCCGTGGCGGCGTCCGCGGGCGGCACGGTCACCACGCCCGCCGCGCCGGGCACGAACAGCTCCGCGCCCGCCGCGACGGCTCGCGGATCGGCGATGCCGTTCGTCTCCATGAGGTCACGCGGATCGATGCCGTACGCGCGCGCGATGCGCCAGACGGTCTCGCCGCGTTGCACGACGTGCACGACGCCGACCAGGGCGGGCTCGTCGTGACCGGGATCCGGGGAGAGCGGGATGGGGAGGACGCGCGAGGCCGGGCGGAGCGGAGCGACCGGCGCGCAGGCGAGGACGAGGAGGGCCGCGGCGATCGCCGCCGCGGGGCGGTTCACGGGGCCGGCTCCTTCGTGAACCCCGGCACCGTCCAGCTCCGGAGCTGCTGCAGCATCGGGTCGTGCGTCGAGTCGAGGTGCAGCGGCGTGACGGCGACGAGCCCCTCGAGCTGCGCGGTGTTGCAGTCCGACCCCGGGATGTCCTCGTTGCGCGCGCCGCCCTCGCCGCCGATCCAGTAGTACTTCCGGCCGCGCGGGTCGGTCTTCTCGACGACCTCGTTCCCGTACGTCCGCCGGCCGAGGCGCGTGAACCGGTAGCCGCGGACCGGGCCCGGCGGGACGTTCACGTTGAGCAGCATCGGCGCGGGCGGCGCCGACGCGATCATCTGGCGCGCGAGCGCCGCGGCGAAGCGGGCCGCCTCCGCGAAGTCGTGCGGCGGCGGGGCCGCCAGCGACACGGCGACGGCGTTCACGCCGAGCAGCGCGGCCTCCATCGCGGCGGCGACGGTGCCGGAGTACAGGACGTCGTTGCCGAGGTTCGGCCCGTGGTTCACGCCGGACACCACGACGTCCGGCTGCGCCTGCCGGAGCACCAGGTTGAGGCCCATGTACACCGCGTCCGTCGGCGTGCCGTCCACCGCGTACCAGCGCGGCGCGACCTCGATCATCCGGAGCGGGCGGTGCAGCGAGATGGCGTGGGACGACGCGGACTGCTCGCGGTCCGGCGCGACGACCCAGACCTCGTCCCCCTCGAACGCGGCCGCGAGCGCGCGCAGGCCCGCCGCGTGAACCCCGTCGTCGTTCGAGAGCAGGACGCGCACGGGCGTGAATCTACCAACGGCGGCCCTCGCCCGCCAGGCGCGGGCGGGCCGTCCCGCGACGCCCGCGGCCGTGCTTCAGTCGAGCCGCTCGAGCTCCGAGACGAGCGCCTCCGCGAGCGTGCGCGCGGCCGTGACGGTGCGTGGCGGGAGCCGGCCGAGGGCGCGGCGCACCGCGATCTCCACCGTGCCGGCGCGGACGTCGTCGATCTCGCGGCCGCGCGCCGTGAGGTGCAGCAGCGCCCGCCGCGCGTCGGCGGGATCGGCGCGCCGCTCGACCATGCCGCGCGTCTCGAGGCGCTTCAGCACGCCGGTGAGCGTGCTCGGGTGCAGGTGGAGGATGTCCGAGACCGCGCCCGCGGAGATGCCGGGGTTCCGCCCCACGATCCGGATGACGAGCCGCTGCGGGCCGGTGACCCCGACGCGCGACTCCATCCGCTTCGACGCGGACTGCAGGGCGTGATCGAGGGACCAGAGCGTCCGCATGAACTCGAGGACCGGGCCGAGGTTCCGGTCCGGCTCGGCTGCGGTCTGGGCGGCGGCGACGGCGTGCAATGGGCGCGGCATCCCTTCATTGGACCTCAGAAATTTGTGTTTTGCTACCTTTCCGGGAGGGACATTCTGCCGCAGTTTCCGCGGCTGAGACTCGGACTCACCGTGCGTGCGCGCCGCGGTGGCCACGCGGTGCATCCGGCCTGCCCACATCGTCCGCGGGTGTCGCCCGATGTCGGTCGGACGCTCCCAGGGTGCGCGGGCCGCCCGCCGGGCCGCCGGCTGACGGCGTGGGCCCCGACGTGCCAGACTGCGCGAGCGCTCTGAGGGGGGCGCGACCGCGACCCGTGCCGCTCCTCGCCCGCCTCCTCGCCGCTCTCCTCTCCGGAATCGCCACCCTCGCCGCGGCGCCCGCCGCCGGGCTCCTCGCCGCCGCGCCGCTGCGCGGCACGCGCCGCCGGGCGGGCCCGAGCAGCCGCGTCCGCGAGACCCTGCGGCTCTCGACGGCCGAGGGCGTCGGCGCGGAGATCGTCGGCGCGTGCGCCGGCGCCACCGCGCTCACGGGCTGGGCCCTCCACCTCGGCGCCAGCCCCGTCGAGGTCGCGCTGGTCGGCGCGCTCCCCCAGCTCGCCCAGCTCGTGCAGCTGCCGGCGGCCTGGATGACCTCCACCCTCGGGCGCCGGCGGGTCGCGATCGTGTCGGTCGCGATCTCGCGCCAGGCGCTGCTCCCCCTCGCCGTCCTCCCGGTCCTGCCGCTCGGGCCGGCGGGGGCGCGGGGCGCCCTCCTCGCCGTCGCCGCCACCTCCGCCGCGCTGGGCGTGGTGGGGAACAACGCCTGGACCGCGTGGATGGGCGAGGTCGTCCCCCACGGCCTCCGCGGCCGCTACTTCGGGCGGCGCACCGCGATCTGCACGCTCGGCGGGACGCTCGCGGGGGTCGGCGCCGCCCGGCTCCTCGACGCCGCCGGCCGCCGGGGCGCGACCGGCGCCGGGCTCGCCGCGCTCGCGCTCGTCGCCTGCCTCTTCGGCGCGCTCACGACGGTCCTCATGGCGCGCCAGCACGATCCCGGCGGCGCCCCGTGCGATCGCCCGACCATCGCGGCGGCGCTCCGCCCCGCCCGCGATCCGGCGGCGCGCGGCCTCCTCGAGTACCAGCTCGCCTGGAACGCGTCGGTGGGCGTCGCGGGCGGCTTCTTCACGTTCCACCTGCTCCACAACCTCGCGGCCGGCTTCACCGTCGCGGCGATGCACGCCGCGGCCACGGCGGTGCTGCGCATGATCGCGGCGCCCGCGTGGGGTCGCGCCGTCGATCGGTTCGGCGCGCGGCCGGTGCTCGCCGCGTGCTCGTTCGCGGTCTCGGGGCTGCCGCTCCTCTGGCTCGCGACCGGCCCCGGCCGCCTCTGGCCCATCGCGATCGACGCGGTGATCGGGGGGATCGCGTGGGGCGGGCACGGCCTCGCGTCCTTCGCCCTGCCGCTCTCGGTCGGGCCGCGCCGCGACCGGCCCTTCTACCTCGCCGCGTTCGCGATGGTCGGCGGGCTCGCGTACGCGCTCGCCGCGGCCGGCGGCGGCCTCCTCTCGCCGGCGCTCCCGCGCGCGATCGCGACGCTCGGGCGACCCGCAGGCCACGGGCTCGAGCTGCTGTTCGTCGCCTCCGCGGCGGGCCGGCTCGCGAGCGCGTTCCTCGCGCTCCGCATCGCGGAGCAGGGCGCGGGATCGCTCCGCGACCTGCACCGCGCCGCGCAGGACGCGACGCTCGGGCGGCTCGCGGAGCGCGTGCGCCGGGCGGCTTAGGCGCCGGCGTGCCCGCCGCAAACGCCGCCGACGAGGATGAGACCGCGTCCCGGTGGGCCGCTCATGACGGTGCGGTGACACGGGTCGGGTAGACGGGTCGGATGTCGGAGAGACGGGCGAGCGTGCGCGGCCTCACGGAGGTCCGCCTCCATGGCCGCGGCGGGCAGGGGACGGTGGTCGCGTCCCTCATGCTCGCGCGCGCGGCGATGCTGGAGGGCCGCAGCGTCCAGGCGTTCCCGGAGTTCGGCGTCGAGCGGCGCGGAGCGCCCGTCACCGCCTTCCTGCGGATCGCCTCCGAGCCCATCCACCTCCGCTGCAGGGTGGAGCGCCCCGACCACGTGCTCGTCCTCGACCCGGCGCTGCTCGACCGTGTGGAGCTGCCGCCGCCCTCCGGCGGCGTGCTGGTCGCGAACACGCCGCTCGCGCCGTCGGCGGTGGCGGTCCCGGGCGGCTGGCGCATCGCCTCGCTCGACGCCACGCGCATCGCCCGCGCGCGCCGGCTCGGGTCGGGCGCGATGCCCATCGTGAACAGCCCGATGGCGGGCGCGTTCGCCCGCGCCACCGGCCTCGTCGGGCTCGATGCGCTCCTCGCCGCGATCCGCGAGGCGGTCCCGACCGCGCCGGACGAGAACGTCGCCGCCGCCGCCGAGGCGTTCGAGCGCGTCGCGGGCGACCTGCCCGGGGAGCCGACATGAGCGTGAAGCGCCTGCCGGACGGCCGCGTCGATCTCGGCGGCCGGATCCCGCCGGTCGCCATGAGCCTCGCCTCGACCGCCTGGAACCGGACCGGCGCGTGGCGCTCGCGCGAGCCGCGGTTCCAGGATCGGACCGCCCCCTGCGTCGCGGCGTGCCCGCTCGGCCAGGACCTGCCGGATCAGCTCCGGCTCGCGGCGCAGGGCCGGCTCCGCGACGCCGCCCAGCTGCTGCTCTCCGTGAACCCGATGCCGGCCACCACCGGCCGCGTCTGCCCGCACCCGTGCGCGCGCGCCTGCAACCGCGCGGCGCTCGACGGTGCCGTGGACGTGTCCGGGGTCGAGCGCGCCCTCGGCGACGCGCTCGTGACCGAGGGCGTCGCTCCCCGGCCGGAAGGGCGCCTCGCGCTCCGGGTGGCGGTGGTCGGGGCCGGGCCCGCGGGGCTCGCCGCGGCGCACCGGCTCGCGCTCGCCGGCGCGGACGTCCGCCTCCTCGCCCGCGAGGCGCGCCCGGGAGGGCTGCTCGTCACCGGCATCCCGCCGTACCGCCTGCCGCGCGGCGTGCTGAAGGGGGAGATCGCGCGGATCCTCGCCGCCGGCGTCCGCTTCGAGGGCGGCTTCGCCCTCGCCGAGGGCGGGATGGACGCGCTCCTCGAGTCGCACGACGCCGTGCTCGTCGCGATCGGGCGCCACCTGCCGCGGCCGCTCGGGGTCCCCGGCGCCGACGCCGCGGGCGTGGTGGACGGCCTCGCGCTCCTCGACGCGGTCCACCGCGGCGCGCCCGTCCCGCCCGGCCAGGAGGTGGTCGTGGTGGGCGGCGGGAACACCGCGCTCGACTGCGCGCGGACGCTGCTCCGGCTCGGCCGGAAGGTGACGGTCGCGTACCGCCGCGGCCGCGAGGACATGCCGGCGATCCCCGACGAGATCGAGGAGGCCCTCGAGGAGGGCGTCCACCTCGAGACCTGGGCGCTCCCGGTGGAGGTGGTCGTCCGCAGCGGTCGCGCGCGGTGGCTGAACCTCGCGCGCGCCCGGCCGGGCGTCCGCGACGCGAGCGGCCGGCCGCGCCCGGAGCGGATCCCCGGCGGCGACTTCGTGATGCCGGCGGATCTCGTGGTGGTCGCCGCGGGCGAGGAGCTCGATCCCGCAGGGCTGCCGGAGGAGGTGGTCCGCGGCGGCTCCGTCGCCGCGCCGGAGCACCGGACCGCCGTGCCGCGCCTCTTCGCCGCCGGCGACTGCCTCCCGGGCGGCGGCACCGTCGCGCACGCGCTCGCCTCCGGACTGCGGGCCGCCGACGCGCTCCTCGAGGCGCTCGCGGGCATCCGCCGCGCGCCTCCGGCGCTCGAGGCGCGCGGGGCCTCGCCGGAGGTGGTCGGGCCGGACCGGATCCGCGCGCACCACGTCACGCCCGCCCCTCCGCGCCGCCGCGGCCGCGCAAACGCGCCGATGCGGCTCGGCGGCGGCGAGGTGCGCTTCGGCTTCGATCCGGACGCGGCCCGGGCCGAGGCCGCCCGCTGCCTGTCCTGCGGCAGCTGCACCGGCTGCGACGTGTGCTACCTCGTCTGCCCCGACCGCGCCGTCGTCCGGGGCGCCCCCGGCGGCTACGCGGCGGACGCCGAGCGCTGCAAGGGATGCGGCATCTGCGCGGAGGAGTGTCCGCGCGGCGTGGTGACCCTCGCTGAAGTGGAGGTCCGGTAGATGGCGGAGGCGCGGCTCGCGACGGGCAACGAGGCGGTGGCGTGGGCGGTGGCGCGCGCGGGCGCGGAGGTCGTCGCCGCGTACCCGATCACGCCGCAGACGACGATCATCGAGCACATCGCTTCCCTCGTGCAGAAGGGGATCTGCAAGGCCGAGTACGTGCCGGTGGAGTCCGAGCACTCCGCCCTCGCCGCCTGCATCGGCGCGGCGCACGCCGGCGCCCGCGCCTTCACGGCGACGAGCGGGCAGGGGCTCGCGCTGATGCACGAGCTCGTCCACTGGTCCGCGGGCGCGCGGCTCCCCATCGTGCTCGTCGACGTGAACCGGGCGATGGCGCCGCCCTGGTCGATCTGGTCCGACCAGAACGACTCCCTCTCGCAGCGCGACACCGGCTGGATCCAGCTCTACTGCGAGCACGCGCAGGAGCTGTTCGACGCGGTCGTGCAGGCCTTCGCGCTCGCGCCGAAGGTGTCGATCCCCGTCATGGTGGTCGCCGACGCCTTCTTCCTGTCCCACACGGCCGAGCCCGTCTCGATCCCGGATGCCTCCGAGCTCGCCGGCCTCATCCCGCCATGGACCGCGCCCTGGCAGATCGACCCCGGACGCCCGAAGGCGGTCGGCGGGCTCGCGCAGCCGGCGGAGTACGAGCGGATGCGCCGGCAGCTCGCCGACGACCACCACGCGGCGCTCCGCGAGATCGAGGCGCTCGCCGCGGAGTGGCAGCGCCGGTTCGGGCGCGGCTGCGGCGTGCTCGAGACGTACCGCTGCGCCGGCGCCGACGAGATCGTGCTCGCCACGGGGACGGTCGCGGGCACCGCGCGCGCGGCCGTGGACTCGGCCCGGGCGCAGGGGCGGAGGACCGGTCTCGTGAAGCTCCGCGCGTTCCGGCCGTTCCCCGCCGCGGCGCTGCGCGAGGCGGTCGCCGGCGCGCGGCGCGTCGTGGTGCTCGACCGGAACTGCTCCTACGGCGCGTCGGGGATCTTCTGCCAGGAGCTGCGCGCCGCGCTCCACGGCGTCCCCGGGGCGCCCGCGGTCCACGGGTACATCGCCGGGATGGGGGGGCGCGACATCACGCCGGCCCGCATCGAGGAGGCGATCGCGCGAGCGGAGCAGGACCCGATCGCGGCGGAGGGTACGTGGCTGATGGACTGATCCGCCGGCCCGGCCGGCCCGCCGCCGAGCCGCGCTGGATTGCGCGCGGCGAGGACCAGGTCCAGCCCGGGCACCTCGCGTGCCCCGGCTGCGCGGCGCCCATCCTGATGCGCACGTTCCTGCAGATCGCCGGACCGCGCACGGTCCTGTGCATCCCGGCCTGCTGCTACGCCGTGATCGACGGGCCGTTCCCTTACTCGTCCTCGGGCGTGAACGTCGTCCACTGCGCGTTCGCGACGGCGGCCGTCACCGCCGCGGGCGTGAAGGCCGGCCTCCGCGCGCGCGGCATCGACGACGTCCTCGTCGTGGCGTGGGCCGGCGACGGCGGCACCTTCGACATCGGCCTCCAGTCGATGTCGGCGTGCGCCGAGCGGAACGAGGACATCCTGTACGTCTGCTACGACAACGAGGCGTACATGAACACCGGCATCCAGCGCTCCGGCGCGACGCCGGCGCTCGCGTGGACGTCCAACACCGCCGCCGGCAAGCAGGGGCGCAAGAAGGATCTCGACGGCATCATGGCCGCGCACCGGATCCCGTACTTCGCCACCGTCTCGCCGGGCTTCCACGAGGACCTCGTGGCCAAGATGACGCGCGCGGTCCGGACGCGGGGCTTCCGGATGCTGCACGCGCTCTCCCCCTGTCCGCCCGGGTGGAAGATGGAGGAGCGCCACACCCTCACCGCCGCGCGCCTCGCCGTCGAGACGGGGCTCTTCCCGCTGTACGAGGTCGAGGACGGCGCGGCGTGGCGCGAGACGGTCCGCCCGCCGCGGCGTCCGGTCGCCGAGTACCTGCGTCTCCAGGGCCGCTTCGGCCAGCTTCCACCCGAGAAGGTGGCCGAGATCCAGCGCGTCGTGGACGACGACGCGGCGCTCCTCGCGCAGCGGTTCCGCGCGAGCGCCGAGCGCGCGCGGTAGTCGTCGGCCGCAGTCACCGCTTCGGGGTCTATCGCGTCCCCCGACCTCGTGGCATGGTGCGCCCGTTCTCGAGAGCGCCGCGACGGCGCTCCGGAACGGGGGATTCACCGACATGAACGCAACGAGCGGCGCCCGGCGCATCATCCGGGTGGACGGGGTGCTCGATGCATCCGCGGCCGATCGGCTCGCGCGCGCGCTCGCGGACGGCACGCCCGACGCGGACGTCGCGATCGATCTCTCGCACGTCCGCGCCTTCGACGACTTCGCGGTGATGATGCTCGGGCGCACGCTGTCCGCCCGTGGTCACGTCACCATCCAGGGACTCCGCCAGCACCACGTCCGGCTGCTCCGCTACCTCGGGCTCGGCGACGGCGACGGCGCCCGCGCCTGATCGCCGAAGCCGCTCTTGGTGAGCCCGTCGAACCACGAGCGGCCACGGCCGAGCGCCGTTCGACGAGCTCGGGGCGAACCGTCATCGGGACGACGAGAGCGGGTCGGCCGGTTGGGGTCTCCCGCAGGCGGTCGCCTCCACTCCGATTGCCGCCGACGGGGTTTTTGCCGCGCGCGGCGGTGCGGCAGAGTGCAGCGCGCTGGCGTTCTCCTCCGCTTCCGCGCGGACGCCTTGCCAGCCACCGGGGGGTTCGAGACATGCAGGAAACGAAGACCACGCCGCGCCTCATCCGGCTCGACGGCGTGCTGGACGCCTCCGCCGCCGACCGGCTCGCGGAGCTCCTCGCGGATCCGGCGTCGGACGGCGACGTCCGTGTCGACCTGTCACACGTGCGCGCCTTCGACGACTTCGCGGTGATGGTCCTCGGGCGGGCGCTCGCCGCGTGCGGCGCGCGCGTCACCGTGCAGGGCCTCCGCGAGCACCACGTCCGCCTGCTGCGCTATCTCGGGATCACGCCCGGGCTCGGCGAGCCCGCGCGCGCGCGCGCCTGATCGCCGCCGTCCCCGGCGCGGCCCGGCACCGGCGCGAGCCACCCGAGCAGCGCCGCGTTCACGCGGTCCGGCGCCTCGTTCTGCACGAAGTGCCCGGCCTCGTCGACGAGGACGATCGAGGGCGCGTTCCCGGGCGCGAAGAACGGCGCCATCCGGTCGCGCGCGATCATCTCCACCCCGAGGAAGCGGTCCCGGACGCCCCACACGACGAGGGTCGGGACGGCGATGGGGTGCGCGCGGCCCTCTCGCCCGAGCACGCGTGGACTGCGGAACGCCGCCCGGTAGTAGCCGAGCGCCGCGGACGCCGCGCCGGGCCGCAGGAACGCCGCGCGGTAGCGGTCCAGCTCCTCGCGCGGCCAGGCGGACCGGATCGCGGAGCCACCGCGGAGGGCCCGGGCGACCGCGGCGGCGCCGCGCCGCGCGAGCGTCCAGTCCGGCAGGACCGGGAGCTGGAAGAAGAGCATGTACGCGGACCGCAGGAGCTGGCGCGGGTTCCGGACCACCTCCGCGGCGAACACCGCCGGGTACGGGCAGCTCAGGACGACCAGCCGCTCCACGACCTCGGGCCGGAGCACCGCCGTCGCCCAGGCCATCGCGCCGCCCCAGTCGTGCCCCACGACGACGGCGCGGCGCCGCCCGAGCGCGCGCACGAGCCCGGCGACGTCGGCGCTCAGCGTCTCGAGATCGTAGGGGCCCGAGAGGTCGCTCTCACCGTAACCGCGCAGATCCGGGGCGACGGCGCGGAAACCCGCGGAGGCGAGCGCCGGGAGCTGGTGCCGCCAGGAGCGAGCGAGCTCCGGGAAGCCATGCAGGAGGAGCAAGAGCGGCCCGTCCGGCGGGCCGTCCGCGAGCGCGGCGAAGGAGATGCCGTTGGCGGCGAGGGTGAGGCGGTCCATGAACGGCGGTTAACGCGGGACCGGCCCGTCCGCGAGCACCTCCGGGTCGCAGCCCCGCGCGCGCGTCCGCCCTCCGGGTTACGCTCGCTTTCGTGCCCCGCTCCGCCCGCCGCCTCGCCGCACCGCTCGCCGCCGTCGCCCTCGCCCTCGCCGCCCCAGGCCGCGCGGGAGCGTGGTCCGAGCCCGGGCACCGCATCGTCGCGCACGTCGCCGAGGCGCGCCTCTCGCCGGCGGCGCGCCGGCTCGTGCGCGACGTCCTCGGCGACCGCCGCCTCGCCGACGTCGCGGCCTGGGCGGACGAGCAGGGGGACCGCGCGACGCGGCCGTGGCACTACGTCAACGTGCCGTTCGCGGCCGCCGGGTACGAGCCGGCGCGCGACTGCCCGCGGGGCGACTGCGTCGTCGCGGCGATCGAGCGGAGCGCCGCGAGGCTCCGGGACGGCACGACCGACCTCGACCGGGCGGACGCGCTCCGGTGGCTCGTGCACCTCGTCGCCGACGCCCACCAGCCGCTCCACGCCGGCGACGGACGCGATCGGGGCGGGAACGAGCTCGAGGTCCGCTTCGCGCACCGCCGCCACCCGGTCACGTTCCACCACGTCTGGGACGCCGAGGTCGTCGCACCGCTCCTCGGGAGCCGCACGCCACGCGAGATCGCGCTCGCGCTCGGCGCGCGGATCCGTCCGGCCGACGCCGCGGCGTGGACCGCGACGCTCGCGCCGGCGGCCTGGGCGGACGAGTCGGCGGCGCTCGCGCGCGCGCTGTACGGGGAGCTCGGGATCGAGCCGCGCCCGGGCGCGATCGTGACGCTCCCGCGCGGCTACGCCCGGGAGCAGCGGGCGCGGGTCGAGGCGCGGCTCGAGGCGGCCGGGGTGCGGCTCGCGGCGGTGCTGGATCGGATCTCTGCGGAGCGCGAGGCCCACGTCCGCGCGGCGCGGTAGGCGGCCGGCTCGACCCCGTGCCTACCCGATCCCGAGGATCCGGTACGCGACGCGGTACACCTCCGGCGGCACGCTCGCCTCCCAGAAGCCGGTCGCGCGAGCGACCGCCCAGAAGCCGAGCATCACCGCGAGGGTCGCGGCGGGCACGAGCCAGGGCGACCAGGCCCGCGCGCCCTTCCGCGTGACGCCCAGGCAGTCCGGCGTGCTGCACGCGGCGACGCACGACATGCAGCCGGTGCACTCCGTCGAGAGCACGCGGAGCTTCGCGTGCACCTGGATCTCGTTCGGGCAGGCGCGGGTGCAGGCGCGGCAGTCGTTGCAGGCGTCGGGATCGCGGCGGACGGAGACCGGCGAGAGGAAGCTCGCGAGGCCGAGCAGCGCGCCGTAGGGGCAGAGCCAGCGGCACCAGGCGTGCTTCACGACGAGCGACAGCGCCACGAGCCCGCCGAGCACCGCCGCCATCGTCGCGGACGGGTGCGCGAACAGCTCGAGCATCTTCGCGTCCGCCGCGAGGTTGTACGGCGCCTGCATGAAGCCCTCGATGGCCTCGAGCGGCATCATGACGACGACCGTCCAGAGGAAGAACGCGAGCAGGAGGTACTTCACCGCGGAGAGCGGCAGGTCGAGCCACCGCGGCACCGCCGGCCAGCGGCGGCGCCAGAGCGTCTTCCGGCCGAGCCACTCCAGCGCCCGCGAGATCGTGCCGACCGGGCAGACCCAGGAGCAGAACGCCTTCCGCGCGACGAACGCGGTCGCGATCGCCGCGAGGAAGATCGTGAGGCCCGCGGGGTGGACCACGTCCCAGTAGCGGGTGAGGAAGAAGCGCTTCGCCGCGACGAGCGCCGCGATGGGCAGGAACGCCTCCACCGCCGGCGGGCGAGCGACGGAGATCGGCCCGTCGCCGAGGACGGCGTCGTGGAAGCGGACGAACTGCCAGGCGACGAGGAGGAGGAACGCGACGTACGCGAGCTGCACGACCCAGCGGACCCGGGGGAGGGCGCGGTACGGGTTCCGCCACTTCTCGGCGCGCGCCGGCGCGTCCGGCAGGATCGCGAGCGGCGAGGGCGAGGCGGAAGGCGTCTTCGAGTGCGGTGCGGGCGCGTCGTGCTGCGTGCTCAAGGCCTCGATCCTCTCCCCCTCGGCGCGGCGCACCTTAACCCGGGACGCGTTTCCGCCACAATCGGCTGGACACCCACAGCGCCGCCGCCGCGCCCACCGCCCGGGTCGGGGCGGCCGGGGTGGCCGGCGAGCGCGCGATCGCGTGGCCGCGAGCGGTCCCGGACGGTTGCGGCGCGATCGGGTCCCGGGCGCCACGGCGTGCCCCGCGGTCGCGGCCTGCGCGCGGGCGCGCAGGCCGCGTCCGGGCGTGACCTCCACGCTGTCGCGCGGGGCGTTAGGATCCCCTCGCCCGGAGCCCCTGCTCCGGCGGAGGCGAGGACGATGCTCACCGCGGACTGGAAGAAGATCTGCTGCCCCATCGACTTCTCCGACGCCTCTCGCGCCGCGATGGAGGTCGCGGGCGACCTCGCGCGCCGCTTCGGCGCCGAGCTCGTGCTCCTGCACGCGTACCCGATCCCCGGGTACACCTTCCCGGACGGCTCGATCGTCGCGAGCCCGAAGATGATGCAGGAGCTCGCGGACCAGGCCGAGCGGCACCTCCAGGAGTGGCGCGCCGACGCCGAGAAGCTCGGGATCTCCCGCGTCACGACCGCGAAGGCGATCGGCGAGCCTGCGGCGGAGATCGTCGCCTTCGCGAAGGAGCAGGGCGTGGGGCTCGTCGTCGTGGGGACGCACGGCCGGACCGGCCTCGAGCACGCGCTCATGGGCTCCATCGCGGAGCGCGTCGTCCGCCGCGCGGGGTGCCCGGTGCTGACCGTCCACCCCGAGGGCCACGCGCGCCGCTGATCGGGAGACCGCGTCCTGCTGGCGCGAGCAGCGCGGCGATCCGCTCGCGCCGGAAGTCGAAGATCCTCCCGAGCGCGCGCGACACGAACACGGCGTGCGCGACGGCTCCGAGCGGCCCGAGCGGCAGCTCGTACTCGACGCGATCGTGGACGAGCGTCCCGCCGCCGGGCGCGTCCTCGAAGCGGTGCGTGTGCTCCCAGCGCCGGTACGGCCCGCGGAGCTGCACGTCCACGAACCGGACGCCCGGCTCCACGACGGCGATGCGGGTGCGCCAGCGGAAGGGCACGCCGAAGAGCGACAGCCGGTAGTCGATCAGCCCGCCGGGGATCATCGCGATCTCGCCGGGGGTCGTGATCCGGAACCGCAGGAAGCGCGGCGTGATCGCCTCGAGGTTGTGCGCGTCCGCGAAGAACGCGAACACCTCGGCGCGGGGGCGGGCGACGAGCTGCGTCCGCTCGAGGACGTGAGGACGGGTCATGTTGGCTCCTCCCGACGTGCGGTCGCGGTCCGAGTAACCGCGGCGCGGGGCGCGCGCATCCGCACGGCGCCGCCGCACCGCTCGTCCACCGAACGCCAAAGGAATGTTTGGCATCCCTCCGGGCCGGGCGCTATTCACGCCGAGGCGCCGGTCGTGCCCAAGGGAGGACGTCGAGATGGCCGAACTGGTCACCGAGTACATGGGGCTCGCGCTCCCGAGCCCCCTCGTCCTCGCGAGCTCGGCGTTCTCGAACCGGGTGGAGAACCTCGAGATGGCGGAGGGCCACGGGGCCGGCGCGGTCGTGCTCCGGTCGCTGTTCGAGGAGCTGATCGAGGCGGCGTCGACCGCGCTCGAGGAGGAGCTCGCTCGCGGGGCGGAGTCGAACCCGGAGGCGCGCACCTACTTCCCGCCGCAGCGGGTCGGGCCGCACGAGTACCTCTCGCTCGTCGAGCGCGCGAAGCGCGCGCTCGAGGTCCCGGTGATCGCGAGCCTCAACTGCTGCGCCCCGGGCAGCTGGACCGAGTACGCGCGGGAGATCGAGCAGGCCGGGGCGGACGCCATCGAGGTGAACCTGTACGCCGTCGAGGCCGATCCGCGGGTGTCGAGCGCGGAGATCGAGCAGCGGTACCTCGACATCGTCGAGGCGGTCCGCGACGCCGTGCACGTGCCGATCGCGGTGAAGCTCTCGCCCTACTTCACGTCCCTCGCCCACTTCGCGGCGCGGCTCGACGCGCTCGGGGTGAACGCGGTGGTGCTCTTCAACCGCTTCCTGCAGCCGGACATCTCGCTCGAGAAGATGGCGGCGGTGCCGTCGATGACGCTCTCGACGCCCGCCGAGATGCTCGTGTCGCTCCGCTGGATCGGGATCCTGCACGGGCGCGTGAGGGCGCACCTCGCCGCCTCGACGGGCGTCTACGACGCGCCGGGCGTGCTGAAGCAGATCCTCGCCGGCGCCCAGGTCGTCCAGGTCGCCTCGACGCTCGTGAAGAACGGCATCCCGCACATGGGCAAGATCCTGGCGGGCGTCGAGGACTGGCTCGATCGGAAGGGGACGACGCTCGACGCCATCCGCGGCACGCTCTCGCAGCGCGAGCTGCAGGACCCGGGGGCCTTCGAGCGCGCCCAGTACGTTCACCTCATCCTCTCGCAGAACATCTGACCCCGCGGCCGCGGGCCGCCGTGGCAGGATCCACCGATGCCCGAGCCCGCGCCCCACGCCCGCCCACCCGGGGCACCACCGCCGAAGGGCGCGCACGGGATCCTGCGCAGCTTCGCGTGGGCTTGGACCGGGCTCGCCGAGACGGCGCTCCGGGAGCGGAACCTCCGCGTCCAGCTCGCCGCGGGCGTCCTGGTGTCCTGCTTCGCCGCGGTCGCACCGCTCGCGCCGGTGGAGCGCGCGCTCCTGCTGCTCTGTGCCGCCGCGGTGATCGCCGCCGAGGCGGCGAACTCCGCGCTCGAGGCGGTGGTGGATCTCGCCGCGCCCGGGGTCGACGAGCGGGCGCGGATCGCGAAGGACGCGGCGGCGGGCGCGGTGCTCGCGTTCGCGGCGGGCACGGCGGTCGCCCTGCTCGCCATCGGGCTCCCGGCGCTCCCGGCGCTGCGGGCACGGGGCGGCGCGCTGGTGGTCCCGGCCGCCGCCGCCCTCGGCGTCGCCGCTGCGACGGGGGCGCTGCCATCGCCGGGACGGCGGGGCCGCGTGATCGACGTCGCGCTCGCGGTGGGAGGCGTCGCCGGGCTCGTGCCGGTGGCGCGGGCGGCGGAGGCGCCGGCGGGCGTGCTCGCGGCGGCGCTCCTCCTCGCGCTCGGCGCAGACGCGGCCCGCCGGCGCGGACGGTAGCTAGCGCTCGTCCTCTCCGCGCTCCGGCAGCGTCCGGTCGGCGGGCGGCGGAGGGACCTGCTCGCGCGAGAGCGCCTCGGACGCGGCCTCGTCGCCGGCGTGCACCGTCTCGGCGGCGCGGTCGTCCTGCTCCTGCGTCCAGCTCGTGGGCGCGGACGAGAGCCCCTCCAGCGGCCGCTCGCGGTGATCGCTCTCCGTCTCGAGGTCCTTGAGCTCCTGCTCGCGGCGGATCGCGAGCTCGCGCTGCCGCTGCCGCTCCATGGGATCCATGGCGCCTCCTCCTCGGAGGTTGCGCACACGCACGGGCTCCCGCACCGCGCGTCCCGGCCGCCGCCGCCTCGCAGGGACGATCCTCGACGCACCGCGCCGCAGCCCCATGCGGGGCGATGAAACGCGATCGTCCGCGGCTACGAATCTGGCACCGCGCGAGCAGACGACCCCGGGCGAAACGAGGGCGCGGGCGCGTGCTGAACGAGCGTCCGCCGCCGGAGGCTCGCGCCGAGGGGCTCACTCAGACTCGAAACCACGGAGGAAGATCGATGGCCCAGCTCAAGGGAAGCAAGACCGAGAAGAACCTGAAGGACGCGTTCGCCGGGGAGTCGCAGGCGAACCGCCGGTACCTGTACTTCGCCAAGGTCGCCGACGTGGAGGGCTACCCCGAGGTCGCCGCGAACTTCCGCGAGACCGCCGAGGGCGAGACGGGCCACGCGCACGGGCACCTCGACTTCCTGAAGGCCGTCGGCGACCCCGCCACCGGCCTCCCCATCGGCGACAGCAGCACGAACCTCAAGGCGGCGATCGCCGGCGAGACGCACGAGTACACCGACATGTACCCGGGCATGGCGAAGACCGCGCGCGAGGAGGGGTTCGCCGAGGTCGCCGACTGGTTCGAGACGCTGGCCAAGGCCGAGAAGTCCCACGCCGGCCGCTTCGACAAGATGCTGAAGTCGATCAGCTAGCGGCCCGCCGATCGACCATCCGTGACCCGGCGCGCTCCCTCTCAGGGGGTGCGCCGGGTTTCTCGTCACCGGATCCGCGCTCGCCGCGGGAGACTTCCACCATGAGCACGCCAGAGAAGCGGATCTCGTACCAGCCGACCCCCGGCCTCTCCTACGATCCCTCGGAGGCGAGGTACTGGGACCCCGCGGCGCTCGACGGCGAGGTGAGGCGCGCGTTCGAGATCTGTCACGGCTGCCGGATGTGCTTCAAGTACTGCGACACGTTCCCGAGCCTGTTCGCCCTCATCGACCAGAAGCACGACGGCGACGTCCTGAAGCTCTCGCCGGGCGAGGTGAACGACGTCCTCGACACGTGCTTCCAGTGCAAGCTCTGCGAGGTGCAGTGCCCGTACACCCCGCGCGACGGGCACGAGTTCCAGCTCGACTTCCCCAAGCTCGTGCACCGGTACCGGGGCGTCCGCCAGAAGGGGAAGCCGCGGAGCCTCCGGCAGCGCGTGCTCAACGATCCCGACCGCGCCGGCAAGATGGCCCGCCTCTCCCTGGGGCTCGCGAACGTCGCGAACCGGACGCGCCCGCTGCGCGTCCTCATGGAGAAGACGGTCGGGATTCACCGGGACAAGCTGCTGCCCGCCTTCGCGCCGCGCGCGTTCGACGTGTGGGCGGAGGAGCACGGATACGTGAAGGCCGAGCCGGGCGGCGAGGCGGTCCTGTTCCAGACCTGCTTCGTGCAGCACAACGAGCCGGAGCTCGGGAGGGACGCGCTGTTCGTGCTCCGGAAGAACGGGGTCGACGTGTCCGTCGTGAAGGGGCTCGCCTGCTGCGGCATGCCGGCCTGGGAGGCGGGCGACCTCGAGTCGCTCCGCGCCTGGGCGCGGAAGGACCTCGACCTCCTCGGGCCGTACGTGGAGCGCGGGGCGAAGGTGCTCGTGGTGAACCCGACCTGCTCGATGATGATGCGCCGCGAGTGGCCGCACCTCGTCGAGCCCGCAGACCGCCCGCGCGCGGAGAAGCTCGCGGCGGCGGTGATGGACGTCTCCGAGTTCCTCTGGTCGATCCGCAACGAGCCGCGCTTCCAGACCGACTTCAAGTCCACGCCGCCCGGCGGGAGGGTGGCGTACCACGCACCGTGCCACCTCCGGGCGCAGGGGATCGGCTTCAAGGGCCGCGATCTCGCGCGCAAGCTCCCGGGCGTCACCGTGAGCGGCACGGTGATGGAGTGCTGCGGCCACGACGGGACTTACGCGATGACGGTGGAGGGCTTCGAGCCGTCGCAGCGGGTCGGCGCGAAGGCCTTCGCCGGGATGAAGGCCGCCGAGGCGGAGGTCTGGGTCACCGACTGCCCGCTCGCGGCGCTCCAGTTCGAGCAGCACGCGGGGAAGAAGCCGCTCCACCCGGTGACGCTCCTCGCGCGCGCGTACCGCGGCGAGGGCTTCGAGGCGCGCCGCGGCCCACCCGGTGCGCGCGGTGACGGAGGTGAGTCATGAGGCCGGTGCGGCGGGAGGAGCTCCTCGAGCTCGCGATGTACGAGCGATCGCGCGCCGAGATCCGCACGGCCATCCTCGAGGCGAAGCGCAGGCGGCGGGTGCACGTCGCGGGCGTGCTCACGTTCCTGTTCGAGAACACCGCGACGATCCGCTACCAGATCCAGGAGATGATGCGGGCCGAGCACATGGCGAAGGAGGAGGACATCCGCCACGAGCTCGAGACGTACAACGAGCTGCTCGGCGGGCAGGGCGAGCTCGGGGTGTCCCTCCTCATCGAGATCCCGGAGCCGGAGCAGCGGGACGCCAAGCTGCGCGCCTGGACCGCGCTGCCGTCCCACCTCTACCTCGAGCTGCCGGGCGGCGAGCGCATCCGACCGCGGTTCGATCCACGACAGGTCGGGGACGACCGGCTCTCGTCGGTCCAGTACCTCAAGTTCGACGTCCGCGGCACGCCGCCCGTCGCAGTCGGCGTCGACCTGCCCGGGCTCGAGGGGCGCACGGAGCTCGACGCCGAGCAGCGCGACGCGCTGGCGCAGGACCTCGCGCAGGAACCTGGATAGCGCGCGCTCGGCGGTCTCACCCGGCGGTTCATCCCGCGCTCGAAGGACTCCCACCTGCACTGCGCTTCGCCCACAATGGGCGCAAGACGGTCGGGGGCGCTCCTTGCGCCGAGGCCGGAGGGGGAGCGATGGCCGGGTATCATCCGCCGCAACGTGCGGTCCGCGCGGCGGTCCTGTGTGGCGCGCGGTGGCTCGAGGGGACCTTCCACGTCCCGCAGCGCCACGCGTTCGACGATCACCTCTCCAACCCGCGCGCGTTCCTCGCCCTCACCGACGTGGTCCTCGGCGGCGGTCCGCCGAGGCCATTCCTCGCGCTCCGCTCGGCGGTCGCCCAGGTGGTCGTCCCGCAGGTTCCCGTCGAGGCGCTGCTGCTCGCGGAGCTCCCGAACGCGAAGCTCCGCGAGGTGACGTGCTACCTCGAGCGCGTCGCGCTGCACGGCAGCGTCGCGCTGCTCCCGGGCGTCCGCACGAGCGACTTCCTCGCGCACCAGGACGGCTTCATCACGCTCCGGAGCTGCCGGATGGTGCCCGGGCTCGGTGGGCGGACCGAGCCGCTCGGCGCGGTGCTCGTGAACGCCGCCTCGGTGATCGCGGTCGCGGAGGACCGGTCCGGCGCCGTCGCGCCGCTCGCGACCCCCGCCCCGGGCGCGCTCCGCGCTCCCGCCTGATCGCACGGCCGCCCGCCCGGCGTATCGCCCGCCGCGGTCGCCCCATCTCGGCGCCACGGCGCGCCGCCGTTGGCCGTATGTCCCCGGCTCCGCGTGACCCCGCGCCCGGAGGCGCCATGGAGTACGTCTCGATGCCCGGCCTGCCGTTCCCCGCCTCTCGCGTCGCCCTCGGCACGTGGGCGATCGGCGGGTGGCTGTGGGGCGGCACCGACGCCGCGGACGCGATCCGGACCATCCACGCGGCGCTCGACCTCGGCGTGAACCTCGTCGACACGGCGCCGGTGTACGGCTTCGGGCGCGCAGAGGAGCTCGTCGGCGAGGCGCTCGCGGCATCCGGGCGACGGGACCGCGTGCTCGTCGCGACGAAGTGCGGCCTCGACTGGACGCGCGGCGCGCTCCGGCGGGACGCGTCGCCGGCGCGGATCGCGCGCGAGGTGGAGGACTCGCTGCGGCGGCTCCGGGTGGACGTCATCGACCTGTACCAGGTCCACTGGCCCGACGCGGGGGTGCCGCTCGACGAGACCGGGCGCGCGCTCGAGGGCCTCGCGCGTGCGGGGAAGATCCGCGCCATCGGCGTGTCGAACTTCACGGCGGCGCAGGTCGAGCGGTTCCGGGCCACGGCGCCGGTCGCGACCGTCCAGCCCCCGTACAACCTCTTCGAGCGCGGTATCGACGCCGAGCTCCTCCCGTACTGCCGGAAGGAGGGGATCGCGACGCTCGCCTACGGCGCCCTCTGCCGCGGCCTCCTCTCCGGGCGGATGGCGCCCGGCACGACGTTCCAGGGCGACGACTTGCGGCGCGGCGATCCCAAGTTCCGGCCGCCGCGCTTCGCCCAGTACCTCGCCGCGGTCGCCGCGCTCGACGCGCTCGCGCGCGACCGGTTCGGGCGCACCGTGCTCGAGCTCGCCGTCCGGTGGTTGCTGGACCAGCCCGGCGTGTCGGTGGCGCTCTGGGGTGCGCGGCGGCCGTCGCAGCTCGACCCGGTTCCGCGCGTGTTCGGGTGGCGCCTCGACGACGCGGCCCGGGCGCGCGTGGACCAGATCGTGCGCGAGCACGTCACGGACCCGGTGGGCCCGGAGTTCATGGCCCCGCCCGATTCGGCGTGACCCGAGTCCCCTGGCGACGGGGATTGCCGTGCGCCCGCCCGGCCGTTAGGTCAGCATCAGGGCGGCCGGTGCCGCCTTCTTGGAGGTCCGACAGATGCGCCACGCCCCGAGGCTGCCCCGCGCCCAGGTGATCGCGATGACCCGTCGCGATCCCATCCTCGGCCCGTGGGATGGCTGGACGCCGGTCGTGATCGCGCTCGCCGTGCTCCTCCTCGCGCTGCTCGGGCGGTAGCCGCCCCCGCGAGGATCACGCGACGTCGCGGAGCGTCTTCGCGCCGAGCCGCCGGCGCAGCGCGAGGAACAGCTCGGCGGTGGCGATGGCGTCGGTGAGCGCGTCGTGCTGCCCGTAGTCCGGGAGCCCGAGCTTACGCCGCGCGGCGAGCAGGTTCAGGTCCGGCTCCTGGTCGGGCGCGTCGGGGTGGATGAGGCGCGCCCGCTTCGCGACCTTGAGGAGCAGCGCCACCGTGTCGACGATCGGCGGATCCGGCCAGCGGCGGCCGACGCGCTTGTACGCGCGCTTCAGGAACGCGACGTCGAGGGCCGCCTGGTGGACGAGCAGCGCGCCCTCGGTGATGCGCGCGTGGATGCGCTCGATCACCTCGGCGAGCCCCGGCGCGCCGGACACGTCACCGGGGACGAGCTGGTGCGCGCGGATCGAGCCGGGATCGATGTGGTCCGCGCCCTCCGGGCGGACGAGCGAGGCGAACGTCTCCCCGAGCCGGACCCCGCCGGCGCGCACCGGGATCATGCCGACCGCGAGGATCGCGTCGGTGCGCGGGTCGAGTCCGCCGGTCTCGAGGTCGAGCGCCCAGTAGACGACCTCGTCCCAGGGCGGCGAGGGCCAGAGCACGACCCTTCCTAGCACGGTCGCCGCGGCGCGGGACGGCGGCAGGGCGGGCGATCGGCGCATCCGATCGCAGGGTCGATATCGCCCGCGGCGATATCGGACCGCCGGTACGCCCCGCCGGGTCGCCCCCGGGTCCCGTGCCCCCACGACGGGGGTGCGCGTGACGCGCAAGAATGCGAGTGACTTCTGAGTTCCGGCCTGAGAGCGTGAGGGGCGTGAACTCGCACCTGTCGATCGCCCCCCGCGAGGGCGCGCGACCGGCGCCGCTCGACGTCACCGCAGGGGATGGCGAGCGGGCGCCGCGCCGAGTGGACCTCGGAGAGGTGCGGTCGGTGCTCGACGAGGGCCGGTTCGCCTCGGCCTACGAGCCCATCGTCCAGACCCGGAACGGACGCACCGTGGCGTTCGAGGCGCTCGCGCGGTTCCGCCGCAGGGACGGCCGCGCGATCGCTCCGGCGCCCGTGTTCTCCCTGCTGCACGCCGATCCGGCGCTGCTGCTCCGCGCGGAGCTCACGGTCAAGCTGCACCAGGTGGAGCACGCGCCCCGGTCGGCGCTCTTCGTGAACCTCGATCCCGACTGCTGGGCGCGCGCGGGCGACGCCGACCGGAACCCGTTCCTCGCCCTGTTCGCGTCGGCGCGGTCGAGGATCGTCGTCGAGGTGACGGAGGCGCTCGCCTGCGGGGACGCGTACCGCTCCCTCGACATGATCGGCGCGCTGCGGCGCCGCCGCCTTCCGGTCGCGCTCGACGACGTGGGCGCGGCCGGCGGCCTGCTCTCGTTCGACGCGCTGTCCGAGGTGCAGGTGATCAAGTTCGACCGGACGCTGCTCCCGCGGCTCCGTCACCCGCGCTGCCGCGCGCTCGTCGTGGCGCTGACGCGCATGGCGCGCGAGACGGGAGCGCACACCGTGCTCGAGGGCGTCGAGACCACGGCGGAGTTCGTGGTCGCGCGCGATCTCGGGTTCGACCTCGTGCAGGGCTATCTCTTCCGGGACCGGATGCGCCTCGCCGGACGGTAGCGCTCGCGTCAGACCGCGCGGAGCAGCAGCGCGAGGTCGTCCACCGGCAGCTCCTCGTTGCGCGCGGCCTCGCCGGCGTCCGCGAGCACCTGCACGCCGCGCCGCAGGATCGCGAGCGCGTTCTCGAGGTCGCCGTGGCGCACCGACACGAGCGCCTCCGCCTCGAGCCGCCGCCACATCTCCTCGCAGTGCGCGAGCAGCCCGGAGCCCTCGCCGTGCTCGCGCGCGATCGCGGCGAGCTGGATCGTCGCCGCCGCCTGTGCCTCGCAGATCGTGCTGCAGCTCGTCACGCGCGTCCCTCGGAGGAGCGAACCATGCCCGGCGGGGCCGGTCAGGTACTCCCGCAGTCGCCGGGAATCTAGAGCGCGGCCCGCGGCGCAGCCATCGCACGACCCGGAGACAGAAATCCCCCGAGGTCACCCGACGGGAGCGCGGTCAGAACAGGTCGGTGCGGTAGTGGTACGAGGCCCGCTCCTGCCAGACCTCGATCGCGCGGAACGTGTCGCGCAGGCGGCTCCGCTCGATGGACGACAGATCCGACAGCGACACGACGTTCGTGGGCGGGCGCCCCTCGGAGATCATCCGGATCTGCTCGCGGAGGCGCAGCCGCAGGAGGTACCGGTACGCCTCGGACAGGGTCTCGCAGGTGTCCTTCGCGATGAGCCCGCTCTGGAACGCGGCGGCGAGCCGCTCGAGCGTGTTCGACGATCGGGCGCCGGACTCGATGCCGTAGACGCGCGCCAGGAAGACGATGGGGCTGATGCCCTTGAGCTTCAGGTCGAAGCGGTTCGAGTCGCCGCGGAGCCGGAGCATCAGCGTCCCGGGCGGCTGGAACGTGAGCGCGCTCTTCGCCATCGCGGCGAGGAAGGTGCGCGCGCCGCGCGCCCGCTGGACGACCTTGTCGAGCGGCGCGAGGTCGAGCGCGCCGTGCGCGGCGCGGAAGTCGAAGAGGATCGACGCCTCGAGGAGCGCCTGCGGCGTGGGGCGATCGAGCCAGCCGCGGAACCGGTCCTCCCACTCGACGAGCGGCGCCTTCCAGTTCACCGCCATGTACCCGCCCGGGCAGCGGGGGAACCCGGCCGCCTGGAGGTCCGCGTTCACCTTCTCCGCGAGCGCGCCGAAGTAGGTGCGCGCCTCCTCGGTGTCGTCGCCCCACACGAGCGCGTTGTCCTGATCCGTGAGGAGCGTCTGCTCCATGCGCCCCTCGGAGCCGAACACCATCCACGCGTAGGGCGTGGGTGGCGGGCCGAGGTCGGCCTCCGCCCACTTCAGGATCCGGCCGAGCAGCGTGTCGTTGAGGCGCGCCACGAACCCGCCGATCACGATCGGCTCGAGCCCGCCGGCGAACAGCGCCGACGCCATCTCCGAGACCTTCCGGCCGTAGCCCGGGAGCGCGTCGCGCCCCTGGAGCCGCTCGACGCGCTTCATCACCGCGACCGGGCCGGCGGCGGTGCACTTGAGGAGGTCGGTCGCGGAGACGACGCCCACGATGTCCGCCCCGCGCACGACGGGCAGGTGATGCATCCCGGAGTCGAGCAGGATGCGCCACGCCTCGTAGACGGGCATCTCCGCGGGCACGGTGCGCAGCGGCGCGGTCATGACGTCGACGACGCGCGTGTCGGGGCCGCGGCCGGAGGCGAGCACGCGCTCGCGGAAGTCGCGGTCGGTGACGATGCCGGCCGGCTCGGAGTCGACGATCACGGATCCGACCGCCTTCTCGGACATGAGGCGCGCCGCGTCGCCGACGGTCGCGTCCTGGCCGATCCGCACCGCCGGGCCGCGGACCAGCGACGACACGGGCACGGCGAGGTCGGGCTGGAAGCTCGCGACCTGCGATCGCTCGAGGGAGTTCTTGAGGCGCTCCGCGAGCCCCGACGCGAAGTGGCCGGCGAACGCGGCGTCGCCGAGGAGCGCCTGGAACTGCTTCCGCGGGAGGCGGTACGCGAGGAGGTCCTCCTCGACGGTGACGTCGATGGTCGCCTTCCCGGAGATGAGGGAGGTGAAGCCGAAGATCTCGCCCTCCTCGAGCACCTGCAGCGTCTGGGCGTCGCGCTCGAGCCGGACCGCGCCCTTGCGGATCACGTAGAGGTGCTCCGAGGGCATCCCTCCGCGGGTGAGGAGCCTCGTCCCCGCGGCGTAGAAGACGATCTCGAGGGCCTTCGCGGCCTCCTGGAACGCCGCCGGCGTGAGCGCGTCGAACGGCGACGTCGCGCGGACGAACGCGACCGGGTCGAGGGCGGCCATGGTGCGGGGGAGGATAGCAGACGACCGCCGGCGAGGCGCCGCGGCTCCGCCGCGCAGGCCCGCTTCTTGCGAGGATTCGCCCTGGATGTTCCGTACGCCCGTCCGTCCGGGGTAAGAAGGCCGCAGGCCGTCGTCGAACGAAGACAGGAGTGGCCGAATGCGCACGCGCCTCGTCGCCGTCCTCGCCGCCGCCGGCGCGCTCGCCCTGGCGACGCCCGCCCGGGCGGACGTCTCGCCGAACTCGCCCTGGTCGCTCACGCTCACCGTGTGGGGCGGTGTGTCCCGCTACGACGTGCTCGGCCTCGCGCACGGCGTCTCCTCCGTGCAGAGCCAGGACGGGCGAGACCTCCTGCAGGGCGACTTCGACGCGTACGGCGGCGCGGCGGTCCTGCGGCTCGGCTGGCTCGACCTCGGCGGCCTCTACGAGGGCGCGCTCCTGAGGTCGCGGTCGGACAGCGCCGTGGTGACGCCGCTGGTGGGCGTCGCGCTGAACCTCACGGACTGGCTCCGGCTCGACCTCCTCGGCGAGCTCGGCGGCCACCGCATCTCGAACATCGGCCTGTCGCAGGACCTCGACCCGTCGCAGGCGAAGTCGGTGTGGCTGCCGTACGTCGGCGTCCGGCCGACCCTGGCCTTCCGCGTCCCGTTCGGCCCGGCGCGCCTCGTCCTCTCCGCGGCGCCGTTCGCGCGCTGGGACCTCGTCCAGAAGCAGGTCACCGTGAACGTCTCGGGGACGACCACGCAGCGGAACACCTACGACGTCGGCGGGTCCACCTACGGGGTCGTGGGTGGGATGGGCATCGAGCTCTGAGGTCCACGGGCGCCGGCCGGAAAGCCGTGGACGGCAGCGGGGACGAGCGGTAAAGACCGGCCGATGCCTCTCGCCGTCATCCCCTGGTTCGAGCTGCCGAGCTTCAGCCTCGGCCCCTTCACGGTGCAGTCGTTCGGGATCCTCTCCGCGATCGGGATCCTCGTCGCGGTCCAGCTCGCGGCGAAGGGCGCCCGGGAGCTCGGGAAGGACCCGCAGGTCATCCTCGACTTCTCGGTGGCGGGCGTGCTGACGGGCGTCCTCTTCGGACACCTCGTGCACCTGCTCTTCTACCACCGCGAGGAGCTCCAGGAGCCCCTCCGGATCCTGAAGTTCTGGGAAGGGCTGTCGTCGATGGGCGGCCTCCTCGGCGGCATCCTCGCGGCGGTGGTCTGGTTCACGCGGAAGAAGGTCCGCTTCGCCGACTACTCCGACGCGTTCGCGCTCGGCATCGCGCCGGGCTGGGGGATCGCGCGGGTGGGCTGCTTCACGGTGCACGACCACCCCGGCATCCACTCCAGCTTCTTCCTCGCGGTGAACTGGAACGACGGCGGCGGGCCGCGCCACGACCTCGGTTTCTACGAGGCGATCTTCCTGTTCGCCATGGGCGCGCTCCTCTGGACCCTCCACCGGCGCGGCGTGCTCCGGGGACGGCTCCTCGCGCTCCTCGCGCTCCTGTACGGCGTGACGCGGTTCCTCCTCGACTTCCTCCGCGCGCGGCCGGGCGAGGTGCCCTACGCCGACGGGCGCCAGTGGGGGCTCACGTTCGCGCAGTGGTTCTGCTTCCTCCTCGTCGCGGGCGGCGTCCGCGGGCTCCTGCGCAACCGGCCGCCGGCCGCCGCCTCGCCCGGCCGGCGCTCTGCCGCCAGCGCGGCGGGGTGATAGAACTCGGGGGATGCCCCCGGACGACCGCGCGCTCGCCCGCTCAACCGCCCTCGCGCGCGGCGGGGAGCCCGCCGGCCCCGCCGCCTCGATCGCCGACGCGGAGGCGCGCCTCCGCGCCGTCGTCGCGGAGGTGACCTCGCTCGACGCCGACGTCGAGGCGCTCTCGGGCGCGCTCGCGGCCTTCGGCCGGAGCTGGGAGCACGGTGTGGGCGCGGCCTTCGCCGAGCTCGCCGCGGCCGAGCGGCTCGTCGGAAGGCTGCGGCGCCTCGAGGAGGCGCTCCTCGCGCTCGCCGAGGCGATCGGGGCGGGCACGATCGCGGAGCCGGGCGCGAGCGCGGGACGGCGGCGCGCGAAAGGGCGGCGGGCGGCGGCCCGCGCCGCGGCGCGGGAGACGCCGCCCGGGTGGGACCCGGCCGCCGGCGAGCCCGGCGCGGAGGGCGCGGAGGAGGGGACGGCGAGCGGCGACGCCGGCGAGGACGGGCCGCCGGAGCTCGAGGCGGACGCCCTCGTCCTGAAGCGGCTCTACCGCCGGCTCGCGCGCGTGCTGCACCCGGACCTCGCCCGGGACGGGGGAGAGGCGGCGCGGCTCTCGGAGCTGATGGCGCGAGTCAACGCCGCGTACGCACGCGGCGACCGGACCGCCCTCGAGGTGATGGCGGAGCGGGTCGGCGCGGGCGAGCCGCCGGGCGAGCTCGGCGACGCGGAGCGGCTCCTCCACCTCGAGCGGCGGATCGCGACGCTGGCGCGGATCGCGGCGTCGCTCCGGCGCGAGCGCGAGCGGCTCGTCCGGAGCGACACGCACCGGCTCCGCGTCGAGGCGGAGCGGCGCGCCGCCGACGGCGGCGACCTCGCGGCCGAGACGCGGGCAGAGGTCGAGGAGGAGGCCGCCGCGGCGCTCGCCGACGCGCTCGCGCGGCTGGATCGCGTCACGGCAGCGGCGCGCGCGATCGCGCGCGCGAGGAGGACGGCGATGGGCCAGATGGAGCGTCGGGGACCGACGGGCGCGCGGCGGGTCTTCGATCCGCTCGCCGAGAGCGAGCTCGTGCGGCGGAGCGCGGCTCGGCTCGACCGGCGCCGCGCGACCGCGGACGCCCGCGCCCTCGCGCGGACGCTCGAGGATCAGGCCCGCGCCGCGCCGTGGGACGTGGCCCTCACCTGCCTCGCGTTCCTCGCGGAGGACGCGGGCGGGCGCCCGCCGGACGCGCTCGCGACGGCGGCGGGGTGGGCGGCGCGCTGGGACCGGATCCGCTCGCCGTGGCCCGGCGCGCCCGAGCTCGCCCGCGCCCTGTCACGGCTCCCGCGCCACCTCGCGCTCGGAGCGCGCGCGGACGGCGACGCGGTGCTCGCCGGACCGCAGCTCGCCACCGCGGAGCTGGCGGCCGGCGTGCGCCTCGCGCTCGACGCGGCGCCCGTCGCCGCCATCGCGCGGCAGGTCCTCGCGGCGCTCGGTCCCGAGGAGAGGTGCGCCGCGTGCGGCGCCGAGGCGCCGGCGCTCCACCTCCATCGCACGCGCGGGCTCGACACGCTGCACGGCCTCGCCTGCGCGGGCTGCGGCGCGATCCTGCGGAGCTACTGGAGCTACGGCGAGGTGGACGGGCTCGAGGCCCTGGCGCCCCACGCGCTCCGCCTCGGGCTCGTCGCCGAGGTGACGGCTTCGCTCGCCGGCACCACGCTCGGGTTCCAGATGCTGCCCGCGGAGGCCGAGGGCCTCACCGTGGCGCGCCTGCGCCGGCGCTTCGCCGACCTGTACCTCGCCCCTTACGACGTCGCGGTCGCGCCGGAGGCGGTCCGGGTCACGGCCGCGGGCGGCGCGCTCGCCGACGGCGCGCGCCTCGCCGGGAAGGGCCGGCTCGCGCTCGCGCTCGAGCCCGGGGCAGGCAGCACCGCGGAGGAGCTGCTCGAGCTCCTCCGCGCCCGGATCGAGCGACGCTTCCGGCCGTAGGTCGCGCCCCGCCGGGGCTTTCGCGGTCCGGGCCGCCTGCTCTCGTCCGGGCGGCAGGGCCTCTTCCGGGCAGCCGTGCGGCGCGGCGCCGATACATGGTCGCGTTTAGGTTGGATCCCGGAGGCGGACGCATTCCGCCGCGGAGGTCCCATGAAGCCCTGTTCCCTGTGCGCGACGCCGATCGAGGAGGGCGCGTCCGTCTGCCCGCACTGCGGAGTCGCCGGAACCGGCGAGACGGGGCCTCGCCGCCCGTCGAGAGCGGTCCGCCTCGTCGCGGCGGCCGCGACGCTCGCCGCCGTGGCGCTCGTGGCCCTGCCCGCCGTCGCGCGGTGGCGCGCCTCCGACGCCTGCGCGCCGCGGAGCTGGCTCGACTGGCACGTCGCGATGAAGAAGGCGTGCCTCACGCCGGAGTACGTCTGCGAGAACATGACCTCGGCGAAGCTGCTCGCGGACCCGGAGGTCGCGGCGGCGTACCGGAGCGCGCTCGAGGCGGGCGAGCCCGGGGCCATCGACCATCTCGACGCGCTCGTCGGCGGCATGCGCTCCGACTACGGCTGTGACGGCGCGACGGGTGAGGCGCACGCCGGCGCCGTTCCGTCGCTGCCGCCCGGGCATCCGCCGATCGGCGACGGCGCGGAGCGGTTGCCGCCGGGGCACCCGCCGATCGGCGGCGAGGACCGCCTTCCCCCAGGGCACCCGCCCATCGGGGGCGGTGGCCGCCTTCCGCCCGGGCACCCGCCCATCGGGGGCGCGCTGGCGCCGATGTTCGACGCGCCGAGCGTCGTGACGATCTGAGCCGGGCGACCTGAGCCGGCCGACGTCACGATCCGGGACCCTCCCGGCGGGGCGCGCGGCGGAGTGACCAGGGGGATTGCGCCGCTCCCACCGGGGTCTGTAGAACACGGGGCCAAGGCACCCCGTGACCACGAGCCGAACCATCCTGCTCATCGAGGACGACCCCGGGATCCGCGACAGCGTCGCGGAGTGCCTCGCCTCCGAGGGTTACGCCGTGAAGCCCGCCGCGAACGGCGTCGAGGGGCTCCGGTGGCTCCGGAGCGAGCCCCGGCGGCCGAACCTCATCGTGCTCGATCTCGTGATGCCGGTGATGAACGGCGCGCAGTTCATCGCCGAGCTGCGGGGGGACCCCGGCCTCCGGGACGTCCCGGTGGTGCTCATGACCGCGGCGATGCCGTCGACCGGGATGCCGATCCCTCCGGCGAACGGGTACCTCTCCAAGCCGTTCGAGCTGAACGATCTGCTCGACGCGATCGAGCGTCACGCGGTCTCCGTCGGCGCCTGAGGGTCCCGCCGCGGCTGGCCCGCGGCCGCTAGGCGCGGTACAGGATCGGCATGCGCGTCCTCGTCACCGGCGGTACCGGCCTCGTCGGCGGCGCCGTCGTTCGCGAGCTCCTCTCCCGCGGCCACGCCGTCCGGCTGTACGCCCGCGCGACCAGCGACACCGCCAGCCTCGAGGCGGCCGGCGCGGAGGTCGCCCGCGGCGAGCTCGACGATCCGGCGGCGATCGGCGCGGCGCTCCGGGGCTGCGAGGGCGTCGTCCACACCGCCGGCGTGGTGGGGTTCGCGCCCGGGATGGAGGACGTCCTCGAGGCGGTGAACGTGCGCGCGGTCGAGACGGTGCTCGGCGCGGCGCTCGACGCCGGCGTGTCGCGGGCCGTGCTGACGTCGTCCACCTCGGTGCTCGGCGGGACCCGCGCGCCGAAGGTCGCGGACGAGGCGACGCCGGGGAACGCCGAGGCGCTCGGGCTCCCGTACTTCGTCTCGAAGCTCCGCGGCGAGCGGACCGCGCTCGCGCTCGCCGCGCGCGGGCTCCCGGTGGTCGTCGTGCGACCCTCGTACGTGCTCGGCCCGGGCGACGTCCACTCGTCGTCGGCGTCGATCCTCGTGGCGCTCGCGCGCCGGCGGATCCCGGCGTACGTCGAGGGCGGCGTGTCGTTCTGCGACGTGCGGGACGTCGCGGCGGGTCACGTCGCGGCGCTCGAGCGCGGGCGCGCCGGGGAGATCTACATCCTCGGGGGCCACAACCTGACGATGACGGAGATGATGCGGCGCGCCTGCGCCGTCGCCGGGGTGCCGCCGCCGCGGCGCGTGCCGGTGCCGGTCGCGCTCGGGTTCGCGTGGCTGCAGGAGACCGCCGCTCGCGTGTACCGCCGCAGGACGGGGATGACGCGGGACCTCGTCCGGGCGAGCGCGCTGTACACGTTCGTCTCGTCGGCCCGGGCGGAGCGCGAGCTCGGGTACAGGATCCGCCCGTTCGAGGACATGGTGACGGACACGCTCCGCTGGGCCGTCGAGACCGGCCGGCTGCGGGCCGAGACCGCGGCGCTCCGGGCGGTGGCCGGGGGCGGGTGACCGGTGATCAGGGGCCGTCGCCGGCGCCCGCCGCGCGGCGGGTGAAGGCGGCGGCGGCGAGGAGCGCGAACGCCCAGGCGAGGCCGGCGGAGTAGCCGCCGAGGACGTCGCTCGGGTAATGGACGCCGAGGTACACGCGGGACGCGCCGATCGCCGCGAGGAGCGCCGCCGCGAGGAGCGCGATCAGGACGCGGTCGGCCCGCCGCCGCGCGAGCACCGCCACGAGGACGGCGGCCGTGCCGTAGATGGCGGCGCTCGCGAGCGAGTGCCCGCTCGGGAAGGAGTAGCCGCCCACCTGCACGAGGCGCGGCACGGCGCTCGGCCGCGTCCGCTCGAACGCGCTCTTGAGCGCGGAGGTGAAGGCCATCGCCCCGAGCGCGGCGACGACGAGCAGGAGCGCGCTCCGCGGGTGTCCGAGGCGGCGGAGGGCGAGCGCGAGCAGTCCCGTGAAGAGCGCGAGGACGATGCCGGAGCCGAGCGCGGTCACGTCGAGGGCGGCCGCGGTCAGCGTCGCGCTCCGGTGCGCCGCGACCGCCCGGACCACCGCCGCGTCGAGCGGCGAGAGCGGTCCGAGCTCTCGCGCGATGGCGACGAAGACCGCGAGGCACGCGAGCCCGAGCGCGGCGGCGAGGTAGAACGCCGGCCGGCCGCGTACCGCGTCGACGACGCCGCGGACCATCGCTGCTAGTCCGCCTCGCGCGTGGCGCCGTCGCCTCCGCTCGCCTCGACCGCCACCTGCGGCGGCACGCGGATCCGCACGAGCCGGACCACGCGCGGCGACGCGTCGACGATCTCGATCTCGGCGTCCTCCGTCCGGAGCCGCGTCCCGCGCTCCGGCACCGCGCCGGCGAGCGCGATGCAGAGGCCCGCCACCGTCGAGTACCCGTCGCCCTCCGGCAGCGAGAGCTCCAGCGCGCGGTTCACCTCGCGGATCGGCGCGTCTCCGCGCACGAGCGCCGCGCCGCCCGGCTCGCGGTGGAACAGCGCCTCCGTCTCCTCCTGCTCGCCGACGATGTCCCCGACCAGCTCCTCGACGAGATCCTCGAGCGTGAGCAGGCCCGCGACCCCGCCGTGCTCGTCGACGACGACCGCGATCTGCGTGCGGCGCCGCTGCAGATCCTTCAGCACGTGGACCGCCTTCGCGCTCTCCGGCACGAAGTGCACCGGGCGGACCAGGTCCGCGAGCACGATGAGCTCCTTCTCCCAGGCCATCGCGGCGAGGTCCTTCGCCATGACGTAGCCGACGATGTTGTCGAGCGTGCCGTCGTACACCGGCATGCGCGACCGCCCCTCCTCGAGGAGCAGCCGCTTCAGGTCCTCCGGCGCCGCATCGCGCGGGAGCGCGGCGATGCGGCTCCGCGGCACCATCACGTCCGCGGCGGTCAGCTCCCGGAACGCCAGCGCGCGGGAGGTGATCTCCGCCGTCGGGGCGTCGAGCGCTCCCACCTTGCCCGCCTCGTCGACGAGCTGCTCGAGCTCCTCGGCGGAGAGGCGCGCCTCGGTGAAGGTCGTCCGGTCGCCGAGGGGACGGAGGAGGACGTTCGACGACGCGGTGAGCAGCCACACGATCGGCCGCGCGACGAACGAGAGGCCGAGGAGCGCGCGCCCGAGCAGCAGCGCGTACCGCTCCGGCGCGCGGAGCGCGATGGACTTCGGGACGAGCTCCCCCAGCACGAGCGAGAGGTACGAGACGAGAGCGACCACGAGGGCGAAGGCGATCTGCCCGGCGTACGGGGCCAGCAGCGGGACGCGCGCGACCCACGGCGCGACCTGGTTCGACAGTGCGGCGCCGCCGAACGCGGCGGCGGTCGCCCCGACCACCGTGATCCCGATCTGCACCGTCGCGAGGAACCGCTCCGGCTGGTCCCTGAGGCGCTTCACCGCGCGCGCGGACGCGCGGCCGTCCTCCACGAGCTGGGCGAGGCGCGTCTTGCGCACCGCGATGATGGCGATCTCCGCGCCGGAGAAGACGCCGTTCGCAAGCACCAGCGCCAGGACGATGATCAGCTCTTTCGCGGCTTCGGTCAGGGCGCCTCCTCCGCGGGGCTCTTCACGGGCGGGGACTCGTCATCGCCCGCCGGGAGGTTTACCTCAATGCCTCTCCAGACGCCGGGACCATTCGCGGCGCACGCGCGGGGGCGGGACATGATCGTGGACACGACCGGTCTACCGGCGGCCTTCGAGCGCAGCTTCCCGGTGTGGGGCGGCCCGGCCGAGCGCCTGCGCTTCCTGCTGTCGTGGGCGATCCTGGCACCCTCGCGCCACAACGCGCAGCCCTGGACCTTCGAGATCGAGGGCGACGAGGTGCGCGTGTACGCCGACGCCTCGCGCGCGCTCCCCGCCGCGGATCCGGACGGCCGCGAGCTCACGATGGCGTGCGGCGCGGCGATGGTGAACCTGCAGCTCGCGGCGGCGCACTTCGGCCACGCGACGTCCGTCGAGGTGCTCCGCGAGCACCGGCGCGACGGCCTGCTGGCGCGGATCCGGCTCGAGGAGCGCCGCGCGTTCACGCCGGAGCTCGAGGAGCTGTTCCAGGCGATCCCGCACCGCCGCACGAACCGGCTCCCGCTCGACGGCCGCGAGCCGCCGGATGGCCTCGTGACCCAGCTCCTCCGCGAGGCGCGCCGCGAGGGCGTGTGGCTGCGTCCGGTGGAGCAGAGCCAGCGCCGCGCGATCGCCGAGCTCGTCGCGGAGGGCGACCACCGCCAGTGGGACAGCGCCCGCTTCCGCGCCGAGTACGCCGCGTGGAGCCGCGCCAACGACACGACGCGCCTCGACGGGATGCCCGGCTACGCCAGCGGCCGGAGCGACGCGGCGGCGATCCTCCACCCGCTGCTGCTCCGCTTCGCGAACCCGGCCCGCGCCGAGGCGGAGCGCGATCGACAGCGCGCGCTCGGCACGCGCGCGCTCCTCGTGCTCTCGACGCCGCGCGACGGCAAGGAGGAGTGGATCGCCGCGGGCGAGGCGCTCCAGCGCGTCCTGCTGCGCGCGACCGCGGCGGGCCTCTACGCGTCGTACCTGAACCAGCCCATCGAGCTGCCCGAGCTGCGGAGCCGGCTCCGCGACGTCCTGGGCGAGAGCGGCGTCCCGCAGATCATGCTCCGGCTCGGCTACGGGCTGCAGGTGAGGCCGACGCCGCGGCGGCCCGTCGAGGAGGTCCTCCGGCGGCTCGAGGTGCGGTCGCGGCGGCCGGCGCCGCTCGCGCGCCGCGAGCCGGTCGTCGCGCAGCCCAGGCCGGCGACGAGCGTCGAGGCGGCGGTGCCGAGCACCGTTCATTGAGCGGGGGCGTACCGCCCCGGCCCGCCGGCAGAGCCGTGGGGGCCCAACTCCTGCTGCGCGGGGCCCGTGACGTCGCGTGCCCGCGTTCGCGGGCACGCGCGACGTCCCCGCGCATGGAGGAGCGGCGGGGGCGCCGTTCTCGCAGGGCCACGTCCGCGTCCGGGAGCGACGGAGGACTTCAGCCGGTCTCGGCCGGGAGCGCGGCCTTGCCCGGAGCGTACCGATCCATCCAGCCGTCCCCGAACACCCTCCGCGCCGAGATGATGTTGTGCCGCCTGCAGGCGATCCGGACGTTGTCGACGGTCGACGCGCCGCCGAGCGCGACCGGCTCGATGTGATCGAATTCCAGCTGGTGCGTGGAGCCGCAGATCTCGCCGGAGGGGAGCCGGAACTGGCAGCGGCCGCCGTCCCGCTCCATCACCGCCCGCTTCACGTGCGCCGGGATGTGATCGGCCTTCGCCGGCCGCGGGGTCTTCCGTGGCTTCGCGACGAGGCCCTTCCGCTTCGCGGCCTCCTCGAGGAGGAGGTCGAGGCCGGCCTCGAGGAGCTCCTCCTCCGTCGCTCCCGGGCGTGCGTGGGCGAGCGCATCCCTCGCCGCCTGGAGCTTCTCGAGGAAGCGATCGGAGACGGTGAGGTGGAACCGGCGCAGGTCCGCGGTGAGAGGAACGACCTCGGCGGGCCTGTGCGTGCGGGCAGAAGTGTTGACTTCACGATCAGTGAGTTCGCTTGACGAACCAGGTGTGCAGTTCCCCGCCGGCCCGACCTCGAGCGGAAGGGCCGGGCGTGCGAAGGCGGGGCCGGCGGCGACCTCGGAGGGCGCGGTCCGCACCGGAGAGACGATGGTCCGGGTCGGCGGCGCGGGATGCGGCTGGAGCTCCGCGACGACCTCCATCGCCTCTCGCCGGGAGAGCCCGAAGAACCGGGGCAGCACGGTCTCCCAGTTCTGCGCGGTGACCACCCGGGCGGCCTCGACGATGGAGGTCAGGCAGAGCCGACCCTCGCCGAGCGCGTCGCCCACCGCGGGCACCTCTTGGATCAGCTCCGCCGCGACCTTGCGGTACTGGGCCGCCGCCTTGGAGAGCCGAAGCTCGCGGTGGAGGTACGCGAACAGCGAGGCGTGCCCGAGCGTCATCCACGCCCTGCGCCGGTCGAAGTCAGCGAGCGCCACGAGGAACGCGCCGAGGGCGGAGTGCTCGCGCCGGAGGAGGGAGGCGAGGTTCGCGGAGAGTGCGCGTGCGGTGTCCATGAAGAGCACTCTCGCACGGGTTTTCGAGGCCTCCTGGAACGCCCGGGAAGGACCCGCTGACGAGCGAACGCGGAGGGGCGTCACGCGCACCCCTCGGCAACTTCCAGCGCAGCACGCCGGCGAGCCAGCGCTCCAGCAGCGCCGTTCTCGCGTGAGCCCGAGCGCGAGCGGCGGCTTTCGCCGCCCGGGCGTCAAGCGTGGCGTGGCGTTCCTGTTGGGTGCGACCGAAACTGATCCGCGCTGCGCCGGCGGCCGTGCGGATCGTAATTCACTGAGAGTGGTTCATCTGGCGAACTGCTGCTCGCCGGCCCACGGCTCGGCACACACGGACCCTCGTCGCATCGTTCGAACATCGAAGCCCGTTCCCGCGTGGACGCTCCCGCGCGCCCCGCGGCTCGGCTCAGCTGAGCTCCGGATCGCTGGCGCCACAACACAGGCTTCTTGTGGGCCGATCCCCACCGCGACGTCCCGTCCACGCGGCCCCGCCCCGGCCGTCCCCGTCTTCTCAGCCCCTTCCCCGCTCACCCATCGGTCACGCATCATCCCCACGACGACGATTGCCGACCCTCGCGGAGACATGTGGGAGACATGTGATGAATCGTCAGGCCCTGCTGCGCAGGGCCCCTCTCGCTCTCACTTCACCAGCATCAACCGGAAGAGCCGCGTCACCTCGCGGGACCGCGCCTCGTGCAGCGGATCCGAGGCGTCCCGCGCGCGCGGATGCGTCGGGCGCGCCTCGCGCATCGCGGCGATCGCGAGCCCGGCCCGCGCCGTGAGCCGCTCGACGTGATCCGGCTCCCGGAGCCCGAGCCGCTCGGCCAGATCGGACAGGACGAGCCACGCCTCGCCGCCCGGCGCGAGCCGCTCCGGGATGCCGAGCACGAGCCGCTCGAGGAAGGCGCCGCCCGGATCGTACACGGCGCGATCCAGCGGTCCGTGCGCGGCCGCCGGCACCCACGGCGGGTTCGAGACCACCAGCTCCGCGACGGCGGCGGGCGGGAAGAGATCCGCCCGGACGACCTCGACGCGGTCGGCGACGCCGAGGCGGTCGACGTTCTCGCGCGCGCACGCGACGGCGCGTGGCTCGAGGTCCGTCGCGGTGACCCGCGCCCCGGCGCGGGCGAGGACGATCGCGAGCACGCCGGTGCCGGTGCCGACGTCGAGCGCGCGCTTCCCCGCGACGGGCCACTCGCGGGCCGCGGCGGCCACGAGGTCCACGTACTCGCCGCGGATCGGCGCGTACACGCCGTAGTGCGGGTGGATCCGGTCCCCGCCGAGCGCCGGGATCGGGAGGCCGCGGCGTCGCCACTCGTGAGCGCCGACGATTCCGAGGAGGTCGCGCAGCGGGAGGACCGCGTCCCCGCCCGGGGGCGCGCCGAGCGCCTCCTCGCAGGCCACGCGAACGTCCGGCGCGCGGCGCAGCCCGACCGTCCAGCCTTCCCCGAGCGGGACGAGCAGGCGGCCGAGGATCTCGTGCTCGAGGCGCACCGTCTCGCGCTCCGCCCGGAAGAGCCCCGCGGGATCCGCCGCGCGAGGGGCCCGCGGCGCGATCCGCCGCGCCATGGCGGCGAGCAGCTGGCGGGCGTTCTGGTAGTCGCCGGCGTAGACGAGCGCCTCGCCACGGCGCACCCGCGCGAACGCCTCGGCGGCGCGGGTGCGGTCGTCCGCGACGCCGATCCGCCTCGGCGGCGACGCGCCCGGTGACACCCAGTGCGCGACGTGCTCGCCCGCGGCGTCTCGCCACGAGACCCGGGGCGGGCTCGGTTCGGGGGGCGTGTCGGTGGGGTCCGGCATCGGCTTTCCGTGCGGTTCGAGGGCCGGCGGGGCGGTCCCGCGATTAAGTAAACGCCGCCATGCCTGCGCAGACGGACCCGCTCGCGACGCCACCGAGCCCGACCAACTTGTCCTTCGTCGAGAACCTCTACTACGCGTGGCTGCGCGATCCCAGCGCCGTCGACGCCCCGTGGCGCGCCTACTTCGAGAACCTCCCGCCGGCGCCCGGCGCCGCTCCGCCGCCCGAGGCGTTCGAGCCGCGGCGCGCGAACGGACACGCCGCCCTGACGGCGGCGGGCCCGTCCGCCGGCGCGGGACCGGACGCGGCGTTCCAGGCGAAGGTCGACCGGCTGGTCCAGGCATACCGTGAGTACGGTCACCTCCGGGCGCGGCTCGACCCGCTCGGCCTGGTCCGTCCCGCCGAGCCGTTCACGCTCGAGCAGTTCGGCCTCTCGCCGTCCGACCTCGACCGGCCCTCCTCCGATCCGGAGGGGCGCGGAGATCGGACGCTCCGCGATCTCGTCTCGCGCCTCGAGGAGACTTACTGCCGGACGCTCGGCGTCGAGCTCGCCCACATCCACGACCAGGACCTGCGCGGCTGGCTCGAGGCGCGGATGGAGCGGACCAGGAACCGGCTCCCGCTCGCGCCGGGCGTGAAGAAGCTCCTCCTCGAGAAGATCCTCCAGGCCGAGAGCCTCGAGCAGTTCCTCGGGACGCGGTTCCTCGGCGCGAAGCGCTTCAGCGTCGAGGGCGCCGAGGGCTTCCTCGCGCTCCTCGAGTTCCTCGTCGATCGCGCGACCGGGCACGGCGTGCGGAACGTCGTCATCGGGATGGCGCACCGCGGCCGGCTCAACGTCCTCGCGAACATCGTCGGCAAGCCGCTCGAGCAGATCTTCGCCGAGTTCCGCGACAACGCGATCATCAACGCCGCCGGCGGCGACGTGAAGTACCACCTCGGCTACTCCAGCGATCGGGAGACGCCGGACGGCGTCCTCGTCCACCTCTCGCTGTCCTTCAACCCGAGCCACCTCGAGTGGATCGACCCCGTCGTGCAGGGCCGCGTCCGGGCGAAGCAGGACCGCTACCAGGACTTCGACAGGCTCCGGTCGCTGCCGGTGCTGGTCCACGGCGACGCGGCGTTCGCGGGGCAGGGGATCGTCGCCGAGATCCTGAACATGTCGCAGCTCGAGGGCTACGCGGTCGGCGGGACGATCCACGTCATCGTGAACAACCAGGTCGGGTTCACGACCGCGCCGCGCGACGCGCGCTCGACGACGTACGCCACCGGGCCGGCGCGGATGCTCCAGATCCCGCTCATCCACGTGAACGGGGAGGACATCGAGGCGGTGGCGCAGGCCGTGCTGCTCGCGGTCGACTTCCGGATGCGCTTCCACCACGACGTGGTGATCGATCTCTGGGGCTACCGCCGGCACGGGCACAACGAGGGCGACGAGCCGTCGTTCACGCAGCCGGTCATGTACCGGACGATCGCGCGGAAGCCGACGCTGCGCGCCGAGTACGCCGAGCAGCTCGTGAAGGAGGGCACGGCGACCCCGGCCGAGGTCGAGGCGATGGCGACCGGCTACCGGCGCCGCCTCGAGGCGGCGTACCAGGCGTCCGCGAAGCTCGCGGTGCAGGCGGGCGCGCAGGCGATGACCGGGTTCTGGAAGCGGTACCGCGGCGGCCTCCTCGACCCTCGCGAGGAGCCGCGGACCGCGGTGAAGCTCGACGTCGTCCGCCACGCGGCGGAGGCGGTCACCCAGGTGCCGCAGGGCTTCGCGGTGCATCCCAAGCTCCAGAAGGTGCTCGAGGCGCGCGCGGAGATGGGGCGCGGGGCGCGCCCGCTCGACTGGGGCATGGGCGAGGCGCTCGCGATCGCGACGCTCGCGCTCGACGGGACCCGGATCCGGCTCGTCGGCCAGGACGTCCGGCGCGGCACGTTCAGCCACCGCCACGCGGTGCTCTTCGACTACTCGACGGGCGTCCCCTACACGCCGCTCGCGCACCTGCGCGAGGGCCAGGGCACCGTCGAGGTCCGCGACAGCCTCCTCTCCGAGGCGGCCGCGCTCGGGTACGAGTACGGCTACAGCCTGGAGATGCCGGAGGCGCTCACGATCTGGGAGGCCCAGTTCGGCGACTTCGTGAACGCGGCGCAGGTGATCCTGGACCAGTTCCTCGCGTCCGGCGAGGCGAAGTGGAACCGGCTCTCCGGCCTGGTCCTGCTCCTGCCGCACGGGATGGAGGGGCAGGGGCCGGAGCACTCGTCGGCGCGGCTCGAGCGGTTCCTCGAGCTGTCGGTGGACGACAACTGGCGCGTCGTGAACCTCACCACGCCCGCGCAGTACTTCCACGCGCTCCGGCGGCAGGTCGTGTCGCCGTGGCGAAAGCCGCTCGTGGTGATGTCGCCGAAGAGCCTGCTCCGGCACCCCCGCGCGGTCTCGTCCATCGAGGAGCTGGCACAGGGCGGCTTCCAGCCCGTGATCGCGGATCCGGTCGAGGACCCGGGAGAGATCACGCGGGTCGTCCTGTGCTCGGGCAAGGTCTACTACGACCTGGTCGCGGCACGGGAGGCGTCGACGGCGCGCCACGTCGCGCTGGTCCGGGTCGAGGAGCTGTACCCGGTCCACCACGAGGCGATCCGCGACGCCGTCGCGAGGTTCCGGCCCGGCGTGGAGATCGTGTGGGCCCAGGAGGAGCCCGCGAACATGGGCGCGTGGGACTACGTCGACCTGCACCTCTCGCCGCGGCTGCCCCGGCCCCTCGAGCTCGTCTCGCGGCCGCCCTCGGCGAGCCCCGCGGTGGGCTCCATGACGCGCCACAAGCTCGAGCAGGAGCAGCTCGTCCGGCAGGCGCTCGGCGAGCCCATGCCCCGCACCCAGCGCGCGGAGACGCGCGCGGCCGCCCAGGAGCGGTAGCGAACCCCATGTCCATCCAGCTCAAGGTCCCGTCCCTCGGCGAGTCGGTGACGCAGGCGACGATCGGCGCGTGGCTCAAGAAGGAGGGCGAGCCGGTCCAGCTCGACGAGCCGCTCGTGGAGGTCGAGAGCGAGAAGGCCACCGTCGCCGTCCCGGCGCCCGCGGCCGGCGTTCTCCGGAAGGTGCTGAAGGCGAGCGGGGACACGGTCGCGGTGGGCGAGGTGATCGCCGAGCTCGACGCCGCCTCGTCCCAGGACGCCGCGTCGCCGTTCGGCTCCGGGCCGCTCCCGGGCGGCGTCCGGCCGGCGGGGCGGGACGACGCCGCCACCGCGGCGCGCGACCCGCGCGCGACCCAGGGCCTCGGGGGCGCGAACGGCGTCCGCGCGGGCGCCGGCGGCCGTCCCGCCGCGGTGCCGCTGGAGGCGCCGGGCGCGGCCGCGGCGAACGCACCCGCGCCGCGCCGGGCGCCGCCGTCGGCGCGGCGCCTCATGGCGGAGGCCGGCGTCGCCGAGGGCGTCGTGGCCGGGAGCGGTCCCGGCGGGCAGATCCGGAAGGAGGACGTCGTCCGGGCGCTGGAGGCACGCGCGCCGGCGCCGTCCGCGCCGCCGGCTCCGGCCCCGGTGCAGGCCCCCGGGAAGGACGGCGCGGCGGCGCGGGAGCGCGTCGTCCCGATGACGCCGCTCAGGAAGACCGTCGCGCGCCGGCTCGTCGAGGCGCAGCACACGGCGGCGATCCTCACGACCTTCAACGAGGTCGACATGTCGCGCGTGCTCGCGCTGCGGGAGAAGCACGGCGAGAGCTTCCTCGCGCGCCATGGCGTGAAGCTCGGGTTCATGTCCTTCTTCGTGAAGGCGGCGGTCGAGGGGCTGCGCGCTTTTCCAGGCGTGAACGCGGAGATCCGCGGCGACGCCGTCGTCTACAAGGACCACTACGACATCGGCGTGGCGGTCGGCGGCGGCAAGGGGCTCGTCGTGCCGGTGGTGCGCGACGCCGACGCGCTCTCGTTCGCCCAGGTCGAGAAGGCCATCGGCGAGCTCGCGAAGAAGGCGAAGGAGAACCGCATCACGATGGACGACCTCGCCGGCGGGACCTTCACCATCTCGAACGGCGGCATCTATGGGTCGCTCCTCTCGACGCCCATCCTGAACCCGCCGCAGTCCGGCATCCTCGGGCTGCACAAGATCGAGAAGCGCGCCGTGGTCGGCGAGGGCGACCAGATCGCCGTCCGGCCCATGATGTACGTCGCGCTCTCCTACGACCACCGGCTCGTGGACGGCCGCGAGGCCGTGAGCTTCCTCGTGAAGGTGAAGGAGTGCATCGAGGACCCGGAGCGCATCCTGCTCGAGGTGTGAGCGTCCCCCTGCCGCCGCGCCTCGTGCGCTCCGCCGCCGACGTTCCCTCGGGCGCGACGCGGGTGTTCCTGCGCCGCTGGGCGGCGCGGACCTCGCATCTGCTCCAGGTCGGCTGCGGCGACGGCGAGGTCCTCGCACGGCTCGCCTGGAACGGCGTGGTGGTGTCGGGCGTGGAGGAGGATCCCGCCGCCGCGGCGGTCGCCCGGGCGCGCGGGCTCGACGTCGTGACCGGCGGGATCGAGGACGTCCGCGGCGGGCCGTTCGCGGTCGTGGCGCTCACCGGGGTCCTCCGCATGGCGCCATCGCTCGACGCGATGCTCCGGTCCGCGTGGCGGCTCCTCGACGACGGCGCGATCCTGCTCGTCGAGGACCTCGACCCCCGCCGCGCGGGCACCGTCGGGCACGCTGGCGTCGAGATCCGCGGGTTCGTCGCGGCGCGCTTCGACCTCATCGACTCGCGCGAGGTGCCCGCGCTGTATCGCCGGGTCGCGGCGCGGATCTCGGGCACGCCTCGGGATGGTCCGGGCGCGGCGAGCGCGGTCGCGGCGCTGCTCTGCGAGGAGCGGCGGCTCGTGCGCGCGGGGGTGATCCGCGCGGCCGGGCTCCGGCTCGTCGCCGTGAAGCGGTGAGCGCGCGGCCCGGCCGGGACTACTGCGCGCGCGCCGCGCGCTCGCCCGCGTCCGGCGCCGGTCGCTCCTCGCCCACGAGCGCGAGGAGCGTGAGCGCGTCGTGGACCGCGTGGCCGCCGAGGTCGTTGTTGAAGTAGACGTACGCGTCGCGGCGGCGCCGCGCCCACGCGAGGAGGTCCTCGGCGTAGGGCCGGAGCCCCTCCGCGCCGTAGCGGCCCGAGTACCGGCCGGTCGTGCCGTGGAACCGGAGGTAGCGCCAGCCGCCGGTGAGCCGCGGCGGGGACCGCGTCACGGCGTCGTGCTCGCAGAACGCCGCCCCGTGCCCGTCGAGCACGTCGCAGATCGCGTCCGCGTACCAGGCCGGATCGCGGAACTCGAAGGCGTGGCGCCCCGGCGGCAGGCGGGAGAGGAAGTGGTCGAGCCGCTCCAGATCCGGCTTCATGTGCGGCGGGAGCTGCCAGAGCGTCGGGCCGAGCTTCTCCCGGAGGTGGACGACCGGGTGGTAGAACCGGCGGATTCCCTCGCCCGCGTCGAGGAGCCGCTTCATGTGCGTGAGGTAGCGCGAGCCCTTCACCGCGAAGACGAACCCGGCGGGCACGATGTCGTGCCAGCGCGCGACCGCGTCCGGCGACGGCAGCCGGTAGAAGGTCGCGTTCATCTCGACGGTGTCGAAGAAGCGGGCGTAGAGCGGCAGCCAGTTCCGCTGCGGGAAGCGGGGCGGGTAGAGGACGCCGCGCCAGTGGCGGTAGAGATAGCCGCTCGTGCCGATGCGCAGGCGCGCGGCGGTCACGGCGAGACCCCGTCCGACGCGGCGCGTCCCGGCGCGGGCGCCCCGGACGCCACCGCGTCGCGGAGCGCCTTCGCGAGCGGCCGCGCCTCGTGGCGGTAGGCGCCCCACGGATCGGCGCCGAGCCGCGCGAGGCGGCGCGGGACGGTGCGGACCGTGAAGCGATCGGGGCGGAGGCGCGGGGAGAGCTCGTCCCAGGCGAGCGGCACGGAGACCGGCGCGCCCGGCCTCGCCCGCACCGCGAACGCCGCGACCGACGTGTTGGTCCGGTTGTTCCGGAGGTAGTCGACGAGGATCTTCCGCTCGCGCCCGGTCCGCGCGAACGACGCCGTGAAGGTCCGCGGATCGTGCTGGACGAGGAGCCCGGCGAGCCCGCGCGCGAAGGCGAGGCAGTCCTGCCAGCGCGCCGCGGGGACGAGCGGGGCGACGACGTGCAGGCCGGCGCCGCCGGTCGTCTTCACGAACGCGCCGAGCCCGAGCGTGCGGAGCGCCTCGCGGACGAGCCGGGCCGCCGTGACGACCGCGGAGAAGGGCACCTCCGGGCCGGGATCGAGGTCGAGCACGATCCGGTCCGGCTCCTCCAGGCGATCCGTCGTCGAGTTCCACGTGTGCAGCTCGAGCACGTCCATCTGGACGAGGGACAGGAGCGCCTCGGCCGTGTCGACGACGAGGTACTCGCCGGTCTTGGTCTTCTCGCGGATCGCGACGCGCCGGACCGCGGCGGGCGCCCACTGCTTCGAGTGCTTCATGAAGCGGCACTCGCCCAGGAGGCCCTCGGGGCAGTGGTAGAGCGTGAGCGGCCGGCCGGCGAGGTGCGGGAGCATCGCCGGCGCGACCTCGGCGTAGTAGCGCGCGACGTCGGCCTTCGTGAGGCCGGGGTCGGGAAACATCACGCGGTCCGGGTGCGTGATGCGGACGCCGCCGATCTCGATCGCCGGCTCGGTGGAGGAGCGGGGGCGGGCCGGCCCCCTCACCCTGTCCCTCTCCCCCGGGGGGGGAGAGGGGAGACGTTCACTCGAGGTGGTCTTCGCCTTCCGGGTCGAGGTCGCGCTCGCGGTCGACCGAGGTCCTCCCTGTTCGGGGAGACGTTCACTCGAGGTGGCCTTCGGCTTCGCGGTCGAAGCCGCGCTCGACCGAGGTCCTCCCTCTCCCGGGAGACGTTCACTCAAGGTGGTCTTCGCCTTCCGGGCCGAGGTGGCGTTCGCGGTCGACCGAGGTCCTCCCTCTCCCCCCGCGCGAGCGGGGGGAGAGGGCCGGGGTGAGGGGGGGCGTCGGCGCTCGTGGCCCGCTCCCGCACGACCTCCTCCGCGCGCTTGTCGTCGCGGAGCCCCTGGAACGACGGGTGCCGGATCTTGCCGTCCTTCGTCCACTCCGTGAACGAGACCTCCCCGACGAGCACCGGCTTCACCCAGTGCGCGTTCCGTCCGAGCCACCCCCGCGGCTCGGGCGTGAACGGCGGGTCCGGCTGCTCGAGCTTCTCGAGCCGGGCGCGCAGCGCCCGGGCGCCCTCGTTCGTGAAGCCGGTCCCGACCTTGCCGGCGAACCGGAGCGCGCGGCCCTCGTAGGCGCCGACGAGGAGCGCACCGATCCCCTCGCGCGCCGCGCCCTCCGGATCCGTGAAGCCCCCGATGACGAGCTCCTGCCGCGCGACGCACTTGGCCTTCACCCAGACCGTGTTCCGCCCGGGCCGGTACGGCGCGTCGGCGCGCTTCGAGACGATCCCCTCGAGCCCGAGGCGGCACGCCTCGCGGAGGGTCGCCGCGCCGTCCGCGGTCACGTGCGGCGCGTATCGGACGAGCCCGCGCCCCTCCCCGAGGAGCCGCTCGAGCGCGGCCTTCCGCTCGAGGAGCGGGCGCCCGGAGAGCTCCTCGCCGTCGAGGTGGAGCAGGTCGAAGACGAAGTAGACGAGGCTGCGCCGGCCGCCCGAGAACGCGTTCTGCAGCGCCTGGAAGCTCGTCCGGCCGTCGGGCAGCACCGCCGCGACCTCGCCGTCGAGGAGGGCGCGGCGCGCGGGCAGCGCCTCCACGGCGCGCGCGACCTCCGGGAACTGCGCGGTCCAGTCCTTTCCCCGGCGGCTCCACAGCGTCGCGCGCCCGCGCTCGAGCGCGGCGCCGATGCGGTACCCGTCGTACTTCACCTCGTGGACCCAGCCATCACCCGCCGGCGGCTCCGCGACGAGCGTCGCGAGCTGGGCGCGATAGGCCGGGGCGGGCGCGCGGGGGGCCACGCCCGAACGGTCGGCACGTACGCGGGGTGTGCGCAACCCCGGGTGGCGGGCCGCCGGGTGGGCAGCCGCTCCCGGGTGCGGCCGCTCAGGCGCGGCGCGGGCGCGGCGCCGGCGGCTGCGCGGTGCGCGGGTCCTCCGGCCAGGCGTGCCGGGGGTAGCGCCTGGACAGCTCGCGGCGGAGCGCCGGGTAGTGCCGGTCCCAGAAGCCCGCGAGGTCCGTCGTCACCTGCACCGCGCGCTGGTTCGGCGCGAGCAGGTGCAGCACGACCGGCACACGACCGCCGGCGATCGCCGGCCCCTGGGCCATGCCGAAGAAGTCCTGCAGCCGGCTCTCGATCCAGGGCGGCTTGCCAGGCTCGTACTGGACGCGCGCGCTCCGCCCTCCGGGGAGCACGAGCCGCTCCGGGGCGAGCCGCTCGAGGGCGGCGCGCGCCCGCGGCTCGAGCCGGCCGAGGAGCGCGGCCGGCAGGTCGGCCTCGCGGAGCTCCCCGAAGCTCCGGCGCCCCTGGGCCGCGTCCCGGAGCGCCGCCTGGAGCTCGGGCTCTCCGGGCGGTGCGAGCCCGGTCTCGGGCGCGTGCTCCGCCGCGAACGCGATCCGTGCGAGGAGCCGGTCGAGGGCGCCCTCGGGCGCGAAGGCGCGCGCGCCGGCGGCGAGGGCCTCCTCCGCGAGGCGCGCCGCGACCCGCTCCGGATCCGGCCGCTGCGCGCGCGTCTCCTCGAGGACGAGGTCCTCGTAGAGGAGCCGCTCCGTCGCCTCGACCCGCTCCGCGGCGGCGTTCCAGGAGACGGCATCCTCGTACCGGAGCGCGCCGGGGACGAGGTCGAGGAGCAGCTCCTGCGTCACCGCGCTCGCGATCCGGACCCGCACCTCGGCGCCGCGCCCGGCGCCCGGCGCGCGGCGATCCCCGCGGCGCTCCTCGGCGTCGACGGCGACGAGCAGCGGCGCCTCCCGGACGACGCTCGCGGGATCGAGCCGGGCGCTGCCCCCGCCCACGAGGACGATCTCGTCGGATCCGGGCGCGCGGCGCCGGCCGACGCGGTCCGGGTAGGCGGCGAGCGTCGCGGCGAGGAGGGCGTCGTCCGGGTCCGCGCCGGTCGACTCCGCGCCCGCTGCGCGGGCGCCGCGCTCGGGGCGAACGGGATGAGCGCGCGCGAGCCGCGCGAGCTGCCGCCGGCTCCGCTCGACCGCCTGCGCCGCGCCCGGGTTCACGCCCATCCGCCGGAGCCGGTCGGGATCGAAGCGGGCGCGCGCGGCCTCCTCGAAGGCGTGCGCGAGCTCGAGCAGGTCCGACGGGCCCGTGGGCGGCAGCGCCGCGCCCTCGAGCGCGCGGCGGTCGCGGAGGTCGCGCTCGCCGAGGAGCGCCGCGAGCAGGGCGCCCTCCTCCGGCGCACCGCGATCCGCAGCCTCGACGACGAGGCGCGCGAGGCGCGGGTGGAGGGGCAGCCCGAGCATCCGGCGGCCCGTCGCGGTGAGCGCGCCGCCGGGACCGACCGCGCCGAGGCGGAGGAGCAGCGTGCGCGCGGCCTCGAGCGCCGGCGGCGGCGGCGGCTCGAACCACTCGAACCCCTCGCCGGCGCCGAGGCCCGCGAGCGCGAGCAGGGTCTCCGAGAGGTCCTCGCGGAGGACCTCTGGGACGTCGAACTCGGGGCGGGCGTCGTGGTCGTGGCGCGTGTAGAGGCGGAGCGCGCGCCCGGGCCGCGTCCGGCCCGCGCGTCCGGCGCGCTGCGCGGCCGACGCGCGGCTCACCTTCTTCACCTCGAGCGTGGGCAGGCCGGACCAGGGCGAGTGCGACGCCACGCGCGCGAGGCCCGAGTCCACCACCGCGACGACTCCCTCGATCGTGACGGAGGTCTCGGCGACGTTCGTCGAGAGGATCACCTTGCGGCGCGGGCCGGGCCGCACGGCGCGGTCCTGCTCCTCGGCCGGGAGATCGCCGTGCAGCGGGAGCACGTCGACGCCCGCCTCCGCCGCCCAGGCGCCGAGCGCCTCGCGCGCCCACCGGATCTCCGCGGCGCCGGGCAGGAACACCAGGACGTCGCCGTCGATCCCCTCGCGGTGCAGCCGGCGCACGGCGCGCGCGACCAGCCCGTCGAGCCGCACGTCCGGACGGGCGGCCTCCTCCGGCGACAGGTACTCGACGGCGACGTCGAACCGTCGCCCCTCCGAGCGGACGGAGGCCGCCCCGAGGAAGCGCGCCACCGGCGCGGCGTCGAGGGTCGCGGACATCGCGACGAGCTTCAGATCGGGGCGCGCCGTGCGCTGGAGCCGCCGGAGGAACGCGAGGGCGAGATCGCCCTGGAGGTGCCGCTCGTGGAACTCGTCGAGGACCACCGCGCCGACGCCGGGCAGGGTGGGCTCGGAGAGGAGCCGCCGCGTGAGCAGCCCCTCCGTCACGTACCGGATCCTCGTCCGCGGCCCCGCCACCTCGTCGAACCGGACCTGGTACCCGACGGTCTCGCCGGGGCGCTCCCCGAGCTCCTCCGCGACGCGCCGCGCCGCCATCCGCGCCGCCAGCCGGCGCGGCTCGAGCACCACGACCTCGCCGCGGCCGGCGAGCCCCGCCGCGTGCAGGGCGACCGGGACGCGCGTCGTCTTCCCCGCGCCGGGGGGCGCCTCGACGACGACGGCCGGCCCGGCGCGGGCGGCGGCCACGATGTCCGGGAGCACCTCGTCGATGGGGAGCTGAAGCGGCACGGACGGCGTTCTAACCCGGGCGGAGACCTGGAGGCGACACAACCGCCCCCGGGGCTCGTGCCCGAACCCGTGCCCGTGAACGTACCCGGCCTCTCCGTGCCCGCCTCCCGCGTCCCGTGGCCCGTGGGCCGCAACCCGTGCCCGTGCCCATCCGAGGGCCGCTTGACAGCCCTGCCCCGAGCCTTACGTGGAGAGCACGGACGCGGCGCGGCACCGACCCCCGACCCGCCGCGCCCCGGGGACTCGAACACTCACCAGGACCAACCGCCGGGCGCACGCGCCCGCGCGGAACAGGAGACGACCATGACGACGCTGTGGAACGACAGGAACGGTGGATTCGCCGCGCTCACCGCCGAGGTGGACCGGCTCGTGAACGGCCTCGCCCGGCCCGCGGCCGGGGCGTGGAGCTACGGCCTCGCACCCGCCGCCGACGTCCTCGAGACCGAGGCGGGGTACCGCGTGGTGCTGGATCTGCCCGGGCTCGAGCCGGCCGCGCTGAAGATCGACATCGAGAACGACACGCTCAGCGTCCAGGCCGAGCGGAAGCAGCCCGTGCTCGCGGGCGGCGAGACGGTGCACCGGAGCGAGCGGAGCTTCGGGACCTTCTTCCGCTCCTTCCGGCTGCCGAAGACCGTGGACGGCTCGCGCGTCGAGGCGCGCTACGAGGGCGGCGTGCTCACGGTGGAGCTGCCGAAGCGCGAGGAGGCGAAGCCGCGGACGATCTCGGTGCAGGTGAAGTAGGGCGAGCGTGCACCGGAGGGAACGGGCCCCCGGGCGTCGAGCGACGCTCGGGGGCTCCGCCGCGTTCACGGAGAGCGCGCGTGGCCCTCTGCGGCGTCACGCCGCGGCCTCTCCCCGAACCGAGTGACCGCGGACGGGCTCCAAGCCGCCGAGCACACACGCTCGGAGGGCACCATGACCTGGAGATCCATCTGTGCGGCCGCGCTCGTCGCGGCCGCCGGGGCGGCGACCGCCGCGGACGCGCCACGCCTCAAGCCGTTCGTGCTCGCCTCGCGCGGCGCCGGCGAGGTGCCGGCCGCCGCCGCCGCGGTGAAGGCGAAGCTCTCCGCCGCGGGGTTCGAGCTGGTCGGGGAGTACGCGCCCTACGACGGCGCCGTGGTGCTCGCGGTGACGAGCGCCGACCTCCGCGCGGCTGCGGCGCAGAACCGGTTCGGCGGGTACGGCGCCGCCCAGCGCGTCTCCGTGACGAAGGTGTCGGACGAGGTGCAGGTCGCGTACACGAACCCCGTCTACATGGCGGCCGCCTACCGCATGAAGGCGGATCTCTCGCCCGTCGCCGCCGCGCTCGGGTCCGCCCTCGGACGCCTCGAGGAGTTCGGGCCGGGCGACGGCCGCACCGCGAAGGACCTCCGCGGGTACCACTACACGCTCGGGATGCCGTACTTCGACGAGCCCTGGAAGCTCGGCGCGTTCGCGTCGCAGGCGGACGCGATCGCGGCGGTGGAGGCCGGCCTCGCGGCGGGGAGGGGCGGCACGCGCAAGGTCTACCGGATCGACCTGCCCGGCGCGGACGAGAGCGTCTTCGGCGTCGCCCTCTCCGACGGCTGCGGCGGCGACGGCAGCGTGATGCGCGAGATCGACTTCAAGCCGCTCCGCTCCACGGGGCACCTGCCGTACGAGCTCGTGGTGTCGAAGGGGCAGGTGCTCGCGCTGCACGCGAAGTTCCGGATCGCCGTGAACTTCCCGGACCTCTCGATGATGGGCAGCCACAGCTTCATGAACATCCGCTGCGCGCCGGACTCGATCGAGGGGGCGCTGCGGAAGGTCGTCGGCCGGTAACGGCCGTGAACGGAGAGGCCCCGGGCGTCCAGGGACGCTCGGGGCCTCTTCCTTCGCGTCGTCGTCGAAGTCGCCCGCTCCCTACGCCGGCTCCGGGACCTTCCTCGCCGGCGGCGGCGGCGGCGGCGCGACGGCCGTCACCACGAGGCGCAGCTTCTCGCCGCCGGGATCCACCTCGAGGCGGACCGTGCCGCCGGAGTGCAGCTCGCCGAAGAGGATCTTCTCCGCGAGCGGCTTCTTCACCTCGTTCTGGATGAGCCGCGCCATCGGGCGCGCGCCCATCTTCCGGTCGAACCCGTGCTCGGCGAGCCACTGCCGGCCCTCGGGCGCGAGCTCGATCTTCACCTTCTTCTCCGCGAGCTGGCCCTCGAGCTCCTTCACCATCTTGTCGACGACCTTGAGGATCACCTCGGTCGGCAGCGAGTCGAAGGCCACCCAGGCATCGAGCCGGTTGCGGAACTCGGGGCTGAAGGTCCGCTCGATGGCGTTCCGCGCGTTCCCCGGATCCGACATGTCCTGGCCGAAGCCGACGCGGCGGGCCGAGAGGTCCTGGGCGCCGGCGTTGGTCGTCATGATGAGGACGACGTGCCGGAAGTCCGCCTTGCGGCCGTTGTTGTCGGTGAGCGTCGCGTGGTCCATCACCTGGAGCAGCAGGTTGTAGATGTCCGGGTGGGCCTTCTCGATCTCGTCGAGGAGGAGGACCGCGTACGGCGTCTTGCGGATCGCGTCGGTGAGGAGCCCGCCCTGGTCGAAGCCCACGTAGCCCGGGGGCGCGCCGATGAGGCGCGAGACGGTGTGCTTCTCCTGGTACTCCGTCATGTCGAAGCGGAGGAACTCGACGCCGAGGATGCGCGCGAGCTGCTTCGCGAGCTCGGTCTTCCCGACGCCGGTGGGGCCGGAGAAGAGGAAGTTGCCGATGGGCTTCTCGGGCGAGCCGAGGCCGGAGCGGGAGAGCTTGATGGCCGACGAGATCGCCTCGATGGCCTTCTCCTGCCCGTAGATCACCTTCTTGAGCTCGGGCTCGAGGTTCGCGAGCTGCGCCTGGTCGTCCGCGGAGACGGTCCGCTCGGGGATCTTGGCGATCTTCGCCACGACCCGCTCCACGTCGCGGGCGGTGATGCGGTGCTTCCGCTTCACGTCCTCGCGCATCCGGTCGCGGGCGCCGGCCTCGTCGAGGACGTCGATCGCCTTGTCCGGGAGCTGCCGGTCGTTGATGTGCTTCGCGGAGAGCTCCGCCGCGGCGCGCAGGGCGCGGGGCGTGTACTCGACGCCGTGGTGCTCCTCGTAGACCCTCTTCAGGCCCTTCAGGATCTTGACCGTGTCCTCGACCGAGGGCTCGACGACCTCGATCTTCTGGAACCGGCGGGCGAGCGCGTGGTCGCGCTCGAACGTCTGCTTGTAGTCGTGGAACGTCGTGGAGCCGATGCAGCGCAGCTCGCCCGAGGCGAGCGCGGGCTTCAGGAGGTTCGAGGCGTCCATCGAGGAGCCGGTGGTCGCGCCGGCGCCGACGATGGTGTGGATCTCGTCGATGAACAGGATCGCGTGCGGCGTCTTCTTCACGCCGGCGATGACGCCCTTGAGCCGCTGCTCGAACTCGCCGCGGAACTTGGTGCCGGCGAGCAGCGCGCCCATGTCGAGCGAGTAGATCGCGGCCTTCGCGAGGATCTCCGGCACGCGCTTCTGGTGGATCCGGAGGGCGAGGCCCTCCACGATCGCGGTCTTGCCGACGCCCGGCTCGCCGACGAACACCGGGTTGTTCTTCCGGCGACGGCAGAGCACCTGGATGGTCCGCTCGATCTCGTTCTCGCGGCCGATGAGAGGGTCGATGAGCCCCTGCGCCGCGCGCTCCACCAGGTTCACGGTGAACGTCCGGAACGGGTCCTTCACCGGCCTCGGCCCGCCCTCCTCGTTCTCCTCGCCGCCGCCCTCGCCGTCCGCGCCATCGCCTCCACCACCGTCCTTGCCGATCCCGTGGGAGATGTACTGGAGGATGTCGAGCCGCCGGACACCCTGCTTCTCGAGGAGGTAGACCGCGTGCGAGCCGCGCTCGCGCGTGATGGCCACGAGGACGTCGCCGGCGTTCAGCTCGGTGCGGCCCGAGCCCTGGACGTGCCAGGCGGCCCGCTGCAGCACGCGCTGGAACGCGGCCGTCTGCTCCGGATCCTGGGACCCCGACACGGACTCGAGGGTCCGGTCCAGGTAGTCCTCGAGCTCCTTCTCGAGCAGCTTCAGGTCGGCGCCGCACGCGAGGAGGACCTCGGAGGCGACCTTGTCCTTCGTCATCGCGTGGAGCAGGTGCTCCAGCGTGACGTACTCGTGTCGCCGCCGGCGGGCCTCGCCCACGGCCGCCTGCAGGGTCTGCTGAAGCTCCTTCGAAACGGTCACCATCGCTACTCCGGCTCGATCGTCACGAGGAGCGGGTACTCCGCCTCGCGCGCCAGCTCCGTGGTCTTCTTCGCCTTCGTCTCCGCGATCTCGTAGGGATAGATACCCGCGACGCCGACGCCGTGCATGTGAACGTGCAGCATGATGCGGTGCGCGGACTCCGCGTCGTGGTTGAAGACCGTGATCAGCACCCAGTCGACGAACTCCTGGGTGGTGTAGTCGTCGTTGTGCAGCAGAACCCTGTAGAGCGGGGGCCGCTTCGTCTCCTTCTCGGTCTTCGTCTTGGGGACGACGACGTCGGTGCCGTCCCCGGGACGGGCGCGCTCGGCCATGGTGCGGTCATTGTAACGGACCCGCGGACGGGCGGCGGCGAGCGCCGGCCCGGTCGACGGGCGCGGTCCCCGGCGGGGCGCACCCCGCCCACGAGACGGCGCACCGCGCCGTCGCGCGGCGCCCCGGTAAGATGCGTGGATGACGACCGCCCTCCTGCTCGCGCTCGCCCTCGCCGCCGAGACCCCCGCGTCGACCCTCGACGTCGCTCCCGTCCCCGGCCGGCCGAACCTGCTGCAGCTCGGAGTCCCGCCCGTTCCGCCCGAGCTCGCGGCGCGGCTGAACCAGTACCAGAACGTCCGCGCGGCGAGCCTCATGGACGTCGCGGACGACGGCAGCGCGCTCCTCGTCCGGACCCGCTTCGGCAACACGAGCCAGCTGCACGTCGTGACGCGGCCGCTGGGGATGCGCGAGCAGATCACGTTCGGCGACGAGCCGGTGCTCGAGGCGCGGTTCGCGGCCGGCGACCCGCGGACGGTGTACTACCTGCAGGACAAGGGCGGCGGCGAGTTCTACCAGCTCTACCGCCTCGACCGGCGAACCGGCCGGTCGGCGCTGCTCACCGACGGGAAGAGCCGGCACGAGGCGCTGGTCGTCTCGCCGACCGGGCGGCACCTCGCGTGGGCCGGCACGGACCGGAACGGGAAGGACTCCGACGTCTACGTCGCGTCCACCACGACCCGGCGGCAGGCGCGCGTCGTCGAGGGCAGCGGGACGTTCACCCCGGTCGCGTTCTCGCGGGACGGGCTGCACCTCCTCGTCCTGCAGTTCCGGTCGATCGCGGACGCGGACCTCATCCTGGTGACGCTCGGGGAGGACGGTTCCATCGGCACCTCGGGCCCGCCGCGGCGCCTCCTCGAGCACGCCGGGATCCGCGGCGCCGCGTTCGCGCCGGACGGCGCGAGCGTGCTCGTCGCGTCCGACCTCGGGAGCGGGGACTGGGTGAAGCTGCGCTCCTTCCCCGTCCGCGATGGCCCGCGGGGTGCGCCCTTCCCGGCGGGCGCGTGGGACGTCGAGGCGCTCGAGCTGGCGCCCGACGGGCGGCTCGCCTTCACGGTGAACGAGGACGGGTACTCGCGCCTGTACGTGGCGGACGGGCCCGGCGCCCCGCCGCGCCGCATCGAGATCCCGGCCGGCGAGGTGACGCGCCTCGTGTTCCCGCGGGGCCGGAAGGACCTGCTCGCGCTGTCGGTGATGACCGCCACCGCGCCCGAGGACGCGTACGTGGTGAGCCTCCGCACCGGGAAGGCGGAGCGGTGGACGCGCTCCGAGGTGGGCGGCCTCGATCCCGCGACCTTCGTCGCGCCCGAGCTGGTCCGGTACCCGTCGACGGACGGGATCACGGTGCCGGCGTTCCTGTACCGGCCGCCCGGGGGCGCGCGCCGGCCGGTGATCATCGACTGGCACGGCGGGCCCGAGGGGCAGAACCGCCCGGTGCTGAAGCCCACCGTGCAGTACCTCGTCACCGAGCTCGGGTTCGCCGTGCTCCAGCCGAACGTGCGCGGCTCGGACGGCTACGGGAAGGCGTACCTCGCCGCCGACGACGGCGTGAAGCGCGAGGCGTCGCTCGCCGACATCGGCGCGACCCTGGACTTCATCGGGAAGGATCCGCGGCTCGACGCCGGGCGCGTCGCGTCCTGGGGCGGGTCGTACGGTGGGTACATGGTGCTCGCCTCGCTCGTCTTCCAGCCGGCGCGGATCCGCGCCGGCGTGGACGTCGTCGGCATCAGCTCGCTCCCGACGTTCCTCGAGTCGACCCAGGCGTACCGCCGCGATCTCCGCCGCGCCGAGTACGGCGACGAGCGGATCCCGGAGGTCCGGGCGGTGCAGGAGCGCATCTCGCCCCTGAACCACGCGGACCTCCTCCGGGCGCCGCTGCTCGTCATCCAGGGCAGGAACGATCCGCGCGTCCCGCAGTCCGAGGCCGAGCAGATCGTGAAGGCCGTCCGGGCGAACGGGAAGGAGGTCTGGTACCTCCTCGCCCTCGACGAGGGTCACGGGTTCCAGAAGAAGGAGAACCGGGACGTGGCGACGGCGGTCACGATCCTGTTCCTCGAGAGGATGCTCCGCGAGACCGCGGAGCCGGCTCCGGTGCGGTGAGCGAGGCGCCCTACGGGGGCGCCGTCGCGTCGAGGTCCCACCGCCCGCGCCACGTCGGCGCCGCGAGCGCCGCCTCGAGCCGCGCGAGGAACTGGGCGCGCGGGATCTCCCGTGCGCCGAAGCGGACGAGGTGCTCGGTCCGGACCTGGCAGTCGACCAGCTGGACGGCCCACCCCCGGAGCCACTCGACGCCGCGGACGAACGCGACCTTCGAGGCGTCCGGCCGGTCCGCGAACATGGACTCGCCGAAGAACGCCGCGCCGAGCGACACTCCGTAGAGGCCGCCCGCGAGCGCCTCGCCTTCCCAGGCCTCGAAGGAGTGGGCGAACCCGAGCGCGTGGAGGCGCTCGTACGCCGCGACCATCTCGTCGGTGATCCACGTGCCGTCTTGCCCCGGCCGCTCCTGTCCGGCGCACCGGCGGATCACGTCGCCGAACGCCGCGTCGGCGGTCACCCGGTAGGCGCCGCGCCGGATCGTGCGCGCGAGCGAGCGCGGGACGTGGAGCGCGGGCGGGTCGAGCACGAGGCGCGGATCCGGAGACCACCACAGGATCGGCGTGCCCTCGCTGAACCAGGGGAAGATCCCCTCGGCGTAGGCGGTGAGCAGCCGCTCCGGCGAGAGGTCCCCGCCCACGGCGAGGAGCCCATCGGGCTCCGCGTGCGCGGGATCGGGGAACACGGGCTCGCGGGGCAGGCGGTAGATCGGCACTGGAGGGGAGCATACCGGCGGACGGCCGGAGCACAACCCGGACCGCTCCCGGACGGCGCGGGACGGCCTCGCGCGGCGGGCGGCCGGCGGTCCGCCCCGGTCCGGCTCGCCCCGCGCGCCGTCCGCTGCCGTGCGCCGCCGCGGTGTCGACGTTTCCGCTTTCCCTGAACGGAGGCGACATGAGAGCGGTGGTGTGGAAGGGGCCGGGGAAGGTGTCCGTCGATCAGGTCGAGGATCCGAGGATCGAGAGCGCGACCGACGTCCTCGTGCGGATCAGCACCGCGGGGATCTGCGGGAGCGACCTGCACATGTACGAGGGGCGCACGTCGGCCGAGCCCGGCGTCGTGCTGGGCCACGAGAACATGGGCGTCATCGAGGAGGTGGGCAGCGCCGTGCAGCAGCTCCGGAAGGGCGACCGCGTGGTGTTGCCCTTCAACGTCTGCTGCGGCACCTGCTTCAACTGCTCGCGCGGCTACACGAACGCGTGCCTCGTGACGAACGACGAGGCGGCGGGCGCCGCGTACGGCTACGTCGGCATGGGCCCGTACCGCGGCGGGCAGGCCGAGCTGCTCCGCGTACCCTGGGGCGAGGCCAACTGCATCAAGCTGCCGGGGAAGCCGGGCGACGAGCTCGAGGACGACTTCCTGCTGCTCTCCGACATCTTCCCGACCGGCTACCACGCCGCGGAGATGGCGAACGTCCAGCCGGGCTCGACGGTCGCGATCTTCGGCGCCGGCCCGGTCGGCCTGCTCGCGGCCTACAGCTCCATGCTGCGGGGCGCGGCCGAGGTGTACGTCGTGGATGCCGTCCCGGAGCGGCTCGAGCGCGCCCAGAAGATCGGCGCGGTCGCGGTCGACTTCCGCAAGGGCCCGCCCGCGCAGCAGATCCGGGACCTGCGCCTCAAGAACCCGCTCGTGCGGGGGGCGATGCGCAAGGGCGAGGAGAAGATGGCCGGGGTCATGTGCGGCATCGACGCGGTGGGCTACCAGGCCAAGGACTTCGAGGACCCCTCGAAGGAGCAGCCGACCTCGGTGACCGAGCAGCTCGCGGAGATCGTGAACCCCACCGGCGCGCTGGGGATCATCGGCGTCTTCCTCCCCGAGGATCCCGGCGGCAAGGACAAGGCCGCGAAGCAGGGCGAGTACCGGCTGCCGTGGGGCGCCCTCTGGGAGAAGGGGATCCGGGTCGGCATGGGGCAGACGCCGGTGAAGAGCTACAGCCTCGCGCTGCGCGACCTCATCATCGCCGGCCGGGCGAAGCCGAGCTTCATCGTGTCCCGGCGGATCCCGCTCTCGGAGGCGCCCGACGCGTACGCGAAGTTCGACCGGCGCGAGCCGGGGTACACGAAGGTCCTCATCAAGCCCGCGATGGGGCAGCCCTCGGCGGCGCACTGAGCAACGGAGGAGCGCCCGGTCCGCAGCGTTCTCGCGCCGGGGCCGGGCGCTTCGCGCGCTCCGGGGTCAGAACCTCCCGCCCCACGCGACGAGCGGAGCCCGCTGGATCACCGGGTCGCGGGCCGTGCTCCCCTCGCCGTCGAGGGCGAGGCGGGCCCGCGGCGAGGGGAGGGCGCCGTACTGCGGCGCGCGCTCCGCGCTCCGCGTCTCGACGGCCGCGTGCACGACGCCGACGGTCGCGCCGACGATGATGCCGATCCCGGCGCCGACCATGAGGTCCTTCCCCCAGTCGCCTCCCTGGTTCACGAGGGCGACGCCGCCGCCGACGAGGAGCCCGGCCGCGCCGCCGTAGGCCGTGTCCGTGAGCACGGTCGCGAGGGGGTTCCGCCGCGGCTGCTCGCGCTCGTACACGCCGCCGCCGCCGCTCCCGGTCGCGGGGGGCGGCGGGTTCACCACCGTCGTCGAGGAGGGCGGCGGCTGCCCCGGCGCGCCTTGCGGCGGGTTCACCACGACCTGCTGCGAGGCGGCGCCACCGCCGGTCTGGCCGGAGGTGGACGACGAAGAGGACGAAGGCGCCGTGCCCGACGAGGGTGCGGACGCCGAGGAGGGCGCCGGGGACGGGGCGGCCCCCGCGGCCGACGAGCCGGTGCCCTGCGGCTCGTACTGCGGCTGCTGCGCCGGCTGCTGCTGGGGCGGCTGTTGCGGTTGCTGCGGTTGCTGCGGCTGCTGTGGCGGCTGGGGTTGCTGCTGGGGTGGCTGCGGCTGCGCCTGTGGCTGCTGCTGCGGGGGATACGGATAGGCCTGCGGTGCCTGGCCGAGCGCAGCGAGCGGCGCGAGGGCGGCAACGAGGAAGAGCGCGTGCTTGTTCATTGGGTTGGTTCCCCTCCGACCAAAAGGTGGTGCTCGCGAGGGGCGCGGGCCAAAGGGTGGTCTGGCGTCGGCCTCTCGCCCGGGACGCTCGGCGCCTCGCCCGGCGGCCGGTGGACGAGCGGAGCGCGCGGACTCCGCGGAACGCGGGGAGGCGAGGTTCACGGAAGGTGCGGCAGCCAGGAGGGGCGCCCCGCGCGACCTCCGCGCCTTCCGGATCGCGGCACACCATCCGGTGGACTACACCGTCGGTAGAATGGCGCGCGGGCGGCTCCCGCGCCTCCGGCGGACGGCGCGGGACCGCTCGAGGTGGACGGGCCGGATGGTCGGGCCGGGCGCGAATCGCGAGCCTGACCCTTCAGAGACCTTCCGCCGCGCCGCGTTGCCCAACAGTTTACGCCCCAGCGCGGGCCCCGGACCGTGGAGCAGGAGGGAAGTCTGCCTCGGGGTTGCGCGCGCCACCGATGAGCGCGCTCTTCTCGCCGAGATCGAACGCCGTCTTCCGCCTCGTACTCGTCCTCCTGATCGCCGGCGCCGCCGGGTCGGTCGGCGGCGCGATGCTCTACTGGCGGACGCCCTACGGCACCGGGCAGCAGGTCCAGGTCGCCCAGCCGATCCAGTTCGATCACCGTCACCACGTGCAGGACGACCTGATCGACTGCCGCTACTGCCACACGACCGTGGACCGCGCGCCGTCCGCTGGCATCCCGCCCACCGAGCTCTGCCTGAACTGCCACTCGCAGGTGTGGAACAAGAGCCCGCTGCTCGATCTCGTCCGGGCGAGCTGGTTCGCGAACAAGCCGCTGCCCTGGGTCCGCGTCCACAAGCTCCCGGACTTCGTCTACTTCAACCACTCCATCCACGTGAACAAGGGCGTCGGCTGCGTCGAGTGCCACGGGCGCGTCGACACCATGGCCGCGATCGAGCAGGTGCAGCCGCTCACGATGGGATGGTGCCTCGAGTGTCACCGCAACCCGTACCCGCGCCTCCGGCCTCCGGACGAGGTGACGAACATGACGTGGAAGCCGCCGCCCGGCGATCCCATCGCCTACGGCAAGGAGCTGGCGAAGAAGTACGACGTCCAACCGCGGACGAGCTGCTACACATGCCATCGCTAAGGCTTCCCATCTACGGACAGCGGAGCTCGGGCGTCGACGCGCGCCGGTGGCGCAGCGTCGAGCAGGCGGACGGCGACGTGGAGCTCGCGCCGGGAGAGTTCCCGGAGGGCGCCGCGGAGGTGCCGGAGGGCTTCGGGCGGCGGAGCTTCCTCCAGCTCCTCGGGGCCTCCGCGGCCCTCGCCGGCGTCGCCGCGTGCAAGCCACCGCGCGAGAAGGTCGTCTCGTACGTGAAGCCGCCCGCCTCGGTCGTCCCGAGCGTGCCGAACGCGTACGCGACCGCGATCAGCCGGGGCGGTTACGCGCTGGGGCTCGTCGTGACGAGCTGGGAGGGTCGCCCCACCAAGATCGACGGGAACCGCGAGCACCCCGCGAACCGCGGCGGCACCGACGCGATCACCCAGGCGAGCATCCTCGACCTGTACGATCCCGCGCGCCTCGAGGGCTTCCGGCGCGGGACGCGCTCGCTCGGCCTCGTCCCGCTCCTGCAGGAGCTCTCGGCGCTCGCCCGGGGCCACGAGAAGGACGGCGGCGCGCGGCTCCGCTTCCTCGTGGAGCCGACCACCTCGCCCACGCTCGCGGACCTGCGCCGCCGGATCCTGCAGCGGTTTCCGAACGCCCGGTTCGACGCGTGGGCGCCCGTCGGCGACGACGCCGCGCGGGCGGGCGCGCAGCTCGCCTTCGGCCGCCCCCTCGACGTGTCGCTCTCCCTCGTGGAGGCCGACGTCATCCTCTCCCTCGAGTCGGACCTCCTCGCGGTGGACGGCGAGCCGCTCCGGCAGGCGCGGGAGTTCGCGGATCGCCGCACCGGCGAGCGGATGAACCGGCTCTACGTGGCCGAGTCGCGCTTCACGGTCACCGGCGGCATGGCGGATCACCGGCTCCGGATGCGCTCGTCGGACGTGCTCGGGTTCGCGCGCGCGGTCTGCGCCGAGCTCGCGAGCAAGCACGGCGTCGGCGCGCTCGCGCCGCTCGGCGCGCCGGCGCAGGGTCCGTCGGCGAAGGCGGCCGCCGCGGTCGCGGCGGACCTCGCGCGGGCGCGGGGGCGGTCGCTCGTCGCCGCAGGCGCGCGGCAGCCGCCCGCGGTGCACGCCATCGCCGCGGTGATGAACGCGGCGCTCGGCAACGCCGGCCGGACCGTCGGCTACCGGCCCACCGCCCTGCTCGATCCGGACGCCGGCCCGGCGCGCCTCGCCGCGCTCGCGAAGGAGATCCAGGCCGGGCAGGTCGACACCGTCGTCGTCACCGCCTGGAACCCGCTCCACACCGCCCCCGCCGACCTCCGCCTCCGCGAGCTCTTCCCGAAGGTGAAGGACTCGATCGTCCTCGCCTACCGCGACGACGAGACGGTGCGTGCGGCCGGCTGGCGGCTCGCGGCGAGCCACTACCTCGAATCCTGGGGCGACCTGCGCGCGCGCGACGGCACCGTCTCCATCGTGCAGCCGCTCATCCAGCCGCTCTTCCCGAGCATCACCGAGGTCGAGCTGCTCGCGGCGTTCCTCGACGAGGGCGACAGGGGCGCGTGGCGGATCGTGCGCGACGGCTGGGTGGCGCGGGCGGGGGCGCAGGGGTTCGACGGGAAGTGGGACGGCTGGCTCGCCGCGGGGGTCGTCTCCGGGACCGCGAGCGCCGCCGAGGCGCCCGCGCCCGAGGCGGGCCGGGTGGCGGAGGCGGTGCGCGCGGTCGCCGTCCCGGCGGGCGGCCTCGAGGTCTCGTTCACCCCTTCGTACAAGGTGCTCGACGGGCGCCACCTCGAGAACGCCTGGCTGCAGGAGTTCCCGGATCCGATCACGAAGCAGGTCTGGGACAACGCGGCGCACTTCTCGCAGGCGACGGCGACGCGGCTCGGCATCACCTCCGGGGACGTGGTGGAGCTCTCGTTCCGGGGGCGGAAGGTCTCCGCGGCGGCGCTCGTGATGCCCGGCCACGCGGACGAGGCGGTGACGCTGCCGCTCGGGTGGGGCCAGACGGTGACCGGCGCGGTGGGGAACGGCACCGGCTTCGACGCGTACCTGCTCCGCACGGTGGACGCGCCGTGGTTCGCGACCGGGCTCGAGGTCCGGAGGACCGGCGACACGTACAAGCTCGCGACCACGCAGGAGCACTTCCAGATGATGGGCCGGGCCATCGCCCTCTCGTACGACGCGCCGCGATTCGCCCACGAGAAGGCCGAGCTCGACGAGCACCGCGGGCCGCAGCCGACGATCCAGACGCCGATCGACTACACGCACCAGGACTACCGGTGGGGCATGGCCATCGACCTCTCGCGCTGCATCGGCTGCGGCGCGTGCACGATCGCGTGCCAGGCGGAGAACAACATCCCGGTGGTGGGGAAGACGCAGGTGCTCCGGAGCCGCGAGATGCACTGGCTCCGGGTGGACCGGTACTTCGAGGGCCCGACCGAGGATCCGCAGACCGTCTCGCAGCCCCTCGCCTGCGTGCACTGCGAGGCGGCGCCCTGCGAGTACGTCTGCCCCGTGAACGCGACGGTCCACGGCGACGAGGGCCTGAACGAGATGGTCTACAACCGGTGCGTCGGGACCCGGTACTGCTCCAACAACTGTCCGTACAAGGTCCGCCGGTTCAACTGGCTCGACTGGCACGGCGACATGCCGGCGACGCTCAGGATGCTGCAGAACCCGGACGTCACCGTCCGCGCGCGCGGCGTCATGGAGAAGTGCACCTACTGCGTGCAGCGGATCGAGCGCGCGCGGATCACCGCGCGCTCCGCCGGCCGGAAGATCGGCGGCGACGAGGTCCAGAGCGCGTGCCAGCAGGCGTGCCCGACCGAGGCCATCGTCTTCGGCAACCTGAACGATCCGAGCTCCGCCGTCTCGAAGCGGCACGCCGACGAGCGCCGCTACGACCTCCTGCACGAGCTCGGCACGCGCCCGCGCACGGCCTACCTCGTCCAGCTGCGCAACCCGAACCCCGACCTCGCATGAGCACGGCAAGAGAGACCATCGAGACCCGCGCCGTCGATCCCCTCGAGCCGACGCCCGTGCTGGTCGGTCGGCCCGACGATCGCGCCCTGACGGAGAGCCTCCTCGAGCCGGTGCTCGGTCCGGTGAAGAAGGGCTGGGTGCTCCTCTTCCTGCTCCTCCTCGCGGGGATGGGGTTCTGGCTCCTCTCCCTCACGCTCACGGTGTTCGTCGGCATCGGCGTGTGGGGCAACAACATCCCCGTCGCGTGGGCCTTCGACATCACCAACTTCGTCTGGTGGATCGGCATCGGCCACGCCGGGACGCTCATCAGCGCGATCCTCCTCCTCTTCCAGCAGAAGTGGCGGACGTCGATCAACCGCTTCGCCGAGGCGATGACGCTCTTCGCGGTGGCGATGGCGGGCATGTACCCGATCATCCACCTCGGCCGGCCGTGGCTCTTCTGGTGGCTCATCCCGTATCCGTCCACGAACCTGATCTGGCCGAACTTCAAGAGCGCGCTGCCGTGGGACGTGTTCGCCATCTCGACCTACGCCACGGTGTCGTTCCTCTTCTGGTACCTCGGCCTCATCCCGGACCTCGCCAGCCTCCGTGACTCCGCGAAGAACACGACCCAGCGGCGCATCTACGGGATCATGTCCTTCGGCTGGCGCGGGTCGGCCCGGCACTGGCAGCACTGGCGCATCGGCTACCTGCTCCTGGCGGGCCTCTCCACCCCGCTCGTCGTCTCCGTCCACACCATCGTCTCATTCGACTTCGCGATCTCCCAGCTCCCGGGCTGGCACACCACGATCTTCCCGCCTTACTTCGTCGCCGGCGCGATCTTCAGCGGCTTCGCCATGGTGGTGACGCTGATGGTCCCGGCGAGGAAGGTCTTCAAGTTCGACCACGTCGTCACCATCCGTCACCTCGACAACATGGCGAAGGTGATCCTCGCGACGGGGCTGATGGTCTCGTACGGCTACGCGATGGAGTGGTTCATCGCCTGGTACTCGGGGAACCCCGACGAGTGGTTCGCCTTCTGGAACCGGGCGGTGGGCGACTACAAGCTCATCTTCGCCGTCCAGATGTTCTGCAACGTCGTCGCCCCGCAGGTGTTCTGGGTGCCGCGCTTCCGCCGCAACATCATGGTCCTGTTCCTCGTCTCGATCCTCGTGAACATCGGGATGTGGGCGGAGCGGTTCGTCATCATCGCGGTCTCGCTCACGCGCGACTTCATCCCGGGCTCGTGGGCGAACTACACGCCGACCTGGGTCGACTGGGGCCTGCTCTTCGGCTCGATGTCGACCTTCGGCGTCCTGTTCATGCTCTTCCTGCGCTTCATCCCGGCGATCCCGATCTCGGAGGTGAAGGAGCTCAAGCACGAGCTCGAGCACGCGGATCACGCCCGGGAGCGCGAGGCGCACGCCGACGTGGAGCGGTCGTCATGAAGACCCTCGTCCTCGGAGAGTTCGCGGAGCAGGCGGCGCTCCTCGACGCCGCCCGGAGCCTGCGCGCGCGCGGCGGGGCGCGGCTCGATCTCCACTCGCCGTACCCGCTGAACGGGGCCGAGGAGGCGCTCGGGCTCCGCAAGTCCACCGTGCCGCTCATGGTCCTCGTCTTCGGCGTGGCGGGCGCCGCCTCGGGGTACCTGCTGCAGTGGTACACGGTCGGCTACGACTGGCCCCTCAACGTCGGGAACCGCCCGCCGCACAGCGCGCCCGCGTTCATCCCGGTCACCTTCGAGCTCGGCGTGCTGTTCGCCGCCCTCTCGATCTTCATCGGGCTCCTCGCGGTGTACTTCGGCTTCCCGCGCGTCCATCACCCTGCGTTCGAGGTCGAGGCGTTCCGCTCCGCGACCATCGACGGACTCTGGCTCTCCGCCGAGGTGGAGTGGAAGGACGCGGAGGCGACCGCCACCGAGCTGCGCCGCCTCGGCGCGACCCAGGTGTCCATCGTGCCGGAGGAGGCGGAGACATGACGCGCCGCCTCGCGCTCGTCGCGCTCCTCGCGCTGACCGCCTGCCCGCGGCTCGACCCGATGCAGCGGCAGCAGAAGTACAAGGCGTACCAGGAGAGCCGCTTCACCGCGGACGGGCTCGCGATGATGCACCCGCCGCCCGGGACGGTCCCGTACGGCCCGCCGCTCGAGCCGGCGGTCGCGACGGGCCGCGGCCCGGACGGGAAGCCGCTCGCCGTCATGCCCGTGAAGATCGACGCCGCGCTGCTCGCCCGGGGCCGCCTGCGCTTCGACACGAACTGCGCCATCTGCCACGGCGTGCTCGGCGACGGCGAGAGCCAGGTCGCGCTCAACATGTCGCTCCGCCGGCCGCCGTCGCTCCACCTCTACCGCGACCGGCCCGACGGCTACATCTTCCAGGTGATCTCCCAGGGCTTCGGCCTCATGCCGTCGTACGCGCACCTCACGGTCCAGGACCGCTGGGCCGTCGTCGCCTACGTGCGCGCCCTGCAGCTCAGCCAGCACGCCACCGTCGAGCAGGTGCCGCAGGAGGCGCGCCAGCGCCTCGAGAAGGAGGGGCGATGAACCTGAGCCCGTACCAGGGCGGCCGGCGCCTCCTCACGACGTCCGCCGCCGTCGGCGTCGCGGGGCTGGTCCTCACCGCGATCGGCGGCGCGTTCGACGCGCGCCGCGCGCTCTACGCCTACCTCGTCGCGTTCGTCTACTGGCTCGGGCTCGCGCTCGGCGCGCTCATCCTGCTCGGGGCCTTCCACGCGTCGAGCGCGAAGTGGGCGGTGGTGCTGCGGCGGTTCCTCGAGAACGTGCCGGGGGTGATCCCGCTCTTCATCGTCCTGTTCATCCCGATCCTCCTCGGGCGCCATCAGCTCTTCCCGTGGGTGGATCCCGGCGCGCTCGAGGGCGAGCTGCGCAAGGCGGTCGAGCACAAGACGAAGTACCTGAACGTCTCCTTCTTCCTCGTCCGCGCGGCCTTCTACTTCGTCTCGTGGATCGTCGTCGCGCACTTCCTCCGTGCGTGGTCGCTCCGGCAGGACGCGGCGGGCGGCGTCACCCTCACGAGGTGGCAGCGGCGCCTCGGCGCCGGCGCGCTCCCGCTCCTCGGCCTCACCATGACCTTCGCGGCGTTCGACTGGATCATGTCGATCGATCCGCGGTTCTACTCGACGATCTTCGGCGTCTACTGGTGGGCGGGCAGCTTCATGGGCGCGTTCGCGGTGACGAACATCGCGGCGTTCGCCACGCGTGAAGATCCGAACCAGTTCGGCGCGTACCTGAACCTCGACCACTTCCACTCCCTCGGGAAGTACACGCTCGCGTTCGTCGCGTTCTGGGCCTACGTCGCGTTCTCGCAGTTCATGCTGATCTGGATCGCGAACATCCCGGACGAGGTGCCCTGGTACATCCTCCGGATCAACGGGGGGTGGCTCTGGGTCGGCGTGTTCCTCGCCCTGTTCCACTTCGTGGTCCCGTTCTTCACGCTGCTCCAGCGGGCGGTGACCCGGAACCCGCGCCGGCTGGCGTGGGTCTCCGCCGGCCTGCTCGTGGTGCACTGGGTCGACCTCTACTGGCTGATCATGCCGCACGTCCACGAGCGCGGGCCCCGCTTCACGCTCTGGGATCTGACCGCGTTCGTGGGCGTGGGCGGCGTGACCGTCGCGATGGCCGTGCTGCGGATGCGCGGGACGCTGGCGATCCCGGTCCGCGATCCCTACCTCGAGGACTCGCTGAGGTACCAGCCGCAATGACCACCGAGACCGAGCGCCCGGCCTCCGGGCACGAGGACCACGGGGTCCGGTCCGAGGAGGACCGGATCTCCACGCCCGCCGTCATCGGCGTCGGCGTCGCCGCGCTCCTCCTCTTCTTCCTCGCGTCCGTCGCCACCTCCGCGTTCATGCACGGGCGCCTGGTCGAGCGCGGCCCCATCGCGATCCCGCCCGAGATCGGAGACTCGAAGATCGGCATGGTCGAGCAGCAGCTCTTCAACGGGTACCCGCTCCGGGGCGAGCGCGACCGGGCCCGCCGTCTCGAGCGGCTCGGCTCCTACGGCTGGGTCGACCGCGGCGCGGGCGTGGTCCACGTCCCGATCCAGCAGGCGATGGACCTCGTCGCCCAGGGCGTCCGTCCGCAGGGTGCCCCCGCGGCCGGCGCCTCGCCGGGAGGCCAGCCGTGATCCGCCCCGCCGCCGCCCTCGCGCTCGCGGCCCTCGCTGCGGCCGCGCCCGCGCGCGCCCAGTACCGGACCGACCGGTCCGCGAACGCGCCGCCGATCCAGGCGCAGCCGATGGGCCTCGAGGAGGTCCGGATCGAGGAGAAGCTCGCCGCGCCGGTGCCGCTCGACACGACCTTCACCGACTGGCGCGGCCGCACCTTCACGCTCAGGAAGGCCTTCGCCGGGAACCGGCCCGTGATCCTCACGCTCGTCTACTACGACTGCCCGATGCTCTGCGGGCTCATCCTGTCCGGCCTCGCGAAGACCATGCGCGAGAACGGCCTCGTGCTCGGCAAGGACTACGATGCCGTGACGATCTCGTTCGACCCGGACGAGAAGCCGGCGATGGCCGCCGAGCGCCGCCGCGGGTACCTCCAGTCCCTCGGCAGGCAGGACTCCGGCGCGGAGTGGCCGTTCCTCGTGGGCACCGGGCAGGCATCGCGCGCCGTCGCGGACGCGGTCGGCTTCTACTACAAGAAGGACGACCGCACGGGCGAGTGGGCGCACATGGCCGCCGTCCTCGTCCTTACTCCGGACGGGAAGGTCTCCCGCTACCTCTACGGCATCGAGTACCCGTCGAAGGAGTTCCGGCTGTCCGTCGTCGAGGCCGCCGGCGGCAAGGTCGGCACGAGCTTCGATCGCTTCCTCCTCACCTGCTACCGCTACGACCCCGCCTCGCGGAAGTACGAGCCGTACGCGATCGGCATCATGCGGGCGGGTGCGCTCGCGGTGCTGCTCGGCCTGTCGGGCCTCATCGGCGGCCTCGTCTGGCGGGAGCGGCGCGGGAAGGCGAGGCACGCGCCATGAACGAGCTGATGCGCAGGATCCTGTTCCTCCCCGAGCAGGCGAGCGGCTACGCGCGGAACGTCGACCACCTGCACTTCTTCGTGATCCTCACGACGATGGTGGCGTCGGTCGGCGTGTTCGGGACCGCGCTGTACTTCTTCGTTCGCTACCGCCGCCGCTCCGACACCGACGTGACGCCGCACGTGACGCCGCGGGCGATCCACGAGGTCCTCTTCATCGGCGTCCCGCTCTCCTTCTTCCTCCTCTGGTTCGCCATCGGCTTCCCGCAGTTCGCGAGCCTCCAGACGCCGCCCAAGGACGCGATGGACGTCTACGTCCAGGGGAAGAAGTGGATGTGGAAGTTCGCGTACCCGGGCGGACCGAACGCGGTCGACACGCTGCGCGTCCCCGCGGGCCGGCCGGTCCGCCTCCTCATCACCTCGCGCGACGTGATCCACTCGTTCTTCGTCCCGGCGCTCCGCGTGAAGCAGGACGCGCTGCCGGGGCGGTACACGCAGACGTGGTTCAACGCCGATCGCCCCGGCCGCTACGAGATCTTCTGCGCGGAGTTCTGCGGGATCGGCCACTCCGCCATGCTCGGCGAGCTCGTCGTGATGCCCGCCGAGGAGTTCGATGGGTGGATCGCCGATCAGCGCAAGGGGCTCGCGCGCGCCCAGGACGCGGCGCCCGCTCGCGGCGAGCCCGTCATGACCGCCTCGAACATCGTCGACGAGGGGCAGAAGGTCGCGGCCGAGCAGGGGTGCCTGAAGTGCCACTCGGTCGACGGCTCGCAGCACATCGGCCCGACGTGGCTCAACCTGTACCTGCGCAGGGAGAAGCTGAAGGACGGCCGCACCATCGTCGCCGACGAGGGCTACCTCACGAAGTCGATGATGGATCCCGCGGCCGACATCGTCGCGGGCTACCAGAACGTGATGCCGACGTTCCAGGGCAAGCTCGCACCGCCCGAGGCCGCGGCCGTCGTCGAGTACATCAAGTCCCTGAGGACGTCGGCCGGCCCGTCCGGCCCGTCCGAGCCACCGGTCTATGAATCCGTCCAGCGCACCGACGCGAAGTGACGTGCCCGCGTACAACCCGCGGAACTACCTGAACTCGCCCGCGACCGGCCTCAGGTCCTGGCTGGTCACGCAGGACCACAAGCGGATCGGCGTGATGTTCATGATCGCCACGACCGTGTTCTTCGCGGTCGGCGGCCTCTTCGCCATGCTCATCCGGCTGGAGCTGCTCACGCCCGGCCCCACGATCGTGGACGCGATGACCTATAACCGCCTCTTCACCCTGCACGGGGTGGTGATGGTGTTCCTGTTCATGATCCCGGCGATCCCGAGCGGCTTCGGGAACTTCCTCCTGCCGATCATGCTCGGCGCGAAGGACGTCGCCTTCCCGAAGCTGAACCTGCTCTCCTTCTACGTCTACCTGCTCGGCGCAGTGCTCGCGCTCTGGGGGATGATCCACGGCGGCGCGGACACGGGCTGGACCTTCTACACGCCGTACTCCACCCAGACGGTGACGCGGATCGTCCCGATCCTCCTCGGCGTGTTCATCATCGGGTTCTCGTCGATCCTCACCGGGCTGAACTTCATCGTCACGACGCACACGCTCCGCGCCCCGGGCATGACCTGGACGCGGATGCCGCTCTTCATCTGGTCGATCTACGCGACCTCCGTCATCCAGGTCCTCGCGACGCCGGTGCTCGGGATGACGCTCCTGCTCGTCGCGGTGGAGAACGCGTTCGGCTGGGGGATCTTCGATCCGGCGCGCGGCGGCGACCCGGTGCTCTTCCAGCACTTCTTCTGGTTCTACTCGCACCCTGCCGTCTACATCATGGTGCTCCCGGGGATGGCGGTGATCTCCGAGGTCGTCTGCGCGTTCTCCCGGAAGAACATCTTCGGCTACAACGCGGTCGCCTACTCGTCCCTCGGGATCGCCTTCGTCGGCTTCTTCACCTGGGGCCACCACCTCTTCACGTCGGGCCAGTCGGCCTTCGACGCCGGCATCTTCGGCGTCCTCTCGATGTTCGTGGGGATCTTCACGGCCATCAAGGTCTTCAACTGGACGGCCACGATGTACAAGGGCTCCATCTCGTTCAAGACGCCCTTCGCCTACTTCGTCGGCTTCCTCTTCTTCCTGGTCTTCGGCGGGATGACCGGCGTCGCGCTCGCGACGGTGTCCCTCGACGTCCACTGGCAGGACACGTACTTCGTCGTCGCCCACTTCCACTTCATCATGGTGGGGAGCGTGATCATGGCGTTCCTCGCCGCGCTCCACTACTGGTTCCCGAAGATCACCGGGCGCTCCTACCCGGAGGGCTGGGGCCTCGTCGGCGCGACGCTCGTGATCCTCGGGTTCAACTTCACCTTCATCCCGCAGTTCCTCCTCGGGAACGAGGGGATGCCGCGGCGCTACTTCTCCTACCCGGAGCGCTTCTGGGCGCTGAACGTCGCGTCCACGGCCGGCGCGTCCGTGCTCGCGTTCGGCCTGCTGCTCATCCTCGTCTACATGCTCGTGTCGCTGAAGTGGGGGCCGGTCGCCGGCCAGAACCCGTGGCACTCGCGCGGGTTCGAGTGGATGGTCCCGTCGCCGCCGCCGCCCGAGAACTGGGAGACCACGCCGGTGTTCAGCCACGGCCCGCACAACTACGACGAGCCCGAGGAGGCGCCGGGCCACGTCCACCCCGAGCCGAGACATGCAAGCTAGCCCGCTCGCGCATCACTTCGAGAACCTCGACAAGCAGACCCACGCGGCGCGCCTGGGGATGTGGCTGTTCCTCGCCACCGAGGTGCTGCTCTTCACGGCCCTGTTCGCCGCGTACGGCGTCTACCGGTTCCTGTACCAGGACACCTTCGCCCAGGCGTCGCGCTCGATCGAGACCTGGATCGGCCTCGTGAACACGCTCGTCCTCGTCACGAGCTCGTTCACCGTGGCGATGGGGCTGAACGAGGCGACGAAGGGGAACGGCAAGCGGACCGCGCTCTTCTTCGCCGCGTCGGTCGCGCTCGCGCTCGTGTTCCTCGGCTTCAAGGCGCTCGAGTACACGCACCACTTCCAGGAGGGCCAGCTCCCGGGCCGGTACTACACGTTCGAGGGCGTCCAGGGCCCCGGCGCCACGATCTACTTCTCCCTGTACTTCCTCATCACCGGCCTGCACGGCATCCACGTGATCATCGGGATGACCGTCCTCGCCATCGTGGGCGTGCTCTCCTGGCGGGGGAAGTTCACCGCGGAGTACCACACGCCGGTGGAGCTGGCGGGGCTCTACTGGCACCTCGTGGATCTCATCTGGATCTTCGTCTTCCCGCTCATCTACCTCATCTAGGAGCGACCGGACGCCATGGCCGAGAACGGATCGATCGCCCACCGCGAGCAGGAGGCCGAGAGCCACACCCACGCCGGCCGGTACGCCGTCATCTGGATCGCGCTCCTCGTCCTGACGATGGTGACGTACTGGGCGTCGAGGGTGCACCTGCCCGGCGGCTGGCACATCACCGTCGCGCTCCTCATCGCCACCGCGAAGGGCGCGATGGTGGTGCTGTTCTTCATGCACCTCTGGGATCAGCAGGGCGCGAACCGCCTCGTGTTCGTGACCTCGCTGGTGTTCGTGGCGCTGCTCGTCGGGCTCACCGTGCTCGACAACGCCACCCGGTTCCCGCTCGCGAACCCGCCTGGCTCGGTGGGCGCGCTGCCCGCGGGCGGCGCGGACCGGGATCCGGCGCCGGATCAGCTGCGCTGATCGTCTCGCCGGGCCGCGCTCGGCGGCGCTCCGCGCGGGCGGCGCGGTCCCGCTCGTCCTCTCTCGTACGGGCGGCATCCCTCCCTCTCCCCCACCGGGGGAGAGGGCCGGGGTGAGGGGGCTCGAGTCATGCTCTCGCCGGGCGTCTCATCCGCCTGATCCCGCGACCGTCGCCCGTGAGCGGGCGGACCGCTCCGTGGGCCGGGCCGGTCCTTCACGGCGGTGCTCGGGACGCGGGACTTTGGCGGTGCAGATGATCGGACGGGTCCTTGCGCGCGGGGCCGGCGCACGTCCGCTCGTGCCAGCCGCGACGGCAGCTCCGGCGGCGGCGTGTGCGACGCCGCTCGGCGGCTGTCACGATCCGTGACAGGCCGGCTGAAGTACTGCGGTCCAGTCCGTACGAAACGCCCGGTCCCTGCGCTCCGGCGCGAAGGCCCGTCCCGGCCGTCTCCGCTCCAGTGGGCGATCGGGCCGCTGACGGATGGAGGCACGAAGCATTCGGGACGTGCTCGCATGCGCGTCGCCTCCAGTACGGAACCTCGGACCCCGAGATGAACCGACCAGCCCGCCCGGCGGGCGCGCGCCGCTCCCCGCGACACGGAGGCCCTCAGCCGCGCGCCCCTCGCGGATGGTCCTTGGCGTCCATACCATCCCCCTGGAGCCCGCGCGCGCATCGCGCCGCCGCGGGCGGGGGAGGCACCTCTTGACCATCGGACATCGGACCTGGGCCATCCCGGAGGGCTGGCTCCCGCCGCGCGCTGGCAAGCGCGGCCGCGCGCTCGAGAGCCACGAGGCCGCCTGCGTGCTGAACGCCGGCGACGCCGACGCGCACCTCGAATTCGAGATCTTCTTCAGGGATCGCGATCCCGCCGGCCCGTACCACGTGACGGTGCCGGCGCGCCGCACGCTGCACCTGCGGTTCGACGACCTCGAGGACCCGGAGCCCGTGCCGCGCGGCGTGGAGTTCGCGAGCGTGATCCGGTCCGACGTCCCGGTGGTGATCCAGCACACGCGACTCGACGCGCGCGACGCCGAGATCTCGCTCATGACGACGCTGGCCTTCTCGGCGGCGGGGGAGGGCGCATGACGGTCGGCGAGTACATCCTGCGGAGGCTGCTGGCGTGGGGCGTGAACCGCGTCTACGGGTATCCCGGCGACGGCATCAACGGGATCATGGGCGCCTTCCACCACGTGAAGGAGCTCGACTTCGTGCAGGTCCGCCACGAGGAGATGGCGGCGTTCATGGCCTGCGCCCACGCGAAGTTCACGGGCCAGCCCGGCGTCTGCATGGCGACGTCGGGCCCGGGCGCGATCCACCTCCTGAACGGCCTCTACGACGCGCGCATGGACCACCAGCCGGTGGTGGCGATCGTCGGCCAGTCCGCGCGCGCCGCCATGGGCGGCAGCTACCAGCAGGAGGTCGACCTCCAGTCGCTCTTCAAGGACGTCGCCCGCGAGTACGTCCAGACGATGATGGTCCCGTCGCAGGCGCGGCACCTCGTCGACCGCGCGTTCCGGATCGCGCTCGCCGAGCGGACCGTGACCTGCGTGATCGTTCCGAACGACCTGCAGGAGGGCGACTACGAGGCGCCGAAGCACGCGCACGCGACGGTGCACAGCGGGATGGGCTGGGCCGCGCCGCGGGTCGTCCCGGCGGAGAAGGACCTTCGCCGCGCCGCGGACGTGCTGAACGCGGGGAAGCGCGTCGCGATGCTCGTCGGGGCCGGGGCGCGCGCCGCCGGGCCCGAGGTGCGCGCCGTCGCCGAGAAGCTCGGCGCGGGCGTCGCGAAGGCGCTCCTCGGGAAGCAGGTCCTGCCGGACGACGTGCCGTACGTCACGGGAGCCATCGGCCTCCTCGGCACGAAGCCGTCGTGGACCCTGATGAAGGACTGCGACACGCTCCTCATGGTCGGCTCGTCGTTCCCGTACCCCGAGTTCCTGCCGAAGGAGGGGCAGGCCCGCGGCGTCCAGATCGACCTCGACGGGAAGATGCTGTCGATCCGCTACCCGATGGAGGTGAACCTCGTCGGCGACTCGGCGGAGACGCTCCGGGCGCTCTTGCCCCTGCTCCGGCCGCGCGAGGACACGAGCTGGCGGGAGAAGCTCGAGAGCGAGGTGCGCCGCTGGTGGAAGGTGCTCGAGGCCCGCGCGATGAACCCGGCGAACCCCGTGAACCCGCAGCGCGTCTTCTGGGAGCTCTCGCCGCGGCTGCCGGACCGCTGCATCCTCTCGGCGGACTCCGGATCGAGCGCGAACTGGTACGCCCGCGACGTGAAGCTGCGCGAGGGCATGATGGCCTCGCTGTCGGGCAACCTCGCGACGATGGGGCCGGCGGTGCCGTACGCCATCTCGGCGAAGTTCGCCTTCCCCGATCGCGTCGTGATCGCCCTCGCCGGCGACGGCGCGATGCAGATGAACGGGATGGCGGAGCTCATCACGATCTCGAAGTACTGGCGGGAGTGGAAGAACCCGCGGCTCGTGGTCCTCGTCCTCGAGAACAAGGACCTGAACCAGGTCACCTGGGAGCAGCGGGTCATGTCCGGCGACGCGAAGCTCGAGGCCTCGCAGGACCTCCCCGCGGTGGACTACGCGGCGTTCGCGGAGTCGCTCGGGCTCACTGCGGCCCGCATCGATCGGCCGGAGGACATCGGGCCGGCGTGGGACAAGGCGCTCTCGGCGGACCGGCCCTGCCTGGTCCAGGCGCGGACCGATCCGAACGTGCCGCCGCTGCCGCCGCACATCACCGTCGAGCAGGCGAAGGGCTACGTCTCCTCGATCCTGAAGGGCGATCCGGACCGCGGCGCCATGATCGTCGACTCCTGGCGCGACGCGATCGAGTCGTACCTGCCGCACAGGAGGTGAGCGGTGGCGCGAGCGGTCGCGAGCGTGGAGGCGCTGTCCGCGGCGGCGTACCGCGTCCCGACGGATCGGCCCGAGTCGGACGGGACGATCGCCTGGGACTCGACGACGCTCGTCGCCGTGGAGGTCGAGGGCGGGGGGGCGCGCGGCTTCGGCTACACCTACGCCGACGCGAGCGTCACCGGCATCGCGACCGGCGTCCTCGCCGCGGCGGTCCGGGGCGCGGACGCGCTCGACCCGCCCGCCGCCCACCGCGCGATGCGGCGCGCGATCCGGAACGTCGGCGGGCCCGGCGCGGGGGGCATGGCGCTCTCCGCCGTCGACGCGGCGCTCTGGGATCTGAAGGCGAAGCTCCTCCGGCAGCCGCTCGCGGTGCTGCTCGGGCGCGCCCACGCGGCGGTGCCCGTGTACGGGAGCGGCGGGTTCTGCTCCTACACGGAGGCGGAGCTGCAGGAGCAGCTCGGCGGGTGGGCCTCGCAGGGGCTCCGGGCCGTGAAGATGAAGGTCGGCCGCGACGCGCGCGCGGATCCCGCGCGCGTCCGCGCGGCGCGCGCGGCGATCGGGAGCGCGGGGCTGTTCGTCGACGCGAACGGCGCCTACTCGCGGAAGCAGGCGCTCGCGCTCGCCGGGATCTTCGCGGGCGAGGGCGTCACCTGGCTCGAGGAGCCGGTCTCCTCGGACGATCTCGCCGGCCTGCGGCTCATCCGCGATCGGGCGCCGCCCGGGATGGACGTCGCCGCCGGCGAGTACGGCCACGACGCGCAGTACTTCCGGCGCATGCTCGAGGCGGGCGCGGTGGACGTGCTCCAGGCGGACATGACCCGCTGCGGCGGCGTCACCGGGTTCCTCGCGGCCGCGGCGGTGGCGGCGGCGTTCGCGATCCCGCTCTCGTCGCACTGCGCCCCGGCGCTGCACGCCGCGCCGCTCTCCGCGGCGGAGACCGCGCTGCACGCGGAGTGGTTCCACGACCACGTGCGGATCGAGCGGATGCTGCTCGAGGGCGCGCCGGAGCCGCGGGACGGGCTGCTCGCGCCGCAGCGGGACCGGCCGGGCTTCGGGCTCGAGCTGAAGCGGTCGGAGGCGGAGCGGTACCGGGTGGCGTGACGGCGGGCGGTTCGGGGTGACGGGGCCAGGGGACGCGGGTTCCGGGCCACGGGGACGGGATGCGGGTTCGCGTTCGGGTCGGGCGTCGAAGAGGGAGGGGGCCGAGATGCAGGTGCCGGGAGCGCAGGGCCAGGATCGCTTCACCGTCCCGGGCATCGGCCCGTCCGCGATGCCCTCGCGCCGCGTCCGCGCCGAGGAGATCCCGTACGGCTCCGACCGGCCGTTCCCGGCGGAGGCCGCCCGCGCCCTCGCCGCCGACCTCGCGCGCGAGACCGACGCGGAGGTCCGCTTCGACTCCGAGGGACGCGCGCTCTACGCCACCGACGCGTCCAACTACCGCCAGGTCCCCATCGGCGTGGTCGTTCCGCGATCCGTCGAGGACGTGATCGCGGCGGTGGCGATCTGCCGGCGCCACGGCGCCCCGGTCCTCTCGCGCGGCGGCGGGACGAGCCTCGCCGGCGAGTGCTGCAACGTCGCGGTGGTGATCGACTTCTCGAAGCACCTCCGCGCGATCCGCGCCCTCGACCCGCACCGGCGCGTCGCCCGGATCGAGCCCGGCATCGTCCTCGACACGCTCCGCGACGCCGCCGAGCGGTTCCACCTCACCTTCGGCCCCGATCCTGCCACGCACAACCACAACACGCTCGGCGGCATGCTCGGGAACGACAGCTGCGGCGTGCACTCGATGATGGCCGGGCGGACGGCGGACAACGTGGAGCGGCTCCGGATCCTGACCTACGACGGCCTGGACGCGTGGGTCGGCCCCACCGACGCCGCCGCGCTCGCCGCGGCGGAGCGGCAGGGCGGCCGCCTCGGCGGGATCCTCCGCGCCTGCGCCGACCTGCGCGACCGGTATGCAGACCTGATCCGCGCCCGCTACCCGCACATCCCGCGCCGCGTCTCGGGCTACAACCTCGACAACCTGCTGCCGGAGAACGGCTTCCAGGTCGCCCGGGGCCTGGTCGGCTCGGAGGGGACCCTGGTCGTGATCCTCGAGGCCGAGGTGAGGCTCGTCGAGAGCCCGCCCGGCCGCGCCCTCGTCGTCCTCGGCTACCCGGACATCTACGCCGCCGCCGACCACGTCCCCGAGGTCCGCCGGTTCGGCCCCATCGGGCTCGAGGCGATGGACGAGATGCTCGTCGAGGACATGAAGCGGAAGCACCTCCACGAGGAGCGGCTGCACCTGCTCCCCGGCGGGAAGGGCTGGCTCCTCGTCGAGTTCGGCGGGGCGGACCGCGACGACGCCGTCGCGAACGCGCGGAAGGCGATGGACGGGCTCGGGCGCGGCTCGGGCGCGCCGCAGATGAAGCTCTACGAGGATCGCGACGAGGAGCGGGTGGTCTGGAAGATCCGCGAGGCCGGCCTCGGCGCGAGCGCGCGCGTCCCCGGCGAGCGCGACACGTGGGAGGGCTGGGAGGACTCGGCGGTGCCGCCGGACAAGGTCGGCCCCTACCTCCGCAAGCTCCACGCGCTCTACGAGAAGTACGGGTACCAGGGCGCGCTCTACGGCCACTTCGGCCAGGGCTGCATCCACACGCGCATCACCTTCGACCTCGCGACGCGCGCCGGGGTCGAGAAGTACCACCACTTCACGATGGACGCGGCGGACCTGGTCGTCTCCTTCGGCGGCTCGCTCTCGGGCGAGCACGGCGACGGCCAGTCCCGCGGCGAGCTGCTCGTCCGGATGTTCGGGCCAGAGCTCGTCGAGGCGTTCCGCAGCTACAAGCGCATCTGGGACCCCGCGTGGAAGATGAACCCGGGGAAGGTGGTCGACCCCTACCCGAACGACGTGAACCTCCGGCTCGGACCCGGCTTCCACGAGGTCCGGCCGCGCACGTGGTTCCGCTACCCCGACGACTCGGGGTCGTTCGGGCGCGCGGCGCTCCGCTGCGTCGGCGTCGGCGAGTGCCGCCGCGAGTCCGGTGGCGTGATGTGCCCGAGCTACCGCGCGACGCACGAGGAGACGCACTCGACGCGCGGCCGGGCCCGGATGCTCCACGAGATGCTCGTGGGCGACCCGGTGAAGGGCGGGTGGCAGGCGCGCGAGGTCGAGGACGCGCTCCACCTCTGCCTGTCGTGCAAGGGGTGCAAGAGCGACTGCCCGATGAACGTGGACATGGCGACGTACAAGGCGGAGTTCCTCGCCCATCGGTACGAGGGGAAGCTCCGGCCGCGGTCCGCGTACGCGTTCGGCCTCGTCATGTGGTGGGCGCGGCTCGCGGCGCTCGTCCCCGGGCTCGTGAACGCGGTCGGCGCGACGCCCGGCCTCTCGGCGCTCGCGAAGGCCGCCGCCGGCATGGCCCCCGCGCGACGGATCCCCCGGTTCGCGCCGATCACGCTCCGCCGCTGGTTCGCGGCGCGCGGCCCCACGCCCTCCGCGAGGGTCCCGGAGGACCGCCGCGCGGTCCTCTTCGCCGACACGTTCACCGACTTCTTCCACCCGGAGGTCGGCACCGCCGCGGTCGAGGTCCTCGAGCGCGCCGGCTGGGCGGTCGAGCTGCCCCGGCGCCGGCTCTGCTGCGGCCGCCCGCTCTACGACTACGGCATGCTCGACCGTGCGCGGCGCATGCTCGACCGGAGCCTCGACGCGCTCTACCCGGCAGCGATGGCCGGGCGGCCCATCCTCTTCCTCGAGCCGTCGTGCGCCGCGGTCTTCCGCGACGAGGCCCTGCAGCTCTTCCCCGACGATCCGCGGGCCATCGCGGTGTCGCGCCAGGTCGAGGTCCTCTCCGAGCTCGTCGACTCCGATCCGGGGTTCCCGGTGGGGCGCCTCGACCGGAAGGCGCTCCTCCAGCTCCACTGCCACCACCACGCGGTGCTCGGGGAGGACGCCGAGCAGCGCGTGCTCTCCCGGCTCGGCCTCGAGGTGGAACGGCCGGAGGAGGGGTGCTGCGGGATGGCGGGCTCGTTCGGCTTCGAGGCCGGCGACCGGCACGAGGTCTCGGTCGCCTGCGGCGAGCGCGCGCTGCTCCCGGCCGTCCGCCGCGCGCCGCCGACCGAGCTGCTCCTCGCCGACGGGTTCTCGTGCCGGACGCAGATCGAGCAGGGCACCGGACGGCGTGCGCTCCACCTCGCGGAGGCGCTGCGGCTCGCGCAGGAGCCCGCGCCGGTCGCGGATCCCGGGGCGTGGGCGCGCCGGCGGCGCCCGCGCTCCATCGGTCTCACCGTCGCGCGCGCCGCGGCGGGCCTCGCCGCGCTCGCGTTCCTCGGCGGCGCGCTCGCCCGGCGCCGCGCGCGGTGGTGAGACCCTACGGGCCGGCGACGGCGTCGAGCGCGCGCTCGTACACCGCCCGGTCCGGCGCGGAGAAGCAGCAGAACACCGCGCGCGTGACGGTCGTCGGCGCCTCCAGCGCGCGCCGCACCTCGCGCACGGCGATCGGCGCCGCGCGCTCGATCGGGAAGCCGTAGATGCCGGTCGAGATCGAGGGGAACGCGATGCTCACGACGCCGCGCTCGGCGGCCAGCCGCATCGCCTCGCGGTAGCACGACGCGAGGAGGGCGTCCTCCCCGCCGCTCCCGCCCCGCCACACCGGCCCGACGGCGTGGAACACGTGGCGCGCCGGCAGGCGGTGGCCGCCGGTGGCCTTCACCTCTCCGGTCCGCGCGCCGCCGAGCGTACGGCACTCGGCGAGGAGCTCCGGCCCGGCGGCGCGGTGGATGGCGCCGTCGACCCCGCCGCCGCCGAGCAGCGAGGCGTTCGCCGCGTTCACGATCGCGTCCACGGCGAGCCGCGTGATGTCGCCCACGACGAGCTCGATCCGGGCGCCGAGCCAGGTCCGCTCCATGGCGGCGTCCATATTCGCTGCCCGCCTCCCGGTCAACGCGCGCGAGCCGCGGCTCCGGCGCGCAGCCGCACGGAATGCGGGCCCCGCAAGGCCTCCGCGGCGGCCTCCGCGTCCGCGGTGCCGGAGGACCCGGAAATACGTCACGAAACCGGGGGTTGTTCTCGGGCGGCCCCGATCGGCCCGGATCGCCGCCTCACCCGAGCGCAATTCGTGCACGCAAACACGCGCTTAACCCAGGTATGGCGCTTGCTATGCCCGCATGGGGTCCAATGAAGCGCGAACGCATCCTCGTCATCGACGGCAACCCACTCGACGGTGCCGCCCTCCGGGCCGCCCTGTGCGAGCGCGGCTTCGACGCGGTCGAGGCGGTGAGTGCCGAGAGCGCCCTCGCCCTCGTCCCGAGCTTCGGCCCGGGCGCCGTCCTCGCCGACGCGACGCTGCCGGACTGCAGCGGTCCCATGCTGCTCGCGCGCCTCAAGGAGCTCGGCTCCGACGCGGCGGTCGTCGTCTCGACGCCGCCCGCCGAGATCGACGCCGCCGTCGCCGCGCTCCGCGCCGGCGCCGAGAGCTTCCTCGTGCGACCCCTCGATCCGGCGCAGGCGTACGTGGTGCTCGAGAAAGCCCTCGAGAAGCGCCGCCTCCGGCGCGATCGGGCGAAGCTCCGCGAGCAGGCCCGCGCGCGCGTCGCGCTCGTCGGGTCCGCCGCCGAGCTGCAGCAGGTGATGGAGGTCGTCCGGCGCGTCGCGCCGACGAAGGCCACGGTCCTCGTCATCGGCGAGGCGGGCACCGGGAAGGAGCACGTCGCGCAGGCGCTGCACGAGTCCTCCCCCCGCCGCGACCGCCCCTTCGTCCGCGTGAACTGCGCCGCGCTGTCCGAGGTGCTGCTCGACTCCGAGCTGTTCGGCCACGAGCGCGGCGCGTTCGCCGACGCCGACGAGCGCCACGAGGGCCGCCTCGAGCAGGCGGACGGCGGAACGCTCTACCTCGACGAGGTCGGCCGCCTGCCGCTGGCGCTCCAGGTCAAGCTCCTCCGCGTCCTTCAGCAGGGCGAGCTCGAGCGCCTCGGCGGCGCGGAGACGATCAAGGTCGACGTCCGCGTCGTCGCCGGCGCCCAGCGCGATCTCGCGGAGGAGGTCCGCGCGGGGCGGTTCCGCGACGACCTCTACTACCGCCTGAACGTCGTCTCGATCCCGCTCCCGCCGCTGCGCGAGCGGAAGGGCGACATCCCCGCGCTCGTGAACCACTTCATCGAGACGTTCGGGCGCGAGCAGGGGAAGGAGCTCGTGGGCGTCACGCCGGGCGCTCTCTCCGCCCTGTTCGCCTACGACTGGCCGGGGAACGTCCGCGAGCTGGCGAACGTGGTGGAGCGGGCCGTCGCCGCCGCGCACGGCAAGGAGATCGCCGGCGAGGACCTGTCGCCGGTCCTCTACGGCGGGAGGCCCGAGGAGAGCGGTGCGTCCGCGCTCATCCCCGGTGCCACCCTCTTCGAGATCGAGCGCGAGGCGATCCTCCGCACCCTCGAGCAGTGCAACGGCTCGACGGCGCGCGCGGCGGAGATCCTCGGCGTGTCGGTCCGGAAGATCCAGTACCGGCTGAAGGAGTACCGGAGCGGCGTGTCCGGCCGCCGCCGCGCCTCGATCGACGAGGCGTTCCGCGAGCTGCAGGCGAAGTAGCCGACGCCGCGGCGCCCGTCTCGCGCCGCGGCTCCCGCCCCGAGGAAAGAAAAAAAGCCGCCCGGCCCCGTCGGCCAGGCGGCTCGGAGGCGCGGGCTGCGGTCCGCGCGCTCCCTGGAACGCGTCTACCCGGAGTACACGTGGTTGCTCGCCTCGGCGGTGGGCAGCATCTTCATGCCGAGGTACGTGAACATCACGACCGAGAACCCGAGGAGGCAGAGCCACGCCGCGCGCTCGCCGCGCCAGCCGCGGACGCGGCGGAGGTGCAGGTACGCACCGTAGACGAGCCACGTCACGAGCGACCAGTTCTCCTTCGGATCCCACACCCAGAAGTCGCCCCAGGCGCTCTTCGCCCAGACCGACCCGACGAGGAGGCCGATGGTGAGGAGCACGAACCCGAAGCGGACGAGCTCGTACGTCATCTTCTCGAGGTCCAGCTCCTGGCCGGTGAGGATCGTGCCGGCGTGGAGGCCCGGGATCTTCCCCCCGTAGCCCTTCCGCTCGCTCACGATCTGCACGACGGAGAGGAGCGACGCGAGCGCCACCGCGGCGTACCCCACGAAGTAGACCATCACGTGCGGCACGAACCAGGCGGACTGGAGCGCGGGCGGCAGCTTCACGATCTCGGCGTCCCACTTCGACAGCGAGTACGCGATGACGCCGAACGAGAGGAGCATCGCCAGGACGCCGAGGACCCGCGTCTTGTAGAGCTTCTCGAAGGCGAGGTAGACGACGCCGATGTTGAAGGCGAAGAACACCAGCGACTCGAACAACGACTTGAACGGCGCGCGATCCGCCTCGATCCAGCGCTGCACGATCAGGCCGAGGTTCAGGACGAGGGCCGCGCAGAGGAGCGCCGTGCCGGCGCGCGCGACGAGCTCCTTGGTGGACTTCCAGGCGGCCGCGTAGAAGGCCATCGCGGCCGCGTACAGCGCGCCGGTGGCGACGAAGAACGGGTGCTCGGCGAGGACGTACTGGAGCATGGGTCTCGGGTCTCCTAGGCGGCCCTGGCGGCGGCGGCGTCCGACGGCGCGGCGGTGGGGGCGGACTTGCGGCCCTTGAGCCGCGGCTCGACGTAGAACATGTAGGCGACTCCGACGCAGATGAGGAAGAAGCCGGTGAACACCCACGGCACGCCGGGGTCGTGCACCGCCTCGAGGCCGGTGTAGTAGCGGCCGGCCTTCTCGGGCGGCTGGTACGAGTTCTGGTAGAAGGTCCAGCCGAAGACGGTGAGCGGCGCGTTCACGGTGACGATGCCGGAGCGCATCTCGCCACCCTGCGTGACCGTCACGTGCGAGGTGAAGGCCTTCGCCTCCTCCTGCCGCTTCTCGAACATGAGCGCGGACTGCTCCGGCTGCACCACGAGCCACTGCGGGCGCGACGCGAACACCAGCTCCTCGCGCGTCCGGCCGCCGGCGGTCCACTCGACGAGCGCGGCCGGGTTCCGCCACTGGTTCGAGAGCGTACCGTGCGTGATCCCCTCCGGCCGCGCGACGCGCGCGTAGTCCGGATACCAGGCCTTCACGCGGAAGGTGTCCCCGCCGGGCAGCACGTGGCGGGCCGTGTCCGGCTTCTCGCACTTGAGCCCGTCCGAGCACGCGTCGAAGCTGGTCTTGAGGCGGGTCGCCATCACCGCGCGGCCCTGCTGGTCGACGTCCGGCTCCGCCGAGTAGAAGCCGATCCGGTACTCGGAGCCGTACCGGTCGAGGTCGAACTGGTCGAGGCGGATGTCGAACCCGAGCGGCGCCGGCTTCCCGGCGTCACGGCCCTTCTCGATGACGACCGCGTTCGCGGACTCCCCGCGCTCGGGCAGCCAGACCATCCCGCGCCGCGCGAGCAGCGTCGACGCGCCCGCGCCGACGAGCGAGGTGATGAGGCCGACGTGGCAGACGAAGAAGCCGGCGTTCCGCGCCTTCACGGGCCAGCGGAGCGTCGCCGAGGAGATCACCGCCGCGCCGAAGAGCGCCATCACGAGCGCGAAGGGCAGGCCGTGGAAGATGTCGTCGAGGCGGAGGGCGACGATGGCCGTCCCGAACCCGCCGTACCGGGCCGCGTACTCCTCCGCGGGCTTCCCCTGGAGGATGAGGGTCCCGCCGATCGCCATCACCGCGAGCACGACCAGGAGCGTGGAGGTGAAGCGGAACCCCGAGATCGTCTCGCGGATCCGGCCCGGCACCACGAACGAGAGGACGAGCACGACGGCGCCCGCCAGCACGCTCGCCGCGACGAGCGTGAGCGGGCCGGGCGGGACGAAGACCTGGAGCAGCAGGCCCACGAGGACGGCTCCGGTCACGAGCACGGCGGTGACCTTCACCTCGTGAGCGGCGACGGAGCGGGCCGCAGGTGCCTCGCTCGCCGTCCGGGGGGATGACACGTTCGAATTCACGATGACCTCCGTGACCGCCCCGCCGAGCAAGCCGCGTGCCCCGCGGCCGGGGTGCAACCTGGCGTGATCTGTGACAATCCGGTGCTCCAGCGCCCCGGAAGCCCGCAGGAAAAGCGGAGGGGTCCACGATCGACGCAAACAGTGCGCTCGGACGATTGGGGTCGGCTCGATCCGGGCGCATCACGACAACGAATCGGCTGGCGGGCCCCTTCCCGGGCGCCCTGCGGCAAGGTCGCGCAGCTCGCGCGCGGGCGTCGCGCCGGCGTCTGCCCGGCCGAGGAGGACGCCCTCAACCGCGACGACGGGTCCTTACCTTTGGAGCATGGCAGACGATCGAACCGTGAACTTCGGCAGCGTCCTCGATCGCGAGACCTCCGACAGGAAGGTCTGGCTCCTCGTCATCCCGATCCTCGCGCTCGTCATCGGCGGCGCGGTCTGGGCGTTCAGCGCCGTGTCCCGGGCCGACAGCTACCGCGCGGAGGCCGAGCGGGCGGCCACCCAGGGCAAGGAGCTTCAGAAGGCGATCGACGAGCGGGACAAGCTCCTCGTCGAGGCCCGCGCCGACGAGGGAATCCTCAAGTCAGCCGGCCAGGCGACCGGCGTCTTCTACGGCGTCGCGCCCGAAGCGACGGAGAGCGGGGTCGCGATCGCGAACCCCGGCGAGAAGGCCGTGAAGGTGTACCTCTACGGCCTCGTCGCGCCTCCCGGCGGGCAGGAATACGTGGTCGCCGCGCGCGGGACGAGCGGGGCCCCGAAGGTCCTCGCGACGGTCGTCCCGAGCGAGGCGGGGACCGCGTTCGTCCTCGGGAAGGACCTGCCTGCGGGGACCAACAGCATCGAGGTGCTGTTCCGGGGGGCGGGCGCCCAGACGCTCGATGGCGCCACGCCGCGCGTCGCGGCACGCTACCCGGCGGACGAGAACGAGCGCGGGATGCTCATGCAGCCGGTGCAGGCGAAGGCGCGCCGGGGCGCCGGCCGGGCGCGGCGCTGACGCGACGCTCACGGAGCGTGAGGGGCCGCCACGGCCTCCCCGCCGCGGCGGTCGAGGGCGTCGAGCGTGCACTGCGCGGGCGCCTTGTCGGGCCGGAGCCGGACGAGCCGCGCGCCGTGGCGGAGCCGGCCCTCCGACGCGTGCCGGTACGCCACCTCGACGACCACGACGGGCGCCACCGGGATCCACTCGGTCGAGCGATCGCGCGCCCACCGCGACGGGCCGCCCGGTGCGTCGCCGGTGAAGCCGAGCCCGGTCCGCCGCGCGGCGTCGCCCTCCGGCTCGGCGAGCGGCTCGAGGAGCTGCGCGAACACGGCGCGCTCGCGGCGCCCGAGCGTCGAGTGGCCGACGTACTGCAGCAGCCCGCCGTCGTCGAAGAGGCCGAGGAGGAGCGAGGCCGGCGCGCCGCCGTCCTTCCCGCGCCGGAACCCGCCCACCACGGCGTCGAGCGTCTCCTCCCGCTTCACCTTCACCATGTCCCGCTCGCCGGAGCGGTACGGGTGGCCGAGCGGCTTCGCGACGACGCCGTCCGTGCCGAGGGCGCCCCGGAGCCAGGCCTCCGCGTCGGCGCGCACGCGGCTCGCCGGCGAGAGGACGAGCGACGTCGGCAGCCGGGGCGCGATCGCCTCGAGCGCGGCGCGCCGCTCCTCGAGGGGACGGCCGGTGAGGTCGCGCCCCGCGGGATCGACGAGGACGTCAAACAGGACGAGCCGCGCCGGCGTCTCGGCCGCCAGGCGGCGGATGCGCGACTCCGCCGGGTGGATCCGCTGCAGGAGCGCGTTGAAGGAGGACCCGCCCTCCGACGGGATCAGGATCTCGCCGTCGAGCACCACCCGGTCGAACGGGAGCGCCCGGGCGGCCTCGACGAGCTCGGGGAAGTACCGGCCGAGCGGCTGCCCGGCCTTCGACTGGAGCGCGACCTGCGCGCGGTCCCTGAAGAGGAGACACCGGAACCCGTCCCACTTCGGCTCGAACTGCCATGCCTCGCCGGCGGGCAGCCCATCCGCGAGCTTCGCCTCCATGGGCGGGTACGGCGGCCGGATCGGCAACTCGAGCGGTGGCCACTCCACGGACGAACCTCCCGGATCGACGTTGTCGCCCGGAGCGGGGCGCCGCAACCGCGAGGCGGGGCGACGTGCCTGAAAAACGGGCACCTCGCCCAAAAACGATGCAGGGACCGGGGCTTGACGATGGGGCATCGCGTCGGGGAAACTGACCCTTCCATGTTCGAAGACGAGTGGTGCGCGCGTCCGCGGTCCGGACGCGGCGCCCGCGGTGCCGGCCGAGGCGGTACCGCGGAACGCTGGGTGAATCATCCCGAACATCCCTCGATGGCATCGGTCGGGCGCGGACCTCGCGCGCGGCCGGGCACTGCTTCTCCCGAAGGACGAAGGTGAAATGAGCGAGACCGGCTATCCCCCGCGGCAGGGCCTGTACGATCCCCAGAACGAGAAGGACGCCTGCGGGTTCGGCTTCGTGGTCGACATCAAGGGCCGCGCGACCCACGACATCGTGGAGCAGGCGCTCGAGGTGCTCGTGAACCTCGAGCACCGCGGCGCGGTCGGCGCCGAGAAGAACACGGGCGACGGCGCGGGCATCCTCTTCCAGACGCCGCACGCGTTCCTCGCCGCCGAGATGAAGAAGGCCGGCGTGAGCCTCCCCGCGCCCGGCGCGTACGCCGCCGGCATGGTGTTCCTCCCGCCGAACCCCGCCGGCCGCGACGCGTGCCTGCGCGCTTTCGAGGAGGTCGTCCGCGCGGAGGGCCAGCACGTCCTCGGGTGGCGCGACGTCCCCACCGACAACGGCGCCCTCGGCCCGACGGCGAAGGCGAGCCAGCCGGTCATCCGCCAGATCTTCGTGGGGCGCGGCGCGGGCATCGCCGACGAGGCCGCCTTCGAGCGCAAGCTGTACGTCGTCCGGCGCGGCGTCGAGAAGAAGGTGTCCCGCTCGGCGATCCCGGGCCGGACGCACTTCTACGTCCCGTCGCTCTCCTGGAAGACCATCGTCTACAAGGGCATGCTGAACGCGGGGCAGCTCCGCGAGTTCTACCTCGACCTCGCCCAGCCGGCGGTCGTGTCGGGCCTCGCGATGGTGCACTCGCGCTTCTCGACCAACACCTTCCCGTCCTGGTCGCGCGCCCACCCGTACCGCTACATCTCCCACAACGGCGAGATCAACACGCTGCGGGGCAACATCAACTGGATGCACGCGCGCCAGTCGATGATGAAGTCCAAGCTGTTCGGCGCGGACCTCCAGAAGATCCTCACCGTCGTCGACACCGAGGGCTCCGACTCGGCGATGTTCGACAACGTGCTCGAGATCCTCACGCTCTCGGGCCGCGAGCTGCCGCACGCCATGATGATGATGGTGCCGGAGCCGTGGAACCGGCACGAGACGATGAGCCCGACGAAGCGCGCGTTCTACGAGTTCCACTCGTGCGTCATGGAGCCGTGGGACGGCCCCGCGTCCATCGCGTTCACCGACGGCGTCCGCGTCGGCGCGGTCCTCGACCGGAACGGGCTCCGCCCGTCGCGCTACTACGTGACGAAGGACGACCTCGTCGTGATGGCGTCGGAGGTCGGCGTCCTCGACATCCCGCCCGAGAGGATCCTGAGGAAGGGGCGGCTCCAGCCCGGCCGGATCTTCCTCGTCGACACGGAGGAGCAGCGGATCGTCTCCGACGACGAGCTCAAGGAGCGGATCGCGAAGGAGCAGCCGTACGCGGAGTGGGTCTCGCAGTACACCGTGCGGCTCGACGAGCTGCCGAAGCCGGCCCGGGTCATCGAGCCGGACCACGAGACGGTGCTCCGGCGGCAGGAGGTCTTCGGCTACACCGCCGAGGACGTGAAGATGCTCATCACGCCCATGGCGAGCGACGGCACCGAGCCGATCGGCTCCATGGGCACCGACACGCCGCTCGCGGTCCTCTCCGACAAGCCGCAGCCGCTGTTCGGCTACTTCAAGCAGCTCTTCGCGCAGGTGACGAACCCGCCGGTCGACGCGATCCGCGAGGAGATCATCATGGCGGTGGAGACCGCCGTCGGCCCGGAGGGCAACCTCCTCGAGCCGACGCCGGAGTCCGCCCGCCAGCTCGCGCTCCCGACGCCGGTCGTCCGGAACGAGGAGCTCGAGAAGATCCGGGCCCTCGACGGCGGGCTCGCCGCGAAGGGGCTCAGGGCGGTCACCCTCCCGATCCTGTTCAAGGCGAGCGGCGGCGGCGCCGCCCTCCGCAAGGCGCTCGAGGACGTGCGCTGGAAGGTCTCGGAGTCCATCGCCGAGGGCGCGAACATCATCATCCTCTCCGATCGCGGCCACGACGCGGACGACGCGCCGATCCCGTCGCTCCTCGCCGTCTCCGCGGTGCACCACCACCTCATCCGCGAGGGGACGCGCACGCGCATCGGCCTCGTCCTCGAGTCCGGCGAGCCGCGCGAGGTGCACCACTTCGCGCTCCTCGTCGGCTACGGCGCGTCGGCGGTGAACCCCTACCTCGCCTTCGAGACCATCCACGATCAGGTGAAGCAGGGCCTCATCCCCGGCCCCGCCTACGAGGCCGAGAAGAAGTACGTGAAGGCCGTGAACAAGGGCATCGTGAAGGTGATCTCCAAGATGGGGATCAGCACGATCCAGAGCTACCACGGCGCCCAGGTGTTCGAGGCCATCGGCCTGAACCAGGACTTCATCGACGAGTACTTCACCTGGACCGCGACCCGCGTCGGCGGCGTCGGCATCGACGTGGTCGCGAAGGAGGCCCGGCTCCGCAACGAGCGCGGCTTCCCGCCGAAGCGGCCCATCTACCACACGAGCCTGCCCGCGGGCGGCCAGTACAAGTACCGCGCCGGCGGCGAGCACCACCTCTTCAACCCCGAGACGATCCACAAGCTGCAGTTCGCCTGCCGGACCGGCGACTACAAGCTGTTCAAGGAGTACACCGCCCTCGTCGACAACCAGTCGAAGGACCTGGCGACGCTGCGCGGCCTCATGGATCTGCTCCCTGGCGCGAAGCCGGTGCCGGTCGACGAGGTGGAGCCGGTCGACTCGATCATGCGCCGCTTCAAGACCGGCGCGATGAGCTACGGCTCGATCTCGAAGGAGGCCCACGAGGCGCTCGCCGTCGCGATGAACCGCATCGGCGGCAAGTCGAACACCGGCGAGGGCGGCGAGGATCCGTCGCGCTACGAGCCGCTCCCGAACGGCGACTCGAAGAACTCGGCGATCAAGCAGGTCGCGTCGGGCCGCTTCGGCGTGACGAGCCAGTACCTCGTCAACGCCCGCGAGCTGCAGATCAAGATGGCCCAGGGCGCGAAGCCGGGCGAGGGCGGCCAGCTCCCCGGCTCGAAGGTCTATCCCTGGATCGCGAAGGTCCGGCACTCGACGCCGGGCGTGGGCCTCATCTCGCCGCCCCCGCACCACGACATCTACTCGATCGAGGACCTCGCGCAGCTCATCCACGACCTCAAGAACGCGAACCACCGCGCGCGCATCAGCGTGAAGCTCGTGGCCGAGGTCGGCGTCGGCACCATCGCCGCCGGGGTCGCCAAGGCCCACGCCGACGTGGTGCTCATCTCCGGCCACGACGGCGGCACGGGCGCCTCGCCGCTCACCTCCATCAAGCACGCGGGCATCCCCTGGGAGCTCGGCCTCGCCGAGACGCACCAGGTGCTCGTGATGAACGACCTGCGCTCGCGCATCGTCGTCGAGGTGGACGGCCAGCTGAAGACCGGCCGCGACGTCGTGATCGGCGCGCTCCTCGGCGCCGAGGAGTTCGGCTTCGCCACCGCGCCGCTCGTCGTGCTCGGCTGCATCATGATGCGCGCCTGCCACCTCAACACCTGCCCGGTGGGCGTCGCGACGCAGGACCCGAAGCTCCGCGCCAAGTTCATGGGCGACCCCGCCCATGTCGTGAACTTCATGCGCTTCATCGCGCAGGAGGTCCGCGAGTACATGGCCGAGCTAGGGTACCGGACCATCGACGAGATGGTGGGCCGGTCCGAGCGGATCGAGATGCGCCGGGCCGTCGACCACTGGAAGGCCCGGAACCTCGACTTCAGCCGGATCCTGTTCAAGCCCACGGTGCCGAAGCACTACGGCCGGACCTGCCAGATCCCGCAGGACCACGGGATCGACAAGACGCTGGACGCCACGGTGCTGCTCGACCTCGCGAAGCCGGCGCTCGAGCAGAAGAAGCCGGTCCGCGCGACGCTCCCGATCCGGAACACGAACCGCGTCGTCGGCACGATGACCGGCTCGGAGGTGACGCGGCGTTACGGCCCCGCCGGCCTCCCGGACGACACCATCCAGTTCCACTTCAGGGGCTCGGCGGGCCAGTCGTTCGGCGCGTTCGTCCCCCGGGGCATGACCCTCGTCCTCGAGGGCGACTCGAACGACTACTGCGGCAAGGGGCTCTCCGGCGGCCGCATCGTGGTCTTCCCGCCGCGCGAGGCGACGTACGTCCCCGAGGACAACATGATCGTCGGCAACGTGGCGCTGTACGGCGCCACGGGCGGCCAGGTCTTCATCCGCGGCCTCGCCGGCGAGCGGTTCGCGGTCCGGAACTCCGGCGTGACCGCCGTCGTGGAGGGTGTCGGCGATCACGGGTGCGAGTACATGACCGGCGGCAAGGTCGTGGTGCTCGGCCCGGCGGGCCGGAACTTCGCGGCGGGCATGTCGGGCGGCATCGCCTACGTGCTCGACGGCGACGGCCAGTTCGCGACCCGCTGCAACAAGCAGATGGTCGGCCTCTCGAAGCTCGAGGATCCGGCGGAGCTCGCCGACGTCCGCGCCCTCGTGGAGCAGCACGCGACGCTCACCGAGAGCACGTACGCGCGCAAGCTGCTCTCCGACTGGAGCGGCACGGCGGCGAAGCTCGTGCGCGTCGTCCCGCACGACTACCGCCGCGTGCTGGAGGCCCAGGCGCGGATGCGCGAGAAGGGGCTCTCGCCGGAGGAGGCGGAGCTGGCCGCGTTCGAGGAGAACGCGCACGACGAGGCCCGCGTGGGCGGCAACTAGGACATTCTTCGACTCCGCCTGCCCTGAGCGTAGGGCACGCGAAGCGGGCCCGAAGTCGAAGGGCTCAGGGCAATCGGGAAATATGGGAAAGCCGACCGGATTCATGGAGTACCCGCGGGAGCCGAAGCACGAGCGGTCTCCGCTGGAGCGCATCAAGGACTGGGGCGAGGATCACCCTCCGTACACGGAGGAGAGCCTCCGCCAGCAGGGCGCCCGCTGCATGGACTGCGGGATCCCGTTCTGCCACACGGGGAAGCTCATCGCCGGCATGGCGTCGGGCTGCCCGGTGAACAACCTCATCCCGGAGTGGAACGACCTCGTCTACCGCGGCCAGTGGGAGGAGGCGTACATCCGCCTCGCGAAGACGAACAACTTCCCCGAGTTCACCGGGCGCGTGTGCCCGGCGCCGTGCGAGGGGAGCTGCACGCTCGGCATCAACGAGCCGCCGGTCACGATCAAGCTCATCGAGCAGGAGATCATCGACCGCGCCTTCGAGAAGGGGCTCGTGAAGCCGCAGCCGCCCCCGGTGCGCACCGGGAAGCGGGTCGCCATCGTCGGGTCGGGGCCGGCCGGACTCGCGGCGGCGCAGCAGCTCAACCGCGCGGGACATGCGGTCACCGTGTTCGAGCGGTCCGATCGCATCGGCGGGCTGCTCATGTACGGCATCCCGAACATGAAGCTCGACAAGAAGGTCGTCGAGCGCCGCGTGAAGCTCATGGCGGACGAGGGCGTCCGGTTCGTCACCGAGACCGAGATCGGCAAGCACGTCCCGGCCGACCGGCTCCCGAAGGACTACGACGCGGTCGTCCTCTGCGGCGGGGCCACGCAGGCGCGCGACCTGCCGGTCGAGGGCCGCAGCCTGCAGGGCATCCACCTCGCGATGGAGTTCCTCCACGCGAACACGAAGTCGCTCCTCGACTCGAACCACGCGGACGGGACGTACATCTCCGCGAAGGGGAAGCACGTCGTCGTCATCGGCGGCGGCGACACCGGGACCGACTGCGTGGGCACCTCGATCCGCCACGGCGCGAAGAGCGTCGTGCAGCTCGAGATCCTGGCCCGCCCGCCGGACGTGCGCGCCGCCGACAACCCGTGGCCGCAGTGGCCGAAGGTCCTCAAGACCGACTACGGCCAGGAAGAGGCGAAGGCCCTCTTCGGCCAGGACCCGCGCCGCTTCTGCGCGCTGACGAAGCGCTTCCTCGGGGACGCGAGCGGGCGCGTGAAGGAGCTGCACATCGTCGAGGTCGAGTGGGCGAAGGGCCCCGACGGCCGCTTCGGCCCGAAGGAGATCCCGGGGACGGACCGGATCATCCCGGCGGACCTCGTGCTCCTCGCGCTGGGCTTCGTCGGCCCCGAGAAGCCCATGGTCCAGCAGCTCGGCGTGAAGCTCGACGATCGCGGCAACGTGTGGACCGACGCGACCAAGATGACGAGCGTCCCCGGCATCTTCGCCGCCGGCGACATGTCCCGCGGCCAGTCGCTCGTGGTCTGGGCGATCCGCGAGGGCCGGCAGGCGGCCCAGGCGGTCGACCGGTACCTGTCGTACGGCGACACCGTCCTCCCGCCGTAGGGCGCGGCCCGCCGGCTCCGGCGTCGAGGGCCGGCGGGGCGCGGTGCGCCGCCGGCCCTCTCCCGCCCGGCCCCGAGCTACGCGTGCACCCGGCGCGGCGGCATGAGGTGCCGCCACCGGTGCTCGCGGTCGCGCGCCGTCCCCGGCCGCCGCGTCACGATGGGCAGGATCATCGCGACGAGCAGCATGATCGCGATGATGGGCAGCGCGCCGGAGAACGACCCGGTCACGTCCTTCACCCGGGCGACGAAGATCGGCCCGACGATGCCGCCGACGCCCCACGCGAGCAGGATCCACCCGTAGTTCACGCCCATGTACTTGGTGCCGAAGTAGTCGGCGGTGAACGACGGCATCGTCCCGAACCCGCCGCCGTAGTCGAGGAGCACGATCGCGAACAGGGTCGCGACGGCGGGCAGCGCGTGCACGCCTCCGACCACGAAGAAGATCACGACCTGGGTGCCGTAGATGAGCACGTAGGCGAGGTTCCGGCCGATCCGGTCGGACACCGCGCCCCAGAAGAAGCGCCCGAGGCCGTTGAACAGCGCGATGAAGCCGTACACCGCGAGCGCCGTCGCCGGCGCTGCGCCGGTGAGCTCGCGCATGATCGGCACGGCGTTGGAGATGAAGAGGATGCCCGCGGTGACGTTCAGGAACAGCATGGCCCAGAGCGCCCAGAACTGCGGCGTCCGGAGCGCCTCGGACGACGGGTAGTCGCGGGCCGCGGTGGGCGTGCCGGTCGGGCGCGCGGTGCCGGCCGCGGTGGTCGTGGACGCGGCCGCCGCCGGTACCGCCGGCGCCGAGGCCGGCAGCGGCGCGGCCGCGGCGGCCGGGTTCCGCACCAGCGAGGCGCAGATCCCGCCGATGATGGCGTAGATGACGCCGGACCAGATGAAGGTGGACATGAGCGTCGAGACCGAGCCCGCGGAGAGCATCCCCGTCGCGCCGCCCGCGCGCGCGGCGATCACCTGCCCGGCCTCCTTCGACACCGCCGCGAACGCCGGCACGGACTTGAGGACGTTGTTGTAGATGAACGCGCCGAGGCCGAAGCCCATCACCACCATGCCGCTCCCGAGGCCGCGCTTGTCGGGGAACCACTTGGTCACCGCCGCGACGGGCGTCACGTACCCGAGCCCGAGCCCGAGCCCGCCGAGCACGCCGTAGGTCACGTAGATCCAGGGCGCGCCGAGCTTCGCCGTGCCGAGGCCGGCGAGGACGTTGCCGATGCCCCAGAGCACCACGCCGGTGATCGCCACCGGCCTCGGGCCCCGCCGGTCCTGCCAGCGCCCGCCGATGATCGCGCCGACGCCGAGGAAGAAGATGGCGAGGGCGAACGCCCAGGTGGTCGTCGAGTTGGACCAGCCGAACGCCGCGATGAGCGGCTGCGTGAACAGGCTCCAGGAGTAGACCGTCCCGAGGCACGCCATCGCGATGGTCCCGGCCGCCGCGATGGCCCAGCGATTCTTCGTCATGACACCCTCCCCTCGGGCGGAGGGAGCCGCTACCCTCCGATGCCGCGCATCGGCAGCAGTACCAGCCTCGCCCCCGCCTCGTCCATGTGATGCCGCGGCGCCTTCGCCGCGAGCGCACCTCGCACCGACGCCGCGATCTCGGCGTCGTCCGCCCCCGCGCGCAGCAGGTCCCGCAGGTTCACGCGGTCCTGCCCTCCCAGGCAGGCCTGGAACCCACCATCGGCGGCGACGCGCGCGCGGTTGCAGTCCTCGCAGAAGTTCTCCGTCATCGCGCCGATGAACCCGACGAGCCCCTCGCGGCCGTCGCCGTCGCGGGCGCGCATGTGCCGCGCCGGTCCCCAGCCTCGCCACGGATCCGGGGAGAGCGCGAACCCCTCGGCCTCGAGCCGCCGCCGCACCTCCGCGAGCGGGACGGGCGTCCCCCCGCCGAACGGCATCTGCTCGATGAACCGCGGGAGCGCTCCTCGATCCCAGGCGTATCGCACGAGCGCGCCGAGCTCGTCCTCGTTCACGCCGCGCATGACCACCGTGTTGAGCTTGAGCGAGCGGAAGCGGCCGGCCGCCGCGTCGATCCCGGCGAGGATGCGCTCGAGCCGCGCGGCCTTCCCGGAGACGCCGTGAAGCCGGTCCGGCACGAGCGTGTCGAGCGAGACGTTGAGCGCGCCGAGGCCGGCGCGCGCCAGCGGGGCGACGAGCTCGTCGAGCCGGTGGCCGTTCGTGGTGATCGCGACGTCCTCGATCCCGGGCGTGGCGGCGGCGTCGGCCACGATCTCGACCACGTCCTTGCGGAGGGTGGGTTCACCGCCGGTGAGCCGGATGCGGCGGACTCCGAGCCCCGCGAACAGCCGGACGAGGTGGGCGAGCTCCGCGCGCGAGAGCAGGCCGTCGGGGGCCTCGTGCTCCGCAGGGGAGCAGTACGTGCACCGGAAGTTGCACCGGTCCGTGAGGGAGATGCGGAGGTAGCGGATGAGGCGACCCTGGGCGTCGGCCAGGGTCGCCGCCGGCGTCGAGCGGCTGGCCGGCGCCGCGAGCTCACGGAGCGGCTCCATGCTGGGAGGCCTCCTTCCCGGTCGCGTCGATGCCGGGGAGGGCGGGCATCGAGGGGGCGGCCTCCTCCTTCGTAGCGAGCTCGGCCGCGCCGCGCCCGGCGCGCTGCATCTCGAACGTCGCGTGGGGATCCCGCGCGGAGGCACGCCCCGCGGCGACGACCCCGAAGCGGATCGCGATGGTGCCGGCGAGCGCGAGGGCGCCCGACGCGGTGCGGCGCAGGCCGCCCCCCCGCCGTCCCGGCAGGAGGTCGAGGATCGCGGACCCGGCGAGCAGCAGGCGCGCCGCCGTGAGGAGCGCGCCGCCGCGGCCGGTGCGGAGGGCGCGCTCGACGCGCGGCACGACCCGCGCCTCGTGGTGGAGCGCGTTCGAGAGCGCCAGCTCGGCGCCCTTCGCGACGAGCCCGAACCGGTGCGCCATCTCCCCGCCCGCGCCGGGCGTCCGCCAGAGGTCCATCAACGCGCCGGCGCTGACCGCGCCGGAGAACGCGAACAGCACCGGGAGCGTGTTCCGGGTCTGCTGCCAGATCGGGACGGCGGTGTTCGCGATGAGGACGCCGGTGTACCCGACGAGCGGCAGCCCGAGAGCGGCCGCGCCGTAGCTCGCCGGCCCGGCGAGCGGCGCGAGCGCCCGCGCGCCGGGCACGTTCCCGGGGAGCGCCGCGAGGCCCGCGCAGGCCCCGAACCCCGACAGGATCCAGCTCCCCATGCTCATGGGCGAGGTCGGGCGGAACACGCGCAGCATCGCGAAGAACCGCGCCGGGCGCCCGAGGTCCTTGATGAGCAGCGCCGCGCTCGCGGCGGCGCCGCCCGCCGCGACGAGCCGGCAACGCCGGACGAGCGTCGACGTCCCGCGCCCACCCGCGAGCGTGGCGGCGGCGCCGAGAACGGCGGAGGCGCCGGCGAGGCCGCCCACGAACATGTAGGCCGGGATCTCCCAGCGCCAGACCGGCTCCTTGAGGACCGGGAGGCCGTAGTACGACGGCCCCTCCGGCTCCTCGACTGCCTGCGGCGCCGGCGTGACGCGCTCCGCCTCCTGCTCCTCGTGCGGCATGCGATCCGGATGCCTCACGCGCTGCTGCGCGGCCTCGCCCGCCAGCGCCCCGACGTGGGGATCGATGTCCCGGCCGTCCCGGCTCGTCATCGCCTCGCGGAGCGGATCCATCACACCCTCCTCGCCGAGAAGACGGCGCCGACCGCGAGCGCCGCGAGCGACAGGACGCCGGCCGCCATCGACTTCCAGCTCCGGACGATCTTCGCGGTGGGCACCACCGGATCGGGCGGCAGGTTGTAGACCTCGGGTCGATCGCAGAGCAGGAAGAACGCGTGCAACCCCTCGGTGCCGGGCTGGCTCTCCGCGTCCGCGCCGTACAGGTACGCCTGGTCCACGCCGCGCGTCCGGAGCTGCTCGACCCGCTTCGCGGCGCGCTCGCGCAGCGCGTCGAGCGGCCCGAACTGGATCGACGCCGTGGGGCACGCCTTCGCGCACGCGGGCACGAGATCGCCCTTGAGGCGGTCGTAGCAGAGCGTGCACTTCCACGCGCGCCCGTCGTCGAGGCGCCGCTCGACGACGCCGAACGGGCACGCCGACACGCAGTAGCCGCACCCGTTGCAGACGTCCGGCTGCACGTAGACCGAGCCGAACTCGGTGCGGATGATCGCCCCGGTGGGGCACGCCTCGAGGCAGCCCGCGCGCTCGCAGTGCTTGCAGACGTCCGAGAGGAGCAGCCAGGAGAACTTCGAGAGCGCCTGCTGGGTCGGCCCGAGCGGCACCGGCGTCTGGATCTGGGTCGGCGCGATGTCGTGGAGCAGCGTGGTCGGGCCGGCCTGGCCGAGCGGCGCCAGCTCCGCGAAGGCGCGGTGGCCGGCCTCCACGCCGTCGCGCGGGCTGCCCTGGCCAGGCAGCTCCGCCGGGCGCTCCACGAAGGCCACGTGCCTCCAGGTCGAGGCGCCGAGGTGGCCGGTGTTGTCGTAGCTCATCCCGAGGAAGTCGAAGCCGTCGTCCGGGAGCTGGTTCCACTGCTTGCACGCGACCTCGCAGGCCTTGCAGCCGATGCAGAGCGTCGTGTCGGTGAAGAAGCCCATCTCCTGCATCGCGTCACCTCTTCGGCTCGACGGGCGGGTTGCGCTTCACGGCGTGCAGGCCGGGGAGGTCGCGCGGCGGGAGCACCTGCGGCTCGGGCCGGCGGAGCTCCTCGCCGTCGGTCGCCGACCTCCGCCCCTGCGAGTGGCGGCCGGCGCGGATCGTGCCGGTGAGCGCCTTGTCCTCCTGGATCGAGACGTTCGGGTCGGCGACGAACTCGATGAGCTCGTTGGCCGGATCGCCGCGAACGCGACCGACGTAGCTCCAGTGGTAGGGCAGCCCGATGGTGTGGACGGTCCGGCCCCTCACGCGCAGCGGCCGGAGCCGGGCGGTCACGAGGACGCGGCACTCGATCTCCCCCCGCGCCGTGGTGATCGTCGCCCAGCCGCCGTTCCGCAGCCCCTTCTCGGCGGCGAGCTCGCGCGACACCTCGCAGAACATCGAGGGCTGCAGCTCGCAGAGCCACGTGAGCCACCGGCTCATGCCGCCCGCGGTGTGGTGCTCGGTGAGCCGGTAGGTGGTGAGGATGTACGGGAAGCGCGGGTCGCCGTACGCGGCGTGGTACGGATTCTCCCGCCGGTGCCACTCCATCCGCGCGGGGTTGCACTGCTGCGGATAGAGCGGGTTCTCGACGACCGACTCCTGCGGCTCGTAGTGCGTGGGGAACGGCCCGTCGAGCAGGCCGGAGGGCGCGAACAGCCAGCCCTTCCCGTCCGCCTGCATGATGAAGGGATCGATGCCGGAGATCGCCGCGATGCCCTCGGTGTCCGGGGCGGGCCGGTACGAGGGCGCCCGGTCCTTGATGAAGTCCGGCACGTCGTAGCCGGTCCAGAGCCGCTTCTCCTCGTCCCACCAGACGTAGCGCTTCCGCTCCGACCAGGGACGCCCCTCCGGATCCGCGGAGGCGCGGTTGTAGAGGATCCGCCGGTTGGACGGCCACGCCCATCCCCACTCGGGCGCGACCCAGTGCTGCTCGGACTGCGGCTTGCGCCGCGCCGGCTGGTTCACGCCGTCCTTGAAGCATCCGGAGTAGATCCAGCAGCCGCACGCCGTGGACCCGTCGGCCTTCAGCTCCGTGAACCCGGCCACCGGCTTGCCGTCGGCGACGGTGTAGCCGTTCACCTCCTTCAGCACCGCCTCGGCGCTCGGCTCCGCGGTCCGCCCGTGGGTCGGGTAGTCCCAGGTGAGCGCCTGGATCGCGCGGTCCTTCTCGTCGCGCGAGGCGGCGTACAGCTCCTTGAGGCGTCTCCCGAGGTGGAAGACGAAGTGCAGCTCGCTGCGGCAGTCCCCCGACGGCTCGATGGCCCTGTGGTGCCACTGCAGCATCCGCTGGGTGTTGGTGAACGAGCCGTCCTTCTCCGTGTGCGTCGCGGCAGGGAAGAAGAAGACCTCGGTCCGGATGTCCTCGGTCCGCACCTCGCCGCGCGCGATCTCGGGTGCCGTACGCCAGAACTCCGCGGTCTCGATGAGCGTGAAGTCCCGCACGACGAGCCAGTCGAGCTTGCGGAGCCCCTCGCGGTGGAGCGCCCCGTTCATCGAGCCGACGGTGGGGTTCTCGCCCATCACGAAGTAGCCCTTCACCTTCCCGTCCGCCATCTCGGAGACGGTCGTCATGTGCGAGTGGTTCCCGGACAGGCGCGGGAGCGTGTCGAAGAGCCAGTCGTTCTCCGCGGTGGCCGCCGTGCCGAACCACGCCTTGCAGAGCGAGACGGCGTACTTGCGGAACTCGCTCCACCAGCCGGTGCCCGACGCGTTGTTGTTCACGTACTGGTCGAGGCCGCGATCGGGCAGCACCGCGTGCGGCATCGGCAGGTAGCCCGGGAGCAGGTCGAAGAGCGTCGGGATGTCGGTCGACCCCTGGATCGATGCGTGGCCGCGGAGCGCCATGATCCCGCCCCCGGGCCGCCCCATGTTGCCGAGGAGCAGCTGGAGGATCGCCGCCGTCCGGATGTACTGCACGCCGACGGTGTGCTGCGTCCACCCGACGGCGTAGCAGAACGCGCCGGTCCGGTCCCGGCCGGAGTTCCGGGCGAGCGTCTCGGCGACCTGCAGGAACACGGCCTTCGGGATCCCGCAGGTCTCCTCCACCATCTCGGGCGTGTACCGGGCGAAGTGCTTCCTGAGGAGCTGGAACACGCACCGCGGGTGCTGGAGCATCGGATCGGTCTTCCGCTGCAGCATCTTCGTGCCGCGCAGGTCGTGCCGGCCGGCGCCCTTCTCGCCGTACACCTCCTTGTGCCCGGCGGCCGGGACGACGCCGTCGATGCCCTCGTATTTCCACGTGTCCCAGGAGTACTTGTTCGTCTTCGCGTCGAAGCCGCTGAAGAAGCCCTCCAGCTCCTCGGTGTCCTTGAAGCCCTCGTCGATGATCGTCGACGCGTTCGTGTAGTTCTCGACGTACTCCTTGAACCAGAGGTCGTGCTCGAGGACGTGCCGGACGATCCCGCCCAGGAACGCGATGTCCGAGCCGGGGCGGATGGGCACGTGCAGGTCGGCGACCGCGCTCGTGCGCGTGAACCGCGGGTCCACGTGGATGATCGTGGCGCCGCGGTTCTTCGCCTCCATCACCCAGCGGAACGCCACCGGGTGGCACTCGGCCATGTTCGAGCCCTGGACGACGATCCAGTCCGAATTCTGCAGGTCCGCCGGGAACGTCGTGGCGCCGCCGCGGCCGAAGGAGATCCCCAGACCGGGGACCGTGGAGCTGTGTCAAATCCTGGCCTGGTTCTCCACCTGCACGACGCCGAGCGCGCTGAACAGCTTCTTGATGAGGTAGTTCTCCTCGTTGTCGAGGGTCGCGCCGCCGAGGTGCGCGATGCCGAGCGTGCGGCGAACGAGGGCGCCCTCGTGCTCCGCGCCCGGCTCCTCGATCCGCTCCTGCCAGGTCTCCTCCCGCGTCTTCTTGACCCGCTGCGCCACCATCTCCATCGCCTGGTCGAGGGGGATACGCTCCCACTCCGTCCCGCCCGGCCGGCGGTAGAGCACGTGGTCGAGGCGGTGAGATCCCGTGACGAGCTGGAAGGTCGCCGCGCCCTTGGGGCACAGGCAGCCCTGCGACACGGGGGAGTCGGGATCGCCCTCGATGTCGATGATCTTCTCGTCCTTCACGTAGACGAGCTGGCCGCAGCCGACCGCGCAGTACGGGCAGACGGACCGCGCGACGCGGTCCGCGGACGCGGTGCGCGGCGCGAGCTCGCGGGTCCGCGCGCTCGCGGCGGTGGCGCCGAGGCCCGCCGCGTCGCCGGAACGCAGCTGCCGCAGCACGGGCCACTCCGGAACGACCGGAAGCTTCGCCATGGAGACGTACCCCCTCGCCGGAAAAGCTGGGGGGCCCTGCGGCGTTACGCAACGTCGGTCAGCGTGGGCACGAGGCCGTGGCGTCGACGCGCCACGCGTGCGCGTAGACGTTCATGCGCTCGCCACGTACGAAGCCGAGCAGCGCCACGCCGGCCCGGACGGCGAGGTCCACCGCGAGCGACGACGGCGCGGAGACGCTCGCGACGACCGGCACGCCCGCGACCGCCGCCTTCTGCACGATCTCGAACCCCGCCCGCCCGCTCACGGCGAGCACCACGGGCCGGCCGGACGCGGTCGCGCGCGCGCCGAGCACGCCCTGCCGGAGCAGCGCGCCGACGACCTTGTCCACCGCGTTGTGGCGCCCGACGTCCTCGGCGGCGGCGAGCACCTCGCCGCCGGCGCCGACGAGCACCGCCGCGTGCAGGCCGCCGGTGCGCTCGAACACGGGCTGGCTCCGCCGGAGCGCGTCCATCGCCCGGACCACGAGGGCGCGATCGGCGCGCGCGTCCGATGCGACGGCTGGGACGCGCGCGAGGAGGCGGTCGATCGCCTCGCGGCCGCACACGCCGCAGGCGCTGCTCACCGGCAGGAACCGCCGGCTGTCGAGGATCCGCTCGGGGTCGATCCGGTGCCCGCCAGCGGACGTGACGTCGAGGACGTTGCCGTACCCCTCCTCGCCGGGCCGGCCGCAGTGGAACATCGAGCCGACGTCCTCCGCGCCCGCGATGATCCCCTCGGCGAGGAGGAACCCGAGGGCGAGATCGTGGTCGCTCCCGGGCGTCCGCATCGTGGTCGCGATGCGATCCCCGTCGACGCGGATCTCGAGCGGCTCCTCCACGGCGACGGCGTCGACGGTCTCGGCGCCGTCGCGCACGACGGGCCGCGTCGCGACGGCGCCGGCGGGCGCGGCTGGACGATCCATGCGGGTGGAACGTAACCGGACGCGGCCGGGGAGGAAAGGGGATGCGGGGCGCGCGGCCCGGCGGTCGGGCCGGCGCGCCCCGCGGATCGCCGCCGTGACCCGGCGACCCGCGAGCGGGACCATACCGGAGGGCCGGCGCCCGCGCAGCGCCCGTCCGTGACGGTTTCGTGAACGTACGGTCGCGAGGTCGGGTCGCGGTGGCTCGCGACGACCTGCGCGTGGTTCAGCGCCGCGACCAGCGCGACGCCGCCGATGACGGATCAGCCCGCCGGTCGGACGGGCGAGCTCCTCGTCGCCCTCCCGCCCGATCGCCTCGTGCATCACCTGCGGGCTTCGGCGCCTTCCGGGAGGCGGCGCGGCTTCTCCGACCTCCGGAGCTCGACTGCGGGACCGGCGCCGGCGGCGCCCTCCTCGGTGTGCACCGACGCAACGTGCGACCTCCACGATTCTCGCCGCAACCGGGTGGGGCGCGAGTAGGATTCGCCGCCTCGCGAGGCGCCGTGCGGGCGCCGACGGGACACCTTAAAGGTCAGCACTTGGCCCTGAACCGGACAGAGCGCGCCGTCGCGCCGGACCTCGCGGAGCTCTCCGTCGAGGAGCGCGCGCTCGTCGAGGAGGAGGAGGCGGTCCTCGCCGCGGTGCAGGCGGCGCTCGAGGCGCGCCGGACGACCCTCCGCGCCGAGGGCGATCTCGTCTCGAGGCTCCGCGACCTGCGCGACGAGGCCCTCGAGGCGACGCCCAAGGATCTGCCCACGGTCTTCCAGGAGATGGGGCTCGTCCGCGCGGTGATGGAGCGCAAGCGCGGCGACGCGCTGCCCGATCCCGCGGCGCCGTACTTCGCCCACCTCCGTGTCCGCGAGGGCGGCGAGGTGCGCGACTACTGCCTCGGGCGCCATACGTTCGTCGACCGGGCCGCCGGGGTGCGGGTGGTGGACTGGCGCTTCGCGCCGGTCGCGGGGCTGTTCTACCGGTACCGCGAGGGCGAGGAGTTCGAGGAGCCGTTCCCGGGGCGCGTCTCCGCCGGCGTCGTCGACGCTCGGCGGATCGTCGTCATCGAGCGCGGCGTCCTCACCCGTGTCTCGGCCGGCGCCCGGACGGTCGCGCGCGGCGGGGACGGCCGCTGGCGCAGCGCCGCCGCCGAGACCGCCGCCCTGGCGGGCGGGGAGGGGACGGCGGCCCGCGAGGGCGCGCTCGGCACCGGCGCGGGCGCCCGCGGGCGCGCCGCGGCGCCGGACATCACCGCGCTCCTCGACCCCGAGCAGTTCGAGGCGGTCGCCGCGCCCGCGGACCGGCCGCTCCTCGTCCTCGGATCCGCCGGGAGCGGGAAGACGACGGTCGCGCTGCACCGGCTCGCGCGGATCGCGTTCGACGACCCGCGCCGCTTCCCGCCCGGGCGGCTCCAGGTGGTGGTGCCCGAGGTCGGGCTGGCGCGGCTCGCGGCGCGGCTCCTCGAGCCGCTCGGGTTCGACAAGGCGCCGGTGCGCACCCTCGACACGTGGTCCCGCGGCGCCTTCCAGAGCGCGTTCGGCGCGCCGCCCCCGCGCCTCTTCGGCGACACGCCGCCGCTCGCCGCACGCCTGAAGCGACACCCGGCGCTGTTCGAGATCCTGCGCCGGCGGCCGCACGTCGCGCGGGAGCGCCCCTCGCTCTCGCGGCTCCGGCGCGAGCTCGGCGACCTGTTCGTCGACCGCGGCTTCCTCGAGACCGTCGTGAAGGCAGCCGGCGGAGATCTGCCGACGACCGCCATCGAGGAGACCGTTCGCCACACGCGCCTGCAGCTCGCGCCGCCGTCGGACGATCTCCTCGCCGGCGTCGACCCGGACCGCCGCGAGACCCTCGATGGCAAGGCGATCGACGAGGACACGCCCGAGGCGGCCGCCGGGACCCTCGATCCGGAGGACCTCCCGATCCTCCTCTTCCTCTCCGCGCTCCGCGGCGGGGTCGGCGGGAGGCGGAGCGCGCACCTCGTCGTGGACGAGGCGGAGGACGTCTCGCTGTTCGAGCTGTACGTCCTCGGGAAGCACCTCGCCGGCCGGAGCGTGACGCTCGCGGGCGACGAGAGCCAGCAGACGTTCTCGTCGTACGCCGGGTGGCCGGAGGCGCTCGCCGCGCTCGGCGCGGAGGGGGCCGCCACCGTCCGGCTCGAGACGACCTATCGCTGCCCGCGGCCCATCGCCGAGCTCGCCCACGCGATCCTCGGCCCCATCGCGCCCGCCGGCCCGCCGCGCGCCGGCCGCGACGGGGCGCCGGTCTCCCGGTTCGACTTCCCCACCGAGGCGCACGCGCACCTGTTCCTCGTCGGCGCGATCCGCGACCTGCTCGAGCGCGAGCCGCGCGCCTCGGCGGCGGTGGTCTGCCACGCGCCGGACGTCGCCCGGGGCATTCACCGTCTGCTCGCCGATCTCCCCGAGGCACGCCTCGCCCTCGACGGGAAGTTCACCTTCCGCCCGGGCGTCGACGTGACCGACGTCGCGAGCGTGAAGGGGCTCGAGTTCGACTACGTGATCGTCCCGGACGCGACCGCCCGCGCCTACCCCGACGCGGAGGAGGCCCGGCGGCGGCTGCACGTCGCGGTCACCCGCGCCGCGCACCAGCTCTGGATCACGGTGCCGGGGGCCCCGTCGCCGCTCCTCCGCGGCATGCTGCCGCCGCCGGCGTCCTCCGGCCCCCCGACGGGGCGCTGACGCCCCTTCCCGCGAGCGTCCGGCCCCACCCCCGGTTACATTCGGCGCCCAAGGCAAGGCAGGCTCGGCGCGAGGGAGGGGACTCTTTCGCGCGACGCAACGTGAACTCTCGCGGCCGTCCACCGGGCGGACCGCACGAAGGAGATCGACCGATGGCCCAGGTGACGCTCAAGGGGAACCCGATCCACACGAACGGCGACCTCCCCCAGGTCGGCGCGAAGGCGCCCGACTTCACCCTCACGACCGGCGACCTCAAGGACGTCACGCTCGCCGAGTACAAGGGCAAGAAGAAGATCCTGAACATCGTCCCGAGCCTCGACACCTCGGTGTGCGCGACCTCCACCCGCAAGTTCAACCAGCAGGCCGGCTCGCTCCCGAACACCGTCGTCCTCGTCGTCTCGGCGGACCTCCCGTTCGCGGCGAAGCGCTTCTGCACGACGGAGGGGCTCCAGAACGTGGTCACGCTCTCGCTCATCCGCGGCAAGCACTTCGCCAAGGACTACGGCGTCCTCATCCAGGACGGCCCGCTCGCCGGCCTCACCGCCCGCGCGGTCGTCGTCCTCGACGAGAACGACAAGGTCGTCTACCGCCAGCTCGTGCCGGAGATCGGGCAGGAGCCGGACTACGACGCCGCGCTGAAGGCGGTGAAGTAGAGCCGGCCTCAGGCCGGGCGTCAGGCCCTGGCTGCCTCACCACCGCAGCATGGAGTCCTCCCTCTCCCCCACCGGGGGAGAGGGCCGGGGTGAGGGGGCCGCAACGGGCGACGCCGGTGTGGGGTCACGCCCCCGGCAGCTCCGCCCCCTGCATCGCCTCGAGCCGCGCCTGCGCGTCCTCCCACGCGGAGAACGCCTTCTCGAGCGCGGCCTTCGCGGCGGCCTGCCGCTCGATGAGCGGCTTCGCCCGCGCGAAGTCCTGGTACAGGGCCGGATCGGCGAGCGCGGCGGTGGTCTCCCGCTCCTCGCCCTCGAGCCGCGCGATCTCCGCCTCGAGCCGCGCGATCTCGTCGCGCACGGGCTTCTCGCGCCGCGCGCGCGCGTTCCGCGCCTCCGCCTCGGCGCGCCGGCGCTCCTTCTCGGTCATCGGCGGCGACGCGACCGCCCCTCCGCCGCGCGCCGCGGGCGCGCCGTTCCCGGGCGCCGCGGCGGCGTCGCCCGCGGCGGCCGCCTCGAGCTGGCGCTGGTGGTAGAGCCAGTCGTCGAGGTTCCCGGGCGACGGCAGGATCCCGCCGTCCTTCACCTCCCAGATCACCGTCGCGAGCTGGTTCAGGAAGCTCCGGTTGTGCGAGACGAAGAGGAGCGTCCCGTCGTAGCCCCTCAGCGCGTCGATGAGCGCCTCCGAGGAGTCGAGGTCGAGGTGGTTCGTGGGCTCGTCCATGACGAGCAGGTTCGCCGGGACGAGCAGCAGCTTCGCGAGCGCCACCCGCGCGCGCTCGCCGCCGGAGAGGACGCCGACCTTCTTCTCGACGTCGTCGCCCGAGAAGAGGAACGACCCCGCGACGGAGCGGACGTAGGCCTCGCCACGATCCGGCACCAGGTCCCAGAGCGTGTCGAGGATGGTGCGGTCCGGGTCGAGGGTGCCGGTCGACGACGTCCCGTCCACCGCGTGCTCGGGCTTCTCGAAGTGGTGCTGGGCGTAGTAGCCCAGGACGACCGAGTGGCCGAGCTTCACCTCGCCGGCGTCGGGCCGCGCCTCGCCCGCCGCGAGCTTGAGGAGCGTGGACTTCCCGGCGCCGTTCGGGCCGATGACGCCGATCCGCTCGCCCCGCTGGATGGCGCCGTCGAGGGACCGGTAGACGATCCGCTGCCCGAACGCCTTGCGCACCCCCTCGAGCCGGAGGACCTCCTTCCCCGACCGCGGCGCCTCGGCGAAGTGGAACCGCAGCGTGTCGCGGTGCTCGAGGGTCTGCACCTCGTCCATCTTCTCGAGGAGCTTCTCCTTCGACTTCGCCTGGCGGGCCTTGGTCGCCTTCGCGCCGAACCGCTCGATGAACCGCTCGAGCTGGGCGCGCTTCGCCTCCTGCCGCTCGGCCTGGGCGAGGAGCCGCTCCTCCTCCTCGGCGCGGAGGCGCCGGTACTCGTCGTAGTTGCCGGCGTAGGTGCGCAGACCCTCGACCTCGAGCGAGAGCACGCGATCGATCTGCCGGTTCAGGAAGTCGCGGTCGTGGCTGACGAGGAGGAGCGCCTTGCGCGACGCGCGGAGAAAGCCGTCGAACCAGGTGAGCGTCGGGACGTCGAGGTGGTTCGTCGGCTCGTCGAGGAGGAGGAGGTCGGGATCCTGGAGGAGCAGCCCCGCCAGCGCGGCGCGCATCTTCCAGCCGCCGGACAGCGTCCGCGCCGGCCGGTCGCCGTCCGCCGGCTGGAAGCCCAGGCCGCCGAGGATGCGCTCCGCGCGCCGGCGGCCGTAGTGCTCCTCGAAGTGATCGAGCTCGTCGTGCAGCTCGGCGAGCGCGCCCGCGAGCTCGAGCTGCTCCGCCTCGGACCGCGCGGCCGCGAGGCCCGCGTGCGCCTGCGCGAGCCGCTCCTCGAGCGCGCTCCGGCCGGGGACGCTCGCGAGCACGGCCTCCACGAGCGGCAGGTCCGGGAGCGCTGCGACGTCCTGGGGCAGGTACCCGACGCGCGCGCCGCGGCGGAAGGTGAGCTCGCCGGCGTCGGCTCCGATCTGGCCGGCGAGGATCCGCATCAGCGAGGACTTGCCGGTCCCGTTCGCGCCGACGAGCCCGATGCGATCGTGCGGACCGATGGCGAACGCGGCCCCGTCGAGCAGGACCCGCGGCCCGTAGGCGAGGGAGAGGTCTTTCGCGGCGACGAGGCTCACGGGGGAAGCCCTTCGCGACCGGCTCGGGGCGCCGGACAATTAACGTTTCTTCACCCCCGCGACAAGCCCGCTCGACGGGCGGGCGTCATGCTCCGACCGTCGCCGCCGCCCACCCCCGGGCGGCCGCGCGCCCGGGCGAGCCGCCCGGATCGGAGGACGCCATGAAGAAGACCCTCGCCCTCCTCGCCGCGACCGCGGCGGGGTTCGCGCTCCTCACCGGGTTCCGGGGCGGCGGCTGCGGCGCCCACCGCGCCCACGACCCCGCCCAGGTGAACGCGATGGTGACCGAGCACCTCGACGAGGCGCTCGACCAGATCGACGCGACGCCGGCGCAGCGCGACCAGCTCCACGCGATCAAGGATCGCCTCCTCGCGCAGGCGCAGCAGCTCCGGAGCGGCCAGCAGGACGCCCGCGCCGAGGTGCTCGCGCAGTGGAAGTCCGATCAGCCCGACGCGGCGAAGCTCCACGCCCTCGTCGATCAGCGCATCGACGCGCTCCGCGCCTTCGCCCACCAGGCCGTCGACGCTGGCGTCGAGGCGCACGGGATCCTGACGCCCGACCAGCGGGCGAAGGTGACCGCGAAGGTCGAGAAGCACATGCAGCGGTAGCGCTATGATCCCCCCCGTGCCGGACACCACCACGCCCCCCGTCCTCGCCCTCCTCGTCGAGGACGATCGCCGCCTCGCCGCGCTGACGAAGGAGTATCTCGAGGGCCACGGGGTCGCGGTGGTGCACGTCGCGGACGGCCCGCGCGGGCTCGCCGAGGCGGTCGGCGGGAAGTTCGACGTGGTCCTGCTCGACCTCATGCTGCCGGGGAAGGACGGCCTCGAGGTCTGCCGGGAGCTCCGCGCCCGCTCCGACGTGCCGATCATCGTCCTCACCGCGCGCGGCGAGGAGGCGGACCGGGTGATGGGGCTCGAGCTCGGCGCCGACGACTACCTCGCGAAGCCGTACTCGCCCCGCGAGCTGCTCGCCCGGATCCGCGCCGTCGTCCGGCGCGCGCGCGGGCGGGCCGGGCCGGCGCGGACCGCGGTCCGCGTCGGCGCGCTCGTCGTCGATCCCGCGGCGATGCGCGCCACCCTCGACGGCGAGGAGCTGCCCCTCACGGCCTACGAGTTCGCGCTGCTCGAGGCGCTCGCGCGCCGCGCCGGCCGCGTCCTCTCCCGCGAGCAGCTCATGGAGCTCGCGAAGGGCAGCGCGGAGGAGGCGTTCGACCGCTCGATCGACGTCCACGTCTCGCGCCTGCGCCAGAAGCTCGGGGACGATCCCAAGCGGCCGCGCCTCATCAAGACCGTCCGCGGTGCCGGGTACGTGCTCGCGGCGGAGGGCGAGTGAGCCGCGCAGCCGATCCGTGCGGCGGCAGGTGGCGGCGCCCGCACGGCGCCCTCTTCTGGCGCGTCTACATCCACGGGCTCCTCATCCTGGTCCTGGTCGCGCTCGCGGTGGGCAGCGTCGGGTACGCCCTCTCCCGCGGCACCTGGCGAGAGCCGGAGAAGGTCGCCGCGTACGCGGCCGACCGCGTGACCGAGCTCCGTCGCGATCCGGCGCGCCTCGCCGACGAGCTGCAGCGCGTGCGCGACGTCTTCGGCGTCCAGGCGACCGTGTACGGCCCGGACGGCGCCGTCGTCGCGTCGAGCGTCGACCCGCCGCTCGCGCCGGCGTTCCCGGCGGGCGTGCCGCGCGAGGGACCGCTCCGGCTGCGGGGCCACGGGGTGGGCTTCGCGGTGCCGCTCCCGGATGGCGGCGGCCAGGCGGTGTTCGTCTCGGCGGGGCGCCAGCCCGACCCCCGCCGCCCCCTGCTCGTGCTCGCGGCCGTGCTCGTCGCGCTCGCCATCGGATCGGCCCCCCTCGCGCGCTCCATCGCGGCGCCGGTGGAGCAGCTCACGCGCGCCGCCGAGGCGCTCGGTGGCGGCGATCTCTCCGCGCGCGCCAACGTGCGGGCGCGCGGAGAGGTCGGCGCGCTCGGGAGAGCGTTCGACGAGATGGCAGGCCGGCTCGAGCGGCTCGTCCGCGGCGAGCAGGAGCTCCTCGCGAACGTCTCGCACGAGCTGCGGACGCCGCTCGCGCGGATCCGGGTCGCGCTCGAGCTCGCCGCGGAGGGCGACCTCGAGAAGGCGCGCCGGTACCTCGCCGAGATCGGCGCGGACCTCGACGAGCTCGACCGGCTCGTCGCGGACGTGCTCTCGGCCGCGCGGCTCGACCTCATCGCGGGCGGGGCAGCCCTCCCGCTCCGGAAGGAGCGGCTCGACCCGGCCGGCGTCGTCGCCGCCGCGGTGGAGCGTTTCCGGGAGGCGTGGCCGGGCCGGACGCTCGAGCTCGCGGTCGAGCCCGACCTCCCGCCCCTCGACGGGGACGCGGGGCTCCTCCGCCGGCTCGTCCTGAACCTCCTCGACAACGCGGCGAAGTACTCCGAGGCGCCGGCGCCCGTCACGCTCGCAGCCCGCGCGCGGACCGGGGCCGTCGAGCTCGAAGTGCGCGACCGCGGGATCGGGATCGATCCGGCCGACCTGCCCCGGCTGTTCACCCCGTTCTTCCGGACGGACCGGAGCCGCGCCCGCGGGACGGGCGGGGTGGGGCTCGGGCTCGCGCTCGCGCGCCGGATCGCCGCGGCGCACGGCGGCACGATCACGGTGGAGAGCGCAGCGGATGGGACGGTGTTCCGCGTGTCGCTCCCGGCGGCGCGTACCTAGAAGACGTCGCCGCACCGGGGGCAGCGGACGTTCCGGAGCAGGAGGTCGCCGCGCCCGCTCCGCGCCCCGCACTCCGGGCACACCAGCCGGAACCACTCGAACGCAGTGGGCCGTCCGAGCGCGACGCCCGCGACGCCGAGCGGCACCGCGAACAGCAGGAGCCCGAGGGCGAGCTTCAGCGGGGGCAGGCTCCGCCAGCTCCAGAGGAGCACGCCCGCGATGACGATCGCGAGGAAGATCGGGAGGTAGCGGCCCCAGAGCCACGCGAGCCGCCACCGGCGGACGAGCCCGGTGACGAGGAGCACGACGAGCGCGGCGCTGAAGAGCGCCTGCGGCCGTCCGACCTGCTGCTGGAGGCCGAGGGCGACGACGGCGGCGACCTGGATCGCCGTGACGAGGAGGAGGGCGGCGACTGCGGTCGCGACGCTCGCGGGGAGCTTCCGCTGCATCCCTCGGAAAATAGCAGGGCCCGCCGCCCCGCGGGGGAGCGGCGGGCCCAGATGCTGCGCGACGGCCTAGAAGTAGACCCGGAGGAAGCCGAGGCCGTTGGTGAAGAAGCCCGAGTCGTCGCCGGAGACGCTCGAGTTCGAGTAGAAGCCGAGCTGCCCCTCGAGACCGACCGAGAACTTCGGGACGAGGTAGTACTCGCCGCCAGCGGCCGCGGCGATGATGAAGTCGGTGCCGGAGTCGCCGGGGTTCGTGCTGGCGAAGTTCAGCTTGAGGCGGCCGCCGACGTAGAGGTCCACCGGCACCGCGACCTTCTGCTGCACGAAGACGCCCACGCCGAGGGTGATGTTGCTCCGGTCGGGCTGGCCGCTCGCCGTCGGCTGGTCGTTCGTGTGGATGCCGAGCGACGGCTCGATGCGGAGGTTCGGGCCCGCCTGGATCGGGACGTACACCTCGATCGTCGGGGAGAGGGCGACGCTCTGCGTCGTCGGCAGGAGCGGGATGATGGAGACGCCGAGGCCGAACTGGGCGCGGTGATCCGTCGGCTGCTGCTGCTGCTGCGCGAACACGGGCGCCGCGAACGCGAGCGCGGCAAGGGCGACGACGATCTTCTTCATCGAGATCCTCCGGATGGGGTGTTTGAGACCGGGCATGCGACCGCATGCCCGGGCGCAATGTACCCGATCCGGGGTATCCGCCAAGCTTTGAACTGGGGCTCAGCGATCTCGCATGTAGGCGTATTCGTACCGTGTCGGCGGGTCGAACGTCTCCTTGATGGCCCGCATCGACACCCAGCGGAGCAGGTTCCCCATGCTCCCCGCCTTGTCGTTCGTCCCGCTCGCCCGCGCGCCGCCGAACGGCTGTTGCCCGACGACGGCTCCCGTCGGTTTGTCGTTCACGTAGAAGTTGCCCGCGGCGTCCACGAACCGGCGCGTGAGATCGGCGATCGCGTCGCGATCGCGGGCGAAGACTGCGCCGGTGAGGCCGTACGGCGACGTCGACGCGCACAGCTCGGCGGCCTCGTCGAGGCGGATGTCGGCGTACACGTAGACCGTGAGGACCGGCCCGAAGATCTCCTCCTCCATGAGCTTGAACCGGGGGTTCACCGTCTCGATGAGGGTCGGCTCGATGAAGAAGCCCTTCGTGTCGTCGCTCCGGCCGCCGGCGAGGATCTTCGCCTGCGAGGAGTCGCGCGCGATCCCGATGTACTTGCGGACGCTGTCGAACGCGGCGCGGTCGATGACCGCCCCCATGAACGTGGAGAAGTCCTCGACCTCGCCCACGCGGATCTCGGCGATCATGGCGAGGATGCGATCGCGGACCTGCGGCCAGAGGCTCTCGGGCACGTAGGCCCTCGACGCCGCCGAGCACTTCTGCCCCTGGTACTCGAACGCGCCGCGGACGAGCGCGACCGCCGTCGCGTCCACCTCGGCCGACGGGTGGACGAACACGAAGTCCTTGCCGCCGGTCTCGCCCACGATCCGGGGGTAGCCGCGGTAGCGCGAGAGGCCCTCGCCGATCGCGCGCCACATGCCCTGGAACACCGCCGTCGAGCCGGTGAAGTGGAGGCCCGCCAGCTCCGGGCTCGCCAGGGCGGGATCGCCCACCTGCCGCCCGGGCCCGGGCACGAAGTTCACGACGCCCGGCGGCAGCCCGGCCGCCTCGAGGAGCTTCAGGACGTACCACGCGGAGTAGACCGCCGACGACGCCGGCTTCCAGACGACGGTGTTCCCCATGAGCGCGGGCGCGGTGGGCAGGTTCGCCGCGATCGAGGTGAAGTTGAACGGCGTGACGGCGAAGACGAAGCCCTCGAGCGGCCGGTACTCGGCGCGGTTCCACTGGCCGGGCGGCGACACCGGCTGGTCGGCGTGGATGCGCTCCATGAAGTGCGGGTTCCAGCGCCAGAAGTCGACGATCTCGCACGCGGCGTCGATCTCCGCCTGGTACGGCGTCTTCGACTGGCCGAGCATCGTGGCGGCGTTGAGGGTCTGCCGCCACGGGCCGGCGAGGAGGTCGGCAGCCTTGAGGAAGATCGCGGCGCGGTCGTGCGGGTCCATCGCGGCCCAGGTCCGCCGGGCCTGCGCCGCCGCCTCGATCGCTGCCTGGACCTCTGCGGGCCCGGCCTGGTGGCAGCGCGCGAGCCGCTGCGCGTGGCGGTGCGGCACGCGCACCTCCGCCATCCGCCCGGTGCGTACCTCGCGGCCGCCGATCACGAGCGGGATCTCGAGCTCCCGCGCGGAGAGCTCGTCGAGCCGCTTCTTGAGCGCGGTCCGCTCGGGCGTACCGGGGGCGTAGGAGAGGACGGGCTCGTTGCGGGGCTCCGGGATGCGGAAGAGTCCGTTCGACATGTGGCCTCCGTCGTGGCGCCGAAGATAAGGTTCGTGGAGCCGGCGCGCCGGGCCGGGGTCCCCCGCGCGCGGTCCCTCCGGGGCGGCGATCGACCGCTCTCCGTGTACCCCACGAGCATGTGCCTTGTGGAGGACCTGGGGGGGCGTTACGGTCCGGGCGCGCCTTGGCCACCACCTACGAGCTCTTCGAGCGGGCGGAGCGGGTGGAGCTGCTCTCCGCGGCCATCTATGCTGCGCTCGCCGAGCGGTTCCGCAGCGACCCCGACGCGTACGGACTGTTCGTGCGGCTCCAGGCCGAGGAGGTGCAGCACGCGAGGCGCGTGCGGCTCCTCGCCGCCCGGTACCGGCACGATCCCCGGCTCCTCGAGCGCGCGAGCGCCGACCGCGGCACGCTGGACCGCCTGCTGGCCGAGGGCGACGCGGTGCTCGGGGCGATCGAGGACGGCTCCTTCGGGCACGACCTCGACGAGGTGAAGCGGAACCTCTCCGCGCTCGAGGACCGGTTCGCCGCGTCGCACGCGGAGCTCATCGCGTCGACCGGCCACGCCGACCTCCGCGCGTTCTTCGTGCAGCTCGCGAGGCAGGACGAGGAGCACCGCCGCCTCCTCTCCCCCTGACGTCCGCGGGCGACGCGGCCTCAGGACGCGTCGAGGCAGAGCGGCGGTGACCACCCGGCCACGGCCGGCGGCGGCGCGTCGCGCCGCGCGGGAGGCGCCACCGCGTCGAGCGGCGCCCGCGGCGACGGTCCCCAGTGCAGGCCGAACGAGGTCCCGGTGGTCATGGTCGCGAGCTGGACGGGGAGGATCGCCCAGTAGTTCGGCGCGAGCCTGTAGCCGACGCCGAGCGCGAGCGCGTTGCCGAGCAGCGACAGCAGGAACGCCTTCCAGGGCGCGCCGCGCGCCGGCCCCATTCGCGCGAAGCTGCCGCCGAGCACCGCGCCGAGCGGCGGCAGGAGCAGCGTCGCCGCGCCGAGGCCGAATGCGGCGTTGCGATAGTGGGTCGCGGTGGGAGAGATGCCGCCGCTCGTGAACAGGTGGAAGGTGCCGTACGCGAGCCCGATGACCGCCGCGTCCCCGAGGAGGGCGCCTGCACCGGCGGCGGCGAGCTCACCTCCGGTGAAGGGCCCCCGCTCGAGCATCCGCGCCCGCATCGGGCCCGAGAGGTCGCCCCCGGGCCGGATCGCGAGATCCGCGGCGGGGGCCTGGGCCTGCGCGAGGAGCGTGGCGGCGACGACGGCGGCGAGCGTCATCCGCGGCAGACGATGCGCAAGCACCGCGCGCGCGGGCGCCTCCGGCCGGGAGGGAAGATGGGGCCGCCCCGGCGCGGCCCCTCTCACCCGCCGCGTTCCGGCTCCTCGTCGCCCCCACCGAGCCCGTACTTGCGGAGCTTGTCGTGGAGGGTGACGCGCGAGACGCCGAGCCGGCGGGCCGCCTCGCTGCGGTTTCCCCGCGCCGCGCGGAGCGCCTCGACGATCAGGCCCCGCTCGTAGGCCTCGACGCGCTGCCTGAGCGGCAGCGGCGCCCCGGCGGGCTGCGGGGCCGCCCCGCCCGCGGGGGCCGCCCCCGGGAGGAGCGAGAGATCGAGGCCGTCCGGGGGCGAGAGCGCGACGAGCCCCTCGAGCGCGTTCTCGAGCTCGCGGACGTTGCCCGGCCAGGGGTGGGCCGCGAGCCGGTCGAGCAGCCCCGGCGGCACCACGAGCGGCGAGACGCCGAACTGTTCCGCGAACCGCTCCAGGAAGAAGCGCGCGAGGACGGGCACGTCCTCCGGCCGCTCCCGGAGCGGCGGGATCCGGAGCTGGACCACGTTGAGCCGGTAGAAGAGATCCTCCCGGAACGCGCCGGCGCGGACGCGCTCCTCGAGGTCGCGGTGCGTCGCGGCGATGACGCGCACGTCGACCTTCCGCGCGCGCTCCTCGCCCACGGGCCGCACCTCGCCCTCCTGGAGCACGCGGAGCAGCTTCGCCTGGGCGTTCGGCGCGAGCTCGCCCACCTCGTCGAGCAGGATCGTGCCGCCGTCCGCCTCCCCGAAGAGCCCGGGGCGGGCGCGGATCGCGCCGGTGAACGCGCCGCGCGCGTGGCCGAACAGCTCGGCCTCCGCGAGCTCCGGCGAGAGGGCCGCGCAGTTGAAGCGCACGAAGGCCCGGTCGGCGCGGTGCGAGCCGCGCACGAGCGCCTCCGCGACGCGCTCCTTCCCGGTGCCGCTCTCGCCGGTGACGAGGACGGTCACGTCCTTCGGCGCGACGCGGGCGACGAGGACGGCGAGCCGGCGCATCGCGTCCGACGCGAACACCATGCTGCGCGCGAGCACGAGCTCGCCCTGCAGGACCTCGTTCTCGTGCGTGAGGCGCACCGCCTCGACGGCGCGCCGGACGACCGCGAGCAGGTCGTCGGTCTCGAACGGCTTCTTGAAGTAGTCGAACGCGCCGGCCTTCATCGCATCGACGGCCTGGCGCTCGGAGCCGTGGGCGGTGATGAGGACCACCCGGGGCGGCGGCGTGCGGGCCTGCAGCTCGCGGAGGAGCTGCATGCCGTCGAGCCGCGGCATCCGGAGGTCGGAGACGACGAGCGGCACGGGCGCGGCGTCGAACGCGGCGAGCGCGTCGGCGCCGTCGCTCGCCTCGACGACCTCGAGCCCCTCGCTCTCGAGGATCTCGCGGAGCGTGTAGCGGACGCCCGGGTCGTCGTCGACGACGAGGACGCGCGGGCGCGGCGCGGCGGCGGTCACGCCGCCCTCCCGCCCGTCTCGGACGGCCGCGCGGGCAGCGAGAGCTCGGCGACGGTGCCGCCGCCCGCGCGGGGCCGTAGCGCGAGGTCGCCACCGTGCTGCCGCGCGAGGGATCGCGCGATCGTGAGCCCGAGCCCGGAGCCGCTCGGCTTGCTGGTCACGCCGGGAGTGAACACCGCGTCGGCGAGGGCCGGATCGAGGCCGCGCCCGCGATCGAGCACGCGGATCGCGGCGCCGCCGCCGGCGGGCGCCGCCTCGAGCTCCACCACGCCGCCGCGGGGCGTCACGTCGAGCGCGTTCTGGACGAGGTTGATGAGGACCTGCTTCACCTTGCGGGGATCGCAGCGGACCGGGACGGAGCCGGCGCGCACGACGATCTCCGCGCCGTGCTCGCGCGCCATGCCCTCGTGGAGCGCGGCCACCTCGGCGCAGAGGGCGCCGACGTCCGTCTCGCCGAGCGCGAGGGGGACGAGCGGGCGCGAGAAGTTCAGGAACTCGTCGAGGATGGACTGCATCCGGTCCACCTCGCGCCGGAGGACGGCGAGCCGCTCCGTCCCCTTCCCGTCGGGAACGCTCGTCGCGAGGAGCCCCGCGAGCCCCTTGACGCTCGCGAGGGGGTTCTTGAGCTCGTGGGCGATCTCGCCCGAGAGCGCGATCAGTTCCTCTGCGCGCTCGGCGTGGGCCCGCAGCGACTCCTGCTGCGCGGCGAGGGCGCGGTGGACGGTCGCCTCGAACGCGCGCCGCATCGAGCGCCCCGCGAACCCGACCATCACGAGCACCGTGGTGAGCACGAGCACGTGGACCCACAGGTACGCGGGCGGGCCGCCGAGGCGCGCGCCGCCGCCGAACGCCGTCGGGTTCAGCGAGACGGCGCCGGACGCGCCGAGCGCGGCGAACCCCCAGAGCGCCGCGGCCTGCGCGGCGATGGTGAGGAGGTGCCAGGGCGCGCGGACGAACACCGCGGTGAGGATCGCGATCGGCAGGACGACGTAGACGAGCGGGCTGTCCAGCCCGCCGGTGCAGAAGCAGACGACGAGGTGGGCGAGGGCCGCGAGGGCGAGGTTCAGCGGGACGGCGCGCGCCACGAACCCGTGGCGGCGGTACCGGACCCACTCGCCGACGAAGAAGACGACGGTGAACGGGACGACGCCGAGCAGGACGGCGCGCCGCCAGGGCGTCCGCTCCACCGAGGCCATCCAGAGGGCGATCCCGGCGAGCACCGGCAGGACGAACAGCCGCGCCCAGACGAGCCGCCCGAAGAGGCGCGACAGCTCTTCGCGCTCGATCTCGCGGTGGCCGGGAAGGGGCATGCCGTCGTGGTCCGTCCAGTCGGAGAACATACGCCCGTCCGAGTCCGTGCGCATCACGGCTACGGCCCCCGTCCGACGGCGCGTGCGAGGGCGAGGCGCGCCTGCGCGAGTCGCGCCCGGGCATCGGCGAGCCCGGTGTCCGCGAGGTACTGGCGGTCGTCCGCGTCGAGCACGTCGAGGCTCGACGCGATCCCCGCCGCGTAGCTCCGCCGCGCCGAGGCCGCCGCGTCGGCCGCGAGGCGGCGCTGGGTCTCGGCGAGCCGGAGCCGCTCGTCCGCGACCTCCACGTCGCGCCGCCCGTCCTGGACCTCTTGCAGGATCGCGAGCCGCTGGGCCTCCGCCGCGGCGCGCGCGCCTGCCGCCTGCGCCTCCGCCTGCGTCCGCTTCCCGTACCGGAAGCCGCCGTCGTACAGGGCCCAGGTGAGATCGAGCGAGACGCGCCAGCCCTGCTTCTCGCCGGTGACGAAGGGGACGTCGGAGGCGAAGATCGACCCCGAGGCGGAGAGCTGCGGCGCGAGGCGGGCCCACGCCGAGCGGACCCCGGCCTCGGCGGCGTCGACCTGGGCGCGCTGCGCGCGGGTCTCCGGCCGTCGCGCGAGGGCGTCCGCCGCGAGCGCGTCTCGTGGCGCCGCGAGCTCCGGCACGGGCCCGCGGTCCACCTCGGGCACCCGGACCCGGACCGGCCCCTCGCGCGAGAGCAGCACGCCGAGCGCGAGCCGCGCGCGATCGAGCTCCGCGCGGGCGCGGGCGAGCTCGCTCTGGCGCCGCACCAGCTCGGTCTGGGCCCTGAGCACGTCGAGCGGCGGCGCGGTCCCGGCAGCGACGCGACGCTCGGCGCTCCGCGCGAGCTCGGCGGCGCTCGCGACCGCCTGCCCCGCGACGACCACGACCTCCTCGGCGGCGGCGGCGGCGTAGGCGTACTGCGCGAAGCCGGTGCGCACGAGGAGCTTCGTCGCCTCCGCGCTCGCGTCCGCCGCGCGCGCCGCGTCGCGCGCCTGGGCGAGATCGAACCAGGCGTTCGGCACGACGACCGGGACCCGCGCCGCCCCGGTCGCCGTCACGGAGTGCAACGGCTGGATGATGAGGAGCCCGGCGCCCGGGCGGACGAACGCGGCCGAGTCGCTGTTCTCGACGAAGCTGGCCTGGGCGGAGAGGCCCGGGAGCAGGGCCGACGCCGACTGGCGCACGATCCCGCGCGCCTCGTCGGCGCGGCTGCGGGCCTGGACGAGCGTGAGGCTCTGGCGATCGAGCTCCGCGAGAGCGTCGGCGAGCGAGAGCTCGGGGGTGGCCGGGGGTGGGGTCGGGGCGGGAGCGAGGCCGGGGGACGGGGTCGGGGCCGGGGCCGGAGCCGGGGTCGGGGCCGGAGCCGGGGTGGGGGCCTGGGCCGGGGCCGGGGTCGCGGGCGCCACGGCCGGGGCGGCCGCGAGCGGGGTGGCAGGCGCGAGCGCGAGGGGCGCCCCGAGGGCGAGGGCGAGGGCGAGCACGGCGCTGGCGGTGGGGGTCTTCACGGTGCGTTTCTCCTTCACGCGAGCGCCCGAAGCGCACCGGTCCCGGGAGCAAGCGGAGTGCCGAGACATGCTGCCGCGTGGATCCGGCGTGTTCGGCGGCACCGGCGGTCGTCTCCGCCGGTGCCGGAGGACTCGGCCGTTCGGGCCGGCAGCAAGGGTGTCGGATTTCCTTACGGGCCCGTCGGCGCGGTCGGTGCCGGAGGACGGCGGGTGGTGCCGGAGGACGGGGGGATTCCGGAGGAGCCGGAGGGAAACGCCCCCGGACGAGCCGGGATCCCCGCGGCACACGGCTTGCGAGGTGTCCGCTCGTCAAGGGGTGCGACAGATCGCGCTCCCCCGGGAGCCCTCGATGCGCAGAGTCGTCGTCGTCCTCGCGGTTCTGGTCATCGTCCTCGGCGCGCTGATCGCCGGTCGCCTCTGGACCCAGGCGCGTGCCCTGGCGGCGCCCTCCGGCGGCTCGGGCGAGATCGAGGGTGTGACGGTCGACCTGTCGTCCCGGGTCGGTGCCCGGATCGTCGAGGTGAAGGTCCGCGAGGGCGACGCCGTGAAGACGGGAGACCTCCTCGTCCGGCTCGACTGCGCCGACCCGGAGGCCGCGCTCGCCGAGGCCGAGGCGCGGCTCGCGGCGGCCAGGGCCCAGGCGGTCGCCGCCGGCGCCCAGATCAAGGCCTCCGAGCGTTCCCGCGTCGCCGCGACGGCCGCCGAGGACGCGGCACGCGCCCAGGCCGCCGCGCTCGGCGCCCAGGCGGCAGCGGCCGAGCGGCAGGCCCGGCGCCTCGCGGCCCTCCCCGCCGACGTCGCCGCCGCGAGCATCGATCAGACCGAGGCGTCTGCGGCCGGGCTCGCGCACCAGACGAGCGCCGCGAAGGCGCAGGCCGCCGCGAGCGCGGCGCAGGTCCGCGCCGCCGAGGTCGGGATCCACGCCGCGGGCGCCCAGGCCGACGCCGCCCTCGCGCAGGTCCGCGCCGCGGAGGCGTCCGTCTCGCGCGCCCGTATCCTCGCCGGTGAGTGCGAGGTGCGCGCGCCTCGCGCCGCCGAGGTCTCGACGCTGCCGCACGAGGCCGGAGAGCTGGTGCAGCCCGGCGCCACGCTCGCCCGGCTCGTCGACCTCTCGGAGGTGAAGGCCACCTTCTACCTGCCGAACGCGGAGGTCGGCGCCGTGAAGCCGGGCGCCCGCGCCGTGGTCGTCGCCGACGCGTGGCCGCGCGAGGAGTTCGAGGGGATCGTCCGGACCGTGTCCTTCGAGGCGGAGTTCACGCCGCGGAACATCCAGACCCGCACCGACCGCGACCGGCTCGTCTATCCGGTCGAGGTGACTGTCCGGAACAGGGACCAGAAGCTACGCCAGGGCATGCCGGTCCAGGTCACGATCCCCGGGACGGGGAAGTAGATGGAGCACCTCCCCCGCGAGCCCGGCCCGCCCGCGCAGCCGCCCGCCGCGCGGGACGGCGACGGTGGTTCGGCGCTCGCCGCCCGCGGGCTCGTCCGTCGGTTCGGCGCGGTGACGGCGCTCGACGGCCTGTCGTTCGAGGTCGGGCGCGGGGAGCTGTACGGCCTCGTCGGCCCCGACGGCGCCGGCAAGACCACCGCGATCCGCGCGCTCGCCGGCCTCATCCGGCTCGACGGCGGCGAGGCGCGCGTGCTCGGACTCGACCCGTCCGACGGTCGCGTCCGCGAGCGGCTCGGCCTCATGCCCCAGCAGTACAGCCTCTACCGCGACCTCACCGTCGGCGAGAACCTCCGCTTCTTCGCGCGCATCTACGTCCTGCCCCGCGACGTCTACCGCCGCCGCGCCGAGCGCCTCCTCGAGATCACCCGGCTCGCGCCGTTCATCGATCGCCGGGCCGACGCGCTCTCGGGTGGCATGTACAAGAAGCTCGCGCTCGCGTGCGCGCTCCTGCACGAGCCCGACGTCCTCGTGCTGGACGAGCCGACGAACGGGGTGGACCCGGTGTCCAGGCGCGAGCTGTGGGCGCTGCTGCACGACTTCGTGCACGGCGGCATGACAGTCCTCGTCTCGACGCCCTACATGGACGAGGCCGAGCGGTGCGGGCGCGTCGCGCTCGTCCACCACGGCCGGCTGCTCCTGGAGGGCGAGCCGGGCGCGCTCATCGCCGGGTTCGAGGACGAGGCGTACGAGGTGCGGGGAGGGGACCGCGAGCGCGTCGACGTCGCGCTCGCGGGCGCGGGGGACGTGCGTGCCGCCTCGCCGGCGGGCGAGCGGCTGCGGATCGTGGTCCGGCGCGGCGCGTCGGGCGAGGTCGCGCGCGTGCTCGCGCCGCTCGGAGCGGCGCTCGAGCGCGTCGCCCCGGACTTCGAGGACCTGTTCCTCTCGCGCGTCGGGGAGGCGTCGTGACCGCCCCCGCGATCGAGGCGCACGCCCTCACGAAGCGCTTCGGCGGCTTCACCGCGGTCGACGCGGTCTCGTTCGAGGTCGAGCGCGGCGAGATCTTCGGTTACCTCGGCGCGAACGGCGCCGGGAAGTCCACGACGATCCGGATGCTCAACGGCCTCCTCGCGCCGACCGCCGGCACGGCGATCGTGGCCGGCCACGACGTCGCGCGGGATCCCGACGCGGTGAAGGCGGCGATCGGCTACATGTCCCAGAAGTTCTCCCTGTACCTCGATCTCCCGGTCATGGAGAACCTGCTGTTCTTCGGCGGAGCGTACGGCCTCTCCGGGCCGGCGCTGCGGCGGCGGGCGGAGGAGCTGCTCGAGCTCACGGGCCTCGCGGACCAGGCGACGGCGGTGACCGGCGCGCTCCCCGGCGGGCTCCGCCAGCGGCTCGCCCTCGCGGGCGCGGTGCTGCACGATCCCGGGGTCGTCTTCCTCGACGAGCCGACGGCCGGCGTCGATCCCGTCGCGCGGCGGGCGTTCTGGCGCCTGATCCGGTCGCTCGCGGCCGGCGGCACGACCGTGTTCGTGACCACGCACTACCTCGACGAGGCCGAGTACTGCCGCCGCATCGGCCTCATGGTCGACGGGCGTCTCGTCGCGCTCGACACCCCCTCGGCGCTCAAGCGCACGTGGGTGCCCGATCGCGTCCTCCACGTTCGCGGCCAGGCGCTCGCGGGGGCGACGCCGGCGCTGCGGGCGGTCGCGGCGGTCCGGTCCGTCGTGCCGTTCGGCGCGGGGCTGCACCTGCGCGTCGATCCCGCCGCGGCCGCCGTCGATCACGAGATCGCGGCGGCGCTGTCACGCGCCGGCGCGCGGGACGTCGCCGTCGAGGTCGCCGAGCCGTCGCTCGAGGACGTCTTCCTCGCGGTGGTCGGGCGCGATGGGCGAGGGGAGGCGGCTCCATGAAGGCGCGCCTCTGGCGGTCCGCGGTCCGCGTCGGCGCAATGGCGGCGAAGGAGGCGCGCCACATCGTCCGGGATCCGCGCACGCTGTACATGTCGCTCGGGATGCCCGTCGTGATGCTGTTCCTGTTCGGCTTCGGCATCTCCTTCGACCTCGACCGGATCCCGATCGCGGTCGTCGATCACGATCGGACCGCGGCTTCGCGCGCGCTGGTGCGAGGCCTCGTCGCGTCGGACGAGCTCGCCATCGCGGCCGACGCCGGCGGCCCCGACGCGGTGCTCACGCTCTTCCGGCGCGGCCGTATCGTCGGCGCCGTCGTGGTGCAGGAGGGCTTCGAGCGGGACGTCCTCGCGCGGCGGCGCGTCCCGGTCCAGCTGCTCGTCGACGGCGGCGACCCGGTCGTCGCGAACCAGCTCCTCGCGAAGGCCGACGCCCTCGTCCGCGCGGAGACCCGCCGCCTCGCCGGGCCCGAGCTCGCGGCGCAGGCGCCGCCCGTCGAGGTCAGGGTGTGGACGCGCTACAACCCCGCGAGCCGCTCGGCGCTGTTCATGGTGCCCGGCCTCGCCGCGTACCTCATCGCGATCACGGCGGTCCTCCTCACCGCGCTCACCATCGCGGGCGAGTGGGAGCGCGGCTCCATGGAGCAGCTCTTCGCGTCGCCGATCGGGCGCCTCGAGATCGTGCTCGGGAAGCTCCTGCCGTACCTGGTACTAGGGATCCTGGAGTTCCAGCTGGTCGTGGCGTTCGGGATGGCGGCGTTCGACCTCCCGCTTCGCGGGAGCGGCCTCGTCCTGTCGCTCCTCGGGCTCACGTTCCTCGTCGGGATGCTCGGGCAGGGGCTGCTCGTCTCGGTCCTCGCGAAGAACCAGACGGTGGCGACGCAGGCCGGCGTGATGTCTTCGCTGCTCCCGTCGCTGCTGCTCTCCGGGATGATCTTCCCGGTCGAGAACATGCCGCCGCCGCTGCAGGCGCTCTCTCGCATCGTGCCAGCGCGCTACCTCGTGCACGGGCTCCGCGGGGTCATGCTGAAGGGGAACGGCCTCGACGTGCTCTGGCCGGATCTGCTCGCGCAGGTCCTGTTCGCGATCGCGGTCATCGCGCTCGCCACCGCCCGATTCCAGCGGAGGCTCGCGTGACCGCGCCGCTCCGGCCGTCCGGGCGAGTGCAGCTCGCGGCGGTCTTCCGCAAGGAGGTCCAGCAGACGATCCGCGATCGGCGGGTCATGTTCCTGCTCCTCGTCGCGCCGCTCATCCAGACGGTGGTGTTCGGCTTCGCGGTCGACTTCGACGTCGACCGCGTCGCGACGGTCGTGGTGGATCGCGATCGCACCGCGGGATCGCGGGAGGACGCGCGCCGGCTGCTCGCGGACGGGACGCTCGAGCGCGCCGGCAGCGCGACCTCGGCGGAGGCGGCGAACCGCGCGATCGACGACGGGCGCGCGGCGGCGGCCCTGGTCATCCCGCCGCGCGCCGAGGCGGACCTGCTCGCCGGGCGGGGCGAGCGCGTCCAGGTGCTGCTGGACGGGACGGATCCGAACCGGACGACCGTGAGCGGCTCGGCGGTGTCCCGGTACTTCGGGGAGCGCTCCGAGGCGCTGGCGCGGGACCGGATCGAGGCCCGGGGAGCGCCGCCGCCGGCCCAGCTCGTCCTCGTGCCGCGCATCGCGTACAACCCGGGGCTCGAGACCGCCATCTACATGGTGCCGGGGATCGCCGCGATGCTGCTCGTCATCGTGACCACGTTCACGTCGGCGATGGGCCTCGCGCGGGAGCGGGAGATGGGCACGCTCGAGCAGGTCCTCGTGACGCCTGTGCGCCCCGTGCTGCTCCTCGTCGGCAAGATGGCGCCGTTCGTCGTGATCGGGCTCGTGGACGTGACGCTCCTCGTCGGGGTCGGGACGTGGCTGTTCGGGATCCCGATCCGCGGGAGCCTCGGGGTCCTCTACCTCGGCACCTGCCTCTACCTCATGACGACGCTCGGCGTCGGCCTGCTCGTCTCGACCGTCTCGTCGACGCAGCAGCAGGCGTTCCTGGGCGGGTTCCTGTTCACCGTGCCGGCGGTGCTGCTGTCGGGCCTCATGACGCCGATCCGGGCGATGCCGGAATGGCTGCAACCGGTCACGCTCCTGAACCCGATCCGCCACTTCGCCGAGATCATGCGAGGTGTCCTGCTGCGCGGCGCGGGCGTCGCGGACGTCTGGCCCCAGCTCGTGGCGCTCCTCGCCATCGGCGTCGCGATCCTCGCCGCCGCCACCCTCCGCTTCCAGCGCCGGCTAGGGTAGTGCGGCGGAAGGCGACGCCGTAGTCCGGACGCTCGGTCGCTGGCCCCTTCGCGGCTCCGCTTCTCAGAAGGGGGGAGGGACGCCGCTTCTCGCGATCGCCGTGCGACACGACGAAACCCAGTCCGGGTCGCCGATGAACGGCGCCGAGACGAGATCGCGCCGCTTCACGAGAAGGGAGGAGGTGAGCGGGATTGCGAACAGGTGGCGGTACGCGATCCGCCGCTCGACCGGGTTGCGCCCGAGGGCGAGGAAGGCCGCCGCGTCGTCGATCAGCTCGTCGGGGACGCCGAGCGCGTAATGCGCATGGCTGGACCAGCGCCAATCCTTGGCGCTGCGCACCAACCCTGCGCGAACCGGGTTGAGGTCGCCGTATCGCATCGCGTTCAGGAGGTGGCGATCGTCCTGTATCCGCGGGGAGCTCAGCCGCTCCATGACGACCTGTCCGCGGCGCCCGTGCTGCGCGTTGTACCACCGGGCATACGAGTGGTTTACGACCCTCCAGAACGAGCTGAAAGCCTCCTGACCATCGGTCGCGATGCAGACGACGTGCGGGTGCGTTCCCATCACGCAGTACGAGAGGACGAGGATCCCGTACCGCTCCTTGTGCGCTTTCATCAGCGACAGGAGCTTCTCCTTCTCGCCGTCGCTCGCGAAGACGTGCTCCTGGTTGTGACTGCGCCAGGTGCAGTGGTTGATCGAGTTCTCGCGAACGAGGTATCTGCGCGCCACGCGGCCCACGGGCGAGCACGTAGCAACGTCCGCGCCACGCCCGATCCGCGGTGCGCCGCGGCAGTTGCGGAGCTTTGTGCCGGAGGACAGTCCGGGCCGCGTCCGATGGTCCGTCGTGCGGTCCGGACACGCCCCTCGTTCGGTTCGGTGGTCCTTGCGTGGCGTCCGGTCGTCGCCTCCGGGTACTCCGGCACCGATCGGCTCGCGTCGAATCCTCCGGCACCTTGGCGCCGCGTCGAATCATCCGGCACCTCTTCCCACCGATCGGCTCGCGTCCTCCGGCACCTCGGTCCCGAGATCATGCGAGGCGTCCTGCTGTGCGGCGTTCGCGAACGTCTGGCCGCAGCTCGTGGCGCTCCTCGGCATCGGCGTCGCGATCCTCGCCGCCGCCACCTCCGCTTCCATCGCCGGCTCGGGTAGCGAGGGGCCGAAACGGGGCGCCGCGGCCCTTTCCAGGCTACATTCGGCGCTCCGATGCCGCCCGTCGTGGAGATCCGCGGAGTCACGAAGACCTTCGACGCCTTCACGGCGCTCGCGGGGGTCGATCTCGACATCCAGCGCGGCGAGATCTTCGCGCTGCTCGGCCCGAACGGCGCCGGGAAGACCACGCTCATCTCGATCGTCGCGGGCCTGCTCCGCCCTTCCTCCGGCACCGTCCGCGTCCTCGGGAAAGACGTGGTCCGTGACTACCGCGAGACCCGCCGCGCGATCGGCCTCGTCCCGCAGGAGATCAACTTCGACCCGTTCTTCACCGTCGAGGAAACGCTCCGGTTCCAGGCCGGGTACTTCGGCGTCCGACTCCGAGAGGAGCGCCTCGTCGAGATCCTCGGCGCGCTGGAGCTGGAGGACAAGAGGCACACCAACAGTCGCGCGCTGTCCGGCGGGATGAAGCGCCGCCTCCTCATCGGCAAGGCCCTCGTCCACGATCCGCGGGTCCTGTTCCTGGACGAGCCCACCGCGGGCGTCGACGTCGAGCTGCGCAGGGCGCTCTGGAGCTACGTCCGGACGCTTCGCGATCGGGGCACCACCGTCGTGCTCACGACCCATTACCTCGAGGAGGCGGAGGAGCTCGCCGACCGCGTCGGAGTGATCGACCGCGGGCGCCTCCTGGTCGTGGAGGGGAAGGACGCGCTGCTCCGGCGGCACGGCGCGAAGACGCTTCGCCTGGTCCTCGCGGCGCCGGCGACCGCCGTCCCCCCGGCCCTCGCGCAGCTCGGCGCGCGCCTCGAGGACGGCGGCGGGACGATCGCGGTCGAGACGACGGCCGACGCGGGCTTCGGCGCGGTGCTCGCAGCTGCGGCCGCCGCGGGCGTCGCGCCGAAGGACGTCGAGACCCGGCGGACCACGCTCGAGGACGTCTTCGTCCGGCTCCTCGCGGGAGCGAACGGCGCGCGCGCCGGACGCGGGGAGGAGAGGCGGTGATCAGTCTCGGGCTTCGGACGCTCCTCTCGAAGGAGATCCGCAGGTTCATGCGGGTGCCGGGGCAGACGCTCCTGTCGCCCCTGGTCACGACGACGCTCTACTTCGTCGTGTTCGGCTACTCGCTGGGTTCTCGCCTGCGCGAGGTGGAGGGCGTGCCGTACGCGCGGTTCATCGTGCCGGGGCTGGTGACGCTCGGCGTCGTGTCGAACGCATACCTGAACAGCGCGTCGTCGCTCTTCGTGATGAAGCTCCAGGGGACGATCGTCGATCTCCTGGTGTCGCCGATGTCGTACGGCGAGATCCTCGCCGGCTTCCTGGGCGCGGCGGCGCTTCGCGGGCTGCTCGTGGGCTCGATCGTTTGGCTCGTCGCCGGCGCCTTCGGGGGCTTCACCCTGGCTCATCCGGTCCTCGCCCTCGGGCTCCTGTCGCTCGTGGCGGTGGCGTTCGCTGCCCTCGGGTTCATGACCGCCATCTGGGCGTCGAGCTTCGAGCAGGTGAACTTCTTCCCTACCTTCTTCATCACCCCGCTCACCTTCCTCGGAGGCGTCTTCTACTCGGTCGGGATGCTTCCTCCGGCACTGCGCCGGCTGACGCTGCTGAACCCGGTGTTCTACATGGTCGACGGTGTGCGCTTCGGTGTCCTCGGGATCTCCGACGCGACGCCGTGGGCGGGCCCCGCGCTCGTCACCGCGCTGGCGGCCGTCTCCGTGGTGGCCGCGTACCTGATGCTGCGTTCGGGTTACCGGCTGCGCGAGTGACCGGGTCCGCGTGACGACGCTCGACACCGTCGGCTCGCGTGCCGGCGGGTCGCGTACCGGAGGAGCGGTGCCGGAGGAAAGGTGCCGGTCCGGGCAGGCAGCCAGGCGACCGCGGTCGTTCTGCGCCGGAGTCGCACCTGGTGGTCTCTTTTCGGGATCGAATTCGCGTCGACATGGGTTTATGCTGCGGCCCCCATAGAAACAGGGGTCACGCGATACCCGCGCCCTTACGGAGGTCACTCCACATGCGTCGTCTGTCCGTCGTCCTGCTCGTTGCGCTGGCCGTGGCGGGCTGCAAGAAGCCCGAGCCCGCTCAGCAGCAGCCGGCGCCGCAGGATGCGGCCGCCCCGGGCTCTGCCGCTGCGCCGGCTGCCGCGGCCGAGATCAAGGGGAAGGTCGTCGAGCGCATCGACGCGCCGCCCTACAGCTACCTGAAGCTCAAGACGGACAAGGGCGAGGTGTGGGCGGCCGTCGAGAAGACGGACGTCGCGAACGGGACCGACGTCGCCGTGAAGGGCGCGACGCCGATGCCGAACTTCGAGTCGAAGACCCTGAACCGCAAGTTCGAGCTCGTCTACTTCGGAACCCTCGGTGGCGGGGCCGACGCCGCCGCGCCGGCGGCCGGGATGATGGGCCAGGGCGGTCCGGTCAACATGGCGGCGCAGCACGCTGCCGCCGCTGCCGGTCCGGCCGACGTCGGTGACGTGAAGGTCGAGAAGGCGAGCGGTGCGGATGCGCGGACGGTCTCGGAGGTCTTCGCGCAGCGCGACGCCCTGAAGGAGAAGCCGGTCACGATCCGCGGCAAGGTCGTGAAGTTCAACGCCGACATCATGGGCAAGAACTGGGTGCACCTCCGCGACGGCAGCGGCAAGGCGGACGCGAAGGACAACGACCTGACGGTCACGACGAGCGACACCGTCGCGGTCGGTGACGTCGTGGTCGCCAAGGGCACCGTCCGGATCGAGAAGGACTTCGGCGCCGGGTACAAGTACCCCGTCATCCTCGAGGACGCGAAGCTCTCGAAGAAGTAGTCGGGTCCGCGGGACCGTTTCGGGTGGGTGCGGCCGCTCGGCCGCACCCACTCTTTTTTATGCGGTCGCGGAGTCCTCCGGCACCGCGGCCGCGGCCCCCGCGGCGCGAGCCCTCCGAAAAGTCTCCCGGCACCACGGCCCCCGCGGCCTGAGCGCTCCGGAAAGTCCCCCGGCACCGAGGCCCTCGGCACGGCGGACGCGCCGGCGCACGTACCGGGGGCCCGCTCCGCGTTGCCAGCCGTCGGTGCTAGAGTCCGCGCGCCCGTGTCTCCCCCCCGAGCGATTCCAGAGCCTGCACGCCGTGCCGTCGAGTCCGAGGTGAACGACCTCGCCGCGACCTGGCGGGCCGGAGATCCGTCCGATCCGGGCCTCCGGTCCGCGTGCCAGGCGCGGCTCGAGGACCTCCGGGCGCGCTGGCGCGACGGGCCGGAGCTGTTCGGCGCGGCCGCGATCGATCGGCTGCGTGCGATCGCCGACGCGCTCGCACGCCCCGCGCCGCCCGCGTCGGGCGAGGCCCGGCGCTTGCTCCGCGAGGTGTTCGGGCACCCGGCGTTCCGGCCAGGGCAGGGAGAGATAGTCTCGGCGGTGCTGTCGGGCCGCGACTGCATCGGCGTGATGCCCACCGGCGCGGGCAAGTCGCTCACGTACCAGATCCCGGCCCGGCTCCTGGGCGGCACGACCCTCGTCGTCTCACCGCTCATCGCGCTCATGAAGGATCAGGTCGACGCGATGGCCCGCGTGGGGCTTCGCGCGACGTACCTCAACTCGACGCTGTCGGCGGAGGAGCGTCGCGACCGCGTCCGCGCGCTCCGGCAGGGCGAGCTCGAGCTGCTCTACGCGGCGCCGGAAGGCCTCGAGGCGTCCGTCGGCAGCGCCCTCGAGGGCATTCGGCTGTCGCTCATCGCCGTCGACGAGGCGCACTGCATCAGCCACTGGGGCCACGACTTCCGGCCCGCGTACCGGAACCTCGCCGGCCTGAAGGCGCGCTTCCGCGCGCCGGTGCTGGCGCTCACGGCGACCGCGACGCCGGAGGTCACGGGCGACATCGCGTCTCAGCTCGGGATGGGCGATCCGCTCGTGGTCCGCGGCTCGTTCCTCCGCCGGAACCTGCGCATCCATGCCGCGAAGAAGGGCGAGGGCCTGCGGACGCGGGACGCGCTCCTCGGGTTCGTCAGGGCCCGCCGCGGCCAGGCGGGCATCGTCTACGCGCTGTCGAGGAAGTCGGTCGAGGAGACGGCGGAGCTCCTCGCGGAGAACGGGGTGCGCGCGGAGGCGTACCACGCCGGCCTGGAGCCGGACGTCCGCTCCCGCGTCCAGGACGCTTTCCAGGCCGGCAAGATCGACGTGGTCGTGGCGACCGTCGCGTTCGGGATGGGCATCGACAAGCCCGACATCCGGTTCGTGCTGCACCGCGATCTACCGCGGTCCGTCGAGGCGTACTACCAGGAGATCGGGCGCGCCGGCCGCGACGGCAACCCGAGCACATGCCTCCTCCTCTACTCGTGGGCGGACGTCATGAGCTGGGACCGGATGCTCGACGACTCCGACGCGGAGCTCGCGGACGGACAGCGCCGCCAGGCCCGGTCGATGTTCCGGTTCGCGGACGAGGGCGGCTGCCGGCACGAGCGGCTCGTCGGCCACTTCGGAGAGGTCGCGGATCCCTGCGGCGACGCGTGCGATCACTGCACCGGCGACGACGTCCTCGCGTCGGCGATGGCGTCCGCGCGCGGCGCGGGCGGTGGACGCCGGCGGCGCGCCGACCGGTCGCGGCGGGAGGCCCGCGAGGGCCGCGAGGGACCGGAGACGGCGGAGGCGGACGTGGCGCTCTTCGAGGCGCTCCGGGAATGGCGCGCCGGCGAGGCGCGGTCCCGCGGCGTCCCGGCGTTCGTCGTCTTCTCGGACGCGACGCTCGCGGAGCTCGCGCGCGCTCGACCGGTCACGGAGGACGCGCTCCTCGAAGTGAAGGGCGTCGGGCCGAAGAAGCTCGGGGAGTACGGCGACGCGCTGCTCGCGATCCTGCGCGAGGCGGAGTAGCGGCGCGCTAGATGCCGAGCGTCTTGCCGTAGTCGAGCTTCACCCGGAGGTAGAACACCCCGCGGATGTCCGCGGCGAACGCGGGCGTCGGCGCGTCATAGCTCATCTTCACGCGCACGTGGACCTGGCCGGCGTCCACGAACGGCGCGAGGTCGACGCTGGCGTTCCCGGAGATCGAGATCGAGGTCGGGCTCGGGTTCGCCGCGGAGCGCGCGTAGGACGCGACCTCGACCGGCGTCGTCGTGCCCGGCGGGATGACCTCCACCGCCGCGGACTTCACCCCGTGCAGGTCCGTGCCGGCGCTCGTCGCGTCGAGCGCGATCGACAGGTCCGTCAGGCGAAGCTCGTACTCGACGTCCTTCTTCGTGAGGAGGTCCACCTGCTGGCCGAGGTCGTACGTGAAATCGGTGGTGATGCAGTCCGGCTTGTCCGCGGCGCACCAGTAGCTCGGATCGGCGTTGGACGCCGGGAACGGCTGAGAGGGGGTGGTCATCCCGAGCTCGGGGATGACGAGCTCGGCGTACAGGAGCGGACCGCCGCAGCCGGCGAGGGCGAGGAGCGCGACACCGACGAGGAACTTGCGCATGAGGGTGGCTCCTAGAACGAGTACTGGAACCCGAGCTTCACCGACGGGATCGTGGCGTTGACGCGCGGATCCACGAAGTAGACCTGAGCGTCACCTGCGGTGCCGCTGCTGGTCGGTGCGGTGCTCCCGTGCGTCGCCATCCGGACGTACGCGAGGCCGGCTCGCACCGAGAACGCGAAGCCGCGCTGGGATCCCAGCTCGAAGCCGAGGTGGGCCGCCGCGTAGTCGTACGAGACGTTCTTCAGCAGCGGCTCGACGCCCTTGGGCGCGCCGGTTCCCTCGTTGACGAACCGCGACAGATCCGCTCGGAAGTAGCGGCCCGCCTCCAGCGAGAGCACCGGCGAGAGCGCCCACCGGAACGGCACGATCGCGACACCGAGCTGACCGCCGAACGATACGTAGTTCCACGCCGGTCCCGCCCAGAGGCGCACGGAGGAGACCGGCCGGAAGGTGACTCCGACCGCGAGGCCCTCCGGGAGGCCGGTCTCGACCTGGACGCCGAACCTCGAGCCGGTCCGCGGCGCCGCCGCGTCCGTGGCGGCCGGCGTGGCCGGGGGCGCGGGCGGAGGGGGAAGGTCCGCCGGGTCCGTGCCGGAGGACGCCGTCGCAGGTGCCGCGAGCGCGACCTGGGCGGCGGGAGCGCGGTCGGGCGCGGCTTCCTCGCCGCGCGCCAGCGGCGCGGCAACGAGGATCGAAAGGAGCAGCGTACGCATCGGACCTCCGTCCGGGTGTGTCTGCCGAGTGTAGACGGTCGCCCGGCCGAGGCACCAGCAGGCGGGCCAGCACGCGATCGCCCGCGTTTCGTCGTCGACCGCGACTCAACCTGCCCGCGCTGGCTTTTCCGGCGCTCTTCGGCGATCTCTGCGCGATGGCGCTGACCTCGACGCTGTACCACCTCGACCTTCATCTCTCGCACGTCGACCGCGGGATCGATCAGGCGCTCGTCCTCAAGGCCGCCCGCCATCCGTCCGAGACGATGGAGCGTGTCTGGCTACGCGTCCTGGCGCTGCTCTGGCAGTGGGAGGACCGGATCGAGTTCGGCCCTGGCCTCTGCGAGCCGGACGCGCCCGACGTCGCCGCCGCTCGCCTGGACGGGACGCCTTCGCTCGTTGTCCGGGTGGGAAAGCCGGAGCCCGCGCGAATCGCGCGCGACGTCTCCCAGAATGCCGGCGCGCGGGTCGCGGTCCTGTTCGAGTCGCCGCGTCGGATGGAAGCGTTCCTGACGGAAGCGGCGGGCGAGAAGCTCGGGCGCGTCGCGCAGGCGGAGCTCGCGGCGGTCGAGCCGGCGCTCCTCGCCGAGCTATCCGCGCGTGATGACCGTAGAATCCGATCCTCCGTCACCATCGTCGCCGACCACTTCTACGTCGAGCGCGACGGGCGAACGGTCGATGGCCCCCTCCATCGGGGGCGATTCGGAGCGGGCGCCCCCTGAGGGTCTCGCCGCGATGCGCGTTCGGGGATGAAAACCGGACTGCCGTCGTTTACATATCCGTCTAACTGGACCGGTTCGGTCCATGTTGGCTCCCACGCTACGGAGCGGCGCGCCCTCGGTGCCGGAGGACGCCAGGCCGCTCCGGGCCCCGGAGGGCGGACGGATGATCAGGATGTCCAAGCTGACCGACTACGCGATCGTGCTGCTCGCGCACCTCGCGCGGAGCGGCGGCACGATGACGGCGCAGGATCTCGCGTCCCGCTCCAAGGTGCCGCTCCCCACCGTGTCGAAGCTCTGCAAGGAGCTCTCGAAGGCGGGGATCGTCGTGTCGCACCGCGGCCGGCACGGTGGGTACGGGCTCGCCCGCCCGGCCGAGCAGATCTCGGTCGCGCAGATCGTCGAGGCGCTCGAGGGCCCGATCGCGCTCACCGAGTGCGCCCAGCCCGGCACCCAGAGCTGCGGGATCGAGGCGACCTGCCTCGCGAAGGCGAGCTGGGATCCCGTCTCCCGCGCCATCCACGGCGCCCTCCAGAACCTGCCGCTCTCCGCCATCGCCCCGAGCCGCGCGCCCGCGGAGCCGGCGGAGAGCGCCCCCATCACGATCGGAGCCCACGCGTCATGAGCACGGCGGAGCAGCTGAAGGAGCTGACCGAGCAGAAGTACCGGTACGGCTTCGTCACCGACGTCGAGGAGGACAAGGTCCCGAAGGGCCTGTCCGAGGACACGATCCGCCTCATCTCGGCGAAGAAGGACGAGCCGCGCTTCATGCTCGAGTGGCGGCTCAACGCCTACCGGAAGTGGCTCGAGATGGAGGAGCCGACCTGGGCGAACGTGCACTACCCGCGCATCGACTACCAGGACATCGTCTACTACTCGGCGCCGAAGCAGAAGAAGCAGCTCGGCTCGATGGACGAGGTCGACCCCGAGGTGAAGCGCGCGTTCCAGAAGCTCGGGATCCCGCTCGAGGAGCAGATGCGCCTCGCGGGCGTCGCGGTCGACGCAGTGTTCGACTCGGTGTCGGTCGCGACGACCTACAAGAAGAAGCTCGCGGACCTCGGGATCGTCTTCTGCTCGTTCTCCGAGGCGGTCCGCGAGCACCCGGCGCTCGTCGAGAAGTACCTCGGCTCGGTCGTGCCCGCGACGGACAACTTCTTCGCGTCGCTGAACAGCGCGGTCTTCTCCGACGGCAGCTTCGTCTACGTGCCGAAGGGCGTCCGCTGCCCGATGGAGCTCTCCACCTACTTCCGCATCAACGCGAAGGACACCGGCCAGTTCGAGCGGACGCTCATCGTCGCCGACGAGGGCGCGTACGTCTCGTACCTCGAGGGCTGCACCGCGCCGATGCGCGACGAGAACCAGCTCCACGCCGCCGTCGTCGAGCTCGTCGCCCTCGACCGCGCGCAGATCAAGTACTCGACGGTCCAGAACTGGTACCCGGGCGACGCCGAGGGCCGGGGCGGCATCTACAACTTCGTCACGAAGCGCGGCAAGGCGATGACGAAGGCGAAGATCAGCTGGACCCAGGTCGAGACCGGCTCCGCCATCACCTGGAAGTACCCGTCCTGCATCCTGCAGGGCGACGACTCGGTGGGCGAGTTCTACTCCGTCGCGCTCACGAACCACCACCAGCAGGCGGACACGGGCACGAAGATGATCCACGTGGGGCGGAACACCCGCTCGACGATCATCTCCAAGGGGATCAGCGCCGGGAAGGGCCAGAACACCTACCGCGGCCTCGTGAAGATGCTGAAGGGCGCCGTGGGCGCGCGTAATTACTCGCAGTGCGACTCGCTCCTCATCGGGGACCGCTGCGGCGCCCACACGTTCCCGTACATCGAGGTCCGGAACCCCTCGGCGAAGGTCGAGCACGAGGCGACGACCTCGAAGATCAGCGACGACCAGCTCTTCTACTGCCGCCAGCGCGGCATCTCGCCGGAGGACGCGGTCTCGATGATCGTGAACGGCTTCGCGAAGCAGGTCCTGAAGGAGCTGCCGATGGAGTTCGCGGTGGAAGCCCAGAAGCTCCTCGGCATGTCTCTCGAAGGGAGCGTCGGATGAGCGCCGTGAAGGTGAAGGAAGGCACGATCCTGAACGTCGAGGGGCTCCACGCGAAGGTCGCGGATCGGGAGATCCTGAAGGGCGTCGACCTCCAGATCGGCGCCGGCGAGGTCCACGCGATCATGGGGCCGAACGGCTCCGGCAAGTCCACGCTCGCCGGCGCGCTCGCCGGTCGCGAGGCGTACGAGGTCACCGCCGGCAAGGTGACCTACCTCGGCCAGGACCTCCTCGCCCTCGCCCCCGAGGCGCGCGCAGCCGCCGGCGTCTTCCTCGGGTTCCAGTACCCGGTGGAGATCCCCGGCGTCGGCAACCTCTACTTCCTCCGCACCGCGCTGAACGCCATCCGCCGGGCGCGTGGCGAGGAGGAGCTCGACGCGATGGACTTCCTCTCCTTCGCGAAGGAGAAGATGAAGCTCGTCGATCTCGACCCTGCGTTCGGCAGCCGCTCCGTGAACGAGGGGTTCTCCGGCGGCGAGAAGAAACGGAACGAGATCTTCCAGATGGCGATCCTCGAGCCGACCCTGGCGATCCTCGACGAGATCGACTCCGGGCTCGACATCGACGCGCTCCGCGTCGTCGCGCGCGGCGTGAACGCGCTCCGCCGCCCGGACCGCGCCGTCCTGCTCGTCACCCACTACAAGCGGCTCCTCGAGTACGTGAAGCCTGACCGCGTCCACGTGATGGCGGCGGGGCGGATCGTCCGCTCCGGCGGCCCCGAGCTCGCCGACGAGCTGGAGCAGACCGGCTACGCCTGGGTCGCCGGGATGCATCCCGAGGTGGAGCGGGCCGCGGGGGCGCTCTCGTGACCACCGCCGCCGCAGCGAGCCTCGCGGCTCTCCACCGCGCCCGGCCCGAGCCAGGCTGGCTCGCCCAAGCGCGCGGCGCGGCGCTCGCGCGCTTCCGCACGCTCGGGCTGCCGACGACGCGCGACGAGGACTGGCGGTTCACGAACCTCGCCCCGCTCGCCGCGGTGACGTTCGGCCCCGCGCCGGAGGAGGACGGCGCCGCGGCGCGCCTCCTCGCGAGCGCACCCGGGCCCGCTGGTGCCCGGCTAGTCTTCGAGAACGGCCGGTTCCGCCGAGATCTCTCCAGCGGCGCGCAGCTCCCCGCGGGCGCGGTGCTGGCGAGCCTCGCCGACGCGCTCCGGCACGCGCCGGACGCGGTCCGCCCGCACCTCGGCCGGCTCGCCTCGCCCGACGCGCTCCCGTTCGTCGCCGCCAACGCGGCCCTGCTGGAGGACGGCGCGTTCCTGCTCCTGCCGCGCGGGGTCGCGGTCGAGGCGCCCATCGAGCTCGTGTTCGTCACCGGCGCTGCCCACCCGGTCTCCGCGCAGCCGCGCGTGCTGGTCGTCGCCGAGGCCGGCGCCCGGGCCACGCTCGCGGAGATCTACGTCGGCACGGGCGACGTGTACCTCGTGAACGCCGTGACCGAGCTCGTGCTGGGCGAGGGGGCCCGGATCGAGCACGTGAAGCTGCAGGACGAGGGCGTCCGCGCGTTCCACGTGAGCACGATCTTCGCCGAGCAGGCCGCGGCCTCGCGGCTCGTGGCGCACGGCGTCTCCCTCGGTGCGCAGATCGGGCGGAGCGAGATCCGCGCGCGCCTCGCCGGCGAGGGCGCGGAGATCGCGGTCTCCGGCCTCTTCATGGCCGACGCGACGCGGGTGCAGGACGCCTTCTCCTGGGTCGAGCACGCCGTCCCGCGCTGCACCACGACGGAGACGTACAAGGGCATCCTCGACGGCCGGTCGCGCGGCGTCTTCTCCGGGCGGATCCGCGTCCTCCCCGGCGCGCAGAAGACCAGCGCGTACCAGATGAGCTCGAACCTGCTCCTCTCCGACGATGCCGTCGTCGACACGAAGCCGCAGCTCGAGATCTTCGCGGACGACGTGAAGTGCGGGCACGGCGGCACCGTCGGCCAGCTCGACGAGGCGTCGCTCTTCTACCTGCGGTCGCGCGGCGTCCCGGAGGCGGAGGCCCGGAGCCTCCTCATCTGGGCGTTCGCCGCGGAGATGGTGGATCGCGTCTCGCCCACGGCCCTGCGCGCCCGGGCGAAGGCGCTCGTCGCGGCGCGGCTCCCCGCCGGCGCTCGCGTGCTGGAGGCGGCATGACGTCCCGGGCCCTCGACGAACGCAAGGTCGCGGCGCGCGGCATCTCCCGCCGGGAGACGCCCCCGCGGCCGGACTACGACGTGGACGCGATCCGCGCCCAGTTCCCCATCCTCTCCCGGCCGGTCCGCGGGAAGCCGCTCGCGTACCTCGACAACGCGGCGACCTCGCAGAAGCCCCGCGTCGTGATCGACGCGATCCGCCGCTACTACGAGGAGGACAACGCGAACGTCCATCGCGGCGTGCACCTGCTCTCCGAGCGCGCGACGCGGGCGTACGAGGAGTCGCGCGTGAAGGTGGCGCGCTTCCTCGGCGCCGGCGATCCGCACGAGGTGATCTTCGTGCGCGGCACCACCGAGGCGATCAACCTCGTCGCGCAGACGTTCGGGCGGCAGCGCGTCGGCCCCGGCGACGAGGTCCTCGTCACCTGGCTCGAGCACCACTCGAACATCGTCCCGTGGCAGCTCCTGTGCCAGGAGAAGGGCGCGACGCTGAAGGTCGTGCCGGTGGACGACGCGGGCGACCTCGATCTCGACGCCCTCGACCGGCTCCTCGGGCCGCGGACGCGGATCCTGGCGGTGACCCAGGTCTCGAACGCGCTCGGTACCGTGACGCCGATCGCGGAGATCGTCGCGCGCGCACACGCGAAGGGCGTCCCGGTGCTCGTGGACGGCGCGCAGGGCGCGCCGCACCTCGGGTTCGACGTCGGCCTCGTCGGCGCGGACTTCTACGCGTTCAGCGGCCACAAGGTCTACGGGCCGACCGGCATCGGCGCCCTGTGGGGACGGCGCGCGCTCCTCGAGGAGATGCCGCCGTGGCAGGGGGGCGGCGACATGATCCTCTCCGTCTCGTTCGAGAAGACGACCTTCAACGCGCTGCCGTACAAGCTCGAGGCGGGGACCCCGAACATCTCCGGCGCGATCGGGCTGGGGGCGGCGCTCGACTGGGTGGGAGAGCTCGGCCTCGAGCGCATCGCCGCGCACGAGCGGGCGCTCATCAAGGAGGCGCACGCGGCGCTCTCGGAGATCCCCGGGCTGCGCCTCGTCGGCGCGCCGCGCGAGCGGGCGGGCGTCCTCTCGTTCCTGGTCGGCGACGTCCATCCGCACGACGCGGGGACCATCCTCGATCGGCACGGGGTCGCCGTCCGCGCCGGCCACCACTGCGCGCAGCCGCTGCTCGCGCGGTTCGGCGTGCCGGCGACGCTGCGGGCCTCGTTCGCGGCGTACAACACCACGCGGGACGTGGACCAGCTGGTGCGCGGGCTCCACGCGGTGAGGGACGTGTTCGCGTGAACCTTCAGGCTCCCGCTCGAGGTGAACGATCGATGTCCGAGCTGACCGATCTGTACCAGGAGGTCGTCCTCGACCACGGCAAGCGCCCCCGGAACTTCGGGCCGCTCGAGGGCGAGACCCACCACGCGGAGGGCCTGAACCCCCTCTGCGGCGACCGCATCACCGTGCACGTGAAGGTGGACGGCGGCCGCGTCGCCGACGTCCGGTTCGAGGGCAGCGGCTGCGCGATCTCGAAGGCGTCCGCGTCCGTCATGACCGGCGTCGTGAAGGGGAAGAGCGCGCCCGAGATCGACCGGCTGTTCGAGCGGTTCCACGCCCTCGTGACCGAGGGCCCGCGCGCGGGCGACGAGGAGGCCCTCGGGAAGCTCGCGGTGTTCGGCGGCGTGCACGACTACCCGACGCGCGTGAAGTGCGCGAGCCTCGCCTGGCACGCGCTCCGGCAGGCGCTGAAGGGCTCCGCGGCGCCGGTCTCCACGGAGTAGCGAATGGCGACGGCACACACCCCCCTGAGGACGCTCCGGGACGTGGAGGCGCTCCTGATTCCCCAGGGCGAGCGCGTCACGCTGCCCGCCGGCACCTGGCTCTCGGTCCAGCAGACGCTCGGCGGCCAGCTCACCGCGATGACGGATCGCGGCGCCCTCGTCCGCGTGGACGGCAAGGACGCCGACGCGCTCGGGCCGGAGCTCGTCGCCGAGGTCGCGAAGGCCACCGCGGAGCGAGCCGCGGCGGCGGAGGGACCGTTCGACGAGCAGAAGGTCTGGGACGCGCTCGGGACGGTCTACGATCCCGAGATCCCGGCGAGCATCGTCGAGCTGGGGCTCGTCTACCTCGTCGCCTCCGAGCCGATGGAGGGCGGGCACCGGGTCCTCGTCCACATGACGCTCACGGCGCCCGCGTGCGGGATCGGGCCGGTGCTGGTCGAGGACGTCCGGCACAAGGTGCTCGGCGTCCAGGGCGTGAAGGACGTCTCCGTCGAGCTCGTGTTCGAGCCGCCGTGGGACCCGTCGCGGATGTCCGAGGCCGCGAAGCTGCAGCTGGGGATGATGTAGCGGCGCGTCGTCGCTACGCGTCCACGACGTACTTCAGGACGGTCGACGCGATCCGCACGACGTCGCCGTGCCGGAGGGTCTGCTCCTTCACGAGCTTCGAGTTCAGGTACGTGCCGTTCGTCGAGTCGAGATCGACGAGGACGTGCGCGCCGCCCGAGACGAAGATCCGCGCGTGGCGGCGCGACGCCTGGTCCGACGCGATCACGACGGTGTTCTCGCCCTCGCGCCCGAGCGTCACGTCCTCGTCGCCGAGCGGATAGCGCCTCGTGCGCTCGTCCGCGTTCGCGGAGTGGACCACCACGAGCGACGCCCGCGCCGTCGCCGCCCGGCCGGTGTCCTGCGGAGCGCCGCCCACCCGGGTCTCGTCGAAGTTCGGCATGCCCATGGCGTTAGCACGCGCGGGCGCCTCCGTGAAGGGGGCCGGCCTGGTATCCATATTCCCTCATCGTCGCCCGCGGCCGCCGGGCCGCCGGCGCGCGAGCGGGAGGGGACTCCATGCTGTACCGGAAGCTCGGGCGGAGCGATCTCGTGGTCTCGGAGGTGAGCCTCGGGTCGTGGCTCACCTACGGCGGCGGCGTCTCGCGCGAGCGCGCGGAGGCTTGCCTCCGGGCCGCGTTCGACGCGGGAGTCAACTTCATCGACACGGCGAACGTCTATGCGACCGGCGGGGCCGAGAGCTTCCTCGGCGAGGCGCTCGCGGGCGTGCCGCGCGACCGATACGTCCTCGCGACGAAGGTCTACTTCCCGATGTCGCCGACCGACCGCGGCCTGTCGGCGGGGCAGATCGCGAAGCAGCTCGACGCCTCGCTGCGGCGACTCCGCGTCGACCACGTGGACCTCTACCAGTGCCATCGCTACGACACGGACACGCCGCTCGAGGAGACGATGGCGGCGCTCACCGCGGCGGTGCGGCAGGGGAAGGCGCGCTGGCTCGGGTTCTCCGAGTGGAGCCCGGACCAGATCCGCGCCGCGCTCGCCCTCCCCGGCGTCGAGCGGTTCGTGTCGAGCCAGCCTCAGTACTCGCTGCTCTGGCGCGCGCCGGAGGCCGAGGTCTTCCCGCTCTGCGCGCGCGAGGGGATCGGGCAGATCGTCTGGTCGCCGCTCGCGCAGGGCGTCCTCACCGGCAAGTACCGGCCCGGCGCAGCTCCGCCGGCGGACTCCCGCGCGGCGAGCGAGCAGATGGGCGGGTTCCTCCAGGGCCGGCTCGACCCCCGCGTGCTCGAGGCCGTCCAGCGCCTCGTCCCGATCGCCGCGGAGCTCGGGCTCACGCTCGCTCAGCTCGCGCTCGCGTGGGTCCTTCGCCGACCCGAGGTGTCGTCCGCGATCATCGGCGCGAGCCGGCCCGAGCAGGTGGCCGAGAACGCGCGCGCGTCGGGCGTGAAGCTCGGCGCCGCCGTGCTCGACCGGATCGAGGCCGCGCTCCACCCAGCCTGATCCGCGTGCTCACCACGCGCGAGGTCGCTCGCCTGCGCCACGGCCCCCCGGGTGCCGGCGCTGCTCGGGGGCGCATGCCCGCGCGGCGCGTGCCGTGGGTCCGAGCCCTCCGCACCTTTTCCGCCGAAGGCACGGACGGTACTCGAAAGGGAGGGACACGGAATGACGTGGAATCGATGGGGACTCGCGGCCAGCCTGGCCGCGGCGCTGGCATTCGCCGGCAACGCGCACGCGCAGGACAGCGCCGGCACGCAAGGCGCGGCTGGAAAGGGCGGCGGGACGAGCGGGACGAGCGCGAGCGAGCGCGGCAGCAGCGCCGAGACGCAAGGTGCGGCCGGGGCGGGCGGCGGGACGAGCGGGACGAGCTCGTCCGCGGGGTCGACGGCGACGCAGGGGGGCACCGGCTCCTCCGCGGCGTCGACCGGCGCGCCCGTGAAGCTGAAGAAGTCGCTCTCCGACGGGCTCGAGAAGCTGCACGCCGCGAACCAGGCGGAGGTCGCGATGGGGCAGGCGGCCCAGAGCTCCGCGCAGGACGATCAGGTGAAGCAGTTCGCGCAGCGGATGGTCGACGATCACCAGAAGAACGACGAGCAGCTCACGCAGATGGCCCAGACCATGGGCGCCGACCTGAACGGCAAGGCCTTCCAGGACCAGCAGAAGACGGACCAGAAGACGATGCAGAAGCTGCAGTCGAAGTCCGGCGCGGACTTCGACAAGGCGTACATGGAGCAGATGGTGAAGGACCACGAGAAGGACGTGAAGAGCGTCGACAAGCTCGCGAAGGAGGCGACCAAGGAGAAGCACACCGAGCTCGCCTCGTTCCTCCAGCAGACCCACTCGACGCTCCAGTCCCACCTCCAGGCGGCGAAGCAGACCGAGAAGGTCGCGAAGGCCGAGAAGAAGGGTGCGCACGGGACCTCCGCCGCGACGGGCACCGGCTCGAGCTCGATGGGCACCGGCTCGAGCGCGGGCACCGAGCCCGGCGCGCAGGAGCCGAAGTCGAGCGCGTCCGGCGCGTCGAAGACGGCGACCCCCGGCGCCACCGACACGGGCAGCCGCGGCACGTCGACGGGCGCGGGCCAGCCGAGCACCGAGCCCGGCGCCCCCGGCGGCACCGGCAAGTAGCCGGCGTCGACCCTGGATCGAGACGACGGCCGGGCGCTCCACGGGCCCGGCCGTCGGCGTCTCCGCCGTCTCCAGGGTCAGCCGCGCACGAGCCGGCGCGGAACGCGCGCCTCGAACGTCGTCGAGCCGCGCTCCACCTTGAGGACCACGAAGGTCCCCTCCGGCCCGCGGATCGCCTCGATGGCGCCGCCGAGGCCGAGCTCCGAGACCGGCCGCCCATCCACCTCCCGGACGAGATCGCCGCGGGTGAGGCCCACCTCCGCGGCGCCGCCGCCGGCCACCACCGACGTCACCGCGAGTGCGTCCCCGAGCGGCGTCAGCACGACGCCGATGCCGGCGAGATCGACCTCTGGCTCCTCGCCCTCCGCGGCGGGGCGGAGCCGGATCTCCACCGGCCCGCGGGCCCCGCCCGGAGGGACCTCCACGCCGCCCACGATCCGGCCGTGGTGGCCCGCGGCGGCGGCGAGCACCGAGACGCGGCGCGGGAGGCCGCCCAGGACGAAGGCGCCGTCGGGGCCGGTCGTCGCCTCGGAGAGGACCGGGAAGGTCGACGCGGCGCCGGAGAGCGCGCCCTCGACCGAGAGGCGCGCGCCCGCGAGCGGCGCGCCGGAGGCGTCGTCGCGCACCACGCCGGAGAGCCGGCCGCCCGCCTCGAGCGCCGCGTCCGCGACCGCCTCGCCCGGCGGGGCCGGGATCTCCACCGCCTGCTCCGGCGAGGGGGCGAAGCCCGGCGCGGAGACGACCACCACCGCCGGCCCGGGCAGGAGGTCGTCGAGCGCATAGCAGCCGGACGCGTCGATGACGGATCGGCTCCGCTGCGGGACGAGGCGCAGCGCCGACCTGCGCTCGAGCACGAGCACCGTGAACGGCGCCACCGGCGCGCCGCTCGCGGCGGCGCGGACGCAGCCGCGGAGCCGGCCGCCCAGGGCGAGCTCCACGACCACGCCCGTCGCGCCGGGCTCGACGCGCCGGACCGAGCCCGGGGCGCGGCCCTCCGCCCGCGCCGTGATCCGGTACGTGCCGGGGTCGAGCCCGTCCAGCGTGAACCGCCCGTCGCCACTCGTGACGGCCTGCGCGGAGGGGACGTCCACGCCGAAGCGGCGCTCGCCCTCGGCGACGACGAGCGCGCCGGCGATGGGCCCGGCGCCCCGCGCGACGACCTGCCCCGCGATGGGCGCCGGCGCGCCGAGCGGCGCGTGCGTCGGGCCGAGCTCGATGGTGACCTGTCCGTTCAGCGTCGCCAGCGTGCTCACCTCGGCGCGCCCCGGGAGGAACCCCGGCTTCCGCGCCTCGAGCACGGCGCCCTCCGGCGCCGCGAAGCGGAACGCGCCGCGCGCGTCGCTCGTGAACCGATCGGTGATGGGCACGAGCGCGGCCTCCGCCGTGGCGCCGAGCAGGCGGACCTCGGCGCCCGCGACCGGCGCGCCGTGATCGTCGACGACGCGCCCGGTCAGCTCGGCGGCGGGGACGAGGTGGACCTCGACGCCGGACACGCGGCGCCCGGCCGTCGCGTCGAGCTGGACCGGGCTATGGCCCCACTCCGGCGCGAACGGGAAGAACCCCGGCGCGGTGACCGCCGCGAGGAGCCACCGGCCCTCCGCGGGCGGCTCGAAGCGGAACGCGCCGTCCCTCCCGGCGCGCACCGACGCGGCGGCGCCACCCCGCGAGAACGTGAGCTCTGCGCCGGGGATGCCGTCGCCCGACGCGGAGCTCACGACGCGCCCCTCGAAGCTCGCGGGCCCCGCGTCCGGCGTGCGCGGCGCGGCGGGCGGGGGCGCGAGGCGGATCGGGAGGCCGGCCGGCGGAGGCGCGGTCGCGCCGACCGCGGGCGCAGAGGAGGACCCGGGCGGCGTCGGCCGCGCCGGCGCGGGGGCGGGGGCGGGGGCGGGCGAGAGGAGGCGCAGCCCGAGCGCGACGAGCACGAGCAGGAGCAGCGAGACGGCGAGGCCGAGGAGGGCGGTGCGGCGAGGGCTCTGCATTCGAGAGCTTGATCTACACCGGATGGGAGCCTCGGGCGGTGCGGCCTCGAGGTCGAGGACGCGCGCGGGGAGGGCCGGCGCTACACCGGCGAGCTCTCGTGCCTCGGCGACCTCGGCCGCCTCGCCGCGGTGGACGCGACCCTCGGGGTCGACGGACCGCGGCCCGGGTCGAGGGCCCGCCGCTCCCGCAGCTCGTGCTCGCCTTGCCGGGGCTCCTCCCGGAGCGCGTGAGCGCCCGTCCGCGCGAGGGGCCCAACCGTGACGTGGCGCGAGCGGGCGGCCGGACGCATGCTCGCCGCTCCCCGAACAGGAGCCCGATCGATGCGAACCTTCGTCGCCGCTGCAGTCGCCGCCCTCTTCCTCTCCGTGCCCGTCCTCGCCGCCGCCGGCGAGGCGCCCGCCGCTGCCCGCGCGGACGCGAAGGTCGTGATCCCGGTGTCCGGGATGCACTGCGGCGGCTGTGCCGCCAACATCGACAAGGCCGTGACGGCGCTGCAGGGCGTGAAGAGCGCCGACACCGACATCGACAAGGCCCAGACCGTCGTCACGTACGACGCGTCGAAGGTCGAGGTCGCGGCGATCGTGAAGGCGATCGAGAAGGCGGGCTACAAGCCCGGCACGCCGAAGACGTCGATGTGAGGGAACCCGCGGGTTCCCGCTCGGGCCCACGGTCCGAGCTCGAGGTACGACAGGCTCACCACGAGCGGCGCAGCGAGCGCGGCTCGGCCGCGGCCCCGGGGTGAACCCCGGGGCCGCGCCCGCTCACGCCGCCCTCGCCGCCGGCGGCCGCGGCCGGATCGCGAGCGCCTGCCTCCGGCCGCCGCGCAGCACCTCGAGACCGATCTCCGGGCGTGCCGAGAGCACCAGCACGCGCTGCAGATCGTCCAGCGTCTGCACCGGGCTCCCGTCCGCGGCGACGAGCAGGTCGTCGCGGCGGACCCCCGCCGCCTGCGCCGGCGAGCCCTCCACGATCTCGAGCACGCGCACCGCGCGCGGGTGGCCCGCCTCGGTCGCGACGGCGGGCTCGAGGTCCTCGCCGCGCGCCGCGATGCCGAGGAACGGGCGGCGGACCTCGCCCTCGCGGATCAGCACCGAGGCGACCCAGCTCGCCGTGTGGGCGGGGATCGCGAAGCCGATCCCGCGCGCCCACGGGAGCATCGCGGTGGCGATCCCCACGACCTCGCCGTGCGCGTCGAGGAGCGGGCCGCCCGAGTTGCCGGGGTTGATCGAGGCGTCGGTCTGCACGAGCCCCTCGAGCGTCCCGCCCTGGGGCGCGGGGAGGTTCCGGTAGAGCGCGGAGACGACGCCGACCGTCACGGACCGCTCGAAGCCGAGCGGGTTCCCGATGGCGAGGACGATCTCGCCGACGTCGAGGCGGCGCTCGGACAGCGCGAGGACGGGCAGGTCGCGCGCCTCGACGCGGACGACGGCGAGGTCGGTCCGCTCGTCCGCGCCGACGAGGGTGCCGGCGGCGACGCGCGACCCGGAGATCCGGACGCGGAGCGGGCCACCGCCCCGGGCGACGTGTGCGTTCGTGAGGACGTACCCGTCCCCGGCGAGCACGACGCCCGAGCCCTGTCCGCGCCGGTGCTCGACGCCGACGACGGCCGGGGCCGCGCGCGCCACGAGGTCCGCCACGTCGCGGGAGAAGGCCTGGAGCGCGGTCACGATCCCCTCCGTTCGCCGCGGGCGCCCACCGTGATCGAGACGTCGCGGACCTCTCCCGCGCGGAGGATCCGGACGGTGACGGCGTCTCCGATCCGGTCCTCCGCGAGGAGCGCCAGGAGCTCGGAGGCGTCCTGGAGCCGCTCTCCGCCGACGGAGAGGATCGCGTCGCCGAGCAGGAGGCCGGCGCGCGCCGCCGGGCTCTCCGGCTCGACGCGCGAGACGAGCAGCGCGAGCTCCTCGCCGGTCGCCGCGCGGACGGCGGTCGGGAGCGGCACGGGAGACGTGGCGATGCCGAGGTAGCCGCGGCGCACCTCTCCGTGCGCGAGGAGGGCCTTCACCACGCGCCGGAGCGTCGACGCGGGGATCGCGAGCACGGCGCCGCGGTGCAGTCCGGCGGTCGCGACGCCGATCCCCGCGCCGTCCGTCCCGAGCACGAGCGCGCCGGAGACGCCGGGGTGGCGCTCGACGGTCGTCTCGAGGAATCGGCCGATCTTCCCGCCGCCGGGGCCGCGGAACTCGCCGCCGGCGCGGACGAGCGTCGCGAGCTCGGCGCGCGGCGTCCGGCCCGGGCGCGAGACCCCTACGACGAGCTGGCCCGGCCGGAGCGCCGCCTCGTCCGCCCAGGCGACCGCCTCGAGGCCGCTCGCCTTCACGCGCAGGGCCGCGAGATCCGTCGTCGGGTCGCGGCCGATGATCTCGGCCTCGGCCTCGTCCCCCGAGGGGAGCGCGACCGTGACGGCCTCGTCGCGGTCGAGGGTGTGGTGGGCGGTGACGATCACGCCGTCGGCGGACCAGACCACGCCGGAGGAGGGGACGCGCCGCCCGTCGACGCGGACGACGTGGGTGGCGCCGCGCGCGGCGAGGTCGGCGACGCGGATCGAGAGCTGGGTGAGGACGTCGGGTTCCATGATTCCGGTGCTTCCTTTCGGCGGCTTGGCGCCGCGAGAGGAAGCCTAGGCGCGCCGTCCGCCCGGCACATCGGCGGGACGGACGGCGTCGGACCTGCCCGAACGGCTGGGGAGCCTCACTCCGTTCGCATGGCCTCGACCGGATCCAGCCGCGACGCGCGCGCCGCCGGGTAGATCCCGAAGAGGAGGCCGGCCGCCGCCGCGGAGCCGACCGCGAGCGCGATCGACCAGGCGGGCACACGGGCGGGGAGGAGGTCGAGGCCGCGGGCCGCGACCGCGACGGCGCCGCCGAGGGCGACGCCGAGGAGCCCGCCGGCCACCGAGAGAACGAGCGACTCCACGAGGAACTGGGCGAGGATGCGCCGCCGCCGGGCCCCGAGCGCCATCCGGAGGCCGATCTCGCGGGTCCGCTCGGTCACCGAGACCAGCATGATGTTCATGATGCCGATGCCCCCGACGAGCAGGGACAGGGCGCAGAGCCCGAACGTGGCGGCGCCCACCAGCCGCGCGAGGTCGTCGAACAGGTTCGCGGCCGTCTCGTTCGAGAAGACCTCGAAGTCGTCCTCCTCCTGCGGCGCGAGCCCGCGGCTCCTGCGGAGCGCGGCCTTCACCTCCACCATGGCCTGCGCCTGGTCCTCGATCGAGGTCGCGCGGACGGCGATGCTCGTGTTCCGCGACCGGCCGATCACCGCGTCGTACGCGGTCCAGGGCACCACCGCGAACCCGTCCTTCGACTCGAGGCCGAGCACGGTCCCCATCCGCTCGGCGACGCCGATCACCTCGAACGGCACGCCCCGGATCCGGACCTCCTGGCCGACCGGGTCCTCGCCCGGGAACAGCAGGTCCGCCACCGCGGCGCCGATGAAGGCCACCCGCCGCGCGAGCGCGACGTCGACGTGCGACAGGAAGCGGCCGCGCGCGACCGTGAACGCGTTCGCGAACTCGTAGTCCGGGACGGCGCCGATGACCTCGATCTCGGAGCGGGTCCGGCGCGCGCGCGTGGCGAGCGCCTCGGGCCGCCGGCCGCTCTCCTCGACGGAGACGTAGGCCACGTGGGGCAGCGCCCGGAGCGCCTCGCCCTGCTCGCGCGTGATGTCCTTCCGCCGGGCGTACCGGTGCCACTCCGCGTGGCCCATCACGATCATCGGCCACTTGTCGACCCGGAACGCGCCCGCCTCGAGGAGCGCCATCTGGCGCGTCACCTCGACCCGCAGCCCCTCCGTGAGGGACATCATGGCGACGACCGTGGCGGCGCCGATCACCACGCCGAGGGCGGTGAGGAGGGACCGGAGCGGGCTCGCCCGGAGCGCGCCGAGCGCCATCCCGGCGTCGTCGAGCGGGGCGGGGGTGCGCATCGGGGAGCGAGTGTAGCGCGAGGCGGGCGCCCCTGGGGCGCGGCGTGCGCGAGCCCCGGGCCCGGCCGGCCGTTAGGAACGACGCGATGGAGCCCGTTCCCGTGCTCGTCGTCTCCCCGGACCCGCTCGCGCGCGGCGGCCTCGCGGCGCGCGTCGCGGCTCGCGCGGAGCTCGCGCTCGCCGGCGAGTCGGCGCCTCGCGACGCCGGCCGGCTCGCGGCCGAGTCGGCGCCGGAGGTCGTGCTCTGGGACCTCGGCGCGGGGCCGGGCGGAGCCGGGGGCCTCGCCGCGCTGGGCGACGTCCCGGTGCTGGCGCTCGCGGCCGACGAGGCGCAGGCGGCGGAGGCGCTCCGCGCAGGGGCACGCGGCGTGATCTTCCGCGGCGCGCCGCCCGAGGTCCTCGCGGCGGCCGCCATCGCGGCGGCGCGCGGCCTCGAGGTGCTCGACCCCGCGCTCGCCGGCGGGTTCGTGCGTCCGCCGGAGGCCCCCGAGCCGGACGAGCCGCTCACGCCGCGCGAGCGCGAGGTGCTCGCGCTCCTGGCCGAGGGGCTCGCGAACAAGGCGATCGCGTCGCGCCTCGGGATCTCGGAGCACACCGCGAAGTTCCACGTGAACGCGATCCTGTCGAAGCTCGGGGCGGGATCGCGCGCGGAGGCGATCGTCCGCGCCGCGCGGATGGGGCTCGTGGTGCTCTAGCGGCACCCGGCCGCGCCGCCCCTCCGGGAGCGGCCGGCCTTCGCCGTGCGCGCTACCTGGACGCCAGGCGGCGTGGTGCCGCGGCGGGAGGACGCGATGGCGGAGAACGAGGAGCTCGAGCGGAAGGGGCGGGCCGGAGTGGACGCCCTGGGGGGCGCGCAGGCGGCGCGGGAGCTGCTCGAGCGGGAGCGCTTCGGGGTGCTCTCCACGATCTCGCGGCGGTACCCGGGCCATCCGTACGGCACCCTCGTGCCGTACGCGCTCGACGCGCGAGGCGCGCCGCTCCTGCTCCTCTCGTCGCTCGCCCAGCACACGCAGAATCTCGAGGTGGACCCGCGGGCGTCGCTGCTCGTCTTCGACGCGGCCGCGGCCGCCGGCGATCCGCGCACCGCCGCGCGGCTCACGCTCGTCGGCCGCGTCGCGCGGGTCGGCGAGGCCGGGCGGCCGGACGCGGAGGCCCGCTACGCCGCGCGCCACCGGGGCGCCCGCGGGCTCCTGAGCCTCGACTTCGCGCTGTACGTCCTCGAGCTCCAGGAGGCGCAGTTCGTCGGCGGGTTCGCCGCGGCCGCGTTCCTGGAGCCGAAGGAGCTCCTCGGCGGCGCCTGAGGTCACTCGCTCGCCCCGAGCCCGTCGAAAGGCAAGCCGCGCGAGCTCGTGGTTCGACAGGCTCACCACGACCGGTCGCTGGCATCACGCCGGCGCGCCGGACCCGTCCACCGCCGGGACGTGCCGCGCCGCCTCCCGCCCGCGGCGCCGCTTCCTCGCGAACGCGGCCGCGAGCGCCGGGATCAGGTCCTCCTCGCGCCACCGCTCGAGCACGCGCCGGAGCTCCTGCTCCTGACGCGTCCGGTCCCGCCGCACGTCCTCGAGCAGCGCCCGCGCCGTGACGCGGGCCCGGGGCGGCGTCCGCGGGCCGAGGTCCGCGAGCCGCTCGATGCGCACGTCCGTGTCGTGCAGGGCGCCGAGCCGCTCCTGCAGCGGGACCAGCTCCGCGAGCAGCCGCTCCGCGGCCTCGGGTCGGCCGTCCTGCACGAGCTCGCCGAGATACCGCACCCGCTTCGCGGCGATCCGCAGCCGGTGCGCGGGAGCGGGCGCGGGGTCCGCCTCCGCGGCCTCGGCGCGCCGCCCGAGGCGGCGCAGCGCGCGCCGGAGCTCCTTCGCGATCCGCTTGCCTCCGAGCCGCCCCTTCCCGCCGGCGGCCTGGGCGCTCCGCTCCAGGGCCGGCGCGATCGCCCCCGCCCACCCCCGCAGCGCGCGATGCAGCTTCTTCTCGAGCCTCGGTCGCGCCGCGTCGACGGCATCCGCGAGCGCCCGCGCCCCGGCGGCGCGCGCGCCGCCCGCCGCGCCTCGCAACCACTCCCGCTGCACCTGGACGTCGCGCACCGCGCCGAGCGCGTCCTGCAGCGCCTTCACCTGCCGCTCGAGCGCGAGGAGGTCGGCGTCGCCGAACAGCTGGAGCGCGGCCCGGAGCCGGCGCGCCGCGACGCGCATGTCGTGCACCGCATCCGGGTCGGGCTCCCCGTCCCCGGAGAGGGCGCCCTCGTACCGGCGCACGTCCGCGAGGCGGGCCCGCACGAGGAGCGGGCCGGCCAGGGACAGGCGCGCGTGCGGTCCGAGCCCGGGCACGTCCGTGGGCTTCGACATGCCCCTCGAGCTTGGCCAGCCGGGAGAGGCCCCGCAACGCGGCGGATCAGCACTCCGGGAGGTGGACCCCGATCCGGACGAGCGCGCCCGGGGCGTGCACGGCCAGCCCTCCGAGGGCGGTCTCCTTGTACTTGGCCTTCATGTCGGCGCCGGTCTCCCGCATCGTCCGCATCACCGCATCGAGCGAGACGGCGTGGCGCCCGTCCCCGCGGAGCGCGATCCGGGCGGCGTTGATCGCCTGCACCGCGGCCATGGCGTTCCGCTCGATGCAGGGGATCTGCACGAGGCCGCCGACGGGATCGCAGGTGAGGCCGAGGTTGTGCTCCATCCCGATCTCGGCGGCGTTCTCGACCTGCGCGGGCGTCCCGCCGAGCACCTCCGTGAGCGCGCCGGCCGCCATCGAGCACGCGGTTCCGACCTCGCCCTGGCACCCCACCTCGGCCCCGCTGATGGACGCGTTCTCCTTGTAGAGCGCGCCGATCGCGCCGGCGGTGAGGAGGAAGCGGACGACGCCTGCGTCGTCGGAGCCGGGCACGAGCCGGCGCCAGTAGTGCAGCACCGCCGGGACGATGCCGGCCGCGCCGTTCGTCGGCGCGGTGACGACGCGCCCGCCCGCGGCGTTCTCCTCGTTCACCGCGAGCGCCCACAGGTTCACCCAGTCCATCGCCGCGAGCGGATCGTCCTTCGCGGCGCGCGAGGACAGCGCCGCGTGCAGTCCGGGCGCGCGGCGGGGCACCTCGAGGCCGCCGGGGAGGACGCCCTCCGTCCGGCATCCGCGCTCCACGCAGGCCTGCATCACCTCCCAGATCCGCAGCAGCCGCGCCGACACCTCGGCGGCCGGCCGCGTCGCACACTCGTTCTCCAGCATGACGTCCGACGGCCGGGCGCCGCGGGCCGCGCAGAGCGCGAGGAGCTCCCGGGCGGAGTGGAACGGGCACGGCGCGAGCGTCGCGTCGCCGGTCGTCGCGCCGGCGCCCTCGTCGACGACGAAGCCGCCGCCGATCGAGTACGACACGCGGTCCGCGAGGACGCGACCGGCGGCGTCGCGCGCGACGAAGCGCATCGCGTTCGGGTGGAACGGGAGCGCCTCGTGCACGAAGCGCAGGTGCTCCGCCTCGCGGAACGGGATCTCGCGGCGCCCGAGGAGCGCGAGCCGCCCCCGCGCGCGGACGCCGGCGAGGAGGGCCGGGATGGCGTCGGGGTCCACGCCGTCGGGCGTCTCGCCGAGCAGCCCGAGGACGACCGCCCGGTCGGTGCCGTGCCCCCTTCCGGTCGCGCCGAGCGAGCCGTGGAGCGTCGCGAGCACCTCCGCCGTGCGGTCGAGCACGCCGGAGGCGGCGAGCCCCCCGGCGAAGGACCGGGCGGCGCGCATCGGGCCGACCGTGTGCGAGGAGCTCGGACCGATGCCGATCTTGAAGAGGTCGAAGACGCTGGTGGGCACGCGCCACCTGTAACCCGCGGCGCGACGGCGGTCACTCCCCGCGGGGCCTCAGCCGATCGTCACCTTCCGGACGCCCCGCTCCTCGAGCCAGCGCGCCACGCGGTCGCGCTGGTCGCCCTGGACCACGATGGCGTCGCCCTCGACGCCGCCCCCGCACCCGAGCGCGCGCTTGAGCGCGTCGGCCCAGCCGGCGAGCGCCTTCGGCGCGAGCTCGAGCTTCTCGACCACGGTCGCCTCCTTGCCGCCGCGGCCCTTGCGCTCCATGCGGACCACCGCGCGGGCGGGCGCCTTCTCCGGCGCCGGGGAGGACGAGGCGGCGGCAGCGGGGGACGGGGCGGGCGGCGTGTAGCCGGCGGGGAGCCGGTCGCGCAGGGCGGCCAGGGCCGGGTTGAACGGACCGGCGGGCGCATCGACGGGGGGCTTCTTCTTCGTCACCGGGGGCTCCTCGGGCGCGGGCGCGAAGGCGAGCGGGAACGGGACTGCGAGCTCGACGGCGACTGCGAGCGGGAAGCGCCCGCCTTCCTCCGTCCGCCCCGAGGGTCGCGTCGCCGCGTCCGCGGGGACGCGAAGTCGAAGGGCGAGCCGCCCGGAGGCGCCGCCACCCGGAGCGCCTCCTCGAGCCATGCGCCGGAGAGCCGCGCCGCGAGCGCGAGGCCCTCCTGCCATGCCGGGCCGTCGGGGACGAGCCGCTCGGCCAGCGCGAGCGCCCTGGCGTCGAGCGCGAGGTCCTCGGCGAGCCTGCGGGCGGCGCCTTCGTCCAGCCCGAGCGCGGCGAGGAAGGCGGCGCGCCGCCGGGGCGGCACGCCGGCCCGCGAGAGCCAGGTCCGCTCCGCGGCGGCGGCCTCGTCGTCGCTCGCGCGGAGGCCGAGCGAGCGCGCGAACGCGGCGACGAGCGCCCGCCGCAGCCCGTCCGCCGCCAGGCGGCCGGCGTCGGGGCGGCGGGCGAGCGCAGCGACGACCGCGCCGGACGGCACGGCGCCGCCGCCCGGCAGCGCGGAGGCCGCCCGCGCGAGCCGCGCGCGGCGGAGGTGCGAGGGTGGGGGCGGGACCTCCGGGCGCGGCGGCGGCGGCGCGCCGGCGCGCCGGGCGCGCGCGAACGCGGCCGCGGCCTCGACGGTGGCGCGGGCGTCGGCGGCCTTGAGGTCCGGCACGCGCGGAAGGAACGCGCCGAGACGCGTCCGGGCGGCGGGCGCGAGGCGCGCCGCGCCGAGCACTGCGGGCCAGGTGCGCTCGCGGTACGGGATGGCCGCGGCCGCGGCCACGAGCGCGGCCGCCTCGCGCGCCGACGCGGCCCGCTCCCGGCGGGCGGCGTCCGCGGCGGCGCGGACCTGCACGAGGGGCAGGGTGAACGCCCGGAAGCCGGTCTCGGCGCCGCCGTGCAGGAGCGCGACCTCGCCGTCGTCGACGAGGACGCCGTCGCGGTACCACGCCGCGATCCGGCCGACGCCGACCACGCCGAACCGGGCGAGCTCAGCGGCCCGGAGCGCGCCCATGCTCGCGCCGCCGAACACCGCGACGCCGGCGTCGAGCGCGGCGAGGAGCTCGCGGTGCCAGACGGACGGCGTCGTGTCGAAGAGCCCGTCCACGAGCGCGATCGCCAGCGGCCGCTCCGGCAGGACCGCGAGGACGTCGCCGGCGCGCGCCGGCGGGAGCACGCGGCAGGGCGCGACGGCCCGCGCTGCCGCGGGCGAGAGCGAGGGGCCGAGGAAGGCGACCACGTCGGCCGGCCGGAGGCGCGGCGGTCTCACTGGAGGAGCTCCGAGACGAGGAAGCCGGGCACGAGGACCTTCACGGCGTGGACGCCGGGGGGCGCGGGGAGGTCGGCGGCCACGACGCGGGACAGGCCGGCGGCGTCGAGGTGGCGGAGGACGCGGCGCAGCCCCGCGGCCGGCGACGGGACCTGCGCGGACGGCATCGCCCGGGCGCTCCGGCGCGGACGGATCACGGCGCAGAGCGCCGCGAGCGGCGCCGCGGCGTCGCGGTCGCCGTGGAGCACGTCCTCGCGGGCGCCGTGGATCTCCGTCGCCCGGGATTGACAGGCCTCGAGGAGCGCGGCGGCGAGCGCGGCGTCGCGGTCCAGGCGGCAGGCGTAGCCGGCGGCGACCGGCACCGGCGCGCCGTGCGGATCCACGAGGAGCGCCGCAGCGACCGCGACCTCGAGCTTGGCCCCGCAGTCGACGAGGTGCACCGCGAACCCGCGCCGGACGAGCTCCGCGCGCGCCGCCGCCGTCCGCGGCGCCACCGCCGCGAGCGACGCCGGATCGACGAGCCGGGCCGCGAGAGCCGTCTCGGTGAAGCCCTCCGGCAGCGCGCGGGCGAGCTGGTCGCGCTCGATCGCCTCGAGGAGCGCGTGCAGGAGCGCGGCGTCGCGGTTCGGGTGCGCCCCCATCCCGTTGGAGCTCCAGGAGAGCACCGCCGGCCCGAGGGGCGGCGCGCCCGGCGGCGGGCAGGAGACCGCGACGGCTGGGACGAGGGCGCGGCGCGCGCCCCGGCCGCCGCCGAGCGCCTCCGCCTCGCGCCAGCTCACGACGAGTGAATCCCAGGAGGGGTCGGCGCCGGGCGCGAGGTCCGCGAGCGAGACCACCTCCGCGTCCGGCGCCGCGGCGCGGAGCGCGTCCACCGCGCCGGACGGCCCGGGCACGGGCTGCTCCGCGGCCCACAGCTCCACGGCCTCGAGCAGCGCGCCGCGCGCCGCCTCCTCGAAGGTCGCGCCCTTTCCGTTCGTCACCTGCAGGACGTGGCCCGCCGGGCGGACCGCGCTCGCCACCTCGACCCCGGTCCGGTCGAGGCCGGTGAGCCGCGCGACGCGCGTGACGCCCACCGCCGCGGCGACGCCGGCCAGCGCTCCGTCCCGAAGAGGGTGAGGGTCCCCGCGCACCGCGGCTTTATATCTCGTCGGACGAACCTTTCGGCGTCCTTCCCAGCAGAGGAGCACGCATGTCCGGCACCCCGGTCGAGCTGGCGCTCGCCCACTACGAGAAGAACGCGGCGATCTACCTCGACGAGCTGAAGCGGCTCGTGCGGATCCCGAGCGTGTCGTTCGCCGGCTTCCCGGAGATCGAGGTGAAGCGGAGCGCCGACGCGGTGGCGGAGCTGCTCCGGCGGCGCGGGTTCGAGAAGGTCGAGGTGCTCACCGTGGAGGGCGCGCACCCGTACGTCTTCGGCGAGCGGATGGAGGCGCCGGAGGCACCCACGCTGCTCCTCTACGCCCACCACGACGTGCAGCCGGCGGGCGACGCCGAGGCGTGGCGCTCGCCGCCGTTCGAGCCCACCGAGCGCGACGGCCGGCTCTGGGGGCGCGGCGCCGCCGACGACAAGGCGGGCATCCTCGTGCACGCCGCCGCCGTCGACGCCTGGGTCCGCGGGGCGAAGCGGATGCCGCTCAACGTGAAGATCGTCATCGAGGGCGAGGAGGAGATCGGCTCCGAGCACCTCGGCGAGTTCCTCGCGAAGTACCGGTCGCGTCTCGACGCCGACGCGATGGTGCTCACGGACACCGGCAACGTCGACGTGGGCGTCCCCTCGATCACGGTGGCGCTCCGCGGGCTCGTGACGGTGGACGTGGAGGTCCGCGCGCTCGAGCAGAGCGTCCACTCGGGGATGTGGGGCGGCCCGGTGCCGGATGCGGCGATGGCGCTCGCGAAGATCCTCGCGACGCTCGTGGACGCGGACGGCCGCATCGCGATCCCGGGCGTGTACGACCGGGTCCGCCCGCTCTCCCGCGAGCAGCGCGAGGCGATCGCGGCGCTCCCCGTCACCGTGGACGCGTTCCGGCAGCAGGCGCGGATGCGGCCCGGGGTGAAGCTCCTCGGCGAGGGCCACCCGCTCGAGGTGAACTGGTGGCAGCCGGCGCTCGCCGTGAACGCGATCCAGGCGTCCACCCGCAAGGACGCCCGGAACATCATCAACGACGTGGCGTGGGCGAGGGTGGGGATCCGTCTCGTCCCCGACATGGACGCCGCCGAGACGCGCGAGCGGCTGGTCGAGGCGCTGAAGCGCGCGGCGCCGTGGGGTGTCGAGGTGACGGTCAAGCCGGAGACGGCGGGCGCGCCGTGGATGACCGACGTCGCCCACCCCGCGTTCGGCGCCGCGTTCCGCGCCCTCGAGAAGGGGTTCGGCAGGAAGGCCCTCGCGATCGGCTGCGGCGGGTCCATCGGGTTCGTGGAGCCCTTCGCGAAGGCGCTCGGCGGGGCCCCCGCGCTCCTCATCGGCGTCGAGGACCCGTCCTCGAACGCCCACTCGGAGAACGAGAGCCTGAACCTCGGCGACTTCCAGAAGGCGATCCGTAGCGCGATCCACCTGTACGCGGAGCTCGCGGGATCGCTGCGGAAGGGCGCCTAGGCGCCGGGTGCGGCCGGCGTACCACCCGACGCCCATCCGATCGGGGACGCCCTGCGGCGTGCCGGGCCTCGGCTGCTCGCCCCCCGACTGCAGCGCATCCCATGGCCCCCCGGTGTCCCAGCGTTATGATGATGCGCCGCTGGCACGCCCCTCACGGGCGCCGCGACGAAGGAGCCTGGATGCCGCCGCAGCAGCCGCAGCAGAGGAGAGGAACCACCGCTCGCTCCGAGGAAGCGAGGGCGCTCGAGCGCGCGCGCGACCTCCCGAACTCCCGCACCGCCACGGACGTCGACACGCTCCGCCGGGCCTTCGCCGATCACCTGCAGTACTCGCAGGGCAAGGACGAGCACACCGCCACCGCGCTCGATCGCTACTTCGCGGTCGCGTACTCGGTGCGCGACCGGATGATGCGCCGGTGGATCCAGACGCAGCAGGCCTACTACAAGCAGGACGCGAAGCGCGTCTACTACCTCTCCCTCGAGTTCCTGATGGGGAAGGCGCTCGAGAACAACCTCCTGAACGTCGGCCTGTACGACGGCATGCGCTCGGCGCTGTCGGACCTCGGCCTGGACCTCGCGGACCTCCTCTCGCAGGAGCCCGACGCCGGGCTCGGGAACGGCGGCCTCGGCCGCCTCGCCGCCTGCTTCCTCGACTCGCTCGCGACGCTGTCCATCCCCGCGTACGGCTACGGCATCCGGTACGAGTTCGGCATCTTCGACCAGGAGATCCGCAACGGCTACCAGGTCGAGCGCCCCGAGGAGTGGCTCCGGTTCGGGAGCGCGTGGGAGATCCCGCGCCCCGACGCGACCGTGCCGGTGTCGATCTACGGCCGGACCGAGCACTACGTCGACGAGAAGGGCAAGCTCCGCGTCCGCTGGGTCGACGCGCGGCACGTGCTCGGCATGCCCTACGACGTCCCGATCGCCGGCTTCGGCAACTCGACCGTCAACACGCTCCGCCTCTGGCGCGCGCGCGCGTCGCAGGAGCTCGACCTCGCCGACTTCAACGCCGGCGACTACCTATCGGCGGTGGAGGACAAGGACCTCTCCGAGAACATCTCCAAGGTCCTCTACCCGAACGACCTCACGGTGATGGGCAAGGAGCTCCGGCTCCAGCAGCAGTACTTCTTCGTCTGCTGCTCGATCCACGACATCGTGAACCGCCACCTCAAGATGCACGACGGGTTCGGGAGCTTCCCGGACAAGGTGGCGATCCAGATGAACGACACGCACCCCGCGATCGCCGTCGCGGAGCTGATGCGCGTCCTCGTCGACGAGCAGGGGCTCGAGTGGGACGAGGCCTGGGAGATCGCCCGCGCGACCTTCGGCTACACGAACCACACCCTGATGCCCGAGGCGCTGGAGAGGTGGTCGGTGGACCTCTTCGGCCGCGTCCTCCCGCGCCACCTCGAGATCGTCTACGAGATCAACCGCCGGTTCATCGACGGCGTGCGCGCGGAGCGGAAGGCCGACGATGGCGCGATCTCGCGGATGAGCGTCATCGAGGAGGGCCCGACGAAGCAGGTCCGCATGGCGAACCTCGCCGTGGTCGGCTCGCACTCGGTGAACGGCGTGGCCGCGCTCCACACCGAGCTCCTGAAGCGCGAGCTCTTCCGGGACTTCCACGCGCTCTGGCCCGAGAAGTTCAACAACAAGACGAACGGGGTCACCCCCCGCCGCTGGCTCCTCCAGGCGAACCCCGGGCTCGCGAAGTCGATCACCGAGGTGATCGGGCCGGAGTGGCTCACCGACGCGACCCAGCTCCGCCGCCTCGAGCCGCTCGCCGAGGATGCCGGCTTCCGGCGCCTGTTCCGGAGCGTGAAGCGGGACAACAAGGCCCGGCTCGCCGAGATCGTGCGGGCCGAGAACGGGATCACCCTCGACCTCGACTCGATCTTCGACGTCCAGGTGAAGCGGATCCACGAGTACAAGCGCCAGCTGCTCGACGTCCTGCGCGTCGCGAGCGAGTACCTCCGCCTCAAGGAGGACCGCTCCTACGACCCGTACCCGCGCACGTACCTGTTCGGCGGCAAGGCGGCGCCCGGGTACGCCATGGCGAAGTGGATCATCAAGCTCGTGAACTCGGTCGCGGACGTCGTGAACCACGACGTCGACGTGAAGGGCCGCGTGACCGTCGCGTTCCTCCGGAACTACCGGGTCTCGCTCGCGGAGCGGATCTTCCCGGCCGCGGAGGTGTCCGAGCAGATCTCGACGGCGGGCAAGGAGGCCTCCGGCACCGGGAACATGAAGTTCGCCCTGAACGGCGCGCTGACCATCGGCACGCTCGACGGCGCGAACGTCGAGATCCGCGAGGAGGTCGGCGCGGAGAACTTCTTCCTGTTCGGGCTCACCGTCGAGCAGGTCGCCGCCCTGAAGAAGCGCGGGTACGATCCGTGGGAGTGGTACCGGAACGACCGCCGGATCAAGCAGGTGCTCGACGCCCTCGCCTCGGGCGTCTTCTCGCCGGGCGAGCCGGGCCTGTTCCGGCCCATCGTGGACTCGCTCCTGAACGGCGGCGACCCGTACCTCGTGCTCGCGGACTTCGCGGCGTACTGCGCGTGCCAGGAGGAGGTGGAGAAGGCCTACCGCGACCCCGAGCACTGGACGCGCATGGCGATCCTGAACGTCGCCCGCACCGGGAAGTTCTCCTCCGACCGCACCATCCGGGAGTACGCGGAGGAGATCTGGAACGTGCCGCCGGTCCGCGTCGGGTAGCGGGACGGCCGGAGCTGGCGACGCCCGCGCGTGCGGGCTCGCGAGCTCCGGCGGGAGCTCCCCGCCCGCGGCGGCCGGCGCGCGGCGCCTCGCGACGTCCGCGTCGCGCGCCGCGCCCGGCTCCAGCCGAACCGGTCGAGGGCCACGAGGCCGCGCTCGTCGAACGCGACGCCCTCGGTCTCGAGGAGGTCGCGCTGAACGGCCGCCCCCATCGGATCCAGGATCGAGATCGCGGCGTGTCCCCGCGGCCGCGTCCCGAGCACCCGCTGCCAGGGGATGTCGTGCTTTGCGCCCCGGAGCGCCGCGAGCGCGTAGCCGACCTGGCGGGCGGCGCGCGGCTTGCCGGCGAGCAGGGCCACCTCGCCATACGTGGCGACCTGCCCGCGCGGGATGCGGCGGACGACCCGGTAGAACGCGCTCCAGCCGGCAGGGAGATCGGGCACCGCGGGAGGCTAGATCGGGCGCGCTCCGCCGTCCACGGGCGCGAGCGACTCGAGCGCGGCGCGCGAGCGCGCGCGGACGAGGGGCGCCCCTCGCGGCGCCTGGCGGCCGTGCTACGCTCGCGGCCGCCGATGCCCCATCCGCGCGCTGCGCTCGCTGCCCTCCTCCTCGCCGCGCTCGGCTGCACCGGGAATCCCTGTCCGGTCCCGCTCGAGCTGTGTGGCGACGTCTGCTACGACCTGCGCTACGACGTCCAGCACTGCGGCGCCTGCAACGCCGTCTGCGATGCCGGCCTCGCCTGCATCTCCGGGGTGTGCGTCGTCGACCCGACCAGCGGGTCCTGTGCGGACCGCGCGGGGGGCGCGTTCGTGACGCTCGAGGCGTGCGGGTCCATCGTGAAGTTCTGGGCCATCGCGCCGGCGTTCATCTCGCGCGCGGAGGCGCTCCTGGCCGACCCGAGCTCGCCCGGCCCGGCGATCCCGCGGTTCGACCTGCGCGACGGGACCGACTGCGACCCGCAGTGGACGTGGCACGTCGATCCCGCGACGGCCACCTTCCTCGCGTCGCCGGACGGGATCTGCAGCGGCTGCCCGGCGTACGTGGAGGAGGCGAAGCCCTACTGGCTCGTCGACGTCGGCACCTGGTGCCCCGACCTCGCCGTGCAGCACGTCCGGGTCGTCGCGGTGGACCGGCGGTGACGCCCGCGCTCGCTCGCGCGATCCTGCTGCACCTGCTCATCGCCTGGGGCGCGGTGCTCGCCCTCGCGCTCGTCCGCGACGGCGTGCGCGGCCTGCGCGGCGGCCCGATCCGCGCGGGCGCGGCGCCCGGGGTCTTCCACGCCGGGGCGGCCGCGGTGCGGCACGGCGCGCTGCGCGTCGCCGCCGGCGCCGCCGGCCTGCTGCTCGCGGCCTGGCTCGTCCTCTGATCGCGAGCACCGCTCGTGGTGGGCCGAACCACGAACGGTCGCGGCGAGCGGCCCTTCGACGGGCGCAGGGCGAAAGGATGACGCCGTGATCATGAGAGCCCGCGCCGCAGGCGCAGCGGCCGATCCATACAAATCGTGAATGAGGCCCTCTCTGGGGGTCGCTGCGAGAATTCGTGCTGTTCCCGCGCCGGGGCTGGCGCTAGCTTTCGGCCATGAAAACCAACCGGGCCGTCCTGGCAGCGTTCGCGGCCGCCCTCCTCGGCGGCTGCGGCGTGCAGTCGATCCCGCAGTCCGAGAACGCGGTGTCCGCCGCCTGGGGAGAGGTGGAGAACCAGTACCAGCGGCGCGCGGACCTCGTGCCGAACCTCGTCGCCACGGTGAAGGGCTACGCGAGCCACGAGCGCGAGACGCTGGAGGGGGTCGTCGCGGCGCGCGCGAAGGCGACGCAGGTGCAGCTCACCGTGGACCAGCTCACGCCGGAGAACATGAAGAGGTTCGAGGCGGCCCAGGGCGAGCTGCGGAGCGCGCTCGGCCGGCTCCTCGCCGTCTCCGAGAACTACCCGCAGCTCAAGGCGAACGAGAACTTCCGGGACCTGCAGGCGCAGCTCGAGGGCACCGAGAACCGGATCGCCATCGCGCGGCGGCGCTACATCGAGGCGGTCCAGCAGTTCAACAACCTCGTCACGGTCCCGCCGACGAGCTGGACGAACGGGATGCTCTACCACAAGCAGCCCAAGGCGCAGTTCACCGCCACGACCGAGAACGCCCGCGAGGCGCCCAAGGTCGACTTCGGGGGGAAGTGACCCCGGTGCGCGCGCTCGCCATCGCGCTCGCCGTCGCGGCTTCGGCTCCGGCCGTCGCGGCGACGCCGATCCCGCCGCTCACCGGCCCGGTCGTCGACCAGGCCGGCCTCCTCGACGGCGGCGCCGTCCGGCGGCTCACGGATCTCTCCGTCCGCGCGCGGGGCGGGGCGGGCGGGCAGGGGGTCCAGCTCCAGTACCTCATCGTGAAGTCGCTCGAGGGCGAGCCCATCGAGGACTACTCGATACGCGTCGCCGAGGCGTGGAAGATCGGATCGCGCGGGAAGGACAACGGCGTCCTCGTCACGGTCGCGGTCCAGGATCGCGCGGTGCGGATCGAGGTCGGCGGCGGCCTCGAGGGCGGGCTCACTGACGCCCAGTCGTCGCGGATCATCCGCGGCACGATCGTCCCCGCGTTCCAGGCCGGGCGGTTCGGCGACGGGCTCTACGACGCGGGCGTGCAGATCCTGGGCGCGCTCGGCGCGCTGCCCTCCGGGGTCGGCCCGGTCCGGCGTGCGCCGCAGGGGCTCCATCTCTCGACGCTCGCGATCCTCGCGATCTTCGTCCTCGTCTTCGTCGTCCGGGCGATCTCGGGCTTCGGCCCGCGGCGCCGCCGGTCGCTCTGGTGGGGCGGCGGGCCGTGGATCGGCGGCGGCGGGTGGGGCGGCGGCCGGGGCGGGTGGGGAGGAGGCGGGTTCGGCGGCGGCGGTGGCGGAGGCTGGTCCGGCGGCGGTGGCGGCTTCTCGGGCGGCGGCGCCTCGGGGCGCTGGTAGACGTTCGACGCGCGGCCGCCCCGGCGCGCCGCGTCTCTTTCTTGCGGAGAGGAACGATGCTCGAGCGCCAGTTCGACGAGGCGGTCCGGACGCGGATCGCGGACGCGGTGCGGCGCGCGGAGGCGCTCTCCCGCGGGCAGATCGTGCCGGTCGTGGTCGAGAAGAGCGATCCCTATCCGGAGGCGCAGTACCGCGGCGCGCTCGTCGCGGCGGCGATCGCCACCGCGGTGGTGCTCGCGCTGCACCTCCCGCTGACGCTTCCCGAGCTGCCACTCGCGCAGCTCGCGGCGGGGCTCCTCGGCGCGGCGATCTCGCTGTGGGATCCGGTGGAGCGGCTCCTGGTCGGGCGCCGCGGCCTGGACGAGGCGGTCCGCGCGCGTGCGGTCCGCGCGTTCCACGAGCAGGGGCTGCACCGGACGACGGAGGGCACCGGCGTCCTCGTGTTCGCCTCGCTGTTCGAGCGCGAGGCGGTCGTCCTCGGCGACAAGGGCATCGACGCGAAGCTCGCGCCGGGGGAGTGGGACCGGACCGTGGCCGCGCTCGTCGAGGGCCTCCGGACCGGCGATCCGGGCAAGGGCTTCGTCGAGGCGATCGCCCTGTGCGGCGCGAGGCTCGCGGAGCACTTCCCGCGGGATGCCGCGACGCGGCCGCCGGTGAACGAGCTCGAGGACGCGATCCGGCTGTCGAGGACGTAGGAACGATGGAGGCGACCCCGGGCTACCCACTCACGCGCTCGGGGAACGGCGTGAGGGCTGGGCGTCTGACCGGCGTCCCGGAGTCGCGAGGAGCCCCTTCACCCCCGCCCTTCCCGGTGGGTCTGACGACTCATCACATGTCTCCGCGAGGCCCGGCGCGTCGGCGATCGTGAACGCGGAGATATGCGTGACCGATGGGTGAGCGGGGAAGGGGCTGAGAAGACGGGGACGGCCGGGGCGGAGCCGCGTGGACGGGACGTTGCAGCGTGGATCGGCCCACAAGAAGCGTGTGTTGTGGCGCCAGTGATCCGGAGCTCAGCTGAGCCGATCCGCGGGGCGCACGCGGGAGCGTCCGCGCGGGAACGGGCTTCGATGTTCGAACGATGCGACGAGGGTCCGTGTGTGCCGAGCCGTGGGCCGGCGAGCAGCAGTTCGCCAGATGAACCACTCTCAGTGAACTACGATCCGCACGGCCGGCGGCGCAGCGCGGATGAATCCCTGCCGCACCCAACGGGAACTTCACTCTGCGCTTGACGCAGGGCGGCCGAAAATCGCCGCTCGCGCTCGGGCTCACGCGAGAACGGCGCTGCTGGAGCGCTGGCGCGCCGGCGTGCTGCGCTGAACGTCGCCGAGCGGTCCGCGCGGCGCCACTCCGCGTCCGCGCGTCAGCGGGCCGTTCCGCGCATTCCAGGAGGCCTCGAAAACGCATGCGAAAGTGTTCCGCATGGACACCGCACGCGCCCTCTCCGCGAACCTCGCCTCCCTCCTCCGCCGCGAGCACTCCGCCCTCGGCGCGTTCCTCGTCGCCCTCGCCGACTTCGACCGGCGCCGGGCGTGGATGACGCTCGGGCACGCCTCCCTCTTCGCGTACCTCCACCGCGAGCTGCGGCTCTCCAAGGCGGCGGCTCAGTACCGGAAGGTCGCGGCGGAGCTGATCCAAGAGGTGCCCGCGGTGGGCGAGGCGCTCGGCGAGGGTCGGCTGTGCCTGACCTCCATCGTCGAGGCCGCCCGGGTCGTCACCCCCCAGAACTGGGAGACGGTGCTGCCCCGGTTTTTCGGGCTCTCCCGGCGAGAGGCGATGGAGGTCGTGGCAGAGCTCCAGCCGCACCCCGCGCCTCCGACCCGCACCATCGTCTGTCCGGTGCGGACCGCGCCCTCCGAGGTCGCCGCCGGCGCCACCTCGGCGGTCCCGCCCCTTCCGCTGGAGGCCGGGGCCGCCGGGCCGGCGGGGAACCGCACTTCCGGTTCGTCTAACGAACTCACTGTGCGTGAAGTGGATGCCTCTGCCCCCGCGCGGAGGCCCGCCGAGGTCGTTCCCCTCACCGCGGACCTGAGCCGGTTCCACCTCACCGTCTCCGATCGCTTCCTCCGGAAGCTCCAGGCGGCGAAGGACGCGCTTGCCCACGCGCGTCCGGGGGCGACGGAGGAGGAGCTTCTCGAGGCAGGCCTCGACCTCCTCCTCGAGAAGGCTGCGAAGCGGAAGGGCCTCGTCTCGAAGCCGCTGAAGATCCCGAGGCCGGCGAAGCGCGACCACATCCCGGCGCACGTGAAGCGGGCGGTGATGGAGCGGGACGGCGGCCGGTGCCAGTTCCGGCTCCCCTCCGGCGAGATCTGTGGCTCCACGCACCAACTGGAGTTCGATCACATCGAGCCGGTCGCGCTCGGCGGCGCGTCGACCGTCGACAACGTCCGGATCACCTGTCGGCGGCACAACATCATCTCGGCGCGGAGGGTCTTCGGAGACGATTGGATGGATCGGTACGCTCCGGGCAAGGCCTCGCTCCCGGCCGAGACCGGCTGAAGTAGTCGCTCCCGGACGCGGACGTGGCCCTGCGAGAGCGGCGCCCCGCCGCTCTTCGACGCGCGGGCGCGTCGTGAGCCCCTACCCCTCCTCCTCCCGCCCGAACAGCAGCAGCACCAGCCCCTTCTCCTCCGGCCGCGTGAAGACGTACACGTGGTCGCCGGGCTGCAGGACGGTCTGCCCGCGCGGGGGGACGAGCTCGTGCCCCCTCACGACGAGCATGATCGTCGCGCCCTCGGGGAACGGCAGGTCGGCGATGACCGAGCCGGCCGCGGCGCTCGCCGCCTCCACGTAGAACGAGAGCACCTCGCCCGCGAGCGGCTCGCGCGAGACGATCTCCAGCACCGCGCGCGGGGCGGGCGTCCCCGCCACCTCGAGGTCGAGCCTCCGCGCGAGCCAGCGGATCGTCGCGCCCTGGAGCAGCGTGGAGACCACGACCGCGAAGAACACCAGATCGAAGATCCGTCGCGCGCCGGGGGCGCCGGCGAGGACGGGGTAGGTGGCGAGGATGATGGGGACCGCGCCTCGGAGGCCGACCCACGCGACGAACGTCACCTCGCGCGGCGCGAAGCGGAGCGGAGCGAGGCACGCGGCGACCGCGACGGGCCGCGCGACGAACGCGAGGAGGAGCGCGAGGGCGACTCCGGGCAGCGCGACCTCGACGAGCCGGCCCGAGTCGGCGAGCAGGCCCAGGAGGAGGAACATCGAGACCTGGGCGAACCACGCCATCGCGTCGTGCACACGCACGAGCCCGGTGCGGTACGGGAGCGGGCCGTTCCCGAGGACCACGCCGAGCGCGTACACGGCGAGGAAGCCCGAGCCGTGCAGGATGGTCGCCGCCCCGAACGTCGCGAGCGCGAGCCCGAGCGTGAGGACCGGGTACAGGCCGCCCGCGCTGAGCCGCGCCCGGGCGAGCACCCAGCGCCCGGCGCGGCCGGCGCCGATGCCCACGGCGCCGCCCACGGCGAGCTGGATCGCGGCGCCGCCGACGATGGAGATGCCCGGCGCGTGTCCCTCGACGAGCGCCGTGGTGAAGGCGACGGTGAGGATCACCGCCATCGGGTCGTTCAGGCCCGACTCGAGCTCGAGCACCTGCGCGACGCGCCGGCGGAGCTGGATGCGCGCGCCGCGCAGCACGGAGAAGACGGCGGCGGCGTCCGTGGAGGACACGATCGCGCCGAACAGGAGCGCCGCGCCCCAGGGGAGCCGGAGCATGCGCCCGCCGACGGCGGCGAGGAGCGCCGTGCCGGCGACGCCCGCGGTCGCCAGGATCGCCGCCGGCGCGAAGACGCGGCGCACGCTCGCGACCGGCGTCGAGAGGCCTCCGTCGAGGAGGATCAGGACGAGCGCGACCGTGCCGAGGCGGAACGCGGCGCGGTGGTCGTCGAACGCGATCCCCGCGAGGCCCGCCGCCATGCCGACGCCGAGGAAGAGCAGGGCGACCGGCACGCCGAAGCGCCCCGACCCCCGCGAGGCGAGGACGGAGAGCCCGAGCAGCACTCCGATGAGCGCGAGGGCGACCGCGGTCGAGAAGGGCTCCGACACCGGCCGAGCGTAGCCGAAGTTCCGGCGGGCGTCGGGGCCGAAGCGGGGGCGGGGCGACCCCCGGCTCGCCTCGTCCGCGGGGCGATGTCGAGGGCGCCGGCGAGCCCGCCCGCTACGCGCCCCCGGGCCGGCGGAAGGGGCACGTCCGGCACACGGGGTGCTCGAGGTGGCCCGCGACGAAAGCGCGGAACGGGGTGCCCGCCCACAGCTCGCCGAGCGGCGTCCGGTCGACGGAGCCGAAGTCGCCGAGCTCGCCGCGCGCCGCGGCGGGGTGCGGGCACGGCGCGAGCCGACCGTCGGCGTGGACCCACGCCTCCCGGCCGGCGAATGGGCACGGGCCGCGCGGGGCCGGGTCGGCGGGATCGGGGCGGAGCTCGACCGCGTTCTCGAGGACCGGCGCGACGCCGCCGGCCCGCTGCGCCGCGTCGGCGGCGCCCCGCGCCGCCCGCACGGCGGTGTTCCAGCGCCCGATCGCGTCCGCGCTCCGGCGGAGCGAAGCGTCGGCGAGCGACGGGAACCTCGGCTGGAGGTGGTTCAGCTTCACCCGGTCCACGCCGAGCCGGGCCGCGAGCGCGACGATCCCGGGCAGCTCGGCGACGTTCGCCTCCTGCGCCGTGACCTGGAACGTGACGGTGCAGCGCCGCGTGCCCGCGCGGGCCAGCCGGTCCCGGACGAGGACCAGGGCGCGGACGTCCTCGACGGCGCGCGCGAACGAGAGGCCGGGCATGATCGCCTCGGCGACCGCGGCCGTCGCGCCGTTCCAGGAGATCTTCACGTCGCGCGAGGCGGGCAGGAGCGCCTCCGCCCAGCCCACGGAGCCGAGGCCGGGCCAGGTGCCGTTGGTCGTGACGTTCAGCGCGACCCCCTGCGCGGCGGCGCGGGCGATCAGCACCGGGAGCCCGGGCCAGAGGAGCGGCTCCCCCATCGTGGAGGGGATCACCTCGACGAGCGCCGACCCCCGGCGCTCCTCGAGGATGGCGCACGCGAGGGCGGGATCCATGCGCCGCGGCGGACGCGGCACGCGCCCCTCGGAACGCGCGACGCCGCACGGGCACATGGCGCAGGCGAGGTTGCAGTCGTCCGGGTTCGTGACGAGCGTCAGCCGCCACGGCCCGCCGGCGAGGGGAGCATTCGTTGACAACGCCTCCGTTGTAACGGAAAAGAAAGCCGCGATGAAGAGCGCGCGCGAGACCCCCAAGTCCCGCGGCCGCCGGGCGGCCGCCCCCTCCCCCGAGCCCCGGCCGGCGCCGGACGTCCGCGAGCAGGCGGCGACGGGCAAGGACCTGACGCCGGTGGTCGGCGGCAACCTGCGACGCCTGCGCGGCCAGCGCGGCCTCTCGCTCGAGAAGCTCTCCAAGGTGTCCGGCGTCTCCCGCGCGATGCTCGGCCAGATCGAGCTCGGCCAGAGCGCGCCGACCATCAACGTGCTGTGGAAGATCTCCTCGGCGCTCGGCGTGCCGTTCTCGGCGCTCATCTCGGCGCGCGCGAGCGGCGGCCTCCACATCCTCCGGGGCGAGCAGGCCAAGGTCCTGTCGAGCCACGACGGCAGCTTCTCGTCGCGGGCCCTGTTCCCGTTCGACGAGCCACGACGCGTGGAGTTCTACGAGCTGCGGCTCGCGCCGGGCGGCGTCGAGAAGGCGGACGCGCACAACCCCGGCACGATCGAGAACCTGGTCGTCGCGCAGGGCGCCGTCGAGATCGAGGTCGGGAACCGCAAGGAGCAGCTCGGCGCCGGCGACGCGATCGTCTTCGAGGCGGACGCGCCGCACGTCTACCGGAGCCGCGCCGACGGCGAGAGCGTGATGTACCTCGTGATGACGTACGCCGACACCGTCGGCTGACGTCCCCTCGCCCCTGCACGCCGGCCCCTCGCGGGCCGCCCCCTGCGCACCCGCGCGCACCCGAGGGTTTGCCCGCGTCCCGCGCAGGCGGGCCGTTGCCTCGTGGGACGGCGCGCGCGCGCGGCCGGTCAGGATCCCGGAGGCGGTCCGGACGGGCCGCCGGGGGAGGGGCCTTGGTCCGCCGCATCGGCGATCTCTTCGTGGAGCGCGGCGTCGCGACGCGCGCACAGGTCGAGGCTGCGCTCCGGGATCCGCGCTGGTCGCCCCTCCCGCTCGCGTCGCGGCTACACGCCGCCGGCGTGAACGAAGGGGCGCTCGCCGCGGCGCTCGCGGAGTGGTACGGGACGGCCGGCGTCGACCTCTCGCGGACCTCCATCGCGCTCGAGGTGCTCGAGGTCGTGCCGCGCGCCGTGGCCGAGGCGGATCTCATCCTGCCGCTCTCGGTGGAGGGCGGCCGGATCCACCTCGCGATGGCCCACCCGCTCGACGAGCGGATCGTGGCGGAGCTGCGGTTCGTGACCGGGCGCGAGGTGTCGGTGTACGCGGCGGTGCGGGGCCCGCTCGGCGCCGCCATCGTCGCCGCGTACGACGCGCGCGACCGCGGGGAGGCCGTGTGGCGCGGCGCGGCCGCCGCCGGCGGGCCGCAGGTCGGCGCCGCCCTGCCACCCGCGGACGAGGTGGGGGAGGTCGAGCTGCTCGCGGAGGCCGAGCTCCTCGAGGACGGCGACGACGAGGGCGAGGTCTCCATCGAGGTCGCCGATCCGGAGCCGGCGGCGCGGGCCCGCGACGGCCGCCCGCTCGTGCTCGCCGTGGATGACGAGCCGGACATCCTGCGCCTCGTCGCGCGCACGCTCGAGGCGAACGGGTGCGCCGTCGAGACGGCGGCCGACGGCGCGGAGGCGCTCGAGAAGGCCGACGCGCTCGTCCCTGACCTCGTCCTGCTCGACGCGATGCTCCCGCGCGTGCACGGGTTCGAGGCGTGCCGCCGGCTCAAGTCCTCGCCGCGCACGTGCGACGTGCCGGTCGTGATGATGACCGCCATCTACCGCGGCTGGCGCTTCGCGCAGGACGCGCGCGACGAGTACGGCGCCGAGGACTACGTCGAGAAGCCGTTCCGGCTCGACGATCTCCTCCGGCGGGTCGAGGCCGCCCGGGTGTCGGGGGCGGCCGCCGGCCGGGACCTCCGCGCGGCGGACGCGGACGCCGCCGCCGCGGAGCCGGACCTCGCGCGGGCGCGCCAGCTCCTCTCGGCGGGGCACGTCGCCGAGGCGCTCGCCGTCCTCGGCGGCGTGGCGCGCGCGAGCCCGTACTCCGGCGAGGCGCACCTCCTCCTCGGGCGCGCCCTCCGGGCGAGCGGGGACGGGTTCGGCGCGATGACCGCGCTCGAGCGCGCCGTCGAGCTGCGGCCCCGCCATCTCCCGTCGCTCCGCGTCCTCGCCGCCGTGTACGAGGAGAAGGGCTTCCGCCGGAAGGCGGCGGAGGTCCTCGAGCGCGCGCTCCCGGCGGCGCCCGACGCCGCCGCCCGCGCGGCGCTGCGCGACGACGTGCTCCGGCTGCTCGCCTGATCGCCCGGAGGCTCGGCCGCGCGGCCCGGCCCGGGTCCCGGCCGGGCCGCGCGCTCGACGCTCACTTCGTGGTGAGGCTCAGGGCCGACGCCGTCGGCGACGGCGCGGCGTGGCCGATCGCTCCGGAGCTGGACGCGTCCATGTCGCCCGGGATGTACGCGCGCTCGCCCGCCTCCGACTGATCGAGGCCGGTCCACTCGTCCTGCTCGTCGGCGCGGAGCGGCGTGACGGCGCCGACGAGCTTGTAGAGGGCGAACGACAGCACGCCGGAGAAGATCATCGTCACGACGACGCCGACGGCCTGCTTCCCGAGCAGCGCCACGCTGCCGTCGGCCCCCGCCGCGTTGACGGCGGTCGACGCGAACACGCCCGTGAGGAGCGCGCCGAGCGTCGCCGCGACGCCGTGGACGGCGAAGACGTCGAGGGAGTCGTCGAGGCCGAGCTTCGGGCGGATGCGGATCGCCGTGAAGGACGCCATGGCCGCGAGGGCGCCGATGATCAGGCCGGAGCCGGGCTTCACGAACCCCGCGGCCGGCGTGATCGCGACCATCCCGGCGACGGCGCCGGAGGCGAGGCCCACCCCCGAGACCTTCCCGTGCAGCACCAGCTCGGCGAGGCCCCAGGCGGCGGCCGCCGCCGCGGGGGCGAAGAACGTGTTCACGAAGCCGGTGGAGGCGAGCCCGCTCGCGGCGAGCGCGCTGCCGCCGTTGAAGCCGAGCCACCCGAACCACAGGAGGCCCATGCCGAGGATCGCGAACGGGACGCTGTGCGGCAGCACGGTGGGGCTCTTCAGGCCGGCGCGCTTGCCGAGGAGGATCGCGCCGACGAGCGCCGCGGCGGCGGCGTTGATGTGCACCACGGTGCCGCCGGCGAAGTCGAGGACGCCCATGTTCCGGAGCCAGCCGCCGGGGGCCCACACCCAGTGCGCGACCGGCGCGTAGACCAGGAGGCTCCACAGCGCGACGAAGAGGACGAACGCCTTCATCCGCACGCGCTCGACGATGGCGCCCGAGATGAGGGCGGGGGTGATCACCGCGAACATGCCCTGGAACAGCATGAAGGCGGAGTGCGGGACGGTGGCCGCGAGGGACGCCTCGGGCGCGTCGCCGACGCCCGAGAGCCCGAGCCACGAGAACCCGCCGAGGAACCGGTCGATGGCTCCGCCGGGCGAGAACGCGAGGCTGTAGCCGACGACGGCCCAGAGCACGCCGACGATGGCCATGCAGACGATCGAGAGGTTCATCGTGTGGACGGCGTTCTTGGCGCGGACGAGGCCGCCGTAGAAGAACGCGAGGCCCGGCGTCATGAGCATCACGAGCCCGGCGCTGACCAGCACGAGCGCGGTGTCGCCCGTGTCGATCTTGGGGGCGTCGGAGGCGAGCGCCATCATCGGCGCGAGGAGCGCGACGGCCGCGACGAGCCTCCTCGCGGACCAGTTGCGCCGGGGAGGCCGCCCTGCGCGGTGCGTGTTCGTCGCGATCTCGGTCATCGGTGATCCGGTCATTGGTCTCCCTCGGGAACGAAAGGTGGCGCAGCAACGGCGTGCGAGAGCGTGTCGCCGTTCCGCGTCGGTCCGGCGGCATTGCACCGTGCATGCCCGTGCATTGCGAAATGCAGCGCACGCCCGGGAGCGGCCCGTTCCGCCGCGGCGCCCGCGGCCGCCGGTCGCGGTTGCCCGCCGTCGAGGCGCGGTCCTGCTCCGGGGGCGAGCAAGATCGCGGCGGTCGCGCTCGACGACCACCGCCGCCCACGCGGCGGCTGCTCGCGCCGCGGGCGCCCCGCCGCCCGCCGTTCGCGCACCTCGCCGCTCCGCCGCCGCGCCGGCGCGAGAGCCTCTCCTCGGCCGCACGCCGGCGGGGAGGGTCTCGCTGCAGGATGCAGTGCTCTCGCCGGTCGGCGGCCACGCAGGGGGCGGGTTCACCGCCCCCACTTCTTGCGCTTCCGCCAGAGCGTCGTGACGTCGACGCCGAGGATGCGGGACGCTTCCGTGAGCGTCGGGGTCCGGGCGACCACGCGCAGCACGTGCTCGCGCTCGATCTCCTCGGCGGTGAAGTCGCCGCCGGGCACGACCTCACCCGTGGAGGAGGGGCCCAGCATCCGGCCGGGGAAGACCTCGGGCTCGATCACGTCTCCGGGCGCCAGGATCAGGGCGCGCTCGACGACGTTCCGGAGCTCCCGTACGTTGCCCGGCCACGACCAGCGGAGCAGCACCTCCTCGGCGGCGCGTGACAGCGTGGGAACGGGCCTGCCTGCCGAGCTCGCGAAGTCCGCCAGGAGCTCGCGCGCGAGCGGCACCACGTCCTCGGGGCGCTCGCGCAGCGGCGGGACGACGATCTCCATCACGTTCAGGCGATACAGCAGGTCTCGCTGCAGCCGGCCGGTGGTCACGTCGGCCTCGAGGTCACGGTCGGTCGCCACGACGATCCGGACGTCGCAGGTGCGCGCCAACGTCTGCCCGACACGCTCGAAGCGCCGCTCCTGGATCAGACGCAGCAGCCGCGCCTGGAGCGCGGGCGACAGCTCGCCGGTCTCGTCCAGCAGCACCGTTCCGCCGCTGGCGCGCTCGAGGACGCCCCTGCCGTCGGCCTCGGCTCCGCCGCCTCGGCCGAAGAGCTCGATCGTCAGCCGCTCGTCGGAAGCCGCACGGCAGCTCACGACGCCGAACGGTCGGGCGCGGCGGGCGCTCTGGTCGTGCAGGGCGCGGGCGAGCCCGGTCTTCCCGGTACCCGGCTCGCCACGGAGCAGCACGGGCACGTCGTGCGCCGCGGCGCGGCGCACCATGTCGAGCGCGGAGCGCATCCGCGGGGATGCGGTGGCGAGCGCCGACGCGGCGACCGGGGCGCGCCGCTCCACCTCGACGTGCGCGACGCGCTGCTCGAGCCTCCGCCGCTCGCGCGTCCGCTCCACGAGGTCGCGGATCTGTGCAGGCGTGAACGGCTTCGGGACGTAGTCCTTGGCGCCGCGGCGCATCGCCTCGACCGCGGAGTCGATGGTCGAGTAGGCGGTGATGACGACGACGTCGAGCTCGGGCCGGAGCGCGAGCAGCCTCGGCAGCACCTCGATCCCGTCCTCCGCCTCCAGCCGCAGATCGAGCAGCGCGAGATCGTATGGGCGCCGCCGCAGCTCGTCCAGGGCGGCCCCGCCCGTCGGAGCCTCCGCTACCTCGCAACCCATCTGCCTGAGGCAGAGCGCGAGCGTGTGGCGGATGTTCGGCTCGTCGTCGACCACGAGCGCGCGGGTCGCGCCCCCCCCGGCGGGACCGAGGGTGCTCTCCTCGAGGCGGTCTGGCGCGGACGCAGGCACGATGGTGCTCGCTGGTTGGGCAGCGCTCCGGCTCCGCTGCTCGAATGGCGTTCCGGGCCGGGCACCCGGCTCGCCGGCTCGATTCCGGCATGCGCGCGGCGTGCCGAGTCGCGCACGCGAGGAGGACGACCGTGACGTTCCGCAGCCGACTGCTCCTGGCCCAGGCCCCTCTGGCGGCGGCGCTGCTGCTCGTCGGAGCCGCCTCCCTGCGGACCGTGTCCTCGCTCGGGGAGAGCTCCGCGAAGACCCTCCAGGACAACTATCGAAGCGCGCTGATGGCCCAGCGCATGTCCGCCGCGCTCGAGGAGATGAACCGGGACGCCCTCCTGCGCGCGGTCGGGTGGGACGCGGGGGGTGCCCCCTCCGAGCACCGGGAGCGATTCCAGGCCGAGCTGGCGGCCCAGTGGCAGAACATCACGGAGCCTGGTGAGGCCGAGGCGACGCGTCGCCTCGCCGCCGCCTGGGACGAGTACCGGCGCGCCGAGGACGCGGCGGCGGCGGCCACGGATCGGCGCGCCTCCTACTCGGGGCCGCTCACGCGCGCGCGCACCGCGGTGCAGGGCGCGACGGACGAGATCCTCTCGCTGAACGCGGAGGCCATCCGGAGAAAGAGCCAAGGCGCGAGGCGGATGGCGGGGCGGCTGCTCGCGCTCATGGCGGCGGCCACGGGCTCTGCCCTCGCGATCGGCCTCGTCATCTCCTCCAGCCTGACGACTCGCACCGTCCGACCGCTCACGAGCCTCGCGCGCGCGGTCCGGCGGTTCGGCGAGGGCCACCGGGAGCCGCGGCTGCGCCCGGCCGGCGACGACGAGATCTCCGCGCTCGCCCGCGAGTTCGAGACGATGGCCGATCGGCTCGACGCGTACCGGAGGAGCTCGCTCGGCGAGCTCATGCGCGCGCAGCAGTCCGCGCAGGCGGCGATCGAGAGCCTCCATCACCCGGTGCTGATCCTGAGCGCCGGCGGCGCGGTCCTGAACCTCAACCGGACGGCCGAGCGGGTCCTCGGGTTGCGCCGCGAGGAGGGCACCGGGAAGCAGCTCCACGCGCTCGGCCTGGAGCCGGCGCTCGCGGAGCGGCTCGAGGCGGCGCGGCGGCACGTCGTGAGCGGGAGCGGCTCGTACGTGCCGCACCGCCTCGACGAGGCCGTCGCGATCTCCAGCGCGGACGGACCCCGGCGGTTCCTTCCGCAGGCGACGGCCCTGGTCTCGCCGGAGGGGACCGCGATCGGGGTCACCCTCGTCCTCCAGGACGTGACCCGCCTCGCCCGGTTCGATCAGCTCCGGAACGACCTCGTGGCGACCGTCGCGCACGAGTTCCGGACGCCGCTGACCTCGCTCCGGATGGCGGTGCACCTGTGCGCCGACGGCGCCGCGGGGCCCCTCACGGACGAGCAGGCGAAGCTCATGGGCGGTGCACGAGCGGACTGCGAACGCCTGCTCGACTTCGTCGACGAGATCCTCGACCTGTCGCGCATCCAGGCGGGGGCGCTCGAGGTGCACGCGCGTCCGGTCGAGGCGGACCGCATCCTCGAGCGCGCCGCGTCCGAGGCGGCCGTGTCGGCCCGATCGGCCGGGATCGACCTCGACGTGCAGCTCCCGGGGGCGCTGGCGGTCTCCGCGGACCCCGACCGCATCGGAATCGTGCTGGGGAACCTCGTCGGGAACGCGCTGCGCCACAGCCCGCGAGGCGCGCGGGTCGTCGCCCGTGCCGTGCGGGGGAAGAACGTGGCCCGGTTCGAGGTCCGCGACGCAGGACCGGGGATCCCCCCGCAGTACGTCGGGCGGATCTTCGACCGGTTCTTCCAGATCCCGGGCGCGAAGGGCGGAGGGATCGGGCTCGGGCTCTACATCGCGCGGGAGATCGTGGAGGCGCACGGCGGCGTCATCGGCGTCGAGACCGACGCCGCGAGCGGCAGCACGTTCTGGTTCACGTTGCCGATCGCGGACTAGGAGAAGCCGCGCCCCCGGGGACGGGGGCGCGGCTCGTTTGTTCACGGCGATCCCACGATCGATCAGGACGGCTTCACGGCCGGGACCGGGACGACCGCGCGCGCGTCCTCCGGGTCCATCAGGGCGTGGCCGGAGCCGACCGACCCGAGCGGCGACATGATCTCGGGGTACGCGAAGCCGCCGTGCTCGTGCAGGTCGAGGCCCATGAGCTCCCCCTCCTCGGAGACGCGCAGCGTGCCGGTCGCCTTCACCGCGTACATCAGGGCGAAGCCGACCACGACGGTGGCGAGCATGACGGCGCCGCTGCCGATGAGCTGCAGCTTCAGCTGGGCGAACCCGCCGCCGTAGAAGAGCCCCTTCACGAGCGTGGAGGTGTCCGGGCCGGTGGGGCCGGGAACGCCGAACTGGCCCGTCGCGAAGAGCCCCAGCGCGAGGGTGCCCCACACGCCGTTCGCGCCGTGCACCGCCCAGGCGCCGATGGGGTCGTCGATGCGGAGCCACTCGACGAAGTCGAACGCGACGACGACGAGCACGCCCGCGACGGCGCCGATGACGATGGAACCGAACGGCGACACCCAGTAGCAGGGCGCGGTGATGGCGACGAGGCCCGCGAGGAACCCGTTCACCGTGAAGCCGGTGTCCCAGATCTTGTGGCGCGGGTAGACGAAGAAGAGCGCGGAGAGGGCGCCGGCCGCCGCGGCGAGGGTGGTGTTCGCGGCCACGCGGCTCATGCCGATGTAGTCCATGGCGGAGAGCGTCGAGCCGGGATTGAACCCGTACCAGCCGAACCACAGGATGACGCCGCCCACCGCGGCGATCGTCATGTCGTGGCCGGGAGGCATGCCGCCGCCGTCGCGCTTGAACTTGCGGCCGAGCCGGGGCCCGAGGGCGATCGCGCCCACGATGGCGACGAAGCCGCCGATGGTGTGAACGACCGTCGAGCCGGCGAAGTCGCGGAACCCCGCCACCGCGAGCCAGCCATCCGGCCCCCACGCCCAGTGGCCGATGATCGGGTAGATGAAGCCGCTCACGCCGATGCTGTAGAGGATGTCGCCCCAGAAGCCGGTCCGGCCGACCATCGCGCCCGACGTGATGGTGCTGCACGTGTCGGCGAAGGCGAACTGGAAGAGCCAGAACGCGAGGATCGGAATGCCGGTCGCCCCGTACGTCTCCGGCGTGCCGTGCAGGAAGAAGTACTGCAGGCCGATGAACCCGTTCCCCGAGCCGAACAGGAAGGCGAAGCCGAACGCCCAGAAGAGGATGCCGCAGAGCGCGGTGTCGACGATGCCCTCGAGGAGGATGTTCACCGTCTCGCGGCCGCGGGCGAAGCCGGCCTCGAGCATCATGAACCCCGCCTGCATGAAGAACACGAGGAACGCCGCGACGAGCGTCCAGAGCGTGTTGATCGGGTTGATGTACGGCGCGACGGCGGCCGCCTCCTCGGCGTGGGCCGTACCCACGAAGTTGGAGAGACCGTAGATCGCGCCGCAGAGCAGCAGCGCCGCGATGGTCTTCCCGCCGAGCACGGCGAGGAAGACCCGCCGTCCCTCCCGCTCGTGCAACCGTTCGATGAATCGCCTCAACATGTCTTTGGCTCCCTCGAGCTGCGCGAATAGCCGAAAAATTCAGCCGTGCGGCGCGGGCGTCGCCCGAGCCGGTTCGTGCGGATTGCACGGTATGTGCCGCGAACCGCACGACCCGTCCCGGGCGCGAAATACTCCGTGTGGCAGAGCGTTGAGGGGCGATCGCGCCGAAGCCGTTCCAGCGCGCGGCGGCGGATCTGGACGCCCGGCGGGCTGAGCCATGCCCGGATTCCCGGCGGGCCCCGGCTCGTTCGCGGCCCGCGCGCGCGGGGACGACGCCGAGGAGCTGCGCTCCGGACTCCACTCACCGTGTAGGGCGGCGCGGAGCGTGCCGGCGGGAACCACGACGCGCAAGTCCTCACCGCCGGGTCGACTGCCGGCGGCCCGGCGCACGTCGCGACCTCTGATCGCCGTCGGGGCGGAACGCGGGGCGCAGCCCGGGCGAGACGGCCGCCGGCTTCCCGGTCGGGCGCCAGCTCGCCCGTCCGCGTCTCCCGTCCTCGGCTCGCTCCGCACGCACCGGAGTGCCCGCTCCGCGGGCGGCGCTTGGCGCGCTCCTTCCAGCCGCCTTTGCATTGTGCAGCACCCTGCGCGGCGGGTCGCCAGCGCGCGAGCGCGAAGTCCGCGACCACGCGTCGAAATGCTCGCGTTGCACGCCTCGTCCGCCGCGGGCGCGCACGCCCCGGCACGTCCGCTGCACAAAGGCCTCTTTGTCGACCTGGACGGGACGGGCGGAAATCCAAACCGAGAGACCGGAGAGCATTCACATGGCCACACCGCTGAACGAAGGAAGCACGAGCCCCTCGACGGGGACGACGGGGCCGCGCCCCACGCTGGGCCTGACCGGCCTGACGATCAACGCCATGGCGCTCATCGCGCCGGGGGCGTTCCTCTGGCTGACGTTCCAGATCCAGTCGCTGTACGGGGCGCCCATGGCCGGCTCGGCCATGTGGTTCGGGATCCTCGCCGCGCTGCTGCTCTGCTTCGCGACCGCCATCAGCTACGCGGAGCTGTCGAAGCTGTACCCCGGCGCGGGGTCCTCCTACTTCTTCGCGGAGCAGGCCTTCCTGAACCGGACCAAGGCCTACCGGTTCGCTCGCGTCGCCAAGTTCATCACCGGGTGGGCCTCGCACCTCTACTACTGGGTCTATCCGGGGGTCATGGTGGGCGTGACCGCCATCCTCTCCGGCTACCTGCTGAACCAGTTCTTCCCGAACACCTTCAGCGGCGCGTACAACAGCTTCCCGTTCATGGCGGTCTTCTGCGTCGTGTTCGCGCTGGGCGTGGCGTACATCGCGTTCCGCGGCGTGACCGGCACCACCGGCGTGAACTTCGCCATCAACGTCATCCAGATCACCGCGCTGCTGGTCTTCTCGGTCATCGCCATCTCCTACCGGATGAACCACCCGGAGGGCTCGAGGGGCTGGCACCTCGTGAACGGCGTGCCCGTGGACTTCGTCGTCGCGCAGGAGCCGGCGCTGGAGAACGGCAAGCCCAAGCTCGACGCGGCGGGGCAGCCCGTGCTGCAGAACAAGCTCGACGCCGACGGCAACCCGGTGCCGGAGCTGAAGGACGGCAAGCCGGTCCCGTTCACGCTGAGCTACGCGCCCGCGGCGGCCACCAGCCTCGAGCCGGTGGACGCGGATCACCCCAAGGACCTCACCCCGCACTTCAAGTTCCACCCGACCGCCTCGTCGGTGACCGCGCCGCACGGCTTCTCGTTCATCGTCATCCAGGCGTGCATCGCCATCCTGATCCTGGTGGGCTTCGAGTCGGTCACCTCGATGGGAGAGGAGGCGAAGAACGCCAAGCGCGACATCCCGCGGGCCGTGCTGCTCTCGCTCGGCATCCAGGGCATCGTCTGCTACGCCATCGAGTACTTCGCGGCGAACTACTTCCTGAACCAGGGCTACACGCTCAGCGACGCGGCCGCCTCGGGCGCGCCGCTCGGCGACATGATGGTCCTCGCGGGCACCTGGCTCTTCGGCAGCTACGCGGCCGGGCGCGCCTTCATGCTCGTCCAGGCGGCCACCGTGTTCCTCGCGCTCATCGGGACGACGCTGTCGTGCCTGTCGACCGGCGCGCGCGTGACCTACGCGATGGGCAAGGACAACGAGGTGCCGGAGCACTTCGGGTTCCTGCACGGCAAGCGGCTCACCCCGCACCGCGCCATCTGGACGCTGGCCGTCATCTCGGCGGTGCTCGGGATCTTCACGGTGGTCACGTACCTGGGGGGCACCTCGCCGGCGCCGCTCGAGGCCAAGTACCAGGGCTTCTGGTATTCCGTCGGCCTCTTCAAGCCCGAGACCTACCCGAGCCTGCCGAACAGCCTCGTGATCATGACCCTGATCTCGAACTTCGGGACGTTCCTGCTCTACATGCTCACCTGCATCGTCGCCATCGTGGCGTTCCGGGAGCACAAGCAGTTCAGCGGGTTCAAGCACCTGTTCGTGCCGCTCTTCGGCCTCCTCGCCAACCTGGCCTGCATGCTCTTCTACCTGGTGGGCCCGTTCACGGTGAGCGGGATGAGCCCGAAGGAGCCGTACATCGCGCTGGGCGTGTGCCTGCTCTGGGGTGCCTACGGCGCTGTCTACTTCCTGCGCTCGAGCCGCAAGAAGGGGAAGGCGGTGCTCATCGAGAAGGTGGTCGCCGCGTAGCGCGGGCCGCGGCCGCTCCCGCCGGGGCGCGATCCTTGCCCGGGATCGCGCCCCGGCGCGGGGCGTCCTCAGGTTCGCGGATAGGCGTCGGTCCCCATCTCCAGCGCGTCGACGCCCTGTTGCTCCACCTCGGCCGACACGCGGTTCCCCACGAGCCGGTCCACCAGCCGGAAGAAGCCGTACGACGTCCCGAAGACGAACGTGGCGTTCGCGAGCACGCCCACGAGCTGCGCGCCGAGCTGGCCGGCGTCTCCGAACAGGAGCCCGCGGACGGGGCCCGCGACGCCGTTCCAGCCGTTCCCCCAGCTGCCGTCGGCCAGGAGGCCGACGGCCAGCGCGCCCCAGGTCCCGCACACCCCGTGCACCGCGAACGCACCGACCGGATCGTCCACCCGCAGCCTGCGCTCGAGCAGGCCGACGCTCCAGACCACCAGCACGCCGGCCACCACGCCCACGAGCACCGCGGCCGCGGGCGTGACGAAGGCGCAGCCGGCGGTGATCGCGACCAGGCCGCCCAGCAGCCCGTTGCAGGCCATCCCCACGTCCGGCTTGTCGAGCGTGAACCAGACGGAGAGCAGCGCCGCGAGCGCGCCGCCGGCCGAGGAGAGCATCGTGTTCACGGCGATGAGCGCGATCCGGGGGCTCGCGGCCGAGAGGGTGGAGCCGGCGTTGAAGCCGAACCACCCGAAGGCGAGGATGAGCGTGCCCACCACCGACATGGGGAGGTTGTGGCCGGGCATCGCGCCGATGGTGCCGTCGGCCCGGAACCGCCCCAGGCGCGGGCCGAGCACGATGGCCCCGGCGAGCGCCGTGAGCCCGCCCGTCATGTGGACGACGCTCGAGCCGGCGAAGTCGACGTGCCCGTGGCCGAGCCCGACGTTCACGCCGAGCTGGGCCAGCCACCCGCCGCCCCACACCCAGTTCCCGTAGAGCGGGTACAGCAGCGTCGACATGAAGACGCCGTAGACGAGGAACGCGGCGAACCTCCAGCGCTCGGCCATCGCGCCGGTGGGGATGGTCGCCGCGGTGTCCATGAACACCGTCGCGAACAGGAACATCGCGAGGTGCGAGGGCTCGCTGGCCACCGTCACCAGCGCGAACCGGGCGGCGCCGGCGAGGCCCCAGGCCCGGCCGCCGAGCGTGAGCGCGAGCTCGTGGCCGCCCGGCGCGGCGGCGCCGAGCGTGGTCCACTCGCGCACGCCGCCCATCATGAGGCCGTAGCCGACGAGCCAGAACCCGAGGACGCCCACCGGGTAGATGATGAGGTTCATGGCCATGGTGTTGGCGGCGCTCCGGGCGCGGGTGAAGCCCGTCTCCACCATGGCGAACCCGGCCTGCATGAACATGACGAGGAACCCGGTCAGCAGCACCCAGGCGAGGTTCAACGACGGCTCGAGCGACGGGGCCACGCGTCACCTCCGTTCCACGGCGGGCGAGGCGCGCGGGCTCGCCGGCGCCGAGAGGCGGTTGCTCAGCCAGACCAGCATCCCCAGCGCGAGGAGCACGGCCACGACGAGCGCCGAGGCGATCGTCCGACGGCGGGCGCGGACCCTGGCGCGCCGGCGGGAGTCGCCCAGGGCGGGATCGCGGGCGGCCACCGCGGACGGGTCCGAAAGGTCGCGGCACAGCTCGGCCGCGGCGGCGTACCGGTGGCGCGGGTCGCGCTCGATGGCCTTCAGGATGATGGCCTCGAGCGAGGGGTCGAAGTCCTTCACGTAGTAGCTGGGCGGCCGGGGCTCCTCGCTGGCCTTGGCGCGGAGCAGGGCGCGCGGGTTGGCGCTGTCGTACGGGAGGTGCCCGGTGAGCATCTCGTAGAGCAGCATCCCGAGCGCGTAGATGTCGGTCCGGATGTCGCCGCGGCGGCCGCGGATCTGCTCCGGGGCCATGTAGTCGGGCGTCCCGAGCGCGTTGGAGAGCGCGCCCCAGGTCAGCCGCCGCGAGGCCTCCGCCAGCGCGATGCCGAAGTCCAGGATCTTCACCTGGCCCGAGGCGGTGAGGAGGATGTTCTCGGGCTTGATGTCCCGGTGCACGACGCCCTGCGACTCCAGGTAGGCGAGCGCGCCGCAGACCTGCCGGGCGACGTCCAGCGCCTGGGCGGTGGGGAGGGGCTTCCCCTTCATGAGCGCGCGGAGCGACTTGCCCTCGACGTACTCCATCACCATGTACGTCCGGCTCTTCTCGCGCGGCTTCAGGAACCGGACGATGTTGGGATGGTCGAGCTTCTGCCCGATCTGCTCCTCGCGCTCGAACCGCTGCGCGAAGACCACGTCGGCCTCGAGCTGCACGTGGGGGACCTTGAGCGCCACGGTGGCGCCGGTGAACCCGTCCATCGCGCGGAAGATCGACGCCATGCCGCTGCGCGCGAGGAGCGCCTGGAGCTCGTACTGGTCGAGCTTCTCGCCGACGACGGGGTCGCGCATCAGGCGACCGGAGCCCGTGATGACATGGGCCAACCTTAGTGCGCGCCCGAGGCGCGCCGCAACAAACGTGCGCCGAGGTGGCCGTGGGTGAATGGGTGCTCGACGCCGCCGCGCTCACCGACCGCGGCACCACGCGCCCGCACAACGAGGACGCCTGCGCGGCGCGGGTCGATCCGGACGGCAACGCCCTCGCGGTGGTCGCGGACGGGGTCTCGCTCGCCGCAGCCGGCGAGGTCGCGAGCCAGATGGCCGTCGAGGTGCTGCTGCGCGCCTACGCGGAGGAGCCGGCCACCGCCGCGCCGGGCCAGCGGCTCTACCGCGCCGTGCAGCAGGCCAACATCGAGCTCTACGACCGCGCCATCGCGGTCCCGGAGCTGCGCGGCATGTCCACCACCCTCACCGCCGCCGTGGTCGCCGGCGGGGAGCTCACCGCCGTGCACGTCGGCGATTCGCGGCTGTACCTGCTCCGGAACGGCGCCGCCGTCCAGCTCACCAAGGACCACACCGTCGCGGCGGAGAAGGTGCGCATGAGGCTGCTCAGCCGCGAGAAGGCGCGCCTCCACCCGGAGCGCAGCGTCCTCACCCGCAGCGTCGGGCGCGAGCTGATCGTGAGCCGCGACCGGATCGTCCAGCGGCTCGCGCCGGGGGACATCCTCCTCCTCTGCAGCGACGGGCTCCACGGGGTCCTCGACGACGCCGAGCTACCGGCGCTCGTGGGGGAGCGCTTCGCCGCCGAGGCGTGCCGGGCGCTGCTCGACGCGGCCAACGCGCGCGGCACGCCCGACAACCTCAGCGCGGCGGTCGTGCGGGTCACCGGGGGCGCACCCTTGGCGGGCGAGTCGCCGGAAGGGCTCGGGTCGCGGCTGCGGCGACTGCTCGGTCGCTGACGGCGCCCGCGCGGCGACCCCGGGGCACCGTGCCGCACGGGGCGGCGGGGGCGGGGCCCGCGGTAGGATGTCCCTGGATGGCCCACCTCGAGCCCTACGCCTCGCTCGGCATCGCGCTCGCCGCCGGCCTCCTCATCGGGCTCGAGCGCGAGCGCTCCCGGCCGGCGGACACCGAGCGCGACTCGTTCCCGGGCGGGGCGCGCACGCACCCGCTCCTCTCGCTCGGCGCCGCGGTCGCGACCCTCGCCGCGCGCGAGGTGGGGCTCGCCGTGGTGGCGATCCCGTTCGCCGCGATGGTCCTGCTCCTCGCGGTGAACTACGCCGGGGACGTGCTCCGGGGCGGGCACCGGGGGATCACCTCCGAGGCCGCGTTCCTGCTCTCGTTCCTGCTCGGCGTCCTCTCGATGACGCGCGGCGTCCTCGAGCCGCTCGGCACGAAGCTCCTCGTGGTCGCGTCGATCGCGGTGGTCGCGACCTTCCTGCTCTCGTCCAAGACGAAGCTCCACCCGCTCGCGCGCCGGATCACCGCGGAGGACGCCGCGGCGACGCTCGAGTTCCTCCTCGTCGCGGTCGTCGTCCTGCCGCTGCTGCCGGACCGGACCTACGGGCCGCTCGACGTCCTGAACCCGTTCCAGATCGGGGTCCTGCTCGTCCTCATCTCCGGGATCTCCTTCGCCGGCTACGCCGCGATCCGGCTCCTCGGGCCTCGGCGCGGCCTCGGGCTCACCGGGCTCGTGGGCGGCCTCGTCTCGTCCACGGCGGTCACGCTCGCCATGAGCGAACGCGCGAAGGAGCAGCCCGGGCTCGCGCCGTCCGCGGCGCTCGCGGTGATGCTCGCGTCCACCGTGATGTTCCTCCGCGTGTTCGTCATCGTCGCGGTGGTGAACCCGTCGCTCGAGGCGAAGCTCGCGGCGCCCATGCTCGGCGCGGCGGTCGCGGGCGCCGGCGCGAGCCTCGTGCTCTGGCACCGCTCCGAGCGCGCGCGGGGAGACGGGAGCGCGGTCGGGTTCACGAACCCCTTCGAGCTGGGCGCCGCGGTCTGGTTCGCGCTCGTGTTCGCGGCGGTGCTCCTCGGCTCGAAGGCCGCGACCCTGTACCTCGGGACCGGCGGCACCTACGCCGCGGGCGTCCTGGCGGGGACGACGGACGTCGACGCGATCACGCTCTCCATGGCGAAGCTGGCGGGCGCCGGCGTCCGGCCGGAGGTCGCCGCCACGACGATCTTCCTCGGCGCCGCGTCCAACACGCTGGTGAAGGGGGTGATGGCGGCGGTCGCCGGCGGCTGGAGGTTCGGCCGGCAGGTGCTCGCGGCACAGCTCGCCACCCTCGCGGCCGGCACCGCCGGGGTCGCCGCGACGTGGCTCGTCCTCTGAGCGGCCGCCCGGCCGGGCGGCCCGATCCGCCCGTGCCCATCGTCGGCTCACGGAGGTGAGCGGATGCCCCAGGGACCGGACGACGAGAAGGACGTGATGACCCCGCAGAAGGCCGCGGACGCGGTGCAGCCGGGCTTGCGGATCGCCAGCGGCGACGACGATCCGCGCGAGGAGGAGGGCTGGAGCCAGCCCGAGTCCTCGGCGCAGAAGCTCCCGGAGCCTCCCGGCGCCGATCGCCGCTGACCCCGAAGGTCCGTGCTCCGGGGCGCCGGCGGGTCCATGCTGCCCGCCGGGGGCCCGGAGGACCGATCATGGCGGACAGCACGATGGGCGGCGGCGGGCTGCAGCCGAGCGGAGAGACGCTGCGCCGCGCGATGCGGTGGCTCGACGATCGCGCCCAGGACGATCCGCGCCTCGACCGCGCCCGCGCCGTCGGCGAGGCCGCGGTCCGGTTCGACCTGACGCCGCTCGAGGAGGACTTCCTCCTCCGCGAGTGGGCCAGCCGCCGGTAGGCCGCATCGCGCGCTCCGGTAGCCCGCCGGGCGAGCGCGCGCTCCACCTCTCGGAAACCTCTCGCCGCACTTCCGGCCTCCGCCCCCCAGGGCTCACGGCGTCGCCGGTACGCGCCCTAGCTTTCCCGGAGGGGGCCGCCGCTCCGCGCGGCCGGGAGGGGGCACGGGATCGTGCGGCTCGTGGTGTTCGGGCTGACAGTCAGCTCGTCGTGGGGAAACGGCCATGCCACGTTGTGGCGTGGCCTCGCCGCCGCGCTGGCCCGGCGGGGCCACGAGCTCGTCTTCTTCGAGAGGGACCAGCCGTGGTACGCGGCGCACCGGGACGCCCCGGCGCTCGCGGGCGGGGACCTCGTGCTCTACCGCGACCTCGGCGACGTGCGGGCGCGCGCCGAGGCGGAGCTTGCCGGCGCGGACGTGGCGATGGTCACGTCGTACTGCCCCGACGCGCTCGTGGCCACCGCGCTCGTCCTCGCGGCGCGCGCGCCCGTCAAGGCGTTCTACGACCTGGACACCGGCGTCACCGTGGAGCGCGCCCGCGCCGGCGCGCCGGTCGAGTGGCTCGGGCCGCGCGGCCTCCGCGACTTCGACCTCGTGCTCTCGTTCACGGGGGGGCGCGCCCTCTCGGCGCTCAGGGACCTGCTCGGCGCGCGGAGGGCGGCCCCGCTCCACGGCTCCGTCGATCCCGCCGTTCACCGGCCCGCGGGGCCGCGGCCGGAGCTCGCCGGGGACGTCTCGTACCTCGGCACCTACGCGGCGTCCCGGCAGGCGGCGCTCGAGGCGCTGTTCGTCCGCCCCGCGGAGCGCCTCGCGGACGGAACGTTCGTGCTCGCCGGCTCGATGTACGACGGTGCGTTCCCGTGGCGCGACAACATCCGCTACGTCCGCCACCTCGAGCCGGCGCTCCACGCGTCGTTCTTCTGCTCCTCCCCGCTCACGGTGTCGGTGACGCGTGCCGAGATGGCGGCGCTCGGCCACTGCCCGTCGGGACGCCTCTTCGAGGCGGCCGCGTGCGGCGTCCCGGTGCTGTCCGACTGGTTCGAGGGGCTGGACGCATTCTTCACCCCCGGGCGCGAGATCCTGGTGGCGCGGACCACCGACGAGGCGATCGAGGCGATCCGGCTGCCGCGCGAGACGCTCCGGCGCATGGGCGCGCGCGCCCGCGAGCGCGCGCTCGACGAGCACACCGCGGACGCGCGGGCACGGGAGCTCGTCGCGCGGTGCGAGCAGGCGGCGCGCCGCGACCGGGACCACGACGGCGACCGCGTCCCGGGACGACGCGAGCGCGACACACCGTCCCGGCCGACCGACGGAGGAGTCTCCTGATGTGGGGCATCGTTCCTGCGGCGGGGGTCGGGAGCCGCATCCAGCCGCTCGCCTTCTCGAAGGAGCTCCTCCCGGTGGGGAGCCGGCTCGTGGACGGGACGGAGCGCCCGCGCGCCGTCTCGGAGTACCTCGTCGAGCGCATGATCCGGGCGGGCGCGGACCGCCTCTGCTTCGTCATCTCGCCGGGGAAGTCCGACATCGTCGAGTACTTCGGCGGGAACGTCGCGGGAGCGCGCATCTGCTACGTGGTGCAGCCGCAGCCCGCGGGGCTCTGCGACGCGCTCTTCCGGGCACTCCCGTTCATCGCCCCGGAGGAGGAGATCCTCGTCGGCCTGCCGGACACGGTGTGGTTCCCCGTGGACGGGTTCCGGGCGCTCCCCGCGGGGCTGTCGTTCCTGCTCTTCCCCGTGGCGCGGCCGGAGCTGTTCGACGCGGTGATCGCGGATGCCGGCGGCCGCGTGGAAGAGATCGAGGTGAAGGTCGAGCGCCCGCGGACCGGGTGGATCTGGGGCGGGTTCAGGCTCACCGGCGCGATCCTCGCGGAGCTGCACGCGCTCTTCGAGGAGCGCGGGCGGAAGGACGCGTACGTCGGGACGCTGGTGAACGCGTGGATCGGCCGGGGCGGGGTCGCGCGCGCGGTCCGGGCCGGGCAGGCGTACGTGGACGTCGGGACGCTGCACGGGTACCACGAGGCGCTCGCGCTCCTGCGGGAGCTGGGGCGGCCCACGACGCCGGACGGCGGCGCGCCGGGGGTGACGGGATGAGCATGACGCGGGAGGAGATCGAGGCGCGCGTGCGCGCGCTCTCGCCCTGGTTCCACAACCTCGATCTGGGCGGCGTACGCACGGCGCCGGATCACTTCCTCGGCGACTATCCCGCCATGGTCTGGCGCGCGATCGCGCCGGCCCTGCCGCAGGATCTCTCCGGGAGGTCGGTGCTCGACATCGGCTGCAACGCCGGCTTCTTCTCGCTCGAGATGAAGCAGCGCGGCGCAGCGCGGGTCCTCGGCGTCGACTTCGATCCGCGCTACCTCGAGCAGGCGCGGCTCGCGGCGGACGTCGCCGGGCTCGACGTCGAGTTCCGCGAGCTCTCCGTGTACGACGTCGCGCGTCTCGGCGGAGAGCGGTTCGACGTCGTGCTCTTCATGGGCGTCCTCTACCACCTCCGGCACCCGCTCCTCGCCCTCGACCTGCTCCGCGCGCACGTCGCCCCGGAGCTGCTCGTGTTCCAGAGCATGATCCGCGGCAGCCAGGGCCGGTTCCCCGCGGCGCCCGACTATCCGTTCGAGGAGCGCGAGGTGTTCGATCACCCGTCGTGGCCGAAGCTCCACTTCATCGAGCGGAAGTACGCGAACGACGAGACGAACTGGTGGGTGCCGAACCGCGCCTGCGTCGAGGCGATGCTCCGCTCGGCCGGCTTCGCGCCGTCGCCGGTCGCGGGCACGGAGGTGTACCTGTGCCGGCTCGCGGAGCCGGATCCGTTCGGGGGGCCGGTCTACCCCGCGCGCGAAGGCCGCTCCGGCGGAGGTGCCCCGTGATCGAGGCGGTGATGCTCTGGAACGAGCCGAACAACCTCTCGCACTGGGACTTCCAGCTCGACCCCGAGTGGAAGCAGTTCTCCGCGATGGTCCGGCTCGCCGGCGAGGCCGTGCGCGCGGAGCGCCCCGGGCTGACCCGCGTCCTCGGCGGGACGTCGCCGATCGACGCGAGCTTCCTGAAGCTCGTCGGCTCGCACGGCGCGCTCGACGAGGTCGACGCGGTGGCGATCCACGGCTTCCCCCTCGACTGGAACCACTGGCAGATCCACGAGTGGCCGTCGCGCCTCGCCGAGATCACCGCGACCGTGCGCCACCCCGTCTGGATCTCGGAGGTCGGCGTCTCGTCGTTCGGGGCGGAGGAGGTGCAGGACTGGGGCCTCGGCCGCACCGCGGAGCTCCTCCTCGGGCGCGCGCCGCGGATCCACTGGTACAGCCTCTTCGACCTGCCGCGCGCGTGGCCGGCGACGACGCGTCACCGGGAGGCGGAGGGCTCGTCCTACTACCGGCACTTCTACATGGGGCTCGTCCGCGAGGACGGGACGCCGAAGCCGGCGCTCCGGCGCTTCGCGCGCCACGCGCCCGGGCTCGGGATCTGCCAGTGGTTCCACTTCGAGGATCACCGGCTCGACGCCGGGGTGAAGTGGCTCGAGGAGCTCGGCGTGAAGCACCTGCGCACGGGGCTCTCCTGGGCGGACAGCTACCGGCCGGGCTGGGAGGCCTGGTTCGACCGCCAGATGAAGGCGCTCGAGCCGTTCGAGGTCACGGTGACGTTCTGCTTCACCCCCGAGCACCGCGGGATCCGGCCGCACCACACGAGCCCCCCTCGGCAGCCCGAGGAGTACGCGGACTTCTGCGCCCGGATGGTGCGGCGGTACGGATAGGCGGAGGAGGCGTCAGGCCCCGGCGCGTCGATCGAGCCCGGGGCACACGCCCGGCGTGACGCTAGCGGTTCCGGCCGCGCCCGCCGGAGCGGCCGCCGCCCTTCCGCCCGGCGCTGGAGCGCCGTGACGTCCCGCGGCTGCCCTTCGTGCCGGTCCGGCTGCGGGACCCGCCCTTCGTGCCGCGCCCGGTCGAGCCGCGGCCCGAGGTCGACCCGCGGCGCGTCCCCGCCGTCCGGGCCGCCATCGCGCCCGACGCCTGCCGCCGGCCCGACGTCCCGCGCCGCGACGTCGTACGGGTGGACGCGCCACGCCGGGTGGTCTTCCCGCGCGAGCCCGTCTTCCGCGCCCCGCGGCCGGTGCTCCGGCCGCGCGTGCCCGACGTCCGCCGGGCCCGCATCGTGCCGCCGCCGCGGGAGCCGCCGGCCCGCTCCGCCCGCCGGGACGTCTTTCGTCCCTGCGCGCGCGCCTGGGCGGTCTCGCGGCCCACCAGCTTGTTGAAGCTCGACCGCTGCCCGCGCGCGGTCGTCTCCTCGTAGACGAACGCGAGGTTCGCGTCGTCGAACTTCTGGAACCACTCGTCCCACGAGATCGGCTCGAGCTTGCCCTCGCCGCTGTAACCCGGGAAGTCGATGCGGATGATGCCGGTCTGATCGCCCCGCGCGGTGGAGGCCACCTGCGTCGGCGTCCCGCCCCGCTCCTCTGCCCACCGGCGGATCGTGTCGTGATCCGTGGTGGTGCTCGAAACTCGCTGTGCCATGTCGGGTACCTCCGTGAACGCGTACATCCTGCGCACCGGGGCTGGCCGGCGGGAGCCCGGTCGCACGCGCCGCGCGCCGGCGCTGCCGGCGTGCGCGCACCGGGAGGCGAGGTCGTGGTTGCGCGCGGCGAGCGGGGGCTGCACCATGCGCGCGAACCTCTCGATCGGAGCCCATCGAAATGCGCATCGCCATCGTGACCGCCCTCGCCCTCGCCGCCCTCCCCGCCGCCTCGCGCGCGCAGAACCCCTGGGACGCCGCCAAGAACGTCGCCGGTCGGGCCACCGTGGGGAAGCTCGAGCAGGAGATCAACAAGCGCCTCCTCGACGAAGGGCACAAGAACCAGTGCTCCTTCAAGACGGACACGGACGTGCTCGCGCCCGGATGCGACGCGAAGATGAAGCGGCTCGCGAACGCGCTCATCGACGCGAAGAAGAAGCTCGACTCGTCCGGGGTGAAGAACTTCAAGTTCGTCGTCTCCGGCCACACCGACACGAGCGGCTCCGCCGCGCACAACAAGGAGCTGTCGGCGAAGCGCGCCGCCGTCGTCGAGAAGGATCTGGTCGCGAAGGGCGTCCCCCGCGACGAGATCGAGTCGGTCGGGATGGGCTCGGAGCGGCCCCTCGTGAAGCCGGACGATACGCCGGCGAAGAAGGCGAAGAACCGGCGCTACGAGGTCCAGGTCCGGCTGTAGCGTCGTCCCCACATCCGACCACCCGGCGCGCCTCTCCGCCGGGTGGTTTTCGCGGCGCGAGCGGCGCAGCGGTCGCGCTATGCTCCCGCCGCACGCAGAGGGGGCCTCGCATGTCACAGCCGGACGAGCAGCCGCTACCGACGACGCTCGTCCGGCCGTCGCCGTACGAGGCGCCCCTGCCGGCGGCGGCGTACGCCGCGGCGGCAGGGTTCACCGCCGGCGAGGTGATCGGGAAGACGCTCAAGGCGTGGTGGAAGAACGTCGTCCCGTTCACGATCCTGTCGGTCGTCACGATGGCGCCGGTGGTGGTCTGGCTCGTGGACTTCCAGCGGAGCCTCCTCGCGGCGCAGGCCGATCCCGCTTCGTTCTACCGCGACGGGTTCGGCCGGTTCCTCGGCGGGTTCGGCGTCGTCTGGGTCGTCTCGATGCTGCTCTACGTCGTCGCCCTCGGGGCGATGACGCGCGGGACGTTCGGCTACCTGCGCGGGGAGCGGGTGTCGTTCGGGGCGATGCTCACGACCGGGTTCGGTCGCGGCCTCCCGGTCGTCGCGCTGGCGCTCGTGGCCTGGATCGCGATCATGTTCGCGTCCATCCTGCTCGTGTTCCCCGGGATCATGCTGGCCTGCGCGTGGGCTGCGTCCGTGCCCGCCGCGGTGGTCGAGCGGATCGGCCCGTTCCAGGCGCTGTCGCGGAGCGCCGAGCTGACCCGCGGCGTGCGGTGGAAGGTCTTCGCTGCGTTCCTCGCGCTCTTCGGCGTGCTGTGGGGGCTCTCCATGGGCGTGCAGCTCGCGGCGAGCGCGTTCGCGGTGCTCGCGCTCCCGGCCGAGCACGCGCCGATGGGCACGCTCGTCGTGAGCCAGCTCGGCACGGCGCTCTTCTCGTGCATCCCGTCGGTGGGGTGCGCGGTCACCTACCACGAGCTCCGCGCGGCGCGAGAGGGGCTCGACACGGCGCAGCTCGCCTCGGTGTTCGAGTAGGTCCAGCTCCGGAGGGGATCGCATGGAACGCTTCTCGCCCGGCGCGGTGCTCGGCCGGAGCTTCTCGCTGTGGGGGAAGCACTTCGTTCCCTTCACGCTCGTCGGCGTCTTCCTGGTTGGCGCGGTGCTCCTCGTGTTCATGATCGCCGTGGCCGCCGGCAGCTACGCGGCGATCGGGCTCGGCGGCGAGGCGGCCGGCGTCTCGCCAGGCCTGCTCGGCGCCGTCCAGCAGGCCCTCCTCGAGGTCGGCGCCACGCCGATGGCGATCGCTCTCGCGGTCGCGTACCACGACCTCCGCGTCCTGAAGGAGGGCGTCGACACCGCGCAGGTCGCGGTGGTGTTCGAGTGACGGCGCCGGCGCTCTCGCCGGGGCGGCTCGCCGGCGTGACGCTCGCGCTCTGGGCGCGCCAGCTGCCCGCCTTCGTCGTCCTCGCTGCGCTCGCGTGGGGGGTGTTCATCGCCACCCTCGCCGTTGCCGAGTGGACCTTCGTGATCGCCGTCGCCCTCGTCTCGACGCTGCACGCCGGCGGAGTCGCCGCCGCGGCGCTCCAGGGACTCCGCGACGGCAGCAGCCGGGTGCCCGCCGGCTTCCGCGCGGCCTGGGCCGTCCTGCGGCGCGCGCCGTCCGTCGTCGCGATCGGCGTCCTGTCCGCCGCCGCCGTGCTCGTCGGGTCCGCCGCGCTCGTCGTGCCCGGGATCGCGGTGGCGGCCGCGCTCGCGCCGGCGCTGCCGATCGCCCTCGGTGAGGGGGCTGGGCCGCTCCGCGCCCTCGCCCGGAGCGTCGAGCTCACGCGAGGGCACCGCGTCGGCGTGGCGCTCGGGCAGCTGCTCCTCGGGGTCGTCGCCGCGGTCCTCTCGCTGGGGGTTCGCGCGTGCGCGGATGCGATCCCGGACGGCGCGCTGCCGCGGGGGGCCGCGAGCGACGTCGTGTTCTGGGGCGTCGTGCCGGTACTCGTCCTGACCGCGCTGACCCTGCCGTTCGTCGGCGCCACCGTGGCGTACCGCGCGCTCGTGGCCGCGAAGGAGGCGCCAACCGCCGCGGCCCTCGAGGTGGTGTTCGAGTAGCCCGGCGCCTCTCAGGCGCCACGATCGTGCTTGCTCTCGCGGCGCTTCCCGAGCAGGAGCCTCCGCTCGAGCCGCCCCCGCAGCGCCGCGTAGAACGCCTCTAGGAACGGCGCGTCGGGCACGGCGGGCCCGTCCCACTGGAGCTTCTGCCGGATCTTCGCGGCAACGGTCCGGACTGAGTCGGCGTGGCCCGGCGTGCCCCGGCCGCGGAGCACCTGCTCGAGCACCTGCAGCTCGTAGACGCCGTACACGTCGAGCTGCGCGTCGCTGAACGGGATGGCCGCGGCGGCCGCGGCGGGCCGGGCGGCCGAGAGGTCCTCGAGCAGCACCGCGTCCGGCGTGCGCACCACCACCGTCCCCGCGACGAGATCGCCGACCCGCAGCCGATCCCGGTTGAAGAGCGGGAGGAGCCCGAAGAGGAGCATCCACACGAGCGCGGCGAGCCGCGCCCAGCCGGGCGCGCCCGGGAAGACCGCCTCCGGCGCGAAGAGCGCGATCACCGGCAGGAAGATCTCGAGCTCGCGGGTGAGGTTCCGCGCGATGATCGCCTCGGCAGAGAGGGGGCCGCCCCGGGCGTCGATGGCGCGCAGGCGGAGCCGCCGCTTGCCGGGCGTCTGCCCCTGCCAGGTCAGCTCGAAGTACGCGAAGTAGAACGTGCGGACGAGGAACCAGGCGAGGATCAGGATCGCGCCGGCGAGGTCTCCGCCGACGGAAACGCCGGACCAGGCGAGCCCGCCCAGGACGAGGCCGGTGGCGAGCAGGATCCCCGCCATGATGAGCTGGTCGAGGAGGAACGCCGCGGCGCGGTCGCCCGCGAGGGCGACGGTGAACCGGATCGGCACGCCCTCGGGGGTCACGATCTCCTTCGCGCGCGCCTCGGCCGCCGAGAGGGCCGGCGGCGCGGCGGGGGCGGGCGGCGCGGCGGGGCGGGTGCTCATCGGTCCGCCCTCCCGGAGGTGAACAGGTAGGCGTAGAGGACGCCGAGCGACCCGAGGGCCACGGCGTACCGGACCGGCACCGCGTGCACGAGCTGGCGGAAGAGGCCCTCGACGAGCGCCGCGCAGAAGAAGAGCGCGACCGCGCCGAGCGCCAGCACGCCGGCGTCGCGGCCGCGCCGGGCGAGGCCGGCGAGCCGCTCCTCGCGGCCGGGGAACACGAGGGCCTGACCGATGGCGAGCCCCGCGGCGCCGCAGAGCGCGACGGCGGTGAGCTCGGTGATCCCGTGCGGCAGGATCCAGCCCCAGAAGTCGAGGGACAGGCCGCGGGAGTGGTAGAGCGCGCCGAAGGCGCCGAGCACGAGGCCGTTGGAGAAGAGGAGGAGGCCCGCCGGGACCGCGCCCGCGAAGCCGATGGCGAAGCAGAGGAGGCCGACGCGCGCGTTGTTCGAGAAGAGGAACATCGCGAACGTCTTGAGCATGCGCGCGGCGCCCTCGTCGTGCGCGTACAGCACCTCCCGCAGCGACTCGGTGGAGGACGCGGGGCCGCGGCCCTGCGCGTAGGCCGCGTCCACGAAGGCGTAGAACCGCTCCGGGTCGGCGCGCGTGAGGGCGAACCCCGCGACCGCGCCCGCGAGGATCAGCGCCCAGGAGACGAGGAGGTGCCAGCGGTGCGCCCGGACGGCGCGCGGGAACCGCCGGACGAAGAAGTCGGCCAGCGCGTCGCGCAGGTGCCGCCGCGTCCCGTACACCGCGAGGTAGGAGCGGCCGCAGAGCGACTCGAGGTAGTCGAGGACGTTGCGGTCGAGGGAGATCGCCCGCGCCACCGACAGGGACGACAGCGCCGCCCGGTAGAGCGCCGGGAGGCGCGCCAGCGCGCGCGGGTCCAGCGCGCCGACCCCGCCCTTCTCCACCGCCGCCACGAGCGCCTCCAGCTCGCGCCAGCTCGCCTCGCGCTCGGCCCGGAACGCCGCGCTCTTGAGCGCCACGGTCACGCGATCTGCTCCCGGCGCTTGATGTCGAGGTAACGGTTCACGAGCTGCGCCGAGACCTGTCCCGGCGCCGCGTCCACGCACTGGATCCCCATCCGCCGCAGGCGCGCGAGGACCCGCTCGCGCTCGCGCACGAAGTCGGCGGCGACGACCGACCGGTACACGTCCCCGACCCGGTGCGGCGCGGCGAGCGCCGCCGCGTCGAGCCCGGGGTCGCGGAGCGAGACGAACACGACGAGCTGGCGGCGGGCGAGGCGCGAGAGGTTCTCGATCATGAGCTCAGCGGTCACGGTGTCCACGAACTCGGTGAACACGACGACGAGCGAGCGGCGCCGCAGCCGGGTGGAGAGCTCGGCGAGGCCCAGCGTGAAGTTGGTCTCCTCGGTCGAGTAGGCGAGCTGGGCCGAGAGCGTCTGCAGGCGCGCGAACGACCCGAGCCCGCCCTGCGGCTCCGCCCAGGCGCGCGCGGCGCGATCGAACGCGTACAGCCCCACCCGGTCGCCGAGCCGGAGGCTCACGTAGGCGAGGAGCAGCGCGGAGGAGACCGCGTGATCGAGGCGCGGCACGCCCTCCAGCGGCTCGGCGACGAGGTGGCCGGTGTCCAGCGCGAGGACGACCTGGTGGTTCCGCTCGGCGCGGAACTCCTGGCAGAGCAGCTCGCGGTGGCGCGCCGAGGCCTTCCAGGAGATCGCGCGCGGGTCGAGGCCGGGCACGTACTCGACGAGCGCCTCGAACTCGGAGCCGTCGCCGAGGAAGCGCTCCACCTGGACGCCGGCGGAGAGCTCGCGCGCGCCGAAGTAGCGGAACGCCGCGGCGCGCACGGGACGGAGGTTCGGCACGACCGAGATGGCCCGCGCGACCTCGACGCGGCGCCGCCGCCCGGCGAGGCCGAGCGGCCCCTGCCAGCGCAGCCAGAGCGCGTCGACCGTCGGCCGGCCGCGCCGGCGGGCGAGCAGCGGGATCTCGAGCTCCGCCCGGCCGTCCGGGCCCGGCTGGATCCCGCGCACGGGCTGCGGGGCGAGATCCGCGTGCAGGTCGGCGAGCACCTCGAGCGCCCTCGCGCCGCGGACCCCGGCGATCGAGACGCGCGCCGCCCCGGCCTCCCCGATGGGGAGCTGGCCGGGCACGTCGATCTCCATCGAGACGCCGCGCGGCGCCGGGGCGAGGAGCGCGTCGAGCCCGATCGCGATGGCGGAGAGCGCCGCCGCGACGAGCCAGAGCCCCCACAGGCGCGGGTGCACGAGCGCCGGCAGGAGGGCGACGGGGAAGCCGGCGGCCACGAGCGCGACGGCCCTGGGGGTCGGGTAGATCACCGCGGCGCCCCGACCTCCTCGACGACCCGGGCCACCGCCTGGTCCGCGGTGAGCCCCTCGATCTCCGCGCCCGGCGCGAGGACGACCCGGTGCCGGAGGACCGGGAGCGCGAGCGCCTTCACGTCGTCCGGGATCACGAAGCCGCGCCCCTGGATGGCCGCGTGGGCGCGGGCCGCGGTGGCGAGCATGTTCGCCGCGCGCGGCGACGCCCCGCAGAGCAGGGCGGGCCGGCCGCGGGTCGCGCGGACGAGGTCCACCACGTAGTCCACGATGGGCTCCTCGAGCCGGATCCCCGCCACCGTCCGGCGCATCGCGAGCAGGTCCTCGAGGCCCGCCACCGGCTCGATGCCGAACTCGGAGATGGGCGGCGTCGCGGTCCGGTGGCCGTGGACGCGGACCATGTCCCGCTCCTCGTCGCGCGCCGGGTACCCGACGCTGATCTTGAACAGGAAGCGATCGAGCTGGGCCTCGGGGAGCGGGTAGGTGCCCTCCTGCTCGATGGGGTTCTGGGTCGCGAGCACCATGAACCCGCCCGACAGCGTGTGCGTCTTCCCGTCGATGGTGACGGCGCGCTCCTGCATCGCCTGGAGGAGCGCGGCCTGGGTCTTCGGCGGCGTACGGTTGATCTCGTCCGCGACGAGCACGTCGGTGAAGATCGGCCCCTTCGTGAGGACGAACGCGTTCGTCCGGAAGTCGAAGAGGTTCGTGCCGATCACGTCGCCCGGCATGAGGTCGGGGGTGAACTGGATGCGGCTGAAGCCGACGCCCAGCGCCGCCGCGAAGGCGCGCGCGAGGAGCGTCTTGGCGGTGCCCGGGACGCCCTCGACGAGGACGTGCCCGTCGGAGAGGAGCGCCACGAGCATCAGGTCGAGGGCCCGGTCCTGGCCGACGACGACCTTGTGGACCTCAGCCCTGAGCCGCGCGGTCGCGTCCCGGATCGTCTGCAGCTCCATGCGTCATCTCCTGTCGGAAGCGGTGGATGGCCTGCGCCGCGCGCACGGTCTCCGCCTCGGCGCCGTGGCGTGCGTCCTCGATCTTGCGGACCCGCTCCTCGATCATGCGGAGGTCGCGGGTGCGGCCGCGGGCCGCCGCGATCCGGGCGAGCCACGCGTCCGGCGCTCCCGGCTCGCCCGGCGGCCGGAGCCGCGCCACGATGTCGTCCTTCGCGGCGCGGAGGTACGCGGCGGCGGCGTGCCGGAGGTGGCCGCCGTGCCGGAGCAGCTCGGCGGTGTTCTCCACCAGGAAGGCCTTCCCGGGGGCGAGCGCGGGCGGCGGGGGGCGAGGCCGGCCGAAGCGGACCAGGGCCGCCCACGCGAGCAGGCCCGCCACGAGGAGCGCCTGCAGCGTCGCGAGCACCAGCGGGAAGCGGAGCAGCTCGCGGACGAGCGACGGCTGCTCCTCGTTGCCGTGGAGCGTCTCGTCGACGATCAGCGGCCGCTCCCCGGCGCCGAGGCGCTCCGCGAGGCGTATGGCGAGGAGCGCGTTGTCGCCCCGGCCGAGCCCGTGCGTCTCGAGGACGTCGGGATCCGCGACGACGATGGTGCGCCAGCCCTCTCCCGCGAGCTCGCCCGCGAGCATGCCGTCGTCGGACTCGACGAGCGGCGCGAGCCGCTTCGAGCGCAGGAGCTGCGGCGCGTCCAGCGCGGGCGCGGGGAGGGGGCCGCGCCAGGCGGCGATGGAATGGTCGGGGCGGACGACCTCGGAGTCGAGCTCGAGCGCGTCGACGACGCGCTGCGCCTCCGAGAGCGGCTCGAGGGAGGCGTGGGCGATCCAGCGGCGCTGCAGGGGATCCGGGGCGGCGGCGCGCTTCGGCAGCACCACGAGGAGCCGCCGCGCGGCCCGATCGATGGCGACCAGGGTCTCGGTGCGGGCGCCGTGCTCGCCGTCCTCGATCCGAGGCTCGAGCACCGCGACGACCGCGCCGTCCTGCGCCTTGTCGGCGGTCCGGTGGCGCGACACGATCACCGGGACGCCCACCTCCCGCAGGAGCGCGAGGTAGGCGCGGTGGCCTACGGCGGACGGGCTCCACGCGTCGGCGAGCGCGGTCGGCGGGTCCGAGATCGCGTCCCCGAACACCCCGAGGAACCCCGCGGCGAGCAGCGACGCGAGGGCGACGCCGCCGACGGCGAGCGCGCCGCGGCGCGTGAACGGACCGTCGACGGCGCTCACGCGGCGCTCCGGTACGTCTCGAGGAAGGCGTGGAACCGGTCGAGGCACGCGCGGTAGTCCGCCTCGCCCGGCTCCGCGCCGCCGAAGTGCGAGACCTCCACCGCCACGACGAGGCCCGCGAGCGCGTCCCGCGCGCGCGCCGGCAGCGCCACCCGCTCGACGATCTCGCGCGACGTGAGCGACGGCGCGAGGCGCGCGGCGCGGGAGAGCGCCGCGAGCGTGTCGAGGAGGAGCGCGTGGATGGCGGCGCCGTACCGGCCGGCGGTGGCGAGCGCCTCGGCCGAGCCGATGGGGATGGCGATCGGCGCGGCGGTGGCGGCCGCCTCGCGCACCTCGACGTCCCCCGGCGCGCGGCGGAGCCGCCGGGCCGCCCAGGTCCCGACGAGGACGAGGAGGACCGCCAGCCCGGCCCAGCCGAGGACGCGGAGCAGGGCCGCGAGGCCGGAGAGGGGGAGGTCGAGGCGGGGCGGCGGCGGGGCGTCCGGGAGCGCCCGCTGGTACTCGCGGCTCGACAGGATCCGTGCGGCGCGGTCGCGCACGGCCGCGGGGTCGGCGGCCCGGCCCGGCTCCGGAGCCCCGGGCGCGGCGGCGACGAGAGCGGCCACGATCCCGGCGAGGAACGGCATCGGGAGGAGGGTAGAACGGGGCGTCACGGCCGCACAAGCACGTCCTGCCGGCCCGGCGGCAGCGCGCCGCTCCCGCCGCGCGAGGCGGGGGTGGTAGGATCCCCGCGTCTCCTGGGAGGCTCGCGACGATGGACTGGTGGCTCTGGGTGCTCGGCGGGCTCGCCCTGCTCGTGCTCGAGATGGTGACGCCGGGCGGCCTGTTCGCGCTGTTCTTCGGCATCGGGGCGCTGTGCGTCGCGCCGCTCGCGGCGCTGGGCGTCGGCGACGTGTGGCAGTGGCTCGCCTTCACCGCGATCTCGCTCGTGCTCCTCGCGACGCTGCGGAACCGGCTCGTCGAGCGGCTCGAGCGGAGGCCGCCGGCCGTCGTCGACGGCCTGGTCGGAGAGGAGGCGGTGCTCCTCGAGGACGTCGCCGCGGGCGGGCACGGCAAGGCCGAGCTGCGGGGCGTCCCGTGGTCCGTCCGGATCGCCTCCGGGATCCCGCTCCGCGCCGGCCAGCGCTGCCGCGTCGAGCGGGTCGACGGTCTCGTCCTGTGGCTCCGCGCCGAGTGAGGCGCGCCTCGTCTCTCGCCGGAAGGGAACCTCCATGGAATCGTTCAGCGCCGCGCTCGTGATCGCCGTCGTCCTCGCGATCTTCGCGATCCTCGTGGTCGTGAAGACCGCGGTGGTGGTCCCCCAGCAGAACGCGTACGTCGTCGAGCGGCTCGGCCGCTTCTACGGCGTGCTCGACGCGGGGTTCCACATCCTCCTGCCGTTCATCGACGCCATCCGGTACCGGCACACGCTGAAGGAGCAGGCGCTCGACATCCCGGAGCAGGTCTGCATCACCAAGGACAACGTGCAGGTCGCGGTCGACGGCATCCTCTACCTGAAGGTGCTCGATCCGCAGCGCGCCTCCTACGGCATCGCCGACTACTACTACGCCATCAGCCAGCTCGCGCAGACCGCGCTCCGCAGCGAGATCGGCAAGATCGACCTCGACCGGACGTTCGAGGAGCGGTCGCACATCAACGGCATGGTCATCACCGAGCTCGACAAGGCCACCGGGCCGTGGGGCGTGAAGGTCCTCCGCTACGAGATCAAGAACATCACGCCGCCCCGCGACGTCCTCGCCGCGATGGAGAAGCAGATGCGCGCGGAGCGGGAGAAGCGCGCCGTCATCCTCGCGTCGGAGGGCGAGCGCGACGCCGCCATCAACAGCGCCGAGGGCAAGAAGCAGCAGGTCATCAAGGCGTCCGAGGCGTCGCGGCAGCAGCAGATCAACGAGGCCGAGGGCCAGGCGCAGGCGATCCTGGCGATCTCGAGCGCGACGGCGGACGGCCTCCGGAAGGTGGCGGAGGCGATCAGCGCGCAGGGCGGCATCGAGGCGGTGCAGCTCCGCGTGGCCGAGCAGTACGTCGAGCAGTTCGGCAACCTCGCCAAGGTGAACAACACCGTCATCCTCCCGGCGACGCTGTCGGACGTCGGCTCCATGATCGCCGCCGCCATGAACGTGCTGCGCACCGCGGCGCCGCAGGCGGAGCCGGTCCGGAACACCATCGCCGCCCCGCCGCGCGGCGCCGCTCCGCCGCTGCCCCCGCGCCCCCCGCCCCCCGGGCGCCCGGTCCCCTGATCGCGCCCGCGGGCATCGCCCGCCGCTTCCTCCTCCGGCCGGCCCGCGCTGCACCCGCGCGGAGCCGGCCGCATCTTTTCGAGCGGGAGGGACTCACGACATGACGAAGACCAGCTACCGCTTGCTCGTCGCGGCCGGAGCGGCCGCGCTGACGCTCGGCGGCACGGCGCGCGCGCAGTCGACGCCGCCCGGTACGCCGCCGCCCCGCACCGTGCCCCAGCCGGCTCCCGCGCCGCCGACGTCGACGCCACCCGCGCCGACCCCGCCGAGCGCGCAGCCGGGCGGCACCGGCTCCGCCGGCCCGAACGGCCAGATCTCCGCGGACGACCTCCGCGGGAAGCTCGGGCCGCTCCACGCGCGGAACGCGGGCTACCGCGACGCCGGCAAGCTCGCAGCCGAGCGGGGCAACAACCCGCAGGTGAAGTCGCTCGGCAGCAAGATGCAGCAGGACTACCAGAAGCTCGACGACGACCTGACGAAGCTCGCGAAGGAGCGCGGGTTCGACATCGGCAACGTGGGGCAGGCGGACACGGCCGCGAAGGACGCGGTGCTCACGCGCCTGCGCGGCGAGTCCGGCGACCAGTTCGACACCGACTTCATCCACGAGATGATCCAGGACCTCGAGGCGGACGTCGCCTCGACCAAGCAGATGCGCGAGTCGACGCCGGGCAAGGACGCCCGCGTGAAGAAGTGGCTGGACGACGCCGAGAACGTGATGGAGGACCACCTCAACCAGGCGCGCGCCGCGAAGGTCACCATCGACAAGGCGCGGGGTCAGGCGAAGCGGTGACGCGACGGCGGTGCGGGGGGCTACCCCCGCACCAGCCGCCGGTACGCGGCGAGGTGCCGGAGCGCGTCGGCCTTCCGGCCGAGCCGCTCGAGGAGGCGAGCGAGGTTGTGGTGCGCGTCGGCGAGGCCGGCGTCCGCCTCGACGGCGCGGGCGTACGCGAGGAGCGCCTCGTCGAGGAGCCCCTGATCCTCCAGGGCGACGCCGAGGTTGAACGCCGCCGTCGCCCGGTGGGCCGGGTCGGCGAGGGCGCGCCGGTAGTGGTACTCCGCGGCGCGCGGGTCGCCGCCCTCGTGCAGGAGGCGCCCGAGGTTCAGGTGCGCTCCCGGGTGATCGGGCTCGAGGTCGAGCGCCTCGCGGTAGGCCTCGCGCGCCTCTGCGGGCGCGCCGTCCTCGAGATCGCAGCCCCACTGGTACCAGGACTCTGCGTCGAGCTTCCCCGGCGCGCGCTTGCGGGCCGCGGCGCGGACGAGCGGCGCCACGCGCCGGGCGAGGTCGCTCACGTCGAAGTCGAGGAGCACCTGGCCGGACTCCGGCGCCCAGCGCGCGCCGCCGTCCTGCACGACCACCTCCTCGCCCTCCGCGGCGACGTGGACCGAGGCGAGGGACCGGCCGGCCGGCAGCTGCTCGCGGAGCTGGCGGAGAGCGCGCCGGACCCGCGCCGCGGGGAGCTGCGCGTGGACGAGCCCGGCCGCGGCGCGGAGCAGGACGAGATCCTGGAACGAGAAGCGGAGCTCGTTGCGGGGGCCCCGGCGCGCATCCACGAACCCGGCGCGCGCGAATCGCCGGACCTCGTCCACCGAGAGGCCGAGCATCCGGGCGACGTCCTGGGCGCGGTAGCCCCACATTCGCGCCCGAGGTTAGACGGCTGCGTCACTTCTTGGAAGTGGCGCGTGCCGGCCTCGCCTCGGCGTCCCGGCGGGCGCGCCGCGGCGCCTTGCGGTCCCCGGCGGCCTCGGGGACCTCCTCGCGCGCGGCGGAAGGGGCGGTGGGCGCGCGCCCCGTCGCGTCGAGGCTCGCCTTCAGCGCCTCCATGAGGTCGATGACCTGGCCCTGCGGCTCCGCCGGCGCGGCGACCTGGATCTCCTGCCCCTGGACCTTTCGCTCGATGGCCTCGAGCGTCCGCTTCTTCACCGAATCTTCGTAGCGCTCCGGGTGGAAGGCGTCGGACGCGGTCTGCTCGATGAGCTTCAGGGCGAGCTGGATCTCCGGCTCCTTCAGCTCGGCGTCGTCGACCGGGACCTCCTCGGGCGTCCGGACCTCGTCGGCGTAGTAGAGCTGCTGCATCACGAGCCGGCCGCTGCTCGGCCGGATGAGCACGAGGTACTGCTTCCCGCGCGCCGCGTAGCGGGCGAGGGCGGCCTTCCCCGAGCGCGCGAGCGCCTCCGCGAGCAGCCGGTAAGCCTTCGCGCCGCCCCGGTCCGGCCCGAGGTGGTAGGCGCGGTCGAAGTAGACCGGATCGACCTCCGCCGCCGGGACGAACTCGGCGATGTCGATGGTCTGCGTCGCGAGCTCCTCGAGCGCCTTGAGCTCGTCCGCGGAGAAGGTGACGTACCGGTCCTTCGCGAACTCGTAGCCCTTCACCATGTCGTCCCGCTCGACCTTCTCGCCGTCCTTCGAGCACACGTACTGCTGGCGGAGGCGCGCGCCGTCCTTCGCGTGCAGCAGGTTGAACGACACGGACGCGGCCGGCTGCGTGGCGGCGTAGAGGCGGACGGGGATCGAGACGAGACCGAACGAGATCGTCCCGGTCGCGAGCGAGCGAGGGGCCATGACGCCGTTATAAGGAGAACGTCCTCGGACGGCTCTCCCGTCCGGTCCGGGAGGGGCTTCACGGATCGTGGCCGACCGGCTCGACCGATATCGCGCGATGCGCGACCCCGCGCGGACGCCCGAGCCCTTCGGAGCGGGGCCGGAGCGCGCGATCGCCGGCGCGTCACGGCTGTTCGTCGTCCAGAAGCACGCCGCCCGGCGCCTCCACTGGGACTTCCGCCTGGAGCTCGGTGGGACCCTCCGGAGCTGGGCGGTCCCGAAGGGGCCGTCCGCGGATCCGGCCGACAAGCGGATGGCGGTCGAGGTCGAGGACCACCCGATCGAGTACGCCGACTTCGAGGGGACCATCCCGGCGGGCAACTACGGAGCGGGCGCCGTCATCGTCTGGGATCGCGGCGCGTGGCAGCCCGTCGGCGACCCGGTCGCCGGGCTGGCCGAGGGGAAGCTCGTCTTCCTCCTGCACGGGTACAAGCTCCGCGGCGAGTGGACGCTCGTCCGGACGCGGCGCGCGCAGGGCGGCAAGCAGGAGTGGCTCCTCCTGAAGCACCGCGGCGATGCCTTCGCCGGACCGGGGCGGCCCTTCCCGCAGGAGTCGGTGCTCTCCGGACGCCTCCTCGAGGAGGTCGCCGCCGGGACGAGCCGCGCCGACGCGGCGGTGCGCGAGGCGGTCCGGCTCGGGGCGAAGGAGCGCCGCCTCGCGGAGAAGGACCTCGCCCCGATGCTGGCGGAGCTGCGCGACGCGGCGTTCGACGACGCCGGCTGGCTGTTCGAGCTCAAGTACGACGGGTACCGGCTCCTCGCGCGGCGCGAGGGCGCGAGGGCGGAGCTGCGCTACCGGAGCGGCGATGACGCGACGGCGCTGTTCCCGGAGGTCGCGAAGGCGATCGAGATGCTCCCCGTCGACGCGGTGGTGGACGGGGAGGTCGTCGTGCTCGGGGCGGACGGCCGGCCCTCGTTCCAGGCCCTGCAGAAGCGCGGGCAGCTCGCGCGACGCGAGGACGTCGCCCGTGCGGCGATCGAGGCGCCGGCGACGCTCTTCGCCTTCGACCTCCTGGCGGTCGGCGGCCGCGACGTGCGCCCGCTGCCGCTCGCGGAACGGAAGCAGCTGCTCGCCGACGTCGTGCCGCGGCTCGGGCCGGTCCGGTTCGCCGATCACGTCGAGGGACGCGGGTTGGCGCTCTTCCGCGAGGTGGAGGCGCGCGGGCTCGAGGGCATCGTGGCGAAGCGCGCCGACGCGCCCTACCGGGCGGGCCGGTCGTCCGCGTGGCAGAAGATCCGGCTCGCCTGCGCGGGCGACTTCGCCGTGGTCGGCTTCACGGCGCCTCGCGCCGGCCGGGCGCGCTTCGGCGCGCTCCTCCTCGCCGTGTTCGACGGCGAGGGCTTCGTGTTCGCCGGCAGCGTCGGCTCCGGCTTCACGGATCGTCAGCTCGACGACCTGCACGCGCGGCTCGCGCCGCGGATCCGCAAGACCCCGCCGTGCCGCGGCCCCGTCCCGCGCGGCCGCGGGAACACGTGGGTGGATCCGGAGGTCGTGGTCGAGGTCCGCTACCGCGAGTGGACCTCCGACGGCCTCCTGCGCCAGCCGGTGTTCCTCCGGGTGCGCGACGACAAGCGGCCGGAGGAGGCGATCCGCGAGGCGGCCGCGGCGCACGATCCGCCCCCGCCGTCGCACGCGCCGGCCGCCGACGCGCGCCAGGTGAAGATCACCAACCCGGACAAGGTCTTCTTCCCCGCGGACGGGATCACGAAGGGCGAGCTCGTCGCCTACCACCGCGCCATCGCGCCGTTCATGCTGCCGTTCCTCGCGGACCGGCCGCTGGTGCTGACGCGATACCCCGACGGCATCGATGGGAAGAGCTTCTTCCAGAAGGACGCCCCCGAGTGGCGGCCGCCCTGGATGCGGACCGTCACCGTGCACGCGGAGGAGACCGGGCGCGACCTCGAGCACTTCCTCGTCGACGACGCCGACGGGCTCGCCTGGCTCGTGAACCTCGGCACGATCCCCATCCACGTGTTCGCGAGCCGGACGCCCGCGCTCGAGCGGCCGGACTGGTGCGTCGTCGACCTCGATCCGAAGGAGGCGCCCTTCGGACACGTGGTCCGGCTCGCGCGCGCGGTGCACGCGCTGTGCGAGCAGCTCGGCCTCCCGTCCTACGCGAAGACCACCGGGCAGAAGGGGCTCCACGTCCTCGTCCCGGTCGGCGGCCAGCTCACCCACGACCAGGCGCGCACGCTCGGGGAGCTGCTCGCGCGCGCCGTCGAGGGGGAGCACCCGGACATCTCCACGACCGCGCGCGCGATCCCGGCGCGCGGCGGGCGCGTCTATCTGGATTACCTCCAGAACGGGTGGGGGAAGACGATTGCCGCCCCGTACACCGTGCGGCCGCGGCCCGGCGCGCCGGTCTCGACCCCGCTGCGCTGGAGCGAGGTGAACGCGCGGCTGGACCCGTCGCGGTTCACCATCCGGAACGTCCCGGCCCGTGCCGAGAAGCTCGGCGCGGACCCGCTCCGGCCCGTCCTCGACGCGCGGCCCGATCTCGTCGCCGCGCTGGCGCGCCTGCGGGAGCGGCTCGAGGGCCGCGGGGCGCGGCCGGCGCGCTGACGGCGGCGCGCCCGCGGAGCGGCGTCCTCTCATCCCGGAGGGGCCCGCCGGTCGGCGCCCCGATTGGCCGAGCCCGCACGTCATTGCGACGTCAATTTCCCGTGACGCGGCGCGACGATTCCGTGGACAATCGTCACCAATCGGATATGGTGAAAACCCCGCTCTCCCACCAGGAGCCACCCAGATGCCGAGACCGCCCCGCGAAACGTCCATCGACTCCATCCTCCGCGACGCCGCCGACCGGGTCGTGCAGCGCGTGTCCGCCGCCATCGCGAAGCAGGTCAGCGATCTCGTGCAGGAGGGCATCCAGCGCGAGCTCGCGAGCGCCGGCGGCGGCCGCGGTCGCCGCAACACCGCGACGCGCCGCCCCCGCACCGAGATCACGAAGTGGGTCGCCGATCACCGCGCTCGCCGCGTCCCGAACTTCGTCATCGAGGCGACCGGCCTCGACACCAAGCGGAAGATCGTCGCCAAGTTCGGCGAGGGCGCCGCTTTCGAGAAGGGCAAGCCGCTGCCGAAGCCGAAGGCGGCGTAGCGCGCGCAGCGCGCCGCGGGGGACCTCGCGCGCGCCCGCGAAGGCGGGCGCGCGAGGTCACGGGCCCCCGCGCGCCGGGGTGGGGCCCCAGCGGCTCTGCCGATGGGGCGGGGCGGCACGCCCCGTGAGATCGCCAAGGGCAAGCCGCTGCCGAAGCCGAAGGCGGCGTAGCGCGCGCAGCGCGCCGCGGGGGACCTCGCGCGCGCCCGCGAAGGCGGGCGCTCGAGGTCACGGACACGCCCGCACTAACGCTGCACCAAGCCGCGGACGAGCCCCGCGCCCTCGAGCGCGTCGCAGGACGCGTCGAGGTCGCCGGGCTCGACCCAGAACCCGGCTCCGCGCCGCGGCGCGTTCGAGCCGAGCGCGGTCGGCGACGCGAACTCCTCCACCTCCACGGCGTAGTCCAGCCCGGCGCCCTCGAGGACGCGCTCGACCTGCTGCGCCTCCGCGAGCGTCGCCGCCAGATAGACGCGGACGACCTCCGTCCCCTCCTCGAACGCCTCCATCGCGACGCGCGCCATCCAGGCTCCTTCCCGCGCACAATCTAACCCGGCCCGCCGCGTTCGCTCGCGCTATCCTCCGCCGCCATGATCCCGCACCGCCTGCCGGCGCGCGCCGCCGCCGCCGCGATCCTCCTCGCCCTCGCCGCGCCCGCGCTCCCCGCGCCACAGGGCGCGGCGCCGCCGGCGCCCGCGTCCGCGACCACCGTCCCTTCGCCGGCCGCGCCGGCGCCGCGCGAGCGCTTCGCGGCGCCCGACGCGCGTCCGTTCTTCGAGAAGCACCTGCCGGCGTCGCTGCTGTCCCGCGGGCCGCGCGGCCTCCTCTGGTGGCAGTGGGTGGCGATCCCGTTGCTCGTCGTCCTCGCGTACGTCCTCGGGTCGCTCCTGGGATGGATCACCCGGCGCGTGCTCGGGCACCTTGCGTCGCGCACGAAGACGGAGTGGGACGACATCCTCATCGCGAAGGTGGCCGGCCCGCTCACGTGGATGTGGGCGATCGCGATCGTCACCGCGCTCCACTCCGCGCTGCTGCTCGACGACGCGGCGATCGGGGTGCTGCAGCGCGTCCTGCGGGCAGCGACGTACCTCGTCTTCTTCTGGGCGGGGTTCCGGTCGATCGACGTCGCGTTCGCCGCGGCGGGCGAGGCGCCCTGGACGAAGGCGAACGTCGGGCTGAGCGGGCTCCTGCCGCTCGGCCGCAAGCTCGGCAAGGTCATCCTCCTCGCCATCGGCCTCGTCGCCGTCCTGAACGAGCTCGGGTTCCAGGTGGCGAGCCTCCTCGCCGGCCTCGGCATCGGCGGCATCGCGATCGCCCTCGCGGCGCAGAAGACCGTGGAGCACCTCTTCGGCTCCGTCGCGATCGGCGTCGATCAGCCGTTCCGCGTCGGCGACTTCGTGAAGGTCGAGGACGTCATGGGGACCGTGGAGACCATCGGGATGCGCTCGACCCGCATCCGCACGCTGGACCGGACGCTCGTCACGTTCCCGAACGGCAAGCTCGCGGACATGAAGACCGAGACGTTCGCGGCCCGCGACCGGATCCGGCTGTTCGTGAACCTCGGACTCTCCTACGAGACGACCGCGGCGCAGATGCGCGCGGTGCTCTCGGGGATCGAGGCGGCGCTGCGCGGCCACCCGAAGCTCTGGGCGCGCGACGCGCCGAGCGTCCGGTTCACGGCCCTGAACGACTCGACCCTCAACGTCGAGGTGGTCGCGTGGTTCGCGACGAAGGACTGGGGCGAGTTCACCGGGATCCGTCAGGACCTCTTCCTCGCGTTCATGGAGACGGTCGAGCGCGCCGGGACGACCTTCGCCTATCCGACCCGGACCGTCCGGCTGGTGTCGGAGGACGGCGCCGGTGTGGGCTCCGTGGCGCCGCGGTCCTGAGGCTCGCCCGAAAAGGAAGCGGCCCGGCGTTTCCGCCGGGCCGCTTCGGATTGGTGGAGCTGATCGGGATCGAACCGACGACCTCTAGAGTGCGATTCTAGCGCTCTCCCAGCTGAGCTACAGCCCCACGAACTCTCCCCCGAGGTCTCAGGGGACCGCGTTCTTAACGGTTCCGGCGGGGAGGTGTCAAGCTCCGTTTGGCCAGAACGGGTGCTATCTTGCTCCACCGGTACGAGCCCATGCCCACGCCCTCGAAGCCACTCACGCCCGCAGAGCTCTCCGCCCTCGAGCACGCCTTCGCGTCCGACCCGGGCTCCGAAGCCTATCGCCCCCTCACGGAGGCCTACCTCGCGAACGGTCGTTTCATGGAGGCGATGGTCGTCTGCAAGAAGGGCGTGAAGGCCCATCCCGACGACCCCGCCGCGAAGGTGCTGCTGGCGCGCGTCTACGCCGAGCAGGGCAAGGACCGCAAGGCGCTCGAGGAGCTCGCCGCGGTCCTCGCCGCGTTCCCGACGTTCGCCGCCGCGAACCGGCTGGCGGGCGTCCTGCACCTCCGCCTCGGCGAGCGCGCCGAGGGCGAGGCGGCGCTGCGCCGCGCGGCCGAGGCCGCGCCCGACGATCCCGAGGTTCGCGACGCGCTCGCGAAGTACGGGATCGTGGCGGCCCCTCCGCCCGCGCCGCCGCCGGCCGTCGCCCCGCCCGCTTTCCCGGCGCCAGCGCCGGGCGGCCCACCGGTCGCCCCTCGCGTCGCTCCCCGCGCTGCCCCGCCGGCGGCAGCCCGCGCGGCCGCGGCGCCGGTCTCGAGCACCGGTGCGGCGACCGCCGTCGCGGATCAGTCGGAGGAGGTGCCGCTCCCGACGCCCGTGCCGTCGCAGCGGGTGCAGGGCCGGGCCTACGCCGAGCAGCTCGCCCAGAAGTACGGCACGCAGTCGTTCCAGCTCCCCGGCCGCGCGCGCGACGCCCGGAGCGGCCGCCGCGCGACCGTCGTGACGACCGTCGCGCTCGCGGTCGTGCTCGCGACGGCGCTCGGCGGGTGGGCCATGTGGAGCAAGGCGCGGAGCGCCCGCATCGAGCGGGTCGCCGCGCTGCTCAAGGAGACGACGCCGCTCGTCGAGAAGGACGTCTATCCGGCGTACGTCGAGGCGGGCCAGAAAGCCGAGCAGATCCTGGACGCCGACCCGGACTCGCTCGCCGGCCACGCCTTCCTCGCGTACGTCTCCGCGATCCGCTACGCCGAGCACGGGGACGGCGACGCCGCCCGCGCCCTCGCGCTGAAGCACCTGCAGGCGGGCCGCGCGCTCGGGCGCCACTCGCACCTCATCGCGGCCGAGGCCTACCTCAAGCTGCAGGTCGGCGACGCCGCGGGCGCGAAGGAGGCGCTCGACGCCGTCCTCGGCGGCGACAACGGCGCCCAGAGCGCGTTCCTCACCGCCGTCCTCGGCGCCGTCCACCTGCGCACCGGCGACCTCGACGCCGCGCGCGACGCGCTCTCGCGCGCCCAGAAGCAGAACCCCGGGGACGCGCGGACCGCGTGGCTCCTCGCCGAGCAGTTCCGCCGCCGCGGCGAGGGGTACGAGCTGCAGGCGAGCGGCTGGTACGACTACGCGCTCCGGACGCAGAAGGAGCACGTCCCCTCCATCCTCGGGAAGGCGCTCGTCCTCCTCGGCCGCGGCCAGTCCGAGGAGCCGGGCCGCGCCGCCGCGCTCGTGCTGGACCCGAGGACCGGCGCGTCGAAGCCGCAGCTCGCGCTCGCGCACGCGATCCGGGGCGGCGCGCTCGCGGCCCAGGGCAAGGCGGACGACGCCGCGAAGGAGGAGGCGGAGGCCGCGAAGCTCGACCCGGCGAACCCGGACCTCCCGTGGCTCGTCGGCCAGCGGAAGCTCCGGGCCGGCGACGCGGCGGGCGCCGTCGAGGCGTTCCAGCGGGCCGTGTCGCTCGACGCGAAGCGGGTCTCGCTCTACGCCGACCTGGTCCGCGCGCTCCTCGCGAAGGAGGGCGGCACGCCCCAGGCCATCGACGTCCTCAAGAAGGCGATCACCCGCCTCGGGGAGAGCCCGCGCCTCGCGCTCCTCCTCGGCGACGCCTACCGCGCCTCCGGCGACGCGGACCTCGCCCGCGGACAGTACGAGAAGGCCATCGCGCTCGGGAAGCCGTTCCCCGACGCCCGCGTCGCGCTCGCGCGGCTCCACCGCGACAAGAACAACATCCCCGGCGCGCTCGTGGAGCTCACTCAGGCCATCGACGAGTACGGCGCCGGCGGCGCGGGCGGCGCCGCGGTCGCGTACGTCGAGAAGGCCGACGTGGAGCGGGCGCGCGGCGCGAAGCGCGAGGTGCTCGAGGATCTCTACGGGAAGGCGCTCGAGCTCGACCCCGCGAACTGCGACGCGCTCTGGAACGCGGGCAAGCTCGAGTTCGACGCCGGCAAGCTCACGGAGAAGGCGAAGGCCCGCCTCGAGACGTATACGAAGGCCTGCCCCCGGGCGCCCCACGTGGCGGAAGCGGGGAAGATGCTGGGGAGGTGAGGGCGCCTAGCGGGCGCCGTTGGCCCGCGTCGGCGTTGACGCCCCTGTCGCACGTGCCCGGCGCACGCCCCCGTCGCAGTGGCGGAGGCGCGACCTCGCGGGCGCGGCGCGTCCGTGCGGGCGGCGCCCCCTCACCCCGGCCCTCTCCCCCACGCGATGAAGCCGCGCGGGGGAGAGGGAGTACGAACAAAGGAAGCGAGATCGTACGGCGGGGGAGAGGGAGTACGAACGAAGGAAGCGAGATCGTACGGCGAGACCGTACGGCGAGATCGTGCGTCACTTCCTGGCGCGCCGCTCCGCCTCGTCCCGGGCCTTCACCGCCCGCTCGATCTCCTCCATCGGGTTGCCCTTCACCGCGCGCGGCTTCCCCTCGGCGGTGCGGGCGTCGACGACGTGCACCGGCAGCGTCGTCCGCGCGCCCTCGACCTCGACGGTGGCCGTCGTGGCGCCCGGGCCGACGGCCCAGAGCTGACCGCGGGCGTCGCCGCGGCAGACGTCCTCGCTCGCGCAGGTGACCGTCGCGACGCGGCCGGCGAACGGCGCGCCCTGATCGTCGAAGGCCTGGACCTGGAGGGCGAGCGGCGCCGCCTCGTCCTGCATCTTCAGCTCGGCGCGCTCCGGCGCCACGACGACCCGGGCGACGACCCGGACCACGATGGGCGCCTCGACCGCGACGCCGCCGATGGCGCAGCGCACGGCCGCGGAGCCCGGGCCCGCCGCGGTGATCGTGGCGTCGTTGTGGACGCCCTTCACCGTCGCGACCTTCTCGTCGGTCGACGACCAGACGCAGGTCTGGTCGGGGACGGGCTGCCCGCGGCGATCGAGGGGCGTCGCGTGGACCTTCGAGGACTTGCCGGTGCCGGCGAACCGGACCGAGCCGGGATCGAGCTCGATCCGCTCGGCCTTGGAGCAGGCTGCGACGAGCACGGCGGCGAGCGGGACAGCGAGGGCGCGCGAGTTCATCCCGCGATGCTACCGCGGGCTCGCACCGCCGGTCAGCGGATCGCGGGCGCGAGGTGGTAGAGCATCACGTACACGACCACCCCCGTCACCGACACGTACATCCAGACCGGGAAGGTGGCGCGCGCGATCCGCCGGTGGTCCGGGAACCGGGCCTTCGCCGCGAGGAACAGCGTCCGGAGCACGAGCGGGGCGGCGGCCGCGGCGAGGACCGTGTGCGAGAGCAGCACGGCGAGGTAGAGGGCCTTGAGCCCGCCGCTCCCGGGGAACCGGTGCGTGCCGGTGAGGGCGATGCGGGTGAAGTACCCGGCGAGGAAGAGCACCGAGCTCGTGCACGCCGCTAGCATGAACGCGCGGTGCACCTTCCAGGCGCCGCGCCGGATCGCGAGGAACCCGGCGAGCAGCAGGACCGCGCTGGTCGCGTTCAGCGCGGCGTTCACGGACGGGAGGACGGCGGCGAGGGTCATGGGCGGGGCGCCCTCCGCGTGGCGAGCAGCGCGAGGAGCAGCCCCGCGCCGGCGAACGCCGCGCACACCGCGAGGTCCTCGAGCGCCGAGCCGGGGAGGACCCCTGGCGCCTCCGGGCCGGCGAGCGCGCGGCGGGTCGCGGACACGGCATACGAGAGCGGGTTCCAGCGCATGACCGCGGCGAACCCGGGCCGGTCGGCGGGCACCGGGAACATCGCGCCGGAGACGACCCAGAGCGGCACGAGGAGCGTCATCTGGATCGCGTGGTACCCCTGCACGTTGTCGACGAACCAGGCGACGGCGAAGCCGAGCGCCGCCAGCCCGATCGCGGCGAGCCCCAGCGCTGCGAGGAGCAGCGGCCAGCTCACCGACAGGTAGGGGATCCCCGCGGCGGGCGCGAGCAGCAGGAACAGCGCCGCCTGGGTGAGCGCGACGGACGCGGAGCCGAGCGTCTTCCCGAGCACGAGCGCGAAGCGCGACCCGGGCCCGGCGAGCACCGCCTGGAGGAAGCCCCGGTGTCGGTCCTCGATGACGGAGAGCGTGGTGAAGATCGAGGCGAACAGCACGACCATCAGGACGACGCCCGGGTAGAAGAAGGCGAGGTACCCGGGCCCGCCTCCGCCGGACATCCGGAACGTGCCGGACATGCCCGCGCCGATGACGAACCAGAAGATGATCGGCTGGCCGAGCGCGCCGGCCAGGCGCGAGGGCTGGCGGAAGAAGCGGACGAGGTCGCGGCGCCAGAGGACCGTGGCGGTGGCGAGGTCGTAGGCGAGGGAGGACGAGCGGGGCGGGGGGAGCGGGGGCGCGGCCTTCGACTCCGCACCCGCTTCGAGGGCGCCACGCTCAGGGCCAACGGGGGCTGGCGTGCCCGTACCCGTACCCGTGAACGTGCCCGGCGTCTCCGTGCCCGTGCCCCGCGTCCCGTGGCCCGTGGGCCCTCGCCCTGGCCCGCTCCCCGTGCCCGTCCCGGTCGCGGTCGAGCTCGGGATCGGGCCACGGGCAACGGGCACGGCCCGCGGGTTCGCGTTCGGGTTCGGGGTGGCCCTCCCGCTCACGCCGCCTCCTTCCCCTCGTCGAGCGAGGCCCCGGTGATGGCGAGGTACGCGTCGGCGAGCGTCGGCCGCCGGAGCGACACGGCGCGGAGACGACCGGCGGGGAAGGCCTCCACGATCCGCGGCACGAGCGTGTGCGCCTGCTCCTTCTCGACGTGCACCCCGTCGTCCCGCACCCGGGCGGGCAGGCCGAGGCGGGCCTCGATCTCGGCGGCGATCGCCTCCGGATCGTCCGCCTCGACCACGACCACGTCGCCCGGCACGCGGGCGCGGAGCGCCGCGGGGGTGTCGCACGCCACCACGACGCCGCCCGCGAGCACCGCGAGCCGATCGCAGCGCTCCGCCTCGTCGGGCTGGTGCGTCGTGAGGATCACGGTGAGGCCCTCGGCGCGCCGGAGCGCCTCGATCTCGGCCCAGAACGCGCGGAACGCGGCCGCGTCGAGGCCGGTGGTCGGCTCGTCCATCACGAGGATCGCGGGCCGGTGCACGAGGGCGCGCGCGAGCTCGACCCGGCGGCGCATCCCGCCGGAGAGGCGCTCGACGGGCTCGCGGGTACGGCCCGCGAGGCCGGCGGCCTCGAGCAGCCGCGGGATGCGCTCGCGGGCGGCTGCGCGCGGCACGCGGTGGAGCCGCGCCGCCATGGCCAGGTTCTCCTCGGCCGAGAGCTTGCCGTCCAGCCCCGGCGCCTGGAACACGATCCCGGAGGCGGCGCGGAGGGCGCGGGCGCCCGCGGGGATCGCGCGGCCGTCGAGGCGGAACGTGCCCGCCGCGGGCGGCAGGAGGCCCGCGAGGATCGCGAACAGGGTCGACTTCCCGGCGCCGTTCGGGCCGAGCAGCCCGACGATCTCGCCCGGGGCGACCGCGAGCGAGGCGCCGCGCAGCACCTCGCGGTCGCCGTAGCGGAACGCGACGCCCTCGAGCGCGAGGCGGGGCGCGCTCGCGGTCGCGCCGGCGGCGGAGGTGGCGGCGGACACCGGCATCGCTTCACGAAGGGGAGACGAAGAGGACGGCGAACAGCGCGGTGAGGTAGACGAGCGTCCCGAGGAAGAAGGAGCGCGCCCAGCGTCCGCCGGTGCGCCCGAGCCCGAGGAGGGCGTAGCTCGCGAGCCCCGCGCCGAGCGCGACGGCGACGCCGGCGTACACGGCCCCGGCGACGTGCAGGGGCACGAGCGCGAGCGACGCGGGGACGAGGATCGCGGTGCACACCGCGATCCAGAACCGCGTCCGCGCCTCGCCGTGCACCACCGCGAACACCTTGAGGCCGCCGCGTGCGTAGTCCTCGGCGAGGTATAGCGAGATGGCGAGGAAGTGCGGGAGCTGCCAGGCGAAGAGGAGCGCGAACAGCGCGAGCCCGCCGGCCTCGATCCGGCCCGTCACCGCGGTCCAGCCCATGAGCGGCGGGATCGCGCCCGGGATCGCGCCGACGAAGAGCGCGAGCGTCGAGCGCTGCTTCATCGGCGTGTAGACGACGACGTAGGTGAGGAGCGCGACGAGGGCGAGGAGGGCGGTCAGCGGTCCCGCCGCGAGCGCGAGGGCGGGGATCGCGAACGCCGGCACGAGGATGCCGAGGCCGAGCGCGACGAACGGCTCGACGCGCCCCGCCGGGAGCGGACGGTCCCGCGTGCGCCGCATCCGCGCGTCGATGTCGCGCTCGAGGTAGCAGTTGAGGGCGTTCGCCGCGCCGACGACCGCCGCGGTGGAGAGCACCGCCAGGATCGCCCGGGCGGGCCCGATGTGCCCGGGCGCGAGCCACATCCCGCCCGCGCACGTGATCATCACCAGCCCCGAGAGGCGCGGCTTCGCGAGGAGGAGGAGGTCCCGAAGGTGGGCGAGCGGCGTGGCCGTCCGGAGGGGGACGCTGGCGGTCGTCACCGTGAGCAGATACTCACGGCTCGCCCGGGGGTCAACGTCGCGTTGGGGCCTCCACGCGGGGCCGCTCTCCGCGCCTCCCGCGCCGGCGGCGCGGATGCAGCCCGGGAGGGCCGCTGCCTCGGCGGTGCGCGCGGCTGCGTCACTCGGGGTGAACGATCGCCCCGGAGCGGGGCGGACCGATCACCCGCGCGACTACGGCTCGTCCTCCTCGACGTCCTCGGCCTCTTCGTCCGCCTCGAGGTCCTCGTCGTCGACGGCGGCCTCGACCGTCTCGACCTCCTCGACCTCGGGCGCGACCGGGCGGGCGGCCGCGCGCGGCCGCCTCTCGGCGGGAGGCGGGCCCTTGACCGCCGGGCTCTCGCGCTGGTCGGCGCCGCACTTCGGGCAGACGGGCGCCGCCTTGTTCATGTCGTAGAACTTCGTGTTGCACTTGAAGCAGGTGTACTTGGTGCCGAGGTCCTTCGCGGGCATCGTTTCCTCGTCCCCGTCTGGAGATCGGGCGCCAGTTAACGCAGGGGAGGGTGCGAGGTCAAAGGGTTTTCGAGGCCCCCGGCTCGACCGGGGGCCAGGGCCGCGCTAGAAGAGCCCGCGACCGCGCCACCGACCCGTCCCGGCGCGGAGCGGACGGACGATGAACGACGTCGCACGCCTCGAGAAGCGGCTCCTGCGCGCCACCGCGCGCGCCATCACCGACTTCGAGCTCGTCGGCGACGGCGACCGGATCATGGTCGCGGTCTCGGGCGGGAAGGACAGCTACACGCTGCTCCACCTGCTCATGCGCCTGCAGCAGCGCGCGCCCGTCCGGTTCGACCTGCTCGCGGTGAACCTCGACCAGGGGCAGCCCGGGTATCCCGCGGAGATCGTGGAGCGGCACTTCCAGGCGGTCGGCGTTCCGTACCGGATGCTCCACCGCGACACGTACTCCGTGGTGCGCCGCCTCGTGCCGGAGGGGAAGACCACGTGCCCGGTCTGCTCGCGGCTCCGCCGCGGCGTCCTCTACAACGCCGCGGTCGAGCTCGGCTGCAACAAGATCGCGCTGGGCCACCACCGCGACGACCTCGTCGAGACCCTCCTCCTGAGCGCGCTCTACTCCGGCGCGCTGAAGAGCATGCCTCCCAGGCTGCACGCGCAGGACGGGCGGAACATCGTGGTCCGGCCGCTCTGCTACGCCGCCGAGGAGGACATCGCCGCGTTCGCGACGGCGATGGCGTTCCCCATCGTCCCCTGCGATCTCTGCGGCTCGCAGCCGAACCTCCGGCGGAAGCGGGTGAAGGCGCTCCTCGCGGAGCTCTCGGCCGAGCACCCCGCGGTGAAGGGGAACCTCCTGAACGCGCTCGCGCACGTGGTGCCGTCGCACCTCCTCGACCGCGGGCTGCTCCGGCAGGTCGCGGCGGCGACCGGCCGCGATCCGTGGATCGACGCGGACGAGGACGAGGACGCGTGCGGCGCGGAGGCGGCGGCGCTCGTGGCGCTGGGTGCCGGCGAGCGTCGCTGATTCACGGGACGCGCGACCGTGGGTGTGGGCGCGCGGTTCCTTGCCTGCCCTTTCCGGCGCCCGGTAGGATCGCGCGGTGAACTTCTCCTGCGACCGCTGCGGTCGCCTCTACTCCATCGCCGACGAGAAGGTGCAGGGCCGTAGCTTCCGCGTGAAGTGCAAGGCCTGCGAGCACACGATCGTCGTCCGGGCCGCCGCGACCGCGCCGGCGGCCGGGCAGGCGCCGCACGGTCCTGCGCTCACGCCGGCGCCGTTCCTCACGCCGGTCCCCATGCCGTCCGCCGCGCCCGCGAGCGTGCGCCCTCCGTCCGCGGGACCGCCGCCCCCGCCCGCGCCGCGAGCGGTCCCGGCCGCTCCGCCTCCCGGGGACGACGGCTCCTTCGCGGATCTCCTCGGCGATCGAGGCGATGCCGGGGGCACGGCGACCGCGCCCGTCGTCCGCGCGCCGGAGCCGCCGCCGGTCGCGCGCGCGCCGGCGCGAGAGCCGGCGCTCTCGGGCGCGGAGCTCGACTGGCTCGCGGGCGCGAGCGCCGCCGCGGCGCCCCCGGCCGACGACGCCGCGCCGCCGTCCGATCGCGCCACCGCACCGGCTCCGCGACGGCGCCATCTCCTGGTCGCGGCCGCGGCGTTCGCCGGCATCGCCGCGTGTGTCGCGGCCGCGCTGCTCCTCGGGCCGGGGCGCCGGAAGGTGCCGCGGCCGGCGCCCGGACCGGTCGCCGCGGCGCCCGCGCCGGCGCCGGCTCCCGTTCCCGCGGCGCCTCCTTCTCCGCCGCCCGCCGAGGCAGCGCCCACGCCGGCCGTCGCGGCGACGGCCACGGACGCGGCTCCGCCGCCGCCGAGCCCGGCCGCGACCCGCGCCCGTGCCGGATTCCAGCCCGTCGCGCTCGACGCCGGAGGCCGCGACCGGCCCCGGAGCCTGCAGATCGCGAACAAGGACCGGAAGCTCCTCGACCTGCTCGACCGCAAGCAGGACGCCGCGCCGGCCGCGGCCATCGCGAAGACCAGCCTCGACACGGGCCGGTCGGCGCTCGACCGCGACTCGGTCGAGCAGGCGCTCGCGGACAACCGCGCCGCCTTCGGCGCCTGCGTGACCAAGGCGGTCAAGGCGAACCCGCGCCTCAGGCTCGACGACCGGAAGGCGACGCTGATGCTCACCGTCCAGCCGACGGGCGTCGTCTCGTCGTGCTGGATCGCGGAGGCGGACCTCGAGAAGACCTCCCTCGGGCGCTGCCTCGTCGCCGCTTCCCGGCGGGTGGTGTTCCCGGCGTTCCAGGGAGAGGCGATCGACGTCTCCGCGCCCCTGGCGCTCTCCGCGGTGAGGTGACGGGCCCGCCGGCGCCTACCCCCGGCGCCGCGCGCGCGGTAGCATCCGGCGTCATGCCCACGGTTCCCGAAGGCGCGATCCGCGTCCCGCGCGATCTCGCGCCGCTCATCGACCACACCTTGCTCGCGCCAGGCGCGACGCGCGAGGACCTGGAGCGCGTCTGCGCCGAGGCACGGACCCACGGCTTCGCCGCCGTCTGCGTCCACCGGAACGCCGTCGCGGAAGCCCGACGGCTCCTCGCGGGCACGAAGGTGCTGCCCATCGCGGTGGTCGACTTCCCGCGCGGCGAGGCGGCCACCGGCGCGCGCGTCCTCGAGGCCTTCGAGGCGGTGCGGAGCGGCGCCGAGGAGATCGATCTCGTCATCCGGCTGACGGCGCTGCTCGCGGGCCGCCACGAGGAGGTGCTCGACGACCTCCGCGCGGTCGTGAAGGCCGTCCCGGTGCCCGTGAAGGTCATCCTCGAGACCGCCCGGCTCGGGCGCGAGCAGAAGGTGGTCGCGGCGGCGCTGGCGCGGTGCGCCGGCGCCGCGTACGTGAAGACCTCCACCGGGTTCGGCGGCGGCGGGGCGACGGTGGACGACGTGGCGCTCCTCCGCGCGGTCGTCGGCGAGGAGATGGGGGTCAAGGCTTCGGGCGGCGTGAAGACCGCGGCGGACGCGCTCGCGCTCGTCCGGGCGGGGGCGAGCCGCATCGGGTCGTCGGCTTCCGTCGCCATCGTGACCGGCGACTTTTGAACGGGACGTGCTGCCCCGCCCCGTCGGCAGTTCCGTCGGGGGCCCACCCCTGCTCCGCGGGCCCGTGACCTCCCGCGCTTCGCTTCGCGACGGCGCACGAGGTCCCCGCGCGCGCCCCTCCCCCGCTGCGCGGGGCCCCCTCCCCGCGGTTAAGGAGTGACACCATGGACCGCCGCCGCTTCGTCATCCTCGTCGCCGACAGCGCCGGCTGCGGCGCGCTCCCGGACGCCCGCGCGTACGGGGACGAGGGCTCGGACACGATCGGCAACACGAGCCGCGCCGTCGGCGGGCTCGCGCTGCCGACGCTCGGCCGGATGGGCCTCGGCCACGTCACCGCCATCCAAGGCGTGCCCCCCGACCCGCGGCCCGCCGCCTTCCACGGGCGCATGGCGGAGCGGTCGCAGGGCAAGGACACCATCACCGGCCACTGGGAGATGATGGGGATCGTCCTCCAGGAGGGCCTCGCGACGTTCCCGCGAGGCTTCCCGCCGGAGATCGTGGAGCCGTTCGTCCGCGAGACGGGCGTCCCCGGCGTGCTCGGGAACGTCGCCGCGAGCGGCACGGAGATCATCCAGCGCCTCGGCGAGGAGCACCAGCGGACGGGGAAGCCGATCGTCTACACGTCGGCGGACTCGGTGTTCCAGATCGCGGCGCACGAGGAGACGGTCCCGCTGGAGACGCTCTACGCCTGGTGCCACACCGCCCGGCGCCTCCTGGATCGGTTCAGGGTCGCCCGCGTCATCGCGCGGCCGTTCGTGGGCGCGCCCGGGAAGTACGTCCGGACCTACCACCGGAAGGACTTCTCCATCGCGACGCCGGGCCGGACCGTGCTCGAGAAGCTCGTCGACGCGCGCGTTCCGGTGATCGGCGTGGGCAAGATCCCGGACATCTTCGACCGGAAGGGGATCACCGAGGAGATCCACACGGAGGGGAACGCCGACGGGCTCGCGAAGACGGAGGCGCTCCTCGAGCGCGTGGACCACGGGCTCGTGTTCGTGAACCTCGTCGACTTCGACATGCTGTACGGGCACCGGAACGATCCGGTCGGCTACGCCCGCGCGCTCGAGGAGCTGGACCGGGCGCTGCCGCGCCTCGTCGGCAAGCTCCGGCCGGGAGAGCTGCTCGCGCTCACCGCCGACCACGGCTGCGATCCGACGACGCCCTCCACGGACCACTCGCGCGAGTACGTGCCGCTCGTGGTGCACGCGGCGGACGGCGGCGGCGGAAGCCTCGGGACGCGCGGCTCGTTCGCGGACCTCGGCGCGACGGTCGCCGACTACTTCGGCGTCCCCGTGGAGGTCGGGACGAGCTTCCTCCCCGAGCTGCGCCGGTAGCTCGTCCGGCGCGCGCCGGGACGGGAGGCCCCCTCTCCGCCGCGGAGAGGGGGCCTTCGGGAATCCGGGCGCTGCCCGCGCCTACTTCTTCGGCGCCGGCTTCTTCGCCGGCGCGCCGGGCTTCACCTTCGCGACCCGCCGCATGTCCTCGGCCATCGCCTTGATCTCCACGAGATCGCGGCGCATCTCGCTCCAGCCGTACCAGTTCGCGTAGTCCGGGTTCGCGTGGAACGCGCCCTGGAACGCGCGCATCCGGTGCTCGAGGAACATGACGAACAGCGTCTGCTCGACGGGCGTCGGCGCGTCGTGGAACGTGAGCAGGTCCGGGAAGGGGTACGCGTACTCCTTCGGCTTCGCGAGCACGCCGTCCTGGTAGAGGCCGGCGACCGTCCGGATCGCCTCCGCCATCAGGTGGTCGGCGTCGCGGATGAGGCCGTCGCTCTGCTCGAGCTGCTTGCGGGCGAACCCCTGCGAGTGGCACTGCGTGCAGGTCTTCACCATCTTGGTCCGCTCGGCGTCGAACGCCTCCTGCGTGAGGCGCGCGACGTCGGCGGCCTTCACCACCTCGAGCCGGCCCGTGGGCTTGCCCTGCGGATCGAGCACCCCGAGGCCCTGGAGGATCGTCGCCCGGTCGGCCGTCCACTGCGGGTCACCTTCCGGCATCGGGAGCCGGACGGCGAGGAAGCCCCACGCGGTGCGGACCTCGTGGTTGCCCTCCTGCATGTGGCAGGTCTGGCACGTGGGCGCCGCGCTCGTCTCCGGGATGGCCTTCTGGCTCTTGAGCGCGTTCCGGACGCCGTGCTTCGACCCGCTGTACATCTCCCACTGCGGGTGATCGAAGCCCATGTGGCAGGTCTGGCAGGCCTCGGGGCGCCGGGCCTCCGCCTTCGAGAACAGGTGGCGCGTGTGGCACGCGTCGCAGGAGGCGACGCCGTAGCCGCCGGACGTCTCGCGCAGCTCCTTCGTCTCCTGCTCGCTCTTGAGGCCGAGCTTGTGGCAGCCGCCGCAGCCCTTCAGGCCCTCGCGGATCGCGACCGGCTGGTAATGGAACGTCGGCATCGCCTTCACCGCGGCCCACGACCAGGCGTGCTTGCCGCGCTTGAACTGGGCGACCTGGGCCTCGTGGCACTGCGCGCAGGTGTCGGGCGTGGGGAGCTTCGCCTTGGCGAAGTCGTCCTTCGTCCTGTGGCCGTCGCCGTGGCAGCTGATGCAGTCGACGTCCATCGCGGAGTGTCGCGAGAGCCGCCAGTCGGACACGATGCTCGGGCTCGTCTGCTCGTGGCAGTCGATGCACGCCTGGCCCGGGCCCGCCGCCTTAGCGGGCGGGGGGGCGGGCTTCTTCGCCTGCGCGTCGGCGGCGTCCGCCGCCAGGGCGAGGGCCAGGGCGGCGGCGACGGAGAGGATCCTTCGGGACATTCGACCTCCGGTGACGTCCGATTCGGGTTGGGCCGACGCTTCGCTGGTGTCTTCCCGACGTGGGTGCGGCCGGCCATGCTGCCACCGCCGCCCGGAACGGGAGGCGCGCCCGGTCGGGGGTTCTCCGGACGGAGCCCCCTAGGCAAGCGCCTTGCCAGCCTGCACCCATCGAAAATGCCAGCGGCGACGGGGCCGACCCGGCGCGCGGGCGGCCGGTTTCGGACGCGCGGACGCCGGGATCGGATCACGAGGTCCGATCCCGGTTCTGAGCCCGACGGTGGTGGGGGTCGGGAGGCCGCGGTCGCGCCGCGGCGTCCCTTCCCGGCGCTCGCGCCTCCCCCCGCAGGGCGGCGCCGGCGCTCTACTGGATCGTGACGGAGTTCACCCCGTAGCAGGACAGGGCGAGGAGGCTCGTCCGCTGCCACTTGCGGGCGGCGTTCGACATGAACCTGAGCCCGTACCGCTGCGCCTCGGGCAGCTCCTGGAGCTTCTGGATCCAGTGGATGAACGACTTGAACCCGGACGAGTTGCAGAACTCGAGGTCGCGGAAGTCGATGTAGACCTCCTTCGCGCCGCTCTTCACGAGCTCGTCGTGGATCGCGTCGACGAAGGGGTTGATCACGACCGCGGGGTTCGGCGTGCTGATGGTGCCGCGGAACACGACGCGCGTCCCCTGGGCATCGGCGACGACGCTCGCCGAGTACTTCTCCTCGGCGATCTGGAAGGGAGCGCTGCGGCTCCCGGGCTGGGCGGTGCTCATCGGAGTCCTCCGGGGATCTGGAGCGTGGGGACGTTCAGCTTCCCGAACGCGTGTACGGTGAGACGACCCCAGGATCGGGAGACCGAGAGGTCGAGCTGTGCCTCGAAGCGGATCCGGGCGAGGCCGAGGCCGCCGCGCGTGTGCACCGGCGTGTCCTTCATCGCCCGGAGGTAATGCTGGAGCGCGTCCGGCTCGCGGTTCATCTTCTGGATCCGCTCCGCGAGAGCGTTGAACTCGGCGTCCGTGCAGGCGTTCGAGACGGAGACCGCGACGCGGTCGACCTCCGGCTCGACCTCGAGCGTGAGCTCGACCTCCTCGCCGTGCGAGTGCGGGACGGCGTTCTGCATGAGCTCGTGCACCGCCAGCGCCATCTGCGCCTCGCGATCGCAGCCGGGGCACGCGCACGCGCAGAACGACTCGACGAAGCGGCGGAGCTCGTCGATGAAGACCCACGGCGGCTTCATCCGCATCGTGAGGTAGATGGGCTGCTTGCCTTGTTTCGCCTCAGTCATGCTTTCGCCTCAGGACGACGGCCGTCATGTCGTCCGCCTGGTGCGCCGCGAACACCTCCACGGCGGAGAAGAGCACCCGGAGCACCTCCGGGGCCGAAGCGTTCCCCACGGCGCCGAGCAGCCCCGTGAGTCGCTCCTGATCGAACAGCTCCCCCCGCTTGTCGGTCGCCTCGATGATGCCGTCGGTGATGAGGCAGATGCTCTCGCCGGGCGCGACCTTGAACTCGTACTCCTCGACCCCGACCGGATCGGGGCTGAGGCCGACCCACGGCCCCACGGACTCGACCACCTCGATGAACCCGCCGCCGCGGGTGATGAAGATGGGCTGGTGCGCGCCCGCCGCGACGAACTTGCCGTTCCCCATGTACCGGGCGGCCATGAGGGTCAGGTAGTCGTCGCGCTTCATCCGCTTGCGGACGTTCTCGTGCACGACCCGGTTCACCGCGGAGATGACGTCCTTCGGCGAGCACTTCGGGTTGTCGGCGATGGCCCCGTACGCCGCGGCCTGGGCCATCATCATCACGAGCCCGGAGTTGATGCCGTGCCCGGAGACGTCGCCCACGAGCACCCAGAAGGTGTCCTCGAACGCGAGGATGTCGTAGAGGTCGCCGCCCACGTCGTCGGCGGGCTTCATGCGCGCCGCGACCTCGAACCCCTTCACCGCGGGGCTGACCGGCAGGATCGCGGTCTGGATCTGGTGGGCGATCTGCACTTCCTTGCGGAGCGCCTCCGTCCGCTGCAGCTGGTCGCGCGACTTCTCGACCTCCGTCACCATCGTGTTGAAGGACTGGACCAGCTCGCCGAGCTCGTCCGTGTACTTCTCGCGGACGCGCGTCGAGAGGTCGCCGCCCGCGACGAGGGACATCGACGCGGCGACGTCGGTGAGGGGACGGGACGCCTGCCGGAGCGCGACGACGCTCGCCACGCCCGCGCCGACGAGCACGCCGCCGAAGAGCACGCCGAGGATGCCGCGCAGCCAGTAGAGGCGGCCGTACGCGGCGCTCTCGTCGAGGAGCATGAGCGCGCTGAAGCGGGGCACCTCGGTGGCCGGCTTCGTGCGGACGGCGAGGACCGCCGCGCTGCCCCTGGGCGACAGGTGCTCGAGGCTGCCCGGCTCGCCGGCCGGCAGGTCGAGGACCGGCCGCATCGACGCCTCGTCCACGCCGGGGACCGACACCATGAGCTTCCGCTCGGGATCGGCGATCACCGGGCGGTAGCCGCCGTCCTTGCCGGTGACGTCCGCGAGCAGGACCGAGAGCGACTGCGGCGGCACCGCGGCGACGACGAAGCCGCACAGGTCGCCCGCGAAGTCCTTCACCGGCGCCACCAGGAAGAGGACGCTCGCGTTCTCCACGCCGGGCACGAGGTCCGTGAGCTGCCCGACCTCGGCCACGAGCTCACCCTTCTCGGCGGTCTTCAGGGCGGGCAGGACCACCTTCTTGCCGCGCGCCTGGGGGAGGGCGGTGCCGCGCTTCTCGCCTTGCGCGGAGCGGACGGCGGCGGTGATCGCCCCGTCGGTGCCGAGGAGCGCCGCGGCGGTGATGGCGCCCTCCTGATCCTGGATGACGCGCCGCAGGTAGTCCTCGGCGAACTTCGGGTCGCCCGAGTCGATGCTCATCTGCATCGCCTCGGCCTCGGCCCAGTTGCGGACCGACACCGCGCGCTCGCGAAGGTACCGGCGCACGGCCTCGTGCACCTCGGTGACGCGGCCGGCGAGGTGCGAGTGCACCGCCTCGACGATCACCGACCGCGCGGCGCGCTCGAACGCGAACGCGGCCGTGGCGAGCGCGATCGCGAGGAGCGCGACCGAGGCGAGGAGCAGACGCACCCGGAGCGAGGTGCGTGCACGCTCGGCGATCGCGGCGAGCATCGGCGGAGAGACCTCAGTAACCCTGCTTGTTCGCGTGGTACTTCAGGAAATCGTAGATCTGCGCCGCCTGCTCCTCGTTGATGCCGGAGTTCGGTCGCCGGATCATGCGCTTCAGGTAGCGCTTCCAGTCGCCGGCGCTGTAGTGCGCGTTCACCGACCGCGCGAGCGGGTGGCACTTCACGCACTTGGCGGCGTAGACGCCGTAGTTCTTCTGCTGCTCGCCCGGATAGGACGCGACGTCGATCCGGTCCGGACCGTTGTCGCGCGGATCCGGGGGCGCCTTCTCCCCGTTCCCCGTGAGCAGGAGACCGGCGAGCGCGGCGGCCGCGCCGGCCATGGCGATGACGTTCATCAGAAGGCCCCTCCGAACCCTACGTGCCACGACTGGAAGGCGCCGAAGTCCGTGGGCTGCCAGTACTCCCACGACGCCTTGATGTAGACCGCCTGGGCGGGCGTGATCATCAGGCCGCCGGTGTACCGGACGATCCGGCTGTCCGTCGAGAGCTGAGCGCTCGAGCCCGGCAGCGGCATGCCGTTCCGGCGCAGCTCGTCGTACCGGTAGACGACGTTCAGGTGGCCGCCGAGCGGGTGCTCGAGCTCGGCGTACCAGCCCTGCTTGTCGAACCAGTCGTCGATCATGTCGTAGCGGTAGGTCGCGTTCGGATCGAGGTCGGTCCGCCGCGTCGCGTACTCGCCCCGCATCGTGAACGGGCCGAGCTTCATCGTCGCGTCGGCGCCCCACATCACGTAGGCGAGCTTCGCGGCCTTGTCGTACCGGCCGGCGGTGAAGGAGCCGCCGAGGGAGATGTCGCCGATGAAGCTGTCGCCATCCGAGGCGTAGGTGACCGCCATGCGGCCGCCGCCGGCGGGCTCGTTGTTGTTGTCGGTGTAGGGCGACGCGCGCATCGCCATCCAGTCGAGGTCGTTCGAGCCCTTGAGGCCGGCGACGGCGTACGCGCCGTACCAGACCTGGAGCTTCGAGCCGAGCCAGGCGACGCCGTAGAGGAGGGCGCCCGTGTCCGTGTACGGCTGCGGGATCACGCCGAGGTTCATCGCCGTCCGCTCGCCATACGCCATGCGGCCCATGTCGTAGATGAGCGGCGCGGACGCGGTGCGGTGGCCCGACGGATCCACGCGCTGCGCGTACTCGCCGAACGGCACCGGGATCCGGCCGAACTGGACGTTGAACCAGGACTTCGGCTGCCAGTCGAGGTAAGCGTGCTCGAGCTCGAAGCCGTGGCAGGTCGCGCAGGCCTTGGCGGAGAACGAGAGATCGTCGTGGATGTCGACGCCGACCTTGAGCGAGGCCTCCGGGCCGATGCCGTCGGGGGCGCGCGTGCGGGCGGTCTGGTCCGGGATGCCCCAGTAGTCCACGTACACGGAGCCTGAAACCTGGACGTTGCTGTCCTTCGCACGCGCCGCCGGCGCCGCGGCGACGGCCAGCAGCGCGGCGACGGCGAGGCGGATGCGGATCTCAGTCATTCGGCGCTCCGTTGGCGATCCACGCTTCGATCGCGGCGATGTCGGCCTCGTCGAGGGCCGCCTCGCCGATGGGCATCACGGTCGCGATCCCGCCCGCGCTGCCGGCGGTCCCGCGGAGCTTCATCACGAGGTAGCTCCGCTCCGGCGCGAACGGCTCCACGAGCTGGGTTCCGGAGGCTTGCTGCGACGGGACGCCGACGAGGGCGCTCCACGCGAGATCCGCGTCGAGGGTCGGCTCGGCCGGCGGCGGGCTCCCGGAGTGGCAGGCGGACGTGGCGCAGCGCGGGACGAGGATGTCCTGGGCGATCGACGAGAAGGACTTCGCCTGCGCCGTGCCGGCGTCGTTCAGCGCGCCGACCTTGCGCTGCGGCTCGCACGCGGCGATCGACAGCGCGGCGACCGCCGCGAGCAGCGCGACCGCAACGGGTGTCGCGCGCTGGGCCGCGACCGCACGTTTGCCGTTCAGTGAATGACCGGACGGCATGGTGCCGCCGATGCGCATGGCCCCGACCTCCCACGCCCCGACGCGGTTCGGCTGTTCGCGGCGTGGCGTTCTGCGCATCGTAGGCGGTAATCCCGTGTGGGTGTCAATTCTGTCAATGTGCCGTGGGATGGGGGATTTCCCCCACCCGGACCCATGGGTCAGGTTGCCGCACAGGTGCCACGTTCGCGGGGCGACCTCCGAGTACCTGTTCCCGGCCGGGTCGTGGCAAGCTGCGGACCGTCGCGCGCGTCGATCTGCCCGCGCTGCGCCTCCCGGGCGCGGCGGCGACGCAGACCGGGGGTGCGCGCAGGAGGGTTCGATGCGCTTCGGTTCCACTCCGCGTCTCGCTGCCGGGCTGTGCCTCGCGGCCGCTCTCGCCTGCAAGCAGGAACCGCCGCGCATCGGCGGGGCCGCCGGGACCGCGCCGCCGCCCGTGGGCTACGGCGTGACGATCACCGGCGCCTCCCTGAACGGCAGCGGCGCGGAGCCTCGCCAGGTCTTCGTGAACTTCTCCCTGTCGAAGGACGGGAGCCCGATCACCGGTGCGGCGGCGCAGCTCCAGCCGAGCTGGACGATCGCGGTGCTCGACGTGGAGCCGGTGACCGGCGTCCCCGCCTGGAAGAACCTGCTCTTCACCGGCGCGCAGACGATCGCGACGCTCCCCGTCGCGGGCCCCGGGTCGGACGCAACCTGCACGGATCCCCTCGCGCCGTGCCCCGGCGTGCTCACGAACGTGCAGCAGCCCGGGGTGGACGCGGGCGGGCAGCTCATGGACCACGGCGACGGCACGTTCACCTACGTGTTCGGAAAGACCGTCGCGCCCATCGACCCCGGGACCACCGTCCGCCTCGGCGTTTTCCTCGCGGGCGTCCCGGGCACCTCCCTCACGAGCGCGACGTTCGATTTCCGGCCGGACGGCGGACCGATCCAGTCGCGCGAGCTCGTGCTCGCGAAGAACTGCAACCAGTGCCACGGGGCGGTGAAGGGGCACGGCGGCGTCCGCGTCGGCCCGGACCTCTGCGTCACCTGCCACACCTTCCAGCACGCCGACCCGGACACCATGGACCCGGCGGCGATGGCCGGCGCCGGCGCGACGAAGGCCACGAACCCGAACCCGCTCGAGTTCGGGCGCCTCGTCCACCGCATCCACCGCGGGCGGAACCTCCCGACCCTCTTTCTCGCGAGCAGGTCCGGCCCCGCGGTGCCCCTCGACCCGCCGCCCACCGCGATCGCGGCGCCGTTCGCGACCAACCGCAACGTGGCGGCGACGACGGTCACGCCGCTGCCCGAGTTCTCGGTCGTCGGCGAGCAGGGCAAGAAGCGCACCTTCGGGCACGTCACGGTCCGCGCCGACAACGCGCAGCCGGCGCGCACGGTCCTGCTCGGCGTCGCCTTCCCGCGCGATTACCGGAGCTGCGAGGCGTGCCACGCCGGGGCGAGGCAGGAGTCTGCGGTGAGGACGGAGATCTCGCGGCGGAGCTGCCAGGGCTGCCACCCCGACGTCTGGTTCGGGACCGACGCCCCGGACGCCACGCACCTCGCCCACCCGGGCGGCCCGCAGGCGACGGACGCGGACTGCGGCAAGTGCCATCTCGCCAGCGGCGCCACGCCGTACGTGCCCATCGACACCGCGCACGCCGTCCCGCAGACGACGTCGAAGCTCGACATCCCGGTCCTCGAGATCGTCTCGGTGAAGAGCGTCATGATCGACGGCAGCGTGGTCGACGGGCTCCGCCCCGGGGGGCAGCCGCGGGTCCGGTTCAAGGTGACCGACCGCGCCGGCGCCGTGTCGCCGCTCAACGCGCCGGTCCCGGCATCCGACGCGAACCACCCGATCCCGCGCGCGATCACGTCGCTCACGATCACCGTGGCCGGCCCGAGCACCGACTACCTGCTGGCCTACTCCGGGACTCCGCCCGCGGCGTTCTCGCCGGTGTCCGAGTCCCTCTGCCGGACCGGCGGGCCGACTGCGTGCATCCCGGTCGCCCTCGCCGCGGACGCCGGCGGCGTGTTCGAGTACACCTTCACCAACGACGTCCCGCCGACGGCGAGTGGCACCTGGGCCGTCGCCATGGAGGCGCGGCGCTCCGCGGCGCCCCAGCAGTACAACGCCGCGAAGGCGGCGACCGCCACGACGGACGCCGTCCCCTCGTCGCTCACGATGCCGCTCGTGTGGCCGTACACCGGCGAGACCATCAGCGAGTTCGCGGACAACCCGATCGCCTACTTCGACCTGGCCGGCGGCACGCCCGAGCCGCGCCGGATGGTCATCGCGCAGGAGGGCTGCGACGCCTGCCACCAGCGGCTCGTGTTCCACGGCGGCAGGCACCAGGTGCAGTACTGCGTGATGTGCCACACGGCCGACCGCACCGACTGGAACCGCCGGCCGAAGGACCCCGCCACCGGCAACGTGAACCTCTCGACGGTCTTCACGTGGACGCCGCCGTTCAACTCCACGTCCTACGGCACCAACGACAACGTCGAGGAGCGGACCTACCACTTCAAGGTCTACATGCACCGGGTCCACACCGGCGGGCGCTCCGGCCCGGCGGAGCTCTCGGCGCTCGCGCCCTTCCTCGCGTACACCGGCAACGGCTCCACCGGCGCCAAGTTCCGCGACGAGGTGCTCTACCCCGGGAACCTCGCGGACTGCACCCGGTGCCACGCGCCGGGCACGTACCGCGTCGAGGCGGTCCCGGCGACCGCGCAGCCCACCGTCTCGAACGAGACCGCGTCGATCCTGCACGCCGCGACCCTCGTCCACACCGACGCCGAGCCGAGGACCCCGCCGGTCCAGGCGGCCTGCCTCGGCTGCCACGGCACGGAGTTCGCCCGGTTCCACGCGGCGCAGTACACGTCCGCGGGCAAGGAGCAGTGCGCCTCCTGCCACGGGAAGAGCGGCGCCCAGGCCGTGGGGAAGGTGCACGGCGTCTGGGATCCGACCGCACCGTGACGCGCACCGTTTCCGTTTCCGTTTCCGTTTCCGTTTCCGTTCACCGTCTCCGCTCGACGTGACCCGAATCCCGTGTCCCGTGTCCCGTCCCCGACGGGAACGGGACAGGGACACGGGAGGCGGGAGGCGGCAGCGGGCGCGGTGACGGCAACGGGCACCGCAACCGCAACCGCCGCGCCTACCTCCTCGGCTGCGCGCCCGGGGCGGGCTGCGGCTCGGGGTGGAGCGGCTGCGCGGGCGCGCCGGGCGCGGCCGGCGCGGTCGACTGGTTGGGTCCGGGCGCCGCGGTCGGCACGGACACCACCGCGACGGTCGGCTTGAAGCTCGGGTCCCGGATCGCGAGCTGGCCCTGGCGCGAGTAGTCGATGGACTGCGCGAGGATCCGGAGGGCCTCCTGCGGCGCGTGGAAGCCGGTCGAGTTCTCCGCCTCGACGAAGTCCAGGTAGAACTGGGCTCGGCGCTGGAGGTAGCGCGGCGTGACGAGCTGCTCGTCGGTCTTCCCTCCGGCCTTCGCCTTCTCGAGATCGGAGATGAGGAGCATGAGCGAGTCCATCGCCGTGTTCCGCAGGGCGAAGAAGCGGTCCTGCTCCCGCTCGACCCGCGCCTTGAGCTCGTCCGGCTTCACGTCGGCGTGGCACCTCGTGCAGGACGCCTGGATCTTGAGGAGCGGGCTGTTCACCTGGTGATCGGTGATCTTCTGCCCCTTGTACGTGATCTCCGGCATGTGGCAGTCGACGCAGGTGACGCCCGAGCGGCCGTGGATCCCCTGGTTCCACATCTCGAACTCGGGGTGCTGGGCCTTCAGCACCGGCGCGCCGGTGATCTTGTGGACCCAGTCCTTGAACGCGATCCGGTCGTAGTAGTCCTGGATCTGGTCGACCTGGATCCCGTTCGCCCAGGGATACGTGAGCTGCTTGTCGCTGCCCTTGAAGTAGTACTCGACGTGGCACTGCCCGCAGACGAACGCGCGCATCTCCTTCTGCGACGCCTGCTTGTTCACGTCGTAGTCCTTCACGCCCTGCGACTCCTTCCAGGCGCGGATGCCCTCCATGAAGCCGGGCTTGGTGACGCGGAGCTGCATCGTCGCGGGATCGTGGCAGTCGATGCACGCGACCGGGTGCGAGACGAGCTTCCGCGCGTCCATGTACGCCATCGCGTTCATCTTGTGGAACCCGGCCACCGGGTCGCCGTCGCCGAGCTTCCGGTACGGGATGACCGTCGACGCGTGGCACTGCATGCAGGACCCGGGCTGCTTCACCACGGCCTGCCGCTTCGTGAAGGTCTGGTCCTCGAGCATGTACGCGTGCCCGCGCTCCTCGCGGAAGTCCACGCTGAACGCGTAGCCGGCCCACATCGTCTTGAGCCGCGGATCCTCCTCGATCTTCTCCTGCGAGACGACCGACCGGGGGTCGGCCTCGTCCGGCGTGCGCGGGAGCGCCTCGGAGCCGCCGTACTTGGTGCGGACCTGGTCGACGGTCTTGAGGTAGGTCTCGTACTCGAGGGGATACTCCTGCCCCCAGATCGCCGGGTCCTCGGTGTCCTCGGTGATGGCGGGCTTCGGCGCCACCTTCTTCTCCGCGGGCTTCGCGCCCTTCTTCGCAGCGGGCGCGGTCTTCCTCGGCGCCGCCTCCTTCGTCTGCGCGCCGGCCGCGAGCGTGGTGCCGGCGAGGAGGGCGGCGAGGCCGATCCCGGCGGCTCGGAGGTGAGTCTTCTCGGTCATGAGTGCTGTCCTCGGGGTTGGAGCGTGGAGCAGGGCTCGGGTGAGCCCGTCCCCCGCGACGCAAGCCCTTTGCCAGATCCCGGCGCGCGTGACGAGCGGAACTCCTGCTGACGCCCCGCGCGGAGACGCGGGCGGACGGCCGGGCGTCCGGACGAGGTCCGGCGGCGATCGGATGCGGGCATCCGACGGCCGCCGGCGAGCTGCGGCCCCACGGGCGCGCAGGAGGGCGATGGGCCGCCGCCTCAGCGGGCGCCGCGGGAGGTGAACACCGCCGGGATCGTCTGGATGCAGATCTGCACGTCGCGCCAGAGCGACCACTCGTCGATGTACTGCAGGTCGAGCTCCATCCACTGATCGAAGTCGATCTCGTTGCGGCCGCTCACCTGCCAGCTGCACGTGATGCCCGGCTTCACGGAGAGGCGCCGCCGCTGCCACCGCTTGTACTGGCGAACCTCCGCCGGGATCGGGGGCCTGGGCCCGACGACGCTCATCTCGCCCTTCAGCACGTTCCAGAACTGTGGCAGCTCGTCGAGGGAGGCGCGGCGGATGAACCGCCCGACGCCCGTGATCCGCGGATCGTCCCTCATCTTGAACACCGGCCCGGACATCTCGTTCCGCGCGAGCAGCGCCTCGAGCCGCGCCTCGGCGTCGACGTGCATGCTGCGGAACTTCACCATCGAGAAGAGGCGCCCGTTCAGCCCGACGCGGCGCTGCCGGAAGAAGACGGGCCCGGGGGAGTCGAGCTTGATGGCCACGGCCAGCGCCAGGAGGAGCGGGGAGAGGAGCAGGAGGACCGTCGCGCTCACCGCCACGTCGAAGGCGCGCTTGACCGCGAGCGCGACGGTGTCCGAGGGCGTGCGGCTGAAGGCGAGCATCGGCAGGCCGTCGAGATCCTCGACCGTCATGCGCGACGTGCCGTGCCGGAAGACGCCGAGCGAGACCTGCGCCTCGACCCCGAACAGCTCGCACTGCTCGATTGCGGCCTCGAGCGCCGACAGGCGATCCCGGGGGACCGCGAAGATCACGCGATCGAGGACCTCGCGCTCGAGGATCGCGCCGAGCTCCGAGACCTTCCCGAGCACCGGCCCGCGGCTCCGCGCGCCGTCCTCGTCGAGCTCGACGAAGCCGGCGAGGGCGAAGCCCCACTCCCGGTGCGCGGCGATGGTGTCGACGATCTCGCGAGCGAGCCCGCCCGTCCCCACCACCGCGTAGCGGCGGGCGCCGGGGCCCCTCCGGCGCGCGACGTGCGCGACGAGCCGTCCGAGGACGCGGTGGCCGAGCATCACGACGGCGGCGCACGCGAGGAACAGCAGGATGAGGAGGCGCGAGAGCGCGTCCTTCGAGAAGAACGCGACGGCGGCCGCGGCGAGCCCGACGAGCGCAAGGGAGACCAGCACGCGCGCGGTCTCCGATCCGGCCAGCGTCCCGTCGGGCCGCTCGTACACGCGCGTGAGCGAGGCGGCGATGCCCCAGAGGACGAGCGCGACCGCGAGCGGGAGCCCCAGCTCGTCGAGCGGCGGCAGCCGGGTCGTCGGGAGGAACACGAGGCCATACGCACGGTGAGCGAGCGGCAGCGCGAGGAGGAGCGCCACGAGATCGAACACCAGCGCACCCGCGCTTCGTGCAAGTGCGGAATGCTTCGTCATGGTCCCGTTCCCCCCCCGAGGAACTCGCGGTGATGGGCTCGAAGTAGCACCGGCTCCCGAGGCCGGCGCGTGCCCTTGTGTGTTCGGGTGGGCCCCACGACGCCACGACAGCGCTTGACGCACGCCCTCAAGGCCGAGCCCGCGCGTGTTCGATCGACGATCACGAAGGGTGAAGGCGCGGCGGAGCGTCGCTGCCCGAGCGGACATGCGCTGGAGACGCTCACCCGGAGAGGAGAGAGAGGGCCCCAAGAAAGGGCGCGGAGCGTCGGCCGCACCGCACGGCGGTAACATGCCGCCCATCGCAGCACGGCAACGCCGGCGGAGAGCCGGCCGGGGGGGGGCCGTAGGCCCCGTGCACTCATGGAAAGACACGCGTCGCTCGGGCGGCCGGAGCGCCGGTCCGCGCGCTCGAGGCAGGGCGTCCTCCGCCGGCTCGCGCCGATCGTCATCGGTTTCGTGCTGCTGGCGTGCGGCCACGGCCGCAACCGCGAGTACCTCTGGGCCAGCGAGGTGCCCGACGAGCAGGCGCGGACGGGCGGTGAATACCGGATCGTGGAGGGCGACGTCGTCTCGGTGCGCGTCTGGCAGCAGGACACCATGTCCGCCGAGCGGATCCGCGTCCGCGAGGACGGGAAGATCTCGGTGCCCTTCCTCCAGGACGTCGACGCGGCGGGCGTGACCCCGGCCGACCTCTCGAACCGGCTACGGACGAAGCTGCAGAGCTACGTGGTGAACCCGGTCGTCACCGTGACCGTCGTGGAGCCGCGGCCGATGCGGGTCTCCATCGTCGGCGAGGTCTTCCGGCCGGGCATCTACGACCTCGAGCGCGGCGCCGGCATCCTGAACGCGATCGCCGCGGCGGGCGGCCTCGGGGACTACGCGCACCGGGACCGGATCTACCTCCTCCGCCGCGGCTACTGGGCGGACGGGAACCCGGCGCCCGTCCGCATCCGGTTCCGCTGGGACGCGCTCTCGCGCGGCGAGCGTGGGTGGGCGACGTTCCAGCTCCGGCCGGGCGACGTCGTCGTCGTCGAGTAGCAGATGCTCGGCGCGCTCGTCACCGTCGCCGCGCTCGTGCTCGGGGCGCCCGGCGTCGACCTCCGCGCCGGCGTCGACGCGCTCGAGCGGACCCGCGTCACCACGGTGGCCGGCGAGAGCCTCACGACGACCGCGATCGAGGCCACGCCGGCGGCGGCCCTGGACCTCCGCGGCGTCGATCTCGACGTGGGCGCGGGGTACGCGCCCGTCCTGCGCGTGCCGCAGGTCGAGGGCGCCGCCGAGCTCGACGTCCTCCACCGCGGCGACCTCCACCTCCTCGCGCGCCTCTCGCCGACGTGGCGCGCCTACGCGGCGGTCGGCGGCGAGGCCGGGACGACCGACCTGAGGACGAGCACCGGCAGCCCCGGCGTGGCGAGCCCGGTCCCGACGCTCGCGATCGTGCGGACGGCGAGGATCGAGGGGCGCGGGTACGTCGAGGGCCGGCTCGATCCGCGAACGATCGGCGCGGTCCGGGTGCGCGTGACCGCGGGCGGCGGCGACGACCTGGCTTCGCGCGTCCTCGTCCCGGTCCAGCAGACCCTCGAGGCCGAGGGGCGCATCGCCTGGAACGCGACCCGGCACGACGTCCTCGCGACGCGCCTCGACGCGGGCACCGGGCGGACGCCTGCCACCGGGGCGCTGTACCGGTACGCGACGCTGAGCAGCGGGCTCGCCCACCGCTACTCGCCCGCGCTCGAGGCCTCGGGCGCCGTCGGCGTGTCGTGGCTGCGCAGCGTCGAGTATCCCGACCGCCATCTCTCTGGCCTGGAGCCCGCGGGGGAGGCGGCGATCACGCACAGCCTCCAGCGTCCGGCCCGGATCGACACGCGCCTCGAGGTCCGGCTCGCTCCGTACCTGGACCCCCTCGTCGGCGGCGCGAACCAGCGGCTGCACGCCGCGGCCTCGTCGATGTGGCAGATCTCGACGCAGTGGAAGGTCGCGGCGCGCGGCGCGATGGGGCGGTCGTTGACCGGCGCCCAGCGCGCGTTCGACTCGTTCGCCGAGGTCCGCCTGGACTGGGCGCCGGCGGAGCGGCTCGGGTTCGGGATCGGCGCGACCAGCGACTGGCAGCGCGCCCGGCCCGGGACCGGGCTCCCCGCCTACACCGAGTACGGCGTGTTCGTCTCGGCGCGGTTCGAGTACGGCCCGCGCGTGCCCCGCGCGGCGAGGAGGCCGGGGAGCGATCTCGGGAACGGGCACGGGAGCCGCGAGGGGGACGATTCCGCCGGGACGCCGGGCGGAGGCGGCGCCGCGCCGGCCGGGCGCGGCGACGCGCGCGGAGGGGGGGAGCCCACGCCATGAGCGCCCCGCCGCTGCCGCTCGCGCCGCCCGGCGGCGCCCCGTCCGCCTCCGGTGCCACCGCGGACCGGTCCGGTGCCCTGCGCTGGGGGCTTCCCGCCGCGCTGCTCGCGGCCGAGTACCTGGCGCTGTCGATCCTGGTGGACCTGCCGCTCGACGGTCCGTACATGCCGGTCGTGCGCACGCTCCGGCTCGCGGTGCCCGTCGCGCTCGGCGCCGCGGTGGGCGGCGTGCTCCTCGCTCGCGGGTCCCGCTCCGCCGAGCCGGGGCCGGCGGCGCCGCTGCCGGCGTGGCGGCCGGGGCCGGCGCTCGCCGTCCAGGTGGCGGCCTTCGCGGCGGCGGCTGCGCTCACGCGGCGGATCCTGGCGGAGGGCGCGCCGCCGCTCACCGGCGGGGCGCTCGCCGCGTGGCTCGCGATCCTCGTCGCGGTGGTCCTCCTCGCCGTCCGCACGGCCGCCCCGCTCGCGTGGGTGGCGCGCCGGGTCGTGACGCGCTGGCGGACGCCGCTGCTCGCGCTCGCCGCCGGGCTGCTCGCGTGGCGGGGCGCGCTCGAGGCGGAGCGGCTCTGGGGCGTCCTCTCGGAGGGGACGCTCCGGGGCGCCGCGGCGCTGCTCCGGCTCGGTGCGGCCCCCGTGACGGTCGAGCTCGAGGAGCGGCTCATCGGCGTCGGCGGCTTCGACGTGGAGATCTCCGAGGTCTGCTCGGGAGTGGACGGGCTCGGGCTCGTGCTCGTGTTCCAGGCGGTCTGGATCGCGACGAGCCGCGATCGCGTCCGGCTCCCGCGCGCGCTCGTGCTGCTTCCGCTCGGCGCGGCGGCGGCGCTCGCCGCGAACGTGCTGCGGATCGCGGCGCTCGTGCTCCTCGGCGCGTCGGGCCGCGAGGCGCTCGCGCTGGGCGGCTTCCACTCGCGCGCCGGCTGGGTCCTCTTCACGGCGGTGGCGCTGGGGAGCGTCGCGCTCGCCGAGCGGGCGGCGTGGCTGCGCCGCGCGCCGGCACCGCGCCCGGACGCGACGGCAGCGGCCGCGTCCGTCGCCGCGCCGGGCGTGCCCGCGGCGGCAGCGGCGTACGTCGCCCCGCTCCTCGGGGCGATCGCGACCGCGCTCGTGACCGGGGCGTGGAGCGAGGGCGCGCTCGACCGCGCGTACGGCGCGCGGATCCTGGTGGCCGGGATCGCCCTGCTGCTCGTCCGCCGGTCGCTGTCGCCCCCCGTGCTGTCCTGGTCGTGGCCGCCGGTGCTCCTCGCGGGCGCCGTGGCGGTGCCGTGGATCGCCTTCGGCGCGGGCGACGGCGCGGGCCTCGCGGACGCGGTCGCCCGGCTGGGCCCGGCGGAGCGCGCGGCCTGGATCGCGACCCGCGTCGCCGGGTCCTGCCTCGTCGTCCCGCTCGCGGAGGAGCTCGCGTTCCGCGGCTTCCTCTTGCCGTGGCTCGTCTCGCCCGACTTCGAGCGCGTGCCGCCGCGGGCGTGGACGTGGACCGCGGTCGCCCTGTCGTCGCTCGGGTTCGGGCTGCTGCACGGTGGGTGGATCCTGGGGACCGCGGCGGGCGTCGCGTTCGCGATCGCTCGGCTCGTCCGGGGCCGGCTCGGGGACGCGGTCCTCGCGCACGCGCTCTGCAACGCCGCGATCGCCGCGGCGGTCATGCTGTCCGGCCGATGGGGGCTCTGGTCCTAGGCGCCGGCGCGCCCGGGGCGGGTGGAGAGACATGAACCTCGCGACGCACGCTGCGCTGCTCGGCTGGATCCCGGTCGTGCTCCTGCTGTTCGCGTCGCTGCCGCCGCGCCGCGCGCTCGTCGCGGCGCTCGTGGGCGGGTGGCTGTTCCTGCCGGTCGCCGGATACGACGTCACCGGCTACCACGACAAGCACATGGTGCTCTCGGCGGGGATGCTCGCGGGTGCCGTCGCGTTCGCGCCCGGGCGGCTCGCCGCCTTCCGGCCCCGCCTGGTCGACCTCCCGATGACGATCTGGTGTGCATGGCCGTTCGTGTCCTCCCTCGCGAACGGGCTCGGCGCCTACGAGGGCGGGGCGGCGGTGCTCTTCAACACCGCGCGGTGGGGCGTGCCATGGCTCCTCGGACGCACGCTCCTCGCGGACCGCGGCGGCGTCCGCGCGCTCGCGGTCGGCGTCCTCACGGGCGCGCTCGTGTACGTGCCCCTGTGCCTCTGGGAGATCCGGATGAGCCCGCAGCTGCACGCCGCGCTCTACGGCTTCCACCAGCACGCGTTCGACCAGACGGTCCGCTGGGGCGGGACCTTCCGGCCCATGGTCTTCATGCACCACGGCCTGATGGTCGCGCTCTGGATGGCGGTCGGCTCGATCCTGGCGGTCGCGCTCTGGACCCGGCGAACGCTCCGGGACGTCGGCGGGATCGGCATGCCGTGGATCGCGGTGGCGCTCGTCGGGACGACCGTCCTCACCAAGTCTACGGGGGCCGTCGTCCTGCTCGCGGTCGGCGCCTCCGTGCTGCTCCTCGCCGACGGAGCGCGGGTCCGCGCGCTGCTGATCGTGCTCGCCCTCGCCGCCCCCGCGTACATGGCGGTGCGGCTCACGGGCGAGGCCCCGAGGACGGCGGTCCTCGACGCGGCCGCGCGCGTCGCGTCGCCGGTCCGGCTCGCGTCGCTCCGGTTCCGGCTCGCCAACGAGGAGCAGCTCGCCGCGAAGGCGCTGGAGCGGCCCATCACCGGGTGGGGCCGGTACGGCCGCTGGATCGCCTACGACGACCAGGGGCGGGCGGCCACGCCGGACGGGTTCTGGGTGATCGCGCTCGGCCAGTTCGGCCTGGTCGGCCTCGCTGCCATCACGGCAGCGACGGTGCTGCCCGTGGTCCGGCTCGCGGTCCGGCTGCGGCGGCGGCGCGCGGCCGCGCCGGGGGCCGGACCCGCGGTGGCGCTCGGAGTCGTCCTCGCGCTCTTCGCGGTGGACTCGCTGTTCAACGCGATGACCAACCCCGTGTACTTCGTCGCGGGCGGCGCCCTGGCCGGCGTCGACGTCCGGAGCCTGGTCCGGCGGCGGCGCCCGGCGGCAGCTCAGGGCCGCGCGCCGGCGCCGGTCGTCGTCGCCGGCGCGGCGCTCGCGTCGCCCGCGGGGAGCGCGCGGTGACCCGGATCGGCGTCGTGGTGATCGGCCGCAACGAAGGAGAGCGCCTCGCGCGATGCCTCGCCTCGCTCGCGCCCTCTGGCGCGCCGGTCGTGTACGTGGACTCGGGATCGACCGACGGCAGCCCCGCGCTCGCGGCGCGTACGTGCCGCGCGGTCGTGGCGCTCGATCCTGCCGTCCCGTTCACGGCCGCGCGGGCGCGGAACGCGGGGTTCGAGCGGCTGCTCGAGCTCTGCCCGGACCTCGAGCTCGTGCAGTTCGTGGACGGCGACTGCGAGGTGGCCGCGGAGTGGCTCCCGCGGGGCCTCCTGACGCTCGAGACGGAGTCGGGCCTCGCCGTCGTGTTCGGGCGCAGGCGCGAGCGGTTCCCGCGGCGCTCGGTCTGGAACCGGCTCTGCGACATGGAGTGGAACGTGCCCGTCGGGCCGGCGCGGTCCTGCGGGGGTGACGCGCTGATGCGCGTCTCCGCGTTCCGGCAGGTCGGCGGGTTCGACGGGACGCTCATCGCGGGGGAGGAGCCCGAGCTGTGTCTCCGGCTCCGTCGCGCGGGGTGGGGCATCCTCCGCATCGACGCGGAGATGACGCTCCACGACGCTGCGATGACGCGCTTCGGCCAGTGGTGGACGCGCTCGGTCCGGGCCGGCCACGCCTACGCCGAGCGCTGCGCGAAGCATGGCGCTGCGCCGGAGTGGCCCTGGCTCCGGAAGAACGTGAGCATCCTCGTCTCCGGGGGCCTCCTGCCCGCGGTGGCCCTCGTCGCCGTCCCGGCGACGGGCGGCGCGTCGCTCCTGCTCCCGCTCGCGCTGTACGCGACGCAGACGATCCGCTCGTACCGCGCCACCCTCCGCCGCGGCGCGGCGCCGGCGGACGCGTGGCTGTACGCCGCGTTCTCCGTGCTCGCGGCGTTCCCCGAGTGCCAGGGGCAGCTCAAGTACCTCGCCGGGCGCGCTCGCAGCCGGCCGGCGATCCTCATCGAGTACAAGCGATCGTGACGTGGCGGCGGGTCGGCGGCCGCGGGATCACCGCGCCGCGCCCGTCCCGGGCCGCCCGCGGGCGTCGCCGGCGAGCGCGGCGGGCGGGACGCGATCGAACCGGATGAGCTCCAGGTTCCCGGATCGCCACGCGGCGGCCCGCGCGCCCCATCGGTCGAGGTCGGCGAGGGCGGGCTCGAAGCCGTCGCCCGGCGCGGGCGGGAACAGGTGGTGCACCTCGAGGAGGAGCCAGACGCGCTCGAGCCCCTCGAGGCGCGAAACGAGCTCGGCCCGGCGGAGCTCCTCGACGGGGTACCACGGCGCGAGGCGGTCGGGCTTGTCGCCGAACGTGAGGCCCAGCCACGGCCTCGGGACGGGAGCCGCCCGGGTCTCGTACCGGAGCTGCCACGCGAACGGCGCAGGGGCGACGACGAGCGCGTCGGTCGCGGGCGCGAACGCCCGGAGCGGCGCCACGAAGCCCGCTGTGTCGGCGACCTCCGGCGCGGCCGGGTAGAGCGCCGCCGTCCCGCGGAGCGCGACGGCGGCGACGGCGGCGAGGGCCGCGGCGAAGCCGGGCGCGCCGGCCACCCGCCGCACGGCGCAGAGGGCGACGCCGGCGAGCAGGTACCCGAACGGCGTCGTCCAGATCATCGGCCGCACGTAGAACATCGGGCGGACCAGGCTCGCGAGATACAGCAGGAGCGGCTGTCCGACCGCGAAGACGAGCACGAACGCGAGCGCCAGCGGGCGCCTGCGGAGGAGCCACGCCCCGGCGAGCGGCAGCGCGTACAGGACCGGCTTGCTCCACCGCGGGCACGGGTAGAGGCCCATGAGCTGCGACGCCACCCAGCGCGGCGACGACTCCGGGATCCAGAAGTCCGCCAGGACGGAGCGGCACTGCTCGACCGTCACGGCGAGCCACGGCGCGTACAGCGCGACGATCGCCGCGTTCGCCGGGATCCAGCGGTACAGGAACGACACGGGCAGCCGCCGCGACAGGACGAGCGCGGTCACGAGCACGTTCGCGAGCACGACGAGGAGCACGGCCGTGCTGTGCGCGTACACCGCCACCGTCGACGCGGCCACGTACCCGAGCCACCACCGCCACGCTCCGGCGCCCGCGCGCGACGCGCTCGCCTCGCGGCCCGCGTCGCCGTCGCCGTCGGCGAGCCCGCTCGCGCCCCACGCGCTCGCGAGCCGCGCCAGGGCGAGGAGGGCGACGAGGCTCGCCGACGTCAGCAGCGCGTACGCGCGCGCCTCGCGGCCGAAGAAGACGTGGATCTCGGAGATCGCGGTGAGCGCGCACGCGACGAGCGCCGGTCCCGTGCCGGCGAGGCGGCGCCCGAGCGCGTAGACGAGCGGCACGGAGGCGACGCCGAACACGAGCGGCAGCGTCCGGAGCGCCCCGGGCGAGTCGCCGAGGACGAGCCAGGCGCGCTGGAGCAGGTAGTAGAGCGGCGGGTTGGTCTCGGTGCGGTAGTCGGGCCCGAGGAGCCGCGCGACGGGCTCGGTCGCGAACGCGTACGTCGCATACTCGTCCGTGGAGAGGACGGGCCAGGAGAGGCGGAACGCCCGCAGCGCGAGCGCGCCGAGGGTGAGGATCCCGACGAGCGCCCACGCGACCCGAGGTCCGGGTCCGGCATTCCGGCTCGACACGGCACGCCCCCCCGGCGTGGGCGCCAGGCCGCCGCGCGTGCCGCGCGGTGCGCGCTCCTCCGCCGCGGAGGGAGCCTACCATGCGCGGCCGGAGCGCCGATCGCGGCGAGCGCGCGCGCCCCGCGGTACTCCGGCCGTGGACCTCCGGCCGGGTGCCGCGCGCGTCGATCGAGGCGCCGATCGCCGCGGTCGACGCGCGCGCCCGTGCCGGGTCAGTGCCGCTCGAACGCGCCGATGTCCGGGGTCGAGTCGCGCGGAGTGCCGAGGAAGTCGATCGTCGGGGTCGCGCCGCCGCGCGTGGTGCCCGCGTTCACGAGCGGCGACCCTGCGGCCGGCGTGAAGTCGGAGCCGGCGGAGACGAACCAGCTGGACGTCGCCGCCGTCGTGCACGTGTTGAAGGCGTTGTAGGTGACGCCCGCGGTCTGCGGGATGCAGCTCCCGCCGACGACGTACACGGCGTTGTTGTAGATCTCGTGCCCACCGCCGCCGGCGCGCTCGAACGAGATGCCGGAGGCCTGGCCGCCCGTGGAGTAGATGGTGTTGTTGCGGACGACGAGGTTCGTCGTGTCCGCGTCGGAGCCGTTCGTGCCGGTCTGCGGCGCGTAGTTGTTGGGCGTGCCGTAGACCGCGGTGCCGCCCATGGTCGGGCCGGGCATGAGCAGGTTGTTCTCGACCACGCAGCTCTCGCACTGCCCGAGCGCGATGAGCGCGTTCCCCACGTTCCGGATGGTGTTCCCGCGGATCGTCACGTTGCGGAAGTACTCGGGAGGGATCGAGCCGCTCGGCACCTCGGAGTCGCGGAGGATCCCGATCCCCCAGCAGCCGGGGTCGGCGGAGGTGCCGCTCTCCTCGATCGTGTTCCCCTCGATGAGCAGGTTCTGGAACTGGCCGTGGGCCACGATGTGCGTGCCGATGCACCTCCCGTTGCTCTGGGAGGAGCGGGTCGAGTGGTTGCCGCGGATCGTCAGGTTGGTCCCGCCGTCCGTGATCCCCGCGCCGAGGTAGATGGAGTGGTGCCCGACCGCCGTGCCGTTGTTGTCGAACGTGTTGTTCTCGATGCGCCCGTAGTTCGAGCCGCCGATGAACCCCTGCGTCGCGCTGTTCACGATCTGGTTCGACACGACGTAGAGCCGGTCGATCATCGGGCCCACCGCGACGTTGAAGCCGTCGAAGCGGTTGTCGCAGAGCATCACGTCGGAGAGGTTCCGCGTCGCGGTGTAGAAGCCGTACGCGCCGCTGCGGCCGTGCCAGCTGATCCCCTGGAACCGGTAGCCCTTGGTGCCGCCGCTCGCGTTCCAGAAGTCCATCGCGGTGGACGTGATGTCGACGTACGGCCTCGCGCGGCCGCTCGTGCCCGGCGGATCGTAGGCCCGGAGGTCGCAGGTGCTCGTGGCGTTGCACCGCGAGTTCACCCAGTGGGGCGAGGTCGACGCGACGTTGACCCAGCTCCCGCCCTTGCACAGCGCCACGGTGTCGCCCGCGTTCATGCCCCGGAACTGCGCCTGGGCCGCGGAGAAGGTGCGCTTCGGCGCGGAGGGGGACGTCCCCGGATTCGCGTCGTCGCCGGCGGCGCATCCGGCCTGGGCGCCGGAGTCGCAGCTGCAGACGTAGTAGACGGTTCCGGTCGAGCGGATCGGATCGCTCGCGCAGCGGGAGATCGCGTCGCCCGACGTGCCGGCCGGCGGCGGCGGCGCCGGGGGCGGCGTCTGCGCCGCCGCGATCGTGACGGTCGCGACGCTGCTCGCCGTCGTGTCGTTCGCGACGCGCGCCACGATGTGGCACGCCGAGGTCGCCGGCGCCGTCGGCGCGGTGTACACGCCGGCGCTCGTGATCGAGCCGCAGCCACTCGCCTCCTGGATGGACCAGACGACGTCCAGCGCCGCCTGCGCGACGATGCCTGGCGGCGGCATCAACCCGAGCACGTCCTCGGAGCCGGGACCGGAGCCTCCGCACGCGAGCAGGAGCGCGACGACGGCGACGATGGGGGCGAACGAGCGGCGGACGATCATCAGGACCTCGCTTGCTGGGAGCTGAGGGTTCGGGCCGCGCGAGACGCGTACCGATGTCATGGGACAGGCGAGGTCTGTACGCGATTCCCTGGGTCGGAAAAACCCTCCATGGTCGAGGGAAGCGGGTGTGATGTTGGCGCACCTCATCCGACCACGGGTGCGCCGATTCACGCATCACCTCGAGCGCGGCGCGGAGCGGCCCGTGAGCCGCCACGCCAGCCGCGCCGGCGAGAGCGTGCCGCGCGCGGACCGCGACGTACGGCCCTGGATGTCGCAGCGACTGAGCGCGAACTCCGGCGCCGACCGGTCGTTCGGTCCCCATCGCGTCGTGACCGCGCGTGCGTACCCGGCGCGCCGGACGGCCGCGAGCACGCGCGCGTCGTGATCGCCGTTCGGATAGCAGAAGGACTCCACGTCGCACCCGGTGCGGCGCCGCAGGAGGTCGCGCGAGGCGCGCGTCTCGCGCTCCAGCGCCCGGTCGTCGCAGGAGGTCAGGATCGCGTGGGACATCGAGTGCGAGCCGATCTCGTGTCCTGCCGCGGCGAGGGCCCTCACCTGCGTCCACGTCATCATCCCGTCCCACGCCGGCCGCGCCGGCCCGCCGAGCCGCGCCTCCCACCGTGCGACGAACTCCGCCCGCGCGCGGTCGTCGAGGCGCTTCGCGTGATCGAGGGCGCGCCGCACGAGGGCGGCCGCGGGCGCCTCGCCGTCGACGCCCAGCGCCGCCCGGAGCGCCGCCGCCGCGGTGCGGTCGCGGGCGCCCCCGCGCGCGACCGCCCAGGCGAGGCGGTCGTGCCAGAGCGGCTCGCCCGTGTCGACCGCGTCCACCGGGACGAAGAAGGTCGCGGGCACGCCGGCGCGCCCGAGTACCGGCAACGCGTGCTCGAAGTTGTCGCGCTGGCCGTCGTCGAAGGTGACCGCGAGCCACGGCCGGCGGGCGGCCTCGCCCGACGCGAACGCCCGGGACGCGTCGCGGAGGGTGGCGCAGGTGAAGTGATCCGCGAGGAACCGGAGGCACCAGGCCAGCTCCTCCGTCGTGACCGCGAGCGTGTCGATCGGGTACTCACGTGCCAGCTCCGCGGGGAGCACGCGGTGGAACGTGACGATCGTGAGCCGCTCGCGGAGCGCGCGGTCCGGGCGCGTCGCGCCGGTCCGGTAGCACGCCTCGAGGAGCGCGTCGCGCGCCAGGAGGCGCGCGCGGGAGATCGCGGTCGTCATCCGGACCCCGTGGCGCTCGGCGTCCGGGCGCGATGCGCCGCGTCGTGCCGCGCCACCGCGTCGAAGGTCCATTCGGCGCGGCGGCCGTACCAGACGTCCGCGGAGTTCGAGAGGGCGGCGGCGCGGGCCGCGCGCGCGAGCCCGGCGAGGAGGTCGGGCCGGCGCCAGGCCTCCTCGAGGCGCTCCGCCGAGCCGCGGTCGTCGTTCCCGTCGAGCACGACGACGGCCCCGTCCTCGCGGTGGCGCTCCTTCACGTACGGGATGTCGGTCGCGACGAGCGGCAGCCCCGCCGCGTAGCCGTCGAAGATCATCCGCGGCGTCTCCTCGAGCGTCGAGGTGAAGAGCAGCGCGTCGTACGCGCGGAGCCGCCGGAGCAGCTCGGGGCCGTACTCGACGGCGCCGAGGAGGCGGACCCGCCCCGCGAGCGGCGGGACCGCGGCGGCCGCCGCGAGCTCGGCCCGCTGCGGGCCGTCGCCGATCACGTCGAACGTCAGGTCCGCGCCCCGGGAGATCGCGGCGCGGAGGAGGGCGAGCGAGCGGAGCAGCCCCTTTCTCTCGATGAGGCGCCCGCAGTAGACGAAGCGGAGCGGACCGCCCGGCCGCAGCCGTGACACGCGGGCGTCGAGCTCGCCGATCGGGATCACCTCCGCCGTGCGGTAGGACGTGTCGTGGAACGCGCGTGGGTTCCGCGCGAAGCCGGCGTACCGGCGCATCACCGCGGCGCCCTTCAGCAGGCTCAGATCCGCGCGCCGGACCGCCCACCGCCCCATCGCCTCGTAGGCGCGGCCGTACGCCCATCCGCGGAGCCGCTCGCCGGCGGACGCACCGTGCGTCGCCTGCTCCACGGCGTACGGAACGTCCGTGTCCTCGACGAACACGCACGCCGTCCCGCGGCGGACCGCGGCCCGGATCCCCTCGAAGCAGATCGGGCGGTAGACGTCGTTGACGCCCGCGTGCACCACGCGCGCCTCCGCGACGAGCCGGTCGACGTCGTGGACCCACCGGCGCCGCTCCCGGAGCCAGTACTCCCGCGCGCGGCAGCGGACGTCGAAGCTCGGGACGAGCCGGAGGTCGTCGGACGGAGAGACGCGATCGAGGGGCTGCGTCCCGGGGTTCGCCGCGACGGGGAGCGAGGGCGCGAGGACCGTCACCTGGCCGAACAGCCCCTGGAGCGAGTCGCGCAGGAGGAGCAGCGACCGCTTCCAGTCGGTCTGGACGAGCAGCGCGTCGCCGTCGACGAGGATCGGGACGTGGATGGTGAGGAGGTACATGCCGGGCGTCCCTCAGGGCTCCGCGCGCCGCAGGCCGCCTGCCGCGGCGGTCGCGGGGCCGCGCGCGCCGAACAGGGTGGCGAGCGGTGCCGCGGCCCGATCCGCGTCGAACTCCTCGGCGACGCGGGCGCGTCCCGCCGCCGCCAGCCTGGCGCGGAGCTGCGGATCCGCCCCGAGCGCGCAGACCCGGTCCGCCAGCGCGCGCCAGTCGCCCGCGGGGTAGAGGAGCCCCGTCTCGCCGTGGACCACGAGCTCCGGGATCCCCGCGATCGCAGGCGCCACGACCGGGAGCTCGAGCGCGAGCGCCTCCATGAGGACGACGGGGAGTCCCTCGGCGAGGCTCGAGAGCACGAACACGTGGGCGCGCGCCATGGCCTCGAGCGCGACGCGCTCCGGCTGGCGTCCCCGGAGCGCCACCCGCCCCTCGACGCCGTGCGCCGCGATGGCCGCGCGGATCCGGCCCTCCTCGCTCCCGCCGCCCACGATGGTCAGGCGGGCGTCCACGCCGCGCCGGAGGACCTCGGCGAACGCCTCGACGAGGCCGGCGTGGCCCTTCTCCGGCGCGAGGCGCCCGACGGACACGAGCTCGAGCGGCTCTCCGGGACGGGGCGGGCGGCGCGCCTCGGCGTGCGGCAGCGCGGCCGGGTCCACGCCGCAGCGGACGACGTGGAGCTTGCTCCACGCGCCCTCGGGCGCGAGGCGCACGAGCCGCGCGCGGCCGTGCCGCGTCGCGCACGCGACGAACTCCGCCGCGGCGATCTTCTGCGCCAGGAGGGGGGCGGTGGGGCCGTCGAAGTCGGAGAGGCCGTGCACGGAGAGGCTCCAGCCGAGGCCGAGGTACCGCGCCGCGGCGAGCCCGACCTGGGCCGCCGCGTTGGCGAAGTGGTCGTGGAGGTGCGTCGTCCGCCGCCGGTCGAGCTCGCGCGCGAGCCGCATCGCCTCGGCGAAGTAGAAGCCGGACCGGACGAGCGCGGCCGCCCCCGGCAGCCGGTGGCGCATCGTCGCCGCGAGCGTGACGAACCAGCGGCGCGGGCTCCGGGCGAAGCTCCACGCCAGCGCTCCGGCGAACGCGCGCCACGGCGGCCGCAGCACGTAGAACGTGCCCGCCTGCTCCGCGCGGTCGGCCTCCGACAGGCACTCGCCGGGGCGGATCGAGTACGCGTCGACGAGCACCCCCCGCCGGCGGAGGGCAGCGATCTCGCGACGGATGAACGTGTGCGAGGGCGCCGGGTACTGGCTGACGAGATACGCGATCCGCGGGCGGAGCGCCGGAACGTCCGCCCGAGGACCCGCAGCGATGACGCCTGGCGCCCCGGTCATCGAGCACGAACAGTGACATGCCCTCCTGCGGAGGGGAATGGGCGCCGGCCCGCCGCCGTTGTCGCGCCAATAGGAGCGAACCCGGAAGCGAACCGCGTCCGTGGGGCGTCGCCCACGGTGCCGGCGCCGAGCCGGGCCCGGTCTTCGTCGCACGCATCCGCGGGGGGCGCGGCTCCGGGACGCGCCCCGCCGTCCCGGGCGGCACGCCGGTTCTCGGCCGCGGGGCGGGCGCCTATCCTGAGGCAGCCTCGCGGGGCACGTCGCCGGCCGCGGAGGGGGAGGCGATGACGCAGGGAATCGGCCCGTCGGCGGCGGAAGGCGCACCGCTCGAGGCGGTCGTCGCCACGCCCTCGATGACGTCCAGCTCCGCGTGGGCGATGGGCGGCTACGCGGCCGGCCAGCTCCTCCGGTTCGCCGGCAACCTCGTCCTGACGCGGCTCCTGTTCCCTCGCGTGTTCGGCGTGATGGCGCTCATCACGACGCTCATGCAGGGCCTCGCGATGTTCTCGGACGTCGGCATCGGGCCGGCGATCATCCAGCGCCGGGGCGGGGCGAGCGAACGGTTCCTGCGCACCGCGTGGACCGTCCAGTGTGGCCGCGGGATCGTCCTCTGGATGTGCGCGTGCGCGCTCGCCGCGCCGTTCGCGGCGTTCTACGGCGAGCCGGGGCTCGCGTGGTACGTGCCGGTCGCGGGGCTCACGACCGTGCTCCTCGGCTTCGAGTCGACCTCGATGCACACGCTCGCCCGCGACCTCCGGCTCCGGCAGCTCACGCTCGTCGATCTCTCGGCTCAGGGCGTCGGGATCGTGACGATGGTCGCGCTCGCGGCCGCGCACCGGTCCCTCGCCGGCCCGGAGCGCGAGACGGCGGTGTGGGCCGTCGTCGTCGGCGGCCTGGCCGGCGGCGGGCTCCGCCTCGTGCTGAGCCACGTGGCGCTCCCGGGGATCCGCCATCGGTTCGAGCTCTCCCGCGAGGACCTCTCCGTGCTGTTCGGCTTCGGGCGCTGGATCTTCGTGAGCACGATCCTGACGTTCCTCGTCGGACAGTCGGACCGGCTCGTCCTCGGGAAGATGATCCCGCTCGACCTCCTCGGCGTGTACGGCGTGGCCGCGGCCCTCGCGATGCTGCCGACGCAGGCGGCCCAGCGGCTGGGGAGCGCGGTGCTCTTCCCGGCGTACAGCCGCCTCCAGGAGACGCGCGCGTTCGAGGCCGCCTTCCACCGCGCCCGCGCGCCGCTCGCGCTCGGCGGGGCGATCATCGCGAGCGGCCTCCTCGCGGCCGGCCCGTACCTCATCCGGCTCCTGTACGACGCGCGGTATCGGGAGGCCGGCTGGGTGCTGCAGCTGCTCGCGGTCGCCGGGTGGTTCCAGATCCTCGAGGCCACGAACAGCGCGGCGATCCTGGCGCAGGGCCGGCTGCGGTGGCTCACCGCGAACCGCGCCGCGAAGCTCGCGAGCATGCTCGTGCTGCTGCCCATCGGGTTCCGCGTGGACGGGTTCCGGGGCGCGCTCGTCGGGCTCGTCGCCAGCGACGCGGTGAAGTACGCCGTCTCCTCGGCGGGCCTGCGGGTGGGCCGCGTGCGGCTCGTCGCGCGAGACGTCGCGCTGACGGGGGCCATCGCGGCGAGCGCGCTGGTCGCCTCCGCCGCGGGCCGCCGGGCCGGAGCCCTCGGCGGGACCGCCGCCGCGTTCCTGGCGGCGGGCGTGGTCGTGGTGGTGGTCTGGGCGCCGCTCGCGATCCGGTACGTGCGGCGCGCGCTGACGGCGAGGAAGGGCGAGCCGCTCCCCGGGCTCGGCGCCGCCCCGTAGCCGATCGATGGAGGGGTCCACGATGCTGCTCGAAGAGCTGAGACGCGACGCCGCGAGGTACGAGAAGCTGGGAGGCTGGCACCGCCGGCTCGGGTTCTGGATCGGGGCGACCTACCGGGTCGGCGTCTGGGCGCACGCGCTCCGGAACCCGCTGCTGCGGGTCGTGATCGTGACCCTGTACCGGATGGTTCGCCTGCCCTGGTACCTCTTCCTCCAGGTGGACCTGTCCTCTAAGGCCCGGATCGGCCCGGGGCTGTGCCTCATCCATCCGAACAACGTGCTCGTGCCGCGCGGCGTGGAGATCGGGGAGGACTGCCTGCTGTTCCACGACGTGACGCTCGGGACGGGGCCGCTCCCCGGGCTGCCGAAGCTCGGGAACCGGGTGGACGTGTACGTCGGCGCGCGCGTCCTCGGAGGGGTGCGCGTGGGCGATCGGTCGATGGTCGGGGCGAACTGCGTCGTCACCCGGCACGTGCCGCCGGACTCGGCCATCCTCCCCGTCCCGACGCGCGTCCTGCGCCGCAGCCTGCTCGCGCGGGCGCACGGCGCGGGCGGCGACGCCGCCGGGGCGCGCGCGCCGGCCCCCGTCCGCGAGGAGGAGCCGGAGCGGGAGAAGGACGTCGGGAGCTGAGTCGGCGGCGCCGCATCACGCGGCGCCGGCGCGCCGCGCGAGCTCTGCCCGGAGCAGCTTGCCCGCCTCGTTCCGCGGGAGCGCGTCCACGAGCACGAACCGGACCGGGACCTGCCAGGCCGGGAGCTGCGCGCGGCAGAACCGGCGGAGCTCGGCGTCGGCCGGCGTGGCGCCGGCGCGCGGCACGACGTACGCGACCGGCACCTCGCCGAGCAGCGCGTCCGGCTCGCCCATGACGGCGGACTCGGCGATCTCCGGGTGGCGCGCCACGACGTGCTCGATCTCCACCGGGCTCACGCGGTGGCCGCCGATCTTCAGGATCTCCTTCGAGCGGCCGCGGTGGAAGAAGAAGCCGTCCGCGTCCCGCGCCGCGAGGTCGCCGGTCCAGAGCCAGCCGTCCCGCAGGATCGCCGCGGTCGCCTCGGGCTCGTCGAGGTAGCCCGGGGTCACGTTGGCGCCGCGCGCGACCAGGTGGCCGACCTCGCCGGCGGGCAGGTCGGCGCCGTCCTCGCCGACGACGCGCAGCTCGACGCCCGGGATCGGGATCCCGATGGAGCCCTTCTTGTCCTCGGCGCGCTCCGGCGGCAGGTACGAGAGCCGCGCCGTCGCCTCGGTCTGGCCGTACATGACGAAGAGCGACGCAGGGTGGAAGGCCTCCCGGACCCACGCGATGGTGTCGGGCGCCATCGGCCCGCCGGCCTGCGTGAGGTAACGGAGGCGCGGGAAGCGCAGCGTCGAGACGTCGACCTGGCGGCGGATGATCTCGAAGGTGAGCGGGACGCCGGCGAAGCCGGTGCAGCCCTCGGCCGCGAGCGCCTCGAGGACCAACCGGGGGAAGGCGAAGCGGCCGTCGAGGAAGACCGACCCGCCGGTGAGGAGGTGCGTCTGCAGCACGCTCCGGCCGTAGCAGTAGTACAGCGGCAGCACGAGCAGCGCGCGGTCGTCCGGACCGAGCCGGAGGTACGCCACGATGGATCTGGCGTTCGCGTCGACGTTCCCGAACGTCTGGACGACGCCGCGCGGACGTCCGGTGCTCCCCGACGTGTACAGGACGAGCGCGGGCGCCTCGCGCGCGGGCGCGGGGGGCGGCCGGTAGGGCGCCGGCGCGGCGCGCGGGTCGAGCCGCCCGTCGAGCTGGAGCCACGTCGCGGGGATCCCGAGGTCGTCGTGGAGCGCCGCGGGCAGCGGCCCGGGGTGCACGACCCAGGCGCGCTCGAGGAGGGCGCCGGCGCCCGCGCCGCGCCACGTCCGGGCGTCGCGCGCCCACAGGAACCCGTGCCGGACTCGGCTCCGGGCGAGGATGTCGCCCAGGATCGCCGCGCTCCACTCACGGTTCACCTCGACGGCGGTCGCGCCGGCCGCGTGCACCGCGAGGCCCGCGACCACCGTCGCCGGCGTGCTCGGGAGCGCGAGCAGGACCCGATCGCCGGGCCGGACCCCGGACGCGGCGAGCTCGGCGGCGAGCGCGCGGGTCCGCTCGGCGAGGTCGCCGTAGGTGAGGCGCGCGGTGGGCGACGCGACGGCGGGCGCCCCGGGCCGCCGCGCGGCGTGCTGGAACACCCACTCGTGCAGGAAGGGTGAGTCCATCGTGGTCCCCCGCTCCGCCGTACCCGGACGCGCGGCTCCGCGCTTCGCCGGACGCACCGGACGCGCGTGGCATCCGGTCACGCACGCCACGTCCGTCCCGACGCGGCGCAGCCGAGTATCGCGCATTCCCCCTGCGCGGGGGCGCGGTCACGGAAGGGCCGGCAGCGGGGCACGCGTAGGGTGCGCCTCGTGGCTCCGGTAGAGTGGCACTCACCCGGCGCGGTTGCCCCCGAAGATCGCGGGCGCGCGCGCCGGTGGCTCGTGCAGGGGGGATCGAGCGCCATGTTCTCGCGTGAGGTGCTTCGCATCGACGCTCCGCAGGTCGCCGCCTCGATCCAGGCGGCGATCCGGGAGCAGGTGCTCGGGACGCTGCGGCGGCGCGGTGCCGTCGTCGGGATGTCCGGCGGCATCGACAGCTCCGTGGTCGCGTCGCTCTGCGTGCGCGCGCTCGGCCCGGATCGCGTCTTCGGGCTGCTCATGCCGGAGCGCGACTCCTCGGCCGACGCGCTCCGCCTCGGCCGGCTCCTCGCGGGCCGGCTCGGGATCCGCCACGCCGTCGAGGACGTCGGCCCCGCGCTGGACGCGCTCGGGTGCTACGCGCGTCAGCGCGAGGCGATCCGCTCGGTGTTCCCCGGGTACGGGGACGGCTGGCGGTGCAAGCTCACGCTGCCGTCGCTCCTCGACGGCGAGCGGCTCAACATCACGCAGCTCACGGTGGAGGACCCCGAAGGCCGGCAGCGTGCGTCGCGCATGACCGCCGCCGCCTACCTCCAGCTCGTCGCGGCGACGAACTTCAAGCAGCGCGTCCGGAAGATGATGGAGTACTACCACGCGGATCGCCTGGGCTTCGCCGTCGCCGGCACCCCGAACCGGCTCGAGTACGACCAGGGGTTCTTCGTGAAGCAGGGCGACGGCGCCGCAGACTTCAAGCCGATCGCGCGGCTGTACAAGACCCAGGTCTACGCGCTCGCCGCGCACCTCGACGTGCCCGAGGAGATCCGGCGAAGGCCGCCGACCACCGACACGTTCTCGCTCGCGCAGACACAGGAGGAGTTCTACTTCGCCCTGCCGTACGCGGAGATGGACCTCTGCCTCTGGGCGCACGACCACGACACACCCCCGGAGGACGTCGCGGCCGCGCTCGGGCTCTCGCCGGCGCAGGTGGAGCGCGTTTTCCGGGACATCGAGGCGAAGCGGCGCGCGAGCCGGTACCTGCACGAGGCGCCGCTCCTCGCGAGCGAGGCGCGGGGCGGCTGAGATGTGCGGGATCGCCGGCATCGTCGTGCTGCGGGCGGGAGCTGCGCCCCCCGCACGCGCGGACCTCGAGGCGATGGCGACGGCGCTCCGCCACCGGGGCCCGGACGAGCGCGGCCTCTATCGCGACCTCCGCGCCGGCCTCGCGCACGCGCGCCTCTCGATCATCGATCTCGCGACCGGGCAGCAGCCGCTCTCGAACGAGGACGGCTCGCTGTGGATCGTCTTCAACGGCGAGGTCTTCAACTACCTCGAGCTGCGGGAGGAGCTCGTCGCGCTCGGCCACCGCTTCCGGACCCGCAGCGACACCGAGGTGGTCGTGCACGCGTACGAGGCCTGGGGCGACGACGCGTTCGCGCGGTTCGACGGCCAGTTCGCCATCGCGCTGTGGGACGCGCGGGACGAGGTCCTCGTGCTCGCGCGTGATCCGATGGGCATCTGCCCCCTGTACCTCTGCGAGCGGGAGGGGCGCCTCTCGTTCGCCAGCGAGGTGAAGGCGATCTTCGCCGGCGATCCGGCGATGCCCCGCGCGCTCGACCCGGTCGGGCTCGCCGAGACGTTCACCTTCTGGAGCGCGGTCGCGCCGCAGACCGTCTTCCGGGGCGTGACGGAGCTCGAGCCCGGCCATGTCCGCCGCGTCGCGCGCGGCCGGACCGAGGACCGGGCCTTCTGGCGGCCGCGGTTCCCCACCGGCCCGGGCGACGCGTTCGCGGGGAGCGTGGAGGAGGCGGCGGAGCGCGTCCGCGCGACCCTCGAGGACGCCGTCCGCCTCCGCCTGCTCCGCGCGGACGTGCCGGTCGGCAGCTACCTCTCGGGCGGCCTCGACAGCTCGCTCGTCGCGGCGCTCGGCCGGCGCGTGAAGGGCGCCTCGTTCCAGACCTTCTCGCTGCGCTTCGAGGACGCGGAGTACGACGAGACGCGTTACCAGCGCGCCGTCGCCGACCGGATCGGGAGCGAGCACCGGGACATCGTGGTCCGCCGTCGCGACATCGCCGAGATCTTTCCGGAGGTCGTGGCGCACGCGGAGCGGCCGCTCCTCCGCAGCGCCCCGGCCCCGATGCTCCTGCTCTCGCGCCTCGTGCGCGACGCGGGGATCAAGGTCGTCCTCACCGGCGAGGGCGCCGACGAGCTGTTCGCCGGGTACGACCTGTTCCGCGAGGGGAAGATCCGCCGGTTCTGGGGCCGGCAGCCCGGATCGGCGCTGAGGCCGCGCCTGCTCGAGCGGCTCTACCCGTACCTGGCGCGGTCGCCCGTCCTGCAGCAGGCGATGGCGCGCGAGTTCTTCGGCCTCGGCCGCGAGCGGTGGGCCGCGCCGGGCTTCGCGCACGGCACGCGCTGGCGCTCCGCCGCGGCGCTGCAGCGGCTCTTCACGGGGGAGGTCAGGCGGGAGGCCGGGCGCGTCGACGTCGTCGCGCGGCTGCTCGCGTCGCTCCCCGGCGAGTTCACGTCGTGGGCGCCGCTCGCGCAGGACCAGCACCTGGAGGCGCGGACGCTGCTGTCGGCCTACCTGCTCTCGTCGCAGGGCGACCGCATGCTCATGGCGAACTCCGTCGAGGGCCGGTTCCCGTTCCTGGGCGCGGAGGTGATCGCGCTCGCGAACGCGCTCCCCGCGTCGTACAAGCTCCGGGGGCTCGACGAGAAGCACGTCCTCAAGCGCGCGGCGCGCGGCCTCGTGCCGGACGAGATCCTCCGCCGCCCGAAGCAGCCGTACCGAGCGCCGGACGCGCTCTCGTTCACGGCGCCGGACGCGCCCGCGTGGGTCGCCGAGATCCTCAGCGACGACGCGCTCGCGGACGCCGGCGTGTTCGAGCCCGCCGCCGTCGCGCGGCTGGTCAGGAAGTGCCGCGCGAGCACCGGCGCGCCGCTCTCCAATGCGGACAACATGGCGCTCGTCGGCGTCCTGTCGACGGGGCTCCTGCACCGCGAGCTCGTGCGCCGCGCGCCGGCGCGTGGTGCGCCGGCCGCGTTCGAGACCGTCGTCGATCGCGTTTCGAGACAGGGGGGCGCCGCCGTCCGGATCGGCGCGTCCGGGAGGTGAGCATGAAGATCCAGGATCGGGTGCGGCAGTTCGTGGTGGAGAACTTCTACGTCGCGGATCCCGCGGAGATCACGGACGACACGCTGCTCGTGTCGAGCGGCTACGTCGACTCGACGGGGATGCTCGAGGTGATCGCCTTCCTCGAGGCGGAGTTCGGGATCCGCGTCCACGACCAGGAGACGACGCCGGAGAACCTGGAGTCGATCGCGCGGATCGCCGCGTTCGTGGCGCGGAAGCGCCACCTCGCGCCGGCGTGACGCCGGGCGGCGATCATCCCGCGGCGCGCGCGGCGCCCGCTCCGTCCCGGGCGGGCGCGGACGGCCGCCGCTCGGGATCCCAGACCCGCGCCTGGCGTGCGTCGAGCTCCGCGAGCGCCCGCCGCCGGCCGCGGACCAGGCACGCGCGCTGGTACCCGCGCAGGAAGCTCCGGAACGCGTCGTCGCCGTAGCGCGGATGGCCGCGGAGCATGCTTCCGAGGTAGCCGCGCAGCATGGCGAGGCCGCCCACGACGCGGGGCGGCCGGGTCATCCGGTACGTCGCGGCGGCGAGCATGAACACCGGATCGGTCCCCATGAACCACTGGCCGAACCCGTGCCGGACGCGCCCGGTCCACCAGCTCCGGTGGCTCGTGCCCATGGGCCGGAGGTGCACGAAGCGGAGCTCGGGGTCGTCCCACGACAGCGCCCGCCAGCCGAGCTGCCGGCAGCGGTGGCCGTCGATGCCGTCCCACATCAGCTCGCGGACGAACCCGCCGATCTGCTCGAAGCATCGCGTGCGGTAGAACTTGATCATCCCGACGGAGTTGTCGTCGGCGAGCATCTCGGACGTGAGCGCGGACGTGTCGTCGAGGGGGAAGCGGACCTGCGCCGGCGGCGGGCCGCCGTGGAAGAAGTACGGCTTTCCGGAGCACGTCCCGATGCGCGGGTCCGCTTCCATGCGATCCATCAGGCGCTCGAAGTACCGTGGCGGGAGGTCGAGATCGAGGTCGAGCTTGCAGACGTAGTCGAACGCGGCGGGATCGATCGTGTCGTACCCCGTGTAGAACGCGTCGATGACGCCGCCGCCGAGCTTGCGGTCGCCGCGGTCCGGCCGCCGCAGCACGCGGATGAACGGCGCGCGCGCCGCGTACTCCGCCAGGATGCGGGGCGTGGCGTCGCTCGAGCCGTCGTCCACGATCACCCAGGACGCGGGCGGCGCGGTCTGGCGCAAGATCGCGTCGAGCGTCCGGGAGGCGTACCGTGCCTCGTCCCTGCACGGCGTGATGAGGCAGTACCTGCGCATGGGCCTGGCTCCGTGTCGGCCTCGCGATGATACGCCGCCCGGCGTGACGCGGTGCAGGCGCGAGCGGGCACGGCGGGCGATGCGGATCGTCACGCGGAGCGCTGCCGGCGCGGCGAGCCGCGGGTGACCTCCGGTCGCACCCGCGCTGGTCGCCCCGGACCGGCGCTCCATCGCGTGTCCTCGAGCCGCGGCACGCGGCTCCCTGTCCGGGCTCGCTCGCGCGCGTCGCGCGTTGCGCTACGCTCGCCCGCCGGGGGACGCGATGCGAGAGCCGGGGACGGGGGGAGACTCGTGGGAGGAGGAGGGCGCGCGGCCGCGAGGTCCGACGCCGGCGGAGTGGACCCGGCTCGTCCTCGGCGCGGCGCGACGGCGGAAGCTCGTCACCGCGTTCGTGTTCGCGTGCGGGCTCGCCGCCTGCGCCGTCTACTACCGGACCAAGACGCCCGTCTACCGCGTGCAGACGACGATCCTCGCGCAGCGGCAGCAAGCGCTCCCGTCGAACGTCCGGCCGACCGGCGAGGACGCTCCGACGCGGTTCGCGTGGGAGATCGTCCACCGCCGCGAGAACCTGCTCGCCCTCGTCGACGAGGCCGGGCTCCTGCAGCGGCCGCCGCCGGTGGACTCCGTGGAGCTGCCGCGAAAGCTCCGCGCCGGCGCGAGCGCGAGCGACGATCCGCGCGACCGGCTCGCCCGCTACCTCGACGAGAAGCTGCAGGTCACGGCCGACGAGGGGACGATCACGATCACGCTCGACTGGCCCGACGCGCAGCAGGGCTATCTGATCGTGCAGGGCGCGCTCCAGAACTTCATCGAGGCGCGCCACCTCCGCGAGGTGACCTCGATCGACGAGGTCATCTCGGTGCTGCGCGGCCACGTGGTGACCGCGCGCGAGAACCTCGACCGCGTCCTCGCGCAGGTCCAGCGCGAGCAGGCGCAGCAGGCGCCCCGCGTCGTCTACCGGGACCTCCAGCCGGCGCCGCGGCCCGACGCGATGGTGCAGGCGCCCGACGAGGACCTCGTCCGGCTGAAGTCGATGCTGGAAGCGAAGCAGCGCGCGATCCAGGACGTGGAGGAGTTCCGGCGCCGGCGCCTCGCGGACCTGCAGGCGCAGCTCGACGAGCGGCGGAACACCTACTCGGACGCGCACCCGAGCGTGATCGGCCTGCGCCGGGACATCGACTCGCTCTCGCGGGAGTCGCCGCAGATCACCGCGCTCCGCGAGGAGGAGGCGAAGCTGCGGAAGGAGTACGCGGCGCGATCGGGTCGCGACGCTCCGTCGGCGTCGCCGGCTCCGGCCCGCGTGGTCGAGGTGCGATCGGCCCCGCAGCGCTCGAGCGCGTCCGCCGAGGAGGACGAGCGCGTCCGCGAGGCGCGGTTCCAGTACCAGCGGATCCTGGAGCGCGTGAACGCCGCGCAGCTCGAGCTGGACGCGGTGCGGGCTGCGTTCAAGTACCGCTACAACGTGATCTGGCCGCCGGAGGAGCCGCGGACGCCGGTGAGCCCGGACCCGACGAAGGTCTTCGGGCTCGGGACGGTCCTGTCGATCTTCCTCGCGGTGCTCGCGGCCGCCTGGCCCGACGTGCGCGGCGGCCGGATCGTCGAGCGCTGGCAGATCGAGCGCGAGCTGGGCGTCCCGATCCTCTCCGAGCTGCGCCGGCCCTGACGAGCGCGCGCGAGCCGAGCGGCCCGACGGATCGTGGGGCGGCCGGGAGGGAGGCCCCGCGCGCCGGGGAGGGGCTCACGTTCGGGGACGCGCCCGCTCTCGCGGGCGCATGGGCTCCGCCGTCTTCAGCCGGTCTCGGCCGGGAGCGAGGCCTTGCCCGGGGCGTACCGATCCATCCAGCCGTCCCCGAAGACCCTCCGCGCCGAGATGATGTTGTGCCGCTTGCAGGCGATCCGGACGTTCTCGACGGTCGACGCTCCGCCGAGCGCGACCGGCTCGATGTGATCGAATTCCAGCTGGTGGGTGGAGCCGCAGATCTCGCCGGAGGGGAGCCGGAACTGGCAGCGGCCGCCGTCCCGCTCCATCACCGCCCGCTTCACGTGCGCCGGGATGTGGTCGCACTTCGCCGCCCGCGGGGTCTTCCGTGGCTTCGCGACGAGGCCCTTCCGCTTCGCGGCCTTCTCGAGGAGGAGGTCGAGGCCAGCCTCGAGAAGCTCCTCCTCCGTTGCCCCCGGACGCGCGTGGGAGAGTGCATCTTTTGCCGCCTGGAGCTTCTCGAGGAAGCGATCGGAGACGGTGAGGTGGAACCGGCGCAGGTCTGCGGTGAGGGGAACGACCTCCGCGGGCCTGTGCGTGGGGGTAGAAGTGTTTACTTCACGCTCAGTGAGTTCGCTTGACGAACCGGAAGGGCGGTTCCCCGCCGGCCCGGCGGCCCCGGCCTCGAGCGGAAGGGGCGGGACCGCCGAGGCGGGGCCGGCGGCGACCTCGGAGGGCGCGGTCCGCACCGGAGAGACGATGGTCCGGGTCGGCGGCCCGGGGTGCGGCTGGAGCTCCGCGACGACCTCCATCGCCTCTCGCCGGGAGAGCCCGAAGAACCGGGGCAGCACGGTCTCCCAGTTCTGCGCGGTGACCACCCGGGCGGCCTCGACGATGGAGGTCAGGCACAACCGACCCTCGCCGAGCGCGTCGCCCACCGCGGGCACCTCTTGGATCAGCTCCGCCGCGACCTTGCGGTACTGGGCCGCCGCCTTGGAGAGCCGAAGCTCGCGGTGGAGGTACGCGAACAGCGAGGCGTGCCCGAGCGTCATCCAGGCGCGGCGCCGGTCAAAGTCGGCGAGCGCCACGAGGAACGCGCCGAGGGCGGAATGTTCGCGGCGGAGGAGGGAGGCGAGGTTCGCGGAGAGCGTGCGCGCGGTGTCCATGAAGAGCACTCTCGCACGCGTTTTCGAGGCCTCCTGAAACACGCGGGAACGGCCCGCTGACGCGCGAACGCGGAGGAGCGCCGCGCGGCCCCTTCGGCAACTTCCAGCGCGGCATCCCGCCGAGCCAGCGCTCCAGCAGCGCCGTTCTCGCGTGAGCCCGAGCGCGAGCGGCGATTTTCGCCCGCCCTGCGTCAAGCGCACAGTGAAGTTCCCGTTGGGTGCGGCAGGGATTCATCCGCGCTGCGCCGGCGGCCGTGCGGATCATAGTTCACTGAGAGTGGTTCATCGAGCGAACTGCTGCTCGCGGGCCCACGGCTCGACACACACGGACCCTCGTCGCATCGTTCGAACATCGAAGCCCGTTCCCGCGTGGACGCTCCCGCGCGCCCCGCGGCTCGGCTCAGCTGAGCTCCGGATCGCTGGCGCCGCAACACAGGCTTCTTGTGGGCCGATCCACGCTGCAACGTCCCGTCCACGCGGCTCCGCCCCGGCCGTCCCCGTCTTCTCAGCCCCTTCCCGCTCATCTGCCAGCCACGAAGGTCCCCGCGACCACGATCGCCGAGGCGCCGACCCTCGCGGAGACATGTGATGAATCGTCAACGCGCAGCCCCCATGTTCATCACAAGCCGAACGAGAACCGGCGCCTTGCGCCCGGCCGGTCTGGTGAAGGAGGGCTGAGCACAGGAACGGCCGAGGCGGGTCCGCGCCGGGGAAACGTCGACCGCGTGGATCGGCTACCAAGAAGCCTGCGTGAGCGAGCCCGGCCCGGATGCGCTCCACGAGGCGCTCGCGCCCTTGCTGATGGTAGGCGGCGAAGGTGCCGAGGAGGATGTCGCCGGAATCATCCGGTCCCGATGCGGATGGGCGCTTGCTCGCAGACTCGGTCCGTCAACTCGGCGCCGGCCATCTCCGCCACGGCGACGGCGGCGCCGTGGAGCGCCCTGGAGGCCGCAGGGGCGGCTTCACCGCGGGTCGGCAGTCTGGTCTACCGGAGCAGAGGCTGAACGGTTCCGGCAACCATGATGAGGACGCCCGCCAGGCAGAGCCCGACCCCGACCAAGTTCAAGACGCGGACGACGAGGACTCGGTCGGGGCGGACGTATCGCTCCGGATAGGCGGCGGCCTTGCTCCCGGCCAGCCATAACTCCCGCGAAGACACGCCGTCTTTGCGCCAAGAGAAGGAGGCCAGCGCACCACAGAGACCCACTACGAGTCCGGTCAGCATCAGACCGAGAATCAGGTCCTTGAGCACGGCTCGCTCTCCGGTCCGAGTTGTCTTCGGGTTGCCACCGCGCGTTCGTGTCCGTCATGCGCTTCTCTCGTTGACGGGTCGTTCGTGCGAGGTTCGCTTCTACCGTGCGGCTTGTTCCTTCTGCAACGTCGGCTCACGGCGGCGAGCGCGATGACGGCGGCGCCGTGAAGGTCCGAGCGCTGTCGTAGACGCCCCGAAATCCCGAGTTCCATCGTCAGGCGCAGCCCCCCGTCCGATCACACCAGCAGCGAGCCGACGACGCGCTCGCGACCGACCAGGTCGAGCGTCCGGCGCGCCCCCGCGAGCCGCGTCCGACCGAGCTCGATGCAGAGCACCACGACGTCGGCGGCCTGCACCGCCGCCGTCCCGAGCGGCTCGATGACGAGGGGCGGCACGGCGACGACGACCCGCGCGCCCTCGGGGCTCCGCGCCGCGGCGCGCACGCACTCCGCGAGGGCGGCGGCGGTCGCGAAGTCGAGCTCGTCGGGGGCGATGGCGGTGACCGGTGCGCCGTGCAGGCGCCGGCCGACCTCGGCGAGCGATCGCGCGAACGGAGCCGCAGCCGTGGTGCCGCCGTCGGCGGGCACGAGCGCCACGGAGGTCCAGGTGCGCTGGGCCAGCCTGAACCACAGCTCGAGCAGCTCCGGCGCGGGCGCGACCGGTGGCAGCGCCAGCTCCTTGCTCGCATCGAAGGCCATGTCCGGCGCCGCACCCGTCATCTCGTGCCTCCCGGCCTCGGCCTGCCCTGCGGGCGCCACGACGCGCGCGGCCTCGATGCGCCGCGCGACGAGCGGATCCGGCTCGGCCGCCAGGTCCACGTCCACCGCCTGCTCGCCTCGCCGCCACCTGCTTCCGTGCGCCATGTTCACCCCGCTCGCGCGTCGCTCGACGGTGCCGCCGGCGCGCGCGCCGGCGCGCCGTGAAGAGGCGACGCAAAGGGATCCTCGTACCGGCCCAGCCGCTGCCGGGCGAGGTGCCACAGCACGGGCGGCTGGTGCACGAGGTACCGCCGCCAGCGCTGGCGCGGCTCGCGCGCCAGACGGTACAGCCACTCGAGGCCGGCGTCGGTGACCCACGCGGCGGGCCGCGAGAGCGTGCGCGCCTCGTAGTCGAGCGTGCCGCCCAGGGGGAGGAAGGTGCGGACGTGCGGGAGGCGGTCGCGGTGGCGCGCGATGAACTTCTCCTGCCGGCCCGCGCCGAGCCCGACCACGAGCACGGAGGCGCGCGACGCGTCGATCGCGGCGATCATGCGCTCGATCTCCCCCGGCCGCGTGTCGAAGTCGAACGGCGGCGCGTCGGCGCCGACGACCATCTCGCGGCCGGCGCGGGCGTTCACGTTCTTCCGCGCGCGCTCCGCGACGCCGGGCTGCCCACCGCAGAGGAACATCGTGATCTCCGGGTCGTCCCGGTGGCGCTCGCAGAAGCGCGGGAAGAAGTCCGAGCCGGAGACGCGCTCGCGCAGCGGCCGCCCGAGGAGCCGCGCCGCCCGGAAGAGGATCTCGCTGTCGCAGGTCACGACGTCGAACCGCGGCAGGAGCTCGTAGAACTCCCGGTCCCGCTGCAGCTTCATGATCATGTCGACGTGCAGCGTGAGCAGCATGCCCTCGCGGAAGCCGTCGAGGAGCTCGTCCATCGTGATGTCGTCGATGTCGACGTTGAGGAGCCGGACGCGCTCGCGCATGGCGCTCCCCGTCACACCGCGGCGCGGCGCAGCGTCGCCGCGGGCGCGAGGCCCCACGCCTCGTCGATGAGGGCCTTCGTCTGGCGGATGTTCTGCGCCGACGAAGCGCCGAACACGATGGAGTCGACGCCCTCGAGGCCGCAGACCCACTCGATCGCCTCGCGCGGCGGGATGGCGCCGGACGCGAGCACCGACATCGCGATGGCGCGGCACCGCCGGGCCCGGAGCACGTCGCGGTAGGCGTCCACGCCGCCGCTCATCCGGAAGCCGATCTTGTTCACGTTGGCGCAGACGATGGGGTTCACGACCCCCACGCGCTCCAGCCGCTCGACGAGGAGGGGCAGGTTCATGGTGATGAAGCCCGCCTCCGCACCGTGGCGGGCGCCGACGTGCGCGGCGAAGGCGGCGAGCAGGTGATCGAGCTTCAGCCCGAGGAGGAGATCGGTCACGACGTTCTGCACGAACACGATCGGCATGCGGGTTCCGGCGAACCGCTTCAGCTCGGCGTCGACCAGCATCTCCATGAGCTTCTGCACGTCCTGCGTCGCGGCGGAGACGGCGCCCTTCACGAGCGTCTCGAGGACGCCGCCCGGGGCGAACCTCCGGATCGTCTCGAGGATCCCGACCTCGCCGACCGAGTTCGCGTACTTGTGCGCGTACGGCAGGCAGGGATAGAAGGCGAGGTCCGGGTAGCGCGCGGGGTTCGCCCGGACGAGGTCGGCGATCTCGCCGACCCGGTCGTGCGTCGTGCACATGAACACGCGGATCCCGGCGTCGTACGCGGCGTCGAGGACGCGCATGATGTCCTGCGTGTCGCGGAACTTCATCGCCTGCGCGCGCGCCTTCTCCTCGGACATGTGGTTCACGCCGAAGAACTGGTTGTCGCCGAAGAGGATGCGGTCCATGCCTAGCTCCTCCGCTGGCCGGCCTTCATGACGAGGTCGATCACCCGGTCGGTCTCGTACGCGCTGCCGAACGAGTTCTCGTGCACCGCGGTCCCGCGCTCCGCCGCGTCCACGAACGCGTCCAGCTGGGCGGAGTACTCCTCGCCGCGGAGATAGAACGCGACGGGCGCCTGGAGCTCGGTGATGTAGCGGATCGTCCAGCCCTCCCGGTAGCCCTCCACCCCGGCGCCGGGGCCCAGGTGGACGCGGAGCTCCTGCCGGTCGGCGACGAGCTTCCCCCGGGTGCCGTACACCACGATCGTGGTGCTCATCTTCCGGTGCGCGGGATCGCTCCAGTTCGCCTCGAGCGTGCCGTGTCCGCCGCCGCGGTACCGGAGCTCCGCCCAGACCGCGTCCTCCACGTCGCGCGAGTGGATGGCGCGCAGGTGCGCCGAGGCCACCTCCTCCGGCGGACCCACGACGAAGTTCATGAGGTCCACGACGTGCGAGGCGTAGTCGTGGAGGCAGCCGCCGCCCTCCTCCTTCCGGGCGCGCCAGGTGAGCCCCGTCTTCGGCCGCACCACCACCGGCCCGAAGGCGCTGCCCGCGACGTGGTACACGTCGCCGAGCGCGCCGGCCTCGACCAGGCGCCGCGCCTCGCGGAAGGTGCCGATGAAGCGGTTGTGGTAGCCGACCTGGTTCGCGCGGCGCCGCGCCACCGCGAGCTCGGCGAGGCGCAGGCTCTGGGCGGGATCGAGGCAGAGCGGCTTCTCGACGAAGACGTGCAGCCCGTGCTCGAGCGCATACGCCGCCGCCTCGAAGTGCGTCGCGGTGGGCGTCGCCACGACGACGCAGTCGAGCGCCGCCTCGTCGATCATCTTCCGGAAGTCCTTGTACGTCGGGACGCCCGTCTGCCTTCGCAGGGCGGAGGTGACGTACGCCGCGCTGTCGCAGACCGCCGCGACCTCGACGCGCGGATGCGCACCCAGGATGGCGTAGTGCGAGATGCCCATCTTCCCGGCGCCGATCAGGCCTGCTCTCGTCATGCCGCCCCTCGGCCCGAAGCCGGCGCGTCGCGGAAGCTCCGCTCCGACACCCAGCTCGTCCCGAGGCCCCCCGGCCAACAGATGGTCAACGCGTGCATGTTAGCGGAGCGTGTCCGCGCCACCCATCATGCAAGCGTGGGATGCTCGCAAGGGACGCGCGTCGAGATCGCCCCCGGAACGCGCCCCAACTTCGTGGCTGTGCGCTCCGGCCACGCTCGCGCCGCGCGGGAGCGGCGATCTCGATCATCCGCCCGCGCTCGGCGGCGCAGCAGCCCGAGGTGGCCGCCACGGGCGCACCGTCTCCGCGCTCCGGAGCACGGCCTGGACCGCCGACGCGTTCGCGTAGCGGGCGTCGGTCGGCCCGGCGGTCCACGCCAGCACCCTGAGCCGCGCCGCGATCACCGCGCGATCGAGCGCGAGCAGCACGGCGGCGGACCGCCGGCCGTAGAGCTTCTCGTGGACGAGGTGGCGCGCGCGCCACGCGTGCGCGAGGCGGTGGCCGGTCGCGAGCCGGGAGGGATCCGACGACGTTCCGCCGAGGTGCACGATCGAGACGGTCGGGTCGTAGCGGCACCGGTAGCCGGCGCGCCAGACGCGAGCGCAGAACTCGACGTCCTCGCCGTAGAAGAAGAAGTCCTCGTCGAGCCCGCCGATCCGCCGCACGAGGTCGCCTCGGACGAAGAGGAACGCGCCGCCGAGCCACTCGACGTCGCGGCGCGTGGTCCAGCGGTCCCACCCCGGATCGTCGAGATCGGCCCACGCGAACGCGCGCGGGAGTCGCCAGGGCAGCCCGAGCGCGCCCGCGGCGCGCCGGAGCGGCGTCGGGAAGCGGCGCGCGACGTTCTGCATGGACCCGTCCGCGTTCAGCAACGTGCAGCTCAGGGCGCCCACGGCCGGATCGCGGTCCATCGCGTCGCGGCAGTAGCGGAGCGATCCGCGCGACACGACCGTGTCGCTGTTCAGGAGGAGGAAGTAGCGCGCCTCCGGCGCCGCCGCGATCCCGCGGTTGTTGCCGTACGCGAACCCGCCGTTCTCGGCGAGCGCGAGCACGGTGGCCCACGCGCCCCAGCCCTCCGCGTCGATCGCCGCCCGGAGGCGTCGGGCCGAGCCGTCGCCCGAGCCGTTGTCCACCACCACGACGCGCGCGCCGGGGAGGGCGGGGAGCTCCGCCGCCAACGAGCGGAGGCACGCGAGCGTGACGTCGGGTGTGCGGTAGTTCACGACGACGACGAGCAGCTCGGGAGGGCTCGTCACAGCGCCCTCCGGCCCCACGGCGTCGCGGACAGGCCCAGCGCCGCCGCGCCCGCGCCGGCGAGCGCGACGACCGGGTTCGACGTCCCGAGCTTGTGCAGGAGGAGGATGACGAGGACGTGGCTCCAGTAGACGCCGCGCCCGACCTCGGCGAGGCGGCGGAGCCGCGGCCCCTCCCACCGCGACACGCCGAGCACGAGGGCCACGGCGATCGCGTAGCGCAGCCCGAGCGCCGCGGTCGTCGCCGCGACGAGCGCGAGGAGTGCCCACCGCGGCGCGTCCTTGCGGGCGAGGAGCATGCCCGCCGGGATCGCGGGGAGGACCATCCCCCACTGCGGCCCCGGGTACGGCAGCCCTCGCATCGCGACGGCGACCGCCGACGCGAGGGCGACCGCGCCGAGGATCCACCCGGTCGCAGCCGAGGCGAACCGCGTCACGAGCCACCCCGCCATCAGGGCGAACGGTGCGTACCACAGGTGCGGTGCGGGCCCGGAGAGCAGGAGCTGGTGCCACCGGAGCTCCGCTGCACCGCCCCAGCTCTGCTCTCGAAGCCGGAACAGCAGCGCGGCGAGGTAGACGGCGTACCAGATGGCCCACGGCACCAGCACGCGCCGCGGCGCCCACCGCGCGCTCCGGGAGACGACGAGGCTCGTGACGAGCGCGACCGCGGGCAGGCGGAAGCCGAGGTACTCGGAGAAAGGCCCGCCGGCGTGGAACCAGGCGATCGCCGCCACCGCGAGCAGCCGCAGGAGATCGATGCCGGGCATCCCCGGCGCCGTCGCCTGCACGAGCGCGGGGCGCGGGAGCGGTTCCGGTTCAGGCGGAGGATCCGCCGCTGCGCGCGCGATCGGGACGCTCACCGCGCGGGCTCCGGTGCGGGCGGCATGGCGCGCATCGTACAGCGCTCGTTCGAGGGGCGCGCCCGCCCGGAGCGGGGCTACACGATCGCGCTGGGACCGCGTGCCGCGCGGCCTTCCGCCTCGTGGAGCGTTCGCAGGAGGATCGGGAGGAACGCGACGCCGTCGACGAGGTAGCGGCGCCAGAGCCGCCGGGGCTCGCACGCGAGGCGGAAGAGCCACTCGAGCCCGCTCCGCGAGACCCACCGCGGCGCGCGCGGCAGCGCGCCCGCCAGGTACGACAGGCTCGCGCCCACCGCGACGGCGACCGCGGGCCGGATCGCGTCCCGGTGGCGGTCCATCCAGAGCTCCTGCTTCGGCGCGCCGAGACCGACGTAGAGGAGGTCCGGGCGCGCGGCGCTCACCCGGGCCGCGGCGTCGCGGGCCCGGGCGCGACCCTCGCGAGAGTCGTCGATCCACGGAGCGTCGTATCCCGCGACGACGACGCCGAGGAGCGCGAGCGCCGCGGCGGCGCGGGCCGCGATGCCGGGCGGGCCCCCGAGCAGGTACACCCGCCAGCCCCGCGCGGCGGCCCGGCGCGCGAGCGGGACGACGAGGTCCGCGCCCGCCACGCGCTCCGGCACCGGCGTGCCGGCGAGGCGAGCGGCCCAGACGAGCGGCATCCCGTCCGCGAGCCGCAGGTCGGCGGCCTCGTACGCGACCCGGAGCGCGGCGTCGCGCTCCAGCCTCACGAGGTGATCGACGTTCGGCGTGAAGACGGCGCCGCCCCGTCGCGCGCGCACCAGCGCCTCGATGGCGTCGATCGCCTCGCTCGTGTCGAGCGCGTCGATCTCGATCCGACCCAGCCGGACTCGGCCTGGCACGTGGCGCGGCTCCTCTGCGACGGCGGCTCCCTCGGGCGCGCGGGCGCACGCCACGGTAACGATGCCGCCCGCGGTCCGGTGAGGCCCCGCGCGGCCAGGCCCCCTCGGCGGGGCGGAGCGCGTGCGCGCGCCAGCGTGGCGGGACGCGCGCGAGCTTTGACACGCCGTCCGGCAGCGGCGTACAAGCGATCCGACTTCGCTCGCCGGGGGGCCGAGACGGAGCGCGTCCTCCTCGCCGGGGGCACGCGTCCTCGCGCGGGGGCCTCGGTCTTCGCGGCCAAGGGGGGTCGGCGATGAGCGTCCTGTTCCCTGTGGTGGTCGGCGTGGCGGCGACCCTGGTCGCGGCGGCGGCGGTGCAGGTGCCCGCCGGCGACGCGGCGAACGCGAAGCTCGGGGACGACCTGGCCCGCGTTGCGCGGCTCCGGGTCCTGTTCGGTCACCAGTCGGTGGGCGGGAACGTGCTCGCGGGCGTCGCGCGGCTCTCGGCCGCGCACGGCGGCGTCCTCGGTGTCACCGAGGTCCGCGGCGCGGGCCCGCTGGCGCCGGGCCTCTCCCACGCGCTCGTCGGCGAGAACGGCGCGCCACGCACGAAGCTCGACGCGTTCGCGGCGCTGCTCGCCCGCCTCGAGGGGCCGCCCCCGGACGTCGCGCTCGTGAAGCTCTGCTGGGCCGACTTCGGCGCAGACACCGACGCCGACGCGTTGTTCGAGGTCTACCGGACCGCGCTCGCGGAGCTCGCGCGGCGGCACCCCCGCACGACCTTCGTGCACGTCACCGTCCCGCTCACGACGGTGCAGGGCGGCGCCCGCGCCCTGGTGAAGGGCGCGCTCGGCAAGCCGCCGTACGGCCTCCTCGAGAACGCTCGCCGAGAGGCGTTCAACGCGCGGCTCCGGGCCGAGTACGGCGGCCGCGCGCCGCTGTTCGATCTCGCGCGCCTCGAGGCGACCGCACCGGACGGCTCCGTCACCCGGGCCGAGTGGCGGGGGACGTCGACGCTCGCCCTCGCGCCGGCGTACACCGACGACGGCGGCCACCTCGTCGCCGCGGCGCAGGACCGGATCGCGCGCGCCCTCCTCGCCACGCTCGCGGCCCTCCCGGTCGCCGCGCCGGAGCGCGCGCCGTTCCCGCCTCAGCGGTAGTCGTCGCGGCTCAGCCCGTAGGCCTTCATCTTCTCGTAGAGGTTCCGCTCCGCGATGCCCGCGGCGCGGGCGACCTCGCCGATCCGGCCGCGGTGCTCGCGCAGCAGCCTCGTCAGGTACTCGCGCTCGAACCGCTCCACCAGGCGCTGGCGCGCCTCGAGGAGCGGTACGCTCGTGTCGGCGAGCGGCGCGTCGGCGCCCGGCGCGGGGCGCCCGGCGTCGCCCTGGAGGATGGGCGCGACGGCGGACCACCCCAGGAGGACCGCGCGCTCGCAGAGGTTCCGCAGCTCGCGCACGTTCCCGGGCCACGGATACGCCTGCACGGCCGCGAGCAGCTCGGGCGGCGGCACCGGCACGGGCCGCCCGTAGCGCTGGCCGAACGAGCCGAGGAAGTGCTCGAGCAGCGGCGGGAGGTCCTGCACCCGCTCGCGGAGGGCCGGGAGGCGGATCGGGATCACGTTCAGGCGGTAGTAGAGGTCGTCGCGGAAGCGGCCCTCGCGGACGAGCGCCTCGAGATCGCGGTTGGTCGCCGCGACGACCCGGACGTCGAGCTTCAGCGCGTCCACGGCGCCGACGCGGGTGATCTCCTGCTCCTGGAGGACGCGGAGGAGCTTCGCCTGGATCGCGAGGTCGAGGTCGCCCACCTCGTCGAGGAAGAGCGTCGAGCCGTCGGCCTGCTCGAACCGGCCGACCCGGCGGGCCGTGGCCCCGGTGAACGCGCCGCGCTCGTGGCCGAAGAACTCGCTCTCCATGAGCTCGCGCGGAACCGCGGTGCAGTTCACGGCGACGAACGGGCGCTCCCGGCGCGGGGAGCGCCGGTGCAGCGCGCGCGCCACGAGCTCCTTGCCGGTCCCGGTCTCGCCGCGGAGGAGCACCGTCGCGTCGGCTGCCGCGACCTGCTCGACCGTGGCGAACACCTCCCGCATCGCGGGCGAGCCGCCCACGATCTCCTCGAACCCCGCCGCGCGCTCGAGCTCGCCCCGGAGCCGGAGGACGTCGCGCCGGGCCCGCTCGTGCGCGACCGCGTGACGGAGGACCAGCGCCAGCTCGTCGAAGCGGAGCGGCTTCACGAGGTAATGGAGCGCGCCCTTCCGCATCGCCTGCACCGCGGTCTCGACCGTCGCGTGCGCCGTGACGAGCACGACCGGGAGCGACGGCCGGAGCGCGTGCACCCGCTCCATGAGGGCGATGCCGTCCACGTCCGGCATCTTGAGATCCGACACCATCGCCAGCGGGTCGCTCTCGGCGAGGCGGGCCAGCGCCTCCGCGCCCGACGACGCGACGAGCACCTCGAACCCCTCGAGCGCGAGGTTCGCGCGCGCCACCTTCCGCGTCCCGGGATCGTCGTCCACGACGAGGACGAGCCCCTCCGCGCCGCCCGGGGCGCTCACGCCGCCACCCCCGAGCCCCGCGCCGCCCCCGAGACGGTCTGCCGGACCGGGAAGCGGATCCGGGCCACCGTCCCGCCCCCGTCGCGCGGCGCGAGCTCGAACCGCCCGCGGTGCTGCTCCACCGCGCGCACCACCACGACCAGGCCGAGCCCCGTGCCGGTGGGCTTCGTCGTCACGAAGGGCCGGAGCACCTCGTCGAGCTGGTCGGGCGGGATCCCGCAGCCGCGGTCCCGGACCTCGACGACGACGGCCCCGTCGCCGCCGTCCGCCTCGTAGCGGCTCGCGAGCTCCGGCGGGGTCGTCCCGCCCGCGTCGAGCGCGTTCTGGACGAGGTTCACCAGGGCCTCCGTGATCATCGAGCCGTCGACGTCGAGGACCGGCAGGTCCGGGGAGAGGTCCAGGGACACCGCGGACGCCGGGAGACCGCGGGCGACCGCCGCGCGCTGGGCCGCGTCGCGGAGGAGCCGGTTCACGGCGACGGGCGCGAACGACGGCTCGGCCGGCCGCGCGACGCCGAGGAGCGCGGAGACGAACCGGTTGACCCGCTGCACCTCGTCGCCGACGAGCCCGGCGTACTCGCGCACCTCGGGATCGGCCGCGAAGCGCCGGGAGAGGTACTGCGCAGCACCATCGATGACGTTCAGCGGGTTCCGGAGCTCGTGCGCGATCTGCGCCGACATCTGCCCGAGGCCGGCGAGCCGCTCGGCGTCGAGCAGCCGCCGCTCGAGCGTGCGGCGCTCGGCGATGTCCCGGATCACCATCACCGTCCCGACGTAGGCGCCGTCGACCCTGACGGCCGCATAGGTCGTCTCGTACCGGCCCTCCCGCTCCTTGATGATCGAGTGGGCCGCCCCGGCGTCGTCCCCGCGGCGGAGGTAGCCCATGACGCGGTCGAGCATCGCGTGAGTGGCGCGCGGGTGACACTCCTTCACCGGCCGCCGCTCCCCGTCGCGGAGGTTCCGCAGCGAGCGCCCGGCGGCGTTCACGAGCGCGATGCGGTCCCCGGCGTCGATGAAGATCACGCCGTCCGCCATCGAGTCGATGATCGCCTGGAGCCGCCTCGAGTCCGCAGCCCGGGCCTCCCGCTCGCGCTCCGCCGCGGCGAGCGCCTCGGCGAGCGTGCGGGTCGAAGCGCGGGCGCGGGTGCGCGCCACGAGGACGACGGCGGCGGCCGCCAGCGAGAGCAGGGCGAGCGCGACGGCGACGGCGACGGCGAACGGCGCGGCCGGGCCGGCGAGGCCGGCGGAAGGGAGGCGCATCGGGCGCGCAGCCTAACCCGCGCGCCGGAGCCGGGAGAAGGGGCCGTGGGGTCAGGCGCGGTCGCAGAGGTCCAGCGTACGCTCCAGCTCTCCCGGATCCACGCGGAACCCGTCCCCCGCGCGCGTCCCGACGACGAAGCCGTACCGCAGGTCGAGGCAGTCGGCGTAGTCCTTGAAGACGTTGTTGAACCTCCAGGGCGGCTGCAGGGCCACGATCGCGCCGCCGTCCGCGACGGCCACGACGCCGTGGGCGAGCCCGCTGCCCTCGACCCCCACGACGCACGCCGCGCCGACGCAGGCCCGCGCGACGTCCTCCGCCGACCCGCCGACCGGATCCACGACGTCGAATCCGCGGCCGGCGAGGCGCGCCTCGATCTCCTGCTCGTTCTCGAGCAGCCGGCGCACCCCGGTCGTGCCCCTCCGGAGATAGACGCCGCGCCGGCGCCGCGGGCCCACGCGCGCCGCGAGCGCGGTCCGCAGGGCCGTGTACCGGCCGCGCTTGTGAGCGTTCTGGCCGTAGTCCTGGAAGACGAGCAGCGAACGCACGCGCGCGCCCGGGACCTTCCTCGGCGACAGCCCCCACAGCGCGCAGTAGCCCTCCTCCTGTGCGTACGGCGCCCGGACGACGCCGATGGGCGGCGCGTGATCCCGGGCGAGGAGGTGGAGCGGGCAGTCGTCCGTGATCCAGTGGCCGAAGTAGCGGTTGCCGACGAACGTGCAGTCGAGCGCGGCCGTCGCCAGCTCCTCGCGCGGCCTCTGGAAGGTCTCGGGGACCGCGGAGCCCGGCAGCAGGGCGAGGCGCGACCCGCCGGCGTACACGGACCCGCCGACGAGGACCGCGTCGCGGAGCTCGTGCCCTCGCGTGGCGGCGTGCTCGACGGCGGAGCCGAGCACGCGGCGCTCCTCGTTCTCGCGCGTCGTCTCCTCCTGCACCCCCTCGACGCGATCGAGCTGTCCGTCGAGGAAGAAGGCGCGGCTCCGCCGCGTCCGCTGCGCGGGGTGGATCACCCAGCTCCGCGCCGCCGCGTCGGTGAGCGGCAGCGTGCGCCGGAGCAGCCGACGCGTGACGTAGGAGAGCTGCTGCAGCATCGGGCCATGTTCGGACGATCCCCGCGGCCTGCGCAACGCTCCGGGCTCGACCCGGCGGGCTGGGCTTTCGGGGTGTGCGCCGCTGACGCAGGGTCGACGCGCTACGAGCCCCGCGAGCCCCGGAGCACCACCTCGAAGAACTCGGCGTACTGGCGCGCGACCGCGGACCACGTGAAGCGGCGCTCGACGAGCGCCCGGCGCGCGGCCACCTCCGCCGCGGACGTGGCGCCGAGGGCGCGCTCGAGCGCGGCGGCGACCGCGGCGCCGTCGGTCGTGTCGACGAGGGAGGCCACGCCCTCGAACGTCCAGCGGGTGACGGGCTCGTCGTGCGCGACCACGGGCAGCCCCGTCGCGAGCGCCTCCACGTACGCCAGCGGCGACGGATCCGCCTGGCTCATGTGGAGCAGCACGTCCGCCGCGCGGTAGAGCTCCGGCATCTCCTCGTGGGAGATCGCGACGCGCCGGAAGCGCCGTCCGAGGAGCGCCGCGCCGCACGCGTCGACCTCGGCGCGTAGCTCGCCGTCGCCGGCGACGAGGAGGTGCAGCCCGGGGACGCGGGCGACCGCCCGGATCCCGTCCACGACGCGCTTGCTCGGGATGAGCGCGCTCACCATGAGCGCGACAGGGGCGGCGTCGGGCAGGCCGAACCGCGTCCGCCGCGGCCCCGGCGCGAACACCCGCTCGTCGACGCCGTTCGGGATGAGCGCGCACCGCCACCGCTCGCGGTTCCGCTCGTAGTAGACCGGGTTCGTGCAGACGAGGCCGTCGCACGAGAACAACCGGTACTCGCTGTTGCGCGCGTACGCGGGCCAGTCGCCGTTCTGGGTGACGTACACGTGCGCGGGAGACCGCCGTCCGAGGCGGAGCGCGCGCAGCGTCCAGCTCGTGAACGGGTAGCTGCACGCGACGGTGACGTCGTGACGGTCGCGCAGCGCCTGCACGGCGAGCCCGGGCACGAACGTGAGCTCCTCGTACGCGTAGACCGTCCGGAGCACCGGGATCGACGGCAGCCGCTCGAGCCGCTCGCGGGGCAGACACGGGCTGGACCGGAAGCGATAGGCGCGGGCGGGATCGGGCCGGCCCGAGCCGACGAGCGTCACCACGTGCCCGGCCGCCGCGAGGTGCTGGCCGATGGACTCGAGCGCGACCTCGGCGCCGCGGCGGACGCGGTGAAGCCCGGGGAGCGCGATCAGGATCCGGCGGCGCGGTGACGGGGCCGCCCCCGGGGCGGGCGCTTCGCCCGGCGAGGCGCGACCTTCACTGAGAGTTCCTTCCCGGGAGCCGGCTGGCGTCGTCGCGGTCACGGGTCCCCCCGCCGCCCGACCGGTGCCCGACGCGATCGTCGCGAGCACCCCGGGCCGATCCTCCACCAATCACAGAACGAGGATCGCGGACAGGCGCCAGGTGGGGCAGGGCGCTGCGGCGCACGCGCGGGCGCCGCCGGGGCGGCCCCGGCACGGCGCCCGCGGAGCGGGTGGGGGCCTCACGCCGCCGGCGCCGCCGTGCGCGCCGGCGCGAGCCGCAGCACCGTCGCCCCGGGCCCGCCCGCGGCGGCGTTCGGGCGCGCGCCCGCGCCGCTCGCCTCGGGGATCCGGAAGTACGAGACGAGCTGGCGGAGCGCCTCCGCCTGCGAGGCCATCTCCTCCGACGTGGAGGAGAGCTCCTCCGCCGCCGAGGCGTTCCGCTGCGTCACCTGGTCGACGAGCCCCATCGCGCGGTTGATCTGGACGACGCCAGCCGCCTGCTCCCGAGACGTCGCCGCGACCTCCTGGACGAGCTTCGCCGTCCGCTCGATGGCGGGCACGAGCGCGTCGAGCAGCACGCCCGACCGCTCCGCCACCTCGACGCTCGACGCCGCCTCGCCGGCGATCTCCTTCGCGGCCCGCTGGCTGCGCTCCGCGAGCTTGCGAACCTCGGAGGCGACGACCGCGAAGCCGCGCCCGTGCTCGCCCGCGCGCGCCGCCTCGATGGCCGCGTTCAGGGCGAGGAGGTTCGTCTGGTACGCGATCTCCTCGACGATCCCGATCTTCTCGGCGATGGAGCGCATGGCCTTCACCGTCGCGTCGACCGCCGCGCCGCTCTCCCCCGCGTCGCGTGCGCCGCCCGCCGCGACCTTCTCGGTCTGGCGGCTCGCGTCGGCGTTCCGCTCGATGGACCCGCTCATCGCCTCGAGCTGCGTGGTCGTCTCCTCCACCGAGGCGGCCTGGTCCCCCGTGCCCTGCGACAGCGTCTGCGCCGTCGCCGACACCTGCGTGGACGCCGCGAGGATCGCGTCGGCGCCGCCGCGGACCTCGGCGATGACCTGCCCGAGCCGCGCGGCCATGTCCCGCATCGCGCCGAGCGCCTGGCCCGCCTCGTCGTGGCCGCCCCCCGCGATCTCCGCCGACATGTCGCCGGCGCCGATCCGCTCCGCCGCGGCGACGACGCCGCCGAGCGGCGCGAGCATGCGCTTCACGGCGGCGAAGGTGATCGCGAGCATCACCGCGACGGACACGACGCTGATGGCGAGCAGCTCGCGGACGAAGGCGTGCAGCGCCGCGTACTTGTGGGCCTCGACGACCGCGTAGCCGACCGTCCAGCCCCACGCGTCGTCGCGGTGCCACGCGACCCAGGTCGGCTGGCCGTCGAGGGTCGTCCGCACCGTCCCCTTCTCGGCGCCCAGGACGGCGGCGTCGACGCCGAGGGCGGCCCCGGCGGCGATCGTCGGGTGATGGATCACCTTCCCGGCGCGATCGAGGATGAAGAACCGCACCGCCTCGGAGCGCGTCTCGCCGTACCGCTTCACGAGCACCTCGAGGAGGCTTTTCTGCGCCCCCTCGACGTACGCGTCCACGCCGGCGAGCCCGGTGCGCTGGAGGTTCGCCTGCTCGGCCTCGATCTGGCCGGTGATCCCGTCCAGGCGCTCGCCGTAGAGCGCGTCGTCCTTCTCGTTGATGAGCCGGGACGCCGAGCCGTAGATGACCGCGACGATGACCGCGAGGCAGGCGGTCATGAGGAGGGACTGGATGAGGCTCAGCTTGGTGCGGATCAGCATGTGCGGTGTGCCCCCGGGGTGGAGCGCGGGCGCGCCGCCGCCGGTCGGGCGGCGGCGCGACCCCGCCGGCCTACTGGACCACCTGCGCGCTGCGGACGATCTCGGGGCGGAACACGATCTTCGCCGCCTGCGCGAGCTTCACGTTCATGAAGATCTTCGACTGCGAGTTCGTCGCGACCGGGATGGAAGCGGGCGAGGCGCCGCGGAGGATGCGGAGCGCCGTCTGGCCCGCCCAGGCGCCCTGCTCCTCCTCGATCTTCGTGAGGCCGAGCATGGCGTACGGCATCATGAAGTCGTACGCGGCGCCCACCGGGACCTTCGCGTTGGCGAGGACGAAGGCCTTCGCCTCGGCCTCGTTCCAGTCGTTGATGCCGGCGACGTTGCCGAGCAGGATCAGGTCGGCGTCCGTCTGCATGCGGAGGAAGCCCTCCTTCCACTGCGCGAAGGTCTTCGCGTAGAGGTCGGTCGCGAACGGCGCCCCGAGGGTCTTCGCGTACGACGGGCCCTCGATCCGCTCGGTCTCGGAGTCCACGGTGAGGTAACCGACGCGGCCGCCCCTCGCGAGCGCGCGCAGGTTCGACACGAGCGCCTTCACCGGCGCGACCTCGACGATGCCGGTGGCGTTCGAGTACGGGAGGCCGTACTTCGACGCGTCCCAGTTCACGCCGCAGAAGACGAACGGCACCTTCGCGTTCTTGAACTGGGCCTCGAGCACGTACTTCACCGCGGGGTCGTCGGCCACGATGACGAGGTCGGGCTTGAAGGCCTCGATCTCCGCCTTCGCCTTCTGGGCGGCCTGCTTCCGGAAGGCCTCGTCCTGGTGGCGCTTCGTGTCCATGCGGAAGAAGCGGAGCTCGACGCCGCTGCCCTGGAACGCGGCGCTGGCCCCGTGCTCCTCGCCGTCCGACCAGGGGTAGCCCTCGTGGTACGAGTTGACGAACAGCACCTTCTTGCCGGCGACGCTCTGGGCGCGGGCGGGCAGGGCGAGCGCCGCGCACATCGTGAGCGCGAGTGCGAGCGAGGACTTCGTGAGCGGGGACATGCGGGACCTCGTGGGTGGAAAGGATGCGAACGTGCGCGGGGCCTCGTGCAACGACGGCACCACCCGCCGGGCTCCGGCGGGCCGGTCCCGGGCGCGGGACCGGAGCACGCCGACGGTGCTTTCGCGCCGCTCCGCCCAGCCGGCGCCGCAGCCGTCGTCCGGGGTGGCGATCGCCCCGTGGGGCTCGCGCCTGGGGCATTTCCCTCACGGCGCACGATCCGGCGACACTGGCCCGCGGGACGCGTAAACGAACGCTTGCCGCGCGAATGAAAAAAAGAGGGCCCCGACGCCGGGGCCCTCTCCCGATCCTCCGACGCGCCACCGGGATGCGGGGCGCACCGGAAGGCGCCGTGGACGCGTCCGCCTACCGCGCGGCGCGGAACGCCTCCTCGAAGTCCTCCTTGATGTCGTCGAGGTGCTCGATGCCCGGGGAGACGCGGACCTGGTCCGGCGTCACGCCGGCGCTCTTCTGCTCGGCGTCGGAGAGCTGCTGGTGCGTCGTCGATGCGGGGTGGATGACGAGCGTCTTCGCGTCGCCCACGTTCGCCAGGTGAGAGGAGAGCTTCACCGCGTTGATGAACTTCTTGCCGGCCTCGAACCCGCCCTTGATGCCGAAGGTGAAGACGCCGCCGAAGCCGTTCCGGAGGTACTTGCGGGCCCGCGCGTGGTGCGGGTGATCCTCGAGCCCCGTGTAGTTCACCCAGGCCACGGAGGGGTGCGTCTTGAGCCACTTCGTCAGCGCGAGCGCGTTGTCGGTCTGCCGCTGGACGCGGAGGGAGAGCGTCTCGAGGCCCTGCAGGAGCAGGAACGCGTTGAACGGCGAGAGCGCCGGCCCGAGGTCGCGGAGCCCCTCGACGCGGGCGCGGATGATGAACTGGATGTTGCCGAACGGCCCCTTCGGCCCGAACACGTCGTTGAAGACGAGGCCGTGGTAGCCGGGCGACGGATCGGTGAAGGCCGGGAACTTCCCGCTCCTGGCCCAGTCGAACTTGCCGGAGTCGACGATCACGCCGCCGATGGACGTACCGTGGCCGCCGATCCACTTGGTGGCGGACTCGACCACGACGTCGGCGCCCCAGGCGATGGGCTGGACCAGGTAGCCGCCGGCGCCGAACGTGTTGTCGACGATGAGCGGGATCCCGTTCTCGTGAGCGAGCGCGGCGAGCGCCTCGAAGTCCGGCACGTTGCCGGCCGGATTGCCGATCGACTCGACGTAGATCGCCTTCGTCTTGCCGTCGATGGCCTTCCGCACGGCGGCGAGGTCGTCCTCGTCGACGAACTTCACGCCGATGCCGAGGCGGGGGAAGGTGACCTTGAACTGGTTGTAGGTGCCGCCGTAGAGGCGGCTCGTCGACACGACGTTGTCGCCTGCCTGCGCGATGTTCGCGATGGCGAGGAACTGCGCCGCCTGGCCGGACGCCGTGGCGAGGGCCGCGACGCCGCCCTCGAGCGCGGCGACCCGCTTCTCGAAGACGTCCGTCGTCGGGTTCATGATCCGCGTGTAGATGTTGCCGAACTCCTTCAGCGCGAAGAGGTTCGCGCCGTGGTCGGCGGAGTCGAACGTGTAGGACGTCGTCTGGTAGATGGGCACCGCGCGGGCGTTGGTGCCCGGCGCGGGCTCCTGGCCGGCGTGGACCTGCAAGGTCTCGAAGCGAAGCTTCCGGTTCGGGGGGATCGCCATGGGGTTCGTTCCTCGGAGGATCGGGGTTCCGCTGTAGTGGACGGTAATCCTAGTTAGCGGACGGAAGTCCTGTCAAGCGTACAGGCGTATGCGAGCGTACGCCGCTCAAGCGGATGGCCGAGCGCTGCGGCGGACGATCTCCGGGCGGGCTCCTCCGGGGCGTCGGCTTCCGGTCGCCCGCTGGCCGGCTTCGATTTAGAGTCCCGCTCTCCGGAGGATCCGCCTCGTGACCGACGACCCGCGCACCGTCCCCGAGCTCTTCCTCGATCGCGTGGGCCGGACGCCCGCCGCCGAGGCGTTCCGCTACCCCGCGCCGGACGGCGCCTGGCGGAGCCTCACCTGGGCCGACACCGAGGCGCGGGTCCGGGCGATCGCCTCCGGCCTGCGCGCGCTCGGCCTGGAGGGCGAGCAGGTCTGCGCGATCCTCTCGCAGACGCGGATCGAGTGGATCCTCGCGGACCTGGGCATCCTGTGCGCGGGCGGCGCGACGAGCACGATCTACCCGTCCACGACCGCGGAGGAGTGCGCCTTCATCCTCTCGGACTCCGGCGCGGTGGTCGCGTTCGCGGAGGACGCGGCGCAGGTCGCGAAGCTCGCGTCCCGGCGCGGCGAGCTGCCGGCGCTCCGGCACGTCGTGACGTTCGACGGCGCGCCGTCCCCGGACGGCTGGGTGATCGGGCTCGAGGATCTCGAGGCGCGCGGGCGCGCGTGGGACGCGGCCCATCCCGGCGCGTTCGAGGAGACCGCGGCCGCGGTGCGGCCCGACGCGCTCGCGACGCTCCTCTACACGTCGGGCACGACCGGGCGCCCCAAGGGTGTCGAGCTCACCCACTCCTGCTGGGTGGAGCAGTCGCGCTCCGTCCAGCAGTCCGGGATCCTCGATCACCCGGACGTGCTCCAGCTCTTCTGGCTCCCCCTCGCGCACTCGTTCGGGAAGATGATCGGCACGGCCCAGCTCCGGATCGGGTTCCCGACGGCCGTGGACGGGCGGATCGAGCGGCTCGTCGAGAACCTCGGCCGGATCCGGCCCACGTTCGTCTGCGCCGTGCCGCGCATCTTCGAGAAGGTCCACGCGAAGGTCCTGACCAACGCCCGCGCCGGCGGCCCGGTGAAGGCGGGGATCTTCCGCTGGGCGATCGGCGTGGGCCTCGACGCCTCGCGCCTTCGCCGCGCCGGCCGGCCCCCCGGTCCCGTGCTCGCGGCGCAGCTCGCGATCGCCGACCGGCTCGTGTTCCGGAAGGTGCGCGACCTGTTCGGCGGGCGCCTCCAGTTCTTCATCTCCGGCTCGGCGCCGCTCTCGAAGCAGATCGCGGAGCTGTTCGACGCGATGGGCGTCGTGATCCTCGAGGGCTACGGCCTCACCGAGTCCTCCGCGGCGACGCACTGCAACCTGCCGCGGGCCCGGAAGATCGGCACCGTCGGCCCGGCCCTCCCCGGGGTGGAGGTCCGGATCGCCGAGGACGGCGAGATCCTGATGCGCGGGCCGTGGATCATGCGCGGCTACCACGGGCTGCCCGAGCAGACGGCCGAGGCCCTCGACGCGGACGGCTGGCTCCACACGGGCGACGTCGGGTTCGTGGACGCGGAAGGCTTCCTCGCCATCACCGACCGCAAGAAGGACCTCATCAAGACGTCGGGCGGCAAGTACATCGCGCCGGCCGAGCTCGAGTCGCGGCTCAAGGCGGTGTCGCAGCTCGTGTCGCAGGTGCTCGTGCACGGCGACCGCCGCAACTACGTCACCGCGCTCGTCACGCTCGACCCGGAGGCCCTCGCGCGGTGGGCGGGGGAGCACGGCCGCGCCGGCGCGCCGGTCGCGGAGCTCGCGCTCCTCCCGGAGGTGAGGGCGATCGTGCAGCGCGACCTCGACCGGATGAACGCGGCCCTGCCGCGCTTCGCGACCGTGAAGCGCTTCGCCATCGTGCCGCGGGAGTTCAGCGAGACCGAGGGCGAGGTCACGCCGTCGCAGAAGCTCAAGCGCAAGGTGATCGAGCGGCGGTTCGCGGCCGAGCTGGACGGGCTCTACCGCGGCGAGCTGCCCGCGGCGTAGCCTTCCGGCCCGGGCCACCCTAGAACACGAGGATGCGGCGGGAACGGGACGCGGTGGGAGCGGCGCGGGACGCGCGCCGGCTCGACGACGTGCGCCGGCTCGCCCGCTGGCTCGACGCGGCGTTCGTGATCCCGGGGACCGGCATCCGCGTCGGCCTCGATCCGCTCCTCGGCCTCCTCCCCGGCCTCGGCGACCTCGCGGGGAGCCTCCTCGGCGCGTGGATCGTCGTCGTCGCGCACCGCCTCGGCGCCCCGCCCGCGGTCCTCGTGCGGATGGGGCTGAACCTCGCGATCGACTCCGTCGTGGGCGCGGTCCCGGTGCTCGGGGACCTGTTCGACGTCGCCTGGCGCGCCAACCTGCGGAACGCGGCGCTGCTCGACGCGTGGTCGGCGGCGCCCGCCCGCGCCGGCAGATCGAGCGCCCTCGTGGTCGCGGGGGTCCTCGCCGCGGTGCTCGCGGTCACCGCCGCGGTCGTGTTCGCGGGCTGGCACGTCGTCGCGTGGGCCACCGGGGAGATGCACTCACGGTGAAGCTCCCTCGTGCGGCGGCTGGACGCCGCGCGCGCCGGATGGTTTGCTCGGGTTCCATGCGCTCCCGCCCCAGCCGCACGTCCGCCGCGCTCGCCCTCTCCGCCGCGCTCCTCTCCGCTCTCTCCGCCTGCGCCGGCGCGCGGCCCGCGCCCGCTGCTGCGCCCGTGGCGGTGGCTGCCGCGCCGGCGCCCCGCGCGTTCCTGTGGGAGATCACGCGGCCGGACGCGCCCGGCCGGCCGCTGTACCTGACCGGCTCGATGCACCTGGGCCGCGACGAGACGTTCGAGCTTCCGCCGTCGTTCGAGGCGGCGCTCGCTCGCGCGGAGGTCCTGGTCGTCGAGCTCGATCCGAAGCGCGTGTCTCCGGCCGAGATGCAGAAGCTGGTCCTGGAGAAGGGCATGTACCCGCCGACGCAGACGCTGTTCGCGCGCCTCGACGACGAGACGCGGGTACTGCTCGCGGCGGAGCTCGACCGCGTGGGGTTCCCGCAGTCGGCCGCGGACCGCATGCGCCCGTGGCTCGTCTCGATGATGCTCGCGTTCTTCGATCTGAAGGCAGCGGGGTTCGACGAGAAGGCAGGCCTTGATGCGAGGCTCCTCGACCGGTCCCGGGGCAAGCGCGACATCGTCGAGCTCGAGACGGCGGACGAGCAGTTCGCGGCGCTCACGGGCACGCCGGAGGCCGTGGACCTGCACGCGCTCGCGAAGTCGCTGCACCGTGGCCTGCGCACGGTGGAGCACGCGCGCGCCGCCGCCGCGGCGTGGCACGCCGGGGACACCGCCACGTTCGAGGCGATCGCGTTCGAGGATCTGGGCGATCCGGTGCTCGCGCCCGCCTACGAGGCGATGTTCTGGTCGCGGAACCGCGCGATGGCGGAGAAGCTCGCGCCCCTCGCGGGCGCGCCGAGGGTCCACCTCGCCGTCGTCGGCGCAGGCCACCTGGTCGGCGATCGCGGCCTGCTGGCCCTGCTTGCCGCGCGCGGGCTCCGCGTCCGGCAGCTCGCACGGGAATGAGTCTCGTGGCGGCCCGCCGTGTGTGCCGTGAACGTGCGACATATTGACACGTCGCACGCGCGGTCCCTACCATCGCCTGACGGTGCAGGACTGATCGCCGCGTAAGTGCAGCTCGATCCACCCAGGGGCCGCCGATGTTCACCGCATCCCCATCGGAGCGCGTTGCCGACCGGCGGACGTCCTCGCCGGCTGCGATGGCGCTCGTGCACCGCGCGACTCCGCGGCCGACGTCCTGAATGACCCTCCCACCCTCGTTCGATGGGCTGTCCGAGGTCCGCGCGGCCGTCACCGCGGATCTGAAAGGCCGCGTGCTCGCGGGCACGCCGGGCGCCCGGCTCCCGGCGGAGACCGTCGCGACCGCCGCCTCCGTCGTCGCCGACCTGGCCGCGGCCGGGAGCGTCGTCGGGCTCGCCGGGCTCGAGCTGCTCGTCGTGAAGGGCCCCGGCGCCGCGATGGTGGCCGCCATCCGGCCCGACGCGCTCCTCCTCGTCGCCGTCGATCCGTTCCGGGCGACGAAGGCCGTGGAGGCCGTGGCGAGCGCGTGGGTGCGCCCCGGGGATCCGACCGCGCCGGCGGCGCCGCCGAGGTCCGCGGAGAGAGCGGCGGCGCCGCCCGCTCCGACCGTCGCGCCCGCGCCGTCCGGCCAGGCCCGGGAGGTCGTCGAGCGGCGGCCCGACCGTGCCGCGCCGGCGGGAGCGACGGACCGGGGCGGCCAGGGCCCCGATGCATGGGCCGCGCTGCGCAGGGCGCTCGTGCGCGGCCATCTCACCGAGGCCGTCGCGCGCCAGCGCGACCTGCTCGCGCCCGCGGCGGCCGGCGCGCGCCGTCCCGGGAGCGAGCCGCTGCCCGCCGCGGAGTGCGCGCACGCGCTGGAGCTGCTCCTCGAGGGCGTCGGGAGCGTGATGGCGGGCGACGGCGTCGGCGGGGACCGGATCCTGCGGGAGCTCGCCGCCCCGTCGCAGCAGAACCTCTCGTTCCGCTGGCTCGCGCTGCACTGGAGCGCGCGGGCCGCGCTGAAGCGAGGGAGCTTCCCGACCGCGCGCGCCCACGTGAAGGAGTCGCTGGAGCTCGGGCGGCAGCTCGACATCGAGGCGCGCGCGGTGAGCCAGTGGGTCGCCGCGGAGGTGCTCGCGCACGACCGCGACCCCGCCCGCGCGCTCGCGTGGCTCGCCGAGGCGCGCGGCCGCTTCGAGCGGATCGCCGACACCTGGGGCCTCGCGCAGACCTGGCTCGCCGAGGCGCGGATCCTCGCGCTGCTCCAGCGCGAGGACGAGGCCGCCGAGGCCGCCCGCCAGGCGGCGGCGCGCGATCCCGCCTGGGACGAGCCGCCGATCTTCCTGGCGCGGCGCGCCCTGCTGCGGGACGATCTCGCCGCGGCGGAGGCGCTGCTCGGCCCGCTCCGCACGCCGGCCGCGGACCGCGTGCGGGCCCTCATCGAGGCGATCCGGCAGGGCAAGGTCGGGCGCGCCGACGCCGCCGAGTTCCTCCACGAGCACGACGCGCCGCCGAGCGCGCGCTCGATCCGCGCGCTCGCGCGGATCGCCGGGACGTCGCCCGGCTTCCTCCAGGCGCGCGAGGCGCTGGCGTGGATGCTCCTCAAGATCGGCAAGTACGACGACGCGGCCGGCATGTTCCGGGCGCTGCTCTCGCAGGAGCTCTCGCCGGGCGACCGCGCGTCGGTGATGCTGGGGCTCGGCTGCATCGCGAACGCCCGCGAGACCGGCGGCGAGCCGCCGTCGCCGCGTGCGGTCGTCGCAGGGCCAGCGGCCACCGAGGTCCCGCCGGCGCAGCGGCCGTCGTCGTCGTCGATCCTGGCGCGCGCGCAGCAGGCGGCGACCGGCGGCACCGAGTCGGTCTTCTCGGGACGGCTGAGCGTGTTCGCGCTGCCCGATCTCCTCGAGTTCCTCCGGACCGCCCGCCGTACAGGGCTCCTCGTGTGCAGCACCGCCGCGGGGATGGGGGCGCTGCGCTTCCGGGAGGGCTTCATCACCGGCGCGGCGTCGCCGGCGACGCCCGGCGTCGCGGACCTCCTCGTCCGCGCCGGGAAGCTCGGGTCGCAGGCGCTCCGCGCGGTCCCGGCCGGCGCGGAGCAGACGGATCAGGTCGTCGGCGCGCGGCTGGTCCGCGACGGCCTCGTCGACGCCGGGGCCGTGCAGGAGGCGCTCGAGCGCCAGATCGCGCTCGTGGTGCGGGAGCTCGTCTCCTGGAAGGACGGTGAGTTCGCGTTCAGCCGCGAGCTCGAGGGCGAGGCCGCACCCGGCGAGCTCCCCGTCTCGGTGGATCCGCAGGCGGTGCTGCTCGACGTGTTCCGGCAGATGGACGAGGCCTCCCGCGGCCCCGCGGAGGCCGGCGCGAAGCCGTGACGGGACCCATGCCCCGCTCGATCGCCACGCCCGAGCCGGACGGCGCCGACCTCACGAAGCTCGTGGGGCTGAAGCTCGGGAACTATCGCCTCGAGCGGATCATCGGGCGCGGGCGGATGGGCATCGTGTACCTCGCGAAGGACGAGGCGCTCCTCCGCCCCACCGCCATCAAGATCCTCTCCTGGAGCGTCGCGGAGGCGAAGGGGCAGGATCCCGTCCAGTGGTTCCTCGCCGAGGCGCGGCTCGTCGCGCGCATCAACCACCCTCGCGTCGTGCAGATCTACGGGGCCGCGCGGCACGGCGACCACTGCTACATCGCGATGGAGTACGTGGTCGGCAGCTCCGCCGAGGCGCTCGTCGCGAAGGCCGGCAGGATCGCGCCCGACGTCGCGACGGACATGCTGCTCCAGGCCGCCTCGGCGCTCGACGCCGCGCATCGCTCGGGCGTCGTCCACCGCGACGTGAAGCCGGCGAACCTGCTGGTCGGCGAGGACGGGGTGACGAAGCTCGGCGACTTCGGCATGGCGCTCGGGTCGGCGGAGGTCGGGGCCGGCAACGCGCACGTCCGCGTCGGGACGCCGTACTACACGGCGCCGGAGATCTGGCGCGGCGAGCCCGCGAGCCCCGCATCGGACGTCTACGCGCTCGGGGCGACCTACTTCCACCTGCTCACCGGGACGCCCCCGTTCCCCGGCCCCGACGTCGCGTCGGTCGAGCAGGCGCACCTCCGGGCGCCGGTGCCCGACCCGCGGACGCTCGTGCCGAACCTCCCGGAGTCGTGCGCCGCGCTCGTCGCCCGGGCGCTCGCGAAGGCTCCGCGGGAGCGGCATGCGTCCGCGCAGACGCTGCTCTGGGACGGGCGGCGCGTGCTGCAGGAGCTCGTGGCCGCGCCCGGCGCGGGCGCTGCGCCCGGGTACCGTCCCGCCGCGCGCCGCCCCGCGACGCCGCGCGCGGCGGCGCGCGCGCCCGCGGAGCGCGCGACGGGGCCGCTCGCCGACGTGCTCGGGTTCCGGCTCCGGCCGTTCGCCGGGGCGGTGCCCGCGGACGAGGGAGCCTCCGTCGTCGAGCCGCTCGCGGCGGTGCGGGCGCGCGTCGCGGAGTGGGCGCGCGACGACGTGACCGTGCTGCTCCTGAGCGGCGGCCCGCACAGCGGCTGCGGCGCGCTCTCCCGCCAGGCGGCGGCGGAGCTCTCCGGCGAGCGGCTCGCGATCGCGCTCGACGCCGGCGCGGACGGGGAGGGCCGGACCTGCCTGCAGAGGCTCTGCCGCGCCGCCGGCGTGCCCGAGGAGGCGTCGGACGAGGCGAGCCTGGACGCGCTCGTCGCGCGGTTCACCGAGGAGCACCACGCGCGCGGCGCGCCGCCGGTCGTCGTCCTGGACGGCGTGCCCGCGACGCAGGCCGCGCCGCGCGCCCTCGTGCGCATCGTCGAGGCGGCGCTCTGGTCGCGCTCGTTCAAGCTGCTGCTCGCCGCGGAGCCGGCGGTCCCGGAGGCGCTCGCCCGCGCCGGGGTCTCGCTCCGGGGCGACGCCTTCACGCTCGTCGCCGTGCCCGCCCTCGACCGCGCGCAGATCGGCGCTCACGTCCGCGGGTGGATCGACGCGGCGCTCGCGCCGCGTGCGCCGCCGATCCTCGTCTCCCCGGACGCGCTGCTCCTCCTGGCGCTCCGGTCCGAGGGCGCGCTCGAGCGCGTGAACCGGATCGCCGAGAACATGCTGTGGCTCGCGGCCGCGGAGCGCCGCCGGACGCTCTCGTCGTGGCACGCCTGGGCGGCGTCGGACCGGGAGCGCTGGTCCCCGGCCGCGCCGGCGACGCTGCCGCGCCGGCCGGACCGGTGGCCGCCGACGGAGGTCATCGACGTGATCGACGCTTGCCGCCGGGGCGCGGGCCTGCCGCCCTGGCCGAGAGGAAAGCCGTGACCTGGACCGAAGAGCCGGCGCGCCGTGAGGCGCCGGTCGCACAACGACGGAGCGACCCATGTCCGAGCTCGCGCTGATCGCCGGCCTCCCCGAGGTGAGGAGCGCCGTGCTGGGAGACGTCGGAGGCACGTTCCTCGACGCCCTCCGCGAGGAGGACGGCGAGACGGTCGCCGCGGTCGCCGGCTTCGTCGTGACGAGCCTCCTCGAGGCGGGGGAGCACCTCGGCCTCGGCGCGCTGCAGCGGATCACGTTCGCGGGCGCGAACCGCGCCCACGTCCTGGCCGTCCGCGGCGGGTCGGTGCTGACCGCGGCGGTCGAGCCGGCGGCGGCCCACGCCGGCGTCGAGAAGGCTCTCGAGACATCCCTGCAAGGACGAGGCTGATCATGGAGAACATCCTCCAGGCGCTGCTCGATCTCTCCGGCGTGAGCGCGACGCTCGTGTTCGACGGCGCCGGCCGGCTGGTCGCGTCCCGCGGTCACGCCGTCTACGACCGCGCGCTCTGCGAGCAGGTCAGCGCCACGCTCGTGAGGGCGACCGACGCGGTCCAGCTGCAGCAGCGCGACTGGGAGTGGCTCACGGCGCAGTTCGCCGACGGCAAGCTCCTCCTCCGGAACCTCGGCGCGGCCCGCGACGGTCAGACGCACGTGCTCGCGCTCGTCGCCGACGCCGCGCTGAACCCTTCGTTCGCGACGGTGGCGATCCGGGTCGCCGCGACGAAGCTGAAGAAGGCGCTCGACGAGGGGGCACCCCCGGGCCCCGGCGCGTCCTCGGTGCACGACCTCGCGGCGGCCGCCCACGCGCCGCCCGCGGCGTCCTCGTCGGCGCACCTGCCGTCGGAGTCGAAGCCGGTGCTCGCGAACTCCGGCCTGAGCTGGTCGAAGATCTCGAGCGTCGGCCTCTCGCGCGTGGCGGTCGCGGATCCCGCGGCGGGCGCGTTCCTCTCCCGCTGCGCGAAGGAGCTCGCGCGTCACGTGGGTCCCATCTCGAAGGTGTACGTGGAGGAGGCGGTCCGTCGCGTGTCGCCGGACGCGCCGTTCGCGCTCTCTTCCGCGGGGCCGCTCCTCGACGACCTCGCGGGCCAGATCGAGGACGCCGACGATCGGGCCAAGTTCCGCAGCACGCTGCAGAGCCGATAGCCGAAGAGCAGGCCACCCCCTGGATCGACTCTTGGAGGTCAGGAGATGTCCATCGTTCTCGCGGTCCGAAGGAGCCTCGGCGCGAAGGTGTCGCTGAAGCTCGCGGTCCTGGCGCTCGCGCTCACCGCGATCGCCGCCACCGTCATCACCGTCCACCAGACGCGGCAGATGGAGGAGCTCACGCTCGAGAAGGCCCGGGTAGCGGCCGCGATCGGCGCCCGCCAGTACGGCGACGTGTTCGACGGCGCGATCGACGCGGGGCTCGTGACCGTGAACGACGTGTTCGATCGGAGCTACGCGCCGATCAAGGGCCACGACTGGGGCGACAAGCCCAAGTTCCACACCCGGTACGACGCGCTGACGGACCGCGCGGTGCTCGTGTTCCAGGACAAGTTCCTCGAGCACCAGGACTTCGTGTTCGCGGTCGGCGTCGACGAGAACGGCTACCTGCCGACGCACAACACGCGCTACCAGAAGCCCCTCACCGGCGACGCGTCCAAGGACCTCTCCGGCAACCGCACCAAGCGCATCTTCGACGACCCGGTGGGCATCGCCGCGGCGAAGAACCTGCAGCCGAGCCTGCTGCAGGTCTACAACCGCGACACGGGCGAGACGATGTGGGACGTGTCCTCGCCGATCTACGTGAAGGGGAAGCACTGGGGCGGGTTCCGGGTGGCCGTCTCGATGGAGCGCATCGCCGGCCGGCAGCGCCAGCTCATCGGCATCCTGATCGCGGTGTTCGGGATGTTCGCGCTCGTGACCGTGGGGGCCATGTTCCTCGTGGTCCACGGGGCGATGAAGCCGGTCGTCGCGCTCACCGAGGCCGCCGACCGGATCAGCCTGGGCGAGGAGCTCGACACGCCCGTCAAGTCGCCGTCCGTCGACGAGATCGGCCGGCTCACCAAGACGATCGACCGCCTGCGCGTCAGCATGAAGGCCGCGATGACGCGCCTCGGCCACTGACCGCCACCGGAGGAGACGACACCATGAAGCGTTCCGTCCTCGAGGTCTGCGCGATCCTCGGCCTGGCGCTCGCCGCCCTGGCCCCCGCCACCGCCCGCGCCCAGCGGGCGCCGAAGCCGGTCCCCGCCGCCGTGGTCGACGGCCTCTCGGCGCAGGACCGGGAGATGCTCGCGCTCGCGAACGAGTTCGCCCGGCGCTGCACCGACACGCTGGAGCGGTGGATCGCGAGCAAGGAGGTCACGCAGGACCAGCTGTTCAGCTTCCTCTACTACCCCGTGCCGAACACGGACCCGCCCAAGTTCACGACCGACTGGGACCGCCTCTCCGACCGCGACATCCTCGGCGTCGAGGAGAGCATCCTCGCGCGCTCGCCGACCATCATCTTCACGGTCATGGTCGATCGGTACGGCTACCTCCCGACGCACAACCAGCGATACTCGCTCCCGCTCACCGGGAACATGGCGAGCGACCTCGTGAACAACCGGACGAAGCGCATCTTCAACGACCGGACCGGGCTCGCCGCGGCGCAGAACGAGGCCGCGTTCCTCATCCAGCGCTACCAGCGGGACACGGGCGAGACGATGGTGGATCTCTCGGTGCCGGTCTTCGTCCGCGGCGTGCACTGGGGCGCGGTGCGGATCGGCTTCCGGGCCGTCGACTCGAAGGGCGAGCTGTAGGAGCCCTCGAAGGTCGGGTCGAGCTGCTTCTCCAGGAGCGCGTCGCGCGCCCGAACGGGAGCGCGAGAAGCGAACTGGCGCGAGCGCGGGCGCGAACGGGAAGCGCGAGCGCGGACGCGAACGGGAAGCTCGAATCGGCTTGGAGATGTACCCGCTCTCCCCCCGTGCCAGCGGGGGGAGAGCAACCGTGTTGAACGTCAAGCCGCGACGGTGACCGGCGCCACCTTGGGTCACGTTCGCATTCGCGCCTTCCCGTCAGCGATCTCGGTCCCATTCACTTTCGCGTCCGCCCGGCGACGGGTGCTGGGCGCTCCGGGGTACGGCGCCGCGCCGGCGTGGAGGCCCCCTCGTCCGTGCTCGCCGCGGACTCGCGACCGGGCGCCGTAGGTCGATCGGGCGCCGAAGCGCGCGGGGCCGCGGCACGCCCGGACGCGCCACGCTCGCGCCCGGGCGTGGCGTGCGTCGCGCGAAGCGAACGGTTCCGTGGGGCGCTCGCGTGTCACGTCGCGTGCACCGCGGCTGAAGTATTGTCGATCGGGTCCGTACGCAGCGACGCGGCTGCGCGCGGGCGAGGGGGCCTCCCCGACTGTATGGCGCGGCGCCTGTTGGCGTTCGCGATCCCGGCCTCGCTTTCGCCGCTCGCCGCTCGCCGCTCGCCCTCGCCGCTCGCCCTCGCCCGACCCCGAGCTCCGACCTCGACGCGGACCTCGCGCTGGTCCTCTTCGCCCGGCACACCAGATCCCTCCCTCTCCCCCCGCGAAGCGAAGCGCAGCGGGGGGAGAGGGCCGGGGTGAGGGGGGCCGCACGCGATCCGTGACAGGCCGGCTAAAGTACTGCGGGCCGGTCCGTACGAAACGCCCGGTCCCTGCGCTCCGGCGCGAAGGCCCGGTCCGGCTTTCTCCGCTTCAGTCGGCGATCGGGCTGCTGGCGGATGGACGCACGAGCGCACTCGGAACGTGCCGATGTGATTCGATCCCGAGTTGCCCCTCACGTCCCCGGCGGCGCGTCCTCCGCGAGCGCGGACTTGAGGCGCGCCAGCGACTCCTGCGCGTCCGAGAGGAAGCGCAGGTCGTCCACGCCGGACCGGGCGGCGCGGGCGAGGGTCTGGTCGTACGCCGAGATGGCCTTCGTGGCGAGGACGCGCACCTTCCTGCGGAGCTCCGACCGGTACGCGGCCGCGTGCTCCTCGTCGAGGCCGGGCGGGAGCGGCGCGTCGAGCAGCTGCCGCCGGAGCTCGTCGTACAGCTCGCCGATGCGGAAGCCGGCAGCGACCGCCCAGCGGTCGTCGCCCATCCGGATCGCGCGGAGGTAGTGGCCCTGCGCCGACAGCAGCATCTCGGCCTTGTGCTCCAGGTCCTGCCGGAGCCGCTCCTCGTCTCCGCTCGAGGGATCGAGCGGCAGCGCGCGGAACCAGGTCCGGTACGTCTCGCCGAGGTAGTACTGCGCGAGCGACGGGTAGTACGGGTCGAGCCGCTCCTGGTCGCTCGCGCCCTGCCACGCGCCGAGGGCGAGCCGGAAGCTCTTCTCCGCGTCCTCGGTCTTGCCGCCCTCGAGCTCCAGGACGCCGCGCTGTGCGAGCGCGCGGATCCGCAGCGCCGGGTCGAGGCCGTCGCGGCGCAGGATCGCCTCGAGCCGCGCGTGCGCCTCGTCGAGCTCGTGCAGGTAGTAGAGGCAGTCCGCGATCTTGAAGCTCGCCTCGAGCGCGTCCGGCCCCTCGTACTTCCGCTCCACCGTCCGGAAGCGCTCGAGCGCGAGGCGCCACTCGTCGAGGTGCTGGTACGCGAGCCCCGCGTCGAACAGCGCCGCCGCCTCGTGCCGCGAGGTGGGGAAGAGGTCGGCGAGCCGGGCGAACGCCGCGGCCGCGCGCGCGTACTCGCCCGCGCCGTACGCGGCGGTCCCGATGGCGAACAGCTCCTCGTCGTTCTTCCCCTCGAGCTCGAGGTCGGTCGGCGAGACCTTCACCTCCTCGGGGGGGAAGGCGAGGTGCTGCGGGGTCGAGGCGCCCGCCGGCGCGGCGGCGGCGTCGGCTGGGCGCGGCGCGCGGGCCCCGGCGCAGGCGATGAGGATGAACGGCGCGACGAGCGTCGCGGTCCGGCGGAGGGTCATGTGCGGGGTCACCCGGGGAGCACCTTGAGGCTCACGGTCCGGCGCCGCGGCCCGTCGAACTCGCAGAGGTAGATCCCCTGCCAGGTGCCGAGCACGGGCGCGCCGCGCTCGACGATCACCGTGGCGGAAGTCCCGACGAGCGCCGTCTTCACGTGCGCGTCGCTGTTCCCCTCCGCGTGCCGGTAGGCGCCGCGCGGCGGCCGGGCGGGGACGGCGTTCTCGAGCGCGAGGAGGAAGTCGGCCTTCACATCCGGGTCGGCGTTCTCCTGGATCGTCACGCCGGCCGTGGTGTGCGGGACGTAGACGACGAGCAGCCCGTCGGTCACGCCCGCGGCGCGGAGCGCGGCCCGGATCTCGCCGGTGATCTCGACGAGCTCGGCCTTCGCGTGGGTCTCGACGGAGAGGTCCGGCAGGCGCATCCGTCCGGCATGTTAGAGCCCCTCGGCCAGCCTGGCGAGGCCCGCGAGGTCGTGCACGTCCGTCTCGAGGCGTGGGACGAGCGCCTGGGCGGTCGTCACGCGCTCGAGCAGGGGGGCGAGCGCCCGTCGCTCGGCCGTCGCGAGCGCCTGGTGATCGGCGAGCGTGGAGGCCAGGCGCCTGGCCAGATCGTCCGCCGCCGCGCCCGCCGCCGCCAGCTCCGGCGCGAGCGCCTCCGCCGCGGGGAGCGGGCCCGCCCCGGCGGGCCAGAGGTCAGGCGTGAGGCGGTTCACGACGAGGCCGGCGATCGGCATCGACTCCGCGTGGAGGCGCTCGTGGAACGCGAGCGCCTCGTCGATGGAGACGGCGGACGGGGAGCAGACCAGGACGAACCCGACCTCGGCGCGCGAGAGGAGCGCGCGGACCGCCGCGGCCCGCTCCTTGAAGCCGTCGTACATGCCCTGGAAGCCCTGGAGGAAGTCGCCGAGGTCGCCGAGCACCTCCTGCCCGGTGAAGCGCGCGAGGGTCTTCGCGATGTACCCGCCCCCGAGCTGCGCGAGCCGGAGGCCGAGGCGCCCCGCCCCGAGCGCCGGCGCGAGGACCGCCCGCGCAGTCTCGTTGCCGAGGAAGTCCAGGATGCGGTCCGGGGCGTCGAGGAAGTCGAGCGCGTGCGCGGTCGGAGGCGTGTCGAGGACGATCAGATCGTAGTCACGATCGGTCGCGAGCTCGTAGAGCTTCTCCATCGCCATGTACTCCTGCGAGCCGGCGAGGGCGGCCGACATCTGCTGGTACAGGCGGTTCCTCAGGATGCGCTCGCGGCGGGCCGGGTCGGGCGCGTGGCGCGTCACGAGGTCGTCCCACGTGCGCTTCACGTCGAGCATCATCGCGAAGAGCTCGCCCTTCGGGTGCAGGCCGGCCTCGGCGAACTTGTGCTCGGGGACGCGGGACTCGACGTTGCCGAGGGTCGAGAGGCCGAGCGCGTTCGCGAGCCGCCGCGCCGGATCGATCGTGCAGACCAGGGCCCGGCCCCCCCGGAGCGCCCGCTGGAGCGCGATGGTCGCGGCGACGGTGGTCTTGCCCACGCCGCCCGACCCGACGCACACCGCGATCCGCCGCGGCGCGATGCTCTCGGAAACCGCGCTCACGCGAGGCTCCCGGGCGGCGCCGCGGCGATCGCGGCGGCGATCTCCTCGACGGCCGCAGGTCCCCACTCCGCGATGGGGAGGAGCGGGAGGACGCAGGTGGGGAGATCCAGCGCCGCCCGGGCGCGCGCGAGGTAGCGCCCGGCCTGCTCGGCGCGGAGCGCCTGGAGGCGCCCCGCCTGCGCCGCGGGCCCGAGCGGCGGCGCGGCGGCGGCGAGCGGCGCGAGCAGCGCCGCCTCCTCGGGCGTGAACCGCGCGTCGGGCATCGCGTTCACGAAGAGCGCCGCGCGCGGCATCCCGAGCACCTCGCGGATCTGGCCGTCGAGCTCGATGGCCTCGTTCACCGGCATCTCCTCGGGGAGCGTGACGAGGGCGATCGCGGTCTGCGCCGGGTCGACCAGCATCGCCTCCATCCACTCCGCGTCGTGCCGCAGCGGTCCGCCGGGCACGGTGTCGAGGAGGGCGCTCGGCACCCGCAGCAGCTGGACGGCGTGGCCGGTCGCCGGCGCGTCGACGAGCACGAGGTCCCACCGCGGGCGTCCGCGCTCCTCCGTCCGCGCCTCGTGGAGGATCTTCCCGAGCATGACGAGCTCGGCGAGGGACGGCACGACTCTCAGGAAGTACTTCACCACCCGGTTCTCGAAGACGGCCTCGTAGATGGTCCGGAACCGGAGGACCATGAGGCCGTACTCGCGCATCGCGTCCGGCGGGGTGACGTTGACCGTCGAGATCCCGGGCCGCGCCTGCCGCGTGGCGTGGCCCGCCGCCGGCGCGCCGAGAAGCGGTGCGATCCGCTCCTGCGCGTTCACCTCGCAGACGAGCACGCGCTTCCCGGACCGGGCGGCGAGCAGGGCGAGCGCGGCCGTCACGGTCGACTTCCCCACGCCGCCCTTCCCCGTGACGATGACGAGGCGTCGCTCGAGAAGGGTCGGGAGGCCCACGAGGCTTGACAAGCTAGCGAGGGGAGGGTGACAAGTCCACCATCTATGCGCCTCGAAGACGTGCTCCGGAATCCCGTGCTGAAGCGGGCCCTCGCGGCCGGCGAGGAGGGGATGGGGAAGGTGGTCGGCAAGCTCCTCGCGAGCGACCGCGTCACCACGGGCCTCTCGAGCCTCGTCACCTCGGCGATGCAGGCGAGGGAGACCTTCGAGCGGGGCGTGCAGCAGGCGCTCCACGCGGCGAACCTCCCGTCGCGGGACGACGTCGCCTCCCTCAAGCGGAAGCTCGAGGAGCTCGAGTCGATGATCGACGGCCTCTCCGCCCGGGTCGACGCGCCGCCCGCGGCGGCGCGCGCCCGCCACGAGGCCGACGAGCCGGACGACGCCGCCTAGCGCGCCGCCGGGACCCATGCGGCGGATCGCCTTCATCAACGAGAAGGGCGGCACCTGCAAGACGACGCTGTGCGTGAACGTGGCGGCGCGGCTCGCCGCGCGCGGCAAGCGCGTCCTCGTCGTGGACATGGACACGCAGGGCCACGCGGGGAAGTCGCTCGGCCTGGACGTGCGCGGGCTCTCGCCGACCGTGCACGACTGGCTCCTCGACTACACCGTCGGGTTCGACGACGTGGTCCGGCCCACCGGCGTCGAGAATCTCGACCTCGTGCCCGCGAACAAGGATCTCTCGGGGTTCCCCGTCGCGGTGGCGCCCGCCCCCGACCGCGCCGACCGTCTCGACGAGCGGCTCGGGACGATCCGGGAGGGGCGCTACGACGCGGTGCTCGTGGACGCGCCCCCCTCGCAGTCGCTCGTGACGGAGAACGTCCTCCGCGGCGCGCGGGAGCTCGTCATCCCGGTCGCGCTCACCTACCTCGCCCTCGACGGCTGCGCCGAGATCCTCCAGAGCCTGGACCGGCTCCGCGCGGAGCGCGGCCGCGCGCCGGAGCTCCTCCTCGTGGTCCCGACCCTCTACCGGAAGACGCAGCTCGCGGACGAGATCCTCGCGAAGCTCCACGAGCGCTTCCCGGACGCGCTCTCGAGGACCGTGCTCGGATGGTCCGTGAAGGTCGACGAGGCCCAGAGCCACGGGCGCACGATCTTCGAGTACGCGCCGCGCTCGTCCGGCGCGACGGCGCTCGCCGCCATCGGGGACGAGATCCTCTCTCGCGCGCCGGCGCTCCGCGCCGCTGGCGGGGCGTAGCCGGACTACTTCTTCGAGAGCTCCTCGACGCGCCGCTCGAGCCCCTCGATCCGCTGCCCGATCTCGTCGAGCTGCCGCCGGACCTCGGCGAGGTTCGACATCCCCTCCATCGCGGCCCGGACGCGCTCGTCGACCTTCTTCTGCATCGCGGCGACGCTCTCCTGGGACGCCTGGACCAGCTCCTTCGCCCGGTCGCTCGTCGCCTGGCCGCGCGTGAGCAGGCTCTGGACCCGCTGCTCGGCGGCGGCCTTCACCGCGTCCACGCGGCCGCGGAGCTGCTCCTGGGTCCCCTCCACGAGCCGCTGGGCCACCTCGCTGCCCTGGCGGATCAGCGCCCGGAGGGTCTCGAGGCTCATCTTGGAGGTCTTCTTCTCCTCCTCGAAGATGATCTGGGCGAGGGTCACGGACGTGAGATCCTCCTTCGTCCGGTTGTCGATGATCTTCACCTCACCGCCCGCCTTGATCATCTCGGCGATCTCGTCGAGCGTGACGTAGCGGCTCTCCACGGTGTCGTAGAGCTTCCGGTTCGTGTAACGCTTGATGACCTTCGGCTCGACTCCCGCCGGCGCGGTCGTTCCTGCGGCCTGTTCCGTACCCTCAGTGCGCTCGTCGGTCATGTGGTCCCAGGGCGGCGGTAAGTGTGCAGGATCCCGAGGATTGTTCTGTCGGTGGCGCTTGGTGTCAAGCGCGTTCGCGGTGTAATCTCGCAGTCCCGAGCGGGGCCGCATGATCGTCATCTGCACGCGCTGCCAGGCGAAGTTCAAGGTCGCCGACGAGAAGGTCGGCCCGCGCGGCGCGAAGGTTCGCTGCTCGCGGTGCCAGGACGTCTTCCTCGTCCACAGGGATCTCGGGACGATGCCGGTGGCCGGCGGCGCCCCGGCGGTAGCCCCGCCCCGGCCGGCGCGCGTGATGCCGAACGTCGAGCTCGAGGTGGCGCCCGCAGGTCGGCCTGCGCCGGACGACCCGTTCGCGGCCGCGCTCGCGCGGCCCGGGCCGTCCTCGCCGGCGCCTGGCGGTCCCGCCGCCGACCCTTTTGGCGCGCCCGGCGCCGGCACCCCGTTCGCGGCGCCGCAGAGTGTCGCGGCCGCCGGCGCAGATCCGTTCCCGGGGCCCGCCGGGGATCCCTTCGCTCCCGCGGCCCCGGATCCCTTCGCCCCCGCCGCCAGCCGCGGGGCGCGGGCGCGGGCCGACGACCCGTTCGCGGCGATCGCTGATCCCTTCGCGGCCGTCGTGACGCCCCGGGCGCAGCCGTCCCGGGGCTCCGACCTGCCCGTCACGGACCTCTCGGCGCTGCTCGGGCACGCTCCTGCGGGCGCGAGCGCGCCCCCTCGCTCGCCCGCGCCGCCGCCCATGCCCGGTGCCGGCGCCGGGCTCGAGATCGCCGACCGGACGCCCGCGCCCGCGGCCTCGACCGTCGCGCCGGCCGAGCTCGACTTCTCCGGCGACTTCGACCTCGCTGCCGAGCCCGCCGGCGCTCCCTCGCCCGACCTCGGCGGCGGCCCCGGCGCCGACCTCGCGCTCGAGGACCGCACCACGCCGGGCCCCGCGCGTGGCATCCGCGCCGCCGGCTCCGAGCTGCCGGCGCCCGACGATCCGCTCCCCGCGCCCGATCCGGCGCCCGCGGCCGCGGCCGAGATCGGGTTCGCGGATCCGAGCGAGGTGACCTTCTACTCGGGCGGTGACGACGGCGCGCTCGCGCTCGCGACGGAGCCGACCCCGGCGCCGTCGCCGGACGCACCCGCGGCGCCTCCGGTTCCTCCCGCGGCGGCGGGAGCGGCCACCTCCGCGCGAAGCTCCTCCCCGCGCGCGGTCGCCACGGCGGAGGCGGAGGACGCCGCCGCCGCCGGGCTCGCCCGGATCCCGGGCGGCCGCGGCGCGCGCCTCCGGGCCGTCGCGGTGAACGCCGTCGCGCTCGCCGCCCTCCTGGTCGTCGCCCTCGCGTTCCGCGTGGTCTGGCGCGGCGAGGCCGGCGCCGGGGCGAGCGCGCTCCGTCCGTCTGCCGTCCTCGGCGCGCTCGCACGCGAGGGCGCTCGCACGGCGGCGCTCGCGACGGAGGGCGTCACGAGCGGCCTCTACGATCGCGCGAACGCGCCGCCGGTCCTGTTCGTACGCGGCGAAGTCGTCTCGCACGCCGCGGCGCCGGTCGGCGGCGTCACCGTGGACGTGGAGATCGTCCGCGACGGGAGGGTGATCGCCCGGGGTGCCGCGCCCGCCGGCGCGATCCCGACGGCCGAGGAGCTCTACGGCTCGGCGGACGCGCCGGCGCTCGAGGTCCTCTCCGCGACGGTCCGCGGTCGGGCGCCTGCGGCGATCCGGCCGGGCGAGCGGGTGGCGTTCCTCGTCGCGATCGGCGACGTCCCGGCGGAGCTCGCGGGCGCCTCGGTGCGGGTGGCGGCGAGGCCGGGGGCGGGGGCCGCGCGATGAAGGGGCTCGCCGGGCCCGAGGCATCGGGCGCGGCGCGGGCCCTCGCGCGGCGGCTCGCCGCCTACGAGGAGGGTGCTCTCCGCGTCCACGCGGCCGCGCGCGCGCTCGCCGCGATGGACCCGGAGACCGCGGTCGATCTCCTCGCCGCGCTCGCGCGCAGCGGCGGCGCCGGCGAGCGCGCCGGCTGGGCCGCCGTCGGCCAGGCCCTCTCGCGGCCCGAGCCGCTGCTGTCCTACGCCTGGCGCGCCGAGCTCTACGCCGCCGCGGTCGAGCGCGGCCTCGCCGAGGTGTCCGGCCTCCTCGTCGCGCCACCGCCGCTCCGGTCGTACGAGGCGCCGCGGGATCGCGCCGATACTCGCCTGGCGCACCTCACGCTCGGGCACAAGAAGGCGCTCGCGCGCGCGAACCGTGATCCCGACCTGCTCGCGCGTCTCGCGGCGGAGGGGGAGCCGGTGGTCGTCCGGGAGCTGCTGCGCAACCCGCAGCTCACCGAGGAGTTCGTCGTCCGGATCGCCGCGCGCCGCCCCATCCGGCCGGGGACGCTGCGGTGCCTGCTCGAGACGCGGCGCTGGCGCACCCGCCCGGCCGTGGCGCTCGCCATCGCGCGGAACCCCTACGTCGAGACGGGCGTCGCGCTCGAGCTCCTGCCCTTCCTCGCGGCCGCGGACCTCGCGGACGTCGCGCGCGACGGGACGGTCCACCCGCTGGTCCGCGCGCTCGCGCGGCGCCTCGCGGCGGCGCGCCTGCCGCGGATGGCCTGAGGGCGGCGCCTACCCGCGCCCGACGAGCTGCACCGACCAGAAGGCCAGGAACCCGGCGAAGAGCACCAGCGTCGAGACGGGGGTCTCGGGCTCCTGGCCCTGGTGTGCCTCGACGAGCAGCTCCTCGGTGACGAGGTAGATGAGCGCCGCGGCGGACGACGCGAGCGCGCCCCCGATGACCGCGTGGGAGGCGCCGCCCAGCAGGAGCTTTCCGGCCGCCGCCGCCGCCAGCACCACCACGCCGAGCGCGGCCGAGACGCCCACGATGCGCCAGCCGCCCGGTGACTCGGAGGTGAGCGCGAGGCCGAGGAAGAGCAGCTCCACCGAGAGGCCCACGGCGAGCACGGGGCCGGTCTCGCCGCCCGCGGCGAAGCCGGCCCCGATGATGAAGCCGTCGATCGCCACGTCGACGAAGACCGCCAGCATGAGGCCGGTGGCGATGCCGGTCCGCGCACCCGGGTGCGACTCGAGCCGGTCGGTGAGGAGCTTCAGGCCGAACATGACCAGGCAGCCGGCGGCGAACGACGCCGCGAGCACCGGCCCCGGCGCGTGCTCTCGCTCGATCTCGGGCAGGAGCTCGACGGCGATGGCGGCCAGCACCACCCCCGCGGCGAAGTGCTGGATGAGGCTGCGAGCGCGGTGCCCGGGGTGCCAGAGCGCCGCGAGCACGCCGCCGCCGAGGGCGACGGACGCGGGGATCGCCATGAGGAGGAGCTCGCGGAGGGTCACGGGCCCGCGAGGCTACACCAGCTCACCCTGCGGCAGGGGTCGAGAGCGTGAACGGCTCCGCCGCGATCACCGGCGGTCGGGCCCGTCCCCGCGCGGCGGCGCTGCGCCGTCCGCGGGGGGCGCGCCTCGCTTCAGCGCGCGCCCGAGGGCGTCGCCGAGCGCCGGGATCCGCGTCGCGGCGAACACCAGCACGGCGACGAAGACGACGATGGCGAGGTCGGTCATGGCGCTCCGCCGCAAGGGCGACGGCGGGGCTAGGATAGCCGCGCGTCCCCGTGCGCGCCAAGCGCCGTCGCACCCGATCCGCGCGGGGACGGGAGGCCGTCCATGGATACCACCCGGCGAGGCGCCCCGCGCGGATCGGGCCGGCCGCTCGTGCTCGGTCACCGCGGCGCGAGCGCCGATGCGCCCGAGAACACGCTCGCGGCGTTCCGCCTCGCGATGGAGCAGGGCGCGGACGGCGTCGAGCTCGACGTGTGGCGCTGCGCGAGCGGCGAGGTGGTGGTCTTCCACGACGAGGACGCCTCCCGCATCGCCGGCGCGCCCGTCCGGGTGAGGGACGCCACCCTCGCCCAGCTGCGCGCGCTCGACGTCGGCGCGCACGCGGGTCCGCGGTTCCGCGGGGAGCGCATCCCGCTGCTGGCGGAGGTGCTCGACGCGCTCCCGGGCGCCGTCGTGAACGTGGAGCTCAAGTCGAGGGGCCGGGACCTCGCGCTCGCCCGGGCGACCGCCGCCGTCGTCGCGGCCGCGCGCGCCGAGGACCGCGTCGTCGTGTCGTCGTTCGATTACCGCCTGGTCGCGGCGTTCCGCGCGGCGGCGCCCCACCTGCCCGTCGGCCTCCTCTTCGAGCACGAGCACCCGTGGCGTCTGCGGACCGCGCTCGCCGCGAGGCTCCTCCGGGCCGAGGCGGTCCACCCCGAGCGCGTGCTCGTGACGCCCGCGCGCGCCGCCGCGTGGCGAGCGCGCGGCCTCGCGGTGAACGTCTGGACCGTGGACGCGCCCGAGGAGATCGAGCGGCTCGTGGACCTCGGCGCGACCGCGATCATCTCCAACGTCCCGGGCCGGACGCGGGAGGTCGTGAGGCGGAGGACGGGGAGGTGAGACGATCGTCCTAGAACTCGAACCCGAACTTCCACGCCCCGCCCCACGACGAGTTCAGGCGGAAGCTCGGGTACTGCGCCGCGGTCGGGTCGGCCTTCCCCGAGTACTTCGAGCCTCCGAAGTACGTCGCCTCGGCCGCCATCGACACCGCGTAGGCCGTCATCCGCAGGCCGACCGTGGTGCGGTAATAGCCGGCGCTCAGCCTGGGGAACGCCGCGGAGGTATCCATCGCCTGCGTCACGTCGGTCGTCGGCTGGTACTGGATGACGCTCGTCGACGCCCGCACGAGGGAGAACCGCGCCGCCGCGTACGGCGTGAAGCTCGTCACGGCGTTCACGCCCCAGCGCTTCGAGATCATGAGGTCGACGTCGCCGACGCCGAGGTCCCAGTCGCGCTGCCCGAAGAGCTGGGTCCAGGCGAAGCGCACCGCGAGATCCGGGAGCACGTCGAACCCCTCGTTCAGCGCCCACTTCCCCTCGACCTGCGCGGCGAAGTACGACGACTGCGAGAGGTAGATCATCCGGCCGCCGAGCTCGAAGCTGAACGGCAGCGCCTTGCGGACGTGGAACGCAGGCAGGAAGAGCTCGTGCGGCGTCAGGGCGTGGGTCGGCCAGTCGCTGGCCGCCGTCGCGCCGCTCCCGATGATGGACGGGTGCACGCCGACGTAGGCCGCCTCGAGGTCGAAGTCGAACCCGGAGTGGCCGGTCGTGGAGGCGGGGTGAAGGATCGCCGAGGAGATCGCGAGCGCCATCTCCGAGGAGAGGATGCCGAAGCGGACCTTGGCGTCGTTCGCCCGCAGCGCCGCGTCCGCGTCCGAGAGCGTCCCGTCCATCGCCTTCCAGACCCGCGCGTCCGGTGCGCCGAGGCGCGACAGATCCATGTCGAGCGGCTCGGCGCCGCGCGCTCCGAGAGGCAGCGCGAGGACGGCGGCGGCGAGGACGGGCGCCAGCGGGCGGGACATGGAGCCTCCGGGGAGCGCGCGTCCCCCGCCCGGCGCGACGCCGGGCGGAGGAGCGAACGGACGCTGGAGGTTACTGCCCCCCTTTCGGGAGTGTCAATTTACCCGGGCCCCTCCCGCTCCGCGGGTGCGAGCCGCCGGGCGGCGCGCCTACAGGCCCGCGCCGGCGCCGCTGTAGGTGCCGCTCGTTTCGCCCAGACCCCTCGACATGCCGGCGTCGCCGGACGTCATCCGGCGCCGCGGCACCGCGAGCTCCTTCGCGATCTTGTTGTAGAGCCCCATGATCAGGATCGACGGCGCCCACTGCGCGACGAAGTTGCCCAGCTGCTTACGTCCCGTCAGCACGAGCGCCGCCGAGGCGGCCATCGCGCCGATCGCGAGTCCCATGAATGCGAGCGAGGGCACCTTCGCGGTCTGGCTCTCCACGGTCTCGGTCGCACGATCCTCGTAGCTCATCCGATCCTCCTGCGGTGGAAGGGGTTGAGCCCAGAACCTGCCCACCGCGCCGCCGGGCTGCGTGCCCGGGCGCTCGCACCGCGAGCGGAAGCCGGCCCGCGGCCGGCGGCAAGCGGTCGCGGCGCCCCTCCGGGACTCGCGGTCCCCGGCGCGGGCCGGCAGATGAGCGGAGCCGTGTCCGATCTCCTCGCCGCCCGGGCGCTCTTCGGGACCTCGCTCGTCTTCCACATCGTCTTCGCAGCGGTCGGCGTCGCGATGCCGCTCTTCATGGTCCTCGCCGAGTGGCGCTGGCGGCGGACCGGTGACCCGGTGCACCTCGACGTCGCGCGACGCTGGGCGAAGGGCGTCGCGATCCTCTTCGCCGTCGGCGCCGTCTCCGGGACGGTGATCTCGTTCGAGCTCGGCCTGCTCTGGCCGCGGTTCATGGCGTTCGCCGGGCCCATCATCGGGATGCCGTTCTCGCTCGAGGGCTTCGCGTTCTTCGCAGAGGCCATCTTCCTCGGCATCTACCTGTACGGCTGGGATCGCACCGGCCCGCGGCTCCACCTCGCCGCCGGTGCGATGGTCGCGCTCTCCGGCGCGGTCTCCGCGTTCTTCGTGACGCTCGCGAACGCGTGGATGAACGTGCCGGCGGGCTTCTCGGTGGACGCCGCCGGCGCCGCGACCGGGGTCGCGCCGGCCGTCGCGATGTTCCCGCCCGGCTGGGCGCACGAGGTCGTGCACGTGCTCCTGTCGTCGTACGCCGCCACCGGGTTCGCGGTCGCCGGGATCCACGCGTTCCTGCTGCTGCGGCACGGGGATCACGCCTTCCACCGCGCCGCGCTCCGGATCGCGCTGGGCGTCGGGGCGCTCGCGGCGCTCCTGCAGCCCCTCTCCGGCGACTTCTCCGCCCGGCAGATCGCGCGCACGCAGCCGGTGAAGCTCGCCGCCCTCGAGGGCCAGTTCGAGACCGAGCGCGGCGCGCCGCTGCGCGTGGGCGGCCTCCCCGACGCCGCCGCGGAGCAGACCCGGTTCGCCCTCGAGATCCCGCGCGGCCTGTCGCTCCTCGCGTTCCACGATCCCGGCGCGGAGGTGAAGGGGCTGAAGGCGTTCCCCCGCGACGTCTGGCCGAACACGCGCCTCGTGCACCTCGCCTTCCAGGTGATGGTCGGGCTCGGGTCGCTCCTCGCGCTGGTCGCGCTCGCCTGGGTCGTGCAGCGCGTCCGCGGGCGAGAGCCCGGCCCGCGCCTGCTCCGGGCGATCGTCCTCGCGTCACCGATGGGCTTCCTCGCGCTCGAGGCGGGCTGGCTCGTGACCGAGTGGGGCCGCCAGCCCTTCACGATCTGGGGCACGATGCGCACCGCCGACGCGGTGACCCCGGTGACGAACCTCGCCGCGCCGCTCGTCGCGTTCACGCTGCTCTACGTCTTCCTCGGCGTGATGGTGATCGTCCTCGTCCGCCGGCAGATCGCGCACGTCCCGGTGGACGCCGCGGCGGCGCCGCACGTGCCCCCGGAGGCGGCCCCGTGAGCCCTCACGACCTCCTCGGCGCCGTGATCCTCGCCGCGCTCGTCCTCTACGCGCTGCTCGGCGGCGCCGACTTCGGCGGCGGCATCTGGGATCTCCTCGCCTCCGGGCCGCGCACCCGGGCGCAGCGCGACCTCGTGGAGCGCGCCATCGGGCCGATCTGGGAGGCGAACCACGTGTGGCTCATCCTCGTGGTCGTCCTCCTCTTCACGGGGTTCCCGGCGGCGTTCGCGCGCGTGTCCATCGCGCTCTTCACGCCCCTCGTCCTCCTCCTCGTCGGCATCGTCCTGCGCGGGGCCGCGTTCACCTTCCGCACCTACGATCGGCCCGACGACCGCGTGCAGCGGCGCTGGGGCGTCGTCTTCTCGGGCGCCTCCATCCTCGCGCCGCTCATGCTGGGCGTCGTCGTCGGTGCGCTCGCCACGGGACGGCTCGCCGGCGGCGCGACCGTCGACGCGCTCGCGTGGCTTTCGCCGTTCCCGGTGGCAACCGGGCTCTTCGCCGCCGTCCTGTTCGCGTACCTCGCCGCCACCTACCTGGCCGTGGAGGCGGAGGGCGTGCTGCGCGACGACTTCCGCCGCCGCGCCATCGCGGCGGGCGCGGCGGTGTTCCTCTGCGCACTCCTGGTCGCCGCGCTCTCGTCGCGCGAGGCGCCGCTCGTCTTCGAGGGCCTCACGCGCCGGACCTTCACCCTCCCGCTCCACGTCGCGACGGGCGCCGCCGCGATCGTCGCGTTCGGGGCGCTGTTCAGGGACCGCGTGCGGCTCGCCCGCACCGCGGCGGTCTTCCAGGTGGCGCTCATCGTGATCGGGTGGGGCGCGTCCCAGTACCCCTACCTCGTCACGCCCGATCTCACCCTCGCCTCCGCGGCGGGGCCGCGCGCGACGCTCGTCGCGGTCCTGTGGGCGCTCGGCGCGGGGGCGCTGTTCCTGCTCCCCGCCCTGTACCTCCTCTTCCGTATCTTCAAGGGGGAGCGGCCGTTCGCGGTGGTGGACCGCGCGAGACCCCGGTAGGCTCGTCGCGGGAGGACCACCCGCATGCGCCTCGCCCGCCGCGCCGACACGCTCCGCAGCCTGACCCTCGCGATCCTCGCGATCGCGCCCTTCCTGCCCGGCTGCAAGTGCCCGACCGTCGACTCCGGGCACCGCGGCATCGTGTTCAAGAGCCTCGGCGGCGGCACGAGCAAGGAGGTGCTCGACGAGGGCATGCACCTGATGCCGGTCTGGAACAGCGTCATCCCGTACGACACGCGCGTGCACGAGATGAAGGAGTCGCTCTCGGTCCTCTCCTCGAACGGGCTCGCGATCCAGGTGGACGCGAGCGTCCGGTACCGGCCGAAGGTGGACGAGCTCTACGCGCTGCAGACGGAGATCGGCCCGGACTACGACCAGAAGGTGGTGGCGCCGGTGGTCCGGTCCGAGGCGCGCAAGGTGTTCGGGCGCTACCAGCCCGAGGAGATCTACTCGACCAAGCGCGAGGAGATCGAGCGGCAGATCTACGACGAGGTGCTCCGCGCGCTGGAGGGGAAGCACGTCATCGTCGAGGCGGTGCTGGTCCGGGACGTGATCCTCCCCGAGACCATCCGGACCGCGATCGCGGACAAGCTCGCCGAGGAGCAGCGCGCCCAGAAGATGCGGTTCACCCTCGACCGCGAGCGGCAGGAGGCGCAGCGCAAGCAGATCGAGGCGGAGGGCATCGCGAAGTACCAGAGCATCGTCCGCCAGGGGCTCACCCCCGAGTACCTCCAGTTCAAGGGGATCGAGGCGACCGAGCGGCTCGCGGCGAGCCAGAACGCGAAGATCGTGATCGTCGGGAGCGGGAAGAGCGGGCTGCCGCTGATCCTGCAGGGGGAGAAGTAGCTACCGCCCCTCGCGCACCGCCGCCTTCAGCGCGTCCACGAACGCCGCGACGTCCTCCTCCGTCGTGTCCCACGCGCACATGAACCGCGCGCCGCCCGCGCCGATGAAGTCGTAGAACCGCCAGCCCCGGACGCGCAGCGCGGCCGCGGCGGCCGGCGGCAGCGTCGCGAACACCGCGTTCGCGTCGACGGGGTGGAGGACCTTCACCTCCGGCACCTCCCGCAGCAACCGCTCGAGGAGCCGCGCCATCTCGTTGGCGTTCGCGGCGTGGCGGAGCCACGCGCCGCCGCGGAGCATGCCGACCCAGGGCGCGGCGAGGAAGCGCATCTTCGAGGCGAGCTGGCCGGCCTGCTTGCACCGGTACTCGAACTCGGAGGCGAGGGCGCGATCGAAGAAGACCACCGCCTCGCCCACCGCCATCCCGGCCTTCGTCCCGCCGAAGCACAGGACGTCGACGCCGACCTCCCAGGTGAGCTCGCGCGGCCGGCACCCGAGCGCGGCGACGGCGTTGCCGAACCGCGCGCCGTCCATGTGCACCTTCAGCCCGTGCGCCCGGGCGCGATCGCGGATCGCCCGGAGCTCGTCGAGGCGGTAGACCGTGCCGAGCTCGGTCGGCTGCGTCACCGAGACCACCCGCGGCTTCGGGTAGTGGATGTCCGAGCGGCGGCGGACCATGTGATCGATGGCGGCGGGGTCGAGCTTCCCGTGCGGCCCCGGCACCGTGAGCACCTTCGTCCCGTTCGAGAAGAACTCGGGCGCGCCGCACTCGTCCGTCTCCACGTGCGCCGTCTCGTGGCAGAGGATCGAGTGGTAGGACTGGCAGAGCGCCGCGAGCGCGAGCGAGTTCGCGGCGGTGCCGTTGAACGCGAAGAAGACGTCGCAGTCGGTCTCGAACGTCTCGCGGAGCAGGTCGGCGGCCTCGGCGGTCCACCGGTCGTCGCCGTAGCCGGGGGCGTGCCCCACGTTCGCCTCGGCCAGCGCGGCCCAGGCCTCCGGGCAGATGCCGGCGTAGTTGTCGCTCGCGAAGTGGCGGAGGGGATCGGCGCGGCGGGTCATGGCGGCGCATGGTACACGATGGCGGAGGCCGATCCAGATCCTCCGTCATGACGGAGGGCGGCCCCGGGTCGGGGTGCGCGCGCACGCCCCGCCGCGCGGGCGCCGCCCCGCCTACAATGGGTCGAGATGCGCCTTCGCCCCGGCTGGCTCGTGTTCGTGCTGACGGCCTTCGCCGCCGTCGCCGTCGGCGCGACGGGCGGCCTGCTCCTCGTCCGCTACCGCGCCGCCGCCCTCGAGTCCGCCGCCGAGCGCGAGTCGCTGCTCGTCCGGTCGCGGGCGCAGCTCATCGGGAACGAGCTCGACGCGCTCGTGGCCGAGATCTCTCGCCTCTCGAAGCTCGCGGAGATCGACCTCGCCGACGGGACGCTCGAGCCGGAGAAGCGCGTCCTCCGCATCGCGCGCCGGGACACCGTCCTGTTCGCCATGTCCATCGCGATCCTGGACGCCGACGGCGCGGTGCTCTGGGCGGAGCCCCAGGGTGCACGGCCCGCGGCCCCGGGGGCGCTGCTCGTCGGGCTCGCGCGCGGGCAGGGCCGGGCGTCGGTCCACTTCGAGGCCGGCGAGATGGACGTGGCCGCGCCCATCGCCGGCCGCGGCGCCATCGCCGGGATCGTGAGCGGCCAGGCGGCGCGCACGCTGTTCGGGGAGGCGCTCGCGGGCGCGGTCCGGGACCGCGGCGCGGTGACGCTCGTGCTGCCGGGCGGCGCGGACCGCGCGGACGTCGCGGTGGCGCACGAGGCCCGCGGCCAGCTCCCCGCCGGCGCCGCCCGCCGGCTCGACGGGCCTGGGCAGGTCTGGGTCGAGGACCCGCACGGCGCGCGATGGCTCCAGACGCAGGCGGAGGTGGGCGACACGCCCCTCGTCCTGCGCCTCGTGCTCTCGGCGGAGGACGTCGAGGGCGATCTGCGCGCACCGTTCCGGCGCCTCGTGGCGACCGTCGCCGTCGCGGTGCTGCTCGCGGTCGCCGTCGGCGCGGCGCTCGGGCTCGCCGTGCGCCGCCTCGAGCGCGCGGAGGTCGAGCTCGCGCGGTCGCGCCACCTCGCCGCCATGGGCAAGACCTCCGCCGCCATCGCGCACGAGGTGAAGAACGGGCTGAACGGGCTCTCGGTCGCGCTGGATCTCCTCGCGGCGGGCAGGGGCGATCCGGCGGTCCTCCGGCAGGTGCACGCGCAGGCCCGCGGCGAGATCGGCCGGCTGCGCGACGTCGCCGACGACCTCACCCTCTTCGCGGCGCCGCCGCGGCTCACCCCTGCGCCGCTCGATCTCGCCCAGCTCTGCCGGGAGGCGGCGGCCGCCGTGGCCGATCTCGCCGAGGACGCGGGGGTCGAGGTGCGGGTCGCGGCGCCCGGCCCGGTGCCGGCGCGCGGCGACGCCGCGAAGCTCCTCGGCGCGGTGACGAACCTCGCCCGCAACGGCGTCGAGGCGATGGGACCGGGCGCGTTCGGCGAGCGCCTCGGCGACCCGCGGGTGGAGCGCCGCCGGCGCCTCGAGCTCGACGCTCGGGCCGCGGACGGGGCCGCGGTCGTGGAGGTGCGCGACGACGGCCCCGGCCTCGCCCCCGAGGTGCGCGCGAAGCTCTTCCAGCCGTTCGTGACGACGAAGCGGACCGGCACCGGCCTCGGCCTCGCCATCGCCTCGCGCGTGGTGACGGCGCACGGCGGCCGCATCGAGGCGGTGGATCGACCAGAGGGCGGCACGACGTTCCGCGTGATCCTGCCCGCGGAGGGAGGAGCCTAGGGCATGGGCGCGCGGATCCTGGTGGTGGACGACGAGAAGACGTTCCGGGTGGTGGCGCAGGCGGCGCTCGCGGCGGAGGGGCACGACGTGCGCACCGCCGCGAGCGGCGGCGAGGCGCTCGGCGTCGCGCGCGCCTTCCAGCCCCAGGTGGTCGTGCTCGACCGGAACCTGCCGGACGCCGACGGCCTCGCGGTCCTCGAGCGCCTGCGCGAGGAGGGCGGCGAGGACGCGCCGCTCGTGGTGATGGCCACCGCGTACGGCGAGATCGAGAACGCGGTGCACGCGCTCAAGGCCGGCGCGTTCGACTACCTCACGAAGCCGATCCAGCTGCCGGCGCTGGTGGTCACGATCCAGAAGGCGCTCGAGACGCGGCGGCTCCGGCGCCGCGCCGAGGGGCTCTCCGGCGCCGCGCGGCGGCGCCTCGAGCGCGAGTTCTGCGTCGGCGCGTCGGCCGCGATGCGCGCCGTGGTGGAGCTCGCGGCGAAGGTCGCGACCTCGCCCGACACGACCGTGCTCGTCGAGGGCGAGAGCGGGACCGGGAAGCAGGTCGTCGCCCACCTCGTCCACTTCCGCACGCCGGGCCGGCGCGACGGCCCGTTCGTGGAGCTGAACTGCGCCGCCATCCCCGAGACGCTCCTCGAGTCCGAGCTGTTCGGGTTCGAGAAGGGCGCGTTCACCGACGCGAAGCGCGCCAAGCCCGGGCTCCTCGAGGAGGCCGAGGGCGGGACCCTCTTCCTCGACGAGATCGGCGACATGCCCCTCGCCACGCAGGCGAAGCTCCTCAAGGTGCTCGAGACCCAGGTGTTCCGGCGCCTCGGCGGCGTCCGGGATCTCCAGGCCGACGTCCGCTTCCTCGCGGCGACGCACCGGGAGCTCGCCGCGGAGGTCGCGGCGGGCCGCTTCCGCCACGACCTGTTCCACCGCCTCGACGTCTTCCGGATCACCATCCCGCCGCTCCGGGAGCGCCGCGAGGACATCCTCCCGCTCGCGCGCTTCTTCCTCGGCGAGCTCGCCGCGCGCGCCGGGAAGTCGATCCGCGGGCTCGCCCCGGAGACGGAGCGGCGCCTCCTCGCGTACGCGTTCCCCGGCAACGTCCGCGAGCTCCGGAACGTCATCGAGCGCGCCGTGGTCCTCGAGGCCGGTGACGTGCTCTCGCCGGAGTCCGTGCTGCTCCGCGGGGCGCCGGCGCCGGCGCCGGCGCCGGCGCCGGACGCCGCGCCTCCCGTGGCACCTCCGCCGCTCCCCGCCGCGGGAGCCGACCCGGGACGGCCACCCACGCTCGGCGAGGTCGAGAAGGCGTACCTCGAGGACCTGCTCGCCCGCGCCGGGGGCAACAAGAGCCAGGTGGCGCGCTGGATGGGGGTGTCCTACCCCACGGTGGCGAAGAAGATCGCCGACCACGGGATCGACGTGTCCCGCTGGAAGGACGACGCCCCGGAGAGCTAGCAAGATCCTTTCGAAAGCCGGCGTGGCCGGCCCCGCCCGCGGGCGGCACCCGGACGTGATCTCGGGCACTTCCGCGCTGGCGCGCGGCTTGCCACGACGCGGTGCGTGTTCGCCGTCGCGCTCGTCGCTCTCGCCGCCTCCGCGCCCGCCGGACGCCCCGTCTGGACGGAGGCGGACGCCGTGGCGGCGTTCGAGAAGAACAGCCCGGCGCTCGTCGACGCGCGGTTCGCGGAGGCGACCGCCCGGGCGGAGGCCGTCCAGGCGGGCGCCCGCCCGAACCCGAACCTCTCCACCGCGCTCGGGAACATCCCGCTCCAGGCGAACCTGACGGGATCCGGTAACGGGGCCGGGTTCGCCCACAACTACACGACCAATCTCGAGCTCGACCAGCCCATCGAGCTCGGCGGCAAGCGCGGGAAGCGGCTCGCCGCCGCGCGGAGCGCCGTCGAGGAGGCGCGGCTCGGTGTGGACGACGCGCGCCGGTCGGCGGTGTACGCGCTCCGGACCGCGTTCTGGAACGCCGTCCGCGCCCGGGAGCGGCGCGCGCTCGCGGAGGCGGTGAAGGCCCGCTACGGCGAGACGCTCCGGATCATGCGCGCCCGCTTCGCGAGCGAGGACATCTCCGCGGTGGATCTCGACCGCGTGGAGCTCGAGGGCTCGAAGCAGGAGAACGACCTCGCCGACGCCGTCGCGGCGGAGCGCGCCGCCGTGGCCGAGCTGCTCCGGCTCGCCGGGCCTGGGGCGCCGCCCGACGTGGACGTGCAGGGGACGCTCCGCACCGCGCCGGCTCCCCTCGACGAGGCCGCGCTCACGACGAGGGCGCTCGCCTCCCGGCCGGACCTGGCGCGCGCGCGGGCGGCGCTCTCCACCGCGCGGGCCGGGGCCGACCTCGCCCGCGCCGAGCGGATCCCCGACGTCACGGTGGGCGTCGCCTGGACCCACTCGGCCGCGGTCGCGGCGGGCGACAACCCCGACGCGCTCGCGGTCACGCTCTCGCTCCCGCTGCCGATCTTCGATCGCCGCCGGGGCGAGGTGCAGAAAGCCGACGTCGCCGTCAGCGCCGCGGAGCGAACGCTCGCCGCGACCGAGGCCGGCATCGGCCGCGACGTCGCGGGCGCGTGGGCCCGCTACGCGGCGGCCGCGGAGAAGGTGGCCCGCTACGAGGGCGGCGCCCTCACCCGCGCCGACCGCGCCCTCGAGGTGATGGAGAAGACCTACCGCGCGGGCGAGAAGAGCCTGCTCGAGTTCCTCGAGGCGGAGCGCACCGACATCGCGCTCCGCGCCGACTACCTGGACACGCTGTACGAGCTGCGCGAGGCGCGCCTGGAGCTGGAGCAGGCCGTGGGCGCGCAGCTCCCGGAGGCCGCATGATCCGCCCGCCGCTCCCCGTCCGCTCGCCGCTCGCGGCGGTGGCCGCCGCCGCCCTCGTCTCCTCCGCCGCGTGCTCGGATGGGCGCGCCTTCGAGGCCCCGCCTCGACGCCCCGCGCCGCCCGGCGAGGTGCGGCTCCCGGAGGTCCCGGACTTCGTGAAGCTCGCCCGCGTCGAGCCGTCGCCGGAGGCGGGCGCCACGGCGGTGACCGGCAAGGTGGCCTTCGACGAGGGCCGCGTCTCGCGCGTCGGCGCGCCGGTCTCCGGGCGCGTGACCGAGCTGCTCGTGCAGGCCGGCGACCGCGTGAAGAAGGGCCAGGGCCTCCTCGTCATCGCCTCGCCGGACGCGGAGAGCGCGGTCGCGGACTTCGTCGCGGCGTCGGCGGACGCCGAGGTCACGAGGAAGACGCTCGCCCGCGAGCAGCGGCTCTACGCCGATCAGGCCGTGCCGTACAAGGAGGTGCTCCAGGCGCAGAGCGACGAGACGAAGGCCGCGGCGGCGCTCGCGCGCGCGCAGGGGCGGCTCGAGGTGCTCGGGATCGATCCGCGCGCCGCCACGCCGCGCGCCTCGCGGTACGTGCTGCGCGCGCCCATCGACGGGGTCGTCGTGGAGCGCCCCGCGAACCCGGGCATGGAGGTCCGGGCCGACGGCGGGACCTCGCTCGTCACCGTCGCGGACCTGTCGCGCCTGTGGGTCCTCGCCGACGTGTACGAGCGCGATCTCGGACAGGTCGCCGAGGGGCAGGCCGCGTCGGTGAAGGTGGCCGGCTTCCCCGGCAAGGTCTTCGAGGGGCGCGTCGGGCACGTCGGCGATCTCGTCGACCCGGCGACGCGGACGGTGAAGGTCCGGATCGAGGTCGCGAACCCCGACCGGCTCCTCAAGCCCGAGATGTTCGCGCGCGTGTCGCTCCGCGGCGCCCCGGGCGAGGCGGTGCTCACGGTCCCGGCGCAGGCGGTCCTCTCCGACGGCGAGGCCAGCGCGGTCGTCGTCGCGCTCGGCGAGGGCCGGTTCCAGAAGCGGACGATCGAGAGCGGGCCGGAGCAGGACGGCCGGGTCCGCGTGCTCGCCGGGCTCGCGCCGGGCGACCAGGTCGTCGTGGACGGCGCGCTGTTCCTGCGGGCCGCGATCGACGGGACGTAGGGACGGAGGAGGACGCGTGCTGAACCGGCTGGTCGACTGGTCGCTCCGCGAGCGGTGGGCGGTCCTGGTGCTCACGGCGGCGTTCGTCGCCGCCGGGCTCTGGGCCTTCCACGAGCTGCCCATCGAGGCGTTCCCGGACGTCACCGACACGCAGGTGCAGGTCATCACGCTCTTCCCCGGGCACGCGCCCGAGGAGGTCGAGCGGCAGGTGACCTCGCCCATCGAGAAGGAGCTGAACGGGACGCCGCAGCTCTCCGCGATGCGCTCGATCTCGATCTACGGCCTGTCGGTCGTGACGCTCACGTTCGAGGACGGCACAGACAACTTCTTCGCGCGCAGTCAGGTCTCCGAGCGGCTCCGGCAGGTGGACGTGCCCGACGGCGTGACGCCGTCCCTCGGGCCGCTCTACACGCCCATCGGCGAGATCTACCGCTACGTGCTCGTGCCGGATCCGCAGGCGGAGCAGAGCCCGATGGCGCTCCGCGAGCTGCAGGACTGGGTGCTCGAGCGCCAGCTCCGGCATGTGGCCGGCGTCGCGGACGTGGTCTCGTTCGGCGGCTACCAGAAGCAGTTCCAGGTCGAGGTCGACCCGGCGCGGCTCAAGGGGCAGGGCGTCTCGCTCCGGCAGGTGTTCGAGGCGCTCCAGCGCTCGAACGCCAACGCGGGCGGCAACTACCTCCGCCACGGGGCCGAGGAGATGGTGATCCGCGGCATCGGCTACCTCGGGTCCGCGGACGACCTCAGGAACGTCGTCGTGGCGGCCCGGAGCGGGACGCCGCTCACCGTGGGCGACGTCGCGCGCGTGTCCGTCGGCGCGGTGCCGCGGCGCGGGCAGGTCTCGAAGGACCGGACGGACGAGGTGGTGGAGGGGATCGTCCTCCTCCGCAAGGGCGAGAACCCGGGCAAGGTCCTCGAGGGCATCCACGCCAAGGTCGAGGCGCTGAACGGCGGCGTGCTGCCGAAGGGCGTCCGGATCGTGCCGTACTACGACCGGACCACCCTCGTCGACCACACGCTCCACACCGTGCTGCACAACCTCGCCGAGGGGGCGGTGCTCGTCACGGCGGTCGTCCTCCTCTTCCTGCTCTCGTGGCGCGGCGCGGTCGTGGTCGCGGCGGTGATCCCGATCTCGCTGCTCGGGAGCTTCCTGTATCTGAAGGTCCGCGGGATGTCGGCGAACCTGCTCAGCCTCGGCGCGGTGGACTTCGGCATCATCGTCGACGGCGCGGTCGTGATCGTGGAGAACGTGTTCCGGCGCCGGCACGCCGAGCCGGCCGCCCCGGCCGCGGGCGTCGTCCGCCGCGCGGTGCACGAGGTCGCCCGGCCCACGCTCTTCTCCCTCGGCATCATCATCGTGGCGTACGTGCCCATCTTCACGCTCCAGCGCGTGGAGGGCCGGATCTTCGCCCCGATGGCGAACACCGTCGCGAGCGCCCTCGTCGGCGCGCTGATCGCGTCGCTCACCCTCGTCCCGGTGCTCTCGGCGCTGCTCCTCGGGAAGGAGAAGGAGCGGCAGTCGCCGGTGGTGCGCGTCGCGGAGCGCGCCTACGGCCCCGCGCTCCGCTTCGCGCTCGCGCACCGGGGGAAGGTCCTGCTGGCCGCCGCGGTGGCCCTGGCGGGCGCGCTGGTGCTCGCGGGCGCCCTCGGCTCGGAGTTCCTGCCGGAGCTCGACGAGGGCTCGCTCTGGGTCACGGCGACGCTGCCGCCGTCCGTCTCCCTCGAGGAGGCGGAGCGCATGGCCCCGCGGATCCGGGCCGCCCTGCTCGAGTTTCCCGAGGTCCGCACGGTCGTCGCCCAGCTCGGGCGGCCCGAGGACGGCACCGACCCGGCGCCCGTGAACAGCCTCCAGATGTTCGTGGACCTCGCGCCGGAGGACAGGTGGACCACCGCGCGGTCCAAGGAGGACCTGGTCGCGCAGATGGACGCGCGGCTCCGGAAGCTCCCCGGCATCGACTACAACTTCTCGCAACCGATCAAGGACAACGTCGAGGAGGGCATCAGCGGCATCAAGGGCCAGGTGGCCGTGAAGCTCTTCGGCGAGGACCTCGGCAAGCTCGACGCGCTCGCCTCGAAGGTCGAGCGCGCCCTCGCCGGCGTGCCCGGCGTCGCCGACCTCGCGGTGATCCAGGCCGGCCAGCTCCCGCAGGTGCAGATCGCCATCGACCGCCAGAAGATCGCGCGGTACGGCATCGCGGTGGCCGACGTGGACGAGGCCATCGAGACCGCCCTCGGCGGCAAGGTCGCGACCCAGCTCTGGGAGGGCGAGCGGAAGTTCGACGTCGACGTCCGGTTCCCGAGCGCGTTCCGCGGCCAGCTCTCGGCGATCCGCGACGTGCTCGTCCCGGCGCCGGACGGTCCGTCGATCCCGCTCTCCGAGCTCGCGGCGGTGCGGGTCGGCGAGGGTCGCGCCGCGATCAACCGCGAGTCGAACCAGCGCTTCATCGGCATCAAGATGAACGTCCGCGGGCGCGATCTCGGCGGGTTCGTCCGGGACGCGCAGGCCGCGGTCGGCGGCGCGGTCGAGCTGCCCGCGGGCTACCAGATCACCTGGGGCGGCGAGTTCGAGAACCAGCAGCGCGCGATGCACCGCCTCGCGATCGTGATCCCGCTCTCGATCCTGCTCATCCTGGTGCTCCTGCTGAAGGCGTTCGGCCGCCTCCGTTCGGCCCTCCTCATCCTCGCGAACATCCCGTTCGCGCTCATCGGCGGGGTCGTGGCGCTGTACGTCTCCCACACGAACCTGTCGGTCTCCGCGGCGGTGGGCTTCATCGCCCTCATCGGCCAGGCGGTCCTGAACGGCGTGCTGCTCCTGTCCGACATCGAGGCGCGCCGGCGCGCGGGCGCGGGCGTCGTCGAAGCCGTCGAGGCCGGCGCGCAGGCGCGGCTCCGGGCGGTGCTGATGACCGCGCTGCTCGCCGCGCTCGGCCTGCTCCCGGCCGCGCTCTCGCACGCGATCGGCGCGGAGACGCAGCGGCCGCTCGCGATCGTCGTGATCGGCGGCCTCGTCTCGGCGACGCTGCTCACGCTCTTCGTGCTGCCCGTCCTCTACGCGCTCGTCGAGGGGCGCAGGTCGGGTGGCCTCACCGCGGGCGACGGGAGGCTCTCGGTGGTCGCTCTCCAGGGAGCGCCGGTGGATCGGGACTGATCCACCGGCGTGGGGTCCGGCGCGCGGGCGCTCGTCACGGTCGGGCGTTCGCGCGCCGGGCTCGCAGCATCTCGAGGGCGAGCTCCTGCGCGCGCCGGTCGGACGGGTCGGCCTTGAATGCGCGCCGGTAGGCGTCCTCCGCCTCCGCGAGGCGCCCCTCGGCGCGGTGGATCTGCGCGGCGAAGAAGTGCGCCGGGCCGCAGCCGGGGTCGGTCCGCGCCGCCTCGGCCAGCTCCTGGAGCGCGAGCCGCGCGTGGCGCGCGGGATCGACGAGGAACCGCGCCCAGGCGAGGTGCGCCCGGTGCAGCGTCCGCGGCTCGATGTCGGCGGCGTACTGGAAGTACTCGAGGGCGCCGCGGGCGTTGCCGGCCTCGAGGCGCCGCAGCCCCTCGGCGAACTGAGCCGCCGCGTCGAGGAGGCTCGTCGAGATGCGGAACTGCTCCGCGGCGGACGGGCGCGCCGCCCCCCGCACCTTCTCCGCCGCGGCCGCCCGCCGCTTCCGCCACAGCGCCGCCTGGTCCGCGTCCGCGAGCGCGCCGAACGCCCTGGCCCGGGCCGCGAGAAGCGCCTCCGCCTTCTCGCGCAGGTCGGGGCTCCGGAACCGGAGCGGCGAGAAGCGGTCCGCGAGGTCGAGGAAGACCCGGCGCGCGTCGGCGGCGGAGACATCGTCGGCCACGCCGAGGAGGTCGAAGGGGTCCTTCGCGCGGTGGTCGAGGTAGGCGGAGACGAGCGCGTCGCGCAGCGCGTCGGACTCCTCCGGGAGGGCGTCGGGCGCCGCAGACGGTCTGGACGAGGTGGCGCCATCGGGGTGGGGGGCCACGGGCCCGGGCCCGGGGGCCATGGGGCGGGGGCCACGGGCAGGGGAGAGGGGTTCGCGTTCGGGCTCGGGCACGGGGGTCGCGCTCGCCCCCGGCCCCGCCTCCTCCGGCACCGCCTCGGCGAACGCCACCACGCCCAGGACCGCGAGGGCGTAGATCCGCCGCATCGCCTCCTCGACCTCCATCCCGCTCGCCGAGACCGCCTCGTCGAACGTCGGGCGACGCCTGAGCACCTGCACGAGCTTCGCCTCGCGCGTCGAGAGCTTCAGCTCCGAGAGCGCGTGCGGCGGGCGGGGCACGAGCGCGAAGCGCTGGCCGTCGGTGAAGGCGAGCTGCATCGCCACGACGTCGAACGGCACGAAGCCGGCGCAGCCGGTGAGGACGAGCTGGGCCGGGTTCATCCGGAGCGCCAGCTCCGCGGGCTCGCTGTCGCCGTGGAGGCGCCAGGTCGCGTCCGCCCAGCGGAACGCGTCCAGGATCCGGAGGGCGAGGTTCGCCTGCATGAGCTTGTAGAGCTCGAACGCCGACACCTTCGCCTGCGTCACGAGGAGCTCGCCGATGCGCTTCCCGGTGCGGACGCTGTCCTGCAGCGCCTGCTGGTGCTCGTCCTCGGTGAGCTTCCCCTTCGAGACGAGGAACTTGCCGAGCGTCTCGTGGAGGAGGTTCGAGCGGCAGGCGACGGGCGAGCCGTCCTCGAACTGGATCCGCTTCTCCAGGCCGCGGAGCCGGAGGTCGAGCGTGACGGTCCGTCCCGCGGCGAAGATCGCCTGGAGCAGGAGCGGCAGCGGCGTGTCGGCGATGGCGCCCTCGCGCTTCGCGAGGACCTCGGCGGGCGGCGGGAACATGCCGCGCGAGTGTAGCGCCGCCGGCGCGGGGCGCGCGCGGGGCACCCCGCACCCGCGGGTCCGGGAGCGCCTACCGGTAGGGCCGGACCGGAGCGATCTGCGCCGCCAGCTTCTCCGGCGCGATGGCGGGCAGCCGGCACGCGCCGCGCTCGCACACGTACGCGGTCGGACGGCCGCCGGCGGTGGTCTTCCCGGCCGCGATCGACGCCACCGCGCCGAGCCGCGCGGCGGCGTCGCCCTCGGCCGCGCCCGCGAGCGCGCGGCTCGGGAGGAACGTCCGGCGGAGCACGTCGAGGAACGGCTCCGGCGCCGGCGCGCCGTCCGGCCAGAGCAGCACGACCTCGCGCACCGAGTCGGTGGCGAAGTCGAGGGCGAGGAGCAGCTCGGTCAGCGCCGCGGGCTGCGCCTCGAGGGCGGCGTGGTAGTGCCGGAGCGCGGCATCCGCCGCGCGGCGCCAGCGCGGCTCCGTGGTGAACGCGTCGAGGCGGAGCGCGTTCAGCACCGCGACCGACGCCCCGGACGGCTCGGCGCCGTCGTGGGTCGGCTTCTCGCGGGCGAGGAGCCGCTCGTGGTCCGCCGCCGTGGTGAACCAGCCGCCGCCCTCGGGATCCCCGAACAGCCGCTCGAGCCGGTCCGACAGGTCGACCGCCGCCGCGAGCCAGCGCGGCTCGAACGTCGCCTCGAACAGCTCCAGCAGGCCCTGCGCCACGAACGCGTGGTCCTCGAGGAACGCCGGGACGGCGGCCTCGCCGGCGACCCAGGTCCGCTGGAGGCGGCCGTCCTTCACCATGCGACCGAGCACGAAGTCCGCCGCCCGCGCGGCCGCCTCGACGTACCGCCGCTCCCCGAGGACGCGGCCGCCGAAGGCCAGCGCCGAGATCGCGAGCCCGTTCCATCCTGCGAGCACCTTCTCGTCCCGGAGCGGGGGGACCCGCCGCGCCCGGAGCGCGTACAGCTTCTCCCGCGCGGGCGCGAGCGCCTCCCACTCGCCCTCGTCCGGCCTGGGCACCCAGAGGATGTTCCGCCCCTCGAAGTTCCCCTCGGGCGTCACGCCGTGGAACGCGGCGAAGCGGTCCGCGTCGGGCCCGAGCGCGTCGCGCAGCTCGCGCTCCTCCCAGACGAAGAACCGGCCCTCCTCGCCCTCGGAGTCCGCGTCGGTCGCGGACCAGAGCCCGCCCTCGGGCGACGTCATCTCGCGCACGAGGTAGTCGAGCGTCCCGCGGACGACGCGGGCGAGGTCGCGCCGGCCGGTGACCTGCCACGCCTCGGCATAGGCCACCGCGAGGAGCGCGTTGTCGTACAGCATCTTCTCGAAGTGCGGGACGAGCCACGCGGCGTCCGTCGAGTAGCGGTGGAACCCGCCGCCCACCTGATCGTGGATCCCGCCCGCCGCCATCTTCTCGAGCGTGAGGAGCGCCATGTGCAGCGGCTCGGGGTCGCCCGTGCGGCGGTGGTAACGGAGCAGCAGGCGCACCGGGAGGTTCGACGGGAACTTCGGCGCGCGGCGGACGCCGCCGTGGGTCTCGTCGAACGTCCGGCGGAAGAGCGCCACCGCCTCCTCGATCGGCCCGGGGCCGGGCGGCTCGTCGGCGGCCGCCCCGTGCGACGCGAGCGCCGTCCGGACCGCGCTCACGAGCGACCCGGTGGCCGCCGAGATGCGCGGGCGATCCCTCGCATACACGTCCGCGACCTCCTCGAGAATGCCGAGGAAGCCGCGCGTCGCCCCGCGCACGCCGTCCCGCGGCGGGAAGTAGGTCCCGCCGAAGAAGGGCTCGCGGTCCGGGGTGAGCCACACGCTCATCGGCCAGCCGCCGCCGCCCGTGAGGAGCTGGACGGCGGTCATGTAGATCGCGTCCACGTCCGGCCGCTCCTCGCGGTCGACCTTGATCGCGACGTAGCGCTCGTTCAGGACGCGGGCGATCTCCTCGTCCTCGAACGACTCGCGCTCCATGACGTGGCACCAGTGGCAGGTCGAGTAGCCGACGGACAGGAACACGGGCTTGCCTCTGCGCCGCGCCTCCTCGAACGCCTCGTCGCCCCACGGGTACCAGCTCACGGGGTTGTGCGCGTGCTGGAGCAGATACGGGCTCCGCTCGAGCGCGAGCCGGTTCGTGTACCGCGGCCGCCCGTCCACGAGGTGGTGCGTCCGCGGCGCCTGCGCGCGGCTCCGCGCGGCGACGGCCTCGGCGAGGCGTCGCGCGAGCACCTCCGGGAACGGGCCCGCTCCGGGAAGGGCTTCGACCATGAAGGGGAATTAACGGTGACGCAGGCCCCGGGCCTCAAAACAGCTCTTCCAGCGCCTTGGCGATTCGCTCCTCGATCTCCTGCCGCATCTTGCGCGCGGCCTGGACCGTCTCCTCGATGGCGGCCTGGAGGTCCCCGGCCGGTCCGCCGGGGATGACGCGCAGGGCTTCTCGGGGGAGCGGGCGTCCGGTGGGCGGGTCGTCGTCGGTCCGGCCACCCTTGAGGAGCTTCAGCGGGAGTTCGGGCGGGTCGCCCATGACGGCAAGGTAGGCATGGGGGGTGGGGCGACGCACCGGGCGTCGGCAGACTCACCCCTTGATGACCGCCATCGGCTCCAGGCGGGCGACGAGCCGCGAGATCCCCGCGCCGTCCATCACGGCGACGACCTGCGCCACGTCCTTGTACGCGTCGCTCATCTCCTCGCCGAGGGTTTTCTTCCCGCGGGCCAGGATCTCGATCCCGCGGTCGGCCAGCTCGCGCGCGATGGATCGGCCGCGCGCGCGCCGCAGGGCCTCGCCCCGCGAGAGGAGCCGTCCGGCGCCGTGGCAGCTGCTCCCGAACGTGTCGCGCATGGCGCGCGCCGTCCCGGCGAGGACGTAGGAGTAGCGGCCCATGTCGCCCGGGATGAGCACCGGCTGCCCGACGTCCCGGTACGGCGCGGGCACGCGCGCGTCCCCGGGGCCGAACGCGCGGGTCGCCCCCTTGCGGTGGACGAGGACGCGCCGGCGGACGCCGTCCACCTCGTGCTCCTCGTGCTTCGCCACGTTGTGGCAGACGTCGTAGAGGAGGCGCGCGCCGAGGTCGCGCTCGGAGATCCCGAGCGCGTGCAGGAAGGCGCGGACCGTGAGCCCCGTCATGACCTGCCGGTTGGCCCAGGCGAAGTTGGCCGCCGCCTGCATCGCGGCGAGGTACCGGCGACCCTCGGGGCTGTCGACGGGCGCGCACGCGAGCTGCCGGTCGGGCAGCGCGGCGTAGTCCTCGCCGAAGCTGGCGAGCCGCGGCGCGAGCGCCGCGAGGGCCTCGTCGCAGACCTGGTACCCGAGGCCGCGCGAGCCGGAGTGGATCTGGATCGCGACGCGCCCGGGGAAGAGCCCGAACGCCTCGGCGGCGGCCTCGTCGTAGATCTCCGCCACGCGGTCCACCTCGAGGAAGTGGTTCCCGCTCCCGAGCGTCCCGACCTGATCCGACCCGCGCTGCCGGGCGCGATCGCTCACCGCGTCCGGATCGGCGCCCGCGAGCCTGCCGCCCTCCTCGCAGCGCTCCGCGTCGTCGGCCGCGGCGGCGAAGCCGCGCCGCACCGCCCAGCGCGCGCCGTCGCGGAGCACCTCGTCCAGCTCCGCGTCGTCGAGGCGCGGGATCGCGCGGCTCGCGCCGACGCCGGTGGGGATGTCGCGGTAGAGCTGCGCCGCGAGCGGGTGGAGCTTCGGCCGGAGGTCGCCCGCGTCGAGCGCGGTGGTGACCACGCGCACGCCGCAGTTGATGTCGTACCCGACGCCGCCGGGCGAGACGGCCCCGTGCTCGGCGTCGACCGCCGCGACGCCGCCGATCGGGAACCCGTACCCCCAGTGGATGTCGGGCATCGCCAGCGAGAAGCGGAGGATCCCGGGCAGGTGGGCGACGTTCTTCACCTGCTCGAGCGCAGGATCGTCCGGCGCCGGCGGCCCCACGGAGTAGACGCGGCCCGGCACCTTCATCCGCCCCTCGCGCGGGATCTCCCAGAGGTCGCCTTCGATGCGGCGGAGCTGCATGTCGTCCTCGTATCGCGCCGACGGAGGAGCGCCGCGGGGGACCGGTCACGCTTCGCTCGACGGGGCCCGTTCAGATGTCGAAGACCACCTGGCCGATCCAGCCGTCGCCCTCGCGCTCGAGCCGCGCGGCGTGCCACGTCACCGCCTTGAGATCCACGCCCTCGCCGTGCACGTCGGGATCGTAGCGACCGGTCGCGACGAGCGCCTCGACGGCGTCCTCGCCCAGCCGGACGATCTCGATCTCCGCGGGGATCCGCCGCGCCGTCGCGAAGCGGAACAGGAGCTCCCGCAGGAGCGCGACCGCCGTGCCGGCGAGCCCAGGCCCGCCCGCGACCGCGACCCGCTCCTCCGCGTCGGCGTGGACGGCCCCGCCTCCGGCGAGGAGCGCGCCCAGCGCGAGCGCGAGCCGCGCGAGCACCTCCTCGGCCGACGCGCCCCGGACCCGGACGCCGACGTCGGCGGTGTGGTCGAGGTCCTCGAACGGCTGCGGCAGCGCGAGGCGCACGATGGAAGCCTACGCCCGGCAGCGCGGCGGGGGCGGACCCGCGTGGGCTCAGGCGATGGCGCGGTCCGCGAGGGGCACGATCTCGCGCGACGAGACGCGCAGGAACCGGGCGAGCAGCGAGGCCGCGACGGCGGTCAGGCCGAAGCAGAAGCCGCCCCAGAGCCCCGTCACCCCATACCCGAGCCCGAACCCGAGCAGGATGGTCGCGGGGAGCCCCACGACCCAGTGGCCGAACACGTTCGCGATGAAGGTGAACCGCGTCTCGCCCGCGCCGCGCAGCACGCCGGCGCCGACGCCCTGGATGCCGTCGGAGATCTGGAAGAGGGCGGCCACCCGGAGGAGCGGCACCGCCGTCGCGACGACCTGCGCGTCGTCGGTCATGAGCCGCGCGAGCGGGCCGGGGAAGAGCAGGAACACGAGCGCGGACGTCGACATGAACCCGGCGCCGCCGGAGAACGCCGCGAGGCCGGCGCGGCGCGCGCCGATCCGGTCGCGCGCGCCGACCGCCCACCCGACGCGGACCGAGCCCGCCTCGCCGAAGCCGACCGCGAAGGTGAACGTGAGGCTCGCGATGGAGATGGCGAGCTGGTGCGCCGCCATCGCGTCCGCGCCGAGCCGGCCGGCGAGGAACGCGACCGTCGCGAAGATCCCGACCTCCGTCCCCATGTGCAGCGCGATGGGGCCGCCGACCCGGATCGCCGCGCGCACGTCGGGCCAGGCGGGCCGGCGGTGGCCGCGGCCCGCGCGCGGGAACGGCACGCGGGAGATGGCGAGCACGAGGATCGCCGACTGCACGACCATGCAGAGGGTCGTGGCGAGCGCGGCGCCTGCGGCGCCCATCGGCGGCACGAGGCGCAGGGGGCCGAGGGCGGCCGGGAGCGACGCGCCCCCGAAGACGAGGAGCGCCACCGCGGGCACGTTCAGGAGGTTCGCCGCGACCACCGCGATCACCATGGGCCGGGGCAGGCCGTGCGCCTGCAGGTAGGCGCGGGCGACGAAGTAGAGGAGGAAGAGGGGCAGCCCGGGCAGTCGCAGCCAGAGGTAGCGCCCCGCCTCGCGCGCGACGCCGGGCGGGATGCCGAGCCGGACGAGGACGGACGGCGCGACCGCGAGCGGGACCGCCAGGAGGAGGGAGGTCGCGCCGGCGAGCCAGACGCCCTGCCAGAGGAACCGGCGCGCCCGGCCCGGTTCCCCCGCACCGAGCGCCTGCGAGACGAGCGGGTCGACGCCGTGCATGAGCCCCATCCCGAAGACGCCCACGGCGAAGAAGAGGGCGTTCCCGAGCCCGGTCCCCGCCATCGCGACGGGCCCGGCGCGCCCCACGACCGCGGTGTCCACGACGCCCATGAGCGCCTGGCCGCTGGCCGCGATGGAGAGCGGCAGCGCGAGGCGCACGAGGGCGCGGAGCTCCGCGCGGAAGGGGTGAGGCGAGGTCATCGGGGCGCGCGAAGATATCCGAGGGTACGGAGAGGAGCGAGCGGTGGGCGGCCCGTGAATTGCTAATGGGAACTTGCAGCCAAGCGGGATTGACCCTTACGGGGGGCCTGCCTGGCGCAAGTGCAGTGCTGGATAGACAAATTCGATAACAACCACGGCCGCGTGTGCGCGGAGGTGGGGTCGCCACTCGACTCGCCGACGACGATCTGCTTTCCTTCGCCGCCTTTCACGGACCGCCCCCTCAGATGTCCCAGGCTCCATCACCCCAGGATCTCCCTGCTGCCGACGCGAAGCCGGCGCCGACGCCCGGCGCCGGCGAGCTGCCCGCCGCGACGCCGTCGCCCGTGCCGCACGGCCACCGCCCGAAGCCGAGGGGGAAGGCCCTCGCGGCGCTCGCCCTCGGCGCCCTCGGCGTCGTCTACGGCGACATCGGGACGAGCCCGCTCTACTCGCTGAAGGAGTGCTTCACCGGCCTCCACGGGGTGGCCCCCACGCCGCCGAACGTCCTCGGGGTCCTCTCGCTCGTGGTCTGGGCGATGACCTTCGTCGTGACGTTCAAGTACCTCTCGTTCGTGATGCGCGCCGACAACCGGGGTGAGGGCGGGATCCTCGCGCTCATGGCGCTCGTCGGAAAGACCGAGACCACGCGCGCCGGTCGGCGCGTCCTGCTGATCCTCGGGCTGTTCGGGGCGGCGCTCCTCTACGGCGACGGCGTCATCACGCCCGCGATCTCGGTGCTCGGCGCGGTGGAGGGCGTCACCGTCGCCGCGCCGGCGCTCGGCCACCTGGTGGTGCCGATCACGGTCGTGATCCTGGTGCTGCTGTTCCTGATCCAGAAGCGCGGGACGGCGACGGTGGGCGCGGTGTTCGGGCCCATCATGCTCGTCTGGTTCACCTCGATCGCGCTCCTCGGGATCCGGGGCATCACCCACGACCCGTCGATCCTCCTCGCGATCTCGCCGGTGCACGGGATCCGCTTCTTCCTCGCGAACGGCTGGCAGGGGTTCCTCGTCCTCGGCGGCGTCGTCCTCGTCATCACCGGCGGCGAGGCGCTCTACGCGGACATGGGCCACTTCGGGAAGCGCCCGATCCGCCTCGCGTGGCTGGCGCTCGCGATGCCCGCGCTGCTCCTCAACTACCTCGGCCAGGGCGCGCTGCTCCTCCACGACCCCACCGCCGCGACGAACCCGTTCTACCTGCTCGTGCCCTCCTGGGGGCTCTACCCGATGATCGGGATCGCGACGCTGGCCGCGATCGTCGCGTCGCAGGCCCTCATCTCCGGCGCGTTCTCGCTCACGCAGCAGGCGGTGCAGCTCGGGTACTCGCCGCGCGTCACGATCCGTCACACGTCGTCGTCGGAGATCGGGCAGATCTACATCCCCGAGGTGAACTGGGCGATCGGCGTCGCGTGCGTCGCGCTGGTCCTCGGGTTCCAGACCTCCTCCCGCCTCGCTGCGGCGTACGGCATCGCCGTCACCGGGACGATGATGGTGACGACGCTCCTCTTCCACCGCGTCGCGCGGGATCAGTGGCACTGGTCGCGGCCGAAGGCCTGGCCGCTCACGGCGCTCTTCCTCTCGGTGGACGTGGCGTTCTTCGGGGCGAACCTCATCAAGTTCGAGGACGGTGGCTGGTTCCCGGTCGCGGCCGCGATCTTCGTCTTCACGCTCATGTCCACCTGGAAGCGGGGCCGAGACGCGCTCGCCCTCATGCTCCGGGAGTCGGGGCTCCCCCTCGACTTCTTCATGGCGGACATCGGGCGGAAGAAGCTCCAGCGCGTCTCGGGGACCGCGGTCTTCATGACCTCGAACCCGGGGGGCGTGCCGCCGGTGCTCCTGCACCACCTGAAGCACAACAAGATCCTGCACGAGCGCGTGATCCTCGTGTCCCTCATGACCGAGGAGATCCCGTTCGTCCCGGATCGCGAGCGGGTCTCGACGCGCGACCTCGGGAGCGGCTTCTTCCAGGTCCTCGCGCGCTACGGGTTCATGGAGACGCCGGACGTCCCGGCGATGCTCGACTCGCTCCCGACGCGGCCGCTCGTCGGCGGCGGGCCCCGCATCAAGATCGTCCCGATGGAGACGACCTACTACCTCGGGCGGGAGACCTTGCTGCCGAACGGCCCGTCCGCGATCTGGGGCTGGCGCAAGCGGCTCTTCATCGTGATGGCGCGCAACGCCCAGACGGCGAGCTCCTTCTTCGGTCTCCCCCCGAACCGGGTCGTCGAGATGGGCGCGCAGATCCAGCTCTGATCCGGCGGCCGGAGCGCCGTTCCCATGCGCTGGCCCCACGCCCTCCGGTCCCTCGAGAAGCGCGACCTCCGGCTGTTCTTCGGTGGCCAGCTCGTGTCCCTCGCGGGCACGTGGATGCAGTCCGTCGCGCAGGCGTGGCTCGTCTGGAGGCTCACGCGCTCCTCCGAGATGCTCGGGCTGGTGAACTTCCTCGGGAGCGTCCCGGTCTTCTTCCTCGGCGTCTGGGCCGGGTCGCTCGCGGACCGGCTGCCGCGGCGGCGGATCGTCCTCGCCACGCAGACCAACGCCATCGCGCAGTCGGTGCTCCTCGCGATCCTGACGCTCACCGGCACCGTCCGGCCCTGGCACGTGATCGTGCTCGCGGCGATGCTCGGCCTCACCTACGCCTTCGAGATCCCGGCGCGCCAGGCGCTCCTCGCGGACATCGCCGGCGAGGACATGCCCAACGCCGTCGCGCTCAACTCGTCGATCGTGAACGCGGCGCGCGCGGTGGGGCCCGCGCTCGCGGGGCTGCTCGTCGCCGCGGTGGGGGAGGGGATCTGCTTCCTCCTCAACGCCCTCTCCTTCGCCGGGACCTACTACGCGCTCCTGGTGATGCGGCCGCCGCCGCAGCCGGCGCACACGGGCAGCCGCCGCGCCCACCTGCTCGCGGGGCTCGCGTACGCGGGGCGCACGGCGCACGTCCGGGCGCTGCTCGCGCTCCTCGCGGTCTCGAGCTTCTTCGCGATGCCGTACGTCACGCTCTTGCCGGTGGTCTCGTCGGAGATCCTCCACGGCGGCGCCTCGCTGTACGGCGTCCTCCTCGGCGCCGCCGGGATCGGCGCCCTCGTCGGCGCGGTGGGCCTGCTCCTGCGGCATGGCCTCCGCGGCCTCGGCCGGCGCGTCGCGGTCGGGACGACGCTCCTCGGCGCGGGCGTGCTCGTGCTCGCCCTGTCGCGGAGCCCCGCGCTCTCCATCGCGGCGCTGGCCGTCACCGGCTTCGGCTTCATCACGCAGATGGCAGGGACGATGACGCTCCTGCAGGGGCTCGCGCCGGTGGACCTGCGCGGCCGCGTGATGGGGCTCTTCTCCACGCTGTTCGTGGGCGTGACGCCGTTCGGCTCGCTCGCCGCCGGCCTCGCCGCGAGCCGGGTCGGGACGCCGCACACGCTGGCGGCCGGCGCGCTCGTGGTCCTCGTCGCGAGCGCCGTGTTCCACGTCGCCCTGCCGCGCCTGCGCCGCACCGTGCTCGCCGAGCACCCGACGCTCTTCCCGCCCGTCGCGAGCTGACCGGCCGCGTCCCGTTCCCCGCGGGCCGAGGCCCCGGGGAAAGCACGTCCGGCCTCGAAGGGCGAGGCGGAGCGGGGCACCGCCTGCCCGGCCGGGCCCGCGTCTGCGCTCGACCCGCGGCCGCGCGTCGGGTACGTACAGCCCTTCCCCCATGCACCTCCGCAGCCCGCGCTCGCCCTGGATCGCCTTCTCCGCCATCGCGGTCGGCACGTTCATGGCGACGCTCGACGGCAACATCGTGAACGTCGCGCTGCCCACCATCGGCGCGCAGCTCCACGCCACGATCGATCGGCTCGAGTGGGCGGTGACCGCGTACCTCCTCGCCATCAGCGCCACGCTGCTCACCATGGGCCGCGCCGCCGATCTCGTCGGGCTCCGGACGGTGTACGTCGCGGGGCTCGTCGTCTTCACCTTCGGCTCCGCGCTGTGCGGCGCGGCTCCGAGCTTCCCCGCGCTCGTCGCGGCGCGCGTGTTCCAGGCGGTCGGAGCGAGCGCCACGATGGCGGTGGGTCCCGCGGTCGTCACCGCGACGTTCCCGGCGGAGCAGCGCGGTCGCGCGCTCGGCGCCGTGGGCACCGTCGTCGCGCTCGGTCTCACCGCGGGGCCGCCGATCGGCGGCCTCATCCTCGCCCACCTCTCCTGGCGCTGGGTGTTCTACGTGAACGTGCCCGTCGGGATCGCCGGCGCGGCCTGGGCGGCGCGAATCCTGCCGCGCCGCCGCCCAGGGTTCCACCCGCCGTTCGACGGGCCGGGCGCGGGGCTCCTCGCTCTCGCGCTCGCGTCGCTGCTGGCGGCCGTGGACCGGCTCGTGCACCCCGACGCGATCGCGGTGGCGCTCCTCGTGGTCGGCGGGGGCGCGGCCGCCGCGCTCGCGTGGCGCGAGCGGCGGGCGCCGTCCCCGCTCGTCGACGGCGCGCTCTTCCGGAGCCGGCCCGTCTCGCTCGGCCTCCTCGCCGGCCTGCTCTCGTACGCGGCGATGTTCTCGCAGACGTTCCTCACGCCCTTCTACCTCGCGCGCGTCCTGCACCTCCCGCCGGGGCGACTCGGGCTCGCGCTCTCCGCGGTGCCCATCGCGCTCTCGGTGGCGTCGCCGCTCTCCGGGTGGCTCTCCGACCGGATCGGCGCGCGCGTGCTCCCGGTCGCCGGCATGGTGATCCTCGCCGCGGGCCTGGTGCTGCTCTCCGCCGCCGGCGCGCACGATGCGCTCGCCTCGGTGATGGCGCGCCTCGCGGTCTGTGGGGTCGGGATGGGCCTCTTCCAGGCGCCGAACAACTCGGTGGTGATGGGGTCGCTCCCGAGGCAGCGGCTCGGCTCCGGCGGCGGGCTCCTCGCGACCGCCCGCAACGTCGGGATGGGCATCGGCGTCGCGCTCGCGGGGAGCCTCTTCGCGCTCCGCGCCGGGAGCGCCCCGGCGGGGCCGGCGTTCCTCTCCGGCTACGCGCTCGCGCTCCGGACGGGCGCCGCGCTCGCGATCGCCGCGGCGGCGTGCTCCGTCGTCCGCGCGGAGGCCAGCCGGAGCGCGGGCGAGGAGCGCGCCCCCGGTGCGGGCGCAGAGGCCGGGCGTCCGACGCCCGAGGTCTGAGGCCGCCCGTGGTGAGCCTGTCGAACCATGCGCTCGCGGTCGGCCCGTCGACGGGCTCGGGGCGAACGGCCACGCCGGCAGACGGCTCCGTGGGCCGCCCGCTGGACGCCGGTTCAGCGTCTGCTAGCATGCCCGCGTGATCGTCCTAGGCATCGATCCCGGCTCGCGGCGCTGCGGCTTCGGCGTCGTCGAGCGGGAGGGCGCGCGGCTCCGGGTCGTCGAGTCGGGCGTGCTCGAGCCGGGGGATCTCCCGATCGCGGTCCGCCTGGGCCGGATCCTCGACGGCCTCGACGCCGTCATCGCCCGCGCGCGCCCGGCCGAGGTGTCGGTCGAGGCGGTCTTTTGCGGTGCATCGCCCCGCTCCGCCCTCGTGCTCGGCCAGGCCCGCGGCGTCGCCCTCGCGGTCGCCGCTCGCGCCGGGCTCCCCGTCTTCGAGTACGCGCCCGCCGAGGTGAAGCTCGCCTTCACCGGCAACGGGCGCGCCGGCAAGGACCAGATGCTCCGCACCGCCCGCATGCTCCTCGGCGCCTCGCCCGACCTCTCCGACGAGGCCGACGCGCTCGCGCTCGCCGTCTGTCACCTCGCCCGCAGGCCGCTCCGGCTCGCGACCGCCGCCGGGAAGCGCGGCGCCGCGTCCGCCCTGGCCCGGCTCGTCCCCGCGCGCCGGGATCACCGCCGGAGCGCGCCGTGATCGCCCGGCTCACCGGCAAGGTCTCCGAGAAGTCCGACGACCACGCCATCGTCGACGTGGGCGGCGTCGGCTACCTCGTCCACCTCTCGCAGCTCGCGCTCGCGTCGCTGCCGCCCCGCGGCGAGGCGGTGACGCTCCGGACGTACACGCACGTCCGCGAGGACGCCCTGGATCTCTTCGGCTTCGCGAGCGAGGACGAGGAGGCGGTCTTCCGCGCCCTCATCGACGTGAAGGGCGTCGGTCCCCGCGCCGCGCAGAACATCCTCTCCGGCATCGAGGCGCGCGAGCTCGCGCAGGCGGTGGCGCAGGGCGACGTCGCGCGGCTCACGAAGGTGCAGGGCATCGGGAAGAAGACCGCCGAGCGGCTCGTCGTCGAGCTGAAGGAGAAGCTCGTCGCGCTCGCCCGGGCGGCGGGTCCGGCCAAGGCGCGCCCGGGCGCGGACGCGGTGGAGCAGCTGCGGACGGCGCTCGTGAACCTGGGCTACAAGCCGGCGCAGGCCGACGGGGCGGCGGACGCGCTGCGGGACGGGGCGGAGGGGAAGAAGCTGGACGAGCTGCTGCGGGAGGCGTTGAAGCTGCTCCGGGGGTGACGCCCGGCCGCGCGCGCTCTCCGCGACGGTCAGGGCGAGATGTCGTCCGTCGGCGGATAGAGCGTCGTCACGTCCACCCAGGTGAACGTGTCGCCGCCCTGGAACTTCTCGTACCGCCGCACCGAGCCGCACACGTCCAGCTCGAAGTAGTCCGCGTCCATCGAGTCGTCCATCCGGATGACGGTGATCCGCTCGGGAGGGCAGCGGTGCTCGGACTCGACGGTCGTGGCGAGCCGCTGGCTGACGAGCACGGTGCCGCTGCCGTCGGCCTTCCTCAGGGGGACCGGGGCGCATGCGGCGGAGGCGAGCGCGACGAGCGGGATCCATGCGCGGGACGTCATGAGGGCTCCTGTCCGGGAGAGTGTCGCATCGTCGTCGAGCTCCGGAGCGCGCGTTAATAGAGCTTAACGAATCGTCACGGAAGGTCCATGCGGACCCGCGGCCGGGAGGCGATCGGCGAGTCGGACGAGGTCGAGGCGGTGCAGCAGCCGCCTCCGAACCCCTGGCGCGCCGGCCGCGCCTCGGCCAGACTCCCCGCATGCCCGTCCGCCCCGCGCTCCTCTCCTTCGACGTCTTCGGGACCGTCCTCGACTGGCAGGCCGGCCTGCGAGCGGCGCTCGCGCTGCGCGGCGTCGCGCTCGGCGACGGGGACTTCGATCGCATCGTCGACCGCCAGGGGGTCCTCGAGCAGGAGGCGCCGTTCCGGTCCTATCGGGAGATCGTCGCGCGGAGCCTCGTGGACGTGCTCGGGATGGACCCCGGCGACGCGGACGCGATCGGTCGCGACGCCGGGACCTGGCCGGCGTTCCCCGATGCGCGCGCGGCGCTCCTCCGGCTGCAGGCCCGCGCGCCCTGCCTGGCGATGACGAACTCCGATCGCCGACACGGCGTCGACGTGCAGGCGCGGCTCGGGTTCCGGCTCTCGCGCTGGCTGTGCGCCGAGGACGTCGGCGTCTACAAGCCCGCCCCGGCGTTCTGGTCGGCGGCGGCGGCGGTCACGGGCGCCGCGCTCGGGCCCGCCTGGTGGCACGTCGCCGCGTACGCCGACTACGACCTCTCGGTCGCGCGGTCCCTCGGGCTCACGACCGTGCTCGTCGGACGGCCGCACCGGCGCGTCGGCCCCGCGGACCTGGTCGTCCCGGACCTGCTCGCGCTCGCCGACGTCGTGGACCGGCTCTGGCCGGAGCCGGAGTGGGCCTGACCCGCGCCGAGGCATGACGAGCCGGTCACCCGCGCGTGTTACGCTCGCCGCGGCCATGTCCCCGAAGCCGGTCCGCGACGTCTCCCCGAAGACCCTGGAAGGCGAGGAGCGGCTGGAGCAGTCGCTCCGGCCCGCGACCTTCGAGGATTACGTCGGCCAGGAGAAGATCGTCGAGAACGTCCGCGTGTACGCGGCGGCGGCGCGAGCGCGCGGCGAGGCGCTCGATCACGTGCTCCTCTCCGGACCGCCCGGTCTCGGGAAGACCTCGCTCGCCCACATCCTCGCGCGCGAGCTCGGCGTCACGCTGCACGTCACGAGCGGCCCCGCCCTCGTGAAGAAGGGCGACCTCGCGGGCCTCCTCACCGCGCTCGCGCCGCGCGACATCCTCTTCATCGACGAGATCCACCGGCTCTCCCCCGCCGTCGAGGAGGCGCTCTACCCGGCGATGGAGGACTACCGCTTCGACGTCGTCCTCGGCGCCGGCCTCGGCGCCCAGACGATGGAGATGAAGCTCGAGCGCTTCACGCTGGTCGGGGCGACCACGCGCACGGGCCTCCTCGCGAGCCCGCTCCGCGATCGGTTCCCGATCCAGGAGCGCCTCGAGTACTACGGCGCGCCGGAGCTGAAGGAGATCGCCGTCCGCGCCGCGCGGAAGCTCGCGCTCCCGGTCGAGGCCGCCGGCGCCGAGGAGCTGGCGCGGCGCGCCCGCGGGACGCCGCGCATCGCCATCCGGCTGCTCCAGCGCGCCCGCGATTTCGCCCAGGTGGAGGGGGACGGGAAGCTCACCCGCGAGATCGTCGACCGGACGCTCGCGCGGCTCGAGGTGGACGCTCGTGGCCTCGACGCGATGGACCGCCGGATCCTGGCCTCGGTGATCGACACGTTCGGCGGCGGCCCGGTCGGGATCGACGCCGTCGCGGCGGCCGTGGGCGAGGAGTCGGACACCATCGAGGACGTCTACGAGCCGTTCCTAGTTCGCGAGGGCTTCCTCGCGCGGACGCCCCGCGGGCGCGTCGCGCTCCCGGCCGCGTTCGCGCACCTCGGGCGCGAGAGGCCGCACGGGAAGCAGGGCGGGCTGTTCTAGGCCGCGCGCGCCGCGGTCACCACACCACCCGCCGCGCCTGCGTCGGCCGCCGCCCCATGAGACGCACGAGCAGCCACCCGGCGACGAACCCGCCGATGTGGGCGAAGAGCGCGACGCCGGTGTTCCCGCCGAAGAGGACGGAGAGGATCTGGAGCAGGAACCAGAGCCCGATGAAGAACCCGGCGGGCACCGGCACGATCCGGATGAACACCACGATGATGACGAGGGTCGTCACCCGCGCGCGCGGGAAGAGCACCATGTACGCCGCGAGCACGCCCGCGATCGCGCCGCTGGCGCCGACCATCGGGACGAGGAGGTCGCCCGTCACCGCCGACGCGACCACCTGGACGAGCGCCGCCGCGATGCCGCACGCGAGGTAGAAGACGACGAACCGGACGCGCCCGAGCGCGTCCTCGACGTTGTTCCCGAAGATCCACAGGAACAGCATGTTCGTCGCGATGTGCATGAACCCACCGTGAAGGAACATGCTCGTCAGGATCGTGAACGGCGGCGGGACGATGTCGCGGTACTCGATGTCGGTGAAGGTGAGGATCTCGTACGGCACGAGGCCGCCGCGGAACGCGCTGAGCTGGAGGTTTCGCTCGAGGAACCCGAGCACGTCGCCCGACGCGAAGGCGGCCGGGAGCGCCGGAGCGTCGATCTGCCAGAGGAAGACGAGGACGTTCGCGGCGATGAAGAGGATCGTGACGATCGGCGTTCGTTCGAGCGGGTTGTCGTCGCTGAGCGGGATCACGCCTTTGGGCCTCGGCCGGTCATGCTATAAGGCGCCGCGTTCGAGGTGCGTGTCATCGTGCCGGTCTGACACGCATGTCGCGGCGGAGGCACAGGGCGATCAGGACTCCGACACCCTCCTGGGCCAAACAGGGGCCCAGCGATCCGGGTAGCTGGAAAAAAGCCCAAAGTACCGAGCTCTTAGTAGTATGCGCCGGCGGGGCTGCACGACGGTGCCCAGGCGTTGACTGGCACGTCGATTGCTCAAGTGGGGGTCGCCCGGGCGCCACGCCCAGAGGACGGGACGGACACTCGACATGGCTTACTGGAATCAGCGGACGGTGGCGAAGCGGGTCTCGTGTACGGGCATCGGCCTGCACTCCGGGAAGCCCGCGACGCTGACGCTCGCGCCCGCCGCCTCGGACGCGGGCATCACGTTCGTCCGGATGGATCTCGGCGTCGAGATCCCGGCCCGGAACGAGTTCGTCGTCGACACCACCCTGTCCACCAGCATCGGGTCCGGCAAGGCGCGCGTCTCGACGGTCGAGCACGTGATGGCCGCGCTCCACGGGATGGGCATCGACAACTGCCGGGTCGAGGTGGACGGGCCCGAGATCCCGATCCTCGACGGCTCCGCCGCGCCGTTCGTGTGCCTCGTGCACGAGGCGGGCGTGAAGGTGCAGTCCGCCGGGAAGCGGTACCTCGTCGTCGATCAGGTGATCGAGCTGCGCGACGGCGACAAGGTCGCGCGCCTCGAGCCGTCGGACACGTTCGCGGTGGAGTTCACCGCCGACTTCGGCCACCCGCTCATCACGAACCAGGCGTTCCGGGTCACGCTCTCCGACAGGAGCTTCGAGCGCGAGGTGGCGCGCGCCCGCACGTTCTGCTTCCGTCGCGACATCGAGCGGATGCAGGCGATGGGGCTCGCGAAGGGCGGCAGCCTCGAGAACGCCATCGTCGTCGACGAGTTCTCGATACTGAACCCGGAGGGCCTCCGCTTCCCCGACGAGTTCGCGCGCCACAAGGTGCTCGACGCCGTGGGCGACCTCGCGCTCGCGGGGATGCCGATCGTCGGCGCGCTGATCGCGGTGAAGAGCGGCCACGCGATGAACCAGGCGCTCGTCCGCAAGGTGCTCGCGGATCCGACCTCGCACCGCGTCGTCCGCGTCACCGCCGAGGCGGACGCGCCCGCGATCCGCGCCAACGTGCCGGCCCTCGTCGTCCCGAACGGCCAGATCGCCTAGCGCCGATCCTTCACCTCGTCCGGCATCCTCGAGCGGCCGCGCGTGTCCACACGCGCGGCCGCGCTATCTCTCCGGCGTGCTCGAGCTCTTCCATCGGCTCTCGGAGCCCCACTCCGCCGCCGCGCGCAGGCTCGTCGCCGAGCTCGGGCTCGTGGACCGCGTCGTCTTCCGGAACGTGACCTTCGAGTCGCACCGGGACGCGCTCGCGGCCCGGGGCGGAGCCGCGGCGACCCCGGCGCTGTGGGACGGCGCCGTACTCCACACGGGGCTCGACGCCGTCCGGGCCGCTCTCCGGCGTGCGGCGGCGGCGTAGGCTCCCCACCATGACGGCCGTGCCCTACCCCGCGTCGCTCCCCCCGGCGCCGGAGGCCGTGTTCGACGCGGCAGGGGCGCCGCGGCTCGGCGCGTTCGCCGGCGTGATCCCGCTCGTCGCGCTCGTCGCGCCCCGCGCTCGGGCCGGGCTCCGCGACCGGCTCCGCCGCGCCGCTCGCGCGAAGCGCTGGTTCTACCTGTTCGCGGGCGGCGCGGAGGCGCTCGTCGGCGCGGCGATCGTGGAGGCGGGGCTGTTCGGCGGCGCGTTCGTGTGGGTCCTCGACCGGCGACGCCGCGAGATGGTCGTCGAGCGGTCCGGCGCGGGGCTGCCGAAGGTGAACGCGGAGGTGGGCGCGTCGCCGGCGGAGGGCGCGCGGGCGCGCTTCGACGGCGGCGCGATGGCGCTCCGGGTGGAGCGCACCGGCGCCGCCTGGCGGCTCACTGGCCGGGTACGCAGGCACCTCGAGCTCGACGTCTCGCTCTCCGCAGCCGACGCGCCGCAGCCGTTCACGCTGGTGGCCGCCGTTCCCGGCGCGGGGCCCCGCACGACCCTCAAGGCGGGCGCGCTGCATGCGGAAGGCGCGGCGCGCGTGGATGGGCGGACGCTGCGGCTCGACGGCACCGGCGCGCTCGACTACACGGCCGGCCTCCTCGCCCGGGAGACCGCCTGGCGCTGGGCGCTCGGCACCGGCCGGGACGCGAGCGGCGCGCCGCTCGCGTTCAACCTGTGCGCGGGGTTCGGTGTGCCCGACTGCGACGCCGGCGAGAACGCGCTGCTCGCGCCGGGGCCGGAGCGGCTGCCGCCGGTCCGGTTCGAGCTCGATCCGGCCCGACCGCTCGCGCCGTGGCGCATCGCGGGAGGCGGCGGCGCGGTCGACCTCGGGTTCCTCCCGGAGGCGCTCCACCGAGAGCGCAAGGAGCTCGCGCTCGTGCGCACGCGCTTCGTCCAGGTCGCGGGGACGTTCGAGGGCGTGGTCGCCGGCCGGCGCGTCGCGGCGCTGCCCGGGGTCGTCGAGGATCACTGGGCCCGGTGGTGATGCGCTCGCGAGAGCGGCGGAGACGCGGGCCCGGGGCGCGAGCGAGCGCAGGGGCACGCGGATGAGCGTGCCCCCGCGCCGTCCCGTCAGTGCATTCCGGTGTGGCCGGAGTGGTCCGGCGTCACGCCGCCGGATGGGTGGATGGTGCCGCGCCAGGCACCCGTCTCCATCGTGCGCTCCTCCACGAAGCGCTTGAACCGCTCGAGGTCCCCCTCGACCCGGCGCGACACGAACCCGAGCATGTCGCCGACCTTCTCGACGACGCCCTGCGGATCGTACTCGAGCGCGAGCGTGACGCGACACCGGTCGCCCTCGAGCGGCGTGAACGTCACGACGCCGGAGTTGATCGCGCCGCGCGTGTGCCGCCAGGCGATCTGCTGGTCCGGGATCTGCTGGACGATCTCCGCCGTCCACTCCTCGTCCTTGCCGCCGATCTTCGCCTTCCAGTGGAGCGTCCTGTCGTCCATCTGGTGGACCTCGTCGACGCCCTCCATGAACCGCGGGAAATCCTCGAACTGCGTCCACTGGTCGTAGACCATCCGGAGCGGCCTATCGACCTCGATGCTCTTCTCGACCCGAGCCATGTGTCCCCCCTGGGAGGTTTCCACCGGAAGCCTTGCCACGGCGGCCCCGGATGGCACGGGCAGGCGCCTCCGCTCGCGTCCGCCCCAGGGCGTGACCAACGTGGACTCGTGCGCGACGGGGGAGCAGGGCGGGCGCTCGCGATCGGACAGGGTGCGTTCTACCTGGCGACGGGCGTCTGGCCGCTGCTCGACGAGGCGAGCTTCGAGGCGGTGACCGGCCCGAAGCGCGAGCCCTGGCTCGTGAAGACGGTGGGCGTGCTCGTCGCCGCGATCGGCGCGACGCTCGCCGCAGCGGGAGTCCGCCGCTCGATCACGCCCGAGGTCGCCGCGCTCGGCGCGGTCACCGCGGCGGGCATCGCGGTCGTCGAGGGTTGGTACGCGGGGCGGCGCCGGCGGATCTCGCCCATCTACCTCGCGGACGCGGCGTTCGAGGCCGCGCTGGCCGCCGCCTGGGGTATCGCCCTCGCGCGCCGCGGCGGGACCGACGAGCGGCGGGCGCGCCGGCGGAGGGGCGGGGCATGACGGGGACGTGCGAGGTGTGCGGGAACGAGTACGAGCGCGCGCTCGAGATCACCGCGGGCGGCAAGCGCCACGTCTTCGACAGCTTCGAGTGCGCGATCCAGGCGCTCGCGCCGCGGTGCGCGCACTGCGCCTGCCGCATCATCGGCCACGGCGTGGACGCCGGCGGCCGGACCTATTGCTGCGCGCACTGCGCCCATCACGCCGGCGCCCGGGAAGGCGTGCCCGAAGACGCCTGACATCGCCCCGAGCCCGGAGCGGCGCGCCCCCCGGTCGCCCTGAGCGTGGATGGGATGAGAAGGCCGCCCTCCGCGGAGTCGAAGGGCGGGTCGCCGCCTCAGGCCGGCCGCGCCTGCGGGACCCGCGGCGGCGACTTCACCGCGCGATCGATCATCCGCTTCGCGAACGCGGTCCCGGCCGCGACCGCCACCGCCGTCACGATCTTGTTCGGGATGCTCGGCTCGGCCGCGACGCGGTCCGGGTGCTCGACGAGGCGGGCCAGGGCCCGACGCGTCTCGCGGATCCGCGTGGACGGGCGCCGCCGCTCGCGCCGCGACCGCACCGCGAGCGCGATGAGCCCGCCGAGGACGAGCGCGGCCGCGCTCGCCGCCACGGCGACGACCACCGGGTGACGTCGCGCCTGGAGCCCGAGGTCGAACGCCTCGTGCCGGCGCCGGTCCAGCTCCGCCACCAGCGCGCCGAGCTCCCCCCGGATGCTCTCGATCTCGCCGGAGACCCGGCGCACGTCGCCCCCCCCGGGAGACCCGTTCTTCACGCGATCTGGTCCTTCGCCCATCGCACGTTCTCCTGGAGAGACCGCCGCGTCGTGTCGAGCGGCTTGCGGACGCGCTTCGCCCAGCCCCACAGGCCGATGCCGGTGCCGACGGCGAGGACCACCGCCGCGACGATCAGCGCGGCGGCCCACCCCGGCAGGACCTCGGCCTCCATGAGCGCGAGCACGATCGCGGTGAGCAGGAGCTGGACGGTGAAGATCGCGCAGAGCCCCGCCGCGCCGAGGCCGCTCGCCATCTTGATCTCGGCGCGCAGGTCGGCGCGCACCTCGGCCTTCGCGAGCTCCACCTCCTTGCGGACGAGGGTGCTCGCCTTCCGGGCGACCTCCGTCACGAGGTCGCGGGTCGGGAGCTCGCGCAGTCCCGCGCCGCGCGGCGGCGGCGGATGGGTCGGGATCCCCGGCCGGTCGTTCGCGTTCATCGTCCCCCCTCGGCCCACCGCCGATCCTCGCGGGCGCACGAGACAAGGTGCTCCCGCGACCGGCCGCGCGCACCGTACGGCCGCGGGGGGCGCGGGGCTCTCACCGCGCGGGTGCGCGGGCGAGCTCCGCCGCGCCGGGCAGGCGCTGCATGAGCGTGAGCACCGGCTCGAACAGGTCTCCGCCGCGCTCGACCCGCCGGAGGACGTCGCGCGCCTCGAGGACCAGGCCCGCGGCGCGGCGGGACCGGGCGGCCTTCTCCACCTCGGTCCAGCGGACCGGCGCCGAGACGGTCGGCCGGGCGCGGGCGCGGAGCGAGTAGACGCAGACCGTGGTCTTGTGCGGGTCGTTCTGGCTCCAGTCCACCAGCACCTTCCCCGCGCGGAGCGACTTCGCCATCCGCTCGACGACGAGGCGGGGGTGGCGCTGCTCCAGCAGGCGGGCGACCGCGTGCGCGAACGGCTTCGTCTCGTCGTACGACGTCGGCCGGTTCAGCGGGACGTACACCTGGAGCCCCTTCGAGCCCGACGTCTTCGGGAACGACTCGAGGCCGAGCGCGCCGAGGAGGCGCCGGAGGAGGAGCGCGACGTCGCAGCACGCCACCACGTCCGCCGGGGGGCCGGGATCGAGATCGAAGGCGAGCACCGTCGGCCGGCTCATGCTGCGCGCCAGCGACAGCGAGGCGTGCAGCTCGAGGTCGGCGATGCTCGCGAGCCACACGAGCGAGGCGAGATCGTCCACGACGCAGTGGTCGATGAACGCCTGGTTCCCGTCGCTCCAGACCGCCTCGGTCCGGAACCACGATGGCCGGTGCCGCGGGCAGCGCTTCTCGTAGAAGAACGGCCCGGCGACGCCGTCCGGATAGCGCTTCAGCGTGAGGGGACGGCCGCGAAGGTGCGGGAGGAGCGCCGGCGCGATGCGCGTGTAGTAGTCGACGAGGTCACGCTTCGTGAAGCCGGCCTCGGGGTAGAAGACCTTGTCCAGGTTACGGAGGACGATGCGCCGCCCCGCGACGTCGACCTCGATCGCCCCGCCCCTCGCCACGTCGCCGCTCCTACGCCCGCTTCTTGCGCGCCCGCTTCGCCCGCGCGGTCCGGGCCGCCGCCTGGGCGGGGTGCCGCCGGGCGCCGTGCGCCGGGCGGCGGTGCTCCTCGGCCGCGCGCGGCGCGCCGTCGTGCCCCTCCGCGCCGCGCCGCCGGGCCGCCGCGAGGCTCGCCGACAGCGCGTCCGCGAGGCTCACCACCTGCGCGGGCGCCTCCTCCGCCTCCGGCGCCTCGATCGTCTGGCCCTCCGCCTTCTTCTCGACCAGCTCGAGGATCCGCTGCCGGCGCAGGTCGGGGTAACGCTCGGGCTCGAACGGGCCCGTGAGCGAGGCGACCAGCTGCTCCGCCATCGCGAGCTCGCGCTCGGAAGGCTTCCCCCCGGCCTCCGGCAGCTCCAGCGACGACACCGGGATCACCTCGTCGGCCCGGTTCATGGTCGAGAGGGCGAGCGCCTCGCCCTCCGCCGGCCGCACGCAGCAAAGCGACTCCTTGGTCCGGAGCACCGCGGTGGCGATGCCGACCTTCCCCGCCCTGCGCATCGCGTCCCCGAGGAGCCGGTAGGCCTTGGCCGCGCTCCGGTCCGGCACGAGGTAGTACGTGCTCTCGAAGAAGACCGGGTCGATCTCGGAGAGGTCCACGAAGTCGTGGATCTCGACGGTGCGCGTGGCCTTCGGATCGTACTTCTCGAGCTCCTCGCGGGTGACCGTCACGTACCGGTGCGACGCGACCTCGAAGCCCTTCACGACGTGCTCGTACGGGACCTCCTCGTTCTCCACCTCGCAGAAGCGCTTCAGGCGGATCCGCCCGCCGTCCTTGTCGTGGAGCATGTGGAAGTGGACGTCCTTCTGCGAGACCGCGGTGAAGAGCTTCACCGGGATGTTCACGAGCCCGAACGTCAGCGCTCCGCTCCAGATCGCCCTCGGCATGCGCAGCCCCCCGGGCGAACGATCCGTCCCCGGACGGGCGGAGGCAACGCGGGGTTCTCCGCGCGCTCCGGCGGCCCCAGATTCTCGGAGGAGGTACGGGATGCCGGGCAAGCGAAGGGACGAGCCGCGGAAGGACGCCGGGGACGCGCCGCGCACGGATCTGCCGCCGACCAGGGAGCCGTACGACGACGGCTACTTCGGGACGGGAGAGGAGGAGGGGGTCGAGCGTGAGCGCGAGGCGCCGGACCCGGGAGAGAGCGGCGAGCGCTAGCTCGCCGTGGCGCCGGGATCGCCGTCGGCGGACGCCTCCACGTCGACGCCGAAGTAGCGGAAGATCCGGAGCTGGTGCTGTCGCAGGCCGCGCATGAACAGCCGGTGGTCCGCGCCCGCCAGCCCGTGCGCGAGCGTAGCGACGCCCAGGTCGGCGAACTCGCGGACGAGGCTGAAGTCGAGGACGAGCTCGTGATCGTGCTCGCCCTCCAGGCGCTGCGCCAGCTCGAAGGCCGAGGCCCGGTCGAAGGTCCCGCACAGGCGGATGACCGTCCGGTCGCCCTCGTGCTCGCTGTGGAACGTGCAGCTGCTCTCCGGCATGGCGCTCCCTCCGGACCCCGGCGCGCCCGTGCCGACGCGCAGGCACCAGACCGTCGCTCGCCGCGTCGTCAGGACTCCCCGGCGCGATCCTTCTCACGCGAGCGACGCGCCGCAACGCCGTAGTGGGGGACCGCCCGCAGGGTCACCGCGCGCGTACCGGCCCGGGCGCCATCCGAGCGCGGCGGGTCCGGCGAGGGGCACGGGCGTGCGCCCGCGGCGGTCACCACGAGCCGAAGCGTCGGCGCGCCTCGGCCGCGAGCGCGTCGCGGTGGGCGGGGTGCGCCACCGCGATGAGGGCGGCGGCGCGCTGGCGGAGGTTCTTCCCGAAGAGGTCGGCGATGCCGTGCTCGGTCACGACGAAGTGCACGTGGGCCCGGGTGGTGACGACCCCCGCGCCGGGCTTCAGGAACGACACGATGCGCGACTCGCCGCTCGAGGTGACCGAGGGCAGCGCGATGATGGGCTTGCCCCCCTCCGACAGCGCCGCGCCGCGGATGAAGTCCATCTGGCCGCCGACGCCCGAGTAGAGGCGGTCCCCGATGGAGTCCGCGCACACCTGTCCCGTGAGATCCACCTCGATGGCGCTGTTGATGGCGGTGACCTTCGTGTTCCGCCGGATCACCGCGGTGTCGTTCACGTAGGCGATGTCGAGCATCGCGACGAGCGGGTTGTCGTCGAGGAAGTCGTAGAGGCGGCGGGTCCCGAGGGCGAAGCCTCCCACGATCTTCCCGGGGTGCACGCGCTTCATCTCGCCGGTGATGACGCCCTTCTCCACGAGATCGACGATCCCGTCGGAGAGCATCTCGGTGTGGATTCCGAGGCGATGGTGATCGCCGAGCGCCGCGAGCGTCGCCTGCGGGATCGCGCCGATCCCGAGCTGCAGGCAGGCGCCGTCGTCCACGAGCTCCGCGCAGTGGCGACCGATCGCGCGCTCGATGTCGGTGAGCGTCGCGAGCGGCATCTCGTGGATGGGCTCGTCGACCTCGACGAGGTAGTCGATGGCGTCGAGGTGGATGAGCCCGTCGCCGTGCGATCGCGGCATCCGCGGGTTCACCTGGGCGATGACGGTCCGGGCGGTCTGGACCGCGGAGCGCGTCACGTCCACGGACACGCCCAGCGAGCAGTAGCCGTGCCGGTCGGGCGGCGACACGTGGACGAGAGCGACGTCGAGCGGGAGGATGCCCGCCCGGAAGAGCTGCGGGACCTCCGAGAGGAACACCGGGAGGTAGTCGGCCCGGCCCTCCTCCACCGCGGGCCTCACGTTGACGCCGACGAAGAGGGCGTTCACGCGGAAGCTCTTCGCGTGCTGCGGGGCGGCGTACGGCGCGTCGCCCTCGGTGTGGATCGAGACGATCTCCACGACCCGGAGCTCGCTCGCGCGTGCGGTGAGCGCTTCGACGAGCCGCCGCGGCGCGGCGGCGACGCTGTGGATGAAGACGCGGTCGCCCGACTTCACGACGGCGACGGCTTCCTCTGCGGTGACCTTGCGGCTCATCGCGGCGCGCGCTCCTTTCGTCCCCCGGGAGCCCACAGTGTAGCAGCCGGGCGGGGGCGGCGCGAACAGGGGCGGCGCCCGGACGGTCAGCCGCGCATGTCGAGCGCCAGCTTCGCCGCGAGCGCCAGCGCCACCGCGACCACCACGCGGCGGACGAGGGCGTCTCCCCGCCGGATCGCGAGGTGCGCACCCAGCCACCCGCCGGCGAGCTGGGCGGCGGCCATCGGAAGCGCGACGCGCCAGACCACCTTCCCGCGCGCCGCGAACAGCCCCACGGCCGCCAGGTTCGAGGCGAAGTTCACGACCTTGGCGTCGGCCGAGGCGTGGGCGAGGCCGTCCCCGAGGAGCGCCACGAACGCCACGATGAGGAAGGTGCCGGTGCCGGGGCCGAAGAACCCGTCGTAGGCGCCGATCGCGAGGGCGATCCCCGCCGCGCGGAGCGCGGCGCGGCGCGGCGGCGGGGCGTCCTCGAGCCGCGCGGCGCCGGGGCGCCGGAGACCCACGAACAGGGCCGCCGCGGCCAGCAGCGCGAGCACGACCGGCCGGAGGGCCGCCGGCGGGACCGCGAGGACGAGGGCGGCGCCGGCGAGCGACCCGGCGAGCCCGAGCGGGAACGTGATCCGGGCGCGATCCGCGTCGACCATCCGGCCCCGGGCGAAGCGCGCGAGGGCGGCGAAGGAGCCGAAGACGGACTGCCCCTTGTTCGTGCCGAGCGCGAGGTGCGGCGGCAGGCCGGCCCACAGGATCGCCGGGACGGTGAGGAGGCCGCCACCCCCCGCGACCGCGTCGATGGTCCCCGCCGCGAGGGCGACCGCGGCGAGGAGCGCGATCCGCTCCGGCGAGACGTCGGGCACCGCGCCTTGTACCACGGCGTGGCGAGGGTCAGCGCGACGCGTTCCGCTCCACCGCCTCGATGAGCTCCCCGAGCCCGATGGGCTTGTAGAGGATCTCCGTCGCGGTGATCGGGTTCGCGTCCAGCCCGCGGCTCGCGGTCATGACGACGACGGGGATCTCCTTGAGCCGCGCGTCGCGGAGCTGCTCCTCGCGGAACTGCCAGCCGTTCATCTCCGGCATCATCAGATCGAGGAGGATGAGGTCGGGATCGTCGCCGTCCGCCCGGAGGAACTCGAGCGCGGTGCGGCCGTTCTCGAACAGGCGAGCGTCGTAGCCCTCCTCGACGAGCAGCTCGCCGAGCGTTTCGCGGAGATCGGTGTCGTCGTCCACCACGACGATGGTGCGAGCGTCGTTCATCGAACGGTCGCGCACAGTATCGTGACTCGCGCCCGAAAGTGCCGGCCCTGGCGGGGAGTCACCGCTCGCCCCCCGCCCGCCCCGGCCAGCGGGCCGCGCCCCCCCGGAACGGCCCGGGCCGCGACCGGGCGAGCGGGCCCGTCGGCGCCGGCCACGCCGCCGATCGCCGGGGATCCCGTCTGTTGGATCGCCCGGGGGCGATCGCCACGTTGGGGTGACACCCGAACCGAGGAGGGAGAGATGGAGAACCGGGGAGTGCAGCAGGGAGTGCAGCAGGGAATGGCGGTCCGGAGCAGCGACGGGGAGAAGCTCGGCAAGGTCGTCCAGTGCTCGGAGAGCTTCTTCCTCGTCGAGAAGGGGTTCTTCTTCCCGAAGGACTATTTGGCGCGCTACGAGCAGGTGGCGGACGTGCGCGACGGTGAGGTCCACCTGAGCGCGGCCGCGTCGGCGCTTCGCGAGGCCGGCGACGAGGCCTTCGAGGCCGGGCAGACCGGGAGCACGGCGGACAACCTCACGGCGCGGACGGAGGGAAACGAGCGCCTGCCAGGCTCCCGCGAGGAGGTGCGCGTTCCGCTCGCCGAGGAGGAGCTCACCGCCGAGACGAAGATGCGCGACGCGGGCGAGGTCCGCGTCCGGAAGGACGTCGTCACGGAGCACAGGCAGATCGAGGTGCCGGTGACGCGCGACGAGGTCCACGTCGAGCGCGTCCCGGCGTCCGGGAGCGCCGAGGTTGGGCCGCAGTCGTTCCAGGAGAAGACCGTCTCCGTCCCGATCCGGGAGGAGGAGGTCGAGATCCGCAAGAAGCCCGTGGTGCGCGAGGAGATCCGCGTCACGAAGACGCGCCGCCAGGAGGAGCGCCGCGCCGACGCCGACGTGCGCCGCGAGGAGGCGCGGATCGAGGGGGAGGGCGAGGTCGACCGGACGAGCGAGCGTCGCGACTCGGGCCTCGGCGAGCCGCCGAAGGAGTAGCGGATGGGATCATGGGGCGCTGAGCCCCTCTCGGCCGGCCGGTGCGGCGCGCGCGCGTGCCGCACCGGCAGTGGTCGTTGCAGCGGGAGCCCGCCCGCAGCGGGGCTCACGACGGGCGCCAGGGTGGCGTGGCCCTCGACGCCGGGCTACGCTCCCGGGACGGTTCGGCCCGCTCGCGCCCGGCGAGCGCGGCATGTCGCGCCCCTCGAGGACCCCCGACGTGCTCGGAATGACCATGGCGATCGCGCTGTCCCTGGCCACGCAGGCCGTCCCCTACGCGCCCGAGGAGCGGATGGACTTCTCCATCGAGTACCTCGGCGTGACGATGGGGAAGGCGCGCATCGCGGTGGGACGCCCGGAGGGAGGCGCGCTGCCCGTGCTGCTCCTCGCCAGGACGAGCGGCCTCGTCTCCGTCGTCGACGTGCGCGAGCAGCTCTCGAGCGTGCTCGACGTCGAGACCGGCCTGCCGCGGACCTTCACGCTGGACGCCGTGGAGCCCGGGTACAAGCACACCGACGTCGCGCGGTTCGACCGGGCCTCGAACAAGGCGATCGTCCGGCAGAAGGGCAAGTACGACAACACGTACGAGATCGACGTCCCCCCGGACACGGTCGATTTCGTCGCGATGGTCTTCCGGCTCCGGACCCTCCCGCTCGAGCCCGGCGCGACGCACGACTTCCCGGTGCTGGTCGGGAAGGACGTGGCGAAGGTGACCGCGACGGTCGAGGCGCGCGAGACCATCTCGACCCCGGCCGGCAAGTTCGCCACGGTCAGGGTCCGGGTGCCGACGGGCATGACCGGGAAGTTCAGCGAGAAGAACCCGACGTACGTCTGGTTCAGCGACGACGCGCGGCGGATCGTCGTGCGCATCACCACGGACTTCGCCATCGGCCGTGCGAAGGCGGAGCTCTCCGGGTACCAGCCCGGGAAGCCGGACGAGGCGGGTGCGTCCGGCGCGCCGCCGCACGATCGCGCCGCGCGGCGCTGACCGAGGTCTTCCCGGTCGCGCCGCTCTGCCGGAACCCTCAGCGGTGCAGCCCCGAATTGCAGCCGGACCCGTTGATCTCCGTCAGCGTCGCTCCGCCGGGTCATGCACAGCTTCGCGGCGGGGGAGCGGGCCGCGTGGGGCTGGTCGCGAGCGAGGGCTGTTGCACGGTCGATGGGCGGGAACGACCGCGGCTGCGGTGCCTCGTCGATCTTGACGCTCCGTGCAACCTGAAGTGCCTCCACTGCCCCCGCCCCAGCCGCGGCGCGCTCGACGAAGGACAGCGCGGCGCATCCGCCGCCGAGCGGGTCATCGAGCGCATCGAGGCGAGCGGCGCGGAGGCGGTGGGCGTCGCGTTCTACGGCGGCGAGCCGTTGCTCGTGATCGACCGGCTCGTGGAGGACTCGGCGGCGCTCCAGGAATTCTGCACGTGGCGCGGCATCCAGTACCGCGGCGGCCTCGTGACGAACGGGACGCTGCTCGACGGCCACACCGCGCGCCTGCTCCGGGCGTCCGGCATCACCCGCGCGCTGGTGACGCTGGCAGGGCCGCCCCCGTTCCACGACCGGCAGCGCCCGCTCGCGGAGGGCGGCCCGAGCTTCGACCGGATCCTCTCGAACGTCGCGCTGGCGCGGCACTGGATCGACGTGATGATCCGGTTCGACGCGAGCGATCCGTCGCACCTGGGACCGCTCTCGCCGCTCCTGCGCTTCCTCGACCGGGAGGGCCTCCTCGTCGGCAGGCGGCCGCTCGAGCTGCTCGTGCACCGCATGAGCGGATACGCCGCACAGGCGCGGCTGCTGCTCGACGCCGAGGATGGAGCGCTCACGCTCGATCCCGACGGCGGCGCGATCGCATAGCGCACCCGGATCGTCGCGGACCGTGAGCAGGGCCGGGGAGCGTCCGCCGAAGCGCGCGCTACAGCCGGCGCGCCATGCAGACCGCGCTCGCCGGGCAGCAGGTGCGGAACTCGGCGCTCGCGCGGACCGCGGGCGCGACGCTGGCGCGGTCGACCCGGACGAAGCCGCGGCGCGCTGCGAACGGCTCGATGGTCGTGGTGAGGAGATAGGCCTCCTCGATGCCGCGGCGGCGGGCCTCGATCACGATCGCGTCGAAGAGCGCGCGACCGAGGCCGGCGCCGCGGCGCGCCGGCGCGACCGCGAGGGACCGGAGCAGCGCCACCGTCCCGTACTGCTCGAGCGCGACGCAGCCCACGACCGCCTCGCCGTCACGCGCCACGAGGAAGTGCTGGTCGCGCGACCCGAGGTCCGCCACCGGGAGGTTCGCGCTCTCGAGGAGCGCGCGCACCGCCTCCAGGTCGGCGGCGGCGGCGGGCACGATCTCGGTCCGGGTCATCTCGTTCCTCCTCGCGCCGGTCGAAGGGCGCGCCGTGAGCATGCCTGAAGCGGGCGCGCGGAGTCATCCACGGCACGCGGCCTCCATCCACCCGGACTCGAGGTGCGCCTCGCGCCGCGAGACGACCCGCGAGGCGGCTGGCGATCTCGCCTCGCGGTCCCCACGGTCGGCGCATGCCGGCAGCGCGGTTTCTCGGGATGTGCCTCCTGGTCCTGCTCTCCGCGTGCCGCGCCGATAGGAGAGCGACGTCGTGGACGCCCGATCCGCACCTCACGGAGCCCGTAGCGCCGACCGCAGCGCTTCCGGAGCCGCTCCGCACGGCGGACGGGACGCTCGCGACCGCGTGGACGTACGCGGTCCCCGCCGGCCGCGAAGCGATCTTCCCCGGCGCGGCGGGCGCGGACGGCTCCGTCTACTGGCTCGAGATCGCGGACGCGGCGACCGGCGCGGGTGAGGTCGTCGCCTTCCGCGCCGACGGCTCGGAGCGCTGGCGCGTCCCGATCCCCGCCGGCTCGGCGCGGTCCGCCGCCGGGACCCCGGAGGAGACGCTGCTCGTCGCGGGGGACTTCCTGGTCCTCCGCACCGGCGCCGCGCCGGTGGCGTGCGCGACGGATGCCCGCGTCGTCGCGCTCCGCACCGCGGACGGTGCGGTCGCGTGGTCGCACGCGTTCGCCGCGGACCTGGCGGAGCCTCGCGCGTTCTGGTCGTGCTCGGCGACCGCGAGCGCGCCCGCCGCGAGCGGCTCGGCCGCCGTGCTCGTGGTCACCCGGTGCGCGCAGCAGGGCCGATGCGCGCACGCCGTCGAGGCCTATGCGCTCGCGGGCGGCGGGCTCCGGTGGAGCGCGAGCGTCCCGGACGCTCCCGCGTGGACCTTCGGGCTGGGCCCACTCCTCGACGAGCGCGGCGACGCGTACGTGCTCGGCGGAGACGAGCGGGGCCGGCGGCTCGTCTCGGTGTCCCCCGCCGGCAAGGTGCGCTACGACGTCCCGGCGCCCGCTCGCGCCTCCGCGCTCGTCGCGGTCGCGTCCGGGGTGGTCATCGCGCCGCCCGCGATCCTGGACGCCGCGACCGGCGCCGAGATCGGATCGCTCGCGGGGAGCGCCTCGGCCGCGGTCGCAGGCCGGAGCGCCTACGCCGTCGTGGACGCGTTCGCGGAAGGGGAGACGGCGGAGCGCCTCGAGCGCGTGCGGCTCGGCACCTCGACCCCGTCGTGGGCGGTCGACGTGGGCCGGATCCCGACCGCCGGCGTCGGCACGTGGACGCTCGCGCCCCTCCCGACGGAGGCGGGGACGCTCCTCGTGGGCTCGACGGACTGGGAGACGGGCCACGTCTCGACACGGACGAGCGCCCGGCTGCGCGAGATCGACGTCGACGGTCTCGAGTGGATGCGCGTCGCGCTGCCGGACCGCGGCCGGGATCGGTACGAGAGCGCGGTCCTCGCCGATGGGCGCTGGGTGGCGCTGGTCGGCGTGGGCTGGGAGCCGTTCGGGGAGCCGGCGGCCGTTCACGAGATCCGCGCGTTCGAGCTCCCCGGCCGGCGCCCCCTCGCGTGGGGCTGGAGCGGCGCGCACGGCAGCGCCGGCGCGGACCGCCGGGCGCGCTGACCATCGAGGCGGGCGGCCGTGCGAGCGGTCTCCGTCCCATCCGCCCGATGAGCGGCCGGCGCCACCGCGCGTCGCCGGTCGAGCCGTACCGGAAGGAAGGGACCCGGAGGACGGCGGCCAGGGCGGCCGCCCGTGGCCACGTTTCCATCGTGGCACCCTCACGAGAGGTCGGCATGGCGCACGAGACGGGGCAGGTCGTCCACGGCTACGACACCGTGCGACGCGCGGTGGTCTGCGGCGTGACGGAGCAGACGAGCTCGACGAAGCACGCGCGGGCCGTGACCTGCCCGGCGTGCCTCGAGATCCTGCGCGACCGCGGGAATGGCGATCCCGTCGCCTCGCCCGGACCGGCGTAGGCGACCGGGAGCTCAGGTGGGCTCGCGCCGGATGACGCGCGCGAGCGTGTCCAGCTGGACCGGCTTGGTCAGGTGGACGTCGAACCCCGCCTCGAGGGCCATCCGCCGGTCGTCCGGCTGCCCGTACCCGGTGAGCGCGACGAGGAGGACGCTCCGCCCGCGCGCGGCGCGGATGCGGCGGGCGACCTCGAAGCCGTCGATCCCGGGCAGGCCGATGTCGACGACGACGACCTCGGCGCCGTCGGCCACGGCGCGCTGCAGCCCGGTCTTGCCGTCCTCGGCCTCGGCCACCTCGTGGCCGAGGTGCTCGAGGGCGAGCCGGAGCGCCGACCGGTTGTCGTCGCTGTCGTCGATCACGAGCACGCGTCGCCGGCGATCCCCGGCAGGCGCGAGCGCGGCGGTCGCCGGCCCGTCGCCGTTCTCCACCGGGAGCCGCACCACGAACTCGCTGCCCCGGCCGGGGCCCTCGCTCGCCGCCTCGATCGTGCCGCCGTGCATCGCGACGATCGAGCGGGACACCGTGAGCCCGAGGCCGAGGCCGCCTCGAGCGCGGTCGAGCGAGGTGTCGACCTGGGCGAAGGTCTCGAAGACGCGCGAGAGCTGGTCGCGGGGTATCCCGATCCCGTCGTCGCGTACCCGCAGGACCGCCTCGCCTCCATCGGACCCGATCGTCACGGTCACGTGCCCGCCCGCGGGCGTGTACTTGAGCGCGTTCCCCGCGAGGTTCGCGATCACCTGCTCGAGGCGGACGGGATCCGCGAGCAGCGCGACGGCGCCGGCCGGCTCGTCGAGGGCGAGCGCGACGCCGCGCTCGTGGGCCTGCGGCTGCAAGGCCTCGACGCAGCGGGCCGCGACGGTCCCGAGCTCGATCGGGACCCGGTGCAGCGCGATCTTCCCGGACGTGACGCGCGCCACGTCGAGGAGGTCGTCCACGATGCGCGCGAGCTGGTGCGCCTGCCGCCGCACGATCGCGAGCTGCCGCTCCTCCGCGCCGCCGCGCCGGTCGATGACCTCGAGCGCCATGGTGATGGCGCCGAGCGGGTTCCGCAGCTCGTGGCCGAGCATCGCCAGGAACTGATCCCTCGCGCGGACGTCCTGCTCGCGCGCGGCGAGGACGTCACGCGCGGCGTACTGACGCTTGCGGGCGCGGAGCGCCGACCGCGCGACGCTCACGAGGGTGTCGCGGCGAAGCGGCCGCTCGAGGAGCGTGACGTTGCCGAGGGGCGCGAGGCGCGCCAGGGCGAAGCCGGGCTCGATGGGCGAGGAGGCGCTCGTCACCACGATGATGGGCAGGTCGGACCAGGCCGGCTGGCGCGCGACCCATTCCGCGAGGGTGCCGGGGGTCGCACCGACCAGCACCTCCTCCGCGAGGAGGAGGCCACCCGCGCCGCCCTCGAGGGCGGCGACGAGCCGCGGAACGTCCGGGCAGATCTCGCACGCGAGGCGGGCCTGCTCGAGGACGCGGGCGGCGAGCGCAGCGTCCCGCCCCGTCGGGGCGAGAACGAGCAGCTGCTCGGCCGCGCGCGCCTGGGCGGTCACGGCGCCGCCGGCGGGGGGCTGTCGTACACCGGGACGCCGCTGAGGACCCCCCGGAATGCGGTGAGCGGCTCGCCGACGTGGAGGCCGTTCCCGTCGAGGACGTACTCGCGGATCGTGGTCTCGTGCGCGCCCGTCCGCTTCTTGACCACCGAGATCGCCTTCCGCACGGCGCCCTGGGCCTCGTAGTACCGGAGCAGGACCACGGTGTCCGCGAGGTAGCTCACGTCGGCAGGCCCGGCGACGTCCTCGCCCACGATGCCGTGCTGCGCGAGCACGATCACGGTCAGGACGCCGCGCTGCGAGAGGTACATGAGCAGCTCGTGCAGCTGCAGCATCATGAAGTTCTCGTTCGGCATCGCCTGGATGAGGCCGTTCACGCTGTCGAGGACGACGACGCGCGCACCGCGCTCCTCCACCGCCGCCCGGATCCGGTGAACGAGCTCGCCGGGCGACAGCTCCGCGGGATCGATCTGGTCGAGGGAGATCCGGCCGGAGCTCACGTGCGGCCCGAGATCCATCCCGAGCGAGCGCGATCGCGCGAGCGCTACCTGCGTGGACTCGTCGAAGGAGAAGATCGCGGCGTGCTCGCCCGTGCTCGCCGCGCGGACCGCGCAGAGCGTGGAGAGGGCCGACTTCCCGGAGCCGGCCGGCCCCATGACGAGCGTGCTCGTCCCGCGCGCGAGCCCGCCGCCGAGCAGCGCGTCGAGCGGCGCGAGCCCGGTCGCGAAGGTCTCCGACGCCATCGGCGCGCGGAACTCGGCCGCGACGAGGCGCGGGAAGACGACCACGCCACCGGTCCGGATCACGAAGTCGTGCGGCCCCCCGCGGTATGCGACCCCTCGCATCTTCATGACGCGCAGCCGCCGCCGGTCACCGCCGAGGTCGGCCTGGACGTGCTCGAGGACGATGACGCCGTGGGCGAGGCTCTGCAGCAGCACGTCTGGCACGTCCGGCGCGGGGTTGTCGATGAGGAGGACCGTCCCGTCCCGGTCCGCGAGCTGCCGCTTCAGCGACATGATCTGGCGCCGGTAGCGGGCCTGCGTGTGCGCGAGCAGCCGCAGCTCGGTGCAGGAGTCGACCACGAGCCGGGTCGGTCGCACGCGATCCACCTCCCCCAGGATCGCGTCCATCCGCTCGCCGAGCTCGACCTCCGACGGCTGGAACAGCGTGTTCTCGTCCTCCGGCACCGCCTGCGACGCGTCGAGGATCGTGAGATCCGCGAGGCTCCAGCCGTGCGACTCCGCGACGGACAGGACCTCGTCGCGACTCTCGGACATCGAGACGTACAGGCAGCGCTCGCCCTGCCGCAGCCCCTCGAGCAGGAACTGCAGCGCGATCGTCGTCTTGCCGGAGCCGGGGCTGCCCTGCAGCAGGTGCACGCGCCCGCCCGGCAGGCCGCCGGCCATGACATCGTCCAGGCCTGGGACGCCGGTCCGGACCCGCGGCCTCGTGCGTCGCTCGCTCGCGGACATGACCGAGCCCCCCCGGATCGCTCCCGCGGAGTGCGGGGTCGCGAACCTTCTCCTCACTCGAACGCGGGGACCCGTCCACGAACATTCGGGGCGCGGGCGATCCGGCGCGTCGCGCCGGCAGGGAGCAGGGTTTTCCCTAGCGGTCCGGCCGCGACTTCCAGCGCTGGTGCATCCAGACCCACTCGGCCGGATGCCTCCGGATCGCGTCCTCCTGGACCGCGGCGCAGGCCGCGGTGAGGCGGACCACCTCGCCCTCGCGATCCGGCGCCGCCGCGTCGTACGGGACCTCGACGACCTCGAGGCGATGACCGTCCCCGGCGCGCGGCCCGCGGCGGTGGCAGGTCACCACGAGGACGGCGGCCCCGAAGCGCAGCGCGAGGTCCGCCGCGGCGCGAGGGGTCGCGGCGGGGCGCCCGAAGAACGGCACGAAGACGCTCTGGACGTCGCGGATGTCCTGATCGATGAGGATCCCGAGGGCGCCGCCCTGCCGGAACAGCCGCAGCATCGCGCGCCCGGTCGCGGGGTCGTCGCGCCAGTACGTGCCGACGCCATTCTCGGCGCGGAACCGCTCGGAGAGCCGGTCCAGCCGCACGTGCCAGCTCCGCTTGGCGATCGCCGCGTTCGGCTGGACGTAGCGGGACAGGCGGGACGTCAGCTCCCAGTTCCCGATGTGCCCGAGGACGAAGATGATCCCCTTCTTACGCGCCCACGCGCGCTCGACCGTCGCGATCGCCTCGGGCGGCGCGTCGACGTACGCGTCGAGGCGGTCCGCCCAGCGGCGCATCGTGATCGCCTCCGCGCCGACCCAGCCCAGGTGCACGAGGCTCGCGCGCGCGATCGCGTCGCGCTCGGCATCGCTGCGCTCCGGAAACGCCACCGCGAGGCTCGCGCGGATGTCGCGCCGCATCCGCGGGGAGATCGCCCACGCGAGGCGGCCCAGCGCCCCGCCCAGCGCCAGCGCGACCCCGAGGGGCATCGTCATGAGCGCGCGCACGAACGCCACGATCACCGCCGCGCGCACCGCGCGCCGCGCGCGCTTCCAGCCGGTCGCCGCCATGCTCCGGACCGCTAGCCCTTGCGGTTGCCCGCGGCGGCCGCCTTCGCCGCGCGTGGCCGGCGGGTCGCCTTGCTCTCCTCGCCGCGGTCCCGCGCCGGCGTCGTCGCGGTGGCGTGGAGGAACGCCTCGACGTCCACGAAGTCGCGCGCGCCGCTCGGCTGGAGCTCCTCGAGGAGCTTCGCCGCGAAGCTCCGGAGGGCCGCGTACGTCCTCCAGTTCGGGGCGGGGTCGAACCGCAGGTCGCACCCGAGCCGCTCGGCCCCGCCGCAGGCGGATCTCGGCCAGAGGAACACCTGCCGGGCGGGCTCCGCGAGGAACGGGAAGAGCGTCGCGAGCGGCCACGCGAGCGCGGGCGGGGTGTCGAGCGCGAGCGTCGCGGCGAAGAGCCGGTCGAAGCGGGCGCGCGCGGGGGACGGCACCGAGAGGACCCCGAGCAGCGCGTCGAAGAACGCCTCCGCCAGGTCCTCGTCGCCGAACGCCTCCGTCAGCGCGCCGGCCTCGAACGTGCCGGGCACGAGCACCACGTGCTTCTCGACGACGAGCGCGCGCCGGATCAGCTCCCGGACGTCGCCGGCCTCGAGGAGCTTCTCCGCCCGACCCTCGCCGAGCCCCTCGGTCCAGGCGGCGCTCGCCGCGCGCCACCGCGAGGCGCGCTCGCGCTTCCCGGAGCCGTTCCCGATGTACGCGGGATCGAGGAAACCCCGCGGGTACGTCGCGCGGAAGTCCGCGATCGCCTGCTCGTGGGTCACCCAGTTCGCCGCGAGCGCGTACCGCCGCGTCACCGGGTCGAGCGCGAACGAGGAGAGCCCCTCGAGCCAGGCGTTCCGCTCGACGCCGTCGCTCCGGAGGAGCGTCCTGGCCATGGAGAGCTGGAGCTTCGCCGCGAAGCGCTTCTCGCTGTCGGGGAAGAAGACGTGCACGGCGGTCGGCTCGACCGCCACGATCTTCCCGACGCCCAGCGAGGCGTGCTGCACGAGCATCCCGGTCGCGAGCTCGCTCACGGGACCTCCGCGACGGAGGGCGCCGGCAGGGCGGCGGCGCCGCTCGCGGGCAGGGTGGCGATGCGGGCGCGCGCGAGCCGCCAGGCGCGCTGCACGACCCAGGAGAGCGAACGATCCTGCCGGATCGCCTCCTGCTGCATCTCCTTGAGCATCTCCTCGGGGAAGTAGAGCGACTGCTTTCGCGCGTCCGGCATCACCTCTTGTACGCCTCGCGCGCGCTCAGGGGAAGGGTACGCCCTCCGGAGCGCGCACCGCCACCTCCAGCGCCGGCGCTCGGCAGGTCAGGCGACCGGGTCCTGGACCGCACGCAGGTACGGGAGCCCGTCCATGTACTGGACCTCGAAGTAGCCGACGCGCGCGCCCCACTCCGCCCAGCGAAGCGCGTCGCCCCGGATCCACACGACCGCGCCGCGGCGGGCGTCCAGGCGGCGGCGTTGCTTCCGGCACCAGGCACCGCGCGCCCAGGGAGTGCGCGCGGCGAGCGGGTCCAGGAGATGCGTCCGGACGGCGGCGAGGAACGGGTCGAGCGGCATGGGGGGCTCCCGGGATCGAGGAGAGTGCGGCTCAGGTGACCGCGTGCAGCTCGGGGCGCGGCTTGGGCTGCTTCGCCGTGCTGACGTGCATGAACGCCTCGACGTCGACGTGATCCTTCGCGCCGAGCGGCCGGAGCTTCTCGAGCAGCAGCGCCGCGGATCCGAGGAGGGCCGAATACGTCTTCCAGTTCGGCGCGGCGGAGTAGGCCAGCTCGAGCCCGAGCCGCTGCGCGACGTCGCAGGCGAACCGGGGGCGGAGGAGCATGTGGAGCTCCGGTCGCGCGACGAACGGCAGGAGCGTCACGGTCGGCCAGCGGGACTCCGGCGTCGCGTCCGGCGTGAGCGCGGCCGTCGCCTCGGCGAGCGCCTCGAACCGGGTCTGGTCGGGCGAGCTCGCCAGGAGCTCGAACAGCGCCGCGAAGAAGGTCCGCGCGGCGCCTGGGTCCTTCAGCGCGACCTCGAGCGAGATCTTGTCGGCGTCCTTGTGGAGCGTCCTCACGTTCCGCTCGACGCGCACGGCGCGCTCGACGAGCCCCGCGACGTCTCCCGCCTCGAGGAGCCGCTCCCCCTGGCCGTTCCCGAGCTCCTCCACGAAGGCCTCGTGCGCGCGCCGCCACCGGGAGGCGCGCTGGTCCGAGCGCTCCTTGCCCGTCGTGGCGACGTACCGCGGATCCGCGAAGCCCTCCGGGAACGCCTCGAGGAACCGCGCCACCGCCTCCCCGTGCGACAGCCACGATCCGGCGCGCCCGTACCGGCCGGTCTTCTCGTCGAGGGCGAAGCCGGACAGGCCCGAGAGCCAGGCGTCCGGCGCCGCGGCGGGGGTGAGCAGCGACAGCGCCATCGGCAGGCGCAGCTTCGTCGCGAACCGCGCGTCGCTCGCCGCGAAGAAGACGTGCACGGCCTTGGGCTCGAGGGCGACGATCTTCCCGAGGCCCAGGGAGGCGTGCTGCACCAGCATTCCGTTCTCGAGGCTCATGGTTCGCCTTTTCCGTCGCGGCAGGGATCGACACGCGTCGCGTCCAGCGCGCCGGGTGACGCGGAGGGCGGCTCGTCGCGGGACGAAGGGTGGCGCGGGGTGAAATCCCGCCGTGTCGCTCACGGCGGCGTGGAGGGCCGGCGTCATCCGCCGGGGGGTCATTGGTATACCACCGCGCGCTCCAGCGCGCTCGTCACGCTTCGGCCAGGGCGGGCGCGCCCAGCGCCCGGAGGTGGCGATGGTGCGCCGAGATGGCCGCCCGGAGCGACGGCAGCGCGCGGTACGGGATCCCGTGCGCGCGGCACGTCTCCTCCACGGTCGCGGCCAGCGCGGGGTAGTGGACGTGACAGACGCCAGGGAACAGGTGGTGCTCGACCTGGAAGTTGAGGCCGCCCAGGTACCAGGCGAGGACGCGGCTCGAGGGCGCGAAGTCCACCGTCGAGCGGACCTGGTGCTCCGCCCAGCCCGTGGGCATGCGGCCGTCGCCGCCGGGCGCCTGGAACTCCGCGCCGGACACGGCGTGGGCGAGCTGGAAGACCGCCGACATGACGACGCCCAGAACGAACGCGCCGAGCACGAAGAGGGCCAGGGGCCACGCGCTGCGGTGAATGAGGAGCGGGACGACCAGCGCCCAGCAGACGAACGTCACCTTCCCGGCGAAGACGGCGAGGAGCTCGCGGCCGCGCGGCCGCGGGTAGGGGTGGCCGCCGATCGTCCCGCGGACGAGGTCCACGACGTCGTCGACCAGCCACCACTTGAGCGCGAGCACGCCGTAGAGGAGCCAGGCGTACCCGCCCTGCCACCGGTGGAGCGCGCGGCGGCGCTGCGCGCTCGAGAGCCGGAGGAACGGCTCGGCGTCGATGTCGGCGTCCTGGCCGGCGACGTTCGCGTAGGTGTGGTGTTGCACGTTGTGCTTGAACCGCCACACGTACGAGCTCGCGCCGATGAAGTCGAGCGCCAGCCCGACCGCGCGGTTCACGCGGGGCGACCGGGAGTAGGCGCCGTGGTTCGCGTCGTGCATCACCGCGAACCCGATGCCGGCGGTCGCGAGCGCGAGCGAGACCGTGAGGCCCACCGCGAGCCACGCCGAGGCTCCGCCGACGGCGAGGAGGAGCCCGTACGACGCCGCGAACCACCCCAGGATGGCCGCCGTCTTCACGTGCATGGCGCGACCGCCGTGCGGGAGCCGTCCCGTGCGCTCGAAGTACGCCGCGACGCCGCGCTTCAGGTCGGAGTGGAACCCGTCGTCGTGCGGGAAGCGGACGCGGAGGGCGGTCGGGGTCATCTCCTCAACATGGGGATGAGATGTCATCGGGGGGTCATCGCGGACGGTCCGGCGCACCGGCGCGAGAGCCTCCCTCCGCCCCGCGCGGGATCGGGGGCGGCGCTGGACGGCGATCCGGCGCTCAGCCCGGCGGTGTTGCCTCGGGGGACGGCGGTTCGGAGGGCGCACGAGCGGATCCGTCGCCGCGGCGCATCCGGGCGGCGGCGAGCGCCTCCGCCGCCGCGGGGGCGAGCGACCGGACGTGGAGGTCGCGCTGCGGGAACGGGATCTGGATCCCCGCGCGGCCGAGGCTCGCGTGCACCTCGACCATGACCTCGCTGGCGAGCAGCACCCACCGGTCGAAGTCCGCGGTCCAGAACCGGAGCGCGAACTCCATCGAGCTCTCGCCGAACCGGAGGAAGAGGGCGACCGGTGCCGGATCGTCGAGGACCCCGGCGCGACCCCGGACCACCGCGAGGAGGAGGTCGATCACCTGCTGCGGCGCGGTCCCGTACGCGACGCCGACGCCCAGGTCGATGCGGCGGCGCCTGTCCGAGAGGGTCCAGTTCGTGACCGCGTCCGAGATCAGCGTGGCGTTGGGGACGATCACCTCGGCGCCGGTGAAGGTCCGCACCGTCGACGAGCGTACGCCGATGCGCGTCACCTCGCCCGCGATCGTCCCGACCTCGACGATGTCCCTCACCTGGATCGGTCGCTCGTAGAGCAGGATCAGTCCCGACACGAAGTTGTTCACCACGTTCTGGAGCCCGAAGCCGATGCCCAAGCCGAGGGCGCCGAGCAGGAACGAGAAGCGGCTCATCTCCATGCCGGACGCCAGCACCGCCCAGGAGAAGCCCAGCAGCACGAGCCCGTACTGCACCGTCGTCGAGACGGCGGCGGGGATTCCGCGCGGAAGGCGGAGCTCGGAGAAGACGCCCTCGTCGAGCACGAAGCGGATGGCCTTCGACAGCGCCAGCGAGACCGCCAGCGTCACCGCGAAGGCGACCACGTTCCCGAGCGAGACGTCCAGCCCGCCCACGTGGAGCCTCACTCCGAGCACGGCCTTGAGAGCGCCCGAGAAGGCGGCGGCGACGCCGAGCCCCTTCGCGGTCCGCCAGGCCCAGAGCGCCACGGCGGCGGCGCGCAGGAGCCCGGCGATGCGTCGCTCGAGCAGCGCGCGGTGCCGGGCGACGAGCGGCCGGCGCTGCAGGGCCGGGACCCGGAGCAGCGCCGCCAGCGCGCCCTCGAGGACGATGTCCACTCCGAGCAGCACCGCGGCCAGCGTCGCGCTGGCGAGCGTCGCGTGCGTGAGCCGCTCCGCGAGCGTCACGTTTCCGACGACGTTCGAGACGGCAGACACCGCGAGCAGCGCGGCCGCCCCGACGGCGGCGCTCCTCGTCGCGACGCGCCAGGCTCCCGCCCTCAGGAAGCGAGCCCACCCTCCGCGGCGGAGGCCCCTCACGAGGCCCGCGAGTGCGCCGACGGTGACGAGGAGCAGCGTGAGGCGCGCGAGGAGCGTGCGCGGCGGGGCGATGGACGCGAGCTTGTCGAGGGCGAACAGCGCCACGAGGCCGTACAGGGGACGGCGGAACAGGTCCGGCATGAGTCCGGGCAGGACCCGGAGCAGCGGCGCCAGGAACACGAGGAAGAGGAGATCCCTCAGGGAGGGAGGGAGCAGGGGATACAGCCCGCCCGCCAGCGGGAGCGACAGCAGGAGCGCCGCCGACCACGGCCGGGAGAGCACCTGGGCTGCGCCGCGGAGCGCCGCGCCTTCGGCCCCCATCGCAGCGACCGGGCGGCGCAGCGCGAGGAGCCCCAGCGCCAGGGCCACGAAGATCGCCAGGTGGAGGAAGAGCCGCTCCTGCTCCTCCGCCAAGAAGTCGGCGAGGTCCCGCCCGTTCTCGCGCAGCGCCTGCCGGAGCTGCCCTCCGAGAGCCCCGGTCCGGTTCGGGCCGCTCAGCGCCCGCCACAGCGGCGCGCTCTCGACCTCGAAGAGCTGGCGCTGCAGCGCGGCGTCGGCCTCCTCGACCGACCTCGCGACGAGGGAAAGCCCGGCGCGGACCTCGCTCACGCGCCCCTGGATCCCGAGGAGCCGATCGCCCTCGGTCCGCAGGCGCGCCTCCGCGGCGCGCAGGCTCTCCTCGACCTGCGCCACGCGCCGGAGCACGGCCGGCGGCGCCTGCTCCCCGCGCGCGGCCTCGGCGGTCAGCTGCCACGACGCGAGCCGGTCCTCGATCTGCCGCTCGGCGGTCGCCACCCGCTCGGCGCGCTTCTCGAGGACCAGCTGTCCGTCCGCGAGGAAGAGATCCTCCCGCGCCAGGCCCTGTCGCAGGCGCTCGATCTCGCGGGCAGAGGTGTCCCCGAGGCGCTGCGCGTCCAGCCGCGCGCGGAGGACCTGGCTGGCCCGTGCCGCCTCTTCCAGTCGCCGCTCCACCTCCTCGACGGCGGGATCGGGACCGGCGGCCGCCTCCGCGGCCCGCAGCGGCGCCGCGAGGTCGTCGGCGGCGCGGAAGACGTGCTCCACCGGGATCGGCTGAGGCGACGGGACGGCGGGCGGCTTGACGTCGATCTTCTCCGGCGCCTCGCGCGCGCCCGCCAGGGGGGACGGGACCGCACCGGTACCCGCGCCGCGCGCGGCGCCGGCGGCCAGGAGTGCCGTCGCGACGAGCGCGAGCCGGAGGTCACCGGTCGTGCCGCGCGCCCTCGTCGCCCTCTTCGGCATGAGCCTCCTCGCGACGCACAGCCGCTCAGGTCGGGACGAAGTAGGCCAGGAGGGCGAAGAGCGCGTACACGGCGACGAGCTGGACCCCCTTGAACCAGTTCGACCGCCCGTCACCCGACACCACCGCGCTGACCGTCACGGCGATGAAGATGGTGGCCACCAGCACCCGCGGGAAGACGAGCTGGAGCGGCTCCGGCGAGAACGCGTAGCTCAGGAGGACGAGCACCGGCGCCACGAAGAGTGCGATCTGGATGCAGCTCCCGATCGCGATGCTGACCGCCAGGTCCATCCGGTTCGCCCGGCCCATGGTGATGGCCGATACGCTCTCCGCCGCGCCGCCGACGATGGCGAGAAACACGAGCCCGACGAAAGCCTGGGACATCCCGAGCGCCTTGCCGGTGCCCTCGGCCGCGCCGACGAGGACCTCGCTCATCCAGGCGGCCAGCGCCGAGGCCACGAGCAGCGTGACGACCGCGCGCGCCACGCTCCACTGCTCCGCCCCTGCGCCGTGCCCCTCGCCCCCGCCCTCGGCAGCGAAGAGGTGCGGGTGTGTCTTCAGCATGAACAGGAGGTACAGCACGTAGAGCGCGAGGAGGACCACGGCCACGGAGAGGTTCAGGTGCTGCGCGGCCGCGACGGTCCCTCCGGACAGCGAGCGGAACGCGGAGGGCACCGCCATGCTGGTCACGGCGAGCAGCATCATCGAGACGTACACGCGGGTGGCGTCGGCGCGGTACGTCTGGTCGCGGTGCCGCAGCCCGCCGACGAAGAAGGCGAGGCCGAGTGCGAGGAGCAGGTTCGCCAGGATCGCGCCGACCAGGGACGCCAGCACCATGTCGAAGTACCCTGCCCGGAGCGCGACCAGGCCGATGATGAGCTCCGGCGCGTTCCCGAACGTGGCGTTGAGGAGCCCGCCCACCGCGTCGCCGGTGTAATGGGCGAGCTGCTCGGTCGAGCGGACGATCCAGGCGGCGATGGGCACGATCGCGAGCGCCGCCGCGAAGAAGACGAGGGGCGGGCGCGCGCCGCCGTGCTCGAGGGCGAGCGCGACCGGCACGAACGCGAGGAGCCACGAGAGCGACGGCCTGAGCCAGCGCGCACCGGGGCGCGGCGGCTCGGCCGGGGGCGCCTCGGCGATCGCGGCCCGCTCGCTCATGCGCCTCCCGCGCCGCTACATCGAGAAGCCGGCGGCGACCTGCGGAGACCAGCTCTCGCAGTTCTTCTCGCAGTTGAGGGCGCGATCGTACGTGACGCCCAGCGAGATCATCCGCCCGAGAGAGAAGCCCGCTCGCGCCCCCACGCCGTTCTCGTCGGGGAGCGAGCCGTTCACGAACCAGTGCGTGTAGTACGCGCCCACGTAAGGCTGGAAGCGCGGGACGGGCATGAACCACGTCACCCCGGGCTTGAGGGCCCACATCGTCGGCGAGTTGCCGAAGACGTAGGAGGCCTCGACGTTCGGGGCGATCCCGGCCTGCATGAGGTAGCCGACGCCGAAGCTCGCGCTTCCATAGGTCTGGCCGTAGGCGAAGGTCGTCCCGATGCTGCCCCAGGTGTAGAGGGGCCGGCGGCGCTGCTGCTGCTGCTGCGTGGCAGCCGGCGGCGGCGGAGGCGGAGGGGCGGGCGCGACCGCGGGGGCCGGCTGGGCGGGCGGCGACTCGGGAGGCGCGGCGGCAGGGGCCGCAGGGGTGGCCGCAGGCGCGGCTGCGGCGGGCGTCTCAGCGGGCGGCGCGGGCTCGGCGGCGGGCGGCGTCGTCTCGGCGGTCGGCGGGGGCGCGGCGGGTGCGGCCGTGGACTCGCCGGGCGACGCCGGCGCCGCCGTGGGCTGCCCCGCGGCCGTCCGGGCGATCGCGAGAAGCACGGTCGCAAGCGCGAGCATGCGGGTCATGGTCGCCTCCCTGTCCGGTCCTCACGACACGAGCCCGACCGGAACGACGGCATCGTCCCGTTCCGTTCCAGCGGCCGCCATCAGACCTTCGTCCCGACCCGTCGGCGGGGGCGTACGCGTCGGAGGGTCTCGCGCGCTCGTTCGCACGCCGGCCGCGATGCGCGCCAGCGCGCGGGCGGCACGTCCCGCGCGGGCGTGAGCCGACGGCGGAACGCCGCTTACAATGCGGCCATGCCCGTCACGGAGCCTGCCGCTCAGCGCGATCTCGCCCGCATCACGCTGTCGATCCTCGGAATCGGCGTGCTCATCGTGGGCAGTTTCCGGGTGCTGCTCCCGTTCCTCGGCGCGCTCCTCTGGGCCACGATGATCGTCGTCGCGACCTGGCCGCTCATGCGCCGCGCCCAGGCGCGCCTGGGCGGCCACCGCGGCGTCGCCGTCGCGGTGATGACGGTCGTGCTGCTGCTCGTCCTGTTCGTCCCGCTGTACCTGGCGCTCGCGACGCTGATCGAGCAGTCCGGCCGCGTCGCGGACCTCGCTCGCACGATGCCGGAGCTGCGCGTGCCACCGCCTCCGGCGTGGGTCGACGCGCTGCCCCTCGTCGGCCACAAGGCGGCGGCCCGATGGGACGCGCTGGCCGCCCTGTCGCAAGAGGAGCTCGCCAGGCGCGTGGCGCCGTACCTCGGGACGGCGCTCACGTGGTTCGCCGCGAAGGCGGGGGGCTTCGCGAGCCTGGTGATCCACTTCCTGCTCACCGTCGTGATCTCGGCGATCCTCTTCGCCAAGGGCGAGGGCGCGGCCGAGGCGCTCCGGCGCTTCTTCCGGCGCCTCGCGGGCGAGCGCGGCGAGGCGATCGTCGAGCTGTCGGGAAAGGCCATCCGCGCCGTCGCTCTCGGCATCGTCGTCACGGCGGCCGTGCAGACGGCGCTCGCCGGCATCGGTCTCGTCGCCCTCGGCGTCCCGTTCGCGGGGCTCATCACCGCGGTCGTCCTCGTCTTCTGCATCGCCCAGGTCGGGCCGCTCCTCCCGCTGGTGCCCTGCGTGATCTGGCTGTACGCGACGGGCTCCCCGGGGCGCGGGACGGTGCTCCTCGTCATCACCATCGTCACCCAGACCATCGACAACGTGCTGCGGCCGGTCCTCATCAAGAGAGGGGCCGATCTCTCGCTGCTGCTCATCTTCCCCGGCGTCATCGGCGGCCTCCTGTGGCTCGGCGTCATCGGCCTCTTCGTGGGGCCGGTGATCCTCGCGGTGACGGTGAACCTGCTCCAGAGCTGGATCTCCTCCGGGCTCGGCGAGGCGATGCCGACGGGCGCCCCCGCGATCGACGCAGGACCGGCCGTCGCCCGCGGCGCGGGGAAGATCACCTCGTCCGTCTGACGCGTGCACGGTCGCCGCTGGCGGCCTTGCCAAGCCGAGCGGCGTCGCCGCAGTCGGAGGCCGTCTTGCGCCCTGAGGCACGCCCCGGGGAGGTCACGCGGTCCTCCGCCCCATGACAGTGGGGCTTTCGTCCGATGGCCTCCGGCGCAGGGATGTGGGAACGCCGTGGGCATGACTGGCCGAAGGATCGCCCTCGCCGCGGCGGTGCTCCTCGTCTCCGGTGTCGCTCGATCGGCTCAGCCACCCGCGTCCATCACCATCTCCGGCGGCGTCAGCCTCGGCTCCTACGAGGCGGGGCTCATCTACTACGTCGTCGAGGCGATGCGCCTCAACCCGGCCGCCGCCAGGCCGAAGATCGTCACCGGTGCGTCCGCGGGGTCCGTGAACGGGTTCATGGCGATCCTCCAGTCGTGCGGGGGAGCGGTGCCGGATCCGACGGCGAGCCTCGTGTGGAACGCGTGGATCCCGCTCGGCCTCGGGAAGCTCCACGTCCCCGGCCAGGCGCAGAAGACGAGCGCGTTCTCCCGCGCCGCCTTCGACGCGCCCCTCGAGCTCATCGTGCGGACGTGGAACGCGGGGCTGCCGGAGTCTTGCGACGCGGTGTTCGGCCTGTCCGTGACGCGCCTCGTCCCGCGGGTCGTCACGACGGAGGGCGAGCGGCTCCGCCTCCCGCGCGTCGAGGAGCACTTCGTGGTGAGGGTCCAGGGCCGAGGCCCGGGGAAGGCGCCGCGGCTCACGAACTACGTGGACCCGAGGTGGAAGGGCGAGCAGGCGCTCCTGCCCGAGCAGCAGGACGGCGAGGTCGTCTTCTCCGCGCTCGTGGACGCGCTCTTCGCGTCGACCGCGTTCCCGGGCGCGTTCCCTCCGCAGGCGGTGAGGCACTGCGTCGTCCGCGCCGGGTCCTCGGGGGCGAGGTGCCCGGTCGCCGACGCCCGGGAGGACCTGTTCGTGGACGGCGGCGTGTTCGACAACACCCCGGTCCGCCTCGCCACCCGGATCGCCGCCGCGGGGCTCCGCGAGGACCGCGGCGCGGGGCCGCGGTGGATGGACGCGCCGGACCTCACCGTGCGGGACCTGCCTCCGTCGCTCGTGCTCGCCTACCTCTCCACCGAGGCGAGCACGTTCCCGGAGCCGACGAACGAGCCGCGCGCGAAGAAGTTCGAGACGCTGCTCGGCGTGACGACGCAGGTCGGCGGCGCCTTCCTCGCCACCGCGCGCGCGAAGAACCTGCTCTACGTCCACGACGACTCCCCGGACGTGTTCGAGCACCTGATCATCCCCGAGCGCCACCTGCCCGCGGCGAGCTCGCCGCTCGGGGCGTTCTTCGGCTTCGTCGAGGGCGAGCTCCGCCGCTTCGACTTCACGCTCGGCATGTACGACGCCCGGCGCCTCGCCGAGGCCCGGCTCGGCGCGCGGCTGGCGCGCGCGGGCGCTCCGCCACCGAGGTTCCCGGAGGACACGCCCGCCGCCCGGGAGGCGGCCGCCGCGTGGCGGCGGTACGTGTGCCTCAGGGCCGTGATGGACGGCGCCCCCGAACCCAAGGAGGCCTGCGCGGGCGAGGAGCTGCGGGATTTCCGCATCGTGCTCCAGACCTCGATCGAGCGGCTGTGGAACGCCTGCGCCGTCCTGAAGGACGACACGTACGACGGCGACGCGCTCTGCCGCCGGGCGAGGCGCGGCGAGCCGGTGATGCAGGTCCCGCTCGTGGAGCCGCTCGCCGGCGACGCGTGGCGCCGGCGCGGGGAGGAGAACGACGCGGCCTACTCGATGCGGCTCCTCGCGGCGCACCAGTTCGAGTTCAAGGATCTCGGGCTCCGGCGCGACGAGGCGTCGAAGGCTCCGGCGACGCTCCGCGCGCGGTTCCTCTCGATCGGTGACTCCGTAGCGGCCACGCAGCCGACGGGGCAGGACCTGGTGGTGAGCACGCTCGTGAAGATGGCGGCGGACCAGGTCGCCTACGTCCCGCCGCGGTTCACGATCTGGGCGATGTACGGGCGCGATCCCGAGATCGGGATCAGCAAGGGCTTCGCGACCCGAGGGGTCTACGTCGCGCCGCTCCGGTTCCACGCCGCCCTCCAGCTCGTCGGCTCCGAGCAGCTGCTCTCGTCGGAGCACGGCAACTTCATCATGGGCGTGGTGGCCGGCGCCGAGTACCTCCCGTCGTGGTGGTCGAGCACCCGGCTCCAGCCGAGCCTGCTCCTCCGCGGCGGGTGGCTCTTCTCGTCGAACGACGGCGGCGGGTTCGGGAAGTGCCCGGATCCGGGCTCCGACGTGATCGGAGACTGCTCGCGCCCCACCATCCAGGGCGGCGTCGCGGCCGCGGTGCTGGAGCGCGTGCGCCTCCAGCTGACGGCGAACTGGTACCCGCCCGCGGGCAGCGGTCAGAAGAACCAGTGGGCGCTCGGCCCCGGGATCGGCGTCCAGTGGGGGTTCTGATGCGTGCGAGCATCCTCTGCGTCGCCGCGGTCGCCGCGGCCATCGGGTGCACCCACTGGCCGGAGAACGCGCCGCTCGCTCGCCACGACCCGCGGACAGGGTACCGCCTCGAGAACGTCCGGCGCGCGAACCAGTCCGAGGACCTCCTCCTCTTCGTCTCGTTCTCGGGGGGAGGCACCCGGGCCGCCGCGCTCGCGTACGGCGCGCTCGAGGAGCTCGCCCGCACCGAGGTGGCGGCCGGAGGCGCCCGCCACCGGCTCCTCGACGAGGTGGACGTCATCTCCGCGGTCTCCGGCGGCACCTTCACCGCGACCTACTACGCGCTGCGCGGCGACCGGATCTTCGACGAGTTCGAGGGCAAGTTCCTGAAGCGGGACGTGGAGCATGCCATCGCCGCGCGCGTGCTCTCGCCCGCGAACTGGTTCCGGCTGATGTCGGGGACCTTCTCGCGGTCCGACCTGGCCGCGGAGCTGTACGACGAGACCGTCTTCGATCGCGCGACGTACGGAGATCTCCTCCGCAGCGGCGGCCCGTTCGTCGTCGTGAACGGGGCCGACGTCACGACCGGCGCGCGCTTCCCGTTCACGCAGGAGAGCTTCGACGTCCTCTGCTCCGACCTCTCCGCCTTCCCCGTGGCGCGGGCGGTCGCCACGTCGTCCGCGCTCCCGCCGATGCTCACCCCGATCTCGCTGAAGAACCGCGCAGGTTCGTGCGGCTGGCACGAGCCCGCGTGGGCGGCGGCGACCGGATCGGGCGCGTCGCTCGGGCGCGGCGGGCTCCGCGGGCGCGAGCTGCGGTCGTACGCTGACGCGGTCGAGCGGCCGTACGTGCACCTCTTCGACGGCGGCATCGCGGACAACCTGGGGTTGCGGGCGCTCGTCGAGGCGCTCGACACCATCGCGACCGCACCGCCGTCCCTCGCGCCGGGTCTCCCCGGAGGACCCCGCACCGTCGTCGCCATCGTGGTGAACGCGCAGCGGGACCCGCCGCGAGACTGGGATCGGTCGGCCGAGCCGCCCGGAAAGGGATCGCTCCTCGATCAGGCCCGCTCCATCCCGGTGGACCGCTACTCGCTCGAGGTGGTCGAGGCCGCCCGCGATCAGCTCGCGCGGTGGGCCCGGGCGGCTCCGGGCCGGAGCGCGTTCCTCGTCGAGGTGACGTTCGAGGCGATCTCGGACCCGGCCGAGCGCCGCTGGGTCCGCGAGCTGCCGACGAGCTTCCACCTGGAGGACGGACAGGTGGACCGGCTCCGGGAGATCGCCGGGCGGCTCCTTCGTGAGTCCCCCGAGTTCCGGAAGGTGGTCGCGGCGCTGGGGGGCGCCCCGTCCGCGTCGACGCGCAGCGCGCCGTAGGTGACTGGCGAGGAGGACCACATGAGGACGATGGCTCGGGTGCTGTTCGCGGCGGCGGTGCTGGCGGCTGGGAGCGCGCGCGCCGGGGACGACGCGTGCCGCGCCGACGTGGAGAAGCTGTGCTCGGGGATCAAGCCCGGCGGCGGGAGGATCGCGGCGTGCCTCGCGGCGAACAAGGCCAAGCTCTCGCCGGAGTGCAAGGCCGACCTCGCCTCCATCGAACGGAAGGTGAAGGAGGTCGGGGACGCCTGCCGGGACGACATCGAGTCCTACTGCGCCGGCGTGAAGACCGGCCAGGGGGCCGTCCTCCGATGCCTGGCCCAGAACAAGGGCAGCCTCGCGCCGAAGTGCCAGGAGATCGTCCAGGGCGCGCAGGAGAAGTACGCGGAGTTCACGAAGGCATGCGGCAAGGACATGAAGAAGCTTTGCAAGGGCATCCCCAGGGGCGAGGGACGCGTCCTCGCGTGCCTCAAGTCGAGGGAGTCGGAGCTGTCGGCGGCCTGCAAGGCGTTGATGGGACCGTGAGGGGCTTTCCGCCGGGCGGCGCCGCGCCGGAAGGCGCGGGCCGGTCCGCGTGGCCCCGTCGGTGCAGCTGCCCTCGTGGTACACGCCGTCACTCGAGCGAGTCGCGGGGGCCGAGACACGATGAATCCAGGGACGCTGGGAGCAGGCAGGGCGGGGGCCATCGCGATCTTCATCGGAGCGGCCGCGCTGGAGGTGTTCGGCGACGCGCTCATTCGCAAGGGCATGCGGGGCAGCGGCCTCGCCGTCATCGCGGTCGGCTTCGCCGTGCTGGGGAGCTACGGCATCGTGGTGAACCTGCTCGATCTCGACTTCTCCCGGATGCTCGGCGCCTACGTCGGCATCTTCGCCGTCGTGAGCGTGCTCATCGGCCGCGTCGTCTTCCAGGATCGGATCCCGACCTCGACGTGGGCCGGGCTCGCGGTGATCCTCGCGGGGAGCCTCGTCATCCACTTCGGCAGAGGCTCCTAGGGCGGGCGCGCGGCCGTGCGCGGGGGCGCGCCCGCGGCCGGGCTCGTGGTGCTCGTCTCGAGGCCGCGCCGATGGGCCAGCCATCCGACCCCGCCGACGACGGAGAGCGCCGCGAGGATGGCGAGGAGGGCGGCCACGGGCCTCGGGTCCAGCCTGGGCGTCCGGCGGACCGCAGCGCGGGTCAGGTCGCGTGGGGCCACGGCCGAGGGGTCCCGCAGGTCCGCCAGCAGGTCGACCGCGCTCGCGTAGCGCTCCTCGAGGACGGGGTCGATCGCCTTCATGACGATCGACTCCAGGCCCGGGTGGAGCTCGGGGACATGCGCGGAGGGCGGCGTCGGTGCTCCGAGCCTCTTGGCGCGCGCCCGCGCCTCCCAGCCGCCTCCGGCGTACGGCAGCCGTCCCGTCAGCATCTCGTAGAGCATGGTCCCAAGCGCGAAGAGGTCCACGCGGGCGTCCCCGGCGCGGCCTTGCATCTGCTCGGGCGTCATGTAGTCGGGCGTGCCGATCGAGGCGGACAGGTCGGTGATGGCGAGGCGCCGCGCGGTCTCGACGTGCGCGATGCCGAGGTCGAGGAGCTTCACGTGGCCCTCACGCGTGAGCAGGACGTTCCCGGGCTTCACATCGCGGTGGACGACGCCGTGGGCGTGGAGGTACGCGAGTGCGTCGCAGCTCTGCCGGGCGATCTCGACCGCCTGCGCCGGGGGGAGCGGGCCGCCGCCGAGGAGCTCCGCGAGCGAGACGCCGTCGACGTACTCCATGATCAGGTACACGCGCGTCTTCTCGCGGGGAGGTGGCCGCGCCCTGACGAGGTTCGGATGGTCGAGCCGCAGGGCCATCTCCTCCTCGCGCCGGAAGCGCTCGTAGAAGACCACGTCGGCCTCGTACTGCATGTGCGGAACCTTCAACGCGACGGGATCGCCCGACGCCTCGTCGACAGCCCTGAAGACCGAGGCCATGCCGCCGCGGGCCAGGAGCGCTTCGATGCGGTGGCCGTCGAGGACGTCGCCGACGCCGGGATCACGCATGGGATCGGGTCCGTGGAGGTGGGGCGATCGTCACCGGGCCGGGACCCGCAGCACCTCGCGGGCCGTCGCTCGGCAGGCCTCGTCGCATTCGTCGAAGGCGAGGGCGAACTCCGCCCGCTCGCGGCACCACGTCTCCGGCGCGGCACGATCGGTGGGCCCGCAGGCGGCCCGGAGATCGACGAGGGCGCGCTCCACGAGGCCCGCGCGCGTGGGTGCATCCAGCTTCCGGACGGACCTGCGATCGCCGTCGCCGACGACGATGAGGGCGGCGAGGACCGCCAGGACGGCGGCGCCCGTCAGCGCGACCCGGAGCTGGCGGGAAGGCGTCGTTCGATCGCCCGTGACCGCACGCCGGGGAAGCGTCGTGATCGGCGAGAGCATGCAGGGTGGAGAGCATCCCGCGTGCCGGATCCTGCAGGGACGTTTCGGGCCCGATCCTCGCCGCATCCGACCGCCCCGTCGCGCAATGTGCACCGAACACCCCGGTCGTGGCGTGCAGGGCGCAACGCCGGGGGCGGCGGCCGGCCGGACTCGGCGACCGAGGAGCTCCGCGCGCTGGGCGGCGGGGGCCGCCGAGCGGCCGCACAAGGACGTGCTCCGGTTCGCGCTCGCGCGGCGCGCGAAGATCAGCGCCGTCCTCCGGTGCGTGGCGCAGCATGAGCGGCCCGCGCCGAAGGCCAGAAGATCGGCCGCGGCACCGGTGGAGCGACCGGGACGTCAGGACGGAGCGCGCGCCGGCTCGCTGCCGGCGTCGACGGCGAGCATCGCCTGGACGCGCTCGGCCACCCGGGCGGCGAGCTGCTCGCACCGGATGACCTGGCCGCCCTGGATGTATCTCTCGACGTCCGCCCGGGACGAGAACGTGCAGCCGGTGAGGGCACGGCACTGCGTGCTGCCATGCTCGGCGGCGAACCACCGCGCGAGGGCCTTCCCGCGCTTCACGCTCCTGTTGAGCGCATTGAGGCGGTCGTCGAGGACGTCGCCGCCGACCAACATCGTCGCGATCAGCCGGGCGACCTTCAGGCGGCTGCTCTCGATCTCGCCCTCCGCGAGCCCGATCGCCATGACGCCGGCCGCGAGCGCGCTGCAGGTCATCCCCATGAACAGCGTGCCGCCCACGAATCCAGCGGTCGCGTCGAGGAGCGCGGGCGTGACGGGGACGAGGCGCCGGAGGACGGCGTGCGCGCAGTGGAAGCCGCGCTCCGCGAGGTGGGACCAGAGGACCCGGTAGGCCTCGCGGTCGTGGATCGGGATGGCGCCGACGGGGTCGCTCGACACCGTCTGCGCCAGGAGCTCCGGCGCGCGGCGGATCGCCCGGACGCAGCGCCTCAGGAGGCGGTCGTCGCCCCGGACCGCCTTGCACGACAGGGAGCGGTTGCACTCCAGGAACCGCTCGCAGTACGCACGTCCCCGGTCGAAGATCACCGGGAGGCCGCGATCCATCGCGCCGCCGGAGCGGAGGCCGAGCAGGAGCAGCGGCGCGGTGACGGCGCCGCACTCGTGTCCGGTGTCGCCGATGCCGCCCGGCAATCCTGCGGAGAGCCTGATCAGCCATTCGCCCTCGTTCCGGGTCACGTCGAGGATCGTCCGTGCGACCGTCGGCGCGCAGTGCCCCATCCTCAGCAGGTTGGAGGTGCTCCGGCGCCGGTACCGACTCGCCGCCTCGGGGCTCGCGTCCATCGGCGCGTCCCATCGCGCTTCCTGCCCCGGACCCGGGGGACGGCCGCCGGAGGATCGGTCGGTGTCCATGCTCTGCTCCGCCGCCACGGTACGGCCGCGTGCGGAGGCCGGGCGCGCCAATCGGGGTTGCCGCAGAGGCCTCACGGCGACCGAGCCCACGACCATGCCCGGGCTCGCCCACTCGACCGCCGGCGCCGGTCCGCTCGTGGACGGGGCACTCGGATCGAGGCTAGGCTCGGCCGCCACGGGCGCCGCCACCATGATCCGCTTCCAGCGTTACGAGCTGCGCACCACCGACGTCGCCGCGGCGCGCGCGTTCTACGCGGCGGTGCTCGGCGACGTAGAGGTGGAGATCGTGCCGCTGCCGGGAGAGGCCATCGCGCGGGGCGCGCCGGCCCACTGGCTCGGCCACCTCGGCGTCGACGACGTGGAGCGCGCGGCGTCGGCGTTCGTCGAGCGCGGCGCGATCCGCCTCGGTCCGACGCGGCCGACCGCCGGCGGCGACGTCGCGATCCTCCGCGATCCGGGCGGCGCGGTGGTCGCGCTCGCGTCGGCGCAGGCTCGACTGCCCGCGCGCGCCGGCGTGACCTGGCACGTGCTCGAGACGACCGGCCTCGACCGTGCCGCCGCGTCGTACTGCGGGCTCTTCGGCTGGCGTCTCACCGAGCGCGTCGACCTCGGTACGCTCGGCGTGGTCCAGCCGTTCGCGTGGGAAGCCGGCGGACCGAGCGTCGGCGCGATGGCGGACGTGGCCGGGCGCCCGGGCGTGCACCCCCACTGGCTCTTCTTCTTTCGCGTCGCCGCGCTCGAGCCCGCGCTGCTCGCGGTTCGCGCCGCAGGCGGGGTCGTCCTCGGCCCGACGATGCTGCCGGGCGGCGAGCGCATCGCGGTCTGCGAGGATCCGCAGGGGGCCGCGTTCGCGCTGCGGGAGTGAGGGACGGCCTCCCGCGACGGCCACGAGCTGCGGTCCCGAGACGTCCTCGCCGACTTGCGACCCTCACCGTTGGTGGATCGCGACGCGTCAGTCACCGTCCGGGTGGACGTGCACGATGCCGCGGAGCTCGATGAAGTGCCCGGTCGGTACGCTCGTGATGCAGACCACGAGCGCCTCGCAGCTCGGGCAGCGCAGCACGGCGCCCATCGCTCCGCCGTAGAGGTGCAGCCCACCCACCGCCGAGACACGTCCGCAGCCCGCGCAGGTGAGGGCCGCGGCCGTCATCTCGACCGCGAACACCTCCCGCAGGACCCCTGCGGCGCCGTTGCCGTCCAGCCGATCCTCACCGCTTGCTCGCATGTCACCCACCTCCCGTCGGCCCGAAGCGCTCGGTCCGGATCCGTTCGGGCGCGTGGCCGAGCGAGACGAGCAGGGTGGCGACGGACTCGACCATCGGCGTCGGCCCACAGACGTACGCGAGCGGACGGGCCTCGGGGCCGGGCAGGGCCTCGAGGAGCATCTCGCGATCGATCCGGCGGGAGTGGCCGCGCCAGTCCGCCGTCGCATCGCGGGTCAGGGTGTGCGTCACCTCGAGGCCGTCGCGTCGCGCCGCGAGGCGGGCGAGCTCGTCGCGGTAGATCATCTGCTCCGCCGCGCGCCACGAGCAGAGCAGGCGGGTCGGCACGTTGCTCGCCTGCGCAGCGCGGTGCCGGAGCATCGCCATGAGCGGCACGATGCCGCTGCCGCCGGCGACGAGCGCGAGGGGACCGCCCTGCTCCACGGTCCACGTGAAGTAGCCGCCGAGCGGCCCCCGCAGCTCGAGGCGGTCGCCGGCTCGCAGCTCCTCCGTCAGGAACGTGGAGACCTCGCCGTCCTCGAGGCGCTCGACGGTGAGCGCGACCCCGTCCTCCTCGGGCGGCGACGCGATCGAGTAGCTGCGCTGCGCCTGGTACCCGTCCTCCGCCGTGAGCCGCACGTCGACGTGCTGGCCGGGCACGTGTCCTCGCCACCCCGGGACGGCGAGGCGGATCGTCTTCACGTCTGGGGTCTCGACCACGATCTCCCGCACGTCCGCGGCGAGCCATGGGATGGGCATGGGCCGCACCGGTCAGTCTCCCGCGTAGCGCTCCTCTTTCCAGGGGTCCCCGCGGAGGTGATACCCGTGCGTCTCCCAGAAGCCGGGCTCGTCCTCCTCCATGAACGCGAGACCGCGAATCCACTTCGCGGACTTCCAGAAGTAGAGGTGCGGGATGAGCAGCCGCGCGGGACCCCCATGTTCCGGATCGATCGGCGCGCCGTCGTACTCGTAGGCGACGAGGCCGCGACCGTCGAGCAGGTCCTCCATCGCCAGGTTCGTCGTGTACCCGCCGTCGCAGAAGGCCGTGACGTAAGGTGCGTCCGGGTCGAGCCCGGCGGCCTCGAGGAGGCCGTCGATCGTGACGCCCTTCCAGCGCGTATCGAGCTTGGACCACTTCGTCACGCAGTGGATGTCCACCGTGACGGTGGCCGGGGGCAGGGCGAGGAGATCCTTCCAGGTCCAGGTCGCGAGCTCGCCGCCGTCCACGTCCCGGAGGGCGAACGACCATGCTTCGAGTGACGTGCGCGGGGTCGGGCCGGCGGACAGGACCGGGAAGTCGTCCGTGACGTACTGGCCGGGGGGAACCCGCGATGGGTCAGCGCGCTGCCGCCTGCTCCGGAATCCTCGCGTTATCACGATGGTCCTCGCGTCGCGGCGACCGGGCGGCGCAAGCCGCCCGCCGTTCGCCGAATGTGGGGCGATCGGCTGTTCGCCCCCGGACGGTTTGGAGGCGTACCGTGCACCGCGCCATCCAGTCTTCGCGGGCGCATGGGGCAGCACGCGCTCCTTCATGGGCGAGCCCGCCTGGTTCCTCGGGCACCCCTCGCTCGTTCGACGCGCCTCTCCCGCTCCGCGAGCGACGGTGGAGCCGATCGCCGCGGCCGGGTCCGATGCGTCATGAGCGGGACGCCATTACGGTCGCACGGGATCCGGGGCTCTTTGGTCTCGAACCTGGCCGCGCTCTCGGGTAGGGAGTCGGATGATGAGCGACCTTCACGTCCTGGCGCTGGGTGTGGGAGATGCGTTCTCGGCGGAGCACTACTCCACGTGCCTCGCCCTGCGAGCCGAGGGGCGGTGGCTGCTCGTCGACTGCCCTCATCCGATCCGGAAGATGATGCGCGACGCGTCGGTGCGGAGCGGCGTTCCGGTGGACCTCGACGAGGTGGAGGCCGTCGCGCTCACGCACCTCCACGCCGACCACTCCTCCGGCCTGGAGGGGCTCGGGTACTTCAGCCACTTCGTGCTGGGCCGGCGGGCGCGAATCGCCGCTCACCCGGACGTGGCCCGGCGTCTCTGGGATGGCCATCTGGCTGCGGGCATGGAGCACGACCCCAGGCGCGAACCGACGGCGCGAAACCTGGACGACTTCTTCGAGATGATCCCGCTGACGGAGGGGGCCGCCGTCCGTGTCGGACCATTCGAGATCGAGTGTCGCCGGACGCGCCACCCCGTGCCGACGACGGCGTTCCGGATCCGGGGAGGCGGGCGTTGCGTCGGGTGCAGCGCCGACACGGAGTTCGACCCGGAGCTCGTCGACTGGCTCGCCGACGCCGACCTGGTGATCCACGAGGCCGGCTTCGGGATCCACACCCCGCTCGAGCGCCTCTCGGCGCTGCCGCCGGCGCTGCGGGCGAAGCTGCGGCTGGCGCACTTCCCCGATCACCTCGAGCTCACGGGAAGCGGCATCGCCCCGCTCGAGCAGGGCGGCTGGTATCCGGTCTGAGCCGCTGCGCCGCTCGGTCGGAGGTGTCGTCGCCGTCGCGCTGACGCCTGCCGACGCCGTTCGAGGAGCTGGCCGGGGCGGCGCCGCCTGAGCGCGCTCGGGGAGACCCATGACGTGCAACGGCTCCATCCCGATCAGCTACGTCACCGCTGGAGCGACGTTCGCCGCGCCTTCTGCCGGCGGCGTCGACTGTACCGCCGCGTTCCAGCTCGACCGCTCGATTCTCTCGAGCGCCGAGCTCGCGAACGCCTGGAAGTACGACCTTCAGGATGGCGCGGCGACCACCGGGTCCGTGACGGTGACCGGGCCCTAGGCGACCGGACCGCGGCCGCGCGCCCGGACCGAGAGTTTCCGCGGTTCGGCCGGGATGTCTGAGACGCCGCGAGCTCGTGTCGCTCACAGGAACTATCGTCGCCAGCAGGTATCACTCTGGGTCGGGTGCTGGGTCGGGTGGTGGAGGACGAGCGCACCGCGAGGGAACCATCTAGCGCGTCCTGCGTCGTGTCTGGGGGAACGGACGCCCGCAGTCGGGCGGCCCTGAACGACGGGAGAACACGATGAGGCGGTGGATGATGGCAGGGAGCGCGGCCCTGCTGGTTGCGGTCGGGCCGGCGAAGGCGATCGAGCAGGTCGATCGGGCGGCTACCACGCCCGTGGACCTGAAGATCGCCGACGACGTGCGGAACGGCGAGGGCCGCTTCTCGGGCATCGACTACGCGACGAGCGATCGGTTCCGCCGCGCGTGGCTCGTGCTCCACTATCGGTTCCAGGCGCCCTGCCGGGACTCGGAGGGGGAGTGCGAGATGGACGCTCCCGTCCAGGTGAGCGTGCCGGGGCTGACCTACGATCCCGCGGCGAAGCGTGTGGTGTACGAGCGGGCCGGAGCCGAGCCCGTGGTCTGCGCGAGCGTGCGGAGGGGCGGGTTCCCGGGGTTCCGAAGCTCGCTCGCCGCCACCGGGAACTGCGACTACCGCCTGGTCAAGGTCGATCGCCTCGTCGACGACGGCTTCGCCGGGCGGAAGGATCGGCGCGAGGAGGTTCACTTCGCCGTCCAGGGCCGCTGACGACGGCGCCGAACCCCGACCACCAGACGCCCGGCACACGCTGCGCCTGCGCCCCGATCACCCTGGTGGTCGGGGCGTCTTCCGTCGTTCTCGTCTCCTGGAGCCGCCGACTCACGTCGTTCACGACCAGATTTCGGCGCGAGCTCGCAGGCGCGCCGGCGGGAAGCGGCAGGAAGACCGTCAGGTTCGTCCGGCCTACGTTCGGCCCGTCTCCTCGCGCGCCTTCTCGTACCAGCGCACTCCCGCGGCGGAGCTGGCCTCGAGCTCGGCGATGACCTGCGCGCCGAGGAGGAGGATGACGAACACGATCTCGAGCGAGAGCAGCACGACGACGACGGTGGCGAGCGACCCGTAGAGCACGTTCACCATCGAGATGTTGGTGAAGAAGTACACCATGAACAACGCGGTGAGTCGCCAGAGCACCGCCGCGGCGAGGCCTCCGATGAAGGCGCGCCGAGCGGAGATCCTGACCACCGGCAGGACGCGGTAGATGCCGGCGAACAGGACGACCAGCCCGAGGAAGCCCGATAGCCGCAGGAGCAGCTTGATCCCGGACGCGAGCGGGCGCTGCAGCCCGAACATCCGCAGGTGGTGCTCGTCGAGGGCGTCGAGGCCGGCCGTGAGCAGGGTGACGCCCAGGAGAGCCACCATCAGCACCAGCATGAAGAGGTAGGGGAGCAGGGCCGAGACCCAGAAGCTCCGGTGCGCGGCATGGCTGGACGAGCGGAAGATCGCTCCAACTGCCTGCTCCAGCATGCGGAACGCGATCGAGCTGAAGAACAGCATGGACACCACGCTGAGAGCGCGGGTGGACGCTTCGGTGTGGAGGAATGCCTGCGCCGCCTGCAGGAAGGCGTCCGCGTGCTGAGGGACGAGCGCGGTGAGCGCCGGGCGCAAGATGCCGAGGATGCGAGCCTCGTCGAAGAGGATCGAGAGAGCGGCCACCGCGAGCGTCAGGAAGGGGACGAGCGAGAGCAGCGCGTTATAGCCAACGCCGCCGGCGAGCAGGATGCCACGGTTGCGCGAGAACGCGCGCAGGGCCCGGCCGGCGAAGAGCAGCAGGCGCGTGGTCCATCTCCAAACGTCACGAACCGGGTCCATGGCGCCTCACCTGCCGTCTTCCCCTCGGCCACTCGCTCGCTGTCACGAGGACGCGCGGGAGTTCCACTACACGGCGAAACTCGAGAGGCGCGGCGGAGCGCCAGCTTACTCCGTCGACCCGACGCAGTACGCGACGATGTCGTCCAGCACCCGCCGGACGGCGCGGTTGGCGGCCACGACGCCGCCGTACGGGTCGTCGGAGAGCGCCTCCTCCACGGTCTCGAATTCCCGGGCCCCGAGCACACGTCGAGAGGCCACGTCGGAGAGCTGGACGCGTACGGTCAACCGGACGCGGCTCGGACGAACCGTGAACTCGTGCTGCAGCCGCACGATCTCGGATTCGAGGCGCAGTCCCGCAGCGGCGGCGGTGCCGGCCTCGGACACGGACTGGAACCGCCCACTGCGCTCGAGCGCCCGGACGAGCAGCGGGGCGAGCATGCGCGCCGGCGCGTCCACCCACTCGTTGCGTGAGAAGAACTCGAGCTCGTGCGATCTCCGCACGTAGACGATGCGCGGTCCGTCGAAGCCCGCCGCGGCGGTGGGGACCGCCACCACCAGGGCAGGCCCCGGCCCGGCGACGGGCTGACCCTCGAAGTCCGCCTGGAGTTCGTAGCGCGTCGGCGGTGTCGACGGTCCGAGGGAGACGCAGGCGATCAGACCCCCCATCACGGCTCCGAGGGCCGCCCGGATGGCCCCGCGGCTCGACGGCGCGCAGGTCACGTCACTCACCCGGTCCCGGTGGCGGCGTCTGGCCGCCGAGGAGCGCTCCCCGGTTCCGCGCGAGCTCGCGCGAGACGCGGCCGAGCGCGGCGGCCGCCTCCGTCAGCTCGGCGACGAGCCGGTCGACCTCCACCAGCGAGCTGCCGTTGATCTGCTGAAGGGTCCGGCTGGTCTCCTGAGCTGCGCGCGCTGCCTCGTCGACCGCGGCGCGCGCCGCAGATCCCACCCCCTTCACCTCGTCTGCCATCCGCTCGACCGCCTCGGCCCCTCGCCCCATCCGCGCGGCGACCCCGGACAGCTGCGCGCTCGCCTCGGCGACGTGGCGCAGGGACGTCGCGGCGTCGGCGATCGCGGCGTCGATGTCCCCGGATCTCCCGGCGAGCGAAGCGACGAGCCGCTGCACGTCCGAGGCGGTCTCCCCGAGGTCGCCGAGGAGCGTCGTCACGGCGGTCTCGAGACGGCTCATCGTCGACGGGGCGGTTCGGATCACCGGGTACGGTTCGCCGGGCGCGCGCGCGAGCGGAGGAGAGTCGCGCCTGGTCCCGCTGAGCTCGACGGACGCGATGCCGGTCAACCCCTGGAACGCCAGGACCGCGACCGTGTCCTGGCTGACGGGGGTGCCGCGCGCGACCTCGAGCACGAGCCGGACCTGCGCGGGATCGGCGGGATCGAGCGAGATCTCACGGACGGACCCGACCGGCACCCCCCGGTACTTCACCGGCGCGCCGCGGCTGAGGCCGGACACCGACTCCGCGAACCGGGCGACGTATCTCTCCTGCCGCCTGCCGGGGACCCCTCCCGCCGCGAGCCACAGGCCCACGAGGATCGCGACGGCCCCGAGCCCCAGGAGGAATGCGCCCACGGCCGCGAAGTTCGGCTGCGCCCTCATCGCGGTGCCCCCGCAGGTCCGCTGCGTGTCCCGGGGAAGTAGGCGCGCACCACGGGTTCATCCGACCGCGACACCTCCGCCATCGTGCCCGCAGCGACGATCCGCCCTTCCCCGAGGAATGCGACGTGGTCGGCGACGTTCCACAGGAGCCCGAGATCTCGCGTGACCACGAAGACCGTGAGCCCCAGGAGCTCGTTGAGGTGCCGCACCAGCTCCTCGAACTCCTTGCCGCTCGCCGGATCGAGCCCCGCGCTCGGCTCGTCGAGGAACAGCAGCTCCGGGTCCAGCGCGATCGCCCGGGCCAGGGCGGCGCGCCTGCGCATCCCACCGGAGAGCTGCGACGGGTACTTGGGCCCGGCGCCGGGGGGGAGCCCCACCAGCGCGATCTTCAGGGCTGCGATCTCGTCCCGGAGCGTCCGGCCGAGTCGCGAGCGCTCCCGCAGCGGCAACGCGACGTTCTCCGCGACGGTGAGGGAGCTGAAGAGCGCGCCACGCTCGAAGACGACGCCGCAGCGCCGCCGGAGCTCGAGGGCCTCCTCGTCGCCCATTGCCACCACGTCTCGCCCGAGCACCCGGATCGACCCGGAGTCCGGCACATGGAGCGCCAGGGCCTCCCTGAGGAGCAGGGTCTTTCCACAGCCGCTCGGCCCTGCGAGCGCGAAGATCCTCCCCCGGTGGACGTCCAGCGTCACCCCGTCGTGGATGGCGTCGCCGCCGACCGTGGTGTGGACGTCACGAATGGCGATCACGATCTCCGGCGCTGACGGGACCGAGGTGGCCATGGATCAGATCCCGAGCTGCCTCGCGACCACCAGCACGAACGCATCCGCGACGACCACCAGGAACATCGACTGGACGACCGCCCCGGTGGTGCGCCGCCCGACGCTGCCCGCGTCGTCGGTCACCTGCAATCCCTGGTAGCAGCCGACGGCCGCGACGATCACCGCGAACACCGGCGCCTTGCCCACGCCGAGGAGATAGTTCGAGGCGCGGATCTCGCGGGCGACGCGCCCGAGGAACTCACCGGCGCCCATCGCGAGCTCCGTCCTCGCGACCACCATGGCGCCGGCCAGGCCGAGGACGTCCGCCACCACGGTGAGGAGCGGGAGGACCAGCAGGAGCGCGGCGATCCTCGGCAGGACGAGGACCTCGATGGGCGAGAGGCCGACCGCTCGCAGCGAGTCGATCTCCCCCGTCATCTTCATCGCGCCGATCTGTGCGGCGTACGCGGAGCCCGAGCGCCCCGCGACGATGATGGCCATGACGAGCGGCGACAGCTCTCGCATCATCGCGAGACCGACCAGGTCCGCGACGAGGATGCCGGCGCCGAAAGGGCGCAACAGCACCGATGCCTGGAAGGCGATCACGACCCCGATGAAGAACGACAGCAAGGCGGCGGTGGGAAGAGCTTCGAACCCCGCAGCCTGCACGTGCTGCAGCATCTGTCGCCAGCGGACCCGGAACGGTCCGGCGCGGGCGCGCGCCGCCGTGACGCCCATCTCGCCGAAGAAGGCGACGAGGCCACCGAGCTCGCGGCCGGAATCCCACGCCCTGCGCCCCAGCGTCGGAAGGAAGCGCGCACGCTCGCGCCCACGCGGCGGCCCGCCGACGGCGCCCGAGGATGTCACGATCTCGAGGAGCGCCTCGTGCTCGGGGCGGAGCCTCAGGGTGACCGTATGTCCGCTGCGCTCGAGCCCGCGCGCGGTCCTCGCCAGCAGCCAGGCTCCGGCCGTGTCCATCGCCCCGACGGCGGTGGCGTCGACCGCCACTGCGACGCCCTCGGGCCACGCGAGCCCCCGAAGAGCTCGCTCCACGCGGCCGATGCGATGGATCGTCCACGAGCCGCTGCAGCGCACCGCGCCACCCTCGACTCGGATGCCGGGTGAGCCCGCAAGGGCCATCGTCCGCTCCGTCCCGCCGGGGCCGGTCCAGAAGAGCCCGGCTTCCCGAATCAACGGTAAGAACGAACCCCTGTGATGGAAACGAGGGCCCCGCCGAGCGCGAATCGACGGAGCCGCTCCGCCCGCGGCGACGGCGACCACGCCGTTTCGGATGGGCGGGTCACCCCGCTGCGGTCAGGGGGCGCACCGAGAGTAAAATGATGCGGCGCTGCTCCCGTCCACACCGACGTGGAGCGCGGCTTCACCCGGTCGCCTCCTGGGCAGCGCGAGGATGCCGCGGAATCGCGCAGAGGACCCCGAGATACCGTCGAAGCACGGGTCGTCGAAGCGCTCCTCGGGGCCTACCTTGAAAGCGGTCGGGCTGACCGGACGTCCTGCTCGACCACCTGCCCACCCGCGCCGAGCCATCGACTCCTCGCCTCTGGACCGCTCGCCTCTTCGGCGTCCGAACGGCAAGGACGGTGGATCATGATGCAGACCGACGGGCTGAGGCCGATCGTCGAAGCCCTGGATCGCGAGATGTCACGCCTCCTCGCCCGGCCGGACTCGACGGGCGCCGACACGACGGCGCTGCTGTCGTCGTGGGCCGAGCTGATCGAGTTCCTCGGGCTCGGGCCGCCGCCCGAGCTGCGGTCGTGTCCCTTCTGCGGGAGCGTCGGGATGCGCGCCGCGACCCGGTGCGGCACCTGCTGGAGGAAGCTCGAGCCCGCAGCGCCGCTCGCGAGCGCGTGATGCCGGCCCCCGTGGACGCGAAGATCGACCCGGGGCCCAGGGACTCCGAGCGCGGGCTCTCGGGCGGCGCGGCTGCCTACCGGCGGGCAGAACCCTACATGGCGGCGTCCAGCACGCTCATGGGCTCGGTGGCGGCGTTCACGGCCATCGGCTACGGGCTCGACCGCTGGTTGGGCCACACCGTGCAGTGGCTGCTGGTCACGGGCGCGGTGATCGGGATCGTGGTCGGATTCATCGGCTTCTTCACGAGGGTGCTGCGCGCCGATGCTGACGCGAAACGCGCCTGAACCCACCGGTGCGTGGACGTCGAAGCGGGCTCTCGGCCGTCCCGGCGGAGCTACGGATCCGGCGGGGCGCTCGGGGCTCCTCGCTTTCCGCCCGTCCGCCGGAGCAGCAGCAGCTCCCGCATCACGATCTGCGCTGCGGCCGCGACCGGCACCGCCAGGATCGCCCCTGCGATCCCCATGAACTCCGCCAGGAACAAAATCGCCAGGAGGGTGACGAGCGGGTTCACGTCGACGGCGCGCCGGTAGATGAGCGGCGCGAGGACGTTGCCCTCCAGCTGCCCGTACAGGACGAAGTAGATCGCGGCCGCGAGCGCCTTCCAGCCACCGCCGGTGACGAGCACGAACAGGGTGACGGTCGCGCCGGACACGAGGGGTCCCGCGTACGGGACGAGGCTCGACGAGCCGCTCAGGATCCCGAGCGGCAGGAAGAAGGGCGTCCGGAGGATGACGAGGAGCACCGTCGTCAGCGTCCCGTTGATGACACAGATCCCCAGGAGCCCGCCGAGGTAACCGCCCATGGCGCGGTAGATGTTCGAGGCGATCCGCTCGGCCCGCTCGCGGCTCGCCGGGCTCACCACCTCGGCGAAGAACGTGGCGGCGAGGTCGCGACCGAACACCAGCATGAACACGGCGAGGAACACGAAGGCGAGGATCCCGCCCAGCGCGCTGACGATCCCGCCCACCGCGGTGCTCACCGCCGTGGCCGCGCCCGGGACCGACTCGCGAAGCTGCTCGAGGAAGTGGAAGCGTGAATCGAGGCTGGCGAAGAGCGGGGTGTCGTGCAGCTTCCGCCACAGGGCAGGAGCTTCGGCGGTGAGCGCCCTCGCCTGGCTCACGATGGGCGGGACGAGGAGGAATCCCAGCGCGAGCCAGACGACGAGGAGCCCGCAGAGGACGGCGGCGATCGCCCACGGGCGCCGGAGCCCCCGCCGCGCGAGCGCCTCGACCGCGTGATCCATCGCCACCGCGGCGATCGCGCCACCGAGCGTGAGGAGGAGGGCGACCCTGGTCTTCAGGAGGAACAAGACCAGCGCGGCCGCGAGCGCGACGCCGAAGCACACCGTGAAGACGGTCGCGAGGCTCACCTGCGATCGGCGAGGCGGGACCGAGGCGGGCTTGCCAGGGCGGTCGGACGACACGGGCTGAACCTCGGACTCCGCTTCGGCTGCGCGGCGTATCAGGGGCGGCGGCGGGGGAGATCGGCCCGGTGCGAGGTCGACGGCCTACTCCGTCGTCTTGCCGTCGAAGTGCTCGTCGTCGGCCTCTGCTTCGGCGCGGGTACGGTGGACGACGGCGTCCCGATGATTCGGGGGCGCATAGAGCGTGTAGAGCTTCAGTGGAACACTGCCGGTGTTGATGATGTTGTGCTTCGTGCCAGCCGGGACGACGACCCCGAAGCCCGCTCGGAGCGCCGTCCGAACGCCATCGAGGACCGCCTCGCCCGAACCCTCCTCCACGCGAAAGAACTGGTCGAGCTCGTGGACTTCCGCGCCGATCTCTCCCCTGGGCTCCAGCGACATGACGACGAGCTGGCAGTGCTGGGCCGTGTAGAGCACCCGGCGAAACTCGTGGTTCTTTATGGCGAGACTCTCGATGTCTTGCACGAAGCCTTTCATGACCGACTCCCTGTCGTTCAGGGTCTCCTCGGCGCGCTCGACACGCGACTTCCCATTCGGGGGACGAGGTCGAATGCGATCGTCGCGACGAGCGGTCCTCCTAGACCACGCGGCGACCCTGGATCACGCGGACCAGCAACACGACGACGGCCGCCACGAGCAGGAGGTGGATGAGGCCGCCCATGGTGGTGGAGGTGACGAGACCGACCGCCCAGAGCGCGAGCAGGATGATCACGAGGGTCCAGAGCATGATGACTCCCTTCAGGTCCTGATCGCTTCCGGAGCACGCGCCGTGCCCGTCGCGTGTTCCGGGCAACCGTCCGACATCCCTGCCGCGCCCGCGGACGGGTGGACCGCGCGGGCGTTCTCGAGAACGTTCGCGAACGGTCCGCTCGCTAGGCGAACCGTCGGACGAGCGCCTCGAGGTAGCGCGAGCGGACCTGCTCCGTCGCGAGGAGGCGCCGCGCGGGCGGGAGCTTCAGGATGGCGCCGAAGAAGGCGGCGAGCGCCCGGTGGCTCCAGAGGAGCCGGTTGTCGAAGAGCAGGTCCTGGAGCTTGCCCCGCTCGAGGGCCATGAGCACGGCCCGGTGCGCGCCGTCCATCGGGGTGAGCCGGCGCGGGCCGCGCTCTCGGAGCGAGAGCGCCTTCTCCCGGCAGGTCCGCACGCAGACGCCGCACCCGAGGCAGCGCGCCTCGTCGAGCCGTGCGACGGTGCGCCGGGGGCGCCGCGGATCGTTGGCCGAGACGGCGCTCATCGCCTCCACCGGGCAGACCCGCACGCACCGCTCGCAGCCGCTGCACGCCTCCGCGTCCACCACCGGGAGGAAGTGGGTGGTGTGGACGGGGTGCGCGGCGGCGAAGCGCCGGGCAGCGATCATCGCCTCGCAGCAGCACCCGCAGCAGTTGCAGATGAAGTTCACGCCCTCCCGCACGTTCTCGCCGAACTGCACGAGGTTCCGCTCGTGGGCCTGGTGCAAGAGCTCGAGCCCCTCGACGACGTCCACCTCCCGGGCGTGCCCGTGCCGGATGAGCGACCCGGCGGAGGTGTTGAAGGTCATGCAGATGTCCTGCGGCGCGTCGCAAGCACGCCCCAGGTGAGCCATTTTGTGCCGGCAGTAGCAGAGACCGACGCCGCGGTGGGTCGCCGTCCGGATCACCTCGCTGGCGCGCTCGAAGTCGAGGACGTGGAGGGCGTTCTCCTCCGAGAGGGCCGGCTCGTGGACGAAGGTGCGGCCGAGCTGGGTCTCCCCGCCCACGAAGAGGGCGCGGACGAAGTCCTCCTCGACGTTCAGGTACTGGTAGAAGAGCTCGGCGAGCGCCTTCTGGTCGACGTCCTCGCGCACCCGCATCATCGAGAACTCGAAGAAGCCGGCCATGGGCGGGGGCAGGACGTACTCGGTGCCGTCCTCGGTCTCCACGTCGACGAGGAGCGCCCGAGAGGCGAGCTGGTCGAGCGCCTGGCGCGCCTCCGTCTCGCTGGTCTTCCAGATGGACGCCGCCTTCGCCGCGTCGAACGGCTTGAGCGGGAGCACCGAGACGAGCGCGGCGTCTCGCTCGCTGAACAGGATCTTCAGGATCTGGAAGAGGCTCTCGGAGGGGGGCGCCCCCTGGGAACAGCGGTTGAGCCGCTCCGTGAGCCGGTCGTAGACGGACGGTGACGTTCGGTGCGCCATGACGGACGGTCGCGAAATCCCGCGGAACGCCCCGAGGCTACCTCGTTCTCCGCGCCGCGACGAGGGCTCGTGAGGAGGCCGCGCGCCGATCACTCCCCGGGCGGTGCGAGGACGTGCGCACGGGGCTCCGGCCCCGGCGCGCATCCCGCCTCGCCCTTGGTCCTTGGCTCGAGCCCAGCGCCGCGAGGCGGCCTGGCCTGGAGCGCAACGCCTTCACGGAGGTGCCGTCTACCTGGAGCTGGTGGTGATCGGCTTGTCGAACGGTCGGTAGCCGAACTTCTGGCCGCCCACGCTGGCCTCCGCCATCACGCCGCCCTTCGCGAGGGTGAAGACGCTCACGCCCTCCACGTACTTCGCGTTCGCCGATGCCCCTGCGGCCGCGGCCACCGCGCTCACCTGGGCGGCCATGGTGAACTCACCCTTCTTGAAGCTCGCCAGCGACTTCTCGGTCTCGAAGAAGATGACCTCGGTGTAGGACTGCCCGCCGAGCTGCAGACCGACCGTCAGCTGCGTGAGGGTGACCTCGCCGACGGGCATGCCCTTTTCGAACAGCACGCCCGTCCCGTGCGCGCCGCCGACGCCGATGGCGCCCTTCCCCACGGTGGGGAGCACGGCGTAGCCGGCCGCGCTGTCGAAGAGCCGGGTGAGGCCGGGATCGGCCCGCTCGAGCTCCACGATGGCCTGCCGAGCGTGCTTCACGGCCCGTTCGTCATCCTTCGCGCTCTTCTGGTCGGCGAACGCAGGAGCGGGGCCCATCAGCGCAACGGCGACGAGCGTGCTCAGGATCTTCAGCATGTGAACACTCCCTGCAGTGAAGTGACTCCGGGTTCTCGTGCCCGCGCGAGCGCCCGGGACCGAGTGCCTGCGCGCCGACACCGGCGCGGGCAGGCTGCGGGCACGGCTGGGATACACGGACCGTCGAAGCCCCGCCGCGCCATTCGGGCGCGTACCCCCACGTCACCGGCGAACGTCCGCGAACGTCCGCGGACGCCCACGACGCGAACGCGGAGCGAGTCGGAGCGAGTCGGGCGACGGTGGAGCGAGCGCGTGGCGACCGATCGGAGCAAGGTTTCCTCACGGTCGAACCGCCTTCCCTGGGCCGCATTCTGGACCCGAGCCTCCGTCCGAGAGGGTCCACCGCATGCCGACGCGCTCGACACCATCCCGAGACGCCCGCCCGCCGCGTCCGCTCGACCGCGTGCGCGCCACCCGCCCGCCGGCCTCGGCGTACGAGCGCCGGCCCCACCTGGCGCAGGTCGTCGCGCTCGTGCGGGCGACCACCGGCGTCGACTTCGGCGAGCACAAGCCCTCGGATCGACGTTCACCGTCACGCTTCCGTGGCACGTCGCCCCCGGTCCCACCGCCGGGTAGGCGCGGCTGGACGCACGCCTTCGCGGCTAACGTTCACGCCGGCGCCCCCGAACGTTCGCCGGGCGCGCAGGCAGGCTGCGGTTACGATCCAGGCAGCCGCGCGGACAGCTGACACACCACCAGCCGCTCTTCTCCCGCGCGGAGCAGAAGGGCGCCATGACCGGAACAATCCGGCTGCGACCAGGGACGCTCCCGCCAGCGCTCCTGCTCCCCTTTCCCCACCCAGGAACCGGCCCCGCGCAGAGCCGCCCGATCCCACGCGAGGGCCTCGTACTCGGGCGTGGAGAGGCGGTGTTCGACCAGCCGTTCGGCGATCCCGCCATGTCTCCCCGGCATGCTGAGGTCCGCTTCCAGGGCGCGCACGCCGTGGTGCACGATCTCGGCAGCGCCGCTGGCACCCGCCTCAACGGCGTCCCCGTGCGCGAGTCGCACACGCTGGCCGAGGGAGACGTGCTCCGCCTCGGCGATACCATGTTCGTCTACACGAGCACCGAGCCACCTCCCGCGGCCGACGAGCCGCGGAGCGCCACGGAGCCGGAGCTGACGGGCGCGACCGCGTCCATCGAGGCCGTCCGGCGCAGCATCGCCGCCGTCGCCCCCCATCCGCGAACGGTGGTGGTCACCGGTGAGACCGGCACGGGAAAGGAGATCGTGGCCCGCCTGCTCCACCGCCACAGCGGCCGGTCCGGGCCGTTCGTGGCGGTCAACTGCGGTGGGTTCACCGAGGGCTTGCTCGCGAGCGAGCTCTTCGGTCACGTGCGCGGAGCCTTCACCGGCGCCGTCGCGGAGCAGCAGGGTCTCTTCCGCGCCGCGCGCGGTGGGACGCTGCTCCTCGACGAGGCGAGCGACATCCCGCTGGCCTTCCAACCGACGCTCCTGCGCGTGCTCGAGACCTGGCAGGTGCGCCCGGTGGGCAGCTCGCGCGACGTCCCGGTGGACGTGCGCGTGGTCGCCGCGAGCAACCGCGAGCTCGTCAGCCTGGTGCAGCAAGGCCTGTTCCGCGCCGATCTCTATGCTCGGCTGGCGCAGTGGAACATCCGCCTGCCGCCGCTGCGCGACCGTCGCGAGGACATCCCGGCGCTCTCCCGCGCCCTGCTGGCGCAGCTCGGCGCGGAGGGGCGGGCCCTGACGCCGGATCTCGAGGAGGCGCTGCTCGTTCATCCCTGGCCGCTCAACGTTCGCGGGCTCTCGAACGTGCTTTCCATCGCGGTGATCGCCACTCCGGCCGGACAGCCGCTCGCGCTCGGCCCGGAGGTGCTCGCGGCGCTGGAGGACAACCGCATCGAACGCTCGGTGCTCCCTCCGGCGGCGCCCCCGGTCGAGCTCGACCGGGCTCGCCTGGAGGAGCTGCTCCGGCGATTCGGCGGCCGGGTGGCCGAGCTGGCGCGCCACGTCGGGGTCTCGCGGCCCAAGCTGTACCGGCTGCTCTGGTCGGCGGAGCTCGACCCGGCCTGCTTCCGCCGTCGGTGAAGGCTCAGGCTACGGCCTGTGATGCCTCCGTGCTGCCAGTGGCGGTAGCGGCCGGGTTCGTGCCGGATGAGCGCCGTCGGGACGAGCCCCGGGCGGACGTGGCGCCACGTACCGCGGTGATCACGAGCGCGGTACCAGCTCCCGTCGCGCTGGACCCAGTAGTCGCCGCCGATGAAGAAGACCTCCTCGTCGAAGTCCTGGACGACGCGGACCCCGGGCTGAACCTCGATCAAGGGCGGAAGGACGGCCGGGAAGCCCATCCGAAGTCGAGCGCGGACGGGTCGCGCGGTCGACGTGATCAGCAGCGCCAGGATGCCGATGGCCAGCAAGAGCGGCTCGATCATGGGATGGGTCCGCGGACCTGCCAGAGGCGGAAGTGGAGGGTGTGTGTTCGGGAAGCTTCGATCCGTCGCTGGAGCACCCGCCGTGCCCGCCGCGTCGCCCAGGCAACCGTCCGATACTCCAGCCGCCCAGGTCGCCGGCTGGACGGCGAGCGTCGTCGGTGAACGTTCGCGAACGGTTCCCCTCACTCCACCGGCGCCTGTGTCGTCCTTCGAAGGTCGGTGCGGACGGGCGCCACGAGGCGCGGAGCGCTGGAGGAGCGCGAGCCAGACGGAGGCGGAATCACCTGGACCGCCGAAGACGCGGCGCGGGGACGGCTGGCGCGATGCGTGCAGTCCTCACGGATCAAAGGAGGTACTTCATGAGGACATTCGTGTGCATTCTCGTCGCGGTCGCGCTCGGTGGGTGTTACGCGACGTCTCGAGAAGAAGAACGGAGGGGCGAAGAACGGAGGGGCGGGGAGGCTTCCTTCACGCTGAGCCTACCTGCAGAGCTGCCGCCGCTCGTCGTCGTGCAGCCCGGCGTCAGCGTCGCCCGCGACATGGACCACGAGATCTTCTACGCGGACGGCTACTACTGGGCGCGCCAGGATCAGACGTGGTTCCGCGCACGCGACCACCGCGGCAGCTGGGAGCGGGTCGAACCCCGCTACGTCCCGGCCGCGCTCGTGCAGTCCCCGCCTGGCCGTTACCGGCACTACCGAGGGGATGGGGACCAGCGGAGCGACGAGGAACACGGGCACGACGGGCACGGCGGCGATCGCGATTAGGGGCGGCCACGAGCACCGTTCGCACAGCCCGCAAGCTCGTGCGGTGCTCGGAGAACCGCTCCAGAACACTTCACAGTGCCTCGGCTACGAAGCGCCACAGCTCCTCGAACTCGCGCCGGCCGAAGGCCGCGCCCGACTTGAAGAGCGTCGTGTTCCAGCGCCACTCGAAGTGGCCGACGACGTCCAGGTGGTCGGCGAGCACGATGCGCGCGGCGCGGCCGGCGAGCGTCTGGGATGAGGCAGGTACGATGCCGTCGTTGGCGCGCGGAGCATCCTCCACCGCCTCGCGCTCGGTCCCGGGCGCACACGCGGCGAGCCAGGGACCCTTGGGGAAGCTCTGGGGCCGGAAGTCGCTGCGCGCTGCGCAGGCATAGCAGAGGGCATACACCGCGCGGCGGTCGAGGGCGTCGAGGCCCCCTCGCGTGAAGGAGGGTCTCGGGGCGACGGTCACGATCTCCACCAGCCGCCCCGCGTGGTCGCCGAGGCGCCTGTTGAGCGTCGCCATCCGCTCGGGCGCGAGGTCACGCAGGATCCGGTTGTCGGACATGACCATCCCGCGGAAGCGCTCGATCTCGCGCGCCGTCTCCTCGTCCATGCCGGAAAGGAGATCGATGACCGGCCCGTTCATGCTGGGCCGCGGCCTCACCGCCTGGAAGAGGGTGTAGGCCAGGCCGATCCCGGGCAGCCCGAGCCGCCGGGTCACCCGCCCGGCGTTGGCCATGATGGTCGCCACCGACATCCCTTCCAGCACCAGGCGGGGAAGGCCGCGCACGAAGCTCTTCGCGATGGGCGTGCCGTGGTGAGGTGCCGACAGCGTCACCACCGTGCCGAGGTGCCGCAGGAGCTGCGTTCGCAGCCTGCGGTCTTCTCCACGGAAGCGGTAGCGCGGATTCGCGAGCAGCCGCGCGTCGAGGCCGCCGGTCGAGTGGCCGACGATGTGGATACGCGGGCCCCGTCCCGTCGACTCGCCGCGCAGGAGCGCGCCGCCCAGGCGCTGCAGGACCGCGTCCTGCAGGGTCCGCACGCGCGCTTCGAGCGAACCCATGGGCGGCGGCTCGTGCACGTGGATGCGCCCGCTCAGCTCCGGCCGCGCTGCCACCATCGCCTTGATGACGTGGTCGAAATAGATGATGTGCGGCTTCCCCTCGCGGCCAAAGGAGCCGAAGCCGAAGAAGCCTGGTACGAGGATCACCTGGTCCGTGGCGCGCACCGCTGGAGTATCACCCGTGCGGCCACTTCACTAATGGTGGCGAGGCGGGGATCCGGGAAGGGCCGAGACGGCCGCGTCCGCTCCCGCGTTCTCCTTCAGCGCCGCGGCGAACGCGGCCTTCGCCGCGGCCGTCGCTTCGCGGATCGCCTGCGGCATGCGCGAGGCGGCCTCCCTCGAGTCATCCACCGCGCCAGTGAGGCGCCGCCGCGTCTCAGCGCCGGCGCGCGGTGCGAACAGCACGGCTGCGGCGCCTCCGACCAGCGCGCCTCCGACGAAGGCGAGGAACACCTTGAGACCTCCGCTTCCGGAATGCTCTGTCTCCGTCATGGCATGGCCTGCTTTCCTGGTTCGGCGTGCACTGCTCTGGTTTCGACCGGGGCGACCTGCAGCGGCCCAGGTGTCACCCCCTCCCGATCCTCCCGGAAGGCGTGGATCGCCGCTGCGACCGCCGGGCCCACCGCCGCGCCGACGGCCGACGCGACGCGGAGGGTATCCCGCAGCTGGCTCACCATCCGGCTCACGTCCGCGACGCCGTCCACGAGCTGCTCGATCCGGCCGCCCTCCTGCAGCCGCACGACCAGCGCATCGATCCTCCCGGCAGCGACGACGGTCGCGGCCAGAGCCTCGTCGAGCCGCGCTCCGGATCGCCGGAGCGTCTCGTCCATCGCGCGCAGCGTCGCCCGCAACTGGACGAGCACCGGGATGGCGGCGCCGACCAGGACGGCCCCGAGGACCAGCAGCGCCGTCCCCCAGCTCTCCGTCGTCACACGACCTCCGTCCGCGCTTCGCCAGCGCTCGTCTCGGCGGCGCGGCAGCTTCGTGCTCTAGCAGGGCTCGCGCAATTTCGTTGCGCGTGCGGTCACCTGCGGTTCGTCCAGACGAACCCGCCCCCACCGAGAAGGACGACGAGAAGGACGATGATCAGGATCGTGGTCAGCGACATGGCGCCCCCAATCCGGCACACCGGCGAGCGCCCGGGTCAGGGGTGCGCCGTGGCCACCACGAGCATGCGCACGTATGGACGCTGATCAATTGCGTTTCGTTGGCGCACGCCGAGAGCGGGCCCCGCATGCATGGTGCTCGTTGCTCGGGGCGACGTCCCGCCAGAGCGAATAGCACCCCGCCTGAGCTGCCCGGCTTCGGTGGTGCCGCGGGGTGCCTGCATTCCCGGTGCTGCGGCGTCAGGACGACGCGAGGCCCCCCGGCGAGGGTCGCGGCCGCGCACGACCCATGGCTTCCTCGACCCCCTCGACCGTCACGGGCTTGGTGAGGTGCGCGTCGAACCCGGCTTCCAGGGCGCGCCGCTGGTCCTCCGGGAGCGCATAGCCGGTGAGCGCGACCAGTTGCGTGTTCTGGAGACCCGGCTCGCGGCGAAGCGCCCTCGCCACCGCATACCCGTCCACATCCGGGAGCCCGATGTCGCAGAGCACCACCTCCGGCACGAGCTCGCGGGCGCGCTCGATACCCTGGGGCCCGTCATGCGCCACCGTGACCTCGTGCCCTTCGAGCTCGAGCGCGAGCTGCAGGCTCTCCGCGGCGTCGAGGTTGTCCTCGATGATCAGGATGCGGCGCGGTCGCGCCGCCGCCACCGGCGCGACCTCCGTCTGGACCGGCGCCGCCACGAGCGGCAGCCGCACGACGAACTCGGCCCCCGCGCCCTTGCCGCCGCTCGACACGTCGATCGTGCCGCCGTGGGTCTCGACGAGACCCTTCACGAGCGCGAGGCCGAGGCCGAGCCCGCCGAGGCGGCGGTTGAGCGAGGAGTCGGCCTGCGCGAAGGGCTGGAAGAGGCGAGGCAGCATCGCTGGCTCGATGCCGATGCCGGTGTCACGGACGCGCAGCACCGCGAAGCCGCCCACCCCCTCGAGCGAGAGCCGGACCGAATCGCCGCTCGAGGTGAACTTGGCGGAGTTCTGTAACAGGTTCCCGATCGCCTGCGCGAGGCGCGTCGCGTCGCCCTCGACCCACAGCGGCTGCTCCGGGAGCGCGACCTCGAGCGCCACCTCGCGCGCGGTGAAGAGGCCACGGTGGTCCTCGGCCGTGCGCTGAGCCAGGTCCCGGAGGTTCATCGGCCTGCGCTCGACCTGGAGCTTGCCGTTCGCGATGCGCGTCACGTCCAGGAGGTCGTCCACGAGCCGCGCGAGATGCCCCACCTGCCGCGCGATGATCTCGTGCGCCTTGGCCGCCGCGCCGGCGTCCGCCGGTGCGTGCTCGAGGACGTGGAGGCTGCTCCGGATGGGCGCGAGCGGGTTCCGCAGCTCGTGAGAGAGGACGGCGAGGAACTCGTCCTTGCGCCGGTCCGCGTCCCGCAGGGCGTGCTCGGCGCGCTCCCGCTCCTCCACCGCTCGCCGCAGGGCGGCCTCCGTCTCCTTCAGCCTGGTGATGTCGATGAAGGAGACCACCACGCCCGCGATCACGTTGGACGGGGTGCGGTACGGGTGCATGCGCATGAGGAACGAGCGCTTCTCGTCCACCAGGCCGACGGTGCGCTCGACGGGCGCGAGCGTCTCGAGCACCCGCGCCACCTCCTGGGGCACGTCCTGGGCGTCGAACCGGGCCGCGAAGTCGGCCAGCGGCCGCCCCACGTCGCCGTCGGCGAGCCGGAAGACCGCCGTCGCCGCCGGCGTGAAGCGGGCGATCCGGGACTCGCGGTCGAGGAAGATGGTCGCGATCTGCGTGCTCTGGAACAGGTTCTGAAGGTCGCCGTAGAGCAGCTCGAGCTCGTCCACCTTCTTGCTCAGCTCGGCGTTCAGGGTGTTGAGCTCCTCGTTGACCGACTGCAGCTCCTCCTGCGAGGTCTGCAGCTCCTCGTTGGCGGAGTGCATCTCCTCGTTCAGGGCCTGGAGCTGCTCGTTGGACGTGCGGAGCGCCTCGTTCGCGTTCTCGAGCTCCTCGATCGTGACCTGCAGCCGCTCCTGGGTGCTCTCGAGATCGCGCTGCAGCTGCCGGTGACGCTCCAGCGTCGGCGCGTCGAGCGGCGTCCCATGCGCGACGGGCGTGGCCTGCAGCTCCTCGAAGACGACGAGGAACAGCTCGTCTGGATCCTGCTCGGTGGGCGGAAGCGGCCGGACCACGAGGTTGAGCCGGCGCTGGACGCCCTCCGCCTCCACCACCACGTCCTTGTAGATGACCGGCTTCCCCTGGCGCGCCGCGTTGTGGAGGGCGGCGGAGAGCTCGACCCGGAGCTCGCGCCGGGCGAGGTGCATCAGGTTGGTCGCGGGGGCGCCGGCGTGGGGCGGCAGGAAGACCGACAGCCTCGTCCCCCAGTAGTATCGGATCTCCCCGCGGGCATCGACCACCACCGACGGCGGCGCGTACTCCTCGAGCACGATGCTCCGCGAGCGGTCGGCGGCGCTCCTCACCTCGGGATCGGCTCGCCGGCCGGGCGGCGCCAGCCCGAGGGGCAGCGCCCGCCGCCCCGCCGGCAGGATCGCGGGTCGCCGGTCCACCTCGCGTCGCCGGAACACGCGCTCCACCTTGTCGACGACCTCGAACAGCTCCCGCTCCTTCGTGTCGATCATCTCGGCCTTGCCGAGGATCAGGTATCCGCCCGGGCGGAGCGCGTAGTGGAGGAGCTCGATGACCCGCTTCTGGAGCGCGGGCTCGAGGTAGATGAGCAGGTTGCGGCAGGACACGAGGTCCATGCGGGAGAACGGCGGGTCCCGGACGAGGTCGTGCTCCGTGAAGATGCAGAGGTCGCGGACGGCCTTCGTGACCGAGTACACCTCCCCGCGCTTCGTGAAGTAGCGCGCCAGCCGCTCGGGGCTCACCTGACGCTCGACGACGCTCGTGTACTGACCTCGGCGTGCCTCCGCGAGGGCGGACGCGTCGATGTCCGTCGCGAAGACCTGGATCTGCGGCGGGTGCGGGAGCTCGTCGGCGCGCTCGCGGAGCAGGATCGCGACCGAGTAGGCCTCCTCGCCGGAGGAGCAGGCCGGCACCCATATCCGGACTCCTTCCGTTCGCCGTCGCTCCACGATGTCGGGCATCACGATCTGCTCGAGCACCCGGAACGGCCCGTCGTCGCGGAAGAAGCTCGTCACGTTGATCGTCAGGTCGTCGGCGAGGCGCCGGGCCTCGTCGACGTCGCCCTCGAGGAGGGCGGCGTACTCCCGGACCGTGGCGGTCCCGGTGGCGGCCATCCGCCGGTGGAACCGGCGAAGGATCGTGGTCCGCTTGTAGCGGCTGAAGTCGTGCCCCGTCGCCCGGCCGACCACCTCGAGCGCCTGGCGGAAACCTTCCGCCTCGCCCCGTGCGCTCTCGGGCGGATGTTTCCGTCGCTCGGCGGCGAGCTGGACGAGCGCCGCCGGGATCTCGTCGACCGGAAGAACCTGCTCCACCGTCCCCGTCGCGATCGCGGCGGCGGGCATGCTCTCGTAGCGAGCGTCGGCGGGGAGCTGCGCGAAGGTCCGGCCTCCGTGCCGCTTCACGGCCGCGATGCCGAGCGCGCCGTCGGAGCCCGTCCCGGAGAGCACGATGCCGACGGCGTTCTCGCGCTGGTCCTCCGCGAGGGAGGTCAGGAACGCATTCACCAGCAGGCGAACGCCCTTCTGGTCGGAAGCGACGAGCCGCAGGGCGCCGCGCTCGACGACCAGACCAGCTCCCGGCGGGATGACGTACACGTGGTCGCGCTCGACGCGTTGCCCCTCCGTCACGGTCAACACCGGGAGCCTCGTCGCGCGAGCCAGGATATCGGCGAGGCTGCTCGCGTGCTCCGGGGAGAGGTGCTGCACGACGACGTAGGCGAGGCCGCTGTCCGGCGGGACCCGCTGGAGGAAGCGCTCGAGCGCCTCCAGGCCGCCCGCGGAGGCACCGATGCCCACGACGAGGAGACGCTCCCCTTCGCTGGCGCGCCACTCGGCTTCTTGGGGGTCGCTCGCGGGCAATGCCGTGGGTTCCTGTGCGTCCATGGTCCGTGTCCCCTGCCTCTGTAGCAGGCGCGAGGGTCGTCGAGAGGGCAGTCTGGGCTACGGCTCCCCCCCAACCCCCAAATAAGTATGCGATGCGCAGCGAATCCTGGGTCGCCCAAAATAGTACCGAGGAGCTCCGCGCCGGCTCGTGATCGGGGCGGGGCTCTGGAGCGTGCCGATCTGGAAAGGGTCGGGTGCGCTGAAATGACCCCGCACAGGGAACGTGCCGGGGAGCGCCCGCAGACCTATCGTCAGGCGTCCACCGGCCTCGTCTCGGACTCGTCCCCCCACCTGGCTCCGCGCGGCAGGTGGGTCGTCGACCGTCGGCCTGAAGCTCGCATCCAGCGCTCGGCCGCTCGACGACGACGACGAGCCCTCGGGCCCGTCGACAGGCAACCGGGGAAGGAGCCAGGTCATGCTCAACGTCTTCATCAGCTCGAACCGTGAGGAGCTCATGGCGAGGGCCCAGGCCGCGGCCAGCCCGTCGCCTTCCGTCTCCACGGGCGAGCTGGAGGCTTGCGTCCGCCTCTTCCTCGCCCAGCTCTCGGAGACGCTCCGGCTGGAGATGACGGCGACGCCCTTCCCGCCGACCGCCATCGGAGCGGGCGCCGCGAGGCACGGGCGCGAGCTGCTCGCCCAGGGAGCCTCGGTCTCACGCCTCGTCCACGACTACGCCGACGTGTGCCAGGCGATCACGGAGCTCGCCGCAGAGCGGGGCGCGACCATCAGCCCGGAGGAGTTCCACACGCTGAACCGCTGCCTGGACACCGCCCTCGCGGAGGCCGTTGCGGAGTACGGGCGGCTGAAGGAGGAGGCAAGCTCGCACCACGACCTCGAGCATCGCGGTCGGATCGCGCACGAGCTGCGGAACTTCGTCCAGACGGCGCTGCTCTCGTTCCAGGTCGTCAAGGGTGGCAAGCCGGGCGCGAGCGCCAGCGCCGTCGCCGTGCTCGGCCGGAGCCTCATCGACATCCGGGACCTCCTCGACAGCCTCGTCTCCGAGGTCCGCCTGGCCGCCGACGCGCGGAGGCACGAACGCGTTTCGCTGCTGGCGTTCTTCGACGAACTCGCGGCCGCTGCAGAACTGCACGCTCAGTGCCGGGGGATCCGGTTCACGGTCGAGCCCGTCGATCCGACGCTCGCCATCGACGTCGACCCGCAGCTCCTCGCGTCGGCGGTCATGAACCTGCTGCGCAACGCCTTCAGGTACACCCGGGCGAGCGGCCGCGTGGTCATCCGGGGCCGGGGCGAGCACGGCCGCGTCTTCATCGAGGTGGAGGACGAGTGCGGCGGCCTTGGACGTGTGAGCAGCCGGCGCGGGAGCGATCGAGCAGGCCTCGGGCTCGGCCTCTCCATCATCCGGAAGGCGGTCACGGCGAACGGCGGCGAGGTTCACACCGTGGACCTGCCCGGGAAGGGGTGCATCTTCGGCATCGAGCTGCCCCTGGCCTCCGCGGCCGCCGCGTGAGCCCCGAGGCCGTGAGACCTAGATTCGAGAGAGGAGCAAGTGAAAGAAGGAGGCGCCATGCGTCTCTCTGACGAGAACCTGCGGGGACGGACGGTCATCGGGGCGGACGGGCGGGCGGTCGGCGAGATCGCAGCGCTCTTCCTGGACAGCGACGCGTGGAGCGTGGAGTCGCTCCGGGTGAAGCTGCGAAAGGACGTCGCCGACCAGCTGGGCGCCTCGCGGACGATGTTCCACGCTGGAACGGTCGAGATCCCGATCAGGCTGATCCAGTCGGTCGGCGATGCCGTCGTGCTCTCGGTCCCGGTCGACGGGCTGCGCGAGGTGCTCCCCGCCGAGGGCGAACCTGCGGCTACCCACTGACCGTGAGTCGAGGTCCCCCCCGACGCGCGCGGGCGGGTCAGTGAGCGTGCGGGTGACGCCTCGAGTCGAGGAGCCCCTTCCCGGCCATCGCGAGGAGCAGCACGCCCGTCGCCGCGAGCAGGACGACGACCGCGACGAGCAGGATGCCGGGGTGGTCCTCGGGCGCACCGCCCGTCATGACCGGAAGCGCTCGGCCTCCCTTCAGCAGCAGCGCGCTGCCCATCAGCGAGACCGCCGCCGCCAGCGCCAGGGACGCCGCGCTCCTCGTCTCGCGAGTCATGACTCCTCCTCTGTGGGGCGACCCGCGACGCCCCACCGCGCGCCGCGCCGAAGACGGCCAGCTGGCGCGCGAGGTTGCTCGGGGGGCGACCTCGCTCGAACCATAGCGGCGGGGAGGCCTCGCTGCCCGTGGACGCCGGGGCGTCCGCGAGCTCGGCTCGCGTCCCTCTCCCGGGCGTTTCCACGCTCGAGGGCGCGCCCTTCCGACTGCATCGAGACGGTCCGCGCGTGCGTCGGGCCGGATCACGGAGAGGCGCTCGCCGCGGAAAGAGCGTGCGTCCGGTGCGAGCCGTCCTCGAGCAGACGGTCCAGCTCCAGCACGAGCTCCTGCACGGTCTTCAGCTCCTGCACGGTGCCCTCGGGGATCCTCGTCACGCTCTGTCCCGTGTAGAAGAGGCCGCGCACGGTGTCGCCGAGGATGGCCGCCCGCAGCAGCGCGTCCGTGATGCAGAAGCTCTCGTGGAAGTCGCTCGCGCGGCACTTGCAGAGCCCCGTCCCGAGGCATTCGATGCACGCCTTGGTTCGACCGCCGTAGCCGTCCTTCCCGAAGAACCAGGCCTTCGAGCGCGGGGGGAAGTGGTCCCCCGCGGCGAGCGCGTCCGTGAAGGCGTTCCGGACCGCCCGCGCCTTCATGCCCTTCACGCAGCTCGTGATGACGACGACGTCGTCCGCCCCCTTGCCGAGGTGCATCGTCTTGAACGCCGGGTGGGCGTCTCCGTCCCTGCACGCGATGAATCGCGTCGAGAGCTGGACGCCGGCGACACCCTGCGCGAGGTACGCTGCGACGTCGCTCGCGTCGATGCCCCCGGCCGCGACGACCGGCAGCGACGAATGGCTCCGGACGTCCTCGACGAGCGAGGCGAGTGGCAGCTCGATGTCGCCGATGTGACCCCCGGCTTCCGCGCCCTCCGCGACGAGGAAGTCGGCGCCCCACTTCTCGTACATCGCTGCGAGGCGTCCGGACGAGACGATCCCGGCGAACGGCGTGCCGGCGTCGTGGCACCAGCGGATCACCTCTCGTGAGATGCCCGCGCCCTGCACGATGAAGCTCACGCCCTCCACGAGCGCGGTGCGGGCGAGCCGCTCGAAGTCGAGGTGATTGATGGCGGCCATGAGATTCACGCCGACGTACCCGCCGGGCGCTTCGGCCCGGGCGCGCCGCAGCTCGCGCCGGAGCAGCTCGGGCGTCTTCCCCACGCCCGAGACGGTACCCGCCGTGACGAACCGTGCGCTCTTCGCCGCAGCCACCTTCCCGGCGAGCCCGTCGGAGACGTGGAGGCCCATCGCCCCCTGCACCAGGAGGTGCTTGCCTGCTCGCAGGATCTCGCCGATCGCGTCGCGCGTCAGCTTCGGCGCGGAGCCGCGGCCTGCGGGGTCGGTGTCCGTGCGGTTCGGCACGACGAGGTCGTCGGTCACGGGGATGTCCTCCCGAGCGGAATCGTACGGCGCGGCATCGTACGGCACTGTCTCGGACCCGGACCGGGAGTGCTGGGGCGCCACCATCGGCGGCGTCGATCCGACGCGCGCGCCCTGCGCGCACTCGCCCTGGGCCGGGCATCCGGGCGGCCGTGTCACGTGCCGCGGGCGGCGCGAGCGAGATGCATTCACCTCTCGTGGCGCGCCGTGCGCGAGCGACGCCTCGCGCGCGCCTCCGTCCGCAGCAGCTCCGCCGCCAGCGCCGTCCACCCGGTCTGGTGGGACGCTCCGAGGCCTCGGCCGTCCTCTCCGTCGAAGTACTCGTGGAAGAGCAGGAGGTCCTCGCTACCCGGCAGCGCCGGACCGCTTCCCTGGTACGGCCTCCGCCCGTCGGGTCCCGGCAGGAACAGCCGCAGGACGCGCCCTGCGATCTCGTCCGCGATCTCCGCGAGCGAGAGGGGGACCCCCGAGCCCGTCGGGCACTCCACCCTGAAGTCGTCTCCGTAGTAGCGGTGGAATCGCCGGAGCGCCTCGACGATCAGGTAGTTCATCGGCACCCAGACCGGTCCGCGCCAGTTGGAGTTTCCTCCGAAGAGGCCGGTCCTCGCCTCCCCTGGCTCGTAGTCGACGGTGAAGGTTCCATCGAGCGCGAGCCGGAATGGAGCCTCGCGGTGATGGCGGGAGAGGGAGCGCACGCCGAAGGGCGACAGGAACTCCGCCTCGTCGAGCATCCGCCGCAGGACCCGCTTCATCCGGTGGCCGCGGAGGAGCGCGAGGAGACGCGTGTCCCCGGCGCCGGGAACGTGCCAGCGCGAGACGAGCGAGGCGAGGTCGGGGCGATAACGCAGGAACCACCGGAGCCGCTCGGCGAACTCCGGAACGCGGGCCAGCTGCTCGGACTCCAGCACCTCCACCGCGAACAGCGGGATGAGGCCGACCAGGGAGCGGATCTTCAGCGGCACCGCGCGTCCGTCCGACCGCCGGAGCACGTCGTAGAAGAACTCGTCCTCGGGATCCCACAGCGCGACGCCCTGCCGCCCCACGTCGTTCATCGCGTCCGCGATGTAGAGGAAGTGCTCGAAGAACTTGGTCGCGACGTCCTGGTAGATGGGCTCTTCGCGGGCGAGCTCGAGCGCGATCCGGAGCAGATCGAGCGCGTACATCGCCATCCAGCTCGTCCCGTCGGCCTGATCGAGGGCGCCGTCGGGCGCCATCTCGCTGCGATCGAAGACGCCGATGTTGTCCAGGCCGAGGAACCCGCCCTGGAAGACGTTGCGGCCCTCCACGTCCTTGCGGTTCACCCACCACGTGAAGTTGATGAGGAGCTTGTGGAACACGCGCTCGAGGAAGGCCCGGTCCCCCCGGCCGCCCCGCAGCTCGCGGTCGATCTCGAAGACCCGCCAGGCCGCCCACGCGTGCACGGGCGGGTTCGCAGCGCCGAGGTTCCACTCGAACGCGGGCAGCTGACCGTTCGGGTGCATGTACCACTCGCGGAGGAGCAGGACGAGCTGCGCCTTCGCCAGCTCCGGGTCCACGCGGGCGACCGCGACGCAGTGGAAGGCGAGATCCCAGGCGGCGTACCACGGGTACTCCCACTTGTCGGGGACGAGGAGCACGTCGGCGTTGTTGAGGTGCTCCCACCCGCTGTCGCGTCCTCGCCTCCGCTCCGCCGGCGGCACCGGCTGTCCCGGATCTCCCTCGAGCCAGCGCGGGACGTCCCAGTGGTAGAACTGACGCGACCACAGGAGGCCGGCGAGCGCCTGGCGGTGCACGCGCCGCGCCTCGGGGTCCTCGATGCCGGCCGCCGACTCCCGCCAGAACTCCTCGGCCTCGCGCTCGCGCGCGGCGAAGATCCGGTCGAAGTCGGCGAAGGGCAGCGGCGCGGGGTCCCGCCGCAGGCGCAGCCGGATCACCTTCGCGCCGCCGGGGGGCAGGCTGACGGAGTGCCAGAGCGCGAGCTTCGTCCCCTCGCCGTCTTCGCGCAGCCCGTCGCGGCGGCCCCGCACCACCGCGTCGTGGAAGGCGTCCTTGACCGCCCCCGAGGGCGGGTGGCCGTAGAGCCGGGCGAAGTTGGTGTCGTTGTCGCTGACGAGCAGCTCGGGCGCTTCCTGCCACTGGAGGTACAGCACCCCCAGCCGCGAGTGGTCGGCCTTCGCGAGGCCGGCCCCGAGGAGCGCGATGCGCGGACGCTCCGGCCAACGGCCCCAGGACCAGGTGTTCCGGAACCACAGGTGCGGGAGGACGTGCAGCACGGCCGGTCCGGGCGCACGGCTGACGGCCGTGAGGCGGATGAGGAGGTCCTCGGGCTCGGCCTTGGCGTACTCGACGAAGAAATCGACCCAGCCTCCGGCGAAGACGCCGGTGTCCCGGAGCTCGAGCTCGGGGACATCGCGCCCGCGGCGCCGGCTCTCGTCACGGAGGGCCTGATACGGAAAGTCGGAGAACGGGTAGCGGTAGAGCGCCTTCAGGTAGGAGCTCGACGGCACCGCGTCGAGGTAGTGGTACTCCTCCTTCACGTCCTCCCCGTGGTTGCCCTCGGGCCCCGCGAGCCCGAAGAGCCGCTCCTTGAGGATGGGGTCGCGGCCGTTCCACAGCGCCGGAGCGAAGCAGAGCAGCCCTTCGTCGTCACAGATCCCGAGCAGCCCGTCCTCGCCCCAGCGATAGGCGCGGCTGCGGGCGTGCTCGTGGGGGAAATACACCCAGGGCGTGCCGCCGGCGCTGTAGTCCTCCCGGACCGTCCCCCACTGACGCTCGGCCAGGTAGGGTCCCCAGCGCCGCCACGGCTGCCGGCCTTCGTCGGCGTCGCGCAGCCGCTCTCGCTCGGCGCTCACGCACCGTGACTCTAGCAGCCCGCCTCGGCTCGGGGGCGGGTCGACCGCCTCCCTTGCGGGCGGCGGGTCGCGCCCGTGCGCCAGGACGTGCGCCGCGCCGCCCGACAGCGCTCATGCGCACGGCCCAGTTCGGGGTGTGTCCCCACGCCGGATCGGTCCCTCCGCGTCGAACGCGCTAATCGTGCCTCATGGCTTCAGCTCCGACTCCGTGCACCGGCCTACGACGGGTCGCCACGCTCGAAGGACTGGTCGAGCGTGACAGGGACCATGACTGCAGCGGCTTCGGCGCGCACCACGTCTGCGTGAAGGTCGAGGCAGTGGCTGACCTGCCGACCCGCTTCGGCCGGTTCCGCCTCGTCGCGTTCTGGAACAACCGGGATGGCAAGGAGCACGTGGCGATGGTGCACGGCGATGTGATGGGAGCCGATGACGTCCCGACGCGGCTCCACTCCGAGTGCCTGACCGGAGATGTCATGGGCTCTCTCCGGTGCGACTGCCGCGAGCAGCTCGAAGCCGCACTCCGCGACCTGGGCTCCCGCGAGCGCGGGCTCTTGCTGTATCTCAGGCAGGAAGGGCGCGGAATCGGCCTCATCAACAAGGTGCGGGCCTACGCGCTCCAGGACGGCGGCCTGGACACGGTGGACGCCAACCTCGCGCTGGGCTTCCGCGACGACGAGCGCGACTACGCCATCGCGGCGCACATGCTGGTCAGCCTCGACGTGCGCTCGATCCGGCTCATGACCAACAACCCCGACAAGATCGAGCAACTCGAGCAGCACGGCATCCGCGTGTCCGCTCGCATCCCGCACATCATGCGGCCGAACGAGCACAATCGGTTCTACCTGGAGACGAAGGCCGCGCGATCGGGCCACTACATCGATCTGAACGGGAAGCAACACCTGCCGGAGCAAGGTGAGCCGGTGATCGTCCTCGAAGAGCCCTAGCGAACCGTTCCCGCGCCGCTCTCCGCCGATCCGGCGGTCGTGCCGAGCGGCGCCTCGATGAGCGCGGCGCTGCGCGGAACGACGCCAGCGGCGTCCCGGTCGCCCCGGTAGAACCATCGCTTGGCGATCTCCGCGGAGAGGACGTAGACGAGGATGATCGCGCCGAGCGCGGGGTAAAACGGTGGTGGCAGGTGCTGGAACCCGAGGAACTCCGCGCCGGGCAGGTACGGCAGGGCGAGGGTGGCCAGGACCACCGCGAGCGCGGCGGTGAGGAGTGGCCTTCCCGGTCGACTGCGGTGGAGCGGATGACGCGTCCGGACCACGAGCACGATGAGGGTCGCGGAGACGACGGATTCCACGAACCATCCCGTGCGGAAGAGGCGCTCCGGCGCCCCCAGCACGACCAGCAACAGGCCGAAGGTCAGATAGTCGGAGACCGAGCTCACCAGCCCGAAGAGCAGCATGAAGCGTCGAATGAAGCGGATGTCCCAGCGATGGGGGCGAGCGGTCATCTCCGCGTCGACGCGGTCGCTCGCGATGAACATCTCGGGCAGGTCCGTGAGCAGGTTCATGAGCAGGATCTGCGACGGAAGGAGCGGCAGGAAGGGCAGGAGCAAGGACGCCCCCGCCATGCTGAACATGTTGCCGAAGTTCGAGCTGGTGGCCATCAGCACGTACTTCATCGTGTTCGCGAACGTCGCCCGGCCTTCGCGCACTCCGGTGGCCAGCACTCCCAGGTCCTTCTCCAGGAGCACGATGTCGGCGGCTTCCTTGGCCACGTCCACCGCGCTGTCGACCGAGATCCCCACGTCGGCGACGTGCAGCGCCGAGGCGTCGTTGATCCCGTCCCCGATGAACCCTACGACGTGGCCCGCCTTCTTGACGGCGAGGATGATGCGGTCCTTCTGGGCGGGCTCGATCTCGGCGAAGAGATCCACCTCGGCCACGCGCCCGATGAGTCCCGCCTCCGACAGGTCGTGAAGCTCGGCCCCCGTGAGCAGCTCGTCGGCGTTCACCCCGACCTGGCGGCCGAGCGTCTGCGCGACCCATCGGTTGTCGCCGGTGATGACCTTGAGCGAGACGCCGAGCTCACGCAGCTGCCGGATGATGTCTGCGACTCCCTGCTTCACCGGATCGTGAAGGACCACGAACCCGAGGAAGGTCATCCCGGCCTCATCGTCGGGGACGAGCCGCTGGCCGAGCCCTGCGGTTCGATAGGCCACGCCGAGGACCCGCAGGCCCCGAGCGCTCAGCTCCTGGAAACGGGACTGAATGATCGGCAGGGCCGATTCCAGAGGGACCGCGACTCCGTCCGATCCCTCCGCCGTCGTGCAGATGCCCAGGACGTTGGGGACGGCTCCCTTGGTCACGAGCAGGGCCTCACCGTCCTTGCCGAGCAGCACGCTGAGGCGCTTGCGCGAGAAGTCGTACGGCTTCTCGCCCAGCTTTCGCCAGCCGGAGATGTCGCGCCGGGCATGCTCTCGGATGGCTCGGTCGATCGGGTTGTCGTATCCCTTCTCGAAGGACGAGTTGAGGTAGGCGTACAGGAGCGTCCTCTCGGAGGCCTCGCCCGTCATCGAGACGGCAGAGTGCACGCGCGCGACGCCCTCCGTGAGCGTCCCAGTCTTGTCGCAGCACAGCACCTCCATGCTGCCGAAGTTCTCGATGGACGACAGACGTCTCACGATGACCTTGCTCGCCGCCATCCGTCGCGCGCCATGGGCCAGGTTCACGCTGATGATGCCCGGCAGGAGCTGCGGGGTGAGCCCGACCGCGAGCGCCAGCGCGAACAGGAACGAATCGAGCGTCGGTCGATGGAACGCCACGTTGAACGCGAAGATGGCGAGCACGAGGAGCAGCGTGATCTCGAGGAGCAAGTACCCGAACCTTCGCACGCCGCGCTCGAACTCCGTCTCGGGTGGGCGCAGGCGCAGGCGCTCCGAGATGGCGCCGAAGTCGGTGTCGCGACCGGTCTTCACGATGACGGCAACGGCGCTGCCGCTGACCACGTGGGAGCCGAGGAACACCGCATCCGTCCGGCGCGCGAGGGGAGCATCGGGCGAGAGCGCGGCCTCAGCCTTCGCGACGGGATAGCTCTCCCCCGTCAACGCCGCCTCGTCGACGAACAGGTCGTTGGCCGTGAGGAGCCGTCCATCACCCGGCACGTTGTCGCCTGGTGAGAGGAGGACGACGTCACCGGGCACGACCTCCTCCGGAGCGACCTGTCGCTCCACGCCGTCCCGGAGGACCGTGGCCTTCGGCCGTACCATGGCGAGGAGCTGCTCGACCGCGTGCGCGGCCTTGCGCTCCTGCCAGAACCCCAGGAAGCCGCTGACGAGGACGATCGCGAGGATGATCGCGGCGTCGGCGCGGTCGCCCAGGAAGAACGCGAGGATCGCCGCGACGAGGAGGAGCGCGGCGATGGGATTCTCGAACTGGTGCAGGAAAAGTCGCGGCCCCCTGGCCCGGCTCGTGCGCCGCAGGCGCGTCGAGGTTCCCGTCGAGCTCCTTCGGGACGCCTCCTCGGTGGAGAGGCCGCGAGCGGAGGTGCCCAGCTCCTCGAGGAGTGCCGGCAAGGGACCGCTCCAGAACCGCGCAGCCGTCATCTGGCCCTCGACTCACGCCGCGCGAGGATCGCCGGCTCAGGCGGACGCGGCGTCGCGCTGCGCGTCGTGCGCCGCGAGCTCGGCGAGTGACCGATCGAGGCGCGGGAGGACGACCTCTTGCGTGTACGGGATGAGGCTCTCGCCGATCACCGCGAGCGCCAGCGCGCGCGGGAGGGCGCCGGTGCCGCGCCGCAGCGCGTGCCCGACGAGGCGCCAGAAGTGGAGCCGGCGCGGGCTCCGGACGCCGATGCCCCACGCGATCCGTGCGACCGCGGCGAGCGATCCCTCGGCCGCGCCGGCGTCGGCCGCGGCGCGGGCGCGGAGCGGCAGCTGGTCCACGGCGAGCGCGCAGCGCGCGTAGTAGCGCTCCGGCGTGTAGAGCGCCGCGACGACGCGCCGGTACCCCGCGAGCAGCGTCGGCTCATCCAGCGCGGGCACGAAGTTCGGGCGCTCGAAGTTGTCGCCGCAGCCGTGGCCGCGGAGGCGGCCCTCCGCCTCCAGGCGTCGCCACAGGCGCGTGCCGGGGAGCGCCATCAGGAGCCCCACCATCGCCCTGGGGATCGGCAGGCGGGAGATGAGCTCGAGCTGGCGGTCGAAGATGTCCGGTCCCTCGCTGTCGAACCCGACGATGAAGCCGGCGAACACCTCGAGCCCGGCGCGGGTGAGCGTCTCGACGGCCTGGGCCGCCGGCATGCGGAGGTTCTGGCTCTTGCCGGTCTCCTGGAGGGCGGCGGCGGAGGGCGTCTCGATCCCGAGGAACACCTCCTGGAATCCGGCCGCGACCATCCCGGCCACGAGCTCCGGAGCGCTCGCGAGGTCGAGGCTGGCCTCGGTGCAGAGCTGGAAGGGGAACCCGTGGCGCTCCTGCCAGGCGCGGACCACCGGGAGCAGGCGCATCACCTCGCGCCGGTTGCCGACGAAGTTGTCGTCCACGAAGAAGAGCGCGCCCCTCGCCCCGCGCGCGTGCAGGGCCTCGAGCTCGGCGACGACCTGCTCCGGGGATTTCACCCTGGGAACGCGCCCGAAGAGCTCGACGATGTCGCAGAACTCGCAGCGGAACGGGCAGCCGCGCGAGTACTGCAGGGCGTGGTTGGCGTAGCGCGGGAGGTCCACGAGGTCGAACCGGGGCACGCGCGCGAGGGAGAGATCGGGCCGGACGCCGTCCTCGGCCGAGAGGAGGCGGGGCGCCGGCGTCTCCCGACCCTCGAGGACTCGTACGAGGAGGTCGAGCCGCCCTTCGGCCTCGCCGCGGAAGACGAAGTCCGCCTCCGGGAAGAGCTCGGGCGCGGTGCTCGGCCCGGCGCCGCCGACGACGGTGCGCCGGCCCAGGGCGCGCGCACGGAGGAGCACCTCGCGCACCGACGGGACCTGCACCAGCATCCCGGAGACGAGCACCGCGTCCGCCCAGAGCAGGTCGGCGTCCTCGAGCGGCGCGACGTTCAGGTCGCGCAGCCGGAGCTCCCAGCGCTCCGGGAGATGCGCCGCGAGCGTGGCGAGCCCCAGCGGCGGCAGGGTCGCGGCCTTGCGGATGAAGGGGAGGCTTCGCTCGAAGCTCCAGTAGGTGCGCGGCGAGCGGGACTGCACGAGGAGAGCGCGCATGGCTGAGATCCGGCGACGTCGCGCCTCACTTCCCGACGATCTTCTCGACCTGTCCGAGCTTCTCGCGAGCCTTGCCGGCGCGCTTCTGGCTCTTCCCCTCGGTCTCGAGCTTGCGCTGTCCGGTGATGATCCCGGCGACCTCCTTGATCTTGCCCTTCAGGTTCTCGAACCTGCCCTTCGCCTGGTCCTTCGTGCTCGGCTTCATGGCGGCCCTCCAATGTCTCGGGATCTGGTCCCTCCCGGAGGGGTACCTTCCCGATCGCGATGAGCGTGCGCCGCGGTCATCGGATCGGCGGCGGCCAGCAGGGTTGGAACCCGCCGGGCCACACCGCGTCGTCCGTTCGCGGCGCGGCGGCCGCGGGAACCCCGGTCGTGCCACGCTCGCGTGCTGCAGGAATCGATCGCGCCTCTTCCGTGCAACCCCGCTGACCGCCCTGCGTCCCCTTCGCTCCGGCGCACGCTCACGATGGCGCGGCAGACGAGCGAGCGCCGCGCCGGGAGGTCGTCATGCTGTGGACCATTGCGGTCATCCTCTTCGTTCTCTGGGCGGTCGGGCTCGTGAGCTCCTACACACTCGGTGGATTCATCCACCTCCTGCTGGTGCTGGCCCTCATCTCGCTGCTGGTGGAGGTCATCCGGCGCCGGCGCGTGGCCTAGAGCTGCTTCTCCGCAGGTAGGACACATGGACCCGCACCGTCCATGAGCTCCGGTGTCACCGGAAGGACCTACCGTGAACCTCACCATGGACCTGCTTCACGTCGTGGAGCAGGCGCACTCGCTGGATCGAATCCTCGAGGCCGCGACGCGCGTCATCGCCGAACGGCTGCGCGTCGAAGGCTGCTTCGTGTTCCTGCTCGACGAGCATGGGGACCTCGTGCGAGGCGCCGCCGATGGCTTCCATCCGTCCGGGCGGAGCCAACCCCCGGGCGCCGAGGCAGAGTCCATCGCCGCTCAGGTGATCGCCGAGCGACGCGTCGCCACCACCCGCGGAGAGACGGCGTCGCTCGTTGCGTCCCCCATGATCCTCCGTGATCGCGTGGTGGGCGCGCTCGTGCTGCAGAGCACCATCCGGCGCGCCTTCTCGGTGGAGGACATCGGGACGCTCGCGACGACATGCGCGCAGCTCGTCGGGATCGTCGAGAACGCGCGGATCATCGGTGCCCTCGATCGAGGCGAGCGACCCGCACCCCGGGCCGCACCGCGACCGTCATCCGCGGGGACGGAGGGCGGGGAGCGGATCCTTCGTGGCGTCGGCGCGTCGCCCGGCATCGCGATGGGACCCGCGGTGTTTCGCGGCGCTTACCGACTCGATCTCTCCGCGCGTGACTTGCCCGCGGGAGAAGCCGCCGCGGAGCGCGCGCGCGTGCGAACCGCGATCGAGAAGACGCACAATGACGTCTCGAGGATCCAGGTTGCTGCGGCGCGCGAGATCGACGAGGAGCACGCCCTCATCTTCGCGTCGCATCTGATGCTCCTCAACGACCCGACGCTCCTGGAGCACATCGATCAGCAGATCGCACGCGGGTTGAGCGCACCTCTCGCCATCGACGTGGCTCTCGAGGAATTCGAGTCACGGCTGAGGCTCGTCCCGGACGCCTACATCCGCGAGAGGATCGACGACGTCGATGATCTGCGCAGCCGGTTGCTCGACCACGTCCTCGGTGGGGGCAGCCGCGCACGCTTCGGCGCGGGCATCGTCCTGACGAGCCGCATCCCCCCGTCGTTGGTGGTCGAGCTGAAGACCGAAGGCGCGCAGGCGCTGGTGACCGAGAGCGGCGGCGCGACGTCGCACGGCGTCCTCCTGGCGCGAGCGATGGCCATCCCGGTGGTCACGGGGATCGCAGACATGCTCGAGTCGGTGCGGCCCGGCGACCGGCTCGTCGTCGACGGCACGAGCGGCGCGGTCGTCGTGCGCCCCAGCGAAGACACGCTGACCCGCTACGAGGAGGAGCGTCGGCGCGCCGAGCGCGCGCGGACCGAGCATTCGAGGTTCCGCGACGTCCTCGCCCGCACCGCGGACGGTGAGCGTGTGACGTTGCACGCGAACGTCGGCGTCGCCTCGGATCTGACCATCGCCCGTGAGAACGGCGCCGAGGGCATCGGGCTGTATCGCACCGAGTTCCCCTTCATCGTCCGTGACTCGTTCCCGACGCGAGCCGAGCAGGTGAGGATCTACGGCAAGGCCTACGAGGTGTTTCCCGCCGGACCCATTCACTTCCGCCTTCTCGACCTGGGCGGTGACAAGTTCGTGGCTGGAGGGCACGTCGCAACGGCACGCGGCGCGTTCCACGGGTATCGCTCGATTCGCGTCCTCTTCGATCACCCCGACGTGCTGCGAGATCAGGTGCAGGCGCTCGCCCTGGCCGCCGCAGATCGCCCCCTTCGCATCCTGATTCCGATGGTCACGTCGATCGAAGAGCTCCGCCGCCTGAGAACCCTCATCGGCCAGGCGATCGCCGACCTCGACGAGCCGCGGGCCCAGAGGGCGCCCGAGATCGGGGTGATGATCGAGGTGCCGGCGGCCGTCGAGCTCGCGGTCGACCTCTCGAGGGAGGCGGACTTCCTGTCCATCGGCACGAACGACTTGATGCAGTACGCGCTGGTCGTCGACCGCGAGGACTCGCGGATGGCTGCCTTCAGCGATCCGTACCACCCGGCGATTCTGCGCATGGTGGCTCGCGTGGCCGCCGCCGCTCGGGCCGCGGGAAAGCGCGTGGGCGTCTGTGGCGAGATCGCGGTACGCCCCGATGTGGCCCTGGCGCTGATGGCGCTCGGCGTCGACTCGCTCAGCGTCGTCCCCACCGCCATCCCCGAGCTGAAGCAGGCGCTCGCTGGCGCGCGTCTCGAGCCGATGCGCCGCGCGATGGGGGCGATACTCGCGCTCTCGGACGCGCGCTCCGTCGCGGCCGCACTTCGCGACGCCCAGCTCGCCTGATCGGAACGCCTCCCCTGGGCGCTGGGAGGCGTTCTGCGCACGAAGCGGAGCAGACAACTCTCGGTCGGGGCGTGGCGACGACCCGGAGAGCCGTCACGGCGAACCGCGGCGAGGTCCACACGCGCGACGTGCCCGGCAAGGGGTGCATCCTCGCAGCAGACCTCTTCACGCTGGGAGGTGCCCGCGCGCCTGGGGCGACGGATGTTCCTGTGGGAGGATCCGCCAATGACGATCAAGGGAAGTCGCTCGGCGTGTCCGAGCTCGCGGTCGCGGCGAATCATCCCCCTCGCATTCGCGGCCGTCATGAGCTGCATGCATGGGGGGGCGCAGAGTGAAGCAAAGTCATCGACCGTGTCCGAAGCAGACGTCGGCAGGCTCGGGCCGGAGCAGGAAGCGCTCGTACATCAAGCTCGGCTGGCTCTGGGCGTCGCGAATGATTCTCTTTCACGCACGAGGCTGAGGCTGCAGCAGGCCCAGAACGAGGAGGGCGCTGCGAAGGCTGATCAGCAGGCGGCCGCGGCTGACCAGAAAGTAGCCGATGCCCAGCAGAAACTGGCGAACGAGAGCCGTGCGCCGGATGAGCTGGAGAAGGCGCGTCAGCTTCAGGAGCAGGCGAGGGTACACAAGCAGGTCGCCGATCTCCACGCCGAGTACGCCAGTAAGCATATTGACCAGCGCAAGGCGGAGGTGGAGGCAGCCGAGCGACAGGTCAAGGTTGCCGAGGCGCGCGTCGAGTGGTCCAAGCTGCAGGCACTCGAGCAGGCCCAGAACCCAGCTGCGACGAAGTACGACGCCGGCCGCTTCCAGACAGCGGTGAATGACGCGCAGGGGGAGTTCGCCGCGGCAACGCAGAACGCCAAGTCCCGCGAGGTCCAGGCGACCACGGCGCGGCAGCAGTGGGAGGAGTCCCAGCGTCGGCTGGAGGCTAGCGGCAGCAGCGAACAGACGGGGACGGGAAGCGGCAAGTAGGGTGGATGGCCGTGGGCGCGTGCTCACGGCCGGCCGTTGCGGGCGCAGAGGCCGACGACGCGGCCAGCGCAGGGGAGCTACGGCGGAGCTTGAGATCGGGGGTCGGAGGTCGCGAGCGTCAGCTCAGATCGATCTCGACCCGTGTCCGCGGTCCCGGCACGTCGAGGGTCCACGCGGTGATCGACGCGTGGAAGGCGAGCGACCGCGAGCGGTCGAGCTCCCGCAGCGCGTCGCGCGCCGTCGCCTCCGAAGAGAAGACCCCGAGGAGGCCGGCGACCGGGCCGTCCACCCCGGTCTCTTCGTACTGCACCACGAAGGCATCGAGAGGGTGCGCGCTGGTCGCCCGGAGCGCGGGGTCCCGCGCCGCGGTGGCGTCTCGCTCCAGCTCGTTCGCCGCCCGCACCGCGACGATCGTCTCCGCCTCGGCGCGTGCGCGCGCGAACCGCTCTCGCTCGTAGAGGCGGGTGCGATCGGCGATCTGCCGTGCTGTGAGGCGCTCCCGGACCTCGCCCGCCGCGCGCGCCTCCTCGGAGGCGTTCGCGCGGCTGCGCTCGCGGGTGAAGAGGCTCCCGCGCGCGAGCGCGCTCCCGCACGCGGCAGCGACCTCGCAGAGAAATGCGCGAGTGGGGCCGTCGAACCCCTGCACCTCGTCGAACACCAGCGTGAGGACCCCGTTCACCTCGTCGTCCGCTACCAGGGGAAGCACTGCCCAGGCGGCGCCGTCCGGTCCGCCGGTGAGCGCCTCGAGCGCCAGGTTCGGGCAGCGCTCGGAGGCCTCCGCGCGCGACCGGAGCCAGGCGGGCTCGCCACTGCGCGCCACGTCGTGCTCCGGACCACCGGCGCGGACGAAGGTGCCGGATCTCGGGGCGGAAGGGGGCGCACGCCCGGTGTCCTCCGCGATGACCGCGAGCCGGTCGGCTTCGCGCACCTCCACAATCTGCGTGGCGGACGCGCCGGTGAGGACGCGCCCACGCTCCGCGGCGACGATCGCGACGTCCGCGAGGCCGAACGCGCCGGACAGGGCGCGGGAGAGGTCGAGCAGGCGCGCGAGGTGGTCCGGCGTGAGAGCCGCTGGATCGCCGCGCGGTGTCTCGTCCGGTGGGTCGTTCAGGCTCGACCGCGCGAAGCGGAACGAACCGTGAGGGCTGGCCATGTGGGGCTCCTGGAGCCGCCACGGCGCGAGCGAGATGCGGGAGAGGGGCGACCTCGTTTGAAAGCATAGCGGCGGGGAAGCCTCGCTGCCCGTGGACGCCGGGGCATCCGTGGGCTCGGCACGCGTCCCCCTCCCGAGCGCTCCCACGCCCGACGTCCCCTGAGCGCTCGCCCTCTCGAGGTGGCGGGACGTCTCGTGACCGGCTCATGACACCGGCGGCACATATCGAGCAGCGTGGTCGAACGGACGGCGGCGCAGCCGGAGAGGCGGGGGGAACGGGTGAACCTGACAGCGGAGCAATCACGATCGTTGCGGACCGAGCTGGACGCCCTTCGGCAGGAGTACGCGGCGAAGGTCGGCGCCCGTGACGCCGAGTACATCCGGACGATCAGATCGGTGGCGCGGATCTCCCGCATCGCGGGACGCCTGCTCCTGCACTTCAGCCTCGAGCCGATCAGCTGGGGTGCGGGCGTGGTCGCTCTCGGCACCTACAAGGTGCTCGAGAACATGGAGATCGGGCACAACGTGCTGCACGGTCAGTATGACTTCATGCGCGATCCATCGCTCAGCTCCGCGACCTACGAGTGGGACATGGTCGGCACCGCGAAGAGCTGGAAGCGGGCGCACAACGCGACCCACCACGTCTTCACGAACGTCATCGGGCGGGATCGCGACTTCGGGTACAACGCGTTCCGCTTCTCCGACGAGGTGCCCTGGAAGCCGATCCACCTGCTCCAGCCGCTGGTCAGCCCGCTCAGCGGACTCTTCTTCGAGTACTCCATCGGCGCCTACGACCTCGGCCTCCTCGACGCGCTCGGCCCGCAGCCGAGCGAGGGCGGAAAGCGACGTCCCCGTCGCGAGGTGGTCCGCGATGTCTGGGCCTTCGCGCGAAAGGCCGCGCGGAAGGGGTTCGTCGAGTACGTCTTCTACCCCGCGCTCGCCGGTCCGCTCGCAGTGAAGGTCCTCGCGGGGAACGTGCTCGCGAACGCGCTCCGGAACGGCTGGGCGTACGCGGTCATCTACTGCGGCCACCTCACGGAGCGGACGGCCACCTTCCGCGAGGAGGACGTCGCGGGCGAGGACCGGGCCGGGTGGTACGTCCGGCAGGTGTCGGGCAGCAGCAACTTCGAGACCGGGCAGCTCGGACACATCCTCAGCGGCCACCTCGGGTTCCAGATCGAGCACCACCTCTTCCCCAACATCCCCGCCTGGCGCTATCCCGCGATGGCGCCGCGCGTACGCGCGATCTGCGAGCGCCATGGCATCCCTTACGCGACCGGCTCGCTGGCGTCGCAGTTCGCGAGCGCCATGCGCCGGCTCGTCCGGTTCGCGATCCCGGGCCGGCCTGCGCGGCGACCGAGCGCTACCGCGGCGTTCGCCGGCGCGGCGTGACCTGCGGCGTCGCGATGGGCACGGGCGCGGTGATCGAGTGCGCAGATTTGAGCAACCCACCCGTTCGACACACGGGCGGTGGAGGACACGTTGACCGGCCACGACATCGTCGTCATCGGGGCCTCGGCGGGCGGCCTCAAGGCCCTCAGCGCCGTCCTGGGCGAGCTTCCGGAAGACATTCGTGCGGCGATCTTCGTCGTCCAGCATCTCGCGGCTGACAAGAAGAGCTACCTGCCGAAGCTCCTGGGCGACATCACCGATCTTCCTGTTCGCAGCCCCGCCGACGACGAGGCCATCCTCGCGGGCCACGTGTACGTTGCCGCTCCCGATCATCACCTTCTGTTGAAGGGCGACCGTGTCCGCGTCTCGCGCGGTCCGCAAGAGAACCGGTTTCGGCCCTCCATCGACGCGCTCTTCCGGTCCGCTGCTCGGGCGCACGGCTCGCGGGTCATCGGGATGGTCCTGACGGGATATCTCGACGACGGGACGGTCGGGCTGCAGACGATCAAGAAGAGGGGCGGGATCACGGTCGTGCAGGATCCCGCAGAGGCCGAGTACCCGAGCATGCCGATGACCGCGCTCCGGTACATGACCGTCGATCACACGGTTCCCATCGCGGACGCCGGCGCCCTCCTGATGCGGTTGGTCGCGGAGCCACCGCTCCCCCAGGAGGACTTTCCGACGACAACGTCCCTCGAGATCGAGGCGAACATCGCGGACCAGGTCATGAACACGAAGGAGTTCCTGGAGAACGTCGAACGGATCGGCGAACGAACGACCTTCACCTGTCCCGACTGCAACGGCGCCATCTGGCAGATCGGCGACGGGGAGCCGCTCAAGGTGCGCTGCCATGTCGGACACTCGTTCACGGGGGAGATCTTCGCAGCGGAGCAGCGTCGCAACACGGAGAGCGCTCTTTGGACGGCCATCCGGATCATGGAAGAGCGGGTCACGTTTTCCCGCCTGCTCGCAGAGCGTCTGAGAAAGCAGAACCTGCTCGAGGAGGCCGAGGTTCACGAGAAGGACGCCCGTGCGGTGGACGATGATGTCACCCGGATCCGCGACCTGGTCCTCGGGACCGGCATCCGGAGCTCCAGGCCGGGCGACCTGGAGTGAGCTGGTCACCCGGCACGCGGCGGTCGGGACGTCCGCTGCGACCACCTTGGGGCGCAGCCGGGACGGGTGAGCGCGAACACCAGCACCGCGCTAACACAAGTTCACCCTCTTGCCGCCCGGTCGCCCGCGCGCGCCCGCTTGATCGACATTCAGGTGCGCACCGGCTTCCTCGAACGTCCACCCCAACCGCGCGGTGGAAGATCTGTCATGGGCAAGGCCATCGCTGTCGCCGTCCCGGTTTCACTGCCGATCGCTGGTGAACGCCCCCTCGTTGCTCCCACCGCCCTGTCCTGTCTGCAGTGCCAGCTTCTCGGACGCCGGAAGCTGACTTGCTCGAGCGTAGCGACATGCACGGCCGTGCCGCATGTGTTCGCCCTCGGCCCCGTCCTTCTCCTCGGCTGGGTAGCGACGATGGTCGCCTTCTTCCTCGCCATCCGGTGACGCGAGCACCGGCGCCGCGAGCGCTCTTCGGCGAGCCGCTCCTCACTCGCGCGGCCCTCGACCGGCTCGGCAATGACGCGGCACGTCCCGGGTCGCGCGCCCGCCTCAGCGCTGCCCGAGCAGTGCCGGCCGGGCGCGCGCGACGAGCTCGTCCAGCCAGTCCATGACCGCCCGGACCCGCGGGGTGCGCCGGAGGTCGCCGTGCACCAGCAGCCAGATCTCGTGCAAAGCCGGCTCCGGCCCGTCCAGCCGCCGCAACGCCGGATCCGCGTCGCCGATGTAGCAGGGAAGCAGGACCACGCCGAGCCCCTGCCGCGCCACCTCCAGCAGCGAGGTGGTGCTGTTGCAGCGGTAGACCACCCGCCGCTCAGGCGCCAGCTCTTGAAGCCAGCGCTCCTGCGGCTCGCTGGCGCCGCCCTCGCCGCCCAGGAAGATGTCGGCGCGAAAGTCCACCGCGCCACGGTCCCCGGCCGCCGTGGCGGCGGCCGCGTAGAAGCCGTGGGCCAGCTGGGAGAGCCGTCGCGCCACCAGCCCCGAGTCGTGGGGGCGGCCCAGGCGCATCGCCAGGTCGGCCTCGCGGCGGGACAGGTCGAAGGCCCGCGCGTCGGCGACCACCTCCAGCACCAGCTCGGGGTGGCGCTGGCGCAGCGCCGGGAGCGCGGGCGGCAGCAGGTGAGTGGCCAGGTGCGGCACGGTCGTGAGGCGCGCCATCCCGCGCAGCGTCGGGTCCCGCGCGTCCACGTGGCGGGCCAGGGCCATCACGTGCTCCTCCACCCGGCTCGCCAGCTCAGCCAGTTCCTGGCCCTCCAGCGTCTGGCTCCAGCCTTGCGGCCCGCGCTCGAAGAGGGCCACCCCCAGCTCCGCCTCCAGCGCCGCCACGCGGCGCGCCACGGTGTTGCGATCGACGCCCATCCGCTTGGCGGCGCGGCCGTGGCTGCCGGTCCGGACCAGCTCGAGGAAGAAGCGCAGGTGACCCCAGTCGAGATGGCCGTAGCGTTCCTGCGCGGGCGCGGGCGCGGGCGCGGCGCTGCGTTGCGGCTTCTGTCGGACGGTCGCCATGAGCCACGACACCTTTACTGGCCTAGCCTAGCGGCCGCTCCCCGGACAAGCCGGCCCCGGAGAGACGGGGCCCCGGAGTTCTCGCAGCCACGTGCCGCGCGCGAACCGTCCCGCGGCAGCCGCGCGCCAGACGTACGTCGCCGAGGCCAGGACGACGAAGATGGCCATCGGCAGGCTCGCCTCCGGGCCGAAGCGTCCACCCGTCCAGAGCCCGGGGCCGGTCACGTCGGCCCTCAGCAGGGCCGGGATCGGAATCCCCGAGATGGGCAGCCCGAGCACTGCGCCCATCGTGGTGTTCCACGCAAAGTGGAAGCCGATCGGGATCCACAGGGAGCGGTGGAGGAGGTAGCAGGCCGCCAGGAGCACGCCGCCGATCGCGACCACCACCACTCCGAGCGGCGTCGCGCCGCGGTTTCCGGCGTGGGCGGCGCCGAAGAGCGCGCCGCTCACGATCAGGGCGACCGAGCTGCCCGTACCCTCCTCGAGGATCCGGAAGGCGAGGCCCCGGAATCGGATCTCCTCGTCCACGGCTGCCACCAGGATGACCGCCGCCAGCCCGGCGGCCTCGGCCAGGGTCGCCTCGCCTGGCCATGAGAACGCGGCGAGCCCAGCGCCCGCGAGCCCCGCCCCGTAGGCGAGCACGGGACTCGCGCCGAGCGCGAGCCCCTCGGCGACCCTTCGGCCCCATGCCGCGCGGGAGAACAGCCCCGTCTGCGCGAGCGTGCGCCCCTCCAGGAGCCGCACCACGGCGACGAGCACGAGCAAGCTCACCAGCGCCGAGAGGAGCCGCGTCTCGATGAGCCGCTGGAACTCGCCTCCCGGCAGGCGGACGGCGCGATCGATGACGATGATCGGGAGCCGTGGCGCGAGGACCGCGATGGCGAGGCGCCAGGGCCAGAAGCGCGGTGACAGCGCTCGGCCCAGCCAGGGAGGCACCGGTGGCATCCAGTCACCTACGGGCGGGGTGCGCAGCTATTTCGCCGCACGGAAGTTCGCACGCGCGGTCGACGTCGGGGGTCGGGGAGCTCCCCGTCGACGCGGTGGCCGCGGTGGTGCCCGGGGTCGCAGGGGGGTGCGCCGCGGCTGCCGGCGGCGTGGTTCGGCTTGACGCACGGATCGGCGGCTGCCATCTTCTTCGACGTGATCCACGCTGGGTCCCAGACGCGAATGGCGATGATGCGCGCCCTGATTGCAGGGGCTGCCGTGCCGCTCGTCGTGCGCGTCTGATCCCGTAACCGACGCCAACGTGTCGAGCCAACCGGCCGCCCTCTGGGCGGCCGTCGTCTTACGGCTTCCGCGGGGGGCGGCCCTTCACCCGAAGGAGCCGACCATGCCTCTCGCCGCGCAGAAAACGTCTTACGTCACCACGTCCATCCCGTACGTGAACGCGAACCCTCACCTCGGCCACGCGCTCGAGCTCTGCGTCGCGGACGCGTTCGCGCGACACCGCCGGATCCGGGGGCGCCGCGTTCGCTTCGTGACCGGAACCGACGATCACAGCCTCAAGAACGTGCTCGCCGCCGAACGCGCCGGTGTGCCGACCTCGGCGTGGGTGGCGGACCACGCCGCGGCGTTCGAGGCGCTGAGCGACGCGCTCGGCATCTCGGCGGACGACTTCCAGCGCACGAGCGCAAACCCCGCGCACGCTCCCGCCGTCCGCGCGCTGTGGGAGACGTGCGCCCACCGCGGCGACCTCTACCGGAAGCCGTACCACGGGCGGTACTGCGTCGGGTGCGAGCGGTTCTACGAACCGGAGGAGCTGAACGACGGGCGCTGCCCCGAGCACGACGCCCCGCTCGAGATCGTCGAGGAGACGAACTGGTTCTTCCGGCTCTCGCGGTATGCCGACGTGGTGCGCGAGGCGATCGAGAGCGGGAGGCTTCGCGTGGTCCACGACGGGGCGCGCGAGGAGACCCTGGCGTTCCTGCGTGGTCCCGTGCGCGACATCTCCGTGTCGAGATCAGCCGCGCGCGCGAGGGGATGGGGCCTCCCCGTTCCGGGCGACGCGTCACAGGTGATCTGGGTCTGGTTCGACGCCCTCTGCGGCTACATCGCGGGGCTGGGATACGGAGGCAGGGACCGAAGCCGCCTCGATACCTACTGGTGCGGTGAGGGCGAGCGCGTACACGTCATCGGGAAGGGGATCGCGCGGTTCCACGCGGTGTACTGGCCCGCGTTCCTGGCGTCGGCGGGGCTCCCGTGGCCGACGGACCTGCTCGTGCACGGATACGTCACGATCGACGGTGAGAAGATCAGCAAGTCCGGGCGGTCGATCGATCCGACCCCGCTCATCGTGCAGTACGGCGCGGATGCGGTACGCTACTTCCTGCTCCGCCACATCCGGACGGCACGGGACGGCGACTTCAGCCTCAGGCGCTTCCAACAGGCCCACGACGCGGAGCTCGCGAACGGGCTCGGGAACCTGGCGAGCCGAATCCTGGCGCTCGCGGAGAAGGTGACGGACGGGCGCGTCCCCGAACCCGGCGTCGCCCTCGCGGCGGACCAGGAGCTTCGAGACTCGGCGTTGGCGCTGCCTTCCGAGGTGGACGCGGCCGTCGACCGGCTGTCCCTGGACGAGGCGCTGGCGGGCGTCTTCCGGCTCGTGGACGCGACGAACCGGTACGTGACGACCGCCGCGCCGTGGGAGGACGTCCGGGAGGGACGGCAAGGTCGCGCCGCCGCAACGCTGCGGACGGCGCTCGAGGCGCTGCACGTGATCGCGCGTGAGCTGGCGCCGTTCCTGCCAGGGGCGTCCGACGACCTCCGGACGCGCCTCCGGGCGCCGCCGCTCGAGGGCGGGGTCGGCTGGAACGTGCTGCCGACCGGGGCCCCGCTCACGCGCGGAGCGCCGTTGTTCGGGCGAATCGGGGGCAGAGACTGGAGCAGGGATTCCGGGACGCGCGCCGCCCCGAGGGGACGGGCATGAGCTGCGCTGACTCAGCGAGCGACCGCGTGGGGGCCGGCGCGATAGTGCTCGCCGAGGACGTCGAGGGCGAAATCTCGCCCCGGATCCCTCCAGACGGAATGGACGTGGTTCGCGTCGTTCTGCGTGTTGTCGTGCTCCACCAGGAGCCGCGGTCCGTGCAGCCTGAAGTAGTGCGCGTGACCCGGTTCGACGGGGCCGGCCCAGGCGAAGTGGATTGCGCCGAGGCCCGCCTCCCGGATGCGATCCCGCTGCGCCTCGGCGAGCTCGGTCCGGAGGTTGGCGACGAACTCCTCGATCAGCCGCTCCGCCACGGCACGCTGCGCCGCTCCCATGTCGCCGATCGGCAGGCCAGCCGGGCTTCTGAGCATGTCGGCGCGACCAGGACCGCTCACGATGTCGCCCAGCGACCGCGCGGCGATGATGGTCCGCTCCCGCTGAGCTCCCGCCAGGCTGCGAACCACCTCGCGCGCGATGTCCTCTTGCGTGCCCAGAACGCGAAGGCTCGCGAGCGGGCCCGACGGAATCTTGGCGGGGTTCGCCCCCATGAAGGCGGGCGTGACGGCCAGGACCGAATGGTCTGCGAACGTGAAGTTGAGCGAAAGATGATGCCCTTCGACCCGCCAGCCCCAGGCCGACTCCGCCTCCGGGTCGCCGAAGATGCTCCATGCATAGTTGTCCGGGTCGCGGCGGGACCGACGCACCCTCTCCATCGCGCGGAGGACTTCCTCGAGGCGCATGATGTCGGTGGCCTTGCGGTAGCCGGCGTCGCTGAGCGCCGAGCGCAGGAGCGCGTGAGCGGCGGCGCGCTGATCGTCATCCATTTCCCCGAGCGGTAGACCGGGGCGCTCTCGCGGGACGTAGTGCCAGTCGAGTCGCTCGGGGCCGTCGATGGGAAAGGTCGCCCGGCGCCGCTGCTCGGGCGTCAGGCTGCGGAGGAAGGCGACGGCCTCGTCGCGCATGGGTGGGATGTAGCCACCCTGCGGCGCTTGCGCAGCCTCCCGCCGGCATCGCTCCGGTGCTCCGGGCACCGCCCTGCTCCTCCACCGGGCGTGAGCCGTCAGTCCGCGCCATGGGCTGCGCAGAGGACCGGTTCTCTCGTCACGTCTCCAGCGAGGTTCGGGTCTTTCGACGGGCGCGTGTTGCTGGTGCGGCAAACTACTCTCGGTCCGGGCGGCCCGGGCGGGCAACTACTCTCGGTCCGGACGGCCGTCGGCCGATGGCCTGGGCTCGCCGACGACGGGCAGCCGCCAGCCGCGCCGGAGGGCGAGGAAGCGCAGCCCGAAGCAGAGGAGCGCGCCGGCCGTCGTGGCCAGGGAAGACGGAAGCTCGAGCCCGTTTCCGATCACCACCACGGTCGCGCCGGCCAGGGCGGCGACGGCGTAGATCTCGGCGTTGAGCACGGCGGGGACCTCCAGCACCAGCAGGTCGCGGACGATACCGCCCCCGATTCCACTCACCATGCCGAGCAGCGCGGCGGGAAGCGGGCCGAGGTGGAAGGCGAGCGCTTTGTGCGCGCCGGAGACCGCGAAGAGGGCCAGGCCGGCCGCGTCGAAGAGCTGCACGGGGTTCCGCAGGCGCTCCACGACCGAGTGCCAGCGGAGCGTCACGGCGCCGGCGAGGAGCGAGACCGCGACGAACCGCCAGTCGTCGAGGGCAGCCGGCGGCACGGCGCCGATGAGCACGTCGCGAACGATCCCGCCCGAGCTCGCTGCCACCAGCGCCAGCACCAGGGCTCCGAAGACGTCGAGCCGGTGCTTGGCGGCGGCCGCCGCACCGCTGATCGCGAACACGAACGTGCCGCCGAGGTCGAGCGCCATCGGGAGCACGCCCAGATCGACGGCGAAGCGGGTGATGGTCACGGCGAAAGCCAGGCCATCGCCGCGGCCACTGCCGCCGCCACGCCCGTGCGCAGGGTTGGATGCACGACCGGCGCGAAGCGAGGGTTGTGATTGGTCGGGAGGTCGCCCATCCGGCCGGCGGCCCGGGCCTGTCGGTACGCCTCCGGATCAGTGCCACCCACGAACCAGAACACCGAGGGCACGTGCCACTCGGCGCCGAAGCACCCGAAGTCCTCGCTCGCCGACGTCGGCTCCACCTCCTGGACGCACTCGGACGGGAAGCTCCGGCCGAACGACGCGACCACGCGGCGGGTCGCCTCGGGGTCGTTCCGGACGGATCCGTAGCGGTCGAGCGGCGTGATCTCCGGCAGACGAGGCGCCCCGGACGCCGCGGCCTCCGCGTTCACGATCCGCGCGATGGCGGCGAGCACGCGAGCGCGGACGCCCTCGTCGAAGGTGCGGACGTTCAGCTTGAGGAGGGCCTCGTCGGGGATGACGTTCTCCTTCGTGCCGGCCTGCAGCGCGCCCACCGTCACGACGGCGGCCTCGGTCGCGGCGAGCTCGCGGGAGACGATGGTCTGGAGACGGAGCACAGTCGCGGCCGCCATCACCACGGGATCGATGCTCGCCTGAGGCATCGAGCCGTGGGCCCCCCGGCCGAAGAGCCGGATCTGGAGGCTGTCCCCAGCGGAGGTCATGACGCCGGCGCGCCAGCCGAGGACGCCTGCGGCGCCGACCATGACATGCTGCCCGAGGACGACGTCGGGCTTCGGGAACCGGATGAAGAGCCCGTCGTCGATCATCGCCTGGGCGCCGGCGGCGATCTCCTCCGCCGGCTGGAATACGGCGAGCAGCGTCCCTCGCCACGCGCCGCGGGACTGGCCGAACAGCGCCGCCGCGCCCGCCAGCCAGGCCACGTGCATGTCGTGACCGCAGGCGTGCATCACCGGGACGGCGTCGCCGTCGCGGTCGGTGGACGTGGCCGTGCTGGCGTAGGGCAGTCCCGTCAGCTCCTTGACGGGCAGCGCGTCCATGTCGGCGCGCAGCATGACGGTGGGGCCGTCGCCGTTGCGGAGCAGACCGACCACGCCGGTCTTCCCGATGCCCGGCGTCACCTCGTAGCCGGCCGCGCGAAGCCGCCCCGCCGCGATGCCCGCCGTCCGGGTCTCCTGCATCGAGAGCTCGGGGTGCGCGTGGAGATCGGTGTAGAGCCGCTCCAGATCTGGGATCAGACCGTCGAGCGGAGTGAGCAAGTCGTTCACTCCGAGCGCATGCGCCATGTGCTCCTCCCTTCGCTCAGGGAGCCGACACGTCTGGCCGCCGCGTCGCCCGCGGGCCCCTACAGCACGCCGATCTGCCTGAGGAAGCCGACGTGATCGTAGAACAGCTTCTCCTCGACGATCTCGCCGTCCTTCCAGCGGGCGACGGTGCAGAACTCCAGCTGGAACCGCTTGTTGGTCGCCGGATGCACCTTTCCGTCCAGACCCTTCCACGGCCCGATCATCCTGCCCGTCCAGTTCGCGATCGTGCAGGTCCAGTCGCCCGAGGCGATCATGACCTTGTACGGGTCGTTGTCGAGGTGGTTCTCGATCGACTTGAAGAAGGCCTCGGACTCCACCTGGTGCGCATCGCGACCGCGGGTCGGTTCCGGCTGCCCCGGCCAGTAGACGGCGGTGTCCGCCGAGTGGCGCTTCCTGAAGACCTCCCAGTTCTGGGAGTTCCAGGCGTCATCGAGCGTCTTCATCCGCTGAAGATTGTCTTCGCCGCTCATGAGACCCTCCCCCGACGTGAAGCCCCGCGTGCCCGCTGGGGTCCCGGTACTTCGGGTCGGTTCCTTCTACGCTCGCGCCGCGCGCGACTGCATGGCGAAATGAAGGGTCGCCCGGACAGGGGCAGCAGTCCGGCTCTCCACCGGCGCTCCTCTCCGGGCCCATGGCACCTTCGCTGCGCAGGCTGCTGATCCGACGGCCGCTCGCTCACCCGTTCGAGAAGCGCGCGCGACACGCTTGGCGCTGCTCCGTGGTCCAGATGTCCTGCTTCGCCTGAGCTAAGAGTGTGCGGTGCCCGAGGGACGACGAACGCGCTTCGTTGTGACCGTCCTTCTGGTCTCGGCTTGCGCGACCGGCGAGAGGCGGGATTCACCCCAGGTGCACTCGGTCCGGATCCAGGGTGCGCGCCGGGTGAAGGAGGGGGACGTCAAGAAGCACCTCGTCACGACCGAGAACAGCTGGGTCCCGTTCTCGCGGAGGCAGTACTTCGACGAGGATGCGTGGAACACCGACCTGCGCCGGATCGAGAAGTTCTACCGGGCGCAGGGCTTCTACCAGGCCAGGGTGACCGGCGCGGGGGTGAAGCCCCACGGCAAGGGCGAAGTGGACGCGGTCGCGACCGTCCAGGAGGGTGAGCCGACCCACATCACCTCGGTCGCGATCGAGGGGGTGGATGACCTCCCGGAGGAGGACCGGAACCGGCTGCTCTCCGAGGTGAACCTCGAGGTTGGCCAGGTCTTCATCGTGGAGCGCTGGAATGGGCTCAAGGAGAAGCTCCTCCGCACGCTCCTGGAAGAGGGTTACGCGGCAGCCACGGTGCAGGGCGAGGTCAAGGTGGGCCTCGACACCCGCTCGGCTGACGTCGCGGTCAGCATCGATCATGGCCCGCGATACCGGTTCGGCGCCCTGTCGGTGAAGCCCTACACGCCTTCCCGCGTGCCGGCATGGCGCATCACGGAGCAGGCCGCCGCCGAGGCCAAGCCAGGCGACTGGTACTCCTTGAAGGCGCAGCGCGAGGCGGAGGCGCGCGTCTTCAAGATGGACGTCTTCGGAGCGGTGAAGGTGAAGCCGGGAGAGCCCGATCCGGCAGAGCTCACCGTGCCGTTGCAGGTGGACGCCCAGGAATCGCGATTCCACACGCTCGCCACCGGCGGCGGCATCTCCGTGGACCAGACGCGCCAGGAGGTCGGCGCCACCGCGGGCTACATCGACCGCGACTTCCGGGGCGGCCTCCGCAAGCTGACGCTCGATGCCAGGGCCGGCTACGCGTGGATTCCCACCTTCTATGCATCGAGCGCCTCCGGCGCAAAGTCAGGGGTGGTGGGGAGCCTCAGCGCGCAGCTCGAGCAGCCCAGGTTCTTCTTCCGCGATCTCAAGCTCGACACGAGGCTCGCCATCGAGCGCGGGATCGAGCCCGCCTACAGCTACTACGGCAGCCGCGCGAAGCTGGGCGTGGTCTACACGCCGACGAACCACCTCTCCATCACGCCCTCCTACAACCTCGAGTGGTACCACCTCGAGTCCGGCACCGCGCAGCTCGGTGGCACCGCGCCGACGCTGCTCTTCGGATGCCCCACCAACTGCGTGCTCTCGTACGCGGAGGAGGTCGTCGAATGGGATCAGCGGGACGACCGCCAGGAGCCTCGCCGCGGCTACTACCTCGCGCTGTCGCTCCAGGAGGGCGGCGGGATCCTGGGCGGAAGCTTCGGGTACTTCCGGATCATCCCGGAGGTCCGCGCCTACGTCTCGTTCCTCGAAGAGGACACGCTGACGTTCGCCGCCCGGCTGAAGATGGGCACGCTCATCCCCTTCGACGGGATTGACACCTCGAGCCCCATCGTCGCGCGGTTGTACTCCGGCGGGAACGACATGCGCGGCTTCAACACGCGCAGGCTCGCGCCGCAGGTCGTGCAGCCCGTGTCCGGCTCCACGACGGAGGGCTACACGGTGCCCGTGGGCGGGAACGGGCTCTTCGAGTCCTCGTTCGAGGTTCGCTACAACGTGACCGGCAACTTCGTCCTGGCCGCCTTCGTGGACACGGGGTTCGTCACCGCCGAGCGCATCGGCAGGACGCCCTTCCTCGACGACATGCTGGTCGCGGTGGGCGCCGGGGCCCGCTATCGAACCCCCATCGGGCCGATCCGGGTCGACTTCGGTTACCGCCTGGACGTCGGCCCTCCCCTGCAGGTGTTCCAGCAGCCCGGCACGTCGCTCAGCTACCCGACGCGGTCGAGCTGCTTCGGGCTCGGGAGCGGCGGGCCGACCGCGGGGGCGCCGGAAGGCCCTTGCGTGCTGCACATCTCGATCGGCGAGGCGTTCTGAGCTGCGACGCACCGCTCGGTGGGCGGACGAGCATGCAGGGCCACCCGTCGATTCCAACTTGTGCCGGCGCGCTTTACCCATGGGGAAGCCCGCCTGTCTCCGGTGGCGGAACGAGGGGGTCGTCCGTGGCACCGTCCGGATCGAGCGGGGCTCCGAGCCGGAGCCCGCGCCGGCACAAGTGGCTGAGGCGGCTATCCATCGGCGCGCTGTCGCTCGTGGGCCTCGTGCTCGTCGTCATCGCCGGGGCGCTGACCTACCTCGCGTCGCCGTCCGGAGGAGAGAGGCTTCGCGCGCTCCTCGTGGAGAAGGCGAACGCGACCATCGAGGGCGCGCTCTCGGTTGGAGCGCTCTCCCTCGCGGGGCCGCACCTCGTGCTCAGGGATGTGGAGCTCCGCGATCCGGAGGGCGACCTCGTCGCGGGCGTCTCCGGCCTCGAGGTGCGACTTCGGCTCGCGCCGCTCATCCGGCGGCGCATCGATGTCGCCATCGTTCGGCTGGACGCGCCCGAGCTCCACCTCGAGCAGGACGACGGCGGGAGCAACCTCCAGCGCGCCATCGCCGCGCGCACCCGGACCCCCGGGCCCGAGCCCGAGACGCGAGGCGAGGGGAGCAGCTTCGGATTCGTGCTGGAGGACCTCGAGATCGCGGGCGGCGTCATCGACGTCGTGCAGCGCTCCGCCGACGGTACGCGCCACGTCCACCTCGACGACCTCAGGGCGCTCGGCTCCGCGAACAAGGTGGGAGCAGCACTCGGAGCGCGGCTGGAGATCACCGCGGCGCTCGCCGCTCCCCTCGAGGCCCTCCTTCACCTGAGCGTCGACGCGACGGGCGCGGGAGAGCGCAAGGACGCGCGGGTCGCGCTCGAGCTCGGCGCCGCGGCGCTCGTCGCCACGGCGCACCTGGACGACGAGCGCCACGTCGAGGCGCGCATCGAGTCGCTCGTGGTCCCGCCGGAGGTCGCCCGGGCCCTTGCGCCGGGCTACCCCCTCCGTGCACCCGCGACGCTGTCGGCGGAGGCGAAGCGCAGCGGCGACGAGCTGTCGCTCCACCTCGTCGCGAAGGCGGGGTCGGCGTCCGCGCGCGTGGAGGGGACGTTCGACCTCGCGGCCCGACGCGCTCGCGCCGCGAGGCTGACGGTCCGGCACGTGGACCTGAGCGAGCTCACCGACCGCGGCCCCACGTCCGACGTGGGTCTCACGCTGCTCGCGTCCGGGGGAGGGACGTCGCTGGACGACGCCGTCGGCCGGCTCGAGCTCAGCGTGCCTCCCTCACCGATCGCGGAGGAGACCATGGGTCCGGTGCACGTGGTGGCGAGCGCCGCGGACGGCGAGGTCCAGCTCCGCGACCTCGTCGTGAGCGTCCCGGGCGTGCGGATCGAGGCGCGAGGGCAGGGCAGGAAGGAGCGGCTCTCGTTCGCCGGGAGGCTCATCGTGAGCGACCTCGACGCGTTCAGCCGGACGATCGGCAAGCTCGTCGGGCCCACGGGCCTCTCCGCGAAGGGGCAAGGCCTGCTGGAGTTCGCCTTGAGCGGATCGACCGAGGCGCCGTCGGTCGAGGCGGACGGCAGCTTCCCCGTCCTCACGTACGAGCAGACGCGGGTGGACGGACTGGCGCTCCATCTCCATGTGCCGAACGTGAAAGCTCCGGCCGGGATGCACGCGCGCCTCGAGGCGAGGAAGGTGGCGCTCGCGCCCCGGAAGATCTTCCGGGGGGTACATCTCGCGGTGGATGGCGAGGGCGAGGAGCTCACGCTCGACGCCGCCGTGCACGGCTACGCGGAGCTGAGCGTCGGCGGGCGGGCCTCGCTCTCACCGGATGGACACGGCGGGACGCTGCGGGCGCTGGCGCTGCGCTATCCGGAGGCGAGCTGGGAGCTCGAGGCGCCGGTCCGGATCGAGTCGCGCCCGGGAGTCGTGGCGGTGTCGCCTTTCACGCTGCGGTCGGGCGATCAGGTCATCTCGGCCAGGGTGCTGAAGCGCCGGACGAAGCTCGACGCCGCGCTCGAGGTCCGTTCCCTCGATCTCGGCAGGCTCCCGAGGGCCTTCGTCGATCCGGCGCTCGGACTCGGCGGGGTGCTGAACGTCCGGGTGCGCGCGACGGGGCAGAGCTCGAAGCCGGACGTGATGGCTCAGGTCGACCTCCGGGGGGGACGCTTCGAGCGGTACCGCGAGCTCCAGCTCCGGGTCGACGCGGGCTACGCCGGGGACGTGGCGAAGGGAACGCTCGCCGCGAAGGGCCAGGGCGTCGGGCTGACCGGCAGCTTCGACGTGCCGGTGAAGGCGCTCGAGCGCGGGCGGCGCGTCCCGGTGAAGGTGGAGCTCGTGCTCGCCGAGCTGCGCCTGGACGAAGCGCTCCGGGAGCTCGGCGTCGAGACGCCCGTCTCCGGGCTCGTCTCGGCGCGGGTCTCGGTCTGGGGGACGGCGGACGATCCCCGCCTCCGGGTCGCGCTCGAGGGGCGCCGGCTCCGGGCGAAGCAGCTCCCGCCCTCCGACGTCGACGTCACCGTGGAGAGCGCGGACGCGGGTCGGCTCCGAGCGCGCGCGGACCTGGCGCTGGAGGGGAGGAAGAGCTTCGTCGAGGTGAGGACCCCCTTCACGCTCGGGCAACTCCTCCGCGAGCGGCCCGGCGCGGCAGCGCTCACTGCGGCCGAGTTCGCCCTCGAGGCCGACGTCCGGGACCTCCCCCTGAAGCTCCTGTCCGAGGCAGGGATGAGCACGCAGCCGCTGGACGGCACGCTGAGCGCGCGGGCGCACGCAACGGTCTCGGCCGCCGCGCCCCGCGGCGAGGTGTCCCTTAGCGCGAAGCGGGTGGGGATCCAGGGCCGGGCGCCCGTGGACGCAAACGTCGAGCTCCACGCCGGCGACGATCTCCGCGCCGACGTGTGGGCCGAGCAGGGCGGGAAGCCGCTGCTCACGGCCAAGGCCCGCGTCGGCATCGGGCCGAAGCAGCTGAAAGATCGAGCCCGCCTGGCGCAGGCGCCGCTCACGCTGGAGGCCAACGTCGGCCCGCTCTCCCTGTCCCAGCTCCAGGCCGCGGCGCAGCCGGCGAACGTGGACCCGGCGCAGGCGCAGGTGCAGGTCCGCGGCACGCTCGCGGGCCGGCTCGCGGTGAGCGGCACGGTTCGAGACCCGCGGGCGCTGCTCCGGGTATGGGCGGACGGGCTCGGCGCCGGCGACGGTCCCGAGGGGCGGGTGGCGTTGAGCTTCGAGTACGGGAGCGCGAAGGAGACGCTGGACCTTCTGATGCGATCGCAGAATGGGGGCGAGCTGCACGCGACCGCGAACGGGCACCTCGACCTGTCCCATCCCAGCGCGACGCGGCTCGACGCAGCGCCGATCGAGGCGACGCTCAGCGCGAAGGACTTCGACCCGGCGTTTCTCGCGAAGCTCAGCGGTGCGGTGGACCGGCTGGGAGGGCTCCTCTACGCGGACGCCCGCGCGGGCGGGACGATGACTTCGCCGACCGTGAAGGGCAGGATCGAGTGGAAGGACGGCGCGGTCTTCACGCACGGCAGCGGGAGCTTCACGGGCATGCACCTGGTGGCGAGCGGTGACGATCGCCGCATGCAGCTCGAGGAGCTGACCGCGAAGAGCGGAAAGGGCACGGCCAAGCTCTCGGCCGTCGTCGAGCGGACGGGCAGCGGGACGTTCAAGATCCACGCCCAGGCCGACGTGGACAAGCTCCCGGTGATGTCCCAGGGGCAGCTCGCGGCGACCCTGTCCATCCGCAGCACTGCCGAGGGCGAGGCGTCTCCCGCCCGCATCGCGATCGAGAACCTCCACATTCCCGAGGCGCACGTGCAGCTCCCGGTCGTGCAACGGAAGGACGTGCAGAAGCTGGATGACCCCCCTGACGTCGTGTTGACGCTCGACGGGAAGCCGATCCGCGGCTCGAAGACGAAGTCGCCGCAGGTGGTGGCGGCGACGGGGACGGCGGGGGCGGCGGGGACGGGCTCCTCCGCGAGCGATGGCGAATCGCCTGTCCCGGCACGTCCGGTCACGGAGGTGACGGTGCTCGTGAACGCTCCGAGGAACCTCTGGATCGAGGGCAACGACGTCAACACGGAGATCGGGTTCTCGGAGGGCTTCCGCATCGAGTACGCCACCGAGCCCAGGATCTTCGGCGACGTGAACGTCCTCCGCGGGCGGCTCGAGGTGTTCGGGCGACGTTTCGACCTGGAGCGCGACTCGAAGGTCACGTTCGCGGGGCCGCCCATGCAGCCCGCATTGAACGTCACGGCGACCTACAAGAACGAGATCGAGCAGGTGACGGTGCACCTGAACGTGCAGGGCGAGCCCGAGAAGCTGGAGCTCAAGCCGACGTCGGACCCGCCGCTCTCCGAGACGGAGATCTACACGTTGCTCGCGACCGGCCACACCTCCCTGCACCACGGGACCGGCGCCTCATCGCCGGCCGGCGAGGCGGCGTCGCTCCTGGGCTCGGTCGCGGCGTCGCAGCTCAAGAAGACGCTCTCCGGCAAGCTGCCGCTCGACGTGCTCTCCATCGAGGCGGGAGACAGCGGCGTCGAGGGCTCGAAGCTCGAGGCCGGCACCTACGTCAACGACCGGTTCTACGTGGGGTTCAAGGGTCGGATCGGTGCGGACCCGATGCGCGGCGAGAACTCCAACGAGGTGGACCTCGAGTACCAGCTCTCGAAGCGCTGGAGCATCAACGGTAGGTACGGGGACGCGCGCGCGGGCGGAGCCGGTGTGAGCTGGCGGAAGGATTATTGAAGGATCGCGCTGAGAGATCTCGTGCCAGCGTGGTCGACGCCCGCGTCGACCGGCGTGGGAGCCCTGGAACTCGTGTGCAGAGGCCACGAGTGAATGAGTAGACTGTGGGGCATGTACCGAGGCCCCTCGATGCTCGGGACGGCGACGGCCGCGCTCGACCCCGGGCTGGTGTCGGCCCTCGCGGCGTGCGGGATCCTCGTCGTCGGCCTCTTCGCGCCGTTCCTGGCCCGCCGCGCGGTGTCGCGCGCGATCGAGCGCCGGTTCCCGGTTCCTCCCGACGCGCGTGCGCCGGGTCACCGAGAGCGCCTGGAGACGCGGGTGCTCCACGCGTACGTGATGTTCCTCGCGTTCGCCTGGACGCTCGGGATGGTCTTTGCGGTCCGCTGGATCGTGTTCGCGGTCTACCGCCTGATGGCTTTGCGGCCGTTTCCCCAGCCCACGTCGATTGCCGATCTGGCGAAGGGCGCGCTTGGGCTCGCGGTGATGACGGGATACGGGAGGCTGTTGTTCCGGCAGCTCGGCGCGTCGCGACGGCGGCGGGCGGCGAGGCCCCCGTCGGCCACGCTGCGGTTTGGGGCCTAGCCGCCGTGGGTTGGTGCGTCCGCGCTCACACCTGCCGAGTCGCGACAGGCGCCGGCGCGACGATCGATTTCTACGAAATCGGAACAACTCTCGGTCGGGACGTCACGCTATCCGATGCAGCAGAATCGTGGATATCGGCGAGGGCGGGCAGGAGGACGTGCTACTAAACGAGTACCCGCGGTAGCCTTCGGTCACCCACAGTGCGTCTCGCCGCCGCGGCATGGTCCCCATGGCCCGAACCAAGCTCCTTGGCCCCGACCCCGCCTTCGGACGTGCGCTCGAGGTCGTGCGCCGCGCGCCCGTGACGACCCTGTTCCTGGCCGCCTGCGTCGTGCTGTTCGTCATCGCGGAGCAGCACGGATCGACGGAGGACGTGGACACGCTCGTGCGGTTCGGCGCGACGGAGCGTGGACGCGTCTGGGCGGGCGAGGTCTGGCGCCTCGTCAGCTCTGCTTTCCTGCACATCGGGGTCGTTCACCTCGCCTGGAACGTCGTGACGATGGTCGGGTGGTGCACGCCGGTGGAGCGTGCGCTCGGGTCGGCGCGCTTCGCCGTCCTGTATCTCGGCGCGGCCATCGCCGCGTCGGCGACGAGCGTGCTCGCGCACGACGTGATCGGTGCGGGAGCGTCCGGGGCCGGGTTCGGTGTCGTCGGCGCCTGGCTCGCGCTCGACGCGCGCCGCCTGGGCACGTGGCGGGCGTTCGTGCGCAGTCGCAGAGTTCAGCGCGTCGCCGGCACTGCGGCCCTGTGGACCCTCGCGCTCGCGGGGATGAACGTGGATCACGCGGCGCACCTCGGCGGTCTCGTCGCGGGCGTGGCGCTCACCTGGGCGCTGACGACCCCCGCCGTCGCTCCCGCCGCTTCGTCGCGGTGAAACGGCTGGAGGCCCAGGTCAAGGCCTGGGTCGGGGCTAGCCGCGCCTCGACAGCCACAGGGTGAGGCCGAGCGCGAGCGCCCCGGCGCCGCCGGCCGAGACGAAGGCCGCCGGGTACCCGTACCCGCCGATCACCGCGCCCGCCGCGGGCCCGCTCACGAACAGCGACAGATCCACGAAGGCGGTGTAGGCGCCGAGCGCCGCCCCGCGGCTCTCGGCCGGGACGTGGCGCACCGCCTCGACCCCGAGCGCCGGAAACACGAGGGAGAACCCGAACCCGGTGAGCGCCGCTCCCGCGAACGCGGCGCTTCGCGCGGGGGCGAGGCCGAGGAGCGCGAGCCCCACGGCTTCGACCGCGAACGATGCCGCGGCGACGGGGAACCCGCCGAACCGCTGGATCACGTCGGAGAGGAGCAGGCGCGCCCCGATGAAGCAGACGCCGTACACGGAGAGCGCGAGCGCGGCTCCCGACCAGCCCCGCTGCGCGTAGTAGAGCGTCACGAAGGCGGCGATCACGCCGAAGCCGACGCCGCCCAGGGCGAGCCCGATGCCGTGCGGCGTCACGCGCCAGAGGATCCGGCGGAACGGCATCCGCTCGCCGTGGACGACCGCAGCCGGGTTCATGCGCAGCGCGAGCGCGGCGCTCGCGAGCGACAGGGCCACCACGAACGCGCCGACCGAGGCGAGCCCCCAGCGCCGCTCCAGGACCACGCCGAGCGGCGCCCCGGCGGCGAGCGCGCCGTAGGTCGCGATGCCGTTCCAGGAGATGACCCTCGCCGTGTGCCGGTAACCGACCCGGCCGATCCCCCACATCGTCGCGCCGGTCGCGACCATGCTCTCGCCGGCCCCGAGCAGGAGCCGTCCCGCGATGAGGCTGCCGAGCCCGAGCCCGCGCACGCCGTCCCCCCACGCGGCGAGCAGGGAGAGCGCGCCGCTCCCGGTGCAGGCGAGCAGCCCGTAGAGGACCGTGCGCTTGGGACCGAGCGCGTCGGTCATCCGTCCGGCGTGCGGACGGCTGAGCACCGTCGCCACGTACTGGGCGCTCACCACGAGCCCGGCGACCACCGTGCTCAGCCCGAGCCGCAGGTGCACGTACGAGGGCAAGATCGCGAGCAGCATCCCGATGACGAGGTAGCAGGCGAAGCTGAAGCCGACCGCGGGCAGGATCCGGGTGGTCACGCCGGAGTCGGGATCGTTCGCGGGCGGCGCGGGGCCGGGACGGGAGGTCGCGAGCGGTCGGGCCAAGTGAAAGAGCAGGCGCTCCGGCGGGCGGGAGCGAGGGGATATAGCCTCGCGCGCCGCGCCGCGCCGTGACCTGCGCCGGCCGACTCCGGAGATGGCGTGCACGTTGCGCGTGCCCTCGCGCGCCAGGAAACGTGCAGCGGACCTCCCCGATGGTGGTTTGCATCCTGCAACGCTGCGACCCCGGGCGCGCCCTCGGCGCCTTCCGCCGACCTCGCCGGCACGCGGAGCCTGGACCCGGTTCCGCGGATCGGCCCGCGAGCGGGCCTGCGCTGCGGGGGTCAGGTGGCGCGGATCGTGCTGATGCTCCGTGCGTGATGGCTCCCCGCTCGGACGAGCGAGCGACTCGGGGTCGCTCGGGCGTGCGCAGGCCGACCACGGGGCGGCTCGGAGCGGAAGGAGGACGGACGTGCTCGACCGGATCTCGACGACTTGCCTCGTGGTGACGTTGCTCGCGCCCTTGCCCGCCGTCTCGGAGGAGGCGGTCCAGAACGCGCCTCCACCGAAGTGGTACGACACGTTCGAGCTCCACGGTCTGGTCGACACCTACTTCTCCGCCAACCTGGATCAGGCGCAGAGCACGGCGAACCCGCTCCGCGCGTTCGACCAGACGAACGGGTTCGAGCTGTCGTTCGCGAAGCTCACCGCGCAGCTCACGCCGCCGAAGCCGTACTCGGTGGGCTTCCGCGCCGACGTCGGGTTCGGCCAGACCGCGAGCGCGCTGATGTTCAGGAGCACGCCGTCGAGCGGCGACGTCGTCGTCGAGCAGGCGTTCGTGAGCTACAAGCTCCCGGGCGACATCGTCGTCGACGGAGGCAAGTTCGTCACCAACGCCGGCGCCGAGGTGATCGAGGCGAAGGACGACTGGCTGTACTCCCGCTCGCTGCTCTTCTCGTTCGCGATCCCGTTCACGCACACCGGCCTGCGGGTGACGATCCCGGTGCCCCGAGTGGCCGGGCTGTCGGTGATGGCGGCGCTGTTCAACGGCTGGGACAACCCGCCGAAGGAGGTCGGCCCGCAGAAGATGGGGCACCTCGCGCTCGTCTACGCGGGGCCGTCGAGCACCACGGTGACCCTGAACGCGATGTACGGCCGCAATCCCTACGAGAAGGACGACCGCCTCCTCCTCGACGGCGTCGTCGGCAGGGCCTTCGGGCCGCTGTCGCTGAACCTCAACGCCGACTACGGCAGGCTCGGGAGCGCGAGCTACTGGGGGATCTCCGGCATGGCCCGGGTCGCGTTCTTCGGGGATCGCCTCCGGATCTCCGGCCGCGGCGAGTACCTGGACGACTCGGACGGCATCCAGGTCGCGCCGCCGACGCCGAACAAGTACTGGGAAGGCACGCTCGGCCTGTCGGTGCCGCTGGGCTCGACCGCCGAGCTCCGACTGGAGGGGCGGCACGACCGCGTGGACACGGGCGACCTCACGCCGGGCAAGAGCTACCAGACGACGGTCCAGGCCGCTGCGCTGGCCTGGTTCTGACCCCGGCGATCCGGCGCCGACGCCCGGCGTGCTCCTCCCAGGCGCCCAAGGACCAGGCGCGGGCGCGTGCCGCCGGACGAGAACGTTGCGACCGGGCCGATGCGAGGCCGGAGGCACACGGGTCGCTCGTCTCTTGCACCCCGACCGCTCCGCAACCGATCAGAATCGCGCGGCTCGTCCGAGGCTTCGTTACATGGCGGCGAACCACCGTCGCGTGCCGCAGCCGGCTGATGCGAGGCACGGGACGAGGGAACGGGTGAAGGCATGTCCGAGACGATCGACCGTGGTCGCCGCCGGTTCTGTGGCACCGCAGCCATGACGATGGCCGCCGCCCAGTTCGGCATGCTGCGTTCAGCGGACGCGCAAGCCGTCAAGGAAGGCGCGGCAGATGGGGCCGCCAGGCGAGGGACGAACACATCGTTCGGTCCTCTCAAGCAGGTCGATGCGGGCCTCCTGAGCGTTGGATACGCCGAAGTCGGCCCCGCCACGGGGCCGGCGGTCGTTCTTCTGCACGGCTGGCCTTACGACATCCACAGCTACGTCGACGTCGCTCCGCTGCTGGCCTCGGCGGGCTACAGGGTGATCGTCCCGTATCTGCGCGGCTATGGCACGACGCGCTTTCGTTCCAGTGAGACGTTCCGCAACGCCCAGCAATCGGTCGTGGCCCTCGACGTCATCGCTCTCATGGACGCTCTCGAGATCCGGAAGGCGATCGTCGCCGGTTTCGATTGGGGAGCGCGGACGGCCGACATCATGGCGGCGCTCTGGCCTGAGCGCTGCAAGGCCATCGTCTCCGTGAGCGGCTACCTGATCACGAGTCTCGAGGCGAACATGCAACCGTTGCCGCCGGTGGCTGAATACGGCTGGTGGTACCAGTACTACTTCGCCACGGAACGCGGCCGAGCCGGGTACGACAAGTACCGTCACGAGTTCAACAAGCTCATCTGGAAGAACGTCTCGCCGAAATGGCACTTCGATGACGCTACCTTCGACCGCACGGCAGCGTCGTTCGACAACCCGGATCACGTCGCGATCGTCATCCACAACTACCGCTGGCGGCTGGGGCTGGCAAAGGGCGAGTCGCGATACGACGAACTCGAGCAGAAGCTGTTCAAGGGTCCTGTCATCTCCGTACCGGCAATCACCATTGCCAGTGACTTCGACGGTCCGGGTGCGGACGGCTCGGCCTATCGCAAGAAATTCTCGGGCAAGTACCGGCACCAGATTCTCGAGGGCATCGGCCACAACGTGCCTCAGGAAGCTCCGCAGGCCTTTGCGAAAGCCATCGTCGAGGTCGATGGTCTTTGAGTCCGACATCGACGCTGACGATCCCGGCCGACTACGACTTCATCGCTCACGCTCGACGAGACCTACCGCTTCTCGTCGAGAGGTGCGTCGGCTCAAGGCGCTGGTGAGCAACCGTGGCGGACCCGACGCAGCCTCGCTCGGTCAACTGCGCATGACACGACCGGAGAGGCCCGACCGAAAGTTCCCGTCGACGTGAAGCGACAAAGGAACCATCGCACCACCGTTACCAGGCCGGCGAGATAGCGAGGCCGGAGGGCGTCAGGCGTCCGAGCGTCAAGACGTCGCCGCTATCGAACCCGGCCGCGATCCACAGCTCGGTGCGGCCTCGGGCCAGGAGCTGTTGGCCGAGATCCTGGCAGAGGTGCTTCGCCGCGAGCACGCCAAACCCGAGCACGAGCGGATACTCGGCGTCGTTACCGAGGCTGCCTTCCGACGCGTACGCGGTCCGGTACACTTGGGCTAGCAGCTCGGAGTGAGCGTAGCGGCCTTCGGGAAACCAGTGCTCACTGACCGACGACAACCAGTCCCCTGAGCCGTAGATGCCGCCGGCGACGTAGACGTCGGCAACCGGCTCGCCATCGTCGTACACTGGGTTGAACAGGCCGAAGTAGAGCCCCGTCACCGAGGGGTCCGGCGGCGCGGAGTGCAGAACGCGCCCCAGCCATCCACGGAGTCTCTGCAGCTCGGCGTCGAAGTCGAGCGTGCGAAACCGCTCCCAGTCTGCGTGCGGCCGGTTCGATGCACACCAGGCCACGAGCTGGCGCCAGGCAGTGCTGCCGTCTAAGTCGCGTCCAGCAAGGTCGGAAATCAGTGTGGCAGCCCCATCCATGTCCAAGCCGTCAGGTCCCATCGCGTTCTCCGGTCCGGAGAGACTACCAAACCCGAGAGGCCGGAGAGGCCCGATACACGAAGTGTGAAGACATGTGAACGAAGGCCGCCCGTCTGACGCGGTCCCGGGCCGCGCCCCGCCCGCTCGCGGCGGGGGCGCGGGCGCCGTCGAGCGGTCGCCTCCCGACGTGCGCCCGAGCGGGTTGGTACGCGCGTCCGGCGTGCACAGGATGTCGTGGGGGTGACGACGGCACGGCGCCCGGGCGCCGGCGCGCGCCGGGCCGTCCGGAGAGGCGCGAGATGCCGACGTGGGGATGGGCGGGGTTCTGGGGGTTGTTCGCGGGGTCCGCGCTCGTGCTCGGCGCCGCCGCCGGCTACTTCGTCCCGATCCGTGAGCGGATCATCGCCTCCGTGATGGCGTTCGGCGGAGGCGTGCTCATCTCCGCGCTGTCGTTCGACCTCATGGACGACGCGTTCCACCGCGGCGGCTTCGGGGCGACGTCCGCGGGCTTCCTCTCGGGCGCCGCCGTCTACACGGTGCTCGGCGCCGCGCTCGCGAGGCGGGGCGCGAAGCACCGCAAGCGCTCCGGCCAGCAGCCGAGCGAGGGGGAGCGGCCGGGGAGCGGCCTCGCGATCGCGGTCGGCGCCCTGCTGGACGGCATCCCTGAGTCGATCGTGATCGGCGTCTCGATGATCGGCGGCGGCGCCGTGAGCTGGGTGGCGGTCATCGCGATCTTCGTCTCGAACGTGCCAGAGGGGCTCTCGAGCGCCGCGGGGATGCGCCACGCGGGCCGGTCGCTCGCCTACGTGGCGGCGGTCTGGACCGGGATCGCGGTCGCCTCCGGCCTCGCCGCGCTGATCGGCTACGTCGTGTTCGCGGCGCTCTCGCCAGCCATCGTCGCGGCGACGACCGCGGTCGCCGCGGGCGCGATGCTCGCGATGATCGCCGACACGATGATCCCGGAGGCATTCGCCGAGACGCACCAGGTGGCGGGGCTCGTGACCGTGGTCGGGTTCCTCGCCGCGTTCGTCCTGACGAAGCTCGGGGGGTGAGCGCCGGACCGGCCCACCACCTCCGCGGGACGGGCCCGCGTCGCGACGATGTCGGCCGACGATCGGCTTCGAAGCGCGCCACGCCGCCCGAAAGAGAACCGACAATCGAGCCGCCCGTCATCCCGGTGGGCGCGGAGAGGTCGCCACCTCCGAGGCGATCTCGCGAGGAGAGTTCGAGCGAGCTAGAAAGCTCACCGAGGAAGTCATCCGGGCGACGCTGCAGGGTGGCCACTGCTACGCGACGAGCGGCTCTGACCAGATCAGCGCGGTGTGGGACGCATCCGGACCCCGGTCTGAGCCAAGAGGAAAGATACCGTCCCGGCATTCGCGCGGCCTCGTAGCTACTCTGTCCGCTCGAACGAATGCGCTACCACGCACTCGCGACCGACTACGACGGGACGCTCGCCGCCAGCGGCCGTGTCAGCGACCGCGCTGTCGCAGCGCTCGAGAAGCTGCGGTCGTCTGGCCGGCGCGCCGTGCTGGTGACAGGTCGGCAGCTCGGGGACCTATCTAGCGTCTTTTCTCGCGTCGATGTCTTCGACTGCGTGGTGGCGGAGAACGGTGGGGTGCTGTACTGGCCCGCGTCGCGCGAGACGTCCTTGCAGGCGGCGCCTGCGCCCGCGCCGTTCGCGGATGCCTTGCGCGCCCGGGGGATCACGCACGACCTCGGGCAGGTCATCGTCAGCTCGTGGCACCCTCACGAGACCGCGATCCTGCAAGTGATCCGCGAGCTCGGCCTCGAGCTGCAGATCGTGTTCAACGGCGACGCGGTGATGGTGCTTCCGCCGGGCGTCAACAAGGCGGCCGGGCTGGAGACGGCCCTCCGGAGGCTGGGCCTCTCGCGTCACGAGGTGGTCGCGATCGGAAACGACGCGAACGATCACGGGATGCTCCAGCTCGCAGAGTGCGGCGTGGCGGTGGCGAGCGCGGTCGCGTCACTCAGGGCGCGGGCTGCGTTCACGACGGACGGGGGCGCCGGCGAGGGCGTGGTCGAGCTGATCGAGGAGCTCGTCCGTGACGACCTCCGCGCGCGGAGCACGGCCGTGGCGCACGACTCGCTGCTGCTCGGACGCAGCCCCGGCGGTGACGAGGTCACGATCCCGGCGTACGGGGACAACATCCTCGTCGCCGGGACGTCCGGGGCAGGCAAGTCGACGTTCGCGACGGGATTCCTGGAGCGGCTGATCGAGAAGGGGTACCAGGTGTGCATCATCGACCCGGAAGGCGACTACTCGACGCTCGAGGACATCGTGACCCTCGGCAGTCGCGTTCGGGCGCCGCACATCGCCGAGATCCTCGACGTGCTCTCGGAGCCGGCCACCAACCTCGTCGTGAACCTCCTGGGAATCGCGCTCGCGGATCGGCCGGCCTTCTTCGCGGAGCTCGTGCCTCGACTCCAGTCCATGCGCGCCCGCACCGGGCGCCCGCACTGGATCGTCATCGACGAGGCGCATCACCTCTGGCCCGCGTCGTGGGGGCTCGTGCCCTCGACGGTGCCGCAAGGACTCGGAGAGACCGTCCTCGTCACGCTGCACCCCGCGGAGCTCGCGCGACCCCTAGTCGCGATGATCGACATCGCGGTCGCGGTCGGTCCCCGCGCCGCGGAGACGCTCGCGGCCGTCGCCGCCGGGCGCGAGAGGAGCGCTCCGCCGATGCCGGCCACGCGCCTCCGTCGCGGCGAGGTCGTCGCGTGGTTTCTCGGCCGAGAGGAGGACCCGGTGCTCCTCGAGACCGTTCCGGCACGTTCCGCGCGGCTGCGGCACCTGCGCAAGTACGCGGAAGGGAACCTCGGACCGCACGCGTTCGTCTTCCGCGGTCCCGACGGCCGCCTCCGGCTGCGGGCACAGAATCTCATCGCGTTCACGGAGATCGGCGACGGGGTCGACGACGAGACGTGGCTGTACCACCTGCACGGCGGCCACTACTCGCGCTGGATCCGGCACGTCGTGAAGGATCAGGACCTCGCGAGCGAGATCGCAGGCATGGAGCAAGCCGGGGACCTGTCCGCTGCGGAGAGCCGCCGGCTCGTCCGGGACGCGATCGAGCGCCGGTACACGCTCCCCGGTTGACGGGAGACCACGCGCGCGAACCCGACCTGTCGCTCGCCTTTCGTGGATGCCGAAGCACACGGAATGCGCGATCGACCGCTCGACCAGCTCGCGCGGGATGCCGGCGCTGTCCCACACCTCAGTCGAGAGCGCGTGCACGAGCTCGACGTCGAGGCGCGCTCCCGGGGCGACGGCGAGCACCCGATTCCCTTGCGTGTCCGTCGATGATGCGTCGTGCCAGCAACGGCGCACGCGGACGACGACCTCGCTTGATGCTCACCGTCTCGGGCCCCGAGCGCCTCGACGGTTGCGCCGCGGCGTGGACGCGGTTAATTGAATTCCAGCCGTGTTCGCCCACCGATTCAGCTCGACGACGCAGCGTCGCCTCCCCGGGGTCTCCCGGGCGCTCGCGCGCGTCCGCGATACGGCTTGTCTCGGCGACCGCGCCTCGAGCCCGGCCTAGCCGCTCGGGGCGCCCGCGACGACGGCAGGGACCGTCTCCTCCCGGCTGCCGCCGCGCGACCCAGGTCCGCTTCCATTCATCGAACCCACGCGTTCCCGCGGGCGCCAGCCCCGCGCGGCCTTCACGCCCGTTTGCGGGCAGGAGGTGCTCCATGCTGCATCGTCACGAACTCCCTATCGCGGCGCCGGTCGGCTCCGACACCGGATCGCGCGACCTGGCTCCCCGGATCCTCGACGCCACCGCGCGCGAGCTCGTCGTTTCCGCGTGGGCGCTCGGAGTCCGCGCGAGCGAGCTCCGGCGTCCGCCGACGCTCTCCGCCCGCGAGCTCGAGCTCCTCGACTTCACGGGAATGCACGCGCAGCGTATCGCGCGCGTCCTTTCGGGCGTCTTCGACTTCCTGTACCTCGACGGCGGGCGCGAGCTCCCCGTCGATCCTCGGCCGTGCGAGCTGGGCGCCGTCTGCGAGAGCGCGATCGAGGAGCTGCGCGAGATCGGGTTCCGCGGACGGATCACATACGAGAGCGATGGGGACGGCCATGGGGAGTGGGATCCGGGGAGGCTCTCCCAGGCGATCTCGTACCTGGTCGAGCTGGCCGCGAGGCACGCATCGCCGGCGGACTCGGTCTCGCTCCGCTGGAGGGGAGACGCCGAGAGCGTCGTGCTACGCGTGGAGGCGGGGCGCCGAGGCGTGCCCGCCGAGATCGCCCCGGACTTTGGCGACGCGATCGCGGACGTGGACGAGAGCGGTCTCGAGGCGCTGCTCGCCCGGCGTATCGCGCTCGCCCACGGCGGCGCGCTCGCGCGGTTCACCGGCGGCGGGGGAATCTCGTTCGTCCTGGAGCTGCCGCGCTGCGCGCCGGAGCACCCTGAGCACGCCGTGGAATCCTAGAGGAGGACGGCCATGTCCGAGCGCATCTACATCGTCGAGTCCGAGCTCGAGCGCCTGCGCGAGCTCGTCGAGCAGCACTCGCGCGGCCGCGACGGCGCCGCCGCCCAGCGGCTGGCGGTCGAGCTGGACCGGGCCATCGTCGCGGACGCCGCGACGCTGCCCAGGGACGTCGTGACGATCGACTCCCGGGTGGCGTTCGAGGACGCGAGGAGCGGCGGCACGCGGGAGGTGGTGGTCGTCTATCCCTCCGCCGCGGACGCGTCCGCTCGCCGGATCTCCGTGCTCGCGCCCATCGGCGCCGCGCTCATCGGGCAACGGCAGGGTGACGCGATCGACTGGCCGCTCCCCGACGGCCGGATCGCCGAGATCCGCATCGTCTCCGTCGCGCAGCCCGCGCGGAGCGGGGCCGGGACGGCGGCATGACCTCTCGGTTGCGAGGGACGCGACCGAAGCGGGACAGTTTGCGCGACCGCGCGTCGCGAGGAGGCAGGAGATGTTCGTGGACATCGGGCTGGAACATCGGAGCATCGACCGCGACCGCCGGGTCGCGAACCGCGCGGCGATCGCCGCGCTGGCCGCGATCGGGCTCGGGATGGCGGGCGTCGTCGCGAGCGCGGCGGGGTTTCGCGCGAGCGACAGCGCGGTCGTACACGCGCTCGTGACCGCGCCGTTCCCGCTGGCGGTCGTGGCCGCCGCGGTGGCTTACCGTGCGCGGCGCGAGCTCGCGGCGCTGCGGCGGGCGCGGGCGCAGGGCGAGCGGCGAGCGGACGAGGATCCGTCGCGCGATCCGCTGGCCGCGCGCGTGTCTCCGGCGGACCTCCTCGCCATCGAGCGCCTGCTGCGCATCTTCTACGCGGCGCCCTCGGGTCCGCCGGGCGAGCAGCGGTGGGACGAGCTCGAAGCGCTGTTCGCGCGCGGCGCCCTCCTCGACTGTGGGGGAGCCGGCGAGGGCGACGCGGTGCCCGCGGGCGAGTTCGTCGCCGCGGGGAGACGGAGCGCGCGCGACCTGCGGGTCACGGAGCTCGAGAGGACCGTCCACGTCGTCGACGACGTCGCGGTCGCGATGAGCACGTACGAGGCCGTCCACGCGTCGCGGGCGTCGCGCGGGGTGAACTGCCTCCGGATGCGGAGGGTCGAGGGCGGGTGGCGGATCGAGCACGTGCTCTGCCGCGCAGAGGACGCGTTCGTGACGATCCGGCGGGCGCTCGCGCGCCCTGCCGACCGACACCCACCCCGGCGGCCCTGACGCGGCCTGCGCCGCCCGCGTGAGAGGGCGCGCACGGCGAACGCCCGGCGGAGGACCGAGACGAAGCAGCGGTGCGTTGCGCTCCAGCAACCCACCGCGCCACCGAAGCGCTGACCACGGAGCACTCGACGCGCGGAGCGCGCCGGGTGCCTCCTTCACCCGGAGAGGAGGAAGCACATGTCCCGTCATGCCGTGAAGCACGACCAGCGCCTCATCGTCGACGAGGTCGGCTCCTGGCGCACCGATCGCCTGCTGGTCACCGAGCAGGACGCGGCGAGGCTCCGGGCTGCGCTCGCGCGCGGCCTACTGGAGTCGCTCGGGGGCGACTCGCCGCGAGACGGCGCGCTCGAGCTGCTCGCCACGGCGCTTCGCAGCGCGATCGTGGTTCCGCCCGACCGCATCCCCGGCGACGTCGTGACCATGCGATCGCGGCTGGTGCTGAGGGACACCGAGAGCGGCGAGCGCCGCGAGGTCGTCCTCGTCTACCCCGGGGAAGAGCGCGCGGGCGCGGGTCGCGTCTCCGTGCTCTCTCCCGTCGGCGTCGCGCTGCTGGGGCTGTCCGAGGGCGCGGTGCTTGGGTGGCCGCTGCGCGACGACCGTATGGCCGTCCTCGAGGTCGAGGCGGTGCAGTACCAGCCGGAGGCGGCCGAGGAGTTTCACCTGTGAGGTGGGGGGTCACGGGAGCGCGGTGAGTGGTTCGGGACGGTAAAACTTGAAGGGGCCGGTGGGTCCGCGTTGGACAACGGGAGGGAGGGGGGGCCCGAATCTCGGGGGGTGGGGGGGCACGGGATTCACGCTGGGGGGCGTCGACTACGTGCACGCGAGCTGGGGCTGCTGCAACTGCGGCGTGCAGACGGACCAGATCTACGCGGTCGAGAACGGGAAGCTGCGCCTCGTGCTCAGCACGACCGACCTGGCGGCGGCGCCCGTCGCCCCTACGCCAGGGGCGCGTGCTCGATGTCCGCCGCGGCCGCTGCGCCGAACCGGCGCCGCCGCCGGACGACGATGGTCACCGCGGCGATGCCGCCGACCAGCGCCCCGAGGTAGGAGCCCGCGTGGATGCCCCAGACGACGAGAAACCGGCTCGCGGCGCCCGCCCCGACCACGGCGATCGCCGCGCTTCGAAGCCCGAGGTCGATCCCCCGGAACATCGCCGCGCCGACCGCCGCCCCCAAGACCGCGAACAGGAGGGGCAGCGCCGCGAGCTTCACGAGCATCGCGTAGCCGATCTGCGGACGCCGCGGCGAGGGGTTGTTCGCGACGAGCAACGTCGTGCCGATGACCAGGCCGACCCAGTACGACGCCTTCACCGCGAGGATCGCGACCGCAGCCCGGAAAGGCCGGGGATCGTTCGCGAGGCCCTTCGCGGTGAGGAAGTACTCGGGAGAGATCGTGGCGGTGACCTGGTCGTGCAGGAGCGCGAACGCGACCGACGCGACCGTCGCGAAGAGCAGGAATCCGTACTCCCGGAGCCGCTGGCTCTCGCGTCCTCGGCGGAAGACCTCCCACAAGGCCAACGCACCGAAGAACGCCAGCCCGAACGCGATCCGGTACGGGAGCGTGCGGTCGTAGGACTCAAGCATCGCCAGCCGGGGTCCGCGCTCGAAACTCCGCTGCCTCCCGCAGGAATCGCCGGATCGCTGCGTGATGATCGCCGCCCGCGTCGGCGAGGAACTTCTCCTCCCACGGGCCGGAGGAGAGGCCATGGTGGATTCGCAGCCAATCCAAGAAGCCTTGCCACCCGGGGTTGCTCGCGCCGCAGAAGAAGAGGTGGGCCCAGAGGCCATCCACGAACGCGCCGAAGCGCCTGACATCCCACTCCCCGAAGAAGACGCTCAGGGGGCGGCCCTCGTCGTCGAGGCGGCGCATGAATTCGAGCGCGTCGAGGGTCGAAACGAAGGTGCCCTTCCATTCCGGCGGTGCCTGGATCTGGCTCATGCACGCTCCCGTGAAGCCGACGCCGGCCGGAAGAGGCGCCGGCTCAGTCCCTCGGGTCGCGAAGCGCACCCCGGGACGCACCCGCCCCCCGAAAAGAGAACCGCCCGTCCCCGGAAAGCCACCGGATGACGGGCGGTTCGATTGTCGGGGCGACTGGATTTGAACCAGCGACCACTTGCACCCCAAGCAAGTGCGCTACCAGGCTGCGCTACGCCCCGGGAACTGCGGGGACGCGATAGGTAGCACCGCGAAACCCTTGGGTCAACCGGGAACGCCGGCCTCCCTTGCGGGCGGTCGGCGGGGGTGGGGCGCCATCCCCGCGACCGCCGCGGACCGGTCACTTGATGAGCGGCGCCACCTTCTTGAACTCGGGCGTCGCGGCCTGGTGGAGCAGGTCGAAGATCGCCGTCTCCGCCGTCGTGATGATCGCGCCGGCCTCGCGGCACAGCTCGAGCCCGGTCCTCCGGTGCTCCTCGGTCCGGCTCGACACCGCGTCGGCGCAGACGTGCACCTCGTAGCCCATCGCCACGAGGTCGCGCGCCGTCTGGAAGACGCAGACGTGCGTCTCCATCCCGGCGATCACGACCTGGCGCCGGCCGGTCGTCTCGAGGGCGGCGGCGAAGGCGGGATCGGCGCCACAGGAGAAGTGCACCTTCTCGAGCGGGGCGGCGGTGAGCGCGTCGCGGAGCTCGGGCACCGTGTGGCCGAGCCCCTTCGGGTACTGCTCCGTCGCGAGCACCGGCAGGCCGAGCTCCTTGCCCGCGCCGATGAGCGCCTTCCCGTACTTCAGGACGCGCGCGAGCGCCTCGGGCGGCATGGTCGGCGTGAGCCGGTCCTGCACGTCCACGATCAGGATCGCCGCCCGGCTCCGGTCCAGCTTCACCTTCGGTGTCATCGTCGCCTCCGCTCCGTGAGCCCGCCGCCGCGGCGCGGTGGCGGGCGAGATCTCTAGACCGCGTATCCCGCCGCGCCCGCCGCCGCGGCCGCCTCGGGGTCGATCGCCACGTCCACGCAGTATACGGTCCCGGACGCGAAGGCGCGCTCGAGCGCCGGCACGAGGTCCGCGGGATCCTCGACGTGCTCGCCCTTCCCGCCGAGCGCCTCGACCACCCGGTCGTACCGCGTCGGGGCGAGCCGCGTCGCCACCGCGTGGTCCTCCCCGTACAGCCCGCGCTGCGGGATGAGGATCTGGCCCCACGCCGCGTCGTTGCCGACCACGACGACCATCGGGAGCCCGAACCGGACGGCGGTGTCGTAGTCCATCCCGTTCAGGCCGAACGCGCCGTCGCCCTGGACGACGCAGACCGGCCGCGCCGGATCGAGGAGCTTCGCGGCGATCGCGAACGGCGCGCCCACCCCCAGGCAGCCGAGCGGCCCGGGATCGAGCCAGCGGCCGGGCTTCTCGACGCGCAGGACCTTCGCCGCCACGGCGACGACGTTCCCGCCGTCGCCGACGTACGTGACGTCGCCGGCGCGCGAGGCGACGGTGTCGAGCGCCTTCGCGAGCCGGAAGTGGTGGATGGGGCGCTGATCGCTCTCCTCGAAGACCCGCTGGCGCGCCGCGCGCTCCGCCTCCTTCTCGCGGAGGAACGCCCGCCACGCGAGGGCACCGGACGACAGCCGCGCCGCGGGCTCGAGCGCGGCGAGCACGCTCCGTGCGTCGCCCACGATCCCGACGTCGATCGGCCGGTTCCGGCCGATCTCGGCGGCGTCCACGTCCACCTGGACGACCTTCGCACCGGGCGCGAACGTCGGCTCCGTCCCGTAGCCCACCCGGAAGTCGAGCGGCGTCCCCACCACGAGCACCACGTCGGCCTGGGCGAGCGCCTCCTTGCGCGACCCCTGGAAGAAGGACGGGTGATCCGGCGGGAGGCAGCCCCGGCCCATGCCGTTCAGGTAGACCGGGATCCCGGTGCGCGAGGCGAGCCGCTCGAGCGGCGCGACCGCGTCGTCCCACCAGATCGACGACCCGCCGAGCAGCACCGGCCGCTCCGCGTGGGCGAGGAGCGCGAGGGCCTCCTCGAGCTTCGCGGGGTCGCCCGGCGACCGCGCGTCGGTGCGGTACCGGACCTGCGCCTCCGCGAGTGCCTCGTCCGCCCCGTTCGAGAGGACGTCCCAGGGCAGCTCGAGGAACACGGGGCCGGGCCGCCCGGCTCGCGCGACGCGGAACGCCTTCGCGAGGAAGCTCGGGACGAGCTCGGGGGAGGGGACGCGCTCGGACCACTTCGTGATGCCGGCGAAGAGCTGCGTCTGCGGCATCTCCTGCAGCGAGCCGCGCCCCAGGTTGAAGGCCGGGGCCGCGCCGCCGAGGAGCACGAGCGGGACGCTCGCCGCCCAGGCGTTCGCGACGCCGGTCACCGCGTCGGTGACGCCCGGCCCGGCGGTCACGATCGCGACGCCGGCGCCGCGCGTGAGGCGCGCCCAGGCGTCCGCCGCGTGCGCCGCCGCCTGCTCGTGGCGCGTGTCGACGACGCGGATCCCCTCGTCGACGCACCCGGCGTAGATCGGCGCGACGTGCAGGCCGGGGAGGGTGAAGACGGTGCCGACGCCCTCCTTCCGCAGCATGCGCGCGACGAGTCGCCCCCCCGTGAACGTCTCCATGTGCCCTCCGGCGCGCGCCGCCCGCGTCCTCGCGGCGCCTCGCCGGATCCTTAAACGACGACGCCCCGCGCGCCTCGTGGGCACGCGGGGCGTCCGGGCAGGCGCGCGGTGGGCGCGCTACTTGCGGAACCGCGAGAGGTTCGCGGGCAGCTCGGCGAGGGGCGGGAACGTCTTGTCCGCGTGGATCTTCGCGAGCTTCGCGTAGTTCTGCTCCTCGGTCTCCGGCCGCGCCGGATCCGGCACGCAGCAGTCCACCGGGCACACCGCGGCGCACGCCTCCGCGTCGTGGAACCCCACGCACTCGGTGCAGAGGTTGGGGTCGATGACGTAGATGTCCTCACCCTGCGTGATCGCGCTGTTCGGGCACTCCGGCTCGCAGGCGCCGCAGTTGATGCACTCCTCGGTGATGAAGGTGGCCATCGGAGATCTCCTCTCGTCCGCCGCGTGGGCGAACCGGACATGGAAGGGCGGGCCGCTGTTCCTGCCCGGCGCCCGCGGAGCTTAAAACGGAAAACGCCCCGCCGGCTCGAAGCCAGGCGGGGCGCTCTGGCGGCGGCCTCGGGGCCGCCGTTCCTTCCAACACCGCACCGCGGCAACGTGTTCCGGGGCCGTCAGGCTCCGGGCGCGCGGCGCGGGTCGGGCTACACTAAGCCACGCAGCAGTCGACCGGGCAGACGCCGGCGCAGGCGGGCGAGTCGTGCTGGCCCTTGCACTCCGTGCACTTGCCGGCGTCGATGACGTAGATGTCGTCACCCTGGCTGATCGCCTGGTTCGGGCACTCCGGCTCGCAGGCGCCGCAGTTGATGCACTCCTCGGTAATCTTCAGGGCCATGTTCCGTTGTCCTCTCGTTTCGGTCGAGCCGCGTGGGCTTCGCTCGGGTGACGCGACTTATCCGATCTCCTGCCCCGGGGAGTCAAGGTTCCAACGCCAAAAATCTTCACGAAATTCGGACCGTTCTCGTCGACGATCCCCGGCGGGGATGCGCGCTCAACGGGACCGATCCGGTCCGCGTTCGGGCGCCGCGGCGTCGACGTCGGCGCGGTGCTCCGCCACCTCCTCGGCGATCCGGCGCATGACGGTCAGTGCTCCAGCGGCGAGCAGGGCCGCCCCGACGAGGAGGACGCCGATCAGCCGGTCGCGCCGCGCCGCGGCGAGGCCGAGCGCCGCCGCCCGCCGCTTCTCGAAGACGAGCCTCTGCCGCTCCGCGTGCTCGCCCTGCAGCGTCTCGACGAAGGACCGTCCCGCGGCCTGGCTCTCCGCCGCGAGCGCCGTGAGCGCGCGCTCCTCCTCCCGGACCCGGCGCGAGGCGTGGGCGGCGAGACCCGCGCCGACGAGGGCGAGCGGGAGGCAGAGCAGGGCGATCCGGGTGCGGGACATGTCGGCTTGACTGCTCTGCGCGAGCGGTCAGGATACCTGCCGCCGGGGAGCCCCGGCAACGGACCAACGGATGGCCAAGCCCTACGACCCGAAGGACTTCTACTTCCGCAAGGCAAAGAAGGCCGGCCTGCGCGCCCGCTCCGCGTTCAAGATCGAGGAGATCCTGCAGCGGCACCGGCTGCTCGCCCGCGGCGACGCCGTGCTCGACCTGGGCGCCGCGCCCGGCGGCTTCCTCCAGATCCTCGCGGAGGCCGTCGGCGAGAAGGGCGTCGCGGTCGGCGTCGACCTCGAGCCGATCCGGAACCTCGGCAAGCCCTGGGTCCGCACGGCCGTCGTCGACCTGCTCGCCCCGGACGCGCTCGAGAGGATCCGCGCGCTGCATCCCGGCCGCTTCCGGTTCGTGACGAGCGACATGGCGCCGAAGACCATCGGCATCAAGGTGACCGACGAGGCGCGCTCGCTCGAGCTCGTGCGGATGGCGCTCGCGGTGGCCGAGCAGACGCTGGCGCCCGGCGGCGCGTTCGTCGCGAAGGTCTTCATGGGCGGCGACTTCCCGGTGCTCCGCCGGGAGCTGCGGGCGCGGTTCGAGAGCTTCCACATCGTGCGGCCGGAGGCGACGCGCGAGAGCTCGTACGAGGTCTACGTGCTGGGGAAGGGGTTCCGCGGGACGAGCACCACCGCGAGCGCATCCCCGACCCCGACGCCGACCCCGACCCCGGCGCCCGTGCCCGTGCCCGAGGCCCGCGTCCCGGGGGTCGTGGGCCCCGGACCGACTCCCCCGACCCCGACCACCGCGACCGCGACGGTCGCCGGCGGGCCCCCCTCACCCCGGCCCTCTCCCCCCGGAGAGGCGGGGGGAGAGGGAGGTCCGTGGGTGAGCGCGCCCGCGAAGAAGGTGGGGCGGGAGGCCGGCGCGAAGGCGGCGCCGACCGCGATGAAGGCCAGCGGGAAGTCGAGCGCGAAGGCGACGGCGAAGAGGGCACCGGGGAAGACGCCGACCGCGAAGTCGAAGGCGACGGCGAAGAAGGCACCGGCGAAGTCGAAGGCGACCGCGAAGACGCCGAGTGCCGCTGCGAGGTCGAAGGCGACCTCGAACCCGAAGGCGACCGCGAAGAAGGCCACCCCTCGGCGCCCCTCCGCGACCCATCACGCCCGGCCCCGTGCGGCGCCTCCCTCGCGCCGGCGCCGCTAGGCGTCCAGCCGCAGGAAGCGGCTCCCAGCGGCGGAAGATCCGTTAATCTATGCCGCCCATGCGCACGCTTCTCGAAGAGCTCACGCCCCGCGGCCTCATCCACGACTCGACGCCGGGCCTGCCGGACCGCCTCGCGAACGGCCCGCTCACCGGCTACGTCGGGTTCGATCCCACCGCGGACTCGCTCCACGTCGGGCACCTGCTGGCCGTGATGGCGCTCGCCTGGCTGCAGCGCACGGGCGGGACCCCGATCATCGTGGTGGGCGGCGGGACCGGCATGGTCGGCGACCCGAGCGGGAAGCGGACCGAGCGCCCGGTCCTCTCGGTCGAGGAGATCGACCGGAACGTCGCCGCGATCCGCGGCCAGCTCGAGCGGTTCGTCTCCTTCGAGGGCGCGAACGCGGCCCGCGTGCGGAACAACGCCGACTGGCTCCGGCCCCTCGGCCTGATGGAGTTCCTCCGCGACGTCGGCAAGCACTTCACCGTGAACTACATGCTCGCGAAGGACTCGGTGAAGGGCCGCATGGAGGCCGGGATCTCGTTCACCGAGTTCTCGTACATGCTCATCCAGTCGTACGACTTCTGGCACCTCTTCAAGGCGGACCGCTGCGAGCTGCAGATGGGCGGCAGCGATCAGTGGGGCAACATCACCGCCGGCACCGAGCTCATCGGCCGCAAGGAGGGCGCGAGCGTCCACGGCCTCACGTTCCCGCTGCTCACCACCGCCGCCGGCACGAAGTTCGGCAAGACCGAGGGCGGCGCGGTGTGGCTCGACCCGGCCCGGACCTCGCCGTACAAGTTCTTCCAGTTCTGGCTCAACACCGACGACCGCGACGTCGAGCGGCTCCTCAAGTTCTTCACGTTCCTCCCGGTCGAGGAGATCGCGGCGCTCCTGGCGGAGCAGGCGCGGGATCCGGGGAAGCGCCCGGCGCAGCGGCGCCTCGCCGAGGACGTGACGGCGCGCGTCCACGGCGCCGACACGGTGCGGAGCGTCGTCGAGGCGAGCCGGCTCCTCTTCGGCGGCACCGACCTCCGCGGGGCCGGCGCCGACGTGCTCCGCGTCCTCTCGCAGGAGCTGCCGGTCGTGCACCTCGCGCGCGCCGAGCTCGAGGGCCTCGGGGTCCTCGACGCGCTCGTGCGGGTCGGGCTCGCCACCTCGAAGGGCGACGCGCGCCGCGGGATCCAGGGGAAGGGCTTCCTCGTGAACGGCGAGACCGTCGCCGCGCCCGAGCGGACGCTCGGGGCCGCCGACCTGCTCCACGGCGAGTTCGTGATGCTGCAGAAGGGGAAGCGGAACCACGCCCTGCTCGTGGTCTCCTGATCCCTACTCCTCGAGCCGCTCCTGCACCCGCGCGATCGACCGGGCCCGCCCGGTCGCGTCGTCGATCTCGACGATCGCGCCCTGGAGCCACACGTCGCGCTTCGCGGGCTCGAACCCCACCGGTCGCTGCGTGAGGAAGCGCTCGAGCACGAGCTCCTTGCGGACGCCGATCACCGAGTCCCACGGCCCGCACATCCCGACGTCCGTGACGAACGCGGTGCCGCCGGGGAGGACCCGCGCGTCGGCGGTCTGCACGTGCGTGTGCGTCCCGAGCACCGCCGAGACGCGGCCGTCGAGGAACCAGCCCATCGCGTTCTTCTCGCTCGTCGCCTCGCAGTGCATGTCGACGAGGATCGCGGTCACGCCCTCGGCTCGGAGCGCAGCGATCTCCGCCTCGGCGGCGCGGAACGGGTCGTCGAGCGCCTTCATGAAGACGCGGCCCTCGAGGTTCACCACGCCGAGCCGGCGGCCGTCTGGCGTCGAGGCGATGCCGCGGCCGCGCCCGGGCGCGCCCGGGTAGTTCGCCGGCCTGAGCAGCCGCGAGCCCGGCTTCTCGAGGTACGGCACGATCTCCCGCTTCGACCAGATGTGGTTGCCGCTCGTGAGGAGGTCGACCTCCGCGGCGAGCAGCTCCTCGGCGGCGTCGGGCGTCACGCCCGCGCCGGCGGCGGAGTTCTCCGCGTTCGCGATCACGAGGTCGAGCCCCTCGCGCGCGATGAGGCGGGGCACGAGCCGCTGCACGGCCTGCCGGCCGGGCTTCCCGAACACGTCGCCGACGAAGAGGATCTTCACCGGGCGCCCCGGGCGAAGGTGAGCGCGCGCGACTCCGTGACCAGGGCGTCGAGCGGCGCGTCGTGGGGCTCGCGGGGCAGCGACGGGACGACCTGGACGTCGAACGCCACGCCGACGCGCGCGGAGCCCGGCATCGCCCACAGCGTCGCGTCGTAGTAGCCGCCGCCACGCCCGAGCCGCAGGCCGTCGAGCGAGAACGCCACACCGGGCATCACCACGCAGTCGACCTCCGCGAGCGCCACCTCGGGCGCTCCGGCGGGCGGCTCGCGGGCGCCGAGCGGTCCGCGCACCAGCTCCGCGGGATCGCAGCGGCAGAAGACGAGACGCCGCTCGCCCACGACCGAGCGCGGGTAGACGACGCGGCCGCCGCGCGCGCCGATGCGGCGGGCGAGCTCGGTGGAGTCGACCTCGGTGCCGAGCGGCGCGTAGAGCGCGACCGTGCGGGCGTCGCGAACGGCGGCGATGCGATCGACCCGCTCGGCGATGGCGTGGGACTTCTCGCTGCGCTCCTCCTGCGAGAGGCGCGCGCGGACGGCGATGAGCTCGGATCGGAGGGCGCGCTTCGCGTCGCCCGACCTGGTCTCGACTCCCGTCAAAAAAAAAGCCCCCCGCGTGAGCCGTGTGGCCCGGTTGTTTGGACCTGTATTTCTACAGGTGGGGCACCCGGTACACCAGCGTCCGTAGGCTTCTCCCTCGCTGCATGGGAGCTTGCTCATGGACGTGGGCGGGCGCTCCGCTTTGGCACAAAGTCGGCCCAAACGACGCGGGGACCCAATCACGAACCCGGCAGGGGGCAGCTCGATGGCTGGAAAAGAGCTTTAACTCCCCGATTTCACGGGGGGTTTTGACCAAGTTGATCCTAGGACTCCACGCCAGCCCTGTCAAGCGAGGTGTCGAGCCTTCGCGGGTAGAATGCCCCCCGCATGCGCTCGCCGCGGGAGGCCGCCGGGCGCCGGGAACCGACCTCTGTGAACGGTAGCGATCTCTCCGGATATTCGATCGAGGCGCTCGTGGGGACGGGCGGCATGGCGGAGGTGTACCGAGCCGTCGCCGTCGCCGGTCCGGAGGCGGGCCGGACCGTCGCGGTGAAGCGGCTCAGGCCGGAGCTGGCGCGGGACGCCTCGTACGTCGCGCTCTTCGCCCAGGAGGCGGAGATCACGCGGCGCCTCCGCCACCCCGGCATCGTCGAGGTGCTCGAGACCGGCGTCGCCGCAGGGACGCCCTTCATCGTGATGGAGTACGTCGACGGGCGAAACCTGAAGCAGATCCTCGCCCAGTGCGCCGCCCGCGGGATCCTCCTGCCCGTCGACTTCGCCGCCTACGTCGCGCACGTCGTCGCCGACGCGCTGGCGCACGCGCACGCCGGGCGCGACGAGGCGGGTGCGCCGCTCGGGATCGTCCACTGCGACGTGTCCCCGTCGAACGTCTTCATCTCCAGGCTCGGCGAGATCAAGCTCGGCGACTTCGGCGTGGCGCGCGCGGCCGGCGCCGCCGCGGCGAGCCCGGGTGGCGCGGTCGGGAAGATCCACTACCTCGCGCCGGAGCTGATCCGCGGCGCGCGGCCGACGCCCGCCAGCGACATCTTCGCGCTCGGCGCCGTCTTCTTCGAGCTGCTCACGAACGCGCCCGCCTTCCCCGGCGCGGACGTGAACGCGGTCGGCCAGCGGATCCTCGCGGGCACGCTCCGCGCGCCCTCCGAGGTCCGCTCCGAGGTGCCCTTCGAGCTCGATTCGATGGTGCTCCGCTGCATCGCCGCCGATCCCGCCTGGCGCTTTCCCACCGCGGAGGCGTTCGCGCGCGAGCTCGCGACCCTGTACGACCCCGCCGTCGGGACGCCGCTCGCCATCGCGGCGGTGGTGCGGGGCCTGTTCGGCGCGAGGTAGGCGCCGCTACCCGATCGCCGCCCGCACCCGCGCCACCAGCGGCGGCACGATCCGGAGCGCGGCCGCGACGTCATCCGCGGTGCTGCTCCAGCCGAGGCTGAGGCGCAGCGTCGAGCGGGCCTCGGCCTCGGAGAGGCCGAGCGCGAGCAGCACGCCGGAGGGCTTCGTCGAGCCGGAGTGGCAGGCCGAGCCGGCGCTCGCGCAGACCCCCTCGAGATCCATCGCCATGAGGAGCGCCTCGGCGTCGCACCCGTCGAGCGTGACCGAGAGCGTGCCGGGGAGCCGTGGCGCGCCGGCGCCGTTCACCCGCGTCCGGGGCACGGCCGCGAGGAGGCCGGTCTCCAGGCGATCCCTGAGCGCCGCGATCCGCGGCTCGTCCGCGGGCCGGGCCCGGACCGCCGCGTCGATCGCCGCCGCGAGCCCGGCGATGCCGGGGAGGTTCTCCGTGCCGGCGCGGCGACCGCGCTCCTGCTCGCCGCCGAAGAGCGGCGCGAGCGGGAACCCGTTCGCGACCCAGAGCGCGCCGGCGCCGCGGGGACCGCCGAACTTCTGGCCGGTGACGATCACCAGCTCCGCCCCCAGGGTGCGGACGTCCACGGCGATCTTCCCGACCGCCTGCACGGCGTCGCAGAGCAGGGGCACGCCCCTCTCCCGGGCGGCCCGGGCGAGCTCGGGGACCGGGAGGATCACGCCGGTCTCGTTGTTCGCGCGCATGGCGCAGGCCAGGGCGACGTCGGGACCGAGCGCGGCGGCGAAGGCGTCCGGATCCACGAGGCCGCGCCGGTCGACCGGGACCACCGTGAGCGGCGTCCCGGTCCGCTCGAGCATGCGGGCGAGCGAGAGGACGCACGGGTGCTCGACGGCGGTGACGACGAGCCGGGTCCGCCCGGGCGGCGAGCGACCCAGGGTGCCGCGGATCGCGAGGGCGGCTGCCTCGGTCGCGCCGGAGGTGAAGACGATCTCGCCCGGCGCGCCGCCGAGCGCGGCGGCGACCTGGGCGCGGGCGAGGTCGAGCAGATCGCGCGCGGCGCGGCCGGCCTGGTGCACCGAGCTCGGGTTGCCGAACACGTCGAGCGCCGCACGGACGGCGGCGATCGCCTCCGGCCGCATGGGCGTGATCGCGTTGTGATCGAGGTACACCAAGGCGTGAGCCCCGCTCGCCTGAACCTATCGAAGCGCGACCCGCCGCGCCCGTCCGTCGCTCGACAGGCTCACGGAACGGGCCCCTTCAGACGACCTTCTTGCCCTTCCGGCCCTTCAGGCCGAACGCGTCGAGGAAGTCCTTGACGACGTCCTCCTTGAGCCGCTTCGTCGCGACGGGACCGAGCTCCTTCACCGGGAGCCGCGCGCCGGCCATCGTGCCGTGGCCGCCGGCGGAGCCCCCGCGCGCCTCGATGACGTCGCGGATGAGCCGGCCGGCGTTCATCCGCCGATCGCCCGTCCGGATCGAGAAGTAGAGGTTGTCCTCGTACTCGCCGAACGCGAGCGACCAGCGCATGCCCTCGAGGGACATGAACCGTTCGGCGACCTCGGCGACCATGTCCGGCGCGTAGATGTCGGCGAGATCGCAGACCACCGCGTCGCCGTACACCTGCGCCCGCTCGATCGCCGTGTGGTAGAGGCGGAAGTAGTCGAGCGGGAGCTTCGGGTGCTCGATCTCCCCGAGGGCGTCCTTGTCCGTCATCGGGAAGAGCCACAGGTACGCGTCGACGTCCTGCCGCGTGGTCTGCCGCCCGAGGTCCCGCGTGTCCGCCTTGATCCCGTAGAAGAGCGCGGTCGCCACCGGCGACGGCACCTTGAGCCCGCTCGCGCGGAAGTACTCCGCGACGACGGTGGACGTGGCGCCGATGGGGCCGCCGACGTCGGCGATGGGCGCGAGGTGCGAGTCCGGGCGCTCGGGGTGGTGATCGATCACCACGTCGGGGAAGTGGCGCGCCGGGAGAGAGTGGTTCCCCTGCTCCGGCTGGGTGTCGACCATGCAGATGAGGTCGTACTCGTCGAAGACGACGCGGGCGACCGGCACCACCGGCAGCTTCAGGACCTTGATGAGCGCGCGGTTCTCGGCGCGGCCGACGATCCCGCCGTACGCGACGATGGCCTCGACGCCGGCGAGCTTCTCGAGGAGGTGCGCGAGCGCGACCCCCGCCGCGATGGAGTCGGGATCGGGGTTGTCGTGGGTGAGGATGAGGGCCTTCTTGTGCGCCCTCGCGTACTGCACGAGGCGATCGAGCTTCCCGCGGGTGGCCTCGGTGGACCGCGGGTAGAGGGCCATCCGGGCCGCCCGGACGAGCGGGCGCGACCGCGCCTTGGGCGGTTCCTCGGAGGCGTGACGCATGGGCAGGCTGGACTTCATCGCCGGACGAGGCCGCGGAGGACCTCGATGTTCTCCTTCCACCTGGACTCCGTCTCGACGAACCCCGGCGTCTCCGCGAACCGGTCGTCGTTCACGAGCAGGCGGAACGGAGCGAGCCCGAGGGCGCCCTCGCCGATGTGCTCGTGGCGGTCCACCCGGCACCCGATCGGCTTCTTCGAGTCGTTCAGGTGGAACGCCCGGACGTTCGAGAGCCCGACGACCCGATCCAGCTCGCCGATGGTCTTCTCGTATCCGTCCTCGGTCGTGATGTCGTACCCCGCCGCGTGGATGTGGCAGGTGTCCACGCAGACCGCGGTGCGCCGGCGCTTCCCTGCCGGCACCAGGTCCCGGATCGCCGCGACCTGCTCGAAGCGCCAGCCCAGGCTCGTGCCCTGGCCGGCCGTCGTCTCCACGAGCAGCTTGGCCTTGCCGGGCACACGATCGAGCGCCCGCTCCATCGCCTCCGCCACCAGCTTCGTCCCCTCGGCCACGTCGTCGTGGCTCCCTGGGTGGAAGATGAGGGCGGGGATGCCGAGACGCTCGCAGCGGCCGAGCTCGTCCGCGAGCGCCTCCCAGCTCTTCTTGCGGATCACCCGGTCCGGGGCGGCGCAGTTGATGAGGTAGGACGAGTGCGCCGCGACCGGCTTCCCGGTCCGCCGGGCCTCACCGCGGAACCGCGTCACCTCGTCGTCCTCGAGGGGCTTCGCCGCCCAGCCGCGCGCGTTGCGCGTGAAGATCTGCAGGCAGTCGGCGCCGTCGGCCTCGGCGCGGCTGAACGCCGTCGAGACCCCACCGGCGATCCCTTCGTGCGCACCGAGGAGCATAGGGGGGCGTAGCTATACAATAGCCGGGCCCCGCCCCGCCACGCTCGGTCATCGCCTGACCCGCACTGGACGCGAGCCCTGCGATTTCAATAGCTTGACTGCGCCAGAGGGGCCGCGGAACCCCCGCCATCGCCTGGTCTGCGATGCCAGGGATCCAGCCACGCCCGTGCGCGCGAACCAGGCGAGGCCCCTCTTACGGGGGGCATCCCTGATCATCACGGAAACGAGAAACGCGCCGCCCCCGGAGGGAGCGGCGCGCCTCGGTGAGCGTTCGCCCGGCTAGCGCGCGGCCTTGCGGCGGCGCACCGGCGCGTCGGCGAAGAGCTTCTCGGCCTGCGCGAGGGCGTTGTCGAGCGCCTCCATCGTGAGGTCGCGGAGGGTCGCCTCCGGGACGCGGAGGGACTCGTAGTACCGCTGCCGATCCGTCGCGTGGATGATGACCGGGAGCCGGTAGCCCGCGTGGAAGAGGACGAGGTTCGCGAGGAGCCGCGCCACGCGCCCGGAGTTCTCCGTGAAGGGGAACACCTGCATGAAGCCGTGGTGCAGCTTCGCGGCCTGCTGGATCGGGTGCGCGGTCTTGAAGTCGGCGGTCTCGCACGCGTCGAGCAGCTTCTGGAGGAGCGGCTGGATCTTGGGCGGCTGCGCGATGTCGTGGAAGTACGCGCGGTGGAGCGGCATGTCCTTGCGGAACTCCGCGACGCTCCGGCCGTCGATCCCTTGCCCGAGCACCTCGTACAGGCGCTTCACGAGCGTGAGGTTCAGCTTCGGCTTCTTCGCGAGCGCCTCCTCGCGAACGAGGTCGAGCGCGGTCTTGTGGTTCCGGATCTCCTGGAGGGCGCTCACGAACGTGGCGTCGGCGAGCGGCGCGCCATCGAGCGCCGTCGCGAGCTCCTGGCCGGAGTAGACGACGCCCTCGAGCGCGTTCTCGTGGTACAGCCACGACAGCTCGTACTTCGACAGGAAGTCCTGCTCGAGCTCCGGATCCGTCCGGAGCCGGTCCGCGAGGTCTTCCATGCGATCGTCGATGTCGACGTATCGAGTCCGCATCCCTGACACTCCTCGATGCCCTGCGGTCGCGAGGGCGACCTCGCCCTGGACCGCTCCAAACCCCCGGACATCTCAGCTGATTTTCAAAAACGAACCCCGGAAAGGCGCGGGGAATCTAGCTGAATCGTCCGCGACAGGTCAACGAATTTGCCCTTCCGGGAGAATGGAACGAGGGAGCGGTCGGCTTTGTTCCGGGCGGCCGGCGGGCGAGCGCCCGGGCGCCTGTGGGACAGGCGGCGAAGGCGTCGATGTGGGTGTCACGGCGCTACCGCCCGCCGGGGGCCGGTCGAGGCGACCATCGCATCCGTTCGTGGCTCGACAGCTCACCACCAACGGTCCTCACGACGGGCGGTCTCGAACGCGCGGTCTCGACGGATCGTCAGTACGGCGTGAGCCACTCGCGGTACCGGGGCTCCTCGCCCCGCACCGCCTTGAAGTAGGTGTCCTGGATCCGCTTCGTGATCGGCCCGGGCTCGCCCTTGCCGATCCGGCGGTTGTCGACCTCGCGGACCGGGGTCACCTCCGCGGCCGTCCCGGTCATGAAGAGCTCGTCCGCGAGGTACATCGAGTCGCGGGTGAACTTCTCCTCCTTCACCGGGACACCGAGGTCCTTCGCGATCCGGAGCACCGAGTCGCGCGTGATGCCCGCGAGGACGGGGGCGGAGAGCGGCGGCGTCTGGAGCACGCCGTTCTTCACGATGAAGATGTTCTCGCCCGAGCCCTCGGCGACGTAGCCCTCGGTGTCGAGGAGGATCGCCTCCTCGTAGCCGGCCATCGCCGCCTCGCGCGTCGCGAGGAACGAGTTCACGTACTGCCCCGACACCTTCGCCCGGACCATGTTCACGTTCACGTGCATGCGCGTGAACGACGACACCTTCGCGCGGATGCCCTTCTTCAGCCCCTCCTCGGAGAGGTAGGCGCCCCACGGCCACGCCGCGACCATCACCTGGACCGGGTTCGTCGCGCCGGCGCCGACGCCCATCGCCCCCGCGCCGAAGAACGCGAGCGGCCGGAGGTACCCGGCGTCGAGCTTGTTCGCCTTCAGGACCTCGACGCAGGCCTGCTCGAGGCGCTCGGGCGGCACCGGGATCTCCATCAGCACGATGTGCGCGGAGTCGTACAGTCGCTGGACGTGTTCCTTCAGCCGGAACACCGCCGAGCGCCCGTCCGCCGTCTTGTAGGCGCGGATGCCCTCGAACACGCCGACGCCGTAGTGCAGCGCGTGCGTGAGGACGTGCACCTTCGCGTCGTCGAACGCGACCAGCTTCCCATCGATCCAGATCTTGTCGGCCTTGATCATCTCGCGAGCCCGAGCGTATGAGGGGAGCTCCGAACATGCCTCAGGCGTGGTGCGGATTCAACCAGCCGGTGTGATCGCGCAAGCGGTCGGGGCCGGGAGGGTTCGATGTCGACCGGCGGGGAGGTGGTCCGTCGGGGGGGCCGCGGGGCGCGGAGCGCGCGCATCGCGGCGATCGTGGCGCTCGCGCTCGCGGGCGTCTTCGCGGCGATGACGCGCCTCTCCATCGCGGGGCACTGGTACGGGCTGTACCTGCTCCGCGGGAAGGAGGGGCCGACCTTCGAGATCAAGGACGACCTGCTCCTCGGGGACGGGTCGCGGCTCGTCGCCGGCGTTCCGCTCTCGCCCCTCCGCCGCCTCTTCACCGCGCGCGCCGCCGGGCCGGAGGCGCCGCGGCTCGAGCTCCAGTGGGACGAGCGCGAGGGAAGCGGGATCATCCGCAATCACCTCGCGGACGGCACCGAGCTCGTGACGCTGTTCTCGCGCTTCCAGGACAGCGAGGGCGCGACGCCGCACGGCCTCTTCGTGGGCGGCGCGCTCCCGGACATCGCGGCGGATCCCGGCGCGCAGAACGAGAGCGGGATGACGCACCACGACGCCCGGGGGTGGACGCACATCTGGTGCAACGTGAACGAGGCGATCTGGCTCCTGCCGGACGAGACGCCGATCTACCCGTCGTACTGGAGGTTCCTCGGGAGCCGCGTCCTCGTTCGCGACGGGCAGCGGGTCGTCCTCGAGAGCTCGCACGAGCTGGAGCGCCGCGGCGCGCGGCTGCGGATGGACCGCTTCGCCTACTTCCGCGCGGGGCGCCCGTTCTTCAAGCTCGGCATCCGGGTGGTGAACCTCGGCGACCTCCCCGCCACCTACACCTACGCGTACGGCGACGAGCCGTGGGTCGGCGAGTTCGGCTCCGCGGAGGGGAACCTGGGCTGGGTCGCGGGCGGGATCGTCACGGAGGAGTCGCAGGTGGACGCCCGCGTGAACCGCTGGGCGGGCATCGTCGACTCCAAGACGGGCGCCGCGGACTTCATCGCGTGGGTCGGGGACGATCAGCCGGACCTCGTCTTCTTCGCGAACCAGCCCGGGCTGCAGCGCCCGGGCGTGCCGCTCGCCAGCAACGAGGTGTTCATCGGCCTCGAGTGGCACGGCCGCGCGCTGGCGCCCGGAGAGGAGCGCGCGATGCTCCTCTCCATCGGGATGGCCGACCGGGACCCGCGCACCGGACGGCCGGCGCTGCCCGAGGGCGGTGGGCCCTAGGCCCGAGCGGGCACGCTGGCCGCGTGCCCCTACGCCTGCAGCGGCGCGAACGGCCGGACCATCCGCGCGACGAACGGCAGGTCCGGGTGCAGCTCCGCCTTCGCGCCCTGCACCGCCCGCCGGAGCGTCTCGTCGTCCGGCACGATCTCCAGGGGCGACAGCACGCGCTGGAAGGACCGGTGGTGGTGCGCGAAGGGCCGGCTCCGGGCGACGTTCTTGGCCGCGAGCTGCTCCAGCCCGAACCACAGCGGGTGCGCGAGCTTCGGCCCGAAGCCCTCGAGCGCGAGCACGAACGCGTTGCGCGTGCCGACGGCGCCGCGCTGCACCGCGGCCCACGCGGCGCGTGCCGGGAGGTTGTCGACCAGGCCGCCGTCGCAGAGCCGCGCCACGTCGTGGCGCTCGAGGACCGCGGCGAGCAGCCGGTGCATCCGCTCGTCGTCGCGGAGCACGTCGTAGTGGATTACGCCGGGGAGGGCCGAGGAGAACCCGACGGCGTCGATCGCGTCGAAGGCGCGCGTCTCCGGATCCTCGCCGAGGTAGATCCGGGCGAACCGATCGCCCTGCGCGAGGAGCTCGGTCAGCGCCTGGAGCACGTCCGACACCACGCGCGAGAGGACGCCGGGCCGGGGCGCGCGCCCGTGCTCGTCGAGGAGGTGCTCGTACGCCGCCGGGTCCCGGGGCAGCGCGCCCGCGCGGATCCCGGTCACCGCCACCACGAGCGGGATGGGGAGCTGGCCGAGCGTGAGCGGATGGCCGTCGGGGCCCTTCAGGAAGTCGCCGATCGCGGCGCGCAGGTACAGGCGCATCGCCGCGGGCACGCCGTAGCGCGCCTCGGTCTGCAGGAAGCGGAAGATGCTCCGGAACGAGAGCTGGCGGAGCGCCGCGTCCACGTCCTCGGCGTGCCAGCGGAGCCGCCGCGCGCGGAAGAGGAGCAGCACGGAGCCCATGCTCGTGCCGGCGAGCAGGCGCGGGACGAGCCCGTACTGGTCGAGCAGCGCGAACGCCCCGAGGTAGGACCAGGCGACGCCGCCCCCGCCGCCGCAGACGAGGACGAGCGCCTTCTCGCAGACCTCGCGATCGAGCGCGTCGGGCGAGAGGCGCCCCGCCGAGGCCAGGACGGCGCGGTCGCGAAAGGCGCGGGCGTGGAGCGAGAGATCCGCGACCAGGCCGACGACGCGGGCCCGATCGGGGCCGCCCGGCGCGAGGAGGGCGGGGACCAGCCGCTCGCGGACGTCGGCGCGGAAGGGCGCGAGGGCCGGCGCGAGATCGACGTCGGCGCCGTCCGGCGCGCGGACGCGCTCGAGGCGGGCGAGGTTGAGCGCGTACCGGAGCGCCGCCTCGTCGGGCTCGGAGAGCCACGCCGCGGTGCTCACCACGGAGCGGACCAGGGCGGCCTCGGCCTCCTCGAACGGACGGGCGGCGTCGCGGAGCGCGTCGATGGGGTCGCCGGAGGGCACGAGGCGGCCATTCTAGACGACGGCGCGGCGCGCGCGAGGTGGGGAGCCGGCGCACCAGGCCGATCTACGCCGCCTCGAGCACCCGGACCGGAAGCACCATCGTGTTGAGCCCCGCGAACTGGAGCCGCCGCTGCAGCACGTAGCCGGTCTCGTTGTGGAGGAGGCGCTGGAACCAGCGCTCCTCCTTGAAGACGAGCTTTCCGGCGAAGAAGACGGCGCGCGGGAACTCGCGCCCGACCTCGAGGCAGAGGCGCTCCGCCTCGGCGACCGCCTCCGTCCCCACCGACATCCGCCAGTCCGCCGCGAGCCCGAGCCGCCGCGCGAGGTCCACGTACCGGCGGAGCGACTCCTCCGTCCGGCGGCGGATCTCCTCGACCTCCTCGACGCCCTTCATCGTGGCGGAGTCGATGACGCCCACCGACACGAAGAGGAAGTTCTGGAAGAACCCCGGGAAGAGCCGCTGCACCGTGAGCAGCGCGTGGATGCCGAGCCCGGCGTAGCCGCCGACCAGCATCACCGCCGTCGGGCGGCGGGGATCGAGCGGTCCGTGCTCGGCGACCGGGTGCGCGGGGAGGGCGTTCATGATCTCGTCCAGGCGCCGGAGGTTTCCCTGGACGGTGCGGTAGTGCTGGCGGATGGCGAAGCAGAGCGCGACCAGGAGGCTCGTCACGACGATGGTGACCCAGCCGCCCTGCCGGCCCTTCTCCCAGACGACGCCGAGGAGGATCCCCGCGCAGAGCACGAACGCGAGCCCGTGGATCGCGAAGCCGCCGGCGCGGCCCGGCCGCCGGTGCCGGCGCCAGTACCGGAGCATCGCCGCCTGCGACAGCGAGAAGGTCACGAAGACGTTGATGGAGTACATCGTGACGAGGTGGGTGATGTCGCCGCGGGTGAGGACCAGCGTCGCGAGCGACGCGCCGCCCATGAGGAGCACCCCGTCCTGGGTGACGAGGCGCTCCGACAGCGCCGCGAACCGGCGGGGCAGCCACGAGTCGGTCGCCATGTTCGCCATCACCCGCGGGCCGTCGAGGAAGCCGGCCTGGGCGGCGACGAAGAGGAGCGCCGCCTCGATGGCGAGCGTCCCCACGACGAACCCGCGCCCGATGGCGACGCCGCCGGGGGAGAACCCCCCGGCGAACCGCTCGAGGAGGACGGCGTTCATCGTCTTCCCCTCCTGCGGCACGGCGCGGAAGAGGAGGTACGCGAGGAGGATCCCGCCCGCGGTGATGGACAGCGAGACCGCCATGTACGTCATCGTCCGGCGGGCGGTCGCGACCTTGGGCTCGCGCATGATCTGGAGGCCGTTCGAGACCGCCTCGATCCCGGTGTACGTGCCGGCGCCCATCGAGTACGCGAGGAGGAAGATCCCGAAGACCTTCGCGAGCCCCTCGGTCGACACCGCGGTCCGGTACTCCGAGTGGATCTGCGACGCCACCGCCGGGACGTCGCCGAGGTGCGATCCGATCGCCCCGAAGATCAGGATCGCGTGGGTCACGAGGAAGAGGCCGAAGATCGGCGCGAGCACGGTGACCGACTCGCGGACGCCGCGCAGGTTCAGCACCACGAGGAGCCCGATCGCGAGCGCCTCCGCGGGGACCTTGTACGGCGCGGCGGCCGGCGGGAGGAAGCTCCACACGGCGTCGCCGCCCGCGGCGGTCGAGACGGAGATGGTGAGCACGTAGTCGACGAGGAGCGCTGCGCCGGAGACGACGCCCACGCTCGGCCCGAGGAGCCTCGTCGCGACGACGTAGCCGCCGCCGCCGAAAGGGAACCGCGCGATGATCTGCGAGTAGGCGAGGGAGATGACGAGCACCGTCACCGCGGTGGCGGCCGCGAGCGCCAGCGCGAGGAAGTGGTGCGTCCCGATGGCGCGGTACGCCTCGTCGGGGCCGTACGCGGACGAGGACAGCCCGTCCGCGCCCAGGCCGACCCAGGCGAGGAGGGCGACGAGCGAGATCGCGTGGTACGTCCGGGGGTCCCGGAGGTCGCGCGGCGCGCCGAGGAGGCGCTTCCGCAGGGATCCGCGGCGCCCGCGCGGGTCGATCCGCCCCGGCTCTGCCCGGACGTCCTCCACCGGGAAGCACTAGCGCGGCCCCTCCGGCGCCGCTCCCCTCGCGAGGGGTTCACCCCGCCCGCGCGGTCCGTCAGCGGACGACCGCGTCGAAGGCCGACCGGACGGCGGCGGTGACGCGCGCGTACTCGCCGAGGAACCGCTCGCCCGGCTCCGGTCCGTAGTAGCCGAGCCGGCGCGCGAGCTGGTGCATCGCGGGGCCGCGCTCCGGCAGGTGGTCGATCGCGTAGTCGTGGACGATCCGCAGCCGCAGCTCCACGCGGCGCAGGAAGTCGTAGCCCTTCGCGAGGGCCTCGTGGTCCGCCTCGCGGAGGAGGCCCGCCGCGCGCAGCCTCCCGAGCGCCTCGGGCGTCGAGCCGGTGCGGATCGAGGGGTGATCGTGGCCGTGGGCGAGCTGGAGGAACTGGGCCGCGAACTCGACGTCCACGAGCCCGCCGCGCCCGGTCTTCGGGTTCTTCCCGCGCGACGACTCGCGCGCGAGCTCCGTCTCCATCCTCTCGCGCATCCGCCGGATCTCGGCGGCGAGCGCGGCCCGGTCCTCGCGCAGCCCGTACACGACCGGCACGATGACGCGCGCGCGGATCTCCTCGAACAGCGCCGCGTCGCCCGCGACGTGCCGCGCGCGGAGCAGCGCCTGGCGCTCCCAGAGCTGGCTCCGCACGTGACCCATCGCGCCGTCGCGCCCCTCGCCGCCCGGGAGCGCGTCGCCGACGTGGTACCGCGTGAACCCATCGGTGCCGATGACCAGCGCCCCCTGGTTCCCGGAGGGCCGCAGCCGCGTGTCGATCTGGTACAGGCGTCCCTCGCGGAGCGGCATCTGCAGGAAGGACATCAGGCGCTGCGCGAGGCGCGCGTAGCGCTCGTACCCGGGGACGTTCGCCCCGCCGGGATAGAGGAAGATGAGGTCGAGATCGGAGTGGTAGCCGAGCTCGCGACCGCCGAGCTTCCCCATCCCGATGACGCACAGGCGGCCCGCCGGGAGGACGCCCTTCGCGCTCGCCTCGGTCTCCGCGAGCGCGAGGCACGCCTCGAGGCTCACCTCGGCGAGGTCGGTGAGCTGCCCCGACACGGCGGGCAGGTCGAGCGTCCCGGCGATGTCGTGGATCGCGATGCGGAGGACCTCCTCGTTCTTGTAGCGCCGGAGCTCGCCGAGGCGGAGCTCCAGGACCTCGTCGAGCGGGAGGTCGTCCTCCGGCACCGTCGCGAGCCGCTCCTCCACCTCCCGGCGGAAGGTCTCCCGGTCCTTCGCGAGCCGCACCTGGTCCTCGCGGAGGAGGATGTCGATGAGCTCCGGGTGGCGGAGGAAGCGCTTCGAGAGGAAGTCGGAGGTCCCGAACAGCGAGAGCATGAGCCGGGCGACGCGCCGCCGGTCGCCGAGCATCCGGAAGTAGGGCTCGGGGTTGCGGAGCGCGGCGGCGAAGTCGGCGAGGTGCGAGAGCGCCTGGTCCGGATCCGGCGTGCCGAGCACGTCGGAGAGGAGCGCGACGGCGGCGGCCGGATCGCCGAGGCGCGAGAACGGCGTCCGGCGCCGCGCCATGGCGTCGAGCGCGGCGATGGCGCGGTCGGGATCCGCGAAGCCGCGCCGCACCGCGATCTCCGCGCGGCGCTGGGGCTCCACGTCGGCCTCGGCGAGGAGCGCGAGCTCGGGGTCGAGCTTCACCTCCTCCTTGCCCGTGCCGAGGAGGCCGGCGAACAGCCCGGCCACGCGCTCGCGGTGCGCCACGAGGACGGCCTCGAACGCCTCCTCCGAGGCGTACCCCATCGACCGCGCGAGGCCGAGGCGCTCGCCGGGCGCGGGGAGGCGGTGCGTCTGCGCGCCCTCCACCATCTGGACGCGGTGCTCGGCGCGGCGGAGGAAGAGGTACGCGTCCGCGAGCTCGTCGCGGTCCTTCGCCGGCACGATGCCCGCGAACAGCAGCCGCTCGAGCGCGGGAAGCACCGCGCGCTCGCGCAGCGCGCGCCCCTCGTCACGGCCGCCGTGCAGGAGCTGCAGCGCGGACACGAAGAACTCGGCCTCGCGGATGCCGCCCTTCCCGAGCTTCAGGTCGTCCTTGCCCTCGCCGCCGGCGCGCGCGTCGATGCGCGCCTTCATCGCCTGGATCTCCTCGATGACGCCCAGGTCGAGGCTGCGCCGCCACACGAACGACTCGAGGCTCCGCAGGAGCGCGTCGCCGACCTCGAGGTCCCCCGCGCCGGGCCGCGCCTTCACGAGCGCGTTCCGCTCCCACGACCGCCCGAACGACTGGTAGTAGAGCTCGGCGGCCCGGACGCTGTTCACGATGGGGCCGTTCTGGCCGTCGGGGCGGAGGTTCAGGTCCACGCGGAACACGAAGCCGTCCTCGGTCGGCTTCGCGATCGCCTCCGTGACGTGCTCCGCGAGCTTCGCGTAGTACGCGAAGTGGGTGACCGCCTTCTCTCCGGTGGTCTGGCCGTCGCGGTCGTACACGTAGATGAGGTCGATGTCCGACGAGAAGTTCAGCTCGCGGGCGCCGAGCTTCCCCATGGCGAGGGCGCAGAAGCCGGCGCCCGGCTCGCGGTCGGCGAGCCCCGCCGGCGGTCCGTGCCGGGCCCGGAGCCGCCGGTCGTGGAACCGGATCGCCGCGTCGAGGCAAGCGGTCGCGAGCGCCGAGAGCTCGCCCGTGACCTCCTTCACGCGGGCCCGCCGGAGATCGCGGAGCGCGATGCGGACCACCTCGCGGGCGCGCACCTGCCGGAGGAGCCGGTGGAACCCCGCGACGTCGTCCGCCGCGACGCGCCGCGCGGCGCGGTCGAGGACGCGGCGGAGCTCCGCCTCGGCGCGGGGCCTGAGCAGCCAGGGGGAGCGCGCCGCGCGGCGGAGGAGGTGCGGGGTCCGCGCGAGCAGCGCGGGGATCATCGACGACGCGCCGGCGAGCAGCGCCAGGGCCTCGAGGAGATCGGGCTCCTCCGGCACCGCGCCGGCCCCGTCGACGAACCGCTCCACGCCGGCGAGGGCGAGGTCGGGATCCGGCGCGAGGCGGCACGCCGCGACGATGGCGTCCACCCGGGCGGGGAAGCGCTTGCCGAGCCGGGCGAGGCGCTCGGCGGTCGCGGGATCGCGGGGCTCGGCGGGCGGCAGGCCGGGGATCGCGTGGGAGGTGAGCACGGGGCGTCATCATAGCGCCGCGAACGCGGCCGCGGCGCCGCCGCCGCTTCAGCGCGCGCCGGCCCGCGGGAGGAGCCGCCGGACGCGCCGGGGCAGCCGCTCGATCACGGCGCCGGACATCCGCGCCTCGTGCCGGATCCAGAGGACGGCTCCGCCGGCGAGGGCGGCCGCGACCGCCGCGAAGACGACCGGCAGCGCCGCGGGCTCGAGCGTCGCGTCGGCGATCCGCCCCGCCGCGCCGGCGAGCCCGATCGCGCCCGCGATGGCGAACGCCCGGCGCCGGACGAGGAGCGCGGCGGCGAGCAGCCAGAGCTGCACCGTGACGTACAGCACGAGCGACGTCCGGCTCGCCGACTGCGCCGTGGTGAGGCCTCCCCAGAACGAGACGAGGCCGGCGACGTAGAGCCAGCCGGCGTGGTCGCGCCGCGTGCGCCCGTCCAGGCCGAAGCCGGTTCCGAGCACGGCGAGCCCGAGCAGCGTCGAGAGGAGGGCGTGCTGCGTCCACGTCGGGGAGGGGCCGAAGATCGCGGGCGCCGCGTCCATCGCCGCGAACCAGGCGATGGCGGCGAGTGCCGCCGCGAGCACCGGGTAGCGGAGGATCCGCAGCGCCACCACCGTCGCGGCTGCGGCGGCGGCGAGGGGGGGAAGCCGATGCCCGAGGAGCCAGTCGCCCAGATCGTCCGGGGGCGGCGAGGTCACGGCCCAGCCGATCCAGTGCTCGCCGCAGTGCACCGCGAAGGGCACGAGGGCGAGTCCGGCGGCGAGCAGCGCCGCGCTCGCGCCGGGCGCGCGCCGCCGGAGCGTGCCTGCGCCGGCGAGGGCGGCGGCGGCGGCCAGCGCCGACGTGCCGAAGGCGGCCGCCGCGCCGCCGAACCGCTCCCATGTCGAGAGGGCGACCGCCGCGGCGGGCGCGGCGGCGAGCATGCCCGCCGCGAGGAGGAGCACCTCGCGGGCGGTCGACGACGGCGCGACGGGAACGGGATCCGGCGCGGGTGGAGCGGCGCTGAGCGCGCGCCAGAGCTCGTCGGCCTGGGCCGGCGTGACGACGCCCTGCCGGGCGACGGCGAGCAGATCCTCCTGGCGGAGCTCCATTCCCGCGACCTCGTTCGGCCCCCGCCAGCCGGGCAGTCTAGAAGCTCGGCGCGGCGCGCTCAAGGCGTGCGGCGGGGACGACTGCCGGCGGGGATGGGCGGGGCGGGGACGCGGGGACGCGGGGACGCGGGGACGCGGGGACGCGGGGACGCGGGGACGCGGGGGCGGGCGGGCGGAAGGCCGGGGCCCCCCGTCTACACCGTTCGCCCTGAGCGTAGCGCGGCCGCGCGGAGTCGAAGGGCGCCGTGGAGGCGAGGCGCTCAGTCCTCGCCCGCGTCGTCGCCCGCGGCGGGCGCGACGCCGCGGCCGGCGCGGGACAGGCCGTGCTGCTTGATCTTCTTGTGGAGGTTCGTCCGCTCGACGCCCAGGGCCTGCGCCGCCTGGGTGATGTTCCAGTCGTGCTCCTCGAGCTTCTTCAGGATGTAGTCGCGCTCGACGAGGTCGCGGAGCTCCTTGAGCGGCACCTCCCCGTACCGGGAGAGGTCGGCGGCGCCGGTGCCGGCCGGCGCCGGCGCGGCCCGGGGCCCCACGCCCTCGGGCACGTCGGCGGCGGTGATCCGCTCGCCGCTCATGATCACCATGCGCTCGCAGACGTTCCGGAGCTCGCGGACGTTTCCCGGCCACCGGTACACGGCGAGCCGCGGGTACACGTCCGGATCGACCGGCTTCGGGCGCATGCCGTTCTCGCGCACCGCGAGCTGGAAGAACCGCTCGGCGAGGAGCGGGACGTCCTCGAGCCGCTCGCGCAGCGCGGGGGCGCGGAGCGGGACCACGTTCAGGCGGAAGAAGAGGTCCTCCCGGAAGGTGCCCTCGCGCACCTCGGCCTCGAGGTCCTTGTTCGTCGCGGCCACGACGCGCACGTCGACGGTGAACGCCTTCTCGCTGCCGACCCGGACGATCTCGCCGGTCTGCAGCGCGCGGAGGACCTTCGCCTGGGCGGAGAGGCTCATGTCGCCGATCTCGTCCAGGAACAGCGTGCCGCCGTGCGCGACCTCGAACTGCCCGCGGCGCCGGGCGCCTGCGCCGGAGAAGCTGCCCTTCTCGTGCCCGAAGAGCTCGGACTCGATGAGCTCGCCCGGGATCGCGGCGCAGTTCACCTTCACGAACGGACCGGCGGCGCGCTTCGACTGCCGGTGGATCTCCGCGGCGATGAGCTCCTTCCCGGTCCCGGACTCGCCGGTGACGAGGACGCGGCCGCTCGTGGGCGCCACCTTCGCGATGTCCTCGCGGAGCTTCGCCATCGCCGGGCTCTCGCCGAGCATCTCGTCCGCGAACCGGCGCTCGCGCGCCCCGAGGTCCTTCACCTTCTCCTCGAGGCTCCGGCGCGCGAGCGCGTTCCGGACCGAGACGAGCACGCGATCGCGGTCGACCGGCTTCGAGAAGAAGTCGGTCGCGCCGCGCTTCACGGCGTCCACGACGTCGCTCGTGTCGGCGTGCCCGGAGATCATGATCACCGGGAGGTCGCGCCACAGCTCGCGCGCCTTCGAGAGGAGGGTCAGGCCGTCCATCCCGGGCAGCCGGATGTCGAAGATGCAGAGGTCGATGGGCTCGGCCTCCAGCAGCTTCAGGCCGTCCTCGGCGCTCTCGGCCTCGGTGACCTCGTAGCCCTCCGGCTCGAGCACCATGCGGAGCGAGCGGCGGATGTTCTTCTCGTCGTCGACGACGAGGATGGTCGGCTTGCTCGGGTCCATGCGGGGCCGAGTATAGGCGGTCGGGAGAGCGGGCGCCCGCGTCGACGTGTCAGCTTTCCGATCCCGGCCGGTCTCTCCCACGGACGGAGCGACGGACGGACCCGATCGCCCCCGCCCAGCGAACACACTCACGAAACGGTTCCCGCCCGGAGCGGAGACCAAGGAGAGATCATGAACGGAAGGAACGAGAAGACCATCCTCGGCGACGAGGAGCTGAGCGCGGTTTCCGGCGGACGGTTCAAGCGGCAGGGCAAGATCCCGGGATACGTCGCGCCGACGGTCCTGTTCGACGACGGGATGAACATCCTGACCACCGATCCCAGCACCAGCAACATCGCCTACGACTCGCCCTTCACGCCGATCCCCGCTCCGGCGTAGTGGACTCACCCTTCGATCCGTCCAGCTCTCGGGGACGGATCGGCGGCACGCGCGGACGCGCGAGAGCGTCCTGAACCCCTCCCTCTCCCCCGCGCCAAGGCGCGGGGGAGAGGGCCGGGTGACGGGGCCCGCGCGGCGTCATCGCCTGGGGAAAGGGCCGGGGTGAGGGGCGGCCGCAGGACGGTCCCGCTCGAACGCGTCGGTCCCGTTCGCGTTCCCCCTCGCCTTGCGGTCGCGTTCGCAGATCCCTTCGCCTTCGCGCCCAATTGCCTTCGCCGTCGGCATCTCCCGCGGAGCGTTCCGGGCCCGGCGCCGCGCCCGCGGTGAGGCCCCCTCGTCCGTGCTCGCCGCGGACTCGCGACCGGGCGCCGTATGTCGATCGGGCGCCGAAGCGCGCGGGGCCGCGGCACGCCCGGACGCGCCACGCTCGCGCCCGGGGACGTCCCGTGCGTCGCGCGAGGCGATCGTCTCCGTAGGGCGCTCGCGTGTCACGTCGCGTGCACCGCGGCTTGCGTACTGTCGATCGGTTCCGTACGCAGCGACGCGGCTGCGCGCGGGCGAGGGGGCCTCCCCGACTGTATGGCGCGGCGCCTCCCGGCGACCGGGGCCACCGTCCGCCGGGAGCGGCGGCGCGCCCGGGAGCATCTGGCCCTCCCGCGCGCCTCCGAAGATCGTCCCTCTCCCCGGCGCGAAGCGCCAGAAGACCTCCCTCTCCCCCGCGCGGCCTCATCGCGTGGGGGAGAGGGCCGGGGTGAGGGGGCGCCCGTCCGACCGCGACGCGTGCCTTCCCGGTACGCCGCCCCATCGGCGACTAGGGCGTCACGAACGCTCTCCACTCCGCAGCGTTCGCCGGGGTCCTTACCGCAGCATTCCGATGACGTCGACCGCGATGACCGAGGCGATGAGCCCGAGGATCACCCAGCCGACCGTGATGAGGAGCCACCCCTTCCACTCGCCCTTGAACACGGCCTACGTCCCCGCCCACGATCGCCCGAGATACCCCTCCACTCCGCCGCCCCCCGGCGTGAGCACGGTCTCCACGTACGCGTCGCGCTCCGCCGCAATGACCTGCAGGTCCCACACGCAGAACGACTCGTCGCGCGCCGGCCGCCAGCCGCCGTGCTCGTCGCAGACGATGATCCGGACCGGCAGCTCGTTCTCCCGGTCCCACCAGGCGACGACCACGAAGTCCATGTCGCGGCCCTGGTGCTCGACGAGGAACCCGACGCCGGGCCGCTCCGCCGTCACCGCCGGCTCGGGCACCGCCGAGAGCGCGAGCCCCCGGCCCGCCCGGAAGCGCGCCTCCGCGAACGTCTCGCCGGGGAGCCAGATCGAGTAGCGCTTCAGCCGGTAGCCGAGGTGCTCGACGACGCCGCGGTACGCGACCGGGCGCGGGGCGTAGGGACGGGTGACGCGGAACGGCATGTGCGGGGTGTACCGCGGCGCGGGCCGGCGGACCGAGGATTTCCTCCCTCCTACCCCGGAACCTCGACGAAGTCGTAGGGCCCCGTGGCCTGCACGAGCAGGTAACGCGCCGGCGCGGAGCCCCGGTTGACGACGCGGTGGACACGTCCTGCGGGGATCCGCTGGCGCTGACCCGGAGCCAGCGTGACGGTCTCGTCCGGCTCCCGCAGGCCCACCTCGATCCCCTCGTCCAGGGAGAAGACGTCATCGGTGACGGCCGTGTGGAGATGCCAGGGCGAGCCCTGGCCGGGCGCGAGGGTGTTCACCCGCACCGCCACCGTGTCGGTCCTGGCGATCCACTCCGTGTCGGCCGCGAACGGCGGAGGTGATGTCATGGCTCCCACCTGTTCCGCTCGCAGGCGCGAGCGGGGCTGCAAGCACGAAGAGGCTCACCCGATGAAGCTCTCCTGGTATCCCGGGTCCTCGATCCCGAGCGCGAACGGCGTCGCCGCGAGCGGCTGGTAGCAGTCGAGCATCACCGCGAGCTCGTTCGTGCTCCTCGCCCCGATGGACGCCTCGTACGCGCCGGGGTGCGGCCCGTGCATCGTGCCGGCGGGGTGGTGCGAGATCGAGCCCGCGCCGACGCCACGCCGCGAGGTGAACTCGCCGCGGACGTAGAACAGGACCTCGTCCACATCCACCGACGCGTGCGGGTACGGGCAGGGGACCGCCTCGGGGTGGAAGTCGAGCAGGCGCGGCACCAACGAGCACACGAGCGCGCCCCGCGTCGCGAACGTGCCGTGCCAGGTCGGCGGCAGGTGCACGAGCCCCGCGCGCGGCTGGAAGTTCAGGATGGGGAAGGCGAACGGATAGAGCGCGCCGTCCCAGCCCACGACGTCGAGCGGCGGCGCGTCGTAGCGGAAGCCGTGGAACGCGCCCGCGCGCTTCACGACGAGGTCCCGGAGGCCCTCGTCCTGCGGCCCCTTCCACTCGACCCGGCGGAAGTCGCGGTGCGAGTACGGCGCGTCCATGCGGAGCTGCCCGGTCTCGTTCCGCCACTGCGACGGCAGGTGCACGCCGCCCGCGCACTCCAGCACGAGCCAGCGCTGCGGGCCGGGGTCGGGCAGGAACCGGTGCAGCAGGCCCTTCGGGACGTAGACGTAGTCGTCCTTCCCGAACCGGAGATCGCCGAGGGGCGAGCGCAGGAGGCCGCCGCCCTCCTGGACGAAGTAGAGGTCGTCCGCGTCGCCGTTCGCGAGGTAGACCGGATCGGCCGCGGTCGGCGTCGCGAGCCCGATGGTCACGTCCGCGTTGAAGAGGAGCGGGACCCGGGCGTCCACGAGCGGGCCGCCGCGCGGCGCGAGGTCCTGCGTCCGGTAGTGGCGCTTCTCGAGCCGGCGCGCCGGGCCCGCCTCCGGGAGCGGGAACCCGTGGCGCGGCTCGACGGCGTGGACCGCGTGCGGCCGCCCGCGGTGGTAGGCGAGCGTGTACGGTCCGTCGAAGCCGGCGCGCGTGTACGCCTCCTCGTACAGGAGCCGCCCCTCGGCGTCGCGGAAGGCGAGGTGGTGCTTCCTCGGCACCGCGCCCTGGACGATCCGGTCGAGCATGCGCGCCGCGCGGGCGCTACGCCCGGCCCTCCTTCACCTGCTCGCGCTCGATCGACTCGAAGAGCGCCCGGAAGTTCCCCGCGCCGAACCCCTGGTCGCCCTTGCGCTGGATGATCTCGAAGAAGAACGGCCCCGCCGCGGGCTCGTGATAGAGGCCGGCCGCGTCGCGGAGGAAGATCTGGAGCAGGTAAGAGTGCGGCCCCGCGCCGTCGACCAGGATCTCCAGCTCCTGCACGGTCCGGACGTCCTCGTCGATGCGCCCGATGCCCGTCCGCGCGATCCGCTCCGGGAGCGCCTCGTAGTAGGACGCCGGCGTCGGCATGAACTCGACGCCCCGGGCGCGCATCCCGCGCACGGCGGAGAGAATGTCCTCCACCGTGAGCGCCGCGTGCTGGATGCCGTCCCCGCGGTGGTCCTCGTTGAAGACGTTGATCTGGGAGGACTTGAACGCCGGCCGCCACGGCTCGTTGTTCGCGAACTTCACCGGCGAGCGCGGGTCCTTCATCACGATGGAGCGGAGCCCCGAGCCCTTCTGCGCCTGGAGCGCCTGGCGGCGCGCGTCGGCGGCGGTCGCGTCCTTGGTGTGGAACTGGACCTCCCAGAACTCCTCGAACCCGAGGACGTGCTCCATCCAGAGGAGCGCCGGCTTCATCGTCTGGAAGTTCTGCGTGAGGTGGTCGACCTGGCCGAAGCCGAACGCGTTCCTCCCGCCCTCCGGCGCCTCGAGCCGGTCGAGCCCGGGGTAGATCCCGCGGTAGCCCTTCCGCTCCGCGAACCGGAACGTGGTGTCGCCGAGCGGCGTGGTGATGTTGAAGGTGCGGAGCGTCCCGCCGTCGTCCTGGTGCTCCTGGACGTCGGTGACCGGCGTCCCGCCCCGCTCCTCGAGCAGCCGGAAGCAGCGCGCGGCGTCCTCGACCTCGAACACCACCGTGCCGACGCCGTCGGGGTGCTTGCGGAGGTACCGCCACGCGCGCCCGCCCTCGCCGGCGGGCTCGGAGCAGACGATGCGCACCTGTCCCGCCTCGAACACGGCGGAGCGCTGCCTGCCCTCCGCCTCGAGCGCGGCCGTGCTCCGCGCCACCTCGGCGAAATCCAGCTTCTCCGTGTAGAACCGGCGGCTCCGCGCGAGGTCGTGCACGTAGTAGTGCAGGGCCTCGATGCGGACGATCCCGAGCGGCTCGAGCCTGTCGGCGGCGGTCGTCATGGCGTCCTCTCGGGCGGGGCGTCGGACTGGCGGTCGGGCTCGGCCGCCTGGAACGGCGCGAGCGCGCGGCACGCCTCCTCGATCCGGCCGAGCGTCGGGAACGGCGCCACGTCTACGCCGAAGCGGCGCGCGCTGTACATCTGGGGCACGAGGTAGCACTCGGCGAGGCCCGGCGCGTCGCCGTGGCAGAACCGGCTCACCGGGCCGTGGTTCACCGCCGCTTCGAGCCCCTGGAGCCCGACGGTGATCCAGTGCCGGACCCACTCCTTCTCGTAGCCGGGGTGCCGCTCCTTGAGCATCCGCAGCACGATGGCGTTCTGGAGCGGCTGGATCCCCGAGTTCACGTGCTCCGCGAGCGAACGGACGCGGGCGCGGCCGGCGAGGTCCGCCGGGAGGAGCGGCGGGTCCGGGAACCGCTCGTCGAGCCACTCCAGGATCGCCATGGACTGGACGAGCCGGAGCACCTGGCCGTCCTCCTCGACCTCGAGCACCGGGATCTGACCCATCGGGCTCCGGGCGCGGTGCGCCTCGGAGTGCTGCTCGCCGGTGAGGAGGTTCACCGGGACGCACTGGTAAGCGAGCCCCTTCAGCCCGAGGCCGATGCGGACGCGCCACGAGCTGGAGGACCGCCAGTAGGAGTAGAGGCGCAGGGTCGTCATCCGGGCACCACCCGCTGGGCGATGGTGCCGAACACGTTGCGGCCGGCGCCGTCGCGCATCTCGAGCTCGACGGTGTCGCCCGCCGCCAGGAACCGCGTCGTCGCCTCGCCGTGGTCGATCAGCTCGAGCGCGCGCTGCTCGGCGATGCAGGACCACCCGCGCGCGCGGTCGGCGTTGGAGATCGTGCCGCTGCCGAGGATCGTCCCCGCGGTGAACGCACGGGTCTTGGCCACGTGCTGGACGAGGTCGAGGAACGAGAAGTGCATCTCCGGCCCGGCGTCGAGGTCGCCGACGACCTTCCCGTTCCACCGCACCGTCAGGCGGAGTAGCACGCGGCCGTCGCGCCACGCCGGGCCGAGCTCGTCCGGCGTCACGGCGAACGGCGAGAACGCCGTCGCCGGCTTGGACTGGAAGAAGCCGAAGCCCTTCGCGAGCTCCGCCGGGACGAGGCTCCGCAGCGTCACGTCGTTCGCGAGGCAGAGGAGCCGCACGCACCGGGCGGCCTCGGAGGCGCGGGTGCCCCGGGGCACGTCGCCGAGGATGCAGCAGACCTCGCCCTCGAGGTCGAGCCCCCAGGCAGGATCCTGGAGCGGGATGTCCTCGGTGGGCGCGAGGAGCACGCCCGATCCGCCCTGGTAGACGAGCGGGTCGGTCTCCAGCGTCGGCGGCGGCTCGGCGCCGCGCGCCTTCCGCACGAGCCGGACGTGGTTCAGGTACGCGGAGCCGTCGATCCACTCGTACGCGCGGGGGAGCGGTGACAGGAGCTGGTCGGGATCGAGCGGCTCGCCGTCGACGTCCCCGGCGTCGAGGGTCGCGGCGAGGGCCCGGAGCGACGCCGCGCACGCGTCCCAGCGGTCGAGCGCGTCCTGCAGCGTGCGCGCCACGCTCCGCGCGTCGAGCACGGCGTCGCCGTCCCGGCGGACCACCACCAGCCGCCCGTCGCGGCTGCCGTCCCGTACCGTCGCGAGCCGCATCTCTCGCGAAGGTAGTAACGGGCGGTCGCCCGCGTTCGAAGGCCCGGGCGGGGCGAGGGCGCGTCCTCGGCACCCGCGCGCGGGGCGCGCTAGAAAGGTCCCCCGTGACCGGCCTCACCGTCTCCGTCCACGGCGCCCTCTCCGAGATCCCCGCCGCCGCGTGGGACGCGCTGCTCGCGCACGAGCCCGACCGCGCGAGCCCCTTCCTCCGGCACGCGTTCCTCCTCGCCTGCGAGGAGAGCGGCGCGGCGACCCCGCGGGCCGGCTGGGTGCCCCGCCACCTCGTCGTGCGCCGCCGCCGGGAGGTCGTCGCCGCCGCCCCCGCGTACGCCCGCGACCGCTCGGACGGCGACTTCGGCCGCGACTGGGAGTGGGCGTCCGTCGCCGCCCGCGGGCGGACGCCGTGGTACCCGAAGCTCGTCCTCGGGGTGCCGTTCACCCCGGCGACCGGGCGGCGCGTCCTGGTCGCCCCCGGCGAGGATCGCGGCGCGATGGTCCACGCCGTCGTCGAGGCCGCGCGCCGGCTCTGCGCCGACGAGGGCATCCACGGCGTGCACGCCCTGTTCCCGGATCCGGAGGACGCGCGGGAGCTCGAGGCCGCCGGCCTCGCGCTCCGCATCGACTTCCAGTACCACTGGAGGAACGACGGCTATCGCACGCCGGAGGACTTCCTCGCGCGGTTCCCGTCGAAGCGCCGGAACGCGATCCGCCGGGAGAAGAGCATGCCGGAGAGGCAGGGCATCGCGATCCGGACGGTGCGGGGCGACGAGCTCGTCCGGGATCCCGCCGGCTGGGCCAAGGCGTGCTTCGCGCTCCACCGGGCCACGACGGACAAGATGGTCTGGGGCATGCGCTTCGTGAACCGCGCCTTCTACGAGCGCGTCATCGCGGGCCTGCCGGACGCGGTGGAGGTCGTCGAGGCGCGCCGCGACGGTGGCCTCGTCGCGATGGCGTTCAACCTCGCGAGCCCGACGCGGCTCTACGGCCGGTACTGGGGCTGCGTCGAGGAGCACCCGTTCCTCCACTTCAACGTCGCGCTGTACCACTCCATCGACGAGTGCATCCGGCGCGGCGTCTCCGTCTTCGAGGGCGGGGCCGGCGGCGAGCACAAGATCGCGCGCGGCTTCGAGCCCGCGGAGACCTGGAGCGCCCACCTCGTCCTCGACCGCCGCCTCGACGCCGCCCTCCGCCGCCACCTCGACACCGAGCGCGCGCAGCGGCTCGAGGCCGTCGCCCGCTGGCGCGAGGAGCACGCCCGGCTCGGCGGATAGCGCCGACCCTCGGCCTCCACGCCCGGCCACGGGCAATCGAGGGCGTCCGGAAAGCGGGCGCCCGGTGTCCTTCACGTCGAGCGCGGCGCCGTGACGCCGCCACGACCCCGGGGCGAACGCGCGCCCGCGCATGCGCCCGGAACGACGAAAGGATCACCACCATGAAGCGCAGCCCCCTCGCACCCGTCCTCGCAGCCCTCGTGACCTCCGCCCTCGCCTGCGGCGGCTCCGGCTCCTCCTCCTCCGGCACCGGACCCGGCGGGGGCGGTGCGGGGCTGCAGCTCACGCGCGGCGCGATCACCGAGCGCGCGGCGGGGTCCATCACCGTGAACGGGACGAGGATCGACACCCGCTCCGCGACGGTCCACATCGAGAAGGCGCAGCGGCCCGAGTCCGAGCTCGAGAAGGGAATGGTCGTCACCGTGAAAGGCACCTTCGACGATCGGACCGGCACCGCCGCCGAGGTCGAGTTCGAGGACGTCGCGAAGGGCCGCGTCGACGACAAGGGCACCGACTTCCTCGTCGTCGGCGGGCAGACCGTCCGCGTGGACGACTCGACCGAGTTCCCCGACGGCTCCCGGATGGCCGGCGTCTCGGGCGGGTCGCGGGTCCGGATCTCGGGCGTGCCCGACGATCGCGGCGGGCTGCGGGCGACGCGCGTGGACCACGACGACGCGACCGGCGAGGACCTCGAGCTGAAGGGCTTCGTGTCCGACCTCTCCGCCGCCGGCTTCACCCTGAAGATCTCCCCCGACGCGGCGCAGGCGTGGACGGTCACGCTCGCCCCCGGCGTCGCGCTCCCCGCCGGGATCGCGAACGGTTCGTACGTCGAGGTCCGCTCCGCCGGCGCGCCGCAGGGCGGCGCCATCGTCGCCGCCGCGGTCTCGCTCGAGGACCGCGGCGAGGGCGAGGCCACCGAGGTCGAGATCGAGGGCATCGTCTCGTCCGGCACCTCGAGCGACTTCGTGGTCGACGGCCAGGCGGTCCACACCACCGCGACGACCCGGTGGTACCTCGGCGCGCCCACCGACCTCGCGCCGGGCGTGAAGGTCGAGGTCGAGGGCCACGCGCTCGTCGCCGGCGTCCTCCAGGCGGAGAAGGTCTCCTTCCGCGCGGCGTACCGGCTCCAGGGCGCGGCGGCGGACGTCGCGATCTCCGGCGCCGCGGGCACGCTCTCCCTCCTCGGCATCCCGGTCAGCGTCTCCGACCTCACCGAGTGGCGGATCTCCCCGTCCGCGCTCGCGGCCGGCACGACGATCGAGGTCCGCGGCGTGCCGCGCAGCGGCGGCGCCGGCCTCGTGGCGACGCGCATCGAGGCGACCAACGACACCCGCCTCGTGCTCCAGGGCGTGGTCTCCTCGGCGGACGCGGCGGCGGGTTCGCTCGGCATCCTCGGCCTCACCGCCGCGAGCGATGCCTCGACGGAATTCCACGCCGAGACCGCCGCCGACGCCCCGCTGGACCGGGCGGCGTTCTTCGCGGCGATCACGCCGGGGGTCACCGTGGTGAAGGTCCGCGGGCGCGACGCGACGGCGCTCTCCGGAACCACGCTCACCGCGAAGGAGATGGAGCTCGAGAGCCAGAAGTGACGTGTCGTGCGCGGGCGCGGCTGGCTGGGCCTCCGCCCGCTGCGCGCGAAGCCCCCGGGACGCCGCCCCGCGTCCCGGGGGCTTCGTCTATCGGGCGACGGGGTGCGGGGGTGGACCGCTCAACCGGCCCTCGCCCACCACAGCGTGATCTCCCGCGCCCACACTGCGCCGCCGTGCTTCGCCGCCAGCGCGCGGGCGTCCGCGAGGAGCGCGTCGAGCGCCGCCGGACCGAGCGCCGGGCCGACGTACGACAGCGAGCGGAGCACCGCGGCGAGGCGCGCCTCGTCGAGCGACACCGCGTCGTCGAAGCGCTCGGCGGCGGGGGCCGGCATCCCGGCGGTCGAGAAGAGGAGCCCGACCGGCGGCGGGGCCGGGCGGGCCTTGAAGTTCGCGCGGGCGATCCGGGCCGCGAGCGCATCGAGGAACGGCGTCGCCGCGAGGCGCGGGGTCACCACCGCGAGGACGCCGCCGGGGGCGAGGAGCCGGGCCGCCTCCCGGGCGCCGCGCTCGGGATCGATCCAGTGCAGCGCGTCGGCGAGCACCACGAGGTCGTGCGCCGCGGCGGGGAGGCCGGTGTCCTCCGCCGCCGCGTGCACCGGGACGACGGAAGGGCCCGCCTCGGCGGCGAGCGCGGCGAGCATCTCGCGCGCGGGCTCCACCGCGGCGACGCGTGCGCCGAGCCGCCCGAGCGGCAGCGCGAGGTGACCGGTGCCCGCGCCGAGGTCGGCGACGCGCGGCGACGGCCCGCCCGCGAGCGCGAGGAGGCGGGCGAGCAGCGCGTCCGGGTAGCCGGGCCGGAGCCGGTAGTCGGCGGCGAGCCGGTTGAAGACCCAGCGGGCGTGATCGGCGGGGCGGACGGCGCGGCGGGACACGTCCGGAGCCTACCGCGGGCGCGTGCGGCGCGCCGAGGGGCTCTGACGCGTCCGCGGCGCCGAACCGCTCGCGCGTCCCCGGCGCCCGGGGCACAATGGGGCGTCGACGGCCGGATCGTGTCCGTTCGCCCGAACCGCAGGGAGCCCGCATGACCGTCCCCGAGGAGATCCGCGCCGCGGCGCGCCGCGCGCTCGCGCGAGACGACGCCGCGCTGCTCGCCGAGTGCGAGGAGTCGTTCTACGTCGGCGGCGGCCCGGGTGGGCAGCACCGGAACAAGACCGAGAGCGCGGTGCGGCTCGCCCACCGGCCGACGGGCGTCGTCGTCACCGCGACCGAGCGGCGGAGCCAGCCGCAGAACCGTGCCGCTGCGCTCGAGCGGCTCCGCGCGCGCCTCGAGGCGCTCGCGCACCGGCCGAAGCCGCGCCGGGCGACGAAGCCCACGCGCGGCGCGAAGGAGCGGCGCCTGAAGGAGAAGAAGGCGCGCGGCGAACGGAAGGCGTCGCGCAGGGGGTGGGACTAGGGCGGCCGCCTCAGTACTGCCAGCGGGTGCGCGGCGCCGCCGGCGGCGCCGGCTCCTTCTCCGCCTGCGACGCGAGCGGGACGAGCGCGACGAGCCCGGCCTTGACGAGCCGGTCCATCGCGAGCCGCACCTCGGCGGGCGCGATGCCCGCGTCCTCGAGCGCGCCGGTGACGTCCGCGAGGCCGCGCGGCTTCGCCTGCAGCTCGCGGAGGATCAACCCGTCGCCGGGGGCGACCGCGAGCGGCGAGGCCCACGCCGCGAGCGCCGCGTCGAGGGCGCTGCGTCCGCCTCCGCGCGCCGCCGTGTACGCCGCCCGGTAAGCCTCCTCCGCAGCGACGCCGGAGGGAGAGAGCATGAACTTCTGACCTCGCGGCCACCGAGGTCCGTCGGACGACCTTCCGAGGAGCATGTGGCCGAGGTATCCGCCCGCCGCCCGGTGATTGTCAACACCAAGCGTTGCGCCAGGCTCGCGCCCTGGCCGGGGCCGGGCGGCTCCCCCGGGGCGCCGCCGCCCGCCTCGGAGGCGCACTGGCGCGACGCGCGGGGCCCGAGCAGATCCGGTGCGTGGCGGAGAAGGCGGAGCGGCGGCCGAGGGCGGCGCCGGGATGGGGCGGTGCGCGGGTGTTCGCGCTCGGCCACTCGACCCGTCCCATCGAGGAGCTCGTCGAGCTGCTCCGCGCCGCCGGCGTCGTCACGGTGGCGGACGTGCGCACGATCCCCCGGTCGCGCGCGAACCCGCAGTTCGAGCAGGGCGCCCTCTCGCGTGCGCTCGCCGCGGCGGGGATCGGCTACGCCCACCTGCCGCTGCTCGGGGGGCTCCGCCACGCGCGCAAGGGCTCGCCGAACGGCGCGTGGCGCAACGCCAGCTTCCGCGGGTACGCCGATCACATGTCCACGCCGGAGTTCGAGGAGGGGCTCCGCGCGCTCGCGGCGCTCGCGCGGTCCGGGCCGGTGGCGCTCCTGTGCGCCGAGGCGGTGCCGTGGCGGTGCCATCGCTCGCTCATCGCGGACGCCCTGCTCGCGCGGGGCGTGGTCGTCGAGCACGTGACGGGCAAGGGCAGGTGGCGGCCGCACCGGCTCACGCCGTTCGCGCGCGTGGAGGGGCGGCGCGTGACGTACCCGCCGCCTGCCGCCGCCGGAGCCGCATCGTGAGGACGAGCCCGCCGATGGCGTTCAGCAGGATGAGCGCGTTCGTGACCGTGAAGACCCAGTTCCGGACCAGCGCGCTGTAGAGCGTGAAGCCCACCGACGCGGTCGTCTGGCCGACGAACAGCCAGCGGGACACGCCCTCGGCGCGCTGCTCGCGCCACTGCTTCCAGACCTGCCGCGCGAGCGTCGCGAGGAGGACGGCGGAGCTGAACCAGCCGATGAGCTCGACCATTGCCTGGAAGGGTGGCCCTCTGCGCCGCGGGTGGCACCCGCGTTGCGCGCGGGTCGAGGCCGGGCGACACTGCCGCGCCCTTCCCCGGAGGTCGCCCTTGTCCGCACCGTCGCTCGTCCTGCTCGCGCTCGCCCTCGCCGCCGATCCCGCGCCGAAGGCCTCCGGCCCGGCGCCCGCGATCCACGCCCTCGTCGAGCGCTGCGTGGATGCGTACGGCGGGAAGAAGGCGATCGTCCGGCTCGCGCGGATCCGCGAGGAAGGCTCGGTCACGTCCAACGTGCTCCACCCCGGCGCGGCGGGCCGGATCAGCCGGGTCTACCAGCGCTCCGGCAAGCTCCGCGTCGAGATCGCCTACCCCGACGCGCCGCGCGAGGTCCGCGTGCTCGACGGCAGCCGCGGCTGGCGCTTCGGCGAGGAGGTGCAGGGGCCGTTCCTCGTCTCGATGATCCTCCAGGCGGCCCGCCTGGATCTGCCGTCGCTGCTCGCCGCGTGGGAGGCGAAGCTCGTGGACGAGGGCACGGCGGAGGTCGATGGGAAGACGCTCCGGGTCCTCGCGCTCGAGGTCGCGCCCGGCCTCCGGATCGAGGCCGCGATCGACGCCGCCACCGGGCGGATCCTGCGCTCGCGCGGCACCGGCACCGGCGGGATGCCGCTCGAGTTCGTGACGACGTACTCCGACTTCCGCACGGTGGACGGGGTGCTGGTCGCGTTCCGGGAGGGGAACTACGCGAACGGTCGCACCACCGGGGATACGGTCCTGGAGAAGGTGGAGTTCCCGGCGTCGCTCCCCGAGGCGACCTTCCGGCCCTGAGCGGGCCCCGGTTCCGCGTCAGCCGCGCGCCGCGCTCGTCGTGCGGCGCTCGATCCGGATCGCGCGGACGGTGACCACCGCGATCGTCACGATCGTGATCGGCGCCACGAAGAGCCACATCACCCGGGAAAACGCGGGGAGCGCGTCGTGCTCCGTGGCGGCGAGGACGAGGTACGCGGTGTACGCGGCGTAGTACCCGAGGAACAGCCCGCCCTCCCAGCGCGCCAGCGTCCGCGCCGTGAAGAAGAGCGGCAGGCACGCGACCGCGACCGCCGTCATGAACGGGATGTCGAGGGCGACGAGGGAACGGTGGACCACGAGGCCGCCCGGCGCGACCAGGCCGGCGACGCCGAGGATCGCGAGCACGTTGTAGACGTTCGAGCCCACCACGTTGCCGACGGCGATGTCCCGCTCGCCCCGGATCGTCGCGACGATGGACGTCGCCACCTCGGGGAGCGACGTGCCGGCCGCGACGATGGTGAGGCCGATCACGACCTCCGACAGCCCGGCGGCGCGGGCGATGGCGACGGCCGAGTCCACCAGCCAGCGCGCGCCGAGCACGAGCGCGCCGAGGCCGCCGAGCACGAGGAGCACGCTCGTCCCGAGCCCGCGGCGCGCCGGGCGGTCGAGCCGCTCGCCGTGCGCCGCCTCGGCCTGGGCGGCCGCAGACTCGCGGCGGCTCGCGCGGATGCTCACGACCGTGTAGCCCACGATGCCGGCGAGGAGGACGAGCGACTCACCCCTCCCGACCCGTCCGTCCGCGGCGAAGGCGAGGAGGAGGAGCGACGCCCCGATCATGATCGGCACCTCGCGCCGCCAGACCTGGCGCGAGATGGCGAGCGGCAGGATCACCGCGCAGGCGCCGAGGATGAAGAGGACGTTGAAGACGTTCGAGCCGACGACGTTCGCGACGGCGATGTCCGGCTGGGCGCGGAGCGACGCCATCGTCGAGACGACCAGCTCGGGCGTGCTCGTGCCGTACGCGACGACGGTGAGGCCGATGACGAGCGGCGAGAGGCCCGCGGCGAGGGCGAGGCGCGAGGCGCCGCGGACGAGGGCCTCGGCGCCCGCCGTGAGCAGGGCGAGGCCGAGGACGAGGAGGGCGAGGGTCGCGAGCGTCATGTCCGTTCTCCGGTCCGGGGGCTCCGGCGAGGGGCGAGCCCGGTTCACCGTCGGGCGGCGGCACGGGGCAGCGGCGGCGCGGTTCCGGCTGGGACGCCGACGCGCTCCGGGACCGAGGCGAGGAGCCGCTTCACGACGGCGATGAAGCCGCCGGTGAGCAGCAGGTTCAGCGCGAGGGAGAGGGCGGCGACGGTCACCATCGGCCCGCCGATGCCGTACCCGAGCGAGACCACCAGCACGCCCGCGCCCACCTCGCCGCGCGGCCACATCCCGATCGAGAGCGCGAGCCGCTCACGGAGCGTGGCCTCGCCCCGGTAGCAGAAGACCGGGAACATCTTCCCCAGGTTCGCGAGCGCCGTGACGCCGAGGACGTGCAGCGCGAGCGCCCCGGCGCCCTGCTCGCCGAGGTCCACGACCGGCATCGAGAGGCCGACCAGCACCATGAAGACGCCGGAGACCGCGTCGGCGGCGCGGAGGTCGGCGCGTGACTCGGCGTGGCCCGTCGCGCCGTCGGCGCCGGGCCGGTGCGCGATGGCGACGCCCAGCACGAACGCGGGCAGGAGCACCTCGACGTGGATGCCCATCACGTCGTCGATCCGGAGCGAGGCGAGGTGGATCGCCTCGGAGAGGAGCGCGATGGCGACCGCGTACCCGAGGAGCCACGGCCAGGAGGTCGGCGCCCGGAGGGAACGCATCCACCGCCAACCCGCCGCGAGGAGCCCCACGACGACGACCACGACGACGGCGAGCTGCCACCGCGCGCCGACGAGGAGCATCTTCAGCGGGATCATGAAGAGCACCGTGTCGAGATCATCGAAGATGGCGAGCACCCGTGCCTTGCGGTAGAGCCAGGTGGCGCCGAGCCCCGCGGCCGCGAGCATCGCGAAGAGGACGCCCGCCGAGGTCGGGGCGGCGAAGCGGCCGGCGAGGAGCGCCTCGCTCCAGGCGCGCAGGTTCCCCGCGGCGCCCGGCTCGCCGAGCACGACGACGAAGTAGACCGCGGCGAAGATCCAGGGGAACGCCGCCGCGGTCGCCGCGACGCCGTAGTCGACGAGCAGGGCACGGGGCCGCGTCCGGTCGAGCTCGAACTCGAGCCCGACGCGGATCATGACGAACCCGAGGGCCGCCATCGTCGCGACCCGGAGCACCTCGCGGGCGGCCCGCTCGGCGTCGCCGAGGGCAGGGAGGAGCTGCGAGCCGGCGAGACCGGCGACGAGCAGGACCGAGTAGAGGAGGACCTTCTTCACGTGCGCTCCCGGAGAGAGGCGCGGCGCGGACCGCGCATCCGGGGAGCTAGCGGAGCGGCAACTCTCGTTCAAAAGATAATGATCGAGAGATGCTGAGGGGTTCTGAATGGATCCGGCGGGGCCTGCCGCCGCCGGGTCACGTCCCGACGCTTACGAGGGAGAGGATGGGCCGATCCGGGTCCACGGTCCCGGAGAGATCGATCTCGCAGGTGATCGCCCAGTCGACCTCGCCGGCCTCGTCGACGATCCGCTGCACCGCCTCCCAGCGCCGCGGCCCGAGCTCCTTCACGAACGTGTTGTCGGGCCGGCGCGCGGCGGGGGTGGTGTCGATGCGCGGGTGCTCCGCCCAGTACGGCGCCATCGCCTCGTCCAGGCGCGCGGGCGTCCAGTCGGAGCCGGGCGCGAGCGCGGCGACCGCCGCGGCGTGGTCCTTCCGGGCGAGGGCGACGAGCACGGCGTGCAGCTCGTTCCGGAGCCGGGCGGCGAACGCGCGCGGGTCGGCCCAGATCGGCGGCGGGCCGAGCGTCGCCGCGACGGCGGCGCGCGCGTCGACGGCCTGCGCCTGGTACGCCGGATCCCGCATCCGCTCCCACTCGTCGATGAGGGACGAGTCGACGCCGCGCACCGTGGCGCGGAGGAACGCGATGACGTCGAGCAGCGCGTCGTCGCGGTACGTCTCCGGCACGGTCTGCACGAGGGTCTTGTACGCCTCGGAGAGGTAGCGGAGCACGAGCCCCTCGGACCGCTGCAGCTCGTACTCGCGCACGTAGTCGGCGAAGGTCATGAAGCGCTCGACCATCTGGCGCGCCACCGACTTCGGCCGGATGTTCTCGGCGCCGACCCAGGGGTGCTTCGCGGCGAACTCGTTGAAGGTCGCGTAGACGAAGTCGCGGTTCGGCTTCGGGTACTCGACCTTCTCGAGCTCCGCCATCCGCTCGTCGTACTCCATCCCCTGCGCCTTCATCTCCGCCACGGCGCGCCCGCGCGCCTGGTCGAGCTGCTTCCAGAGGATGACGTCGGGGTCCTCGAGGATCGACTCGACCATCGAGAGCACGTCGAGCGCGTAGGTCTCGCGCTCGCGCGGGATCTTCGGGAGCGTGTCGAGGAGGTACAGCGAGAGCGTGTGGAAGAGGGAGAAGTCGCGCTGGAGCCCGGGCGCGGGCCGCAGGTACGCGCCCCGGTACCCCTCGATCCGCTTCAGCTCGACGAGCCCGGCCCCGCGGAGCGTCCGGAGCCGCTGCGCGGCGGTGCGCCGGTGCTTCGCCCGCACGTAGTCGTTGCCGTGCGACCGCCCGATGAGCTCGACCAGCCGGCCGTACCCGCCGCCGACCCGCGCCGTCTCGCTCTGGAGCAGGTTCACGAGCAGGCCGAAGGTCACCTCGAAGCGGCTCTCGAGCGGCTCGGGCTCCTTCTCCCGGAGCTTCTCGAAGGTGTTCCGGTCGAAGTGGACGTAGCCCTTCGTCGGCGGCTGCTTCTTCACGACCTTCTTGCCGGCCGCCGCCTTCTCCGCGAGCTTCTTGTTCTCGATGACGTGCTCGGGCGCCTGCGCGACGACGTAGCCCTTCTCGTCGAAGCCCTTCCGGCCGGCGCGCCCGGAGATCTGGTGGAAGTCGCGCGAGGAGAGGATCGCCGTCTTCGTCCCGTCGAACTTGCAGAGCTGGGTGAAGAGGACGGTGCGGATCGGGATGTTCACGCCCATGCCGAGCGTGTCGGTGCCGGAGACGACCTTGAGGAGACCGCCCTGCGCGAGCTTCTCGACGAGGAGGCGGTAGCGCGGGAGCAGGCCGGCGTGGTGCAGCCCGATGCCGTGGCGGACGAACCGCTGGAGCTCCTTGCCGTAGGGCGAGTCGAACCGGGCGTCCGCGAGCGCCTCCGTGATCCGCGCCTTCTCCTCCTTCGAGGAGAAGTTCGCGCTCATGAGGTTCTGCGCCTGCTCGGCCGCGGCCCGCTGGGTGAAGTTGACGAGGTAGATGGGCGCCTTGTTCGCCGAGACCAGCTCCTCGATGGTCTCGTGCAGCGGCGTCTCGCGGTACTCGAACTCGAGGGGGACGGGACGCGCCGCGTTCCGGACGGCCTCGATCGCGCGGCCGGTCACCTCCTGGAGCGACGCCTCGATCGCCTTCGTGTCCCCGAGCGTCGCGGACATGAGCAGGAAGCGGGTGTCCTCGAGGACGAGGAGCGGGACCTGCCAGGCGACGCCGCGGTCGCGGTCGCCGTAGTAGTGGAACTCGTCCATCACGACGGCGTCGATGCGGGGGGCGTCGCCGCGGACCGCGAGGTTCATGAGGATCTCGGCGGTGCAGCAGACGATGGGCGCGTCGCGGTTCACGGCGCCGTCGCCGGTCATCATCCCGACGTTCTCCGGCCCGAAGACGCGGCACAGGTCGAAGAACTTCTCGTTGACGAGCGCCTTGATCGGGCACGTGTAGAACGACCGCTGCCCGGCCGCCATCGCCTGGAAGTGCAGGAACGTCGCGACCAGCGACTTGCCCGAGCCGGTGGGCGTCGAGAGCACGACGTGCTTCCCGTCGAGGAGGTGCAGGATCGCCTCCTCCTGGTGCGGGTAGAGCGTGAGCCCGGTGCCGGCGACCCAGGAGACGAACCGGTCGAGGACGGCGTCGGGCGCGAGGGCCTCGCCGCGGGGCGGGAGGAGGGCGGCGAGCGGGGCCTCGCCGGCGATCGGGGTGAGCGTGGTCATCGGCCGCCTCTTGGTACCGCGGGCGGGGCGGCGGCGCCAGCGCCGCCTCCCGGCGCCCCGGATCGGCGATACTCGTCCCATGCCGCCCCGCTGGACGCACGTGGTCCTGAAGGTCGCCGACCTCGATCGCTCGATCGCCTTCTACCGCCGGTTCTGCGGGCTCGAGCCCGTCCGCGACGGGCGCCCCGACGGGCACACCGTCTGGCTCGCCCCGCCCGGCGCCGCCTCCCCGCCGCCCTTCGTGCTCGTCCTCTACCTCTCGCCCGTCGACTGCCGGATCGATCACCTCGGGTTCCAGTGCGCCGCGCGCGAGGACATCGACCGGCTCGCCGCCGACGGGGAGCGGCTCGGGATCCTCGCCGAGCCGCCCTGGGACGGCGGCGGCGACATCGGGTACGTCACGATGCTCCGCGATCCCGACGGGCACCTCGTCGAGTTCACGTTCGGTCAGCCGATCGGCGGGCTCGGCTCGTAGCGCCCGACGGCGGCAGCCGTTCTCCTCCGGAGCGTTGCGAGCGGGACCAACGCCGTACGTACTCGCTCTACCTGCGCACGATCCCGCTCCCTCCAGTCGTACTCCCTCTCCCCCGCGCGGCTTCATCGCGTGGGGGAGAGGGCCGGGGTGAGGGGGCGTCCGTCGAACGGGTACGCACGCCCTCGCGGCGACATCCGCCGATCACCGACGGGGCGTCCCGCACCCTGCTCTCTTGCGGTGCGCTCCGGGACCGGCGCCGCGCCGGCGTGGAGGCCCCCTCGTCCGTGCTCGCCGCGGAACTCGCGACCGGGCGCCGTAGGTCGATCGGGCGCCGAAGCGCGCGGGGCCGCGGCACGCCCGGACGCGCCACGCTCGCGCCCGGTCGTGGCGTGCGTCGCGCGAGGCGAACGGTTCCGTGGGGCGCTCGCGTGTCACGTCGCGTGCACCGCGGCTGAAGTACTGTCGATCGGGTCCGTACGCAGCGACGCGGCTGCGCGCGGGCGAGGGGGCCTCCCCGACTGTATGGCGCGGCGCCTGTTGGCGTTCGCGATCCCGGCCTCGCTTTCGCCGCTCGCCGCTCGCCCTCGCCCGAGCCCGACCTCGACCGAATCCGACCTCGACGCCGACCTCGACGCTGACCTCGCGCTGACCTCGCGCTGGTCCTCTTCGCCCGGCACACCAGATCCCTCCCTCTCCCCCGCGCGGCTTCATCGCGTGGGGGAGAGGGCCGGGGTGAGGGGGCGTCCGTCGAACGGGTACGCACGCCCTCACGGCCACATCCGCCCATCACCGACGGGGGCGTCCCCGCCCCCGGTCGTCACGCCGTGCGCTCCGGGGCCGGCGACGCTCCCCGATTGCAGGGTCACGCGTCGCGTTCGCCGTCGCGTTCCCGGTCCGGCCTACGCCGCGAGATCGACCGCGATCCCCGCGCGCTCGAGGACGCCCTTCAGCTCGGACTTCGAGACCGCCTTCGTGTAGGCCTCCCGCGGCTCGACGACCTTCCGCTTCACGAGATCGAGGAGCGCGTCGTTCAGCGTGGCCATCCCGGCGCCGCGGCCGGTCTGCATGATCGACGGGATCTGGAAGGTCTTCCCCTCCCGGATCAGGTTCGAGACGCTGCTCGTGCAGAGCAGGATCTCCAGGGCCGGGACGCGGCCGCCGCCGATCCGCTTGCAGAGCGTCTGGGAGATGACGCCCTTCAGCGACTCGGAGAGCATCATCCGGATCTGCGCCTGCCGGTCGGCCGGGAACTGGTCGATGATGCGGTCGACCGTCGACGCCGCCGTGTTCGTGTGGAGGGTGCCGAACACGAGGTGGCCGGTCTCGGCGGTCTCGATGGCGATGGCGATCGTCTCGAGGTCGCGCAGCTCGCCCACGAGCACGATGTCCGGGTCCTCCCGGAGGGCCGCGCGGAGCGCGTGCTTGAACGAGCTCGTGTGGATCCCGACCTCGCGCTGGTTCACCAGGCAGCGCTTGTTCGGGTGGACGAACTCGATGGGGTCCTCGATCGTGATGATGTGGTCGTCGCGATTGCGGTTGATGTAGTCGATCATCGCGGCGAGCGTGGTCGACTTGCCGGAGCCGGTCGGGCCGGTGACGAGGACGAGCCCCTTCGTGAGGTGGCAGAGGTCGAGCACCGGCTGGGACAGGCCCATCTTCTCGGCGGTGAGGATCTCGCTCGGGATCTGTCGGAGGACGGCGCCGATCCCCTTGCGATCCGAGAACACGTTCACGCGGAAGCGCGCGGCGGGGGTCTCGTGCGCGAAGTCGGTGTCCTTCCGCGCGTGCCACTCCTCGCGGTTCTTCTCGGGCGCGATCGACCAGAGCAGCTCCTTCAGCCGCTCGTGCGAGATCGGCCCGTAATCGCGCTCGGGAACCATGTCGCCGTCGACGCGGAGCATGGGCGGGCAGTCGGACGAGAGGTGCAGGTCGGAGGCGCGCCGCGCGAGCATCGCGTCGAGGAGCGCGTCGAGCGCCGCCCGGGGATCCTGCGGCGCGGCGATCCGGCCGCCGCGGACGGCCCCGACCACGGGCGTCGGCGTCGCGGTGCGCGCGACGGCCGCGGGCGACGACGCCGGCGGGTCGTCGGGGAGGGGCCGCCCGGCGGCGCGCGGCGTCACGACCACGCGCACGCCCGAGTCCGTCGTCTCGAGCCGGACCTCCACCGCGCCCGCCGGGGAGAGGTACGGGAACGCCGTCACGCCCGGGCGCGGGAACCCGGCGCGCTGGTCGGCCGGGACGATCTCGGCGACGGCGCCGACGATCTGCGGCGTCGTGAGCGGCTGCTTGAGCAGCAGGACCGGGCCGCGCGCCGCCGAGACGACGGCGCCGGCGCCGGTCTCGAGTCTCAGGTCGCGGGCGGACTCCTGGAAGAGACGATCGATGAACGCGTCGATGCGGGCCATGGGGATCTACCGGGAGAGGAGGACGACGCGGGTGACGTGGCGCTTGTTCACGAGCGCGACGGCATCCGCCTCGAGGAGGCGGAAGAAGGGCGGCGCCTCGTTCAGGAAGTCCACGAGCCGCGCCCGATCCGGCGGGCGGAGGTACGAGACGAGGCCGGTGCGGCAGCTCCCGTCGGCGAGGTGGACCTCCACCTCGTGCTCGGTCGGGAGCGTCAGCGCCTCGGCGCAGTCCGCCTCGAGCGTCCGGGCCACGCGCACGACGGCGACGGCGCCGCGATGCAGGAACGTCATCGCCCCGGCGAGCTCGTCGAGCGCGGGGAAGAAGTCGCCCGGGCCGTTCAGGAGATCTCCCGGCTGCTCGGCGCCGGAGTGGTCCGCCGCCGCCTCCGCGAGGAAGAGCACCACCCGGCGCTCGGCGCCGCCCGGCAGCACCACCTCCGCCGGCACGCGCCGCTTCGGGACCCGCAGCTCCTCCATCCGTGGACCTCCCCGTGCGCCTTCGCCGGCGCGCGGAGCATTGTGCCCGGAAACGATCGCGCGTCTGTCCCCCGGGCACGGCGCGAGGACCGTTTCGCTGTGGGTGCAGCGGGCACGTCGTGCGCCCCGGGGGCGCGGCGCGCGGGACCGTGGACCCGCGGGTTCGGGCTCACCCGCTCGACCGGTGGCGCGCGCGGGCGGCCCTGGACAGGATCCGCTCGCCGCGCGCGGTCCGCGGCGGGGAGCGTTCGATGCGGAGGTTCCGGTACGATTGGTACGGCGCGCTGGTGGGCATCGGGCTGCCGCTCGTCGGCACCCTGATCGAGGCCCTCCGGCACTACGGGAACGTCGCGCCGGGCTCGCTCGTCGCCGCGCACCTCGGCCAGCCGCTCCTCTGGATCATGGACACCACCCCGTTCGTCCTGGGCGGCCTCGGGATGATCATCGTCCGGCAGCACCGGGACCTCGTGCGCCAGAGCGAGGAGCTCGTGCGGCAGAGCCAGGAGATCGTCCGGCTCGAGCAGGCCCGCCGTGACAGCCTCACCCGCACCGCCTCCGAGCTGTTCCACGCGGCGCAGGGGCTCCTCGGGAACGTGCACGAATTCTCGTCCACCACCGCGCAGACCGCCGCGTCCGTCCGCGAGACCACCGCGACGATGAACCAGCTCTCGCAGACGGCGAGCGCCGCCGCGCTCACCGCCGAGACGGTCATCGGGCTCGCGCTCCAGTCGGAGCGCACCAGCGAGGAGGGGCTGCGGCACGCCGAGGCGTCGAGCGCCGAGCTCCTGCGGCTCGCCGAGGACGTCCGCGCGCTCTCGACGCGGATCGAGGGGCTCTCGACGCGGATGCGCGACATCTTCGAGGTCGCCACGGTGGTGTCGGACGTCTCGGATCGCGCCGAGCGCGTCGCGGCCGCCGCGCAGGCCGCGGTGGAGCGCGCCGGCCCGGCGGCGGCGGAGCTGCAGGGGCTCTCCGTGGAGATGCGCGGCCTCTCGGAGGAGACGCGCCGGGCGGTCGACGAGGTGAAGGGCATCCTCGCCGACGTCCAGCACGCCGTCCTCGCGGCGCTGTCCGCGGCCGAGTCCGGGAGCGCGCGCGCCGTCGCGGGGGCGAAGGTCGCCGCGGAGACCGGCGACATCATCAAGGGCCTCTCCACCGCGCTCCGCGAGTCGGCCCGCGCGGCGCGGGAGATCGCCCGGGTCGCCCAGCAGCAGGAGAGCTCCATCGAGGCGGCCCTCAAGGCGATGAACGGGATCGCGCACGCGACCGAGGACACCGTGGCCTCGACGCACCACGTCGCGCGCGAGGCGCGGTCGCTGAACGCGCTCGCCTCGTCGCTCCAGACCGCCGTGAAGCACTGAAGCGTCGCCCGCCGAGCACGGACCGGCGGTTCGACCGCGGCGTCCGCCGCCGCCACACCCGGCGCTGGCACCCGCGTCCCACATCGGGCACAATGGCTCGAATCCACAGGGTTTCGGGAGCGACATGTACACGCGCAGGTACGCCCTCTTCGGTGCGCTCTTCGGTATCCTCTTCCCGATCATCGGGACCGTCATCGAGGCGGCGACCCGGCCGGAGTTCGGCCTCTCCGGTCCCGGGCTCGTGAAGGCGGTCGCGACCTCGCCGCTCGTCTGGATCATCTTCACCGCGCCGTTCTTCCTCGGCGTGTTCGCGAGCTTCGCGGGCCGGCGGCAGGACGAGATCGTCGCCGTCGAGCAGGCGCGCCGCGAGGGGTATCTCAAGACGGCGTCGGAGCTGTTCACGGCCGCGCAGTCGCTCCTGTCGACGGTGTCCTCCTTCTCGTCGATGACCGCCGAGACGGCCGCGTCGGTGCGCGAGACCACCGCGACGATGGGCCACCTCGGGCAGACCGCGACGAAGGCCGCCCTCACGGCCGAGACCGTCATCGGGCTGGCGCGGCAGGGCGAGCGCACCTCGAACGAGGGCCTGAGCGCCATCGAGACGAGCACCGGCGAGATGGTGAAGCTCGCGGACGAGGTCCGCGGCCTCTCGCAGCGGATCGAGGGGCTGAACGGGCGGATGCGCGACATCTTCGAGATCGCGTCGGTGGTGAACTACATCGCGGATCGCTCGCAGCGGCTCTCGGATCATGCGGCGGCGGAGGCCACGAAGGCCGGCCCGGCGGCGCGCGGGTTCAACGACGTCGTCGTCGAGATGCGCCACCACGCGGAGGACGCCAAGAAGGCGAGCGCGCAGGTGAAGGGCATCCTCTCCGAGGTGCACAAGGCGATGCTCGCAGCGATGACCGCGGCCGAGGTGGGCATCCGCCGCGCCGAGCAGGGCGCCCAGGTCGCCTCCGGGACCGGCGAGACGATCCGGCGGCTCGCCACCGCGCTCCGCGACGCGTCCCAGGGCGCGAAGGAGATCGCGACCGTCGCCCAGCAGCAGGACCACGGCATCGACCAGGTGCTGAAGGCGATGAACGAGATCTACCTCGCCACCCAGGAGACGATGTCGTCGACCCAGGCGGTCGCGACCGAGGCGAAGGCGCTGAACGATCTCGCGTCGGGGCTGAAGCGGGCTGTCGAGGCGTAGCGGGCGCGTTCCAGCGTCGTTTCCGTTTCCGTTTCCGCACCCGTTCCCGTGACCCGCCTCCCGTGTCCCGCGGCCCGTGGCCCGTTCCCGCTTCATGACGGGTAACGGGGGCGGGCCAGGGGACAGGGGACAGGGGACACGGGACGCGGGACGCGATGAACGGAGAAGCCGGTAACGGCAACGGAGAACGGTAACGGAGAACGGCAGGGGACCCTCGTCACCGTCCCCGCTTCCGCGACGCCGCGAACAGGACCTCCGTCCCGCCCGTCCGGCCGTCGTGGCGCTCGACGTGCTCGGGGATCACCCGGAGCAGCGCGACGTCCTTCGGGTCCGGACCGCCCGGGAACCACCGCGTCCAGGACGGGTCCCAGAGCTCGGTCATCAGCTTGCGATCGCGGATCACCTCGCCCGTGCCGGAGAGGCTCACGGTGGTCCCGTCCGCGGCGTCGAAGAAGACGAGCGCGCAGCGCGGGTCGTGCTCGAGGTCGCGGCACTTCGTCGAGTCCGGCGCGGTCGCGAACCAGAGCTCCTCGCCGCGCACCGTATGGCGCATCGCCATCGGCCGGCAGCGGAGGTGCCCGTCCTCGCCGCGCGTGGCGAGGAGGGCGGTGCGGAAGCGCGCGAGCAGGGCGGCGGTGGTGCGCGGATCGTCGGGCATCGCATCCTCCCTATCCCGGAAAGGTGGCTCCGCCGCGCTCCCCGGCGCCACGGGCACTTGGGGTGACCGCTCGCCCGCCCGCCCGCTCGCCTGCCGGCCCGCCTTGACCGTCCCGGGCGATCCGGCATCCTCCTGGCGTGCCCTCGCTCCTCCCCCTGGTCGCCGCAGCGCTCGCCAGCGCGCTCGGCACCACGCCGGCCGCGCCGCCGATCGATCTGCCGCTCGGCGACGTCGACCTCCCCCTGGAGGTCCGGCTCGAGCTCCGGACCGTGGCGCACCCCGACGCCGCTGCACCGGCCATCGCCTGGCGCACGCGCGCGGACGGCGCCGTCGAGGGTCGAGCGCGGGGCGCCGAGTGGGAGGCCGAGCTCGTGCTCGCGCCGCTGCCCGGCGGCGCGCGGTCGATCGCGCTCGGGATCCGGTGGACGGCGCGGGCGGAGCTCGAGCGCGCGGCGCTCGTGCTCGCGTGGCGCGGGTCACCCTGGGCCGTGACGCGGAGCCTCGGGTTCGCGCCGCTCGCGGGTCCGGAGCGCGTCGAGCGCGGGACGCCGCTGCTCGTCGTGGCCGGTCCGGCCCTCCTCGCGGGCGGCCCCGGGCTCGCCGCGGCCGATCTCCGGGCGACCCCCGGCGGCGTCGAGGCCGCGCTCGTCCTCGATGACGCGGCGGCGCGCCCGTTCACGACGTACGAGACCTGCCTCGAGGCGGTGCCGGGCCTCGAGCACGGCCAGCACGTCGCATGGGGCGCGCTCGAGCGCCGCCGCTCGCTGCCCGGCGCGCCCCGCGCGCCCGGGGAGGAGGATCGCCTCGCGGCCGCCCTGTACCCGGTCGCGGACCGCGCGCCGATCCTGCCCGTGATCGTGGAGCGCTGGCCCGCGGGCGCCCGCGCCGCCGTGGTGTTCACCGACCACGCCGACCGGACCGACCCGGACGCGCTCCGGGCCGTGCTCTGGGGCGACTCGGATCCGAGCGCGCAGGGCGGCGTGGGCGCGGGGTTCCTCGGCCGCGGGCTGCGCCTCACGCGATCCTTCTTCGTCCACGCGCGGCGCGGCGGGCTCGACGACGGCGCCACGCGGGTGCTCGCGGACGACCTCGCCGAGGCCGGCTCGGAGGTGGCGCTGCACTCGATCACGCCCGACCCCGACCGGCGCGACGAGGTCCGCGCCGGGCTCGCGGCCGCGGCGCGGTGGCGGCCGGCGACGTGGATCGACCACGAGCCGTACACGAACTGCGAGGCGGTCGCGACGGACGGCTGGAGGACCACGGGCGCGTACGGGATCCGCGACGTGCTCGCGGACGCCGGCGTGCGCTGGGTGTGGGCCGCCGGCGACTTCGGGCCGGGCGCGACGCGCCTCGTGAACCTGCTGGGCGGCGCGCCGGACGAGGCGCGCGCAGCGTACTACCCGATGCCTCTCGACCCGCGGCTGTGGGTGTTCCGCTCGTCGATGTTCTACGACGCGCCGGCGGCCCTCGCGGCGGCGCTCTCGGACGACGCGCTCGCCCGCCTGGAGGCCGAGCGCGGCCTCTTCGTCGCGCACACGTACCTCGGACCCTCCGCGCGAACCACGCACACCGCGGACCACCTCGCGCGCCTCGTCGTCCGGGAGGTCGCCCCGGGGCGTCTCGTCGTCGATCCGGAGCTCGACGCGGCGCTCGCGCGGCTCGCGGCGCGCGTGAGCGCCGGGCGGCTCGCCTCGCTCACCTGGGTGGACGCCGGCGACCGGCTCCGGGCGCTCGGCGACGTCGAGGTGGCGTACCGCCCGGACGGCGCCGCCGAGGTCCGGAACCACGGCGAGGCCGCCATCCCCGCGCTCACCGTCGCCGTCCCGGCGGCGGGCCTCGGGCTCGAGCTCGAGGGCGCGCTCCTCCTCGGCCGGGACGACGAGGACGGGTGGGCGCGGATCTGGTTCGACCTCGCGCCGGGCGGTCGCGTCGTGGTCCGCGCGAGCGAGCGGTGGATCCCGGTGCCGCTCGTGCCGTTCCGCTAGGATCGCCGCATGATCCGCCCGCTCGCCCCCGCAGACGTCCCCGCGCTCGCGCGCGGCCTCGCGGCGCTGCCGCTCATGGTCCGCTACGGCCGGACCCCGGAGAAGCTCGAGGCGGCGCTCTCGGCCGCGCTCGGCCGCGGGGAGGGGCTCCTCGTCGCGGAGGAGGACGGCGCGCTCGCGGGCCTCGCCTGGTTCCTGCCGGCCGGGACGCTCGCGATGGGCGGGTATCTGAAGCTCATCGCCGTGCTCGGTGCGGGGCAGGGGCGCGGCACCGGCGCGGCGCTCCTCGAGGCGTTCGAGGCCGCGGTCGCGCGCGAGAGCGCCCACGCGTTCCTGCTCGTGTCCGACTTCAACGACGGCGCGCAGCGCTTCTACGAGCGGCACGGCTACCGGCGCGTCGGCGCGCTGCCCGGGCTCGTCCTCCCCGACGTCGGCGAGGTGCTGTACTGGCGGCGGCTGCGATAGAGGGGCTGCGAGCGGAGCGTTCTCTCCTCAGCGCTCCTGCCAGCGCGTGTGCCCGAGCCACTCGCGGATGGAGGGGCGCCGGAAGATCTCCCGCGCGTAGGTGGCGAGCCGCTCCGGGCACGGGTCGTGGTTGTGCACGAGCCGCTGGAGCATCAGCGCGAGGTCGGCGTCGGCGATGCTGAAGGCGCCGGCGACGTACTGGGCACCCGCCGGCAGGAACCGCTCCGCGACCGCGACGAGGCGATCCGCGGCGGCCTTCCCCTCCTTCGAGAGCGGCCCGGGCTTGTCGCCGGAGAAGAGCGTCGAGGTGGGGCGGTCGGCGCGCAGCGGGGCGACGTCGCTCCGGACGAACGCCTGGACCATCCGGACCTTCGCGCGCTCCCGCGGGTCCGCGGGGTACAGCGCCGCGTGCCGCGGCGGCGGGAACACGTCCTCGAGGTACTCGTCGATCGCGGACGACTCGGCCAGCCAGAAGTCGCCGTGGCGGAGGGCCGGCACCCGCCCGGTGAAGGACGGCACCGCGTACTCCGGGCGGTGGTGCTGCCCGGCGGCGAGGTCGAGCCGCTCGACCTGGAACGGCACGCCCTTCTCCTTCAAGCACACGAAGGCGGAGAAGACGTAGGGGCTCGTCCAGTCCTCGTTCCCGTACAGCACGATCTCGTCGGCCATGGCCCGCTCTTACCCGCCGCGCGGGCGGGACGCAACGCGTCCGGGCGGGGCGGCGGCGGGAACGGACGCGCTCTCGCCCGCCGGGATCCGGACGTCGATCGCGATCTCGCCCTCGCCGGGGACGCGCACCGGGTCGCGCGCCGCGATCGGGGTCGCGCCCGCATGGCGGAGGAGGACGACCGTGTACACGCCGGCGGGCACGTTCGGGAGCACGCTCCGTGGGTCCCCGAGGTCGGGCAGGTAGATCGCCTCGCTCGCGAGGAGCGACCCGAACGACGACGGCACGCCCGGCGCGCCGGCCACGAGCACGGCCTGCGCCGGCGCGTCGCGCCCGTCGGCCTCGCGCGCGTGCACCCGGACGACGGCGCCGCGCGCGGACTCGGCGAGCTCGATCCGGCTCACGGTGCCGCTCCGGACGGCGGCGCCGCGTACGGGGACGCGGCTCGCGAGCGCGGTCTCGAGCCCGGCGAACACCGCGTACCGTCCGGCGTGCAGGGCGGAGATGAGGAAGAAGCCATCGTCGTCGGTGACCGTCTCGCCGGCGTCGCTGCCGTCGGCTGCGACGGCGAGGACGGTGACGCTGGCGAGCGCGCGTCCCTGAGCGTCGCGGAGATGGCCGGAGAGCGCGCCGGGGAGTGCGTTGGCGGCGGGGGTTGGGGTTGGGATCGGGGTCGGGATCGCGTCAGGGATCGGGGTCGCCACCATCGTGCCCGTGGCCGTGCCCGTGAACGTACCCGGCTTCTCCGTGCCCGTGACCCGCGTCCCGTGGCCCGTGGGCCCTGGCCCGCTCCCCGTGCCCGACGCGCGAGCGGTCGAGGAACGCGAGCGGCCCCCCTCACCCCGGCCCTCTCCCCCCGCCGAGGCGGGGGGAGAGGGAGGTCTATTGGACCTCGCACTCGCACTCGCGTTCGCAGCGCCGCCGCCAGCCGCCGCATCGATACTTCCGTTCGGCGCCCGCCGTGCGACCACGAGCCACGCGGTTGCGGCCAGCACGACGAGGACGACGAGCAGCCCGAGCGTCCGCTTCATTCCCCACCTCCCCGGGCGCAAACACTCGCCCCCCGACCGGTACACGCAGCCTGCCACGCCGCGTGCGGCGCGGCGCGTCCCGGAACCGTGGGGGGTGAGGTTCACCGACAGCGCGGGCTCGTCCACGCCGCGAGGGACTCCGCAGGCGCGGTGGCGCGAGTCGGCGAAGGTTGCGTCGACCGGGCGCGACCGGCACGGGAAGACGGCGGACGCTCGCGTCCGCCGCCTCCCTCGAGCGCCGCTACTTCTTCACGATGTCGAGCAGCTTCACGTGGAAGGTGAGCACGGCGTTGCCGGGGATGACGGGCGGCCGGCCCTGCTCGCCGTAGGCGATCCCCGAGGGGCAGACGACCTTCGCCTCGCCGCCGACCTTCATCTTCTGCAGCGCCTCGGTCCAGCACTTGATGACGCCGTTCAGGGGGAACTCGGCCGGCTCGCCGCGCTTCTCCGACGAGTCGAACTCCTTCCCGTCGACGAGCGTGCCCGTGTAGTGCACCTTCACGGTGTCCGTCACGGCCGGCGTGGCGCCCGTGCCGGGCTTGATCGGGATGACGATCGCGCCGGACTCGGTCTTCACCGCGCCCTTCTCCTTCGCCATCTTGTCGAGGTAGGCGACGCCGGCCGCCTGCTGCTTCTGCGCGGCGGCGGCCATGCGGGTCCGCGCCAGCTCCTGCACGGACGTCTGGGCCTTCTCGTCGAGCTGGAACTTCGGCTTCCCGGCGAGGCCGTCCTTGACGCCCTGGATCACCTTCTCCGCCTCGGCGGGGGTGAGGGCGAACACGTCGAGGCTCTTCGCGACGGCGAGGCCGACCGCGTACAGGCTCTTGTCGGTGTCGAGCTTCTCCGGCGGCTTCTGCTCCGGCTTCGCCGCGGGCGCGGCGGGCGCGGCGGGCTTCTTCTCCTCGGCCTTCGGATTCTGCGCGAGCGCCGGAGCGGCGAGCGCGACGGCGAGGACGGCGATCAGCGTTCTCATGGCTGCGTTCTTCCTTTCGTGAGCGGCTCTGTCGGGGCCGCATCCGGCGCTGCGAGCGAGGTGGTGCCGGGCTGGGCGGCGGCGCGCGCGTCCAGCTCGGCGAGCTTCCGGTGGAGGAAGCGGAACACGGCCACGAACACGCTCGCGACCGGCACCGCCAGCAGGGCCCCGATGATCCCGTGGGTGCGCTCGCCGACCACCAGGGCGAGGACGATCAGGACCGGGTGGATCTTCGAGGCGTCCCCCATGATCTTCGGGTTCAGCACGTACGTCTCGAGCGCGTGGATGACGAGGATCCAGCCGAGCGCGAGGAGCCCCTTCGAGAGCCCGCCCGCCGTCAGGGCGAGCAGCACGATGGGGACCGACGACAGGATCGTCCCGAAGAGGGGGACGACGTAGAGCAGCGTCGCGAGGAAGGCGAGGGCGAACGCGAACGGCACCCGCAGGACGAGGAGCCCGACGAGCGTGAGCGTCCCGTTCACCAGCATGATCGTGAGCTGCCCGCGGACGACGCCCGAGAGCCCCGCGTCGATGCCGCGGACGAGCCGCCGGAAGTCCTGCCGCCACGCCGTCGGGACGAGCGTCTCGAAGAACCGCAGGATCCGCGGCGCGTCCATCGAGATGAACGCGGTCAGCATGAAGAGGAGGATGACGAAGAACACCGTCTGGAAGGTGCCGGTGACGATGGCCCGCGAGAACGTCACGACGTCGCCGACGCGCCCGCGGAGGAAGACGCTCGTCTCCTGCAGCGCCTCGGCGAGCCCGGCCGCGAGGTCGACCGAGAAGCGGCCGCCCGCGGTGGGCGTCCCGCCCGGCGTGACGTCCAGCGGGATCCCGTACCGGCGCAGGAACCGGTCGATCCCGCCGGTCCACTCGCGGATCCTCTCGGGCGTGACGTTCGTGAGCGCGTCGCGGAGCTCGAGCAGCCCGCGGACGGCCTCGCGGTACACCGCCGGAAAGACCGACACCGCGAGCAGGTACACGACCACGCCGAGCACCGCGTACACGACCGCGACCGCCGCGGCGCGCGGAACCGGCCGGCCGCCGACGCGCGCGGCTGCGATGCGCGCGATCACCGGGTCGATGACGTACGCGGCGAGCGCGGCGAGGAGGAACGGGAGGAGGAACGGCCAGGCGAGGAAGAGGATCGCGAGAACGAGCGCCCACACGATCGCCGTGACGGTGTACAGCTGCGCCCGGGGGCGCCTCCAGAGGGGCAGGCCCGTCTGCATCGAGCGCGGAAGTATCACAGATCCCCGGAGGGGCCGCGGATCTTCGGTGGGGCGCGCCGGGCGTCGCGGCGCACGCTCTCCCGGTGAAGAGCGCGCGCCGCGCCGGCCAGGCCGCTACTCCTCCAGCGTCGAGACGTCGCCCTCGGGCAACCCCTGGGCGCGCGCCTTGAGCACGCGCCGCATGATCTTGCCGGAGCGGGTCTTCGGGAGCTGGTCGACGAAGTTGATCTTCTCCGGCCGGACGATCGGGCCGAGGTGCTGCGCGACGTGCGCCTTCACCTCGTCCTCGAGCTCGGGGCCCGGCTTGAAGCCCTGGCGCAGCAGCGCGTACGCGTGGATCGCCTGGCCCTTCACCTCGTGCGGGAGCCCGATGACCGCTGCCTCGGCGATGGCCGGGTGCGAGACGAGCGCGCTCTCGATCTCGGCGGTGCCGAGCCGGTACCCGGCCACCTTGATGACGTCGTCGGTCCGGCCGATGACCCAGTAGTACCCGTCCTTGTCCCGCTTCGCGGCGTCGCCCGCCATGTAGCGGCCCGGATACTTGGTCCAGTACGTCTTCACGTACCGGTCCGGATCCTTGTAGACGGTGGTGGCCATCGCGGGCCAGGGCTTCTCGAGCACGAGGAAGCCCTCCTCGCCGTCCGGCACGGACTTCCCGGCGTCGTCGAGGATCGACACCTGCTGCCCGAAGAACGGCTTCGTGGCCGAGCCGGGCTTGAGCGGCATGGTCGGGACCGGCGTGATCATGAACATGCCGGTCTCGGTCTGCCACCAGGTGTCCATGATCGGGCAGCGGCCCTTCCCGATGACGCGGTGGTACCACTTCCACGCCTCCGGGTTGATGGGCTCGCCCACCGAGCCGAGGAGCCGGAGCGTGGAGAGGTCGTGCCGGTTCGGCCACGACTCGCCGAAGCGCATCAGCCCGCGGATCGCGGTGGGCGCGGTGTAGAGGATCGTGATGCCGTACTTCTCGATCAGGCTCCACCAGCGGTTCGGGTACGGGTACGTCGGCGCGCCCTCGTAGATGAAGGTGGTCGCCCCGAGCAGGAGCGGCCCGTACACGATGTAGCTGTGCCCGGTCACCCAGCCCGGATCCGCGGCGCACCAGTACCGGTCCTCGTCCTTCACGTCGAAGACGTACTTGAGCGTCGAGTAGATGCCGACCTGGTACCCGCCGTGGCAGTGGACGAGCCCCTTCGGCTTCCCGGTCGTCCCCGACGTGTAGAGGACGTAGAGCGGGTCGGTGGACTCCATCACCTCGGTCGGGCAGACGCCCGAGGCGAGGGGGAGCTTCATGAGGTCGTGGTACCAGTAGTCGCGGCCCGGCTCCATCCGGACCTCGTGCGCCGTGCGCTGGACGACGATCACGGTCTCCACGGTCGGGCAGCGGCGAACGGCGTCGTCGACCGTCTTCTTGAGCTCGACGATCTTCCCGTTCATGAAGCCGCCGTCGGCGGTGACGACGACCTTCGACTCCGAGTCCTCGATGCGGCCCTGGAGCGCGTCCACGGAGAACCCGCCGTACACGACGGAGTGGATCGCGCCGAGCTTCGCCGTGGCGAGCATCGCGATCACGATCTCCGGGATGCGCGGCATGTAGATCGTGACGCGGTCGCCCTTCTTCACGCCCATCGCCTTCAGGACGTTCGCGAACTTGGAGACGTCGCGGTTGAGGGCGAAGTACGAGTAGGTCCGCACCTCGTTCCGCTCGCCGACCCACACGAGCGACAGCTTGTTCTTCCGCCAGGTGCGCTGGTGACGGTCGAGGCAGTTGTGGACGATGTTCGTCTGCCCGCCCTTGAACCACCGGTAGAAGGGCTTCTCGGAGGCGTCGAGGACCTTGTCCCACTTCCGGTACCACTCGAGCTCCTCCGCCTCGGCGCCCCAGAAGCCCTCGAGATCCTCGGCGGCGCGCGCGGCGACGGCGTCCCAGTCCTTCACCCGCGCCTGCGCGGCGACCTCCTGCGACGGATAGAAGACCTCGCCTTCCAGCTGCGACTTCGGGCTCATCACACGCTCCTTGTCTGTGGGGGCGGCGCTCGGCGCCCCGGGGCCGCCCAAGCGACCCGCGAAGTTTGCGTGCGTGCGCGCTCGGGGGGGCGAGTCGCGCCGCATCTCTTGCACGGCCTGAAATCGAGCCGAAAGCACCCAAGTTACCAAACGCTTAGACGCCCCCTAGCACGAATTCGCATGACGCACCCGGCCGTGACCGAAAAAGCTGCGCTCCCCGTCCCTCGATGTATCCACGGGTGGCCGGGGTGGCTTCCCTCCGAGGGGCGGTGACTCCGCGTCCTCGCCGTCGCGCGCCGCCTCGACCCCACCCCTGGCGGCGGTTATCCTCCGCGCCGTGCGAATCCCCCCGCCGCTCTCGCGCGGTGATGTCGTCCGCGTCGTCGCGCCGTCGAGCCCGTTCGATCCCGAGCAGCTCGCGCGCGGCGTGGAGGTGCTCGAGCGTCGGCTCGGCCTGGTGGTGCGCAGGCGCGACGACCTGGACGCGCGGCGCGGGTACCTCGCGGGGGACGACGCGCGCCGGGCCGCGGAGTGGCGGGAGGCCGTCGCCGACCCGGACGCGCGGGCGATCTTCTGCGCCCGCGGCGGCTACGGCGCGACGCGGATCCTCTCCACGATCGATCCCGCACCGCTCCTCGCCGCCCCGAAGCTCGTCGTCGGGTTCTCGGACGTGACCGCGATCCACGTCGCGCTGAACCGCGCCGGGCTCGCGACCGTGCACGGTCCCGTGCTCACCCAGCTCGGCCGCGCGCCGGAGGCCGCCGTCGCGCACCTCGAGGCGCTGCTCCGCCGCGAACGCCGGAGCGGGGGACGTGGCGCCCCCGCGCCCGGCGCCGGGCTCGCCGGGACCGGTGTCATCCGCGAAGGCCGCGCCTCGGGGCCCATCCTCGGCGGGTCGCTGACGCTCCTCGCCCACCTCTGCGGCACGCCGTGGCAGCCGAACCTGCGCGGCGCGATCGTCCTCCTCGAGGACGTCGGCGAGAAGCCGTACAAGCTCGACCGGTACCTGACCCAGCTCCGGCTGGCGGGCGTGTTCGCCGGCGTCGCCGGCGTGGCGGTCGGTCAGCTCGCCGACTGCGACGCGCCCGGCCTGCGCGGCGCGGACGTCGTCCGGGAGCTCGTCGCGGCGCTCGGCGTCCCGGCCATCGACGGGATCCCCGCCGGCCACGAGGACGCGAACTTCGCGGTCCCGCTCGGCGCTTGCGCGACGCTCGTCGCGCCGGCCTCCGGCGAGGACGGCTCGCCGCGCCTCCTCTTCGACGGGTGGCTGGAGGCGGACGGGGGCGCCGCGTGAGCGACGTCCTCCCGGCGGTCGTCGCCGTCCTGGAGGCGGCGCGGAAGGACGGCGTCGCGCCGGCGCTGGCGAGCGCCGTGCTCCGCGAGGGCCGCGTGGCGCACGCGAGCTGGCACGGCGTGGCCGCCGCGGCGGGCGCGGGCGGACCGGGGTCCGAGCGGCCGCTCCGCCGCGACGACCTCCTCGACGTCGCCTCGCTCACGAAGGTTATGGCGACCACCACGCTCGCCGCGCAGCTCGTGGCGGCCGGCGCGCTCGACCTCGACGCGCCGGTCGCGGCGCGCCTCCCCGGCTTCGAGGCGGGCGGCAAGGAGCGGGTGACGGCGCGGCACCTCCTCGCCCACGCTGCCGGCCTCCCGGCGTGGCGCCCGTATCACGCGCGGCTGGCGGCCGATCCGGAGGCCGCACGGCTCCTCGCGCCCGCCCGCGAGCGGCCGCCGGCCGAGGCGCTCGCCGGCGCGTGCCGGCGCGGGCGCGCGCTGGTCCGCGAGGCGGTGCTCGCGGAGGCCGTCGAGGCGCCGCCGGGGACCCGCGCCCTCTACTGCGATCCCGGGTTCATCGCCCTCGGCCTCCTCGTCGAGCGAGTGGCGGGCGCGCCGCTCGCGGCGCTCGCCGCCGCCCGGATCTTCTCGCCGCTCGGCCTCGCGTCCACCTTCTTCCTGGACGGCACGGAGCCCGCGGACGCGCGCCGGCGAGGCGAGGACCGGACCTTCGTCCCGACCGGCTGGTCGCAGGCGCGCCGCGAGGTGGTCGCGGGCGCGGTGAACGACGACAACGCCTGGGCCATGGGCGGGGTCGGCGGCCACGCCGGCGTGTTCTCGACCGCGCTCGAGGTGGCCGCGCTCGGCCAGGCCTGGCTCGACGCCCTCTCCGGCGGCCGCTCCGTCGTGCCGGCGTCGGCAGCGGCGGAGTTCGCCCGGCGCGATCCGGCGGTCGCCGGCAGCGAGCGGGCCCTCGGGTGGGACACCCCGAGCGGCGGGGCGACCTCGCTCGGGAGCCGCCTGGGGCGCGGACCGCGCGGGGCCATCGGGCACCTCGGCTACACCGGGTGCTCGCTCTGGATCGACCTCGATGCCGGCGTCGTGTGCGCGCTCCTCACGAACCACACCCACCCCGGCGGCACCGCCGACAAGGGGCGAATCCGCGGGCTCCGCCAGCGGTTCCACGACGCGGTGGCGGAGTCCCTCGGCCTCTAGGAGCAGACGTGATCGACTGGAAGAGCGTGAAGCGCATCCACCTCATCGGCGTGGCCGGCACGGGCATGGGCTCGTTCGCGGGGATGCTGAAGGCCGCGGGCTACGAGGTGACGGGCTCCGACGAGAACGTCTACCCGCCCATGTCGACCCAGCTCGAGCGCTGGGGCATCCAGGCGATGTCCCCGTACGCGCCGGCGAACCTCGACCGGGCGCGGCCGGACGTGGTCGTGGTCGGGAACGTCGTCCGGATGGTGAACCCCGAGGCGACCGCGATGCGCGACCGCGGGCTCTCGCACGTGTCCTTCCCCGCCGCGCTGGGCGAGCTCTTCATCGGGCCGCGCCACGGCGTCGTGGTCGTCGGCACGCACGGCAAGACCACCACCTCGGCGATGATGGGGGCGGTGCTGCACCACGCCGGACGCGACCCGTCGTTCCTGGTCGGCGGCGTGACGCGCGACTTCGAGTCGAACTTCCGCCTGGGGCAGGGGGCCCACTTCGTCGTCGAGGGCGACGAGTACGACACCGCGTACTTCGACAAGGGCCCCAAGTTCCTGCACTACCGGCCGAAGACCGCGATCTTCACGAGCTGCGAGCTCGATCACGCCGACATCTACCGGGACGAGGCGCACTACGAGAGCGCCTTCGAGAAGTTCGTCGACCTCCTCCCGGACGGCGGGTTCCTCGCGGCGTGCGCGGCGTACGGGAGCGTCCGCCGGATCGCCGCCCGGTCGCGGGCGCGCGTCGAGACGTACGCGGTGGACCGGTCCGGCGCCGACTGGGAGGCGCGCGGCCTGCGCCTGGATCGCGACGGCGCCCGCTTCACGCTGGTCCGGCACGGCGCGGCGCTCGCGGAGGTGCACCTGCCCGTCGGCGGCGCCCACAACGTCGAGAACGCGCTCGGCGTGGCGGCGGCGGCGACCGCGCTCGGCCTCTCGCCGGCGGAGATCGCGGCCGGGCTCGCCGCGTTCCACGGCGTGAAGCGCCGGCAGGAGGTGCGGGGCACCGCGGGCGGCGTCACCGTCGTGGACGACTTCGCCCACCACCCCCGCGCCGTCCGGCAGACCCTCGCGGCGGTGCAGGGGAGCTTCCCCGGCGCACGCCTCCTCGCGGCCTTCGAGCCGCGCTCGAACACCAGCCGGCGGAACCTGCACCAGCACGACTACGCCGACCCGGCCACCTGGTCCGACGCCGCGGAGGTCTTCCTGCTCCGGCCCATCCCGACGGACAAGGTCCCCGAGAGCGAGCGGCTCGACGTGGACGCGGTGGTCGCCGCCCTGAACGCGCGCGGCAAGCGCGCCCACGTGTACGCCACGGTCGACGAGATGGTCCCGGCGATCGCCGGCGCGGCGCGGGGCGGCGATGTCGTGGTCGCGATGTCGAACGGTGCGTTCGGCGGGATCTGGGGGAAGGTGCTCGAGGCGGTCGGGCGGGGGTAGCGCACCCCGCTCACGGCCAGCGGCAGGGGAGGGGCGCCGCGGGCGGCCCTTGAAGCGGAACGGGCCCGGCCGCTCTCGCGACCGGGCCCGTCGTGTGTCGTGCTTCAGGCAGCGGCTACGTGCCGTTCGTGTGGCACGCGAGGCACATCGAGTTCTTCGACTTGTCCTCGTTCCGGTGCTTCGAGATGAAGCTCTGCGGGTGCGGCCCGTTCGGGCCGAGGCCCTGGGTGATGCTGTTCCCGACGTTGTGGCAGCGGACGCAGATCGTGTCGGCGCCGTTGTCGTGGCACCCGGCGCACGAGGTGATGTCCCGCCGCGCGGCGTCGCCGTGGAATGCGGTGCCGCCCAGAGCGCGGTTCGCCCAGCCCGCCGGGTGCGGATCGCGGACGTTGGTCACCGCCGCCGCCGAGACGCCCTGCAGCTCGTGGCAGGCGGTGCAGAACGGGCTGCCGTGGCACTTCCGGCAGCTCGCCGGGTTCGCGCCGGCCTCGATCATGTGCCGCGACACGTAGTCACCGCGGTGGATGAACGCGCGCGTGACCTCCTCCGGCCAGATGACGGACGGCCGCGCCGGCGTCGTCTGCGGGGAGTGGCACTCCGCGCAGTAGGTCTGGTCGTGGCACTGCGCGCAGCTCTCCGCGACGGGCTTCGCGAGCCGGCCGTGGATCCGCATCCAGTCGCCCTCGTGGGCGAAGGTCGTCACCGGCTTGTAGCCCTTGAGGTCGGTATGGCACGGCGTGCACCGCGCCTCCGCGAAGTCCTTCTGGTGGTTGTGGCAGGTGGTGCAGGCGACCATCGGCGGCACCTTGGCCTGCTTGTCGCCCTTGTCCGGGAGCGCCTTGTGGCAGGCCTTGCAGTCACCCTTCACGCGCGGGAGGTGCTCCGCGTGATTGAACGTGAGCCGCGCGCGGGGCCGCTGGGAGGGGATGGTGATCTTCGGGTCGGTGTCGTGGCAGCCGCTGCACGCGTCGTTCTTCGAGATCTTCGCGGGCAGCTTCACGTGCCGCCCGGCCGGATCGAGCTTCGTCGCCTTCTCGATGCCCGCATGGCAGTTGCTGCACGCGACGTCGTTCTCGACGTGGGGCGAGTGCGGGAAGACGTACGGCGACTGCTCCGTCGCGTACGTCTCGGACATGGGCTTCAGCTTGCAGCCCGTCACCGCCACGAGGGCGGCGAGGGAGAGGAGGAGCCGGTTCATCACCGCACCTCCCGGCGCACGTAGGTCTGGTTGTAGACGAGCTTCGCCATGACGTCGTAGGTCTGCTCCAGGAACGGGGTCACGCCCGCGCGGCCGGAGATCACCGCGGAGAAGCCGCGGGCGAGCTCGAGGCCGGCGGAGAGGGTGCCGGTGACGGCGTAGGTCTCGTTGTTCACCTTCTCGCGGAAGACGTGGCCGATCACGTCCGCGGCGGCGAACAGCTTCCCGAACGACTGCCGCCCGTAGAGCCGGCCGCCCCAGTAGCCGTTCTCGAGGGCGTCGAGGAACAGGAACTCGGCGCCGGCCACGGTGGCGCCGCGCGACCAGTCGAGGCGCGCGTTGGCGTCGTGGCCGATGTGGTGCCCCGACTCCTCGGTCGCGCCGGGCTCGAGCTGCAGGTGGTAGTCGGCGCCGACCGACAGGCCGCGGCCGAGCTCGTACGTCAGGCCGCCGCCGAACTCGTTCCGGTCGGAGGCCGAGAACACCGAGAGGACCGAGTTCCGCGCGAGGAACAGGTCGGGCGCGAAGAAGTGCCAGTCCGCCGAGAGGTGCAGCTTGTGGATGGGCGTCCAGGTGCCCATCACGCTCGCCTCGGAGAACCGGTCGTCGTAGAGGCTGTACGCGCCGAACGCCAGCAGGGTGAGGTTCCCGATCGGCTGCAGGCGGAGGTCGCCGCCGACCTCCTGGCGCACGGGATCGCCGCCGTCCTCGACGAAGTTCGCCGAGGCGCCGATGTCGAGCCCGCGGCCGGGGACGCCCGGGATCGGCAGCGAGTACGCGAGCCGGCCGCCGTAGGCGAGGTCGCCGCCCTCCGGGTTCCAGCTGCGGAGGCCGCTGCGCGACTGGAACCGCTGCGAGACCGGGGCGCCGACGTAGCCGGACACGCGGAACCCGGCCGGAAGGAGCACGATCGCCTCGCCGCCGTCGATGTGGATCATCCGGGCGACGCCGGTCTGGACCTGCTCGCGGCCGATCCGGAGCGTGAGCTGCCGGTTCAGGAGCTTGCCCTGCACGTAACCCATCTGCAGGTCGCCGTTCAGGTTCGAGCTGGTCCCGTTGTCCCAGCGGAGGTGGTCGAAGTCGTAAGCGCCCCAGCCCGCGAGCACGAGCTGCAGGTCGCTCGCGACCGGGTTCGTCACGTCACGGGCGACGACGGAGAGGATCTCGTAGGCGGGGACGACCGTGACCAGGTCGAGCTTGGTGCCGCCGGTGAACCGGGTCTGCTGCCCCCCGGTGACGAGCGTGGTCGAGCTGACGTCGACCGTGTCGGCACGAACCGTGGCCCCGGCGAGCAGCACGAGGGCGGCGGCGATCAACTTTGTATGGCGCATCAGGAGCTCACCTCGGCGGACGGTGGGTCGCGACGGCGGTGCACCGCGAAGCGACGGACGTATTCGCGGGCGACCTTCGCACACGCGCGAGGATCCAATGTTGCTCCAGATCAGGAAACCTTTACGAAGCCCCTCGACCCACCTGGGATTTTGCCCACCGGGAACGACCTCGCGCCGGAGCACGCTGCGTGAAGCAACCGGTGCGTGCGCGCCCGCCGCTCCCACGCGCACGGCGGAAGGCACCCGAGGCGCGCCGCGAACCGGCGAGCGTCGTGCTCCCCGCTTAGAATCCCGCCATGGCCCGACCCGCCCTCGCCGTCCTGCTCGCCGCCGCGACCGCGTGCGCCACCGCGCGCCCCGCGCTCCGGGCGCCTGCCCTCACCGGCAAGAGCGTCGACATCGCGGCGGAGGACCTGTCGGGGCGGCCGGTGCGGCTCGAGGCCGACGGCCGGGTCCGCGTCGTCGACTTCTGGGCGACGTGGTGCGAGCCGTGCCAGGACCAGCTCCCGCACCTCGACGGGCTCGCGCACCGCTACGGCGAGCAGGGTCTCGCCGTCACCGCCGTGTCGTTCGACGAGGACCGCGCCCAGCTCGACGCGTTCCTCGTCCAGCACCCGGTCTCGATCGCCATCCTCTGGGACCGCGGCGGCGCGAAGCTCTCCGAGCCCCTCGACGTGCAGCGCCTGCCGACCACGCTCGTCCTCGACCGGCGCGGCATCGTGCGGCACGTCCACGTCGGGTTCGACGCCGCGTCGGGCGAGCGGCTCGAGCGCGAGGTCAAGGCGCTGCTGGCGGAGGCGCCGCCCGCGTCGTGACCGCGGCGTCGGCCTCCGCCGGGGGCACGACGGTGAAGTGGACCCGCTCGCGCTCGCGCTCCACCTCGCCCGGCTCCGACGGCGACTCGCGGAGCCAGTACGCCATCTCGTCCGCCTCCCATGCGTAGGGCGCGCCGTTCATCCGGAGGCGGCCCTCGCTCACCGCGAGGGTCGCCTCCCGGAGCGACGTACCCTTGAGGTCCCGCACGAGCGCCTCGAACCGGCCCTGACGCTCCGGATCGATGAACGCGAACTCGTGCCGCGCGGCGTAGGCGGTGTGGTAGTGCGACGGCCGGAAGACGACGCCGCCGACGCCGAGGCGCACCGCCATCCGCGCCAGCATCGAGCCCGCCTCGCGGGCGAGGCCGAGCCCCGGCACCTCCTGCCCCGGCAGCCGCGGCCGGCGCTCGCTGAACTGGGCGCGCGGGTTCCGGAGCGACAGCCAGTGGACGTAGAGCACCTCGACGCCGAGGACGCGGCGCTTCTCGAGGATGAGCTCGACGAGCAGAACCTCCTCCCCGTCCGCCTCGCCGTAGAGCCGGACGCGCTCGCCCATCCCGGACGAGTCGAACGCGGCGCGGAAGTTGCGGTACCCGATGCGCTCGAGCTGCTCGAAGATCCCAAAGCGGTAGAGGGCGTGCTCCATCCCGGACGCGGTGTAGAAGCCGAGCAGCAGCCGCTGCCGCTGCGGTCGGATCCCGAGCGCCTCCTCGAGGTCCTCCGCGGTCAGCTCGCCGGTGTCGCCGAGGTCCACCGGCGAGAGGGCGCGCGAGACCACCGCGAACCGCGCCGAGAGCGGATCGTAGTCCTCCGGGATCGGCTCGTCGGAGCCGGCGGTGAGGGCCATCCCGGTCCCCGCGAGCACGCGCCAGGCGTGGCGCGAGTAGCCGCCGGCCGGCAGCCACACCGCCGGGACGCCCTCGAGCTCCGCGGCGACGAGGAGATCGCGCTCGCGCGTGCCGCGGAGCGACAGCCCGAGCCGGCCCATCCGGTCGCCGGCGAGGACGTCGCCGCCGGCGAGCACGAACGCGAGCTGCGGGCGCGGCATCCGCGCGAGCAGCGCCCCGAGCGCGTCGAGGTAGCCGTCGTCGCCGGTGCCCTCGGGCAGCACGGTCTCGTCGACCTCCGGGAGCGGGCCCCAGTCCGAGCCGGAGATGGAGCCGATCCAGCGCCGGGGGTCGTTCGCGAGGGCGAGGGCGAGTCCGTCGGGCGGGTGGGCGTCGAGGTCCAGGACCGCGACGTGCCCCTGGAACCCCTCGGCCCGGAGCGCGGCGATGGCGACCGCGACGTCGTTCACGGGGCAGAACCCGCCCGCGGAGGACGGCCCGGCGTGGTGGAACCCGCCGAGCAGGTTCAGCGCCGGCGCGCGGGTGCGGAGCGTCTCGCGCGCCGCCCCCAGCGTCCCGCCGCAGGCGAGGCGGATGGTCGTCATCACCTCGTCGACGGGGACGTCCGAAGGATCCACCGCGAAGACGTGCGCGAGCGTCTCGGGCCGGCCGAGCGACTCGAGGAGGTCCGCGTCGTGCACGCGCGCGAGATCCTCGTAGGAGATCCGGCGCGGCGCGCGGAAGCCGCTCTCGGGAACGGCGCTCGACTCGCGCAGCCACCACGCGACGTGGTCGGCGCGGCGCGGCTCCATGCCCGCCGAGACCTCGATCCCCGAGAGCGGGAGGCGGTAGCGCGCGTCGTACCAGACCGACACGTCCCGGCGGTGGAGCCAGGAGCGGAGGCGGTACAGCAACGCGCGGGGCTGCATCGTCCTCCGGGCCTACCGGTGCGAGGGAGGGGCGAACGGCGGCTCGCTGGAGCCCGCCCTCGGCACGTCCGGCTCGAGCGGCTTGCGGCTCGCGCGCGACCACCACCACCACCCGATCGCGGTCTCGAGCGCGATCCAGGCGAGCGCCATCCAGATCCCCTTCTGCAGCGCGGTGTTGCTCGCCTTGCAGATCGGGTACGGGTCCGTGACGTTCTCGGGCAACCCCATGATGAGCGGGGTCGCACGGAACGTGTAATACACCAGGTACGCGAGGAACAGCGTCCGGAACACCGTCAGCGCGCGGATGACCATGGCCCCGAGTGTAGCAAGCGCGCGGCGCGGGTGCGCTCGCGACGAGCGCCGCTCCTCGCGGGGTGCGGCGGCGAGAGCGGACGGCTATCCTGTCGCCGGACCTCACGAAAGGGGAGTGCATGGCGGCGGAGCAGGAGCTCTTGGAGGCGTGCATCGAGGCGGCCCGCCGCGGCGGGGCGGTCCTCCGGGAGCGCTGGGGCAAGCACCGGACCGTGGAGCTGAAGGGCGGGATCGACCTCGTGACGGACGCGGACCGGGCGAGCGAGGCCGCGGTCCTCGGCTTCCTCGCGGACCGATTCCCGGGCGCCGACGTGCTCGCGGAGGAGTCCGGGGCGAGCGGCGCCGGAGCCGGCGGGCTGCGCTTCATCGTCGATCCGCTCGACGGCACGACGAACTACGCCCACGGCCTCCCGGTCTTCGCCGTGAACGTCGCGGTCACGGACGCGCGCGGCCTCGCCGCCGCGGCCACGTACGATCCGCTCCGCGAGGAGCTCTTCACCGCGGCGCGCAGTCGTGGCGCGTTCCTCGGGGGCGTCCGGCTCGCGCCGTCCGGCGGGACCGAGGTGAACAGCGCGCTGCTCGTCACCGGCTTTCCCTACGACATCCACAGCGAGCACGAGCTGCCGCTGCGGCTCTTCGGCGCGTTCGTGACGCGGGCGCGCGGCGTGCGCCGGCTCGGGAGCGCCGCCCTCGACCTCGCGTACGTCGCGTGCGGCCGGTTCGACGGCTTCTGGGAGCAGCGGCTCAAGCCCTGGGACGTGGCCGCCGGCATCCTCCTCGCACGCGAGGCGGGCGCGCGCGTCACCGATCTCGACGGCGGCGACCGGATGCTCGAGACCGGGGACATCCTGGCCGCGTCGCCCGCCCTGCACGGCCCGATGCTGGACGTGATCGCGCACGTCCGGGGCGGCGGGCGCTAGCGCGGACCGGCGGTCGCCGGTTCGGCCGGTTCGGCCGGCGGCGCGCCGGGGGCGGTCTCCGCCGGCGCCTGCGCGGGAGCCGCCTCCTGCGGGCGCGTGGGCCGCGGCGCCGCGACCGCCTGCCGCGCCGGGGCCGTGCCCTTCCCGAAGTCGATGGCGACGAGCGACTCGGGGTCGACGTAGAGCCCGTCCACCTTCACGCCCCAGTGCAGGTGCGGGCCGGTGGACCGGCCGGTCGAGCCGAGCAGGCCGATCCGCTGCCCGCGCCGGACGCGCTGGCCGTCGTGGACGTCGACCCGGTCGAGGTGGAAGTACACGGTGAAGATCCCCGCGCCGTGCCAGAGGACGACGGTCTTCCCGGACATGTACGCGTCGCGGACCAGCGCGACCGTGCCGTCGTTCGAGGCGGACACGGCCGCGCCGCGCGGCCCGCGGAGGTCGAGGCCGTAGTGGACGCTGTCCACCTTCCCGTTCAGGACGCGCTGGTCTCCGTACCGCCCGCTCGTGGCAGCGTCGCGCGGCATCCCGAAGGCGCGGGCGAACAGCGGCGCCTCGAACGGCCGATCGAACGCGAGGGCGAAGGCGCGACGGTCCGCCTCGATCCGCCGCTTCACCTCGGGCGGCGGCTCGACGTACCTCGGCGGCAGCGTGAGCGCGTGCGAGGCGAAGCCCGGCTCGACGATGCTCAGCGCCGCGTCGATCGGCGCGCCGCCCACCTCCACGTGCGCCGCGATCGTGCCCGGGGCCGTCTCGATGGGCAGCGCGGCGAGCGCGCGCCAGCTCTCGCCGTCGCGCCAGAACACGAGGGGGCGCCCGGCGAGCGTCCCGTGCGGCGTCTCGCGCGCGCCCGTGACCTCCATGAGCACCACGTCGCCGGGGCGCGCCGCCGCCGGGGCGAACGCGAGGGAAGGGGTGGCCGGCGCGGCGGCGAGCGCGAGCGCGAGGGCGGTGGCGAGCGGCATCGGAGGAGAGGATAGGCGGCGGCGGGGCCCCGGGCACGCCTACCCGGGAAGGCCCAGCTCCGCGGAGAGGGATTTCACGAGGCGGAAGTACTCGGTCCGGGTGTACTTCACGTTGAGGATGTGGAAGTCGGCCTTGGCGAGCCCGACGCAGCCGAAGCAGTAGGTGCACTCCGAGCACGCGCGGCACAGCACGAGGTAGTTCGAGCGCGTGCAGCTCTCGCTGCGAACGCAGTAGGCGCACTCGTGGCAGGCGTCGCACTCGACGCAGTGCGTGAGGTGCGTCGACGAGCGGCAGCCGCGCGAGTGCGTGCAGCGGTGGCACTCCTCGCAGTCCTCGCAGAACATGCAGGAGACGCAGCGCCGGCACCCGGTGCACGACACCGAGCCCGGGTTCTCCTGGTCCTGCGCGTATCCCCGGAGCAGCCGCTGCAGCTCCTGCTCGAACTCGCGCCGCGACATGACCGGCGGCGGCGCGGGGCGGCGGTCCTCGAACGTGCCGCTCGCGGTGTCGATGAACATCGGGCCCGTGACGACGCGGACCGACGGATCGCGCGGTGTCACGACGCCCGCGGGCGGGGCGACGATCCGCCGGCCCGGCGAGGCGCGGTCGGCGGGGGACGGCGCTCCGCCGCGTCGCGGAGGCGGCGGCGCGGGGCTCGGGTCGGGGCGGCGGCGGCCGTCGGCCATGCGCGCTCATCCTGCCGCAGATGGGCGGCGAATGGAAATCAAGGACGGGGCGGGAGGACCCGCCCGCGCGCGATGCGGAGCACGCCGTCGGCGGCCCGCGGCAACTCGTCGGCGTGGTGCGACACCGCGACCACCGCGACGCCCTCGGCACGCAGGTGGTCGAGCACCGCGAGGACGTGCGCGCGCGCGCCCGGATCGAGGCCTGCGAGCGGCTCGTCGAGGAGCAGGACGTCCGGGCCGGGCGCGAGCGCCCGCGCGAGGAGGACCTTCCGGAGCTCGCCGTAGGAGAGGGAGAGGATCCGGCGCGCGAGCAGCTCGGAGATCCCGAGCCGCGCGGCGGCGCGCCGGGCCCCGTCGAGCTGGCGTGCGGTCGCCGGCTCGGCGAGCCCGATGGAGCCCGCGAACCCGGAGGCGACCACGTCCAGCGCCGGCGCGTCCAGCCGGTGACGAGCCTGCAGCTCCGGCGAGACCAGGCCGACGCGACCGGCGAGGTCGTCGGCGCCCGCCCGCGGTCCGAGCCCGAGCCGGTCGATCTCGCCGCGCGCCGGCTGCTCGGTCCCCGCGAGCAGGCGGAGGAGGGTGGACTTGCCCGCACCGTTCGGGCCGAGGACGCACCAGCGCTCCCCGCGGCGGACGGTCCAGTCGACCTCGTCGAGGACGGGGCGGCCCTCGACGAGGACGGTCACGGAGCGGAGGGTGAAGAGGATGGGGGGAGCCCCGGCCCGCACACCGTGCCCGAGCGGATGGGCGGAGTCGCGTTCGCGGTCACCGGGTGGACTTCCCCGCGGACGGCCGGAGTCGCGTTCGCGGTCACCCGGTGAACTTCCCCGCACACGGTGCTCGAGCGGACGGTCGGAGTCGCGTTCGCGGTCACCCGGTGAACTTCCCCGCACACGGTGCTCGAGCGGACGGTCGGAGTCGCGTTCGCGGTCACCCGGTGAACTTCCCCGCATACCGTGCCCGAGCGGACGACCGGAGTCGCGTTCGCGGTCACCCGGTGGACTCCCCCGCTCACCGTGCCCGAGCGGATGGGCGGAGTCGCGTTCGCGGTCACCCGGTGAACTCCCCCTCTCCCCCCGCTCCGCGGGGGGAGAGGGCCGGGGTGAGGGGGGCCGCTCGCGATCGCGGTCGGGGTGGCCGGGAACGGACCAGGGGCCACGGGCCACGGGACGCGGGTCACGGGCACGGCCCGCGGGTTCGCGTTCGGCTTCGGGGTCGGGCACGGTGACGGGCACGTTCACGGAGGACGGGTCGCGCTCGTCGTCGCGCTCCCTCGCCTCCCCGATCGCCTCCTCCCTCGTCCCCAACCTCACGATCTGCCCGCCCTCCATCCACGCGACGGTCGGGATCTCCTCGACGATCTCGTCCGCCCGGTGCGTCGCCATCACCACCGCGGTCCCGCCTCGCAGGATCGCCGCCACGCGGCCGAGCAGGTCCGCGCGGGCCTCCGCGTCGAGGCCGTCGCAGGCCTCGTCGAGCAGGAGCGCGTCCGGGCCGGGCGCGAGGGCGCGGGCGAGGAGCACGCGGCGGCCCTCGCCGCGCGAGAGCTCGAGGAAGGACCGGCGGAGGAGGTGGGTCACGCCGAGCGCCTCCGCCGCCGCGCGGACGCGCGCCGCCTGCGCGGAGGTCGCCGCCTCGGACGGCCACAGCTGATCGAAGAAGCCGGAGCGGATCACCGCCTCGACCGGCAGGTTCCAGTCGTTCCGGACGTACGCATCCTGGGTCTCGGGCGCGACCCGGGCGAGCCGCTCGCGGACGCCGATCGGGCTCGCGGACGCGCCGTCGTCCGCGTGAAAGAGCCGCCGGCCCGCGCTCGCGGGGTCCGGCCAAACGTCGCCGCGGAGGAGGCGAAGGAGCGTCGACTTCCCGGAGCCGTTCGGGCCGAGGACCGCGAGCCCCTGGCCGCGCGAGAGGGTGAGCGAGACGCCGGAGAGGACGCGCGCGCCGCCGAGCGAGACGTCGAGGCGGTCGAGGGTGACGATGGGCTGCTCCACCCCCTCCTCCTAGCGCGGAACGGTGCGCCCGTCGAAGTCGACCGGCGGCCCGGCGGGCGGGCCGTCCGGCTCGGGCGTCAGGGCCCCGCCGCGTTCCACAGCCCGAGGACGGGCACCTCGCCCTCGCGCGAGAGCACGCCCACGCGGGCGGGCCCGAGCGCGAGGCGGGCCCCCAGCCGCGGGTCGAGCCCCAGCCAGCGGAGCGCGAGCACGCGGAGCAGGTGGCCATGCGCGAACAGGAGGACGTCGCCATCGGTCGCGCCCGCGAGCGCGAGGACGCGGTCGGCGCGCAGCGCGACGTCCTCGATCGACTCGCCGCGGGGGACGCCCCCCGTCCAGATGGTCCAGCCCGGGGTCTCCGCGAGGATCTCGGCTCGGGTGCGCCCCTCGTACGCGCCGTAGTCCCACTCCATCGCGTCGGGCACGCGCTCCGCGACGTCGCCGAACCCCGCGAGGCGGGCGGTGTCCCACGCGCGCCGGAGCGGGCTCGCGAGGACACGCGCGAAGTTCCGCCCCGCGAGCCGCGGCCCCAGCGCGCGCGCCTGGTCCTCGCCCTTCGCGGTGAGCGGGAGATCCGTCCGCCCGGTGTGACGCCCGATCCGGCTCCACTCGGTCTCCCCGTGGCGGACGATGAAGAGCTCGCGCATTGGGCCTCTCTACACCGGGATCGGGCCGGATGCATCGCCCCTTGCCGCGTCCGGTGGCCCGTGGGCCCTGGCCCGCTCCCGGCCACTCGGATCTCGGGCCTCGAACGCGAGCGGCCCCCCTCACCCCGGCCCTCTCCCCCCACACTGCGGGGGGAGAGGGAGGTCATTCAGAGGACCCGCCGCCGCCCCCGACCCCGACCCGCCTACGCCGCCTGCCCGGGCCCGGTCGTGTCGGCGTCCTGATCCGCCGGGAGTCGCAGGACGAAGGTGGTCCCGGCGCCGACCGCGCTGTCCACGGTGACCGTCCCGCCGTGGCGCTGGACGATGCCGTAGACCACGGACAGCCCGAGGCCGGTGCCCTTCTCCTTGGTCGTGAAGAACGGGTCGAAGATGTGGCCGAGGCGCTCGGGCGGGATGCCGGGCCCGGTGTCGGCGATGGCGATCTCCACCGCGCCGTCCCGAGTCCGCGAGGTGATCGCGAGCCGGCCGCCCTTGCCCATCGCCTCGCACGCGTTCATCGCGACGTTCACGAACGCCTGCCGGAGCTGACCGAAGTCGGCGAGCACCGGCGGCAGCGGCGCGAGCTCGCGGACGAGGGCGATCTCCTGGATCGCGACCTGGTTCGCGATGAGCGACAGCGCCTCGTCGATCGCCGCGTTGACGTCCACGCGCTTGCGCTGGATCGGCCGCTCGCGCGCGAAGTCGAGCAGGTTCCGGACGATCGCCGAGCAGCGTTGCGCCTCGCGCTCCACGAGGGCGAGGTTCTTCTGCAGGACCGCCCGCCGCGCGTCGTCCGGCGGCCCCTCGGCGAGCGTCCGCGAGACGAGCTTCGCGAACGTGAGGATCCCCGCGAGCGGGTTGTTGATCTCGTGGGCGACGGAGGCGGAGAGCTTCCCGAGCGCGGAGAGCTTCTCCGTCCGGACGAGCTGGTCCTGCGCGGAGCGCAGCTCCGCGGTCCGGGCCTCGACCTCGTGCTCGAGGTTCGCGAGGACGCCGTTCAGCGCGTCCTCGAGGGCGCGCAGCGAGCTGGTCATCTCGTTGAACGACCCCGCGAGCGCGCCCATCTCGCCGCGCGACCGCACCCGCACCTCGACGTCCAGCTCGTCGCGCGAGACCCGGCGCATGCCCTCGAGCAGCGCCGCGACGGGCCCGAGCACCTCGGCCCGCCCGAGGAGGTAGAGCAGGACCGCGATCAGCACGATGCCCGCGGCGAGGAGCGGGGCCGCCCCGACGCGGAACGCCGAGACGCCCGAGTCGACGCGCTCGAGGGAGACGCCGATCTCGAGGAGCCCGAGCACCTGCCGCCCCGGCGGGTGGACGTGGCACGCCGCGGTGGCGCAGGCGCGATCGTTGTAGAGGGGCGTCACCATCGCGTAACGCCGGCCGCGCGGGCCGACCTCGGTGCGCCCACGCGCGTCCGCGGGCGCGCGCGACACCGGCTCGGCGCGTCCGGCGTGGCACCCGGCGCACGGCGCCTCGTCCTTCGCGACGACCGTCCCGCGCTCCGCCGCGACGGTCGAGAAGGCCACGCGCCCCCGCGCGTCGAGCACGCGCACGCGGTCGATCCCCTCGAGCGCCGCGATCCGCGCGAGGACGTCGTACGCGTGCTCCGGGCCATCGGCGAGCATCGCGTCGCGCGTGGTCGTGCGGAGCGCCTCGCCGAGGAGCGCCGAGGAGCGCTCCACCTCGCCGACCAGCGCCCGCCCGAGCCGGCGATCCGCCGCCCAGAGCGCGACGAGCGCGGCGAGGGCGAGGATCGCGGTGACGCCGAGCAGCTTGGTCGAGAGCCGGTGGAGGAAGGGGACCGGGCCGGGCCGCGGCGCGCGCGGTCCGGCCGACCTCTCTGCCTCGGCGCCGCGATCGGAGCCTGCGGCCGTCTTGGTCATCCCCCTGGGTGAACGGCGGACCCCCGCCGCCTCCTCGATACGGAGCATGCGCCCGCGATCGCCGGGGAGCCTTGGCGAGCGTCAACCGTCGGAGGACAAAACGTCCTTGGCCGGCCCCGTATCTCCGGGACGCGACGCAACGTCGCGGTGCCGGCTCGGGAACAGCGCACGATCGAGGAGCGCCTCGAGGCGCGCGATCTCGTCGTCGGAGAGGTCCACGACACGCCCCGGCGGCAGCCGCTCGCGCGCCGCCTCCGCCTCGAGCCTGCGGCGAAGCCGCTCGAGGGGGGCGAACACGATCCGGTGGGTGGTGAGGCCGATCGCCGCGGCCAGCAGGACGCCGAGGGCGATGAGCACGAGGAAGACCTGGAGCGCCCCCGCGCGCATCGCGGAGTGAGGGGCGGTGAAGTCGTGCTGCACGAAGAGGCCGCCGACCTTCCGGCCCGCGGCGTCGCGCACCGGGAACACCCCGCGCACGAACGACCGGTCTCCGCGCACGAGCTCGCCCGAGAAGGCGCCGCCGTCCGGCACCGCGTCGAGGTCGCCGTCGAAGTCGATGATGCCGTCGGTGAACGTCGTCGTGTCCACCACGACCACGTCGGCCCGGTCGTTCCAGGTGTTCGCCCGCGGGCCGAGGACCTGCGCCCACGCCTTCTCGTCGAGGTACTTCTTCTTCACGAGGAGCCCGTACTCGTCGCCGGTGCGGGACTTCATCGTCGTGAGGAAGTGGTCGATCTCCTCGGCCAGCTCCATGTATCCGACGAGCTGGCCGCGGTGGTACCAGGGCCGCACGCACCGGAGCGCGAACGCCGTCCGGCCGAGCTCCTTCCCGGCCCCGAGGTCGCCCGTGTCCGCGGCGCGGCGGAGGGTGACGCGCTCGATCCGGTCGCCGGACAGCTCGGGCTTGTGCACGCGGAGGAAGACGGTCCGGTCCTCCGGCGCGATGAAGTACCAGTGCGTGATCCGGTCGCGCTCGCGCATCGTCGGGAAGAGCCGGTTCGCGAGCGCGAGCAGCCGCTCGCGATCCCGCGCCACGAACGCCTCCCGCAGCTCGTCGTTGGCGAGCAGCACGTCGAGGGTCGCCGCGAGCTTCTCGATCTCGCTCCGCTCCTGCGCATCGAACGCGTCGGCCGCGCGGCGCAGCGTCTGCAGCGCGCCGTCCTCGACCCGGCGCTCGAAGATGGCGGCCGCGAGGCGCGCGGAGCCCGCCGCGAACGCGACGGAGAGGACGGCGACGGCGAGCAGGAGCTTCAGCTGGAGCGAGAGCGAGCGCATGATGCGGGCGCGGTGCGCCCCGCCACGAACGTTACCATGGCGCCGCGCGCAGGGGTCCACCGCCCGTACGGGATCGCCGGGTGGGGAAACCGCGCACGGCGGGCGCGCGCCCTCAGTCCGCCGTGGCGCGCTTCCAGGCGGGCCGCGCCTTGAGGCGCCCGAGCCACGCCTCCACCGACGGCAGGCCGTCGAGGCCGCCCGCCAGCGCCTTGCCCCACGAGGTGCACGCGCCGGCGACGAGGTCGGCGACGGTGAACGCACCGCCCAGGAGGTAGGCGTTCCGGGCGAGGGGCGCCTCGAGCGCGGCGGCGGCGGCGAGGAACCGCTTCCGCGCGTCGGCGATCGCGGCGGCGTCCCGCTCCGCCTCGGGGCGACGGTTCTGCCGGGAGATCTCGCCGAGCGGCGGCTCGAGCTCCGTCTCGGCGAAGAAGAGCCACTGGTACGCGGCGGCGCGGCCGGCGGTCCCCGGCGGCGGCACGAGGCCCTTCTCCGGGAAGCGCTCGGCGAGCCAGAGGCAGATCGCGGCGGACTCGAACAGCGTGACGTCGCCGTCCTCGAGGGCGGGCACGTGCCCGAGCGGCTGCCGCGCGAGGTGCTCCGGCGTCCGCGTCTCGCCCTTCGACGGATCGAGCCGGACGAGCTCGTAGGGCACGCCCAGCTCCTCGAGCATCCAGCGCGGCCGGGTGGCCCGGGTGCGCGGCACGTAGTAGAGCTTCATCGGTGTCCTCTCCTGGTGATCGTCCTTCGAAGCCGGCGCGGCCCGTCCGCCCTCGTCGTACGAGGCCGGCACCGGGGCGTCAAGGAGAAGGGCCCCCGCGGGACCGCGCGCCGGCGCGGACGGAGACCGTCGAGGTGCCGCGGAGCGACGCCGGCGAGCGGCTCGACCGCTTCCTCTCGCGCGCGCTCGCGCTGCCGGTGGAGCGGATCCGGTCCCTGGTCGCGGCGGGCAGCGTGCGGATCCGCGGGAAGACCTGCTCGCCGCACCGGAAGCTGTTCGGCGGCGAGGCGATCGACGTCGCGCGGCCGGCCCCCGTCGCCGCGGCCGCGAGCGGCCCCGAGCTCGTCGTGCTGCACGACGACGCCGACTGCCTCGTCGTGGCGAAGCCGGCGGGGCTCGCGGTGGAGCCGTCGCGAATCGGCGGGCCGTCGGTCGTGACCGCGGCGAGCCGGCTCGGCGCCTTCGACGTGGACGGGCGCGCCGTGCCCGGGCTCCCGCACCGGCTCGACCGGGACACGACGGGCGCGCTCCTCCTCGCGCGGAGCGATCGCGCCCTCGCGGCGCTGCGCGCCGCCTTCGAGGCGGGCCGCGTCGAGAAGGACTACCTCGCGCTCGTGGCGGGCGCGCCGCCGGACCGCGGCCGGCTCGACACGCCGTACGCGCGGAGCCCCGCCGATCCGCGCCGCTTCACGACCCGCGTGCCCTCCGCGCGCCGCGCCCGCCTCTCGTTCGAGGTCGCGGCGCGGCTCGAGGGGGCGGCGCTCCTCCGCGTCGCGCTCGAGACCGGGCGCACCCACCAGATCCGCGTGCAGCTCGCCGAGGCCGGTTGGCCCGTGCTCGGCGACCCCGTCTACGGCGTCCCGTCGCCGGTGATCGCCCGCCAGGCGCTCCATGCCGAGCGGCTCGCGTTCCCGCGGCCGGCGGACGGCGCGCGCGTCGAGGTCCGCGCGCCCGTGCCGGACGACCTCGCCCGCGCGCTCGAGGCGCTCGGGGGCGGCCCGCGGTAGAGGCGAGACGGCTCCGGGCGGGCGGCCGCGATCCTCCGCGGCCCGGTCGCCGGCCCCCGCGTCAGCCGTCCTCGCCGCCGCGCGTGCGGCGGTAGTGACGCCGCGCCTTCGCTTTGTTCCCGCAGTCCTTCATCGAGCACCAGCGCCGGGTCCCGCTCCGCGTCTCGTCGACGAAGAGCCAGCTGCACTCGTCGCTGTCGTAGAGCCCGCACACGCGCACGCGGGCGAGGTCTGCGCCGGACGTGAGGACCTCGGCGGCCGAGGCCATCACGGGCCACAGCGGTGCGTCGAGCGCGTCGCCGGGCTCGTCCCACCCGAGCGCGAAGCCGGCGTCGCGCGGGTCGAGCCGGCGGTGGGCGAGGGCGCGGCCGACCGCCGACGAGATCCGCGCGACGTCGTCCGCGGCCGGAGCGCCGCCCCGGGTGCGCGCGAGGAAGATCCGGTAGAGCGCCTCGCGAACCGCGAGCGCGTCGCGCAGCGCCGCGTCGGCGTCGGCCGGCCTCCGCCGCGCCTCGGCCATCAGCGCGCGGGCGCGGCGGTCGTCGAGCGCGCCGGCTTGGCGCGCGAACGCCACGAGATCCGCGTACGCGTGCAGGTGCTCCTTCGGCGAGACCCCGCGCATGCCGCCCTGCGTGTTCACGAAGTCGAGGGCGAGCCGGCCGCCGCTCAGCTCGAAGGTCCACTCGGTCCTGGTCGCCGCCGTCCCCATGTAACCGCCATGGTGCCACTTGACAGGTTAGAAGGCCAGCTCCAGACTCATAACCGTCAAAGTCGCAGTATGCCGGTTAAGCGAGGTGTCCCATGACGGTCTTCCCGAACGTGACCCGGAACGTCTCGATGCACGCCGCGGCGCGGCGCGACCGCTGGCGCGTCCTGCGCGACCTGCTCGGCGGCCTGCTGATCGTCGCGGTATGGCTCTTCCTGTGGGGCTGGGTCGCGGTCGGCGTCGTCGCGCCGCTCGGCCGCACGTCCGGCCGTCCGGCCGCGGCGGAGCGGGTCGGGACCTAGCGCACGTCCGCGCGCCGCGGCGCGATCGCGCCGGCCCGGCAGAGCGGGGCGCAACGCCCGCACCCGGTGCAGCGGCCGCCGTCGATCTCGACGGCGTCGCCGCCGGGGTCGGAGAGCGCCACGCACCCGAGCCCGAGGCACGCGCCGCAGCGGTTGCAGCGGGCACGCTCCACCGCGAGCGGCGCCGTCCGTGGCCCGCCCCGGGCGCAGGCGACGAGCGCCACGAGGGCGGCGCCGGGCGTGGCGGCGGCGACCAGGCGCTCCGCCTCGGCGGGCGAGGCGTCGGGCGGGACGAGGACGACGCGCGCGCCTGCGGCCGCGAGGGCCGACGCGACCCCGGCGGCGCGGTGCGGGCCGCGATCGGCGATCGCGAGGAGGGCGCGACCCCGCGCCGCCTCCACGAGCGCGGCGGGGCGGGCGAGCGCCTCGGCGGCCCCGGCGAGGCGGGCGCGGCGCGCCTCCGGCGACGGCGGCCTCGCGCCGGGGGCGGGATCGCACCCGAGCCCGCCCTCCACGTCGAGCGCGGCGCGGCGGAGCGCGCGCAGGAGGCCGAGCTGCGCGCACCCGGCGCAGCCCGGATCCTCGAGCGGACGGCCTCGCGCGGCGATGCGGGGCCGCGGCGCGGGCGCGTCGGCGGGCACGGCGGGATGTTACCAGCGCGGCCCGCCGCGCCGCCTCCCCCGCCCGCGGATTTTCAAGTCTTGTCTCGGCGGCCGGGGGCGTGTGAGAACGCGGCCCCGCTCCATGCTCGACCTCTCCACCCTCAACCCGCCGCAGCGCGAGGCGGTGATGACCACCGAGGGGCCGGTCCTCGTGCTCGCGGGGGCGGGCTCGGGCAAGACCCGCGTCATCGCGCACCGGGTCGCGTACCTGCTCGTGAAGGGCGTGGATCCGGAGTCGGTCCTCGCCGTCACCTTCACCAACAAGGCGGCCGGCGAGATGCGCGAGCGGGTGGCCGCGCTCGCAGGGCCGCCCGGGGTGGACGTCTTCGTCTCCACCTTCCACAGCTTCGGCCTGTGGCTGCTCCAGCAGGAGCACAAGCTCGCCGAGCTGCCGAAGCGCTTCGCGATCTGCGACGCCGGCGATCAGCTCGCGCTGGTGAAGCGCTGCATGCGCGAGGTGTCCGTCGACGACCGGAAGTTCGACGCGCACCGCGTGCTCGCCGCGATCTCGAAGGCGAAGAACGCGGGCAAGAAGCGGATCGCGGTCCGCGAGGCAGGGCAGGGCGACGACTACGATCTCGTCGCCTCGGAGGTCTTCCCCCGGTACGAGAAGGCGCTCCGCGCCATGCGGGCGGTGGACTTCGACGACCTCATCGCGCGGCCGGTGGCGCTCCTGGGCCGCGACGAGGCGCTCCAGGCGAAGTACCAGGAGCGCTTCCGGTACCTGCTCGTCGACGAGTACCAGGACACGAACCTCGCGCAGCTCGAGCTCCTGAAGCACGTCGCGGGCGATCGCCGGAACGTCTGCGCCGTGGGCGACGACGACCAGGCGATCTACGGCTGGCGCGGCGCGGAGGTGAAGAACATCCTCCGCTTCGACCGGCACTTCCCCGGCGCGAAGGAGATCCGGCTCGAGCAGAACTACCGCTCGACGGGGCACATCCTCGCGTGCGCGAACGCGGTCATCGCGAAGAACGCGGCGCGCAAGCCCAAGGCGCTGTTCACGGAGTCCGGGCCCGGCGAGCCGGTGCGCGTCGTCGCGCTCGCGGAGGAGGAGGACGAGGCGCGCTTCGTGGCCGAGGAGATCGCGCGGCAGCGCGCCGAGGGCCGGCCGTGGAGCCACTTCGCCGTGCTGTTCCGGCTGAACGCCCTCTCGCGCCCCTTCGAGGAGGCGTTCCGGGAAGGGTCCATGCCGTACGTGATGCACGGCGGCCCCGCCTTCTTCGACCGCTCCGAGGTCCGCGACCTCCTCGCGTACCTGAAGCTCTGCGTCCAGCCCGAGGACGACGTCTCCCTGTCCCGGATCGTGAACGTGCCGGCGCGCGGGATCGGCGACACCTCGCTCGAGCGAGTCCACGACTGGGCGATCGCGCAGAGGGTCCACCTGTTCGAGGCCCTCCGCCGCGCGCCCGAGGTGCCGGAGCTGCCCCGCGGCGCGGCGGAGAAGATCGCCGGGTTCGTGGCGGTCATCGAGCGCTACCAGGCGCGCTTCGCCGAGCGCGGCAACATCGCGGAGGTCGCGCGGGGGCTCGTCGCCGAGGTGGACCTCTACACGCACGTCCGCGCGAGCGTGCAGTCGCTCGAGGCCGGCGCGCGGAAAGTCGACGCGCTCGACGGCCTCCTCCGCTCCCTGGAGGGCTACGCACAGCGGAACGCGCGACCGAACCTCGCCACCTGGCTGCAGCGGCTCGCCCTCGACTCGCGCGACGAGGAGGACCCGGCCCAGGAAGGCGGCATCACCCTCATGACGCTCCACGCGGCGAAGGGCCTCGAGTTCCCGGTGGTGTTCCTCGTGGGGGCGGAGGAGGACTACCTCCCCTGCGCCGGGATCCAGGGCGAGGCGCGAGACCTCGACGAGGAGCGCCGCCTCGCCTACGTCGGGATCACCCGCGCCCGCGAGCGGCTCTACCTCACGCGCGTCGCGACCCGGACCAAGCGCGGGAAGCTGCTGCCGCGGACGCCGTCGCGCTTCCTCGACGACCTCCCCGCCGGCGCTCACGAGAAGGTGGACCCGGAGGCGCTCGCCGCCCCGCCGCAGGAGGTCGCGGCGCACACCGAGAACGTCATGGCGGCGCTCCGGGCGCGCCTCGGGGCCTCGAAGTAGCCGGGCCGGCCATCCCGGCGCGCCGGTCCCGCCCGCCCGGATCAGGGTGGCGACAGCAGCACGTACCCGAGGCCTCCGGCGCCGAACCCGGCACAGTTCACGACCTGCACCACCGCCTCGCCCGTGGGGAGCTGGAAGTAGACGTCGGCGCGCGCGGTCGCCGTCGGGTCGAGCTGTGGGCACGAGAAGACCTCGCGGAACGAGACGCCGTCCGGCGACGCGAAGAGGTGGGCGGACGCGTCCGGGTACACGTCGCCGGTCGGCTCCCGCGCCGCTCCGACGAGGTAGCCGCCGCCGTCGAGCGCGCGGATGGAGTAGCTCGGCCCGGGGAGCTGGAAGTGCTGCGCGTAGGCCCCGCCGAACGAGAGGGTGACGACGTTCGGCGGGAGCGCCTGCCAGAGCGTGTCGAGGCCGCCGAGCAGGCCCTGCGCCGTCGGGACCGCCATCACGAGCACCCCGCCGTCCAGCGGGCCGCGGACGAGCGTCATGGTGCGGCCGCCGTCGAGCGACAGGTACGTGCCGCCCTGGAGGTCTCCATAGAACGTCCAGAGCGCGCCCGCCGCGGGGTCCGCGAGGAGCCCGTGGCCGTGCCGGTGCGTCGTCGTGACGTTGCGGACCGACCAGGTCCGCCCGTCGTCGTCGCTCGCCCAGAGCCGGATGGGGACGCTCTGGCCGGTGAACGCCTGGTACTCGATGGCGAAGACCTCGCCCCCGAGCTCCGCGACGCTCGCCGGCGTCAGCAGCCGGTACTTGCCGAGGGGGAGGACGACGCTCCAGGTCCGCCCGCCGTCGGATGATCGCGAGATCGCGTGGCTCCCGTCCGCCCCGATCGTGTCCGCGAGCAGCGCGCCGCTCCGGAGGGGGATGACGAGGAAGAAGACGCGCCCCGTGGGCTGGGCGGCGCGGAGCGTCCACGTCCGCCCGTCCGCGCTCGCGTAGAGCTGATCCGGCGCGTCGTCGAGCCGCTGGCCGTACGAGGTGCCGTCCGCGCCGACCGCGAAGAACCGGACCTTCCCCTCCGTGTAGGTCGCGGCGAGCGGCGCGCCCCGGCCGCCGCCCGGGCCCGCGCCCCCGCCCGATCCGCTCCCGCCGGCCGAGGTCGTTCCGCCGGCGCCCGGGGTCGTCCCGCCGCCGCCGGGGGTCGTCCCGCCGCTTCCAGGGGTCGTCCCCCCGCCTCCCGGGGGCGTCCCGCCCGACCCGCTCCCGGCTCCGCCGGTGGGCGTCCCTGCGCCGATCGGATGATCGCCCCCTCCACCGCATCCCACGATCGCGAGCGCGATCGCCGCCGCCGCCGCCCACCCGCCCGTTCGCATGTCGCCTCCTCCGGCGGCGAACCTGCGACCGGCCAGGCTTGGGCGCCGGTCTGCTGGAGGGGCCGAACGACCGCTCTTGTGGGTTTCGGGGAGAGCAGTTACAGTCCGCGCCCGCTCGCGCCTACCGGCCCGCGGCGGCGTGCCGTGTCCCAAGGGGGCGCGGTACGGGGGCGATGACGCTTGACAAGCGCGCGTCCCTCCTCTAAAAGGCGCGTTTCCAATTTCGGGATTCCGCAGGTTTATCCATGTCCAAAGGCACCACGCACAGCGCCACCCGCGCCGAGGCCCTCAACGGTCGGAAGTGGTGGGTCGTCGACGCCACCGACCTCACCGTCGGCCGCGCCGCGAGCCGCATCGCCTCGATCCTCAAGGGCAAGCACAAGCCGGCCTACACGCCGTCGCTCGACACCGGCGACTTCGTCGTCGTCGTGAACGCCGGGAAGGCCCGCTTCACCGGGAAGAAGGAGGAGGACAAGACCTTCTTCACCCACACGATGCACCCGGGCGGCGCGAAGCACACGCCGATGAACAAGCTGCGGGAGAAGCACCCGGAGCAGATCATCGAGAACGCCGTCCGCCGGATGCTGCCCCGCACCGCGCTCGGCCGGCAGATGCTCACGAAGCTCAAGGTCTACGCGGGCGACACGCACCCGCACGCCGCGCAGAAGCCCGAGGCGCTGAACCTCGCGCAGTAAGGGAATCGATCGATGGCTACCCAGGCGAATCTCATCGTCGGCCGCCGCAAGGAGGCGGTCGCACGCGTGCGGCTCTCTCCCGGCACCGGGAACATCACCATCAACGGCCGCACGATGGACGAGTACTTCGGCCGCGAGACGTCGAAGATGATCCTCGTCGAGCCGCTCAAGCTCGTCGACCAGATGGGCAAGCTCGACGTGTTCGTGAACGCGCGGGGCGGCGGGCTCTCCGGCCAGGCCGGCGCGATCCGCCACGGCATCAGCCGCGCCCTGTGCGAGCTGAACGCCGAGTTCCGCCCGGTCCTCAAGAAGGCCGGGTTCATGACCCGCGACGCCCGCGCCGTCGAGCGCAAGAAGTACGGTCGTCCGGGCGCCCGCAAGCGCTTCCAGTTCTCGAAGCGCTAGAGCGCAGGACGCTTCACCCCACACGGCCGGCCCGCGCATCGCGCGGCGCCGGCCGTCGTGTTTCGCGCGCTCGACGGCCGGTCGGACCGCCTCGCCGATCCGCCCGGTGCGCCGGCCGTCGGGGCGCCGGTGGCCACCTTCAGGGAATGGAGCTCCGTGGCCGGCAGGAGCGCTCGCCGCTCGACGGGCTCGGGGCGATCCGACGCGAAGGAGACCGGTCGTGGTGAAGCGGTCGAACCACGACCGGGCGGGGCGGCCCCCGCGCCGCCTCGGCCGCGCCGTGCTCGTCGCCGTCGCGGTCGCGGCGAGCCTGGCGCTCGTGCTCCTCGTCTTCTTCCGCGTGGGCTGGGAGGGCGGTCCGAGACTCGCGCCGCGCTTCGAGCTCGCCGGGTTCGTGCGACGGCTCCCGGAGCACCGGCGGTGGCTCGGGCCGTTCGCGCTCCTCACCGCGCTGCTCCCCGCCTGGCGCGCCCTCGTCTGGCGCCTCGTCCTGCCGGAGCCGCCGGCACGGTACCGGGACGCGTTCCACGCGACCGCCCTCGGGGCGCTGGTCCACAACACGGTGCCGGGCAAGGTCGGGCCGCTCGCCGCGGCCTGGCTCCTGGCGCGGTTCGCCGGCGCCCCGTTCGGCGCGGCGCTGTCGTCGCAGCTCCTCGCGAAGCTCCTCGAGCTCGCGGCGGTCGTCGCGCTCGGCGCCGTGGCGGCGGCGGCGCGCGGCGGCCACGGTGCGGCGCTCCGGGCCGCGCTCGCGGGCGCCGGGCTCGTCGCGGTGCTCGGGCTCGCCCTCGCCGTCCTCGTCCGGCGCGGGCGCGCCGTCGCCCTCCGGCTCGCGGATCGGCACCCGCGCGCGTCGGCGTTCGTCGGCGCCGCGTCGGAGGGCGTCCGGGGCGCGGGGTCCGCGGCCCGGCTCTCTCGCGCGTTCGCGGCCGCGCTCCTGCCGCCGCTCACCTCGGCGGCGGCGTACGCGCTCCCGCTCGCCGCGTTCGGCGTCGACGGCGCGCCGGCGGGCGGCGCCATCATCCTCGCGCTCGTGACGTTCGGGCAGCTCACCCCGGGGCTGCCGGTCGGCACCGGCGTCTACTACGCCCTGGCGGCGTACGCGGCGCGCCGCCTCGGCGCGAGCGCCGAGCAGGCCGCCGCCCTCGCCGTCCTCACCCACCTCTCGACGGTCGCGACCCTCGTGCTCGTCGGCCTCGCCTCCGCGCTCGTCCGCCGCGGCGCGCTCGCGGACCTGCTCCGGCGGCGGCGCGCGGTCGCGCGGGGCCTCTCCGGGTCCTCCGGGTCCTCCGACGGTGAAGATCCGGGCGCGGCGCGCTCACGAACACCCACATGAACCGCCGAGGTCGTGGGGCGTCTCCGTCCCGCGGGCCCGGCATTGGATCCGCTCGGATCGCGGTGCTACCCTCCGTGATCGCGATGGAACTCAACGAGATCCTGCAGGTCGCGCTCCGCGCCGGCGCCTCGGACATCCACCTGAAGGCGGGCCTCCCGCCGATGTTCCGGGTGGACGGCTCGCTCGTGCCGCTCAAGGACGCCCGCCGCCTCCCGCCCGAGGAGATCGCGCGGATGGCCTTCGGGATCATGAACGAGTACCAGAAGGAGAAGTTCAAGCAGACGAACGAGGTCGATCTCGCCTACGGCGTCCCCGGCCTCGGCCGCTTCCGCGTGAACGTCTTCCAGCAGCGCGGCACGATCGGCGTCGTCCTCCGCGTCATCCCCTTCAAGATCCAGTCCATCGAGCAGCTCATGCTGCCGAAGGTGCTCGAGAAGGTCGCGGGCGAGCAGCGCGGCCTCGTCCTCGTGACCGGCACCACCGGCTCCGGCAAGTCCACGACGCTCGCGGCGATGATCGATCACGTCAACGCGACCGAGACCTGCCACATCATGACGATCGAGGATCCCATCGAGTTCCTCATCCGCGACAAGCGCTCGATCGTGAACCAGCGCGAGGTGGGCGTCGACACGATGAGCTTCGGCCAGGCGCTGAAGAGCGCGCTGCGCCAGGACCCCGACGTGATCCTCGTCGGCGAGATGCGAGACCTCGAGACGATCGAGACCGCCCTCACCGCCGCCGAGACCGGCCACCTCGTCATGTCGACGCTCCACACGCTCGACGCGACGGAGACCATCAACCGGATCATCTCGGCGTTCCCGCCCTACCAGCAGAAGCAGGTCCGGCTCCAGCTCAGCTCCGTGCTCCGCGCCGTGATCAGCCAGCGGCTCGTGCCGCGCGCCGACGGCAAGGGGCGCGTCCCCGCGATCGAGGTGCTCCTCGCCACCGGCCGCGTCCGCGAGCTCATCGAGGACAAGGACCGGACGAAGGAGATCAACGAGGCGATCTCACAGGGCCACACGACCTACGGGATGCAGACCTTCGATCAGTCGCTGATGTCCCTCCTCAAGTCGAACCTCATCTCGTACGAGGAGGCCCTGCGGCAGGCGTCGAACCCGGACGACTTCGCGCTCCGCGTCTCCGGCATCAGCAGCACCTCCGACTCCAAGTGGGACTCGTTCGAGAAGGCGCCCGAGCCCGCCCCGCAGCCCGCCGCCGCTGCGGCGCGCCCGGCGGCTTCGGCCCGCCCGCCCGCGCCGCCCGCCGGACCGGCGGCCGCGCTCGGCCGCCTCACGCCGGGACGCCCCGCGGCGCCCGCCGCCGGGCGGCCCGCCACGCCGCCTGCGCCCGGCGCGGGCGGTGACGACGACTTCCAGATCGAGAGGTTCTGATCGGGACGGGGCGTGCCGCCCCGTCCCGCCGTGCCCACCGCCGCCGTGCAGATCATGACGTGCTAGCTTCGCCGCGATGGCGTCCGAAGAGACCCCCCTCGCCCGCGCGAAGGCCATCGCCCTCCGCCAGCTCGCGACGCGGATGCGGACCGAGGCGCAGCTCCGCGCCCGGCTCGCGAAGGACGACCTCGACGGAGAGGCCGACGCGGTCATGGCCTGGCTCCGCGGCCTCGGCTACCTGGACGACGCCGCGTACGCCCGGGCGCGGGCGCGCGGGCTCGTGTCGCGAGGCGCGGGGCCCCGGCTCGCGGAGCGGCGGCTGGTGGCGGAGGGCATCGGGCCCGCGGCGGCGCGCGACGCCATCGCGGCGGCGATGACCGGGGATGGCGAGACGGACCGGCGCGCGGCGGAGCTGGAGCTGTGCCGCGCGCTGGCGGCGCGGCGCTCGCGCGGGGTCGCCCTCGAGGACCTCGACGACCGAGGCCGGCGGCGCCTCGCGCGCTTCCTGCTCGGGCGCGGGTTCGCGGGCTCCGTGGTCTCGGCGGTGCTGGGCGTCTACACGGACGGGTGAGAGCACGGGGAGGGGGCCCCCGCGCAGCGGGGGAGGGGCGGAGCCCCTCGCCGCGGGGACCTCGCGCGTGCCCGCGAACGCGGGCGCGCGAGGTCACGGGCCTCGCGGGGGGGCAGGGGCGGGGCTCCGACGGCTTTGCCGGCGGGGCGGGGCGGCACGCCCCCGTGGCAGCCGTTCCTCTGTTATTCTCCCGGCCCCATGCGCCGGATCGCCTCCCTCGCGGCCCTCACCGCCCTCGTCGCGCTGTCCGCGGCGTGCACGACCAAGCACACCACGTTCACCGGCGAGCTGAAGCTCGGGAAGTCGGCCGAGGAGAACTACGCCGCCGGCGTGGACGAGCTCAAGGCGAAGAACTACCCGGAGGCGGTGAAGTTCTTCGAGTACGTGAAGTCGAAGTTCCCCTTCACGAAGTACGCGGCGCTCGCCGACCTCCGCCTCGCCGACGCCAAGTTCGACCAGGACCGGTTCGCCGAGGCGGCCGAGTCCTACAAGCAGTTCGTGACGCTCCACCCCACGAGCGAGGACGTGGACTACGCCGAGTACCGGGCCGGCCTCTCCTACTTCAAGGACGCGCCGGGCGACTTCGCGCTGTTCCCGCCCGCGTACGAGAAGGACCAGCGCCAGACCGAGAAGGCGGTGCAGACGCTCGAGGACTTCCTCAGGACGCGGGAGGGGAAGGACTCGCAGTGGGTCCAGGAGGGGCGCAAGGTCCTCGCCGAGGCGAAGGCCCGGCTCGCCGCGCGCGAGTGGTACGTCGCCGAGTACTACTGGTCGCGCGAGAAGTGGGCCGGCGCCGCGGGGCGCTACGAGAACCTCGTGAAGCAGTACCCCGGATCCCGCCACGAGGCGGAGGCGCTCTGGAAGATGGCGAAGGCGTACGAGCGGCTGAAGGAGAACTTCCGCGCGCGGACCGCGCTCCAGCAGCTCATCGTGAAGCACCCGGACGATCCGCGCCGGGCGGAGGCCGAGAAGCTCCTTGCCGCGCTCCGGTGAGCCGCCCCGGCCGGGCGGCCCGTTCGAGCCGCGCGCCCGCGAGGCGCGCCGCGCACGGCACGCCAAGATCGGCGCCCCGTACCTCGTCCCCGCCGCGCTCGCGCTCGCGGCGGCGCTGCTGCTCTGGCGCAACTGGGACCGGCTGACCGCGGTCGATCTCCCGGTCGCCATGGCGAGCCCCGAGACGCAGGTGAAGGAGGCGCTCCTCCACCAGGATCGCGCCCAGCTCGGCGACGTGTACGGCTGGAAGTCCGGCGGCACCGTCGAGCTGTACCCGGTCCGCTACCCCGAGGTCGCCGTGCAGCTCGACGAGGGCGGGAAGGCCGCCCACGTCCTCGCGCTCGTGGAGGGCGAGGGGCGGGTGACCTGGCGCGACGAGCGGGCTCGGATCGCCTACATCGGCCGCGAGGCGTTCGGCATGACGCCCTGCTCCATCGCGCTCTGGTGCGGGGACGGGAGGCAGCTCGACAACCTGCGCGGCGTGCTCACGACCCTGTTCCGGCGCGAGGACGCCTTCAACGCGCGCGACCCGGCGGCGTACGAACGCGTGGTGTCCGAGCGGTACCGCGGCCGGGGCGGGAAGGCCGCGCTCCTCGCCCGGCTCCGGGAGGACCTCGCCGCCGGCCCGAAGGCGCGCGTCCGGATCGAGGCCTGGCAGATCCGGGTCGAGCGCGAGCGGGCGGAGGTCGGCGAGGACTACGACATCGAGATGGAGGGGCGCCCGCCGGCGCGGCTCCGCGCCCGCTACGTCCTCGCGCGCGAGGGCGAGCGCTGGGCCATCGTGGACGGCCTTTGATAGCGGTGCCCGCGGGCCGGTGTAGACTCGCCCAGGCCGGGAGGACGCCATGGACGACACCCTGAAGCAGGCCCTCGCGCTCGGGCGCGGCTACTACCTCAAGAAGGAGTACGGGCTCGCCGAGCAGTACCTGACGCAGGTCGTGGAGCACAACCAGTCGTTCGCCGACGTCTACAACATGCTCGGCGTCATCTACCACGACCAGGGGCAGTACCAGAAAGCGCTCCGCGCGTTCGAGGCGGCGCTCCGGATCAACCCCGGGTACACCGACGCGGCGCTGAACCTCGCCGTCACCTACAACGACACCGGCAAGTACAAGGAGGCGCAGGAGACCTACCGTCACGCGCTCTCCCGCTCCGGCGCGTCGCACGGCAAGCTCGACCGGTTCGTGCAGGGCAAGCTCGCGAACATGTACGCCGAGATCGGCGACGTGTACCTCTCGTCCGGCATGTACCCCGAGGCGATCGAGGAGTACCGGCGCGCGCTCGCCCTCGGCCCCGCCTTCGTCGACATCCGCGCGAAGCTCGCAGGCGCGCTCCGGGACGCGGGCCAGCGCGAGGCGGCGATCGCGGAATACGAGGAGGTCGTCCGTCAGTCCCCGACCTACGTGCCGGCGCGACTCAACCTCGGGCTGTCCCTCTACGCTGCGGGCCGCAAGGAGGACGCGACGAAGCAGTGGCAGCGCGTCCTCGAGATCTCGCCCGGGAACCGCAACGCCGAGATGTACCTCCAGATGAGCTGATGGAGGCGGGGGCGGCCCGCCCGCCCCGCCGGCTCGCTTCGCTCTCGGGCCCCCCGCGCCGTCGTTGCCCGGGCGCCGGGCCGGCGGTATGGAACGGGCCCATGACGGAGACCGAGAAGACGGTCCGGCTCACGAGCCTCAGCCACGGCGCGGGTTGAGCCTGCAAGATCCGCCCGGCGGATCTGGCGCAGGTCCTGCGCCGCTTGCCCGAGGTGAAGGACCCGCGCGCGCTGGTGGGACACTCCACGCGCGACGACGCCGCCGTGTACGCGCTCGACGGGTCCGACGACGCCGTCGTGGAGACCGTCGACTTCTTCACGCCGGTGGTGGACGACCCGTACTGGTTCGGCCGCATCGCCGCCGCGAACGCCTTCTCGGACATCTGGGCGATGGGGGCACGGCCGCTGTTCGCGCTCAACCTCGTCGGCTGGCCGGTGAAGACGCTGCCGCTGGACATGCTCGGCGAGGTGCTCCGCGGCGGCGCGGAGTCGGCCCGGCTCGCCGGCGCGCCGGTGCTCGGCGGCCACAGCATCGACGACCCCGAGCCGAAGTACGGGATGGCGGTGACCGGGATCGTGAAGCGGGACCGGGTGCTCCGGAACGTCGGCGCCCGCCCCGGCGACCGGCTCGTCCTCACCAAGCCGCTCGGCTCCGGGATCGCCACCACCGCCATCAAGCGGGGGATCGCGTCGCCCGCGCTCGTCGAACGCGTCGTCGAGCTCATGGCCGGGCTGAACCGCGCCGCGGGCGAGGCGCTCGCCGCGAGCGGCGCCGTGCACGCGCTCACGGACGTGACGGGCTTCGGCCTGCTCGGGCACGCGTGGGAGATGGCGGAGGGCTCCGGGGTCGCGCTCCGGCTGCGTGTCGCCGCGATCCCGGTGCTCGACGGCATCGCCGAGCTCGCGGCGAAGGACGTGGTCCCGGGCGGCTCGAAGGCGAACCTCGCCTGGGTCGAGCCGAACGTCGAGTTCGGCGCGGCCGTCGGGCCGGAGCTGCGGATCGTCCTCGCGGACGCGCAGACCAACGGCGGCCTCCTCGCCGCCGTCGACGGGGCGCGCGCCGACGGCGTCCTCGCGGCGCTCCGGGACGCGGGCGTCCCGGCGGTCGAGGTGGGAGAGGTGCTCCCCGGGGAGCCGCCGCGCCTCGTCGTGTCGTAGGGCGGCGCCTCGGGTCCGCGGCGGCGCTCTGGTAGTATCGGGCGCGCCGATGCTCGCGCCCGCCGCCGCGCTCCTCCTCGCCCTCGCCGCGGGCGCCGCGCCTCCGGCGTTCGTCGCCGTGATCGATCCGGGCCACGGAGGCGTCCAGGAGGGCGCGATCTCGCCGCGCGGCGTACGCGAGTCCGACCTCGCCCTCGAGATCGCGCGGCGGGTCGCGGCGCGGCTCCGGAAGATGGGGGCCAAGGTCATCCTCACGCGGACCGGCGACATCGCGGTGCCGATGGCGAACCGGGCCGCGATCGCGAACGCGATCCGGGCGGACCTGTTCGTCTCCATCCACCTGAACTCCATGCCGACGGTCGAGGCGCGGCGGGTGACCACCGGCGTCGAGACGTACTTCCTCTCCGCCGACGCGACCGACACGCACGCGAGCGCGGTCGCCGCCCGCGAGAACGCCGACCGTCTCGCGGGCGATCCGGAGCCGGACCCGAACGATCCGGTCGGGGCGATCCTGTCGTCGCTCGAGGACGCGGCGAGCCTCGAGGGCTCGTCGCGGCTCGCCTACGCCGTGCACGACCGGCTCGTGTCGTCGACGGGCGCCCTCGACCGCGGCGTGAAGCAGGCGCCCTTCTACGTGCTCGCCGGCGCGCGCATGCCGGCGGTGCTGGTCGAGGTCGGCTTCATCTCGAACGAGGGCGAGGCCGAGCGGCTCCGCGCGAAGGACTACCAGGAGAAGGTCGCCGCCGCGCTCGCGGACGGGATCGCCGTGTTCCGGAAGGAGACGCGGGCGGCGAGGAGGTAGGGCGCCCGCGGCCGAGAAGCATGGCGCGCCGCGCGCGCGCGTGCTATCTGCGCCCGATGCGAACGAACGGGCGCGGCGACCGGGATCTCCGCAAGATCGCCCTCGAGGCGGGCTTCTCGAAGCACGCCGAGGGCTCCTGCCTCGCGCGGTTCGGCGACACGCACGTCCTCTGCACGGCGTCCATCGACGACAAGGTCCCCCCGCACGTGTACGGCACGGGCGCCGGGTGGGTCACCGCCGAGTACGGCATGCTCCCGCGCTCCACGCACGAGCGGATGCAGCGCGAGGCCGCGCGCGGGAAGCAGCAGGGCCGGACGCTCGAGATCCAGCGGCTCGTCGGCCGCGCGCTCCGCGCCGCGGTGGACCTCCGCGCGCTCGGGCCGCGGACGATCACCCTCGACTGCGACGTGATCCAGGCCGACGGCGGGACGCGCACCGCCGCGATCACCGGCGCGTACGTCGCGCTGGTGCTCGCGGTGCGATCGCTCCAGCGCTCGAAGAAGCTCGCCGGGGATCCGGTGAAGCGGAGCGTCGCCGCGGTGTCGGTCGGGATCGTGGGCGGCCAGGTCTGCCTCGACCTGGATTACGCCGAGGACTCCACCGCCGAGGTGGACATGAACGTCGTCGCGACCGGTGACGGCGCGCTCGTCGAGGTGCAGGGGACCGCGGAGGGGAAGCCGTTCCCGCGCGCCGACCTCGACCGGATGCTCGACGCCGCGCTCGAAGGCATCGCCAGGCTCAAGGCGCTGCAGGACCTGGCGCTGCGGGTGGGGTAGGGGACCCGTGCTGCGCCTCTTCTTCGGGACGACGAACCCCGGGAAGTTGCGCGAGCTGCGCCGCCTCGTGGCGGGGCTGCCGGTCGTGGTGGTCTCGCCGGACGACCTCGGGCGGGCGGTGCCGGAGGTGGAGGAGGACGGCGCCACGTTCCAGGCCAACGCCGAGAAGAAGGCGAGCGCGTGGGCGCGGTGGTCCGGCCTCCACACGCTCGCGGACGACTCCGGGCTCTGCGTGGACGCCCTCGGCGGCGCACCGGGCGTCCACTCGGCGCGGTGGTCCGATCTCGGGGGCGGCGGGCCGGCGAGCCCGGTCTGCGAGCTCGCGGGTGCGGCGGAGGCGGAGCTCGGTCCGGTCGCCGGGCGCGCCGCCCGCGACGAGCGGAACAACGACAAGCTGCTCGCCTCCCTCGGGGGCGTGGAGGACGCGCGCCGCGGCAGCGAGTACGAGGCGGTGCTGTCGCTCGCTCGCCCGGACGGCGGCATCGAGGCGAGCGTCACCGGCGTGTGCCGCGGCCGGATCGGGCACGCGCGCCGGGGGACCGGCGGGTTCGGCTACGACCCGCTCTTCGTGCCGGAGGCGGAGCTCGCGCGCGCGGCCCGCGAGCCGGGCCGGCCGGCGCGGACGATGGCGGAGCTCTCCGCGGAGGAGAAGGACGCGCTCTCCCACCGGGGCGCCGCGTTCCGGCAGATCCTCCCGGTGCTCGCGCGCCTCGCCGGCGCTCGGCGCCCTTGACGCGGGGGCGGCGGTCCGCTACAGACGGGCGTTCTCGGAAACGGCGGGCGCCTCGGGCTCCCGCGCAGTTCCGGGGCGTAGCGCAGCCTGGTAGCGCGCCTGCCTTGGGCGCAGGAGGTCGCGGGTCCGAATCCCGCCGCCCCGACTCTTTGACAGCTTGGTGGATGGCCGGGACGCGATGATGCGTTCCAACGCCGGACGGATGAAGCGCTTCAGCGCCCGTAGCTCAGATGGATAGAGCGTCGGCCTTCGAAGCCGCAGGTCGGGGGTTCGATTCCCTCCGGGCGCGCCAGTTTCTTGGTTTACGGTGAGTATAGCTCAATCGGTAGAGCACTGGACTGTGGATCCGGGGGTTAAGGGTTCGAGCCCCTTTACTCACCCTCAGTATTTCGCTGCGGCGATGCAGGTTGCGCCCGTAGCTCAGCTGGATAGAGCAGCGGCCTTCTAAGCCGCGGGTCGGGGGTTCGACTCCCTCCGGGCGCGCAGATCCGGCTGCGAAGGCGCAGAGCTTCACCTCGACGTTCCGTCCCAGGCACGGGACGTTGACAGCATCCAAGGGGGCTGCTAGATACGCGGCCCCTCGGCCATCCCGAGAAGAAGTTCGGGCGCGTAGCTCAACTGGCAGAGCAATGGACTCTTAATCCATAGGTTGAAGGTTCGATTCCTTCCGCGCTCACAAGAAACCCCCGGAGATCGCTCTCCGGGGGTTTTCCTTTTCGAGGGGGCGCGCCGCGCGGCGATCCGCTTCCGCGTACCGGCCGTCAGTCCTTCTTGCCGCCCTGGATGACGCCGAACCGGGGCCGCTTCTTCTCCGGCGCCCGCAGGACGCCGCCGTGCACCGACGGCCACGGGAACGCGCAGTCGAACCGTCGCCCCCGGAAGGTGAGGTTGCAGCGGACCCCCCACTCGTCGAGGAGCACCTCGGGCGTGTCGCGGCCCACGACGAGGTTCACGCGCACGAGGGCCTCCTCGTGCAGGTACTCGGGCAGCTCGACGCCCGGCGCGCTCGGCTCGACGATCAGCGACTCGATCGCGGCCGCGGTCCGGCAGGCCTCGAGCATGTCGGACCAGCGGCGGCGGAGCCTCAGGAGCTCCAGCGCGCCCTGGCCCCAGGCCGGACACTCCGGCGTGCACGGCGCCTCGGAAGCGTGGTCATGGTGCAAGTCCACCCAGCCCTGTCTACTACAGGACGAGGCCACCCGTCGCGGCGCGTGGTAAACGTCTGCCGCGGCGGCGCTCGCGACGGCGGGCGGACCGTCGTCCGGGGGCCGGGCGGTCGGCGCGAAAGGACCTCCGATGACCGGGCGGGTGGCGGAACTGGCAGACGCGCTGGACTTAGGATCCAGTGCCGAAAGGCGTGAGGGTTCGAGCCCCTCCCCGCCCACTTCACGCTTGACCCCGATATCCCCTCGCACGTAGCACTACCGCCTTTCTCGCCGTCCTCTCGCAAAGGTCGAATCCCACATGAAGATCCAGGTCGAAACGGTCTCCCCCATCGAGCGGAAGGTCACCATCGAGGTGGACCCCGAGCGCGTCGCCAAGGAGCTCGAGCGCGCGTACACCGGCCTCTCCCGTCGCGTGAAGCTCCGCGGCTTCCGCCCCGGCAAGGCGCCCCGCAAGGTGCTCGAGCGCCAGTTCAAGTCCGAGGTCGAGAGCGAGGTCGCCCAGCGGATCGTCACCGAGACGTTCGCCGAGGCCGTCCGCGTCGAGGATCTGCCCGTCGTCGCCGCGCCGAGCGTCTCGATCGCGGAGGGCGTCGCCGAGGGGAAGGGGATGAAGTACTCGGCCCGCGTCGAGGTGAAGCCGAAGCTCGAGCCGAAGGACTACCGCGGCCTCGAGGTCACGCGGAAGCCGCCCGAGGTCACCGACCAGATGGTCTCGGACGAGCTCACGAAGCTGCAGGACTCGATGGCCCAGCTGGTGCCGGCGGAGGGGCGGTTCGAGGCGCAGGAGGGCGACTGGGCGGTGATCGATCACGAGGGGACGATCGACGGCCTGCCGTTCGAGGGCGGCAAGGCCGAGAGCGTCACCGTGAAGGTCGCGCCGGGGCCGGTGGCCGAGGGCAACCTCGGCCAGCTCGCCGGGAAGAAGCTCGGCGAGACCGTCGAGATCGACGAGCCCTTCGCCGAGGACCACCGCAACCCGGCGCTGCGCGGCAAGACCGCGCACATGAAGGTGACGCTGAAGGAGCTCAAGGTGCGGCAGCCTCCGGCCGTCGACGACGCGCTCGCGAAGGAGGTCGGCATCGAGGGCGTCGAGACGCTCGAGCAGCTCCGCGGGCGGATCCGGTCCGACCTCGAGAAGCGGGAGAAGCGCCGCGCCGAGAACGAGCTCAAGGACGCGCTCGTGAAGGCGGCCCTCGGGAAGAACGAGTTCGAGGTGCCGCCGGCGCTCGTCGAGCGGGCCATCGACACGATGATCGAGGGCGCGGCCGAGCGGTTCGCGCGCCAGGGGATCGACATCCGGCGGCTCGAGCTCGACATCGCCCGGATGCGCGCCGACCTGCGCGAGCAGGCGCTCCTCCAGGTCCGCGGCGCGCTGCTCCTCGAGGCGATCGCCGACGCGGAGAAGGTCGACGTCACCGACGAGGACTTGCAGGCCGAGGCCGCCCGCATCGCCGACGAGCTCGGCATGCCCCTCGCGAAGGTCCAGCAGCAGGTCCGCGGCAAAGAGGCCCGCGAGGCCCTAAAGAACCGGATCAGGGAGGAGAAGGCCCTTGCCCTGCTCTCCTCCGCCGCTAACATCAAGTCGTCCTGATCGCGCGCGCCGCGCGCGTCCGAGAAGAGGAGCCGAGCGATGCCCTACATCCCGATGCCGTACGTCGTCGAGCAGACGCACCGCGGCGAGCGCAGCTACGACATCTACTCGCGCCTCCTGAAGGACCGGATCGTCTTTCTCGGCACGCCCGTGGACGACGACGTGGCGAACGTCGTCATCGCGCAGCTCCTGTTCCTGGAGTCCGAGGACCCGGACAAGGACATCAACCTCTACATCAACAGCCCGGGCGGCTCCGTCACGGCGGGCCTCGCGATCTACGACACCATGCAGTACGTGAAGCCACAGGTCTCGACGATCTGCCTCGGCCAGGCGGCGAGCATGGGCGCCTTCCTGCTCGCCGGCGGCGCCGCCGGCAAGCGGTTCGCGGTCCCGAACGCCCGCATCATGATCCACCAGCTCTCGGGCGGGTTCCAGGGGCAGGCGAGCGACATCGAGATCCAGGCGCGCGAGGCGCTCCGCCTCAAGGCGAAGCTGAACGAGATCCTCGCGCGACACACGAAGCAGCCCCTCGAGCGCATCGAGCGGGACACGGATCGGGACTACTTCATGGGGCCTGGCGAGGCGAAGGAGTACGGCCTCATCGACGACGTCATCACCAAGAAGGCGACGGAGAAGAAGCCGCAGTAAGATTGAGGGGCAGGGCGAGGCGCCGGTGGGCACCCTCAGGGGCAGCAGCCAGGAGAGCGGGCTCGCATTTTCCGAAGGAGAGTGACCGTGGAGAAGCGCGAGACCCTGAGCTGCAGCTTCTGCGGCAAGTCGCAGAAGGAAGTGAAGAAGCTCATCGCCGGGCCGACGGTCTACATCTGCGACGAGTGCATCGGGCTCTGCAACGACATCATCGCGGAGGAGATCGCGGGCGAGGAGAAGCGTGAGCAGAAGCTCCGCGTCCCGCGCCCCTCCGAGATCAAGACGATCCTCGACGAGTACGTCGTCGGGCAGGAGCGGGCGAAGAAGACGCTCGCGGTGGCGGTCCACAACCACTACAAGCGCATCGAGAGCCGCGTCGCCATCGACGACGTCGAGCTGCAGAAGTCGAACATCCTGCTCCTCGGCCCGACCGGCTCCGGCAAGACGCTCCTCGCCCAGACCCTCGCCAAGATCCTGAACGTCCCGTTCACGATCGCCGACGCGACGACGCTCACCGAGGCCGGCTACGTCGGGGAGGACGTCGAGAACATCATCGTGAACCTGCTGCAGGCCGCCGATCACGACATCGAGCGGGCGCAGAAGGGCATCGTCTACATCGACGAGATCGACAAGATCGCCCGCAAGAGCGAGAACCCGTCGATCACGCGCGACGTGTCGGGCGAGGGCGTCCAGCAGGCGCTCCTCAAGATCATCGAGGGCACGGTCGCGAACGTGCCGCCGAAGGGCGGCCGCAAGCATCCGCAGCAGGAGTTCCTGCAGGTCGACACGACGAACATCCTCTTCATCTGCGGCGGCGCGTTCTGCGGGCTCGAGCAGATCGTCGAGCGGCGCTCGGGCGGCCGGAACCTCGGCTTCGGCTCCGACGTGAAGTCGAAGACCGAGAAGAACATCGGCGAGCTCCTCTCCCTCGTCGAGCCCGACGACCTCCTCAAGTTCGGGATGATCCCCGAGTTCGTCGGCCGCCTGCCGATCATCACGAGCCTCGAGGAGCTCGACGAGAAGGCGCTCGTCGACATCCTCACGAAGCCGCGGAACGCGCTCGTGAAGCAGTACAAGAAGCTCCTCGAGATGGACGGCGTGAGCCTCAAGTTCACCGACGGCTCGCTCGTCTCGATCGCGAAGGCGGCCATGAAGAACAAGGCCGGCGCGCGCGGTCTCCGCGCGATCCTCGAGAACGCGATGCTCGACATCATGTACGACGTGCCGAGCCGGCGGAACGTCCGCGAGATCGTGATCTCCGAGGACGTCATCGAGAAGCACGAGGCGCCGCTCGTGGTGATGCAGAAGGAGGCGGAGAGCGCCTAGCGCGCCCCCTCGCCACACGGGAGCTCCACGCGCGGGCGGCCCCAGGGCCGCCCGCGGTCGTTTCGGCAGGGCGCCTGCGAGGCGATCGGCGCCTCATCGAGGCGGCGATCCAGGTCGGCCAGGTATCGCAGCGTCGCCGCCGCGGCGAACGCGACGACGCGGACCCGGCCCCGTTCCGGTTCGTGCCGATCTACCCGGATCGGGACGGAGACGGTGTGGGAGCCGCACCGCGCCAGGCGGTCGGCCGTCTCGGCTCCGACCTCCCGCCCGGCACGTCGATCTTCGGTTTCGACCCGGACGACGCGGACCCCGCGCGGTCGGACGATGCGGAAGCCGAGGAGTTGCTGCTGACTGCGCGCCGGCCCGCTCCGCGCGGGCGTGGTGCCGGATGGGGTGCAAGCGGACGCTCGTCGGAGCGGGCGCGGCACACGCCCTCGTGCCGCGCTCGTGCCGGCCGACGCCGGCTCGCGCGCAGCGTGCAGACGATCCGAAGAAGCGCGGCTCGCCGGGTGTTAAGTGAGTTAGTCTCCACCCGCGCCGCGGACGCCTGCGCGCGCCCTCCGAAGGAGTAGAACGACCGTGCCCATTTTCTCGCGCAGCGACGACGGGAAGAAGGACGGGAAGAAGAGCCGTACGCTCCCGCTCCTGCCTCTCCGCGACATCATCGTGTTTCCGCACATGGTGGTGCCGCTCTTCGTCGGCCGTCAGAAGTCCATCGCCGCCCTCGAGGAGGCGATGGCCCAAGACAAGGCCGTGCTCCTGTGCGCCCAGAAGAAGGCGAAGACGAACGAGCCGAGCGCCGACGACATCTTCGCCGTCGGCACGATCGGATCGATCATCCAGCTGCTCCGGCTCCCCGACGGCACCGTGAAGGTGCTGGTCGAGGGGAAGCAGCGCGCCCGCGTGAAGCGGTTCCTCGACTCCGAGCGGTTCCTGCTCGTCGAGGCCGACGACATCGAGGAGCAGAGCGATCGCACCGTGGAGCTCGAGGCGCTGATGCGCTCGGTGCACTCGACGTTCGAGGCCTACGTCAAGCTCAACAAGCGCATCCCGCCGGAGATGCTCACGAGCGTCGCGAGCATCGACGACCCGGCGCGCCTCGCCGACACCATCGTCGCGCACCTGTCGCTCAAGCTGAACGACAAGCAGTCGATCCTCGAGACCGAGTCGCCCGCGAAGCGGCTCGAGAAGCTCTACGAGCTGATGCAGGGCGAGATCGAGATCCTGCAGGTCGAGAAGAAGATCCGGACTCGCGTCAAGAAGCAGATGGAGAAGACGCAGAAGGAGTACTACCTCAACGAGCAGATGCAGGCGATCCAGAAGGAGCTCGGAGAGCGCGACGAGTTCAAGAACGAGATCCAGGAGCTCGAAGAGAAGATCAAGAACAAGAAGATGTCGAAGGAGGCCACCCTCAAGGCCAAGAAGGAGCTCAAGAAGCTCAAGATGATGAGCCCGATGAGCGCCGAGGCCACGGTGGTCCGCAACTACATCGACTGGATCCTCTCGCTCCCCTGGTACGACTACACCGAGGACAAGCTCGAGATCCCCGAGGCGGAGCGCATCCTCGACGAGGATCACTACGGGCTCAAGAAGCCGAAGGAGCGCATCCTCGAGTACCTCGCGGTGCAGAAGCTCGTCGACAAGATCCGTGGCCCGATCCTCTGCTTCGTGGGGCCGCCTGGCGTCGGCAAGACCTCGCTCGCGAAGTCCATCGCACGCTCGATGAACCGCCGCTTCATCCGGATCAGCCTCGGCGGCGTCCGCGACGAGGCGGAGATCCGCGGGCACCGGCGCACGTACATCGGCGCGCTGCCCGGGAAGATCATCCAGTCGCTGAAGAAGGCGGGCTCCGGGAACCCGGTGTTCCTCCTCGACGAGGTGGACAAGATGTCCACCGACTTCCGCGGCGATCCCTCCGCGGCGCTCCTCGAGGTGCTCGACCCCGAGCAGAACCACAACTTCAACGATCACTACCTCGACCTCGACTACGACCTCTCCAAGGTCATGTTCATCTGCACGGCGAACACGATGGGCGGGATCCCGTTGCCGCTGCAGGACCGCATGGAGGTCATCCGGATCGCGGGCTACACCGACCTCGAGAAGCTGTCGATCGCCCAGCGCTACCTCATCCCGAAGCAGAAGGAGCTGAACGGGCTCGAGCAGGTGCCGGTGGAGTTCAAGCGCAGCGCGCTCAAGGCGCTCGTGCACAAGTACACGAAGGAGTCCGGCGTCCGCTCCCTGGAGCGCGAGGTCGGCTCGATCTGCCGGAAGATCGCGAAGGACGTCCTCAAGAACGGCCAGGTCGACGGCAAGACGTACATCGTCGGCGAGAAGGCCGTGCAGCGGTACCTCGGCCCGCCGCGGTTCCGGTACGGCACGGCGGAGGAGCAGGACCAGATCGGGCTCACCACCGGGCTCGCCTGGACCGAGCTCGGCGGCGAGCTGCTCACCGTCGAGGTGCAGGTGATGCCCGGCAAGGGCAAGCTGATGATCACCGGCAAGCTCGGCGAGGTCATGCAGGAGTCCGCCCAGGCGGCGATGAGCTACGTCCGCAGCCGCGCCGAGCTCCTCGGGCTCGACAAGCGGTTCCTCGAGAACATCGACATCCACGTGCACGTGCCCGAGGGCGCCATCCCGAAGGACGGGCCGTCCGCCGGCATCACCATGGCGACGACGCTCGTGTCGGCGCTCTGCCGGATCCCCGTCCACAAGGACGTCGCGATGACCGGCGAGATCACGCTCCGCGGCCGCGTGCTGCCCATCGGCGGCCTCAAGGAGAAGGTCCTCGCGGCCCACCGCGGCGGGATCAAGAAGATCCTGATCCCGAAGGAGAACCAGAAGGACATCCGCGAGATCCCGAAGAAGGTCCGGGACGCGCTCACGATCGTGCCGGTCGAGCACGCGGACGAGGTCCTCCGGGAGGCGCTCGTCCTCGAGCGGCCCGAGGGCTTCCTGAAGAAGCCGGAGCCCGCGCCCGCGGCGCAGCCGCCCGAGGCGACCGCGCAGGCGTAGCTGGTCCACGGAAGACGCATCGAGCGCCCGGCCGTCCACGGCCGGGCGCTCTTTCTTTGCCGCGCGCGCGTCGTGGTAGACGTGAGGCATGAGGCTGCGCGCGATGGCGGCGTGGGCGATGCTGGCGGCGTGGGGCGGGGACGCTGCCGCGGACGTTCCCCCGAACCCGAGCCCGAACGCGAATCCGGCGCTCGTGCCCGCGGCCCCTGTCCCCGGTCCCCAGGCCCCCGACCCGACCCCCCCGCCCCCGATCGCCACCGCCGCCGACCTCGGCGATTTCATCACCGGCTACTACCGCTCCCCTCGCCCGGACCGGCTCGTGGAGGCGCTCGTCGCGGCCGACCGGCTCGGCGTCGTCGGCGAGGGCACGCTCGGGCCGTTCTCCGCGTTCGCCGGCGCCGTCCTGCGGGAGCACCCCGAGCTGATCGCCTCCGGGAACCGGGCGATGCAGGGTGCCTCCACGGCGGGGCAGGTCCTGTGGTGGCAGTCGGTCTGGACGAGCGGCACGCCCGCGGCGCTCTCCGCGCTCGCCACGGCCGTCGGGGCGACCGCGCCGGTGCGCGACGCGCTCGAGGCCATGCGGGCGGCGCCTCCACCGGACCCGCTGCTCGCCGCCGTCGGGACGCCCGCGCAGCTCGACGTCCTCTGGGCGTCGTTCTTCGCGACCGGCGACGGTCGCGTCATCGTCCGGATCGCCGCCCACCTCGCCTGGAGCGAGGACGCGGATCCGCAGCGCCGCCTCGTCGGCGAGGCGGCGCGCTGGTCCCTCCGCGCGAACGCCGAGGCGCACCCGCGCGTGCGCGAGGTGCTCGAGGCGGCCGTCGCCGCCGGGGGCGAGGGGGCCGATCCCGCTCGCGTCCGGGCGCTGCTCGCGGAGAAGGGGCCGCCCGCCGCGCCGCCGCGGTAGAGGCGCGCACCTGCGCGAGAGAGGTGCGCTCGCGCCTCGAGCCGCGGTAGAAAGGGGCATGCTCGATCGACCGCGGGGCCGCGCCGCGAGGCCCCTCCCGACCGTCCTGCTGGTGCTCGCGACCGCCTGCGCCGGCGCCGCGGCGCAGCGCCCGGCCCGTCCCGCGGCGCCGCCCGAGTTCTTCATGAACGTCGACGGCACGGCCGGGAAGCTCCGCGCGTCCGTCGGTGGTGAGGGCGAGCCCGCGGTGGTGTTCGTGCACGGCCTCGGCTCGGACCTCGAGGTGTGGCGCGCGCAGCTCGATCACGTCCGGCTGCACCACGCCGCCGTGGCCTACGATCAGCGGGGTCACGGCGAGTCCGACCGCGCGTCCGACGGCGTGTACACCATCGACGCGCTGGCGGCCGATCTCGACGCCGTGATCCACGCCCTCAAGCTCCGCAGGGTGGTGCTGGTCGGCCACAGCATGTCGGGCGCGGTGCTCACGACGTACGCGGGCCGCCATCCGGACGTCGTCGCCGGGCTCGTGTACGTGGACGCGCTCGGGGATCTCCGCGGGCTGCCCAGGCCGGACGTCCAGGCGATGCTGGCGAGCGACGCGACGCGCACGACGACCCCCGCGATCCGCGAGGGCTTCGCGCAGATGCTCGGCCCGAGCGCGCGGCCCGCGACGCGCGACCAGGTGCTCGGCGCCGTCGCGCGGCTCGACCCGCCCGCGTTCGCGGCGCTGCGCCGCAGCCTGACCCAGATCTCGGCCAAGGAGCGGTTCGCGCCCTACCGCGGCCCGGCCATCGCCATCGAGGTGGGTGATCGGCCGGTCCCGTTCATGGCCGCGGCGATGCTGGGGCTGCCGCGCCTCGAGGTCTCGAACGTCTCGCACTGGCTCCAGCTCGACGAGCCCGACGCGCTGAACGGGAAGCTCGACGCGTTCCTCGCGGGGATCCGGTAGGCCCGTCGAGCGGGCCCGCCCTCCGCTACTCCGGCATCTGCACGAGGATGTCCTTCAGCGACCCCTCGACCCAGAGGTCCTTCGCGCGGTCGAGCAAGGCGAGGTACTCGCGGTCCTGCAGGAGCTTGGCGTTGATCGCCGCCGACCCCCGCGGCGGGAGCGCGGCGGAGGGGGAGCTCCGCCCGGCCGCGGGCGAGCGGGCGCCGCGTGGCCGCGTCAGCGCCGGAGCGCGGGCACGCGACCGCCGCGCGAGCCTACGAAAGCGAGCCTCTCACCGCACGAACCGTCGCATCTCGTCGAGGATGCCCATCAGCAGCCTCGGCGCGGCGCTCGGGTCCCGCGGCTCGTAGCGCGGTCCGTGAGCCGTGAGCCGGGTCGACTCGTCGATGCCGTTCGCGAACACGGTCGTGGTGTCGTCGTCCTCGATGATGGCGCACGCCGCCCAGCCGCAGACGACGGCGTGCCGGCCGTGCTCCGGCGGCTCGAGCAGCGACCGCCCGAGGGCGCGATCCGCGGCCGGGTCCTCACCTCCGAGGACCTCGACCAGCGTGGGCGCGAGGTCCACGTGCCGGGTGAGGTCGTCGCGAACGCCGGGGCCGCGGCCCGGGATCCGCAGGACGAGCGGCACGTGCCACTGTTCCTCCCCGAAGCCGGAGTTGTGGAACCAGTGCCCGCCCTCGCCGAAGGCCTCCCCGTGATCGCCCGTGATGACCACGATCGCTTCTCCAGCGCGGGGGCCGAGCGCGGCGAGCACCTCGCCGACGAGCCGATCCTCGTACCGGAGCGCGTTGCGGTAGCGGTTCCTCATGAGCACCGGGGCCGTCGAGCCCATCTCCGCGACCGCGAGGTTGGGCGCGTATGGGGCGAACGGCGCGTCTCCTGGCGGGAACGCGTAGGGGGCGTGGCTCGAGTCGAGGAAGAGCGCGAGGAGGAAGGGCGCGGTCCCGCTCGCTCGCTCACGGGCGAACGCGATGGCGGCGGCCGCAGCGGCGCGATCGCGCATGGCGCCGTCGCCCTCGAAGGCGTCGGCGATGGAGCCGGGCACCTCGGCGAACACCGTCGACCGCAGGGCGGGGTAGGTCAGGACCGCGGACGAGAACACCCCGAACGCGTAGCCGCGCGCGCGGAGCGCTGCGAGGAGCGCTGGCGGCTGCCGGGCGGCGGCGAACGCGTCGAGATACACGCCGTGAATCCCGTAGAACATGCTGAAGACGCCGAAACCGGTGCTGTTGCCGCCGCTCGCGTGCCGGCGGAACCACGTCGACTCCCGCGCGAAGCGCGCGATCACCGGCGTGGTCTCGTCGTCGAGGGCGTCGGCGCGCCAGCTCTCGAGCACGATCCAAACGATTGGCGGCGTGGGCGCGCCCGCCCGGAACCGGAGAGGCGCGAGCGGATAGCGCGGCTCACCGACCCCCGGGCGCGAACGATCGAGCAGGTCGAGCGGGTGGTGCGCGCCGCCCGCGCCGGTCAGGACGCGCCAGAGCTGCCGGACGGGGAGCGGGCCGTAGGCGGGCACCGCGGTGGCCGCGCGCGCGACGTCCGAGCGGGCGGCGACGTCGGCGGCGGCGTACACGCCGCGGTCCGCGACGAGGAGCGCGAGGGTTGCAGCGAGCGCGCGACGCCACGCGATCCGCTCGGCCCCGTCGTGCGGGCGGCGGGCCGCGCGCCGGAGGAGCGCGGCGTGCGCGGCGGCCGCCAGGCCGAGCGCGGCGGCGCACGCGGCGGCCGCGAGGGTCACGTCCTTGCGCGTGAGCTCCAGCGAGGCGAGCCCGCCCGGCGTCAGCAGCAGGTCGACGACCATCCGGTTCACGTGGAAGTGGAACAGCGCGTACACCTTCCGATCGACCTGCAGCGCGAGGTGGAGCGACGCGAACGCGACCGGCGCGGCGACCCGCAGCGCGGCGCGCGCCGCGGCCGCGAGCGTGAGCGGCAACAGCACGAGCGCCACCGCGATGCACGCGGCGAGGACCTGCGCTCCGGCCGCGACCCGGACGAACGTCGCCGAGAGGAGCCCCGGCGCGTCCGCCGCGCGCGCATAGCCTTCGGCGACGGGGAGTGCGGCGGCGGCGCTCCACAGCGCGAGCGCGAGCAGCGCCCGGCGGTGGACGACGGCGTCGGGTGGCGGGCACGGGACGGGCATGCGACGGGCGCCGATCATCATACAGGGGCCCGGGGCGGCGAGGAGCGCCGCTCGCGTCGGGGGAACCGCGGCGCCCTCAGCGCCCGAGCGCGGGCACGCGCGCGTAGTACCGGTGCGCGCCGCGCGCGCTCGGCAGCGGCACGAGGCCGAGGCGCGCGAGGTCCCAGCCCGGCGCGCCGTCCTTCACGACGACCCACCGGCGGGCCACCCGCCGCGCGGCGTCGAGCGCCTCCGGCGCGAGCGGCCGCGCGTCCGCGAGACGCCGGACCACGTCGAACCCGCCGGGCTCGGCGCGGGCGTGGCGGAACATCGGGTCGAAGACGACGACGTCGAAGCTCGCCGGCGCCGCGGCCGAGAGGAACGCGAGGTGATCCGCGTGCTGGACCTCGACGCGCCGAGCGGGCTCGAGCGGGAGGCGCCGCATCCCCTCGCCGGTCCAGGCGGCGAGGGCGCGCGAGGACTCGAGGCCGACGACCCGCCCGCGCGGTCCGGCGGCGGCGGCGGCGACGAGCGCGTCCGCGCCGAGCCCCGCGGTGCAGTCGAGCACGGCATCCCCCGGCTCGATGCCGGCGGCCTCGGCGAACGGGTCGTGCGTCGTCGCGTCCGCCCGGCTCCCCGCCCGCCGGGCGAGGACCCGCTTCATCCGGAGCGCGCCCATGCCCGGCGACCAGGCGTGCTCGGCGCCGCCGGCGACCAGCACCGCCTTCGTGGACGAGAGGACGAGGGCCGCGTCGGCGCCCGCGGCGGCGACCACGCGCGAGAGGGGGCGCCGCTCGCGCGCGACGAACGGGAGCCCGTAGCGCCCGGCCGCCGCGATGGCCGCCTGCGCCTCGTCGGGGGCGGGGTGCAGCGGGGTGGTGACGACCAGGTCCACGCGGGGGAGGCTCGCCCGGCGCGGGCCCCCGCGCAAGGGCGCCGGCGGGGTTGCGCCGGCGCGTCGGGGCGGCTAGGATCTTCGCCTACTCAAGAGTTATATAAATCGTCATGAAAAAGACCAGCGGGAACGGGCGCGCCGCGAAGGTGCGCAGCTTCTCGGCCACCGACGAGGACGCGGCCATGCTCGACGCCGTGGCCCGTTACCACGGCTTCTCCAAGTCGGCGACGCTCGTCGGCCTCGTGCGGCGGGAGTTCTGGCGCCTCTTTCCCGCCGGCACGGGCGACATCAAGCCCGCGCGCGGCGCCCGGGTGAAAGCATGAGCCTCCCCGTCGTGCCCATCCACGATCCCGTCGCGAACCCCGCCTCCGGCAGCGATCTCGCCGCCGCGGACGTCGCCTCCCTCGAGGAGGAGATCCGCGCCCTGGCCCGGGAGAAGGACGCGGTCATCCTCGCCCACAACTACCAGCTGCCCGAGGTCCAGAAGATCGCCGACCACGTCGGCGACTCGCTGCAGCTCGCCATCATAGGCAAGAAGGTCCCGCAGGCGACCATCGTGTTCTGTGGCGTCCACTTCATGGCGGAGTCGGCCAAGGTGCTCGCCCCGGAGAAGCGGGTCCTCCTGCCGAACCTGTCCGCCGGCTGCTCCCTCGCGGACTCGATCACGGCCGAGTCCCTCGAGGACTGGAAGGCGCGGTACCCCGAGCACGCCGTCGTGACGTACGTGAACTCCACCGCGGAGGTGAAGGCGCTGTCGGACATCTGCTGCACGAGCGCGAACGCCGCGTCGGTGGTGCGGTCGCTGCCCCAGAAGAAGATCCTCTTCACGCCCGACAAGAACCTCGGGAAGTGGGTGGCGGCGAAGGTCCCGGAGAAGGAGGTCGTGGTGTACGACGGTTGCTGCCCCGTGCACGACGTCCTCCGCGCCGCGAGCGTGAACCGCGTCAAGGCCGCGAAGCCCGAGGCCGTCGTCATCGCGCATCCCGAGTGCCGCGCCGACGTCGTGGAGATCGCCGACGAGGTGTGCTCGACGACGGCGATGCTCACCGCGGTCGAGCGCCACCCGCAGGCGCACACCTTCATCGTCGCGACGGAGCACGGCATCGTCTACCAGATGAAGAAGCGCTGGCCCGACAGGGAGTTCATCGTGGCCGACGGCTGCATCGGGTGCCGGATGCACTGTCCGTACATGAAGATGATCGACCTCGTCATGGTCCGGGACGCGCTCGTCCGCGGGAAGCACGAGGTGCAGGTCGAGCTCGACGTCGCCGCCGGGGCGCGCCGCGCGCTCGAGCGGATGATCGCGGTGCCGCGGGACGCGTAGCGGGGGGATCCCGCGCCGGGTCACGCCAGCGCGAAGTACACGACGAACGCGACGGCGGCCCCCGCCATGAGCGGGTGGACCTCGCGCGTCCGCCCCGTGGCGAGCTTCAGCACGACGAAGGTGACGAACCCCGCCCCGATGCCGTTCGTGATCGAGTACGTGAACGGCATCACGGTGAGCGTCAGGAACGCCGGGATCGCCTCGGTGAAGTCGTCCCAGGGGAGCGAGCCGACCTCGCGCATCATCAGGAATCCCACGAGCACGAGCACCGCCCCGGTCGCCTGCGGCGGGACCACCGCCGCGAGCGGCGAGATGAACAGGCAGAGGGCGAACAGGAGCCCGGTCACGACCGACGTGAGCCCGGTGCGCCCGCCCGCGGCGGCGCCGGACGCGCTCTCGACGTAGGTCGTCGCGGAGCTCGCGCCCGCCGCGCCGCCCGCGACCGCGGCGAGCGAGTCGATGAGCAGCACCGTCCCCGGTCGCGGGAAGTTGCCCTGCGCGTCGAGGTACTTCGCCTCCTGCCCGACCGCGACGACGGTCCCCACCGTGTCGAAGAAGTCGGAGAGCATGAGGGAGAAGACCACCAGGATCGCCGCCGCGGGGCCCATCGCGCCGAAGAAGGAGAAGCTGAACTTGCCCAGCTGGCCGAAGTCGGGGAGGGCGACCGGCGACGACGGCAGGACCACCTCGAACGGCTTGAACCCGGCCGCGCTCCCGAGGAGCGCCTTCGCAACGACCGCGACGACGGTCGACGCGCCGATGCCGATGAGGAGCGCGCCGCGGACGTTCCGGGCGAGGAGCCACGCGGTGAGGAGGAGCGTGGCCACGAAGAGCAGCGCCGGGAAGCCGCGGAGGTGACCGGCGGTCCCGAGCGCCACCGGGACCGGATCGGCGGGGCTGCGCGACACGAACCCCGCGTCCACGAACCCGATGATCCCGAGGAACAGCCCGATGCCGATCCCGATGGCGCGCTTCATGGCCATCGGCACGGCGCGGACGACGGCCTGCCGGAGCCCGGTCGCGACGAGCGTCGTGATCGCGAGGCCCTCGGCGACGATGACGCCCATGGCCTGCGGCCAGGTGAGGCCGCGCGCCGCGACGAGCTGGAATGCGACGACCGAGTTCAGGCCCATCCCCGCCGCGAGCGCGAGGGGGAGGTTCGCGAGGAGCCCCATCGCCACGGTCATGACCGCGGCGACGAGCGCGGTCGAGGTGAGGATCGCCGCGTGCGAGAGCTGGGCGCCCGTCACGTCCTTCGGGCCGCCGAGGATCGCGGGGTTCACGAAGACGATGTACGCCATCGTGACGAACGTGGTGGCGCCCGCGAGGACCTCGCGCCGGGCGGTGGTCCCGCGGGCGGTGAGGCCGAAGAAGGCGTCGAGGCCGGAGGCGCGGGTCGCGCGGGCGACGGTCGGGTTCTCCATGCGTGCGATATAAGCCGCCGCCCCGCGCGGGCCCGAGCGGAAAAGCGAAGCCCCTCCCCCGCCGGCACCGGCAGGGGAGGGGCGGTGGGGACGGGCGCCCGCTACTGCGCGCCCGTGGCGGCCGCGGCGCGGCCCGGTGCGCCCGACGGCGCACCGCGGAGCTCGTCGACGATCCGCGTCGCGCCGTAGATCTTCGAGAGCGCCTCGATGAGCGCGCGCGAGTCCACCGCGACGGTGCGGTTCACGGCCTCGTCGAACCCGTAGTCTCCGCCCAGCGACAGGATGTTCCCGTCGAAGACGAGGCCGACGATCTGGAGGTCCTTGTCGAACACGGGCGACCCGGAGTTGCCGCCGATGATGTCGTTCGTCGTCACGAAATCGAACGGCGTCGCGAGCTCGACGTGGTCCCTGGCCGTGATCCAGGAGGGCGGGAGCGCGAACGGGTCGCGCCCGGTCGCGCGCTCGTACCCGCCGGCGAAGGTCGTGAACGGCGCGATCTCGCGGTCGCCCTCGCGCCAGCCCTTCACCTGACCGTACGAGAGCCGGAGCGTGAACGTCGCGTCGGGGTACGTCGAGCGGCCGTACGCCGCGAAGCGGGCCTCGGCGATGAGCCCCTGGTTCTTCTTCTCGACCGCCTCGACCTCGTCCTCGTAGACCTTCCGGATCGCCCGCGCGTCGGCGTCGGAAAGGCGCGCGAGCGCGACCATCGGATCGGCGCTGGCCGCGATCGCCGCGGCGCCGCCGTCCCAGAGCTTCCGGCGGGCCGCGACGTCCCTGAGCTGCGTCCCGTCCACCACGTGCTGCGCGATCTCGTCGGGAGACTCCTTCCCGAGGAGCTTCTTCACCGCGGGGTGATCGGCCCCGAGGAGCTCGCGGACCTTGGTGAGCCAGAAGGCGAGCCGGAGCTTCTCGAAGTCGAGGTTGACGGGCGCCGCGCTGAAGAGCTCCTGCTCGAGCGCAGGCAGCGCCGACTGGTGGTAGTCGCTGAGCCGCTCACCGTCGGGCTTCGCCCGCTCTTCGCCGCCGCGCACCAGGTGGCGCGCGATCCAGAAGAGGTCGCCGCCGATCCGCGGGCGACCGCCCAGGGCCTCGAGCCACGTGTACGGGCGGCGGATCTGCTCGTACCGCGCCTGGGCCTTCGCGATGGCGTCGAACGCGGGGAGGTACCGCCGGGCCTTCGCCGGATCCTTCGAGATCCGGGCGCGGAGCGCCTCCTCCTCCTTCACCTTCTGCCCGAAGAACGCCGGATCGCGGAGCGCGTCGAACATTCCGCGGCGGGCCTTCACGCTGTTCTCCGTGTAGAACAGCCGCGCCGTCGAGACGCGCTTCTGCTCGGGTCCGAGGAGCTGGAAGCCGCTGATGAGCCCGCGCTCCTCCGCGAGCCGCTGCAGGATGTCCGGCATCGAGAAGTCCCGGAGCTCCTTCAGCTGGGCGATGGTGAGCAGGCGGTCCGTCCGGCCCGGGTGGCCGGACACGAACGTGAGCTCGCCCGCCTTCGCTCCCGCCGGGGACCAGCGGAAGTGGTTCGGCGTCTTGGCGGGCTTCCCGCCGTCGTAGACGCGGAGGAAGGAGACGTCGAGGTCGTACCGCGGGAACATGAAGTTGTCCGGGTCGCCGCCGAAGAACGCGATGGCGAACTCGGGCGCGAACACGAGGCGGACGTCCTGGAAGCGGCGGTAGCGGTACAGGCCGTACTCGCCGCCGTGGTACAGCGTCACGACCTCGCACCGGAGCGACGCGTCGGTCTGGCACTCCCGCTCGAGCGCCGCCTTCTCCGCCTGGAACGCGGCCGTGAACCGGGCGCCCTCCGCGCCGGCGGTGGCCTTCTGGATCCGGGCGGTGACGTCCGTGATCGCGAGGAGCTGGTTCACCTCGATCTCGGGGCACTTCACCTCGTCCGCGCCGGTCTTCGCGTAGAAGCCGTCCTTCACGAAGTCCTTCTGCGCGGTCGAGAGCTGCTCGATGCACTCGTGCGCGCAGTGGTGGTTCGTCATCACGAGGCCGTCCTCGGAGACGAAGCTCGCCGAGCACCCGCCGGCGAGGCGCGCGGAGGCGAGGCGGGCCTGCTCGAGCCACGCGGGCGTCGGCGTGAAGCCGTACTTCTTCGCGACCCGGCTCGACGGGAAGTTGTCGTACGTCCACATGCCCTCGTCGGCGGTCGCGAGGAACGGCGCGGCGACGAGGAGCAGGGTGATGAGTCTCTTCATCGGTGGTCTCCGGGGAGAGGAGGTCGAGGCCCCGTCCACTCCGGAGAGAGCCCCTCGATGCGCGGACCCCGTGAATGTAGGGTCGGTCGATTGATGAGTCGAGAAGCAGGCGAACGTGACATCTCCCGCCCGGCGACCGCGCGGGGGCGAGCGGCGCTACGATGCCCGGGTGATGCTCTCGCGCCGAACCGGCTGGAACCTCGCGGGCAACCGGCTCGCGGCCCGGCTCGACGCGGCGCGTAGCGCGGGGCGGCCGCTCCTCGATCTCGCCGAGTCCAATCCGACCCGGGCCGGGCTCGCCTGGCCTGCGGATGCGCTCGGGGCGGCGCTCTCGGACCCGCGGATCGCGGCCTACGACCCCGAGCCGCGGGGGCTGCCCGCGGCGCGGGAGGCGGTCGCGGCGTACCTCGCCGCGCGCGGCCACGCCGTCGACCCGGGGCGGATCGTGCTCACGGCGTCCACGAGCGAGGGGTACGCGCTCCTGCTGAAGCTCCTCTGCGACCCCGGCGACGAGGTCCTCGTGCCGGCCCCGAGCTATCCGCTCCTCGACCTGCTCGCCGACCTCGAGTCGGTCCGGCTCGTCCGGTACCCGCTCCGCTACGACGGCGCGTGGCACCTGGACGTCCCCGCGCTCGAGGCCGCGGTGACGGCGAGCACGCGCGCGGTCGTGGTCGTGTCGCCGTCGAACCCCACCGGCGCGGTGCTCGGCGCCGCCGAGCGGGAGGCGATCGACCGCCTGTGTGCCGCGCGCGACCTCGCGCTCGTCGGCGACGAGGTGTTCGCGGACACCGCCCTGGTCCCGCCCGCGGGCGTGCTCGGCGCCTCGCGCGCGCTCGCGTTCCACCTGTCCGGCCTGTCGAAGGTGTGCGGGCTCCCGCAGGTGAAGGCGGCGTGGATCGCCGCCGGCGGTCCGGAAGCGCCCGTCGCGGCCGCGCTGGAGCGGCTCGAGGTGATCGCGGACGCCTACCTGTCGATCTCCGGCCCCGCGCAGCTCGCGCTGCCCCGCCTCCTCGCGGACCGGGAGCGGTTCCTCGGGCCGCTCCGCGCGCGGCTCGCGGCGAACCGGGCGGCGCTGGCCGCGGCGGCGTCTGGCGCCCCGTTCGACGCGCTCCCGTCGGCGGGCGGCTGGAGCGCGGTCCTCAGGATCGGCGAGACCATCGACGAGGAGGGGCTCTGCCTGGCGCTGCTCGACGACGGCGTGGCGGTGCAGCCCGGCTTCTTCTACGACTTCGAGCGCGCCGGGCACCTGGTCGTGTCGCTCCTCGCGCCGCCGGATGCCTTCGCCGCGGGGCTCGCCCGCGTCCGCGATCGCGTCGCTCGCGCAGCCGCCGGGATCTGGGACCCGAAGTGAAATCTCACCTTGGGCGAAAGCGGGGAATTCCTCCCTCTTTCCGCGGATGAACGTGCGCCTGCTCGCTCTGCCGCTCGTTTGACACCCCCTCGGTCCCCGCCTATAAGGGCGGACGATGAACCGGCTCAAGGTCTGGCTCTTCGTGCTGCTCGTGGGCGCCGCAGCGGTTGCGGCGGTGTGGTTCACGGCCGTCGCCGAGCGAGGCGTCGCCACGCGCGCGCTGGATGCGCGCCTCGAGGCGGCCTCGGCGCAGCTCACGCTCGCGGTCCGCGCGCTCTCGAACGAGACCGCGTCGGTCGCCGCCCTCGCCGCGCGCGACCCGAAGCTCGTCGAGCTCCTCCACGCCAAGGAGGCCCCGTCGCCCCGCGGCCGCAGGACCCCGCCCCCCGCGGCCGATCCCGCCGCCGAGGAGGCCGCGATCCAGGCCGCCGCCCACGCCGCGCGCGCCGCCGCCGAGCAGGCGGCCGGGTTCGCGGTCTCCGACGGCACGACGATCGTCGCAGCGAGCCGCGAGGCCTACGCGCGCAAGGCGCAGGACGCGGGCGCCGGCGAGAAGGAGCTCGTGGACGCCCTCGGCGCCGCCGTCGGCGGCGAGACCCGGCGCGGCTGGATCCGCTGGTCCGAGAAGCTCTGGTATGCGGCCGCCGTCCCGGCCGGCGAGGGCGCGGGGCTCGTCCTGCTCCAGCCGGTCGACGCCGAGTGGCTGCGCGCCGCGATGGCCGGGGCGGGCGCCGAGCTCGTCGTGGTCGCGCCCGACGTGAAGCCGATCTCGGCGGGCGCCCGCGACGTCGCGGCGCTCGTCGCGGTCGCGTCCCGCGCCGGCGCGGCGAGGGACGTCGGACGCCTCGCCCCCGCGTTCGTGAACGTGCTCGGGTTCCGCATCCAGAAGCCCAGCCTCCTGTTCCTCTCCGGCGCGCCGGCGAACCGGGCGCTCACCTTCCCCGTGCCGGGGCTGGCGGGCGGCACCGCGGTCGCGGCGGCTCCCACGGCCGCGGTCCTCGCGCCCTTCCTCGACGTGCAGTGGACGCTCCTCGCCGGCGCCCTCGCGCTGGTGGTGATCGGCTTCCTGTTCGGGCTGCTCGTCCGGCCCGCCGAGGTCGCCGCACCGGTGCCGCCCGACCTGCTCGCGGCCGCCGACAAGATCCGCCGCGGCGATCTCAACGCCCGCGCGCCCGTGCTCGCCGGCCAGCTCGGCACGGTGTCCGCGGCGATGAACCAGGCGCTCGACGCCGCGGCAGCGGCCGCCCGCGCGCCCGCGCCCTCCCTCACGCAGGAGTTCTTCGCCGGGGGCGAGAAGCCCGCCCTGACGCCCGACCCGCCCGCGTTCGAGTTCCCGGTCCGCCCGCGCGCGGCGCCCGCGGCCGATCCCGCGCCGGCGCCGGCGGCCACCGGCCCCACGCTCGGAGGCGGCGCGTTCGAGGCCGCTCCCGTCCCCGCGCCGGCCCGCGCGGTTCCCACGCCCGCGCCGGTCGCGGCCGCCCCGGCGCTGCTCCAGGCCGCGGCCCGCGCCGCCCCGCCCGCCGAGGCCGGCGGCGAGGAGCAGCACTGGCGGGACGTCTTCCAGGACTTCCTCCGCGTCCGCACCGAGTGCGGCGAGCCCGCGGAGGGGCTGACCTTCGAGCGGTTCCGCGCGAAGCTCGAGTCGAACAAGGCGACCCTGGTCGCGAAGTACGCGTGCCGGACGGTGCGGTTCCAGGTCTATGTGAAGGAAGGCAAGGCGGCGCTGAAGGCGACGCCGGTGCGGTAACGGCCTTCCAGCTGAGCGGGACGTTTCGGCCGGGCGCGCCCTCTGGGGCGCGCCCGGTCTCGTTTTCCGGGGCGGGAGGGATCGGGGGCGGGCGGGATCGGGGGCGGGGTCGTGGGTCGGGATCGGGGGCGGGGGCGGGCGGGATCGGGGTCGGGATCGAGGGCGGCGTCGGGGTCGGGATCGGGGGCGGCGCCGGGGTCGGTGGCGGGCGGGATCGGGGGCGGGCGGGATCGGGGTCGGGGTGCGATCGCCGTCGGCGAGAGGATTCCTCCCTCTCCCCCCGCGAAGCGAAGCGCAGCGGGGGGAGAGGGGTGGGGTGAGGGGGGCCGCCTGCCGCTCGCCATCCGACTCGCCTTTCGTCAGAGGCTCGAACCGCACGCGTGAAACGACGAACGTCACTGGGTGCCGGCCTGCGTGACGGCGGCTCCTCGCCGCGCGCAGGCTATGACTGAGAGCGAAACGTGCGAGTGAGGCAAGCGGCCCCCCTCACCCCGACCCTCTCCCCCCACACTGCGGGGGGAGAGGGGGAACTACTCCAGGCGCTCGCGCTCCGTTCGCGTCATAGTCGCGTCCTGCTCGCGATCGTTCGCGTTCGCTCCCGCCCCCGTTCGCGTCCCCGTTCCCGCCCCCGTTCGCGACCCCGTTCCCGCTCCCGTTCGCGTTCGCTCCCGCTCCCGTTCGCGACCCCGTTCCCGTTCCCGTTCGCGCTCCATTCGCGGTCGACCTCGACGTCGCCGCGCAGTCGCACTCGGGGTCGGCTGACCGCGTCGGGGTCAGTCAGGGGATCGGTCCAGGGCCACCGGTCGCGGGACGCGAGTCCCGGGCACGGAGAAGGCGGGTACGGTCACGGCCACGAGGAGGGCGCCCGTTCTCACGCCTTGGCCGCCACCCCCGCGCCCGCCGCGACCGGCAACGTCAGCGTGAACGTCGCACCCTCTCCCTCCCTGGATGCCACCTCGAGCGCTCCGCCGTGCTCCTCCGCGATCCGCCGCGCGATGGCGAGCCCGAGGCCGGTCCCCCCTTCCTTCGTCGTGAAGTAGGGCTCGAACACGCGGTCGAGGTCCTCCGCCGGGACCCCGGCACCGGAGTCCGCCACCTCGAACGCGACCGCGTCCCCGGCGCGCCGGGCGGCGAGGCGGAGCGTGCCGCCGGCGGGCATCGCGTCGAGCGCGTTCCGGACGAGGTTCAGGAGGACCTGGAGCACCTGGTCGCGGTCCGCGAGGACGGCGGGGAGGCCCGGCGCGATCTCGCGGCGGACCTCGACGCCGGGCGGCGGCGCGGGGAAGAGCGCGAGCACGGCGGCGACGAGATCCTCCGCCGCGACGGGCTCCTTCTCCGGGGCGGGGAGGCGCGCGAACCGGCTGAACTCGTCCACGATCCGCTTGAGGCGCCGAACCTCCTCGCCGATCGCCTGCGTGCCCTCGTCGAAGATCTCCGGGAAGTCGGCGCGTCCCTTCGCGTGCGCGTCGCGGAGGGTCTCGACGCTCATCGCGATGGGCGTGAGCGGGTTCTTGATCTCGTGCGCCAGGCGCCGCGCCACCTCGCGCCACGCGGCGATCCGCTCCGCCTGCGCGAGCTTCGCGCGCCCGGCGACGAGGTCCTGGGTCATCGCGTTGAACGCCCGGACGAGCTCCCCGACCTCGCCCGCCGCGCGGACCTCGACGTGGGCGCCGAGGTCGCCGCCCGCGACGCGCGCCGCGCCGGCGCGGAGCGCCTCGAGGGGCCGCGTGACGCGCGCGGCGAGCAGGGTGCCGACCGCGGCGGCGGCGGCCGTCCCGAGGCCGAGCGCGGCGAGGAACGCGAGCACCACCGTCGCGCCCGCCCGGACGAGCCCCTCCGACGCGACCGACACGTCCACCCGGGCGATCGGTGCCTCCGGCGGACCGACCGGGAACGTCCGGCGCGCCGCGCCGAGGCCCCCGAAGACGCGCGCCAGCCGCCGCCACAGGCGCGATCCCTCCGCGCCGGGCGCGCCGGCCTCGGCGAGCACCGCGCCGTCCGCGCCGCGGATCGCGACCTCGCCGCCGGTGAGCGCCGCGAGGCGCTCGGCGCGCTCGGCTCCCAGCGCGAGCCCGCCCACGACCCGGAGCGCGGGCGCGGCGGGGGCCGGCGTCCAGGCGACGACGGCGAGGACCGGCGCGACGCCCTCCGGGCCGGCGCGCGAGACCAGCCGCGGGACGGCGCGGCCCGCCGGCGCCGTCGCGAGCAGCCCGCCCAGCTCGGGGTCGACGTCCCCGGCGCGGCCGGGGAGGTGGCCCGACGACACGACCCGCCCGTCGGCGTCCACGAGGGCGAGGACGTCGAGGCCGCGCGAGGTCATCCACTCGCCGGCGCGTCCGGCCGCCTCGGCGGGCGGGAGCAGTCCCGCGTCGCGCTCGCGGGCGAAGGCCTCCAGCTCCGGCGCGCGGGCGAGATCCCGGACGGCGGCCGCGGCGTCGTCGCCGAGCCGGTCGAGCTCGCCCTGGAGCGCGGCGGCGGCGCCGTCGAGGCGGGCGGCGTGCTCCGACGCCAGGGCTCGGGCGAGCGCGCGCGAGACCGGCACGAGGGCGGCGGCGAGCGGCACCGCCGCGAACAGCGCGAACGCGACGGCGAGCTTCGTGCGGAGCGTCATCGGCCGCCTCCGAGGAGCCACAGGTCGCCGGGGTCGACGCCGCCGTCGGGCCGCGGGGCGACGCCCTGGAGCGCCGGCGCCGCGCTCGCGCGGAGCCCGGTCGCGACGAGCGGGACCACGTCGAGGGCGCGGGCGAGCCCGGCGAGCCGGTCGCGCAGGCTCTCCGGCGGCGCGCCGGCGAGGTCGGCCATCGCGCGCCGCGCCGCAGCCGGGCCGCGGACGGCGAGCGCGATCTCGCCCGCCGCGAGCGCCGGGGCGAGCGCGAGCACCGGCACGGGCACGAGCGCGACGTCGTAGTCCTCGGCCGCCACGCGCGCGGCGAACCGCGCGGCCGGCTCCTCCTCCACGCTCGCCCGGACGCCGCGATCGAACAGCTTCACCTGGAGCCGCTCCGCCAGCGCGCGCTGATCGGGCACGCCCGCCGACACGAGCAGGACGACGCGCGCGGGCGGCGGACCGCCGCCTCCGTCGGGCTCCGGCGCCCGCTGCCCGGCGATCAGCGCCGGCGGGACGACCGTCTCGAGCGGCGCCGCCGGGCCGCGCGCGAACAGCCGCGCGAGCTCGCCGCGGTCCACGCGCGCCAGGGCGCGCCGGACCGCAGGCGCGCCGGCCCCGAGGCGGGGGCCGTTCACGGCGGCGACCGTCGCGAGCAGCGCCGGGGTCGCGCCCGCCGCGACGCCGCCCGCGGGCTCGGGGCGGAGGACGAGGTCCACGTCGCCCGCGCCGAGCGCGCGCGCCGCGCCGCGGGCGTCGGCGCCCGAGAGCACGAGCGCGTCCGCGAACGGCCGCCCGCGCCGGGCGTTCGGGTTCGGCGCGAGCCGCGCCTGCCGCGCGTCCTGCGTCACGAGCACGAACGGGCCGGCGCCCGCGCCCCGCGGCGAGACCACCGAGGCGGGCAGCGTCGCGAGCGCCCACGGGAACTCCGGCAGCGGGAAGGCGAGGGTGACGAGCAGCTCGCGCTCCGAGAGCACCTGCAGCCCCGCCATCACCGGCGCCCGGCCCTCGAGCACCGCGTCCGCGCCGAGGATCGGCAGCGCCACCCAGGCGTGCGGCGACGGCGGCTCGCGCGCGAGCAGCCGCGCGAGGCTCGCGCCCACGTCGGCGGCCGTGATCGGCGTCCCGTCGGAGAAGCGCAGCCCGGGCGCGAGCCGGAGCCGGAACGCGCGGGCGCCCGCCTCGGGCAGCGGAACCTCGGCGAGCAGCCCCGGCGCGAGCCTCCCGTCGGGGCCCACGTCGAGGAGCGGCGCGTGCAGCGCGCGGACCGCCGCGAGGTCCGCCGGCTCCCAGGCGCGGGCCGGATCGAGGACGCGCGGGACGGCGGGCAGGGACATCCGCACCGTCCCGCCGTACGCGGGCCGGACGCCCGCGAGCGCGGGCGCGGCGAGGAGGGCGGCCGCGGCGGCCGCCGCGAGCCGGCGAGCCGGCGAGCTCATGGCGCCTCCCTGGGATCGGTGGTGACGATCCAGAGGTCGGTCGCCACCTTGCCGCCCGGCGCCGTGACGACGGCGGCGAGCACCGCGTCGTCCACGCCGTCTCCGGTGAGGTCGCCCGCGGCGCCGGCGAGGATGACGCCGTCGACGGGCGGCGACTCGAGCAGGAGCGGCGCCTCGGCGCGCGGCGCGAGGATCCGCACGCGATCCGGGCCGGCGACGGAGGGCGCGGAGGCGATCACCTCCGCGGTGCCGTCGCCGTCGAGGTCGGCGAGCGCGAACCCCGCGCCGACGCCGTCGAGCGGTGCGCCCGCGGGACCGAGGTCCTGGCCGAGCAGCTCGAGCCGCAGGTCCTGGCCGAGCGCGGCGAAGGCGAGGGGACCGCCGCGCGGCGCGGCGGCGACGCCGTAGAGGAGGCGGGACGACCGCGGGCGCGCCTCCGGATCCGAGAAGGGCGAGAGCACGTCGAGCAGGACGCCCGTCCCGGGCGCGAACGCGCCGAAGAGGCGCGCGCCCTCCGCCGCGCAGAGGGGCGGCGTCGAGATCGTGCCCGCGGGCTCGAGGCGGCCGCCGCGCACCGCGAGCACGTCGCCCTGCGGAGCGCCGGCGTGTTGCACGGCGATCCGCCCCCCGCCGAACGCGCCGACCGCGATCGCCGCGGCCGGGTCGCGGACCGGCCGCGCCGCGGCGGCGTCGAGCGCGCGGGCCGCCACCGGCGCGCCCGTCGCGGAGAGCACGAGGTCCGCGTCCGGCGTCGCAACGGCGATCACCACGCCGCCGGCCTCGGGAACCTCGCCGATCGCGAGGGCGAGGACGCGCCCCTCGACGCGCGCGAGCCGCCGGACCGCCGCGAACGGCGCGCCGGGCGGGCGGCCCTCGCGGCCGAGGAGGAGCGTCTCGGGATCGGCGGGCGCGCGGGCCTGCACCACCCGCGGCGGGATCGCGCGCGCGCCGGGCCGGCGTTGCAGGAAGAAGGAAGCCCACGCCGGCACGAGCTCGCCGACGAGCGCCAGCTCGCGCCGGCCCGGGACGAGCCCGGCCTGCACGCGGAGGAGCCAGTCCTGGCCGCCGGAGCGCGCGGCCAGCTCGGCGTCGGCGGCACCGCGGAGCGGCGTGACCGCGTACCCGCGCCGCGCGAGCGCCGCCTCGACCGCGGCCTCGACGGGAGCGGCGAGGGCGGGGACGCGCGCCTCCACCGCGAGGGCGAGGGCGCGGCGGCCCTCGGCGGGCGGGCCGATGCCGTCCGCGAGCCCCTCGGCGGCGGCGGTCAGCGCCGGCGGCTGGGCGGCCGCGCGGGTGGACGCGGCTCCGTCCGCTCGCCCCGAGCCTGGCGAAGGGCGATCGGCAGCGCGCGTGCCTGGCGCGGTGGCGAGGACGGCGACGGCGAAAGCGAGGAGGCGCATCGAGCCTCCCTCCATCTCAAGTCGTTCACCGATCGTCCATGAAGAAGTTCTGCGGCGCGGACCCTGGCGAGGTCGACGCCGCCTGCGCGGGCGCCGTCCGGGCGAGGAACGGCACGAACGGCGCGTCCGCCTGGCCCTCGGGCGCGAGGAGCCCGGTCGCCGGATCGATGCGGGCGAACTCGACGCCCGCGACCGGCTGGAACTCCGTCACGGGGCGCGCGCCGACCGCCGCCTGCATGAACGCGAGCCAGGGCGGCAGGGCCGCGCCCGCGCCCGTCTCGCGGGCACCCATCGGCGAGTTGTCGTCGAAGCCGACCCACACGCCGGTGACGAGCTCGGGCGTGAAGCCCACGAACCAGGCGTCGCGGTGGTCCTGCGCCGTGCCGGTCTTCGCGGCGATGGGCCGGCCGAGCGCCTTCGCGGCCACGCCGGTGCCGGACTCGACCACCTGGCGCATGAGGCCGCTCAGCACGAACGCGACGTCCGGGCGCGTACCGCTCTCGGGGAGCAAGAACGACGGCGGCGCGGCCGGATCGGCGGCGGGCGGCGGCGCGGCGCCGTCCGGGGCTGGAGGCGTCGCCGCGGCCTGGGGGCCCGGCGCTGCGACGGCGGTCCCGCTCGCCGGGACGATGGCGCTGCCGTCCGCCGCGATCGCGGGCGGCCGCGCAGGCCGGGTCTCCTCGAGCACCTTCCCGAACCGGTCGCGGACGCGCAGGACGAGGAGCGGCGGCGTGGTGAAGCCGTGCGCCGCGATGGACGCGTACGCGTTCACGAGCTCGATGGGGAACACCTCGCCCGTCCCGAGCGCCAGCGTGAGGTTCCGCGGCAGGTCGGAGGCGATCCCCATCCGCCGCGCGAACGCGATCACCGCGTCGACGCCGAGGCTGTCGACGAGCTTCACCGAGACCGTGTTCTTCGAGTGCGCGAGCGCCGCGCCCAGGAGCATCGGGCCGTCGAACTGGTCCTTCTCGAAGTTCCGCGGCTTCCACTCCTTGCCGGTCCACGGATCCCGGTAGAGGTCGGGCGTGTCGTAGACCACGGTCGCCGGGGTGAACCGGCGCGACTCGAGCGCGGCGCCCCAGACGAACGGCTTCATCGCGCTGCCCGGCTGCCGCTTGGCCTGGAGCGCGCGGTTGAACTGCGAGGCCTGGTAGTCGAGGCCGCCGACGAGCGCGCGGACGCCGCGCGTGTCCGGATCGATGGCCACGAGGGCGCCCTGGACCTTGGGCGTCTGCTCGAGCGAGAGGACCAGCGCCCTGTTCTCGCGGGCGGCGCGCTCCGCCGGGACCTTCGCGGGCATCACGCGCACGAGCACCACGTCGCCGGCCGAGAGGACCGACGCCATCCGCTTCGGGGCCGCGGTCGCGACGGTCGGGTTCCACTTCCGCGCCCAGGCGACGTCGGCGAACGGGATCTCCCCGTGCGCGTTGCCGAGGTCCACCGTGGCGGTCTTCTCGTCCACCCTGGTGACGAGGCCCGCGTACACCTCGCCCGTCTCGAGCGGCTTCGCGCGCGCCATCCGCGCCACGTCCTTCTCCTGCTCCTCGCCCGGCTCGATCTGCTCCGGGTTCACGCGCCCGAGGTCCCACACGATGATCTGCCCGGGCCGCGGCTCGACCGCCTCGAGCCGCTTCCGCCAGAGCGGCAGCGCCGCCGCGAGGCGATCCTTGTCGAGGTGGAGGAGAGGGCCGCGCCAGCCCTGGCGCTTGTCGACCTGGCGGAGCCCGGCCTCGAGCGCCGACTCGGCGTAGCGCTGCAGGAGCGGATCCATGGCGACGTCGACCTGCAGCCCGTCGGTCTCGACGGCCTCCTCGCCGTACTTCTCCACGAGGTACTTGCGGACCGCGTCCTGGTACCAGACGCCGGGCGGCTCCGCCTCGGGCGGCGAGACGGCGATGGGCCGCGCCAGCTCGGCCTCCTCCTGCTTCTTCGAGATGAAGCCCTCCTCCATCATCCGGCGGAGGACGTATCGCTGCCGCTCCTTCGCCGCGGTCGGGTGGTTCACCGGCGACCAGCGCATGGGCGACTGGATGACGCCCGCGAGCGTCGCCGCCTCGCCGAGCGTGAGCTGCTTCACGCCCTTCGCGAAGTAGAACCGGCTCGCCTCCTCGACGCCGTAGCGGAGGTGCCCGAGGTAGATCTGGTTCAGGTACAGGTAGAGGATCTCGTCCTTCGAGAGGTTCTGCTCGAGGCGCGGCGCGAGGACGAGCTCCTTCACCTTCCGCTTCACCCGCCACTCGCTCTGGAGCAGGAACGTCTTCACCACCTGCTGCGTGATGGTGGACCCGCCGCACTTCACGCCGCCGCCGAGGAGCCCCTTCACGGCGCAGCGCCCGATGGCGAGGTAGTTGAGCCCCTCGTGCTCGTAGAAGTGGGCGTCCTCGGCGGCGAGGACCGCCTTCTTGAGGACGTCCGGGATCTCCTGGATCGGGACGACCGTCCGGCGCTCCCGCGCGAACTGGAAGGCCTCCTTGCCGTCGCTGCCGAAGACGCGGGTCGAGACGAGCGGCTCGTAGTCCTTGAGCCCGTCGAAGGCCGGTAGCTCGCGGGTCCAGGCGAAGAGGACGCCCCCGCCGAGGAGCAGCGCGCCGAGCGCGCTGATCGCGGTGGCGCGGAGGGCCTTGCGGGCGCGGGGCGAGAGGCGACGACGAGACACGCGGGGCTCCTCGTCCGCCTGGTCGCCCGCCGGCCCCAGGGGCGGGGGAGCGGGCGCAGGCAAGGTGGTGTCCTGGGGGGTTTCCACGGGGGCTCGAACCATAGCGCCAGGCAGGGCGACGGGGAAGGCAGCGGGGCGGTCGCGGGGAGGCATTCGTCCACGACGCCAGAGCAGCGGGCGTGCCAGGCGCTCCGCGAGTGGGAAACGCGCGGGCGGCGGGGTGATTCCGCGGAACGTGTCAGGAGCGACACGGAGGGGTGCGGAACGGGGGACTCGGGTTCGAGGTCGCGCCCGGTCGGCCTACTCGCCCGTACCCCGCTTGATCCCGAGCCCCCGCATCTTCTTGTAGAGGTGGCTCCGCTCGAGGCCGAGGGTGCGGGCGGTGTCCGACACGTTGTCGCCGTGCGCGTCGAGGGCGCCGAGGATGATCTCGCGCTCCGCCTCGTCCACCAGCTCGTGGAACGACGCCCCCGCCCGGAAGCGATCCGCACGGGGCTTGCGGGCGTCGGGGAGCACGGTCGCGACGTCGTCGGCGGAGATCTCCGGGCCGTCGCAGAGGATCGCGAGCCGCTCGACGAGGTTGCGGAGCTCGCGGACGTTGCCCGGCCAGCCGTGCGCCTGGAGCGCGAGGACCGCGTCGCGCGCGAGGCGCATCGGGCGGCGGCCGTTCCGCTCGCACGCCTCGGCGAGGAAGCGCGTCGAGAGCTCCGGGACGTCCTCCTTCCGCTCGCGGAGCGGCGGCGCGTGGATGGGGACGACGTTGAGGCGGTAGTACAGGTCCTCGCGGAAGCGCCCCGCCTGCACCTCCGCCTGCAGGTCCTTGTTCGTCGCCGCGACGACGCGGACGTCGCACTTCAGCGTCTGCCCGCCGCCGACGCGCTCGAACTCGCCCTCCTGGAGGACACGGAGCACCTTCGCCTGCATCGCGGCGGGCATGTCGCCCACTTCGTCGAGGAAGAGCGTCCCGCCGTCGGCGAGCTCGAACTTGCCCTTGCGCGCCGCGACCGCGCCGGTGAACGCGCCGCGCTCGTGCCCGAACAGCTCGCTCTCGATCAGGTCGGCCGGCACCGCCGCGCAGTTCAGCTTCACGAACGGCCCGTCCTTGCGCCGCGAGTTCTCGTGGATCGCGCGCGCGACGAGCTCCTTGCCCGTGCCGTTCTCGCCGGTGACGAGGACCCGCCCCTCGGAAGGCGCGGCGCGCCGCACGAGATCGAACAGCCGCTGCATCGCCGGACCGCCGCCGACCATCTCGGAGAGGCCGGCCTCCCGGCGGAGCGCCGCGTTCTCCGCGCGGAGGCTCTGCAGCGCGAGCGCGTTCTTCACGGCGACGAGGAGCTTCTCCTTCTCCGTGATGGGCTTCTCGAGGTAGTCGAACGCCCCGAGCTTGAACGCGCTCCGGACGGTCTCGATCGAGCCGTGCCCGGACATGATCACGACCGGCAGGTCGGGCCGCGTCTCGCGCGCCTGCTGGAGGACGGATAACCCATCCAGGTCAGGCATCCGGACGTCCATCACGACCACGTCGACGGGGCGTGCGGAGATCTTCTCCAGCGCCTCGCGTCCGCCGCTCGCCGTCTCCACCGCGTACCCTTCCATCGAGAGCGCGCGCGAGAGCGTGAGCTGGATGTTCCTCTCGTCGTCGACGACGAGCACCGTGACGGGCATGCGCTGGATGTTAATCCCGGATGGTCAGGCGGGAAGGAAATCCTTTGACACCCGTTCAGAATGGAGCAAATAAGCGAGGACCCACTCCAAGTATCGGTGTATCCCCGGAGGTCCCATGCGTCGCGTCCTGCTTGCCGCACTGTCCGTCTCTGCCGTTCTCGCGCTCGCGGGGTGTCCGCCCAAGGTGAAGAAGGGCGAGTGCAAGTCCAGCGCGGACTGCGCGAGCCAGGAGGGCGTCGGGAAGGTGTGCGTCGAGGGGCGCTGCCAGGAGTGCGGCCAGGACTCCGACTGCCGCGAGGGTTTCGTGTGCCGCGAGAACCGCTGCGCGCCGAAGCCCCAGTGCGGGCCGGACACGCCTTGCCCCGCCGGCCAGGAGTGCGTGGCGGAGCGCTGCGTGGCGAAGCAGGCCGAGGCGCCGGCCGCCGGCGCCGGCGCCGCCGCCGCGGTCCCGCCCGAGTGCGCCGATCCGTCCGCGTTCACGATCCGCTTCGACTTCGACAAGTACACCATCACCTCGCAGTCGCAGCAGACGCTCCAGAAGTTCGCGGACTGCCTGAAGCGCGCGCCTGCCAAGGCGCTCACCGCGAACGGCTACGCGGACGAGCGCGGCACCGCGCAGTACAACGTGGCGCTCTCGGCGAAGCGCGCCGAGGCCGCGAAGAAGTACCTCGGCGATCTCGGGGTCCAGTCGAGCATGCAGACCGTCGGGTACGGCGAGGAGAACCCCCTCTGCACGGACTCGAACGAGGCGTGCTGGAGCCGCAACCGCCGCGTAGAGTTCCAGGTCAGCCGATGATCGCGTAGAGTTCCAGGTCACCGATGACGCTCCGCACCACCACGCTCGCCGCGCCCGCGCTCGTCCTGGCGCTCTCCGCCTGCTGGGTTCCGCTGGAGCAGGGGCGCCAGATGGAGGCGCGCCTCGACCGGATCGAGTCGACGCAGTCCGATCACGGACGCCGCATCGACGAGCAGCAGAAGGTCCTCCAGGGGCGTGTCGCCGCGGTCGACAAGAAGATCGTCGAGGTCCAGCAGAAGATCGACGAGCTGAACCAGGCCGCGCGCCGGAGCGGCGCCGATCTCGGCGTGCAGCTGTCGCGCCTCCAGGACGAGGTCGCGCGGCTGCGGGGCGAGGAGGAGGTCGCGCGGCACGACCTCTCCGAGCTCGACAAGAGCATCGCCACGTACCGCGCGAGGACCGACAAGCGCTTCGCGGGCCTGCAGGGGAAGGGCGCGCTCGACGAGGTGCTCGCGCAGGAGAAGCTCGAGACCCTCCCGAAGCAGGACGACAAGGCGGCGTTCTTCCAGCTGGCGCAGAAGACCGAGGGGGACGGTGACACGGCCGTCGCCCGCGCGCTCTACGACGAGTACGTGAAGCGGTTCCCGAACGATCCGAACGCTGCGGAGGCGGCGTACCGGTCCGGCGAGCTGCTCAGCGCCCAGAAGCGCTGGCGCGACGCGGTCGTCGCGTACGGCTGGGTCTACGAGCACGCCCCGAAGTCGGATCGCCTCCCGGACTCGATGCTCGGGATGGGGAACGCGATGCTCGAGCTCGAGGACCTCCGGAAGGACGCGCCGGTCGTCCTGCGGGAGCTCGTCGACCGCTTCCCGAAGACCCCCGCCGCGGCGCGCGCGAAGGAGCGCCTCGCGCGCCTGCAGGCGTCGGAGTCGCCGCCCCCTCCCGCCGAGGGGAAGAAGAAGGCCGCGGCGAAGAAGAAGTAGGGCACTCGACCCCCGCCTCACCCGGGACGTTGCAGCGCCGCCCCCTGCGAGTCACACCGTACATGTAGGTGCCGCGACGTAACCCGGCGAGATCACGCCGGGCCATCCGCCGGAATGGGCGGCACGTCACTCGCACAGGCATGGCGCGAGGTACGTCCAGGGAGGTCGCGATGGCACGGGTGCGCATCGGTGAGCTGCTCGTCGCCCGGGGGGCGCTCGATCCCGTCCAGCTGGAGAGCGCCCTCGCGCACCAGCGGCAGTGGGGCGGACGGATCGGCCGCTCGATCGTGAGCCTCGGGTTCATGAAGGAGCGCGCCGTGCTCGACGCCGTCGGCGCGCAGCTCGGCGTGCCCGTCGTGGATCTCCGCGATCGGGAGGTGCCGCGCGAGGTCCTGGCGCTCGTCCCGCAGAAGCTCATCCGCTCGCGGCGCGTCCTCCCGCTCGCGCGGCTCTCCGAGGCGCGCCGCGGGCCGCTCCAGGTCGCCGTCCCCGACGCCGGCGACCTCGGGGTCCTCGACGAGCTCGCGTTCGCGACGGGGATGGTCGTGCAGCCGTTGCTCGCGGCGGACTCCGAACTCGACGAGGCGATCGCGTACCACCTCGACGGCGTCCCGCGCCGCGGCGACGCCTCCGCGCGGCGCGACGCGATCGACCTGCCGGAGGACACGAACCCGCTCACGGTCCTCCGGCGGGGCGAGGACGAGCCGCGGAACTAGGCTAGGCGTCGGCCGGATCGTCCTCGAGCTCCGCCGCGTCGCCCGGCGCGCGGCCTTCCTCGTGCAGCCCCCACTGGCCGATCCGCTTCATCACGGTGCTCTTCGCGATCTGCAGCTCCTTCACGACCGCGGCGCGCTTGCCGCGGTTCCGCCGCAGCGAGAGCCGGATCGCCTCGCGCTCGATCTCCTCCAGCGTGAGGCCGCGCACGTAGAGCGTGTCGTCGTCACCGGTGTCGCCGGGGGCGGCGCGGGTGTCCTCGAAGGTGATCGCCGACGCGGGGACGTGCTGGCCCTCGCCGCGGAAGAGGAGGGCGCGCTGGACGACGTTGCGGAGCTGCCGGACGTTGCCGGGCCAGTCGTAGCCCTCGAGCTTCGCGAGGGCCTCGTCGGTGAACCGGACCGCCACGCCGCGGGGCGCGGCCCGGGCGAGGAACGCCTCGGCGAGCGCGCGGACGTCCCCGCGCCGCCGCCGGAGCGGCGGGACGGTGATCGGCACGACGCAGAGCCGGTAGAACAGGTCCTCGCGGAACTTCCCGGCCCGGACCTGCGCGCGGAGATCCCGGTGTGTCGCCGCGACGATGCGGACGCTCACCTGCAGCGGCCGCGACGCGCCGACCCGCTTCACCTCGCCGAGCTCGAGGACCCGCAGGAGCTTCGGCTGGAGGTCGAGCGGGAGCTCGCCGATCTCGTCGAGGAAGATGGTCCCGCGGTCCGCCTCCTCGAAGGCGCCCTTCCGGAGCCGCTCGGCGCCGGAGAACGCGCCCTTCTCGTGCCCGAACAGCTCCGACTCGATGAGGGTCTCCGCGATGGCCGAGCAGTTCACCGGGATGAACGGCGCGTCTCGCCGCGTCGACCGCGCGTGCAGGGCGCGCGCGACGAGCTCCTTCCCGGTGCCGGTCTCGCCGAGGATCGTCACGGCCGCGTCCGAGGCGCCCACGCGCTCGACGAGCTCGAACACCTGCCGCATCCCGGGGTCGCGGGAGATCATCCCCTCGAAGGCCTCGGCGCGCGGCGGCTCGGGCGCGTCGCGCGGCTCGAGCACGAGCTCCGCGTCGCCGAGCGTCACGGTGACGCCGAACGGCAGCTCGGCCTGGGCGACGCGCGCGCCGGAGATGAACGTGCCGTTCGTCGAGCCGAGGTCGACGAGGTGCCAGCGGCCCGCCTGCGGCGCGATCCGGAGGTGGCGCGCCGAGACGAACGGGTCGTCGACGGGCGCGTCGCACGTCGGCTCCTTGCCGACGATCACGCCCGCGGAGGTGACCGGCACCGTCCGCTCGCGCCCGCCCGCGCGCACGCGGAGGCGCGCCGCGGGGATCGGGGCGGACGCGCCCGGGGCGGCGCGGACCTCGGTCCCGCCGGAGAGCCGCGTCTCGTCGCCGCCGTCCGCGACCGCCGCCCGGAACAGGGCGCGCCAGGTGCCGAGGCCGATCTCGGCGCCGTCGTCGAGCCGCGCCTCCGGGACGTCGGCCCCCCCGACGCGCGTGCCGCGCCCGGAGCGGTCGACCAGGTGGAAGGCGTCGCCGCGCCGCTCGACGACGGCGTGCACGCGGGAGAGCGCGGGATCGGGCAGGGAGACGTCGCAGTCGGGGGCGCGGCCGATGGCGGTCCGGTCCCCGAGGGCCACGCGGAGGAGCTCCTCCCCGTGGCGGAAGAACGCCAGCTCGGGCATGGAGCCGAGGCTAGCGGAGCCGCAGCGCTGTTGGGAAGGGGGAACTTTCCCCTGAGTGTCTGGGACGCAGGGTCGTAGCGGCGCCGTCGCAGGGAGACGGCCGACCGGCGTCCGCTACTCGCCGATCCGCCGGCTCGCCTCGCCGATCGCGGCCGCGAGGCCCGGGTAGTCGCGGACGACGGGGAACTGCGGGAACTCGGCGACGACGTTCGCGGGCGGGCGGAACAGGATCCCGGCGTGCGCCTCGGCGAGCATGGCCGTGTCGTTGTACGAGTCGCCCGCCGCGATCACCTTGAACGCGAGCTGCTTCAGGGCCCGGACCGAGGCGCGCTTCTGGTCGGGCATGCGGAGCCGGTACCCGGTGACGAAGCCGCTCGCGTCCGTCTCGAGGCGATGGCAGAAGAGCGTCGGCATCCCGAGCTGCGCCATGAGCGGCATGGCGAACTCGTAGAAGGTGTCCGAGAGGATGATCACCTGGTGGCGCGTGCGGATCGCGTCGAGGAAGTCCTTCGCGCCCGGCTCGGGCCCCATCTGCGCGATGACCCGCTGGATGTCCAGGAGCCCGAGGCCATGCTTCTTCAGGATCTCGAGCCGGAACCGCATGAGCTTGTCGTAGTCCGGCTCGTCCCGCGTCGTCCGTCGCAGCTCGGGGATGCCGGTGCGCTCGGAGAACGCGATCCAGATCTCGGGGACGAGCACACCTTCGAGGTCGAGGGCGACGATCTGCACGTTTCGGGCTCCTGGCGATGCGGGCCGCGCAGTGTAGCACTTCTCGGTCGCGGTCCGGATCGGGCGACGCCCGTCGGGCGCCCCGCGACTCCGCCTCCCCCGACCCTCGACAGGCTCGGGGAAAGGCTCGAGGCGAGCGGCGTCAGCCGTGCGCGAGCTCGTCGTACTCGGGCGTACCCTTGAGCCCGTCGAACATCGGGTCCGACTGCAGCCACCCGCGGACCTTGGCGGCGTCCTGGGCGACCGCCTTCCGGAGCGCCTCGAGGGCGTCGCGCGGCTTGCCCCACAGCGCGTACAGCGCGGCGATGTTGTAGTTCAGCAGGAGGTCCTCGGGCTGGATCGCCTTCGCCTTCGCGTACGCTCGCTCGGCCTCGGCGTAGAAGCCCTTCTGCGCGTAGCAGATGCCGAGGTCGAGCTCCGCCTCGAAGTTCCCCGGCTCGAGCCGGACCACGTCCTTCAGCTGCGTGATGGCACCCCGGAAGTCGCCCTCGTCCATGAGCAGCGCGGCGAGCTCGTGGCGCGGGAACGGATCCTTCGGGTCGAGCTCGATCGCCAGCCCGAGCTCCCTGGCCGCCTCGTCGTTCTTGCCCTGGTCGGCGTAGGTGAGGCCGAGGTTCAGGTGCGCGTCCGGGTACTCGGGGTCGAGCTGGATCGCCTCGCGGTACTCGGCGACCGCCATGTCGGCGCCGTGCGAGGAGAGGAAGCAGGCGAGGTTGTAGTGGGCCGTCGCGCTGTCGGGCTCGAGCGTGATCGCCGTGAGGTACTCGTGCAACGCCTCCCGGAAGAGCTTCTTCTCGGAGTAGACCGTCGCGAGGTTGTCATGCGCATGCGCCGAGCTCGGGTCGAGCTCGATCGCCTTCTTGAACTCCTTGATGGCCTCGTCGAGCCACCCGCGGTCGGCAAGCTCGATCCCCCGCGAGTTGTGCTCGTCGGAGAGCGCGATGTGGTCCTTCTTGTCCCGGCTCACGGCGGCGAGTCTACTTTCGATCGCCCCCCGGCGGGGGGACGACGGGCGGCCCACGGAAATCTAACCGGCGGGCAGGCGCGCCGGCCACGGAAGGAACGGGAGCGCCCGCCTGCTCGGCGGCTCCGGAGGTGAACGCGGATGTCCAGGCGCAGCGCGGTCCAGCTCCTTGCGGCGGCCGCCGTCGCGCTCGCCGCGACCGTCACCTGGCGCCTGACCCGGGCGCCGCCCCGCGACGAGGACCGGATCCGCGCGCTGCTCGACTCGGCCGCGCGCGCCGCGGAGGAGCGGCGGCCGGCCGAAGTGGTGATCGCGCTGTCGGAGCGGTTCCGGGGGCAGGGGCTCGACCGGCAAGGCGTGAAGCAGCTCGTCGCGTGGCAGGTCCTCCGCGGCGAGTGGGTCGCCGTCTCGATCGCCGGCGCCGCCGTCGCGGTGGAGGGCGACGCGGCGCGCGCGAACGTGGACGCGATCCTGTCGCGCGCGGCAGGGAAGGGGAAGACGCTCGCGGGCCTCCTGCCCGGCGAGGCGACCGCGCACCGCTTCGCGTGCCGCCTCGAGCGGGAGGACGGCGAGTGGCGCGTCGTCTCCGCCGAGTGGCGCCCCATCTCGCTCGCCGAGGCGATCGCGGGTCCGCCCGATCCGGGCGCGCCGGCGCCGGGCGGCGGGCATTGACGCCGCCGCGGCCGAGCGGGCATTCTCCCCGTCCCGGCGCGCCCGCGGCGCACCCCGACCCGATGGCCCTCTACACCGTCCTCACCCCCGAAGAGATCGCGGCGGTCGTTCGCCGGTTCGGGCTACCCGCGCCCGACCGCGTGAAGCCCGAGCCGAAGGGCGCGGTGAACACGAACTACCACGTGTGGGCGGGCGGCGAGCGGTACTTCCTCCGCATCAACGAGGGCAAGACCGAGGCCGACGTGCGGTTCGAGGCCGAGGTGCAGCGCTACCTGTTCGACGCGCGCTTCCCGGTCCCGCACCTGCACCTCGCCGACGACGGCCGCCCGTTCGTGCCGTTCGCAGGCAAGCCGGCGATGCTGTTCTCCTACGCCCCGGGCGAGGAGATCGCGCTCGGGGCGGCCGGCCCGGACCGGTGCCGGCGCGTCGGCGAGCAGCTCGGGCGCCTCCACGATCTGTCGGCCGGCTTCACGCACGAGCGCGCGAACCCGTACGCGGTGCCGCGCGTGGCCGGCTGGATCGCCGAGCTGCGGCCGGAGGGCGACGGCGACGCGGACGTGAAGGCCGCGCTCCCGGTGCTGGAGGACGAGCTCGCGCGTGCCGCGGCGCTGCCGGGCGCGCCGCGCGGCCTCGTGCACGGCGACCTGTTCGTCGACAACGTGCTCTGGGTGGGCGACCGGGTGAGCTTCGTGCTCGACTGGGAGATGAGCTGCGTCGACCCGTTCGCCTACGACCTCGGGGTCGCGGTGAACGCGTGGTGCTACGTGCACGGCTACGATTCCGCGCGCGCGAGGGCGCTCGTCTCGGGCTACCGCTCCAAGCGCCGCCTCGAGCCGGAGACCGTGGACGCCGTGTACGCCTGGGCGAGGTACGCGGCGCTGCGCTTCACGGCCTCGCGGATCCACGCCTTCCACCGCGCCGCGCTCGGGGAGGACCGGCTCGCGTGGAAGGACTGGCGCCGCTACCGGGACCGGCTGCTCGCGCTCCGCGCGATGGGCGAGGGCGGCTACCGCGAGCTGCTCGGGCTGTGAGCCGGGGCGGCGGTCGCTGCTAGAGCCCGCCCGCGAACAGCCACTTCCCGCCGAGCTTCCGGAGGCGGAACTGGTGGATGTCGGAGTCGCGGCGCGCGACGTCCCCCGCCGGCGTCTTCACGCGGTACCACGAATCGTAGAACACCTCCGCGACCGCGCGGTCGTTCTGCACCTGGATGTTCCGGAGGGTGAGGTCGAGGTTCATCGCGTCGACCTTCTCGAGGTCCTGGGGGAGCCGCTTCTCGAGGATCGCGCGATCCACGTCGTCCTCGGGCTCGGGCGTGCCGGAGTTGTCGAAGTAGTCGGGCGAGACCATCGCCAGGATCGCCGCGGCGTCCCGCTGGCGCATCGCGTCGCGGTACGCCCGGATGAGCTCGAAGATCGCGCGGGTGTCCGGATCGTCCTTGATCTCCGTGCCGGGCAGGAGGCGCGGGCTGCACGCCGCGGCGGCGAGGGCGAGCAGCACGAGGGGGAGGCGGAGCAGCGCGGAAGCTCTCATGGGGCCGGACTTTGGCCCGGTCCGGGGAGGCCGTCAACGAGGGAAACCGCGCTCCTGCGACGCGCCCCGCGCGGCGCGCGCGACGCCTCTCGCCGGAGGGCCGCCGGGCTGTTTAGATTCGGCCCCATGCCCGCCAAGAGCTTCGAGGCCCTGCGCACCTTCTTCGAGACGGCGCCCGCCGCGCGGAAGGCGGCCCGCCCGCTCTCCCGCAACGCGTGCGTCAACGTCGCCCTCGAGGGTGGCCCCGCGTGCTTCACGATGGAGAGCGGGGGGCCGGCGCTCCGGGAGGGAGCGGCACCCGACCCGGACTTCACCCTGACGCTGCCCGACGGGGCCGTGCAGCGGCTCACCACCCTCGCGTCGGACGACGTGGGCGAGTTCGGGATCGCCTTCTTCAAGCTCGTCCTGGAGCACGATCCCGCCTACAAGGTCCGCGTCCGGATCGACGCCCCGACCACCCGCCTGCTCGGGCACGGCTACCTCGGCGTGCTCGCCATCGGCGGCATGAAGGTGAGCTGGTGGCTGCTCAAGAACGGCGTGAAGAACCCGAAGGCCGCGATCGATCGGCTCCGCGGCGGCGGCGCGCAGGGCGCGTAGCCGTTCACCCACCGTCAATCAGCGGCGCGCCGGGGCCCGCGTCGAACCGGCACCGCCGGAGCGCGGCCTCGACGCGCGCGCGGTCGGCCGCGCCCTGCGGCGCCGCGAGCAGCTCCCTGAGCGTCGCCGCGCCGGCGTCCGTGGCGCCCGAGGCGCAGCGCGCCTCGCCGAGCCCGAGCCGCGCCTCGCGCTCCAGGACGGGCGGGAGCGCGCCCTCCGTCGCGCGCGCGAGCTCGACCGCGGCGGCGGCGTCGTCGCCGCGCGACGCGAGCGTGCGGCCGACGAGGTAGGCGGAGAGCGGATGACGCACGCGCGCGACCCGGGCCAGCGCGGTCGCGGGGTCCTCGAGCCCGAGCAGGTAGGGCCGCGCCGCCGTCGCGAGGTCGGGGTCGCCCGCGGCGACGAGCTTGGCCTGGAGCAGCCGCGTCTCGGCGCGGTCCGGGTGCGTGCCGAGCACCTGCAGCCACGCCGACGCGGCGCCGGCGACGTCGTCGCGGCGCCAGGCGAGATCCCCCTCCGCTCCCAGGATCGCGGCCCGGAGCGCCGCGTCGCCGTCCGCGCGCCGGGACGCGAGGTGATAGGCCTCGAGCGCCGGCTCGAGCGCGCCGGCGCGGGCGAGCACGTCGGCCCGCGCCTTGAGCGCGCCCGCGGAGCCGGTGAGCGCCGCGGTGCGATCGTACAGCGCGCACGCCTCCTCCACGCGCCCCGCTGCGGCCGCGTCCGCCGCCTGCCCCTCCAGCGCCGCCGCCTCGCGCGCGCACGGGCGGGCGAACACGCTCGGCCGGGTCAGCCGCGCGCGCGCCGCGATCCGGAGCCCGTCCGGCACCGCCGTGCCGTCCAGGAACCGCTGCCACTCCGCGACGAGCGCCGGGAGCGGCTTCCCGATGGCGACCGCGAGGTCCCCCGAGCCATACGCGTCCCGGACGTGGTCCGCGCCGTAGCGATCGACGAGGAAGGAGATGAAGCTGCCCGCGGCGGTGTACGCGCGCGCCGGGGCCTGCGCCCAGAAGCCGGCCGGCCCGACGATCCGGGCGACGTCGGGGAGGAGGTCGAGGTCGCGCGCCGCGCGCGACCACTCGTGCACGGTCCAGGCGCTCCGCGGGATCTCCATGGCGACCGCGAGCCCTTCGACGAGCCCCATCGAGACCAGCACCCCGGCCCGCGCCGGCACGCGGAGCGGTCCGTGCGCCGCCGCGGCGGCCACCGCGTGGGCGACCTCGTGGCGGAGGACCGGGTGCGGCAGGGGCGCGTCCCCGAGGTGGATCTCGGCGAGCCACGGCTTCGTGTACTCGGTCGCGGCGGCGCCGACGAGGCGCCGCTTCTCCTCCGCGCTCCGGTAGACGAACACGGTGACGTGCGGCGGGGCGGCGATGGCGAGGGCGCGCGCGACGTCCGCGACGTGGAACTCGCACTCGCGGAGCAGCTCCGCCGCCGCCGCCGGGGGCTTCTCGGCGGGGAGCACGAGCGTGCAGCGGGGGCCGCCGCGCGTCGCGCCGAGCGCGCGCACGATGGCCGCGCGCGTCGCCGCCGGGCTCCGCCCCTCGCCGGCGGCGGTGCGCGCGAGGGAGAGCGCCGTGAGGGCCGCCGTCGCGAGGAGGAGCGCGATCCAGGGCGCGCGGGGGGCGCGGATCGGCCCCGTCCCGGGCGCGACCGCGACGGGCCGGCGGACGAGCGCCGCGGTCCACGCGAGGACCACGACGGCCCAGGCCGTGGACTCCGCCGCGGCGGCGAGCAGGCGCGGATCGAGCGGCAGCCGCTCGTCGTAGAGCGGCCCCGGCCAGTATCCGAGGAGCGGGTCGAGCGCGGACGCGGCGGGGCCGAGGTACAGCGCCCGGAGCGTCAGCGCCAGGGAGCCGGCGACCACGGCCGCATAGAGCAGCACGGCCACGGCGCGGCGGCCCCCCGCGAGGAACGTCGCCGCGACGGCGAGCGCCGTCCCGAGGAGGAGCGACGGCGCCGCGAGGACCGGGAGGAACCCCGAGGACGGGAGGACGCGGCACGGGCCGAGCGCCGCGCGCGCCGCGTTCGACGCGAAGAGGAGCGCGAGGAGGAGCCCGCCCGTCGCGGCCGCCGCCCCGAACGCGGCGCCGGGCGACGGCGTCGCGCGGGCGCGCTCGATCCGCGCCGCGGCGACGCCGAGCCACGGCGCGAGCGCGAGCGCCGCGAGGAGCGCGCCCGCCTCGCCGAGCTCGTACCCGGGGGCGTCGAGCAGCGGCACCCAGCCGCCCGCGAACCCGAGCGCGATCAGCGCGATCGCGGCCACGGCCACGGAGGGACGCCGGGCGAGCGTGCGCAAGGTCTCTGGCGGTCGGCTCACGCGGACACGATATCGGAACGGGGCGGAACTACCGCGCCCCGGCGAGGGCGGGATAACATGCCGCCCGATGCCGGAACACCGCGAGCACGGGCGCGCGCCCATCGAGCTCAAGGTCGACTACAAGAAGCTCAACAGCTTCTTCGCCGACTACACGAGGAACATCTCGAAGGGCGGCACGTTCATCCGGACCAAGAAGACGCTCCCCGTCGGGACGCGCTTCCTGTTCCGCCTCGTCGTGCCCGGCCGCGCGTCGCCGTTCGAGCTGAACGGCGAGGTCGTTCACGCGAGCGCGAACGCCGACGAGCCCGGGATGGGCATCCGCTTCGTCTGGTCCGACGACCGCGAGCGCGCGGAGTTCGAGGCGATCGTCGAGCGGCTCATGAACGAGTCCCTCGGGCCGCTCGTCGCGCAGCGGCTGCTGCGGAAGCAGTAGGTCGCCTACTGCACTCCCTCGAAGCGGACCATGTCGCCCCTGGCGATGCCGTGCGCCTTGGCCCATCCGCCGTTGACCTCGAGGACGTAGCGGCTCGGGGCGCCGACGTCCCGCGTGGTGAGCGTCCGCGGCTCCGCGTTCTCGACGATGCCGACGATGCGGCCCGTGTCGTCGATGAAGATCATGTCGAGCGGGATGAGGGTGTTCTTCATCCAGAACCCGTGCGGCTCGCTCTCGTCGAAGACGAAGAGCATCCCCGCGTCGGGATCGAGCTTCTCGCGGTACATGAGCCCGCGCGTCCGGGACTCCGGCGTGCGCGCGACCTCGACGGCGACGGCGTGGCGCGCGCCCGCGGCGGTCGTCAAGACGACGCGCCCGGTGGGGCGCGCGGGCTCCGAGGTGCTCTTGCCGGAGGCGCAGGCCACGGTGGCGAGGACGGCGGCGGCCAGCGCGGCCCCTCGCACGATCACTGGCGCGGGACCACGCAGTACGACGAGAACCGGATCTCGCCGAGGTAGCGCTGCTTCGTCGTCTCGTCGAGGGTGGCGAGGAACGCCGGATCGAGGACGATCTGATCGCAGACGAGCCCCGTGCTCGACGAGTAGCAGTCCGCGTTCGAGACGCACGGCTTCGAGCAGTACCCGCACGCTTCCCCCGAGCAGGAGCCGTACTTCGAGCCCTCCGGTGCGGGGGAGACGATGCAGGTGAGGTCGTCGCAGCCGATGTTGCCCGACTCGAAGTAGTCGCCCTGCGCCGTGGAGGGCGTCGGCGGCGGGATCGAGCCATCGGCGCGATTCCATGTGAGGGTGCAGCGCGAGCCCACGGCGGGGCGCTGGCACGCCGCGATCGCGGTGACGCCGGACACTACGAGTAGGAGCCGCGCAAGTCGGATGGACATGGCTCGACGGCAATCGTTAGCACGCGATCGTGAATGCGACAAGGAACGCTCCGGGTGAAGCCACAGCGCCCTACAACCGCGCACGATCTCGCCTTTCCGCGAAGGTCGGTCCGTTGCCCCTCCACCGACCTTTGGCTAGGATGCCCCGAGGACGCGGGACAACAAGAGACCAGATGAGAACAACGATCGCCATCGCGTGCCTCATCGCCTCGGCTCCCGCGTTCGCGCAGGAGATACCGGGCATCGACCTGTCGCAGCCTCCACCTCCGCAGCGCGAGCAGCCCCCGGCGGAGAAGCAACCCTCCGATGAGGGCGAGCTCCCGCCGGTGGATCTCTCGAAGCCGCAGGGCGAGCCGAAGCCGCCGCCCGCGCCGAGCGCCGCGAAGGAGGAGGAGAAGAAGGGGGGCGCCCCGTTCTCGGAGAAGGACGTCGCGCTCGGAGACAAGGTGAAGGCGGTCCAGCGAAAGGGCTTCCTGAAGCGCGGCCGCTTCGAGCTCACGCCGACCTTCGCGGCGACCGTGAACGACGCCTTCTACGAGAAGTTCGGCGGCGGTCTCCGGTTCGCGTACAGCCTCCAGGACAGCTTCGCGCTCGCGCTCCGCGGCAACTGGTTCACCCCGTACCGCACCGACAACGTGCGCGTCGGGAAGCTCGCGATGCAGAGCCAGCTGCTCTCGTCGCAGCTCACCGGCCAGGTGATGCTCGACGGCGTGTGGTCGCCCATCTACGGGAAGGCCGCGTTCCTCGGGAAGAACATCGTCCACTTCGACCTGTATCTCGCGGCGGGCTTCGGGGCCGTGTGGAGCGCGACGAGCTTCGCGCCGCGCAACGAGGGGCCGCACTTCGCCACCGATCTCGGCGGCGGCGTCCGCTTCTATCCGAAGGAGTGGTTCGCGTTCGACCTCGGGCTGATGGCGACGCTCTACCCGGATCAGCCGGTGGAGTCGGTGCCCGGCACGGTCCAGAAGGTGTTCGTGGCGAACGTGGGCATCTCGTTCTTCTTCCCGACGACCTTCGAGTACTACTACCCATGACCGCGCCTCGCTCCCGCGCCCGCGCCGCCCTCGTCGCCCTCGCCGCCGTCGCGGCGCTCGCGGCGCCCGCCGCGGCGCGCGCCCAGTCCAAGTCCGACGCGTTCGCCGGGAAGATTCCGCCCGTCTCGGGCCAGCTGTACCGCACGGGCGGGCGCTTCGAGCTCACGCTCGGCGGGAACCTCTCGCTGAACGACGCGTTCTTCTCGAAGTACTTCGGCGGCGTGAAGCTCGCGTACCACCTGAACGACTACTTCTTCGTCGGCGCGCAGGTCGCGACGGGCACGGCGGTCCGCGCGGGCTCCGCGGTGGTCTGCGACACGCGCAACGGCTGCTCGAACGCGTCGGACCAGGCCCTGTACCAGGTGCCGGGCGACCTCAAGATGATGGGCGGGCTCGAGGTGGGCTGGTCGCCGATCTACGGGAAGCTGAGCCTGGCCGCGGAGCGCGTCGCGCACTTCGACCTCTCGCTGCTCCTCGGCGCGGACTACATCACCTACGAGAAGGTGCTCTCCGCGGGCGACGCCGCGGTCCTCGCCGCCGCCGGCCAGCACCCGCCCGACGCGTCGACGATCGGCGGGCACGTCGGCGTCGGGCTGCGGTTCTTCTTCTCCGAGTGGCTCGCCGCCCGCATCGAGTTCAAGGACTACGTGTACGTGGTCCCGGTGCCGAACTGGCAGGAGGGCGGCGGCGCCCGGAAGGACGTGCAGAACCAGCTCTTCACCGAGCTCGGGCTGTCGGTCTTCTTCCCGTTCCAGAACCGCTCGACCCCCTAGGCCTCCATGCGCGCGCCCATGCCCTACGACTCGCGGTCGAAGCGCCCGCTCGCCCGGGCCGGTCTCGCCCTGCGGCTCGCCGCGGTCGCGATCCTCCTCGCCGCGGCCGCCGACGCGCGCGCGCAGCTCGGGCTCGATCTGTCCGAGCCGCCGCCGAAGGCCGACAAGCACAAGAAGGACAAGAAGAAGGCGCCGGCGAAGAAGAAGCCGGCGGCGCCCGCGGCGGAGCCGGAGGCCGAGACGCCCCCGCCCGCGCCGCCGAAGGCCGAGCCGCAGCCGCTCTCCCAGCCGCTCCCGCCGCCGCAGCCCGCGCCTGCGCCTGCGCGGCCCGCGCCCGCGCGGCCGGCGCAGTCCGGCGACGGGCTCGGGATCGACCTCGGCAAGGCCACCGCGGCGAGCGGCGTCGCGAAGGAGCGGCTCGAGGCCGCGAAGCGGCTCCTCCAGGACGGCGCGAACGACACCGCCGCCATCGCCTTCGACCAGATCCTCCGCGACCCGGCGCTCGCGCCGGCGCACGACGAGGCCCGGTACCAGCTCGGGAAGACGCTCGTCCGGATGGGCCTGTACCACTCCGCGCTCGCCACGTTCGACGAGGTCCTCGACCTCGGCCCGCAGGGCCGCTTCTACGGCTCGTCGATGGAGTGGCTCTTCTTCGTGGGGAGGAAGCTCAAGAACGAGCAGCCGCTCCTCTCGCGCGTGGCCCGTCACGCCCGCGACGCGTTCCCCCCGGGCTACGAGGACAAGTTCCACTTCCTCCTCGCCAAGTACGAGTTCGAGCGCGGGCGCGCGCTGCAGGAGGCGGGGCGCGCCGGCGAGGCGAAGACGGCCTGGACCGAGGCGCGGCGCCTCGCGTCGCTCGTGCGCGAGCAGGCCGGCGCCGCGGCCGCGCCGTCGGGCGACGCCCCCGCGGTCGACGAGGGCGACGTGTTCGCCAAGGCGCGGTTCGTGGACGGCCTGGTCCTCTACTCCGAGGGTGACGCGCAGTCGGCGTCGAACGCCTTCAAGGACGTGGTCCGGCTCACGAACCCGAAGCGCGGCCGCCGCGCCGATCCGGAGCTGCGCGAGCTCGCGTTCCTGCAGCTCGCCCGGATCCACTACGAGAACCGCCAGAATCGCTACGCCATCTTCTACTACGACAAGATGCCGTGGGGCGGCGAGAGCTGGCTCGAGGGGCTGTGGGAGGCCTCGTACGCGCACTATCGCATCGGCGACTACGAGAAGACCCTCGGCAACCTCCTCACGCTGCAGTCGCCGTACTTCGAGGACGAGTACTACCCGGAGTCGTACGTCCTCAAGGCGATCGTCTACTACGAGAACTGCCGGTACCCGGAGGCGCGCCTCGTGCTCGAGACGTTCTCCGGGCGCTACGAGTCCGTGTACGACGAGCTCACGAAGATCACCGCCGGGTCGCAGCCGCCGGCGTACTACTACGACCTCATCGCCGACGCGCAGCGCGCGGGCAGCAGCATCACCCGCAAGATCATGAAGCTGGCCTTCACGGACCAGAACGTCCGGCGGCTCGCCGAGTCCATCCAGGAGGTCGACGACGAGGTCGACCTCCGGGTCGGCGCGCAGCGCCCGGCGTTCCGGGAGTCGGCGCTCGCGAAGCGGCTCGGCGACGCGCTCGCCGCGGAGAAGCGCGGGCTCGTCGAGGAGGCCGGGGCGCGGGCGCGCGCGAAGCTCGAGTACGAGCGCGACGGCCTCCGGACGCTGCTCGCCCAGGCGCTGCGCATCAAGATCGAGGTGTCGCGCAAGGAGCGCGAGGCGCTCGAGGGCTCCCTCGCGAAGGGCAGCCAGGTCGAGGTCGTGCGGGATCTCAAGTACTCGCACGCGGTCTCGGACGAGCACCTCTACTGGCCCTACGAGGGCGAGTTCTGGCGCGACGAGCTCGGCACGTACTCGTACACGCTCACGAAGGGCTGCAAGGACCGCCTGCCGCGCACCGAAGGCAAGGCCGCCGCGAGCCGCTAGCGCGCGAGAGCCACGGAGACCCCGCGAATGTCCCGTCCCCTCGTCCTCGGCGTCGCCGCGCTGGCGCTCGCCGCTGGCGCGACCGCGGCCCGCGCGGCTGATCGCGCGCCGCCCCCGGCGGCCGACCTCGGCCAGAAGCGGTCGGTCGCGCCCGACGCGTCGCTCGGCGGCAGCCTCCAGGCGAAGAAGCCGAAGACGGCGGAGGCCGGCGGCCCGGCGCTCGACTTCGAGACGTTCCGGAAGACCGTGGAGTTCGACATCTCGGAGAAGCGGCGCGAGGAGATCGCGAGCCTCCAGAAGCTCATCCGGCTCGGCGGCGGGAGCGAGGTCGAGACGCCCCAGTGGTACTTCCGGCTCGCCGAGCTGCTCTGGGAGGAGTCGCAGTACTTCTTCTTCGAGGCGAACCGGCGCGACGACCGGATCATCGCGCTCGGGAAGGCGAACCCGGCGGAGCGGGAGCGGCTCGAGGCCGAGAAGCGCGACTTCGATTCGCAGTCGCGGGACCGCCAGGACCAGGCGGTCGCGCTCTACAAGGCCATCATCTCGAAGTACCCGAAGTACCCGCGCCTCGACGAGGTGCTCTTCTTCCTCGCCGAGAACCTCACGAAGCGGAACCGGAACGATCCGGACGCGATGAAGGCGTACCGCGCCCTCATCCAGCGCTACCCGCAGTCGCGCTTCGTGCCCGACGCCTGGATGGCGTTCGGCGAGTACTACTTCGACCGCGCGAACAAGGGAGACCGCGCCGGCAACCTCGCCAAGGCCCTCGAGGCGTACAGGAAGGCGGCGGGTTACCAGGAGAGCAACGTCTACGGGTACGCGCTCTACAAGCAGGCCTGGGTCCACTACAACCTCGGCAACTGGAGCGAGGCGCTCGAGCTGTTCCGGTCCGTCATCTTCCTCGGCGAGATGCCGACCTCGACGATCCCGGCGGATCGCAAGCTCGCGCTCGTGAAGGAGGCGCGGAAGGACTACGTCCGCACCTACAGCCACGTCGGGAGCGCCGAGGGCGCCTGGGACGAGTTCCGGCGCGTCGGCGGCGAGACCGGCTGGTGGGACATGCTGAAGTCCCTCGCCGGCCTCTACTTCGACGAGGGCAAGGACCGCGACGCCGTGCTGGTGTACGCGCGGATGATCCGGGAGAAGCCGCGCTCGTTCGAGGCGCCCTTCTTCCAGTCGCGCGTCGTCACCTGCGCCGGCCGGATGGGTCGCAAGGACGCCGCCGTCCAGCAGGCGCACGTGTTCGTCTCGATGATCCGGGAGCTCGAGGCGCTCCCGGAGGCGAAGGACGAGAAGAACCGCAAGCTCCTGGTCGAGGCGCGCCGCGACGCGGAGAACACGCTCCGCGTCCTCGCGGTGCAGTACCACAACGAGTGGAAGAAGACGCGCGACGAGCCGGTGGCGGGCTACGCCGCGGCCGTCTACAAGGACTACCTCGACGTCTTCCCCGGCGAGCCGACCGCGTACGAGATGCGGTTCTTCCACGCCGAGCTGCTCTACGCCCTCGCCCAGTTCGCCGACGCCGGCGCCGAGTACGAGCGGGTCGTCCTCGCCGACATCGCCGCCGCGGAGGGCAAGGCGGGCAAGGACGCGAAGCCCGGCAAGTTCTTCAGGGACGCGCTCGAGAACGCCGTGTTCGCCTGGGACGTCGTCGTGAAGAAGCTCGACGACTCCGAGAAGCGCGTGCCGAGCGATCCCCGGAAGAAGCTCGCCATCGGTCCGGAGCGGCAGCGGCTCCTCGACGCCTGCGAGCGCTACCTCAAGTGGCAGCCCAAGGGCGACAAGTGGGTGGAGATCGCCTACAAGACCGCGAACCTCTACTACCGCCACAACGCGTTCGCGGAGGCGACCGACCTCTTCACGCGCATCGCGCTCGACCACCCGACGCACGAGCTCGCCGGCTACTCCACGAACCTCGTCCTCGACGCGTACAACCTGCTGGGCGACTGGCGGAACGTGAACGGCTGGGCGAAGCGGTTCTACGCGAACAAGGCGCTCGTCGAGGCGCACCCGGCGCTGAAGGACGACCTCGCCCGGATCATCGAGCAGAGCGCGTTCAAGGTGATCGAGGAGAAGGAGCGCGCGAAGGACCACGAGGGCGCCGCCGAGGAGTACCTCGCGTTCGCCCGCGACTGGCCCGGCTCGCGCCTCGCCCCGACCGCCCTCTACAACGCCTCCGTCGACTACGTGCGCGCCCACAGGCTCGACCGCGCCGTCGAGATCCGCGAGCAGCTCATCCAGCGGTTCCCCGCCGATCCGCTCGCGCCGAAGTGCCTGTACGACGACGCCGAGGCGTACGAGGCGGTCGCGGACTTCGCGGAGGCCGCCGACCGGTACGAGCGGTACTTCCGCGAGTGGCGGAAGTCGACCGGCCAGAAGCCCGTCGCGCGCGGACACGCGAAGCCGGCGAAGGGCAAGGCCGCGAAGGCGGACGACGCGCCCGCCGCGCCCGTGGCGCGCTGGGAGGAGAAGAAGGCGAACGACGCGATCGTGAACGCCGCGGTGTTCCGCGCGGGCCTGCGCGAGTGGGCGCGCGCCGAGGCCGCGACCGAGGCCTACCTCGAGGCCTGGCCGGACGGCGCCGACGCGCCCCGCCTGTTCCTCGGCCTCGCGGACCTCTACGCGCGGCAGGGCCACGCGGCCAAGGAGCTGAAGCAGCTCGAGGAGTACCAGCGCCGCTACGCGAAGGACCCCGACGAGTGGCTCGGGATCCAGCAGCGGATCGCGGTCCTCATGGAGAAGACCGGCAACGCCGCCGGGGCGCGCCGCGCATACCAGCTCGGGCTCGAGCACTGGAAGCGGAACAAGGGCGCGGTGAAGGATCGCGGCCTCGCCCTCGTCGCGCAGGCGATGTACCTCGACCTCGAGCCGGCGTTCGCCGAGTACGACCGGATCACGCTGAACGTCGCCCCCAAGTTCCTCGCCGGCCAGGTCCAGACGAAGGGTCGGAAGCTGAAGCAGCTCGAGGAGGCGTACGGGCAGGTCGTGAAGCTCAAGCAGGCGGAGCCGGCGATCTGCGCCCTCTACAAGATCGGCCTCGGCTACAAGCGCTTCGCGCAGGCGCTCTGGGACGTTCCGATGCCGCGCGAGTACCGGGGCAAGCAGGAGTACGAGGAGGAGTACAAGGCCGGCATCGCCCAGTACGCCGAGCCGCTCGAGCAGAAGGCGGTCGAGGGGCTCGAGCTCGCGATGAACGCGTCGCGCGACTACGGCGTGGTGAACGCCTGCGCGCGCGAGGCGACGGCGATCCTGCTCAAGGTGAAGCCGGACCGCTACGGCCCGTCGCCGGAGATCGTCCCGCAGCTCGCCGCGGCCGCGCCGGCCGAGGCGCCCGCCGGGTACGGCATCCTCGCCGAGGTCCAGCCCGTGCCCGCCGCGAAGGGCGCGCGCCGCAGCTCCGACGCGGCGCTCCCTCCGCTCCGGGCGAAGGCAGCCCCGGGCCGGAGCGGCGAGGCGGCGGACGCGGATCCGCAGCGGCGGGTGGTCGAGGACGAGCCCGCGCCGGCGCGGAAGGCGCACAAGAAGAAGGGGAGCAGCACCGACGAAGACGAGGACCTCCTCCCGTGAAGACCCCGTTCATCGCGCGCCCGCTCCTGCTCGCCGCCGTGCTCGGCTGCGCGAGCGCCCCGCAGCGCCCCGCCCCGGCCGCCCCGGTCCAGCGCGACGCCGCTCCCCAGCGCCGCACCGAGGCCGGTGCCCCCGGCCCCGCCGCGGACGCCCAGGCGCCCGAGGCCCTCTCCGCGCGCGCGCAGCGGCTGTTCGCGGAGGCGGTGCGCGCTCAGGAGGACCAGAAGAAGCTGCAGGTGCCCACCGACTGGGCCGTCCTCGAGCGGCGCTGGCGCGCCGTCCTCGACGCCGCGGACGTGGCCGAGGTCCACTTCAACGTGGGCGTCGCGCTGGAGCAGCAGGGCCGGCTCGACGAGGCGCGCGCTGAGTACGAGCGCGCCCTCGCCTCGAAGCCGTCGCTCCGGCAGGCGGCCGTGAACCTGGGCGTGCTGCTCGAGAAGCGCGGCGACGTCCAGGGCGCGCAGGCGATCTACGCGGGCGTCGTCCGCGACTTCCCCGAGGACGCTCGCGCTCGCGCGCGGCTCGCCGCGCTCTACCGCGACGCGGGGCAGCTCGACGACGCGTGGCGGCTCGCGCGCGAGGCGCTGCTCCGCGATCCCCGGTCCGTCGGAGCGTACGAGGTGCTCGTCCGCGTCGCCGCGCAGCGGAACAACCTCGATCTCGCGAAGCTCATCGCGCTCCGTGCGCAGAAGCTGGACGGGGCGGATCCCGAGCTCCCCTACCTGCTCGGCGTGATCGCGGCGCGGCAGGGCGACGACGCGGCCGCGACCGTCCAGCTCCGGAAGGCGCTCGCGCTCGACGGACACTACCTCCCCGCGCGGTACGCCCTGCTCCAGGCGGCCGTGAAGAAGGAGAGCTGGAAGCAGGTCGCCGAGCACACGCAGGCGATCCTCGCGCAGGACCCGAAGAACGCGCCCGTCCAGCTCGCGTACGGCATCGCGCTCCGTCACCTCGACAAGCCGGACGACGCGCTCGCCGCGTACGACCGCGCCGAGCAGGTCTCCGCGGGTCGCCTCCCGGAGGTGCACCTCGCGCGCGGCGTCCTCTACATGCGGGTGAAGAGCGAGTGCGAGCCCGCCCTCAAGGAGTTCCGCGCGTACGCACAGGCCGCGGGGCCGATGGCGACGACCGACTCGCCCGTGCTGAAGCTCCAGCGCGAGTGCGAGCAGGCCGTCGAGGAGGGGCGGCGCGCGGCGGAGGTCGCGAACGAGCTGAAGCGCAAGGCGGAGCAGAAGGCGGCGGAGGAAGCCGCGCGGAAGGCGGCGGAGAAGGGCGAGGCGTCGCCGGTGCCGGTGCCCACTCAGGGGGGAGCGGTGTCGCCCACATCCGCCCAGAGCCCCACACGGTGAGCGAAAAGGAGCACGCCGGTTGCTTCTAGGTCTCTCGGCCGGGGTGGTAAGCTCGGCCATGGCACGCGGGGTCACGACGATGCGCACGCTGGTGCTCACGATGGCGCTGTTCCTTCCTCTGTCGGCGGTCGCTCAGTCGGCCGGCGGCAAGAGCGGGAGCCAGCCCCAACCGAAGGTCGAGTACGAGAAGAAGACCGTCATCAACTTCGAGGACGACACGATCGAGGGTGACCTGAAGCGGCCGGATGGCGAGTACGTCGAGTCGCGCCGGAAGGTCGATCACTCGAACCTCATCAAGATCCGCGAGAACTGGCGCGACAAGGTCATGCAGGCCTCCGGCGACCTCTAGCCGGATCGCGCGCCCCTCCGAGCGACCATGCCCACCCCCATCACCCTCAAGGTCTTTCGCGGGAACGAGCTCGTCCGGACCGAGCAGTTCAACCGCGAGATCATCAAGATCGGGCGGCTCGCGTCGGCGCACCTCTGCCTCGACGACGAGAAGATCTCGCGCATCCACTCGGTCATCGAGGTGGGCTCGGACGGCGCGATCTCCATCATCGACATGGGCAGCGCCGAGGGGACGTTCGTCAACGGCAAGAAGGTGAGCCGCGGCGCGCTCCGCCTGGGCGATCAGATCACCCTCGGTGGGCTCCGGATCGTGCTCGAGGGGCCGGACGGGGCGAACACCGCGGCGGTCGAGCCGGTGAACCGCGCCGTCGCGGCGCCGGTCGTGGCCGCGCCGAGGGCGAGCCCGAAGAACGGCACGAACGGGCACGCCAACGGCCACGCGAACGGGAAGAACGGCACGAACGGGCACACGCACGAGCTGCCCGCCGGGGTCAGCGTTCCCGAGGTGTCCCTGCCGGCGGCGGTCGCCGCGCCCGCGCCCGCGCCGGCTCCCGCCGAGCGGCCCGTGGCCGTCGAGCGCCCTGCCGCGGTCGTGCGCGCGCCGGCGACGTCCGAGCCGCGTGGACGGTTCCACCTCCGCCCGGCCGACCGGGCGATCGAGGATCTCTCCGCCGCCTCCGATCTCGGCGTCGAGCTGCGCCTGCTCTGGGGCGAGACGCTCCTCGAGGCCGCGACGTTCATCCGGCCGAAGCAGCCGGTCCTCGTCGGCGAGGGGCGCGACTGCGCGATCCGCGTCGAGGGCCTCCCGGTCCCGCAGTTCCCGATGCTCCGCTGCGAGGGCAGCGAGTACCAGTTCGCGTTCGGCACCGGGATGACGGGCGTCGTCGAGGAGAGGGGCGGGCGCACCGCGTTCGGCGAGCTCGTGAAGTCGCGGAAGGCGCTCCCCGACTCGGCGGTGAAGGGCGCGTACTGGATCCCGGTCCCGAAGGCGGGCGCGATCCGCGCCGAGGTCGGCAGCCACCTCGCCATCGAGGCCCGGCCGCGCGTCCCCGAGCGCGTGAAGCAGGCGCCGATCTGGGAGCGGCTCAACTACCAGCTCCTGAACCTCTTCCTCGTCCTCTTCTTCCTGCAGTCCGGCTTCATCGTGATGGCGCGCGACTATCCGTACGACTCGGACGTCGTCGCCGACGATCTGTTCAAGAACCCCTCGCGGATGGCGAAGTTCATCATCAAGCCGCCGGAGGCGCCGAAGCCGCAGCCGATGGACAAGTCGGCCGGCGACAAGAAGGACGATCCCGGCGAGATGGCCGAGAAGCACAAGGGCGACGAGGGGAAGATGGGGAAGAAGGACGCCCCGAAGACCAACGGGCGCTCGGCCCCGAAGGCCATCGATCCCAACGCGAAGGACGTCGTGCGGAACAGCGGCCTCCTCGGCGCGCTCGGGCGCGGCGCGGGCGGCGGCCTCTCCACCGTGTTCGGCCAGGGCGGCCTCGGCGGCGACCTCAAGGGCGCGGTCGGCAACATGTTCGGCCCCGTGGTCGGCGACTCGCAGGGGCTCGGCGGTCTCGGCATCCGCGGCTCCGGGTCGGGCGGCGGCGGCAGCGGCGAGACCATCGGCATCGGCGCGGTCGGTACGAAGGGCCGCGGCGGCGGGCTCGGCAGCTACGGCACCGGCGTGGGCGGGCTCGGCAAGAAGGGCGACCACGCGGTGAGCATCGCGACGGGGACCGCCCAGGTGATGGGCTCCATCGACCGCGAGCTCGTGCGCAAGGTGATCCAGGATCACGCCGCGCAGATCCGCTACTGCTACGAGCAGCAGCTCGCGCTCAATCCGAAGCTCAGCGGCAAGGTCTCGATCAAGTGGGTCATCAACGGCGACGGCAGCGCGTCGCTGCCCGAGGTGGAACGCGGGGCGACGACGCTCGAGGACTCGAAGGTCCACGAGTGCATGATGAGCCGCATCACCAGCTGGCAGTTCCCGAAGCCGAAGGGCGGCGGCATCGCCGTGATCACGTACCCCTGGATCCTCCGGTCCGCCGGCGGCGAGTAGGGGAGGGCACCACCGTGAAGAGGATCCTCGCCGCGCTCGCGCTCGCCGTCCCGCTCCTCGCGGGCGCCCAGGACGCCGCCCCGACGCTCCAGCAGGATCCGCGCGCGCCGCGGTTCGGCGACGTGGAGCGCGGGTTCTTCATCGGGTTCGAGGCGGGCTACCTCGGAATGCTCGACACGCCGGTCGCCGACCCCGCGAAGTTCCCGACGGCGGGGACGTCCGGCGGCTCCGCCGGCGGTCTCGTCGTCGGCCTGACGATGGGCGTGGACCTCGGGAGCCGCGTCTCGGTCGCGTTGTTCGGCCAGGGCGGCAACGAGAAGGCGAACGCGAACTACGGCGCGTTCAGTCTGCTCTCCACCGGCCTCGACCTCCGCGTCTCCGTGATCGGCGAGAAGGACCGGAACGGCTGGGATCGGTTCTTCGTCTACCTGCACGGTCGCGGCGGCTACGCGAAGTCGTTCCCGACCGGCCTCTTCGGCGACACGGACACCGTCGTCCAGGGCGGCCTCGGGCTCGAGTACTACACGCAGCTGCGGCACTTCTCGGTCGGGTTCGCCGGCGACTACGTCTACGCCACGAAGGCCAAGGCGAGCGGCGTCGCCGTGTACCCGACGATCCGGTACACCTTCTAGGGCGCGGTCCTCGGTCGCGGGCGGCTGGGCGGGGCTACGTCTCCAGCAACCGCGCGTGAAGCAACCGCGGGTCACCGCGAACCCGTCTTCCGCGCGCGCCGCGAGGCGGACGGCGGATCGGTACCGACGCGTTCCCTCTCGCCGGCCGGGGGAGCGCGCCACGGGGAGGGGGCTCGTCGCAGGCTCTCGTAGCCCTCGGTCTGAACGCCGAGCCTCACGGTGAGGGTGCCATCGGCGCGTGCGCGACAGCGCCGCGCGGTACGCCCCACCGCGCGGATCCAATGTAGGCAAACGCCCGTAAGGGCTCGGGAATCCGGGAGTCGTGTCGTTGACCCTCCCGCGGAGCGAGGCCTATACTTCCGCGACGTCTGGCGTTTTTCTCGCCCAACCCTCCCCGGCGAAGCCAACTTTGAGCGCACCCTCCCTGGACGACCAGATCCGTTCGCACCTCGAGATCCTCGAGGTGGCTCCTGGAGATCAGCAGGCGTTTCACGCGCTCGTGGGACTTTACGAGCAGGCCTCGCGCTGGGAGGACCTGATCGCGCTCTACGAGGGGCGCGCGCGGCTCGCGCCCGGTCCGGGTGCGCCGCTCCTCGCGCAGGCCGCGAACCTCGCGCACCGGAAGCTCCGCAACGTCGCTCGCGCGGAGGAGCTGTACCGGCAGCTGCTGCAGACCGATCCGGGGCACGCGGACGCCGTTCGCGCGATGGTGGCGCTCCTCGAGGAGAAGGGCGACTGGGGCGCGCTGGCCGCGACCCTCGAGCGCGAGGCGACCCGCGCGAGCGAACCCACCGAGGCCGCGCGGCTCACGCTCCGGCTGGGCCAGGTGCAGGAGGAGCGGCTCGGCCGCCGCGACCGCGCCGCGCTGCTCTACGCCCGCGCGAACCGGCTCGATCCGGCGCTCGCCGAGGCCCGCACGCGCGGCCTCGCGTGCTTCGTCGCGCTCCGCCGGTTCGGGCAGGCCCGCCGGATGCTCGACGCCGCGCGCGACGCCGGCGCGGATCCCCGCGCGATCGCCGCCGAGTACGCGGCGCTCGGGGCGCGGCTCGTGGACGAGCCGCTCGAGCACGGCCTCGCGATGGACGCGCTCATCGAGGCGCTCACGCTCGACCGCAACGCGCCCGGCGCGGCCGCGGCCCGCGAGCGGCTCAGGGCCATGCCGCGCACGTGGCGCGAGGAGGCCGCCCGCCTCGGCCAGGCCGTGACGCGGGCGGCGGACCGGCGCGAAGCGGCGGCGCTGCAGCTCCGGCTCGCGCAGCTCCACGCCGCCTACGATCCCGAGGGCGCCTCTCGCGCCCTCGAGCGGATCGACCGGGCCTGGGCCGCCGCGCCGGGGAACCCGTTCGCGCTCGAGCTGCTCGCACGGCTCTTCGCGGAGCGCGGGGACCACCGCGGCCACGCCGACGCCCTCGCGCGGCTCGCGGCGCAGACCCGCGATCGCGCCGCCCTCGTCGCGCTGCACCTCGAGATGGCGCGCGTCGACCTCGTCCGGTTCGGCGACACCGAGTCCTTCGTCGCCGCCCTGGGGCGCGCGCTCGAGCTCGACCCTGCCTGCGAGAGCGCCGCGCTCCAGGTCTTCGAGCACCACGTGGACGCCGGCCGCTTCGCCGACGCCCTCGCGGTCCTCGAGCGGCACCTCGCGGCCGCGCCGGAGAAGGCCGCGCACGCGCCCCTGCGCGTCCGGGCCGCCGCGCTCGCGCGCGAGAAGCTCGGCGACCCCGCGCGCGCCGGGCAGCACCTCGAGGCCGCGCTGCGCGCCGATCCCGGCCACGGCCCCGCCGCGGCGGCGCTCGCGCCGCTCCTCGCCGACGCCGGCGCGTGGCAGCGCCTCGCCGAGGTGCTCGACCTCTCCGCGCGCTGGGAGCGCGATCCCTCCGAGCGGGTGCGCCTCCTCGAGCGGCTCGCCGACGTCCAGCAGGAGCAGCTCGGCAGGCCGCGCGACGCGCTCCGGACGCTCGCTCGCGCGCTCGCCATCGATCCGGCCCGCGCCGCCACGCGCAAGGCGATGGAGGGCGCCGCGGCCCGCGCCGACGCGTTCCTCGAGCTCACGCGGGCGTACCGCGCCGCCGCCGAGGCGGTCGACGGCGACCTCAAGGCGAGGAAGACCCTCCTCCGCCGCGTGGCCGAGATCCTGGATCGCGACCTCTCCCTCCCCGAGGAGGCGGTGCGCGCGTGGCGCGCCCTCGTCGCGCTGGACCCCGAGGACCGGGGCGCGGCGAACGCGCTCGAGGCGTGCCTCGCCCGCGCCGGGCAGCAGGAGGAGCTCGCGCGCGAGCTCGAGGAGAAGCGCGCCCGGGCGACCGGGGACGAGCGGCGCGCGCTCTCCGCGAAGCTCGCGAAGCTGTGGGCCGACGCGGGAGAGGTGGAGCGCGCGGCCGCCGGGTGGCGCGACGTGCTCGAGCACGCGCCCGACGACGACGAGGCGCTCTGGGGCCTGCACGCTGCCCTCGAGGGGCAGGGCGGGCCGCGCGCCGCCGAGGAGCGCGTGTCGATCCTGGGGCGGCTCGAGGCTCGCGCGAAGGGGGTCGCGGAGCGGGGCGCCATCTCCCTCGCCCGCGCCGAGTCGCTCGCGGAGCCGCTCGGCCGCCTCGCCGACGCCGCGGAGATCGCCACCGGGCTCGTCCAGGCCGCCGGGGTCGGCGCGTCGCAGCGCGCGGACGCCGCGGCGTTGCTCGAGCGCCTCCTGGCGCGCGGCGTGGCCCCGCTCCCGGTCGCGCAGGTGCTCGCCCCCGCGTACGCGGCCGCCGGCGACGCGGCGAAGCACGCCGCGATGCTGGAGCTCCTCGCGCGGTCGCTGCCCGCCGGCGCCGACCCGCGGGAGCGGGCGCGCCACCTGCTCGACGCGTCGTCCGTCCGGGCGGAGCGCCTCGGCGATCGCCGCGGCGCGCTCTCCGCCGCGGCGGCGGCGCTCAGGGCCTGCCCGGATCACCTCGAGGCTCGCCGCCGCTGCGAGGACCTCGCCCGCGAGGTCGGCGCCGAGCGCGAGCTCCTCGCGCTGCTCGACGAGGCCGCTGGCCGCCTGGAGGGGCGCCCCGAGGAGGCGGCGCTCCGGCTCCGCGCCGCGGCGGTCGCGGAGGAGGATCTCGGGGCGTACGACGACGCAGCCGTGCAGCTCCGCCGCGCCGTCGCGCTCCGCCCCGGCGATCCCGGCATCCTCGCCGCCCTCACCCGCACGGCGCTCGCCGGCGAGCGCTGGGCGGAGGCCGCGACGCTGCTCGACGAGCGCGCCGCCGCCGCCGAGGGCGCGGAGAAGGTCGCGCTCCTCGCCCAGGAGGCGGAGGTCCTGCACGAGCGGCTCGACGACCCCGCAGGCGCGGCGCAGGCCGCCCGCGACGCGCTCGCCGTGGCGGCCCCGGAGCAGCGGCCCCGGCTCCTCGCCCGCCTCGCGGCGGCGCTCGGCGACGCGGGCGACGCCCCCGGGCGCGCCGACGCGCTCGCGGAGCTGGCGGCGCAGGCCGCGAACCCCGCCGAGGCGTCCCGCGCCGCGCTCGAGAGCGCGCGGATCCGCGCCGGCCTCGGGGACGAGAAGGCGGCGGTCGAGCGGACCGTCCTCGCGCTGCGCGCGTCCCCCGACGACCCCGCCGCGCTCTCCGCCCTGGAGGCCCACCTCGAGGGCGGCGATCCGGAGGCGGTCCGCGCCGCCGCCGCCGCGCTCGCGCGCCACCCGGACCCGCGCCGGCGCGTCCGCGCGCTCGAGGCCGAGGCGCGCGTCGCGCCGGACGTCGCGGGCAAGGTCGCCGCGCGCCGCGCGGCCGCCCGGATCGCCGAGCAGGAGCTGCGGCAGGCGTCGCTCGCGTTCGCCGCCCTCGCCGCCGCCTCGCGCCTCGCGCCCGCGGACGCGGAGCTCCGCGCCGAGCTCCGCCGGGTCGCCGCCGAGGCCGGCGACGTCGAGGCGTGCGCCCGGCTCCACGCCGAGCTCGCCGAGCTCGCGCCGCCCGAGCAGCGGCTGCCCATCCTGCGGGAGCGGGCGGACCTCGCCGAGCGGCGGCTCGACCCGGATCGCGCCGCCGAGGCGTGGGCCCAGGTCGCGCGGGCCGCGCCCGCAGACCGGGAGGCGCTCGCCGCGCTCCGGCGCCTGCACCGCGCCCGCGAGCGCTGGGGCGAGCTCGCCGACGTCTGCGCGGAGATCGCGCGCCGCTCGCAGGAGCCCGCGGTCCGGGAGGACGCGCTCCGCGAGGAGGGCGCCGTCGCCGAGGCGCGCCTCGCCGACGCGCCGCGGGCCGCGCAGGCGTGGGCGGAGGTCGCGGCGCTCGCGCCCCAGGACGCCGAGGCCGCCGCGGCCCTCGAGCGGCTCTACGACCGGCTCGACCGGCCGGACGCGCTCGCCGCGGTGCTCGAGCGCCGCCTCGCCCGCGCGTTCGAGGTGGACGCCGCGGCCCGCCTCGCGGAGCTGCGCCGCACGCGCCTCGACGATCCGGCCGGCGCGCTCGCGCTCCACGCCGAGCTGGTCCGGCGCGATCCACGGCGGACCGCGTCGCGCGACGCGCTCGCCGAGCTCGCCGCCGTGCCGGGCCCCGTCGGGCGCGAGGCGCTCGAGGCGGCCGACCGCGTGCTCCGCGCCGCGGGCGAGCACACCCGCCGGGTGGCCGCGCGCGAGGCGCGCCTCGCCGCGGTGACCGATCCCGGCGAGCGGGCGCGCCTCCTCGCCGAGCTGCGCACCATCCTCGAGACCGAGCTCGACGATCCCGGGCTCGCGTTCCTCGCCGCGTGCCGCGCGTTCGCGGAGGGCGGGCCGGCGCGCGAGGGCGCGGGCGCGGACCTCGTCCGGCTCGCCGCCGCGACCGGGAGCGAGGCCGAGGTCGCCGACGTGTACGAGCAGGCCGCGGGCGGCGCGGAGCCCGAGGAGGCGCTCGCGCTCCGGCGCCGCGCGGCCCGCGTCCGGACCGAGCGCGGCGGCGGCGCGGCGGCCATCGAGGCCTGGAACCGCGTCCTCGCCGACGCGCCCGACGACGCGGAGGCGCTCGAGGCGCTCGCGGGGCTCTACGAGACCGCTCGCTCCGCCCGGGAGCTGCTCGACGTCGCGCGCCGCCGGGCGGCGCTCGCCGTGGGCGCGGACCGCGCGGGTCACCTCCTCCACGCCGGCGCGCTCGCGGAGGCGCTCGAGGATCCGGGTGCCGCGGCGGAGGCGTACCGCGCCGTGCTCGAGGAGGCGCCGCTCGACGTCGCCGCGCTCGAGGGGCTCGATCGCATCCTCTCGCGCGGACCCGCGGTGCCCGAGCTGGAGTGGGTCATCGAGGCGCTCGCGCGCGCGGTCGCCGACGACCCGGCGCGGCGCACGGCGCTCCTCCTCCGCCGCGCCGGGCTGCTCGAGACGGACCCGGACCCGCGCCGGGCGGTGGAGGCCTACGCCGAGGTGCTCGCCGAGAGCCCCCGCGAGCCGGGCGCCGTCGCCGGCCTGGAGCGCCTCCTCGACCGCGCCGACGCGCGCGAGACCGCGGCGCGCGTCCTCGAGGACGTGCTGCGGACCGCGGGCGACGCCCGCCGGCTCGCGGCGCTGCTCGAGGTGCGCCTCGAGGTGGCGGACGCCTCGGAGCACGGCCCGCTCCTCGCGGAGATCGCCGCGCTGCACGAGCGGCTCGGCGATCGCGACGGCGCGTTCCGCTCCAAGGCGCGCGAGCTCGCCGAGGCGGCCCGGGCCGGGCGCGACGCGCCCGGCGCGCGGGCGGATCTCGAGCGGCTCGCCGCCGCCTCCGGAGCGTGGGAGGCGCTCGCCGCGGCTCTCGAGGAGGCGATCGAGGCGGGGCTCCCCGCCGGCGCCGCGCTCGAGGTGCGGCGCCGCCTCGCGGCGATCCACGTCGAGCGGCTCGGGAAGCCCGACGTGGCGGCGCGCTTCTACGAGGAGGTCGCCGCCGCGGCGCCCTCCGCAGAGACGCTCGGCGCGCTCGCGCGCGTCTATCGCCGGCTCGGCGCGCACCGGGATCTCGCCCGGACGCTCGAGCGGCTCGCGGATGTCGCGCCCGCACCCGCGGCGCGGAAGGAACTCCTGCTCGAGGTGGCGAAGATCATGGCCGAACACCTCTCCGATCGCGAAGGCGCCATCCAGGCGTACCGGAAGATCCTCGCCGTCGATCCCGAGGACCCGCAGGCGCTGCGACTCCTCGGGCGACTGCTCGGCTCGGCCGAACGGTGGGAGGATCTCGTCGACGTCCTCGGACGCGAGCTCGCGGTGGCCGAGCGCCAGCCGAACCTCGTCGCCGAGGCCGCCGAGCTGCGCTACCGCCTCGGCAAGATCCGGCACCAGCGGCTCGCCGACGCCGCCGGCGCGCTCGCCGCCTACCGGGAGGTGCTCGCGAAGGTGCCCCGCCACCCGGCGGCGCTCGCCGCCCTCGAGGAGCTCGCGCGCTCGACCGGGCCCGCCGCCCTCGAGGCGGCGCTCCTCCTCGAGCCGGTCTACTCCGCCGAGGGCGAGCACGGGAAGGTGGTCGAGACGCTCGAGGCCCGCGCCGCGAACGAGACGGACCCGGCGCGCCGGGCCGCGCTCCTCCGCCGCGTGGCGGCGACCTATGCCGGCCCCCTCCGCAACGCGGAGATGGCCTTCCTCGCCGCGAGCCGCGCCCTCGCCGCGGACCCGGACTCCATCGAGTCGCTGGACCTCGCCGCCAGCGGCGCCGAGGCCGCCGGGCTCGGCGACGAGCTGCAGGGGCTCCTCGCCGAGCACGCCGACCGCGCCCGCGACCCGTCCGCGCGCGCCGAGTACCAGCGCCGGATCGCGCGGCTCGCGCGGGGCGGCGACGCGGCCCGCGCCGCCGAGGCCTGGCAGCGGCTCCTCGACCTCGCGCCGGACGATCGCGAGGCGCTCGTCGGGCTCATCGACGCGCTCGAGGCCGGCACCGATCCCGACGCGCTCGCCCAGGCGCTGCGCCGCGCGCTCGCGGTCGAGGAGCTGCCCGAGGGGCGCGCCCACCTGCTCCGCCGCCTCGCGGCGGTGCTCGACGAGCGGCTCGACGACGCCGCCGGCGCGATCCAGGCGCTGCGGCGCCTCCTCGAGCTCGCTGCGTCGGATCGCGACGCCCTTGCGCGCCTCGACCGCCTGTGCCTGCGCACGGAGCGGTGGGTCGACCTCGCGGAGGTGCTCGAGCGGGAGGTCGCCGCCGCCGCCGACGCGGGCGACGAGGCCGCGCTGGTCGTGCTCCGGCAGCGACTCGCCGAGCTCAAGGACGCGCGGCTCCTCGATCGCGACGGCGCGCTCGGGCTGTACGAGGAGGTCCTGCAGGCGCGCCCGGATCACCCCGAGGCGATCGCGCGCCTCGAGGCGCTGCTCCAGAAGGATCCCGGCAACGCCCGCGCCGCGCTCGCGCTCGAGCGCGCGTACGCGGCCGGCGGCGACGCGCTGAAGCAGGCGGCGGTCCTCGAGGTCCGCGCCGGCGAGCGGCCCGACCCCGAGGAGCGCAAGGCGCTGTACCTCGAGCTCGCCGACCTCCGCGAGCGCGCGCTCGCGGATCCGGAGCTCGCCTTCCTCGCGCTCTGCAAGGCGTTCCGCGAGGACCCCGCCGACGCGGCGGTGCGCGCGCGCATGGAGGCGCTCGCCGGCGCGAGCGGCCACGAGGAGGAGCTCGCGGCGATCTACGAGGACGAGATCGACCGCCTCCCGCCCGCGGAGACCGCCGCGGTCGCGCTCCGGCTCGGCGCGCTGTACGAGGAGCGGCTCGGCGATCCCGGCCGCGCGGCCGGGTTCCTCCGCCGCGCGCTCGCGCTGGATCCCGCCGCCGCGCCCGAGGCGCTGCCCGCGCTCGAGCGGATCCACGCGCGCCTCGAGAGCTGGCCGGAGCTCGCCGACACGCTCGCGGCCCGCGCGGCCGCTGCCCAGGGGCCGGAGCGCGTCCAGCTCCTCTTCCGGGTGGGGCAGCTCTGCGAGGAGAAGCTCGCGTCCCCGGATCGGGCCGCCGAGGCGTACGAGGCGGCCGTCCAGGCGGATCCCCGCCACGTCCCGTCGCTCCGCGCCCTCGAGGCGCTCTACGAGGGCGCGGGCCGGCGCGAGGACCTCGTGAAGAACCTCGCCGCGCAGCGCGCGGTCGCCCAGGACGCGGCGTCGAAGGAGCGCGTCCTCGCGAAGATGGCGGCGCTCGTCGCCGACCTCGGCCGCCTCGACGAGGCGGTGGCGCTCTGGAAGGAGCTGCTCGTGCTGCGGCCGCGGCACGAGGCGGCGCTCCCGGCGCTCGAGGACCTCTACGAGTCGCTGGAGCGGTGGCAGGATCTCGCGCAGCACCTCCGGATCCGGATCGGCGCCACCGTGGATCGGCGCGAGATCGCGCGGCTGAACGACAAGCTCGGCCAGGTCCTCGGGACGCGCCTCGGCGACGCGACGCAGGCCGTCCAGTCGTACAAGGCGGTCCTCGACTCGGATCCGAAGAACCGGCGCGCCCTGGAGGCGCTCCGGGACATCCACGCCGCCCAGGGCGACCAGGACGCGCTCGTCTCGGTCTACCGGCGCCTGGTGCCGCTGCAGGAGGACGCGGCGGGCGTGAAGCGCGCGCGCCTCGAGCTCGCCGAGGTGCTGCTCCGCGCCGGGCAGAAGCGCGACGCGGTGGAGCAGGCGAAGCTCGCGTTCGACATCGAGCCGCACGGCGCCGACGACCTCGTCCGCATCGAGGAGATCTTCCGGCAGGGCGGCGCTGCGCAGGACGGCGTGCGCGCCGCCGAGGCCCGCGCGGCCCTGCTCGCCGCCCAGGGCGGGCCCGCCGAGGCGGTGCCGGCCTGGCTCGCGGTGGCCGACCTCTGGCGGCAGCAGAAGCGGCCGGACGCGGCGGCGGCGGCGCTCGACAAGGTGCTCGAGCTCGATCCGAGGAACCGCACCGCGTACGACGGGCTGCGCGCGCTCCACCAGGAGGCGGGCAACTGGCGCGCCTTCGCCCGCGTCTGCGATCTGTTCGCGCCGCAGCTCGGCGATCCGGCGGAGAAGGTCGTCCTGCTGAAGGAGGTCGCGGCGGTCCACGAGAAGCGGCTCGGGCAGAAGGAGATGAGCTTCCTCTCCTGGTGCCGCGCGCTCGCCGAGGCGCCCGGTGACGCCGAGGCCCTCGCGGAGGCCGAGCGGCTCGCCGCGGACACGGAGGCGTTCGAGGAGCTGTCTTCGGTGCTCGAGGAGATCGCGGAGAAGTCCCGCGGCATGGTGAAGGCGAAGCTCCTCCTCCACCTCGGGAGCTTGCAGGACGCGAAGCTCGACGACGCCGCCGCGGCGGAGGGCGCCTACCGGCGCGCCCTCGAGGCCGACCCGGCCAGCCCCGAGGCGCTCGACGCGCTCACGCAGCTCTTCAAGCGCCGCGGCCGCGTCCGCGACCTCGTGATCACGCTCGAGCAGCGGCTCGAGGCGGCGGCGGCCCTCGAGGAGAAGAAGGCGCTCCTCCTCGAGGTGGCGAAGATCTACGACGCCGAGCTGCACGACGTGGACGAGGCCGTCGGCGCCCTGCGTCGGGTGCTGGAGCTCGACGGCGGCGACGCCGCTGCGCTCGAGGCGCTCTCGACCCTGTACCGGCGCGAGCAGCGCTGGGCCGATCTCGCGGGCATCCTCGCCCGCGCCCGCGACCTCGCGGCGACCGACGCCGCGCGGATCGCGTACCAGCTCCAGATCGGGGCGCTCCACGAGAACGAGATCGGCGACGACGAGGCGGCCGTCGAGGCGTACCGGACGGTGCTCGGGCTCGACGACCGGTCGAAGGACGCGCTCGCCGGGCTCGAGCGGCTCTACACGAAGCTCGACCGCTTCGCCGAGCTCAACCGCGTCTACGAGCGCCAGATCGCCCTCGCGGCGGACCCGCGCGAGCAGGTCCGGATCCTCGCGAAGAGCGCGGCGATCCACGAGGAGAAGCTGCACGACCCGCGCTCGGCCATCGAGCGGAACGAGCAGATCCTCCGCCTCGACGGGGCGAACGGCCCCGCCGTGAAGAACCTCGAGCGGCTCTACCGCGACGAGGGGCTCTGGGACCGGCTCATCACGGTCATGCAGCACCACCTCTCCCTCGTGCAGGAGCGGCGCGAGCAGGTCGCGCTCGAGGTCGCCATCGGGGAGGTGTGGTGGAAGGAGATGTCGCGCGTCGACCGCGCCGAGGCGATCTTCAACCACGCCCTCCAGCTCGACCCGGACTCCCGCACCGCCGTCGCGGCGCTCGGGCGGCTCTACGAGCGCAGCGGGAACTGGAACCTCGCGCTCGACATGCTGCGCCGCGAGGCGCGCGTCGCCGGCGGCTCCAAGGATGCGGTGGAGCTGTACGTCCGGATGGGGGCGATCCACGAGGAGATGCTCCTCGACGTGGCGAGCGCGAAGGAGGCCTACTCCCGCGCCCTGCAGCTCGATCCCGGCCACCTCCCCGCCATCAAGGCGCTGAAGGGACTCTTCGAGCGCGAGCGGAACCGCGACCGCTACCTCGAGCTTCTCGTGGACGAGGCGCGGTACGAGACCGACGTCGAGGCGAAGACGGAGCGCTACACGGAGGCCGCGCGCGTCTACCAGGAGGAGCGCGACGATCGCGAGAGCGCGGCGCGCTACTACGAGGAGGCGCTGAAGCGGACCCCGGGGCACCTCGCCGCGGCCCGCCCGCTCTCGGACATCTACGTCGCCCAGGCGCGGTGGCCCGACGCGGAGCGCGTCCTCGACGGCATCGTCGAGGCGCTCTCGCAGGGCGGCGACGCGAAGGAGCTCTGCCGCCAGTCCTACCGCCAGGGCTACGTGGCGGAGAAGCTCGGGAACCGCGAGAAGGCGCTCGCCGCCTACCGGCGCGCGTACGAGCTCGACTCGACGTACCTGCCCGCGCTCGAGGGGCTCGGGAACCTCCTCGTGCAGGAGCAGCAGTGGGAGGAGGCGCTCCGGATCTTCACGACGGTGATCATCCACCACCGCGACGGGCTCACCGACCTCGAGGTGGTCGAGACGCACTGGCAGATCGGCGAGATCGCCGCGAAGCTCGCGCAGGTCGAGCGCGCCGCGAACGCCTTCCGGAAGGCGCTGGAGATCGACCAGAACCACGAGCCCTCCCGCCGGAGCCTCACCCGGATCCTCGAGTCGACCGGCGACTTCGAGGGCGCGGTCGAGCAGCGGCAGCGGCTGCTGCCCCTCCTCGAGGGCCAGGCGAAGCTCGAGAACCTCGTCGCGATCGGCGAGATCTGCCGCGACCGGCTCCAGGATCCGTACCAGGCCATCGACGCCTTCCTGGGCGCGTCGAGGCTCGATCCCACCTCGCTCCCGGTGACGGAGGCGCTCCTCGGGCTCTACCGCGAGACGCGCCAGGGCCAGAAGGCGGCCGACGTGCTGGCGCAGATCGTCGCGCGGCCCGAGGTGCAGGCCGATCCGGCGCGGGCGGCGAAGCTGCACCTCTCGCTCGCCGAGATCCTCCGGGACGAGGTGAAGGACGAGGGCGCGGCGGTCCTGGAGCTCGAGAAGGCCCTCGACAAGAACTGGCGGCTCGTCCAGGCGTTCGCGGCCATCGAGGAGATCCTCGGCCGGCAGAAGCGGTGGACCGACCTCGAGCAGGCCTATCTCCGGATGGTGCAGCGGCTGCCGAAGACGCCCGACGCCGCCCAGGCGCGCCTCGCGCTCTGGAAGACGCTCGGCGACCTGTACCGGAACGTGCTCCGCAACGACGACGGCGCCCGGATGGCGTACCAGGTCGTGGCGAAGGCGGACCCGGAGGACGCGGTGGCGGTCGAGACCTTCGCCGACCTCGCGGCGCGGAAGCCCGGCGCCGAGCGCGAGGCGATCGCGGCGTACCGCCAGCTCCTGCGGACCGGCGCGAAGGCGCCGAAGGCGGCGCAGGCGCTCGTGAAGCTGCACGCGACGGCGAAGCAGTACGACCCGGCCTACTCGGCGGCGCAGGTGCTCGTCCACCTCCTCGGCCAGGCCGGCGGCGAGGAGGTGCAGGTGGTGGCGCGGCTCCGGAAGTTCGCGCGCGACCAGGCCAGCCGCCCGCTCGACGACCAGCTCTGGGGGATGCTGCTCCACGAGCGCGTGAAGGGACCGCTCGCGGACATCATGACCCTGCTCGCGCTGCACGCGCGGCCGTTGTTCGTGCAGAAGGAGAAGGACCTCGGCGTGAACCCGAAGAAGGACGAGCTCGACGTCCAGGGCTCGATGCTCTTCTTCGCGAACATGTTCAAGTACGTCGAGCGGACGCTGGGTCTGAAGGGGCTCCGGCTGTTCCGCAAGGGCGGCGTCCCCGCGCTCCTGCAGCTCGTCCCCACCGATCCCCCCGGCTTCCTCGCCGCCGACGAGATGTTCGAGGAGCGGCCGAAGAAGGAGCTGTGGTTCGCCATCGGGAAGGCGCTCGCGTTCGCGAGGCCCGAGCTGCTCATGGCCCGGCTCATGCCGCACGACCAGCTCGACCTCGTGTTCCAGGCGGCGTGCTCGGCGGGGACGTCGCGGTTCGTCGTCACCGCGGATCCCCACCTCGTGGCGAAGCTGAAGCGGGAGCTCGAGAAGACGCTGCCGGAGCCGGTGCGGAAGAACACCCTGAAGCTCCTCGCCCGCGCGTACTGCGACGTGCAGCATCCGGGCGACGTCCGGTCGTACCTGGACGGCGCCGAGCTGACGTCGAACCGCGCCGGCGCGCTGCTCGCGGGGGATCTCGAGGTGGTGCGCCGGGCGGTGCTGGAGGAGCGGCCGCAGGTCTCCAAGCTGCGCGACGAGACCCGGCTGCGGGACCTGGCGCTGTTCTGCGTCTCCGAGGAGTACGCCGCCCTGCGGGAGCGGCTCGGCCTGTCGTGCCTCGTGCCCGCGTGACGCGGGCGGGTTTGTTGACCGTCGGACGGATGGAAACCTAGGATCGAAGCGGGATCGAGGACATGAAATTCACCTGCGAGCGCTGTGACGCCCAGTACATGATCTCGGACGAGAAGGTCGGTCCGAACGGCGTCAAGGTCCGCTGCAAGAAGTGCAGCAACGTGATCCTGGTCCGGCGCGCCGTGGAGAACGGCGCCGTCGCGGCCGAGGCCCCCGCGCGGGCCGCGGAGGCGCCGGCGCCGGCGCCGGGCGGCACCGGCGAGCACGCGCTGGAGCGCGAGCTGGGTCACGCCTTCGATCAGGCGTTCGGCGACGCCCCCGCGCCGGCGGCCGCCCCGGCCCCCGATCTCGACGCGACGCAGGGCGTCTCGGCGGAGGAGGCGGCGCGCATCGCCGCGGCGTCGGCCGCGTCCGCATCGCCGCCCGCGACCGAGTGGTACGTCGCCATCGGGCAGGCGCAGGTCGGGCCGCTGCCGCTCGCCGAGGTGAGGCGCAAGTGGGAGGCGGGCGACGTCGGCCCCGACTCCCTCGTGTGGCGCCCCGGCATGGGCGACTGGGCGCCGCTGTCGTCGATGTCGGACCTCGCGACGTACCTCGCGCCGGTGCCACAGGCCTCGCGCACACCGTCGCGCGCCGAGCCGGCGCCGGTCGTCGCCCGGGCCGAGCACGCGCAGCCCGGGTCCGCCGCCGCGAGCGCCTCCGCGGCGCCCGCGCCGGAGGTCACGTGGAAGCCGGTCGCGGCGAGCGCGCTGGCCGCCCTCGCGAGCGAGGAGATCGCCGCGCGCGAGCGGCCCGAGCCGCGCGCGGAGGCCCAGCGGCCGGCGCCGAACGGCGTGAAGTCGCTCGTCGAGGAGCTGCCGGACGGTGGCGGCGTCGACCCGACCGGCGCGATCCCGCTCCCCATCAAGGCGCTCGAGCGGACGGACGAGCAGAAGATCGAGAAGCGGTCGTCGGTGGCCCGCGGCGCGGAGGAGCTCCGGCACAAGCGGAGCGCCGCGCGCGCGGTGCTGATCGGCGCCGCGGCGGTCGTGGTCGTCGTCGCGGCCGCGGCCGTCATCGTCGTCCGGTCCATGAACCAGAAGGCTGCGCCGGCGGTGGCCGCCGTCACCGCGCCCGTCGCCCCGGCGCCCGCGCCCGCGCCGCCCGCGGCGGCGCCGGAACCGGCGTCCGCCGCGCCGACCCCCTCCGCCGCGGCGCCCGCCGCCGTCGCCGCCGCGCCGGAGGCGCCGAGGTCGGCGCCCGCGCCGGAGGCGGTCCCCGCCAAGGCCGAGCCTCCGCCCGCGCCCGAGCCGGTGGCGAAGGCGCCCGAGCCGGGCCACGCGCCCGGCAAGATCGCGCACCACGAGCCGGTCGCCCCGAAGCACAAGGAGGCGCCGCTGCCGCGGAAGGAGAAGGAGCCCGTCCGCGTCGCCCAGGCGTCGCCTCCGCCCGCCGCGGCGCCGCCCCCGCCTGCGCCGAGGCCGGCGGCCAAGAAGGACTCGCTGCTCGACTTCGACGGCGGCGGCGGTGGCAGCGATCCCGCCCTGGACGAGGCGCTCGGCGGAGGCCGGAAGGTGTACGTCCCCGCCGCCCCGGGCGGCGGCACCGTGCCGCAGCGGCTCACCGACTCGCAGGTGAACGAGACCATCCTCGCGCGCGTCTCCGCGCTGCAGCAGTGCGTGCAGGAGCAGAAGGCGCGCGATCCGGGGGCGAGCGGCGTCCTCAAGATGCGGTGGACGATCGCGCCGGACGGCGGCGTGCAGGCGATCTCGTGCGCGACGCCCGAGTACGCCTCGAGCCCGATCGCCCAGTGTCTCACCGGGGTCCTCCGGGGGATGAAGTTCCCGAGGTCGGTGAGCGGGCGACCTGATGTCACCTTCCCGATAAAGTTCTGAGGGAGTCGACGACGTAGGTGCGCAGGGGTGGGGCCCGACCCGCTTTTGCTGGCGGGGCGAGGGCGCCAGCCCTCGCTTCCATGGCTCCGCCCGCGCTCCCGGTTCGCTTGACCGGGACCGCGGGCGCTGCCATGTTCAGCGCCGCCGGCCGACAGCCGGCGCCCTCCACCACAGAGGCCCCTCTTTGGCGTTCGAGCTGAAGCGCGCCCCCGGCCCTTCCGCCCCTTTCCGCTCGCTCGAGCAGATGGGCGTGGCGGAGCTGGAGGAGCTCAGGCTGCTGCTCCGCGGCGGCTCGGTCATCGACTGGCGGCGCCTCGAATTCACCGCGGCGGCGGAGGTCGACGCGTTCCTGCGGCTCAACCTGTTCGACCTCGACGACTCGCGCGACGATCGGCGGCTCCGCGCCATCCTCGGCCAGGCGGTGGACTACCTCCGGAACGCCTTCGGTTACCGGGTCGCCGCGCCGGTGGCGGCGCCGGAGGACGTGCGCGACGTGTTCCTGCTCGCGTCCGGCGCGCTGGAGCCGAAGAAGTACCGGCGGATCGCGTGCGTGGTCCTGAAGGTGATGCACGTCATCCACCACCTCGAGGCCCGCGAGCTGCTGTTCCGGACCCCGATCCGCGAGGCGGACCTCGCGGATCGCGTGCACCGGCGGATCATGGCCGAGGCCGAGCGGATGAAGGCCTCGGGCATGCCCATCGTCGAGTTCGCGGGCAGCGTGAAGGGCCGGTCGTCGCTCGTGACGAAGCTGCTCGCGAAGAAGGAGTCCGTCGCCGCCCAGGTGTTCGATCGCGTGCGGTACCGGATCGTCACCGAGACGACCGACCAGATCGCGCCGATCGTCCACCACCTCGCCCGGCACCTGTTCCCGTTCAACTACGCGGTGCCCGGGCAGACGCAGAACAGCCTGGTCCGCTTCGCGGACCTGATCCTCGGGCACCCGCAGGGCTCCGCGGTCGCGGCGCAGCTCCAGCTCCCGCCCGACCTCGAGGGGCGGGACCCCGCCGCGCCCCGCAACGAGTTCAGCGGGAAGGACTACCGCGTGCTCAACTTCGTCGTCGACCTGCCGGTCCGGATCGACGACCTCATGTCGCCGCTCGATCCGATGGCGGACGAGCTCGGGCGGATCGTCTTCTCGCTGGTCGAGTTCCAGGTGGTCGATCGCGCCACGGCCCGCATCAACGAGGAGGGCGACTCCTCGCACGAGCGGTACAAGCGGCGCCAGCTGAAGCGCGTGCTGCGGCGCCTGTCCCGCGGCCTGGTGGTCCCGAAGAAGAGGAAGCGAGGTGGATCGTGAGAGAGCCGACGAAGGAGAGCCCGATCGACCGCGGCGAGGTCCTCGTCCCGGGCGTGTGCCAGGTCTGCGGCGCCGAGGGGCCCACCATCGAGATCCCGGGCGCGGACGCGCCGAACGCGTTCTGCCCGGCCTGCGCCATCGAGTACGGCGAGGGCGCGGCGGAAGACGACGAGGCGTAGGCGGGGCAGGCCGCTCGCGGCCCGGCACGCGCGGCGTGCGGACCGAGCGATCGTCGACCCGGCGCGGACGCTCACCGCTCGCGCGCGAGCTCGCGGACGCGCGACACGAGGTCGCCGCGCGAGAACGGCTTGAACAGGACGGGCGCGGGGGAGAGCGCGTCGCGCACGGCGGGCGGCGAGAGGCCCGTGATGAACAGGACCGGCACCGGGTGACGCGGGTGCTCCCGCCGGAACGCGCGGGCGAGGCCGAGGCCACCCGAGTCCGGGAGGATCACGTCGAGCACGACCACGTCCGGCTCGTGCGCGCGCGCGAGCTCGAGCGCGTCGGCCCCGGAGGCCGCGGGGAGCACGTCGAACCCGGCGTGTGCCAGCGCCCGGGTCATCGCTTCCCGGTTCGCGTCGTCGTCGTCGACGAGGAGCACCGTGACGCAGGGCTGCGGTTCGGCGGTCGCGGACATGTGCCCACGCTGGACGGCCCGCGTCGCTGCGAGATGTCGCGACTGCGTCGGGATGTTACGGGGGGACGAGCGGGCCGAACGAGACGCGTGCTGGCCCGGGCGGGCCGCGTCGCGTCCCAATCCAGGCGGGCCGCGCCTCGCGATCAGAACAGCTGGTACTTGTTGGAGTGATTACGCCTGACTACCGCCAGTAGCCGGGCGTAGTCATTCCGAGCGCTTCCGCGTCGCCCCGTGGGCACGCCTGACCGGCCGAGATGGGCGCTTCAGCGGGGCGAACGGGCCACGAATGGTCCACGGGCGGTGAGGGGACGGGGGCGTGCCTCGGGGACGCGACGTGTGCACCGTCCAGGGGCATGCCGACGCCCGTGCCCGAGATCCCCGCCTACTACGACACCGCCGAGGCCAGGAAGAAACTATTGAAACACCTCGCGAGCAGGCAGCCGCTAAGCCGGGGGCGTCAACCCTTCGGGCCGCAAGCCCCGCCGCCGAGGACCGAAGACGATGCCGAGCGGCCCTTCCGGCTCTTCTTCTACGCCATCCAGCGCGACCTCGACGCCGCCGATGGACTGGTACGGGTCGAGTTGAAGAGGGGCGGTCCGGACGGTCCGGACGAAACCCTCCTCGTCTTCAGCACCGATCTGGTGGCCTTCCCCGTCGTCGCGTACACCGACGAACGGCATGTTCGCGTGGATACCGAGCCATCAAGGGTCGCTCGCGCAGACGCGCTCGCCCTTCACCTGAATCGGACGCGGAGGGTGGAAGAAACAGTAGATCCCGGCAAAGTTCCGGATCGGCCGCCGGCGACGGTGCTGATCGAGGCCGTCCAGAAGGAGTGGGTGAAGGGGACGCCGTGAAGGGCCGTTCTCTCAGTGAATCAGCATCGGGTCGACGTCGAGGTTCGCCTCCGCCTCGCGACGGGCCTCGATCTCGGCGATCTCCGCGTCCCAGAGGCGCTGCTCTTCCTCCCGGAACCACTCGGGCGTGCCGACCGGCGGCGACGGCACCGGCGCCTTCGCGAGGAAGTTGTACGCGTAACGCCAGAGGTACAGGCCGCAATCGGCGAGCGCGTTCTCCAGTGGCGGGTGGAACTCCTTCCGCTGCCCGGGCGTCCGGTGCTTCGGGTGCCACGTCAAGTGCTCGTACTCGTCGGCGAGCCCCAGTGTGTCCGCCTTCCGGCCGGAGTTGAGGACACCATCGGTGCAGCCCTCCAGCTGCACGAGGATGTCGCCGGAGATGAACGAGTCGTTCATGATCTCGATGTGGAACTCCTTGCCCTGCTTGTCCGCCGCGAGGAACCCGACGTTGTGCCGGCGCCGCATCTCCTCCACGGCCTGCCGGTTCGAGCCGTCCACGAGGTAGTGCTCGACGTCCACGCCGAAGATCCGGCGCGCCTCGTCCGCGAGCAGGTACACGCGCGCGACGACGCCTGAGATGTCCAAGCCCCACTCCTTCCAGCTGCGCACGAAGTAGAGGTGCCGGTCCCAGTCGTGCCACGCGCCCAAGAGCAGCCCGGTCGCGTCGCGGTACCCCAGGTCGCAAGAGATGGCGGCATGCCATTGGCCGCCGGCGAACGTGGGCAGGTCCGTGAACGCGTTCCGTGAGCGGTCGAAGCGATAGACGCGTTCCCCATCGTCGATCACCCAGCGGCCCTCGCGCATCTGCTTCCACGACTTCGTCGCGGTGATGCGCGGATTGTCGCGCTTCAGCCGCTCGCACTGCTCACCCCACTGCTTCGCGACGTAGGGGTTCTTGTCGGTCGTCCAGACGAAGCCCGACCATCCCGGCTCGCGCATCTCGGGCGGGGAGAGGTAGCTCGCGTCCGATCCGTGAGTCACTTCGTGGAAAAATCCGCCGTACAAGTTGCCCGGCGTGGACGTCAAGATGATCTGGCCCTGGAGGTCGACGACGGCCGGGGCGAGCGTGCCTTCCACCAGCTCGCGCAGGTCCGTCGTGAAGGAAGCCGCCTCGTCGACGCAGACGACGCGGTACTTGCCCCCGAGCAATTTGTCCTTCTCCTGCTCGTCGGCGTCGGCGCCCAGGATCACGATCTCGGCGCCGTTCGGCATCCGCATCGTGAGGCTGCTCTCGTTGAAGTCCGCCCCGATGTCGTACTGGCGATCGATGGCCTTCAGCACATCCTTCCAGAACTGGCGGCGCGCCGCCTCGCGCGTGAGCGAGATGAACAGGTAGGTCGCGTTCGGATAGTCGAACGAATCGTCGACCATCTGGAGCCCTACACTGAACGTCTTTGCAGCCCGTCTCGTGGTGAGCGCCCACTTGAGCGGCGACTTGTCTTCGATGAAGGCACGCTGCTCGGGGAACGCGCCGGCGAGGACGTCCGGCCGTTTCGCGCACTTCCCGCCACGGATGGCCGCGGCGTCCTCCAGTATCGAGCGGATGTCGGAGCGCGGCTTCCTCAACCCTATGCCTTCTCCTCTCCGCGCGCCTGCGCGGCCTGCTGATCGGTGAGTGAACGCTTCGCGAGCGTGACCTTCCCGGCGCCGCTCCTGCTGGGCTTCGTCGGCGCCGGGGTCATCGAGGGCACCGCGGTGCCCTGGCTGTAGACGGACTGATTCGCGAGCAACGACCCCAGGTCGAGGTCGTTGCCGAGGTCCGCGCCGAGCAGCTGCGTGATCGCGAGGCGCCGCCCGTACGGAACCTTCTCGACGCCGCCGTGCTCCACGAGCCGCGTGAAGACCGCCTCGCGCATCTTCGCGTAGAGCGCGGGGTAGACGGTCTGGACGCTCTCGACCGCCTCCGGCGTGAGCACGCCCGCGGCGGCCTCGCCGAGGACGCCGGTCGGCCGGTCGACGGCGTTCCAGTGCCGGTTGAAGGTCCCGATCTCCGCGGCGGAGGGCTCCCACTTCGGCGACGGCGGGGTCGGGATCTTGGACGCGAGGAAGGCGACGGCGCGCGACGCCGTGAGTGCCAGGGACTGCCCGACGTTCGGTGCGTGCCGGTGCGTGTCTGCGATCAGCGCCTCGAGATGCGGGAGCGCGACGGTCGGCGCGTTCGCGAGCGTCTGGATGGCCTCGACGCGCCGGCGGAACGTCGCGGGGGAGTAGTCGCCGGAGAGCGACGCGGCGCGATCGGAACCGGAGACGACCGCCGCGGCGCCATCGTTGATCTCGTTCGCGACCTTCACGTTTCCCCGCTCGAGCTGCGCGAGCACCGCGACTCGGTCGGGATCGTCGGCGATCGCGACCCCGGTCATGTCCGGCGCGCCTGCCTGTCGCGACGAGGCGATCTCCGAGGCGCTACGATCCACAAGGCTCTCGACTGCGCTCCTGTCCGCAGCGCTGAGCCCCGCGGCGGCGAGGCCCTTCGCTCCGGCCGCTGCGGCAGTCCCGACGACCTCGGGCACACCTTCCGCAGCGAGGCGCCCGAGCGCCTGCCCCAGCTTCGGGATCGCGTACTTCGCGGCGATGCCGACCATCGGTCCCGCGACCGCGCCGAGCCCCGCCGCGCCGGCGAGGTGTCCGAGGGCGTGGCGCGCTGCGCCTCCTACGAGGTCGTCGCCAGCCTCGCGGACGGCAGAGAGCGCACCGCCCGCGAGACCCGCGACCGCACCCGTGCCGGCGCCCCCGAGGACGTCCTCCAGCGCACCCGGTGCCTCGTCGAGGGCGTCGTGCAGCTTCGCCGCGAGCCCCGCGGCCTTCGGGATGAGCGCCTTCGCGGTGCCCACGACCGCAGACCCGAGCGCGCCGACCCCGAGACCGAGCGCTGCCGCAGCGCCCATCTGAGAGAGCGCCGCCTCGGCTGTCAGGTTGGGATCGCCGAGCGCCTTCTCCGACACGAGATGGCCGGCATCGTAGGCCATCGCCTCGACGGCCGAACCGGCGCCGCGGGCCAGCATGCCCGCGACGAGGCCGCTCCCGAGCGAGCCCCGCAGACCGCTCGTGATGCCCTCTCCCGCGCGCGCCGCGAGAGCCGGTCCGGTCATGCCGGCAAGGGTCCGAACGACGCCAGGCGCGGCCTCCGCGGCGGCCCCTGCGGCTTCTGCCGGAGCGCTCGCTCCCATGGTGGCGATCAGAGGGGCAATGGTGCCCGCCGCGGCGCCCGCCGCGCTGCTGATCGGGTTCTCCTGCCCGTAGCCGCGGATGTCCTCGGGGCTCATCGCGCCGAGCCCCGTCAGCGCCACGTCGGAGAGCCCGAAGGACGCGGCGCGGGCGGCGCCGAGGCCCGCGGCCTTCAGCTCGCCGCCGATCCCACCGTACTTCTCGTGGAGCGCCTGCGTCTGGTTCCAGTCCTCGACCTGCTGCGGCGACGCGGGCACGTACCCGAAGCGACCCGCGGTGGCCGCCTCGAGCGGCGAGAGCGGGAGCAACGCGCCGGACGGATCGACGAACAACATCGCGTCGCCCGGGATGTTCCGCGGACGCTGCGGCGCCGGAGGCGGATCCGGCGGGGCGAAGTCGGGCGGATCGAAGGCGTCGGCCATGGCTAGTCCTCGAACCGTTCGCAGTCGCAGAACGCGTGAACACACGTACCGCACGCGAATTCGACCATGTGCTCCCGGAGTGAATGCCCGCAGGCGCACACACGCGATGGAGGGGCGCGGTAGAGCCCGCTCCGCTCAGCCGACGTGGCGCGCTCCCAGCCGTCGACCGCGGGTAGCCCGTGACTCGTCGGGCGGGTCAACTCACTTCTTCCCCCGGCGGACGTCGGCGATGGACCGCGCCTGACGAGCGCGCGCCTCGGCTTCGGAAAGTCGTGCGACTCCGCCCATGCCGGCCGGGTTCCGGGCCGCCGCGGGCGGAAGACGAGTGCCCTCGCGTTTTCCGGCGCCGCCGAAGCTGTTGCGCATGTTCGCGCGCCGTGTCTCCTCGGCCTCGCGGCCGGCTTGGCGACAATGAGCCGCCATATCGGTTGTCCCGGGCTTCACGTTCTTTGCCATGACTACTCCTCCTTATCGGTGGGTGAAGAGTCGTCCACGTCGAGCGCGTCGAGCATCGTCTTGAAGCTCTCCGCGACGGCCTTCGCGTTCTGTGAACGGATCGCAGCGACGAACTCCCGGGCCGCGGCCGTCCTGAGATCGCCGTCGTCGGGGTGCGTCTCGTCGCTCGGGCCGGTGATCCCATGGGACTGCAACAGCTTCTCCAGCAGTTCATCGCGAGGCATGTTTCACTCCTTGTGTGTAGGCCGCATCTCATCGAGCGCTGCCCTCGCCAGCGGCAGCGAAAGGTAGGGGCCTTCATCGCGCCCCGTCGCACCCCGATCAGACCCCGCGAACGCCTCGCGGACGGACGCGATCGCATCGAGCATCGCCTTCGCCCTCGCCATCGGGTCGGTGGGCGCGTCGTCGCCCAATTGGATCGCGCGGATGACGTCGCGCGGGAGCGCGGGGGGCTCGGGGTCGCCGGCCTCGGCCCGCACGCCCGAGTGGTAGCAAAGGGCGTCGCGGACGGTCGCGGCGATGTCGCGTCGGGCGAACTTCATGACTTGCTCCAGTTCCGCGCGCGTCCGATCTCGAGCGGCGCGGTCGGCCCGGGAGGCGGCGGCGGAACGCCCTCGGCGTGGCAGGTGGGGCACGGCGGCACCGGCGGATCGGCGTAGAACCGGCTGCCGATGGGCCGCCGGCAGTGCATGCAGTGACTATGCTGCCCCGGCTGGTGGTTCGAGTCGCACACCGCGCACCGGCCCCGGAGTGGATGCGGCTCGGGAGCATCGACCCGCGGCGCGTGCGCCGCGCGCTCCTCCTCGAGCGCCTTGCGCGTGGCCTCCAGCTCGGCGAGCGCAGCTTCAAGTTCCGTCGTCACTTGAGCCTCCCGAGCGCGCGGTCGATCGCCTCACGCGCACGAGCCATCCTCTCCGTATCGTCGAGACGGCGCGTCTCCGTGGTGCCCGGCGGCACCTCCCGGCGCTCCAGCCGCGGGGGCGGCGGCGGGGCGAGTGCGGCCTTCAGCTTCTTCGTCTTGGCGGCGAAGACTAGGTTCGTGAGCGCGGCCTCCTCGATCTTGTCGGCGATCTCGGCGGGGTCGATGAGCTGGCCGTACTTGGCCCAGACGTCGTGGTGGTACTGGATGACGCGATCGACGAGGCCCAGCGAGTTCACGAGTTCCCACCGATCGCGATCGGCCGCGATGGTTTCGCGCACGTCCTGGCGGAAGTCGGCGGTCTGGTGCGCGACCTGCTGCTCCTCGGTCATGAAGCGCTTCTGCCAGCGCTCGACCTCGCGCTCGCGGCGCTCGAGGTCCCGTGCTCGCTTCGCCTCGTCGATCCGCTCGCGCGCAGTACGAGCGGCCCCGGGAGTGGAGGCCGAGTCGGCGCCGCTATCCGACGACGCCGAGCCCTCCGGCTCCCGGGGCCCCACCGCACTGCCGGGTGGACCGAGCACCCGGCGCGCGAATTCGACACCGCCAGTGCCGGGCGATTCAGTCGCCTCCGGAGCGACGGGCGGAGCGGTTGGAGTGTTGTCGTCCATCACTGCTCTCCCGCAATGCTCAGTCCGTCGAAGACCACGGTGACGGGCTCGACGCCAGTGGTGTTCGCGCGCAGCGATACGAAGCCGCCCGAGGTGATCGCGACCTGCGCGACTCCATTCAGCCCGCTGGAGGCGTCGAGGCTCGCCGTCTGCAAGGGGCGCCCGCCCGCGCCGATCTGGAAGGCGGTCGTGCCGACCGGCCCGACCAACTGCCCGCGAAACCTCACGATCGTGGCGAGCGCGGCAGTCGGGGTGTCGAACGAATACTGCACGTTCCCGTAGAAGCCGGTCGCGAGCGTCGGTGTCGTCCAAGTGAGGGCCATGTGAACCTCCAGTTAACCAAGGGTCTGCGTCGCGTCGAACGCGGGGGGAACCGTCTCCACGGGCTCCGGGACCGGCTGCGGCTCGGGCTCGGGCGGCGCGGCGGCTGGGGAGTCGTTCTCGATCTCACGGTCCGTCATCGATGGTCTCCTTACGCGGGCGGGTTGACGCGCATTCGAACGGGCTCGGCCTCGACGACTGTGCCGTCCGTGAATCGGACGCTCGCGCCGATGCGGTAGATGAGCGCGGGCGGGCTGCGGGGCGCGATGAACGAGACCGAGAACGACCAGCGCCAGGTCTCGCCGGGTTCGATCTGCGGGGGCGGCACGCCGCGCTCGGAGAACACGGCCGCCGGCGTGATCGCGGGCGACGAGTGCGGGCTCGGCGGGCAGGGAACCTCGACCTCGGCGATGATGCGCGCGACGACCTCGCCCCAGGTGCGCACCTCGGCGACCGCGACGTTGAGATCGCCGTCGTTCTGGGCGATGACGCTGCCGGTGATCTGGCTCGAGAGCGAGGCGCGCTCGGGAACCCCGGAGAGCGTCACGCGCACGGGCGGCGGCTCGGGCTCGACGGCGGCTTCGATGGCGGCGACCTCTGCCTCGATCTCCAAGAGCCGCGCCTCGCGGGATGCGCGCCCTGGGTTCTCCGGCGCGACGACATCGCGCCCGCGGATCCCCTCGCGCTCGTCAGCGAGCCGGTCGAGGGCGGCCTGGACCTCGGGACGGGTCACGGCGTCGACCTCCGCGAGGCAGGGCTTTTAGGATTCACTGCGTCGCTGACGAGCGCCGCGGCTCGGGCCGCGAGGAGGTGGTGCAGGCGCTCCGCGATGGTGCTCACGGGCTCGGCGTGGCGTGCCAGGTACAGGGCCAACGAGTCGCGCGTGATCCCGAGGCGGCGTCGACCTACGCGGAACCCGTGCTCGCGGACGATCTGGCGCGCGACTTTCGGACCGCAGCCGAGCAATTGGCGGACCTGCGGGATGGACAGGACGACAGGTTCGACAGATGGGGAGGGTAGCGGTTCGGCCACGACACGACCTCGGACCTGCTGGACGGCTGGCGGCCGGGTCGGGCTAGCTTGGGCGAACTGCGGCTACGAGAAGATGCCTAACGGAATGTGGAGGGCCGTGCAATGTGCGCGCGACGCTCACCGCGGCTGCATGGAAGCCTCACCCGTCTGTAGGCGTCGAGGGTCCGCCGCTGAGACGGGCCGCTTCCAGAGCCCGCTTGCGAGCGCCCTCGGGGATGATCGGCTCCGGATCGGCGTAATCGTCGAGTACGGGCCATGTGTCCGTCACTCCCGCGCGTTTCGAAGCCTCTTCGATCGTGGGGTACGCGAAGTGTCGCTCGTCGCTCGGGAGCTGCGCGAAACGGGGGCGACTCGCCAGCATCACCTTGAGGAGATCCTCGACGTGGTACGTGTGCGCGAGGAAGTCTGCGAAGTCGTCGTCCATCACCGTCGAGCGTCGAGCCACGCAGGCCAGCCGCATCCCGGCAGAGAAGAACGCTGGTCCAACAAGGTACCGGTCTTCCATCAGCACGCGCATCATCTCGCTCGCGCGCTTGGAGAGACGGGTCTTCGCCCGCTCGGTCAAGGCTGTCGCGTTCACGTCCGACATCGTCGATCGGATGTCGTGGACGATGCTCAGGACGCGATTGAACGCCGCGACTGCCATCTTCGCGTGCTCGGTGAAGACGGCCTGATTCCGACGGTGCTGCTCCAGTCTCCTCTGGAACCAGAAGCCAACGAGCAGGACGGCGAGGCCGAGGACGACCTTGTCGGCGACGATGAGGGCGAGCTTCTGCCAGAAGTCGAACCACGGATTCGCAGGTGGCATGACGCCGACTGTACGACACAGGTCTGATCTCGGGACGTCACGTTGCGACAGCGCGCCGCGCGGCGCTCGAAGAGCACCAACCCCAATGCGACCCTCCAGTATCCGGGGTACTGCGCCGTGTGCGCCGTCCCGGCGCTGGCGTTCTAGGGCCGTTGCGGCGGCGGATCGGACGTCGTGGACCGGGCGTGGCCCATCGAGCGCTCAGGGCCGGCTCGAGGCCGCCTGCGCGCGCGACTCCGCGAGGACGCGCTCGGCGCGACGGAGCTGCTCCTCCTCGGCGGCGCTCTCGATGAGCTTCGCGAGCAGCTTCGCGTAGTCGAGGAGCAGCTTCGCCCGTCGCGCCTTCGGGATCGACTCGTCGGTCTCGACCTCGCGCATCTTCGCGCGCACGAACCCGGAGAGATTCTTGGCGGTCTTCAGGCGACGGGCGCGCTTCTTCACGCCAGTCGTAGGTTTCGCTGCATCTGGGGCCACGCTGACGGGTTTTGGCAAGGTCCTTTTACGATAGCGCAGGGTGTGGTTACGAATCCAATCGGCCGCCTCCATGGTCGACCAAAGGCACGCGCCTCTATCCTCGCCCCAATTGAGCCGCCATCTGCCAAATTACCTCCCCTACGGGGAATTCTGGCAATTTGGCGACTCGATCGGGTACCAGGGGACGGGAGCCCTCTTCTGCGGTCGGGCTCCATCCCGTCCCCGGGCGCCTGCCAAAATAGCCTCCGTATTCTGGCGACCCTGAAAACGCTGCGGCTCAGCGCGAAGAGCCCGCTCTTGCCAGAATGCCAGATTACGCTCGTCATTGTGGCGAGGGCAGCCTCCAGGCCCGTTCGCCCTCGTGAATGACGTCCTCGACCCCGAGGGCCTGCCGGGCGCGCTTGAACGTGTTCCCGGTGGCGTCGATGCCGGCCGCCTCCGCCCGAGCGCGAACGGCCTTGACGGTGGCGGGGCCGTCCGCGAGCGCCTCGCGGAGGAGCGCCTCCATCGCCTCGCGGGTCGCCGGCTTCCGACCGGGCTTGCCCTTGCGCGCGGCGCGCGGGACGGGGTCCTCCTCGGCGAGGCCGTAGTAGGGGAAGACCGGCCGGTAGCTCGCCACGTCGCCGCGGGGGTCCTCGTCGCAGTCGCGCGCGAGCTGGACGACGAGGTGCGAGACCGCTTCCATGTCCTCGTCCGCCCGGGGACGGTCCAGGGTGAGGGCGAGGTCGGCGGAGTATTCGATCGAGCCGCTCTCCTTGAAGGTGTCCTCGCCCGGCGCGTACCCCTCGCGCCCACGTCGTATCTCGGAGACGACGAGGATCGTCGCCTCGAACCTGTACCGGATCTCCTCGAACAGGCGGAGCCAGTTGTCGATCTCGATGCGCCGCTCCTTCGGCTCGCGGAGCAACTTCTGGAGCGAGTCGACCACGACGAGGAGCTTCCGGGCACCGGCGACCTGTCGGGCCTGGGTGAGGCGGGCCTTGAGGTCGGACGGGCCGCACTCCAGCCAGTACCGTGGTCCGAGCGTCTCCCGGACCCATTCCTTCGCCGCGACCCACCGCTCGTACTCTGCGCGCGATGTGAAGACGCCGGCCCGGTGGTCCCGGAGCGCGGCGACGACCTGCTTCGGCCCGAGCTTCGCGCGGCGGCAAAGGATCCGCCGGAGGTGACGGCGCCGGCCGTTCTCCAAGTCGAGGTAATAGGTGAACCCGCCCGCCGCGACGTGGCGCTCGGCGATGAGCTGCGCCCAGGTGGACTTACCCGCCTTCGGCCCGGCCCCGATGACGTTCAGTGACGGGACCTCGAGCCCGCCGCCGAGCACGGCGTCGAGGCGGGGCCAGCCGGTCGCGATTCGAGGGACGGGGGCCTCGAGCGACGTTTCCTCGTCGTGTAGAGCCCACCCGAGGCCGAGCACCGCGCCGGTCTGCTCAGCCTTGCGCCGCTCCTTGTCGCGGCGCCACACCTCGGCCAAGTAGGCGCAGAAGGCCGCGTGGTCCTCGGCCGGCGTCCTCTTCCTCTCGCCGTCGGGGTCATCCTGCAATTCAGAGGGTGGTTGCGTAGTGATCAATTCATAGGCCTCTCGCCCTTCCGGTGACGGTCTCCCGAGCCCCGGCGTCGCCCTCCCTCTGGCGCCGGGGTTATTTCATTCGGCCGCCGCGGTGTCCGGCGGCGCCGGCGTCAGCAGCCGGGCCAACTCCGCGCAATCGGTCGATGGAATGCGCTCCCGGAGGAAGGCCGCGAATGTCTTCGGGGAGCGGCGGGCCGGCTTCGGGATCTGCGCCGGGAAGAGGTCGCGGCTCCCGCTGCGACGGAGATTCCGGCGGCCATTGACCACCCGCTCGAATTTCTCCGGCTCCTCGCGCTTCAGCTTCATCACCCGCTCGACGGTGCGCGGAGATACGTGAGCCTCCTGCGCGATCTGTTTGGCTACGGGACTGTCCCGGTGCCGCTTCAGTGGTCCGTCATGTGGCGGGCGACTGTTTTCCGGGCGCTCCTTCGCGGCGTTGTCGTTGCCCTTCGCCTTCTCCGCCCGCGCCCGGTTCGCGCGCTCCTCGGCCTCCTCCTGTGCGCGTTGCAGCTCGCCGGACGCCTCATTGACCTTGATCCGGATGGCGGCCTTCTGCGCCGGGCTGTAGTCGAGGCGCGAGCAGTTCAGGTCCCAGGCGTATTGATACGGATCGATGCTCTCGTCGAGGGAGCGGCGCGGGACGTCCTTGGGCGCGATGCCAGCGAGATACGACGCGCGCGCTCGGTTCCGACCATCGAGGAGCTTCCCGCCATGGAAGACGAGAGGCACCCTGACGCCGTACTCCCGGATGCTGTCCGCGAGCGCGCGCAGCTCGTCGCTTTCCATCTCCGGGAACAGCCCAGCGGCCGGGTGCACCTCGAAGCCGTTGTATCTGTCGACTTCACCCGTCGTCATCGGCTACTCCTCCTCGCCGCGTGAGTGAAGCTCCTCCTCCGAGACCTGAAAGGCAGCCGCGAGGCGCCGGACCGTACGCGGGGTCATGAGGCCCCACCGCTCCGCCGCGGCGATCGTTCCGATCGACAAGCCGCTCTCCACTGCTAGCTTGAACTGCGCCCAGCCCCGAGCCTCCCGGAGCCGGCGAACCGGCGTCATCTGCTCGCCGTCCTCGTCGATGATTCGGTGTGTGGTGATCATGTTGACGGTGTCCGCAACCCCGGCGCCGCGGTCAAGGTGTTCCCGGGTGTCGATTGACGTCCGTGTGTCGGATTGCGCACACAGGAGCAATGGCTCCCGACCTCGCCGCCGCGCTCGGGCTGGACGACGCCGTGCGGAAGGCGCTCGTCCCGTTCGTCGCAGAACTCCGCGCGGTGCGCGAAGCGGTGGACCGGCTCATCGAGGCGCAGCCGCCACTACTCGTGGGCGTGCAGGAGGCGGCCCGGCGGCTCGGCGTGTCCGTCTCTACGGTGAGGCGAGGGGTGAAGGACGGCTCGCTCCCCTACCGCCGGATCGGCCGGTCGGTGCGCATTGATCTCGCCCGCTGCCGCGGCCTCGATGGCGCCGCGGTCCGACGGCTCGGCCGATCGCCTATCGCCTAGGCGCATGAAGGACCGTCCATTGCTGAATGGCGGTCAACGTCCGACATTGGCCGCCGTGGAGAAGAAGGACCGCCGCCTCAGCATCCGGCTCCCGGCCGCAGTTCTGGACGCGCTGACTCGCGCGGCCGATGCCGACCGCCGCACGGTCGGGAATCTCGCCGTGAAGATCCTCGCGGACTGGCTCGCTCGGGAGGGGTGGCTGGCGACGGATGATGTCGTGCCGAGGAGGAGAAGGCCATGACGACAGCGAAGCAGCAGTACGCGTACGAAGTGCACGCGACGAAGCGGACGCCCGCGGTGGAGCGGCTCGTCAGCCACATGATCGCGGGCCTCGCCCGAGCGCGCGGCGAGGCGGAGTCCTGGGCGCCCGGCGGCGGTGGCGTCCACGTCTTGAAGAGGCTCGCGGGGAGGAGGGCGGCGGACCATGGCTCGTCATCGTAAGGCGCGCGCCTGGGGCCAGGGCGAGGTCTTCGAGCTGAAGGCGTCGTTCGGCGTGCGCTACCGCGTGAACGGACGGCGCCAGCGTAAGGCCGGGTTCGCGACGCCCGAGGAGGCGAAGCGCTGGCTCGCGATGACCCTCGGCGAGGCCGCGCGCGCGGGGACGGGGCTCGCGCCGGACCCGCGGAAGGTGCCGACGCTCGGGGAGGTCGTGGACGACTTTCTCGCGCAGCGGAAGAAGACGCACCGGGCGGGCGAGGAGGACGCGGGGCGGTGGAGGCTGCACCTCGCCCCGTACTTCGATCACCTGAGGCCATCCGAGGTGGACACCGCCGCGATCCGTCGGTTCGTCCTGGTGAAGCGCGCGGAGGGCCTGAGCGGCGGCACGATCCGCATCTACACCGCGCTCCTGTCGAGTCTGTTCGAGGAGCTGATCGAGCAGGGGAAGGCGACGGTGAACCCGATTCGCGGGCTGCCGCGCTCGCTCCGCCGCCTCGTGCGGCCGGAGTACGATCCGAAGTCGACACCGTTCATCGAGCGGAAGGAGGACCTCCGCCGGATCTTCCTCGCGCTCCCCGAGCCCTGGAACGTCGCCTTCGCGCTCTCTGCGTTCGCGGGGCTCCGGCCCGGCGAGGCGCTCGCGCTTCGGTGGGCGAGCGTCGACCTCCCGGCGCGGCGCATTCACGTTCGGGAAAGCATTCTCGGCCCGCTCAAGGACAAGGAGACGAGGTTCGTGCCGATCCTCGATCCGCTCCTTCCTGTGCTGCGCGCATGGCGGCTGCGCACCGGCGGCGAGGGGAAGGTGATCGAGGGCGTCGCCCCCCGGTCACGGCACGCCGCCCTTCGCAGGGTGCTCGTGAAGCTCGGGCTCGCCCGCGAGAGTCTCGGCTGGTACGAGGCCGGGCGCCACTCCTTCGCGAGCCAGTGGGCGATCGCGGGTGGATCGATCCAGAAGCTCCAGACGATCCTCGGGCACTTCTCCGTGCGCGAGACCGAGCGGTACGCGCACCTCCGGCCGGATCTCTTCCCCGAGAGCGACCTCGCGACGATCTCCCTCGACCTCCGGGCCGGTGGGGACGAGCCGGTCGAGATCGGTCCACAAACGGTCCACGGCCAGGAGTTGGGCGTCGCGAACCCGCTGTGACTCAGTAGGAAGAACGCAATGACTGCCTAGAACAGCTGGTACTGGACGCCCGCGACGACGGTCGGCCCGACGCTCTGCTCCCCGACGAGCCGCGTCCAGACCGGCAGCTGCGCCCGCACGGAGAGCCACGCGCCGCCGGCCGCGTTCCAGTACAGCCCCGGTGACGCGGAGAGCACGGTACCGCCGGTGTTCAGGACGGGGCCTGCCTCGTCCCGGTCCTGCGCCGCCCAGCGCCCGTCGACGCCGAGGTCGAGCGCGAGCCGCTTCACCGGCCGGTACTGCCCGTGCGCGCTCCAGAGGACCGCGCCGCCGTACCGGTACCCGTGCCCGTTCACGGTATGTACGCGCCCGGTCACGCTCGCCGAGCCGTACCAGTCCCCCTGATCGACGCGGTAATGGAGCCCGGCGAACGGCCCGAAGCTGCCGGTCCCGGGCTGCCCGTGCTCGTCGATCCGCTCGCCGCCGGCGCGGAGATCGTTCGGGCCGGTGGGGAGGGACGTGCCGATGGACAGCGCCACGCCCTGGAGGCGACGCGCGGCGAAGTTCGGGACGTCGAGCAGGGCGATCCGCGCGGCAAGCTCCACGTCGCCGAGCCCCGTCACGTCCGACGTCGTGAGCCCTTCGGTCGTCATCGTCTTCCGCGTGAGCGGGACCGTCCCGACGAGCGTGACGCCCGGCACCGGGTTCGCGGCCGCCTGGAGCTTCAGGGTGTACTGGTGGAGGGTGTCGGTGGCGCCCGGGGTCGTCTCGCTCCCGGAGGTGACGTCGAGGCTCTCGCCGTCGAGCGCGACCCGCAGCCGGCTCGTCATCGCCGCGGGGTCGGCCGCGTCGAGGAGCGGGTCCCCGCACCCGCAGACCGAGCAGGCGCGCGCCGCGGGCGCACGGGCGAGCAGCACGGCGGCGGTCACGGGGAGGGCAGCGCGGGCGAGTGAGCGGACGATCGAAGCCATGCTCCTCACGAGTAATCCCCGCGGTCCTGGACGGCACCCCTCGCGCGAAAGACCCCTCGTCCCGTGAAGCCGGGACGCGCCCCGACGGGTCGGACCGGGCGCGCTTCACCCGGCGGCGGCCGCGTAGCTCACGCTGTCCGTGCCGTCGGTCCACTGCCCGTAGTGGAGGAGCCGGGCCCGCGCGCCGCTCGCCTTCAGGGCGGCGTAGATCGGCGCGATCCCGCAGAGGCGCCGCCGCGCGTCGTCGACGATCGCGTCGCGGTGGAACCCGTCCGCGTCGCCCGACGCGACGAACGCCATCGTGCGCCGGTCCTGCGCCGCGAGGGCGGCGAGCTCGGCCGGAGTCGGCGCGCGAGCGTCGCCGTACATCGGGCCGACGTGGGCGAGGTCCGCGCCCGCGACGTAGCAGACCCTCCGGCCGCGCACCGCGCGGGCGAGGGCCGCGAGAAACGGCGCCGTCGCGGCGGCGGGATCGCGGAGGTGCGAGACGGAGGAGCAGAGCACCGGGACGGCGGTGAAGGGCCGGCGGACCACGTGCGCCAGCATCACGAGCTGCAGCTCCACGGAGTGCTCGTTGCGGTGATGCAGCTCGTCGGACAGGACCGCTTCCTCCCCGAGCGTCGCGACGAGCGCGTCCACCACGGCGCGGTCGGTCCGGACCGGCCCGAGCGGCGTGCCGTAGTCGACCCGCGTGAGCGTGAAGAGGCTCGGCGGCGACGCGTGGGCCGTGCCGAAGACGACGAAGAGGTCGGCGTCGGTGGCGGCGAGGGCGCGGTACGCGTGCGCGTAGCCGGCGGCGCCGCGGGGGTAGTCGATGTGAGGGGCGACGAGCAGCGTGATCGGCGCCGCGCCGGCCGCCGGCGCGGCACCGTCCGCGTGTCCGAGCCACCGGTCGAGCGCGGCCCGGAGCGCGGCGGGATCCTCCGGGTAGACGCCGCCGGCGCAGGTCGGCGGGCGCGCCGCGGCACCGCGGTACGCGGCGAGCGCGCGGGCGAGGTGGGCGTCGAGCACGGGCCCCTCGACGAAGCCCGCGCTGGCGAGGGCCGCGGCGAGATCCGCGAGCTGGGCGACGTCGACGGGGAGCCCCTCGCCCCGGGCGCGGCCGGCGATCTCGTCGAGCGTGCGCCGGCCATCGAGGTGCGCGGCGAGCCACCACGCCGCAGGCGAGAGCGCGACGGCGCCGGGGACGGCGCCGCTGGGATCGTGGATGGCGATCGCCTCGGAGCCGTCCTCGAGCGTCACCGGACGCGGCTCGACGTGGGCGAGGCGGGGGCGGGCGGGGAGGATCGGGCGCGTCACGACCCGAAGCGTAACGCGGGGACGCCCGTCCTACCTCTTCTTGCTCTTCCGCGCCTTCTTCTTCGCCTGCCGCTCCTGCTTCCGCTTCTTGCGGCGCGCCTCGCGCTCCTTCGCGCTCTCGACCGAGATCGGCTCGGGGGCGTAGCCCATCAGGCGGGCGCGCGCCATCGCGCCGGCGGACATCGGCGGCGTGTAGCCCTTCGGCAGGCCCGCCATCTGGGCGGCCATGCGGGGATCGACGAGGCCGCCCTGCAGGGCGCGCTCGACGGCGCCGGCGTCCTCGCCGAGGACGTCCTCCATCCCCTTGCCCTGCATCTTCCGCAGCTGCATGAGCTGCTTCACGCCGGGGAGGCGCGCGAGGAGGCCGGGGGCGGAGCCGATCTGCTTCATCACCCCGCGCATGGCGTTGTACTGCTTGAGGAGGTCGCGGACCTCCTTCTCGCCGCGGCCGGAGCCCTTCGCGATGCGCTTGATGCGGGCGTCGGTGATCGAGTCCGGGCGGAGCCGCTCGCCCTCCGTCATCGAGTCGACCATCGCGACGATCTTCGTCAGCGCCTGGTCGTCGAACTGGAAGTTCTCCGGGAGGTCCCCGAACAGCGGGAACTTCTCCATCAGCTCGCCGAGCGGACCCATCTTCCGGACGAGCCGGATCTGGTTCACGAAGTCCCCGAGCGTGAACTCGCCCGAGAGGATCTTCTGCGCGTCGGCCTCGGCGGTCTCCTCGTCGACGTGCTCCTGGAAGTCCTGGACCAGGCCGACGATGTCGCCGAATCCGAGGATGCGGGAGGCGAGGCCCTCGGGCCGGAACTCCTCGAGGCGATCGAGCGACTCGCCCATGCCGAGGAACTTGATGGGCTTGCCGGTGACCTCCTTGATGGAGAGCGCGGCGCCACCGCGCGCGTCGCCGTCGAGCTTCGTGAGGATGAAGCCGTCGATCGCGAGCCGGCGGTCGAACTCGGCCGCGGTCTTCACCGCGTCCTGGCCGATCATCGCGTCCGCGACGAGGAGGATGTTCTCGGGGTGGACCTGGGCCTTGATCTGCTCCAGCTCCACCATCAGCTCATCGTCGATGGCGAGGCGGCCGGCGGTGTCGTAGATGACGACGTTCGCCTTGTCGCGCTGCGCCGCCTCGAAGGCGTGGCGGCACATGTCCGGCGGCGAGACGCCCGGCTCGTGGAACACCGGGACGCCGAGCTTCTCCCCGAGCACCTTCAGCTGATCGACGGCGGCCGGGCGGTAGACGTCCGCCGCGACGAGGATGGGCTTCTTTCCGTCCTTGAGGAGCTTGTTGGCGAGCTTGCCGGCGGTCGTCGTCTTGCCCGAGCCCTGGAGGCCGACCATCATCACGCCGCTCGGGCGACCCTTGTCCGCGAACCGGAGCGAGGTGTCGACCGGGCCCATGAGGGCCTCGAGCTCGTCGTGGCAGATCTTGATGAAGTGGTCCTGCGGAGTGACCTTCAGCAGGCCCTTCTCCGTCTTCACCTTCGTCTCGACCACCTCGCCGATCGCCTTCTCGCGGACGCGAGCGACGAAGCGCTTCACGACGTCGAAGGAGACGTCGGCCTCGAGGAGCGAGACCCGGATGTCGCGGAGCGCGTCGTCGACCACCTCGGGGGTGATCTCGGTGCGCCCCTTCAGCTTGTTGCGGGCTGCCTTGAACCCTTTGGATACGGTCTCGAGCACGTCGGAAAGGTCCTTTTCCGCCCTCGGCGGGCGTGGAGCCGCGCTTATAACACGCCCATGCTAACGTTTCCGCCCATGGACGCGGGGCCTCGGTTCTTCACGGTCGAGGAGGCGAACGCGCTCGTCACCTCCCTGGAGCTGGAGTTCGGGAGGGTGGCGCGGGTCCGGGCGGAGCTCGGTCCCCTCATCGACTCCCTCGGCGGCGCCGACGCCGCGGTCGAGCTCCTGCAGGAGGACGGCGAGGCGCCTCCCGGCCGGGAGGCGGACACGGAGCGGCTCCGGGCGCTCGCTGGCGAGATCACCGCGGCGGTGGAGCGCGTGAACGAGCTCGGCTGCCTCGTGAAGGACATCGACCAGGGGCTCGTCGACTTCTACGCGCTCATGGACGGGGAGCCGGTCTTCCTCTGCTGGCAGTTCGGCGAGCCCGCCGTGTCGCACTGGCACGGCCTCGAGGAGGGCTTCGCCGGCCGCCAGCCGATCGAGGGTGTGACGGTGCGCCCGCCGCCGTTCATGAACTGACGGCGCCGGGGCCCCGGCGCGCTTAACCCACCGTTCCGTTGCCGTTCGCGTACTACCAGCGCCTCTCCCGCCGCGAGCAGGCGACCTACCGCCGGAGCGACGTCGTCACGTCGCTCCGCGTCCCCGGGGTGTCCGCCCTCCACCCGAGCGTCGAGGCGCTCCGGACGGCGCTCGACGCGAGCGACGGCGAGGCGGTGGCCCGGGCCGCGTTCGCGATCTGCGCCGGCGTCTCCCGCGCCCTCGGGGCCGCGCCGCCGCGCCTCGAGATCCACGCGGTGCGGCCGCGGGGAGAGACCCACGAGCTGCACGGCCTGTACGTGCCCGAGGGCGAGGCGCCGCCGGTCATCCGCGTCTGGATGCGCACGGCGCGGCACGGGCGCGTCGTTGCGTTCCGGACCTTCCTCCGCACGCTCCTGCACGAGATCGTGCACCACCTGGATCTCGAGGTGCTGGGCCTCGACTGGTCATTCCACACCGAGGGCTTCTTCAAGCGGGAGTCGAGCCTGTTCCACCAGCTCGTGCCGGACGCGGCGCGGAAGCGCGCCGAAGGCGCGCCGCCGGGGACCTCGCGCGCGCCCGCGAACGCGGGCGCGCCGGTCACGGTGCGTGCAGCGCCACCCGCAGAGCCGGGGTCGCGAGGAGGAGGAGCAGGGCCGCGCCGATCATGACGAGGCTGGCGACGACGCCCTCGACGGCGCCGAGCTCGAGCGCCGTGGCGGTGCCCGCGCCGTGCGCGCCCATCCCGAGCAGCGCGCCCCGCGAGAGCGGCGACCGCAGCCGCAGCCGCCGGACCAGCACCGGCCCCACCACGATGCCCACGAGCGCGGTGAGGATGACGAACACCGCCGCGAGCACGGGCGAGCCTCCGAGCGCGCCGGCCACGATCATCGCGAACGGCGTCGTGATCGAGCGCGGCACGAGGCTCGCCGCCTCCACGGGGCCGAGCCCCACCGCGCGGGACAGCAGCGCCGAGCTGGCGACGGCGACCGCCGAGCCCGACACGATCCCCGCGGCGAGCTCCAGCGCGTGGCGTCGCAGCAGCGCCGCGTGCCGGTGCAGCGGGATCGCGAACGCGACCGTGGTGGGGCCGAGGAGCCGGACGAGCCACCCGCCGCCGCGCATGTAGAGCGGGTACGGGGCGCCGGTCGCGACGAGCAGGAGGACGACGCCCGCCGGGACCACGAGGAGCGGGGAGAGCCACGCCGACGGGGCGCGCCGGTGGAGCGCGCGGGCCGCCGCGTAGAGCGCGCAGGTGACGGCGAGCCAGGCGAGCGGTCTCACCGATCGACGCCCCGGTGCGTGTGGGCCGCCCAGTCGACGACGCAGCCGGTCGACACCATGACGAGGACCGTGCTCGCCGCCACCACCGCGAGCACGCGCAACCCCTCCGCGCCGAGCAGCTCGGGGTACTGCACCGCGCCGACCGCGGCAGGGACGAAGAAGAGCAGCATGTGCCGGAACAGCCAGCCGGTGCCCGCCTCGAACCACTCGGCCCGGACCAGGCCGACCCGCAGCGCGAGGAGCAGCAGGGCCATCCCGACGACGGGCCCGGGGATCGGCAGGCCGAGCAGGGCGGACAGGCCGGCCCCGGCACCCCAGAAGAGGGCGAGGGCGGCGACCTGGAGGGCGAGGCGCAGGACGCGGGTCACCGGTCGAACCTAGCGGCGCGGACCTCATGAAGGAAATGAATTGATCGGATAGAAGCCATCTCGAATCGGAATACGGGCACGGCCCCGGAGGTGGACGGTGGAGCTGCGGAACATGGAGGTGTTCGTCGAGGTCGTGCGCCAGCGCGGCTTCACCCGGGCGGGGGCGGTGCTCCACCTCTCGCAGTCCGCGGTGAGCAAGGCGGTCCGGGCGCTCGAGGACTCCGTCGGCGTGCCGCTGCTGCTGCGGGAGGGGCGGGGCGTGGAGCCGACGGCGGCGGGGCGCGTGGTGTTCGAGCGCTCGGAGGCTGTCCTCCGGTCGGTGCGGGAGATCGACGACGAGGTGGCCGACCTGTCGGCGCTCCGGCGAGGCCGGGTGCGGGTCGGCCTGCCGCCCATGGTCGGCGCCGCCTTCTTCCCGGCGGTGCTGGGCGCCTTCCGCGAGCGCCACGCGGGCGTCTCGCTGGAGCTGCGCGAGCAGGGCGCGCGGGAGATCGAGGCGGCCATCGCCGGCCGGGACCTCGACGTGGGCGTGACGGTGCTCCCCACGAACGAGGAGGTCTTCGAGGCGTTCCCGTTCGTCCGCGACGAGCTCGCGGCGGTGCTGCACCGGACGCACCCGCTCGCCGGGCGGAAGCGCGTCCGCCTCGCGGAGCTCGCGGAGACCCCGCTCGTCCTCTACAGCCGCGACTTCGCGCTGCACGCGCACATCCTCGACGCGTGCCGCTCGCGGGGGTTCTCGCCGAAGATCGCGAGCGAGAGCAGCCAGTGGGACTTCATCGCGGCGATGGTCGCCGCCAACGTCGGGATGGCGCTGCTCCCGCGGACGATCTGCCGGCGGCTCGAGCCCGGCAGCGTGCGCGTCGTGACGCTCGTGGACCCGACGATCGGCTGGAACCTGGCGCTGATCCGGCGCCGGGGCGGCTACGCCTCCGAGGCGGCGCGTGCGTTCGTCGAGTGCACGCGCGGGCTCCTCGCGCCGGGCCGGGCAGGCTCCGATCCGGGCTGACCGAAGAGCGATCGCCCGGGCGTCCGCCGCACCGTCCGGATCCCGGACGGCCCACCGCCGATCGTACGGAACCCGGACGCCGTCCCGCGTACCGGGCGCTCCGAAAGGCCCGTGCCGGCTGGGGCCGCGAGTTGGATGCTGCGTTGCAATGAAGTGGGGACACGGCCGTTCGCGGGCCGGCATCGGCTCCGCGATGGCGAACGTTCACCCCTGGCGAAAGGAACGGCACATGAAGGCGCTCGTCTACCACGGACCTGGAAAGCGCTCCTGGGAGGAGAAGCCGAAGCCGGCGATCAAGGACGCCACCGACGCCATCGTCCGGATCGAGAAGACCACGATCTGCGGCACCGACCTCCACATCATGAAGGGGGACGTGCCGACGGTGACCGACGGCCGGATCCTCGGCCACGAGGGGGTCGGCGTCGTCGAGGAGGTCGGCTCTGCCGTCTCGAGCTTCAAGAAGGGCGATCGCGTGCTCATCTCCTGCATCACCTCGTGCGGGAAGTGCGAGGCGTGCAAGAAGGGGATGTACTCGCACTGCTCGAACGGCGGCGGCTGGATCCTCGGCCACCTCATCGACGGGACTCAGGCCGAGTACGTGCGGACCCCGTTCGCGGACAACAGCCTCTACCTGGTGCCGAAGGGCGTCGACGAGGACGCGCTCGTCATGCTGAGCGACATCCTCCCCACCGGCTTCGAGTGTGGCGTCCTGAACGGCGCGGTGAAGCCCGGCGACACGGTGGCGATCATCGGCGCGGGACCGGTGGGGCTCGCGGCCCTGCTCACCGCGCAGTTCTACTCGCCGGCCGAGCTCATCATGGTCGACCTCGACGCGAACCGGCTCGAGGTCGCGAAGCAGTTCGGCGCCACGAAGCTGGTGAACAGCGGGGACGGAAAGGCGGTCGAGAAGGTGATGGCGCTCACCGGCGGGAAGGGGGTCGACGTCGCCATCGAGGCCGTCGGCATCCCGGCCACGTTCGACACCTGCCAGGACATCGTGGCCGCGGGCGGCCACATCGCGAACATCGGCGTTCACGGCAAGGCCGTCTCGCTCAAGCTCGAGAAGCTCTGGGCGCACAACATCACGATCACGACCCGGCTCGTGGACACGGTGACCACGCCGATGCTCCTCAAGAACGTGGTCTCGGGGCGGCTCTCCCCGCGGAAGCTCATCACGCACGAGTTCAAGCTCGACGACGTGATGAAGGCCTACGACACCTTCGGCAACGCGGCGAAGGAGCGGGCGCTCAAGGTCATCATCCGGAAGGCGTGACGCCGGCGGGCCGACCTCCCCGCGGGGAGGTCGGCCCCGGCGGTGCCCCTCGCGTCCGGATGGGATAGGCTGGCAGCGAAGCCATGCCGCCCGGGTCCCCGGGCGGGGGAGGCTGCGCTTGGCCGGCATTCCGATCCCGGAGTCCTTCGCGCGCCCCGGCGACGACCGCGACGTCGTCGCCGCATGGGAACGCCTGCTGCGCGGCGGCGACGTCGCCGCCGCGCCCGTGCGAGGCGTGATCGCGCGCTCGTGGCTCCGCTGCCGCGACGGCGCGGTGGACCCGGGCCTCCGCCGGGCGCGCCGCGCGCTGGAGCAGGGCGAGCTCGACGTCCACCGCGCGCGGCACCGGACGCTCGTCGAGGCCAGCGCTCCGGTGATGGCCTCGGCGCGGGAGTTCCTGTCCGACTCCGGGAGCATCCTGCTGCTCGCCGACGCGGGCGGCCTCGTCATCGGCGTCGAGGGAGACCCGGCGACCCTCGAGCGCGCCCGGGAGATCCAGCTCGTCCCCGGCGTGAGCTGGGACGAGCTCGCGACAGGGACGAACGCCATCGGCACCGCCCTCGCGGTCGGGCAGGCCGTCCAGGTGCACGCCGCCGAGCACTTTTGCGAGGGGATCCAGCGGTGGACCTGCTCGGCGGCGGTCGTGCGCGATCCGTGCGACGGCGGCGTCATCGGCGCCGTGGACGTTTCCGGGGCGAGCCAGAGCTACAGCCGGCAGAGCCTCGCCTTCGTCGCCTCGGCCGCGGCGCAGATCGAAGGCCACCTGAAGCAGCTCGAGCTCGCGCAGCGCTACCGCATCCTCGAGCGGTGCGTGTCGCCCCTCTCGTCCGCCCACTCCGAGGGCGTCGTCCTGTTCGACCGCCGCGGCTTCGCGATCAAGGCGAACGGCCAGGCCGCCGCGGCCCTGGCTGCGCGGGGGAAGGCGCTCGCCGGCGGGCAGGCGCTCCGCGTCGAGGCGCTGAACCTGGAGGCGCCCGGCGAGCCCGCGCGCCTCCCGGTGTGGCTCGAAGCGGCTCGCATCGAGCCGGTGATGGACGGCGGGGAGCGGATCGGCACGCTCGTCGCGCTGGTGCAGGAGCGTGCTCCGCGGCCGGCGCCGGCGCGCGCGACGCGCGCGGCGCCCGCCCCGCGGCCGACCGAGCCGGATCCGTTCGCCGGCATCGTCGGGACGAGCGCCGCGCTCCGCGAGGCGATCGCGCGGGCCCGGCGGCTCGCCCCCGCCCGCGCGCCGGTGCTGCTCCTCGGCGAGACCGGGGTCGGCAAGGAGCTGTTCGCCCGCGGCATCCACCGCTGCGGCGCCGCGGAGGCGCCGCTCGTCGCGGTGAACTGCGCGGGGCTCTCGCGCGACCTGCTCGCGAGCGCGCTCTTCGGCTACGGCGACGGCGCCTTCACCGGCGCACGCCGCGGCGGGATGCAGGGGAAGCTCGAGGCGGCGGCGGGCGGCACCCTGTTCCTCGACGAGATCGGCGAGATGCCGCTCGAGCTGCAGGGCTACCTCCTGCGCGCGCTCGAGGACGGCGAGGTGACGCGCATCGGCGAGACGCGCGCGCGGCGGGTGGACTTCCGGCTCGTATCGGCGACGAACCGCGATCTCCGCGGCGAGGTCGCGGCGGGGCGGTTCCGGATGGACCTCTTCTACCGGGTGGCGGTGACGAGCGTCCGCATCGCGCCGCTCCGGGACCGTCGCGAGGACGTCGTGCCGCTGGCCGAGCACTTCCTCGGCACGTTCGCGGAGGAGCGCGGCGGGGCGCGCGGGCTCTCGCCGGCGGCCGCGGCGGTCCTCGAGGCGTACGCCTGGCCGGGCAACGTCCGCGAGCTGCGGAACGTGATCGAGTCGATCGGGCTCGTCTCGGGTGCGGAGGAGGTCGCCGTGGACGATCTCCCGGAGGAGATCCGGGGGTGCGCCTCCGCCGCTCCGCTCTTCACCGAGGGTGAGCGTCGCGCGTCGGGCGCGAGGCTGCGCGACGTCGAGGCGGACGCGATCCGGCAGGCGGTGGCGGCGGAGCACGGGAACCTCACCCGGGCGGCGCGCCGGCTCGGCATCGCGAAGAGCACGCTCTACTGCAAGATCGCCGCTCACGAGCTCGCGGACGAGCTCTCGGGCGCGCGGGAGCGCAAGGCGCCCGGCGGGCGCTGAACCTCGGCATCCGCAGGGGGCGGAGCGCGAACGCGAACCGGCCAGCCGGTGCGCGGCGTCGCTCGGTCCGTGCGGCGAGCGGTGCCTCCGCACCCTTCGCGGTCCGTGCGCGCTCCGGCCCATGACGCCGACACGCCGACCCGGACGGAAGGTGCGTGGCGCGGTGCGTGAACCGGCACGGACGGGGAACGATCTTGCACCGCTTGGGCGCCCCCCCGTCCGGCGAGCTCCGGCTCGCTCCGGATCGGGCAGGAAGGGGCCGTCCGGTCGCCCGCTACCTCGAGGGAGGTTCGCCATGTCGGCTCGCTCGCCGTGGTTCGTCCCCGTCCTCGCCGCGCTCGTCGCCTGTGGAGGGAGCGGCCCCGCCGTCTCCTCCGCGGCGGCGCTCGGGCCGCCTGCCCCGCGGGCGGGCCCCGGCTGGACCGAGCTCCAGGTCGGCGGCCAGACGGCGCGCATCTTCCGCGACGACCTCGGGACGCCGCACGTCTTCGCGCCGACGAACCACGCCCTCTTCGTCGCCTACGGGTACGCGGTCGCGCAGGACCGGCTCTTCCAGCTCGAGCTGAACCGCCGCGCCGCCCGCGGCACGCTCGCGGAGCTGTTCGGGCCCGCGTACGTCGACGCCGACCGGTACCAGCGGACCGTCGGGTACACCGACGACGAGCTGGACGGGATCTTCGCGGCGCTGCCCGCGGACGAGCGCGCGATCTACGACGCGTACGCGGAGGGCGTGAACCGCTACGTCGACGACGTCGTCTCGAAGGACCCCCGGAAGGTGCCGCTCGAGTTCGCCCTCCTCGGCGCGCTCCCGGCGCCCTGGACGACCCGCGACTCCATGGCCTTCGGCGCGTTCATGGTCCGCCGCTTCGGCGAGATCGGGGGGAGCGAGCTCGCCAACGCGGCGCTCCTCGGCGCGCTCGTCGCCGCGCACGGCGCGACGGAGGGGATGGCGATCTTCGACGACGTGCGCTGGCTCGACGATCCGGACGCGCCGGTCACGGTGCCGTCGCCGGCGGACGGCAAGCGGGCCCCCTCGCAGGCGCTCTCGGCCGCGGCCACCGCGCGCCTCGCGGCCGCGCTGCCGGCCGCCTCCGCCACGGCGACCGCCGCCCCGGACGACGGCCTCGCCACGGCGAAGGCGCTGTGGGCGTCGCTCGGCGTCCCGACGAAGCTCGGCAGCTACGCGTGGCTCGTGTCGCCGGGACGGAGCGCGGAAGGGGTCGCGCTCCTGTACGGTGGCCCGCAGATGGGCGCGTCCGCACCGGAGGTGCTCCACCAGGTGCAGCTCACCGGGGGTGACGGGTTCCAGACGGTCGGCATGGCGTTCGCCGGCGCCCCGGCGATCCTCATCGGGCGGAACGGGCACGTCGCCTGGACCTCCACGACCGCGACCGGCGACAACGTGGACGTCTACGCCGAGACGCTCTGCGACGCCGGCGCGGGGCCGGGCAGCGGGTACCAGTTCCGCGGCGCCTGCCGCGCGTACGACGTGCGCGTCGAGTCCATCGCGGTGCGCGGCGCGTCACCGGTGGCGCTGACGGTCGCGCGGAGCGTGCACGGGCCGGTCGTCGCGACCGCGGACAACCTCGCGTTCACGGAGAAGCGCGCGCACTGGCTGCGCGAGCTCGAGACCGGGAGCGCGTTCTTCGGCTTCGACCGGGCGACGAACCTCGAGCGGTTCGAGCGCGCGGTCGGCCTCGTCGTGACGAGCCACAACTTCCTGTACGCCGACCGGCTCGGGAACATCGCCTACTGGCAGGCGGGACAGGTCCCGCTCCGGCCAGCCGGGTTCGATCCGCGGCTGCCGCTACCGGGCGACGGCAGCGCGGAGTGGCCGGGCGGGCTCGTCCCGACGCCGCGCTCCGTGAACCCGCCGCAGGGCTGGCTCGCCAACTGGAACAACAAGCCGTCGCTCGGGTACCCCGCCGCCGACGACCAGAACTTCGGGAAGCAGGGGCGCCTCCGCGAGATCGTGGCCCGCCTCGCGACGAACGACCACGTCACGGTGGATGACATGCGCGACATCCCGAAGGACATCGCGCGCGTGAAGGGGAACGGGCGCGACTCCCGCTTCCTCCGGCCGTACCTGCTCGCGGCGCTGGACGCGGTCCCGCCGGCCCACCCGGTCGCGCCGGCCGCGCGCGCCGTCGTCGCAAGCTGGGACCAGAACGCGTTCCCGGACGCCGTGAGCTCGACGACGATCGCGCCCGGCGAGCTGATCTTCACGGCGTGGCTGAACCGCGCGCTCGCCGACGTGTTCGCTGACGAGCTCGGCACGTCGGTCGGAGACGCGAGCCCGAACATGCTCCTGCACGTCCTCGACTTCGCGGCCACCCTCGAGAGCGGCGTCCCGCCGTCGCGCGACTACCTGAACGGGCAGCCGTGGCAGGCGGTCCTCTCGGCGGCGTTCGACGAGGCGGTGGCGGCGCTCGCCACCGCCGGCGGGACCGATCCGACGACCTGGACCGCGCCGCGACCGGAGACCGTGTACACGCACCCCGTCGTCGGCGAGGTCGCGCGGATCCCGCAGTCGAACCGCGCGACGTACGCGCAGATCGTGGCGCTGGGGAGGCCGGAGATCGCCGCCGAGAGCATCTTCTCCCTCGGGCAGAGCGGCTTCATCGCGGTCGCGCCGTCGTCGCCGGCCGGCTTCGAGCTCGACCCGCACTTCCTCGACCAGCTCCCGCTCTACCGGGCGTTCGAGTACGCGCCCCAGGTGCTCTACCGGCCACCGGGCGACTAGAGCGCGCTCCCTTCGGGCAAGAGCGGCGAGCGGGGCAGTGCTCGCCCGGTCGCCGCTGCCCTCTCACGGAGACGGCGGGGACCCCGGAACGCGGACGACGGCGGCGCGCGTGCGCATGCTCCGAGCATGGATCCCAGGGAGAAGGACGGGGGCGGCAGCCGGCGGAAGGCGGAGCAGGCGGAGCGACGGCCGGTGGCGAAGGACCCCGGACCGGACGCGAACGCGCGCCAGCAGGGCGGGCCCTCGGGCGGGCCGCCGTCCGACGAGCAGCGCCCGTCGCGCGGCGCGTCCGCGGCGGATGACGTGGTGGAGCGGGTCCTGAAGGATCGGCAGCCCGGCGAGAAGACGCCCGAGCTCGGCGAGCCGGACTCGGGCGTGGCCGACGCGGGCGAGCTGGACGACTAGGACGAGCAGGAGAGGAGGGCGAACATGGCGAATCCGCTCCGCGAGCTGGCCCGCTACGGCCAGAGCGTCTGGTACGACAGCCTCCGGCGCGGGAACCTCGTGTCGGGCGAGCTGGCGCGCTACGTCGAGGAGGACGGGCTCACCGGCCTCACGACGAACCCTTCCATCTACGAGAAGGCGATCGCGGGGACGGGCGACTACGAGGAGGAGCTCGTGACGCTGCTGCCGCGGGCGGAGCTCGACGCGAAGACCATCTACGAGACGCTCGCGCTGCGGGACATCCGGGCGGCCGCCGATCTCCTCCGGCCGGTCTACGAGCGGACCGCGCGGGGCGACGGGTACGTGAGCCTCGAGGTGTCGCCCGTGGTGGCGCACGACGCCGGGGCGTCGCGCGACGAGGCGCGGCGGCTGTGGCGCGCGCTCGATCGCGAGAACGTGCTCATCAAGGTCCCCGGGACGCCCGAGGCGCTCCCCGTGATCCGCGACCTCCTCGCGGAGGGCGTGAACGTGAACATCACGCTCCTCTTCTCCCGGGCCAGGTACGCGCGGGTCGCGGAGGCGCACCTCGCGGCGCTCGAGGCGCGGGCTGCGCGCGGCGAGGACCTGTCCCGCGTCGCGAGCGTCGCGAGCTTCTTCGTGTCGCGCGTGGATTCGCTCGTGGACCGGCAGCTCGACGCCGTCGGCGCGGCCGGCGACGCCGCGCCAGGGGTCCGGGAGCGGGCGGCGGAGCTGCGCGGTCGGGTGGCGATCGCGAACGCGAAGCTCGCGTATCAGGACTGGCGCGCGCTCACGGCGACGCCGCGGTGGGCCCGGCTCGCGGCGCTCGGCGCGAAACCGCAGCGGCTCCTCTGGGCGAGCACGAGCACGAAGGACCCGCGCTATCGCGACGTCATGTACGTCGAGGAGCTCATCGGCCCGGACACCGTCGACACGATGCCCCCCGCCACGTTCGACGCGTTCCGGGAGCACGGCCGCGTCGCGCGGACGCTGGACGCCGACGTCGACGGCGCGCATCGGACGATCGACGCGCTCGCCGAGCTCGGGATCTCGCTGGACGACGCGACGGAGCGCCTGCTCAAGGACGGCGTGCGGCTCTTCGCGGAGCCGTTCGGAAAGCTCCTCGCGACGATCGAGGCGCGGCGGGGCTCGCAGGCGGGCGCGGGCGCGAACCCGTAGGGGCCACGCCATTCGCCTGCCGGCCCGAGCGTCGAACACCTCGTCGGGAGCCCTCACGGCCGAGCGCGCCCGGCTAAGCCTACGGCATGCCAGACCAGACACAGACAGGTGGCCGCTGGACCGAGCGCGACGAGCTCGCGTCGCGCTTCATGCAGGCATGGATCTCGGGGCGCCTCGCCGGCGGTCAGGGTCTCGACCCCAACTTCGAGGCCCTCGCGCACGAGGCTTACGGAGCGGCGGATGCGTTCATGAAGGTGCGCGGCCGCGGCAGCGGTCCGTGATCCCGGGCACCAGCCCCGGCGCCTCTCGAAGCGCTGCGCGTCGGCGCCCGCAGCGCTCGCGCGGGAGAGTAGGGCCGCCCGGGGTCGAACCGGGACGCCGGGTTGACCGGCGGGGGATTTTAAGTCCCCTGCGTCTGCCAGTTCCGCCACGGCCCCAGGCAATCGAATCTACAGCGGAATCGCTGTCCGTGAAACGTCGCTTTCAGGCATGGGCTGCCTGAGGCTGCGCATCGAGCGCGACCACCCTCGCCCACGGCGTCGCCCGAGAGGCGATTCGCGTTCCTCGGAGGGGAAGAGCGCGCCGGGGCCTGGGCTTCGCGGGTGTGAACACACATGCGGAAGGCGCGGCAGGACGAATCCCACCGCGCCATTGCCTGCTCCACTTGCTTCACTGCGCCGCTGGCGCGCCCGCGATCGTGACCCGTGGTGCTCGTGACCGACCGTGTCAGTGGCGGAGACGATCGTGACGCACGTGGCGGGTGGGTGGCGCCGGCTCGACTCCTTCGGCGTCTACTTGGGCGGCGGCGGCACGTGGCAGGTTACGCACGTCTCGGTCTCGACGGAGCATACCTCCAAATCGCCGGCGCCCTTGAGGTGGAAGTCCACCGCCCCGGCCTTGCCGTTCGTGCTGCCGATCTTGTCCACGTCCGGGACCTTGGTGCCGGGAGCCTGGGTATACTTGAGCGTGGTCCCGTTGAGGAAGTCGCCACCCGGGCCGGGGCCCGCGAACGTCAGGCCCGTGCCCAGGTCGATCAGGACGACATCCGATGTACCGCTACCGCAGGCGGCACCCTCCTGCCCGGTCGTGGTGCCGACGAGGAAGAAGCCGTCCGGATTCTCGCCCGCCCGGAAGGCGTTCGCGCTCGGGAGCAAGCCGACCGAGCACACGGGTAGCGATCCCGCCGATGGGATGGTCTCACCGTGCGGGTTCACACACTGGACGCAGCACGGTGGGTGTGCGAGCGCCAGCGTTGGTACGCCGGTGAGCGCCGCCATCGCGATGAACGCCACGGAGTGCGAGGAGCAGCGCACCGACGCTGAAAGAGATCGAGCGGACGTTCGCAGGAACCAATTCATCCCGATACCCCCATCGATTGGTGATTGTCCAAGGCGGCGAACCGTGCGGGCTCGCCCGGTTCGACGATAGGAGGTGCGGTGCGCCGCGGCCAGAGCCCAACGGGAAGTGAAGGCGATACCGTCGATGGAGCGGCAACCCGTCGGCGGTTGCCATGCCGAGGAGGAGCCGTTGACCGCTCGAGCAACGAGGCATTCGAACCCAGCCTCGTCGGGAGCATTCACGCAGGGTTGAGCCGGTTGAGCGTCAGGCCCCCTGCCTCTACCCGTTCCGCCACGGCCTCAGGACCGGGATCGGGGAATCGAACGATGGGGTCGAGGCGCAGCTCGTGCACTGGCGCTCACCCATGGTCCTCACCGCGCCCCGAGGCGACTTGCGCTCCTGGCCGCCCCTGACGCGGGGACGAGCACGAGATCGAAATCCACCTGGATCTCGTCATCGACGCCAATGGACCCTCCGGCGGTCGAGAACGGCGTCATCCCGAAGTCCGTCTGACGGAAACGAACGCTGCCGGCGACGCGGTAGCCGAGCGCATCCATGCGCGCGTGAAACGGGACGTCGAGCGGCCGCGTCGCGCCGTGGAGCGACAGCGCCCCGTGCAGCACGCCCTCGAGACCGTCGCCCTCGCCTCGAGTGCTCGCCGACTCACCGTGAAACCTGATCTCCCGGTAGCGCTGCGCGTCGAGGACCTCCGGCCCGGCGGCCTCGCGATCCACGTAGGCCCGCAGCTTCGGCGCGAGGCGCGCGGCCTGGTCGTGCAGCGTGCCCGCGTCGATCCGCACGTCCACGTGGACCTCCTGCGGATGGTTCGGATCGAAATTCACCTCGGCTTGCCACACAGCGGGGGTGAACTGGTGATCGTGGGAAAGGGCGCGGAGGAGGCCGTTCCTGCCGGTGCGGATGACGAGCGCACTTGCCGAGGTGTCGGCCTGGAGCGGGGCGCTCGGTGAAGGCCGAGGCCAGGCGACCAGGGCGACGACGAGAAGGAACTGCGTCCACTTCGTGACGGCTCGTTGCATGAGGGGCTCCTGGGGAGCGGAATCGTGAATGTTCGGGGGACATCGGATGAGACGGCCTCGGGCGCGGAGGCTCCTGGAGCGAGCCCCTGCGCCACGGGCCTGGGTCCTCGACGGACCACCTCCGTCGCCGCGACGCCACGCGATCAAGGCGCGGTCGGGTCGATCGTCTGCCAGCCGGGCACGCCTCGACCGTTGGTCTGACCGGGGGCGGTGTCGCCGGCGTAGTAGTACAGGGGGTGCCCCTTGTACGCCGACTGGCGCGTGCCGTCCGCGCGCGTGTAGACGGTGAAGTCGGCCGCGACGAGATCACTCGGCACCGTGACCTGGTCCGTGAGGAAGGTGGGCCAGCTCGTCATGCACGGGCCACTCGTACAGGCAGTGACCGGTGACGTCGTGCGCGTGCCGACGGTGTCTCGGGCGAAGGAATACAGGGCGCGGCCTGCACCGTCCGTCAGATAGGTCGCCGCCTCGTTCGCCTTGCTGAGCTGCGCGATCGAGTAGGTCGGGTCGTGCACGACGTACCAGATCCCGTTCACGCCCTCGCCCTGGGTGTCGCCTGCCGCCGCGTCGCCGGCGTAGTAGTAGAGGGGGAATCCCTTGTACGTCGTCTGCTTGCTTCCGTCGGAGCGGGTGATCTGGCCGACGTCCGCCGCGTTGATCCCCTGCGCGACCGCGCCGTCGGCGTCGAAGATGGGCCAGATCGGGAGGCAGCCCGCATTGCAGTTCGAGACCGCGGCCTGGGTGCCGCTCGCCGGGATGTCCTTCGCGAAGTAATAGAGCGACCGGCCGCTTCCGTCGACGAGGTGACTGCCGAGCCGGGCGTCCGTCGTGAGCATCAGCGTCGACGGCTGGCCGGGGTTCGCGCCCGACGGGTCGGGGGTCCCGGAGCCCGTGTCGTTGGTGCCTCCGCACGCCGCGGTCAGGGCAAGCACCACGAGTGGCGTCATCACGGCGGAACGGAATCCGGGAATTCTGCTTCTCATGTCGACCTCAATCTCGTCCAGCATGGGGCACTATTGCCCGAGTCCATTTCGGTTCCCGCACCGCGCCTGGATCGCGGAGGGGAGACCTCTCGGTGAGTACGCGGGGGGCGACGCCCGGATACAGGCACCGCCGGCGGAGTCGGGCCCACGCGCGGGCAAGAGACGCGCGCGCGGTGCCGATCGCGATCGAGCGACTCGGGGACGAGATCAGCGGGGACGTGGCCCGACGCGCGTCAGGTCCGGAAAGTCACGGCAGAGCGGTCCCCTGCGTCTACCAGTTCCGCCACGGCCCCGCGACGCGGGAGTCTACCGTGGCGACGCGGCGCCCGCGACGCGCGCGATCGTGGCGAGCAGCCGCTCCGGGGCGCACGGCTTCTCGAGCACCGCGGCAGCGGGGACACCGGCCACGCGGTGCGACGAGAGCAGGATGACCGGCACCGCCGCGACCGTCGGCTCGCGAAGCTGCGCCTCGCGGAACTCGCGGCCGCTCATGACCGGCATGTCGAGGTCGAGGACGATCACGTCGGGCGCGGGCTTCACGGTCCGGAGGTGAAGCAGCGCGTCGAGGCCGTTCTCCGCCTCCACGACCTCCATCCGCTCGAGGCGGAGGAGGTCGGCGAGGGCGCCGCGGAGGTCGAGGTCGTCCTCCACCAGCAGGACGCGGATGGGGCGCGCAAGGCGCGTCTCGGCATGAATGGCGGATAGGCAGGCAGGCATCCGGTGCACCCTGTTCGTGGGGCGAAGCATGCCCCAGACCCCTGACGTTCGACGTGCAGCGCGGGGCCATCCGCCGGTTGTGCAAGTTCGGATCCGCGACGATCCGCGTGCGTTTCCCGTGATCGCGGCGGTGCAGCCGCGACCCGGGTGTCACGGGCGAACCGCGGCGGCCCCATGGTGTCGCCCACGCGCGACACCTCCACCGGGGACACGGGCGAGCGGGCGGGTGGGTGCCGCTCCCCTATCGTGCGTAGCGCTCCTGGAACAGGCGACCGAGGGCCGGATTGCGCCGGAGGAGCTCGAGCGTGAGCCGCGCGTGCCCGGGGACGTACCCGTTCCCGATGACGAGCGTCGCGTCCTTGCCGACGCCCTCCGCGCCGAGCGCGGCGGCAGTGAAGCTCGTCGCCATCGAGAAGAAGACGACCGTCCCGCCGTCGCGCGCGGAGAGGATTGCCGCCATCTCGGTGCCGGGGACGCTGGCGCAGCTCACGACGACGTCGCAGCGGCCGCCCGCCGCCTCCACCTCCGCGAGGACCGCCAGCGGATCCGTCGCGTCCACCCGCAGCCGCGCGTCGGCGACGCCGAGGGTGGCGAGCGCGTCGAGCGCCGCCTCGGAGCGGTCGGCGACGAGGAGCGCGCCGGTCGCGCCGAGGCTCTCCCGCGCCTGCACGGCGACGAGCGCGCCCGACTTCCCGGCCCCGAGCACGAGGACGCGGTGGCCGGGGCGGACGTGCCGGGCGACGAGGGCCGGGGCGCCGCACACGTCGAGCGCCGCGAGCGCGAGCGTCTCCGGCAGATCCTCCGGGAGCTCCGCCCAGAGCCCGGTCGCGAACAGGATCGCCTCCCCGTCGCACTCCACGCGGTCGATCTCGGGGCGCACCGCGCGGATCCGGTCGAGGCGGAGCGGCGTGAGCGTGAGCGAGACGAGGGTGGCGATCCGGTCGCCCGGCCGGAGGACCGCGGCGGCCGGGTGGCGCGGTCCGACGGCGGAGACGCGCCCGATGAGCATGCCGCCCGAGCCAGTGACCGGGTTGTGCAGCTTCCCGCGCGCGCGGACGAGCCGCAGCAGCTCGGCGGCGATCCGGTCGGGGTCGCGCCCGACCGCGCCCTCGATCTGGCGGAAGCTCGCCGCGTCCACGTTGAGCGCCTCGACGGAGATCGCGAGCTCGTCCTCGCCGAGCGGCAGCGACGGGTCGAGCACTTCGGCGCGCTGCGGGAGGACGCCGGGAGGCGAGACGACGCGGCGGAGGCCGTAGGGATCCATCGCGCGAGACTGTAAGGGGCGCCCGGGCGGGCGTCGAGGTCACGGGTGGCGCGTCAGGCGTCCCGGTCGACCACGACCAGCGCGTCGAGCTCGAGGAGCGCGGCCGGGAGCCCCGCCGTGCCCCTGAGCCCCTTCTCCAGCCGGACGCAGCGCGCCGCCTCCGCCCGGTGCCCGGCGGCGACGAACCCGGCGCGGGCCTGCGCGAGCGCCACGAGCGCGTCGTCGGACCGGCGCTGCGCGGCGAGGACGCGCGCGCGGGCGAGGCGCGCGATCGCGAGGAGCACGCGGCCGCCGCGGGCCTGGGCGAGCTCCTCGAGCTGCGTCGCCTCCGCGTCCGCGTCCGAGATCCGCCCGCGGGCGAGCGCCACCCGGATCGCCTCCGGGCGGAGCGCCGCGTCGCACGACGCGCACTCGCCGTGCCGCGCGGCGGTCTCGCTCGCCTCCTTCACCGCGTCCTCCGCGGCGCCGGCGAACCCGGCCGCGAGCCGGTTGCGCGCCTCGGCGGCGTGCAGCCGGAGGAGCACGTGCCGCCGGAGCGCGGCGCGCTCGGCCACGACGATGCCGTCCCCGAGCAGCTCGCGCGCCTCGTCGAGCCGCCCCCGCATCGTGAGGACGGTGCCGAGCCGCTCCATGGCGAGCGCCTCGCCGAACGCGGAGCCGGCGGCGCGGAAGCCGTCGAGCGCGGCGCGGACGGCGAGCTCGGCGGCCTCGAGCTGGCCCGCGGCGATGGCGCAGGTCGCCTCGCCGAGCCGCCCTGCGGCGAGCGCCTCGGGGACGTCGCGCTGCCGCGCGCGCTCGACGAGGAGGCCGGCGGCGCGCGCGACGTCCGCGGCGGGCACGTCGCCGAGCAGGTCGCGGTCCCACAGCATCGCGTGCACCTCCACGAGGTGCTCGGGCGTGGTGTCCTGGCGGAGGTGATCCGCGGGGGCGGCGGCAGCCCCGGTCGCCGGCAGCGCCGTCCCGAGCATCCCGCGAGCGAGCGCGCCGACGTCCTCGCCGCGGGCGAGGAGATCCGCGTCGCCCGCCTGCGCGGCGGCCGCGACGCACGCGTCCGCGGCGGCGGCCGCCGCCTCGTGGCGGCCCGCGTGCCAGAGGAGCTGCGCCCGGAGGTGGAGGAGCGCGGCGCTCTCCTCGGGCGCGTGGCCCTCGGCGGCGGCGAGGCCGTCCTCGAGCTCCGCGTCCGCGGCGGCGAGATCCCCGCCGGCCGCGAGCGCGACGGCGGCGAGGCGGTGGGCCCGCGCGCGCTGCTCGGGGGCGGGCCGGAACCCGCCGGCACCCTCGAGTCGCGCCGCGTCCCCGAACGCCCGCGCCGCCTCGGTCACCTCGCCGAGCTGGAGGCGGACGCGCCCGATGGCGTCGAGCAGCTCGAGCCGAGCCGCGCCGTCCTCCGGCCCGAGCAGCTCGAGCGCCTCCGCGAAGAACGCGAGCGCCTCGGAGAGGCCGGCACGGTCCGCGGCCCGATGGCCGGCGGCGACGAGGTGGCGGATCGCGCGCTCGCGCTGGCCGGCGCGGCGGCGGTGCTGCGCGAGCGCCTCGGCGGGCGCGGCGTGGCCGGCGGCGGCCTCGATCGCGTCGGCGATGGCGGCGTGGAGCGCCGCGCGCCGCTCCGGCGCGAGGCCGTCGTAGATCACCTCGCGCACGAGCGCGTCGTGGAAGTGGTATCCGGCGCCGTCCTCGTCGAGCAGCCGCGCGTCGAGGCAGGCCTCGAGCGCGGTCACCGCCTCGTGGGCGGTGAGCCCGGTCGCGGGCCGGACGAGCTCGAAGTCGAAGCGGCGCCCCGCCACGGCGGCCGCGGCGAGGAGCGCCTCGGCCCGCGCGCCGAGCCGCGCGACGCGCGCCCGGAGCGCGGCGGACGGATCGGCGGGGACCTGCTGGCCCGGCTCGGCGTGCGCGCGCACCGCCTCCTCGACGAGCGCCGGGCACCCGTCGGTCGCCCGGTAGATCTGCGCCACGAGCGCGTCGGGCGCGCGCGTGCCGAGGAGGTCGTCGACCTGCTCCCGCGTGGCGGTGAGGCCGAGCCGCGGCACCCGGACGCCCCGGGCGAGGCGGCTGCCGTCGAGGTGCGCGAGTGCCATCTGGATGGGCGTCCCGGCGTGGATCGCCTCCTCGCGGCAGGTCGCGATGATGGACAGGCGCAGCTCGGCCGCGCGCCGCGCGAGATAGTGGAGGAGGTTCAGGGAGGACTCGTCCGCCTCGTGCACGTCCTCGAGGACGAGGCAGAGCGGCCGGCCGTCGGCGAGCGTCGCGAGCGCGGCGATCACCGCGTCGAGGACGCGGAGCCGGATCGCCTCCGGCGAGCCACCGGACGGCAGCGCGCCGGTCGCGAACGGGTCGGGCGCGCCCGGGTGCACGCGCGCCTCCTCGCGGAAGAGGTCGGCGAACAGCCCGTACGGCGCGCCCGCGCCCGCGGTCCCCTCCGCGGTCGCGATGCCGGTGAGCACCGTCGCGCCGCGCGCCTGGGCGATGCGGGCGCCCTCGACGGCGATGCGCGTCTTCCCGACGCCCCGCTCTCCGAGCAGGAAGAGCACCCCCGAGCCCTTCTCCGCGAGCGACTCGAGCAAGAGGAGGATCGCCGCCCGGCCGCGCACAGGCGCGGGCTCGGTCGACCCGAGGAGCCGCCGCGCGGCGCGGCGAGCGCCGTCGAGCCCGGCGCGCGCCTGCGCCGGCCCGATCTCGCCGCGCTGGATCGCCTGGCGGAGCGCCCGCGTCTCGTCGGTCGGCGCGCGGCCGGCGGCGCGGAGCGCCGACTCGCAGGCGTCGTACTGGCGGAGCGCTTCGGCGCGCCGGCCGGATGCGGCGAGGAGCTTCATGAGGAGCTGGTGCGCATCCTCGCCGGCCGGGTCGACCTCGAGGAGGCGCCGGAGCAGCGGGATCGCCGCGCTCGCGTCGCCCTCGTCCGCGGCCGCGCGCGCGAGCGGGTACGCCGCCTCCGCGAATCGCGACCGGAGGACGGAGCGCCGCGACACGAGCCACGTCGACTCGAGATCCTCCGGCGAGAGATCGCCGCGGTAGAGGGACACCGCCTCCGCCCAGCGCTCGCGACCGCCTGCCTCGATGGCGCGCTCGAAGGCGTCCACGTCGACCCACACGTCCTGGCGGAGCTTGAGGTGGCCGCGCTCGATGTCGACCCAGCGGCCGCCGAGGATCTGGCGGAGGTCGTACAGCGCGCGGTGCAGGTTGTTGGCGCCGCTCGCGGGGTCCTTGTCGGGCCAGAGCGCCTCGATCGCCTGCTCCCGCGTGAGCGTCCGGCGCGGGGAGAGCGCCACGAGCTTCAGGAGATCGGCGGGGCGGCGGCGGCGCCAGGCCTGCGGGGGGATGGGGACGTCCTCCCGGACGACCTCGAAGCGACCGAGGAGGTACAGCCTGAGCAGGGGCTCGCGGCGGTCGCCGATCGGGGTGACGCTCCGCTGTGTCGAACCATCCACCGCCGATCCCCCAGTGCCGCGCGACCGTAGCAAGAAGTGCGGGGCGCAGACTTGATCCCGGGCTACATTTCAGCTCCGCATGCGCTACCGCGTCGCGATGCCCGAGCCTCACTCGCACCTGTTTCATGTCGAGGTCGCCGTCGAGCGGCCCGGCCCGTTCGCCGAGCTCTGCTTCCCGGTGTGGACGCCCGGCAGCTACCTCGTCCGGGAGTACGCCCGCCACGTCGAGGGGCTGCATGCCGAGGACGGCGCGGGGCGTACGCTCGCCGTGCAGCGGCTCGACAAGCACCGGGTGCGCGTCGCTGCCGCAGGCGCGGACCGCGTGGTGGTCCGATATCGCGTGTACGCCAACGAGTTGACCGTCCGGACCGCCCACCTCGACGGCACGCACGGGTACCTGAACGGCGCCGCCGTCCTCCCGTACGTGCCCGGCCGGGAGGGCGAGCCGCACGTCCTCGAGCTCGACGCGCCGGACGGGTGGGAGGTCGCGACGGCGCTGGACGGCGGCCCGGCGGTGTTCACCGCGCGTGGGTACGACGAGCTCGCGGACTCGCCGGTGGAGATCGGGACGCACCGCACCCTCCGCTTCACCGCGGCCGGGAAGCCGCACGCGATGGTCCTGTGGGGTCGCGGCAACGTGGACGAGGCGCGGCTCGTCGAGGACACGCGGAAGATCGTCGAGGTCCTCGCGGAGCTGATGGGCGGTTTGCCCTACGACCGGTACCTCTTCATCGTCCACCTCACCGAGAAGCGCCGCGGCGGCCTCGAGCACGCGCGCTCGACCACGCTGAACGTCGGGCGGATGCAGTTCTTCCCTCGCGAGACCTACGAGGAGACGCTCGCGCTCGTCGCGCACGAGTTCTTCCACGTGTGGAACGTGAAGCGGCTCCGGCCCGCCGCCTTCGTGCCGTACGACTACACGCGGGAGCAGTACACGCGCCTGCTCTGGTGGTTCGAGGGGGCGACCTCGTACTACGAGGCCCTCGCCATGGTGCGGTCCGGCCTGGTGGACGCGAAGCGCCACCTGAAGAACCTCGGCCAGGCGCTCACGCTGCTCGAGCGCGCGCCGGGCGCGCGGAAGACGAGCGTCGAGGAGTCGAGCTTCCTCGCGTGGGTGAAGCTGTACCGGCCCGACGAGAACACGCCGAACAGCACCATCTCCTACTACCTCAAGGGGGAGCTGGTCGCCTTCGCGCTGGACCTCGCGCTGCGACGCGCGGGCTCGTCGCTCGACGTGCTGCTCCGGACCTTGCTCGCGCGCCACGCCGAGAGGGGCGTGCCCGAGGACGGCGTCGAGCGGGTCGCCGGCGAGCTCCTCGGGGCCGACGCGGCGCGGAGCTTCTTCGATCGATTCGTCCGCGGCGTGGAGCCGCTCGCGCTGGACCTCGACCTCGTGGGCCTGAAGCTCCACCGGCGCGCCTCGACCGGCTTCGACGACAAGGGCGGCACGCCCCCGAAGGCCGAGAACGGCCGGCCGCCGGCGGGGTGGCTCGGCGCGGACCTCGCGGCGGGGCCGAAGCTCACGGTCCAGACGGTCCGGGAGGGCAGCCCGGCCTGGAAGGCGGGCCTGTATGCGGAGGACGAGCTCCTCGCCGAGGGCGGGTTCCGGGTGGACCGCGCCGCGCTGTGGGACCGGCTCTGCGAGAAGGGGCCGGGCGGCCGCGTGTCGCTCACGGTCTTCCGGCGCGACGAGCTGGTGCAGGTCGAGGTGCCGCTCGAGGCGGCGCCGGAGGACACGCTCTGGCTGGAGCCCGCGCCGGACGCGCCGCCGGAGGCGCGCGCGGCGTTCGAGGCCTGGTGCGGAGCGCGCTGGCCGGGCAGCCGTTGATTGTCTATATCTCCTCGCGCCATGTCCTTCGACCCGACCGTGTACGCGACGCGCCGCGCCCGCATCTTCGAGGAGATGGAGCGGCGCGGCGGCGGCGTGATGGTGCTGCCCGCCGCGGACGAGAAGCTCCGGAACCACGACGCCGAGTACCTGTTCCGCCAGGACTCCGACCACGCCTGGGCGGTCGGCCTCGACGAGCCGCAGGGCTGCGCGGTGTTCGCGGCGCGGAAGGGCGAGCGGAAGCTGGTGCTGTTCGTCCGGCCCCGCGATCGCGAGCGGGAGATCTGGACCGGGCGGCGCGCGGGCCTCGAGGGGGCGAAGGAGCTGTACGGCGCCGACGAGGCGTACCTCGTCGCGGACATGGACACGCGGCTCCCCGACCTCGTCGAGGGCGCGGCGACGCTCTGGTGGCGGATCGGCTTCGACGAGGCATGGGACGCGCGGCTCCCGCGGATCCTCGCCGGGCTCCGGTCCGCGGCGCGCCTCGGGAAGATGCCGCCCGGGGGGGTGGTCGACCCCGGCCGGATCCTGCACGAGCTGCGGCTCGTGAAGGCGCCGGACGAGATCGCGAAGCTCCGCCGGGCCGCCGAGATCACCGCCGAGGCCCACATGGCGGCGATGCGCGACGGGCAGCCGGGCCGCAAGGAGTTCCAGGTCCAGGCGGAGATCGAGTACGCCTTCCGGCGTCGCGGCGGGACGGGCCCCGGCTACGGGACGATCGTCGCCGCCGGCGCGAACTCGACGATCCTGCACTACCGCGCCGGCGACGCGCCGCTGAAGGACGGCGACGTGTGCCTGGTGGACGCGGGCGGCGAGTACGACTGGTACACCGCCGACGTGACCCGGACGTTCCCGGTCTCCGGCGAGTTCACGAAGCCGCAGCGGACGCTCTACGATCTCTGCCTCGGCGTGCAGAAGGACGCGATCCTCGCGGTCCGCGCCGGCGCGACCATCGACGGCATCCACGAGGGCGTGGTCCGCAAGCTCACCGAGGGGCTCATCGGGCTCGGGCTCCTGCAGGGGACGGTCGACGAGCGGATCGCCGACAAGTCGTTCCGCAAGTACTACATGCACCGGACCAGCCACTGGCTCGGCATGGACGTGCACGACGTCGGCGACTACTACGTCGACGGCAAGTCCCGCGCGCTCGTGCCCGGGATGGTCGTGACCATCGAGCCCGGGATCTACGTCGCCGAGGACGACGAGGCCGCGCCGAAGGAGATGCGCGGCGTCGGGATCCGGATCGAGGACGACGTGCTCGTCACCGCGGACGGCCCCGTGAACCTCACCGAGGCGGTGCCGAAGGAGGTCGAGGAGATGGAGGCGGTCTGCGTGCGGTGAGCAGCCGCGCCGGGCAGGGCCGGGCCGGTATTCACCAGACGCGAGGCACGAGCCGGTACCGGACCTCGCCGCAGTAGGCGCGGTACCCCGGGAGCTCGGACGCGAGCAGCCGCTCCTCGTCCACGAGGCGGGCGACGATCACGCCCGCGAGCGCGACCACGAACGGCAGCGCCACGAGCGAGCCGAGCGCGGGCGGCGTCGCCGCGAGGAGCAGGAGCGCGCCCGCGTACATCGGGTGCCGCACGTGGCGGTACGGCCCCGTCGAGACGACGCGCTGACCGGCGCTCACCTCGACCAGGGCGGACGTGTGGCTGTTCTCCCGGAACACGAGGAAGACGATCGCGAAGCCCAGGACGACGAGGGCGTCCGCGGCGAGCGAGACCGGGGAGGGGACCGACGACCACCGGAAGCGCCGGTCCAGCCCCGACGCCACGAACAGCGCGAGGAAGCAGAGCGTCGCGAGCGCCTGGACCACCTGCTGCACGCGGCGCCGCTCCGCCACGGGTCCGACGGCGAGCCGGCGGCGGATGAGGTCCGGGTCGTGCCGCAGGAAGTGGATCGTGATGACGAGCACCGCCCCGAGGAAGACGCTCCAGTACAGCCACGCCTGCCAGTAGCGCAGGGTCCCGGCCGACCCGAACAGCGCGGCCGCGAGGACGAGCTGCAGCCACGCGATGCCGGCGACCGACTTCATCCACAGGACGGCCGGGCTGTCGCCGGGCATGCTCCGCTCCCTCCACCCGCCGTCCCCGCGCTCGAGACCGCCTCGAGGAGAGCGCACGGGAGGCTCCGATTCCTGGACGATACCCCTGCGCGGGTCGCCGGTGCGGACGCAGATGCCCCGGAGGGGCGCCCCGTGCGCGCGGTGCCAATTGCAGGCGGACCGGCAGCCGGCCGCGTGCTCGCAGCGGGTCGCCTCTGGCAGGCGCGCAGCGTCCCGTCGGAGCGAAGCTCCGACGTAGCCCGGACAGCGGCGCGGCCTGCTCCGATGCGCTCGATTCGCCCTGCGCGCCGGCCTCGAGCGCTCCGTCGCGTTCGCCCTTGACACCCCCCGGCCTCGGGCAGTATCTACGCGGCCTTGCGTCGGACCGAGCCCTCCCGAGGCGCGGTGCAGCACCGACGATCTGCAGCATCGGGGAGTGGCTCAGCCTGGTAGAGCACTTGGTTCGGGACCAAGGGGTCGCAGGTTCAAATCCTGTCTCCCCGACTCAGAAGCCCTCGGAACCGCTCGCGAAAGCGCCGGCTCCGGGGGCTTCGCCGTTTCGGTCTCGGGGTCGTGCAGTGCTGGCGCAGTGCTGGCCGCGTCGACCGCCGCCTGCACGGCCGCCACCGCCGCCCGCGCGTCCCGATCGTCCAGGTGCGTGTACGTGTTCGCCGTGAGGCGCGGGTCGCTGTGGCGGAGCAGCTTCTGCGCCACCGCGAGCCCGGCGCTCCGCACGACGGCCGTCCCGAAGCTGTGCCGCGTGCCGTGGAAGGTGACGTGGCGGGGGAGAGGACGCGCCCAGAGCGCCGCCTTCCCGCAGCGCGGGCACGCCTCGGGTAGGTCGGCGGTCTGGTGTCGCTCGCGCCACCCGCAGCGCCACGCGCGGCAGCGGTGCTCGTACCCGTCGACCACGCCCGCCTCCCGGATGGCGGCGCGCAGCATCTTGCCGAGGCGCAGGTCACGCGGCTGCATTGAGCCGTCGGCCTGTGGGAAGACGAACGGCCCCGGCGACTTCATCGCCTCGACGAGGAACGGCTTGAGGCCCGGTGCGACGGGGACGGGGAGTGACTTCCCGTCCTTGGTCCGCGGCGCGTCCCATGACCGCGCCACCATGATGATGTCGGCGCGCAGGTCGACGTCCTCCTTCCGCAGCCCGAAGACCTCACCGGCTCGCAGGCCGGCATAGAGGCCGAGCGCGACCGGACCGCGCCACTCCTCCTGCACCTGAGCCAGCACGGCGCTCCACTCTGCGGGCTCGAGGATCTTCTTCGGCGTCGCGACGACCTTCGCGCGCGGCACGTCGGCGACCGGGTTCGGCCGCCCCGCCCACGGGCCGCCCTGCTCCCGGGCGAGCTCGAAGACGTTGAGCGCGTACCAGCGGAGGTGGTTCCTCGTCTTCGGGGCGAGCCCGGCGGCCTCCTTGTCGGCGAGCCAGCGCCGGAACACGACCGTCGTGAGCTCGCGCAGCGGGAGGTGGCCCAGGTCCGGGCGCAGGTGCTTGTTCAGCGCGATGGGCACGGCGACCGACTTGAGCGTCTTGCCGTGAACGTCCCACCACCAGTCGATGAGATCCGAGAACGGCCGCCGCAGCCACTCGGTCGAGGCCGCGTCGATGCCCTGACGCTCGCGCCTCGCCCGCTCCCGGTACTCGTGGAGCCGGCGCTGCGCCTCGGCCTCGATGCCCTTCTGCGTGAGCGGGCGGCCGTCCTTCCCGGCCGACGGGATGGTCTCCTGCCGCTGACGGTAGTTGCCGTCCTCCCACTGGATGACGGCGCGACCGTCGGGGCGGAACGTCAGACCACGGACCCTGCTCTTCATGGACCTCTCCTACTTGGCCCGGACGGGCCTCGGCGGGATCGGCTCCCCGCGCATGAACGCCCGGACCGTGTCGGGGTGGAAGCGGAGGAGCCAGCCGATGCGGATGGCCGGCAAACGCCCCTCTCGCTGCAGCTTGTAGATCATCGACTCGGACGCCTTGAGGAGCCCCGCGACCTCCTTCGCGGTGAGCAGCGCCTCGGGCGCGGTGTTCGGGACGGCGGTGTTCATCACAACTCTCTCCACTACGAGCAAAGTTTGCCGGACTCGGGTCCGGTGAGGTGCGGGTGTCGCGCCGTGTCGGTCGAGGGAGTGCGGCGCGACGGTGAGCGGGCGAGGCGTGGTCTACTTGACGGGTACGCCGCGGAAGTCGCGGCGCCAGATCTCGATGAGGAGCGAGTGCAGCGGCCACCACCAGGAGTGCGCCGGCGAGCTGACGCTCACGACGAACCCGTGGTCCGTCGTGAGCGGCTTGAGCCGCTCCTCCCACGCGGCCATCGCCTCGGCCTCGTCCGCGAAGTACGGCTGGGAGGTGAGGCCCACCATGTCCCCGGTCTCGACGCACTCCCAGAGCTCGACGTGGTCGAGCCCGCAGCGGAGCGGGTTGGGGACGCCCTGTGCCACCGCCTCGCGGTCTCGGCGGTCGAGAAGGTGCAAGCGGGTGCGGTCACGGCGGGCGGGGCGGACGCCGTGCCACTCCATCCACACGGACCGGAGGTCGTTACGGAGCTCCAGGCGGTAGCGGTTCGCCTCCAGGTACCTCTGGCGGTAGATGTCCGCGAGGGCGGGCTTCTTCTTCATGTCGTCCTCCCCTAGAACTTCCGCTTGGGCTTGGCAGTGAGGGCCGCCTTGCGGTGTGCGACCCATTCGCGGTCGCTCGCGGCTGCCCACTTCTTGCGGTTCCGCACGGCCCAGAGACGTTCCGTGCGCTCCCCGATGCGCAGGAACCGCCGCTCGAAGCGCGCCTTCTTGAGCTCGATCCCGATGCGACCCTCAGTGACACGGCCCGAGTCCATCGGGTCGTACGCGTTCAGGACCTCGGTCGAGGTGAGAAGGTCGCAACTGTTGGTCAGCGCGCTCGGTTCTTCGGCGTCGTCGGCGATGCGGAGGTCCTGCACCCAGCGCCCCACGTCGCTCTTCGAGTCACGGACCATCTCCAACTTGGCGGCCGTCATTGGCGCCGCCGCGCGCGGGTCGAAGTCGCCAAGGTCGAGGTTGAGCAGGTATTGGAACAGAGCCGCGGGCCCGCCGCCGAACCGCCATGCGCGCAGGTCTTGGACGAACTCGGACGGCAGCTTGCCTGCGGTCACCTCGTGGATGAAGAAGCGCCGGTCGGCGTCCTCGAGGAAGAAAGCGTCGGGGTGGTTGGACGTGAAGAAGTAATTGGCGCAGGTGTCGATCTCGTACGCAGGCACGAACTTCTCGTTGACCGTCATCTGCTCCTGCACGACGACGTTCTTCAGCTTGTCGGCGTGCTTCCGGTTGTTGTTCCCGGTGATCTCGTCGCCGTGCACGAACTGCCGGTTCGCCAGCAGGCCGTTGAAGGCGCTCTCCAGCGTGTCCGTGTTGACGAGGATCGCGTTCGTGCCCTTGCCGTACACGTCACGCAGCAGGTCGCCCGTGAACGACTTCCCGATGCCCTGCACGACGCCCCAGAACAGGACCGACGTGAAGAGCTTCGTTCCAGGGTGCTGCATCGGGTACGCGCACCACCGCTCGAACCAGACGCGGTGCTCGCGGGAGGCTCCCGTGAAGACGTGGTCGAGGAGGCGGTGCCACGGGCGAACGTCACCGGCGCGCGGCTCGACGCCCCAGCCCTGCCACATGTTGAAGCAGCGCTCCGACTCGCCGCGGTGGCCGATCCGTTCGATGGCGAGTGGTTGGCCGGGAGCGTAGATGAGGCGGTCGAACTCGTTGCGGTGACCCCACTCGAGCCACGCGCGGGCGGTGCTGACCTCCTTCGTCTTCGCGACGCCGTTGACCTCCCCGAGGTGGCGCTCGAAGCGCCGGTTGGCGTACGCGTGCGTCGCGAACGCGTCGGGCGAGATGACCTTCCGCTTGCGCTGCACCACGATGACGCCTGGGTCGAACACGTACACAACGTCCGCGTTCATCTCGTGCAGAGCGAGCGCCTCGTCGGGAGCGGTCGCACTCTCGACGAGGGCGGCGACCGCCTCCGGGCCGTGGGCGACGATCAGATCGTCCAGCCCCTGCTTCCCGCCACCTTCGGCCGGGGTGACCGTAGCCACCCGCACGCGTGCCCCGCGGTCGAGCAGCGCGCGAGCCAGCTGGTTCTGTGCGCGCAGGACGTCGGGGTTCGTGGCGAGGTCGCTGTCGTAGATGATCGTGACCCGCCGGTTCGCCCACTCCGCGTGCGCGAGCGTCGGCAGCATGTGTAGGCCGCGGCTCTTCGACCGCCACACGTCCACCCCGCCGAGTCCCAGCGTCGGCAGCCCGTGGGCGCACGCGCAGGCCGCCTTGAACTCGCCCTCCGTGATGATCAGGTCCACGTTGGGGTCGGTGAGAACCTCGGCCCATGGTCCGTCCAGAAGCGGCGGCATGTAGACTTCGTTCAGAGTCCCGGCGGGCTGCGCGAACCGCTGCGGCTTCGTCGCCTGCGCGAGGAAGCCGGTCCGCGCCTCGTCGAGGAACCGCACCCGGCAGAACTTGGTCGGGGTCCCGTGCTCGTCGAAGTATGGAATGAGGAGGCCCGCCATCGCGGGCGTGATGCCCTTGTCGGCGACCTGCTGCCCGGTCATGGCGCGCAGCCGCATCCTCTTCGCGTGCTTCTCGGCGAGTCCGCTCGACTCCCACTTCTTGCGAGCGAGCGTCTGGAGATCGGGCTGGGCCCGAACGATGGTGGATGATGCGGTCACGTGTTGCTTCCTCCCTCGCCCTCTCTCAGTTGTGGCCCGCGCCCCATCGCGCGAGGCGCCTCGTTGCTAGACCTTCACACCGGGCAGCAGGTCCGCCGGGGCCAGGTCGAGGTGCGGCGCGAGCCGCACGGCGGTGCGGTAGGTGAAGTCGCCGGCCTCGGCCCGCTGGAGCGTGTTCAGGGCGATGCCCGACATGACCGCGAGCTGCATCTGCGAGAGCGAGAGCGCCGCGCGCCGCTCGCGCAGCTTCACCCCCACCTTCACCGCGGGCGCCCTGGACGGCCTCTTCTTCGCGTTCGAACCGTTCGTCTCCATTGCGTCTCCTCCGTCGGTGCGCGGCAGCGCACGTTACGTGAAACCCTTTTCGACGCGTTCGTGGTTTCGTGCACGAAATGCGTCGCATGCATCGAGATCGCGCAACGGACACGAGTGGTTGCGGACGTGCGCGTCTGCGGGACGTCGGTCAGAATTGGGCTGTCAGGGGCCCCATCCCCTGACGACCTCCGGGCCCGGCGCGTACCCTCCCTCGCGCGCCGGGCCTCCTTCGTTCAGCCGCCGGCCCTCGCGATGCAGCGCCGCACCTGCGCACCCGAGAGCGTTCGGCGGGCGAGGAGCTCCGCGGCGACGGCCTCCACCTCGCGCCAGCGCCGACGCACCAGCACGCGCGACCGCTCCCAAAGCCACCGCATGTACGCCCGCCGCTCGCCCGCATCCGAGAACTGCTTGTCCAGCCCCGCCGCCCGCGCCGCCGCCTGGAGGTCCAAGCTGCCGCCGTAGTGCAGGACCGCCTGCGACACGTGCCGGCGCGACCGGCCCAGCGCGAACGGGAGCGGGCGGCCGGCGTGTCGCGCTTCGGCGAGCGGGCCGGCGTACGCGATCAGGATGTCGTCCTCACGCGATGGTGCGTCTTCGCGTTCGACCCTAGCGACCCTGACGGCGCGGAGACCTGGGGCGGGGACGATGGTGGTGGGGACGACGGTGGCGAGGAGGACCGACGCGCCCAGCCTCTCGGCGACGACGGCGTGGCCAGCCTCATGGTGGGCGACGCGGGCGAGCGGCGGGGGCATGGCTACGCGTCGGTGATGGTGAGCGTCGCGTTGACGGACGCGACGTGCTCGGTGATCTCGCGCACCCAGTGCGCGAAGATGCCCTTGAGCCCACACGCCACGGCGAGCGTAAGGATCAGGTCGTGGGTGATCCTTGGCGACGCCGGGTCGGTGAGCCACGCCAGGAACAGCCGCTCGATCTTCGGCTCGTACTCGCGCCGCGCGTCCTCGACGATGTAGTCGCCGTGCTCGTGCATCACGCCACAGAGCGCCTCGACGCACAGATCCGACGTGCTCATCTTCGCGTACCGCGTGTCGAGGTCCTTGGTGAACTCCTCCCCGGCGAGGTAGGTCAGGATCGCCTTCAGCCGCTCCTCCGGGGTCCGCGTGCTCTCGTCGCTGCCCATGTTCATCTCCGCAACGGAAGCACTGAGTCGCCCGGCCGATGAGTGCGGTGGACCTAGACCATCGCGCTCGCGGCCTGCCGGCATTCGCCTCCGTTCGTGCGGGCACCATGGATCGGGTTTGTCGATCCTGTCGCGAGTAGCGCCGGCTCGTGCGTACGATTTGTCCGCACGGATCGTGCATTCGTAAGGATCTCGATCTGTTATGCGGCGTCTGGATAAATGGCTAACGCCTGAAGCGGCATGGCTGGGCCCTTTCGCGGCCGAAGCGCCGAGCCCCGCGTCCCTCCTGTCAAGGCCGCGTCGCCGCCCGCGTCCGAATCCGGAGCGCGTCGCGCGTCGAGCCGCGAACGAGGCCCGTGCTCGCGACGTGGTTCGTCCGCGCTAGCAGCGGTCGGCGCTCCGTCCCAGTCCTGAGCGCGGAGCGCGTCGCGCTTCGGCCCACGGCGACACGCGTACGCGTTGCGGGAACTAGGAACGAGACACGAGGCGCTCAGCGCTTCGGCGCGTGGGCGCCGATGCCATGCGCTCGGCGCTCCGACGGCTGCGGTGGACGGCAGGAAGTGAACGCGTGGCTTTCGGCGCTCCGCTCTTCAGCGTGGCGCTACCGACGCGGGCGGGGGTCATCACCCGTTACGGGTGTTTCGGGTCGTTTTGGCAAGCCGTAACACCGTAACAGCCAGTAAGGCCGAGGGTTTGAGCTCGTACTGTTACGCTGTTACGGGTTTGCGTCGAATCGCGGGGTGGGAGAGAGCGCGGGGTGGTGGCCGCGCGCGGCCCCAGGTGGACCACGGCAACCCGTAACAGCGAAACATACGGCCGCAATTACTCGTAGTCACTGCGTGTTACGGTGTTACGGGTGCTCTGGCGACCCGAAACACCCGTAAACGGCAAGGTCTCAGCACGACTGCGGTTGCGCAGACCGGCACCGCGTTCGGGCGCTACTCGCCGCGCCAGCGCCACCCGGCGGCAGCCCGTGAGCACCGGGCGTCCTCGTCGACGACGACGTGAACGACGACGCCGGCCCACGACAACGCGCGAGCACCCCGGGGCGGCTCGATTTCTACAAGCAGTGCGCCAGGACCCGCGCGCCGCACGAAAGAATGTGAGGGCAACCGTGGGATTCCGGCTGTAACCCGACGCCACCCCTCCTCCTACCGCCGGCTTCGGTGTTCTCCCGCGCCCTCGCGGGCGCTTTCCTGCGGTACCCGCACCAAGCGTGCGCGTAGCCCGGTCACGGTCGAAGATGGCCCCATGCGCCACGACGACCGCATCCGCCTCGCCAAGACCGCACCGCCCGACGGCATGTACCCCGGCGCTGCTCGCATGTGGCGCCGTTTGGCCCCGCTCGTCGACGCGACCGGCCTCGTGATCCGCCCGGTGCACGCGGTGTTCGCATTCCGGGCCCTCTGCGAGAACGTCGCCGTCCATCGCGCGGCGGGCCTTCCGGTGAACGACGAGGCCGGCTGGCTCCGCACCTTCGGCCTGACGGTGCAGGACGTCGAGCGCGCCCTGAGGTGACCGCAATGCCCACCCGAGTCCCGTCCCGAGTGAAGAAGCTGCGCGGCACCTACCGCGCTGATCGCTCCTCCCGCAACGAGCCCACTCCGGCCGCCTCGCGCGTCCCGCCGCCTCCGACCGGCGAGAGCGCCGCCTTCAAGCGCAACTGGCGCGAGCTCGCCCGCCAGGTCGACGCGCTGAGCGTGTTCACGGAAACGGACTACACGGCCTTCCGTCTCCTCGTGCGCGCCGTCACGCTGATCGATGACCTGCCGCCGCTCGCGCCGCCCTCGGCCGTCGCGCGTCTGGTGCAGAACGCCTCCGGGATGCTCTCCCGGTTCGGCCTCGACCCCGCGAGCCGCGGGCGTGTCGAGTCCGTGAAGCCCGCCACAGGCGCGCTGGACCCCGACGACGAGTTCGCCGAGCCCGGCCTCCGCGTCGTGAAGTAGCCACCGCCGAGCGGCGCTCGCGCAAGTCCTCGTTCGCCCTCCGCGTTCGCGTCCGCCGAATCGCGCAAGCACTAATAGTGCGCGTTTCCGAAGCATCGGAAATGCTGGGGTCAGCAGTGAGCGACGAGGCGCACGGTGCAGTTCCGAGATCGATCGACGGCGCGAGGTGCGGGGAGGCCCCATCAGCCCAACCCGGCACGTGCTGGCCTCGCGCCGACCGGATCGGACGCACCGAGCCCCACCTCGCTCGCTGCGTCCGGGGCCCGGCTCCGGCTCCTCCAGGTCCCGGGGGCCGGGCTCCACTCCTCCCAACGCGAGGTGATCCCGTGACGTCCGAGCAGGCCAAGCAGGAAGTGGTGAAGGCGGAGCAGGCGCAGGCCGCCGCGGCTCAGGCCGTGAAGGAGGCGCAGGCCGCCGAAACGACAGTCCGCGACCAGATCGGCCAGGCCGCCTACGAGAACCGAATCGCGGACGTCGACTCGCTCAAGGCGAAGCTGCCCGCTGCAGAGGCTCGGACTCGTCTCGCCACGCTCGACGCGCGCCGTGCCGCCGACGCGCTTGCGCACGCGAAGGCCGTCCTCGGCCACATGACGAAGTTCAAGAAGCACTTCGACGAGCTCGCGGAGCGCGCCCGCCGCGTCGCGTCCATCGACGCCGAGCTCCGTGTCATCGCTGCCGAGGCGCACGCAGGCATCCTGGCGAAGCTGGAGGAGCGTCAAGCCGCGATCGCAGAGGGGCGTGAGGCGTATGCAGGGCTCGACGGGCCGGCGCGCACCGCCGTCTTCCAGGGTGTCGACCCCATTCCGGCCCTCTCGATGAGCGGCGTGCTGAGCGCGCTGGGCAGCATCAGCCCGGAGGTCCACTGATGGCGCGACGCCACGTCATCGTTCGGCGCTCGGAGCACCACGAGGCCGCCGGCGTCCTTGACCCGGCCGCGATCGTCGCCACGTACAACGACTCGATCTGGAGCGAGGCTGTTCGGCGCCGCGTGCTCGCCGCTGCCGACCGTCGCGCTCGGGCCGGTGCTCGCGAGGTCCGCCGCAAGCCGCGCGCCGCGCTCCGGCCCTCGCCGCACGTCGTCGCGGCCATCCCCAGCACCACCCCCACCGACCGGCCGGGCGACGCTCGCGCCACGAAGGAGCACACCATGAAGACCGCCTGGAACGGCTCGCTCGCCGCGTACGCCGTCGCCGTCCGCAACGCCATCACGAAGAAGGGCCCCGTCGACTCGCGCCTCGGCATCTTCGCCGCCGCGCCCGGCTCGACCATCTCGACAGAGGGCATCGGCTCCGACGGTGGGTACCTCGTCCCACCCGACGTGCGCCGCGCCGTCGTCGACGTGGTGCTCGGCGAGACGAGCCTGCTCGCGCTCACCGACCGCAACCCGACGAAGTCCAACAGCGTGCTGCTCCCGGCCGATGCCGCGCCGTCCTGGTACACGACGGGCCCGCAGCCCGCGATGGATCCGGAGGCCGCCGCGCTGAAGCAGTCGAAGTTCGCGCTGGAAGGCCGCACGGTGCGCCTGGAGAAGGTCGACATCCTCGTGCCCGTCAGCGACGAGCTCGTGGAGGACGGTGGCGCCGCGCTGGACGCCTACCTCAAGCAGGCCGTCATCGACCGCCTCGCGTTCCGCGTGAACGACCTGCTCATCAACGGCGCGGGGACCAGCGGCCAGCCTCAAGGCATCCTGAACTCGCCGGCCCTAGTCGTGCAGACCAAGGAGTCGGGTCAGGCCGCCGGGACCGTCGCGTACGGGAACGTCAGCAAGATGTGGTCGCGCCTGTACGCGCCCGCTCGCACGCGCGCCGTGTGGCTCTGCCACAGCGACGTGGAGCAGCAGCTGCAGAACGCCACCACGCCGCAGGGCACGCCGGTCATCGTCTACTGGCCCGAGGACAACGGCGTGGGGCGCATCTTCGGTCGCCCCGTGCTCGTCACCGAGGCCGCGCAGCCGCTCGGCTCGCAGGGTGACCTGATGCTGGTGGACCCGATGGGCATCTACACCGCCACGCGCGAGGGCGAGGACGACGGGCTTCGGGAGGACTTCTCGATGCACGTCTGGTTCGACTACCAGGTCAGCGCCTTCCGCTTCACCATGCGGCTCGGGGCGCAGTCGTGGTGGGCGCAGCCGGTAACCCGGTACCGCGGCGGCTCCACCGTCAGCACGCACCTCACCCTCGAGCCCCGGTAACCAGAGGGAGGGCGCTGCCGAGCGGCTTCGGTCGCTCGGTGCTCGCTTCAGGAGGAGTCCATGCGCGTCACCAAGTGCAGCCGGTGCCGCTCCCGGCCGCCTCGCCATGGCAAGCACACCTGCGCGGTGTGCGCGGCCCGCGTGGCAGCCCGCCGCCATGAACGTGCAGCTGCCGGCCTCTGCGCCTGTGGCCAACCAGCGCGCCCGGGGCGGAAGACCTGCGGTCGCCACCTTCAGGTCTGGGCTGTTCGCTCGCCACGTTCGCAGCGCAACGCCGCATGACCATCTGTCGCTGCGGCCGGCCAGCGAGGCCCGGCCTCAAGACCTGCGCTCGCTGCGCCCGGCGCGTCGCCGCACGGGCGGAGCGGATGACGGTCGCGGGCCTCTGCGTGCGGTGCGGGGAGCGCCCCGTCTGGCACGGGCGCGAGTGCTTCGTCTGCGCGGAGTGGCGGCGAGCTCGCCAGCGCGAGTGGTGGAGCGCGCGGCACGGGACGCGCAAGCGCGCTCAGCCCCGCCGCGCCGTGCGCGAGCAGGAGGAACCCGTGGCCGCCCCGACCCCACCTCGCGCGCCGTGCCGGTGCCGCGGGCTCCTCCGCTCCGACGGGAGCCGCTGGTCATGCCAGACGTGCGGGCGCGTCGTTCCGACGCTCGCGGCCTCGTGGGACCAGTACCGCCCGGGCGCCATCCGGTGCGCCACCCACGGGTCGCTCCCGCACACCGCCGCGGCGTGCCCGCTCTGCCTGCGCGCTGCGCGCGCAGCCTATTAATTCGAGTCGATCTCCCTCGGAGCAGCCGCGCCCTCGAGAAGGTGGGGGTTCCTTTTCAGGTGCAGACGAAGCCAGGGAATGATGGCGAATCCAAGGCCCTCAGCCATGTCGAAGCGCGAAAACCTGTGGATAAGCCCTAGCGACTCCAGACTCTCCGCCACTGCATCGGTGAACTCAAAGTTGAGCACCGCGACATCGTCGTCGAGAAATCGCTTCAAGAGCGCCTTCTGGTCCGGGCCGAGGTAGCGAAGGTTCTGCCTGTCGCGCCAGCGAAGTAGCAGCACCTGGCCCTCCCGCCCGAGATACGTCAGGAGCCGTGAGAGCAGCATCGCGAGCGCCACGATGAAAGCGGCGCCGAAGTGCGCACGATGCGTGACTCGAAGGCTATCCACGCCCATCGCCCCGGCCAGACCTGACGGAGCGAAGAGAGCCGCGCCGCTCGCGAGCGCGAGCGCCAACCAGATCTGCGCCGGCACCTTACGGATGTCGAAGAACTTGGGCAGGTCGGTCCAGGCGAACGCCATGACGCACAGAGTATGCCGACGCACCGACATCCTCAACCCGCGGAGCAGGGTCGGGGCTCCCTCAACCGGCTCACCATGGTCATACGGCGAGTCGTCTAGCTGCCTGTCTACAAGAATTCGCCTTGCAGTTAACTCCAACCGACGTCGAGGTCGCCATGACCAAGAAGACCGCCAGCCAGAAGACCACCCGCCGCCCCTCCATCTCGACCGCCAAGCCCGCCGCGAAGAAGACCGCGAAGCTCTCGGCTCCGGCTCCTGCCGCCGCTCCCGCGCCCGCGACGAAGCCTGCCACGCCGGCCCCCAAGCCCGAGCGCGTCACGCGCGCCGGTCTCGCGTACCGCCTCATCCAGGAAGGGAAGGGGAACGCCGAGGTCTGGGCGGCGCTGAAGGCCGCGTTCAACATGCCCGAGCACCACAGCTACTACCCGGCGTGGTACCGGGCGCACCTCGTGATGAAGGGCGGCATCACCAAGGAGTTCGCGGCGAAGCACCGCGGGCCCGCCATTCGGCGCAAAACCACCAAGATGTAAGACGGGGGCTCGTCCCGGAGCCAACTCGGCTCCGGGGCGGGCCGCGGGACAGCTAGGCACGACACAACTGAAGAAGCTCGCTCCTGCACAGAGCTGGAATCGGAAGATTCTCCAGCGGCGCTCTCCTGAGAACGGCGAGGCACTCCTCCGGTGCTGCCCGATCTGGAAACCTGACGAACCGTTTGACGAGCAACGCAGTGGTCCGGGACAACCCGATGGAGATGAGACCGAGGGTCACAGAATCCGAGGCGCCGCACTCCAGGAACAAATGCAGCGGAATAAGCCTCTCGATCAGGTCGGGCCGGTTCTTCTTAGCCAGAACTGCACTCAGTACGTCATTGTAGGCTTTGAGCGATTTCACATACCGATAGCGAAGATCCGTTTCCAGCGACTTCATCAGCGCGCGGATCTCGCTGCTAACGTTCCGGAACTGACCCTGCTGCTTCTGGTACTGGATGCGTTGCGCGATAAGCTGGCCAAGGGGCGTGTCGTGAATCCATTTCGACGCGAGCATCGCGAAGTACCGGTAGCTTTCATTGTGAACCCCTTCAAGAATTTGATCCGAATCTCGGAATAGCGAGCGCATCCGCTCGATGAATCCAGCTTCATACGGCATCAGCGGTAAGCACGATTCCAGGCTGGGTCGCGCCGATAGATCGTCAAATAGGGCTTGAAGACGCTCTGGCAGGATGGTTGAGTTCCGCTTGAATACGATCGCAGGCAGGGTCGGCTGAAACGATGCAAGCCGTTCATCCACGCGCCTGAGATTGTCACGGTTCTCGTCGGTTACGAACTCGGAACCCAGAAGTGAACGCCCAGCCTGCGTGAGGTCGGAATATGCCTTGCCGATAACTGCCTCTCCGAGCTCCGTCGCCTCGGGGGTTGCTTGGCCGTTGATGACATCCGTGAGCGTGTGGGACTGCGTCTTGAGCGTTAGTTCAAATGCCGTGGCGATGTCTTGAAGGTCGTCGCCCTCGTACGATTTCACGTCCCAGTCATTCGGTAATAGGCACCACACATTTCCATGGAACTCCTTCACGAGCCGTCCCGCGCGTCCGGCGAGATTCAAAAAATCTCCGCGCGTCATCGGCTTCCCTTGTCCGCGGTGTGGGTTTTCGAGAAGGATGTGTTTTGCAGGGAGGTTCACGCCCTGAAGTAGCGTGCTCGTACAGCACAAGAATCGCAGCTTGCCCGCGCCGAACAGTTCCTCGATGCGAGAGCGAACGAGCCCGGGCATATAACCATAGTGAAAGGCGACCCCTTTCGGGAGAGTCTCCGCCAGTGCGTAGTCGGGGTGAACGTGAGTCTTCACAAACTCGACGAAGTCGACGATCTCGGGATCGTCGCCAGCTGTCGCTGGCTCGAGCTTTGCGATGGCTTTCGCGAGATCCTCGGCCTGTGCCGCGCCGCCCGCGTATACCAACGTCGACTCGCCTTCCCGTGTCACGGCCCTCGCGAACTCGGCCCGCCGTGCGGTCACCGGACCAGAGAACCTGAAGGTCAGATCCTTGGAGCCTGCCGGAAGCTTCTCGCCGGATATCAGTAGCTCGTACCGCGCGGACTGAGGGCGTCGCTTCACTGGAGAGACGAGGATCAGGTTTCGGGAGACCGGAGAATGAGTTTCGAGAAGCGTTCGCCCCGGCCGTCCGAAGACGGTAAGAAGCTTCTCGGGATTGCGGGCCATCGGTGAAGCAAACATCACTTGTGCAAGCGGAAACCGTGTGAGGACGGTCTCTATCGCCGTTTGGAGCACGACTCCCCGAGAGCCTTCGCGAACGCCCTGCGCCTCGTCGACGACGAGGGTGGTGATGGCAGCCTCGCCGATGCTGGATTGGAGGAGAGAGAGCAGGCGCTCCTGCGTTAGAACGTAAACGACTCCCGCTGGAGCCAACTCCGGTGTCACGGGGAGCGGAACGCTTCTGACCGGGACGCCGGCGAGTCCGGACTTGGCGAATTCGTGGATCAGCCCAACTTGGACCTGCCGAATAAGCGCTCGCGTCGGGACGATGTAAACAATCTGTTCGGGCTTGGCGCGCAGACGCCGAATGATCTCGAGAGAAAAGACAAAGGACTTTCCAGCAGAAGTCGGTGCGGAAACGCTAAGCGCGTCGCCGTGCTCCATCTCCTCCAAGAAGTCGAATTGGAAGTCCGTTAATGTGACACGCTGTCCCGCAATGCCTTCTACGCTGTTTTCCTCTTCGCGTGAGAGCGCTTCGAGATCGAGCATCACTGGACGTCTTTGCGCTAGGGCGTCGTGCCGTTCACGAAAGAGCCGGCGGCCCGGAAAGTTGCCGAGACGGCCAAAGATGAAATCTGCGGCAGCGGCTACGGCCTCGTCGCCAGGCGCTGCTTCGGCCAGCCTCGTAGCGATCTCGTATGCGAGCGTGCGTTCTTCTGCGCTCGCGGAGAGCGCAAGTGCGGACGCTATCGCGAGCAGGTGAGATCCTTCTCGATTCGTCAGGGGCGCGGGGATGTCTCCGTGTGCCTGCCCCGGAAGGAGCGGGTGAACGCTCTGGACGACGAGTCGCTTGAACAGGGCGCGCGTGTTGTCGTCGATCATCGCCATCCGACACTACTCGGCGTTGAGAGCTGCGTTGAAGGCGTCACGGAAGCTCTGCACGTCTGGAAACGGCAGAAAGAAGATGTCGTACCTGAGGTGCTTGTGCGCGAAGGCGCCGAACTGAACCGTGAGTAGCTCGTGGAGCTTCGGGCACTCCTTCGTGTAGAGCGTCACGAACTGATCGATCGCTTCTTTGTACGACTTGCCGGCGCTGTCGGGGTACGGGGGCCAAGTGAACCCTACGAGCATGGCGTGGTTTATCCGGCAGTCTTTCTTCGGGTTGAGGCGGTCAACGTATTCCAGCACGGCTTCCTGTAGCTTGGCGTCCAGGTGTTTGAAGTGGCTGGTGACGAGCCCGAATTCATGCTCGACCAGTCCGGTGGCATGGAACGAGGCGATGCTCTCAAACGCGTGCTTAACGGCGGCGGTAACGGACTGTTCGAGCTTAGCTTCCCCGAAGAACACGTCGAGGCAGTGCTCTTTCTCATCGTACCGCATGTGAATGCCGTCTGACCCGTGTACTTCCATCTTGGGGTTCGTCTTTAGGTCCATCTTTGCGACAACCTGTGGCGCACGCAGGACGGCTTCCATCAATAGGTACAGCAGGAACTCCCCGGCTTCGCCCCCCTTCGCGTGCTGACGCAGAAGCGCGCGTGCCTCGCGGTTCAGGCGGCTGAACTCGTGGAACGCCTTCGGAGTCCCACGGCGCCTCGCGGAGAGGCAGAACTCGATCACGTGATCAACGAGGCAAAGCGCGAGATCCTTGAACTTGGGTACGCCGTTCGCGTCCAGGCGCAAGTAGTGGAACCGGACCGTCGCGGTCACTCCCGGAACGGGCAGCACGACTTCGAGATGGTCGAGGCAGGCGTCGTACTTCTGGCGTGACGCCTCCAGGTACGTGTGGAGCTGTGCGAGCGGGGTTGGGTCCATGAGCCGCGCCGAACTGCCGGTGGTTGTCGCGATGATAGCACGCGGAGTGCGCAGGTTCTCTTTCCTGGCCGCCACCGGTGAGGAGTGCGATATCGCTGCCGATGCTGGGCGGTGGTCCTGCGCACGCTGAACGCGAATCGGGTCTTCGAATTCTGCGGCGAAAGGTCATGCCGACTTGCCGACGTGCGCGCGGACGTTCGGTATGCTGTACGTGCGGAGGTCCGGATGGCGGTCGAGCGGAAGAAGTGGACCCAGCGCTTTACGTGGGAGTGGATGCCGTCGTGGCCATGTCCCCACTGCGCTGGCGGCCTGTTAAAGCGGAAGGAGAAGAGAGGTTTCCTTGAGGAGGAGACCGCCGAGTCTAGGAAGTTGCACGAGCACCCGGGGTGGGACCCTGACTGGATACGCGGTCGGTTCGCCGCGATCCTTCGGTGCTCTACCTGTGCGGGCCTTGTTGTCATGGCCGGTTCGACGGAGGTGGAATTCGTCGCAATTGCCGGAGACCCGTACAACCTGGAGACTTACTTCAGGCCGTCTGGATTCGATCCGGCACCACCCCTGTTCCAGATTCCAGATCAGTGTCCGCCCGACGTTCGGAAAGAACTTGGCCGCGCCTGGAACCTGTTCTGGGTTGATTCAGCTGCATGTGCCAATCGCATCCGCTCGTGCGTCGAAATGATTCTCACCAGCCAGCGGGTGAAGAGCTTCGGTCGAGATAGGAACGGGAAGCGGGTGCAGCTTTCGCTTCACTCGCGCATCCTTCTGTATGGGAAGCGAGACCCTGCGATCGCGGACGAGATGATGGCGGTGAAGTGGTTGGGGAACGCAGGGAGCCACGGAGCCGAACGGTTGAGTACCAACGACATGTTCGATGGCTTCGACCTACTCGAACACCTCCTCGAGGAGGTCTTCGCGCAGCGCACAAAGGTCTTGGCGCGCATCCGACGCGACCTGATCCGCAGGAAGGGACGCCCAAGGAAGAGGCGCGAGCCGAAGCTGACGTGAGGGCTGCCGCCCTTACGCCGTCTCCGCGAGCGCCGACTGGAGCGCTGCGCGGGCGAGCAGGACGCGCGCCAGGGCCGGCCGCGCCGTCGCCGCGCTCGCCCCGGCGGCCTCCCAGAGGGCCGGCTCGGGCGGCGGGAGCCGCAGTGCTGGTGCAGTGCGCGCCATGCGAACGGTGGGGTGCGGCGCGACCACGTGCGCCGCAGCGCGAAGCGCGACGCCAGCAAATCCGACGGGATGCGACGCCATGCGAAGGGCTGCGCCCGCGTGCGAGGTGGCCGGCAGCGATTCGGGACCAAGGGGTCGCAGGTTCAAATCCTGTCTCCCCGACTCAGAAGGCCGCTGATTCCGGAGGGTTATTCCTTCGGAGTCGGCGGCCTTTTCCTGTTCTTGTGCGCCGCGCCTGAATGGCGCCGGAAGTGCCTCCGCGAGCCACGTCCATCAAACCGTAATCTCTCAGGATTATGGTTGTGTCCCCACGCGCTGCTCTGCGAGGCGCAGGAGTGTGTCGCCAGCGGCGGGCGCAGGGGCGCGGCCACGAGTGATGACGGTGGTTGCTCGGAGGGGGAGCCTCGTCAGTCGAACATCCGGCCGCGAAACCGCCGCACTGCCTCGTCGATGCGCGACGAGAGGCCGTCGCGCGCCGCGAGCGTCCACATGCAGACGCCCCCGGCGTGTGCGACGGGCCCTTCGTAGGACAGCGGCGAACCTGCGAGCGTGGTGACCGCGCCGCCGGCCGCGAGCAGCACGGCCGCGGGCGCGCAGGTGTCCCACAGCTTGATGCGCGGGCTCGCGGTAACGTAGGCGTCGGCTTCGTCGTCGACGACGAGCGCGACCTTCAGCCCTACCGACCCGCGCCAGACGGACACGCCGCCGAACTCTTGAACCACGAAGTCGCCGACCGCGCTCGGGTGCGCGACGCTGATCGCGATGCGCGGTCTCGGCGGTAGCGCGCGGCCCGCGACAGTGCGCGGGAGCGCGACGCTGGCCTCGACGCGCTCGCAGCGGCGGTCTGCGACCACCCCGCGCCACAGCAGGCCGGTCTCGGGCTGGTAGACGACGCCTAGCGCAGGAACGCCGTCCACGCACAGTCCGATCTGGACGACGTAGTCACGGCTTCCCCTGACGAAGTCCGAGGTGCCGTCGATGGGGTCGACGAACCATGCGCGCTGGTGTCTCCCGATGCTGCCGTCCCTCCACGTTTCCTCGGTGACGATGGCGTCGCCGGTCGCGGCCAGCCCTCCGCGGATGACCGCGTCGGCGGCGAGATCGGCGACGGTCACCGGGCTATCGTCCGCCTTCAGCGACGAAGACGCGATGGCCTCGGCGCGCACCGCAAGGATGGCGTCGCCAGCCTTTCTCGCGAGGTCGGACGCGAGGGCGAGCTCCAGCTCGAGCGTAGGGACATTCGTCCGCTCCATCCGATCCCGTCCCAGCTCGTCTTGTCCCACGCGCGCTTTGCGCGGTCGGTGGGCGGAAGATCTCAGGTGGACGTCATCGCCTTCCAGTGCTTCAGCCGAACTGCGATCAGCTTCGCGCGTTGACGGACGTCGTCCCCATCGAGGGTCCTCGCGTCCTCCGGATCGGCGCGCACGTAGACACCTACCGTGCGAGCGTTCAGGCTCGAGTCCGTACCGGCATGAGTCGTCGTGAAGTACCCGGCCGCGCGCTCGGCGGACTCCATCTTGATCTCCCCCGTCCCCTCCAGCTTCGGCGCGTTCGGTTGCAGCGGTCGCTCTCCCCTCCAGTAGTAGAAGAGCCCTGAAGGCTCCTTCTTCTCTGCCACCGCCTCACTCCAGTAGGTGGCGCACAGCCGGCCATCTTCCTGCCAGGAGTGACCGTTGACGCCCAGCGCGCCGTCGCGGCCGCGCGCAATCCGGAGCAGGCTCACGGCGGAAGGTTCCCCTGAAGTGCGCTCCGTCAGGGAGAATTGCCACCAGAGGCCCTCGATCCGTGCGCGGCCCCCCTCGTCCTGGATCGCCTTCCTGAGCTTCTGGTTGAGGACCTTCAGCTCGGAAGGAGTGGTCGCCTCGTACCGGATGCTCGTGAGGCCGGCCAGATCGGTCGGAAGCTTCGAGCCGCTCGCGTGGAGGATGAAGGTCCGGTGCATGCCGAGGACTCCGCCGAAGAGGCCCGCTTCGAAGACGACATTGTCTCGAGGTGCAGCCTGACCGGCCCCCGATGGCGCGGACGCGGGCACGCTGGCCGTCGTCCAGTCATCCTTGGCGAACACGAACGCCGCGAAGTCGACCTTGTTTGCGAGCTCGACCAGCCGTTCCAGGGTGGTGGTCCCAGGATTGAAGGATGTCGTCCAGGGATCCACCTCCGCGAGGTCCTCGATGCCGCGTGCGATGGCCTGGAGCAGCTTCTCCTGCTGCTTCGACGAACCCAGGAAGATGCGAGGTTTGTCCATCGGGATCTCCGCATGCAAATCGTGGATGCGCGCGCTATGCGTGGATGCATCTTCTCGACGACGCGTAGTCACCTAGCGTGAAGCGGTCAGCCGGGAGGGCTCCTGGCGAGCCGATCGGCAAGCCGGCAGGTGCTCGCGAGGGCGAAGCGCCTCTGGCGCTCGTCGCTCTCGACGAAGGTCAGGGTGTGGGCGCTGTAGCGCAGCTGCGCGACCCAGTACTGTCGCATGGGCACCGGTCCCGGGAGGCCGGCCTCGCGCAGCAACTCGGAGGCGAACTCACGCAGGCGCGAGACCGCTGCGTGGACCTTGGCCGCAGCGGGATCGGCGACCAGGCTGGCCGCTGGCTGCCCGGGCGGCGCGAGGAGGTCGGCCTGCCCGAGGAGGTGCTCGTCGAGCGCCACCGCCCGAGCCAGAGCTAGGTCGTCGGCGAGCGGCAACATGATGAACTTCAGGTCGTTCTCGAGCTTGGCGATGTCGTCCAGCACGTGGCCAGTGCGCGTCGAGAAGTAGTCGATCAGCCATATGTTCGAGACGTCGTCCAGCAGCACGTTCGCGAGGTTCAGGTCACCGTGCACGGTGGCGACGGCGACCTCCTCGCCGCGGGGGCGGTTCGCCTCCAGCCATGCGTAGAAGCGGCGGGGATGCGGCAGAGGCTCGGCGAGACCCGCGATGACGGCGCTGCCCTCGTGTTCCTCGCAGAGGCCGGCGGCGTGCGCCAGTGTGGCCTCGGCGTAGGATGGTCGATAGTCGTAGTAGGCGAACAGATCCAGCCGGTCGAGAATCGGGATCTGGTAGAGGCGGCGCAGAACGCGCTCGATCAGGCGGTCGAAGAGCGTGCGCGCTGCGGGGGCGCTCTCGGCTTCGCGAAAAGCTCGTTGAAGCGTGCGGGCCTCTCCTGCTTGCATCGTGGCGAAGTAGTACTTGATCGCCCCACGCGTCTCGAGGTCCACGTAATCGGCCAGCCGGGGCGCGTTGGCCCCCAGCAGGTTCTCCACGCCTTCCACTGCGACTCGTTCGCGAGCGATCCGATCGTGGACGTCGATCTTGGTCACGAACGGTATCTCCCGCCGTCCCATCCGGTCGACCGAGAGCGACCCGAAGACGCGCGAGCCGGAGTAGCCGCCTCCGATCGGGCGGAGTTGCACCGAGCGACACCCGCGGTACAGGTGCTCGACCAGCCGGCGCTCCTCGTCATCGAGCGAGACGCTGTCCGGCAACCCGATCGTCGGCCTCGGCGTGCTCTTCGCCACCGACGGCGTGACGGTCTGCGCCTCGATCCCGAGCCATGCCAGGAAGTCCGGGATGCCGTCGATCACGGTCACGCCCAGGTTCGCGGCCATGTGCTCGAGCGCCTGGCGGTGCGCGAGGCGGCTGCGCGAGGCGGTGAGCGCGCTGCACACCGCCACATCGCGCAGCCCCAGGCGTGTTTGCAGCTCGTAGGCCAGGTATTGCACCTTGAAGTCGGTCCATACGCCGATGATCCCGGCGCGGACGGGACCGCCGATCATCGGTCGCAGCGTCTCCTCGAGGGTCGAGCCGACGAAGTCGGAGAGCACCTGGGAATCGACGATGAGGCCACCCGCCTCCACGACGGCAGCGAGCGGAACGACGAACTCCGCGCCGCGCGTACCGCGAACGCAGTGACTACCGAATTGCTCGAGGTGGGTGCGAGTCGCCGGGTCGTCCGGATCGTGCCAGTCGCGGATGTGGATAGACCTGTGATCACGGCCCGCCCCCGTCCGGAACGCCCTCAAGAAGCGCGCGAGTGGACCTTCCTCCGCCCACGCCCCTTCCGGATCGCCGAGCAGGCGCCGGCTCTCCGCGCGTCCGATGTGGAGCTCACTCGGGAGCGGCGCACCGGCGGCCATCGGCGCGACGAAGTCGTTCTGCAAACATTCGCTGAAGAGCAGGTAACGCACGCTACGGCGTCCCGGAGGGCGAGGTTGCGATCACGCCGCATGGCGTGCTCGGGGAAAGGTCGCTCACCGGGCACGAACCTCGGCCCGCGCCGGTCTCCGCCCTCCGACGACGGAGCGCTGGGCACGCCGAGATCATGGGAAATGGGCGCGATCCATGAGGTCAGGGGTGGGCGCGTTCGCTGCGGGGCGCAAGCCACCGCGCCGTGTTCGCGACGTAGGCGTGGATGTCCTCGAGAGCACGCGGCTCGCGCCGCATCCCGTCGCCCGGAGCCTCCGAGACGAAGGTCGGTGCTCCTCGCGCGACCTCCCAGTTGTAGTCAGCAACGTGGTGGATGCTCGACTCCGCGATGGCTCGCCCGCAACCGGCATCCCGCTCGAACGCGACGACGAGGTCGAACGCGCGACCGGTCACGGTGCTCCGGCCGCGCGCGACGACGCGCGCGCTTGGATCGCTGGGCGGCAGGCCCACGGCGCCCTCGTGCGGGTGGGCCGGGAAGAGCTCGATGCGGCCACCGTCAGCCTTCGCAAGGAGCGGGTGCATCGGCTCGATCGCCTCGATGCGCTCGAAGTCGCCGTTGGCGCCGGAGTGGTAGTTGGGCCAGGAGATCGCCTTGGTCTCGACGTCGTCTGGCCGCCGGCGGTCCGTGTCGAGCTCGCAGCAGTCGCTCGAGTGGAAGAAGTGCGCCTGACCCACCCGCTCGACCTGACGAAGCCATCGCCCCATGTTCTCGTGATCGCGCGTCGTGAAGAGCCCACCTCCGGCGCGGTGGAACGCATTCACGGCCTCGATGTCGGTCTGGGAGAGAGCCGGCGTCCGCCCGCCATCGACCCCGAGCAGCCAGAGCTCATCGAAGTCGTCGCGCGAGACGCGCGACAGGACCGGGTCGATGCCGCGCGAGTCCGGCGAGAGGTCACGCGCGACCACGACGTGGCCTGCCTTCCGGAGCTCCTGCGCGAGAAGGCTGAACCGGCCGACGTGCCAGTCGTCGGCCGCGTACTGGATCGTGCACTGGAGGAGGATCTTCATCGCTCCGCTCCCTTCCTCGCCCGGGCGAGCCCCACGGCGACTGCGTCTGCGCCGGGGCCGATTGTCGTGTCACGATTCGCGCTGTCACGACGGCCGGGTGGCCTTGCGTGTGAGCGGCGTGCCCTCGGACGGCGCGAAGACGCGCTTCGCGCCGGACTGGATGGACCCGAGAAGATCGGCGCTGAGCTCGTCGCCCCGCGCTTGTTGTCTGGAGGGCCAGCGGCGCGCCACGCCGTTTTCGCTTCCGAATGGGTCGCGGACGACGCCTCGCCGTCGTACGTGAAAGCCGTTCGCCAGCGCACGGTCGCGCGCCGGGCGATTAGCGTCAGCATTGCGCAAGAACTTCCTTGGATCAGCTCGCGAGCGAGCGCCGTGCTTACAAGAAGGCGCATGCCATACAGACGAGCCTGATCCCCCGGGCGCCGCCGGGCTACGGCTCGTGCTGCGCCGCCGAGGAGTCGCTCTTCAGGTGAGCAGCTTGCGCCGGGCGAGCGGTGTCCTCGGTGACGATGTGCGCGTCGATCCAGGCCTGGATGTCCGCCATGACCTGCTGCTTGCCGACGTCGGCCAGCAGATCATGAAAGTGCCCTTCGTACAGCTTCAACGTTTTGTCCCTGGAGCCGGCCTTGTCGTAGAACTCCTTGCTGCCGCTCGGCTTGGTCACCTTGTCGGCGGTGCCATGCAGGATCAGGAGCGGCAGGGTGAACTGCCCGAAGCTCTTCTTGAGCAACTGGTCGGCGCGCACCAGCTCGGCGACCGTCTCGCTCGGCTGCGACTCGTTGGCGATCAGCGGGTCGGCGTTCATCGCCGCAACGACCGCCGGGTCGCGCGAAAAGTCCTCATTCTTGAGCTTGAGCACGTGCGCGTGTGGCGCGACGTGGCTGACCCCTTTGAGGATCGCCAGCGCGACGTCCGGCGCCGGCACCTGGTACGCGAAGTCGAGGTCGCGTTCCTGCTCGGCATCGAAGAGGTCAATTCCATTCAGCGCGCATTTCACGTCTGGCAAGGGACCACCCCAGCGAGATGGCGCGCGAGAGGTGATGCCGGGCGCGACGAGGGACAAGCGCGTCAGTCCTCCATGGCCGAATGATCTGCCGCGGGTCCGCGCGGGCGAGGAGCTCAGGCCGCCCTGGCGTCAGGGGGAAAGCGGCCTCGCCTGATGGCGATGCGCTCCCTCAGGCGCCGCCAGCGAGCGTCGAGAGACCACTGGCCGGGTCCCACGATGACGAGGAAGAGCGACGTCAGGAGCTGCGCGTAGTCCGAGCGCGACTCGTGCAGCACCGCCCAGAGGCCCACGACGGGCGGCGCGGGCGGAAGCGGCAGTGGTGACGTTCCGAGAAGGAGCGTGACCTTCGTCGAGAGGACGGCGACGACCATCTCGATGACGAACGGGATCGCCACGAGCCGGGTGACCAACCCCGCGATGAGCAAGGCTCCGCCGACGATCTCGAGCCCCGCGACGAACGAAGCCGTGGCGTTCGGCAGGGGGAAGCCCAGCGTGGCGAAGCGTCCGACCCCCAGATTCGGAAAGACGAACTTCAGGATTCCTTCCGACACGAACACGCCCCCGGCCATGAGTCTTGGCAGGAGGATCGCGGGATGCCCAGTGGTGGGCGGGTCGATCAGCCATTTCTCGATGCGACGGATGGACGTCATTGTCTCTCCTGGTTGAGTGAAGTGTCCCTACCCTCCGGGTCAACGCCGGGCGCGCCGGATGGTTCCACCGCCTCCCGCCGTCGCTCGGTCACGGGCCCAGTGGCGCGGCGGTCGCGGCGGCGACCTCCCCAGCTCCGTCGGATCCGCGTCCGAGTTCGCCGCCTGCCGGCGCCGGCACGACGGGGGCGAAGTCAAGCTTGCCTTCGAACCAGGGCTTCACCTGGTGCGACCCACCGGTCTCGATCTCGATGGGGTGCTGGCTCGCGAGCACGCGGAGGTGATAGTTCACGAGCTCCGAGGTCAGGCGGGCGGAGTCGCCGCTACGGTCCGCGCCGCGGTGCAGGATCGCGACTCCACGTCCTTGGCTCCATTGCTGCCATTTCTCACGTCTCGGCCTCGTGCGCCCCTCCTCGCGAGGAGCGCTCCACGAGGGATGCCGTGCCCCGTCTCACCCCGTCAACGCCGACAGGGGCGGAACCGTTCCATGCGGCCGCAGCAGGAACGGTGACTCGAGCGCGGGCGTTCGCCACGGTGAACCCGCTGCCCGGAAGGCACCGACATGAAGGGCCTCATCACCAGCAGAGATGTCGTCACGCACGCTTTCACCATCGTCCGGCTATGGGGGTTCGCGACGTATCTGCGGTGCCTCCGCGCCGCCTTCTCCCGACGCCCCACCACCTTCCTCGCGATCGTTTCCGCCGGTGCCGCCCATGAACCGGCTCGGTGAGATCTGGACTCCGGATGGAACGGTTCGACGCGGCCGGCGTTGCGCTCCATGAACGGCCGCACCACTTCGGGCGGCCTCCTCGAAGGGAGAACACGATGCGGTACTGGAAGAAGATGGTGGCCGGTGGCGCTGCGATGCTGATCTCCGCCGGAGCCGCGCATGCCGGTCAGGAGCCGAGCGCGGTCGAGCAGGCGGTCCGGGCGACGCCTGCTGAACGGTCCTACGCGCAAAGCGCGCAGACGATCAACCAGGCGGAGCTCGCCCTGGGGCAGCTCGCGCAGCGGCGCGGCAGCTCCAACGAGGTCAAGCAGATGGCACGCACCATGGTCGAGCGGCACTCGGCCCTGAGCGCACAGCTCGCCGACCTGGCCCGAGAGCGCGCCATCGCGACGGGAAATCATCCGTCGACCGAGGACAACCAGGTCTATGACCGCCTCGCCACGTTGTCGGACAGCTCCTTCGACGAAGCGTTCGAGCAGGCCGTGGCGGACGTGCACACGCGGGAGCTCGCGCTTCATCGCGCCGAGCTCGAGCGCGGCGCGGACGCTGGACTACGCAGCTACGCGCAATCGCGCGTGAGCGCGCTCGAGGCCAGCATGGCGCAGGCGAAGGACGAGTGGTAGGGCGTCTCGCGGCTGGTGAAGCTCATCCGTAATCGCGGTTATCGCGGTCCGCGGGGGGCGGGCGCCGAGACGTCGCCCCACCGCGGACCGCGCCGCTCGTCCGCGGCGATGAGCTGCGTCGCGGGCCAGTCGTCGTCCGGATCGCGATCCCGGCAGTCGCCATGGCCCGCGGCCGGAGCCGGCACCTGGCGGCTGAGACCGCATTCTCAGCCGGCAAGCCGTAACGAATGGTGGAGGCATCATGGACAAGAAGAACGTCATCGTGCGGTGGTCCACCTGCGCGCCCTACCTATTGAGCGCGCTCCGGATCGTCGCCGCCTTCCTGCTCGTACAGTTCGGCACCGCCAAGCTGTTCGCGTTCCCCGCCGCCATCATGCCAGGCGGCGGAACCGCGGCGCTCGCGTCATTGCCCGGCGTCGCCGGCGTCCTCGAGGCCTTCGGAGGCGCGCTGATCCTCGTCGGCCTCTTCACCCGACCGGTCGCGTTCCTGCTCTCGGGCGAGATGGCGTTCGTGTACTTCATCGGCCACGCGCCACGGGGCTTCTGGCCGGTCGTGAACAACGGTCACCCGGCAGTCCTGTTCTGCTTCGTGTGGCTATACCTCTCGGCCGCCGGCGCGGGGCCGTGGAGCCTCGATGCCAGGCTGCGCAAGCGTTCGCGCGCGTTGTAGCGCAACGTCCCGCAGACGACGTTGAGCGCCTTGTGTGTCGCCGTGCGCGAGGTGGGATACGGCCTCGCCCACGTGAAGACGCCTGGTTACGAACCGCCAGGTCAGCCCCGGCATGTTCCTCGTCGTGCGGCGAGGTCGCCGTCACCCAGCACGGTGTTCTGCGGGTGATCGCGACGGTTCAGTGGGTCCTGGCCGTTGGCCGGTTTTGACCCGTCCACGCTTGGCCGGTTTTCACCTGTCCTAGTCGAGCCGCATGAGCCGGCTCGTCACACGGCGGCGGCTCCCCCCGCGGAATCCGTGGCGCGGGTCCGAGACGCGTGGTCATGACGGCATCGGTCGACGAGCGGGTGCGAACCCGGCGGCCCTACTCGACGCGGGCGCGCACGCGGACGCCGCGACCGAGGCCATCCGTGCGCTCGGGCCGCCGGCGCTGCGTTACCTCCGTTCGCTGCTCCGCGACGAGGCTGACGCGAACGACGCGTCTTCGTACTGGGCGGAGTCCGCCCGGGGCGGCTTGCCGCTGGTGTGGCCGGCTAGCTCCTCACTCGCAACGTCACGCGAGTCGCCTACCGCCTTCAGGTAGCGTCGCGGCCCGCCCGAGCAGTTCGTCCACGCTGTACGGAAACGATGAACAGGTTGCCAGAAGCAGGCTTCCTCCAGCCGCCGAGAAGACGGAGAAGCTGAGCGGCGCCTCCAGCCCCAGCGCCGCCGTCATCGACAGGCCAAATGTGATCAGGAGGATCCCGCTGCACGCAGCGGCGATCCGCGTTTGCCAGCCGACCACGAGAAGAAGACCGAGCAAGAGCTCGACACAGGTAGCGAGAACCGCCAACGGCGGGATCATCGCCTGCGGCAGGAACCAATTCAGCCTCGCGGTGTATGCAACAAATCTCGCGAAGCTGCCCCACGCCACGTTCCTCTGGCCGAACGATCCCCACCAGCCGAAGCGGTCTGCCACCGCGGAAAGGAACGAGAGCCCGAGAGCGAGCCTCAACAGCACGGCGCTGAAAGTCCTCATCCGTCTCCTCCGTTCCGATCGTGCAAGACCTCCCGTGTCTTCTTGCTTCTTCACGCGGGATTGCGCCGTGGCGGTCGCTCTGCGGCTCGGAGAAGCTCTGCCCCGCCTCGTAGGTCATCACCGGTCCGTCGTTGACCTGACTACGGATCGCCGCCTCGAGCACGGTCGCGCAGATGAAGGCGGATTTGGGATGCGTGTGGCCGGACGATCGAGGTCGCGGTCCGTCGGGCGCTGCCGGGCTACGGCTCGTGCTGCGCTGCGGAAGAGTCGCTCTTCAGGTGCGCAGCTCGCGCCGGGCGAGCGGTGTCCTCGGTGCCGATGTGCGCGTCGATCCAGGCCTGGATGTCCGCCATGACCTGCTGCTTTCCGACGTCGGCCAGCAGATCATGAAAGTGCCCTTCGTACAGCTTCAACGTTTTGTCCCTGGAGCCGGCCTTGTCGTAGAACTCCTTGCTGCCGCTCGGCTTCGTCACCTTGTCGGCGGTGCCATGCAGGATCAGGAGCGGCAGGGTGAACTGCCCGAAGCTCTTCTTGAGCAGCTGGTCGGCGCGCACCAGCTCGGCGACCGTCTCGCTCGGCTGCGACTCGTTGGCGATCAGCGGGTCGGCGTTCAGCGCCGCCACGACCGCCGGGTCGCGCGAAAAGTCCTCATTCTTGAGCTTGAGCACGTGCGCGTGCGGCGCGACGTGGCTGACCCCTTTGAGGATCGCCAGCGCGACGTCCGGCGCCGGCACCTGGTACGCGAAGTCCTCACAGATGAGGCCCGCGATCTCGTCCTGGTGTTCCAGCGTGTAGCCGCAGGCGATCACGCCGCCGGCGCTGTGACCGAGCAGGAACACCGGCAGGCCCGGCTCGCGCGCCTTGACCTTGTCGATGAACGTCGCGAGATCCGTCGTCCAGTCCGAGAACTTCTGGACGAAGAAGCGCTCGCCCTCGGACCTGCCACGGCCGCGATGATCCAGCGCGTGGACGGCGAGCCCGTTGGATGTGAACTGCTGGGCTGCCCATTCGTACAGGCCGCTGTGCGCGTTCAATCCATGGGAGATGACGACAACGGCGTGCGGCTTGCCCGCCGGCTGCCACTCGCGCGTGAAGATCTTGATGCCGCCGACGCCTCTGAAGCTTCCTTCCGTCATGCGCTATCTCCTCATCCAGACGCCGCGTGAGGTGGTGCTCAGTGGACTGCGAAGACCTTGCGCAGATAGTCCGAGGCCTGGTCCACGGCGCCGCGGACGGCGGGCGTCTCGGCGATCGGGTTGAGCAGCATGAAGTCGTGGATGGTGCCGTTGTAGCGGACCGACTCGACGGTCACACCCGCTGCCGCAAGCTTCCGCGCAAACGCCTCGCCCTCGTCGCGCAAGACGTCGTTCTCGTCGACGAGGAGCAACGTCTGAGGTAGCCCCTTGAGCTGCTCGGAGGTGGCGTTGATCGGCGAAGCATGGATGTCTGCGCGTTTCGTCACGTCGGGGAGATACTGATCCCAGAACCAGGCCATGGCCTTCTTCGTCAGCCACGGACCCTCGGCGAACTGGCTGTATGAGCCGGTCGACATCGAGGCGTCGGTCACCGGGTAGAAGAGCAGCTGCGCCCGGATCGCGGGGCCCTTGCGCTCCTTGGCGAGCAGCGCGACCGCGGCGGTCATGTTGCCGCCGACGCTATCGCCCGCGATCGCGATCCGGCTGGCGTCCGCGCCGAATTCCTCGGGATGCTGGGCCACGTACTTCAGGACCTCGTAGCTTTCCTCGACGGCCACCGGGTAACGGGCCTCGGGCGAGCGGTCGTAGTCGACGAACACCACGACGGCGTCTGCTCCCACGGTGAGCTCGCGGACCAAGCGGTCATGGGTGTCGCGGTCGCCGAGCACCCAGCCGCCTCCATGGGTGTAGATCACGGCCGGCAGGGCGCCTCCGGTCGCTGCAGGGCGGTACACGCGGATGTTGGTGCGGCCCTTCGGCCGGACTTTGAGGACGCGGTCTTCGACGCTCGCGGGCGCGAGCGTCACCTGCACGGACTTCTGAGCGTCGGCGAGCACGTCGCGGGCCGCGTCGGGTGAGAGCGTGTAGAGCGGCTTTGCGCCGGCGAGGCTGTCGATGAAGGCTTGCGTGCGTCGTTCGAGTTGCGCTGTGAGCGACGACGTAGCAGCTGATGCAGCCATGGGAACCTCCTCCTCAGGTAAATCACGCGCGATCGGATCACGACGTTCGGATGGATGGCACGCCTTGCCCCGAGCTTCACTGCGGCGAAGCTGCAAATGCAGGGCCAGAGTCGACGGACGTTCGCGACCGTCCCCGCCGGTCTGCTCCGCTTCCGCTCGCCAGCGTGCTCGTCTTCGCTCTCTCGCTCGGAGCGCACGCGGAATCCTGCTCGCGTCGACGGCAACCGCTCGCTCGACCCGTGCGAGCGTCGATCACCCAGGCAGCGCGGGTGAGTTGCACGCGTGCGGCTCGGCGTGGCAGCGCGTCTACCCGCCGTCTGCCGCGCGCATGCTCGCCCGGATGGCCCGCGTCGGCGCCCAAGTGCCGGGCCCCCCTCGCACCGCCGCCGTCGCGCCGAGAACTCGGCGTTTTCCGAAAGGCGGGCACAGGCGGGGCGGCCCGCGCACCTTCACGCGCATCGCGGGATGGCACTCGCTCGATGGATCGGCGACGTTGAGGCTCGCGCCGCCGCATCTACCCGACGAGCCCAGCACCGAGGCAGGTGGCCCACCCCCCTGCAACGGGTTTGGTGGCACGGGAGTCCACGTCGGAGGGACGATCCATCCGGGAGTGGAGAACCGCGCGCCTTCCCCCCTGGTCCTCACGGACGAACGCGGATGATCTGCTTCCCCGGGCGTCGCTCGGTCGCGTTGAAGGCGGCGACGGCATCGTCGAGGGGCGCGATGTTGCTGATGTTCGTCCGCAGTCGTCCGTCGCGTACCCGCTGGACGATCTCACCCAGTTGGGCCCGATCGCACTCGACAACGAAGTCGATCGCGAGGCCGTCCGCCGGCCGCGCCTCGGACGGGCCGACGATGGACACCAGCCTTCCTCCGGCTCGAATCAGGCCCGCGGAACGCTTCCCGATAGCACCGCCGATGACATCGAAGACCAGATCGATTCCGCCGACGTCTTCGAGGACGTCGTTGTCGAGGTCGACGAACGCCTGCGCGCCGAAGTCGAGCGCCTTCTGACGGTCGGCGGCGCGTCCGGTGCCGATGACGTAGGCGCCGGCCTCGCGCGCGAGCTGCGTCACCATCGACCCGACCGCGCCGGCCGCGCCGTGCGCGAGGACGCTCTGCCCCGCCTGAAGGCGGCCGTGCTCGAACAGTCCCTGCCACGCGCTCAGGCCCGAGATCGGTAAGCTTGCACCGACCGTGAAGTCGACGTCGCCCGGCAGCGGCGCGAGGTTGCGTGCCTCGATGGCCACATATTCTGCCAGGGTGCCGTCGCGAGACCAGTCCGAGAGGCCGAACACCCGCTGCCCCACCGACAGCCCGGTCGTGCCATAGCCGAGGGCGGTTACCACTCCGGCCAGCTCGTGCCCAGGGATTGACGGCGTTCGGTCGCGGTCGAGGCGATCGGTCCAGGTCGAGGGCCACGCCAACTCAGTCGGGACGAATCCCGACGCGTAGATCTGAACGACGACGTCGTTTATCGCCGCCTGCGGCTCGGGCCGCTCCACCAGCTTCATCCCGGCCGTTCCCTCGGCCTGGTCGGTCACCACGATCGCCTTCATGGGAATTGTCTCCTTGGTCATGTGTCACTTTGGTGGAAATGTCCGTTTGCCCCCGGCGGGGCCGATAGGACGCAGCCGGCCGATCTGGACGCGCCGGCCGGCCGCGCGCATCGACGGGCGCGTGTCGCTCACGGACGAACGCGGATGATCGTCTTCCCGTTGTTCCGCCCGGTCGGATTGAAGGCGGCGACGGCATCGTCGAGGGTCGCGATGTTGCCGATGTTCGTCCGCAGCCGTCCGTCCCGCACCCGCCGGATGATCTCACCCAGATGCGCGCGATCGGACACGACAACAAAGTCGATCGTCAAGCCGTCGGCGGGCCGTGCCTCGGTCGGGCCGGCGATGGTCACCAGCCTTCCCCCGGCTCGAATCAGGCGCGCGGACCGCGTCCGGATGTCGCCGCCGATGACATCGAAAACCAGATCGACTCCGCCGACCTCTTCGAGGACGTCGTTCTCGAGGTCGACGAACGCCTGGGCGCCGAAATCGAGCGCCTTCTGACGGTCGGCGGCGCGTCCGGTGCCGATGACATAGGCGCCGGCCTCTCGTGCGAGCTGCGTCACCATCGACCCGACCGCGCCGGCCGCGCCGTGCACGAGGACGCTTCTTCCCGCCTGAAGGCGGCCGTGCACGAACAGTCCCTGCCACGCGGTCAGGCCCGGCATCGCCACGCCCGCGCCCACCGTGAAGTCGACGTCGCCCGGCAGCGGCGCGAGGTTGCGTGCCTCGATGGCCACATATTCCGCCAGGGTGCCGCCGCGATACGAGTCGGAGAGGCCGAACACCCGCTGTCCTACCGACAGCCCCGTCGTGCCATAGCCGAGGGCGGTGACCACCCCGGCCAGTTCCTGACCGGGTATCGACGGCGTCCGGTCACGGCCGAGGCGATCGGTCCAGGTCGAGGGCCATGTCAGCTCACCCGAGGTGAATCCCGACGCATGAACCTGAACGACGACGTCGTTTATCGCTGCCTGCGGTTCGGGCTGCTCGACCAGCTTCATCCCGGCCGTTCCCGCGGCCTCGTCCGTCACCACGATCGCCTTCATCGGTCGCCTCCTTGTGTCGAGTGCTCGCTGTCGAGTGCTCGCCTCCACGACAGGATTTCGGAGAGCGCCTGGTGCCTGGCTACGAGCATGCGTCGGCGGTGGATTTCCTGATGAGCTCGCCCTTCACTGAGTAGCCCACCGTGCTTGCACTCCCATGTGCTGCAATGTTGGCGATTGCCGAAGGTGAGCGCGCTGCGGCCACGCTGGCCCTTGAAGCCGACATCGCCAGTCCTCAGGACGTTTTGTACTTGTATTTGTCGATGTGAAGGGCCCGGATCCTCGAATCCAGCGTCTGCCGCGGAATTCCCAGCCGTACAGCAGCTCCAGCGGCCCCCGCGACCCGTCCCTTGCACGCCGCCAGCGCAGCCTCGATGAGCTCTCTTTCATTGGCGGCGAGCGTTCCCGTGATGGAGGCGGCGGGCGGGGACGCCTTGCTCGCCCCTCGCTTGAGCCAGGAGTCGTCCACGACGAACGTGTCGGCGTCGCTCAGGATGACGGCACGCTCGACCACGTTCTGGAGCTCGCGGACGTTCCCTGGCCATGCGTAAGCGCGAAGCATCTCGAGCGTGTCCTCTTCGATACTCTTGATCCTCTTTCCCGCCTTCTTCGCGTAGCGCTCGATCATGTACTCGACGAGCAGCGGGATGTCGTCCGGACGCTCGCGCAGCGGAGGAATCTCGAGTGGGAACACGTTCAATCGAAAGAACAGATCCTCACGGAACGTTCCCGCCTGGACCGCGGCGCTCAGGTCGCGGTGCGTGGCCGCGAGGACGCGCACGTCGACGCTCACGGGGCGGCTGCTGCCAACACGCTCGAACTCTCGTTCCTGGAGCACGCGGAGCAGCGCGACCTGTGTCTCGGCTGGTAAGTCGCCGACCTCGTCCAGGAAGATCGTACCGCCGTCGGCCGCTTCGAACCGACCGACGCGACGCTGTAGCGCCCCCGTGAAGGCGCCCTTCTCGTGGCCGAACAGCTCGGAAGCGACCAGCGATGAAGGGATCGCCGCACAGTTCACTCGGATGAGCGCCCGGCTCGCGCGGCTCGAGCGCTTGTGAATGGCGCGAGCGATGAGTTCCTTCCCCGTTCCGGTCTCGCCGACGATGAGGACGGTCGAGTCCGTCGGCGCGACCTTCGCCAGCCGTGCGAGCACCCGGCGAAGTCCTTCGGACGAGCCGACAATCTCGTCGAACATATTCGAGTGGTCGATCTCGTCCCGCAGCGCGAGGTTCTCGATGCGAACCCTCTCCTCGGTCCGTCTGCGGTCCTCGATGTCGGTCGCCGTTGCATACCAGCGAAGAATCTCTCCGCTCTCGCTGCGAAGCGGGTGGTACCGAACGAGGAACCAGCGGTACTGCCCGTCCCTGCGGCGCGCGCGCAGCTCCGTTTCGAACGGCTCGCCGCGTGACAGGCCCATCTGACGTTCGTGCCAGGCCCTCTCCAGATCGTCAGGGTGGAAGATCTTCTCGTGGGAGCCCTCGGCTTTCACCTCATCGAGGTTCAGCCCGGTGTAAGCAAGCACGAACGCATTCACGTAGACGGTGCTCCCATCGGGCGCCAAGACGAGGATCGCCTGCGGGATGGCATCCGTTACCCGCCGGAGCTCCTCGTTGGCGGCCGCGAGCTCAGCCGTCCGCTCGGCCACCCTCAGTGTGGCAATTCCTGTTTCACCACCGCCGAGCGTCGGATGCGATGAAACGCGAAACGCGAGCGCCTGGGCCAGCTCCTGCTGGACGCGCGTCTCCCGCGTGATGTCGGTCGACACGCCCGTCACGCCGACCACGGCTCCGGCCGCATCGCGGAAGGGGTGTAGGTCGATCTGAAACAGCGTGCTCTCGCCGTTCCGCGGCACGCGCAGCTCGTCATGCGTCGCCTGGCCCGATTCCAGGACGCGGCGCTTCGCAGCCGCCATGCGAGCGGCGACTTCCGGTGGGAAGAGCTCGGCGTCCGTCTTCCCGGCGACCTCCTCGGACATGAAGCTCTGCGGGTTGTACATCCACCGATAACGCAGGTCGGCATCCTGCTGAAACACGACGATGTTCGAGTGGGCGATGCCCTGACGCAGCTCCTCCTTGAGGTAGGCGTTCTCCGTCTGGAGCTGCTGCAACATCCGGGAGACCCTCTCGAAGAGCCTGGCATTCTTGATGGCAGCCGAGGCCTGCGCAGCGAAGACGGCGATCTGCTCGAACTCGAGATCCGTCAGCGCTCGACGCGCGAACATCGCGAGGACGCCGAAGACCTCGTCGCCGAACGTGAGTGGATATCCAGCGAAGGCGGCGAGGCCCTCTCGCCGCACCCAGGCCTTGTCGGTGATCCTCGCATCCTCGAGCAGTGAGTTCGAGCACACCGCCTCGCGAGCCGCCGCGATGGCGCCGACCTTGAGCACTCCCACCGGAATCCGGCCGTACATCCCGTCGAGGCGTTCCGACAGACCAGCGCTCGCGACGAGATGGAGGCATCGGCTGCGCTCCGGACACTGGGCGGCCAGGGCACAGTGCGTGCACATATCGCCCGCACCGATGAGCCAGATCCGCGCCAGCGCTGCCTCGAGGTCCTCGGTAAGGCCACGCGTGATCTCCGACAGGACCGCGCGCAGATCGAGCGCCCCCGCCATTCGCAGAGTGACGCGGTCGAGCGTCCGCTGAAACTTATCCGTGGGTGTGACGCTCCCGCTGTGAGACGGGACGACGGGTACCACCGTCCGGAACTCGCTCCCGGTGTCGACGCCGTGCATGCGCCTCTCCTTTCGTCACGCCATCCGAAAGGGACTTGAATTGACGCAGGAACATGACGAGCTGCGCGGAGCTCGAGAAGTCGATACGGCGACCGGAGGTGACGCGCTCCGCGCGACCCGCCAGCCGGGGCCGCTCGCCGTGACACGCACCGAGCACGACGAGCACCGCGCCGTCGAGTCGGAGCGAGCGGCGACGTCACGATGCGCGAGGGCGGCAGACGTGGGTCCCGGGACCGATGGGACCGTTGCTCACGTCCTCTCCTCGCGCGCCGCATGCGTGGATCGTAGGCGCCGCGAGGCCGACGTTCCATCGAGCGAGCGTGGAGGATTCGTGACATTTGTGCGGAGAGCAACAAGAAGGGGTGGCGGCCCGCCCGCCCCGGAATTCAAGGCCGGAACGTGCGCGCGCTCGTGTACCTGCCGCTTGTGCTCGCTCGCCGCCCGATCGAGCGAGTGCCCATCGGGCGGGTCGCCGTCGAACGTGTGCGGGGCGCCCCGGCGTGCCCGCCTTTCGGAAAACGCCCACTTCTCGGCACGGCGAAGCAAGTGCGAGGCGTGTTGGTACGGGCCGCCGCTGGCGCCGCTCGCTTCAACGCGCCGGAAAACATCCCGTGCGATGGCTCAGCAGGCCTCGATCAGAGCGGCATGCGGCGTGCGTATGCGAGATCGGGAGCAGGCGGGGAGGTTACACGGACGCTCCGCTCGTCGTGTGAGCCGTTCTCGAATCATCGAGGAGATGCATCGCAGTGTGAGCTTCTACTAGTACGGAGTGTGCGGGCCACAAACCAGGAGATAGGTATGAAGATCGTGGTCATCGGCGGCACCGGATTGATCGGGTCCAAGACCGTCGCGGTTCTGCGACAGCGCGCGCAGGAGGTCGTCGCCGCCGCGCCCGATACCGGCGTCAACACCATCACCGGCGCGGGCCTCGAAGAGGTCATGGGCGGCACGCACGTGGTGATCGACGTCGCCAATTCGCCCTCATTTGAAGACAAGGCGGTGTTGAACTTCTTCGAGGCCTCCGGCCGCAACCTGCTCGCCGCGGAGGCCGCAGCCGGCGTCAAGCACCATGTCACGCTATCGATCGTGGGCGATGATCGGTCGCCCGACATTGGCTATTTCCGCGCCAAGGTCGCCCAAGAGAGACTGGTCGAGACCTCCGGTATCCCGTTCACCATCATCCGCTCGACCCAGTTCTTTGAATTCCTCCGCGCCATCGCCGATTCAAGCGCCGATTCAAGCGCGGATGGGAACATGGTCAGGATTTCGCCGAGCCTGTTCCAGCCCATCGCAGCGGACGACGTCGCTGCCATGGTCGCCGAGGTGGCACTGGCGGCGCCGCGAAACCGCATCATCGAGATCGCTGGCCCTGAACGAGCACCGTTCAACGAAATCGTCGCCCGGTATCTCAAGGCGGTCGGCGACCCGCGTGTCGTCGTGAGTGACCCCGACGCCCGATACTACGGCGGCCGGATCGAGGAGCGCTCGCTCGTGCCATTGGGCGAAGCGCGGCTCGGCCGCATCGGTGTCGACGAATGGCTCCGCCGCTCCCAGGCAACAGCCTGATCCTGCTCGACGGAAGGAGAGGTCTTCAAATGAAACGCATCCTGTGTTCGCTGCTCATCGCCGCCGTGCCGTGCGGCAGCCTCCTCGCCGATGCGCCGAAGTCGAAGAACGCCAAAGTGACTGTCGTCTACAACCACGAGCTGCCGAACGTGCCCGGCAAGAGCATCAAAGGTGTGCTCGTCGAATACGGGCCGGGCGGCTACTCGCCGGGCCACACGCATCCCAGATCCGCCTTCATCTACGCGACGGTGCTCGAGGGCTCGATCCGCAGTCAGGTCAATGACGGACCGGTGACGACATACCATGCGGGACAGAGCTTCTCCGAGCTGCCCGGCGACCGCCACGGTGTCAGCGCCAATGCCAGCGAGACGAAGCCGGCCAAGCTCCTCGCGGTGTTCGTGGTGGACACGAACGAGACGGAATTGACGACGCCATTCGGGAGCTGAGGTCGGCAGCGGGTATCTGCCCGCCTTGAGATCGCCGCCCCGCGCCTGGCACGTGCGTCGCCGCCCGCGTCTCTCCTGCCGCTGGAGCCGGAGGAGGGTAGCGGTCGCTCCACGTGGGGCCCTCGCCCGAAACAGCAAGGGGCGTCAAGCGTCGGCCAAGGGCGGTCCGTTAGTTTGCCCCTGATGAAGCCCGAGACCCGATCCTTCTACGAGCTGGCCGTTCAGCGCGCGATCGAGCGGGTGGCCTCGGATCTCGACCAGGCGCTCGACCTCCAGGGCCTCGCGCGCGCTGCGGCGCTGTCGCCCTTCCACTTCCACCGCGTCTTCCGCGGGCTGGTGGGCGAGACCCCGCTCGAGCTGCTGCGACGGCTGAGGCTGGAGCGAGCCGCGTGGTACCTGCTGCACGCTGGTTCTTCGGTGACCGACGTGGCGTTCGCCGCGGGCTACGAGACGCACGAGGCCTTCACGCGCGCGTTCCGCGCGCGCTATTCCTGCTCGCCGTCCGAGTTCAGGCAGCGGCGACACGCCGAGGGTCCAGCCGGCGCCCATCCCACCCAGGTGGAGCTCGCCGCCCGGTCGGGAATCCACTTCCAGCCTGGGCAGGCGTCGATACCGTCCGTTCACCTCGACCAGATGGGACCCGCCTTGGAGGTCGAGCTGAAGGAGATGCCAGAGCTTCGCGTCGCGACCGTGCGGCATCTCGGCCCCTACAACCGGATCTCGGAGGCGTTCGCCCGTCTCGGCGAGCTGGCCGTCGCCGCGGAGCTCATCGGCCCGGACGCGGCGATGCTCGCCCTGTACCACGACGACCCCGAGATGACGCCGGGGCCGGACCTCCGCTCGGACGCTGCCATCGTCGTCTCGCCCGGCTCCGTCGTGCCGGGAGGGATGCGCGTTCAGCGGATACCCGCGGGCCTCTATGCCTGCACAGCGCACGTGGGCAGCTGCACGCAGCTGGGGGACGTCTGGGCTCGCTTCATGGGCGAGTGGCTCCCGCGGAGCGGGCATCGGATGGGCGAGGGAGCGAGCTACGAGCTCTACCGGAACAGGCCGAGCCAGGGGCCGGGGCAGGCGCAGGCCCCCGTCACCGAGCTCCACATCCAGCTCGCGAGGTCAGCGTGATGCAACTCTCGGATCCTTCGACGGTGCAGCAGACCTCCCGGAACGCCGATCCCTGCTGGCTCTCGGCAAAGGAGCTGGCCAGGAGCATCGCGCGTCGCGAGCGGTCCGCCCGCGAGGTGCTCGAAGCGTATCTGGCGAGGATCGAGCGGTGGAACGCCGGGCTGAATGCGGTCGTGTCGCTCGACGTCGCAGCCGCCCGCGCGCAGGCCGACGATGCCGACCGGGCGCTCGCGCAGGGCTCGCCTCGAGGTCCGCTCCACGGGGTCCCCATCACACTCAAGGACGGCAACGACGTGGCCGGCCTGCGGACCACGCTGGGGACCGAGGTCTTCGACGTACGGCCGACGCCGACGGCACCGTCGCCGTGCGACTCCGGGCGGCGGGGGCGATCATCGTCGGCCACACCAACGTCGCGCCGTTCTTGGCCGACTACCAGAGCGCCAACGCCCTCTTCGGCCGCACCTCCAATCCGTGGAACCCCGGCCGGACGGCCGGGGGATCGAGCGGTGGGGCCGCGGCGGCGGTCGCCGCCGGGATGACGCCGCTCGAGGTCGTCTCCGACCTGGGCGGTTCGAGCCGGCTGCCCGCCCACTTCTGCGGCGTCTACGCCCTCAAGCCGACCGAGCACCGTATCCCGATGACCGGGTTCTTCCGCCTCCCGCCGGGAGCACCGCGCTCGGTCCGGATCCTCTCGACGCTGGCGCCCATGGCGCGCGACCTCGACGATCTGGAGCTCGCGCTGTCGCTCCTCGCCGGCCCCGACGGGCTCGACACCGACGTGGCGCCCATCCCGCTGGAGCGGGCGCCTGTGGCCGGGCTGGCCGGCCTGCGGATCGCTTACGCCACGACGGTCCCCGGAGCCGTCGTGGCGAGCTCGCTGAGGAAGCACGTCGAGCAGGTGGCGACCCTGGCCGCGAGGGCGGGGGCCCGGGTGGAGGAGCGGCTCCCCAGCTGCGACTGGGACGGCGCGAACCTGCTCGTCCGCGAGCTCATCTCGGCCATCACCGCCGAGCGATGCGGCGAGGAGCTGGCCTGGTACTTCGCCGCGCTCGATCGGCGCGACCGCTTCATCACCGCCTGGGAGGCGTTCTTCCGCGACTTCGACGCGCTGCTCTTGCCGCCCAGCATGACCACCGCCTTCCCTCACTGCGAGCCGGGCACGCCTCTCCCGGTCGACGGCAAGCTCGCGGACTACTTCGGCCACGGAGCGGTGCTGGCCATGGCCAACCTGGCCGACCTCCCCGCGCTCGTCGCGCCGGCGGGTCGCGACGAGGACGGGCTGCCCATCGGCGTGCAGATCGTGGGGCCCAGGTGGTCCGAGATGCGCATCCTCGCCATCGCCCGTGCGCTCCTGAACGCCCAGGTCCTGCCCGGCTTCGCGCCGCCACCCGGGTATCGTCAGGACTGACCCCCTGTCGACGCGGACCATCTCCTGGTCCGGCGTGAGCACCCACGCGCTGTGGCGTCACGCTCTGCCGTTCGTCGGACGTCCGAGCCGCGCCGCGCGCAGCAGCAGGTAGTCCCGCTCGGCCGCGCTGTCCGTCAGCGCGGCCGCCTTCCGGAAGTATTTCGCGGCGGCGTCCCGTTGCCCGGCCCGCTCCAGAAGGTGCGCGCGGACCGCGGCGGTGCGGTGGTGGCCGGCAAGCTCTGGCAGCGCGTCCACCTCCTTCAGCCCCGCCTCGGCCCCGTGCACCATGGCGACCGCCACGGCGTGATTCAGCGCCACCATCGGGTTGCCGTCGATCCGCCGCAGCAGCCCATACAGCCCGAGGATCCGCGTCCAGTCCGTGTCTTCGGCGCGCGAGGCCTCCACGTGCGCGGCGGCGATGGACGCCTGCAGTTGGTACACGCCCACCCTCCCTTTCGACAGCGCGGCGGTGAGCAGGCGCACGCCTTGGCTGATGAGCGCCCGGTCCCACCTTGACCGGTCCTGTTCGTCCAGCGGGATCAGCTCGCCGCTGGGCCCGGTGCGGGCGGCACGTCGCGCATCGGTGAGCAGCATCAGCGACAGGAGCCCGGCCACCTCCGGCTCTTCCGGCGACACCGCCTCGAGCATGCGGGTGAGCCGGATGGCCTCCAGGGCGAGGTCCGGCCGCTGCAGCTCCGGACCGGCACTCGCGGTGTAACCCTCGTTGAACATCAGGTAGAGCACGTGCATCACCTCCGAGAGCCGGTCAGCGGAAGCGGCGAGCGGGGTGCCCGACCGTTGGATCGTCTCCTTCGCGCGGCTGATGCGCTGGCCCATCGTCGCCTCCGGCACCAGGAACGCGCGCGCAATCTCCTGCGTGGTTAGCCCGCCCACCGCCCGCGCGGTGAGCGCGATGGCCGACGCCGCCGTGAGCGCGGGGTGGCAGCACAAGAAGAGCAGCTCCAGCGTGTCGTCCCGCGCCGGGGCAGCCTCGCCAACGAGCGGCCTGAGCGCAAAGACCTGCTCTTCGCGCCTCCGCCGTGCGCCGTCCGAGCGCAGGTGGTCCGCCAGCCTCCGCTGCGCCACCTGCAGTACCCACGCGCGCGGGTTCTCGGGGATGCCCTGCGCCTTCCACTGCACTGCCGCCGCGATGAGCGCCTCCTGCACCGCGTCCTCAGCGAGCGTGAAATCCCGTTCGCGGCGCAGCAACACTGCCAGCACCTGCGGCCCCAGCTCTTTCAAGAGCGCTTCGTGCATCTACAGGAGGTCTTTGGCCGGGCTGGTCATCACCTGCCGCACCTCGATGGCCATGTTGAGGGGCTGGCCGCCCGGACCCGGCGCGGCGGACGCCTCCGCCGCTAGCTCGTACGCCCGCTCCGGGCTCTCCACGTCCACCACCCAGAAGCCGGCGAGGAACTCCTTCGTCTCCGGGAACACGCCGTCGGTGACGGGCCGCCCGTCCTTCCCGGCGCGCACCCACTTCGCTTGGTCCGGGGCGGTGAGCGCCTCGATGCCGACCAGCTCTCCGGATTCGACGAGCTTCTGGTTGAAGCGGCGAAGGAACGCGAAGTGCGCCTGCAGGTCTTCTTCGGGCCACGTGTGCATCTGGTACGCCGTCTGGCCGGGGACGTTCATCATCAGGAGGTATCTCAAGGGGGCTCTCCTCATGCCCGAGCGTACGTCGCCAGCAATGCGCCGGTGCTGGTGAGTTGTCCTTCCACCAGCCGGAACGGCCGCCGCACGCCGTCGTCCCGGAACGCGCGCTTTCCGCCGCCCAGCAGCACGGGGTCGACGATCAACCGCAGCTCGTCCACGAGGTCGAGCGCGAACAGTGCCTGCACCAGCGCGGAGCTGCCGATGCACAGCAGGTCCCCGCCGTCTCCGTCCTTCAGCGCTGCCAGGCTGCCTTCGATGACCCGCGCGTTGTTCCAGGGCAGCTCGCCCTTCAACGTCCGGCTGGCCACGTACTTCGGCCGCTCGTTCAACGGCCGCGACAGCACCTCCTCGTCCTTCGGCGCGCCCGGCCAGTACGCCGCGAAGGTCTCGTAGGTGCGGCGGCCAAACAGGTACCCGCCCGCCCCTTCGAGGGTCTGCGCCACCCACTTCATGGCTACCGGCTCGAAGTACGGCAGATGCCATCCCCCGTGCTTGAACCCGCCGCTGGGGTCTTCGTTCGCGTAGGCCGGCGCCTGCACCACGCCGTCCAGGCTCATCCACTCCGTCACGATGATCTTCCGCATGTCCTGCTCCTTTCACCCTCGAGTCGGAGCCGGCAGCCGGATTTCGACATTCCATTATTGGGGCATCTTCCGCCGCCACGCCTCTTGCTTCCCCCGGTGACGCCGGGCGGCGAGCTCAAGCGCCGCAAGGAGCTTGCCCAGAGGTGCCGCTGTGGTCGATGTCACTTGCCGACTGATCGCCCCTTGCCCGGACTCGTACCCACAATCCGGGTAAGCTTGGCGCCACCATGCGACCGCTCCGGCTGATCATCATGCTCTTCGCCGCGAGCTGCGTTCGGCAGCATCAGGACGGATCGAGCGGCGCGGGGCGCGCCGCGACCGCGGGGGATGAGATGACGATGTACGAGCTCGACCAGGCCGAGGCGCCATGGGGTGACTACGGCGCCATCCTCGTTCACGGCATGTCAGGGCATCTGGGCCGGAGCGGTGGGCGCATTCAGCTCGAACGGACCGGGCCGTTCATCCCGCCGGTGACGTTGCCCGGCCTCGGGGACGTGATCGTGACGGACAAGGTTCGCCGAGCCCTGGGGAGAGAGGTCCCCGGCCTCGTGTTTCGGCCGGTGGAGAAGGCCCGCATCGTGCGCCTCGACTGGCACACTTGGGACCGAACGGCAGACGAGCCTCCGCAGTATCCGCAGACCGGCGAACCCGAGGACTACATTCTGGAGCGGCAGCACGATGCGGCTATCGCCGAGCAGCTCGGTCCGCTTTGGGAGCTGGTGCCCGCCGTCGTTCCGTCGATTCAAGTGGAGGGCGGCAGATTCAACGACGCCGTCTACGATGGGGAGGACTTCGTCCGGGCGGACCCTCGGGCCGGCGTGAATTTCGTCTCGGCGAGGCTGATGAAGGCGATGTCCGCCGTCGCCGCGGGGTGGATCACCTTCCGGCCGGCGCGGTGAACGCGGCGAAGCGTCCCGGATGCTCAGCGCATACGACGACACGCTCCCGTACCGCCTGGCGTTCGGGGTCACGGACCGAGGATGACGGCAAGCGCGGTACTGCCGTCCAATGTGACTTCAACTGGGAATTCGCTCGCGCCAGATGGCCTACCAGCCGGCCGAGCGGACCAGGCTCTGGTTCAGGCGATGTCGAGATGACTCGCTGCTCGCTCTTGCCTCGCGGACGAGTCAACCCCGTGGGGCCGAGCCGCTCATGGAGGTGGACGCCTGGCACCCGGAGTTTCCGGTGCGAGAAATGAGCAAGGGGGTGTCCATTCGAGGATCTCCCGACGTCATCCGATCAGACCTGCGATGGAGCGGGTCATTCAGGAGGTCCGACGATGAAGTTCCTGTTTCTCTACCGAAAGTCACCCGATCCGCGCGATCAGCCCTCTCCCGCCGACATGCAGGCTGGATACATGCAGTGGAAGTCCTGGATGGCCAAGCACACGAAGGAAATCCTCGAACAGCCCCCTGCGCGCTCGGGCCCGAAGCCGGGCGGCACATCGGCAGTGTGCAAGGCCGGCGCGGTGACGGACGGACCATACGTCGAAGGCAAGGAGATCGTCGCGGGCTGGTCGTTCATCGAGGCCGAGTCGCTCGCGCGTGCGGTCGGGATCGCCAAGGAGGTCCCCATGTTCACGAGCGTCGAGATCATCGAGATCACGACGTTCTGATATGACGACGCCCGAGCTTCCAGAGCATTGGTTCCGCCGGGAGCTCGGGCGCCTGGTCTCCATTCTCTTGCGCCGCTTCGGCGTCGATCGCATGGAGCTCTGCGAAGACGCCGCGCAGACCGCCCTCCTCCAAGCGACGCAATCGTGGTCGTCGAAGCTGCCCGACAATCCAGGGGCGTGGCTCTATCGGGTCGCGCACAACTACGTGCTGGACGAGCTTCGTCGCGAGAAGCGAGACGAGCGCTACCTCGCCGAAGTCCACGCCGACTATGCGCAGCAAGAGGTCCACGACGACGTGCTTCGGCTGCTCTTCGTCTGCGCCGATCCTGCGATCCCGCCCGAGTCGCGGCTCGTGCTCGCGCTGAAGACACTCTGCGGCTTCAGCACCGAGGAGATCGCGCTTCGGTTGTTCCAGAGCGAAGACGCCGTTCACAAGCGATTGCAGCGCGCCCGCGCTCGGCTACGCGAGCACGCGGAGGTGCAGAGCATCGATCCGGAGCGTGTGCATGGCGTCCTTCACATGCTCTATCTGCTCTTCAATGAGGGCTACAGCTCCGCGCAGCCCGATCGTGTGATCCGCCGCGAGCTCTGCGACGAAGCGCTTCGATTGGCGCTCATGCTGAGGGAAGATCCATCGGGAGCGCTCCCGGAGACGGACGCGCTCGTTGCGCTCATGTGCTTTCACGCGGCGCGCTTCGACGCTCGCGTGGACGGATGCGGAGGCCTCTTGCTCCTCGAAGAGCAGGATCGCTCGCTTTGGGATCGCGAGCTCGTCCAGCGCGGGCTCGATCATCTCATGCGATCCGCGCGCGGCGAGGCGGTATCGCGTTATCACGTCGAAGCGGGCATTGCGGCGCAGCACTGCCTCGCGCCCTCGTATGCCGAGACCAACTGGGAGGAGATCGTTCGGCTCTACGAGGTGCTCGAGCGCGTCGCTCCGTCGCCGCTCAACGTCCTGAATCGCGCGATCGCGCTGGCCGAATGGAAGGGACCCGACGTGGGCCTCGCCGCGCTCGAGGCGTTCGAGGCGCCGGGTTGGCTCCTTGGTTTCTACTTGTGGGATGCGACGCTCGGCGAGCTTCATCGAAGGTGCGGGCATCGCGATCGCGCGCTCATGCACACGAAGCGCGCCCTTGCGGCCGCACCGACGATTCCCGAGAAAGCCCTGCTCGAACGGCGCCTGAACGAGATCTCCGCCGAGGAATCGGCCCCGTCAGGAAAAAGATAGTGGGCGACGCGTCAGGCGTTCAGGGGCGCGTCGGGTTCCACGTCGGGTGCCGTCCGCCCGTCGCGAGGAGTCGCAGGTTCGATCCGTCTCGGTCCATGATCCAGAGATCCGTCCGAGTGGCCATGAGTTCGAATGGATCGTCGGTCCGCTCGAACGCGATGCGCCGCCCGTCGGGCGATACGCTGAACCGCCGGATCGTGTCGTACCCGAGCGACACGTCCGAGATCTGCTCCGTCAGCCCGGTCGCGAACGTGTACAGGAAGATCTGCATGGGACTCACGAGGTCCGACTGCGAGAGGATGTAGAAGCCCGATCCGTCGGGAACCCAGTGGACGTCAGGCGCGTAGAAGCCTCGGAAGGTCGCGACCGGCGCCGGCTTCGTGGTCGCGTGCTCGCTGGGGCGGAGCACATCGACGAAGCCATCGCCCCGGGACGAGTCGACGAGGAGCAGATCCGAAGCGGCCGCCGGGGGTCCCCACTCACCGTGACAGGTTCCGAAGAACGCGTCCGTCGCGACGAGCGGCTCGTACGACCAGCCGGGCGAGGGCACCGCGGCGATGCTCTCGAGGCTGCAGAGAGGGGAGTTGTAGCCGACGCGCGACGCATCGCTTCGCCAGAACGGCTCCTGGGCACCGAGCGGCGTCCCGCCGGCGAGCATGATCGACCCGGCGTCGACGGTCTGGCCGGGCTTCACGTCGGCGCTCGCGGTTCCGAAGAACCGGACGCGACCGTCCGTGACGACGACGGGCTGGCGCACGTCGCCCAGGTCGGCGACGTCGCGGAACGTGTACGTCCTGGTGCTGCCGCCTGGGATGACGTCCATCTGCACCTCGCCTCCCAGCACGATGATCCAGTACGGGCCGGAGTCGTACGTCGGGTTCGACACCGTGACCTGCACCGCGCCCTTCGCGAACGTGAGCTGGCGCGTGCGCGTCGGCCCATTCGTGAGCTTGCGCAGCGCTTTCCCGTCCGGGCGGATTCCGTAGATGTCGGTTTCATAGGGTGACAGCGCTTCCTCATGATCGCTCGCGAAGGCGATCTCGGTGCCGTCGGGGCGCCACGCCGGGCCGGAGACGGTATACGAAGCGCCCTGCACGGGCGGTGTGGTCCAGACGACGTGATCGTTCGAGCCGTCCGGCTCGACGAGGTGCAGCTCGCTCCCCTTCACGTAGGCGATCGTCCCCGTTGACGTGAGAGGCGAGGTGTCGACCGGATCGGGTGTAGCGGTGGCTCCGCCTCCGCCTCCGCCTCCGCCTCCGCCTCCGCCGCCTCCGCCGCCACCACCCGAGCAGCCATTCGCGTAGGCGAGGACGACGGCGAGCAGCGCGCCGCACCACGATCGATGGCCAGGCATTTGCTCCTCCGCTGCGAATGAGCGACCTCGGCTCCGAGGTCGCCGAGGAGCGCTCGTTCTGCCTGCGAGTCTCGCACCACGAGGCGAGGGGGGCTCACGGATAGTCGGGTGCGAACGGTGAGGGCGCTCGGAGCGGAAGGATCGCACGCAGACGTCCTCGACGTGGCTGCGTCCTCCGGGGGCGATGAATCGACGCGTCAATCCAGGCTATTCACGCGGCTGGACCGACATGATCTGGTGCCACCGAGCTAATCATGACGTGCGTGCCCGCCGAGACGATTCTCCATCGTGTTCGTGCCTGACATGCTGTGCAGGGTCCAGGCCGAGCGGGGCATCATGCGGACGCGCGGTCTCGGAATCCGGTCTGCAATCGGTGGAATATGAAAATGCGCCCATACCTGCTCACGACGCTGGTTGGAGCGACCGCCCTCGTTCTGTCTTCGTGCAGTGGCGGTGGAACGGAGAGTAATGACTCCCCGCCGAGCGGTCTGACGTACTCCGTCAACCCTGCCGTGTACACGGTCGGGATCACCATCGCACCGAACATGCCCAGCAGCTCAGGAGGTGCAGTGATCTCGTATTCCGTCTTGCCGGCGCTGCCCGCCGGCTTGAGCCTGAACACCTCGACGGGCGTGATCTCGGGGACGCCCTCGGCGGTGACCTCCACGGCCGTCTACACCATCACTGCGACGAACTCCGCTGGATCGACCACTGCCGGCGTGAGCATCACGGTGAACCCGGGCGGCGGTGGAGTCAGGACGGTCGCGGGCACGGTCACGTACGATTTCGTGCCTGCGATCTTCGACCCGCAGGCACAGTCGGGGACGCTGGCGTTCAATCAGGCATCGGCGAAGCCGGTTCGGGACGGAACCGTCATGCTTCTCCAGGGCACCGACACGCTCGCGACCGCGACCACCAGCGACACGGGACAATACAGCATCACCTACACGCCGACTGGCACGGGCTCGCTCACCCTCGTGGCGCTCGCGAGGACGACGACCCCGGCGATCGAGGTCCGCGACAACACGGATCAGAAAGCACTCTGGGGTATCAGCGCCCCGCTCGCCGCCGCGAACACCACGCTGAACCTCCACGCGACGCACGGCTGGACCGGAACGGCATACGACCCGAGCAAACGAACCGCCGCACCCTTCGCGATCCTCGATTCGATGTACACCGCGTCGAAGGCGGTGCTGAGCGCTCGCCCCGCCACGAGCATCCCGCCCCTGGTCGTGAACTGGAGTCCGAAGAACGTGCCCCAGGCCGGCGACAAGACCCAGGGCTTCATCACGACCAGCCACTATTCTCCCGCGGAGGGGCAGATCTACGTCCTCGGTGCGGCAGCGATCGATACCGACGAGTTCGACAACCACGTGATCGTCCACGAGTGGGGCCACTTCTTCGAGTCGAAGCTCTCCCGGTCCGACAGCCCTGGGGGGCCGCACGGCCCCGGTGACGTGCTGGATCCGCGGGTCGCGTTCGGTGAGGGGTACGGGACGGCGATCTCCGCGATGACGCTGAACGATCCGATATATGCAGACACGCTCTGGGGAGGCCCGGGCGGCACCCTCACGGCGGGCGGAACGGACGTCGAGAACAACCCACCCGACGCCCAGATCCCTGGAGCCTTCTCCGAAGCGAACATCACTGGCCTCCTGTACGACCTGTTCGATGGGGCGAACGAGAGCTTCGACCAGGTCGCGCTCGGACTGGGCCCGATCGTCGACGTGCTGACCGGCCCCGAGAGGACGACGGAAGCGCTCACGACGATCGCCAGCTTCATCACCGGGCTCAAGGGTTTCAGCCCCGGCGCCGTCACCGCCATCGACGCCCTGCTGGCCCATTACGCGATCGGCCCCGTCACGACGGAGTGGGGCGAGGGCGACGGCCCGATGGCCGACATGTACCAGACGGCGGTCGTCGGCGGAGGGGCGTTCGCGTATCTGCTCTCCTACGGTCGGTACAATACCTGGGCGGAGAACGAGTACTTCGTCTTCCAGGGCAACGGCGCCCAGGTGACCATCAGCGCGAGCTCCTCGGAGGACGTCGGGATCACGCTGTATCGCCAGGGGACCGTCCTGGTGAGGGCGGACCAGTACGGGCCCGGCGGCACCGAGCAGATCAGCGGCCCAACGCAGGCTGGGCAGACATACGTTCTCGTCCTCACGGGGTACGCGGACCAGGGCACCGGGGAGTACCAGGTGACGTTGAATGTGACGAGCCCGTGACCGTCCACGGGCCAGGAGCTCACGATATGAAACGACTCGCCATCGCCCTCGTTGCGGGTCTCATCTGTCTCCCCACGCTCGCGGACGGCACGCCCGTCCCTTCGCGCAAGGCGGCGTCTGCCGTGACCCGCGGCAAGCCGTCCGCACCGGTGAAGGTCGAGGCACGGCTCTCGGCCGGGAGCGCGACGGTGACGATCGTCTTCCGGAGCGGGGCCCGGGACGTCGACGTCCAGGTCCACGGCGTCGACGGACTGAGCGTCACGTCGGCCGAGACCCCGATCTCGGGCAACCGCTTCGCAAAGGGCCAGTCGGCGACCTTCGACGTGACGTTCACGCCGGGACCAGGGCGCTCTAACCTGGTCATCGCGGTGAACGGGACGTTCGGCGCCGCGAAGCGCAGCTCCGTCGTGTCGTTCGCAGTCGGAACCCCGACGGCCGAGCAGCTGAAGTCCAACGGCACCGTCACGACCGACTCCCGGGGCGAGCGCATCAAGACGCTCCCCGCCGACACGAAGTAGTTGAGCTGCGCCTGCCGACCTCGATGACGAGCGACCCGAACCCGAGGACCAGAACGCCGATCTTGATCCCGTAGAGGGCCGCCCCGGGTTCGCAGTGTCGTGCGGCGCGTGCTGCGCATCCCAGGGCGGTCGAGCGGTGGCGGGCTTTTCGTCCTCGGGACTGGTATGAGGGCGCCATGCCTAGCCCCATCGCCGATCGGCCGGGTGCCGTCCTCGTCGGCGTCCAGCTGCCCGACGTGTCGGATCTCGAGCACGCCACGCACCTCGCCGAGCTGGGGAGGCTGGTGCGCACCCTCGGCTACCAGACGGTCGCCACGCTCTCGCAGCGGCGCGGCGGGACGGGGGCGGGCACGGTGCTCGGCGCCGGAAAGCTCCAGGAGCTCGCCAGGCTCACCGGGGGGCCGGGCGTCATCGCCTCGGGGGCCGCCGACCGCACCTCGAAGGCGAAGGAGCGCTGGGAGGCAGAAGCCGCCGAGGAAGAGCGCGCCGGGGATTCCACCGACGAGGACCCGGCAGCCGCCGACCCGCTGGCGGCGGCCGGCGAGAAGCCCACGGTGGTGGTCGTCGACCACGAGCTGACTCCGAGCCAGCTGCGTAACCTGGAAAAGGCGACCGGGGCGCTGGTGCTCGATCGCACCGGCGTCATCGTCGACATCTTCCACCGCCACGCCCGCAGCCGCGAGGCGCGCATGCAGGTGGAGATCGCCCGGCTCAAGTACCTGGCGCCCCGGCTGCGCGAGTCATCGGGCCGGTCGGAGCGTCAGCAAGGGAGGGGCGCGGGCGACTCCGCGGTCGAGCTCGACCGGCGCAAGATCCGAGACCGTGTGGCGGAGCTGAACGAGGGGCTGGCGGCGGTCCAGCGGGCTCAGGATCACCGCCGCTTCGCTCGGAGGGATCAGCTGCGGGTGGCCCTGGTCGGCTACACCAACGCCGGCAAGTCGTCGCTGATGCGGGCGCTCACCGGCAGCGAGGTCCTGGTCGCGGACCAGCTGTTCGCGACGCTCGACACGACGGTGCGGTCGCTCCAGCCGGAGTCCCGGCCTCGCGTGCTGGTGTCGGACACCGTGGGCTTTCTCCGCAAGCTGCCGCACGACCTGGTCGCCTCCTTCCGCTCGACGCTCGACGAGGCGCTGGAGGCGTCGCTACTACTTTACGTCGCGGACGCCTCCGACCCGTCGTGGGAGGACCAGCTCGAGGTCAGCAGGGCCGTTCTGCGTGAGATTGGCGCGGCCGAGGTGCCGAACCTCCTGCTGCTCAACAAGATCGACCGGCTCGACGGGGCGACCCGGCGCGGGCTCCAGGCGAGGTTCCCCGAGGCGCTCCTGCTCTCGGCGCACGCGTCGGAGGACGTCGCCGCGCTCCGCCAGCGCTTGCTCGACTTCTTCGAGGCGCAGATGGTCGAGGCCGACCTTCGGATTCCCTACGCGCGTCAGGGGCTGATCGCCGAGGTGTACGAGAGCGCGCGCGTCCTCTCGGAGACGTTCGACGAGGCCGGCCGCAACGTGCGCGTGCGCTCGCTGCCAGGGGTCGTCGCGAAGCTGGCTCGGAAGTTCCAGGCGTGACGCCGGTCGGACGGCGCGGGGGCGCAGACCGCCGAATGCCCTGCCGTCCCGGGTAAAGAAGGCCCAAGGCCCGGACCGAGAGTTCCCGTGACGCGACCGCCTGAACTCGGCGCTCGACCGCGCCATCACGCGGCGTACGCAGTTGCGCGTCGGCGCGCCGTGCAAACGTCTCCATCGGTCCGAATGGCCGAGTCGCGCGCTGTACTAATGGGGCGCTGGCTGCGCATCCGTGTCATCGTCGTCCGCCCGCCCGAGCGTAGGCAGGTGCTTGCCGAAGTTCAATTCGAAGTCGCTCGGAACGCCGTAACCCATGCTGCGGACCCTGGCACGGCGCGTCCGCTGACCGGGCCAGGCCAGGGCAGAGAAGAACACGTCGTTGCTCGACTGGAGCTCGGTAGCTGTCGGCGTCCCGAACCGATTGACCTGGGCCTTCACCGCGCCTAGCGCTTCACGGTCGAACGAGGCCAGACGCCGGGCGAGCGCATCGACAAACGAGTCGAGGTCGTCATCGTCCAGCGTGCGGTTCACCCAGCCATAGCGCTCGGCGATATCAGCATCGAAATCGTCGCCGCTGAGGACGATCTCGAGTGCGCGCGAGCGGCCGACCAAGCGCGGGAGCCATTCCAGCGCTCCGCCGCCCGGGACCAGTCCGACGCCGACCTCGGGGTTGCCGAACAGGGCGCTTTGCCGGCTGGCGAAGCGCATGTCGCAGGCCAGCACGAACTCGTTACCGATGCCGCGCGTGCGGCCGCGAATCTTGGCGATGCTCACGACTGGCGTGGACGAGAGGCGCAGCACGAAGTCGAACCAAGGCGCAAAACTGGCTGGGCGCAGTTCGGCTGCGTTGGATAGGTCCAAATGGGCGATGAAGAAATCGGGATTGACCGACTGGAACACTACGACCTTCACGGACGGGTCCGCCTCGAGCTCGGTCATGAGCGCTCCCAATTCGACGAGAGTTTCGGGACCAAACATGTTGATCGGCGGGTTGCTGAAGGTGATCGTCCACCGGCCCGGATAGGTGCGGTCGGTGTCGAACTGCGAAAGGCCTGGCATGGCACATTCCCTCGTGGTCAGTGCACGGTCGGCTGCGACGCTGGACGGCGGGAAGTGTGCTCGTGGGTGCGTCCTGCGGCGTCGTGAGGCGGGAGGCTCGTCTTCGCGAGCTGGAAGCGCAACAGACGAGTGGCCCGTGTTCCGCTGGTCTGGCAGGCGTTCGCCCCCAACATCCTCCGGGCGACCGGTATCCTGCGCGCCTGCAGGCGCGCGTCGGCCGATGACCGCCCACGACATCGGAGAGTCGACGAGGAACACCCTTCGAATCTCAGGGCGTGGCTTGCACCTGAACGGATGATCAGCTAGCGTTCTGCCCATGGGAATGGCGTCGGAGCTCGCGCGCGCGCAGCCGCTCTCGGCGCCGCGCATCTGCTGCCTGGATCTCGATACGTTCTTCGTGTCCGTCGAGCGACTGCTCGATCCGACGCTGGAAGGCAAACCGGTGGTCGTCGGGGGAAAGCCGGGAAGCCGCGGCGTGGTCACCGCCGCCAGCTACGAGGTGCGCCGTCTGGGCGTGAAGTCGGGCATGTCGCTGATCGAGGCCAGCAAGCGCGCGCCGAACGCGATCTACCTGCCCACGCGGCACGAGATCTACGGCACCTACGCGGAGCGCGTGCGCGAGATCGCGCGTCGCTTCGCGCCCAAGGTGCTCGTCGCCAGCATCGACGAGATGTATCTCGATTTCTCCGGCTGCGAGCGGCTCTACCGCTCCGGCGACGCCGCCAGCGGGAACGGCGGCGAAGACCGCGCTGGCGACGTTGCCATCGAAGGCGCGGCGCTGCAGTTGACCACGGCAGTCTTCGACGAGATCGGACTGCCTTCGAGCGTCGGAGTCGCGACCAGCAAGGTCGTGGCCAAGGTGGCATCGGCGCTGGCCAAGCCGCGCGGTGTGATGCTGGTCCCCGCGGGCGTCGAGCGCGCCGTGCTCGCGCCGCTGCCGGTCCGGTCGTTCCCCGGCATCGGTCCCGTTGCCGAGGCCAGGCTGCACGCCGCCGGCTACCAGACGCTGGGCGCGGTCGCGGAGGCCTCGGTCGAGGATCTACAGAACATCTTCGGCGCGTGGGCGGCGTCGATCTCGCGCGGCGTGCAGGGGCTGGGCTCGGGCGACGTCGGCCGCGAGCGCCCGGCGTTCGCCGAGCACGATCCCGAGGGCGAGACCGTCGGCAGCATCTCCAACGAGCGGACCTTTCGCGAGGACGTGACCGACCCGGCGTCGATCGAGGCGGTCCTCTGCGGTCTGTGCGAGCGGGTCTGCTGGCGCGCGCGCAAGCGCCACGTCAAGGCGCGCACCGTGACCCTCAAGCTGCGCTATGCCGACTTCCACACGCTCACGCGCTCGCAAACCACGATGGCGACCAGCTCGGAGCTCGAGCTCTATCCCATCGTCAAGGAGATGTTTGCGGCGGCGCGGACGCGGTCTCTGCCCATCCGCCTGCTCGGCGTTCAGCTCTCGAACCTGGGCATGTTCGAGCAGCTCCCGCTCTTCGATCGTAACGAGCGGGTCGGCGCGGTCGTCGACAGCATCCGCGCGCGTTTCGGGTTCGCGATGGTCTCGCTGGCGACCGGGCGCGGCGGTCAGCGCCGATGAGACGCGCGCCTCCGGGCGAGGGCGCGCGCGATCTCCCGCACCGCGTCGCAGCTCATCCGCGTACATTCTGCTTGAAGAAGTCCATGGTGCGCTTCCAGGCCAGGTCCGCCGCCGCCTTGTCGTAGCGCGGGGTGGTGTCGTTGTTGAAGCCGTGCTGCGTGCCCGGATACGTGAAGAGCTGGTACTTCACCTTGTTGGCCTTGAGCGCCTGCTCGAATGCGGGAATGCCGGCGTTGATGCGGTCGTCCTTCTCCGCGTAGTGGATGAGGAGCGGTGCCTTGATCTTCGCCACGTCCTCCGCCGGCGGCTGGCTGCCGTAGAAGGGCACGGCCGCGGCCAGCTCGGGCGCGCGGGTGGCGAGGAAGTTCACCATTCCTCCGCCGTAGCAGAAGCCCACCGCGCCCACCTTGCCGTTGCACTCCGGGCGCTTCTCCAGAACGGCCAGCGCGGCGAGGAAGTCCTCGCGGGTCTTGGCCTGGTCGAGCTTCGCGAACAGCTCGCGCGCCTTGTCCTCGTCGCCGGGATAGCCGCCCAGCGGCGTCAGGGCGTCCGGCGCGAAGGCGACGTAGTTCTCCAACGCGATGCGGCGGGCGATGTCCTCGATGTGCGGGTTCAGGCCGCGGTTCTCGTGAACGACCAGGATGCCGGGCAGCTTGCCCTGCGCCTTGGCCGGCAGCGCGAGGTAGCCGCGCACCTTCCCCGAGCCCTTCGGCGAGTCGAACTCCACGGTGCTGGCCCCGAGCCGCGAGTCGTCCTTGGCGACCTGCTGGGCCTCGGCGAACCTGGGGTTGAGCGCGTCGAGCAGCATGCTGGCGGTCATGCCGCCCACCGCGAACCTCGCGGCCCTGGCCAGGAAGGCGCGGCGGTCGATCGAGCCGTGGACGTACTGATCGAAGAGGCTCAGCACCTCGGGGTGGAAGTCGGACGCCTTCTTTCGCTCCATCGGTCACCTCGGCCCCGGCGGGAGTCCCGCACGTTCCTGGTTCGTCCGCGAAACGTAATCGGCCGAGCACGCGCCCGCGCCAGCCTTCGAACCATTCAATCGGGTGTCTCACGAGGCGGCGAGCCCACGTACATCGAGGCCGCTTTCGCTCACAGATAGAGCTTGATCGAAAGGATCCCGCTCGCGCTCGCGGGCTCGCTGCCGCGTTCCGAGTCGCGAGCGCCGAGGTTCGCGGACAGGTAGGCGGAGACGGTCCAGGCGTCGGAGAGGTAGTAGCTCAGGGAGAGCTGCGAAAGGGAGGAGCCATCCGCCAGGTTCACGAAGGCGAAGGCGCCGAGGTCGAGGTCATGCCGGAGCGTCTTCGGAAACGAGACGCGGAAGAAGAGTTCCTGGCGAGCGAGCGGTTCCTGCAGGTCCGCGGCGTAGCCGCGGACGTACCAGAGCTCGTCCGAGGCGAAGGAGGGCGCCGAGGGCGAGGAGCCGGCGGAGAGCCAGCGTCGAAAGGCGCTACCCCCCAAGCCGCCCTCGTGGAGGTGGTACTCGAGGTTCAGGGTCGCCGTGGTCCCGACGGTGAGGGAGAAGCCCGCGGCGAGGTCGTTCAGGAACGCGGTGCTCGTCGTGGTGGGGGGGAGGACTGGGGCACTGGGAGGGAGCGTGCCCGTCGCGACTCCGAGATCGTGCGCGCGCGCCGCGAGGTTCCGTTCTCTTCCCCCGGCCCATTCCCCGTACAGGACGACGGCGCTCCCCAATCCGTGAGAGACGTTCAGGCCGATCTTCTGGCGATGGGGTTCCAGGTATCCGATGAGCTCCGGGCTGAGATCGAGGAGATCGAGGCTCACCGTCCCGACCGCACGGTTCATGCCGTTCGTCGCTCCGAAGCGTGGATCGACGCCGAGGGGGTGATGCTCGGAGAGCGGCGAGGGGGCTCTCACCTTTGGTGCAAAGGCGAGGCTCGCTCCCCCGCCCGGGAAGACGGACTCGAGTCGCACCATGAGCACGCCGAGCCGGTTCTCGCGGATGACGGATGGGTCGAGCGAGGACTGGCCGACGAGCGTTCGCGTCTTCAGGAAATCCGTCGGATTGAAACCGAGGGCGATGCCGTTTCGCTCGTTCACCCGCCCCACCTCGAGAAAGGTGTTCCGGTGGATCTCCGCGGAGACGAAGGCCTCGCGTAGGTCGTTTTCCACGGTTTGCGAGGAGAAGAACGAGAGGTCACTCGCTTCGAGCACGTTCAGCCGATCGGAGAGGACGAATCGAAGGGGCTTCACGGGCGAGAAGGTGAGCGCGCCGTCGAGGCTCGTGCGGTTCTGGTACGGGACGACGACGCCGTTCGGGTACGGGACGGGGACGGAGCGGGTGAACGGCGAAGCGGTGGCGGCGCCCTCCAGGAAGAGCCTCCGCTCGAACGGCGTCCGTGCCTCCGCGGCGGGAGGTTCGCCCTGGGTGCCTTGGGGCGGGGCTTCCTCCGCCAGCGCCTCGCCTGGAATCCGCCCCAGGTCCTCGTCGTCGCCCGCTCTGGGCCCCCCCGGGATGAGAGCGAGCGCAGCCGAGGCGGCGATGGTGATCACGAGCCCGCGCATCCGAACCTAGTCCTTCGCGAACCGCGGCAGGTACTCGCGCTCGAACCAGGCGTCCTCCACCTTCTCGGCGCGGTAGTCCGAGTAGCGGATGACCGTGACGAGGTGTTTGTCGACCGCGTCGATGATGATCGTCTCGGTGGGACGTGTGGCACCGAGTGCCTGGTCGAAGCGCCGGTAGTAGGCGACCTTGAGGACCCGGCCGCTGTCCGAGTAGAACTTCGCCTTCACCGGACGGTACGTCTCCTTCTCCACGAAGTACTCGAGGTGCGCGTAGGCCGCCTCCCCGGTCGAGGCCACGAGGTCGAGGTGCCAGACGGTCCGGCTCTTCTTGTCGGCGTCCTGGACGGTCTCCTCGCCCACGAGCTTCGCGACGTAGTCGTGGTCGAGGTTCACGGTGAGGACGTCGCCGTCGGAGGCTTGCCCGACGAGCCGTTGCTGCGGGGAGATGCGGATGCTCGCCTTGGAGGCCGGGTCGTAGAACCACATGTTCCCGCCGGCGAGGAGCACGGCCTTCCCCGCGTCGCGCGGCGGCGCCTCGTAGCGGACGACGTTCCGGTACTGGTGGGTCGCGGAGTCCACCTTGGCGTGGACGGCGAGGTGCACGGCGTCCCGTGCGTTCCCGTTCTCGAACTCGACGAGCGCGAGGGAGACCCGGAACGGCTCGCCGGGATTTCGGACGGCATCGGCGGCGGCCACGATCTCCTTCGCCGAGGGCGTCGCCGCCTCGCCCGGCGCGGGGAGCGCCTCGATACCGAAGGAGAGGAAGAGGAGGGAAAGGAGTCCGGAGCGCTTCATCGTGTCCTCCTAGACGTGGCGCAGGGCGTCGACCACCTCGAGGCGGGCGGCGCGATTCGCGGGAACGACGGCGGCGATGGTGGCCATGACGACGAGGCCCACCCAGGCCGATACGAGGAGTCCGGTCACGCCCGAGGTGAGCACCGCGAGCGGAACGGGGGCGGCCTGGCCGGGCGGCGTCCAGGTCGCGCCGGCGCGGTTGAACAGGATCGCCAGGACCTGGCCGGCGAGGACGCCGAGGGTCGCTCCGAGGATCCCGAGCATCGCCCCCTCGGCGACGAAGAGACGGCGTACTCCACCGCGCCGCACGCCCATGGCCCGGACGGTGCCGATCTCGTTCGTGCGCTCGGCAACGCTCATCCCCGTGGTGTTCACCACGGTGAAGACCACGATGATGCCCATGATGAAGGAGATGAAGAGGAAGATGGCCCCGAACATGCCCACCGCCTGCCGGTAGAACGGCTCGCGTTCCGCGAAGTCCCGCACCTCGAGGTCCAGGTGGCGGGAGGCGAAGAGCTCGTTCAGGCGGGCGCGAACCTTCACGAGGTCGCTCGTGCGCTCGAGCTGCAGGATGATCCCGGTCGCCTTCTTCTCGCCGCGGCCGTAGAGGAGCTTCTGGGCGAGCGAGAAGGACATGAGGACGACGTTCTCGTCGAGCTCGCGAGCGCCCTGGGGCTCTGCCCGGGTGACGTACAGGCTCAAGACGTTAGGCGCGCCGCTCGCGGTCGCGGCGAGGAGGTCGAGCCGGGGGCCCTTCACGCGAGATCCCGCGTCCGGCTCGGGGTCCACCGCGATGGGAGGCGGCGCGAGGGAGGAAGCCGAGACGTTCCGGACCGAGGGCGCGGGCCGCGGCGGGCAATTCGGAATCCGAAGGTCCTCGCAGAGCCCGAGCACGCGGGCGAGCCCCAGGCCGACCACACCGCGGCTCTCGTCCTCGTCGCTCAGCCCCGAGTCGGTGCGGATCCGTCCCAGGGTCACGCCGTGCTCGTCCCACCGGCGCAGCCGTTCGCGGTCCCTCGGAACGTATCCCGTTCCGAGGAAGGTCTTCGACGCGTCGATCTCGAAGTTCCCGGCGATTCCGGTGAGGGAGATGGTGGGAGTGACCACGTTCAAGGTGGGCGCGACGACGGGGTCCTCGGCGATCATCCGGATGACGTCCTCGTACCGGTCGATGCCGAAGGCGCCCGGATTCCCCGCCCCGTAATCGAAGTAGCCGTTCCTGAAGACGGTGAGGTGGCCCACGTTCTCGACGGCGTTCGTCTCGAGGCTCACACGGACGAACGAGATGAACTCGCCGAAGAGGACGATGGCGATCCCGCCCACGGCGATGGCGAGGAGGGTCATGAGCGACCGGCGGCCGTTCCGCAGGATGTTCCGAAACGCGATCTTCACGATCATGGGGTCCGCCCTTCCTCTTCATGGGCGACGAGCTCGCCGTCGCGGATGACGAAGGTGTCGTCGGCGTGCGAGATGAGCTGGGGGTCGTGCGTCGAGAAGACGAAGCTCACCTTGTGCTCCGTCTGCATCTTGCGCATGAGCGCGGTGATCTCGGCGCCGGTGCGGCTGTCCAGGTTCGCGGTGGGCTCGTCGGCGAGGACGAGCGCGGGCCGTTTCACGAGGGCGCGGGCGACGGCGACGCGCTGCTTCTGGCCGCCGCTCAGCTGATTCGGCCGGTGGTGTCGCTTGTCGGAGAGCCCCACCGATTCGAGCACCGCCATGGTCCGCTCGCGGCGCTCCTTCTGCTTCACTCCGATGAGGAGGAGCGGGTACTCCACGTTCTCGTAAGCGGTGAGGACGGGGAGGAGATTGAAGCTCTGGAAGATGAAGGCGATGTTCCGCGAGCGAAAATCGGTGAGGGCGTTGTCCGCGAGCGCCCCCACGTCCTCGCCGCACACCTCGAGGCGGCCCGAGGTGGGCACGTCGATCAGGCCGATGAGGTTCAGGAGCGTCGTCTTTCCGCTCCCCGACGGCCCCACGATCATCGCGAAGCGTTCCCTGGGGATCTCGAAGGTGACGCACTTCACGGCCGTGACGGCGAGCCCCTCGTCGTCGTAGACCTTGCCGACCCGCTCGAACCGCGCGACGGGCCCGTTCTCCAGCGCACTCATCGTCTCGTTCCTCCTGGGAACGAAGCGCCGTCCTCTTCCTGGAACGGTCGCCTGCTCGGCTTGCCGTCCTTCCAGGAGGAGAGGCGAGCCGCCCGGTCCCCGTGGTACCGAGTGGTACCGTACGCGGTTGAAGTAAGGTACGGGGTGGTACCATGTCAAGGGGTTCCACATGAGGCCCAAGCAGGACAGGAAGAATGAGTCGAAGGAGACGGATGAGTCGGCGCTGCGCCGGCGCATCCTCGGGGCGGCCTTCACGGCCTTCACCGAGCTCGGCTACTCGCGGACGAGCACGCTCGAGATCGCAACCCGCGCCCGGGTCTCGAAGCGCGAGCTTTACGCGCTCGTCGGGAACAAGGAGTCGATGCTCATCGAGTGCATCCGGGATCGGTCGGAGCGATTCCCGCTCCCGGCGGACCTGCCCGAGGCGAAGGACCGCGAGATGCTCACGGCTGCGCTCACGAGGTTCGCAGAGCGGTTCTTGCGAGAGGTGACCGACCCGAGCGTCATCGAGACGTTCCGGCTCGCCATCGCCGAGGCGGTGACCGCACCCGAGGTGGCCCGCGCCCTCGAGGAGTTCGGCCGAGAGCGCGGCCGCTCCGTCGTGCGCGATGCCCTTTCGAAGGCGCGCGCGGACCATCTCGTCTCGGGCGATCCCGAGGAGATGACGCGACGGTTCTTCGCTCTCCTGTGGGGCGACCTCCTCCTGAACATGCTTCTACGAACCGTGGGTCGGCCCGATGAGGCCGAGATCGCGCGGCGGAGCGCCGAGGCGGCGAGGGCCATGCTCATGCTCTACCCAGCTCCGAAGCGCCCTCGGAAGGAGCCTCCCACCGCAAGGTGATGGCGGGACGGTGTTCTCCCCGCAATGAGCACCGGCAAGGTTGTCGACGCGGAGGCTCGACCCGCGTGAGGGGAGAATCGCATGAGGGCGGTGATGATCGACGGCTTCGACGCGCCGGTGACGGTGCGCGAGATCCCGACGCCGGATCCAAAGGCGGGCGAGGTGCTGCTCCGCGTTCGCGCGGCTGGCGTGAACGCCGCTGATTGGCGGCTGTGGCACGGTGCCTACCAGGGCACGCAAGAGCACAGGTTCCCGATCACTCTCGGGTTCGACATGGCCGGAGTCGTCGAGCGCCCAGGCGACGGGGTCGACGCATACCGGGGCGGCGAGGCGGTCTATGGCACGCTGTGGAAACAGGTCCTCCTCGATGGAACGTTCGCGGATTACGTGGTCAGCCCAGCGCGCTGGTTCTTCGGCGTGAAGCCATCAACGCTCGACTTCGTCCACGCCGCCGCGGCCTCCATGGGTGGCCTCACGGCGCTGGTCGCCACGGACGCGCTTCGGACCAAGCGCGACGAGACGCTGCTCATCGTAGGCGCCGCGGGTTCCGTGGGCTCCTTCGCGACCCAGCTCGCTTCGCGGCAGGGAGTGCGTGTGATCGCGACGGTCCGGCCGGGCGAAGGCGAGTACGTCACTCGGATGGGCGCCGCCGAGACCGTGGACTACACGGCGGAGGACGTGGTCGAAGCCGTGAGAGCAAGGCACCCGCGAGGAGTCGATGCCGTCCTCGACCTGGTGAGCCGCCCCGACGAGCTTTCGCGCATCGCAACGCTGCTCCACCCGGGCGGACGCCTGGTGACGACGCTGTTCGCGGCCGATGAGGCCGCGTACCAGGCACGCGGAATCGCCGCGACGAACGTCAACACGACGCATGAGCCGCTGCTGCTCGAGAGGCTTCGCAAGGCGATCGACGACGGGCAGCTCCAGGTCCCGATCGCGCGGACCTTCGCGCTCGAGGAGGCAGCCGCTGCGCTGGAGTACGGAGAGAAGGGGCATCCGCTCGGCCGGATCGTGCTGACGGTGAGCTGACTGTGGGCATCGCGAAGGCCGGATGCGATTGCACCCGCGCTGTCCGACAGATGAGCTCGCTTCAGAGTCTCCCGTGGACGCCGAGCGGCGTGCACCTCAGCCGGTCCCTCCGTCCTCGCCCACCACCGCGAGGACCAGCTTTCCTCGGGGGTGGTCCCTGATCCCGCGCTCATAGGCCTCGCGTGCCTGCTGGAGCGGCAGGACCGCTTCGACGATCGGTCGTATGATGCCGGCGTCGATCAGGCGAGAGATCTCGTTCAATTGTGTGCGGCGCGGTTCCACGGTGAAGAACAATCCTCTCGCGCGACCGGCCACCCCCTCCGGCGGTGGCGGCCTCACGATCGTGACGAGCAGCCCGTCCTGCCGCAGGACGGACCAGGACCGCTCCCTGATCGTGCCGCCGATGGTGTCGAGGACCACGTCGACATCGCGCACCACGGTCTCGAACGGCGTCGCCTCATGGTCGATGACCTCGTCCGCGCCGAGCTTTCGCACGAAGTCCACGTTGCGGGCGGAGGCAGTCCCGATGACGTGCGCCCCGCGCCAGCGGGCGAGCTGGATGGCGAAGCTGCCAACGCCGCCCGCAGCACCATGAATCAGCACCCGTTGCCCGGGCATGAGCCGCGCGTGGTCGAAGAGAGCCTGCCACGCCGTCAGGGCGGAGAGCGGGGTTGCCGCGGCGCCCGCATGGTCGAGGCTGCGGGGCTTCGGGGCGAGGTCGGTAGCGCGCACAGCTACGTACTCGGCCGCTCCTCCGTCCCGAAAAAAATCGGTCAGCCCGTAGACGGCACCGCCGACCTCGACATCTCGCACGTCCGGTGCGACAGCCACGACGACGCCCGAGACTTCGTGGGAGGGTATCAACGGAAGCCGGCTGCGGCCCTCGGGCGTCTCCCAGATGTGCCAGGTGAACTCGGCCGGGGAGATCCCGGCGGCATGGACGCGGACCAGCGCGTCGCCCGGTTGGAGCGCGGGAATCGGGGCATCCTCGTAGACGAGCGCTTCCGGGCCTCCCTGACGGTGGATACGGATCGCCTTCATGGTCGCCGTTCACGGGTACGCAGGCGTCGGCCCCGCGCCAGCATCCGGCCTGAGTGTGTGGGCCGCCGCGCCGCGGTACGGGGCCAGGAACGCCGTCAGCGCCGCCAGCATGTCCTCGGGAGCCTGCTCCGCGACCCAGTGGCCGGCGCCGGAGATGACCACGCTCTGCACGTCGTCGGCGAGGGGCTTCATCGCATCGCCGACGTGTTCACCCCAGCTGGCCGCTCCGCCAATCGCCAGGACGGGCATCTTCAGCCGCCGGGTCTTGCGCTGCTCGTTCTGTGCGAGGGTCGCATCGAGTGCCAGCGAGGGTGCCAGCGCGTACCCGTCCTGCGGCTTGTCGGACAGCCCGATACCGCGCTGGTCGACCGCGATGACCTCGAAGTCCTTCGCCAGCGCCGGCATCAGCAGCCGCCAGGCGTACCAGTTCTCGGGCCAGCCGTGCACCAGCAGCAGCGGCTGCCCCTCGCCTCTGATCACCGCGTGCAGACGGAGTCCGTCGGTGTCGATGTAACGGCTGGTGAACTGGTCGGTGAACCCGGCCGGGAGATTCGGCGCACCGGAGACGGAGCCCGGGCCTTCCGGGGTGACGAGGTGCGTGGACCGTGAGGTCATGGCGAGATCCTTTCGCGGGGCTTGACGACCTTCGGTTGGTCAGGCCCGATCATCCCGGGGGGCACGCCCGCGCGTCGCCGAGCGCCACCTGCCGCTCAACCGAGGTATTCATCACCCGTGCCAGAGGCGGCGAGATCTCGGCGAGCCGGGGGGAAGGGCTGCCGGGTCGCGCGAGCCGAGGCGTCCACGCCGAGAACTCGGCAATTGCCGACCATTCGGCGCTGCATCAGAAGTTGAACGCGCTCGTGAGGTAGAACGACGTCCCCTCGTCCGAGTGGACGACGGAGGCGCTGATCGCCGTGGAGTAGTCCATCCCCGCCCCGGCGGCGCGCAACGCGAGCCAGAGGCCGCCTCCCGCGCCGGGATGCCACCTGTGCGACGACTCGCCCGCCAAGAAGACGCGGCCGACGTCGGCGATCCCTTGGAGGCCGTACCGGAGCGGCACGATCGCGGAGTACCTGCCCAGGGGAACGAAGACGTCCAGGTTGCCGACGATGGACGCGTCGCCGGCGAACCGATTCAGATCGTATCCGCGCAGGAGGTTGCCCGTGGCGCCGCCCGAAAGTGAGAGCGGAGAGGTCACGGCGATGCCGCCGATGGAGGCGGCCTCGAAGAACGGATAGCGCCCCCAGTTCTTCTCTCCCGCGACGCGCAGGCTGAGCAGGACGGGAGAGGCGATCGGCGAGCCGAACACCGCCACGGCCTCGCCCCGAAGCTTCGTGAACGCCGAGGCGTTGTCGAGCCACGGCGGAAAGTAGCGCACGCTCAGGTCGGCCAGGAGGCCTCGCCGGCGCGTCAGGACTCCGCTGCGGGTATCGAGGTCGAGGCCCGCCTCCGCGTCCGCGAGGGACATCGTGCCGGAGCCGTAGGCGCCCGAGGCCGGCGACCCCGGGTCGTGGGGCGTGTTCGAGAAGCGTTGGAGCGCGAACCCGGCGCGCGCGCGCAGCGGCCCGACGAGGCTCGCGGTCACGAGCGGGCGCACCACGAACCGCTGCTGATCCACCCGGTAGAAGTGGTGCGAATCCAGCGACGCGCTGCGCGCGGTGGTGTTGCCGAACCCGAAGAAGTTCGCGAAGTCCATCCCGGAGTAGGCGAGGTAAGCGACCACGCCGAGCCGCGACTGCGTGCGCAGGTCGAGCCTGTACTCGAGCCGCGGCTGGGCGAGCCCGGTCGACCACGCCGCTGCGAAGTTCATCTGGTTCGCGAACGGTTCGCGGGCGAAGCCGAACTGCGTCCGCTCGAGTCGCGCGCCCGCGACGAGCCCGCGGGTGCCGTCGTACGAGAGCTGCGGGTAGACGAGCCAATCGGTGCCCCAGTCGCGGGGATGCTCGTACCGCCGGATCAAACGCTCCTGGTCGTCGCCCGGGGGATCGGCGACCTGCACGGCGTCGGGCGTGTCCGTCTTCGTGGGCTGAACGTTCGCGGCCGCATTCTGGTTCGCGGCTGGGTCGGGACCGCCTCGCACGATGCGCACGCGGATCGGCCCGCCCCGCTCGCCTTCCTCGACCACGCGGTCGGCGCCGCCGAGCAGGTAGAGCCGGATCTCCGAGGTCTCGCCGGCGCGGAACGCGCGATGGAAATAGTGCGGACCGAGCGCCTCTCCCGTGTCCTCGTTGCGTGCGCTCAATGTCAGGTCGACCCCGCCGTCGCGAGCCCTGTGGATCGTGGCGAGGTCGGCCCCCTCGCTCCCGTACACGTCCACGTCCTCGGCGAGCAGCCGATAGAAGGCGTCGGACTCCTTCGGGAGGGCGTCCCGGCGCGCGCGCAGTGCGCGCTCGAGCTTCGCCCCGTCCCGCGCGTAGATCTCGGGAGGGAGGCGTCGGACGGCGGTGGCGATCGTTTCGTCCGTGAGCCGCGCCACGACGTCCGACGTGACGGCACGCCAGTCCGACGGTTCCAGCCCGACGAGGAACCGGCGATCGATGTACCGCCCGCCGAAGGTCAGCTTGTCGATCGAGGGGTAATCCTCGTGGAAGCTGACGAGGAACTTCGTGTAGTACTCGCCGATGGAAGGCAGGATCCCGTCGAAGCGGGAGAAGGCCTCGTCGCGATCGCGCGGGACCGGCCGCCACACGCGTTCGCCGTTCTCCTCGAACCGGAGCCACCGCCACTGGTTCCAGTGCCGGTCCCAGTCGCCGATCAGGACGTCCATGAGGCGGGCCCGGAGATACGCCCGTGCATCGACGCGCTCGTCCGTTCGTTGGTCCATCCGCGCGAACAGCTCGAGCGTCCCGAGCGCCTTGTCCGACCCAGCGAACCCGCGCCCCGCGTGCAGCTCCATCACTCCGAGGACGCCGGCGAAGTCGCGGAACTCGCCCAGGCGAGGATCGTCCGGCATGACGAACAGCTGGGGGGTCGCGTGCAGAACGCCCGCCGCTTCGAGGAGCGAAGCGACCACGAGCGCCCCCTCGGGGTGCTGCGACGTGGTCGTGATGTCGCGGTAGAGGTTCCCCGCGATCGAACCGCGCAGCTCCGGGTCGAGCGCCTTCCTCGCGTCCTTGTCGACGGAGCGAAAGGCCCACGTGTGGCCGTTCGCGCTGTTCAGGCGGAGGCTGTTCGTCTGCAGCCCATGGCTGCCGCCGCGCCGGACGGGCGCGAGGCCGCCGTCGAACGTCGAGAGGTCGAGCTCCGGTACCTGGATCGCCGTCGTCCAGTCGTCTCTCCACTGCCCACCGAAGAGGAACCTGAAGAACGAGCCCGCACGGTAGTGCGCGCCTGGAGCGACGACGACGGCATCCGGCGCGTGCTGTTGATCGGCGGGGGGCTCGTCGGCGCCCGACGCAGAGATTGCGAAGAGGAGGGCACCGCAGGCGCCGAACCGAGAGAAGATCGCCATACCCCTTCTCCGAACGAGCCGCGTCGGACAGCAACCTCTTTCTCTCGAGGTCCAGAGCACTCCAATCCACGGTTCGTGCCAGACCAAGAGCACGGCGTGCACCCGGGCAGGCAGCCGCTCCGCGGCAACCGCCGCGCCCGCTCGTCTGCCGGACTCCAGGGAGAGAGGGCCGCCGCCCGATCATCGGCGAATCCGTGGCGGGAGCTGCGAGGGGGCATCAATAAGGTGAAGCAGGTGAGCACGTGAATACGTGAGCAGTCGCGGGGCGAGGAGCTTCTCCCGCGAGGTGCCGCGAATGAGACTCAGCGCGGACCGGGAACGTCGGCCAGGCGGGATGCGACGTCTCATCGCCGAGTTGCTGCGGCCGTACCGGGTCTGGCTCGCGATGATCCTGCTCGCGACGGCGGCCGAGACGGCGGCGAGCCTCGCCGCGCCCTGGCCCCTCAAGATCGTCCTCGACAACGTGATCGAGGGCCGCGAGCCCCTGGCGTGGATCCGGCACGCGGCGCGCTGGATGCCCGGGAGTCACGCCATCCGGTTCGCCGTGCTCGCCGCCGTCGCCACCGTGCTCATCGCCGCGCTCGGCGCAATCTCCTCTTACGTCGAGCACTACTACACCGAGGACGTCGGCCAATGGGTCGCGAACGACCTTCGCGTCCGCGTCTACGATCATGTCGAGCACCTCCCGCTCGCGTACTACGACACCCATCGGACCGGCGCACTCCTCAGCACCCTCACCGACGACATCGCGACCATCCAGGAGTTCGCCGCCTCGACGACGCTCGGCATCGTCGTGGACCTCCTCACGATCGCCGGCATGCTCGGCTTGATGTTCTGGCTCCGCTGGGACTTCGCGCTGATCGCGGTCGGGGTGGCGCCGTTCCTCCTCCTCTTCGTGTTGCGCTTCAGGAAGGCGGTGAAGAGGGCGACCCGCGAGGTCCGGGCGCGCGAGAGCGACATCGTGAGCGTCATCGAGCAAGGGCTCGAGTCGGTCCGGGTGGTGAACGCATTCGGCCGGCAGGAGCTCGAGGAGAAGCGCCTCGAGGACGCGAGCCGGGCCGAGGTGCGGGCGGCGCTCCGCGCGCGGCGAGTCAAATCCATCGTCTCTCCCGTGGTCACGGTCGTCGTCTCTCTCTGCACCGCGTTCGTGCTCTGGCGAGGCACCTTGCTCGTGCTTGCATCGGCGATGACGGCCGGGTCGCTGACGGTGTTCCTCTCGTACCTCGGCAAGTTCTTCAAGCCGGTGCAGGACCTCGCGAAGCTGAGCGGCACGATCGCGCAGGCGGCCGTGGCCGTGGAGCGCGTTCGCGGCATCCTGGAGCTCGACATGAGCCTCCCCGAGCGGCCGGATGCGCGGGACCCCGGTACGCTGCGGGGAGCGATCGAGTTCGATCACGTCGCGTTCGCGTACGATCCCGCCACGCCGGTGCTGCGGGAGGTGACCTTCTCGATCGATCCGGGCCAGTTCATCGGGATCGTCGGGACGACCGGAAGCGGCAAGTCCACGGTCGTGAGCTTGATCCCGCGCTTCTACGATCCCAGCGCCGGGCGCGTTCTCGTCGATGGCGTCGACGTCCGCGACTACAGTCTCCAGCGGCTGCGGGACCAGATGGGCTTCGTGCTCCAGGACACGATCCTCTTCCGCGGGACGATCCGCGAGAACATCGCGTACGGCCGACCGGGCGCGTCGGAAGAGCAGATCGTCGAGGCTGCCAAGCTCGCCAACGCCCACGAGTTCATCGTCCGGATGTCCCATGGATATGCCTCCCAGGTGGGCGAGCGAGGGACGACGCTTTCGGGGGGCCAGCGGCAGCGCATCGGGATCGCCCGCGCCCTCGTTCGCGACTCGCCCATCCTCATCCTCGACGAGCCCACCGCGGCGCTGGACGTCGAATCCGAACGCGTCGTCATCGAGGCGCTGGAGCGCCTCATGAAAGGACGGACGGTGATAATGATCGCCCACCGCCTGAGCACGATCCACGACGCCGATCGGGTCGTCGTCCTCGACGGCGGCGTCGTCGCCGAGCAAGGCACGCACGACGAGCTGCTCTCGATGGACGGGATCTACGGAGCGCTCCATCGCACCCAGGCCCGATCCGGCGATCTCGCCGGCGATCATCCGACCATCCGAAGAGCGGGAGCCTGAATGTCGTTCCGACGATCGCTCGTCGTCCTGCCCGACGACTCCGCGAAGCCGATCCTCGACGCGATAGGAGCCGCCTCGAAGTCGCTCCAGGTGAAGATGTTCATCTTCTCGGACGAGGCGCTGCTCGATGCGGTGGTCGCGGCGAGGCGCCGTGGCGTCGCGGTGCGGATCATGTTGAACCCGGCGCGCCGTAGCGGCGAGGAGGACAACGAGGACGCGCGCAAGCGGCTCCGCCGCGGGCGGGTCGAGGTCATCGACAGCAACCCGGAGTTCCAGGTGACGCACGAGAAGTCGATGGTGGTGGACGAGACCGTCGCGTTCGTGAAGTCGTTCAACTGGGCGACGCGGAACCTGAGCGAGACGCGCGACTTCGCGGTGGTCACGTCGCACAAGCACGAGGTCCGCGAGATCGTCGATTGCTTCGAGGCGGACTGGAACCGGCAGCGGTTCGATCGTGGCGAGGGCTCGAAGCTGGTGTGGTGCCCGGGGGGCCGGGAGCAGATGGCCCACTTGATCGACGAGGCGAAGCACACGCTCTTCCTCCAGAACGAGCGGTACCAGGACACCATCCTGATCGAGCACCTGGTTCGGGCCAGCCGCCGTGGAGTGAAGGTCCACGTCATGACGCGGCCGCCGCACACGCTCAAGCCGGAGAAGCTGGTCGAGGGCGTCGGGGGCCTGCGGATCATGAACGACGTGGGGATCAAGGTACACAAGCTCAAGCACCTCAGGCTGCACGCGAAGGTGCTCGTCGCCGATGGCGTCTCCGCCCTGGTCGGCTCGATCAACCTCAGCCCGGGCAGCTTCGACGACCGCCGCGAGCTCGCGATCGCCGTACGCGACGACGACGTGGTGGAGCACCTCGAGAAGGTCGTGCACCACGACTGGAGGCACTCGCACCCCCTCGATCTCTCGGACGAGGGGATCCGCGCCGACCTCGAGGACCGCGTCGAGGTCGCGGAGAAGCTCGGGATCGTCGACGTCCGACCCGGCGAGGAGGGCCGCTAGCCGGGTCCGGGCACCGGCCCGATCACGCGTTCGACCCGGCGCGCCAGGGCGAGCAGGTCGCTATCGCGTCCCGACGCCGCGTCGAGCTCGAGGCCCAGCGGAAGCCCTTCCGGGCTCAGTGCCATTGGAAGGCTGATCCCCGGTATGCCGGCGGAGCTCGAGGGATGCGTGTTCCGGGCGAGGAAGGTGTCGGTGACTTCCCTGCCGCCGACCTGGAACATCCATTGATTCTCGATCCGAGGCGCTGCACACGGCGTCGTCGGGAAGAGCAGCGCATCGGCGCGTCCAAATACGATCGACGCGAGCCGCCGGCGCAGCTCTGGCCTGCCCGCGTTCAGCGCGGTGAGGTACCTCTCCTCGGAGACGTAGTCTGCGCCGGAGGGCACGACGGCTCGTGACCAGCTGGCGTTGATGTGTTCACCAAGGCCCGCATGGATCTGCTCGAAGGAGACGGGCACGTCGTTCGAGGCGAGGAACTCCCGAACGGCGGGCATCGTCTCGTGGAAGAAGATGGGCCACGTCGTGCGAGCCGTCAGGGCCAGGAAGTCTCCACCCAGATCGACCTCCACCAGCCCGGCCCCTGCGTCCTGGAGCTTGCGCAGTGTCTCGCGGAACGCAGTCTCCGTCCGAGCGGCCACGTCGGCCAGGTGCTGCCGGGGTGCGTAGGCGAGCTGGACGCCCGTCAGGTCGCGAGTCGCGTCCGCGCCTCGAAGAGGGCTTCGGATGAGGATGGAATCCACGAGCTCGCAATCCTCGACACTGCGCGCGAGGAGACCGGTCGTGTCCAGGGTTCCAGAGATCGGCGCGACGCCCTGGGTCGGCCAGCGGCCCGGCGTCGGCTTGTACCCCACGACACCGCACAACGAGGCGGGAACACGGATCGAGCCGACGGTATCCCCGCCGAGCGCGGCGGGAACGATGCGCGCAGCCACCGCGGCAGCCGACCCGCTGGAGGACCCGCCCGTCACGTGCGCCCCGTCGTACGGGTTCTTCGCCTGGCCATGGTGCGCGTTCAGCCCGGTGAGGCCGTACGACATCTCCTCGAGGTTGTTCTTGCCGAAGATGATCGCCCCCGCCTCCCTGAGCATCGAGACCGCCACGGCGTCGCGCATCGGCTCGAAGTGCGCCAGCACGGAGGTGCCGAGGGTGGTGGTCAGCCCCTTCGTGAGATAGCTGTCCTTCACCGCGAGAGGCACGCCGAGCAAGGGGTCACTGCGTCGTGCTCGGATCCCCCGGTCGGCGTGCCTGGCGGCCTCCAGCACGGCGCCTTCATCGATCGTGATGAAGGCGTTCAGGTCGGCGTGCGCACGCGCCCGCTGCAGCAGCCGGCCGGCGAGCTCCTCCGAGGAGACGTCGCCGTTGCGGAGCGCACGTGCTGCCGCCATGAGGCCGAGCTCGTGCAGCTCCGCGCCGCTGCGTGAGAGCGTTCGGTGCTTCTCCATCCCCTGCCTCTCACCGCGCCGCCGTCTCGAGCAGCTGCTCGACCTTGGCGTCGAGATCCCTGGCGACGACGAGAGCCGCCTGACTGCCGTACGGAGCGAGGAGGCTCGCCATCGAGTCGTACGACAGGTGCACCCCGTCCGTGCGCTGGTCGATCAGGATCGTCACCGGCGCGTAGGATGCTGCGTCGGGAGTGGTCCTCGCCATCTCCTTCATGATGAGCGGATTACCGACGAGGAGGCGGAGGATCCTCGGGCCCCGACCGCCTGCCTCCTTGCGCAGGACCTCGCCCGCGTCGAAGCGGACGAACTCCATCAGGTTCGAGGGCCCGATGGCCGCCCGGACGATCTCTTCCAGTCCCGCCATGCTCGCTGCTGCCTCGAGCGCGTCATGGAACGACTTCATGTCCGGACGGCCGATGGTCGCCGTGAAGCGCCTGACGGTCTCCTCGAATGGGCTAGACGAGACGACGCTGATTCTCCGGACCTTGACCTCCATGGCCTTCATTTCTCTCGCTCCTTCCACGTCCGGCCACCGTCGCGAGAAGCTCCTCGGAGCCTTGCTCGGCGGCTTTCCCGACGTGCGCGGCGCGTTCGTGAACGTGGGCGGTCGGGGTGCGGTCGATGAGGAGGCTGAGCAATTCCGGCCGGGCGTAGTTGCCGCGCGAGTCCATCAGTTGCTTGCGCTTGTCGATCAGCGTGAAGTCGAGGTCGGCAATGACCACGCCTTCACCCGAGCGAAGGGGCTCGCCCAACAAGGTCCCGTCGGGAGCCACGATCGCGGTGAAGCAGCCGCCGGAGATCGGCCCGATGCTGCAGCCCGTGTCCCTCATGATCTGTGCCTGCTGATCGGGGTCGAGCCAGGCCGCCGCGGTGACGACGAAGCACCCGGACTCCAATGCATGCTGGCGGACGTTCGTCTCCGTCTGCTGCGCAAAGAGCTCGCCGAAGATGGAGCCCGGATACATGGCCGAGTGGATCTGCTCGCCGTCGGCCATCATCGCGTAGCGCGCCAGGGGGTTGTAGTGCTCCCAGCACGCCAGCTGGCCGATGCGGCCGACCTCGCTGTCGACGGCGCGCAGGCCCGAACCGTCTCCCTCGCCCCAGATCATGCGCTCGTGATAGGTGGGCGAGATCTTGCGGCGCCTCTGGATCAAGGTCCCATCGGCGTCGAAGAGTAGCTGGGTGTTGTAGAGGGTCCCGCCGTCACGCTCGTTCACGCCGATGGACACGACGATGCCCGCCTGTCCGGCGGCTTCGCCGATCGCATCCGTGGCGGGGGAGGGCACCGTCACGGCCTGCTCGATCAGCTTCCGCTGCTCGGGTCCGGCGATGTTCTGCACGGGAGTCTGGACGAAGGAAAAGTACGGGTAGTACGGGATCACCGTCTCCGGGAACGTGGCGAACTGCACGCCCTGCTGCCCGAGGTCGTGGATCTTCCGCGTGACCTTCGCGACCGTCGCATCGCGGCTGTAGAGCACGGGACTCATCTGAACGGCAGCGGCCTTGACGAATCTCATGTGTTTCCCTCCGGCGCGGTCCGGACGATGCGTCCAGCCGAAGCACCGTCACCGGGGAAGAACGTGAAGGACCTCCTCCATGTAGCGGCCGGCGGCGGCTGCTGCGTTCTCGGGACTGCTGCCGCTCTGACGGGCGCTCAGGTAGGACGCGTACCAATCCCACCAGTGGTGCTCGGCGTGCGTCTTCTCGAAGTGGTCGTGGTGCTCTGCCGTCTCGTGGAGGAGCGCTGCGAGCGTCGGGACGTCCGTCGCTCGTGCTCGCGTCGGTGTCCACTCGCGGCCGGGGAGCCGCGTCTGGATCTCCTGGAGCAGCCATTCGTTCCCGTCCGGATCCGCGAACGCGGCAAACGAGAAGTAGGAACGACCTTGCGGGTCGCGCCCGCTGACGCGTGGGCTCTTCGCGGAGCTGTTGAAGGGGCCGCCGGCGTAATGGAAGATCTCGCTCACCTCGACGCCGTGGGCGATCAACTCCTTGCGGGCGGCGTCGAGGTCGTTCACGGCGAGGACCAGGCTGTCCGCCGAGCCAGGCTTGGGTGACGTGACTCCCTTGCCGAAGATGATCGAGGCTTCCGAGTTGTGCGGCGTCAGCTGCACGGCGTGGAAGCCGTCGATCGCGACGTCGGCGTCGAGCCGCCAGCCGAGCTTCTCGTAGAACGTCTTCGCACGGTCGACGTCGGAAACGCCTAGCATCGCGACTTCGAGCCTCATGTCGACTTGGGGTTCGGCCATTGCGTGTTCTCCGTCATGGAACGATGTGTCCGCGCCCGTCGACCGTGCGCGTGATAGGCGACCTGGTCGACGCTTCGGTTCGCGATGGGGCGTGACGCGCGCTGCCCGCCCACACTCGCTGGAGCAGCAAGCGGCATGCCCGCCGGGTGCGACCGGATCGTGGTCGCGTCGGCCCCGGGGCACGACGCAAGCGGTGGGCGCCGGCCGAGCGCCCGCCGGTGGCGCCCGCAGGCGCACGCCGAGAACTCGGCAATTGCCGATCCTCCGGCACGGCGGCTACTCAATCGATTCGGAGGCTCTGCTCCATCGCATAGCACTGGTCCCAGATGTACACATCGAAGGCCGCGAGCTTGCCGGACCACTTCGGCGCGAGCTGGTTGACGCACTCGATCACGACGCGGTCGATGTAGTTGTCGAACACGGCCCATGGATTGGCGCGGTCGGAGGCGTCGAGCCCCTCGCCGGGCGTCGTCTTCTTCAGCGCCGCAGCGGCCGCGTTCTTCAGGTCCTCCATGAACGCGAGCTGCACCTCGACGTCCGCGTGCGTTCCGGCTCGAGCCACGTGACCACCGACCAGCGTCTCGAAGTCCCATCCGGCGATCTCCCTGACCTGGGCGAAATACGCCGGAATGTTCTGCGCGAGCGCCAGCCGACGCCACGGCATCCAGCCGGGGAACACGACGTCGACGATCATGAGCGTCTTCTGTTTTGGCGCGTAGATGAAGATGTTTCCCGGAGCGTGTGCCGCCTCGCGGTACGAGAGCTCCAGTACCTGGCTCCCGACGGCGAGCCGATGGCTGCGATCGAACGTGACGGTGGCGAGCGGGCGGTCCGGGTCCTTGGCGCGAGCGAGCAGCCGGTTCGTCTCCGCTTGCGCGACGATGATCGGGTGGTCACGCAGCAGGCCCCGCACGCCGCCGATGTGATCCTTGTGAAAATGGCTGTACACGACGTGGGTGATGGGCCTGTCCGTGATCTCCGCGATCGCGGCGGGGAGGTGTGCCGCGTACGAGGGCGGAGCGTCCACGACGACGACTCCTTGCTCGTACACCATGAACATCGATTGATAGCTGCCGTCCGTGACCATGAACAGTCCGTCGCCGAGCTTCTGCGTGCGGTACCCCTTTGCCGGATCGATCGGCGGCCCCTTGGCGGCTTCCGGGACATCGAGGTACTTGTCGACTCTCACCCCGATGGGCGCGATCGCGGGCATTCGTGGATACGGAGCACCCGCGGTCCCTGGAGGCGCTCTGGAGCGTGCGGTCCGCGCCGTGTCGCTCGGGGGGGCGCCGCTCACGACGGGGATCACGCCTGCGAGGACGACGGCAATCAGTCGGGGAATGTGGAAGCGGTGCTCACGAATGTGCGTGGTCATGAGGCGATCGATCTCTCGCGCACGCGTCGAGCCTGCCCTCTGCCCGTGAACGCGCAGCGAGCGCCGGGGGTTGCGAGGCGCCCATGGCGCCGGCCTCAGTGCACGGTGGGCTGCGATCCCTGCTGGCCCAGCGCGCCCCGCAGCGGTCTTAAGCCCGCGCGAACCTCTTCCGAGAAGAGTTGCGGCTGTTCCCACGCCGCAAAATGCCCGCCTTTGTCGAGCTTGCCGTAATGAATGAGCTTGGGATACGCCCGCTCCGCCCAGCTCCGCGGGGTCTGTACCACCTCGTCGGGAAAGGCGCTCACCGCGACCGGGATGGCGACGTGTTTCGGCGCAAAGAAAGTGTACCGCTTATTCTCCCAGTAAATGCGCCCCGAGGAGACCGCCGTGCTGGTCAGCCAGTAGAGCGTGATGTTGTCGAGGACGTCGTCTCGCGTGAGCCCCTCGGTCTGACCGCCGAAGACGCGTGCGATCAGCGCGTAACTGCGCGCGTCGTGGTCGATGAGCCAGGCGGCGAGGCCAACGGGCGAATCCTCGATTCCGTAGAGCGTCTGTGGGCGGCTCGCCATCTCGAGCGCGTAGCCCAGCTCGTGCTTGTAGAAGAAGTCCAGCTGCTCGCACGCGCGTCGTTCGTCGGCCGAGAGATCGGATGGCAGCGCGGTGCCAGTCTGGACCGCCTTGTCGATGTCTGGTGGAATCGTGAAAGGCCAGTTGAGGTGAATGCCCAGCAGCTCCGGGGGCGCCTGCGTACCCATCACATCCGCGACCATCGCGCCCCAATCGCCGCCTTGCGCAGCAAAGCGCGTGTATCCGAGGCGCTTCATCAGCTCCACCCACGCACGTGCGATGCGGTCGGGACCCCAGCCGGTCGTGGTCGGCTTGCCCGAGAACCCGTAGCCCGGCAAGGATGGGATCACCAGGTGGAAAGCGTCCGAAGCGCTCGCGCCATGTGCCGTGGGGTTGGTCAGGGGGTCGACGATCTTCAGCTGCTCGATGACCGAGCCGGGCCATCCGTGCGTGACGATGAGGGGAAGGGCGTCCTCATGCTTCGAGCGAACGTGGATGAAGTGAATGTCGAGTCCGTCGATCTCGGTCATGAACTGTGGGAGGGCGTTCAGCTTCGCCTCGCACTTGCGCCAGTCGTGATCCGTCGCCCAGTAGCGCGCGAGCTCCCGGATCGTGTCGAGCTGCACGCCTTGCGATGGGTCCGTGACCGGCTCCCGGCCGGGCCACTTCGTGGCATTGATGCGCCTTCGCAAGTCGGTAAGTGCCGAGTCCGGATAGTGCACCTGAAATGGACGGATATCCGCGGTGTCCCTGCTCGGGCGGTTCGCGGTCGCGTCATTGCCCGGCTGCTGCGTGACCTCGGTCATGGCTTTGGACCTTTCTGACGCGCCCGAAGACGTATGGGGCCCCTGGACGCGGAGGGGCGAATGCGACACGGGATCAGCCGAACGTGAACGCGAACGTCTCCACGCCGGGTTCGAGGAACTCGATCTCGAACTGTCGATCGGCGATGGGCTTCGGCTGCCGGATCAGCTGGTACAGCCGCTGTTCGGAGACCGTGCCATTGCCCTGCTCGTCGACGTCGAGGCCGTGCGCCGCGCCGGGCGGCTGCCCGTCGATACGGACGCGGAAGCGCACCGGAGCCCCCCGAGCAGCCGGGCCCATCACGAGGTGGAGATCCCTGGCGTGGAATCGGCAGACGAGCCGTCCGTTCGCCGCATCGAGCGCGGAGGTGTTCTTCTTCATGGTCCAGGCACCCGAGAGCGCCCACTGGTTGAGCTTCATGCGCGCGGGGACGGCATACGTGTGAGGCTGGTCCTTCGCCGCGCCGCCGGGGGACGCGAAGTTCTCCGTGCGCTCGTATCCGAGGTAGTTCTCGGGGGATCGCAGGCTCTCCCAGTCCGCGCCGGCCTCTGAGCCACGGGGCGCGATCGAGGCCTCGGGACCGAGGTCTCTGCTCCCTGCCTCCGCGAGCAGCTGTCGGAGGATCAGCTCGGACCGCGCGTAATCACCCTCGCCGAAGTAACGATGCCGGATGTGTCCGCGCGAATCGACGAAATAGAGGGCGGGCCAGTATTGGTTCTGGAAAGCACGCCAGATCGCTCCGTCGCTGTCGACCGCGATGGGATAGTCGACCCTCATCTCCTTCGCCTCGCGGCGCACGTTGTCGACGTTCTTCTCGAACTCGTACTCGGGCGTGTGCACGCCGATGACGACGAGGCCGCTGTTCTTGTACTTCTCGGCCCACGCGCGAACGTACGGGAGCTGGCGGCGCCAGTTGATGCAGGTGTACGTCCAGAACTCGACGAGGACGACCTTCCCCCGCAGGTTGGTAGGGGTCAGCGGCTCCGAGTTGAGCCACAGCGTGGCGCCTTCGAGAGAAGGCAGGTCGCCTTCGACGGGCAACTGGACCGCTTCGGATGGAGTCGGCTGCACCCTGGTTTCCTCCCTGCCCGACGAACCGATCAAGCCGGCTGCGCTTGCGACGAGGACGCCGACCAGCAGGCCCTGCGCGCTCATGGGGCTCACCGCCGGGCGGCGTGGGCGGGGGTGGCGCGCAGCGACCTGAACGCCGCGCGGAGCTCGGCCGTGAAGAGCTCTGGCTGCTCCCACGCCGCGAAGTGCCCGCCCTTGTCGACCTCGTGGAAGTAGATCAGGTTGCGGTAGGCGCGCCGGGCCCACGTCTCCGGGGGCCGATAGACGTCCTCCGGAAAGACCGTGATGGCCACGGGGAGCGAGATCTCGGCAGTCTTCTGCGCGGCGGCGCTCGTCGGGCCACGCCCCCGGTTCTCCCAGTACAGTCGCGCCGACGAGGTCGCGCTGTTCGTCAGCCAGTACAGCGTGATGTCGTCCAGCACCTCATCCTTGGTCGGGGACGCTCCGGGGGCGTCACCGTACGTCCATCGCGCGAAGCCCGGATGCACGAGGATCCACGCCGCGAGCCCGGCCGGGGAATCCGTCAGCCCGTACCCGACGGCCTGCGGCCGCGCGGTCATCATCACGAAGTAGGCCGAGCTCCCCGCCTTGCGGTATGCGGCGAGCGCGTCGAACACCGCGCGCTCCTTCTCGGAGAGCCCCGCCGGCGCGGACGCCCCGCTGGCCAGCGCCGCCTCCACCTCGGGCGGCACCGTCGCCGCCAGGTTGAGGTGGATGCCGAGCAATCCCGCCGGCGCCTGGCGCGCCATCGCGCTGGAGATGGGAGCCCCCCAGTCGCCGCCCTGGGCGACGTAGCGGTCGTATCCGAGGCGCCTCATCAGCTCCGCCCAGGCTCGAGCGATGCGGTCCGGGTCCCAGCCGGTGCCCGTCGGCTTGCCGGAGAAGCCGTAACCCGGCACCGACGGGATCACGACGTCGAACGCGTCCTCGGCGCGGCCGCCATGCGCGGTGGGATCCGTGAGGGGACCGATGACCTTGAGGAGCTCGAGCACGGAGCCCGGCCAACCGTGCGTGATGATCACCGGAAGCGCGTTCTTGTGACGAGAGCGGACGTGGATGAAGTGGACGTCGACCCCGTCGATGTTCGTCGTGAATTGCGGCAACGCGTTCAGCTTCCCTTCCACCTTCCGCCAGTCGTATCCGCTGCCCCAGTACCGGACCAGCCCCTGCAGCTTGGCCAGCTGAGCACCCTGCGACGGATCCGTGACCGTCTCCCGGTCCGGCCACCGCGTGGCCGCGATGCGTCGGCGGAGATCGACGAGCGCCGCGTCCGGGACGTGAACCTGGAAGCGGCGAATCTCGGTTCCGCCGGAGGGGCTCCCGCGCTCGGCCGGGCCGACGCCGGGTGCGGCGGAAGCGCCGGCATCCGCAGCCGAAACAGTTCGGGTGCAGCCGATGCCCAGGAGCAGCAAGGCGGCGAGGGCACTCGCGGCTACCGGGCTCACGACGGAACTGCGCCCGACGGGCGTCGACGGTACTGCGGACGTGACATCCTCCTCCTCGCGGTGCTCCCGCGGATGAACCCGCCGCTCGTCGTGCCCAGCAACGTTCGTGCCCACTTCTCGCACCTCGAGCATCCGCCGATGGTTCGCGCGTGACGCGCGTCCGTGGCGCGCGTCGGCCACGGCGGCGCGTCGCCTGCGACCGACACGCCCACGCCGAGAGCTCGGCAAACGCCGAGTGTTCGGCCCGTGCGTCCACCCCGTCTCGCGCCCGCTCGCCCCCTCGGTCGGCGTCTTCGCCGCGAGGATGCAGGCCGGCGCCCACGGCGCGCGCGCCCGTCCTCCTGGGCAGGGAGACGACGCACCTGTTGCTCGCCGGGCGCCGGAACAACGTGCCGCCTCGCCACCGGGCATGCGTCGCGTGCGCGACCCGATGAGGTGTTCCCACTCGAGACCGGGGCTCTCACCCGCGACCCGAGTAAGTGGAGCACGGACGCCCACGACCGGTGCGCTGCCCGGCACCTTCACTGCGGAGATGGATCGATGACCTCTCCAGGCTCTCCGCCCGAGCCAGATGCAACGCCGTTTGCCACGGCCGGCGGGTACGCAGCGGGCCGTCGCTTCGCGCCAGCCGACCACACCGCGCAAGCCGCGGTCCGCGACGCGTTCGAGAAGCTCAAGACGTCGGAAGCCCGGCTTCGGCGGATCATCGACGCGATTCCCGCCCAGGCGTGGTGCCTGCGCCCGGATGGAACCGTCGCCTATCTGAACCAGCGCTGGCACGAATACACCGGCATCACGCGGGAAGAGGCGTATCGCGCGCGGGCGAGCAGCGCGGCGGCGTCGGAAGCCGACGCGACGGATCTCCTCCGGCGCATCGTTCATCCGGACGATGCGGCGGGTGCGGTCGCCAAGTGGTTGCGGATCCTCCCCGAGGGCTTGCCTGGGGAGTTCGAGGTCCGGCTTCGCCGTCACGACGGCGAGTATCGCTGGTTCATCGTGCGGGCCGAGCCCGTGCGCGACGAGAAGGGCGAGGTCGTCCAGTGGTACGGCACGAACACCGACATCGAGGACCTCAAGCGCGCCGAGAGCAGGCTGCGCCAGGAGGAGCACGAGCTTCGTTCGATCGTGGACGCGATCCCTCAGTCGATCACTGTCCTGGGAACGGACGGCAGCACGCTGTACGCGAACCGCTCGTTGCTCGACTACACAGGCCTCACGATGGACGAGGTGGTGGCCCCGGGCTCTCGCTCGCGCATCCTCCATCCGGACGATGTGGAGCGGCTGAAGGACGAACGCCAGAGAGCGCTCTGCGGCGATGCACCGTTCGAGAACGAGCAGCGCCTGCTGCGCCGCGATGGCCAGTATCGGTGGTTCCTCGTTCGCTACAGCCCCGTCCGCGATCCGGGGGGACGGGTGCTTCGCTGGTACGCGACCGGAACCGACATTCACGATCGCAAGCAGGTCGAGGAGAGGGTGCGCAACGAGAACCTCGCGCTCCGAGAGGAGCTCGATCGCTCGTCGATGTTGGAGGAGATCGTCGGCTCGTCCGAGGGGCTCCGCCGGGTTCTGTCGCAGGTATCGAAGGTCGCCGGGACCGACTCCACCGTGCTCGTCCTCGGCGAGACGGGGACCGGCAAGGAGCTGATCGCCCGCGCGATTCACAAGCGGTCCAGGCGCGCAGCCGAGCCGTTCATCCGCGTGAACTGTGCGGCGATCCCTTCGTCGCTGGTCACCTCCGAGCTCTTCGGGCACGAGAGGGGAGCGTTCACGGGCGCGGTGCAGCGGCGCCTCGGGCGCTTCGAGGCGGCGAACGGCGGCACGATCCTTCTCGACGAGATCGGGGATCTGTCGATGGAGACGCAGGTCGCGTTGCTGCGGGTGCTCCAGGAACGGGAATTCGAGCGCATCGGCAGCAGCCGGCCCATCCCAGTCGACGTCCGGGTCGTCGCCGCGACGAACCGGAATCTGGAGGCGGCCGTGGCAGCAGGGTCGTTCCGGCAGGAGCTCTTCTACCGGTTGAACGTCTTCCCGATCAGGATACCGCCGCTGCGCGAGCGACGGGACGACATCCCCCTCATCGCGCAGTACCTGATCGAGCGGTATGCGAAGCGAGCGCGCAAGAGACTCGGGGCGATCAGCAAGAGGACGCTCGACGTGTTCACGGCATACGACTGGCCCGGGAACGTCCGCGAGCTCCAGAACGTGATCGAGCGCGCGGTGATCCTGTCCGACGCGGAGACGTTCGTCGTCGACGAGTCCTGGCTGCGGCGGGACGCGAGAGGAGGACTGCTCCCGGAGCGGACGGCCTCGCTCGCCTGCACGCTCGCCGAACGCGAGCGAGAGATCATCGAGGCGGCGCTCGCGGACTCCAGGGGGCGCGTCTCCGGTCCATCCGGGGCGGCCGCCAGGCTGGGAGTTCCTCGACAGACGCTCGAGTCGAAGATCCGGGTCCTCAACATCAACAGGCACCGTTTCCAGCCGGGCTGATCTGGTCGGCCCTCCCAGCTCCGGCTCACTCGTGGACTGGCAAGCCGTCAAAGGGCGCGACCGCGCTCGTATGCCGGCTGCCCCCCATGATGTTGACGTCGATGGTCCGGTCCCAGTCGTCGATCTTGAGCCGCTCGAGCGGCGAGTGCGGCATGAGGCCGGCGTTGTTCAGGATGACGTCGACGCGCCCGTAGCTCTCCACGGCGAGGTCGACGAGCTTCTTCACCTGCGCGTGATCGGTGACGTCGGTGCGGAGCGCGGCGGCCTTTCCCCCGCGCTCGGAGAGCTCGCGCGCGATCGCCTGGATACGGTCGAGCCGGCGGGCGCCGAGCACGACCGTGGCGCCCTCGGCGGAGAGGTGGCGCGCGGTCGCCTCGCCGAGCCCGCTGCTCGCGCCGGTGATGACGACGACCTTCCCTTCGATGTTCTTCATGTCGACGTCCCTTCGTCGATGACGCGGAGCGCATTGAGCGTGCGCGGGTAACCGATGAACGGCAACAGGTGCGTGATCGTGCCGACGAGCACGCGCCGGTCGTTGCCTACGGCGCGGTTCGCGGCGACGTGCCCCGCGAGCTGCGGCTCGCACCCGCCGAGCGCGGCCAGCATCGAGAGCGTCAGCAGCTCGCGGGTCTTCAGGTCGAGCCCGCCGCGTGTGATGTGGTCGCCGAAGCAGTTCGCGGTCAGGAACTCCTGGATGTGGAGCTGGTCCCTCGGCGACTGCGCGTACAGCTGGTCGATCTTCTCGCCGAGGATGCGCCGCTGGACCTCGAGGCCCTTCTCGCGACGCGTCTCGCGGTTGGTCGTCGACTGCGGCGGGAGCGGCAGCGCGATGCCCCTGCCGCGGAGCACGTCGTTCGTCGCGTGCAGGAAGTCGAAGGCCTTGCTTATGCCGACGTACGGGACGGCCTGGTACAGGATCTCCTTCGCCTCCACCGCCGAGACGCCGACGTTCAGCGCAGCGCCGAGCATGACGCGGTACTCGCCGAGCGCCGAGCTCGCGATGAGCGCCGCGAGCTGCACCATGACGCGGGTCCGGACGTCGAGCGTCTCGTCCTTCAGCACCTCGCCGAACGCCCAGTTGTCGAAGACCTCGATGAGCTCGGGGTCCGTGTCCTTCAGCGTGGATGCGTGATCCGGAAACAGGAGCTCGTGATTGCGCTGCGCTTCTTCGCTGATGGGCATGTGATTGAGTGCGCGGGAGAGCGCCTACAGCCCGGTGCGCTTCTCGAGCTCCTCGGGATAGCGAGCGCCCTCCACCTGGATCTTCGAGGCAGCCTGGTCGATGGCGCGGAGATCCTCCGGCGTGAGCGCGACGTCTGCGGCGCCGAGGTTCTCCTCCAGCCGGTGGAGCTTGGTCGTCCCGGGGATCGGCACGATCCACGGCTTCTGCGCGAGGAGCCACGCGAGCGCGATCTGGGCCGGCGTCGCCTGCTTCCGCTTGGCGACCTCGCCGAGGAGGTCGACCAGCGCCTGGTTCGCCTTGCGCGCCGCCGGCTCGAAGCGCGGGACGATGTTCCGGAAGTCGGCCTTCTCGAACGTCGTCTTCTCGTCGATCTTCCCGGTGAGGAACCCCTTCCCGAGCGGGCTGAAAGGGACGAACCCGATCCCGAGGTCCTCGAGCGTGGGGAGCAGCTCCTCCTCCGGCTTCCGCCACCAGAGCGAGTACTCGCTCTGGAGCGCCGTGACCGGCTGCACGGCGTGCGCGCGGCGGATCGTCTTCACGCCCGCCTCGGACAGGCCGAAGTGCCTCACCTTGCCCTGGCGGATGAGGTCCTTCACCGTCCCCGCGACGTCCTCGATGGGAACGTCGGGATCGACGCGGTGCTGGTAGAGGAGGTCGATCGTGTCGATCCGGAGCCGCTTCAGCGACGCCTCGGCCACCTCACGGATGTGCTCGGGCCGGCTGTCCATCGCGCTCGTCCCGAGCTTCATACCGAACTTCGTGGCGATGACGACCTGGTCGCGGACCGGCGCGAGCGCCTCCCCGACCAGCTCCTCGTTCGTGAACGGGCCGTACACCTCGGCCGTGTCGAAGAACGTGACGCCGCGATCGACCGCGGCGCGGAGGAGCGCGATCATCTCCTTCCGGTCGGGCGGCGTGCCGTTGGCGTAGCTCATCCCCATGCAACCGAGGCCGATTGCCGAGACCTCGAGACCGCTCTTGCCCAGCTTGCGCTTCTGCATTGCGTCCTCCTTCACGTGGTCATGGCCCTGGGCTTCAGGGCCTCATTCGGCCTTCAGCGACGCCATGTCGATCGAGAAGCGGTACTTCACGTCCGACCGGAGCAGCCGCTCGTACGCCTCGTTCACCTTCTGGATCGGGATGACCTCGACGTCGGAGGTGATGCCGTGCTCCCCGCAGAAGTCGAGCATCTCCTGCGTGGGCTGGATGCCGCCGATGAGCGAGCCGGAGAGGCTCTTGTTCCCGAAGATGAGGCCGAAGGCCGAGACCGCGTGCGGCTGGTCGGGCGCGCCGACGAGCGTGAGGTTTCCGTCCCGCTTCAGCGCGCGCAGGTACGGGTGGAGGTCGTGCACCGCGGAGACGGTGTCGAGGATCATGTCGAACGTCCCGGCCTGCTTCCCCATCTCGTTCGCGTTCCGCGAGACGACCACCTCGTGCGCGCCGAGGCGGAGCGCGTCCTCCGTCTTCGCGGGGGAGGTCGTGAAGACCGCGACGTGCGCGCCGAGGGCGCGGGCGAGCTTCACGCCCATGTGACCGAGCCCGCCGAGCCCGACGATGCCGACCTTCTTGCCCTTGCCCACGCCCTGGCGCCGCAGCGGCGACCAGGTCGTGATCCCCGCGCACAGCAGGGGGGCCGCGCCGGCGAGGTCGAGGTTCTTCGGAAGGCGGAGGGCGAACCGCTCGTCCACGACGATGCTGTCCGAGTAGCCGCCGTACGTGACCTTGCCGGTGTGCCTGTCGGGCGCGTTGTAGGTGTAAGCGGCGCTCGCGCAGAACTGCTCGTGGTGCGACCGGCACTCGGGGCACGTGCCGTCCGAGTCCACCAGGCAGCCGACGCCGGCGAGGTCGCCCGGCTTGAAGCTCGTGACGGCCGAGCCGACCTTCGTCACGCGTCCGACGATCTCGTGGCCCGGGACGCAGGGATACACGGTGGGCATGCCGCTCCACTCGTTCCGCGCCTGGTGCAGGTCCGAGTGGCAGATCCCGCAGAACAGGATCTCGATCTGGACGTCGTGCGGGGTCGGGTCGCGCCGCTCGATCGTGGTGCGCGTGAACGGCGAGGTCGCGCTGGCGACGGAGTAGGCCTTCGCGTTGTACATGGACGGTCCTTGCGAACGGGTTCGGAGTCGTTGAGAACGAGGTGAACCTACGCGCGCGCCCATCGTCCGGAAACGGCCGGAAAGCGGATGGGCCGTTCGGGAAATCTTCACGCTCGAGGAACGGCCTCCGCGAGGGTCCAGCGGCGGTCACGTCCGTGCCCGCGGAGAGAAACGGCGTTTACCTTCAACTCGCCGCGCGCCTCTGTGCCAGCCGGACCGTCAGGGCATTCAGGGCTGCCTTCGAGATCGCATACGCCGCAGCACCTTCCAGGCCCTCCGCGAAGCTCGATCCCGGGCGGTCGGCTTCCGCCCGTCCGGCCGCGCCACCACGAAGTGCGAAGAGGCCCGGCGGCTCGCGCCGCCGGGCGTCCGAACCCGAGCGATCGGCCTATCAGACTCCCGGGCCTGCGTTCTCGACGAGGCGTTGCCAAGCGTTCGTGAGCGCCACGGTCCGCGAGGGCGACGTGAAGGACGAAGCCGTCGCTCAGGGGCCTGGCCTCAGGCGGAAGCTTGCTGCTCAAGGACCTTCAGGAGCGAGCGGGCAGCGGCGGTCGAGGACGCCGGATTCTGCCCGGTGACGAGGCGCCCGTCGACGAGGGCGAAGCTCTGCCAGTCGGGCGCCTTCTCGTAGAGGCCGCCGACTCTCTTCAGCTCGTCCTCAACCAGGAACGGCACCACCCGGGTGAGGTGAACGGCCTCCTCTTCTCCGTTCGTGAACCCGGTGACCCGCTTGCCCTTGACGAGCGGAGCGCCGTGGTGGACGACCCGATGGAACACGGCCGGCGAATGGCACACCGCCGCCACGGGTTTGCCGGAATCGTAGAAGGATTCAATCAGACGGATGGAGTCTTGATTGTCGACGAGGTCCCACATGGGCCCGTGCCCGCCCACGTAGAACACCGTGTCGTGGTTCTGCGCCCTCATGTCGGCGAGCTTGCTCGTGTTCCCGAGCGCCTTCTTCGCGGCCTCATCCTGCTTGAATCGCGCCATCGCCTCGGTCTGGTTCTCGGGCAGATCGCTCTTCGGATCGATGGGCGGCTGGCCACCCTTCGGCGAGGCGAGCGTCAAGTCCACGCCCGCGTCCCGGAAGACGAAGTACGGCGCTGCGAACTCCTCTAGCCAGAAGCCGGTCTTGCGTCCGGTGTCACCCAGTTGGTCGTGCGAGGTCAGCACCATGAGTATGTTCATCGGTCGACTCCTTCCTGCTGGTGAAACATCCGCTACGGCGTGCGGCGAGCGTGCGCCGCGGCAGGACGACGGTCCCCGGGCGAGCGCAGCGACCGGAACGCCGCCCTGAGCTCCTCGGTGAAGATCGCCGGCTGCTCCCACGCCGCGAAGTGCCCGCCCTTTGCGAGCCGGTTGTAGTAAATGAGCTTCGGGTAGGCTCTCTCCGCCCAACTCCGCGGTGCCGTGTAGATCTCGTCAGGGAACGCGCTCACGGCGACGGGAATGGCGACCCCCTTCGGCGCGAAGAAGGCCAGCTTGCTCTCCCAGTAGAGACGAGCCGAGGAGACCGCCGTGCTCGTCAGCCAGTAGAGCGTGATGTTGTCGAGGATGTCGTCTCGGGTCAGGCCCTCGGCCCGTCCGGCGAAGACGCGCGCGATGAGCGCGTAGCTGCGCGCGTCGTGGTCGAGCATCCAGGCGGCGAGGCCGACCGGCGAGTCCTCGATCGCGTACAGCGTCTGGGGGCGGTTGCCCATCTCCTGGGCATAGGCCAGGCCGTGCTTGTAGAAGGAGTCGAGCTGATCGTACGCATGCCTCTCGTCGGCCGAGAGGCCGGACGGTGCCGGGAGCGCGGCCTGGAGCGCCTTGGCGATGTCGTCGGGGACGGTGGCGGGCATGTTGGTGTGAATGCCGACCAGCTCCGACGGGGCCTGCAGCGCCATCTGCTCCGTCACGGCGTTGCCCCAATCGCCGCCCTGAGCGACATATCGCGTGTATCCGAGGCGCTTCATCAGCACGATCCAGGCGCGGGCGATTCGAACGGGGTCCCAGCCCAGTGTGGTGGGCTTTGCGGAGAAGCCGTGGCCCGGCAATGACGGAATCACGACGTCGAAGGCGTCCGATGCGCTCCCGCCATGAGCCGTCGGGTTGGTCAACGGATCGACGATCTTCAGCTGCTCGACGATCGATCCGGGCCAGCCGTGCGTGATGATGACCGGCAGCGCGTTCGGGTGCTTCGAGCGAACGTGGATGAAGTGAATCTCCTCGCCGTCGATCGTCGTCGTGAACTGTGGCAGGGCGTTCAGCCGCGCCTCGAACTTCCGCCAGTCGTAGGTCGTCTGCCAGTAGCGCGCGAGCTCGCGCATCGTTGCGAGTTGAACGCCCTGCGACGCGTCCTGCACCAGCTCCCGGGTCGGCCACTTCGTGGCGCCGATCCGCCGGCGCAGGTCCGCGAGCGCCTCATCGGACGCACGGAACTTGAACGGCCGGATCGACGCGTCGCCGCTCTGCTCCGCCAAGGAGGCGCCCGCGAACAGCGAGGTGCTCGCCAACACGGTCCCGATCAGCGTGGAGGCGAGAAGGCGGTGTCTGCCGATCATCGAATAGCGTGCCGACATGGTGTCTCCCGCTCGTCGTGCCGAGCAACGTTCGTGCCCTACGTCAGCCGGCGGTGATCGCCGGGTCGCCCGGGTGCTGCGTGAGCGGCGTGATCTCGGTGGTCATCATCGCGTGCAGGGGAAGGGAGTCGACGTTGAGCCTGCGATCGCGAACGCCGAGAATTCGGCGGTTGCCGATCGTTCGTCACGCTGGGACGGGGCGCGCGCGCGACCGGCGGTGAGACGACACGCGCCGGGTGCCGGGCGCTGCCCGGAGCGCGAACGCGTCGCGGGCGGCGGCCGTGGGTGGCGGCGCCCGTCAGGTCCTGGCGCGCTTCAGAACTGCAGGAGCGCGCCTAGGTTTCCGGGAGAGTGAGCTGCATTCAGGGCGTCCTGAACCTGTATCTGTCGATGTGCAGTGCCCGGATCTTCGACTCGAGGGTCTGCCGTGGAATTCCCAGCCGCGCAGCGGCTCCACCTTCGCCCGAGACGCGTCCCTTGCACGCCGCCAGCGCAGCCTCGATGAGCTCTCTCTCGCTGGCGGCGAGCGTGCCCGTCAGGGAGGCGGACGGTGCAGGTCCCTGGCTCGCCTCTCGCCTGAACCACGACTCCTCCACGACGAACGTGTCGCCGTCGCTCAGGATGACGGCACGCTCGATGACGTTCTGGAGTTCGCGCACGTTTCCGGGCCATGCGTAGGCGCGGAACATCTCGAGCGTATCCTCGTCGACCCTCTTGATGCGCTTGCCCGCCTTCTTGGCGTAGCGCTCGATCATGTATCGAACCAGCAGCAGGATGTCGTCCTGTCGCTCGCGCAGCGGAGGGATCTCGAGCGGAAAGACATCGAGCCGATAGAAGAGATCCTCTCGGAACGAGCCCGCCTTCACCGCCGCCGCCAGATCGCGGTGCGTCGCGGCGAGGACGCGCACGTCGACGGACACGGTACGGCTGCTGCCGACGCGCTCGAACTCCCGTTCCTGGAGGACGCGGAGCAGCGCGACCTGCGTGTCGGCCGGCAGATCGCCGACCTCGTCCAGGAAGATCGTCCCGCCATCGGCCGCCTCGAACCGTCCGACGCGGCGGTGCAGCGCCCCGGTGAAGGCGCCCTTCTCGTGTCCGAACAGCTCCGAGGCGACCAGCGACGGAGGGATCGCCGCACAGTTCACCCGGATGAACGCCCGGCCCGCGCGGCTGGACCGCTTGTGGATGGCGCGAGCGATGAGCTCCTTCCCCGTCCCGGTCTCGCCGACGATGAGAACGGTCGAGTCCGTCGGTGCGACCTTCGCCACCTGCGCGAGCACCCGGCGGAGCCCTCTCGACGAGCCGACGATCTCCTCGAACATGGACGAGCGGTCGATCTCGTCGCGGAGTGCGAGGTTCTCGTTGCGAACCCGCTCTTCCGTACGCCTGCGGTCCTCGATGTCGGTCGCCGTTGCGTACCAGCGAAGGATGTCTCCGCTGGCGCCACGAAGCGGGCGGTACCGCACGAGGAACCAGCGGTACTGCCCATCCTTGCGACGCGCGCGCAGCTCCGACTCGAACGGCTCACCGCGCGCAAGCCCCACCTCACGTTCGTGCAGGACCCTCTCGAGATCGTCGGGGTGGAAGATGCTTTCGCGAGCGGTCTCGGCATTCGCGACGTCGACGCTCAGCCCGGCATAGGCGAGCACGAACGCGTTCACGTACACCACGCTCCCATCCGGCGCCAGGACGAGGATCGCGTGCGGAATGGCGTCCGTGATGCGCCGAAGCTCCTCGTTGGCGGCCGCGAGCTCCCGGGTCCGCTCGGCGACCCTCAGGTCCAGCTCCTTCGCGATGCGCTTCTGATCGGTGAGGAGCCGCGCCTCGTGCAGGCCGATCGCCGCCTGGTTCGCCGCCACGCTCAGCAGGAGCCGCTCGGTGTCATGAGGGAACCCGGCGCGCGTCGAGGCCGCCACGATGACGCCGATGTCGTCCCTGATCCCGAGTCGAAGCGGCACGAGCGAGACTTCGCCCGCGCCCACGGGGTTCCGCACCGTCGGCGGCCATCGACTCGGCTCTTCCGCGACCCAGCGGTCGAGCGCGTTCGCGACCTGCCGCTCCGCGCCCGACGAGCTTCCTGATTCTCCGAGACGTACCGTCGCGACGTACGGTGCGCTCCCCTCCAGCTTCAACCAGGCGCATGCGAAGTCCAGGCGCATCATGCCCACGACCGCGTCGAGGAGCGTGCCGACGAGTTGCGACGGGTCCTGACCGGTCCACATCGCCGGAAGGGCCACGACGCTGACGAGATCGTTGATGCAGGCCTGCAGCCGCCTGCTCTCGATCGTGGGCTCCATCTCGTCTTCGCGGGGTCGTGCAGGGTGGCCGAGGCTCAAGCGCGCCGTTCGCGAAGCTCGCGCAGGAACTCGTCCGGCGGGACGAAGAACGGATTCTGCTGGAGGATGCCGCCGATGATGAGCAGCGGATGCGTCCGTATCATGTCGACCACGGTCGCTCCGCCGAACTTCGCGAGGTCGTAGACGCAGATGACCGCGTCGTCGTGGCGAGCCCACACCTCGTTCACGCGCGACTCGAACTCCACGAGGGCGTCGAGGCGCGGTCGATCCTCGACCGCAAAGTCCATGTGGCACACGATGCGGCTGAGCGGAAAGGCTCCCCTGGCGTTTCGACTCGCGAGCTCCTCGAACGCCGCGATCATCCGATCCTTGTCGAACCGTCCCTCGCGGAGGTACGTCTCGGTGTTGCTCCGGAGCTCCAGCTGCCCGGCGCGCTCGGCCGCGGTCGAGTCGATGCCCGCGGCCTCCAGCCGTCGCACGTGATCGGCGCGGCGAGCGGGATTCACGACGTGGACGGCCTTGTCGCCACGCTCGAACCCGCCTTTGATGAACGGGAGCAGCACGCGATACTCCTCGTCGTCGCTGCTGAAGAACGCGCAGACGTGACGCGACTTGCCGTCCAGCTGGGACCCGGCGAACGGAATCGGTGTCGCGGACGCGCTCATGGGCACCCCCAGGAGGAGGTTGGGCGTTTCCTCCCGCGCCGGGAGCTAACTCCACGCAGAGTCCGCTCGACACGTCTTTCGGGGTGCAAGCACGCTCTGACACTCACTTTGGCGGCTGTCGCCCGGGAAGAGGGCGGCACGACACGCAGCCGTGGCAGCGCACGGCGAATGTCTGCTCGGCTCACGGGCACGTCCTGCAGCGTGCTTCGAGAGTCCACTCGAGTCGCCGAGAAGTGGGCGAATGCCAATCCTTCGGCACGCTGCCACGGTGCACGCACGCGCCGCACCGTCCGCAGGCGCGCGCGTGGCGCTGCCCAGCCCCGATGTCGTCGCGCGGGCGCCGGCTCGGGGCTGGCGCGCGAGGTGCAGCGCAGCCACTCGACCGCAGGGGGCTGCGATGGACGTCGAGGTGACCTCTCATCGAAACCAGCCAGGCAGGCGTTCCGTCGCGGCCTCAGCCCCGGCCAGCTTCGGCGGAAGGAGGAACGATGACCGAGTCCACGACCGCTCCGGGCCGCCACGAGCCGGAGCTCGCCGGGCAGGCCGTGGTCGTGATCGGCGGCAGCGCGGGCATCGGGCTCGAGACCGCCCGGCGCGCGCGCGCGGAGGGGGCCGTCGTGATCCTCACCGCGCGGGATCCGGACCGCCTGCGGCGCGCCGGCCTCGAGCTCGGGGCGCGCACCGTCGCCTTCGACGCCACCGACTTCGAACGGCTCGGACGGTTCTTCGACGAGCTGCCCACGCCGATCGACCACGTGCTGGTCACGGGCCCCGGTCCCTACTACGCGCCGCTGGCGGAGCTCGACGTCGCCAAGGTACGCCGCGACGTCGACGCTCATCTCCTGCTGCCGCTGCACGTCGCGCGGTACGCCGCGGGCAAGGTGCGGCCGGGAGGGACGCTGCTCTTCATGGGCGGCACCGGTGGCCGCCGCACGGCAGTGGGCCTCGCCTTCATCTCGGCGCTCACGGCTGCGCTCCCCGCCCTGACGAAGAATCTCGCGCTCGAGCTCGCGCCCATCCGCGTGAACCTGATGGCGGCGGGGTTCGTCGACACGCCGCTGTCGGCGGCGATCCTCGGCGACCGGCTGGACACGCGCCGCGAGCAGCTCCGCACGACGCTGCCGATCCGACGCGTCGTCGGCCCGGCAGACGTCGCGGCACTGGCCGTCCACCTCATGACGAACACGGCGGTCACCGGCGCGACCTTCGACATCGACGGCGGCCAGCAGCTCGTCGAGGGGTGAGCGCGACCAGCGAGCCCGAGACGACGCGAACCAGGAGACGTCGTGGACGGCGCGCCACATGCATAGGGTGAACGAAGTCGTCACGGAAGCGAGGGATGATGACGTTTCGGATCGATGCGACGGCCGGCGCGCGAGGAGTGGCGTTCAGGTTGATCGGTCGGATCCAGCGCGAGAACGTCCGCGATCTCGAGGAGCAGATCGCCGCCGCGAGCCGATCGGTCGTACTGGACCTGGACGAGGTGACGCTCGTCGACGTCGATGTCGTCCGGTTCCTGAAAGACGCCGAGGGAGCGGGGGTCGAGCTACGCAACTGTCCAGCCTTCATCCGGACCTGGATCGAGACGGAGCGAGGCGCGGGTCGCTGAGATGCGGTGGAAGAACGAAAGGCCCGCTCCGGCGGGCCTTTCGTCCTGGATGCAGCGCTACCGCTCGCCTCGCGATCCTCCAGGCGGCAGTGATCGTACGCCCGGACCTCAGGGAGGACAGGCCTGACCCAACCCTGGACCGATGAGCGACGGTTTCGGTTGCGAGTCCGTGGCCGTCCACGCGTATCCTGGGCTGACGTTCGAGACGTACCAGTCAGTCCCTCGGGTGCCTCCGCTTGCCGCAAAGGCGACGATATCCGGATAGAGCTTGTCGAGTGAAACGCCCTCGGCCGCCCAGGCAACCAACGTCGGGATGTGCAGCGCGAACGGCAGACCGCGCTCGTTCACGAAATAGATCCCCAGCTTCGGATCCGATCTATCGTTCTCGGTCCCGAACAATCCCGCGTCCATCCGCGCGGTCCCTGGATACGCCGGCAAGTGGATCTGGTGGCCATCGTCGCCGTCCCTGGCGATGAACAGGTCGAAAGGCGCGTACCCGAGCTCGAGCTGCACCGGGCCGTTCAGCTCGATGATCACGTTCACGGGTCGAACCGGTAGGCTCGTACTTCCCGGAACCGTGTTCGCGAAACCGACGACCGGAAACAGTTGCGTGATGTCCGGGACGAGCCGGATCACGAGATCCTGCTCGCCCGGCTCCGGGGAGAGGCTCACCTCTCCCTGCCCCGAGACGTTCTTGGTGATCCGCCCCGCTGCCGTGGCTGGAACGTTGGGTAACCGGAGCAGGACGGCGTTGTGAAGCGACGCGCCTGCCGCCAGGACCGTGAGGTTGAGCTGGATGGCCCTCACGTCGCCATCGAGGCCAAGGGCGAAGGCGTAGTTGTAGGCAAGCACGACATCATTGAAGTCGCGATCGCCGTCTCGCGGCCACATGTCCTCGAAGAGCAGGACGCCGAAGTCGCCCTTCGCCGGGGCGAAGGAGACGCCGGCGTACCTGGAGTCGCACGGGAAGGCATCGCTGGAGTCCGCGGCCTGGTCGTTGTCGGTGTCCGCCGCCAGCGCCGTCCCGGCGCACGCGAGCACGACGAGCGCAATGTACTTTGACGTACCCATGGCACCCTCACTTGAACTCGAGAATCGCCGACCCGTCGTTCTTGATCTCTGCGCTCGCGTCGCGCTCTCCCGAGGCGGAAAGGAGCCGACCCCTGAGCTCGTTCTGCGTCGTCGCCACCGCACAGTGCGCCCGCCAGAGGACTCCCGACCGGATCGGGCGACGGTAAAGCTCTTCGCCCGCTACGTTGGTGACGATGACGGCAGCGCTTGCGTCGCTACCAATGATGCCGTCCGCGACGCGCGCCTCGACGATGACTGGGCGCGAAGTGTCGAACGCGAACCCGGCTGGGACGACGACGTCCTCGATCCGTTGCGGACCCTTGGACGAAGAGCCGCACGACAGCGCGGCTGCAACGGTGAGTAACACGATGGCCCTATTGAGCACTTGCATACGTCCGCCTCCCCCCGAAGGCCGAAGTCGCTTCGCATGAGCCGGAAGAGCGCTCGGCTCACACTGCGACCGTCTTGCTCGTCAGTCCCTCTGGACTGGGGAAGGAGTAGACCGCATCACGAACGGTGCCTGCGGCTCACGGGAAGGTATTGCGGCAGTGTGCGGCAGCTGACCCCCATGAGAGGGATCGGAAATCGTGCCTGCCAGCGGCGCCCGGGGGCGTCCTCACCGGAGCGTGAACCCCGCGATGACCGGCTGGATCCGGCCGACGTCCGGCGAGATCATGAGTGGGCCCATGCAGCATGAGGGCGGGGGTGACCCATGAGACTGCGTCTGTTGATGGCCCTGTGTGCGGTCGGCCTCGCGACGTCGGCGTCTGCGGGGACCACCACCGTGCTGAAGACGAGCCGTACCTGGAACGGCTCCCAGATCAAGTACTTCGAGACCAAGTGCCCGGAGGTGGACGCGGTGATCGTGGACATTCCGGCGAATGCCTCGACACAGCTCCACCTGCACCCGGTCAACAACTACGCCTACATCCTCGAGGGTCAGGTCACGGTTCAGGAGGGCGAGCTCGTCCATGGCCGGCTCGTCGTCCGGAAGTCGTCCACCTTCACCAAGGGGCAGGCGTTCGCCGAGCTCGTGAACACCTGGCACGTTGGGAAGGCCGGCCCCGAGGGCGTGAAGATTCTGGTCTGGTACACGACAGAGGTGGGTTACCCGTACACGGTGACCGACCTCAGCTATCAGGTCGACGCGAACCTCGAGGGCAGCTCCCATTGCCTCCCGCCGAAGAGCTGACGACCTCGCACGGAGCGCGGCCCGGCCAAATTACGGTCGAGACTCGGCTGCTCTCAGTCGATGCGGGTTTGACTCAGTTGGACAAGAATCGGCGCGGATTCGATGATTTTGCACCGGCACTAGGGAATTCCCTTGGCGTCTGGGTTCTGGACCGATTACCGTGATGGTTCATGCTCGACCGAGGACATGCGGTAAAGCGCTCCAAGAAACGTGAACCGCATCGTGCTTTCCCGTTGCGGCAGATTGTTCGACGGGAAATTCAGGATGGAGTGCGAGTGGTGCTGATGGCGTGCGGGCACGCTGTCGTCGGAGTGCCCGCCTCGCGATTCTCGCGCTTCTTCCCGTGCTCGGAGTGCTTCCGGCTCGTCGAGCAGGTCCGAGCGGCTCGCGCGGCCGGGACGCGGTGATCGCTGGCCATTCCCGGCGCCCGTTGCCGCGAGACGGAACTTTGGCGAGCGTCAGCTCCCTCGAGACGTGCCAGCGCGCTCACCCGGCGTGACGGAGCCGTTCATGGTCGGCTCGCGCGGGCGCAGGTCGCGGCGAACCGGCGGAGGCAGGGCCCAGGAGACGGCGTCACGGCTTGCGGCGTCGCTCCGCATCGACCCCCGTGCACCCGCACGCCCGGGCGCGCGCGAGGAGCAGCTCCCGCTCGCGGGCGTTCTGCGCCAGCGCCGCCGCTCGCGCGAACTCGGCGAATGCCTCGTCGGCCCGGCCGAGCTTCAGCAGGAGGTCGCCGCGCACGCTCGGGAGCAGGTGGTAGGTCGCGAGGGCGGGCTCGCTCGCGAGCGCGTCGACGAGCTCCAGCCCCGCGGCGGGCCCGAAGGCCATCGACACCGCCACCGCGCGGTTCAGCTCGACCACGGGCGATCCGGTGAGCTCGGCCAGCGCGTCGTAGAGCGCGACGATGCGAGGCCAGTCCGTCTCGGCGCCGGTCCGCGCCCGCGCGTGGACCCCGGCGATCGCCGCCTGCAGCGTGTACGGCCCGAGCGGCTGTCGCAGGGCCTCGGCGCGCGCGAGCGCGGCGAGGCCGCGGTGAACGAGGAGCTGATCCCAGCGCGAGCGCTCCTGCTCGAGCAGGAGGATCGGCTCGCCCGACGGGCCGACGCGCGCGCGCAGGCGCGACGCGTGGAGCTCCATGAGCGCGACCAGGCCGTGGACCTCGGCCTCGTGCGGAGCGAGCTCGGCGAGGATGCGCCCGAGCCGCAGCGCCTCCTCGCACAGCTCCGGGCGCGTCCAGTCGTCGCCCTTGGTCGCCGTGTACCCCTCGTTGAAGACGAGGTACAGCACCTCGAGCACGGAGGAGAGCCGCTCGGAGAGCTCCGCTCCGCGCGGCACCTCGAAAGGAACGCGGGCCTCGGCGAGCGTCCGCTTCCCGCGCACGATGCGCTGGGCGATGGTGGACTCGGGGACGAGGAAGGCCCGGGCGATCTCCGCCGTCGTGAGGCCGCCGAGCAGGCGGAGCGTGAGCGCGGCGCGCCCCTCGGTCGAGAGGAGGGGGTGACAGGCGATGAGGATGAGCCGAAGCAGATCGTCGCCGACGTCGTCGTCGATGGCGGCCTCGAGGTCGGGGCGCGCCAGCGAGCCGGAGGCGTCCTGCGCCAGCTCATCGTGCTTCGCAGCCTGTAGCTGCCGCCGCCGGGCCTGATCGACCGCGCGGTTCCGGGCGGTCGCCATCAGCCACGCGCCGGGGTTCTCGGGGATGCCAGCGGCGGGCCACCGCTCCAGCGCGACGACGAGGGCCTCCTGCGCGAGGTCCTCCGCGAGGGCGACGTCGCGGACGAGGCGGACGAGCCCGCCGATGAGCCGCGCGGACTCGATCCGCCAGACCGCCTCGATCGCCTCGCGGGTGGCACCCGCACCGCTGACGGTCACCCCGTCCTCCTCGCGCTCGCCGTCGCGCCCGGAACGACTACGGCTTCCGCTGGCGCGCGACCTCGGCCCGCAGGCTCTCCTCCTTGGCGCGCAGCTCGGGCGTGAGCTCCTTGCCGAAATCCTCGGGGTCGAACACGGGCCGGATGGTCACCTCGACCCCGCCGTCGAACGGCGCGCGCTTGAGCCACTCGACGGCCTCGTCGATCGACCGGACCTGCCAGATCCAGTAGCCGGCGATGATCTCCTTCGACTCGGCGAACGGGCCGTCGCGGACGGTCCGCTGCGACCCCGAGAACCTCACGCGCCTCGCCTTCGAGGTCGGGGTGAGCCCGTCGCCGGCGAGCATCACGCCCGCCTTCACGAGCTCCTCGTTGAACTTCATCATCTTCGCGATCAGCTCCTCGCTCGGCATCTTCCCGGCCTCGGAGCTCTCGTCGCCGGGCACGAACACCATCACGCGCATCGTCTGCTCCTCTCGAATCCAGGGTCGCCTGCTCGCGTCGTCGTGCGCTACGGGCCCATGCCGGGGTCGAACATCGGCCGGACCTCCGACTCGCCCTCGAACCCGGGCCAGTGCTTCCGGTGCAGCTCCATGAACTCGGTGGCGATCCGGATCGCGTCGGCCTTCGAGTCCGCCTTCAGGATGGCCCAGCCCCCGATGACCTCCTTCGCCTCGGTGAACGGGCCATCGGTCACGGTGATCTTGCCGTTCGCGAGCCGCAGCCGGACCCCGTCCTTGCTCGGCAGCAGGCCGCCCGTGTCGACGAGCGTGCCGTCCTTGAACGCCTTCTCGACGAACTTGCCCATCGCCTCCATGAGCGCCGGCGGGGGCGGGGACGAGCGGTACGACTCGGAATGGCGAATGAACGTCAGGTATTTCATGGCTCCTCCGGTGGGTTCGATCACGCGACGAACGAGCACGGGCGGGATCGACATGACACCGTTCCGGTGACGATCAGGCCCCATGCAGGTTCGAACCCCGTTCAGGCTCATCGACGTCGCGTTTCTCCGGTGCCCTCCGCGCAGCGACGCGCGAATGATCCAGGGCATCGAGACCGCGCTAGGCGGGCATCCATGGCCAAGACGAAGCTGGTGAAGAGGAAGCTGAGCGAACGGGCGAGGGTCGCGAGCCGGAGGACGGCTCCGACGCGGCGGCGGGCGCCGAGGCCCGAGCCGCGGTTCGTCGCCGTCAAGGGGGCCACGCGCCGAGACGCCGGCGCCGTGCAGCTCGAGATCGGTCGAGCCGGCGCCGCACGCGTGAAGCGCGCCATCTATCCGCCGGGGTTTCGCTGGTCGGTCGACATGAAGCCGGTCGTCCGCTCGGACCTCTGCATGCACGCGCACGTCGGCTTCCTCGCGAGCGGTGCGCTCCGCATCGAGTACCCCGACGGCTGCACCGTCGAGTACGAGGCCCCGCAGATCGTGGCGATCGACCCCGGCCACGACGGGGCCGTGCTCGGTGACGCGCCGGCCGTGCTGATCGAGTTCGACTTCGAGGGGGACACCGTCAACCGCCTCGGGATGCCTGGGTCGCATCGGCATCCATGAGAAGCGGGCAGGGAAGCGACGAGCTCAGGCGCGCTGCCTCGACCCGGTCGCCATCTCGCGCGCGACGTCCACGAAGGCCCTGAGCGCGGGCGATACCTGGGCTCGGCTCGGGAAGTAGAGGAAGAACCCCGGCACGGCCGCCGCATACGGCTCGAGGACGAGGCGCAGGCTCCCGCGGCGCAGCTCGTCGGCGATCTGCGGCTCGAACGCGTAGAGGAGGCCCACTCCCGCGACGGCGAGAAGTCGCATGAGCTCGGTGTCGTTGGTCGTGACCGTTCCCTGGACGGGAACGCGCCACGCCTTCCTCCCGCGCTCGAGCTCCCACGCGTAACGGGCGCCGCTCGTGGACGCGCGGATGCAGAGGCAGTCGTGGTGGAGGAGGTCTTGCGGCTTCTCCGGGACGCCCCGTCGCGCGAGGTACGCGGGAGCGCCCGCGACGACGAAGCGGCCCGGGTCCGTGAGGCGGACCTGGACCATGTCCCGCTCGATGGCCTCGGAGAGGCGGATGCCCGCGTCGAGGCCCTCGGCGACGATGTTCACGAACCGGTTCTCGACCTGGACCTCGACCTCCACCTTCGGATACCGCTCGACGAACCGCGGCAGCAGTCGAGCGACGACGAGCGTCACGGCCACGGCCGGTACCGAGAGCCGGACCCGCCCCGTGACCTCTCCGGGCCGGGCCGACACCGTCTTCAGAGACTCCAGCGCCTGGTCCACCGCTGCGCCTGCGTTCTCGAGCAGGCGCTGCCCCGCGTCCGTGAGCCCCACGGTCCGCGACGTCCGCGTGAGCAGCGTGACGCCGAGGCGCGCCTCGAGCTGCCGGACGGACTGGCTCAGGGCGGAGGTGGAGACGCCGAGGTGCTTCGCAGCAGCCGCGAAGCTGCGGTGGCGCGCGACCGCGATGAACGAGTTCAGGGCATTGAGCGGCGTGAAGGCCACCGTGAAGCTTTCCTACACGAGCGCGCTGTCCGGCGCCAGCGGCGCGCGCTTCCGGCCACCGGCGCGATGGGGAGGCTGAGCGCGTCGACGAGGCCGGCGATGCGCCACCCGACCACCTCGACGATCGCGAGCGCAACCTGCAAGACAGGTCACCCGACCGTCGTTGCGTTCTCGGCGGCGATGACGTGGCTCGTGGGCGTCCGCCAGGTCGGCGCGACGCGGCGCGTGGCATTCAACACGACGCCGGTCGTTGCGTGTGCCGGCCCGCTGTGAGAGCGGACGTTGGCCCCGCGGGTACGAGATGGCCCGCGGGTACGAGCTGACGGCCCAAGGGGCGTAGGCCCTGCGGGTTCTTCACCTGGAGTCTTCTCGGGGCGCGTCCCCCACCCTACCTTCCGCTGCAAGGGGGACGGGGCATGAGACAGCTCGATGCTGTGAGGTTCGGCGTCACGACGGTCGCCGTGGCGCTCGCGACCGGATGCGCGACGAGCGGCGGGAACCACGGCTTGGCGACGGTGGCGGATGCCGACTTCGCGCAGCTCCAGGCCGCTCAAATGGGGTCGGTGGAGCTGGCGCGCCAGGCCGTGCTCCGCACCAAAGACGAGCAGGCCCGCGCGCAGCTGCGCCTCAAGGAGGCGTACCACGAGGATCAGCTGGCCGCGGCCGATGGAAAGAGCGCCCAGGCCGCGATCGAGCAGGCGAGGACCAAAGAGCAGATCGCCAACGAGCCCCGCGATCAGGCCAAGCTCGAGCAGGCGCGGGCGCAGATGGAGACGGCCAGCATGCAGCAGCGCGCAGCGGCCGCACGCGCCGATTACGCGAAGAAGCTGATCGACGCTCGCCTCTCCTCGGCCCAGGCGGCCGAAAAGAAGACGACGCTCGAGGAGGCGAAGCTCGAGGTCGCCAAGCTCCAGGCGCTGCAGAACGCCAACGTCCAGACGGCGGGCAAGTACGACATGACCGGATTCGAGCAGCGCGTGCAGAGCGCCGAGGCGGATTACCGGTCGGCGCAGCAGAAGGCCAAGGATCAGGAGTGGTGGGCGCAGAAGGCCCAGCGCGTGTACGGCGACGCGAAGAGCGAGCTCGAGGCGCAGACGGCCCCGGTGGGCACGCCGCAGACCGGCACTGGCTCCGGTGGAACCCGCTGAGTCGACCGTTGGTGAAAGGCAGGTCGGTGCCATCGGCCGGCGACGGTTCTCCGTCCTGCGCCGCATCTACCTGCTCGTCGTGGCGCTCGTCGGGGGCCTGGCCGGCATCGGCTGGGCGTGGCCTTGGCTCGACGCGTATCTCGCGAGACGGCCTGCCGTGCAAGCAGGCGCCTCGATGGACGTGTCCAGTCCATGTCCCGGGGCTAGAGTGTCAAGCATGAAGCTCTTGCTCGCGGAGGACGACCGGATCGTCAGGATCACGGTACGCGACGCTCTCGCGGACGACGGGTATGCCGTCACCGAATGCGCCGACGGGACCTCGGCGCTCCACGCCGTGCAGGCGGAAGTCTTCGACATCGTGCTGTCCGATGTTCGCCTGCCGGGCGTGGACGGCATCGCGCTGTTCCGAGCCGTCCGGCAGATCAACCCGCGCGCCGCAGTCGTGCTGATGACCGCGTTCGCGGACGCCGACGACGCCGTCGCGGTGATGCGCGAGGGCGCCCGCGACTACGTCCAGAAGCCGTTCGAGATCGACGAGCTCCTCCTTCGCATCAGGCGCGTCAGGGACGAGATCGCGTTTCGCGCCCGCATGGAGACGGGACAGGGCCCCACGCGGCCGGAGCCGCTCCGCGGGGATTCGCCCGCGATGCAGCGCCTGCGCGAGCGCGTGGACGCCGCAGCGCAGAGCGAGGTCGCGGTGCTCCTCACGGGCGAGACGGGCACCGGCAAGGACCTCTGCGCTCGTACGATTCACGAGCGGAGTCGTCGGGCGGACAAACCCTTCGTCGCGGTGAATTGCGCGGCCATACCGGACACGCTGTTCGAGGCGGAGCTCTTCGGCCACGAGAAGGGGGCGTTCACTGGCGCCGACCGGCGCCGCGTCGGGCGGTTCGAGGCGGCGAACGGTGGGACGCTGCTCCTGGACGAGGTCGGAGAGCTCGCGGCTGCAAGCCAGGCGAAGCTCCTTCGGGTGCTGGAGTCCTCCACGTTCGAGCCCGTCGGCTCGAGCCGTCCGGTCAAGGTGGACGTTCGCGTCCTCGCCGCGACGAACCGCGATCTCGCGGCGGACGCCGCCCAGGGTCGCTTTCGCCGCGATCTGTACTACCGGCTGAACGTCATCGACCTCCACGTCCCGCCACTGCGAGAGCGCCGGGCGGACCTCCCGGTGCTGGTCCGCGCGTTCTCGGAGGAGATCGCGAGCCGCCAGGGACGCCCGGTGCCGGAGCTCGCGCCGGACGTGGTCGCCGCCCTGGCTGCGTACGACTATCCCGGGAACGTCCGCGAGCTGCTCCACGCGCTGGAGCGAGGCGTCGCGCTGTCTCGCGGCGGCCCGATCGAACTCGACCACCTTCCGGCGGACATCGCCGCGACGTTCGCGCGAGAGCCCTCTGGCGCGCCGTCACTGGAGCATGTCCAGCCGCTCGGGGAGGCCGTCGCGGTGTTCGAGCGGGAGTACATCCAGCGGGTCCTCGACAAGGCCGGAGGGCACAAGACGCGCGCGGCGGCGCTGCTCGGCATCTCGCGCAAGAACCTCTGGGAGCGGCTTCGCGACGCGACGCGGGACGGTGGCGAGGACGACGCGAACGAGCGCTAGGAGGCGCGCGCCGCCGCGACGGCGCGAAGCCACAGCGTGACGACCGTACCTCCGCGCTCGGGGAACTCGAACCCGAGCTCGCCCCCGTGGGCGTCGGCGATGGTGCGCGTCACCGACAGGCCGAGGCCGGTGCCCTCGCCCTCGGGCTTCGTGCTGAAGAACGGGTCGAGGATGCGGTCGCGGATCTCGAGCGGGATCCCGGGACCGTCGTCCTCGACCGCGAGCCCGACCTGGCCGTCGCGATGCCGGATGCGGACGCGGACCTCGCCGCCCTCCGGTGTCACGTAGGCCGCGTTGAGCAGGAGGTTCACGAGCGCCTGGCCCGCCTGCCGGCGGTCGGCGAGGACGGTCGCGTCGCCAACGCCGTCGACCGCGACCGACGCGCCGATCCGGCGCCGCTCGAGGAGCGGGCGGACGAGCCGCACGGCGTCCTCCGCGAGCTCAGGCGCGCTGCGCGGCTCGAGCCGCGTCGCGTGCGGTCTGCCGTAGTCGAGGAGCCGGCGGACGACCTCCTCGATCCTGGACAGCCCCTCGTCCATGAGCGCGAGGTACTCGCGGCGCTTCGGCTCGGCGAGGTCGCCGCGCTCGAGCCGCCGCACGCAGTTCTTGAGGCCGGCGAGCGGGTTGTTCACCTCGTGCGCGACGCCGGCCACGAGCGAGCCCAGCGCGGCGAGCCGCTCGGTCTCGACCGCCTTCTGGCGGGCCCGTTCCTGCTCCGCGTGCGCCGCCTCCAGGCGGCGCATCATCTTGTTGAAGCGGTGCCCGAGCACGGCGACCTCGTCCGAGCCGCGGGCTTCCACGATCGGTCCCTCGACGAGGACCGCGGGGTCGAAGCGATCCGCCGCTTCCAGCATCTCGTTCACCGGCCGGGCGATGGCGCGTCCGGCCAGGAACGCCGCCGCGAACCCGGCCACGATGACCCCGAGGGCGAGCTCGCCGAGGTGGATGGCCAGCTCGCGGCGGAGAACGCCCAGCGACTTCATGCCGAGCCCGAGCCGGACCTGTCCGAGGCTGCCGCCGAGGATGGGCTCGGAGAGGTCGAGGACCTCGGCGCCGTCGAGCTTCACCAGGACCGGCGAGACGTCGCCGGCGCCACGGAGGCGCAGGAGACCTTCGGGCGTGTGACCGTCGAAGGACGACGCGACGACGTGATCGCCCCGGACGATGAAGCAGTAGCTGACGTCACCCGAGCTCGCGGCCGCGCTGTGAACGAGGCCGTACAGCGTCATCACGTCGTTCACCAGCAGCGGATCGTCGGCCTGCTCCGCCACGAGGCGGGCGACGCGGTGGCCCAGCTCGGCCTGCGCGTCGAGGAGCGCTCGGGAGGCGATGCGGTTCCCGATGACGAGGTGGACGGCGTGCATGGCGACCACGCCGAGCGCGGCGAGGAGCGCCAGCTTCATCCACAGCCGGAACCGCGGTCGACGGTTCGGCACGTCAGCGACCGTCGAGCATGCGCGCGGCCGACGCGTACAGCCCGGGCGAAGGCTCGGCGAACCGATCGAACCGGAGGAGCTTCAGCGTGGCGGCGGCTTCGGGGTCGCGGTCGAGGCCCAGCAGGACCTCGCGGAGGCGGGCACGGGCCTCAGGGGGCAGGCGCGTCGAGACGACGACCGGCATCGCGCCGAGGGGAGGGGACCTGTGAATGACACGGAGCCGCTGCTCGAGCGTCGGGTCGCGGGCCTCGAGCTCGGCGAGCACACCCCCGTGGACGGCCGCGCCGTCCACGAGCCCGCTCGCGACTGCATGGATCGAGCGGTCGTGGCTGCCCGTGTAGGTGATGCCGCCGAAGAAGTGATCCGGATCGAACCCGCGATCCCGCAGGAGCCGGACCGGGTACAGGCGGCCGGAGAACGACAGCTCGTCGGTGAAGGCGAAGCGCCGCCCCTGGAGGCCGCCGATGTCCTTGATGTCGCTCGCGGCGGAGACGACGATCACGGACTCGTAGGACTCCCCACCCGCCACCACCGGAACGGCCACGATCTCCACCGCGCGCGGCGCACGCTTCTGGAGATCGAGGTACCCGCCGGTGCAGAGGAGGGCAGCGTCCAGCTCGCCGGAGATGAGCAGCTCGTTGACCTCGCGGTACGTCCGGCGCTGCTCGAACTGCACCGTCCGGTCGAGCAGCCGTCCGACCCGATCGAAGAGTCTGGTGTACGAGGCATACGTGTCGCGTGGCGATTCGATCGCGGCGACCGAGAACCGGAGCACGGTTGCCTGGGACGACGACGGCGCGGGAGCGGGTTTCGACGGCGGCGTCCGGGTCTCGACGACCGCCGTCCGGTAGGGAGACGTCTCGCAGGCGGTGAGCGCCGCCGCGACGAAGGTCAGGAACGCCATCGAGAGTAGCCGCACGTGGTCATGGTACTTCGGTTCGGACTGGACCCGCACGCCAGCCGGCCACCGCACCGGGGCGAGCAGGCGAGCGGCCGCGCACCGTCTCCGCCGTCGTCGAGGCCGCGAATGGCAGCGGCGCCCCGTCCGCGCTGCAACGCGGGCGGGGCGCCGGACGAACGACCAGACCTCGTTACGGCGCGGTCACCGAGGTGAAGCAGGAGCTCCAGAACGGATCCGCCCGGTGCTCGCTGAGCGGGAAGTACGACGGATAGAGGGCCGTCGTGTCGGGACACACGATCGACGCCCGGCGCGAGCCGACGTGGCACTTGCTGCACGAGCTCGGCATGAAGTCGAACCGGTCGTACTTCGTGCCGGACGCGCTCACGAACTGGGCGGTGTAGGCGGACTGGTACGTCGGGCCGAAGCGCGACACGGCGTTCGCCTTCCAGGGCCAGATGATGTCGAACACGTGCGAGGCCTCGTCGCCCTCGATGACGGTCTTCGCGCCGTTCGCGTCCGTGCCGGTGACGTACCCGCCGGACTTGGCGACCTTGGGCATGTGGCACGACGTGCAGCGGCCGACCGGCATCGACTCGTTGGTCGGGTCGTAGTTCGCCATCATGTTCGCCTTGTCGAACATGTGCTGGCCCACCGCGCTGGCGACCGCGATCTGGGAGCCCAGGATCTCGTCGGCGGTGGGCGCGTAGGCGACCCCGTTCAGCGCGGCGGCGCCGCCCGACGCCGCGTGGATGTTGGCGACGTCCAGCTTGGACACGCTTGCGAACGGCGTCCCGGGGATGCCGGCGTGGCAGCCCAGGCAAGCCACGTTGTTCCGGTAGTCGGCGGCCGTGAGCGCGACCTGGTCCTGGCCCGACTGGAGGGTGGGTGAGGACTTGAACAGCGAGTGCGGCTCGTGGCAGCTCCCGCAGGTCGTCTTCAGGTACGGGTTGTTCACGTGGGCGGACTGCTCGAGCATGATGTACTGCTGCCGGTGCTGCAGGCCGTAGACCTTCCCGCCGTTCGCTGCCGGATCCCAGCTCGTCTCGTCGTCGGTGAGCCGCTCCTGCCAGTTATCGAAGAACGAGCCGAGGTCGTACACGCCGGGGACGTAGCTCCCGCCGCCCACCAGGCTCGCGTTGCCGGCGTTCCAGGGGAACTCGAAGCCGTAGTCCTGCGCCGGGTTGACGTTCGTGCCGGCGTCGAACGCGTGGCACTTGCCGCAGAGCTGCCGCTCGGAGGACGCCGTCAGGTACTTCGGGTTGATGATCGCGTTGCCACGGCCGCCGCCCGCATTGGCGTGCTCCGAGCCGGGCCCGTGGCACTGCTCACAGGTCACGTTCTCGTCGAGGAACGCGTAGGCCTTGATGGCCGCGAACCGGAACGGGCTGTTGTTCGGGGCGCCATCGCGGCCGAAGGGCAGCGTGACATCGAGGAGGTCCCAGTCGAGCGTCAGGCCGGTGTTGTGGCACCCGGCGCAGGCGTGCGAGAAGGTCCGGGCGCGGCTCGACCACGACTCGCCGGGGAACTTCTGCTCGGTGGGGTGGTAGCCGTTGATGCCGTAGACCCCGTTGTTGCGGTCACCGGACTCGACGAACTGGATCGGCAGCGTGAGGCTGTCGAGATCCTTGCCGGCCGTGTAGCCCCACGCGGCGGCCGCCTTGACGTCCGAGAGCGGGCCCTGGAAGCGCTGCTTGAAGACGCCCATGTTCTGGTGGGCGTTCCCGTTCCCGTCCTTGTCGCCCTGCCCGCCGTAGATGACGGCGATGCGGACCATCGGCACGGCCGGGTTCGTGTTGGCGACCGCATCGAAGATGCTGCCGTCGCTGCACGTGTACGGCGAGCCGCCGAACTTCTGGACGTACTCGTCGTTCACGATGGTGATGCCGTCCTTGAGGTTGCAGAGGTACACGTTGACCTGCCCGTCGGCGTACTTGGTCGTGCCGCCAGCCGCGCAGGTGGCGCCGCTCGGAGCGTTGCCGTAGATGCAAGGGTCGTTCGCGTCGTAGTTCGGGTTGGTCGCCTTCACGCCCGGCCAGTTGGGCGCGACGATGTCGTTGGAGTCCTGCGGCAGCATCTTGGTGTACGTGCGCGAAGCGGCGGCCGTGCCGTAGCTCGCGTTGCTGAGCGAGGTCACCGTCGGCGCGAAGGTCGCGGGGGCGGAGAGCGTGAGGTGCGTGTCGTCCGCGATCGAGAGGACCGTGCCGAGCTGCTGCCAGCCGAGGCCGACCGGTGTGTAGCCGAGCTTGTCGCCGACCTGGACCTGCGTCGTGAACGACGTGCCCGCGCCGACCACCGCGGACGACGCGGCTGCGACGGAGATGGTGCCCGCGAGCGGGACCATCACGACGCGGGGCGTCTTCAGCGTCGCGTTGAGCATGCGGGAGAACGCACCCGCCACCGCGTGGCCGGTGCCGTCGCGCTGCACGCGGGTGAGCGAACGGAAGTGCGCGGAGCTCTGGTGGGTCGTGGCCACGCTGCCGTGGCAGGCCTGGCAGAGGGTCATGCCCGTGAACCGGGCGGCGTCGCTCGAGCGCGCCGAGAGAACGATCGTGACGTCCGAGACGCTCGCGCCCGCCGTGACGAATACCGCGCCGCGCGTCTCACCGTCGAGGTAGCTCGCGCTCGGCGCCTTGGCGCTCAGGAACACCGGACCGGGCGGGACGCCGGCGAGGGTGAACGCACCGTCCGCGCCCGTCGTGGCGCTCTGGCCGGACCCGGCGGTCACGAGGACGCCCGCCAGCGGGCTCGCCGCCGAGGTCGCGTCCGTGACCTTGCCCGCGATGGAGCCCGGGGCGGTCGCGGGGAGCTGGAGGACCAGATTGACGTTGGCCGTGCCGTTCGCCACGACTCCGACGCTGGCAAGCGTGAACGGGGCGAAGCCGTCCTTCGTCGCCGTGACGGCGTAGGCGCCGATGGCGACGTCCGGGATCGTGAACGTGCCGTCCGCCGCGGTCGTCGCCGTCGTGGTCGGCGGATCCGTCTGGACCGTGGCGCCCGCGAGCGGAGCGCCGCCCGCGTCCTTCACCCGGCCGGCCAGGTTGCCGCGGCTGGAGCCGGGCTGGCCCGGTTGCCCGGGCTGACCCGGCTCGCCCTGCAGGCCGGCGGGGCCCTTCGAGCCCTGACAGGCTGCCATGAACGTGAGGGCGACTGCGACGACGAGGACTCTCTTCATGCTGCTCCTCCCGAGGAGATGGGGACCAACGCCAGAAGTCTGGGCGACCCCATCTGCACGCCGTTGGCCATCGATCGGCGCCGCGTTCCGGACGCCAACCCCCGGACACGACGATGGCTTCTCGCGAGAGGCGATGGGCGACGTTACCGGCGGGTAACGTGGCGGAAAGAGCCGCTACCGTGAGGTGACGCTCCGGGAGGAACGCCACGGCGCGCCACCGGCAGGGTGACACCCCCCGGAGCCGGTCACCACCCGTGACCTGCGTGGCGAGATTGCGCGTACCCAGCGTCGCTGGCCGGATTCTGGCCGTGCCCGGTCACGGACCGGTGATCAACGGAAGAGGAGCATCAGGTGAAAAGCGCTGCCCGCGCAGGACTCCTCGTCGCAGCCGTCGCATCCAGCCTCTGTCTCGCCCCCAACGCCTTGGCCGTTCCGACCTACGCGCGTCTCTACGGCGTGGACTGCTCGAACTGCCACTCGATGTGGGGATCCCTCAACGTCAACGGCGCGACGTTCCGGCTGAGCGGCTACCGCGCGATGGCAGGCCAGGACCTCCCGCCGCTCGACAAGCCGATCGAGATCGGCAAGGGAGGCGCGGTGTCGCTCCCGGGCGTCTTCCCGATCTCGCTCATCACCGGGGTGGCGATCGAGTACCGCCGCGAGCAGCGGGACGCGCCGGCGGCGCTGCGCGATCCGCCGGGAGAGAGCGGCCCCATCACGCGCGCCGGGTCCAACTTCACCGTCGCCGATGCGTCCATCTTCCTCAGCGCGCCGCTCGGCAAGCACCTCTCGTTCTTCATCGAGTTCCCGATGTTCGAGACGAAGGCGTGGGAGTTCACCCCGACCGGGCCCGGCGAGGCCCGCGTCGCGCAGCACGGGAACATCCAGCTGCCGACCGAGACGCCCGTCTTCGAGGTCGCGAAGTTCTGGTGGAACAACCTGCTCGGCAGCCGAGCGCCGCGCGACAGCGTGAACCTCCTCGGCGGCATCACCCAGCTGCCGCTCGCGTATCCATCCGGCAAGGTACGACTGTCGGTGAATCAGTACCTCGTGTACGAGCGGCGCGGTCTCGACTACATCAGCCCGCGCCGCGTCGATGATCTCTTCACGGATCCCGCGATCTCCGACCGGCTCTTCCGGCTGAGCGAGCCGCAGGGACTGCTCGAGGTGAACGGGATGATCGTCCCCGGCGCCCCGGTGGATGCGGTCGCGAAGCCGCAGACGCCGTGGCTCGAGTACCACGTCGGCGGCACGACCGCGTCCAACGCCGCATCCGACGGAAACCTCGCGAAGGGCGTGTACGGACGGTTCGTGGGACGCTGGTACGGCCAGGCGCTCGGGGTGTTCGGGATCTGGACGCCGAACCTCGTCGACGACGCGATGATCTCGGCCGCGACGCTGACCGGCCCGGGCGGCGCCCGGATCATCAAGGACGGACACTTCCAGAGCGCCCGGGTCAGCGCCGGCCCCGATGCGACGCTCAGCCTCGCGCCGTTCAAGATCCCCGTCTCGCTGGAGAACAACGTACTCTACAGCCGCGAGAGCAACCCCACCGGCTACGGTAAGGAGTTCGCCTGGTGGGGCGGGTTCCACCAGCTCAACTACTTCCCGACGAAGAGGTCGGTCGTCTACGCACGCTACGACTGGATCTTGGGGGACTACTTCGACGACACCGGCGCGGGCGGCGACAGCAAGGCTCATCCGCGCGAATGGGACCTCATCGGCGGGCTGCAGTTCCTCGTCCTCGAGAACCTCAAGCTCATCGGCGAGTACCGGCACCACGAGTTCGACGACCGGATCACGGGCGGGAGCTCGACCTTGAAGGACGACGGCTTCACCGTCCGGGCGATGACCGGCTTCTAGCCGCGCACGGCCCCGCCGTCGCAGCGCCGCGGTCCTGCCAGGTGACCGCGCTCGAGGACCGTCTTTCCTTGCCGCTCGGCGATCCGCCGTGCCTGGAGGCAGAAGCTCTCCAGCTTGGCCACGAGCAGCTGCGGGTACGGGTTGCCGTCCACCTCGATGGTGAGGAACGGGATCCGGTCGTCCGGCCCGAAGCGGCCGCCCTCGTACGGCACGCCGGCCTGGGCGTAGGCCCGCGCCCTGTCCTCCTGGCGGAGGTGGTTCGAGGCCACCGCCTCCGTGAAGCGGGTCACCATGCAGCCGAACGGGCCGATGTTGACGAAGCCCGCCACCTTGTCGAGGCCGTCCTTGAGGATCTTGCCGGTGGAGAGCCCCGGCTCGCCGGTGAGGCGGTGCGAGATGAGGTGCTCGGAGTACCGGTCGTACTCCGAGACGTCGATCCGCTCGGGGTCGTAGAGGCCGGAGCGGCCGAGGATGTCCTTGATCTTCCGCTCGGTGACGAGCTGCACAGCGTCCGAGACGTAGAACTCGAACCAGTCCTTGAGCCGGTACCGGGGCTTCCAGACGCCCTTCTTGATGAGGTGGTTGTTGTAGAAGAGCCACTCGTGGATGGAGGCGCTGCGCGCCACGAAGCCCTTCTCCGCGAGGATCCGCGCCAGGCCTCCGTTGGACCAGCCGTCGCGCCGCACGAAGATCTCGCCGGTGATCACCACCTGCGGTGCGTCCGCGAGGGGCAGGCGCAGCGGGATCGCGGCGAGGCGGGCCGACGTCGCCTCCAGCTGCCGGTAGAGGTCCACGTCGGAGCGGCCGGCGATGATCTCCACGACGCGGGCGAACTCCTTCTCCAGGACGGCCAGGGCCCCCGGGACGTCCACGGCCAGCGCGAGGAGGGCGTTGCGGACGTCGTCGAGCACGTCCGAGACGACGATGGCCTTCCAGGCCACCAGCGAGAACTCGGATCCCATTCCCGCGTAGCCGACCTCGCCCGCGAAGTAGAACGGGACGGCGTCCGGGATGCGCCGCTCGCGAATGAGCAGCTCGGTCGTGACGAAGTACTGGCCGAGGCGGCAGTAGCCGTGCGCCCGCGGCATGAAGATGGCCAACTTCTCGCCCGGCCGCCGGTGGTGCTCCAGGTAGCGCAGGAAGGAGCCCAGGATCGCGATCAGCGGGATGCACTCCTTGCCGGTGAGCACCGAGCGGCCGAGGCGGCGCACCTCCTCGTCGCCCGGGGGCAGCGCCACGGCGTGCACGCCCACCCTCTGCATGGCGGCCGCGAGCGCGCGCGTGCTGAGGTCGCCCATGGAGGGCAGCAGCACCTTCACCGAAGGGTCCTTGAAGGGCGTGCGACGGCCTGCCGAGTCGACGAACACCTGCTGATCGCCGTCCGCCTCGAGCCGCGACGGTCGGAAGTCGCCGCTGACCGGAGGCGTCCGCCGGAGCTGCCGGTGGTTCCGGACCACGTCGAGGAACGCGTCGATGCGAGTGTTGATCCCGGCGTCGGCGGTGTGCGCGTCCAGCTCCAGCGTCAGCGAGGGCTTGGGCCCCAGCAGGCGGCGCACGTGAGGCACGAGGAAGGAATCGAAGGCGCACAGGAAGCTGGTGGCGTAGACGGCGTAGAGCTGCTCGTCGCGCGCCACGAGCCGGGCCGTGCGCAGCAGCTTCTGGCCGATCTCCCAGTGCATGCTGGCGCGGAAGGGATCCGGCAGCTCCTCGCCGCGGGCGTCGAGCATGTCGTACGGGATGACGAGCACGTCGCGGCTGGCGAGCTTCCGCGGGATGCCCTTGTTGGCGTCGTCGGTGAGCGCGTTGTGCGGGCGGCCGAACAGGACGCACGCGAAGGCGCCCGGCGTGGCCCGCAGCCGCTCCAGCGCAGCCCGTCCGATCTCGCGGCACTCCTGCTCGAAGGCGTGCTGCACCTCGACGGCCGAGCCGAAGGCCGCCTCCGCGGCGCGCCGCGAGAACCCGAGCCGGTGGCCCAGGTCCACGAAGGCCCGCACCTGCGATGCGTAGCCCTCGCGGAAGTTGAGCGTCGGGGCGAGCACGCGGCCGCGCACGGCCTTGTCCTCGAAGGCCGCCGGCAGCCAGTAGGGCTCGCCCTGCGAGAAGAGGCAGGTGGCGCAGAAGTCCTGCCGGTCGTCGCCGCCCGGCACCCACAGCTCGCGCACCTGCGGGAGGAAGTACCAGTCCGGCGCCTGCTCGGTGAGGCGATCGAAGAAGCCGATGGCGAGCTGGGACGGGTAGCAGAGCGAGGTGGTCTGGCGGGTCAGCGCCGCCTCGTTCATCCGATCGGGCACCACGACCCGGCAACCCAGCGCCGTGAAGAAGCGATGGTAGAGGGGGAAGACGCCGTGCGTGAGCAACGCGCGGTTGATGCCGACGGTGGGGCCGGCGCCGGCCGGCGCGGTGGTGGCGTACTTCTCGAAGAGGAGCCGGGTGCGGACCTTCACCAGATCCTGCCGCTCGGCGTCCACCGCGCCGTGGCCGCGGTGCAGGTCGTAGTACTTCGCGCAGGCGCCGCCGAACGGATAGGTCTTCCCCTCCACCACCACCCGGCTGATGCGGCACTTCAGGTCGCAGCGCTCGCGCCCGCCCGGGCAGGTGAAGGGCTCCTCGTGGACCACCTGGCGCGCGGCGATCGCCGCGAGGTCGAAGCGGCGCGCCTCGAGCAGCCCGAGGCCGATCCGCTTCTTCACCTCCAGCGCGACGCCGAAGGCGCCCATCAGCCCGGGCTCGGGCGGCACGACGATGGGCTTGCCCAGCACCGCCGCCATCGCCAGCGGCACCGCCGCGTTGTAGCAGACGCCGCCCTGCATGAAGATCTTCTCGCCCACCGGGCGGTGGCCCTTCACGCGGTTCATGTAGTTGAGGCAGATCGAGTACACGAGGCCGGCCAGCACGTCCTCGCGCGAGATGCCCTCGTGCACCGCGTTCTTCACGTCGGAGGAGATGAACGCGGCGCACTGGTCGTTGAAGTTCGGCGGCCGGCGGGCGGCGAGGGCGAGCGGCGCGATCTCGTCGGCGTGCAGGTGGAACGACTCGAACGCCGACTCCTCGAGGAAGGAGCCGGTCCCGGCGGAGCAGGCCTCGTTCATCGCGTAGTCGGACGCCACGCCGTGGGTGAGGTGGGTGTACTTGGCGTCCTGGCCGCCGATCTCGAAGATGGTGTCCACCTCGGGGTCGAAGAAGGCGGCGGCCGCGGCGTGGGCCACGATCTCGTTCACCACGCCCTCGGTGAGCGCGTACAGACCGGCGATGTGGCGGCCCGAGCCGGTCACGCCGATCCCGATCACCTCCACGCGCGTGCCGGCGAGCCGCTGCAGCAGGGCTCGGAAGCAGGCCCGCGAGGCCTCCACCGGGTCGCCGCTGGTCCGCAGGTAGATCGAGCCGAGGAAGCGGTCGTCGCCGACGCGCAGCAACACCGCCTTCGTGGTGGTGGACCCCACGTCGAGGCCCACCACGCAGCGGTCGCCGGGCGCGGCCGTGGCGTACTCCAGCGACTCGAAGCGGACCAGGGACTCCGCACCGCGCAGCGGCGGCAGGAAGTCGAAGCTCGAGTGGCCGGCGCGGACGAGCGGGCGGCCCGGCGCGACGGGTGAGCCGCGCTCGAACGCGGCCAGGGCAGCGCCGAGCGCCTCGAACCACGCGGCCTCGGGCGGCACGTGGACCCGCCCCCCGAGGCGGGCCTCGAGATGGCGGACCACGGCGGCGTTGAGCGCCGTGCCGCCCACGAGCATCACCTTCCGGTGCGGGATGCGCGCGCAGAGGTCGGCGACCTTCGACGCGATCATCTCGCACAGGCCGGCGGTGACGTTCTCGATGGGCTCGCCCTTGTTCAGGGCGTGCGTGCAGTCCGACTTGCAGAACACCGAGCAACGCCCGGACACCGCGTAGGGCCGGCCCTTCAGGCCGAGCTCGACGGCCCGCTCCAGCGACAGATCCATGCGGCGCGTCTGCTGCAGGAAGAACTCGCCGGTACCGGAGGCGCACTTGTTCCCGGTGTGCACGGCGGCGATGCGCTGCTCGGTGTCCAGCGCGTACACCATGAAGGTCTCGCCGCCGGCGGAGACGAGCGTGTCGTAGCGCTCGCCGCGGGCCACCTGGCGCAGGGCGTACTCGGTCGCCTCCGGCTCGGCGATGGAGGGCAGCTCCACCGAGGTGCGCAGGCTACGGCCGGTGATCAGCACGGGCGCGTCGCCGGTGGCGAGCCCGGCCATGACGTCGACGAGGACGTCCTTCGGGTTGCCCTGGTGGTTGCGCCGCACGACTCCCGCGACCCGCGGCGCCTCGTCTTCCCGATCCCGCCGCAGCTCGACGGCGGTGACGGTGGACGCGCCCACGCAGAGGCCGAAGGCGCGCTGCACCGATGTGGTGGCCATCTGCCCCCCCGGGCGTGCGAGAAACGGCGCTCATTGTCGCCCTGCTGGAATCGGCAGGATCGCCATCGGCGGGGCGCCTCGCGCGCGTGCGCTCCCATGGCGCGGCCCCTAACCGTGCACCGGGGGTCGTGGACGGTGACCGGCGCCGGTCAGTGCCGCATCCGGTCCGCAGCGCGGCGTGCCGCGAAGATGGACCCGACCACGGGGCCCGCGCCGTCGCAGAGCGCACAGCAGCGGCAGGCCCGGAACAGCAGCCCGAGCATGCTCTCGAGCGCGAACGGCTTCGCCAGATGTCCGTGCGTCTGGAGGCCGAGCGGCGCGGCTGCGGCGGTCATCGTGATGACCGGGATTCGCGAAAGCGCCCGGTCGCCGCGGAGCTCGGCGACGACGTCGTGTCCGGTGAGGCGGGGCATGTCGAGGTCCAGCAAGAGGGCGCACGGGGGCGCCCCGGCTCGGACCTTCTCCAGCGCGTCCACGCCATCGAACGCGTCGACCGCACCGATACCCGACTCGCCGAGCGCTTCGACGAGGACGCCTCGGAGGTCGCGGTCGTCGTCGACGACGAGGACCTGCCGTTGCCCGGATGTGCGATTCCGCTGGCGCCGCATGGGAACCAGAGAATGTTGGGAGCGAGTCCCGCGCCTGCTACTCCCCAGTGGCTTGCCGGTTCGGGGCGTAAGCCCGTGCTTTCCCCCCTGACGACCGTTCCCTGAGCGGACAGGGATCGAGGTGGTCCCCCGGGACCAGTGACCGTCGGGAGCCCCGTCGCCCGGGATCCATCGTCACGCCGCGCGGGGATCTGGTCCCAGCTCGTGGCGGCCCAGGTGGGCCTGCCGCACGTCGGGGCGAGCGTTGGAGCGGGTCACGTGTCACGGGTCGGGGGAGAGGAGGACACACGATGGAGCCCAGCACGGAGCAGTCCGGCCAGAGCCGCATCCAGGGCCACGAGGTGGTCTCGCACGAGGAGTGGCTCGCGGCGCGGCGGGCGTTCCTCGCCACCGAGAAGGAGTTCACGCGACTGCGGGACGAGCTGAGCAGGCAACGGCGCGCGCTCCCGTGGGAGCGGGTCGAGAAGCCCTACCTGTTCGACGGACCGGGCGGACCGCGAACGCTGCCGGAGCTCTTCGCGGGCCGCAGCCAGCTCGCCGTGTACCACTTCATGTTCGCCCCGGAGTGGGACGAGGGCTGCCCTCACTGCTCGTTCTGGGCCGACAACTTCGACGGGATCGCCGTCCACCTGGCCCACCGCGACGTGACCTTCGTCGCGATCTCGCGGGCGCCGCTCGCGAAGCTCGAGGCCTTCAAGGCGCGGATGGGGTGGCGCTTCGACTGGCTCTCCTCGCTGCGGAGCGACTTCAACTCGACTTCCAGGTCTCGTTCCGGCCCGAGGACCTCGCGCGGAAGGCTGTGACGTACAACTACGCGACCACCGACGACGACCACACCGACCGCGAGGGCGCGAGCGTCTTCTACCGGGACGCGAGCGGCGCCGTCTTCCATTCCTACTCGACCAACGCGCGCGACATCGACATCCTGAACGGTGCGTATCACTGGCTCGATCTCGTCCCGAAGGGCCGCGACGAGGACGGCCTCGAGATGCCGCAGGCCTGGGTGCGCAACCACGATCGGTACGGCGGCTGATCCGTGAGTCCGGGGTTTCGGCGGAACTCTCGGTCGTGACCCTCGGACCCTCCGGAGGCGGAGCAGCGTTCACCCAGAGCTGACCGCGGGCGGGGCGAGCCGTGTCGCCGCTCGAACGTCCGGTCTGCGTGCGCCAGCGGAGAGCGGCGCCGATCGGGCGTCCGTTCCACGTCCGGTGCGGAAGAGCCGCGATGGGCTCGCGAGAGTGCACCCCGTTTTCATCCGCAGTTCGAGTGGTCCACCAGGTGAGGTCCAGCAAGGGAACGACCACCGCGTCAGGGTCGTCGCGCGGGGAGGCTCGACGACCTTCGCCCGTAACGACAACGCACGGCGCTACGTTCAGTGAAGCCCGTCTCGATCGCACCGACCGCCGTCGAACACCCCGGCTTGCGCGGCGCCTACCTGGTCCTCCTGGCGCTCGTCGGGCTGGGGTTCCTCGCCGGCATCGGCTGGGCCGTGAGTCGGCAAGCGCGGCCGCCCCGCGTCGTCGTCATGGCGACGGGACCGGACGGAGGCGCCTACGCGGCGTATGGCGTGCGCTATCGCCAGATCCTGGCGCGCGAGGGGCTCGAGGTGCGGCTCCGCCCGACCGCGGGGGACGTCGAGAACCTGGCGCTCCTGCGCGATCCGCGCTCGGGCGTGGCCGTGGCGCTCCTCCAGGCCGGGACCACCAGCGCGCAGGAATCGCACGAGCTCGTGTCGCTCGGGACGGTGTTCCTCCAGGCAGTGTGGATCTTCCGGCGAGGCGAGCCGCAGGGGCGGGTCTTCGCCGGGCCCCGCGTCTCGTTCGGCCCCGAGGGCAGCGGTACGCGCGCCATGATGATGAGGTTGCTGCGACTCCTCGGCACGGAGGCACGTTCCTACGCGCCGCTGGCCCTGCGTCCCGACGTCGCCGCCGAGGAGCTGCTGGCAGGGCGCATCGACGGGATGGCGCTCGTCGCCGCCTGGGAATCGCCGCTGGTGCAGCGCCTCGTGGCCGCTCCCGACATCAGCGTGCTGAGCTTCGCGCGGGCGGACGCCTTCGTCGCGCTCGAGCCGACCCTGCAGAAGCTCGTGCTGCCCGCCGGCGTGGGGGACCTCGCCCGGAACCGGCCACCCCACGACGTGACGCTGCTCGCCACCAAGACCAGCCTGGTCGTACGCGACGACCTGAGCTCGGCGGTGCAGTACCTGCTGCTCGACGCGGCCTCCGAGATCCACGGCGGACCCGGGATCTTCCAGAAGGCGGGCCAGTTCCCGGCGGCGGAAGGCGTGGACGTGCCGCTCGGCGAGGAGGCGCGCCGGTTCTACAAGTCGGGCCGTCCATTCCTGAACCGCCACCTCCCCTACTGGATGGCCGTGCCAGTGGAACGACTGATCATCGTCCTGGTCCCGTTCATCGGCATCGCCGTTCCGCTCCTGCGCGGCGTTCCGGGGATCTACCGCAGCATCATGCAACGACGGATCGTGCGGCTCTACCGCGAGCTGAAGCGGATCGAGAGCGAGCTGGAGGCGCGCCCGCCAGGCTCCGACACCGCGGACCTGGAGCGTCGCGCCGCCGATCTCGAGAGCAGGGCGAATCACCTGCGGGTTCCCCTCAGCTTCTCGCGGTGGCTCTACACGCTGAAGCAGCACATCCGGCTGGTGCGCGCTCGCCTCGGAGAGGCGTGACGATCCGCAGACGCGCCTCCATCCACGACTGCCCCGTGCGTGACGTGCTTTGTCGGCTCCGAGGCAGAAGGCAACGGGCTTCGATCACACACGAGGTATCGCCATGTACGAAACGCTGAACGATCTCTCGCCATCGATCCGGGAGCGCATGATCGAGCTGCTCAACGCCCGCCTGGCCGACGCCATCGACCTCCGCACGCAGCTGAAGGTGGCGCACTGGAACGTCAAAGGCCCCCAGTTCATCGCCCTGCACAAGCTGTTCGACGAGATCGTCGACGACGCGGACGAGTACGTGGATCTCGTCGCGGAGCGAGCCGTGCAGCTCGGCGGCGTCGCCGACGGGACGGCGCGGCAAGTGGCGGAGCGCAGCACGCTGGACGAGTACGCAGCGACGGGCGGCGGCAACGGCCAGGAGCACGTCGACGCGGTGGCAGACGCACTCGGTCAGTTCGGCCGCTCGGCGCGCCAGGCGATAGAGATCGCGGCGAGCGCGAAGGATCAGGACACGTCGGACATCTTCACCGAGATCTCGCGCGGAACCGACAAGTGGCTCTGGATGGTGGAGGCCCACCGTCAGACGGGCGAATGGGTGCGCCCGTCCAGCGGAGACCGGGGCGAAGCCGGGCGCGATGCCGCTCATTGACGGCGTGCACGGCGCAGCACGGAAGTCGCACCGACGATCGCGCTGGGCGGCCAGGCCGGCGCGCGCTCGGCGATGACCCGTGCGGCAGCCAGGTTCCGTGCCCGAGGCTCGTGACGTCGCCCGTCGATGAATACGGTGGGTCCGTGGGAGCGATTTTCGCCGGAACCACGGCGCTCGTCACGGGCGGCGCGAAGCGTATCGGGCGCTCGGTATCGCTGGCCCTGGCCTCTGCAGGCGCGAACGTGGTCATCCACCACCATCGCTCGGAAGCCGCGGCGCAGGCGCTTGCGGCGGAGCTCGGGCGACTTGGCGTGCAGACGGCAGTACTCCAGGCGGATCTCGAGCAGCCGTCCGAGGCGGAGCTGCTCGTCGCACGCGCGAGGGATCTCGTCGGGCCGATCGACATCCTCGTGAACAACGCGTCCGTCTTCGAGCGCGACACGCTGGAGACGGCCGCCTTCGACCGCTTCGTCCGGAGCGTCAAGATCAACGCCTGGTCGCCGTTCATCCTGACGCGCGCCTTCGCGCGGCTGTTCGGTCAGGGCAGGGTCGTGAACCTGCTCGACACGCGGATCGCCGGCCTCGACCTCGCGCATGCCGGGTACATCCTCAGCAAGCAGCTCCTCCTCGCCCTGACGCGGATGGCGGCGGTCGCGTTCGCGCCGGGCCTGACGGTGAACGCCGTCGCGCCGGGACTCATCCTGCCGCCGCCCGGCGAGGACGAGGCGTATCTCGAGCGGCTCGCGCACGACCTGCCGCTGAAACGCCACGGAGCCCCCGAAGACGTCGCGCTCGCGGTGCTCTTTCTGTTGCAGAGCCGGTTCATCACGGGACAGGTCATCTTCGTCGATGGAGGGCGCCACCTGCTCGAGCCCTCCGCGAGGCCGGCATGACGGCGCGGGTCTTCATCGGCATCGGATCGAGCGTCGCGCCGGAGACGAACGTGGCGAACGCGCTCCAGCGCCTCGGCGACACGGTCGGCGTGCTGGCGCTCTCCACGTTCTTCGTCACGCCGGCCCTCGAGCGGCCCACTCATCCGCCATTCGTCAACGGCGTCGCCCAGGTCGGCGATCTCGCGACGCCCTCCGGCCTGAAGACCCTGCTGCGCGACGTCGAGGAGGCCGTCGGGCGGCGGCGCGGGGCCGACCGCTTCGCTCCACGGGAGATCGACCTCGACCTCCTCCTGTACGGCGACGTCGTCTCGAGCACGGCCGATCTTCCGCTTCCACATCCCGACGTCACGGCGCGCCGCTTCGTGGCGCTCCCGCTGCTGGAGCTGGCTCCCGACCTCGTGCTCCCCGGGGCGGGCGTGCCCCTCGCTTCGCTGGCGCAAGCTCTTCCGCCGTATCCGATGAAGCCGCTCGTCCAGCTCACGCGCGAGCTGCGCAGGAGGTATGTCGTTCATGGACACCGCCAGGGTTGAGGAGCTGGTGCGGGAGCTGCTCCGTGAGCTCGGCGAGGACCCGGATCGGGAGGGACTCCGGCAGACGCCGGCGCGCGTGGCGCGATCACTCACGTTCCTGACGTCCGGCCATCGAGGGACGATCGACGAGATCGTCCACCAGGCGGTGTTCGCACAGCCGACCCACAACATGGTGATCGCGCGCGACATCGAGCTGTACAGCATGTGCGAGCACCACATCCTGCCCTTCTTCGGACGGGCGCATGTCGGCTACATCGCACGGGGGCGCGTCCTCGGCATCTCCAAGCTGGCGCGGCTGGTGGACCACTTCGCGAGGCGGCTGCAGATCCAGGAGCGGCTCACGGAGGAGGTCGCGGCCGCCGTCATGGAATCGGTCGGCGCGGATGGCGTCGGCGTCGTCGTCGAGGCGCAGCACCTCTGCATGATGATGCGCGGCGTGGAGAAGCAGAACTCGATGATGACCACGTCGGCCGTGCTCGGGTGCTTCCGCCGCTCGGTGGCGACCAGGACGGAGTTCCTGACGCTCGTCGGCCGGCGTCACCTGTGAGGAGAGGCGATGGTGAAGATCAAGCGCGCGTACGAGAAGGCCAGCCGGAGCGACGGGTACCGCGTGCTCGTCGACCGACTCTGGCCGAGGGGCATCAAGAAGGAGGCGCTCCCGCTCGCGCTCTGGGCGAAGGACGTTGCGCCGACCCCCGAGCTGCGCCGCTGGTTCGGGCACGATCCCGCCCGCTTTCACGAGTTCGCGAGGCGCTACCACGCCGAGCTGCGAACCGGCTCGGCGCGCGCCATCCTGAACGAGCTGACGCAGCGCGCCGCGCGCGGCACGGTCACGCTGGTGTACGGCGCGCGCGACGAGGAGCACAACGGCGCGGTCGTCCTGCGCGACGCCATCGACGACGTCTTGCGGGAACACGCGCGGTAGACGAGGCGCCGAGCCGGAGGGGGCCAATGGACGACCGGATCATGATCAAGGATCTGCTGGTGCGCTGCGTGCTCGGCGTGGACGACGAGGAACGCCGCGAGATGCAGGACGTCCTCGTCACGGTGACGCTGCACGCGGACCTGCGAAGAGCCGGCCAGAGTGATCGGCTCGAGGACGCGATCGACTACCGTGCCATCAAGAAGCAGATCCTGGCCGCAGCCGAAGGCTCGCGCTACCGCCTCGTGGAGGCGCTCGCCGAGCGCATCGCGGCGCTCTGCCTCGGGCACGTCGGCGTGCGCCGCGTCGACGTCCACGTCGAGAAGCCCGGATCCCTGCGGTTCGCGCGCAGCGCTGCGGTCGAGATCACGCGCGAGCCGTCGGATATTCCCGGAGCGTGATCCGACGCGTACCTGAAGGGCTGATTCCGCCGAGGTCGAGCTCCGCGGAAGCGCGCCTCGCGCCGTCGAGGCGAAGGTGCGCAGGTCGGCCGCTCGTCGTCCGCCTGGCTCTCATCGGCGCCGCCGGGTCCGGGCCGCTCCTCCGGTGCCCAGCACGAACCGGTACGCATCGCCAGCGAGCTCGGTCCAGGGCGGGTCATCTCCCTCGACCACGATCCATTCCTTCATCGTCCGTCCATCGCGCCGCGGGTCGAAACGCGCGCCGCGCCCGGCCGCCACCAGCGCATCGACGCGCTCGCGGGGGAGCTTCACGACGAGTCGCCCTCGCACCAGCATCGCGAAGATCTTCCCGCGCGCCTTCAGGCCGGGGCTCGCCATCGTCTTCCCGGCGGTGACGCCAGGCTTCGACGAGAAGGCCCGGACCACCTCGGCGAACCGCGGGTCCACCGCGACACCTCCGGTCGTCTCCTTCATCCGCCCCGACCTCCGTCGCTCCTCGCCGCCAGCCGAGCTCAGTACCGCTCGGCGCCCGGCTTCGGCGCCAGCGGCCACGGCGGCGCGGTGACGCCGTTCACGGTGAGCCCGCCGTGCATGAACACGGGCGCGTTCTCGAGGAAGCCGGCGGGGAAGTCCAGCGTGGGCCTCGACACCTCGTCGAGCGCGGCCACCTGTTCCGGGGTGAGCTTCACCTCGAGCGCGCCGAGGTTGTCCTCGAGCTGCTGCAGCGTCCGCGCACCGATGATGGTGGAGGAGACGCCGGGGCGTCCGCTCACCCATGCGAGCGCCACGTGCGCCGGCGAGGCGTCCAGCTCCTTCGCGACGCGCAGCAGCACGTCGATCACGGAGTAGGCCCGCTCGTTCAGGTTGCCCTCCACCCACGCGCCGCGGTCGGCCTTCACCTTGCCGGCGTTCTCGCGGGTGTACTTGCCGCTGAGCACGCCGCTCTTCAGCGGCGACCAGGGCGTGACGCCCAGGCCCAGCTCCCGCGCCATCGGGATGAGCTCGCCCTCGACCGTGCGCTCCAGCAGCGAGTACTCGATCTGCAGCGCCACGAGCGGCGTCCAGCCCCGGAACTGGGCGACGAGCTGGGCCTGCGCCACTTTCCACGCGGGCGTGTCCGAGAACCCGACGTACCGGACCTTGCCCGCGCGGACGAGGGCGTCGAGCGCGCGCAGCGTCTCCTCGATGGGCGTGTTGCGGTCCCACGCGTGCATCCACAGGAGGTCGACGTAATCGGTCTGGAGGCGTCGCAGGGACTCGTGGACGGCCGCGATGAGCGACTTGGCCCCCGCGCCGCCGCCGTTCGGATCCTCCGCGAACAGGTTCCCGAAGAACTTCGTGGCGATGACGACGCGGTCGCGCCTGGACGGCGTACGGCCGATGTGGTCGCCGATGATCTTCTCCGAGTGTCCGTTCGTGTAGACGTTGGCGGTGTCGATGAAGTTGCCACCCAGCGCCAGGAACCGGTCCAGGATGGCGTTCGACGTCTCGACGCTGGAGCCCCAGCCGAGATCCTCGCCGAACGTCATGCCGCCCAGGCAGACGGGGCTGACGCGAAGACCGGATCGGCCGAGGGTGACGTAGTGGCTGAGCGGCATGGTCGCCTTCCTTCGAGTCGGCGCTGTAGTTAACGAGCTCCTGCGCGCGTCGCCTGCTCGGCGAGAGCGGCGGGCCGCGCTACGCGGCATCGGCAGAGCGTGCATGGCGAGGAGGGGGCGGGCGCCTGGGTGCGTGCGCCCTCGCGACGTCGCTTCCCCTGGCCGGACGAGGCGCCCCGGTCGAGCGGCGCCGAAGTTGCCGCACGTCCGGGCCCGCCAGCAGGCGTACCTTTGCACGGGGTGCCCATGTGAGCGGGACCGAGCGGCTGACGCCGGTGGACGCGATGTTCCTCGACCTCGAGGAGCCGTGCGCGCACATGCACGTCGGCGGCGTGCTCGTCTTCGAGGGGGGGGCGCCGTCCCACGCGGACCTGCTCGCCCACATCACCGCCCGGCTCGACCGCGTCCCGCGGTACCGGCAGCGGCTCGCGTTCGTGCCGTTCCAGCTCGGGCGGCCGATCTGGGTCGACGACGCGAGCCTCGACGTCGCCACACACGTCCGCCGGAGCCTCCTCCCTTCGCCTGGCGGCGCCGGCGCCCTGCGCGAGCGCGCGGCGCGATTCTTCGCGGAGCCGCTCGATCTCCGCCGGCCACTCTGGCAGCTCGAGCTCGTCGAGGGCCTCGGGCCCGATCGCTTCGCGCTCCTCTCGAAGACGCATCACTGTCTCCTCGACGGCATCGGGGGGGTGGACTTCCTGCTCGCGATCACCGACGCGACGCGGGCCGCGCCCGCCGCGGCCGAGCGTGCTCCCTGGCGCCCCCGGCCGGCGCCGGGCCCGGTGGCGCGGCTCGTCGACGCGCTCCGCGACCAGGTCGCGCGGCCGGTGCGCCTCGCACGCGAAGCGCTGGAGCCCGGCACCGAGGGACGGAGCGTGCTGCGCGACCTCGTCCTCGGTGCGCGGCCACTCGCCAGGCTCGCGCTGGGCCTCACCGCGAGACGGTGGCCGCTCGACACCATCACCGGGCCGGGGCGCAGCTGGGCGATGCCCGCGCTCTCCCTGGCCGACGCGCAGGAGGTCCGCGCGACGCTCGGCGGCACGGTGAACGACGTGCTCCTCGCGGTCGTCGCCGGGGCGGCCCGGACGCTGCTCGTCGCGCGCGGCGACGCCGTCCCGGACGCGATCCGGGTGTTCGTGCCCGTGAACGTCCGGCCCGAGGCCGCGCGGGGCACGTACGGCAACCAGGTCGCGCTCGTGCTGTGCCCGCTCCCGCTCGGCGAGCCGGACCCGGTCGCGCGCCTGCGCCGGATCTCGGAGGCGACCCGGCGCCTCAAGGCGGACCGGCAGGCGACGGGAGTCCTCGCCTTCACCCACCTCGGCGAGCTCGCGCCCGCGCTCGTCGCCGGGGAGGCGATCCGGATCGTGCTCGCGCTGCACCCCTTCAACCTGGTCGTCTCGAACATCCCGGGCCCGCCGGCGGCGCGGTGGCTGCTCGGACGGAGGCTCGCCGCCTGCCACCCGGCCATCCCGCTCGCCCGCGGCCAGAGCCTCTCCGTCGGCCTCTTCAGCTACGCCGGAACGATCGGCGTCGGTCTGCTCGGAGGCGCCGAGCGTGAGCGGGACCTCGCCGTGCTGTCCGCGGCGATCCCGGCCGCGCTGGCCGAGCTCGTGGCCGCGGCCCGCGCGGTCGCGCCGGCGCGGGGGCACGGGTGAGCGTGTACGAGCTCGAGTACCGCGTCGCGGATCTCGGAGGGCCGGTCCACTACGCGGACTTCGGCGGGTCGGGCCCTCCGATCGTGCTCGTCCACGGGCTGGGCGGCGCGCTCCAGAACTGGCTCTGCGTCGCGCCGCGACTCCGCGCCCACGGTCGCGTGCTCGCGCTCGATCTCGCCGGGCACGGCCGGACCCCATCGCGCGGGCGCACCGCGCGCGTGGGCGCGAACCGGCTCCTCCTCGACCGGTTCCTGGCGGTCGTGGCCGGTGCGCCCGCGGTGGTGATTGGGAACTCGATGGGCGGCTATCTCGCGCTCGCCGAGGCCGCCGCGGAGCCGGCGCGGGTCTCGGCGCTCGTCCTGGTCGACGCGGCCGTGCCGCTCGCCCCGGGCGGCGGGTTCGATCGCGGGGTCCTCGCGCTGTTCGCGGCGATGGCGACGCCCGTCCTGGGCGAGGCGCTGATGCTCGCCAGGTCCCGGCGCAGCCCGGAGTCGCGGGTCCGGGACCTCTTGCTCCTCTGCGGCGTCGATCACGGAACGCTGGCGCGGGACGTCTACGAGGCGCACGTCGCGGTGGCGACCGAGCACGGCGCGCTCGGCCGGCGCGCGGCGGCGGACTTCCTCGCCGCGCAGCGCTCCCTCATGAACCGGCTCCTCCGTCGCCGGAAGTTCTTCGAGATGGTCGCCGGCATCCGCGCCCCGGCGCTCGTGATCCAGGGCGATCGCGATCGGCTCGTCCGCCTCCCGGCCGCGCGGGCGCTCGCGGCGGAGCGGCCGGACTGGCGGCTGGAGGTGCTCGAGGGCGTCGGGCACGTCCCGCAGCTCCAGGTGCCGGACCGGTTCCTCGCCATCGTCGAGCCGTGGCTGCGCACGCACTCCTGAGCGGCTCGCGCTCACCGCCCGAGCGGTGCCATCCCCGATCCGCCGACGCCGCGCCGGGGGGGAAGCGCCCGGTGAGCGGCGCGGACCGCGAGTGCCCAACCTACCCGAAAGGGCCGCCTCGCGGTTTCCAGGTAACCGACGACGCACCCTGGGGTTGTGGTTGGGTGGTCCGCCCATCGGAGGAGCGATGACGACGCAGAGGCTGTTCATCGGGATCGGGGTGGTCGTCGCGCTGCTCGGCGCCGGCTCCCGCGCTCGCGCCACCCTGGGGGAGCCACAGGCGACCGTGGACCGGGACCGCGAGGCCCTGGCGATGGTGCGCGGACCGGCCACCGCGCGAAGCGGGGTCACGGTCCACGAGCTGCGGGGAGCGACCGTCGTCGTCCGGGAGTTCGCCGATCCCTCCGGCACCGTCTTCGCCGTCACCTGGGCCGGGCTGGCGCGTCCCGATCTCGCCCCGCTGCTCGGAACCTACGATCACGAGTACCGAGCGGCGGCGTCGGGCCCGCGGAACGGCCGCGGCCCCCGGCGCGTCCGGTCGGCGCACCTCGTCGTCGAGACCTGGGGCCACGCCCGCGACCTGCACGGCCGAGCGTACGTCCCATCCCTCGTTCCACAGAGAGTGAATCTGGACGAGGTCAGGTGACGTGTCTCGCGCGATCTGGCTCTGGATCCCGCTCCTCGCAGCGGCGTGCGGCGGTGGTGGTGGTGGTGGACCGGCAGCATCGCCGTCGGGCCCCGGGGGCACGACCGGCCCCCTCCCGAACGTCGTGCCGGTCAGCGTGAACGGCGCCGGGTGCTCCGCGGGCTCGTACCTCAACAAGCCCTGCGTCAGCGTGACCGTCTGCGTGCCGGGCACCTCGAGCTGCCAGACGATCGACGACGTGCTCCTCGACACCGGGAGCACCGGCCTCCGGGTCTTCTCGCAGGTCCTGACGCTTCCGCTCGCACCCGTCACGTCGGGCGGTCGAGCCGTCGCGGAGTGCGTGAGCTACCTGGACGGCTCCTCGCAGTGGGGCCCGGTGGTCCAGGCGGGCGTGGTGCTCGGCGGCGAGGCGCCCGTGCGCGTTCCCATCCAGCTCGTCGACGCGACGTTCGCGAGCCGCCCATCCGCCTGCCAGGGCGCCGATCCCGACCCCGCCACCGCCGGCTACAACGGCATCCTCGGCGTCGGCGTGTTCGAGCAGGACTGCGGGGACGCCTGCACCAGCACCGACAACGGGATCTACTTCGCGTGCGGCGCGACCTGCGACGGCGCCGCGCTCCCGGTCGACTCCCAGGTCCAGAACCCGGTGGCCGCGCTGCCGCTCGACGGGAACGGCGTCATCGTCCGGCTCCCGGCCGTCCCGGCGACGGGCGCCACCGCCATCGACGGTGAGCTCGTCCTCGGCATCGGCACCCGCAGCAACAACGTCCCGCCCTCGTCGGTGCTGGCCTATCCGCTCGACGCCCAGGGGAACCTTCGCAGCACGCTCGGCGGCGCGACGGAGCCCGCGTTCCTCGACACCGGCTCGAACGGGCTCTTCTTCCCGGCGCCGCCCGGCACGGGGCTCACGGTCTGCCCCGCGCCGAACGCGGACTGGTTCTGCCCGGCCTCGACGACGACGCTGTCCGCCACCGACTCCGGAGCCGCCGGGTCCCCCTCGAGCACGCTGACGTTCCAGGTCGCCGACTTCGATGCCCTGCCCGCGAACGTCGACGTATCCTCGGAGGTGGGCGGGCCCGCGGCGGCGTCGAGCGGGGTGGACTGGGGGCTGCCGTTTCACCTGGGCCGCGATGTCTACCTGGGCCTGGAGGGGCACTCGAGCCGCCTGGGCGCCGGTCCCCTCGCGGCCTGGTGAGCGCGAGCGCGCCCGCTCATCGCGCGCGCCTCCATCCTGCCCGGCTCGGCGAACGCCTTCCCGGCCATGCGGCGCATGGCTGCACCGCTCGCCTCCCGCCTGCTAGGCTGTCCGGCGGAGGTCGGGATGCCAGGAGAGCGGTGGAGGGCGGCAGCGCGCGTCCGGATCGCCTGCGCGATCGTCGCGCTCGCCTGCGGCGGATGCACGTTCACGCATCGTGAGACGATCCCGCAGCCCGTCGTCGAGCCGCCGCCCGCGCGGCGCATCGAGGCGAACGTGGGCGTCCGGTTCGAGCCTGGCCTCGCAGAGCGATCGGGCGTCGCCTCGGGGCCGGGATGGGGTTGGACCTCCGTCCGATCGGTCACGCCGGTGGGGCGCTCCGTCGAGGCCCTGTGCGATCGGCTCCTCCCCAGCGTCTTCGCGCGGACCAAGCCCCTCTCGGCGACTGCCTCGCCGGAAGGCGTCGACGCCGTGCTCGACGTCCGGCTCGCCGCATTCGAGCTCCGCTCGCCCTCGGGGTTCGACGCAACCGCCTGCCGGGCCAGCATCGCCCTCGGCTGGGAGCTCTCGACACCGACCGGCGAGCCGATCGCGCGCTGGACCACGGAGACCGTCGGCGAGCAGCAGCCGCCGCCGCTCGGGTCCTGCATCGGCGATGCGGTGGCGCTCGCGCTCCAGGACGCCGGCCGCGCGTTCGTGGACCGGCTGCTCTCGGACGCCGCGGTGCGCGCCTGGACGGACAGGCGTGGCATCGCCGTCGTGGCGGCTCCGGAGCCTCCCCGCGCGCCTCCGCCGCCGCCGAGCGAGCCGGAGGGAGCGCCGGAACCGTGGGCGACCGCGGCGTCGGAGCCCGGGCCCGTCTCGCCCGCCGCGCCCAGGCCGGTCGTGAAGGCGGCCCCGCAGACGCCGGGTGCGTCCGCGCTTCGTGCCGCGGTGGGCTGGTTCTCGCCACGCGGCACGCCCGGCGCCCTCGACGATCCGAGCGGCGGGATCGCGCTCCTGCTCGGGGGGACGTATCGCCCGCGGCCGTGGCTCGGCGTGGACCTCGACCTGACCTACGGGTACGGTCAGTTCTCCTCCAGCACCGCCCCGCCACCGGGGACGTTCGAGACGAAGGGCAGTCGCATGAGCCTGTCGTCGCTGGGTCTCGGCGCGGGCGTCCGCGGGATCGCGCCGCTCGGGATCCTTCGGCCGTGGGCGGGAGGGGGCGTGACCGTTCTCGTGTCGAAGCTCACGCTCGCGGGAACGACGCTCGGCTTCCCCGGCGAGGTGGCCGAGAGCGGCGTCACGGGCGGCGTGTACGCGGCGGCAGGACTCGACCTCGCCGTGGAGAAGACGTGGCTCCTCGGCGGGCAATGCCGGTGGCTGTTCGCGGAGCAGGACTTCGGCAGGCTCTCGGCGGGGCAGACGGGGAGCATCGGCGGACGGATGTGCGTCGCCGCGGTCTCGCGGACCTGGCCCTGATCGAACGCCAGGACGAGGCGTCCGTCCACCGTCTTCCAGCGGTGGTCCGGCGCGTCAGCGTCCCGGCGCGACCGACAGCGCGGCCCCGAGCGCCCCGATCAGCTGTGGATCCGGAAGGACCCGCACCGGACGGCCGAGGGCCTCCTGGAGCGCGGCCACCATCGCGCCGTTCAAGGCCACGCCGCCGCTCATCAGGACCTCGCCCCGATCCTGCATGCCGCGGGCGAGCGACGCGACCCGCGAGGCCAGCGAGACGTGGAGCCCCTTCACGATGCCGTCCAGCGGCTCGTCGCTCGCGACGAGGGAGATGACCTCGCTCTCGGCGAAGACGGTGCAGGTGCTCGAGACCGGCACCGCGCGCGGCGCCCGCGCGACGCGCTCGGCGAGGCCCTCGAGCGGCACCTGGAGCCGCCCGAGGATGACCTCGAGGAAGCGGCCCGTGCCGGCGGCGCACTTGTCGTTCATCGAGAAGTCCACCACCTCGCCCGCGGCGCCGATCCGGATGACCTTGGTGTCCTGGCCGCCCATGTCCACGAGCACCCCCGGCCGGCCGGTGCGCGCGAACGCGCCGCGGGCGTGGCAGGTGATCTCGGTGAGCGCCCGGGCTCCGGGGACGCGCTTGCGCCCGTAGCCGGTGGCGCCGATCGGCAGGTCTCCCGGCGCCGTCTCGCGGAGCGCTCCGACGAGCCGCTGGACCTGCCGCTCGATGCGGGGATCGGTCGGCTCGACGCGCCGCGCGAGCAGCGCGCCCGCGGCATCGATCGCCACCGCCTTGCAGGTGGTCGAGCCGACGTCCACGCCGATCGCCACGGGGGCGCTCACGCGAAGCTCTCCATGAAGGCGGTGAGGCGGTTCGTGGAGACCTCGCTCGCCCAGGCGCGCGGGTCGTTGTGGTCGGCCTCGAGCAGCAGGGCCTTCACGCCGAGGTCGCTCGCCAGCCGGTCCTTCAGGTCCACCTGGCCGACCGAGTACGGCTTGCACGAGCGGTCGCTGTGCAGCACGGCGCCGTCCACCGCGAAGTCCCGCGCCATCCGCTCGAGCAGCCGGAGCTTGCTCGGGAGGTCCTGGTTGAGCAGCACCTGCGTGTAGCAGCGCGCCGCCGAGCGGATCGGATCGGCCGGGTCGATGAGGCGCGACGCCTCCGCCCAGGCGTTGGTGTAGGTCGTGCACACGAAGTTGAAGCCCCCCGACGCGAGCAGGGTGGTGATCTCGCGGGTGGCGTACCAGACCGGGAGGTTGTCCCAGAGGAGCCGGTGGCGCTCCTCGCCCTTGAGGCCGCCGATGCCCCTGGCGACCCGGTCCTTCAGCTCGTCGAGGAGCAGGCGGTAGTAGGCGTTGCACGCCTCGGTCCCGCGCATCGCCACGATGGGCCCGAGGTGAAAGAAGCCGTCCACGCCGGTCCAGGGGGCGGGCCGGCTCCGGGCCGTGTCGAGGCACTCGCCCCAGAGCCGGCTCCCGTCGCGGGCGAGCCGCGCCGCCTCGGAGAGCTCGCCGCGGTCGAGCCGCCGGTTCGCGACGCGCTCCGCGACCGCGACCGCCTCCTCGAGCTGATCGGCGACGTACTGCAGCTGGTGCGCGGTCGCCTCGCCGTACACGAACGGCGTGTCGACGAGGACGAGCGGCACCCCGAAGCGGTGGGCCAGATCCCGGTACCAGTAGAGGACGGTCTGGCAGATGTTGGTGCAGCAGGCGAGCAGATCCGGTCTGGGGAGCCGCCCCGCCGGCGAGCGGCCGGTCTCGAGCGAGCCGAGGTCGGAGCGGACGTAGCTGCAGAGGTCACGCGAGTAGCCGGCCGCCTCGACCGCGTCCGAGAGGGCCGGGACGAGCCGCTGCACGCCGCACATGGCGGCGTGGTTCTCGGGGTAGACGGTGTGGAACCCGAGCGGCCGGAGCAGCTCCACCGGGAACCCGCTCGTCACCCACGCGACGGGGACGGCACCGTCCGCGTACCGCCCCGAGAAGTAGTGGACCGTCATCAGGTCCTTGAGCGCCCGGAGCGACTCGAGCGGTGGGGCGAACGGGCTCTCGCGCGGCGGACGCTTCCTGTGCCGGCGCTGCCAGTCGTCGAGCGCCGCGAGGAAGGGGCCGACGGCCCGGGAGGCCAGCTCGTACTGCGCGCGCCGCAGGATCATGCCCGCCCCCCGGGTCCCGAGAGCAGCTCCGCGAAGGCCTCGAGGCGCGTGACGGTCTGTCCCGAGAGCTGGCGCTCCAGCTCGCCCTCGAGCTGGAGGAGCGGGACCCCGCGCGCCGCGAAGGTCCTGCGGATGGCGGGCACGTCGAACAGCTCGGGCTCGCAGAACTTCACGACGTGCACGATCACCCCGCGCGCGCCGCTCCGCTCGAGGAGTCCCTCCAGGTAGCGCATCCGCGCGTCCTGGTCGGCGGCGCGCGTCGGGCACGGGGGTGCCGCCGCGTACCGGGCGACCAGCGCGTCCCACGGGTCGGCGATCGCGTCGTCCTGCTCGCGCACGATCCGGCGGCCCACAGCGGCGTAGTCGTCGGCGGCGACGTACGCGCCCGCAGCGTTCAGGACCGCGAGCGCGCCGATCGGCTCGGGTACGTAGCCGGTGACGAGCACCGGGACGCCGTCCCGCCGCGCGGCGGTCCCGAGCAGCCTGCGCGCGTCTCGCAGCTCCGCGAGGTGGTCCTCCGGCCAGAGCCACTCGCCGCGCCGGAGGAGCGCGTACAGGTCGGGGTCGTCGAGCGGCAGGGTCGCCCGGCCGTCGAGCAGGGCTGCGCGGTGAGCGTCGATCTCCCGGTGGAGGCGGATCGCGGAGGAGAGCCGCTCGGGCTCGAGCCGACGGCCGGCCACGGCCTCGAGCTTCCCGGCCAGCGCGCGCAGCTCCTCGGCGAGGAAGCGACGCGAGCTCGGCCGGCCGAAGCCCTTCGGGTGGAGGAACGTGAGCGCGGGCTTGCTCCAGCCGCCGAAGTCCGCCGCGAGCGTCGCGAGCTGCTGGATGGAGTCGCAGGTGTGCGGGAAGAGCGCCGCGTCGACCACGTCCGCGCCCCCCGACGCGAGGAACGCGAGCGCGTTGCGGGCGACCGGGCACACGTAGGTCTGGATCCGCCCGGCCGCGTCGCCGCGCGGGGCGCCCGGCGGGCCCCACACCTCGACCGCGAGCAGGTCGAGCGCGGTGAGGAGCTCCTTGGGGTAATGGATGGGGAGCACCGCCACGGCCCTTCGGCCGTGGTCGGCCCGTTGCCGCTGGATGTAGGACTCGCGCATCGTGGCCCGAGAAGCGGTTCGCAGTGCGTGGTCACCCGCGCCGCGGTGGCCGCGCCCAGCTTACGCCGCCCGGGGCTCGATGGCTCACCGGATCGAGCCGATGATCTTCCGGTACTCGCTCTCGGTGAACACGCGCATCGTCTCGGTGCGGACGTTGCCCAGGGAGCCGAGGCTGAGCGCGATGGTCGCGACCGTCTCGTCGTTCGGGGCCTCGCTGATCATGACGATGTCGTACTCGCCCATCGCGAGGAAGAACTGCTTCAGCTCGCCACCCGCCCCCTGGAACGCCTTCTTGGCGGCGTCGAGCCGGGCCGGGCTCTCCTTGACGTTGCGAATGCCCTGGTCCGTGTACCGGATGAGGCTCACGTAGGTCGCCATGGTTCTCTCCTCCCCAAGCGCGCTTCGCGCGCGGGCAAAATGATCGTCGCGGAGCGCGCAGGTCAAACCTCGATCACCGGAGTGATGGGGTCGCTCGATGAGGGCGCCACCGGCAGCGAACGCCGTCGACGCGGCGGCGCGGGCGCGAACGGCGGGCCGGGCGCCGCCCAGCCGTTTGCCTGGGAGCCTCCGCGCCGCTAGGATTCGCACGATCGTGCGACTGTTCCTCGTCCTGATGCTCGTTCACGGGCTCGTCCCCGGCCTCGCAGAGGCCGGGGAAGCGGTCGTGCACTACGTCCGCACGGGGCACGTCGCGCACACGGCCGCCGACCGCGGCGACCTGGGCGATCAGGGGCCGGAGCACGGGTGCGGGACGACGCAGCACCACTGCACCTGCTGCGCGACCCAGGTCGTCGTGCCCGCCGCCGCCGTCGTCGTCGCGACGTTGAGCGCGCCCGAGCCCACGTCCGTGCCCGCGGCCGAGCTGGCGCTCCCACCGCGAGAGCCCGCGCGTCCGTTCCGCCCCCCGATCTCCTGAGGCAGTGACGTCCCGCTTGCGCGAGCGGCCCGGCCTCGGCCTGGATCGCCTGCGCGCCCCGATCGTCCGCGCGCGCGCGCCGGGCGCTCGAACGTCTCGCACCAGGAGAACCGGACTTGTCTGCACATCGTCGATGGGCGTGCGCGCTCGTGCTCGCTTACGGGGCGCCCGCGCTCGCGCAGGGAGCTCCTCCAGCCCCGCCGCCGCTCCGCTGGGGGGACGTCGCTGCCGCGATCGAGCGCGATCCGCGGATCGCGGCGTCGCGCTCCCGCGTCCGCTCGGCCGAGGGGGGACTCTCCGCCGCGCGCACGCCGCCGAACCCCGAGCTCGAGGCGACCGCCGGCCGCGGCAGCGCCCGGGAAGGATCCGCGAGCCGGAACGAATGGGGACTCGCGCTCACGATCCCGCTCGAGTGGATGGCGCGCCGGGGCCCGGAGATCGATGCCGCGCGCGCGACGGTCGACGAGGCCGCGGCCGAGGCGCAGATGCTCCGGGCCGAGGTCACGGCGGAGCTGTGGCGGCTCCACGTGCGCGCGGGCTACGCGCAGGCGGAGGTGGAGACCCTCGAGGCCACCGAGCAGCAGGTCGAGGCGCTCACGCGGCTCGTCCGACGCAGGGTGGAGGCAGGCGAGGGGCGGCCGGTCGAGGTCCCGCGCGTGGAGCTCGAGCTGGAGCGGGTCAGGAACGAGGTCGCGGCCGCGCGAGCGGCGCGCGACGGCGCGCTCGCTCAGCTCGGCGCGTGGCTGGGCGTCTCGATCCAGCGGGTCGAGCTCCCCGCGTCGCCCCTGCCGCCCGGGTCGATCGCATTGCCGGTCGAGCTCGCCAGGCACCCGCGCCTCCGGGCCGCCCTCGCGCGCGCCGAGGCGGCGAGGGCCGAGGCGACCGTCGCGCGCCGGTCGCGCATCCCCGGAGTCTCGGTCGGCGCCTTCTACGCGAGCGAGCTCGACCGCGAGGCCGTCGGAGGCCGCGTCGCCCTCGAGCTTCCTCTGTGGGACTGGAAGTCGGGACGCGTGCAACGGGCCGAGGCCACGGCGGCGGCGGAGGCGTGCCGGGCGGACGCCGAGGGGCGGGCGCTGGCCGCAGCGCTGGCCGAGGCTTTCGCGTCCTGCGGAAGGGCCCGGGCGATCGCGGACCGCCAGCAGACGAGCATCCTCCCCCGCGCCGAGGAGTCGGCGCGCACGCTGGAGCGGACGTTCCAGCTCGGCGAGACGGGGATCCTCGACGTCATCGATGCGCGGCGGGTGCTGCTCCAGGCCCGTCGCGAGCTCCTCTCCAGCGCCCGCGAGCGAGACGTGGAGTGCGGCGCGCTCGTCCTCCTGTCCGGTCGGGAGTTGCCATGATCCGCAGTCACACGAACGTCGTCGCCGTCCTCGCCGCGCTGGTCGCGATCGCGTGCCGCGGAGGTGGGCACGGGGACTCGGGGGAGCCGGCCGGCAGCGCCGGCGAAGCCCAGCACGGGAATCACGGCTCCGAGCCAGCCCCGGCCGCGAAGACGGCGGCGGACGACGAGCACGGCCACGGGCGCGAGGCGGAGGTCTCCGACCTGGATCGACCGGTCGACGAGCTCCTCGCCGCGACCTGCGAGCACGGGAAGAAGACGTACGAGTGCGACGAGTGCCGCTACGGGGTCGGGGTGGTGCGCGCGCCCGCCAGGCTGGTCGAGGGCGGGCTCCTGAGGAAGGCGATCGTCTCGAGGCGGCGCGTCGAGGCGCCGATCGCGGTGACCGGCGAGGTCCGGTTCGACGAGCGCCGCGTCACGCACGTCTCGCCGCGCATCGAGGGGACCGTCCGGAAGGTCCACGCGACCCTCGGCGAGCACGTTCGCCGCGGGCAGGGGCTCGTGGAGCTCGAGAGCGTCCAGATCGGCGAGGCGGAGAGCGACTACCTCTCGGCGCAGGCGACGCTGCGGCTCGCGCGCGCGAGCGCGGACCGGCAGGCGCAGCTCCGCAAGGAGCAGATCTCGTCGGAGAAGGAGTACCTCTTGGCGCGCCAGGAGCTCGAGGCGGCGCAGATCCGCGCCCGGGCCGCCGAGGAGAAGCTCGCGCGGCTGGGCGTCGCGAAGGGTGACGTGGAGCGGCTCGCGAGCGCGGGCCGGAGCTCGGGTGACGGCGGGCTCGTCGTCCGCGCGCCCGCGGACGGGATCGTCCTCGAGATGCACGCGGTGCCGGGCGAGCTCGTCAAGCCCGAGGAGAGCATCCTCACGATCGGCGACGTCTCGTCCGTGTGGGTCTGGGCGGATCTGCACGAGGACCAGCTCGGTCGCGTGCTCGACGCCCAGCGCGCCGGGAAGCTGCGCGCGGACGTGGGGGTGAAGGCGTTCCCGGACTCGACGTTCCCGGGGAACGTCGAGTTCGTCGGACCGACGATGGACGAGCGGACGCGCACCGTGAAGGTGCGCGTCGCGGCGGCGAACCCCGACGCGAAGCTCCGCGCGGGCATGTTCGCGAGCGTCCGGATCTTCCTGCCCGGGCAGGAGGAGGCGCTCGCCGTGCCCTCCGCGGCCGTCCTCTCCGACGAGGGGCGCGCCTTCGTCTTCGTGCACCACCACGGCGACTACTGGATCCGCCGCCCGGTCGAGCCCGGACGGAGGTGGGTCGACTGGGTCGAGGTGAGGGGCGGGCTCGCGGGCGGGGAGACGGTCGCGACGGACGGCTCCTTCCTCCTGAAGTCGGACGTCCTGCGCTCGAAGATGGGCGCGGGCTGCGCGGACTAGGGGCCTTCGATGCGCATCATCGAGTCGCTCCTGAAGAACCGCCTCCTCGTGCTCGGCGTCGCCGCGGCGCTCTCGATCGCGGGATGGATCGCGTGGAAGCGCCTGCCCATCGACGCGTTCCCCGACGTGACGAACACGCAGGTGATGATCCTCACGAAGGCGCCCGGCCTCGCGGCCGTCGACGTCGAGCAGCGCGTCAGCTTCCCCATCGAGCAGGAGATGCGTGGGCTCCCTCGCGTCGTCCAGGTGCGCTCGATGTCGAAGGCGGAGATGTCCCAGGTCGTCGTGGTGTTCGAGGACGGGGCCGAGACCTACTGGACGAGGCAGGTCGTGTTCGAGCGGCTCGCCGGCGCACGCGAGCACCTGCCTTCCGGCGTGGAGCCCGAGCTCGGGCCGATCTCCACTGGCCTGGGCGAGATCTTCCAGTACACGCTCGAGGGCGAAGGGCTCTCGCCGATGGACCTCCGGACCATCCAGGACTGGATCCTCGCGCCGCAGCTCCGGCCCATCCCCGGCGTGAACGAGGTGAACAGCTTCGGGGGCGCCGTGAAGCAGTACCAGGTGCTCGTCTTTCCCGACCGGCTCGTGAAGTACCGGCTCACGGTGCGGGACGTCTCCGAGGCCATCGAGCGGTCCAACGGAAACGCCGGCGGGGGCGTCGTCGTCGCCGGCTGGGAGCAGACGTACCTGCGCGGCGTCGGCCTCGTGCGCGACGTCCCCGACATCGAGCGGATCGTCCTCGGCGCGTTCGACGGGTCGCCGGTGTACCTCCGGGACGTCGCCGACGTGGTGATCGGCGCGCAGCCGCGGTTCGGCGCCGTCACCCGAGACGGGAACGGCGAGGCCGTCGCCGGCATGGTGATCATGCTGAAGGGCGCGAATGCGAAGGACGTCGTCGCGGGGGTGAAGGACGCCATCGAGGCCGCCCGGGGCACGCTGCCCCCGGGCGCCCGCATCAGCGTCTTCTACGACCGGACCTCGCTGATCGAGGCCTGCATCGAGACCGTCGTGGACGCGCTCCTCGAGGGCGGGATCCTCGTCATCCTGGTCCTGTTCCTGTTCGTGGCGGAGCTGCGGACCGCCGTGGTCGTCCTCTTCTCGCTGCCGTTCACGTTCCTCGTCTCCTTCATCGTGATGGGGTGGGCGGGCCTGACGTCGAACCTGATGTCGCTCGGCGGCCTCGCGTTCTCGGTCGGGATGGTGGTGGACGCGTCGATCGTCGTCGTCGAGAACGTGCGGAGGCACCTCGCCGAGGACACGAGGCGGAGCCGTCCGGAGGTCGTGGCGATGGCGATCCGGGAGGTCGCCCGGCCGGTCGCGTTCTCGGTCCTCGTCATCGCCGTCATCCTGGTGCCCCTGTACGCGCTGCAGGGCGTCGAGGGGAAGATGTTCGCGCCGCTCGCGACGACGATGCTCATCGCGCTGCTGGTGTCGCTGGCCGTGGCGCTCACGGTGGTCCCGGTGCTCTCCGCGACCCTGCTGAATCAGGAGCCGGAGAGGGAGTTCCGGCTCGTCCGGCGGTTCCACCGGGGCTATCTCCGGCTCCTCGGGCGGGCCGTCGCTCGCCCGCGCCGGACGATCGCCGTGAGCGCGGCGCTGCTCGTCCTCTCGACCGCGCTCGTGCCGCTCGTCGGCACCGAGTTCATGCCCCCGCTCGACGAGGGCTCCATCGCGATCAACGTGGTCCGGCTGCCGAGTGCGTCGCTGGCCGGTTCCGTGAGCGTCGCGAGCTACATGGAGAAGCGCCTGCGGGAGTTCCCGGAGGTCGAGACGGTCGTCTCGAAGACCGGGCGCGCGGAGATCTCCGAGGACCCCATGGGCCCGGAGCAGACGGACGTGTTCGTGATGCTCAAGCCGCGGAAGGCCTGGAGCACCGGGCGCGGGAAGGCCGAGCTCGTCGAGGCGATCCGGAAGGAGCTCTCCGAAGTACCGGGGCTCCGGCTGTCCTTCTCGCAGCCGATCGCGCTCCGCGTGAACGAGCTGATCTCCGGCGTGAAGAGCGACCTCGCCGTGAAGGTGTTCGGCCCCGATCTCGACGTGCTGAAGGGCTTCGCCGACCGGATCGGCGCGGCCGTGAGCGGCGTCCGGGGTGCCGGCGACGTGAAGGTGGAGCAGGTCTCGGGCATGCCGCAGTACGACCTCGACATCGATCGCGAGGCCGCCGCCCGGTACGGGATCCGCGTGGGCGACGTGAACGACACGATCGAGACCGCCATCGGAGGGCGGGTGGCGTCCACGCTCATCGAGGGGCAGCGCCGGTTCGCCATCACGGTCCGGTTCCCCGAGGAGAGCCGGAAGGACATCGACGAGATCGGGCGGCTGCTCGTCCCGGGGCAGGAGGGGACCCGGGTCCCGCTCGCGCAGCTGGCGAGGGTGAAGCTCGTCGAGGCGCCGGCCCAGGTGAGCCGCGAGAACGGCATGCGCCGCGTGGTGGTCGAGGCGAACGTCCGCGGGCGCGATCTCGGAGGGTTCGTCGAGGACGTCCGCGCGCGCATCCAGGGCCTCGAGAGGGAGCTGCCCCCCGGCTACTACCTGCGGCTGGGCGGCCAGTTCGAGAACCAGGAGCGCGCGATGCGACGGCTGGCGATCGTCGTCCCCGTGGCGCTCGCCCTCGTGTCCCTGCTCCTCTACCTCGCGCTCGGGTCCGTCGCGCACGCGTCGCTCGTGCTGCTGAACCTCCCCTTCGCGCTGGTCGGCGGCGTCGTCGCAGTGGTCGTCTTCCGGATGCCGCTCTCGGTTTCGGCGGCCGTCGCCTTCATCGTGCTGCTCGGGATCGCGGTGCAGAACGGCGTCGTGCTCGTGGCGTTCTTCGAGCAGCTCCGCGAGCGCGGCCTCTCGGTGGCGGAGACGGTGGAGCGGGGCTGCGACCTCCGGTTCCGGCCGCTGCTCATGACCGCGCTGACGAGCTTCATCGGCCACCTGCCGATGCTCTACGCGACGGGGTCCGGCGCCGACATCCAGAGGCCGCTCGCCGTCGTCGTGATGGGCGGCCTCGTCACCTCGACGCTGCTCACGCTGCTCGTCCTGCCCACGATCTACGTCGTCTTCGCGGGCCGGCGCCCTCGCGCTCCGACCCCGGCCGACGGCGCGTGACTCCCCGGGATCACGCCGCCCGCGAGGCCGCGAGCGAGCGGATCCATGCCGCCGTCTCCGCCACCGCCTGCTCGGGCGCGGTCGGGCCCATTCCGAAGACGGCGCGGAACCTCCGGTCGTCGAGCACGTACCGCACCTTCCACTGATACGTCATCTCCGCCGCCGCGCCCAGCAAGGGATCGACGAGACCCAGCGCCCGCAGCACCCAGTCCGGGATCGCCCGCACCGTCCCGCGGCGGCCGAGCGCCGCGGCGATGGCCTCGACGAGCCCGCGCGTGGTGCCGGTCCACGCGACGGGCAGGTGCCAGGGCTTCCCGTCGGCCGCGGGGCTCGTGCCCAGCACGGCGAGGCCGCGCGCCACGTCCGGCGCGTAGCTGTAACCGTGCGGCTGGTCGGGGTCGCCGCCCATCTCCAGCGGCTTGCCGGCCACGACGCGCGCCGCGAACCGGGTGCCGAGGAGCGCGGTGGGCGTCTCGGGCCCGAAGTAGTCCGCGGCGCGACCGCTGGTGGCCCTGACGTCGCCGCGGGCGTGCGCCTCGAACAGCTCCCGCGCGAGCATCGCCCGGAGCTCGCCCTTGTGGCTGCACGGCCGCATGGGCGTGTCCTCGTCGAAGGGCACGCCGGGCTCGGGCCGTCCGTACATGTACAGGCAGTCGAGCACGACCAGCCGCGCGCCGGCGCGGGCGGCCGCCTCGCGGACGCCGCGCTTGAGCGGCGGGAGCACCTCGTCCCACCGGTGATACTCGGCCGGGTTGGCGCAGTCGTAGACCACGGCGGCCCCGCGGGCCGCCTCGGCCGCCGCGTCGCGGTCGGCCACGTCGGCGCGCCGCCACTCGAGGCCGGGGCGCGGACGGCCCGTCGCGCCGCGGCGGACGATCCGGACCGTGAGGCCGCGGGCGAGGAGCTCGTCCGCGAGCCGGGCGCCGATCTGGCCGGCGCCGAAGACGACGTGCAGCTCGGGCCGGCCGTCCTGGGTTGTGGGGAGGGTGGGATCGGGGATCTGCGTTCCGGTCGTCATGCGTTCGTCTCCTGTTCGCCCCGGAACATGAGCGGCGCGAGAACGCATGGCAACGCGCAGATCCGCGGGCTACCTTTGCGATCGTGCAAGGGCTCCGCTGGGACGACGCGAAGGTGCTGCTGGCGCTGCTGCAGACACGATCCCTGTCGCGCGCGGGGGCGCGGCTGCGCGTGAACGCGTCCACCGTGTCGCGCCGCCTCGACGCGCTCGAGGCCGCCGTGGGCGTGCACCTGTTCGATCGGACGCCGGACGGCCTGCTTCCGACCGCCGTGGCGGAGGCGCTCGGCCCGCACGCCGAGGCGATGGAGCGGGCCGCGTCGGGCCTGGCCCTCGCGGCGCAGGGCCGCGAGCAGCTCGCCGAGGGCGAGGTGCGGCTGACGGTTCCCCCGGGCGTCGCGCAGTTCCTGGTGGCGCCGGCGCTGCCGCGGCTGTTCCGGCGTCACCCCCGGCTCCGCGTCGTGCTGGACGCGACCGTGGCCTACGCCGACCTGACCCGCCGGGAGGCGGATCTGGCGGTCCGCACCACCCGCCCCACCTCCGGCGACCTGCTGGTGAAGAAGCTCGGGGAGGTGATGGGCGGTGTCTACGGTGCCCCGCGCTACGCCGCCGAGCTCGGGACGCTGCGCCGCCTGGACCAGGCGCGCTGGATCACGTGGGGCGACGACCTCGCCCACCTGGCGCCGGCCCGGCTCGTGGCGGAGCGGGTGCCCGCGGCGCAGATCGTGGTCCGGACGAGCCACATGGGTGCGCAATTCGCGGCCGCGGCGGCCGGCGTCGGGGTCCTCCTCTCCGACCCCCACACGGCGAGGAGCTCCGGGCTCGTGGAGCTCCCGCTGGCGCCCGCACTCCGCCGCTCCCTGCCGCCGCTCACGGGCGGAGCACTGTGGCTCGTGGCGCACCGCGCGCTGCGCGACGTCCCGCGGATCGCCGCGGTCTGGACGTTCCTCGAGGAGGCGGCGCGACAGGCGGGGCTGGTCCAGGAGACGCCGGACGGGGGGGCGCCGGAGACCGCACCGGAGCCCCGGAGGTGACCTCCGCGTCAGCGCGCGCCCGCGGTGCGCTCCACCTCGCCGGGGTCGCCGAGGCGCTGCGGGAAGATGGGCTCGCGCCTCGGCTCGACCGCGCCGAACGGCCCGCTCGCGTCCGCGACGCTCTCCAGCTCCTCGGCGCACGAGACCAGGGCCCGGGCCATCAACCGCCGGCGGCGCCTGTTCCACCAGTGCGAGTCCTCGACCAGCTGGAGCGCCGCGAGCCGCGCGACGCATGCGGACATGCGCGCGCCGGTGTCCTGGCCCGCGGCGAAGCTGGCGCTGTCATAGGAAGTCACGACGTCCACCTCTCGGAGCTCGAGCCCCGAAGCCGAAGCTTCGAGGCGACCTCTTGTTCCTCACCTAATGCCCGTCGGGCCGCGCTGCCCTCCGCATTCGAGGCGTGCCCCGGCCTGCGCCCCGGCGCTGCGGGGGCCGGCGTGTTAAATGGAGGGTAAGCCAGCTCCACGCATCGCCCCGATGACGCGCTGACTTCCGTCAGGGAGGCTGCGTGCTCGTGGCTGAGAAGCTGGACTCGGCGTTCTTCGGCAGGGCGCGTCGCGCTCCCGCGGCTGCCGAGAGGCCGTTCCGCGACGAGCTGCTCAGCGTCGAGCGCCTCGACGAGCGGGCCCGCTCCCTCGCGGCCCGGTTCACCGTCGACCCGTCGCGACGCGCGGCGCGGAGCGTCTTCCCGCGCTTCGACGACAACGTCCGCGAGCTCCGGGAGGCGTACCGCACGCTCGCCGGCGACGTCCACCGCGGCGAGTTCGTCACAGCCGCGGCGGAGTGGCTCCTCGACAACTACCACCTCGTCGCCTCCGAGATCCGCGACGTCCGGCAGAACCTCCCGCGCCGCTACTACCGGGAGCTGCCCAAGCTCGCTGCGCGGGAGCAGGCGGGGAACGCCCGGGTCTACGCGCTCGCGGTGGAGCTGATCCGCCACAGCGACAGCCGGCTCGACCGACCCCAGCTCGTGCGCTGGCTGGACGCCTTCCAGACGGTCGCCCCGCTCACCATCGGCGAGCTCTGGGCGTGGCCGAGCATGCTGAAGCTCGCGCTCGTCGAGAACCTTCGCCGGCTCGCCGACGAGACGCTCGCCGCCCGCGGGGCCCGGCGCGCGGCCGACGCCTACGTGGCGCGGATCGACGCCGCGGGGAAGGGCCTGCCGCCCCCGCTGCCGCGCGCGCTCCACCCGGCGCTCGTCGTGCAGCTCCTCCAGCGCGTGCGCGAGTACGGACCGCGCCTCTCGGCGGTCCGGAGCGGCCTCGACGCCCACCTCGCCGGCGATCGGCAGACGGCGGAGGAGGCGATCCGCGGCGAGCACCAGCGCGAGGCTGCCGCCCAGGTCTCCGTCTCGAACGTCATCACGAGCCTGCGGCTCTGCTCGACCCTCGACTGGACCCAGTACGTCGAGACCGTCAGCCTGGTCGAGCGGGTGCTGCAGCGCGATCCCGCCGGCGTCCACGCCCGGATGGAGTTCCTCTCCCGCGACCGCTACCGGCAGGCGGTCGAGGAGCTCGCGGAGCCGACGGGAGAGGCCCAGGTCCGGGTCGCCCTCCGCGCGGTGGAGAGCGCGCGCCAGGCGGCCGAGGCCGAGGGGCCGGGCGCCCGCGCCGCGCACGTGGGGCACCACCTCATCGGCAAGGGGCGCCCCGAGCTGGAGGCCGACCTCGCCTGGCGACCCGGCGCGACGAAGAGGCTGCGACGGTTCGCGTTCGCGCACGCGACCACGATGTACCTCGGGACGATCGCGCTCGCGACGGCGGCGCTGGTCGGGGCCGCGGTCGGGTACGCGCGTCACGGGGGCGGCTCGACGTGGGCGCAGATCGGCGTGGCGCTGCTCGTCGTCCTGCCCGCGAGCGAGGTGGCGGTCGCGCTCGTCCAGCGCCTCACCGCCCGGCTCGTGCCGCCGAGGCGGCTGCCGCGCCTCGATCTCTCCTCGGGGGTCCCCGAGGACGCGCGGACCCTGGTCGTCGTGCCGACCTTGCTCACCAGCGTCGCCGGGGTCGCGGCGCTGCTCGAGCACCTCGAGGTCCTCGCGCTCGGAAACCTCGACCCCCACGTCCACTTCGCGATCCTGGGCGACTTCGCGGACGCCGTCGCCCGCGACCTGCCCGAGGACGGGGCCATCCTCGCGGCCGCCCGGAGCGGGATCGAGGCGCTGAACGCGCGCCTCGGCGAGGGTCGGGCCGACCGGTTCTTCCTCTTCCACCGCGCGCGGCAGTGGAACGAGGGGGAGCGCGCGTGGATGGGCTGGGAGCGGAAGCGCGGGAAGCTGGAGGAGCTGAACCGGCTCCTGCGCGGCGCGACGGACACGAGCTACGACGTGCAGGTCGGGGAGCTCGGCATCCTCCCGCGGGTGCGCTACTGCATCACGCTCGATTCGGACACCCGCCTCCCGCGCGACGGCGCGAAGAAGCTCGTCGGCGTCATCGCGCACCCCCTGAACCGCCCCCGCATCGATCCGCGCTCGGGCCGCGTCACCGAGGGCTACGGGATCCTGCAGCCGCGCGTCAGCGTCACGACGGCGAGCGCCGCCGGCTCGAGCTTCGCGCGGATCTTCGCCGGGCACACCGGCGTGGACCCGTACACCACCGCAGTCTCGGACACCTACCAGGACCTCTTCGGCGAGGGCAGCTTCACCGGCAAGGGGCTGTACGACGTCGACGCGTTCACCGCGGCGCTGGAGGGGCGCGTCCCGGACAACACCCTCCTCTCGCACGACCTCTTCGAGGGCATCCACGCCCGCACCGCACTCGTGACCGACGTCGAGGTCGTGGACGACTACCCCTCGAGCGTCCTCGCCCACGCGCGCCGCCAGCACCGCTGGACGCGTGGCGACTGGCAGATCCTCGGCTGGCTCCTGCCGTTCGTCCCGACGCGCGCGGGGTTCGCGCGGAACCGCCTCCCCCTCATCTCCCGCTGGAAGATCTTCGACAACCTGCGGCGCGCCCAGCTCGCGCCCGCGACGGTCCTCCTGCTCCTCCTCGCCTGGACGGTGCTGCCGGGGAGCCCGGCGATCTGGACCGCCGCCATCGTGGCGTCCCTCGCGTTTCCGCTCTACCCGCTCGCGCTCGAGGCGCTCGCCGGCCCGAGGTCGCACCAGCCGCCGCGGGCCTTCGTGCGCGGGCTCGTGGAGGACGCGAAGGGCAGCCTGGCGCGGGTCGTGCTGCAGCTCGCGTTCCTCGCAAACCAGGCGTACGCCATGACGCACGCGATGCTCGTCACCATCGTCCGCGTCGCGATCACGCGGCGTCGGCTGCTCGAGTGGGAGACCGCCGCGGCGAGCGCCGCGCGCGGTGCCGGGCTCGAGCGGGGAACCGGCGCGCGATCGTTCCTCGTCGGGATGGCGGCGAGCCCGGCGATCGCCCTCGGCGGCGCGCTCCTCGCCGCCGCGTGGCGCCCAGGCGCGCTCGCCGCGGCGGGCCCCCTGCTCGCGCTGTGGGCGGTCGCGCCGCTCCTCGCGTACCGGCTCTCCCAGCCCATCGCCGGCAGGGACGCCGTGCTCGGTCCGGAGGATCGGCACTTCCTCCTCGGCGTGGCCCGCGCCACGTGGAAGTACTTCGAGACGTTCATGGGCCCGGACGACCACTTCCTGCCCGTGGACAACGTCCAGGAGGAGCCTGCGAGGATCGCGCACCGGACCTCGCCCACCAACATCGGGATGGGGCTCCTCTCCACCCTGGCGGCCCACGATCTCGGCATCGTCGAGACCGGCGAGCTCATCGAGCGGATCGACTCCACCCTCACCACGATGGAGGGCCTGGAGCGGCTCGAGGGGCACCTGTTCAACTGGTACGACACGGTGAGCCTCGCGCCGCTCCCGCCCCGGTACGTCTCGACCGTGGACAGCGGCAACCTCGCCGGCGCGCTCATCGCGGTGTCCGAGGGGCTTCGCCGCCTCGGGCGCGACCCGGCTCCGCGGGAGGCGGGCCCGAGCGATGCGTGCGAGCGGCTCGAGAGTCTGTCGCGGCGCGCGGCCGCGTTCGCCGACGGGATGAGCTTCCGGTTCCTCTACGACCCGCAGCGGAGCCTGCTCGCGATCGGCTACCGCGCCGCGGACGCGGAGGGACCGGGCCGGCTCGATCCCTCCCACTACGACCTCCTCGCCTCGGAGGCGCGGCTCGCGAGCTTCATCGCGATCGCCAAGGGCGATCTGCCCGAGAAGCACTGGTTCCACCTCGGCCGGGCCGTCACGAGCGTGCACGGAACCCCCACGCTCCTGTCGTGGAGCGCGACGCTGTTCGAGTACCTCATGCCGCTGCTCGTGATGCGGAGCTATCCGGACACGCTGCTCGACGAGACCTGCCGGATGGCCGTTCGCCGGCAGCGGGACTACGCGGCAGAGCGCGGCGTGCCGTGGGGGATCTCGGAGTCCGCCTACGATCTCGTCGACCACCACGGGAACTATCAGTACAAGGCGTTCGGCGTCCCGGGGCTCGGCATGAAGCGGGGCCTCGCCGACGAGCTGGTGGTCGCGCCCTACGCGACGGCGCTCGCCGCGCTCGTTCACCCCACCGCGGCAGCGGCGAACCTCCGCCGCCTCGAGCGGGAGGGCCTCCTCGGCGCGTACGGCTACTTCGACGCGATCGACTACACGCCCCGCCGCGCGGAGGAGCCCGAGACGGACCGGCCTTCGCCCGTCCACGCCCGTGGCACGATCGTGCGGACGTATCTCGCCCACCACCAGGGGATGACGCTCGCGGCCCTCGCCGGCGCGCTCGGCGGCAACCGGATGGTGGAGCGCTTCCACGCCGATCCGCGGGTGCAGGCGACGGAGCTGCTCCTCCAGGAGCGCGTGCCGCGCCACGCGGCGCTCATCCGGCCGCGCCCGGACGAGGCGGAGCGCATCGCGGCGCCGGTGCCGCCGGCGGCGGTCCGACGCTTCCGGTCGCCGCACACCGCGTTCCCCCACGCGCAGTTCCTGTCGAACGGCAACTACACCGCCGTCGTCACGAACGCGGGCGGCGGCACGAGCTTCTGCCGCGGACGCGCCGTCACGAGGTGGCGCCAGGACGCGACCCGCGACCCCGGCGGCCAGTACCTGTACCTCCGCGACGTCCGGAGCGGGCGGGTGTGGTCCGCGACGCACCACCCGACCGCGAAGGAGGCGAAGGACGAGGTGGTCACGTTCACGATCGAGAAGGCGACCTTCCAGCGAAGGGACGACGACATCGGAACGCGGCTCGACGTCGCGGTCTCGCCCGAGGACGACGTCGAGGTGCGCCGGCTCGAGGTGACGAACCACGGGGATCGCGCCCGCGAGCTCGAGATCACGAGCTACGCCGAGATCGTCCTCGCGCCCAGCGCCGACGACCTCGCCCACCCCGCGTTCGGAAAGCTGTTCGTCGAGTCCGAGTACGTCGCGGAGAGCAACGCGCTGCTCTGCCGCCGGCGGCCGCGCGCCCCGGACGACGCCGAGGCCTTCGCGCTGCACGTCATCGGCCAGGAGGGCCGCACGCAGGGGCCGGTGGAGTGGGAGAGCGATCGGGGGCGCTTCCTCGGCCGCGGCCGCGGCCCGGAGGATCCGCAGGCGCTCGACGGCCGCCCGCTCTCGGGCACGACCGGCGTCCTCCTCGATCCCATCGTGAGCCTGCGGCAGCGCGTGCGGCTCGCGCCCGGCGGCGTGGTGAGGCTCTCGTTCGCCACCGGGATGGCGTCGAGCCGGGAGACGGCCCTCGCGCTGGCGCAGCGCTACCACGACCCGACCGCGACCGCGCGGACGTTCGCGCTCGCGTTCGCGCACGCGCGGAGCCGGCTGCACCACCTCGGCATCTCGAGCGAGGAGGCCCTCCTGTTCGAGCGCCTCGCCTCGCGCGTGCTGTACGCCGATGCCTCGCTGCGCCCGGGCCCCGAGATCCTCGTCCGCAACACGCTGGGCCAGGAGGGGCTCTGGGGGCACGGTGTCTCCGGCGATCTCCCGGTCCTGCTCGTGCGCGTCGTCTCGGACACCGACCTCGCGCTCGTCCGGCAGATCCTCCAGGCGCAGGAGTACTGGCGCCTCAAGGGGCTCCGCGCCGACGTGGTCATCCTGAACGAGCACCCCATCTCCTACCTCGACGAGGTCCACGCCCGGCTCGCGGCCCTCCTCGAGGACGGCCCCTGGCGCACGTGGAAGCACCGGCCGGGCGGGGCGTATCTCCTGCGCGGAGATCGGATGAGCGAGGCCGAGCGCCTCCTCCTCTCCGGTGTCGCCCGCGCGGTCCTGAGCGGCGACGAAGGATCGCTCGCGCACCAGCTCGATCGACCCGCGCCCCTCGCCGCCGAGCCGGCGCCGCTCGAGCGCGCGCAGCTCGCCCGGCCCCGCCCGGCGCTCGCGCCGGCCGCCCCGCCCGAGGTGCCGCCGCTCACGCTCTGGAACGGGATCGGCGGCTTCGCGGACGGGGGGCGGGAGTACGTCATCGTCCTCGAGGGCGATCAGGAGACGCCGCTGCCCTGGGCGAACGTGATCGCGAGCCCGGTCTTCGGGACCATCGTCACGGCGTCGGGGTCGTCCTTCACCTGGTCCGGGAACAGCCGCGAGAACCGCCTCACGCCGTTCGCGAACGATCCGGTCACCGATCCCACCTCCGAGGCCGTCCTCGTCCGCGACGACGAGACCGGCGAGGCGTGGTCCCCCACCCCCGGGCCGCTGCCCCGCGACGGCGCGAGCGGCCGGTTCGTGATCCGCCACGGCGCGGGGGTCACCCGCTTCGCGCGCGCGGCGAGCGGCGTCCGCCACTCGCTCGACGTCTTCGTGGACGCAGCGGACCCCGTGAAGCTCTCGCTGCTGACGCTGACGAACGAGAGCGGCCGTCCGAGGAGGCTCTCCGTCTTCGCGTACACGGAGTGGGTCCTCGGACCGCCGCAGGCCGGCCAGAACCAGCACGTCGTGACGGCGCAGGACGCGGCGACCGGGGCGGTCCTCGCCACGAACGCCTGGAACCACGAGTTCGCGGGCCGCGTGGCCTTCGCGCACGCGAGCGACGGGCTTCGCTCGGCGAGCGGGGACCGCGCCGCCTTCCTCGGCCGGAACGGCTCGCTCGCGCGGCCGGCGGCGCTCGAGCAGGACACGCTGCCCGCTCACTTCGGGGCGGGGCTCGATCCCTGCGCGGCGCTGCACGTCGCGGTGGCCCTCGAGCCGGGCGAGACCCGGCGCGTCGTGTTCCTCCTCGGCGAGGGGAGGGACGTGAGCCACGTCCGGGAGCTGATCGGGCGGCACGGCTCCGCCGAGGCCGCGGACGCCGCGCTCGAGGTCGTGACGCGCGGCTGGGACGACACGCTCGGCGCGGTGCAGGTCCGGACGCCCGACGACTCCTTCGACGTGCTCATGAACCGGTGGCTCCTCCAGCAGGACCTGGGGTGCCGGATGTGGGCTCGCACCGGCTACCACCAGCCCGGCGGCGCGTTCGGCTTCCGGGACCAGCTCCAGGACGCGATGGCGCTCGCGATGGCGCGGCCGGAGCTCGTGCGGGAGCACCTCCTGCGGGCGGCGGCGCGGCAGTTCCGCGAGGGCGACGTCCAGCACTGGTGGCACCCGCCGGGCGGTCGCGGGACGCGCACCCGCTGCTCGGACGACCTCGTCTGGCTGCCGTACGCCGTGGCGCATTACGTCCGGACCACGGGGGACGCCGGCGTGCTCGACGAGGGCGTCCCGTTCCTCGAGGCGCCGGCGCTCGCGCCGGAGGCGCAGGACGCCTACGCAGAGCCCCGTGTCTCTGCGGAGGAGGCCTCGCTCTTCGAGCACTGCGTGCGGGCCCTGGACCGCGGGCTCACCTCGGGCGCCCACGGGCTGCCGCTCATGGGGAGCGGGGACTGGAACGACGGGATGAACCGCGTGGGGAGAGCGGGGCGCGGCGAGAGCGTCTGGCTCGGCTTCTTCCTCCACGCCGTCCTCGACGACTTCGCACCGCTGTGCGCCGCGCGCGGCGACGCCGTCCGGGCCGGTCGCTACCGCGCCGAGGCGGCCCGCCTCGCCTCCGCGCTGGAGCGAACCTGGGACGGCGAGTGGTATCGGCGCGGCTACTACGACGACGGCGCGCCGCTCGGGTCCGCGCAGAACGACGAGTGCACGATCGACTCGATCGCCCAGTCCTGGGCGATCCTGTCTGGAGTGGCCCCGGCGCGGCGCGCCGACCGCGCGATGGATTCCGTCCGCACGCACCTCGTGCGGCGGGGGGCCCAGGTCGTGCTGCTGCTCACACCGCCGTTCGATCGCTCGGCGCAGGAGCCCGGGTACATCAAGGGCTACCCGCCCGGTGTGCGGGAGAACGGCGGCCAGTACACGCACGCCGCGGCGTGGCTCGTGATGGCGCTCGCCCGGCTCGGGAGCGGAGACGAGGCGGCCGAGATCTTCCACATGCTGAACCCCGTCAACCACACGCGCACCGGCCCGGACGTCACGCGCTACCAGGGCGAGCCGTACGTTCTCGCCGGCGACGTCTGCGCGCACCCCGAGCACGCAGGGCGCGCGGGGTGGACCTGGTACACCGGCTCCGCCGGCTGGATGTACCGCGCCGGGCTCGAGAGCATCCTCGGGCTCCGGCGCCGGGGCGGGACGTTCGAGCTGGATCCGTGCATTCCCAGCTCCTGGCCCGGATACGCGATCACCTGGCGCTTCGGCGGGACGCGCTACGAGATCTCCGTGACGAACCCGGAGCGTCGCTGCCGCGGGATCGAGGCGGCGTGGCTGGACGGAGCGGCAGTCGATCCTCGGGCGATCGCGCTCGTGGACGATGGCGCGACGCATGACGTGCGCCTCGTGCTGGGCGACGCCGGCCAGCGCCTGGCCCCGTCGGTCATGGGCGGCTGAGGGGCTCGCCGGGCGTCGCGCTCGTCACGTCGGCTCGCCCGCTCCGGGTGCGCCGCCCTGGCCTTCCGGCGGCGGCGCAGGGCTCGTCGGCGGTGCAGGGCTCGTCGGCGGCGCAGGGCTCGTCGACGGCGGAGGACTCGTCTGCGGCGGAGGAGGGGTCGTCGGCGGCGCAGGACGATTCGCCGGCGGCGCCGGCGGCGGGTTCGCCGGCGGTGACACGCCGGGCGGCGGGGTCGCGCCCGGCTCGGGCGTGCCCGGCTGTGGCGTCTCCGGAGGGAGCTCGCCACGAGGACCGCGCAGCCTGGCCTGGAGGATCCGCCCGGTGTAGCCGTCGAGGACGACCAGGGCATGATCGCGGCCGCCGGCTCCGCCCAGCTCGACGTGCCAGCGCGACCGCGAGTCGGCGCGCGCCGTGATCGTGTAGTCGACGACGAGCCCGCGCGAGCGTGCGAAGTGCGTGGCGACGGCGACCGCCTCCGGTGCCGCGAGGATCCGGGGCGGAGGCGGAGCCGGGGGTGGGGGCGAGGGATGAGCGGCCACGACGCACGCGGACAGCGTGACGACCAGCACGGCGAGCAGGCGCTTGGAGAGCATCGCGGCCTCGTGCTGCGCCGGCCGGAGGGAGCGGCGCTGCGTGTAATAGACCCCCGGCGGCGCGATTGGTTAAGCGCCTCCCCTCGCGGGGGCTACGTCTCCACGTGGCTCGAGCCTGCGCCGAGCCCGGACACCACCGCCGCGGCGAGCACCGACTCGACGCCAGGCGAGATAACAGGAACGGACCGTGAGAGCCGGACCCGATCGCCGCTCACCGCTCCAGGTGCACCCTCAACCAGAGGAGGCCGACGGGCCCGCGTCCGCCGTCTGCGCCGGGGCCGACGATCACCTGCGCGCCCGCGGAGACGGTCGCCCAGGACGCGGCCGCGAGGGCGTAATAGCCCTCCAACGCGCGCTCCGCGGCGCTCCGCCACCCCGGGGCGCCCAGGTGGAGGTCGGATCCTCCTGCCGCGAGGTAGGCTGCGTGCGCCGGCGAGAGCGCGCTCCAGGCCAGCGCCACACCGACTGCGTCGCTCGCCCGGCCCCAGCGCGCTCCGGCCAGCTGGCCTCCCACGCTCGCGCTCCGGTCGGCCTCGCCGGACGCGACGGGCTCCGTGGCGCCGTCCTTCCAGCCCAGGCGCACGAAGATCCCGCTGCTCCGGTCCGCGGTTCCGATCTCGGCGTTCAGCCCGACGCCCCACGCGATCGCGCCCGACCGTCGGACCGAGGAGAGATCGGGGGGCGTCCGCGCCTCCACCGCTCGGCGGTACGGCCCCATCTGCCCCGTGTTCCGCCAGGCCCGGAGCCGCACCGCGGCGGCTGCCCCGCGGAGCTGCGGATCCAGCTCGGCCTCGACCACCGCGCCCCTGGAGCGTGAGAGGTCCCAGTCCAGGTCACCGCCGGGCTGCCGCGCCAGCTGGAACAGCGCGGCCCGGATCGCGAGGCGCGGCGTGATGAAGCTGGCCAGGGCTCCGCGGGTGTAGCCGTGGACGTCCTGAGGATAGTCCCAGGTCGCGTCGTTCACGAAGGCGCCCTGCGTGAACTGGCTCCGGGGATCGTTCGCGTAGGCGTTCTGGTCGAACAGCTCTGCGGCCGAGAGCACGCCGACCGTGAGCACCAGCCGGCGAGCCGGCGCGGTGCGCGGCACCAGGTGCCGGCCGCGCCCGATGGGGACGCCGGGCACGCGCTCGGGGCCGAGCCCGATGGCCCAGCGCACGAAGGCCCGTGCCAGGTAGACCTGCGGCGCGGGCGAGGTCGCGAGCAGGTCGGCGTCGGGTGGGCTGACGAGGCCCGATCCGCCGCCCGGGGCGTTTCCCGCGGCCAGCTCGGGCGAGAGGTAGACGTCGAGATCCGGGAAGAGGCGCGCGCCCAGCCAGAGCGTCGCGGTGGTGGACACGGCGCGCTCGGGATCGAGCCGTCCCGCCGTACCCGCGATGGACGTGACCTGTGCGGCGACGAGCGGACCGGGGGCGCTCGCCTCGTCCGCGGACGCCACGGGAGGGGCGGCGAGCGTCGCGATGAAGAGGAGCGCGCCCGGGAAGTGGCGAGTTCGCGGCACGCCTCGCAGGATGTGGTCGGGCGCGTCCGAACGCCGACGGGCTCGAGCCGATCGAAGGGGTGAAAGCAGGATGGGTCGTCCCGGGTCGCGTCGCGCGTCAGCCCTTCACGACGCCGATCGGCCGTAGCCGCGCGACCTTCCGCGCGATCCCGGCGCGGTGCACCACGTCCACCACGCGGTCGACGTCCTTGTAGGCGAGCGGCGCCTCCTCGGCGAGTTCCTGGTTGCTCGGACAGCGGACCACGATCCCGCGCGCGAGCAGCTCCTTCCGCAGGACGTGACCCTGCACGCGCCGCTTCGCGGCCCCGCGGCTCATGGCCCGCCCGGCGCCGTGGCACGTGCTGCTGAAGGAGAGCGCGTCGGCCTCGTCGGTACCCGCGAGCACGTACGAGGCCGTCCCCATGCTGCCCGGGATGAGAACGGGCTGGCCCACGCCCCGGTACGCGGCCGGGATCTCCCCGCTCGAGGGCCCGAACGCGCGGGTCGCGCCCTTGCGATGGACGCAGAGCGTCCGATCTCCGTGGCGCTCGACCTTCGCGGTGTTGTGCGCCACGTCGTAGACGAGCCGGAGCTCGGCTCCGGGCCGGTCGTGGAGCACGCGCCGGAACACGTCCCGTGCGCGCTGAGCGATCACCTGGCGATTGCAGAAGGCGAAGTTCATCGCCGCGCACATGGCGCCGAAGTAGCTCCGGCCCTCCGGCGAGGAGAACGGAACGCATGCGAGCTGACGGTCGGGCACGGTGATCCCGTAGCGGTGCAGCGCCTCGTCCATGAGCTTCACGTGGTCCGTGCAGACCTGGTGGCCGAGGCCGCGCGACCCGGTGTGGACGAGGACCGTGACCTGCCCGGAGAAGAGGCGGAACGCTCGAGCAGCGCGCTCGTCGAAGATCGCGTCCACGACCTGCACCTCGATGAAGTGGTTGCCGCCGCCGAGCGTGCCGAGCTGATCCTCGCCGCGACGCTTCGCGCGCTCCGAGACCTGGCTCGGGTCCGCGCCTGCGATGACGCCCCCCGACTCGATGAGCGCGAGCTCCTCGGGGCGCCCGAGGCCGTGCTCGCGGACGAGGTAGGGACACCCGTCCCCGAGGACGCGATCCATCTCGTCCCGCGTGAGCGCCAGCCGCCCGTGCCGCCCGTAGCCGGCCGGGACGCTGCGGCTCATCTCGTGGACGAGCGCCTCGAGCGACGGGGTGACGTCCTCGCCGCGCAGGTCGGACACGAGCAGGCGCACTCCACAGTTGATGTCGAACCCGATGCCGCCGGGAGAGATGGCGCCGTCCGGCAGCCGCGTCGCGGCCACGCCGCCGACCGGGAACCCGTAGCCCTCGTGCATGTCCGGCATCCCCAGGGCGGCGTCCACGATGCCGGGGAGCGTCGTCACGTTCACGAGCTGCGAGATGCTCCGGTCGCGGCGGATCTGGCCGAGGAGCTCCTCGTCCGCGAAGATGCGGGCCGGGACCCGCATGCCCGTGCCGGCGCGGCACGCGATCTCGTACTGGCAGGGGCCGACGCTGCGAAGCTCCACGTCCGCCGGCGGCCCCGCGCTGGCGACGCCCGCGCTCTCCCTGATCGTCTCAGACATCGAGGATCACCTTCGCGGTGAAGCCCCCGGCGTGCTCGGTGATCGAGAGGCCGTGGTAGGTCGCCGCCTTCACCGGGTTGCGCAGCTCTCGCATCTGCGTGCCGCGGATCCGGGCTACGAGCTGGCGCTCCGAGAGCTGCGTGATGTCGAAGTCCGTGAAGATCACCTTCGCGAGCTCCGAGCGGAAGACGAGCTCGTTCAGCCAGCCGACGAGGAGCGCCTCGCGATCCCGGGCGGTCACCGCGACCTCGTCGCTCCAGCGGACGGGCGCCTCGAGCGGGGTCGAGTGCATCACTCCGGCGAGCGCGCGCCCCGCTTCCGCGAACAGGTCGGGGAGCGTAGGCGCCTCGATCCGGATCTCGAGCTCACCGCGGTGCTCCTCGAACGAGTGCTGGGCACCAGCTCCCATGTGGACAGCTTAGGCTTGCGGCGCCCGTGCGCGTGGCGGGGCGTGGGGTGCCTCCGGGTCGGGCCCCCGATCAGCGCGACCCGGCAGACCCCGCCCCGCGGCTCCGACCGCGGCGGTACGGTGATCCGCACCGGAAGGAAGGCGAACTGCGACCGAGGAGGCATGGCCTTCCACGACGGGAGAGACGGGGGCCGCCAGCTCGCCGGGAAGCTGGAACGCGGCGATGCAGCCCTCGCCGGAGGAATCTGTCATGACCGGAACGTGTGAAGTCTGCGGCAACGAGTACGACAAGGCGTTCGAGATCGTCGCGGCGGGAGCTCACCACGTCTTCGACAGCTTCGAGTGCGCGATCAAGGCGCTCGCACCCCACTGCGAGCACTGCGGCTGCAACGTGATCGGGCACGGAGTCGAGGCCGGCGGAAAGTTCTACTGCAGCGCCCACTGCGCTCACTTCGCGGGCGCGAAGGAGATCAGGGACCGCGTCTGAATCGTCCAGCGTCGCTCGTCTCCCCAGGGGCCAGATGAGGTCGGTCTCCATACCGGACGCGGTGCGCTGCAAGGTCGCCGCCGAGCCGCGGGTCGATGCCCCGCATCACCCCATCACGCTCTCGTTCACGGACGGCGTCCTCACGATGGAGGGCGAGCTGGCTGATCTGGCCGCGAAGAAGCTCGCGCTCGAGCGCGCCGCCTCGGTCCCGGGCGTGGACCACATCGTCGACCGGTTGCGCGTCGCGCCGGCGCGCACGATGGGAGACGCGGAGATCCGGGATCACGTGCGAGATCTCCTGCTGGAGGAGCCGGTGCTGCAGCCGCTCGCGCGGGCCACGCCGTCGCTCGAGCCCGGAGTGCCACTTCGCCCGGACGTCGTGCTCGGCACGATCGGGCTGTCGGTCGCGCGTGGAGTCGTGACGCTCGACGGGATCGTCCCGAGCCTCGCCCACAAGCGGCTCGCCGGAGCGCTCGCCTGGTGGGTGCCGGGCGTCCGCGACGTGGTGAACGGGCTGGAGGTCGTTCCTCCCGAGGAGGACGACGACGGCGAGATCAGCGACGCCGTCCGCCTCGTGCTCGAGAAGGATCCGCTGGTCGACGCGAGCCAGCTCGGGGTCTCGACGCGCCGGGCGGTCGTGACGCTGAGCGGAGTGGTCCGCTGCGGGGTGGAGCGCCGCGCAGCCGAGCGGGACGCGTGGTGCGTCTTCGGCGTGGATGGAGTGACGAACCACATCGAAGTGCGCGAGTGATCGACGCCCCGGAGAGCCGTTCGGCCTCGACGCGCTCGCGTTTCGGAAGGGCCAGCTCGGTCGACGGCGCTGACGCCCGCCCAGGCGGATACCTGCCCGACCGTCCCCGTCGTGGCTGCGGAGGCTATCATCCTGGAACCCGCCACCAGCGACAGAGGGCTCCGATGGAAGCGACGGTGTTTCGCGCGCGCATGTGGAACGCGATGGAGGAGGTCTTCGCGCGGATCCTCGCGCACCCCTTCATCGCGAGCCTCACGGACGGCTCGCTCCAGCGCGAGACCTTCGCCCACTACGTCGTCCAGGACGCGCACTATCTCCTCGACTACGCCCGCGCCCTCGCGCTCGTCGGCGCGAAGGCGCCGGACGCGCAGGCGATCGCGATGTTCGCCGGCGACGCGCGAGGCGCGATCGAGGTCGAGCGCTCGCTCCACGCAGGGTTGCTCGAGGAGTTGGGCGTCACGGCCGAGCAGGTGCGAGCGACGCCCGTCATGCCGACCACGCTCGCGTACACGTCGTACCTGCTCCGGTCCTGCCACCAGGGCTCCTTCGCCGAGGCGCTCGCGGCGGTCCTGCCCTGCTACTGGATCTACGCGGAGGTCGGCGCCGCGCTGCTCGCTCGCTCGTCGCCGGATCCGCTGTACGCGCGCTGGATCGCCACGTATGGCGGCGAGGCGTTCGGAAAGATCGTCGCCGACGTCCTCGCGCTCGTGGACCGGGTCGGCGAGACCGCCGGGGTGGCGGAGCAGGCCGCCATGCGCGAGCGCGTGGTGACGACCTCGCGGTACGAGTGGATGTTCTGGGACGCTGCGTGGCGCCGCGAGACGTGGCCGGTCTGAGCGTGCGTCGGAGCCGCGCAGGGCTACGAGCGCTCCGCCTCGGCAACGCCTCCCGCGCGTCCGCGCCGCCCGCGATGCTCGCGGGCAGCGCGCTCCCCCATGGACGCTCGGCCCGTCTCTGGCTTCGGGACGGGCTGGTCCGGCCGCTCAGGCATGGCTCGGCGTGCCGCCCGACGCGGCGGTTCCCTCGCCCCAGCGGTGGATCCGGAACCCGAACCCGACCAGCAGCGCCCCGAACACGACGGCGTAGACCCCGATCATCCACGCGAGGGCGAGCGCTCCCGCCCCGGGGAACGCGGCGAGCAGCACGCCGAACACGATGGAGACGACGCCGCTCGCGGCGAGCAGCCATTCGCCGCGAATCACGTGGCGGAGCCGGATCGCGAAGGCGATCTCGGCGACGCCGGTCAGCACGGCCCACACGGCGATCACGGTCAGCAGCGCCAGCGCGGTGATGCCAGGCCAGAGGAACGTGATGACGCCGGCGGCGACGCTCACGAGGCCCTGGAAGAGGAGCCATCCGCGGTTCATCCCGGTCCGAGCTCCCCGGATCGCCAGGATCACGTTGAACACCCCGTCCACCAGCGCGTACGCGCCCCACAGGATGACCAGGGCCAGCAGGCTCGCTCTGGGCGCGAAGATGGCAAGGAATCCGAACAGGAGCGCCGCCACCCCTCGGACCACCAGGAACCGCCAGCGTGCAGCGAACGCGCTCAAGGTCGGGCCAGCGAGATCGGAGTTCATGATCGCTCCTTTGCCACGAAAGCGTACGTGTGCAGCGACGATGGTCGCGCTCCCCGCCGGCGGCGCGGGGGGGATCGTGGGTTGCCTCCGTCGCAAGTGACGCGGCCGAGCAGGGGGTCGGCCGAACGGCCTGAGCAGCGCGGGGCGCCCGGGCTGGCGGGACGTGCCCGCCTCGCCCGGTGACGGCGCGCGGCAACAGCGTCGCGGCGTCGTCCCGGCGGACACGGGCGGAGCGTCGCCGTCGAGGCGCTCCGATGGAAGTTCCGCTGCGCAGGCAATGACGCGTCACGTGAACGACGCCGCTGCGTCGGGAGCCCGATCGTCCAGGTGGAGGTAGCGGAGCATCCGCTCCTGGTGCTGGCCGAGCCCGCGCAGGACGACATGAGGGCTCTGCAGCTTCGTGATGGTGAGCGCGAGGTGAGCGAGAGCGACGTCGGACACGTCCCGTGCGCCGTGGAAGTCGATCACGACGCTATCGCACCCTGCGTGAACGAGCTTCGTGCGGATGATCGCGGCCACCGCGAGGTCGAAGACGCCCTCGACCGACACCGTACGCGCTCTCGGCTGGACCTCCGCGGCCACGGCGCGCTCCCGGTGCGAGCATGCCCTCCGGGAGCTTGGCTTGGATCGCGTGAGGGCCCTCCGACCCAAGAGGACCGCGCTCCCGGGCGATCAGCGCCGTCTTCTTCGCCCTCTCGCTCGGGCGCTCCCGCGGGACCATCGGCTCATGGCCTGAAGTTCACCAGGCTCGCTGGACCGCATCCCCCGCAGGGCGTGGCCGCGCTCGGCCGTCCACCGTAGTTCGCGGGAGTGAAGGCGCGCGAGGAACGATCCGGGGAGCGGGCGACGCGCTTCTCGCTGCGACCGATCGGGATCATCCGCTCGGCGCTGAAGGAGCGGAGCGAGGCGCCGCGGCAGGGATCGGAAGGAGCCCCCGATGCCTGGCTCGACGTGCAGCCGTGGGCACGGGAGGGCCTCCGCGGAATCGCTGCCGGCGACGAGCTCCTCGTCATCACCTGGCTTCACCAGGGACGGCGCGACGTCCTCCGGGTCCACCCGCGCGGCGACTCGCGGCTCCCGCTCGCGGGCGTCTTCGCGACCCGCTCTCCGGACCGGCCGAACCCGCTCGGCCTGCATGTCGTGACGGTGCGAAGAAGGCTCGGGAGCCGGTTGCGGATCGGGCCGATGGAGGCCATCGACGGCACGCCCGTCGTCGACGTGAAGCCGGTGCTCGGGGAGACCCGCGGGCGTGCCGCGCCTGCCATGCCCTGATAAGACGTCCGGATGTCCACGCCCGGCACTGCCGCGCTGCTCCGCGATGCGGCGCTCCGCGCATCGCGCTACCTCGAGACCATCGGAGACCGGTCCGTCGCGCCGTCCGCCGCGGCGGTGGAGGGGCTCGGCGCGCTCGACGGGCCCCTGCCGGACGGACCGGCCGACGCGCAGGCGATCCTCGCGGACCTCGACGAGATCGTCGGCCCCGCGACGATGGCCACGGCGGGCCCGCGCTTCTTTGGGTTCGTCATCGGCGGCGCGCTCCCGGCCACGGTCGCCGCGAACGTCCTCGCCACCGCCTGGGACCAGAACTCCGCCCGGTCGGACGTGACGCCCGGGACCGCGCGGATCGAGGCCGTCGCGCTCCGCTGGATCGTGGAGGCGCTCGCGCTGCCCGCGGGGACCGCGGGCGGCCTCGTCACGGGCGCGACGCTCGCGAACTTCACGGCGCTCGGGGCGGCGCGCCACGCGCTCCTCGCGCGGGAGGGCTGGCACGTCGAGGCGCGGGGGCTCTTCGGCGCGCCCGAGCTCGAGGTCGTGGTCGGCGCCGAGGTGCACGTGAGCGTCCTCAAGGCGCTCGCGCTGCTCGGGCTCGGCAAGGACCGCGTGACCGTCGCTCCAACCGATGGCCAGGGCCGGATACGCGCCGACGCATTCCCGCCCGTCGGCCCACGCACGATCGTCTGCCTGCAGGCGGGGAACGTGAACAGCGGGTCGTTCGATCCCGCCGAGGCGCTCGTTCCCCGCGCCCGGGCCGGCGGGGCGTGGGTGCACGTGGACGGCGCCTTCGGGCTCTGGGCGCGGGCCGCGCCCGGCCGCGCGGCGCTCGCGCGCGGCCTGGAGGGCGCGGACTCCTGGGCGACCGACCTGCACAAGTGGCTGAACGTCCCTTACGACAGCGGGATCGCCCTCGTGCGCGACGAGCGCGCCCTGCGCGCGGCGATGGGCATGAGCGCGGCCTACCTGCCGGAGGGGAGCCTGCGGGATCCCGCCGAGTACACACCAGAGCTGTCCCGCCGCGCCCGGGGCATCGAGGCGTGGGCGGCGCTGCGCGCGCTCGGCCGCAGCGGGCTCGCCGAGCTCGTCGAGCGGAACTGCCGCCAGGCGCGGCGTTTCGCCGAGGGGCTCGCGGCGGCCGGGCACCGCGTCCTCAACGACGTCGTCCTGAACCAGGTGGTCGTCTCGTTCGGCGACGCCGACCGCACGCGTCGCGTCGTCGCCGCCATCCAGCGGGACGGCACGTGCTGGTGCGGCGGCACCACGTGGCAGGGCCACGCCGCGATGCGGATCAGCGTGTCGTCGTGGGCGACGACCGACGCGGACGTGGAGCGGTCGCTCGACGCGATGCTCCGCGCCGCGCGAGAGGCTTGAGCGGCGCTCGCCGGCGCTCCGGAGGCCGACCGGCTCGCATACCCTGGCACGGGCGAGCGTGGTACTAGGGAGCGCGCCGGGACGGCTTCCCGCGCCCGCCATGCACCTCCGCCCGTCGGTCCTCCTTCTCTCGCTCGCCTCCACGCTGCTCGCGCCGGCCGTCGCGCTCGCCACCTCGCCGGCGGGTCCGGGCACCGGCCTCGTCACGCCGGCCGCCGCGGCCGAGCCGCCGGACCGGGCGGACGAGGACTTCCCGGAGTACCTCGGCCGCCACCTCGGCCTCTCGGCCGCCGCGGCCGCCCCCACGCAGAGCCGGTTCCACCTCGCGCTGCTCCCGTTCGTCATGGCGAACCCGCTCGTGGGCGCGGGCGGCGGCGCGGCGGCGCTGGGCGGTTTTCGGCTCGGCCCGCCGGGCGAGCCGTTCTCGCGGTTCGAGGCGAGCGCGTTCGCGACCGCGCGCCACCAGGCCGGGGGCGTGCTGCGCACCGGCATCCGCCTCCCGTCCGAGGGCTGGCTCCTCGTGGGTGACTGGGGGGCGGGCCGCTTCCCCAACCCGGCCTACGGCCTCGGCGGCCTCACGACGTCCGCGGACCGGACGATCGTCGACCGCCGGCAGGTCCAGATCCACGAGACCGCCTACCGGCGCACCGCGAGCCGGCTCTTCGCCGGGCTGGGCTACGACCTCGATCTCTTCGAAGGCATCGTGGATCGGCGCGCCGCCGCGGGCGAGGCGACGGGGTTCGCCGCCTATCCGTTCGGGACGGGGAGCCGCTCCGTCTCGTCGGGCCTCAGCCTCCACCTGCTCTGGGACGGGCGCGACAACCCGGTGGCCCCGCGGCGCGGGCAGTACGCGCTCGTGCGCTACCGGTTCGAGCCGAGCGTCCTCGGGACCGACGACGACTGGCGCTCCGTCTACGCCGACGCGCGGACCTACTTCCCGCTGCGACACGGCGAGGACGTCCTCGGGCTGTGGGCCTTCGCCTGGTCGAGCTTCGGCAACACGCCCTACCTCCTCCTCCCCGCGGTCGGGGCCGACCCCGAGCACCGGTCCGCCCGCGGTTACGTCGAGGGCCGGTTCGCCGCGAAGGACCTCGCCTACCTCGAGGCGGAGTACCGGATCCACCTCTGGCAGTGGCTGGGCGGGGCGGTGGCGGCGAGCCTCGCCGCGCCGAGCGAGCGCGGCACCGGCGTGCCGGGTCCGCTCTTCCGCCGCGTCCACCCGGCGATCGCCGGCGGATGGCGCGTCCTGCTCGATCGCGCGTCGGGCGCGAACATTGCGCTCGACGCCGCGTGGGCGCCGGGGCAGGGCCCCTCGTTCTACGTGAACGCGAACGAGACGTTCTAGCCGTCGCGGCGCCCGTGCTCCGCGGCGGCGACCTCCCCTCCTGCCGAGCGTGTTCCTGGAGGCCGTCAGCCCCCGGAGGGCAGCAGAAGGCGGCGGACCGGGACGGGCCCGAGCCGGTGAGGGGGTGCTCCTCGCTTCACGACTCGGCGTGTCACGCATCGAACGATCGAGTCCTGCGAGGTCCACATGCTCGCCTCCAAGGTGACCGGCCGTCTCGCCGCTGCCTGGCCCTCGCGCCCCGGATCGGGAGCCGCGGCGGTCGAATCGTTTCCTTACACGTCACGGAGAGCCGAGCCACGAGGCGGTCTCCCGGAAATGGGTGAAGCACCGTCCGTCGAACGCGAGCGAATCGCCTCCCTGTACCGGGACCTCGGTCCCGTCGTCTACCGGAGGTGCGTTCGACTCCTCAAGGATCGCGACGCGGCGCGCGACGCGACCCAGGAGGTCTTCGTGAAGCTCGTGCGCGACGTGGAGCGCCTGGAGAACCGGGAGGCCGCGGTCGCCTGGATCTACCGCGTCGCCACGAACCACTGCCTGAACGTGGTTCGCCAGGCGCGGCGCCGCGGCGTGCACGTGGCTGGCGACGCGCTCGACGTGTTGCCGGACGCCGAGCCGTCCTTCCCGGACCGGCAGCTCGCGCGCGACGTCCTCTCCCGCTTCGACGTCAAGACACAGGCGATCGCGGTCGGCGCGCTCATCGACGGCATGAACCACGACGAGCTCGCGGGAGCGCTGGGGATCTCGCGGCGCACCGTGCAGCGGAAGCTGACGCGGTTCCTCGAGCGAGCCCGCGCCTTGCTGCGACGGAGCGAGCCGTGACGCGCTGCCCGACCGAGCTGGAGCTGGAGACGTACCTCGTCGCGCCGTCGCGGTCGAACCTCGAGCCGCACCTCGCCGCGTGCTCCCGGTGCCGGGACGAGGTCGGGGCGATGCGCCAGCTCGGGGAGGACTTCCGGCGCGACGTGTTCCCGCGGACGGTGGACGCGGTGGTGGCGGGGAGCCGCGGGACGCGCCTGCCGCGCTGGGGCCTCGTCGCCGCGTCGCTCTCCGCCGCGGCCGCCGCCGCGATCCTGCTCGTCACCGTCCGGTCGCGGTCGGAGTACGTCGGCGTCAAGGGCGGTGACCTCGGCCTGACGGTCTTCGTGAAGGACGCAGCGGGAACCCGGGCCGCGCGCGACGGTGAGCCGGTGCAGGCGAACGCGGCCGTCCGCTTCCGGGTACGGCCGGCGCGGGCGTGCCGCCTCGTCGTCCTGTCCGTGGATGGCGCCGGCCAGGTCTCGAGGCTCTTCCCCGCGAGCGGCGACGCGGCCGCGGACGTCGCGACCGCGGCCACGCTCCCCGGCGGCGCCGTGCTGGACGGGCGGCCCGGCCCGGAGCGCATCTTCGCGGTCTGCTCGAAGGCGCCGCTCGCGTACCCGGAGGTCGAGCGCGCCGCGCGCGCCGCCGCCGCCGGCGGGGACGCCGCGGTCCGATCCACGAGCGCGCTCGCCGGGCTGCCGCGCGACGCCACCCAGGCCACGCTCCTGGTCGAGAAGCGACCGTGACCCGGCCTGCCGCCATCGCCGTCGCCCTCTCCATCCTCGCCCTAGGGGCGCCGGGCCGGGCGCTCGCGGCCGCGCGCTACGCGGTGGTGGTGGGCAGCAACGCCGGCGCCACCGGCCGGCCGAGGCTCTGGTTCGCCGAGAAGGACGCGGAGCGGTTCCGCCGCGTCCTCGTCGAGCTGGGGGAGTTCCAGCCCGGCGACGTCCAGCTCCTCGAGGGCGTCGGCGCGAAGCGGGTGCGCGAGGCGATCGCCAGGGCCGAGGCCGCGATGGAGGTCGCGCGCGCCGGCGGGGAGCACCCGCTGTTCGTCTTCTACTTCTCGGGGCACGCGGCGTCGGGCGGGATCGAGCTCGGCGACGAGCGGGTCTCGTTCGGCGAGCTGCGATCCCTCGTGACGGGGACGTCCGCGGACGCGAAGGTCGCGATCGTGGACGCCTGCGAGGCGGGGTTGCTGACGCAGGTGAAGGGCGCGGCGGCCGTCCCCACGCTCGAGTTCGCGCTGCCGACCTCGGACACGGTGCGCGGGACCGCGTTCATCGCCTCGACGGCCGAGGGGGAGAGCGCGCAGGAGTCCGCCGCGATCGGCGGCAGCTTCTTCACCCACCACCTCGAGGTGGCGCTCCGGGGCGCCGGGGACGCCGACGGTGACGGCCTCGTCACGCTCGGCGAGGCCTTCCGCTACACCGCGGCCCAGACGCTCGCCGGTACGCTCGCCACGGCCGAGGGCGCGCAGCACGCCACTTACGAGTTCCGGATGTCCGGACGGGGCGACGTGGTGCTGGCGGATCTCCGTCGCGCGGACGCCCGCCTGACGGTCCCGCGCGATCCCGGGACGACGTACGTGCTCCGCGGCCCGATGAGCCTCCTCGCGGAGGTGACGGCGGGAGAGAAGCCGATCACGCTCGCGCTGCCGGCGGGGCCCTACCACGTCGAGCGCCGTTCGCGGGAGGGGCGCGCCACCGCGGAGCTCGAGCTCGGGCACGGCGCCGTCGAGACGATGCCGCCGCTCGCGCCGAGCCGGTACGAGCTGGCCCGCGCGAAGGGCGGGCCGAAGCCGGGGCTCCTGTTCGCGGGGTTCGGCGCGATGGCGCTCGGCCTGCCCGGCTTCGGCGCCGCGCCGGTGGTGCGGCTCGGCGTCCGGAAGGAGGTCGGCCCGATCGGTCTCCGCGTCCGGCTCGACTACCTCGGCAAGGCGGTGAACGACGCGGGCGTCCGGTACGACCTCGGGTACGTGGGGGGCGCGGTCGCCGCGCTGTACCCGCTCAACACGTCGCGCATCCTCGTCGAGGCCGGCCCCGAGCTCGGCTACGGCTACGCGACCCAGCGGCTCGCCGATCGCCGCAGCTTCGGGTCGAACGTCTTCTGGGGCGGCGCCGCGCTCATGGCGACGGCGCCGGTCGGACGGCTCCGCGTCGGCCTGGATGCGGCCCTCGGCGCCGACCTCCTGCGCCTCGACTTCCGGACGGCGGTCCGTCCCGCGGCGTCGCTGTCGTTCCTCGTCCTGTGGGGCTTCTAGGAGGTCGCGCGTGCGTGGGTCCGGGCGGAGCGGGATGGTGTCGCCGGTCGGGGCGCTCGCCGTGGCGTCGCTCCTCCTCGCCGCGGGCTGCAACGACTCGCTCGTCGATCACGCCGCGGGCTCGACCGTGCTGCACCCCTCGCCGTGCGACCCGGGCCAGGTCCTTTGCGGCGACGTGTGTCTCGCGGAGGACGGCCAGCACTGCGGGGCGTCCTGCTCGAGCTGCGCCTCCGCGGTCCCGCCGGACCCGAACGCCGGCCCCATCTGCACCGAGGCGCACGCCTGCGCCTTCGAGTGCAATCCCGGGTGGCTCCGCGTCGGGGACGCGTGCGAGCGCGCCGTCGCCGTCTCCGCCGGCTTCGCGCACACGTGCGCCATCACCACCGGCGCGAAGGTGAAGTGCTGGGGCGCGAACGAGCACGGTCAGCTCGGCGACGGGTCGACCCAGGATAGCGCCGTTCCCGTCGACGTGGCGTTGCCGGCCCCGGCGTCCGCGATCGCGGCCGGGTACGTGCACACGTGCGCCGTCGCCGCCGGCGCCGTGTATTGCTGGGGCGACAACACGACCGGCGCGCTGGGGGACGGCACCACGTCGCAGCGGTCCAGCCCGGTGCAGGTGTCCGGCGTCTCGGGCGTGACGGCGGTCTCGGCGGGCGGCGGCGAGAACGCGGGTGCCACGCCGACCTTCTACGGCCACAGCTGCGTGGTCGCGGGCGGGTCGATCTCCTGCTGGGGCAGCAACGAGTCGGGGCAGCTCGGCGACGGCACGACCCAGCAGCGCACCGCGCCGGTCCCGGTCGCGCTCGGCTCCCTGGGCGGCCAGGCGACGGCGGTCGCGAACGGCGACCGCCACACCTGCGCGGTCGTCGCGGGCGGGATCTGGTGCTGGGGCGCGGCGGGGTCGTGGCAGCTCGGGAACGGCAACACGGCGAACCAGTCGCGGCCGGTGCAGGCGCAGGGGCTCCAGAGCGGCGCTTCGGACGTCGCGGCGGGCGGGGCGCACACGTGCGCCGTGATCGCCGCGCCCGCGGCGGAGCTGACCTGCTGGGGCTCGAACTCCGCGGGCCAGGCCGCAGGCGGTGACAACTCGGTCCTCACGGTGCAGCGTCCGGCGGCGGTGGCGCTGTCCGGCGTCGTCGCGCCGTCGGCCGTGGCGGCGGGAAACACGCACACGTGCGCCGTGGACGGTCCGTCGGGCGCGGTCGCCTGCTTCGGCGGCGACGACGCGAGCCAGCTCAGCGGCCCCGCGACCGCGAGGGGGGCCGTGTTGGTGCCGCTGCCGAGCACGGCCCGCGCGCTCGCCGCGGGCTACGATCACACGTGCGCGCTCCTCGACGACGGTGGGATCGACTGCTGGGGCGCGAACGGACGGGGGCAGGTCGGCGCCGGCAGCGACAGCGCTTCGGTCGCCACGCCCTCGCCGGTGTCCGGCCGATGAGCGCCGGCGCGCTCACCGGGTGACGGCCGCGCCCTCGCGCGCGTCCGCCGGGGCGGCGGCGTGGACGGCCGGGCCCGGCCGCAGCGTCAGGGAGAACGTCACCTCGACCTCGTCCTGCACGCCGAGGGCCCCGCCGGGCGCGGTGTAGGGCTTGATCCCGAACTCGGACTGGCGGAACTTCGCCTTCCCGGTCACCTGCCACGCCTCCGCCGCGCGCTTCGCCTCGAAGGTCGCGTCCAAGGGCTTCGTCTGGCCGTGGAGGGTCAGTCGTCCCTGGATGGTGCCGCGCACCGGTCCGGCCTCGGGGCGGGAACCGGCGTCGAGGGTCACGTGGTCGGAGCGGTACGTGATCTCGGGGTCGCGGGCGGCGTCGAGGACGTCCGGTCCGGCCGTCTGGCCCTCGACCTTCTTTCGATCGCTGCCGGACAGCCCCTTCTCGCGATCCCGCAGCGAGTCGGCCGCGAGCACCACCTCGACGACGGCGCGTGCCGGGTCGCCGTCCGGGAGCTCCGCGGCCCCGTGCCACCGGGTCACCTCGAAGTCGTGATCGTGCCCGAAGGCGGAGAGCATCCCGCGCTTCGCGACGTGGATCCGGATCCCGTCGCCCGTGGGGAGCGGCTCGTAGCGGCTGCCGGCCGGGGCCGACGTCGCGGACAGCGTGATCAGCGCGAGCAGGATGCGTGTCTGCATGAGACCTCCGGTGCCGGATCCGAGACGTCCTCGCTCACCTGCCGGACCCTTCCGTGCCCCGCGCCAGGCCTGCGAGGAACTGGCCCGACGTGTCGAATCCCGCGTAGTACATGGTCCACGTGGTGCCCTGGGACACCGAGGGCGTGGTGAGGCCGCCGGAATCGAACTGGCCGGCCGCTCCCGCGCCGAGGGCCGCGCCGCCGGCGCCGGGCTGCGGGACCTTCACCCAGGTGATCCCGTCGCTCGACTCGGCGTAGCCGATCGTGCCGCCGCTCGGGCCTCCGAACGGCGAGGGCGCCTCGCACCCGCGGTACCACATGCGGTAGAGGCCCTGGCGCTCCTTCACGACGGAAGGCTGGTACGCGCACGCCGCGTCGAGGCTGCCGGGGCCGCCCAGGTCGAGCACGGCGCCGTTCGCGCCGTTGCCTCGAACCTTCGTCCACGTCCGCGCGTCGCTCGAGACGGCGAGGCCGACGCGCCAGGAGTTCAGCGCGTCGTTCGCCGAGTAGTACATCTTGTACTGGTCGCCGTCCCGGATCACCCAGACGTAGCCGACCTGCTGCGCGTCGAACTCGCCGGGCGCGCCGAGCGGCAGGACGCTGCCGCCAGGGCCGGCGCCGTCGTAGTGCTTCGTCCAGTGGACGCCGTCGGTGGACTCGGCGTACCCGACGCGCCGGTCGTCGGCGAGGGTGCCCGTCGGGCAGTGGAACGGCTTCGTGCTGCCGTTGTACCACATACGATACGTCGCCCCGTCCTTCAGGACGAAGGGCCGATACGCGAGCCAGGAGTCGAAGGCCCCCGGCGCGCCGACGTCGAGGATGGCCCCGCCGGTCTCGGCTCCGGGAACGCGCGTGAAGCTCACGCCGTCGCTGGACTGCGCGAGCCCGATGCGCCAGTGCGAGTCCCGGATCCCGGGACAGCTCGGATCGCCGGTGGAGTCGCTGCCACCGTAGTAGAGGCGGGTGACGCCGCCGTCCTCGACCGCGGTGACGGTGAAGTTTCCGCGCTCGTCGAAGCTCCCCGGCGCACCGAGACCGAGCAGGGCGCCCCCGGGGCCCGGGCCGCTCACCTTCTGCCACGCGATCGGCGCCACGTTCGACGCGTCGCCACCGCACGCGAGCAGGCCCGCGAGCGCGGTCGCCGTCGCTGCGAGCCGGATCCCGAAGCGCATCGCCGCCTCCTCAGTAGCCGCCGCCGCCCCCGCCCCCGCTCCCACCCCCGCCGCCCGTGCTTGGGGTGGGGGTCACGGTGACGGTGCCCTGGAACGCCGCATCGCTCGAGTGCGCGGCGTCGAAGAAGGGGCACGTCGCGGCGCCCGGGAACGCCACCGTCTTGCTCTGGCCCGCGGCGATGGTGCCGAGGTTGAGCCCCTGACAGGTCATGCCCGACTCGATGTCGTGCGAGGCGCTGTCGCCGTTCGTGAACGTGACCGTGCCGCCCGCGGGGACGCAGAGGATCTTGGGCGTGAACCCGGACGCATCGATCGCCACGCTCGCGGGCTGGGTCGGCGTGCAGCCACCCGATCCGCCGGTGCTGGCGCTCGAGCCGCCGCATCCGCCCACCAGCGCCGCCGCCGCCACCACCACCGTCCACTCGATCGCAGCTCTCATCTCGGTCCTCCGTCGCCTCTCGCGGCCGCACCGAAGGCGGCGGCCCAGCCACGTCGACACCGTGCACCCGGTTCGCGGGACAGTCCCCATGGGGAGGCGCGGAGACGGGGCGCCGGCTCTCGAGGGAGCGAGCCGCCGGCGGGCAGTGAACGGAGCGTGAGGGTCGGGTTCCCGCGGCCGGGTAGAGAGGCCCCTCAGTCGGAGCGCAGCGCATCGATCGGATCGAGGCGCGATGCCTTCCGGGCCGGGTAGAGGCCCGAGGCGATGCCGGCCGCGGCCGAGCACGCGATGGCGAGGATGGCGGCGCTGGGCGGGATCGTGACCCGCCAGCCGACCAGGTCGGTGAACATCCAGGACCCCGCCGCGGCCATCGCGAGGCCGAGGACGCCGCCCACCAGCGCCAGCATCACCGCCTCTCCCAGGAACTGCATCTGGACGGCCCGTGGTGTCGCGCCCACGGCGATCCGGACACCGATCTCCTTCGTGCGCTGGAGGACCGAGGCGAGCATCACGTTCATGATCCCGATCCCGCCGATGAGCAGGGAGATCGACGCCAGCGTCACGAGCAGCGTCTCGAGCGTCTCGCTGGCCTTGATCTGGGCCTTGATGGCCTCGTCGGGCCTCCGGACGTTGAAGTCGTCCTCCTCTCCCGGCTGGATGTGGTGGCGCTGGCGGAGGAGCGCCGTGATCCGCTGGATCGCGGGATCGACCGCCTTCATCGAGACCGCGGAGCAGACGATGTCGTCCAGCCAGGTGAACGAGCGGCCCCGGAGCTTCCTCAGGGCGGAGGTCCACGGCATCAGCACCGTGTCGTCCTGGTCCTGACCCGACGCCGACTGCCCCTTGGGCGCGAGGACGCCGATCACCTGGAACGGGAAGCCGTTCACCCGGACGACCTGGCCCACGGGCTCCTCGAAGCCGAAGAGCTGACGGCGGACGGTGTCCCCGATGACGGCGACGCTCGCCGCGTGTAGCACGTGATCATCCACGAAGAACGCCCCCGAGGCGATCCGCCACCGCTTGATGTCGGCGTACTCGGGCGCGACGCCCCGGTATCGGGTGCGCCAGTTACGCTCGGCGCGGACGAGCTGCACGTTCCCGTCGACGTTCTCCGAGACGCTCTTCACGAGCGGGACCTCGCGGCGGATCGCCTCTGCGTCCTCCGGGGTCAGCGTCGTGGTCGAGTGCGAGCCGGTGCGGACGCCGGTCACGGTCCGCCCCCCGGCCTCGATCCACACGAAGCTGTCACCGAGATCGTCCAGGACCCGCTGTGCGCGTGCCGCGCCTCCCTCGCCGATCGCCACGGCCCAGATGACGGCTGCGACCCCGATCGTGATCCCGAGGGTCGTGAGCGCGGATCGCAGCTTGTTGCGAGCGAGCGCCCGGAGCGCCTCGACGAAGAACACCCTCACCCAGAACCGAAGCCGGTCGCCCACGTTGGCTCGATTATAGGCTCGTCGCGGCGCTCCCCCGGCGGAGCGAGGGCACCAGGAGCAGCCCGGCGGCCGAGACCAGCGCGCCGGCCGCCCCGAACGCGAACGCGGCCCACGGCCCCACCGCCTCCCAGAGCAAGCCCGCCGTCGTCGACGCGACGAGCGTCGCGAGCCCCGTCACCGTGCCGAGCATCCCGACCGCAGTCGCCCGCACCGACTCGGGTACGAGCTCGACGGCGTACGCCTTGCCCACGCCGTCGGTCGCGGCGATGTACAGCCCGTATACCCCGAAGAGCGCCCACAGCGTCGCGGGCGCGCGCACGAGCGCGAACCCGAGGTACACGAGCGCGAAGACGCCGAGGCCGCCGACGAGCACTTGCCGGCGTCCCCAGCGATCGGCGAGCTGGCCGAAGACGGGGCTCGAGAGCGAGTAGACGGCGTTGTACGTCGTGTAGAGGAGCACGGTCGCCGTCGTGCCGTAGCCGAGCTGCCTCGCGCGCAGGATGAGGAAGACGTCGCTCGAGTTCGCGACCGCGAACGGCGCCCAGGCCGCGAGGTACGCCAGGAAAGGCCTCGGCATCCGCCGCAGCGGGATCGCGGGCGGCGCGCGCGGGCCGCTCGCCGCGCCGGCCGCGACCCTCGAATCGCGGACGGTGAGGACGAGCGCCGCGCCGACGAGCCCGGGGATCGCCGAGAGCACGATCACGAGCCGCAGGTCGTCGCGCGTCGCGGAGATCAGCGCGAGCGCGAGGAGCGGCCCGACGACCGCGCCCGCCGTATCCATCGCGCGGTGCCACCCGAAGGCGCGGGCGCGCTCGGCGGGCGGCGTGAAGTCGGCGAGGAGCGCGTCGCGCGGGGAGGTGCGCATCCCCTTCCCGAAGCGGTCGGAGGCGCGCGCGACGAGCACGAGCGGCCAGGACCGTGCCAGGGCGATGAGCGGCTTCGAGAGCGCGGCGATCGTGTACCCCGCGAGCACGAACGGCCTGCGCCTCCCCGTGCGGTCGGAGATCCTCCCGAACACCGACTTGAGGAGCGAGGCGACCGCCTCGGCGATCCCCTCGATGAGCCCGATCGCCGCGACCGGCGCGTGCAGCACCGTCGCGAGGAAGATCGGCATGATCGGATAGAGCATCTCCGACGAGACGTCGGCGAAGAACGAGACGAGCCCGAGCCGCACGATCTCCGGGCGGAGCCCGCCGAGGAACCCGGTGCGCCGCTGCACGTACACACGATAGCAGTGGACCGGACCCACGCTCCGCGGCCATGCTGGATGGACACATCGAAAGGGTTCCATGGCTCGCTCCTCCTCCTCCGTCGACAGGCTCCTCGAGGAAACACTCCGGCCGGTGATCCAGCAGGCTTCGGCGGCGATCGCCGCCCTGATCGCCAACGCCGTCGCCGCGCGCCTCGAGGCTCGGCTTCCGAAGCTGGCCCCCGGAGCGAGGCCCGCCCGCGCGGCCGCCGCGTCCCGCTCTCGCAAGGACCTGTCGAGGTGGGTCGCCGACCGCCGCGCCCGCCGCGTCCCGAACTTCGTGATCGAGCTGACCGGCCTCCGGACGAAGAAGGAGATCGTCGCGAGATACGGGGGCGGCGCAGCGTTCGAGAAGGGGAAGAACCTGCCGAAGCTCGTGACGCGGACGGCGCCCGAGGACGCCGCGCCGAAGGCGAAGCCGCCGATCATCCGGAAGAAGCGCGCCGTGGCTTGACGCGAACTACACACCGCCATGGACCTCGGCATCCGCGGCAGGACGGCGCTCGTGTGCGCCGCGTCCAAGGGGCTCGGCAAGGGCTGCGCGACGTCGCTCGCGCGGGAAGGCGTGAACCTCGTCGTCACGGCGCGCGGCAAGGAGGCGCTGGATCGTACGGCGGAGGAGCTTCGCGCGACGTACGGCGTGACCGTGATCGCCGTCCCAGGGGACATCGCGACGGAGGAAGGCCGCCGCGCGGCCCTCGCCGCGTGTCCCGCGCCGGACATCCTGGTGAACAACGCGGGCGGGCCGCCGCCGGGCGACTTCCGGGAGTGGGATCGGGACGCGTGGGTGAAGGCGCTCGACGCCAACATGATCGCGCCGATCCTCATGATCCGGGCGGTCGTCGACGGCATGATCGCCCGCGGCTTCGGAAGGATCGTGAACGTCACCTCGGGCGCGGTGAAGGCGCCCATCGCCGAGCTGGGGCTCTCGAACGGCGCGCGCACGGGGCTCACGGGCTTCGTCGCGGGCCTCGCGCGGAAGACGGTCCGCCACGGGGTCACCGTGAACAACCTGCTGCCGGGTCCGTTCGAGACCGACCGGCTGCGGTCGCTCCTCGAGCACGGCGCGCGCGCTGCCGGGAAGTCCTACGAGGAGATGCGGAGCGCGCGCGCCGCGGCGAACCCGGCGGGCCGGCTGGGGACGATCGCCGAGTTCGGCGACGCCTGCGCGTACCTGTGCAGCGCTCAGGCCGGGTTCATCACGGGCCAGAACCTGCTCGTCGACGGCGGCGCGTACCCCGGGACGTTCTAGCCGGGCGGCGGGCGCCCGCGGCCCGGAGTCACCGCGCGGGCTCCTGCCGGGCGCCGACTTCGACGTCGACCTGTACGCTCCAGAGCCACCCGGTGCCGGCCGGTTGCTGCGGCGGATCGAAGAAGAAGATCGGCCCGGTCAGGATCGAGAGCGAGGGCAGGAAGACGAAGGCCAGCCCGCCGCCGGTCGCGCCGATCACGTTCCTCCCGGTCACGACGTCCCATCGCACTTCGACGCGCTGGAGCCACGGGCGCTTCACGGCGATGGGGGGCAGCGCGACGCCCGCGAGCAGCCCCGCGCGCTCGGTGGCGCCGGAGGACGTTCGCAGGAGGCGGTCGGAGCCGACGTACCCGCCGACGTCGATCGCGCCGATGAACGTGCGCTTCCCGACCACCCCGTAGAAGACGTCGAGCGCCGAGTCACCCGTCACGCCGGCGTCGTAGACGCCGATCGCGACCGACGGCGAGCCGGCGAACATCGCGCCCTCCGGCGCGCCGAGCTTCGCGTTCAGGAAGAGCGGCGAGCGCGTGGGCAGGAGCACGTCGAAGCCGAGCTCGAGCTGGAGCCGCTCGAACGGGAGCACGCCGCTCGTGACGCCGAGGGTGACGGGGTACGAGGCGGCCTTGCTGCTCCCAGGGAAGAAGTAGGTGTCGTACGTGAGGTGCGGGACCGCGAACGGCTGCACCTGCGAGGACGGCGCCCAGAAGAGCGACGAGGGAGTGGCGGTCGCGCCCGCGGGCACGAGCGCGAGGCCGAGCGCGACCGCGACCGGCAGCAGGGCGCGGACCGGGCCGCTCCTGTCCTCCGCTGACGACGGGGCGCGCCTCACGCGCATCCATTCTCCTCGCTCTTGCGCGCGTGCACCCGTGCGGTCGCGGGGCGTCGCGAAGGGGGCACCCCGGGACGTCGCGCGCCGGCGGCCGCCACGCGCGCGACGGACCCCGTATGCTCGGCGCGTGCGGTGCCGCCGCCTCGCCGCGCTCGGTGCGCTCCTCGTCCTCGCCGGCTGCGCTCGCGATCTCGGGGATCCGGACGCCATCGCGGGCCGGCTCCAGGACCCGGTCCGCTTCGCCGTGATCGGCGACTACGGGAACGGGAGCGTGCCGGAGGGCGATGTCGCCAAGCTCGTCGAGGCGTGGCGGCCCGAGTTCGTCGTCACCACCGGCGACAACAACTACCCCGCGGGTGCCGCCGACACGATCGACGACAACGTCGGAAAGGACTGGTCGAGCTTCATCGCGCCGTATCACGGTCGGTACGGGACCGGCGCGGCGACGAACGCGTTCTTCCCGGTGCTCGGCAACCACGACTGGGGGACGCCGGGGGCGCTCCCGTACCTCGAGTACTTCACGCTGCCCGGGAACGGACGCTACTACGACGTCGTGAAGGGCGTCGTCCACGTCGTCGCCGCCGACAGCGATCCGCGGGAGCCCGACGGCGTGGAGGCGGGCTCGACGCAGGAGCGATGGCTCTGCGACACGCTCCGCGCGTCCGGAGCGCGGTGGAAGCTCGTGTTCCTCCACCACCCGCCCTGGTCCTCGGGTCACCACGGCCCGTTCCCGGTGGTCCAGTGGCCGTTCCAGGCCTGCGGTGCGCACGCCGTGTTCGCGGGGCACGACCACGACTACGAGCGGATCCAGCGGGACGGGATCGTCTACTTCGTGAACGGCCTCGGCGGCCAGGAGCCGTATCCATTCCACCGCGTCCCGGTCGTCGGGAGCCGCGCGCGGTTCGACGGCGAGTTCGGCGCGCAGCTGGTGGAGGCCGACGCGCGGACCCTGCTGATTCGCTTCTATACCCGGCGCGGCGACCTCATCGACTGGGTCGCCCTCGGGGAGGACGCCGGCGAGCCTCCGTGAGGAGCTTCGGTACCGGAGCGACCTCGGCTGCCGGCGCGTGTAACGGGCCGACCGTCAGCCCTCGAGCTCCGCTGGACGCCGCCGCCCTGGTTTCGCCGGCCCGGACGGGTCGGACAGCGCTCGCCCGAGCGCGTGCCCGCTCGCCACCCCACTCGATTTTCTCGTGCGAGGGACCGCGGGGGCGGCGTACGTGCACTCGCGTGCCCCTGGCGCACCCGCTCATACCCGCTGCCCACGCCGACCCCGATCAATTCCGCCTCCTCGTGGCGAGCGTTCGCGACTACGCGATCTTCATGCTCGATCCCAAGGGGTACATCGTGACCTGGAACCTCGGCGCCGAGCGGATCAAGGGCTACACGGAGAGCGAGATCGTCGGCAGCCACTTCTCCGTCTTCTACCCGGCCGAGGACAACGCGGCCGGCAAGCCGGACTGGGAGCTCGCGGAAGCCGAGCGGCTGGGCCGGTTCGAGGACGAGGGGTGGCGCCTCCGCAAGGACGGCTCGCGCTTCTGGGCGAACGTCATCATCACGGCGCTCCGCGACCCGGGCGGCGTTCTCCGCGGCTTCGGGAAGGTCACGCGCGACCTCACCGCGCGCCGCGAGGCGGAGGAGACCGCCCGCCGCCTGGCGGCGGAGCAGGCCGCCCGTTCCATGGCCGAGAAGACGGAGCGGTACCAGCGCGATCTCCTCGCCATCCTCGGCCACGACCTGCGGAACTGTCTCTCCGTCATCGTGACCGCAGGCGAGATGAACCGGCTCCAGGCGGAGAACGAGAAGATCCGGCGACGTGCCACCCAGGTGGTGAGCACGGCGAAGCGGATGCGCCACATCATCCACAGCATCATCGACTACACCTACGCGCAGCGGGAGGGCGTCCCGATCGTCCCGCGGGAAGGAGCGGACTTTCACGGGGTCTGCGAGCGCGTCCTCCAGGAGTTCCGGACGCTCCACCCCCAGCGCCTCATCCTGTACGAAGCGGAAGGGAATCCGCTCGGGACCTGGGACGAGGGCCGCCTCGAGCAGGTCGTGCAGAACCTCCTCGGGAACGCGCTGAAGTACAGCCCGCCCGACTCGACCGTGAGCGTCCGCTGGGCTCGAGAGGGCGACCACGTGAACGGCGCGCTGGTGCTGTCCGTTCACAACGAGGGGCCCCCGATCCCGCCCGAGCTCGTCGCGCACATGTTCGAGCCGTTCCGGTCCGGAGAGCGGCTCGCGACGAGCGACGACGGGAGCATGGGCCTCGGCCTGTTCATCGTCCGTGAGATCGTGCGCGCGCATGGGGGCGAAACGTCTGCGCAATCCGACGCGGAGCACGGAACGACCTTCACCGTGACGCTTCCGCCTCGATCGCCGGCTGGAGCGCGGCCGTCGCAGTAGCGAGCCGAGCGGCACATGGCGCGCAGCGCACAACCACCGCTCATCCGCGTGACCCACTGGGCCCACGCGATCCTCTTCGCCCTGATGGCGGGGAGCGGGCTGCAGATCCTCGTCGCGTTCCCGCTCCTCGGCCCGCGCGGCCAGCCGTACGGGTGGTACCCGCTGCAGGGCGCTCGCCCTCCCGCCGCGCTGACGATCGGCGGGTGGCTCGCCGGCGCCCGCCACTGGCACTTCGCGTTCGCGTGGTTCTTCACGGCGAACGCGCTCGTGTACCTCGTCTACTTCTTCTGGAGCGGCACGTGGAGGGAGCGGCTGTTCCTGCCGCGGCGCGACGCCCGCAACGCCTGGGAGACCGTGCTCCACGACCTGCGGCTCCGGAAGGTCCCGCCGGCGCCGGTCGGCCTCTACAACGGGATGCAGCGGCTCACGTACACCGGGGTGCTCGCGATCGCGCCGCTGCTCGTCGCGTCGGGGCTCGCGATGTACAAGCCCGTGCAGCTGCCGCGGCTCACCGCGATCCTGGGCGGCTACGACGCCGCCCGCGCGATTCACCTGCTCGTGCTGGCCGCGCTCGCGGTCTTCCTCGTGATCCACGTCGTCCAGGTGGCGCTCCACCCGCGGACGCTCGTCGACATGACCACCGGCGGCGCGAGGCGGGAGGTCGAGGCGTGAGCGGCGCGACGCGCCGTCGGTTCCTCGGGGCCGGGCTCCGGACGGCGGGCCTGCTCGCGGTCGGTGGCCTCGCGTGCGACAGCAACCGGCCGCGGACGGGGTTCCTCGGCGTGATGGAGCGGGTGAACGAGCGCTTCCAGCGCGCGCTGTTCGATCCCGGCCGGCTCGCTCCGGAGCTGAGCGAGCGCGAGGAGAGCCTCCCGGGCGACTTCCCCATGTACAGGATCGGGGACGACTACCCGGCCCCGCCGGAGGGCTGGGCGCTGCGGGTCGGCGGGCTCGTCGCGCGGCCGGTCACGCTCTCCGCCGACGCGCTCGCGCGGCTGCCGCGGACCCGCACGCGCGTCCGCCATCACTGCGTCGAGGGGTGGTCGGCGGTCGCCGCGTGGGACGGCGTGCGGCTCTCGGAGATCGCCCGGCTCGTCGGGCCGGATCCGCGCGTCCGCTACGTGGAGTTCCGCTCGTTCGAGCCCGGCTACTACTCGTCCTGGGATCTCGAGAGCGCGCTTCATCCGCAGACCATCCTCGCGTACGGGATGAACGGCCAGCCGCTCGCGCGCGAGTACGGCGCTCCACTGCGGCTCTACTCCGCCGTGAAGCTCGGCTACAAGATGGTGAAGTATCTCGCCGAGGTGAGCTTCCTCCCCGTCCGGACGGGCGGGTACTGGGAGGACCGCGGCTACGAGTGGTTCGCGGGCGTCTAGGAGCGCTCGCGGGGAAGGGTCGCGTCGTCGACCCAGCGCACGGCGACGCCGTCCGGGAGCACGCCGGGGCGGCCTCGCGGAGGTTCATGTCCATGGCTCGGTTCGGTTCGGTGGCGGCGGCTGCGATCGGCCTCGCGGCGCTCGCCACGTCGGCGTCCGCGGCGGGGCAGCCGGAGGAGCACGTCCGCGGCGTGATCGGAGCGGTCGCGAACGACACCGTGACGGTGAAGGGCGCCGACGGCCGGGCGCAGAAGCTGAAGCTCGGCGACGAGACGCGCGTCAGCTTCGCGACGCGGGCCGATCTCGGCGCGATCGCGAAGGACGAGTTCGTCGGCACCACCGCGGTCGAGGGGAGCGACGGCTCGCTCCGGGCGGTCGAGGTGCACGTGTTCCCCCAGGCGATGCGAGGCACGGGCGAGGGGCACCGGCCCTGGGACCTGAAGCCGGGGAGCACCATGACGAACGCGACCGTCGCCAGCGTCGAGGGATCGAAGACGGCGCCGCCGAGCACGATGACGAACGCCACGGTGTCCGACGTCGCCGGGGCCGCCGGCGGGAAGACGCTCACGCTGTCGTACGCCGGTGGCGAGAAGAAGGTCCTCGTTCCGCCCGGGACGCCCGTCGTGCGGATCGAGCCCGCCGATCGCTCCGCGCTCGCCCCGGGGCAGCACGTGTTCGCCGCGGGCGCGCGCCAGCCGGACGGAACCGTGCTGGTGAACCGGATCTTCGTGGGGAAGGACGGGGTGGTGCCGCCGATGTGAGGCGGTGAACGGGCGCCGTCACCCGCGATCGGCGACCCAGCCCGGCGGCCGAGGCGCCTCGCGCTCGCGGGGCGAGGGGCGCGTCGTCGCGCCGACCGCGCGCGGCTCGCTGCGCGCGCGCCCTCCCGCGACCTGCCGCGAGTGCGCCAGGTCCGCGTGCCAGCGTCGCTCGAGCTCGGCCGCGAACGTCCGATCGTCCACGACGAGGCAGCCCTCCTCCAGCCACTCCATCGAGAGGTAGTCGAGGTTGATGGAGCCCACCACGACCAGCCGGTCGTCCACGAGCATGGTCTTCGCGTGCATCATCGACGGCTGGTACTCGTACACGCTCATGCCGCCGCGCTCGAGCCGGGGATACAGCCGGCGCTGGAGGAACGTGATGGTGCGGTGATCCTGGTGAGGGCCCGGCAGCAACAGCCGTACGTCCACGCCGTGCCGCGGGAGCAGGAGGAGCGCGCCGAGCAGCTCCGGCGGCGGGACGAAGTAGGCGTTGGCGATCCAGGCGCGCCGCCGGGCCGCCATGAGCGCGATGTGCGTCACCCACCGTGCGTGCGACAGCCCCACCACGTCCATGCTCGTGACGTAGGCGGCGCGGGCGCCGCCCGCGGGCCGAGCCCGCTCGAACTCGGCGCGGGGCAGGAGCGCGCCGCCCGTCTCGAGCCAGTGCGCGGCGAACGCGGCCTGCATCTGCCGCACGACCGGCCCCTCCACCTCGGCGTTCGCGTCCCGCCATCCGTCCGGCGAGAGGCCGTCGCCGCTCCACTCGGGCGCGATGCCGAACCCGCCCGTGAAGCCCACGCGACCGTCGACGACGACGAGCTTGCGGTGATTCCGGCCGGTGAGGGTGAACGGTCGCTTCTTCGGGTCGCGGAAGTAGCGCACCTCGCAGCCGGCGTCGCGGAGGGGCCGGGACAGCTCCTCGTCGAAGCCGGTGCTGCCCATCGGGTCCACCAGGACGCGGACCGCGAGCCCTTCGCGCGCCCGGCGGCACACGAGCTCGGCCAGCCGGGTCCCGGCCTTTCCGGGCTTCCAGATGTAGACGTCGAAGTGGATGCTGTGGCGCGCCGCCCCGATCGCCTCCTCCATCGCATCGAAGACCTCTCCGTTGTCCCGCCACGCGAGACGGTTCGCGTCCACGAGCGACACGCCGGTGGCCTGCATGAGCGCGAGGCCGACCTGGTCGAGCCCCTCCGTGAGGCCCATGCGGAGCGAGCCCAGCGCGCCCGAGCGCGTCCGGCGGTCCCACCAGCGCCGCGCGAGCGTCCCGAGCGCAGCGCCCACGGCGATGCCGGAGGCGAATGATCGGATCACGGATGGAAGGCTGCGCATCGCGCACGCGCGAAGGGGATGGGCGACCTCCCGACGGGTCGCTCCACCGGCACGGCGAGCGGGTGGCCGGAGGCGCGCTCGTCAGAGCGCGCTCTCGCCACGCTCGCCGGTGCGGACGCGAACCGCCTCGTCGATGTGCGTGACGAACAGCTTGCCGTCGCCGATCTTTCCGGTCCTGAGCGACCGCTCGAGGTCGTGGAGGACCCGGGGGACGAGGGGATCCGGCACGACGATCTCGATCTTCAGCTTCGGGTTCAGGTCGATCTGGTACTCGGAGCCGCGGAAGACCTCCGTGTGGCCCTTCTGCCGTCCGTGGCCCTTCACCTCGGAGACGGTGAGCCCCGCGATCCACTCGTGGTCGAGGGCCCGCTTGACCTCGTAGAGCTTCGAGGGCCTGACGATCGCCTCGATCTTCGTCATGCGTGCTCCGGGATCCGGTGCGTGCGGGCTGCGGTGGAGACCGGTCCCGGACCCGCCGGCGCCCCGGGGCGGAGTCCTTGCATCGTGGGTGCCGGCGACGCGGTGAGCGTCTGGCCCGCGATCGGCGCGCCATCCGTCCAGCGCCTCGGCGCGCCTGCACGCCTTCGCGGCGACCGCTGCCGTCGGAGCAGGCAGTCGTGCAGGGCAGGCCGGCTCGTGGCACGCTTCTGCGTCGACGATGCGAGGCGGCCTTCGCAGCGGAGAGGCCGTCGGGTGGTTCGCGATCCGGTGCCCCGTTCCTGTTGCCTCGCTCGACCGCGGCAGCCGGCCGTACCGCCGCCCGCCCGGGGCAGGCTCGTGACGTGAGGCTTGACCCGCGCCCGCGACGCGAGTAATTGCATCGGCAACGGTTGCCTATGCAAGAATATCTCGGGCTCCTGATCGCGGCGGCACGCAGGCGCATCAAGCAGGTGGTGCTCGCCGAGGTGGCGAAGTTCGGGCTCTCCGCGCAGCAGTTCTGGACTCTCGTGGCGCTCCGGGAGTCGCACGGGATGTCGCAGGCGGAGCTCGCGGACCGCGTGCGGGCGGACGCCCCGACCGTCAGCCGGACGCTCACCGCGCTCCTCGAGCGCGGGCTCGTCCAGACCGAGCCGGACCCGGACGACCGCAGGCGATCGCGCGTCCTCCTGACGCGGGCCGGCGAGAAGCTGGCGAGCGACGTCGCGGCCGTCGCGGACGAGGTCCGCGCCGCGGTGATCGAAGGGATGAGCCCCGCCGAGGAGGCGGCCGTGCGGCGGGGCCTCAAGCGAATCGTCGCGAACCTCGATCGGTACGAGGCGCGCATGCGCGGGAGAAGGTCGTGACCTCGATGCTCGTTCCGCTCCTGCTCGCGGTCGCCCAGCAGCCGCAAGCCTCCCCGCCGCCGGCACCGCCCCCGCCGCCCGACCTCCGGCCCGCGCTGCCGGGGCCGTCGTCCGCCCGGGTCCTCTCGCTCGCGGAGGCCGAGCGCAGCGCGCTCGAGCGCCAGCCGCAGCTCGCGCAGGCGCGCTCCACGACGGAGGCCGCCTCGGCCCGCGCCGACCAGGCGCGCGCGCCGCTGCTGCCGCAGGTGAGCGGGACGGCGTCGTACCAGCGCCTCACCGGCAACTTCGTGGCGCGCCCGGGCTCGTTCCCCACCACCGGCGGCGGAACCACGACGTCCCGCGCGAGCTGGGGGACGACCGACTACTACGCCTTCGGTCTCACCGCCTCGCAGCTCGTGTGGGACTTCGGGCAGACCAGCGGCCGGTGGCGCTCGGCGCAGGCGCTCGCGACCGCGCAGCGCGACAGCGAGCGGGCCACCGAGGTCCAGGTGCTGCTCACCGTGCGCGCCGCGTTCTTCGGCGCGCGGGCCCAGCGCGACCTCGTGCACGTCGCGTCGGACACGCTCGCGAACCAGGAGGCCCACCTCCGCCAGGTGGAGGGCTTCGTGCGGGCGGGGACGCGGCCGGAGGTGGATCTCTGGCAGGCCCGGACCGATCGCGCCAACGCCCAGGTGCAGCTCATCAACGCGGAGAACGCGTACGCGATCGCGCGCGCGCAGCTGAACCAGGCGATGGGCGTCACCGGCTCGACGGACTACGAGGTCGCGAGCGACACGCTGCCGCCCGTCGAGGAAGAGGACGGCATCGTCGACGCGCTCGTGCCCGAGGCGGAGCGCAACCGCCCCGACCTCGTGTCGCTCGAGGAGCAGGCGCGCGCGCAGGACCTCACCGCCGGTGCCCTCCAGGGCGGGTACGGGCCGTCGCTGGGAATCTCGACCGGCTTCACCGACGCCGGGCCGACGATTGGCTCGACGGTGTGGAACTGGAACGCGACCGCCACGCTGACGTGGAACCTGTTCCAGGGCGGCCTCACCCGCGCCCAGGTGCAGGAGGCGCGGGCGAACGGCTCGGCCGTGCGCGCCGAGGCGGAGGTCCTCCGCCAGCAGATCCGCGTGGACGTCGACCAGGCGCGGCTCGCGGTGCGCGCCGCGAAGAGCTCCCTCGGGGCCGCGAACGACGCGCTCACGAACTCGAAGGAGCGGCTGCGCCAGGCGGAGCGACGGTACCAGCTCGGCGTCGGAAGCCTCATCGACCTCGGCGACGCGCAGCTCGCGGAGACGGCCGCCGCCGCGCAGCTCGTCCAGGCCGAGTTCAACCTGTCCACCTCGCGCGCGCAGCTGCTGCGCGCGCTGGGACGTGAGGTGCAGCGTGGCTGAGACCGTGAAGCGGCGCGGGCGCTGGGCGCTCGGGCTCGTCGTCGTCCTCGTCGTCGCGGGCGCCGTCTGGCTGGCCCGCGGCCGGGGCGGGGACGCCGCGAAGGGGAAGGCACCCGCAGGCGGCGCGGCCGCGCAGGCGCAGCGCCCGGTCCCGGTGACGGCCGCTCTCGCCGCGCGCCGGGACGTCGCCGAATGGCTGGAGGGGCTGGGGAGCGTCGTCGCCTACCAGACGGTCACCGTGAAGCCGCAGGTGGACGGACGGCTCGACCAGGTGGTCTTCCGCGAGGGGCAAGTGGTGCGCAAGGGACAGGTGCTGGCGCAGATCGACCCGCGCCCGTTCCAGGCGCAGCTCATGCAGGCGGAGGGCGCGCTCGCCCGGGACCAGGCCCAGCTCCGGAGCGCCCGCCTCGATCTCGAGCGGTACCGCGCGCTCTCCGCCGAGCGGCTCGTCCCGCAGCAGCAGGCCGATCAGCAGATCGCCGCGGTGGGCCAGCTCGAGGGGGCGGTCCGGATCGACGAGGCCGCCATCTCGACGGCGCGGCTCAACCTCGGCTACGCGACCATCGCCTCGCCGATCGACGGCGTGACGGGCATCCGCGTCGTGGACGCAGGGAACGTCGTCCACGCCGCGGACCCCAACGGCATCGTCGTCGTGGCGCAGCTCGATCCGATCGCGGTCATCTTCACGCTGCCGCAGGATCAGCTCACGCCCATCGCGACTGCGCAGAGCGGCGGCCCGCTCGCGGTCGACGTGTACGCGCGGGACGGCGTGACGCTGCTCGGGCAGGGGCGCCTGGAGGTGATCGACAACCAGATCAACCAGGCCACCTCCACCGTGCGGCTCAAGGCGGTGCTGCCGAACCCGAAGCGGCTCCTCTGGCCGAACCAGTTCGTGAACGCGCGGCTCCGGCTCGGCACCCGCCGCGACGCGCTGGTCGTCCCTGCGCCGGCGGTGCAGCGCGGGCCGCAGGGCACGTTCGTCTACGTGGTCGGACCGGACGCCACCGCCACGCCGCGCCCCGTCGAGGTCGAGGCCACCGTCGGTGATCAGGCCGTGATCGCGAAGGGCATCGCGGACGGCGACCGGGTCGTCGTCGAGGGGCAGAACCAGCTCCGCCCGGGCGCGAAGGTCCAGCTGCGTGAGCCCGGGAAGCCGGCGGGGCAGGGCGGACCGGCGGGGCAGGTCGGACCGGCGGCCCAGGGCGGTCAGCCCGCCCAGGGCGGACCGGCGGGCCAGGCCGGAGCTGCGGGCCGGCGAGGAGCCGCGGAGGCTGCCCGCAGATGAGCGTCTCCGAGCCGTTCATCCGGCGCCCCGTCGCGACCGCGCTCCTCACCTTCGGCCTGCTGCTGGCCGGGGTCGCCGGGTACCGCCAGCTGCCGGTCTCGGCGCTGCCGCAGGTGGACTACCCTACGATCGTCGTCTCGACCGCGTTCCCCGGCGCGAGCGCCGAGACGATGGCGTCGGCCGTGACCACGCCGCTCGAGCGGCAGTTCGGGCAGATGCCCGCGCTCGCGCAGATGACGTCGGTCTCGAGCTTCGGGAGCTCCCAGATCACGCTGCAGTTCCAGCTCGACCGGAACATCGACTCCGCGGAGCAGGACGTGCAGGCCGCGATCAACGCCGCCGCGACGCTCCTGCCGCGCGGCCTGCCGAACCCGCCCACGTACTCGAAGTCGAACCCGGCGGACACGCCGATCCTGACGCTCGCGGTGAGCTCGGACACGCTCCCGCTGCCGCAGGTGAACGACCAGGCGGACTCCATCCTGGCGCAGAAGATCTCGCAGGTCGCCGGCGTCGGCCTCGTCACCCTGAACGGCGCCCAGAAGCCCGCGGTGCGGGTGCAGGTCGATCCGGCCGCGCTCGCCGGGAACGGGCTGTCGCTCGAGGACGTCCGGGCGGCCCTCGTGGCGGCCAACGTAAACCAGGCGAAGGGCAACATCGACGGCCCGCGCCAGGACTACACGCTCGCGACGAACGACCAGCTGTACTCGGCGGCAAGCTTCCGCTCGCTCGTCATCGCCTACAAGAACGGGGCGCCCATCCGGCTCGACGACGTGGCGGACGCCGCGGACGGCGTGGAGAACGACCAGCTCGCCGGCTGGGCCGGCGGCAAGCGCGCCATCATCCTCAACGTCCAGCGGCAGCCCGGCGCGAACGTGATCGAGGTCGCGGAGCGGGTGAAGGCGCTCCTGCCCCGCCTCTCCTCGGCGCTGCCGCAGGGCGTCCAGGTCTCGATCCTCTCCGACCGGACCGAGACGGTGCGCGCCTCGGTGGACGACGTGCAGTTCACGCTCATCCTGTCCGTGCTGCTCGTCGTGGCCGTCATCTACGTCTTCCTCCGCTCGCTCCGCGCCACCCTCATCCCGGGCATCGCCGTGCCGCTGTCGCTCATCGGCACGTTCGGGATCATGTACCTGTCCGGCTACAGCCTGAACAACCTGTCGCTCATGGCGCTCACGATCTCGACCGGCTTCGTGGTCGACGACGCGATCGTCATGATCGAGAACATCGCCCGGTACGTGGAGGAGGGCGATCCGCCTTTCGAGGCGGCGCTCAAGGGCGCGAAGCAGATCGGCTTCACCATCGTCTCGCTCACGGTCTCGCTCGTGGCGGTGCTCATCCCCCTGCTCTTCATGGGCGGCATCATCGGGCGGCTGTTCCGGGAGTTCGCGGTCACCCTCAGCATCGCCATCGGCGTCTCGGCGGTGCTCTCCCTGACGCTCACGGCCATGATGTGCGCCCACCTGCTGCGGGCGCACGAGGAGCCAGGGCGGCTCGCGAAGGCGTTCGAGCGCCTCTTCGATCGGCTCCTCGCGTTCTACGACCGCACCCTGCGGTGGGTCCTCGACCACCAGCCGCTGACGCTCGCGGTGACCGTGGGGACGCTGGCCCTGACGGCGGTGCTGGCGCTCGTCATCCCGAAGGGCTTCTTCCCGGTGCAGGACACCGGGCTCGTCATCGGCCTCACGGAGGCGGCGCCGGACGTCTCGTTCCAGCGGATGGCCTCCCGCCAGGAGGCGCTCGCGGCGGCGGTGCGCGAGGATCCCGACGTGGCGACGGTGGCGTCCTTCATCGGGCCCGACGGCACGAACCCGACGGTGAACTCGGGCCGGCTCTCCATCGCGCTGAAGCCTCGCTCCGAGCGCTCGGCGAGCGCGTCGGAGATCATCGCCCGTCTCCAGCCGCGCCTCGCACAGGTGGAGGGCATCCGGGCCTTCCTGCAGCCCGTCCAGGATCTCCAGATCGAGACGCGCGTCTCCCGGACGCAGTACCAGTACACGCTCGAGGACGCGGACCCGGAGGAGCTCGCGACCTGGGCGCCCCGCGTCGTGGAGCGGCTCCGCGAGCTGCCCCAGCTCCGCGACGTCGCGAGCGACCAGCAGTCGGGGGGCCTCCAGGTGAAGCTCACCATCGACCGCGACACCGCCGGCCGGCTCGGGATCCAGGCGCAGGCGATCGACGACACGCTCTACGACGCGTTCGGGCAGCGCCAGGTGTCCACGATCTTCACGCAGCTGAACCAGTACCGCGTCATCCTCGAGGTGAAGCCGGAGTTCCAGCAGGACCCGGGCGCGCTCGACCGGATCTACGTGAAGTCCGCGGCCGGGCAGCCCGTCCCGCTCTCCTCGTTCGTGCGGATGGAGCGCACCACCGCGCCGCTCGCCATCAGCCACCAGGGCCAGTTCCCCGCGGTGACGGTGTCCTTCGACCTCGCGCCCGGCGCGAGCCTCGGCAAGGCGGTGGACGCCATCGCGGCGGCCGACGCGGAGATCGGGCTCCCGCCCGGCGTGCGGGCCGGGTTCACCGGGACGGCGCAGGCGTTCCGCGAGTCGCTCGCGAGCGAGCCCCTCCTCGTCCTCGCGGCGCTCGTCACCGTCTACATCGTGCTCGGGGTGCTCTACGAGAGCTACATCCACCCGGTGACGATCCTCTCGACGCTCCCGTCCGCCGGCGTGGGCGCGTTCCTCGCGCTCATGCTGACCCGGGGCGAGTTCGACATCATCGCGCTCATCGGGATCGTGCTGCTCATCGGGATCGTGAAGAAGAACGCGATCATGATGATCGACTTCGCGCTCGAGGCGGAGCGCGAGCAGAAGCTCGGGACCCGCGAGGCGATCTACCAGGCGTGCCTGCTGCGCTTCCGGCCCATCATGATGACCACCATGGCGGCGCTGCTCGGCGGGCTCCCGCTGGCGCTCGGGTCCGGGACCGGCTCCGAGCTGCGCCGGCCGCTCGGGATCAGCATCGTGGGCGGGCTCGTCATCTCGCAGCTCCTGACCCTCTACACCACCCCGGTCGTCTACCTCTACATGGCGCGGCTCGGCCGGCTCGTGCGGCGCGGCCACGAGCCCGAGGCGCAGCCGACCGCGGCCGCGGGCGGGGCGGAGTGAGGGCCCGGTGAGCATCTCCGAGCCCTTCATCCGCAGGCCGGTCGCGACCACGCTGCTCGCGATGGCGCTGCTCCTCGGCGGCGCCGCGGCCTACACGCAGCTCCCGGTGGCGCCGTTGCCGCGGGTCGACTTCCCGACGATCAACGTCTCGGCCGGCCTCCCCGGCGCGAGCCCCGAGACAATGGCCTCGGCGGTGGCGACCCCGCTCGAGCGGCGGTTCGGCCGCATCGCGGGGCTGTCCGAGATCACGTCGGTGAGCTCCCTCGGCTCCACGAGCCTCACGCTGCAGTTCGACCTCGATCGCGACGTCGACGCCGCCGCGCGGGACGTGCAGGCCGCCATCAACGCCTCCCTCGGCGACCTGCCCTCGAACCTGCCGGTGCGGCCCAACTTCCGGAAGGTGAACCCGGCCGACGCGCCGATCCTGATCCTCGCCGTCCGCTCGGAGACGTTGCCGCTGTCGAAGGTGTTCGACGTCGCCAACACGGTGCTCGCGCAGAAGATCTCGCAGGTCGACGGCGTCGGGCAGGTCTTCGTCGGCGGAGGCCAGCAGCCCGCGGTGCGGATCCAGGTGGATCCCGCCGCGCTGGCGGGCGCCGGCCTCTCCACCTCGGCGCTCCGGACCACGATCGGCGTCGCCACCGCGAACCAGGCGAAGGGGTCGCTCGATGGCCCCGAGCAGTCGCACACCGTGGCCGTCGACGATCAGCTGCTCTCCGCCGCCGCGTGGAGCCCCATCGTGGTCGGGTACGCGAACGGGAGCCCGGTCCGGCTGCGCGACGTGGCGCGGGTGGTGGACAGCGTGGAGAACACGCGCGCCGCCGGGTGGGTGGACGGGAAGCGTGCGGTGGTGATGATCGTCCGCCGCCAGCCCGGCGCGAACATCCTCGAGGTCATCGACCGCGTGCAGGCGCTCCTGCCGGAGCTCACGCACGCCATCTCTCCGGCGATCGACGTGCAGGTCGCGCTCGACCGCAGCCAGACGATCCGCGCCTCGGTGAGGGACGTGCAGGTGACCCTCCTCGCGAGCGTGGCGCTGGTCGTGCTGGTGGTCTTCCTCTTCCTCCGCAGCGCGCGCGCCACCGTCATCCCCACCGTGGCGGTGCCGCTCGCGATCGTCGCGACGTTCGGCGGGATGTTCCTGCTCGGCTACAGCCTCGACAACCTGTCCCTCATGGCGCTCACGATCTCCACCGGGTTCGTGGTCGACGACGCCATCGTGGTCACCGAGAACGTCACCCGGTACGTGGAGGCGGGCGAGCCGCCGCTCTCGGCGGCGCTCAAGGGCGCGAAGCAGATCGGCTTCACGATCGTCTCGATCACGGCATCGCTCCTCGCGGTGTTCATCCCCATCCTGCTCATGGGCGGCATCGTGGGCCGGCTCTTCCGCGAGTTCGCGGTGACCCTCAGCATCGCCATCGCCTTCTCGGCGGTGATCTCGCTGACCCTCACGCCGATGATGGCTTCCCGCCTCCTGAAGCTGCGCTCGGAGGAGCGCCGCGGCCGCTTCTACCGCGTCTCGGAGCGGTTCTTCGACGGGATGCTCCACGGGTACGAGCGCGCCCTGTCCTGGGTGCTCGACCACCACGCCCTCATGCTGGTGGTGACGGTGGTCGCGGCCGCGGTGAGCATCTGGCTCTACGTCATCGTGCCGAAGGGCCTCTTCCCGCAGCAGGACACGGGCCAGGTCTTCGGGATCTCGGACGCCCCGCAGGACGTCTCGTTCCCCGCCATGCGCGACCGGCAGGAGCTCGTGAACCGGGCGGTGATGTCCGACCCGTCGGTGGACCACGCCGTCTCGTTCATCGGCGGCGGCACGCTCAACACCGGCAACGTGTTCATGCAGCTCAAGCCCCGCGAGCAGCGCAAGGAGACCGCGGACCAGGTCATCGCGACGCTCCGCCCGAAGCTGGCGCAGGTGCCCGGGATCCAGCTCTTCCTCCAGTCGGTGCAGGACGTGCGGGTCGGGGGCCGCTTCTCTCGGACGCAGTACCAGTACACGCTGCAGGACGCGAACCTGGAGGAGCTCAACGCCTGGGCGCCGCGGATGCTCGAGAAGCTCAAGACGCTCCCCCAGCTGCGCGACGTCGCGACCGACCAGCAGACGAGCGCGCTCCAGCTGAAGGTCGAGGTGGACCGCGATACGGCCTCGCGCCTCGGCATCACCGCCCAGGCGGTCGACGACGCCCTCTACGACGCGTTCGGCCAGCGCCAGGTCGCCACCACCTACACGCAGGTGAACCAGTACCGCGTCGTCCTGGAGATGAAGCCGGAGCTGGCGCAGCACCCCGAGGCGCTGCGGAACGTGTACGTGCCGACCCCCGACGGCAGCCAGGTGCCCCTCGCGAGCATCGCGCGCTGGTCGCCGCAGCCGACCTCGCTCTCGGTGAACCACCAGGGTCAGTTCCCGGCGGTGACGCTCTCGTTCAACCTCGCGCCCGAAGTGTCGCTCGGCCAGGCGCTCACCGCGATCCACCGCGCGGAGCAGCAGATCGGCCTCCCCGCGAGCATCCGGGCCGCGCCGCAGGGCACGGCGCAGGCGTTCGTGGAGTCGCTGCGGAGCGAGCCGTGGCTCGTCCTCGCGGCGCTCGTCGCCGTCTACATCGTCCTCGGGGTGCTCTACGAGAGCTACGTCCACCCGATCACGATCCTGTCGACGCTGCCGTCGGCCGGGGTGGGCGCGCTCCTCGCGCTCCTCGTGATGCGGACCGAGTTCAGCATCATCGCGCTCATCGGGGTGATCCTGCTCATCGGCATCGTGAAGAAGAACGCGATCATGATGATCGACTTCGCGATCGAGGCGGAGCGCGACGAGGGGCTCTCGACCCGCGACGCGATCTACCGCGCGTGCGCGCTTCGGTTCCGCCCCATCATGATGACCACCATGGCGGCGCTGCTCGGCGCGCTACCGCTCGCCTTCGGCGGCGGCGCCGGCAGCGAGCTGCGCCAGCCGCTCGGCATCACGATCGTGGGCGGGCTGGTCTTCTCGCAGATGCTGACGCTGTTCACGACGCCGGTCGTCTACCTGACGCTGGACAGGTTCACGCGGACGAAGAAGCGGAGCGTCGGGCCTGCCGTCGCGCAGCCGTCCCGGCCGATCGCGTGAGGGGCACTCGGACAGGTCGCCGCGCCCCGCATTTCCGTCCACAGGCTGCTCCATGGATCACGCCGCGCAGGAGGATCGGGCCGTGCTCCCAGTGCGAAGAGCCGTGACGTTCGCTCGCCCCCTCCGGCTGCTGGCGTGCCTCGCGGCGCTCGCCGCTTGCACCGCGCGCGAGCCGCCGCAGTTCGCCGGCTTCCTCGACGCCCCCGTCGCCGCCGTCGCGGCGCAGGTGGCGGGGCGGGTCGACGCGATCCCGGTCCACGAGGGCGACACCGTCACGAAGGGACAGGTCCTCGCGCAGCTCGACGCGCGCGACCGCGACGCGCAGGTGGCGCAGGCCCGGGCCAACCTGGAGCTGGCGCGCCGGACGCTCGAGGAGTCCGAGGCGAACCTGAGGGCCGTGTTGCCGACCGTCGGAGGCGCGGGCGCGGACATCGCTCGCGCGCAGGCCACGCTCGAGGAGGCCGAGCTGAACTTCAACCGAACGCAGCAGCTCGTGGAGGGGAACGCGGCGCCGGAGCAGCAGCTCGAGTCCGCCCGCGCACGCCTCCGCGAGGCTCGTGCCGCGGTCGAGTCCCTCTCGGCGACGAAGGCTGCCGTCCGGGGGAGGGTGGGCACGGCCATGGCCGCGGTCTCGAACGCGCGGGCCGCGGTGGGGGTGTCGGAGGCGGCGGTGCGCGTCGCCGAGGTGCAGCTCGCGCAAGCGCGCGTCCTCTGTCCGTTCGACGGGATCGTCGTGGACCGCAACCTCGAGGAGGGCGAGTGGGCGGCGCCCGGGACGCCGGTGGTCACCGTCGAGAACCACGACCGCCTGTGGGCCCGGCTCGACGTCGAGGAGACGCGGCTCGGCGGGCTACGGCTCGGGCAGGAGGTGGAGGTGAGCGTCGTCGCCGTCCCGGGCCGGACCTTCCGCGGCCGCGTGATGGAGCTCGGCGCCCAGGGCGACTTCGCGGTCAACCGGGACGTGAAGCGGGGACGCCCGGACATCCGCACGTTCCGGGTCCGCGTCGCGCTGGACGAGCGGGCCGCCGAGCTGCGCCCCGGGATGACCGCCGAGGTCTCGGTCCCCCCGTCCGCCGCGACGGCAGCGCCCGTCGCGGCCGCGAGCCAGCGGTGACGTCCGACGCGGCCGCGCGTCAGCCGGAGAGCGGCCTCGCGTACGCGATCGAGGCGCGCGGGCTGGTGAAGCGCTTCGGCGCGCTCGCGGCCGTGGACGGCGTCGACCTCGCCGTCCGGCCCGGGGAGCTGTTCGGCCTCCTCGGCCCGAACGGCGCCGGGAAGACGACGCTCGTGCGGATCCTCACCGGGATCGTCTCGCCCACCTCCGGCGACGCGTTCGTCGCGGGGATCGACGTCCGGCGCGATCCGGACGGCGCGCGCCGGAGGCTCGGCGTCGTGCCGCAGGCGCTCACCTCCGACCTCGACCTGACCGGCTACGAGAACCTCGACATCTTCGCCCGCTTCTTCGAGGTCCCCCGCGCCCGCCGGCAGCCGCGCATCGAGGAGCTGCTCCGGCGCGTCGGCCTGTGGGAGCGTCGCAAGGACCTCGTGAAGACGTACTCGGGCGGGATGCGGCGGCGGCTCGAGATCGCGCGCGGGCTCGTCCACAAGCCCCGGGTGCTCTTCCTCGACGAGCCGACCATCGGGCTCGATCCCCAGAGCCGCCGCGTCATCTGGGACCTCCTCGGCGACCTGCGCAAGGGAGACGAGATCACCATCTCGCTCACGACCCACTACCTCGACGAGGCCGAGGCGCTCTGCGACCGGGTCGCCATCGTCGACCACGGGAAGGTGGTCGCGCTCGGGACGCCGCAGGAGCTGAAGGCGCTCATCCCCGGCAGCGACACGCTCGATCTCGGGGTGGTCGGACCGCTGCCGGACGGCGTCCTGGACGCGCTCCGCGCGCTCCCGGGCGCCCGGAGCGTCGACGTCCCGCCCCAAGGGCTCCGGATCCGCGCCGACGGCGGCGCGGCGCTGATTCCGCGCGCGATCGAGCTGCTGCGCGAGGCCGCCGTCGAGGTCACGTCGGCGAGCCTGAGCCGGATCACGCTCGAGGACGTGTTCATCCACTTCACCGGGCGCTCCCTGCGCGAGGAGGGACCCGGGAAGGCAGGACCTCCGCGGAGGTTCACATGAAGATCTGGGCGGTGATGGTCCGCGATCTCCTTCGCATCTGGCGGAACCCGGTCGCCCTCGCGTCGGCGGTGCTGATGCCGCTCCTGTACCTCCTGATCCTCGGGAACACGCTCCAGGGGCCGCTCACGGGCCTGAGGCTCGGGGTCGTGAACCTCGACGACGGACCGGAGGCCCGCGTGCTGCTCGGAGCGCTCCAGGCGGTGGAGAACGGGCCGGGCACGGTGACGCTCGTCCCGCTGCACGATCCCGTGGACGCCCTCCACCGGCTGCACACGGGCGAGCTCTCCGGCGTGCTGATGATCCCGCCCCGCTTCTCGCGCGACCTGTCGCGAGGCGTCTCGGCCGCGGCGGGGCTGTACGTGGACAACGTGGACGCGATCGCCGCCAGCGCGATCGAGGGCGCCACGGCGGGCGCGATCGGCGCGATCCGCGAGCCGCTCGCGCGCTTCGAGCGGCACCTCGGCGCGGCGCAGCTGCGGCCGCAGGAGATCTACCCGCGCGTGGACTACGACACCTCGCTGATCCCGGGCGTCGTCGTCCTCTCGATCTTCATGGGGAGCATGATCACCGGCGCCTTCAACCTGGTCATGGACCGGTTCCTGGGCGTCCACGAGAGCTACCTCTCCACGCCGCTGCGCCGGCTCGACATCAACCTCGGCGTCCTCCTCAGCGGGACGGTCGTGACGCTCTGCTCGAGCGGCATCGTCCTCGTGATCGGGTTCCTGATCACCGGGTCCGTCGTGCACGGCGGCGTCCTCGGGTACCTGGCGGTCGTGGGCGTCGTGGTGCTCACGGCCCTGGGCCTCCTGGGGATGATGATGACCCTCCTCGGCCGGGCCGGGCACCCGCGCATCAGCGGCGTGGTGAGCGGGTTCCTCAACATCATCCTGTTCTTCCCGAGCGGCGCGCTCTACCCGCTGGCGAGCTTCCCGCCCTGGCTGCGCGCCTTCGCCCGCGTCGATCCGGAGACGCACGCGGTGGCGGCGCTCAAGGCGATCCTGTTCCGGGGCGGGGACCTCGGCGCGGCCGGCGCGCACGTCGCGTACCTCGCCGCGTTCGCGGCGGCGATGCTGCTCGTGTCCACGCTCACGCTCAAGCGGACGCTGTGAGCGGCGACCCTGACGTCTCGGCGAGGGTCGGCGCGTGGGCGATCGTCGTCGCGGGGATGATGCGTGACCGATGGGTGAGCGGGGAAGGGGCTGAGAAGACGGGGACGGCCGGGGCGGAGCTGCGTGGACGGGACGTCGCGGTGGGGATCGGCCCGCAAGAAGCCTGTGTTGCGGCTCCAGTGATCCGGAGCTCAGCTGAGCCGAGCCGCGGGGCGCGCGGGAGCGTCCCCGCGGGAACGGGCTTCGATGTTCGAACGATGCGACGAGGGTCCGTGTGTGCCGAGCCGTGGGCCGGCGAGCGGCAGTTCGCCAGATGAACCACTATCAGTGAACTACAATCCGCACGGCCGCCGGCGCAGCGCGGATGAATCCCTGCCGCACCCAACGGGAACTTCACTCTGCGCTTGACGCAGGGCGGGCGAAAACCAGCGCTCGCGCTCGGGCTCACGCGAGAACGGCGCTGCTGGAGCGCTGGCTCGCCAGCGTGCTGCGCTGGAAATGGCCGAGGGTTCCGCGCGGCGCCCCTCCGCGTTCGCGCGTCAGCGGGCCGTTCCGCGCGTTCCAGGAGGCCTCGAAAACGCATGAGAGAGTGTTCTTCATGGACACCGCACGCGCCCTATCCGAGAACCTCGCCTCCCTCCTCCGCCGCGAGCACTCCGCCCTCGGCGCGTTCCTCGTCGCCCTCGCCGACTTCGATCGGCGCCGGGCGTGGATGACGCTCGGGCACGCCTCGCTGTTCGCGTACCTCCACCGCGAGCTGCGGCTCTCCAAGGCGGCGGCCCAGTACCGCAAGGTCGCCGCGGAGCTGATCCAAGAGGTGCCCGCAGTGGGCGGGGCGCTCGGCGAGGGTCGGTTGTGCCTGACCTCCATCGTCGAGGCCGCCCGGGTGGTCACCGCGCAGAACTGGGAGACCGTGCTGCCCCGGTTCTTCGGCCGCTCCCGGCGAGAGGCGATGGAGGTCGTGGCGGAGCTCCAGCCGCAACCCGCGCCGCCGACCCGGACCATCGTCTCTCCGGTGCGGTCCGCGCCCTCCGAGGTCGCCGCCGGCCCCGCCTTCGCACGCCCCACCCTTGCGCTCGAGGTCGGGGCCGCCGGGCCGGCGGCGGGGAAATGCACGCCCGGTTCGTCAAGCGAACTCACTGACCGTGAAGTAGACACTTCTGCCCACACGCGGAGGCCCGCGGAGGTCGTTCCCCTCACCGCGGACCTGCGCCGGTTCCACGTCACCGTCTCCGATCGCTTCCTCCGGAAGCTCCAGGCGGCGAAGGATGCGCTCGCCCACACGCGTCCGGGGGCGATGGAGGAGGAGCTTCTCGAGGCAGGCCTCGACCTCCTCCTCGAGAAGGCCGCGAAACGAAAGGGCCTCGTCTCGAAGCCGCGGAAGACCCCGCCGCCGGCGAAGGCCGATCACATCCCGGCGCACGTGAAGCGGGCCGTGTGGGAGCGGGACGGCGGCCGCTGCCAGTTTCGGCTGCCCTCCGGCGAGATCTGCGGCTCCACCCACCAGCTGGAGTTCGATCACATCGAGCCGGTCGCGCTCGGCGGAGCGTCGACCGTCGAGAACGTCCGGATCGCCTGCAGGTCGCACAACATCATCTCGGCGCGGAGGGTGTTCGGGGACGACTGGATGGATAGATACGCTCCGGGCAAGGCCTCGCTCCCGGCCGACACCGGCTGAAGTAGGTCGCTCCCGGACGCGGACGAGGCCCTGCGAGAAACGGCGCCCCCGCCGCTCCTCGACGGACGAGCGCCCCCGGCGTGCCTCGCGTCGCGCCGGGCCTCCGCGCGGCGGTTCGAGACGTGACGAATCCTGAGGCCGCGACCTCACCCTCCCGGGGGCCGATGATGCGCCGGCCGCCGCGCCGTCTATGTACCCATGATGACCGCGGAGCAGCTCGAGGTGCACCGGGAGGCGCTCGTCGGCCACTGCTACCGGATGCTCGGGTCGGCGGCCGAGGCGGACGACGCCGTGCAGGAGACGCTGGTCCGGGCGTGGCGGGCGCTCGAGGGGTTCGACGGCCGCGCCTCGCTCCGCACCTGGCTCTACCGGATCGCTACCCACGTCTGCCTCGACGCGCTCGCCGACCGGGCGCGCCGGGAGCGACCGGTCGCGATGGGGCCGGCCGGCACCATCCACGACGACCTCGTCGAGCGGCCGCGCACCCACTGGCTCGAGCCCATCCCCGACGTTCACGCGCTGCCGGCGGACGGCGATCCCGCCGAGCGCGCCGCGCTCCGCCAGAGCATCCGCCTCGCGTTCGTCGCGGCGCTCCAGCGCCTGCCGCCCCGCCAGCGGGCGGCGCTCCTGCTCGCCGAGGTGCTGGGGTGGCCGGCCTCGGAGATCGCGAGCGCGCTCGAGACCACCGTCGCGGCGGTGAACAGCGCCCTGCAGCGCGCCCGCGCGACGCTCGCGGAGAGCGCGCCGCCGGAGGGCGCCGTCGTCGGTCTCACGCCGGCGCAGGCGACCTTGCTCGCGCGCTACGTCGACGCCTTCGAGCGTTACGACGTGGACGCGCTCGCCGCCCTGATGCGCGAGGACGCGACGCTCTCGATGCCGCCGTACACGCTCTGGCTGCGGGGGCCCGCGGCGATCAAGGCCTGGTTCCTCGGGCGCGGCATCGGCTGCCGCGGCTCGCGCCTCGTGCCCACCGCGGCGAACGGCCTGCCCGCGTTCGGGCAGTACCGGCCCGGCGCCCCGGGCGAGCCGCACCGGCCGTGGTCGCTGGTGGTCCTGGAGCTGTCCGGCGACCGCATCGTGGCCATGAACCACTTCCTCGACACGGCGACCCTCTTCCCGCGGTTCGGGCTCCCGCCCGAGCTCGCCTGACGGCCCGGCGGGGCCGCGCCGATGAGTTCCGCGGTCCCGCGCCGTCCTGGGATCGAACCGACACGAGAGGAGTCCGTCATGGCCAGCCGGATGATGTTCGTGAACCTGCCCGTCAGCGATCTCGACCGCTCGAAGGCATTCTTCGGGAAGCTCGGGTTCTCGTTCAACCCGAGGTTCACCGACGAGAAGGCGGCCTGCATGGTCGTGAGCGACGTCGGGTACGTCATGCTGATCCATGAGAGGTTCTACCGGACGTTCACGAAGCGCGAGCTGTGCGACACCACGCGGCAGAACGAGGGGCTCGTCGCGCTCTCCTGCGAGAGCCGCGGCGAGGTCGACGGGCTGGTCCGCACGGCGCTCGAGGCCGGCGGGCAACAGGCGATGGAGCCGATCGACCACGGCTTCATGTACGAGCGGAGCTTCTACGATCCCGACGGCCACCACTGGGCCGTGCTGTGGATGGACCCGAAGGCCGCGCAGGGCCAGCACGGAGGGGCGTGACCACGCGCGCCTTTAGGCATGATCTACGCCGTCGTCACCGAGCACGTGAACGCGCCCGCCGATCGCGTTCGCGCCCTCTACGAGGACCCGGGGGGCTGGGCGCGCGTCTTCCCGGCCACGATCCACGGCGCGCGCGTCGTGCGCCGGGAGGGCGACGCGACCGTCGTCGAGGTCGATCACGTCGAGGGGAAGGTCCTGAACGTGCTGCGTGACGTCTCCCCGACGCGCATCGAGCTCGCGGAGTCGAAGCGACGTTTCGACGCGACCTTCACGAACGAGTTCGTCCCGGAGGCCGGTGGGATGCGGTACACGCTCACCGCTGCGGTGCGCCTCAAGTGGCCCTGGCGGCTGATCGCTCCCTTCGTGAGGCCGCTCGTGCTCGGCAGGATGCGCCGGTACGTCGTCGCGCCGCTCAAGGCGGCCGCCGAGCGGGAGCTTCATGGCGCCTGACGGCCGCTCGTCGCGAGAGCGGCGGCGGCCTCTCACCTGCCGGCTGTCCGGTACGTGATCCGCACGAGCCCGGAGGGGAGCGCGCGGCTGTCCACGAGCGAGAACCGCCGCTCCGGGAGCGCGCCCTGGAACAGGCGCCGGCCGGCGCCCAGGACGAGCGGGACGATGGTCACCGTGAGCTCGTCGACGAGGTCCGCCGCGAGGAACTGCGAGACGACCGCGCCGCCGTCGACGTAGAGGCTGCGGCTGCCGGTGGCCGCGAGGCGGGCCAGCACCTCCGCCGGCTCGCCGGCGGTGAAGGACTCCCCGTGGCGCGGCGCCGGCGGACGATGGGTGAGGACGACGACGCGCTTCCCTTCGTAGGGCCACTCCGGGAAGGTGGCGACGAGGTCGTACGTCTCGCGGCCGACGAGCACCGTGTCCACGCCGGCGAAGAACGCGCCGTACTCCTCCGGCGGAGCGGGGTAGGGGTCGAGCCAGTCGACGCGGCCGTCCGGGCGCGCGATGAACCCGTCGAGGCTCATGGCGAGGAAGGCGGCGCACCGCGGTCGCGTCATGCCGTCCCCTCGTCACGGAGCAGCGCGAAGAGCTCGTCCACGTTCGCGGGCTTCGTGACGTGGGCGTCGAAGCCCGCCTCGCGCGATCGCGCCACGTCCTCCTCGGCGCCGTACCCGGTGAGCGCGATGAGGCGCGCCCCGACGCCCGCGGCGCGGAGATGCCGCGCGATGTCGTGGCCGCTCATCCCGGGCAGCCCCACGTCGCACACGACGACGTCCGGATGGAACGCCAGGACCGTCTCCACGCCGCGGGCGCCGTCCGTCGCGATCCGCACGTCGTGGCCGCGCAGCGCGAGCAGGTCGCGGAGCGTCGCGGCGGCGTCTTCGTTGTCGTCGATGACGACGATGCGCGTGGACATCGCTCCACCGGCCGGACCCCCGGGGATGGGTCGCGGGGACCCGAGACTCGTACCCGACGTTCTCCCGCGCGCTGCCGGCTCGGAAGGGGGCGCCCCCGGGCGGACCGCCCGGGGCGGCGCCCGCCCGGCGCGAGGGCCGCCGCCCAGATGCCCGGATGAACACCTTCGGTAGAGCGCGGCCGGCCGCGCGAGCCATGCACGGTCTCGGCGAGCACCAGCTCCTCGTCTTCCTCCTCCAGTTCACGGTGCTGCTCGGCGCCGCGCGCCTGCTGGGTGCGCTGGCGCGGCGGCTCGGCCAGCCCTCGGTGATGGGCGAGGTGATCGCTGGCGTGCTGCTCGGCCCGCCGATCCTCGGCCGCCTGCTCCCCGGCTTCCAGGCGGCCCTCTTCCCGGACGATCCGCAGCAGGCCGGTCTGCTCGAGCTGCTGAGCTGGATCGGGATGATCCTCCTCATGCTGCGCACCGGGATCGAGACGGATCTCTCCCGGTGGCGCACGCTCAAGGGCCCGGCGCTCCTCGCCACCGCCTGCGGGATCGCGGTGCCGTTCGCGGTCGGCATCGCGATCGGCCTCATCGTCCCCGCCGACCTGGTGGGCCGCGGCGGCCGCCCCCTGTTCACGGCGTTCCTCGGCACCGCCATGTCGATCTCCGCGGTGAAGGTGATCGCCAAGATCCTCATCGACCTGAACCTCATGCGGCGCGACGTGGGGTTCGTGATCCTCGGCGCGTCGATCCTCGACGACACCGTCGGCTGGGTCGTGCTGGCGGTGGTGGTGCGGGTCGCGACCACCGGCCGGTTCGGCGCCGCCAGCGTCGGGGTGACGCTCGCGGCGACGCTCGGGTTCGGGCTCGTCGCGCTGCTCGTGCTCCGCCCGATCGCGGGCCGGGTGGTCCGCTGGCTCGAGCGCGAGGGCCGGCTCGAGCACGGCACGATCACCGCGGTGCTCGTCCTGACGCTCGCGTGCAGCGCCCTCACGCAGGCGCTCGGGATCCACGCGATCTTCGGCGCGTTCGTGGCCGGGCTCATCGTCGGCGAATCGCCGCGCGTGAAGGAGGCGACGCTCGAGGCCATCGACAGCATGGTGCTGGGGGTGTTCGCGCCGGTCTTCTTCGCCTACTCGGGCCTGAAGGTGCAGGCGCTGTCGCTGCCGGGCTGGCCCGTCACCGCCCTCGTCCTCGGCGGCGCGATCGTCGGCAAGGTCGTGGGTGCCGGGCTCGGGGCGCGGCTCGGGGGAATGCACCTCCGCGAGGCGACGGCGGTGGGCATCGGGCTCTCCGCGCGCGGCTCGACCGAGCTGGTCGTCGCGCGCATCGGCATGGACCTCGGCGTGCTCGGGGCGCCCATGTACGCCCTCATCATCCTGATCCCGATCGTCACGAGCGTCATCACGCCGCCGCTCCTGCGCCTCGCGCTGCGCGGTCTCCCGCTCGGCGGCGACGAGGCGCGGCGCCTCGAGGACGAGGCCGCCGAGGAGCGTGCGCTGATCCGGCGCCGGGGAACCAAGATCCTCGTACCCACCTCCGGGGAGCCGCACGCGATCCAGGCGCTCCGGCTGGCGGCGCCGCTGGCGCGCCTGCCGGGCGCGACGCTGGTCGGGCTGTCGGTGTCGACGCCCGCGCACCTCGGTGCGGTGGGACGCAAGGGGCGCCCCGACGCCGACGAGGCGGAGGTCACGGCGAGAGGGCAGGACGTCGCTCGCGAGTTCGAGCTGCCGGACTTCCACGGCAACGTCGTCGAGGCGGCCTCCGTGGAGGAGGCGGTGAAGGCCGAGGTGGCTCGCGGGTACGACCTCGTCTTCCTCGGCGTGAGCCGACCCGGCGCGCTCTCCCATCGGCTCCTCCGGACGCTGCTGGCGTCCGGCCGGTCCGACGTCGTGCTGGTGCGCACGGGCGCCGGCACCGGGCGGTTCCGGCGCGTCGTCGTCCCCGTGAGCGGCACCGCGCCGTCGCGGGCGGCGGCCGAGCTCGCGTTCCTGTACGCGCGCGAGGCGGGGGCGCGACTGCACCTCCTCCACGTGCTCGATCCGGACGCCGTACCGGACGGATCCGGGCGCGCCGAGCTCCGGCAGCTCGGTGCGCGGATGCTCGACGAGCTCGCGGACCGCGCGCGGCGGGACGGCGTCGACGCCCGGACGCGCCTCGTGACGTCGCGGTATCCGGCGCGCGTCATCGTCGAGCTGGCGTCGGACGAGGGCGCGGACCTGATCGTCCTCGGCGCGACGCCGCGGTCCGTGGGCCGGCGCGCGTACTTCGGCGCCACGGCCGACCGGGTGCTCGCGGACGCGCCGTGCGCGGTGGCGGTGTACGCAGGCGGCGTGCGGCCGGAGGCGCTCCGGGCGACGGTGCCGGAGGGCGACGCCGCCGTCGAGCCGGGCGCCCCTCGGCCGCCGCAGCCGGCCGAGGAGCGCGGCGCGACGCTCCACTGAGGGCACTGCTCCCGTCAACCGGGGCAGCACTCGGCGGGCGCCGTGACGACGCCGCTCTGCGCGGGTGCGCTGCAGGTGGACGTGCTGCCGGTCGCGGTCTGGCAGGTGCAGCTCCACGCCGACCCGTCCGTTTGGAGGGTGCAGCTCCGCGAGGTGACCCGGCCATCCCGGTCGCACCGCTCCGAGAAGGTGAAGGCGTCGTCGACCGCGAGGAGCGTCGTGGAGCAGGACGCGGCGGTCGTGCTGCCGCCACCCGACCCGGAGTCGCCGCCACCCGAGCCCGCCCCCGCGCCGCTCCCGCCTGGGGGGGGCACGGAGGAGTCGGAGCGACCGCCTCCGCAGGCGAGCACGAGCGCGATCAGCAGGGCGGCGAGGCGAGGGTGATCCATGGAGGTTCGACGGCGTGGCGACGCCGTCCCGACACGGCCAGTTGGGGCGTCGGCGGGGAAGGCCGGGGAGAGGCGCCGGGCGCACCCGTCCGGAATGAGCGCATGTCCCGCGGCTCGCGCAGCACGACGAGGTGATCCACGACCTCTGGTACAAGAACGCCGTCATTTACTGCCTGCACGTCGGCACGTTCATGGACACGAACGGCGACGGCATCGGCGACTTCCAGGGGCTGATGCGCCGGCTCGACTACCTCGCGGGCCTGGGCATCACGTGCCTGTGGCTCATGCCGTTCCAGCGCTCGCCGAACCGCGACGACGGCTACGACGTGTCGGACCACTACACCGTGGACCCCCGCTACGGGAGCCTCGGGGACTTCGTCGCGTTCACCCACGCCGCCGAGCAGCGCGGCCTGCGCGTCATCATCGACCTCGTGGTGAACCACACGTCCGACCAGCACCCCTGGTTCCAGGACGCGCGCCGGAGCGCGTCGTCGCCGTTCCGGAGCTGGTACGTCTGGTCGAGGAGGAAGCCGCCGCGCGCGGACGAGGGTGTCGTCTTCCCCGGGGTGCAGAAGACGACGTGGACCTGGGACGAGCGGGCCCGGGCGTACTACTTCCACCGCTTCTACGACTTCCAGCCCGACCTCGACACCGCCAACCCGGAGGTGCAGGAGGAGATCCGGAAGATCGTCGGGTTCTGGCTCGAGCTCGGCGTGTCGGGGTTCCGCGTGGACGCGGTGCCGTTCGTCATCGCGACGAAGGGGGCCGGCGTGAAGCCGGTCGAGCAGTACGGGATGCTCCGCGACCTCCGCGAGTTCCTGCAGTGGCGCTCGCGCGACGCGATCCTGCTCGCCGAGGCGAACGTGCTGCCGCGGACGGATCTCGAGTACTTCGGCGACGACGGCGACCGGATGCACATGATGTTCAACTTCCAGGTCAACCAGCACCTGTTCTACGCGCTCGCGGCGAGCGACACCCGGCCGCTCGTGAAGGCGCTCGAGGCGACGCGGGACCGGCCCGGGACGGCGCAGTGGGGCGTCTTCCTGCGCAACCACGACGAGCTGGATCTCGGGCGGCTGAAGCCGGAGCAGCGCGAGAGGGTCTTCCGGGAGTTCGCCCCCGATCCGGACATGCAGCTCTACGAGCGCGGCATCCGGCGGCGGCTCGCGCCGATGCTGAGCGGGGATCGCCGCCGCCTCGAGCTCGCCTACAGCCTCCTGTTCACGCTGCCAGGGACGCCCGTCATCCGCTACGGCGACGAGCTGGGGATGGGCGACGATCTGCGGCTGCCGGAGCGCAACTGCGCGCGGACGCCGATGCAGTGGTCGACCCTCCCGAACGCCGGGTTCTCGCGCGCGGCGCGGACGGCGCTGCCGGTGATCGCCGAGGGCCCGTTCCAGTTCCAGCGGGTGAACGCGGCGGACCAGCGCCGCGATCCCGAGTCGCTCCTCAACTGGACCGAGCGGATCATCCGGATGCGCAAGGAGTGCCCGGAGATCGCCTGGGGCGACTTCACCGTCCTCCCCACGCAGCCGGAGGTGCTGGCGCTCCGGTACGATTGGCGGAACAACGCCATGCTCGTGCTGCACAACCTCTCGGGGAAGCCGGCGAGCGTCCGGCTCCGCGCGCGCGACGTCGGGGACGACCGGCTGGTCAGCCTGTTCACGGCGGACCACAGCTCGGCGCGGAAGGGGCACCACGAGATCGAGCTCGACCCGTACGCGTACCGCTGGTACCGGGTCGGCGGCCTCGACTACATCCTCCGTCGGCGGTCGTGGTGATGACGGGAGGCTCCATGCCGAGACGTTCCGCGCCGCAGTACGAGCTCTTCTACTGGCCCGGGCTCCAGGGCCGCGGCGAGTTCGTCCGCCTCGCGTTCGAGGCGGCGGGCGTGCCGTACGTCGACGTCGGGCGGCTGCCCGCCGCGCGGGGAGGCGGCGCCGGGGCGGTCGCGCGGCTCCTCGAGGAGCCCGGCCCGTGGCTCACCCCGCTGGGCCCGCCGGCGCTCCGGTACGGCAAGGTGCTGGTCGCCCAGACCGCCGCGATCCTCCAGTGGGTCGCGCCGCGGCTCGGGGTGGTGCCGAGGGACGAGGCGAGCCGGCTCCGCGCGCACCAGATCCAGCTCACGATCGCGGACCTCGTGGCCGAGGTCCACGACACGCACCATCCGATCGCGGTCTCGCTCTACTACGAGGACCAGAAGCAGGAGGCCGCGCGGCGCGCCGGCGAGTTCGTGCGCGAGCGCATCCCGATGTTCCTCGGGTACCTCGACGGCGCGCTCGACTCGAATCCCGCCGGCCGGGGACGCTGGCTCGTCGGACGGGGGATGAGCTACGTGGACCTCTCCACCTTCCAGGTCGTCGCGGGGCTGCGGTACGCGTTCCCGCGCGCGATGGCGCGGCGCGAGCGCGCCGTCCCTCGGCTCGGCGCGCTCCACGATCGCGTGGCGGCGCTGCCGCGGATCGCGGCCTACCTCGCCTCCGAGCGCCGCATCCCGTTCAACGAGTCCGGCATCTTCCGCCACTACCCGGAGCTCGATCTCGCGGCGCCGCGGCGGAGGCGCGGCCCGTGAATGGCGGCCCGTGTCAGAAGCTGACCGTGGTCCCCGCCATCCCGTAGTGGAGCCAGGCGAAGTTGTAGACCCCGCCGCCGGAGGAGCCGCCCTCCAAGGTGCGGTAGCCGGCCCTGAGGAGCAGCGCCGGCGTCACGCGCCACGCGAGGAAGAGCCCGACGTCCTCGGCGCGGCCCTGCGGCGCCGCGAGCGCGTCCGCGTCGAGGAGCAGCGCGAAGGGGCCGGCGAAGCGCCACTCGAGGTTCAGGTGCAGCAGGGGGACGAAGCCGACGTTCGAGCGGACCGCCTCCACGCCGGGCTGCCGGAGACGGATGGAGGCGTCGCGGAGCTTGCCCGTGAGGCCCACCTTCACGGTGAGGGCAGGGCGCTCGACCACCGCGTACCGGTAGGTGAGCCGGTACGAGTCGAACCGGTACCAAGCGTCGGTGTGGACGCCCGCAGCGAAGGTCTGCCCCTGGAACGACACCGGATCGTCGAAGGAGCCGTCCACCGCGAGCGTGAGCGGCGCCGCGAGCGCCCGCAGCTCGTGGCGGCCGAGCGCGACGCCCGCCTGGACCCGCCAGGCGGCGCCGGGGCCGCTGCCGAGGTCAACCAGCGAGAAGCGCGTCCCGCCGTCCTTCGGGATCTGGACATCGTTGCGGCTCTGCCACACCGCGCCGCCCTCCACGTCCACCCAGACCGCTGGAAAGGCGGCGGACGGGAGCGCACACGCGAGCACGACGAGGAGCGTCCTCGGGGACACTCGTCGTACATCGCGGCGGAGAACGGGCGGCGCAAGACCCCGGCGGGCCGCGCCGCTCGGTCACTGCGCGGCGCTCTGGCCAGGCGCGGCGCCGTCAGGCCCCCGCGGCGGCGCTCTGGTCCAGCTCGGCGCCGCGGGTCGCCACGTCGTGCGCGCGGCACGCGCGCGGCAGCCGCACCGTGAACGTCGTCCCGTCCTCGTCGGAGGAGGCCACGGAGACCGTGCCGCCGTGCGCGCCGACGATCTCGCGGACGATGTAGAGCCCCAGGCCCAGGCCGCGCGCGTGGCTGGCGTCGCCGGGCGCGGGGCCCCGATGGAAGGGCTCGAAGAGGACGGCCATGAGCTCCGGGGAGATCGCCGGGCCCCCGTTGGCCACCTCGAGGACCACGTCGTCGTCGCCGTCCGCGTCCACCGAGACGCGGACGATCCCCTGCCGCGCCCCGTGCTTGAGCGCGTTCCCCACGAGGTTGGAGACGACCTGCGCCAGCCGCGCGGGGTCCCAGGTGCCGCGCCCGTCACCCCTCAGCTCGAGCTCGACGGTACGGCCCGGCTGCGCCGCCTCCAGCTCGCCGACGGTGCGCCGGCACACCTCGTGGAGGTCCGTCGCGACCGGAGCGATGGGCACGCTCCCCTTGAAGCGGCTCTCCGTGAAGTCGAGGAGCGTGCCGATCATCTCGAGCATGCGCTGGCCCGCGTTGCCGATCTCGGCGAGGCTCTCCCGCACGTCCGCCGGGAGGCCCTCGCGCCGCTGCAGGAGCGACGCCAGGGCGCGTACGGCGCTCAGCGGGTTCCGCAGATCGTGGCCGAGGATCCCGATCACCTGCTCCCGGAAGACGAGCGCGCGCGCGAGCTGCTCCTGGACGCGCTTCAGGTCGGTGATGTCGGTGGCGGCGCCGGTGAGCCCGACGATCGCGCCGGAGGGGTCGCGCAGCGGCTCCTGCGTCACCAGCAGGTGGTGGGGCTCACTGCCGGGCACGGAGATCTGCACCTCTCGCTGCAAGGGCTCGCCGGTCCGCAGGACCTCGCGGTCCATCGCCTCCAGCCGGGCGGCGTCCGCGTGCAACACGAGCTCGGCGTTCCGGTGACCGACCACGTCCTCCGGCGCGAACCCGAGCGGCGGGTTGTAGATCCAGCGGTAGCGGAGCTCCCGGTCCTGCTCGAACAGCGTCACGTTGGAGTGGGCGAGCGCGACCCGGAACCGCTCCTCGGTCTCCCGGAGCTGCCGGTGCACCCGGGCGGTGTCGACGATCTGCGACGCGCGCCTGACGAGCTCCTCCGCGAGCGCGACGTCCTCCGGACCGTACCTCCGGCCGGACTCGGAGGTCGCGATGAAGGTCATGGTGGCGAGCGACGTCGAGAGGGTCACGGGGACGACGAGCACCGAGCACACGCCGAGCCCGAGGGCGAGCTCGAGGTATTCGCCGTCCGTCTGCTCGCGCAGCATCTCGTCGGTGTAGTCGGGCAGGAGGACGGGGCGCCTCGACTCCAGCGCGCGCGCCGCGGGCAGCCGGCGGCGCGCGGCGTGATCGAGGGGGTACCGCCGCAGCGCCTCCGCCAGGGCGGCCTTGGCGGGATCCCGGTGGGCGACCTCCATCCGGCGGACCTCGTGGTCCTCCAGGCCATCGACGATGCACCAGTCGGCGAACTCCGGGATGGAGAGCCGGGCGACGGCGGCGAGCGCCTCCTCGTAATCGAGGATGCCGGCGAGCGCGCCGACCTTCGAGAGCAGCGACAGCCGCGCGACCATCGTGCATGGCCGGCGCGCCGCCGCGGGCACGTTCCGCCCGGCGTTCCGGGCCGCCCGGAACCGGCGCACGCGTTCTCTCAGCTCCTCCAGGGACTCCACCAGCATCGCTCGACTCCCGAAGCTGGGGGTGGTTGATAGCGGGTCGGGCCCGCCTTCACCAGCCGATGAGCGTCCGGGGTGAGCGATCTGCGCGAGCGCTGCGCGACCTCGTCGGGGTCGCCAGCGGGCGCGCGGCGCGGAACGCATTAAAAGCCGGGGCATGGAGCGGCTGCTGGCGGACGGCCCGGATCTTGCGATGCCTCGACCCACCATGGTCGCGCAGACGCTCGTGCAGCACGCGACCGGCGCCCTGCCCGCCGGAATGGCGGCGCCGTCGGACCGGAGCGTCGCCCCGCGCTGGCCCCACCGTGAGGACCTGCTTCCGGTCGGCTACTACCTGCTCGTCGCAGCCGTGCTGGCGACCACCGGCACGTCCGCGTGGCGGATCGCGATCCTCGCGCTCGCCGCGGCGGGGCAGCAGGTCGGCTTCTTCGCGTGGCGGAGGCCAGGTCTCAAGCACTGCGTCAATGCGGATCCCGAGCGCGCCGCGAGGGGCGCGGTGCTCCGCGCCAGCTCGACGTTCTTCGTCACGACGGGCCTCGCCATCGCCGCCACGGGGGGAGTCGGAAGCCCGCTGCTCGTCACCTTCCTCGTCGCGTACCTCGCCGCGGTGACGATCGTCGGCGATCGCGGCGAGACCCGCTGGCTCCTCGCGGCGACGGCCCTCGGGGTGTGCGTGCTCGCGGTGCTGCCCCGATCCTGGACCGGGGTGGGGTCGCCTCGCCCGGTGCACGCGCTGCTCGCGGCGGTGAGCGTCCTCGGCGTGGGCGCGCTGCTCGTTCCCGTGCACGCGACGCGCCGCAAGAAGCTCGAGGAGCTCGAGCGCGCGCGGAGCGAGCTCGCCTCGGAGGCGCTCGCCCGCGCGCAGACGCTGGAGCAGATCGGGTCGAAGGTGGCGCACGAGCTCAAGAACCCGCTCACCGGCGTGAAGGCGCTCGTGCAGCTCGGGCTGCGGAACCCCGCCGAGGGGGCCTCGCACGACCGGCTGGAGGTCGTCGAGCGCGAGGTCTCCCGCATGCAGGAGATCCTCCAGAACTACCTGTCGTTCACCCGGCCGCTGCAGGGGGTCGAGCCGCGGCGGGTCGACCTCGGCCCGCTCGTGTCCGACACGCTCGAGGTCCTCTCCGCCCGGGCGAACGACGCCCGCGTCCGGCTCTACGCCGACGGCGATGCGATGGTCGAGGCGGACCCACGCCGCCTGAGGGAGGCGCTCCTCAACCTGGTCGCGAACGCCATCGAGGCGACGCCTCCGGGTGGCGAGGTCTTCGTCGAGGTGCGCGCGGCGGCGGAGGGGGCGGAGCTCGTCGTCCGCGACACGGGGCGCGGGATGCCTCCCGAGGTCCTGGGGCGCATCGGCACGCCGTTCTTCACGACGCGCGACGACGGCACCGGCCTCGGCGTCGTCCTCGCGCGCTCGGTGATCGCGCAGCACGGCGGATCGCTGCGGTACGAGAGCGAGCCGGGCAAGGGGACCCGGGTGGAGGTCACGCTCCCGCGCGTGGCCAGGGAGGGCCGCGATGGCGCGTGTGCTGGTCGTCGATGACGAGCCCTCCGTCCGCGCCGCCCTGAAGGAGCTGGTCCAGGGCCGGGGGTGGGAGCCGCTCGTCGCGCGCTCCGGCGCCGAGGCCCTCGACCTCGTCGAGCGGGTGGACGCGGTGGTGACCGACTTCTCCATGCCCGAGATGGACGGCATGGAGCTGCTGCGCGCGGTCCACGAGCGGGACGCCAGCCTGCCGGTGATCCTCCTCACCGCGCACGGCTCGGAGCGCCTCGCCGTCCGCGCCATCAAGGCAGGTGCGTACGAGTACGTGACGAAGCCGTTCGACGTCGACGAGATGCTCGTCGCGCTGGGGCGCGCGGTCGAGGCGCGGCTGCTACGCCAGCGCAATCGCCAGCTCACGGCCGAGCACGCGATCGGGCGTCGCGTCGTGTGCGACTCGGCCGCGATGCGGACCCTCCTCGACGCGACCGCCCGCGTCGCGGCGAAGGAGATCACGGTACTCGTGCGCGGCGAGACCGGGACGGGGAAGGAGCTCATCGGCTCCCTCCTGCACGCGCAGAGCCCGCGCGCGAGCGGGCCGCTCGTCCGCTTCAACTGCGGCGCGATCCCCGCGGAGCTCGCCGAGGCGGAGCTCTTCGGGCACACGCGCGGCGCGTTCACCGGCGCCACGCAGGCCCGCCCAGGGTTCTTCGCGGAGGCGAACCACGGCACGCTCGTCCTCGACGAGGTCGGGGAGCTGCCGCTGTCCGTCCAGGCGAAGCTCCTGCGCGCGCTCCAGGACGGGGAGATCCAGCCCGTCGGCTCGGGGCGCGTGGAGCGCGTCGACGTCCGGATCGTCGCGTGCACGAACCGCGATCTCGCGAGCGAGGTGCGCGCGGGCCGCTTCCGCGAGGACCTCTATTACCGGCTGGCGGTCGTCGAGCTGCTCGTCCCGCCGCTGCGCGACCGGAGGGAGGACATCCCCGCGCTGGCGCACGAGTTCGCCCTGCGCTATGCGGACCGGTTCGGATCCGAGGAGGTCCGGCTCGCGCCCGCCCTCGTCGAGCGCCTCGCGGCCGCGGACTGGCCCGGCAACGTGCGCCAGCTCGAGAACGTGGTCGCGCGGATGGTCGCCCTGAGCGGAGGCGGCGAGCTCGGCCCGGAGTCCTTCGACGGCAGGCCGGCCGACGCGACCTCCCCGGACGCCGCGGCGCGCGGGGATCCGGGGCCGGTGCGGGACGAGCCCGGACCGCCGCCGGACGGCGCGGACGCGGCCAGCCACACGCTCCGGGAGCAGCTCGACGCGCTCGAGCGCAGCGTCATCGCGAGGACGATGACCGCGGTCGGCGGGAATCAGTCGGAGGCGGCGCGGCGGCTCGGGATCAGCCGCAACACGCTCACCGAGCGTCTGCGCCGCTACGAGATCGCGGCCGACTTCGGCGCGGGCGACGCACGCTAGAGCCTCCGTCCCTCCGCCGGCGACGGATCCGCTCGCGTCCGTCCGCCCGCGTCTGCCCGCTCGCCCGGCGCGGTGGCGGCGCTCTCCGTGAAGGGCGTCTTCCGCGCCTGCTCTCTCAAACGTTGAGCGATCTGCGCCGGGCGCCGCGGCTCCGGGCGTCCGTCACGCGCTCCTCGTCGAAGGAAGACTCGCGCCTGCGCTGCGGACTCGGCGATCCCACCTCGTGGCCCGATGGCTGCAACACCCTTCCCCGCGCCGGCGGTCGCCGGCGGCACACGGACACCGGCGCCGGCCGGGGAAGGAACGCGGAGATGCATGCTGCAACGCGGAGCATCGGACTCGTGGCAGGGCTGCTGATGGCCGTCGCCCCGGAGATCGGGAGGGCGGGGGACTGGAGCACGGGCGACGTCGGGGACCAGCTTCCCGCGCCGCCCAGCGTGTATCTCCTCGTCGGCGGCGGGGTGACGGACTTCACCCGGAGCGTGGTCAAGGACCGCTTCGGCGTCGGGGGCGCCTGGGACCTCCGGCTCGGGATCGGGAGTCGCTCCTACGTCGGCGGCGAGGTGGCGTACGTCGGCAGCTTCCGGCGCGGCGCAGGGGCGGACCCGGACCTCGGGTCGAGCGGCGCCGAGGGCGTCCTCCGGCTGCAGGTGCCGTACGCGGTGCGCGGCTGGCTCGTCGAGCCCTTCGTCTTCGGCGGCATCGGCTGGAGCCATCTGTCGCTCCGCAACGCCGCGCCGGACGTGAAGAGCACGGACGACATCGGCGTGATCCCGTTCGGCGGCGGGCTCACCGTCGGCTACGGCAACCTGCTCCTCGACGCGCGGTTCACGTACCGCTCGAGCTTCTCCGAGGACCTCGCGGTCGCGGCGGGGCCGGGGTCGAAGGACTTCTCCCAGTGGGGCATCAGCGCATCCGTCGGGTACGAGTTCTGACGGCCCTTCCATCACCGCTCACGGACGAGGTGCGACTCATGAAGTGGAAGACCATTGCCGCGCTCGGCGGCGTCGCCGTCGCGGCGCAGGCGAGCGCGCTCCAGCCGCTCGACGCGTTCCTGCGCGGAGCCCGGAAGAGCAGCCCCGACGTCGCGGAGTCGCAAGCCGCGCGCAGGGAGGCCGGCGCCGAGGCGAACGCCGCGCTGGGCCGCGCGCTGCCCGGCCTGTCGCTGCGCGGGACCTACACCCGGAACCAGTTCGAGTCGACGCTCCAGTTGCCAGGCCCCGCGGGCGCTCCTCCGAGCGCCGTGACGATCACGCCGAAGGATCTGCTCGACGGGACGGCGACGCTCGACGTGCCGCTCGTGGATCTCGCGAGCTTCGCGCGGATCGCCTCGGCCCGGACCAGCGCGCGGGCGTCCGCGAGCCTCGAGGCCTCGACCGACCTCCGGGTCCAGGCGCTCGTGGCGCAGGACTACTACCAGCTCGTGGCGAACGCCGCGCTCGTCGTGTCGTCCCGCCAGGCGCTCGACGTCGCCCGGAGCAGCCTCCGGATCGCGGAGCAGCGTCACGACGCCGGCACCACCACGCTCCTCGACGTCGACCGTGCCAGGGCCGAGGTCGAGCGCAACGTCCAGCAGCTCGCGAGCGCCGAGCTCGACGTGTCGCTCGTCGCGCGCGCGCTCCAGTCGCTCACCGGCATCGCGCCCGACCTCGACGGGGCGACGCCGCTCACCGACGACCTTCACGAGGAGGCGCCGCTGGAGCGCTTCGAGGCGCCGGACGACCAGCTCCCGGCGATCGCCGCGGCGATCCAGGGCCGCATCGCCTCGGAGCAGGCGGCGACGGCGCAGCGGCTCGCGCTGCTCCCGAGCCTGGCCGCCAGCGCGACGGAGCGGACGACGAGCGTCGCAGGGCTCACCGGGCGGGAGACCTACTGGCAGGCGGTCGTCGGGCTCACCTGGACGTTCGACCTCACGTCGCTCGCGAACATCCGGGCCCGGGACGCCGCGGCCGACGGGGCGCGTGCCCGCGAGCAGCGCACGCGCCTCGCGGCGCGCGACGACATCCACCGCGCCTGGCAGACGGTCCGGACGAGCATCGAGCGGAGCCGGTCCGCGCGGGTCCAGGCGGAGGTGAGCGCCCGGGCGGCCAGGCTAGCGCTGGATCGCTACCAGGCCGGGACGGCGACCCAGCTCGATCTCCTCCAGGCGCAGCGCGACGCCTTCCAGGCCGACGCCGCGCGGATCCAGGCCGACGCCGACCTCGTGAACGCGCGGGCGCAGCTCAGGGTGGCGTCCGGGAAGGATCTTCTCCTCGAGCCCCGCGCGAGCCCCGCGCCATGAGCGGCGGCGCGCGCGGTGCTCAGGCCCTGAGCGAACCGCTCACCGGGACGCGGCGCCCCCCGCCGGAAATGGCGCCGAGGGAGCCGATTCGGTGGCGGATCGCCCGTGGCCCGGCGCAAGCAAGGTGTCTCGTGATCACCGATTCCCGTCGGGGGCGTAAATGAAGCGCAACAGGACCCAGCTCGTCGTCGTCATCGTCGGACTCGTCGTCGTCGTCGGAATCCTCGCCGGGGTGAAGGCCGGCCAGATCGTCACGATGGTGCGCGCAGGCGAGTCCTTCGTCCCGCCGCCGGAGGCCGTCGCCTCCGCCCGGGTCGAGGCCGCCCAGTGGGAGTCGACGCGCGCCGCCATCGGCTCGATCGTGGCGGTGCGCGGGGTGACGCTCGGCGCGGAGCTCCCCGGGCTCGTCCGCGAGATCACGTTCGAGTCGGGGAGCTTCGTGAAGCGCGGCGCCGTGCTCGTCAAGCTCGACACCTCCGCCGAGGAGGCGCAGCTCGCCGCAGCGAAGGCCGACGCGTCGCTCGCGAGCCTCAGCCTCCAGCGGACGAGGAAGCTGCGGCAGGGGGAGGCGAACGCGCAGGCGGATCTCGACACGGCCGAGGCGCGCGCCAAGCAGGCGAACGCGGCCGTCGCGAACCTCGAGGCGACGATCGCCAAGAAGACCGTCCGCGCCCCGTTCGACGGCCGCATCTCCATCCGGCAGGTGGAGCTCGGGCAGATCCTCTCGCCCGGCACGCCCATCGCCTCGCTGCAGGCGGTGACCCCGATCCACGCCGACTTCTGGCTGCCGCAGCAGGCGCTCGCGGACCTGAAGCCGGGCCAGCGCGTCCGGATGCACACCGACGCGTTCCAGGGCGCGTCGTGGGACGGCGAGGTCACCACCGTGAACCCCGAGGTCGACCCGGCCACCCGCAACGTCCGCGTCCGGGCCACGTTCCCGAACGACGACGGGCGCCTCCGTCCCGGGATGTTCGCCAACGTCGAGGTGCTCTCCGAGAAGGCGCGGCCGGTCCTGACCATCCCGGCGACCGCGGTGATCTTCGCGCCGTACGGCGACTCGGTGTTCGCGGTGGAGGAGAAGAAGGAGGGGACGCGGACCGTCACCGTCGCGCACCAGAAGTTCGTCCGGACGGGAGAGCGCCGGGGCGACCTGGTCGCGGTCGAGGCCGGGCTGAAGGCCGGAGAGGCCGTGGTGAGCAGCGGCGCCTTCAAGCTGCGCAACGGCGCCCCGGTGAAGGTGGACAACGCGCTCGCGCCGAAGCCGCAGCTCGCCCCGAACCCCACGGAGCAGTGATCACCCGGACGACGCCATGAAGCTCACCGATCTCTTCATCAGACGCCCCGTCATCGCCATCGTCGTCAACCTCGTCATCGTCATCGCGGGGGTGCAGGCGATCCGCACCCTCAACGCCCGCCAGTACCCGCGCAGCGAGAACGCCGAGATCACCGTCACGACGACGTACGTGGGGGCGAGCGCGGACCTCGTCCGCGGGTTCATCACCACGCCGCTCGAGCGCGTGATCGCCTCCGCCGACGGCATCGACTACATCGAGTCCGAGAGCAAGCAGAGCGTCTCGACCATCAAGGCCCGGCTGCGCCTCAACTACGACGCCAACAAGGCGCTCGCGGAGATCGGCTCGAAGATCGACCAGGTGCGCGGCGATCTCCCGCCCGACGCCGAGGTCCCGGTCCTCACCATCGAGTCCGCGGACAGCCAGTTCGCCTCCGCGTACCTGAGCTTCTCCTCCGACTTCCTCAAGCAGAACGAGATCACCGACTACCTCGTCCGCGTGGTCCAGCCCCGCCTCTCCGCCATCCCGGGCGTGCAGCGCGCCGACATCCTCGGCGCCCGGACGTTCGCGATGCGGATCTGGCTCAAGCCCGACCGGATGGCGTCCCTGAACGTGAGCCCGGCGCAGGTGCGACAGGCCCTCGCGGCGAACAACTACCTCGCCGCGGTGGGCGAGACGAAGGGCTCGCTCGTGCAGGTGAACCTCACCGCGAACACCGACCTGCGCTCCGTGAAGGAGTTCCAGCAGCTCGTGATCCGCCAGAAGGACGGCGCGGTCGTCCGGCTCGGCGACATCGCCGACGTGGTGCTCGGCGCCGAGGACTACGACACGGCCGTGAACTTCAGCGGGCAGACGGCGGTGTTCATCGGCGTCTGGGCCCTCCCGAACGCGAACTCGCTCGACGTCATCCAGCGCGTCCGCACCGAGATGGCCTCCCTGCAGAAGGAGATCCCCGAGCAGATCCAGGCCCGCGTCGCCTACGACGCCACCGAGTACATCCGGGACGCCATCTCCGAGGTCGAGACGACGCTCGGCGAGACGCTCCTCATCGTCGTGGTCGTCATCTTCCTGTTCCTCGGATCCTTCCGCTCGGTGCTCGTGCCGGTCGTCGCCATCCCGGTCTCGCTCATCGGGGCGGTCTTCCTCATGCAGGTCTTCGGGTTCACGGTGAACCTCCTGACCCTGCTCGCCATCGTGCTCTCCGTCGGCCTCGTGGTGGACGACGCCATCGTCGTGGTGGAGAACGTCGAGCGCCACCTGCGGGACGGGATGAGACCGGTCGTCGCGGCGCTCGTGGGCGTGCGCGAGCTGGTCGGCCCCATCGTCGCCATGACGATCACGCTCGCGGCGGTGTACGCGCCCATCGCCTTCCAGGGCGGGCTCACCGGGTCGCTGTTCCGCGAGTTCGCGCTCACCCTCGCCGGCGCGGTCGCGATCTCCGGCATCGTCGCGCTCACGCTGTCGCCGGTCATGTCGGCGTACCTGCTCCGGCGCGAGGAGGGGCGGCTCGCGCAGCGGATCAACCACGGGTTCGAGCGGATCCGCGCGGCGTACTCCCGGCAGCTCGAGCGCTCGCTCCGCTCGCGCGGTCCGACCTACGTGGCGTGGATCGCCGTGAGCGTCCTCGCCGTCCTCATGTTCACGCAGGCGCCGAAGGAGCTCGCCCCCACCGAGGACCAGGGCGTCATCTTCGGCGTGGTCAACACGCCCGCAAACTCGACGCTCGACCAGATCACCCCGTTCACGCGCGAGGTGAACCGGACCGTGATGTCGCTCCCGGAGTCGGAGTTCACCTTCCAGATCACGTTCCCGAACAACGGGTTCTGGGGCGTCGGCCTCAAGCCCTGGGAGGCGCGGAAGCGCTCGGCCTTCCAGCTCGTGCCCGAGGTGCAGCGCCGGGTCGCCGCGATCCCCGGCATCCAGACCTTCCCGATCCTGCCTCCCGCGCTCCCCGGCGGCGGCCAGTTCCCCGTGGAGTTCATCATCGCGTCGACGGCGGAGACGTCCGAGGTCCTCGACTTCGCGAAGAAGATCCAGGAGAAGGCGGTCGCCAGCGGCATGTTCGCCTTCCCGCCGCTCATCGACGTGAAGCTGGACCAGCCCTCGTCGGAGATCGAGCTCGATCGCGACAAGGTGGCGGAGCTTGGCCTGAACCTCCAGACCGTGGGCCAGGACATCGCCGCGGCGACGGGCGGGAACTTCGTGAACCGCTTCAGCATCGGCGGCCGCAGCTACAAGGTCATCCCGCAGCTGCTGCGCTCCGAGCGCCTGAACCCCGAGCAGCTCAAGGACATCTACGTCACCGGCCCCGGCGGCCAGCTCGTGGCGCTCGACTCGATCGCGACGATCAAGGACACCGTGACGCCGCGCTCGCTCAACCGGTTCCAGCAGCTCAACGCGGTGAAGATCAGCGGCGTGGCGATGCGCCCGCTCGACCAGGCGCTCTCGTACCTCGAGGGCGAGGCCGGGAAGATCCTGCCGAAGGGCTACGTGCTCGACTACACGGGCGAGTCGCGCCAGCTCCGGACGGAGGGGAACAAGTTCGTGCCCGCGTTCCTCCTCTCGGTCGTGCTGATCTTCCTGGTGCTCGCGGCGCAGTTCAACAGCTTCCGGGACCCGTTCGTGATCCTCGCCGGCTCGGTGCCGCTCGCGATGTTCGGCGCGCTGGTCATGATCTTCCTGAAGATGCCGAACCCGACCATCCCGTTCTTCACCGACGGCTGGACGACGACGCTGAACGTCTACTCGCAGGTGGGGCTCGTCACGCTGGTCGGGCTGGTGGCGAAGAACGGGATCCTGATCGTCCAGTTCGCGAACAAGCTGCAGGAGGAGGGGCAGGAGAAGATCGAGGCGGTCCGGCACGCGGCGGCCACGCGGCTCCGGCCCATCCTCATGACGAGCGTGGCGACGGTCTTCGGCCACTTCCCGCTCACCCTGGTGACCGGCCCGGGCGCCAAGGCGCGGAACAGCATCGGCCTGGTGCTGGTCGCCGGCATGACCGTGGGCACGCTGTTCACGCTCTACTTCCTGCCCGCGATCTACGTGCTCATCGCCCGGGATCACCGCCGGCAGGGGCGCGAGGAGGCCCGCCCCGCGCTCGCCCCGGCGGGGCCCGGGGTCCCGCGGGAACGCCCGCGTCCCGGCCGCGACGCGGCGGCCTTCCGCGCGGAGCGGCCGACGGGCACGGAGGAGCCGGATCCCGGGTACTAGGGGGCGCTCCGCGTTCCCCGGCTCGCCTGGCGGTGGTCGCTCGGGCGCGATGGCGCGGTGGCCGCCATCCGCCCGGGCGGCCACCGCTCCGCGCGTCACGCTCCCTTCGCGAGCCGGAGGTCGAACCCGATCCCCTCCTCGCCGAGCTCGCAGCCGCCGAACCGGCTCCGCCGCGCCAGCTCCACGATCGACTCCCGCGTGTACGCGCGCGGGAGCAGCAGGAGGCGGAACGTCCATCGCGTCAGCGCCGCGTTCAAGGGGGAGAGGCCCATGCGCGCGACCTCCTCCCCGATAGCGGCGTGCGGCGCGTCCTTCCGCAGGTCGACGATGGACGCGCCGCCGCCCGGTCGGAGGACGCGATGGATCTCGTCGAGCGCGCCCACCGGGTCGGTGAAGTTCTTGAACGCGGCCGTGCACACGACGAAGTCGAAGGACGCGTCGGGGAAGGGCATGTGCGCGACGTCGCCGTGCTCGAACTTCGCGGCGACGCCGGCCGAGGCCGCGTTGCGCGTCGCGATCCGCACGAACGACCGGCTGATGTCGAGGCCCACGACCTCGTAGCCTCGCCGCGCGAGCTCGATCGCGAGGTACCCGGGGCCCGGCGCCACCTCGAGCACGCGGCCGCCGGGCTTCGCCCGCTCGGCGACGGCGCGGGCCGTCTCGCTGAACCTCCGGAAGTCGCGCGCCGTGTTCCGCGCATACCAGTCGGCGATGAACCCCTCCATCGCCACGCCCCTGTAGGCCTTCGCCTGCGTCGACATGCCTTCCTCCGATCGTCTCGATGTTAACGTGGCTCGCGTGATGCGAACAGCGTTAGCCTAGTGCGGACGGCGGTTGTGCGTCAACCGGGTGCGCTGCTACCATCCGGCCTCCCGGAGGGGTGCGTGAGCTTCGTCCCGTATCGAGACACGCGGCCTGCGCGGCGCCAGCCGCTCGACCGGGCGCAGATCGTCCAGGCCGCCCTCGGGCTCCTCGACGAGGTGGGGCTCGACGAGCTCACGATGCGGCGCCTCGGCGAGCGGCTCGGCGTCAAGGCCGCCTCGCTGTACCGGCACGTGCGCGACAAGGACGAGCTCCTCATCCTGCTCGCGGACGAGATCAGCGGAAGGATCCCGGCGCCGAGCGCGGAGGGGCCGTGGAAGGCGCGTCTCACCGAGATGGCGCACAACTACCGGCGTGGGCTCGCGTCCCACCGCGACGCGGCGCGGCTCCTCGCGATCACCGCACCCTTCGGCCCGCGGCGGCTCCGCCACATCGAGACGATGCTCGGCATCTTGAGGTCAGCAGGCCTGAGCGGCCGGGACGCCGCTCGCATCGCGCACCACCTCAACAACTTCGTGACGGAGTTCGCGGCCGACGAGGGGCGCTACGCCACGGCCGCCGCGGCGGTGGGCTCGCGCCGGAAGCTTTTCGCGGAGGCGAGGAAGCACTTCAGGGCGCTCCCGCCGGAGGAGTTCCCGGTGCTCGTCCAGCTCGCGGACCACCTCGTGGAGGACGACCCCGACGCTCAGTTCGAGCTCGGCGTGGACGTCTGGATCCGTGGGATCGAGTGGCTCGCGAGCGCCGACCGCTGACCACGGCGAGAGGCGACCGTCAACGTTCCCCGGCCGCAAGGGCCTCACCGGAGCGCGCGGGGTCGATGCGCCCGGGCCGGCGGTCCCGCGCGCTCACTCCGGCGCGGGTCCGAGCCGGTACCCGAGGCCGCGCACCGTGCGGAGGAGCGTGACTGCGGCGCCGCCGTCGATCTTCCTGCGGAGATTGCTCATGTGGACGTCGACGAGATTCGTGAGGTTGTCGTGCTCGGAGGCCCACACGTGCTCGGCGAGCGCGACGCGCGTCACCACCTCGCCCTCGTGGCGCATCAGGAACTCGAGGATCGCCTGCTCCTTCGCCGTGAGCCGGACCGGCCGGTCTCCTCTCCGGACGTCGCGCGACGCGACATCGAGCGTGAGGTCGTGCACCCGCAGGACGGGCGCCACCCGTGCCCCGGGGCCTCGGCGCAGGAGCGCGCGGATGCGCGCCAGGAGCTCCTCGGCCGGCACGGTATCGACCACGCAATCGTCCGCGCCGCCGTCGAGGCAGGCCACGCGCTCCGCGGCGGAGCTGCCGGCGGTGAGCATCAGGATCGGCGCCGCGACGCCGCGGAGCCGGAGGGTCCGGCACAGCTCCAGCCCCCGCGCGGCGTGCACGATGATCACGTCGTACGAGACCACCTCCGCCTGCTCCTCGGCGTCGTCACCACAGGCGATCACGTCCACGGCATACGTCTCCTTCCCGAGCCGCTTCGCGAGCGCGATCGCCGTCCGCTCGTCGTGGTCGATGAGAAGGATGCGCATGAGCCCGCCTGGTGCGCGCGCGACGAGTATCGGGTCCCGGAGCGTTCGTTGTCATGGACCGCGACGAGTGCGTCGAAGATCCTCGGTCGCCATCGGACGCGCCGGCCGCGCCGGCGCCGCCGTCGGGGTGCGGTCATGCCGCACGCTCACGCGGGCGGTGATACCCGCTCGAGAGCTCGGCGGATGACGGGCAGTGGAGGACGCCGCGCCGGCTCCGGCTCCATGCTGGAGTCGATGGTCTCCGACAGCGCAGTGGGGAGATGGCGGCGAACGGTGCCCACGCGCGGCGCGCGGCGCTCGAGCTGCTCGTAGCGATTCCGCGCGCCGTCGGAACGGAATGGCGGCGCCCCCGTCGCGGCCTCGAACAGGACGGCCCCCAGCGCGAACACGTCCGTCGCGGCAGTGAGGAAGTCGCCCCGGGCTTGCTCCGGAGCCATGTACGTCGCGGTCCCGATCCCGGGCACCCCCCGCCCCGGAGCGCGTGCGATCCCGAGGTCCAGGAGACGCACCAGGCCGCCCTGGCACACGATGTTCGACGGCTTGACGTCGAGGTGCAGGACGCCGACCCCGTGCAGGTAGTGGAGAGCCGAGCAGAGCTGCCGCCCGAGCATCGCGACGTCGCGCGGTCGCAGGGGACCCGTGCGCCGAACGAGGTGTGACAGCGTCTCGCCCGGGAGCGTCTCCATGATCAGCGCCAGCCGTGGCCGCTGCAGCAGCTCGTAGGCGCGCACGATGTGCGGGTGCGAGAGCGAGAGGAGGAGGGCGGCCTCGGCGCGCAGCGCGCGCCGCCCGGCGGGCCGATCGAAGCGCCCGCTGCGCAGGACCTTGGCGACGCACCGGCAGCCACGGACCACGCTCCACGCGTCGTAGACGCCGACGTCGCCGTTCTGCCGGAGGAGGCGCAGCGTGCGGTACGCCGGCGAGAGCCTCATGCGATCACCCGGGGCGTCGCGGCGTCTCGCTCCCGTGCGCGGAGCAGGCGCGCGTACGGGCCACCCCGCGCGGCGAGCGCCGCGTGCGTCCCGCGCTCCACCACGCGCCCGCCGTCGAGGACGACGATCGTCGTCGCCGACCGGATCGTCGAGATGTCGTGCGACACGAGGATCGTGGTGCGGCCGCTCATGGCGCGCTGCAGCGGCGCGAGCACGCGGTCCGCCGCGGCGGCGTCGAGGGCCGCCGTGGGCTCGTCGAGGAGGAGGATGGGCGCGCCACGGACCAGCGCGCGCGCGAGCGCGAGCCGCTGGCGCTCGCCGCCCGAGAGGCGACGGCCCCGCTGCCCCACCGTGCTGTCGAGCCCCTCCGGCAGCGCCGCGACCACGCCGTCCAGATCGGCGGCGTGCACGGCACGCGCGATGGCCGCGTCGTCGGCGCCGGGCTGCCCGTACGCCACGTTCTCGCGGATGCTCGCGTGCAGCAGGAGCGTCTCCTGCAGCACGAGCGCCGTGGCGTCGCGGAGCGATCGGAGCGTGAGGTCGCGGAGGTCGTGGCCGTCGACGAGGATCCGGCCCCGGGTGGGCTCGTAGAACCGGAGGAGCAGGTTCACGATCGTGGACTTGCCCGACCCGCTCGCGCCCACCACGGCGAGGAGCTCGCCGGGCCGAACGCGGAACGAGACGCCCGAGAGCGCGTCCCGGGCCGCGCCCGGATACCGGAAGGACACGTCCTCGAAGACGACCTCGCCGCGAGCCCCGAGGAGCGGACGCGCGGAGGGGCGATCCTCCACGCTCGGTCGCTGCTCGAGCAGCTCGACGATGCGCTCCGCCGCGGCCGCTGCGGAGTGAGCGCTGGTCACGAAGGTCCCGAGGCCGCGCACCGGCTGGTAGAGCTTGCCGACGTAGGTGACGAACACGAGGAGGCCGCCGAGCGTGACGCGCCCCGCGGACAGCTCCCCGGTGCCGATGGCGATCACCGCCAGGCCGCCGGCGAGCTCGATGAGGTCGACGAGCGGGGCGAGCAGGCCACGCAGCCGCGCGGCGGAGAGCTGCGCAGCCACGCCAGCGAGCCCCTCGCGCCGGAAGCGATCCACCTCGTCCTGCTCCCGTCCGTACGCCTGCACCAGCGCGGCGTTCGAGAGGCTCTCCTCCGCCACGGCGCTGACGGCGCCGGCGCGCCGGCGCGCCTCCCGCGCGATCTCGCGAATGCGGCCCGTGAAGCGCCGGACCGCGAGGGCGAAGAGCGGGAGCGCCACGAGCGCCACGGCCGCGAGGCGCCAGTCGATCACGAAGAGCGCCGTCGCGAAGAAGATCACGCGCAGGACGTCGGCGAGCGCCGCCGTGAGCCCCGACACGAGGAACGACTCGATCGAGGCGCTGTCGCCGGTGAGGCGGGACAGGACGTCCCCGAGGCGCCGCCGCTCGAGGCCGTCGAGCGACAGCCCGAGGACGTGCCGGAGCACCCGCGCGCGCAGGGCGAGCAGGAACCGCTCCGATACCGAGGTGGAGAGCAGACGATCCGCGAACGCGACGGCGCCGTCCGCGATCGCCACGCACGTCAGGAGCAGCGCGAGCCACCCGAGCGGCGCCAGCGCCCGCGGGACGAGCACCCGGTCGACGACCAGCTTGAACAGCCAGACGGCCGCCGTCTCGAGTGCCGGCGACAGCATGCTCGCGACGACGAGGGCGGCGATCGAGGCGCGGAACGGCGCGAGGTCCCGCCCGAAGGCCCGGAAGAGCTTCCGGATGGGAGTCGGTGCGCTCGAGGCGGGCTCCTCACGCCGAGGCCGCGGCATCGCAGGACCGTCGGCAGGGACCCGGAGGCCCCTGCCGACGCCGGGTTCAGCGGCAGCCGCCGCCGTGCTTCCGCGTCCGGGTCTTCGTCTTGGTCTTGCAGCTCTTCGTCTTCTTCGTCTTCTTCGTCTTGCCGCCACACGAGTGGTTCAACGCAGGGACGAGCTCGGCGAACATCATGCGGTCCTCCTCCCGTGAGTGGGTAGCTCGCATCATCAGCTTCGCGGCCTGAAGGAATCCTGAAGAACGAGCAGTCCAACCCACGCGGACGCCGCGGTTCGTCGCCGCGCTCAGATCCGGGTCCAGAGCGTCCACTTCACCAGGAAGGCGTCCGTGGCGGGGGTGGAGCCCAGGCGGGAGGGGAGGAGCGTCGCGACCCCGCCACCGGAGACCCCCGTGTCTCCCTCCTGCGACCGAGAGTACACGACGAAGACGGTGGACCCGGGCCGGTATTCCCACCTCAGCACCAGGTTCAGCCGGAGGCTCACGCTGCGGAAGTCCGCTGCAGGTGAAGGCGCCCCGACCGGGCGGAGATCGCCCGGCTCGATGCGCGCCGAGCGCGCCGCCGCGTAGTAGGCGTGGTAACGGCCGTCGACGGTGAAGAGCTGCAGGTAACCGATGAACGAGAGCCGCGGCGTGGCGACCACCTGCTCGCGCAGCGTCAGCGAGAGCGATCGCGCCGCGAGATCGCCGAAGCGGAGCTGATCCCCGTCCTCCTCGAGGAACCGGCCGGGGATGGGGTCTCCGCTCGCGTCCAGCCCCAGCCGCGTCTCGAGCGCCGGGCTCGGGCGCAGGGCGGCCGACGCTCCGACCTGCCAGGCCCGCGCGCCGGGCAGTCCCGCGGCGGGGAGGACGCGCGTGACACGTCCGCTCAACCCGAGCGCGACCGTCCGGTGCGCGTCGGTCGAGAGGCTGCAGCCCGCGTCGGCGCTCGCCGGCCGGCGATAGGGGATCCCGAGCGCGTAGATCTCGCGCTGGTCCCAGCTCGGCGCGTCGTAGCCGCCGTCGCAGCTCACGTCGTGGAAGCCGCTCAGCGTGACGCTCACGCTCGACCGGATCCCCGCTCGCCGCAGCAGCGCGCGCCCGTCGGCGGACCAGCTCGCCGGGACGGACACGTCCGCCGAGAACCGGTGCAGCGGTCCGAACCCGCTCTCGCGCACGAAGGCCAGCGTCGGGCGCACCTGGTGAAGGTTCTGGTCGGGCTGGTATCCGGCGGCGTTGAGGTCGAGGCGTGGGGTCGCGAGCTCGTACGCGACCCACGCCCGCCACGGCTCGCCGCCGGTCTTCCCCGCGCTGGCGTAGGCGCCGAACCCGACGTCGCCGCGGCGGAGCGAGGTCCCGTCGGCGAGCGTGCGCGCCGGCGGACCGCCGACCACCTGCGACAAGGCGACCTGGCCCGCGAACCCGTACTCGCTCCGGTGCGAGCGCAGGTCCCACTGGAACGCACCGGCGTTCCCTCCGACGGCGTCGCACGCGGCGGGCGGGTCATCGAGCCGCACGTCCGCACCGCTGCAGCGCGGGCCGACGGGCGTGGCGAGCGCACCCGCGAGCCCGATCCACGAGTTCGCCCCGAGCGACCTGCGCACGACGCCGGCGAGGAAGTTCTCGGGCGTCGGGGCGACCGCGGGCAGCAGGTCGTTCGGGCCGAAGTGGAGCGGCTGGGCCCATCGAACCCCGAGCCGGCGGTCCGGCCCCGTCCCGCTCCACGCAGGAGCCGACGCGCCCGCCACGAACGCCTCGATGAAGCCCACCTGCAAGCCGGGCGCGAGGTCGCCGCCGATCTTCGCGGCGGCCAGGATCGGGGCGTCGAGCCCCACGCGCCGCGAGTAGACCACCTGCTGCGGGACGTCCCCGCTCTCCCCGGCGACGGGCTGGAAGAGATCCATGCCCGCCATGAAGAACGGTCGCTTCTCCGGGAAGAAGGGCTCGAACCGCGTCAGGTTGAGGATGACGGGATCGGCCTCCACCTGTCCGAAGTCGGGGTTCACCGTCCCGGTGACGCCCACGCCGGAGGTGAGCCGGGCGTGGAAGTCGAGCCCCACGTCGCCCGACGGATCGCCGACGCGGGGGTTCGCGGCGTCGGAGTGCTCGGGCCGCATCGTGAAGCGCGTGGCGACGAAGGGCATGAGCTCGAGCTCGCGCCTGGGCTCCACCGCGCCCATCCGCAGCTCTCCGAACTGCGACACGAACGCCCCGGCGCCGAGCGGGATGAGCTTCGACGCGAGGACGGCGTGCGTCCGCGCGATCTTGCGCTGCACGTACGCGCCGAAGACCAGCGCATCGGATCGCTCGAAGCGGAGGACCCGCAGCGGGATGGCGAGCTCCGCCGACCAGCCGTTCGGCAGGGACGCGGCTGCGCCATCCCAGACCGCGTCCCACTCGTCGGTCTCGCCCGTGTCGTCGTGGAGGAGCCGGTCCTCCTGCACGCCCGCGGCGTTGAGGATGAAGTAGTACCCGGTCCGATGATCGTGAGCCGAGTCGATGGCGATCGCCACCATGTCGCTCGGAGGGACGTGGTCCCTCCGCCCCATGGCGCGCGAGATCCGCTCGGGCTGCGAATCGTGGCAGACGATCCCGACGTAGAGCTGGTCGTCGTCGTACAGGAAGCGCACCTCGGTGCGCTCGGTCGGGGTGGCCCCTTCGTTCGGATAGAGCTCCACGAACGCGGCGAATGGCGTCGCGTCTCGCCAGGCCGGCTCGTCGAGCCTGCCGTCGACTTCGATCTTCCCGCTCGTCCGCACCGCGAGGAGCTCGCCGCCCGCCGCGTCTTCGTCGGCCGCGGCGAGCAGCGGAATCGTCGAGGCGATGCAGGCGAGCACGACCGCGCGCATGTCGCCGTCCGATAGCACATTCGATGGGCTCCACCTTTGCACCCATGGGCCTGCGTGACGACAGAACGCAGGAGGCGTACTCGCATCCTCACCGAGTCGCTCGCTACGACGAGCCGAACGCGGAGGGGACGATGAGACTTGGCGCCGTCATGGCTGCCCTGATCATCGCGGGTTGCAGCGAGTACGGCCCGCAGGGGCCGCCCGGTTCACCCGGCGAGAAGGGTGAGCCCGGCACGCCCGGGGGCCCGCCCGGCCCTTCCGGCCCGCAAGGGATCCAGGGCGCGGCCGGAGCCGTCGGTGCGCCCGGCCCCGCGGGGGCCACCGGTCCGGCCGGACCTATAGGGCCCGCAGGCGAACCCGGACCGGCGGGGCCGGCGGGACCGCCGGGGCCAGCTGGCACGCCGGGTGCGGGCGCCGACTTCGCGGGCTCGGCCGTGGTTCCGAACAACGTCTTCTCGACGCTCTTCGGGCTCGCGCTGCCGACCTCGATGGAAGCGGGCGGCGTCGTCGCATACGTGAACGTCGTCTCGTCGAACGGCGTCGACGTCGAATCCTCCCAGTGCACGCTGAGCGTGGCGATCGTGAGCCGGCAGGGCGAGGCGTGGGTGGGGTCCTCGCCACCGACCTGCGCGCGCGCGCAATCCGCCGGTGGCGGGCTCAACGTCACGTTCGACACCACGTGGGAGGGAACCAACGGCGTCATCCTGGTCAGGGCGACGAGCGCCCTGAAGCCGACGCCGACGTCGGTGACGGCCCGGTACGTCGTGAGGAACGTCGCGAGCGACGCCGGCCTGGTCCCGTTCGCCTACTGACGCGCCGGCACCTGCGGGCCCGGCGAGCCGTCGCGATCAAGGCTTGATGAAGGTCCCGTCACGCAGCTCCTGCAGCGCCTGCCGGACCTCGTCCTGCGTGTTCATGACGAACGGCCCCCAGCGCGCGAACGGCTCGTCGAGCGGCTGCGCGGAGAGGAGCAGGAAGCGCGCCGGCGCGGCGCCCGCGTGGACCCGGACCACGTCGCCGTCGTCCAGGACCACGAGGTGCGGCGCGCGGATGGCCTGGCCGCCGCGCGACGGCGCGGCGCCGCCGACCACGACCTCGCCCTGGAAGACGTAGAGGAGCGCGGTCTGCCCGCGGGGGACGGGCTGCTCGAACGTCTTGCCCGCGGGCAGGACCACGTCGAGGTAGGTCGGATCCGCGAAGATCTCCTTCACGGCGCCGTTCACGCCGTCCACGTGGCCCGCGACCACCCGGATCCGCGCCCCGTCCGCGCGCGCCACCTCGGGGATCTTCGACGACGGCACGTCCTGATAGCGCGGCCGCGTCATCTTGAGCTTCCGCGGGAGGTTCACCCAGATCTGGAAGCCGTCGAGGCGCCGCGGGCCGGCCTTCGGCATCTCCTCGTGGAGGATGCCGCTCCCCGCGGTCATCCACTGCACGTCGCCGGCGCCGATCACGCCCGAGTTGCCGATGCTGTCACGGTGGGCGACGCTGCCGTCCAGCATGTACGTGATCGTCTCGATCCCGCGGTGCGGGTGCATCGGGAACCCGGCGAGGTAGTCGTCCGGGCGCTCCGACCCGAAGTTGTCGAACAGGAAGAACGGGTCGAGGTGGTCGAGCCGCTCCGTCGCGATGCTCCGCTTCAGCCGAACCCCGGCGCCGTCGCTCACGGCGATGGGGGAGATCACGTCCTTCGTTCCGCGTTCCGTCATGCCCTGATCCGTAACCACGGGGCCGGGCGCCACAAGCGCGCCCCGGGGAACGGACCGTTCCACCTGGGGGACGATGGGCGACCCGGAGCGGCTTCGGCGGGGCGCCCTGCGCCAGGCTCGGGGCGGGCGGGTTTCGAAGCCGGTCGTGGTGGGACCGTCGAGCCACGACCGCGAATGACGTCGATCTCCTGACGTCTCCCCGTCGCTCGCATGCGAGCCCGCTTGCCCGACCGCGCGCCCGCCCGGCGCTCGCACCGTCATCCCAGCTCGCCCCGGATCCGGGCCTCGAGCTCGGGCGGGAGGCCGACGATCCGGATCCTGCCGGCCTCGGTCGCGCCGACGCCGATCTCGGCGGCGCGCCGGATGACGGGGATGCGCCACACCGAGCCGCGCCCGATGGCGTCGTTCGTGCCCGCGAGCCGCAGGTGGGCGACGCCCACGACGTCCAGGGCGAGCGGATCCGTGCTCGCGGCGACGAACCCGGGCCGGACCAGATCGCCCTCGTCCGGGCCACCGTCCGCGAACCCCATGCGGCCGTCGAGGACGGCGAGCGACGGGCGGAATGCGGCCGAGATCTCGGCGAGCCGCTCCCGGAATCCCGAGCCCAGGTGCATGCCGAGGCGCGCCGCGCCTCCCACCACGCCGACGCAGTTCTTCATCGCCATCGTGAACCCCGCGAGCCGATGCGTCCGCGGCGTGCAGAGGTCGATCACGTGGTCCGCTTCGGCCGCCGTCCGGTAGACCCGGATCGTCCGGCTCGTCCAGTGCGTCGCGAGCGGATGGACGATCGCGACCACCGGCTCCTCGTCCAGCGCGATGCACGGGATGCCGGCGTCGCGCGCGGCGCCCAGGATCCCGGTCCGCTCGAACGCCGACCACGTCGACCGCAGGAACATGGTCCGGTCGGCGACGAAGGCCTGCCCGCCGGCATCACGCACGAGCGCCGCGACGATGGCCACGACCTCGGGATCGGTGGTGGCGGGGTACGGCCGCGCGCTGTTCACCGCCGGCTTCAGCAGCACCCGATCGCCGGGACGGACGAACGCGAGCCCGCCCGCGAGCCGGATCGCCTGGACGACCGCGTCGCGCAGCGTGCGGAAGGCATCGACGCGCACGACGGCGACGGTGCTCTCGTCCGGCGGGCGCGGCGCCTCCGGGAGCGCGTGCGTTCGCGGCCCGGGCGGCGTCGTCGACGCGCAGCCGCCACACGCGGCGAGGGCCGTGCCCGCCGCCGCGGTCGCGAGGAAGGCTCGCCGTCCGGTCCGCACGCCGCTCCTCCAGCGCGATCGGGGCCGGGCGCCTCGCCCCGCCGCAGGTCGCGCTCCAGCTCATGCTCGCGCCGCTCCGGGCGGGGGCGCCATCCGCCCGGAGGGTCGACACGACCGGGGCGAGGTGTGACGCGTCGGGGGCTCGGGGGGCGAGTGGCCCTCCCGCGCCGCGGCTGCGCGGGGCGCGCTACGGCTCGACCCCCACGCCCCGAGCCTCGAACGCTGCGTGCCGCTCGGCGTCCTCCAGCCGGCCCGCCTCCCAGGCGCCCGACGCGAGGAACGACCGGTAGCTCAGCGCGTCGGTCCCGACCAGCCTGGACCCGGGGGAGAGCTTCCGCTCGACGAGGAGGGTCGCGAACGCACGCAGCAGCGGGAAGGCGGGCTCACCTTCCTCGACCCACAGGAACTGGCCCATCTCGTTGACCTCGAGGAAGACGTACTCGCCCTCCGGCGTCACGATGAGATCGATGCAGCCGAAGGCGAGCCCCATGCGCTTCATGAACGCGAGGCACCGCTGCTCGACGTGGCGGGGCAGGGCGACCGGGCGCGGAGGGAGCGGGCGGCTGAAGTCCGCTCGCCAGTCGGTCCGCGTCCCGTCCCGCTCCTGGGAATCGAGCCGCGCGGCGAAGCACGCCTCGTCCATGCAGGTCACGCGTAGCTCGTACCTCTTCTCGATCTTGCGCTGGTAGATCCCGGGACAGCTCGAGATGGCCTCGTCGTCGCGCAGGTCGTCCTCGCGGAGCACCGTCGTGAACAGGGCGAACCGATCGCCGGCGGCCTGCGCATGCCAGTTCGCCATGACGTTGAGCTTGAAGACGACGCCGCACTCGCGGAACTCGGAGTAGAAGGCGCGGATCTCGTCCGGATCGTTGCTGAACAGCGTCTCGGGGACGGCGAACCCCGTCGCCTGCGCGGCCTCGAGCTGCAGCGGCTTCAGGAGCGCTCGCTCCCGCGCGTCCGGGTCGTTGAGCCACCGCGCGCCGGGGCCGAGCTGGCGCCGGAGCGCCCGGACGTGGTGGTCGCACTCGCGCTCGGTGATGGTCCAGTCGGCGTCCGTCATCCCGTGGGGCCGCACCGGCCGGCCCGACCTCCGGAACCACACCGCGTCGAACGCTCCCGTCTCGTAGCGGAGCGCGCCGAGGCGGAGCTGCGCGCGCGGCGGCGCTCCGCCGCCCACGCGGATCGACGTCCGCGCCACCTGCGGGAGATCCGACGTGTAGAGGACCTCGCTCCGGGCGGAGACCTGATCCAGCGCCCAGCGGACCGCGTGGATGTGGATGTCGTTCGGGAAGCCCAGGATCAACGTGCTCACGGGAGCTCTCGCGCGTTCGAGGAACCCGCGTCACCGTGAGCGCGCCCTCTCCTCGGGCGCGCTCACGGTGGACGCGGTGAAGGCAGCTGGATCAGCAGTCGCAGTCGTTCTCGGGACAGCCCGTGCCCGACCACGTGTCGGCGAGGCGCACCGACGACGACCCGCTGACGGCGCCGGCGCGCATCAGCATCCCCCCGGCGACGATCCTCAGCTCGTCGCCGGTGAGGGGGCGCGCCAGCCGGCGCGCGAGGATCCTCGTCTCGGGCTTCTTCTCTTCCTTCTTCATCGCTTCTCCTCCAGTGCGGTCGCGGTTCGAGTGACGATCGGCTGCGGGGGACCGCGTGGCCCGCCGCCTCTCGGTGCTTCGCTCCGGGAGGTGGACCGGCGCGGAGCACGGCGGCTGACCGGAGAGCCCATCGAGGTCGCGGGCTCGAGCGACGGAGGACGCCGGAAGACACGAGGGCTCCGGCCGTCTCCGACCGGAGCCCTGGAGATCTCGGTGGCGCGCGAGGCTCAGAGGACGAGCGTGGCTTCCTTGATGTGGGAGCCGGAGGCGCACGCGGTGAAGAGCTTGGCGGACGCCTTGTCGACGACCTTCGTGATGCTGATGCTCGAGAGATTCACGCGCCCGCCGGAGACGGCCGTCAGCACGTCGTCCCCGAGCGGCTCGAGCGTCGCGGCGGCGGGACGGGAATTCCTCTTCGCGTTCTTCATGATCTTCCTTTCGTCAGGATGGTGCGCCGACCGGAACCGCTCGCGCGTGTCGCGGCGTTCCCCGGCTCACGGGGTGGACTTTCCAGGCGGGCCGATCTGACCGGGCGATGACGCCTGTACCCGCCCATGGTGCGCCGTCCGGTCGGGGGACCCCGAGGTCCGGCGCCGTCGCCGCGCAAGCGGCCGGACCATCGGCAGTGGAGGCCGTCGCGCCGTGGACCTCGACCTGGTGGTCGCGAACGGACTGGTCATCGACGGGACCGGCGGGCCGCAGTTCCGGGCGGATGTCGGGATCCGGCGGGGACGGATCGAGGTCGTGGCGCGCGCCGGCGGGCTCGCGGGCGCCCGGGTCGTCGACGCGTCCGGCCTCGCGGTGGCGCCCGGGTTCGTCGACCTCGACTCCCACGCGGACTGGGCCGTGGCGCAGGAAGGCGCCGCCGCGGCGCTCGCGCGCTGGCTCCGCCAGGGCGTGACGACGCTGATCGGGGGCGCGTGCGGGTACTCGTCGGCGCCGGTGCTGGGGGGCGGCGCGGAGGCCCTCGCGCGGCAGGGCGCGTTCCTCCGCGACGGTCCCTTCGTCCCGCGGTGGCGCACCTTCGGCGAGTTCCTGGACGTGGTGGAGGGCGACGGCGTCCCGCTGAACGTCGGGTTCCTCGTCGGCCAGAACACGCTGCGGGCGCAGGCGATGGGCGCGGCGACGTCACCGGCGCCTCCGGAGGCGCTCCGCACGATGCTGGACGAGACGCGCGAGGCGCTCCGCGCGGGCGCGCTCGGGTTCTCCGCGAACGCGGCGTTCGCTCCGGGCGCGTTCGCCGACGCGGCGGAGCTCGGCGCGCTCGCTCGCCTCGTCGCGCGGGAGGGCGGCCTGTTCGCGGTCCACGCCCGGGCATACACGCGGCTGTCGTCCGCGTACCGACCGTCCATCGCGGGCGGACCGCACAACCTCCGGGCGATCCGGGACCTGGTGGAGCTCGCGCGCGGGACGGGAGCGCGGCTGCAGATCTCCCACCTCATGCTCGCGGGGCGGCGCACGTGGCGCACGTGCGACGCGGTGCTGGGGTGCCTCGACGCGGCGCGGGCGGAGGGGGTCGACGTCGCCTTCGACGCGGCGCCGTACACGGTCGCCGTCGGTCCGATCCAGCTCCTCTTCCCGGCCGCCTTCGTCGCGTCCTTCCCGGAGAGCGATCGACCCGGGGGCGCGCGTGCGCTGAGGCTCCTCTCCGGGCTGCAACGCGGTCTCCTCGGGATGGGCCCCGACGACGTGCGCCTGCGACGCGCGGGCGGCCATCCGGCGCTCGCCCCGCTCGAGGGGCGCTCGTTCGCCGAGATCGCGCACCGCCTGGGCGTGAGCCCGACCGACGCGCAGCTCCACATCGCCCGCCGCGCCGGGATGAACGGTGCGTCGGTGCTCGTCGGGGCGCTCTCGGGGGACCGGCACGACGATGCGCCGCTCCGCGCGCTCCTCCTTCACCCGCTGTGCGCCATCGCGACGAACGCCGCCTCGACGCGCGCCGGTCCGCAGAACCCGAGCGCGACGGGCGCGTTTCCCCGGTTCCTCGGCCGGTACGTCCGCGAGCTGGCGCTCGTCCCGCTCGAGGAGGCGGTGCGGCGGATGACGTCCCTGCCTGCGGCGCGCCTCGGGCTCGCCCGCGTCGGGCGCGTCGCCGAGGGCTGCTGGGCCGATCTCACCGTGTTCGACCCGGCCACGGTCCGCGACGCCGCCGATCCGGAGCGCGCGGACGCCGCGCCCGAAGGGATCCGGACGGTGCTCGTCTCCGGTGTCCCCGTCGTCGATGCCGGACGCGTCGTCGACGGCGTGCTGCCGGGACGTGTCCTCCGCAGCGGACCCGCGTGACCGGCGGTCGCCTGGCCGAAGACGGCGCGGGGCGTCCACGGCCCGTCTCCGCGCGCGCCACCGAAGCGCCGCAACGCTACGGCCCGCGAACCCTGCCGGACGTCGCGCACCACGCCGCGCTCCTCGCGACGCTCGTCTACGGCCTCCGCGTCGCGGCCCGGCGGCGGGTCGCCCGCGGCCCCGCGCTCCCGGGCCGGGAGCGCGCCCCCGTCTCCGGGTGAGCGCGCGCGCCGACGACCTCGCGCGCGGCGCGGGCGACCACCTCCGCCACCTCGCGGAGCGTCGGCTCCGCCGCGGACCTGCGCCGCCACGCGAGGACGAGCGTGCGCGCGGGCGCCGGCGGCGCGAACGGCCGGAGCACGAGCCCCGATCGCGGCGCCTCGGTCCCGGCGGCGAGCGCGGGCAGGAGCGTCAGCCCCGCACCTCCGGCCACCATCTGCACGAGCGTGGAGAGGCTCGTCGCCCGGAAGTCCAGCTCGCGCGCCCGCGCCGCGGCGCAGACGTCGAGCGCCTGCGCCCGCAGGCAGTGACCGTCGTCGAGCAGGAGCACGTCGGTGCCGCGGAGCTCCGCGGAGCGCACCGGCGCCTCGCCGCGCGCGAGCGGGTGGTCCGGCGGGACGGCGACGAGGAACGGATCCTCGCCGAGCACGGCCGTCTCGAGGCCGTCCAGGTCGGCCTCCGCGGCGAGGACCGCCCCGTCGAGCTCGCCCGCCTCGACCTTTCGCACCAGCGCCGCGGTGCGGTCCTCGTCCCAGCGCACCGCCAGGCGCGGCAGCGCCGCGCGGAGCGCCGGGACCGCCGCCGGGAGCAGGTAGGGACCGATCGTCGGGAGGATCCCGAGCCGCAGCGTCCCCGCGCGCGGGTCGGCGTGCCTCCGCGCGGCCTCGACCAGATCGTCGGCCTCGACGAGCACGCGGCGGATCCGGTCGAGCAGGGCCTCCCCGGCGCGCGTCACGAGAACGCCGCGCCGATCCCGCTCGAAGAGCCGGACGCCGAGGGCGCGCTCCGCCTCGGCGACCTGCGCGCTCAGCGAGGGCTGGCTGACGTGGCACGCCTCGGCGGCGCGCCGGAAGCTGCGCAGGTCCGCGATCGCGGCGAGGTACTGGAGCTGGCGGAGCGTGACGGGGTGGGGGGCGCGGTTCACCGGCAAGGCTCTATCGCGGAGGGCGCCTCCGCGCCCGGGCTGATAGGGGAGGGCTATCGTGATCTGTGGAACGTTGTCTTGGCAGCCCTCGCCCGCCGCGAGCACCTTCCTCCCGCAACGCAGCACTCACGCGAGGAGAATCCGTGCCGAACCGTCCCACCCTGACCACCGAGGCCGGAGCGCCGGTCGCCGACAACCAGCACTCCCAGACGGCCGGGCCGACCGGGCCCGTCCTCCTGCAGGACCACCACCTCATCGAAAAGCTCGCGAGGTTCAACCGGGAGCGGATCCCGGAGCGCGTCGTCCACGCCGTGGGCTCGGCGGCGTACGGGTACCTCGAGGTGACGAGCCCGGACGTCCCGCGCTGGACGCGGATGAAGATCTTCGCGAGGACGGGGAAGCGCACGCCGGTCCTCCTGCGCTTCTCCACCGTCGCCGGGTCCCGCGGCGCCGCCGATACCGCCCGCGATCCGCGCGGGTTCGCGCTGAAGGTCTACTCCGAGGACGGCAACTGGGATCTCGTCGGGAACAACACCCCGGTGTTCTTCCTGCGCGACGGCATCAAGTTCCCGGACTTCATCCACTCGCAGAAGCCCGACCCGTTCACCAACCGGCAGGAGCCGGACGCCGTGTGGGACTTCTTCTCCCGGTCGCCCGAGGCGACGCACCAGTTCACCTGGCTCTTCGGCGATCGCGGGATCCCGGCGTCGTACCGGCACATGGACGGCTTCGGCTCCCACACGTACCAGTGGGTGAACGCCGCCGGCGAGCGCTCCTGGGTGAAGTTCCACTTCAAGACCGACCAGGGCATCCGTTGCCTGACGTCCGCGGAGGCGGCGGCGATCGGCGGGAGCGATCCCACCCACCACCAGCAGGACCTGTACGACGCCATCGCGCGCGGCGACTTCCCTTCCTGGACGGTGAAGGTGCAGGTGATGCCCGCGGCGGCCGCGGCGAACTACCGGTTCGATCCGTTCGACCTGACCAAGGTCTGGCCGTACCGCGATCACCCGCTCGTCACGATCGGGCGGCTCGTCCTGGATCGCGTGCCGGACAGCTACTTCGCGGAGGTCGAGCAGGCCGCGTTCGACCCCGCGAACTTCGTGCCCGGGATCGGGCCGTCCCCGGACCGGATGCTGCAGGCGCGCCTCTTCGCCTACGGCGACGCGCATCGCTACCGGCTCGGGGTGAATCACACGCGCCTCCCCGTGAACGCGCCGAGGGGCGTCGAGGGCGGCGCGCGCAACTATGGGCGCGACGGCGCGATGCGCTTCGACGACGACGGCGGTCGCGCGCGGAGCTACGAGCCGAACGGCTTCGACGGCCCGGCGCAGACCGGCGAGGCCTACGACCTCGCCTACGAGGTCTCCGGGGCCGTCGGCCCGGCCGCCCCGGTGCACCACGCCGAGGACGACGACTTCGTGCAGGCCGGCGCGCTGTACCGGGTGATGGCGCCCGATGCGAGGGAGCGGCTCGTCGAGAACCTCGCAGGCAGCCTCGCGCAGGTGAGCCGCGACGACGTGATCGCGAGGTCGATCGGACATTTCAGGAAGGCCGACCCGGACTACGGCGCGCGGGTCGAGGCCGCGGTCGCCGCGAAGCGTGCGGCCGCCGCGCGGAGGTCGCCGTGAGCGCCGCCCCATCCCACGCGTCGCTCGACGACCGGGCGCTGTCGCTCGTGCGGTCCGCCTTCGAGCACGCCCGCACCGGCGACGCCGAGGCGCTCCGGGCCCTCCTCGACCTCGGCGTCCCGCCCGAGGTGCGGAACGAGAAGGGCGACGCCCTCCTCATGCTCGCCGCCTACCACGGCCACGCCGCCGCGGCGCGACTCCTCCTCGAGCGCGGCGCCGACCCCGAGCTCCGCAACGACCGCGGCCAGTCGCCGCTCGCCGGCGTCGCATTCAAGGGCGACGCCGCGCTCGCCGCGCTGCTCGTCGAGCACGGCGCCGCCGTCGACGGCGCCGACGCGGAGGGGCGGACGCCGCTCATGTTCGCCGCGATGTTCGACCGCGTCGAGGTGGTGGAGGTGCTCCTCGCGCGCGGCGCGGACCCATCGCGCCGCGACGCGGCGGGCGCCCGCGCCGTCGACCTCGCGCGCGCGATGGGCGCGGCGCGCGCGATGGCGCGGCTCGGGTGAGGCCCCTCGCCCGGACCTCGTCTTCCCGTGCCGGTTATCTGCGAGGGCCGCGCGTCGGCGATCGTGATCGCGGGCGTGTGGGCGATCGTGAGCGCGGGCGTGTCGGAGATCGTGAGCGCGGGCGTTTGGGCGATCGTGATCGCGGGCGTGTCGGCGATCGTGGTCGCGGGCGCGTCGGCGATCGTGGTCGCGGGGGGGCTTCGTGGCTGGCAGATGAGCGGGGAAGGGGCTGAGAAGACGGGACGGCCGGGGCGGAGCTGCGTGGACGGGGCGTCGCGGTGGGGATCGGCCCACAAGAAGCCTGTGTTGTGGCGCCAGTGATTCGGAGCGCAGCTGAGCCGATCCGCGGGGCGCGCGGGGGAGCGTCTTCGCGGGAACGGGCTTCGATGTTCGAACGATGCGACGAGGGGCCCGTGTGCCGTGTCGTGGACCGACAGGGCACCGGTTCGCCAGATGAACCCACTCTCAGTGAACCACCTCCGCACTGCTGCCGGCGTAGCGCGGATGAATTTCGGCCGCACCCAACGGGAACTTCACTCTGCTCTTGACGCAGGGCGGGCGAAAACCGCCGCTCGCGCTCGGGCTCACGCGAGAACGGCGCTGCTGGAGCGCTGGCTCGGCGGGATGCCGCGCTGGAAGTTGCCGAGGGGGCTCGGCGGCGCTACTCCGCGTTCGCTCGTCAGCGGGCCGTTTCCGTGCGTTCCAGGAGGCATCGAAAACGCGTGCGAGAGTGCTCTTCATGGACACCGCACGCACGCTCTCCGCGAACCTCGCCTCCCTCCTCCGCCGCGAACATTCCGCCCTCGGGGCGTTCCTCGTGGCGCTCGCCGACTTCGACCGGCGCCGGGCGTGGATGACGCTCGGGCACGCCTCGCTGTTCGCGTACCTCCACCGCGAGCTGCGGCTCTCCAAGGCGGCGGCCCAGTACCGGAAGGTCGCGGCGGAGCTGATCCAGCAGGTCCCCGCGGTGGGCGAGGCGCTCGGCGAGGGTCGGTTGTGCCTGACCTCCATCGTCGAGGCCGCGAGGGTGGTCACCGCCCAGAACTGGGAGACCGTGCTACCCCGGTTCTTCGGGCTCTCCCGGCGAGAGGCGATGGAGGTCGTGGCGCAGCTCCAGCCGCAACCCGCGCCGCCGACCCGGACCATCGTCTCTCCGGTGCGGACCGCGCCCTCCGAGGTCGCCGCCGGCCCCGCCTTCGTCCTCCCGATCCTTTCGCTCGAGGTCGGACCGGCGGGGAACCGCACGCCCGGTTCGTCAAGCGAACTCACTGAGCGTGAAGTGAACACTTCTGCCCCCACGCACAGGCCCGCCGAGGTCGTCCCCCTCACCGCTGACCTGCGCCGGTTCCACCTCACCGTCTCCGATCGCTTCCTAAAGAAGCTCCAGGCGGCGAAGGATGCGCTTGCCCACGCGCGCCCGGGAGCGACGGAGGAGGAGCTCCTCGAGGCTGGCCTCGACCTCCTCCTCGAGAAATCCGCGAAGCGGAAGGGCCTCGTCTCGAAGCCGCGGAAGACGCCGCCGCCGGCGAAGGCCGGTCACATCCCGGCGCACGTGAAGCGGGCCGTGTGGAAGCGGGACGGCGGCCGCTGCCAGTTCCGGCTCCCCTCCGGCGAGATCTGCGGCTCCACCCACCAGCTGGAATTCGATCACATCGAGCCGGTCGCGCTCGGCGGCGTCTCGACCGTCGAGAACGTCCGGATCGTCTGCAGGTCGCACAACATCATCTCGGCGCGGAGGGTGTTCGGGGACGACTGGATGGATAGATACGCTCCGGGCAAGGTATCGCTCCGGGACGAGACTGGGTGAAGTCCTCGGCGACAACGAACAGTCACGGTCAGGTTTCGCGCCGAGATTACGAATCCTGAGCCCACCGGGGAGGGCCAGGGTGAGGGGGCTCACTCGCTGCCATGCGCGACCCCCCGACCGGCTCCGGCCGCGCCCTCCGCCTCCGGCTATCGCGGTGGACCATGACTCGTCGCCTCCTGATCCCGGCGGCCGCGCTCTTCGCCGTCGCCTGTAGCCACCCGCACCCGGGTACCACCGAGTCGGCGGCCAGCTCCCGCGTCGCGTCCGCTCCGCCCGCGGGCGCACCCAGGCGCGGGATGGGAGGCATGTGCCCGATGGACGTCCCCGGCACGAAGGTCTCCGCGGCGGACACGGCCTCGGGCGAGGCGCTGACGTTCACGACGACGACGGATCAGGCGGCCGCGCTGCGCGCGAGGGTCCACGCGATGGCCGACATGCACAACCTCCACCACGCCTCCGGCGAGGCGGGCCACGCGCCGATGGCGGGCGGAGGCCGGCCCGGGATGACGATGCCGCCGCCGTCGCGCGCGGCCGTCGAGGATCTCCCCGACGGCGCCCGAATCGAGGTGACGCCGAACGATCCCGCCGACGTGCAGCGGCTCCAGGCGGCGGTCCGGGAGCACGCCGCGCAGATGCAGGAGCACGGGTGCGGGATGATGCCCGCGCAGCAGGGGTCCTGAGCGGCGTCGCTCGAGCTCTGCGACATCATCGAGGACGCGCTGCGGCCCGAGGCCCGCAGCGGTCGAGCGGCGTCGTGGACGACGCCCGGGATCGGCGCCGGGACGGCGCCGGCCGAATCCTCACTCGTCCACGCCCTGGCGCGCCCACGGCACCGCCGCGAGCCGCGCGTACGGGATGGGGTCGCCGGTCGTCTCGCTCACGCCGTACTTCCCCTCGTCGAGCTTCGCGAGCGCGCGCTCGACCTCCGCGAGGAGCGCACGCTCCCGCGCGACGACGCCGAGCTCCCGATCCCGCTCCGCCTCGCGCTGCGCCTCCTCCTCGAACTCCGGGCCCCGCGCCTCCGGCGGAGACGTGGCGACCGGTGTCTGGAGGACGCGCAGGATGCGGGCGCGCTCCTCCTCGAGCCTGCGGCGGAGCTCGTCGAGCTGCGTTCTGGTGAGGGCGGTTCCCATGATCGCTCTCCTGCACGATCCCTAGCCCGACCTGAGCGGGCGCGCCGGGCGGCGAGCGATCCGCCCCGCGTGAGACGCGTCCCGCCGCGCGGCGTCCGCCTCGCCTGCGCGCTATAGCTGCGACGCCCCGCCGCGGGAGGAGCCATGACCGTGCCGCGCGATGTCGCCGTGCTCGTCGGAAGCCTTCGCAAGGAGTCCTTCACCCGCAAGATCGCGCTCGCCATCGCGGAGCTCGCCCCTCCGGCGCTGAGGCTGGAGCTGGTCGAGATCCGGGCGCTGCCGCTCTACGATCAAGACGAGGACGGCGCGACCGCGCCCGCGCCGTGGACCGCGTTCCGCGAGCGCATCCGGCGGGCCGATGCCGTGCTCTTCGTCACGCCGGAGTACAACCGGTCCGTGCCGGGCGCCCTCAAGAACGCGATCGACGTCGGCTCGCGTCCGTACGGGCACAGCGCGTGGAGCGGCAAGCCGGGGGCGGTCGTCAGCGTGTCGCCGGGCGCGCTCGGCGCGTTCGGCGCGAACCATCACCGCCGGCAGTCGCTCGTCTTCCTCGACGTCCCCGCGATGCCCCAGCCCGAGGCGTACGTCGGCGGCGTCGCGAGCCTGCTCGACCCGGCGGGGAAGCTCGTCAACGAGGGCACGCGGGAGTTCCTGCGCAAGTTCGCCGAGGCCTTCGCCGGCTGGATCGAGGCGAACGCGAGGCGGTGACCGGGCTCGACGCAGTCCGTTCGTGGCGAGAGCCACCGGGCGAGCGTGGGCCCGGAGTCCGTCTCCCGGGAGCGCCCGCGAGCCACCGGATGCGGTAAAAGGGGAGCCCCTCGCGCCAGCCGGAGCCCGCCATGCACGTCGTGAGCCCCCAGATCCGCCAGCAGATGCAGGACGCGTCCTGGATCCGCCGCATGTTCGACGCCGGCCTCGAGCTGAAGCAGCGCGTCGGCGCGGACAAGGTGTTCGACTTCAGCCTGGGGAACCCGGACGTCCCCCCGCCGGCCGCCGCCGCAGCGGTCCTGCGCGGGCTCGCCGACCGCGCGGTGTCGCCGATGGGGCTCGGGTACTGCCCGAACGCCGGCCTGCCCTCCGTCCGCGCCACCCTCGCCCGGAAGATCTCCGCGGAGCAGCAGGCCGCCGTCGAGGCACGGCACGTGCTCCTCACCTGCGGTGCCGCCGGCGGCCTCGTCACCTTCTTCCGCGCCGTGCTCGAGGCGGGGGACGAGGTGCTCTGCCCGGCGCCCTACTTCGTCGAGTACGGCGCCTACGCCGGGCACTTCGGCGGCGTGCTCCGGACCGTCCCGACGAAGGCTCCCGGCTTCGCCCTCGACGTCGCCGCGCTCGACGAGGCGATCGGGCCGCGCACGCGCGTCGTCGTCGTGAACTCGCCGAACAACCCCACGGGCGGGATCTACGACGCCGCCACGCTGCGGGCCCTGGGCGAGGTGCTCGCGCGGCGGAACGCCGGCCGCGAGCGCCCCATCTTCCTCGTCTCCGACGAGCCGTATCGCGCGCTCGCCTACGACGGCGCCACGGTCCCTCCGGTCCTCCCGGTCTCCCCGTTCACGGTGGTCGTCGGCTCCTTCTCGAAGAGCCTGTCCCTCGCGGGCGAGCGGGTCGGCTACCTCGCGGCGAACCCGGCGATGCCCGACGTGCAGCTCCTCGTGGACGCGCTGACGATGACGAACCGGACGCTCGGGTTCGTGAACGCGCCCGTGCTCGGGCAGCGGCTCGTCGAGCAGCTCGTGGACGAGACGGTGGACGTCGCGATCTACGACCGGCGGCGGCACGCCATGGCGGCGGCGCTGCGCGGCGCCGGGATCCGCTTCGCGATGCCGCAGGGGGCGTTCTACTTCTTCCCGGAGGCGCCGGGCGGGGACGACCGCCGCTTCGTGGAGCTCCTCCTCGAGGAGAACGTGCTCGCGGTGCCGGGGCGCGGCTTCGGCTTCCCCGGCCACTTCCGCCTCACGTTCTGCGTGGACGAGCAGGTGATCGCGCGCGCGGCCCCGGCCTTCGCGCGCGCGGCCGCGAAGGCCCGCTGACCGCCCGTCACCGGGCGCGCACGAGCCGCTTCTTCAGCTCCGTCACCCACAGCACCGCGCTCGCGACGGCGAGGCACACGAGCCAGTCGCGCGCCCCGAGCGGAACGGTCCGGAACGCGCGCTGCAGGAACGGCAGGTGGACGACCGCGACCTGCAGGGCGGCCGACGAGAGCACCGCGAGCCAGAGCCAGCGGTTCGCGAACGTTCGGTGGAACGCGCTGTGCGCCTCGAACCGCACCGCGAAGGTGTTGAAGAGCTGGAAGAGCACCAGCGTCGTGAACGCCATCGTCTGCGCGTAGCGGAGCCCCCGCCCCGCCGGCGCGGTCCCCTCGATCAGCCCGCCGGGGAGCGCCCAGTCCATGACGCCGAGCGTGCCCACGGCCATGACGGCGCCCACGAGGACGATGTCGATCCAGGCCCGGGTGCCGACGACGCTGCTCCGCGGATCGCGGGGCGGCCTCCGCATCACGTCGGGATCGGCCGGCTCGACGCCGAGCGCGAGCGCCGGACCGGCGTCGGTGAGCAGGTTGATCCAGAGGATCTGCGTCGCGAGCAGCGGCACGACGACCGCCGACCCCGGCCCGGGCACGAGCCCGATCACGGGCGCGAGCACCACGCCGAGGAACATGACGAGCACCTCGCCGATGTTCGACGAGAGCAGGTACCGCAGGAAGCGCTGGATGTTCGCGAAGATCGAACGCCCCTCCTCGACCGCCGCGACGATCGAGGCGAAGTTGTCGTCGGCGAGGACCATGTCCGCGGCCCCCTTGGCCACGTCCGTCCCGGCGATCCCCATCGCGACGCCGATGTCGGCCGCCTTCAGCGCCGGCGCGTCGTTCACGCCGTCGCCCGTCATCGCGGCGATCTCGCCGTTCGCCTGGAGCGCGCGGACGATCCGCAGCTTGTGGTCCGGCGCGACCCGGGCGAAGACCGAGGTCTCCCGCACGACCACCCGGAGCCGCGCATCGTCCATGCGCTGGAGCTCCGTCCCGACGACCGCGCGGGCGCCCTTCGGCGCGATCCCGAGCTCGGCGGCGATCGCCGACGCCGTGAGCGGGTGATCGCCGGTGATGATGATCGGGCGCACGCCCGCGCCCTTCGCCTGGGCGACCGCGGGGCGAGCCTCGGCGCGCGGCGGATCGATCATCCCGACCACGCCGAGGAGCACGAGGCCCTGCTCCACGTCCTCGGTCGGCGCGCCCGGGAGGGCGCCGCGGTCCAGCGTGCGGTACGCGACCGCGAGCGTGCGGAGCGCCGCCGCGCCGAGCGCGTCCACCGCGCGCGAGATCTCCTCGCGGCGCGCCGGCCCGAGCGCGCGCGTCCCGGCGCCGACGCGCTCCTCCACGCAGCGCGGCAGGAGGACGTCCGGCGCCCCCTTCGCGAAGACGACGACCCGCGTGGCCTCCTCGGCGTCCGCGTGCGCGGTGCTCATGAGCTTCCGCTCCGAGGTGAACGGCACCTCGCCGACGCGGGGGAAGCGCGCGTCGAGGCGCTCCGCGGTCCGCCCCACCTTGCGTGCCGCCACGACCAGCGCCGCCTCCGTCGGATCGCCCTGGATCGTCCAGCGGCCGTCCCGCTCGAGCAGCACGGCGTTGCTCGCCAGCGCTCCCGCCCCGAGCGTCCGCTCGACCTCCTCGAGCAGCGCGGCGTCGTCGACCGGCGCCCCGTCCCGGCGGACCTCGCCGGAGGGGTCGTACCCGACCCCGGTCAGCTCGACGGCGCCGCTCGCCGTCACCACCGCGCGGACGGTCATCTCGTTCCGCGTGAGGGTCCCAGTCTTGTCGGAGCAGATCGCGGTCGTCGAGCCGAGCGTCTCGACCGACGCGAGCCGGCGCACGATGACGTTCCGCCGGGCCATGCGCTGCGTCCCGAGCGACAGCACGATGGTCGTGATGGCCGTGAGGCCCTCCGGGACCGCCGCGACCGCCAGCGAGACCGCGAGCAGCAGCACGTCCACCATCGCCGCCAGCGATCGCACCTCCTGCAGCGCGACGATCGTGGCTCCGATCACGACGGCGATGGCGATCACCGCGCCGCCGAGCAGCTTGCCGACGCGATCGAGCTCCCGCTGGAGCGGGGTGGCGGTCTCCTCCGTCTCGCGGAGGGAGGCCGCGATCCGGCCGAGCTCCGTCGACGGCCCGGTGGCGGTCACGACGGCCCGCCCGCGGCCGGCGGCGATCGAGGTCCCGCCGAAGAGCATGTTCCGGCGGTCGCCGAGCGCCGCCTCTCCGGGGATCGGCGCGGCCGTCTTCGACACCGGGGTGCTCTCGCCGGTCAGCGCGGCCTCGGCGGCCCGGAGCGCGATCGGCTCGAGGACCCGCGCGTCGGCCGCGATCGTGTCACCCTCCTCGAGGAGCAGGATGTCGCCCGGGACGAGGTCCGCCGTCGGGACCAGCCGCTGCTCGCCGTCGCGGCGGACGCGCGCGACCGGAGCGGACATCGCCTCCAGGGCGGCGAGGGCCTGCTCTGCGCGCCGCTCCTGGAGGAACCCGAGCACGCCGTTGAGCAGCACGATCGCGAGGATGGTGAGCGCCTCGTACGGAGCCGGCGCGTCGCGCTCGATCGACCAGGCGACGAAGGACACCGCCGTGGCGACGAGCAGCAGGACCGTGAGGACGTCCCGGAACTGGGCGAGGAAGCGGCGCCACGCCGGGACGGCGGGGGCAACCGGAAGCGCGTTCGGGCCGTACCGAGCCAGGCGCTGCCGGACCTCGCCCGCCGGCAGGCCCGTCCGTGCATCCGTGCCCAGGTCCGCCAGGACGTCCGCGGCGATGCGGAGGTACGCCGGCACGGGCTCGGGCTGAACTTCGGGAGGATCCGTGCGGGCGGCCATGGCTCGCGTCCTCGGGCGGCGCCCGCGACGCGGGCGTCTTCGCTCCGGGAGCGTACGCCGGATCGCCGGTCCAGCGGGTGGCCGCGTGCGCCGTTTCCGGCGCCATCCCGCCCGAGGCGCGTCAGCACGTCGCGCCTCTCGCGTCTGCCGATCAGGACGCCTGACCGAGGAGACGAGACGATGATGCCCCCCACCTGGATGATCGAGGAGCTGAAGCGGCGCCGCCGGGAGCGCGAGGAGGCGGAGCAGCCCCGGCCGTTCCTGGAGATCCCCGCGCCCGAGCGGATGCCGCGCAACCAGACCGAGCCGGACCGCCCGCGGCGGTCGGTCATCGTCATCGACCTCTGATGCGAGCGTCCCGGACACCGCGACCCGGACCGGGCGTTGCCCGCGCGTACCGCGAGGGCAAGGTGTTCCGGCGTGGAGCCGGGTCGGTCACCGCTCGCCGGCGGGCGCGCGGCGACACTGATCGTGCGCGTCGAGGACACGACCGACGGGTCGGTCGTGGAGCACACGTTCGCGCACTCTCCGGTCCGGATCGGACGGAGCGCACGCAACGAGCTCTCGCTCCCGCACCGGTTCGTGTCGGCGTCGCACGGCGTCGTGGAGTTCTCGGGCCACGGCCGGCGCTACACGGACCTCGGCTCGACCAACGGCAGCGTGCTCGACGGAGACCTGGTGCCGCCGCGCGTCGCGGTCGAGCTCGGGCCCGGCGCCGAGCTGGACATCGGCCCGCTGCGCCTCACCTTCCCCGCGCCGCCGATCGAGGTCCCCGCGCTCGGACCCGATGCCGCGCACGCGGCTCCCCCTCCGGCGATCCGGCCGGGGGGCATCACCGCGGTCATGCAGCAGCTCGCCCGCGCGCCGACCACGGAGCAGTCGTGGCAGGACGTCCTCTTCCCGGGCTCGGTGATCGGGCGCTTCGAGCTCGTCCGCGAGCTCGGCCGCGGCAGCTTCGGCGTGGTGTTCGAGGCCGAGGACCGCCACCTCCGCAGGCGCGTCGCGTTCAAGGCGGTCCGGCCGGGCGGCAGCTCCCAGGTCCTCCTCCGTCAGGAGCGGCTGCAGAAGGAGGCGGAGGCGATCGCGCAGCTCACCCACCCGAACATCGTGACGCTGTACGACGCGGGCACGTGCCAGAGCGGCCCGTACCTCGTCCTCGAGCTGCTCCGTGGCGCCACGCTGCAGGAGACGATGCGGCGCGAGCGGCTCGAGGTGTCGCGCGCCCTCGAGATCGCCATCGAGATCGCCTGGGCGCTCGAGCACGCGCACGCCGCCGGGGTCGTCCACCGCGATCTCAAGCCGGCGAACGTGTTCGTCTGCTCGACCGGCGCGGTCAAGGTCCTCGACTTCGGCATCGCGAGCGTGCTCGGCGGCGAGGACGTCCGGGCCGTGGGGACTCCGGCCTACATGGCGCCCGAGCAGTGGCGGAACGGGAGGCAGGACCCGCGCACCGACGTCTTCGCCGCGGCCACCATGCTCTGCGAGACGTTGACTGGGAACCTGCCGTATCGCGTCACGCGGAGCTCGAGCGCCGTGCTCGACCCGGGTGCTCGTCCCGCCGTCGAGGCGCCCGGCGTCCCCGGCGACCTCCAGGCGCTCCTCCGGAGCGCGCTGTCGGCCGATCCCGCGGCGCGGCCGCTGAACGGCCGCGCGTGGCTCGACGCGCTCCTCGCGACCCAGGAGCGGCTCGATCGACCGAACCGGCTCGAGACGTGGCGCGCGCGCCTCCAGGGGCGGGCGAGCCGGATCCCGCTGCGCCTCGTCCTGGGGGCAGTCGGGGTCGCCGCCGCCGGCGTCGCGCTCCTGTACGAGCTGCTCCGCTGAGGCCGGCGGGGGCCGCTCGGGGTAGGGCCCCATCAAGCAGCGAGTGACGGGACGCGCGCCGCGGCAGATGCAGTCGGTCCCGAGGTCCGCGCCGCGTCCGGCGGGACCCGGCGATCGGGGGAAGAGATGACTGCCCTGACCGTGCTCGTGTCCGCCTGGCTCGCCGGCGCAGCGCCCATCACGCTCGACGAGGCCCTCGCCGCCGCCTCGCGGCGAAACCCCGACGTGGCCGTCGCACGCGCGGACGAGGAGGCCGCCGCTGCCGACGTGCGGCTCAGCTACCAGGGCGTGCTGCCCCGCCTCGACCTCACCGGCGCCTTCGGCCACCAGTTCCAGGGCGAGCAGCAGCAGGTGAACGTGGTGCCGAACCCGACGCCGCCGCCGGACTTCGTCCGCGAGGCCGTGACCTATCCGAAGAACGACTTCGGCGTCTACCAGCTCGGCCTCGGGCTCACCTGGACCGTGTTCGACGGCCTCGCGAGCTGGAACGGGATCTCCGCGGCGCGGACGCGCTCCGCGGCGGCGCGGCGGCAGCTCGACGAGACGACCCTCCGCACCGCGTTCGAGGTGACGCGCAGGTTCTACGAGGTGGTGAAGCAGCAGCGCGCCCTCGACGTGCGCCGGCAGACGGCGGCGCTCTCGGCGGAGCTGGTCGAGCGGGCCGACGCCCTCTTCTCCGCGGGGCGCGGGACGAAGGCGGACACGTACAGCGCGCGCGTCAACCTGGGGAACGATCGCATCGCGGTGCGCACGCAGGCCGCCGCCCTCGAGCGGGCACGCACCGACCTCGCGTCGGTGATCGGCCTCGGCTCGGGAGCGGGGCTCGAGGTGGTGCCACCGGACACCGTGACCGGGCCGCGGCTCCCGGCGCAGCCCGCGACGCCGCCGGTCGACGCGCTCCTCGCGGAGGCGCGGCGGCGCCGCCCCGGCCTCGCGTCCCGGCGGCTGGCGGGCGAGGCGGGCGATCTCGAGATCGCCCGGGCGAAGGGCGCGTACTGGCCGGTCGTGGGACTCCAGGCGAGCTACGACAAGGCGACGCCCGACCTGACCGGGGACTTCGGGCTCCTCGGGAATCCGTCGCGGCAGTACGTCTTCACGGCCCAGGTGACGCTCACATGGAACCTCTACGCCGGCGGCTCGACGCGCGCCGGCGTGCAGCGCGCCGAGGCGGACGCGCACCGGGCCTGGGCGCTCGTCGACCAGGCGGAACAGACCGTCGCGGCGGAGGTGAGCGTCGCGCGCGAGCAGCTCGCCTCGCTGCTCGACACGGCGCCGACGGTGCAGGAGAACCTCGAGGCCGCGCAGGGCGCCCTCCGCTTCGCGCGCGAGCGGCTCGACGCAGGGGTCGGGAGCCAGCTCGAGGTGCGCGACGCCATGCTGAAGCTCGCGGACGCGAGGCTCGCCTGGGTGAGCACGGTCGTCGACCTCGTCGTCGCGCGCGCCGACCTGAACCGCGCGGTCGGCGGAGGGCTGTAGGCCCGAGGTGGTCACCGACGCGCGCCGGCCCGCCACCGGCTCACGCCACGTGGCGCGCCTCGATGACGGTCGCGGGGAGCGCGTCGAGGACCTTGCGTATGGTCCGGGCGCGGATGGGGTCCAGGTTCGACAGCGCCTCGTCGAGGAGCAGGAGCTTGCGCTCGGACGCGATCGCGGCCGTGAGGGCGATGAGCTGGCGCTGCCCGCCGGAGATGTTCTTCCCGCCCGGTACGAGCACCGTCTCGTAGCTCATCGGCAAGGTCGCGACGAGCTCGGACAGGCCGGTGAGCTCTGCCGCCTGGAGCAGCCGCGCCACCGGCGCGCCGCCGGACAGGAGCCGCAGGTTCTCGATGATCGAGCCGCTGAACAGGTTCACGAACTGCGGCAGGTAGAGGATCTCGCCCGCCGCCGCCTGGGGGCTCATCCCGCCGACGCTGATCGAGCCCTCCTCGGGGACGTAGAGGCCCGCCAGCATGCGGATGATCGTGCTCTTCCCGAAGCCGGAGGGGCCGGTGATGACGTGCTTCGTGCCCGCGTCGAACGCCGCCGAGTGGCCCCGCACGATCCAGCGCGAGTCGGGTCCGTGGCGGAACCAGACGCCGTCCATGGCGACCGGGACGGAGCGGGCCGCCGCGGCCGCGCGGCGCGTCGTCCGCTTCTCCGGCTCCTCCTTCAGGATCTGCTGCGTCCTCGCGAGCTGCGGCCGGAGGACGGCGAGCGCCACGTGGACGCGGACGAGCCCGAAGACCGCCGCAAGGAAGCCGCTGCTGAGCTGGACGAACGCGATGAGCGTGCCGATGAGCAGCTCGCCCCGGAGCATCGCCGCGCCGCCCCAGACGAGCAGCCCGACGTAGAGCGCCTGGCGCATCGTATCGAGCCCCACGTCGCTCCACAGCGAGAGGCGCTGGCGCTTCAGCGCGTGGGAGAGCTCCGTCCGGAAGCGCCCCAGCCACCGCTCGAGCGCCTGCCGTTCGGCGCCCGCGGCCTTGATGGTTCCGATGCCGGCGACGAGCTCGGAGAGCAGCCCCCGCTCCCGGGCCTGCGCCTCGATCTCCCGGGTCTGGTGGCGCGCCTGCGCCGAGCCGATGAGCATGGCGAGCCCGCCCATCGCGAGCGCGACGATCACGACCACCACGGTCGCCGCCGGCATCTTCGCCGCCATCGCGGCGACGAACGTGAGGGCCATCACGCCGTCCAGCACCGCCGCGAGCGAACGCTCGGCGACGAGCTCGCGCGCGCCGCTCACGCCGTTGATCGCCTGGAGCCGGTCGCCGAGGGTCATCCGGTCGAGGGTCGGGAACGGCAGCCGGAGGAGGTGCTGCAGCACCCCGCGCTCCGCCGACACCTCGACCCTCGTCACGAGGAACAGGAGGACCCGATCCCGGAGCCACCCCAGGCAGGCCTGGAACACGGCCACGAGGAGGACGCCCACGGCCACGACGTGGAGCATCGAGCGCGCGCGGTCGGGCAGCGCGTCGTTCATGACGGTCGCGGTGATCTCGGGGCCGACCAGCGCGAGCAGCTGCATGAGGAGGCTCGCGAGCGCCAGCATCACGAGCGTCCGACGGAAGTGGAGAACCAGCGCCTTGAGGCGGCGGAAGAGCCCCCTGCCCGGCGGCAGCGACGGCGAGACGTCCAGCGCGTATCCCGAGAGGAAGGGGCCGAGCTCGGCCGGCCTCGTCGTGCACGCGCCGCTCGCCCCCTCGAGCTCGAGCCTGTCCCGCGTCCGATCCGCGAGGACGACCCACGAGCCGTCCCGGAGCTGGAGCAGCGTGGGGACGTCGAGGTAGCGGAGCTCGTCGGTGGTGACGATCGCGGGGCGCGCCTGGATCCCCGCGCGCTCGAGCGGCTCGGCGAGCGCCTCCGCGGAGCCGCGCAGGTCGTGGGCCTCGCGGAAGGCCTGCAGCCCGCCCTCCTGGCCGTGGCGCCGCAGGAGCCGCCAGACGGCCTCGACGGCGTCGAACCCGCGGACCGGGAGGCCCTCGACGCGGGGTGCCGCGGTCTTCGGCCGGAGCGTGGTGTCGGGGGCGGCGGCGGCGTCAGGCATGGGCGAACTCCTTGGCTTCCACGAGGGATCGGAAGAGGCCGTCGCAGGTCGAGAGCTCCTCGTAGGTGCCCTCCTGGACGATCCGGCCGGCCTGCAGCACGAGGATGCGATCCGCGTCCCGGACCGTCGCGAGCCGATGGGCGATGAGGATGCGGGTGCAGCCGAGGCCGGCGAGGCTCTCGTGGACCCGGCGCTCCGTGTCGAGGTCGAGCGCGCTCGTCGCCTCGTCCAGCAGGAGGATCGCGGGGTCGTGCACGAGCGCCCGCGCGAGGTTCAGCCGCTGCCGCTGCCCGCCGGAGAGGACGTTCCCGTTGTCGCCGAGGCGGCTGCCGAACCCCTCCGGCATCGCGTCGATCACCTCGTCCACGCAGGCGATGCGCGCGGCCGCGCGGAGCCGCTCGAGGGGGACCTCCTCGTCCTTGAGGCAGAGGTTCGCGCGGACGGTGTCGTCGAAGAGGAAGGTGTCCTGGAGGACGACGCCCATCTGATCGCGGACCTTCTGCAGGTCGAGCGTGCGCAGGTCCCGGCCGTCGAAGGAGATGGTCCCGTGCGTCGGGAGGTGCATCCCGAGCAGCAGGCGCGCCAGCGTCGACTTGCCGGCGCCGGAGGGGCCCACGATGGCGACCTTCTCGCCGGGGTGGATGCGCACGGAGACGCCCTCGATCGTGGGGGGCTCGGTCGCCGAGAACCCGAAGCTCACGTCCCTCAGCTCCACGGCGCCGCGGAGCCGGCCCGGGTCGACGCTGCCGGACGGCTCCGGCGGCGTCGTGAGCACGTCGTCGAGGCGCTCGAGGTGGTTCCCGAGGTACTGGAGCTGGGCCACCGTCTCGAGCAGCGACTCGAGCGGCGCCATGAACATGCCCTGCAGCGCGAGGAACGACGCGAACGTCCCGAGCGTCATGCGCTGCGCGACGACCTGCTCGCCGCCGACGAGGAACACGAGCGCGGTCCCCAGCCCCTGCAGCACCACGGTGGCGTGGCTCGCGTTGATGCCGAGCTTCCGCCGCTCGAGCGCGCCGTTCACACGGCCCGTCATGCGGTGGGCCCAGCGCTGGATCATGCGGCTCTCCGCGCCGCTCGCCTTGGTGGTCTCGAGCCCGCTGAGCGCCTCGAGGAGCGCTCCGTACTCGCGACCCGACGCGGTGAGCTCGGCGGCCATCGCGAGCTGGTTGCGCTCGCGCACGACGGCGAGCAGCGCGACGCGCATCAGCCCGAAGGCGATGATGAGGAGCCCGAGCCGCCAGTCGAACGCGAGCATCAGGGCCGCGTACCCGACGAGCAGCATGCCGTCGAGCAGCGCCGAGATGGACTGGCTGCTGAGCAGGTTCTGGATGGCGGCGTTGCTGTGGACGCGCTGGACCAGGTCGCCCGCCTCGCGCTGCATGAAGAAGCCCAGCGGCAGGCGGAGCAGGTGGCTCAGGAACTGCGTCATGAGGGTGAAGTCGAGGACGGTCCGGAGCCCCTGCACCACGAAGCTCCGCACGAGCCCGAGGAGCGCCTTCGTGACCACCGCGGCCGCGAGGGCGATGGCGAGGCCCCAGAGGAAGGCGGGCTGGTGGGGGACGACCACCGAGTCCACCAGGATCTGGGTGGCGACCGGGAACAGGAGCCCCACGATCTGGAGCCCGACGGAGGCGAGGAGGATCTGCGCGAGGCTCGGCAGGGAGCTCCGGAAGATCTCGCGGTACTTGCCGAGGCTGGGCCGGGTCCGCGTGCGCGGCTCGAGGGACGGCGTCGGCGAGAGCATGAGCGCGACGCCGGTGAAGTGGCGCCCCATCTCGTCGAGGGTGATGGTGCGGCGGCCGCTCGCCGGGTCCACCAGGACGGCGTGGGTGGACGTGACCCGCTCGAGGACGAGGAAGTGGTCGAAGTCCCAGTGGAGGATGGCCGGCAGCGTGAGCTGCCCGAGCTGCTCCATCTCGACCCGGACGCCCTGGACGGCGAGCCCGTAGCCGCGCGCCGCGCGCGCGATCGCCAGCGCGTCGGCGCCGCTCCGGGAGATGCCACAGGCGAGGCGCAGCTCGGAGAGGGGCGCGTGGTGGCCGTGGAAGGCGAGGACCATCGCGAGGCTCGCCGCGCCGCACTCCGTCATCTCGATCTGCGGCACGAACCGCACGCGGCGTCGACGGAACCTCATCGGAACCACCTCTGGAGCGGCTTGAGGACGAGCGTGACGAGCCTCTGGCGACGCAGCGTGAAGCGCACGTTCATGAGGCCGCCGGTGCGGAGCTTCACGTGCGCGGCGTCCGCGGCCGCGGCGTCGGTGACCTCGATCTCGACGCGGTAGCTCGGCGGGAGCTTCTGGTCGTCGCCGAACGCGTCCCGGACCTCCGCCGCCGAGGCGAGGTCGTCGCCGATGCGCGCCACCCGTCCCCGCACTGTCCCGTACTGCGCGTGCGGCAGCTGATCGAGCTCGAGCTCGACGGAGTCGCCCGGCTTCGCGAACGCGCGGTCGCGCTCGGCGAGGAACGACACGACCTGGAGGCGCGAGTCGACGGGGACGAGCTTCCCGACCACCTGCCCGGGCTGGACCACCTCGCCCTCGCGCACGAGCAGGGCCTCGACGGTGCCGCCCTCGGGAGCCTGGATGACGCCCTGCTTCAGGACCACCGCCAGCGCGTCGCGCTTGTTCTGCGCCGCGGCGAGGAGCTGCTGGCGCCCCCAGAGGTCGTCCTGGCGGCGGCTCTCGAGCGAGGCGAGCTCCTGGCGCGTCTGGTCGAGCGCCTGCTCGGCGCCGCTCAGCTGACGCTGGGCCTGGGCGAGGGCGTCCCGCGACTCGCTCACCGCCATGTCGCTCACGAGCCCCTTCTTGAGAAGCCCGAGATCGGCCTCCACGCGGCGCTCGTAGTGGCTCACGGAGCTCCTCAGGCTCGCGATCTGCTCGCTCCCCCGCTGCGCCCGCGCCTTCAGGTTCTCGATCTGCTCCGTGTAGTGCTGGTCCTGCTGGGACGCCACGGCGGAGTACTTCGTGCGGAGCGCCTCGAGCTCGCGATCGGCCGCGAGCAGCTCGGCCTGGACGCTCGGGGACTCGATGCGCAGGAGCGCGGCCCCCGGCTTCACCCGCTCGCCGGAGCGCGCCTCGACGCGGACGACGGTGCCGCCGAGCTGGCTCGTGAGGACGCGCACGCCCGCGGCGGGACGAAGGATGCCTCGCCCGCGGCCGGTGACCTCCACCTCGCCCACGAACGACGCGGCGAGCGCGGCGACGAGGGCCGCCACCACCACCCACAGGAGCGCCCAGGTCCACGGCGGCGACACACGCACGAGGCCTCTTCCCTCCTCGTAGGCGAGGCGGTGCTTCAGCGCCTCGTCGCGGAAGAGCCTCGGGGCCGCCGCGGCTCCCGTGGGCTGCGCCGGCCCCGCGGGCCTTGGAGCCTGCGCAGGCTGCGGAGGCTGTGCAGGCTGCGCGCGCGTCGGGGGCTGGGCGGTTCTCACCTGCACGATGGTCGTGGCCGCGGCGGCGCGCGCCCGCGCCTCGACGGGACGGGTCGTGCTGGCGCGCGGACGCTCCTCGACGGGACGATTCGCCGTGCCGGCCTTCACGACCTGGCCACCGGCGCGCGTCGTCGGCGCGCGGGCGGGGAGCTCCACCTGCGACGCCTGGCGGATGGTGGCGATGAACGCCGCCCGCTTCCTCGCCCTGGCCGACTCGGAATCCGCTCCCCCGGTGTTCCTGCTGGTCTTGCTCCCGCGCATGTCGACCTCCCGCGGGTATGGACGCGCGAACGCCTTCGATCTGACCAGCGCGCCCTGGAGGTGCCGCGCTCGGGAAGGGGCCGTCCGGGTCCCGATGTCAGGTCCTTCCTCGCGGCGAGTCTCTCCGACCGAACGGGCCGAGCGGGGCGGTGAGGAGAGGCCGAGCCGACCGACGGTCCACCAGCGCAGCAATCACTCGAACGCAGAAGAGGAGAACACATGGACGTGAAGGCGATGACGATGCTCGGGGACGAGGCTCTGATGGCGGTCTCCGGCGGCCACGGGAAGCACAAGGGCTGGTACAAGCGCGTCGACCAGACGGTGACCCAGACCCAGAGCGAGACCGTCACCATCGGCGGCAACCTGACCCTCGAGGGCGGCTCGAGCCTCACGATCACCTTCGGCGACCAGAGCCAGTCGGCCACCCAGTCCGCGTAGTCGCCACGCCGGACCGCGCCTGGCGAGCTCTTCCAGGCCTCCCCGCGACCTCGCGCTCGACCGCACGCCTCACCGGTGCGGTCGAGCCGGGGTCGTGTCGTTCGCGGATCCGGGTTCCACGAGGGGGACGAGCGGGATGCGAGCCGTCGATGTCAGGTCTTCCGTCGCGGCGAGTCTCTCCGATGAACGGACCGAGCGGACGGGGAGGAGAGGCCGAGCCGACCGACGGTCCACCAGCGCAGCAATCACTCGAACGCAGGAAGAGGAGAACACATGGACGTGAAGGCGATGACGATGCTCGGGGACGAGGCTCTGACGGCGGTCTCCGGCGGCCACAAGAAGTGCAAGCGGCCCTACTTCAAGCGCGTCGACCAGTCGGTGACCCAGAGCCAGAGCGAGAGCGTCGACATCGGCGGCAGCGTGTCGCTCAGCGGCGGCTCGAGCCTGTCGATCACCTTCGGCGACCAGAGCCAGTCGGCGACCCAGTCGGCGTAGCTCCGGCAGCACCGCGCCTGGCGGTCGTTCCAGGCCTCCCCGCGACCTCGCGCTCGACCGCACACCTCACCGGTGCGGTCGAGCCGAGGTCGTGTCCTTTGCGGATCCGCGATCCGCGGGGCCGGCGCGCCGGGATGTGCGCTGCGATGTCAGCTTCCCGGCCGCGGCGAGTCTCTCCAGCGTACGGGCCGAGCGGGCGGTGAGGAGAGGCCGAGCCGACCGACGGTCCACCAGCGCAGCAATCACTCGAACGCAGAAGAGGCGAACACATGGACGTGAAGGCGATGACGATGCTCGGGGACGAGGCTCTGACGGCGGTCTCCGGCGGCCACAAGAAGTGCAAGCGGCCCTCCTACAAGCGCGTCGAGCAGACGGTGACCCAGACCCAGAGCGAGAGCGTCGACATCGGCGGCGACCTGTCCCTCAGCGGCGGCTCGAGCGTCACGATCTCCTTCGGGGACCAGAGCCAGTCGGCGTCGCAGTCGGCGTAGTCGTCCTCCCGCGGCGCCGCTGCCTGGGGGTCGTCCCAGGCACCCGCGACCTCGCGCTCGACCGCACTCCGGTGCGGTCGGGGCGAGGTCGTGTCGCTTGCGGATCCCGGCTCGCCCGGGCGCTCCGAAGCCGCGGAATTCGATGTCAGCTTCTCGGCAGCGGCGAGTCTCTTCGGTACGACGGGCTTGACGGACGGTGAGGAGAGGCCGAGCCGACCGACGGTCCAAACCGCAGCAATCACTCCAAACGAAGGACGAGGACGAGAAGGATGAACAGCATGAACGCGATGACGATGCTCGGGGACGACGTTCTGGCCGCGGTCTCCGGTGGGCATGGCCACGGGAAGCACCACTGCCACGGTCACGACGGCCACAAGGGCTCGAAGCAGTCGGTGAGCCAGAGCCAGTCCGAGGTCGTCGACATCCTCGGGAACGTGACCCTGGGCGACGGCGCCAGCCTCACGATCGTCCTCGGCAACCAGAGCCAGACGGTCTCCCAGTCGGCATAGTCGCCTCGAGCACCGCACCTCGCGCGTCCTTCCAGACCCCGCATGACCTCGCGCTCGACCGCACGCCTCACCGGTGCGGTCGAGCCGAGGTCGCGCTCGTCGTACCGGCCGTGTCCCCCGTCGAAGTCCCCCGACGTCGCCGACCCGTCCGGCGCGAGCGCCCGCGTGGCGGCGCCAGCGGCAGCGGCCTACACACGACGCCATGGAGAACGAGAACCGCATGGAGAACGAGAACCGCGCGGGCGAGGAGTCGCTCCAGGACACCGTGCAGCGGCTCGTGGACGCCGGCGACGCATCGGGTGCTGCGACGCAGGCGCTGCTCGCTCTCGGCCCGGAGATCCTCCGCTTCCTGCGCTCCGTGCTCCGCGACGAGGAGGACGCCGCCGACGCCTTCTCCCACTTCTCCGAGCGGCTGTGGCGGGGGCTCCCGAGCTTCCGCGGGCAGTCGTCGCTCCGGACGTGGGCCTTCCGCATCGCCTGGAACTCCGCGCTGAGCCTCCGCAACGACGCGTGGCACCGCCGAGGGCAGCGCTTCGCGACCGGGGAGGCGTCCCAGATCGCCGAGACGATCCGGACGAAGACGGTCGTGCGCGTCGAGCGGCAGCGGGACGCGCTCGAGAAGCTGCGGCAGGCCCTCTCCCAGGAAGACCAGTCGCTCCTCGCGCTCCGGCTCGATCGTGGCTTCTCGTGGGAGGAGGTGGCCGACATCCTCTCCTCCGGCGGACAGCGCGTGCAGCCGCTCGCCCTCATGAAGCGGTTCGAGCGGCTCAAGAAGCGCCTCGCAGAGCTCGTGCAGAAGCAGGGGCTCGACGAGTAGCGCCCGTTCACTCCTGGTCGGGCTCGCCGCCGGGCGGCGGCTCCGGCTCGTCCTCCAGCATCCGCATCGCGGCGGTGACGCTCCGGTGCATCCGGTTGAACGCGGCCGCGAGCACCGAGATCTCGTCCTTGCCCCGCACCGGCAGCTCGGGGACGTCGAGCTGGCCCTTGCTGATCTCGTCGGCGCGGGCCGCGAACCGGCTCACCGGGCGGATCACCGTCACGTAGAGCAGCGCGTCGAGCACGAGCAGCGTCAGCAGGCCGACCGCCACGATGGACAGGAGGAGCCGCCGGAACGCGTGATCCGCCATCTGGACCGGGAGCGACACGGGCACGGTGACGATCTGCGCCGCGACGACGTCGCCCTGCTTCCACCCGAAGCCGTTGTTCGTCCCGTACAGCTGGACCATCTCCTTCGGCGCGGCGCTCGGGACGGAGTGGCACTCCATGCAGGAGGACGCGGCGCGCATGGGCTTCGCGAGGAAGAGCGCGCGGCCGAAGGGCGTGTCGCGCTCCCCGTCGTAGAGGTTCATCTCGGGACGGTTCCTGAAGACCTTGATGAGGTCCTCCTCCCAGTCGACGGCGCGGTTGCGCGGGTTGGTCGGGTTGAGCGTGGCCTCCTTGTAGAGGTAGTCGGGGTACTTCTTCCGCAGCTCGTTGAACATCTGCGTCGCGGAGTAGGCGGGGACGGTCTGCGGCCGGAACACGCGCTTCGCCGTGAAGCCGCGCTTGGCGCACAGGTCGCGGAACACGTCGTCGTTCTGGTCGGCCTTCACGCGCTGCTCGAACATGTCCGTGATCGCCGGCTTCACCTCGTTGGTGGTGTAACTGCGCATCGCGAGCGCGGTGTCCATCATCAGCTGCGCGCTGTAGAGCACCTGATCGCGGGCGTTTCGCTGCAGGAGGCCGTAGAAGAGGTAAGCGGCCGCGCCGAGACCGAGCCCGAACACCACGACGAAGATGAGGCTGAACTTCGCGAGCAGTCGCATCGATCCTCCCGGCGGAGCAGCGCCCCGCTGCCACCCGGACGCGCGCGGGATGGACGTCGGTCGGCCCACGCACGGCTGGAACCGCTCCATGGATTCGCCCTCGCGCACGGCGGCACATCGCTCTGATGGGGCGCCGGGAGGTCCGAGGACGCGGAGGAGCGGTCGGCGCCGCAGAGTGAGGGTGCGTAGAAGAGTCCTCTCGTGTCAGCCCGCCGGACCGGTGGCCCTTCGTTCGCCTCCGGCTCACTCGAGGGAAGAAGGAGACGTGGACATGCCTGTGCACCCTGCGATGGTCGGGCTCCGCGCCGCGCGGCGCGGGGCGGGTCTTCTCGTGCGCGGAGGCGTGGTCGCGGCCGCGCTCCTCGCGGGAGCCTGCGTGACTCCGAGCGAGCATGGGCCGGGGGCCGAGAGCCGCGCCGGCGGCGACGGTGGGAGCCCCAGCGGGCAGGTCGAGGCCGAGGTCGCGACGCTCCGGGAGCAGTCGCAGCGGACCGACGCCACGCTCGCCCAGCTGAAGAGCAGGCTGGACGCGCTCGAAGCTTCCACTCGCAACGCAGCGCAGACGTCCCAGGGCGAGGTCTCCGACGAGCTGAAGGGGCTCCGCACGACGCTCGACGAGTACGGGCAGCGCCTCGCCGCCGTCGAGCAGAGCGTCGCGCAGCCCCGGAAGAGCGGCGCCGCGGCGAGGCGGCCCCCGGAGAAGCCGGCGCGCCGCGCGACGCCGGAGGCGACCGCGTCCCAGCCACCCCCCGCCCCGTCCGCGGTGGTGCCGCTCCCGGCGAACCCGGGCGCGCGGCAGGACAAGACGAGCACGTCCCAGGACAAGACGAGCGTGCTCGCCTTCGCGCGGGAGCAGGAGCTCAAGGGAGACAAGGCCGTCGCGCGCGGGCTGTACGAGCAGTACGCCGCGGACTATCCGACGGATCCGGCGACCGCCGAGGCGCACTTCCGTCTCGGCGAACTGGCGTTCGGCGAGCGACGATACCGGGACGCGATCGCGGAGTTCGGCAAGGTCGCGACCGAGTTCCCCCGTTCCGACCGGGCGCCCGACGCCCTCCTCCGGACAGGGGAGTCGATGATCCAGCTCGACATGAAGGACGACGCCGCCACGCTCCTCGCCCAGATCCCGCAGCGGTACCCCGGGACGACCGCCGCCACGCGCGCCAAGAAGGACCTCGCCGAGCTGAAGGGCGCCGGCGCGGGCAAGTGATCGCGCCGCGTCAGCATCCGATGGTCGCCCGAGTCCTACGGGCAGGAGGTAGGACATGCGCGGCGTCATCACCGGCAAGGATGTGTTCCGTCACTCGTTCACGATCGTCCGGCTCTTCGGTACGCGCTGCTACCTACGGTGCCTCCGCGCCGCCATGAGCCCGCGGCCGAGCACGTTCCTCGAGGTCGTCTACGCGAACGGCTAGTCGCCACGCGCCGGAGCGGCGGTGCGGCCGTGCGGACGCCACCCCGTCCCGGCCGCAGCCCCGGGCCCAGGAGGTGGACGACGGCCCGGGGTGACCCCATCGTTCGGCGCCGGACCACCCGTCCGGCGCGCTCGCCGCGAACGCCGCGTTCCTCGCGCTCGGAAGCGAGGAGCACGCTCGCGGCCAGCGCCTTATGACTCGCTCCGAGATGTCGACCTGCCCGACCTGCAGTGAACAGGGGATCCCGGGCGCGATCTTCTGCGGATCGTGCGGGTCGCGTCTCGTGCCGGATCCGCCGCCCGGCGAGGAGCTCGATCCGCTCGTCGGGCAAACGATCAACGACACCTACGCGATCGAGCGCAAGATCGGCAGCGGCGGGATGGGTGACGTCTACCGCGCCATCCACAACAAGCTCGACGCGCCCGTCGCGCTCAAGATCGTGAAGCCGGCGCTGCTCGCGCAGCCCGCGATGGTCCACCGGTTCGAGCGCGAGGCGCGCGCCGCCTCGCGGCTGCGCCACCCGAACGTCGTCTCGGTGACGGACTTCGGGCGATCGAAGGACGGCCTGATCTTCATGGTCATGGAGTACGTGGCCGGGAAGAGCCTGGCGCAGGTGATCGCCGAGGAGGCGCCGATCTCGGAGGGTCGGGTCGTCCACATCGGCGCGCAGATCCTGTCGGCGCTCGCCGAGGCGCACGGGGCCGGGATCCTGCACCGCGACCTCAAGCCCGAGAACGTGATGATCGAGCGCCGGCGCGACGCGCCCGACTCGGTGAAGGTCCTCGACTTCGGGATCGCGAAGGTGCTGGCGGCCGGCGCGAGCGCCTCGACGCTCACGCAGGCGGGCCTCGTCTGCGGTACGCCCGGCTACATGAGCCCTGAGCAGCTGCGCGGCGGCGACGTCGACGCGCGGAGCGATCTCTTCTCCCTCGGCGTCGTCCTCTACGAGATGCTGACGCACAAGCTGCCGTTCGACGGGCGCACCCCGATGGAGATGCTGCACCGGCACCTGTCCGAGCCCGTCCCGCCGCCGGGCGTTCGCCGGGGACGGCCGGTGTCGCCGGACCTCGAGCGGATCGTGGTGCAGGCGCTGGCGCCCGCGCGCGAGGAGCGCCCGGCGAGCGCGGACGAGATGCGGGACGCGCTCCTCGCCGCCGAGCTCCCCCTCGCGGTCGAGGGCGACGCGGAGCGGTCGTACGCCACCGAGGTGCTTCCCCGCAGCGGCGCGCGGTCCGTCGCCGCTTCCCGCCCCGCCTCCTCGACCCGCCCGCAGGTCGCGAGCGCCCGCGCGTCGCCGCCGTCCTGGAGGATGCGGGACGATGCGGCAGAGGCAGCTTCGCCGCCGTCGCGGATCGAGCGGCCCCGTTCACGCCCCGGCGTCCCGCGCCGCCGCGACAGCTCCGACGGCACGCCACCGTCCGGGCGGGCGCCCACCTTCGAGAAGCGGGTCGAGGAGCGCCTCGCTCCGCTCCTCGGCCCCGTCGCATCTCGGCTCGTGAAGAGGGTCACCGCCGGCGCCGTGTCGCTCGACGACGCCTGCGAGCAGCTCGCGGCCTTCATCCCGTCGGCGGCGGACCGGAAGACCTTCCTCGCGTGGTGCACCGCGGAGCTGAGCGCGACGGCGCCCGCGCGGGAGCGGCGGACGAGCCAGCTGCCCGTGGCGACGCCGGTCGCCGAGTGGGACCCGGCCGTCCTCGAGCGCGCCCGGCGCGACCTCGCGCCCTACGTCGGCCCCCTCGCACGGATCATCGTCCGCCGGGTCTGTACGCGAGCCCGGGACGCGCGCGAGCTGTACCAGCTCCTCGCGCTCGCGATCCCGGGCGAGGCCGATCGCGAGGCGTTCCGGCGCCTCGGCCCGCGCTGAACCCGCGACCCGGGAACCCGCTACGGCGGCGGCGCGCGCTCGGCGCGCTCGTCCATGCTCGAGAAGAGCGGCGTGGCGCGCGTGTCCGGATCCGCCTTTCGCGGATGGCAGACGCTGCACAGCTCGGAGAGCGTCGGCGTCCGCGACACCGCGATGCGCAGGTAGCGGTAGTTGGGGTTGGACGGGTGCGGGTCGTGGCAGCCGACGCACTCGAAGCGCCCGCCGCGCAGCAGCTCGGGCGGGACCTTCGCGAGGCGCGGGTTCACCTTCCCGAGCGAGAACGGGTGGCCGAGGTGGTGCGAGACCGGCGCGACCCCGCGGCCGCCCTCGGCCGCCTCGGCGTGGCACGACAGGCACAGCGCGGAGAGGACGCCGAGCGGCTTGTCGGTCCGGGGGTCGACGACGGTGGTGTTCGGCGGCAGCGCGAAGATGAGCTCGCCGCGCGCCGTGTGCATCGAGTGGCAGCCCTCGCACCCCACGGCGTCGTGGCCGCCGGTCGCGAGGGCGGCGGAGGGTAGCGCGAGCGCGAGGGCCAGGGCGACGATCCGCACGGCCCCAGCTTACCGCATCGGCGCCCGTGTCGCCGCTCGGCGCGTCCCGGCGCCGCGCGGCCGGGCGACGCGACCGGCGCCGGCACCGCGAGGGCCCTCAGGTCCAGGGGAGCCCCGCGCGCCGCCGCCAGTACTCCGCCGCGCCTTCGCGGAGCGTCGCCAGGGCGCCCTGCGCGCCGACCGGGAGCTGGACGCCGAGCGCCTCGAGGTTCGACGCGAGCTGCGGGACGGTGCTCGCGCCGAGGAGGACGACGTCCGCGAACGGCTGCGCGAGCGCGGCCGCGAGGGCGACCGCGTCGACGGTCGCGCCGAGCGCCGCCGCGATCTCGCCGAGCGGACCCGCCGCGGCGTCGCCGCGCGGACCGAGCCGGCCGTTCGCGAGCGCCTCCTTCACGAGGACCGCGCGCCCGGCGGCGTGCGCCTCGCGCAAGGCGTCCTCGCACGAGCGCTCGAGGAGGTTCCACGTGGCCTGCACGGACGCGAAGAGCGGGTCACCGCCGCGGCGAATCCCGAGCGCGCGTCGGACCGCCGCCGCCTGGCCCGGGCCGCTCACCGTGACCCCCACGCGGACGCCACCGTCACGGACGCTCGCGAGCGCATCGAGCACCGCGTCGTCGCCGAGCACGCCCGTGTCCTCGGTCGCCGAGTGGATCTGGTACAGCGCGAGGTGCGGCCCGAGCGCCGCGCGCGACTCGGCGAGCTGCTCGCGGAGCGCGGACAGCGAGTGATCCTTCACCTCGTGCCGCGCGGCCCGGAGCTGCCAGTCTCCGGTGTAGCGGTAGCCCCACTTCGACCCGACCACCACGTCGCCGGCCGGCAGCCCGCGCGCGTCGAGCCACGATCGCACGAACTGCTCGGCGCGGCCGTAGGACCGAGCGGCGTCGACGTAACGAACGCCGGCGGCGTACGCGGCGTCGAGGACCGCGTGCGCGTGCCGCTCCAGCGCCTCGGGCGAGGGATGGCCGGGGAGATCCGCGGCGTGGCCGAGCGTGATGTAGGCCGGCCGGCCGAGCGCGGCCATCCCGAGCCCCACCCTCGTGAGGCGCGGCCCGTCCCGCCCCAGCGGGCGTGTCTCGATGGCGGTGCCGCGCTCGTGGCCCATCCGTTCGCCGGTCACCGCCGGGGGACGTGCAGCGAGTCCAGCCGGGACCGGAGGCCGCCGAGGCACGGATCCTCGGCGACCCCCTCCCGGCGATGCTCCGCCGCGTCGCACCGCACGCGCACCGCGACCGCGACCTCGTCCGCGCCCGGCACCTCCGTGGACTGGTACAGCGCCGATGGTCGCGGCACGATCTCGGCGCGCGAGGCGGCGTCCCCGGAGGCGACGAGCTGCTCCGCGAACGACCGCAGCTCCCGGAGCAGCTCGACGCAGCGCGGACACGCGGGCGCCTCGAGCTTCGACTCGCCGTGCGTCGCGAAGAGGCGGACCTCGAACCCGACGACCTCCCGCCGATCGCGCTCGACGACCTCCTCGGGCTCGACCTCGTAGTGGACATGGTGCTCGCGAGCGAACCGCCCCAGCCCCTCGGTCTCCTGCGCCTCCATGCCGGAAATCTAGGACGCCGCGGCGCGGCCCGCGCGGGCGCCGGTCTGCTCCCCGGGGAGTCGACCGCGCGCGCGGGGCTCCGGCGCTCGCGGCGCGGGGCGGCGTCGGGGCGAGCCTCAGCCGCGCGGCTTCCCCTCGGTGTAGCCGCCGACGGTCTGGACGCCGATGACCGCCTTCTCGTGGAAGGAGGGGAGCGTCGTCGCCCCCGCGTAAGTGAGCGCGGACTGCACGCCGGTGATGACGTCGACGAGGATCGCGCCGACGCTCTCCCGGCCCTCGCGGATGTAGATCCGCGAGGTCGAGATCCCCTCGCGGAAGAAGCCCTTCTTGGCGCGCTCGAACGCGTCGAGCGCGGCGGCGCGGTCGCTCACGGCGCGCGCGCTGGCCATCCCGTAGTTCTCCTTGTACGGCCGGCCGTCCCGGTCCTCCTTCACGTCGCCGGGGCTCTCGTACGTGCCGGAGAGCGCCGTCCCGATCATGACGCGCGACGCCCCCGCCGCGAGGTAGAGCGCCACGTCCCGCGGATCCCGCACGCCGCCGTCGGCCCAGACCTGCCGGCCTCGCGCGTGGGCGACGCGGGCGCACGCGAGCACGGACGAGAACGTCGGCCGCCCGGCGCCGGTCTGCATGCGCGTGGTGCACATCGCGCCGGGCCCGACGTTCACCTTCACGATGTCGGCGCCGGCGTCGAGCAGGTCGCGCGTCCCCTCAGGCGTGCAGACGTTCCCCGCGACGAGCGGCATGGAGGGGCCGACGGCGCGCCGGACCTCGCGGATCGCCTCGATCATCCGGCGCTGGTGGCCGTGCGCGGTGTCGAGGACGATGGCCGCCACGCCGAGCTCCGCGAGGCGCGTCGCCGCCGCGGCTGCGGTGGCGGAGATGCCCACCGCGGCCGCGACCATCAGCCGGCCCTGCGGGTCGAGCGCCGGCCGGAGGAGCTCGAGCCGGATCGCGTCGTCCCGCGTCAGCACCCCGACGAGCCGCCCCTCGCCGTCGAGGACCGGCGCCGCCTTCACGCGGTGCCGCTCCATCACGAGGAACGCGTCGCGGTTCGCCGTGCCGACCGGGATCGTGACCAGGTGCGACGACATGAAGGAGCCGACGGCCGAGTACTGGTCGCGGTCGCGGAGGTCGGCGTGGGTGACGATGCCGAGGGGCCGGCGCTCGTCGTCCACGACGATCACCATGTCGTGCGCGCGCTTCCGGATGATGCCGAGCACGTCGCGGAGCGTCGCGCGCGGCGAGACCGAGAGCGGCGTGTCGTAGCGCGGGTCGGCCGCCTTGATGTGCCGGATGATGCGCGCCGCCGTGTCGAGATCCATGTCCTGCGGAAGCACGCCGAGGCCGCCGAAGCGCGCCATCGTCTCGGCCATGCGCTTGCCCGTCACGGCGTTCATGTTCGCCGAGACGACCGGGTGCGAGCCGCCGGCGAAGTCGATCGGGCGCAGGTCGACGTCGAGGCGCGAGGTGCCGTCGAAGTAGCCAGGGACGAGGAACACGTCGTCGAGCGAGAGCTCGAGCGCCTCGTCGTGCTCGGGGTGCAGGAAACGCATGGGAGGTGGATAAGCCGGACCACTCGTCCGGGGAAGCGGAAAAGCGCCGTCCTCCCTCCCCGCCGGTGCGGCCGCGACTGCCGCCTGCGGAGCAACCTCGAGGAACGGTTGAGGCTCTCGCGCCCAAGGGGTCGGATCGTCCGCGGGAGGTGCGACATGTCCCGCATCCTCTTCATCAGCGGCTCCATCGGCCTCGGGCACGCCGGCCGGGACCTCGCGATCGCCCGCGCCCTCAGGGCGCGATCGCCGGGCGTCGAGATCACCTGGCTCGCCGGAGAGCCGGCGCGGTCGGTCCTCCGCGACGCGGGGGAGGCGATGCACCCCCGCGGTGACCGGTACGCGAGCGACAGCGACCCCGCGGATGCCGCGGCGACGCTCGGCGGCCTGAACCTCTTCCGCTACCTGATGCGCGCCCGCGGCCAGTGGGCCGCGAACGCTCGCCTCGTCGGCGAGCTCGTCCGGGACGAGCGCTTCGACGCGGTGGTCGCGGACGAGGCCTACGAGGTCGTCGTCGCGCTCGTGCGTCACCAGATCGCGATGCCGATGCCGCTCGTGATGATCTACGACTTCCTCGGCCTGGACGCGACGACGGCGAGCCCGTTCGAGCGCCTCGGCGTCGAGTTCTGGAACCGGGTGTGGGCGCAGGATCGCAAGATCTTCACGGGGGGGAAGGACGTCGCGCTCTTCGTCGGCGAGCCCGAGGACGTCCCCGACCGGCCGCTGGGCCTGGGGCTCCCGAGCCGCCGCGCGCACGCCGTCGCGCACTACCGGTTCGTCGGGTACGTGCTCCCGTTCGACCTCGAGGAGGTCGCGGACCGCGCCCGGGTCCGCGCCGAGCTGGGCTACGGCGCCGGCCCGCTCGTCCTCGCGTCCGTCGGCGGGACGGCCGCGGGCGGAGACCTGCTGCAGGCGTGCGGACGCGCCTTCCCGCTCCTCACGCCGCGCTACCCGGCCCTCCGGATGAAGCTCGTGTGCGGCCCGCGCATCCCGCGCGCCTCCATCGCGGTGCCGATGGGCGTCGAGGTCGTCGGATACGTGCCGGCGCTCTATCGGCACCTGGCGGCGTGCGACATGGCGGTGGTCCAGGGAGGCGGCACGACGACCCTGGAGCTCACCGCGCTGCGGCGGCCGTTCGTGTACGTCCCGCTCGAGGGGCAGTGCGAGCAGGAGCTCGTCGCGGGTCGCGTCGCCCGGCACGGCGCCGGGATCCGGCTCTCCCGGCGGGACCTCACGCCGGAGCGCCTCGCCGAGCTCATCGTCGCCAGCGTCGGCAAGGAAGCGACCTGGCCAGCGATCCGCGCCGACGGCGCGAACGTCGCGGCGGGAGCGATCGCGGAGGCGATCGCGCGCCGCGCCGCGACGGCGGCGTGAGCGTCGCCCGCGCCGGTCACCGCGTCGCCGGGAACGGATCCCGGATCACGAGGATCCGGCCCCTCGCCGGATCACACACGTAGGCGTTGCCGGACACGTCGGCGGTGACGCAGTGCGCGCCCGCCGCCGTCGCGACCTCGCCGAGCGCCCGCAGCCCGCCGCGCGGGTCGACGCCGACCACCGTCATGCGCGCCGCGTCCGCGCCGGGGACGTACAGGTGCGAGAGCGCGGGGGCGTACGCGATGACGTCGACCCCGCGCGCGGCGGGCGCGGTGCCCGCGACGGTCCCGTCGTGCGCGACGTCGAGCGCCACCGCCTTCCCCTCGTCGCAGCCGACGAACGCGAGGCCGCGCTCCGGGTCCACCGCGAGCCCGCGCGCGCCCTCGCACCCGTTCCGCCAGCGCGCCACCACGGCCCTCGATCCGAGATCCACGGCGACGGTCCGGTCGTGCCAGGTGTTCGCGTAGGCGCGGCGACGGGGCGCGTCGATCTCGAGCGACTCGGGGCCGTCGGGCACCTCGATCGCGCCGGTGCGCACGAGCGCGGGCGGGGCGCCGCCCTCGACCCGGAACGTCTCGATCGCGTTGTCGCCCGGCTCGGTCACCCAGACCTCGCGCAGCGGCGCGACCCAGCGGACGTAGTCGGGCGCGCCCGCGAGCGGCGCCCGCGCCACGATCCGGCGGGCGCGCGCGTCGATGACCACGAGGGACCGGCGCGTCCGGTCCGACGCGAAGAGCCACCCGCCGCCGAAGTCGGCGGACGTCGTCCCCTGCGAGTGGCCGCGCGGACCGCCCGGCGCCGTGCTGAACCCGGCGATCGTCTCCAGGGCCCGGGTCCGGGGATCGAGGAGGTCGAGCCGGCCCGAGCGCCCGGCCGGGACGATGACCCGCTCGAGCTCCGGCGAGAAGCGGACGTCGTCGAAGCCGATCCCGCCGTCGCCGCCGGGCAGCGGGATGGGCTCGACGGCGGCGGCGGCGAGGACGGCGGCGAGCAGCAGGCTCGACCTCATGGATTCCCCCCGGGGGCAAGGCCCCGGACGTCGATCGCAGGCGTCACGCCGGGCGGAGCTCCGTCACGCGTCCTCACCGGCCTGCGGAATGCGGACGACGAGCTCGGCGCCGCAGCCCCGTCCCGCGCTGGACGCACGCACGGACCCACCGTGCATCTCCGCGAGCGCCTTCACGAGCGCGAGCCCCAGGCCGAGCCCGCCCGTCGATCGCGCCAGGGTGCGCTCGGCCTGCACGAAGGGCTCGAAGACGTGCTCGAGGAGCGACGGCTCGATGCCGATCCCCGTGTCCGCGACCCGGATCTCCGCCCACCCTTCGCTCGCCGCCAGCTCCAGCGTCACACGGCCGCCTCTCTCGGAGAACTTCACCGCGTTCTGGAGGAGGTTCCCGGCGATCTGCACCAGGCGCGTGGGATCGCCGTCGACCCACACGGCCGCCGGGGGCACGCTCACGACCAGCTCGAGGCCGCGCGCCAGCGCGAGCGCGCGGTGATCCTCGGCCGTGCGTCGCAGGAGCTCGGTGAGGTCGACCCGCTCCCGGCGGAGCTCGACCCTCCCGCGCGTGATCCGGGTGACGTCCAGCAGGTCGTCGACGAGGCGCCCGAGGTGGTTCACCTGGCGCTCGACGATCGCGAGGATCCTCTCGTGGCGCGCGCCGTCGCCCGCGGGCTCGGAGCGGAGGAGGTGCACGGCGTTGCGGATCGGCGCGAGCGGGTTCCGGAGCTCGTGGGAGAGGACGGCCAGGAACTCGTCCTTCCGCCGGTCGGACTCCGCGAGCTTCTCCGCGATCGCGCGGTAGCGCTCCTCGCTCTCCTCGCGGGCGCGCTCCGCGGCCTTCTCGGCGGTGAGGTCCACGATGAACGCGGCGAGGCCGTCCTCCTGCGCCGAGAGGGCCACCAGCACGGGGACCTTGCTGCCGTCCGGACGCACCCACTCCGCCTCGTGCCGCACCCCGAGCCGCGGGTCCAGCCATCCGGGCGGCACGCAAACCTCGGCCCGGTACCGATCCGCCTCGAGCTCGGCCGGCGTGGAGCCGACGATCCGGAGGTACTCGTCGTTCGCGAACTGCATCTTCCCGTCCTGGCCGATGAAGACGATGCCGATCGGCGCCTCGCGCGCGAACCGCTGGAACCGCTTCGCCTCCGCCTCGAGCGCGCTGATCCGGAGCTGGCGCGCCAGCAAGTTCCCCTCGGGCTGCGGCGGCTTCCCCGCGCCGCGCCCTCGGCGGGCCCGGTCGTGCGTCGCGACGGTGACCGCCACCGCCCCGAGGATGGCCACCAGGGGGCGGACGGCCGAGGAGGGCTCCGTCGCCCAGGCCGCCGCGCCGACGGCCGCCGCCAGCGCGACCAGGAACACGCGCCCCGGAGGCGCGTTCGACACCAGCGCTGGCCAGAAGCTCCTCACCGCGTTCCCCTGCACGCTCGGCCCTCCGCGACTCCCAATAGCCGCGGACGCGCGGCGGCGCTCGCGGCTGGCCAGACCGCCGGCGCGGCGGCCGTGCGATGGGGCGTCCCGTCAGGTCCGCCCCGTGGGGCCGCGCGTGCCGGTAGATCCGCAGGTGGAATGAAGCGACATCTCCTCCACGTCGAGGAGGTCGAGGCCCTGATCCGGCGCGGCGAGCCGCTGCTGCTCGCGGGCGACGAGGCCCCGCTGCGGCGCCTGCCGGCCGGAAGGTGGATCGGCGGCACCATCCCGTACTTCATGACGGAGGAGGGCGGCGTGGTCGACCGGCGGAGGATCTTCGTCGAGAGGCTCCCCGGGCTGCGCGACCTCGGTGTCCGGCGCTACGACGAGGGCGACATCGGGCGGGTCTACGTCGACCTGCCGCCGGACGCGCTCGGCGTCATGATCGCGCCGAGCTGGAGCCGTGTGCACCTCGCGTTCGGGCTGAACGCGCCGAGGTACGACCGGTTCGCGACCGCGCCGCTGCTCGGGTGGATCGCCGGCGTCCACCTGTCCGAGGTCGGGAAGGCGACGCCGAAGGTGTTCGACGGTGCATCCGGCGAGGTGCTCGAGCAGGAGGCGGTGGTGATGCACCTCGGGCTGCCGCGGGGCAAGGTCGCCGAGCTGGCGATCCTCAACATCTTCGAGATGGGGGAGGGCCCCGCGATCACGTTCCCCACGACCGGCTTCTCCGCGACGATGGCGGAGATCGACGGCTCGCGACGGAACCTCGCCGCGTACGTCCGGGAGGCCGGCCTCGACACGCGGCTACCCCTCGTCGCGGACTACTGCGGGGCGCGGATCAACGTGAGCTTCCACGAGGTCGACGACGCGGCCGGCGAGGTGAGGTTCTTCGGACCGGTGTTCGCGGGCGTGTCGTACCGCCACGCCCGGCCGGTCGCCGATTACGTGGACGCGTTCGTCTCGGCGCTGCCGCGCGGGGTCGAGCGCGACGTCGTGTTCTCGTGCAACTGCATCCTGAACTACGTCCACTCGTCACTCGAGGGCAGGACCACCGGGCGGATCGTCGGCCCCATCACGTTCGGCGAGATCGCGTACCAGCTCCTGAACCAGACGATGGTGTACCTCACGCTCTCCGAACGCTGATCGCCGTCCGGGCCTCACGCCCCGGGCGCCGCTGCGTCCGCGCGCTCCCAACCGTCGGGCAGGCCGCGGACCTCCGCGTGGGCCCGGCCGTCCTCGACGTGCACGGAGACGTCGACGAGCGCGTCGCCGACCGGCACCCGCGAGAGCTCCAGCCACCGCATCCCGCCGATGGCGAGCGGCGCGACGGAGACGCAGCGGTCGAGCGCGTTCACCTCGAGGCCCGCGATCGTCCGCGCGAGCAGGATGACCGCGGCGGAGGCCCACGCCTGCGGGCTGCACGCCGTCGGGTAGCGGACCGGCGTAGGGTACTCGTCCGCGGCGTAACCGCAGAACAGCTCCGGCGGGCGCCGCAGCGGGAACCGCGCGATCGCGGCGAGGAGGCCCTCGACGATCCGCGCCGCCTCCGCGGCGTGCCCGTAACGTGCGAGCCCCGCGGCGATGAGGGCGTTGTCGTGTGGCCACACGCTCCCGTCGTGGTAGCTGATCGGGTTGAAGCCCGCCTCGCGCGTGCCCATCGTGCGGACGCCGAAGCCGCTGAACAGCTCGGGTCCGAGGAGCACCTTCGCGAGCGCGGCCGCGTCCCGGGCGTCGACGGCGCCGGCCCAGAGCAGGTGCCCGGGGTTCGAGGTGAGGGCGTCGACCCGGTGCTTCTCGCCGTCGAGCGCCTCCGCGAAGAAGCCGCGGTCCTCGAGCCAGTAGCGTTCCCGGATCCGGTGCCGCAGGGCGTCCGCCTCGGCCTCGAGCCGCTCGGCCTGGTCCGCGTGGCCGAGGTGACGCGCCAGCTCGGCGGTGCGCCGCCGCGCGTCGAGCGCGTAGCCCTGCACCTCGACGAGCGCGATGGGCGGGCGCGCGATGCGGCCGTCGCGGAACTGGATCGAGTCGCTCGAGTCCTTCCAGCCCTGGTTCGCGAGGCCGACGTCCGCGTCGAGCTGGTACTCGAGGAACCCGTCGCCGTCCCGATCGCCGTAGCGGCGCATCCACTCGACCGCGGCCTCCACGCTCGTCCAGTGCGCGCGGGCGAGCTCGAGGTCGCCGGTCGCGCGGACGTACTCCGAGAGCGTCACGAGGAAGAGGGGCGTCGCGTCGATCGTGCCGTAGTACGGGTAGGTCGGGATGAGCTTCCGCGCGGCGGGGGTGAGCGGGCCGCGGCGGTACTCGTGGAGGATCTTGCCGGGCGCCTCCTCCGAGAGCCGGTCCACCTTCTTGCCCTGCAGGCGCGCGAGCCCCTCGATCGTCCCGCGCGCCAGTGCGGGGTCGTGCAGCACCGTCGCGAACGACGCGATGAGGCTGTCGCGCCCGAACAGGTCCATGTACCAGGGGATGCCCGCGGCGATGGCGTAGTCGCCGCCACCTCCGTCGTCGCCCTCGCCGCGATTCGCCTTCAGGCGGAGCGCGGCGACGTCGCGGGAGGCTTGGGCGAACGCCGCGCGGAGCACGGCGTGGTCGGTGTCGAGGTGGGGCTGCTCGGCCTGGAGCTGGCCGCGCCGGCGCCGTCCCGCCGCCGCGCGGCGCGGGGCGCCGGGATCGGCGTCGACCCGCCGATCGCCGAGGATGGGCGCGACGTCGAGGGTGAGCTTCCAGGGCTCGCGGCGGCGGAGGTGCAGCCGGAAGCGCGCCTCGTCGCCGTGAAGCTCGTCCGGCGCGACGCTGAAGCCGAGCACGGTCCGGTGCGCCGTCCCGGCCTCCCGGAGCTCGAGCACGAGCTCGCGGCTCGAGGGCGTCGACCGCGACACGTGGGGGTGCCAGTCACCGCCGCCTCCGGCCGCCTCCTTCTTCACCGTGAGGACGTACGCGAAGTCGCTGTCGAGCGCGATCGAGAGCACGAGCCGGGCCTCGCCCTCGCCGTAGCTCTCGACGGCGATCTCCTCGCGCAGGCCGCCGCCGACGACGCGGTGGACCGAGATGCCGAGGGTCGCCCGCGCCGCGCCGTCGAGGGCGGGGTTCGTCAGGAAGTGCCAGCCGTCGTCGTCCTCGATGGCGCTGGCCTGCAGCACGATCGGCCGCTTCCCGTCGAGCCGGAGCTGGTGGCAGGACAGGAACCGGGTGTCGAGGTGGAAGAAGCCGCCGTCGCTGTCCGGGCGCACGTCGCTCGACTCGTCGGAGACGAGGAAGCTCGTCCCGTGGTGCAGGGTGAAGGGCATCGTTTGATCTCCAACGGCAACGTCGGGCCCCTGCGTCGCCCGCGCAACGCCGCCGCCGTCCCGCGCGGGACCGCGCGTGCCTAACTTTGGTGCGGGGGAGGGCACGTGCCGAGGAAGATCCGGGATCAGGTGGTGGTCGTGACCGGTGCGTCGAGCGGCGTCGGCCGCGCGATCGCGCGCGCGTTCGGGCAGCAGCGGGCGAAGGTGGGCCTCGTCGCCCGGGGCGAGGAGGGCCTGCGGAACGCCGCCCGCGAGATCGAGCGGGCGGGCGGAGAGGCCCTCGTGCTACCGCTGGACGTCGCCGACGCGGTCGCCGTCGAGGCCGCGGCCGACCGCGTCGTCGAGCGGTGGGGGCGCATCGACACGTGGGTGAACGACGCCATGGTGAGCGTGTTCTCGCCCGTGCGGGAGATGAAGGCCGGGGAGTACCGGCGGGTCACCGAGGTGAACTACCTCGGGTTCGTCCACGGCACGCTCGCCGCGCTGAAGCACATGCTGCCGCGCGACGAGGGGCACGTCATCCAGATCGGATCGGCGCTCGTCTACCGCTCGATCCCGCTCCAGAGCGCGTACTGCGCCAGCAAGGCGGCCATCCGCGGCTTCACCGACTCGCTCCGCTGCGAGCTCGACCACGACCACAGCCGCGTGAAGGTCTCCATGGTGCAGCTCCCGGCCGTCAACACGCCGCAGTTCGACGTCGTCCGCTCGCGCCTGCCGAACCACCCGCAGCCGGTGCCGCCGATCTTCCAGCCCGAGGTGATCGCGCGCGCCGTCCTCCACGTCGCCGAGCACCCGACGCGCGAGCTGTGGGTCGGCTGGAGCGCGGTGAAGGCGATCCTCGGGCAGAGGGTCTTCCCGGGGCTGCTCGATCGGTACCTCGGGCACATGGGCTACGAGGCGCAGCAGACCGACGAGCCGGTGCCGCCGGACCGCCCCGACAACGTGGATCACCCGCTGCCCGGCGATCGCGGTGCTCATGGCGACTTCGACGGGCGGGCGCGGGGGCGCAGCCTCGAGCTGATGCTCCGGCGCAGGCGCGGGTGGGTGGCCGCGGGGCTCGCCGCGACCCTCGCGGTGGTGGGCTGGCGTGGCCTGAGGGCCTGATCGGGCCGCGGCGCGATGACCGGGCGGCCGGGCGGGCGCCGCCGCGCACGCCCGAACTGGCGGCGGCATCGGGCTCGTGCGAGAAGGGACCCGATGCGCACGGTGCTCCTCGTCGACGACGACCCCGAGGTCCGGCTGGTGATGGCGGAGGCCCTGACCGATCAGGGGTACCGCGTTCGAGAGGCGAAGGACGGCGCGCAGGGCCTCGAGATGCTGACCAGCGCGGTGCCGCTCCCGGACGCCATCGTGCTCGACCTCTCCATGCCGAACATGACCGGCTGGCAGTTCCGGGACCTGCAGCGGCGCCGGGAGGAGATCGCGGAGGTCCCGGTGGTGGTCGTCACCGCGAGCAAGCCGCTCGGGATCGACGCCGCGGCGGTGCTCGAGAAGCCGTTCCCGCTCGGCGAGCTCGTCCGCGTGCTCGGACGCGTGATCGAGTCCGCCCGCGCCCGGAGCCGGTCGCCGGCGGCCTAGCGGCCTCGTGCAGGAGCCGCTCCGCTGGACGGTTGACCCGACGCGCCGACTCCTCTAATCCTGCCGGCTCGAATGGTTGATCCCCTCGCACCGCTCCTCGCGGACGGCGTCATCGACGCGGTGGTCTCGAAGCTGAAGAGCGGCAAGGAGGCCGACCTGTGGCTCGTCCGCCATGGGGCCGAGCTCGTCGCCGCGAAGGTCTACAAGGCGCGGGAGTCGCGGAGCTTCCGCAACGACGCCGCGTACCGCGAGGGCCGCCGCGTCCGGGACACGCGGATGCAGCGGGCGATGGATCGCGGGAGTCGCTTCGGGCAGGCCGCCGCCGAGGAGGCGTGGAAGGCGAAGGAGGCCGACGCGCTGTACGCGCTGCACGCCGCCGGGGTCCGCGTCCCGCGGCCCGTCATGTTCTACGAGGGCGTGCTGCTGATGGAGCTCGTGGTCGACGCCCACGGCCACCCGGCGCCGCGGCTCATCGACGCCCACCTCGGCCGCGACCAGGCGGCGGCGCTCTACGCGGACCTCCGCGGCCAGGTCGTCCGGATGCTGGGCTGCGACCTCGTCCACGGCGACCTCTCGCCCTACAACGTCCTCCTCGGCCGCGACGGTCCGGTCGTCATCGACTTCCCGCAGGTCATCGGGGCCGCGCACAACAGCCAGGCGGAGCGGTTCCTGGTGCGCGACGTCGAGAACCTGCGGCACTTCTTCGCCGCGCTCGACCCCGCGCTCCACGCGAGCTCCGGCGACGGCGCCGAGATCTGGCGCGCGTACGCCCGCCGCGAGCTGACGCCGGACTTCGTCCCGACGGGGCGTGCGCCGGAGCCGCGGCGCGCCGGCGGGCACGGTGCCGGCCCCCGTCCGGCGGCCCCGGCCGGGCGCCCGGAGCGACGGGAGCCGCAGCGGCACGGGGGCCAGGCGGACCGGCGCGAGCGCCAGCCGCCGCACGCGCAGGCCGCTCGGGAGCAGCCGCGTCCGCCGCCGCACGGCGGCTCGGCTGCGCGTCCGCCGCCCCGCGCCGAGCCCCAGCGCCGCCCCGAGCCGGACCGGCGCCGCGACGCCGACCGGCGGCGCGGCGCGCCCGCGCCCGAGGTCGTCCGCGTGGTGCGGCCGCTCGCCGGCGGGACGCACGGAAAGCCCACCGCCCCGCACGCTCACGGTGGGACGCACGGAAAGCCCGGCGCGCCACACGCTCAGGGCGGCTCGCACGGGAACCCGGCCGCGCCGCACGCTCAGGGCGGCTCGCACGGGAACCCGGCCGCGCCGCACGCTCACGCGCCCCCGCCCGCGATCCCCGCCACGCACGCTCACGCCGCCTCGCACGGGAAGCCGCCCTCGCACCCCGGCGAGAAGCCGGTCGCTGGGACCGCCGCGCCCGCGGCCGGCAGCTCGACCGGCCCGCAGTCCCACCGGCGTCGCCGCCGCCGGCGCCGCGCCGGTGGCGGTGGCGGTGGCGGGATCTAGCCGTCCCTCGCTCCGGCGCTCCGCTCTCGCCCGCCCGGCACCGCCAGCAACGCGCCCCCGGCCGCGACTGCCGCGGCGGCGGCGAGCACCGCCGGACGCGGATCCCCGAGGCGGTGCGAGAGCGCGCCCGCGAGGATCGGCCCGAGGATCTGCCCGACGCCGTACACCGCGGTGAGCGTCGCGACGATCCGGCCCGGCGTCGCCGGCGCGAGGCTCCGGCCGGCCGCCATGGCGAGCGTCGTGATCCCCATGAACGTGCCGCCGAACAGCGCCGCGCCCGCCAGGGCCGCGCCCGGTGAGCGCGAGAGCGACGGGAGCGCCATCCCGGCGGCCTGGACGAGGTAGGCGGCGGAGAGCGCGCGGCGCGCCCCGATCCGCCGCCCCGCGCGCGCCCAGAGGATCGCGGAGGGGACGGCCGCGACGCCGGTGAGTACCCACGTCCACGGCGCGAGCGGCTCGAGCCCCGGCGTGCGCCGGACGGCCGCCACCGTGAACGTGCCGCTCACGATGTACCCGAGCCCCTCCAGGAAGTATGCCGCGCCGAGCCGGCCGAGGCCGAGGCCCGGGTGCGGCGGCGGCCCCGCTCCCCCCGCGGCCGCGTGCGCCGGGACGGGCACGGCGAGGTGGCGCCAGCCCGGGATCGCGAGGAGGGCAGCCGCCGCCGCGAGCACCAGCCACGGCGCCTCGAACCCGGCCCATGCCGGGGAGAGCGCGGCGACGGCGCCGGAGAGCGCGATGCCGATCCCGACGCCGCCGAAGATCACCCCGGCGCGCGCGGCGGCGCGCTCGAGCGCGGCCGCCGAGGCGAGGACGAACACGAGCCCGCTCGCGACCCCCGCCACGAACCGGAGGACGGCCCACGCCGACGTGGACGGGAGCGCCGCGCCGAGCGCCGTCGCGAGCGCAGTCGCCGCCAGCGCGGCCCGGAGCGCGGCGCCGCGCGCGCGCCCGGCGACGAGCTGGCGCGCGACGAGGACGCCGGCGAGGTATCCGACGAGGTTGCCAGAGGCGAGGGCGCCCGCGACGGCGTCGTCGATCCCGAGCGCGCGCTGCGTCGCGGGGAGGAGCGCCGTGTACGCGAAGCGGCCGATGCCCATCGCCGCGGCGAGGGCGAGCGCGCCATCCACGGCCGGTGCGTGCGGGGAGCGGGCCATCGGTCAGTCATGCCGGATCGGTCCGCTCGCGCGCAACCACGCGGTCGCGCCGGACCTCCGAGCGCCCCTCTCCCCCCGCACCACGGGCGACGTGAGCGGCGCCGCGCCGCCGCGCCGGGACTTCCGAGCGTCCCTCTCCCCCCGGCCTCTCGGGGGGAGAGGGTAGGGTGAGGGGGGCCGCGGACGCGTGACCGGCCTACGGGATCGCCCGCACCACGCCCCCATCCACGCGGAGCGCGGCGCCGTTCACGCCGGACGCGCGCGGGCTCGCCACGAACGCGACCAGCGCGGCGATCTCCTCCGGCGTCTCGAACCGCTGCAGGAGCGAGGACGGGCGGGCGCTCTGGAAGAACTCGCGCTCCACGTCCGCGGGCGTCCGCTGCGCCTGGCGCGCGAGGCCGGCCACGAACTCGCCGACGCCCTCGCTCCGCGTCGGGCCGGGCAGGATCGCGTTCACGGTGACCGCCGTCCCCTGCGTGGTCTCGGCGAGGCCGCGCGCCACCGCGAGCTGCGCGGTCTTCGTGGTGCCGTAGTGGATCATCTCCGCCGGGATCTGGAGCGCGCTCTCGCTCGAGACGAACAGGATCCGCCCCCAGCCCCGCGCGAGCATCCCGGGCAGCCACGCGCGCGCGAGCCGGACGCCGGACACGACGTTCACCTCGAAGAACCGCATCCAGTCCGCGTCGGAGATCTCGGCGAACGGCCGCGGCTCGAAGATGCCGAGGTTGTTCACGAGCACGTCCACCTCGGGGAGGCGCTCCACCGCGGCGGCGCAGCCCGCCGCCGTCCCGAGATCCGCCGCCACACCGGACACGTCGGCCCCCGGCGCGGCGGCGCGGACCGCGCCGACGGCGGCGTCCACGCGCGCCTGCGTCCGGCCGTTCACCACGACCGCGGCGCCCTCCTCCGCGAGCGCCCGCGCGATGGCGAGGCCGATCCCCGCGGTCGAGCCGCTCACGAAGGCGCGCTTTCCCCGAAGCTGGAGATCCATGTGTCTCCTCCGGGCGGGAGGTCTATCCGGCGGAACGGCCGTGCGCTGCGGGGACCGGCAGGGCCCGTGCGATGGGGGCCGATCTCGCCTCTACCGCTCCGCCGCCGCCGCTGCCGCCGGCGGCACCGGCCCGGCCGGCGACGGCGGGGCCCCGCCGTAGTCCAGGCAGCTCCAGAACCGGAACGTGCGGAGCGCCCGTCCGCGCCGGACGACGTCGAGCGCGCCGGCGGGCGCGCAGCTCCGGAACGGCTCCTCGGGGGCGCCGCAGCGCTGGCCGTCGCAGACGTAGATCGCGTCCTCGCCCCGCCACCCGTCCGCCCGCCGCCACTCGTCGTACGCGTCGGCGCGCCCGCCGATGCGCGTCACCTCGAGCCCGGGCCCGGCGTGGAACGCCGCGAGCGCCGAGAGCTGCAGCCGCGGCGTGTAGACGAAGACGTGCTCCGGGCGCGGCATCTCCCGGGCGATGGCGCGCAGGCGCGCGCCGACCTCCGGCCAGCCGGTGAGATCCGTCGCGAGGTCGAGCGTCGGCGGGAGCGGCACGACGTACGTCGCCGCCTGCACGTGGAAGAGGAGGGTCACCCCCGCCGCGAGCGCGATGGGCGCCGCGCGGAGCACGGGCGAGCGCCACCCGAGCAGCAGGTCGGCGCCGGACACGAGGAGGGTTAGGAACGCCGGCCCGAGCCAGTTCGGGTTCACGTACGTGAAGAGCGACGCGACCGCGAAGAAGCCGAGCGTCACGGCGCCGCCGGCCGCGAGGAGCGCGTGCGCGTCGCTCCCGGCGCGGGCGCGGCGGACGCTCCGGAGGAGCCCGGCGAGGCACGCGAGCCAGAGCGGCGGCGTGAGGCTCTGCTGGGCCGCGAGGAAGCGCGGGACGGTGCGCCAGGGCCGGAACGCGCCCGAGAAGCGGTCGACGGACTGGAAGCGGAACGACGCCCAGCCGTGGTCCGCGTTCCAGAGGAGCACGGGCAGGAAGACGGCAGCGGCGATGGCGACGGCGATCCAGGGCTCCTTGCGGGCGAGCCAGCGGCGGTGACGGGTCCCGAGCAGGAAGAGCAGGACCGACGGGGGCAGCAGGACGAAGCCGTACTTCGAGAGGAGCCCGACGCCGGTCGTGACGCCGGCGAGGTACCAGAGCCGGGGGCTCCCGTGGACCGCGCGCCACGCGAGCAGGAGGGTGGCGGCCCACGCGAGGAGCAGAGGCGCGTCCGGTGTGGTGAACACCGCCCCGAGGCCGAAGAGCGGCGTCGCGTTCAGGGCGGCGACGCTCGTCCAGGCGAGCGGGGCGCGCCCGGGGAAGAGGTCGAGCACGAGGCGGAACAGCACGGCCGAGGTGAGCAGCGACAGCACGAACGCGGGCAGGTGCACCGCGAGGAGCGTGTCGCCGAGGAGACGCGTCGACGCCGCGAGGAGCCACGCGACGAGGGGCGGATGATCGAGGTAGCCGGCCGCGAGCCGCCGCGACCACTCCCAGTAGTACGCCTCGTCGTTGAAGAGCCCGAGCGAGGGGAGGACGAGCACGCGGATCGCGACGAGGAGCGCGACCAGCGCGGGCGCGGCGAGCCCCGCCCGCCCGGCGGCCCGCGGCGCCGGCGTCTCGCGGACGGCCGGCTCGACGCGCGTTCCGGTCGCGGCGTGGAAGGACGGTGGCACGCTCGGAGTGACCCGGCGCTGGAAGCGCTCCGCCGGGACCCGAACACTGCGTATGCCCCGCAGCGGAGTCGAGGCCCGGCGGCGCGCAGGCGGATCGGGTCAGGCCGTTGGGAGGCGATGGACGCCCGGGCGCGACTCCCGGACGATGCGGCGGCCCCTACCTTTCGGACATCGACATCCACCCCGCGTCGAACGAGTCCGGGAGGAGCGCATGAAGACGAAGGAACGCTGGTCCCTCGCTGCCGCCGTGGTCCTCGCCGCGGGGACGCTCGCGTGTCCGCGGAAGACGGAGCAGACGCGCGAGCGCCCCGCGCAGCAGACGGGCAAGGCCGAGACGCAGGGCGGCGGCCAGCCCGGCGGCGGCTCGGGCATGGCGGGCGGCACGCCGCCGGGGACGAGCGAGCAGACCGGGACCGGCGCGACGGGCGCCGGATCCGCGGGCACGTCCGCGGGGACCACCGACGGGCGCGGTGCCGGCCAGCCCTCCGGCGGGAAGGCCGACGCCGCGGGCGCCGCAGGCGGCGCGCCAGCGGGCGGCACGGCCGGCGGCGGCGGCACGGGCGGGTCCGGCTCCGGCGCCGCGAGCGGCGGCGGCTCCACCCAGGGGAAGTAGGGGCGCGCCTCACCCGCCGTTGCAGGCGCACGTGCCGCGCGCCTGCCCCGCGTCGATGCTGCACGACCAGTCGCCCGCCTTCCCGCCGAGCGCCGTCGCGCACTCCGCGGCGGAAGCGCACCCGCTCGGCGGCAGCATGCCGAGGTACTCCGCCGAGTAGGTCTCGCCGGGGTTCGCGAAGCAGCCGCCCTTCGTCTGGTCGATGGCGATGCACTCCGACGTCCCGGACACGAGGCACGCGGGCGAGGCGCTCGCGTCGTTGCAGTCCACGAAGCACCACTCCGCGCCCGGCGTGCACGTGCGCCGCGTGGCGCCGCTCGCGTCCACGATCCGGAGCTGGGTGAGGTCGCGCGTGCCCGGGCGCGTCGGCAGGCGGAGCGCGTCGAGCGGGCGCGCGAGGTCGGCGATCGCGGAGAGGACGGGGCCGAACGAGCTCGGCGGGTACGCGTCGCAGACGGTGCCCTCGACCACCCCGAACCCGCGCGCCTTGAAGGCGTCGGCGAGCGCGAGGAACCGCTCGCCGGCGGCGTACGCGCCGCCGCACACCGGGCCGGCGTGGCAGGTCGCCGGCGGCTGGACGGGGCAGCTCGCCGTCCCCGTGCACGAGTCGGCCGGCTGGTACGAGCCGTCGGCGCAGCGCGCGCTCGAGACGATGAACGCGGCGCCGAGGTCGGCCGCGCCGCCGGGCTTCACGAGGCCCGCGAAGAAGTCGGCGTACGTCGAGACCGGGATCTCCCGCTGCGCCGCCGCGGGCCGGCGCTTGTCGAGGACGCAGCTGTCCGCCCCCGGCGTCGAGCCCGCCATCGCGAGCGGCGCGCTCGCGGGGCTCGAGCAGTCGTCCTCGTCGCCGACCCAGACGACGACGAGCTTCGCGTCGGGGTGCGGCCACGTCCCGGCGGCGACGCCCGGCTGCTGTCCCGCGAGCGCCTTCTGGAGCGCGAGCCGCGCCGCCTCGAGGTGCTGCTCCTCCCCGGAGCCGCAGCTCCCGACGCGGATGTTCTGCGTGAACTGCCCGACGAGCGCGGTGAGCGCCGGATCCTGCGTGGCGGTGCCCCACGACGCCCAGTCGAGGGTCTTCCCGAAGTCCAGGATGGTCGGGTTGCCCGAGGCGGCGACGAACGCGCCGGCCGGGTAGGGGGCGCCCGCGACGGCGAGCCCGGGCGTGCAGAACGACGACGAGGGCAGCGGGTTCGCGTACGCGGTCGTCATGAGCGGGCACGCGTCGCCCGGCACGCACGCGGTCGTCGCGGGTGCGCACGCGGACGTCGAGCAGCACTGCGCCTTCGCGTCGAGCACGGCGTTGCCGCTCGCGTCGAGCACCGACGTCGTGACGCAGGTCTGGCCCGCGCCGCAGCCGCCGCCGGTGCCGGGCGTGCACGCGGCGACGTCGGTGCACGCGGACGTCGCGCAGCACTGGTTCCCGCCGGTGCCGGCCACGCAGCTCCGCGTGCCCGCCGCCGCGTAGAAGATCGACGACGTGGTCACCGCCACGTGGAAGTCGACGGGCTCGAGCCCCTTCGCCGCGCGCGCGGTGTTCGTCGCGACCATCCGATCGATGAAGTCCTTGAAGCTGTCGGCGAGCCCCTGCTGCTTCGGGTCCATCGACGGGGAGTCGTCCACCACGAAGAGGATGTCCGCGGTGGAGACCTTCGAGAGCTGCACCCGCACGGACCCCGGCTGGACCAGGCAGCGCCCGACCGGAGAGAACGTGTAGTCGTTGCACGCCACGGCGGCGGCGAGCAGCGCCAGGGCGATCAGGCGACGCGTCATGCGTCCGTCGGTAGGGACGCGCCGGCGGGGCGGCAACGACCGCGCCGGGCGCGGCGCTCGCGCGGGCCCCGGCGGAGCGGGGGTGCACGCGACCGGGCACGCGCAAGGACCGCTCCGGTCTCCCCGTGCGGACCTGGGCGCGTTCACCACGTGCGCCCCCTTTGCCCGCGCTCGCCTTACGTTGAGGCGGGACGCAGCGTCGAGCGCGGGAGGGGCCATGTCGGCGGTCGGGCGGTGGGGAAGGGTCGTCGCGGTCGCGGCGGTGCTCGCCGGCGGTGTCGGGTGTCCGCGCGGCGAGCAGCAGCAGCCGCGGCCCGCGCAGGACCGGAGCGGGCAGGCCGGCGGCGAGCCCGGCGGCGGTGGTTCCGCAGCGCCGGCGGGGCCCGGGCCGACGGGCAGCGGCGGCGGCGCGATGGGCACCGGCGCCGCCAGCGCCGGCTCGCCGGGCGGCGCCGGAAACGCCGGCAGCGCCGGCGGCAGCACCGCAGGCGGCCCCGGAGCCGCCGGCGGCGCGTCCGGCGGCGCGTCCGGCGCGGGGAGCACGGCCGGCAGCCCGGCCGCCGGGAGTGGCGGCGGAGCCGGCGCGCCGGGTCAGCAGGGGCGCTAGATACCTCCGCGACGTGATCGGGCAGGGGGCGGTGCCGGACCTGGTCGCCTGAGGCGGCTTCCCCGGGCATCCCGGGCTGCCCAGGTTTGGGCGGGCCCGGCGAGGGCCGGCCGAGAGGAGGAACGCATGCGGAACCGGACGTGGTTCGAGCGGCTGTGGGCAGCGCTGGTCGCGGTCGCGGTGGCGCTGACACCGGCGCTCGCGCTGGCGCAGGGCGCGGGGAGCGGGGGTGGCGGAGGGACGACGGGTGGACCGGCTGGCGGCGGCCCCGCCGGCGGCGGCGACAGCGGTGGCGGCGGGTTCGGCTGGATCATCCTCATCCTCGCGATCGCCGCGATCGTCTACTTCGTCACGCGGCGGCGCCGGGGCGCGCCCGGCCACCGGTAGCCGACGGTGACGGAGCTCGCGCGCAAGCTCGACGCGCTGAGGCGCGCCGCGCTCCGCGACGGCGTGGGCGCGGTGCGCCTCCGCGGGCTCGACTGGACCTCGTGGGTCGGCTGCGGCGGGTCGGCGGCCGTGCTGCTCGCGGCCGAGACGGGCGTGGCCGACGTGCTCGTCTCGGCGGACGGCGCGTGGGTGCTCACCGACGAGATCGAGCGGGCGCGGCTCCAGGCGGAGGAGCTGCCGCCCGGGCTCGAGATGTTCGCGGCGCGCTGGTGGGATCGCGGCGCCGCCGATGCGTTCGCGGACCGGATCCGCGGCGCCGGCGCGCTCGCGTCGGATCGGCCGCGGCCCGGCGAGCGGCCGCTCCCGCCCGAGGTCGTCGCGCTCCGGCGGTCGCTCGGGCCGGAGGAGCTCGAGCGCTACCGCGCGCTCGGCCGCGACGCGGCCGCGGCGGTGTCCGACGTGCTGCGGGCGGCGCGCCCGGACTGGACCGGGTTCCAGCTGGCCGGCGCGGCCGCCGGTGCGCTCTGGTCGCGCGGCGTCGCCCCCGCGCTGGTGCTCGCGGGCGACGCGCGCCGGCTCCTGCTGTACCGTCACCCGACGCCCACCTCCGACCGGCTCGGCGATCGCGCCATGCTCGTCGTGTGCGCGCGCCGTCACGGCCTCTACGCGAACCTGACCCGCTTCGTGTACTTCCGGGACCCGACCGCCGAGGAGGCGCGGCGCGGGGCGGACGTGACGCGCATCGAGGCGGCCGCGCTCGACGCCTCCCGGCCCGGCGCGACGCTCGGGGCCGTGCTCGACGCGCTCGTCGCGGCTTACGCGGCGGCGGGCTACGCCGGAGAGGAGGCGCGCCACCACCAGGGCGGCACGTGCGGCTACCTCTCCCGCGACGCGGTCGCCGTGCCCGGCTCGACCGTGCCGCTCGAGGCCGGCGGCGCGGTGGCGTGGAACCCGTCGCTCCCGGGCGCGAAGGTGGAGGACACGTTCGTGATCGGCGCGGACGGGCTCGAGAACCTCACGGTGGATCCGCGCTGGCCGGTCGAGCGGATCGCGGGCCGCGCGCGGCCGCTGCCGCTGGTGAGGTAGGCTCACCCGCGCGGCACGAGCACGCGCCCGGCGCGTCCCGACCGCCGCGCATAGGCCTCCACCACTCGCGCCGCCACGCCGGCGCCGGAACCGGCGCGCGCGAGCGCCACGATCGATCCGCCGAACCCCCCGCCGGTGAGCCGCGCGCCGACGACGTCCCGCTCCGCGCGCGCGAGGTCGACGAGGAGGTCGATCTCCGGGACCGACACCTCGTAGTCGTCGCGCTGCGACGCGTGCGAGGCGTCGAGCAGCGCGCCGAGGCCCGGCACGTCGCCGCGCCGGAGCGCCTCGACCGCTTCGAGGACCCGGGCGTTCTCGAGGACGACGTGGCGGACGCGGCGGCCGAGCGGCTCCGGCAGCGACATCGCGCGCGGCACGTCCGCCGGCGAGAGGTCGCGGAGCTGGTTCACGCCGAGCAGGTCGGCGGCGCGCTCGCACTCGGCGCGGCGCACGCGGTAGTCGCCGCCCGCGTGGGCGTGGCTCACGCCGGAGCTGATCACGACGAGCTCGACGGCGGGGGGCAGCGGGATCCGCTCGTGGGCGAGCGTCCGCGTGTCGATGAACAGCGCCGAGCGCGCGTCGGCGAGGCTCGAGGCCAGCTGGTCCATGACGCCGACCGGCGCGCCGACGAACCCGGCCTCGGCGCGCTGCCCCGCGAGCGCGAGCGCCACGTCGTCGAGCCGGAGCCCGTACGCCTCGCGCAGCCCGCGGAGCAGGCTCACCTCGAGCGCGGCGCTCGACGACAGCCCGCTGCCCAGGGGCACGTCGGACCGGAACGCGACGTCGAAGCCGCGGAGCGCGTGTCCGTCGCCGGCCAGCACGACGGTGACCCCCTGCACGTAGTCGAGCCAGCCGCGCCCGCGGCGCTCCTCCCCGAGCACGTAGGAGTCGATCCGGCCGCCGGGCAGGTTCGCGCTCCACGCCCGGACCTCGCGGCCGTCCCGGGGCGCGAGCTCCACCCGCGTCTCCTGCGGGATCGCCATCGGCAGCACGTAGCCGCCGTTGTAGTCGGTGTGCTCGCCGATGAGGTTGACCCGGCCCGGCGCCCGCGCGCGGACGGCGGGAGCGCTCCCGAACAGCGCCTCGAAGGTGCGCGCGTCGCCGGCCATGGTTCACCATCAGCGTGATACGGCCCCGGCTCCCCATCCAGCGCCGGCGACCTGCGTGTAGCAGAACCCCGCGACGCTGGCGACGGCCGGGCGCCCGTGTCCCCAGGTTGTCCCGGCGCCCGGCGCGAAGCCGCGAGCCGGGCGGCCCGTCCGGGCGATCGACGGAGGATGCCCGGGGTGTCATGGGACCGGACATGGCGCGGACCCGACGCGCGAGGCGGCGCACGCTCGCCCCACGAGCGGGAGAGCGCGCGCGCCGGGGCGCACAGCCTTCGCGTTTGCCCTCGCTTCGCGAGGAGCCCACACTCTCTCTCGTGGAGACTCCTGGGACGGCCTGGCGCCGGGAGGGCGCGCCCCCGCGGGACGCCGCGGCGTTCGACGCGCTCGTGGAGCGGCTCCGGGCCGGCGAGCTGGCGCCCGCGGTGGAGATGCCGGAGGGCTCCGCGCCGCTCCTCGAGGGCGACGTCGAGCCGTGGCCGGCGCCGGGCTCGGCGCGCCACGCGGAGCTCGTGCGGCTCGGCGAGGAGGCGTTTGCGCGCGGCGAGGTGGCGAGCGCGATCGCCGCGGGCGGGGCCGGCACGCGATTCGGCACGGCGGTGAAGGGCCTCGTGCCCATCCTCGGCGGCCGGTCCTTCCTCGACCTGAAGCTCGAGGACGCGCGCCGGACCGGCGCCGCCGCGGGCCGGCCGGTGCCGGTGGTGCTCATGACGTCCGACCTGACGCACGCGCCGATCGCGGCCGAGGTGCGGCTCGATCCCGACGTGATCGTCTTCCGGCAGCGCATGCTCCCGCGGCTCACGCCCGGCCTCGAGATCTTCCGCGACGCGGCGGGCCGGCCGTCGCTCGCGCCGGCGGGGCACGGCGACTTCCTCCGGGCGCTGCGCGAGAGCGGGGCCGGCGCGGAGCTCGCGCGGCGCGGCGTGTCGATCGTCTACTTCAGCAACGTGGACAACCTCGCTGCGACGCTCGACCCGGTGGTGATCGGCGCGCACGTCGCCCTCGGGAAGGCGATGACGGTCGAGGTCACCGCGCGCCGCGGCCCGTCGGGGAAGGTCGACGCCGGCGCCGCGCCCGTCCGCGTCGGCGATCGTGTGCAGCTCGTCGAGCAGGTGGACCCGGCCCGGCACGGGCTCATCTCCACGAACAACATCGCGTTCGAGCTGCGCGCGATCCTCGCCCGCGAGCTGCCGCTCCCATGGCGCGCCGTCCGGAAGACGGTGGACGGCCAGGAGGTCTTGCAGCTCGAGCAGGTCACCGGCGAGGTGACGGCGCTCACCGGCGACGACGGCCGGCCGCTCCTGCCGGCGGCGTACCTGGAGGTCCCCCGCGACGATCCCGAGACGTCGCGGTTCGAGCCCGTGAAGGAGCAGGAGGACCTGCCCCTCGTGGCGGAGCGGCTGCGGGCGAGGTTCTGCCAGTAGACGCGTCCGTCAGACCGGCTGATACCACCGCGCCTCGGTCGCGATGTCGTCCGCCTCCGACACGGCCCGCGGCCGGACGAGCAGCACCGGGCAGGGCGCCTGCTTCGCGACCTTCTCGGCGACCGAGCCGAACGCGAGCTTCGCGAGCCCCTTCCGGCCGTGGGTCCCGAGGACGAGGAGATCCGCGCCCTGCTCGCGCGCGTGCGCCAGGATCTCTGCGGCGGCGGGGCCGGTGCGGATGATGGATCGGACCGGCGCGGCGGAGATCTCGGCGGCGGTGGCGCGCCACCCCGCGAGCGCCTCCTCGGTCTCCTCCATCGAGAGCTCCGCGACGCCCTGCGGCGTGACGAGCAGGTCCACCGCCGCGAGCGGCGCCGGCTCGTGCACGTAGAGCAGCGTCAGCTCCGCGCCGAGCGCGCGCGCCAGCTCCGCCGCGGACTCCATCGCGAGCCGCGCCGGATCCGACAGGTCGATCGCGCAGGTGATCTTCTTCCACTCCGCCATGGCCCACCTCCCGCGCGCCGGCGATGGCGCGCACCGCGGTTGCGCGGATCGTAGGACCGCCGCGGGAGGGGGCCAGGGCGGACAGGTGGGGAGACCCGATGGGCTGCGATGGCGGGCCGCTGCGCGTTGCGCGGGAACGACCGTGCGGTCACTTCGCGGGCTTCTTCCCGGTGCTCGCCGGCGCCGACGCTGGTGCGGCGGGAGGCGCCTCCGGCCCGCCGCCCCCGTCGGTCGAGATGACGGCCGGCGGTGCCTTCGCGGGGTCGTTCTTCGCGGGATGACAGGCCGCGCAGAACCGGTCCATCCGCTCGCCGCCGGGCCCGACGTCGACCCGCACGTACTTGTAGTTGCGGTTCGACGGATGAGGATCGTGACACGCCATGCAGTCGAACCTGCCGTCCTTCGAGAGCAGCTCGCCGGGAACCCGCGCCACCCTCGGATTCACGATCTCGAGGCCGAACGGATGGCTGCTGTGGCGCGACACCGGGAGATGACCGCGGCCACCCTTGTCGGTCTCGAGGTGGCACGTCAGGCAGAACGCCGTCGAGCCGGAGTAGGGCTTGTTCGTCTTCGGGTCGACGTACTTCGTGTTCACCGGGATGTCGTACACCGACTTGCCCTGGAGCGCGGCGTGGCACCCGCGGCAGCCCACCTTGTCGTGCCCGCCGTGGGCGAACGCGAGGGCCGGCGCGAGGAGCGCCAGGGCGAACACGACGCGCGTCACGAACCTCGTCCCAGCTCCGGCGATGCTCCTCGACTGGACCATGGCCCACCTCCGCGCGCCGTGAAGGCGCGCACCGCGGTTGCGCCGATGGTGGCCCGCCGCGGGAGGCATCCGCGCCGGACACGTGGGGAGACTCGATGGTCGCCGCCCGGAGCGGATCGGGCGGGCGGGGGCGGCAGGGGGTCCGGGCAGAGACCCCGATCGCCCGATGACAAAGGCCCGCGTCGCGTCACGGTCGCGGAGGGCGTAGAGCATGGGCCATGAGGGGACTCCACGCCGCCACGCTCGCGATCTGCATGATCGCTCCCGTCGTCAGCGCGCGGTCGCAGGCGCCGCAGCCGCCCGGGGCGCCGACCGCACCGGCCGCGCCGCCCGCCACGCCGGCTCCGTCGCCCACGCCGGCTCCGACCATCACGCCGGCTCCGACCACCACGCCGGCCGCTCCCGCGACGGGCTCCTGCGCGCTCTCGGCGCTGCCGCCGGACGCGGCGCGCGTCGCGGACTGCGCGCCATGCCACGACCGGTCCAATCACCCCACGCACCCGATCGGCGTGGACTACGTCGAGGCGGCGAAGATGAGCCCGGAGCGCTTCCGCCCGGCCGCGGAGGTGCTCGCACGCGGCGTGTACCTGCGCAACGGCGAGGTCGCGTGCGGGACGTGCCACGACCCCTCGTCCCCCTGGAAGAACCACATCGCGCTCCCGCAGGGCGCGCCGGCACGCCCGGCGGTGGTCCCGGGACGTCCGGAGACGTATGACGCGCGCCAGAGCGAGCAGACAGTGAACCCGGGAGCCGCGCCGTCGAAACGCACCGAGGTCTCGGCGAAGCCGCTCTGCATGGCCTGCCACGCGTTCGACTGACGAGCAGCAACCGTTCGTGGTGAGGCTGCCCAACCACGGGCTCAGGGCGAGCGGGTGAGGCCGCAGCCGCGCCCGGATCACCCGCGGTGCGGGTCGTCGGAGCCGTCGGTCTTCGCGGCGGGCTTCGGCGCCGGCGGCGGAGGAGTCGCGCCCGGGTCGGACTTCGGCGGCACCGCGCGGGCAGGACGCGACGACGACTGCGTCTCGTCCATGCTGTCGAACATGACCACCTTGCGACCGCCGCCGCCCTCGGCCTTCGCGGGGTGGCACATGATGCAGAGGTTCTCCATCTCCTCGCCCTTCGGTCCGACGTCGACCCGCATGTACCGGTAGTTCGGGTTCGACGGGTGGGCGTCGTGGCAGGAGAGGCACTCGAACCGGCCGCCCTCGCCGAGGAGCTCCGACGGCACGCGCGCCACCTTCCGGTTCACGCTCGCGAGGCCGAACGAGTGGCTCGTGTGCTGCGAGACCGTGAGGTAGCCCTGGCCGCCCTTGTTCGCGTCGGCGTGGCAGAAGAGGCAGAACGCGGTGCTCCCCATGTACGGCTGGTTGGTGCGGGGATCGAGGAGCTTGGGGTTCGGGGGCACGGCGAAGTCCGACGGCCCCTTGACGGTGTGGAGCGAGTGGCACCCCGCGCAGCCGACCGAGTCGTGGCCGCCGTAGGCGCGGGCGGCGGCGGGCGCGAGGGACAGGACGAGCAGCGCGAGCGCGCCGCTCCACACCCTCGCAGCGACGCGCGCGGTGCCGGCCGGAAGCATGGGTCGAAGGTTACACCGATCCGACTAGCGCCGTCAGGGCAAGCTGAAGCCGGTGGCCAGGGTGCCGTAAAGGGTGACCCCGCCGATGTCGTGCTCGTACGCCCGGGGAGAGAGATCGAAGACCCCCGTGACGGACGCCGTGAGCTTCTGGATGAAGCTGGATCTCAGGCGCAGCTCGACGCCGGCGCGCGCCCCGATCGACGGGAAGAGCACGACGACCGGATGATCGACGACGTCGAAGCCGAGGAGCGCCGACCCCTGCAGCGATATTCGCGAACGCACGGGTTGTGAAATCCCCGCGCCGAACAGGGCGAGCGTCCGCGCGGTGCTGTCCGAGCTCAGCCGCTCGAACGAGTGCGAGAGCTGGATCCAGTCCTGCTGGAACGCCATGCGAACCGAGCCGCCCCAGCCGCCGTTTCCGGCGGTGAGGCCCATCTCGAGCGAGCGGTGGAACGCGTCCTTCTCGAACACGCCGCCGCCCGCGCCCGACTTCGGCGCGTCGAACGCGGCGAGCGCGGCCGCGACGTTCCCGGGGTTCGGCTCGGGCGCCTTCGGTGTCTCCGCCGCGGCGGCGGGCGCCGCCGTCGCGACCAGGAGCGGCGGCGGGGTCGCCGACTTCACGTGGCACCCCTGGCACTTCGTGGGGCCCTTCACGATCGTCTGGTGACACCCGACGCACCGCTCGTGCGCGACCCGCGGGGTGAAGCCGATCTTCCCGACCGGCTTCGGGCCGTGGCAGAGCTTGCAGGAGATGCGGCGCGCGAGGTGCGCGCGGTGGTCGATCGTGATGGTCCCGTAGTAGTGCGTCTGGCGCACGACGATCGTCGGCGGCGGCGGGAGCACGCCGAACAGCGTCCCCTCGAGCTGATCCATCGGACCGGCGCCGAGCATCATGTCCTGGGGGACGACGAACGACGCGTACAGGTCACCCGTCGGCTGCGGCTCGGCCGGCTCGGACGCGACGAGAGCCGCTGCGAGCAGCGCGATGGCGGACGGGGACACGCGCACAACCTACCACCATCGACGAACGGGGAATTGACGCACGTTCGTGGGATCCGAGCAGCGTTCGCGGTGAGATCCGGTCACACCATTCGCGGTGGAATCGGTCACCCGTCCGCGGTGAGCCTGTCGAACCGCGAACGAGCGCCGCGGGAAGCCAGAACGCCGCAGGGCAGCCCGGTCCCGTCCGTCGGGGACGCGGACCGCGCTATGATGCGCGGACCCATGCGTGTCCTCGTCCTCGCCGCGGTGCTCCTCTCCGCGATGCCCGCACTGGGCGCGCAGGCGGTGGCGGTATCGGTCGAGGAGCTCGCGCGCGCGTCCGACGCGGTGGTGCGCGGACGCGTCACCACCTCGCGGGCGCAGCGCACCGACGACGGCCTCCGGGTGTTCACCACGTACGAGGTCCGGACGAGCGCGGTCCTGCGCGGCCAGGCGCCTACGATCGCGCACGTGGTCGTTCCCGGCGGGGTCGTCGGCCGCTTCGGGCAGCGGGTGGACGCGGCGCCGGCGATCGCGCCCGACGAGGAGGTCGTCCTCTTCCTCCGGCACGCCGGGCCCGACGCGTTCCGCGTCACCGGCCTCGCCCAGGGCAAGTTCTCGGTGGTCGGACCGGTCGCGCGGCCCGATCTCTCCGAGCTGACGTTCATCCGGACCTCCGTTCGCCATGGCGAGCGGCGTGCCGAAGAGATGCCGCTCGCGGAGCTCGAGCGGCGCGTGAGGAGCATCCGATGATCCCGTCCGTTCGCTCGATCGCCGCAGTCGCGCTGATCGCCGCCGCCGTGCCCGCGCTTGCCTACAACCGCGAGACCACCACGCCAGGCCACCCGGAGACCGGGCTGTGCCTGTGGTGGCGCGAGCGGCAGATCACGTACCGGGTGAACGCGACCCGCGCGTCGCCGGCGCCGTGCGGGAGCGCGACGGCCGCGGACGCGGCCGCTGCGCAGGGCGCCGCTGCGTGGTCGAGCGCGACGCGCGCGGGAGGGAGCGCGGCCTGCACCGACTTCAAGCTCGTGCAGGGGCAGCCCACGGACCTCACGCGCACCGGCAACGACGGCGTGAACCTCATCGTGTTCCGCAGCGCGGAGTGCAGCGCCGACGTCGTGGGGACGGATCCCTGCGCCGCGACGCCCGGCGCCTGCGCGGCCAAGTTCAACTGCTGGGACGGCGACATCGGCACGATCGGCCTCACCACGACCTCGTTCGACGCCTCCACGGGCGAGCTCCTCGACGCCGACATGGAGCTGAACGGCTGGGACGGCGTGCCTACCGCTCTTGCGACGGGCTTCTACTTCACATGTGAGAGCGCCTCGGCGCCGACGTGCAACGATCCGCCGTATGGCCCCGGATCGCCGTCCGGCCAGCCGGGCTGCAACTGGGTGGACCTCTCCGCGGTCGTGACCCACGAGGCTGGGCACATGCTCGGCCTCGATCACGTGTGCGCCAACGTGCTGCCGCCGTCTTCGCCTTACAACGCCTGCCCGGACGCGAGCTCGGTGATGGTGCCGCAGGTCGGGCGGGTCTCGCAGCGGGCCCTCGCGGCGGACGACGTGGACGGCATCTGCAAGATCTACCCGGCGGGTGGCGACACGCTCACGTGCCTCCCCGACGGCAAGATCCCGCCGAAGAAGTCCGGCGGGGGCTGCTCGGCCGCGGGCGGGACCGGACTCGCCGGCGGGCTCCTCGCCGCGGCGCTCGTCGCCTGGCGCGGGCGGCGCCGGCGGGTCTGAGCGCGGTCGTCTCACCTGCAGTGATGCCCCGCGGTCCAAGGAGGCACGCCGTTCCTTCTCTCCGTTCGCCCTCGGCGTAGGCCCTGCGCAGCAGGTCCGGAGTCGAAGGGCACGCACGTGGAGTGAAGCCGCACCACTTGGCGGTGGGGGATAACTCCCAGTTCGCTCTCGGGGGCCTGAGCCAGATCCCCCACGCCCCGGGTTTCCACTGTCCGCAGGCAGGGGACAGAGCGTAACGCCTGGCGTCACGGAGGGTTATGCCGCCTGCCGCACCCGTCGGATGACCCGCAGTGCGTGACGCGTTGGCATCACTCCGACCCCGCTCCGACGCTTCGTGACATGACGGACAGAGCGTCGCGGTACGCCGTGACCTGGCTCTGGGGGAATTCACCCACGTCGCACTATGAGCGAAGGTCTCGAGCGGGAAAAAACGTGTGTTTGGCAGATCGGGGATGGAGGCTCGCGGCATACACGGTGCATCGCTGGGCACGCTGGGCGTGTAGCGACATCGGGGGGAGCCGCGTGAATACGAGTTGCCGCAGGACGATCCGTACCGCCGTCGTCGTCGGTCTGGTCGCAGTCATCGCGGGATGCTCCGGCAGCGGGCCATCCACCTCGACGAGCACGCGGCCGGGGCAGGCTGGCTCGAGCTATCTCGTCAACGTGTCGCGGCAGCCCGGCGGCGAGGTCACGTCGGCCGACGGCCAGATCGCCTGCGGCACGGTCGGGACCAGGTGCGGCCCGGCGACCTACGGGTGGGCCGATACCGCGACCCTCACGGCGACGCCGGACGCGGGCAACATGTTCGGCACCTGGGCCGGTGACTGCCAGGGCCGGAAGTTCCCCGCCGCGAACGGCGCGTACCTCTGCTACCTCGACACGACGACGTACGGCGCGGACAAGTTCGTCGCGGCCGTCTTCGACGTGGCGGGCAGGGCCCAGCACGTCAACTTCACCGACCCGGCGCTCCACGGGCTCGAGTTCCTGAACTGGAAGGCGGGGAAGCCGGACACCTTCGAGTGCACGTACTGCCACGGCGCGACCTACGCCGGCGTCGGCCTCGCGCCGTCGTGCAACGACTGCCACGCGAGGAACGGCCACCCGAACTGGCTGAACGACTGCACGTTCTGTCACGGGGCGCCGCCGCCGCCCCCGCCGCCGACGTTCCCGACCATGGGCCACCCCGGCGTCAGCAACGACATCACGATGTGCTTCGGCTGCCACCAGGACACCGTGGACCGGGACGGGAACATCATCCCGAACGGCAAGCACATGAACGGCGCCATCGAGGCGACGGGCGGTCACGCCGCGGGCTACAACGACCCGAAGATCCACGGTCGCGACTTCTTCGGCGCCATCTCGTCGAATCCGGCAACGCCCTACTGCACCGGCTGCCACGGCACGAACTACGAGATCCTGATCGCCAACGGCCGGAGCTGCAACACGTGCCACGCGGCCGCGCCGTCCCTCACGCCGCCCGGCGGCGGCTGGTCCGGCAGCTCCCCGTGGAGCTCGAACTGCACGTTCTGCCACGGTGCGCGTGACATCAACTACGCCGGCGACGTGACCCAGGCGGCGCCTCCGGATGCGATCTCCCAGCGGCTCACCGGCACTGCGGCACCCGACCGGACGGGCGCGCACGCCGCCCACCTCGCGCAGGGGCCCTTCGCCCTCGCGTTCCAGTGTGGCGTCTGCCACCAGGTGCCCTCGGCGATGACGCACATCAGCGGCAAGGACGTGCGCGCGACGGTGCTGCTCTTCCCGCCCGGCGCCACGAGCCCGGACCCGACCGGCTACGACACGACCATCGGCAACCCGACGAGCGGTACCTGCGCGACGTACTGCCACGATCCGCTCGCCATCGGTAACCGCTCTCCGGCGTGGGCGACGACCGGGATGCAGTGCAACTCCTGCCACGGCGTTCCGCCCAGCACGGCGATCCACGCCGGGATGTCGGGCGCCGATCTCACCGGCTGCGTCGATTGCCACCCGGACACGATCACGACGGGCGGCGCGCTGAACGTCACCGGCGGGAAGCACCTCAACGGCACCGTCGACGTGGTCACAGGGCACGCCGCGGGGTTCGCCGACCCGAGCGTCCACGGGCCGCAGTTCCTCAACACCGTAGCCGGCGCGAGCGGGGCCCTGGACTGCCAGGGCTGCCACGGGACGAGCCTCGCCTACTGCACCTCTTGCCACTCGCAGGCCGCGAACGGCGGGTGGGTGAGCTGGCAGACGAACTGCACGTTCTGTCACGGCACGAAGACGCCCGTTTACACGAGCGCGGACCTGAAGCTCGCGGCCCCGCCCGACGCCATCTCGCAGCGGCTCAACGGCGTCGAGGTCCCGGACAAGACCGGTCAGCACACGCTCCACCTCAACGACGGTGGCTTCGTCCCGGCGCCGGCGTTCCAGTGCTCGACCTGCCACCCGGTCCCCACGGACGTGAACCACGTCAGCGTGGACCGTCTGGCCACCGTGACGCTGGTCGCCAGCCAGGCCTTCCCGGCGCTCGGGCCCGCGGACCTCGCCAGGCTGCCGAGCCCGCTCGGCACGTATGACCGCTCGACCGGCATCTGCGCCGTCTACTGTCACAACGTGCCGAACGGCGGCGGCAACAACACGCAGATGAAGTGGACCAACGACTTCGACTTCGCGACGCCCATCCTCGACTGCACGGATTGTCACGCGCTGCCGCCGCCGACCGGGGCGACTGTCATCGGTCACACCTACGCCACGCCACCGACGAACACGCGCTACTGCGGCGCGTCGGGCTGCGCCAACCACGCCTACCACCGCACCGCGCTGCAGAGTAACGGCTACGACTCGTGCGCCAACTGCCACTTCGGCTCGGCGCAGGGGCAGCCGTACAACGGCCTCCACGTGAACGGGAAGCCGGACATCGTCTACACGCCGGACTCCGCCGGCCTCCCCAAGAAGTTCACGGCCACCTGGGATCCGGTGACGAGGACGTGCACCGCCAGCTGTCACGTGAACTCGGGCCCGACCACGCCGCAGCGCTGGTAGCCGACAGAGCTCGAGCAGGATCTCCGGCCAGCCCCGTCCGCGGGGCTGGCCGTCTCGCATCCGGGCGGACCGTCCTCGCGACTACCCCCCGCCCAGCTCGCGGCGCATGAACACCCGCGCGGCCACCCGGAGGCCGTGCTGCGCCTCCCTCTCGCGGATCGCACGCATGCCCGGGGTCCACTCGGAGGGCTGCAGGTCCCTGAAGCCGTGCTTCCGGTAGAACGGCCCGTTCCACGGCACGTCGCGGAACGTCGAGAGGGTGACCGCCGCGTGTCCCTCCGCCTGCGCCCACGCGCAGACGCGGTCGAGCAGGTGGGCACCGAGCCCGCGCCGGCCATGCCCCGGCAGGACGTCCATCTCCTCGACGTACACGGCCCCCTCCCGCACCGAGGCGATCACCATGCCCACGGCGACGTCGTCCTCGAGGCAGGCCACCCAGACCTGCCCCATGCCGACGAGGCGGGCCAGGTCCTCCAGCGGGAACGACACGTCGAGCGCCTCGTCGATGAGCCCGAGGCCCGAGAACATCGCGCCCGCCTCGTCCTCGATCGCTCGCAGGCGCGGGACGTCCTCCGGGCGGGCAGGGCGAATCCGGTACGCATGCGTCCGCTGGTCCATGGCGTTCCGTTGCCCCGTCGCCTCCGGGACGGCCTCGCTCAGGTGGGTGCCTCATGGATGCGCCGCAGGGCGGCTGCGATCGGGAGGTGGTCTCGATCGCCTCCGGTCTCGACGAGCGAGGTCGTGCCCGTGAACGGCGAGGGCCGCCCCCTCGAGAGAGAGGGCGGCCCTCGGTTTCGACGGCGGGCGATCGGCGCGCGCGTCGCCACGGCCTACCGCTTCTTGCAGTCCATCGGGTCGGTGCACCCGCCGGCCTGCAGGCCGTACAGGTCCTTCATCCGGCTCGTGTCGACTGAGCCGCCGAGCGACGGGTGGCAGCTCGAGCACGTGAGCGCGGTGGTCACCGGCGCCACCTCGTGGTTCAGGTTGATGTACATGACCGTGTACGCCCACCGCCAGTCGGTCGCCGCGAGCTCCGGGTAGAACGCGACGAACGCCGTCGAGGTCGCCGGGAGGGCGGGGAGGGTGATGGGCGGCGACGCGCCCGGGTTCGCCGTGTACGGGATGGTCTCCGGGTACGTGAGCTGCCGCGGCCCGGTCTTCGTGACCGCCTTCACGCCGGACGGGAACGCCGCCTCGGCGCCGACGAGGTACAGCGTGGCCGGGAGCGTCGCCGGGAGATCGGCGATGGTGTTCACCGTGACGAGGCCCGAGGCGTCCCGGGTCATCTGTCCGCCCGCCGCCTTCGCGACGGGCTGCCCGAGCTGACCGCCGACGGCCGCGCCGTAGTTGTTCACGCCCGTCCAGATCGCGTCCGCCTTGGCCTGCGTCCAGGGGTTGCCAGCCGACCCGAGGGTGTTCGCGACGACCGGGTACCCTCGGAGATCGTTCTGCCAGAGCGAGTCCGAGCCGAACACGTGGGGGACGATCATCGCGGACGCGTCCGCGAACGCCGGCGACCGGCCCGTCATCCTCTTGAAGGGCGCGATCTTCCACCCCGCGAGGACCGGCGCCGGCGGCGGGAGGAGGTCGGCGAGGCGGAAGGGATCGTCCACCGTGCCCGAGCCGAGGAGCCCGTCCCGCGCCGTCGTCTCGTGCGTGCCCTGCTGCGCGCTCGCCGGGGCGATCCAGCGGTAGGTCGGCGTGACGTTCGTGGCGTAGGTGGAGACGCCCTTCTTCCAGTCGTAGCCCTGCGTGACCGGATCGTGGCCCTTCGGGGCCTCGCCGCCGACGCCGGCGATCGCGCCGCTCTGCGCGTTGCCCGCGGGGTAGGTGAGCGAGCCGAAGCCGACGCACCCGGCGACGCCCTGGCACGCCTGCTTGTCCGCGGCCGTCTGCCAGTCCCAGTTCACCTTCGTGTACTGCGTCCGGCTGAAGGTCGGGATGTGGCAGGTCTGGCAGGCGATGAAGTCGGCGTGCGCCGTGTACGCCGGGTCGGAGTGCGCGGGCGCGTGGATACCGCTGTGGCAGTCGGTGCAGGTGAGGCGCCCCTCGTCGTCGACCGGGATGCTGAGGCCCGTGCCGCGGAGCGTGTGGCTCCCGGACTCGTGGCAGTCGGCGCAGCGCCGGGGCGCGTACGACGCCTGCGAGCCCATGTGGACGTCGACGTCGGCCGTCGGGCTCGTGAGCGCCGAGCCGAGGTCGCCCATCTTCACGTTGTCGCCGCCGCCCGCCGTGAAGTGGCAGAAGCCGCAGTTCGCCCGCTGCGTGGCGCCGACGCTGTTCGCGGCGGCCTGCAGCGCGGGGACGATCTCCGTCGCGGCGACCGGGGCGCGGCAGTACGCCTTGCCGTCGCTCCAGGGATTGCCCGCCGAGTCCTTCGTGGAGCAGATCTGGTTCGCCGCGCACGACGGGAAGCACGCGCCGTCGTTCGCGACCCACGGCTGCCCGAAGCCGGCCGGCCCCTTCACGTACCTCGAGGTGCCGAGGCTCGCGTGGCAGACGAGGCAGTCGATCCTGCCCTTGTCGACGGCGGCGTTCGCCGTCCACAGGTACATGGGGCCGGTGTTCGGCGCGATGGCGCCGGTCGCGGGATCCTTCACCGGGGCCGAGCTGTAGCTCGGGTGGCACTGCATGCAGCGCGCCTCGTTCGAGGCGGTCGCCACGCAGAAGTTGTTGATGACGTTCCGCTTGCCGATGCTGCTCGGCGTCGTCTTGCCGACCAGGTTGGAGCTGCCGAGCCACGTGAAGTGGTTGCTGCCGAGCAGCTGGTCGGCCTCGGCCTCGTGGCACTTGATGCACGCCGCGGTGACCGCCGGGCCCGTCGTCATGGTCGCGCTGGCGACCTGGACGTGCGGCCGGCCCGCGTGGCAGCTCGAGCACGAGGGGGCGAGGCCCTGGCCCTGGAGGCTCGGGCCGTGGCAGGTGCGGCAATCGAGCGCGCCGGGGGCGTTCGCGAGCCAGTCGGCGGCCTTCGGCCCGTGCACCAGCCCGTCGGTCCAGTTCGGGTGGCCGGTCCGCTCCGCCCCGAAGCTCGCGACCACGTACTTGTCGGCGTTGCCGGCGAGCGTGCAATCGCCCTCGCCCGAGCAGTCACCCGCCCAGCCGAGGAACAGGTTCGGCGCGGCCGGCGACGCCTTCAGGACGACGGTCGTCCCGAGCGGGAACGCGGCCGAGCACCTCTGCGCCGCGACGCCGGCGCCGCACTCGATGGTGAGATCGTCCGTGTAGACCTTGCCGCCCGTGATCTGGAGCGCTGGACCGGCCTGGCCGTTCTGGACGGTCAGCGTGAACGTGCCGTCCTGGACTCCTCTCCCTTCCCCGCTCCCGGAGCTCGTGCCGCTCCCCCCACAGCCTGCTGCGACGATCGCGCTCATGAGCGCGACCGCCAGCGAGATACGAGACATGTGTCTTCCTCCACGGAGCCGCGCAGCGCGCGGCCCTGTGATTTCTGGACGCCGGGTGCCCAAGCCCTGCGTCCGCGTGTACCCGTGGCCGAGCCGATGAGCCGGGCGCCGTTGAGCAACCCGCGTACCGGTGCGATTGCAGCCAAATGCCCGGGATTGCGGTGGGATTCCGTCTGGGCGCGGTGCTGCGATGGGGGAAATGACGCGCGATGTTGCGGCGTTCATCGACGTTCACGCGCGAACGCGTCGGGTGAACGCTCGGTGCGCACGCGATGGGCGCGGGTCACGTCGAGCGGGCCAAGGCCGCGTCGCCGTGAGCGAATGCTCCGGTCGGTCGCCGCAGGACCGTGCTTGCCTCTCGGGGATGCGGTACTGCGCGCCGGCGCGCGAGCGGCTGCCTTGGCGAGGTGGCGCACGGCTCCCGACCGCTCAGCAGGTGGTCTTCATTGCGCAATTCGAGCGGGCGACGCTTCACGCGTGCGCGCTCGTGCGGAGGCCGGGCGAGAGTGGGTGAAGCCGCGCGATTAACGTTAGCGCGGCCGACGTCGCCGCCTCGCGCTAGCTGCCGCGCGCGTGCGTTCCGAGCGACCCGAGAAAGCGCGAGAGCCCTGCGAGCGGAAGCGCTCGCAGGGCCCTCGGTCATTCCGGTGAGCGAGACGGGACGGAGCCCGCCCGTGCTCGGGTCAGCTGACTACTTCAGGACGCCGCCCGTCTTCAGGTCCGCGGTCGTCTTGTCGAGCACCGTGGTCGTGGTGGCCGGCGCGACCGGGACCAGGCGGTACCCGAAGTCGGCCGTGTGCTGGTCGAACGCGTTCAGACCAGCCGCATCGTCCTTGTTGATGAACTTCGCGCGGTGGCAGCCGCCGCAGGCCCTGGAGCCGGCGCCGGTGACGACGGACGGGATCCCGGAGATCGCGCGGGTCTCGCCCTTGAGCACGTCCTTGGACGCCGACTGGATGCCCGGCAGCGACTTGCTCTCGGGCTGAGCCTCGTACGTGCCCGGGTTGTGGCACGACTCGCAGCTCAGGGTCGTGAAGTTCGGGTACGTCGAGCCGATGTGGGCCTCGTACTCGAACGCCTGGACCGTGTTCGCGAAGTCCACGTTCTGGATGTCGAACGCCTGGAACGAGTGGATCGAGTGGACGTACGAGTCGATGGACCGGGACTGCATCTCGAGGTGCCCGCCGCCGCTACGGACGGTGTGGCACAGGCGGCACGCGACCACGCTGCCGCCGCGGTTCTTCTCGGAGGCGGCCTCGTGGAACGTCGTGGCGAGCGCGTCGTGGCACTTGTTGCACTTCGCCACGCTGACGATCGGCGCGTAGAACGAGTCGGCGAAGGCGTTCGCGGCGAGGTCGAACGTCCGCGTGACCGAGTCGAGCGCCATCTCGGGCCCGGTCAGCGCCGGGCTCGGGGCGGCGGCGGGGAGGACTGCCCACGTGGTCGTCGAGGTCATCCACGGACGGATGCCGATCTCGACGCGGCGGATGTCGCCGTTGCCGAGCTGCGTCGCCCAGGCGGTCGAGGCCGCGTCGAGGTCAACCGTGATGGACCAGGTACCGGTGGACTGGCCATTCGTGACGAGCGTGACGCCCGTCTTGGTGGCGCCGCCGAGGTCGAGCGAGAAGTAGCTCTGCGCCCAGTCCTTGGTGTCGAACGCGTACGGCCCGATCATCAGCTGCGGGTCGATGTTCGAGATCGAGTAGCCGTCGGTCGTCGTGCCCGTGATGGTGAAGTTGATCGTGAGCGCCTTGGTGGTCGAGTCGAAGGTGGCGCTCGTGATCGCCGCCTTGAAGATGTCCGCCCACCGCGCGCCGCTCGCCGTGTAGATCTTGGCGTCGTAGCCGGTGTGGAGATCCGAGAACAGCGGGGCCTTCGTCACGCCGTCCCACGGCGCGACCCAGGTCGCGTTGTGGCACTCGTTGCACTGCATCTCGGTGATCGTCGGGGGAGTCGCACCATCGGACTCCAGCAGGACGCCCTTCACCCAATCGATGTTGTGGTAGGCAGGCGCGAGCTTCGGCGCGCGCTTCGGATCCTCGCCGTTCACGCCGACGTAGAGGTGGCAGGTCTTGCAGGTGTTCCCCGTGAAGTTCGCGTCGGTGAGGATCCGATCGAGCTTGCCGGCGTGGCAGGTCGCGCAGTTCCCCATCGACTGCGGGTAGAGGAACTCCTTCGCGTGCGAGATGTGCGTATCGGACATGGTGTTGGCCGTGTACGCGTACGTCTCCTCGTCCGCAGGCGACCAGCAGAGCTCGCCGCCGCAGACGGCGCCCTGGGCCTCGAGGGCGGCGAGCCGCGCCGGATCCTCGTAGGCCATCGCCAGGTTGAAGTCCACGCCGCCGCGCTGATCGGTGTGGCACGCCTTGCAGGCGACGAAGTCGGACAGGCCGGCAACCTTCGCCTGGCGGTAGCCGTGCTTCGCGTACTCCTTGCCGTGGCAGGCCTCGCACGCCGAGACGTTCGCGGTCGAGGTCCAGGGGATCGTCCCGAACTGCTGCGCGACGCTGACGGTGTTGTCGGGCAGGAAGTAGTGGCCCCCCGGCGGGACGACCGACTTGTCGGCGAAGTAGAAGTAGAAGAACCCGTTCTCGGTGGCGGACTTCGGGTCGAACTTGACGCCCGTCGTGACCGACTTGAACTGGCCGTTCGCGACGAACGTGGCGGCCTTGAGGGTGGCCGCGGTCGCCGTCTCGAACCCGCTCGTGCCGGTGTACCGGGTGAGCGAGAGACGCTTCTGGCCGAGGGCGGCGTAGTCCGCGGCGGTGAGGGCGACGCCGCTCTTCTTGAGCGTGAACAGGACGGTCACGTCGAAGCCGGCCGTCGCGTTCGGGGCGCTCGTGACCGAGTCGATGGTCGCGGTGAGCTTCGTCGCGTCGACGTAGGTGTTGTAGATGTTCTGGTGGAGCGACTTGCCCTCGCCCGCGTGGCAGGTGTTGCACTGCTCGACGGGCTGGGTGGTCGTGCCGGCCAGCACGGGCTTGTGGCAACTGTCGCACGCGACGGCGAGGCCCGCGCCCTGGAGCGCAGCACCGTGGCACGCGCGGCAATCCATGTCGTGCTTGTAGTACGCCGGGGCGTGCTCGGCCGGGCTGGCGTAGTTCGGGTGGCCGGTGGAGCCCGACACCGTGTCGAACTGCGCGACGAGGTACTTGTCGGCCTTGCCGGTGACATCGCACGCGGCGTCGCCGGAGCAGTCGCCCGCCCAGCCCCAGAACCGGTAGGTGGGGTCGGTCACGGTCGCGGTCAGCGTGACCTTCGCGTCATACGCGAACGTCGCGGAGCACAGCGCGTGGCCGCCGGCGCCGCAGTCGATGCCTGCGGGGTTGGACGTCACGTACCCGCCCTTGATCGCGAGGCCGGGGTTCGCGGCTGCACCGTTGATGGACTGGCCGTTCTGGACGACGACCGTGAACGTGCCCTCGGAGACGCCAGGGTCACTGCCGGTGCCGGAGCTCTTGGCTCCGCCCGAGCAGCCTGCTGCGGTCACTGCGCCCAAGAGCGCAAGTGCCAACGAGACACGACGCATGTGTATCCCCTCGAGATGGTCGCGCATGCGCGACCTGTTCTGTTCTAGACGCCGGGTGCCCAGCCCTGCGTCAAGATGGCTGCGTGGCCGTGCCAATGACCGGGCGGGCTCTCCGCAAGACTCGTACCCGACGGCCTCACACGGAGATTGCGTATTTGTGCGACTCCGGATGGGGGAAAACACGCAGGGTTGCGACGGATTGGCATTCACCCACGGTGATTGACGCTGGGTGCGACAGCCAGATGCTCGAGCCGCCGCCGCTCGAGCGGAAGTCTTTGTGAAGCTTGGCCATTCCGCGCGTGGGACGATACCCGGTAGGACGCCGCCGCGCGTGCCCGATTGCGCGCGTCAAACCGGCGAAATCGAGCCTCGAGCATGCGGCGGAGCGCGCGCCGGGAATTCTAGGTGTCCATACGGTCGGATGGAGCCTCGGTCGGGCTCGCCGGCGAAAGCTCACCGCGTACGCAAACGGGGCGTGGGAGTTTTCAACCGCGATCTGGGGCATCCCACTCAGGGCGACACGTAGTCGCGCGGCCGATGGTGCCTGGTCGATGACGCGCGCCGAAGCAGCTCGCGCCAATGAAAAGGGGCGGGCCCGAAGGCCCGCCCCGTGAAGCTTCGGCTACCGGGAGCGCGGACGCTCCCGGCAGGCCGTCAGGCTGCTAGTGCACGTCGCCGATCGGCATCATCTTGCCGGCACCGTGGCAGTCGAGGCAGGTCTCGTTGAGCGTCACGAGGCCGTTGCTGCGAGGCTGGTAGATCTGGCCGAGGTTCTGCTCCATGTGGGCCACGGCGGTGGTGCTGTCGTGGCACGAGAAGCACGCCGCGGTGATCGGGGAGATCACGAGGGTCGTGCCCGCCGCAGGGGTGATGGCCCCCGTGGCCTGCGCGTAGGAGAAGCCGGAGCCGTAGCTCACGCCCAGGGTGACGTACGGCGACGTCCCGGCGCTGGCCGAGATGGTCCCGGTGGCCACCGTGCTCGGGAGCAGGCTCCCGAGGGCAGCGGCGGAGGCGGGGGCCGTGAAGTCGTACGTGCCGGCCTCGTGGCACTGCTGGCAGTTGTTGAGCTGGCCCGGGTAGGCGACCTCCCAGAACATGGCGCCCGCCGTCGCCTCCCACGTGAACGGCGTCGTGCGCATGCGCGCGGCGTGGATGCCGTGGATGACGTCCTTCGAGTTCACCGCCCAGCCACTATTGACCCGGTTGGTGTTGTGGCAGAACGCGCAGGTGGGACCGTCGTTCCGCTGGCCGACGTGGAAGTTCGGGGCGACGCCGAGGAACCCGTGGCACGCGTTGCACTTGTCGTTGCTCACGATGGCGCGCCGCGGGGCGTAGCCGTTCGCCGTCTTCCACGCGTTCGCGATCGGGACGATGAGGCCGCCCGACTTCGTCGTCGTGTTGTACGGGTACGCGGCGAGGTCGATCTGCGTGATCGGCTGGTTCGCCGGCAGGTCGTACGCGTACCCGAGGCCGCAGGTGAGGATCGCGGACGACGGGAGGACGCGCTGACCGGTGAGCGTGACGACGTAGTAGCCCGCGTCCGCGCCCGTGCCGTCGGCCATCGAGCCGGCGCCGGTGCCGTTCCGGATGGCCTTGATGCTGACGCCACCGGCGACGTTGAAGTCGACCGGCGCGGCGATGCCGTCCTGCGGCACGGAGTACGCGCAGTAGGCCTGCGAGGAGCCGACGAAGCCGGTCATCAGCTCGCCGCCCGGCGCGTTGAAGACCACCGGCGCGCCGTCCTTGAGGAAGCGGAACGTCAGGGTCGGACGCAGCACGCCATTCGCGTCGGCGACGGCCGCGACGCTCTTCAGGTCGTACGTGATGCGCGAGGCCCCGGGGGGCAGGGCGCCGACGGCGGCGATGTCCGCCGCGTTCGTCCTGGAATTCCCGCCGGTGGGCGTGTCGAGGATGTTGTTCGGATCCTTCGCCACGACGGGGACGTGGGCCGCAGCGACGTCAGCAGCGCTGTGGCAGTTCGTGCAGTCCGCCTCGACCGCCGGCGTGCCGCCCGTGTTGTGGATCGTGAAGTCCACGGTGTCGTGGCAGGAGCCGCAGGCGGCGCGGCTGGGGCGGGTCTTCCACTGGTTGCCCTGCGCCGTGTTGGGGTGGCAGATGCCGCAGTTCCGGAGATCCTGCGGGTACGTCGCCTCGCCGAGGCCGTCGTACACGGTCGGCGCGCAAGCGTTCGTGACCGTGCAGGTGCAGGGAGCAGCCACGGTGCACTGGGTCATCGCGGCGCCGGGCGCGCCGTACTGCCAGCCGACGGTCTGCGTGCCCGTCGTGACCTTCAGGAGCATCTCCTTGGCAGCGTGGATGCGGTGGATGAAGACGGACGAGGCCGCGATGGGGGTGCCGGCCGGCGCCGTGCCCGGGTCGCTGTTGGTCCGCTCGGTGGTCCGGGCCTGGTTGTGGCAGATGTTGCAGAACGGCCCGGCGATGCGGCCCGAGCTGTGGAACGAGGCCACGTTGCCCTCCGGCTTGAAGCCGGCGTGGCACGCGTTGCAGCCCGCGACCGAGACGATCTCGCGCTTGCCAGCCGCGCCGCTCGCGTCAGGGACGAAGTTGAACTCCTGGTTCACGGCCCGGAACGCCTTCCCGAGCGTCGAGGCGCTGCCGTTGCTCACCTGGATCCAGATGGTGTGCGTGCTCGAGAGCTTCGCCGTGTCCACCCGGTTCAGCGCCGGGGAGGTGTAGGTGTAGTCACCCAGGGCGTTCTGGACGAGCGTGGTCGGCGCGGCCGTCGTGCTGATCGCAGGGAAGTTGATCGTGCTGGGGTTGCCCGTGGCCGCGGCCGGCGTGAGGACGGCGTACGGCAGGGTTCCGGTGGCATCCGAGTCGACGCGGGCGAGCGCGAACCGACCGCCGGTCGGCAGGGCGATGGAGCTGCCCTGGTCGTCCTTCACCGTGAAGTTGAGCGTGAGGACCTTCGTGGCGCTGTCGATCGCGGCGCTGGTCACGTTGACGTTGAGGCCCAGGGAGACGGGAGGCGTCGGCAGCGGCCACACGTGGCAGGCGCTGCAGGAGACCGCGAGGCCCGCGCCCTGCAGGCTCGCGCCGTGGCAGCTCGTGCAGGCGAGGGCGCCAGGGACGCCGTTCACGAAGTCGGCGTACTTCGGCCCGTGCACGGCGCCGTCGGTCCAGTTCGGGTGACCGGTGCGCTGGCCCGCGAACATGGTGAGGACGTACTTGTCGGCGTTGCCCTCGAGCGAGCAGGTCCCGTCGCCCTGGCAGTCGCCGGCCCAGCCGAGGAACTGGAAGGGAAGATTGAACGCCGGGTCGGTCCCGGCCGCCGTCGCGGTCAGCACGACGGTCGTCCCCGCGGGGAACTGAGCGGAGCACGTCGCGTGCGGCGCGATGCCGCAATCGATGCCGGCGGGGGCCGAGGTGACGTAGCCGCCCGTGATCGCGAGCGACGGATTGGCCGGCGCGCCATTGAGGGCCTGGCCGTTCTGGACGGTCACCGTGATGGTGCCATCCTGCACGCCCTTGCCGCTGCCGGAGTCGGAGCTCTTGGCTCCACCCGAGCACCCTGCTGCGGTCACCGCGCCAACGAGCGCAAGTGCCAACGAGATACGACGCATGTGTACGCCTCCAAGTGGTCGCGCACGCGCGACCGTGTTCACTTTTGGACGCCGGGTGCCCAGCCCTGCGTCCGCATGTATCTCTGGCCGTGCCGATGAACCGCGGGGCGCCTGTCCGCAAGAGTCGTACCGGGTGGGCTCGCGCCGAACCGGCCGAGATCCCACGCGTTCGTGACACGCTGTGTGGCGTCGGTGGGCGAAATCACTCAGGGTGCGACCAATCGTCCGTCACCCTGAGTGATGCAGGGCGCGTCGACCAAACCGCAATCACTCCGAGCCAAGCGGCCGCCGATATATGTCTTTCCCAGCCAATGGCCGTCCAGCCGCCGCTCAGGCGTGTGCCGGCGCGCGCGCGGCAATTTGGCGTGGGGCAATCAGCAAGAGTGCGGCAGGGTGCGCAATATCCGAATTGGTGTAATCGCTGCGCGGGGATGGAGCACCGGTCACCCGCCCCAGACGGCGATCTCGGCCTAAGCAGGCGAGGCGATGCGTGATTTCAACCGCAAGCTGGGTCATCGCACACAGTGCGACAGCGAGCCGCGCGACAAACTGTGGTGGCGCCGCGTCGAAGGCGCAGGCGCAATTCCTGAGGTCCGGCGCGGGAAGAGCGCGCCAGAAACAAGAAGGCCCCCGCGGCGGACCGCGGGGGCCGGACTACTGACAGCGCTCAGCGACTACGGACGGTTCAGCGTGGCGTCGGTCGACGAGGCAGTGACCGTGAACGACGGCGTGCCCCCGAGGTCCTTGATCGAGTCGTAGACCAGCTGCATCACGTAGTACTCGTTGTGCGCCCAACCGCCCGGATCCTTGTTCATCCAGTGGAGGTTGTACCCGGCCTTCATGGCGTTCAGGTCGAGCTTGGCGCCCGTCGCCGAGCACCCGGTGGCCTTCTTGACCAGCACGTAGCCATAGACGCTGCCGTCGTAGCAGATGCCGGTCGCGTCCGCGCCGTTCGCCGCCTGGAAGGCGGTGAGGTTCGCCTGCGCATAGGCGTCGAGGGCGGCGAGGAGCTCCGCCTTCATGCTGGCGTACTCCTCCTCCTTCGGCGCGAGGGCGTAGTTACCGGCGTGGCAGCCGGCGCAGTACGTGAAGTCGACGCCGAACTCGTGCTTCGTGGCCTTCGGCTGGTGGCAGCCGGTACACTCGGCGCCGTGCGGCGAGCCGTGCGGACCGGGGGCGTTGCCGTTCGTGCCGGACTTCCAGAACGCCGGGAACGCCGTGTAGCTCTTGCCATCGTACTCGTACCAGGACTTGGCACGGGTCCCCATGACCGTGGCGGCCGCGCCGAGGTAGTGCGGGTTCACGAGCGTGGCGCTGAACGTCCCAGAGACCAGCCCCTTGGCGTCGACGCTCGCCTTGTTCTCGCGGGCCGAGTGGCACGTCCCGCAGACCGCGAAGCTCTTCGGGAGGTTGGCGGCGTCGAAGGACACCTCGCCACCGGCGCCGTTCTTCTGCGGCGGGAAGTAGACCTTGGCGACGTCGGTGCGGATGCCCTTCATGTCCGTGCCGTTGTACGTGTGGCACACGGAGCACTGGAACGCCGCGATCTTGTTGGCGTCGGTGATGACCGCGCTCGTGAGGGCAGCCGGCATCGTGGAGATGTACGCCTGGAAGCCGCCCTTGCCGCCGTGGCACTGGTAGCAGGCGCCCGAGGTGAAGCCCATCGGAGGCAGCGACTCGAGCGTCGTGGCGTTCGAGGCGCCGTGGTAGATGATGGCCGCGTACTTGGAGGCATCCTCGGCCGCGCCGAAGTGGCCGTTGAACGCGCGGTTGCCGTTCGGCGATGCGGTGAAGCCCTTCGCGACGAGGCCGGCGTTCAGGTCGGCGATGGCGTCGTACATGACCTCGATCGCGTAGCGCGGGTTGTGCGCCCAGGCGCCCTCGTCGTTGGTGGCGATGAGGAAGTTGTACGAGGCGCGGAGCAGGCGGGCGGTGAAGTTGGGCGAGTTCGTCTCGCCCGCGTACCAGGTACCGCCGGCGGCCGTGCACGTGGCCGAGTCATGGTATCCATCGCCGAGCGAGCAGGACGCGGTGGCGCAGATGCCGTCGCCGGCGATGCCGCCGTTCGCGCCGTCGTCCGCGTAGAACCGGTTCTCGCCGTCGAAGCAGACCTGCGTGCCAGTGACGTTCTTCGCGTAAGACGTGATCGTCGCGAGGAGCTTCGCGCGGAGACCGTTGATCTCGACCTTAACCGACCCCGGCACGCCGTCGCCGTCGATATCGCCCTCGAAGCCGAACTGGCGGGACTCCTCGAGCTCGGCGAACGTCCGCACCGGAAGCCCGGTGAGCTCGTCGTTGTGGCAGCCACCGCAACGCGCGAGGATCTCGGAATCCTTCGGGAGCTCGCCGGTGTGCGGGTTGTGGCAGGAGACGCAGCTGTTCAGGCCACCGTGCTCGTTCCGGCCCGTGTAGTTGTTCCTTTCGGCGGCGGTGTCCGACATCTGGGCACCCTTCCAGGTGCCGGCGGCGGCCGTACAATCGGCCTGCGTGTACTTGCCCGCAACCGAGCACGCGATGGAGTACTCGAAGTAGCTGCCCGCCTCCTCACCGTACAGCGTGGACGCGGCCGGGAGATAGTGCGCGCGGACGAGCTTGTTGTTGCCCGCCCCCGCGGTTCCGAGCGAGGCGTCGAGGTCCGTCACGCCGGTGAGCTGGGCATTGAGCTTGGCGACCTCGTACCCCGGACGCGCGCCGTCGTGGCACTGGGCGCAGAGCGCGGTGCTGGCGTCCAGGGTGAGGGTGTTGTTCACCGGGAACGACGTGAAGACGTGCTGCTTCGTCCAGGTGCCGGCGCCAGCGATCGGCTCCGTCACGGGGTTGTGGCAGGACGAGCAGAGCATCGTGACGCCCGGATCGGTCGTCGGGAAGGTCGTGTTGTCCAGCGTCGGCTTCGGCATCGTCGCGCTGAGCACCTGCGACGCCGTGCCGTCGGCGCCGGTGAAGTCGCGGAACGCCGAGCCGTTGTGGCAGCGCGCGCAGTCGCCCGAGTTGTGCGAGCCGAAGGCGCCGCCGAGCACGAAGTGTCCGCCGAGCGGCCAGCTGTGGCAGGTGGCGCAGGAGATCGCGATGCCCTGGCCCTGGAGGTTGGCGCCGTGGCAGCTCGTGCAGTCCAGAGCGCCGGCCACGCCGAGGGAGTAGTTGAGGTAAGCCGGCCCGTGGGCGGCCGGATCCGTGAAGTTGCCGTGACCCGTCCGCTGGCCCGCGAACATCACGACGATGTACTTGTCGGACGCGCCGGTGAGCGAGCAGGCGCCCTCGCCCTGGCAGTCGCCCGCCCAGCCGAGGAATAGGTAAGCCTGGCTGTTCGCCGGATCAGTGCCGACCGGCGTCGCCGTGAGGCTGACAGCGGTGTCGGCCGGGAACGTGGCCGAGCACAGCGCATGACCGGCGATGCCGCAGTCGATGCCTGCGGGCGTCGAGGTCACGTAACCGCCCTGGATCGCGAGCCCCGGGTTCGCCGGAGCACCGTTGATGGCCTGCCCGTTCTGGACGACGACCGTGAACGAGCCGCCGGGAACGCCCTTGCCGCTGCCGTCGGAGCTCTTCGCCCCACCGGAGCACGCTGCGGTCACTGCGCCCGTGAGCGCCAGTGCCAATGAGATACGACGCATTTTCTTAGCCTCCAGATGGCCGCGCACGCGCGACCTGTTCCGTTCCAGACGCCGGGTGCCCAAGCCCTGCGTCGAGATGTCTTGCCGTGGCCAAGCCGATGATCCGGCGGGGCTACTCCGCAAGAGTCGTACCCGGCGCCCTGAACGCGAACGTACCGAGATCCGCAGGTTTTGCTGACGGTGTTGGGGGAAATCACTCACGGTGCGACAGGTTGTCCTCGACCGAGAGTGATGCGGCCGGGGTGCGACGAAATGTCGTCGTAACCGTTGCGGCGCAAAGCAACTGACCGCCACATGTGGCGTTTCCGCTCGCGTAGGGAAATCCGTGCGGTTGGCCATGGGTGCGCCGATTGGCGCGCGGCAAAATGGGCGCAATCTTCCCGCGTGCGACCCGGAATCTCTCGAGCGTGAATAGCGCTGTCGATACGGCCGGATCGGACCACTGACCTGCCGGAGCAGCGCGCGATTCCTTCGACGAGCGAGCGATGGCGCGTTTTGAACCGGGAATGGGTTATCGCACCCAATGCGACATCGCGCCGCGCGGCAGATGTTCGCGTCTGTGGCGGCTTCTGCGGGCTCGAATGCGTCCTGACCGGGGTGCTCGCCGGCGAGCGCGCGCCAAGAAACGAAAAGGGCGGGCCCGAAGGCCCGCCCCGTGATTCCTCGGCTACCGGGAGCTCGGAAGCTCCCGGCAGGCCGTCAGGCTACTGCTTGTGCATCACCGAGATGGAGAACGTCGCGCCCGCCCCGTGGCAGCCGAGGCACAGCTCGGCGCTGGTGGCCGAGATGTTGGCGGTGCTGCGCGGCTGGTAGATCTGGCCGCCCTTCGCGGTGATGTGGGCCTTCGTCGTGCTGTCGTCGTGGCAGCCGAGGCAGGCCGCCGCGATCGGCGAGGTCACGAGCGTCGTCGCGGCCGGCGCGGTGGTCACGCCGGTCGAGCTGTTGAAGCTGAACCCGGCGCCGTAGACCGTCCCGGCCGTGACGTACGGAGACAGCGACGGGCCGGCAGCCGGCGTGCCGGTGGCGGCGGTGCTGAACAGCATGTTGTTCGCCGACGTCGTCGCGCTGAAGTCATAGCCGTTCGGCGTGTGGCAGGCCTCGCAGTTGTTGTGCTGGCCGGGGAGCTCCACGCCCCAGTAGCCGTCGGTGGCGGAGACCGCGTGCCAGCCGAACGGAACGGTGCGGACGCCCGTGCGGGTCGAGGTCGTCCCGTCCGGCAGCGTCACGCCGGCGATGGTGCCGGCGTGGAGGCCGTGGATGAAGTCCTTCGCGTTGCCCGCCCAGCCGTTGTTGTTCTGGTTGGGGTTGTGGCACCAGATGCAGGACTCGCCGTCGTTCCGGTTGCCGGCGTGGAACGTCGGCTCCGCGCCGAGGGCGGCGTGGCAGTTCTTGCACTTGGCGTTGTCGACGATGGTGCGGCGGCCGGTGAAGCCGGTCGCGACCATCTTCTGGTTCGGCGCCACGTTGACGAGGCCGCCGAGCTTGACGTTGCAGGGCGCGGCTGCCGTGCAGCTCACGTTGTTGTACTTGCCGGCGGTGAGCGCCATGTCGGTCGCCGCGAGGGTCCCCGTCAGGTCGACCTCGGTGAGCGGCTGCGTGGAGGTAAGACCGTAGGTGTAGCCGACGCCGCCGGTCAGCATCTTCACGCTCGAGAGGTTGGACGCGCCGGTGATCGTGAGCGTGTAGTACTGCGACGCGTCAGGACCGCTCATCGTCGTGGGGACCGCCGTGGCCGAGTATGCCGACACGCCGGCGAGGCAGGCCGCCTTCAGGTAGGCGCTGGCCGACCCGTTGAAGTCCACCGGGGCCGAGATGCCGTCCTCCGGCACCGCGAACACGAAGTAGATGCTCGGCGCGCCGACGAAGCCCGTGAAGAGCTCGCCGGTGCCCGCGGCCGGCGTCGCCGCCGCCTCGGGGCAGTTGTCGATGGCAGCCGGGGTGCCGTTCTTGAGGAGCCGGAACGTCATCGTGGGCTTGCCGTTCGAGTCGAGGCCAACCGACTTGATCTCGTAGGTGATCGCCGTGGCGCCGAGCAGCGAGACGTCCGCGCCCGCCGCCGGGAGGTAGCCCGCGTTCGTGTTGTTGTTGCAGCCCGCGGCGTTGTTGGCTGCGAGGCAGTTCGTCGCATCCGGCGGCGCGACCGGCACGTGCGCCGTGTCGATGGAGGCAGCGGTGTGGCAGCCGGCGCAGGCGGAATCATCCGACTGCGGGCCGCCGGCGTGCCCCGTGCCCGCCACGAAGTCGATGGCGTAGTGGCAGGAGCCGCACGCGGCCGCCGTCGGCCGCGTCTTGTACTGATCGCCCTGGGCCGCGCCGGCGTGGCACTGCTTGCAGTTGCGGACGTCCTGGGGGTACGTCGCGGTGGTGTTGTCGAAGATGGCGGTCGTGGGCATGCTCAGCTGCTCGGCCGCGTGGATCCGGTGCACGAACACCATCGCGTTCGCGATCGGATTGCTCGTCCGGGCAGGGTTGTGGCAGACGTCGCAGAAGTTCGCATCGACGCGCGCGCTGCCGTGGAACCCGTTGGCGACGCTGACGTCCGGCTTGAAGCCGGCGTGGCACTTGGAGCAGCCCGCGTTGGAGGCGACCTCGCGCTTCGTGGTGCTCGCCGTGCCCGTCGAGCCGGTGAAGTTGTACTGGAAGTTCACGGCCTTGAAGCCCTTGACGTCATTCGCGTCGGCGAGGTCGGTCTGCCGCGTCGCCTGGATCCAGAGGGTGTGCGTGCTGGCGAGGTTCGTGGTGGAGATCTTCGGCATCACCGCGCTGGTGAACGCGTACGTGCCGGCGTTCGTGCCGACCTCGGTGAGCGTACCGGCGGTCGAGGTCGCGCCAACGGCGGGCATCGTGAGCGTGCCGGGGCTGCCGGAGGCCGGGGTCAGGACCGCGTAGGGGAGGACCTGGCCGTCCGCGGCGGTGTCGATCCGCGCGAGCGCGACGCGCAGCGACATGAGGGCGTTCTGCGAGTAGACGCCCTTGATGTCGACCGGCTTGCCCTGGTCGTCCTTGAGGGAGAAGTTGACCGTGAAGGTCTGCGCGGTCTGGTCCACCGAGACGCCGGTGACCGTGACCTGGAGGCCCGTCGTGGAGGCCGGGGCGTTGTGGCACTTGCTGCAGCTCGGCGCGATGCCCGCGCCCTGCAGCTGCGCGCCGTGGCAGGTCGCGCAGTTGTAGGTGCTCGAGGTCATCGCCTCGGGCCCGTGCAGCGCCGGGTCCGACCAGTTCGGGTGGCCCGTGCGGGTGCCGCCGAACATGGCGAGGACGTACTTCGAGGAGTTGCCCGAGAGCGAGCAGGTGGTCTCGCCGGAGCAGTCGCCGGCCCACCCGAGGAACAGGTAGGGCAGATTGACGCTGGCGTCCGTCCCGGACGGCGTCGCCGTCAGGACGACCGGGGTGTTCACGTCGAAGTCGAAGGAGCAGACCTGCGTGGTGCCGACGCCGCAGTCGATGCCGGCGGGGCTGGAGGTCACCTTGCCGCCGACGATCGCGAGCCCGGCGTTGCCGTTCTGACCGTTCTGGACGGTCACGGTGAACGTCTTCCCGACGGTGCCCTGGGCCCCGCCGCTGGAGCTCGACTTGGCTCCGCCCCCGCAGCCTGTTGCAGCCATCGCGCCCGAGAGCGCGAGTGCCAACGAGATACGACGCATGTTTGTTGCCTCCAGGTGGCCGCGCACGCGCGAGCCGTGTTCTTCTTGTTCCGACGCAGGGAGCCCAGGCCCTGCGTCCGCCAATATCCCGTGGCCAAGCCGATGGAACTTTTGTCGCACCTGAGCAACATCCGTACCGACCGGGTGCGACCGTAAGGCATTGGAAATTCTGCCGCGCGGCAATTGGTGTCAGGCATGAGTGCTGGGGCATATCCCCCAGGCGATCCGGTGCATGGGTCTTCACTGACGGTGGGATTGAGCTCGTCTGTACCGGGTTCATGTGCCAGTCGGCTTCACCCACCGGCAACGAGGGACAGGGCGAACGAAGCTGTTGATGCGTAACGGAATTGTGACGCCGCCGGACGCGCCACGTCGCCGAGCGCGCGCTCCCGTACGGTGAGTCGATGAGGGCGGCGTCGCCCAGCTCGCAGACAAGATCGCTCAGTCGTTCCGGGCGGATGCGTCCGGTTCCATCGGCCCGGTGATGGCCGCGCGCCCGCGCAATGGTTGCGGTGCGTGCTTTGAGCAGCAATTGGGTGAAGGCACTCAGCGCGACGCGCCGCCACGCAGGCAAAGCCCGCGAAACGCATGGTGTTCGCGGTTGGTGAACGCGGCACGTTCGTTGCTCATCGCATCTCCGCCCAGCCGTGCCTTGTCCGATGTGCCGTAGCAGTTCGAGGGGAGTCTTTGCGACTCGCAGTGCAACCGAACGCCATTCCTGCCACGGGCGGGAACGGCGGCACTTGAGGATAGGGAACATGAGAACGTTGAAGCTTGCATTGGCAGCGACCGCTGCGTTCGCGCTCGGCGCGAACGCTCGGGCCGCCGTGAACGGCATGGCGGGTGGTACCGTCACGCCGCCCAGCGGCATGTACCAGCAGCCGGCAGTCGCCGGCAGCCAGCCGGACGCCCAGGCGTTCCACGCCGGCGGCGTCGCCGCGTGCGACGGCTGCCACGTGATGCACAACGCGGCGAACGGCGTCGCGAAGTCGACGGCGCCGACCTCGCAGGTCGCGCCGTGGACGAACGTCACGAACGCCTACCTGCTCCAGGGCAGCGATCAGAGCTCGACCTGTCTGATCTGCCACTCCGGGACGAAGGCCCCCACCGGCAACCAGTTCACGATCGCGGACCTGACGGCCGGCGCGATCCCGACGAACCGGACCCCGGGCGGCGACTTCGGCTGGCTCCGGACCGACTTCAACTGGGACAACAGCCCGGCCCAGCGCCACGGCCACAACGTCGCCGCGGCTGACTTCAGCCTCACGGTCGACCCGAACCTCACTGTCGCCCCGGGCGGCACGTGGCAGGGCGGTCCTGGCCGGAAGCAGTTCGCCTGCTCGAGCTGCCACGACCCGCACGGCCGCTACCGCATGCAGGTCGGCACGGCTCCGAACGGCATCGCCTTCGCTGGCCCGTTCCCCGGCTCGCCCGCGACGCTGCCCATCGCCGCCTCCGGCTCGTACGGTGAGGCTCCCACCGCGTCTTACGCGGTCGGCGCGTACCGTCTCCTCGGCGGCCAGAACTACACGCCGGCGTCGAACTCGACGTCGCCGTTCCCGAACGACCCGCCGGTCGCGGTCGCTCCGGCGCTCTACAACTCGAGCGAGGCGTCGGCCGAGGTCCGCGTCGCGTACGGCACGGGCATGTCCGAGTGGTGCCAGAACTGCCACACGAACATCCACCTCGACGGCTACACCTCCGGCGTCGCCGGTCTCCGTCACCCGGCCGGCAGCGACGCGCTCCTCCACGCCGGCCAGATCCAGGTCTACAACACGTACGTGTCGAGCGGCGTGGTCGACGCTGCTGCGACCAGCAAGTACACCTCCCTCGTCCCGTTCGAGCAGGGCAAGAGCGCCACGCTCGCCGTCCTGAAGGCCAACGCGGTGCCGAACAGCATCATCGCCGCGGGCGCCAGCTCGAACGTCATGTGCCTGTCCTGCCACCGCGCGCACGCGACGGCATTCGACAGCATGGTCCGTTGGGACCAGAACGCGACGTTCCTCACGGACGGCGTGAACTACACCAACGGCGCGACGGGCTCGATGACGAAGGTGATCGCGGGCACGGCTGGTGCGCGTACGCTCCAGCAGACGCAGGCCGGCTACTACGACCGTCCGGTCGGTGCGGGCGCGACGTCGATCGGCCTGTACCAGCGTTCGCTCTGCAACAAGTGCCACGGCAAGGACTAGCAGCCGAGGCTCGCAGCTTGTCGTAACCTGGGGGGAGGCGCGCGAGCGCCTCCCCCCTTTTCTTTCGCCGAGGGCCTCCATGCGAACCCGTGCCGCGGTCGTCGCGCTCCTCCTTGCGGGCACGGGCTGCGCGACCGCGCTGCGCGGCCCACCGCGGCTCCCGCCGCTCGGCACGGAGGGCGAGGTCTACGTCTACGTGCTCCCGCTCGAGCGCGAGGGGGAGCGCCTCTCGTTCAACGTCGAGGCGGTGTCGCTGCGGCGGCAGGACGGGAGCGAGCTGCCGCTCGAGATGAAGCAGCGGGACATCGGCGGGGCGGAGGCCGGGAGGCAACGGCTGGTCGCGTGGGGGCGCGTGCCTCCCGGCGACTACGCGGGGCTCGCGGTGACGGTCGGGACGGCCACTCTCGCCCGCGCCGGCGAACGGGCGCGGCTGATGGTCGAGCCGGCGCCGTCCCGCGTCGACCTGGTGTTCCGGCTGGCGTCCGGGAGCGCAGCGGTGGTCTGGGCGGCGCTCGACGGTCCCGCGTCGATACGGGGTGATTACGCGTTCTCGGCGGCCTTCAAGGCGACCCTCGCACCCCAGACGCCGCCCCAGGTGACGCTGTACTGCACGAATTCGGCCTCCGCGAACGTCATGGCGGTCGATCGCCACAGTCACCTCGTCACGGGCGTCGTGCCGGTCGGGGACACGCCGCTCGGGATCGCGCTCGATCGCATCGCGCGCCGCGCCTACGTCGCGCTGTCCCGCGAGGACCGGCTCGAGATGCTGGACGTGGCGGCGAACGCGTCCGCTGGGGTCATCCGGCTCGCGCCCGGCGACGGTCCGGCCGAGATGGCGCTCGCGGCGGACGGCACCCTCGTCGTGGTGAACGTGCGCTCGCGCACGGTCGCCTTCGTGGATCCGCTCGCCATGGCCGAGCTGGGCCGCGTGGCGGTCGGCGACGCGCCGGCGGGGCTGCGGGTGGACCGGTCCGGGCAGCGGGCCTACGTCGCGAATCGCGGAACCTCGACCGTCACCGTGCTGGACGTGCCGAACCGCGCGGTGGTCGGCACGATCACGACCGACGCCGAGCCGGTGTGGGTCGATTTGAGCCGGGACGGGACCCGGCTCTACGTCGTGCACCGCGGCTCGGCGTACCTCGGCGTGTTCGCGCTCCCCTCGCTCGCGCCCGTGGCCCACCCGTACGTCGGCCTGGGCGCGACGGCGGTCAAGGTCGACCCCAGGACGGATCTGCTCTACCTGTCGCGCGGTGACGAGCGGCGGATCTCGGTCTACGATCCGATCTCGTTCCAGCCGCTGGACCAGATCGACGTCCCGGGGGCGGTCTCGCGCATGATGATCGACGACGCCGAGAACACGCTGCTCGCGGTCGTGCCGGAGCAGGGGACCATCGCCGTGCTCGATCTCACGAGCCGCAAGCTCCTCGCCGAGATCCCCGTCGGCAACGATCCGTTCGGCCTCGCGTTCGTCGGGGAGCGGCTCTGATTCCTCACGCCCCTCGACTCCGCGGCGATGGCGCGCCGCTAACCGCGGGGCGGATGGTGATGGCGGCGATCGTCGCCGCGATCGCACTCCTTGGTGGTGCCGCGCGCGCGGCGGAGGCGTTCGGGGCCACGCTCGAGCCGGGGTACACGCACGTCGAGACGGACGTGACCGGCGAGCGCGGTCCGTCCACCCACGAGAGCTCCGACGTGCTGTCCCAGAAGTACCGGCTATCGTACGACGCCGCGATCACGGATCATCTCGACGCGTCCGCTGGCCTGACGCTCCTCGACGACCGGGGCTGGACGCGCACCGACGGGATCTCGTCGGACACGCACAGCCGCACCAGCACGTACTTCGGGCGCCTCACGCTGGGCACCCAGGTGCTGAACGCCGGCGTGGGAGCGGACCGCCGCGAGCAGAGCACGACGGGCACGACGACGGGCGACTTCGTGACGGAGAGCTACACGGGATATGCGACCTGGCGTCCGCTGGAGCTCCCCGAGCTGGATCTGCGCGCGTCGCACATGAACACGTTCGACAAGTCCCACCTCGCGCAGGACACGACGACCGACGGCGCCTTCTTCAGCGCGCGCTACAACACGCCGAGGTCCGACCTGCGGTACCTCCTGAGCTGGGTCCGGACGACCGATCACCTGCGCGACTCTCGCACCACCGCCGTCGAGCAGGCGGCGCTCGGCAGCCGCACGGACACGCTGTTCGCCGGCCACACGTCCACGTATGTGAGCGCGAGGGTCCAGAGCCGGAACACGCTCACCGAGAGCGGAGGCGCGGGGGCGACCGTCGCGCGCCAGCAGCTCCCGGTCGCCGGGCTCTCCGGGATCGAGACGTTCCCGGCGACCACCGAGAACATCGTCCTGGCTGCGAACCCGCTGCTCATCGACGGGAACACCACCGCGACCGCGGGCGTCAACGTGGGCTACGCTCCAGCGCTGGCCGGGGATCGCGACCTGCGCGACGTGGGCGCCCGCTTCGGCGACGAGACGACGAGCGTGAACACGCTCTACGTCTGGTTCGATCGTCAGCTGGCGGCGGACGTCGGCCGCACGCTCGCGGCTGGGGTCCAGGTCTACCAGAGCATCGACAACGAGCGCTGGACGGCCGTCGCGCTCGCGAAGCCCGCGGAGCCATCGCCCTTCGAGAACCGGCTCGAGATCACGATCCCGGAGACGCAGGCCCGGTTCCTGAAGGTGGTCCTCCGGCCGCTCGCCGTGGGCGTGACGACCGACGTCGCGTTTCGCGACGTCTTCATCACCGAGCTCCAGACGCTCCTCGTGCTGCCGGCCGCGCTCGTGCCCCGCCACCAGAGCGCGCTCGTCGTCGCCGCGACCGCCTTCGCGCGCACCTCCATCCTGCGCTCGCCGGACTTCGCCCACGATCTCTCGGTGGACGTCTCCCACGACTCGGACAACCCGCGGACCCGCTACTCCCTCGTGAACGGGCTCACGCTCGGGCAGAAGCTGACCGCGTGGCTGGTCGGGAGGGCGCGCGCGCAGCGGCAGGATCAGGACGCGGGGCGAGGGCACGAGGGGAGCTGGGAGTGGAGCGCGGCGCTCATCGGGAACCCGCTCCCCACCGCCTACTGGACGTTGACGTACAGCGGGAAGGCCGCCGAGCAGCTCACGTCGCAGGTGAGCGCTCCCGGCGCGCCGGCCACGACGGTCCGCCTGACGACGATCTCGCACTCGCTGAGCGCGCTCGGCCGGGCGGACTGGTACGACGGGATCAGCACGCAGGCCAACGCCACCGGCTCGATCGCGACGCAGGGCGACCGCACCGCGCAGTCGTTCCAGGCTAGCGGCACGACGTCGCTGACCCCGAATACCGTCGTGACCGGGTCGATCGGCGGACTGTACAGTCGGTCGCTGACCAGTTCGCCCGAGACGGGGGACGTCTTGACGCAGTTCGCGCGCGTGGATGCGAGCCTTTCGGTCACACCCGCTCCGGCGCTCTCGGGTGCGGGGACCGTCTCTCGCGTCCTCCTCGGGGCAAAGCTGACGACGCTCGGGACGTTGCAGCTCAACTATTCGCCCCTGCGCGGTGACGTCCAGCTCGGGGTCGCGTATTCCAGCACGCTCGACACGGCGGCGGGCACCCGGACGCAGATCTTCACGCCGTCGCTCCGCTGGAATTTGAGGCGTAACGTGTCGTTGACCTCGTCGTACACCTGGCTCAGGAACGTCGTGCCCGTCCAGACGCTCGTGTCGCGGGCGCTGTCCGCCACCTTGCTCGTGACGCTGTGAACACGGATAATTCGAACCCCGCCGTGGCGAAGATCGAATGAGACCTGCCTTCAAGCGCTTTGCGATCTTCCTCGCCGCCCTGGCGCTCGCGGGGTGCCCGCGCCACCGCACGTACCACAACCCCGACATGGACTTCGGCGCGGTCAAGACGATCGCGGTCCTGCCGTTCTGGAACCTCAGCAAGGACCCGCAGGGCGCCGATCGCGTCCGCGACGTCTTCGTCAACGCGCTCCTCTCCACGAACTCCGTGTACGTCGTGCCCACCGGCGAGGTCGCGCGCGCGGTGCAGCGGCTCAACATCTCGACGCCGACCCCGTCGTCGGACGAGGTCATGAAGCTCTGCTCCATGCTGAAGGCGGACGCGGTCGTCGTCGGCGTGCTCAAGGAGTACGGAGAGGTCCGGACGTCCTCGGCGACGGCGAACGTCGTCGCGCTCAGCCTCCAGATGCAGGACGGAGGCACCGGGAAGGTCATCTGGGCGGGCGCCTCGTCCAAGGGTGGCGTCGGCTGGAGTGCGCGTCTGCTCGGCTCCACCGGCGGAGAGCCGGTGAACGACGTGACGGAGCAGGCGGTCGATGATCTGCTCGAGCAGCTCTTCAAGTAGCCGGCTCGGGTGGCGCGGCGCGGTCGTGGTCGTCGCGGCGCTCGTCGCGTGCCGCCACGGGCAGCGGCCGATGCCTGCTCCGTTCAAGCTCGCGGTGTTCCCGGTCCAGAACGCCTCCGGCGGCACCGCGCCGATCCGGCCGCTCACCGAGGCGCTGGACGCGGCGCTCGGCGCGCGCGGGCTCGAGGTCGTCCCCCGCGGCAACCTCGACGCGGTGCTGGCGCAGCACCGGATGCGCTTCACGGGGGGCGTGGATCGCCCCATGGCGAAGGTGCTGCGGGAGGAGCTGGGCGTCGACGCCATGCTCGTGCCCACGCTGGAGCAGCACGTCGCGGACGCGCCCCCGAAGATCGCGATGGGCGTGCGGCTCGTCGGGACCGGGGAGCGCCCCGTCGTGCTCTGGGCGGATGCCGTCGCGCGGTCCGGCAACGACGCGCCCGGGCTGCTCGCGCGCGGCCTCGTGACGAGCAGCGGCGAGCTGGACCGGACGGTCGTCGCGGAGGTGGCGCGCCGGGTCGAGGCGTACGTCTCGAAGGGTGCGGCGGGCGACTCCTGCGGCGACGCGGGCCGGTTCCAGCCGCGCCGCGTCTTCCGCGCGCCGGTGCTCGACGACGTCGGCCGGCGAAGCATCGCGGTGCTGCCCTTCATAAACGACACGCCCCGGCGGTCCGCGAGCGACGTGATCCTCGGCCAGTTCGTGGCGCAGCTCGCGCGGTCGGGATCCTTCGAGGTGCTCGACCCCGGCTTCGTCCGCGAGGAGCTGCTCGGGCACCGCATCGTCCTCGAGGGTGGCGTCTCGGTGGACAACGCGATGGCGCTCCTCTCGCTGCTCAACGCCGATCTGGTGCTCTCGGGGTACGTCCGGCAGTACGTCGGCGGCCAGGGGGCCCCGAGGGTCGAGTTCACGGCCTACGTGCTCGACCGGCGGACGCAGGAGCTGGTCTGGTCGTCCTCGTCGCTCGGGGAAGGGAACGACGGCGTGTTCTTCTTCGGCGCCGGACGCGTCCACACGGCGAGTGCGCTCTCCTGTCGCATGGTCAGGGGAGTCGTGGACCACATCGTCGGCCGGCGGGGACCGCTCGGACCGGCCGACTAGCGCCAGAGATCCGTGGAAATGTTCCCCCGACCGCAAACCTTGCAGGTCGCACCGGTGGTGGCGCACTTCCCGCGCGGGTTTGGCAATCCAACGTCCCGAAATTGCGGGAATTCCATGAAGACCGACGGGCACGTCCAATGAATGGCTGCTGCGAACTCTCCCGAATCTCCCGCCGCAACTGAGATAGGTCAAAAATGATCCCTGCGACGCTCCTCGCGCTCCTCGCCACCGCCGCGCCCGCCGAGCCCCCCTCCGCGCGCGTGTTCCTGAAGGCGGCCGCGGCCGCCGCCCCGAGCTGCCGCGCCACCCGCGTCGACGACAGGCTCGTCCGCGTGGCCCTGTTCTCGCCGGAGTCCGAGGAGTGCCCGGTCGCGAAGGTCGCCGACGAGGTGATCGTGCTCCGCGACCTCGCGCAGGCGCTGGAGCTCGGTCACCTCCAGCGGCCGGCGCACGCGGCGGCGCCCGCGCGTCGTCCGGACATGGACTTCACCCCGGCGCTCGACCGGATCATCGCGACCCGGCTCCTGATCCAGGAGGCGCGCGAGATGCGGATCGACGCCGACCCGAAGTTCCGGTCGGCCGTCGACGACTTCAAGGCGTCGCGGCTCCGCACGATGCTCCAGCGCGAGGCGACCCGCGGGGTGAAGCCGGATCCGGCCGAGGTCGAGCGGCTCTACCGCGACGCCGTCCGGGAGTGGAAGATCAAGTCGATCCTCCTCGAGAAGGAGGACGCCGCGAAGGCGTTCCAGGCGGCGCTGAAGGCCGGCGGGAGCTTCGACGCGCTCGCGAAGAAGTACGTGGCCGACAAGAAGGCCAAGGGAGGCGGGCCCGCCGAGTTCGTGCCCCCGAAGCAGATCCTCCCGGAGATCAAGGACGCGCTGCAGGGCGCGAAGCCGGGCGTCCCCGTCGGGCCGGTCAAGATCGCGAGCGGCTGGGTCATGCTGCGCATCGACGGGACCCGGTATCCCCCCGGCGACGCCGCCGCCCGCGAGCAGGCGCGCGCGCAGTCGATCGCGCGCAAGGAGCGCGAGGCGGTCCGCAGCTTCTACCAGTCCCTCGTCGCGCGCTACGCGAACGTGGACGCGCCGCTCCTGAAGCAGCTCGACTTCGAGGCGAACGGCGAGAAGGGCTTCAAGGCGCTCCTCGAGGACAAGCGGCCGCTCGCGACCATCCGCGGCGAGAAGCCGATCACGGTCGGCGACCTCACCCGCGAGGTCTCGATGAAGTTCTTCCACGGCCTGGAGACCCCGATCCAGCAGCGCCGCGTGAACCGCGAGAAGAACGACACCTTCGAGATGCTCCTCGGGGCCCGGCTCTTCGCGAAGGAGGCCTCCGCGCGGAAGCTCGACGCGCGCCCCGAGTTCCTCCGCCCGGTCGAGGAGTACGAGCGCGGGCTCACGTTCGACACCTTCGTCGAGAAGGTGATCGCCCCGGACGTGAAGGTGACGGAGCAGGACGCCCAGCGCTACTACGAGCAGCACAAGGGCGAGTTCACCGCGCCGCAGATGTACAAGCTCGACGGCCTCGCGTTCCGGACGATGCCCGAGGCGCAGGCCGCCCTGGACAAGCTCAAGGCGGGCACCGACTTCGTGTGGATGCAGTCCTCCGCCCCCGGTCAGATCGAGCCGGAGAAGCGGAAGCTGCAGCTCGACGGCCGGACCCTCAGCGCGTCGATGATGCCGCGCGAGCTCGCGCAGGCGCTCGCCGGCTCGCGGTCCGGTGAGTACCGGCTCTTCGCGGCGTCCGACGCGGAGGCCTACGTGATCCGCGTCATCGAGCAGACGCCGCCCGCGGCGCAGCCGTACGTCGACGCGCGCGAGACCATCGCGAAGAAGCTCTGGAACGAGCGGCTCGCGGTCGCGATGCGCGACTACGCGGACAAGCTCCGCAAGGCGCAGCCGGTCGAGGTGCTCATCACGAGGGTGTCGCTGTGACGAGGGGCCGAGTCATGCCGGATGTCTCCGGGGACGCGCGTCGAGCCGGCGGTGCGGTCCGGATCGTCGCGCTCGCGCTGGCGGTCGCGGCGCTGCCCTCGGTGGCGGTCGCCGACAAGAAGTTCAAGCAGAAGGAGTGCCTCGACTGCCACACGAAGCAGGCGGACCAGTACGCCGGGTACAAGTACGCCCACCCGGCGGTCCGCGAGCGGAAGTGCGAGGAGTGCCACCTGCGGCACGGCCTCGTCCCCAAGCTGCTGCTGAAGGAGTCGGGGAACGGGTTCTGTTACCGGTGCCACAAGCGCGAGACCATCGGGATGGACAAGGCGAACGTCCACTCCGTGCTCCGCAAGGGCTCGTGCACGGCCTGCCACGACGCGCACGGCTCGAACGTGCCCCACATGCTGAAGGGCGACGCGGAGAACGCGTGCTTCTCCTGCCACGACAGGAAGCCCTTCCAGAAGAAGGTGGTCCACGCCGTCGTCGCGAAGGACGGCTGCCGTGCGTGCCACCTGGCGCATGCGTCCGCGGAGAAGAAGCTGCTGTCCGCGCCCCAGGCGGCGCTGTGCGGACGCTGCCACGCGGCGACCTCGCCCGGCTTCCAGAAGGCGCACGCGAAGTACCCGGTCGCCACCTGCACGGGATGCCACGACCCGCACTCGGCGACGAGGCCCAAGCTCCTGAAGGAGTCGATCCACCCGCCGGTCGCCGGGTCCGAGTGTGACTCCTGCCACGCGGCTCCCACGGCGGCGAAGCCCTTCGCGGTGTCCGACGAGGGCGGGAAGCTCTGCGCCAACTGCCACGACGCCGCGGGCCTCGACCGCGGCGCGAAGCTGCAGCACGCGCCGGTGAAGAAGCTCGAGTGCCTGGCCTGCCACGACCCGCACGCCTCCGACGCTCCGAAGCTCGCTCGCGCCGCCGGCACGGATCTCTGCGCCCGGTGTCACGCGAACCTGGCACGCAAGTTCGTGATCCCGCACAAGCCGGTGAGCAGCGCGCAGGGTTGCCGGACCTGCCACGCGCCCCACGGCGCGAACGAGAAGAACCTGCTCGCGAAGAAGCCGGGGGTGCTCTGCGCGTCCTGTCACGCGAAGACGATCCAGGCGGGAACCGCGCACAAGGTGAGCCACCCGCCGTTCACGGACGGGGACTGCACGACGTGCCACGATCCGCACGGCTCCGACCAGAAGGGCATGATCGTCGCCCGCCAGGACAAGCTCTGCTTCGAGTGTCACTCGGACGCCGAGCAGAAGTTCATGAAGGCCCACGTGCACCGGCCGGTGCTGGACGGGAACTGCACCGCGTGTCACGACCCGCACGGCGGCGATCAGCCGAAGCTCCTCAGGGAGAAGGGCTGGCGCCTGTGCCAGGGGTGTCACGAGCCGCTGTTCAAGGAGGCGGGCGCGACGAACCACAAGCCGTTCAACGACGGCGCCTGCCTCGACTGCCACGACCCGCACGGCTCGAGCTCGCCCGGGCTGCTCGTCACCGACCAGAAGACGCTCTGCCTCAAGTGTCACGCGAAGACGAAGGAGGCGCTCCAGTCGGCGAGCGTGCACGCGCCGTTCGCCGCGGGTGAGTGCACCAGGTGCCACAACCCGCACAAGGCGGGGATGAAGAGCCTGCTCGTCGGGAAGGCGCCGGATCTCTGCGTCTCGTGCCACACGGCGCTCCAGCAGCGGCTCGCGGCCGCGGGCGAGACGAAGCACCCGCCGGTCGAGGACTGCCTCTCCTGCCACCAGCCGCACGGCGGGAAGAAGCCGAGGCTGCTCGACCAGGGCATCTCGGAGGTGTGCGATCAGTGCCACCAGACGGCGGACGCCGCGTTCGCGAACGCGCACCTCGGGATCGACGCCCGGAAGATCGCGTGCGCGAGCTGCCACGACCCACACACGTCGAAGGACAAGAAGCTGTTCAAGGGCATGGTGCACATGCCGTTCGTCGCCCGGCAGTGCGACAGCTGCCACGTCGCCACCGTCAAGGACGAGGTGAAGTGATGAGCCCGAGAGCTGCCCTCCTCGCCCTCGCGGCCGTCGCCCTCGTCGCGCCGGCCGCCGCGGCGCCGCCGCCCACGAAGAAGCCGGCCCCGGCCGCCGCGACCCCGAAGCCCGCCGCGCCGGCGGCGGCGGCGACGCCCGCGAAGCCGGCCCCGCCGGCGGCGCCGCAGTCCGCGTTCAAGCTGAAGAACGGCGCGAACGGCACGGTCTGCCTCGAGTGCCACTCCGACTTCGCGCAGCGGCTCGCGCAGCCGTCGGTGCACACGCCCGTGAAGGCGCGCGACTGCGTGGGGTGCCACAACCCGCACGCGTCCTCGCACCCGAAGCTGCTCGCGGCCGAGCCCGCGGCCGTGTGCGCGACCTGCCACGACGTGGTCCCGAAGACCCCGAAGAGCTCCCACAAGCCCGTGGCGGAGGGGCGCTGCACCGACTGCCACGATCCCCACGCCTCCGGCTTCAAGTTCAACCTCGTGCGGGGCGGGACCGAGCTCTGCGCCGGCTGCCACGCCGCGATCACCGACCCCGCCGCGAGCGCGAAGGTGAAGCACCGCCCGGTGGAGCAGGGCTGCACCGTCTGCCACGAGCCGCACGGCTCCGCGACGGCGGCGTCGCTGCTCAAGTCCGACGTGCCCGCCCTCTGCCTGGGCTGCCACAACGTCGAATCCGCGCCGATCGCGAAGAAGCACATGGGCTACCCGGTGAAGCTGGCGCGCTGCACGACCTGCCACGATCCGCACGGGTCGAGCAACTCCGGGCTGCTCTACGCGAACGTCCACCCGCCCGTCGCGAAGGGCATGTGCTCGATGTGCCACGAGCCCGCGACCTCGGCCACCCCGCTCAAGACCCGCCAGCAGGGCGCCGCGCTCTGCCGCGGGTGCCACGCGCAGCGGATGGGGCAGATGCTCGACAAGAACCGGGTGCACCTGCCGGTCGCCCAGGGCGCGTGCCTCGCCTGCCACGGCCCCCACGCCTCGAAGCAGAAGGGCCTGGTGCGCGCGAACATGGTGGTCGCCTGCGGCGCCTGCCACGCGGACACGATCCGGCGCCAGCAGCTCTCGCCGACGAAGCACAAGCCCATCGCCCAGGGCGAGTGCACGCAGTGCCACGACCCGCACTCGTCCGATGCGCCGCTCAACTTCGTGAACCCCGACGGCATCGAGCTCTGCGGCAAGTGCCACGACTGGCAGAAGCACTCGACGCACCCGATCGGCGACACGAAGAAGGATCCGCGGAACCGGAACCTCACGCTCGAGTGCTCGAGCTGTCACCGCGCGCACGGGACGGGCGCCAAGCACCTGCTCCCGTACGCGAAGACGACCGACCTCTGCACGAAGTGCCACCAGCAGTACCGGAGGTGATGGCGGTGCGCTCCCTCTCGAAGACAGCCGTCCTCGTCGCGCTCGCCGCGACGCTCCCCGGGACCGCGCACGGCGCGGCGCCCGCGGCGGGGTTGAAGTACCAGCGGACGATCTACTCCGACGCCGCCGACGTGGCGCTCCGGCGCCCCGAGGGCGTCGCGTGCGACGACCGGGGCGCGGTGGTCGTCGCCGACACCGGCAACGCCCGCCTCCTCGTCTTCACGTGGAAGGACGGCGCGCTCGACGCCGGCACGCAGGTGAAGCTCGCGCAGCTGCCGTACCCCGTCCGCGTCCAGATCGACAGCAAGGGGTTCGTCCTCGCGCTGGACCGCCGCGCGAGGCGCATCGTGCGCGTGGATGCGAAGGGCGCGTTCGCGGGCTATCTCGAGCCGCAGGGGGCGTCCTCGAACCCGGTCACCCCCGCGGCGTTCAGGCTCGACGCGGCGGACAACGCGTACGTCCTCGACGTGGTGGCCGGGAAGGTGCTCGTCGTCTCGGCCGAGGGGAAGGTCACGCGGGAGCTGCCGCTCCCGAAGGCGTCCGGCCTCACCGACGTGGCGGTGGACGCGAGCGGGCGCATCTACCTCGTGGACGCGGTGACGGCGGTGGTGTTCGCGGCGGATCCGAAGGCGACCGCGTTCCAGCCGCTGTCGACCAGCCTGAAGGAGCTGATCAACTTCCCCGCCTACCTGACGCCCGACAACCGCGGGAAGCTGTACCTCGTCGATCAGAACGGGAACGCGGTCGTGAAGCTCGGCGTCGACGGCACCTTCCTCGGGCGGGAGCTCGCCATGGGATGGGACGACGGCGCGGTGTACTACCCGGCGCAGCTCTGCATCGACGCAGGGGGCGACGCGTTCCTCGCCGACCGGAACAACAACCGGGTCCAGATCTTCCAGCTGCCGCGGTGACGGGCCGCGATGCTCGCGCTCGGCCCCGCCCTCGCGCTCGCGCTCGCCGCGGTCCCGCCCCCCGCGGTGGCCCCGGCGAGCGCCGCGGCGGCGCAGCCTCCCGCGCAGCCCACCGTCGAGGCCACGTTCGAGCACGACCTCGTGACGCCGACCGGCCTCGTGCGCCTGACGTGGCCGAGCATCTCGTACGACCGGGAGAACGGGGAGATCTTCGTCGCGGCCGAGGGCTTCGTCCGCATCTTCGATGCCTCCGGCATGGAGGTTCACCGGTTCGGCGACGACGGCTCGCTGGGGAACGTGTCGCGCGCCGTGGTCCTGGAGGACGGCGCCATCGTCGTCCTCACCACGCTGAACGGGAGGCGCGCCTACTTCCGGTGCGACTTCAGGGGCGAGCCGACCGAGCAGTTCGGCCTCACGGGGCTGCCGCAGGAGCTCGCGGACTTCAACCCGGACCAGATGGTGTACCGCGACGGCGCCCTGTACTTCGCCGAGCGGGGCACGATGCGCGTCGTCGTGACGGACCTCTCCGGCGCGTTCCGCCGGTCGGTCGCGCTGCGCGATCTCGTGGCGACCGCGATCGTGGGGGACACGGATCGGAAGCCCCCCGCCGGCATGGACGCGTTCAACGTGGACGGGTCGGGGAACCTGCTGTTCACGATGTCCACGATGTTCGCCGCCGGCGTCGTCTCGCCGGCGGGCGAGGTTCGCCTCTTCGGCTCGCGCGGGAGCCGGCCCGGCAAGTTCAACATCATCGGCGGCATCGACGCGGACGAGCGCGGGTACGTCTTCGTCACCGATCGCCTCCGGAGCGTCGTGTCGGTGTGGGATGGCCAGCTCCGTCACCTGGGCGACTTCGGCTACCGCGGCGACGACCCGTCGAACCTGCTCACGCCGTACGAGATCGCGGTCGGGAACGGTCACGTGTTCGTCGCGCAGGCCGGCAAGCGCGGCGTGAAGGTGTTCCGCGTGCGGCTCGTGGTTCCCGAGCCTCCGAAGCCGCCGCCGCCGGGACCGCAGCCGCTCGGCGCGCGGGCGGCGCCGTGAGGGCAAGCGCGTCGGGGGAGGGACGATGAGCCATCGCGGACAGCTCGGATGCGTGCTCCTCCTCGCGGGGATCGCCTGCGTCTCGCCGTCGAACGACGGGACGGGGCTCGCCGGTCCGGGGGCGGGCGCGCTCGTGCCCACGCCGACGCCGCCCGGGGCGCCGCTCGCCCTGCCGGTGGCGACGGCGACGATCCCCGCGGCGGGCGGCACGCTCTCCTCGGCGGACGGCGCGCTGACCTTGACCGTGCCCGCCGGCGCGGTGGCGGTGCCCACTGACTTCACCATCGCGGCGATCGGCAACACCGCCCGCGGTGCGGTCGGCTCCGCGTTCCGGCTCGGGCCGGAGGGGACGACGTTCACGACGCCCGTCACGCTCACGCTCGCGGCGCCGACCAGCTATCCGAACGGCGCGAGCATCGCGGACGTCGGCGTCGAGTACCAGGACGCCACCGGCTACTGGCACCGGGTCGAGCCGGTGACCCGGAACGCCGCGGCGAACACGCTCACGGTCCAGGCGCGACACTTCAGCGACTGGGCGGTGACGTGGCAGACCGGGACCCCGGCCGCAGAGGGCCCGATCACGCTCGTCCAGACGGTGGGCACGCCGATGACCGCGACCGGCCGGGCGACGCTCTTCCTGCAGGGCGACGACGCCTCCGACACCGTGTACGTGATGACCGGGAGCCTGACGCTCGCGGAGCCGTCCTACACGGTGAACGACGCGCAGTGTGCCCCGGTCCAGGCGACCCTCACGCTCCCGTTCAGCGTCGCCGAGGTGCACAAGAGCGCGCCGCCGGTGTTCCGCTGGGGCATCGGCGCGACCTGGGAGCTGGCCTGCACGGCACCCGGCGGAGCCGCCACGACGGAGCTCTTGCCGGCGCTCTTCGACACGATGTCGATCAACCTGACCCGGTGCGGCGGCGACTACGCGGCCGGGCAGGTGGTCGAGGCGGACCGCCTCGCAGGCACGTACACGAAGGACTGCGGCGTCGAGGGCAGGGTCTCGGCGACGTGGGACCTCCGCACCTGCGCGACGGGCCTGCCGTGCGCGCTGCCGGACTGCCGGGCCGGGGTCACCGCGTGCGATGCCGCGACCGGCGTGCAGTCGTGCGTGGACGCGGGCACGTTCGTCGCGGCCGGGACCGAGTGCGGGACGGGGGAGGTGTGCACGGCGGCCGGCGCGTGCGTCGCGTGCACGGACGGCACCGCGTGCCCGCCCGCGAACCCGTGCAACGCCACCGGCGCGATCGCCTGCGCCCTCGGCGCGGTCTGCCTCGACGGGCCCTTCCTCGGCGCCGGAGCGTCATGCGACGCCGCGCGAAGCCTGTACTGCGCTCCGTCCGGCGCGTGCACCTGCCAGGCCGGCGTCGCGTGCGGCCCGCTCGCGTCCGACCCGTGCCACCTCGCGGAGACGACCTGCCCGGGCGGGATCGAGACCTGCGCCGCGATCGCCACGCCGAACCCCGGCGCCTCGTGCGACCCGGGCCAGAAGCTCTTCTGCGACGTCACCGGCGCGTGTGCCTGCCAGGCGGAGCAGCCGTGCACGCTCGCCGCGCCGGACGCCTGCCACGTCGGCAAGACCGAGTGCACGACCGGGGTCGCGGCCTGCGTCGCCGAGATCACGCCGGGCGCGTCGTGCGACGCGGCGCGGAACCTCTTCTGCGATCCCGCCGGTGCGTGCACGTGCGAGGCGGACGTGGCCTGCGATCTCCCGACGCCGCCGGACGCGTGCCACGAGGGGCGCACCGACTGCTCGAGCGGCGTCGCCGTCTGCGTCGCGAAGCCGAAGCCGGGCGCCTCCTGCGACGCGGCCCAGGGCCTCTTCTGCGACGCGAGCGGCGGGTGCACCTGCGCCGGCGGCCAGGCCTGCGCGCTCGAGACGCCGGACGCCTGCCACGTGGGCGTCACGAGCTGCGCGACCGGGGCGGCGGTGTGCACGCCGGAGGTCGTCGCTGGGGCGTCGTGTGGCGGCGCCTTCTACTGCGATCCGTCCGGCGCGTGCACGTGCCAGGCGGACGTGCTCTGCGGCCCGCTCGCGACGGACCGGTGCCACGAGGCCCGGACGGTATGTCCGGGCGGCGTGTCCACCTGCGCGGCGACCCCGACCGCGCTCCCGCCCGGCACGTCGTGCGACGCGGCGCTGGACCTGTTCTGCGACCCGACGGGCTCCTGCACGTGCCAGGCGAACGCGCTCTGCGCCCTCGCGATGCCGGACCCCTGCCACGAGGGCAAGACGGAGTGCTCGAGCGGCGATCCGCTCTGCGCCTCCACTCAGCTCCCGGACGGCACCCTGTGCACCGTCGACGGAGGCGGGCAGGGCGTCTGTCTCAGCGGGGTCTGCCAGCTCTAGCCGGCGGACCCGGGGCGGCGTGACGCGTTCGCCGCGCCTGCTCGCAGCGTCGGGCGCGCGCTTCGGATCCCGGCTGCGCCTCCGCGCCACGGACCTACCGGGTCCGCGCCGACCGAGGGATCTCCGCAGGGTGAAAGCGTGTGCATCGGACCGTCGGTCCGTCCCGTTCGGACGCACCGTACGTCGCGGTGCCCAGCGAGCGAGCGCGCGCGGATTCGTGACGTCGCACGCCTCCACGTCACGCGGACAGGGAACTGCAGGCCGCCGCGATGGCGCGGTATCACGAGGCATGAGGGGGTTCGTTCTGGTCGTACTCACGGTGATAACCGGGCAGTCGTCGGACCAGACGGAGTGTGCGCTCACCGCGCTCCCGCCGGACGACGCGCGGAAGGCGGGCTGCGGCGCGTGCCACGGCGGTCACGGGTCGCATCCGGTCGGCGTCGACTACGGGTCCGCGGCGGCGCGCGGCGACGGACGGTTCCGGCTGCTCGCGGACGTCGTCGAGCGCGGGGTCTACCTGGTCGACGGCCGCGTCGAGTGCGTCACGTGCCACGATCCGTCGTCGCGGTGGAAGTACCACATCGCCATCCCGCCCGGAGAGATGGCCCGGGCCGCCGTGGACCTGGCGCAGCCCAGCACGTACGAGGATCTCTCCGACTGGCGGAAGGGGAAGCTGCCCCCGCCGCTGCCGGCCGGCACGGCCGTGACGCCGACGCCGCTCTGCATGGCCTGTCACGCCATCGGCGAATGATCCGCGGCGGCGCCCGCGACGGGCTCCGGGCGTCGAGGGGCATCGTTCGACCACCAACCGTGCGGCCGTGCACGGACCCTGGGCGTGTGCGAAGATGCGTCGCATGCAACCGCGGTTGGTGCGCGAGCGCTGGGCGTCGCTCGTCCCGGCGGCCCTGGTCGCCGCGTCCTTCGCCACCGGCGCGGCGCTCAGCTGGCGCCGCCTCGGGAGCCTCGTCACCGACACCGGCCGGGAGCTCGAGCTCCCGCGGCGCCTCCTCGACGGCGACGTCCTGTACCGGGACGTCCGGTACTTCTGGGGGCCGCTCGCGCCGCTGGTGAACGCCGCGCTGTACCGGGTCTTCGGCGTCTCCGTCGACACGCTCATGTGGACGGGCCTCGCCGTCGCGGCCGCGATGACGGCCTGCCTCTTCCTGCTGGCGCGCCCGTACCTCGGGCGGTGGGCGGCGGCGGCGATCGCGATCGCGTTCGTCTTCGCGTCCGCGTTCCCGAACGTGGAGGCGGTCGGCGTCTTCAACTTCGTCCTGCCGTTCAACTGCTCCGCGACCTACGGGATCACGGCGGCGGCGTGGAGCCTGCTCCTGCTCGACCGCCACCTGCGCTCCGGCCGGCTCGCGACGCTCGCGGCGTCCGTCTCGCTCGCCGTCCTCGCGTCGTTCTCCAAGTCCGAGGTGATCCTCCCCGTCGCGCTCGTCCACCTCGCCTTCGTCGTCGCGGTGCGGCCGCTCGGCCGGGCGCGGTGGCTCGTCTACGGCGCGGGCGCCGGGGTCGTGGCCGGCGGGTACGCCGCCCTGTACGCGATCGTCGGGCCGGAGCTCTGGTACGAGAACCTGGCGCTGCTCGCGAACCCGAAGTCGACCTACTACATCCGCCTCACGATGGGGCTCGATGGTCTCGGAGCGTCGCTCCTGGACGTCGCAGCCGCAGCGCTGGTCCTCGGCGGGGCCGTCGCGCTGGCGATCGCCGCTTCTCGCGCGCTCGCGCGCGGGTCAGAGTGGAGGGGGATCCGCAAGGGCGCGCCGCTCGCCGTCGGCGCGGTCACGCTCGCCGTCTTCGCGCGCGCGCGCCCCGAGCTCTCGATGCGCGCTTTGCCGGTCGTCCTCGGCGCAGGCGTGGTGGTGGCGATCCGGCGCGCCCTGCGGGCACGCTCGAGGCCTTCGCCCGAGGCGCTCGGCGCGATCCTGGTGCTGCTGTTCGGCCTCGCCTGCCTGCCCCGGATCGCGCTGCGCGTCGGGCCGACGGGCTACGGGTTCTACCTGCTTCCGGTGGCGCTGGTCGGGCTCGGCCTGGTCGTCCAGGGCCTCGCGCGCGCGGCCGGCGACACGCCGATGGCGCGCGACGTCCTCGGCGGCGCGTTCGCGGGCATGGTGCTCGGCCTCGGCGTCGCGTCCTTGCTCGCCTCGTGGCCGCTCTACCGGGAGCCTCGCATCCCGGTCGACACGCCGCGGGGGCGCATGCTGCTCCGCGACACCTGGAACTCGGAGGCGAGCGTGCTCCAGGCGCTGATGCGGCTCCCGCCGAGCACGCGGGTCATGGCGCTCCCCGACGGCGCCGGGCTCGTGTTCGCGAGCGGTGTCGCCGATTCCGGGGATCCGATCCTGACCTACGCTCCGATGGCGCTCCCAGACGCGGCGGCGGAGGGACGCACCCTCGCGGCCTGGGACCGCGACCCGCCGGACGTCGTCGTCTGGCAGAACCGGGACACGCGCGAGCTGTTCGGCTTCCGCGGCTTCGGCGTCGACTACGCGACGCACCTGCGCGAGTGGCTCGAGTCGCGCTACGTCCCGCTGAACTCCCCGTCCGACCCGTTCGTGCTCCTGCGGCGAGCGCGGTAGGCCACCGAGCCCACCGGCCCCGCGGATGTCACCGCGGCCCCGCGGCCTCCCGGGCCGGAGCGATGCGGCGGTACAGGTAGACGCCGCCGGCGTTCGCGGCCACGGGGGTCCACGACGCGCGGTCGAGCGCCACCGGCTCGCGCGGGAGGTCCCATCCCTCGAACGAGAACGGCTCGAAGTACACGAGGCAGGGCCAGGCGTCCGCCCCGAAGACGTGGCGGACCGCGATGCCGCGCTGCATCGCCTGCCAGGTGAGCGGGTAGTCGAACCCCGACTCGCCCATGAACAGCCCCACCCGGTCGCACCGCGTCGCGGTCGCGACGTCGAGGACGGTGAGCTGCGCGTCGCGTGCGATCGTGCTGTTCCGGTAGTAGTCCGCGAACGCCGGCTCGCTGCGCCCCTCGAGCGGCGGCCGGAGCGGGTTCCGCATCGCGACCACGACGGCGTACGGCAGCGCCAGCCCGACGAGCGCGCCCACGAGCCCGAGGGCGACGCCGCCGCGCGCCGCCCGCGGCGCCGCGGCGGCGAGGAAGACCGGCGCGAGCGCGAAGAGCGGGAGCTGGAGCCGCGCGAGGTATGCGTTGTCCCGCAGCGTCACGTGGAACGCGATCCACGCCGCGGCGACCGCGACGACGGCCCACTGCCCGCGGCGAGGGACCCGGGACCAGCGCGCGAGCAGCGCGAGCGCCGCGACGAGGAGCGCGGCGGCCTGCACGGGGTTGCCGGCGTAGTCCTCGTGCGGCGCGGACGGCCCCCACCCGGCGACGAGCGGCTCCCCATGACCCACCCCGCCGTCGCTCGCGGCGACGCCCGGAACCGGCAGGTGGTGCGCCAGGCCACGGAGGACGTTCACGGCGCGGTCGCTCCACTCGCCGGCGACCGGGTACTGCGGGACCACCAGCGCAAGGCGGCCCGCCGTCTCGCGCCTCGCCAGCTCCGGGGCGACGAGGACGAGCGCGGCGAGCGCGCCGACGGCCAGCCCCGGAAGCAGCGAGCGCAAGGCGCCGGCGGCCCGGCGCCACTGCCGGACGGCGGCGAGGACCAGGAGCGGCGCCGCGACGACCAGCGCGCTCGCCTTCACGAGGAGCGCCGCCGAGCACGCGAGCGCGAGGAGCACGACGTCGCCCGTCGCGTGCCGGCGCCGGATCGGCTTCGCGGCCGCGCCCACGATCCCGATGCAGAGGGCGGCGGCGACCAGGTCGTTCTGGGTCGAGCTCGCCTGCAGCACGGCGGCGGGGAGGGCGGCGACGGCGGGAGCCGCCCAGGGAGCGACGCGCCGGGGCGCTCCCGCGAGCCGGGCCAGGACCGGCGCGGACGCGACCACGACCACGTACGCGAGCGTCTGGAGGAGCGCCGCGAGCCGGTCGGATCCGGAGAGCACCTGCAGCGCGAGGAGGACGTACTCCGCCCCGGGCATCATCACGTTCTGCCGGAGGGACCCCGACGGATACGCGGCGACGTCGCGGTCCTGGAGCCAGTGGGCGACGCGCGCGAGGTGGTACGTCATGCTGTCGCCGTTGTTCGGCGCGTACCGGACCGCGCTCGCGATCGCGAGGGCGAGGAGCGGCAGCACGAGGAGCGTCGCGAGCGCAGCGGGCCGTCGCGGCGTCCTGGGTCGTCCCCCGCGCTGCCGCGCCGCCACAGTCCCCGCCACGCCGATCCCGAGGAGGTGCGCAACGAGCACGCCCGGGCGCGTCACCGCCTCCGCGAGCGACAGCGCGTTCATCACCACGGCCTCGAAGCAGACCAGGGCCGCGACGGCCAGCGCCGCCGCGATCGCCGCCGGGAACCTCCGCGCGCCCCGGATGATCAGGAACGCGAGCCCGTAGGCGCCGGAGACGCACAGCAGCGCGAGCGCCAACCACGCGGGACCCGTCGAGATGACCGTCAAGGCGTTCCCCTTCGTCGCGATCGGCGAGCGACGTGATCAGTCCGAGCGGCTCGAGACGACGAGCGCCCGCCGCGGACGTGAGCGCGCGAGCGACGACGTCACGGCGTGAACGTCCCGGTGAGCGTGCTCGCCCAGGCGCTCGCGCCGCCGGACCGGATCGGCTGCGTGGCGAACGGATCCGAGGCGCTCGCGGAGGCGGTGATCCGCGCGTAGTACACGCTGCCGGAGGAGAGGACGCCCGGCGGGAGCTGGACCTGGGTCGCGCCCGTCACGAAGCTCGCGACGAGGCTGCTCGAGGACGCGCTGCCGGAGGCCGAGAGCTGGAAGATCTCGAGGAGGTAGTGCGTCGGGGTCCCGGTGGCCGGAGCCGTCCACGCCACGACGGGCGCGGACCCGACCGGCGTGGGCGTGGAGACGGAGGACAGGGCGGAGCTGCCGACGAGCGGCGACTGGACCGGGGTGAGCGTCGGCGCGATGGGGCCGGCGGCGAGCGTCGCCATCGCCTCGCGGCGGCCGACGGACGCGACGGCGTCGACGGGGGTGGTCGCGCCGGGGGCGACGTAGCTCGTCGTCGCCGTGAAGCCGACCTCGCGCCACTCGTTCCAGGTCGCGTCCAGGACGTGGCCGTAGGCCGGCGGCGCCGGGAACGTGACGCTCGTCTGGCCCGATCCGCCCGGGACCTCCATCCGGAGCAGGGTGGGGAAGCGGCCGGCGCGCGACGCCGGCGCGGGGAACGTGAGCGGGTGCGCGCTCGCGCCGACTGCGAGGGTGTGGCCGGTCGCGGTCGCCGCGGGCGGCCCCATGGCCGGGAGGAGCGCCTCGAAGGCGCCGACGTTCCAGTCGACGTCCAGGGTGCCCGTGGACGCCGGGGGCGCGAGGGCCGCCGGGATGGTCGCCGGGGTCCCGCTGGCCAGCGTCAGCCCCTGCGCCGTCGCGACCGCGGCGGCGGAGAGGTAGGAGGGGAGGGACCCGCTCGCGGGCGTGGTGTGGAGCTGGAAGATCGCCAGCGTGTCGCCGGCCGCGAGGAGGTGCAGCGGACCACCCGCCGCGCTCGTGAGCCAGTCCTCGACCGGCGCCGCCGCGACCGCGCCGTCGCCCACGGTCGCCACGGGCACCGAGTCCCACACGTCGGCGTTGGACGAGACGAGCTGCACCTCGTCGCCGGCGGTCCAGGGCTCGAGCCCCGTCATGTCGACGGTCACCGGCGTCGACGCCGTCGGATCTGCGGCGTCGGACCGGCCGAGCACGTCGTAGCCGAGGTCGACCGTCGTCGAGCTGGTCGCCACCACGCGCGAGACGCCGTCCGCGCCGTGGAGCGCGAGGAGGTAGCTGCCCGCCGGGACGTTCGGGATGGAGAAGGAGCCGTCGGCGGCGAAGGTGCCGGGATAGGCGATCCACCCGCCCGTGCCGTCGGGGGCGAGCGCCTGGACGGAGGCGGTCGCGACGTCGGGGGCGGGGGCGGGGACGCCGGCGCCCGCGTCGGGCCAGAAGGTCACGTCGCGCGTGCCCGTGACCGTGCTGCTCGCGACGCAGGTGCCCGCGTTGCAGGACTCGCCGGCGCCGCAGGACGCGCCGTTCGCGAGCGCCGTGCCGGTGTCGGTGCAGGTCTGGGTGCCGGTGCTGCAGGAGGTCACGCCGTCGTGGCACGCGTTCGTCGGCGTGCAGGCAACGTTCGCGGTGCAGGCGGTGCAGGCGCCGGCGTTGCAGACCTGGTTCGTCCCGCACGACGTGCCGTTCGCGACGGCCGTTCCCGTGTCGGTGCAGGTCTGAGTGCCGGTGGAGCAGGAGGTGAGGCCGGTGTCGCACGGGTTCGTCGGCGTGCAGGCGACGTTGGCCGTGCAGGCGGTGCAGGCGCCCGCGTTGCAGACCTGGTTCGTCCCGCACGACGTGCCGTTCGCGACGGGCGTCCCGGTGTCGGCGCAGGTCTGCGTACCGGTGGAGCAGGAGGTGAGGCCGGCGTCGCACTTGTTCGCGGGCGTGCAGGCGACGTTCGCGGTGCAGGCGTTGCAGGCGCCGGCGTTGCAGACCTGGTTCGTGCCGCAGGAGGTCCCGTTCGCGAGCGGCGTCCCCGTGTCGACGCAGGTCTGCGCGCCGGTGGAGCACGACGTCACGCCGGCGTCGCAAGGATTCGCGGGGGTGCAGGCGACGTTCGCCGTGCAGGCGCTGCACGCGCCGGCGTTGCAGACCTGGTTGGTGCCGCACGACGTCCCGTTCGCGACCGGCGTCCCGGTGTCGAGGCAGACCTGCGTGCCGGTGGAGCAGGAGGTGACGCCGGTGTCGCAGGCGTTCGCCGGCGTGCAGGCCACGCCCGCGGTGCAGGCGCTGCAGACGCCGGCGTTGCAGACCTCGTTCGTGCCGCAGGTGGTGCCGTTCGCCAGCGGCGTTCCGGTGTCGAGGCAGACCTGCGTGCCGGTGGAGCAGGAGGTGACGCCGGCGTCGCAGGCGTTCGCGGGCGTGCAGGCGGCGTTGGCGGTGCAGGCGTTGCAGACGCCCGTGTTGCAGACCATGTCGGTGCCGCACGACGTCCCGTTCGCGACGGGAGTGCCCGTGTCGACGCAGGTCGAGGTGCCAGTCGAGCAGGAGGTGAGGCCGGTGTCGCAGGCGTTCGCGGGGGTGCACGCCACGTTGGCGGTGCAGGCGGTGCAGGTGCCCGCGTTGCACACCATGTCGGTGCCGCACGTGGTGCCGCTCGCGACGGGCGTGCCGGTGTCGACGCAGACGGCGCTGCCGGTCGTGCACGAGTAGACGCCCGTGTCGCACACGTTCGCCGGCGTGCAGGGCGTCCCGCAGACGGAAGACTGGAAGTCCCACGTCGCCCTGACGGTCCCCTTGGTGCCGCAGTCGATCGTGTAGCTCCCCTGCGCGCGCTGCGGCCCGACGATGGGCGTCCCGTCGTACTGCCGCGAGCAGCCGATCAGGTTGATGCCCGCCGTGTCGAACTGGGTGGAGATGATGTTGGGGGACGTCTGGCCGCCGACGGCGGTGCAGGTGAGATCCCAGTACGCGTTGATGCCCCACTCGAGCTCGCCGGGGCTCTTGATCATCTCCGCGAGCTGGACCGGCAGCGTGAAGGCGGCCGAGCCCGACGGCGCGCAGGTCGACGTGCCGAAGGGGATCTGCGACGGAGCCGTGATGGTGCCGGGCACGAGGTAGAAGGACTCGTACCCGTTCTCGCCCGCGTAGTTGAGCGTCGCGGACCCGGACGCCGTGAAGGGCAGGGCGAGGCTCTGCGTGAGCGTGAACGTGCCGACGAGATCGCGGTCCGAGGGGCTCGTGACGAGGGTCCAGTCGCTGAAGTGCGGCGTCGTCACGGTCACCGTGCCCGCGGCACGGTCTCGGACGGCGCCGGCGGGGCGGACCCAGTAGCCGGACCCGGCGTCCTGGTACGCGATGGCGAGGTCGTCCAGGTCGTGGGCGCTGACGTCCGCCTTGAAGGTGATCGACACCGGCTTCGCGAACTTGGTGCCGTCCGGCCCGAGGCGGTAGGCGCCGCCGATCGAGCCGGGCGCGTAGTTCACGATCTCCTGGATCGTGAAGTCCTGCGGGGCGGAGATCGCGCCGGGCGGGATCGTGATCTCGAGGAGGCCGTCCGGCGTGGCGAGCTCGCCGCCCGCGGCGTCGATGTGGGCGCTCACCGGGACGCCGATGGGGGCACCGACCGGCGTCGGCGTCGGGCGGGTCGTCGGGGTGGTCCCCGACGACGACGAGGCGCGCGGGCCACCGCCGCAGGCGGCGAGCGCCGCCGCGAGCGCGCACGGCACGAGGAACGGCACGGCGCGGCGACGAGCGACGATCATGTCGAGGGACACCCGAGCCTCCGAGGCTCTTGCATGGACTGCGCCGTGTGCGCCGGCTCCGCACCGTCGCGGAGCTTCGCGCTGCGCCTCGGCGGAGTCGTTTCCTGGGGTTGGAGCGCGAAGCGCCCTCGTCCCCCGCGCTCGCGCTTTGAGGTCAAACGGGAACCGGCCACGTGGGACTTGGCAGCCCCCTCGGCGTTGAGGAATAGTGCTTTCCACTCTGAGAGCAAGCGGTCGCTGACGCGGCGCACACGTCCGGTTCCCGGCGTCACGAGGCGGGAACGCAGGGTCGCCGCTGATTCTTCCGTCGAGACGGTCCCCGCGCGCGAGGGGGCGCCGCGTGTCGACGCGCTGGAGGGGAAGCATGAGATCGATCGGAGCAGTGGCGGTGGTGTGCGCGGTGGTCGCCCTGTCGGCGTGCGGCCGGCAGGGAACGACCGATTCGGCGGTCGACCCGAACGCCTTCGCGGCGGCGGACGGCCCCGTGCGCCAGGTGGAGGCCGCGGCGACGGCGCCCGCGTGCGGCGGGACCGGAGCCCATGACCGCCACGCGGCGACGAGCATCGTCTGCGCGTCGTGCCATCCCTGCGGAGGCACCTACGGTTTTGCGAACGCGCAGACTTTTCCGGGCGGGACCGACCCGAGCACCGGGACCGTGGTCCGCGGGGGCGGCACGACGAGCTGCACCGTCGCGTGCCATTACCCGCTCGGCGCCTCGCAGCAGACCGTGACCTGGAGCACGCCCGGCCCGCTGGCGTGCTCGGCGTGCCATTCGAACGTCGCCCCGGCGAACCAGACCTACCGGTCCGCACACGCCGTCGCGCAGGTCGATCCGACGGCGAACCGATCCGCCTGCCAGAGCTGCCACGAAACATCCCTGCACACCTCGGGGCACGTCCGCATCGACGTCGGCTCCGGGATCGTCGATGCGTCGGTCACGGATCCGGTGCAGCTGAACGGGATCTGCCAGGGGTGCCACGGGGGCACGGGCCGGACCATCTCCGGCCAGACGCCGCCGGTCCTCCCGGGCTGGACGAGCTCGACCGGCGACTTCCACGGCGCGCGCGCCGGGACCGGCTTCGGAGGCACGCTCGCGGCGCCATATAAGGTGGGGCAGGGGCCGCTCGCGTGCACCGAGTGCCACGACCCGCACGCGAGCCAGAACGCGTTCCTCTTCGCCTCGACGGCCGGCGGCGTCCCGGTCGTCCCCGCGGCCATCGATCGCGCCGGCGTCGGCGCCGAGATGCTGTGCGCCAACTGCCACCTCGGCAACCGCCACGCGGGCTGCATGATCTCGAACTGCCACGGGTCGGATCCGGTGCCCGCCGGCAAGCCGTGCTTCTTCTGCCACGGCCACGAGGGCATCGTGAACTTCACGCTGCCGACGTGGGACAACCACCCCAACGGCAACGGGAACTACTGCAACCACTGCCACACCGCGGGCTGGTTCCCCGTCGTCGAGTACACGGCGCCCCGGTTCTCGACCGGGCCGACGGTGGTGGCCGCCGCGACGAGCGCCACGGTCACCTGGACCACCGACGAGCCCGCGACCTCCTACGTCGAGATGGGGACCTCGAGCGCCGCGCTCGGCACCACCGTCGGGAACGGGACGCTGACCACCACGCATCAGGTCACGCTGCCCGGCCTGACCCAGCTCACGACGTACGCGTTCCGCGTGCGCTCGTCGGATGCCTTCCGGAACGTGGCGTTCTCCTCCCTCGCCTCGTTCACGACGCCGTCCGCGTATGCGCCCCCGGCTCCGGCGCTCACGCCCCAGCCCGACTTCATCTACGAGTATGGAGCGACCCCGCCGCCGGCGTCGTACACCGCCACCTTCCAGTGGAGCGCCGTCAGGGCGCCCGACGGGCATCCGGTGCAGTACCGGTTCCAGCTCGCGACGGACGCGTCGTTCTCCGCGCCGATGGTCGACGCCTGGATCAGCCCGACGACGGTCCAGCAGGCGTTCCCGGTGAACGAGTTCCCCGGCGCGACCTACTACTGGCGCGTGCAGGCCCGGGACGCGGTCGACACCGGCTACGCCGGGCCCTGGACGCAGGCCGACGGGTTCCAGGTGTACTGGTACATGCCGTACTGACGTGAGTCGTCGCCGTGGGCGGGCCGAGCGCGTCGCGCCGCCCGCCCACGGCCGCTGCCGGCTCGCCGCTGCCCTCGGTCGAGGGCGAAGGCTGGACCCCCCCCCCCGCTCGGGTCACCCTCCGACGTCGCCCCGGGGCCTCCCGCGGAAGCGTTGGTTTACCAAGGATTACCGGGCAAGACCGGGATCCGGTGAACGTTCGTTTACAAACGAGCGCTCGCCTGCCCGGGCGCGCAAAGGGCGCCCGGCGGCGCGGTCTCGCGGCACGAATTGCGCGCACCCGTGAGTCGTCCAATGGGGGAGTGCGGAGCGGCTGGCGCACAGGCGAGACCGCGCTCAGACGCAAATGGCGTGAACAATTGTTTTTGTTGTCCGACACCAAACCGATTGTCCGGGTTGGGTGAGAACCTGGGTGCGTCAAATAACCCGAGGGCCCTCGGACCTGGGGGAAGACCCCCAGGTCCGCCGTGACCGATTATTGGAACACGTAGGAATCGGCCGGGATCGGGCTCGGCCCTGCGCTTGCACAACGGGTGCGGCGTGCAGCGTTCGCGACTCCCCCGCACCCTTCGGCTCCTCGGCTCGGCGCTCGCGACGCTGATCGCGATCGCGGCGCCGGCGAGCGCGGCGGCGAGGGAGCTCCGGGCGTCGTACCTCTTCAACCTCTCCGACGTGAACGGCGCGCTCTCGATGAGCTGGGCGGGCCTCACGTACGACGCGGCGGCCGGCGAGCTGTACGTCACCGATCGCGGCGCCGGCGAGGTGCGCGTCTTCCGGCAGAGCGGCATCGAGGTCCAGTCCTTCGGCGACAACGAGGAGCTCGGGACGGTGCTCGACGTCGCGGTCCGCGAGGACGGCCAGCTCCTCGTCCTGGCCCTTAAGGAGGGCCGGGGGGTGCTCGTCCGCTGCAACTACCGCGGGGAGCCGCTCGGGCCCGTCGCGCTGCAGGGCGTCCCGGAGGCGTTCGCGAAGGGCTTCGCCCCCGACGCCATCCGGTACGCGGGCGGGAAGCTCTACCTCGCGGACCGGAGCGCCGTGAAGGTCCTCGTGACGGACGGCGACGGCGTCACCCAGGCCGCTCACGACCTCCGCGCGCGCGTCACCAAGGGGGCGAAGAACCGGGACGACGTGCGGATGAGCGGGTTCGGCGTGTCGCCCTCCGGCGACCTCCTGTTCACCGTCGGCCCGATGTTCCGCGCGTTCGTGGTCTCGCCGGCCGGCGAGGTGCGCGGGTTCGGCGATCGCGGGAGCACGCCCGGCAAGTTCAACGTGGTGAGCGGCATCACCGCCGACGAGCGTGGGTACCTGTACCTCACCGACATGCTCCGCGCGGTCGTGATGGTGTTCGACCCCTCCTTCGAGTTCGTCGGTGAGTTCGGGTACCGCGGCTACGCGCCGGAGAACCTGATCGCCCCGATCGACGTGTCGGTGGGGAAGGGGCAGGTGTTCGTCGCGCAGGGGGCGATGCGCGGGGTTTCGGTGTTCCGGGTCGAGATCGTCGAGCCGGTCGCCGCGGGGGAAGAGGCTTCGGGTGCGACGGAGCAGGCCGCGCCCGCTGATGTCCGCAGTCGGGGCAGTCGTCGGACGATGTGAGCAGTCGCAGTTCGGGGAGTCGTATCGCGCAGCAAGGGCAGTGCAGCCGGTCCCGCGAAAAGGGCGCGGACCACACCGAGGTGGAGAAACAGATGAAGTTCATCAGACTCGCAGTCACGGCCGCGGCCGCGCTCAGCTTCTCCAGCGCGTACGCGTTCCACGATGGCGGCGTCGCGTACTGCGACGGGTGCCACTCGATGCACAACTCGTCGGGCAACAAGACCATGTCCGGCGGGCGCAACACGGCGCTCACGGGCTGGAACGCCGCGGGAAAGGCGTCGCTCACGCAGTTCCAGGGCAACGCGTACCTCCTGCAGGGCTCGGACAACTCCTCCACGTGCCTCAACTGTCACGCGGCGGCGGACACGAAGCCGAGCAGCTACCACGTCATGACGTTCCCCGCGCCGACCGGCACCGCGGCGCCGATGGAGCGGACCCCGGGCGGCGACTTCGCCTGGCTGACGATGACCTTCACGGGCACGGCCAGCTACGGCGGCACGGTGACGTCGAAGGGTGAGCGTCACGGCCACAACATCGTGGCGCAGGACTACGGCCTCCTCGCCGACACGACCCTCACCACCGCTCCGGGCGGCAGCTACCCCGCCGCGAACCTGAGCTGCGCCAGCTGCCACGATCCGCACAGCCGCGCGCGCGTCATCGACGCGGCCGGCACGATCGCCATGTCGAGCCTCGGCTCGAAGGTGCTCCCGATCGGCGGCCCCGGCTCCTACGGCGCGGCTGCGACCGTTGACGAGGCCGTCGGCGTGTACCGCCTCCTCGCCGGGTCCAACTACTCCCAGATGTCGGTGACGAACCCGCTGCCCTTCAACGCCAACCCGCCCGTCGCGGTCGCTCCGGCCACCTACAACCAGAGCGAGGCCACGAACGAGGTCCGCGTCGCCTACGGCGCCGGCATGTCCGAGTGGTGCGCGAACTGCCACCGGTCGATCCACAACTCGAACACCAACACCGCCAACACGGCCCTCATCCACCCGGCTGGCAACGGCGCGCTCCTGACCGCGACGGCGAACGACCTCGCCGGCAACGCCAACGGCACGACGATCGCCGCCATCTACAACCAGTACAAGATGTCGGGTGACCTCACCGGCGTGCAGACGACCTCCTACACCTCCCTCGTTCCGTACGAGGAGGGCACCACGACCATCGCGACCCTCGCCTCGCACGCCAGCAACACCGGCGCGTTCCTCGAGGGCCCGAAGGCCGGCACGGAGCAGGTGATGTGCCTCTCCTGCCACCGCGCCCACGCCGGCGGCTTCGACAACCTCTCCCGGTGGAACAACCGGGCCGAGTTCCTCACCCTCGGCGGCGCCTACCCTGGCACCGACGCGACGGGCGAGGGCGCCTACGGCCAGTACTCGATGGGCATGACGCAGGCGCAGCAGTCCGCTGCGTACTACGACCGCCCGGCGGCGAAGTTCGCCTTCGCGCAGCGGTCGCTCTGCAACAAGTGCCACGCGAAGGACTAGCGCGGCGCGCTCCGCTGTTGATCGGATAGTGCAGCAGGGGGCCGCACTGCGGCCCCCTGCTTTTTTATTCACGGAGACACATGGCACCGGTCTCGCACACGCAGGTTCGCTCCCTCCGTGCCTCCGGCGTCCTCGCCGCCGCGATGCTCGTCGCCGGCTGTCATCTCCCCGCCCGCGGCAGCGAGGGTCTCGCGCGGCTCGCGGACCAGGGTGAGCTCTGGCTCTACCTCGAGCCGCTGCCGCCCGGGGCGGAGCGGCTCGACGTCGCGCTCGCGTCGGTGTCGGTGGTGGGGGCCGACGGAGTGGCGGTGCCGCTCGAGCTGCGGCTCCCCCATCTCTCCGGGCCGACCGCCGCGAGCCAGCACCTCCTCGCCCGCGGGCGCTTGCCGGCGGGCCGCTACGAGGGCTTCCAGATCGCCGTCTCCGGCGCCACGCTCGCCACGGACGAAGGCGCCTCGGCGCTCCTCGTCTCCAAGGAGCCGACCACCGTCCCCGCGAACGTCGTCGTGCAGCGGGGCCACACGGCCGTCCTCTCCCTCACGCTGCGGTTCGGCGACGCCGTCCAGAAGGGCTACGCCTTCACCCCCGCGTTCGGCGTCGTCACGCCGACCCGGCCCGTGCCGCAGCTCATGGCCCTGTGCACCAACGAGGAGGGCGCGAGCGTGACGGTCTACGACCGGCAGCGGCTCGAGGCCGGCGACGTGTTCCCTACGGGCGGCGGCCCCCGCGGCATGGTGCTCGACACCGCCACCGGGCGCGCCTATGTCGCCGCGTCCTTCGAGGACGCCATCGACGTCGTGGACGTCGGCTCCGGGGCGGCGCTGCCCAGCATCGTGCTCCGGCCGGGCGACCGCCCCGCGGAGCTGGCCCTGGCGCGCGACGGACACACCCTCCTCGTCGTGGACGAGGGGGCGAACGCCCTGAGCTTCCTCGATCTGGTCTCGCGCTCGGAGGTCGCGCGCGTGCCGGTGGGCGACGCGCCCCGGGGACTCCTCCTCGATCGCGCGGGGCTGCGCGCGTACGTGCTCGACCGGACCTCGAACGCGATCACGATCGTCGACGTCGTGAACCGCGCCGTCGTCGGCACGGTCCCGACCGATCCCGAGCCGCTGCAGGCTGCCCTGAGCCGCGACGGGTCACGACTGTTCGTCGTGTCCGCCGGCTCGGTCTACCTGACCGTGCTGTCGGTGCCCGATCTCACCGTCGTGTCCCGGGTGTTCGTGGGGCTCGGCGCCCGGGCCGTCCTCGTGGACACGCGCACCGACCTCGTCTACGTCGGCGGCGACCTCGGCGGCTCCATCTCCGTGCTCGATCCGTTCTCGCTGGTCCGGGTCGACGCGCTGGAGGTCCCGGGCGACGTCGGCTGGCTCGCCATCGCCGACCAGGAGAACGCGCTGCACGCCCTCCTGCCGGAGCGGAGGCAGATCGCCGTCATCGACCTCACCAGCCGGGAGCTCCGCGCGACGCTCGACGTCGGCGACCGGCCCTACCAGCTCGTCCTGGCGGGTCAGCGCCGATGAGGGCCGGCGTGCTCGCGATCCGGACGGTGCGGGCGGCGGGGGTCGTGGCCGCGGCGCTCGTCGTCGCGGCGGGCGCGCGGGCTCGCGCCGACACCTTCTCGGCGCTCGTCGAGCCGCGGTTCGAGCTCACCCGCGAGCGGAGGGACGACCCGGGTGGCGCGGAGCGCACCACGGAGGACATGACGTTCGGCCAGCGGTACGTCCTCGGGCTCTCGAAGCTCCTGTTCCCGAACATCGGCCTGGACGCCGGCGGGACGTTCGACGACCAGCTGACCTGGCAGCGCACGGACGGCGCCGAGCTGCACGGCGAGACCTGGCGCGGCAGCGGCTACGCCCACCTGAACTTGAACCTCGGCGCCCTCGCCGGCAGCGGCGGCTACGACCGGACGGAGGAGGCGTCGAGCGGGGCCGTCGGGAGCGGGCCCCGGCTCGTCTACGAGACCTGGACCGCGCGCGGACTGTGGAAACCCGCGGATCTCCCGCAGCTCAGCGTCGCCGTCTCGCGGGCCAACACCTACGACACGGCGCGTCGCGATCGCGACCTCACCGTCGACGACGTGCTCGTCGCCGCCGACTACCGGGGAATTCCGCGGCTCCAGCTTCGGTATTCGTTGCGGTACTCGAACCCGGAGGACCGGATCAGCGGCACCGACACGACCTCGATCATCCAGTCGGCCCAGGTCGCGTACGACGACAAGCTCTTCCGGGGGCGCACCAACGTTTACATGTCCGGCACCGTCTCCACCACCGTCTCGAGCACGTCCATCCTGGGCACGGGGGGGACGGTGTCGACGCAGGTGCTGCCGCTCACGGGCCTGTCGCTCGTCGAGGGCGCGCTGGACACGCCCACCTTCGACAAGCTCGTCGCGAACCCGGCCCTCGTCGATCCGTCGTCGACGGTGAGCGCGAACATCAACATCGGCTACGGCGTGCCGCTCGGGGACGTGGCGTACCGCGATCTCGGCGCCCAGTTCCCGGACGTCCTCACGAAGACCAGCCTCGTCTACGTGTGGGTCAACAAGCGCTTGCCCAAGGACATCGCCAGCGCGTTCACGTGGACGGCGTACACGAGCAAGGACAACGCCACGTGGACGCCCGTGCCGCTCGCGGGCGCCGTGGTGTTCGGGGACTTCGACAACCGGTTCGAGATCCCGCTGGTCCCCACGGAGGCGCAGTACCTCAAGGTCGTCGTGCGGCCGCTCGCGAAGGGCGTCACGACGCTCCCCGACTACTCCGAGATCCTCGTCACGAAGCTCCAGTTCTTCCTGGTCCAGCCGGCGGCGGAGGTGCGCGGCCGCACCTCGACGCACAGCGAGTCCGTCGTCGCCACCCAGCAGACCCGGATCTTCTCCGTGCCGAACGTGTCGTGGGACGCGTCGGTGAGCGCGAACCACTCCGGCCAGGGCAACCGCACGTCGTACACCGTCGTGAACGGCCTCTCGCTCGCGCAGCGGCTCAGCTCCGTCTGGAGCGTCTCCGGCCGCGTCCAGCGGCAGGACGCCGACGCGGGGTCCGGGCATACCGGCTCGTACCTGTGGGCCGCCTCGGCATCCGCCCAGCCGCTCCCGACGCTGACCCACGCGCTCACCTACAGCGGCCAGTGGGCCAGCACGCCCATCGGGATCGCCACGAGCAACTCGCTGAACCTCTTCAACCGGGCGGAGCTGTACCGGGGCCTCAGCCTGCTCGCGAGCGGCGGCGTCAACGAGGGGACGAGCGATCTCGGCGTCGAGACGCGGGCGGTCACCGCGACCGCGGTGGCCGCGGCCACGCCGCACCCGAAGCTCACGCTCGGCGCGTCCTACCTCTACGGCTCGACGTGGACCGCGCCGCTGGGGCAGGGCTGGTCGCGGCAGCAGACCGAGCGCATCGACGGCAGCGCCTCGGCCACCCCGTTCAGCGTCCTCTACCTGAGCGCGGTCGTGAGCCGGATCCTGCGGGGCGCCGTGCCGACGACGCTGCTGAACACGTCCGTCGCGTTCTCCCCGTTCGAGGGCGGGAATCTCCAGCTGCGGGTCTCGTACGGCGAGTCGCTCGACACCGCCGCGGACGCGGTCGTCAAGACCTTCGTCTCCGGGGTCCACTGGATGCTCCGGCCGGGCGTGCTCATCGACACCAGCTACTCGTCCATCGACAACCGGGCACCTACCGGCCGGACGCGCACCGACTCCGTGCTGACCCTCCTCACCCTCACGTTCTGAGCCGACGCGGATCCGACCATGACCCCTCGCAAAGCGTTCGCCGCCGCCTTTCTGGGCCTCGTCGCGCTGTCGATCGGCTGCGCCGGAGGCCGCGCCAGGCGGGGATACCAGGACGGGAACATGGACTTCGGCGCCATCAAGACGGTGGCGGTCCTCCCGTTCTCCAACCTGTCCCGCGACGCCGCCGCGGCAGACCGGGTGAGGGAGATCTTCTCGAGCATGCTGCTCGCCAGCGGGTCGGTGTACGTGCTCCCGCCCGGCGAGGTCGTCCGCGGCTACACACGGCTCAACATCACCGACCCGCGGGCGCCCAGCATCGAGGACGTGACGAAGCTGGGCGGCGTCCTCAAGGCCGACGCGGTCATCCGCGGCGTCGTGAAGGAGTACGGCGAGGTCCGCTCCGGGAGCTCGACCGGCAACGTCATCTCGGTGGCCCTCGAGATGTACGAGACCTCCACCGGCAAGATCATCTGGTCGGCGACCGCGACCAAGGGCGGCATCGGCTTCGGCGATCGCCTCCTCGGGGGCGGCGGGCAGCCGATGGAAATCGTCACCGAGCAGGTCGCGGATGAGCTTCTCAACAAGCTCTTCCGGTGACCGCCGCGCCCTCGGGCTCGCCGTCGCGCTCGTCGCGGCGGCGCTCGGCGGCTGCGCGCATCGGGCCCCCGTCGGCCCGTCTGCCCCGGCGCGGATCGCGCTGTTCCCGATCGAGAACCTCGCCGCGACGTCGACGCCGGTCGCGAAGATCTCGGCCTCGATCGAGGCCGCCCTCGCCCGGCGCGGCATCGCGATCGCGCCGAGGGGCGCCGTCGAGGCGTTCCTGGCGGCGCACCGGATCCGGAACCTCGCCGGCGTCGACCTCGAGACCGCGCGCGCGGCCCGCGAGGAGCTGCACGTCGACGCGATCCTGATCACGGCCGTCCAGGTCTACTCCGTGCGGCCGGTGCCGCGGCTCGGCCTCGCGATGCGGCTGGTCGCGACGGGGGACGAGCCCGAGGTCCGCTGGGTGGACCAGGTCTCGATGTCCGGGAACGAGTCGCCCGGGCTGCTGGGGCTCGGGCTCATCCACTCGATGGACAAGCTCGAGGCGCGCGTCCTCGACCGGCTCGCCGGCTCGCTCGCGGCGTACCTGGGCGGCCACGGCGCCCCCGCGCCCCTCTGCGCCGGGGACGGCCGCTTCGACCCGCGCATCAGCTACCGCGCCCCCCAGCTGGTGCCGGGCCGCCACTACACCGTGGCCGTCCTCCCGTTCGTGAACGGTTCCGACCGGCGCCACGCGGGCGACCTCGTCGCCCTCGAGTTCGTGCGCCAGCTCCGCGCGCGCGACCGCTTCACCGTGATCGATCCGGGCGAGGTGCGGGATCAGCTGCTCCGGTACCGCCTCATCATGGAGGGCGGCCTCTCGCTGGACTACGCGATGACCCTGCTGCGGGTGCTCCGCGCCGATCTCGTCGTCGCGGGCACGGTCCGCGAGTACCTCGACGGCGACACCCCGCGGGTGAGCTTCACGGCCTTCGCCCTGAACCGCGAGAACGGCAGCATCGCGTGGCAGGCGTCCTCGAGCAGCACCGGCACGGACGGGGTCTTCTTCTACGACGCCGGCGCGATCGGCACGGTGGGCGAGCTCACCTGCCGGATGGCCAGGCGGGCGATCGACGAGCTGTCCGCCGGCGGTGGCCGCCGCCCGCTCGGTGCGCCCACCACGCCGGACCAGTCCGCGCCCGCAGCGTCCGCGCCCGACACGGCCCCGGCGGCGGGGGCGCCGGACGCCGCCGCGCCCGCCACCGACGGTGCGCCCGGCGCGGCTGCAGGTGCGCCCGCCGCCTCCACGTCCACACCCGCAGTGTCTGCGCCCGACGCCGCCGCGCCCGCCGCCCAGGACGCCTCGGCGGCGCCGCCGGCGCCCGAATCCGCGGCGCCGGTCGCGCCCGCTGCTCCGTCCGAGGCGCCCGCGCCCGCGGAACGGCCTGCCGACGCGGGGGCACCCGCCGGCGCGGCCGCGCCCGCGAGCGAGGAGACGGTGAAGTGAGGAAGCCCGCGCACGCAACAACGTCCGGCCCACGGGCGGCTCCGCGCAGCCCTTGCGGCACCAATGATCGGAAGCGGTTGTTTACCGCCGCGGATCCCGCGAATTGCGGCCCGATCCGTCCCGTGGACGAGGCACATGCGTTGCACACCCGGGGTCGCACGGCACCCTCGTTCGCCAAGCGCGCGAGCCGCGACGATCGCGGCTCGAAAGGAGACACGTGAAGAACCGGATCATCCTCCTGGCCCTGCTCACGGTGCCCTTCACCGCCGGCGCGGAGTCCAGCGCCGCGAAGAAGCCCGCGTCGGGTGAGATGAGCGCCTATCTCACCAAGCCCGATCGCAAGCTGCCGCTCTTCTCCGAGCGGTACGCGTCGGTGCCGGTCGCCACCGTGGATCGCGAGGTGATCTCGCTGCGTCAGCTCGGCGAGACGATCGCCACGTTCCACGAGCAGCAGAAGGGCGCGGGTGGTGCGAAGAGCACCGACTTCCGCCCCATGCTCGACCGGCTCATCGACATGCGGCTCCTCGTGCTCGAGGCGCGCGACATGGAGCTCGACAAGATCCCGCAGGTCCGGTCCGCCATCGCCGCGTACAAGGACAGCCAGCTGCGCTCGCTGGTGGAGCGCCGGGTGACGGCGCCGCTGAAGCCCGACGCGATGGAGGTGGAGCAGGCGTACCGGGACGCCACGCGGCAGTGGAAGATCCGGTCGGTCCTGTTCGTGTCGCAGGCGGACGCCCACGCCTTCTACGGCGACGTGAAGGCGGGCAAGCCGTTCGCGCAGCTGGCCAAGGCGGCGCTCGCGAGCAAGAAGGCGTCGGGCCAGGACGGCGCGCAGCCGGTCAGCCCGAAGGACATGCTGCCGAAGGTGTTCGCGTCGGTGAGGACACTCCAGGCCGGCGAGACGACGGAGCCGATCCAGGTCGACGGCGGGTTCGCCGTCGTCCACGTGGACGGGTTCCAGTACCACGACGATCCCGCGGCGCGCGCCAAGGCCGAGTACGACTCCCTCGACCGGAGGCAGGCGGTGGAGCTCCAGAAGTACCGGGCCGACCTCGAGAAGAGGTACGTGAAGGTCGACCTGGACCTCCTCCACGCCCTCGACTTCGAGGCCGCGAAGCCCGGGTTCGAGGCGATGAAGAAGGATGGGCGGGCCGTCGCGGCGATCGAGGGCGAGAAGCCGATCACCGTCGGCGACCTGACCGTCGAGCTCGAGGCCGGCTTCTTCCACGGGATGGAGGGGCCCATCAAGGAGAAGCGGGTCAACTCCCACAAGGACGAGGCGCTCCGGGTGATGGTGACGCGGCGCCTGTTCCTGAAGGAGGCGAAGCGGCTCGGGATCGCGAACTCCGTGGAGTACCGCGAGGCGGTCGCCGAGTTCGAGCGCGGCCAGCTGTTCGGGCAGGTCGCCGAGAAGGCGATCATCCCGGACGTGAAGGTGATGGAGGCGGACTCGAAGGCGTACTACGAGAAGCACAAGGCGGAGTTCGGCTATCCCGCGTTCTACCGCCTCGAGGGGCTCGCGTTCTCGAGCTCCAAGGCCGCCCAGGCCGCGCTGAAGCGGCTCCAGTCCGGGACCGACTTCAAGTGGCTCCGCGCCAACAGCGACGGCCTCATCCCGCAGGACAAGCAGCAGATCCAGCTCGAGGGCACGACGTTCAGCGCGAAGGCGCTGCCGCCCGAGCTGGTCGCGGCGCTCGCGGGCGTCGGCCGGGGCGACTACCGCCTCTTCGAGGTCTCAGGCCCGCAGTACTACGTGGTCCACGTCCTCGAGCAGACCCCGCCGAAGGAAGAGCCCTACACCGCCGTCCGCGAGGCGATCGTGAAGCGGCTCTTCAACGAGAACCTGGGGAAGGCCATCAAGGAGTACGCGGCCAAGCTGCGGAAGACCCACCACGTCGAAGTGTTCATCACCCGGATCGGCGCGTAGAACCCGCGCCGCGCGAGGATCGAAGTGACCAGCCACTCCGCACGCCGAGGTCTTGCCGGGTTCGCGGCGCTGTTCGCCGTCGCCCTGCTCGCCGCGCCCATCCAGGCCCATGCCGCCGAACGCGAGTTCAAGAAGAAGGAGTGCGTCGACTGCCACAAGAAGGAGGTCGACAAGTTCGCCGGCCTCAAGGTCGTGCACCCGCAGGTCAAGGCGAAGGCCTGCGATCAGTGCCACCTGCGCCACGGCATCGTCGGCAAGCTGATCCTGAAGGAGCCCGGTAACCAGCTCTGCTACACGTGCCACAAGCGCGAGGCGATCGGCATGAACAAGCCGAACGTCCACAAGGTCCTGAAGAACGGGTCCTGCGCGAAGTGCCACGATCCGCACGGCTCGAACGCGCCGCACATGCTGAAGGCGGCGGGCAACGACGCCTGCTACCAGTGCCACGACAAGGCCCCGTTCCAGCGGAAGACCGTCCACGCGGTCCTCGCGAAGGACGGCTGCCGCGCGTGCCACGCCGCGCACGCGTCCGACGTGCCGCAGCTGCTCGTGAAGGAGCAGGGGAAGCTCTGCGCCGGCTGCCACTCCGCGACGACGCCGGGCTTCAAGAAGGCGCACGCGAGCTATCCCGTCGAGACGCGCAACTGCACGGCGTGCCACGACCCGCACTCGTCGGACGGGAAGAAGCTCCTCAAGGCCTCCGTCCACCCGCCGGTGGCCGAGTCGTCCTGCAGCGACTGTCACTCGGCCGCGAACTCGCCGAAGCCGTTCGGCGTCAGCGACGCGGGCGGGGCGCTCTGCGCGAACTGCCACGACGCGGCCAAGCTCGACGGCGGCGGCGCGACCGTCCACGCGCCGGTGAAGAAGGGCGAGTGCCTCTCCTGCCACGACCCGCACGCGTCGCCCAACAAGTCGATGACGAAGCTCGCCGGCGAGGCGCTCTGCAAGTCGTGCCACACGCGCATGGCGGAGAAGCCGGCCATCGTCCACAAGGCGATGAGCGGCGGCTGCGTGGCCTGCCACAAGCCGCACGCGTCGGCCCAGAAGAAGCTCCTCAAGTCCGACCCCGCGGCCCTGTGCGGCACCTGCCACGCGAAGGTGGCGGAGGCGAAGCCGAAGGTGGTGCACGCGCCCTTCGCGAAGAAGGAGTGCGCGTCGTGCCACGATCCGCACGGCTCGGGCGTGAACGGCATGCTGCGGGACCGCGCCGACAAGGTCTGCTACCGCTGCCACGCCGACCTCGAGGCGAAGTTCGTCAAGACCTACACGCACAAGCCCGTGCTGCAGGGGAACTGCACCGCGTGCCACCAGGGGCACGGCTCGGACAACCCGAAGCTCCTCCGCGCCGCCGGCGCGAAGCTCTGCCAGACCTGCCACGCGGAGCTCATGAAGGCGTCGCCGGGGATGACGGCGCACCCGCCGTTCGCGGACGGGAGCTGCCTCGACTGCCACGATCCCCACGGCTCCAACTCGAAGGGGATGCTCTCGGCGGACACGAAGACGACGTGCCTGAACTGCCACGGCGACGAGGACAAGAAGGCGAAGTCGGCCAAGACGGTCCACGGCGCGTTCGCCGCGGGCGACTGCACCGGCTGCCACAACCCGCACCAGTCCAAGATGCGGCGCCTGATGGTCGCCCCGACGCCGGACGTCTGCTACGCGTGCCACAAGGGGATGAAGGAGAAGATCGCGAAGCAGAAGGCGCACCCGCCGGTGGACGACTGCTTCAACTGCCACCAGCCCCACTCGTCGGCGCAGGCGAAGCTCACCGCGCAGCCGCTGCAGGAGCTCTGCGGCCAGTGCCACGACCTGAAGGCCGCCGCGTTCACGAAGGCCCACATCGGCATCCAGCCGGCGGACATCAACTGCACGAGCTGCCACGACCCGCACTCGTCGGCCGATCCGAAGATGTTCAAGAGCACGATGCACGCGCCGTTCGCGGCCCGGCAGTGCGACAGCTGCCACATCGTGGAACCGAAGTAGAGAGGCGCGCACGATGACCCCCGCAATCGGCATCCTCCTCGCGCTGTCCCTCGCGGCGAAGCCCGCCGCCGCTCCGAAGGCGGCGGCCCCCGCGAAGCCCGCCACCACCGCTCCGGCAGCCGCGCCCGCGGCCGCCAAGGCCACGGCCGCACCGGCCGTGCCGACGGCGACCAAGCTGAAGCTCAAGCCCGGCGCGTCGGGGCAGGTCTGCCTCGACTGCCACGCGGACTTCCAGAAGCTGTTCCAGAAGAAGTTCGTCCACACCCCGGTCCGGTCGAAGGACTGCACCGGCTGCCACAGCCCGCACGCGGCGGAGCACGGGAAGCTCCTCGCGGCGGAGGGCGGGGCGGTGTGCCTGAACTGCCACTCCGTGGTTCCGGACAAGGCCAAGAGCACGCACAAGCCGGTCGCCGAGAGCCGCTGCCGCGATTGCCACGATCCGCACGCCTCCGACGCGCAGTTCAACCTGGTCAAGGCCGGGAACGACCTCTGCGCGAACTGCCACGCGGATCTCGTCAAGGCGGCCAACGACGCGAAGTCCAAGCACCGGCCCGTCATCTCCAGCGGCTGCACGACGTGCCACGAGGTCCACGGCTCCGCGAACGGCCCGACCCTGCTCAAGGCCGACGTCCCGGGCCTGTGCACCAACTGCCACAAGGTCGACCGGCCCATCTTCGCGCAGCAGCACCAGGGCTACCCGGTCGGCACCGCGCGGTGCACGACCTGCCACGATCCGCACGGCTCGAACGTCCGCTCGATGCTGCGGAACAACGTCCACCCGCCGGTTGCCGGCGGCCAGTGCTCGAAGTGCCACGAGCCGCCCGGCTCGCCCAACAAGTTCAAGCCGCGCCAGGCCGGCATGGCCCTCTGCCGCGGGTGCCACAACAACGTGGTCAACGCGATGCTCGACAAGAGCCGCGTGCACCGCGCCGTGACCGAGGGCGACTCCTGCCTGAACTGCCACACGCCGCACGCGTCCGCCCAGCCGAAGCTCATCAAGGGCAACATGGTGAACGTCTGCGGCACGTGCCACGGGGCGACGATCGCCCGGCAGGCGCGCTCCGAGACGCCGCACAAGCCGATCAAGGACGGGGACTGCGGCAAGTGCCACGACCCGCACTCGTCCAACTCGGCGCTGATGTTCAACGCGAAGGACACCATCGAGCTCTGCGGGAAGTGCCACGACTGGCAGAAGCACTCGACGCACCCGGTCGGCGAGAAGTTCAAGGATCCGCGCAACCGGAACCTGACGCTGAACTGCGTCTCCTGTCACCGCGCGCACGGGACCGAGTTCAAGCACCTCATCCCGTACGCGACGACGACGAACCTGTGCACGAAGTGCCACGAGAAGTTCCGGAGGTGATCACCGTGTCCAGCTCGACGAAGCTCCTCGCGCTCGCGGCGGCCGTGCTCGGGCCCGTCCTGGCCCGCGCCGAGTCCGTGGTGTTCACGTACACGGACGCCGTCTACATCGACTCCAAGGAGGCCCCGCTCCGTTCGCCCGAGGGCGTCGCCTGCAACGACGGCGGCACGCTCATCGTGGCCGACACCGGGAACTCCCGGCTCGTCCCGTACACAGTCAAGGACGACGGGGTCACGGCGGGCGCCGAGATCAAGCTCTCGCAGGTCGTCGCTCCGGTCCGCGTCCAGCTCGATCCGAAGGGCGGGATGGTCGTGCTGGATCGGAAGGGCAGCCGCCTCGTCCGCCTCGATGCGAAGGGCGCGTACGCCGGCGTCATCGAGCCGAAGGGCGATCTCCCCGGGACGTTCGCGCCGGTGTCGTTCAAGCTCGACGCGGATCAGAACGTGTGGGTGCTCGACGGGGCCGGCCGGATCGTGGTCCTCGATCCCGCGGGCAAGGTGACCCGCACCCTCGACCTGCCGAAGGGCGGCATGTTCACCGATCTCGCCGTCGACGGCGGCGGGATGTTGTACGCGGTGGACGCGGTGCAGGGGATGGTCTGGTCGGCGGACAAGGCCGCGACCGCGCTCAAGCCCCTCTCGAAGAGCCTCAAGGACGAGATGAGCTTCCCGGGCTTCCTCCTGGCGGCGAAGGGCAAGCTCCTCCTCGTCGATCAGGTGGGCCACGGCGTCGTCGTCCTCGGGACGGACGGCTCGTTCCAGGGGCGGCAGCTCTCGTACGGCGCCGCGGAGGGTCTCCTCCAGTACCCGGGCCAGATCTGCCTCACCGAGCGCGGCGACGCGTTCGTGGCGGACCGCAACAACAACCGGGTGGATCGCTACACGACCGCGCGGTGACGCGGTGCTCCCCCCGGTCCTCCGCGGCCGGGGGGGATGTTATGACCACGTACCGATGCGGTAAGGTGTGCGGGTGCGAGCGCCCCTGATCTTCGCCGTGACGGCCGCGACCGGGCTGCTGCTCGCGTCCGCGGCGCGGCCGTCCGAGCCGGCCGTCGCGGACCGGCGCCCCGAGCAGCTCGCGTTCGCGTCGCCGCGCGACGGAGTCCAGGAGACGCTCCTCGGAGCGCTGCCGACGCCGCCCGGCGACGCCGCGTTCGGCGCGCTCCCGACGCCCCCCGGCGACGCCATGTTCGCGGCGCTCCCGCCGCCGCCGGACAAGGTCGTGCTCGATCCGGGCTACTACGGCGCGGTCACGGTGGATCACCGCGCGCACCTGGCGCGCCGCGCGTCGTGCGTGCTCTGTCACGGTCCGGGGCAGGTCCACAAGATCGGCCGGATGACCCCGGCCCGCGCGCACGAGTCGTGCCGCGGTTGCCATGAGAAGCTCGCGAAGGGGCCGACCGACTGCCGGGGCTGTCACGTGCCGAAGCCGGCGCCGGTGGAGACCACCGTCGCGGAGGGCGCCGACGCCGCGGCGTCGCCCGCCGCGCTCGCCATCAAGGCGCCGCTGCCCGAGCCCGGGCGGACGGCTCCGCCGGACGAGAGCGCCTCGGACGCGTTCGCCGCGATCCGCAGCTCGGTGCACGCGGGCACGACGGTGCTGTCGGCGCCGGGCGTGAGCAAGCCCGCGCCCGGCTTGCTCGTCGGCGTCACGCTCCGGGGCGAGGGGTTCGTCGCGTCGCAGACGATCGAGTGGGCCGGCCCGACCGTCGGGCACGGCCGTACGATCGGCCTCCTCGGGGGGGGCGTCCTCCTCCCCGTCAACCGGAGCTCGGACGCGAGCCTCGAGCTCGTCGGCGGCTTCGACGCGCGCGAGGCGTCGTTCGCGGACATGGTGCCGGCGCTCGGCGCGCGCGCCGGCGTCGAGTGGGTCGGCGGCCGGCGGTCGGTCCGGCTGTCCGTGACGGGGCTCGCGGACCTGTCGCAGCCGCACGACGCGACGGCGCGGCAGGCCGGGAGCTTCACCGTGTCGGGCGCCGTGACGGTGGGCCTGGACGTCCTGAACCTGCGGTGAGGGGCGGCTCCATCGCGGAGCGGACGGCGGCACCGCGTCAGCGCACCGCCTCGAGCACGCGCGCGGCGCCGCGCTCTGCTCCGCCGAGGTCCATCGCCCCGGCCCCCGGCCGCCCCGCCGCGAGCACCCGCCGCACCGCGTCCCCGATCCGGCCTGCCCGGACGTCGTCGCCGGGCACGTGCACGCACGGCAGGAGGCGCACCATCTCGCGCACGAGCACCGGGTACTCCGGGAAGTCGCCGCGGTCGGTGTAGACGAGCGGCGTCCCGGCCGCGACGCAGTCCGAGACGATGCCGTAACCCGGCTTCGTGACGACCGCGTCCGCCGCGCCGATGACGTCGGGGTAGTCGAGCCCGAGCGCGTCGAGCCGCCCGGTCCGGACGTCCTCCGGCAGGATCCAGGAGAGCCCCCGCTCCTCCGCGAGCCGCGCCCGGTCGAGGCCGGGTAGCCCGACGCCGCCGAACGAGACCAGCACCGCCGGGCGCGCGTCCAGGCCGAGCCGGCGCCGGGCCTCGGCGCGCTCGACCCGTGGCCGGCGCGCCACGAGGCCGATGCGCTCGCGGCGCGGGAAGACCGAGACGTCACCGGTGAAGGGGAGCTCGAGCAGCAGGTCCGTCCCGGCGTAGGCACGGGCGGCCCGGTCCGCGTGCGCGGCGAGCGACGGCTCGCGCACCGAGAGGTGGCGGTAGATCCAGTCCCAGGAGAAGTTCCCGAGGGCGAGGCCCGGGACGCCGGCCGCGCGCGCCGCCGCGAACGCGAGGGGAGGGAGATCGCCGAGCACGGCCCGCGTGCCGCTCTCGCGGAGGAACGCCACCTCGTCCGCGAGGCGCGCGTCCCATGTCGCGTCGAACGCGGCGCACCGCGCGGCCGTCGCGGGCTCGTCGATGACGAGCGCGTCGCGCTGGACGAGGCCGACGTCGCAGGCGACCCGCCGGAGCGTCAGGTCACCGGGCACGGCGCGGCGGACGAGCGGCTCCGGGACGGTTCCGACGATCGTGATCGGCAGCCGGGGGGCCCGGGTGCGGACGGCGCGGAGGACCTCGCAGAGGCGGGTGAGGTGGCCGTAGCCGTGGCCCGAGACGTAGGCGGCGAGCATCGGGCGCGCATTCTGGCACGGCAGCGTCCCCTCGCGAGAGCGCACACGGACGGGGAGCGGCCCGGCTCCGTGCCGCGTGCCGACACTTCCTCCATGCGGCTCCTCCTGCTCGCGCTGCCTACCTTCGCCGTGCTCGGGAGCGCCGCCCGGGCGAGCGAGCCTCCGGCCAGCGAGGCTCCAGCCGTCCGCGCGCAGGGCCGGTGCGCGCTCACCGCGCAAGCGCCCGCGCACGGCGCCGACGCAGCGCGGACCGCGGCGCGGACCGCGGACTGCATCGCCTGCCACGCGCGCGACGCCCACGCCGCCGGTGGCTCGCATCCGGTCGGGATCCCCTACGAAGCCGCCGCCGCGCCTGCCGGCGCAACCGCTCGTCGCGGCATGCTCCGCGCGGCAGCCGAGGTCGTCTCGCGCGGCGTGTTCCTGCCGGAGGGCCGGATCGAGTGCGTGACGTGCCACGACCCGCGCTCCCCCTGGAAGAACCACCTGGCGATCCCGCCGGGCGCCGTGGCGCGGCCCGCCGTCGACCCGCGGCGGCTGGAGACGTACACGCGCCCGAGCTCGACGTTTGCGGCGACGGCGGCGGGCGCGGAGGTCACGCCGACGCCGCTCTGCCTCGCGTGCCACGCGTTCGACTGAACGCGGGCATCGTGGCGCCCTTCGACGCGCTCGGGGCGACCGGATCCAGTCGTGTCCGCTACGGATACGTCGCGAGCCCCCACCGGCCGCCGTCGGTGTACAGGAGCACGAACCGCTTCGCCGCGTCGCTCCGGTGCCACACGAACCGACCGTGCGAGAGCTGGCCGCTGCCGCCCACCGTGAGGGCAGGCAGGGTGATGCGGCTCGCCGTCTGCTCGAGGAAGTCCCCGAGCCCGTACGTCCGGAGCTGGTCGTCGATCGTCGCCTCGCCCCACGGCGTCTTCGGGATCGCGGCGATGACGCCGGCCACCGTCGACGCGTCCGCGTGGACGAGGTTCACGCGGTCCGGCCGGGAGCTCGAGCCGACGTAGCCGACGGCGCTGAGCGTCGCGAACGCGGCGCCGTACGTAGTGTCCGGGTTCGCGTCGTACACGATGCCGGACGCCTCGAGCAGCCGGCTCCCGTCGTCGTAGAACCAGAACGACTCCCAGACGGTGTCCGCCGAGCAGGTCGCCTGCCACTGCGTCGCGCTCGTCGAGGAGTACAGGACGAACTCGTTCCCGTAGGACGCGTCCGCGAAGTAGACCGAGCTGCCGCTCGGGCGCAGGCGCACCTCGCCGGGCGACATCAGCCCGGGGTAGGTGAGCTGCGAGAGGGCGCAGGAGGTCATGTCGATCGACATCGCGTCCCCCGGCGAGCCGGAGCCCGGGGCCAGCCAGGCGAGGCGCGTCGGCGTGCCCTGGCCCTTGCCGACGTTGATGAGATCGCCGAGCGCCGCGCCGGCCCCGCCGTACGGGACCCGGGTGGTCGCGCCGGCGTCGAGCCAGGTCGTCGCGCAGTCGGTCGTCACCGCGTGCGTCGCGAGGTCGACGAGCGTCGCCGCGCCCATCCGCGGCACCACCGCCGCGTTGCCGTCCGGCGCGACACCGAGGCCGCGCGGCGGGCTGCCGGGGAGCGCCACCTCGACCTCGGTCTCGGTCGCGGGATCGAGGATCCAGAGCGAGGACCGCGGCGACGCCGACACTGCCACGATCCGATCGTGCGCGCGGTCGTACTCAGCATGCACGACGTCGTGCGGGAGCTTCCAGACGTGCCGCAGCGCGTGCACCGTCCAGTCGCGCCGCGTCGTGGCGATCCCGTCCGAGACGTCCAGGTGGACGAGGTACGACCCCTCGACGTCGGTCGTGAACCCGCTCGCCGGGCCGGTCGCGGCGGAGAGGGCCGCGCCGCTCCCGGCCGGCGGCTCGAGGGTCCACGCGTAGGTGAGCGGATCGAGGTTGTCGTCCGTGGAGCCGGACGCGTCGAGCCCGACGGCATCGGCCGCGTTCACCTGGTACGGCGCAGCGAGCACCGGGACCGGCGCCGCGTTCACGGAGGTGATGACGACGAAGGCCTGCGTCGTCGCGGTCCCGTCGCCGACCGTGACCGTCGCCGTGTAGGGACCCTCGCGGTCGGGCGTGAAGGTGGGGCTCGCCGTGCTCGCGCCGGACAGCGTCGCGGAGCTGCCGGCCGGGCCCGCGAGCGTCCAGGAGAACGTGAGCGGGTCGTGATCCACGTCCGAGGACGCGCTCGCGTCGAGGGTGACGGGGCGATTGCGCGACACCGTCCGCGCCGCGCCCGCGTCGGCGACCGGCGGCGTGTTCGCGACGGAGACGTGGACGGTCGCCGTGGAGGCGTGCGTGGGGTCGCGGACGGTCACCGTGGCGGTGTAGGTGCCGACGACGTCGGTCGTGAAGCCGGTCGTGGCCGTCGCCGTGGACGAGAGCGCGGCGGCGCTCCCGGCCGGCGCCGCGAGCGACCACTCGTACGTCAGCGGATCGCCGTCGGGATCCGTCGAGCCGGAGGCATCGAGGACGATGGCCACGCGCTTCGTGGCGCTGCGATCTCCGCCGACGCGGGCGACCGGGGCGGCGTTGGCGGCGCACCGGTGCGAGAGGCTGCAGTTCCCGACGCAGCACTCGGCATCGAGGCTGCACACGTCGCCGTCGTCGCGGCAGGTGGCAGCCTTGCAGACGCGCGACTTGCAGAGGAGTCCGGGGGCGCAGTCGGGGGTCGTCGCGCAGGCGCCGCCCGCGTCGCTGCCCATGCAGTAGCCCTGGAAGCAGGTGTTCGTGCAGCAGTCCCCGTTCGTGCTGCACTTCGAGAGGACGCCCTTGCAGGCCGGCGGCGTGGAGGAGGTGCCGCCACCCGCGCATCCTGAGAGGAGGAGGCCGAGCACCGCTGCCGAGCAGAGAAGACGCATCCGGATCTCCCGCGCGCGACGAGGGGTCGCGCGTTCCCGCGCGGAGGCTACCGCGCCCGGGGGAGAGTCTTCGATGTCGTTTCTGCTCGTACAGCCTGCGTGGAGTGCGGGCGAGTGCGACGTGCATCACCGAGGGTGACGCGTGCGGCCCCCCTCACCCCGGCCCTCTCCCCCCGCTCCGCTGCGCTGCGCGGGGGGAGAGGGGGGATCTGGTGTGCCGAGGTCGGAGTCGGAGTCGGAGCTCGGGCGAGGGCGAGGGCGAGCGGCGAGCGGCGAAAGCGAGGCCGGGATCGCGAAAGCCAACAGGCGCCGCGCCATACAGTCGGGGAGGCCCCCTCGCCCGCGCGCAGCCGCGTCGCTGCGTACGGACCCGATCGACAGTACTTCAGCCGCGGTGCACGCGACGTGACACGCGAGCGCCCCACCGAACCGTTCGCCTCGCGCGACGCACGCCACGCCCGGGCGCGAGCGTGGCGCGTCCGGGCGTGCCGCGGCCCCGCGCGCTTCGGCGCCCGATCGACCTACAGCGCCGGGTCGCGAGTCCGCGGCGAGCACGGACGAGGGGGCCTCCACGCGGGCGCGGCGCCGTACCCCGGAGCGCCCAGCACCCGTCGCCGGGCGGACGCGAAAGTGAATGGGACCGAGATCGCTGACGGGAAAGCGAATGCGAACCTGACCCGAGGTGAAGGGCGCGCCGGTCACCGTCGCGGCTTGACGTTCAACACGGTTGCTCTCCCCCCGCTGGCGCGGGGGGAGAGGGAGAACATCATGAGCACCGATGGCGCGACCGTCTCGACCTCACCCGCTTCGACGGGCCGGTCACCGCCCGATGCAGACCTCACCGCTTCGACCAGCCGCTCACCGCCTCCCGCATCCCTGCGCCGGGTTGCTCGCCGCGAGCCTCGCCATGAACACCGCCACCGTGCGCGCCGGGACCGTGAACGTCCCCGTGACGCAGTCGTAGCTGGCGCTCCGGACGACGGGGTCGAACGAGGCCTGCTGCAGCGGGTGCAGCTCGAACCGCTGGCCGGCGAACCCTTCCGGCGCGAGGGTCTGATCGTCCGGCGACGCGTTCACGACGACCGTCGCCTGCGCCCACCCGCCCGCGAGGGCTTGCGGTGCCGCGACCCGCATCATCACCACGCCGGGCGGCTGGGCGGGCCCTGCCAGCGGGTACGTGGTCCAGGCGAGGATCTGGTCGGCGCTCCGGAGCCGGAACAACGCGCTCGAGCGGCGGATCCGCAGGAACTCCTCGAGGTGCCGCTCCGCGCGGCCGAGCTCGACCGCGGTCGGCTTCAGGCTCGGGTCCGCGAGGAGCGGTTCGAGGACGGGCCAGTCGGCCTGGTTCGAGCCCGCGGGCGGCAGCCCCGAGCCCCAGGTGCTCTCGGCGCCGGTCCAGTCGATCCGGTTCCACCAGTCGCCGGAGTCGTAGCTGTTCTTGTCGCAGGACTTGGACCGCATGAGCTCGTCGCCCGCGTGGAAGAACGGCACGCCCTGGGACAACGCGACGACGCCGAGGCCGACCGCGTGGGCGCGCTCGCGCTCCGCGAGGGTCGCCGGCACCGGCAGCTTCACGTTGAGCGCGTCGAACCACGTCTCGTTGTCGTGGGCCGAGATGTACGTGATCGTGTCGTCCGGCCGCTTCGCGTAACCGGCCGGCTGGCCGTTGTAGTCGAGCTGGCTCCCGGTGACGGAGGCGCCGTTCCGGTCCACGAGCTCGATGCCGGCGAGGTTCGCCGCCATGCCGACGCGGATCATGTCGGCGTCGGCGAGGAGGTGGTCGCGCTCGCCGGGGCCGGCGGCGGAGACCTCGTTGGGCGTGAGGTAGAGGCCGCTCCCGAACCCCTGCTCGCGGCGGGCGCTGAACGGGCTGCCGCCGCGCACCGCGTCGCGGAGCCGGTCGGTGAAGGTGCCGATCCCGGTGCCGGCCATGTTGAGCTGCGTCGCGTTCGTGCCGCGCGCGTCGTTCGCGACCTCGCCGAAATTCCAGCCCTCGCCGTAGACGTAGACGCGCTTCCCGTCCACGCCGTCCTTCTCGGGCGTGAGCGCGTCGAGCGCGGCGCGCACCTTCAGCATGTTCCGCTTCATGTGGTGGCCCATGAGGTCGAAGCGGAAGCCGTCCACCTTGTAGTCGCGCGCCCAGGTGACCACCGAGTCCACCATGAGCTTCTCCATCATCGCGTGCTCGGAGGCGGTGTTCTGGCAGCAGGTGGAGGTCTCGACGGCCCCGTCGAGGCTCAGGCGGTGGTAGTACCCGGGGACGATCCGGTCGAGCACGGAGCGGTCCGCCTGTCCCGACGCGTTGGTGTGGTTGTAGACGACGTCCATCACGACCCGGAGGCCGCGGCGGTTGAGCGCCTGGACCATGGTCCGGAACTCGCGCGTGCGCGCGGCGCCGTCCGGGTGAAGGGCGTAGCTGCCCTCCGGGACCGTGTAGTGGAGCGGGTCATAGCCCCAGTTGAAGCCGTCCTGGCCGGCGACCGCCGTGGTGCGGGCCTGCTGCTCCTGCGAGGCGGGGCCGAAGCTCGCGAGGTCGCCCGCCGGCTGCTGCCAGGTGGACCGGTCCTCGTTCACGGTGGCGAAGTCGAAGGCGGGGAGGAGATGGACGTGCGTCACGCCGGCGCGCGCGAGCTGCGCGAGGTGCTCGGTCCCGTTCGTCCCGTCCGCCGCGAAGGCGAGGTACGTTCCGCGGAGCGGCGCCGCGACGGTCGGATCCGTCGCGCTGAAGTCCCGGACGTGCAGCTCGTAGAGCACGATGTCGGTGGGCGCGGCGAGGGGCGGCTTCTCGAGGTTGCGCCAGCCGTCGGGCGCGAACGCCGGATCCGCGAGCGAGACGATCTGGCTCCGCGTCGAGTTCGTGGCGAGGCTCACCGAGTACGGGTCGGTCACGAGGTTCGTCACGACCTGGTTCACCGTGCGCGCGTAGACCTCGACCTCGTACAGATAGTACTTCCCGTACCAGGACCGCTCGCCGGTGAGGCTCCAGTTCCCGGTGGCCGGGTCGACCGTCATCGGGACGAGCGTGCCCGTCGTGGAGGCGCTCGAGTCGGCGAAGAGGCGGACGCCGACCCGGCGCGCCGTGGGCGCCCAGACGCGGAGCGTCGGACGGCCGCTCGAGTCGAAGGTCACGCCGAGGCGCGCGTCGTTGGCGAACAGCGCGTCGAGGACGCCGGGCAGCTGCAGCGACGTCGCGTCCTGCACGAACCCGCTCCGGACGGAGGCGATGGCGAGCTGATCCTTCAGCAGCTCGGGCGCGCGGGCGACCGCCTCCGCCGGCAGGCGGTACGCCTGGTAGGCCGCGAGGTGCGGGAAGCGCGCCTTCACCTCCGGCGGCAGGCCGTCGGGGTCCCAGGTGAGCGGGAAGGACTCGCCGCCGTGCACGCCGTCCTGTGCCAGCGTGAGGCCGGCGGCGGGATCGGCGTGGAGGGTGGTGACGTCGCCGGACGACGGCACGAGGTCCCACGCGATGAGGTCGGGCGCCACCCAGTGGGCGCGGGCGAGGCCGAGGTTCCCCCGGATCCCGCCGACGGTGATCGTGAGGACGTGAGACGACGCGTTCCAGCCGAAGAGCACCTCGACCCCGTTCGCCGGCACGGAGAAGGCGATGTTGTCGCCGTTCTGGACGCCCCCCGCGCCGTAGTTGAGGGTCCAGCTCTCGTCGATCGCGACCTTCGCCTGGTAGCTGCCGGCGGGGAGCGCCGTGGTGGAGAACGTGTACGTGCCGTCGCCGTCGGGATCCTGGAGCCACGACAGGAGGCAATCCGGCTGCCAGTCGCCGGGGCAGCCGAGCTCCGACTGGTAGTCTCCGGGCACCGTCGCGATCGTGGAGTTCGCGCTCGAGGTCACCCAGTGCGTGTCGTCGGAGTAGTAGAAGCGGACGGCGGTGTCGGCCGCGAGCGTGAAGGGGATGTTCGCGCCGTTCTGGGTCGCGTTCGCCCCGTAGTTCACGTTCCACGAGCCGTCCAGGGCGGCCTTGTACTCGTAGCTCCCCGCCGGGATCGTGAACGTGGCCTTCCAGACGTTGCCGGCGACGTTCGCGAGGAACGTCAGCGGGCAGGCCGGGTCCCAGTCGCCGCACGTCTGCCCCCCTGCGGTCTGCGTGTGCTGGTAGTTGCCGGGGACGTTGACGGACGCGGGCTGTGCGCGCGCGCTCGAGGCGGCGAGCGCGACGAGCGCCGCGGCGGCGAGCGGCACGGCGCGGCGGATGCGGAGGTTCGGACGGAGCGGCTCGATCATGGTGGCACCTCGGCGCGGTGCGCCAGGTCCGCGGGCGGGATCGCCCGGGCAGGCAGGGACTCGGCTGCACGACAGGTGGCCCCTCTTACGCCCGGCGCCGGAACGGGGAGGAGGGTCACTCGGGGTCGAACCCAGGAGCGAACCCGCCTTTCCGGGGGCCGGTCGGGCGCGCGCGGCGGGACGCCCTGATCTCGCGCGGAACCGCCACCGTGCGCGGCTGCCGCGCGACCATCCTGCACGTCGGCGGGGGCGTGCTACCTTCCCGACGTGAACCCGGACCTGCTGCTCTCGCGGGACCCCGCCTGGCGCCCCGACCCCGGAGCGGCGGCGGCGTGGCGGGCGCGCGCCGGGGAGCCGGGCGCGCCGGAGGCGCTCCTCCGCGAGGTCCGCTGGTGGGACGCGCACGCGGCCGCGCTCGCGGGCGACTGGGGCCGCGTGTCCGCGCTCGCCGAGGCCGGGCTCGCCGTGCCGTTCTCCGAGCGCGAGGCGATCCGGCTCGCGCTCCTGCACTGCCTGTCCGGCTCGCTCGAGGAGGCGGAGCACGTCGTCGCGCAGGCGGTCCAGCTCGGGGCGTCGGCGGAGGACCTGCCGCGGCGGTTCGCGGAGCTCTGCGCACGCGAGGGGCTGGACGCGGCCGCTGCGCGGTTCCGCTAGCGCTCCACCTTCCTCGCCATCAGCGCCTCGATCCGATCCGCGATCCGCCGGCGCGCCGCATAGAGGGCCTCCGGCGACGTCTCGGTCGTCCGGTCGGCGGCGGGGAACAGGCGGCGCGCCTCCTCGCGCGCACCTCGCGCGTCACCGAGCGCCGCGAGGAGGTGCAGGTACTCGTAGTCCTCCATGCCCTCGCGGATGAGCTTCAGCCGGATCGACTCGACGGGCACCCAGGTCCGCCCGCCGATCACCGCCGGGTCCCCCGGGTAGAAGAGACCGCCGTCGCCCTGGCCCCCGAAGGCGCAGAGGCCGCTCGGCCTCCACGCGCGGTCGAGGTGCATGATCGACTCGAAGTACAGCTCGCCCTGGAAGCCGTACGCGAAGGAGAGCCACTCCATGGCGCGGTTCTGCACGGCCGAGGCGTCGATCACGTACGACGGCCAGCCCGCCGCCGTATCCGCCTCCTGCGCCGCGCTGCACTCGTCCTCGGGGCGGCAGCCGTGCGACATGCACGACTGGTACCACCAGAGCTCCTTGCCCGGTCGCGCGAGGAACGCGTCGTAGCGCGCCCGCTCGCGCGCGAGGCCGCCGCGATCGCGCCGCTCGAGCTGGTTCACGACGGGGCAGAGGATGTCCACGTCGTCCTTCCACCCGCAGGCCTCGACGCGATCGAGGTCGGTCGTCACGAGCGTGCGGAGCCCGGCGGCGTGAGCCGCGGCGGCGCGGCCCTTCACCTGCGGGACGCAGGCGTGCGGCTCGTCGAAGACGTAGTCGAACACCGTCTGCGGCCAGCGCCGCGCCTCGAAGTGCGCCCGCGCCTCGATGGCCCGCGTGCGCGTCCAGCCCGGATCGCCGTCCCGGCGGTAGCCGCTCCGGAAGGTGGTGAGCCGCGCGCCGGCGAGCGGCCCGGCGCCGTCGCCCGCGAGGAACGGCCCGGCGGTCTCGTCGAACCGCGTCCACCCGCCGTCCTGGGGCATCGTGTAGTACGGGCTCATGAGCGTCACGCGGTGGAGCAGGGCGGCCCGCGTGTAGAGCCGCACGAGCGGCGCGGCGTCGGCCTCGTCGTCGCAGAAGCGCTTGCCGAGGTGCGCGCGGCACGCGACGTCCACGGAGAAGCCGAACGACGTCTTGAGGCTCGCCGTGGACGGGAGCGCGAAGCGGCGGACGTTCAGCCGGACCTCGAGCTCGGCGATGCGCTCGCCGTCCGACAGGACGTCGACCGTGCCGCGGTAGGGGCCCGGGCGCGTGTCGGGCGGCACGAAGACGTCCACCCAGATCGCGCGCGCCTCGCCGGAGGGGACGTCGATGGGGAACGCCGCGCGCCGCTCGCCCGCGTACGCGTCCACCTCCGGGACGAGCGCGTCGGGCCACGGGCCGCGCGCGCCCTCGACGTTCGACCGGTAGTTCACCTCGTAGAGCCGCTCGGCGTAGAGCCGCAGGTTCGAGGCGGCGATGCGCGCGTGGCCGGGGCCGGCGAGCTCGTGGACGCGGGCGGTCACGCGGGGCACGGGACCGCGGCGCCCCGCGACGACGATCTGGAACGGCTCGAACTCGTTCCGCGCGGCGTCGAGGGCGATGGTGCGCGCCGCGGGCGGCAGCGCGCCCGGGCGGATCTTGATGGTGCCGTGGGTGACGCCGACCGACGCGGCTCTCGCGCCGGGCCTGCGGTCCTCGCGATCCACCGGGGACGGCCGGGGGGCGTCGGCGGCCCCCCTCACCCCGGCCGTCTCCCCGCGCTCCGCGGGGGGGGAGGGAGGTCCAGGGATCGCGGCGGCCACGCACGCGACTGCGATCCCAGCGGCGCAGGCCAGAGCTCGAACGCGCATCGGCAACCACGGTCGTGCCGCCGCGCCGATCCCGCGACCCGCGATACGGCGCTCGGCCCCGCAAGGATCTCCCTCCTTCTCCCCCACCGGGGGAAGGGCCGGGGTGAGGGGGCTCGTCGAGCCGCCGGAGCGCACGCGCCACCGCCCGCTCGGCCGCCTCCCCGCGCTCGCCCGCGCGCCACACCTTCGGAACGAACTTCCACCTCCGTCCCGCTCCACTTCCACGGTTCGCGCCGGAAGTCGCGCCGGCGTGCGCTGGCGCAGCGCTCGCATCCGGCGGAGCCCGGATGATTGCGCCCGCCATCCGTGCGGGCGCGCGGAGGGGAGATGGTCGGACGACGCTGTTGGGGGGTCGCGCTACTGGCGGTCCTCGGGCTGGCGGGGATCGCGGCGTGCGGCAGCGGCTCGAGCAAGGCGCCGGTGACGCAGCCGCAGCCGCAGCCTCAACCGCAACCGCAGCCGCAGCCGCAACCTCAGCCGCAGCCACCACCACCACCTCCTCCGGTGGACCCCGGCTTCAAGTTCGGGACGCAGGGACCCTGGCCGGTCGCCAACGTGATCTACGGCCAGAAGGACGGCATCCTCGAGTCCCCCGTCGTCGCGATGAGCACGGACGAGGGGCAGAACCGCTGGGTCGCGACCCCGGACGCGCTGTACCTGCTCCGCCCGGGGGACACGACGTTCAAGCGGTTCGACGCGAAGGACGGCCTCCACGTCGTCGGCAACCCGGCCCACTACTGCAACGACCGGCAGATCCCGGTCGACAAGCGGTGCGCGGCGAACGAGATGTGGGGCGGCGCGGTCGATCCCGGCATCACCGCCCTCGCGGGGGGCGAGAAGGACGAGGTCTTCGTCGGCTACGCAGGCGCGCGCACCGATCCCATCGACTGCAACAACGACGGCAACGGCGCCGACTGGTGCGACCCGCTCAAGCACACCGGCAAGATCGACCGCGTGAAGCTGAACCCCGACGGCACCATCCAGGTCGACCGGATGGACCTCGTCGCGAACCTGCACGGCGGGCAGTACTGGCACGACCGGTACGTCTACCGGCTCGCCTACGACCACCTCGTGCACGGGAAGACGCTCTACGCCGCGAACGAGCACGGCGTGACGATCCTCTTCCCGGACAAGTTCCGGATGCCGAACCCCGGCGAGTGGTGGGACACGGCGTACTCCGAGTGGATGGGCGATCACCTGCACGCGCGCGTCTGCTTCGAGAAGCCATGCGACAACACCGACGCGAACCAGCGCATGGGCGAGTGGCGCGGACTCGCCATCGACGCGAACGGCGACATGTGGCACGCCGGGAAGTGGAGCGCGGGCCTCATCACGTGGGCCGCGGATCCGACGACCTGGTGGCAGCGCGCCGGCAAGGCGTACAAGCACGCGTTCGGCGATCCCTACGGCGGCCCAGGCTCGAACAACCCGCCGGTGTTCGAGGTCGCGCTGGAGGGGCACGACGTCTTCCTCTCCGCGGTGTCCGTCTGCCCCGACGGCAAGGTCTGGTTCGGGAGCCTCGGCGTCTCGGACGGCGTGCCGTACACGATCGCGTCCTACGAGGACGGGAAGGGCTTCAGCTACTACCTCGCGACCGCGCTCGGGCTGCCGGATCCGGCCGTGAAGGATCTCGTCTGCCTCCAGGACGGCCGGCTCGCGATCGCGAGCTTCTACGGCGGCCTGGTGCTGTGGGACCCGGCGACGAACACGTCGACGCCGGTGCGCGCGTCCGGGGGGCTCATCCCGAGCGATCAGATCGAGTCGCTGGAGCTGGATCGCATGGCGAGCCCGCCGACGCTCCACGTCGCGACGGACGGCGGCGCGGCCGCGATCCGGGCCCTCCCGTAGAGCGCGCCAGACGAACGAAGGCCCCGGCCGCGAGCGCGGCCGGGGCCTCCATTGCCTCGACGTCGAGGGGCTCCGAGCTAGCCCCGGCGCCGCCGGCGAAGCCGGAGCGCGCCGGTCAGCCCGAGCGCGGCGGCGATGCCGAACCCGCCCGCGGAGCCGCACCCGCTCGCACCCGCCTGCTGCAGCCCGGCGCCGCCGCCGGTCACGCCGCCGTCCGTCGTGCCGCCGGTGGTCCCTCCTCCCGTCGTGCCGCCGCCCGTCGTGCCGCCAGGGCCGGTCCCGCCGCCGGGCGTGCCGACCGGCGGAACCGCGCCGCCGGTGCGCTGCACGATCAGGGACGCGAGCTGCGCGCGCGCCGCGAAGAGATCGTCGGCCGACTGCTCGGTCTGGTAGGCCTGCGGGAACAGCTTCGCCGCGATGGCGCGCGCGTCCGCCTCGTCGCCGAGGTCGGAGAGGAGCTTCAGGTACTCGTAGTCCTCCATGCCCTCGCGGAGCATCTTGAGGCGGATGGACGCGACCGGGACGTCGTGCGAGCCGCCGATGCGCGCCGTCGTGCCCGGGTAGAAGAGGGTGCCGTCGCCGTTCCCGCCGAACCCCCACTGGTTGCTCCACGGATCGGCGCGGTAGGCCTCGACGGTCTCGTAGTACAGCTCGCCGGAGACGCGGTACCGGAAGGACAGCCACTCCATCGCGCGGTTCCGGATGGCGGACGCGTCGATCGCGTAGCTCGGCCAGCCCGTGTAGTAGTAGTCCGACGCGCTCGGGTTGCCGAAGTTCACGCTTCCGCCGCAGCCGTGGCTCATGCAGCTCTGGTACGTCCAGACCTCGCGCTTGCTCGAGCCCGCGAGCCACGCGTCGTAGTTGCCGCGCTGCTCGCCGGTGAACTCGCTGCCCGCCTTGTCGTCGAGGTAGTTGATCACCGGGACGAGGATGTCGATGGACGAGAGGACGCCCTGGCTCTGCGCCTCCGCGATCGTCGTCGTCACGAGCGTGCGGACGGCGGGGCTCGCGGCGCGCGCGGTCGCTGCACGGGTCGGGATGTCGGACCACGCGCAGGTGAGCGGCGGCTCGTCACAGGTGTACTGGAAGAGGCGGTCGGACCAGCCCTTCTGCGCGAAGAACGGCGACCACGTCCCGAGGTTCCCCATCGCCTCGACGGCCGTCATCTTCGCGCCCGGGAGGCGCGTCGCCGCCGTCCCGTCGATGGACGGGCCGTAGTAGGACGCGAAGTGCGTCATGTCGTCCCCGGCGCCGTCGTCGATGTGCGAGAGCGTGAGGCGGTGGTCGAGGGCGAAGCGGTCGTAGATCGCCCGGAGCGCCGCGACGTCGTCGGAGGACGAGACGCCGTCCGCGACGTTGAGCGCGCCCCAGGTGAAGCCGAACGCGGTCTTGAGCGACGCGGTGGAGGGGAGGGTGAACGGCCACACGGTGAGCGTCACCGGGACGGCCTTCGAGCCGCCGTCCCAGGTCACGTTGACCGTGCCGCTGTAGTCACCCGGGGTCGCGTCCGGCGGGACGAGCACCTCGACCCAGACCGCGCGGCTCTCCCCGGCGGGGACCGTGAACGGGAACGCGTTCCGGTGCTCGCCGAAGATCTCGTCCACGTCCGGGACGAGGCCGTCGGGGATCTGGCCGGTGGTCCCGTCGAGGCCGGAGGGGGTCGTGACGTTCATGAGCGCCTCCCGGTAGAGGCGCACGCCGGTGATCTTCCCCGGCCCGGTCAGGTCCGACACCGTCGCGCTCACGTTCGACGCACTCCCGGTGACGACCACCTGGAACGCCTCGAACTCGTTCCGAGCGGCGGAGATCTTCGCCGCCGCGGTCGTGCGCGCGGTCGCGCTCGCCTTGATCTTCTCGGTCGAGTGGGTCACCCAGACGTCCACCGCCGATGCGGCCATGGGCTGGAATGCGGCGATTGCCGCAAGCACGGCAAGAAGGCTCTTCACCAGGTCGCTCCTGTGCTCCCCCTCCAGGGTCGCGTTCGGGGAACGGAGCGCCAAGCGACCGAATTCCTCCAGGGCTGGTGGGTAGGTGGACGCCGGCATGCGCGTCCACCCGACGCGCGCTCATGCGCGGAGCGGCTCGTCTACACAGTGGACGTGCGGCCCACACCGGGGCGCGTCCGACCACACGAAGTGCAACCGGTCGAATTTTCACTGTTAGCGCGGGGCGTCATCGTGCGAGCCCTCGCCCGCCCGGACGGATCCCCGACGACGCGCAAGGCGCCCTGGAGGACGCCAGCCAAGCGGACGACGAGGCGATCGAAAAAATCACGAAGCGCAGGCGTGATCGCGGCATCGGCTCGCGTCCACGGCTCGCGCCCGAGAAGGCGGTCGACCCGCGAGGCCCCACGCCTCGACCGAGCGGAGCGCCGCCTCACGGAGAGGCTGGCCGCTCCCGCGTCCGCGGCGCAGCGTTCGCGGCATGCTCGATGAACTCGGGATGCCCGGCGCGCACGCTCCCGCGGAGGCGCGCCGCAACGTCGTGGCGTCGCGCAACACCGCGGTGCCGCCGCGAACGTCCGCCGCCTCGCTCGGTGCCGCGGCGCCGGCCCCGTCCTCCCGGCCCGCCGGGATGCGCCTCAACGACTACGCAGACCGGACGGATCTCCTGGTGGACTGGATCCTCGAGACCGCGCCGGGCGGCGGGGCGTTCCTCGACGTCGGCGCGAACGACGGCAGCTTCTGCCCGCAGGTGCGGCGCATCGCGGCGCACGCCGGGTTCCTGGCGGGCGTCGACCCCGACGAGCGGAAGCTCATCCGCAACCCGTTCGTCTCGCGCCGGTACCCGGCGACGATGGAGCGGGCGGATCTCCCGCCCGAGAGCTTCGACTGCATCTACAGCGTGTACGTCGCCGAGCACGTCCAGGCGCCGCGGCCGTTCCTCGAGGCGGTCCACCGCGCTCTCCGCCCGGGCGGCTCGTTCTTCTTCATCACGCCGAACGGGCAGCACTACTTCGCCGCCATCTCGCGGCTCCTCGGGCACCTGCACCTGCAGGAGCGGGTGCTCCGGCTCGTGATGACGCCCGCCGGTGCGCAGGCCTACCACTACCCGGCGGTCTACCTCCTGAACCACCCCAGCGAGATCTCGGCGCTCGCGCGCGAAGTCGGCTTCGCGGACGCCGAGTTCCGGTACAGCGAGCGGTTCGGCGAGTTCGCCGCCTACTTCCCGGGTCCGCTCAAGGCGTTCCCGTGGCTGTACGAGCGGGTCGTCTCCGTCGTCGGCCGCGAGGAGCTGCTCGGCAACCTCATGGGGCGGCTCGTGAAGGCGGGTCCCGTGGCGGCGTCCGGAACGGGGCGGACGGACCGGCGGCAGGCCTGAGGCCCGAAGCCTCTCATCGCGAGTACCGTTCGCGGTGAGCCTGTCGAGCCACGAACGGGCGCGGCGAGCCGCCCTTCGGCAGGCTCAGGGCGAACGGATGACGCTGCCGTGCATCAGTGCCGCGTCGCCTCGATCGCCGCGAGCACCGCGGCGACGACGCGGTTGCACCGCCGCGCCGGGAACGGGAACGCCACGGGCGCGGACTGCTCCACCGCGTCGGCGAGCGCCGCGCGGAGGTGCGCGCGCGCCCGGTGCAGGCGCGTCTTCACGACGTCCTCGGAGACGCCGAGGGCCTCGGCGGCGTCCGCCGTGTCGAGCCCCTCGATCGTCCGGAGCATGAAGACCGTCCGCAGATCGGAGGGCAGCCGGTCGACGGCGCGCTCCGTGATGGAGGCCAGCTCCAGCGCCGACGCCTGCTGCTCGGGGTCGGAGGGCAGGGTCTCGGAGAAGCCGGGGGCCGTCGCGTCGCCTTCGGTGCCGTCGTCCAGGGTCGCCTCCGTCGCGCGCCTCCGCAGGCGGCCGCGCGCCTCGTTCAGCGCGATCGAGATCATCCAGGTCGAGAACCGCGCCTCGCCCCGGAACTGATCGAGCCGTGAGTACGCCCTGAGGTAGGCCTGCTGCATCACGTCCTCGACCTCCGCCTCGTCGCGGAGGATGGCCCGCACGGCTCGATACACGGCCCGGTTGTGACGCCGCATCAGGACCTCGTACAGGGCGGTCTCGCCGGCGCGGACGCGGCGCACGACCTCCTCGTCGAGAAGCCGGGGGTCCAGCGCGAGCTCGGTGGCGGCGATCCGCTCCATGTCTCCTCCGTCCGATGCGCGAGGTGGGCCGGGGTGACGGACGGTCACCGTCCGGCCGCCCGGGCATCCAACTCATGGAGGAGGTAGCGAAATGGACCGTCGCGTGCAGTCGACGTGGTTGCTGCTGAAGATCGTCTTCGGGGTCGTCCCGATCGTGGCGGGGCTCGACAAGTTCGTCGGGTTCCTGGCCGACTGGCAGGCGTATCTGTCGCCGCTCGCCCGATCGCTGCTGCCGGTGAGCCCCGGCCTGTTCATGAAGGTCGTCGGGGTGATCGAGATCGTCGCCGGGATCATCGTGCTGTCGCGATACACCCGGATCGGCGCGTACATCGTGGCGATCTGGCTCGTCGCGATCGCGCTCGAGCTCGTGACCGGGAGGCATCTCGACATCGCGGTGCGCGACCTGGTGATGGCCGTGAGCGCCTTCTCGCTCGCGAGGCTCACCGAGGCGCGGGACGCGGTCGCGGCGAGGACGCCGGCGCGCGCGCCGGTGCCGCCGCCCGGAGCCGCGCCGGCCCGGGCGTGACCGCGAGGCGTGTGGGTGGGTCTGCGTGGTCGTGGGACACGGACCCGCCGTCGAGGATGCGAGAATTGGCCCACTCGCCAGGGCGGGGACCGCCGTCGGCTACGAGATAACGCTGACGAAACGAGGCCTTGAACGGCGGTCGCAACGGCGGGCGGGGCCCGCAGCTTGCAGCCGCAGGTGGCGTGGACCTCCAACGCCACCTCCGCGTCGCGCTGGCCGTGTTCGCTGGCGCGCTCGCGATGCCGGCGAAGGCCGGCATGGGGCTCGGCGGCAACAGCGCCCCGGTGGTCGACTCCGTCTCGTTCGGAACGGATCCGGTGCCCGCCACGGCCGTCACGTCCATCCGGTGCGCGGCGCACGAGACCGACTCGGGACACGTGCGGCAGTTCCGCTTCACCGTGAGCGGCGGCACGCTCCCGGGGGGCGGCACCGTGGCCACGGTGGACGTGACGCCGGCGAGCCCCGCGACCGGCGCCATCACCTGGACGACGCCCGGCCCGGGCGCGGTCTCCGTGACGTGCGAGGCGCTGGACGACGACACCGGGGGCTTCGGCGGCGCGAACGCGTGGAGCGCCCCGTTCACGGTCGCGGTCACGACGGTCGTGTCGACGCCGCCGCCGGTCGTGGATCGCGTGACGGGTCCCTCGGCCGACCTCTTCCCCGGGGCGCGCGCGGCGCTGTCCGTCGAGGCGCACGACCCCGCCGGCGGGACCCTGAGCTACGCGTGGACCGCCACGGCGGGCACGATCCAGGCGGTGGGACCGACGGCGACGTGGACCGCGCCGGCGTCGCCGGGGACCTACGTCGCGACGGTGACGGTCTCGTCGACGACGGGCCTCGGCGCCGCGGCCACGATCACGCTGCCCGTGGTGCTCGCCGGCTACGAGGGAAGCCTCGCCGCGACGCCCGGCGCGCCCCAGCGGCTCGCCGTCTCGCCCTCCGGCGAGCTGTACGTCGTGGACGCGATGAAGGGGCAGCTCCTCGCGGTGTCGCGGCGTGGGGATCCCATGGGCGCGTACCCGCTGCCGGGGCGCCCCGTCGCCGTCGCGTTCGGCGCCGACGAGCTGTTCGTTTCGCTGGCGGACGGCCGGCTCCTCGCCCTCGACCCCGGGACGGGCCGGATCCTGCGCGCGCAGGCTCTCGGCGCCGTCGCGGTCGCGCTCGCCTGCGATCCCTCGACCGGCGTCGTCTGGACCGCCGAGCGCGAGCTGAACCGCGTCCGGGCCCTCCGGCCGGACGGCTCGGTCGCGGCCGTGCTCACCACCGCGGGCGCGACGCCGCTGGTCGCCCCGGCCGCGCTCGCCGTGGACGCGGCCCACGGGACGGTCTGGGTCGCCCTCCTCTCGAACGAGTCCGGTCCGCTCGTGCACGCGTTCACGCTCGGGGGCGCGTACGTCCGGAGCATCGTCGGGTTCGGCGGCGGCGCCGGCCAGGTCACGCGGACGGGCGGCCTCGCCGTCGACGGGGCGGGCCAGGTCTACGTCGCCGACGTCTTCCAGGGACACGTCCAGGTGGTGACCGCCGCCGGCGTACCCGTCGCGACGCTCGGCTCGTTCGGCACGGCGCCCGGCCAGCTGCAGCAGCCCGCCGACGTCGCGGTCCTCCCCGGCTCCGACGTGGTGGTCCTGAACCAGGGCGCGGGCCGCCTCGAGCGCTACGGCACCGGCGCGCCGCTCCCCACGTGTCCGGGCGACTCCGACTGCGACGGGATGCCGGACGTGTGGGAGCTGCTCCACGGGCTCGACCCGAGCTGGGCGGGGGACGCCCTCCTCGACGTCGATCACGACGGCCTCACCGACCTCGCCGAGTACCTGCTCGGCACCAACCCCGACGACCCCGACTCGGATGGCGACGGCGTGCCGGACGGCGCGGAGATCGCGGCCGGCTCGAACCCGCTCGATCCCAGCGACCACCGTCCCACGCTGGTCGTGCCAGGCCCGAAGGAGAGCGATCCGGGCCTCGTGCGCTTCACGGCGACCCTCAGCGGGCCGGCCGGATGCACCGTCGTGTGGCGGCAGCGGCTCGGGCCTCCGGTCCTGCTCCGGGGCGCCGGCGGGCTCACGCCGTCCTTCGTCGGGCGGACGGCCGGGCGCTACCAGCTCGAGGGCGTCGCGACCTGTGGTGGCGTGCAGACCGCGCCGGCGGTGCTCGAGGCGACCATCCGGAACGTCCCGCCGCGCCCGGATCCCGGCCGCATGCTGGTCGTGGCGGACGGCGACCGCGTCGCCCTCGACGGCCGCGGCTCCTCCGACGCGAACGGGGACGAGCTCCGCTTCGAGTGGGACCAGACCCTCGGGCCGCCGCTGTCGACCTCGGCTCGCGGCCCGGTGCTCCCCCTGCGACCCCGGCAGCCGGGGTTCTTCGAGCTCCAGCTCACGGCGGTCGATCCGGGCGGCGCCTCGGCCAGCCGTGAGGTCCCGCTCCTCGTCCTGAGCCGCACGGCCGAGACGCCGACGGCGATCGTCTCGACCCCGGTCACTGGGCCGGTCGGCGAGGCCATCGCGCTCGACGCGACCGGGAGCACCGGGCCCGCTGGCGCGCTCTCGTGGTCCTGGGCCCAGGTGGACGGTGCGGCGGTGGTCCTCGACGCCGCGGACGGCTCGCGGCCGACCTTCTTCGCGGCGCGGCCCGGACACTACGCCTTCGAGGCGACCGTGACCGCCGGCCCGCTCCGCTCGCCTCCCGCGCGCGTCGACGTCTACGTCTCGGCGGGGGAGGCGCTGCCGCTCGCGCGCGTGGCGCCCGTGCCCGCGACGGTCCCGGTGGGAGAGCCGATCCTCCTCGACGGCTCGCGGAGCGCCGCAGCCGGCGGCGGGGTCCTCGCGCACCGGTGGCGCCAGCGCCAGGGGCCGGCGGCCGGCCTGACGGACGCGGATCGCCCGATCGCCTCGGCGGTGCCGTTCGAGCCGGGGATCCATGCCTTCGAGCTCGTGGTCGCGGAGGGCGAGGCGGTGAGCCTGCCGGCGACGGTGACGGTGCTCGCCTCGGCTCCCGGTCGCGCCCCGCCGGTCGCGGTCGCCGCGGGGCCGGGGACGGCCTGGGCCGGGGCGCTGGTGACCCTCGACGCGAGCGGCAGCGGCGGTCCGGCGGTGAAGTACCGCTGGACGCAGGTCGGCGGCCCCTGGGTGGCGCTCGACGGCGCGACCGCGCAGAAGGCCACCTTCACCCCGCGCAGCGCAGGCCTGTACGTGTTCGAGCTCGAGGTGGACCGCGGCGGGATCCGTGGCGCGCCCGCGACGGTGAGCGTCCTCGTGTTCTCCGACGGGAGCGTCACGCCATGAACCGCCGCTCCACCGCCGCGGTCGCCGTCGCGGCCGTCGCGCTCCTCCTGGCCGCCCCCGGGCGCGCGCTCGACGCGCCGCACGACGCGTCGGGGTCGCCGGCGGTCACCTGCACGCTGTGCCACGTGACGCACTCCGCGCCGGGCGGGACGCTGCTCACCGTGTTCGGCAACGCGAACGTCTGCTTCAGCTGCCACGACCAGCCGAACGTCGGCATGCGCCTCGGGTTCCCGTGGACGGCGGCTTACCAGGCGGTCCCGGGCGCGGGCGGGCGGTCGCACCGCTGGGACGCGATGGCGTCGAGCACGCTGCACGGCGCGAAGCCGCCGCTCGACGCCGAGATGGCGAAGCGCATCGACTCGGGGCGCATCACCTGCTCGGTGTGCCACGACGAGCACGGCCGTGCGCTCGCGACCGCGCGCGGCGCGACGCAGCACGTGTTCACCGCCGGGGGGAAGCTCGCCGTCGGCTCCACCCTCTCGCGGTCGGCGGGGGCGGGCACCGGGACGCTCACGCTGACCAGCGTGAGCGCGCCGACGGCGACGCGGTCCGGCGCGCAGCCGCGCGGGTACCTCGTCCGGATCGCGACCGGCGGCGTCGCAGGATCGGCGACGTACGTCGTGTCGTCCGACAACGGCCGCACCTGGTCCGCCCCGGCCAGCACGGCGAGTCCGGTGATCCTCGACACGGACGAGCAGGGCGCGGCGGTGACGGTCACGTTCTCGGGGACGTTCAGCGCGGGCCCGCCCGCCGATCAGTGGAGCACCTTCACGGTGGCCTACCCGTTCCTGCGCGTGTCGAACCTGGACAGCGCGATGTGCGAGGACTGCCACCGCGACCGCGTCCAGACCGCGGCGTGCGTCGAGGGCTCCGCGGCGGCGACCACCGGGGGCGGCGACAGCTGCGCCGCGAGCACCGGGATCGCGTACAGCCATCCGTCCGGGCCCGGCGTCACGTTCCGGCAGGATCACGATCGCGTCGCGGGCGGCGTCCCGCAGCCGCTCGACGTGAACGGCGCGCCCCAGGGCGGCGACGGCGCGGATCCCCTCGTGACGAACAAGCTCGTGCTCGACTCGGCGAACCAGGTGCGGTGCCTCACGTGCCACGCCCCGCACAACGCCGACTCGAACTCGCTGACCGAGGACCCGCGGTAGCCGCGGGTGGATAGGGCCACGGTGACAGGCCCGCCGGCGCCGGGGCCGGCGCTGTGCCGCCGGCGGCGCTGTGCCGGTCCGGGCAGGTCCCCATGTGCGCCAAGTCACGCATCTTCGGGTGTAGAGGCCACTCTGCGTCCGGGCGCGGATGTCGGGTCGGCCCAAATCCCTTCTTCTTTGCGGAGGTTGTGCTTCCGGAGCCGGAGGCGGGCTGGCGCCTGGCCGGCGCGAGGCTTGCATCCGGGCCCTTTCGGGTCATCGCCCAAGGGGTCGTCATGCAACTGGTACCGCCCGTCCACACGCTGCTCGTCCTTGCGGCGCTCGCGCTCACCGCCGGGAGCTTTCCCGCCACGGTCGCGGCGATGGGGCTCGGCAACTCGCCGCCGGCCGTGACGGCGCTGTCCGTCTCTCCGACGCCGCTGCCTGCGTCCGCGAATGCGACGGTCTCCTGCTCGGCGACCGACGACGCGGGGATCGCGAGCCTGCGCATCGACGTGAGCGGCGGCGGCCTCGCGGGGAGCGCCTCGCAGACCGTCTCTTTCCCGGGGCCCACGGCGACGGCTACGGCGGCGGTCGACTGGTCGACCCCGGCGCCCGGGACGTACACGGTCACGTGCACCGCGACGGACACGGGCGGGACGTTCGGCGCGGCCGCGACCGGTTCGAAGGCGCTGACCGTGGACACGGTCGCGGTGACGAACCCGCCCGGCGTGGACGCGCTCGACGCGAGCGCCACCTCGGTCCGGGTCGGCGAGACGGTCACGCTGTCCGCGGCCGGGCACGGCGACGGCCTCGCGTACGCGTGGACCGCGACCGGCGGTACGGTCGCCGGCGACGGACCCCTCGCGCGCTGGACCGCGCCGCGGACCGCGGGCACCTTCACGATCCGGCTCGCGGTGACGGACGCCCTCGGGCGCACCGCCTCGCGGAGCGTGGACGTCGCCGTGCGCTGGGCGGACCCCCTCGCGCCGCTCGCCGCGGCGGCTGCACCGTTCCCGGCGCGCGTCGCTGCGGGTTCTGGAGGCGAGACGTGGGTCGTCGACCCGCGGCGGCGCGTGGTGGTCGTCATCTCCGCGGACGGCGCCCGCGCGCGGACGCTGCCGGTCGAGGGAACGCCGGGGGGGATCGCGCTCTCGCCGGGTGGTCTCGTGTACGTCGGCGATCTCGACGCGGGTGCCGTGGACGTGTACCTGCCCGGCGGCCGCCGCGTCGGCGCCCTCGGCGCCGGCGAGGGCGAGCTCCGCGCGCCGGTCGCGATCGCGGTCCACCCGGTCACCGGCCGGATCTACGTGGGCGACGCTTCGACCGGGACGGTGCGGATGTACGAGGCAGACGGCACCCGGGCCGGCTCGGTCGCCATCGGCGGGCGGCCCGCCGGGATCGCCATCGACGTCGCTGCCGGTCGCGTCTACGTCTCCGACGCGCAGGGCGCGCGCGTCCGCGTGCTCGGGCTCGACGGCGCGGACGCCGGGGTCGTCGTGGACGGCGCGGCCGCGGGCCTGGTCCGGCCCGGCGGAGTCGCGGTCGGCGCCGACGGCACCCTGTACGTCGTGGACACGTTCCAGTCGCAGGTCGTGGCGCTCGACGCCGCGGGCACCCCCCTCGGCACCCTCGGCGCGCACGGTCGCGGCGTGGGCGCGCTCGACGTGCCGCTGGACGTGGCGGTCGATCCCCGCGGGCGGGTGCTCGTCACGAACACGCAGAACGGCCGCGTCGAGGTCTTCGCCGTCGCGGGCGGAACGGGCGCGTGCGCCGGCGATCGCGACTGCGACGGTCTGCCGGACGCGTGGGAGCTCGCGAACGGCCTCGATCCGGACGCCGCATCGGACGCCGACCTGGATCAGGATGGTGACGGGCTCACCGCGCGGCAGGAGTACCTCGCTGCGACCGACCCGCGCCGCGCGGACACCGACGGCGACGGGCTCTCCGACGGCGCCGAGCTCGCGGCCGGCCTCGATCCGCTGATCGTGGATCGGCCCGAGCTGATCGCCGGCGCGCCCGTCGAGGGCGCTCCGGGGCTCCTCCGCCTCGGCGCCGGCCTGCGCACCGCGATCCCGTGCGACGTCCGCTGGCGGCAGGTGTCGGGGGCCGCCGTCGCCCTCCGCGGGGCCGCCTCGCTCGCGCCCAGGTTCGTCGCGCGCGCCGCCGGCGAGTACCGGTTCGAGGGCGTCGCGACGTGCGGCGTGGTGACGTCCGCTCCCGCCGTGCTCGTCGCGCGCGTCCGAAACGTCCCGCCGCGGCCCGATCCGGACCGGCTCGTCGTCTCCTATGGTGAGGACGTGCTCCTCGACGGGAGCGCGACGCGCGACCCGAACGGCGATCCGGTCTCCCTGTCCTGGGCCCAGACGCTCGGCTTCCCGGTGATGGGTGACGTCACCGGGCCGCTCTCGACGTTCCGGGCGCGCCGCGGCCTCGTCGAGCTGGAGCTCGAGGCGAACGACGGGCAGGGCGGCGCCGCGACCGCGCCGGTGCAGGTCGTGGGGGTCCCGCCGAGCGGGACGGTGCCGACCGCGCTCGCGGTCTCGCCGGTCACCGGCGTTGCCGGCGAGGCCGTGAGGCTCGACGCCTCGGCGAGCGTCGCGCTCGGGCACGCCTTCGCCTGGCGGCAGGTGGACGGGCCGCCGGCCTCGCTCGAGGGGGAGGCGCGCCCGGTCGCGCGCGCCGTGCCATCGACGCCCGGCCGCTACGCCTTCGAGGTCCGGCTCGACGGCCCCTGGGGGGTGTTCCCGGCCGGTCGCGTCGACGTCTACGTCTCGGCGCCCGGCCGCGCGCTGCCAGAGGCGCGCATCGCGCCGGTCCGGGCGGCGCAGGTCGGCGAGCCCGTCGTCCTCGACGGTGCCGCGAGCGTGACGGGGCCGGCGGGGCGCTTCGCGTGGCGGCAGGTCGCGGGACCCGCCGGCGGCCTCACCGACGCGGACCGCGCCGCGGCGACCTTCGTCGCGTTCGAGCCGGGCAGCTTCGTTCTCGAGCTCTCCGTCGAGGACGACGCGGGCCCGGGGGTCCCGGTCCGGCTCCGAGTGAACGCGGCCGCGGGCGCGCCGCTGCCGACCGCGGTCGCCCGGGCCGGCGCGACGGCGCGGCAGGGCGACCGCGTGGTCCTCGACGGCTCGGCGAGCCGTGGGGTCGCAGCGGGCGCGCTGCGCCACCGCTGGCGCCAGCTCGACGGCCCGTGGGTCGCCCTCGACGAACGCGATGGGGCGCGCCCTGCGTTCCGCGCCGCGCAGCCTGGGACTTACGTCTTCCAGCTCGAGGTCGAGGACGGCCCCGTCCGGAGCGCGCCGGCGACGGTGAGGATCGAGGTGCTCGAGCCAGCCGACGCATCGGATCGCGCGCTGGACCGCAGGCGAGGAATCCACCGGCCGCTGGACGGGAGCGAGGGGAGCCACCGATGACGCGCACGAGCCTTCTCCGGATCGCCGCGGTGGCCGCGGCGATCGCCGCGGCGCCGGCGCGCCCGTCGGACTCGCCGCACGACGACGCGAACCTGCCCAGGACGTGCCGCGACTGCCACGTGCTGCACTCGGCGACGGGAGCGACCCTCACCGCGGAGGCGACGAACGCGCTCCTCTGCAAGTCGTGCCATGCGTCCACCGCGAACGTCGCGCTCCAGACCTGGAACGACACGGACCAGGCGACGCCCGGGACCGGAGGCACCTCTCACCGCTGGGACGCGCTCGCGGTGAATCCGGTCCATGGAGCGGTGCTCCCGTCCTCCGCGATCGCGCCGCACCTCGCCGCCGGGCAGAAGCTGCAGTGCTCGGCGTGCCACGACGAGCACTCGCAGGCTGCGGCGCCGTTCGACGTCGCGGCGCCCGCGGCGGGCGGCGGCCGTCACTTCCTGCGCTCGGCCAATGCTTCGAACGCGCTGTGCGTCGACTGCCACGCCCCGTGGGCGCAGGCGAGCGCGATGACCGGCACCTACTACACGAGCGGCACCGCGAGCTTCTCGGGGACGACCGTGACGGGGACCGGCACGACGTTCGTGGGCAACGTCCAGCCGGGCTGGCGCATCAAGCGCCTGTCCGATCCCGCGAGCGCCTGGGCGGTGGTGAAGAGCGTGAACACGAACACGAGCCTCACGCTCGTCGCGGCGTACACCGGCGCGTCCGGCGCGGGCACGTACGTCGCGGGCAAGACCCTCAGCCACGCCGTGGGCGTCCCGCTCGCGAACGTGAACACCCGCGCGGTGCCCGTCGAGCCCGGCGGGACCGTGGCGCAGGTCGCGGGCGACGGCGGCGTCGCGGCAGGCGGGTCGTCCACGACGCTCGTCGCGAGCGGGAAGAGCTACACGAGCACGGTCATCGGGCAGGTGGTGCGGCTCACGTCGGGTGCGAACGTCGGCCAGACGCGCGTCATCGCGTCGGTCTCCGGCGCGCAGCTGGGATGGACCGCGGCGCTCGCGAGCGTCGTCCGGTTCGGCGACGAGTACGAGATCGACGCGGACGGGAACCGGTCGAACGACGTCCTCCTCGCTGGCGCGTCCGGCACGAGCGCGACGGCCGGCAACGTGGTCTGCATGAGCTGCCACGGCGTCCACTACGCGGACTCGAGCTCGACGACGCACGACGATCGTGCGGGCGGGGCGGGCGACGGGAACCTGCTCCGCCGCGCGCCCGCGGAGACGTGCGAGGCGTGTCACCCGGGCACGCTCCTCCACTCGAGCGCGACGACGAGCACGAAGTACGGAACCTGGGGTACCACGTGGACGTGCCTCACCTGTCACCAGCCACACCGGACGTCGAACGTGACGCTCGTGAGCCCGTCGGTCACGACGCCCGCGTCCGGCGTGAAGGACATCGATCTCCGCTCCATCACGGGCGGGTTCGAGAGCTTCGGTCTCGCGCGCTCCGACACGCCCGGTGCCGGCATCTGCGAGGCCTGTCACACGAGGACCCGCCACAGCGCTCCGACCACCGGGACCACGAGCTCCTTCACCACGGGGTCGACCGCCGCGAGCATCACGGGCGGCACGCTCACCGGGCTCGCCGCCGGATGGGAGGTCCGCCGGACCACCGCGCCGGACGGCACGAACGCGGCCGCGTGGACGCGCATCGCGACGATCAACACGACGACCGGCGCCCTCACGCTCGTGGCGGGCGGGTACAAGGGGACGACCGGAACCGGAGCGTGGGAGGCGCAGAACCCCATCTTCCGGAACGACGGCTCCGGTCGCGGTGTCGGGAACGCGCACGCCGGCACGAACTGCCTCACCTGCCACTCCCACCGGAACGGGTTCCGCTTCCAGTAGGTCTCATCCGCGCGCGGGCGGGTGCGCACGCCAGGCCCGGTCGGGGCGCCGTCCCCCGCCACGGCGGTCCCTGTGCCCGTCGGTTAGGACCCTCGGTGCGCGGAGGGCCCATGCCCATCATCGACGAGAGCCAGATCCCGAAGGTCGTGCTGCCGACCATCAACGCGGACCACGCCGAGGAGGCGCGGCTCCTGAACGCCGCGGCGGCCATCGTCGACCGGCACCTCGCCGGGGAGGCGGACGCGGCCGCGGTGATCGACGCGCTCGACGCGCTGTACGCCCACACGCGGGCGCACTTCGAGCGCGAGGACGCCGCCACCCAGGCCGCGGCCTACCCGGAGCACGCCGCGCACCGGGTCGAGCACGAGCGCGTGCTCGAGGCGCTCGACTCCCAGGAGCGCCGGTTCCGCGAGACCGGCGACGCGGAGGCGCTCCGCACCTTCCTCGCGGACGTCCACCCGGCCTGGTTCGACGACCACGTCCGCACCTGGGACGCCGCCGCGGCGCGCTTCGGGCTGGAGTGGGGCGCGTAGCCTCGCGCGGCACCCCGCCCGAGCCTTCGCGACGGTGCGTGCGACCGCCGTCACGGTGGGATAAAGAGCGTCGCCATGGCCATCGAACCGACCTGGCTCACCCGCACGCCCGCCTGGACGGCGCTCGCGGCCCACTGCCACGCGACCGGCACGGCGCACCTCCGCGACCTGTTCGCGCGCGATCCGGGCCGCGGCGAGCGGCTCGTCGCCGAGGGCGCCGGCCTGTACCTCGACTACTCGAAGCAGCGCGTCACGGACGAGACGATGCGCCTCCTCGTCCGCCTCGCCGAGGAGCGGGGGGTCGCCGCGCGCCGCGACGCGATGCTCTCGGGCGAGAAGATCAACGTCACCGAGGGGCGGGCGGTGCTGCACGTGGCGCTGCGGGCGCCGCGCTCGGCGCGGATCCTCGTCGACGGGAAGGACGTCGTCCCGGAGGTCCACGCGGTCCTCGACCGGATGAGCGACTTCGCCGCGCGCGTCCGGAGCGGCGCGTGGACGGGCTTCACCGGCAAGCGCATCCGCAACGTGGTGAACGTGGGCATCGGCGGGTCCGACCTCGGCCCGGTGATGGCGTACGAGGCGCTCCGCCACTACGCCGCCCGCGACCTCGTCTTCCGCTTCGTCTCGAACGTCGACGGCACCGACCTCGCCGAGGCGACCCGTGATCTCGACCCCGCCGAGACCCTCTTCGTCGTGTCGTCGAAGACGTTCACGACGCTCGAGACGATGACGAACGCCGCGTCCGCGCGCGCGTGGGTCCTCGCCGCGCTCGGGGACGAGCGCGCGGTGGCGCGCCACTTCGTCGCCGTCTCCACGAACGAGGGGGAGGTGCGGAAGTTCGGGATCGACCCGGCGAACATGTTCGGGTTCTGGGACTGGGTCGGTGGCCGCTACTCCATGGACTCGGCCATCGGGCTCTCGACCATGATCGCGATCGGCCCCGAGGGCTTCCGCGAGCTGCTCGGCGGGTTCCGGGCGATGGACGAGCACTTCCGGACGGCGCCGCTCGACCGGAACCTGCCGGTGCTGGTCGGGCTGCTCGGCGTCTGGAACACCGACTTCCTGGGCGCCGTCACCGTGGCGGTGCTCCCGTACGACCAGTACCTGAAGCGGTTCCCCGCGTACCTGCAGCAGCTCACGATGGAGTCGAACGGCAAGCGCGTGAGCGTCGCGGGCGCGCCGATCGCGGACTACTCGACGGGCGCCATCTACTGGGGGGAGCCGGGGACCAACGGCCAGCACTCGTTCTACCAGCTGCTCCACCAGGGCACGCACCTCGTGCCGTGCGACTTCATCGGGTTCTGCCGGACGCTGAACCCGCTCGGCAGGCACCACGACCTCCTCGTGGCGAACCTCCTCGCGCAGGGCGAGGCGCTCGCGTTCGGGAAGACCGCCGACGAGGTGCGTGCGGAGGGGACGCCGGAGCGGCTCGTCCCGCACCGCACGTTCCCCGGGAACCGGCCGTCGTCCACGATCCTCGCCGATCGGCTCGAGCCGGCGACGCTCGGCGCCCTCGTCGCGCTCTACGAGCACGCCGTGTTCACCCAGGGCGTCATCTGGGACGTCGACTCGTTCGATCAGTGGGGCGTCGAGCTCGGGAAGGTGCTCGCGACGCGGATCGTCGCCGAGCTGGAGAGCGCCGCGGAGCCGGCGCTCGCGCACGACTCGTCCACGAACGCGCTGCTCCGCCGCTACCGCGCGCGGCGCGGGCAGCGCTAGGGCGCGGCCACGGGCGCGAGGCCGATGCAGACGCCGACCGCGCACGGCCCGGGCCGGCACGGGTCGCCGAACCGCTCGGGGCCGTTCAGGGTGGGCCGCGGGACGTCCATGATGCGGGCGAGGAGCGCCGTCTCCTCCTCCGTCACGCCGTCCCGGAGATCCTCGTCCTGGATCGGCGCCCACTCCTTGAGGCTCCAGTCCCAGAGCTCGCGCACGACGATCACCTTCGCCATCTTGTACCCGAGCTTCACCTTCACCGTGTCGCGCGCGAGGCAGGTCCCGCCGAAGCAGGGGACGTCGAGCTCGACGCGCTCGGTGGCGACCGCGCCGAGGTCGGCGTCGCAGCTGTCGACCGCGTACCCCGCGTCGGCGAGCACGTGCACCGCGTTCGCGAAGATCGCGTCGCCCCGCGGCGGCTGGAACGGCGCCCGCGCCGCGGGCGGCCGCGGCGGGAACCGCGCGAGGCGCGCCGACGCGCCGAGGCGGTGCGCCGCCGGCTGGGCGCAGGCGGCGAGCACGGCGGCGGAGGCGGCGAGGAGCGACCGGCGGATCGACATCGAGCGATATCGTCGGTCGCCTGCACGCGATCGCAAGAAAACGCCCGCGGCGACGGTGTGGGCGCGACGCGCACCTCCGGGGGTGTCGAGCCACGGGGCGTCGTCGGGATGTGACGAATCGTGAGCCCGCCGATGCTCGAGCTCCGCGGTGTCGAGAAACGCTACGGCGGAGCGCTCGCCGCCGGACCGCTCGAGCTCGCGATCGGCGCCGGCGAGGTGGTCGCGCTCATCGGCCCGAGCGGCGGGGGCAAGTCCACGGTGCTGAAGCTGCTCCTCGGGCTGCTCGCGCCCGAGGCGGGGACGGTCCTCCTCGCCGGCGCGCCGCTCCGGGACGACCCCGCGGTCCGCCGCCGGTTCGGCTACGTGGTCCAGGGCGGCGGCCTCTTCCCGCACCTCACCGCGGCCGCGAACGCGGCGCTCGTCGCGCGGCACCTCGGGTGGGACCGCGCGCGCGTCCGGGCGCGGCTCGAGGCGCTCGCGGCCCTGGCGCGGCTGCCGGCCGGCGCGCTCGAGCGGTTCCCGTCCGAGCTGTCCGGCGGCCAGGCGCAGCGCGTGAGCCTCATGCGCGCGCTCTTCCTCGACCCGGAGGTGCTGCTCCTCGACGAGCCGCTCGGCGCGCTCGACCCGATCACCCGGGCCGAGCTGCAGGACGACCTGCGCGCCGCGTTCCGCGCCCTCGGGAGGACCGTCGTGCTCGTGACCCACGACCTCGCCGAGGCCGCGTACCTGGCGCCCCGCCTCGTCGTCCTCCGCGACGGGCGGATCGTGCAGGACGGCACCCTCGAGGACCTGGTCCGGGCGCCCGCGGAGCCGTACGTGTCGCGCTTCGTGCACGCGCACCGTGCGCTGCCCGTCCCGCCGGAGGGCTCGTGATCGGCGCGGCCGCCGTCGCGCTCACCGCCGCGCTCGCGCTGGGCGCGCCGGCGCCGGTGCGCGTCGGCTCGAAGGAGTTCACCGAGTCCGAGATCCTCGGCGCGATGGCGACGCAGGCGCTCGCGGCGGGGGGCGTGCCGGCGGAGCACCGCCGCGCGCTGGGCGGTACGCGCATCCTCTGGGAGGCGCTCCTCCGCGGCGACCTCGACGTCTACCCCGACTACACCGGCACGATCTCGGAGGAGATCCTCGGCGGCGCGGTCCGCCCGGACGAGGAGGCGCTCCGGGCCGCGCTCGCCCCGCGGGGCGTGGGGATCACGCGCTCGCTCGGCTTCGAGGACACGTACGCGCTCGCGATGCGGCGGGACGTGGCCGACCGGCTCGGCGTGCGGCGCGTCTCGGACCTCGCGCGCCTGCCGGCGCTCCGGATCGGCTTCACGAGCGAGTTCATGGACCGCAAGGACGGCTGGCCCGCGCTCCGCGCGCGGTACCGGCTCCCGCAGCGCGACGTCCGCGGGCTCGCGCACGACCTGGCGTACCCGGCGCTCGCGGCGGGCGAGATCGACGTCACCGATGTCTACTCGACGGACGCGGAGATCGGGCGCTACGGCCTCGCGGTGCTCGAGGACGACCTCCACGTCTTCCCGGAGTACCGCGCCGTCTACGTGTACCGGCTGGATCTCGAGGCCCGCGCGCCGGCCGCGCTCCCGGCGCTCCGCCGGCTCGAGGGGCGCATCGGCGCCTCCGCCATGATCGACCTGAACGCGCGGGTGCGGATCGACGGCGCCGCGCCGGACGCCGCCGCCGCCGGCTTCCTGCGCGCGGCGCTCGGGCTCGCGCCCGAGGTCCCGCCGGAGTACCGGTGGCAGCGGATCCTCGCCCGGACCCGCGAGCACCTCGCGCTCGTCGCGACCGCGCTCGCGGGCGCCATCCTCCTCGGCGTCCCGCTCGGCGTCCTGGCCGCGCGGCGGCCGCGGATCGGGCGCGGCGTCCTCGCCCTCGTGGGCGTCGTCCAGACGATCCCCTCGCTCGCGCTCCTCGTCTTCATGATCCCGCTGCTCGGGATCGGGGCGGGCCCCGCGATCGCCGCGCTCTTCCTCTACGGGCTGCTGCCCATCGTGCGGAACACGCACGCGGGCCTCACGGGCATCCCGCCCGAGCTGACCGACTCGGCGCGCGCGATCGGCCTCCCGCCGGCGGCGCGGCTCCGGCTCGTGGAGCTTCCGCTCGCCGCGCCCGCGATCCTGGCCGGCGTGAAGACGGCGGCGGTGATCGCGGTGGGCACCGCGACGCTCGGCGCGCTCGCCGGCGCTGGCGGCTACGGCCAGCCGATCCTCACGGGGATCCGGCTCGCGTCGGTGCCGCTCATCCTCGAGGGTGCGATCCCGGCGGCCGCGCTCGCGCTGCTCGTCCAGAGCGGGTTCGACGCGCTCGAGCCGCTGCTCGTCCCGCGCGGCCTCCGGCGCCGTGCGGGGCGGGTGGAATCGTAGGTGCGCGAACGAGTGTCGGGTGCCGGGTGAGCGACAGGCGGCCGGGCGAGCGGCCGTCCGGTCATGCGGTACGGTCGGGGCTCAACGGCCGAGGGAGCCGATGCGCCGCCACCGCTCCCCGGGACGGACCTGCAGGTCCGCGCCGAACCGGCTCAGGGAACCGACATGGGCGGCGAGGTGCTTCAGGCCCGCGGGGAGGGGATCCAGCGGCAACCGCGTCGACCGCCTGTGACGCAGGAACAGGGTCGAGACGAGCCCCAGGGCGGCGAAGGCGAGTGCGAGCAGGGCGTACACAGTCATGGTTCCCTCCGTGCCCGGCGGGCGCGGCGAGGACCCAACATGCGCCGATGAAGGGCGGTTGGCTCCGCCCCGGACGGAGATCCCGCCCAGGGAGGGAACCCGGATCGCGGGACAGACGTGGAGCTTCGCGGATCTCGCCGCGTGGGCTTGCCCGGAGCGGGGCACCCCGTCCATGCTCGCGACGATCTGGACGACGGACACGACGAGCTCGAGGCCGATCTCAGGGCCCTCCTCTCCCGCCCCGCGGCGCCGCTCCCGCCGCTCGCGGCGGAGCGCGCGCGGCGCCTCGCGGACGCCGCGCTCCGGCACGGGCTCGCGCACGAGCTCGTGCGGCGCTTCCCCCCGCCCGGCCCAGACGCCGACCTCGCCGCGCTCCGCGCGCGCGTGGAGCGGAACGTGCTCGCGCGCCGGATCCAGGACGCGCGGCTGCGAGCGGCGCTCGACGAGGCGCTCGCGGCCCTCGCCGCGCGCGGCATCGTCCCCGTCGCGCTGAAGGGCCCGATCCTCGCGGAGCGCGCCTACGCCGATCCCGCGCTCCGGGAGTCGGGGGATCTGGACCTGCTCGTGGACCCGGCCGAGCTGGATCACGCCCTCGCGGCGCTCGCCGCGCGCGGGTGGTGTCCCGAGCGAGGCGAGTTCGTGTTCTCGGACGCGTACGCGCGTCGCCACCACCACCACGTTCACCTCGGGCGCCCTGGCGGCCCGGACGTCGAGGTCCACTTCCGTGCGAACGTGGGCTTCGGTGCCGTGCTCGAGGCGGCGCCGCTCCTCGGGCGCGCCCGGGATCACCGCACCGCCTCCGGCGCCGCCGTCCGCGTGCTCGCGCCGGAGGACGAGCTGATCTTCCTGGCGATCCACTCCGCCCGGCACCTCCACGAGCGGCTCGGGTGGCTGCTCGACCTGCTCCTGTTGCTCGAGGCCGGGCCGCCGGTGGACGGCGCCGAGGTCGCGGCGCGGGCGCGTGCGTGGGGGGCTTCGCGCGCGCTCGCCTTCACGGCCGCGGCGCTCGCCGAGCTCGGCGCGCCCTTGCCGGAGGGCCTTCCGCGGTCGCCCGGCGCGACACGCCTGCGCGTCGCCGAGGCGCTGCGCCAACGGGCACTCGCGCGCGCCGGCGTCGCGCGGGACCGCGTGTTCTGGGCGTGGGGCATGGCGTTCGAGGCGGTGCTCGCGGATCGCGCCACGGTCGCCGCGGCGCGGCTCGCGCACCACGGCGTGTGGACGGTGCGGAGGAACACGCACCGGCTCCTACACCGCCTGAGTCGCCGACCCTGACGTCACGCCAACCCGGGACTGGGGGTTTTTGGCGGGTCCGACGAGACTGGCCGATGATGGGCGTCGGTGGTGGCGCTCCTCCACGAATCCATGACGGCGATCTGGCAACCGGTACGCGGCCGCAGCATGGCCCCGACGCTCCGCGAGGGCGACGAGGTGCAGCTCGCGTTCGTCGACGGCGCGCCGGCGCCGGGAGACGTGGTCGTCGCGCGGGGCCGGGCGGGGCTCGTCATCCACCGCGTGGTCGGCGCCGGAGCAGGCGGGATCATCACCCGAGGTGATGCGTGTCCGAGAAACGATCCGACCTGGGCTCCGCGCCAGGTCATCTTCACGGCGGTGGCCCGGCGTCGTCGCGGGCGGGAGCAGCCGATCCCGCCGGCGCCCCCGGAGCCGCTCCGCCGCCTCCGGCTCCTGGCGCGGTCCTTCGCGTCGCGGGCCGCTGCGCCTGGCAGGTGGTGGAGGGCGAGGCGGTCCTCCTCGACCTGCACGGGAGGCGGATCGTGGGCCTGAACCCGGTGGGCAGCTTCGTGTTCGGGCGGGTCGACGGCGAGCGGAGCGTCGCGGCGCTGGCGGGCGAGGTCGCGGCGCGGTTCGGCGTCTCGGCGGAGCGGGCGCTCGCGGACGTCGGCGCGTTCATCGGGGAGCTCGTCCGGCGCGGGCTCGTCGAGGTGACGACGCCGTGAGTGGTGGGGCGGGGACGTTGGTGCGAGGTCGAGCGCCGTGTTTCATCACCAGCTTTCGAGAGCGGGCGAGGCGAGCATGAACGGGACGAGGCAGGAAACGGAGACGGAGCGGAGTCCGCCGACGACCACGCCGCCGTACGAGCCGCCGGCGATCGCGTGGGACGAGGCTTTCGAGCCGCTGACCGCGGCCTCCTTCGGTGCGCCGAACGGCCCGAACATGATGTCCGAGCTCCAGCGGTGCAACGTCCTATGAGTCGCGCCGTCCGCCTCGTCGTCACGGCGGGCGCGCTGCTCGTGGCCGGCGCGGCGCGCGCGCAGGTGAACCTCGCCGTCACCCCGAGCGCGGCCGGGACGGCGCCGCTCGCGAACGCGGTGACGAACGGGACGGCGTCGTCCTTCCACCTCGACGTCGCGAACTCGAAGAGCGGGACGATCCTCCGCCAGATCGAGTTCCGGCTGCCCCAGGGCTGGTCGGCGCAGGGCGGCGCCGGTCCGGACGGTTGGACGGTCACGCGCCTGCAGACGAACGGGCTCTACTCGATCCGCTTCCAGGTCGCCGATTGCAGCGCCGGCGCCGTCGGCGGGATCGTCAACGGCAGCGCCGGGACGTTCCGCCTGGACGTCACGCCCCCCGGCGGCGCCGTCGCGGGCGACTGGTCGGACAACCTGAGCCGCATCACCGCGTCCGATCCCTGCGGTGGGCAGACCGGGTGGAACGTAACGAGCGCGAGCGCGGTCACGATCCCGGTGAAGGCGCTCGCCGTCACGGGCAGCGTCTCCCCGGTCCAGGGGCCGGTGCCGACGACGGCGACCTCGACCTGGACGGTCACGAACCTCGCCACCGCCGCGACGACCGTGACGCCGGCGGTGAGGATCACGCCCCAGGGCGGGGCCGTTCTCGCGTGCACGCCCGCACCCGCGTCGCTGTCGCTCGCGGCCGCCGGCGCGGCCGGTGCGTCGGCGACGTTCAGCTGCTCGTACCCGCTGGCCCAGGCGGGCGTGTACACGTTCGGCGCGACGGCGGCCGGCTCCGGCGTGTCCGCCGTGGGCGCGATCGCCGGACCGGTCCGCACGGCCGGCGTGACCGCCTCGTTCGCGTTCACCAACCTGACCGCCGGACCGGGGGATCAGGTCCAGGCGGTCATGACGTTCCAGAACAACACGGCGGCGGCAGTGACGGTCTCGCCGCCCAGGTACAACCAGCTCACGCTCGCCGGCCTCGCCCAGACCAGCGGCACGAACAACCCCGCGGACGTGCCGCTCGCGGCCGGCGCCACGGGGTCGGTCACGTACACGTTCGACGTGACCGGGGTGGTCGGCTCCGCGTATCGCGCCCAGGGCACGCCGGCGATCTCGCCCGCCGGGAGCACGACGAACCTCGCGATCACGCCCGCCGGGACGGTCGCTGCGTCGACGGTGGCCTGGTCACCCGCCGGCATCGTCCCCTCCCGCACGCCGAAGGGGCCGTGGACCTTCACCGTGACCGTCGTGAACAACGGCGGCGCGTCGATGACCGAGATCGACGTCTACGCCCCGCCGGCGAACGGGTGGGGAGGGCTCACGTACGTCAGCATGAGCCCGACGGGCTCCGTCAAGACCTCCGGCAACCCGACGGACACGCTCAGGTACACGTTGACGGTGCCATCCAAGAGCACCGCGACCCTGAAGTTCAGCTTCTCCTCGCTCCCGGCCGTGACGCAGACGACCGCGTACCCGTTCCAGGTCACGACGGTCGTGTCGAACGGCTCGCGCGCGGTGAACACGAACTACGAGGAGACGGTCTCGATCGTCCCCACACCGATCCCGGACGTCGCGGGCTTCACGATCCTGTCCGACGGCTCGGGCCAGACGCTCGCGTGGACGAACACGAGCGGCACGACGGGGAACGCCCACGACGGCGTCGCGATCTTCCGGACGCCCTCCGGGACGGACCCGTTCGTCCCGGCGGACTTCGTCGACTACTCGGATCCCGCGAACCAGGCCCTCGCCACCGGGACGGTGCTGTACGCGGACCGGGACGGCTCGCCGACGCGAACGGCCGCGGATCCGGCCGTCGGCGCGTACAACTACCGGGTCTGCAACCACGACGCGCTGTTCGTCTACTCGAGCTGCACCAGCGGATACTGGACCGCGAAGGGCTACCTCGACTCCGTCGCGGCGCCGGTGGGCGGCTGGACGCACCAGCTCGGCGGGACGTCGCTGCTCCAGCCCGGCGTCCTCCCGGGGAGCCGCGTCGCCGTCGCCACGAACCGGCCGGACGTCACGGTGCTCGACCTCGCCACCGGACTCCGGACGTTCGACCCGGTGGCGCTCGCGTCCCTGCCGGCCGGCAACACGCCGGCGGCGGCGATGGCGAGCGGGCGCAACATGCTCTTCGCCGCGGATCAGGGCGGCCTCGCCCTCGGCTTCGACCTCGACGCCGGAACGACCACCTGGCAGGTCACCAGGACCGGCGAGAGCTTCGTCGCCGAGATCACCGGGATCGTGAAGCAGTACGCGAGCGCGGCCTACACCGCGCCCTACGACACCATCCTCCTCGCCTCGAAGACCGGCCGGCTCCTCGGCGTCCGGCACGACACCGGCGCCACGGTGTGGACGCTGCAGGTCGGCGCGACGGGGCAGGGGCTCTACGCCGCGCCCATCTACGACGCCGGGACGAACCGGCTCTTCGTGGCGGTGGACGCGGGCGGCGGCGTCCGCGCATACGACGTGGGCGCCGGCGCGGCGGCGCCGACGCCGGTGGCGGGCTGGCCGGCCGGCACGGGCAGCTACACCGTCGCGTGCTCCCAGGGGCCGCTGACGACCGACCTCGCCTGCCTGGACAAGACGGGCCAGCTCGTCGTCCTCGACGTGTCGACCGGGGCGCCGCGGTACGGCACGCCGATCTCCTCGGCGCTCGCGAGCGCGACCGACCTCCGCACCGTCGTCGGCGCGACGCACGGCTACCTCGTGTCGAGCGCGAGCGCGGTCCAGCGGCTCGTGATCTCCACGTCCGGCGTGCTCTCGGCCACGGCGCAATGGAACGCGCCGTCCGGCGCGACGCTATCCATGGCGCAGCCGTTCCCCTCGACCGGGACCGCATTCGTCGCCGCGAGCGACAAGAAGCTGCGGAAGCTCTCGCTCGACGGGCTTGCGCTCCTCGACTCCCGCGACGTCCCCGGCCCCGCGACGAGCATCCTCGTCGGCCCGCCGGTGTTCGACCGGACCAACGGCCGTTTCGTCTTCGCGACGGCGAAGGGCCGCGTCTTCGCCATCCCGGCGTTCTAGGAGAACCCCCCATGCGCCGCTGGCCCGTGCTCGCCGCCCTCGCCGCCGCCGCCTGCAGCGGCGGCTCCTCGGGGCGCCCGCCCCCCGTCACCGACCTCAGCGGGACGCTCGCGATCACGAGCGACGCCGCGCAGCCCACGGCGTTCGCGCTGGCCGGGATGACCGCGCTCACCGTCGTGGCCCACGTCCGCGGCGGTACCCCGGGGGCGCACGCGGCTCGCGTGGACGTCCTCGCGCCCTCCGGCGACCTGTACGCGCAGCTGCAGGGAAGCATCGATCCCGGTGCGTCCGGCGACGCGACGCTGACGCGCGTCCTGGAGGTCCGCGGCACGCCCATCGACCGCTACCACCAGACCGGAACCTGGACGTTCGTGCTGGCCGTGGACGACGGCCCGGCGCTGGCCCAGGCCGCGGTGGTCATCACGGAGTGACGCGCCTCGCCCTCGAGATCGCGGGGGTGCGGGTGGACCTCCGCGGCGCGGAGGGGCCTCCGGCGCTCGCGGCGCGGTACGGGCCGTTCCAGCGCGAGGCCGGGCGAGCGGACGCGACGATCGAGCTCGTGGGGGGCCCGGACGCGCCGCCGGACGCGCCGCCACGCGTCGTCGAACGCGCCGGGCGCTGGACCATCCAGGGGCGCGACGATCTCGGCCACCTCGACGTCGCCGCCGGCGCGGGCGTGGTCGCGCTCGACCGCCGGGTGAACGCGCTCGACGCGTTCGTGAGGGCCCTCGTCTCTCGCCACGTGCTGGCGCGCGGCGGCGTCCTCGTGCACGCCGCCGCGCTGCGCGTCGGCGGGGCCGCCCACCTCGTCCCCGGCTCCTCCGGCGCAGGGAAGTCCACGCTGGCGTCGCTCGCGCGCGACGGGATCGCCGACGAGCTCGCCGCCGTGCTGCCGCGACCGGACGGCGCGCTCCTCGTCCACGGCACGCCGTGGTGGCGCGGCGATCCGCGGCCCGCGCCGCTCGCGGCGGTGTACGCGCTCGCCTGGGACATCGAGCGCGTCGAGGAGCTCCCCCGGCGCGACGCGCTCCGCCACGTCGCGACCCACCTCGCGCTCCCTGTCGACGATCCCTCTGCGCGCGCGGCCGCGTTCGCCGCGGCGGGCCGGATCGCGGCGGCCGCTCCCTTCCGGCGCCTCTCCTTCCGGCGCGACAGCGACGTCGACGCGCTGCTCCGCCGCGCGGGGAGTGCCGCCGCGTGAGGCGCAGCTTCGCCGACGTGCGGGCCATCGCGCGCGAGAAGGGCATCCCCCTCGCGCTGCACGTCGAGCTGACGTACCGGTGCAACGCGCGCTGCGTCCACTGCTTCCAGGAGCGGGCGGCGGCGCCGGACGAGCTCGACGCCGGCGCCTGGCGCGCGGTGCTCGACCAGGCCCGCCGGCTCGGCGTCCTGTTCCTCACGATCTCCGGGGGCGAGGCGCTCCTGTCGCCCCGGTTCTGGGACGTCGCGGAGCACGCGCGCCGCGTGGGGCTCGCCGTCACCGTGCTCACGAACGGCCTCCTCCTCGACCGGGCCTGCGTCCGCCGCCTCGCGGCGCTCTCGCCCGCGTCGGTCGAGATCTCGATCTTCAGCACGCGGCCCGACCGCCACGACGCGGTGACGCGCGTCCCGGGCTCCCTCCGCGCGGCGGTGCGGGGGGCGCTGCGGCTGCGCCAGGCCGGCGTCCGGGTCGCGCTGAAGTGCCCCCTCGTGGGCGACGCGGCCGGCGATCACGGCGCGGTCGCCGCCCTGGCGGCGCGCCTCGGCGCCGCGCTCCAGCTCGATCCCCACCTCTTCGCGGCCTCGGGCGGCGGCACCGGCCCGACGCGGTGCCGCGGCGACGACGCCGCCATCCAGGCGGCGCTCGCCGCGAGCGGTCCGCCTCCGGAGGGCGGTCCGCCCGCGACGGCGCCGCCGGACCGCGCGCCGTGCGGGATGGCGCGGAGCTTCGTCGCGGTGAGCCCTTCGGGCGACGTCCTCCCGTGCGTGGCGATGCCGCTCTCCGCCGGGAACGTCCGGGAGGCGCCGCTCGACGTCATCTGGCGCGAGTCGGAGGTCTTCCGCCGCCTCCGCGCGCGCCGCTGGGGCGGCCTGCCGGAGTGCGCGACCTGCCCGCGGAGCGGCTACTGCGGCCGCTGCAGCGCCCTCGCGCTGCTCGAGGACGGCGACCTCGACGGCCCGTCGTCGCGGGCCTGCCACGTGGCGGAGCTGCGGGAGCGCGCGTGGGGCCTGCCCGCGCCCGAGGCCGCGCCCGCGCCGAGGCCGCCGCGCGGGCTCAGGGTCCTGAACGGATCCTGAGGAGCCCTTCGACTCCGCGCGCGCCACGCCCGGGGCGACCGGGAGTCGCCGGCGCCTCTCTGCTTCAGCCCTCGATCGCCACCTCCACCAGCGTCGGCGAGAGCACCTTCACGACGTCCGCCGGCGCGATCCCGACGAGGAACCCTCGCGATCCGCCGTTGATGTAGACGCGCGGCAGGTCCGCGATCGTCCGCTCCATGTAGACGGGCATGGCCTTCCGGGTGCCGAAGGGGCTCGTGCCGCCGACCAGGTACCCCGAGTGGCGGTTCGCCACCTCCGGCTTGCAGGGCTGGATCGACTTCTTCCCGAGGAGGCGCGCGAGCGCCTTCGTGGAGACCTCGCGATCGCCGTGCATGAGGACGAGGAGCGGCTCCCGGTCCTCGTCCTCCATGACGAGCGTCTTCACGACCGCGTGCTCGTCCACGCCCAGCTCGCGGGCGGACACGGCGGTGCCGCCCCGCTCCTCGTAGCGGTACGGGTGCTCGGTGTACGCGACGCCCTTCTCGCGGAGGAGCCGGGTCGCCGGCGTCGATGGGATCTTGCTCATGACGGTGGAGTATCCCCGTCCGCGCGCCGGAGGGAAGCGCTACGCGCACTCCTTCTCGACCAGCTCGACCGCGCAGCCGAGCTCGAGCGCGAAGCGCCCGCGCCTCACCGGCACCAGCCGGACGTCCGGGCACTTCTCCTCGAGCCGGCGCCGCAGGAGGATGAGCCGGCTCTCCAGGTTGTCCTTGAGCGGGGGGAGCCCGAGCGTCGGGTCGAGCCGCAGCTCGCGGTTGGTGAACTCGCTGCGGCCCTCGCGGCGGTGGAGCCCGAGCACCTTCCAGAGGATCTTCCCCGGGACGTTCCGCACGAGGTACTCGCCGTCGACGAAGATGCAGTCGTCGTTCCGGTAGTACGTGAACGCGCGGGTCCGGCGGGGCGCGGCGACGGGCGGCGCGCGGCGTGCCGGCGTCGGCTCGGGGTCCTCCTCGGCCGCCGCGCTCATCCGGTCGATCCCCATCGCGATCTGGTTCGCCACGATCTGGAGGAACGCCTCGTCCCAGTCGTCGAACTGGAGCGGATCGCGGCTCTCCACCGCGAGCACGCCGACGAGCCGGTCGCCGGCCACGAGGGGGAGCGCGAGCTGGGCCTGCGCGTCGGGCAGGCCGGGGAGGGGGATCTCGGGTCCGAGCCGGGCGGCGTCCCCGCACTCCGCGACGCGGCCGCGGATGGCCCGGCCGTACCGGAGCTCCTGGCCGACGCCCGCGACCCGGATCATGCGCCGGCGCGCGGCGACGGTCCCGATGATGCCGTCCCCCACCAGCACCTCGGCGCCGATCCCGCCCGCGCCGTAGCCGCGGCTGGCGAGCGCCAGGAGCCGGTCGCCGCGCTCGTCGGGCACGAGGACCATCGCGTGCGAGAAGCCGAGCAGCTCGTCCAGCGCCGCCAGCGTTCCGCCGAGGAGCGTCTCGAGGTCCCCGGCGCGCGCGATCCGCTCCGAGATCGCCTGGACGCCGCGGAGCTCGGTGAGCGGGCCCGGCCCGAGCGCCGCCGCGGGCGACGCGTCCAGCACGGGGTCCGGAGGCTGGAGGAACGCGTCGAGCCGCTCGACGGCGAGCACCTCGTACACGTCCGAGGAGAGGAGCCGGAAGACGCCCGCCATCCCGCTGTGGGACGCGATCGCCTGGATGCGGAGCGCCATCCGCTCGAAGAGCGGCCCCTCGGTCTCGGAGTGGTCGAACCGGAGCCGCAGGCGGTAGGTGTCGAACGTCACCGGATCGTGGACGAGCACCGTCGCGTGCGGGTTCTCCGCGACGTTCCGCTTCGTCTTGTTGAAGAACTGGCAGGAGAGGGCGACGTGACGGGGATCCACGTAGTGGACCTGCGAGAGGTAGGTCGTGTTCGGCTCGCCGTCGCGCGAGCACGTCGTGATGATCGACGGGATGACGCCCTGGAAGCAGGGCCCGAGCGCCTCGAGCGCGGAGCTCACCGCCCGGCCTCCGGGGCGACGAGCGGCGCGCCCGCGCCCGGGCCGGGGGTCTGGACGTAGACGGCCTCGACGCGGAGCCGGACCGCGTGCGCCGGCCAGTGCGACATGCGGAGCGTCACCCGCGGCGGCATCCCGATGATCGCGAGCTCCTGAGCCCACGCGCAGCGGTAGGCGTCGATGGCGGCCCGCTCCGCGGCGTCGCAGGGGCGGACCTCGATCGCGCGCCCCTTCACCTGGATCGAGCGGTGGTCGTGCGCGCGCGAGAACGTCGCGGCGACGCGGCCGTTGTCGCGCGCGTTCGCGATGCAGGTGCCGGCCGTCGCGTCGGGCAGGAAGATCGTCAGCTCCCCCGGCGGTGCGCAGCGCGCGCCGACGGCGCGGACGCAGTCCGGGAACAGGCGGGCGTCGCGGGTGCCCACCAGGATCGAGATGCCGGACTGAAGGAATCCTGCCAGCTCCGTCGAGATCACGCGGGCGCCCCGGCACGGGATCCTAGGCCGGGCCGGGGCGCGCCGCACCGATGCCGCGCCGCCCCCGCGGGGGCGACGCGGACGTCAGAACCCCGCGGCGACCGCGGTCGCGGCCCACTCGACGGGACCGAGCGCGTCCCGCGCGGGCGCGGTGATCCGCTCGAAGACCGGCGGAGGCATCGCCGCGCGCATCCCGGCGAGCATCCCGGCGCGCTCCCGCGTCGCGAGCGCGGGGAGGATGATCGCGCTCCACTCGGCCATCCGGGCCGGCGGGATGGAGGCGAGCAGGCGCCCGTGCAGCTGGCCCAGCTCCTCGTCCGTCCGGTGCGCCCAGAGGACCCGCTGCGCGTCGGCCTCCTCGCGCGCCATGTGGCGGAGGTGCTCCGCGGCGAGCCGCCAGAGCCGCTCGTGGATGCGGGCTCCCAGCGAGACCCGCTCCGCCTCGGTGGCGCCCTCCACGCGCGCCGCGAGGCCGGCGAGCTCGCGGTGGAGCCCGTCCGTGCGCACGTGGTCGGCGGCGAGGTCGGCGTGCAGCTCCGGCGCGATCCGGGCGACCTCCGGCATGACCCAGGTGTCCTCGTGGTGGGCGTGCTCGTCGAGGAACCCGAGCAGGCGCCGGACCTCCGCCGCGGCCCGCGCCGCCTCCTCGGCGCGCGCGAAGTCGGTGCGCCCCGCCAGCGCCGCCGTCCCGGCGAGCAGGCCGCGGATCCCCTTGTGGACCGTCCCGTACAGATCGACTCGGCTCATGTGCTCTCTCCCGTCGTGGGTGACGGGGAGAGGATGCCGGCGGCGCCGCGTCGCGGTTCCTGAATGATCCCTAACGCGATCCTAAGAAGTGCCTAAGCCCTCTCCGGACGCGTGCTACGGTCTCCCCCGGAGGCCGCCATGAACGGAGCTCGCGAGCCGCACCACGCCATCGCCTTCGTCGTCCGGCTCGTCGCGTCGGCGGCCGTCCTCTGGCTCGCGGTCGCGTGGGTGAGCCCCGGGAACCCCGCCAACACCTTCGGCCGCGCCGTGCTCGTCTCGATCGTCCTCTCGATCGCGTACTACATGACGCTCGCGCGGTTCCTCTGGTTCCTCGTCCTGCCGTGGCTGCTCTACGTGTTCGTCTGGCTCGCCGTCGTGATGGGGAGCTACGGCCTCGGCTTCTTCCAGTCCCTCCTGGTGGCGCTCGCGCTCGCCTTCCTCTCGTGGGTCGTCTCGGCCCTCTTCGGAATCCGGACCTTCCGGTCGGAGTGACCGGCGCCGCGGCGCTCGGAGTGGCCGTCGCCGCTCCGCTCCGCGTGCCCGGTCCCCGAGCGCTGCGCGGGCGCGTGGCTCGTCGCGCGCGCGGGGTGCGCATCCGTTCGCCCGGGGCCCGTCGAAGCGCGACCCGCGGGCCCGCCGCGGAACGCCGGCGCCTCGCCACCACCCCGGACCACCTCGATCCGCACGCCCGGCGCGCGCGGATCGGGGCGCCGCGCCGCCTGAGCGAACGCGTCGGCGGACGCACGCGCGATCTGGAACCGGGTCTCCCGGTCGTCCACGACGATCTTGCCGATCGCGTCGCGGGTCACGCCGCCGCGGCGGCAGAGCAGCGGGAGGATCCACTTCGGATCGGCGTTCCGCTCCCGCCCGATCGTGATCTTGAACCAGACGACGTCCGTCGGCGGCCCCCCGCGCGCCTTCCGCTCGCGCGGCGGCGCCGGGCGCTCGGTGGCGGCGACGGCCGTCTCCGGCAGCTCCTCCGGGGCGGGGAGGCGGGCCCGCTTCTCCCGGACCAGCGCGGCGGCGACGAGCAGCGGGTCGCGGCCCTCGAGGAGCCGCGTCGCGGCGGCCCGCTCGTCGTCGGTGGCGTCCGTGGCGAGCGCCTCCACCTCGGCCGCGAGCCGTTCCTCGTCCTGGGCGCGGATCGCGTCCGCGGCCGGCACGGCCGCCCACTCCACCCGGACGTTCGCCTCGCGCAGCATCCGCTCCAGCTTGAACCGCTCGCGCGGCTCGGCGAGGAGGACGGCGATGCCCTTCTTCCCCGCGCGGCCGGTCCGGCCGCTCCGGTGCTGGAGCGCCTCCGGATCGCGGGGGAGATCGCCGTGCAGGACGAGGCCGATGTTCGGGAGGTCGAGGCCGCGCGCCGCGACGTCGGTCGCGACGAGGAGCCGGGCGCGCCCGTCCCGGAGCGCCTTCAGCGCCTTGAGCCGCTCCGCCTGCGTCAGCTCGCCGGAGATGGCGACCGCGGAGAAGCCGCGCTCGTCGAGGGCTGCCGCCGTGTGGTGGGCCGCCTCGCGCGTCGCCCGGAACACGAGCGCGCTCGGCGGATCCACGGCCCGGAGCACGTTCACGATGGCGAGCTCGCGCTCGGCCGGCGCGACGAGGTGGGCGCGATACGCGATGTCCGCGTGCGCCTCGCGCGCCGGCGTCGCGGCCACCCGCACGGCGTCGCGGGTGTACCGGTGCGCGAGCTCGACGATCGGCTTCGGGAGCGTCGCCGAGAACATGATCGTCCGCCGGTCCGGCGCGGCCGCGGCGAGCAGCGCCTCGAGCTCGTCCCGGAAGCCCATGTCGAGCATCTCGTCCGCCTCGTCGAGGACGAGGGCGGCGAGGGCGGACAGGTCGAGGGCGCCGCGGCGATGGTGGTCGAGGAGCCGCCCCGGCGTGCCGACGACGAGATGCGCGCCCTGCCCGAGGGCGCGGGCCTCCCGGCGCGCGTCCATGCCGCCGACGCAGGCGACGACGCGCGCCCCGGTCTCGGCGAGGAGCCACGAGAGCTCGCGCTGGACCTGCAGCGCCAGCTCGCGGGTCGGCGCCACCACGAGCGCCGCGGGGGGGCCGGCCTCGCCGAACGCCGCCGCCTCCCCGAGGAGCGCGTCGGCGAGGACGAGGCCGAACGCGACGGTCTTCCCCGAGCCGGTGCGGGACGAGACGAGCAGGTCCTTCCCGCGCAGATCGGGCGAGAGGACCGCCGCCTGCACCGGCGTCGGCTCGGCGTAGCCCTTGCGCTCGAGGGCGCGCGCGAGGGCGGGGTGGGCGCCGAGGTCGGGGAAGGGCGCCGGGGCGGGAGGGGCAGGCGGGTGGGTCACGGCGGCGTTCTAGCAGGAACGCGCGCGGGGCGCTCCTTTGCCCGCTCCGGGCGCGCCCCGGACGCCGTCACGGGTGCTCGATCCGCACGCTCCGCACCGCGAGCAGCACCTCGGCGAGGAAGGACAGGAGCGCGCCGATGAACGCGACCATCGCGAGGATGAAGAGCGTCGCGACGGGATGCGAGAAGTCGCGGCGCAGCATGGAGCCGACGAACGCGGTCGCGATGAGGGCGCAGACGAGGAGGGCCGCGCTGATCGCGAACGTGATGGCGGTGTTCACGAGCTTCCGGCGGGTGATGAGCACGTCGAACTCCGCCCGGAGCCGGGCCCTGCGGTCCTCCGGCATGGTCGGCAGCTTCTCGTTCAGGACGCGCGCGCGGTCCACCACGCGGACGAGCCGCGACGAGAAGACGCCGAGGAGCGTGCCGAGCGCGGTGAGGAGGAAGACGGGTGCGACCGAGAGCTGGATGACGCGTGCGACCGTGAAGATCGGGGAGTCGGGGGGCATCGGGGCGAGTGTCGCCTGCGCAGACAGGAGCGGGCAAGAATCCGCCGCGGATCCCGCTACCGCGCCGCCTTCTTGTCCGCCGCCGGCGCGCCGCCCTCCCCCCCGAACCCCGCCGGCAGCTCCATCCCGAGCGCCCGCACGAGGAACGCGTACACGTCGGCGCGCTCCTCGATCTGCTTCGAGGTGGGCTTGCCGGCGCCGTGGCCGGCGCGGGTCTCGATGCGCGTCAGGATCGGCGCGTCGCCCGCCTGCGCCGCCTGCAGGGCGGCGGTGAACTTGTGGCTGTGGGCGGGGACCACGCGGTCGTCGTGGTCCGCGGTGACCACCAGCGTCGGCGGGTAGCGGGTCCCGGGCTTCACCGCGTGCAGCGGGCTGTAGCGGTAGAGGACGTCGAAGCCCTCCTTCGTCTCGGCCGACCCGTAGTCGCTCTTCCAGCCCCAGCCCAGCGTGAACCGGTGGAACCGCAGCATGTCGAGGACCCCGACCTCCGGCACGGCGGCGCCGAACAGGTCCGGGCGCTGCGTCTCGACCGCCCCGACGAGGAGCCCGCCGTTCGACCCGCCGTTCACGGCGAGCCGCGAGGGCGTCGTGTAGCCGTTCGAGACGAGCCACTGCGCCGCCGCGATGCAGTCGTCGAACACGTTCTGCTTCCGCGCGAGCCGCCCGGCGTCGTACCACTCCTTCCCGTACTCGCCGCCGCCGCGGAGGTTCGGCATCGCGTACACGCCGCCCATCTCGAGCCACACGAGCCGCGAGACCTTGAACTCGGGCGTGAGGGGGATGTTGAAGCCGCCATAGCCGTAGAGCAGCGTCGGGTTCCGGCCGTCGAGCGCGATCCCCTTCCGGTGGACGAGGAACATCGGGATCCGCGTCCCGTCCTTCGACCGGTAGAAGACCTGGCGCGTCACGTACCGGCGTCCGTCGAACGCCACCTTCGGCGCGCGGAACGTGTCGAGCGCGCCCGTCTTCGCGTCGAGGCGGAGGAGCATGGGCGCCGTCGTGAAGCCGCTGAAGCCGAGGTACACCTCCGCCTCCGCCACCGGCCCCTGCACGTCGAGGTCGCGCACGGTCCCGAGCGCCGGCAGCTTCACCTTCGCGACGCGCTTGCCGTCCTCGCCCCACACCTCGAGCTCGTCGTGCGCGTCGCGCATCCACTGCACGACCAGGCGGCCGCCGGCCCACGCCGCGCTCGCGAGGACGTCGCGGCCCTTCGCCTCGGGCACGATCGTCCGCCACGCGGCCGGCGCGCGCGCGTCGCGCCGGATCGCGACGAGCCGGGAGCGCGGCGCGTCCTTGTTGGTGAGGACGTAGAAGGTGTCGCCCTCGTTCCCCACGACCGCGTAGGTCGCGTCCATCGCGTCGAGGAACGGCTCCGCCTTCCACTCCGGCCTCGCGAGGTCGACGAGGAAGATGGAGGTCTCCGGGTTCGTCCCCTTGCTCGCGGTGATCACGAGCCACCGCCCGTCGAGCGTCACCTCGCCCCCGACGTACCACTCCGGCTGGTCCTGCCGGCGGAAGACGAGCCGATCCTGGTCCTGCTTCGTCCCCAGGCGGTGGAACCAGACCTGGTGATCCTGGTTCACCGCCGTGAGCGCGGCGCCCTCCTTCGGCGCGTCGTACCGGCTGTAGAAGAAGCCGCTGCCGTCACGGGTGAAGCTCGCCCGGCTCGCCTTCGACCAGGACACGACGTCCGGGCGATCCGCGCCGGTCTCCACGTCCCGGACGCGCCAGGTGAGCCAGTCCGAGCCGGCGTCTGCGAGCGCGTACGCGAGGAGCTTCCCGTCCTCCGACACCGCCCACTCGGACAGCGCGACGGTGCCGTCCGGCGAGAGCCCGTTCGGATCGAGCAGCACGCGCCCGGCGTCTCCCGGGCGGTCGGCGACCCAGAGCACGGACTGGTTCTGCAGCCCGGAGTTCCGCAGGAAGAAGACGCGCCCGCCGCGCCGCCGCGCCTCCGTGAAGCGCTCGAAATCGAACAGGCGCGTGAGGCGGTCGCGGATCGCGGCCCGCTCCGGGACCGCGGCGAGCCACGCCTGCGTGAGCGCGTTCTGCGCCTGCACCCAGGCCTGCGTGTCGGGGCTGTCAGGGTCCTCGAGCCAGCGGTACGGATCCGCGACCTTCGTCCCGAAGAAGTCGTCCACCACACCGTCGCGGCGGGTCTCGGGATACCGGAGCGGCGCCCGGTCCGCGGGCAGCGCAGGCGGGACGGGTGCGGCCGGAGAGGCGGAGAGCGCGAGGGCGACGAGCAGATCGAGCATGCGAGGGCTCCCGGGGCGGTCGTCGATGCTTAGCCCCGGAGCCCCACCGCCTGCAAGCGGGCCCCTCGCGACGGGAGGACCCCTCGAGCGGCTACGCGCCGGCCGAGGGCTGCTCGCCCGCGCCCGCCCGACCCTCGCGCGCCTGCGCGCCCTCGCCGACGCGCTGCAGGAGCGTCCGCGAGAAGGCCTCCAGATCGCCCGGGTTCCGGGAGGTGATGAGGTTCTCGTCCTCCACGACCTCCCGGTCCACCCAGCGCGCGCCTGCGTTGATGAGGTCGGTCTTGAGGGACGGCCAGGACGTGACCGTCTTCCCGTCGAGCGCGTCGGCCTCGACGAGCATCCACGGGCCATGGCACACGGCGGCGACCGGCTTGCCGGCGACGAACATCGTCCGGACGAGCCGCACCATGTCGATGTCCGTCCGGAGGTGATCCGGCGAGTAGCCGCCCGGGATCACGAGCGCGTCGAACTGGTCGGCGGAGACGTCCTTGGCCGAGGCGTCGGTCGTGAACGTCTCCTTCTTCTTCTTGCCCTCGATCCGCTTCCCCTTCTCGAGCCCCACCAGGACCGTCTCGTGGCCTGCCGCGCGGGCGCGGTCCCACGGGATCCGCAGCTCCGAGTCCTCGAACAGGTCGTCGGCGATGAACGCGATGCGCGCCATGTGTCTCCTCCGTCGCCGCAACGTTCGGCACAGGAGCCGGCGCCGCCAACCGGCGAACGCGCGTTTTTCTGCGCGAAATCGAGGGGCGCGGCGCGGCGGGGGCTAGCCCGCCGGGTTCCACCAGATCCGGCCCTTCCCGGCGATCGCCTCCGCGGCCCGGCGGCGCGTCTCCGCGAGCTCCGCCGCGCTCATCGGCCGGAACGCGGCGGCGGCCGCGAAGGCGGCGTCCTGCTCGTTCTCGAACGAGAGGCCGAGGAGCGCCACGTCCGGATCGCAGGTGAGCGTGTACCGGACGCAGTCGCCGACGGAGAGGTGGGGCAGCGTCGGCGCCGCGGCGTCGGAGCCTCCCGACGAGAGCTTCCCGCGCGGCCGCTCCGACAGCGGCCGCCCGTACCCCTCGGTGTCGCCGACGAGCTTCCCGGCGCCGAACGTCTTGAAGCAGATCGTCCCGACGCCGAGCGCCCGCGCGCGCGGGAGGAGCTCGTCGACGTACCGCGCGTCGACGAACGGGCCGACGGGGAACATGACGACGTCGCACGTGCCCGACGCGAGCGCCGCGGCGAGCACGTCCGGGTCGTGGCTCGAGATCCCGCGGAACCGCGCCCGCCCGCGGGCGATCTCCCCCGCGAGCGCGTCCATCCCGCCGCCGGGCGCGGCGAGCCGGGCCCACGCGGCGGGCTCGGAGACGGAGTGGAAGACGAGCAGGTCCACGGAGGGGAGGCCCAGGCGCGAGAGGCTCGCGTCGAGCTGGGGTGACACCGGCCGGTCGAGGTCGTCGATCTTGTCGACGACGAAGACGCCGTCGCGCCGGCCGCGCAGCGCCTCCCCGACGATCTCCTCCGAGTACCCGTCCTCGTACATCGGCGCGGTGTCGACGACGTTCACGCCGGCGTCGAGCGCGCGGCGGAGCGTGGCCACGCAGCGCTCCTTCGGGACGGACCGATCGGCGAGATCCCCCTGTCCGATGGCGGTGGCGACGAACCCGGTGCGGCCGATGGCGCGCCGTGGCGCGAAGCGGGGCGGCATGGAGCCCTCTTACGCCGGCGCGCCCGGCGGGGCAACGCGACGCGCCGCGCGGGCGTCCCCGGGCGGCGCGTCCGGTCCTTCGCACGGCGCTACTTCTTCTGCGACGGCTGACTGGAGTGCGTGATCGCGATCTCCGTCGCCTGGGGCGTGTCGCCGCTCCGGTCCATCGTGGCGCGGACCTCGGCGCCCTGGCGGATGTCGTCGAACGACGCGCTCTTCCCGTCGACGGTGATCTTCGCGTTCTGCGCGACCTTCACCTGCGTCGTCGCGGTGCCCGCGTCGATCGCGAGCTCGTGCTGCTGCTTGTCCACCAGCGCGACGCGCCCCGTGACCTGGTTCGCCTGCTCCGGCGCGCCGGCCCCCGCGGCCGCCGTCTCGCCAGCCGCGACGCCGCCCTGCTGCGTGCCGCCCTGGCCCTCCGCCGCGACGGAGCCGCTGCCGTCGCCCCCGGCCCGCGCCTCCGGCGCCGTCCCCGGCGCGGGTTCGGCGGCGACGCGGTCGCCGGATCTCGTCGACGTCTTGCACCCGGCGACGGCGAGCACCGCCGCCGCGATCGCCCACCCTCGAGCTCGCATGACTCTCCCCCCTTCCCGGCAAGATGGGCGCGGCCCACGAGGTGCGCACGGCGGGGGTCGGGCACGCGGGAGAGCGCCGCGCTGCCCGTGCGCAGGCCGAGGCCCCGGCGCGCCGCCTCCGGCCCCGCCCGGTGCTTGGCCACGCGCAGGCCGGGAGCCCAGATTCGGGGCGTCATACCCGCAGTCGAGGGAGGGGAAACATGAAGAGGATCCGTCTGTGCGCCGCCGCCGTGGCGGCGCTCGCTGCGTTCACCGTCCGTGCTCAGACCACCACCGACACGCCGATCCTCGGATCGCACGGGGTCGCGGACTGGCCGACCGAGGTGACGCGCCGCCCGCTGACGCTCGGCGCCGGGATGGCCGAGGTCTACTTCCCGGTGAACATCAACCTCCAGAAGAACGAGGAGGGGAAGCCGATCTCGTCGAACCCGAGCCTCTACTTCGGCCTCACGGATTCGTGGATGATCGGCGTCCGCCACCTCGTCGGCCTCTGCTACAGCGGCAGCTCCAACGGCTGTGACCGCTTCTACCAGGACGTGAGCGTCGACACGGTGTTCTCGCTCGGCCGCGCCGCCGGCCTCGACCTCGGCCTCGGCCTCGCCGTGAACTACGCGCCCATCGCCGAAAAGGCCTGGAGCGGCGAGGCGCGGGTCATCGTGCGCGCCGGCGGCGGCCCGCTCGCGCTCACCGTCGCGCCGACCATCAACTTCGGCCTGAACGGTCGCGACACCCGGACGAAGTGGGCGGCGGGGACGTTCGACGTCGGCGGGACGTACAACCTCGTCCGTCCGATCCCGGATGAGATCTCCTCGGGCGGCGTCGTCAAGGGCGAGAACCGCGAGATCATCTCGGTCCCCGGCACGCTGCAGCTCCAGCTCGGCCCGACGCTCGCGCTCGCGGGCGGCATCGCCATCGAGGGACCGATCAACCCGTCCGCCGGGAGCTTCGGCGACTACTACCGCGTACCGGTGAGCGCGGCGGTGATCGTGACGCCGATCCGCTGGATCGACATCGGGGCGAGCTTCACCTACCCGGACCTGCTCGGCAAGACGGCGAACAACACCGACTTCCGGTCGCTCGGCATCTTCGCCGCGTTCCGGATCTGATCCCGGCCGCGCCGGCGCGGCCCGCGACGTCCTACGGGCCGCGCAGCAGGCCGATCACGAAGACGAGGAAGAAGATCGGGACCAGCACGGCGACGATCCCGCCGACGACGAGCCCGGTGATGGCGGCCCATCGCGCCGGGCCGCGTGGCGGCAGCGGCGCGTCGATGGCGAACGGGTTCTTCTTGCGCAGGATGGGGTGAGGCACGGCGGCATTGTACCTCGCCCCGGGGTCGTCGCGCGCTCCGGCCGGCCGCGTTATGAGACGCGGCACGGACCACCGGAGGGGCGCGCACATGGAGCAGCGGAAGCTCGGCGGGCAGGGGCTCGCGGTCTCGGCGATCGGCCTGGGCTGCATGGGGATGAGCGAGTTCTACGCGGGGGCGGACGAGGCCGAGTCCATCGCCACGATCCACCGCGCCCTCGAGCTCGGGATCACGTTCCTCGACACGGCCGACATGTACGGTCCGTTCAAGAACGAGGAGCTGGTCGGCCGGGCCATCCGCGGCCGGCGCGATCGGGTCGTCCTCGCCACCAAGTTCGGGAACCAGCGCGGCGCGGACGGCAGCTTCCTCGGCGTGAACGGCCGGCCGGAGTACGTCCGGAGCGCGTGCGAGACGTCGCTGAAGCGCCTCGGCGTGGACCGGATCGACCTCTACTACCAGCACCGGGTGGATCCGAACGTGCCCATCGAGGACACCGTCGGCGCGATGGCGGACCTCGTCCGCGCGGGGAAGGTCCGGTTCCTGGGCCTCTCGGAGGCCGCGCCCGCGACGATCCGGCACGCGTTCAAGGTCCACCCGATCTCCGCGCTCCAGACCGAGTACTCGCTGTGGTCGCGGGATCCGGAGGACGAGATCCTCCCCACCGTCCGCGAGCTCGGGATCGGCTTCGTACCATACAGCCCCCTCGGCCGAGGGTTCCTCACCGGCCGGTTCCGGCGGCCCGAGGACCTCCCACCCGGCGACTACCGCCGGAACGCGCCGCGGTTCCAGGGCGCGAACTTCCAGAAGAACCTCGACGTCGTGGACCGCATCCACGAGATGGCGCGCGAGAAGGGCGCGAAGCCATCCCAGCTCGCGCTCGCGTGGGTCCTCGCGCAGGGGAAGGACATCGCGCCCATCCCGGGCACGACGACGCGCGCCCACCTCGAGGAGAACGTGGCGGCGGCGCGGATCGTGCTCACGAAGGAGGACCTCGCGCGTATCGACGCCGTCGCGCCGCGGGGCGTCGCCGCCGGCGACCGGTATCCGCCGCAGGGGATGGCGACGGTGAACCGGTAGGAGCGACGTCGGCGCGGTGAGGGCTCAGCCGCTCCGCGGGAACGCCGAGCTCACGAGCTCCCGCGCGTCCTCGAGCCAGCGCGCTCGCTGCTCCGGCGTGCTCGTCACGACCACGGAGTACGTGCGCCGGCGCACGTCCTTCACGCCGCAAAGGTCGAACACGCAGCGCTTCCAGATCGCCTCGAGCGGATCCCCGAACACTTTCCGCTCGCGGGCGGCCGGCGTGTTGGAGGTGTTGATCACGACGGCAGTTCGTGCCCGGAGGAGCCCCACCGGCACGCCCTCGCCTCCGTCGCCCTCCTCGAACGCGTACGCGACGCCGGGGCGGACGACGCGATCGATCCATCCGGTGAGGATCGCGGGCGGCTGTCCCCACCAGTTCGGGTGAACGATCACCACCCCGTCGGCCGCGGCGAGCTCGTCGCAGTGGCGCTCCAGCCAGGGCTCGATCGGCGCGCCCTTCGCGATCTCGGGCGCCGGCAGGATCGGATCGAAGGACTCGGCGTGGAGGTCGTGGAGCACGACGCGGTGACCCAGCCGCCGCGCGGTGTCCACCGCGGTGGCCGCGAGCGCGTGGTTGAAGCTCGCGGGATCGGGGTGCGCGAGGACGACGAGGACGTTCACGGGATCTCCTGGGTGGGGCGGTGGACGGCAGGCGGAAGCGCCTCGCGAGCCCGTGTCCGCCTCCGCTCGACGACGGCGCCGCCGATCGCGACGGCGAGCGACGCCATGTACAGCGCGTGCTTCGCCACCGTCGAGGCGCCCGCCAGCCGGGCGACGGCGTTCCAGCGGGCAGGATAGCCGAGGAGGAGCGCGGTGATCGTTGCGTTCTCGAGGTAGTCGGCGACCGCGGGCAGCAAGGTCGCGCAGCGCGACCTCCGCAGCGCGCCCGCGCCGACCGCGCTCCAGAGGAACCCGGAGAAGAGTGCAGGCAGCGCGAGGTCCACGGTCCACAGCATGCGAAGGTAGGCGTGGCGGCCCGCGGCACCGAGGGCGTCGAGCAGCCGGTACGCGTCATCCGGGCCGTACCCGAGGCGCAGGTCGAGGATCGTCTGGCCTCCGGCGAGCGCCCGCATTCGCGGGACCGAGAGCGGGACGTCGAGCGTGTTCACGGCGACGAGCGCGACCACCGTCGCCGACAGGAGCCACCGCCACCGCGTCGTGCGCCGTCCGAGGGTCATTGCCAGCCTCCTGGTCAGCGCCTGCTGACCGCGGGTCGTGTGAACCGCTCCGCGGCGACCGTGATCGCGTCAGCCCTTCAGCAACCTCGTGACGGCGAGCTCGAGCTCCCCGCGGTGCAGGCGGGCCGGGCCCGCGAGCTCGCCGAAGTAGGCCATCCGGCCGAGCTGGGCCATGAGCCCGACCAGCGCCGCGACGGGGACGTCCGGCGCTCGATACCCGGTCACCGCGCCCTCGCGGACGCCGCGCTCGAACAGGTCGCGGAAGAGCCTCAGCATCGAGCGCTTCCGCGCGGCCGCCGACAGCCGCGGCCAGAGCGCGCGCAGGTTGTCCTGGACGAACAGCACCGCCTCGAGATCATCCTCCACGAGTGACACGAACGCGTCGAGGACCCCCTGGAGCGCCTCCTCGAACGGCCTCCGCGCCGCCGCGGTCTCGAACGCGCCGAAGATCCGGTCGTAGCAGCGCTCGAAGAGGTGGAGGGCGAGCGCGTCCTTGGAGTCGAAGAACTTGAACATCGCCGGGTTCGTGTACCCGGCCCGCTCCGCGATCATCCGGACGCTGGTTCCGTCCAGCCCGTGCTCCACGAACAGCTCGAGCGCGGCGCGCAGGACGCCCTGCTTCGACGGCGGATCCTCGTCGGAGACGAAGCACCTCGTCGCGGGCTGCCGGCGCGTCACCGTGTCTGGTTAGCAAACGCTAACCGAGCTGTCAACCGCGGCACGCGGCGCGGCGAGCGGCGTCGCCCGGAAGCTCTCTCCGCGACCACCTGGATGCGGCGAACCTACGGCCCCGGCGCCCCCGCGCCCGCCGGCACCCCGGCGAGCTCCGCGAACGCCAGCGCGAACGCCGGCCCGCGCGCCTCGTCCTCGTGCTTGAAGAAGACGAACGCGTCCTCCCACGGCTGCGCCGCGACGCGCTCCGCCCACGCGAGGAGCGCGGGCGCGTCGTAGTCCGGCCGGCGCAGGCGCAGGTAGCCGAACGGCGCGGTCGCGACGAGCGGGATCGCGTGCTCCTCGTCCTCGGCGACGCAGAGGGCGACGCCGTGATCCGCGAGCAGGGCGAGGGAATCGTCCTCGAGCCAGCTCGGGTGGCGGAACTCGAGCGCGGCGCGGCCGCCGCGCGGCAGGAGCGCGAGGAAGTCGCGCAGGCGCGGGACGTCCTTCTTCAGCGTCGGCGGGAGCTGCCACAGGATCGGCCCGAGGGACGGCCCGAGCTCCGCCGCCGTCCGGTAGAAGTAGCCCACCGGCTCCTCCACCCCGGCGAGCCGCTGGAAGTGGGTCACCCGCTGCGGTCCCTTGAGCGCGAACACGAACGCGGGGGGCACCTCCTCTCGCCAGGTGGCGAGCGTCGCCGCCCGGGGCATCCGGTAGAAGGTGTTGTTCACCTCCACCGCGCCGAACCGCCCCGCGTAGAACGCCAGCATCCGCGTCGTGGGGAGGTCGGCGGGGTAGAAGCGGCCCTTCCAGGCCGCATAGCTCCAGCCGCTCGTCCCGATCCGGATCGTCACGCCCGGTGCACTAGCGGGCTGACTCCGCCGGCGCGCGACCGCGAAAGGGGTCTCGCCCGGGCCACGGTCGGGCGCCGGCGCGGCGAGAGCGGTGCCCCCCGATCCGGTGGCTGGCGAGCCGTCGGTGGGTGGCTCGCCCACCCGCGGCGCGGTGGGAAAGGCACGTGGGCCAGCCTCCGGGTGAAAAAGGCTCGCGCGATGGCGCTTCCCGCCGCACATTGCGGGGGTTCCTCTCCGCGGAAGGCGCCCTCATTCGGTGCGCCCCGTACCGGGGCTCGTCCCCGGCGCGGCGCACTGCATGATGGGGCCTCGACCGAGGGTCCTATCCATGTCCGATTACGAGCTCACCCCCTGGCAGCGCCTCGTCCTCGCCTTCTGGGCGCTGTTCGCGGTGCTGTTCCGCGCCGACGTCGCGCGGGAGGTCGAACGCCTGCGCGCGCTCCGGCGCGGGCGCGAGAGCCTGCCGCCGCCGAGCCCCGGCGCGCGCCCGGAGCCTGCGCGCCCGGAGCCGGTCCCGGCCGCGCCTCCGCCCGCCGCCGCCCCCAAGCCCGCGGCCGCGCCGCCCGCCGCCGCTCCAGCACCCGCCAGGCCCGCGGCCGCGCCGCCCACCAGTGGGCCCGCGCCCGCGGCGGCGCCCGCACCGGCGCCCGCCGCGGTACCCGCACCCGCCGCGGCGCCCGCGCCCACGGCGCCGTCGAAGCCGGCTCCCGTCGCCGCGCCCGCGCCGTCCGCGCCCGACACCCGCGCCGCCCTCCAGGTCCTCTCCATCCTGCAGCGCGAGGGCCGCCTCGTGGACTTCATCGAGGAGAACCTGACCGGCTTCCCCGACGCCGCCATCGGCGCCGCGGCGCGCACGGTGCACGCAGGGTGCAAGCGCGCGATCGAGGAGCTGTTCCGGCTCGAGCCCGTGTTCCGGGAGTCGGAGGGGGCGCAGGTCACCGTCCCTACCGGCTTCGATCCTGCCGCGATCCGGCTCACCGGGAACGTCGTCGGGAAGCCGCCCTTCAAGGGCAGCCTCAAGCACCACGGCTGGCGCGCGCGCGAGGTGAAGCTCCCGCCGGCGGACGGGAAGGACCCGAACATCCTCGCGCCGGCGGAGGTGGAGCTGTGACGCTGCTGCGCGTTCGTGGTGAGCCCGTCGTCACGGGTCGCCCCTCGACGGGCTCGGCGCGGACGGAGGGACGGGGATGGCGATGACTCCACGGGCCGTCGGTATCGACCTCGGCACGACCAACTCCGCGCTCGCCCACCGGGCCCTCGGCGCGGAGAGCGGCGCCGCGGAGGTGCTGCCGATCCCGCAGCTCGTCCATGCCGGCGAGGTGGAGGCCCGGCCGCTCCTGCCGTCGTTCCTGTACCTGCCGCACGAGGCGGAGCTGCCGTCGGGCGCGACCGCGCTGCCGTGGGATCCGGGTGCGGAGGGCGCCGTCGTCGGCGTCCTCGCGCGGAGCCTCGGGGCGCAGACGCCGATCCGGCTCGTCGCGTCGGCGAAGAGCTGGCTGTCGCACGCCGGAGTGGACCGGCGCGCGCCGGTGCTGCCCGCCGGCGCACCGCCGGAGGTGCCCCACGTCTCGCCGCTCGACGCGTCCGCGCGCTACCTCGCCCACCTCCGCGCCGCTTGGGACGAGGCGTTCGCGCGGGAGGACCCCGACGCGGCGCTCGCGCGACAGCAGGTGACGCTCACGGTGCCCGCGTCGTTCGACGCGGTGGCGCGCGAGCTGACCGTCGAGGCGGCGCGCGCCGCCGGCCTCCCGGCGGTGACGCTCCTCGAGGAACCGCAGGCGGCGCTTTACGCCTGGGTCGAGGCGATGGGCGACGCGTGGCGGGGCGAGGTGAAACCGGGGGACCTCGTCCTCGTCGTGGACGTCGGCGGCGGGACGACCGACCTCTCCCTCATCGCCGTCGTCGATCGGGTCGGCGACCTCGGGCTCGAGCGCGTCGCAGTCGGCGACCACATCCTCCTCGGCGGCGACAACATGGACCTCGCGCTCGCGTACGCGCTCGCGGACAAGCTCGCGCGCGAGGGCCGGAAGCTCGATCGCTGGCAGCTCGTGGCGCTGACGCACGGCGCGCGCGAGGCGAAGGAGCGGCTGTTCGCCGATCCGGCGCTCGCCGAGGCGCCCATCGCGATCCCCGGGCGCGGGTCGTCCCTCGTCGGCGGCGCGCTCCGCACGTCGCTGTCGCAGGCGGAGCTCACCGGCGTCCTCGTGGACGGCTTCTTCCCGAAGGTCGCGGTGACCTCGGCGCCCGTCGCGGCGCGCCGCACCGGCCTGACGACCCTCGGCCTGCCGTACGCCTCCGATCCCGCGGTCACCCGGCACCTCGCGGCCTTCCTCACGCGCCACCGGGCGGGCCTGAAGGGCGACGCCGCCCCGGTCCCGCTCGCCGGCGAGGCGTTCCTCCACCCGACGGCGATCCTCTTCAACGGCGGCGTCACCAAGGCGCGGCCGCTCACCGAGCGCATCGTGGACGTGGTCGGGTCCTGGCTCGCGGCGGAGGGCGCGGCCGCGCCGAAGGTGCTGCCCGCGGCGGACCCCGACCTCGCGGTGGCCCGCGGCGCGGCGGCCTACGGCCGGGTCCGGGCGGGCCACGGCATCCGGATCCGCGGCGGCACGGCGCGCGCCTACTACGTCGGCGTGGAGGCCTCGATGCCGGCGGTCCCCGGGCTCCCGACGCCGGTGCGCGCCGTCTGCCTCGCGCCGATGGGGATGGAGGAGGGGACGACGGCGGATCTCCCGAACGAGGAGGTCGGGCTCGTCGTCGGCGAGCCGGTGGACTTCCGGCTGTTCGCGTCGTCGAACCGGCGCGAGGACCGCGCCGGAGACGTGGTCGAGGACGAGGAGGCGCTCGCGGAGCTGCCGCCGGTCACCGCGACGGTGCCCGCCGGGGCGCGTCCGGCGGGCGAGGTCGTCCCCGTGAAGCTCCGCGCGCACGTCACGGAGATCGGCACCCTCGAGCTCGAGTGCGTCGGGCGCGAGGGCAGCGCGTACCGGCTCGAGTGGAACCTCCGGCACGCGCCCGGGGGCGCAGAGGCGGCGGACGCTGGCGGGCCCGGCGCGGCGCCGCCCGCGTGAGGAAGATGGCGGGACCGCGCTTCCTCGTCGGGATCGACCTCGGGACGGTGAACTCCGCGCTCGCCGCGGTGGACCTCGCGCGCCAGGGCGACCTCGCGGAGGCCATCGAGGCGATCCCGATCCCGCAGCGCGTCCCCGGCGGAGTCGCCGCGCGGCGCCTCCTGCCGTCGTGCGTGTACCTGCCCGGCCCCGAGCTGCCGCCGGAGGAGCTCGTCCTGCCGTGGGGACCGCGCGACGTCCTCGTCGGGGAGGGGGCGCGCGACCAGGGCGCCCGCGTCCCGGGGCGCCTCGTCACGTCCGCGAAGAGCTGGCTCGCGAACGCGCGGGCGGACCGGACCGCGCCGATCCTGCCGTGGGGCGCGCCGGAGGGCGTCCCGCGCCTCTCGCCGGTCGCGGCGTCGGCCCTCTACCTCGGGCACCTCCGCGACGCGTGGGACCACGCGCATCCGGACGCGCCGCTCGCGGCGCAGGACCTCGTCCTCGCCGTCCCCGCCTCGTTCGACGTGGCGGCGCGCGAGCTCACGCTCGCCGCGGCCCGCGAGGCGGGGCTCGACCGCGTGACCCTCCTCGAGGAGCCCGCCGCCGCCTTCCACGACTGGGCGAGCCGCCACCGCGCCGACCTCGAGGCGGCGCTCGCGGGGGCGCGGCTCGTCCTGGTCGTCGACGTCGGCGGTGGCACGACCGACCTCACCCTCGTCGCCGCGCGCGTCCAGGACGGCCGGCCGGCGTTCACCCGCCTCGCGGTCGGCGACCACCTGCTCCTCGGCGGCGACAACGTCGACCTCGCCCTGGCGCGCGCGGTCGAGGCCCGCCTCGGCGAGAGGCTCGACCCCGCGCGGTTCTCTGCGCTCGTCCTGGCGTGCCGGAACGCGAAGGAGGCGCTCCTCTCCGAGGGTGGGCCGGCGAAGCTCCCGGTCGCCGTCGTGGGGCGCGGGAGCCGCCTCGTCGGGAGCGCGGTCTCCGCCGAGCTCTCGCGCGACGAGGTCCGGGCGGTCCTGCTCGACGGCTTCTTCCCGGGGGTCGGGCCGGCGGATCGCCCCCGCCGCGCCCCCCGGACCGCCGGGCTCGCCGAGCTCGGCCTGCCCTACGAGCCCGATCCGGCGGTCACCCGCCACGTCGTCGCGTTCCTCGCGGCGCACGCGGCGGAGGCCGGCGCGGCCGTGGGCGGCCTCGCGCGGCCGGACGCGATCCTCGTGAACGGCGGCGTGTTCACGCCGGGGCTCCTGCGCGACCGGCTCGTCGAGGCGGTCTCGGCGCTCTTCCCGGGGGCGCCGCCGGTCCGCCTCCTCGCGAGCCCGGCGCTCGACCTCGCCGTCGCGCGCGGCGCGGTCGCCTCCGCCCTCGTCCGGCACGGGATCGGCCTCCGCATCGGCGGCGGGAGCCCGCGGGCGTTCTACGTCGGCATCGCGACGCCGGACGGCGAGCGCGCGCTCTGCGTCGTGCCCCGACACCTCGAGGAGGGGAGCCGCGTCGAGGTGCCCCGGCCGTTCGCGCTCGCCCTCAACCGGCCGGTGCGGTTCCCGCTCTTCGCGTCGGCGCAGGCGCGGCTCGAGCGCCCCGGCGACGTGGTGCCGGTCACCGACGATCTCGTGGCGCTGCCGCCCGTCGAGGCCGTGCTCCGCGACGCGGGCGCGGCGGGCGGCGCGGCGGAGGTCCCGGTCCGGCTCGAGGCGGCGCTGACGGAGATCGGCACGCTCGAGCTGTGGTGCGCCGCGCAGGGGCGTGACGCGCGGTGGAAGCTGGAGTTCTCGCTCCGGGCCCCCCGACAGGCTCGGGGTGAGCGGGAGGAGCCGCGCGCCGAGGTCGGCCAGGCGCCACGCCGGCTCGACGAGGCCCGGGCCCAGGTGGAGCTCTTCTTCGGCAAGAAGGCGGCCGTCGAGAAGAAGGAGGTGAAGGGGCTCCAGCGTGCGCTCGAGAAGATCCTCGGCCCGCGGGAGGGCTGGGCGACACCGGTCGTGCGCGATCTCTGGGGCGCGCTGCACGCGGGCCGGACCCGCCGGCGGCGGAGCGCGGATCACGAGCGCGTCTGGCTGCAGCTCACCGGCTTCTGCCTCCGTCCTGGCTTCGGCGCGCCGCTCGACGCGTGGCGCGCGGCCGAGACCTGGTCGGTGTTCGGAGAGGGGCTGCAGTACCAGGCGGACCCGCGGGCCTGGGCCGCCTGGTGGGTGCTCTGGCGGCGCATCGCCGGCGGGCTCGACGCGGCGTGGCAGGAGCGGCTCCTCGAGACGGTGGCGCCGTTCGTGCGACCGCGCGACGCGCGAAAGCCGGCGCCGAAGGTCGCCGGCGCGAAGCCCGAGGCGATCGACGAGATGATCCGGCTCGTCGGCAGCCTCGAGCGGATCGAGCCCGCCGCGAAGATCGATGCGGGCGACTGGCTCCTGGCGCGCCTCGAGGCTGAGGGCCCCGCGCCGCACCTGCTCTGGTCCCTCGGGCGCCTCGGTGCGCGCGTGCCGTTCCACGCGAGCGCGCACCTGGCGGTGCCGCCGGCGACCGCGGAGGCGTGGATCGCGCGCCTCCTCGCGCTCGGCGCGCCGGCGCCCGCGCTCGCCTTCCCGCTCGCCCAGCTCGCGCGGCGAAGCGGCGACCGCGCGCGGGATGTCGACGACGCGACCCGGGCGCGCGTGCTCGACGCGCTCGCGGCGGCGCGCGCGCCCGAGGAGACGGTCCGCGCCGTGCGGGAGGTCGCCGAGGCGAGCGCGGAGGAGGAGTCGAGGATCTTCGGGGAGAGCCTGCCGGCGGGGCTCCGGCTGGTCGAGGAGGGTGAGGGGGCGGAGAGCGCGGGGGATCAGGCCTGACGCCTGCCCATCCCCGTGCGCCGAACGGGAACCCGAGCCTCACCGTGCCCGTGACCCCGGTCCCGTGTCCTCGTACGTTGACGGCCACGTCCACGGGCACGAAGATTCCCCCAACCGCTCCCTGGAGGTCGCACCCGTGCCCACCTTCCGTCCCCTCGCGCTCGCCGCCGCCCTCGCCGCCCTGCCGCTCGCCGCCGTCGCGGGACCGAAGACCTCGGCGCCGCCCACGGCCGTGTCGGGGGCGGTCACGGTCTCGCCGGCCGCCGCACGGGATCGCGTCTGCAAGCTGCAGCTCAAGAACACCACCGCTCGGAGCGTCCTCGTGAGCGTCGACGGCAAGGAGGTGGGCTCGGTGCCGCCCCGCGGCGACGGGCTCACGGTCGACGTCGTCGGCGGCCAGGTCGTGAAGGGGGCGGCGGTGTTCGTCGACGGCGCGCGCCGGGGCGCCCAGGTGCTGATGATCGAGTGCACGGGTGACCTCGTCACCTGGACGCTCGAGTGAGCCCGCGCCGGGCGGCTCTTCCCGTTCCACTGGCTCGACGGCGCGCGCACGCTGACGTCGACGGGGTGCGCGCGCTCCTCGCGAACCACCCGGACACCGCCGGTCGCGCCGAGCTGCCGCTCGCGTACCGGACGGATCCGTACTGGTGCGAGCGGCTCGGAACGTCCTAGCCGCGATCCTCCGGCAGCCCCGCGCGCCGCCACGCGATCATCCCGCCCGCGAGCTGCCAGGCGTCGAACCCGCGCCCGCGCAGGAGCCGGACTGCGGGGATCGAGCGGTGCGCGGAGAGGCAGATGGCGACGACCAGCCGCGTGGGGTCGAGCCCGAGGGCGTCGAGCCGCGCGGGGAGGGTGGCGATCGGGACGCTCACCGCGCCGCGCAGGTGCCCGTGCCGGAACTCCGGCTCGGTGCGGACGTCGACCAGCTGTGGAGGCGCGCCGGAGTGGAGCGCGGCGTGGAGCGCGGCCGGATCGATCTCCGCAACTCGACCGAAGGGGAGCCACCAGGGGAGCTTCATGGGAGGAATCCTTGCGTGGCGCGGCGGAGGGGGCGAACGGGACGGTGGGTGCGTGGCAAATCGTTACCGTGTCCGGGCCCGCTGAACGTCCCCGAGCCTCTCCGTGCCCGTGACCCCCTTCCCCGTGGCTCCTGGCCCGCTCCCGTGCCCGACGGCTTCGGGCTCGCACGAAGATCGGTTCACGGCGAGAAGCGGTCCACGGGCCACGGGAGTCGGGAAGCTGGCACCGCGGCCAGGCCCACGGTGACGGCCGCGGGCACGCCGTGAGACGGCCGAGCAGGCAATCAGGCGTTCAACTACAATTTCCCCCGTGCTCCGGATCAGCTGGCCCCTCGCGCTCCTGCTCGCCGCCGCCATCGCCCTGATCGCCCGGCGGCCGAGGCTGCTCCTGCCGATCCTGGTGGTCTTCGGGATCTGGTTCGTCGTCCAGCTGGCGCGGACGAAGCGCCGCTGATCCAGCGGCTGCGGTTGTCCCTCGCCGCCCCGCCTGCCACCTTTTGCGGGAGTGATGCGCACCGCGACACACGAGACCGGGTCCGTCGGCGCCCCTGCGGAGGCCCGGCTGGACGCCCGGACGTGGCCGATCCGGCTCGCGTGCATGCGCGGCGCGCACCTCGTCGCGCGCGCGGGGTTCGTCGCGAAGGCCGCCCTCTACGGCGTGGTCGGCGCGCTCGCGCTGCGGGCTGCGCTCGGCCGTGGCGGAGCGACGTTCGACGTGAAGCAGGCGCTCGCGTCGCTCGCGTCGCCGCGTGGCGCCTCGACGACGCTCGTCCTCGCCGCCGCGGGCATCGCCGGCCTCGGGCTCTGGTTCGTGCTCGAGGGCATCGTGAACCCGAACGGCGACCGCGGCGCCTGGGCGGCCATCTCCAGGGTCGGACAGGCGGTCGGCGGCCTCGGCTACGTCGCGCTCGCCGCGACCGGGCTCCGCGTCGCGCTCGGGCACGCGCCCGGGCCGAGCGGCGACCAGCTCGCGCGGACCGGCGCCGCGGAGGCGCTCGTCCTGCCGGGCGGTCCGGTGGTCGCGGTCGTCATCGGGCTCGTCGCCATCGGGGTGGGCGTCCGCCAGGCGCACCTCGGCATCTCCGGGGGCTGTCTCCGCGTGCTCGATCTCTCCGCGACCTCGACGACGTTCCGGCGCTGGGCGCGGTGGCTCGCGGCGTTCGGGTTCGCGGCGCAGGGGACGCTGTTCGGGATGGTCGGCGCGTTCCTGATCCGGGCCGTGGTCCGGCGCGCGCCTGCGGAGGCGAGGGGGACGGGCGGCGCGCTCGACGTGATCGCGGCGCGGCCGTACGGGACGACGCTGCTCGCGGCCGCGGCCGTCGGGTTGTTCGCGTACGCGCTGTACGCGGGCATCGAGGGGGCCTGCCGGCGCTTCCCGGGCGAGTGCCCGGCGCCGGGCCGGGCGGCGGTGTGAATCGAGGGGGAGGCGACATGCGGTTCCCAGGGAAGGGCATGAGCTGGAAGGAGTTCGCGAAGGGGCTCACGGGGGAGATCTCGAAGGACAACGTGACCGACCTCGCCGCGACGGTGACGTACTACGGCGTCCTCGCGCTCTTCCCGTTCCTGCTCTTCCTCGTCGCGCTCGCGAGCGTGGTCATCACGCCGGACCAGGCGCAGCAGCTGGTGCAGCAGCTCTCGCAGGTCGCGCCGGGGCCGGCGACGCAGATCGTCGGCCAGCGGATCCAGCAGCTCGGGCAGCAGCAGAACGTGACGCTGCTCGGGTTCGGCGCGCTGGGCGCGCTCTGGGCGGCGTCGGGCGCCATCCTCGCCCTGATGCGCGCGCTCAACACCTGCTACGACGTGAAGGAGGGCCGGCCGTTCTGGAAGGTGCGCGGGATCGCGCTCCTCATGACGATCGTCGCGAGCGTCCTCTCGCTCGTCGCCGCCCTCGCCGGCGTCGCCGCCGAGCCGATCGCGAACGCGATCGGCGGCCCCGTCGGCACCGCGATCCTGTGGCTCCGGCTCCCGGTCGCCGGGCTCGTGATGATGTTCCTCTGGGCGGTGCTCTACTACGCGCTCCCGGACGTCCAGCAGGCGTTCAAGTTCATCACGCCCGGCTCCGTCATCGGCGTCGTCCTGTGGGTGATCGCGTCCTGGGGGTTCAGCAAGTACGTCTCGAACTTCGGGAGCTACGACAAGACCTACGGCTCCATCGCCGGCGTCATCGTCCTGCTCTTCTGGATGTGGATCTCGGCGCTCGTCCTGCTCGCCGGCGCGGAGATGAACGCGTTCATCGAGCACGCGTCGCCGGAGGGGAAGCGCCAGGGCGCGAAGTCGCTCGCGGACACGGGGACCACGCCAGCGCACCCGCAGCACGAGGGCGTCGCCGCGCAGCAGGACCTGCCCGACGCCCCGCCGGCGTCCGCGGCGGCGCGGCGGCCGAAGGTGGACCGGAGGGCGCGCGGGCCGCTCCGCGGCATCGCCGCGATCGCCGCGGGGTTCGCGGCCGGGGTGCTCCTCGCGCGACGCGAGGCGTGAGCGAGGACGGCGGCTAGCGCCCGCCCGGCGCGACGTGCACGAACCGGTCGCGGAACAGGTAGCCCTGCACGAGGCCGACGCCGAGATCGCGCGCGAGCTCGAAGTCCTCGGCGGTCTCGACGCCCTCGAGCACCGCGCGGGCGCCGGTCCGCTGCGCCATGCCCACGAGCGCCTGCACCACGGCGAGCCGCCGGCCGTCGCGCGGCGCGGGCACGAGCGACCGATCGAACTTGAGGTAGTCGGCGTAGGCGAGCGACTCGAACGAGACGAGCCCGTCCATCGCGCCCACGTCGTCGAGCGCGAAGGGGACGCCCGCCCCGCGGAGGCCGGCGATCATCTCGCCGGCGCGGATCGCGTCGTCCACGTCGAGGTTCTCGATGGCCTCGACCACGACGTCCATCCCTGCCTGCCCGAGCAGCGCGATGAACTGCTCCGCCGCGCCGGCCGCGCCGAGGTAGCTGTCGGGATCCAGGTTGACGAAGACGGTGTGGCCCGGCGCGCGATCGAGCTGGAGCCGCTTCAGCGCGAGCTCGGTCTCGACGAGGAGCGCCGGCGCGCAGTGCAGCCACCGGAACGCCTGCGTCGCGGGCACCAGGGCGCCGTCCGTCCGGTGGAAGCGCGCGAGCGCCTCGTACGCGATCGTCCGCCCGGACGCGACCTCGACGATGGGCTCGTACTGCACGCCGAAGCGTGCGCTCTCGAGCACCTCGAGGAGCCCGTCGTCGGAGCCGAGCGGATCGCCGTTCGGACGCCGGCGAGCGGCGCGGAGTGGCGTGGTGTGAGGGTCGGAAGCCATGTGGGATGCGGCCTCGCGCGCGGGGGGGTGAAGGGGAATCGCGAGAGCGGGTCGCATTATGCCTTGTCCGGGGTGAGGTGTAAGTGTAGCTCCCTCAGGGTCGGCCAACGCATCATGTCGACGGCTGATTCCGGAAAAAGAAGGACCCCGGCGAGCCGGCCCTGGCGGCCTCGGCCGGTGAGCCGGCGTCCTGGCGTGCTGCGGGGAGGATGGTCGTCCGGCGCCGGACGGCCCGACCTGCCGCCGCTGCGGTCCGGGCGACGCTCGCCTAGGCTCCGGGTCATGACCCGCTCGCACCGGCTCCGCGTCGGCGTCTCCGCCTGCCTCCTCGGTCACAAGGTCCGGTACGACGGCCAGCACAAGCGCGACGCCTTCCTCGTCGACGTGCTCGGCCCGTTCGTCGACTGGGTGCCGGTCTGCCCGGAGCTCGAGGTCGGCATGGGCGTGCCGCGGGAGCCCATCCACCTCGTGGGCCGGACGGCCGCGCCGCGCCTCGTCGGTGAGCGCAGCGGGACGGATCACACCGAGGCGATGCGCCGCTACGCCGAGCGGCGCGTCGCCGCGCTCGCGGGCGAGGACCTCTCCGGCTACGTGACGAAGAAGGACTCGCCCTCCTGCGGCCTCGAGCGCGTGCGGGTCCACCCGGAGAAGGGCGGGCCGCCGCGGCGCGACGGCGTGGGCGCGTTCGCGGCGGTGCTCCGCGCGCGGCTGCCGCTCCTGCCGGTGGAGGAGGAGGGCCGGCTCAACGACCCCGCGCTCCGCGAGAGCTTCATCGAGCGGGTCTTCGCGTACGACCGCTGGAAGCGCGCGGTGGCGGGCGGGATGCGCCGGGGCGATCTCGTCGCGTTCCACACGGCCCACAAGCTGACGCTCATGGCCCACAGCCCCGCCGCGTACCGCGCGCTCGGCGCCCTCGTGGGCGGGCTCGGGAAGGGCTCCATCCGCGCCGTCGAGGCGTACGGGGCGGCGTTCATGGAGGCGCTCCGCGTCCCCGCCACGCGCGGGCGCCACGCGAACGTGCTCCAGCACATGCTCGGTTACTTCCGCGAGGTGCTCCCGGCGCCGGAGCGGAAGGAGCTCGAGGAGACGGTGACGGACTACGCGCGCGGCCTCGTCCCGCTGGTCGTGCCGCTCACGCTCTTCCGCCACCACGTGCGCAAGCACGGCGTCGCGTACCTCGCCGGCCAGCGCTACCTCGACCCCGATCCGAAGGAGCTCATGCTCCGGAACCACGTCTAGGCGGCGCGCTCGAGCGCGGCGCGCGGCTCCTCCCACGGCAGGCCCAGGCTCTCGGCGACCGGCCGGCACGTGAGCCTCCCCGCGTGCGTGTTGAGGCCGGCGAGGAAGCCGGGATCCGCGAGGAGGGCGCGCGCGAGCCCCTCCGTGGCGAGCTTCAGCGCATACGGGAGCGTCGCGTTCGTGAGCGCGATCGTCGACGTGCGTGGCAGCGCGCCGGGCATGTTCGCCACCGCGTAGTGGAGCACCCCGTCCACGAAGTAGACCGGATCCGTGTGCGTCGTCGGCCGCGTGGTCTCGACGCAGCCGCCCTGATCCACCGAGACGTCCACGATGACGCTGCCCGGCTGCATCCGGGAGAGCATGCGCCGCGTCACGAGCTTCGGCGTGGCGGCGCCCGGGACGAGCACCGCGCCGATCACGAGGTCGGCCCGCGCGATCGCCTCCTCGACGTGGGCCTCGTTCGACCAGAGGGTCTCGATCCGGTTCCCGAAGATGTCGTCGAGGTACCGGAGCGTCGCCAGGCTCCTGGCGAGCGCCGTGACGCGCGCGCCCATGCCGGCCGCCACCTTGATCGCGTTCAGCCCGACGGCGCCCGCCCCGAGGACGACGACGTGCGCGGGCGGCACGCCCGGCACGCCGCCGAGGAGCATTCCGCGCCCGCCGTTCGGCTGCTGGAGGTAGAACGCGCCGACGTGCGCCGCCATCCGCCCGGCGACCTCCGACATGGGCGTGAGGAGCGGCAGCCGGCCGCCGGCGTCGCGGATGGTCTCGTACGCGACCGCGCTCACGCCGCGCGCGAGCAGCCCCTTCGCCTGGGCCGGGTCCGCCGCCAGGTGGAGGTAGGTGAAGAGGATCTGCCCCGGCCGGAGCAGGGCGATCTCCTCGGGCTGCGGCTCCTTCACCTTGAGGACGAGCTCGGCCGCGCCGAAGACCTCCGGCGCCGTCGCGACGACCTGCGCGCCCATGGCGGCGTAGGCCGCGTCGGCGAAGCCGCTCCGCTCCCCCGCGTGCGCCTCCACGAGGACCTCGTGGCCGGCCGCGACGAGCGACCGCGCCCCGCCGGGCGTGAGCCCACCCGGTTCTCGTGGTCCTTGATCTCCCTCGGGCAGCCGACGCGCATGGTCGCTCCGTTCGTGAAGTCCCGCCCGGCCGCCTGACCAGTAAGCACGGGCCCCCGGCGCGGCCACCCTCCGTCCCTGGCGATCCGCGCCGGCTTCCGGTAATTCACGGGCGCCATGACCCCCGACGCGCGTGCGGCGCTGCGCCTCGCCCTCGAGCGGCTCCGCCGCCAGCTCCTCTCCACCGGCCCCGCGAAGATCGAGCCGAACCGGCAGGACCCGGCGAGCACCGGCGTCGCGGACGAGGACGCGCAGGCCCTCTCCGAGATGCTGCAGGTGCTCGCGTCGCAGCGGAACCGCGGCCAGGCGGATCTCCTCGGGCGCATCGACCGCGCGCTGCGGAAGCTCGACGAGGCGCCCGACGACTACGGGCTCTGCGAGTCGTGCGAGGAGGAGATCCCGCACAAGCGCCTCGCCCTCATGCCGTACGCGGCGCTCTGCGCCGGGTGCCAGGCGAGGAGCGAGCCGCGGCCGGGCGCGGGCCGCCGGCGGAGCGTCACCGACTTCGAGTGATCGATGCCGGTGCCGGCGGAGCGCGTCCGGAAGCTCAACGCGGCGCCGGTGCGCGCGGACCGCGCCTTCGTCCTCCACTGGATGACGTGCACGCGGCGCGTCGGGTCGAACCCGGCGCTCGAGCGCGCGGTGGACCTCGCGCGCGAGCTGAAGCGGCCGGTGCTCGTCCTCGAGGCGCTCCGCGCCGGGTATCCGTTCGCGAGCGATCGGCTCCACGCGTTCGTGATGGAGGGCATGGCCGAGAACGCGCGGCGGATCCGGGGCCGTGCGCTCCACCTCCCGTACCTCGAGCGGCGCGCGGGGGAGGGGAAGGGGCTCCTCGAGGCGCTCGCCCGCGACGCCTGCGCAGTCGTCACCGACGACTTCCCCACGTTCTTCGTCCCGCGGATGCTGGCCGCCGTCGCGCCGCGCCTCGACGTGGCGCTCGAGGCGGTGGACGGGAGCTGCGTGGTCCCGTTCCGGCTCGCCGGCCGGGACCATCCGACGGCGTACGCGTACCGCCGCTTCCTGCAGCGCACGCTTCCGGCGTGGATCGACCGGCTCCCGGCGGAGGACCCGCTCGCGCGGGCGCCGCGGCCGGGGCGCGCCGCGATCCCCTCGGACGTGCTGCGGCGCTGGCCCGCGACCGACCTCGCCGACCTCGCGCGCCCGGGGCGGATCCTCGCGGACCTGCCCATCGACCACGGCGTCGCGCCGTGTCGCCGGGGCGGCGCGGCAGCAGGCGAGGCGCGGCTCGCGGAGTTCGTCGAGCGAGGGCTCGACGCGTACGCCGAGCGCCGGAACGATCCCGACGCGGAGGCGGCGAGCGGCCTCTCCCCGTGGCTCCACTTCGGCCACGTGGGCAGCTTCGACGTCCTCCGGGCGGTGCTCCGCCGCGAGGGCTGGACGCCCCGGCGGCTCGCGCCGGCGGCGAACGGCGCCAGGGCGGGCTTCTGGGGGCTCGGCGCTGGCGCCGAGGCGTTCCTCGATCAGCTCCTCACCTGGCGGGAGCTGGGCTTCGTGACGTGCGCACACCGGCCCGACCACCGCGCCTACGCGTCGCTCCCGGAGTGGGCGCGCACGACCCTCGCCCGCCACGCTCGCGATCGCCGCCCGGTCCGCTACGGCCACGACGCGCTCGCGGCGGCCGCGACCGGCGATCCGATCTGGAACGCGGCGCAGCGCCAGCTCCTCCGCGAGGGCGTGATCCACGGCTACCTCCGGATGCTCTGGGGAAAGAAGGTCCTCGAGTGGAGCGCGTCTCCCGAGGCGGCGCTCGAGGTCCTCCTCGATCTGAACGATCGGTACGCGCTCGACGGACGGGATCCGAACTCGGTCTCCGGGATCTTCTGGTGCCTCGGGCGCTACGACCGGCCCTGGCCGGAGCGGCCGATCTACGGCACCGTCCGCTCGATGTCGTCGGAGCGCACCGCGAAGAAGGTGGCGCTCGCGCGGTGGCTCGCGCGGTTCGGCGAGCCCTCGCAGGCATCGCTCCGCTGAGCGGAAAGCGGGCGCCGCAGGAGCCGTTCGTCGTGAGCCCGGCGAGCCACGTACGCGCGGGGGCCCTTCGACGGGCTCAGGGCGAGCGGGTGGGCCGTCCATCGCCGCTCGCCCGAGACCGTGGCGCGCGGCGGCTGGCGGCGGCACACTCCTGCGATGAAGCACGCTCACGGACGGACCGTCCTCGTCACCGGCGCGACCGGGTTCGTCGGCGGCGCCCTCGTCCCGGCGCTGCTCGCGCGCGGCGAGCGCGTCCGCGCGACGGCGCGCCGGGGCGCGGCGGCGCGGGACGGCGGCGTCGAGTGGGTCGAGGCGGATCTCGCGCGGCCGGCCGACCTGCCCCGTGCGCTCGAGGGCGTCGACGCCGCCTACTTCCTCGTCCATGGGATGGCGAGCGGGCACGACGACTACGCCGAGGAGGAGCGGCGTGCGGCGGCCGCGTTCAGCCGCGCCGCCGACGTCGCCGGCGTCGAGCGGATCGTCTACCTCGGCGGGGTCGCGCCGCGCGGGCGCCCGTCGCGGCACCTCGCGAGCCGCCTCGCGGTCGGCGAGGTGCTGCGGAGCGGGCGCGTCCCGTGCCTCGAGCTCCGCGCGTCGATGATCGTCGGCGCGGGCAGCGCTTCGTGGCAGGTCGTGCGGGACCTCGCGCTGCGCCTGCCGGCCATGCTCCTCCCGGCGTGGGCCGAGAGCCGCACCTCCCCGGTGGCCATCGAGGACGTGGTCCGCGCGCTCGCGGCCGCGCTCGACGTGCCGCTCGCGGGGAGCGCCTGCTACGACCTGCCGGGCGGCGACGTGCTCGCCATCCGGGAGATCCTGGAGCACGTCGCCGCGCTCCGGGGGCGCGCGCTCCCCGCCGTCCGCGCGCCGCTCCCGATCCCGCGCGTGTCGACGCTCTGGCTGAAGCTCGTCTCCGACGCAGACTGGCGCGTCGTCCGCGAGCTGGTCCTCGGCCTCTCCCACGACCTCCTGCCGCGCGACGGCCGGTACTGGACGATCGCCGGCCTCCCGCCGCCGCTCGGGTTCGACGAGGCGGCCCGCCGCGCGCTCGCGGGCGACCGCCGCCCGGGCGGCCTGCGCGGCGCGGTGACCGCGGTCGAGGAGGCGATCGTCGCCCGCTACGCGCCGCGGCTGCGCGACGGGCGCGGGAGCCGCGAGCCGGGCCGCCGGCCGGCAGCCCCTCCCGGGCCCGCCGTTCCGCCTCGCGGGCGTTAGATTTCGCCGCCGTGACGACGGCCCTCGCGCTCAAGCTCGCCGCGCTCGGCGGCCTGGCCGGCTCGGCCGCGTTCGTTCACTTCCGCGGCCGCGTCCGCCACTCGTTCCTGCGTCAGCTCACCGACCACTCCACCTTCTTCGCGCCGGTGAACGCGCTCGTGTACCTGTTCTCGGCGGTCCCGGCGCGGCCGTTCCTCGACCTCGCCGACTTCCCGGCGCTCGCGCCGCTGCGGGCGCACTGGGAGGAGATCCGCGACGAGGCGTTGCGGCTCCGCGACGCCGAGCGGATCCGCGCCTCCGCGGCGTACGACGACGCCGGGTTCAACTCCTTCTTCCGGCGGGGCTGGAAGCGGTTCTATCTGAAGTGGTACGGCACGCCGCCCGGCTCGGCGCGCGCCGCCTGCCCGCGGACCGTCGCCCTCGTGGAGGGGATCCCCGGGATCCGCGCGGCGATGTTCGCCCTGCTCCCCGCGGGCGGGACGCTGATGGAGCACCGGGATCCGTTCGCCGGCTCCATCCGCTACCACCTCGGCCTCGTCACGCCCAACTCCGACGCCTGCCGGATCTGGGTCGACGGGATCCCCTACGCGTGGCGCGACGGCGAGGCGGTCGTGTTCGACGAGACCTACGTCCACCGCGCCGAGAACGCCACGGGCGAGGACCGCATCATCCTCTTCTGCGACGTCGAGCGGCCGCTCCGGACGCGTCTCGCACGCCGGGTGAACCGCTGGTTCGGCGATCACGTCATGCGCGCGAGCCGGAGCCGGAACGACGCCGACGAGCCGGTCGGCGCCGTGAACGTCGCCTTCTCGCAGGTGTACCGGGTGCGCCTCGTCGGGAAGCGCCTCAAGGCGTGGAGCCGGCCGACGTACTACGCCGTGAAGTTCGCCCTCCTCGGCGGGCTCCTCTGGCTCGTGCTGGCGTAGACGCGCCACCGCGCGCCGGGACCTACACCGGCGGCGCGAGCACCGCGACGAGCGTGCTCCAGAGCGCGTGCGACACGAGCGCCGGGACGAGGCTCCGGCGCCACGCGGCGAGCGCGCCCCACGCCGCGTAGGTCGGCAGGGTGGCGAGCGCGAGGAACGGCTCGCGCGTCGCGAGCGCGAGCAGCACGGCGAGCCCCGTCGCGACGACGACGGCGCGCGCCGCTCCGAGCCGCGTCGCGAGCCGGGCCTGGACGACGCCGCGCCAGAAGGCCTCCTCTGCGGGTGCCACCAGGAAGAAGAGCGCGAGCCCGGGCAGCAGCGCGCGGGTCCGGAAGCGGTCGAACATCGCGGCGAGCGGCGCGCAGAGCGCGTCGGTGAAGCCGCCGCAGAACGCCCACAGGAAGAGGCGCGACCCGGCGTAGAGGAGGAGGCCCGTCGCGACGCCGAGGGCGACGTCGACCGCGCGCGGCCGGAGCCGGGCGAGGAGCCCGGGCGGGGCGGCGAGCGCCGACAGGCCGATCCAGCCGAGGCAGAACGGGGCCGCGTACGCGAAGAACCGGGGCGGGCTCGCCGCGACGAGGAGCGACCAGAGGAGCGCCGCGGCGACCGCGGTGCAGACCGCCGCGGCCCCCCGGGCGGAGGACCGCGCCGCGCTCCGCGCGTCCCCTCCGGCCGTGTTATGTGTCGGCACCCGCACCACATTATCGCCGAAGCTCTGCCCACGAAAGGAACGGACTTCATGGCCACGATGTCGTCGGTGAACCCCGCGACGGGCGAGGTCCTCGCCCGGTTCGACGAGCTCTCCGACGCGGAGCTGGAGCGCAAGCTCGCCCGCGCGGACGAGACCTTCCGCGCCTGGCGCCGCCGGCCCTTCGCCGAGCGCGCCGCGCACATGACGCGCGCCGCCGAGGTGCTCGAGCGCAAGAAGGAGCACTGGGGCCGGATCATGACCTCGGAGATGGGGAAGACGCTGAAGTCCGCCATCGCCGAGGCCGAGAAGTGCGCGTCCGCCTGCCGCTTCTACGCGGAGAACGCGGAGCGGTTCCTCGCCGACGAGGAGCTGAAGTCGAGCGCGACGCGCTCCTTCGTGCGGTACCTGCCGCTCGGCCCGGTGCTGGCGGTGATGCCCTGGAACTTCCCCTTCTGGCAGGTGTTCCGGTTCGCCGCGCCCGCCCTCATGGCCGGGAACGTCGGCCTCCTCAAGCACGCCTCGAACGTCCCGCAGTGCGCGCTCGCCATCGAGGAGATCTTCCGGGAGGCGGGCTTCCCGGAGGGCTGCTTCCAGACGCTGCTGGTCGGCTCGTCGCGGGTCGGGCGCATCCTCGAGGACGACCGCGTGAAGGCGGCGACGCTCACCGGCAGCGAGGCCGCCGGCGCGTCCGTCGCGTCGATCTGCGGGCGCGTCATCAAGAAGACCGTCCTGGAGCTCGGCGGCAGCGATCCCTTCGTGGTGATGCCCTCCGCGAACCTCGAGAGCGCGGTGAAGGTCGCGGTGGCGGCGCGGACCATCAACAACGGGCAGTCCTGCATCGCCGCGAAGCGGTTCATCGTGCACGACGCGGTTTACGACCGGTTCGAGCAGGCGTTCGTGGAGCGGATGCAGGCGCTCCGGGTCGGCGATCCGATGGCGGCGGACACGGACGTCGGGCCGCTCGTCTCGCCGTCGGAGCGGGACAAGCTCGTGGCCCAGGTCGAGGCGGCGGTGAAGGCCGGCGCCCGCGTCCTCTGCGGAGGGAAGCCGCTGCCGGGCAAGGGCGCGTACTACCCGCCCACCGTGCTCGCCGGCGTGACCCCGGCGTCGCCGTCGTACCGCGAGGAGATCTTCGGTCCGGTCGCGATGATCTTCCGGGTGAAGGACGTGGACGCGGCGATCGCCGTCGCGAACGACATCCCGTTCGGCCTGGGCTCGAGCGTCTGGACCAACGACCCCGAGGAGCGGCAGCGGTTCATGAACGACGTCGAGGCCGGCGCGACGTTCGTGAACGCGATGGTCGCGTCGGACCCGAGGCTGCCGTTCGGCGGCGTGAAGCGGTCGGGGTACGGACGGGAGCTGGCGCGGGACGGCATCCGCGAGTTCGTCAACGTGAAGACGGTGAGCGTGTACGAGGAGGCGCCGGCGGCGCCGAAGGCGGAGTAGGGCGACTACCGCTCCCCCACGATGGAGAAGACCGGGGGATCGATCCGCGTCGAGCGGCACTCCGGGCACGCGCCCGGCCTCGACAGCCGCGTCCTCCCCTCGAACCGGTGCCCGCACGCGAGGCACGCGGCCGGCTCCACCACGAGCCGCTCGCCGCGGTGCGCGAGCGACCGCTGCAAGTGCTCGAGGTGCTCCGCGACGTCCCGCTCGCGGATGCCGACCTCGGCCGAGAGGTCCTTCGCGGTGGCCCCGCCGGCGCGGAGGGCCCGCCGGAGCGCCTCGCGCACCGTCTCACCCCTCGGCTCCGGGGGCCGCTCCGGCCCCGCCTCGCGCTCGCGCCTCGCCACGGACCAACGGTAATCGATCGGGCCGCCCGCGACGAGCGCCGCCCGTCCCGCGAGAGACCTTGCGCGCCCCCGGCTCGCCCGCCACGACCCTCCACCCAGGAGGCGTCATGACGCTCACGAAGATCCTCTCCGCCGTCTCCGCCTGCGCGATCGCGACGGCGGCGGCGGCCAAGGTCCAGACGAGGAAGATCGAGTACCGGCAGGGAGACACGGTCCTGCACGGCTTCCTCGCCTGGGACGACGCGGCCAAGGGGAAGCGCCCCGGCGTGCTCGTCGTGCACGAGTGGTGGGGGCAGAACGAGCACGCCCGGAACCAGGCGAGGCGCCTGGCGAAGGCGGGCTACGTCGGCTTCGCGCTCGACATGTACGGGAACGGGAAGGTGACGACGCACCCGAAGGACGCGATGGCGTTCGCCCAGGAGGCGACGAAGGACCCGCAGGTCGTCGCGGCGCGGTTCGACGCGGCGCTCGCCGTGCTGAAGCAGCAGCCGCAGGTCGATCCCGAGAAGATCGCGGCGTTCGGGTACTGCTTCGGGGGCGGGGTCGCGCTCAGGATGGCGCGCGCCGGCGAGGACCTCGGCGCGGTGGTCACCTTCCACGGCGCGCTCGAGCCCGCCCTCGGGCCCGCCGAGCCCGGCAAGATCAAGCCCGCGATCCTCGTCCAGACCGGCGGCGCGGATCCCATGGTCCCGCCGGAGCAGGTCCAGCAGTTCGAGCAGGAGATGAAGGACTCCGGCGCGAAGGTGGAGGTCATCACCTACCCGGGCGCGAAGCACAGCTTCACGAACCCCGACGCGAACAAGGCGGGGGTGGAGGGGCTCGCCTACGACCATGACGCCGACGTGAAGTCGTGGAGCGCGGCGATGAAGTTCCTGAAGCAGGTCTTCGGGACCTGACGGAGGCGAGCCCCGCGCGCGGGCCCGCTACTCGCCGGCGCGGGCGAGGAGGGCCGACTCGTCCGGCGGGCCGCCGGTGTCGAGCAGGTCCACGCCGGCGCGCGCGAACCGGCGGGCGGCGGCGAGCGCGCGCCGTCCGCGGCCGGCGTCGAGGCACCACTGCGCGTGCGCCGCGAGCAGCGCGAGCGCCAGCGTCCGGCCGAGGGTGAGGGCGATGCGCCGCGCGTCCGCCTCGGCGCCCGCGCCTCCCGCGCCGAGCGCGGCGCGGACCCGCCCGAGCGCGACCTCGCACGCCTCCACCGCGGGGCGAAGCGCCGGCTCGCGGGTTGCCGCCAGCGCGCCGCGCACCTCGCCGGCGACCGCCTCCGGCGCGCCCTCGGTCGCGAGGGCGCGGAGCGCCTCGAGCGAGAGGACGTTGGTCGTGCCCTCCCAGATGGGCAGGACCTGCGCGTCCCGGAGCAGCCGCGGGATCCCGGTGTCCTCGACGTAGCCGGCGCCGCCGAACGCCTCGACGACCTCCGACAGGACCGCCACGGCCTGCTTCCCGGTGGTGAGCTTCGCGAGCGGCGTGACGACCCGCAGCAGGGCGCGCTCTCCCGCGGTCGCCTCGCCGGCCTCGGCGGCGCCGACCAGCGCGGCGGCACGGAACGCGAGCAGGAACCCCGCCTCGCGCTCCGCCTCCAGGGCCGCGAGCGTGTCGGCGTGGAGCGGCTTCTCGAGGAGCGGCGCGCCGAACGCGCTGCGGCGCCGGGCGTAGTCGCGCGCGAGCGCGAGTCCGCGGGCCATGTACGACACCGCGACGACCGCGTTCCAGGTCCGCGTCACGTTCAGCATGGGCGCCACGGCCCGGACGCCGTCCGTGAGCCCGGCGACGGGGAGGGCGCGCGCGCCGTCGAGCGTGAGCTCCGCGGTCGGGAGCTTGCGGGTGCCGAGCTTCTCCTTGAGCCGGTTCACGAGGATGCCGTTCGGCGTGCCGTCGGCGTCGCGCGTCTCGACGTAGAACAGCGCGAGGCCGCGCGAGCCCGGCGGGTTCCCTTCCGGCCGCGCGAGCGCGAGCGCCATCTCGGCGGTCGAGGCGGAGCTGAACCACTTCGTGCCGTGGAGGCGCCACCCGTCGCCGTCCCGGCGGGCGACGGTCTCGGTGCGGGACACGTCGGAGCCGCCGGTCCGCTCCGTCATCCACTGGCCGCTGGTCCACGCGCGCGCCGGGTCCCGCGACGTGAGTCGCGGGACGGCGCGCTCGACGATCCCCGCGGGCGCGAGGTCGAGGAGCGTCCGCGCGGCGCCGTCGGTCATCGCGAGCGGGCACGCGTACGTGTCCATCGACGGCTCCAGGAGGTGGACGAGCGCCATCTGGTGGAGGCGGGAGCGCGCTCCGAGGCGCCGCTCGTACGCGACGGCGACGAGGCCGTGTCGCGCCGCGAGCCGCGCCGCCTCGCGCCACACGGCCGTGAGGGCGATCCGGTCCACGCGGCGGCCCCACGCGTCCCACTGGACGAGCGCGGGCTCCGCGTTCCGGTCCTCCGTCTGCAGCGCGAGGAGCGGCCCCGTCGCGATCCCGCCGACCTCCTCCAGCTCCGGCGTGATGCTCGCCAGGGCCTCCGGCGGCAGCAGGCGGGCGAGGTGCTCGCGGAGGAGGGGGTCGTCCGTCCAGGCGTTTCCGAGGGAGGGGGGATCCTGGAAGAAGTCCATGCCCTCGATTAACCAGGGGACTCGGCCGCGCCGGGCCGGACCGGGTGCGACGGAAAACCCTAAAAAGCCCCCACGCGGGGTGGGCGCCCTGCTAATTCAAACCCCACCGTGAAGGCGCTCCTCGAACAGCTCCGCGCCGACCCCGCCCGGCTCCGCCTGGAGCGGCTGGAGCGGCTCCAGGACCTCACGGCCGCGCTCTCCGCCGCGGCGACGCCGGAGGACGTGGCGCGGCTCATCTTCGACCGCGGCCTCGGGCTCGTGGGTGCGCGGGCGGTGACGCTGTTCTGGGAGCGCGAGACGGGCGCGCTGGAGCTGGTGCACGGGCTCGGCCTCTCCGACGAGTTCGCCCACCGCTACCGCCGCATCGCCGCCGACGCGGCGCTCCCGTGCGCCGAGGCGTACCGGACCGGCGCGCCGGTCTGGCTGGGAACGCTGGCGGCGATCCGGGAGCGGTTCCCGGACGTGGCGTCGCTCGTCGCCTCCGAGGGCGACGTCGCGTGGGCGGCGATCCCGCTCGTCGCGGACCGCTCGCGCGGCGCGCTCGGCCTCAGGTTCGACAGCGAGCGCGTGTTCGACGCGGAGGAGCGCGACTTCGTCATCGCCGTCGCGCAGCAGTGCGCGCAGGCGCTCGAGCGCGCCCGGCTCTACGAGGCGCAGAAGCGGCTCGCGGACCGGCTGCAGGCGCTCCAGACGGTCACCGGCGCGCTCTCCGCGGCGCTCCTCCCGGCGGAGGTCGCCGCGGTCGTGTTCCGGGGGCTCCTCGGACTGGGCGCCCAGGAGGGCGCGATCTTCTACCGGACGCCGGACGACCGGCTGGAGCTGCTGTTCGGCCACGGGGACGATCCGGGGCTCCGGGAGCGGCTCGCGGCCGTGCCGCTCGGTGCCCACGCGCCGCACACGGACGCGCTCGAGCGAGGCGAGCCGATCTTCCTCGACGACGCGGACGCCATCGCCGCCGCGTACCCCGAGCTCGAGCCGGGTCGCGCGCGCCGCCACGAGGGGGCGTGGGTCGCCGTGCCCCTCCGCATGGAGTCGCGCAGCGTCGGCGTCCTCGCGCTCACGTTCCCGGAAGGGCGGCGGCTCGGCGACGAGGACCGCAGCTTCGTCCTCGCGCTCGCGCAGCAGGCGGCGCAGGCGCTGGAGCGCGCGCGACTGTTCGAGTCGCAGCGGCGGCTCACCGAGCGCCTGACGCAGATCCACTCCACCGCGGCGGCGCTCTCCGGCGCCGCCACGCCCCGCGGCGTCGCCGAGGCGGCGTTCCGCGGGCTCGCCGCGCTCGGCGCGACCGCCGCCGACCTGCACGCGCTCGAGCGGCCGGACCGGCTCGTGCTGCTCGCGCGACACGGCGTCTCCGTCGTGCCGGTCGGCACGGTCGTCCCCATCGACACGCCCGGCCCCGCCGCCGAGGTGGTCCGCACCGGCAAGGCGCTCTGGCTCGAGTCGCCGGAGGAGATCACGGGGCGCTTCCCGGAGCTCGAGGATCAGCGCGCGGAGCGCGGCGAGGGCGCCTGGGCCGTCGTGCCGCTCCTCGCGGGCGGCGAGACGCTCGGCGCGCTCACGGTGGGGTTCCCGGCGCCGCATCGGTTCGAGCCCGACGAGAAGGCCTTCGTCCGGATGCTCGCCATCCCGTGCGCGCAGGCGCTCGAGCGCGCGCGGCTGTACGAGGCTGCCTCGCGCCATCGCGCGGAGGCCGAGTGGAACGCCGCCACCCTCGACGCCGCCCTCGCCGCGGCGCCGATCGGGCTCGCGCTGTTCGACCGCGAGATGCGCTTCCTGAGGGTGAGCGCGCACCTCGCGCGCATCACCGGGTCGTCCCCGGAGGCGCACGTCGGCCGGTCGGTTCGCGAGATCCTGCCCGGCTTTCCGGGAGAGGCGCTCGACGACGCGTTCCGGAAGGTGATCGCGTCGGGCGCGCCGTACGACGTGGTGGTCGAGGGTGAGACACCCGCCTTCCCCGGCACCACGCGCCGGTTCCTCGCGACGTACTACCCGGTGCGCGTCGGAGGCGAGGTCGTGGCGGTCGGCGCGGTCGTCCGCGAGGAAGGCGACCCGGGCTAGCGCGCGCCCTCGCCGCAGCGCGGGTACCACCGCCATGGCGGCGCCGGCGTCCTTGCGCCCCCGCGAGCGGCAAATGTAGGATTCCTCCTGTGAAATTCTCCTGCGAGCGGTGCGGGAAGAAGTACGCCACCGCCGACAAGCCCGTCCCGGGCCGCGTCTACAAGCTGAAGTGCAAGGCGTGCGGCCACCTCATCGTGGTGAAGGGCGCGGCGGCGACGTCGGCCGCGACGCCCGCCACGTCGACGGCGGCGCCGAGCGCGCGGGAGATCGGATCGGACGCTCGCGCGCCGGAGCCGTTCGTCCCCGTCACCTCGCCGACGCCGACGCCGACGAACGGCGTCGCTCTCGCCGCCACGACCGAGCTGTCGCTGTCGCGGGCGGAGGCCTCGCAGGAGAGCTCGGCGCGCACGCCGCCGCCGGTCGCCTCCGTGACGCCGCTGCCCTTCCCGGCGCCGACGCCCGTCCCGTTCGCGGCGCCGCCCGCCGCGCTCGAGCCGGACCCCGACTTCGCGCCTCCGCCGGGGGACACCGGCTACGTCGACCTGTTCGCGGACTCGCCGGCGACGGCCGGCGCCGAGGCCGAGCCCGAGGCGGAGGCCGCCGTTCCCCAGGCGGAGCCGCTGGATCCCTTCCTCGCGGCGGCGCGGTCGTCGCTGCCCGAGACGTTCGGCGGTCCGGCCGCCGATCCGTTCGCGCCGATCCGGGCCGAGCTCGACGCGGCTGCGGCGGCCGATGCGCGAGCCGCTCACCCGGAGGACACGTCGCCGCCCCTCGCCCCGCCGAAGGTGCCGGACATCCCGAGGCCGCCGCCCCGCAAGCAGGGCATCCCGTTCGCGCTCATCGGCGCGGGCGTGCTCGTGATGATCGGCATCCTGGTCTTCGCGCTGATGGGCGGGAAGAAGACCGCCCCCGCGGCGGCGCCGCCGCCGGTCGCGACCGCGGTGGTGCCCGCCCCGGCACCGCCGCCGGCGCCCGCCCCGGAGCCGGTCGTCGAGAAGGCGCCGGAGCCGGTCGCCGCCGCACCGGAGCCGGAGCCTGCCCCGGCGCCGGCCCCGAAGGCCGAGCCGCCGCCGAAGCCCGCCCGCGTCGAGCGCGCCCCGGAGCGCCAGCGCGAGCCGGCGCGACGCGCCGAGCGGAAGATCGAGCCGAAGCCGGAGAAGGTCGTCGCGGCCGCGCCGCAGCCGGCGCCCGCGACGCAGCCGGCGGCCGCGCCCGAGCCGCCGCCGCGGCAGGAGGCGAAGGTCGATCTGCCGGACGTGTCCGAGGGGTTGTCCCAGGACCAGATCCAGAAGGTCCTCGCGTCGACCCGCAAGGCGTTCGACAACTGCATCGCCACCGCCGGGAAGGACTCGGACCTTCCGCTCGACGGCCGGAAGGTGGCGCTGCGGCTGAACATCCAGCCGAACGGGTCGGTCACCTACCCGACGCTCGACGACGTGCAGCTCAACGCGACGGCGCTCGGCGCCTGCCTCAAGAGCGCGGCGCGCCTGATGGTCTTCCCGAAGTTCAAGGGCGACCCGGTCCGGATCGAGGTGCCGCTCACGCTGTCGTCGCGGTAGCCCGCGCCGCGGGCCGCGATCGTCACTTCACGCGCACGCAGCGGCTCCCCGCCGCCGCGTCCGGCCGGTACTCGTAGGTGCCGAGCCAGCCCTGGGCCTCGTTCTGCACGACGCAGGCGCTGCACTCGACGCGCTGCTCGGCCTGGAACCTCTCGCAGTCGGAGACCTTCCGGATGGCGACGTGCGCGCAGCCCGAGGCGAGCAGCGCGACCCACAGGACCCTCTTCATACACGCTCCGCGGGAGCACTCCCGTCGAGGAGACGATGAGGCGCCGCACCGGCCGCGGCGCGCCTCGCCGGGGCCGGGTCGCCCACCTGGGAGCGCACCGCGCGGGGGCGCTCACGGTGACGGTGCCGCGGGCGGGCCGCTCTTCACGACGAGGCGCCCGACGAGCGCGAGCAGCCCCGAGACGGCGATCCCGAGCACGACCCAGAACGCGGTCCGCCCCGCCGCGCCCGGTGCGCGCCCGGCGAGCCTCGCCGGCGCGGGGCCGAGCGCCACCTCGCGCGCGGGCGCGGCGCGCAGGCGCGGCGCGAGCAGCGCGAGATCGTAGCGCGGCGGCGCCAGGTCCGGCGCGCCGTGCACGAGCGCCAGCTCCGGGCCGGGGTGGAAGAAGCGCAGCCGGTACGCCGGCACGAGCAGCCGCGCCGCCGCGAGGGGGAGGGGCGCGTTGTCGCCGTCGTCCACGGCGAGGACGAGGCGCTCGCCCTCGAGCGCCGGCAGGTCGAGCGCCAGCGGTGGCGCGGGCCGCGCGGGGTCGGCGTGCGCCCAGGTCGCGGACGCGAGCAGCACCGGACGCCGCGGGCCATGGTCGGGTGGATCGGCGTAGACCCGCACGTCGCGGCGGAACACGCGCGCGCTGGTCTCCACGACGAGCCGCCCGGCCGGGAGCGAGGGCTCCGGCAGCGGCAGCGCGACCAGCCGCGTGCCGCTGCGGGCCAGCGCCTCGACGCCGCCCGCGGGCGCCGGCGGGCCGAGCGGCACCGCGAGCGGCGCGTCCCGGCGCTCGACCAGGTACGGCACCTGCCGCCCGTCCGGACCGACGAGCCGGACGTCCGCGAGCGTCGGGCTCCGCGCGAGGACCGCCGCGTCGAGCGCGACGGCGGCGAGGCCGGGCGGCGCCGCGGCGACGGTCCGGGAGAGCTGGAAGACACGGCGGTCCACCGCCGCGCCCGCGGCGACGCCGTCCGGCGGCGCGGCGGTCGCGGCGGCGCCGACCGAAGCCACGGGACCGAGCGGGGCGCCCACGTGCGCGGCAGCGGCTCGCATCCCGCCGAGCGCGGGCCGGAGCGCCTCGAGGTCGTAGCGCGGGGCGCGCAGGGCGGGGTCGCCGAGGCGCGCCTCGAGGGGCGCGCCGTCCGCGCTCTCGAAGACGATCGCCGGCGCGGGCGCCAGCTCGGCGGCGGCGGTCAGGGCGGCGAGCGGGGCGTTGTCGCCGTCGTCCACCGCCAGCTCGAGCTCGAGCTCCTCCGGTGCGCCGACCGGGATCGCGAGGTCGGCCGCGACGACGCCGTCGCGCTCCGATCGCACGAGGACGCCGGCGCCGAGCTCGACCGGCTCGAGCCGGGCGCCGGCGAGCCGCTGCTCGAGGACCCGGGCCGGCCTCCACACCCGCCCGGTCGCGGTGCCGACGACGATCGCGCGGACGGGCAGGTGCGGCCCGGGCAGGGTGAGGGCGTACCGCGACGTCCCGGGCTCCCCGGCGCGCGGCTCGACCCGGAGCGGGACGCGAGGGCCCGCGGGCGCCGCGCCGTCCGCGAGCAGCGCGGCGGCGGATCGGAGCGGCGGGAGGCGGGGCGTGCGGCGGTCGTCGAGGACGACGCGGAGCCACCGGACCCGCGCCGGCGCGAACCGGAGCGTGTCGCGGACGAGCCGCTCCGCTGGAGCGCAGCCGTCGCGCCCTTCCGCCGCCAGCGCGTAGACGGTCTCGCCGTCGGCGAGCGTCGTCCAGCGCCGGCCGTCGGCGCTCCCCTCCACGCGGACGCGCTTCTGGAAGAGGAGACACGCGCCGCCCCAGCCGAGCCGGACGCCGGCGACGTCCCGGAGCTCGCCGAGGTCGGCCTCGTCACCGCTCTCCACCTTCGTGCGGGGGATGGGCCGGACGGAGGCCGCCCGGACGAAGCGCGGCGCGGGATCCGGCGGCGGCACGAGGAGCCATGGCACCTCCCGCCCTGTGGCGTCCACCAGCCGGAGATCCGCGAGATCGCCCGCCGCGGACGCCGAGAGGAACGCGGCGGGGGCCTCGAGCCGCTGGAGCCCCGCGCCGGCCGGCAGCACCGCGAAGCGCGAGACGGCGCCTGCGGGCGCGCCGCCGGCGGCCGGCTCCGCGGCGCGCGCCACGGAGGCGAGCCCGAGGGCGGCGGCGAGGACTAGGGATGCGGTGGGGCGCGACATCAGGTGGCCTCCCGTCCGGGCGGCGCGTCGGGCGCGCGGAGGACGAACCGCTGCAGGACCACGGCGACGGCGGCGAGGCTCGCCGCGAGCCCCACGAACGACGCGACGCGGTACAGGCCGTCGAGGCGCGCGAGGTCGTGCAGGAACGCCTTCAGCACGGTGGCCGCGAGGAGCCCGATGGACGCGACGCGCGTGCCCCGGCTGCGGAGCGCGACGCCCGCCGCGAGCACGCCCATGGCGAACAGCGCCCACGCGATGGTGTAGGTCAGGTCCGGCGCGAGCCCCGCGGAGAACCGGAACGCGATCCGCCCACCCTCGGACCAGAAGTCGGCGATCTCGATGTTCACGAGCACGAAGAGGAGCACCCCGCCGGCGGCGCCGAGGAGCGGCGCGAGCGGCGGGGTCCCGGGCGCGAGGCGCGCGCGGCCCGGCGCGAGGAGGCGCGCGCCCGCGAAGTGGGCCGCCGCGGCCAGCAGGTACGCGTACAGGTACCAGTTCCAGATCGGGGTCGCGCTCCTCGGGTGGTACGCGAAGACGGACGGGTTGAGCGCGAGGCGGACGAACACCGCGGCGAACAGCGCGGTGCTCCAGGCGAGGAGGCCGCGGTGCGGGATCCGGCGCCAGAGCGCGGCGAGCGCCGCGGCCTGCAGCGCCCAGCCGACGGTGATCCACTGCTTCTCGAGCTGGAGCGGGATCGCCACCGTGACGAGGGCGAGGATGGCGCCCGCCACCGCGGCGAGCCGGCCGGCGTCGCGCGTCGCCGCCGGCTCGAGCCGGACGAGCAGGACGAGGTGCGGCACGAGGAGCAGCGCGAGCGCGACGGGGAGCAGGCCGATCCCCGGCGCGGCGCCGAGCTCGAGCAGCGCCGGGCGCAGGACGAGGAACGCGAGGGCGCTGGAGGCGATCGCGCCCGCGAACGGGAGCCGCTCGCCGGGCGCGCGGCGCGCCCGCACGAGCGCGTAACCGGCGCAGAGGAGGTGGAGCGGCACCGCGAGCCAGAGCCGCGCGGCGGGATCGGCGCCATCGAGCGCGAGGGGCGCGAGCGCGACCGCCGTCGACGCCGAGATCGCGAGGCTTCCGGCCGGGGCCCGCCAGGCGACGAGGAGGAGCCCGAGGACGAGGGCGGCGTGGGCGGGGACGAGGACGGCGAGTGGGAGGCCGGCGCCGAGCGTCGCGAGGTAGAGCACGACCTGCGCGCCGTGGAGCGCCGCTGCCGCGCCGAGGACGAAGGGACCGGGGCGGCCGCGCGGCTCGGCCCCGGTGCGCTGCGCGGCGAGGAAGCCGCCGCTCCCGAGCGCGGCGAGCGCGAGGGCGGCCGCCGCGCCCGCGCCGGCGACGCCGGGCTCCGCGCCGAGGGCGACCTCGAAGCCGCCGAGGACGGCGACGGACGCGACGGCGGCGCCGAGCAGGAGGTCGCCGCGCCCGGCGCGGAGGGCCGCCGCGAGGAAGGCCAGGTCGAGCGCCCCGAGGACCGCGAGCCACGCCCCCGGTGGCAGCGCGAGCTCCGCCCGGAGGACCACGACGAGGAGGAACACGTGCCCGGCGAGCCCCAGGAACGGGCCCGCCCGGAACGCGCGCGCGGCGTCGCCCTCCGGGACGCCCGGCGCGGCGAGCAGGGCGCCCGCGAGGGCGACGAGCGCGAGCGCCCCGGCCGCGAGCACCGCCGGGAGCGTCACCGCGGCCGCGAGCGCCTGCACCCACCAGAGCGCGAGCGCGACCAGGCCGAGGAGGACGCCGCCGAGCGCGAGGAGCGGCGTTCGCCCGAGCGCCGCCTCCCGGAACAGCGCCGCCTGGAACGCGGCGGCGAGGACGACGAGCCCCGCGAGCGCGCCGAGGCCGGCGGTCGCGACCGGGGTCCCGCCGAGGAACACGAGCAGGCCGGTGCAGGCGAGGAGGAGCGGTCCGGCCGCGGCGCCCTGGAGCGGCCGCCCGAGCCGCTCGGCGACGAGGGGCACCGCGAGGAAGAGCGCGCCCGTCGCGGCGTACGCGAGGAGCGTCGCGAGCAGCGTGGACGGCGCGAGGTGGAACGTCGACCAGGCGGCCTCCGCGGCGAGGGCGAGCGCGGCCGCGGCGAGGTGCACGCGGGCGTCGCGGCGGACGATCGCGTACGCGGCGCACGCGGCGGTGAGGGCGAGCAGCGGGAGGAGGAAGGCCGCCGGGGACGGGGCCGGCAGCCGCACCGCGACGACGGGGAAGGCGGCGAGCACGAGCGGCGCCGCGAGCGCGCCGAGGCGGCCCTCGTCGCGGAGATCGCGGCCGAGCCGCGCCGCGGCGAGCGGCGCGCCGAGGTACAGCAGCACGAAGGCGGCGAGGAAGAGCGCGAGCCCCGGCCACGCGTCCGCCTGGAACGAGCGCGCCAGGAACGCCGCGAGCGTCACCAGCACCGCTCCGGCACCGGCGAGGTGGAGCCAGCGGGGACCCTGCCACGTCGCGACCGCGGACAGCCCGAGCGCGACCACGGCGAGGAAGCCGAGCAGGAGCGGCCAGCGGTCCCCGAAGCTCCCGCTCGCGGCGATCCAGAGCGCGAACACCGCAGGCGGGACGGCGCCCGCGATCGCCGTGAAGCGCTCGAGCGGCGGCGTCGCGGCGCCGGCTTCGCGGCGGCGCGCGAGCGCGAGCCCCGCGAACCCGACGACCGGGAACACGAGGAAGATGCCCACCGCGAGCGGCAGCTGCGCCGCGTCGAGGAACCTCGCCACCCAGCCGGCCTGGTACACGGCGGTGAAGAGCAGCGAGGCCGCGGAGAGCAGTGGCCACCGCTTGCGGTGCGCGACCCACGAGAGGCCCACGTTCAGCAGCAGCAGGTAGGAGAAGAGGCCGATGGGCCGGTTCTCGCCGGTGGAGAGCAGGAACGGGGTCGCGAACCCGCCGACGAGCCCGAGGAGCGCCACCACGAGCGCGTCGCGCCGGATGGAGAGGAGGACCGCGACGGCGGCGACGAGGGCGAGGAGGCCGAAAGTGGGCAGCGCAGGGACGAGGCCCCACAGCGCGTGGGCCGCGTAGAAGGTCGAGAAGAGGGTCGCGATGCCGCCCGCGGCGAGCGCCTGGGCCGTGACGCGGTACCGCTGCGCGCGTCGCGTCTCGCCGCCGACGAGGAGCGCGATCCCGGCGGCGACTCCGATCGCGAGCCGGACCGGCGCGGTGACCCAGCCGTGGTCGACGGAGTAGCGGGCGAAGGACACGGCCGCGACGACGATGGCGACGCCAGCGAGCCACGAGTACAGCTTCACGCCGACGAGCCGCTCCCAGTCGACGCGGAGGGCGAGCGTGAAGCGCGGCGGCCGGGGCGGAGGCGGCGACGCCGATGGCGGGAGGGGCGGGAGCGGGGGAGGGAGGTCGGCGCCGGTCGGAGACGCGCTCGGCGTCGGGGTCGCGCTCGGCGTGGAGGTTGGGGTCGCGGTCGCGGTCGCGGTTGGGGTCGCGGTCGCGGTTGGGGTCGCGGTCGCGGTCGGAGTCGGGGTCGTGATCGAGGTCTCGAAGATGACCTCCCTCTCCCCCCGCTCCAGCGGGGGGAGAGGGCCGGGGTGAGGGGGGCCGCCCGCGATCACGGTCGCGTTCGTGGTCCCGGCGCCGCCGGCAGTCACGCTCGCGCCGACCGCCCGCGCCGTCTCGAGCTCCCGCACGCGCCTCGCGAGCGTCGCGAGCTTCTCCTCGAGCTCTCGCTCGCGCCGCTTCCGCTGTGCGAAGCCGATCGCGATCCAGGCCGCGAGCCCGCAGAAGAGCAGGAATCCCCACATGTTCCCCTCCCGAATCCCGGGGCGAGCATACCCCGAAGCAGCGAGCGCGGCGGGGAGTGCTTCCTTCCTGCAGGGAGAAGGCGAGGGGGGCGCGCCCGGACGGCGCGCCGCCTCCTGCTCAGAACTGGATCGCGCGCGCCGCCGCCGCCTGCGCCCTGAAGCGCTCGAGCCAGCCGTCGCCGGTGATCTTCTCGGCCATCGCGATCGCGAGGTGCTTCGGCACGACGCCCATCGCGGCGTTGCGCCCGAGGCCCTGGACGCACGACGGGCAGTTCGTGAGGACCGTGGCGCCGCGCGGCCGGGCGTGGAGCGCCTCCCCGAGCGCCTCGCGCTTCCGGTGCAGCATCGCGTCGGTGATGTCCGGGCGCGAGAGCGAAAGGGTCCCCGCGTCCGAGCAGCAGTGCGGGACCGTCTCGACCTTCCCGAACCCGCCGAGCTTCACCAGCACGTCCTGCGCCTTGCCCTGGAGCGAGTCGTGGCAGGGCGGGTGGTAGAGGTATTGCCACTCTTCCCGCCGTTCACCCGGAGCGTAGGGCCCGCCCCGCGGGCCCGGAGTCGAAGGGTCGAGCTTCAGCCCACGCTCGACCGCGTACGCCGCGACGTCGACGATCCGGCCGCCGAAGAGCTTGCCGGCCTCCATCACGTCGAGCCCCTCGCGGCAGGTGCCGCAGGTGACGACGCAGCCGTCGAACGAGAGGTAGCTGAACATCTCGCGGATCTGGCTGAAGAGGATGGTGTCGCGGAGGACCGTCTGCGAGTACATCTCGGTCTTCGCGTTCGCGTGCGCGGGGAACCCGCAGCAGAGGAACGGCGGCGGCAGGACGACGCGCGTGCCGAGCTCGAGCAGCACGTGGATCGTCGCCATCGAGATGTGCGACTGGAGCCGCTCCGAGCCGCAGCCCGGGAAGTAGAAGACCGAGCGCGCCGCCTCCGCTTGCGGCTCGAACACGAGCACCTGGTCCGGCTCGCAGGCGGGGAGCACGTCGCGGAGCGTCTCCGCGGGCACCGGCGGGGTCGGCGACCGGAGCATCTGGAGCGCGTACGACCGCGGCTTGCCGTCGGCGGGCTGGAGCGGCGCCGCGACGTCGCAGCCGGTGCGCTGGAGCGCGCCGCCGATGCGGACGACGGTGTTGCGGAAGAGCTTGTTGTAGGTCGGCGAGCGGCTGTCGAGGTAGCCGAGGATCGCGCCCGTCGCCGCCGTCGTCCGCTTGTAGCCCCAGCTCGCGAGGATCTCGCGCTCCAGCACCGAGACCTCGCCGGAGTCGATGTCCACCGGGCACGGCTTCACGCACTTGTGGCAGATCGTGCAGTGATCGGCGACCTCCTCGAGCCACCGGAGCAGCTCGAACGTGGTCGTCCGCTCGCGCTGCGCGTCGTAGAGCAGCGCCTCGATGAGCGCGCCGATCGCGAGGTTCTTGTTCCGCGGGTGGAAGAACATCCCGCGGGCCGGGTGGTAGACGCAGCAGTCCGGCTTGCACTTGCCGCAGCGCACGCAGTGCGCGATCGACTTCGCGAGCTCCTCGAGCTGGCCGTGCTGGAGGATGCGCGCCTCGAGCTCGAGGAGGTTGAACGACGGCGTGAAGACGCGGTCGAGGACGTCGACGTCCTCGAGCTTCCCCGGGTTCATGAGACCGGCCGGGTCCACCTCGCGCCGGTGCGCGGACAGCTCCGCGATGCGCTCCGGCTCGAGGTACTTGAGCTTGGTGACGCCGATGCCGTGCTCGCCGGAGACGACGCCGCCGAGCTCGATCACCTTCGCCATCACGACGTCGATGACGTGCTCGGTCCGCTTCAGCATCTCGCGGTCGTTGGACAGGACCGGCACGTTCACGTGCACGTTCCCGTCGCCCGCGTGCATGTGCGTCGCGAGGACGATGAGCCGGTCGCGCACGTGCTTGTGCGCGGCGTCGAGCGCCTTCACCAGGTCCGGGTAGCCGCGGACGCGCTGCCCGAGATCGGCGCGGAACTCGCCGAGCACAGCGAGCGACCGGAGCTCCTTCGGGCCGGCGTTCGCGATGGCGTCCCGCGCCCGCGCGCACCGCTCGAGCGCCGCCGGGATCTTCGCGGCGAGCCACTCGGGGTCGTCCTTCGGCGGCGTCGCGGCGCGGAGGATCTCCTCCGCCCCATCGACGAACCGGCCCTGCGCGTGCCGCTCCTCGGCGCCGTTCATCTCGTCGAGGAAGCGCGCGAACGGCGCGAGCTGGTCGAGGGGGAGGACGATGTCCTCGTTCATCTTGAAGGCGTTCGTGCGCCGGGCGATGGCGCCGAGCTTCTTGCGGTCCGCCCAGAACCGCTTCCCCTCCGCGGCGTCGCGCGCCTCGAAGAGCTCCGTGTTCGGGTGCGCCTCGAGGACGTGCCGGATCTTCTCGACCCCGCGCTGCGCCTGCTCGGGCGTGTGCCCCACGACGTCGACCAGGAGCACCGCGCGCGGCGTCTCGGCGCGGGCGGCCTTCACCTTGTAGTCGATGGCGCGGACGTACTCGTCGTCGAAGTGCTCGAGCGCGGTGAGCGCGTCCTCGCCGCCGTTCGGGAACGGGAACGCGCGGGCGAGCGCGAGGATCACGTGGCTCGCCTCGTCGAAGTCCGGGCCGAAGAACTCGAGGCAGAGGGTCCGCTTCGCCTCGTACTCCGGGTAGAGGATGAACTCGGCCGAGGTGATGACGCCGTCCGTGCCCTCCTTCTGCAGCCCGGGGACGCCGCCCAGCGCCTTGTTGGTGATGTCCTTCCAGAGCCCCTTCTTGCGGACCTCGGATCCGCGGAGCGCGATCGTCTTCACGACGGCGCCGTGGTCGTCGCGGACCTCGAAGGTGACGGTGTCCTCCGGGAGGATCTTCCGGAGGGCGTGATCGGTCCGGGCGACGGTCCAGCCGTTCCCGGACGGCATCGCCATCCGCCAGGAGACGAGGTTGTCGATGCAGGTGCCCCACTGCACGCAATCCTTGCCGCCGGCGTTCTCGGCGATGTTCCCGCCGATGGTGCACGCCCACGCGCTCGTCGGGTCCGTCGCGAAGACGAGGCCGCGCTCCGCCGCGTGCTCCATCGCCCTCTCGGTGACGACGCCGGCCTCGAGGTCGAGCACCTGCGCCCGCGCCTCGCGGCCGTCGGGCAGCCGGAAGCTCCGCTCCGAGACGCTGCGGATCCGGTTCAGCTTCTCGGTGTTCACGACCACGCAGTCCGGCCGGAGCGGGACCGCCCCGCCCGTCAGCCCGGTGCCCGCGCCGCGCGGGATCGCCTTGAGGCCGAGGCGGGCGATTCCGGCGAGCACCGGCGCGACCTGCGCCTCGTCGTCCGGCATCACGACCGCGACGGGCAGGTGGAGGCGCCAGTCGGTCGCGTCCGTCGCGTGGGACACCAGCGTGAACGGATCGAAGAGGACCGCGTCCTTGCCCACGACGGGCGCGAGCTCGCGCACGATCCGCCGCCTGAGGTCGGGCGCCCCGTCCACCTCGCTCCGGAACGCGGCGAGGAGCGCGCGGCACTCGGCGAGGATCTCGAGGACGCGCGGCTCGCCGTTCGCGTTCCGCTCGACCGTCCCGAGGTCCTTCTCGATGTTCTCGAGCAGCCGCCGCCGCCGCGCCGCCGACTCGACCAGCTCCTGGTAGAGGAACGGGTTCCGCCGGTGGATCAGGATCTCGCCGAAGAACCGCGAGAGCAGCCGTGCGCTGCGGCCGGTGACGCGCCGCGCCCGGAGCTCCTCGAGCTTCTGCCACGTGGAGGGACCGAGGAGCTGGGAGATGGCCTGCCGGTCGTCGGCCGAAGTGTAGTTGAACGGGATCTCGCGGGGGGTCTCGGTGGCGCTCATCGCGGTGTTCTCAGGGGGGCCGGCGCATGTGGACCGGAGCGGCCGAAGATAGCAGCTTTCGTGCCCGCAGTCGCTCCAGGGGGGCCATGAAAATCGCGGGGTTGGGACACCGACGCGCGGGAGGGGGCGGCATAGTTTGCGCCCCGTTGCGCGGGTCCGCGCAGAGGCGGTCGCGGAGACTCGGGACTTCCCCAGGGAGGCCCCTCAAGGGATGCTCCGCCGCTCGGGGGAGGGAAGGGACCGGCGGTGATCATCGAGTGGAGCCCGGATCTCGCGGTGGGAGACCCGGCGATCGACGCGCAGCATCAGGAGCTCTTCCGGCGCGTCGCGGCGCTGTCCGCCGCGCTGGACGCGGGCGACGGGGGCGCCGTCGAGCCGCTGTTCACGTTCCTCCGCGGCCACGTGGTCGAGCACTTCGGGGCGGAGGAGCGGGTGATGCGCGAGATCGCGTTTCCCGGGTACGCCGTGCACCGCGCGGCGCACGATCGCTTCGTCCGCGAGCTCGAGGAGGTGCGGCGCCTGTTCGAGGTCGCGGGGCCCACGGCCGCGGTGGCGCTCCGGACCCGCACCTGGATCGTGGACTGGCTCGTCGATCACATCACCTTCACCGACCGCGCCCTGGCGCGCCACGTCGCGCGCGGGCCACCCACACCGACGCCCTCTCGGCCGCTCGCGTCCGTCCTGCGTCGCTGACCGCCGGCGCTTTCGGCTTGTCCGGCGCGGCCGGCCGGCCCACGATGCGGGTGGCGCGCGAGGCGCGCCTCGCCTCGGAGGTCGCATGCCGCTCCAGTGGACGCCAGCGCTCGCGGTGGGCATCGACGAGATCGACGCCCAGCACCAGGAGCTCTTCCGGCGCGCGGCGCGGCTCCTCGAAGCGCTGAAGCAGGGCCGCCCCGAGGAGCTCCGGGAAGTCATCGAGTTCCTCCACGCGTACGCCGTCGAGCACTTCGGGCTCGAGGAGGCGTGGATGCGGGACGTGCAGTATCCCGGGTACGTCCGGCACAAGGCGGAGCACGACCGGTTCATCACCGATCTGCTCGCGCTCGCGGAGCGGCAGCAGCAGAGGTTGCCGAGCGCGTTCACCGCGCTCGAGGTGAACGCCTGGCTCGGCGAATGGCTCCGGCGCCACGTGTCCGGCACCGACCGGGAGCTGGGGCGGTACCTGGCGCGGCGAACCGCCTGACCCCCAACGCGGGTCGCGCGGTCGCGGGGCGCGCGCTTCCCTCGCCTCGGCGCGGGCGCGGGGCGATACTCGCGCCATGCCCATCCAGTGGACCCCGTCGCTCGCGGTGGGCGTGCCGGAGATCGACGCGCAGCACCAGGAGCTGTTCCGGCGCGCCGAGCGGCTCATCGTGGCGCTCCGCGCCGGCGATCGGTCCGAGGTCGGGCCGCTCTTCCGGTACCTCTCGGAGTACGTCGTCGCGCACTTCGAGGCCGAGGAGCGGCTGATGCGGGCGAGGTCCTATCCCGAGCACGGCGGGCACGAGGCCGAGCACCGGAAGTTCCGCGCAGACTTCCAGGAGCTCGCGGCGCGGTTCGACGAGAAGGGGCCGACCGCGCTCCTCGCGCTGACGCTCCACAACTGGCTCTCCGACTGGCTCCGGCGCCACATCGGCGGCGCGGACCGCGACCTCGGCCGCTTCGTCCAGCGCGCCGCGCGCTGACTCTCCAGTCGGCGCGTCGCGCGCCGGGGGGCTCGACGGAGTAGGGGCAGGTGTGGTCTCCTGCCGACCCTCGACGCCGAACCGCGCTGGACCGAGCCGAGCCGTTTCACGCCCGACCCGATCCTCGACGCATCCAGCCTCGCCCGCCCTGCCGCGGACGGCGATCGGGACTCCGAGCTCGAAGCGACCAGCGGCGCGCCACCCCGGGGCGCGACCGATGCGTAGTCCCCGGAGCCTTCATGCCGACCCCGTTCAAGCGCGTCCTGGCCGCGAATCGCGGCGAGATCGCCATCCGCATCTTCCGAGCCTGCACCGAGCTCGGGATCCAGACCATCGCCATCTACTCCGAGGAGGACCGCCTCTCCCTCCACCGCTACAAGGCGGACGAGGCGTGGCTCGTCGGCAAGGGCAAGAAGCCCATCGACGCGTACCTCGGCATCGACGAGATCGTCGATCTCGCGAAGCGGCTCGAGGTGGACGCCATCCACCCCGGGTACGGGTTCCTCTCCGAGAACCCGGAGTTCTCCGAGGCGTGCGAGCGCGCCGGGATCGTCTTCATCGGCCCGACCGCCGAGATGCAGCGCAAGCTCGGCGACAAGGTCGCCGGGCGCAAGGCCGCGCAGGCCGCGGGCGTTCCGATCGTGCCCGGCACGCCCGAGCCCATCCTCCACGACGAGGAGGCGCTCATCTTCGCGAAGCAGCACGGGTATCCGATCATCATCAAGGCGAGCGCGGGAGGCGGCGGCCGCGGCATGCGCGTCGCCCGCACGCAGCGCGAGCTCGTCGAGGGGCTCGTCTCCGCCCGCAGCGAGGCGCAGGCGGCGTTCGGAAACGCCGCCGTCTTCCTCGAGCGGTACATCGAGCGCCCGAAGCACATCGAGGTGCAGATCCTCGGCGACCACCACGGGAACCTCGTCCACCTGTTCGAGCGCGACTGCTCGATCCAGCGGCGGCACCAGAAGGTCGTCGAGTTCGCGCCCTCGCTCGCCCTCTCCGAGAAGCAGCGCGAGGCGATCTGCCAGGACGCGCTCAAGATCGCGCGGAGCGTCTCCTACCGGAACGCCGGCACGGTGGAGTTCCTCGTCGACCAGGAGGGCCACCACTACTTCATCGAGGTGAACCCCCGCATCCAGGTCGAGCACACGGTCACCGAGAGCATCACCGGCCGCAACCTGGTGCAGGCGCAGATCCTCGTCGCCCAGGGCAAGCGGCTCTCGGATCCGGAGATCGGGATCGCGCGCCAGGAGGACATCCAGCGCCGCGGCTTCGCGCTCCAGTGCCGGATCACCACCGAGGATCCGCAGAACGGGTTCGCGCCCGACTACGGCGTCCTCAAGGCGTACCGCTCGCCGGGCGGCTTCGGCGTGCGGCTCGACGCGGGGTCCGCGTTCGGCGGCGCGGTGATCACGCCGCACTACGACTCCCTCCTGGTGAAGATCACGACCTGGGGCCTCACGCACCAGGCCGCCGCGCACGTGATGGATCGCTCCCTCCAGGAGTTCCGCGTACGCGGCGTGAAGACCAACATCTCGTTCCTCGAGAACGTGATGCGCCACCCGGTCTTCCTCGAGGGGAAGTGCGACACCTCCTTCATCGAGGCGCACCCCGAGCTGCTCCAGGCCCCGCAGAAGAAGGATCGCGGCACGAAGCTGCTCAAGTACCTCGGCGACGTCATCGTGAACGGCTCGGCCGGCGTGGCGAAGCCGCTCCGCTCCGCCGACCTGCGCGAGCCGCGAGTCCCGAAGGTCGACGTGACGCGCCGGCCCAAGGGCACGCGCGACATCCTCCTCGAGCGCGGCCCCGAGGGCCTCGCGAAGTGGGTGCTCGCGGAGAAGCGGCTCCTCTTCACCGACACGACGATGCGCGACGCGCACCAGTCGCTCCTCGCCACGCGCGTCCGCAGCCACGACCTGATCCGGATCGCCGAGGCGACGAGCGTCCTCGGCGCCGGGCTCTTCTCGCTCGAGTGCTGGGGCGGCGCCACGTTCGACGTCTCGATGCGCTTCCTCAAGGAGGATCCCTGGGAGCGGCTGCACCGGCTCCGCAAGGCGGTCCCGAACGTCCTCTTCCAGATGCTGCTCCGCGGCTCGAACGCCGTCGGCTACACGAACTACCCGGACAACGTGGTCGAGCGGTTCGTGGAGGAGGCCTCGAAGAGCGGCGTGGACGTGTTCCGGGTCTTCGACGCGCTCAACTGGACGAAGGGCATGAAGGTCGCGATGGAGGCGGTGCGGCGGCAGAAGAACGCCGTCTGCGAAGCCTCCGTCTGCTACACGGGCGACATCACCGACCCGAAGCGCGACAAGTACCCGCTCGACTACTACGTGAAGCTCGCGCGGGAGCTGGAGCGCATGGGCGCCCACTTCCTCGCGGTGAAGGACATGGCGGGCCTCCTCAAGCCGTTCGCGGCGGCGAAGCTCGTGAAGGCGCTGAAGGAGAGCGTGGGGATCCCGGTCCACCTCCACACGCACGACACCTCCGGCGTCGCCTCCGCGACGCTCCTCGAGGCGACGCGCGCCGGCGTGGACGTCGTGGACGCCGCGCTGTCGTCGCTGTCCGGGCTCACCGCCCAGCCGAACCTCAACTCCCTCAACGCGGTGCTCGCGGGGAGCGAGTGGGATCCGAGGCTCGACCAGGACGGGCTGCAGCTGCTCGCGAACTACTGGGAGACGGTGCGCGAGTACTACGCGCCGTTCGAGTCCGGCCTGAAGAGCGGGACCGCCGAGGTCTACCGGCACGAGATCCCGGGAGGCCAGTACTCCAACTACAGGCCGCAGGTGGCCGGGCTCGGCCTCCTCGACAAGTGGGAGGAGTGCAAGGACATGTACCGGAAGGTGAACCTGCTCTTCGGCGACGTCGTGAAGGTCACGCCGTCCTCGAAGGTGGTCGGCGACATGGCCATGTTCCTCGTGAAGAACGGCCTCGAGCCGGAGGACCTCTTCACCGAGAAGGGCCAGGACCTCGCCTTCCCCGAGTCCGTCATCGGCCTCGCGCGCGGCATGCTCGGGCAGCTCCACGGCGGGTTCCCCGAGCAGCTCCGCAAGGTCATCCTGAAGGGCCAGGAGCCCATCACCTGCCGCCCGGGCGAGCTGCTCGAGCCGGCGGACCTCGAGCTCGAGCGGAAGAAGGCGTCGGAGCGGATCGGCGGGTACGTGGACGACAAGTCGCTCGTCTCCTACCTGCTCTACCCGCAGGTGTTCGCGGAGCTCGTGCGCCACCGCGACGAGTACTCCGACACCTCCGTGATCCCGACCCCGGTCTTCCTCTACGGCCTCGAGCCCGGCCAGGAGACCTCGATCGAGATCGAGCCCGGCAAGACGCTCATCGTGCGGCTCGTGACGATCGGCAAGCTGGAGAAGGACGGCACGCGCGACCTGTTCTTCGAGCTGAACGGCGAGGCCCGCACGATCACCGTCCGCGACCAGACGGCGGCGCAGGCGGGCACCGCGCGCGTGAAGGCCGAGAAGGGCAACGCGGCCCACGTCGGCGCGCCGATGCCGGGCAAGGTCCTCAAGGTGAACGTGAAGCCCGGCGACGCCGTGAAGGCGGGCGCGGTGCTCGTCGTCACCGAGGCCATGAAGATGGAGACCAACGTGAAGGCCAAGGCGGACTGCAAGATCGCCGAGGTCCGGTTCAAGGAGAGCGACAAGGTCGAGAAGGACGATCTCCTGCTCGTCCTGGCCTGATCGAGAACCTCCCTCTCCCCCCGCGCCAGCGGGGGGAGAGGCAGCGGTGAAGGGGCCGCCGGCCCCATCCGGTCCGATCCTCCGGGCTTGCCGCGCGTCATCGTTCAGAATATTCTGAACGCAGATGGCACCGATGAACCCCGACGCCCTCGCGAAGTTCATCGACGCCTGGGGCGCGATGGGATCCCTCTGGGGCATCAACCGCTCGGTCGCGCGCGTCCACGCGCTCCTCATGGCGAGCGAGGCGCCGCTCTCGCTCGACGAGATCGCCGACCGCCTGCAGATGTCCAAGGGGAACGCGTCGATGTCGCTCCGGGACCTCCGGAACTTCGGCGTCGCGCGGCCGGTCCAGGTCCCGGGCGACCGGCGCGACTTCTACGTCACCGAGCCCGACGTCTGGACGATGTTCTTCCGCATCCTCCACGAGCGGAAGCGCCGCGAGTTCGATCCCGCGCTCGACGCCGTCCGCGGCGTGCTCGACGAGCCCGGCGCGGACGGCGCCGTCCGCGAGCGCCTCGAGCAGATGGCGGACCTCCTCGCCACCGTGGAGGGCGTGGTCGCGCGGTTCCTGAAGGACCCCGAGTCGTCGCGCTCGGCGCTCGCGTTCCTCACCGGCCTCCCGGGCGGGCGCGGGAAGAAGGGGAAGACGCGATAGGACGGGAGGGCCGGCGCGCGGGCCCGGCCCGCCGCGCGCCGGGAACGTGCAGCCCTGTCGTTCAGAAGATTCTGAACGACAAACGCAACTCGATCAGGAGGACGACATGGCGAGCCCGATCCACGCGGTCACCGGCGCGTTCGGCTACAGCGGGCGTCACATCACGGAGCGGCTCCTCGCCCGCGGCGTGCGGGTCCGCAGCCTCACCGGCCATCCGGACCGGCCCGACCCGTTCGGCGGGCGCGTCGAGGTCGTCCCGTTCCGGTTCGACGATCCGGACGCGCTCGCGGCGGCGCTCCAGGGCGTGAACGTCCTCCACAACACCTACTGGGTGCGCTTCGATCACGGAGCGTCCACGTTCGCCCGCGCCGTCGCGCACAGCCGGGCGCTCTTCACCGCGGCCGCGCGCGCCGGCGTCGAGCGCATCGTCCACGTGTCCATCACGAACCCGTCGCCGGACTCGCCGCTGCCGTACTTCCGCGGAAAGGCGGAGGTCGAGGCCGCGCTGCGGGCGTCGGGCGTCTCCCACGCGATCCTCCGCCCGGCCGTGTTCTTCGGCGGCCGGGACGTGCTCGTGAACAACATCGCCTGGCTGCTGCGGCGGCTCCCGATCTTCGGCGCGGTCCCGGGCGAGTACGGCATTCGCCCGGTGCACGTGGACGACGTCGCGGCGCTCGCTGTGGAGCAGGCGGAGTCGCGCGCGGACGTCACGCTCGACGCGGTCGGGCCAGAGACCTTCTCCTATGCGGACCTGGTCCGCCGCGTCGGGCGCGCGGTGGGGTCGCGGGCGAGGATCGTGCCGGTCCCGGCGCCGCTCCTCCTCGCGGTCGCGCGCCTCGTGGGGCGGGTCGTCGGCGACGTCGCGCTCACGCCGGACGAGGTGCGGGGGCTCACCGCCGACCTCCTCGTGACGTCCGGCCCGTCGACGGGGCCGACGCGGTTCTCGGAGTGGGTCGACCGTCACGGCGGGGCGCTGGGGCGGAGCTGGGCGTCCGAGCTGGGCCGCCACTACAGGTGACGCGTGCGGGGCAGGCGCGGCCGGGGCCGGAGGCACGGGCAGCCCGGACGACCGGCCGGGGGGCCGCGCGCTCCCCGGCGGGGCACGGTGAAAGCGGGGCGGGCCGCCGTTATCTCAGGCGAGAGGGAGGCATCCCGATCCGGAGTCCCATGCCCGCCACGCCGTCCACCGAAGCCAAGCCCACCCGCCGCACCGACCCCAGGCCGCTCGTCAACGACTTCTCGATCCAGGTCGCGACCGCGAACGGTTCCGGCTCGCAGAGCTCGAACAGCGTCCTCCTGCGCTCCATCTTCCAGATGGGCGTGCCGGTCTCGGGCAAGAACCTCTTCCCGTCCAACATCGCGGGCCTGCCGACCTGGTTCACGATCCGCGCGTCCGCGGAGGGCTGGGTCGCGCGGAAGAAGGAGACGGACCTCCTCGTCGCGATGAACGCCGAGACGGCGCGGGACGACGTGCTCGGCCTCGACCCCGGGGCCGTCGTCGTCTACGACGCGCCCCTCGGCCTCTCCTCCGTGCGCGACGACCTGGTGTTCTACCCGGTCCCGTTCGACAAGGTGATCGAGGGGGTCACGACGGAGGCGAAGATCAGGAAGCTCCTCCGGAACATGGCATACGTCGGCGTGCTCGCGCGGCTGCTCGACATCGAGCTGGCCGAGGTCGAGCGCGCCATCGGGAAGCAGTTCGGGAAGAAGGCCAAGGCGCGCGACCTGAACGTCGCTGCCGCGCGCGCCGGGTTCGAGCACGCCGCCACCCTCGAGAAGCGGGACGGGCTCCGGATCCGGCGGATGGACGCGACCGGCGGCAAGATCATCGTCGACGGGAACTCCGCCGCGGCGCTCGGCGCGCTGTTCGGCGGCGTCACGGTCGTCGCCTGGTACCCGATCACCCCGTCGTCCTCGCTTGTCGAGACGCTCATCGGGTACCTGCGGCAGTACCGGACCGGCCCGGACGGGAAGGCGACGTTCGCGGTGGTGCAGGCGGAGGACGAGCTCGCCGCCATCGGCATGGTGATCGGCGCAGGGTGGGCGGGCGCGCGCGCGATGACCGCGAGCGCCGGCCCCGGCATCTCCCTCATGTCGGAGTTCGCCGGCCTCGGGTACTACGCGGAGGTCCCGGCGGTGATCTTCGACGTGCAGCGCGTCGGGCCGTCCACCGGCCTCCCCACCCGCACCTCGCAGGGAGACGTCCTCTCGACAGCGCTCCTCTCGCACGGCGACACGCAGCACGTCCTCCTGTTCCCCGGGTCCGTCGAGGAGTGCTTCACGATGGGCGTCGAGGCCTTCGACCTCGCCGAGCGGCTGCAGACGCCGGTCTTCGTCATGACGGACCTCGACCTCGGCATGAACAACTGGATGGCGGACCCGTTCCCCTACCCGGAGCGGCCGCTCGATCGCGGCAAGGTCCTCTCGAAGGAGGACCTCGACCGCCTCGGCGAGTTCGCCCGCTACAAGGACGTGGACGGCGACGGGATCGGCTGGCGGACGCTGCCCGGGACGGATCATCCGAAGGCCGCCTACTTCACGCGGGGCACCGGCCACGACGAGACGGCCGCGTACAGCGAGAGCCCGGTCGTGTTCGAGCAGAACATGGAGCGGCTGGCGCGGAAGCTCGACACGGCCCGCGCCCTCGTCCCCCCGCCGGTCGTGCACGGCGACGGCAAGGCGCGGATCGGGATCGTCGCGTACGGCTCGTCGGACTTCGCGGTCGAGGAGGCGCGCGTCCAGCTCGCGCGCGAGGCGGGTCTCGAGACCGACTACCTGCGCGTGCGAGGCTACCCGTTCGCCCGCGAGGTGCACGCGTTCGTGGAGCGGCACGAGCGCGTCTACGTCGTCGAGCAGAACCGGGACGGGCAGCTGGCCGCGCTCCTGAAGCTCGACCTCGCGCCGGAGGTCGTCCCGCGCCTCCGATCGATCGCGCACGTCCACGGGCTGCCGCTCGACGCGCGGTCCGTCACCGACGAGCTCCGCTCGATGGAGGGCCGCTGACATGGCCAGCCCGACCCCCGCCGCCCCGGCCAGGCAGAACCGGATCGGCCTCACCGTCCTCGACTACAAGGGCGGCAAGACCACGCTGTGTGCCGGCTGCGGCCACAACGCCATCTCCGAGCGGATCCTCGAGGCGATGTTCGAGCTCGGGGTGAAGCCCGAGCGCGTCGCCAAGTTCTCCGGCATCGGCTGCTCGTCGAAGACGCCGGCCTACTTCATGAACCGGTCGCATTCCTTCAACGCGGTGCACGGCCGGATGCCGTCCATCGCCACCGGCGCGCTCCTCGCGAACCGCACGCTCCTCGGCATCGGCGTGTCCGGCGACGGCGACACCGCCTCGATCGGCGTCGGCCAGTTCGTCCACCTCATGCGGCGGAACCTGCCGGTCGTCTACGTCATCGAGAACAACGGCGTGTACGGGCTCACGAAGGGCCAGTTCTCCGCCACCGCCGACGTCGGCGCGAAGCTCAAGACCGGCGTGGTGAACGAGCTCCCCGCCATCGACACGTGCGCGCTCGCGATCCAGCTCGGCGCCACGTTCGTCGCCCGGTCCTTCTCCGGAGACAAGCGGCAGCTCTCGGCGCTGCTCAAGGCCGCCATCGCCCACCGCGGGACCGCGATGCTCGACGTCCTGTCGCCCTGCGTGACGTTCAACGATCACGAGGGCTCCACGAAGTCGTTCGCGTGGGTGAAGGAGCACGACGCGCCCCTGCAGGAGCTGTCCTTCATCCCCGCGTTCGAGGACATCTCCGTCGAGTACGACCCGGGGGCGACCCTCGACGTGACGATGCACGACGGCTCGCACCTCCGGCTCCGGAAGCTGGAGGAGGGCTACGATCCGCACGACCGGGTGAAGGCCGTGGGACGCCTCATGGAGGCGGACGCCCGCAACGAGGTGCTCACGGGCGTGCTCTTCGTCGATCCAGGGGCCAGCTCGTTCGTCGACCTCCTGGACCTGGCCGACGAGCCGCTCGCGACGCTCCCGGAGGAGCGGACGCGGCCACCCCGCGCGGTGCTGGACGAGGTGATGGAGTCGCTGCGGTAGCGCGCCCGGGCGCGGCGTCGCTAGGCGGCGCGCTTCGGGGCAGGCACCTGGATCGCGTGGCGCTCGCCGTCCCGGGTGACGAACGCGCGCCCGTCGATCTGGCCGGCGTGGACCGAGCCCATGGCCCGGAACACCGCCTCGAGCTCGGCCGCGAGCGGCCCCGGCACCCCCAGGTCCTCGAGCGTCCTCGGGCGGGGCGCGATGCGCTCGGTGGCGGGCTTCGTCTCGGCGGGCTTCATGGGGTCTCTTTCCTCTCGCCAGGATCCGCGGGATCGCGGGGCTCTCCTCGGCGGGGGGAAACATGTCGCCGGTGACGCGCCGCGTCCAATCGATTGAAGGATGATGTCCGATAACCTACCGTTATCGGAAATGGAAATTCGCCTCCTCCGGTCGTTCCAGGTCCTCGCCGAGCAGGGACACTTCGGGCGCGCGGCGCGCGCGCTCCACCTCAGCCAGCCGGCCCTCACGAAGCAGATCGTGCTGCTCGAGGACGAGGTGGGCGCGGCGCTCTTCGATCGGGGCAGGCACGGCGCCACCCTGACGCCGGTGGGGGAGCTGCTCGCGGCCGACGTCGGGCCGCTCCTCCGTCACGCGGACGGCGTCCTCGAGCGCGTCCGCCGCGCCGCCCGCGGCGACACGGGCGAGCTGCGGCTCGGGTTCGGAGTCGCCACGCGCCTGCTCGTGCCCCGCCTGGTGTCGCGCTTCCGCCGGTCTCACCCGCTCGTGAACGTCTCCCTCGCCGACATGTCGTCGCCCGATCAGCTCGACGCCCTGGAGCGCGGCGCCCTCGACCTCGGCTTCGTCCGGCTCCCGGTGGACCGGCCCATGGCGATCGTGCCGGTCCTCGAGGAGCGGCTCGTCCTCGCGGTCCCGGAGGGCCGCCGCGCGGAGCTGGCGAAGCGGCGGCCCGAGTCGCTCGCGGACGAGCCGTTCGTCGAGATCGCGCCGTCGCGGTCGTCGAGCCTGCACGCCAACGTCCTCCGCGTGTGCGCGCGGTACGGCTTCCGCCCGCGCGTGGTGCAGTCCGCGACCGAGTTCTTCACGGTGCTCGCCCTCGTCGCCGCCGGGATGGGCGTCGCCATCGTGCCGAACTCGGTCACGACGTCGCGCGTGGAGGGGATCGCGTACCTGCCGCTGTCGATCCCGGAGGCGCGGTGGCGGGTGGGCGCGGTGTGGGTGCCGGACACGCGCCGGCCGGTGCGGGACGCGTTCGTGGCCCAGCTCCGGGAGGACCTGGCCCGCTCCGGAACGCCGACCGGCCGCGGCGGCGGCCCGCGGCCGTGACGGCGCTCGGGGCCCGCGTCAGGGCTTCGCGAGGAGTCCCGGCCAGAACCGGTACGTGCAAGCGCCGGCCGCCTCCTGCTGCACGACGGTGCCGTCCCAGCCCTGATCGACGCTGCCGGTCGAGCAGCTCCTCCCGTCGCCGTGCAGCGCCACGCGGCCGCAGCGGCGGCCCGAGGGCGCGTACAGCTCGATCGCCTGCGAGCAGTCGGCCGAGTCCTGGCCGGGCGGCGGGAAGAGGGCGTAGCCCGCGTTGCCGCGCGTGAAGCGGTAGGTCCACGTCGCGTGGTCGGCCAGCCACGACGGGAGCGGTGCGCTCGCCGTCGCGAGGTGGGCGTAGACGCTCCGGAACGCGCCGTCGGCGTGCACGGCGAGACCGCCGTCGAGGAGCGGGACGAGGTCGATGTCGTGCTGGAGCGCGTTCGAGCCGAGCACCGCGTCGGAGCGCTCCGTGAAGTCGCTCTCGCCGAGCGAGGTCCCGCTCGCGTCGAACCACGAGACGTCGAGCCACGCGGAGTGCTGCCAGATCGCGAGCGACTCGCCCGCGCGCGACACGCCGCCCCCGAGGAACAGGATCCGGTCGCTCCGCGCCCCGAACATGCCCGCCGTGGACCAGCGCGGCGCGCCGGACGCATCGAACCGCTGCGCTCTCAGGCCGCTCCAGTGGTTGTGGAAGAGGTCGATCCCGGCGACCACGACGAGGCAGCCGCCCAGCGGATCCGGCGACGCGTTCCAGAGGGTCGTCCCGACGAGGGTCGGATCCCAGGAGACGACGGTGGAGGCGCCGGCGCTCCCGTCGGCCGCGAACGCCGCGTGCTGCACCAGGTTCCCGCCGTTCGCGCCGGTGGAGGGCTTCACCACCAGCCCTTGCCAGCCCTCCGGTTCCGGCATCACGGGCCAGGCGTCGAACGCCTTCCGGGCCTTCCCGTCCGCGGCGTAGACCTGCCAGCTCGCCGGCGCGCCCGCGATGAGCGCGGCGACGGCGACGTGGCCCGTCCCGTCGGAGGTCCCGCCGGCGCAGGTGTAGCCCGGGGGCGGCGTGCGCGTGATCGTCACCGGCGCCGGAGCGCGATCCGGGACCAGGCCGTCGCACTCCGGGTTGCCGTCGAGGCGCTCGAAGGTGACCAGCGGGGCGGGGGGCGGCGTCGGCGTCGGCGAGGGGGAGGGCGAAGGGGACGGCGACGGCGCCGGGTTCGACGGAGTGGTCGGATTGGATGGGTTCGTCGGATTGGATGGGGGCGGCTCCGGCGGGGTCGGGGAGGGCGTCGGCTGCGGTGCCGGCTCCGATGGAGGCGGTGATGGGGGCGGGCTGGGATTCCCCCCTCCACATGCGAGGGCCAGCGTCAGGAGGACGACCAGCGGGGCGCGCACGGCGGTACTCTCGGCACCGGACGCTCGTACCGCCTGCTCCCCCGCCTGCATCCCGGACGTGGTGGTGACGGAACGTGCGCACCGCCGCCCGGCTGGTTAGGAGGCGCAGATGCCCAAGGCGATCCGCATCCACACCGTCGGCGGCCCCGAGGTCCTGCGCCTCGAGGACCTGCCCGTCGCCGATCCCGGCCCCGGCGAGGCGCGCGTCCGCCACGCGGCGGTCGGCGTGAACTTCGTCGACATCTACCACCGCACCGGGCTGTACCCGCTGCCGCTCCCGAGCGGCCTCGGCGTCGAGGGGGCGGGGCGCGTGGAGGCGGTCGGTCCCGGCGTCGGCGGCGTGAAGCCCGGCGATCGCGTGGCGTACATGGCCGGGCCGGGCTCGTACGCCGAGGTCCGCAACGTGCCCGCGGACCGGCTCGTCAAGCTCCCGGACGACATCCCGGACCGGACCGCGGCGGGGATGCTCCTGCGCGGACTCACCGTCCAGGCGCTGGTGCGCCGGACGTATGCCGTGAAGCGCGGCGACGTCGTGCTGTGGCACGCGGCGGCGGGCGGGGTGGGGCTCATCGCGGTGCAGTGGCTGAAGGCGCTCGGCGCGACGGTGATCGGGACGGTCGGCTCCGACGAGAAGGCCGCCCGCGCCCGGGCCGCCGGCTGCGATCACGTGATCGTCTACTCGCGCGAGGACGTGGTGAAGCGCGTGAAGGAGCTGACGAACGGGGAGGGCGTTCCCGTGGTCTACGACGCGGTCGGGAAGGCGACGTTCGACGCCTCCCTCGACGCGCTCCGCCCGCTCGGCATGCTCGTGAGCTTCGGGAACGCGTCCGGGCCCGTGCCGCCCATCGAGCCGGCGCTGCTCGGTCGGAAGGGCTCGCTGTTCCTCACGCGTCCGAGCGTCTACCACTACGTCGCGAGACGCGAGGACCTCGAGCGCGGCGCCGCCGAGCTGTTCGATCTCGTCCGCGCCGGCAAGGTGCGGATCGAGATCGGCGGGACGTGGCCGCTCGCCGAGGCGGCGAAGGCGCAGGAGGCGCTCGAGGCGCGGGCCACCACCGGATCCGTGATCCTGCTGCCCTGACGCACGGCGTCGCGCCGGCGAGCCGGCGCGGGCGTTCGCCGCCGGCGGCACGCGGAGTGCGCGTGGCCCTTCCTTCGAGGGCCGCTGCTCGTCTACCATTCCGCCCTCGAAAAACGGCGCCGAGGCTCGCGCCTCGAGGAGCACACCTTTGACCGTCCCCTCCTACGTCAGCGGCCCCTCCGCGACCCCCCTGCTCGGCGACACCATCGGCGAGAACCTCCGCCGCATCGTGCAGCGCTTCCCGGACCGGGAGGCGCTCGTCTCCGTGCACCAGGGCTACCGCGCGACGTACCGACAGTTCTGGGACGAGACGTCGGCCATCGCGCGCGCCCTCCTCGTCCGCGGTGTGAAGAAGGGCGATCGCGTCGGCGTCTGGTCCCCGAACCGCTACGAGTGGGTCATCCTCCAGTACGCGACGGCGCGCATGGGGGCGATCCTCGTCAACATCAACCCTGCGTACCGCGTCCACGAGCTCGAGTACGCCCTCAAGCACTCCGGGGTGTCGACGCTCGTCCTCGCGAAGGGCTTCCGGCAGGCGGACTACGTCGCGATGCTGAAGGAGGTCCGCCTCCGCTGCCCGGCGCTCCGCCAGAGCATCGTCATCGACGACGAGTGGCCGGACCTCCGGGACGACGCGAAGCGGCTCTCCGACGAGGAGCTCTCGGCGCGCGAGCGCGAGCTGCAGTTCGACGATCCGATCAACATCCAGTACACGAGCGGCACGACCGGCTTCCCGAAGGGCGCGACGCTCTCGCACCACAACATCCTCAACAACGGGTTCTTCATCGGGGAGTTCCTGCGGTACTCCGAGCAGGACCGCGTCTGCATCCCGGTGCCCTTCTACCACTGCTTCGGCATGGTCCTCGCGAACCTCGCCTGCACGACCCACGGCGCCGCGATGATCATCCCCGCCGAGACCTTCGACCCGGTCGCCGTCATGCGGACCGTGCAGGAGGAGCGGTGCACGTCGCTGTACGGCGTCCCGACGATGTTCATCGCCGAGCTCGACCACCCCGACTTCGCGAAGTTCGACTACTCGACCCTGCGCACCGGGATCATGGCCGGCTCGCCGTGCCCGGTGGAGGTGATGAAGAAGGTCCAGAAGGACATGCACATGCCGGAGGTGACGATCTGCTACGGCATGACCGAGACCTCGCCGGTTTCCACGCAGTCGAAGACGGACGATCCGCTCGAGAAGCGCGTCGCGACCGTCGGGCAGGTCCACCCGCACGTCGAGATCAAGATCGTCGATCCGACCACCGGTCGCATCGTGCCACGCGGCATGCCAGGCGAGCTCTGCACCCGCGGGTACTCCGTCATGCTCGGCTACTGGAACGATCCCCACGCGACGCGGGAGGCGATCGACGACGGGCGCTGGATGCACACCGGCGATCTCGCGACGATGGACGACCTGGGTTACGTGAAGATCGTCGGCCGCATCAAGGACATGGTCCTTCGCGGCGGCGAGAACATCTTCCCCCGCGAGGTGGAGGAGTTCCTCTACACGATGCCCGGCGTCTCGGACGTGCAGGTCATCGGCGTGCCCGACGTGAAGTACGGCGAGGAGCTGATGGCGTGGGTGAAGCTCCGCCCCGGCGTCACGCTCACCGGCGACGAGATCCGCGCCTACTGCAAGGGCAAGATCGCGACCTACAAGATCCCCCGGTACTACAAGTTCGTCGACGGTTTCCCGATGACCGTCTCGGGGAAGGTCCAGAAGTTCAAGATGCGCGAGCTGGCGATCCAGGAGCTCGGGCTGCAGAAGGCGGCTTCGATCGAGACCGCCTGAGGCCCGCCCCCTCTCCGCGCGCTTCCCCGCCCGCGCCTCCCCCGTCCGAGCGCACGCCGCGTGGGCTCCCGCCTGCGCGGTGCGTAGCTTTCCGCGTGGGGCGAACGCCCGACAAGAGGGGAGACCAAGCATGCGCAAGCTCGCAGTGATGGCTGCGCTGCTCGTGGCCGGCGCCGCGTACGCGGACGACCAGCTCGGCAGCACGCAGCAGGAGACGAAGGAGGCCGGCCAGGCCGCCGCGCGCGACACCAAGCAGGGCGCGAACGAGGCGAAGGACTGGTCGAAGGATCAGGCGGCCAAGGCGGATCAGAAGGCGAACGAGGCCGGCGACCGGATGCAGACGACCGCCCAGGAGTCCGGGAAGACGGCGGAGTCCAAGGACCAGATGGCCCAGTCCGGCCAGGCCGCCGAGATGAAGAAGGACTCGTTCGACATCGACGGGAAGGTGTCCAAGGTGTCGTCGAGCCGGCTCACCGTCGCGCGCAAGGACGCGCCGGCCGCGACGCTGCACGTCGACCACACGACGAAGGTCGAGGTGGACGGGAAGCAGGCGCACCTGTCCGAGCTGAAGCCCGGCCAGGACGTGAAGGCGTCCTTCAACCTGAAGGGCGACAAGCCCACCGCCATCGAGATCAAGGCGGAGAAGATGAAGGGCGAGAAGGACAGCACGTCCACGACGCCGAGCACCACGCCCGGCAGCACGACCCCGTCGAACAAGTAGGGCCCGGCGGGCCGGACACGACGAGGCTCCCACGCGGCGGACCCGCGTGGGAGCCTCGCGCTTCCAGGGCGGACGCCGCTACGCGGCGTCGCGGTCGGCGTCCGGCTTCGCCTGCTCGGGCGCAGGGACGGCGTGCGCCTCGTGGCGGCCGGCGTGCCGGCGCCGGAGCCCGTCGAGCAGCGAGTAGACCACCGGGACCACCACCAGCGTCAGCACCGTCGAGGCCGCGAGGCCGCCGATGATCGCCCAGGCCATGCCGGTGCGGGTCTCCGCGCCGTCACCGCGCGCGAACGCGACCGGGATCATGCCGGCGATCATGGCGACGCTGGTCATGAGGATCGGCCGGAGCCGGAGCGGGCCGGCCTCGAGCAGCGCGTCCCGCGTCGAGCGGCCCTCCTCGCGGAGCTGGTTCGTGAACTCCACGATGAGGATGCCGTTCTTTGTGACGAGGCCGGCGAGCATGATCATGCCGATCATCGCGAGCATCGACATGTACTCGTGGACGAGGAGGAGCGCGCCGATCGCCCCGATCACCGCGAGCGGCAGGGACAGCATGATCGTCACCGGGTCGAGGAGGCTCTCGAACTGCGCGGCGAGGATCATGTAGACGAGGATGATCCCGAGGACGAGCGCCATGAGGAACTCGCGGGCGGTGTTCGCGAGCTCCTTGCCCTGGCCCTCGAAGTCGTGCTGGACCGTCCGGGGGAGGTCCTTCGTGACGCCCTCGAGGAACGCCATCGCCTCGCCGAGCGAGTAGCTCTTCAGGTCGGCGAGCAGGGTGACCTGCCGCTTCAGCGACTGCCGCTCGATCTGCGACGGCCCCTCGCCCGGCGCGAGCCGGGCGATGCTGCGCACCTCGACGAGCTCGCCCTTCGGGGTCCGCAGGGTGAGCGCGCCGATGGCGTCGGGGTCGGCGCGGACCTCGGGCGGGAGCTGGAGCTTCACGTCGAACTGGTCGCCCTTCTCGCGGTAGGTCGCGAACGCGTCCTGGCCGAGGAAGGCGCGCAGCGTCTGGCCCACCGCCGCGGCGGGGAGCCCGACCGCGGCGGCCCGGTCGCGGTCCACCTGCACCGAGAGGAGCGGCCGGCCCGACCGGTAGGTCGTGTCCACGTCCGCGAGGCCGGGGTTCGCCTGCATCGCGGCCTTCACCTTCTCGACGGCGGCGAGCAGCGCGTCCCAGTCGTCGCTGCGGAGGTTGAACTGGACCGCCTGCGGGCGGGAGCCGGCGCCGGCCATCATCTGCTTGTCGGCGACCGTCAGCAGGGCGCCGGGCGGGGCGGCGAGGTTCGCGCGGAGCCAGCGCTTCAGCTCCTCCTGCTTGAACCGGCGGTCCTTGATCGGGACGAGGTTCACGGTGAGCGACGCCTTGTTCACGGCCTCGTCCACGCCGCCGCCGACGAGCGCGAAGACGTTCACGACGCCGGGGAGCTTCTCGATCTGCGCCGAGATCGCCGCCGCCTGCCGCTCGGTGTCGGCGAGGGGCGCGCCGACGGGCAACTCCAGCGTGACCTCGAGCGCGCTCATGTCCTGCGCGGGCATGAAGGTGAACTGGAGGAACTTGCCGAGCCCGACCGTCACGACGAGCACCGCGACCGCGATCGCGACGGTCGCCCCGCGGTGGTCGAGGGCCCAGTGGAGGGCGCGCCGGTAGGCGCGCTCGATCGCCAGGAACCCGCGCTCGAGGGTGCGCCCGGCGCCGCCGAGGTGATCGCCGTGCCGCGCGAGGACGCGCGCGGAGAACATCGGCGTGAGCGTCATCGACACGAAGTAGGAGATCGCGACGGCCACGGCGACGGTGACGCCGAACTGGAAGAAGAAGCGGCCGACCATCCCCTTCATGAAGGCGACCGGGACGAAGACCGCGACCACCGCCAGCGTCACCGCGAGCACCGCCAGGGCGATCTGCGTCGTGCCGGTCTGGGCCGCGGCGCGCGGCCCCTCGCCCTTCTCGAGGTGCCGGACGATGTTCTCGATCACGACGATCGCGTCGTCGATGAGGAGGCCGATCGACAGGGTGAGGGCGAGCATCGTGACGACGTTGAAGGTGAAGTTCGCGAAGTGCATCACCGCGAACGTGCCGATGACCGACGTCGGGAGGGCCACCGCGGCGACGATGGTGGCGCGCCAGTCGCGGAGGAAGATCAGCACGACGAGCACTGCGAGGATCGCGCCGAGGAGGAGGTCGTGCTGGACGCCCTCGATCGACGAGCGGATGAAGCGCGAGTTGTCGGAGACGACCTCCACCTTCGAGCCGGGCGGCAGGTCCTTCTTGAGCTCGGCGAGGTTCTCCTTGATCTGCTCCGCGACGGCGACGGTGTTGGCGCCGGACTGCTTGCGGATGACGAGGCCCACGGCGGAGCTGCCGTTCAGGGCCGCGCCGGAGCGCGCCTCCGCCGGGCCGTCCACCACGCTCGCCACGTCGCGGACGCGGATGGGCTTGCCGCCCGGGCTCGCGACCACGAGGTTCCGGAGCTCGTCCACCGAGCGGGCCTCGGTCTCGAGCTTCACCACCCGCTCCCGGCCGGGCTCGAGGGTGCGGCCGCCGGGGATCGCGATGCTCTGGGCGGCGATCGCCTGGGAGAGGTCGGTCGCGGCGAGGCCGTACGACCGCAGCCGCACCGGGTCCACCACGACGCCGATCTCCCGCTTGCGCCCGCCGACCACGTCGATCGAGCCGACGCCCTGGAGCCGCTGGAGGCCGGGCTTGAGCTCGTCCTCCGCGAGCCGCGTCAGCTCCTCGATGGGCACCGGGCCGGAGAACGCGAGCTGCACGATGGGCATCGCGCCGAGGTCGAGCTTCTGCACGACGGGCGTCTCGATCTCCTTCGGGAGCTTCGAGAGGGTCGCCTGCACCTTGTCGCGGACGTCCTGGGCGGCGACGTCCACGGCGCGGCCGAGGTCGAACCGGATCACCACGAGCGAGACGCTCTCGTAGTTGGACGAGCGGAGGGTGTCGAGGCCGGAGAGCGTGTTCAGCGCCTCCTCGAGCGGCTTGGAGACGTTCTTCTCGATGGTCTCGGGATCGGCGCCCGGGAGGATCGTCGTGACGGTGACGATCGGGAACTCGACGTCCGGCATCTGGTCGACGCCGATGCGCGGGTAGGAGAAGAGGCCGAACACCACCACCGCGAGCAGCAGCATGCTCGTGAAGATGGGGCGCTGGATGAACGTGCGGATGGGGCTCACGGGAGGCTCCCTCGATCTGTGCCGGCGCTCGCGGACTACTGGAGGACGCGGACCTTCGCGCCGTCGGCGAGGCCGGCGCCGGCCTCCGCCACCACCACGTCCGCGGGGCCGACGCCGGAGACGACGCGGACCGTGCCGGGGTCGAGCTGCTCGACCTTCACCTCGCGCCGCTCGAGCCGCTCGGCGACGACGGTCCACACGTATGGCCCGGCGCCGCCCTTCTGGACGACGCTCGCCGGGAGGAAGAGCCCCTCCGCCGCCGCCGCCTTCCCGCCGAGCGCCACCTGGACGATGGCGCCGGGCCGCAGCTCGCGGAAGAGCGGGCCCACCGGGTCGGCGCGGACGTCGACGGTGCGGGTGCCCGGCTCGACCGAGGCGCCGATGGCGCGGACGCGGGCCTGGAAGACCTTCCCCGACGGGCTCACGGTGGCGGCGAGCGTCGCGCCCGGCGCGAGCAGGTCCACCAGCGACTCCGGGACGGCGGCGCGGATCTCGACCGACCCGACGTCGACGAGGGCGATGACCGGGGTGGGCGGCATGTTCGCGACGTACTCGCCGGCGCTCTTCGTGCGCGTCGTGACGAAGCCGTCGAACGGCGCCCGGAGGACGTGCTTCGCGAGCTGCGTCTCCGCCGCCGTCACCGCGGCGGCGGCCTGCTCGCGCGCGGCCGCGGCGGCCTGCTCGCCGATCTCGGCGCGCTCGAGCATGGCCGGCGAGGCGGCGTCGCCCTGCGCGAGCTCCTTCGCGCGGCGGTGCTCGGAGGTGGCGTTGCGCAGGCCCGCCTCGGCGGCGGCGAGGGCCGCGCGCGCCTGCTGGACCTGGGCGCGCGCGAGGGCGTCGTCGAGCTCGACGAGGACGTCGCCCTTGTGGACGCGGTCGCCGACGTCCGCGCGGAAGCGCAGGATCCGGCCGGAGACCTCCGGGGAGAGCGTCGCCTCGTTGCGGGCGCGCAGCTCGCCGTTGGCGCGGACCACGGCGCCCGCGTCCGACCGGGCGCGGACCGTCTTCACGCCGACGGTGGCCGCGTCGGCCGGAGCGGCCACCGGGAGGGCGGCGCCGCCGGCCTTGCTGCAGCCGGCGAGGGAGAGGGCGGCGAGCGCGGCCGCGAGGGGGAGGGTGGGCTTCATGTCCGAATCTCCATTCGGCGGATGGGTGAGGAGGAAGGTCGTCAGCCGGCGCGCGCGGCGCCGTGGAGGAACGCGTCCAGGATCCGCGCCGCCTCGAGGGCCGGGTCGGGCGCGTCGCCCTCGAGCATCGAGGGCAGGAGGGTCGCGTGCAGCATGCCGAAGAGGAGGCGCGCCGCGTCCGCGGGCGCGAACCGGAGCTGCCGCCCCCCGGCCTCGCCGAGGAACGCCGCGAGGCGCCGGAGGTACTCGGCCGGGCCGCACTCCGGCAGCATGCGCCGCGGCGCGTGGTCGAACGCCATCCGCAGCGCGTCGCGCCGCGAGGCGACGAGGGCGAGCTGCCGGTGCAGCAGCAGCTCCAGCTGCTGCTCGAACGTGAGCCCGGCGGGCACGTGCGTGTCGAAGGATGCCAGGAGCGTCCGGTTGAGGTCCTGGAGCAGCGCCTCGAAGATCTCGTCCTTGCTCTTGAAGTACGTGTAGAGGGAGGCGGCCGTGAAGCCCGCCTCGCGCGCGATCGCCTGCATCGTCGCGTCGCGCCAGCCGCTCGCGGCGAACACCCGCGCCGCCGCGTCCATGATGTCCTGGCGGGTGCGCTCGACCTCGCGGGCGCGGCGATCGGCGGTGGCGGTCCGGCGGGGCACGGGACGTTTTTGCTCCGGTCCGACCGCCACGTCAAGTGGACCGAATGGCCATTCGGAAAGTGGTGCGGCAAGGCGCCGCACCGCCTCGCGACCCCCGCACGGCCGCCGCGCCCCGCCCGTGCGGGCCCGACCCGGAGGCGACAGATCCATCGGATGCACACGACCGGGGGCGACCCGGCGGCGGGAGGTGACGATGAGGTTCCTGTGCCTGGCGTACGGTGACGAGAAGGACTGGAACGCGCTCCCGAAGCGGGAGCAGGACGAGCTCCTCGCGCACGACGAGGTGATCCGGAGGCGCGGCAACCTCGTGGCGGCGGTCGGCCAAGCGGTGACCGTGCGGGCCTGGAACCACATGACGTCGACGACGAGCGGGCCGTTCGCGAAGGCGAAGGTCCCCCTCGCCGGGTTCGCGGTGATCGAGGCGCGCGATCTCGACGAGGTGATCGAGCTCGTCTCGGGGACGCCCTGCGCCGTGGCGAGGGGCGCGATCGAGATCTGGCCGATCCGGGAGGACGTCGGGCGATGAGCGCCGCGCGGCGCGCGCCGCCCCTACGCCTGCTTGATCTCCTGCACGAGCTTCGCGAGCGAGGCCTTCGCGTCGCCGAACAGCATCGCCGTGTTGTCGGCGTAGAAGAGCTCGTTCTCGATCCCGGCGAACCCCGGGTTCATCGAGCGCTTCAGGACGATCACCTGCTTCGCCTCGTCCACGTTCAGGATCGGCATCCCGTAGATGGGAGAGGCCTTGTCGTTGCGCGCCGCGGGGTTCACGACGTCGTTCGCGCCGATGACGAGCGCCACGTCGGCGTTCTTGAACTCGTCGTTGATGTCGTCCATCTCCTTCAGCCGATCGTACGGGATGTCCGCCTCGGCGAGGAGCACGTTCATGTGACCGGGCATCCGGCCCGCGACCGGGTGGATCGCGTAGAGCACCGTCCCGCCGTTCTTCTCGATGAGGTTCGCGAGCTCGCGGACCTGGTGCTGGGCCTGCGCGACCGCCATCCCGTAGCCGGGCACGACGATGACGAGGCGCGCGAAGGCGAGCTGGATCGCGGCGTCCTCGGGCGTGATGGAGTGGACCGTGAGCCCCTCCGAGGTCTTCGCGGAGGCCTGGGGCGCGGCGCCGAACGCGCCGAACAGCACGTTCGAGAAGGACCGGTTCATCGCCCGGCTCATGATGATGGAGAGGATGAAGCCCGAGGCGCCGTCCAGCGCGCCTGCGATGATGAGGACGTTGTTCCCGATGGCGAAGCCCGTCGCGGACGACGCGAGGCCCGCGTACGAGTTGAGGAGCGAGATCACGACCGGCATGTCGGCGCCGCCGATGGGCAGGACGAGCGACACCCCGAACGCCAGCGCGAGCGCGACCATCGCGTAGAACGCGGCGGGGTGCGCGGGATCGACGACGAGTCGGACGAACAGGACGAGCGCCGCCGCGAACATCCCCAGCGAGACGACGTTCTGGCCGGGGAACGTCACGGGCCGCGACGGCAGCAGCTCCTGCAGCTTGCCGAACGCCATGAAGCTGCCGGTGATGGTGAGCGCGCCGAAGAGCACCTCGAACCCGAGCGCCGCCATCTGGGCGCGGCCGACCTGGCCGCCGTTCCCGAGCGAGTAGAACTCCGCCACGCCGACGAGCGTCGCGGCGATCGCGCCGAACATGTGCGAGATGGCGATCCGCTGCGGCATCGCCGTCATCGGCACGTAGACGCCGAGCGGGTACCCGATGACGGAGCCGAGGGCGAGTCCGGCGAGGATCCACCGGTAGTCCACGATCTCGTGGTTCAGGAGCGTGCCGACGATCGCGACGAGCATGCCGAGCGCCGCGAGCTGCATGCCGCGGCGGGCCCGGTCCGGGATCGTGAGGCTGCGGAGGCCGAGGATGAACAGGATCGAGGCGAGCAGGTACGCCGCCTCGATGAGCACGGTGCGCGCGGTCACTTCTTCTCCCCGGCCGCCCGCGGCGCGCGCCGGAACATCTTCAGCATCCGGTCGGTGATGATGAAGCCGCCGACCACGTTGATGGTGGCGGAGGTCACCGCGACGAACCCGAGCAGCGTCGGGATCCAGCCGCGGTCGGCGCCGGCGAGGACGAGCGAGCCGACGAGCGAGATGGCGCTGATCGCGTTGGTCGCCGACATGAGCGGCGTGTGCAGCAGGGAGGGGACCCGGGTGATCGTGAAGAACCCGACGAACCCCGCCAGCACGAAGACGTAGATCTCGAGGAGGCTCGTGCCGTGCATGGCTAGAGGAGCACCTTTCCGTCCTTCACGACGAGCATCGGGCCCGCGATCTCGTCCTGGGGATCGACCTTCAGGATCCCCTCCTTGCCGCCGAGGTGCTGGAGCAGCGTCGCGACGTTCCGGCCGTAGAGCTGGCTCGCGTGGTGGGGCACCGTGGACGGCAGGTTCATCGCCCCGATGATCGACACCCCCGCCTCGACCACCGTCTCGCCCGGCCTCGTCAGCTCGCAGTTGCCGCCGGTCTCGGCGGCGAGATCCACGATCACCGAGCCCGGCCGCATCGACCGGACCATCTCCGCGGTGACGAGGCGCGGCGCGGGCTTCCCGGGGATCTGCGCCGTCGTGACGACGAGGTCCATGTCCCTCACGTGGCCGGCGATGGCCGCGAGGACCCGCTCCTGCTCGGAGGCGCCGAGCTCCTTCGCGTAGCCCCCGGCGCCCTCCGCCGCGACGGCCGGCACCTCCACGAAGCTCGCGCCGAGCGACTGGACCTGCTCCTTCACGACGGGCCGCACGTCGAAAGCGGAGACCACCGCGCCGAGGCGGCGCGCGGTGGCGATCGCCTGGAGCCCGGCGACGCCCGCGCCGACGACGAATGCCTTGGCCGGGGCGAGCGTGCCCGCCGCGGTCGTCATCATGGGCAGGATGCGCGGGAGGGCGTCCGCCCCGAGGAGCACCGCCTTGTAGCCGGCGAGCGTGGCCTGCGAGGAGAGCGCGTCCATCGACTGCGCGCGCGTGATCCGGGGGACGCGCTCCATCGCCAGCGCGTCGACGCCGCGCGCCGCGAGCCGCTCGAGCAGCGGCCGGTTCTGGAACGGGGAGAGGAGCGCGATCAGCACCGCGCCGCGGGGAAGGGCGTCGGCCTGGGCGTCCGAGGGCCGCTGCACGGTGACGGCGACCTCCGCCCCGTCGAGCGCGGCGGCCTCGTCCCGGACGGCCGCGCCCGCGGCGGCGTACGCCTCGTCGGGGAAGCCGGCGGCCGCGCCCGCGCCGCGCGCGATGCGGACCTCGTGCTTCCCCTTCACCAATCGTGTCACGTGCTCCGGCGCGAGCGCGACCCGCCGCTCGCCAGCCACCGTCTCCCGCAGTACCGCGATGCGCATCGCTCGATGACCCTCGGCCGCGTGGGGTACCCCCGGGTGCTTCGCGGGAGAAGGCCCTCCCCGGGGCGGGTGCGCGCGCGCACAGCCGTCGGGCTCGAGCGTCGCGGACGCGCACCCGAGGTTGTAGTCACGGAACGCCCGCCCGGCGATACGGGCCCGGGCCGTCGGGCGCGCCAGCACGCACCGGAGGTGCGCGTGATCAGGCGCGCGGCACGCCCGCCCGAGGCGCCCGAGCGCGCCGGACGAGCGCGACGAGCCAGTACAGCCGGCAGCCGACGCAGAGCCCCGTCGCGGCGGAGAGCAGCGCGAGTCCGGCGACGGCGCCCGCCAGGGCCCAGCCGACGACGGCGAGGCCAGCCGCGTGCGCGAGGAGCGCCGCGAACAGGAAGACGGCGCCGATGGTCGAGGCGAAGCGGGGCGGGCGCGCGTCCTCCGGCGCGTCGCCGGTGAGGTGCGGTCGTACGAGCCGGCGGAACAGCTGCGCGACGACGTTGCCGCGCGGGCCGAGGAACGCGCTCGCGGCGAGGTGCGCGGCGGGAGCGAGGAGGACCGGCGACGCGCGGAGCGCGGCGGCGGCCCCGATGAGCGCCGCGACGAGCCCCTGCGAAAGGCGGACGGCGCGGGCATCGACGACGGGGGACGAGACCGGTTCGGACATCCCGGCGGTATAACGGACCGCCGTCCGTTATGCCAGACGCGTCGCGGGCTCGGTCGAGCCGGACCGGCCTGGACCGCGAGGGGGCGGGTGCGCCGCCCGCTCCGCGTCAGCGCCCGTCGATGTACGTCTGCAGCTGGTCGATGAGGAACTGCTTCTCGTCCAGCATGAGCTGGATGATGTCGCGCATCGAGACGACGCCGGCGACCTGGCCCTCCTCCTCGACGAGGAGGTGGCGCGTCGTGTGATCGCGCATGAGCGCCGCGGTCTCCACCTCGGTCGCCGTCGCCTGCACGCGCGGGAGGCCGGCCCGCATCGCCTCGCGGATCGGCTGAGCGGCATCGCCGCCGCGCGCGAGCACCGTCAGCACGAGATCGCGCTCCGTGACGAGCCCGACGATCCTGCCGCCCTCCTTCACCGCGATCGAGCCGATCCGTTGCTCCGCCATGAGCCGCGCCGCTTCCCGGATCGGCGCCGTCGCCTCGAGGGCCACCACGTCCCGCGTCACGTGCTTCCGGATGGTCGCCATGCGATCCTCCTGGTCAGGAAACATTGACTAACGGGTCGCGCGGCATGCGCTCGCTGGCGCAGCGGCCCTTTCGGATACCGCGCGCGGGAAGCAGGTGGAGGGACCCTGGACCCCGCCGAAGGCGTGAGAGGGGCGCCGCCACCCCCTCCACGGCCCCCGCTAGAAGCCATCCATGTTCACGGGCCACATCCCGTGGCGAATCCCGCCGTACCGGCGCACGCAGCTCGCCGGCGCGTCCGGCCGGTCCCACACGATGCCCGCGAACTGGGCGTCGACCCCGGCCCAGGCCGGGTTCGCGTGCATGGGATCCCCGAGCGCGTAGTGACCGAGCTCATGCAGCAGCTCCGCGGCCTCGAAGCAGCCCATGGAATCGGGCGGGACGCGGACGGAGATCGTCTTGTTGACGTAGTCGGTGCAGCCCTCGTTGCGGGTCGCCAGGTAGCAGACGTACTCGGGAGTGTCGCGGAACTGGATGCGCCAGCCGCCCAGGCGGTGAAGGTTCCAGTACGGCAGCTCCAGGTCGAGGAGGCGGTCCACGCGCGCCTGCGCAGCGGCGAGATCGGCCGGGTTCGTCTCGAACTCGATGCAGGCACCGTGGCTGTCGAAATCGCACCGCCACGGGTCACAGGCGGTGACGCCCACGGTGAGCGTCGCGAGCGCCGCGAGGAGGAGTCGCCGTTCCAGTCGGCCGCGCGTCAAGGCGCGCAGAACGTGGCCATGCGGCATGGCCGCGCGGAACGCCCCGCGCGCGCGGCGGCCGCTCCGGGACGCCCGCCGCCGGGGCCTCCGGGCGGGCGCATGGCCGCGCGGGGCGCGCCTGCCGGGACGCGCGCACACCCCGGCGCGCGCGCGAAGACGGTCTTAACTCATGCGAGGAGCGGACCCGCACCAATGGCCATCCCGACGCGCAGGCGGGTCGTCGACCCGCTCTGGTTCAAGGACGCAGTCATCTACGAGACGCACGTCAAGTCGTTCTGCGACTCGAACGGCGACGGCATCGGCGACCTTCGCGGCCTCGTCGAGAAGCTGGATTACCTGCAGGAGCTCGGCGTCTCGTGCCTGTGGCTGCTGCCGCTCTTCCCGTCGCCGCTCAAGGACGACGGCTACGACATCGCCGACTACCGGAGCATCCACCCCGACTACGGGACCGTGGAGGACTTCCGCGAGCTGGTCGCGGCGGCGCACGCGCGCAGCATCAAGGTCGTGATCGAGCTCGTGGTGAACCACACCTCGGACCAGCACCCCTGGTTCCAGCGGGCGCGCCGGGCGCCGCGCGGCACGCCGGAGCGAGACTTCTACGTCTGGAGCGACACCGACCAGAAGTACAGGGAAGCGCGCATCATCTTCACCGACACCGAGAAGTCGAACTGGACGTGGGATCCGGAGGCGAAGCAGTACTACTGGCACCGGTTCTTCTCGCACCAGCCGGACCTCAACTTCGAGAGCCCGGCGGTGCTGCGCGAGGTGCTCGACGCCCTCCGCTTCTGGGCGGAGATGGGCGTCGACGGGTTCCGGCTCGACGCCGTGCCGTACCTCGTCGAGGCGGACGGCACGAGCTGCGAGAACCTCCCCGGGACCCACGCGATCATCCGGAAGGTCCGCGCGTTCGTCGACGCGAACTTCCCCGGGCGCATGCTCCTCGCCGAGGCGAACCAGTGGCCCGCCGACGTCCGGCCGTACTTCGGAGACGGCGACGAGTGCCACATGGCGTTCCACTTCCCGCTCATGCCGCGGATCTTCATGGCGCTGCGGCTCGAGGACGTGGAGCCCATCATCGAGATCATGCGGCGCACGCCGCCGATCCCGGACACCTGCCAGTGGGGGCTCTTCCTCCGCAACCACGACGAGCTGACGCTCGAGATGGTGACCGCCGACGAGCGGGACTACATGTACCTGGCCTACAGCCAGGACCCGCGCATGAAGCTGAACGTCGGGATCCGCCGCCGCCTCGCGCCGCTCATGGACAACAGCCGCCGGCGGGTGGAGCTGCTGAACTCGCTGCTGTTCTCGTTCCCCGGGACGCCCATCGTCTACTACGGCGACGAGATCGGGATGGGCGACAACATCTACCTGAAGGACCGGGACGGCGTCCGGACGCCGATGCAGTGGAGCCCGGACCGGAACGCCGGGTTCTCGCGCGCGGATCCGGCGCGGCTCTACGCGGCCCCGATCTCGGACCCCGTTTACGGGTACCAGGCGGTGAACGTCGAGGCGCAGCTGCGCGACCCCTCGTCGCTCCTCCACTGGATGCGGAACACCATCGCACTCCGCAAGCTCTTCAAGGCGTTCGGCCGCGGCACGATGGAGTTCCTGCCGGTCGCGAACCGGAAGGTGCTCGCCTACGTGCGTCGCCTCGACGAGGACGTCCTGCTCTGCGTCGCGAACGTCTCGCGCTTCGCGCAGCCCGCCGAGCTCGACCTCTCCCAGTTCGAGGGCTACTCGCCCATCGAGATCCTCGGCTACACCGAGTTCCCGCGGATCGGGAAGCTGCCCTACTTCCTCACGCTCGGGCCGTACGGCTTCTACTGGTTCGAGCTGCGCAAGCCCTGAGGCCAGAGCCCCGCGGAGGGGAGAAGGAGCGACGAGATGACGTGCGAGCACGCGCGGGAGATCCGGGACGTCACGCCGGATGCCGAGGGGTGCACGGAGTGCCTCGCGAAGGGGGACCGCTGGGTCCACCTCCGCGAGTGCCTGGTCTGCGGCCACGTCGCCTGCTGCGACTCGTCGAAGAACAAGCACGCGCGCGGGCACTGGAAGAAGACCGGACACCCGATCATCCAGTCGTTCGAGCCGGGCGAGGACTGGCGGTGGTGCTACGAGGACGACGACTACCTCGACGCCGAGCAGCCCGGCGCGCAGCCATGACGCACGCGCCCGTCACGTCGCGCCGGCCGCCGGCGCGGGTGGCAGGTGCACCGTGAAGCGGCTCCCGCGCCCCGGCGTGGACTGGACGGCGACGTGGCCGCCGTGCGCCTCGACGATGAGCCGCGCGATGTACAGCCCGAGGCCGAGCCCCTCCGGCTGCCTCGCGCCGGCCACGCGGTAGAAGCGGCCGAAGATGCGCGTGACGTCCTCGGGAGGGATCCCCACGCCGTGGTCGACGACGGCGATCTCGACGTCGCCGCCGGCCGTCGAGGCGACGGACACCTCGACCGGCGTCTCCGGCGCGGAGTACTTGAGCGCGTTCGAGAGCAGGTTCACGACGACGCGCTCGATCCGGCCGGGGTCCGCGTCGACCAACGGTACGTCGTCCTCGATCGCGAGCTGGATCCGATCGGGCGGCAGCGGAGCGGCGAGCCGGTGGAGGACGTCCCGCAGGAACGACCGGAGGTCCACCGGGACGCGCGCGAGCGGCAGGTGCCCGGACTCGAGCAGGACCATCTCCCCGAGGTCCTGGAGCATCCCGGCCATGCGCTCGCTGGTCCGGACGATGGCGTCGGCGCGCTCGGCGATCCGCTCCGGCACGCCCGTCGTCCGCCGGATGAGGTGCGCGTGCATCAGGACCGCGTGCAGCGGTGTCCGGAGGTCGTGCGACACCATCCGGAGGAGGTCCTCGCGCATCTCGAGGAGCCCGTGCTCCGTGGTCACGTCGAACACCGCCGCGACCGCGCCGACCCGGTTCCCCGCCGGATCGCGGACCGGCGCGGCGCTCACCGTGAGCCAGGTCGTCGGTCCACCCTGCCGGGCCGGCGCGCGCGCGTACGTCTCGCCGGGGACGGTCTCGCCGCGGAGCGCGCGCATCACGGGCGTCGCGTCGACGGGCAGCGGCCGGCCGTCCCCGCCGATCAGGCGGAACGCCGGGGACCGTTCCCGCGCCGGGAGGTTCCGCTCGCCGGGCGCGTAGTCCATGAGCGCCTCCGCGGCGGCGTTCATGCGCAGGATCCGCCCCTCGGGATCGTAGACGATGACGCCGGCCGGGATCGCGGCGAGGACCGCGTCGAGCTCGGCCGCGGTCCGGGTCGCGCCGGCCGCGGCGGCCTCGGCGGCGCGGCGCGCGAGGACGAGGCTCGTCGTCTCCCAGAGCGCGCCGAGCAGCGCCGGGCGGCCCCCGTGCTGCACTCGCGAGACGTGCGACGAGAAGTGACGGACGCTGCCATCCGGGAACACGGCCTCGTACGCGTCGACGTGCAGCGGCGCCCCGGTCTGGAGGACGACGGCGAGGCCGGGTCCGACGATGGGCGAGCCGCTCGCCGGCGCGACGCCGCTCCAGACCTCCTCGAACGTCCGCCCGACGGGATCCAGCTCGGGGTGCGGCGTGAGGGACCGGTACGCCGGGTTCACCTTGACGAACCGGAGCTCCGCGTCCGCGAGGGCGAGCCCGGGCATGCTCGCCTGGAACAGCTGCTCGAGGAGCGCCGTCTGCTCCTCCGCGATCGCGACCTGCTCGCGGAGCGCCTCCTGCACGCGCGCGAGCTCGAGCGCCTTCGCGCCGAGCGCCTCCGCGTATCGCTCGGCCGCCTCCCGGAGCGTGCGCTCCTCCTCGTACCGCCGCGCCCGCGCGAGGGCCGCCGCGCACTCGCTCGCGATGGCGTGCAGCAGCGCCTGCCCGGTCGGATCGAGCGGCGACGGTCGCGCGAACGTGAGCCCGAGCGCGCCGATCGACCGGCCCTCGACGCGCAGCGGAACGGTGATCCACGCCTGATCGCCCCGCGCGCGGCACGCCTCCGCGAGGTCGGGGTAACGCGACGCGATCTCCTCCGGGTTCGCGAGGAGCACCGTCGCGCCGGTCCGCACGGCGTCGCTCGGCGGCAGCGACGCGGAGACGGGGAAGGTGCCGAGCGCCGCCGCCGCGTCCGCCGGCTCGCCGTGCGCGTGGACGATCCGGAGCGTGTCGGGCGACGTGCGCCAGGCGATGCTGCCGCCGGTCGCTCCGAAGAGCGCCCGGGCCTGCTCGAACACGGAGGCCGCGACGTCCGCGCCGGTGATCGCGGCGGAGAACCCGGACACCGCGGCGCGGAGCGCGTGCGGCCCGAGCACGCTCTCGACCGGGCGCGCGGCGCCCTGCTCTCGATGTTCCCCCGGATCCGGCATGCCCGGTGCTCTCGGCGTGAACGTTCGTAATACTCCCTGCCGGCGGCAGCCAGGGATGCCCCTGGGGTCCGGGGGGTACGCCGGACGAGGGAGGCCGGAGGCGGGGCTACCGCCCGTACAGCGACGCGAGCCGGGCGAGCCGCGACGCGAGCGCCGGCGTGAGCGCCTCCTCGCGCACGCGCCATCGCCAGTTGCCGCCGAGCGTCGCCGGCCGGTTCATCCGGGCGTCGGAGCCGAGCCCGAGCACGTCCTGGAGCGGCACGACGGCGGTATCCGCCACCGAGCCGAGCGCCGCGCGGATCATCGTCCAGTTCATCTCGCGGCCGTCGGTGCCGAGGTACTCGCGCGCCATGGCCTTCTCGCGCGCAACGTCGTCCGCCGTCCGGACGCTGCCCTCCGCCCCTCCGTCCCACCAGCCGAGGACCGTGTCGTTGTCGTGCGTCCCGGTGTACGCGACGAGGTCGCGCGCGTAGTTGTGCGGCCGGAACGTCGGCGCCTGGGGGTCGTTGCCGAACGCGAACTGGAGCACCGCCATGCCGGGGAGGCCGAAGCGCCGCCTGAGCGCCTCGACCTCCGGGGTGATGACGCCGAGGTTCTCGGCCACGAACGGCAGCGGTCCGAGCGCGCGCTGCAGCGCCTCGAACAGCTCGGCGCCGGGCCCGGGGACCCACCGGCCCTGCTCGGCGGTGACCGCGTCGGCGGGGATCTCCCAGTACGCCTCGAACCCGCGGAAGTGGTCGAGCCGGATCCGGTCCACGAGCGCGAGCGTCCGCCTCACGCGCGCGATCCAGAACCGGTACCCGTCCCTCGCGATCGCGTCCCAGTCGTAGAGCGGGTTGCCCCAGCGCTGGCCGGTCGCGCTGAAGTAGTCGGGTGGGACGCCCGCGACGACCGCCGGCTCACCGGACGCGTCGAGCCGGAACAGGTCCGGCCGCGCCCAGACGTCGGCGGAGTCGTGCGCGACGAAGATGGGGAGATCGCCGAGGACGGCGATCCCGAGGGCGCGGCAGCGGGCGCGCAGGGCGCTCCACTGCTGGAAGAAGGCGTGCTGCGCGAACACCTCCGCGGAGATCGCCTCGGCGAAGCGGGCCCGCGCGTCGTCGAGCGCGGCCGGGTCGCGACGCGCGAGCGGCGTGCGCCAGCGCGTCCACGGGGCGCCCTCGTGGAGGTCCTTCAGCACCGCGAAGAGCGCCCAGTCCTCGAGCCACTCCGCCTCCCGCGCGCGGAAGTCCGCGAGCTCGGCCGCCTGCTCCGCGCTCGCGCCGGCCGCGAACGTGAGGGCGGCGCGGGCCAGCCGCGCCCGCTTCCAGGCGAGCGCCCCCGCGAGCTCGGCCCGGCCGGGCGCGGCCGCCGGCGCGCCGGCGAGGTCCGCGTCGTCGAGCCACCCCTCGTTCCGGAGCACCTCGAGCGAGACGAGGAGCGGGTTCCCCGCCGCGGACGACAGCGCCTGGTAGGGAGAGTCGCCGAAGCCGGTCGGCGAGAGCGGCAGCACCTGCCAGAGCCGCTGCCCCGCGTCGGAGAGCCACGTCGCGAACCGGTGGGCGCCGGCGCCGAGGTCGCCCGCGCCGTGCGGACCGGGCAGGGAGGTCGGGTGGAGCAGGATCCCGCTGCGGCGGTCGCGCATGCCGATCCCGGCGCTAGAGGTGCTGGATACGCCCGGGCTCGTCGCGCTCCTCGTCCTCGGGCGGCGCCCCGTCCGCGGGGAGGTGGCGATCCAGCGCCCGGGCCACCGCGTCGCGCGCGCCGAGCCCCACGGCGAGCGCTCCGGCGAGCGCGAGGCCGCCGAGGAGGATCGCGAACGCGATCGTCACGAGGCCCCCTCCGACGCCGACGTGCTCGAGCGCCATGGAGGCGGCGAGCACGAGCACGAGCCACTTCACGCCGATGGACAGGTGGCGAGCCTGCTGGATCTGCTGGTTCACCGCGCTGATGAGCACGCTCCGCTCGAGGAAGCGCGCCGCGCCGATGCCGACGAGCAGGATGATGGCGCCGACCACGAGCCGCGGCAGGAACGAGAGCATCGACAGCCCGACCGCGGTCGTCGTGCTCGCCCCGAGCACGTCGAGCGCGAGGGCGAGGCCGCCCAGGATCACGAACCAGAACGCGCCGCGGGCGACGAGCCAGGACGGCTCGTGGTGCGGCTCGAGGCTGCGCCCGGTCGTCATGCCCCACTCGCGCGCACGGCGGTCGAACCCGACGCGAGCGAGGACGCGGCGCAGCACCGTGCGGACGAGGAAGGCGGCCGCCAGCGCGCAGACGAGCACGATCACCATCGCGACGACCCCCGGCAGGTCCGCGACGAGCACCGCGCCCAGGCGGTCGAACGCTTCTGACAGCACCCTCGCGACGCGTTCCCACATGACGTCCTCCGCGATCAGGGAGTGAACCGATCGGGCCACCGCCACCGCGAGATGAGGTACGGCTTCTCCGCCTCGAACGCGGCGCAGAGCCGCTCGACGCGGGCGTCCGCGTCGGCGGCGGAGAGCGCGGCGACCTCGTTCACGAAGCTCGCCACCCACCCGAGGTAGATTGGTGTCAGCGAACGGAGCAGCTGCTCGCGATCCATGCTCCGCACGCGCCAGCCGATCGCGAAGTCGTAGACGATGCGCGCCCACAGCGCGTCCGGGACGCGGAACGCCTCGGGCGGATCCCGCGGGATGCGCTGCAGCGCGAGGAGCGTCTGCGGTGGCAGCACGACGCTCCACAGCGGGCGCAGGTCCTGCCAGCCGAGGGCGAACGCGGAGACGAGCGGGCCGGGGGCGGGGGCGGGACCGGGGTCGTCGGGCGCGTGCTCGTCGCCCGTCGTCGCGACCGGGTGCGAGCCGCGGACGCGCTGCCAGCGCGCCGCATGCAGGGTCATCTCGTGGAACACCGCGCCGAGGACCTTCGAGATCGCCTGGGAGACGTCGCCGGGCTGCGCCGGGGGCCGCGTGCGGGGCCCGAGGTAGACCTGGGCCATCCGGCATTCCCGCGCGATCGCCTTGGTGATCACCCAGAGATCGGCGCCGGCGTAGGCGGGGTCGGTGCGCCACGCCTCGTCGCGCAGCAGCGCCTCGGCGAGGCGCCGAGACAGCACGATCTCCGACCCGAGCGGCTGACGCAGGCGGTGGCCGAACAGGGCCCGCGTGAGCGGGTACACGACGCCCGTGACGAGCACGCCATCGAAGCGGCGGCGCGCGTAGGCGGGCGCGACGAGATCGAACCCGCCGACGAGCACGGGGTCGAGGAGCGCCTTCAGCCACCGCGGGTCCGACGGCCGCGGCATCGGCTCGAGGAGCGCGCACGCCGGCGCGCCCAGCGACGCCGCCACCTCGAGGAGCGTCGGCAGCGCCGCCTGGGGCCCGCTGTAACCGCCCGTGTAGTAGGCGGGTGGCTCGGGCGGGCCCTGGCCGGCGAGCGGCAGCGGCTCGCCGGGGGTGACCGCGCCGCGGGGATCGCCGGTGAGCAGGAGCGACAGGCCGGCCTTCCCCGGGAAGGCCTCGCGGAGCCCTGCCTGGAGCGCGAGGGCCGCCTCGCTCGCGGCGAGCCGGTCCGGCTCGGCCGGGATCCCGATCACCACCTCCGGGGCGAGCGCCTCCCCCGCTCTCGTCGGCTCGAGCACGGGGAGAAGCTAACGCGGTTCGGGGCGCCGCGCGGCGCGGTCATCTGGGACGGAGGCTGTGCCTCCGCTGCGCGGGGGCCCCTCCGTGCGTGCCTTCTCGCTAGCCGGCGCCGGGTCCGGCCCGGCGCGGCTCGACGCGGAGGCGCACGCTGGCCCCCGCGGGCGTGCGGACGTCCACCGCACCCCGCTCGAGCGCCGCGCCGCTCACCGGCTCGGAGAGCGTCGGGGCGCCGTTCGCGACGAGCCGGACGCGGAGCGTCTCGTCGGGCGCAGCGAAGAGGAACGCCGCCGCGGGCGACCAGCTCGCCGACGCGCGGCGCGCCGCGACCGGGCTGCGGTAGACGACGTGCCCGCGCTGCTCGATCTCGACGGCGAGGTCCGGCGGCGCGGCTGCGCCCGACGGCCCGGCGGCGTCGACCTGCAGGAGGCGGAAGCCGCGGGCCCGCGGCGCCGGCACGGACCACTCGCCGGAGAGGTTCCCGCCGTCCGGGATCGGCGCGAGCCCGGCGAACGCGCCCTCGGCGGCGTCGGCGGGATCCGTCTCGAGCCGCAGCTCGACGACGGACTGCCCCGCGCCCGCGATGCCGGTCGTGGAGACGACGTCGCCCAGGCGGAACGAGACGAGGCCGACGTCGAGCGGCCGGGCGCCGCCGCCGAGCTGCTGCGCGACGTGCAGGGAGATGCGGCGGTCGTCGTAGCCGTTCGAGAGGACGACGAAGCTGCCGTCCAGGAGGGCGTAGACGCCGCGGCGCGGCGGGGTCCGGAGCGCGCGGCCGTCGGGGAGCGTGACCGTGACCACCAGCTCCGGCTGGTTCTCCGGCGGGATCCGGCGGGCGAGATCGAGGGCGAGGCCGCTCGTCGCCGCGGGGCCCTCGAAGCTCGCGAGGCGTGCGACGACGCGCTCGAGCTCGCGGCCGCGGCCGCCGGCCCACGGCCAGCCGTCGGGCCGCGTCGGGCGGACCAGGACCGACCGGAGCCGGATCGCGTACGGCCGGACCCGGACGCGCTCGAGCTCCCGCGCCGCGATCCCGTCCCTCGGCCCGGTCCGGAGCGCGTCGGCGAGCGCCTTCTCCGCCGCGGCGAAGTCGCGCCTCTGGACGGCGGCGTCGGCCGCGGTGAGCTGCGCCGCGTATCGCGCGAGCGGCTGCGCGCGACCGTTCGGGCGCAGCCGGAGCGCCGCGTCGAAGCTCGCCTTCGCCTCCGCGAACCGGCGCTGCGCGAGGCGCGCCTCGCCCTCCTGCGTGTACCGCTCCGCCTCGGCGTCCTTGAAGCGCTCGTACTCGGCGCGCACCCCGTCGAGCCGCGCGCGCTGCCCCGGATCCGCCTGCGCGGCCAGCCCGAGCAGGTCGATGGCCTGCTCGTACTGGCGCTCGGCGCGGAGCCGCTCCGCCTGGTCGACCGCGGCGGCCACGACGCCCGGCTGCCGGCGCCGCACCTCGGCGCCGACGCCCGGGTCGTCGGTCGCCTGCCGCGCCTGATCGAGGAGGACGAGCGCGGTGCGCGTGTCGCCCTGGGCAGCGGCGTCGCCGGCCCGGCGCGCGCGGAGGTAGCCGACCTCGCGGCCGGCGTCGCGCCGGACCGCCGCCATCGCGGCGGCGCCCGGGTCGAGCTGGAGGACGTAATCGGACTCCGCGAGGGCGCACTCCCAGTCCCTGCTCGCGGCGCACGCCTGCGACCGTCGCGTGGACTCGACGACCGCCGCCGCGCGCGCCTGCTGGTACTTCTCCTGGAGGTCCTTCTTGTCGGGATCGCTCCGCAGCGCCTCGGCGTAGGCGCGCTCCGCGGTCTTCCAGTCGCCGCTGGCGGCGGCGCGGTCGCCAGCCTTCTCGTGGGCGACGCACGCGCCGAGCACGAGGAGCGCGGCGGCGAGCGCGGGGAGGATGCGACGGGACATGGGTGCGCCTCCGGAGCGGGCCGGGGAGGGGAGACGGCCAGCGGGGGTTCACGCTACGGGGGCAGCGGGCCAGGACGCAAGCGGCTGGCCGTCCGGCCGCCGGAGACGCGCTGCGTCGAGGTGAGCGGCCGTCGCCGCGCCGTCGCCGGCTTCGTTCCTTCCCGTTCCGGGGGACACGGGAGGCGGGAACGGGATCCTGCCGGGACGGTGACGGGGCCTGCGGGCGCGCTCACCGGATCGGCACGAACCGCTCCGCGACGATCCCCTGCGCCTCGGGCGACAGCATGAACTCGAAGAACTCCTTGAGCGCGCCGGTGGGCGGCTCTCGGGAGACGAGGAGCATGGGGCGGGAGAGGAGGTAGTGACCGGACCGCACCTGGTCCGGCGTCGGCGAGAGCCCGTCGAGCGGGAGCGCCCGCGTGCCCGGGATCGCATACGCCATGGTGGCGGCGGTGACCGCGCCGGGGTCCCGGGCGACGAGCTGCAGGCAGTCGGCGGGGTCGTCCATCTCCCGGACCGTGCCGTACGCGGCGCCGTCGAGCGCGACCGTCCGGACGGCGTCGAGGGTGGCGCGCCCGCTCCCGAGCCGCTCGGTGCAGACGGTCACCGGGACGTCGGCCCCGCCGACCTCCTTCCAGCTCCGGATCTTGCCGGTGTAGAGCGCCTTGAGCTGTGCCTTGGTGAGGCCGCGCACCGGGCTCGCCGCGTGCACGAAGACGCCGAGCGCGTCGTACCCGATGATCTGGACGTGCGGGGACCGCGCGACCTCGGCCTCCGTGAGGTTGCGGGTCACGCCCGCGACGGTCACCCGGCCGGCGAACATCGCCTCGAGCCCACGCCCCGCGCCGCTGTGCTCGACGCGCGCGAACCGGTGGCCCGTGGCGCGCTCGAAGCGCGGCAGCGCGTCCGGCAGGATGCGGTTCGAGATCGTGGTGGCGCCGTCGTAGGTGAGCGGCTCCTCGCGTGCCGGCTCGACCGGGGCGGGTCGCGTGCACGCGGAGAGCACCGCGATCAGCGCCGCGGCGAGCTTGAGACGACGCATCCTTGGACGACCTCCCTCGACTGGGTCCGATGTCCTATCAGGAGGATCGAGACGAGGGAAGATCCTGGGTCCGCTCGCAGTGAAGATCGGGGGTCCCGGCCGACCTGCGCCCTTGCGCGCGGGGCGCGTGGCCGCTTCTGCGCCACGACCGCTCGTGCCGAGCGCCGGGGGCGCGAGGTCGAAGGAGCCGAGCCTCCCTCGACCTCGCGACGCCCGCCTCAGGCGAGGGCGGTGACCAGCGACAGCTCGCGCGCCTCGTGCTCCGCGATCTGGGTCGCGATGTCCCCGGCGAGCTGGCCGAGGTCGCTCGCCGTGAGCGCGTTCGGCGACTTCGTACGGTCGAGCAGGCCCGTCACCTGGCGCAGGATCTGCTGGTGCTCGTCGACCATCCGCCCGAGCTCGGCGCGGTGAGCGGGGCTCTTGGCGGAGAGGAGGCCGTAGAGGCCCTTCGCGTGCTCCTCGTGGGCGAAGTGCTCGCGGAGCGTCTGGCAGAGCTCGTCGAGGGTCGCGGACATCGCCGCCGGATCCGGCGCGCGCTGCAGCCGGAGGATGAGCTCGTTCAGGCGGTTGTGGTCCTCCTCGATCGCGCGCTGCACCTGCTCCGCGCCGTGGGTGGGCTTCTGCTCCGGGTGGGCCTGGAACTGCGCCTTCTCGGTGGAGCCCTCGAGGGCGAGCGTCGAGGCGGTGCCGCCCGACACCGTGGTCGCCACGAGGTCGAAGTACCCCGTGCCGACCTCGCGCTGGTGCCGGGTGGCGGTGTAGCCGTGCTTCTCGGCGCCGAACTCCGCCTGCTGCAGCTCGGAGTACGCGGCCATCCCGCGCTCCTTGTAGCCGCGGGCGAGCGAGAACATGGCGTGGTTCAGGGCGTGGAAGCCGGCGAGGGTGACGAACTGGAACTTGTAGCCCATCGCGCCGAGCTCGCGCTGGAACCTCGCGATGGTGGCGTCGTCGAGGTGCTTCTTCCAGTTGAACGAGGGCGAGCAGTTGTACGCGAGGAGCTTGCCGGGGAACTTCGCGTGGATCCCCTCGGCGAAGCGCTTGGCGTCGTGCAGGTCGGGCGTCTGCGTCTCGCACCAGATCGCGTCGGCGTACGGGGCGTAGGCGAGGCCGCGCGCGATGGCCGCCTCGATGCCCCCCTGCATCCGGTAGAACCCCTCCGAGGTCCGCTCGCCCTTCAGGACGAACGGCGCGTCGTACGGGTCGACGTCGCTCATGACGAGCTTCGCGCTCTCCGCGTCGGTGCGCGCGACGAGGAGCGTCGAGACGCCCATCACGTCGGCGGCGAGCCGCGCCGCGGTGAGGGTGCGGACGAAGGTCGACGTCGGCACGAGCACCTTCCCGCCGAGGTGGCCGCACTTCTTCTCGCTCGCGACCTGGTCCTCGAAGTGCACCGCCGCGGCGCCCGCCTCGATCATGCTCTTCATGAGCTCGAACGCGTTGAGCGGGCCGCCGAAGCCGGCCTCCGCGTCGGCGACGATCGGGGCGAACCAGTACGTTCCGTCCTTCCCCTCGGCGTGCTCGATCTGGTCCGCCCGCTGGAAGGCGCGGTTGATCCGCCGGACGATCTCCGGGACGGAGTTCGCCGGATAGAGGCTCTGGTCCGGGTAGGTCTGCGCCGCCGTGTTCGCGTCGGCCGCGACCTGCCAGCCGGACAGGTAGATCGCCTTGAGGCCCGCCTTGACCATCTGCACGGCCTGGTTGCCGGTGAGCGCGCCGAGGGCGTTCACGTAGGGCTCCGAGTGGAGCAGGGCCCAGAGCCGCTCCGCCCCCAGCTGCGCGAGCGTGTACTCGATCTTCACGGACCCGCGGAGCTTCTCGACCTCCGCGCGCGTGTAGCGGCGGACGACCCCGTCCCAGCGGCGCGGATCCGGGTGCGGCGGCGCCGGCGAGTCCGCCGCGCCGGCGAGGATCCGGCTCGTCTCGGCGGGCGTCGCCTCGAGCAGCTCGTACGCGGGGAGGGTGAGGAACTCGCTGAACTCGGCCTGCGTGCTCATCCGCTCGAAGAGCGCGCGCGCCTCCTCGAAGCGCCCCGACGCGAAGCGCGCGTCCCCGACCTCGAGGCGGATCCGGTCCATCTCCTCGGCGAGGACGGTCCGGAAGCGCTCGACGGTGAGGGCCTTGCCGTCGTCGAGCGTCACCCCGTGGTGGATCCACTGCCACGCCGAGGCGCGGGAGATCTCCGCGGTCGCCGCGTCCTCCATGAGGTTGTAGAGCGGCACGCAGCCGGAGCCGCGGAGCCAGGCCTCGATGTACTGGACCGAGACGCGGATGTTGTGGCGGAGGCCGGCCTCCGTCTTCGTGCCCTCCACCGGGCGGAGCAGGTCGCGCGCGGTGACGTGCACGTCCTCGCGCTTGCGGTGGATCTGGTTCGGCGTCTTCATGTGCTGGTCGAAGATCGCCTTCGCGATGGGCACGAGGCCCGGGTGCGCGACCCAGGTGCCGTCGTGGCCGTCGGTCACCTCGCGGAGCTTGTCGGCCCGGACCTTGGCGAGCGCCGCCTCGTTCGCCCCGGGGTTGTCCTTGATCGGGATCTGCGCGGCCATCCCTCCCATGGCGTGGACGCCGCGGCGATGGCAGGTCTGGATGAGGAGCTGCACGTAGGCGCGGAGGAAGCCCTTGTCCATCGTGACCTGCGCGCGGTCGGGGAGAACCATCCGCGCGTCCGCGTGGAACCGCTTGATGAACGAGAAGATGTAGTCCCAGCGGCCGCAGTTCAGGCCGGCGGAGTGCTCGCGCAGCTCCCAGAGGATCTCGTCCATCTCGAACGCGGCGGGCAGCGTCTCGACGAGGCAGGTGGCGCGGATGGTGCCGCGCGGGATCCCGACGCGCTCCTGGGCGACGACGAACACGTCGTTCCAGAGCCGCGCTTCGAGGTGGCTCTCCAGCTTCGGCAGGTAGAAGTACGGCCCCGTGCCCTTCGCGAGGAGCGCCTTCGCGTTGTTCCAGAGGTAGACGCCGAAGTCCCAGAGGGCGGCGGTCGCGGGCTTCCCGTCGACGAGCACGTGCTTCTCGAGCAGGTGCCAGCCGCGCGGCCGCACCATGAGGACCGCGGTCCGGTCCTTGAGGCGATAGACCTTGCCGGTCTCGGGCGCGACGTGGTCGATGGTCCCGGCGATGGCGTCCTTGAGGTTCACCTGCCCCTCGACGTTGTTCCGCCACGTCGGGGAGTTCGAGTCCTCGAAGTCCGCCATGAACACGCTCGCCCCGGAGTTCAGGGCGTTGATGATCATCTTGCGGTCCACCGGGCCGGTGATCTCGACGCGGCGGTCCTGGAGGTCGGCGGGGATCGGCGCGACGGTCCAGTCGGCGGCCCGGAGCTCCTCCGTCGCGGAGAGGAAGTTCGGGCGCTCGCCGGCGTCGTACCGGCGCTGCATGTCGCGCCGGCGCTCGAGCAGCTGCTCGACGCGCGGCCGGAAGGTCCGGACGAGCTCGGCGACGAGGGCGAGGGCGCCGGGGGTGAGGACCTTCTCGTGTCCGGGCGGCATCGTGCCGCGGAGCTCGAGGCCGGGCGGGAGCTGCGGACGGGGCGACTGGTTCTCGGGCATGTGTGGTGGTTCCTCCGTGCCCGGGTAACGTGATCGTGATTTAGATCAAGAACAATACCTTCAAGGATTTCGAACAGATAAGGTGTAACGGCGGAGTCAATGAACTCCTGTCAGGTTGTAAATCTTGAAAATGCCGGGGCGCGTCAACATGTTGGGCGCGTGGTGTGCGGGCAGCCTGCCGGCGGCCTCGCGGCAACCTCCCTCGAACGGAGCGCCGCACCCGAGGCGCGCGCGGAGGCCCCGGCGCGGGAGGTACTGCCATGCAGGAGACGGCCCACCTCGGGGCGAAGGTCCGGGTGCTGCGGCGGCAGCGCAACCTCACGCAGGCCCAACTCGCCGAGCGGCTCGGGATCAGCGCGAGCTACCTGAACCTCATCGAGCACAACCGGCGGAGCCTGTCGGCCCCGCTCCTCATCAAGCTCGCCGACCTCTTCGACCTCGACCTCAAGGCGCTCTCCTCGGAGAACCACGCCCGCGTGGTCGCCGACCTGATGGAGGTCTTCGGCGATCCGATCTTCGAGCAGCACGACGTGACCACCGCCGAGGTCCGCGATCTCGCCGGATCCTCCCCCACCGCCGCCCGCGCGGTGCTCACGCTCTACCAGGCGTACCGCGCGGCGCGCGAGGCGTCCGACACCCTCGCCGCGACGCTGTCCGACGGCGACCTCGAGGGCGTGGACAGCTCGCACCTCCCCACCGAGGAGGTCTCGGATCTCATCCAGCGGCACGGCAACTACTTCCCGGAGCTGGAGGCGGGCGCCGAGGAGCTGTCGCGCGGCGCGGGCGCGGACCGGGACGACCTCTCGACGAGCCTCGTGAGGCACCTCGGCGAGCTCGGCGTCACGGTGCGGATCGTGCGGCCCGCCGAGATGCAGGGCGCGGTGCGCCGGTACGACCCCGACGCGAAGGTCGTCTACCTCTCGGAGGTGCTGCGCCGCGGGAGCCGGAACTTCCAGCTCGCATACCAGATCGGCCTCCTCACGCAGGCCGCGACGCTGGACCGGTTCGCGGCCGACCCGCACCTCACGAGCGCGTCCTCCCGCGCCCTGGCCCGGGTCGCGCTCGCGAACTACTTCGCGGGCGCGGTGCTCATGCCCTACGACCCCTTCCTCCACGCGGCGCGGATCGAGCGCTACGACATCGAGCTCCTCGGCCACCGGTTCCGGGCGAGCTTCGAGCAGACCTGCCACCGCCTCACCACGCTCCACCGGCCCGGCGCCGAGGGCGTGCCCTTCCACATGGTCCGCGTCGACATCGCCGGGAACATCTCGAAGCGCTTCAGCGCCTCCGGCCTCCGCTTCGCGCGCTTCTCCGGCGCGTGCCCGCGCTGGAACCTGTTCGAGGCGTTCACCACCCCGGGGCTCATCCGCACCCAGCTCTCGCAGATGCCGGACGGCGCGACGTACTTCTGGGTGGCGCGGACGGTCTCGCGGGAGGGCGGCGGGTTCCACGCGCCCCGCTCCGTGCTCGCGGTCGCCATCGGGTGCGAGGCGTCGCGCGCGAAGGAGCTCGTCTATGCGGACGCGGTGAACCTCGAGTCGCGCGAGGCCGTCGTGCCGGTGGGGCTCACGTGCCGGCTCTGCGAGCGGATGGACTGCGAGCAGCGCGCGTTCCCGCCGCTGCAGCATCCGCTCAAGGTGAACGCGAACGTCCGCGGCGTGTCGTTCTATGCGCCGGTGGACGGGCGCTAGCGGAGCGCTACAGGAGGCGCGCGAGGGCGAGGCCGGCGCCGATCACCGCGAGCAGGAGGCCGGCGAGCGAGAGCAGCCAGCCCTCCACCGCCACGACGCGCAGGGCGCGCGGGCTCTCCGGCGCCCTTGGCCGCCGCGGGACGAGCCGGCCGGTGACGCGGTCGATGGCGGCGAGGGTCTCCGCCGGCCGCGACGAGAGGCGCAGCCCGAGCCAGGCGAGCGCGATCCCGGCCGCGACGAGCCCGGCGGTGGTCAGCGGGGACGAGCCGTCGGGTGGCGCCGGCTCAGCTGGCACGCTGGATCAGCTCGATCTTGTAGCCGTCGGGATCCTGCGCGAAGGCGATCACGGTCGTCCCGTGCTTCATGGGCCCCGCCTCGCGGACCACCGTACCCCCGCGCTTCTTGATCTCCGCGCAGGCGGCGTACGCGTCCGGCACCTCGAGCGCGACGTGGCCGAAGGCGTTCCCGAGGTCGTAGCCCTTCGTGTCCCAGTTGTGGGTGAGCTCGATGGCCGCCTGCTCGGACTCGGGGCCGAAGCCGACGAAGGCGAGGGTGAAGCGGCCGTCCGGGTAGTCCTGCCTGCGGAGCAGCTTCATCCCGAGGACGCCGGTGTAGAACGCGAGCGACCGCTCGAGGTCGCCCACGCGGAGCATGGTGTGGAGGATGCGCATCGGTGTCGTCTCCCTCGCGCGCGGCGCGCGGCGCGCGGCGGGGAGGATAGGCCGGAAGGGCGACGCGCGCACGCGCGGCGTCGTGGCGCCATCAAACCGTCGAGCCGCACGCGCGGCACCGCGTCGCCGCCGCCGGGATCGTCTCGAGGCAGAACTGGCACCCCTTCATCGCCGGCGCCGGCGCGGGCGCCGGCCGTCTCACGAGCGCGCGCAGGATCAGGAAGACGACGAGGGCGACGATCGCGAAGTCGAGCAGCCGCCCGACGAGATCGCCGTAGAGGATCGCGTTGTTGCCGCCGAGCGCGAGCTTCGCCTGTCGCCAGTCGCCGGCGGGGAGCACGAGCCCGACGATCGGCATGATGACGTCGTCGACGACGCCGCTCACCACCTTCCCGACCGCGGCGCCGATGACGACGCCGACCGCCAGTGCGACGACGTTCTGCTTCAGCAGGAACTCCTGGAACTCGCGCGCGAACCCTCGCGCGCCGGCACTCTTCCGAGCGACCCCTTCGGTGATCGCAGCCATGGGCCACCTCCCTGTGGCTCCTCGTACGGTGCGTCGCGGGCGGTCGGGTGGCCAGAGCGGGGAGGGCGGAAGACCCGGTGCGGTGGGTCGAGGACCGGCCTAGCCGACGGCCACGGGGCGCGGGTCGTCGGCACTAAGAGGCTCGGGTACGTTCACGGCACGGGTACGCGGTGCCGTCCCGCGTCGCGCGTGAGCGCCTCACGCGACGCCCAGCCGCTCCGGCGCGACCGCCGGCTCGAGCCGCGCGGGCCGCTCCGCGCGGACCGGGCGCGAGAGCATCTCGTGGGCGTTGGCGGAGGCGAGCTTCAGGAAGGCGTACCGGTCGAGCTCGAGCGCGGCGGCGAGCGCCTCCGCGAGGCGGTCGAGCCGGCGCGTCTCGAGCTGCGCCTCCTCCTCGGCGGCGTGCACGGCCGCGACGGCGCGCTCCTCGAGCGCGCGGAGCCGGCGGCGGACCACGGTGCGGTCCGCCTCGATGCGCGCGAGCTCGCCCTGGGCGCGGGCCAGAGCCTCGGCCCGCTGCGCCCGCGCCACGGCCTCGGCCGCGCGGGCGCGGTCCCAGAGGAGCGCGGCCGCGAGCGCGACCGCGCGATCCGCCTCGAGCCGCGCCGCGTGCCGGACCATCAGCACCGCCGCGAGCGGCACGACGAGGAGCAGCACCTGGGCGCCGGCGCGCGAGGGCGCCCCGCCGGAGATCGCGATCGCCGCGGCGAGGCCGGACGCGCCCGAGGCGACCGCGAGCAGGAGGGCGCGGCGGCGCGGGGCGGCGGGATCGTCGGCGAGGGCGTGCAGCCGCGAGACGGCCGCGCCGAGGAACGTGAACACCGCGGCCGCGGCGCCGAGCGCGAAGACGAGGCCGAGCGCCGCCGCCGCCGGCGCGTGCTCCGCCGCCTGCCCGAGATCGGCGGTGCGGAGGCCGGACAGGGCGAGGATGGGGTCCGCGAGCCGCCACGCCTCGGCGCCGAGGAGCGCGAGCGCGAACCCCCGGAGCACGTGGACCGGCGCGGCGGTCGGGACGGGCGGTCGCCCGAGCTGCTCCGCCGTCGCGTCGACGGCGGGAGCCGCCGCGAGCGCGCCGGACGCGAGATCGTCGGAGATGCCCCTGTCGACGACCGCGATGCGCTCCTGGGCGACGGCGGCGCGACGGTCGAGCCCCTCGAGCGCGGCCTCGAGCTCGCGGACCGCACGCACCGCGGCGGGGCCCTCGCGCGCCTCGAGCGCGCGGATCCACCGCTCCGCTGCGGGGCGCGGCGCGGCGCCGTGCGTCGCCGCCTGCGCCCGGGACGGTCGCGCCAGCACGACGGGCTCGCCGTTCTCGACGTCGATGCGCACCGGCAGCGCCTCGAGCGGGACGGGGAGCCGGGTCGCGTACCGGGCGAGCCGGTGCCGGAGGAAGTCCTCCAGTCGGACACCGGCGCGCACCGCGCGGCGTGCGTCGATCGCGGCACCCGTCGCGGATCGCGTGAACTTGGTCTCTGGTGGGGGTCGGACCCTCAGGCCGCGTGCGGCGGAGCGCGCGCGCCACGCGTCCAGCGTGCTCGTGAGGATCCGCTTCCAACCCGGCTCGCGCCGCCCCGCGCCCGTGCTCCCGCCCTCGTCCGTCACCGACCTGCCTCCGCCCCCAACCCCGAGGCGAAGCTAGGGAGGCGGCCAGGAGACCGCCAACCGATACCGGCGGGGCGAGCCGGGCGGGCCGGACGCCGGGAGTCACCCTCAGGGCGTCGGTGACCCAAGGGATACCCCGGATGCAGGCGTGTCGGTACCGTTCACGCGTGCCGCCCGCACGTCCTCCCCGGATCCTCGTGGTCGACGACAACGAGGTGCTCCGCGCCCTGCTCGCGCAGGCGCTGGAGCACGGCGGTTACGACGTGATCACCGCGGAATGCGGCGCGGCGGCCCTCGAGGTCGCCGCCGCCGATCCCCCGGACCTCTGTCTCGTCGACCACGTGATGCCGGGCATGAGCGGGGCGGAGCTCATCGCCGCGCTGCGCACCTCGCCCGACCCGCGCCTGCAGGCGATCCCGGTCATCGGCTTCTCGGGGCGCGACGGCGCGGAGGAGGCGCTGCTCCGCGCGGGGGCGGTCATGACCCTGCGGAAGCCGCTCGGCGAGGCGCCCCTGCTCGAGGCGGTGCGAACGGTGCTGCCCGGCGGGCGGTCGGTGGAGAGGTCGCTGGCGGCGGGGTGATCAGGGGCGGGGTACTCCACCCCGAACCTGGACGTCCAACTCGAACCCGCGATCCGTGCCCGTGACCCCGGTCACGTCGTGGCCGTGGTCCGTCCGTGGTCCGTGGTTGACGACGGCAGCGACGGCAGCGACGGCAACGACGGCAGCGACGGCAGCGACGGCGGCGACGGCGGCGACGGCGGCGACGGCGGCGACGGCGGCGACGGCGACGGCGACGGCGACGGCGACGGCGACGGCGGCCACGGCGACGGCGGCCACGGCACACGGCGGCCACGGCGGGACGGCGGCGACGGCCGAGGGCGACGCCGACTGAGAGTCTCCCTCTCCCCCGCGCGGCTTCATCGCGTGGGGGAGAGGGCCGGGGTGAGGGGGCGCACCGCGGCACGGTCACGGAACGTGAACCCAGTGGCCGCTCGCGTCGGCGGAACGCGTTTCGCGGCCGCGCGGCACCCGATCAGCTTCGCGCGTACGACTCGAGCGCGGCGGCGAGGGATGCGCCCGGCTTCGGCGCCTTGCCCTGCTTCGCGAGCGCCTGCTCGAGCGCGGCGAGCACCGCGAGCACGTTCTCCTGGCGCGACGACTCGCCCATGAGGCCGATCCGCCAGACCTGCCCCGCGAGCGGGCCGAGGCCGCCGCCGATCTCGATGTCGTGCTCGTTGAGCAGCGCCTTGCGGACGGCGCCCTCGTCCACGCCGGCGGGGGCACGGACGCAGTTCAGGCTCGGGAGGCGGTGCCCCTCCTGCGCCTGCGGCGAGCACCCCAGGGCCGCGACCCCGGCCATCAGCGCGGCGGAGTGGCGGCGGTGCCGGGCGAAGCGCGCCTCCAGGCCCTCCTCGAGCACCAGGCGCAGCGACTCGCGCAGCGCGTAGACCATCGAGATGGGCGCGGTGTGGTGGTAGACGCGCTTCCCCTCCGCCCAGTAGTCGGCGACCATCCCGGCGTCGAGGTACCAGCTCTGCACCTTCGTCTTGCGCGCCTTCACCGCGTCGAGCGCGCGCGGCGAGAGCGTGAGCGGCGCGAGGCCGGGCGGACAGGAGAGGCACTTCTGCGTCCCCGAGTAGACGGCGTCCGCCTCCCAGGCGTCGACCTCGACCGGGACGCCGCCGAGCGACGTCACGGTGTCCACCACGAGGAGCGCGCCATGCGCGTGGCACAGCTTGCCGAGGCCCTCCATCGGCTGCTGGGCGCCGGTCGAGGTCTCGGCGTGCACCACCGCCACGACCTTCACCTTGCCCTCCTTGCGGAGCGCCTCCTCGATCCGGCCGAGCTCGCAGACCTGGCCCCACGGTACGTCGAGCTTCACCAGGCGGCCGCCGCAGCGGCCGACGATCTCCGCCATGCGGTTCCCGAACACGCCGGCGGCGACGACGATCGCCGCGTCGCCGGGCTCGATGAGGTTCACGAGCGCCGCCTCCATGCCCGCGGACCCCGTCCCCGACACCGCGATCGTGAACGGGTTCTCGGTGCGGAACACGGCGCGGAGCTGGGCCTGGACCTCGTTCATGATCTCGAGGAACCTGGGGTCGAGGTGGCCGAGCAGCGGCGTCGACATCGCGCGGAGGACGCGCGGGTGGACCATGCTCGGGCCTGGGCCGAGCAGCAGCCGGAGGGGCGGCGCCAGCTCGGGGACGGCGGAGACGTTCATGTGTGGCCTCGTGGGAGTTGGACCGCGCGCGGGCGGCCGGGAGAACGAGAACGAAATCTTACCCTCGGCGCTCGCGGCAGCGCGACCCTTAGGGGTTTCGAGCCGTTGGGTGTCCTCGGCGTCGATCACGTCGCGTGAAGACACGGGCCCGTCGCCGGTCGCGCGCGCCCTCGCTGAATAGCGCCGCGGGGCGAACGTCGAGATGTCGTGGGCTCCTGGCGCTTGACCGATCTCGTCCGCGCCTGACAGCCTGCGCACCTCGTTCGACTCCAGGAGGATCGATGCACCGCCCGACCCTCGCAGCCCTCGCCGTCGCGCTGGCGCTGCCTTTCGCCGCCGCCGCTCAGGCCGTCCGGCCCGGCGAGCCGAGCCGCGGTCTCCTCGCCTCGTACCCGCTCGACGGCCAGGCCGTCGACGACGTCACCCGCACGCCGGCGCAGGCCGTCGGCGTCCGCCCGATGGAAGGGCACGACGGGCAGCCCCGCGGCGCCCTCTGGTTCGACGGCGCGCGGTCGTACGTGAGCCTCGGCGACCGGCTGCAGCCGGAGCGTTTCACCATCGCGGCGTGGATCCGCCCCGAGCTCGTGGACCGCGTGCAGGTGATCGTCTCGAAGATCCGGAACCTCCCGAACCACTACCAGCGCAACCTCGAGCTGCGCCTCGAGCCGGGCGGGCGCCTGTTCCTGCACGTCCCGAGCGGCAACGGGTGGGAGTCGGTGCAGGGCCAGCGCGCCATCGCGCCGGGCCGCTGGACGCACGTCGCCGCCGTCTACGACGGCGCCCGCGCGCAGCTCTACGTCGACGGCGTGCGGGACGGCGCGCCGGTCGCGGTCGCGTACGCGCAGACGCGGACCGAGACCTTCATCGGCGCGCGCCCGGAGGGCGGCGGCCGCGACGGCCGGACCCCCGCGGGCCCGACCTGGTTCTTCACCGGCGGGATCGAGGACGTCCGCATCTGGGGACGGCCGCTCTCCGACGCGGAGACGTCGCTCGTCGCCCAGGGACGCCTCGACGTCCCGGCGCCGCCGCCAGCCCGCCCGCCGCCGGGCGCCGACCGCGGCGAGCTCCTCGCGTCGTACCCGCTGGACGGCGACGCCCGCGACGCCGCCGGTCAGGCCGACGGCAGGATCGTCGGGGCGGTGAAGCCCGCCGAGGACCGCGGCGGCGATCCGCGCGGCGCGCTCCTCCTCGGCGGCCGCGACTACGTGGACCTCGGCGTCCGCGTCGAGCCGGAGCAGTTCACGCTCGCTGCGTGGGTGCGCCCCGCCCGCGTCGACCGCGACCTCGTCGTCCTCTCGAAGTGGTCGAGCGCGCCCGGCCCGAAGGACCGGTTCCTCGAGCTCCGCATCGACGCCGGCGGCCGGGTGACGCTCGCGATCCCCGGCGGCCCCGGCGGACGCCCGCAGCAGGTCCGCTCGACGCGGCCGCTCGCGGCGAACCGGTGGGCGCACCTCGCCGCGTCGTTCGACGGGGAGCGCGCGGTGCTGTACGTCGACGGCGCCGCCGACGCCGAGGCGACGTTCTCGGCGTTCGACGCCTCGCAGGGCCCCGTCCTCCTCGGCGCGCGGCCGGACGCCTCCGGCAAGCGGCCCCGGCTCGGCACGTTCTTCGAGGGCCGGCTCGACGACGTCCGCATCTACCGCGGCGTGCTCGAGGACCGCGAGGTCCAGGCGCTCGCGCAGGATCGCGGCGCCCCGCCGCCCCGTCCCGGCCCCGCCCCCGGTCCACGCCCCGGCGACGACGACGAGCGCGAGGCCGCGTTCCTCGTGAAGCTGGATCGGCTCCAGGCCCGGTACGACGCGGCGTGCGTCCGCCGCAGCGGGCGGAGCGTGCTCGAGGCCGAGGCGCAGGTCTTCCAGGCGCTCGAGGACGCGGACCGCGCCGCGCGCGCCGAGCGGAACCAGCGCATCTCCGGATACCTCCGCCGCGCGCTCGGCGAGCTCCAGGCGGCGCGCAACCGGACGGACGCGATGAGCCTCGACCGGAAGCGCAGCGCGCTGTCCGGCCTCTCCGAGTCGCTCTGGAACGACCTCGTCCAGGACCTCGACGCGACGCCGCTCGGCGACGACCGGTACGACGACCGGCGCGGCGGCGGGGACGTGCGCCGCGCGGATCCCTGGTACTAGGCCGGCGATCGCGCTCCGGGCGGCGCGGGGCTCAGGCCTCGCGCCGCCCTCGTCCTTCGGCCACTCAGCGCGCGGCGCCGCGGAGCCAGAGCTCCACCTGCCCGACGGCGTACGGCACGGCGGCGTCGACGCGGAGCACGCGCGGCCCGAGCGAGAACGGCGTGAACCCGCGCTCGGCGAGCGCGCCCGCCTCGTAAGCGGTCCAGCCGCCCTCCGGGCCGATCGCGAGCGCGGCGCGCCCGCCCGCGGGGGCGAGCGCCTCGAGCGGCGCGGCGCCGACCGGGTGCGCGAGCAGCCGCGCCGGTTCCGGGAACGTGGCCGCGAGCTCGTCCTCGATGAACGGCTTGAACAGCCGGCGGACGATCACCTCGGGCAGGATCGTGTCGCGGCCCTGCTCGAGGCCGAGCAGCAGGTGCTCCCGCATCGCCTCCGGTGCGAGCAGCGGCGAGGACCAGTAGCTCTTCTCGACGCGCCAGCTCCCGAGCAGCACGAGCCGCTTCACGCCCATCGACGCCGTGGCGGCGAGCACCTTGCGCAGGATCTTCGGGCGGGGCAGGGCGAGGAGCAGCGCCACCGCTGCCGGCGGTGGCGGATCCCGATCCAGCCGTGGCGCGAGCACCACCTCGGATGCCGTCGCGGAGAGCACTTGCGCCTCGCCCATCCGGCCGCCCACGACGCCCGCCAGGACCGCGTCGCCCGGCGCGGCCCGGAGGACCTCGACCACGTGCCGGGCGCGACGGTCCGCGAGGCGGGCGGTCCCGTCCCCGGCGAGCTCGCCGGGCTCGAGGAGCAGGAGGTTCACGCGGCCGGAGGGTCGCCCCGGCCGCGCCCGCTGTCAAACGCCGGCTACGACGCCAGCCGGCCCGCCTCCGCCGGGGTTCCGACCTGCACCGCCACCGACGGGGGCGTCGGGGCCGCGACCTCGGCCACCCCGGGCTTCCGCCGGCGCGGGGCGAGCAGCTGGGTCGCGCCGCGCGCGGACGCGAGCCGGACGAACTCGTAGCGGTCGAGCTCGAGGGCGCCGACGAGGCTCTGGGCGAGCCGGGAGAGCGCCGCGCGCTCGCGGCGTTCCGTCTCCTCCGCGAGGCGCGCGGCGGTCATCGCCCGCGCCGAGATCTCGCGGAGGCGCCGCCGGAAGGAGTCGCGCTGCCGCTCGAGGTCGCGCTCCTCCTCGTCCGCCCAGTCGAGCTCCTCGAGCCGCCGCGCCCGCTCGGCGAGGGTGCGCGCCCGCTCGCGATCCCACTCGAGCGCCGCCGCTTCCTCCGCCGCGCGACCCGCGCCCTCGGCGCGCGCGCGTCGCAGGACGAGCGCCGTCGCGAGCGGCACGGCGAGGAGGAGCAGCACGTACGTGTGGTGCGCCATCCGGGCGGGCGCCTGGATCCCGCCGAGCGCGGTCGCGACGAGCGCGGCCATCGCCGCCGCGGCGACGGCCGAGACCGCGAGGGATCGCCGGCGGAGGCGATCGCCGCCGGCGCGCGTCGCCTGGAGCCCGGCCTCGAGCCCGACGTGCGCGAGCGCGAACAGCGCCGCCGAGACGCCGAGCGCGAAGAGGGCGGCGAAGATCGTCTCGATCGGACGTCGCGAGGCCTCGGCACCGAGCCGCGCCGGGTCCACCTCGGCGGTGTGCAGGATGGGCAGCGCGACCTGCCAGGTCTCGGCGGCGAACGCGGCGGCGATGAAGGCGTGGAGCGAGAGCTGGGGCCACGCCGAGCGGATGGGCGGACGCCCGAGCTGCTCCGCGGTCGCCTCGACGCCCGAGGGCGCCGTGACGAGCCCGGCGGCGACATCCGCCGCGAGGCGGCGCGAGAGCTCCTCGCCGCGCCGGCGCGCCGCCTCGGCCTCGCCCTCGAGCACCGAGAGCTTCACCTCGAGCTCCTGCACCTCCTGCCGGACCGTCGGGCCCTCCACGGCGACGAGCGGCGCCAGCCACGCGTCGGGATCGCTCGCGAGCGCGGCGGCCGCGCGGCGATCGGGCTCGAGGGGGTGGACGATCAGCTCGCCGTCCTGCACGTCGATCGCGAGCGGCAGGCGCGCGCGGGGGATGGGCAGCGTCGAGAGGTAGCGTGCGAGGCGCGAGCGGAGGTAATCGTCGAGGGGGACGCCGGCCGCGACGGAGACGCGGCCGTGCCAGAACGCGGCGAGCCAGGTGCGCCGGATGGGCTCGAGACGTACGGCGCGCGGGCGTCGCAGCGGCGGCTCGGCCGCGAGCCCGAGCCACGTGCGCAGGCGGCGGGGAAGGGACGCCGGTCCTGCGGCGTCGGTCGTTCGGTGGTGGCGTTCCTCGGACACGGCTGCGGCTCCTCGAGACCCGGAGATGGCGCGCGAGCGGCATGCGTTCGCTTGCGCGGTCGGTGAGCGGGCTCTCTGGGTGGGTAATCATCCGACGGCGGTACGACCGGTACCTGCCTGGGCCGCGTCTCGTCCGCGCGGCCCCTGCTGCCGTCCCGTGGACGGGGGCGACCCGGAGCCGCGATCGTCGCGGTCGGGTACAATGGCCTGAATGCCCGCCGAAGCGCCGCCGCCCCGCTGGACGCTCATCTCCGTCCTGTTCTCGAGCATCCCGCTCACGCCGTCGCTCGCGGCGACGCTGCACGAGGCGGCCGTCGACCTGTACCGGCGCGACGACGCCGTGGGCCAGGTGGCCGGCGATCTCATGAACGGCCGCGTCACGAACCTCAAGAAGACGATGCAGCTCGGCGCCATCACCGGCCCCGCGTTCGAGGCACGCCTCGACACCGAGCGCGGCAGCGGAACCGTCCGGTACCTCCTCACGCGCCAGGGTCTGGATCTGATGGGCATCGAGGCGCCGCAGGGGCCGGCCGCGGCGCGCCCGCGCTATCTCAACTGAGAGTCCGCGTCCCGCGGTCACCGGACGCGAAGCGCGGCGGCGGCGCGAGTAAGCTCGCCGGTGCTTGGAGTCGAGGCGCATTCTCGTCATCGAGGACGACGCGGCGGTTCGCGAGGCCCTCGCGGACGCGATCGCCGAAGCCGGCCTCGTGGTCGACGTCGCGGTGGACGGGATCGACGGGCTCCAGCGGCTCCGCGCGGGCGATCCACCCGCAGTGATCCTGCTCGACCTCCGGATGCCGCGGCTCGGCGGCCCCGAGTTCCTGCGTGCGCTCCGCGCCGACGAGCGGTTCGAGCACGTGCCGGTCATCTCGATGACCGCCGGCGTGGACGGGCCCGATCGCGAGCCGGTCGTCGCTCACCTGCGCAAGCCGTTCGACCTCGACGACCTGCTCGGCATCGTCCTCTCGCTCTGCGAGGCCGAGGAGGTCTGAGGCGGGAACGGCCGAGGCGAGCCGGCATCCAGGTGATGCTCGCTCTCCGTGCGCCCCCGGCACCGCCGGGCGTGCAGCCTCCGATGGGCACGCTCTCCCTTCGCGGGATGCCCCGCCTGGCGCGCGCTGCCAGCGTGAGTGCCGGGAGGGGAAAGACCCGATGAAGCAGTCCTCGTCCTCGGACGCAGTGACAGGTGCGTCCGCGCACTCCGCGCGGCTCGCCCGGTTCGCCCTGGTCGGGCTGACCGGGGTGGCGGTGAACCTCGGCGTGCTCCACGCGCTCGCGGCGGGACTCCGCGTCCCGGAGATCGCCGCGTCGGCGCTCGCCATCGAGGCGAGCATCGTGTCGAACTTCCTGCTCAACGACGCGTTCACTTTTCGTGACCGTCGCGGCGGCGGCGGCGTGGCCCGGCGGCTGCTGCGATACCACGTCGTGAGCGCGATCGGCGTCGCGCTCCAGCTCGGCACGTTCTCGGCGCTCGCCCTCGCTGCGCGGCACCTGCTCGGCCGTCCCGAGCTGGGCGCCTGGCGCTACCCGGCGCAGCTCGCGGGGATCGGGCTGGGGTTCGCGTGGACGTACGCTGGCAGCCTCCGGTTCGCGTGGGTGGACGGGTCCTCCGCCGGCGCGCCGCGTCCGCGATCGCGATCCCGGGAAGCCGCCCTGCCCCGGGTGATCTTCCTCGCCGTGCTCGCGCTGCACGTGCTCCCGATCTGGCTGGTCGCCTATGTCCCGACGCAGGACGGGCCGCTGCACGTCGAGAACACGCTCGCCCTGATCCACCACGCCGCGTCCCCGCTGCTCCAGCGCTACTACCTCGCGAACTGGGGCGCGCAGCCGAACTGGCTCACCCAGCTGCTCCTCGCGCCGCTCCTCGCGATCTTCTCGGGCCCGACCGCGGAGAAGCTCGTCCTCACCGGCTACACGCTCCTCCTGCCGCTCGCGTTCCGGTCGGTCCTCCCCCGCGGCGCGCGCGGGTGGTGGGCCGCGCTCGCGGTGTTCCCGTTCGTGCACGCGTTCCCGTATCACATGGGCTTCTGGAACTTCTCCTGGGGGCTCGCGCTCGCGCTCCTCGCCGCGGGCTTCTTCCTCCGCACCCGCGGGCGCCTGGATCCGGCGCGGTTCGCGGTGCTCGCGGTGCTCTCGGTGCTGCTCTACCTCGCGCACCTCGTCGCGTTCGCGGGCGCGGTGCTCGCCGTCGGCCTCGTCCTCGGCTTCCGGTTCTGGCTCTCGTGGCGCCGCGCGGGCGACGACGCGTCCCGCCGCCGCGCCGTCGTCCGCGGATACGGACGGCGGCTCGGGGCCGGCGCGCTCACGGTGCTTCCGGGGACGGCGCTCGTCACGGCGTGGATCCTCGCCCACCGCGACAAGGCCGAGGCGCGCATCCCGCTCAGGGAGCTCGCGGCGAAGCTCGCGACCGGCTACGCGATGGTGTCGATCGACCGCCGGGAGATCCCGCTCGCGGTGCTGGTCGTCCTCGTGCTCTTCGTGACCGTCGTGCACCTCGTGCTCGTCCGGGCGGGCCGTGGCCCACGGTTCCGGCCGAACGACGGCTGGCTCCTCGCCGCGCTCGCCTTCGCGGTGCTCTACTTCGCCGTCCCGGACGTGGTCGCATCGGGCGCGCACGTGTCCGACCGCCTGGCGCTGTTCTCGTTCCTCTGCGTCGCGGCCTGGATCGGCACGGGCGCCGTGCCCCGGGTGGCGGTGAAGCGCAGCGCGGTGGCGCTCGCGACGATCGCGGTCGTCGCGCTCGGCGTCCGGTTCGACAAGCAGCGGCAGCTCTCCGGGCTCATGGAGGAGCTCGTCTCCGCGAGCCGGGCCATCGGCGAGGACCGGGTGATCCTCCCGCTCGCGCTCGCGCCGTTCGGGCCTCGCGACGTGAACGGCCGGCGCCTCGGGTACCGGATCAAGCCGTTCCTGCACGGCGCGAGCTGGATCATCGCGGAGAACGGCGGGGTCGAGCTGAAGAACAGCCAGGCGAACACGGACCAGTGCCCGGTGATGTGGCCGAAGGACCGGAACCCGTTCCGGATCATCGCGAGCAGCCTCGGGCGGATGGAGGGCGTCCCGCCGTGCGTTGATCTCCGCGCGGCGCCGAGGCTCGGCGCCATCGACTACGTGCTCGTGTGGGGCGCGACGCGCGAGAACCTCGACACGCCGTGCGGCGCGGCGCTCGCGACCGAGCTCGCGCAGCGGTACGAGCCCGTGTTCCTGTCCCAGCCCCGCGGGCTGCTCGAGGTCTGGAGGCCACGGACGGCGACCGCGAGCCGCTGAGGGCGCGCGGCGGCCGAAAACGGAACGGGCCCCCCGGCAGCGCCGGAGGGCCCGTCTCGCTTCACGTTCGATCGAGCGCTACTTCTTCTTCGCGGGCGCGGCGGCCGGAGCCGGCGCGGCGGCCGGGGCCTTCAGCACGCGGCTGCCGGTCTCGTCCATCGACGTGAAGAGGACCGCGGTCTCCTTGACCGTGGCCGAGTCGGCCTTGATCGGGTGGCAGACGCCGCAGAAGGCGTCCATCTTCGAGCCCTTCGCGGTGTCGACGCGGAGGTACTTGTAGTACGGGTTCGACGGGTGCGGGTCGTGGCAACCCATGCACTCGAAGCGGCCGCCCTCGCGGAGCAGCTCCGGCGGGACCTTGGCGACCTTCGGGTTCACCGAGGCGAGGCCGAACGGGTGGCTCATGTGGCCGCTCACCGGGGCGTAGCCCTGCCCGCCGTCCTTCGTGTCGGCGTGGCAGCCGAGGCAGAGCGCCGTCGTGCCGGTGTACGGCTGCTTCGTCTTCGGGTTCAGCATCGTCTTGTTCTGCGGGATTGCGAAGATGATCTCGCCCTTGGCGGTGTGGATCGAGTGGCACCCCGTGCAGCCCACGCTGTCGTGGGCGCCGGCGGCGAGCGCGGCGAGCGGGAAGGCGGAAGCGACAGCGACGAGGACCAGCCTACGGACGAGCGACATGTGGAAAAGACTCCTTGGAAGGGCAGGGAACGGGCCGGGAATGTACGAATTCGGGGCGTGTCTGCGCATTGATGGCCGACAATTGCTGCGTGCGGTCATGGACCGCTCCGGCCGTCTTCGTCCCAGAGCGCGCCGGTTCGCCATCCGAGCCGGATGGAGAGCAGCCGCACGAGGAAGGCTGCGACAATTCCGACCAGCGCGGCCAGGGTCGCAGGCGCGCCGAGCCCGCGGCCCAGCACGAGGAAGATCACGACCCCGGCGAGCGCGGCGAGCGCGTAGAACTCGCCCGGCTTGAAGACGAGCGGCTCCTCGCGGACGAGCACGTCGCGCAGGAGGCCGCCACCCACGGCATTCACGACGCCGACGAGCGTCGCGGTGAGCAGCGGCAGCCCCGCCGCGAGCGACTTCTGGGCGCCGACCATGGCGTACGTCCCGAGCGCCAGCGCGTCGGCGACCGTGAACACCAGCCGGAGGCGGTGGAGGTGCCGGCTGTACAGCGCGGCGGCGATCGCGCCGGCGAGGACCGCGGCGAGATACCGGCCGTCGGTGATGACCGCGGGCGGGCCGTCCTGGAGGAAGAGGCCGTCGCGGAGCAGCGCGCCGCCGAGGCCGGTCACGAACGCGAGGACGGCCACGCCGACGGCGTCGTACCGCTTCTGGATCGCCACGAGGCTGCCGGTGACCGCGAAGAGGAACGTCGCGGCGAGGTCGAACGCGATGTCGAGCGCGAACGGCCGGTCGAGGAACGGCTGCGCGAGGAGCGGCTGCACGGCGGGACTCTTAGCACGGGCGTCCCGGGCCCGCGCGCGCCGGGGTAGCATCCCGCCGCCATGGCCGACCTCCCCGTGCGGATCGTGCTGCTCCGGCCGCGGAACCCCGAGAACCTCGGGGCCGCGGCGCGGGCCATGAAGAACTTCGGCCTGTCGGACTGGGCGATCGCGGCGCTCGGGACGCACGACTTCGCCGCCGCGCGCCGGGTGGCCGTCCACGCCGAGGACCTCCTCGACCGGCCCCGCCTGGTCGCGTCGCTCGACGAGGCGGTCGCGGACTGCGCGTGGGTCGTCGGGACGAGCAGCCGCGCCGTCCGCGGCAAGCGCCGCCTCGCGCCCGACGCGGTGGCGCGCGAGGCGCTCGAGCGCGCCGCGGAGGGCCGGACCGCCATCGTCTTCGGCGACGAGCGCAGCGGCCTCACCAACGAGGAGGTCCACCGGTGCCACGACCTCTCGGCGATCCCGACGGGCGAGGCGCAGCCGTCGGTGAACCTCGCGCAGGCGGTGCTCCTCTACGCCTACGAGGTGCGGCGCGCCGCGCTCGCGGCGGCTCCGGCGCGGCCCGCGAAGGCGCCGGAGGGCGCCACCGACGCGGAGCTGGAGCGCGTCGAGGACGCGCTCCGCGAGGCGCTCCGCACGGCCGGGTTCCTCGCGGGCCCGGAGCGGCACGCCGTCCGGGATCTCGCGGCGGCGCTCCGGCGGGCGCGGCTCTCGCGGCGCGAGGCGCGCCTGTGGCTCGCGGCGCTCCGGACGCTCGGGCGGGGGTGAGCCCGCCTCCGTCACGGCTCAGCGCACGTCCTCGCGCTCGACGCCGGGGATCGCGAGCACCAGGTCGGGGCCGTACGCGGACGCCGGCGTCTGCCAGCCGGGGCGGACCTCGCCCGCGAGCACCCGCCGCGCGATCTCGACCGCGGTGAGCGCCGTCAGCGTGTACCCGTCGGGCCCGCGCTGCCGGGCGGCGACGGTGTTGCCGCTCGCGTCGGTGGCCTCGGCGTAGTGTCGCGAGCGCCCCCGCGTCCGGACGGCCGGGTCCGGTCCGGCCGCTCCGCGCGCGAGGAGCTGCGCCGTCAGCTCCGCCACCCGCGGGTTCCGCAGGAACGGCGCGATTCGCGGCGCGAGGCGGAGGAGCACGCGCTCGGTAACCGACGCCGCCATGTACGTCGAGACCTGGGACACGCCGGTCGAGCGCGGCGCGGTCGCGAGATCCCCCCACGGCAGCGCGACGCAGGGGACCGGGCCGTCGCCGAAGTCGAACGCGCGCACGGCGGGGCCGGCGAGGGTGCCGGGCAGGTCGGCGTGCGCCATGAAGGTCCGCGCCGTGCCGATGGACATCCGACCCAGGCCGCTGAACGCGATGACGAGCGATCGCGCGCCGGGCAGGCGCCGGACGAGGTGCGCCGCCAGGCAGTCGGAGGGGACGACGTCGAACCCGGCTCCGGGGAGGAGCATCACGCCGGCGCGCTCGGCGTGCGGGCCGAGCGCGGCGAGCCCGTGGAAGACCGGGAGCTCCCCGGTGACGTCGAGGTAGTGGACGCGGAGATCGAGGCACGCCTCCGCGACGGCGCGCCAGGTCCGGATGAACGGGCCGGCGCAGTGGAGCACGGCGGCGCTGCCCTCGATGCCGCGCCGGACCGCGTCCGGATCCGTGAGCGGGAAGGCGCGCCAGGGAACGCGCAGCTCCCGCGAGAGCGCGACGAGCCGCTCGGAGTCGCGGCCGGCGAGGACGACGGGGAGCCCGCGGGCGGCAGCCTCGCGGGCGACGAGGGCGCCGGTGTAGCCGTAGGCGCCGTAGATCACGAGGGGAGAGGTGGCCACCGGCGGAGGCTAGCGCGGGGCGGGCGGGGGTGGGGTGGCTTTCGATGGGGGGGGCGGCTCCCCGTACCCGTGCCCGTGAACGTACCGGGGGGCGGGCACGCGTACGCGCACGGGCACGGAGTAAGATCGCCTCATGCTTCCCCTCACCTGGCAGGACCGCGACGGGGGCCTGTTCTGCGACCTCTCCGACGCGGGGGAGGGCGCCGGCACGTTCCTCGCGGTCCGTCCCCACTCCGAGCCCGACTACTGGCGCCCGGTGTGCGTCCTCGCTCCCGGCGAGGAGGAGCGCGAGGTCGGCGACGGCGTCCTCGGCCGCGAGCACGCCCAGGACACCGTCGTGAAGTACGCGATCCAGGTCCTCGCGCGGACCCACGGGCTCTCCACGGCGCCCCGCGAGGCGGACGCGGACGATCCCTGGCCCATGCGGACGCTGGCGCGCCTCTGGGCGGAGCTGGCGTCGGGGCCGGGGGCGTCCGGGCGGGGCTGAACGAACCCTCGCCCGGCGGTCCCCCCTCCTGGCCGTTGCTCCAGCGGGGCCGAGAATGGGTACATTGCGATACTCGGGGGGACACGCGGCGCTCCCGCTGCGTTCCGCCTTCGGAGCGGGGACCGGGTGCCTGGGACGAACGGCGCAGCACGTGACGGACGGAACGCCGCGGCCTGGCCGCGCACGACGGTGCTGCTCGCCGGGAACGTGACGCTCGACCGGGTTCCCGGGGGCTTCACGCCCGGCGGAACCGTGAGCTACGCGGCGCGGACCTATCTCGGACTGGGTGCGCGCGTGCGTGCCGTCACGGCGGCCGCGGCGGACTACCCCTCGGCCACGCTGGCCGGCGCCGACGTCGTCGTCGTGCCGGCGGCGCGGACGACGACGTTCGTGAACACGTACGACGCGGCCGGGATCCGCACACAGCGCGTCGAGGCGATCGCGCCGCCCGTCGAGCCGTCGCAGGCGCCGGCGAGCTGGCTCGCGGCGGACCTCGTGCACCTCGCGCCGATCATGGGCGAGATCGCGCTCCGCACCTGGCTGCCGGCGGTGCGAGGGCGGTTCGTCGGGATCGGGGTGCAGGGGTGGGTGCGCGCGGTCGCGGCCGACGGCACGGTGATCCAGCCACCCTGGGAGCCCGCGCCGGAGGAGCTCCGCGGCGTCGACGCGGCGTGCGTCGGCGAGGACGATCTCCGCGGGCAGGGCGACCTGCTCGATCGCCTGATCGCGGCGGTCCCCATCGTGGCGTTCACGCACGGCGACCGCGGCTGCGAGGTGATCGTCCGCGGCCGCACGCTGCGGATCGGGGCGTTCCGGACGCACGAGGTCGATCCCACCGGCGCCGGCGACGTCTTCTCCGCGGGCTTCTTCCTCGGCCTCGCCGAGGGCGCCGACCCGGCGCAGGCGGCGCGGCTCGGCGCCGCCGCGGCGTCGATCGTCGTCGAGGCGCGGGGTGCGGACGCGCTCGATCGCATCCCGGAGGCGCGCGCCCGCGTCGCCGCGGTGCCCGTGCTCTCCGGGTCCGCCGGCGCGGCGGCGCCGGTCGAGACGAGATCGCCCTAGAACGGGGGCAGCGCCCCGCCGTCGTTCAGCTCAAGGTGGGCATCGAGAACGCCGGGCCGGAGCTCGTGGTCGGCCAGCGCTCGGTCACCGCCTTGACGCGCGTGTAGAAGCGCACCGCCTCCGGGCCATGGGCGTGGTGATCGCCGAAGAGGCTCCGCTTCCAGCCGCCGAAGCTGTGGAAGGCCATCGGGACGGGGATCGGGACGTTCACGCCGACCATCCCCACCTGCACGCGGTGCACGAACTCCCGGGCGGTGTTCCCGTCCCGCGTGTACAGCGCGGTGCCGTTTCCGTACTCGTGCGCGTTCACGAGCTCGAGGGCGGTCGCGAAGTCCGGGACGCGCACGACGCAGAGGACCGGGCCGAAGATCTCCTCCCTGTAGATGCGCATCTCCGGCGTCACGCCGTCGAACAGCGAGCCGCCGAGGAAGAAGCCGCCCTCGCGCCCCGCGACGCGGAGGCCGCGGCCGTCCACGACGAGGCGCGCGCCGGCCCGGATCCCTTCGTCGAGGTACGAGAGGATCCGCGCGCGGTGCTCGCCGGTGACCACCGGGCCCATCTCCGCGGACGGATCGCTCCCGTCGCACACCTTCAGGGCGCGCACCTTCGGCGCGAGCCTCTCGACGAGCGGGTCGGCGGCGCCGGCCACCGCGACCGCGACCGAGATGGCCATGCACCGCTCGCCGGCGGAGCCGTACGCGGCGCCGACGAGCGCGTCCACCGCCTGCGCGAGGTCCGCGTCCGGCATCACGATCATGTGGTTCTTCGCGCCGCCGAGCGCCTGGACGCGCTTCCCCGCCGCGGTGCCGGTCGTGTAGACGTGCCGCGCCACGGGCGTCGAGCCGACGAAGCTCACGGCCTGGACGTCCGGGTGCGCGAGCAGCGCGTCCACCGCGACCTTGTCGCCGTGCACCACGTTGAAGACGCCGTCCGGGAGCCCCGCCTCGCGGAACAGCTCCGCGAGGGCGAGCGACGCCGAGGGGTCGCGCTCCGACGGCTTCAGGACGAAGGTGTTCCCGCAGGCGATCGCCATCGGGAACATCCACATCGGCACCATCGCGGGGAAGTTGAACGGCGTGATCCCGGCGCAGACGCCGAGCGGCTGCCGGAAGGACCACGCGTCGACGCCCGACGCGACCTGCTCGGTGTACTCGCCCTTCAGGAGCTCGGGGATGCCCGTCGCGAACTCCACGACCTCGAGGCCGCGCTGGACCTCGCCCTTCGCGTCGGAGAGGACCTTCCCGTGCTCCGCCGTGATGATCGCGGCGAGGCGGTCGAGGTCCCGCTCGACCAGCTCCCGGAACCGGAACATCACGCGGGCGCGGCGCAGCGGCGACGTCTCCGCCCACGGCCGGAACGCGCGCTGCGCGGCGGCGACGGCGGCGTCGATCTCGGCCGCGCTCGCGAGCGCCACGCGGCCCGTGACCGCGCCGGTCGCGGGGTTGAAGACGTCGCTCGCGCGCCCGCTCTCGCCGGCGCGGGCCTTTCCTCCGATGAAGTGGCCGATCGGCGTGGGAGCCGGGGCGGTCATGCGCTCTGCGGGCTGGCTCATGGTTCCCTCCTCACCTCTCCTCGAGGATCCACTCGTGGGCCGGGTCGTTGCGGAAGTGCCACGCCCGCTGCGGACCGGCCATGACGTTCAGGTAATAGCTGCGGTAACCCCACGGCACGACCACCGGGTGATAACCGCGCGGCACGAGCACGACGTCGTGATCCTCGACGGCGTGCGACTCGTCGAGGTCGCGCGCGTCCGTGTAGACGCGCTGGAACACGAAGCCCTGCGGCGGGTCGAGCCGGTGGTAGTAGATCTCCTCGAGCGCGGTCTCGGCCGGGGGCTCGCTGCGGTCGTGCTTGTGGGGCGGGTAGCTCGACGAGTGGCCGGTCGGCGTCCGCACCTCGACGACGAGCAGGCTCTCGGCGGGCTCCGTCTCGGGCAGGATGTCGGTCACGAACCGCGTGTTCAGCTCGCGGCCCCGCGTCGAGCGCCGCATCGCGCCGGGCTCGAGGAGGCGCGGCGGCAGCTTGCCGGTGCCCGGCGCCGTGCAGATCGCCAGCTCCGCCGGAGCGTGCGCCCGGAGGGCGATGGGCGCGCCGCCCGGGAGGTACACCGCCCACGGCGGCCGATCGTCGAACGGGCCGCTGCGATCCCCGAGCTCGCGCCACTCGGCGTCGCCGGAGGCCACCGTGGCGACGCCGGAGAGGATCACGACGCAGACCTCGCGCCCCGGCGCGGGCGAGACCTCGAGCCGCTCACCGGCGGCGAGCCGGTGCGCGGAGAAGCCGACGTAGCGCAGGCCCGAGGCGGGCGTCACCGCCACCACGTCGCGGCCCGTCGAGGCCCCCTTCACGAGCAGGCTCATGCCGCCTCCTGCCCGGCGTCGAGGGCGCGGACGATCCCGTCCACGTGACGGAAGCCCTTCTCCGCCATGGCGTAGCTCGGGGCCACCGCGGGATCCTGCTCCGCCTCGACGACGAGCCACCCCCGGTACCCCTGCTGCCGGAGGAGCGCGAGCACCGCCCGGAAGTCGATGGCCCCGTCGCCGGGGACGGTGAACACGCCGTTCAGGACCGCCTGGAGGAAGCTCCAGGCGCGGTTCCGGGCGAGCCGCATCACCGCCGGACGGACGTCCTTGAGGTGCACGTGGCAGACGCGCGGGCCATGGCGTCGCAGCAGCTCCAGGGGATCGCCGCCGGCGAACGCCGCGTGCCCGGTGTCGAGGAGGAGCCCCACCTCCTCGCCCGTCGCGGCGACGAGCGCGTCCACGTCCGCGGGCGACTCGACGTACGCGCCCATGTGATGGTGGTACGCGAGGCGGACGCCGCGGGCGAGCAGGTGCCGGGCCAGCGCCGTGACGCGCTCGCCGTAGGCCTTCCACGCGTCCGCCCCGCGGAGGCGCGGACGCTTGTGGAGCGGCACGGCGATCTCGCCCTGGATCGCGTCCTGGACCTCGCCGTACACCATCACGGTCGCGCCGCTCTCCGCGAGCAGGGCCGCGTGTCGCTCGACCTCCCGGATCTCCTCCTCGACCGTCCGGCCCGCGAGCCGTCCCGACCACCACCCGGAGACGCACTCGAGACCGAACGCGCCGAGCTTCGCCCGGAGCGCGGCGGGATCGCGGGGGAACTTGTTCCCGAGCTCGAAGCCGCGATAGCCGATCCGGCGGCCCTCCTCGAGCGCGACCTCGAGCGGCGTCTCCCCGCCGAGCGACGGCAGGTCGTCGTTCATCCAGGAGATGGGGTTCACGCCGATCCGGGGTTCCCACGCCATGAGCTCAGACCCTCTGCGCGCGCTTCGCGCGCTCGTAGGCCTCGCGCGCCTCGCGCACCTGGCCGCTGGGCGAGACCTCGGGGATCGCGACCTCCCACCAGCATCCGCCCGCGTCGGTCGTGCGCCGGGGATCGGTCTCGATGCAGATCACGGAGGTGCGGTCCGCGGCGCGTGCCCGCGCGAGCGCCGCCTCGAGCTCCGCGATGGTGCGGACGTTCTCGCCGTGGGCGCCGAGGGAGCGGGCGTTCGCGGCGAAGTCGATGGCCGGCGCACCCTGCGGTCCCTGCAGGCAATCCTCGAAGAGGTTGTTGAACGGCGCCCCGCCGCAGGCCTCCTGCAGCCGCGTGATGCAGCCGTACCCGTGGTTGTCCAGCACGACGACGATCATCTTCTTGCCGAGCAGGACCGAGGTGGCGATCTCGGCGTTGAGCATGAGGTAGCTCCCGTCGCCGACCATCACGATGATCTCGCGGTCCGGTCGCGCGAGCTTCACCCCGACCCCGCCCGCGATCTCGTATCCCATGCAGGAGTACCCGTACTCCACGTGGTAACCGCCGGGCGTGGACGTCCGCCACAGCTTGTGCAGCTCGGCGGGGAGCGTCCCGCCGGCGTTCACCACGACGTCGTCGGTGGTCGAGCGGGGCGACGAGCGCTGCACCGCGCCGATCACGTCCGCGTCGTAGGGGAGGGCGACCTCCCGGCGCGCGGTGAAGGCTTCGACCGCCTCGCGCCAGGCGCCCGCCGCGTGCCGGGCGCGCGCCGTCCACGCCTCGTCCGCGCGCCAGCCCGCGAGCCGGGCGCGGAGCGCGTCGAGCCCGACGCCCGCGTCCGCCTGCAGGGGCTGCCCGCGCCACTTCCGCGCGTCGAGCGCGTTCGGGTTCAGGTCCACGAGGCGCGCCTGAGGGAAGAGGGTGTGCGAGCCGGTCGTGAAGTCGGTGAGGCGCGTGCCCACCGCGAGGACGAGGTCCGCCTCGCGCGCGAGGTCGTTCGCGGCGGGCGAGCCGGTCACGCCCACGGCGCCGAGCTGGAGCGCGTGGTCCCACGGGAGCGCGCCCTTCCCGGCCTGCGTCTCGCAGACCGGCACGCCGTGCCCCTCGACGAACCGCCGGAGCGCGTCGGTCGCGAGCGCGTAGAGCGTGCCGCCGCCGGAGACGACGAGCGGCCGGCGGGCGCGCCGGAGCGCCTCGACGGCCAGGTCGAGCTCGTCCGCGGAGGGCGGCGGCGCGCGGAACCGCACCGTGCGCGGCTCGAACAGCTCGGCGGGGAAGTCGAACGCCATCGTCTGGACGTCCTGCGGCAGCGCCAGCGTGACCGGCCCGCACTGCGCGGGATCCGTGAGCACCTGGATCGCGCGCGGGAGCGCCGCGAGGAGCTGCTCCGGCCGGTGGATCCGGTCGAAGTAGCGCGACACCGGGCGGAGGCAGTCGTTCGCGGTGACGGTGCCGTCCTGGAAGTCCTCGACCTGCTGGAGGACCGGGTCCGGGGCACGCGACGCGAACACGTCGCCAGGGAGCAGCAGCACGGGGAGGCGGTTCACGTGGGCCGTGGCCGCGGCGGTGACGAGGTTCGTAGCCCCCGGGCCGATCGACGTGGTGACCGCCATCATCCGGCGGCGGAGGCTCGCCTTCGCGAACGCGATGGCCGCGTGCGCCATCGCCTGCTCGTTGTGGGCGCGGTAGGTCGGGAGCGCCTCGCGATGGCGCTCGAGCGCCTGCCCGAGCCCGGCCACGTTGCCATGCCCGAAGATCGCGAACACGCCCGCGAACAGCGGCGCCGTCCCGCCGGCGGTCTCGACCCGCTGGGCGGCGAGGAAGCGGACCAGCGCCTCGGCGGCGGTCGACCGGATCGTGCTCATGCGGCCCTCTCCTTCCCTGCGCGGGCGTCGCGCCACGCGCGGATCAGCGCCTCGAAGCTCGCCCGCACGCGGGCCACGAGCGCGTCGTCGTCGATGCGGCCCGCCAGCCACTCGCGGCTCGGGGCGTCGAAGATCGTGCGGCCCACCGCGAAGCCGCGGCACGCGCGGGACGCGGCGGCGTCGCGGAAGCCGGCCGCGAGCGTCTCGAGGGCGGCCCCCTGCCCGAGCAGCAGCGCGCCGCGGCAGGAGGGATCGCGCTCGGCGACGAGCGCGTCCACCCGGCCCCACGCCTCCGGCGCGAGCGGCGGCAGCTTCCACCACTCGGGGAAGATCCCGACGTTGTAGAGCCGCTTCAGCGCGCGCAGGACGCGGTCGGCGTCGAGCGGGCCCGGAGGGATCACCTCGAGCAGGAGCTCGTGGCCGCTCGCCTGCACCGCGTCGTACACCGCGCGGACCTGCGTCTCGTCCTCGAGCCGGTCGAGGACGGGCCCGTCCGGATCGAGGCGCACGAGGCACTTCACGACCTGCTCGCGCGGCCACGAGACGAGGCGCGAGCCGATGGAGCGCCCGCCCTCGAGCTCGAGCGGCGACGAGCCCGGGACCTCCACCGGGCGCGCGAGCCACCAGCCGCGCCCCGTCGCGGAGAGGAGCGCGTCCTCGCCGTAGGTGTCGTCGATGATGGCGCCGACCCGGCCCGCGACCCCCATCGCGCCCTCGGTCTCGCCTACCGCGCGGACGAAGAGCGACTTCAGCTCGCGCAGGCGCGCCTCGGGCGCGCCCACCTCGCTCGCGAGGTCGAAGAGCTGCCTCCGGTGGTCGAACGCGAAGATGCAGAGGTCGTCCCACGCCTTCCGGCGGTGGCTCACCCGGTGCAGCCGCGCGAGCCGCGGGTCCTGGTCCGCGCCGCTGCCCGTGGGCCGCGCCACGAACCAGTCCAGCTCGGCCGGAGTGGGCATCGACGCCGAGCAGGCGTGGCGCGAGACGACGAGCGCGCCGCACGCGTTCGCGGTCCGGCCGCTCTCCGCCCAGGGGCGGCCGTCGAGCCACCCCTTCAGCAGGCCCGCCATGAACGCGTCGCCGGCGCCGAGCTCGTTCATGACCTTGACCGGGAAGCTCGGCACGCGCGCGGCCGCCTCGAGCGAGGGCGGTACCGCGCCGTCCACGACGGCGCACCCCGCCGCCCCGAGCTTCACGACGAGCACCGCCGGCGTGAGCGCGCGGACGGCCCGGAGGGCGTCGAGCAGATCGTCGCGGCCGCCCGCGATCCGGAACTCCGCCCGCGTGCCGACGACGAGGTCGAATCGCGGGAGGAGCGCCTGGAGGTGCGCGGTGACGCGGTCGCTCGCCACGAACCACGTGTCGCCGGCGGCGGGCTTCGTGAGCCCCCACAGGACGGGGCGGTAGTCGACGTCGAGCACGGTGCGGACGTCGTTGCGGCGCGCGCGCTCCAGGGCGGCGACCGCCACCGCGTGGGTGTGCTCGGTGGAGAGGTGCGTCCCGGTGACGACGAGCGCCCGGCTCGAGGCGACGAACGGCTCCTCCACGTCCTCGTCCCGGACCGCCATGTCCGCGCAGTCCCGCCGGTAGAACACGAGCGGGAAGGTCTCGCGATCCTTGATGCCGAGGAGCACGAGCGCGGTGAGCCGCTCGGGATCGACCGACACGTGCGAGACGTCGCAGCCCTCCGCGGCGAGGGTCTCGCACAGGAACCGGCCCATCGGGTCGTCCCCGACCCGCGACGCCATGGCGGCGCGGAGGCCGAGGCGCGCGCAGCCGAACGCGATGTTCGCCGACGAGCCGCCGAGGTACCGCGCGAACGTGGTCGCGTCCGCGAGCGGCGCGCCGAGCTGCTGGGCGTAAAGGTCGATCGCGAGCCGGCCGAGGCAGATGACGTCGAGACGCCGGGTCTCGGCGGGCGACGGCGCGGGGTGGGCGGGGGTGGCCATGGTCAGAGCCCGATCCCGGCGAGGTACTTCCGGTTGCGCCGCGCGCTCTCCCCCGGGCTGCCCATCCCGGGGAGCACGTCCTGCTCGACCACGATCCAGCCTCGATAGTCGCGCTCGCGCAGGGCGGTGACGACGGAGGGGAACGGCACGTCGCCGCGCCCCAGCTCGCAGAAGACGCCGTGCTCCACCGCCCGGACGGCGTCCCAGCCCTCCCGCCGCGACCGGTCCGCGATCTCCGGGGCGTGGTCCTTGAAGTGGACGTGCCAGATCCGGTCGGCGTGGCGCGCGATGGCGAGGAGCGGGTCGCCGCCGCCGAAGCGCCAGTGGCCGGTATCGAGGCAGAGCCCGAGCACCGCCGGATCGGTCGTCGCGAGGAGGCGCGCCGTCTCCTCCGGCGTCTCGACCCAGGTGCCGGCGTGGTGGTGGAAGACCGTCCGGAGCCCCGTCTCGCGCCGGACGGCGCGGGCGATGCGATCGGCGCCTCTCGCCAGCGCGCGCCAGCGATCGTCGTCCAGCCCGTGCTCGGGCCGGATCCGGCCGGCGTTCGCGGTCCGGACCGGATCCGTGTACGGGTCGTTCCCGAGCACCACGAGGGCCTCCGGGCCGCCGACCTCCGCGAGCTGGCGAGCGGCGCGGAGGGCGTCCGCCTCGTCCGCGGCGAGGCGCGCCGCGTCGTGGAGGTGGACCGTGATCCACGACGCGACGAGAGCGAGCCCGCGCGCGCCGAGCTCGCGCCGGAGCGCGTCCGGATCGGTGGGCAGGAACCCCCAGTCGCCCAGCTCGGTCCCGGCGTAGCCGGCGTCGCGCATCTCGTCGAGCACGCGGGTCCACCCGCCGCGCGCGCCCTCCACGTTCTCGATGACGCCCCAGGAGCAGGGCGCGTTCGCGACCCGGATCATTCCGCCCTCACTCCCGCTCGACCGTCTCCCAGCGCCGGCTCTCCCACGAGCGGAGGATCGCCTGCTGCACGCGCGCCACCGCGTCGGCCTCGGCGAACCCGGGCTCGCCCTGCTTGCCCGCCGCGACGGAGCGCAGGAACTCCCAGGCCTCGATCACCTTCAGGTCGTCGTAGCCGAGGCCGAGGCCCCACGCCGGGTTGAAGTGGCCGTGGTACGGGTGCGCCGGGCCGGAGAGGAGGGTCGTGTAGCCGTCCTGCGCCGGATCGTCGTCCCGGCGCCACTGGAGCTGCAGCTCGTTCATCCGCTCCATGGTCCACTTCACCGCGCCCTTCGTCCCGTGGAGCTCGAACGACATGTCGCACTTGGCGCCGTTCACGATCCGGCAGGCCTCCAGCAGGCCGTGCGCCCCGCCCTCGAACCGGACGAGCGCGCTCACGTAGTCCTCGTTGGTCACGTCACCCGCCGGGTCCTCCGCTGTCCCGCGGTCGTAGTGCGTGCCGCTGCCGGGGCGCGGGATCGGGCGGCGGCGGATGAAGATCTCCTGGTCGCTCGTCACCGACGCGATGGGCCCCGCCATCAGGTGGGCCATGTCAATGACGTGCGACATGAGATCGCCGAGGGTCCCGAGGCCGTGCTCCCGCTCGAAGCGCCAGGAGAGGAACCCGTTCGGATCGCCCGCGTAGCCGTTCAGGAAGCGGCCGTGGTAGTGCGTGAGCCGCCCGAGCCGGCCCTCCGCGACGAGGCGGCGCGCGTACTGGACGACGGGCGCCCAGCGGTAGTTGTACCCGACGAACGTCAGGATCCCGGCCTCGCGCGCGGCGGCGCGGGCCGCGCGCGTCTCGGCCGGATCGCGGCCGACCGGCTTCTCGCAGTTGACGTGCTTCCCCGCCCGCGCCGCCGCCCGCACGAGCTCGAGGTGCATCCCGTTCGGCGCGGTGACGTCCACGACCGCCACCTCCGGATCGGCCATCACCTCCCGCCAGTCCGTGGTGAAGCGCGCGTACCCGAAGCGCTCGCGGGCGGCCCGCGCCCGCGCCTCCACGGCGTCCGCGCACACGACGAGCCTCGGCTGGAGGCCGCCGTCGGCGAAGCGGTCGGGGACGGCGCGGTAGGCCCGGGCGTGCACCTCGCCCATCCACCCCATCCCGATGATGCCGACTCCGATCACCTGGGCCATCTCGTGCTCCCGTCGTAGCGCCTCAAGCGCCGGGCCGCCCGAGGTCGAGTGTCGCGTCGACCCACGCGCCGTCTCGCCGGCTCGACTCGACGGCCGCCTCCACGAACTTCACCCCGAGCACCCCGTCCTCGACGGTGGGGAACGGCGCGAGCCCCGGGTCGGGCGCGGCGCCGCCGTCGCGCCGGGCGATCACCGCGTCCGCGACGTCCGTGTAGACGTTCGCGAACGCCTCGAGGAAGCCCTCGGGGTGGCCGGGCCAGAGCCGGGAGACTCGCCGCGCCGGCGCCGAGAGGTAGCCGGCGCCGCGCGAGAGGATCCGGTGCGGACCGTCGAGCGGCCGGACGACGAGCTGGTCGGGTTGCTCCTGGATCCACTCGAGGCTGGCCTGGTCGCCATACACGCGGAGGCGCAGCCCGTGGAGGTGGCCGGTCGCGGCCATGCAGGCCCACATCATCCCGCGCGCGCCGTTCGAGAACCGGAGCTTCACGTGCGCGTTGTCGTCCGACGCGCGACCCGGCACGACGGTGGACAGCTCCGCCGAGAGGGCCGTGATCTCGAGACCGGTGACGAAGCGCGCGAGGTGGTGCGCGTGCGTCCCGAGGTCGCCGACGACCGTGGACTTCCCGGCCAGCGCGGGCGTGGTGCGCCACGCCGCCTGCTTGTGCCCCGCCGCCTCGAGGAGGGTGGCCGCCCAGCCGGAGGCGTGCTCCACCTGGACGAGGCGCACCGTGCCGAGCTCGCCCGCGCGGACCAGCTCCCGCGCGTGGCGGACCATCGGGTAGCCCGTGTAGTTGTACGTGACGGCCAGCACCACGCCGGCGCGGCGCGACGCGGCGAGGAGATCGAGGGCCTGCTCCAGGTCGACCGCGAGCGGCTTGTCGCAGATCACGTCGACGCCGCGGTCGAGGAACGCCCGGGCGATGGGGTGGTGGCTCGCGTTCGGCGTCATGATCGCGACGACCTCGACGCCGTCCCGCCGCGCGGCCTCCGCCTCGGCCATCTCCTCCCAGCTGCCGTACCGGCGGTCCGGCGGGACGTCGAGCGTCGCCGCGAAGGCGCGGCTCCGCGCCGGATCCGACGCGAACACGCCCGCCACGAGCGCGTAGCGGCCGTCGAAGCGGGCGGCGTGGCGGTGCGTCTCGCCGATGGTCGACCCCGGGCCGCCGCCCACCATCCCGAGCCGCAGCCGCCGTGGGGAACCGTCGGTCATCGCGCCGCTCCCGCTCCCTCTCACACCCGCACGCCGAGCTCGGCCATGAGCTTCTGCATCTCGACGCCGCCGGCCATCATGTCGAGCACCCGGTCGCGCGTGATCTCGTCCTTGCGGAAGGTGCCCATGGAGCGGCCGCGGTTGAGGAGCGTGAAGGTGTCGCCGATGGGGTACGCGTGCTGGACGTTGTGGCTGATGAAGATCACCGAGATGCCCTGCTGGCGGGCGCGGGCGATGAGCCGCAGCACGTTCGCGCTCTGCTTCACGCCGAGCGCGGCGGTGGGCTCGTCGAGGATGAGCACCCGCGCGCCGAAGTGGATCGCGCGGGCGATGGCGAGGCACTGCCGCTCCCCGCCGGACATCGTGCCGACCGCCTGGCTCGCGTCGCGCACGCTGATCCCCATCTCCGCGAGCTTCTCCTGAGCCACGCGGGCCGCCTGGTCCTCGTCGAGCAGCCGGAACCCGAGCCACCGGCGCGTCGGCTCCCGCCCCATGAAGAAGTTCCGCGCCACGCTCATGAGCGGGACCAGGGCGAGGTCCTGGTAGACGGTGGCGATGCCGCGGTCGAGGGCGTCGCGGGGCGAGCCGAGGACGACGGGCTCGCCGTCGACCCGGTAGACCCCCTCCGTCGGCCGGTGCACGCCGGAGAGGATCTTGATGAGCGTCGACTTCCCCGCGCCGTTGTCGCCGAGGAGGCAGTGCACCTCGCCCCGGCGCAGCCGGAGCGTGACGCCGCGGAGCGCGACGACGCTCCCGAAGAACTTCGAGACGTCCTCGAGCTCGAGGATGTGCTCGGAGCGCGGATCGCCGGTCATGTGGAGCGAGCCTCCGTGACCCGCCGGCGGACCTGGTTGTTGAAGAGCACCGCGAAGAGGAGCATCACGCCGAGGAACACCCGGAACCAGTCGGAGCTCACGTTCGTGTAGCCGATCCCGATCTGGACGACGCCGAAGATGAGCGCGCCGAAGCTCGCGCCCACCACCGAGCCGTACCCGCCGGTGAGGAGGCTCCCGCCGATCACCGCGGCGATGACCGCCTCGAACTCCTTCTGGAGGCCGCGGTCGGCGGCGGCCGAGCCGACGTCGCAGATCTGGAGCATCGCGAAGAGCCACGCGCAGAAGGCGGTGAACATGAAGAGCGAGACCTTCACCCTCCGCACCGGGACGCCGACGTTCTTCGCCGCGGTGGCGTCGCCGCCCACCGCGAAGATCCAGTTCCCCAGCCGCGTCCGCGTGAGCCGGAACGACGACGCGACGGCGACGACGAACCACCAGAGCAGGACCTTCGGGATCCCGTGGACGAGCGGCGTCACGCCGTCGTCGAGGGTCTTGATCCAGTGGTGGCGCGCCATCCAGGCGAAGAGCTCGTTCCCGAACGTCCCGTAGAAGAGGACCTCGACGACGGGATCCTTCGCGGCGAGGTCGCCGATCCCGCTCACGATGGTGCGGTTCGCGAACGCGATGGAGAACGCGAGGGTCAGGCCGCGCAGGATGAAGAGGAAGGCGAGGGTCACGATGAACGAGGGCAGTCCGGTGCGGACCACGATCTGCCCGTTCAGCCACCCGAGCGCGAGCGCGAGGACGAGCGTCATCGCCATCGCGGCCCAGACCGGCCAGCCGAAGTAGAGCGGCGGGATGGCCGCCATCATCCCGGCGAAGCCGATCATCGATCCGATGGAGAGGTCGAACTCCCCCGCGATCATGAGGAGGCACGCGCCGGTGGCGAGGATGCCGAGGTAGGCGGCGACGGTGGACCAGTTCATCACCCCGTCGAGCGCGAACATCCCCGAGTCGCGCGCGGTGAGCGCGAACACCGCGAAGACGAGCACCGCGCCCGCGATCGAGGCCGACTCGGGCCGGCCCATCACGCGCTGGAACCCGGTGATCTTCCGCACCCGCTCGTCGGCGGGCCCCGCGCCGGGTACCACCGCGTCGGCGACCGCGCGCGCGGGGAGGCCGCCGTCCGCACCGCCGTCGTCCGCGGCGCCGGGCGGCGCCGGCGGGGTCGGGCGCGTCCCCTGATCGTCCGGCGGCACGCCCCCGCCCGGCGGCCGGCCCGAGGGGGCGCCGGAGCGGGGCGGGGTGGTGGAGGGCTCGCCCGGTTGCATCGTCGCTCCTCGCGGGGCGAGCGGCGCGTCAGCGGTACTGGCCGGCGTACTGCTCGACCTTGGCGATGTTCTCCTTCGTCACGAACCCGGGGCCGGAGCTGATGTGGCGCTTCCCGTACACCGGCACGAGGCCGTACTCCTGGAACCGCTTCTGCGCCTTCGGGTTCGCCTTGAGCGCGGCCATGACCTTCCCGAGGTCCTTCGTCTTCTCCTGCTTCATGATGGCGAGCACCGCCACCGGGATGTAGCCCTGGAGGTAGGGCTGCTGGTCGATGGCGAACGCGATGGTGCCGTCCTTGATGGCCGCGGAGATCTCGGGCGAGAGGTCGAACGTGCCGAAGAACACCTTGCCCTTGAGGCCCATCTTCTCGACGACCTTGATCGTCGGGTGCGCGGAGCTCGGCCCGAGCGTCAGGATCGCCTGCGTGCCCGGGTTGTTGCGGAGGTAGGCGCTCACCTTGCTCTCGACCGTGGTCGGGTCGTCGCCGGTGTCGAGGGTCGCCTTCTTGTAGTCCGCGCCGATCGCGTCGCCGAACCCCTTGCAGCGCTCGAACGAGGCCGGGTTCGTCGCGTAGTGGTTCACGCACAGGAAGGACTTCACGCCCGCGGCCTTCGCGCGCTCGCCCGCCGCCTTGCCCGCGTCGTACTCGGGCTGGCCCACGTGCATGATCGCGCCGAGCTCCTCGCTCTGCTTCGGCGTCCCGGAGTTGATGGTGATGAGGGGGATCTTCTTCGCGGTCACCTTCTTCGCCGCCCCCTTCAGGACGTCGTAGTCGGCGATGCTCATGATCACGCCGTCGTAGTTCCGCGCGGCGGCCTGCTCGATCAGGCGGGCCATGTCCGCCAGGTCGCCGTTCGGCGGGTTGCGGTAGTCGACGGTCACGCCGAAGTCCTGGCCGGCGTCCTTGATGGCGTTCTTGATCGTGTTCCACCACGAGTCCGAGTCGGGCGCGTGGCTCACGAGCACGTAGTGGTCCTGGGCCTGCGCGAGCGTCGCGAGCGCGGCGACGCATGCGGCGGCGAGCGTCCTTCCGATCCTCTGCATGACGGCTCCTTCGGTGCGGCGGGGTGCCGCGAATAGCGGCATTCACATCCTGTCGCAGGCGCACGCGGGCCCGCGATGGCGCACACCGTAGCCGGGCGAAACGTCACCTGCAATCGGGTTTCCAATCGGGAGCCCCAAAAGAAGCCCGTTTCCAATCGGCGGGAGCGCTCCCTATACTCGACGCCCTCTCGAGCCCCGGAGCCATCGATGATCGACGTCGCCCTCGTCGGAGCGGGCCGGATCGGGAAGATCCACGGTGCGAACCTCGCGCGGCTGCCCGGCGTGCGCCTCCGATGGGTCTGCGACGCGGTCCCCGAGGTGGCGATCGACCTCGCCGGCCGCGTCGGCGCGGAGGTCGGAAGCGTCGACGGGGTACTCGAGGACCCCGGCGTGCACGCGGTGGTCATCGCGTCGAGCACCGACACGCACGCGGACCTCATCCTCCGCGCGGCGGCGGCGCGGAAGGCGATCTTCTGCGAGAAGCCGGTCGACCTCGACCTCGGGCGGGCCCGGGCCTGCGCCGCGGCAGTGGCGAGGGCGGGCGTGCCTTGCCTGATCGGGTTCCAGCGCCGCTACGACCCGACGTTCACCGCGCTCAAGCGGCGGCTCGACGCGGGCGAGATCGGGGACCCCGAGGTGCTCGTGATCACGAGCCGCGACCCGGCCCCGCCGCCCCTCGCGTACGTCCGGCGCTCGGGCGGCGTCTTCAAGGACATGCTCATCCACGATCTCGACGTCTGCCGCTGGATCCTCGCGGACGAGGCCGACACGGTGCACGTCGCGGCGAGCTGCCTCGTCGATCCGGCCATCGCCGGCGCGGACGACGCCGACACGACCGCCGTCACGATCCGCACCCGCCGCGGTCGCCTCTGCCAGATCAACACGAGCCGGAGGGCGGCCTACGGCTACGACCAGCGCGTCGAGGTCCTCGGCAGCGCCGGCATGCTGCAGGCCGGGAATCACCGGCCCACGGAGGTGACGGCGCACCGGGCGGGCGCGATCTCGTCCGATCCCCCCGAGGCGTTCTTCCTCGAGCGGTACCGGGCCGCGTACGCGGAGGAGATGCTGCACTTCGCCGACGTGGTCCGGGGCGTCGCGGCGCCCAGGACCGGCATCGAGGACGGCGTCCGCGCGCTCGCCCTCGCTGAGGCGGCGGGCCGGTCGTGGCGGGAGGGCCGTCCCGTCGCGATCGCGGAGGGCGCGGCGTGACGCCGCCCGGCAAGGTGCGCGTGGGGATCGCCGGGCTCGGCCGGCTCGGCCGCCACCACGCAGAGAACCTCGCGCGGCGCGTCCCCGGCGCGGTGCTCGTCGGCGCGTGCAGCCCGGTCGCCGAGGAGCGCGCGTGGGCGCGCGACGCGCTCGGGGTCGAGCGCGTCCACGAGGGGCTCGACGACCTCCTCGGCCAGCCCGACGTGGACGCGGTGTTCCTCGTCACGCCCACCGCGCTCCACGCGGCGCAGGTGGAGCGCGCGCTCGCGGCCGGCAAGCACGTCTTCTGCGAGAAGCCGCTCGCGCTCGCCGTCGAGGACTGCCGCCGCGTCGAGGCCGCGGCGGCGCGTCGGCCGGACCTCGTCGTGCTCGTCGGGTTCGTGCGCCGGTTCGACGCGAGCTACCGGGCCGCCCGCGCGCACGTCGACGCCGGCCGGATCGGCACGCCCTTCCTCGTCTCGTCCCGGACCTGCGACCGGAACGACCCGACCGGGTTCTTCGTCCGCTTCGCCCCGACCTCCGGCGGGATCTTCCTCGACTGCACCATCCACGACATCGACCTCGCCCGCTGGATGCTCGGCGGGCCGCGGCCCCTGCGCGCCTTCGCGACGGGCACCATCGCGCTCCACGAGGGGCTCCGTGCCTCCGGCGACGTCGACAACGGGGTCGCGACGTTGGAGCTCGAGGGGGGGAAGCTCGCCTGCTTCTTCGCGTCGCGGACGATGGCGCACGGCCACGAGACCAGCACGGAGATCGTCGGGACCGCCGGCCGCCTCACCGTGGGCCAGAACCCGCGGCTCGATCGCGTCGAGCTCTCAGACGCGGCCGGCGTCTCGAACGCGTGCACGCCCACGTTCTACGACCGGTTCGAGGACGCCTTCCTCCGCGAGGCCACGGAGTTCGTGGACGCGGTCCGGACCGGGAGGCCGCCCCCGCTCACGCTCCGCGACGCCACGGAGGCGACGCGGATCGCCCAGGCGCTCGCGGAGGCGCAGCGGACGGGGCGGATCGTCGAGCTCGGGTGACCGGGGGCGCGCCGGTCGTCCTTGCGGCGAGGCGGCGCGTTCCGGTATGTGCGCGGGTCCACACGAACGGCGAGGCGGCTCTCCATGGTGGCTCGGTCCTCATCCAGCGGCGCGCGGTACGACGACGTGCGGTCCTTCCTGGACGCGGTCGCGGCGGAGTACGAGGCGCTGCCCAAGCAGCTCCGCGCCGTCGCGAAGCACATCGAGACCAACCGCGCCCGGATGGTCGTCACCCGCATCACCGACGTCGCCGCCGCCTGCGCCGTGCAGCCCTCGGCGGTCACCCGCTTCGCGCAGCGCTTCGGCTTCTCCGGGTACAGCGAGCTCCAGGCGCTCTTCCGGAAGGCGTTCAGCGATCACGCCGCGCCGGGCGCGAACTACGCCGAGCGGATCCGCGCGAAGCTCGCGTCCGGCGAGCTGCAGGCGGATCCGGGCGGCGTGATGCGGCAGCTGCTCCTCGCGAACCAGGGGGCGATCGAGGAGTGCGCGCTCCACCTCGACGACCGGGCGCTGGAGCGCGCGGTGAAGCTGCTGCACGACGCCGAGCACGTCTACGTCGCCGGCGTGCGCCGCGCCCTCCCTGCCGCCGCCTACCTCGCCTACCTGCTCCAGCACACGTCGAAGCGGGTGGAGCTCGTCTCCGGGCTGGGCGGGATGTTCGCCGGGCAGATCCGCGCGATCCGGAAGAGCGACCTGCTCGTGGCGATCAGCTTCGCGCCGTACGGGAAGGAGACGCGGTTCTGCGTCCGGGTGGCCGAGGCGCGCCGGGCGCGCATCCTCGCGCTCACCGACAGCGCCATGAGCCCGATCGCGCGCGCCGCGACGGCGCACCTCCTCGTCAAGGAGGCGAGCGCGTTCTCCTTCCGCTCCCTCACGAACACGATGTGCCTCTGCCAGGGCCTCTTCATCTCGCTCGCGTCGCGGCTCGAGCTGGACCTCGCCACGGCGCCGGAGCACGCGACGATGGAAGACTGACCGCGGCGCCGCGCCGTGGGCGGCGCGCGGCCGCACCGTCCGGGCCCCACCACCCTGCCGGGGCGCGCGCGGGCGAATAGAACTACCTTTCTGTTCCGGCAAAGCGCTGGAAACGGCTGATTCCCCCTGCTAGCGTCCCTCCCGCTGGCGAGAGGCCCCCGGCGCGGCCGCGCGACCGCGCGACCCGTGCCGGCCCACGGGCCCGACCGATCCTGCACCGGAGGGACACCATGAGACATCGAAGCCCAGGCGCGCTGCTGCTGCTCCTCGCGATCGTGCTCGGGGCGCTGCCCGCGCGCGCCGCCGAGGCGAAGCGGTACAAGTTCGTGGTCATCACGCACGCGACGGCGGTCCCCTTCTTCGTCCCCGTCCGCAAGGGCGCAGAGGACGCAGGCAAGCTCGTCGGGGCGGAGGTCGTCTACACCGGCCCGGCCGGCTTCGACATCCAGCGCCAGGTCGAGTTCATGAAGTCGGCGATCGCGCAGAAGGTCGACGGGATCGCCTGCACGCTCCCGGACCCGTCGGCGTTCAACGACGTCGTGGCGGAGGCGCGCGCGAAGGGCATCCCGGTCATCGCCATCAACGCCGACGCGCCGAAGAGCGAGCGGATGGCGTACATCGGCCAGGGCAACTACGAGGCCGGCCGCTCCATGGGCGAGCAGATCGTGAAGCTGCTGCCGAACGGCGGCGACGTGCTGCTCGCGATCCACACCGCGGGCGCGGAGAACCTCGAGGCGCGCATCAAGGGCGTGAAGGACGTGCTCGACCAGACCGGCAAGTTCAAGTACCGGGTCGTCGCGACGGGCACCGACCTCGTGAAGGCGGAGTCCCTCATCGGCGCGGCGCTCCAGGCGAACCCGAACATCAAGGGCATGTTCGGCGTGGAGGACGTGACCGGCATCGCCATCGGCCACATCATCGAGCGCGAGAAGCTCAAGGGTAAGGTCATGGGCGGCGGGTTCGACCTCGTCGGCGAGATCCTCGACGCCATCCAGCGCGGCGACATGCAGTTCACCATCGACCAGCAGCCCTATCTGCAGGGCTTCCAGGGCGTGATGGAGCTGTACCTGAACAAGAAGTTCGCGATCGCGCCGGCGGACATCAACACCGGCATCGCGCCGGTCACGGCGGCGTCGGTGAAGGCGGTGAAGGATCTCGCGGCGAAGGGGTACCGGTAGGCCGGCGGTCCCGGGGCGCCGGCCGCCGAGGCCGCCGGCGCTCCGGGGCGGCGCGCGAGCGCCCGGGGCACCTCAGCCATGGGCGGACCTCCCTTCCTCTCCGTCGAGGGCGTCTCGAAGAGCTTCGGGGCGACGCGCGCCCTCGACGGCGTCTCGCTCTCGGTCGAGCGAGGTGCCGTGCTCGGCCTCGCCGGCGAGAATGGCGCCGGGAAGTCCACCCTCATCAAGATCCTCTGCGGCGTCCACCGGCCCGACGCGGGCCGCGTGCTGCTGGACGGGCGTCCGCACCAGCCGCGCTCGCCCGCGGAGGCCGAGGCCGCAGGGATCGCGGTGTTCCACCAGGAGATCCCGGTCTGCCCGGATCTCTCCATCGCCGCGAACGTCTTCCTCGGGCCGCGGATGCCGCGCCGCGGCCTCGGGCCCGACTGGCGCGCGATGGAGCGCCGCTGCGTCGAGCTCTACCGCACCCTGCTCGGGGAGGAGATCGATCCGCGGCGCCTCGTCCGGACCTGCAGCGCGGCCGAGAAGCAGCTCGCGCTCCTGGTCCGCGTCCTCTCGCGCGACGCGCGGCTCGTCATCCTCGACGAGCCGACGACGGCGCTCGCGCCGCCGGAGGTGGAGCGCCTCTTCGCGATCTTCCGTCGCCTCGCGAGCCAGGGCATCGCGTTCGTCTTCGTGAGCCACATGCTCGAGGAGCTGGTCCAGCTCTCGGACGCCATCGCGGTGCTCCGGGACGGACGCAACGTCGGCACGCTCGCCCGCGGCGAGTTCGACCTCGGCCGCCTCTCCCAGCTCATCGCCGGCCGGACGGTGGTCCAGTCCGGCCACCGGTCCGCCGCCGAGGCCGCCGAGGCGCGGCTCGAGGTGCGCGACCTCGGGCAGCGGGGCGGGTTCGAGGGCGTCTCGTTCCGGCTCGGGAAGGGCGAGATCCTGGGGATCGCGGGGCTGCAGGGCTCCGGGCGCGCCGCGCTCGTCCGGAGCCTCTTCGGCGCGCCGCCCGCGACGGAGGGGGAGATCCGCGTCGACGGCGTCCCGACCCGGATCGCCCGGCCGCAGGACGCGATCCGGGCGGGGATCGGGTTCGTGCCGGAGGACCGGCACGCCCTGGGCCTGTTCGACGACATGGACGTGAAGCTGAACGTCAACATGGCGGGGCTCCCGGGGTTCTCGCGCCGCGGCCTCCTCGACGCCGGGAAGCTCCGCCGCGTCGCGGAGCGGATGCGCGACGATCTCTCGATCAAGGCCGCGAGCGTGGACGCGCCGGTGCGGAGCCTCTCCGGCGGCAACCAGCAGAAGGTGCTCATCTCGCGGTGGCTCGCGCTCCGGCCGCGGATCCTGCTCATGGTCGAGCCGACCCGCGGCGTGGACGTGGGCGCCAAGCAGGAGATCGTCGACCTCGTGCTCGCGCTCGCTCGCGACGGCTGCACCTGCGTGATCTCCTCGTCGGAGCTGGAGGAGCTGCTCCGGCTCTCGAACCGGGTCCTCGTCATGAGCCGCGGGCGCGTCGCGCGGGAGCTCGCCGGCGCCGAGGCGACGAAGGACCGGATCATCCTGGCGGCGACGACGTGAGCGGGGAGGGTGCCATGGACGCGGCGGCGAGGCCGAAGAAGAGGCTCGGGGCGGTGGCGCGCATCTTCGGGCTGCGCGACTTCGGCGTGCTCGTCGCGGCGGTGCTCATCGCGGCGTTCTTCTCCGTCATCACCCCGACCTTCCTCACCTCGTACAACCTCTTCAACATCCTGCGGCAGACGGCGGAGCTGGGCATCATCGCGATGGCGATGACCATGCTCATCGTCGCCGGCGAGTTCGACCTGTCCGTGGGCGGCATCTACGCGGTGGCCGGCGTCGTCACGGGCGTCCTCGCCGGCCGGCACGACGTGAACATCTGGTGGGCCGCGCTCGCGGGGATGACCGCCGCGCTCCTGCTCGGGCTCCTCAACGCGGTCCTCATCGCGTCGACGCGCATCAACTCCTTCATCGCGACGCTCTCGACGATGATGGTCTACCGCGGCGTCGCGATGGTGCTCTCGGAGGGCCAGCCGATCTCGTTCCGGCTCGATTTCTTCATGGACCTGTTCGGCCGCGCCGAGCTCTTCGGCGTCCTCCCGGTGCCCGTGGTCTGGTTCGCGGCGTGGGGCGTGCTCTCGTACGTGCTGCTGCACCGGACGACCTTCGGCGTGCGCGTCTTCGCGACGGGCGACAACCGCGAGGCCGCCGAGCTCGCGGGCATCAAGACGACCCGGGTGAAGGCGACGGCGTTCCTCCTCACCGCGCTCGCGTCCGGGCTCGCCGCGCTCATCTCGCTCTCGTTCCTCCGCACCGTCACGCCGACCCAGGGGACCGGGCTCGAGCTGGAGGCCATCGCGGCGGCGGTCATCGGCGGCACCGCCATGTCCGGGGGCGTCGGGAGCATCCTCGGGACGTTCCTCGGCACGTTCATCATGGCCGAGGTGCGCACCGGGCTCGTGCTGCTCGGGACGGACGCCTACGTCCAGGACGCGTTCGTCGGGCTCGTGATCGCGCTCGCGGTGATCGTGAACGTGCGGCTCAGCACCCGGCGCCGCTGACGGCGCCGGCGCGGCGCCGCTTCACTTGTCCGGGTTCGGGAGCAGGAAGTCCCGGACCAGCGCGTCGAGGTCGGCGACGGCCCCGATGAACTGGCGCAGGGTGCGGCGCGTCGCGCCGAACGCGTCGAAGTCCGCCACGGCGATGCCGTCCTCGGAATAGGCGCGCCGGAACTCGGCGAACCTCTCCTCGAGCGTGCTCACGATCCGCGGCTCGACCGGCGCGTCGATGCGGGAGACGGGCCGGATGCCGCTCGCGTCGAGCCGCTTCTGCCAGGCGTGCGGGGGCGAGATCACGACGTCGCCGCCGACGAGCTCGCTCCAGTGCATGTGGTTGCGGAAGGCGGCGGACAGGAGGCGGATGCGATAGCCGCGCTCGCGGAACAGCCGGTACGCCTTCTTGAACACCGCCACGCCGGCCCACTCGAGGACGCCGGGGTCGACGGTGATGCCCTGCCTCTCCGCCACGACCTTGAGCCAGTCGTCGAGGCGGCCCACCATGATCGTGCAGACCGGGCCCATCCCCTCGATCGGCTTCCCCTCGGCCTCGCGCCGGCGGAGCCCGCGCTCGACCGCCTCGGCGACGGCCAGGCACTGCGGCAGCGTGAAGCTCACCGTCGCGTTGATGCTGACGCCCCGGTACGTCGCCTCCTCGACGGCGGGGATGCCCGCGCGCGTCACCGGGATCTTCACGATCATGTTGGGCGCGAGCCGGCTGAAGTGCTCCGCCTGCGCAACGATCGCGGCGGTGTCGCGGAAGAACCGCGGGTCGGTCTGGATGGAGAGGCGCCCGTTCCGGCCCCGGTACGCCTCGAAGGCGGGCCGGAGGAGCCCGGCGCCGCGCACCGAGAGCTCCTCGACGAGCCGCCAGGCGATCTGGTCCTCGGTCGCGGTGGGCAGCTCCTCGACGAGCCGGGCGACGCGCGGCTTCCAGGTCGCCATCTCCTGCTTCAGCACGGTGAGGGCGATCACCGGGTTGCAGGTGGCGCCCACCGCGCCGTTCGCGATCGCGTCGGTGAGCTCGTCGAGCGACGCGGAGTCGTTCCAGAGGCACGTCGGCGTCGTCTGGGTCATCTCGTGGAGCGCACCGCGGTACTGCTGCGCGGACGCGGCGGGCGTGGCCATCGCGTTCCCTCCTCGCGCGGCGCAGGATGGCCCCCGCCGCGGCACGGCGAAGGTAGCAGCGGGTCCGGCCGGGCGCAATCTGATTTCCAGCGGCGCGCCTGGGGTGGAAATCAGTTTCCATTCGGGGCCGATCCGCCCGGGCGCCGCCGGGTTCGTGCGTCACGTCGGTGAAATGACACCTCCGGGGCGGGTCCTGCTACCTTGCGCCGCGGAGGCGGGATGACACGTCACGTCGGGATCGACCTCGGGGCCGAGACCATCAAGATCGTCGAGCTGGCGGTGGGGCCGGAAGGCACGCGGCTCGTGCGCCGCGCCCTCGTCCCCCACGGGAAGGCGCCCGGTCCACGGCTCGTCGAGGCGCTCGCCGCCTGGGACTGGGACGGCGTGGCGCGGGCCGCGGTGACCGGACGCCTCGGGCGGCAGGTCGCGCTCGAGCGCGTCCCGCAGAAGGGCGCGGTCGTGGAGGGCGTCCGGCTCCTGCTCGGTCCGGGCGCGGTCACCGTCGTCACGATCGGGAGCCGCGGCATCTCCGTCGTCGAGCTGCCCGAGGCCGGCGAGCCGTCGCGGCGCGAGAGCGCGCGTTGCGCCCAGGGCACCGGCAACTTCCTCCGCCAGCTCGTGGAGCGGTTCGGGCTCGGCGTCGAGGAGGCCGCCGCGCGCGCCGCGGCCGCACCCGACGCCGCGCCGCTGTCCGGCCGCTGCCCGGTGATCCTGAAGACGGACATGACCCACCTCGCCAACAAGGGCGAGCCGCAGGATCGGATCCTCGCCGGCCTCTTCGACGCCATCGCGGAGAGCGCCGAGGCGCTCGTGAAGCCGCGCCGATGCCCGCCGCGCGTCGTCCTCGCAGGAGGCGTCGCGCGCGCCGAGCGCGTCCGCGACCACGTGCGCCGGTTCCTCGAGGCGCGTGGGATGACGCTCGTCGACCTCGATCCCGAGCTCGGCGTCCACCTCGACGCCGCCGGCTGCGCGGTGCACGCGGCGCGGCTCGACTCCTCCCCGCCGCCGCTCGATGCGCTCCTGCGGGCCGCCGACGAGGCGCGCGTCGACCGGCTGCCGCCGCTCCGCGGCGCGCTCGGGCGGGTCAGGCGGCTCTCCGCCGGCCCCGCGCTCGCCATCGAGCCCGGCGCCGGCGTCGTGCTCGGCCTCGACGTCGGCTCCACCGGGTCGAAGGCGGTCGCCCTCGACCTCGCACGCGGCGCGCCGGTCTGGGAGGGCTACCTCCGGACCCGCGGCGACCCGGTGGGCGCCGCCCAGGCGCTGGTCCGCGCGTTCCTCGACGGGCCGGCCGCCGCCGGCGCGCTCCGCGGGTTCGGGGCGACCGGCAGCGGGCGCGAGATCGTCGGCTCGCTCCTCGCCACCTGCTACGGCGCGGACGCGGTCTTCGTGCTGAACGAGATCGCCGCGCACGCGCGCGGCGCGCTGCACCACGACCCGCGCGTCGACACGATCTTCGAGATCGGCGGGCAGGACGCGAAGTACATCCGGCTCGACCACGGCCGCGTCGTGGACGCCGCCATGAACGAGGCGTGCAGCGCGGGGACCGGCTCGTTCATCGAGGAGCAGGGCCGCCGCTTCGAGGGCGTGGACGACGTGGCCCGCCTCGGCGAGATCGCCCTCGGCGCGGAGGCCAGCGCCTCGCTCGGCCAGCACTGCTCGATCTTCATGGCGGAGGTCATCGACGAGGCGATCGCCGCGGGCGTGCCGCACGACGGGATCGTCGCCGGCCTCTACGAGTCGGTGATCGCCAACTACCTGAACCGGGTGAAGGGGAGCCGGTCGGTCGGCGAGGTCGTCTTCTGCCAGGGGATGCCGTTCAGCGCCGACGCGCTCGCCGCCGCCGTCGCCCGCCAGACCGGGGCGGAGGTGGTGGTGCCGCCGAGCCCCGGGACCGTCGGCGCGCTCGGGATCGCGCTGCTCGCCGCCGACGCGGCGGAGGTCGCGGCGCGGCCGGCCCTCGACCCGCAGCGGTTCCTCGCCGCCCACGTCGAGCGGAAGGACACGTTCGTCTGCGGCTCGGCGGCGGGCTGCGGCGGCGCCGGCAACAAGTGCCGCATCGACCGGCTCACGACGGTGGTCGAGGGGGCGGCCCAGCGGTTCACCTGGGGCGGCGGCTGCGCGCTCCACGACAAGGGCACCCGCCGCGCGAAGCTGCCCGAGGGTACGCCCGATCCGTTCCGCGCCCGCGCCGCGCTCACGGCCGCGCTCGTCGAGCGGCTCGCCGCGAACGGGCGGAACGGCGAGCGCGTCGCGCTCGTCGACGCGTTCCAGCTCCGGGGGATGCTGCCGTTCTTCGCCACCTTCGTGGACGCGCTCGGCCACCGCGTGGAGGTGAGGGACGGCGGAGGGCGCGCGGCGCTGAAGCGCGGCGCCGAGGGCGCGAACGTGCCGTTCTGCGCCCCGATGCAGCAGTTCCACGGCGCGGTCGCGGCGCTCGCCGAGAGCGACGCCGACCGGCTCCTCGTCCCGCTCGTGCGCGAGGTCCCGCGCGTCGGCGATGAGCGCGCCTCCCAGCTCTGCCCGGTCGTGCAGGGCAGCCCGGACGTGCTCCGGTGGGACCTCGGCGCGGCGCGCGACCGGCTCGTCGCGCCGGTGTTCGACGTCGGCGCGGGCGCCCTCGACTCGCCGGGGCTCCTCGAGTCCTGCCGCCGGCTCGCCACGGACCTCGGCGTCCGGGGCGGGCGCTGGCGGGACGCGTGGGCCGAGGCGCGCGCCGCCCAGCTCGAGTTCGACGCGCGGCTCCTCGACGCCGGCCGCGAGGCCCTCGCCCGCTGCGAGGCGGACGGCCTCCTCCCGGTCGTCGTGCTCGGGCGCACGTACACCATCCACGACGAGGTGCTGAACTCGAACGTACCGGCCATCCTCCGCGAGCAGGGCGCCGTCGCGATCCCCGTCGACGCGTACCCCGTCGATCCCGCCGCGCCGCTCTTCCCGAACATGTACTGGGGGCATGGGCAGCGGATCCTCCGCGCTGCGTGGCAGATCCGGCGCACGCCCGGGCCGTACGCGCTCTTCGCCTCGAACTACTCCTGCGGGCCGGACAGCTTCACGCTCCACCTGTTCGCCGCGCTCATGGAGGGGAAGCCGTTCGCTGTCATCGAGACCGACGGTCACGCCGGCGACGCCGGCACGAAGACCCGCGTGGAGGCCTTCCTGCACTGCGCCCGGGAGCACCGCGCCGGCGGGCGGGACCGCGCGCCGCGCCCGGAGCGCCGCCTCACGGTCCGGAGCCGCTCCCTCCGCGAGCTCGTCGCGTCGGGGGACCGGATCCTGGTCCCGTCCCTGGGGCCGGCGGCGGAGGTCGTGGCGGAGGCGCTGCGCGGCACCGGCGCGAACGCCGAGGCGCTGCCCGACCCGGGCCCGGCCGCCCTCGCGATCGGCCGGCGGCACACCTCCGGGAAGGAGTGCCTCCCGATGATCCTCACGCTCGGGAGCCTGCTCGAGCGCGTGGAGCGGCCCGGCGCCGGCACCGAGCGGTTCGCGTTCCTCATGCCCGGCACCGACGGGCCGTGCCGCTTCGGCACGTACAAGGAGGTCCACCAGCTGGTCCTCGATCGCCTCGGCCACGGCGATCGCGTCTCGATCTGGTCGCCGCCGTTCGGCGACTACTTCCAGGGCGTCCAGCCCGGGTTCGGCGCGCTCGTCCTCGCCGGCGTCGCCGCGACGGACCTGCTCCGCGACGCGCTCCACGACGTGCGGCCGCGCGAGGTCCGGCCGGGCGTCGCCGACGCGATCTGGGCCCGGCACCACGCGCGCCTGCTCGCCCTCGTCCGGCGCGAGGGCCGCGGAGACCTCTCCGTCGCGCGCGTGCTGCGCGAGGTCGGGGCGGGGCGCGTCTGGGGCGTCCCCGCGCTCCTCGCCGAGGCGGCCGCGGATCTCGCGGCGGCTTCCACCGGCGAGGACCTGCCGCTCGTGCAGGTCGTCGGCGAGATCTACGTACGGAACGTCCCGATCGCGAACGGCCACGCCGTCGACGCTCTCGCCCGGCGCGGGATCCGCGCGCGCATCTCCCCCGTCACGGAGTTCCTGCAGTACTCCGACTGGCTCGGCGTGCGCGGCCGGCGGCGCACGCTCGCGGGCCGGCTCGACGCCTGGGTCCGGCGGCGCATCGAGCGATCGTGCGAGGCGCCCGTCGCCGCGGCGATGGGCTGGGAGACCGCGCCGTACGTCCGCGACGTCGTGCGCTCCGCGCGCGACTACCTCCGCGACGCGGTGGAGGGCGAGGCGGTGCTCACGCTCGGCGCCTCGCTGCACGCGTGGCGCCGGCGGCAGGTGGACGCGGTGCTGTCGGTCGGTCCGCTCGAGTGCATGCCGAACAAGCTCGCGGAGACGCAGCTCGTCCACGCCGGCGAGGCCGAGGGGCTGCTCTCGCTCACGCTCTCGCTGAACGGTGATCCCGTCGACCCGGAGTCGCTCGAGGCGTTCGCGTTCGAGGTGCACGCGCGGGCGCGCCACCGCCGCGCCGGCCGCTCCCGCCTCCCGCCGCCCCCGCACGCGGTGGACGCGGACGGGCCGGGCGCGGAGCCGGACGAGGTGCTGTCGTAAGCGATCTTCCCCGCTCGGCCTGGCTGAAGCCCCACTGGGCTGACGATTCATCACGTGTCTCCGCGAGGCCTGGCGCGCCGGCGATCGTGATCGCGGGAGCCGCCGTGGCTGGTGGTTGAGCGGGGAAGGGGCTGAGAAGACGGGGACGGCGGGGGCGGAGCCGCGTGGACGGGGCGTCGCAGCGTGGATCGGCCCACAAGAAGCCTGCGTTGCGGCGCCGGGCGTTCGGAGCTGAGCAAGCTCGAGCCGCGGGCCGCGGGCCGCGAGCGGGGAACAGCTCCGCGGGGACCGGGTCGATTCGAACATGCGACGTCACCACCGAGAACTGGGAGACCGTGCTGCCCCGGTTCTTCGGGCTCTCCCGGCGAGAGGCGATGGAGGTCCTCGCGGAGCTCCAGCCGCACCCCGCGCCTCCGACCCGGACCATCGTCTGTCCGGTGCGGACCTCCGAGTTCGCCGCCGGCCCCGCCTACACGACTCCGACTCTCCCGCTCGAAGCCGGGCCGGCGGGGAACCGAACGTCCGGTTCGTCAGGCGAACTCACTAAGCGTGAAGTAAATGCTTCTGCCCCCACGCCGAGGCCCGCCGAGGTCGTTCCTCTCGCCGCGGACCTGCGCCGGTTCCACTCACCGTCCCGCTCCATCACGGCCCGCTTCACGTGCGCCGGGATGTGGTCGCACTATCTATCCATCCAGTCGTCCCCGAACACCCTCCGCGCCGAGATGATGTTGTGCGACCTGCAGTGACCGCCGCTCACGCCGGATCCACCGGCCGCAGGACGGTCTCGACCAGCGCGTCGCGGTGGGCGAGCGCCTCCGCCGCGACCTCGTACGGCGCCACCACCTCGGCGCCGAGCATCACCTCGAGCGGCCGCCCGACCTCGCTCCGCCACGTCCCGCCACGGTCCACGAGCGACGCGCCGAGGAGCGCGCCGAGGGCGCGCCCGACGATCTGCTCCACGTACGCGCCGCGCTCGTCGGCGGGGACGCCGGCGAGATCGGGCTCCAGCACGAGCGCCGCCGCCTCGTCGTGCGACCGGGCGAGCGTCGCCGCGAGCGCACGCAGGGCGGCGTCGGGTGTCGCGGCGCCGCCGTACGCGCGCGAGATCCGTGCTGCGTGCCGGCGGCTCTCCTCGACGAGCCGCGGCCCGAAGACGCGGACCGCGACGTCGGGCCACGTGACCGGCTCGAGGTGCTCGCCCGGCGCCGCGCGCGCCGTGAGCGTGGCCGTCAGCTCGCGCTCGAGCCGCTCCGCGTTCGCGAGCAGGCTCCGCGCGGGGCGATCGTCGACGGGCGCGGTCGCCGCGCCGAGCGCGCGGAGGGCGGTGACCCGCTCCGCAAGAGAAGGATGGCTGTCGTACGGATCGGTCTGGCCGCCGGCGAGGGCGGCCTCGACGCGCGCGACGCGCCCCTGCGCCGCCAGCTCCTCCTCGTACGCGCGGAACCCGTCGTAGAGGTTGTACGGGCGGTGCCCGCACTCGAGGAGCGGCTGCACCTCCTCGGCGAGGAACGACCCGAAGAGCACTCCCGATCGGCTCGCGCGCTCGAGCGCGGCGATCTGCGCGGCGGCTCCCGCGACGGCGGCGCCGCAGCGGTCCGCGGCGAGCTCCTGCTGCCGGGACAGCCCCTGCGTGACCCGCAGGTACAGCACGAAGTAGAGCCGGAAGGGCGCGGAGATCCAGGTCCGGTCGAGCGACTCCACCACGCGGGCGATCGCCGCCCGCGTCCGGTACGCCAGGCCGCCGAGCCGGGTATCGCCGCCGGCGTGGTGACCGAGCTCGTGCGCGAGCGTCCCCTCGAGCTGCGACACCGTCTGCACCGCGAGCAGCCCGAGGCCGACCCCGACGACCCGGCGCGCGCCGAAGCCGAGGAACCCGCCGACCTCCGCGACGTAGGCGTTGACGTCGGGGACGAGGTAGACGTGTCGCGGCATCGACGTCCCGAGCCGCGCGGCCACGCGCCGGATGAGCGCGAGGAGCTCCGGCTGATCGGCCGGGAGCACCTCGGGGCCGGGCGGCTCGAAGCGCGGTGCCCGGACCAGGAACGTGCCGCGCACGACGAACGCGGCGAGCGCGGCGAGCAGGAAGTCGCCGGGGACGAGGCCGGCGCCGCCGCGCCAGCGCGAGACCGGGATCCAGAGGAGCGCCGCCGCGACCGCGAGCGCGGCCAGGTAGAACCCGGCGAGCAGGGCGAGCGCGAGGAGCGCGCGGGCGGCGAGGGACGGGGCGCGAGGCACGACCACCTCCGCAGGATGGTAGCCGCCCGCTCCGCGCGCGGCCACCCGCCTCGCGCGGTCCGCGCGAAGGGCGCCGAGGACCGCTCGCGCGCCCGCGAAGGCGGGCGCGAGCGGTCACGGGCCCCCGCGCTGGGGTGGGGCTGTCGATGGGAAAGCGTCCGCTACGCGGACCGCTCGGCTTCGCCGGCGGGGTGGCACGCCCGCGCGCGAAGCGCGCCGCGGGGGACCGCTCGCGCGCCCGCGAAGGCGGGCGCGAGCGGTCACGGGCCCCCGCGAGCAGGGGTGGGGCCCCGACGGCTCTGCCGGCGGGGCGGGGCGGCACGCCCCGCATAAAAGAGAGGCGGCCCTCGCGAGCCGCCTCCACGGAGCTTCGCTTCACCATCCGCGGCGGTCTCCGGGGAGCCAGGAGGCCCGTGTTCCCGTCGCCGCCCACGAGCAGCGGAGCGAAACTCCGCCTGCGACGCCCGCCTTCCACCCCCGCGCAGCTTCGCGTCGGTGGGCGGTGTGGGTGCCGCGACAGAAACGTGGGCAGGCCGCGACCCGGCTGCAAGGGCACTCGCGACGACCGCGTGGGGAGGCGCACGGCCGGGCGGGCCGCTGCGGCGCGGCATCGATCGGCCGCGCTGTGTCGTCTCTGACGCCGCTCAATCCGTGCACCGCGCGCGCTCTGCTACCGTGCGCGTGCGATGCTCACGCGCCGCCTCGCGCTCGCCCTCGCGGTCGCCCTGCTCGCGCGGCCCCGCACTGCCGCCGCGCAGTTCGACGGCACGCAGGCGCTCGACACCTACGGCGGGCCCACCATCACGAACGGGCGGGTGGTCGGGCTCGCCGGCGCGTACGCCGGCGTCGCCGAGGGCCTCGCCGGCGTCCCGTCGAACCCGGCCGCGGTCGCGCACCGCCGCCGTCACCTCGACCGGCCCTGGGATCTGGACGGCGTGCTCACGTGGTACCTGCCGCCGCCCGGCGACGTCGCGGGTCAGGACCTCGACAACGACGGTCGCCTCGACGGCGGGCTCGCGGCGCGGTCGAGCGCGGAGCTGGGCGGCGGTCTCCAGGCCGGTCGCCTCGGCGCCGGGATCCTCGCCCGCGGCTGGAGCACGACGGCGGTCCACGCGGACGGGCGGCGCGTCCAGCTCGACACCGCCGACACCTGGGTCGCCCTCGGCTGGTCTGGATGGCAGGACTCGCTCGTCCTCGGCGCCGCCGCGACCACCGGCCGCGGCACGCTCACCGCGCTCGCCGCGACCGGCGTCGTGGACGCGCGGCTGCGCTACTCCTGCGAGCGCCTCCGGCTCGGCGCGCTCTGGCGTCCGCGCGGCCTCCCCTTCCGCCTCGGGCTCGCCTACGATCCCGGCGCGCGCGCCCGGCCCGACACCGACCGGGCGGCGTTCCCCGTCCGGACCCCCGCCGCGCTCGTGTACCCGTGGAGCGTCTCCGCCGGCGCGTCCGCCTGGCTGGGTGCGAACGCGCGCCGCTACAACGAGCCGCCGCCGATCGCGCTCGCCGTCCACCCGGAGTGGGGCGAGGGCCCGGACTGGGAGCCCGCCGCTCGACGCCCGGTCCTCGTGACGGCGCAGGTGGACGTGATCGGGCCGGTCGCGAACGCGGTCGGACTCGAGAGCACGCTCGTCGACGGCGCCCCCGCGCTCGCGTCCGGCCGGCGACCGAGCCTGGCGCTCCGCGCCGGCGCCGAGTGGGAGATCCTGCCGGACTGGATCCGCGTCCGCGGCGGGAGCTACGTCGAGCCGTCGCGGACCGGGGCCGCGCCCCGCTGGCACGGGACGTTCGGCGTCGAGCAACGGATCCCGTGCTGGCCGTGGGACGTCCAGCTCGCGCTCGGCGGGGACGTGGCGTCGCGCTACCGCAACGTCGCGCTGTCGCTCGGGTGGTGGAGCGATCTCGGACCGGTGCGCGCCGGCGCCGACCTCACGGGAGGAGCTCGATGACCCTGGCGCTCCGCACGGGCGCGTCCTCGATCTCCACGGTCGTCGGCACGACGTGGACGGCGCGGACCGTGAACCCGTTCCCGGGCGCGTACGCGCGCCCGGCATCGCCCGCCAGCACCCGGACGCCGCGCGCCGCGAGCGTCCTGAACCAGGCGATCGCGCGCGCCGCGAGGACGCGCTCGTAGAAGACGTCGCCGGCGAGGAGCACGTCCACCCCATCGAGCCGATCGTCGATCGGATCGCCGGCGCGGAAGGGGAGCGCGATCCCGTTCAGCGCCGCGTTCAGCCCCACGGCCGCCGCGCAGAACGGGTCGAGATCGCAGGCGACCACCTCGGCCGCGCCCGCCCGCGCCGCGGCGAGCGCCACGAGCCCGCTCCCGGTGGCGAAGTCGAAGACGCGGCGCCCCGCGACGAGCGCGGGTGCGTCGAGGATCGTCCGCGCGAGCGCCTGGCCGCCGGCCCACGGGAACGCCCAGTAGGGCGAGTCGTCCCAGCCGGCGAGCTCCGCCGCCGTGGCATGCCAGAGCGGGGTCAGCTCCGTCGCCTGGTAGAGACGCAGCTCCGGCACGAGCGGCACCGGCGCCGGCGCGGTCCGCGCCCGCACGAACGCGGCGAGCTCCTCGGCGGTGCGGGGGTGAGCGGACACGGGAGCCACCTTCCGCTCCGGACCGGGCGCGGTCAAGCGGGCGCTAGACGCGCACCCGCTACACGTCCGCCGAGCGCAGCACCGACCGGAGCCGGTCGAGCAGCTCGGTCCGGATCGCCGCGGCCGCCTCGAGCCGCTCGCGGGCCCCGGCGCGGAGCCGGCGCTTCTCCTCGCCGTCGGGCTCGCTGCGCGAGGCCCAGTACCGCCCGTGCGCGTCCGACCACGCGTCGGCGAGGGCGCGGGCCCGGGCGCCGGTGTCGGCGTCGAGGAGGCACTCCGCCGAGGCCGTCGCGCGCATCAGCTTCGGGAAGAGCGCCGCGAGCGTGCGCGCGGTCCGCGCCTCGTGGGCGAGGAACGACCGCCGCCGCTCGTCGCGGGTCGCGTCCTCGTCGAGCGCGAGGTCGTGGTACGGCAGCACGAGATCCCCGAGCGCCTGCTCGAAGGCGGCCGCCTCGCCCCAGAGGCGCACCGCGGCCTCGACACGGCGTCCGTGCAGCGCGCCGAGCACGATGCCGCGCGCGTCGAGGCGGGCCGTGAGCGCCTGGAGCCGGCGCTGAGTGACGTAGCTCCAGATCGCGGAGAAGAGCCCCCCGGCCGCGGCGAGCGCGACGCCGGGCACGACGAGACCGTGAAGCTCGAGATCGCTCACCCCGGGCGAACCTCCCCGGCGCCCTCGCGGCGCCGCGGACGAGAGCGTAGCAGGGCGGGCGGACGCCGGGGCCGACTAAGGAGCCTTCGGCGGCTCCGCCGGCGCGGGTTTGCCCTGGGGCGCGGACTTCCTCGAGCGCATCTTCGCCCGCAGCCCCTCGCACGGATCCTCGCGCTCGGCACCGGGCGTGAACACGACGAAGTCGAACGGCAGCGCGCCGTGCTCGTCGTCCTCCGCGTACTCGGCGGGCGCGCGGTGATCGGGGGTGACCTCCCGGAACGCGAGCGACACGACGGGACCGCCCTCGCCCGCGAGGTACGCGGGGACGCCGCGATCGAGCCGCGCGTGCTGGGAGCCGCACACGAGCACCGCCCCGCCCGGAGCGCCGGCCGCGAGCACCGACTCGGCCATCTGCGCGTCGCGGGCGCGCTGGCCGAGGATCATCGGATCCATCTGCGTCTCCGGCAGCTCCCCGCAGTGCGCCTCCTCCATCTCCTTCCGGAGCGCCTCGCGCTCCGCCGGCGAGGGCGGCCCGAGCTTCGCGATCCGCGCGGCGACGGCGGGTGGCAGCGCCTTCTCGCCGTCCATCACCACCCGGCGGACGTCCTTGCGCGGCAGGTTCGCACCGATGACCCGCAGCTTGGCGTCGACCGCGGCGACGAACACGGGCCGGTACATCTCGAACTCCGGCCAGCCGCTCCTGTCCCACTGGACCGCGGCCGCGAGGGCGTCGGCGGTCGGTTGCGGCACGGCGAGCGCCGCGTCGATCGTGGGCTGCTGCTCGACCGAGAGCATCTCGAAGGCGACGGCGGGCGTGCGGCCCGCGCCATCGAGGGCGCGCACGAGCCGCGCCTGGAGGACGTGGTGATCGGCGTTGTCGTGGGTCTCGCCGAGCAGGACGGTGCGCGCGCCGGCGAGCGCCGCCACGAGCGTGGCCTCGTCCACGAACCGCTGACCGCGGACGTCCCAGATCTTCCCCGCGAGCGGGTGATCCTGGTGGAGCGGGCTCAGCCAGCCGCGCCCGGGGGCGAGCGGCTGGGACACGAGCATCGCCCGCGAGGGGGCGCAGGCGGCGACGAGCGCGGCGAGGAGCAGGGCGGTCGGGGGGGCGCGGCGCGGCATGACTTCCAGATACGGCGCCGCGCGGCGCCAGTCGAGTCCCGCGCGCTACTTCTTGTTCGCGGGCGCCTGCGCCGGCGCCGGAGAAGGGGCGTGCGCCTCCATCTCCCGCAGGCCGTCCCGCGCCTGCGTCGCCTGCGGGCTGTTCGGGGCCGTGTCGATGACCTTCTGCCACGCCACCCGTGCCTTCGCCGCGTCGTGCAGGTCGTTCAGGTACACGACGCCCTCGTTGAAGAGGCTCTGGGTGTGCGTCGGATCGGCCTTGTTCGCCTTCTCGAAGTTCTCGATCGCGCGGTCGTACTGGCCGAGCGCGCGATACATGACGCCCTGATCCGTGAGGACGTTCGGATCGTTCGGCTTGAGCTCGAGCGCGCGCCCGTAGGCCTCGACCGACTTCTGGGGCTGCTCGCTGTCGAAGTAGGCGTTGCCGAGCGTGACCCACGCGTCGTGGTTCTTCGGGTCCTTCGCCACGACCTGCTGCAGCATCGGGATCTGCTGGAGCGCCTGGAGCTTGTTCGGGCTGGCGGGCGCGGCACCCTGCGGCGGCATGCCGCCCATCGGGGGGAAGGCAGGCGCCTCCGCGATCGGCGTGGGGCCACGATCCATCTCCGCGCTCTTCGCGCCGGCCTTGTAGCCGATCGCGGCGCCGACGATGAGGCCGGCCACGAGGCCGAGCAGCGTATAGCGGTTCACGTCGAGACCTCCCGTTGGGGACCGCGAGAAAAAAGCACGTCTCGGCGCGCGGCGCCAGCGGTTCGTCACCGCGCCGCGGGGGGCCCCGAAGCGGCCGGGCGGACGCCCGCGAGGACGGCGAAGTGGTGCCACTTGAAGACGCAGTCGACGGCGGTGAAGCCGAGCTCCCGGAGCCACCCGAGCTGCAGCGCGAGCGGCGCGAGGACGTCGACCTTCGTGCGCTCGAGGGCGGCGTCCAGGTCCGCCGGCGCGATGCCGGTGGCGCGGACGGCGGCGATCCAGAGCGCCCGGTCGCGGGCGGCGGCCGCCGGATCCTCCGCGAGGACGTTGTCCGCGTTCACCAGGAGGCCGCCGGGGCGGAGCGCGGCGAGCGCGCGCGCGTACACCGCGCGCTTCTCCGGATCCGGGAGGTGGTGGATCGAGAGCGCCGACACGATCGCGTCCCACGGCCCCTCGAGCGGCGCGCGCACGTAGTCGCCGGCGCGGATCGCGACCCGCCCCGGCGCCGCGGCGTCGAACCGGGCGCGCGCGCGGGCGAGCATCTCGCCCGAGAAGTCGAGCAGGGTCGCCGTCGCGGCCGGGACCCGCCGGAGGATCTCGGCCGAGAGGAGCCCCGTCCCGGCGCCGAGGTCGAGGACGCGCGAGGGGCGGTCCGGAGGGAGGTGCGCTGCGACGAGGTCGGCCGCCGTGCCGTAGAAGCCGTCGAAGCAGGGGATGAGCCGCCGGCGGAGGGCGTCGTAGCCGTCCGCCGCGGCGTCGAAGACCTGCTTCACGTCGGGCATGGAGAGATCCTACCCGGGAACGGGGGCGAGGTCGGCGTCGAGGTGGAGGGCGGGGTCGAGGTCGGGGGGCCCCGGTCGCGCGGTCGCGCTCCCACCCGGGCCAGGCGCGTTCCGCGGCCTCCACTATCGTTCCCCCGGACCACGCCAGGAGGACCCGATGCGCTTCACGGATCGAAACGTGCTCGTCGCCGGCGGCACCGGCGCGCTCGGCCAGGCGATCTCGCTCGCGTTCCTCGCGGAGGGCGCCCGCGTGACCGTCGCGGGGCGGCGCGCCAGCGAGGCCGACGGCCTCGCCCGCGCCGCGGGAAACGCGCGGGACCACCTCGTCTTCGTCTCGGCCGACGTGGCGGACCCGGCGCAGGCGGCCCACGCCGTCGCGGAGGCCGCGCGGGGCGGCTCGCTCGACGCCGTCGTCAACGCGGTCGGCGCCTGGGCGGGTGGCTCGCCGGTGTACGAGGAGGCGCCCGAGACCCTCGCCCGGATGATCGCGGCGAACCTCGCGCCCGGGCACGCGCTGCTCCGGGCCGCGCTGCCGCCGATGATCCGCCAGGGCGGCGGCGTCATCGTCGAGGTCGCGTCGCTCGCGGCGGTCGGCGCGCAGCCCGGGCAGGCCTCGTACGCCGCCTCCAAGGCAGCGGTGGTCGCGCTGTTCCTCGCCGCGGCGGACGAGGCGCGCGGCCGCGGCGTGCGGGTGAACGTGGTGCTGCCCGGGACGATGGACACGCCGGCGAACCGCGTGGCGATGCCGGACGCGGACCGGCGCGGCTGGGCACGGACCGAGGACGTGGCGGCGGCGATCCTGTTCCTCTGCTCCGACGCGGCGCGGGCGGTGACCGGGGCGGCGATCCCCATCCGCGGCGCGGGATGACGGCCGATGGAGGCGAGCGCGGTGCCGGTGCCGGCCGCGCGCGATCGGGTAGGAGCCCGTCACCGCACGCCGGGGCTGATCGCCCGCCCGTCCCCCCGGAACGGGTGCCGCGCCACGCCGCTTTGACGCCGGGCCCGCCGCCTCGCAGGAGAGGGGGATGGCGGAAGGCGAACAGGTCCTGCAGGAGCAGATCCGGCAGCTCGGCCGCATCCTCGGCGAGACCATCTCCGAGCTGAGCGGGCCGGGCGCGCTCGAGCTCGTCGAGCGCGTCCGGCAGTCCGCCGTCGCCCTGCGCCAGGGGCGGCTGCCGGGCGGGCGCGACGCGTTCGCCGGCGCGATCCGCGAGCGCTCGGTCCCGGAGCTCGCGCTCCTCGCCGAGGCGTTCACCGACTTCTTCCACCTCATCAACTCCGCGGAGGAGCAGCACCGGGCCCGCGCGATCCGGGCGCGCGACCGGCTCGACGCGCCCATCGAGGGCTCGGTGGCGGCGGCGTGCGAGGAGCTGCGCGGCGCCGGCGCGACCGCCGAGGACGTCCAGGCGCTGCTCGACCGGATGCTCGTGATGCCGGTGCTGACGGCGCACCCGACCGAGGCGCGACGCCGGACCGTCCTCGACCACCTCGCCGAGGTCGCGGCGGCGCTCGACCGCCTCGACGACCCGCGTGGCGGGGACCGCGGGCGCCGCGCGGCGGAGGAGCGCCTCCGGGAGGTGGTGACCGCGCTCGCCGCGACGCGCGCGTCACGCACCGCGCGCCCGACGCCGTACGACGAGGTGCGCGCCGGGCTGCTCGTGTTCGAGCGGACGTTGCTCGACGCGGTGCCCGCCGTGTACCGGTCGCTCGCCGACGCGCTCGCCGCCGCGTGGCCGGGCGTGTCGCTGCGGATCCCGCCGTTCCTCCGCTTCGGGACGTGGATCGGTGGCGACCGCGACGGCAACCCGTTCGTCACCGCCGACGTGACCCGGGCCGCGTTCGCCGGGCAGCGCGCCACGGCGCTCGCGCGCCACGCCGCGGACGCGCGGGCCCTCTGGCGCGAGCTGTCCGCCGCCGCGCCCGCGGGCGCGGCCGCGCTCGAGGAGCTCGAGGCGTCGATCGCGGCCGACCGGGAGCGGCTCGGGGAGCCGCCCTCGGACAACCGGTCGCTGCGGCCCGACGAGCGGTTCCGGGAGAAGCTCCGGTTCGTCGCGGCGCGCCTCGAGGCCTCGAGGGGCGCGGGCGAGGGCGGATATGCGGACGCGCGCGCGTACCAGGACGACCTGGAGCTGCTGCAGCGCGCCCTCTCCGCGAGCGGGCTCCAGCGCCTCGCACGCGGGCGGCTCGAGGACGTGCGCCGGCGCGCGGAGGTGTTCGGGTTCCACCTCGCCACCCTCGACGTCCGCCAGCACTCGGACGTCCACGCGCGCGCGGTGGACGCGATCCTCGCGCAGGGCGGGCTCGCCGGCTACGCGGCACTGCCCGAGGCGCGCCGGGTGGCCGTCCTGGGCGAGCTGCTGGCGCGCCCCTCGCTCCCGGCGCCGGATCGCGCGCGCCTCCCGCCGGAGGCGCGGGACGCGGTCGAGACACTCGTGGTCGTCGGGCGCGCGCGGCGGATCGCGGGGCCCGAGGCGTGCGAGCGGTACGTCGTCTCGTTCACGAGCACCGCGAGCGACCTCCTCGAGGTGCTGCTCCTCGCGCGCGCGGCGCGGCTCGCGCCGGACGAGCTGCGGCCGGTGCCGCTCCTCGAGCAGCTGGAGGACCTCGAGGCGGCCGGGGCGCTCGCCGAGCAGGTGCTCTCGATCCCGCCGCTCCGGGCCGCGCTCCGCGGCGAGCTCGAGGTGATGGTCGGCTACTCCGACTCCGGCAAGCAGGTCGGCTACGTCCCGAGCCGGGTCGCGCTGCACAAGGCGCAGCTCGCGCTCGCGCAGGTCGCGGAGTCGCAGGGCGTGACGCTCACGGTGTTCCACGGCCGCGGTGGCGCGGTGGGGCGCGGCGGCGGCCCGGCGAACCGCGCGATCCGCGCGCAGCCCCGGGCGGCGCTGCGCGGCCGGTTCCGCGTGACGGAGCAGGGCGAGACCATCGCAGCCCGCTACGGGCGGATGGACATCGCCCGGCGCGATCTCGAGCAGATGGTGAACGCGGTGCTGGTCGCGTCGTTCGGGGCGGGCGCGCCGGCCGCCGCGGACGCGGGGGACGAGCGGGAGCGACGGCTCGAGCGCGCCGCGGCCGCGGCGCTCGACGCCTACCGGGGCCTGGTCGCGGATCCCGACCGGCTCGCCCGGTACGCGCTCGCGGCGACGCCCATGGCGGAGGTCCCGGAGCTGCGGTTCGCGTCGCGCCCCGCCAGCCGGACGGGGAAGGTGACGCTCGAGGCCCTGCGCGCGATCCCCTGGGTCTTCTCGTGGAACCAGAGCCGGCACGGCCTCCCGGGCTGGTTCGGCCTCGGCACCGCCCTCGCGGCGCTGGTCGAGCAGGACGGGCTGCAGGCGGCGCAGGCGCTCTACCGCGAGTGGCCGCTCGTCCGTGCCCTGGTCGACGACGCGCGGCTCGCGCTCACGCAGGCCGACCTGGACGTCGCGGCGCAGTACGCCCGGCTCGCGGCGCCCGCGGACCGCGACGTCTTCGACCTCATCGCCGCGGAGCACCGGCGGACCGTGGAGCGGATCCTGGAGGTGACCGGCGATCCAGGGCTCATGACGCCGTGGCCCGCCGTGGCCCGGGCGGCCGCGCGCCGGAACCCGTACGTGGACGTGCTCTCGCACGTGCAGATCGAGCTGCTCGCGCGCCTCCAGCAGGAGGAGGGCGAGGCGCGCGAGCGGGTGCGGGAAGCGCTCCTGCTCACGGTGAACGGGATCGCGGCGGGGCTGCAGACGGTCGGGTGAGCCGGGCCGGCCGGTGCGGCCCGCCGGAGCTCGTCACCGCTCGAGGACCGCGGCGACCGCCCAGCGCGGCGCGAGCCGCGTGGACTCGATCATCGTCCGGAAGAGCGCGGCGTCGAACCGGTCACGGCCCGCCTCGTGCCCGAACTGGAACGTGTAGCCGTGGCCGGCGGCCGCCGTCGCCGCGGTGACGAGCACGGTCGGCTCGGTGCAGTCGGCGTCCGCGTCGTCCATCACGCCATCCGTCGCGAAGCAGCCGGGCGGCGGGGCCGCGACCACGCGGACGCGGTCGCCCGTGGGGGCGAGGCCGAGCTCCCAGGCACCGCTGCCGCCGCTGCAGCCGTCGCGGTCGAGCGCGACGACGAAGAAGGCGCCGTCGCCGTCCTGGAACTCGGCCGCGGAGAGCGCGCAGCCACAGGCGGGGTTGTCCGGCACCTCCGGACCGCACCGCGCGACGGCGATCCAGCCGGACGGCACGCGCACCGTCGCCCAGCCGAGATCGTGCTCGACCCAGACGAGCGCCGGGGGGCGCGGCGCGGGGGAGGGGGCAGCGTCCGGGGTCGGGCTACCCGCGGCGAGGAGAAGGGCTGCGACGAGCGAGAGGGCTGGCATGGGGGGTCTCCGTGTCCGCCCGGCCACCGGGGGCCGTGTCCCGCCGGCCGCGCCGCCCGGAGTTTCCGGGCGGTTGCGGGCGGCGAGGGGGTGTGAGTGCACGGCGCGAGCCGGACTGCCCTCGGCCACGTTCCGCGTGCCCGTACCCGTGCCCGTGAACGTACCCGGCCGCTCCGTGCCCGTGACCCGCGTCGCGTGGCCCGTGGACCCTGGCCCGCGTCCGGACCGGCGACGGCCCGCGGCCCCCCTCACCCCGGCCCTCTCCCCCCGCTGCGCTTCGCTTCGCGGGGGGAGAGGGAGGACTTCCTCATCGAGCGACCTCGACCCGTCATTTCCGCAGAGAGATCTTCGTCGCCCGCGCGAGGCCGTCGCCCAGGTTCACGTAGATCCAGTAATCGCCTCCGACGTAGCCCTTCGTCGACAGGTTGTAGATGTACTGCCCGCTGTCGTGGCGGAAGAGCGTCCCGGTGTCCGGGACGGTCTCGGTGACGTCCTCGAGAGCCGTGCCGGTCGGCTCGTTACCCACCCTGAACACCGCGATCGCGGCGCGAAGCTCCGTGACCCCGGCGCTGGCGCCGTCGAGCGTGAACTTCACCGGGATGGTGCTGCCCGCCTTGAACGCGCTGTTGTTCTCGCGTCCGATCGGCTGCAGGAGGCCGGACCAGCTGAACTGGACCCACACGTCGAAGCTCGCGTGGCCGGTGTTGCCGGCGCCGTCCGTCGCGGCGCACGTGACCACCGTGACGCCCGGAGCGAACGTGCTCCCCGAGGCCTGGGTGCAGCTCGCCTTCGAGACTCCGGACACGAGGTCAGTCGCATAGACGTCCGCGTAGGCGACCACCGCGCCGGTCGCCGCGGTCGCCTCCACGACCAGGTCCGGCGGCGCGGAGATGGCGGGCGGGGTGGTGTCGCGGACGGTGACGGTGAACGTCGCGGGAGCGGAGTTCCCCGCTCGGTCCGTCGCGGTGCAGCTCACGGGCGTCGCGCCGAGCGCGAACGTCGACCCGGACGCGGGCGAGCAGCTCGCAACGACGGTACCGTCCACGAGGTCGGCCGCGTCGACGACGCCGTAGGTCACCACCGCGCCGTTGGGGCCGGTCGCCTCGACCACGGGGGCTGGCAGCGCACCGAAGATGGGCGGCGTCGTGTCGCGGACGGTGACGGTGAACTTCGCGGTCGCGGAGTTCGTGGCGCGGTCCGCGGCGGTGCAGGTGACCTCGGTCTTCCCGAGCGCGAACGTCGTGTTCGACGCGGGCGTGCAGGTGGCGGTGACCTCGCCGTCGACGACGTCCGTCGCCTTCACTGCGCCGTAGTCGACGAGGGCGCCGCCCGGGCCGGTCGCCTCGACGACGGGCGCCGGGAGCGCTCCGAATGCGGGCGGGGTGGTGTCGCGGACGGTGACCGTGAACGTCGCGGCCGCGGAGTTCGTCGCGCGGTCGGTCGCGGTGCAGGTGACCTGCGTCCGTCCGACCGCGAACGTCGTGCCCGATCCGGGGGTGCACGTCGCGGTGATCTCTCCGTCGACCAGGTCGGTGGCCTTCACCGTGCCGAAGTCGACGACCGCGCCGGCCGGACCGGTCGCCTCGACCACGGGCGCGGGCAGCGCGCCGAAGGCGGGTGGGGTCGTGTCCCGGACGGTGACGGTGAACCTCGCGGTGGCGGCGTTCGTGGCGTGGTCGGCGGCCGTGCAGGTGACCTCGGTGTTGCCCACCGCGAACGTGGTCCCGGAGGCCGGGACGCACGTCGCGGTGATCTCGCCGTCGACGGCGTCCGTGGCCTTCACCGCGCCGAAGTCGACGGCGGCGCCGTCCGGGCCGGTCGCCTCGACGACCGGGGCCGGGAGCACGCCGAAGGTGGGCCTGGTCGTGTCGCGGACCGTGATCGTGAAGGAGGCCGTCCCGGTGTTCCCGGCGGCGTCGTTCGCGCGGCAGGTCACGGTCGTCGTCGCGAGCGCGAAGGTGCCACCGGACGGAGGGGTGCAGGTGACCGGGACGGAGCCGCTGACGTCGTCCGTCGCGGAGGAGGAGAACGTCACGAGGGCGCCATCGCGCGAGGCCGCCTCGACCGTCATGTCGCCCGGTACGGTGACGACGGGCGGCGTCGTGTCCGACCGCGCGGTGACCGTGAAGCCCAGCGTCTTGGCGTCGCTGCACGGATCGTTCTTGTCGGAGCACACGACCGCCGGGTTCGCGGAGGTGCCCGCCACGCCGATCGTGATCGTGCCCGACGCGGGGGCGGCTGCCCGCACCGCGAACGGAAACGTCACGTCCGCGCCGGCGCCGAGGTCGAACGGCGGAGGGATCGCGGAGGCGCCCTCCAGCCCGGCCGGGAGGGCGACGGACACCTGGACGTTCCTGAACGGCGCGTCCTTCTTCGTGCTGATGCGGAACGTGAACGTCTGGACGTCGCCGACGACGAGCGAGAGCGACCCCGGCAGCCCCGTGACCTGCAGCACCGCACCGTCCGTGAATCCAACGTCCGCCGTCAGCCCCGACGACGCGCCCACCGCGTGCAGCGTGAAGCTCGCCCCGAGATCGCGCGGCTCGACGAGCAGCGTCGTGAAGTCCCACACCTCGCCGCGGTCGTTCGCGACCGACGTGAACACGCGCGGGACGTGCTGGAGCGGCTCCTCGTCGATCAGCAGCAGCACCGTCTCCCCCGGCGCGAACCCGGCGCCGCTCACGTACACGGTGTCTCCCGGCAGGTAGTCGGGGCGGTCCGTCGTCACGGTCGCGACCGCCAGGCCCGCCGGCGCTGGACCGATGGTGTCCGTCCGCGGGTCGTAGACCTCGTCCGTCGTGACCGGCACCGCTCCGTCGCGGCCGCCGCGGACGAGCACGCGCCCGTCGGCGAGCGCGATGGCCTGATGCTGCTGGCGCGGCGCCGCGAGCGTCGCGGCGCTCGGGCGGAACCCGTTCAGCAGCGGATCGAAGAGCTCGATCGAGCCGATCGCCCCGGCGCCGTCGTTCCCGCCGATCACCACGATCCGGCCGTCGTAGAGCGAGGTCGCGGAGTGGTAGGCCCGGGGCACGCCGAGCGCCCCAGCCGGCGAGCCCGCCGCGTCGAGCGGCGCGTACGTCAGCGTGGCGCCGGTGGGCGTGCCGTCCGCGCCGGTGCCGCCGATCACCACGACGGTCTGGTCCGGCAGGAGCGCGGATGCGTGCCCCGGTCCACCCGCATCCTGCGCCTGCACCGACGTCGTCGAGACGAGCACGGCGAGTGCGAACAGAGACGATCGTGACATGGCCCCCCCAGGACGCGTCGATCGCTGCGTATTCGAGATCCGCCAGGAGGCGGAACCCACGTGTGTCGGGAGCCTACCCGTGCTGACACGAGCGCCGTCAGTCACACGAGCGCCTGACAACACGCACGGGTGCCCACGTCGCGGACGGGAGGAGCTGCCGCTTCGCCGCACCCCGCGTGGGGAGCTGTCACCCACCGTGCAGAGGTCACGCGGGGCCGCAGGGCCGGCGATCGCGCGCCCCGCCGCGATCCCGCGGGACTCGAGGCCCGGGCGCTAGACTCACCCGGTGCCGGCGCCGCACCACGTGCTCCTCGTCCCCGGCTTCTTCGGGTTCGCGAACCTCGGCGACTTCGCCTACTTCGCGCACGTGAAGGATCTCCTCGCGGAGATCGGGCCGGACCAGGGGCTCGACGGCGAGATCCGCGTCATCAAGACCGCTCCGACGGCGACGCTCTCCCGCCGCGCCGCGCTCCTCGCGGAGGCGATGACGGACCTGCTCGAGCGCGCCGGCGGCGAGATCTCCATCGTCGGGCACTCGAGCGGCGGCCTCGACGCGCGGCTGGTCGTGTCGCCCGACGTGAAGCTCCCGACCGACGTCGACGTCGAGTCGTGCGCGCGAGCCGTCCACAGCGTCGTCACGGTGTCGGCGCCGCACTACGGCACGCCGGTCGCGCATTTCTTCAACAACCTGCTCGGCCAGCAGCTGCTCCGCATCCTGTCCCTCGCGACCATCTACTCGATCCGCGCGGGCCGGCTGCCGATGAGCGCGGTGCTCCGGCTCGCGGGGATCGTGCGGCGGCCGCGGGTGGCGCCGAAGGGCGTCGTCGACCAGCTCTTCGGGCAGCTCCTCGCCGACTTCTCCCGGGAGCGCCGCCACCGCCTCGAGCGGTTCTTCGAGAGCCTCGGGCAGGATCAGGATCTCGTGGGGCAGATCACGCCCGCCGGCATGGACGTGTTCAACGCCTCGACGGAGGACCGCCCCGGGGTCCGCTACGGCTGCGTCGTCAGCCAGGCGCGGCCGCCCGGCCTCCGCTCCGCGATCGGCGCGGGGCTCTCGCCTTACGGGCAGGCCACGCACGCGCTCTACGTCGGGCTGTACCGCGTCGCGTCGGGGACGCCGCGGAAGAAGGAGCCGCCCCTCACGCTCCAGCAGGCGTACCCGCTGCGGCTCGCGTACGGGCGGCTCCCGGACGCCCGCGCGAACGACGGGATGGTCCCGACCCGGAGCCAGGTCTGGGGCGAGGTGATCCGGGCGGTCTGGGCCGACCACCTCGACGTGATCGGACACTTCAACCTCCCGACGCACGTGCCGCCGCACTTCGACTGGCTCACCTCGGGGACGGGGTTCACGCGCGCGCAGTTCGAGGAGCTCTGGACGGCCGTCGCCGCCTACCTCGGGAGCGGCGCGACGAGACGCGGCCCCGCGCTCGTCCGGTGACGTTCGCTCCACGGTCCGCCGCCGTGGCGCGCGGCGAATCCCCCGATTACGCCAGGTGGCGGATCCCCGACTCCGAGGCCGCCATGCCCCACCTCCAGTTCGAGCTCAACTTCACGCCCACGCCCGAGCAGAAGGCCCGCTTCGGGAAGGCCGTGGTCCGGCACTTCTCGACGATCATGGACACCGGCACCGACCACATCGCGATCACGCTCCGCTGCTACGGGCGCGACGACCTCGTGTTCGGCCGCGCCGTGGATCCGGCGAAGGGGATCGCCATCCTGAACGCCGACATCCGGCTGGGCCGGACGAAGGACCAGAAGCGCCGGCTCGCGCTCGCGATCATCGACGAGCTGAACGAGGCGTTCGGCGTGCCGAAGAAGGCGGTGTACGTCGTGTACACGGAGCACGACGGCGAGCACTTCCAGCTCGAGGAGAAGGTGCTGCCGTCGTGGTCGGAGGGGGAGGATCCGCTCGCGGGCGGGAAGCGCTGACGCCCGGGCCGCCGCGAGGGGCGGGCGCGGCGCTCACCAGAACTTCCACCAGGGCCTCCGCGTGGCGCGCTGCGGCTTCGGCGCGGGCGGGTGCGGGGGCGGATCGAACACCAGCCCCTCCTCCGCGAACCCGTCCGCGGCGTTCGCCGCCGCCTCGTCGTAGTCCCCCTCCCGACCCGGGACGGGGCGGACCGTCTTCCCGTCGAGGTCGATCCAGATGGCCTCCCACGACTCGCACGGCCAGATCGCCGGCGGGTTCACGAGCGGCGCCTCGTCGAAGCGGCCCTCGAACCTCACCACGTGCTTCCGGACGTCGCGGGGGAGATCCTCGAGGCGCGCCGGGCTCGACGGCTTCGCCGAGAGCCGGTACGGGCCGGCGATCCAGTTCTCGGTGACGTGCTCGTAGTCGTAGAGGCCGCGCGGCGCGCCGGTGAGCTCGTCGGCCTCCTCGAAGTGGTACGCGCACGCGAGGCAGGCGCCGCTGGCGTGGAGGCGCTCGATGAGCGCAGCGTCCGGCGCGGCGACGCGGACCGCGACGGTCCCCGCGGCCGGCACGCGCGCCGCGCTCCCCGCCGCGAGCTCGGCCGCGACCGGACCCTCGTCGCGGAGGTGGAAGATCGCCGCCTGGAGCAGGCTGGCGCTCACGCCGTGCTGCGTCTCGTGCTTCCAGCCGGGCAGCGGCGCGACGCGCAGCGCCTCGCCGCGGACCGGCAGCGCCTCGAGCGGCGCGAAGCCGTCCTCGCCGAGGTACGCGTCCGTCGGGACGGCGCCGGACTCGCCGGTCTGGAACAACGCCACGTGCCCGTCCCGGTCCACCGCGAACCAGGCGGTGTCCATGCTGTGCGCGGCGGGGAAGTCGGGGCGATCGCTCATGGCGGGGGTCCTCCGCAGGGGACGAGCGGCGCGACCGCGAGCGCGGCGCGGAGCGCGCGGTGGGTCATGGCCTGGAGCGGCGCGCGGCTCCGGGTGTACGAGCAGGCGGCGACGGTCCCGTCCGCGGCGAGCGAGGCGAAGCGCGGGCTCGGGGCGCAGCCGCCGAGGCACGTCGCCGACTGGAACGGGCCGCCCGCCGCGGCGGCGAGCTCGGCGGGGGAGGGCGTGTCGTCCGGGCGCATGGGCAGCCAGACGATCCGGTCCTCGCCGATGCCGGCGGCGCGGAGGGCCGCGCCGGCGGCGCGCGCCGCGGCGAGGCCGGAGCGCCGCACGAGCACGTTCACGCCGCCCCGGATCCCGCGCGCCTCGAGCGCGGCCACCTGCCGGATCGCGCGCGCGACCTCGGCGCCATCGCCGGGGTGGTGGATCGAGACGTGGACCTTCTCGGGCGCGGCCGCCGCGAGGGCGCCGAGCGCCGTGTCGAGGAGGAGCCCGCTCGTGGTGATCGAGCGGAAGAGGCGGCCGCGCGTCGCGGCGAGCACCGCGCCGAGGTGCGGGTACTCGAGCGGCTCGCCGCCGCCGAACGAGATCGCGCGCGTGCCGTGCGCGGCGCAGTCCAGCGCGAGGGCGATCACGTCCTCCGGAGCCCACGCGCGCGTCCCGTCGGGCCGCGCGCGGGCGTAGCAGAAGGCGCACGCCTTCGCGCAGCGGTCGGTGAGCTCGAGCGAGAGCCGCTCCATGCCCGGCATCGTAGCAGCGCGCGCGGTCGCGGAGCGCGGCGCCGTGAGCTACGCGGGCGGGGTCCCGTCCCGCCGGAGGTTGCCGCGCCCCGTCGGCCACAGCAGGCGCGCGCCCGCGCTGTGCGGGATCCGGAACGCGACGACGCCCGACTGCGCGGTGCCGAGGAAGACGTACACGTCGCCGCCCGGCGCGAGGCGCGCCACCGTCGGCGCGCCGAGCCCGCCGTTCCAGTCGCCCGCCGGGAACGACGGCGGGAGGTCCACCGCGTAGGCGAGGCGGCCGAGCGCGTCGAGGACGTACAGCTTCCCCGTCGCGCCGCTCGCGACGTCGGGCCAGGAAGCGAAGATCACCTCCGCCTGGCCGTCGCCGTCGAGGTCCACCACCGCCGGCTCGCTCGCGAACCGGATCGCGCCAGGGCCCGGCACGGTGAACGGCCACGCGCCGTGCTCCTTCCGGTCCGGACCGAACGCGTGCACCTTCCCGTCCCAGGAGGCGAAGAGGATCTCCTTCTTCCCGTCGCCGTCCAGGTCCGCGAGGACCGCGTTCGGGAGCGCCGGGAAGATCACCGCGTCGTCCTGCGAGCGCGGGCCGGCGTCGGCGCGCGGGGAGGGGATCACCGTCCAGTCGTACGCCGCCGTCTTCCAGCGGCTCCGGTCGCGGTTCAGGACGAACGGCATGTGGTACAGGCTGCGGTACGGGTCGGAGCCGCAGTCGTAGACGTCCCCGACGACCACGATCTCCTTCGTGCCCTCGCCGTCGAGGTCGCCGATGGCCGGCGCCGACATCGCGAAGTTGGGCCGGTGCTCGGTCCCGCAGAGCGCGTAGCCGCGGAGATCGACGGCGTCGTCCACGTGCACACCGACCTCCGCCCAGACCGCGCGCGGCGCGTACCGCGCGTTCACGCCGAGCTGGTTCCCGAGCCGGTCGAGCGCGGTGACGTAGTGCGTGTCGGTCGGCGCGACGATCTCCCGGGTGCCGTCGCCGTCGAGGTCCGCGATCGCGAGGTTCTGGTTGTACATCCCCCAGCCGTTGCCGGGCTCGCCGGCGCGGCGCGCGGGGAAGCCGGGGAGGAGGACGCCCGCGGCCGAGTAGGCCGCGACCTGCTCGGTGTCGCCTCCGCTCGCCCGGCCGACGACGATCTCGAGCTTGCCGTCGCCGTCGAGGTCGGCGACGGCGACGCTCCGGAGCTCCCCGGCGCCGAACGGGTTGCGGCTCCAGCGGACCTGCCCGTCGGGCCCGTAGACCGTGAGGAGATCGCCGTTGCGCCCGACGACGATCTCCGGCTTCCCGTCGCCGTCGAGATCGGCCACCGCGATGGGCGCCCAGACGCGGCCGGAGCCCGGCGCGCGCCAGAGGAGCGCGCCGTCCGACGCGCGGAGCGCGACGACGTCGGACGCGCCCCAGACGACCTCGGGGACGCCGTCGCCGTCGAGATCGGCCAGCGCGGGCGAGGCGTACCAGCCGGTCTGGCACCACGACTCGAAGCACCCGCCGCGCGCCCAGAGCAGCTCGGGGGCGCCGTACGCGACCGGCCCCGCGGACGGTGTGCGGACGGTCGACGAGGAGCAGGCGGCCGCGAGGAGCACGGCACAGGCGAGCGGGCGAGCGTTGGGCATGCGGGCCTCCGGTCGAGGGTACCGGAAGGGAACCCTCGGCGGGGCGCCCGCCTTCCCGGACGTCTCCCCGGCAGGGCCCTCCAGCGAGCGGGCGCCCGGTGGCTCACGGCCGCGCGCGGAACGTCCGGGCTCCGAGCGCGAACCCCATCGCGCCGAACGCCAGGAGGACGAGGCATGGCCGCGCGAGCTCCGCCGCGCCGAAGCCGCGCCAGATCGCGCCCTCCAGCGCGAGGATTCCCCAGCGGACGGGGCTCACCGCGCCCACGGCCTGCATCCACCCCGGGAGGATGAAGAGCGGGATCATGCCGCCACCGAAGAGCGCGAGCGGCATCATGAGGGCCCAGCCCAGCCCGCCCGCGGCCTGCTCGTCCCGGCCCGCCGCGGCGACGGCCATCATGATCCCGACGAAGCAGGCGTCGACGCACACCGCGGCGACCGCGAGGAGCGGCCACGACGCGGGACGCATCCCGAGGCCGCGGCCCGCGGCGAGGAGGGCGGCCTCGAGCGCGGCGATCGTGACGAAGCACGCGAGCGCCTTCCCCGCGAGGACGTGCGCGGCAGAGAGCGGCGCGACCTGGAGGCGCGCGAGGGTGCCGCGCGTCCGCTCGCCGACGAGGCTCTGCGCGAACCCCAGCGCGCAGCCGATCACGCCCCAGAGGATGCCCTGCGGGAACGTGAAGTCGAAGGCGTTCCCGGGGCGCGCCTCGCGGGCCTCGAGCGCGCGGCGGGCGATCGCCACCGGCTGGAAGGCGGGGCGCGCCGACGGCGCTCCCGCCGGCGCCGCGGGGCGCGCGTCGAGGAAGGTCCCCAGCTCCCGGAGCAACCGCTCGAGGGACGCGCGATCCTGCCGATCCGCGGGCGCCGCGCGGAGGTCCGCGAGGGAGCGGTCCACGAGCGCCCGCGCCCGCGCGTCGTCGGTGAAGATCTCCGAGATCGTCCCGAACGCGGCGCCGGTGAGGACCCCCTCGAGCATCGCGGCCTCGGCCTTGCGGCTCGGATCGACGAGCAGCTCGAGCCGGAGCGGCTGGCCGCGGAACAGCCGGTCCGCGGTGTCGCCGTAGCCGGCGGGCACGACGATCGCCGCGACGCGCTCGCCGCTCCGGACGAGCCGCTCCGCCTCCGCGCCGGCCGCCGGCACGAGCTCGAGGGCGGGCTCGGCGCGGAGCCGCGCGACGAGGCGCGCCGCCGCGGGCGAGCCGTCCTCGTCCACGATCGCGACCGTAATCGTGCCGTCCCCGCCGGCGCGGCCGCCGAAGACGAGGCCGAACAGCACCGCCATCAGGATCGGCCAGCCGAACGAGAAGAAGAGGTGCCCGCGGCTTCGCAGGAGGAGCACGAGGTCCTTGCGGGCGAGGGCCAGGACCGGGCGGAGGATCGGGTCGCGCGCGCTCATACGTCGCGGAGCCTCCGGCCGGTCAGCGACAGGAACACCGCCTCGAGATCGGCGCGCTCGACGTGGAAGTCCTCGATCGGGCGCGCGGCGGCGAGGCGCGCCAGCTCGCCGGCGGGATCGCGGGTCGGGATCCGGAGCGTCTCGCCGCCGGTCCGCGCGACGAGGACCGGATCGCCGCCGTGGGTGCGCAGGAGCTCCGGGACGGTCCCGAGCGCGAGGACGCGGCCGCGATCGAGGATCGCCACGCGATCGCAGAGCCGCGCCGCCTCCTCCATGTAGTGCGTGGTGTAGACGACGGTGAGGCCGGACCGGCGCAGCTCGGCGATCCGCTCGAGGATCGCGTTCCGCGACTGCGGATCCACGCCGACGGTCGGCTCGTCGAGCAGCAGGAGGCGCGGCCCGTGGACGAGGGCCGCGGCCAGGTTGAGCCGCCGCTTCATGCCCCCGGAGAAGGTCGCCGCGCGGTCCCTGCGCCGGTCGCCGAGGGCCGCGAGCGCGAGCGCCGCGTCGACGGCCGCCCCGAGGGCGGGACCGGAGAGCCCGTACATCTCGCCGAAGAACCGGAGGTTCTCCTCGGCGGTGAGCGCCTCGTAGATCGCGAGCGCCTGCGGGGCGAGGCCGATCGCGCGGCGGACGGCGGGGTCGCGCGGATCGCGCCCCTCGACCGTGACGCGGCCCGCGTCCGGCGCGAGCAGCCCGACGGCGAGGTGGACGGCGGTGGTCTTCCCGGCGCCGTTCGGCCCGAGCAGCCCGAGGATCTCGCCCGGCGCGACCGACAGCGATAGGCCGTCGAGGGCGACGGTCCGGCCGTACCGCTTGTGAACCGCGTCGAGCGCCAGCACGCGGGCATCCTACACCGCGCGGAGGCGCCCGAGCGGTCAGTGCGTCACAGGTGCCTCGGGGCCGCTCCCCGCGGGGACCTCGAGCTCGCCCGCCCGGCGTCGCAGCTCGCCGTTCCCGTGCCGCGCGATCCCGCGCTCCACCGCGCCGACCAGCCACGGCCGGAGATCCTTCGCCGCGATGATCCCGTCGAGCGAGCCGACCCGCCGCGCGCGCTCGACCGTGTGGACCGTGTCGAACTCCTCCGCGACCTCGCCCACCTTCTCCGAGCGGACCTGGGCGAGCACCTCGGCGAGCCGGGCCCGGGCCGGGCCGCCGCCGGTCGCGGCGGCCTTCTCCGCGTCGACGACCCGCGGGTCCTTGCGGGCGCGGGTCTCGACCTCCCGGGCGAAGACGACCGCGGCCGCAGGCGCGCCGCCGATCACCGACGCGCGCGCGCCCTCGACGGCGACCGCCTCCATGTCCTCGCGGAGCGCCTTCGAGAACACCACGAACGCGCCGCCGTGGTAGCGCGACACCACGCAGAACACGAGCGGTCCCCGGAAGCTCACCACCGCGCGGCCGATCTCGGCGCCGTACTCGAGCTGCAGGCGGCGCATCGACTCCGGCGAGCCGTCGAAGCCGGAGAGGTTCGCCAGGACCACCACGGGCCGGTTGCCGCTCGCGCCGTTGATCGCCCGCGCGATCTTCTTCGAGGACTGCGGGAAGAGGGTTCCGGCCGACCAGAGCTCCGGGCCGTCGGCGGGGACGAACTCGAGGCGCGGCAGCGGGCGCGATTCGATGCCGAGGAGGCAGACCGGCCAGCCGCCGAGGTGCGCATCCCAGACCACCGCGGTCTCGCCGCCGCGCACGTCGCGCCAGCGCTCGAGCGGCGCGTGGTCCTGGTCGACGGCGGCCGCCATGACCCGGCGGATGTCGAACGGCTTCTTCCGGTCCGGGTTCCGCTCGGCGCTGAACACGTCGCCGACCGTGGTGAACCCGGCGCCGCCCTCCGGCCCGTGCGGCGACGCGCGGACGTCGCGGGTCGCCGGATCCGTGGTCCTCGCCCGCCGCGGGAACCGCTCTCCGGGCGCCACGTAGGTGTGGTCGTAGTGCGCGAGGAGGATGCGGATCCCGTCGGCGAGGCTCGAGGCCCGGTACTGCGCCTGGCCGTTCGGGCCCATGATCCGGTCGTACCCGCCGATCCCGAGGTTGTCCTCGGCGGCGACCGACCCGGAGTACTCGAGGGCCTCCTTCCCGGTGAGCACCATCGCGGAGCCGGGCGTCATGACCAGGATCCCGCGGGTGTGCATCAGCATCGTGGCCTCGGCGTTCCAGTACGGCTGGGCGCCGACGTTGATGCCGGCGACGACCACGTTGATCTCGCCGCCATCTTGCGTGAACTCGATGATCCGGCGCAGCACCCGCGAGATCCAGTCCATGTTCTCCGTGCCGCTCTCCATCGAGATCTTCGCGCCGGCGGACACGGCGAACCACTCGAGGGGGACGCCGAGCCGCTCGGCGAGATCGATCGCGGCGGCGATGCGCCGGCACTCGGGCTCGGCGAGCGAGCCCATCGCCTTCGTCGGGTCGCCGAGCAGGACGACCCGCTGCATGCCCTCCGGGTAGCGATCCGTGAAGGTGCGCACCACGCCGGCCACGATGTTGGCCGTGTTCTTCCCCGCCGGGCGGATCACCGGCACGAGCGCGCCGGACGGATCGAGGTCGTGCTCGACGAACTCGCCGGGCGGGACGTCGGCCTGGGCGCCGCGGGGGGGCGCGAGCATCCGGACGAGCTCGAACGGGTGGGTGAGGCCGCGGCGCCGCAGCGCGATGACGCGCTGCTGGTACTCCTCGAGCGGCAGGATCGGCCGGTCGAGGGGCGGGTCGTAGCGGATGGAGAGCCCCTGGCCCGTCGTCGTGATCCGGACGAGCGTGTCCTCGAGGGCGCCCGTGCGCGGGTCGGGGATCCGCGCGGCGAGGATCACCATCTCGAGGCCGAGCCCCTGGGCCGCGGGCATGAGGCGCGTCGCGAGCCGGCGCAGCTCGTCGCGGGAGAGGAGGAACGGCGGCTCGAGCGTGAGGAGCACGCGGTTCCACTCGAGGCGCTGGTGCGGCGCGCGGGTCGCCTGGAAGCGCCGCATGCCCGCGAGCGCCTCGTGCAGCATCCGCTCGAGCTGCGGGAGCTGCACGACCTGCCCGGCCGGATCGCGGACCGGGGTGAGGTCGCGCACCTCCGCGACGGCGAAGAGGCGCTCGTCCTTCGGGTTCCCCTGCGCGACGCCGCGGTACAGGAACACGTCCTCGACGGACGGCAGCCGCTCGAGGTCGAATCGCGAGAGCCGCGAGAGCTGCATCCGCCGGAAGAGGAGCGGGTGGACCCCGCGGTACCGGCGCTCCTCCTCGAACCGCTCCGGTCCGCCGCGGAACGAGAGGTGCGCCTGGCTCTCCTGGCGCCCGAGGCCCCGGCCGGCGCGGGCGACGACGAACGACGCGCGGCGGAGGGGCCGACCGAAGCCGGCGCCGGCGAGCGCGGCGCGCAGCGGCTCGACGAGGGCGTCGGTCGGCTCCGCCGGCCCGTCGAACCAGAGGTAGAGCTCGGCGGTGACGTCCACGCCCGCCGGCACCTCCCTCGCGAGGCGCGCGAGGGCCCGCGCGAGCCTGGGCGCCTCGGAGGCGGGGGCGAACCCGGCGACCAGCCGGATCCGGCGCCCGTCCAGCTCGTACTCGGCGGTCGCGCAGGCGAGCCCTCCGACCTCGCGCGTCGCGACGCCCGTGAGGGAGCGGATCCGGTAGTAGCGGCGGAGCAGCGTCTCGACGAGGGCGGGCCGCACCGGCGCGTCCGCGGCAGCCATCCGGGCGACGAGCAGGGTCGCGAGCGGCTGCGGGCACGCGACGAGGCGCGCGAGGGCCTCCTCACGCTGCGCGCCGGGGCGCGACACGGCCGCCAGGTCCGACTCCGCCTGCGCGTACACGTCGGCCCGGACGCGCTCGAACGCGGGCCGGTCGAAGCGACGGTAGCGGAGCTCGCGCGCGAGATCCGCGATCGCGGGGGCGCGCTCCTCGCCGACGTCGGCGAGGCGGTCGAGGAGGCCGCGCGCAGCGTCGCCCTCGAACCCGGGCGGCGTGCCGCCGGCGGCGAGGCGGCGATCGAGGATCGCGACCACGGCCGCGACCGCGAGCTCCGCGCGCTCGTGCGCCTTCTGGATCCGCAGCAGCGCGATCTCCAGGGCGCGGCCGGGCGCGTCGAGCGAGACGCCGTAGTGGGCGAGGGCAGTCCGGAGCCGGGCGACGAACGCGGGGGACAGCCCTGCGCCGCGCGCCTCCGGCTCGTGCAGGTACCGCCACAGCTCTTCGAGGGGCGGCCGCGCCCCGGCGGCGGCGCCCGCCTCGGGCGCGCGGCGGAAGAGCACGAGCAGATCCGCGTACGCGGCGAGGACGTCCTCCTCCGCGCGGAGCGCGGCGGCGTCGTCGGCCGGGACGGCCCGCGCGCGCTCCGCGAGCGCGGCGGTGAGCCGGCGCGCGTCCGCGGGCGCGAGGTCGAACCCGAGCAGGAGCGCGCTCAGCTCGCCGAGCGCGGCGAGGTACGCGACGCCGGCGTCGGGCGGCGCCTCCACCGCGGGCGCGCCGAACGAGAGCGGTGCGCCCGCCTCGGCGGGCGCCTCGCTCGCGGGCTCGATCCGGAGCAGCGGCGCCCCGGCGTCGACCTGCGCGTTCGGCACCGTGAGCACCTCGCGCACCACGCCGTCCTCCGGGGCCGGCACGACGAGCTCCACCTTCATCGACTCGACGCGCGCGACGGGCTCGCCCTTCGAGACGAGCTGACCCGGCTCGACGGGCAGGGCCACGACGACCGCCGGGAGGGGCGAGACCACGAGCCCGGCGGGCTCGCGCTCGACCGCGTGCGGGATCCCCTCGACGTCCACGAGGAAACGCGCCCCCTCGGTGGCCACGAGCACCCGGACGCGGGTGCCGCCCACGTCGAGGCGGCGCTCGCGCTTCCCGAGCCGCTCGACGCGGACGTCGATGGCCGAGCCGCCGGACGCGACCCGGAACGCGTCGGGGCCGGTCTGCCGGACGTCGAGCCGGTGGCGGCGCCCCGCGAGGCGGAGGTCCACGGCGCGCCCGCTGGAAGGGCCGACGCGCGGCCGCCCGCGACGCGCCTCCGCGAGGAAGCGCGCGCGCTCGAGGTCGAGGTCCGCCTCGTACGCCTCGATGGCGGCCGCGAGGAGCGCGTGCCCGGGGCGCGGCACGACGAGCCGCTCTCCCGCGCCGGCGAGGCGCGGGAGCAGGCCGATCCCGGCCTCGCCCGCCCGGACCTCGGCCCGCTCGAGGAGCGCGAGGAGCCAGGCGCGGCTCGTGCCGGTGCCCGACACCAGCACGTCGGAGTCCGCGAGCGCCTGGGCGAGGCGGCGGAGCGCGGCGTCGCGATCCGGGCCGCGAGCCACGATCGTCGCGAGCGGCGCGTCGACGGGCGCCGGATCGCCCACCTCGACGGCCGCGGAGGCGCGGACGTCCGGGTCCGCGGGCAGCCGGAGCAGCACGACCTGGCCCGGCAGGGCCGAGGAGCCCTCGGGGTCGCGCGCCTCGATCCGGGCGGCCGCAGCGTGGCCGCCGGGCGCCATCGCCGCCGGGAGGGGGCCGCCCATCGCGAGGTGGAGCGCGAGCCGGACGAGGTCCACCGCGGCGGCGGCCTCGACGGCGGCCGCGGCGGCGGGAACCGGGTCGATCCCGACGAGGGCGAGCGTGCGCGCGCCGGGCTCGAGCAGCAGCTCCACCGCCGCGACGCCGACCACCCCGGCCGTCGCGGCCGCCCTCACCGCGAGCGCCCGCGCCGCGGCGTCGAGGTCCGCGCCGAGCGCCGGAGCGGGCGACTCCGCGAGCACTGCCACGCCGCCGCGACGGAGCGACGCGTCCGCCGTCCCGAGCGCCAGGGCGCCGCCGGAGCGGTCGCGCGCCACGACGACCTCCACCAGGCGGGACCGCGGATCGGGCGCCGCGCCGGGCACCTCGGCCCCGACCGCGGTGGCCACCTCGGCGAGCGCCCCGGGGCCGGCGAGGCGGGCGAGCGCCTCCGCGGGCCAGCCGAGGTGCAGGACGCCGAGGGTGTCGCACGACGCGGCGAAGACCGCGCGCGCCTCGAGCGACCCGACGCCGAGCCAAGCCGCCCCGGCGCGGGCGAGCCCGAGCGCGAGCTCGCGCGAGCCGTCGATGACGATCACCTCGTCGGCGTCGCGCGCGAACGCCGTGTCCCGCTCGCCGGGCGCGACCACGGCCACCGCCGCGCCGGCGCGCCCCGCGCGCGCGAGCTCCCGGACCGCGCGCAGCACCCGCCGCCCCTGCTCGCCGCGATCCAGCACCGCGATCCGCCCGATGCTCGCCGAACCGTCCATGGATGTCGCCGCCCCCGCGCTCGCCGGGCGACCGGGCCCGAGGCGGAGCGCGCCGTGGTTGTAGGGCCGCCGCGCACGGCTCGCACGGGTCGTTCGCGTGCGGTGCGCCCCGCGGTGACGCGCCGCTCGGCCGGACCGCCGCAGGGCCCCATCCGCGCCGGTCACCCCCCTCCGGCCGGGCCTACAGTCCCGGCGGGGCGCGCCGGCCGCCGCCGCCACGGGGGCGAGGGCGCCGGCGCGGCCGCAGCAGCAGCGACCCGGCGTCGCCGGGTCGGAGGAGGAGCACCGATGAAGACGTTCAGTCGCATCCTGGCCGTTCCGTTCGTCGTCGCGCTCGCGCTCGTCGCTCACGCCCTTCCCACGCACGCGGCGGACGCAGGCAAGAAGCCCGTGGTCGGGCTCGTGATGAAGTCCCTCGCGAACGAGTTCTTCAAGAGCATGGAGGAGGGCGCCGTGAAGTACGCGAAGCAGGACGGCACCTTCACCCTCATCCCGGTCGGCATGAACTCCGAGACCGACATCGACACGCAGATCGCCGCGGTCGAGAACTTCGTCACGCAGAAGGTGGACATCATCTGCGTCGCGCCCGCCGACTCGGTCGGGCTCGTCGCCCCGGTGAAGCGGGCGGTGCAGGCCGGCATCACGGTCGTGAACTTCGACGTGAAGCTCGACGACAAGGCGCTCGCGGCCGCCGGGCTGAAGGACCTCGTCTTCGTGGGCCCGGACAACGCCGAGGGCGCCTACCTCGCCGGCACCGCGCTCGCGAAGAAGCTCGGGAAGGGCGGCAAGGTCGTCATCCTCGAGGGCAACCCCGGCGCCGACAACGCGAAGATGCGCAAGGCCGGGTTCGAGCGCGCCGCGAAGGAGCACGGGCTCGTGGTCCTCACGTCGATGACCGCGCACTGGGAGACCGAGGAGGCGAACACGCTCATGACGAACCTCCTCACGCGGTTCCCCGACGTCCAGGGCGTCATGGCCGCCAACGACTCGATGGCGCTCGGCGTCGTGAAGGCGCTCGACGCCGCCGGCAAGAGCGGGAAGATCCAGGTGGTCGGCTTCGACAACATCCCCGCGGTGCAGAAGCTCATCCACGAGGGGAAGGTGCTCGCGACCATCGACCAGTTCGGCCCGGACATGGCCACGAACTGCATCAAGACGGGGTTCAAGATGAAGAAGGGCGAGAAGCTGCACGGGTGGATCAAGACGCCCGTGAAGCTCGTCACGGCGAAGGACCTCGTCATGTAGTCCCGCGCGCGGGCCGGGCCGCGGGGTAGACGGCCCGGCGCGCGGCGGCGGAGGAGAGCGTGGACGCGGGCGCGACGGCGGGCGGGGCGGATCTCATCGAGCTCTCGGGGATCACCAAGCGGTTCCCCGGGGTCGTCGCGCTCGACCGCGTGGACCTCGCGATCCGACGGGGCGAGGTCCACGTCCTGGTCGGCCAGAACGGAGCCGGGAAGTCCACGCTCGTGAAGCTCCTCTGCGGCGTCTACACGCCGGACGAGGGGCGGATCCTCCTCGACGGCGCGCCGTACGCGCCGCGGAGCACGCTCGCCGCCATCCGGGCGGGGGTGCGGGTCGTGTACCAGGAGTTCAACCTGCTGCCGTACCTCTCGGTGGCGGAGAACATCTTCTTCCAGCGCCTGCCGCGGCGGCTCGGGATCGTCGACTTCGCGCGCCTCTACCGGGACGCCGAGACGGTCCTCGCCGAGGTCGGCCTCGCGGTCTCGCCCCGCGCGCGGGTCGAGACGCTCGGGGTCGCGCAGATGCAGCTCCTCGAGATCGCGAAGGCGCTCTCGACCCGGAGCAAGGTGCTGATCCTCGACGAGCCGACCGCGACGCTCACGCCCCGGGAGATCGGGCGCCTCTTCGAGATCGTCGCGCGGCTGAAGGCGCGCGGCGTCACGATCGTCTACATCTCGCACCGCCTGCAGGAGGTCTTCGACATCGGCGACCGGATCACGGTGCTGAGGAACGGGCGGACCGTGCAGACGCTCGCGGCGCGCGAGGCGACGATCCCCCAGATCGTGAAGCTCATGGTCGGCAAGGAGGTCTCGGAGGAGTACCCGTTCCGCGCCGACGTCGCGCCCGGCGCCGAGGCGCTGCGGGTCGAGGACCTGCGGACGGTGGGGGGCCGGCACGCGTTGTCGTTCGCGGTCCGTCGCGGCGAGCTGGTCGGCGTCGCGGGGCTGGTCGGCTCCGGGCGCACCGAGGCGATGCGGGCGCTGTTCGGCGCCGACCGGAAGGCCTCCGGCCGCGTCCTGCGCGACGGACGCGAGGTCGCGATCCGCAGCCCGCGCGAGGCGGTCCGGCACGGCATGTCCCTGCTGACCGAGGACCGGAAGGCGCACGGGCTCGTGCTCGACATGTCCTGCGCGGTGAACGTCACCCTCACCGACCTCGCCCGCGTTTCCCATGCGGGGCTCCTCGACGTCCGCGCCGAGCGGTCCGCCGCCGAGCGGCTCGTCGCGGAGCTCGCCATCAAGACGCCTTCGGTGGACCAGCTCGCCCGGAACCTCTCCGGCGGCAACCAGCAGAAGCTCGTCATCGCCAAGTGGCTGTTCCGCGACGCGGCGGTGCTCGTGTTCGACGAGCCGACCCGCGGGATCGACGTGGGCGCGCGCTACGAGATCTACGGCCTCCTGTGGCGGCTCGCGGCGGAGGGGAAGGCCATCCTCATCGTCTCGTCGGACCTGCCCGAGCTCATGGGGATCTGCCACCGGATCCTCGTCTTCTCGGGGGGACGGATCACCGGCGAGGTGCCGCGGGCGGAGTTCGGCCAGGAGCGGATCCTGTCGCTCGCCTACCAGGAGTACGTCCGGGACCGCCGGGAGGCGGCGACCGCGGGGACCGCGGCCGCCGGCGCCGGCTAGCGAGGCAACATGCGCGCGAAGCAGCTCTTCAACCTGCTCATGAGGGAGGCCGGCATCGGGCTGGCCCTCGCGCTCATGGCGTTCCTGTTCTCGTTCATCTCGCCCCGGTTCGCCTCGCTCGCGAACCTGACGAACATCTTCACGCAGATCAGCATCAACACCGTCATCGCCGTGGGGATGACGTTCGTGATCCTGCTCGGCGGGATCGACCTCTCCGTCGGCTCGGTGCTCGCGCTCGCGACCGTCGTCGGCGGGCTCGTCATCACGCACGAGGGCTGGTCGACCGGCCCCGCCATCACGCTGTCGATCCTCGCGAGCTGCGCGGTCGGCATGCTGTGCGGGCTGTTCAACGGCTTCGTCTGCGAGCGGTGGAAGATCCACTCGTTCATCGTCACGCTCGGGATGCTCAACATCGCGCGCGGCGCGGCGCTGGAGATCTCGAACTCCCGGACGATCTTCTCGTTCCCGGACGCGTTCAACGCGGTCGGCTCGATGACCTTCGCCGGCGTCCCGGTGATCTTCGTCATCGCCGCGGCCGTGGTCCTCGCCGGGCGGTTCATCCTGAACCGCACCGTGTTCGGGCGGATGATCTACGCGATCGGGAACAACGAGGAGGCGGTGCGCCTCTCGGGGCACGACCCGCGCCTGTACAAGGTCGCGGCGTTCACCGTGTGCGGCGCGATGGTCGGGCTCGCGGCCGTCATGTACATGATGCGCCTCAACATCTCGAGCCCGATCCTCGGCGTCGGGTTCGAGCTGAACGCCATCGCCGCGGTCGTGATCGGCGGGACCAGCATGAGCGGGGGGAAGGGCTCCATGACCGGCACCTTCCTCGGCGCCTGCATCATGGGCGTCCTGAACAACGGCCTCCTGCTGCTCGGCATGGGCGACTTCGCCCGGATGATGGTGACCGGGCTCATCATCGTGGTGGCCGTGGTCATCGACAAGTACCGCGCCAAGGCGTTCTTCCGGACCCTCGAGCCGGGCGGATCGCCCTGAGCGCCGGGGGAGGGAAGAGATGAGCGCCGGGGACGTCGTGGTGGTGGGCAGCCTCAACATGGATCTCGTGGTGCGCGCGCCGCGCCTGCCGGCGCCCGGTGAGACGATCCTCGGCGGCGCCTTCGCGACGGTCCCCGGCGGGAAGGGCGGGAACCAGGCCGTCGCCGCCGCGCGGCTCGGCGCGCGGACCGCGATGGTCGGCCGCGTGGGCGACGACGCGTTCGGTCGCGCGCTCCGCGCCGGCCTCGAGGCGGACGGGATCGACTGCGCGGCGGTCCGGGATCTGCGGGGCGAGGCGACCGGCGTCGCCCTCATCGTCGTCGACGACGACGGCCGCAACGGGATCGTGGTCGCGCCCGGCGCGAACGCGCGGCTCGCCCCGGACGACGTCCCGGAGGCGGTCCTCGCCGGCGCGTCGGTGGTCGCGCTGCAGCTCGAGGTGCCGCTCGCGGTCGTGGAGGCGACGGCGCGCCGGGCCCGCGCGCTCGGACGGACGGTGGTCCTGAACCCCGCGCCGGCGCGGCCGCTCCCGCCGGCGCTGCTCGCGGACGCGGACCTGCTCGTGCCGAACGAGATCGAGGCGGGGATGCTCACGGGCGTGGCGGTCGACTCGATCGACCGGGCCTTCGACGCGGGCGCGCGGCTCCGCGAGCAGGGCGCGCACACCGTGCTCGTGACGCTCGGCGAGCGCGGGGTCGTGCTCGTCTCGGCGGAGGGGGCCCGGCACTTCCCGGCGCGGAGCGTCAAGGCGGTCGACACGACCGCCGCGGGCGACACGTTCATCGGCGGGCTGTGCGCCGCGCTCGCGCGCGGCCGCCCGCTCCCGGACGCGATCGGGTTCGCTCAGGCCGCCGCGGCGATCAGCGTGACGCGGCCCGGGGCGCAGCCGTCGATCCCGTGGGCGCGCGAGGTGGTCGCGACGGCGCCCTGACGGGCGCGCGGCCACGCAGCGCGGGGTTTCGGGGGGAGCGGCGGCGCGAAGCCGCCCTTCGACGAACGAAGGGGCCCGGAGCGGGCCCCTTCGACTACTTCTTCGACCACCTACGAGCTCGTCATTGCGGCGAGCGATCACCGGCTTGCGCCGGTCTGCATTCGATCGATGTCTCCTGCAGTTTGCTCGACGATGAGACCTCCTTGGTTGGTCAGCTGCTGAGGTGATTGTGTGGCGGAAAGAGGCCCGGGTCGAGCCCCCGTTGGAGCCTCATCGCCATTCGCCCCGGTTCGCCGTGCGTGAGCGACGCGCGGCGTCGCGTTCTCGACGCACGGCGGCGGATTCGCGTGTCAGGAGAGCGGCGCGGACGTGCGAGCGACCGCGTGGAGTGGACCGACTCGATCCGATGCCGGCGCGGAGGGCGCCGACGATCGCCGGGTTCGCGCTCGGTGCGCGCCGGCCGACATCGAGCATGCCACGCGTGCTGCGCGCGGATCCACCCCCCACCCCTCCTGCCTGACGTCAATTCGCGACCCTGTCGTTCCATGGCATACCTGCTCGCCCGTCGCACCCCCGGTGACCCGTGAGCTCGACCCGTCTCCCCCTCGCCCCGGCCCTCCTCGTCGCGATCGCCTGCGCGAGCCAGGGGCCGGCCAGGCCGGCAGCCGCCGCGACCTCGGCGTGCAGCCCTTGCCACCGCCCCGCGATCCGGGCGGCGACGGGGCTCCGCGTCGTGCACCCGCCGTTCGCGGACGCCGCGTGCGAGACCTGCCACAAGCCCCACGGCGTCCAGGGAGAGCTGCTCCTCCAGGCGAGCGAGTCGCGGCTCTGCCTCGAGTGTCACGACGACGAGCTCTTCGCGAAGGCGGTCCTGCACGCGCCGGCGGCGAACCACTGCACCGCGTGCCACGCGCCTCACGCCTCCGCCGAGCCGAAGCTACTCCGGAAGCCCATCGGCGCGCTCTGCGCGGGGTGCCACCCGGACGTCGTCGCGGCGCACGGCGGGTACCCGGTGGGCGGTTCGCGCTGCACCGCGTGCCACGATCCGCACTCGGCCTCCCAGGAGAAGCTGCTCCGGGACGTCCGGCACGAGGTCTTGCCGGACTGCTCGAGCTGCCACGCCGCGCCGGCGTCGGCGCGGCCCTTCGCGACCGACGCCTTGCCGGCGCTCTGTCTCGGCTGCCACTCCGGGATCGAGGAGAAGGCGAGCCGGAAGGTCGTTCACGCGCCGGTGAAGGCGGGCCGTTGCACGGAGTGTCACCGCCCGCACACCGCGGACGCGGCGCCGCTCCTCGCGGCCGCGCCGCCCGCCCTCTGCGTCCGCTGCCACGGCGAGATCGGGCGCAAGCTCGCGGCAGAGCAGGCCCACGCGCCCGCCGCGCAGGGGCGCTGCGACGGCTGCCACGACGTCCACGGCGCCGACCGCAAAGCGCTGCTCGTCGCGCCGGATGCCCTCTGCAGCGGGTGCCATCGCCAGGCGCGCGAGTGGCTCGCGAAGCCCACGGTGCACGAGCCGGTGCGCTCCGGCGACTGCACGGCGTGCCACGATCCTCACGGCGGCTCGCGGAAGCTCCTCGTCCGGCCGGGCCGGGCGCTCTGCCTCGAGTGCCACCGGGGCGACGTCGGGAAGCGCGGCCACCCCGCCGCGGAGTGCACGAGCTGCCACGGCCCGCACGCGGGGGACCGTCCCCGGCTGCTCGTCGCCGGCCCCGAGACGCTGTGCCTCGGGTGCCACGCCAGGACGCTCGAGAGCCGGAAGCCCGAGCACCGGCACAACCCGTTCGCGGGCGGCGCGTGCACGGCGTGCCACGTCGCGCACGGCGACGGGAAGGCGCTGCTGCGCGGCGAGCCCGCGAAGGCGTGCCTCGAGTGCCACGTGGGCGTGTTGAAGGTCTGGGACCGCGGGCGGTCGCGCCACGTCCCGTTCGCGCAGGGGGCCTGCCCGTCCTGCCACGACGCGCACGGCTCCGGCCAGCCGAAGCTGCTGCGGGCCGAGCCCGCGAAGGTGTGCCTCGGCTGCCACCGGGAGCTGGCGGCGCGCCTCGCGGCGCCGAAGGCCGTCGTGCACGAGGCGGTCTCGGGCGGAGATTGCCTCGACTGCCACCGCGGCCACGCCTCCACGGCCCCGAGCCTCCTCGTGAAGGAGCAGGCGGAGCTGTGCGGCGGGTGCCACGACGTCGAGGGCGCGGACCTCGCGAAGGCACATCGCGGCTACGCGGTGGCGGGCGCCCGCTGCACGTCCTGCCACGACCCGCACGTCTCGAAGGCGAGCAAGCTCCCGCCCTCGAACGTCCATCCGCCGTTCGGGGCTCGCGAGTGCGCGCGCTGCCACTACGACCCGCCCGCCGACGGGGGGCCCGCGCCGGCGCAGGTGCGGAAGGACCTCATGACCGCGTGCGCCGAGTGCCACGACCTCGCCCAGCGCGTGGCGAAGGTCCCGCACGCGCCCGCCCGCGACGGCGACTGCGTCGCGTGCCACAGCCCGCACGCGTCCTCCCGCGATCACCTGCTCCTCCAGGGCGGCGCGGACCTCTGTCACGGCTGCCACGCCGACGCGCGGCGGAGGTTCGAGGGCGTGTCCGTCCACGCGCCGGTTCGGGCCGGCGCGTGCCTGAAGTGCCACGCGCCGCACGGCTCGAGCACCCCGAAGATCCTCGTGAAGGCCGAGCCGGACCTCTGCCTCGGCTGCCACGCGAAGCTCCGCGAGCGGGCCCGGGCCGACTGGGTGCACGAGCCGTTCAAGGCCGGAGACTGCGCGTCGTGCCACGCGCCGCACGCGTCCGCGAACCCGCGGCTGCTCACGGACGCGGTCCCGGGGCTCTGCCTCGGGTGTCACGACCTCGCCGCGGCGAGCACGAAGAAGGCGCACGGCGGTGCGACGGCGGACGTTTGCACGACGTGCCACGATCCCCACGGGGGACCGGGCAAGGCGCGGCGGTAGCGCCGCGGCCGGCCTACGCGAGCCGGCGCGCCAGCGCGGCGACGGCCGCGTCCCACGCGGCGACGCCGCCGGACTCCTCCCACCGCTCGCGCAGCTCGGAGCCGCGGCGCACCGCCTCGCACGCGGAGCGCGCGCGGGGCGCGAGCGCGGCGAGGCCGGGCGTGCGCGCCGCCCACGCGACCGCCTCCGCCGGCAGGACGGGCGAGGGCGCGCCGCGCGCGGCGGCGACCAGCTCCGCCGCGGCGAGCGCGGCGGCGGCGTCGGGGATCTCGAGCCAGTCGCCCACGGACGTGGCGGCGGCCAGCGAATCGGCGACGACGTCGAGGCCGTCCTCTGCCTCCATCGCCTCGCTGATGAGCTCGAGCGCGTGGTTGCCGGGTGTGGGATCGGGGTAGGCCATCGCGAACGCTCCCCGCGGTCCCCCCGGCCCGCGCGATGAGTGAAGGAGAGCACGGGGCGTGCGGACCTGTCCAGGTGGGTGGACCTCGGGCGATGGGCGTGCGCTCCCCACGCCGGCAGCGGCGTCACCGGGCGCAGGCGAGGAGGGCGCGGGCGCGGTCGACGACGCCGTCCACCCACTCGATCACGGCGCGGACCCGCGGCGCCCGGCGGAGATCCCCGTGCACCAGGAGCCAGAGCTCGTGGTCCACGGGCTCGGGGCCGTCGAGCCGGACCAGCTCCGGATCCGGCTCGGCGACGAAGCAGGGGAGGACGGCGGCTCCGATCCCGGCACGCGCCGCGGCGACGAGCGAGGCGGTGCTGTTGCAGCGGAAGACGACGCGCCGCGACGGCGCCACCCGGTCGAGCCAGCGCTCCTGCGGGGTGCGCGAGAGGCTCTCCTCGAACCCGACCACAGGGTCGCGCTCCAGCTCGATCCGTCCGCGCCGCTCCGCGGCGAACGCCCGCGAGCCGTAGACCCGGTAGGCGACGGGCGACAGCTTCCGCGTGACGAGGCCGGTGTCGCGCGGACGGCCGAGCCGCAGCGCGAGATCCGCCTCGCGGCGCGTGAGATCGAACGTCCGCTGGTCGGCGGCGATCTCGAGGAGGAGCGCGGGGTGGCGCGCGCGCAGCTCGGGGAGCGCGGGCGCGAGCAGGTGCGCGGCGAGATGGGTCGCGGTGGTGAGCCGGACCGAACCCTCGACGCCGCGATCGCGGGCGTCGGCGTGGCGCGCGAGCGCGAGCACGTCCTCCTCGACCCGCGAGGCGAGCGCGGACAGCTCGTGGCCGGCCGCGGTGCACGTCCAGCCCTGCGGCCCGCGCTCGAACAGCGCGAGGCCGAGCTCCTCCTCGAGCGCGACGACGCGGCGGCCCACGGTGTTGCGATCGACGCCGAGCCGCTGCGCCGCGCGCGAGAGGCTCCCGGTGCGGACCAGCTCCAGGAAGAAGCGGAGGTGTCCCCAGTCGAGCGCCCCCGCGCGTTCCTGCGCGGGGGCGGCGCGTGCCTGCGCGTTCACCTGCGCCCTGGACATCGCTACTCCTCCCATCGAAGCGCCGGTCGTGCGAAGCGTCCGGAGCTCGCTGCAGGAGGAGATACCCGATGACGACGGCCCGCGGAACCTCCCTCTCGTCGCCCGCGTGGGGCGCCCGACCGATCCGGCGCACGCCACCGGCGCTCGCGCCGCTGCGCGCCGACCCGGCGCCTCCGGCAGCCCCACGGTCCGGCCAGGCGCCCTTCTCGACGCCGCGGCGCCCGGGAGTGGCGCGCGGAGCGATCGTCCTCGTGCTCGGTTGGATCCTGCTCTGGGCGTACTTCGTGGTGGCCGTGGCGGAGCAGGCGGCAGCGCTCCGGTCCACGGTCGAGCGCGGCGGCGGTGCGGCGTCGGCGGAGCCGGCCGGGGCGCAGCAGCCGCCGCTCACCGCCCGCGTGCGGCGGCTCTAGGTGCGCCGGCGCCGCCGGCCGCGGCCGGCAGCGCGAGTCGCTGCCCGGGCGTGATCAGGTCCGGGTCGAGGACCACGTCGCGGTTCGCGTCGAACAGGAGCGGCCACGCGCGCGGGTCGCCGAGGTGGATCGCGGCGAGACGCCAGAGCGAGTCGCCGGGCGCGACGCGGAGCGCGCCGGCGGGCGCGCGCGGTCGATCGGGGAGCGGCGGACGCCGGTCGGGGAGCTCGGGACGCGGGTCGGGGAGCGGCGGACGCGAGTCGGGAAGCGGCGGACGCGAGTCGGGGAGCGGCGGACGCGGGTCGGGGAGCGGCGGACGCGGGTCGGGGAGCGGCGGACGCGGGTCGGGGAGCGGAGGGCGCAGGTCGGGGAGCGGCGGACGCGGGTCGGGGAGCGGCGGACGCGGGTCGGGGAGCGGCGGACGCGGGTCGGGGAGCGGCGGACGCGGGTCGGGGAGCGGCGGACGCGGGTCGGGGAGCGGCGGACGCGGGTCGGAGAGCGCAGGGCGCGCTGGCGCGGCGGGTGTCACGAACGCGTGCGCGGACACGGGGCGGGCTACTCGAGATGCGGAGCTCGACGTTTCGGACACCGGCGCGCCACGGGCGGCAGGGTGGTCCCGCCCGGACGCGAGGATGGCCACGAGCGCGGCCGAGATCGCAGCGCAGACGAACATGGCGGCGAGCCATGCCGACCGACGCGAGCGCGCGGGAGTCGAGGACGGAGCGACCGCTGGGGTGAACGTGGTGGTCCGCGTCGACGCTCGCGGAGGCGTCGAGGTCGAGGTCGAGGTCGAGGTCGAAGTCGAGGTCCACCGGGAATTCTCCCTCTCCCCCCGCGCTCCGGATACAGGATCCACCTGCGCGCGGGGGGAGAGGGCAGGGGTGAGGGGGGCCGCTCGGGCCACGAGCACCTTCCCGCTCGTCATTCTCCCCGCGTCGGCGCTTCGAAGGGACCCTCCGGTGCCCGGCGTCGTCCTCGCAAACGCGCCCCCCTCACCCCGACCCTCTCCCCCCGCTTCGCTGCGCTGCGCGGGGGGAGAGGGGGAACTTCCTTCGGCGGGACCTGTCGCGTTCAGTCTCGCGCTCGCGTTCGCAGTCCCCCTCGCGTTCGCAGTCCCGCCCGCGTTCGCAGTCCCCCGCGCGTTCGCAGTCCCACCCGCGTTCGCAGTCCCACCCGCGTTCGCAGTCCCACCCGCGCTCGCAGTCCCACCCGCGCTCGCAGTCCCGCCCACGCTCGCAGTCCCGCCCACGCTCGCAGTCCCGCCCGCGTTCGCAGTCCCACCCGCGCTCGCAGTCCCCCTCCCGCTCGCGTCGCTCGCGTCCGCGCTCCCACCCGGCTTCGCGGGCCCGCTCGCGCGTACGCCCCCCGCCTCGAGCAGCCGGTCGAGGTCGAGCACGAGCAGCACCGACGGTCGGCCGCGCACGATGATCCCGGCGAGCACGTCGGCCGCCGCGCCGAGCGCTCCCTCCGGCGGGACCACGTCGCCCTCGGACGCCGCCTCGAGGCCGCGCAGCGCGTCCACCCGGAGCGCGCACGCACCGACGTCGCCAGGCCCCTCGACGACCAGCAGCGCGCCGCGCGCGCCTTCGGCGGGCGCGCGGCCGAGCCGGATCGCGACCTCGACGTACGTCAGCACCGCGCCGTGGACGGCCACGACACCCGGCGCCGCCGCGGGGGCGCCCGGCACCGGCGTCGGCTCCACCGGATCGAGCACCTCGCGCACGCGCGCCACGTCGAGCGCGCAGGCGAGGCCGCCGGCATCGAACGCGAGGAGCTGCACCGCGCGAGGGTAGCACGCCGGGTGCACCCCCTCGCGCGGGTCGGGTGGAACCCGCCGTCCCCGACGCATCCGCGCTCGCGCGCGATCTCACTCCCCGGATGGTTTCCCGGCGAGATCGTCGGGCAGATCGCCCGCGCTGTGCCGCTTCCCTTCCTCCTCGGCGCGCCGGAATTCGTCCGGGTTCGCCTCCACGTCTCGCCGGGCGTCCTCCGCCTCCTGCTCGACCTTCCCCTTCCGCAGGTGCTCGGCGACGCCCTCGCGGTAGCGCCGGTCGGCGCTGCGGTTTCCCTCGCCCTCGTTCTCGGGGTCCTTCCGTTCCTGGTCCGCCACGCCGCGCCTCCTCGGTCAGTGTCTCGCCCGGAAAAGCTGCCGACGGCCGGCCCTGGGCACAAGGGCGCGGGGCCGGCCCGGCGCGCCGCTCGCCGGGAGGCGCGGTGACGGCGGGCTCCGCGCCCCGGCGGTGGAGCCCCGCGGTGCCGGGTGGTAAACCTCCGGCTCCCCATGCGCTCCTCCGATCGCTCGCTCGCCCACCCGAGTCTCGCGCGCGGAGCCCGCCTCGTCGCCGCGCTCGTGGTGTCGGCCGCGACCGCCCTCGCGGCCTGCGCGGGCAGTCCCCGCGGGCCCGGCGCGGCCGCCGACGCCGGGAGCGCCGGGCCGTGCGTGACGTGCCATCGCGGCGCCATCGCGGAGCAGCGCGCCCGCCGCGTCGTCCACGCGCCGTACCGGGGCGCGTGCACGACCTGCCATGCTCCGCACGGCCCCGGCGGCGGCGAGGCGTCGCTGGTCGAGCCGCAGCCGGGGCTCTGCCTCGGGTGCCACGATCGCGAGGCGTTCCGCGGGCGCGTCCACGCGCCGGCGGCGGGCAAGTGCACGGCGTGCCACGCGCCGCACGCCTCCGATCGCGACCGGCTCCTCGCATATGCCCCGGCGGCGCTCTGCGCGCGCTGCCACGCCGACGCCGCGAAGGCGCACGGCGGGTACCGGCCCGCTCCCGGGCGTTGCGTCGAGTGCCATCGCCCGCACGCGTCGGCGAGCGAGAAGCTCCTGCGCGCGGTCCCGCACCCCGCCGTCGCCGACTGCTCCGCGTGCCACGCGCAGGCGGCGTCCTCGGCGCCGTTCGCCCGTCCGACGCCCGAGCCGGCGCTCTGCCTCGGGTGCCACCCGGACGCGGACGCGCCGCTCCGGCGCAACGTGGTGCACGCGCCCGCGGCGGAGGGGCGCTGCAGCGGCTGCCACGACCCGCACGTCTCCGACGAGAGGGCCTTCCTCCGCGCGCCGCCCCGCGCGCTCTGCACCCGGTGCCACGCGGCCATCGAGGCGAGGCTGGGCGCTCCCGCCGCTCACGCACCCGCGGCGAGCGGCGCCTGCACCGCGTGCCACGATCCCCACGGCGCGGCGGAGCCGCGGCTGCTCGTGGCGCCGGCGCGGGAGCTCTGCCTGCGCTGCCACCGCGAGCCGGCGGAGTGGGCGCGGCGGGCGTTCGTCCACGCGCCCGCGCGGACGGGCCAGTGCGGCGCCTGCCACGACCCGCACGGCGGCGAGCGTCACCTCGTCGCGCGGGACCTCGCCCCGGCCTGCCTCGCGTGCCACGCGGGCGCGCTCGGGGCGCGTCCGCACCCGCCGCCTGCCGCCGCGGGCTGCACCTCGTGCCACGCGCCGCACGCGTCCGACGCGCGCGCGCTCCTCGCGCGGCCGCGCGAGGCGCTCTGCCGGGGCTGCCACGAGGCGATGTTCGAGCGGCGCGCCGGGCACCTGCACGCGCCGTTCGCCCGCGGAGCGTGCCTCGACTGCCACGCCGCGCACGGCGACGCGCCCGCGCTCGTCGCGAGGTCCGGCGCCGCGCGGTGCACCGGCTGCCACGCCGGCGTGGCGAGCGCCTCGGCGCGGGCCGGCTCGCGTCACGCGCCGTTCGAGGCGGGCGCCTGCACCTTCTGCCACGATCCACACGGCTCCGCCGAGGGGAAGGACCTGCGGTTCCCCGCGGGGCTGCTCTGCCTCGGCTGCCACTCCGAGCTGCGCGCCCGGCTCGCTGCGCCCGGCGCGGTCGCCCACCTGCCCGCGCGCGCGGGCGAGTGTCTCGAGTGTCATCGCAACCACGCGTCCGCCGGCGCGCGGCTGCTCGCGGCCGCGCCGCCGGCGCTCTGCGGCCGCTGCCACGACGTCCAGGCGGCGGCGTTCCTCGCGGTGCCGGGGCACGCGCCCGACGCGGCGTGCACCCGCTGTCACGATCCGCACGTCGCCGGCCGGCGCTTGCTCAGGGAACGGCGCGCCGAGCGGTAGCAGCGCCCCCGCGCCCGCCCGGGGCACGGGCCGGTGGGGCGTCGCCCGCACGCACACCGGAGCACTAACCTCGATGGCGGCCGCGCCTGGGCGCGCGCTCCGCACGGGGGGAGGGAGCCATGAACAGGACGATCGCGCTCATCGCGCTCGCGGTCACGACCGCCTGCTCGACGGTGAAGCTCGTGCAGCGCGACGGCTGCTGGGTGCGCCGCACCGAGCGGCCCGGCAGCGTGAAGGAGGAGCTCGGGCCGTGCCAGCGCCCCGAGCCGAAGTGGGCCGACGACCGCGTGACGCGGATCGTCCAGGAGTGCGTGTCGCAGGCGGACTGGCGGTGGCAGACGCAGGCGCTGGCGGCGTGGAGCCGCGGCGAGCCGGTCCCGGAGCGCGCGCCGGCGGACGTCCTCCTGAAGGCGTGCCTGGACGAGTCCGCGCTCTCCACGCTCGCGCACGACGCGCAGCTGCAGGCGCGCGCCGAAGCCGCCAAGGACCGCCTCGAGGATGCGAGGAGCCGGCTCGACGAGGTGAAGGCGGACCGGGCCGCGCTGGCGGCGCGCAGCGACGAGGATCGCTCCCGCATGTTCCAGGCGTTCGATCGCATCGCGGGCGACCTCGGCGAGGCCGCGAAGAAGCCGCTCCCGCCGGCGACCGCGACGGCCACGGCGACGACGAGCGCGACCTCGGACGGGAAGCTGAGCGGCAGCACGGAAGGGGCGCCGCCGGCCACGACCGTCGTCACGTCGCCCGCCGCGCCCGCCCTTTCGGTGTCGCCGGCGTGCGCCGCGCCGGCGGAGCCGGGGACGGCGGGGACGCTCCGCGCCGCGCTCGGTCGCAAGGCGGCGCGCGCGCGGACGCTGCCGCGCTGCGAGCCGGCGCCAGGCGGCGCGGGCGTCGTGGCCGAGCAGGCCTCGGCGAAGCCGGCGGGTACGCCCACGCCGCCCGGCGGCGCTGCGCGCTCGGGCGACTCCGGGGCGCCGGCGAAGGTGGACGCGAAGCCCTGACGGGCGCGCTCGTCGCGGTTCCCGCTCGTCCCGAGCCTCGGGGGCGCCCCGGCGCATGGGTCGACAGGCTCACCACGAGCGGTTCACGGTCAGCTCGCGGCGCCGAGGCCCGCCCGGGCGCGCTCGCCGACGAGCGCGAGGCGGTTCTTCATCGAGAGCAGCTGCTGCTCGAGCGCGTGCGCCTCCGAGGCGAGGTCCGCGAACCCGCTCGCCTGCGACGCCTCGGAGAGGGCGCGGGCGCCGTCGAGGAGCGCGGCGACGCGGTCCGCGATGGGCACGAGGTCGAGGACCGCGGGCGGCCCGTCCTCGCGCCCGAGCGCCGCCTGCGCGTCCCGGGCGAGCGCGTTCACCTCGGCCGCGCCGCGGCCGAGCCCGTCGTAGCGCTCGAGGAGCGCGGCGAGCGTCGCGCGCCGGTCGCGGATCTCGGCGGCGCGGGCGGTCACCGCGTCCGCGAGCGCCTGCTGGCGGGCGCCGATCCGGGCGAACGCCGCGGTGAGCGCCTGGAGCCGCGGCGCGAGCCGCTCCTCCGCGGAGGCGAGCGCGCCGAGCCGCGCCGAGCTCTGCTCCACGGCGCGCCGCGACGTGAGCGAGGGGCGGGCCGCCTCCCGGGCGAGCGCCTCGAGCGCGGAGAGCTCCGCCTCGAGCGCCGCCGCGGCGGCGGCCAGGGATCCCTCTTCGAGCTGGATCTTCATGGCGCGTCCTCCGCGGCCTGGAGCGTCGCCGCCCCGGCCCCGGCCCCGGCGCCGGCCGCGGACAGCCAGCGATGGATCACGGAGATCAGCCGGTCCGGATCCACCGGCTTCGCGACGTAGTCGGTCGCGCCGGCGGAGATCGCGCTCTCGCGGTCGCCCTTCATCGCCTTCGCGGTCAGCGACACGATCGGCAGCCGCTCGAAGCGCGGCGTCTTCCGGATCGCGCGGATCGCGGCGAGGCCGTCCATCTCCGGCATCATCGTGTCCATGAGGACGAGGTCCACGTGCGGGCTCTCCTCGAGGAGGCGGATCGCCTCCTTGCCGGTCTGGGCGTGGATCACGTTGAGGTGCACCGACTCGAGCACGCTGTTGATGGCGAACAGGTTCCGCATGTCGTCGTCGGCGAGGAGGACGGTGCGGCCGGAGAGGTCCGTGCCGGGCGGCAGCGCGGGGTAGGCCTTCAGGTCCGGCTGGTCCTCGGTGGCCCGCCCCTCGCCGTCCCGGGCCGGCTCGGGCCCGACGTAGCGCTCCGGCATGACGACGGTGAAGACGCTGCCCGCGCCGGGCGTGCTGTCGACGTCGATGGTGCCGCCGAGGAGGCGCGCGATCTCGCGGCTGATGGTGAGGCCGAGGCCGGTGCCGCCGTACTTCCGGCTGGTCGTGCCGTCCGCCTGCTGGAACGCCTCGAAGATGATCTTCTGCTTGTCCTTCGGGATCCCGATGCCGGTGTCGCGGACCGCGAACGCGAGGAGCCCGGGCTGGGGTGACCCCGCGCGGCGCGCGCGCTCGACGCAGAGCGTGACCCCGCCGCGGTCGGTGAACTTGAACGCGTTCGAGAGGAGGTTCTTCAGGATCTGCTGCAGCCGGGTCACGTCCGTGTACACCGACGGCGGCAGGTCGGTGCCCATCTCGATCCGGAACTCGAGCACCTTCTGCTCGGCGACGTGCCGGAAGGTCTGCTCGAGGTACTCGCGGACGTCCTCGAGCCGGGCCTCGCGCGGCTCGATGGGCATCTTGCCGGCCTCCACCTTCGAGAGGTCGAGGATCTCGTTGATGAGCCCGAGGAGCTCGTGCCCCGACGTGTACACGGTGCTCGCGAACTTGACCTGCTCCGCGGTGAGGTTCCCGTCGCGGTTCTCGGCCAGCATCTTCGAGAGGATGAGGAGGCTGTTCAGGGGCGTCCGCAGCTCGTGCGACATGTTCGCGAGGAACTCGGACTTGTACTTGGAGATGAGCTGCAGCTGCTCCGCCTTCTCCTCGAGGCTCCGGCTCGCGAGCTCGACCTCCGAGTTCTTCTGCTCGAGCAGCCGCGCCTTCTCGTTCAGCTCGGCGGCCTGCGCCTCCAGCTCGGCGTTGGATCGCTTCAGCTCCTGCAGCAGCTCCTCCGTGCGCATCGAGGAGGAGATCATGTTCAGGATGACGCCCACGTTCTCCATGAGCTGGTCGAGGAACGCGAGGTGGTTCGGGCTGAAGTCGCGGAACGAGGCGAGCTCGATGACCGCCTTGATCTCGTCCTCGAAGAGGACCGGCAGGACGACGACGCAGCGGGGGCGCGCCTCGCCCATGCCGGACGCGACGTAGATGAAGTCCTCCGGCACGTGCGTCACCACGATGCGCTTCTTCTCGAACGCGCACTGCCCGATGAGGCTCTCCTTCAGGCGGTAGGAGTGCGAGAGGGTCTTGCGCCCGCCGAACCCGTAGCTCGCCACCAGGTTCAGGAGCGCCCCGGCCTTCTCGTCCGTCCCAGGCTCGACGATGAAGAAGGCGCCGTGCTGCGCGTTCACGAGCGGGGTCAGCTCGGACATCACCGCCTGGGCGACGGAGACGATGTTCCGCTGCCCCTGCATCATGGAGGAGAAGTTCGCGAGGTTCGTCTTCAGCCAGTCCTGCTCGTTGTTCTTCTGCGACGTCTCCTTCAGCGTCGCGATCATCTGGTTCACGTTGTCCTTCAGGGCGGCGACCTCGCCCTGCGCCTCGACGGTGATGGACCGGGTGAGGTCGCCCTTCGTCACCGCGGTCGAGACCTCCGCGATGGCGCGCACCTGCGAGGACAGGTTGCCGGCGAGCTGGTTCACGTTGTCGGTGAGGTCGCGCCAGGTGCCCGCCGCGCCCGGCACCTTCGCCTGGCCGCCGAGCTTCCCCTCGATGCCGACCTCGCGGGCGACCGTCGTCACCTCGTCCGCGAAGATGCGGAGGGTGTCCGTCATCGAGTTGATGGTCTCCGCCAGCGCGGCGACCTCGCCCTTCGCCTCGAGGACGAACTTCTGCGACAGGTCGCCGTTCGCGACCGCGGTCACGACCTTCACGATGCCGCGCACCTGCTTCGTGAGGTTCGAGGCCATGAAGTTCACGTTGTCGGTGAGGTCCTTCCAGACGCCCGACACGCCGGGCACGCGCGCCTGCGCGCCGAGCTTCCCCTCGATGCCGACCTCGCGCGCGACGGTGGACACCTGATCCGCGAAGGTCCGGAGGGTGTCCGTCATGTCGTTGATCGTCTCGGCGAGCGCGGCGACCTCGCCCTTCGCCTCGAGGACGAACTTCTGCGTGAGGTCGCCGTTCGCGATGGCGGTCACGACCTTGATGATGCCCCGGACCTGCATGGTCAGGTTCGAGGCCATGAAGTTCACGTTGTCGGTGAGGTCCTTCCAGACGCCCGACACGCCGCGCACGTCGGCCTGGCCGCCGAGCTTCCCGTCGGTGCCGACCTCCTTCGCGACGCGGGTCACCTCCGCGGCGAACGAGTTCAGCTGATCGACCATCACGTTGATGGTGTTCTTGAGCTCGAGGATCTCGCCCTTCGCATCGACGGTGATCTTCTGCGAGAGGTCGCCCTTCGCGACGGCGGTCGTCACCTTCGCGATGTTCCGCACCTGATTCGTGAGGTTCGCCGCGAGGACGTTCACGTTGTCGGTGAGGTCCTTCCAGGTGCCGCTGACGCCCTCGACCTCCGCCTGGCCGCCGAGCTTGCCCTCCGTGCCGACCTCCTTCGCGACGCGGGTCACCTCCGCGGCGAACGAGTTCAGCTGATCGACCATCACGTTGATCGTGCTCTTGAGCTCGAGGATCTCGCCCTTCGCCTCGACCGTGATCTTCTGCGAGAGGTCGCCCTTCGCGACCGCGGTCGTCACCTTCGCGATGTTGCGCACCTGCGTGGTGAGGTTCGCGGCGAGGACGTTCACGTTGTCGGTGAGGTCCTTCCACGTGCCGGAGACGCCCTTCACGTCGGCCTGGCCGCCGAGCTTGCCCTCCGTGCCGACCTCCTTCGCGACGCGCGTCACCTCCGCCGCGAAGGACCGGAGCTGGTCCACCATCACGTTGATGGTGTTCTTGAGCTCGTAGATCTCGCCGCGCGCCTCGACGGTGATCTTCTGGGAGAGGTCGCCGTTCGCGACCGCCGTCGTCACGAGGGCGATGTTGCGGACCTGGTTGGTGAGGTTCGCGGCGAGGCCGTTCACGTTGTCGGTGAGGTCCTTCCACGTCCCCGACACGCCCTTCACGTTGGCCTGGCCCCCGAGCTTGCCCTCGGTGCCGACCTCGCGCGCGACGCGCGACACCTCCGCGGCGAACGAGTTCAGCTGGTCCACCATCTTGTTGATGACGTCCTTGATCTGGAGGATCTCGCCCTTCACGTCGACCGTGATCTTCTGGCCGAGGTCGCCGTTCGCGATGGCGGTCGCGACCTTCGACACGTCCCGGAGCTGGACGGTGAGGTTCGTCGCCATCGCGTTCACGTTGTCGGTGAGGTCCTTCCAGGTGCCCGACACGCCCTTCACGTTGGCCTGGCCCCCGAGCTTGCCCTCGGTGCCGACCTCGCGCGCGACGCGGGTCACCTCCGCTGCGAACGAGTTCAGCTGGTCGACCATCTTGTTGGTCGCGTCCTTGATCTGGAGGATCTCGCCCTTCACGTCGACGGTGATCTTCTGCGTGAGGTCGCCGTTCGCGATGGCGGTCGCGACCTTCGACACGTCCCGGAGCTGGACGGTGAGGTTCGACGCCATCGCGTTCACGTTGTCGGTGAGGTCCTTCCACGTCCCGGACACGCCGCGCACGTTGGCCTGGCCGCCGAGCTTGCCCTCCGTGCCGACCTCGCGCGCGACGCGTGTCACCTCCGCGGCGAACGAGTTCAGCTGATCGACCATCCGGTTGATGACGTCCTTGATCTGGAGGATCTCGCCCTTCACGTCGACGGTGATCTTCTGGCCGAGATCCCCGTGCGCGATGGCGATGGCGACCTTCGAGACGTCGCGGAGCTGCACCGTGAGGTTCGAGGCCATCGTGTTCACGTTGTCGGTGAGGTCCTTCCAGACGCCGGACACGCCGCGCACGTCGGCCTGGCCGCCGAGCTTCCCGTCGGTGCCGACCTCCTTCGCGACGCGGGTCACCTCCGCCGCGAAGGACCGGAGCGTGTCCACCATTGTGTTGATCGTGTTCTTGAGCTCGTAGATCTCGCCCTTGGCCTCGACGGTGATCTTCTGCGAGAGATCGCCGTTCGCGACGGCGGTCGTCACCTTCGCGATGTTCCGGACCTGGCTCGTCAGGTTCGCGGCGAGGCCGTTCACGTTGTCGGTGAGGTCCTTCCAGGTGCCCGACACGCCCTTCACGTCGGCCTGGCCGCCGAGCTTGCCCTCCGTGCCGACCTCCTTCGCGACGCGGGTCACCTCCGCGGCGAAGGAGGAGAGCTGGTCGACCATCACGTTGATGGTGTTCTTGAGCTCGAGGATCTCGCCCTTCGCGTCGACGGTGATCTTCTGCGACAGGTCCCCCTTCGCGACGGCGGTCGTCACCTTCGCGATGTTCCGCACCTGGGCGGTGAGGTTCGCGGCCAGGCCGTTCACGTTGTCGGTGAGGTCACGCCAGGTGCCCGACACGCCCTTTACGTCGGCCTGGCCGCCGAGCTTGCCCTCCGTGCCGACCTCCCGCGCGACGCGGGTCACCTCCGCCGCGAACGAGTTGAGCTGGTCCACCATCGCGTTCACGGTGGTGCCGATGCGCAGGAACTCGCCCCGGACCGGGCGGCCCTCGATCTCGAGCGACATCTTCTGGGAGAGATCTCCCTTCGCCACGGCGGTGATGACGCGCGCGACCTCGTTCGTGGGCGCCACGAGGTCGCCGATGAGCTGGTTCACGGCGTTCATGCTCGTGGCCCACGCTCCCTTGGCGGGCCCCACGGAGGCGCGCTCGGTCATGCGCCCCTCCTGGCCGACGATCTTGCCGACGCGGAGCAGCTCGTGCGCGAGGTGCTCGTTCAGCCCGATGATGTCGTTCAGGAGCTCGCCGGCGCGGGCGAGGATGCCGTCCCTCTCGTAGGGCAGGCGCACGCTGAAGTCGCCCTGCTTCACCGCCTTGAGGACGTCGACGAGCTGCGCGACCTCCTCCTGGCTCCCGCGCGAGAGCAGATCCCACTCGGTCTCGTCCGGTCGCCTGCGCGCGAAGCCCGGCGGCGGGGGCGCGGCGTCGCTCTTCCGGGGCGCGCCGCCGGGGGCGGTCCGGGACGCGGTGCCGCCGGCCGGCGAGCGGGCGCCGTGAGGGCCGCCGAGCCGCGAGCCGGTCGTCCGGGATCGGTTCTTCATTCGGGGAGCCTCCGCAGGAAACGCGTCACCTTGGGCTCGTACCTCGGGGGCGTACAGTGCCCGCGCGTGAGGCGCGCGAGCGCCAAGCGGGTCGTTGGCGCAGAGGCGCTCCGGGCCCACCTGTCGGAGGCCCACGCATGAGCCCACCGGATCGAAGCACCGCGACCATCCTCCTGGTCGACGACCGCCCCGCGAACCTGCTCGCGCTCGAGTCGGCGCTCGCGTCCCCGAACTACCGGATCGTGAAGGCGGAGTCGGGCGCCGAGGCGCTCCGGTTCCTGCTCAAGGACGAGTGCGCGGTGATCCTGATGGACGTGAACATGCCGGAGCTCGACGGCTACGAGACGGCCCGGCTCATCCGGCGGAACGAGCGGACGCGGACCATCCCCATCGTGTTCGTCACCGCGTTCGGCGCGGAGGAGCGGCACGTGCTCGCCGGCTACGAGAGCGGCGGGATCGACTACCTCCTGAAGCCCGTCCAGCCGGAGGTGCTCCGCTCCAAGGTCGCCGGCTTCGTGGCGCTCCACCGCGCGCGGCTCGAGATCCAGCGCCAGGCGGAGCTGCTGCGGGAAGCCGAGCGGCGCGAGCACGCGCACGCGCTGGCGGAGCTGGAGCTCCGGGCGCTGCGGCGGCAGCAGGCCATGCAGCGCCGGTACCAGACCGTGGTCCAGGCGCTCACGGATGCGGTCGTGTGGCTCCTGGATCCCGTCTCGCTCGCCTGCACCTTCGCGAGCCCGAGCGTCCGCAAGGTGCTCGGCTTCAGCCCCGAGCAGTGCCTGTCCGACCCCCGCCTCTGGATGGAGCGCCTCCCGCGAGAGGAGCGAGAGCGGTTCGTCGCGGTCGTCCGGTCGCTCGAGGCGGGCGGCGCGCCCGCGTCCCTCGAGCACCGCTTCCTCCGCGCGGACGGGCGGGTGGCCTCGTTCGAGACGACCGTGCGGCTCCTCGTGGGCGAGGAGCCCGGGCGGCTCGAGCTGCACGGGCTCTCGGTGGACGTCACCGACGCGGTGCGGAGCCGCGAGGCGATCGGGTTCCTGTCGGCGGCGTCGGCCGAGCTGTCGCGCTCGCTCGACGTCCGCAGCAGCGTCAACGCCGCGTGCCGGATGGCGGCAGGGCCGCTCGCGGACGCCTGCCTCGTCGAGGTCGCGCCGGCCGGCGCCGCCCCCGTGGTCGCCGTCGCGCACGCGAACCCCGCGCGGGAGCGCGACGTGCGCGCCGCGCTCGCGGGCCTCTCGCTCGAGCGGCTCCGCGCGGTCGAGGTGACCGACGTGCTCGCGGCGGACGCGCCGCTCGAGGACGGGGCGGAGGACGCGCGCGCCGCCGTCGCCCGGCTCGGCGTGCGGATCGCGCTCGTGGTGCCCCTCGTCGTGCGCGCGCAGCGGATCGGCACGCTTTGCCTGCTCGCCGAGGATCCGCTCCGGTTCGTGGGCCGGCCGCGGGACACGGCCGAGGAGCTCGGCGCCCGCGTCGCGCAGACGGTCGACAACGCGCTCCTGCACGAGGACACGCGGAACGCCGTGCAAGCCCGGGAGGAGTTCCTGTCGGTCGCGTCGCACGAGCTGCGCACGCCCCTCACGGCCCTCAACCTCCAGGCGCGGCTCCTCGAGCAGCTCGTGGCGGACGGGCGCCTCGGCGTCCCCCCCGAGCGGCAGGACGATCTCCAGAAGCGCGTTCGCTCCATGGCGCGACAGGTGGGACGGCTCTCCGCCCTCGTGAACAGCGTCCTGGATCTCGCCCGCGCACGCTCCGAGCGGCTGACGCTGGAGCTCGCGACGTGCGACGTCGCGGAGATCGTCCGGGACGTGGCCGGCCGGTTCGACGACGTGCTCACGGGGGAGGGGCGGACGCTGCGCGTCGAGGCGGAGCCCGGGCTCGTCGCGCGCTGCGACCGGACCCGCGTGGAGCAGCTCCTCACGAACCTGGTCGCGAACGCGGTGCGCCACGGCGGGAAGGGGGAGGTGGCCGTCCGCGCCGGGCGCGGCGAGGACGGCGTGTTCGTCCTCGTGGCTGACGCGGGCCCGGGCATCTCCGAGGCCGAGCGCGCGCGCATCTTCGATCCCTTCGCCCAGGGGCGGCGCGCGGCGAGCGGCGGCCTCGGGCTCGGGCTGTACATCGCTCGCAAGATCGCCGAGGCGCACGGCGGGCACCTCACGCTCGAGAGCGCGCCCGGGCAGGGCGCGACCTTCCGCGTGGAGCTGCCGTCCGTCGATGCGCGCGCGCTCGACGCGCCGCTCGAGGCGGCCGCGCCGTAGCGTCGCCACCGGAAAATGGGCCCGGCGGCGGCCGCGGCCAGCGCGCGGGAGCGATCCGCCGCACGGGGGCCGTCCACCCCGCTCGCCCGCCCGGATGAGGCGCCGGCCGGCGGCCGCGCCCCCGCGGCGGGACGCCCTCGCGACAGCCGCCGCCCGACGTGGCAAGCTCGCCGCGGATGGAGACCCTGAGCCGCCTCGAGGCGCAGATCCTCGCGTACCTCCTCGAGCGGCTCCCGATCTCCACGCGCGGGCGTTGCTGGGTGTCGCCGCTCGCCGGCGGCGGCGCCGAGGTGATCGCGGCCGCGCCGCTCGCGGCCGTCCCGGGCACGTCCGCGGTCTTCACCCTCGCGCGCGCGAGCCGCCGGGTCGTGCTCACGCTGACGGGCGCCGACCCGGTGCGCGTCGGCCCGATCCTCGCCCGCGCCGCGCACGAGGCGCCCGCCGACGCGGACGTCCACGTGCTCGCGCTCGACGATCCGTACCTCGCCGGGCATGGGCGCGCCGGCGTGGCGCTCCTGCCCCCGGGCTCCGGCCGCTGGTTCCCGGGTGTTCCGGACGCAGTCCGGTTCGACGCAGAGGTGGTGCAGGTGTCGATGGCCACGTTCCTCTCGCCGAGCGAGCTCGCCGACGCGCGGACGCGCGGGCCCGAGCCGCTCCTCGCCGCGTTCGCGCGAGGTGAGCGCGACCTCATCCGGTTCGGCAGCCGCGAGCGGGCCGGCTGAGCGCTCCGAGCGCGTGCGCCGGTGTCGGGTTCCTCCGGGGCGCGCGCGACCCCGGGTCCGGAAGGCCTCCCGGACGTTGCGCGCACCGCAGCGCTTGCGCCGGACCGGCGCACGGGGCGAACTCCCCGAAACTGCTGGAAACGGATGCGCGCGGCCGCGGATCCTTACTCGACGCGTGCAGGTGGTACGGGTCTTCCAACCGGCTCCCTGCAACCACCCACCCCACGGCACCGAGGAGCGTCGAATGGGTAGATCGTCCGGAACCTTCAACGTCGCGACCAAGCTCCGGCTGATGCTGCTCGCCGGGGCCATCGGGCTCGCGCTCCTCGGCTGGGAGTCGATCCACGTGCTGGAGGCGCGGATGCTCGCGGAGCGCGAGGCGAAGGTCCGCGCCGCGGTGGAGACCATCCACGGCGTCCTCGCGCACTACGGCCGCCAGGTCACGGAGGGCCGGCTCGCGGTCGCCGACGCGCAGCGCGCGGCGATCGAGGCGATCCGCGCGGTCCGGTACGAGGGGCGCGAGTACTTCTGGGTGAACGACCTCGAGCCGCGGATGGTGGTGCACCCGGTGAAGCCGGAGCTGGACGGGAAGGATCTCTCTCGCGACGTCGACCCGGCGGGCAAGCGGCTCTTCGTGGAGTTCGTGGACGTGGCGCGGCGAGACGCGGCCGGCGGGTACGTCGCGTACCTCTGGCCGAAGCCGGGCTCGTCGGTGCCGGTGCGCAAGATCTCGTACGTGAAGCTCTTCGCGCCGTGGGGATGGGTGGTCGGCTCCGGCGTGTACCTCGACGACCTCGACGCGGCGGCGGCGGCGGAGGCGCGGCGCGTCCTCGGAGCGGGCGCGCTGATCCTGCTCGTCCTCGCCGCCTTCGCCTGGATCGTCGCGCGCAGCATCACGGGGCCGCTCGCGCGGGCCGTCGCCGCCGCCGACCGGATCGCCGCGGGCGATCTCCGCGAGGAGATCGCCGTGACGAGCCACGACGAGCTCGGGCGCCTCCTCGGGGCGATGGCGGCGATGGCCCGGCGCCTCGCCGACGTGATCGGCGAGGTCCGCGCGGGCGCCGACGCGCTCGCGACGGCCTCCCAGCACGTCTCGACGGCCTCGCAGGCGCTCTCGCAGGGTACCGGCGAGCAGGCCGCGAGCGCCGACGAGATGACCGGCGCGCTGCAGCGGATGAGCGCCGCCATCGAGCAGAACGTGGCGAGCGCGCGCAGGACGGAGCACCTCGCCAAGCAGGGCGCCGACGACGCCGAGAGGAGCGGCCGCATCGTCGCCGAGACCGCCGACGCGATGAAGGCCATCGCGGAGAAGACCTCGATCGTCGAGGAGATCGCCTACCAGACGAACCTGCTCGCGCTGAACGCCGCGATCGAGGCGGCGCGCGCGGGCGAGCACGGTCGCGGGTTCGCGGTGGTCGCGGGCGAGGTCCGGAAGCTCGCGGAGCGATCGCAGCGCGCCGCGAAGGAGATCGGGGCGCTGGCGGGATCGAGCGTCGACGTGGCGGGCCGTTCGGCCAAGCTCATCGTGGAGCTCGTCCCGGCCATCCGGCGGACCTCGAACCTCGTCGAGGAGGTGGCGGCGGGGTCCGCGGAGCAGACCGCCGGCGTCGCGCAGGTGACGACGGCGATGTCGGTGGTCGACCAGGTGACGCAGCGGAACGCGGCCGCCGCCGAGGAGCTGTCCTCCACGGCCGAGGAGCTGGCCTCGCAGGCGGAGGCGCTGCAGCAGCTCGTCGCGTACTTCCAGGTGCGGGACGCTCGGGACGAGCGGTCGGCGGTCGCGCGCGGTGCGCCCGCGCTCGCGGACCCGGCGGCCGAGCGGCTGCGGCGGGTGGGGTGAAGGGGGCGCGGCCGGCGGCGACCGGGAGAACGGCGCCGCCGGCCCGCGGTCGCTACGGCGCCGGCGCGTGCCAGGTGAAGATGCCGCGCAGGTCCTCGGTCCGGCTGTTGATGACCGGGAGGCTCGCGTTGGTCCCCCAGGCCTCGACGCGGAGCTGGTACGTGAGCCCGTCGGAGAGCGAGGGCGCCGCCGACGGGTAGGCGACGGTGCAGTGCTTCGCGACGCAGAGCGGGGTGGTCCTCGGGTCCAGATCGGCCGTCCAGACCTCGTTGCCGGACGTGTCGAGCAGGCGCACCCGGTAGAAGTCCGTGGAGGAGGTGTCGCCCCAGTCGAACGTCGGGGCGCCGATCACGTCCGCGGGCGCGTCCGCGCCCGGCGCGTAGAGCGGGACCGCGGCGACCATCTTGAACTCGTTCACCGCGCCCGCGGTCACCTGATCGCCGGTGACGACCCCGCCCGCAACGGTGAGGAAGACCGGCGCGGTCCCGCCCTGGCCCGAGATCTGCCGGACCACGTCGTCGTTCTCGTACCCGGCCAGCGCGACGTAGCGGCCGTCCGGAACGCCGGCGATGGAGTACGCGGACGTGATCGACGGCGCCGCGCCGCCGTCCGGAGCGCGCAGGCCGGGGATGGCGTCGCCGCGGCCGAGCGTCTGGCCCGTGCCCGCCGGATCGTCGAACGTGGACGCGAGCACGAGGATGACGGACGTGTGGAACGTGGTGCCGACCGGAAGCGAGCCGGAGACGAGCTTCACGCTGCCCTGCACCGTCGCGGTCGCGGCGCCCGTCCGCGCGAGGTCCACCTGGGCGTCGTCGCCCGCCTGGAGCGTCTGCGCCTTCGACTCGTAGCTCGAGCCGCGGGCGTACGCGCGGACGGTGTAGTCGCCCGGCGGGAGGTTCAGGACGGCGTACGCGCCGTCGGCGCTCGCGACGGTGGTGTAGCCCTTCGGTGTCGCGCCGGTCGTCTCCGCGGCGACCATCACGCCCGCCTGGTCCGGCGGCACCGCCACGTGGCCGTGCAGCGCCGCGGAGCGCGCCGCGGCGTCCGCGGGCGCGAGCGCTACGAGCCCCACGTCGGTGAGGGGGTTCGAGATCGTCCAGCGCCCCTGGCCGTGGACGGCGCCGGCGGCGGAGACGGGCAGCGCCACGCGGATGCCGCCGGGGAACGGCTCGAACCCGCTGGCGTCGGCGCGCAGGGTGACGTCGGGATCGGCCGGCGTCCCGTCGGGCGCCCGGGGCGCCGGAACCTGCACCGTGTAGCCCGTCGCCGAGGAGATCGCGACGGGCGCCACCGGCGCGCCGTTCACGTCCACCGCGACGACGCGCGCGCCGGAGATCGCGCCGGTCGCCTTCCCGACCGACAGGTCGTACACCGTCCCCTCGAGCACCACCGGCTCGAAGCAAGCGCCGCCGCTGCCGCCGACCACGGCCTCGCACACGAGGCCGTCGCTGCAGCCCGAGCGTGCCGCCAGGTCACAGCCGTTGCTCTTCTTTCCGCAGGCCGCGAGCAGCGCAGCGGCAAGCAGGAAAGGTCGGAGGTTTCGTGACATTCGCGTGCTCCATTCTGACGAGGTGTTGGACGTCCGAGACGCTGCGACCGACCCGCCGTGTCGGCGGACGGTCACGTCTTTCCAGGAGATGTGCCGGTGCGCCAGTGACCCGAGGTCCGCGTCGCCGTCACGTCGGCGCGGGGCGGCGCGGCCCCGCACCTTCGGTGGATAATACCCGGAGTCGCCCCCGGAGCGTGCAACCATGAGACTCGCCGTCCTCGCCGCCGTCCTGCTCGCGTCCTGCGCCGCCGTCCCGGCGCCCCGGCCGACGCCGCCGTCGGTGCCGATGTCGGACCGGCCCATCCTCGGCCCGCTCCAGACCGCGCTGCTCTACCATCAGCAGACCGCCACGCCGGCGCCGGACGATCGCCTCGTCTCGTGGTACGGCGAGGTCTGCGGCGAGCTCGATCCGGCCGCCCGCCGGGCCGCGGCCGAGCGCGCCCGCGCGTCGCTCTCGCAGGCGAGCGCCGAGGCCGCGGCGACGGCGCGCTGGCTCGTGCCGGTGTCGCAGGCGCTCGGCGGGTACGACCTCGCGGTGGGCGGCTTCCCGACCTCGCTCCACGAGGGCGCCGTCGTGCGGTTCGGCACGGGCGACTACTGCAACGAGGAGCTCGGGTACCTCGTCGTGTTCAAGAACGGCGGCGCGTTCTCGAGCGTGGCCGTCCCGCGGGAGCAGGCGCTCGAGTTCGTCCGCACGAACCCGGCTCGGCGCGTGGTGCACGAGCTCGAGGTCGAGGTGGTCGGCGCCCAGGCCGCGCCCGCACCTGCGCTCGTCGTGAACATCGTCGCGCTCCGGACCCGGGACGCGGTGACCGGCTCCGTGCTGGCCGAGTCGCGCGGGGTGCGCCGGCGGGTCGCCGCGGCGGCGGCTCACTCGCCCGCGCCCTAGCCCCCTCATCCGTGGGCGGAGCACCGCCGCAGACGCGTCGCCGCGACGGCGCGCTTGCGTCGTCCGCGGCGAAGGGGCATGCAACGGCGCATGCCCACCGATCTCCCGACGGACGAGTGGCTTCGCCTCGCGGACGCCGTCGCGCGCCTCGCCCGCGACTGGCTCGACGACCTGGACCGCCGTCCCATCGCGCCGCGGACCCGCGGCGCAGAGGCGATCGCCGCCCTCGGCGGCGAGGCGCCGGAGGTGGGGCTCGGGCACGCCGTCGTGGACCGCCTGCGCGAGGTCCTGCCCCGCGCCCGCGCGCAGAACGGCCGGTTCCTCGGGTACGTGCTCGGATCGGGCGAGCCGGCCGGCGCGGTCGCGGACCTCCTCGCGAGCGTCCTCAACCAGAACGTCACCGCGTGGCGGTCCTCTCCCGCCGCGGTCACCGTGGAGCGCACGGTGGTGAGCTGGCTCGCGGCCGCGCTCGGCTGCGGCGGGTTCGGCGGGAGCCTGACCGGCGGCGGCTCGGCCGCGAACCTCATGGGCCTCGCGATGGCGCGGGAGGGGCGGGCGCCGGCGCGCGAGGCGGGCCGCCCCGAGGGCGTCGTCTACGCGTCCGAGGAGGTCCACATGTCCATCCCGAAGGCGGTCGCGCTCCTCGGGATCGGTACGCGGAACCTGCGGCGGATCGCGGTGGACGGCGCGCAGCGGATGCGCGTCGACGCCCTCGAGCGCGCGCTCGCGGAGGACGTCGCGGCGGGGCGGCGCCCGATCGCGGTGGTCGCCACGGCCGGCACCGTCGCGACGGGCGCCATCGATCCGCTCGACGCGATCGCCGACGTCGCGGCGCGGTACGGCGCCTGGCTCCACGTGGACGGCGCGTACGGCGCGCTCGCCGCGCTCGCCGCGCCGGACCGGCTCGCCGGGCTCCGCCGTGCGGACTCGCTCTCGGTGGACGCGCACAAGTGGCTCTACCAGGCCGTCGACTGCGGGTGCCTCCTCTTCCGGGACGCCGCCGCCGCGCGCCGCGCGTTCTCCGACTCCGGCGAGTACGTGAAGACCGGCTCCGACGACGCCGTCGAGGGCTTCGCGTTCTTCGACGAGTCCGTCGAGCTGTCGCGGCGCTTCCGGGCGCTCCGGCTCTGGACGTCGATCCAGTTCCACGGCCTGGGTGCGTTCCGCGCCGCCATCGCCCGGGACCTCGCGCACGCGCGCGCCCTCGCGGCGCGCGTCGCCGCGGAGCCGCGGCTCGAGCTGCTCGCCGCCGGCGACCTCTCCGCCGTCTGCTTCCGGCACCGCTGGCCGGCGGACGCCGACGCCCGGAACGCAGCGCTGCTGCGGGCGGTGAACGCGCGCGGGCGGGTGTACCTGTCGAACGCGGTGGTCGGCGGCGTCTTCGCGCTCCGCGCGTGCTTCGTGAACCACCGGACCACCGACGCCGACGTGGAGGAGGTGGTCCAGGAGGTGCTGGCGGCAGGGGAGGGGGTGGGGTGAGCCGGGCCGTCCCCTTCGCGCGAGCTCTCAGGAGCGCCGGCGCGCGGAGACCCGCGCATGCGCGGGACGGCGGAGCGCCGGATCGCGATCTGTCGCCCGGTAGTCGGTGAGCGCCGCGAGGCCGAAGATCGCCAGGGCCACGACGACGAAGAGCCCGCTCGCAGGGCCGGTGAGGAGGCCGAGGAACAGGAGGAGCGCCGCCGATCCGACCTCCACCACCCCGTGAGCCCAGAACGGCACGACCGGCACCACGCCGAGCGGGTAGGCGGTCACGAGGCTCATGGCGGCCTGCCCGACGCCGAGCACGAAGCAGATGGCAGCGGCGCCGCCGGACGCGCCGAGCAGCGTCGGCGCGATGACGAGCGCCGCCGCGACGACGTAGTCGAGAACGCCGTGCAGCGCGGGCGGGACGACGCGGAGCATGCCGACCTCCAGTGATCCGAAGGTGAGGCCGTCGCGTGGCGCCGGCCCGACCGCCCGGCCGCGCCTCTCGACGCCGGCGCTCAGGCGGCCGCGGCGAGCGCCCGCGCGATCGCCTCCTCGAGGCGCGCTGCCTCGAAGGGCTTCTCGACCCAGGCGTTTCGCGTCTCGGCCAGGAACCGGCTCGCCGCGTCGGAGAACGCGCCGCCCGTGATGAAGACCATGCGCGACGCGAGCGCCGGATCGCGCGCGGCGATGTGCGCGTGGAGCTCCATGCCGGTCACCTGCGGCATCATGAGGTCGCAGAGCACCGCGTCGAACCGCTCGCCGGCGTCGAGCCGCGCCAGCGCCTCCGGCGCGGAGCTCGCAGTCTCGACGACGTACGCGCGCGACAGCGACCGGACGAGCGCGCGCAGGACGAGCGCGTCGTCGTCCACGACGAGCAGCCGGCGGCGCGACGGCGGGGTCGCGTCGCCGACGCCGCTCTCGGCCGACGCGTCGACCGGCCCGCGCCGGGCGGGCAGGGTGACGCGGAAGCACGTGCCGCGCCCGACCTGCGTCTCGACGTCGATGCGGCCCCCGGCCCCGGACACGATGCGGTGGGCGATGGCGAGGCCGAGGCCGCTGCCGCCGGCGCTCGCCTTCGTCGTGTAGAACGGGTCGAAGATCCGCGGCAGCACCTCGGGCGGGATCCCGGCGCCGGTGTCGCGGATCGCGACGAACGCGCTCCCCTCCGCGTCGGTGCCGGCCTCGACGCGGACGACGTTCTGATCCGCGCGCCCCTCCGGGATCGCCTGGGCGGCGTTCACGAGCAGGTTCAGGAACACCTGCCCGAGCTCGTGGCCGCCCGCCTCGACCGGCGGCATGTCGGCGATCCGCGCCTCGACGCGAGCGCGGTGGCGGAGCTCGTTGTGCGCGAGCCGGAGCGCCGCCTCGAGCTCGGCGCCCGGGTCGGTCGGCCCGCGATCCTCGGGCCCGGGCTTGGAGAACGCCCGGAGGCCGCGCACGACGTCCCGGACGCGGTCGGCGCCGTCGCGCGCCTCGGAGAGCGCCGCGGCGAGCTCCGGGTCGCCGCCCGGCGGGATTCCCTCGGCCGCGAGGAAGTCCAGGTTGGCGGAGACAGACGCGAGAGGGTTGTTGATCTCGTGCGCCACGCCTGCCGCGAGCATGCCGAGGCCGGCCATCCGCTGCGCGAGCTCGAGCCGCGCCTGGATCGCCCGGCGCTCGGTGACGTCGGACGAGACGCCGGTGAAGCGGAGCGCCCGCCCGTGTGCGTCTCGGCGGCTCACCCGGCCGCGGACGAAGACCCACCGCACCTCGGCCATGGGAGACGCGATCCGGTGCTCCGACTCGAACACGGCGGTCTCGCCGCGCAGGTGTGCCTCGACGCGCGCCCGGACCTCGGCGGCGTCGTCGGGGTGGACGAGCCGGGCGAGGACCTCGCTCACCGTCCCGTGGTGCGCGTCGGGAGCGAGCGCGGCGAGCCCCCACCGCCGGTGGATCTCGAGGCGGCCAGCCGTGAGATCCCAGTCCCACACGCGGTGCGTGCCCGCGAGCGCGAGCTCGAGCCGCTCGCGGCCCTCGCGCAGCTCGGTCTCCATCGCGGCGCGGGCCGACTCCTGGCGCCACCAGAGCGCCAGCATGATGGCGCCCGCGAGCAGGAGCGCGAGCGCGAGCGCCGCGATGACGCCGACGGGGCGCAGGATCGCCCCGTCGATCTCGGCGAGCGCCACCTCCGTGCACACCTTCCAGTCGCTCCTCGGGACGGGCCGGATGGCGATCAGCACCGGCGTGCCCCGGGGATCGACGCCCTGCATGATCCCCATCGCCCCGTGCGCCGCCTTGAACGCCGGGAGCTCCTGCTGCGACGATGCCGACAGGAGCGCCGCGTGCCCGCCGGGGAGCTCGCGCCCGGACGAGAAGACGCGGACCTCCCCGCCGCCCGCGTTCACGAGCGCGGCGCTCGCGGTCCGCGTCGGCACGGGCCAGCGGTCGAGGACCTCCTCGAACAGCGGGGCCGCGTCGACGCGCAGCGCGACGGCGCACGGCGGTCCGCCGTCGGCGCGCGCGGCGGCCACCACGTCGAGGTGCGGCTCCTCGCCGGCCTCCGCGAGGAGGGCGTCCGCGGCGCCGTCCGGCGACGCGAGCGCGGCGCGGAGGAGCCGGGGATCGACCGGCCTCGCCGGACGCCCGTCCCGCGTCCATGCGGCGAGCGGAAGTCCGTCGGCCCCGACGAGGGCGATGGACGCGTAGCCCTGGCGCGCCGCGAGATGACCCAGGATCTCCATGACGTGCGCGCGGAGCGTGGGCTCGAGCGTGCCGGTCGCCGAGGCCCGGGCGGCGCGCGCGATGGACGGGTACAGGGCCGCGTACCTCGCGTTCCGGAGGTGGTCCTCCCGCCACTCCTGGAGCGCCTCGACCTTCAGCGCCGCCACCGCGTCGAGCTCCGCGCCCGCGCGGCGGCGCGTCTCGGCGCGCATCCAGACCGCCATCATCACCGCGGCGACGACGAGGCCGGCCGCGGCGAGGGCGAACGCCGTCGGTGGGAGCCAGCGGCGGGGAGGGGAGGTGGAGGAGCCGTGCAACGTGCACCCGGGTCGGACGTACGGATGGTCTTCATTGTGGCAGGTCGCGCGGCGCGCCGGAAGCGCGGAACCGGCGGTCGCTTGCCCCCGTCACGTGCCTCCGGTACACGACCGCCCGTGCTCCCCGCCATCCTCTTCGACCTCGACGGCACGCTGACCGATCCGCGCGACGGGATCGTCCGATCGATCCGGCACGCCGTGGAGCGGCTCGGCATCGCGTGTCCGCCGGACGCCGCGCTCGAGCGGTACATCGGGCCGCCGCTGCACGAGTCCTTCGCCGAGCTGCTCGGACCTGCGCGCGCGTCGGAGGCGTCGCGTGCGGTCGCGCTCTACCGCGAGCGCTACGCGCCCGTGGGGATGTACGAGAACCGCGTCTACCCGGGGATCCGGGAGCTGCTCGGGTCGCTCCGCGCCGCCGGGCACCGGCTCATCGTCTGCACGTCGAAGCCGACGGTCTTCGCGGAGCGGATCGTCGGGCACTTCGAGCTGGCCGGCTTCTTCGAGGCGATCCACGGGAGCGAGCTCGACGGGACGCGGACCGACAAGCGCGAGCTGATGGCGCACCTGCTCCGGGCGACCGGGCTTCACGGGAGCGCGGCCGTGATGGTCGGGGATCGCCTCCACGACGTCGCGGCGGCGCGCGCGCACGGGCTGCGAGCCGTGGGCGTCCTCTGGGGCTACGGCAGCGCGGACGAGCTCCGCGCCGCCGGGGCGGACGCGCTGGTCGAGCGCCCGGAAGACGTCGCGGCGGCGGTCCAGCGCGAGAACCGTTCGTGGTGAGCCTGTCGAACCACGAACGAGCGCGGCGAGCCGCCCTCGAGACGGCTCAGGGCGAACGGATGACGCTGTAGGTCTGCGGGGGCTGCCCTCACCCACCCCGTGGGGTCCCCATCCCCTCCGTCCGCTCTCGGCCGACGCCGGGGCTTCCCTGGGACGGCGCGCGGGTGTATATCGCCCCGCCGTTGACTCGGGAGTCACCGACCATGATCTCGATCCCCAGCGCGCTGCGCCTCTCGTTCCCCCTCCTCCTTCTCGTCACCGCGGCCTGCTCCCGCACGGCGGCGCAGCCGACCGTCGAGGCCGCGCTGCCTGCCGCCCCGGGCCAGGCGTGGGCGTCCGCGCACGACGCGCTCGCGCGGCTCGACCCGCACCTCCGCGACGCCGCCGGACTGGGCGGCCGGACCGCGACCGCCAAGTCGAGCGTCGTCGTCGCCGGGTACCGGTTCGACCAGGTTGCGATCGCAGGTCTCGCCGACCGCGACGCGGTCCGCTCCGTCACGCTCTCCGCCCCGTCCCCGAAGTCCGGCTGCGAGAAGATCCGCGAGGACCTCCTGAAGGCGCTCGGCTCCGAGTGGGATGCCGGGGAGACGCGGCTCGGCGCCGTGACCGCGACGAAGACCGGTCGCTCCGCGAGGATCGTCTGCAACGGCGCTGAGTTCTCGCTGGCGATCATCGGGTAACGGGGCCGCGCTTCGCCGTCGCCGTTGCCGTCGCCGTCGCCGTTGCCGTTGCCGACTTCTCCGTTCAGCGTGATTCGAGTCCCGTGTCCCCTGTCCCGGGCAGACGGGAAGCGGGCCACGGAAACGGGTCCGGTGACGGCAACGGAGAACGGCAACGGAGAACGGAGTCGCTCGTCGCCCCGTTAGCGTGGCGCGCGTCGTCGCCCTGGCCGGGATCTTCCGTGCCACGCGTCACACGCGCCCGCGTCCCGGGTCTCATCTTCCGGGACGCCACGCGGCGTCCACCGATCGCGTGGCGGGGTGGGTGAGCGACGGGGCGGAGATCCTCAGGATCCCGCCTCCGTCGCTCGGTTTTGCCTGTCGCCCTCTCGCGTGCGCGGCTCGGCCGGGGTACCCTTCCGCACATGTCGGTCGACCAGCGGGTGCGCGCGCTCATCGCGGCCGGGGACCCCCGAGCAGCCGCGACCGAGGCGATCCGCGAGCTGGGGCCGAGCGTGTTCGGCTACCTCCGCTCGATCCTGCGCGACGAGGAGGACGCCGCCGACGCGTTCAGCCACTTCGCGGAGGATCTCTGGCGCGGCATCGAGGGGTTCCGCGGCGAGGCGTCGTTCCGCACGTGGGCGTACAAGATCGCGTGGTGCGCCGCCATGCACGTCCGGAGCGACGCCTGGCGCCGGCGCGGCCGTCGCTTCGAGACGGGCGAGGCCTCCCGGCTCGCCGAGGACATCCGCACCCGCTCCGTGATCCGGGACGAGCAGCGGCGGCGCGCGCTCGATCGGATCCGCGGCTCGCTCACGGCCGAGGAGCAGACGCTGCTCTTCCTCCGGCTGGACCAGGAGCTCGAGTGGGCGGACGTCGCGGAGGTCCTCTCCGCGGAGGGCGCGCCGGTCGAGCCGGCCGCGCTCCGGAAGCGCTACGAGCGGCTCAAGGAGCGGCTCGCGGAGCGGCTCCGGGAGGAAGGGCTCGCGGAGTAGCGCCGCCGGCCTGGCGCGCCGCGGCGTCCACGACCAGCGCGTCGAACCGTGGATCGCCGCGCAGCGGCGCGAACCGCGGGTCGACGCGGAGCGCCGCGGGAGTGACGAGGCCGTCCGGCCGCGCGAGCACCTCGCGGAGCGCGTCGACTGCGTCGGCGGGGCGCCCGGCCGCCGCCGCGATCTCGGCGACGAACCGTTGCGCGCTCGCGCGGTGCTCGGGCTCGGACGCGAGCGCGGCCGCGCGGCCCGCGTCGCGGAGCGCCTCGTCCGCGCGCCCGACGCCGGCCTCGGCCCGCGCGAGGAACAGCCACGCGAGCATACTCGTGGGCTCCGCCCGCGCCCGCGCCTCCAGGTCCGGGAGCGCCTCGGCGAACGCGGCCCGCGCCGCCTCCGGCTCCCCCCGGGCCGCGTGCGCCGCGCCGACCACGTACGCCCGGGGGATGAGCGGCCGCGACGAGAACGGCGACGCGAGCCGGTCCTGCGCCGCGAGGCGGAGCGCCTCGTCGGGGAACACCGCGAGCAGCTGGAACAGCGACCACGCACCGTTGCCGGCGCTCGGCAGCTCCCGCGGGAGCTGGTCGAGCGCGTGCCGCGCGGGCGCGAGGTCCCCGTCGCGCCAGAATGGGACGAGCGCGCAGAGGACCAGCCCGTGAACGTCGCCGGGCGCGAGCTCGCGGGCGCGGTCGCAGGCCCGCTCCGCCTCGTCGAACCGCCGCACGATGACGAGCTCGCGTGCGAGGCCGATCGCGCCCAGGTACGAGCGCGGGTCGAGCGCGAGCGCGAGGCGCAGGTCGTCGAGCCCGGCGTCGTACGCGCCGACGGTGGTCCGCATCGTCCCGAGCAGCGCGCGCGCGGTCGCGTCGCCGGGGGCCGCGCGGACGGCGTGCTCGAGCTCCCGGATCGCCGCACGCGTGTCGTGGTCGCAGACGTCGCAGATCTCCGCCAGCGCGACGTGCAGCTGGGGGAGATCGGGCTCGAGGGCGGCGGCCGCCGCCGCGTGCCGGCGGGCCGCGTCGCAGTCCTCCTTCCACTCGACGGTGACCGCGGCGAGCCACGCCTCGGCGAGGGCGAACGCCGGATCGCGCGCGGCGGCCTTCTCGAGCAGCTCCTCCGCGGTTCGGTTGTCCGACTCGACGCCCATCGAGCGCTGCCAGTAGTAGAGCCCGCGCAGGAACAGGTCGTGCGCCTCGCGATCGCGCGTGGGGGGGCGCGTGATGGCCCGGCGCTCGGCGGCGCTGAGCGTCGCGCCGAGCGCCCCCGCGATCTCGAGGGCGACCTCCGTCTGGATCGCGAAGACGTCGGACGCCGCCCGATCGAACCGATTCGCCCACAGCTCGGTCCCGCTCCGCGGATCGACGAGCTGGACCGCGATGCGGGCGCGGTCGCCCGCGCGCTGCACGGTGCCCTCGAGGATCGTGTCGGCCCCGAGCGCCGCCCCGATGGCGCGGAGGTCCCGCGCGCCGGGCGGGTATTGCTGGACGGAGCCGCGGGCGATGACGCGGAGGCCGGAGAGGCGCGCGAGCTGCGTGATGAGCTCTCCGTGCACGCCGTCGGCGAAGAACGCGTCGTCCTGCGAGGCCGAGAGGCTCGCGAACGGGAGCACCGCGACGGTGCGCGGCCCCGCCGGCCGCGCGGTCGCGTGCCCGCGGTGGAGCGTGAGCGCGACGGCGCCGGCGAGGAGCCCGGACGCGAGCACCGCGGCGGTGATCCGGGCGAGCCGCCGCCGCGCGGCGGGGCCCGGCGCCGGCGCCGCGATCGCGCGCAGGCGGTCGAGCACGTCGGCGGCGTCGCGCGGCCTGCGCGCCGGATCCAGCTCCAGCAAGCACGCGACCAGCTCCGGGAGCGCGGGCGCGCCGGGCACCTCGAGGCGTGGCGCGGGCGTGCCGGCGCGGAGCGCCTCGCCCTCGGGGCCGAACGGCAGGTCGCCGGAGAGCATCTCGTGGAGGAGGACCCCGAGCGCGAAGACGTCGGTGCGGGCGTCGTCGGGCTCCTCGCGCCACTGCTCCGGCGCCATGTACGCGGGAGTGCCGCCGCTCACGCGCTGGCGGCCGAACGCGTGCGCCATCCCGAAGTCGAGCACCTTCACGGCGCCGCTCTCGCAGAGGAAGACGTTCGACGGCTTCAGGTCCCGGTGCACGACGCCCGCGGCGTGCGCGTGGGCGAGGCCGGCCGCGACGTCCATCGCGATCGCCAGCACCTCCGGGACGGGGATCGGCCCGAGCTCGATCCGGTCCTTGAGCGTGCGGCCCCGGAGCAGCTCCAGGACGAGGAACGGGCCGAGCGCGCACCGGCCGACGTCGAAGAGCGTCACGAGGTTCGGGTGCTGGAGCTGCGCGATGGCCTCCGCCTCGCGGAGGAGCTGCTCGCCCGCGCGCGGCGAGGTGCCCGGGTAGACCGCCTTGAACGCCACGGACCTGCCCAGCTCCCGGTCGCGCGCCTCGAACACCACCCCGAACCCGCCGCGGCCGAGCTCCCGGACCAGCTCGAAGCGGCCGATGACCCGTCCCGGGTAGAGCCCCTCCGCCCACGGCATCGGAGCGGCGGGCGCGGAGACCAGCTCGCGCAGGAGCACGGAGAGCGCGGGAGCGCCGGCTCCCTTCGCGCCTCCTGGGCTCGGCTCGTCCGTTCCGGGCACGACGCGCTGCTCCGCGTTCGGGTGGACGGACACCGTACAACGGAACGCCGCGCCGGATCACGGGGCCGCCTCGTCGAGGCACCCCGGCGCGGCAGCGGGAACCGGGCTCCTCCGGTCGATGACGACCGGATCGCCGCGGCGCGCCGACCTACTTCCCCGCCGCCTTCGCCACGAGCAGCGCGTTCACCCGCTCCATGACGGCGAACGCGTCGGCGACGTAGAGCACGTCCGCCTTGCCGCGTGCCCACCCGCAGCTCGGGTCCAGGTTCACGGCGCGGCGCTCGCGGACGAACCGCCAGCCGACCACGTGCGGCTCCTCGCCGTGGCAGCAGGTGGAGAGCCCCTTCGGATGGCGGGGCGTCGAGCCGGTCTGGCCCACCTGGTTCAGGTGGCTCATGAACCGGAGCACGGCGTGACCCTCGCCGGCCTGGTCCACGAGGGACTTCGACGAGCCGAGGGACGCGCCCGCGCGCTCGAGGAACCCGAGGATGAGCGTCTCCGCGTCCTCGCCGTGGATCTTCCCGTCGGCCTGCTTCTTGGTCCACCCCGCGCCGGCGACGAAGAGGAGCTTCGCGTCGGGCCGGATGGTGGACGCGCCGGAGCCCGGCGTGCGCTCGCCGACGACGCGCGTCCGCGTCGCGGCGGCGGTCACGGAGATCGCCTCGACCGCGCCGGCCTCTCCGCCGGGCTGCCACGCCGGTGCGACGCCGGGATCCACGAGCAGGATCCAGGGGCGCTCGGCGCGCCGGAGCGTCGCCTCGATGCGCTGGCGGTAGAGCCACCGCGTCGCGGCGGGCGCCGCGCCCGGGCGGATCGCCGTCACGTGCGTGTCGATCTTCCCGCCGAGGCGCAGCGACACGGCCGCCATGACCCGGGCGAGCCGCGACGTGTGCGGCGCGACGACGATGGTCGCCTCCGCCGCGCGGGCGAGCGCGGTGGCGGCGGCGGCGTCGGTCGCGAAGCGCGGGACCTCGACGTCGTTGCCGTCCGTGGCGAGCACGCGCGCGGCCCCGGCGCCGCCCAGCGTCGCCGCGGCGGCGCCGGCGCCCGCGCCGAACACGGCCGCGGTGAGCGTGGCCCCGGGGGCGCTCGCGAGCTCCTTCGCGGCGGAGAGCGCCTCGAGCGCGGCGCGCGGGAGCGCGCCGGAGGCGTCGGTGTGGCAGAGGAAGAGTACCTTTTCCATGGCGTCCCCCGGCGTCAGTCGCGCCCGATCCATTCGACGATCTCGGCGGCGATCTCCGCCGGCGAGCGGTCCTTCACGATGCGCGTCTCCCGGAGCTGCTTCGGGAGCGCGACCTCCACCCACTCCACGCCCCCGCCGCCGACCGGCGCCGCCCCGGCCTTCTGGAGCGCCGGCATGAGCGCCCGCATGTTCGCCATCCCCACCTTGGGATCGTTCCGCGGCTCGGGCAGGCTGCCCGTCGCGAACCCGAGCACCGCCGGTGGACCGGCGCAGACCGAGGCGAGGTGGCGCCCGCCTTCGACGCGCTCCAGGATCTCGAGCGCGCCGTCCGGCAGCACCTTCACGGCGTCGACGCCCTGGAACTGGTCGGCGATCTCGAGCCGCTCGCCGACGAGCTGGAGCGTCACCCCGGCGCCGCGGGACGCGGACTCCCACCCGCCGCAGAGCAGCAGCCGCGACCGGTCGAGCCCCGGGAGCGCGCGCACCGCGTCGGCGAGGCGCGCCGCCGTCTCGTGCGCGTCGACGAACCCCGACGCCGGCCCGTCGAGCGCGACGAGCTCGAACGGCACCTTCTGCCCGACGGCCATCATCACCTGCTGCAGCTTCGCCTTCGGCCCGAGCGAGACGAGCGTCACCTTCGAGCCGGGCGCCCCGGCGGCGAGGTGGGCCGCCTCGAACAGCGCGTGCGCCGCCCACGGATCGAGCACGGCCGGCAGCATCATCTCGTTCCGGAGCGCCGGGCCGGGCACGGGCTCCAGGGTCTGCAGCGGGTCGGGGACGATGCTCCCCAGGACGACGAGCTGATATCCGGCGGTCATGGCTCTCCTCTAGTTCTCCGCGGAGTGGAGGCCCCCCGCCCCCGCTCGGAAGTCCAGGTTCGGCTCCTCGGCGCCGGGCGCCGCGGGCTGGCTGCAGCTCCACAGGCACGCGCCGCAGTGCAGGCACTTCTCCCGGTCGAACGCGGGCACGCCGTCAGGCCCGGGCCGCAGCGCCTCGCCGGAGCAGATCTCGATGCACACCCGCGCGCCGCACGACCGGCAGACGCCGGGATCCCGGAAGACGACGTGGTCCGCGTAGCCGGACGGCGCCTGTACCTTGCCGCCCATGAGCAGCGCGTCCTGGTGCGAGACGAGGAGCGCGCCGTCGTGGGCGACCGGCGGCCACCCGGCGCGGTCCATCAGCGCGTCGTGCAGCGGGACGCCCCGCGCCTCGCACGCGGCGCGGAGGGCGGCGATCTCCGCGGGCGGGATCTTGCCGGCGTAGAACCCCTCCAGGCCGTCGAGCTGCTCCCGCGACGGCGGCGGCTCGTGCCCGAGCGCGACCTTGCCCTTCGTGAGCCCCGCGAGCGCCATCCCGAGGAGGCCCGTCACGACCCCGCGGTGGAAGCCGTCGCGGGCGCGCTCGGCGACGCGCGCCTCTCGCTCGAACGCGCTCGCCCGGCGCCGCGCGACGTACGCGGCCGCGAGGTTCTCGCGCGTGAACGGCTTGCCCGCCTCGAGCAGCTCGACGACGCCCTCGGCGAGCTGGACGCCCGTCGCGAAGGCCTCGTCCACGCCGGACGACGTGAGCACGTTGGTCGATCCCGAGCCCTCGCCGATCCGGGCGAAGCCGTCGCCTGCGAGGGCGGGCTCGGCGCGGCGGCCGGACTCGAGGATCGACTTCGCCCCGAACGACCGCAGCCGCGCGCCGGCGAGGATGCGGGCGAGGTACGGGTGCTGGACGTAGTGCTGCAGGTACCGGTACGTCGTCCGCGCCGGGCTCTCGAACCACGAGGGCACGAAGACGCCGACGCTCGCCACGCGGTCCGGGTGGACGTACAGGAACCCGAAGATCTCGGGCTCCGGGAAGCCGAAGGTGTGGAGGACCGTGCCGGCGGGGAGGTCGACGCCCGGGCCGAGGTCGACCACGAGCTTCATCCCGACGGCCCACTCGCGCCGCGCGTGGCCGTCCGGCATGCCGAGCGCGCGATCGAGCTCGCGGCCCACCGGGCCGACCGGGCCGTCACCGACCACCGTCAGGGCCGCGAGCACGTCCATGCCGGGCGCGTGCCCGGGCTCGGGGTGTCCCGCGCGATCGACGCCCTGGTCGACGAGGCGGATCCCCTTCACGCGGCCGTCCTCGACGAGCGGGCCCGCCACCGGCGTCCCGGGCCAGAGCTGGACCGTGCCGGTCGCGAGGACGCGCTCGCCGGCCCACTGCATGAACTGGCCGAGCGAGAGCACGAGGCCGTCGGACTTGTGCAGGAACGCGGGGGTCCAGGGCAGCTCGAGGGCCTCGGCGTCGTAGGGGAGGGCGAAGCGGAGGGCGCGGATCGTGGCGTCGGCGCCGCGCAGCGCCGCCGAGCGCCGGCTCGCGCCGACGGGATCGAGGAGGTACAGGACCTTCTCGTTCACCACGCGCGCGGCCATGGGGATCGCGGCGGGGTCGAGATCCGGGATCGCGGCGCGGATCGCGCGCGCGCGGGTCACGGCGCCGGACACGCCGAACCCGAGCCCGTCCGCGCGCTCGTAGCACGCGACCTGCAGCGGGAGACCGGGCGCCGCGGCGCTCTCGAGCGGCGGCTTCCCGGGATCGGCCAGGCGCCGGGAGAGGGTCAGGAGGAAGCCGGCCATCGCCGGGCCGAAGCCGACGCAGGCGACGTCCACCGCCATCGACGGGCGTTCCAAGGTTCGCTCCTTCGTCCGCTACGCGGGGTAGTCGAGGGCCTCGGGGATCATCACCTTCGAGAGCGCCTCCGCGGCCCGGTCCTGGGCGAGCTTCGCGCCGGTGAGGCAGCCGTCGAGCTTCACCCGGAGCGCGCGGAAGTCCGAGGCGCCGCGGCACGAGGCGCACGGCCCCTCCTTGTCCGGGTGGGCTTCGCCCGAGACCGAATCGAGCGCGCAGCCGGCGAGCCCGGGGAAGATGCCCTCGAGCGCGTCGAGGTCCTGGGCCTGCCAGCAGGCGGTCAGGCCGTCCGCGTCCCAGGCCGGGTGGCGGTTGTAGCCGTGGACCAGCTCGGCGCAGATCCGCCCGACCTCGCCCGCCGCGCGCGCGGCCTGCACGTGGGAGAGGTCCCCGAGGAACGACACCAGCCCGGGGAGCGCCTCGGCGAGGGCGGCGTTGGCGGCGCCCTTCTCCTGGAGCTCGAGGACGTCCAGGATCTGCTGGCGCGCCGCGACGAGCCAGGAGAGCGCGTCGGCGAGCGGGAACGAGACGCCCTGGCGCGGGCTCTGGAGGAGCCGGGCGCCGGCGGCGTCCGTGGCGCCCTCGACGTGCCGCATCGTCCAGAGCCACAGCTCGAACGCGGTGGCGAGGGTGCACGCGCCCGTGCCCGGCCGGCCCGCCGAGACGTGCCGCAGCTCGCGGACCCAGGCGCGGACCTGCGCGAGGAAGAGCGGCTGCGTCATCGTCACCGAGAGCTGACGGCGCTGCACCGCCTCCGGGCCCTCGTACGTCGCCTCGAGCTGCGCGTCCATCCACTTCTGCCCGAGGAAGCCGGGGCAGTCCTCGGTGATGCCGTAGCCGCCCATGAGCGACACGGCCTCGCGGAGGACCGTCGCGCCGTGGCCGGTGTTCCAGAGCTTCGCCGCGGGGCAGAGCACGTTCGCCTGCGCGTCGAGGAGCGCGTACCGGACCAGCGGATCCGCCCGCAGCGCCGCGAGCCGCGCCTCGTCCCGGCCACCGCGCGGCCGCGCCTCGAGCGCGAGCAGCTCGAGGGCCGACGCCTCGACGAGCTTCATGCGCTTCAGCTCCGCGCGCCCGCCGCGGATGCACTCGGCGGCGAGCAGCGCCTCCTTCTCCCGCTCGAGCGGATCGAGCGCGTCGAACGTCCGCGCGGCTGCGAATCCGAGCGACGCGGCGGCCTCGCCGGTGGCCCAGATCTCGACGAGCCGGTGGAGCGCGTCCTCCCGCTGCTGGATGCCGAGCTCCCACCGCAGCGAGCCGGGCGCGGCCTGCTCGGCGCCCCGGAACCGGCCGCGCTGGTAGCGGATGATGGGCTCGATCGCGGAGAGGAGCTTCGCCGCGGTCATGACGCCGACGGTGACGCGCGTCCGGCGGAACACCGCCTCGATCACCTCGGAGTGCGAGAAGCGCGGGACGATGACGCCGTCCTTCACGTCGTAGCCGCCCACGATCCGGCTCGCGGGGACGTCGAGGCTGAAGATGGGGTCGTTCGTCGAGGAGAGCTGGTGGACGAGCTTCTTCGTGGGCGTGCCGCGGTCGAAGGTGCCCGGATCCGTCTCCTCCAGGATCACCATGCAGCTGCCCTTGATGCGCGGGTCGCCGGAGTCCACCGCCGCGGTGACGAAGTTCGCGAACCCCATGTTCGTGATGAACCGGCCGCGCTTCTCGACGTGGAGCACCGGCTCGGCGCCCTCCTTCCACTCGAGGACGCGCACGCGGCCGGAGAGCATCCCGGTGTCCACGCCGACGTACGGGATGGGCTCGGTGAGCGCGAACGCGGCGCGCCACGGCTTCTTGCCGTCGCCGGTCGAGGCCAGCGACATGTACCGGTGCACCTGCTCCGGCGTCCCGCGCTCCTTGATCGGCGAGAGGCCGAGGAAGCCCGCGAGCGCGCCGGTCGCCGCCCCCGCGTCCACCCACGCGAGCTCGAACGCCATGAGCGCCAGCGCGAGGTTCTTCGGGCCCTCGATGAACCCGCCGTCGGCCGGCTCCATGAACGCGGAGGTGATCCCCGCCGCGTCGTAGGCCTCGAGGAGCGCGCCCTTCTCCGGGGTCCACTCGTGCACGTTCCGGCCGCCCCCCGCGACGAGGCGCGCGACGGGGCCGCGCGCGACACCGCGCGCGGACTGCACGAGCATCTGGAGATCGAACCGGTCGGCGAAGCGCCAGAGCAGCTGGCGCACGTCGTCGCCGGGCAGCGTGCGGAGGCCTTCTGCCGCGATCTTCACGGTCGGTAAGGTGGTCATGGCGGGTCCCCCTTCCCGCGCAGCGCGCGGATCCCCATTCGTTTCCAGCGGAGGTGGGCACCGTACCAATCCGCGTGCGCGCGGAGGAAGACGCCCGAAGTGGGAGCGGCTCATCACCGCACGAGGCAGATGGTCGCGCGCCGCGGCGCGCGGACCTATCCGCGTCGCCGCGGAAGGCGTACGACGAACTCGGCACCCTCGCCGGGCAAGCTCGACACCTGCAGGCTTCCGCCGAGCCCCTGGACCACGCGCCGCGTGATCGTGAGCCCGAGCCCCATCCCGCGGCCCGGACCCTTGGTCGTGAAGAACGGCGTGAAGATTCGCCCGAGCACGGCGGGCGGGATCCCGCCGCCGTTGTCCTTCACCGAGAGCACCAGCTCGCCATCGTCGGCGCGCCCCGTGACCGACACGCGGCCGCCGGTCTCCGGCGCGGCCTCGATCGCGTTCTGGACGAGGTTCGTGACGACCTGGTTCAGCTCCTCCGGGACGCACTCGACGGTGCCGTCCCCCGAGAGCTCCACGTCGACCTGGACCGGGCGTCCCGTCGCGGGCAGGACCACGTCGACGACGGTGCGCACCGCGGCCCACGCATCGTGCGGGACGACCTCGCGCCGGAACCCGGCGCGGCCGTAGCGGCCCATGAGCTCGACGGTCTGGCCGATGCGCCGGAGCCCCGCGTCCGCCACGCAGAGCATGTCCGCGATCCGCTCGGCGGCGCGGTCGAGCCGGGCCAGCTCGCGCTCCTCGAGCGCGCGCGACCGCGCGGCGCGGACCAGCTCCACCGCCTGCGCCGCGTCGTCCCGCACGCGGGCGAGGGCGTTCTTCACGTAGTTGAGCGGGTTGTTGAGCTCGTGCGCGAGCCCCGCGGCGACGATCTCCACCGACTCCATCCGGTGCGTGAGGACGAGGTCGGCGGTCTGCTCCTCGGCGCGGACCAGCTGCCGGGCGCAGGTGACGAGCTCCCGCGGCGAGAACGGCTTCGTGAGGTAGGCGCTCACGCCCGTCTCGAGCCCCTGCACCCGGTCGTCGAGCTCGCCGCGCGCCGTGAGCATCAGGACGGGGACGTGGCGCGTTCGCGGGTCGGCCTGGAGCCGCCGCGTGAGCTCGAGCCCGTCGATGCCCGGCATCATGAGATCCGTCACGACGAGGTTCGGCCGCTCCCGGAGCGCGATCTCCAGCCCCTTCAGGCCGTCCGGCGCGGTGAACACCTTGAACTCCCGGCGCAGCGTCATGTGGACGACCTGGATGACCTGCGGGTTGTCCTCCACCACGATGGCCGTGTACGGCCGCGCCTCCTCGTCCGCGTCGCGCTCGACGACGCGGCGCTCCGTGGCCTCGTCGATGTCGAGGAGCCGGAACTCCGTCCGGTTCGCGAGCTGGACCGCCCAATCGAGCCCGCCGTCCGCGCCCGCGGCGCGCTCGGGCGCGGTCGCGGCGGGGAGGTGGGCGGCGTCCTTCGGGAGCGTCGCGACGAACCGCGCGCCGGAGCGCCCATCGCTCGTCGCGACGAGGGTCCCGCCGTGGAGCTGGACCAGCTCGCGGGCGAGCGCGAGGCCGATCCCGGCGCCGCCGTGCCGGCGCGTCCCCGCCATGTCGACCTGGTAGAAGCGCTCGAAGATCTTCTCCGCGGCCTCCGGCGGGAACCCGGGGCCGTCGTCCTCGACGACGACCGATACGGCGCCCTCGCCGTCGAGCGCCGACAGGCGCACGTGCCCGCCGGGCGGCGTGAACTTGATGGCGTTCGAGAGCAGGTTCACGAAGACGCGCTCGAGGCGCTCGAGGTCGCCGCGGACCACCAGCCGGTCGGCGCTCGCGCGGAACGCGAGGGAGATGTCCTTCCGCTGCGCGAGCACCTGCGTCTGCTCGGTGAGCGTCCGCAGGGGCGCGACGAGGTCGTGGTCCGCGATGTCGAGCCGGAGCCGGCTCTCCTCGAGCCGGGAGAGGTCGAGGAGGTCGTTGATGAGCTTCAGGAGCTTGAGCGCGCTCTTGAACATGCTGCCGAACGCGTTCCGCTGGGCCTCGCTGAACGTGCCCATCTCGCCCTGGAGGAGGAGCTCGAGCGGCGTGAGCACCATCGCGAGCGGGGTCCGCAGCTCGTGGGTCATGTTCGCGAAGAACCGCGACTTGAACTGATCGAGCTGCTGGAGGTCGGCGTGGGCGCGCTCGAGGTTCGCGGTGATCCGCTCGAGCCGCACCCGCTGCACCATCTGCTCCCGCTGCGTCCGGTAGAACAGGACCTGACCGACGGCTGCGACGAGCGCGGTCGTGCAGAGGAAGGCGAGGTTGGACGAGACGGTGGCGGCCGGGCCGATCTGGCCGGCGACCGCGTTCCCGACGATGAAGGTCGCGACGACCGCCGAGTGCGTGACGACGACGACGGGGAGGCGCCACACGAGGAGCAGCCCCGCCGAGAGCAGGATCAGCGAGAGCCCGGCGTAGTAGGGCGAGGACAGGCCGCCGAGCGTGGACGTCATCGCCGCGACCGCGCCGGCCGCGAGCCAGACGTAGGTCGCGCTCACGAGCTCGCCCCAGCGCTCGAAGAAGCGCGTCCGCAGCACGGGGAAGAGCACCAGCGTCACCACCGTGACGAGGGCCCGAGTCGCCCAGAGCCACGGGACCGCGCGCGGCGGCGCGAGCAGCCAGTCGAGGAGCCCGAACGCCGGATAGAGCGTGATCATGATGATCAGCCCGATCCGCAGCCCGCGGCGGTTCCGCTCGACGAGCCAGCGGCGCCAGCGCGCCTCGATCTCCGCCTGGCTCGGGTCCATCTACGGCGGGACGAGCTCGAGGAAGGGGTTCGCGCCGCTGTCCTCCTCGAGGATCCGCAGCGCCGCGCGGGGCAACGCCGCCGCGCCGATCTCGAGGAGCTCGTCGTGGGTGCGATACACGAGCGGCCAGTCCAGCGGCACCTCGAGGTACCAGCGCGCCGGGTGGTCGACCATGTTCGCGACGAGCACGCGCCCGCCGGGCGCCGCCGCCTGGGCGAGGTGGCGCGTGAGCACCGCCGCGGTCCGCGCCTGCAGGTAGTCGAGGAGCCCGGCCGAGTAGATCAGATCGAAGTGCCCGAACGGCGAGAAGAGGCGGGGGTCGCGGAGCAGGCGCTTGATCGAGTCGTGCAGGAACGTGAACGACACGAGGCCGGGGAACCGGGCGCGCGCGGCCGGCTGGAGCCGCCGCCAGGCGTGCGCGAGCGCGTTCTCGTCCTGCTCGAACAACACGATCTCGACGGCGCGCGGGAGGTCCTCGAGCTCGTCGAGGAGCTCGACGAGCTCCTGCGCGGGCCCCGAGGCGATGGAGAGGACGCGCACCGGCCCCTCGCCCCCGTCGCGCCGCGAGACCAGCGCCCGGAGCTCGCGCTTCAGCAGATCCTTCCGCGCGCGCACGGCGATCGCGGAGCGCGAGTGCCAGAAGGCCAGCTCCACGGCGCGGGCGAAGAGCGAGGCGCCCTCGAACGGCTGGCCGTAGATGAAGTTCATCACCTGGTAGTCGCCGGGATAGCCGAACGGCTTGTGGCGCGCGCGGTGGCACCCGGGCGACTGCATCAGGAACTCGTCGAGGTAGCGGTACGACCACTCCCGCGCGGCAGGATCCCGGTGGCCCTCCGGGAGCTCGCGGACCGCCACGTCGAGCGCCTCGGTCAGCCGGATCGTCTCCGGGACGAAGTCGGTCCGGAGCTGGTCCACCAGCGCCGCGCGCGCGGGGTTGTCCTTCCCGTGGAGCACGTGCCAGGGCAGCCGCGCCTCCAGCGCGGAGAGCTCGCGCTGCGCGTCCTCGAGGAGGAGGCGCAGCTCGGCGACGAGCGCCTTGTAGCGCTCGCAGCCCGCGACGGACCACCTGCGCTCCGTGCTCGCCGGCTGGGCATCCTCCGCGGCCCAGCGCTGGACCGCGCGGAGCTGCAGCACCTCGTCGACGTCGAGGAGGAAGTCCTCGAACGAGACGCCGACGAGCGGGGCGCCGCCCTGGTCGCGCACGGATCCCACCACGCCCGCGCCGCGGAAGGCCTGGTGCTCGTCGAAGAGGACCGTCAGCTCCACGCGCTGGCGCGCCTCGACGGGCACGCCGCGCGGCCAGAAGAACGCGGCGCCGTTCTGCGACACGTCGTGCAGGGCGCACACGCGCTCGAGCCCGCCCAGGGCGAGGAGGACCGTTCCGCGGACCGGCGCGAGGTCGGCGGCCGTGTACCGGTGCGGCCGGAAGAACACGGCGCGCCCCTCGGCGCCGTCGAGCTCCTCGTAGGTGCGCACGCGCCCGACGCCCACCGGACGCGCGGCCGGCGCGGGCCGGGCGCCCCGCGACGCCAAGTCGCCGCTCCCCGCGTCGGGCGGCGCGGCGTCCCGCTCGACGTTGTCCTTCCTCATCGCCACGTCACCCTCCCTCTCCGTGCCCCCGCACGTCCTCCGCGGCGCGTGCCGCCGGGAGGATCACCTCGAACCTGCCGCCGCCGCCGGCCCGATCCGCGACCTGGATCCGGCCGCCGTGCGAGTCGACGATGAGCCGCGCCATGTAGAGCCCGAGCCCCAGCCCCTGGTCGCCCTTCGTCGACACGAACGGCCTGAACAGGCGCTCGCGGATCTCGGGCGGCACGCCGGGCCCCTCGTCCTCGACGACGAACTCCACCGCGCCGTCGTCGCGGGACGCCGCGAGGACGCGCACGGACGCGCCGTTCGGCGTCACGTGGAGCGCGTTCCGGACCAGGTTCACGAGGACCTGCGTCAGCTTCTGGCGGTCGGCCGCGACCGGCGGCAGCCCGGCGGGCGCCTCGCTCCGGACGCGCCGGAGCTTGAAGGCGAGGTCCATCCGGGCGATGGCGATGGCGTCGTGCAGCACCGTCGCCGGATCGACGCGCGCGAGCTGCAGCTCGAGCGCGCCGGTGCGCGCGTACTCGTGGAGCGTCTGCAGCGTCCGGAGGAGGTTGTCGATCCCGGCGAGGCCGAGGCCGATGATCTCGCGCATCGCCGGCGACACCGCGGCGTTCGTCATCTCCCAGTCGGCGCTGCGGAGCGCGACCATGACGTTCCGGAGGTCGTGGGTGACGCCGGCCGAGAGCTGCCCGATGGTGCCGAGCCGCTCGAGGTGCAGCATGACCTGCTGCTGGTGCTGCACCTGATCGAGCGACGCTCGCAGCTCCTCGCTGCGGTTCGCGAGCAGGGTGACGAGCCGGTCGATGGTCCGGCGCTGGACCACGTGGGCCGCCGCCTGCTCGAGCGCGCGGAGGATCTCCGCCGCCTCCCAGGGCTTCCTCATGAAGCGGAACACGTTCGCGCGGTTGATCGCGGACTCGAGCGCGTGCAGGTCGCTGTAGGCGGTGAGGACGATCCCGGCGAGGTCCGGGCGGCGCCGCCGGAGCTCCTCGAGCAGCTCGACGCCCGTCATGCCCGGCATGCGCTGGTCGGCGACCACGACGTCGAGCGGGACGTGCGCGGCGAGCTCGAGCGCCTCGGCCCCGGACGAGGCGCAGTGGACCGTCCAGTCGTCGGCGAGCAGGTCGGCGAGGACCTTGAGGTTCAGGGCCTCGTCGTCGACGAGCAGCACGCCGCCGCTGCGCTGGTCCTCGACGCCCAGGCGCGCCACCAGCGTGGAGGTTTCGCCGTCCGTGAGCAGCCCGACCTCCGCAGCGTCCGTGTGCGCCGAAAGTATACGGGACCTTCGGTGAAGTCGCAAAAGACGTGCCCGGCGGACCTCCCGCCGCACCCTTCGATTCCGCTGCCGCGGCGGCCGGGATCGGCTACCGACACGGCGTCCCGATGCGCCGCCCCGCCGCCGCCCTGCTCGCGCTCGCCTACGCCGCCTTCGTGTCACTCGGCCTCCCGGACACCGTCATCGGGGTCGCGTGGCCCTCGCTCCGCGCCACCTTCGGCCGGTCGCAGGCGGAGCTCGGCCTGGCCCTCGCGGCCACCATCGCCGGCTACTCCGTGTCCGGCGCGCTCGCCGGCCGGCTGGTCGCCGCGGTCGGCGTGGGCGGGCTGCTCGCCGGGAGCAGCGGGCTCGTGGCGCTCGGCCTCGCAGGCGAGGCGCTCGCGCCGGCGTGGCTCGCGTTCCTGGGCATGGGCACGCTCGTCGGGCTCGGGTCGGGCGCGATCGACGCGGCGCTGAACGGGTACGCGGCGCGGCACTTCCCGGTGCGGCACCTGAACTGGATGCACGCGGCGTACAGCCTCGGCGCGACGGCGGGACCGCTCGCGATGACCGCGGTCCTGGCGCGCGGGGCGCCCTGGCGTGCCGGCTACGCGCTGCTCTCGGCCGCCCTCGGCGCCATGGCGCTCGCGTTCCTCTCGACGCGGGGCCGGTGGGGCGGCCCGGCCGCGGCCGCGGGGGGCGGCGAGCCGGCGCCGGCGCCGGTCCGGACGCGCGACGCGCTCCGGCGCGGCCGCGTGTGGCTGCAGATCGGGATCTTCTTCGTCTACACGGGGCTCGAGGCCGGGGCGGGGCAGTGGTGCTTCACGGTGCTCCGCGAGGCGCGCGGCCTCGACGTCGAGCGCGCCGGGGCCTGGACCGCGGCGTACTGGGGGAGCATCGCGGCGGGGCGGATCGCGCTCGGCTTCGTGGTCGAGCGCGTCGGGCCGGACCGGCTGCTCCGGCTGGCGACGGCCGGGGCGGTCGCCGGGAGCGCCGCGTTCGCGGCGAGCGCCGGCCTCGCCGGCCGGCTGGGCCTCGTCCTGCTCGGGGCGAGCCTCGCGCCGGTGTACCCGACGCTCATGGCGCGGACCCCGGACCGGCTGGGCCACGACACGACGCCGCACGCGGTCGGGTTCCAGGTGACCGCGGCGACCCTGGCCGCGGCGGCGCTGCCCGGCGCGCTGGGGGTGCTGGCCGCCCGGGCGGGGGTCGGCGCGATCGCGCCGGCGGTGCTCTTCGTCGCGCTCGCACTCACGGTGCTACACGAGGTGCTCTTTCAGTTGACGCGGTCCAAAGCCGTCCACAGTTCACATCGTTGATCCACTCGGTGTCACCACCGGCGCGCGCCGCGCGCGGGTCGTTCCGGACGCGACCGCCGCGCCGCCCTCGAAAGGAGATCCCCATGCTCGCTCGTCGCCTCGCCCTCCTCGTCCACGCGCTGCTCGTCCCGGGGCTCGCGGCGGGTGTCCTCTCCGCGGGTACCGCCTCGGCGCAGGGAGGTGCCACGGTCTCCATCGCGTGCGGCTCGGTCGGGGTCGAGTTCGACCTCTGCAAGAGCGGCGCTGAGGCCTGGGCGAAGAAGACCGGCAACCAGGTGCGCGTGGTCTCGACGCCGAAGGAGAGCAACGAGATCCTCGCGCAGTACCAGCAGCTCCTCTCGTCCAAGTCCGGCGACATCGACGTGCTCCGCATCGACGTCGTGTGGCCCGGGCTCCTCGCGCAGCACCTCGCGGACCTGAGCCAGGCAGTGCCGAAGGACGTCATCGGCCAGCACTTCCCGGCCATCATCCAGGCGAACACCGTGGGCGGGAAGCTCGTCGCGCTGCCGTGGTTCACGGACGCGGGGCTCCTCTACTACCGCAAGGACCTGCTCGAGAAGTACGGGCGCAAGGTCCCGGCCACCTGGCAGGAGCTGACGGAGACCGCGAAGCTCGTCCAGGACGGCGAGCGCAAGGCCGGGAACGCGAGCATGTGGGGCTTCGTCTTCCAGGGTCGCGCGTACGAGGGGCTCACCTGCAACGCCCTCGAGTGGGTGGACAGCTTCGGGGGCGGACAGATCGTCGACCCGAAGGGCAAGGTGACCATCGACAACCCGAAGGCGGCGCAGGCGCTGACGCTCGCGGCGTCCTGGATCAGGACCATCTCGCCCGAGGGCGTCCTCAACTACGCGGAGGAGGAGGCGCGCGGGGGGTTCCAGTCCGGCAACGCGGTGTTCATGCGGAACTGGCCGTACGCGTGGGCGCTCTCGCAGGCCGCCGACAGCCCGGTGAAGGGGAAGGTCGGCGTCGCGCCGCTGCCGAAGGGCGGACCGGACGGGAAGCACACCGGCACGCTCGGCGGCTGGCAGCTCGCCGTGAACAAGTACTCGAAGAACCAGAAGGCGGCGATCGACCTCGCGATGTGGCTCACTGGCCCCGAGGAGCAGAAGCGCGCCGCGCTCACCGCGAGCCTCAACCCGACGAGGCCGGCGCTCTACAAGGACGAGGAGATCCTCAAGGCCAACCCGTTCTTCGGCGAGCTGCTCGACACGTTCACGAGCGCCGTGGCGCGGCCGTCGCGCGTGACCGGCGCGAAGTACAACCAGGTCTCGAGCGAGTTCTGGAACGCGGTGCACGAGACGCTCACGGGGCGCTCGAAGGCCCAGGACAGCCTCGCCCGCCTCTCGAAGGGGCTCGATCGGCTCTCGCGCGGCGGGAAGTGGTAGGGGCGGATGGGCGCGATCCCGCCCGCGGCGGCGCCGTCCGGCGCGCACCCGGTCCGTCCGGGCGCGCGCCCGACCGCGGCGCCCTCGCGGCTGACCCGGCAGCGGCGGAACGCCGCCTGGCTGTTCGTGCTGCCGATGCTCGCCGTGCTCGCGGCCGTCGCGGGCTGGCCGCTCCTCCGCACCATCTACTTCGGGTTCACGAACGCGAACCTCTCGAACCTCGAGGGCCACGAGCTCGTGGGGATGGCGAACTTCGCCGCGCTCGCGAGCGACGGCGACTGGTGGCGCGCGGTGCTGAACACGGTCGTCTTCGCGCTCGTCTCCGTGACCCTCGAGACGATCCTGGGGATGGTCATCGCCCTCACCTTGAACGCCCACCTGCCTGGCCGGGGGCTCCTCCGCGCCGCGGTCCTCATCCCCTGGGCGATCCCGACGGTGGTCTCCGCGCAGATGTGGAACTGGATGTACAACGACCTCTACGGCGTCCTGAACGCGGTCTTCCTCGCGGTCGGGATCACCCACCAGCCGCACGCCTGGACCGCCGACCCGAGCCTGGCGCTGTTCGCGGTCATCGCGGTGGACGTCTGGAAGACCACGCCGTTCATGGCGCTCCTCATCCTCGCGGCGCTGCAGCTCCTGCCCGGGGAGATCTACGAGGCCGCCCGGGTCGACGGCATCCCGGCGCGGAAGGTGTTCTGGCGCGTGACGCTGCCCCTCATCCGGCCGGCGCTCATGGTGGCGATCATCTTCCGGACCCTCGACGCCCTCCGGATCTTCGATCTCCCGTACGTCCTCACGGGCAACAGCCGGTACACCGCGTCGATGGCGATCTACGCCCGCCAGCAGCTCGTCGAGTTCCAGGACGTCGGCTACGGCTCGGCGGCGTCGACCTTCCTCTTCCTGGTCGTCGCGGTGTTCACCGTCATCTACATCACGGCGGGCCGCGTCCGCTTCACGGAGAAGTGACGATGCGTGCGCGCAGGGTGGTCGGCCGGATCCTCTTCTACCTGCTGGTCGCGGTCATCGTGGTCTACACGGTCTTCCCGTTCTACTGGGCGATCGTCTCGTCGCTCAAGGCGGGGAGCGCGCTCTACGTCGTGGAGCCGCTGCCGCGCCACCCGGAGTGGGACAACTACGTCGGCATCTTCCGGGAGCAGCCCTTCGGACGGAACATCCTCAACTCCGTCTTCGTGGCGACGACGGTGGTCGCGCTCTCCCTCGGCCTCGCCATCACGGCGAGCTACGCCCTCGGCCGCATCCAGTTCCGCGGGCGGGCCACGCTGCTCCTCGTCGTCCTCTCGGTCTCGATGTTCCCGCAGGTCGCCGTGCTCTCCGGGATGTTCGAGCTCATCCGCGCCCTCGGCCTCTACAACAACCTGCTCTCGCTCACGCTCTCGTACATGATCTTCACCCTGCCGTTCACGACGTGGGTGCTCACCACGTTCATGCGGGAGCTGCCGAAGGAGCTGGAGGAGGCGGCGCTGGTGGACGGCGCGCGGCCGAGGACGCTCGTGACGCGGGTCTTCCTGCCGCTCATGTGGCCGGCCCTGGCGACCACCGGCCTGCTGGCGTTCATCGCCGCGTGGAACGAGTTCCTGTTCGCGCTCACCTTCACGCTCTCGAACGAGCGCCGCACCGTCCCCGTCGCCATCGCGCTCATCAGCGGCGCGTCGCAGTTCGAGCTGCCGTGGGGGCGCGTCATGGCGGCCTCGGTGATCGTCACCGTGCCGCTCGTCGTCCTGGTCCTCATCTTCCAGCGCCGCATCGTCTCCGGGCTCACCGCGGGCGCCGTGAAGGGGTAGGGAGGAGGCTCACGTGGCGCGGGTCGAGCTGAGGGGCGTGTCGAAGTCCTTCGCGGCGGCGGAGGTGATCCACGCGGTGGATCTCGACGTCGCGCACGGCGAGTTCGTCGTGTTCGTCGGGCCGTCCGGCTGCGGGAAGTCCACGCTGCTCCGGCTGATCGCGGGACTCGAGGACGTGACGTCGGGCGACCTCTTCATCGACGGCGCCCGCGTGAACGACGCGCTGCCGTCACAGCGCGGGATCGCCATGGTGTTCCAGTCGTACGCGCTCTACCCGCACATGACGGTGTACGAGAACATGGCGTTCGGGCTCCAGCTCGCGAAGGCGCGCCGCGAGACCATCGACCAGCGCGTGCGGGAGGCGGCGCGGATCCTCCAGATCGAGCACCTCCTGGATCGCAAGCCGAAGGCGCTCTCCGGAGGCCAGCGGCAGCGGGTCGCCATCGGGCGCGCGATCACCCGCGAGCCCAAGGTGTTCCTCTTCGACGAGCCGCTCTCGAACCTCGACGCCGCGCTCCGCGTGCAGACCCGCCTCGAGATCGCGCGCCTCAAGGACCGGCTGGGCGCGACGATGATCTACGTGACGCACGACCAGGTGGAGGCGATGACGCTCGCCGACCGCATCGTCGTGCTGCAGGCCGGGCGCGTGGAGCAGGTGGGGAGCCCGCTCGAGCTGTACGGGCGCCCGCGGAACCTCTTCGTCGCGGGGTTCATCGGGTCGCCGCGCATGAACCTGCTCGAGGCTGCGGTCGAGGCGGCCCGGCCCGGCGCGCTCGCCGTCGTGCTGCCGGGCGGGACGAAGGTGACCGTCCCCGTCGCCCCGACCGCGCCGGCGCTGGCCCCGGGCACGAAGGTGACGCTCGGCGTCCGGCCGGAGGACGTCATGCTCGGGGGGCAGGGCGACGCTGCGATCTCCGGGCGCGTCCTCGTCGTCGAGCGGCTCGGCGCGGAGACGTACGTGTACCTCCGCAGCGCCGGCGACCAGACGCTGGTCGCGCGGCGAGAGGGTGGCGCCGCGGCGGCCGCGGACGAGCCGGTCACCGTCGGTGTCGAGGCGCGCCGGTGCCATCTGTTCGGGCCGGATGGACTCGCGGTCGAGCGCGCTTCGCAGTAGCCCTAAAGTGGCAGAGAATTGATTGACGTGGATCAATCGTGGACCTGCGCGTTCTCGCGCACCCAGTGCGTCAATTGACGCATGTTTACCCGGGGATCCGCGCGAGAGGACCTGGGTCAGAGCGAATATTCCCGGAGGTACGAGGGATTGGGGGGTATTGCGTCGCCTGCGGTCGTTGTGATTGCTTTTCCTTCGTGACGAAAAAAGCGGCCGCGATTCTTTCGCAACTGCGCAAGGTTTTCGCGCTCGAGCCGCTACCGCCGCCACCCGAGCGGACCCTGGCGCCGCCGCGCACGACCCGCGGAGTCGCGCGCTTCCTGTTCGCGCCGGAGCCGCTCGCGAGGGAGCCGGAGCGACCGCCGCGTGCGAGGCGCGGCGCGCTCCGGCTCCTCTTCGCGGTCGAGACCCTTCCGCCCGCGTCCGGACCCGCGACGCCGCGGCGCCGCGGCCGGTGGCTGCGGTGGCTGTTCGCGCCCGAGCCGCTCGACCCGCCCTGAGGAGGCCGACATGGAGTCCGCCCGGCACGTCTTCCGAGTCTTCTTCCTTCTCCTGGTCGCCGTGGTGGTCGTGGTGCTCGGGCGGTCGCTGCTCGTGCCGCGGTCGTACGGAGCCTACGGGCCGTACCGCTTCGACAACGTGGCGGAGCAGGCGGCCGCCCGCGTCCCGCAGCACGGCGGCGCCGCGTCGTGCGGCGCCTGCCACGCGGAGCGCCTGAAGGCCGTCGGCGCCGGCGCGCACGCGAAGGTGTCCTGCGAGATCTGCCACGCGCCGCTCGCCCAGCACGCGAAGGGCACGACGAAGATCGCGGACATGCGGATCGACCGCTCGTTCACGCTCTGCGCCCGCTGCCACCGCAAGATCGACGGCCGCCCCGCCGGCTTCCCGCAGATCGATCTCGGCCAGCACCAGGGCGGCGTCGAGGGCAAGGCCTGCATCGAGTGCCACGACCCGCACAGCCCGAAGCTCTAGGAGAGGAGAGGCTCGATGGACGACACGACGAGAGGCGACGCCCCCGCGCCGGCGCCCGACCCGGCGCCGCGGCCGGTGGGCCGGCGCGACTTCCTTGCGGGCGCGCTGCGGCTCGGCGGCGGCGTGCTGGTGTTCCTCGCCGGCGTGCCCGTCGGCGCGGCGGAGCACGGCGGGGCGGACCACGTGGCCGACGGCTACGACTGGACCCAGCACCGCTGGGCGTACCTCATCGACACCGAGAAGTGCATCGGCTGCGGCTCGTGCGTGCGCGCGTGCAAGGCGGAGAACGCCGTCCCCGACGGCTTCGTCCGGACCTGGGTGGAGCGTTACCTCGTCTCCCCCGAGGCGTCGCACGTGGACTCGCCGAAGGGTGGTCTCGAGGGCTTCCCGCCCATCCAGACGCCGTTCACGCCCACCAAGTCGTTCTTCGTCCCGAAGATGTGCAACCACTGCAAGGAGACGCCCTGCGTCCAGGTCTGCCCGGTGGGCGCGTCGTACCGGACGCAGGACGGGGTGGTGCTCGTCGACGGCGAGCGGTGCATCGGGTGCGGCTACTGCGTGCAGGCCTGTCCGTACGGGAGCCGGTTCCTGTCGCCGACGACGCACACCGCCGAGAAGTGCACCTGGTGCTACCACCGGATCACGAAGGGCATGAAGCCGGCGTGCGTCGAGGTCTGCCCGACCGGGACGCGTCGGTTCGGCGACATGCAGCGCGAGGACGATCCGGTGCGCCTCGCCATCGCGCGCGGCCGGGTGGAGGTGCTGCAACCGCACCTCCTCACGGAGCCGCAGTGCTACTACCTCGGCCTCGACAAGGAGGTGCGGTGATGCCGGAGATCACGGGCTACGCCTTCCCGAACGACATCCACGTCCACTGGAGCCTGATGATCGTGATGTACCCGTACATCACGGGCTTCGTGGCTGGAGCGTTCATCGTCACCGCGCTCTACCACCTCTTCGGCAAGAAGGAGTTCGAGCCCGTCGCGCGCCTGGCGATGGCGACCTCCTTCTGCTTCATGGCCATCGCGACGTTCCCGCTGAACCTCCACCTCGGCCACCCGGAGCGGAGCTGGTACGTGATGGTCACCCCGAATCTCTCCTCGGCGATGGCCGGGTTCGGGTTCCTCTACTCCGGGTATCTCGTGATCCTGTGCCTGGAGGTGTGGTTCGTGCACCGGCGGGAGATCATCGAGACCGCCCGGCGGAGCCGCGGCGTGAAGCGCCTCGTCTACGCGGTCCTCGCCCTCGGCACCTACGACACCTCGCCGGAGGCGCTCGAGGTCGATCACCGCGCCGTGAAGATCCTGTCCGGCATCGGCCTCCCCGCCGCGTGCATGCTGCACGGCTACGTCGGCTTCATCTTCGGCGGCATCAAGGCGAACCCGTGGTGGTCGACGCCGCTCATGCCGGTCATCTTCCTGCTGTCCGCCGCGGTCTCCGGGATCGCGCTCCTCGTCATCCTGTACCAGGTGACGGCCAAGCTCTGGCGGCGGGCCGTGGAGCGCGAGACGGTCCAGGCGATGGCGCGCTGGCTCTGGTTCTTCCTCATCCTGACGGTGACGCTCGAGCTGCTCGAGATCGTCTTGCTGGCGTACGAGAAGTCCGACGCGTGGCACATCATCTCGCAGCTCCTCACCACGCGGCTGGAGTTCTCGTTCATCTCGATGCAGATGATCGTCGGGAGCCTCATCCCGCTCATCCTCCTCGCCATCGTCGTGCTCATGAACCGCTACCTGCACGATCGGGTGCGGAACACGCTCTCGGTGGTCGCATCGATCCTGCTCCTCGTGCAGGTCTTCTCGATGCGCTGGAACGTCGTCATCGGCGGCCAGCTCCTCTCGAAGTCCTTCCGCGGGCTCCGCTCCGGCTACACGCCGCAGCTCTTCGACCGCGAGGGCGTGCTCGTCGCGGTGGCGCTGTTCATCCTGCCGTTCGTGCTGCTGTGGGTGTTCGATCGCGTGCTGCCGATCGAGCCGGCCGCAGCTCCGCCGGCGCACCCGCCGGAGTCCGCCCCGGAGGCGTCGCCGGGCACCGCGTAGAGGTCGCGGGCGCCGCCGGAGCGGCGGCGCCCGGAGGAGGGGGTCGTGCCGGATCGGCTTTCGGAGCTCGAGGCGCGGTTCGCGGCGCAGGACGAGGCGCTGCGGCGGATCGAGGAGCGGCTCGGCGCCCTGGAGCGCGCGGCCGCCGCGGCGCCCGCCCCGCGCCCCCCGCGCCCGCGGCCGGCGGCGGCGGCGCGGGACGCGGACGTCGCGCAGGCCCGCTCCGACCTCGCCGCGGCCGTCGGCAGCGTCTCGCTCGTCGGACGGACGCTCCTCGTCCTCGCCGGCGCCTTCGTGCTCCGGGCGCTCACCGACGCGGGCACGCTCCCCGGCGCGCTCGGCGTCGCGCTCGGCCTCGCCTACGCGGGGACGTGGATCGCCCTCGCCGACCGCGCCGGCCGGACCGGCGGCGGCGCGAGCGCAGGGTTCCACGGCGCCGCGGCGGTGATGATCGGGTTCCCGCTCGTGGTCGAGGCGGCGTCGCGCTTCCGGCTCCTCTCGCCGGCGCTCGCGTCGGCGCTGCTCGCCGCGCTCACCGGGGCGGCGCTCGCGGTGGCGATCCGCCGGCGGCTCCAGGCCCTCGCCTGGATCGTGACGCTCGGCGGGATCGTGGCGGCGGCCGCGCTCGCGGGGGTGACGGGCCGGCTCGTCCCGCCCGCGCTCTACCTCGTCGCCCTCGGCGTCGGGACGCTCTGGATCGCGTACGTCCTCGACTGGCACGCGCTCCGGAGCCCGGTCGCGGCGGCGGCGGACCTCGCCGTGACGATCCTCGCGTTCCGTGCGCTGACCGGGGCCGCGGAGGGGCCGGTCGCGGCCCTCGCCATCCAGGTCGTGCTCGTCGCGGCGTACCTGGGGAGCATCGCGACGCGCACGCTGCTGCTCGGGCGCCGCGTCGTGCCGTTCGAGATCGTGCAGGGCGTGGCCGCGATCGCGGTCGGCCTCGGCGGCGCCGCGGTCGTCGCGCTCCGGTCCGGGATGGGGTCGGTCGGGCTCGGCGCGTCCGCCGTGGTCCTCGGCCTCGCCGCGTACGGCGTCGCGTTCGCGTTCGTCGAGCGGCACCAGCAGCACCGGGGGAACTTCGTCTTCTACGCGTCGCTCGCCCTCCTCCTCCTCGTCGCCGGCGTCGCGCTCCTGCTGCCGGCGCCCGCCCTGGGGATCGCGTCGTCCGGGCTCGCGATCGGGGCGGCCGCGCTCGCCCGCCGCCTCCACCGCCGGACGCTCGCGGGCCACGCCGCAGCCTACGCGCTCGTCGCCGCCGGCGCCTCCGGGTTGCTCGCGCACGCGGCCGAGGCGATCGTCGCGTCGCCCTGGTCGCCGTGGACGCCGGCGCCGGCGGTCGCGGTCCCGGCGCTCGTCGCCGCCGCCGCGACCGCCTGGCTCTGCGCCGGCGTCGACCGCGGTCGAGCGGTCGAGCGGCTCCCGCAGCTCGCGCTCGTCGCTGCGGTCGCGGCCTGCGCCGCGGGCGTCGTGATCGGCTGGGTCGTCCCGATCGTCGCCGGCTCGCCGGGGCGCGACGCGGCGCCCGGCGCCGTCGCCGCGGTCCGGACGGCGGCGCTCGTCGCGGTCGCGCTCGGCGCGGCGTGGCTCGGACGGCGGGACGCGTGGAGCGAGGCGGGCTGGCTCGCGGTCCCTGCGCTCGCGGCGATCGGCGCGAAGATCCTGCTCGAGGACCTGCCGCGCGGCCGGCCGGCGACGCTCGTCGCCGGCTTCGCCTGCTACGGGGCGGCGCTCATCCTCGTGCCGCGGATCCGGCGGCGGCCGCGGCCTGCCCACGCGACCTGAGCGTCCGGGCGCGCGTCAAGCCCCGGCGCGCGCCTTGCCCTGCACCCCGGATGCGCCGTGGCACTCGTGATCCGGGATGAGCTTCGGGTCGTCCACGACGTACGTCCAGTCGCACCACCGGCACCGGTACCCGTCCACCAGCTCCTGGCCATCGCCGCCGACGTCGAGCGCCACCTTGTCGAACAGGACTGCCATCCGCCCCGACACGACGATCCCTGCCATGTGGCCTCCGCCGCGCGCGCTCCAGCGGGAAACGCTGCGCCGCGCACGTCGGAGCATCGTCTTCCTCGACGGGGGCGCGCCGACACCGCTCTCATGCGGCCCGCCCGAACGGCGCCGCTCCAGCGGGTGACCCCGGGCATGGACCCGGAGCTGCGGCGGAATCCATCCCCGGACGGGCGGTGTCCGGGCAGGCGAGCGTGCCCATCTGTCGATCATGGTGATGACGGACGCGCTCGCGTACCGGACCGTGCTCGTCGCGGACCCGAGCGGCGAGCGCGGCGCCGCGATCGTCGCCGCGCTGGTCCGCCGCGGGTTCGCCGCGACGGCGGTCCAGGCCGCGCACCTGGCGCTGCGGCTCGCGGCCGCACGCCCGCCGGATGCCTGGATCGTCGATCAGGACCTGCCCGGGATCTCGGGCGCGCAGCTCGTGTCGATGATCCGCGCGTCGGCGACCCGCGCGCTCCGGGACGCGGTGATCGTCGGGACGGCGACGGCGCGGACCCGGGTCGGCTTCACGGCCGCCGGTGTCGACGTGTTCGTCCCGGCGCCAGCCACGCCGGCGGCGCTCGCCGACGCGGTGGATGGCGCGCTCTCGAAGCACGCCGCCGCCGAGAGTCCGGGAAAGTGAAGCTCGCCGCCGAGCGCTGCGGCGCGGCCCGAACCCGTCGCCGAGCCGAGCCCTCACCCTTGCCCTCTGCCCGGGAGAGAGAGGGAACGTTCGCAGGTGCTCCTCAGCGCGCGGCGGTGGGATCCGGCGCGTGGGCGACCGCCGGCGCGACCCGCAGCGCCGCGACCGTCTGCTCGAGCCAGCCGCGGTTGTGACCGGTGAGGTCCTCGAGGCGCGTGGCGTAATGCACCTGCGGCTCGACCGGGCGGTTCTCGAACGCGAGCGCTGCGAAGAACTCGTCCGCGGTGGCGTCGCGGGCGCCGCCGGAAGGCGCGGGCTGGACGCCCATCGCGGCGTTCGGGATCGCGACGGCGAGGAGACCGTCCGCGTCGGACCACCGCACCGAGAGGCCGCGCGCCTCCTGCTGGCTCGCGCCGGCCCCCTCGGTCGGCCCGCCGACCAGGACCGCCCGGCCGGCGCCCTTCAGCATCGCCGCGATGCGATCGCAGGCGCTCATGCAGGTCGGCGAGACGAGGGCGACCACCCGTCCGCCGAACTCGGCCGACGACCGCAGCGGCGGGTCGAAGAACGCCGGCGTGAACTCGCGACGATCCCGGCGGGCGTCCTCGATGGCGCGGAGGATCCTCTGCGGCTCCGAGCTCTCCTGGGCGGGCGCGCCGGTCGGCTCGCCGCCGAGCATCGGAGCCCGCTCGCGGTACACGCGCTCGGTCTGCGCCGTGGCGCGGAGGAGGAGCACGCCACCCGGCGACGTCTGGTTCGGGGGCGTGAGGAGGGCGGCGAGCGCCGTCGAGTGGTTGATGTAGCCGCCCTCGTTCTGGCGCAGGTCGAGCACGAGATCGAGGTGGCGCTCCGCGCAGTCGTGCACGAAGTCCTCGAGGACCGCCGGGAACGGGCGCGCGGCCTCGTCGCCGGTGGCGAGGGTCTCGGTGTGGAAGGTGAGGATCTGCGCGTAGCAGAACCGGGGGGCGCCGGGGGGCGTGGCGTCGCCGAGGCGGACCGCGAGCTGGCCGCGGTCGCCGCGCCAGGCCTGGAGGCGCGCCGCGTCGTCGGGCGGGACGATGGGATCGCCGCGCACGAGGCCCTCGGCGTCGCCGTCGCGCAGCCAGGCGCCGCTCGCCTCGGGGCGCCAGTCCACGACGGCGCTCGAGCGAACGCCGGTGCGGCGCGCGAAGGCGACCGTGAGGGGGTGCGTCTCGCCGCCCGGCGAGAGCCACCACGTGAGCGTCACGTCCTCGGTCGAGCCGCCGCGCTCGACCGTGAGGGTGGCGGTCCGGCGCGCGGGGAACGCGAAGCTCCGGCGGGTGAGGGCGTCGACCGCCCGCTCGCGCCGCGCGCCCTCGGAGGACGCGGGGACGTACCGGCCGAGCTCGTCGACGAGCGCCTCGACCGGCCGGCCGTCGACGGCGACGACGCGGGTGCCGACGGCCAGCGCGGCCGACCCGGGCGCGCCGGTCGCGCGCGAGACCGCGTCCAGGGCGGTGACGAGGCCGGGGTCCCGGTGCGCGACGCGGACCTGGCCGTCGGCGGTGAGCCGGAGCGAGACCCCGAGCGCGACCTGCGGGATCCCGCGGGGCACCGTCAGGATGAGGTGGCCGTCCTCGAACGCCGCGGTGCAGCGGCGCATGCGGTCGTAGAAGCGGAGCGGATCGTCCTCGGCCGGGATCGCGCGCTCGGCCGCGGCGCACGCCTCGAGGTGACGCCGCGCGTCGAACGCGGGGCGCCCGTCGGCGGCGAGCATCCGCGCCTTGACCGACTCGAACACGTAGCGCGACTCCATCGCGTCGCGGAGCTCGCACGCGATCCGGACCCGCTTGCGCGCCGAGCAGAGCGGGGCGTCGCCGCACGAGGCGGGCGTCTCGAGCTCGTCGACGCTCCGGCACGCGTCAGCGTCCGGCGCGACGGTCGACGTCGCGACGGAAGCCGGAGCGACGGCGGCCGGAGCCGCGGTCGCGAGGGCGTCGGCGGCGCGCGCGGCCGGCGCGGGGGCGGCGGTCGCGAGGGCCGTGGCGAGGAGGAGGAGCGCGGTGGTCATCGGTGGGCGGATGTGCGAAGCGGCGCCTGCTCGAACGTCGCTGCTGCATCCCCACCAACGGCTCCCGGCCTCGCCGGAATTCCGCTGTTGGTTGTCGGAAAGTGTAGGTGGGCAGCGAAAATCGACCGACCACGGACCGACGGTCCGGGATCGATGGAGGGGAATGTGGTTGCAGGTGCGGAGAACGCGGCCGGATCGGCGTAGGGACCTGTGCGTGACGCGCCGCACCCGAACCCGAGCGTCTCCGTGCCCGCGACCCCGGTCCCGCGGCCCGTCGGCCTTGGCCCGAGCCGTTGCCGGACCCCGATCCCGCCCGCGAGCTGGAGCCTGACCCTCACCTCGATCTGACTCGGGCACGGGGCGCCGCCTGACGGGCCGCGGGCCCTGCGCCAGGGGACGGCGTCACGAGCCCAGCCCGCGGGTTCGCGCTCGGGTGACGTGTCGCGTCAAGGAAGAGCGCCGGCGCCTCCAGAAGGAGACGCCGGCGCGGAACCCGCACGCAGGGTGGGGGGAGGGGCGCAGCCCTCGCTAGATCAGATCAGCCCGTGCGCGACCATCGCCTTCGCGACCTTGATGAAGCCGGCGATGTTCGCGCCCACCACGTAGTTGCCCGTCGCGCCGAACTCCTCCGCCGTCTCCCAGCAGGTCTGGTGGATGTTCTTCATGATGTTCGCGAGGCGCTTCTCGGTGTACTCGAACGTCCAGCTGTCGCGGCAGGCGTTCTGCTGCATCTCGAGGGCGCTCGTCGCGACGCCGCCGGCGTTCGCGGCCTTGCCCGGGCCGTAGGCGATCTTCGCGTCGAGGAAGACCTTGATGCCCTCGGGCGTGGTCGGCATGTTCGCGCCCTCGCCCACCGCGATGCAGCCGTTCTTCACGAGGAGCGCGGCGTCCTTGCCGTTGATCTCGTTCTGCGTGGCGGACGGCATCGCCACCTGGCACGGGATCTCCCAGATGTTCCCGCCCTCCACGTAGCGCGCGTGCTTGCGATACTGGACGTAGTCCTTGATGCGGCGCCGCTCGCGCTCCTTGAGCTGCTTCACGAGCTCGAGGTCGATGCCCTTCTCGTCGTGGATGTAGCCGTTCGAGTCCGAGCAGCCGACGATCTTGCCGCCGAGCTGGGCGATCTTCTCGATCGTGTAGATCGCGACGTTGCCCGAGCCGGAGACGACGCAGGTCTTGCCCTCGAACGAGTCGTTCCCGCGCGCCTTCAGCATCTCCTGCACGAAGAACGTGGCACCGTAGCCCGTCGCCTCGGTGCGCACGAGGGAGCCGCCGTAGTCGAGCCCCTTGCCGGTGAGCACGCCCGCCTCGTACCTCGAGGTGAGCCGCTTGTACTGACCGTACATGTAGCCGATCTCCCGGCCACCCACGCCGATGTCGCCGGCCGGCACGTCGGTGTGCTCGCCGATGTACCGCCAGAGCTCGGTCATGAAGCTCTGGCAGAACCGCATGATCTCGTTGTCCGACTTGCCCTTCGGATCGAAGTCGGAGCCGCCCTTGCCGCCGCCGATGGGCAGGCCGGTCAGGGCGTTCTTGAAGATCTGCTCGAAGCCGAGGAACTTGATGATGCCGAGGTAGACGGACGGGTGGAAGCGGAGGCCGCCCTTGTACGGGCCGAGGGAGCTGTTGTACTGCACGCGGAAGCCGCGGTTGATCTGGACCTCGCCGCGGTCGTCCTGCCACGGCACGCGGAAGATGATCTGCCGCTCCGGCTCGCAGATCCGCTCGATGATCTTGCGCTCGCGGAACTCGGGGTACTTCGCGAGGACCGGCCCGAGCGTCTCGAGCACCTCGCGCACGGCCTGGTGGAACTCCACCTCGCCGGGGTTCCGCTTCAGCACGTCCTGGTAGATCGTCTCCAGCCGCTCGTCCATCTTGGTCGTCATCGCTGCTTCCTTTCGGTTGTGGGCGCGATCCCTGCCCGAAAGCCCGGCACTGTGCCCGATCGGGCGGCATCCCATCAACCGGGGGCCGCGCGACCGTTCGTCGCCCCCGGTCGCGGAGGGGCCCGTCGACACGGGCGAAACGTGCTGAGAGGATGCCGGGTCCACGATGACCACGCCTGCACGTGAACCGAGCACCGGCATCGACTCGCTCGACGCCGTCCTCCGCAGCCTCCGCGCCGGCGACAACGTCGTCTGGCAGGTGGAGACCGTCGACGACTACCCGCCGCTCGCGCGCCCCTTCGTCGAGCGCGCCCTCGCGGAGGGACGGCGCGTCGTCTACTTCCGGTTCGCCCGGCACGAGCCGCTCGTGGAGGACGGCGCGGGCGCCGAGATCCACCGGCTGTCGCCGGCGCTGGGGTTCGAGAGCTTCACGGCGGCGATCCACGACGTCATCGAGTCCTGCGGGCGCGGCACGTTCTACGTGTTCGACTGCCTCTCGGACCTCGCGGCCGACTGGTACAGCGACCTCATGCTGGGCAACTTCTTCATGGTCACGTGCCCGTACCTCTACGAGCTCGAGACCGTGACGTACTTCGCGCTCCTGCGCGACGATCACTCGCACCAGGCGGTCGACGCGATCCGGAGCACCACCCAGCTCCTCATCGACGTGTTCCGCCACCACCGCGCGCTGCACGTCCATCCGCTCAAGGTGCAGGGCCGCCACTCCCCGACGATGTACCTGCCGCACGTGCGCGGGGAGGACGGCACGTTCCGGGCGCTCACCGAGAGCGCCGCGGTCTCCGAGGCGCTGGCGGACGTCTCGGAGCGGCGGCTCGACGCCGTCTCGCACCTCGACGTGTGGGATCGCCGCTTCCTGGAGGCCCGCGAGCTCCAGGCGAGCGTCCTCGCCGGCGCGCGGCCCTGGGAGGAGGAGCAGGCCGTCTTCCAGTCGATCCTGCGGATGATGCTCACGCGCGACGAGCGGTTCGCGGAGCTCGCCGCCCGCTACCTCGACCTGAACGACCTGTTCGCGATCCGGCGCCGGATGATCGGGACCGGGCTCGTGGGCGGCAAGGCCGCCGGCATGCTGGTCGCGCGGGCGATCCTGCAGAAGACCAGCCCGGGGTGGAACCGCCGCCTCGAGCCGCACGACTCGTGGTTCCTCGGCTCGGACGTGTTCTACACCTACCTCGTCCGGAACGGCTGCTGGGGCGCGCGCCGGGACCAGCGGAGCCGCGCCGGGTGGCTCGAGGGCGCGGCGGCGGCGCGGGAGCGGATCCTCGCCGGCGCCTTCCCGGACTTCGTGCTCCGGCAGCTCGTCTCGATGCTCGAGTTCTACGGCCAGTCGCCCATCATCGTCCGGTCGTCGAGCCTCCTCGAGGACGGGTTCGGGAACGCCTTCACCGGCAAGTACGAGAGCGTCTTCTGCCCGAACCAGGGCTCGCCGGAGGAGCGGCTCGAGCAGCTCCTCGCCGCGGTGAAGACAGTGTTCGCGAGCACGATGAGCGAGGACGCGCTCCGGTACCGCGAGCGGCGCGGCCTCCTCGACCGCGACGAGCAGATGGCGATCCTGGTGCAGCGCGTGTCCGGCGCGGTGCACGGCCGGCTCTTCTACCCGCAGCTCGCGGGCGTGGCGCTCTCGTACAACCCCTACGTCTGGAACCACGCCATCGATCCGCAGGCGGGCGTCGTCCGCCTCGTCTTCGGGCTCGGGACGCGCGCCGTCGAGCGCTCCGACGACGACTACACGCGCATCGTCGCCCTGAACGCGCCTTCGCTGCGGCCGGAGGCGAGCCTCGACGAGGCCACCGAGTACGCGCAGCGCCGCGTGGACGTCATCGACCTCGAGGAGCGCCGGTTCGGCGCACTCGGCATCGACGAGGTGGTGGCGGAGAGCCCCGATCTGCCGATCCAGCGGTTCGCCACGCGCCGCGCCGGCGGGGGCTGGGTGCTCACGTTCGACGAGCTGCTCTGGTCGACGCCGCTCGTCCAGGAGATCCGGGCGCTGCTCGCGGTGCTGCGCGACGCCTACCGCTACCCCGTCGACGTGGAGTTCACGGGCAACTTCCTCGCGGACGGCGAGCTCAGGCTGAACCTCGTCCAGTGCCGGCCGCTCCAGGTCCGCGAGGGCGGGGCGATCGTGCCGCCGCCGCCCGGGCTCCCGGAGGACGCGGTCCTCCTCGCGAGCCGCGGCCCCGTGGTCGGCCCCAGCACGCAGACGCCCATCGACCGGATCGTCTACGTGGACCCGGACGCGTACGCCCGGCTCGGCACGCAGGATCGGCACGAGGTCGCCCGGATCATCGGCCGCGTGACGCGCCTCGACGCGGCGGGCGCCCGGAAGATCTTCCTCCTCGGGCCGGGCCGGTGGGGCACGACGACGCCGGCGCTCGGGGTGCCGGTCTCGTTCCCGGAGATCCAGCGGGTCTCGGCGCTCTGCGAGATCATGAAGATCGGCGACGTCATCCCCGACGTCTCGCTCGGCTCGCACTTCTTCAACGATCTCGTCGAGGAGAACATGCTGTACGTCGCGCTCTACCCCGGGTACCCGGGGCACGCGCTCGACGAGGCCAGGCTCCGCGCCGCCCCGAACCGGCTCCCGGAGCTCCTCCCGGACGACGCGCGGCTCGCCGAAGTGCTGCGGGTGATCGACTTCCCGCTGCCCGGCGAGGCGCGGACGCTCTGGCTCAACGCGAGCTGCGTCCGGCAGGAGGTGGTCTGCTACCGCGACCCCGGCGGGGTGACGTCCGCTCCCTCGTAGCCTCGTCGCGGGGCGGTGGCCGCCCGGCCGGTGTTTCACCACGGGAGGGGTCCCGCGCGGGGCAGACGCCCCACGGTCGCGGCGCGGGCGGGCCCCGGTGCGCAATGAACGGGCATTCTCAGCGGAGGTCCCCGTGTCGAAGACGCTCGCCCCACTCCTCGCCGTGCTCGCGCTCGCCGCGCCGGGCGGCGTGCACGCGCAGCAGAAGGTGAAGATCGGCTTCATCAACTCGATCACCGGGCCGGAGGCGCCGATCGGCGAGGCCCTCACGAACGGCGTCGACCTCGCGCTGGACGACCTGAAGAAGAAGGGGATCGACGTCACCCTCATCCGGCAGGACGACACCGGCAAGCCGCAGGTCGCGATGAGCGCCTTCGAGCAGCTCGCGTCCGGCGACGAGGTGCCGGCGGTGGTCGGGCCGTACTCGTCCGCGCCCGCGAACGCCCTGGCGAAGTTCGCGCAGCAGTACAAGGTGCCCCTCCTCATCCCGGTGGCGTCGAAGGAGGAGATCACCAAGCAGGGCTACGACTGGGTGTTCCGGCTCTGCGCGCCGGCCCACGAGTACGCCCAGAAGCTCATCGACGCGGCCCTCGCGTTCGGGAAGCCGAAGTCCATCGCGTTCATCTACGAGTCCACCGACTTTGGCACCTCCGTGAGCTCGCTCGGCAAGGCGTACGCACAGCAGAAGGGGCTCAAGATCGTGGGCGACGAGGCGTACCAGAAGGGCGCGCCCGACTACCGGTCGACGCTCACGAAGATCAAGGCGGCGAACCCGGACCTCGTCTTCATGGTGTCGTACGTCGCCGACGCGATCCTGCTCATGCGCCAGTCGCGCGAGGTGGGCCTCTCCCCGCAGGCGTTCCTCGGCGGCGGCGCGGGGTTCGACACGCAGCAGTTCCAGAGCGAGCAGCAGATCTCGAACGACGTCTTCTCGGTGACGCAGTGGACGCCGGACATGGCGCCCGCCGCGCCGGACTTCGCGAAGCGTTACGAGGCGCGCTTCAAGAAGCGCCCGACCTACCACGCGGCGACGGCGTACGAGTCCATGATGATCATGGGCCAGGTGGTCGCGCAGGCGGGCGGCGACCGGACGAAGATCAAGCAGGCCCTCGAGACCGGCAGCTGGACCGGCATCATGGGGAACGTGAAGTTCACCGACGGCGAGGGCTTCACGAACCAGAACGACCACCAGATGCCGGTGTTCCAGTACCAGCAGGGCAAGATCGTGACGGTCTACCCCCCGAAGATCGCGAACGGGAAGCCGGTCTACCCGTTCCCCGGCTGGAAATGACCGGCCCTTCGCCCTGAGCGCGGCGCGAGGCGCCGCGGAGTCGAAGGGCGCGGATTCGCGGCGGCGCGATCCGCGTGGCACGATGCGCCGGTGACCTCGCGCGCCGAGCTGCTCGCACGCCGCGCCATCCTCCGGACCCGCGTCCGTGGCGGCGACGCGCGCGCCGCGCTCGCCCTCGCGCGCACGCTCGATCGCGACCCGCCGCGCGATCACGCCGCCGCGCGGCGCGCCTGCGAGCTCGCGGCGGAGGCGGGCGTCGCGGACGCGATGACCCTGCTCGGCGAGATGCTCCGCGATGGCCGCGGCGGGCGGCGCGATCTCTCCCGTGCGGTCCGCTGGTTCGCCGAGGCGGCGAAGCGCGGGCGCCCCGACGCGATGGCCAGCCTCGCCGCCGCGCTCCAGCACGGGGAGGGCGCCCCGCGGGACCGTCCGGCGGCGGTGCGGCTCTTCCGGCGCGCGGCGGTCGCCGGGGCCGTCTCGGCGATGCACGACCTCGCCCTGTGCCTCCGGCAGGGCGCCGGCGTCGAGCGGGACGACGCGGCGGCGCTCCGCTGGCTCCGCCGCGCGGCGACCCGCGGTCACGCCGGGGCCGCCTACCTCGTCGGCCAGGCGTACTGGTGGGGACGGATGGGCGCGCCGCGGGATCGCGCCCGCGCCGCGCCGTTCCTGCTCGCAGCGGTGCGCAAGGGCGAGGCGCGCGCCGCGGAGCTCGCGGAGCGGGCGCGCCGCGAGGTGCTCGAGGCCGCGCCGCGGAAGACCGGCGCGCGCGCTCGGACCGAGCCGCGCGGACGCTCGGCGGCGGCGCCGCGCCGGTGAGCATCGTGGCCTTCCTGCGCGCCCGCGCCGAGCGCGGCGAGCCCGCCGACGTCCGCGGCCCGCGCCCCGCCGCGCGAAGACGCGCCTGGTGAAGTCTCCCCTCTCCCCCACCGGGCTCAGGATTCATCACATCTCGCCGCGAAACCCGGTGCGGCGGACCGCGGAAAGCAGCGTGACCGATAGATGAGGCGTGGAAGGGGCTGAGACGAAAGAGGACGGCCGGGGCGGACCCGCGGGGACGGGACGTCGCCGCGTGGATCGGCCTGCAAGATGCCTGTGCCGCGGCGCGTACCACCCAGCGGTCAACCGGACGCGCCTTCCTCCGGCGGCGGGGCTCCGGGCGCACCGCGCCGGTCACGGCGAGGCCGCCCGGACCGAGGTCGATCTCCCGGAAGCGGCTGGACGAGCTGGGCGGCGGGCTTCCGGTAGAAGGCGGCGCCCTTGGAGACCCCGAGCTCCCGGTGCAGGTACGCGAAGAGGCTCGGATAGCCGAGCTCGACCCAGACGCGCTTCGCGTCGAACTCGGCCAGGGCGACGAGGAACTCCGCCATGGCGCCCTGCTCGCGGGAGGAGATCGGAGAGGTTCGAGAGATCGCGGGCGTGCATGCGGGCATCGTCGCACGCGAATTCTCGTCCTCCGGAAACGCACCAGGAGCGCGCCACTCGCGAGAACGGGTCCCGACCCTCGCACGGACGTTCGAAGCCCGCGCGCGCCGCCTCACGCGCGCGATGCGCTGCGAGAGCGGCCTTTTTGCGCGAACGCGACCCGCGACGCGCGCGCGAGCCGAAGTCACGTCAACCACCCGATGCGATCCGTTGGGTTCCCCCGAACGCCTCGCCGCCCGCGGCTCCCGTGCTGCGCCGCGACCTCGCAGGCCCTGCAACACTGCAAGCCGATCCACGCGGTCGACGTCTCCCCACCGCGGAAGACGCCTCGGCCGTCCCCCTTCTTCTCAGCCCCCTTCACGTTCACCGTTCGAGACCCTTGGGCGCGCGGCGGCGGTTCTCGATCGACTCGTGATGAATCATGAGCCAACCGGGGGAGAGGGGAGGCGGCCGGTCCCGGATCCTCGGCCGGTGAGCATCGCCCCGAGCGGCGGCAGCGCGCAGCGAGCGTCGCCGTGGGGCCGGACGCGCTGTTCATCGCAACCTACTGGCGCCTACGCGTTCGGGCCCGACGCGTCCGGAACCGCGGAGCCCGGTGACCTGCTCGTGATCAGGGCGCCGTTCTGAGCCGTCCGTCGCGAGTGGGGCGTCGCTCCGAGTGCGCGGCCGCTTCCCGCCCGGCGCAGCGCCGCTCACGAATATGTGCCCAATTCAAGATTCGCGAGCGCTCGTGCTGACGCGAGCGCCGAGGCGGCGGAGGCGGACTTCCTGGCCGCCTCCGCGCGATCTTCACCGCCTGCTACCGCCGCCGCTTCCCGCCCCAGGAACCGACGAGCTTCGGCTTCGCCGAGCCACCCGCGGCGCCGCCACCCTGCGGCGCGTGCCCACCGCCGCGCGCCGCGTGCCCACCGCCGCTCGCGGCGCCGCTCGCGCGCGCGGCTCCGCCTCCGCCACCGCCACCGCGCCGGGCGTTGTGCGCCGCAGCGCGGCGCCGGTTCCGGTTGAAGCCGGCGGGCTGGGCTCCGGCGCCGGGGCTCGCCTGCGCCTCGGCGCTGCGCTTCAGCTCGGCCTGGAACGTTGCGCGGTCGCGCGGCACCTCCACCTTCGGCAGCGCCTTCCGCGTGAGGCCCTCGATGTCCCTGAGGAGCGGCAGCTCCTCGGGCGAGGCGAAGCTCGAGGCCCGCCCGCTCGCGGCCATGCGCGCGGTCCGGCCCACGCGGTGGACGTAGTCCTCGGGCACGTGCGGCAGGTCGAAGTTCACGACGTGCCCGATCTCGGCGACGTCGATCCCGCGGGCGGCGATGTCCGTCGCGACGAGCACCCGGTACGTCCCGTCCTTGAAGCCGTCGAGCGCCATCCGGCGCTGCGCCTGGGAGCGGTCCGCGTGGATCCGCGCGACCTTGTGGCCGGCGCGCTGGAGCACCTTCGCCACCTTGTCGGCGCGGCGCTTCGTGCGGGTGAAGACGAGGGTCGAGAGCTCGTCGTCCTCGAGCAGCGCGAGGAGGAGCGGCAGCTTCTCGTGCTGCCCGGGGTGGAAGACCTGCTGCTCGGCGCGCTCCGCGGTCGTCCCGCTGCGCGCCACCTCGACCTTTGCGGGATCCCTCAGGTGGGCGCGCGCGAAGTCGGCGACCTCGCCCGCCATCGTGGCGGAGAAGAGCAGCGTCTGGCGGACCTTCGGTAGCCGGGACAGGATCCGCGTGAGCTGCGGCTTGAACCCCATGTCCAGCATGCGGTCGGCCTCGTCGAGCACGAGGACCTCGATCCCGTCGAGGCGGGCGGTGCCCTGCTGCAGGTGATCGACGAGGCGGCCGGGCGTGGCGACGACGACCTCGTGCTCGCGGAGCGTGCGCGTCTGGTTGCCCATCCCGACGCCGCCGATGACGAGCGCGCCGCGGACGTGGAGCGTCTTCCCGAACCGCTCGAGCTGCTCCTCGATCTGGACCGCGAGCTCGCGGGTCGGCGCGAGCACGAGCGCGCGCGGCCCCGGCCGCCCGGGGCGCGCCGCGAGCCGCTCGACGATGGGGAGGAGGAACGCGGCGGTCTTGCCGGTGCCGGTGGCCGCGGTGCCGATGACGTCCTTGCCGGCGAGGGCCGGCGGGATCGCCTGCGCCTGGATCGGGGTGGGGTGCTCGAAGCCGGCGCGCTCGAGGGCGTGCAGGATCTTCTCGGAGAGCTTCAGGTCTCTGAACGTGGTCAAGCCGGGCAATATAGCGGCGCGGCGCACCGGGCGCGAGTGCGGCAGCGGGCGCTCGGTGGGAGCGGCGACCTGCCGCCCCCGGCGAGGAGCGGGCCCGGACGTCAGCGGCGCCGCGTCCGGAGCGCGTCCTCGAGGCGGTCGAGCGGCACCGGCTTCGCGAGGTGGGCGTCGAATCCCGCCTCGAGCGCGGCGCGGCGATCGTCGGGGAGCGCGTAGCCCGAGATCGCCACGAGGTCGACGGCCGCGAGCGCGGGGTCGGCTCGGATCGCCCGCGCGACCGCGTACCCGTCCATGCCGGGGAGCCCGAGGTCGCACAGGATCAGGTCCGGGCGGAAGGCGCGCGCGCGGGCCAGCCCCGTCACGCCGTCGTGCGCGACCGCGACCTCGTGCTCGCCCATCTCGAGGAGGAGCCGCAGCGTCTCGGCCGCGTCCACGTTGTCCTCGATGACGAGCACGCGCCGCCGCGTGGGGCGCGGCGGCGGCGGGCCGGACCCAGCCGCGGACGCCGCCTCCGAGACGAGCGGCAGCAGCACCTCGAACTCCGCGCCTCGACCCGTCCCGGCGCTCCGGGCCGACACGTCGCCGCCGTGCAGGAGCGCGAGCCCCTTCACGAGCGCGAGGCCGAGGCCGAGGCCGCCGCTGCTGCGGTGGAGGCTCTCGTCGGCCTGCGTGAACGGGTGGAACAGCCGGCCGAGCATCGCCGGCGTGATCCCGATGCCGGTGTCCTCGACGCGGATGCGCGCGCGCCGGTCGGGGGCCGCGTCCACGGTGACGCGGACGCGGCCGCCCGGCGCCGTGAACTTGGCCGCGTTCTGGAGAAGGTTCCCGATGATCTGGGCGATCCGCGTGGGGTCCGCGTCGACGGCGAGCGGGCGGTCCGGCCCGCGCAGCTCGAGGGCGACGCCGCGGGCGTCGAGCAGCGGCCGGTGATCCTCCACCGCGCGCCGGACCGCGTCGGCGAGATCGAGCCGCTCGCGGCGGAGGTGCACCTTCCCGCGGGAGATCCGGGTGAGGTCGAGGAGGTCGTCGACGAGGCGCGTGAGGTGGCCGACCTGGCGCCCGATGACGGCGCGCGCCGCCCCGGCCCGCTCGCTGCCGGGGGCGGCGCGGTCCAGGAGCTCGAGGGCGTTCAGGACCGGGGCGAGCGGGTTCCGCAGCTCGTGGGAGAGCACGCCGAGGAACTCGGTCTTCCGCCGGGACTCCTCCTCGAGCTGCGCGTTCAGCCGCTCGAGCTCGGCGGTCCGCTCGCGCACCCGCACGTCGAGCTCGTCGCGGGATCGCCGGAGCTCCTCCTCGACGTCCTTTCGGTCGGTGATGTCGGTGATGACGCCGACGAGCCAGCGGCTGCCGTCCGCGTCGACGTGGAGGGACTTCCGGGTGAGGATGACGTGGCGCCGCCCGGAGGAGTCGGTGAAGCGCTCCTCGTTCTCGTTCAGCTCGCCGGTGCGGAACACGGCGTCGTCCTTGCTCCAGAAGACGCGCGCCTCGCTCTCGGGGAAGAAGTCGTGATCCGACTTCCCGAGCAGCCGCTCCCGCGGGAGCCCCATGAACCGGCAGTACGCGTCGTTCAGGAGCACCCAGCGGTGCGCCTCGTCCTTGACGAACACCGGGTTCGGGAGGGTCTCGAGGACGCTCTCGAACAGATGGCCGGGGACCATGACCGAGGGCGTATCACGCCTCGGGGTGTGACGCTCGCGGTGCCGGGAGGGCGACCGGTTGGCCGGTGGGGGTAACCCGTTGGTGGTGCGACCAAATGGCGCCGCGGCGCGTCAGGCGGGCCCTGCCTCGGCGTTGAACCCGGCCTCCGCCACGCGCCGCGCGCGGACGCTGGCGGCGAGGGCGTCGAGAGCGCGGACGGTGTCTTCCCAGCCGATGCAGCCGTCGGTGATGCTCTGGCCGTAGGTGAGGGGCTTCCCCGCCACGAGGTCCTGGCGCCCCGCGACGAGGTGGCTCTCGATCATCACCCCGATGATCCGCTCCTCGCCCCGCGCGACCTGGGCGGCGACGTCGGCGCAGACCGGGATCTGGTTCTCCGGCTTCTTGCTCGAGTTCGCGTGGCTCGCGTCGATCATGAGGCGCTGGGCGAGGCCGGCCTTCGCGATCGACTGGCAGGCGGCCTCCACGCTCGCCGCGTCGAAGTTCGGCGCCTTCCCGCCCCGCAGGATGATGTGGCAGTCCTCGTTCCCGTTCGTCGACACGATGGCGGAGTGGCCGCCCTTCGTGACCGACAGGAAGTGGTGCGGCTGCTGGGCTGCCTTGATGGCGTCGATGGCGATCCGGACGTTGCCGTCGGTGCCGTTCTTGAAGCCCACCGGGCACGAGAGCCCCGAGGCGAGCTCGCGGTGCACCTGGCTCTCGGTCGTGCGCGCGCCGATCGCGCCCCACGACACGAGGTCCGCGATGTACTGCGGCGTGATCATGTCGAGGTACTCGCACCCCGCGGGCACGCCGAGCTCGTTGATGTCGAGGAGCAGCTCGCGCGCGAGGCGCAGGCCGCGGTTGATCTGGAAGCTGCCGTCGAGGTCAGGGTCGTTGATGAGGCCCTTCCAGCCGACGGTCGTGCGCGGCTTCTCGAAGTAGACGCGCATCACGATCACGAGGTCCGCGGCGTGCCGGCGGCGCTCCTCGAGGAGGCGGGCGGCGTACTCCTTGGCCGCCCGCACGTCGTGGATCGAGCAGGGCCCGACGACCACCACCAGGCGATCGTCCATCCCGTGCAGCACGCGGTGGATCGCCTGGCGCGTGTCGTGGACGAGCGTCGACGCCTTCTCGGTGCAGGGGAACTCGCGGATGAGGTGGGATGGAGGCGCGAGCTCCTTGATGTCGCGGATCCGGAGGTCGTCGGTGGTGAAGGGCATGGGCGCTCGGCGAGGGGTGAAGCAACCATCGTACACCGGAGCGCGCCGCTCCGCCCGCGAGCGCCGGCTCGCCGCTCAGCCGCGGTCGTACCGCAACCGGAGCCACACCTCGCGCCCGTTGCCCGGGAGCGGCGCGTGGCCGCCGGGGTACGGCTGGACGAAGAGGGTGCCCTGGTCGAGCGCGTCGCGGACGCCGATGCCGAGCTCGACGCCCTTCGCGCCCACGTTCTCCCAGCCCGTGAACAGATCCAGGTAGACGCGGGCGCCGACCCGGCCGGCGGCCGGCTCGCCGGGAGCCTCGGTCCCGTCGTACGCGGCCCGCGAGGACAGGACCGTCACGGCGGGCGAGACGAACATGCCGTGAAACGGCCGGACCTGCCCGGAGGCGACGACCTTGTGGCCCGCGAAGCCGACGAGGAGGCCGGGGTCGCCCGCGACGGCGTAGGCGGGGACGCGGTTCTTCCCGCGCGCGGAGTAGAACGAGTACGAGACGAGGGCCGAGTTGCCGCCGCGGCGGACGTGGAGCTCCGCCTCGACGCCGCGGCTGCCCGTGCGATCCTCGTTCGAGTAGGCCTCGGACCCGTCGAACGCGAACACGATCGGCCGCAGGACCGTGACGTCGAACACGTTCGCGACCGCGTACACGGCGTCGGACAGCTGCCACCCGACCTCGGCCTCGAACGTCCACGTCCGCTCGGGGCGGATCGGCTCGGACGCGAGGTTCACGTTCTCGATCGACGGCGCGCGGAACGCGCCGCTCGCGAGGAGCTTCACGTGCACGAGGTCGAAGACGCGGGTGAGCGCGAGGCGCGGGACGAAGGCGGAGCCGAACGCGCTGTGGTGCTCGGCGCGGACGCCGGCGAGCAGGTTCACCCAGTCCGTGTCCGCGGCGACCTCGAGGAACCCCGCCACGTTCGTGCTCGTGGTCGTCCGCTTGCCCTGGTACGAGAGGAGGCCGTTCGCGAAGTCGTTCACGCGGCCCTGCTCCGCGTAGGCCTCGGCGCCCGCGACCACGCTCGCTCCGGTGACGGTGTCCCACGCGGCGGCGAGCCGGCCGGTGACGCGCTGGTTCGTGACGTCGTAGTAGAAGTCCGGGAGGTCCGGCGCCGTGGACTGCCAGGGCTGCTCCCAGCGGTAGGTCAGCTGCGGCGTGAGCGTCAGCCGGTCGGTGAGCTCGAGCGCGGCGCGCGCGTCGACGGCGGCGGAGCGCCACCGGACGGACACGTTCCGCGGGGCCACCGCGTCGTATCCGTCGCCGGCGACGACGCGGTAGTCGTCGTACAGCGCGCGGACGTCCAGCGCCTTCCAGGTGACGCGCGCCGTGACCGTCGCCGGCGTCACGCGCGACGCGCCGGCCAGGTCGACCTGCCCGCCGCCGAAGTCGGTGTAGGTCCGGTCGCTGCGGACGCCCGTCGCGAGCGCCGCCGTCGCGCCCATCTGCACGCCGCCCGCGGTCGTCCCCGCCGCGGCGGTGAGCCCGCTCGTGGACGTCGCCCGCGCGACGCGGGCGCCCGTCGCGGAGACGCCGACGCCCTCGAGGTGCGTCGCGCGCGTGACGACGTTCACGACGGCGAGCTCGGCGTGGCCGCCGTAGAGCGCCGAGCCCGGCCCGCGGATGATCTCGATCCGGTCGAGCTGATCGACGGGGATGTGCTCCCCGAGCTGGAACGCACCGTACGAGAGGTCGTTCAGCTCGATGCCGTCCACGAGGTAGAGGATCTTCCCCTCCTGGCCCCAGATGCCGCGAAACCCGGCGCCGAGCCCGTTCGACACGTCGACGCCGAGCTGGAACCCGGGCACGCGCGCCAGGACCTCGGCGAGATCGCGAGCGCCGCTCGCGAGGAGGTCCTCGCGGGTCAGGATCGTGACGACGCCCGGCGTCTCGCGGAGCCGCCGCATCCGGCTCGTCGCCACCGACGTCTCGCGATCGAGCGCCGACTCGAGCTCCTGCATGGTCTGCTCGTCCGGATCGACGGCCCCCTGCGGCGGCGTGCCGGCGCGGGCGGCGGGCGCGGCGAGGAGCGCGGCGAGCACGGCGGCGAGGCGCGGCGTCGGCATGTGTCCCTCCGGGACTGGCGGGCGGAGGTCACGCGCGGCGAGGTCGAGCTGGCCTCGCCGCGCGTCGACCCGGCCCGGACGGGATCGCTTGTTTCACGTCCGGAGACGTCGCGGCATCCCGGACGGGAGGTACGCGCGGCGCAATCCGGTGTAGGCGGAGGTGCCCGGGTTCCTCGAGCCGCATCCCGGGTCCCGCTCGTCCTCCCGGTCGGGAGCGGGCCCGGGAGCGGGCGCGCCTGGCGCTCGGTCGCCTCGCCGGCACGCCCCCGCGCGACTGCCTCACGGCGCGTGGCAGGGGCCGCGCCACGGCGATAAGCCAGAGGGACCAACCCGCGCCCTCAGGTGGCGGGCACTCCTGCGATGCTCCGCGACGCCCCCGACGAGAACTCGTCCTTCCGCCGGCTGCTCAACCGCACGGTCGCGCTGCCGCTCGTGCTGCTGTCGCTCGTCTGCGTCGCGTTCATCGCGCAGATCGTCCACCTGCGGAACCTGAACCGCTGGGTCGACCACACCGACCGGGTCCTCGCGCAGACGAACCACGTCCAGAAGCTCTTCCTCGACTCCGAGACCGGCCTCCGGGGGTTCCTGCTCACGCACGCGCAAGTGTTCCTCGAGCCCTACAACGCCTCGCAGGCCGCCCTCCCGGCGGAGCTGCACCGCCTCCGCGAGCTGGCCTCCGACAACCCTGGGCAGGTCGCGCGCGTGGACGAGGTCTCGACGCGCTGGGATCGGTGGACGACGACGGCGCGGGCGCGGATCGCCCGGGACGAGAGCCGGCAGCCGATCACGCTCGAGGAGGCCGAGGAGGGCAAGGGGATCATGGACGGCCTCCGCGCGCTGATGGCGGACTTCATCGAGACGGAGCAGGCCCTCCGGGTCGAGCGGAGCCGCGACGCGGACACGGCGGGGCGTACGGCGCTCTGGGGATCGGCGCTCCTCGCGCTCTCGACCGGGGCCGGCATCGCGGTGTCCGGGCGTCGGCGGCTCGTCGGCCTCGCGGCGCGACACGAGGCGGCGCTCTCCGCCGAGCAGCGGCAGTCCGAGGTGCTCCGGCTGCAGGAGTGGGTGAGCAGCGGGCGCGCGCAGCTTGCGGACGTGGTGCGCGGCGATCTCGGGGAGCAGGCGCTCGCGGCGAGGCTCCTCGCCGAGATCGCGCGCTACGTCCAGGCGCAGGTCGGGGTGCTCTACGCGGCGCCGGACGCGGAGGGGCCGCTCGCGCGCGCCGCGACGATCGGCTGCGCGGAGGGCGACGGCGCGCCGCCGGCGACGGTGCAGCCAGGCGAGTCCTGGGTGGGGCGGGTCGCGGAGGAGAATCGCGTCGTCGAGCTCGACGACGTGCCGGCGGATCACGTGAAGATCGCGACCGGGACGGGGCGGTCGAGCCCGCGCCACCTCGTCGTCGCCCCGCTCACGGCGAGCGGCCGCGTCACGGGTGTCGTGGAGCTGGGGTTCCTCGCGGCGCCGGAGGCCCGCGTCCTCGAGTACCTCCGCGCCGCCACGGAGGTCGGCGGCGGCGCGCTCCGCTCGGCGCGGTACCGCGCCCATCTCCAGCTGCTCCTCGTGCAGACCCGGCGCCAGGCCGAGGACCTCCAGACCCAGCAGGAGGAGCTCCGCGTCGCGAACGAGGAGCTGCAGGAGCAGAGCCGCACGCTGCAGCAGTCCCAGGCGCAGCTCGAGGCGCAGCAGGAGGAGCTCAGGGTCTCGAACGCGCAGCTCGAAGAGCAGACGCGCCAGCTCGAGGCGCAGCGCGACGATCTCGAGCACGCCCAGGCGGGCCTCGTCGAGAAGGCCGATCTGCTGGCCCGCGCGAACCAGTACAAGTCCGAGTTCCTCGCGAACATGAGCCACGAGCTGCGGACGCCGCTGAACAGCACGCTCATCCTCGCGAAGCTGCTCGCCGACAACCGCGGCGCGAACCTCACGCCGGAGCAGGTCCGCTACGCGGAGACGATCCACTCCGCCGGCAACGACCTGCTCGAGCTCATCAACGACATCCTCGACCTGTCCCGGATCGAGGCGGGCCGGCTCGATCTCAAGCCGGAGCGCGTCCGGCTGGCCGCGGCGGTCGACTCGCTCGCGCGGCAGTTCGAGCCGATGGCGCGCCAGAAGGGGCTCGGCTTCTCCGCGCAGGTGGATCCCGCGCTGGCGGACACCTTCGAGACCGATCTCCAGCGGCTGCAGCAGATCCTGAAGAACCTGCTCTCGAACGCCATCAAGTTCACCGAGCGCGGGGAGGTGACCCTGCGGGTCTCGCCGTCCGGCCGGGACCGGGTCGCGTTCGTCGTGCGCGACACCGGGATCGGCATCGCGCGGGCGGACCTGGCCGTGATCTTCGAGGCCTTCCGGCAGCTCGACGGGAGCACGCACCGCCAGTACGGCGGGACCGGGCTCGGCCTCACGATCTCCCGGGACCTCGCGCGCCGGCTCGGCGGGGACGTGTTCGTGGAGAGCACGCCGGGGGAGGGGAGCACGTTCAGCCTGGTCCTGCCGCTCCGGCTCGGCGCCGACCTCCCCCCGCCGCGGCCGGCGCTCGCGGCGCCCGCGCCAGTGCCCGCTCCGGCGCCGGACGCCCCGCCGTCGCCGCCCCGCGCGCGCCGGGCGGCCGTACCGTCCGTGCCGGACGATCGCGACGGCCTCGCTCCGGGGACGCGCTCCCTCCTCGTCATCGAGGACGATCCGCGGTTCTCGCAGATCCTCCGCGACCTCGCCCACGAGCAGGAGTTCCGGTGCCTCGTCGCCCCCACCGGCGCCGAGGGGTTCGAGCTCGCGCGCCGGTTCGGCCCGAGCGCGATCGTCCTCGACGTGAACCTGCCGGACGAGTCCGGCCTCGCCGTGCTCGAGAAGCTGAAGCGGAGCGCGGAGACGCGCCACATCCCGGTCCACGTCGTGTCCGTCGTGGACTACACCCAGCGCGCGCTCGAGATGGGCGCGGTCGGCTACGCGCTCAAGCCCGTGAAGCGGGAAGAGCTGGCCGAGGCGATCCGCAAGCTCGAGGAGAAGTTCGCGCAGCGGACGCGTCGCGTCCTCGTCGTGGAGGACGCCGAGGCGCAGCGCGAGAGCCTCCGCGCACTGCTCCAGAGCGAGGGCGTCGAGATCGTGCCCGTCGCGACGGCGGGCGAGGCGCTCGGCGAGCTGCGGAGCGGCACCTTCGACTGCATGGTCCTCGACGTCGGGCTCCCGGACATCTCGGGGTACGAGCTGCTCGAGCGGATGTCGGAGGACGCCGCGTTCTCGTTCCCGCCGGTGATCGTCTACACGGGGCGGGCGCTCTCGGCCGAGGAGGAGGTCCGGCTGCGGCGGTACTCCACGTCGGTGGTCATCAAGGGGGCGCGGTCGCCGGAGCGGCTCCTCGACGAGGTGACGCTGTTCATGCACCGCGTCGAGGCCTCCCTCCCGCGCGAGCAGCAGCGGCTGCTCCGGGAGGCCCGGAACCGCGAGGCGGTCTTCGACGGCCGGCGCGTGTTGCTCGTCGAGGACGACGTGCGCAACATCTTCGCGCTGACGAGCGTCCTCGAGCCGAAGGGCGCCCGGCTCGACATCGCGCGGAACGGCCGCGAGGCGCTCGACGCGCTCGCCCGCGCCGCCGATGCGGAGGCTCCGGGCGTCGACCTCGTGCTCATGGACGTCATGATGCCGGTGATGGACGGGCTCACCGCGATCCGCGAGATCCGCGGTCGCCCCGGGTGGCGAAAGCTCCCCATCATCGCGCTGACCGCGAAGGCGATGGCCGACGACCGCGACCGGTGCCTCGAGGCCGGCGCGAACGACTACATCGCGAAGCCGCTCGACGTCGAGAAGCTCCTGTCCCTCATGCGGGTCTGGATGCCGAGATGACGCAGGAGCCGACCCAGACCGAGTTCGATCTCGAGCTGCGGCTCCTGCTCGAGGCGATCTACCTCCGGTACCAGCACGACTTCCGGCGGTACGCGATGGCGTCGCTCCGCCGCCGGGTCGGGCAGGCGATGGAGCGGCTCCGGATCCCGTCGCTCGCGGCGCTCCAGGAGCGCGTGCTGCGCGACCCCGAGCTCTTCCAGCAGCTGCTGCCGTTCCTCACCGTCCAGGTGAGCGAGATGTTCCGCGACCCGGCGTTCTTCCGCGCGATGCGCGAGGACGTCGTGCCGCACCTGCGGACGTACCCGTCGCTCCGCGTCTGGATCGCGGGGTGCAGCACGGGCGAGGAGGTCCACGCCGTCGCGATCCTGCTCGCGGAGGAGGGGCTGCTCGATCGCACGCTCATCTACGCGAGCGACATCAGCCCGCAGGCGCTCCGGGCGGCGGAGGAGGGGATCTACGCGCTCGAGCGCATCGCGGAGTTCAGCGCGAGCTACGTCGCGGCAGGGGGCCGCGGGTCGCTCTCCGACTACTACACCGCGGCGTACGGGGCGGCCGTGTTCGACCGCGCGCTCCGGCGGAACGTCGTCTTCGCCGACCACAGCCTCGCGACCGACCAGGTCTTCGCCGAGGTCCAGCTCGTCACCTGCCGCAACGTGCTCATCTACTTCGACCACGAGCTGCAGGACCGGGCCGTCGGCCTGTTCCGCGACGCGCTCTGTCACCGGGGCTTCCTCGGGCTCGGCTCGAAGGAGACCCTGCGCTTCTCGCGGCACGCGGACGCCTTCACCCCGTTCGTCCCGGAGGTCCGGATCTTCCGGAAGCGCTGACGTGATCGCCACTGTCGAGACGAGCCTCGCTCCGGCCGCGCCCGCCGTCGTCGTGATCGGCGGGTCCGCCGGCGCGCTCGAGCCGCTCCGCGAGCTCCTCCACGCCTTCCCGGCCGGGTACCCCGTCCCCGTCGTCGTGGTGCTCCATCTGCCTCGGACCGGGCCGAGCGCGCTGGCCGACGTCCTCGGGGCGGGGTGCCGCCTCGCCGTCCGCGAGGCCGTCGACAAGGCGCCGCTCGCCCCGGGCGTCGTCCACGTGGCGCCCCCGGGGTACCACGTCCTCGTCGAGGCCGGGCCGGCGCTCGCGCTGTCCGTCGACGATCCGGTGCACTTCTCGATCCCGTCCATCGACGTGCTGTTCGAGTCGGCGGCGGCCACGTGCGGCCCGCGCGTCGCGGGCGTGGTCCTCTCGGGAGCGAGCGCGGACGGCGCGGCGGGGCTCGCCGCCATCGAGTCGGCCGGCGGCGTCGTCGCGGTGCAGGCGCCGGCGGGCGCCGCCCTCCCGACGATGCCGGCGGCCGCGCTGGCCCGCTGCCCATGCGCCGCCGCGCTGCCGGTCGCGGAGCTCTCCGCGCTCCTCGTCGCGCTCGCCCCGGCCGGCGCCGGGAGGGACGCCTGATGCCCGCCGCGCCGCGCATCCTGCTCGTGGACGATCTCGAGGAGAACCTCGTCGCGCTCGAGGCGCTCCTCGCCGGCGAGGGCGCGGTGCTCCTCCGGGCGCGCTCCGGGCGGGAGGCGCTCGAGCTGCTGCTCGTCCAGGAGGTCGCCCTCGCGCTCGTGGACGTGCAGATGCCCGAGATGGACGGGATCGAGCTCGCGGAGCTGATGCGCGGCGCGGAGCGGACGCGCGAGGTGCCGATCATCTTCGTGACCGCCGGCCTCCACGATCAGTCCCGCATCTTCCGCGGCTACGAGACGGGCGCGGTGGACTTCCTCCACAAGCCGCTCGACGCGCGGGTCCTCCGGAGCAAGGTGCAGGTCTTCCTCCAGCTGCACCGCCAGAAGCTGCTCCTGGCGGAGCAGCTCCGGGACCTCCGCAAGGCCGAGGGCGAGCTCCGCGAGGCGGCGCGCCGGAAGGACGAGTTCCTGGGGCTCCTCTCCCACGAGCTGCGGAACCCGCTCGCGCCGATCCGGAACGGCCTCTACATCCTCCAGCGCGCCCCGGCGGGCAGCGAGCAGGCGCGCCGCGCGCAGCAGGTGATGGAGCGGCAGGTGACTCACCTGTCACGACTCGTGAACGACCTGCTCGACGTGACGCGCATCACGAGCGGGAAGGTCCAGCTCCACCGCGAGCGCCTCGACCTCGCCGAGTCCGTCCGCCGCACCTCCGACGATCACCGGGCAAGCTTCGCGGAGGCGGGCATCGCGTTCACGGCGCAGGCGCCGCGGGAGCCGGTGTGGGTCGAGGCGGATCCGACCCGGCTCGCGCAGGCGGTCGGGAACCTGCTCGTGAACGCGCTCAAGTTCACGGAACGGGGAGGGCACGTCGCGCTCGCCCTCGAGCGCGACGGTGTCGCCGCCGTCATCCGGGTCACCGACGACGGCGTGGGCATCTCCCCGGAGCTGCAGGCGCGCATCTTCCAGCCGTTCACGCAGGCGGACCGGACGCTCGACCGCAGCAAGGGCGGGCTCGGCCTCGGGCTGTCGCTCGTGAAGGGCATGGTGGAGCTGCACGGCGGCACGGTCGCGGTCGAGAGCGGCGGCCCGGGGCGCGGGACCACGTTCACCGTGCGGCTGCCGCTCGCGCCGGCCGAGGGCTCCCGGGCGGCCGCGGCGCAGTCGGCGGGGCCGTAGCGCGACGAACCGTGCGGGCCCGCTTCCGAGCCAGCGTGCCCTACGTCTCGCCGATCGCCACGATCGTGTAGGTGTCCAGCGAGGGCGGCCCGCCGTCCAGGTCGCCGTGGAAGGTCACGCCCCTGAACCCCGCCCGGCGGAGCATCGCGTCCAGCTCCGTCGCGGAGTAGGGGCGCATGCGCGACAGGTAGCTCCGCGTCCCCGCCGGCGACGTGAGGGTCCAGCGTGCCTCCAGTACCCCCGTGACCGGGTCGAACCGCGGCTCCTCGCGCCAGCGCCGCCCGTCGGGCGCCTCGGTCTCGCGCACGTGCATGAGCCGCACGACCCCGTCGCGGTGCGCGGTCTCGAGGAGGAGCCGCCCGCCGCGGCGGAGCGCGGCCCGCGCGCGGGCGAGGACGGCGCCGTCCCGCTCCGGATCCGCGAAGTAGCCGAACGAGGTGAACACCGAGAGGACCGCGTCGAACACCGGCGGCAGCTCCAGCTCGGCCACGTTCGCGTGCCGCAGCTCGACCGTCACGCCCTCGCGCGCCGCCCACGCCCTGGCCCGCGCGAGGTAGCCGCGCTGCGCGTCCACGCCGACCACGCGGTGGCCCATCCGCGCGAGCGGCACCGCGACGCGGCCCGGGCCGCAGCCGAGGTCGAGCACGGCCGACCCGGGCGCGAGGTCGAGGAGCCGGGAGGCGCGCGCCGCCACGTCGGCCCCGAGCGCGAGCTGCGCGGGCGGGAAGATGAAGTCGAACATCTCGTCCCAGAACGCAGCGTCCGACCACCATGCGTCCGCCGGGCCCGCCGCCCCGGAGGCTCGAGCCTCCTCAGCCACGGGCGCGCTCCGGTCGAGGCGCGAGCACGAGCCGGCGCGTCGGCCGGTCCTCGGCGCCCCAGCGGTACTTGTAGGGCTCGCGGCCTCGGAGGAAGTCGAGCTCGCGGTGCCCCTCGCCGATGGCGGCCTCGATCGCGTGCAGGAAGAGGAGGCTCCCCGGGCTGTGGCGCGCCGCGTCCGGAGCGATCCCGTGCAGGTACGCGTACGTCCGTCCCCGCGCCGCGAAACCGAGGAGGACGCCGAGCGTCGCGCCCGCGGCGCGGAGCGCGTACGCGCGGAGCAGGCCACGGGCGAGCAGCCCTCGCGCGGCCTCCGCGAGGAAGCGCACGAGCCGCTCGTCCGCGAGCACGCCTGGCCGTCCGCGCGTGCCCCACCGCGCGGTATGCAGCCGGACGAGGTCGCCGACGATCCGGTCGAGCGTTCGCGCGTCCGCGGCGAGGAGCTCCACCGGTCCGTGTCGCGCCGCGAGACGGCGCCGCCGGTACCGGACGTCCGAGAGGAGCTTCGGCGAGGCGCGCGCCGTCAGGTCCTCGACGCGCGCGGGCAGCGCCAGGACCGGGCAGACGTCCTCGTCGCGCACGGCCGCCTCGAGGCCCGGTGGCGGCGCCGTGCGGAGGAGGAGCGAGCGGGCGGGGAGCGCCTCCAGGTCGGCGACGTCGAACCGGTCACGGTGCCCCGCCGCGAACGCGAGGAGCGCCTCCGTCGCGGGCGCGTCCTCCGCGAGCACGTCCTGATAGTCCGACACGCGTCCGCCGAGGAGGCCGAGCACGCGGCGCGGGCCGACGCGATAGACGAACGTCGGGAGGAGACCCGCGAGCTCCCGCCCACGCCAGGCGGCGAGCGCCCAGGGCGCGCCTTCCAGCAGGTGATGGCACCACGGCAGGAGCCAGGCAGGCGAGGCGAACGGCGTCGCGGCGGGTGCGCTGGCCCAGAGCGCGTCCCACGCCGGGCGGAGAGCCTCGAGCCGCTCGACGGAGGCGATCTCCTCGACGCGGAGCTGCGCGCGGGGTCCCGGGCGCGGGGCGGGGGTCTCGACCTGCATCGAGGGGCTCCTCGGTTCGGTGGCGGCGGGCTCGACCGGGAAGGTACTCACCTGCGCCGCGACGGGCGCCGCCGGCGGCGCGCGAAGGGACGGCCGGGCCGGCGGCCGGCGCCGTCACGGCCTCGACGGGGAGGGGACGGACGACCGGCGAGCCCCCCGCGGGCGGGAGCGGGCCCACCCGGGACGCGAGGCCCCGCTGCGACTCGCGGCGCCCGGACGTAAACCGACAGTCACGCGCCGTCGCGCACCCCGGAGGACCGATGCTCCCTCGAAGCTGGATTCACCGCTGGTCCGCGCCCCTCCTCGTCGTCGTGGCGGCGCTGGGAGCGGGCACCGGCTGCAAGTCCCGCTCCTCGCAGGCGGAGAAGAAGGAGCTCCGGATCGGCGCGACCCTCCCGCTCACCGGCGCCGAGTCGCGCATCGGCGGCTTCTACAAGGAGGGCTACGATCTCGCCTTCGAGGAGGTGAACCGGCAGGGCGGGCTCCAGGTCGGAGATCGCAAGCTCCCCGTCACCCTCGTGCTGCTCGACGACACGTCCACCCAGGCGACGGCGGTGAGCCTCGCGGATCGCCTCGTCAACAGCGACAAGGTCGACTTCCTCCTCGGCACCTACGCGAGCCACCTCGTCGAGGCGCAGAGCACGGTCGCCGAGCAGAACAAGATGCCTTACGTGAACGGCGGGGGCGGCGCGACCGACATCTACAAGCGGGGCTACAAGTACGTCTTCGGCCTGCTCGCGCCCGTCGAGCTGCTCGGGAACACCCTCATGCAGTTCGTGGACGAGCAGGAGAAGGCCGGCAAGCTGCCGAGGCCCTCGCGCATCGCCCTGGTCTGGGAGAACACGGCGCACGGGAAGGACTTCCGCCGCGGCGTCCAGGACTTCGTGAACGGCGCGAAGGGCGGCTACGAGATCGTCGTCGACGAGTCGTTCGAGCTCTCCGGGAAGGACTTCGGCGCGCTGCTCGGGAAGGTGAAGGCGTCGAACGCGGACCTCTTCCTCGCCGACGCGCACCTGCCCGACTACATCACGATGCAGCGCCAGTACGTGAGCGCCGGCCTCTGCAACAAGGTGATCAGCTACGGCGCCCGCGGCTCGGAGAAGGGCGCGGTGGACGCGCTCGGGCAGGAGAACGTGAACGGCATCCTCTCGGCCGTGTGGTGGAGCGCCCAGCTCGCGGCGAAGGGCGGCCCCGCGAAGGCGTTCGTCGACGCCTTCAAGGCGAAGTACGCGGGTCGCGCGCCGGAGTGGTACCAGGCGCTCGGGTACGAGACCGCGCGGGCGCTCTTCACCGCGATCCAGCAGGCGGGCTCCACCGACCGGGAGGCGGTCCGGAGCAAGCTCGCGGCGCTCCAGATGGACTCCATCCTGCCGGGCGGCAAGCTCTCCTTCGCCGCCGAGCACGGGCAGCAGGCCTACTACCCGTTCGTCGTGCAGCAGAACATGCCGGACGGGACGTCGCCGATCGTGTTCCCGCCCGTCGTCGCCACGGGCCAGGGCATCGTCCCGAACCCGCGCTGCGCGAGGTAGCGGTCCTCGATGGCGCGCCTGCTCGACCTCGCGATCTCGGCCGTCCTCCTCGCCGGCCTGTACGCGACGATGGCCTACGGGCTCGGCCTCATCTACGGCGTGCTCCGCGTGGTGAACCTCGCGCACGGCGGCGTGATCATGGCTGGCGCGTACCTGGGGTGGGTGCTGCACGGCTGGCTCGGGCTCGATCCGTACCTCTCGATCCCGCTCGTGCTCGTCGCGACCTTCGCGTTCGGCGCGTTCCTGTACCGCGTGCTGGTTCGCCACCTGCCGCGCGGGGCGGCGGGCGGGCCGGCGTCGCTCCTGCTGCTGTTCGGCGTGTGGCTCGTCCTGCGGAACGCCGCCTACCTCCTCTTCACCGGCAACGACCGCGCGATCCGGACGGCGTACTCGACGCACGCGCTGCCGTTCCTCGGCACGTGGGTCTCGGTGAACCGCCTCGCCGTCCTCGGGATCGCGCTCGTCATCCCCGTCGCGCTGCACGGCGTGCTCCACCGGACGTACCTCGGGAAGGCGATCCGCGCCGTCGCGCAGAACGCCGACAGCTGCACCCTCGTCGGCGTGGACGTCGAGCGCATCTACACCGTGACGTTCGGGATCGGCACCGCGCTCGCCGGCCTCGCGGGGGTGCTCTTCGCGACGCTGTTCGCGTTCAACCCGACGTTCGGCGCGGGAGAGCTCCTCAAGTCGTTCGTCGTGGTGGTGCTCGGCGGCCTCGGGAGCGTCGTCGGCACCGGCGTCGCCGCCCTCGTCCTCGCCGTCGTCGAGGTCTTCGCGATCCTCGTCCTGCCGGCGTACCTCACGTCCGCGGTCGGGTTCGTGATGCTGGTCCTCGTGCTGGTGGTCCGGCCGGGCGGCCTCTTCGGGCAGCGGGTGCTCGGGTGACCCCGCGCGCCGTCGCGGGCGTGCCACTCCGCGCGGCCGCGCCGTTCGGCGCCGTCGTGGTCGCGCTCGCGGTGCTCCCGCTCCTGCTCGACGTCTACGTGCTGAACCTCTTCACGCTCGCCTTCGTCATGATCGCGGGCGCGCTCGCCTGGAACTGGATGGGGGGCTACGTCGGCCAGGTGAGCTTCGGCCACGCCGCGATGTTCGGCATCGGCGGCTTCGTCGCGGCGCGCCTGCTGCTCGCGACGCCGCTGCCCGCGCCGCTCGCCTGGCTCGCCGGCGGCCTCGCCGCCGGGATCTTCGCTCTCGGCGCGCACCCGACGCTCCGGCTGCGCGGCCCGTACTTCTCCATCGCCACCATCGGCGTAGGCGAGGCGTCGCGCCTGGTGTTCACCTACTGGGAGCGCTTCACCGGCGGCGCGTCCGGGCTCTCGCTCCCCATCGTCGCGGGCGGCAAGGAGGCGCTCTACCTCTGGGCGCTGGCGCTCGCGGCGGCAGCGGTCGCGGCGTCGTGGACGATCCGCCGCTCCGGCCTCGGCCTGCAGCTCCTCGCCATCAAGGCGGACGTGGACGCCGCCGCGGACGTGGGCGTGTCGGCGACGTTCCACCAGGACCTCGTCTTCGCGATCTCCGGCGCCGTCGTCGGGGTCACCGGCGGCCTCTACGCCTCGTACTTCAGCTACATCGAGCCGAACGACATGTTCGGCTTCGATCGGTCGATCTCGTTCGTCCTCATGTGCGTGATCGGCGGCGTGGGCACCGTCCTGGGCCCGGTGCTCGGTGCGATCGTGTTCGTCCTGCTCCGCCAGTTCCTCCTCGCGTCGTACCCGCAGCTCTACCTCGGCCTCTACGGCCTGCTGCTCATCCTCATCATCTTGTTCGAGCCGCTCGGCCTCACCGGGCTCGCCCTCCGGCTCGCGCGGCGGCTCGGGCACGGCGGCCGCGCCGGGCCCGTGATCTCGCCGCTCGCCTCGTCGGCGGCCGGCAGCCCCGCGGGGCCCGAGGCCCGCGGCGGAGGGAAGGGGCGCGCGCCGTGACGACCCTCCTCGCGACGCGCGCCGTCTCCAGGCGCTTCGGCGGACTCAAGGCCGTGGACGGGGTGGACCTCGCGCTCGCGGAGGGCGAGATCCTGGGGGTCATCGGGCCGAACGGCGCGGGCAAGACGACGCTCTTCAGCCTCATCGCGGGGTCGCTCGCGCCGACGTCGGGGGAGGTGCTGCTCGACGGTCGCCGCCTGAGCGGGCTCCCCGCACACCGGGTCGTGCGGGCGGGAGTGGTGCGCACGCACCAGATCGTCCGGCCGTTCCCGAACCTCACCGTCGCGGAGAACGTCATGGTCGGCGCGATCCACGGCGCGCGGCGGGCCGGCGGCGGCGCCCGGGAACGCGCCGAGGACGTGCTCGCGTTCGCCGGCCTCGCGGATCGCGCCGGGCAGCTGCCCGCGACGCTCACGCTCGCCGGCCGCAAGCGCCTCGAGCTTGCGCGCGCCCTGGCCACCGCGCCGCGCGTCCTCCTGCTCGACGAGGTGATCGCGGGCGTGAACCCCACCGAGGCGCTGGCCCTCGCCGCGCTCATCCGGCGGATCCGCGACGAGCGCCGCGTGTCCATCGTGATGATCGAGCACGTCATGCCGGCGGTGATGAGCCTGTCGGATCGCGTCGTCGTCCTCGACCACGGCCGGAGGATCGCGGAGGGGACGCCGCAGGCGGTCGTGCATGCGCCGCAGGTGATCGAGGCCTACCTCGGCAAGGGCGCGGCGGAGGCGTCACCGCCATGACCGCCCCGCTCCTCGAGGTGGACGGGATCGACGTGTTCTACGGCGACGTCCAGGTGCTGCACGGCCTCGGGTTCGTGGTGCGCGAGGGCGAGATCGTGACGCTGCTCGGCTCGAACGGCGCGGGCAAGACCACGACGCTCCGCGCGATCGCCGGGCTCCGCCCGCCGCGGCGCGGCGACATCAGGTTCCGGGGGGCGTCGCTGGCGGCGGTGCCCGCCGCCGCGCGGAGCGGGCTCGGCATCGCGCTCGTCCCGGAGGGGCGCGAGCTGTGGGGCCAGCTCACGGTCAAAGAGAACCTCGAGCTGGGCGCCTACGGCCGGAGGGCCCGCGCGGTCGCGGCGCGCAACCTCGAGCGCGTCCTCGCGCTCTTCCCGCGGCTCGCGGAGCGGAGCCGGCAGCTCGCGGGCAGCCTCTCCGGGGGCGAGCAGCAGATGTGCGCCATCGCCCGGGCGCTCATGAGCGAGCCGGCGCTCCTCATGCTCGACGAGCCGAGCCTGGGGCTCGCGCCGGTGATCGTCGACCAGGTGATGGGAGTCATCGCCGAGCTGCACCGCGGCGGCGTCACGGTCCTGCTCGTCGAGCAGAACCTCCGCAAGGCGCTCGAGATCGCGGACCGCGGCACCGTGATCGAGACCGGGCAGGTGCGGCTCGAGGGGACCGCCGCGGAGCTCTCGGCGAACCCGCGGATCCGCGAGACGTACCTGGGGCTCTGACGCGTCATGACCGTGCGCCGCGATCCGACCGCGCCCTGGGACACCGCCCGCGCCGCGCGGCGCGCGCGGCTCGAGCGGGCGCGCGGCGTCTGGCCGGACCGGTGGGTGCCGCCCGAACGCGTGACGCCGCTGCTCGAGGCGATCCTCGAGCCGGGGGACCGGGTCTGCCTCGAGGGCGACAACCAGAAGCAGGCGGACTTCCTCGCCGGCGCGCTCGCGCGCGTGGATCCGGCGCGCGTCCACGGCCTCCACCTCGTCCTCTCGGTGCTCGCGCTGCCGGAGCACGTGGCCCTCTTCGAGCGCGGCATCGCGCGCCGGCTGGACTTCTCGTTCTCCGGCCCGCAGGCGCTCCGTCTCGCCGGGCTCGTCCAGGCCGGGAAGATCGAGATCGGCGCCATCCACACCTACCTCGAGCTGTACGCGCGGTACTTCGTGGACCTCACCCCGCGCGTGGCGCTCGTCGCGGCGCAGGCCGCGGACGCGGCCGGCAACCTCTATACCGGCCCGAACACGGAGGAGACTCCGACGGTGGTCGAGGCGACGGCGTTCCGGGACGGCATCGTCGTCGCGCAGGTGAACGAGCGGCTCGAGCGGCTCCCACGCGTCGACATCCCCGGCGACTGGGTGGACGTGCTGACGCTCGCGCCGGCGCCGAGCACCATCGAGCCACTCTTCACCCGCGATCCCGCGGAGATCGGCGAGATCCAGGTCCTCATGGCCATGATGGTGGTGAAGGGTATCTACGCGGAGTACGGCGTCCAGAGCCTCAACCACGGCATCGGCTTCGACTCGGCGGCCATCGAGCTCATCCTCCCCACCTACGGCGAGGCGCTCGGGCTCCGGGGGCGGATCTGCCGGCACTGGGCGGTGAACCCCCACCCGACGCTCATCCCCGCCATCGAGGCCGGCTTCGTCGAGTCGATCCACGCGTTCGGCTCGGAGCTCGGCATGGAGGCGTACGTCGCGGCCCGCCCGGACGTCTTCTTCACCGGGCACGACGGGAGCCTCCGCTCGAACCGCGCCCTCGCGCAGACCGCGGGCCTGTACGGCTGCGATCTCTTCGTCGGCTCGACGCTCCAGCTCGACCTAGCCGGCAACAGCTCCACCGCCACCGCGAGCCGGATCACCGGGTTCGGCGGCGCGCCGAACATGGGCAGCGACGCGCGCGGGCGCCGCCACGCCACCCCGGCGTGGCTCCGCGCCGGCCGCGAGGCGCCGCCCGGCCCCGGGGGGATGCCGCGCGGCCGGAAGCTGGTGGTCCAGCTCCTCGAGACGTTCCGCGAGCACATGGAGCCCGCGATCGTGGAGCGGCTCGACGCGTGGGACCTCGCCGAGCGGATGGGGACGGCGCTGCCGCCGGTGATGATCTACGGTGACGACGTGACCCACGTCGTCACGGAGGAGGGGATCGCCAACCTGCTCCTCTGCCGCAGCGACGCCGAGCGGGCCGAGGCGATCCGCGGCGTCGCCGGCTACACACCGGTGGGGCGGGCGCGGTCGCGGAGCGCCGTGGAGGCGCTCCGGGCGCTCGGCATCGTGCGACGGCCCGAGGATCTCGGCATCGACCTCCGGGACGCGACCCGGGACCTGCTCGCCGCCCGCACGGTCAAGGACCTCGTGTCGTGGTCGGGCGGGCTGTACGACCCGCCGGCGCGGTTCCGGCGGTGGTAGGAGGCCTTCGGATGGAGCGGCTGACGTTCGAGCTCGAGAGCCCCGGCGCGCCGGCGCAGCGCGCGGCGCCGGTCGTCGTCGGCGTGGTCGCGTCGGGGAACCTGGAGGTGCTCGTCGAGGGCACCGCGCCCCCGGGCCGCTGCCACGTCGAGGTCGCGACCTCCGCGGTGGGCTTCGGCGAGATCTGGCGCGCCGTGCTCGAGGACTTCGCGGCGCTGCACGCGGTGGGGGGCCTGGCGCTGTCCGTGAACGACGCCGGCGCGACGCCCGCGGTCGTGACGCTCCGGCTCGGCCAGGCCGTCGAGGAGTGGCTCGGGAAGGCCGGATGACCGCGCGCGTCCCCGGCCTCGCGCGGAGCTTCCGGGAGGCGCCCGCGCGGCGGCGGCTCGCGGGCGTGCTCGACCCCGGCACCTTCGTCGAGCTCCTCGGCCCCGCGGACCGGATCACGAGCCCGCACCTCGCCGCGCTCGACCTGCCCGTCGCGTTCGACGACGGCGTCGTCGTCGGGTCGGGTCGCCTCGGCGCCCGGGCGGTCCTGGTCGCGGCGCAGGAGGGGGCCTTCATGGGCGGCGGCGTCGGCGAGGTTCACGGCGCCAAGCTCGCCGGTCTCCTCGCGCGGGCCCGCCGCGAGCGGCCCGCGGCGGTCCTCCTCCTCCTCGACACGGGCGGCGTGCGGCTGCAGGAGGCGAACGCCGGCCTCGTGGCGGTCTCCGAGGTGATGCGCGGCGTCCTCGCGGCGCGCTCGGAGGGCATCCCGGTGGTCGCGCTCGTCGGCGGGGGGTGGGGCTGCTTCGGGGGGATGGGCATCGTCGCGCGCTGCTGCGACCGCATCGCGGTCAGCGAGGAGGGGCGGGTGGGGCTCTCCGGGCCGGACGTGATCGAGGAGACGCGCGGCGTGGAGGAGCTGGACGCCGAGGATCGCGCGCTCGTCTGGCGCCTGTACGGCGGGAAGCACCGGGTGCTGCTCGGGGAGGCGGACCTCCTCGTGGAGGACGACGTCGACGCGTTCCGCGCCGCGGCGCTGGAGCTCGCGGCGCGGCCGCGGCCGATCACGCTCGAGGCGCTCGACGCCGAGCACGCCGCGCTCGCGCGGCGCCTCGCGGAGCACGGCGCGGCGTCCGACTCGCCGGAGATCTGGCGCGCGCTCGGCGTCGCCGATCCCGCGGCGGCGTCGCTCCTCGGCGCCGAGGCGTTCCGGCGCGTCGCCGGCGCGGCCCGCGCCCCGGCCGGCGCGCGGGCTCCGCTGCGCGCCGCTCCGGCAGAGGCGCCGCCGCCGGAGGTCCGGGCGGTCCTGGACGACCTCTTCCCGCGCGGGCACTCGGTGTCGCGCGAGGGAGGGATCCTCGCCGGTGGCGGCACCGCCGCGGCGGGGGAGGTCGCGGTGGTCGGGACCTGCGGCGGGCTAGAGGTCGGCGCCGAGGATGCGCTCGCGCTCGCGGGGGCGATCCTCGCCGTCGTCCGGGCGGCGCCGCGGCGGCCGATCCTCCTGCTCGTCGACACCCGCGGCCAGCGGATGAGCCGGCGCGACGAGCTGCTCGGCCTGAACGGCTTCCTCGGCCACCTGGCGTCGTCCATCGAGCTGGCGCGGCGCCGCGGCCATCGCACGGTCGCGCTGGTCACGGGCGAGGCGGTGAGCGCGGGGGCGCTGGCGCTCGGCTTCGTCGCCGACGAGGTCCACGCCCTCGCCGGCGCCCGCCTCGGCGTCATGTCCCTCCCCGCGATGGCGCGCGTCACGAAGATCCCCGTCGAGCGGCTCGAGGCCCTCTCCGCGACGACGCCGGTCCTGGCGCCCGGGCTCGAGAGCTTCGTGTCGCTCGGCGCGGTCGAGTCGGTGTGGCCCCCGCCACTCTCGGCCGCGCTCGAGGGGGCGCTGGCGCGGCCGGCGGGACCGGACCTGCGCGCGGAGCGTGGCCGGGAGCGCGGCGGCCGCACCCTGGCCGCCGCGGTCGCGCGCGCGGTGGCGGGAGGCGGCCACGGCGCGTGAGCGACGTCCCCGCCGCCACGACCTGGCGTGGCTCGGCCCGGGCTGGCGCGCCTCGGTGCGCCTCCCCGCGGACGCCGCGTGCGCGGCGGAGCTCGCGCGCTGGCTCGACCTCGCGCGTCCGGCGGTGGTCCGGCGGCACGAGCCCGGCCTCGGCGCGGCGGAGGTCGCGCTCGGCGTGCCGCTCCCGCCCGCGCGCGGCGGGACGCGGATCGCCTTCGCCGCGGAGGCGGCGGCGCTCGCCCGCGTCGCTGCGCCGCTCGGCCTCCGGGACGCGATCCGCGCCGCGCCGTGCGCCTGGCGCGCGCCCCTCGCGGAGCTCACCGCCGAGGCCCGCGCCGCCGGGCTCGTGCTCCGGGTCCACGGCTCGCTCGCGTGGCAGGCCCTCACCGGCGACGCGTACCTGCGCGACGGGTCGGACGTGGACCTGCTCGTGCCCGCCCGCGGCGCCGCCGCGGTGGCGCGCGCGCTGGCGCTGCTCGGCCGGTGGGCGTCCCGGGCACCGCCGCCCCTCGACGGGGAGCTCGTCGTCGCCGCCGGCGGCGTCGCCTGGCGCGAGCTCCTCGCCGCTCCGGCGCGCGTGCTCCTGAAGGGCGACGACGGGGTCTCGCTCGTGCCGCTCGAGGAAGTCCTCGGGCCGCGCCCGGCGCGGGCGGGAGGCGAGCCGTGAAGGCGGCGGCGCCGGCCACGCGGGAGCCGCGCCTCGCGAAGGCCGCCGAGGTGATCGCGCGGGCGGCGGCCGCCGCGCTCCGGGAGGAGCTCGCGACCGCGCCGAAGCCGGGACTCGTGACGCTCCGGGACCCCGGCGCGCACCGGGACATGGACGCCCGGACGTTCCTCGCGAGCCTCCGGGCGCTCCGGCCCGACCTCGCCGCCGCGGCGTGCGCGGGCGTGGAGGGCGCGCCGTTCGAGGCGCTGCGGGCGCTCGGCCGCGCCGCGGAGGCGCGGATGCTGGTCGCGACCGGCGGCGTGAACACGCACCGCGGCGCGATCTTCGGCCTGGGCCTCCTCGCCGCCGCCGCGGGTCGCCTCGCCGCCGCCGGTCGGCCGTGGACGGCGCCCGCGCTGGCGGACACCGTGCGCGAGGCGTTCTCGGCGGGGATCTGGACGGCGCTGCCGCCCGCGCCGGGGAGCCACGGCGCCGGGGTCGCGCGGCGGTACGGCGCCGGCGGCGCCCGTGAGGAGGCGGCGGCGGGCTTCCCGCACGTGATGGCGGTCGGGGTTCCGGCGCTCCGCGCGAGCCTCGCCCGCGGCGCCGGCCGGCGCGCCGCGGCGGTCCAGTGCCTGCTCGCGCTGGTCGCGACCGTCCCCGACACCAACGTGCTCCACCGCGGCGGACCCACCGGCCTCGCCTTCGCGCGCGCGGCGGCCCGCGTCTTCCTGAGGGACGGGGGCGTCCACCGCGACGGGTGGGAGGTCCGGGCGAGGGCCATCCACGAGGCGTTCGTCCGGAGGGGGATCTCGCCGGGCGGCAGCGCGGACCTGCTCGCCGCGTCCCTGTTCGTCCATCGCCTCGACCGCATGGGAGCGCCCGGGTGAGGGGGCTCGCGCTGCTCTGTCCGGGGCAGGGGAGCCAGCACCCCGCGATGCTGGACCTGGCGCTCGCGTCGCCCGCCGGGGCCGACGCCGTCCGCCGCGCGGGCACCGCGCTCGGCGAGGTCGACCTCGTCGCGCTCGCGCGCGGCGATGGCGCGTTCGCCAACGCGGCGGCGCAGCCGCTCGTGTGCGCCGCCACCGCCGCGACCTGGGCGGCGCTGCGGGACCTGCTCCCCGCGCCGCGCCTCGCCGCCGGCTACAGCGTCGGTGAGCTCGCGGCGTACGGCTGCGCCGGGGCGCTCGGAGTCGAGGACCTCGTGGCGCTCGCGGCGCGCCGTGCGGCGGCGATGGACGCCGCGAGCGGAGAGCCGGGGGGCCTCGCCGGCATCCGCGGGCTGCCGGTGGGCACCGTGGCGCTGCTCGCGGCGGAGGCCGGCGCGGAGCTCGCCATCGTGAACGGCCCCGATCACGTCGTGGCGGGCGGTCCCGTCGCCGCGCTCGAGGTCGTGGAGGCGCGGGCGAAGGCGGCGGGCGCGTTCGTGCACCGGCTCCCGATCGCGGTCGCCGCCCACACCGCCGCGCTCGGTGGCGCGGTGGCGCCGTTCGCGGCGGCGCTCGCGGCCTCGCCCCTCGCGGACCCGGCGATCCCGGTGCTGGCGGGGATCTCGGGCGAGCCGGTGCGGACGCGGGGCGACGCGATCGCGACGCTCTCGAGGCAGGTGGCGAAGCGGATCGAGTGGGCGCGGTGCCTCGCGGTGGCGCGGGAGATGGGGTGCGAGGTGTTCCTGGAGCTCGGGCCTGGGAGCGCACTCACGCGCATGGCCGCCGAGGCGTTGCCGGGCGTGGCAGCGCGGTCGGTCGAGGACTTCCGCACGGCGGCCGGGGTGGCACGGTGGGTGGAGAGGGCGGTGCGCGGAGGGTGAGTGGAGGCGGTACGCCCCGCCCGGCGCGTGCCCCGGACGCGGCCGGGGAGTATCCGTGATCGCGTGCTGACCTGCGTCCATCACATCAGCTGGATCCGGCCGGTGGACGGCGGCCTGCACCAGTGCATCCTCTGCCACCAGGTCGTCGGGCGGAAGGACGTGTACCCGAAGCTCGAGGATCTGCCGCCGGAGGTCGCGCGGCGCTGGGAGGAGCACGAGCGCAGCGCGGCGCCGAAGGACGCGACGGCCGCACCCGCGAAGGGCGCCGCGACGTCGCCGGGCCCGTCCTCGAAGGATCCTGCCGGCACGGCGAAGTCGGCGCCGGCCGCGAGCGCCGGCGCGCCCGTGTCCGGCGTCACGACATGAGCGCCTGCATCTCGGCGTACGAGAGCGCGCCCTCGCCCAGCGCGCCGTACGTGCCCGCGTCACGGAGCTCCAGCGCGATCCGGCGCGCGAGGCCGTAGGCTGCGCGCGCGACGCCGGAGCCGACCGTGACGCGCCGGACCCCGAGCTTCTCGAGCTCCGCGACCGGCGGCGCGCCGGGGAGGCCGAGCACGTTCAGCGGACCCGCGACGTCGCGGGCGAGGCGCGCGATCGCGTCGCGGTCGCGCACGAACGGGACGAAGGCGCAGTCCGCGCCCGCCGCGAGGTACGCGTTCGCCCGGCGCACCGCCTCGTCGGGCGCGTCCGACGGCGCGAGGCTCGGCACGCCGAACGTGTCCGTCCGGGCGTTCACGACGAGCGGTACTCCGAGCGCGTCCGCGGCGGCGCGCACCGCGCGGAGCCGCTCCACCTGCCGGTCGACGGGGAGGAGCTCGCCCCGGTCGTCGACGTCCTCGAGGTTCATCCCCGCCGCGCCGGCCGCGACGACCCCGCGCGCCGTCTCGGCGGCGGCGTCCGCGGTGGTGCCGTAGCCGGCCTCCACGTCCGCCGACACCGGCACGTCGACGCTGGCCGCGATCCGCCGCACCATGTCGAGCATCTCGGCGCGCGAGATCCGCTGGCCGTCCGGGTAGCCGAGCACGTACGCGATCCCGGCGCTCGAGGTCGCGACGGCGGGGAAGCCGGCGGCCTGGATCACGCGCGCGCTCGCGGCGTCCCAGGCGTTCGTCAGCACGAGGATGCGGGGTCCGGCGTGGAGCTTCCGCAGGATCTCGGCCTTCTCTCGGAGGGCGGGCATCGTCCGGCACTCGTAACGTGCGCCCGCGCCGGACGCCCGGCCGCGGGCGCGCCCGCGGGGGCGCCGCGCCGAAGGGACGAGCTGCCGAGCTCGACCCCGCTTCGGGCCGTGGCCGGCGCGCCCTCCCGCCGGTAATGCCGGCGGGGGGCCTGCGCCCATGCCGCGCTTCAGCGCCAACCTGACCCTGCTCTTCACCGAGGTCCCGTTCCTCGATCGCTTCGCGGCGGCCGCCGCCGCGGGCTTCCGCGCGGTCGAGTTCGTCTCGCCCTACGCGCACCCGGCCGAGGCGATCGCGGCACGGCTCCGTGCGCACGACCTCGAGGTGAGCGTCTTCAACCTGCCGCCCGGCGACTGGGAGCACGGCGACCGGGGGCTCGCCTGCGATCCACGCCGTGCGGCGGAGCTCCGCGACTCCATCCCGCTGGCGATCGCGTACGCGCGGGCGCTGCGCTGTCCGCGCGTCCACTGCATGGCAGGGATCCGGCCGGCGGGCGTCCACCTGCACGAGATCGAGGCGACGTACCGCGCGAGCCTCCGCCTCGCCGCGGACGCGCTCGCGCGCGAGGAGCTCGAGCTGCTCGTCGAGGCCATCAACGATCGCGACATGCCCGGCTATCACGTCACCACGGCGCGCCAGGCGCTCGAGGTGATCGGCGCGATCGGCTCGCCGAACCTCCGGTTCCAGCTCGACGCGTATCACCTGCACGTCATGGGTGAGCCGCCGCTGGAGACGCTCGAGCGGAACCTCGGCCAGGTCGGTCACGTGCAGATCGCCGACGCGCCCGGGCGGCACGAGCCCGGCACGGGGGAGATCGATCTCGCCGGGTTCCTCCGCCGGCTCGACGCGCTCGGTTACCGGGGCTGGGTGGGGTGCGAGTACCGGCCGGCGACGACGACGGAGGCCGGCCTCGGGTGGATGCGGCCGTGGATGGAGCGCGCCCCCGGCGGGCGCGGGGAGGCGTGATGAGCGAGATCGGCTTCGTCGGACTCGGGGTGATGGGGCGGCCGATGGCCGCGAACCTCCTGAAGGGTGGTCACACGCTGTGGCTCCACAGCCGGAGCGGCGTCCCGGACGACCTGACCCATTCCGGCGGTCGCGCGTGCCGGAGCGGCCGCGAGGTCGCGTCGCACGCCGAGGTCGTGTTCACGATGCTCCCCGACACGCCGGACGTGGAGAAGGCGCTGTTCGGGGCCGACGGCATCGCGGAGGGGCTCGCCGCCGGGAAGCTCCTCGTGGACATGAGCTCCATCTCCCCGGACGCGACGCGCGACTTCGCCGCGCGCCTCGCGGAGCGCGGGTGCCTCTACGTGGACGCGCCGGTCTCGGGTGGCGACGTGGGCGCGCGGAGCGCGACGCTCACGATCATGGTCGGCGCGACGGACGAGGGCTTCGCCCGCGTGAAGCCGCTCCTCGACCTGCTCGGCAAGAACGTCACCCACGTAGGGGCGAACGGCGCCGGCCAGACCTGCAAGGTCGCGAACCAGATCGCGGTGGGGCTCGGTATCGCCGCGGTCGCGGAGGCGCTGCTGTTCGCCTCGAAGTCGGGCGCCGACCCGGCGAAGGTCCGCCAGGCACTCCTCGGCGGGTTCGCGTCCTCCCGGATCCTCGAGGTCCACGGGGAGCGCATGATCGCGCGGCGCTTCGAGCCGGGCGCGCGGATCGAGCTGCACCAGAAGGACCTCGAGCTGGCGCTCTCGAGCGCGCGGCGGATGGGCCTGGCACTGCCCGGGACGGCGCTGGTGCAGCAGCTCTTCAACGCGTGCCGCGCGAACGGCGGGGCGCGGTGGGATCACTCGGCGCTCGTGAAGGCGCTCGAGCTGCTCGGGGACCACGAGCTCGGCGGCGGGAAGGTCGTCCCGACCGGTCAGTAGACGATCTCCATCACCAGCCCGCGCGCGTCGCGCTCCTCGCCGGCCGCGGGGAGCCGCCCGGCCTCGCCGCGCGCCATCCGGATCGCGGTCACGAGCACGGCGAGCGCGTCGACGTAGTCGTCGAGCGCGACGTCCCTCGCGGGGAAGGGCCGGCCCCGGCCCGACGGCGCAGCCCGGGCGAACGCCGGCGGGAGGAGCGCGAGGCGTGCGGTCCGGCCCGCGGCGGTCCGCTTCGGCGCGGCGAGCCCGCGGCCGCCCGGCGACCGCGACGCGAACACGACTTCCGGGTGGACCTCGCGGACGCGCACCTGCAGCGCCGGCGTCATCACCGCGTCCACCTCCCGGATCCGCGGGAGGATGTTGAGGGCCTGCTCGGAGAGGCTCCGGCCGGTGGCGGCCACGTTCCGGGCCCGGATCTCCGCCGCGGTCCGGCCCGCGAGCGCGGCGCGCGCGGGCGGGGTGAAGACGCTCGAGGCGCGCCCCGGACCGAGCAGCGCGCGGGCCTCGCGGTCGCAGCGGCGGGGTCCGTCGGCGAGCCCGATGGGCATGTCGACGCCCAGGAGGCCGCCGTCGGCGAGGGCGGCGCGGGCGAGCGTGTCGAAGTCGCCGAAGAGGCGGAACGTGGGCGCGTCGTCGAGGCCGCGTGCGGTCGCGATGATCCAGCCGGCGCGGCAGCCGTCGGCGCCGCCGCACGGCGCCGTCGTGGCGGCGCGAGCGATCACGGCGCCTCGCTCGTCCGCGACGCCGCGGAGCGCCGGCCGGCGCCCAGGGCGAGGTGCGCGCCGGCCACGACGACCATCGCGCCGAGGCAGGAGGGCCAGAGCACGGCGGGGCCGGCCGCCTCCAGCACGGACCCGCCCACGATCGGCGCGAGCGTCTGCCCGGCGCCGAACGAGAGCGCGTAGATCCCCTGGTAGCGGCCCCGCAGGTCCGGAGGCGACAGCGACGCGACCAGGGCCGCGGCGACCGGCAGCGACGCGATCTCGCCGAGCGTCCAGACCGCGGTCGCGGCCGCGAAGCCCGCCGGGCCGTCGCACAGCGCGTACGCGCCGTAGCCGGCGCCGACCGCGAGCGCGCCCACCGCGAGGACGTGCGCCGGATCGAGCCGGGCCACCGCGCGCGAGACGAGCGGCGTCAGGACGACGATGAGGAACCCGTTCACCGCGAGCACGCGCCCGATCTCGGCGGGCCGGAGCCCGGCGCGCGTCATCGCGATGGGCGCCGCGGCCGCGAACTGCCAGAAGACGGTGATGAAGGCGACGAAGACGAGCGCGAACGCCACGAACGGTCGGTCTCGCAGGACCGCGCCGTACCCGCGCGCGGGCGCGGTGGCGCTGCCGGCGCCCGGCGCGGCGGGCGCCGGCCGCGTCTCCGGCACGCGGCGCCACACGACGGCGGCGAACACGAGCGTCGTCGTGGCGTCCGCGAGGAACAGGCCGAGCCAGCTCCGCTCGCCGACCGCGCCCCCGACCGCCGCGGACAGGCCGGCGCCGAGGTTGTTCGCCCAGTAGAGGAGCGCGAAGGCGCGGGTCCGGTCCGCGGGCGCCACGAGGTCCGCGACCATCGCGCGGACGGCGGGGAAGATGGTCGCGGTCGAGAGCCCGAACCCGAGGACCCCCGCCGCGATCGCGGCGGGCGCGCGGACGGCGCCGAGGAACGCGGCCGAGGCCGCCGTCGCGAGCAGCGCGGCGAGGAGGGTCGGCTTACGCCCGATCCGGTCGGCGAGCGCACCGCCGATAGGCCCCGCCGCGAGCGTCCCGACCCCCATCGCCGACACGAGGAGCCCGGTGGTGCGGGCGTCGAACCCGCGCGCGGTGAGGTAGACCGCGAGGAACACGAACACGAAGGACGCGAGCGCCGACAGGAGCGCCCCCGCCCACAGCCACCAGAACGTGGCGGGGAACCCTGCGACCTGCGACGTGATCAGCCGGCGCACGGCCGGCGTTCTCGCACGAAAGGGGTCCCCCGGGGGAGCGGCCCGGCGGGGCTCCCGCGGCGCCGTGCGCCTCCTGACGCGCGCACGAGGTGGCATCATCGGCGTCCGGGGTGGGGGACCCATGGACACCGAGCGCGTGGCGGAGTGCGGGCGAGACGTGCGCCGCATGACGGAGCGGATCCTGCGGGAGACGCCCCGCGGCGAGGTCGCGCTGGCCGAGCTCATGGCGGCGGTCGAGCGGCGCGTCGCGATCGAGCTCCGCGCGCGTTCCGCGGACGAGCCCGAGCCGGCGTGCCGCCCGGGGTGCGCAACCTGCTGCACGGTGAACGTCGCGACGCTCGCGGTGGAGGGCGCGGCGATCGCGGCGTTCCTGCGCCGCCGCCTGGGCGCCGACGAGGCGCGGCGCCGGGGCACGACGCTGCTCGAGTTCCACGCCCGCGTCCGCTGGCTCGACGACGCGGACCGGATCCGGGCGCGGCTCGCCTGCCCGTTCCTGGACGAGCGGGGCGCGTGCGCGATCCATCCGGTGCGGCCGCTCGCGTGCCGGGGGGTGTCGTCGCTCGACGCCGCCGACTGCCGCCGCGCGCTGGCCGAGCGCGCCGACGACGACGGGCCGGGGTTCGTCCGGATGAGCCTCCTGCAGCGCGCCGTGCACGACGTCGCGCTCGGCGCGCTCGGCGAGGCGCTGGCCGCGTACGGCCTGGACGCCCGCACCCGGGACGTCTCGGCGATGGCGGGCCTGTTCCTCGCCGACCCCGCGCGCGCGTCGGCGTTCGCCGGGGGAGCGCGGCTGCCCGTCGAGTGAAGCGGGGCGCCTCGCGACGCGCCGCGTCGGTGGCCGCGAGAAACCCACGCGGGGTCGCTCCCGCGCGCGGCGGCCGCGCTGCTAGGCTGCCGGCATGGATCGCACGCTCTTCCAGAAGATCTGGTCCCGCGACGGCTGGGCCGGCCTCCCCGTCCATCGATCCCTCCTCACGCCCCTGTCGTTCCTCGAGCGCACGCTGCACGTGTTCCCCGAGAAGATCGGCATCGTCGACGGCGACCGCCGCTTCACGTACCGGGAGGTCGGCGAGCGGGTGTACCGCCTCGCGAGCGCGCTGCGGCGCGCCGGCGTCCGCAAGGGCGACCGCGTCGCCGTGCTCTCGCCCAACGCGGCGGAGGTGCTCGAGGCGCACTTCGGCGTCCCGCAGATCGGCGCCGTCCTCGTCGCGATCAACGTCCGGCTCTCGCCGAGCGAGGTGGCGGCCATCGTCCGGCACAGCGGCGCACGCGTGCTCGTCGCGGACGCGTCGCTGGCCGACACGGTCGCGTCGCTCCGGCGGGATCTCGACCTCTCGCTGGTGGTCTGGACCGGCGAGGGCCGGAGCCGGGATCCGGCGTGGGGGGAGATCGGCTACGAGGGCTTCCTCGAGACCGGCTCGCCCGAGCCCTTCGCGCCCGACGTCGACGACGAGGACCAGACCATCACCATCAACTACACGAGCGGCACGACCGGGCAGCCGAAGGGCGTCATGTACACGCACCGCGGCGCGTACCTGAACGCGCTCGGCGAGATCGTCGAGACGGGGCTCCAGGCCGAGAGCGTCTACCTCTGGACCCTGCCGATGTTCCACTGCAACGGCTGGTGCTTCACCTGGGCCGTGACGGCGGCCGGAGCGCGGCACGTGGTCGTGCCGAAGGTCGAGCCTGCGCGCGTCTTCGAGCTCGTCGAGCAGGAGCAGGTGAGCCACCTCTGCGGGGCGCCGACGGTCCTCGTGATGCTGCAGTCCGAGCTGCCGTCGCCCGGCTACCGCTTCCCGCAGCCGCTCCGCACCGTCACCGCCGGCGCGCCGCCGCCCCCGGCGGTCATCGAGCGGATGGAGGGGCTCGGCGCCGTCATCACCCACGTCTACGGCCTCACGGAGACGTACGGGCCGCACACCGTCTGCAAGTGGAAGGCGGAGTGGGACGGCAAGGCGATCTCCGCGCGGGCGGCGCTCAAGGCGCGGCAGGGCGTCGGGTACGTGCATGCCCCGGAGCTTCGCGTGGTCGACGCGCAGCTGAACGACGTGCCCGCCGACGGCGAGACCATGGGCGAGATCGTGATGCGCGGGAACAACGTCATGAAGGGCTACTTCCGCGATCCGGACGCGACCGCCGCCGCCTTCGCCGGCGGCTGGTTCCACTCCGGCGACCTCGGCGTCATGCACCCCGACGGCTACGTCGAGCTCCGCGACCGGAAGAAGGACGTCATCATCAGCGGCGGCGAGAACATCTCCACCGTCGAGGTCGAGAAGGTCCTCTTCTTCCACCCCGCCGTGCTCGAGGCCGCGGTGATCGGCGTGCCCGACGAGAAGTGGGGCGAGGTGCCGAAGGCCTTCGTCACGCTCCGGCCCGGCCGCAGCGCCAGCGAGGCCGAGATCGTCGGCTACTGCCGCGAGCACCTGGCGCACTTCAAGTGCCCGAAGAAGGTGGAGTTCGGCCCGCTGCCGAAGACCTCCACCGGGAAGACGCAGAAGTTCAAGCTGCGCGAGAAGGAGTGGGCGGGGCAGGCGAAGCGGATCCACTGAGCGCGCTCGACCTCCCGCGAACGAAGTTCGCGCCTCCCCTGGTGAGCCTGCGCGCCCCGCCGTCCCGACGGTGGGATACCGCTTCCGGGGTAGCTCGACGCGACTCTCCGGAGCGCCCGGACGATCTCGCTCGTCTACCGGTGAGCACCTTCGACCTCGCGGATCTCGGCGGTTCGCGCGGCGCGCTCGAGTACGTGTCGTCGCTCCCGGAGAGCCGCCGCGCCTGCTGCGAGTACGTCGTCTCGTGGGAGGCGCGGCGCGTGCGCGAGCCCGTCGGCGCACGTTCCCATAGCGATCCGCGTGCTTGAGTCGCGTGCCTGCTTGCTTGCTCGCCGGGCCGCCGGGGGGCCACCTTGACCGCTCGTTGCGAGGGGTCTAGGGTCCGCGCAGTCCCCTCGCGCGCGCGAGCGCGCTTTTCCCAACTCACCCGCCGTCCGTCGCTCAGGAGTGTCTCGCAATGCAGTCCGCGCTGTTCCCCGTCCTCGTCCTCGCGGTGGTTGCCTACGTCGCCGGCTCCAAGATGCTCGCCCGCCGGCGCCTCGCGAAGCTGCACGTGTCGGGTGGTCGCATGGCTCTCGTGCTGAACCTGATGGACCGCCGCACCCGCTGATCCGCTCCCCTACCCGTACAAGCCCGCAGCACCGTCCGGAAATCCGCCGGCCGGACGGCCGCCGTGCACCAGCACGCGCCCGTCCGCGAAGCGCACCAGCGCGAGCCCCATCCGCCCCGACGGAAGCCGGCTCGCGCTCGCCTCGAACTCTCCGGTCGACGGCCGGTACACCTCGGAGCAGCGCCGGAGCCGACGCCTCGCGTCGCCTCCGCGCGATGCGCATCTTCGACGCGTCGTCGCAACGTCCTCGAGGAGCTCCGAATGATCGAGACCCCACCCACCGGCCCGCGCGACGCGCCGATCGAGAGCCCGCCGCCGGCGGGCTCTGACGCCGCGCCCACGCCGGAGCAGCAGGCCCCGCCGCGGCGCGCCAAGGCGGCGAGGCGCGTCCGGCGCGCGGCGCCCGCCGGCCCGCGCGGTCGTCAGAAGGCGCGCACCGGCGCGAAGGCGAAGGGGAAGCGCTCGACGCGCGCCGCCGGCGCCCGGACCGCGGCGCGCGGGGCTGCCGCCCGCGGCCGCGCCGGGAACGCCGGGAAGAAGAAGAGCGCGCCGCGGAAGGGGAGCCCGAAGGCGAAGCGGGGCACGGGCAACCGCGGCAAGCGCGCGTAGCTAGTTCGGCGAGACGGTCCCGGCCGCGGCGATCGTCTTGATGGAGCTGAACGCGCCGCAGGTGGTGGTCACCGTCGCGGTGAACTGGGCCGACGCGCCCGCCGTCACCGTCGTGTCCGCGGGCGTGACCGCGACCGAGAGCACCTTCTCCGTCACGACGACCGTGGCGATGGCCCGCTTGGTCGGGTCCGCGTGGCTCGTCGCGACGACGTGGTAAGTGCCGCCGGCCGAAGGCGCCGTGTACGTCCCGTCCGCGGCGACCGCGCCGCCGGTCGTGCCCTCCTGGACCGACCACGTGACGGAGGTGTCCGTCGCGTTGGCGACCGCGGCCGTGAACCGGAGCGTCTGGCACGCGTTCGTGCTGCCCGACGCCGGGGAGACGCTCACCGCGACGGCGGGCGCCGGGGCCGTCACGGTGACGGTCGCGACGTCGCGCTTGGTCGTGTCGGCCGCGCTGGTCGCGACGACGTGGCAGGTCGCGGCCGCGGCCGGCGCCGTGTACTGGCCGGTGGGCGAGATGGTCCCGCACCCGCTCGCCTCCTGGAGCGACCAGGCGACCGCGGTGTTCGAGGTGCCGCTCACCGCGGCGGTGAACGCGAGGGAGCCGGACGCGGCGACCGTCGCCGTCCGGGGCGTCACGGCGATCGCGACGACCGGCGGGGGCGCGGACGGCGTGACCGTCACGGTCGCCGTCGCCTGCTTCTGCGCGTCCGCCTTGCTCGTCGCGCGGACATGGAAGGTTCCGGCGGCCCCCGGTGCGGTGTAGAGGCCGGCGCCATCGACGGCGCCTCCGCCCGTCTCCACGACGTCCCAGACCACGCTCGTGTCGATGGTGCCCGTGACGGTCGCCGTGAACGCCACGGTCCCGGCCGGGGCGACCTGCACGTCGCCGGGGGCGACCTGGACGGAGACGTCCTGGGCGGCGCTGGAGGGAGCATGGCTCGCGGTGCCGTCGCATGCGGACAGGGCGCCGAGAAGGGCGAGGAGAGCGGGGCCAGCGACGACGCGTCGGAGCATGTGCATTTCGGCAGCGCCTTTCGTGTGTAGCGGACCGCACCGGCGGCCCGGCGCGCGTCACATGAACGGGTGTCAGTGAAACGCATGGCACCCTCGCATCATCCCGATTCCGCGGAAACCCGCGGAAGGTCGGGAGACGACAGGCGACCCCAACCCACAGCCTCGCAGGAGGGACCCGAGCCGCGAGTGCGGCGCGGGGGCGTCACCTGATCCGGTGTCGCGTCCCGGGCGTCTACCGGGGGAGCGCTCCATGTCCTACCGTTCGGCACACGGGACGGCCGGGGGGTGGGCGCGTGTCTCCGGTGAACGGCGTGCGCTGGTTCGTGACGGCGGTGCTCCTCGCCTCGTGCGGTCGCGCACCGGACCTGCACGTGCACGGGGTCGCCGTCTACGTCGAGACGACGGCACCGTTCGCGCAGCGGGGGGACCTCGAGACGCGGCTCGAGAGCACCGTGCAGGCCGCGCTCGACTACTGGCAGGGCAGCTGGACCGACGTCGCGGGGCGGACCATCACGCTCGACGGCGGGACCCACGTCGCGTGCGAGGGCAACGCCTCCGCGATCGGCTGCTACGACGGGAACATCCGCGTCTCGACGAACGACGTGGGAGCGGGGACGTTCTCGTGCGTCGAGCAGACGGTCCTCGTGCACGAGATCGGGCACGCGGTCATCGGCGACCCGCTCCACCAGGACCCTCGCTGGATGGAGATGGACGCCCTCGCCGACGCGCTCGCGGGCAGGACCGGCTACGACGCGGAGGGCGAGGTGCCCTGCGTCATCTTCGTGAGCGTCTGGCGGCACCCGCTCGGCCGCCCGTAGCCGCCGCGCGGCCCGGGGCGAAGGGTCCCGGATCAGCGCGCCGCGCGCCGGAACCACGACGCCAGGGCGGCGGCGCCGACCGCGAGCACCGAGTACAGGAGGATCCGTGGCCACTCCTGCGCGCGCATCGCGAGCCACCCGCAGGTGAAGACGGCGAGCGCGCTCGCGACGACGCCGGCCTGCGCGGCGGCGCGGCGGACTCCGCTCTCGGAGGGATCGGGGGTCGGCACGCCCCGACGATAGCCGAAGACGCGCGCCGCCGGTGATCCCGCGTCACCGGATTGCGCGCAGCGCCGCGTCCACGACGACGAAGTGGCACGCTGCCGCGGCGACGACGAGCAGGTGGAAGATCTCGTGGAACCCGAAGACTCGCGGGAACGGGTCGGGGCGGCGGAGCGCGTAGATCACCGCCCCGACGGTGTAGAAGAAGCCGCCGCCGAACAGCAGCATGAGCGCGTGATCGCCCATCGCCGCGCGGAGCGCCCCCGCGACGGGGACGATGAACCAGCCGAGGAGGACGTAGATCGCGGCCCGGACCGGCTTGGGCGTTCCGGTGAGCCAGATCACGATCGCGATGCCCACCGCCGCCCCGGCCCAGACGATCGCGAGGAGCCGGTGGCCGGTCCCCGGGCCGAGCAGCAGGCAGAACGGCGTGTAGGTCCCGGCGATGAGGACGAAGATCGCGGAGTGGTCCACGCGCGCGATGATGCGCCGCGCGGCGATCGGCCAGTGCATCCTGTGGTAGGTCGCGCTGACCGAGAACAGCAGGACGAGGCTCGCGCCGTAGACGAGGGCGCCGAGCGCCGCGGTACCGGTCCTCGCGCGGAGCACCAGCGCGACCGCGGCGGGCAGCGCGGCGAACGCGGCGATCTGATGCGAGACGCCGCGGAGCTTCGGCTTCGCGGGGGCGGCGAGCTGCACGGCGGACATCGCGGCGGCGCCGGGGGTCGGCATCTCGGGGGTGGCGGCGCTCGGCGGCATGGCTCCTCGCATCGGCTGGAACACCGACGATGGTTGCCTTGCGCCACGGGTTTGTCACGGGAGCACGGAGGCGCTCCGAGCGGGAGAAGGTCCAGCCTCGATGGGGCCGATCGGTCGGGACCGGCGGGTCCGGCAGCCGCGGCACGTCGGCCGTCCCGCAGGGCGGGCGCGCGTCAGTTCGCCGGGCCCCGCCGCGGGAGCGATCGCGCCTGCCCCGGCGCGATCGGCGTGGCCTGGTGGTGCACCATCCGCCAGGTGCCGTCCTCGCGGACGAAGACGTTCGTCGCCGCGAGCCGGCCGCCCTCCTCGATGACCTCGTGGCAGGTCACGAACGCCACGTCGCCCAGCACGTGCGCCTCGGCGACCGAGCACGAGACCTCCGGCGCGTTGTCGGACTCGAGGATCCCCCGCCAGCTCTCGAGGACGCGATCGCGGCCGTCGAGGACGTCCCAGCCCGGGTGGATGCACGCGACGGGGTGCTGCTCGGACCACACGGACCCCATCGCGTCCGCGTCGCCGCTCGCGAACGCCCGGTAGAACGCCGCGTTCGCTTCGAGGACGTCGAGCTCGCTCGCGCTCACGGACGAGCCATAGGCGGCGGCTCCTCCCCGGGCAACGCCGACCCCGGCGTGCAGACGCGCAGGGGTCGGCCCATGTTGGCCGCGCGCGGGCCGTGCCCCCGCGGCATGCGTTCGCCCGGGAGGCTGCGAAAGGAGTCGACCATGGCCATGCAGCAGACGGGTCACGAGGCGAGCGCCCCCACGACCCTGCGCGACACGCCGGAGGAGAAGCGCGCCGAGCTGTACCGGATCATCGAGGAGATCGGCAACGCGCGCGCGGATCGCGCGGCGGTGCTGCGGGCGAGGTTCGACGAGCTCTGGAGCGAGCTCGGCGACGAGGCCGAGCGGAAGCTGCACTAGCGCGCGGGTCGCGCCGGGTGCGGTCCGGCGCCACGGGGGCCGGGCCGCTCTACCGGCCGAACGCGGCCGGGCAGCGCCAGAGCTGGGCCTCGCCGTGCTCGTCGATGCGCACGCGCTCGTGCCCCGAGCCGCGCCAGACACTGCCGGCGATGACGCGCCCGGGCAGCCACGGGAAGCGCGCCCGGCTGGCGTCGGAGACGAAGACGACGGGCGAGGTGGGGGGTGCGTCGGCGACCGCCGCCGGGACGCCCTCCTCCGTGAGCGCGATGGGCGCGACCCGGTGGTGGAGGACGACGCGCCCGGCGCGCCGGTCGCGGCGTCGCCCCCGGGGCTGCTGCCGGTTCGAATCACGATGTGGCTGGTTCAACGTGGGTGCTCCTGCTGCTGAAGTTGGCCATCCGGCGGTCGCTCGACCCGCCCGGCGCGCTGGCCGCCCGAGGCTCCGTGCCCGGCGGCCCGACCCGGCCGCCGTCGGCGCCGGACATCGTCGAGGATGGTGGTAAGAGCGTCGCGCGTCCGGGGTCGAGTCGCTGGGCGCTCTCCCTCCCGCGACGTCCCGGAGCGACCAGAATCATAACGGACCTGGGCGAAACGACAAGGGCGCCGACCCGATGACACTCGGAAACGAGCGGGCGGGCGTGCCGCGCGGCTACTCGACCCAGTCCGCGAGGAAGACGTTCGTCTCCCCCGGGCGGCTGCCGTTGCGGTTCGACGAGAACACGAGCTTTGTGCCGTCCGGCGAGAACATCGGGAAGCCGTCGAACGTCTCGTTCGTCGTGATCCGCTCGAGGCCGGTCCCGTCGTCGTTCACGAGGTAGACGTCGAAGTTCCGCCCGCGCGGATCGCCCACGTTCGAGGCGAACACGATCCGGTGGCCGTCCGGGTGGAAGAACGGCGCGAAGCTCGCCGCGCCGAGGTGGGTGACCTGGCGGACGTCCGACCCGTCCGCGTTCATGGTGTAGATCTCGAGCTGGCCGGGACGGACGAGCCGGCGCGCGAGGAGGGCGCGATACTCTGCGAGCTCCGCGTCGGTCCGGGGGCGGCTCGCCCGGAACACGATCCGCTTCCCGTCCGCGGAGAAGAACGCGCCGCCGTCGTAGCCCGGCGTGTCGGTGAGGCGGACGAGCCCCGAGCCGTCGAGCCGCATCTTGTACAGGTCGAGGTCGCCGTCGCGGGTGGAGGTGAAGACGATCCAGCCGTCCCGCGAGATCGTCGCCTCGGCGTTGTAGGACCCCGGCGCGGGGGCGATGGGCCGGAGCTCGGAGCCGTCCGGGCGCGCGGTGTAGAGCTGGTAGTCGTACAGCGCCCACACGTAGCCCTGGGACATGTCCGGCCGCGGCGGGCACTCCGCGCCCGAGGCGTGGGTCGACGCGTAGATGATCCGGTCGCCGCCCGGGAAGAAGTAGCCGCAGGTGACGCGCCCCTGCCCGGAGGAGGCCTGGCGGACGCCCGACCCGTCGGCGTTCATGACGTACAGGCGATCACAGCCGGCGCCGTCGCGCGTCGACTGGAGGACCAGCTCCTTCCCGTCGAACGAGAAGTACGCCTCGGCGTTCTCGCCGCCGAACGTCAGCTGGCGCACGTTCCGGAGGTGCCTCTCGCCGGGCAGCGCGAGGTCCGGCGCGCCGGATGCGGGCTTCGCCGGCGGGGAGGCCGGGGCGGGCGACCGCGAGGCCGCACACGCCGCGGCGAGGACGACGACGAGGACGACGACGAGGCTTGGGGCGGTCCGCTTCATCGGCGCTCCTCCAGCTTCACCTGCGCTGTCCGGCGCTCCGCCCCGCGGCTCCACTCGACCTCGACCAGGTCGCCGGGGCGGTGGGATCGGAGCGCGAACGCGAGATCCTGCAGGTTCATGATCCTCGTCGGGCCGACGCGCAGGAGCACGTCGCCGCCCGCGATCCCGGCGCGCTCGGCGGGGCTCCCCGGCCGGACACCGGTGAGGAGGACGCCGGGGTCGGTCCGCTCGGCGAAGTCGGGGATCGCGCCGAGGTACGTGCCGTAGCCCCGCTCGCCGGTCCGCTCCCGCGGCGGCGCCGCCGCGGCGCGGACCACCTCGAGCCGGCCGTCGCGATCCGCCGCGTCCCGTGCGGCGCGGTACGCGAGCCGGGCGACCGCGGCGAGGCCCTCGGCGTCGATCTTGTCGGCGGTGTCGGAGGGCCGGTGGTAGTCGGCGTGCGCCCCCGTGAAGAGGAACAGGACCGGCACGCCGCGCGCGTAGAAGCTCGTGTGGTCGGAGGGGCCGTACCCATCGCCGCCGAACGCGAGCACGAGCGGGAGGCGCGGCGCGCGGTCCGCGACGGCGCGGACCTCCTCGCGGAGCCCCTTCGCCGTGTCGGCGCCGTCCACGTACACCTTCCCGCCGCGCGCCCGGCCCACCATGTCGAGGTTCACCATCAGCTGCAGCCGGTCGACCGGGCAGCGCGCGGGCAGGTTCTTCACGAGGTGGGCGGAGCCGAGCAGCCCCAGCTCCTCCGCGCCGAACGCCGCGAACAGCACCGTCCGCCGCGCCGGCCCCTCCGCCGCGAAGGCCCGCGCGACGGCGAGGAGCGCGGCGACCCCGCTCGCGTTGTCGTCCGCGCCGGGGTGGACGGTGCCCGTCTGCTCGGGCGCGAGCGACGCGTCGCCGCCGAAGCCGAGGTGATCGTGGTGCGCCCCCACGACGACGCACTCCCCGGCGACCGCCGGATCGCGGCCGGGCAGGATCGCGACGACGTTCGCGGTCGGCGCGCGCTCGTGGCGGACCTCGACCTCGAGCCGCGCCCGCACGCCGAGCGCACGCGGATGAGGGCGGCCGTCCACCTCCCCGGCGGCGGCGAGCGCGCGGACGTCGACGCCGCCGCGCCCGAGCGCCGCGGCGGTCACGCGGGCCGCGAGGATCCCGGCGCGCGACGACACCTGCCCGCGCCAGGGCGGGAGGTCGTCGGGTCCGTCGTGCCCCCAGACGTCGCGGACGCCCAGGATCGCCGCCGCGCCGTGGTCGCGCGCGTTGATCGCCTTGTAGCGCCACTCCGAGAAGCGGTAGTGGCGCGGATCGCGGAACGGCGACGCGGGATCCGCCTCTCGCGGGAAGTCCTGCGCGACGAGCACGATCTTCCCCTTCACGTCGACGCCCGCGTAGTCGTCGTAGCCCAGATCCGGCGCGGTGATGCCGTACCCGGCGAAGACGACCTCCGCCTCGACCGCGCCGTCGTCGCTGAAGCCGAACGGGAGGAAGTCCGGCCCGAGCGTCGCGGCCGCGGCGCCGATCGTGAGCGCGTTTCGCTTCTCGAGCGTCGCGCGGAAGGGCGCCTCGAATCGCTGGAGGTACCCGCCCTCGAGCGCGGGCGCGAGGCCGGCGTCGTGGAAGCGAGCGGCGATCCAGTCCGCCGCCTCCGCGCCGCCGGGGGTCCCCACGCCGCGGCCGGTGCGCGCCGCGTCCGCGAGCCAGCCGACCTCGGCGCGAGCGCGCGCGGGATCGAAGGCCGCCTCCGGCGGCGGAGGGGCCCCGGCGTGGCCGGCGCAGGCGGCGGCGAGGACGAGCGCGACGGGGACGGCTCTCGCGGGCGGGCGCATGTCCGTCCTCTTCTTATGGCGCGGCGGGCGGCACGGCACCGCCGTGGCGGGACCCGGGAGGGGGAGGGCGAGCGCGCGCCTCGCGGTGGGGCCCCTCGCGGCCGGGCGCCGGCCCGCGGCCGGGCTCAACGTGATGGGCGGCCGCCGGGGGGCGGGCGCAACGGGGTGGACGGGAGAGCGAGGCCATGGATCTCGACGTCATCGTCATCGGCAGCGGGCAGGCGGGCGTCCCGCTCGCGACGCGGCTCGCCGGCCGCGGGAAGCGCGTGCTCCTCGCGGAGAGAGGCGAGCTCGGCGGCACGTGCACGAACACGGGGTGCACGCCGACGAAGACCATCGTGGCGAGCGCGCGCGCCGCGCACGTCGCGCGGACGGCGGGCCGCCTGGGGGTCCGCGCCGGCACGGTCGAGGTGGACTTCCCGGCGGTGATCGCGCGGAAGGACGCGATGGTCGCGAAGTGGCGCGAGGGCGTCGCCCGCCGGCTCGCGGAGGCCGGCGATCGGCTGACGGTCGCCCGCGGGCAGGCGCGGCTCGCGGGCGACGGCGTCGTCGAGGTCGGCGGAGAGCAGCATCGTGCCCCGGTGATCGTCCTCGACGTCGGCGGCCGTCCCGCCGTGCCGCCGATCGAGGGCCTCGAGCGCGTGGCGTGGCTCGACAACCGGCGCGTGATGGAGCTCCGCGAGCTGCCGCGGCGGCTGCTCGTGATCGGCGGCGGGTACGTGGGCTGCGAGCTGGCCCAGGCCTACCGGCGGCTCGGCGCGGCGGTGGCGATCGTCGAGCCCGGGCCGCACCTCCTGGGTCGCGAGGACGCGGAGGTGTCCGAGGCGGTCGAGGCGGTGTTCCGGGCCGAGGGCCTCGAGGTGCACCTCGCGACGCGCGTGAATGCGGTCGCGTCGCGTGACGGCGGCGTCGCCCTGACGCTCTCGACGGGCGCGACGCTCGAGGGCTCGCACCTCCTGGTCTGCACGGGCCGCCGCCCGAACACCGACGATCTCGGGTGCGCCGCGGCCGGCGTCGCGCTCGACGCGCGCGGGTTCGTGACCGTCGACGACCGGTACCGGACGAGCGCGCCCGGCGTCTACGCGGTCGGCGACTGCACCGGCGGGCCGCAGTTCACGCACGCCGCGTGGGACGATCACCGCCTCCTGCTCGACGTGCTCGACGGCCGGCCGGGGCGGGGCCGCGGCGACCGGATCGTCCCCTACACGGTCTTCGTCGATCCGCAGGTGGGCGCGGTCGGACCGACGGAGGCGGAGGCGCGGGCGCGCGGGGTGCCGGTCGAGGTCGCACGCTTGCCGTTCGGTGCAATCGCCCGCGCGATCGAGACGGACGAGACCGCCGGGCTCCTCAAGGTGCTCGTCGACCCCGGCACCGAGCGGATCGTCGGCGCGCGGATCGTCGGCGCCGAGGCCGGCGAGCTCGTGCACGTGTTCGTCGCGCTCATGCAGGCAGGGGCGCCTGCGCGGGCGATCGTGGACATGGAGGCGATCCACCCGGCGTTCGCCGAGGGGCTGCAGTCCGTGCTGATGGCGCTGCCGCGGTATGCGCTCCGCTGACGGAGGCCGGGGGCGCACCGGCCGGATCAGGCCACGCTCCGCGGCCGCTCCGGCGACGCGGCGCCCGGCTCGGCCGGCGGCGCTCCCTCGGCGAGCGGCCGCATGACGCGACGGTGGGGCTTCATGCTCCGCCAGAGCTGGAGGTCGTCCCGCTCGAGGACGCAGCTGCCGCTCGCCCGGAGCCACTCGAGCAGCCCCGCGGGCGTGGTGGTCTCGTCGCCGAGCGCGGCGCTCCCGGGGTAGTGCGCCTCCTTGAGCACGCGCACGACCGCCTCCGAGCAGAACAGGGCGCTCGGCGTCGGGAACGGGTTCCTCCACGGCCGCTGCCGGAACCACCGCGCGAGGAGGGTGAGGAAGATGCCGAACAGCCCGAGCACGTCGAACTTCGCTCCGAGCCACTCGCCGGCTGCGGGGAGGCCCTCGTCGAGCGGGTGCGAGGGATCGGGCGTCACGAGCGCGACGACCTTGTTGTCCTTCACGAAGCGCGTCAGCGACACCAGCCGGAACCCCGTGGTGTGCGCCTCGAGCACGAGCCTGAGCTGGAACACGGGATCCTCGACGAGGAGCCAGGCGTGGCTCGTCCTCGAGTGCGTCATGGCGCGGATGAGCGCCGACAGCGGGTTCCAGCGCCGCGGTGTCGAGAAGCCGACGTAGACCATGCGTGACTCCCTCCCGGAGGAGAGGAGAGCACGGCCGGAGGCGGCGGGGAAGTCCGGCGGACCGGGGGCCAGGTCTACGGGCCGGGCCGGTGCACCGGGACGACGTACGGGCCCTCGGGGATGACGGCGACGTGGCGATCCCCGCTGTCCCGCACGCTGGCGCGGACCGCGGCCTCGACGGAGGCGACGACCTCCACGCCGGTGAGAGCGCGCTCCTCCGGCTTCAGCGCCGGGGCGTACAGGTGCACGCGCGCGCGGCGTGTCGCCTTGAGCTGCATCTGCGTCTGCCACTCGTCGACGTCCGCGAAGCGCTTCCGGCCGATGTCGGCGAGGAACCCATCCGGCCCGAGCCCGACGAGACGGCGCTGGGCGTCGACGTACGCGCGCGAGCCCATCCCCTCGGAGCACTCGGAGGCGATGATCAGGTCGCCGCCGGGCTCGACGATCTCGAGGGGCGCCACCATCCCCTTCACCGTCTGGTAGTAGGTCTTGTCGAGCGGGTACCCGGCGGCGCTCGTGACCACCGTGCGAAACCGGCGCGACACGGGCACCATGGCGTAGCGCTCGACGAACGCGACCGCGTCGCGGTGGCTCGCCACCACCTCGCCGAAGTTCACGAACGAGAGCCGCCGCTGCTCGTCGATGACGGTGTTCACGGCGAGGACGCGGCCGATCTTGCCGGCGACCTCGAGCTGCTCGCGGTGCAGCGGGTTCCCGTCCAGGACGCAGTTGTCCGCGCGCGGGTGCGCCATGAACCGCGCGCTGTGGAACGTCGTGATGGTGTCCTTGTGCGCGACGCCCGGGGCCATCACCTTCCGGCCGCCCGAGTAGCCGGCCATGAAGTGCGGCTCGACGAGCCCGGTGACGATCTTCAGGTCCGCCCCCGCGAAGCGCCGGTCGATCTTGACGGGCGTCCCGGCGGCGGTCGCGCCGAGATCGACGTGGGCGGCGTCGTCGCGCGCGTCGTGGTTCTCGACGGACACGGTCCGGAGCACCCACGGATCGCCGATCAGCTCCTCGAGCTCGGCGCCCACGTTCGGCCGGTGGAGCCCGGTCGCGACGAGCACCCGGATGCGCGCCGGCTCCACGCCTGCCGCGATGAGGGCCCGGAGGAGGGGTGGCAGCACGAGGCCGTTCGGCGCCGGCCGCGTGATGTCGCACACGAGGATGCAGGCGCTCGCGGCGCCGCGCGCCTCCTCGACGATGGGGCGCGCGGCGACCGGCGCCTCGAGCGCGCCCGCCACGGCGCCGACCGGGTCCGGGAGCAGCGGCATGGGCGGCTTCCGCACGATCGTGACGTCGAGGTCGTCCGGGAGCCGGACCGGGAGCATGCCGCGCCCGTAGCTCAGGTCGACTTGCATGGGGCCCTCATAACCACCGGCCCGGCGCGGCGCTCGGTCCTCACTCCGCGATCCGGATCACCTGCACCGGCGCGACCCCGTTCCCGGCCGTGAGCACGACGCCACTCCGTCCGTCGGTCCCCGTGACCGCCTTCGCGTCGAAGATCCGGGTGAGCGCGGCCGGCGCCCCGAACCCGTCCCCGCCGATGCCCGCGCACCCCGCCGAGCCCGCCACGCAGCCGTCCTCCCCGGCGAAGTCGGTGATCAGGGCCGGGACGGCCGCCGTCGTCCGGTAGACGTGGACCCCCGAGACCGCGTCGTCGAGACCGACGTACAGCGCCGCGGGCGTGGCGACGAGCAGCGTGGCCGCGTCCGCGGCGGGCTGCCCGAGCCGAGCGAGGCCGGCGGCGTCGGCCGCGACGAGCGCCCAGTCGCCGCCTTCGCAGGCGACGGGATCGGCGCCGCCGGCCGGGTCGCACGCCCAGAGCTGCGGCCCCGACCTCGTGTTGCGGATCGCGTAGAGCCGGCCGTTCCAGCTCGCCACCTGCGGCCACGCACGGTCGCGCGGCAGGAGGTCGGCCGCGCGCACCGGCGCGACGGACGCGCCGGCGTCGTACCCGGCGGAGGAGGCCGGCGCGCAGTCCGCGAAGTCGGCCGGCCCCGCCGGCGTCGACGTCCTCGAGACGATGCAGCCCACGCTCGAGAAGGCGTAGAGCCGGCCCGCGTGCTCCGCGAGCGCGTCGACCATCGCGATCGGCGGGAACGTGGCCGTCGCGGCCCGGAACGCGTCATCGACGCGCAGGTCGACGGCATCGGAGCCGACCCGCGCGTCCAGCCCCGGCGCGCGCGGCGTGGTCTTCAGCGCGATCCCGTACGGTCTGCTGCCGCCGGTATCGGAGAACCCGAGGTACAGCCACCCGCCGCTCGAGAGCGCGGCGGTGAGGCTCCGCGTCGCGCCGCCGAGGAGCTGGGAGAGGTCGACGTACGAGAACGCGAGCGGCGACGTTCCGGGCTGGCTCGCGTAGACGTAATCCAGATCTCCGGCGGCACGGGCGCCGCCGAGGAGCAGCCACTCCTGCCCGCCGACGACGGCGGTCGCGAGGAGCCCGCGTCCGTCCTCGTCGTCCGGTCCGCACGTGTCCGCCGCGGCGTCGCGCACGCACCCGTAGAACCCGACGGACGTGTACGGCGGATGGGCGTTCCGGCTGAGGTTGCCCGTCGTGTCTCGCGGGAAGGACAGCGCGACGGACGCAGGCGCGCCGCCGTCCGGTGACATCCGCGCGAGTCCGGTCCCCGTCCGGCTCGGACCTAGGTAGACATCCGCGCCGAGCGGCGCGACGAACGCGAACGTGCTCGCGTCGCCGAGAGGATCCACGGCGACGACGCTGGCGCTCACCCCGGGCACCGTCACGCCCGCGACGACGCCGTCGTTGGAGATCGCCGCCGCGAGGCATGGCCCGCCGTCGTTCGCGTCGGTGCCGCTCGCGGACCCGGAGAGCCGCAGGAGCCCGCCCGCCTCCGTGCGGTACGTCCAGGAGAAGGTCGCCACCGCGCCGCCGGCGACGTCCACCGGGCCCGCGGGCGCGGCGACGAGCGAGACGGCGGCCGTGCTCCCCGGCGCGGGCGCGAGCGGCGCCGGCGCGACGCCCAGCGCGGCCGCGTCCCCGCGGTTCGCGACCGTCATCGTGACCGCGAAGGCCCCCGCCGCGATCGCGTCCGGAAGCGAGAGCGCCGCCTCGAGGGCGGCCCGCCGCTCGACGCGGGCGGCGAGCCGGAGCGGGGCCGATGCCGGCGGGGCCGAGAACGGCGCCCCGCTCGCGGCGTCCACGCAGTCCACCCTCGGCGAGAGCGCCGCGTCGCCAGCCGTCTCCGCCCGGTACGTCCACGTGAACACCGCGCGCGCGCCCTCGTCGAGGCGCCGCGCCGCCGGCGCGCCGGTCTGCACGAGCGTGACCGTACCGCCGACGTCCATCGCAGGAGAGAGCTCCACGGGAGCTCCGCCGCGGTGCTCGACCGTGAGCGTCGCCGTGATCGTCTGCCCGGTGCTCGCGAGCGCCGGCACCAGGCTGCCCGTCGCCGCGAGGATGCTGGGCGCGTCCGCCAGCGCGCGGTAGCCGCCGGCGAGGACGCCGCGGCCGAAGGGCCCCTCGACCACGAGGTCGTGGAGGCCGGGCGCGATGGAGGCCGGCACGCGCGCCCGGAGGGTTCCGGGGTCGACCCACTCCACCGCTTCCAGGTCCACGGCATCCAGCCAGGCGCGGTACGTGCCCGCCACCCGGCTCTCGCGATGATCGACGCTCTGGACCACCTCGAGCCGGAAGGCCTCGCCGCGGATGGTGACCTCCTGCGGCGCGCCCGCGAGCCCCGCCGGCGGCTCGACGGTGGTCGGGTGCGGCGGTGTCGGGGTGGCCGCGCGCTGGCAGCCCGCGAGGAGCGCCGCGGCCGCCACGGCGAGGAGCTCAGAGCGCGTCATAGCGGAACCCCAGCGCGAGCCCGACGGTGGTGAGCGATCCTCCGAGGCTCGCGAACCCCGGATCGCCGTGCCAGGCGACGCGGACCTCGGCGAACGGGGTCGCGTCACCGAGCCGGAGGCCCCAGGCCATCGAAGCGTGCACGACCGGCACCCACCCGGCCTCCGGCGGCGCGTCGCTCCCCGCGACGGTCACGTCGCCCTCGACGTGCGCCGCGCCGCCGCCGACCGTCCCCCACATCGGCCAGCCCTCGGTTCCGTCGCGCCACGCCACGGAGAGGAGGATCGGGACGTACTGCGCGTCGCCGCTGATCTCCACCGCGCGTCCCGAGAGCAGCACCGAGTCGGTCCGGTGGTGCGCGTAGCTGCCGACCTCGAGCGCGAGCCCGACGCGCCCGTCGGCGAGCGCCGTCTGCCACGTCGCCTCCGCCGCGACCGTGAGCGGACGCATGCCCCCGGGCGACCACGCGACGCCGAGCTTCGGCGCGAGCGCGAGGCGACGCGCGTGGGTGACCGGTGCTGCGCCGCCGGCCGCGGGGCCGGTCTGGCCGAGGCTCGCCCCCGGAGTCGCCCCGAGCACGACGAGCGCGAGGATCCCAACGCGCGAGCGCATGTTCCCCCCCGCTCCGGGAGACATCGCGGCGCGAGCACGACGCGGGTCGTCTCCGGATCGGCGACATGGTAGCGCCCGATGAACGCCGCGGCGGTAGCCGACCTCTCAAGGTGCGCGGGATCCGGTCGAGGTGCGCGGCGAAGCCGCGTGCGCGAGGGCTTGGCCCCGAGGAGCCGCGCGCTCCGGGCGAGGATTCACGGAACGTCAGGCCGCGAGCGGGGCCGGTACGACGAGGGAGGTCCGCTGCACACGCTGGTGCTAGCTTCCGGCTCGAGCATCCAGCTCGTGGTTGGGGGACCACGTGGGTCCGCGCACGAACGAACACGGCGCGAGGCGCCGTGCCAGACGCAAGGACCGCAGCGCACCGCGCGGCGCGTCCTCGACGCTCTTCGCGGCCGGGGGGCGCGTCCTGGCGATCCTCGGCGTGCTGGTGCTGTTCACGAGGGCCGACGCGTATGTGGTTCGCGCCGCCGGTCGACCGATCGCCACGGTCTGGACGATGGTTTTCGCGATCGGCGCCGTGGTGCTCGCGGTGGCGATGTATCGCGCTCGCGCGCGAGAACGCCCGGGACGTGCCCCGCCGGAGCGGACGGGCGCAGCGCCGTGCGCGGAGCAGGATGCGGAGGTCGCGCAGCTCCGACGGCAGGTGACGGTCGTCCACGTGGCGACGAACGCGGCCTCCCTGGTCTCCGTGAGCGGGCAGGCCGCCTACCTCCGTGCGCACGGCTTCGCGTTCCGAACCGTCTCGTCGCCTGGCCCGGACCTCCAGGCGTTCGCCGCGCAGGAAGGAGCGGACGTCTCGGCGGTGCCGATGCCGTCCGGCTTCGCTCCGCTCCGCGCCGCGCTCGCCGTGCTCCGGCTCTGGCGGGTCATCACCGCCGCTCGTGCGAGCGTCGTCTACGCGGACGCCCCGGCCGGCGCTCGGCTCGCCCTCCTTGCCGCCTGCCTCGCGCGGACCCCCGTTCGCGTCTACGGCATGCGCCGCCTCCAGCTCCGTGCCGCGACGCTTCCGCGCCGGGTCCTCCTCTGGGCGGACGAGTGGGTCGCGTGCGCCCTCGCGCATCGCGTGCTGGCGGCGAACGGGTCGCTCCGGCTCGAGGCGATCAGGGAGGGGCTCTGCCCGACGGCGAAGATCCTCGTCCTGGCGGACGGGTGCGGAGACGGCGTCGATGCGGCGGGGAATTTCAGGCCGCTCCACGCCGAGGGCCGGCGCGCGGCTCGGGCCCGCCTGGGCATCCCCGAGGACGCAGTGGTCGTCGGGTTCGTCGGCACTCTCGCGCGCGACGAGGGGATCGCGGAGCTCGACGCGGCGTTCAGGCGCCTCCGCGACGCCGATCGTCGGCTCCACCTCGTGCTGGTGGGAAACGCGGACCCCCGAGATGTCCGCTCGGGTCTGATCGTCGCGACGCTCCGCGGCGAGCCGTGTGTCCATGTCGCGGGTGACGTCGAGGATCTGGCCAGCGCGTACGGGGCGATGGACGTCCTCGCGCTGCCCCCGCGTGGAGAGACCTCCTCGCGCGTTGCGCTCGAGGCCGCAGCCATGGCGCTCCCAGTGGTGGCGACCCGGGTACCAGGGTGCGTCGACGCGGTGGTGGACGGGCAGACGGGGCTGCTCGTCCCACCGGGCGATCCGGGGCGGCTCGCGTCGGCCCTGGCGCGGTACGTCGCGGATCCCGCGCTGCGGGTGACCCACGGCGAGGCGGCGCGGCGACGCGTCGTCGCCGCGTACCAGCGGGAGCGCATCTGGGATGCGCTCGCCATCGAATACCGATCGCTCGTCGACGCCTGCGGCGCCGGTGCTCGCCGCAAGGGCAGCACGTAGCTGCCCCGCGGCGGTGCGGCCGGATCACGCTCGGCCCGCGCGTGTTGCTGCGGATCGGTTCCACCGTGGTGGCGACCCCTGCAATCCACGCGTGCCGCGATCGGCGTGTGGGATAAGGGGCCGTGGCGTCGGGGGCTCGCCTTCTCGGCCATCGACGGGGGGAAGACACATGACTCGGGAGGAAGCCGCTCCGGCGGCCGGCCGCGGGCGTGCACGCGGAGCAGCGGCGGATGCCAGGCTCGCCCACGGGATCCCGGGAGTGCCCCGCGCGAGGATCCGCCTGCCGCGGAGGTTGGGCCTCGCCGCAGTCGACGCTGCGATCGCGGCGACGGCGCTGTGCGCCGCGTCGTGGCTCCGCTTCGATGGAGCACCGCAAGCGGAGTACGCCGCCGTGCTCCCGACGGCCGTGCTGCTCGTGGCGACGAGCCGCACGATCGCCGGCGCGGTGACCGGGATTCACGAATGGTCGTATCGGCTCGCGGGGTTCTCGGACGCGATCCGCGTCGGTGCAGCGGCCGTGCTCGGGTCGATCTTCTTCGCCGTCGCGTCACTCTCGACCGTCGGCTTCCTGATGCCGCGGGCGGTCCTGGCGCTCGAGCTGCTCCTCTCGGGCGCCCTCCTCATGATGGTCCGCTTCGTCCCTCGTGCCGCGCTCGGGTGGCGGGCGGCGTGGAACGGCATGCAGGCGCGGACGCCGCGCGCGCTCATCGCCGGCCCGGCGGAAGCGTCCGAGCTCCTGTCGCGCACCATCGCGCGCGCGCCGGACGCGCCGTACCGCGTCGTCGGCTTCGTCGGCGCGGACGCCGAGATGGTGGGCTGCCGCATCGACGGCCACCGGGTCCTGGGGACGCTCCGCGACCTGCCGGAGCTGTTCCGCCACAGGTCCATCGGCGCCGTGCTGCTCTCGGACGCGCTCCAGCCCGCGGAGCGGATGCGCGAGCTCGTCGATCTGTGCGCGAAGAGCCGCGTCCGCCTGAAGATCGTCCCGTCCTCGTTCGCACGGATCGGCCCGGGCTCGCCAGGTGCGATCCTCGCCGACCTCTCGCCCGACGACCTCCTCCCTCGCGACGCGGTCGCCTTCTCGGAGGGCGACGTCCGGGCGCTCGTGTCCGGCCGAAGGGTCCTCGTCACCGGCGCGGGCGGCTCGATCGGCGGGGAGCTGTGCAGTCAGCTCGCGCGCGCCGGCGTCCGCCGCCTCGTGATGGTCGACATGAACGAGAACGAGCTCTACCTCCGCGCCCGAGCGCTCTCCGACGCTCACCCGGGAACGGACGTCGAGGCGGTCGTGGCGGACGTCCGGGAGGCCGGGCCGCTCCTCCGGCTCGGGGCGCGGTACCGCCCCCAGGACGTCTTCCACGCCGCCGCCCACAAGCACGTGCCGCTAATGGAGTGCGCCGCCGACGAGGCGGTGAAGAACAACGTCTTCGGCAGCCTCAACGTCGCGCGGATGGCCGTCGACTGCGGCGCGGAGCGGTTCGTCCTCATCTCGACCGACAAGGCGGTGAACCCGTCGTCCGTGATGGGCGCCAGCAAGCGGGTGGCCGAGCTGGTCGTGCGCGATCTCGGGCGCTCCTGCACGTCGACGCGGGTGACCGCGGTCCGGTTCGGGAACGTCCTCGGGTCGGCGGGGAGCGTCGTCCCGCTGTTCAAGCAGCAGATCGCCAACGGCGGGCCGGTGACCGTGACGCACCCGGAGTGCACGCGGTACTTCATGACGATCCGGGAGGCGGTGGGGCTCGTCCTCGTCGCCGGGCTCGGGAACTACGGCGAGCTCTGCGTGCTCGACATGGGCGAGCCGATCCGGATCGTCGACCTGGCGCGCAACATGATCGCGCTCTCGGGACGGGTCCCGGGCGAGGACGTCGCGCTGACGTACACCGGGCTGCGCCCCGGGGAGAAGCTGCACGAGCAGGTCCTCACGGAGGAGGAGGAGCGCGTCCTCGTCGCGCGGGGACGGATCCACGTCACGAGCAGCCCGCCGCCTCCGGCGGATCTCGAGGCACGCCTCGCGGAGCTGCGGCGGCTCGCGGACGCGGGAGACTCGGCGGGCGTCGTCGTCGCGCTGCGGCGACTCGTGCCGACCTACCGATCGCCGGACCCGTCGGCGGCCTCGACGCAGGACGGGAGCGAGCTCCGTGCGCCACCGCGCGAGGGCGCGGGCGAGCCGGCAGCGCCGAACAACCTGGGAGGACGTCATGGGTACCGAGCGGGAGAGCCTGCGGGTCGTAGGAACGGCGTTGCCGAGCGGATCCCCTGAGCCGACGCACCGCCGGGGGGCGCGCGAGGTCACGCCGGCCGACCTCGTCCGGATGCTCGTCCACCGGTGGACGACGGTGGCCGCGACGACCGTCGTCGCGCTCGTCGCGGCGGCCGCGTGGGTCGTGGCCACGGCGCCGACGTACGAGGCGACCGTGATCCTGCAGCTGCCCGAGCGGACGCCGCCCGCGGTGGCGGGCATCGATGATCTCCCCGCGACGGCCGATCCGACCGTCGCGAACGGCGAGATCGAGGTGCTCCGCTCGCGGACCCTCCTCGGCCAGGTCGTCGACAAGCTTCGCCTCGCCGTCGAGGCCTCGCCCCGGAGCTTCCCCGTGTTCGGCGCGGCGATGGCCCGGCGCGTGCCGCGCCAGGAGCCAGCGGCCGCGCCGCTCGGGCTGGACGGGTGGGCGTGGGGGGGCGAGCGGATCCGGGTGACCCGGCTCGACGTGCCCCCGTCGCTCGTCGGGCGGGAGCTCCGGGTGACCGCGCTGCAGGACGCAGCGTTCCGCCTCGCCGGTCCCGACGGCACCGACCTCGGCGAGGGCCGGGTCGGGGTGCCGTTCGTCGCTTCGGTGGGCGGAAGGCCGCTGACGCTCCAGCTGGCGGAGCTCGTGGCCCGGCCCGGAACGTCGTTCACGGCGCAGGTGCGGTCGCGCGACGACGTCATCGACGACCTGCAGAAGGCGCTCCGGGTAGAGGAGAAGGTGAAGCGGTCCGGCGTCATCTCCGTCTCCCTCGAGGGAGCGGATCCGGAGAGGCTCGCCCAGACCCTCGACGCGCTCGCGGCCGCCTACGCGCAGCATCAGATCGCGCGCCGCACCGCCGAGCTCTCGCGGCAGCTCGACTTCCTCGAGACGCAGCTCCCGACGCTCAAGAAGGGCGTCGTGCAAGCGGAACAGGCGCTGAACGAATTCCAGGTCCGGCGCGGCGCCGTCAACGTTTCGCAGGAGACGCAGTCGCTGCTCGAGCGCATCGTGGGGATCGAGCGCGGCCTCTCGGACCTGCGGTCCAGGGAAGCCGAGCTCCGGCTCCAGTTCAACGACAGCCACCCGGAGCTGCCGACGATCCGGGGCCGGATGAAGCTGCTCGAGGACCAGCGCGCCGCGATCGATCGGCGGATGCGGGACCTGCCGCTCCGCGAGGCGGAGGCGGCGCGGCTCTCGCGCAACGTCGAGGTTGCGTCCGGGCTCTACTTCCATCTCCAGGCCAAGGCGCAGGAGATCCGGATCGCGCGGGCGGGTGTCTCGGGTGCCGTGAGCCTCATCGACATCGCGCGCGTCCCGGTCGACCCGGTACGCCCGATCCCCGCGATCGTGCTCGCCGTCGGGCTGCTCCTCGGGCTGGGGGCGGGCGTCGCGCTCGCGCTCGGCCACCGCGTGCTGAGCGAGGGGGAGGAGGATCCGGAGGAGATCGAGGCCGCGGTCGGCGTGCCCGTGTTCGCCACGATCGTCCGGAGCAGCGCGGAACGCACGCTGGAGCGCGCCGCCGGCGGTCGGCGTCGCTCGAGACCCGCGCTCGCGGAGGCGTCGCGGGAGGACCCGGCCGTGGAGGCGCTTCGTGCGGTGCGCACCGCCGTGCAGCCCGCACTCGCGGCCGCTCGCCGGAACGTGATCGTGATCGGCGCGCCCTCACCCCGGGTCGGCAAGACCTTCGTCGCCGTGAACCTCGCGCAGCTGTACGCCGCCGAAGGAAAGCGCGTCCTGCTCGTGGACGCCGATCTTCGTCGCGGCCGCGTCCACCAGTTCTTCGGCCTCCATCGCGGAACCGGCCTCGCGGAGGTCCTGCGCGGCGAGCATCCGCTCGAGGAGGCGGTCCGGCCGACGCGTATCGCCGGCGTCGACCTGCTCACGACCGGTTCGCTTCCGAAGGATCCGTCGGAGCTGCTCGGCGGCGCCGCGCTCGGAAAGACGATCGAGCTGGCCCGGCAGCGGTACGATCTCGTGGTGGTGGACACGCCGCCCGTCCTCGCCGTGACCGACGCTGCGCTCGTGGCGCCCCTCGCGGGCGCGACCCTGTTCGTGCTGCGCGCAGGCGAGCACCCGATTCGCGAGATCAACCTGGCACTCAAGGTGCTCGCCCGGTCGGGATCCTCGATCACGGGCGCCGTGCTGAACGACGCTCGCTCGGTGGGTGGTCGGTACGGGTACGGACGCTATCGGCGCTACGAGTACCGGTCGCAGCGAGGCTGAAGGAGTCCGTGATCGGTCACCGGGGGCGCGACCGCGCGGCGCCGCGCGCGGCCCACGGAGGAGAGCGCGTGCCCCGCCACCACTCCGCAGCGTCCTGATCCGGCTACCTCGGGCCGCCCGGGGACGCCTCCGTCACCGGGATGCGCAACAGGGACACCGAGACGAGCGCACCCGTCTCGACGACGCCCGGGACTCCCCCGCCGCGCTGGAAGCGGGTCAGGATGCCGCCCGTGACGGCCGCCCGCCCGCCGGGCGCCGCCCACGTGGTCGACACGATGAGCTCGCCGACGTGCGCGAGGGGCTGGTAGGGCCCTTCGATGCGGGCGCCGTTCGCGTACACCGACGCCGCCCAGGTACGGCTCACCACCGCGTGCATCGTGGCGAGCAGCTCGGTCCGCCAGCTCGCCCGCCCGTCCCACGTGCTGAGCGCCGGCACGAACCGCAGCGACGCGTCCGTCGTGAGCCGGTTCTCGAGGAGGCGAAGCGTCCCCGCGCACGAGGCGGTGGGCGCGGTCCGGAGCACCGTGGTGGGCGCGCCGGGTGCGCCGTCCCTGAGCGCGCCCACGCCGACCTGCACGGAGCCCTCCGCGCTCGGCGTCAGACGCCGAGCTGGCCCGCCGAGCACGGCGACGGCCGCGGACTGGCGCCCCGACGCGTCCGCGACCTCGCCGAACCCCCCGCCCGCGAGCCGATCGCGCGGCGTCGCGAGCCACTCGAGGCCCGCGCCGACCCGCAGCGCCCGCACGGTCGGCGCCGACCCCTGGCCGGCGAGCAGCCTCGTGTCCATCGACAGCGACGCGCGCGGCGAGAGGAGGCCGGTCACCCGCGCGTCGAGCTGCGCCTGCTCGCGGCGGATGAGCAGCGCCGTCGGCGCCGTCTCGAGCGGTCCGCCGAGCAGCGAACGCCACGAGGGGGTCACCCCGCCGGCGGCGGCGCCGTGCAGCTCGGCGTTCCACGCGGCGCTCAAGGCCTGCCGCACGGTCGCGTCGATCCGGTGCATGGTGCCCGTCTCCGCGCCCGGGTTCGCGAGCAGGAACCACGGTGCGTACGTCGCCGCCGCGCGCGTGCGCGGCCCTTCGAGCCGGAGCGCGACGCTCGGCCGAGCTTCGACCACCTGTTGCTCGAAGGGCGCGCCGAGCGTGTTCCCCGCGGACTCCGTGCGGAGCTCGATCCCCGCGTCGAGCTCGACACGTGGCGCCGCGGCGAGCACCCAGAGCGCGACCGCGGCGAGGCCGGCCGGGGCCATGGGTCACTCGAAGACGACGACGTCGCCAGGCGAGAGCTGGAACGAGGCCGCGCGTCCGCCCCGCGAGAGCGCGTCGTACCGGAACCGGATGCGCGCCCGCTCCTGGCGGCCGTCCTCGTAGTAGCCGCGACGGAGGACGTAGATGCCGTCCGGGGAGGCGAACGCGGTGAACCCGCCGGCGGCGGCGAGCGCGTCGAGCACCCCTGCACCGGCCTCGAGATCGTACCGCCCGGGGCGAGTGACCTCGCCGACCACCGTCACGCGAAGCGGCGACGTCTCCTCGACCGTCACGGTGACCACCGGGTTCGCCACGAAAGCCTTCAGCTTCGCCGAGATCAGGCGCGCCGCCTCGTCGGGGGTGGTCTTGACGACCTGGACGTCCTGCAGGAGCGGCAGCGAGATCTTGCCGTCGGTGCGGACGCGAGCCCGGGTCGTGGAGATCGGCTCCTGATTCCAGACCCGGACGCTCAGGACGTCGCCCGGCTCGATGACGTACCCCGTCTCTCGCCGCGCGGCCTGGCGGGCGTCCTCCGCCCAGATGTACACCCCGGGATCGGAATGGCGGCAGCTCGCGAGCGGCAGCGCGAGCACGGCTGCGAAGGCGGCGAAACTTACGGACGCGCGTCTGGCGACGTTCATGGCTCGCATGGGCGCGCGCCGGAGCACGCGTCCCCCCTTGTGCGGCTCGCTTCCCCGAGCGCGGCCATCCTAACGCCGGGGGCAGGGACGCGCGGAGCGGGTCCGGTGGGGTCCGTCGTCGGGGTGCGAGAGAACGGTCCTCGCGCGCGCCCGCCGGGAGGCGAGGTGCACCACGGGGACGCGGCCCCTCTCCGGTCAGGTCAGATCGTACCCACGCTCCTCGTGGTCCGAGAGGTCGAGACCGACCGACTCCTGCTCGTCGTCCACGCGCACGCCGACCACGAGGTCGGCGACCTTGAACAGCACCCAGGTCATGCCGCCGGACCACGCCGCGGTGACGGCGCACGCGAGGAGCTGGACCCCGAGCTGCCGCCCGATGGAGATCTGCTCCGTCCCCCCCAGCGACACCGAGGCGAACACTCCGGTCAGGATGGAGCCGACCAGGCCGCCCACGCCGTGGACGCCGAACGCGTCGAGCGAGTCGTCGTACCCGAGCCGGCGCTTCAGCGTGGTCGCGCTGAAGAAGCAGACGACCGCGGCGGCGGCGCCGATCGCCATCGCGCCCGCGACCCCGACGTAGCCGGAGGCGGGCGTCACCGTCGCGAGGCCCGCGACCGCGCCCGTGATGATGCCGAGCACGCTCGGCCTCCCGTGGCGCTGCCACTCGATGAGCGACCAGACCATCGCGGCGGTCGCCGCCGAGACCTGCGTCGCCGTGAGCGTCATCCCGGCGATCCCGTTCGCCGCGAGCGCGCTCCCCGCGTTGAACCCGAACCAGCCGACCCACAGCATGCCCGCGCCGACGACCGAGAGCGTGAGGCTGTGCGGCGGCATCGGCGTCGTCGGGTAGCCCTTCCGCTTCCCGACGTAGAGGCAGGCGACGAGGCCGGCGATGCCGGCGGTCACGTGGACGACGATCCCGCCGGCGTAGTCCAGCGCGCCGAGCCGCTGCAGCCAGCCGCCGCCCCACATCCAGTGCGTCACGGGGACGTAGACGACGAGCGACCAGAGCCCCATGAAGAGGAGCATCGCCCCGAAGCTCACGCGCTCCGCGAACGCTCCGATGATGAGCGCGGGGGTGATGATCGCGAAGGTGAGCTGGAACATCGCGAACACCGTCTCCGGGATCGAGCCGGTGAGCGCGCCCCGGGGCACGTTCGCGAGGAAGGCCTTCCCGAGCCCGCCGATGAAGCCGTTCAGGCCGGGATCCGCCGCGGGCGTGAACGCGAGCGAGTACCCGACCGCGACCCAGAGCACGGTCACGACGGACGCGATGGAGAAGCACTGCATGAGCACGGAGAGGACGTTCTTCGTCCGGACGAGGCCGCCGTAGAAGAGCGCGAGGCCGGGCAGCGTCATGAACAGCACGAGCCCCGTCGCGGTGAGGACCCAGGCCGTGTTGCCGGTGTCGAGCGCGGTGGTCATGGCGGGCTCGCGATCAGAGGGCCGAGGAGCCGGTCTCGCCGGTCCGGATGCGCATGGTCTCGAGCAGCTCGAGGACGAAGATCTTCCCGTCGCCGATCTTCCCCGTGCTGGCGGAGCGCCGGATCGCCTCGAGCACCGGCGTCAGCTCGGCGTCGTCGACCGCGACCTCGATCTTCGCCTTGGGCGTGAAGTCGATCCTGTACTCGGCGCCCCGGTAGATCTCGGTGTGTCCCTTCTGCCGTCCGTAGCCCTTCGCCTCCGTGACGGTCATGCCCCTCACGCCCACGGCGGAGAGGGCCTCGCGCACGTCCTCGACCCGGTTCGGCTTCACGATCGCGATCACGAACTTCATCGAAAGCTCCTCTCGGCGGTCGCAGGAGCCCGCGGCGCCGGCGGCCTGCTGCTTCGTTCTGGGGCAACTGCCCCCGTTTGGGCGCCGGACAATGCCGATCCCCGAAGCGATTGGCAACTCGCCCAGGTCATTGCGCAATACGCGGGCAGCGGGATGCCGGAGAACCGGGCGGGGTGCCGTGAAACGGGGCAGCTCTCGGCGCCGTGTGCCGGGTGATCGGGCGTGGTGCCGGAGAAGCGAGCACTCTCCCGGACGCGTGCCGGCGGGCCGCCTCACGCGGCCGCCACCTGAGCGATGGCGGCACTTTGGGGTTCTCGCGGTGGCTGCGGAGGGTATATGGCTACGCGATGAAGACTCTCACCGAGCTCAGCGGTACCCTCATCAGGCAGGCCGCCGCAGCGCTGGCGGACGCGCGGCGCACGCTCCCATCGGAGGCGGCTCCGTCCCCCGTGGCGGCTGCGGCCGTCGCCCCGGACGCTCCGTCCGAGGACATCACGACGGCCGCCGGCGTGCCGGCGCCCGACGCGCCGGCGACGGAGGCGCCCGCCACCGAGGCGGCGGCGACGGACGCGCCTGCGGCAGGACCGGCCGCCGAGCCGGCCGCATCCGCGCCGGCCGGGGAGAGCGACGCCGTGAAGGCGGCGCTCGACGCGGCGGTCGCGCAGGCGACGGGGCTCTCCGGCGAGCGGCTCGCGATGCTGCGCGCCGCGGTCGAGGTCGCGGGGCGGCGGACCGCGGACGTGCGGCTGGTCCGGGTGTTCGAGGCCGGCGAGCCCGTCGCCGGGGCGAAGACGATCGGCGGTCACCAGTACCTCGTCGACCTCTTCCCCCCGAGCATGCGGCAGGGCTCCGGCCCGTCCCGGGACGACCGGGGCGGGAGGGGCGGTCGCGGGCGCGGCGGCGGCGGTCGCGGCGGTGGTGGAGGAGGGGGGCGCGGCGGCGGCGGCGGACGCGGTGCCGGCGCCGGGACGACGGGCGGGTTCTCCATGGATGCCGTCCGGGAGGATCGCCGGGGCGAGCGCGGCGCGCGCGGACCGGGCGGCCGCGGTGGTCCGGGCCGGGGTGGGCCGGGCCGCGGTGGGCCGGGCCGCGGCGGTTCCGGCGGCGCGGGTGGTGGCGGCGGCCCGAAGCCGTGACAGGCGGCCGCCGATCGCCGCGCCGCTCAGTGCGCCAGCGCCTCGCCTGGCGGATCGGAGCGGCGCGGCGGTGGCGCCACCGGCGCCGGGAGCACGACCGAGAACGTCGTGCCGCCGGCGCCGGACGTCACCTCGATGGTCCCGCCGTGCGCCTCCACGAGTGATCGGACGATGTGAAGGCCGAGCCCCAGGCCGGCGCGATCGGCTCCTCCGTCGCCCCGCCAGAACGGATCGAACATGTGGGGCAGCACGTCCTCCGGGATGGGCGGGCCCTCGTTGTGCACCGCGATGCGGACCGCGTCGTCGAGGCCCGTGACGCTGACCTGCACGGGCCGGCCGGCGGCGCCGTGGTGGCACGCGTTCGTGAGGAGGTTCGAGACGACCTGCTCGAGCCGCGCCGGGTCCCACTCGCCCGTGACGTCGCCCTCGACCTCGAGGTCGAGCGTCGTGCCCGGGCGGGCGGCCTGGACCTCCTGCACGACCCGCCGGCAGAGCGCCCCGAGGTTCACCGGCTCCGGTGAGACGGGCAGGTGCCCCTCCGTCCGGACCCGGGTGAAGTCCAGCAGGTCGCGCACGAGCCGGGACATCCGGCCCGCGCTCGAGACGATGCGCTGCGCCAGGTTCACGCGGTTCGACGGCAGGTCCGGCGCGCGCGCCAGCAGCGCCGCGGAGCCGGCGATGGCGCTGAGCGGCGTGCGGAGATCGTGGCCGACCATCGCGAGGAGCTGGTTCTGGAGCTCGACGACGCGGGCATGCTCCCGGTCGCGCAGCTCCCGCTCGCGAAGGTGGCGGCGGACGGCGAACGCCGCGATCACGACGAGGAGGAGGACGGCGATCCCGGTTGCGATGACGATGCGCGTGGCGAGGTCGAGCTCCGCCACGAGCGGCTCGATCGACCAGCTCGCTTGCCACGCGTCGGCGGCCGCGGCGGCGTCGAGGCGCGCGTGGGCGAGGATGCGGTACGCGAGCACACCGCCACCCACCGTCGCCACGGCGACGGCCGCGAGGACGAGCGCGATGCGCGATGGGACGAGCTTCAAGGGGGCTCCGTGCGGTGCAGGTCGAGGGCGTCGCGGCGTTCACGGGAACCCGCAAGGGCAGGCGGGCATTCCTCCGGAGGCTCGCCCGCTCGCGCGTCCACCGACCCTGGAATCGGCGGCCGCGCGACCTCCGCGTGGGCGGCCGCGCACCGCGGGCGAGGCCCGCGTACATCGCGCTCACCCTGGCGTCGGGGCGCCGCGCGCCATGCCACCCGAGGTCGCGAGCAGGAAGAGCCCGGCGACCCCGATCGCGACGCCGCCGCCGACGAGGACGGCGGCCGCGCCGCCGGCGGAGGCGGGCAGCGACGGCACGACGAGCAGGAACCGCTCGGCCCAGAGACCGACGAGGATCGCACCGGCGCCGGCCGCGAGCGTCGCGCGGCGCCGCTTCAGCCGCTCGGAGAAGAGCAGCCAGAACGGCCACGCGAACACCGCGACCAGCACCGCCGCGGACACGGGCCGGAACGGCCCGGTCCAGCGCCGGAGCAGCGCCGCCGACTCCTCCGGCACGTTGCCGTACCAGGTCGGCAGGAACAGCGCCCAGAGCAGGTAGCTCCACACCACGATGAACGCGAAGAGCAGCTTCCCGAGGTCGTGGCGCAGATCCGGGCCGCCCCGATCCTGGACGGCCGCCACGACCGCGACCCACGCCAGCCCGGAGAGGAACGCGCCGAGGAAGTAGTAGGCGGGGAGCACCGTGTAGGGCGGCGCGTCGGACAGCGACATCACGAGGTCGAAGGACCAGAGCGAGAGGCCCACGACGTACCCGAGCACGTAGACGAGGCTCGCCACGCGCACGCGCTCCGGATCGCGCACCCCGGGCCCGGCCCGGCGCGCCACGGCGACCGCGCGGGCGCCGAGCCCGAAGACGAGCGCGCTCGAGAGGAGCTGTCGCAGCGCGAGCCCGCCCACGCGGAGCGCCGAGGCGTCGCGCGTCCAGGGGATGAGGGTCCGCGCGCCGAGGAGGAGGACGAGGAGCAGGACGAGCGCGACCGGGAAGAAGCGGGCGGCCGCGTCCGCGACGGGGAGGACCGTCCGCGCCCAGCCGCCGTGCGCGATCCGCACCGCCGCCGCGAGCGCGACGGCGCCAGCCGAGAGACCGGCGAAGAAGAGCCAGCTCGCGTCGAGCGCGGCGAGCGCGGCGAGGGCATGGCCGGAGAAGACGCCCGCGACGAACGCGACGACGCCGACCGCGACCGCCGCGCGGGCGAGGCGCGCGAGGGGCGGGGAGGTCGCCGGGCCGGCGGGGACGGCGGGATCGGGGGTCATGGCTTCCCCGCTCCGGCGGGGGGCTCGGGCGGGAGGGGCGGCACCGTGACGACGGGCGAGGTCCGCTGGATCTCCCGCACCCAGTTCACGAGGTTCCAGCGGTCCTCGGCCGTGAGCCCCTCGCGCGCCGGAGGCATCGCCTTGCCGCCGTAGCTCACGGTCCCCCAGATGAAGCCGTCGGTCCGCTCGCGCACCTTCACGTAGGCGAGGTCCGGGGCGGGGGGGAAGAACCTCGAGACGGGCCCGCCGCCGCGCCCCTCCTTGCCGTGGCAGGGCGCGCACCGCGCGAGGAACAGGGCGTGCCCGCGCTCGAGCGAGCGGGCCGTCGCGGGGAACGGGTCCTTCAGGTCCTCGGTGTCGTCCCGGCTCTCGTACCGCGGCTCCGCGCCGAGCGGCACCGAGCGCTCCGGCTCCGGCCGCGGCGCCTGCTCCGGCCGGATCGAGGGCTGGTACCACATGTCCGTCCGCCAGTCGTTGCGGCACGCCGGCGCCGCGAGCGCCACCGCTGCGACGAGCCCGAGCGCGCGCGCGCTACGCATCGCCCACCTCGTCCGCGCCGCTCTCCCGCAGGATCCGGAGCGCCGCGGCGCCGTCCGCGCCCGCCCCGACCACCGCGCGCACCGCGACGCGGTCCTCCACGGCGCGCGGCCGGAAGACCGCCGCCTGGCGCCGGCCGCCGGCCCGGCTCCCGACGACGACCGCCACGAGGTTCGTCAGCGAGCCCACGAGCACGGTCATCTCGAAGATGACGATCACGAACGGCGGGACGGACACGACGGGCTTCCCGCCCGTCACGAGCGGCCACGCGAGCGACGTGCCGACCGTCAGGGCGACGCCCGCGAGCAGGCCGGCGATCGCGCCCGGGAGCGTCGCGAGGCCGAGCCGGCTCCGCGGCCGCCCCAGCGCCGCGATCACCTCCGGGAACGGGGCCGGCATGGCCGTCTGCACCTGGAACCCGGCCGCGCGCAGCGCGCGCACCGCCCGCGCGGCGTCGGACGGCTCGGCGAACGTCGCGAGGACGGCGCGATCACCGGGCATGGGTGGCCTCCTCCCCTGGGTCCGGGTGCGCCGCGTCGTGGGCGGCCTCCTCCTTCAGCTCCGAGATGGAGACGGGCGGGAGGATCTTGAGCCCGAGCAGGAACAGGAGGAAGAACCAGCCGAACGCGCCGAAGGTGATGGCCCACTCGACCCACGTCGGGACGTAGACGCGCCAGTCGAACGGCAGCCGGTCGTGCGAGAGCGACGTCACCACGATGTTGAACCGCTCGAGCCACATGCCGACGTTGACGGCGACGCAGATCCCGAGGAGCGCGGGCGTCCGCCGCCGGATCCGGCGGGAGAGGAGCAGGATCGGCCCGAGGCAGTTGCAGGTCACCATCGTCCAGAACACCGGCGCGTACGGCCCCGACATCCGGTAGAGGAACGTGCTCCGCTCCGGATCGTGCGCCGGCTCCTGCAGCGCCAGGAGGATCTCGGTGGCGTACGAGTACGTCACGATGAGGCCGGTCAGGACGACGAGCCGGGCGAGCATGTCGAGGTGGCGCGGCGTGATGAGGGCCTCGAGCCGGAACGCGCGCCGGAGCGGGATCAGGATCGTGATGACCATCGCCACGCCGGACAGGATCGCGCCGGCCACGAAGTAGGGCGGGAACAGCGTCGAGTGCCAGCCCGGGAGCACCGACACCGCGAAGTCCCACGAGACGACGCTGTGCACGGAGACGACGAGCGGCGTGGCGAACGCCGCGAAGAACAGGTACGCGCGCGTGTAGTGGCGCCACTGCTCGTCGGTGCCCCGCCAGCCGAACGCGAGCACGGCGTAGAGCCTGCGGCGCCACCCGGTCGCGCGGCCGCGCAGCGCCGCCGCGTCCGGTGCGACCCCGACCAGCAGGAACACGGTCGAGACGATGAGGTACGTCGAGATGGCGAACACGTCCCAGATCAGCGGGGACCGGAAGTTCACCCACAGCTCGCGCTGGTTCGGGTAGGGGAAGAGCCAGTACGCGAACCACGGCCGGCCGAGGTGGAGGATGGGGTAGAGGCCCGCCGTCATCACCGCGAACACGGTCATCATCTCGGCGACCCGGTAGACGGCCGTCCGGAACCGCGCCCGGAAGAGGAACAGGATCGCGCTGATGAGCGTGCCGGAGTGGGCGATGCCGACCCAGAACACGAAGTCGGTGATCAGGTTGCCCCACATCCCGGGCCGCTCGAGGCCCGTCCAGTAGAGCCCGCCGCGGACGATGAGCGAGTACGACCAGGCGCCGAAGGCTGCGACGCCTCCGGCGATGGCGAGCGCGAGCCAGTACGCCGGGCCGGGCCGCTCGTGCGTGGCGCGGACCGTCTCCTCGATGGACCTGAAGGAGTCGCTCGCCCTCATGGCTCGCCGTCCTCCACGCGCGCCAGGTAGGTGATCGCGGGCTGCGCGTTGACCTCCTCGAGGGCGCGGAACGCGCGCCCGTCGCGCGCCAGGCGGGAGACGCGCGACGCGGGATCGTTAGCGTCTCCGAAGACGATGGCGCGGCTCGGGCAGGTCTGCGCGCACGCGGGGACGATCTCGCCGTCCGCGACGGGGCGGCCCGCGTCGCGCGCCTCGTTCTCGGCGTAGCGGATCCGCTGGATGCAGAAGGTGCACTTCTCCATGACGCCGCGCGAGCGGACCGTGACGTCGGGGTTGAGCTGCATGTCGAGGGGGCGCTCGAAGCGGGCGTCGCGCCAGTTGAACGTCCGGACCTTGTACGGACAGTTGTTGGAGCAGTACCGCGTGCCGACGCAGCGGTTGTAGATCTGCGCGTTCAGCCCCTCCGGCGTGTGATAGGTCGCGTACACCGGGCAGACCGGCTCGCAGGGCGCGTTGGTGCACTGCTGGCACAGCATCAGGAGCAGCCGCACGTCGAGCGCGCCGCCGGGCTCGTCGCCGAGGTACCGCTCCACCCGGATCCACCCCATGTAGCGCCCGGCGCGCGCCGCCTCGGGCCCCATCACCGGCACGTTGTTCTCGGCGTGGCACGCGACCATGCACGCCTGGCACCCGGTGCACCGGTCGAGGTCGATCGCCATCGCCCACCGGTGCTCGGGGTGCGCCGGCTCGGGGTACATCTTCGCCGACAGGTCGGGGCGCCGCGGCGACGGCGCCGCGGCCGAGACGGCGGGCACGATCTCTCGCCCGTGCTGGTACGGGCTCCCCTCGAGCACGGGGAGCCGCGTCCGCTTCCCCGCGGCGGCGACCGTCGCGCGGACGCCGGCCCAGACGTGCTGGTCCCCGGCGCCCTCCGGCAGGAGCGCGAGCGCCTCGGGTCCGATGGGCAGCGCCGCGGCATCGTCCCGGATCCCGGGGAAGAGGTACGCCGGCACCTCGACGCGCCCCGCGGCGGTGCCGAGGACGACCAGGTCGCCCGTCGACACGCCGATCCGGCGCGCAGTCGCCGGCGACAGCTCGACCCACGGGCTCCAGGAGACGCTCGACAGCGCGTCGGGCACCTCGCGCAGCCAGGGCAGATCGGCGCCGCGGCCGTCGCCCCGGAGCGGGGTCGGGAAGACGACGAGGTCGAGCGTTCCGGCCGCGGCGGGCGCCGCGGGGGGCAGCTCGAGGAACGGCTCCGCCGCGGCCGCGCGCAGGGTCGGCGCAGGCGTCGCCGCGGGCTCGAACCAGTACCCGCCGCGCTGGAACGCCGCGCGGTGCACCGGCGCGACGTCGGCGGGCGCCGCGCCGAGCGCGGCCTTCGCGTGCTCCGCCGCCCGGGCGAGGACGACGTCCCAGGGATCCGTCGAGGGGAACGGCGCGGGCGTCGGGAGCTTCGCCCCGACCTCCATCAGCACCTGGGCGGACTGGCGGGTGTCGGCGAGCGGCGTCATCACCGGCTGGACGAGGTTCACGACGCCGGCGCGGGGTACGGTGTCCTCGAACGACTCGAGGGTGTGGTGATCCGGGAGGACGAGGTGGGCGCGATCCGTGGTCGGATCGGGCCGGAGCGCGAAGCTGACCACGAGCGGCACCTTCGCGAGCGCCTCGCGGAAGCCGAGCGCGGCGGGGAGGGTCCCGACGGGATCGGCGTGCTGGAGCAGGAGCACGTCGACGCCGCCGGAGCCGATCGCGGCCACGAGCGCGCGCACCTCGGCCGCCGAGGAAGGGACGTCCTCCCGCGGATCGAGCCCGTACCGCAGGGTGCGCCCGACGTTCCCGAGCGCGAGGTTGGCCACGAGCACGACCGCGGCCAGCGCGGTCGCGTCCGGCCCCTGGCTCTGGGGCCCGGGCGCGAGCAGGGCCGACGGACGCCGCACGGCCAGCTCCCGGGCGACGCGCTCGATCTCGCGCCATTCGACGCCGGCGCGGGCCGCGAGCTCGGCCGGCGCGTGGCGGAGCACCGGGGCGGCCAGCGGCCGGACCGCGTCGGCCACGGAGACCCGGCTCGCCGGGTCGAGGAGCCAGCGCAGGAGGCCGAGGGCCACCGCCAGCTCGCCGCCGCTCCGGCACCCGATCCACCGATCCGCGCTCACGCCGGTCAGCGCGAGCCGCGGCCCGACCCACGTCAGCCTCCTCCGCTCCGCGCCGAGGCGACCGCGCCCCTCGGCGAGCTGGCGCGCGAGCTCCACCGGCGAGCTCCAGGTCTCGACGAGGTCGGCGCCGAACGCGACCACGGACCGCGCCGCCGAGAGGTCGACGACCGGCAGCTCGGGCACGCCGAGGAGGGCCGCGCTCGCGGCCCGGAGCGGCGCGGGGGCGAGCGGAGCGAGCACGACGCGGTCCTCGGGGCGGCCCCCGGCGGCCTTCATGAAGGCGCGCTGCACCGCGCCGGTGCTGCCGGGCTCGAGGCGCGTGAGGAGGCGGACCCGGCCCGGTCCCTTCGCCTGCGCGGCCGCGATCGCCCGGGCGAGCGCGTCCTCCGCCTCGTCCCACGAGACCGGCGTGAGCGCGCCGTCCTTCCCCCGCCGCAGCGGGCCCTTGAAGCGGTCGGGATGGTAGAGCTCCTGGATGGCCGCCTGGCCTCGCGCGCAGAGCGCGCCCCGGCCGATGGGATCCTCGGGGTTGCCCTCGAGCTTGGTCGCGCGGCCCTCGCGCGTGCGGGCCGTGACGCCGCAGCCGGCGCCGCACTCGCGGCACGCCGTCCGGTAGAAGAGCGGACGGCCGGGGACGATCTCCTCGGGCGCCACCATCCACGGCACGAGCTTCTCGGTAGCCGCCTTCGGCGAGCACCCCGCGGCGACGCCCGCGCCGCCGGCGAGCTGGAGGAACGTCCTCCTCCCGAGGCGCCGCTCGCTCGGATCCGACATCCGCTCCTCACTTGTGGCAGGTCACGCACTCGGTGAGCTTGCGACGCTCTCCGGGCTTCTCGCGCTGCTTCCGGTGGTGGCACTCCAGGCACCAGCCCATCGTGAGCGGCGCCACCTGCCGCACGGCTTCCATCTTCTCCACCTCGCCGTGGCACTCCTGGCACCGGACCCCGGCCCTCACGTGCCGCTCGTGCGTGAAGTAGACGTGGTCCGGCAGGCGCGTCACGCGGACCCACTCGATGGGCTTGCCGTCCCGCAGCAGCTTCACGAACGGCTTCAGCTGGGCGTCGAGCTGCGGGTGCTCCGGGTCTTCCTTCACGAACTTGTGACAGCCCTGGCACCGGGCCATCGACGGGACGCCGGCGACGGGCCCGCGCTCGGCGTAGACGTGGCAGGAGGTGCAGCCGATGGCGGCGTCCGTGGCGTGGACCCGGTGGCTGAAGGGGACGGGCTGGACGGGCCCGGCGGGGGCCGCCGCGCCCGGACGCGCCAGCGCGATGCCGGAGGCGACGAGGACCGCGGCGGCGCCGGGCCGGAAGCGCACCACGTCGCGCCTCAGCGCTTCAGGCTGAAGCTCGCCTCCGCGGTCTTCCCGCCGGCGACCGTGACCGACTGCTCCGGCGCCTTCAGCTTGGCGTTCCACACCGCGAGCTTGTAGTTGCCCGGCGGGACGTTCTTGATCGTGTAGCTCCCCTTCGCGTCCACCGCGGCCGCGTACGGGTTCTGGCTCACGAAGATGTAGCCGAGCATCTCGGGGTGGATGCTGCAGAGCTGCGTGTACGCGCCCTCCTTGGCGAAGGTGTGCGCCCGCTCCTCGTTCGGCTTGAACGTGCCGAGGTTGTACGCGTCCTCGTCCGGCGAGTAGACGTTGTGCGCGACGGTGTCGTGGTTCAGGAACTTCACCGTGTCGCCCTTCGTGACCACGAGGATGTGCGGGACGAAGGCGAGCCCCTTCTGATCCATGGCCTCGCTCTTCGGGGCGAACGTCCCTGGCGCCTGCTTCACGTAGACGACGGTGTCCGGGAGGTACTTCGGCGGCGTGGAGTCGACCTTGCCGGTGATGGTCCCGGTCTGGGCGAGGGCCGGGAGCGCGTGCGCCGCGAGCAGCGCGAGCGCGAGGCGGGTGGCGAGACGGGCATGGCGGGTCATGGCGTGAGTCCTCGGGTGCGGGTGGCGGTCAGATGGCCCAGGCGAGGAAGAGCGCGATGGACTCGAACTCGGCCTGGTGGCTGGTGGGCGTGGCGGTCGACCTCGGAGCGTTGATGAAGCCGCCCCAGTCGGCGTTCCCTCCCGCCCAGCCCAGCGGGGCGCCGCCGGAGTCGGCGGGGAAGCCGCTCGCCGTCTCGACGTTCAGGACCAGCACGGCCTTCACGTTCGCGCGGAGCAGGAACGCGCAGCCCGGCATGAAGTGGTACGCCATCACGTCAGGGCCGCCGGCGGGGCGGAGCCCGATCCGCTCCACCCGCACCGCCGGCACCATCCACGGGAAGAGGACGTACGAGAGCTCCGCCCACTCCACGTCGGTGGACACGGACGCGAGGCCGCTCGTCCCGCGATCGTGCTTCTGGTCGTAGCCGCCGAGGTCGAGCTCGAGCGAGCCGAGCTGGCCCCGGACCGTGCCGCCGGCAGTGAACGAGGTGTCGCCCAGCGGCGGCGGTGACGCGCCGCCGCCCGGCGCGGGGTAGTACTCGCGCGAGTGGAAGACGAACGCGTCGAGGGTCAAGGCGTCCTCGGCCCAGGGGCGCATCGCGTCCTTGGGCCCCTGCGAGCCCTCGCCGTCGAGCCGCAGGCCGCCGAGCTTCGTGCCGGCGTGCGCGTACCAGTTCTCGCTGTTCAGGCGGACGGCGGTGGCGTTCTTCCCCGCGTTCACGCCCGCCGAATAGTCCACGTAGCCCGCGACGACGCCGGCCAGCTCCACGCCGTTGTAGTTGTCGACGAGCGTGAACGGGTCGGTCGAAAGGCCGTAGATGCCGGTGATCGGGACGGTCGTGATCCGGGCGTCCCCGAGGTAGCTCGAGTGCGGCCCGAAGCTGGTGAGGGTGGGGAACCCGCGGCCGACGTAGAGGTTCACCGCGTGCTTCGGCCCCACGAGGTCGTTCAGCAGCACCTGCGCGTGCTCCACCTCAGCCGCGCCGCTGAAGGTCAGCTCCCCCCAGAGCGTGATCGTGTCGTCCAGCGACGCGCCGAGCCAGACGTGCCCCTCGGCGACGAGATCGTCGAGCACGAACTGCGTCCCCTGGTTGGCGCGCGGGAAGCTCGCACCCTTGTCGGGATAGACGAAGGCCTGGCCGTTGACGCCGACGGCGATGGGGACGGAGATCGGGATCGTCCCGGGCCAGACGGAGTTCGGGAACGTCTTCTTGTTCGCCTCCTGGCCGAGGGCGACGGTGTCCTGCTTCACGTAGTCGGAGTCGACGCCGGGGAAGCGATAGCCGTTCCGGCGGAACGCCTCGCCGAACGGCGTGAGCCGCGGATACACGCTGTGGCAGGTGAGGCAGCTCGTGCCGTGCTTGCGCGCGAACGCGGGGATCGCGTCGGACCGCAGGGGCATCGCCACCGTGGCGGCGAAGAGGGCGAGGTGGAGCGACAGCGCCGGCCTGAGCCTCATGACGACCCTTTCCGGCGAGGGGCGCTCTGGCGCGGGGGAACTTCGGCTCCCGGAGCGTCGTGCCCGCCTGCGGCAGGGGCTTTGCGGCGCCAGCGTTTCCGGAGCCCGATGGCCCGGCAACCCGTCTCATGGGGACACCCCTCCGTGCGTCCCGGGCGGAGGAGGTCGTGTGGCGGCCGGCGGCGGGCATCGGCCACGCCGATCCGTAGGCCGGCAGCGGGCATCGGCACGCCGACCCGGAGGCCGGCGGCGGGCATCGGCACGCCGACCCGGAGGTCAGCGCGCTCGTGCCCGGCGCCAGGCCAGCCGACGAGGGGCTACGGGTGTCGCGCTACGCGCCGACGCTGCTCTCGGCCGCCGCGTGCGTGTCGCCGTGCCGCTCGGCCTCGCGGCGGTCCGCGAGGAGCGCGACGCACGCCGGGCACGTCACGCCGCGTGAATGCTTCGTCGAGCGGTGGGCGAAGCCACGCAGTCCGCAGAGGATCGCGTGCTCGTCGGTGTCGTAGAAGTGAACCAGGTTCTCGGAGGTTTCGGTGCTCATCTCGTCTCCCTCGGGCCGGCCGGGTGAGGGAGCGGGATGCTCCGAGACGAGGCTGCGGTCGTGGTGTGGAGTGTCTGCAAGGAGGTCTTTTAACCGGCGCACCAGGGAGTCGCACGAGGTGCAACGTGTCTCTCGTGTGGAAGGCGGCCCCTCGGCCGCTCGCGCGCGGCGCGGGCGGGCGCGCGTGCCCACCCGGCGCCGCGCTCGCCCCGCGGGCTCGCGGGACCTGAGCGGCTCACCCGCCGGCAGCGGCGGGATCCACGGCGCCCGCGGGATCCGCGCCGCGCCGACCGCTCGGGCGCCACGCCTTCCACGCGGCCGCGCACACCACGAGCACGTTCGCCGCGACGACCGGCTTCGCGTGCACGAGGGCGCCGTAGATCACCCACATCACGCCGCCGACCATCTGCGCGCGGACGAGGAGCTCGGTGCGGGAGAACAGGTACGACGCGATGAACGTCGCGGTCGCGGCCCACCCGAGCGCCTCCACGAGCGTCGAGGGCTGGACCGTCATGCGGCCCCCGCGACGAGCGCGGCCGGCGCCGTGTCGGCGACCGTGATCCGGTCGGTGCGAGCCTTCTCCCAGTCCTGCAGGGTGAGCCCGTACGTCTCGAAGAGCTCGCGGATCTCGGGCGAGCGCCACCCGGCGGTCTGCTCGAGGATCGGGACCAGGATGCCGAACGCGCTGTCGCTCAGGACGGTCCTCTTCGCGATCCGCGCGAGGAGCCGGTTCTCCGAGACGGCGATGGTGAGGCCGTCGCGGTTGTTCACGTGCAGCATCACGTGCACGTCGGAGCCCCCGTCGCCCACGTAGATCGTCCGCTCCGGCTCCGTGCCGACGCGCGCCTCGAGCTCCTCGACGACCGAGACCTTGCCGTACCCGGCGGGCACCCGCCGGATCGACGTGACCTCGCCCGACCGCTCGTCGAACTCGAGCTCCGTCCCGAAGATGTGCTCGGGGGCCACGACGCCGTCGAGCGCGGACTGGATCACCTCGCGCGGCGCGGCGGACGCGATGAAGAACGAGAACTGCACGCCGTCGATCCCGCGCTGCAGGAACTCGACGAGCGGGCGGATGTCGGGGCGGAGGCGGACCCGGCGGCCGGTCTCGACCAGGTGCTCGCGGCGGACGCCCCGGAAGTCCGGGTCGTGCCGGATCAGGTACGCGAGCTCGGCGCCCTGCTGGACCAGGTGGGAGCGCGCGAGGCCGTCGACCTTCCCCTGGAACCCGGGCGCGCCGAGCAGCTCGCTCAGGATCAGCCCGGAGTCGTTGAAGCTGAGCGTCTGGTCGAAGTCCGAGACCAGGAGGAAGTGCTTCGGGCGGTTGGAGGTGGTTACCACGACGGCTCCTTTCGTTTCGTGCGGCTGGCGAAGCGGACATGACAGCATGAACACTGGACATGGCAACTAGGTCCGCCTCGATGTGTCCCGTGACCCTAACCGCCGCACTGCGGCAAAGCAACGCTCGGCCCCGAATCGTCACAAATCGCCCAAAAGTGCGGCCATGGGTGCGCGATGTGCGGGCTTGTGCGACCGCGGTCGATGTTGATATATCAACTCGTGATGACCTCCAGGGCAGCGAGGATCCCCAAATACCAGCAGGTCACCTCCATGCTCGAGGAGGGCATCCACTCGGGCCGCTGGAAGAGCGGTGATCGGCTGCCGAGCGAGGCGGAGCTCGTCCGCCAGTTCGGCGCGTCACGCATCACCGTCGGGCGCGCCGTCCGGGACCTGCAGGTCGCGGGGCTCGTCGAGCGCCGCGCCGGTTCGGGGACGTTCGTGAAGGGGGCGCGCGACCCGGCGGCGCTCTCGTTCGGGATGCTCGTCCCGGATCTCGGCGAGACGGAGATCTTCGAGCCCATCTGGCAGGGCATCGCCTCTTCGCCGCTGGCGCGCGCGCACGCGCTCGTCTGGGGCAGCTCGGCAGGCTCGAAGGAGGAGCAGGCCTGGGGGATCTGCCGCCAGTACATCGAGCGCAGGGTCTCGGGCGTGTTCTTCGCGCCGCTCGAGCTCACGCCGGCGAAGGACGAGATGAACCGGCGCATCACGCGCGCGCTCGACGAGGCGGGGATCCCCATCGTCCTGCTCGACCGGCCCGCGGCCCCGTACCCCGATCGCGGGCACCACGATCTCGTCGGGATCGACAATCGCCGCGCGGGCCACGTCGTCACCGACCACCTCGTCCGCCTCGGCGCGCGCCGGATCGCGTTCGTCGGACTCCGGAACGCGGCGGCGACGGTCGACGCCCGCGAGGCGGGCTATCGCGAGGCGCTCCACGCGCGCGGGCTCCCCTGCGACACCTCGCTGGTGCACCGGCTCGACCCGACGGACGTCGCCCAGGTGCGGGCGCTCCTCGACGCCGATCACCCCGACGCGATCGTGGCGGCCAACGACTGGACCGCCGCGCGCCTCATGCACGCGCTCCTCGCGCTCGGGATCGCGGTGCCGCGAGACGTCCGCCTGGTCGGGATCGACGACGTCCCCTGGGCGCCGCTCCTCCCGGTGCCCCTCACCACGTTCCGGCAGCCGACGCGCCAGATCGGGGCGGCGGCGCTCGCGGCGATGCTCGACCGCGTCGCCCGCGCCGACCTGCCCACGCGAGACATCCTGCTGCACGGCTCGCTCGTCGTGCGCGCGTCGTGCGGCGCGCCGCCGGGCGGGGCGAGCGTCTCCGGCGCCTGAGCCGGGCCGGGCGCACATTCCAGGCGTGGTGCGTCCCGTCGCCGCCGCGCTGGCGCTCGCGGCCGCGTGCTCCCCGTCGCGGCCCGCGCCGTCCGTCCGGCGTGTCGAGATCGCCCGCCGTCCCGGGACGGCGGGCCTCGAGCCCAGAGGCTTCGCCCGGCTCGGTGGCGCCGTGCTGTTCCAGGGCTCGACGCCGGCGGAGGGGCGGGAGCTCTGGCGCTCGGACGGCACGCCGGAGGGCACGACGCTCGTGCTCGACGCCATGCCGGGGACGGGGAGCTCCGATCCCACGGACGTGACCGTCGTCGGGGACCGCGCCTTCTTCCCCGCCAGCGACGGCCGGACTCGCCGGATCTGGGTCACCGACGGCACGAGCGCCGGGACGCGCCCGACCGCGCTCTTCCCGGAGTCGGACCGGCAGAGCACGGTATTCCTCGGCGCCGTCCCCGGGCGGCTCACCGTGACGACCTCCGAGCCCGAGGCGTCGGTCTGGAGCTCGGACGGGGCCGCGCCCGCGACGAAGCTCCTCGGGCGCGCCTGCCCGGGCCCGTGCGGCGTCGGCGCGGTGGTGCCGATCGACGACCGCCTCTTCGTGTCGCTGTTCTTCAAGTCGCGGCCGGGCGAGCTGTGGCGCGTGGACGGCTCCGGAGAGGCCGTCCTCGTCGGCACCCCGGTGCGCCGGCTCGTCGGGTGGAGCGGCGCGGGTGTCTTCTTCGCGCGCGACGACGAGGCGGGCGGCGTCTGGGTCGCGACCGGAACGGACGCTCGGCGCGTATCGGACGCGGACGTCCGCAACGGCCCCGCCGGCGACGCGGCGGCGCTCGGCGACGTCCTCCTGTTCCCCGCCGGCGGCGGCTCGATCGGCCGCGAAGCGTCGGAGCTGTGGCGGAGCGACGGGACCGCGGAGGGGACGCGCCGCGTCGCGGATCCCGTGCCCGCCCCGGGCACGCCGCGATTGCACGGGCTCGCGGCGGCGGGCGGGCGGGTGTTCTTCCTCGTCGACCCGGGAGGCACGGGGGCCGGCCCGCTCGCGCTCTGGGCGTCGGACGGCACGTCGGCGGGCACGGGCGCGCTCGCGACCGGCCTGCAGGACGTCCCCGCGCTCGTGCCGCTCGGGAGCGGCGTGGTCTTCCAGGCGCGCGCAGCGGACGGTGCGCTCGGGCTCTGGCGCAGCGACGGCACCGTCGCGGGCACGGCGGTCCTCGCCCCGCTCGCCGCGCCCATCGCGGCGCTCACCTCGGTCGGCGGCGGCGACGCGTGGTTCGCCGGTCCCGACGGCCAGCCGTGGCGGACCGACGGGACGTCGGCCGGGACGCGGCCGGTGGGCGTCGCGGCGGCGGCGCTCGGGGCCGAGCCGGCGGGCCTGACCGTGCTCGGCCAGCAGGTCCTGCTGACCGCGAACGACGGCGTGCACGGCTCCGAGCCCTGGCGGACCGACGGGACCGACGCCGGGACGCACCTCCTCGCGGACCTGTGGTCCGGCCCGGCCGGCGGCGAGCCGCGCGGGTACGCGGTATCCGGCGGGCGCGCGTGGTTCCTCGACGTGTCGGATCCCGCGCTCGCGGGGCAGGGGTACCCGACGTCGTCCGTCCGGCTCCACGCGACGGACGGGACGGAGGCCGGGACGGTGCTGCGGCGCGACGCGTTCCTCACGTCCGGCTGCATCGGCCCGCCCTGCGCGCCGGGACCCGTCACCGTCGGCGGCCGGGCGCTTTACGTCGTGCAGGATCCGCGAACGCTGGCGCCGCAGGTCTGGGCGGACGACGGGACGACCTCGGCGCCGGTCCCGGGCGGCGCGCTCGACCCGATCGCGTGGCCGGCGACGCTCGGCGACCGGCTCTTCTTCGTGAGCGGGGACGGCGTCTTCGCGACGCGCGGCGACGCGATCCGGCCCCTGCCGTTCCCGGCGCGGCCCGCCGCGCTCACCGCCGCGGCGGGCGCGCTCTACCTCGTCGGGGAGGCGGAGCCGGGCGTGGCCGGCCTGTTCCGGAGCGACGGCTCCGAGACGGCGCCCGTGCTCGTGCGCCGCTTCCCGGATCCGCGCGGCTTCGCGTCGCTCGCGTCGCTCGCGGGAGCGGCGGGCCGCCTCTGGTTCAGCGTGGACCAGGCGGACACGGGGCCGGAGCCCTGGGTGAGCGACGGGACGGAGGCCGGGACCGTCCCGCTCGGCGATCTGCTCCCGGGGCCGGCGGGCTCGGCGCCGTCGGGCTTCGCCGCGATCGGCGCGCGCGTCGTCTTCTTCGCCGACGACGGCGCGCACGGGCGCGAGCCGTGGGTGACGGACGGCACCGCCGACGGCACGCACCTCCTCGCGGATCTGAACCCCGGACCGGCGCCCTCCGTCGCGCCGGACGCGCGGCTCGTCCCGGCGGGTCCGGACGGGCCGCTCTTCTTCGCGGCCTCGGACGGCGCGAGCGGCGACGAGCTCTGGACGACCGACGGCTCCCGGGAGGGCACGCGGCGCGTGGTGGACCTCGCGCCGGGGGCACGCTCGTCGAGCCCGGCGGACCTGATCGTGCTCGGCGACACGCTGCTGCTCACGGCGGACCACCCGGAGACGGGGCGGCAGCTCGTCGTGGTGAGCATCCCCGGCGCGCGCGCCGGCCCGCTCCCGGCGCCGCCGGTGGCCGGCGCGCCGCCGAAACCTCCAGGCGCCACGGCCAGGTAGGAGCCCCGCGCCTTGACGCCGCCTCGATGTCGCGGCGATCATGCGGCCGCCGCACGCGTCACCGTTCGCCCCGACGGCGGTGGGCATTCCGCACACGTCGCGGCGTCCACCGCGCTCAACCGACCGACGACCACACGCCGATGAAGACGCGACTCGTGTCCCTGCTCTGGGCGCTGCTGCTCCTCGCTCCCGCGCCGCGCGCGAGCGCCGACACCGAGGAGGAGCTCACCGTCCTCAGCTATCACGAGGTCGCCGAGCGCGGCGAGGCGCTCGTCCCGCAGTACGCGGTGACCCCGACCAACTTCGTGCGGCAGATGGACTGGCTGCGGAACCACGGGTACCGCTTCGTCGGCGTGCGGGACCTGCTCGCGGCGCGCGAGGGCCGCGCGCCGCTCCCGCCGAAGGCCGTGCTCGTCACCTTCGACGATGGGTACCAGTCCGTGTACGACCACGCCTGGCCCGTCCTGAAGATGTTCCGCATCCCCGCCGTCATCAACGTCGTGGGCGGCTGGCTGGAAGAGAAGGGGAGGGTGAACTTCGACGGCAAGGAGCTGCCGCGCGGGAAGCTCCTGTCGTGGCCGGAGCTCCGCGAGATGAGCGAGAGCGGGCTCGTCGAGATCGGCAGCCACAGCTGCGACCTCCACCGCGGCATCGTCGGCAACCCGCAGGGCAACCTGGAGCCGGCGGCGACGACCCGGAGGTACCTGCCGGATGAGAAGCGCTACGAGGACGAGGCGACCTACCGCCGGCGCGTGGAGGCCGACCTCGAGCGCAACAACTCCCTCATCCGGCGCCACACCGGGAAGGCGCCCCGCGTGATCGCGTGGCCGTACGGCCGCTACAACGAGATCACGCGCGAGATCGCCGCGAAGCTCGGGATGCCAATCGGGCTCACGCTCGACGACGGCGCCAACGTGCACGAAACGCCGCTCTGGGCGCTGCGCCGGATCCTCGTCGAGAGCGGGATGGCGCTCTGGGACCTCGCGCGCGAGATCGCGATCCGGAACCAGAACCTCTCGGACAACGACCGTCCCCAGAAGATCATGCACGTGGATCTCGACTACGTGTACGACGCGGATCCCGCGCAGCAGGACCGGAACCTCGGCCACCTCCTCGACCGCATCGAGAAGATGGGGGTGAACACGGTCTACCTGCAGGCGTTCTCCGATCCGGACGGCAACGGCTCCGCGGACTCCGTCTACTTCCCGTGCCGGCGCCTCCCCATGCGCGCCGATCTGTTCAACCGCGCCGCGTGGCAGATCCGGACGCGGACGCAGGTGAAGCGGCTCTACGCCTGGATGCCGGCGCTGGCGTGGGAGCTGCCGGCGACGGACCCGGCCGCACACGACCGGGTGGAGACGGTGGCCGGCGATCACACCGACCGCGTGAACATGGGGTACCGCCGGCTCTCGCCGTTCTCGCCCCGTGCCCGCGAGGCGATCCGCGAGATCTACGAGGACCTCGCGCGCGCCGCGCCGTTCGAGGGGATCCTGTTCCACGACGACCTCACGCTGTCCGACTACGAGGACGCGAGCCCGTCCGCGCTCGCCACCTACCGGGCGTGGGGGCTGCCGGGATCCGTCGAGGAGATCCGGAAGAGCGACGACCTGCTCGGGCGCTGGACCATCTTCAAGATCAACGCGCTCGACGACTTCGCCCTGGACCTCGCCGCGGTCGTGCGCCGGCAGCAGCCTGCGCTGCGCGTCGCGCGGAACCTCTACGCACGCGTGGCGCTGAACCCGAAGGCGGAGGTCTGGTACTCGCAGTCGCTCGACAACTCCATCGCCCGGTACGACTTCACCGCGATCATGGCCATGCCGTACATGGAGAAGGCGCCGGATCAGGCGGCGTTCTTCCACGACCTGGTGCACGCGGTGGACTACCGCGACGCCATGAAGAAGGTCGTGTTCGAGCTGCAGACCGTGGACTGGCGGAACGACAGCCGGCTCGTCCCGAGCGAGGAGCTCGCCGACACGATCCGGAGCCTCTACGGCATGGGCGTGGAGCACGTGGGCTTCTATCCCGACGCCCTCTTCCGCGATCATCCGTCCCCCCGCGTCCTCAAGCCGGCGCTGGACGCGAAGCCGAACGCGCCCGAGATGCGCTGAGGACCGCCGCGTGATGGGACCCCCCGAGACCACCGCGTGGCACGGCCTGCTGGCGTTCGTCTTCTACTACCCGCTGTTCATGTCGTTCCTGTGGATGACGGGGGCGGCGCTCTTCTGGTGGCGCTTCGAGCGCGGTGAGCCGGACTGGGACGGGCCGCGCGTCATCCCCGACACGCCGCCGGTGAGCATCCTGATCCCCTCGTACAACGAGGGCGAGAACGCGGAGGAGACGGTCACCCACGCCCTCGCCCTCGACTACCCCGAGTTCGAGGTCATCGCGATCAACGACGGGAGCACGGACGACACGGGCGAGGTCCTGGAGCGCCTCGCCGCGCTGCACCCGCGGCTGCGGGTCGTCCACCTCGCGGAGAACCAGGGCAAGGCGATGGGCCTGCAGGCCGGGGCCCTGCTCGCGCGGCACGAGATCCTGATCTGCATCGACGGCGACGCGCTGCTCGACCCGCACGCCGCGCGGTGGCTCGTGCGCCACTTCGTCGAGAGCCCGGACGTCGCCGCCGTGACGGGGAACCCGCGGATCCGCAACCGCTCGACCTTGCTCGGGCGCGTCCAGGTCGGCGAGTTCTCCTCCCTCGTCGGCATCATCAAGCGCGCGCAGCGGAGCTTCGGGCGGATCTTCACCGTGAGCGGGGTCATCACCGCGTTCCGGAAGTCCGCGGTGCACCACGTCGGCTACTGGAGCGCCGACATGCTCACCGAGGACATCGACATCACCTGGAAGCTCCACCGCGCGGGCTGGGACGTGCGGTTCGAGCCCAACGCGCTCACCTGGATCCTCATGCCGGAGACGCTCCGCGGGCTCTGGAAGCAGCGGCTCCGGTGGGCGATGGGCGGCGCGCAGGTGCTGCTCAAGAACCTCGACGCTTGGCTCGTCCCGGGGGAGAGCTTCCTCTGGCCGCTGCTGCTCGAGATGTGTGCCAGTGTGGTCTGGGCGTACACCATGCTGCTGCTGTCGGTGATGTGGGTGCTCGGTCTCGTTCTTCCACCCGGCACCCTTCCGGTGGTAGTTTCCCCGCTCAGCCCGCAGGGGGGCGGCCTGTTGCTCGGCGCCACCTGCCTGCTCCAGTTCGCGTTCAGTAGCTGGCTGGACAGCCGCTACGACCGCGGACTCGGGCGAAACCTGTTCTGGATGATCTGGTACCCGATCGCGTTCTGGGCCATCAACTGTGCTTCCACCGTCGTCGCATATCCGAAGGTCCTCCTGCGCAGCCGCGGCAAGCGCGCGCGCTGGATCAGCCCGGACCGCGGCATCCGTCCTTGAATACGCCCAGGCGCCGCGGAGTCCATCCACCGTGAACCCCGGTGAACGGACGCCGTGCACGGATGGTGATCGTGGCTCGAGACCGGCGGAAGGTCCGCCCCTCGAAGCGACGACGGTCGAGCGCAAGAACATGAGCGGTCCATTGATCATCAACGCGCGTCACCGCCTCGCCTGGCACCAGCGCCTCGTGTCCGATGCCTCCACTGCGATGATGTGGGGCGGCTGGCTGTGGCTGTGGTCGCCCATCCTCAACTCGTCTTCCTGGCTGGCGGACCTCGGCGCGCGATCGTTCCCGGTGGTGAACTCGCTGATGCTCGCCACCGCCGCGGGCGGCGGTGGGTTCCGGCGCTCCCTCTTCGCGCTCGTCGGGACGTCGGGCACGCTGATGGTGTGGAACCGGCTGCCGGCGCGCCGGCCGCGGGCGGGCGAGGCGCTGTCGGTCCGCGAGTACGCCCGGCAGTTCCAGCTGCCGGTGCACGAGCTCCAGGCCGGGCGCCGGGCGGCGGTGTGCGTCGTGCATCACGACGCGAGCGGCCGGATCGTCCAGGTCGAGTGCCGCGAGCCGGAAGGCCGCGTCGAGGCGCTCGCGGGGTAGGCGAGGGAGCGCGGAGCCAGGGTCGTCTGCCGGACGACGCTGCGCGTCACGCTCTCGCTAGCCTGTTGGCCGAGCCATGGACCGGCCACCCGGTCATACGCCCCCTCGCCGTGCTCGACCGGGGTGCGCGCTGGTGTCGCGTCGGTCGACTCTGTTACGGTCCTGATCCGAATGCGCCTGTTCGGGACGCCAGGAACGCGACTCGAGCGGCGACGGCTCGTCGACCGTGCGTGGCAGCGGTATGTCCAGGACGGCCTCGAGCCGGCCGGGATGAGCGAGGAGATCTCGAGCTCCTGGCGCCGCGCGCGCGAGTCCTACCAGATCGATCCGGCGATCAAGCGCCCCGAGCGCATCCTCCCCCCGGACGCCCTCGCCGAGCGGTGCGACGGGGACGCGGTGTTCGCGCTCGCCTCGCCCATCCTCCGCGACTTCGCCGGGCGCCTCGGGCTGACGGGGCACGTCCTCGCCTACTTCGACGGGGACGGCTGGATGCTCTCCATCGACGGCGACCGGCGCGTCGTCGACCTGGTCGAGGGCATCAACTTCCGTCCCGGCGCGAACTGGTCGGAGGAGTACGCGGGCACGAACGGCCCCGGGACCGCGCTCGCCTCGGGCAAGGCGATCGAGGTCTTCGCCTCGGAGCACTTCGTGGCGGCCTGGCAGCCGTGGAGCTGCGCCGCGGCGCCGGTCCGGCGGCTGAACCAGTCGGCGCCCGCCGCGGTCATCGACATCACCGGCCCGTGGGAGGTCCAGCGCCGCCAGGCGATCCTCGTCGCGAAGGCGATCGCGCGCGCCGTGGAGGAGCGCCTGCGCGCGGCCGTCTGCATCCGCGACGAGGTGGTGAAGTACGCGTTCCGGGCGGCGCACGAGTCGGGGGATGCGCTCGTCGCCGTCGACGCGCGAGGGCAGGTCATCGCCGCGAACGACGCCGCGACCCGTCGGCGGATCCTCGACGCGGGCGCGCTGCCAGCGGCCATCCGGGTCGCGCTGTCGCGCGCCGCGCGATCGCAGCTCCCGGCGGCGCCGGTGCGCGTCGAGCCCCCGGACGGTCCGGCGTTCATCACCTCGCCGGTCGAGTACGAGGGGTCGCGGGTCGGCACGATCGTTCGCATCCCGGCGCCCGCGAGCGCGCCGTCACGCGCGAGCCGGGCACGCACCCGCCCGTCCGCGCGGTACGACCTCGGGCGGATCCTGGGGAGCTCGGCGCCGCTGCGGCGGGCCGTCGAGCTCGCGCGCACCGCGGCGCGGAACCAGCTGCCGGTCGTCCTGTCGGGAGAGTCGGGCACGGGCAAGGAGCTATTCGCGCAGGCCATCCACGCGGCGAGCGACCGCCAGGGTGGGCCGTTCGTGGCGGTGAACTGCGGGTCGATCCCGGCGCAGCTCGTCGAGGCGGAGCTGTTCGGGTACGAGTCCGGGACCTTCACCGGCGCGCGGCGGGAGGGGAACGCGGGGAAGTTCGAGGACGCCGACGGCGGGACCCTCTTCCTCGACGAGGTGAGCGAGCTCCCGCCGCAGGCCCAGACGGCGCTGCTGCGCGTCCTCCAGGAGAAGGAGGTCGTCCGCCTGGGCGGCAGCACGCCGATCGCCGTCGACGTCCGGATCGTCGCCGCGACGAACAAGCCGCTCGAGGAGGAGATCGCGGCCCGGCGGTTCCGGCGCGACCTCCACTACCGGCTGAACGTCCTCTCCATCGCCGTTCCGCCCCTCCGCGATCGCGGCGACGACGTGGAGCTCCTCGCGCAGGTGTTCCTGGCCGAGGCCGAGGGCGAGGTGAGCCGGCGCGGGCTCAGCCTCGGCGAGGACGCGATCGCCACGCTGAAGGCGCACCGCTGGCCGGGGAACGTCCGCGAGCTCCGGAACGTGATACTCCGCGCCGCCGCGGTCGCGCCGCGTCCCCGGATCACGGCGTCCGACCTCCTGCTCGACCGGGTCGAGCCCGACGCGCCAGCCGCGCCCGCGTCCCGCGGCGCGGGGGCGGAGCCCCCTGCAGACCGCGTGGTGGTCCGGCCGAGCGCACCGGACTCGCCGGGCGCGTCTCGCGGCACGCTCCGCGCGACCGTGCTGCACTCGGAGCGGGAGGCGCTGCTCGCGGCGCTCGAGGCCTGCGCGTGGAACTACGCGCGCGCCGCGCAGCAGCTCGGCGTCTCGCGCATGACGCTGTATCGCCGGCTCAGCCGGTGCGGGATCGCGCGTCGCCCCGAGGGGGCCTGAGCACACCGCCGGGGCGGGACTCCTGACGGGCCCGGCGACGTCGATCGATTGCGCCGCGGGGATCGCTCCCCTTAACGTCGCTGCACCCAGGGCAGGAGGCGACGATGCAGCTCAGCGCGCGCAATCAGTTCAAGGGAACGGTGAAGTCCGTGAAGCTCGGCGCCATCATGGCCGAGGTCGTGGTGGACTTCGCCGGCCAGGACATGGTCTCCGAGATCACGAAGTCGTCGGCGGAGCGGCTCGGGCTCAAGACCGGCGACGCCGTGACCGTCATCATCAAGTCGACCGAGGTCATGCTCGGCAAGTAGCCGGTCCCCGGCGCGCCTACTGCAGGCACCGGAACACCCCCGTGCACCACAAACACGCGCCGCACGGCACCGCGCCGACGTGGCAGTCCGCGGCGGCGTCGCCCGGTTGCACGTAGTCGCAGAGGCCGACGCTGCAGTCGTAGCAGAACGGGAACTCGTACCTCAGCACCTCCTCGCGGAACCCGCGGGACGCGTCGCCGCGCCAGAGCGCGAGCAGCTCCTCGCGGGCCACGCTTCCGAACGACCTCGGGTGCACGTGCTTCACGAGGCCACCGACGTGGCAGCTGTACCGGTGCCAGAGGAAGTAGCAGGGGTGCACGCCGCCGTCCCATGAGACGAAGGCGGCGCCGTCCTCGACGAACTCGCACCGGCGGGCGCGGGTCGGGGTGATCGCGGGGAGCTTCAGCTCGAGCCCCTCGGCCCGCGCGATGGCGTCGGCCTCGGCGAACGCCTCGGAGACCCGGCGACGCAGCGCCTCGTCGGCGCGGAGGAGCCGGTCCACGCTGAGCGAGATCCCCTGCGCGGCCGCGTCCGCGACGAGGTCCTTCACCAGGGACACGACGCGTCGGTCGGCGGGGGTCGGGCGGAACTTGAGGAAGACGTCGAAGTACCGGCGGAGGTCGACGCCCTCCGCCGCGGCGCGCGCGCTCCAGGCGAGGAACACCTCGCGCGCGCGATCGGTGCTCGGGTCGAACGCCGCCGCGCCCCGCGTCTCCTCCGCGTACGGGAGCATGTGCGTGACGATCATGAACCCGAAGCGCCTCCGGGCGGCCCAGCGGACCACGTGGGGGAGCTGGTCGAGGTTGTCCCGCATCGCCACGAACTCGACCCCGAGCACGATCGGCCGTCCGCGCTCGCGCGCCGCGTCGTGGAGCGAGGCGGCGGCGCGCTCGACAGCGTCGTGACGGCCGCCGCCGCGGAGCGCGCCGAACAGCTCGGGGGTGACCGCGTCGGCCGAGAGGCAGATGCGATCGACGCCCGCGCGCGCCAGCGCCCGCGCCCGGGTCGGCCCGAGGAGCTGCCCGTTCGTCTGGAAGCCTATCCAGCCCGCGCTGGGCATGTCGCGCCGCGCGAGCTCCACGAAGTGCTCCAGGTGCGGGTGGAGCAGCGGCTCGCCGATCCCGTTCAGGACGAGCGCGTCGAGGTGGGGGAGTGCGGGCGCGAGCCGCGCGAACGTCTCGCGCGTCATGTGGCCCTCCGGGATCCCCTGGCCCGAGGATTCCTTCACGCACATCGCGCACCGGAGATTGCAGCGCGTCGTCACCTCCACGAAGAGCTTCGACGGATGCGGTCGCAGCGCACGGGGCGTCGGCTGGGCCGCGTCGGGCACGGAGCGCATGGGACCTCCTCGGCGGCGTGCCGGGCGCTACTCCGCGGCCGTGGGGCTGCGCAGCGTGTGCCCCCGCAGCCACTCGCTGTCGCCGTCCGCGTAGTGCTCCTGCTTCCAGATCGGGGAGCGCACCTTGAGCTGCTCGATGACGTACCGGGAGGCCTCGTAGGCCTCGTCGCGGTGAGGTGACGCCACGGCGACGACGACGCTCGCCTCGCCGACCTCGAGCCGGCCGGTGCGATGGATGACCACGACCCGGAGCGCCGCCCGGGAGCGGGCGACGGCCTCCTCGGCGATGTCGTGGAGCGTCCGCTCCGCGAGCGGGACGTGCGCGTCGTAGCTCACCGCCCGGACCCGTCGTCCCTCGTTGGCGTCGCGCACGACGCCCCAGAAGACGAGCTCAGCGCCGTGCGCCGGGGCCGACAGGGCCGCGGCGACCTGCTCGTGGTGGATGGGCTCGCTCACCACCCGCGCCAGCACCGCGCCCACGTCAGCCCCCGCACACCGGCGGAAGGACCGCCAGGGTGATCTCGTCGTGCCCGTCGCCGAGCGCCTGGTCCTCGTCGAGGATCCGCTCGTCGTCCGCGAGCACCGAGACGTCGAGGAGCCCCTGGTCCCCGAACGTCGGGCACGCGGCACGGAGCGCCTCGCCGACGCGCGCCCGCAGCGCCGACACCGTCGTGCCGGACGGCACGTCGACGCGCAGCTCCGCGCCGCTCGAGTACTTGCGGAAGGCCCCGAAGAGCCGGACACGCACCTGGATCGGCTTCACGTCGTCGCTCCTTCCTCGTCAGCCCCGCCCGCGGCGCGCGCCACGGCTCGCGGGTGCACCCACCTTCCGCTCTTGCCGCCTTCCTTCACGTCGAGGTGGACGTCGGAGATGGTCAGCACCGGATCCACCGCCTTCGAGAGGTCGTAGATCGCGAGGAGCGCGCCCGTGACGCCCTGGAGCGCCTCCATCTCGACGCCCGTGCGCGCCGTCGCGGCGGCCTCGCAGGACGCGATCACCGAGCAGGTCCCCGCGACGAGCTCGAAGCCCACGCGGACGCGGTCCAGCGCCAGCGGGTGGCAGAGGGGGAGCAGCTCGGAGGTCCGCTTCGCCGCCAGGATGCCGGCGACCTCGGCCTGGGCGAGGACGTCGCCCTTCGGGTTCGCCCCGCCCCGGAGCGCATCGAACGCGGCGCGGCTCATCTCGATCCTGCCGCGCGCCACCGCGCGCCGGCGCGTGGCGGGCTTCTCGCCCACGTCGATCATGTGAAACCGCTCGCGCGAAGGGCCGTCACGCATGCCCGATCTCCTCGAACCTCATGTCCAGCAGGTCCACGAACAGCGACCGGCCGCTGAGCGGGCGCCCTCGCCCGAGCAGGACCTTGACGACCTCGGCGACCTGCAGGCTCGCGATCACCGCCGGCGTGAAGGACGGGTTGCCGAGCGTCGCCTCCACGCCCCTGCCGCTCGCGCTCGCGGACCGCAGCAGCGGCGAGAGATCGTCCCCGGGCAGCTGCGCCGCGACTTGCCCGTACCAGCCGGCGATCGCGCCGTGCACGAGCGGCACTCCGAGCTCGCGGCAGACCGCGGCGAGATCGCGCCGGACGAGGGTGTTGTCGAGCCCGTCCACGACGGCGGCGCTGCCGGCGAGGAGCCCTCGCGCGTTCTCGAGGGAGAACGCGACGCGGTGCGCGCTGGTGGTGACCGCCGGGTTGACGGCCGCGACCCGCTCGCAGCCGACCTCGACCTTCGCCCGCCCGAGGTGCGCGGGCGACGAGAGCAGCTGGCGATTCAGGTTGTGCTCCTCGAACACGTCCGGGTCCACCAGCGCCAGCTCTCCGACGCCGATGCGCGCGAGCTGCTCCACGAGGTATCCGCCGAGCCCGCCGCACCCGATGACCACGACCCGGCTGCGGAAGAGCCGGAGCTGCTCCTCGACGGACACCGTCTCGCGGTTCCGGCGGTAGCGTCCCGGCAGCAGCCCCGCGGCCAGCGCGGCGTCCTCGATCTCGCCGAGGCTCGCGTCGAAGCGCTCGGCCAAATCGCACTGCGCACGCCAGGGGAGGAGGTCGCCCTCGGCGCGCTCCCGAAGGAACGCGTGCATCCGTTCCGTCGCCATGATCACCCTCCACCGAGGAGCGGGAAGATCGCCACCGTGTCGCCGGGGCCCGGCGCCTGCGCGAGCTCCGCGTGGCGTCCGCCGACGAGCATGACGCCGATCTCCTCCCGCGCGATGCCGAGGTCGTCGACGATCGCGCCGAGGGTGGTGCCCGACGGATACTCCCGCGCCGCCACGTCGAACCGGCCCCTCTGGAACGTCGCAAAGAGCTTGATGGTCAGCGCCATCTGGACACCACCTCTCCGAAGGAGGCCTGGAGGAAGACGCGCGCACCCGGAGGCGGTCCACCGTCCTCTTCGCGTCCGAGCGGGAACGCCTCGGACGCCTCGCGGGCCCCGAGCACGATCCCGCGCCGGAGGAGCGCCGGGCCGAGCTCGTCGATGAGGAGGTTGAACAGCTTCACGTGCACGAGCCCGTGCACGCCCGTGGGCGCGTGCTCCGTGGGATCCCGCGACCAGGTGATCTCGGCGCGCATCGCGGAGTACGCCCCGCTGCGTCGCAGCGTGGCGCCGACGAGGCCGGGCATCGCCGCGGACAGCGCCAGCCACGAGCCGTCCTGGATGATCGCGGCGTCGAGCGCGTCGACCACCTTGCCGTCGAGGAACACGGTCGTGATGCGCGCCTGGACGTCGCGGGGATCGATGCCGAGCTCGTCCGTGAGGAAGCTCAGCACCGAGCAGCCGGTGCGGACCGGGACGGTCACGCCGGCCTGGAGCAGGCCGGTGACGGCGTGGAATTGCGCGGGCGCGAGGGCGAGGGTCACCCGCCACGTGTCCTTCACTGGGAAGACGTCGAGCGGTGGAGTATGCACGGGGCCCTCGACGCGTGGGGGAGGCGACCCGGGGCCGCCTCCCCCCGCTGGTGTCACTGCCAGTTGAAGACCTGATCGAGCTCCTGCGGCTTCACGTTGAACGTCACGTGGTGCGGCGCGAGCGGCTCCTGCTCGAAGAACCGCGGCAGCCGGTCGTCCGCGGCGGTGAAGCCGGCGCGCGCATTGAAGTCGCGCTCCGCGGAGAGGATCTTCTTCCCGAGCGCCGCCACGTCGTCGCCCGTGAGCGAGAGGCCGTAGAAGGAGTTCAGCAGGTCGACCAGCGCCTGGAAGGTCTCGGGCTGGTCGAGCACCGCGAACGCGATGAAGAGGCACATCCCCGTCGAGTCGACCGCAGCCGTGGCGATCTGGAGGTTGCGCGACAGCTCCACCTGCCCCTCGGTCTGGAGGGGATCGACGAAGCCGCCCACCTTGAGGATGTTGGTCGCGATGGCGTACCCGGCGGTGTGGTCGGCGCCCTGGGGCGTCGTCGCGTACGTGACGCCGATGCCCTGCACGCCGCGCGGGTCGTACGCGGGCAGCGCCTGGTTCTTCACCACCGGGACGCGCTCCACGCCGAACACCTTGCCCGTGATCCCCGCGCCGGAGCCGAGGATGCGTCCGAGCGGCGTCCCCTGACCGACCTCGCCGAGGAGCCGGAGGGCGCCTGCCTTGTCCCCGAAGGGGATCACGCCCGCCTCCATCGCGACGCCGATGGTCACGCCCATCTCGATCGTGTCGAGGCCGATGTCGTCGTCCATCCGGTCCAGCTGGGCGATCACGTCGAGGTCGTCGATCCCGCAGTTGCCGCCGTGCGACCAGACCGTCTCGTACTCGGGCTGCTTCGTGACGTAGTTGCCCTCCGCGTCGTTGAAGATGCCGGAGCACTGGATGATGCAGCCGCGGTGGCACGCGTGCGTGGCGAGGCCGCCGCGCTTCACCTCGAGCTCGGCCTGGGCCTCGCCGCTGATCTTCGCGGCGCCGTCGAACCGGCCCTGCTGGAAGTTGAAGGTCGGGTACGCGCCCGCCTCGTTCAGCACGTTCGTCAGGACGTTCGTGCCGAACGCGGGGAGGCCCTGGCCGGTGACGGCGTGCTTCTGGAGCCCCTCGTTGAAGACCTTCACCGCGGCCTTGAACTTCACCGGGTCCTTCGGCCCGCGGAGCGTCGTGCCGGCCTCGTCGATGACGATCGCCTTCACCTGCTTCGAGCCCATCACCGCGCCCACGCCCCCGCGACCGCAGTGGCGGGTCGGCCGGAGCTCGCGGTCCGTGCACGCGATCGACGCGGCCCCGAGCCTCATCTCGCCGGCCTGGCCGATCGTCATGTACGCGACCTTGTCGCCGTGCTCCTTCCGCAGCGCGGCGACCGCGTCGTAGTTCCCGAGCATGCGGAGCCCGTTCGCCTTCTCGAACCGGACCCCGCCCTTGTCGATGAGGATCTTCCAGAGGTCGTCGCCCGCGGGCCGCCCCTCCAGGATCACGGCGAGGTAGCCGAGGCGCGCGAGCGCCTGCGCCGCCTGACCGCCGGCGTTGGACTCCTTGATGCCGCCGGTGAGGGGGCTCTTGCAGCCGACGGAGAGCCGGCCGCTCGTCGAGGCGCTCGAGCCGGTGAGCAGCCCCGGGGCGATGACGAGCTTGTTCGCGGCCGAGAGGGGGTGACACAGCGGGTCGACCTCCTTCGCCACGATGAAGGAGGTGAGACCGCGGCCGCCCAGTCCGGCGTACTCGCCGACCGGCTCGACGGCCGCCTTCGGCCCGCCCGGCGCGCCCAAGTCGATTCTGAGGATCTTGTCCATGTTCGTTGCCTCTCGATTCCGCGAGGAGGAGGAGCCCGGCATGAGAGCAATGCGCGGGCCAGCTCGGCGCGCGCGGGGCGCGGCCCGCGTACGCGGCCGGGTTCACGAGGAACTTCGGGCGCTCGCCGGCGCCGACGCCGCGCGCGGCGCCCGTCCCGAGCGTCACGGCTCTGAGACATCCCCTCGCGGGCGGGGCTGCGGGCGGCTCAGCTCTGTGACATGTCACGCGGGATGCCGGCCGCGCGCCGGGCGGCCGAACGCCCGCGCGCGCGGCGCGGAACCCGTTGAAACTGCGAGGCGCCGGCCCATCGCCGGCGCGGCGCGGCGGCGTTGGCCTGACGCGTGCTCAGGAGCTTCGCCCATGCCGACCTTCGAAGAAGCGCGGGCGACCATCCTCGATCACGTCACCGTGCTCGGATCCGAGAGCGTGCCGGTGCTGGCGGCGGTCGGGCGCGTGCTCGCTGCCGACGTGGAAGCGCCGTGGGACATGCCGCTCTGGGACAACTCCGCGATGGACGGGTACGCGGTGCGGGCCGCGGACACGACCGCGGCCGCGGGCCTCAGGATCGCCGGCTACATCCCCGCCGGCAGCCACTCCTCCGACGTGGTGGCGGCGGGTACGGCGGCGAAGATCCTCACCGGCGCGCCGCTCCCCCCGGGCGCCGACGCCGTCGTCCCCGTCGAGGACACCGACGCGCGCGACGGGAGCGTCCTCGTGCGGCAGCCGGTCCGCCCGGGTGCCCACGTCCGCCGGAAGGGCGAGGACATCCGCGCGAGCGAGACGATCCTGAGGGCCGGCACCGTGATCGGCCCGTCGGAGGTGTCCCTCCTCGCGTCGTTCTCGCGGCTGTCGATCCCGGTGGTCCGGCGCCCGCGGGTGGCGATCCTCTCGACGGGCGACGAGCTGGTCGAGGCGGGGGGCGCGCTCGCGCCCGGGAAGATCTACGACAGCAACGCGCTCGCGGTCGCGGCGGCGGTGCTGCAGCTCGGCGGCGAGCCGGTCCAGCTCGGCATCGCGCGCGACGATCGAGCCTCGCTGCGGGCGCTCCTCGTCGAGGGGCTGCGTGCGGACGCGCTCGTCACGTCCGCCGGCGTGTCGATGGGGGACCGCGATCTGGTCCGCGAGGTCCTCCACGAGCTCTCGGTCCGGCAGATCTTCTGGAAGGTGGACATCAAGCCCGGCCGACCCACCGCGTTCGCCGTTCACGGGAGCAAGCCGGTCTTCTCGCTCCCCGGGAACCCGGTCTCGACGCTCGTCACGTTCGAGCAGTTCGTGCGCCCTGCGCTGCTCAAGATGATGGGCCACCGCACGGTGCTCCGCCCCGTGGTCCGGGCGGTGTTCCAGGAGGACTTCCCGCGCAAGCCCGGCCGCGTCTCGTTCCTGCGCGTCCGGCTCGAGCGCCGCAACGGCGGCCTCCTCGCCTGGACCTCCGGGAACCAGGACACGGGGATCCTGAAGACGATGCTGCAGGCCGACGGGATCGCGGTGATCCCCGCCGACTGGGGATCCGTGGGCGCCGGGGACCTCGTGGACGTGCAGATGCTGCGCGGCGGGGTCGAGGCCTAGCGTGCGCGCCGACGGCGGCTCGCGGCTGGCGTGGGGGAGGGGAATCGCGATCGCGGTCCGCACCGTCCACCTCGGCGCGATGGCGGTCCTCGTCGGCGGGGTCCAGCTCGCGGCCCCGCGTCAGGCGCTCCACCCCTGGCTCGCGCTCACCGCCGCGAGCGGCCTCGCGCTGCTCGCGCTCGAGGCGCGTCACAGCCGTCACTGGCCGTACCAGGCCCGCGGCGTCCTCACGTTCCTGCACCTCGGCGCGCCCGCGCTCCTCCTCGTCCCGGCGCTCCCGGGGCGGGCCGCGACCCTCGCCGCGCTCGCGCTCGGCGCGGTCGGGAGCCACCTGCCGCGCGCCGTCCGGAAGTGGTCGTTCCGTCACCGCTGCGTCGTCGACTGACGCGGCCCTCGAGGTCCCGCCGGGGAACCCCATGCTCCAGCTCCAGGACGCCTTCGGGCGGCAGCTCCAGTACCTGCGGCTCTCGGTCACCGACCGATGCAACTTCCGCTGCGCCTATTGCCTGCCGGACGGGTGCCCCCGCGGGGCGGGCGACGAGCCGCTCTCCGTCGTCGAGATCGAGCGGCTCGTGCGCGCGTTCGCGGCCCTGGGCGTCTGGAAGGTGAGGCTCACCGGCGGTGAGCCCACGATGCGGCGGGACATCCCCGAGATCGTCCGCGCCGTCGCGGGGACGCCGGGGGTCCGCCGCGTCGGGCTCACGACCAACGGCTACCGCCTCGCGGGCCTCGCGACGGAGCTGCGCGACGCGGGGCTCGTCTCGGTGAACGTGAGCCTCGACAGCCTCGATCCGGCCCGGTTCGAGGAGATCACCGGCTGCTCGCGCCTCGAGCGGATCGTCGCCGGCGTCGAGGCGGCGCTGTCGGCGGGGATCCCCTCCGTGAAGGTGAACGTCGTGCTGCTCCGCGGGATGGACGACGCCGAGCTCGATCGCTTCCTCGCCTGGACGCGGGAACGCCCGCTCGCGGTGCGATTCATCGAGCTGATGCAGACGGGCGAGAACGCCACGTTCTTCCGCGAGCACCACGTCCGCGCCGACGAGATCCGCGCCGGGCTCGAGCGGCGCGGCTGGTCGCGCCTCGCACGCGACCGGAACGACGGGCCGGCGATCACCTACGGCCATCCTGCGCACGCGGGCAAGGCGGGGCTCATCGCGCCCTATACCCCTGGCTTCTGCGACGCCTGCAACCGCGTGCGCGTCTCCTCGACGGGGGACCTGAAGCTGTGCCTCTTCGGGGAGCGGAAGATCCCGCTACGTCCGTACCTCCGGTCCGACGCTCTCGTCCGTGAGCTGATGGACGTGATCCGGACGGGCATCGCCGAGAAGCCGGCGTCGCACCTGCTCGACGAAGGGGCACCGGGGGGGACGCCGACCCTCGCCTCCATCGGAGGCTGAGCCGAGCGCTCGCGGTGAGCGGCTGACGACGCGATGCGGACGCTTCGACCGATCCTCCAGCGCCGCGAGCGGCGCCGCCTCGTCGAGGAGGCCTGGCGCAGCTACGTCGTCCAGGGTGCCGACGAGCCCGCCGGCGTCGGCGAGGAGATCGCGCGCTCGTGGCGGCGCGCGCGCAACCTCTACCGGATCGATCCCGGGATCACGCGGCCGGGCGGGCGGGTCCTCGCGGCGCCGGCCCTCGCGGCCCGGCGCGAGCACGACGAGGTGTTCCGGCTCGCGGCGCCCATCCTCGCCGACTTCGCGCGGCGGCTCGGGCTCCACGAGACCGTCCTCGCGTACCTCGACGGCGAGGGCGTCATGCTCTCGATCGACGGCGACCGCGCGCTGATCGACGAGGCCGGGGAGATCGACTTCCGACCCGGGTCGTGCTGGGCGGAGGCGGTGGCCGGCACGAACGGCCCCGGCACCGCGCTCGTCGAGAGAGGGCCCGTCGAGGTGTTCTCCGCCGAGCACTTCGTCGCCGCGTGGCACCCGTGGAGCTGCGCCGCTGCGCCGGTGCTCGCGCCGGCGCACGCATCGCCGGTGGGCGTCGTGAACCTCACCGCGCCATGGGAGGTCCAGCGCCGGCACGCCCTGGTCATCGCGAAGGCGATCGCACGGACCGTCGAGGAGCGGCTCCGGGCGGCGATCGGCGTGCGGAACGAGGTGGTCCGCTACGCGTTCCGGGCGGCGCAGGAGGCCGGCGACGCGCTCGTCGCCGTGGACGCGCGCGGCCGGGCCATCGCCGCGAACGAAGCGGCCGTCCGGCGAGGCATCATCGAGGCCGGCGCGCTCCCGAGACGTACGCGGGAGACGATCGCCGCTGCGCTTTGCGCGCCCGGGACCCTCGGCGGCGACGTGCGGGTCGCGACGCCGGAGGGCCGGATCGTCGTCGCGTCGCCGGTCCAGTACGACGGCACGACGGTCGGTGCGGTCCTGCGCGTCTCTGCCGCCGCCCCCCGCGCCCGGGACCGCGGTGCCCCCGCGCGCCGAGCGGCGCGGTACGATGTGATCTCGAGGGCGGGAGCGACGTCGCCGCGCGCGCAGCTCCGGGCTCACGACCTTCCCATCCGGCACGCACCCGTCGAGCCGCGCGCGCCTGGCGCCGCGCGGCCACGGAGGGCGCTCCAGGGTGCGCGAGGCGACTCGGACTGCGCCGCGCTCGTGGAGGTGCTCGAGGCGTGCAGCTGGAACATCGTCCAGTCGGCGCGGCGGCTCGGCGTCTCCAGGATGACGCTCTACCGTCGGCTGCACCGGTACGGCCTCCCGACGAGGCCGGGGGCGAATCGAGTCGAGCCCGTGCCGCCCGCGCCCGAAGACGAGCGAGAGTCGTGATCGCGCGCTGCAGCGCCTGACGATCCGGCACCCGATCTCGATCCAACCCGATTGCGCAATCGATTCGGCTGGAGCGTCCGCTCGCGAACGCCGCCGTCGATCCGGCTGGAGCGCGCGCTGGGGGACGCCGCCGTGCTCCGCCGCCGACGCCGGGAGGCACAGGACCTCCCGGTGCAGCGTTTTCGCGGCATCGTCTGCGCTTCCCCGGGCGAATTTTCTTCGAGCAGCTTTTTCGCCGCCTCGGAGAGCAGCGGATTCCCGCGATTTCCCGAGCTGACGCGGATCAGTCGCGAGGGCCGTCTGTACCGGGTCCGGGACATGTCACGTCTCGGACGTGTGACAGGCGGAACACCGTCGGCGCGCGGTACGTCACGATCAGTGATCCGCAAAAAGCCGTTCCTTACGCACGATTGCGGGCGGCGCCCGAGCATTGGCTCGCCCGTTGAAGAGGGGCGAGCGTCGTCATCACGGACGCTGCGCAATCGAGTTGATCGAGAACCGAGGGAGAAAAATATGAGCAGCTTCAATATCGCTTCGACGGAATTCCCGCTGCGCAACTTTCATGCGACGCCGCGGGCGACCATCGGCTGGGGCGCGTACCGCATGGCCGGCGAGGAGGCCAAGGCCATCGGCATCAAGAACGCCCTCATCGTGAGCTCCGGGCTCAAGGGCACGGGGATCCTCGACGAGGTGGCCGGGGTCCTCAAGGCGGCGGGCATCTCGGTCTCGATCTACGCGGGCGTGACGTCGAACCCGAAGGACCACGAGGTCCACGCCGCCCACAAGGTGTTCAAGCAGAACAGGTGCGACGGCGTCGTCTCGGTGGGCGGCGGCAGCTCGCACGACTGCGCGAAGGCCGTCCGCATCGTCGACGCGCACGACGGGCAGAGCATCCGCGAGTTCAACGGGATGTGCACCACGAAGAAGCCGATCACCGTCCCGCAGCTCGCCATCACCACCACTGCGGGCACCGGCTCGGAGACGAGCTGGGCGGCGGTCATCACCGACACCCAGAAGATGTACAAGATGGTGATCTTCGACCCGAACATCATCTCGTCGCGCGCGATCGTCGATCCCGCGCTCATGCGCACCATGCCGCCGTACCTGACGGCGTGGACCGGCATGGACGCCATGACCCACGCGGTGGAAGCGTACGTCTCGCGCCTCGGCGTGAGGACCTCGCAGGGGCTCGGCCTCCACGCGATCAAGATGATCTCGCGGGGGCTCCGCGACGCCTACGCGAACCCGACCAACGCCGAGGCCCGGGAGAACATGGCCTGGGCGCAGTACACCGCGGGCCACGCGTTCAACAGCGCCGGCCTCGGCATCGTCCACTCCATGGCGCACACGCTCGGCGCGCTCTTCGACTCTCCGCACGGTCAGTGCAACGCGATCGGTCTCGTCCCGGTCGAGCGCTACAACATGGTGGCCTGCCCGGACAAGTTCCGGGACATCGCCGAGGCGATGGGCGTCGACACGCGCGGGATGACCACGTGGAAGGCCGCCGAGGCGGCGGTCGACGAGCTCGAGAAGCTCCGCGCGGATCTCGGCATCACCGAGACGTTCGCCACGCTGGGACTCAAGGAAGAGCACCTCGAGAAGTTCACCCCGGTCGTGATGCAGGACGTCTGCACGCTCGGCAACCCGCGCGTCGTCACGCCGGACGTCGTGAAGATGATCTTCCGGCACTGCATGGCGCCGGGCGCGAACGGCAAGTCCTAGGTCTCCACGTGAGGGTGGAGCGGTCTCGGGGAGCGGCGCAATCCGGCCGCTCCCCGGGGCCGGCTGTTCGGAGCTCGCAGCGCATCGAGGAGGACGCGGTCGCCGTGGGCGACTTCGTCTCGAGTTGAATCGATTGGCCGCCGCACGAGCGGCGGAAGGAGGCGACGTTGGCGAAGGCGCATCACGGTGTGTCGATGTTCACGAAGTCCCTGCGAGAGGAGACGAAGGTGTCGAAGGCCCTGCGAAGCGAGACGGACGTGGAGAAGGCCCAGCTCACGAGCTGCGACGGGAGCCGCGAGCGGAAGCCCGCCGTGGAGCGGCCGGCCGAGGAGCCGCTGATCCTCGACGAGATCTGCGTCGAGGAGCTCGCGATCGACGGGATCTGCGGCGTGTACTGACCCGCTGGCCGGGCGAGGACCACCGCGATGACCAGATACGTTCTCCACCCGGCCTGCCGCGTGCGCGAGGAGAGCTTCGGGCTCCTGTTCTACGACCTGCGGGGCCCGAGGCTCCTCTTCGCGGAGACGGGAGGTCTCGTCTCCGCGGAACGCCTCCGCGGCGGAGGCGCCGGAACGGACGACCTCTGCGACCGGCCAGAGGCCGTGCAGGGCCGGGTCGAGCGCCTCCTACAGTCCCTCGTGCAGAAGGGGTTCCTCCGTGAGCAATCGGTTCGTTGATCAGGGTCTCTCCGCGCCGGTGAACCTCACCTGGGAGGTGACACTCGCCTGCAACCTGCGCTGCCGTCACTGCCTGTCGTCGTCCGGCGCGGCCGGTCCGGGCGAGCTCGGCACCGCCGAGGCGCTCGAGGCGGTGGACCAGCTCCACCGGGCCGGCGTGTTCCAGCTCAACTTCGGCGGCGGCGAGCCGTTCATCCGAACGGACTTCGAGGCCATCCTCGACGCCTGCCACGCGCGCGGCATGGTGACGTGCATCTCGACGAACGGCACCCTCCTCGACGCCGCTCGGGTGGAGCGCCTCTCGCGGAGCGGCCTCGTCGCCATCCAGGTGAGCCTAGACGGCGCGCGCCGCGAGACCTGCGACGCGCTCCGCGGCGACGGCACGTTCGACCGGGCGCTCCGCGCCCTCGAGCTCCTCCGCGAGAGCGCGATCCCGACGAGCATCAACACGGTCCTCACCGGACCGAACGCGGGCGAGATCCCCGCCCTCTACGACCTCGCGGGTTCGCTCGGCGTGTCGCTCCGCGTGAGCCGCTTCCGGCCGTCGGGGCGCGGCGCCGTGAACTGGGACGGCCTCCGTCCCTCGCCGGCCCAGCTCCTCGCGTTCTCCACGTGGCTCACGAGCACCGCGAGCGTCCGGACCGGAGACAGCTTCTTCTCGCTCACGCCGCAGGAGCGCCAGGGCCTCGGCCTGAACCTCTGCGGCGCGGCGAAGCTCACCGCCTGCCTCGGCCCGGACGGGAGCCTCTATCCCTGCGCGTTCCTGCAGCGCGAGGAGTTCCGGGCCGGGTCGCTGCGGGAGCGGTCGTTCCAGGAGATCTGGGACCGCTCGGACGTGTTCAGGAGCTTCCGCAGTCTGCGCATCCACTCCTGCGAGGACTGCCATCGCTACGACCAGTGCCACGGCGGCTGCCCCGCCGTCGCCTACCACCTCGGCCGCGGCGTCGCCGGAGGCGATCCGGAGTGCCTCGTGAACTGCGTGACGAGCTGCGCGTGATCCACCCGTCGCCGGTCACCTCCCAGGAGGAGTCCTCGCCATGATGTTTCGATACCTCTTCTCTCCTCTCAAGCTCGGCCGGGTGGAGCTCCGCAACCGGATCTCGTTCCAGCCCCATCTCACCAACTTCGCAGTCGACACGCTGCCCTCGGAGCGCCACGTCCACTACTGGGGCGAGCGGGCGAAGGGCGGCGCCGGGCTCATCATCACCGAGGAGATGAGCGTTCACCCGACGGATCGCGCGTACGAGAAGCTCATCGAGGCGTTCCAGCCCGAGGTGCTCCCCGGGTTCCGGAAGATCACCGATCACGTCCACGCGTTCGGGACGAGGATCTTCGCCCAGCTCAACCACAACGGGCAGCAGTGCGACGGGTCGCTGTCGCGGCTCCCGGTGTTCGCGCCGAGCCCGGTCCCCGACCCGCTCTTCCGCGAGATCCCGAAGGAGATGGAGCCGGAGGACATCGAGGAGGTCGCCCGCTACTTCGCGAAGAGCGCGGTCCACGTCCGCGAGGGCGGCTTCGACGGGATCGAGATCCAGTTCGGGCACTCGAGCCTGGCGCGCCAGTTCCTCTCCCCGCTCTCGAACCAGCGGCAGGACGCGTTCGGCGGCAGCGTCGAGAACCGCATGCGCGCGCCGCTCCTGTTCATCGCGGCGGTGAGGAAGGCGGTGGGTGACGACTTCACCGTCGGCATCCGCCTCTGCGCCGACGAGATGATCCCCTGGGGCGGCCTGAACCTCGCAGACGTCCAGGACCTCGCCGCGCGCTTCGAAGCGAGCGGGCTCATCGACTTCATGGACCTGTCCGTCGGCACCTTCTACAACCTGTACCTCGTCGAAGGATCGATGCACACGCCGCTCGGCTACACCGTCCCGCTGGCGGCCGGGATCCGCTCGAAGGTGAAGCTCCCCGTCTTCTGCACGGGGCGGATCAACGATCCGGTGATGGCCGAGAAGGTGCTCGCCAACGGCCAGGCCGACGTGATCGGCATGTGCCGGGCGCTCATCTGCGACCCCTTCCTCCCGAAGAAGGCCCAGGAGGCCCGGCTCGCGGACATCCGATACTGCATCGGCGACAACCAGAACTGCATCGGCCGGATCGGCATGAACAAGCCGCTCGCGTGCATCCAGAACCCGGCGGTGGGCCTCGAGAAGAAGTGGGGCGAGGGCACCTCGAAGCCGGCGCCCGTCAAGAAGAAGGTGATGATCGTCGGCGCCGGACCCGGCGGGATGTGGGCCGCCAAGATGGCAGGCCGGCGGGGCCACCAGGTCGACCTCTACGAGAAGAACGATCAGCTCGGCGGGCAGGTCCTCATCGCGATGAAGGGCTCGGGCCGGGACGAGTTCGGCGTCCTCATCCGGAACGAGAAGGATCAGGTCGAGAAGGCGGGCGTGAACGTCCACCTCGGCGTGGAGGTGACACCGGACCTCGTCGAGCGCGAGCAGCCCGACGTCGTCATCTGCGCGACGGGGAGCGTGCCGGCGCGGAACCCGCCGATCGCCGGGGCGAAGGGGCCGGCCATCTACGACGTGTGGCAGGTGCTCCTCGGCAAGGCCGAGCTCGGCCAGAAGGTCTGCCTCATCGACACCGACGGCCACCACCGCGCGACCGCCACCGCGGAGTTCATCGCCAGCCAGGGGAAGAGCGTCCACATCCTGTGCTCCAGCCTCTTCGTCGGCGCCGAGCTCGGGCCGACGCAGGACCTGTACCTCACGCGGCAGCGGCTCCTGCAGAAGGGCTGCACGTTCACGCCGGACACGGTGGTGATCGAGATCGCCGGCGAGGCGGGCGCCAAGGTGCTGAAGGCCATCAACGTCTACTCGAACGCGATGTCCGAGCTCGGCCCGTTCGACTCGATCGTGCTCGCGATCCAGCAGGAGGTGGAGGACCGGCTCTACAAGGCGCTCAAGGGCAAGACGAAGGAGCTGTACCGGATCGGCGACTGCGTGGCGCCCCGGAAGGTCGACATGGCCATCTGGGAGGGTCACAAGGTCGGGAGGGAGATCTGATGACGCGGCACGCGGGCGTGCTCGTCTTCGCGGAGCTCTCCGCCGGCGAGCTGGACGACGCGGGGAAGGGGATCCTCGCCGAGGGGCGAAGGCTCGCGACCACCCTCGGCACCTCGTGGGCGGCCGGGTGCTTCGCGGCCGCGGGCGGCGCGGCTCAGGAGGCCTTCCGGCGCGCCGGCGTCCCGGACCTCGTGGAGATCGACGGACCGCCCGGTCTCGCCGATCTGCCGGAAGCCCAGGCCGAGGCGCTCGTCGACGCCGCCCGGGCTCTCGGCGCGAAGGTGATCCTCCTCGCGCACACGGACCAGGGCGCGAGCCTCGCGCCGGTGATGGCCGCGCGCCTCTCTGCCGCGATCTTCACGGAGGCGGTCTCCTACGGCCGCGACTTCGCCGGGCTCACGCTTCGCCGGCAGGCGCTCGGCGCGCAGGTGGTCGAGCAGCGGATCTGGACGGACGCCGCGCGCGACGCATCGTGCGGCGAGGGCGCGGTGACGCCGCTCGTCCTAACGATGTCGCGTCGCGCGCTCTCGGCAGTGGTGCCGCCCGGCACGCCCCGCGGCGAGGCGCGGCGCACCTCCAGGACCGCGCGCGTGGACGCGACGGGCGAGGGCGCCCGCGTGACCGAGCGCATCCCGCCCGACCCGCAGACCGTGGATGTCGCCGAGGCGCAGGTGATCTTCACGGCGGGGAAGGGCTGCGATCGGGGGACGTTCGAGGCGATGTGCGAGCTCGCGCGGCTCGTCGGCGCGTCCGTCGGGGTCACCCGCCCGGTCTACGACCTCGGGTGGACCGGGTTCGAGCGGATGATCGGGCAGACCGGGAAGACGGTGGTCCCGCGCCTGTACTTCGCGTGGGGGATCTCGGGCTCCATGCACCACGTCGGCGGGATCACGGAGTCGAGGCGGATCGTCTGCATGAACCTGGACCCGAAGGCCGCGATCTTTCCGAGCGCGGACGAGGGCTTCGTCGCCGACGTGCGCGAGGTGCTCCCCCGGGTGCTCGCGCACGTGCACGCGGCGGTCGATTCACGAGAGGTGAAGCGATGACGCGCTCCTTCGAGGCCATCGTGGTGGGCGCCGGACCGGCGGGCGCGAGCGCGGCCCTGACGCTCGCGCGCGCCGGGGTGGACGTCGCGCTCGTGGAGCGGGGTGCGCACCCCGGCGAGAAGAACATGTTCGGCGGGATCCTCCACCGGATGCCGGCCCTCGAGGAGATCTTCCCGGACTTCTGGGACCGCGCTCCGCTCCAGCGCCACATCGTGAAGAAGACGCTCACGTTCATGACGCCGGGGCGGAGCCTGAACGTCGAGTACGAGACGGAGAGCTTCGACCGGACGCCGTACAACGGCTACACGGTGTTCCGGCCCTCGTTCGACCGCTGGCTCGCGACCGAGGCCCAGCGCGCGGGCGCGACGCTCCTCACGCGCTGCACCGTGGACGGCGTGATCACGGAGGGTGGAGCGGTCGCCGGCGTCACGGTCCTGCGAGGCGGCGGCGCGCTCCGGGCGCCGGTGGTGATCGCCGCGGACGGGGTCCTCTCCTTCACCGCGCTCAAGGCTGGCCTGCGGCGGCCGCTGTTCGATCCCGACCACCTCGCGCTCGGGGTGAAGGCCCTCCTCGAGCTCCCGAAGGAGGTCATCGACGATCGGTTCGGGCTGGTCCGTGACCAGGGCGCCTCGCGCGAGTTCGTCGGCTCGAGCTCCGGCGTCCACGGCGGCGGGTTCCTGTACACCAACCACAGCTCGCTCTCCGCCGGCATCGTGCTGCACCTCGGGAGCCTGCGCGACAGCGGGAGGCGTCCCTACGACCTCCTGAACGACTTCCTCGACCAGCCGCAGATCGCGAAGCTCGTGCGCGGCGCACGGCTCCTCGAGTACTCCGCCCACGTGATCCCGGAGGGCGGCTACAAGATGATGCCGGAGCTCGTCGGCGACGGGATCCTGGTCGCAGGCGACGCGGCCGCTTTCTGCTACGCGAAGGGCCCGAACCTCGAGGGCATCAACCTCGCCACCCACTCCGGCGTGCTCGCGGCGCGCGCGGTGCTCGAGGCCCGCGCCGCGAAGGACCACTCGGCCCGCGCGCTCGCCTGCTACCGGCGCATGCTCGACGAGAGCTTCGTCCTGAAGGACCTCCGGACGTTCCAGCGCGCGCCGGAGCTCCTGGAGATCGACCGGCTCTACGAGGCGTACCCGGAGGTCATCTGCGACTTCATGGATCGCATGTACCGGGTCGACGGATCGCCGAAGGAGAGCCTGCTCAAGATGGGCCTCGCCATGACGAGGGCGAAGGTCGGCACGAGGAACCTCGTGCGCGACGCCTGGACCACCTGGAGAACGATCTAGGACCGGCGCGCGGCGCAGCCCGGCCGCGCGCGCTCCGGAGGCGCGGATGATCAACGTGGACGACCTGTTCGACTACACGAGCTTCAACATCGATCGCGAGCCGCACATCGTGCTCGACGCGGCGCGCTGCGGCGTGTGCACGGCCCGGCCGTGCACCACCACCTGCCCCGCCCGTTGCTACACCTGGTCCGAGAAGGACCGGAAGATGACGTTCGTGTTCGCGGGGTGCCTCGAGTGCGGCACCTGTTACGTCGTCTGCGAGAAGCGCGCGTTCACGCGGTGGCGGTACCCGCGGGGCGGGTTCGGCGTCTCGTACCGGATGACGTGAGCGCAGGCGGAACCCGACCTTCTTCCGCGCGCGCTCGCGCGCACTCGAGGACCGAATCATGGCTTCGAAACGGCTCGACATCGTGGTGCTGCTGCGCGAGGTCCGCGATCCGCGCCCGCCGGCGCGGCTCGCCGGCGGCGGCGCGGCGGTGCGCGACACCGGCCTCCGCCGGATCGTGAACCCGGACGACCTGAGCGCGCTCGAGGTCGCCGCGGGGCTCGCCGACGCGAGGGACGCGGCAGTGACCGCGGTCGCGCTGGGGAGCGATCGGCTCGACGACGCGCTCCGGCTCGCGCTCTCGATGGGCGCCGCCCGGGCCGTGCGGGTCTGGGACGACGCGATGGAGGACGGGGACGCGGTCGCCGAGGCGAGGGTCCTCCGCCGAGTCCTCGAGATCCTCCGCCCGGCGCTGTTCCTCGCCGGGACCCGGCTCCTCGACCGCGGCGACGATCCTTCGCCAGCGCTCGCGGCCGCCTCGGCGGGGCTGCCCCTCGCGAGCGCCGCGCTGTCGCTCCGGCTCGACCCGGACCGGGACCGGGCGGAGGTCGTCCGGAGGTCCGAGAAGGGCGCCCGGCAGCGCGTCGCGCTCCACCTCCCGTGCGCCGTCCTCGTGGACGCGGCGGCCGCGGAGCCCCGCTACCCCGATCTGCCCGCGGTCCTCCGCTCGATCGAGGCGCCGGTGGAGCGCTGGGGGATCGAGGAGCTGGGGCTCCCCGCCCGCGCGCTCGGCTTCGACGGCGCGGCGCTCCGGGCGGCGGGGGTGGGGGTGCCCCGCTGCGATCCGCTGCGCGTGGAGGCCCCGGACGCGAGCCTCCCCGCGCACGAGCGCGTGCGCCAGCTGTTCTCCGGCGGGATCCGGCCGCGCGGGGGGCGGATGCACTTCGGGACGGCCGACGAGGCCGCGAGCCGGATCCTGGAGATCCTCGGCGAGGAGGGGCTCGTCCCGAGGAGCGCGCGGTGAGGTACAGGCTCGCGAGCGGCGTCGCGCGCGTGGAGGTGCGCGGTGGCCCGGCCCTGCTCTCCCGGGCGCCGCTCCGCCTCGTGAAGGTGAGCGCCGCCTTCGCGGAGCGCTTCGACGCCGGGGAGCTGGTCGCGCGCACCCCGACGGAGGCGCGGGCGCTCGACGCCCTCTTCGAGCGCGGCCTGCTCGCGCGCGTCCCGGACGACGCGCTCCCCGCCGACCGGCTCCCGACGGTGAGCGTCGTCATCCCGGTGAAGGACCGGGCCGAGGAGCTGCGGCGATGCCTCGAGTCGCTGAGGCGCGTTCGCTACCCTCGGGCGCGCCTCGAGATCGTCGTGGTGGACGATGGGAGCCGCGACGCGACACCGGCGGTGGCGCGCGCGCTCGGCGCCACCGTGATCTCGTCGGGCGGTCGAGGCCGGGGCCCGGCGGCGGCCCGGAACCGTGGCGCGGCCGTCGCGAGCGGGGCGCTCCTGGCCTTCATCGACTCGGACTGCACCGCCTCCGAGGGCTGGCTCGCCGAGCTCACCGGGCGCTTCGAGGATCCGGAGGTCGTCGCGGTCGGCGGCCGGGTGGCGGGGATGCACGCGTCGTCGGCGCTGGATCGCTACGAGGCCGAGATGTCGAGCCTCTCCCTCGGGCCGCGCGATCGTTCCGGGCAGGGCGGGACAGACACCTTCTACCTCCCGAGCTGCAACCTGCTCGTCCGGAGGCGCGCGTTCGCGGCGAGCGGCGGGTTCCGTGAGGAGCTGCACGTCGGAGAGGACGTGGACCTCACGTGGCGGCTCCGGGATCGGGGCGGGAGGGTGCTCTACACGCCGCATGGCCGCATCTTCCACGAGCACCGGAACCGGCTCGGCGCGTTCCTCCGCCGGCGGTTCCAGTACGGGACGTCCGAGGGGCTCCTCCAGGTGCTCCACCCGGAGCGGAGGAAGCAGATGGTCATGCCCTGGCCGCTGGCTGCCGCGACCGCGCTCGTCGCGGCCGCGTGGCTCGCCCGCGCGGCGTGGCCCGCAGTGGCCGGCGCGGCGCTCATCCTGCTCGACGTGGCCCGGCTCTGGGCGACGCTCCGCCGCGAGGGCGCGCGCGTCCCGCCGGAGTGGGTGATCGGCGCGCGGCTCCGCGCGTGGGGGAGCCTCGCCTATCACGTCGCGTTCCATCTGACCCGCTACTACGCGCCGGTGCTGATCGTCGCCGGTGTCGCCTGGCCGAGGCTCGGCGCGCTCGCCGCCACCCTCGCCGTGCTCTGCGCTGCGGTGGATCGCACGGTGCGGCGCCCCGCACTCCGCTTCCCCGAGTTCCTCGGTCTCTATCTCGCCGAGCACCTCGCCTACGGTGCGGGCGTGTTCTGCGGCTGCGTGCGGCTGGGGTCGTTCGGCAGCTACCGGCCGGTGCTCTCGGTGAAGCAGTGAACGGCAGCGAGGAGCAAGGACGCGACGTGGACTGGAGCCGACTCATGGAGTGCACGGGAAGGGCGGGGCTGCGGCTCCCGCGCGCGCTCTCGCTCGCGGTCACCGGGCTGTGCAACCTGAGCTGCCGCCATTGCCTCGTCGAGGCGGGGCCGAGGGCCGACCCGCACCACGTCCCGGCCGACGCGATCCGGCGGATCGTCGGCGAGTTCGCCGCCCTCGGCGGCGAGGAGCTCTGGCTGACGGGCGGCGAGCCGCTCCTTCATCCTCAATGGCTCGACATCCTCTCCGCATGCTGCCGCGGACCGTCGCTCCGGACCGTCGGCGTCCAGACCAACGGCGCGCTCCTCGGTGGCGCCCAGGTCGGCGCGCTGCGGGCGCTCCGGTTCGAGGGGCTCCGGATCCAGGTGAGCCTCGACGGGAGCGCTCCCCGGACCCACGACCGCGTCCGGGGGCGCGGGAGCTTCGAGCGGACCCTCGACGGCGTCCGGCGGCTCGTCGCGGCGGGGCTCGGCGGCCACATCTCCGTCGCGTTCACGGAGATGCGCCACAACATGGACGACCTCCCGGCGCTCCTCGCACTGGTGGAGGCGCTCGGCGTGCGCCGCGTCGTGAGCGGGACGCTCCTGGCGCAGGGCCGGGCGGCGAAGGGAGAGCTCGCGCCGCCCACGCCCGCCCAGTACCGGGCACTCCTCTCCCGGTACCACGCCGATGGCCGGTTCCAGCAGCTCTACGCCGAGCACGGCGAGGTCGCGGCGATCGAGTGGTGGAAGGGGCGGGCCGAGGCCGGCCCCGACTGCTGCACTCTCGGCGAGCATCCGTACGTGACCGCCGACGGGACCGTCTACCCGTGCGCCCTCTGCCGCGTGGACGAGCTCGCCGTGCGTGGCGCGTTCGAGAGGCCGCTCGCGGCGACGCTCGCCGAGGCCATGCCGCCGTGGTCGCGGCTCCTCGAGGTGAAGCAGCGGCGGCACGGGAGCCTTCGCCCGTGCCTCGAGTGCTCGGGGCGGCTCCACTGCGGCGGCGGCTGCATGGGGCGCGCGCACGCCGCGACCGGGGACCTGATGGCGGTCGAGGACCGCTGCGAGCTCCGGAAGGCCGTGTATGGCTGGCGCGAGGACGACGGCCCCCGCGCCGGACGCGATCCGGCCGCCGTCCTGCGCCCATGCGCGAGAAGGTCCCATCCGACGAGGTGAAACGTGCCGCTCAGCTCAGTGGAGAAGGTGAGAAGGACGCTGCAGGCCGGCGGCTACGTCGCCGACGACGTCATCGCGACCGCGGTGTTCTTGTCGGTGTCGATGGAGAAGCCGATCTTGATCGAGGGGCCGCCGGGCGTGGGGAAGACCGCGCTCGCGAAGGCGCTCTCGGCCATCCTCGAGCTGCCGCTCGTCCGGCTGCAGTGCTACGAGGGCATCGACGAGGGCAAGGCGCTCTATGACTGGGAGTACGGGAAGCAGCTCCTCTACACCCAGCTCCTCCGGACGCAGCTCGACAGCTACCTGGAGGGCGCGTCCTCGCTCCGCGAGGCGGTGGGCAGGCTGAGCGCGGAGGAGAGCCTCTTCTTCTCCGAGCACTTCCTCGTGGAGCGGCCGGTCCTCAAGAGCTTTCGCTCCGAGAAGCGCTCCGTGCTCCTCATCGACGAGATCGATCGATCGGACGACGAGTTCGAGGCGCTGCTCCTCGAGAGCCTGAGCGAGTTCCAGATCTCGATCCCCGAGCTCGGGATGATCGAGGCGCGGCAGAAGCCGCTGGTGATCCTCACCAGCAACGGGACGCGGCTCATCTCGGACGCGCTGCGCCGGCGCTGCCTCTACCTCCACATCGGGTACCCGGACCTCGAGCGCGAGGTGGCCATCATCCGGCAGAACGTCCCGGCGACGTGCGAGGCGCTCGCGAGGCAGCTCGTCGGGTTCGTGCACAGGGCGCGGACGCTCGGCCTGCGCAAACCGCCCAGCGTTTCGGAGAGCCTCGACTGGGCGCGGGTGCTCTCCATCCTCGGGGTGCGGGAGCTCTCGCCGGGCACCGTCGTGAGCACCGCGGGCGCGATCGCCAAACACCAGGCGGATCTCGCCCGCATCCAGGAGCTCGCGGCCCAGGAGCTCGCGTAGGCCATGGAGCGGATCGTCACCCGGTTCGTGGCGCGGCTCCGGCAACGAGGGGTCCGCGTATCCCCGGGAGAGAGCGTCGACGCGGTGCGCGCGCTCGGTGCCGCCCCGGCGGCGGAGGGGGGGCGCGCGCATGCCCGCGCCGTCCTCCAGCTCACGCTCGTGAAGAGCCTGAAGGACGCGGAGGTCTTCGAGGCGGTCTTCGAGGAGTTCTTCGGCGATGGCGCCGGCGCGGGCGCGCGCCGGGCCGCGGCGGAGGTCGAGGACGACGCGACCGTCGCGCTGGACGGACAGCGGAGCCTCGCCCGGCCGCCGAACGACGAGGGCGAGCGGTCGGGGGCGACGCTCGCCGTCGACGACGGTTCGTGCGACGGCGCGGAGCTCGACCTCGACGGGCTGCAGCCGCAGGACGGGGACGCCTCGGGCGGGCCGAGGCTCGCGGTCGAGACGAGGCGCTACCGCGGGGAGAAGGCGCGGACGCCGAGCCGCGTCGGCAACTACACGCAGGGCCCCATCTACGTGAGCCTGGACGACGAGTTCCTGGCGAAATGGAGGAACCAGGGGGTGAAGCCGTTCCTCCCGGAGGAGGAGGAGGCGATGGAGGACGTGGTCGCCCGGATGGTCCGGCGCCTCCAGAAGGACGTCCGTCAGACGAGGTCACGTCAGCGGCGGGGGAGGCTGAGCGTCATCAAGACGCTGCAGCGCAACCATCGCCACGGGATGGTCCCGTTCGTGAAGGTGCTGCGGCGCAAGCGGAAGCAGACGCCACGGCTCGTCGTGCTCTGTGACGTGAGCTTCTCGGTCAGCCACGCGTCGCGGTTCATGCTGCTCCTCCTCCACACCCTGCAGAAGGGGCTGCTCGACGTCCGCAGCTTCGTCTTCAACCGCGAGCTCGCGGAGGTGACGCCGCTGCTGCGGAGCATGCGCCTGAACGAGGTGCTCGAGCTCATCGACGGCGGCGGCGTCGTCGACCTCGAGGACAACAGCGACTTCGGCCACGCGTTCGTCGCTTTCGAGCGGAACCACCTCGCGAGCCTCCGAGGCCGCCCAGCGGTGATCGTCCTCGGGGACGCGCGCAACAACTACAACGAGGCCCACGAGTCGGCGCTCGCGGAGATCCGCGAGAAGGCCGGCTACGTGATGTGGCTCACCCCCGAGGACCGGAGCTCGTGGGATCTCGGCGACTGCCTGATGAGCACGTATGCCCCGTACTGCGATCGCGTCGAGGTCGTGAAGAACGTGGAGGAGCTGAGCGCGGTGGTGGAGGAGCTGGTCCGGACCTGCGCCGAAAGCGGCGCCGCCGCGCGGAGCGTGAAGCGCCTCCCGTGGAGGCACGGGGGCATGACGGTCCGGGCCTGATTGCCGAGTCACGCGGGGGACGGCGCGCATGCCGTCGCGGGTGCGCGACAGCTCGCGTAACGGTTCCGTGACATGTCTCGGACCGGAAATGAACCGGGAACGAGGCGCCAAACGGGACGCGCGCCAATTGCTCGCGAACGCCTTGAGATAATTCGCGCGGAGCGGATAGGTCCACATTTCCGCACGGTTGGCGCGTCCGTTGCTCATGTGAGGGGGAGCACGTCTGCGGGGCCGGAGCGTCTCGGTCGCCGTGCCTCGCAGCGGACCGCTCCACCCTCACGAACGGAAGATCGATCCATGGCTCTCGCAGACCAGGTGTACGGCTTCTACATCCCCAACGTCTCCCTGATGGGAGTCGGCTCCTCGAAGCAGGCGGGCGAGCAGGCGAAGGCGCTCGGCGCGACGAAGGCGCTCATCGTCACGGACAAGGTGCTGAACCAGCTCGGCGTGGCGGCCCGGATCAGGGGCCAGCTCGAGGAGGCCGGCGTGAAGGCCGTCATCTTCGACGGCGCCGAGCCGAACCCGACGGACACGAACGTCCACGACGGCCTCAAGGTGTACCAGCACGAGAAGTGCGACGCGATCGTGTCGCTCGGCGGAGGCAGCGCCCACGACTGCGCCAAGGGCGTCGGGATGGTCGCCACCAACGGCGGCAACATCCGCGATCTCGAGGGCATCAACAAGACCAAGAAGCCGATGCCGCCGTTCGTCGCCATCAACACGACGGCGGGCACGGCGAGCGAGATGACGCGCTTCTGCATCATCACGAACACCAGCACGCACGTGAAGATGGCGATCGTCGACTGGCGCTGTACGCCGAACGTCGCGATCAACGACCCGGTGCTGATGGTGGGCAAGCCGCCCGCCCTCACGGCCGCGACCGGGATGGACGCGCTCACGCACGCCGTCGAGGCGTACGTCTCGATCGCGGCGACGCCCATCACCGACGCCTGCGCCATCAAGGCCATCGAGCTCATCGCCGAGAACCTCCAGCCGGCGGTGGCGAACGGCGCGAACCTCGACGCGCGCGACAAGATGGCGTACGCCGAGTACCTCGCCGGCATGGCCTTCAACAACGCGAGCCTCGGGTACGTGCACGCGATGGCGCATCAGCTCGGCGGCTTCTACAACCTGCCGCACGGCGTCTGCAACGCGATCCTCCTTCCCTCCGTGTGCGAGTTCAACGCCATCGCGGCGGCGAAGCGGCTCGGCGACGTCGCCGTGGCGCTCGGGGAGCAGATCGACGGCCTCGCGCCCATCGACGCCGCGGCCAAGGGCATCGCAGCCATCCGCAAGCTCTCGCGGTCGATCGGCATCCCCGCCGGCCTGAAGGAGCTCGGCGTGAAGGAGGCCGATCTCCCGACGATGGCGGAGAACGCGAAGAAGGACGCCTGCCAGCTCACGAACCCCCGCACGGCCACGCTCCAGCAGGTGGTCGAGATCTTCAAGGCGGCGATGTAGCAGCGCGGACGGCCGGGCGGGGACGGAGGATCACGGGCCTCCGTCCCCGCCCGCGCCGAGTTCCTGGCTACGTCCGGGTTCCATGGTCGGGCTCGCCGCGAACGGTTGCTGCCGGTCAGATCGCGCCTCGTGGGTCGTCCACGGATCATGGCCACCAAGAAGAACGTCCGGAACGGAAGCTTCATCGCCGGCGCGCCTGCGCCGAGACCGCTCACCGACGAGGAGCTGAGCACCGCTTCCGGTGCGCGCGGGAAGAGCCGACCCGATCCGGTGAAGTACCTCACCTACACGATGACGAACGCGTTCGTCTCCTCGCTGCCGTAGGTCAGGCGGCGCGGGAGCGGGTCGCCCGCCGCGGCCCAGCGATCACGGTCGATAGGCGCGCACGAAGATCCCGACCGCGCGTCTCACGGTCTCGCGGACCTCGTCGTCGACCGGGTACTCGAGGAGGCCGAGCCGGGACCGGACGCCCAGGTCGCCCTGGCAGAGCCCGACGAAGTCGATCGCCGCGGCGCGCGCGTCGTCGATGCGGAGGGCGCCGGTCTCGTTCCAGCGCGCCAGGTGCGACGCGACGGCGTCCTGGACGGACGCCGTCCCGCGCTCGAACACGAGCCGCCCGATCTCCGGCAGCCGCGCCGACTCGGCGATCGCCTGCCGGTAGAGGCCCGCGATCGACGGTGAGAGGAAGATCCCCATCACCTTCTCGCCGAGCGCCCGCAGGCTCTGCTCGACGTCGCCGACCGGCTTCTCGCGGCAGCGCTGCAGGCCGGCGCGCATGTCCTCGCACTCCTGGACCACCGCGGCGACGAAGAGCGCCTTCTTGTCCTCGAAGTGGTTGTAGACCGTGGCCTTCGAGACGCCCGCGCGGCTGGCGATCAGGTCCACGCTCGCCCGCTCGAAGCCGAGCTCGCCGAAGACCTGGCGCGCCCCGGCCAGGATCTGCCGGCGCTTCAGGGGGACCGACTCGGGAATCGGCATTGCGGCGTCTTCGTTCACGATTACGCTAAACTGAACGGTTCAGTCTTGACTGTCAACCGCTCCTGTGCGCGGATGCGCGCTCCAGCGCACGTCGCGCCGAACGGAAAGCACTGACCATGACCCACACCGCCCCGACCCCGACGCAAATCGTCGCCTCGCCCGGGTCCCGCCGCGACCCGCGCCGCGGTGGCCCGGTGATCGCCGGTGCCGTGCTCGTCACCCTGCTCGCAGCGTGCGGCCGGTCGGGAGCGAAGCCGGCCGGGCCCGCCGGTCCGGTCGAGGTCGGCGTCGTCACCCTCGAGCCCACCGCGGTCACGCTCACCCGCGAGCTCCCCGGCCGGACCTCGGCCTTCCGGGTGGCGGAGGTTCGCGCGCGCGTGAACGGCATCGTCCTGAAGCGGCTCTTCACGGAGGGGGCGGACGTGAAGGAGGGGCAGCGGCTCTTCCTCATCGACCCCGCGCCGTACCAGGCCGCGCTCGACGGCGCGAGGGCCGCGCTCGCCCGCGCCGAGGCGAACGTCGCGAACGCGAAGCTCCTGGCGGACCGGAACGCCGACCTCCTGAAGGACAACGCGGTGAGCCGGCAGGAGTACGACAACGCGATGGCGGGGCTGAAGGCGGCGGAGGCCGACGTCGCCGCGGCGCACGCCGCGGAGCAGACCGCCCGGATCAACCTCGGGTACACCACCGTGACCTCGCCGGTGTCGGGCCGCATCGGCCGGTCCTCCGTGACGGAGGGCGCCTACGTGCAGGCCGGGCAGGCGACGCTCCTCGCGGTCGTCCAGCAGCTCGATCCCGTCTACGTGGACCTCACGCAGTCGACCGCAGAGGTGCTGAAGCTCCGGCGCGAGCTCGAGAGCGGCAAGCTCCGCAGCGCCGGCCAGGGGCGCGCGAAGGTGCGCCTCGTCACCGAGGACGGCCACGAGTACGGCGCGGACGGCGCCCTGCAGTTCGCCGACGTCACCGTCGACCCGAGCACCGGCTCGATCGCCCTCCGCGCGATCTTCCCGAACCCCAAGGGCGAGCTGCTGCCCGGCATGTTCGTGCGCGCGCGCCTGGAGGAGGGCGTGAACCCGCAGGCGCTCCTCGTGCCGCAGGTGGGCGTCACGCGCGATCAGAAGGGGCTCCCCATCGCGCTCGTCGTGAACGCCGAGAAGAAGGTCGAGCGCCGGCAGCTCGTCACCGACCGCGCCGTCGGCGACGCGTGGCTCGTCACCGGGGGCGTGAAGCCGGGGGAGCAGGTCATCGTCGAGGGGCTGCAGAAGGTCCGGCCCGGCGCCCTCGTGAACCCGGTGCCGGCCGGCGGCGCGAAGCAGGCGGCGCGGTAGCCCGCGCCCGCGGACCGAACCCCAGGCTCCAGGAGCACGCTCGTGGCCCAGTTCTTCATCGAACGACCGATCTTCGCGTGGGTCGTCGGCCTCCTCGTGATGCTGGCCGGCGCGCTCTCCATCTTCGGGCTGCCGGTCTCGCAGTACCCGGCCATCGCGCCGCCCCAGATCAGCGTCTACGCGACCTATCCCGGGGCCTCCGCGAAGACGCTCGAGGACACGGTCACGCAGGTGATCGAGCAGCGGATGAACGGGCTCGACAACCTGCGCTACATGGCCTCGCAGTCGGACTCGGCCGGCAACGCGCAGGTGACGCTCACGTTCGACGCCGGGACGAACCCCGACATCGCGCAGGTGCAGGTCCAGAACAAGCTGCAGCTCGCGATGCCCCAGCTCCCGCAGGAGGTGCAGCGCCAGGGCGTCCGCGTCGCGAAGTCGGTGTCGAACTACCTGCTCATCATCGGCCTCGTCTCCGAGGACGGCTCGATGAGCCGCAACGACATCTCCGACTACGCGTACTCGTCGATGCAGGACCAGATCAGCCGCGTGTCGGGCGTGGGCGAGGTGAACACGTTCGGCTCGGCGTACGCGATGCGGATCTGGCTGAACCCGGACCAGCTCACGAAGTTCCGCCTCACGCCGCTCGACGTCTCGCAGGCGGTCCAGGCGCAGAACGCCCAGGTGTCCGCAGGCCAGCTCGGCGGCCTCCCCGCCGTCGAGGGCCAGCGCCTCACGGCGACCATCACCGCCCAGACCCGGCTCCAGACGCCGGAGCAGTTCCGCGCCATCCTGCTCCGCGTGAACCCCGACGGCTCGCAGGTGCGGCTCGGGGACGTGGCCCGCGTCGAGCTCGCGGGCGAGACCTCGGAGATCGAGACCTACATCAACGGGCGACCTTCGTCCGGGATCGGCGTGCGCCTCGCCGCCGGCGCGAACGCGCTCCAGACCGCGAACGCGGTCCGCGCGCGGGTCGACGAGCTCGCGAAGTTCTTCCCGCCCGGGCTCAAGGTCGTCTACCCGGTGGACACGACGCCCTTCGTCCGGCTCTCCATCGAGGAGGTCGTGAAGACGCTCCTCGAGGCGATCGGCCTCGTGTTCCTCGTGATGTTCCTGTTCCTCCAGAACTTCCGGGCGACGCTGATCCCCACCATCGCCGTCCCGGTGGTGCTCCTCGGCACGTTCGGCGTCCTCGCCGCGTTCGGGTTCAGCATCAACACGCTGACGATGTTCGGCCTCGTGCTCGCGATCGGCCTCCTCGTCGACGACGCGATCGTCGTCGTCGAGAACGTCGAGCGCGTGATGAGCGAGGAGGGCCTCCCGCCGAAGTCCGCGACCCAGAAGTCGATGCGCCAGATCACGGGCGCCCTCGTGGGCATCGCGCTCGTCCTCGCCGCCGTGTTCGTCCCGATGGCCTTCTTCGGCGGCTCCGTCGGCGTCATCTACCGGCAGTTCTCGATCACCATCGTCTCGTCGATGGCGCTCTCCGTCCTCGTGGCGCTCTCGCTCACGCCGGCGCTCTGCGCCACGATCCTGAAGCCGGTGGAGAAGGGGCACGGGCTCGCGCGGAAGGGCTTCTTCGGTTGGTTCAACCGGACCTACGATCGCGGCGCCGGCCGGTACCAGCGCATCGTCGAGTTCCTGGTGCGCCGGCGGGTGCGCGGGATGATCGGGTACGCCGTGCTCGTCGTCGCCCTGGCGGTGCTCTTCGGGCGCGTCCCCACCGGCTTCCTCCCGCAGGAGGACCAGGGCCTCATGTACGTCCAGATGGTCCTGCCGCCGGGCAGCACGCTCGAGATGACGAAGAAGGGGCTGGAGCAGGTCTCGAACCACCTCCTCACGGAGGAGAAGGACGCCGTCGAGTCCGTGATGTCCATCGGGGGTTTCAACTTCGGCTCCCGGGGCCAGAACGCGGGCGTCGGGTTCGTGCGGCTGAAGCCGTGGGACGAGCGGGGGTCGGAGCGCCTCCGCGCGGACGCGGTGGCCGCGCGCGTGCAGAAGGCGTTCGCGACGTACAAGGGGGCGAACGTCTTCGTCTTCACGCCGCCCGCCGTGACCGAGCTCGGCAACGCCACCGGCTTCGAGCTCCAGCTCGAGGACCGCGGCAACCTCGGGCACGACGCGCTGATGGCGGCGCGCAACCAGCTCCTCGACCTCGCCCGGAAGGACCCGCGGCTCGCGAAGGTGCGCCCCTCGGGCCTGGAGGACAACCCGCAGTTCAACGTCGAGGTGGACCAGCAGAAGGCCACCGCGCTCGGCGTGTCGCTCGCCGACGTGAACCAGACGCTCGCCTCGACCTGGGGCGTCGCGTACGTGAACGACTTCATGGACAAGGGCCGGACGAAGCGCGTGTACATGCAGGCGGACGCGCCCTTCCGCATGAACCCGCAGGACCTCGACCGCTGGTACGTCCGGAACCGGCAGGGCGAGATGGTCCCGTTCTCCGCGATCGCGAGCAGCCGCTGGACGTTCGGGCCGCCGAAGCTCGAGCGCTTCAACGGCATCCCTTCGATGGCGATCCAGGGCGAGCCCGCGGCGGGCAAGAGCTCCGGCGACGCCATGGCGGCGCTCGAGGAGATCGTCGCCAAGCTGCCGGCCGGGATCGGCTCCGAGTGGTCCGGCCTCTCCTACGAGGAGCGGATCTCGGGCGCGAACGCGCCCGCGCTCTACGCGATCTCCCTGCTCGTCGTCTTCCTCTGCCTCGCGGCGCTCTACGAGAGCTGGTCCATCCCGGTGTCCGTCATGCTCGTCGTGCCGCTCGGCGTCCTCGGTGCGGTGCTCGCGACCATGTCCCGCGGCCTCGCGAACGACGTCTTCTTCCAGGTGGGCCTCCTCACCACGGTGGGCCTCTCCGCCAAGAACGCGATCCTCATCGTGGAGTTCGCGAAGGAGCTGCACGAGCGCGGAAGAGGCGTCGTGGCCGCGGCGCTCGAGGCGGCGCGCATGCGGCTCCGGCCGATCCTGATGACCTCGCTCGCCTTCATCCTCGGCGTCCTCCCGCTCGCGGTGGCGCACGGCGCCGGGGCCGGCGGGCAGATCGCGATCGGGACCGCCGTCATCGGCGGCATGGTCTCGGCGACCGTCCTCGCGGTGCTGTTCGTGCCGCTCTTCTTCGCGCTCATCGCGCGACGCGCGAAACCGCCGGCGCCGCGGCAGGAGCTGCGCGACGCCGACGAGGACGCGCGCGCGGAGGAGGAGGACGAGGTCAGCCGGGCCGCGGCGGCGAGGGGGACGGCCCATGCGTAGCCCGCGCCTCCCGCTCGCGGCGCTCGCGCTCGCCGTCTCCGCCTGCTCGCTCGCGCCCCGGTACCAGCGGCCCGCGGCGCCCGTCCCGCCCGCGGTCGGCGCGGAGGGCGCGCCCGGGGCCGCCGCCGCGGTGGAGGATCTCGGCTGGCGCGACGTGTTCGGAGACGAGCGCCTCAAGGCGCTGGTCGCCCTCGCGCTCCAGAACAACCGTGACCTTCGCGTCGCGGCCCTCAACGTGGAGCTCGCGCGCGCGCAGTACCGGATCCAGCGCGCGGAGCAGCTGCCGGCCGTGAACGGCACCGCGAGCGGGACGCGCCAGCGCGTCCCCGCCGACCTGAGCACGTCCGGCCGCGCGGTCACCGTGACGAGCTACACGGTCGGCCTCGGCGCCACCGCGTTCGAGCTCGATCTCTTCGGGCGCGTGCGGAGCCTCTCCACCGCCGCGCTCGAGCAGTACCTCGCGACGGACGAGGCGCGGCGCAGCGCGCACCTCGCGCTCGTCGCCGAGGTCGCGACGCAGTACCTCGTCGAGCGCGCCCTGGACGACCAGGTGGCGCTCGCGCGCCGCACGCTCGAGGCCGTGGAGGCGTCGTACGCGCTGAACAAGCGCACGTACGAGGGCGGCCGGACGTCCGAGCTCGACGTGCGGATCGCCGAGACGCAGGTCCTGTCCGCGCGGATCAACCTCTCGAACGCGCTGGAGCAACGCGCGCAGGCGGAGCACGCGCTGGTGCTCCTCGTCGGGCAGCCGCTGCCCGCCGACCTGCCACCGCCGATGCCGCTCGACGCGCAGCCGTTCCTCGCGGACCTCCCCCCGGGCGTCCCGTCCGACGTGCTGCTCCGCCGGCCGGACATCCTCGCCGCGGAGCACGCGCTCCGCGGGGCGAACGCCGTCATCGGCGCCGCCCGCGCCGCCTTCTTCCCGTCGATCACCCTCACCGCGTTCGCGGGCAGCTCGAGCGCGGACCTCTCCGGCCTGTTCGGGAGCGGGGCCGGGATGTGGAGCTTCACGCCGCGGATCGACGTGCCGATCTTCCGGGGCGGGGAGCTCAGGGCGAGCCTCGACGTGGCGAACGTGCGGAAGTCGATCCAGATCGCGCAGTACGAGCGCGCGATCCAGGGCGCGTTCCGCGAGGTCGCGGACGCGCTCGTCGCGCGCTCCGCCCTCGAGGAGCAGCTCGTCTCCCAGCGCGCCCGCGTCGACGCCGAGCAGCGCCGCTACGAGCTCTCGGACCTCCGCTACCGCAAGGGCGTGGACAGCTACCTCGGCGTGCTCCAGGCGCAGCGCGATCTCTTCGCGGCGCAGCAGCTCCTCATCCAGTCGCGCCTGGCGCGGCTCACGAACCTCGTCGACCTGTACCGCGCGCTCGGCGGAGGCTGGCGCGAGCGCTCGGAGCCGGCCGCGGCGCAGGCGTCCGCGCCGGCGGCGGCGCAGGGGAGCTGAGGGAGCGCCTAGCCCGGTGGGGTCATGATTCCTCATGACTCCGTCGAGGGCGGCGCCTCACGCCCGAGCGGGCTCGGTCGGCGGACGTGAAGAGGGCTGAGAAGAAGAGGGGACGGCCGAGGCGGGGGCCGCGCTGGGGAAACGTCGGCCGTGTGGATCGGCCTCCAAGAAGCCTGCGTCGCAGCGACCGCAGAGGTCGCGGCGGAGCGCGGGGGGCGCGAGCGCTTTCGGGGGAACCCAACCGATCGGATCGAGCGGTTGACGCTCCCTCGGCGGTCACGCGGTTCGCGCGCCGCGCTCGCACGAGGACGCCGCGCTCGCAGCGCTCCACGCGCGTGAGGCGGCGCGAGCGGCATCCGAACCCCGGCGCGACGCAGCGCGCTGATTCTCGCGCCAGCGCTCGAATCCGTGCGTTTGCGGAGGGTGAGAATTCGCGTGAGACGATGCCCGCATGAACGCCCGCGACTCCTCGATCCGCCTCTCCGAGCTCCTCCGCCGCGAGCACCACGCGATGGCGGCCTTCCTCGTCGCCCTGGCCGACTTCGACGCGAAGCGGCTGTGGCTCGAGCTCGGCTACCCGAGCCTCTTCACCTACCTGAACCGGGAGCTCGGGCTGTCGAAGAGCGCGGCCTTCTACCGGAAGACCGCCGCCGAGCTCATCCAGCGCTTCCCCGAGCTGGTCGAGCCGCTCGAGGACGGCAAGCTGTGCCTCTCCACCGTCGGCGAGCTCGCCCAGGTGCTCACGCCGGAGAACCGGGACCAGGTGATCCCCCGGTTCCTCCACCTCTCGAAGCAGGAGGCGCGGGCGGTCGTCGCTGAGCTGAAGCCGGTGGAGCGGCCTCCGCGCCGGGAGGTCGTGACGACCGTTCGCGTCGCGGCGCCGCCGCCGGCTCGCGACCCCGAACCCGCCGCAGCGCTCGAGCTCGGCGCGCGGGCGACCGCCTGTGTCATTGCGCCCGGTTCGCCGGCAGAACTCGTCGATGCCAAAGTGGCCACACGAACCGTGAACGACCCGATTTCCCGGACGACGCCGCCGACCTTCGAGCCGCTCACCGCCGACCTCCGCCGGATGCACCTCACCATCACGAAGCGGTTCGAGGCGAAGGTCGCCGACGCCAGGGACGCGCTCTCTCACTCGCATCCGGGGGCGAGCACCGAGGTGATCCTCGAGGCCGCGCTCGATCTCCTGCTCGACCGGGCCAAGAAGCGGAAGGGCCTGGTCGAGAAGCCCCGGCGCGCGCGGCGGCCGTCCAAGCCGGACCACCTCCCGGCGCAGGTGAAGCGGGCGGTCTGGGTCCGGGACGGCGGCTGCTGCCAATGGGCTCTCGAGAACGGCGGCGTCTGCGGCTCGCGCCACCGTCTCCAGTACGATCACATCCAGCCGAAGGCCCTGGGCGGCCCATCGACGATCGAGAACGTTCGCCTCCTCTGCGCTCGCCACAACTTGCTCGCCGCACGGAAGATCTTCGGCGATGCATGGATGGACAGGTACGCGCCGGCCCGCAAGGCGACTGCGGTGACGGGACGCCGCGACGCCGGCTCGGCGGGTGCGCGCTTCGACGTTCCCGCCTCGGCTCTGACCGGCCCACCCTGAACCATCGGCGCGCGCGGAAGTGCCACCCGGATCCTCCGGCCGGCCGGGCTCATCGCCGTCGTCGCGACGCAGGCTTCTTGCAGGCCGATCCCCGCGGCGGCGTCTCGTCCCCGCGGCGCCGCCCCGGCCGTCCCCCTTCTTCTAGAGCCCCTTCCCCGCTCGCCCACCGGTCGCGCAGGTCCCGGCGGTCACGAGGCCGACGCGTCGGGCCGCATAGACACGTGACGAATCACGAGCCCGGTGGGGGAGGGGGCATCGCCAGCGAGCCGCTCCACCCGCCGCCCAGCGCCTTCGCGAGGAGGACGCTCGCGACGAAGCGTCGGCCCTGCACGGCGACCGCCGCGCGCTCGTTCGCGAGCGCCGCGCTCTGGGCGGTGAGCACCTCGAGGTACGTCGTGACGCCGCCCTCGTACCGGGTCTGCGACAGCACGAGAGATCGCTCGGCCGCGGCGACCGCGGCCGATTGCGTCTCCGCCTCGTCGGAGAGCACCCGCAGCGCGGAGAGATCGTCCTCCACCTCCTCGAACGCCGTGAGCGCCGCCTGCCGGTAGGTCGCGACGGCGCCGTCGTAAGCCGCCACGGCCTCCTCCGAAAGCGCCTTGCGCCTCCCGCCGTCGAACAAGGTCTCGGAGAGGCTGGCGCCGAGGGTCCAGAGGACGCTCGCGGGCGAGATCAGCGTCCGCAGCGCGGCGCTCTCGAACCCGCCCGTCCCGGTCAGCGCGATCGAGGGGAGGTACGCCGAGCGCGCGACGCCGATCTGCGCGCTCGCCGCGGCGACCCTCCGCTCCGCGCCGACGAGGTCGGGCCGGCGCTCCAGCAGGGCGGAAGGCAAGCCCACCGGGATCTGGGGCGGCGTCGCCTCGAGGGGCGTGCGCGGGAGGTCGAAGGTCGGAGCGGAGACCCCGACGAGCGTGGCGATGGCGTGCTCGAGCTGGGCCCGCTGTTCCTGCAGGTCGATCTCGGACGACCGCGTGGACTCGAGCTGCGTCCGCGCCTGCGCGAGATCCACCTCGGGAGCGACGCCCCCCTCGTAGCGCACCTGGGTCAGCTCGAGCGCGGCCTCGTAGCTCTTCACCGTGCGCTCCAGCAACCGCTCCTGGGCGTCGACCGTGCGGAGCTGGAACCAGTCCATCGCCAGCTCGGCCTGCAGGCTCAGCCGCACCGTGGCGACGTCCGCCGCGCTCGCCTCCGCGCTCGCGCGGCCACCCTCGACCGTGCGCCGGACCCGGCCCCACACGTCGAGCTCGTAGGACATGTCGAGGGGGACCACGAAGTCGTCGTACGGCCCCGCCGCGCCGAGGTTCTGGGGGCGGTTCCGCGACAGCCGCTCCCGGGTGGCCGAGAAGCCCGCGGTCACGATCGGCAGGTACCCGGCCCGGTCGTACTGCGCGAGCGCGCGCGCCTGGCGAAACGCGGCGACCGCCGCCTTCAGGGTCTCGCTCGACACGTCGATCCGCGCCTCGAGGGAGTCGAGCCGGGCGTCGCCGAAGATCCTCCACCACCCGCTCGGCAGCGTCCCGTCGCCGTCTCCACCCGGCCGCTGCGCCCGGACGCCCTGGAAGGCCGCCGGCGCCGCCACGCCTGGCCTGGTGTAGTTCGGCCCCACGGCGCAGGCGGCCAGCACCATCGACGCCACCGCGACCCAGGGCCCGTGCGCGAGGGTCCCCCGGATCATCGCTCGTTCCCGTTGCACGTCTTGCTCCCTATCCCGCCTGCCGCGACACGCGCACCAGCTCACCGGGCGCGATGGAGTCCGGCGGGTCGACGATGACGGCCTCGTCGTCACCGAGGCCCGAGAGGACCTCGACCTCGTTGCCGAGATCGCGACCCGTCTCGATCGGTCGAAGGACCGCCTTGCCGCCGGCGTCGACGGTGGCCACGCGCAGCCCCTCCGAGCGGAAGAGCAGCGCGGCGACGGGCAGCAGGTACGTCGGCGCGCCTCGGCTGGCGCCGAGGTGGATCACCGCGTACGAGCCGGGCATCAGGTCGCCGTCCGGGTTCGGCACCGAGAACTCGGCGAGGAGCGTGCGAGAGCTCGGGTCGATGGCCTGGGTGGTCCGGCGCAGCACCGCCTGGAACCTGCGGCCCGGGAACTCCGTCAAGGTGAGGACCGCCGTCATCCCGAGCTTCACCGACCGCGAATACGTCTCCGGGACGTTGACGTACACGCGCATCGTGCGCGTGTCCGCGACGTGGAACAGCTCCCGGGTGGGGCCGCCGCTGCTGCCCGCGTCGATGAGCGCCCCGACGTCCGTGTTGCGGACCGTGACGATCCCGTCGAACGGCGCGTAGACCTTCTCGAACCGCTGCAGGTCCTCGAGCCGCCGGACGTTCGCCACCGCGGCCTGCACCGTCGCGCGCTGCGCCGCGAAGTTGCCGTGAGCGTTGTCCGCGTCCTGGCTGGAGACCCCGTGCCGCTCGAGGAGCCGCTGGTACCGGGTGTCCGTGGTGGCCGCCAGCCGGTAGTTGGCCTGCGCCGTGGCGAGCTGGGAGCGAGCCTGGCGAAGCTGCTCGTCGACCTCGGGAGCCTCGATCTCGGCGAGGAGCTCGCCCGCCCGGACATGGGATCCGATGTCGAAGTGCCAGCGCTTCAGGTAGCCGCTCGTGCGCGCGTAGATCGGCGCGTCGGTGTACGCCTGGACCGTCGCGGGCAACGACAGGTCCACGACGTCCGACGCACGCCTGGGGCGGACCACCGACACCGTCGGGACGGCCAGGTACCTGGTCTCCGCGGCGACGGCGGCCTCGTCGTGCCGGCGGGCGAGGCCGCGACCCGCGATCACCGGACCCACGACCGTGAACAGGCCGGCCGCGAGCAACCGTCCCCACCTGCGTGAGCCCGCAGGGCGCGCGGGAGGCGGGCCGTCGGATGCGACGCGAAGCTTCGGGTTGGGGCTCGTGCTCATGGGTACACCTCCGGGATGTGCGGTGCTCACCGGGCCCGAGCGGTACGGGCTCCGTGGATCGCACTGAAGACCGCGGGAACGAAGAGCAGCGTCGAGACCGTGGCGAGCATCAGCCCCCCGATGACGGCGCGGCCCAGCGGCGCGTTCTGCTCGCCGCCCTCGCCGAGCCCGAGGGCCATGGGGGCCATGCCGATGATCATCGCGAGCGCGGTCATCAGCACCGGGCGGAAGCGCGTCACCCCCGCCTGCAGCGCCGCGGCCGCGGCGGACGCTCCGCCCGCGAGGCTCTCCTTCGCGAACTGGACGACGAGGATGCTGTTCGCGGTCGCCACGCCCATGCACATGATCGCGCCGGTCAGCGCCGGGACGCTGACGGTCGTACGCGTGACGAACAGGAACCAGACGATCCCGGCGAGGGCGGCGGGGAGGGTGGCGACGATGATGAACGGGTCGAGCCACGACTGGAAGTTCACCACGATGAGCAGGTACACGAGGACGATCGCGAAGCAGAGCCCGGCCAGCAGCCCGGTGTACGAGCCGTTCATCGTCGCCACCTGCCCGCGCACGACCACGCGCGTTCCGCGCGGAGTGGCGCTGGCGCTGGCCTTCACGATTCGCTCCACGTCGCGCGAGACCCCCCCGAGATCGCGACCCTGGACCGAGCCGTAGATGTCGAGGACCGGCTGGATGTCGTAGTCCGACGCGACGGACGCGCTGGGCTGGCGCACGACGGAGGCGACGCTGCCCAGCAGCTGCGGCGCGCGGCCGCTCGCTCCGGTGATGGGGATCGTCTCGAGGTCCTGGAGCGACTGGAGCCGCTGCTGCGGCGTCTGGATCGCGACGGGGTAGGAGACGCCGCTCTTCGGATCGAGCCAGAAGGTGGGCGAGGTCTGGAAGCTCCCGGAGAGCGACACGAGCACGTTCGTGGCGGCCTCGCGCTGCGTGAACCCGACCTGATTGAGCTTCGTCCGGTCGATGGAGAGGTGCAGGCGGGGTCGGTCGAACTTCTGCTGGATCCGCACGTCCGCCATGCCCGGCACCTCCCGGAGCCGATGCAGCAGCACGTCGGCGAGGCGGCGGTTTCCCTCGCGGTCTCGCCCGACGACCTGGACGTCGATCGGCGCCGGGAGCCCGAAGTTCAGGATCTGGCTCACCATGTCCGCGGGGAGGAAGGCGAACTCGACGCCCGGGAACGCGTCCCGGAGCTTCAGCCGGAGGTCGTGGACGTAGCCGTCGGTGGGGTGGTGATCCGGCCCGAGCGTCACGAGGACGTCCGCGTCGGACGTCCCGATGGGCGCCGAGGTGCTGTAGGAGAGGTTGATGCCGCTGTAGGGGACCCCGATGTCGTCCACGACGGTCCGCAGCTCCGCGGAAGGGATCGTCTGCCGGATCACCTTCTCCACCTCGTCCGTCAGCCTCGCCGTCTCCTCGATGCGCGTGCCGGTCCGCGCGCGCAGGTGCAGGTCGAGCTGCCCGCCGTCGGTGGAGGGGAAGAAGTCCTGCCCGAGCCACGGGATGAGCGCCAGCGATCCGACGCAGAACGCCAGGAACGCACCGACGAACCCCAGCCGACGGGCGAGGCAGGCCTCCAGCACGCGGTGGTAGGCGTCGCGCGCGCCCTCGAACCTCGCCTCGAAAGCGGCCTGCGCGCGCTGGAACGGATTCCCCCGCCGGGCGTCGGCGGTTCGTTCGACGGCGCGGCGCCCCAGGAGGTGCCTGGCCATCGTCGGGACCAGCGTGCGCGAGAGCACGTAGGAGGCGATCATCGCGAACACCACCGCCTCGGCGAGCGGGACGAAGAGGAACCGGGCCACGCCGGTGTGGAAGAACATCGGGACGAAGACGATGCAGATGGACAGCGTGGAGACGAGGGCGGGGACCGCGATCTCCCGTGCGCCGTCGAGGATCGCGGTCTCGAGCTCCTTCCCCTGGTCGAGGTTGCGGTTGATGTTCTCGATCTCCACGGTGGCGTCGTCGACGAGGATGCCGACGGCGAGCGCCAGCCCGCCGAGCGTCATGATGTTGAGGGTCTGTCCCAGGGCGCTCATCGCCGCGATGGACGAGAGGATCGACAGCGGGATCGAGGCCGCGATGATGAGCGTGCTGCGCCAGCTGCCGAGGAAGACCAGGATCATGAACCCGGTGAGGCACGCGGCGATCAGCGCCTCGCGCAGGACCCCCTGGATCGCCGCGCGCACGAAGATCGACTGGTCCGCGAGCGGCTCGATTCGCAGCGCTTGCGGCAGCCCGGCCTGGATGCGAGGCAGGAGCGCCCGGACGCGGCCGATCACGTCGAGCGTGGAGGCGCTGCCGAACTTCTGGACCGTGAGCAGGGACGACCGCTGGCCGTCGACCCGCACGATGTTCGTCTGGGGGGGAGAGCCGTCGCGCACGTTCGCGACGTCCCGGACGTAGAGGGTGCTGCCGTCGGGCATCGTCTTGATGGGCAGATCGTTCAGCACCGCGACGTTCCGCGGGCTGCCGTTCAGATCGACGTCGTACTCCAGGCTCCCGATCTTCGCGGTTCCGGCGGGCAGGATCAGGTTCTGGGCGCTGATGGCGTTCACCACGTCGAGGGGCGACATCCCCTTCGCCTGGAGCGCCGAGTTGTCGAGGTCCACCTGGACCTGCCGGATCTTGCCGCCGTAGGGGAACGGCACCGACGCGCCCCGGACCGTCGCGAGGTCGGTCCGCACGAAGTTCACCGCGAAGTCGTTCAGCTGCTGCTCGGACAGGCCGTTCCCCGACAGCGCGAGCTGCAGGACCGGCACGCTCGACGCGCTGTAGGTGATGACGAGCGGAGGCGTCGCCCCCGGGGGCATCTGCCGCATGACCGCCTGGGACGTCGACGTCACCTGCGCCACGGCGTTCGCGACCTGGGCGCCGGGCTGGAAGAAGATCTTCTCGACCGCGATCCCGTCCAGCGACTGCGACTCCATGTGCTCGATGTCGTTGACGGTCGTGGTCAGCGCCCGCTCGTGCACCGTCACGATCCGCGCGGCCATCTCGTCGGCGGACAGGCCGTTGTAGCTCCACAGGACGCTCACGACGGGGATGTCGATGCTCGGAAAGATGTCCTTCGGCGTCGTCAGGACGGCGAGCGCCCCGAGCAGCAGGATCATGATCGCGAGGACCACGATCGTGTACGGGCGCCGCAGGGCCAGTCGAACGATCCACATCACGTGCTCCCTTCCGCAAGGTTCGGGGTCGGCCTCGCGCCCGTCCGGCCGCGGTGGTCGCGAGCCGCCGCACGGCGCGGCTCGCGACCTCCGCTCGTCCGCGGCGTCACGGCGAGGTCGGCTGGCCGATCATCGCTGGTCCGAGGTGGTCGGCTCCGGGGTGGCTGCGGTCCCGTTGCCCTGCGGCTGTCCGTCCTGCGAGGTGGCCCTGGAGCCGCTCCCGTCGGCGGGCGCGGTGGCCTCCTGGGCGGCCTGCGAGTCGCCGCTCATGGCGGGCGTCGCGCCGGGCGCCGCGATCGCGCCGGAGCCGGTGCCGGCTCCCTGGCCGGCGTCGCTCCCGGAGGCCGGGTAGGTCGTGTCGTCGCTCGTCGCGCTCGGTGGCGGCTTCCCCGGGGCCGCGGCGTCCGCCGAGGCGTCCCCCGCCCATGCCCGCGTGAACGCCAGCACCGTCGCCGCCGCGACTCCGAAACGGATCCTCGTCTTCACGTGTGACTCCTCTCTCGGTGAACCGCGCCGCGTCGTCCGCGGGTCCATCCCGCCGGGCAGCGGCGCGCGTTCACGACACAGAGGTAGGGCCCGCGGCTCGCCTCCGGCATCGGGCCCGAGCCCCGAGATGGCGTGAGGATCCGGAGCGGCGCGACGCGGACGATCTGCCGACGCCGTGTCGGGCGAACGCTCGACACGGCGGGACGCTCGTGGCTCTGGCCCGTCCGGCAGCAGCAGCGGCGGCGCGGGGCGGGGCGCATCACTGGACGAGGCCGTGGCGCAGCGCGTACCGGGTCAGCTCGACGCTGCTGCCGACGCCGAGCTTCTGCGAGATGCGCGCGCGATACGTGGCGATCGTCTTCTCGCTCAGGTGGAGCTCGCCGGCGATCTCGCGGAGCGTGCGCGCGCTCGCGACGAGGCGCAGCACCTGGAGCTCGCGGCTGGAGAGCAGCTCGAGCGGGTCGTGTCCGTCGTCGCCGCCGAGGACCGCCGCGAGCCGCTCGGCGAGCGTCGCGGTCAGGTAGCGACGGCCCTCGAGGACCCTCCGGGCTGCCGTGACGAGCTCGTCGGACGCGCTGTCCTTGGTCACGTAGCCGGCCGCGCCGAGCCGGATGCTGCGGACCGCGAACTCCTCCTCCGGATACGCGCTCACGACGAGCACCGGCAGGCGCGGCCAGCGCTCCCGGACCTCCTCGAGCAGCTCGAGCCCGCCCCGGCCCGGGAGGTTGACGTCGAGGAGGAGGAGATCCCACGTCTCCCGGGAGAGGCGGTCGAGCGCGGCGGGAGCGGTCGCGGCGGAGCCGAACCGCGGCTCGCCGAAGCCCTCGGCGAGGATCTGCTCGAGACCGCGCCGCACGACCTCGTGGTCGTCGACGATCAGGATCCGGGTCATGTCGCGACCTCCGGGCTCGCGACTGCGGTGGGGGCGAGCGGAACACGGGTCGTGACGACGGTGCCGCCCGCCGGGCCCCGGGCGATCTTCACGTGGCCGCCCAGCATCGAGGCGCGCTCGTGCATGCCCAGCAGCCCGAGCCCGAGCCCGGCGCCCGCGGCCGCATCGTCGATGCCCCGCCCGTCATCCTGGATCCGGAGGGCGAGCTCGCTGCCGCCGGCGCGCAGGAGGATCACGACGCGCTGCGCTCCCGCGTGGCGCGCGACGTTGGTGAGCGCCTCCTGCGCGATCCGGTACAGCGCGGTCGCCACCGCCATCGGCAGCTCGGGGAGCTGCTCTGCCAGGCGCACCTCGCAGGAGATCCCCGTTCGCTCCTGGAACCTGCGGCCCTCGCAGCCCAGCGCGGAGCCGAGCCCCAGCCGCTCGAGGGGGCCGGACCGCAGGTCGGCGGCCATCCGCTGCACCGTCCTCACGGTCTGGTCCACGAGCGAGGACGCCGCCACCGCCCGGTCGATCATCGCGCCGCTCCGCTCGGCCGGGTCGAGCGCGCCGAGCCTCCGCTCGAGCCAGCGGAGATCCATCTTCAGGGCCGTGAGGAGCTGCCCGAGCTCGTCGTGGAGATCCCGGGCGACGGCGCGCCGCTCCGCCTCCTGGGCCTCGAGCAGCCGCCGCGAGAGCGCCTGGAGCTGCTCCCGGTGATCGCGGAGCTGGTCCTCGACGCGGTGGCGCTCGACGGTCGTCGCGAGCACGTTCGCGACCGACTGGAGGAAGTCGAGATCGTCCTGGCCGAACGCGCGCCGGCTCCGGGTGTAGGCGCCGAGGACGCCGAAGGTCCCGTGCCGGTCACGGATGAGCACGCTCGCGGCGCTGACGATCCCGTGCTCGTGGAGGAGCTGTGGCGGGGAGGGGAAGCGCGCGTCGGTCGCGAAGTCCTCGACCACGATCGGCGCGCCGCTCCGCAGGGAGTACCCGCACGGCGACTCGGCGCTCAGGCCCGTCGTGTAGCGACCCACCTGCCCGGCTCGCCACCCGAACCCGGCCCTGAGCAGCAGGGTGTCGGGCTCGACGAGCTGCATCACCTTGCAGTGATCAGCGCCCAGCGTGCGGGCGACGAGGATCACGGCCTCCTCCAGGAGGTCCTGCAGCTCGGCGCCGCGCAGCGCGCTCAGCCCGAGCGCCGCGACCGCCGCCTGTTGCCGCGCACGGCCGGCGAGCTCCTCCTCCGCGCGCTCGCGGCGCGAGCGGAGCGCCCTGCCGGAGGTCCGGCGCAGGCGGACTGCGCTCCTGCGAGCGTCGTCGCGGGCTCGCCGGGGCGGCTCCGGCCGCGTCCCGGGTCGATCGAGGAGGACGGTGCGGCTCATGGGCGCTCGCCGCTCGCGCGCCGGTAGCGGCTCCAGGCCAGCTGGGTCGGACCTTCGCCCGCCCCCGTGCGGTCCACCGCCCGCGAGATCTCGTCGAGGTCGTCCGGCCCGAGCACGACCGTGGCCGCAGCGACCCAGCCGTCGACCTGCTCCGGCGACCGCGCGCCGACGATCGCGCCGGTGACGCCCGGCCAGCTCGCCGCCCACGCGGCCGCCAGCGCGGCCACCGTGACGCCGTGGCGAGCGGCGACCGGGACGAGGGCGTCACGGAGCGCCAGGTTCCGGCCGAGCCTCGGGTCGCGAAACTCCGGGCTCCGCCGGCGCCAGTCGTCCTCCGCCAGCCGCTCGACGCGCGCGCGGCTGAAGCGGTCGGTGAGAAGGCCCGACTGCATGGGGCTGTAGACGATGACGCCGGTGGAGTGGGTCGCGCTCCAGGGGATCACGTCCGCGGCCGCCTCGCGCCGGATCAGCGAGAACGGCGGCTGGATGGCGTCGACATGGCGGACCGCCTCGGCGCGCTCGAGGAGCGGGACCGGGTGGTTCGAGAGCCCGGCGGCGCGCACCTTCCCCGCGTCGACGAGGCGCGCCAGCTCCGCCCACGAGTCCTCGATCGCCGTCCCGAGCTCGTCCGGCCAGTGGAACTGGTAGAGATCGATCCGGTCGACGCGAAGCCGCCGGAGCGAGGCCTCGACTTCCCGGCGGATGGACTCGGGGCGCAGGTTCCGGGTCGGCTCGTCGAACGGGCGCGTGAGATCCGGGATCATGCCGCCCTTGGTGAAGACGAGCGGCCGGTCCGGAGCGGGGAGCTCGCGGAGCGCCCGGCCGACGACCTCCTCGGAGTGGCCATGGCCGTAGATCGCGGCGGTGTCGATCCAGTTCACCCCGCGGTCCACCGCGCGCCGGATGGCGGCGATGGAGTCGCGGTCCTCCTGCGCGCCCCAGCCGTACGCCCATCCTCCGCCGCCGATCGCCCACGCCCCGAAGCCGACGGGCGTGACGTGGAGCCCGCTGCTGCCCAGCGGTCGCGTCGGGAGCGTCATGACCGCACCTCCATGCCGGCGTCGGCGATCCGGGAATGGGTCGCCGGCGGGCCGGCGATGGCGGAGATGTCCAGGTCGGCCCAGTCCTGCGCCGTCGCTCCGAACAGCTCGCGCGCGAGCGACGTGAGCGGGACCGGCACGCCCGACGGCGCGTAGAGATCGAGCGCGAGCACCAGGTCTTTCAGGAGGTCTCGCACCGCGAACAGCGTCGGCTGCGGGCCGTCCAGCAGGTAGCCGGCCCTCCGCGCGTCGAGGCCCGGGACGAGCCGGGCCAGCGCCCAGTAGACCTGCTCGCGCTGGAGCCCCACGCGCGTGCCGGCGGCGAGCAGCTCCGCGGCGGCGGCGCTCGTGATGGCGAGCGTCGAGTTCGCGACGAGCTTGAGGCGGGATGCGCTCCCGAGCGGGCCGACGTGGTGCAGCTCGCCGAGGCGTTCCAGGACCGGGCGGACGCGGTCGACGTCCTCCCGCGCGCCGCCCGCGAGGACGGCCAGGGTCCCTGCCTCGGCGGCGGGGACGCTGCCCATCACCGGCGCCTCGACGAGCACGGCGCCCCTCGCCACGGTCCGCCGGCCCAGCTCCTCGATGACCCCGGCGCCGGCGGTGCTCATCTCCACGAGCACCTTGCCGGCGGCCTCCTCCAGCACGCCGCCCGGGCCGAGATAGACCTCGCGGACCGCGGAGGGCCCGGTCAGGCTGCTCAGCACGACCGCGGCGTCGCGGACCGCCTCCGCGGGCGTGGCGGCGGCCCGTCCCACGCCGACCCGCTCCGCCTTCTTCCGGGTCCGGTCCCAGAGCGTGAGCTGGAACCCCGAGGCGTGAAGCCGTCTCGCGAAGGCACCGCCCATCCTGCCGGTGCCGAGAATCGCGATCGTCGTCATGTCGGTCTCCTCGACTCAGGCGTGGTCGTCCGCAGGCGGGGCGGCGCACGCGTGGAGCGCGGGCTTCTCGTCGGCCGCGGCCGCCGCGACGGCGCGCGCGTCGTCCGTGCTGGAGATGGTCGTGGGGCCCTCGTCGGTCGGCGCCTTCGGCGGCGCCCGGTCGAGCGCGGCAGCGGCGACGGCGCGCGCCTCGTCGGTCGACGAGGGCACCCGCGCGGCGGGTGGCTTCGGGCATTCCGGCGTGGCGTTGTCCCCGGCCATCGCGCGGGCCTCGTCGGTGGACGAGGGGACCGGGGCGGCGAGGGCGACGGACCTCGCCGCGAGCGCGAGGGCCGCGGCGAGGGGCAGGGCGAGCTTCGACATCATGATCCTTCCTTTCGAGCTTCCGCTCGGGGTGAATGCTGTCCGTGGGTGCTGCGGAGACCCGGGGTTGCAGCGACCGCGCCAGGTGCGCGAGGAGCGCGATCTCGCCGGGATGCGGGGGTGGCCCCGGAGGCGCGCCGGCTGCCCGCCCGCTCGGATCCTGGTCGGATGCGCTCGACGTCTGCGCGGGCTGCTCCGGGTTCCGTCACCACCCAGGCGCCGGGCCGGGAGCACCCCGTCCGGCGAGGCCGACGGCGCTGCGTCGCCCGGTCGCCCCGCCTACATCCACGCGAGGGAATCGATCGGGCATGGCGGAACCATCGGCGCGACCGCTCGAGACCGTCTGGGAGGACGAGGCGCTCGTCCTTTCCCGGAGCCCGCCGGACGGCGAGCGGCCGGGCCTGCTCGTGGTGCGCGCCCGTCCGACGCGGCCCGGGCGTTGCGGCGGCGTGCGGCTCGAGCACGAGTGGGCCCTGCGCGAGAGCCTCGATCCCGCGTGGGCGGCTCGCCCGCTGGAGCTGGTTCGCCGGGACGGGCAGCAGACGCTGCTGCTCGAGGACCCGGGCGGTGAGCTCCTCGCGCGCCAGGTCGGGCGCCCCTGGGGCGTCGAGCCGTTCCTCCGCGTCGCGATCGGGCTCGCCGGCGCGCTCCGCGGCGTCCACGGGCGGGGCCTCATCCACAAGGACGTGAAGCCGGGGAACGTGCTCGCGGACGCGGTGACGGGCGAGGTGTGGCTGACCGGCTTCGGGATCGCGTCGCGGTTCCCGCGCGAGCGGCAGGCGCCGGAGCCGCCGGAGGTGATCGCCGGAACGCTCGCCTACATGGCCCCGGAGCAGACGGGACGCATGAACCGCTCCGTGGACTCGCGCAGCGATCTGTACGCGTGCGGCGTCACGCTCTACGAGCTGCTCACGGGCGCGCTCCCGTTCGCCGCGACGGAGCCGATGGAGTGGGTCCACTGCCACGTCGCGCGCCAGCCGGTGCCGCCCGCGGAGCGGGTGGCGGGGGTGCCGGTGGTGCTCTCGGCGATCGTCATGAAGCTCCTCGCGAAGGCGGGCGAGGAGCGCTACCAGACTGCGGCGGGCCTGGAGGCCGATCTGCGACGGTGCCTCGCCGGGTGGGAGCGGCGCGGCCGCATCGAGCCGTTCCCGCTGGGCGCGCACGACGCGCCGGACCGGCTGCGGATCCCGGAGAAGCTGTACGGCCGGGAGGCGGAGATCGAGACGCTCCTCGCCGCGTTCGAGCGCGTCGTGAACCACGGCGCGCCGGAGCTGGTGCTCGTGCGCGGGTACTCCGGGATCGGCAAGTCCTCGGTCGTTCGCGAGCTGCACGGGGCGCTCGTCCCGTCCCGCGGCCTCTTCGCGGCCGGCAAGTTCGACCAGTACCGGCGGGACATTCCGTACGCGACGATCGCCCAGGCCTTCGACGGCCTCGTTCGCCCCATCCTCGCCCAGGGCGAGGCGGAGCTCGGGCGGTGGCGGGACGCCCTCCGCCGGGCGCTCGGCCCGAACGGCCAGCTCGTCGTGAGCCTCGTCCCGGAGCTCGAGCGCGTGACGGGGCCGCAGCCGCCGCTCCCGGACCTCCCCGCGCAGGAAGCCCAGAACCGGTTCCAGCTCGTGTTCCGGCGCTTCCTCGGGACGTTCGCCCGGCGCGAGCACCCGCTCGTGCTGTTCCTCGACGACCTGCAGTGGCTGGACGCGGCGACGCTCCACCTCCTCGAGCACCTGCTCACCGCGCCCGACGTGCGGCACCTCCTGGTGATCGGCGCCTACCGGGACAACGAGGTTGGCCCCGGGCACCCGCTCGCGGGGACGCTCGAGGCCATCCGCAGGGGCGGGGGGCGCGTGCGCGAGATCGTCCTCGGGCCGCTGGTGCGCGACGACGTCGGCCGGCTCGTCGCGGACGCGCTCCGCTGCGATCGCGACCGGGCGGAGCCGCTCGCGCGCCTCGTGCACGAGAAGACCGGGGGCAATCCGTTCTTCGCGATCCAGTTCCTGACGGCGCTCGTCGAGGAGGGGCTGCTCGCGCTCGATCCTCACGCCGCCGGATGGACCTGGGAGCTCGCGCGCATCCGCGCCAAGGGGTTCACCGACAACGTGGTGGACCTCATGGTCGGGAAGCTGACCCGCCTGCCCGCCGGAGCCCGGGAGGCGCTGAAGCTGCTCGCGTGCCTCGGGAATCGCGCGGAGCGTGCGACCCTCGCGCTGGTCCTCGAGGCCTCCGGAGCGGAGGTCGACGCGGCGCTCTGGGAGGCCGTGCGGGCGGGCCTCGTGGAGCCGGTGGACGGCGCATACGCGTTCCTCCACGACCGCGTGCAGGAGGCGGCGTACGCGCTGCTCCCGCCCGCGGAGCGGCCCGCCGTCCACCTCCGGATCGGCCGGCTCCTCGCGGCCCGGACGCCGCCGGGCGAGCTCGAGGAGCGGATCTTCGAGATCGTGAACCAGCTCGACCGGGGGGCCTCGCTCCTTCGCGCGGAGGACGAGCGGGAGCGCGTCGTCGAGCTCGACCTCCTCGCCGGCAAGCGCGCGCGCGCGTCGACGGCCTATGCGTCCGCGCTCCGCTACCTCGCCGCCGGGGAGGCGATGCTGCCCGCCGACGCGTGGTCGCGACGGCACGCGCTCGCGTTCGGGCTCTCGTTCCACCGCGCGGAGTGCGAGTTCCTGACCGGAGACCTTCCGGCGGCGGAGGCGCGCCTCGCGGCGCTCTCCGGCTGCGCGGGCGATCACGTCGAGCGCGCCGCCGTGACGTGCGTGCGGGCGGCGCTCTACATGACCGCGGGCCGGAGCGATCGCGCCATCGAGGTCGGCCTCGAGTACCTCCGGCAGCTCGGCGTCGACTGGTCGCCGCACCCGGGCGACGAGGAGGTCCGGCTGGAGTACGACCGGATCTGGCGCCAGCTCGGGGACCGCAGCATCGACGCGCTCGTCGATCTGCCTCCCATGCGCGATCCGGAGTGGCGCGCCACGCTGGACGTCCTCGTCGAGGTCCTCCCGCCCGCGTCATGGGCGGACCGGAACCTGTACTGCCTGGTCGTCGCGCGGATGGCGAACGTGAGCCTCGAGCACGGGAACACCGACGCATCGTGCATCGCGTACGGCTACCTCGGGATGATCCTGGGGCCGTTTTTCGGCGACGATCGCGCGGGCTTCGCGTTCGGCAAGCTGGCCGAGGAGCTCGTGGAGCGCCGTGGGCTGGACCGCTTCGCCGCGCGCGTCCACCTGCTCTACGGGCACCACGTCGTCCCCTGGATGCATCACCTCCACGCGGCGCGGCCGCTGATCCGGCGCGCGTTCGTGGCGGCGCAGGATAGCGGAGATCTCACCTTCGCCGCGTACGCGTGTGCGAACCTCGTGACGAACCTGCTCGCCTCGGGAGAGCCGCTCCCGGAGGTGGAGCGGGAGGCTGCGCTCGGGCTCGAGTTCGCCCGCAACGCCCGGTTCGGCCTGATCGCGGAGCTGATCGCCGGGCAGCTCGCGCTCGTCCGGACCCTCCGCGGCGGGACCGGCGATGGCGGCGCGGTGGGCGGCGTGAGGCCCGGGGAGCGCCGCGACGGCGCCGGGCGTCCGGACGTGCTCGCGTGCTGGACGTGGATCCGGGAGATGCAGGCGCGCTGCCACGTCGGCGATCCCGCATCCGCGGTGGAGCCGGCGGCGCGGGCGGAGCCCCTCCTCTGGACCTCGTACTCGTTCTTCGAGGTCGCGGAATACCACCTCTACGCCGCGGTCGCGCACGCGGCGGCCCACGACCGCGCGCCGGGCGCCGAGCGGGGCGCGCACCTGGAGGCGGTCCGTGCCAGCCGGGGCCAGCTCGCGGCGTGGGCCGAGCACTGCCCGGCGAACTTCGACAGCCGGGTGGCCCTGGTCGACGCGGAGCTCGCGCGCCTCGAGGGCCGGGACGTCGAGGCCATGCGCCTCCACGAGCGAGCCGTGGCCCTGGCGCGCGAGAGCGGCTTCGTCCAGCTCGAGGCGCTGGCGCACGACCTGGCGGCGCGGTTCCACGTCGCCCGCGGCCTCGACACGATCGCCCACGCGCACCTCCGCGCGAGCAGGGACGCCCACGCCCGGTGGGGCGCCGACGGCAAGGTGCGGCAGCTCGAGGAGCGCCATCCGTCGCTGCGCGCCGAGGTGGCCTCGCCTCGCCCGACGACGACCATCGGCGCGTCGGTGGAGCAGCTCGATCTCGCCATGGTGGTCAGGACCTCCCAGGCGGTCTCCGGCGAGATCGTGCTCGAGCGGCTCATCCGGACGCTGATGGTGATCGCGGTCGAGCACGCCGGCGCGGCGCGCGGCCTCCTCGTCCTGCCCTCCGGCGACGAGCACCGGATCCACGCGGAGGCCACCACGGCTCCGGACGGCATCGCGGTCCGCCTCCTCGAGGCGCCCGCGACCTCGACGGAGCTGCCCCGCGCCGTGCTCGAGCACGTCCTGCGCACCGGGGAGCGCGTGATCCTGGACGACGCCGCGATCTCGGGCCCGTTCACGGACGACCCCTACGTGATCCAGCGACGCGCTCGCTCGATCCTGTGCCTGCCCCTCGTGAAGCAGGCGAGGCCCGTCGGCGTGCTGTACCTCGAGAACGATCTCGCGCCGGGCGTGTTCACGCCCGCCCGGACCTCGGTCCTCGAGCTGCTCGCGTCGCAGGCGGCGATCTCCCTCGAGAACGCCCGCCTCTACGGCGACCTCGAGCGGGCGCTCGGAGAGCTCGGCGCCCTCAAGGACCGGCTCCAGCACGAGAACCTGGCGCTCAAGGAAGAGATCGATCGCTCGTCGATGTTCGAGGAGATCGTGGGGCGCTCGCCGGCGCTGCGCGCCGTCCTCGGTCGGGTCGCCAAGGTCGCTCCGACCGACTCGACCGTGCTCATCACCGGGGAGACCGGGACCGGAAAGGAGCTGTTCGCGCGGGCCATCCACAAGCGCTCCCAGCGGGCCGCGCGCGCATTCGTCGGCCTGAACTGCGCCGCGGTCCCGGCCACCCTGATCCTGTCCGAGCTGTTCGGGCACGAGAAGGGCGCCTTCACGGGGGCCCTCCAGCGTCGCCTCGGCAGGTTCGAGCTCGCGGACGGAGGCACCCTCTTCCTCGACGAGATCGGCGAGCTCTCGATGGAGACGCAGGTCGCGCTCCTGCGCGTGCTGCAGGAGCGCGAGTTCGAGCGCGTCGGCGGGTCGCAGCCCCTGCGAGCGGACGTGCGCGTCATCGCGGCCACGAACCGCGACCTGCGGGCCGCCATCGACGCCGGCACGTTCCGGAGCGATCTCTTCTACCGCCTCGGCGTCTTCCCCATCGAGGTCCCGCCGCTCCGCGACCGGCGCGAGGACGTCCCGCTGCTGGTGGAGCACCTCGTGGCGCGGTACGCGAGCGCGGTCGGGAAGCGCTTTGCCCGCGTCGACCGGAGGACGCTGGAGCGGCTCCAGGCCTATCCGTGGCCCGGCAACGTCCGGGAGCTCCAGAACGTCATCGAGCGCTCCGTCATCCTGTGCGAGACGGACACCTTCTCCGTCGACGAGAGCTGGCTCGGAGGGGAATCGAGCAAGGCCCAGCCCGTGCCGCGTCCGTTCCGCGAGAAGCTCGCGAGCCGGGAGCGGGAGATGATCGAGGCGGCCCTGGCGGAGAGCGGCGGGAAGGTCTCGGGTCCGGCCGGGGCCGCGGCGAGGCTCGGCATCCCGCCTTCGACCCTGGACTCCAGGATCCGATCGCTGCGGATCAGCAAGCACCGCTTCCGGCACGACTGAGCCGCCGTTCCGGTCACGAGATCTCGTGAAATCCCGACGGCTCACGGCCGGATCGGTGCGGGAGGCCCGCGATCCAGGGGGTTCCCGGGCGGTTCCCGCGCGAGCCCGTCATGGCGCCGCCGTTGCAGTGCCGTCCTCCGTCCGCGCGCCATCGCGGGACGGGGCCGCGGCAGGGGCCCGGAACGGAGACCGAGATGTACGTGACATCACGCACGGACGGCGGGGCTGCGCGAGAGCGCGCCGGAGGGACGGGCGGCGGGCCCGTGCTCCGGCTGGAGCCCGCTCGCGCGGCGGCGTGGCGCGCGCCCGACGGCTCGCTCGTCGCCCGCTCGCTCGCGATGCGGCGGCTGCTCGACGCGGCGGACCGGGTCGCGCCGAGGGACATCACCATCCTGGTGCACGGCGAGACGGGGAGCGGGAAGGAGCTCGTGGCCGCGCGGGTGCACGCCCGCAGCCAGCGCGCCTCGGCGCCCCTGGTGGTCTTCAACTGCGCCGCGATCCCCGCCGAGCTCGCGGAGTCGGAGCTGTTCGGGCACGCGCGCGGCGCGTTCACCGGCGCGACGGACGCTCGGCGGGGCTTCTTCGCGCAGGCGGACGGCGGGACGCTCGTGCTCGACGAGGTGGGCGAGCTGCCGGCCCCGCTGCAGGCCAAGCTCCTGCGTGTGCTGCAGTCCGGCGAGATCCAGCCCGTCGGCGCGGGTCGGATCGAGCGCATCGACGTCCGCGTCGTGGCCTGCACGAACCGGGATCTCGCCGCGGAGGTGCGCGCGGGGCGCTTCCGCGAGGACCTCTACTACAGGCTCGCGGTCATCGAGCTGCGCGTCCCGCCGCTGCGCGAGCGCCGCGAGGACATCCCCGCGCTGGTCGCGGACCTCGCGAGCCGTTACGCGAAGCGGTTCGGCGCCGGCGAGGTGTCGCTCTCGCCGGAGGTCGTCGAGGCGCTCCGCGAAGCGGAGTGGCCGGGGAACGTGCGGGAGCTCGAGAACGCGGTGGCGCGCATGGTCGCGCTCGGCGGCGGGCCCGAGATAGGCCTCGACGCGCTCGGCCGCGGCGCTCCGGCCCTCGGGCGGGAGCCAGCGGTGCCCCCGCTCCGGCAGCCCCGCGTCTCGCTCAGGGAGCAGGTCGAGGCGCTCGAGCGGAGCGTCATCGCCCGGACCCTCGCGGCCGCCGGAGGGAACCGGACCCGGGCGGCGCGCCGGCTCGGCGTGAGCCGCGGAACGCTCGCGGAGCGGGTGAAGCGGTACGGCCTCGAAGCCGCGACCACCGATCCCGAGCCCTGAGAGGCCTGCGATGGTACGCGGTGGAGAGGGCGCGTGGCTCATCCTGGTCGCCGCCGTCGTCTCGGTGGCCGGCGCGATCCGGCGCGCTGCGCGACGGCGTTGACGGCTGCACGCCACCGGGGCCGCGGGTCATCCGGCCGGATGACCCGCAGGGATCAGCACGATGACACGCTCGTGCCCGGTGAAGCGAACGGCTTCCCGGACGGCGGCGGGATCCATGCCGCCGACGACGACCGCCGCGAGCCGGAGGGCGACGACCTGGAGCAGGAGGTTCTCGCTCGCGAGGCCCGCCTCGTAGTCGGTCCAGGTGGTGCTCCGCGCCCCGGCGTCCATGCGCTCGTACACCGCGGCGACGACGAAGACGACGGGCGCGGCATGGACCTGCGGCTGCGAGGTGGCGCGGGTCAGCATCGGGTCGCCGCCCCTGGCCGGCGCGAGCAGCTCGAGGGCGTGGCGAGCCGGCACGTACCGGTAGCTGCCCCGCGCCAGACCCTCCACGTTCTGCACCACCACCGCGAGCTCGAGCGGATACAGGTGCCGCGCCGACGGGGCGGTGCGCTTGCCGTCCGGTCCGCTGACGCCCTGCGCCGCCCAGAGGAGCTGGCCGAGCTCCGCCACGGTGAGCGCCTCGTTCGTGAAGGCACGAACGGAGCGTCGCGCCGCGAGCGCGGACTCGACGCTGACGGTGCCCTGCTTCTGCGGTACGGGGAGCGGGAGGACCGGCGCGGCCGCGGACGCGGCGGCGGGCACGAGCAGAGCGGCGAGCGGCAGCACGAGGGAGAGCCGGAACATCGACGCCTCCTGGGCGAGGACACGTCCCGAGCTTCCATCACCGAGCCGGCGCGAGATCGCGGTTTGTCGGATAGCGCAAGAGAGGTGCGGCAGGAGTTCGCGCCGGTAGTCTCACGGCGAGGGGCGAGGAGGAGCGGAAGGATCCTCGCATGCTAGACCGGGCACGCGGTGAACGGTTGCCGAGCGTCAAAGCGACTTCAGGAACGCGACGACATCCTCCTGCTCGTCCGGGCCGAGCTCGAAGAACCTCCGCCGCGCCGTCGCGGCCTGGCCGTCGTGGGCCGCGATCGCGTCCGGCAACGTCGTGGCGCGCCCATCGTGCAGGTAACGGTCGACGAGCCTCAGGCCCCAGAGCGGCTGGGTCCGCATCTCGTTGCGCGTGGCCACCGCCTCGATCCCGCTCGCGTCCGCCTGCGCCCCGCCGATCCCATCGCCGAGGGAGCCCATGTCGTGCAGCAGGAAGTCGGAGTAGGGGTGGAACGCCTTGTTGTCCAGGGCGGCGAACCGGCTCGAGCCCGTGGTGAGCGTGGGCACGTGGCAGTCCGCACAGCCGACGCGCTCGAAGGCGGCCTCTCCGCGCACCGCGCCTGGCGTGATTCGCCCCCGCGGCGGGGGCGCGAGGAAGGTCATGAAGTCCCTGAACCGCGCGACGTCGGTCCCGTCGTCCTCCGGGTCGGCGACACCGTCGTCGCAGGTGCCCGGAGCGGCGCCGGGGCAGTTCTCGACCGGGAACGCCGAGCTCGTTATCCCCATCTCGTTCACGTACGCGCTCCCGGCGAACTCCAGGAGCGACTGGATCTGGGCCTTCCAGCCGAACTTCGCGACGGCCGGCTGCCGGTTGGCCCGGCTGGTCGCGATGCTCACGCGCCCGGCGGTCTCGGGCGTCTTCTCTCGCTGCGCCGCCGCGATCGAGTGGAAGGTCTCGTCGGGCACCGCGTCGACGAGGCCGAGGCCGAAGAGCGGGATCGACCGCCGCCGCGCGGTGACGTCGGCCTCGGCGGGCACCTTCTCGGCGTCGAAGCCGGGGATCGCGAACGCCTGGAGGAGCGTCCCCCCGAGCGCCGCGAGCGGATCGAAGCCTCCGCCATCGAGCCGCCGGCCGAACCGCGTCTCGAAGAGATCGCTGCCGCCGCCGGCTCCGCCCACGTCATGGCAGCTCGCGCATGCGACCGCCGGGGTCTCGCCCCCGCTCACGCCGTTGAAGATGGGCCCGAGCCCGTCCGCGATCCCCTCGCGCGTCTCGAACTGCGCGCGACCGGCCTCGAAGCGCGCGCGCTGCTCGGCGTCGAGGCCGGGGAGGGGGGCGCTGAACGACTCCGGATCCGGTGCGGACGCCGCGGCGTCGATCGCGCCGACCGAGGCCAGTGCGCCCAGCGAAACCATCGTGATGCGAGCCCTCGATCCCATCGGCCCTCCGGCGGTTGGTGCGGCGTATTATCGGTCCCCCCGTCTAACCGGGACACGCGCGCCGGGTCACGCGAAACGTGTCGGACCGGCGAGCAGGCGAGGCGTGAATCGCAGCGCCGCAATCCGGCAGAGCGAAGCAGCCCGAGCGCGGCGCGGTCGGCGCCGCATCGAGCGTCGTGGCTGGGTCCGCCCCGCGGGCGGTCCGCCGCGCTCAGGTCCGCGACAGGGCGGCTCGGACGAAGCGGGACCGGACCTGCTCGGTCGCGAGGAGCTGCTTCGCGGGCGGCAGGTTCGTGATGGCGGAGAGGGCGCGTCGCAGGAATCGCGCCCCCAGCCGATCGCCGCCGTCCACGAGCAGCTCGGCGAGGCGCCCGCGCTCGAGCGACATCCGCACCGCCCGCTCGACGGCGTTCACCGGGACGCGGGGGCGCTCGCTACGCGCCATCACGAGCGCGTGCTTCAGGCACGCGTCCGCGCAGACGCCGCACCCGATGCACCGATCGTCGTCGCGCACGGGCGCGAGCTCGTTCTTCCTCGTCCCCGGCTCGCGCACCGGCACCATGGTGATCGCCCCGACGGGGCAGGCCCGTGCGCATCGCGAGCACCCGGCGCACCGGTCCGGATCTCGTCGCGGCAGGAAGCCGCTCGGGTTCACCGCCGCGAGATCGTAGCGCGTGATTCCCGCGAGCAGCTCGCAGCAGCAGCCGCAGCAGTTGCACAGCCACGCCGGCGTCCGCTGGACGTTGTCACAGATCTGCACCAGGCCGCGCTCGCGGGCGGCCGCGAGCACCTCCAGCGCCTCGCTCCGCTCGACGGCGCGCCCGAAGCCGCGGCGTGCGACGAACTCCGCGCCGCCGTTCAGGGACATGCAGATCTCCATGGGCGCGTCGCACGCGCGACCGAGGTGGAGCGCCTTGTGCCGGCAGTAGCAGCTCGTGACCGACCAGGCCCTCGCGCTCGACACGACCTCCGATGCCCGCTCCCAGTCGAGCACGTCCGGCATCGGCTCGTCCGCGAGCTTCGACTCGTGCACGAGCGCGCGCCCCAGGCTCGTGTCGCCGCCGAGGGCCTCGCGGGCGAACGTGTCGTCGCCGTGCATGTACGCCTCGTACGCCTCGGAGAGGCGCTTCTTCGGGAGGCCGTCGTCGGTGCGCATCAGGGAGAACTCGAAGAAGCCCACGACGGGCGGCGCGAGCACGTAGACCGGCTCGCCGCCGCGTGGATCCACGACGTCGAGCACGATCCCCTTGTCACAGAGCGGCTCGAGGCGCGCGCGCAGCGTCGCGGCGTCGGTCCCGAGGCGCGTCGCGAGGGCGCCGAGCGTCATGGGTCGGACGGGCAGCCGCGACGCGAGCGCCGCCTCTTCCGGCGTGAACAGGATCTCGAGAAGCTCCTGCCAGCCCTGCCGGGCGCGCGCGTCGTCCGGCTCGGGCATCGCGACCGACCCCGCGCCGAGCCGCTCGACGAGCTCGCTGTACTGCTGCTTCAGGCGATGGAGGTGTCCCATGGTCGGGAGCGTCTCGCTCCGGCGCGGCTGCGACGAAGGGAGCTCGGGTTCGTTCCACCGAACGCGACCAGAAGCGCCACGCGTCCCGCCGACGTCCTGCTTGCGCAGCGGCGCGGGGGGCGCTCGGTATCGATCGCGGCTGCGGTTCCGGTCGTGGCCGCGCTTCTTCGAGCGTCGCCACGCTGCCCTGCTCGCGTCCTCGCCGCCCGCACCCACGGTTCGGGATCACTCGGCGGCGGGAACACGCCGGAGCGTCGCGGTGCGCGCCATCGCGCACTAGCAAGCATACATGCACACCGCCACCGAGCTCCCTTCCTTCACCCGGCCGCCGATCGACACCCGGGCGCGCCTCGACCTCGACACCACCGCCGAGTGTGACCGCTGCGGCCAGCCCGTTCACCGCGAGACGGCGGTCGAGCAGGGCGACGGCCCCGACGCCGTGCTCCTCTGCGCCGAGTGCGAGTTCGGCGCCGACTGACCCCCCGCGGGGCCGAGGCTCCACCTGCCGGCCCGCCACCGGCCGCCCAGGCTACGGCATCCCACCATCGCGCTCTCCGGATGAGTCCGGGTAGGCTCCCGGCGGATGCCCTCCAGCGTCGCCGCCGTCCTGCTCGGTCTCGGGTCCGCCGCCTCATGGGGGTCGGGCGACTTCACCGGCGGGCTCGCGTCGAAGCGCTCGCCCGTCCTCGGCGTCCTGGTGGTCGGCCAGGCCACCGGCGTGACCCTGATCGTCGCGACGGCGCTCCTCCTGGGCGAGCCGTCGCCTGCGCGCGCCGCCGTCGCCTGGGCCGTCGCGGGCGGCGCGGCGGGGGCCGTCGGGCTCGCCGCGCTGTACCGCGGGCTCGCGGTGGGGCGGATGGCGGTCGTCGCGCCCGTCTCCGCGGTGCTCTCGGCGGCGATCCCGGTGGTGTGGAGCGCGCTCGCGGAGGGGATCCCGCCGGGCTCGAAGCTCGCGGGGTTCGCGCTCGCGCTCGCGGGGATCTGGCTCGTCGCGCGCGCGGGGCCGCCCGGGGAGGGACGGGAGGGGCTCGCGCTCGCGTTGCTCGCCGGCTGCGGCTTCGGCGCCTTCCTCGTGCTCATGCACCACGGAGCGCAGGGCGGGACCTTCTGGCCGCTCGCCGCCGCGCGCGGGACGTCCCTGGCGATGGCGCTCGGCGCGGCGACGGTACGCCGCCGGGCGTGGGCGCCGCCGCGGTCGGCGGCACCGCTCGTCGTCCTCTCCGGCGCGCTCGACGCAGGCGGGAACGCGTTCTTCGTGCTCGCGACGCAGGCCGGCCGCCTCGACGTCGCCGCGGTCCTGTCCTCGATGTACCCGGCGAGCACCGTGCTGCTCGCGGCCGCCGTGCTCCGCGAGCGCGTGAGCCGGCCGCAGGGCGCGGGCATCCTCGCGGTGCTCGGGGCCATCGCGCTCATCGCGGGGTGAGCGGTCGTCAGCTCTCGCGGCGCACGGCGCCGGCCCGCAGCTCCAGCCTCAGCGCGTCCGGGGTCCACTCCTCGCGCAGCGCGCGCAGCACGAGCTCCGCCTGGGCGCGCGGGGCGAGGCCGTCCACCGGCGGGTCCCGGTCGAGGTTGGTCGGGAACGGATAGCCCTCGGCGCAGGCCGCGACCACGTTGGCGAGCCACGGCTCTCCGGCGCCCTGGGCCTTCCGCCGGAGCAGCACGGGGTAGACGGCGTTCACCACGCGCTCGCGGTCCACCGCCTCCATGGCGCGGCCGAACGCGGAGGAGATCTGCAGCAGGTTCGCCATGCGCCGGACGTCCGCGGTCCGGTTCCGACCGGCGGCGTGGAAGAGCGCGGGGTCGAAGAAGACCGCGTCCCCCTTCCGCAGCGGAAGCTGGACGTGGTGGGCCTCGAAGTACGCGCGGAACTCCGGCCGCCACCAGGCGAGATAGCCGGGCTCGTACCTGTGCGAGCGGGGCAGGTACATCGTCGGGCCGCTCTCGACCGGCATGTCCCGGTGGGCGACGGCGCCCTGGAGCGTCAGGAAGCGCGAGAGCCGGTGGACCTGCGCCGGGTACCGCGCGGCGACCTCGGGCGGGAGGAAGCCCAGGTGATAGTCGCGGTGGACGGTCTGGGCGGCGGCGCCGGGGTTGACCACGTTCACCTGCGAGGTGATCTGGTAGGCGGGGCCGAGCCACGCGGTGCAGACCAGGGCGACGAGGTCGTTGGCGTAGTAGTCGGCGAAGACCTCCGGGGCGCGGACGGCGAGCTTCTCCAGGGCGTTCCACACCCGGTCGTTCGCGCCCGGCTTCGCGAAGTGGTCGCCCGCGGTCGCGCCGGCCAGGTGCTGGTCGGCGATCAGGGCCTCGAAGACCTCGGTGGCCCGGTCGACGACCTCGGGATCGGGGAAGGCGTGCTCGAGCACGACGATGCCGGGGCCGTCGGAGAGCGCCCGGGACAGCTCCGCCTGCACCTCTCGGCGGCGCGCCGGGTCGGCGGCGAGGCCACGGAGTCGATCGCCGTCGTACAGGAGCACGTTCCCCTCGACCGACGCGGCGAGCGGGTAGTCGCGGATCTCGGTCGCCCGCTCGACGAGCGCCCGGAAGTCCTCCAGCTCGCAGTCGGCCTCGGAAAGCCAGGTCCTGGGTCCTGCAGGGGTGGCGGCCATGTCGTCCCTCCCGGTCGCCGGATCCTGTGCGGGCACGGGTGAGCGGCGTCGCCTCGATCGCCACCGGGAACCCATCGAGAGCCCGTCTCCGGGTCGGATGCGTCCTTCGTGGACCCGCGCGTCGCCTCGCCGGGCGAGGGCTCACCACGGCCGGTGCGGGGGCCTCTGCCGGCGCGCCACGCCGATCGCGGCGATGAGCCGTTCGGCGCTGACCGGCTTCTCGAGCACCTGCGAGCCCTCGAGCACGAGCGAGCGCAGGCCTTCCGTGCCGTGCGCCGTGACGAAGACGGTCGGGAGGTAGCGCCCGGACGCGTGGAGATGCTCGCACAGCTCGACGCCGCTCATCTCCGGCATCCGCACGTCCGCGACGAGGCAGACGGTGTCGTCCGGCGGACCCGATGCGAGCAGCTCCGCCGCGGACCCGAAGGTGCTCACCTCGAACCCGAACGACCGGAGGAGCCGGGACAGCGCGCGGCACACGGACTCGTCGTCGTCCACGACGAGGATTCGTCCGGCCGCCGCATCCACCATGGCCGCTCCAGTTCCAGCGCCCGGTACGAGCTGCACCGCTGCACTGTTCGCCCAGGCGACGGCGCCGCGACAGACGACCAAGGTCCATCCCCTGGCGGGATGATGCGCCGCGGGAGGGAAGCTCGCCGCCACGCGCTCGGCGCGGCCGCGGGTCGCGCGGCTTCGGGGGTAGGTCCATCGTCCAATTCTCGGAAGCGTGGAAACACGCGATGTAACGACCGGTCAAGGGCTGGGTTCCGGTTCCTGCTGGAGGTCCGAATGAGAACGCATCGATTCTTCTGGGGGCTCGCCGCGGCGCTCCTCGCGTCTTGCGGCAGCTACGGCGCGCCGGACGAGGTGGTGTTCGGCGAGGCCGTGTACACGCAACAGTCGCCCGGCTTCGACTTCAAGCCGCTCTCGACGTACTACCTCGACCCGACCATGAAGGTCGTGAACGACACGGTGTCGACGACCGAGCCGTTGCCTTCCGGCCTCCAGAGCGCGATCGACTCGCACATGGCGGCGCTCGGGTACACGGCGGCGCCGCTCGCCGTGGCCAACGTGGGGCTCCATGCCTCCCTGCTGAAGGGCACGGGGACGGTCTACTACCCCGGCTACTGGTGCGGCTACTACTCGTACTCCGGGTGCTACTACGGCTGGAGCTACGCGGGCAGCTATCACTTCGGGAGCGTGATCCTCGAGATGGGCGATCTCACGGCGCCGGCGGGCGGGACCCTCCCGATCCGGTGGGTCGCCGCCATGTACGGGGTTGCGACTACGGGGACGGTGGACGTCCAGCGCGCGGTCAACGCGGTCGACCGCGCCTTCGCGCAGTCGCCGTACCTCGACACCCACTGACCACCGTGAAAGGGATGCCATGAAGACGACGATCGCCAGGGCCGCCGTGGTCGGCGCGCTCCTCGCCGCGGGAAGCGCGGGCGCGCAGGGGTTCGAGACGTACCGGCCGCGCCAGACGATGTACATCCTGAACTACGAGGTCTCGACCGCGCTCGGCAGCTTCTCGGACAAGTTCGTGAGCTCCACCAGCTGGCGCGGCTTCTCTTTCGAGGGCCGGTCGATGGTGAAGGAGAGGCTCTCGGTCGGCCTCGGGTTCACCTACAACCGGTTCGAGCAGACGCACTCGCTCCTGTCCACCACGACGCCAAACGGCGGGACGCTGAGCGGGCCGGTGTACCGGTACGCGGACCAGCTCGGGTTCAAGGCGCTCGTGCACGCGTACCTCCTGGAGGGCCCCCTGCAGCCGTACATCGGCGTCGGGCTCGGCGGCGTCTGGACGTACGCCTACGCGCAGACGACGGACCTCGCCAGGGCGGACGACGGGTTCGACTTCATCGCGAGCCCGGAGGTCGGCCTCACGTTCACGGCGGCCCATGGAGCCTCCTCCATCGGGCTCAACTTCGCGGTCCGGTACAACTACACGACCGCCGACTTCCTCTCCGTGAACGACGCCCAGTCGCTCGCGGTGGTGATCGGCGTGTTCGGCGGGTACTAGGGGCCGTGGCGCGACCGCCGCCGGCGAGCGTCGCGAGCTCGTCGGCGGCGGGCCTGTCTCCCCGGTCGGACGTCCGGGCGAGCGCGATCACTTCACCGAGTAGCCCCGCCCCTCGAGGCAGACGCCGAACGCCTTGTTGAACGTGGCCGTCGTCTGCTGCGCCTGCTGCTGCGTCGCCGCGGTCGCCTCCTTCGCGGCCGCCTCCTGCTGCTTCTTCTTGCCCGCCACGCCCTTCACCCCGCCGGCGGTCGCGCCGATCGCGGCGCCCTTGCCCGCGTCGCCCGCGACGGCGCCGATGGCGGCGCCCGCCGCTGCTCCCTTGGCCGCGCCCTTCACCGCCCCGCCCTTCGGGGCCTCCGCGGGCTGGGCCGGCGCCGCGGTCGCGGGCGCGAGCGGATCGATCCCGCTCTGCTGCTTCGCCCACTGGTAGCAGTCGTACTCGTCCTTGTCCTGGACGTCCTTGGTCTGGCCCTTGGACGGATACACGTAGAGTCCCCACTGCTGCGACAGCGACTTCTGCGCCGGGGCGGCAGGCTGGGCGGCAGGAGGCGGCGGAGCCTGGGCCGGCTGCTGCGCGAAGGACGGGACGGCTCCGGTGAGCGCGAGCGTGGCGACGAGCAGGCGTTTCTTCATGGTGCGGACCTCCTGTGAGGCGGCGTTTGGCGGCGCGAACCGCTGCGAGCGCAGAGTGCGCGGCGGCGGCCGTGGCCGGGATGAGAAGCCCGGCCCGCCGGTCCGGAGAATTGGACGATGGTCCCAGCCCGTAGGACGCACGCCGACCGGCGTGGGCCCGTCCGCTCCCGTGCAGCGCGGGCGCGGTCCGCGCGGACGGGCGCGGGAGACCAAGGTCCCATCCCGGCTCCCGACTGACTGCGGTACTCGCTGAGAGGGGTGGCGCCGCTGGCGCAGCTGCGCGAGGCCGTCCACCCGAGCCCCCGGCGGCCCGTGCCGGCGCCACACGAGGAGGAGAGGATGACACCCGCACGCTGCTCGCTGCTGGCCGTCGCCGCCGCGCTCGCCGGCTGCTCGACGGTGAAGATCAACACCCAGTACGACCCCGCCACGCCGTTCTCCGAGTACCGCACCTACGCGTGGATCACGACCGCTCCCGGGGCCGAGCAGGCCGCTCCGGTCCGCAACCCGGCCGTGCGCGCGATGATCGTGACCGCGATCGACCGCGAGATGGCGAAGAGAGGGCTCCTCCTGGCCGCTCCGGACAAGGAGCCCGACTTCCTCGTCTCGGTGCTGGGATGGTCCCACAGCCGCATCGAGGTCACGAACTACGGCTACGCGTACGGCGGCGCCTACGTGTACGGTCCGTACGGGCCGTCGCCGGTCGCCGTCCCGGTGGCGGACGTCGCCGAGTACACCGACGGCACCCTGCTCCTCGACTTCGTCGACGCGAAGACCCACAAGCTCTTCTGGCGCGGGACCGCGACGGACACGGTCACCAGCACCGCGAACGTGAAGGACACGATCGACGACGCGGTGCGCCACCTGCTGGAGGCGTACCCGCCGAAGAAGTAGCGCGCCGCTGCGCGGCGGGTCAGGGCAGGAGGACGAGGCCGCCCAGGAAGTTCCACTGCCACACCGGGATGCCGCCGCTCACGGCCAGCCCGGCTCCGCCCCCGCCGACGTAGATGGCGCCGCTGCTGAAGTACACCGGGGCCGCGACGCGTGCGTCGAAGCGGAGGGCGACGTGCTCCGAGAGGTCCACCTTCAGGCCGGCGCCGAGCGTGAAGGCGAAGCGCCAGGTGTCGCTCAGCGAGGTGCTCGACCCGTTCGCGTACCGGAGCGTCCCGGGCATGAACAGCGCCGCCCCGATGGTCGCGCCGCCGAAGAGGGTCGCGCGGTCGCGCCGGACCCCCTTCATCCCGCCGATCTGGAAGTAGTGCGTCGCGACGTTCATCGGTGAGCTGCCGGAGAGGAGGGGCGTCCCGGAGAAGGTGACGGTCGGCTCGGAGTAGAGCCAGATCAGCTCGGCCCACGCGCCGGGGAGGGTCTCGATGTCGACCGCCGCGCCGTACACGGGCGCGTCGCCGACGCTCACGTGCCCCTCGACCGTGCTCACGTCGGTGTTGAGCTGGTACCCGGCGAGAGCGGTCACCTCCGTGCGGCCGCGGTGCGGCCCGGAGGAGCTCATGGGCGGCGGGGAGGGAGCGTACTGCGCGAGCGCGGCGACCGGCGTGGCGGCGCAGGCGAGCGCGAGGACCGTGGCGAAGCGGCGGCGAGCTTCCATGTTTCCTCCGGTGGGGCGATCACTGCGGGACGTGGCTCATGAAGTCGGCGCTGTCGGTCTCGATGACGTCCGGCTGCATGGGCCAGACCTTCGCGATGTCCTCGGGCGTGTTGATCGTCCACACGATGATCCGGTAGCCGACCCGGTGCAGGCCCTCGACGACGCTCGCGTCGAGCGGCTCGCTCGAGGGGTCGTACTTGAACGAGATCCCGGTGGCGCCGAGGTTCGACGCCGCCGTGAGCGGCCCGTCGATGTCGCCGAGCGCGTTCACGAACGTGAACACCGGCGTGGACTTCTCGACGACGCGCTCCAGGAAGGCGCGCTGCTCGCTCTCGACGGCGACTCTCCCGCCCATGCCGTTCGCGAGAACCAGGCGATCCAGCTCGTCCGCCATGGCCTCGGCCTCGTCCCTCCCGACCGACCGGCAATACTGGCCCTTGATGTCGAGGGAGAAGAGGCTGTCCGGGAACTCGACGGAGATCGCGGCGAACACCTCGGCGAGCCGCACGTAGTGCTGGACCGGAGCGCCGGACGAGGGGTCGTCGCAGTACGCGACCGCCTCGATCTCGCCGTCGTGAAGATCCTGGAAGCACCCGACGCCCTGTCCGTCGCAGCCGAGCACCTCGTTGTCGTGGCCGAGCCAGAGGGTCCCATCGGCGCTGAGCTGGATGTCGATCTCGACGCCGTCGAGGATCGACGCGCCCCACTCGACGGCGGGGAGGGTGTTCGGGAGGTACGGCCCGTCCGAGCCGCCGCCGCGGTGCATGAGCACACGGGTCGGCCACGGCGCCACCGGGTTCGGCGGCAGGTAGTCGATCTTCTCGCACGCCGCGAGGACGAGCACCGCCGCCGCCGCGCGTCCGGCGACGCTCATGGCCCGCCGAGCCGGTAGCTGATCTCGACGCATACGCTGCCGTTCCATCGTGTGGGGTGACCGAAGTCGAAGTTCTGCTTCCGATCCGACTCGAGCACCCCGGTGAGCGCGACCCCGCCGTCGAGCGCGAGCCGGAGCCGCGGTCCGAGAGCCTTCGCGAGATAGGCGCCGAGCACGAACGAGAGGTTCGTCCAGTCGTAGCTCGGGTCCGATCGCGTCCAGTAGATCGCCTTGAGGTCCCACCCCGGCTCGAGCGTCCAGAACGGGCGGAAGAGCGCGTGCGAGAAGGTCGCGCCGATCGTCGTGGTGTGCGCGCCGCCCGCGACCCCGTACCCGCCGAACAGCGCGACGGCCGCGCGCTCGTCCAGGTGGTACGAGACCCCGACGTGCGTGACCTCGTAGTAGCCCCAGCCCCCTTGCACCGCGAACCCCTTCCTCGTCGCGGGCGCCTCGGCCGGAGCCGCCGGGGCGGCGGAGGACGCCGGCGGGACCGCGGGAGTTTCCACCGGCGGCGCCGTGGGCTCCTGCGCCCGCGCGGCCGCGGCGGGCGCGAGGAGCAGGACGAGCACCGCCGGGATGGGGCTCGCGGGCATCGACGCCATCATCCGGGGGGCCAGCCCCGCAGGGAAATCGGACCTTGGTCCCGCTCCGCGTGGCGCCTCCGCGGCAGCGCCAGCGCGAACGGGCGCGGCCAGTGCGACGAGGGCCGCCTCGGCGACGCACTCCGACCTTTGGCCAATGACCTTTCGCTCGCCGTTCGCGAATAGTCGAGCCGCGTCCCCGACGTCTCGCGGCACCCGTCGCGCTTGGGGGGCGACGAAAGGATGGACCCATGATCACGAGGAACCTCGTCGCGGTCGCCCTGTGTCTCGCCGCCGCGCAGGCTTCGGCGGCGGACCAGAAGCAGTTCAGCGCGTCGCGCACCGAGACGATCACCGCGAAGGTCAAGACGATCGATCAGAAGACACGGATGGTGACGCTGGTCGGCAAGGACGGATCCGAGACCACCTTCAAGGCCAGCGAGGAGGCGCGGAACCTGAAGCAGGTCAAGCCGGGAGACGTGGTCACCGCGACGCTCGACCAGCAGCTCACGCTGTGGCTGCTCGCCGCCGACCAGCCCGCTCCCGAGCTCTCCGTCGGTTCGGAAGTCTATCGCGCACCGGCCGGCCAGAAGCCGGGAGTGATGATGACCTCGGATCTGGGCGGGGTCGCGACCGTGGAGGCGATCGCGCCGGACAAGAGCTCCGTCACGCTCAAGGGCCCGAGGGGAAATCGCGTGAAGCTCGCCGTGCGCGACCCGAAGAACCTCGAGGGCGTCACGGTGGGTACGCGGGTGGGGTTCGCCTACAGTGAGACACTGGCCGCCGACGTGCACGAGGCGAAGAAGAAGAAGAAGTGACCCCGGCGCGCGTCGCGTCGCACGCCTCCCGCATCACCACGACGTCCACGGCCCGCCGATCCGTCGAGCGCTGCCCGTGGACGTCGTCGCGCACCCTCCTCGTCCGTGCATGCGAGCGGGCGGCGAGCGTCCTCCCGGGTCCATCCGCACGCGTCCTGCAGCCGCACGCGTCGTCGCTTACTGCATCCGGCCGGCGCACCAACGGGTGAGAAGGCGAGGCACCCCCAGTGAGCTTGTTGTGGGCCGCCCCACCGTTGCACAAGAATTCGCGACGGACCAGGGGGCGAACCGATGCAGCCGCGACGCGGGCGAGAGGGGCTCGGGAGGACACCTCACCAGAGCCTCGTCGACGCCCTCGCGAGGCGGCTCGTCCACGCGACGGTCTCGGCGCTGCCCGACGAGATCGTCGCCGCGCTGGAGGCCGTGGGGCGGCGGCTGCGCGCGGACCGCGTGATGCTGTGGGAGTCGAGGTGGCCCGAGCGACGGCTCGCGCTCGCCCACGAGTGGTCTCGGCACGGCTGCGCGCTCCCCGTCGCGACCATCACCGCGGACGAGCACCCGTGGCTGATGGAACAGCTGCGGGCGGGCCGCCGCGTCGCATTCCGCTCCTGTGCGATGCTGCCTCGCGAGGCGTTTCGCGAGCGGAAGTTCTATGCGCGCCACGGCCCGCGATCAGCCGCGATCCTCCCGCTCGTCGTCGGCGACACGACGGAGGCGGTGCTCGTCGTCGGGACGATGAGGCGGGAACGTTCGTGGAGGCGCGCGACCCTCTCCGTCGTGGAGCAGGTCGGAGTGGTCCTCGCCACCGCGATCGTGCGCAAGCGGGCCCACGAAGCTTCCGTGGAGACGGAGGGTCGTCTCGCCGGCGTGCTCGAGGCCGGTCCGGACGCCATCCTGCTCGCCGACCGGAACGGGCGGATCCAGCTCGTGAACGGCCGCGCGACGGCGATCCTCTTCCGCACGCGCGACGAGCTCCGCGCCCAGCGCCTCCAGGATCTGCTCGTCCTCGCTCCGGAGGCCGCCTGGCTCGCCGGCCGCAGCGCCATCGACGTGCTCCTGGCGAGCGAAGGCCCACAGCAGCTGTGCGCGCGCCGCGGCGACGGCTCCACCGTGCCGGTGCAGGTGACGTTGCGCGAGCTGCGGACGGCGGCGGGCGAGCTGTTCTGCTGCGGGATCCGCGACGTCAGCGACGACCGCCGGGCGCAGGAGGAGACGACCCGGCTGCGGAACGAGCTCGCCTTCATGAGCCGGACGGCGCTGCTCGCCGAGATGGGATCCGGCATCGCCCATGAGCTGAACCAGCCACTCACGGCCATCCTCAGCAACGCGGAGACGGCGCAGCGGCTCCTCGGCTCCTCGGCCGGACGCGACCCCGACGAGCTCCGCGAGACGCTCCGCGACGTGGTGAACGAGACGCGCCGCGCGGCGGACGTGCTCGGGCGCATGCGCGAGATGCTCCGGCGCAAGGAGGTCGAGCGCTCGCCGCTCGACCTGGCGGCGCTGCTCGGAGACGTCGCGCGGCGCTTCCGGGAGGAGGCCGTGGCTCGCGCCATCCGGATCTCGGTGGACGTCATCGCGGGGCTGCCGCCCGTGCTGGGCGATCCCGTGCAAGTCGAGCAGGTCGTCATGAACCTCGTCCTGAACGCGTTCGAGGCGATGGGCGGGGAGAGCCCCCCGCGGACGATCGCGATCCGGGCACGGCGGACGCAGCCCGACGGCGTAGACGTCTCGATCCGGGACAGCGGACCGGGGCTCGACGACGAGGCCCTGGCGCATGCGTTCGACACCTTCTTCACGACGAAGCCGCGCGGTCTCGGCATGGGGTTGCCGATCAGCCGGTCGATCGTGGAAGCGCACGGTGGCCGGCTCCTCGCCCGCAACAACGCCGACCGCGGGGCCACGTTCGAGTTCCATCTACCCGCAGCGCCGAGCGCCGGCGCCGCGGACGTCCGGGGGAGGCCCTCATGACAGCCGACACGCTGGTCCTGGTGGTGGACGACGACGAGTCGGTGCGGACCGGCCTCACCCGTGTGCTCCGCTCCGCGGGCTACGCGGTGGAGGCGTTCGAAGGGGCGCGCCAGCTCCTCTCGCGCCTGCCGAGCGTCGACCTGCCGTGCTGCATCGTGAGCGACGTCCGGATGCCGGGGATGGATGGGCTCGCGCTCCTGGAGGAGCTCGGCTCGGGGACCGCGCCCGCGCTCGTGTTCCTGACCGGGTTCGCCGACGTCCCGACCACCCTCCGCGCGATGAAGCACGGGGCGCTCGACCTGCTCGAGAAGCCCGTCTCCTCGGACGTGCTCCTCGCCGCGGTCGCCGCCGCGATCGAGCGCGCCCTCAAGAACGAGGAGACGCGTCATCGGGTCCACGATCTCCGCGAGCGCTACCGGACGCTCACGCCGCGCGAGCGGCAGGTCTTCGCCCTCGTCACCGCCGGCCTGCTCAACAAGCAGGTGGGGTACGAGCTCGGGACCTCCGAGAAGACGGTCAAGGTGCAGCGGGCGCGCGTCATCGAGAAGATGGGGGCGCGCTCGCTCGCGGACCTGGTCCGCATGGCCGACCGGCTCGGGATCGCAGCGTCGGTGGACGGCGCTCCCGCCGGAGAGGTGCATCGGACCGCCCCCCCGACCGAGCTGGCGGCTCACCTCTAGCGCCCGCACGTCAGAACGCCTCGCCTGCCCCCAGGTAGAAGCCGATCGAGCGCTCACCGCCGGCGATGTCCACGCGCAGCGCGGTGCGCGACTGCTTCAGGAGCATGACGCGGAGCCCCAGGCCGCCCGCGGGGCGGATCGTGTCGAAGAGGTCCTCTCCGTGCTCCGTGTAGCCGTACGCGGGGAGTTTCACCGCCGGGCGCGAGAAGGTCTGCGCGCTCGCGAAGACGGTCCCGCCGAGGAGCCCATCGGCGGTCAGCCGGAACCGCCACTCCGCCTCGCCGTAGACCATCGCCGTCCCTCGGAACCGTCCCTGGACATAGCCGCGGCCGGACGTGCTGCGCGGGTCCCAGCCGCTGGCCGGGAGCGCGAGGTACGGGACCCGGCCGCTCGTGACCCCCGACCCGAGGACCCAGAACGCGAGCAGGTTCCGGGGATCCTCGTCCGACAGCCCGACGTAGATGCGCCCGTCGGCCGAGATCATCGTGCTCGATTGCGTGCTCCCAAGCCACGTGGGGTGGCCGGTGAAGCGCAGGTGCGCATACCAGCCGCGATACGGCGCGATCGTCGAGTCGCGCGATTCGGACATCGCCTCGAGGCTGAGGCCCGAGAGCGTGTACGCGCCGGGATCGAATCCCTGCACGCGGCTGTACGCGAAGTGGCTCGTCACCACCGGCGGCGAGGCCGAGAGATCGAGCCTCCGGTCCACGATGCCGTAGTAACGGTCGAACCGGTACCCGACTCCCAGGTAGATGCTCCCGGCCACGTGGCGCAACGCGCTCTGGTGGAGGCGGAGCAGGTCGAAGTCCATCGGCTGGGCGCCGGGGATGGCGGCGAGGTCGCCCCAGCCGTTGATGCTGACCCCGGTCGCGAGCGGTGACGACGAGGCGCCGAGCCCGTACGTGTCCTGGTTGAACAGGAGCAAGCGCCAGTCGCCCAGGATCTCCCACTCGTTCCCGGCCGTCATGGCCGTGGCGGCGACGCTGACGATGAGCTGGTTCTTCGTCGTGTAGAGGAGCGTGCCCGTGGCGTTCGAGATGGTGGTGTCCTCGGGTTCGCCGAGGAGCATGCCCATCGTCCCCGCGAACCCGAGGAGGAGCCCCGACGACGGCGAGTAGCCGATCGCGGGGACCGCCGCCACGAACGGCACGAGGCGCTGCGGGGTGGGCGCCGCGGTCGTCCGCAGGCCGAGCAGGCCGTAGGCGTCGCGGCGATCGAAGTACTCCGTGCAGCGCCCTGCGACGCAGACGTTGCCGTGGCCGAGGCGGGCGGCGCAGGAGGTGCTCGACGTGCAGGGCTCCGCGGCGGTCGTGCCCTCGATGGGCGCGGCGCCCTCGTCTATGCCTGGCGCGGCGCCGTCGTCCGAGGCGCGCGCGGCGGGCGCCCCACGCGTGGCGACCAGGAGCGCGACGAGGAGGAGGTGAGCGCGCATCGGTCGCCGGCGACGCGCCTCCGCCCGCCCGGTCACCTGCCCTCCGTCCCGGGCGCGGGCGCACCCGCCGCGTTCCGCGTCGCGGGCGCCGCCCCGCGGGGCACGTCGAACGACGGCTGATGTAGCACGCGCGTCCGACCGGCTCCCCCGGCATCGAGGCTCGCCCAGACGAGCTGCCGCATGGCGAAAGCGACTTGCTCGTACTCGTCGTGACACCCCTGGGCGCGGTTCTTCGGCAGGTACCCCCTGTCGACGAGGCCACGGTAGGACTCCGCGTCGCTGCCGTACGCCATGCAGAGGACGTTGTAGTGGCGCTGCGCGTCCAGGCCGTGGACGTCGGAGAAGTCGCTCTCGTCCGGCGCGCGGCTCGCGGCGTCGTGCCTGTACATCCACGCCGCGCCGGTGAGGATCCGCCGGGCGATGCCCTTGCCCGCCTGGAGCAGGACGTACGCGGCGAGGTGGTCGGCCGCGTCCTCCTCGCGCCCCAGGATCGGGACGTCGAGGAGGTCGAAGATGGCGTGCCCGGCCTCGTGGAGGAGCACGAAGACCACGGGTCCTTCGATGGCGTCGTCCCGGGAGACGCCATACGGGGCGGCGCCCGCCGAGGCGCGCTCGAACTCGGCGACGAGCTCGTAGCAGAACGTGACGGTGAGGTCCTCGCTCTCGTACCAGGCGTTGGACTCACCGTCGCACCCCGCGAACCGGACCGTCAGCGGGCGCGGCAGGCGGACGACGCCGAACACCTCGGCGAACGTCTCGAGCACCTTCCGCTCCCGGAGGTGCTCGTACAGCGGACGGTGGGCGGGCTCCTTCGGAGGGTCGTACTCGATCCGGACGAGGGCGCTGCGCGGGCCCACGGGCGGTGCCGGCACGGCGCTCCCGGGCACCGCCGAGAGCGAAAGGACGAGCAGCGAAGCCAGCGTCCGTCGAGCGGGTCCCCGCGAGACGCTCCCCTTCCTCGCGGCGGGGACGTTCGGCGGGGCCGGCGTCGTCACGGGGACACCGCGCGCCGGCAGCGGCTCGACAACCGCTCGGACTGGGACCGCAGGCACAGGAACAACCTTCCCCCTCCGGCCGGGACGCCCGCGCAGAGGCGCGCCGCGTCCTCCGCGCAGGAGTCCGCGAAGTCCTGGAGCCGCTCGAGCGCGGTGACGACCGCGTCCTCGCAGTTCGTGGCCAGCTCGCGACGGCCCACGTGGACGCGCAGGCAGTCGAGGATCCGCCCTGCTCCGGGCGGCATCCTCGGACAGAAGCGGTAGACGTCCGGGGCGCAGTCCGCGTTGAACTCGGCGGCGCGTCGCTGCACCTCGCGCACGTTCTGCTGGCACGACGACGACAGCTGAAACTCGTTGCGCAGGAGGCACGCCCAGAGCCGGCCGTCGCCGGCCGGGATCCCCGGGCAGAGCCGGTCCGCGTCGGCGAGGCAGGGCGCGTCCGCGAGCGCGCGCCCGCCGCCGACCACGGCGACGAGGGCGGCGAGCCGAACGAGCTGGGTGCGCATGAGGCGGCGTCCTTCGTCTGGTGAGCGATCGATCGCGCACGCCGCCACGACGGGACAGACGACCAAGGTCCAGCCCTGCGAGGGGTTCGCCTGGACCGCGCACGCGTTCGGCGGTCACGGCGCGGGCGGCAGGAACCGCCAGCCGGGAGGGGCGGCCACGCGACACCGGGATACGTCCTTCGTCCCATTTCTGATCGGCTTCGCTTCCTGCGTCGATCGCGTGAGAACGGCGGGCGAGGCGTCCGCTGACCTCGGAGCGGGACGCACGAGGAGGGCTGGAGGTGTCGATGAAGGGGCGGCAAGGCGCCTGGGGTACGGAGTGGTAGCGCTCCCCGGTCGAGCGGGCGTGGTGGCGGCGGTCCTCGCGGCCCTCGCGAGCAGGCCCGCGTCGGCGCAGATCGTCGGCCCGGTGGACACGAACGCGGCGCCGGGAGCCGCGGACCGGATGCTCGCGGGCCACGTCTTCACCCCGTCGCTCCTCGTCCGCTCCCCGTTCGCCGTCACCGCATTCGAGGCGGATCTCCTGTACGGGTCCGGGAGCGCGACCGGGCCGACGTACGACGTCCACGGCGAGGTCGTGGGGGACGCGACGTACTCGTTCGCGGCCACGGCCCAGAGCTTCTCCTACGAGAAGAAGCTCCACGAGGGCATCTCCGCGGGGCTGGGCGCGCTGACCCAGCTCTACTCCGGGATCGACGGTCCCTCCGCGGTCGTCGTCGGGGCGGAGGTCCAGTTCGGCGCGTTCGGGCGCGTGACCGCCGGCCACCGCTTCGGCCCCGTCCGGGCGGCCGCCACGTTCGATGCCAGCTACGCCCCGCGGCTCGCCATCCAGGTGTTCGACGCGATCAAGAAGGCGCTCGACTCCGGCAGCCTCGAGACCGGCGCGGCGCTCAATCAGAGCAACGTCTGGACGCTCAAGCCAGGCCTGGCGCTCGCGTGGGCTCCGTTCCGGTCGCTGGGGCTCATCACGAGCGTGGACTACCAGTGGGTGTGGCTCGCCGCGTCGGGCGCGGAGACGCAGCAACAGTCGGGGCTCGACGCGGCGATCGCCGCCGATCTCGACCTCGGGACGTTCACGGGCGTACCGGTCGCGCTCCTCGCCGGGTACGGCGTCACGGCGCCGCTCGGATCCAACGGCGTCTCACGCGCCACCAGCGTCTCGGGCGGCGTGTTCTACACCGGCCGCCCCGCGCTCGCGCTCGGGGTCGAGCTGGGGCGCCGGACCTTCTCGGTCCGGAACCTCGACTCGAGCGCCCTCCTCGCGCAGATCCAGCTGAAGTACCACTGGTGAGCCCGAGGTCGAGCCCAGGTCCGATCGTCGGTGCGGCCTTGGTCCTATTCCGACCGAGGGCTCGCCGCGATAAGCGCTCCGTCGCAGAACACGAGCGCAGGGGGCGATCCATGCAAGTACAGATCAAGGTCGGAGTGGTGCTGTTCCTCGTCGGGGCGGCGGGGTGCGTCACCTCGGGCAAGTACGAGAAGAAGGCGAAGGAGTCGGCGGCGAACGAGACGCGGGCGAAGGCGTGCGAGGAGCAGGTCGCCGCGCTCACCGCGAGCAACGAGTCGCTGCAGAGGGACCTCACCGCCGCCACGCAGGCGCATCAGGAGCTGAAGGTGCAGGCGGCCGCCGCCGAGGCGAAGAGCGCCCAGTACGAGCAGCTCGCCGGCTCGCTGCAGCGCCAGATCCGGGCCGGGCAGATCGAGATCTCGGAGCTGCGCGGGAAGATGATCGTGAAGCTGAAGGACAAGATCCTGTTCTCGTCCGGGTCGGCGAAGCTGAGCGAGGAAGGGCGCGCAGCGCTCGGCGTCGTGGCCGACGTGTTCAAGGACATGAAGGGGAAGAACGTCGTCGTCGCGGGCTTCACCGACGACATCCCGGTGGCGTCCGGGCAGTACCGCGACAACTGGGAGCTGTCCACGGCGCGCGCCGTCGCCGTGGTGCGGTACCTCACGTCGAGGGGCGTCCCGCCTCACATGCTCGGCGCGGCGGGGTTCTCGGAGTTCCGGCCGATCGTCGCGAACGACACGCCGGCGAACCGCAGCCAGAACCGCCGCATCGAGATCGCCCTCACGCCGGCCGACTACGAGGCGCCGGTGGTCGAGCCCCGCTGACGCGAGCGACGCTCGAGACGCGAAGGCAGGCCGGGGCGGCGCGGCGTCACGCGCGCCGCCCCGCCGCGCTCGAGCTCACCCGCGCCCGCGTTGCAGCGGCGCGGGCTCGCCCTCCCAGCGCTCCCGCGGGACCACCACCGGGGCCTGCGGCTGCACGACGAAGTGCGGCGACATGATCTGGACGCCGGCCGCGTTGAAGGCGTCCTGGACGTGCGCGTGGAGGTCCGACAGCACCCGCGCGCGCTCCAGGGGCACCTCGAGCCGTGCCAGTACCTGGTACTCGACGTAGAAGTCGCCGAGCGTGCGTTGCAGGACGAAAGGGGCCGGTTCGCGCGCGAGGCCCCGGGTCTCTCGCGCGGCGCCGAGCAGCAGCGCGTGCACCTGGCGCCAGGGCGCGTCGTAGCCGATCGTCACGCTCGTTGTGACGAGCGGTCCGCCCCCGCCCGACAGCCGCGTGTAGTTGCGCACCGCGCCGCCGATCACGACCGAGTTCGGGAACGTGACCTCCTCGCCGGGGACGGTGACGACCTTCGTCGAGAGGAGGCCGACCTCGGTCACCACCCCCTCGGTGTCGCCGACCCGTACCGTGTCGCCGACCGAGAGCGCGCGCGAGTAGATGAGCGCGAGGCCGCTCATCGCCTGCGACACGAGCCCCGTCGAGCCGAGCGAGAGCATCACGCCCACGAGCACGCTCAGCCCCTTCACGGCTCCCGAGTCGGAGCCGGGAATGTAGGGGTACGCCGCGGCGAGCGCCACGAGCCACACGAGCGCCGACACCAGCCGCCGCGTGGCCGAGACGGTCTCCGGGTACAGGCCGGGGACGGCGAGGGCGCCGCGCTCGACGCGGTCGAACACCCCCTTCAGGAAGCGGGCGACGAAGCGGGCGACGAGGAAGATGACCGCCACCGTGACGAGCCCCGGGAGCGCTCGGAGCCCCGCGAGCCCGACCGCGGCGAAGATGCCGAGGACGCGACCCGTGAAGATGCCGGCCCAGGGCGAGGTGAGCGGGAACCGCCCGAGGACGAAGGTGCTCCAGACGTCGAGGAGCAGCGCGATGGCCGACCAGAACAGGACGAAGACGACGCTGCGGACGGCCGCCGTGACGACCGGCGCGACGTCGATCCGGCCGCGAAGCACCGACGCCGCGCTGCGGTTCGCGTACGTCGAGAGGGCGCGAGCGATCACTCGCCGCAGCCGCACCAGGAGCCAGAGGGCGAGCGCCAGCACCGCGCTCGCCACGCCGCTCTGCCAGAGACCGCGAAGCACGACCCGAGCCGACCGCTGCTCGCGCCCGGCGCGCAGGGCGTCGGCGAGCCGGTCCGCCGCCGCCGCCGCGACGCGGTCCGTCGCCTCGTCGCCGAGCGGGTCCCTGTCGCCGTCGGTGACGAAGAAAGCGAGCCTGCGCCCGACGAGCACCGCGAACCCGTGCTCGTCGCCGACCGACACGCGGTCGAACGTGACGGGCTCGCCGAGCGACGCGGGAGGGAGGTCGTCGATGCGCCTCAGGGCGACCCGGACGCGCTCGGCGGGATCGTTCCCGATGACCGTCGCGCGGAAGGTGACGATGTCGCGGTTCGCCACGGTCAGTGTGGCGGCGGAGGAGGGGGGCGGGGGCGCCCCCGCGGCGGCGAGGAGGGCGACGAGGACCGCGCAGCCGATCGGCATGGTGACGCGAGCTTACGCGGCGGTTCATCGCCCGGGAGGGGTCCCTCCGGGGATCGGCCCTTGGTCCCGTCCGCTCGTGGACGAAGGTCCGATGGAGACGTGCCGCGAGGCGCGGTACGAGCGGGACCGTCCATCCTGATCGGACGGGGCGTTCTGCCACATGGCGAGAGGACACGACGCGTCGGTGCGGGCGGGACCTCGCGCCGCGGGCGTGCGGTCCGTCCGGCTCGCTGCGCTCGTCGCGCTCCTCCTCGCCGGCGGCGGCTGCCTCCGGACCCGCGGCACGCCCGACGAGCCGGTCATCGTCTCCCTGGAGTTCGAGGGAGTGAAGGAGGTGGACGAGTCCGCGCTCCGGGCCAAGCTGGCGACGCGGGCGTCGGACCGCTTCGCGTGGGGAGACGCCCGGCGGCTCGACCCCGACGCCCTCGCGCTCGACCGCCGGCGCGTGGTGGCCTTCTACAAGGAGCGCGGGTACTACCGCGCCGCCGTGGAGGACGTGCAGGTCCTGCCGGAGGGTGACGGGCGCGTGCGCGTCGTGATCCGCGTTCGCGAGGGGAGCCCGGTGCACGTCGCCCGGCTCGACATCGAGGGGCTCGACGCGGCCCCGGAGGCGCGCGCAAAGGCCGGTTCGCTGGCGCTCGGCCAGGGGCAGGTCTTCACCTGGGCGGCCTTCGACGCGACCCGCGTCCAGCTCCAGTCGGCGCTCGCGACCACCGGGTACGCCACCGGCACGGTGACGCAGGCGGCCCTCGTCCGCGGAGCCGAAGGAGCCGCCGAGGTGACGTACAAGGTCGAGGCGGGACCGCGCTTGCGGTTCGGTCCGATCTCGGTGATCGGCACCGCCGCCGTGCCGGAGAAGAAGGTCGTGGCGCAGGCCGCGCGCCAGGTGAAGCCGGGCGACTGGTTCGACGAGCGGAGGCTGGAGCGGATCCAGGCGCGCGTCTTCGAGCTCGGCGTGTTCTCCGGCGTGCGCGTGAGCCGAGGCCCGCCCGATCCCGAGCTCGGCACCGTGCCGGTCGTCGTCTCCGTTCGCGAGGCCCCCTTCCACACGCTCCGGCTCGGGCCTGGTCTCGGGTTCGAGCCCTCGCGCTGGGAGGCGCTGGGGCAGGTCTCCTGGACGCACCGGAACTGGCTCGGCGACCTGCGGCAGCTGAAGCTCGATCTACACGGTGGGTATGCGTGGATCCCCGATCCGTTCGCGCCGATCCGCGAGGGGGTGGTGGGCAAGGCCTCCGCGGAGTTCACGCAGCCCGGCGTGTTCGGCGACGCGGTGGACCTCTCGGTCAAGATCGAGCTGGAGAAGGACCTGCAGCAGGCCTACGGCTCGTTCTCGGAGAAGGTCTCGTTCGGGACCCCGTTCCGGCCGGCGCCGCGCTGGACGGTCGTGCCGAGCTACAACCTCGAGATCTACCAGCTCAGCGACGTCGTGGGCGAGATCAGCGACCTCCCAGGTGTGCAGAACTGCCCGCAGGAGCAGTGCCTCCTCTCGTACCTGGAGCAGCGCGTCACCTGGGACCTCCGCGACCACCCGCTCGTCACCACGGAGGGTCTCTACCTGTCGCTCTCGCTGCAGGAGGGGTTCCCCGCCGGTGGCCTCGGCTACACCTACTTCCGCTTCGTGCCCGAGGTGCGCTACTTCACGCCGCTCGGCAGTCGCTCCGTGCTGGCCGCGCGGGCCCGCCTCGGGGCGATCGTGCCGATCAACGAGTCGGGGGCGGCCCCGATCGTGAGCCTCTTCACCGCGGGCGGAGCCGCCTCCATGCGCGGCTACGGGGTGGAGCGGCTCTCCCCCATGGTCAACAAGGAGGGGATCTGGGTTCCGACCGGCGGGAACGGGGTCCTCGAGGCGTCGGTGGAGGTGCGCCGCAAGCTCTCCGGCAACCTCGTGGGCGCCCTGTTCCTCGACGCCGGCAACGTCTCCGAGGCCTCCGGCAAGCCGTCACAGTTCAACGAGGTGCTCGACCTGAGCCACCTGCAGTTCGCGCTCGGCGTGGGCATCCGCTACGTCACGTCCGTCGGCCCGATCCGCGCCGACCTGGGCTGCCGGCTCCCCAACGATCTGAGCGCGGGCGTCCCGTTCTCGCAGCGGTTCCCCACCGTGCCCGGCGACTCCGGCCACCGCGAGCCCATCCTCGTCTTCCACGCGTCCCTCGGGGAGGCGTACTAGCCATGGGGCGCGTCGTCTCGAGGCTCGTCGCGGCCGCCGGCTGGACGCTGCTCGGGGCCCTCGCGCTCCTCGGAGTGAGCCTCTCCGCCCTGGCGGGCTTCTCCTGCTCGCCTCCGGGCCGGGCGTGGGTCGCCGAGCTGCTCACCCGCGAGCTGCACGGGCTGATCGCGGGCCGGCTCACGGTCGACGGCGTGGAGGTCCTTCCCGGCGGCGGCCTCGAGGTCCGTCGCCTCCAGCTCCGCGATCCCGACGGGCGGCTCGTGCTCGGCGTCGCGCGCGCGCAGATCTTCGCCGACCTCACCCGGCTCGCCCAGCAAGAGGTGGGCGTCGCGGTGCAGGTCGACGGTCCCTCGATCCTCCTCGTCCCGTCGCCGGATGGCGATCCGTCCCTGGCGCGCGCCGTCGCCCCGGCGCACCCGGCCCAGATCGCGGGCCGACCACCGGGCGCGGCGCCGGGGCGCCGGAGCTGGACGATCGAGCTGTCCCGGCTCACCGTTCGCGGCGGCGACCTCCGGTGGCTGTGGCGGGACGGGAGCACGGCGGCGGAGGCGACCGGGATCGACGCCGAGGCCGAGGGGGCCCTGGGCGAGGCGGGCGGCTTCGTGAGGCTTCGGCTGCGCGCCGCCGTCGGCGCGCCCGTGCCGGGGCCGCTCGCCCTCGACGCTGCGGCGGCGATCCGGGGCGGCCGGCTCGAGGTGACGGTGCTCGACGCCGCGCTCGGCGACACCCGGGTCGAGGCGCTCGGCGAGGGCGACCTCCACACCCGCGCGTTCCGGGTCGCGGTGACGCGGCTCGGCGTGGTGGCGGTCGACGCGCGACGGCTCGGCGGCGCGGCGGCCTCGCTCGGCGGTGACGTCGTCGGCAAGGGCTACGCCGAGTCCGACGGGGCGATCGTCAGCGCCGCGCTGGACGCGGCGCCGGACGGCGGCGGTGAGCGCGCGGGCACCGCGCGCGCCGCCGTGGCGGTCGAGCTCGCGGGCGCACCTGCCGCCCTCGGCTTCGACGTGGCGCTCGCGGCGTTCGATCCGTCGCGGCTGCTGGCGCAGGCGCCGCGGGGACGGCTCGACCTCGTCGCCCGGGGGGCCGCCGCCGGTCGCGGGCTCTCCGACGGGCGCGGCCGGATCGCGCTCGAGCTGGCTCCGTCGCGGCTGCGCAACGCGCAGCTGGGCCCGATCTCTCTCGTGGGGCGCGCCGGCGAGGGCGTCGTGGTGGTGGAGCGACTCGAGGCGCGGCTGCCCGGGCTGGCCGTCTCCGGGCGCGGCCGCTGGCGCGAGCGGGGCGCCGTCGGAGGCGACGTCACGGTGGACGCCAGCGACCTCGAGCTGCTCGCCCGCAACCTCGGCGTGCTCACCGGCGTGGCCGTTCCGCCTCTCGGCGGGCGGCTCCGCGCGCGCGCCGCCCTGTCCGGCACCGGCGTCGCCCCGTCCGTCACGGCGAAGGTGGACGCGCCGGCCCTGAGCCTCGGCGCCACGCGCGCCGAGGCGGTGACGCTCTCCCTGGAGGCGGCCGGTCCGATGGCGGCGGCGCGGATCCGGCTCGCCGCGCGCGCGGCTCGCGCCGTGATCAATGGGACCGAGGCGCGCGGGCTGGAGCTGGCGGCGGCGCTCGCCGCCGGCGGCGACGCGGTGGTCTCGCTCACGGGCGCCGTTCCCTCCGTCGGACCCGACCCGGTGGCGCTGGAATGCGCGGCGCGGCTCGCCCGGGACCGGCGCGGTGCGGACGTGCGGAAGCTCTCGATCCGATGGCCCGGCGCGCGCTTCGCCCTCGCCCGGCCTGCCGCCGTCACCTTCGCGCCGCCGGCCGTGGATCGGCTGGAGCTCCTGGGCAGACAGGGCTCGGTTGCGCTCTCGGGCGGGCTGGGCTCGCGGGGTGAGCTCGACGTCCGGGTGGAGACGGTCCACCTCGACCTCGCCCGGCTTCCGCCCGGCCTCGTGCCGGCCGAAGCCGGCGTGGTCGGCGAGCTCTCGCTCGACGCGCGCGTCACCGGCGCGACCCGGACGCCCGGCGTGGCGGCCCACATCGAGCTCACGGACGCCGGGGTGCGCGGCCTCACCGGACTGCAGGTCCTCGGCGACGTTCGGTGGAACGGCCGCGGCCGGCTCACCGGCGACGTCGGCCTACTCCGGACCGCCGGCGGCTCGCTCCACCTCGCCGCCGATCTGGCGGTGCCTCTCGCGGCCGGCCGATCGAAGGAGCCGGTCGCGCTCACCGTGGATGCGGCGGAGTGGCCCGTCGAGGCGCTCCGCGAGCTGGCGAGCGTGGCCGCTCCGGTGACGGGTACGCTGGGAGGGCGCGTCGCGCTCTCGGGGACCGCGGCTGCGCCGCGGCTGGACGTGGCGCTCGCGCTCGACGACGCGATCGTGGAGGACCTGGGCCCGCTCGCCGCCGCCGTCGCGCTGGAGAGCGGGAGCGGCGTGGTGCGGATCACGGCGGCGACGAAGCTCGCAGGTGCGCCGCTCCTCGACGCCGCCGTCCGCCTGCCCGTCGATCTCGTCGGCCTGGTGCGCCATCCCGAGGCGACGCTCCGCGCGCTCGCTCACGCGCCGATCAGCGGTGCGCTCGAGCTGGCCGGGGTGGATCTCGCGAAGCTGGCCGGCAAGGCCGGGCTTCCGGAGGGTCTGGCGGGCACGGTCAGCGGTACCGCCTCGCTCGGCGGCATGCCGTCCGCTCTGCGCGGCAGCGGCACGCTCTCGGTCGCGGGCGGCGCCTGGGGGGGCTACAGGGACGTCGCGGCGCGCGTGGAGCTGACGGCGGAGGCGGAGCGAACCGCGTTCACCGCGCGAGCCTCGATCGGCGGCGCGGAGGCGCTCCGGGCCGACGGCGCGCTCGGCGCCCCCGTCGAGCGGCTCTCCGACCCGGCGAAGCTGCGCGCGGCGCAGCTGACGCTCGAGGCGACCGTGCCCCCGCTGCCGCTCGCGCGGGCCGCCGGCGGTTCGACGCCGATCGCCGGGACGCTCTCCGGCCACCTCTCGGCGAAGGGCACGCTGGCGCGCCTCGAGGCGCGGCTCGATCTGGGCGGCAAGGCCGTCGAGCTGGAGGGCCGGCCGCTCGGCGATCTCGCCGCCGTGGTCCGCCACGAGGCCACGACCACCACGGCCGAGCTCTCCCTTCGCCCGCCGTCGGGCGGCGTCCTGTGGGCCGGCGGCACGCTGGTCGCGCCGCACGGGCTCCGCGAGCCACGGGCGCTGCGCCAGGCGGCGGCCACGCTCCAGATCAAGAGCGACGCGCTCGATCTCGGCTTCCTCCCGGCGCTGGTGCCCGGGCTGGTGCGGAGCGCGTCGGGGCGGCTCACCATCGATCTCGCCGCCTCGGGCCCCCTCGGGGGACTCCGACCCCGCGGAACGGTGAAGCTCGAGGGCGGGCGCGCCGCCATCGCCACGCTGGGTGACTGGTCCGGCGTCGAGCTCGTGGCGACGCTCGGGGATCGGTCGATGGAGGTGTCGCGCCTCGAGGCCCGGCACGGCGCAGGTCGCGTCTCCGGCCGGGTCTCCGTGCACGGCCTGGGGACGACGGTGGCCAGGGGCGCCGGCCGGCTGGAGTTCCAGCGCGTGACGGTGACGCGGGACGGCGAGGAGCTCGCCACGCTGGACCTCCCGATCGAGCTCGAGGCGAGCCTCGGCGACCGGCTCCTCGACGCCACGGTCACGCTCGCGGCCGGCACCATCCGGCTCCCCTTGAAGCCGTCGCGCGCGCTCCAGTCGGTCGAGAAGCGCAGCGACATCGTGGAGGTGGAGCCGGAGGGCAGGCAGGTTGCGGTCGCCACGGCCGAGGCGCCGAAGCCGCTCGAGGTGCGCTGTCGACTCCTCATCCCCGGCAAGCTCTTCGTGAGGAGCGAGTACCCCGCGGTGAACCTGGAGCTGAAGGGAGACTCGACCTGGCACCTCCTGGCCGGCGAGCTCACGGTCGAGGGGGTCGTGGAGGTGGTGCGCGGCACGGTCGAGCCGATCTCGGGGCGCGTGTTCCACGTCGAGCGGGGGCGCGTCATCTTCCCGGGCGGCGGAGTCAAGGCGGCTCAGCTCGACGTGGTGGCTCGTTACGACAACCCCCAGGCGGTCGTGACCGTCACCATCGGCGAGACGGTGGCGAGGCCGTCGATCCGGCTCTCCTCGACGCCCAGCATGGACGACGCCTCCATCGCGATGCTCATCGCCACCGGCCGCACCGAGATCAACCTGAACACGAGCGGGGTGAACACGGTCTCGTCGGAGGAGGCGGGTGCGGCGATGGTCAGCGCAGCCGTGAGCGCGGTCTTCACGGGGCTCGTGGCGAACAAGCTGCCGGTCGACCAGATCTCGGTCGAGACCTCCAGGGTCCGCGCCGGCAAGTACCTCACGGACAAGCTCTTCATCGGCTACGCGTACAGCTTCGACGCGAAGCCGGAGGAGAACGAGAACGTGAACGAGGTGAAGGCGGAGTACCAGATCGCGCCGCGCTGGAACTTCGAGCTCCGGTACGGCGACGCGCACGCAGGCGACGCGAGCGTCATCTGGTCGAAGGACTACTGAAGATGGAGGAGGACACCATGAGGCGTCTCCGGACGCTCGTCGCGAGCCTGCTCGCGACCGGCTGCGCGACCTCGACGACCGATCGGTTGCACCTGCCGCCGCTCCAGACGGTGCCGCACGTCGACCTCGGGCGCTACCTCGGCACCTGGTACGAGATCGCCAGCTTCCCGCAGAGCTTCCAGCGGGGCTGCACCGCGACGACGGCGACCTACACGCTGCGCGAGGACGGCGACATCGACGTCGTGAACCGCTGCCGGCAAGGATCGCCGGACGGTCCGGAGAAGGTGGCCAGGGGCCGCGCGCGAGTCGTCGACCGGGCGACGAACGCCAAGCTCGAGGTGAGCTTCTTCCGGCCGTTCTGGGGCGACTACTGGATCGTCGAGCTCGGGGACGACTACGGCCACGCGGTCGTCGGGCACCCCGGCCGCGACTACCTCTGGATCCTCTCCCGGACGCCGTCCATGAGCCCCGAGCTGTATCGGTCCATCCTCGGCAGGCTCTCCGCGCAGGGGTACGAGACCGCCCGGCTCGTCCGCACGGTGCATCGGACGCCGCCGTGAACGCGAGGCCGACGGGCGGCACGCGGCAGCTCGAGTAGCGCTCGCGCGCGGCGAGGCGGGCTGGATCCTCGAGGTCGAGCGGGCCGTGGACCACCGAGGCACGTCACGCGAGCGTCTCGCCGAGGAAGGACTCGAGGCGTCGCCAGTGGCGGCGTCAGCGCTGCGGGGGACCGGTACCGGCGGCGGGCTGGACGTTCGTCACCCGAGCGAACGAGGACCGGCCGTCGCAGCGGGCCCCGCGATCGCACGGTGATCATCGTGAGGCGGCCGCGTCCGGCGGATGGCGGAGTCGCGCGCCGGGCGGACGCGGGTCGGAGGTGTCGCCGTGGCGAGGACGATGCGAGCCGTCGAGGTCACGAAGCCCGGCGCAGGCTTCGCGCTGGTCGAGCGTCCGGTGCCCGAGCCCGCGGCCGGCCGTGTGCGCATCGCGGTCGACGCCTGCGGCATCTGCCATTCGGACGCATTGGTGCGAGACGGTACCTACCCGGGCCTGGCCTATCCGCGCGTGCCGGGCCACGAGGTGGTTGGCCGTGTCGATGCGGTCGGCGCCGGCGTGACCGCCTGGCGCCCCGGGCAACGGGTCGGCGTGGGCTGGCACGGCGGGCATTGCTTCGTGTGCGAGGCGTGCCGCTCGGGCGACTTCATCGAGTGCGAGCGCGGCCTCGTCTGCGGGATCAGCTACGACGGCGGCTACGCGGAGTTCATGGTCGCACCGCAGGAGGCGCTCGCCGCGATCCCCGACGCCCTCGACGCGGTGGCCGCCGCGCCGCTGCTCTGCGCCGGGGTCACGACCTTCAACTCGCTGCGCCACAGCGATGCCCGGGCGGGCGATCTCGTCGCGGTGCAGGGGATCGGCGGGCTCGGGCACCTCGGCCTGCAGTACGCCCGCAGGCTCGGGTTCCGGACCGTCGCGCTCTCTCGCGGCGCCGACAAGCGCGCGCTCGCGCTCGAGCTCGGCGCGCACGAGTACGTGGATCAGGAGACGGGCGACGCGGCGGCTGCGCTGCAGAAGCTGGGCGGTGCCCGCGTCGTCCTCGCCACGGCGCCGAACGCGCAGCTCATGTCGAGCCTGATCGACGGCCTCGGCCGCAACGGCACGCTCCTCGTCGTCGGCGCGACGGCGGATGCCATCCAGGTCTCGCCGTTCCAGCTCATCGGCCGCCGCCGGCGCGTGCTGGGCTGGCCCAGCGGGACGGCGAAGGACTCCGAGGAGACCCTCGCGTTCAGCGCGCTCAACGCGGTCGCCTCGCGGAACGAGACGTTCCCCCTCGCGCAGGTGAACGAGGCCTACCAGCGGATGATCACGAACCGGGCGCGCTTCCGGGTGGTGCTGCAGGTCGGGCGGTAGGGAGGTCCCGAAGCACCTCTGCCCCCTCGATGAGCTCCTGGAGCGTGTCGATATGACACGCGGCAGGCCGGCCGTGCGCGGCGGACCGCTGGAGGGTCGAGGAGTGTCGACGCAGAGCCGCAGGCTGGGCAGGAGCGACATCGAGCTGACGCCCGTCGGTCTCGGCACCTGGCAGTTCTCCAAGGGCCGGGGGCTCGTGGGAGGGTTCTGGAAGAGCCTCGACGACGAGGCGACGACTGCAGTCGTCGCGGCGTCCCTCGAACGAGGCGTCTCCTGGTTCGACACGGCCGAGATCTACGGCCGGGGCGAATCCGAGCGGAGCCTCGCGCGTGCCCTCACGACCCTGAAGGTGACCCCGGGATCGGTGCGGATCGCGACGAAGTGGTGGCCGATGCTGAGGACCGCGGGCAACATCCCGAGGACCATCGACGAGCGGCTCGAATGCCTTTCGCCCTGGGCGATCGACCTGTACCAGATCCACCAGCCCTTCAGCCTCTCGTCGGTGGCGAAGCAGATCGACGCGATGGGCGATCTCGTCGAGGCGGGGAAGGTCGGGTCGGTCGGAGTGAGCAACTTCTCCGCGAACGCCATGGAGGAGGCACACGCGGTCCTCGCGAGGAGGGGCATCCCGCTCGTCTCGAACCAGGTGAGGATCAGCCTCCTCGACCGCTCGATCGAGCGGAACGGCGTCCTCGAGGCCGCGAGGCGCCTCGGCATCACGCTCATCGCCTACTCGCCGCTCGCCCAGGGGGTGCTCACCGGACGCTTCCATGACGATCCGGCGGCCGTGGCGTCCGTGTCCTGGGGGAGGAGGGTGTCCGGCTCGCTCGGGCCCGCCGCGCTGAAGCGGACGCGCCCTCTCGTGGAGGAGCTCCAGCGCATCGCGGCCGCCCACGGCGCCACTCCGAGCCAGGTGGCGCTGAGCTGGGTGGTGAGCTTCTGGGGAGACGTCGTCGTGGCCATCCCCGGCGCGTCGAAGCCGAGCCAGGCCACCGAGGCCGCGGCGGCCATGAACCTCGACCTCGGCCGCGACGAGCTGGAGAGGCTCGACCGGCTCTCGAGGCAGACGTGAGCGGGACTACCGGCGCGCGCTCTGCACGGTCGAGGAGGACCGCGAGGCGCCACGGCTGCTACAGCTTCTGGACCGCCGCCCTGCAGTCGGACGTGAGCTCCGGGAGGCGAGCCTTCAGGCAGGTCCAGATCCGGCCGCTGCCCTCCGGGACGTCGTGGCAGAACTTGCCGACGTCGCCCGAGCACGCGGCGGCAAGCTCCATGCGCGCGACGCGCCACTTGTTGAACGCCCCCTGGCACGACTGGGACAGCTCGCTCTCGTGATCCCTGAGGCACGCCGCCACCCGGCCCTCGCCCGGCTCCACGTCCCTGCACAGACGGTAGACGTCCCCGTCGCAGTCGCCCTTCGCGATGGACCGGGCCTTCGCGACCACGGCGTCGAGGTCGCTCTTGCAGGCGCGTGAGAGCTGCGCCTCGTGTGCCCGCAGGCACTTCATCGGCTCCAGGTCGCCGCGGGACTGCGGGCAGAGCCTGGCCATCTCGGCCGCGCAGGGGTCCTCCGCGCGAGCCGCCGCTGCGAAGGTCAGCAGCGCAACGGCGAGCCAGAGTCGGCGGATCATCGGACTCCTCCGGTTCGAGACGCACCAGTCTGTGCGCGCGTGCGGAAGAGACGTCAAGGCGGGTGCGCCTTCGAACCGCAGGCCCAGCGCCGGCTGCGGCAAGGATCGCGCAGTCATCCATCGGCGCGCGGCCGGCCCCGATCGGGGCGGTGCTGCGCGTCCGTCCGCCGCCTCGAGCTGCGGCGAGCGTGCCGTCGTCGGCACAAGGCCCAATTCTCATGGCCGGCCGATCGCGCGAGAGATGGCTCAGCCGACGGTCCGAGCCCGCCATCGCGGCGTGCCGGGTGCGGCGAAGGAGCTGCCATGAACCGCCTGATCCATGGCGCCGAGCCCATCGCGCCTCGCCGGTCCGTTCGCGGGGTAGCGCGTCACGGCGCCATCGCCGTGCTCCTGCTCGCGGCGTGCGCGACGACGCCCTCCGGTACCCCCGTGAAGATGACCGAGCTCGGGGCACCGCCGCCGAGCGGCGCGCCGTTCGAGCCGATCGGCGAGCTCCTCTTCACCGGAGGCCGGAGCGCCGCGTACAGCCTGCACCGGGTGGTCGGGCCGACCGTGAACCTGACGTACACCGCCGACGGGAAGTGGGCGGGGAACCTCGACGGGCGAGACGTCCGGCTCACCGCCGCGCCCGGCAAGCTCACCGGGGCCGGCGTCGACCTGAACATCATCTCGGAGGGCGATCAGGTCACCATCCGCGGCCTGTGGTTCCAGCGGAAGGTCTGGCTCGACATCAGCCCGAAGAAGCTGACCGGTCGCGCGGGTGGCCCGTCCTACGACTTCACCCGGACGGCCAAGAACCTCTGGTCGGGCAGGACCGCGGCGGGCCTTTCGGGGCTCGAGGCGCGAGGCAACGCGCAGAAGTTCCCGGACGTCCCGATGCCGCAGTTCGCGCTGGCGCTCCTCGCGGCGCTGCCCTGAGCGACGGAGGGGAGCGCGAGGTCACCAGTCGAAGAAGTACGCGAGGCCGGACCCGACCGCCCATTCGAAGAACTGAGCCTTCGCAGCGCTCGAGAGTGCAGCCTGATACCAGGCGGAGATGGACAGGGACTTCTGCCGGTCGGTGAAGATGCCGACGACTCCCTTCATCACCGGCACGAACGAATCGTCGACGAGGTTCCATCCGAGCCTGGTGTCGAGCACCAGGAACGACCGGCCGGGGAGATTGGCGACGATCACGGGCTCGAGCACCAGCAGGTTCAGCTTCTGGTTGCCGTCCTCGGCGAACGAGCGGGCCCAGGCGAGCTGCCCGGTGAGCGAGAGCCATCGCGCGAGCCCGAAGGAGGTCGCATAGGCGGGCGTCACGGCCCAGGTGCCGCCGAGGGCGGGCCGCGCGGCCGTGTGCCACTGGAGCCCGAGCGAGAGGTACTGGTGGGACCGCCGGCTCCCGGAGAAGGCCCACGCGAGCGACGTCGTGACGTCGCCCAGCCCGGTCTGGGCAGAGCCCCCCACCGCGCCGGGATAGACCGCGAGGACCGGCGCCTTCAGCTGGAGCGCGAACTGGCTCCGGTCGCCGAAGACGAGCTGAGGGTTGAACAGCAGCCGGTTGGCGTTCCCGCGCCCCCCCAGCCCCTGATAGCTGTCGACCTGGAACAGCACCTGGCTCCGCGAGAAGGCGATCGTGTCGACGCCCTGGAGGATCTCCAGGGCTTCCCGCGTCCGCTCCTGGCCCGACATCGCCTCGACCGCGTCGATCAGCTCCGCCGCCGCGCTCGTGAGGCCGGGATCGACGGAACGGCAGGACCTGGACAGCTGGCCCTCGTTCGCCTTCAGGCAGTCCACCAGCAGGCCGGCCTCGGACGGCACGTCGCTGCACAGCCGCTCGACGTCCGCCCTGCACGCTTCCCGCACCGCGGTGACCTTCTCCCGCGCCTCCTGGATGCTCTCGACCTCTTCCTCGCAGGCGCTCGAGAGCCGATCCTGGTTCCTGAAGAGACATGCGAGGAGGCGGCCGCCGCCCGGCTTGACCGCGCCGCAGAGCCGACCGATGTCCCGCCGGCAGGCCACGCCGAATCGCTCGAGACGGCTCCGGATCCTTTCCTCGGTGGCGGCGAGCCTGGCGCCGCACGCGGGCGAGAGCTTCGCAGCGTTCTCACGGAGGCAGTTGTGGACGCGGCCGCCGCCAGGCCGGACCTCCGCACAGAACTGCTTCACGTCGTCGGCGCAGGGGTACTCGGCTCGCGCGGAGGGGACGCCCAGGAGCTCGGCGGCGACGGCGGCAGCGACGATCAGTGATCGCGGCATGAGCGGCCCGCCTTCCGTTCAGGTGCGCACCACGTTAGCAGCATCGGGCGAGGGCGATGACCGGGGGCTGGCATCGCCTGACGGAGACCCCCGGGCGAGCGCGGCAGATCGGCTCGCGTCGGGACTCGCTCGTCCGAACCCGTACTCGAGGGTAGTGGCAGGTCGGCGTCGGCCGGCGCCCGCGCCTGGAGCGGCGGTCGGCGCCCGCACGCAGCGCTCACGCTGCTCCCGACGTGTGGGGGCAGGCGCTCGCGACGCGGCCTCGACCGTCAGTGGATCGCGAGCTCCACGGGCGCGTCGTCGACGGCCGCGTCCGCGGCGCCGCGCTGCCCGACCTCGCCGGTCCGGATCAACGCGAGCCGGAACGCCGCCGGCGCGAGCAGCTCGTTGAGCGTGACCACGCCGATCAGGAGCGCGCTCGCCGCTGCGCCGAACTCCGGGAACGCGTTCGCGAAGAGCGCCGCGAGCCCGAGCGCGAGGCCGGCCTGCGGGAGGAGCCCGACGCCCGCCCAGCGCTGCACCGGGCGGGGCGCGCCGGCGAGAAGCGCTCCGACCCGCGAGCCCAGCAGCAGCCCGGCCGCGCGCACGATCACGAGCAGCGTCGCGGGGAGCCACACGACCGCGAGGACGTCGAGGTGCAGGCTCGCGCCGGCGACCGCGAAGAACACGATCGAGACCGGAAGGGAGGAAGGCTGGATCTCGTGGTGGAGCGCGTCGCCCACGCGCGTCACGTTGCGGACGATGACCCCGGCGGCGAGCGCCACGAGCAGCGTATCGAAATGAAGGCGCTTCCCCACCTCGGCGACGACCACCGCCACGAGGAGGAGGAACATCGAGGCGGCACCCTTCACCTTCCGGAGGTACACCGCCAGGACGACGCCGACCACGGCGCCGGCGCCGAGGGATCCGAAGATCTCCCAGGCGAGCAGCCGGGCGGTGTGCGCCACGTTCGCGCCGGCGCCGAACGTCGCCTTCGCGAGGGTGGACGCGACTGGGAAGAGCGCGACCACGAGGAGATCGCCGAGGACGACGACGGCGAGCGCGGTGCGCATCACCACGCCGTCGGCGCGCAGCTCGTCCCGGAGCGCGACCACGACCGCCGGTGACTGGGCGACCAGGACCACCCCGAGGACGGCCGACACCGCGACGGCCTGGGCGGCGGGGAGGTCCCGCATGAACGGGAGGAGCGGCCGGAGGAACCAGACCGCGGCGGCGAGGAGCACGGTGGTCCCGAGGACGCCGAGGATCGTGATCCCGCCGATGGATCGCAGCAACGGCCGGATCGAGCGAAGCTCGATCTCGTTCCCGGCCGTGAGCGCGATCATCGCGATGGCGATCCCGTTCACGAGCTCGAGGCTCGCGACCATGTCCCGGGAGAGGAGCCCGAGCACCATCGGGCCCGCCACGACGCCCGAGACGATGTAGCCGGTCAGCCGCGGGAGCCGCAGCTGCTTGAACAGCCCGCCCGCGAAGAACGCCGAGACGAGCACGTAGCCGAGGGCGAGCAGGGTCGAGGCGCTCCCCGCGCCGGCGCTGCCGAACGAGCGCGTCGCGTGCATGAGGCCGGCCAGCACGAGCAGCATGACGAGGTTCAACCGACCACCTCCCGCGACGGATCGTCGCCGCCATCCCCGGACGACGCGCGGGGCCCGCGGCGGCGCTCCAGCGTCGCGAGCTTTCCATGGGTCACGAGCTGCACCACCACCTCGGTGAGGATGGCCCCGCCGATCACGGCCGACGCGATCAGCGAGATGGAGCCTCCCGGATTGAGGAGCTGCGCGTTCACCACGATCGCGATGGCGAGCGGCCCCATCGGCGAGACGGCGAGCGCCTCTCGCTCCGCGGGGCCGAGGCGCAGCTCCGGCGCCCGCGCGGCGAGGTTCGCGCCGACGCGCTTGCCCACGAGCCGCGTCGCCATGAACACGGGCGCGAGGAGCCACCCGCGCCAGTCGCGGACGTCCCAGAGGGCGCCGATCGCGAAGAGGGACACGAGGTACGCGGGCCGCTCGAACCGGCGAAGCGCCGCGCCCAGCCGGGTGTGGTACGTGCCGGGGAAGTTCGCGAGGAAGACGCCGGCGATGAAGGTCACCACGAGCGGCGAGAGGTGCAGCGAGCCGGCGACGCCCGCTGCGAAGCTGACCGACCCGAGGGCGAGGACGACGAACTCGGCTCGCCCGTGCTTCGTCCACTCCAGCATCGCGTGGGTCACGATGCCCACGGCGACGCCGACGCCGAGGGTCAGCAGGAGCCACGCGGTGCCGGGGAGGCGCCAGGCGCCCTCGGAGAGCGGACGGAAATACGCCGCGACGAACGCGAGGCCGGCCACGCCAGCGAGCTCCTCGACGCGGATCGTTCGCGAGAGGATCTCGGCAGACTCGGTGGGCCGCACCAGCCGCGCGCTCGTGTTCGCGGTCATCGCTCCGGCGGTGCCGAGGATGAGCGCGTCGCGGAGGAACGCCGGGTCGCGCACCGCCTCGCTCGAGAGGCCGCCCGCCAGCGAGAGCAGCGCGAGCCCGGCGAGGCCGACGACGAAGGCGAAGGGCATCGACGTGGCGAGCGCGACCACGCGCGCGGCCCCCGCGGGGACGCCGCTGACGAGCCGTGCGTCGAAGCGGAAGCCCGCGACGAGCCCGATCCAGCCGAGCGCGACCGCGAGCCCCGTGCTCATCTGACCGAGCACCGGCTCGGTCACGATGCCGACCGCAGGGTGCCGGGCGGCGAGGCCGAGCAGCACGAACGGAAAGCCCGCGGTGATGACCTGGGAGACGCGAAGCTTCTCCTCCCATCTGCGCACCCGGGCGTGGCCGCCGAGGTACGCGAGCGCGACGACGGCGAGCAGGCCGAGGATCGTCTTGATCATCAGCTCGGGCCGCTCGGGCGGGGCGACGTGCCCGGCCGAGCTCTCCGTGACCGCGTTCGCCGCCGCGGGCAGCGCCAGGACGAAAGCGGCGGCGCGGGGGCGTAGACGGGACCAGCGACGCCCGCGCGAGCGCCCGGAGAGGGGACGAGGATCCATTCGGGGCCAAGGTACCGCGCGAGTCGTGCTCGCCCTACAGGCGAGCAAGCAGGCGTCGAGGGTCTGTGGGGAGCGGGACCACCTGGTGCGCGCCGCGGAGAGGGCGCGCTCGAGGCGCTGCCCACCCAAGGCTCATGGGAGAAGGACGGTCGACGCTCCGAGCACCGGGCCGCCCTCGCGTTCCTGCACGAACACCACCACGTGACCGGCGCGGTTCGCGTCCGGGAGCGCGAGCGTCACCGACCCCGAGAAGGCCCCCGCCCCGCTGCCGACCGCCGTGAGCGACCGTGCGACCGCCACGTGCTCGATGGTGCGGCCGGCGTTCTCGCCGCCCGCCACACGCGTCGTCGCGCGGTCCTGCACGACGGCGACGAGGACGTCGGCGGGCACGCTGCCCGACCAGGTCGCGTCGACCCTGAGGGACAGCTTCGCGGCAGCAGCGGAAACGATCCGGGCGGCGACGCGCCCGGACGGCTCCCGGGCCGCCAGGGCGATCGCGGCCCGCGCCGCGCGCCGGTCGCTCCCGAGCACGTCGGTTCGGCCCGCCACCACGAGCTGCGGGGTGTAGACCGAGGAGAGCCCGAGCCGGCGCGCGTAGGCCTGCTGCCGCTGCGTGAAGACCGGTGACGAGAACCGGTCCCGCCAGTCGGGACCGTCCCAGTAGTCGACGTGCTCCGACAGCGCGACGATGCGCGACCCCGATGCGCGCTCGTCTGCGAGCTCCGCGAGGAGCGCGTCTGCGGGTGGGCAGGACGAGCACCCCTCCGAGGTGAAGAGCTCGACGAGCACCACGGCCTCGTTCGGGACCGCGGGTGCGAGGGCAGGGGAGCCGCGGCTCGCGGCGGTGAGGAGGAGGAGTGGGACGAGCAGACGTGACACGGGACGGGTCTCCCGAGGGCCGCTGGTGTTGTATACGCGGCAGCGGCTCGCGTTACGTGCCATCGTCGAAGCCAGCTTCGATGTCGCCTGCCAGGTAGGCAAGGGGAAGTCATGACGGTTCTCATCGTTCGCCTCGGGAATCCCCGCGCCCCCGGCGAGGGCCTGCGCATCGGTACGGTGCGCCGTCCGCCGCGTGGCGTGCCGGCGGCGCGCTTCGCCTCGGAGGACTGGTACGACGTCTGGTATCCGAACCTCGCGCCGAGCGTGGAGACGATGAAGCTCGGCAGGACGGCGCAGACCGAGCGGGAGTGGGCGGTGTTCGCGAAGAGGTTCCGCGCAGAGATGGCCGACCCCACGGCGAGCCGCACCCTCGACCTCCTCGCTGCCCTCTCGCATACGGCGAGCTTCTCGGTCGGGTGCTACTGCGAGGACGAGGCGCGCTGCCACCGCTCGGTGTTGCGCGAGCTGCTCGCGGCGCGCGGGGCGAGGATGGGGTGACCGCGCGGACCTTCGGCACCGCCGATCGGCCGATCGACGACGCCGGAACACCCGCCGCGCGAAGCGCGTTGATGCGGGGATGCGGTCCCGTCCGCTCGCCCGCCTCGCCCGCCTCGCCGCCGTCCTGGCGCTCCTCGGCACCGCTGCCTTCCGGGCGGAAGCCGACGTCCCGAAGGACCCGGACTGGTATCGGAGCGCCGTCGTCTACGGCGTCATCCCGCCACGCTTCGGCCCCCACCCCCTGAAGGCGGTCACCGAACGGCTCGACGATCTCCGCGAGCTCGGCGTGGACGCGCTCTGGCTCGCGCCCATCAACCCGACCGACGATCCGGGCGACGTGAGCTACGCGATCACGGACTACTTCGCCGTCCGCGCGGACTTCGGTACGCCCGAGGACCTCCGCACCCTGGTCCGCGAGGCGCACGCGCGCGGCATCCGCATCCTGCTCGACTTCGTCCCGAACCACACGTCGGTGGGGCATCCGCATTATCGCGACGCCGAGGCGCGCGGTCGCGCCTCGCCCTACTGGGGCTGGTACGACCGCGACGCACGGGGGAACGTGAGGCACTACTTCGACTGGAAGCACCTCGCGAACCTCGACTACCGGAACGCCACGGTCCGCCAGATGATGGAGGACGCGTTCACGTACTGGGTCCGCGAGTACGACGTGGACGGGTTCCGCGTGGACGCGGCCTGGGGGATCCGCCAGCGCGCGCCTGGCTTCTGGGCCGAGCTGCACCGCCACCTCGCGCGCGTGAAGCCCGGGATCTTCCTCCTCGCGGAGGCGAGCGCGCGCGATCCGTTCTACGTCCGGAGCGGCTTCGACGCGGCGTACGACTGGACCGGTGAGCTCGGCAAGTGGGCGTGGGAGAAGGTCTTCGACGATCCTTCCCGGATCGGCCGCGCGCTCGACGCCGCGCTCTCCTCTCACGCGACCCCCATGTACCGCGTGGCGCGCTTCCTCAACAACAACGACACGGGGGAGAGGTTCGTCACGCGGCACGGCCTCGCGACGACGCGCGTCGCGGCGGTGCTCATGCACGCGCTGCCGGGCATCGCCGTCGTCTACACGGGCGACGAGGTCGGGGCGGAGTTCGAGCCCTACGAGGAAGGCCCGCCCATCTCCTGGGTGGACGCGCACGGGCTCCGCCCGCTGTACCGCCGGCTCGCCGTGCTCCGCGAGGAGCTGCCCGCGCTGCGGCGCGGCTCGTACCGCCGCGTCGCCGTGCCCGGTCAGCCGGCCGCGTTCGCGTTCCTCCGCGACGCCGGTCCGGCTGGGCGCGCCCTCGTGGTGCTCAACTTCGGAGGTGCCGCGCGGCTCCGCCTCGACGTCTCACCGGGAGGGCCGTTGCCGTCGTGGGACGCCATCGCGGAGCGCGACGTCCCGGTCCGGCGCGCCGGCCCGCGCTCGCTCGAGGTAGACGTGGGCGAGAAGGAGGCGCTCATCCTCGTGGGCCGGCCGGTGGTGAGCCGCGGCGGGTCCTGCACATCGGATGGCAGAGCCGGCAGCTCGCGCCATCGCTCGTGACGTGCCGATCCGAACCCGGAGGCGAGCTACTTCTGCGTCGGGGCGCCCTTCGGCTCGTGGGCAGCGGCGCCGGCCTTCGCGGGCTCGTGCTTCGACTTCGCGTCGCGCTGCGCGGCGTTCCGGGCCGCCTTCGCGTCGGTCTTCGCCTTCAGGTCGGCGGCGGCCGCAGCCCTCGCCTCGGCCTGGGCCGGCGTGTCCACATGCGGCGCTGCGTTCTTCTTCTCGAGATCCTTGAAGCTCATCGACCGCCTCGGTCCTGCGTTCGTGGTGGACCTGTGTTCTAGCGCGCATCGCGCGGCGGCACACGGAGGGGCCCCCGAAATGCCGCCGGCGCGCTTGTGACGAGCGCCGGGGCGCGCGCGGGTGTATGAGTGAAGTCGCCGGCGAGGCTCGCCGGCCCGTACGCCGCCGTGAGCGACACGGCGATCACCCGCACCACCCCTCGTGCCACGACGAGCCGGCTGCGCGCCCGACGGCGCCGGAGCCCGCTGCACGTGCGCCGAAAGGACCCCGTCGAATGGCGAATCGATTCAATGTGAGACTTCCCGTGAACGAGGATCCGGCCGTCAAGGCCGTCGAGGCGAAGCACGTCCAGGAGGTCGCGGAGGCCGACTGGGAGAAGGAGGTCCTCGCCGCGGCGCTGCCCGTCGTGGTCCACTTCCACGGCGCCGAGTCGAGCGCGTCCGAGGCGCTCAACCCCCGCTTCGGCGCAGTCGCGGAGAAGTTCTCCGGCAAGGTCCGCTTCGTGAAGGTCGACCGGCAGGCGAACGCGGGCCTCGCGGCGAAGCTCGGCGTCACCGCGAGCCCGACCGTCGTCTTCCTCCGGGACGGCAAGGAGAAGGGGGAACGGCTCGCCGGGGAGGACGTCAAGCGGACCGCGCTCAAGGCGGGCGTCGAGGCGATGCTCGGCGTCGTCGCGGCGGCTCCGCCCAAGTAGCGCGCGAATCAGGGATTCGCCGGATGGACATCGGGGTGGGCACCCCCGCGCTCCGCCACGTATCGCGGAGGGCGTTCGAGTGCCGCCCGATCCCATCTGCCGAGCGTCGCCCCCGCGTCGTACACGTCCTCGCTGAACGCGCGCACCTCGGCGGCGGGATCGCGGGTCGTGCGTACCGCCTCGTAGGGCAGGATGAATTCGGCCAGCCGCAGGTCGTAATGGGCCGCGGACGGCTGCACCGGTGCATCACGGAAGCCGGCGGGTTCCGGCGCGGCATAGGCGTACAGCACGGGCTCCGCGACCTCCACGCCGGTCTGCGTCACGCCCCCCGGCCAGAAGCCGAACGAGATCACCTCGTGCGAGTACGCCTCGCGCGTCACCGGGTCCTGCCCCGGCCGCTCCGGTGCGCGCCGGCCGGAGAAGCGCGTGTAGGCGAGATCGAAGCTGCCCCAGAAGAACTGAACCGGGCTCTGCTTCCCGACGTACGAGCCGGCGAGGTCCCTCAGCGTGGCGTCGCAGCGCCGGAGGACTTGCCAGAATCGGTGCGCCGCCGCGGGGTCGTACTCGCGGACCGCGTCGTCCGCGTCGAAACGGACCGGGTGCGCGACCTCCACGGGCATCGGCCAGATGTGGACCTCGACCCCGAGCGCCCGGAGCATCGCCAGGTACTCGTCGTAAAACGAGTGGACGCTGCGCGGCCCGAGCGGCATCGCCATCGACCGTCCGTCGCACCGGATGACGAGCTGGTGATCGACCAGGTCGAGCTCGACGTCCAGCGCCCGCGCTCCATCACACAGCGGCGCGGGAGTCGCGAGCCCGCGCGCCGACACGCGAAGCGCGGTGTGCCACCAGTGGTTCTGCGGGAAGCAGCGCGCGAGCATCGTCTTGCCGATGATCTGCGTCCACATGTGGAGGGCGTCGCGCGTCGCTCGCCACGGCTCGAGCGGCAGTTCAGGCCACGGTCCCGGCGCGTGTTCAGGCTGCATGTGGATCTCCGAGATTGCGGTGAGGGCTCGGCGACCGCGTGGACGCCCCGCGATCCCTAGCGTGGCGGCGGCCGCAGCGCCGCTGATGCGCCCGCGCGCCTCACGGCCTCGAAGATGGCGTCCGCACCGGCGCCGGCGGAGAGGCTGGAGGTCGGACGGCTGCACCCTGCGGCGGCGCCCGGTGATCGCAGCGAGGTCCCCGATCGGTGATGGCGGCTCGCCGTCGCCGTCCCCGCGGTGCCGCCAAGGCGGCAGAGCGTGCTGGGAGCTGACCCGTGTGGCTGCGACAGCGCGCCCGGCGTACAGCGCCGGAGCGTAACCGTCCGTTCAGAGCGCCATCCCGAGAGCGAGCGATCACTCAGGGTGTTGGAGCCCGAGCCAAGGCCGTGCCGCCCGGCCCGTGCGTTCGCGTCCGTCCGGCTGCGCGGTTTGGGACCCCCTCCCATCTCGCTGGAGCCACCTCGGTGACGCCGCGGCAACTCCCAGCGGGAGTTACTCTGCGGAGCATCGACGGTCCCGCGACCGTTGCGTTGCCGTAGCACCTGTAGTGCGTCTTTCGGCTGTCGGCCGCGCGGCCGACGAGGAGCTCCGATGCGACGAACCGGTACCGCCCGTTTCGCACTCGCCGCCCTGTTCATGGTGGCGCTGGCCGCTCACCCGACCCTGGCCGCAGCTCAGGCCACGGAGCCTGCAGCTCCGGCCGCCGAGCCTGCAGCTCCGGCCGCCGAGCCCGCAACGCCGGCCGCGGCGCAGCCGGTCGCCGGCGCGGAGCCGGCGAGTCCGCCGGTGGGGCGGACCTTGAACGGCCACCGCTTCATGCCCACCGCGGTCGTCTCCCAGCCCTTCACGACCACCAGCCTCGCCTCCTACCTGGTCGTCGCCGCCGGGAACACCACCGGGACCCTGCAGGTGGGCGATCAGGTCTACAGCGGCACCTTCGATTACGCGGGGGTCGGTGGGGTCCTGGCCTACGAGTACGCCTTCTTCCACTACTTCTCGGCGCGGTTCACCCTCACGGAAATCATCTACTCCGGGATCACGGGAAAGTCCGCCCTGGTCATCGGGACGACGGCGCAGGTGGGAGCGTCCCTGGGGCTCACGGCGAGCATGCCGCTGGGAGACTCGTTGCGCCTCGCGTTCCTGGTCGACGCCGGCTCCACACCGAACCTGTCGCTCACCATCGGGACGGGCATCGCGGACATCGTCAATCGGTGCAAGGCGTCCGGGGGTCAGGGGTGCACCGTCAATACGGGCGAGCTGTTCGGGTCGACCAACGTGGCCACCGTCCAGCCGGCGGTCTCCGTGAGCTGGGCCCCGTTCTCGTCGCTCGGGATCACCGGCAACGCCGGGTACGTCCGCGCGACCCAGACCAAGACCGGGAGCACCTTCGACGGGCAGGCCATGTTCCTCGGCGGCGCGGCGGACTTCGACTTCCGGGCGATCTCGTCCGTACCGATCGGACTGATGGCGCAGATCAACTGGACGGCGCCCTTCAGCGGGACTGGCCTCCAGCACGTGACCGACGTCGGCGGCGGAATCTTCTACACGGGACGCAAGGACCTGGCGGCGGGCATCCAGGTCATCGGCCGGAGGTTCGCTGTCACCCCGGATGTCAACGTGAGCTTCAGCACGTACGTGACGACGCTGGGCCTTCGCTACTACTGGCAGTGATCCACGCGCCGCCGAGCGGGCTGCCGCGGAGGGGGTTCACGGCGGGACGATCGGCGGCGCGCTCGACGTTTCCTCGGAGGTCCGCGGACCTCCTCGTCGAGACCGCTGGCCGAGGCGGATGACGGCCAGCGCCAGCGCCGCGGCGAGCACGAGCAGCAGCGCGACCGCCAGCGTCGCCCGGCGAATGACGCGGCCCGCGAGCTCGTCCGCGTCGGACGAGACCTTCCCGCGGAGCTCGTCGACCTGCCGCGCCATGGCCTCGCGCTGGTGGTCGAGGTCGGCGACGGCGGCGACGCGCTCGCGCGTCAAGTAGGCCAGCGTCTCGACGCGCTGCCCGTCGATCGAGGCGAGCGCGGCGATGCGCTCGGCGCGGACCCGGGCGCTGGCGTCGTCGAGCGCGCCACGGAGCCCCGCGGGCGAGAGGAGCGCATTCGTCCGCTCCGTGAGCCTCTCGACGGACGCGAGGGTGGCGAGCGCGCGCTGCATCTCCGCGCCGCCCGCGAAGTCGTCGGCCATCAGCTCGGCCTGCCACCGCGCGGCCTTGGGCAGGTACGCCGCGTAGATGTCCATCCTCGTGGCGAGGTCGGCGACCGTTGCGGGGATGTTGGCCATCACCTGGAACACGCTGATGTCCAGCCCGCCCTCGGCCAGCCGGACCAGCTCGGGGATGATGGAGGGCCGGGAGGAGATCGGGCCGACCACGGGATTGTTCCCCGCCCACCGCTCCACGACGACGCGTGCGCGGTCGAAGCCCTCCGTGGTCCTGGCGGTGGCCTTCACGGTGGCCTCGATCTGCATGCGAACCCTGTGAGTCGCCTCGACCGCGGCGGGCTGCATCGTGCCGAGCCGGTCCCGCCACGCGCCGGTGCTCACGGCCTGCTCGAGCTGGATGGAGAGGGACCACGCGTCGAGCGCGGCGGCCAGGCTGTCCGAGTAGAAGAGGGCCTGGTAGAAGGCGGGGATCACCTCGACCTTCCAGAGGACGGCGCGGCGCCTCGTCGCGGCGTCCGGGCTCCGGGCTCCGATCTCGTCCGCCGCTGCCTCGATCGTCCCCGGCACGCTCACGGCGAGGAGGTTGCTCATCGCTCGCAGGTCGGCGACGGTCAACCTGGTGCCGCTGGCCTCCATCAGCGCCGTGCGCTGCGTGCCCCCCTGCTGGACCGTCGTGCAGCCCCATGCCGCCAGGGCAAGGACCCCGAGCAGGCTCCGGTATTCACGAAAAGTGAGCGCGTGTCGACTCTTTCGGTCGCGGTGCATGCCTCGTCCCCGTTCAGCTCGCCGGGTGGCCGCGATGGCGGGAACGATGCGGCCATCGGTCGGTCCGGGACGTAGCGAGGTCTTGAAGGTGCCTCCGGAGAGAGCGCGAGCAATCGGAAGCGCGTGGGGCGCGGCGCGAAGCCGCAGCGGCCGAGGAGTGCGCGAAGGGCGACCACTCTCCCCGGCAGCCACGCGAGCGTGCGTGGGGGAGGGGCAAGGCAGCAGGTTCGGCCCCCGCCCGGCGTCGGATCGACCAGCATGCTACGGTCTTCGCATGCGAGTGAACCGGCTGGTCCGTGCGGGGGCGACATTCGGAGGATCCCATGGAAGGTGAGACCTGCCGCGTATGCGGCGGGGACGGGCGCGTCGGCAACGCGTTCGGCGGCAGCTCCGCCACCTGTCCCAGCTGCCACGGGTCCGGGCGACGCGCCGAGGCGTCGTCCGGGTTCCACGACGTCACCAAGACGAAGCCATCGCACCACCGCCCGGCGGTCACGGTGTCCACGGGGCCGAGGGGGCCCGCGACGTCGGAAGGGCTGCAGCTCGCCCAGGAGGTGAATGCCTCCACGGTACTGGCCGCGGACGCGAAGACGCGCCTCATCGCCGAGATCGTGAACCACGAGAGCACGCACGGACGGTGCACGAAGACCTTCATCAAGAAGGTTCGCAAGCAGGCTCGGCCGGCGGGGTGAGCCCCCACGGCTCCCGCTACGGCGGGGAGCGATGATGGGCACCGCGGGGCGCGCTTCAGGGTTCTTCACGGTCTCGCAATCGGCGCATGATGGCCCGGCGCGATGGTGGGCGGTGAGGAGGGAAGCATGAGCACCCGCGTGTGCCCGTGGTGGCTCGGATGGCTCCTTGCGAGCCCCGTGCGGAAGCTCTTCCAGGACCCTGCCCGGATCCTGGCGCCTCACGTGCGGGAGGGGATGACCGTCCTCGAGCCCGGTCCTGGAATGGGATTCTTCACGCTGGAGCTGGCGCGGCGGGTCGGGCCTGCCGGCCGCGTGTTCGCGGTCGACCTTCAGCCGCGCATGCTCGCGGGGCTGCGGCGCCGGGCCGACCGCGCCGGGCTCGGCGCGCGGGTCGTGACGCGCGTCGCGGCGCGGGACTCTCTCGGCGTGGAGGACCTCCGCGGCGCCGTGAGCTTCGTCCTCGCGTTCGCGCTCGTCCATGAGCTGCCGGACGCCGCCCGGTTCTTCGCCGAGATCCGCGCGGCCCTCGCACCAAGCGGCAAGGTCCTCGTGGCCGAGCCTGCCGGGCACGTGAAGCGCGCGGATTTCGAGGCGACGCTCGCCGCCGCCGAGCGGGCGGGCTTCCGCCGCGAGCCCGGGCCGCCCATCGCGCGGAGCCTGACCGCGGTGCTCGCCGCTGCATGAGCACGCCGCTCCCCGAGCCTGCCGAAGGGCGGCTCGTCGCGCCCGTTCGTGGTTCGACGGGCTCACCACGAGCGGTTCTCGCGGTCAGGCCGAGCGGATGCTGGTCCCCGCGGCGGCCGCCGACGGGGCTGCGTACATCGCGTCGATGACGGCCCGGTACTTCTGCTCGACGAAGCGGCGCTTGATCTTGAGGGTGGGGGTCAGCTCGCCGCCCTCCTGCGTGAACTCCCCGGGCACGAGCGTGAACCGCTTGATCTGCTCGTAGCCGGCGAGGTCCTTGCAGAGGGCCCGGATGCGCCCCTCGTAGAGCGCGACGATCTCCGGCCGCGTGACGAGCTCTTCCCGCGACGCGAAGGCGATGCCGTGCTCCCTGGCGTGCTGCTCCAGCGCCGGGAAGGACGGGACGACGAGCGCGCTCACGTAGTTGCGCTTGTCGCCGAGGATCGCGACCTGCTCGACGTAGGGGTCGCTGCCGAACATGGCCTCGATGTGCTGGGGGGCGACGTTCTTGCCGTGCGAGGTGATGATGAGGTCCTTGATGCGGTCGGTGATGTGCAGGTACCCGTCCTCGTCGATCGCGCCCACGTCCCCGGTCTTGAACCAGCCGTCCTCGAAGCTCGCCGCCGTCTCGGCCGGCTTGTTGTAATAGCCCTTCATGACGTTGCCGCCCCGGGCGAGGATCTCGCCGCTGTCCGCGATCTTGATCTCGCAGCCGAGGATGGGGCGGCCGACGGTTCCGAACTTGAACGCGCCGGGCGCGTTGCAGGTCAGCATGGGGGAGGTCTCGGTCAGACCATAACCCTGGCAGATGAGGAGGCCGGCGGCGAAGAAGAACTCCTCCACGTCCTTCGAGAGCGGGGCGCCGCCGCAGGAGAAGAAGTTCTTCTCGCCGCCCACGACGTCCCGGATCTTGGAGAGCACCAGCGCGTCGGCGGCGCGGTGCTGCAGCGCCAGCAGCGGGCCGATCCGCCGCTTCTCCTTCTCGCGGTACTGGTACTCCCTGCCGACGCCCATGGCCCACCGGAAGAGCGCTCGCCTCGGCGCGGACGCCTTCCCGATGCGGTCGAGGACGGTCGCGCAGATCTTCTCGTAGAGGCGCGGGACGCTCACCATGGCGGTCGGCCTGACCTCGGGCATGTAGGTGACGACGTCCTTCGGATCCGCGAGGTAGTCGTTCTCCGCGCCGCACCGGAACACGTAGTAGGACCAGGTCCGCTCGTAGGTGTGACTCAAGGGGAGGAAGCAGATGCTCCTGTCCTCGGAGCCCACCTCGAAGCGCTCGTCGATGGCCCGGAACTGGTGGAAGAGGTTGGCGTGGGTCAGGACGGCGCCCTTCGGATCGCCGGTGGTTCCCGAGGTGTAGATGACCGTGGCGACGTCGTCGCTGGTCGCCGCGTCGAGGCGTCGCTCCACCTCGGCGTCGCGGGTCGAGGCTGCCCCCATGCGGACGAAGTCGTCGAAATGGAGGGCGCCGTCGCCCGAGAGCTTCGTCGTCCGGTCGAGGGCGATCACCCTCCGCAGCTGCGGGGTGCCGGCCCTGAAGGACATGACCTTGTCGTACTGGACCTGATCGCCGACGAAGACGAGCTTCAGCCCTGCGTCGCGCGCGATGTACTCGGCCTGCCTGGTGGTGTTCGTCGCGTAGATGGGGACCGCCACGGCCCTCGCGCTCAGGATCCCGAAGTCCGCGATGGCCCACTCCGGCGCGTTCCGGGCGAAGATCCCGACCATGTCGCCTTCCTGGATGCCGGACTCCAGCAGGGCCTTCGCCACCGCCTGGACCTTCTCACCCAGCTCGGCGTACGAGATCGAATGCCAGGCGCCGCCGTCCTTGTAGCGCATGGCGGTCTTCGCGCCGTGGGCGCGAGCGCTGTCGCGGATCATGAACGCCAGGTGGTCCTTGCCCATGACCTCACCCCCCGTGGCGCGCGCGTGCTGGCGGTTCGACGCATCGTATCGCCGGCACCGGAGCGAGCGACGCCGGGCCCCGCGTCTGCTTGGAGCACCTCCGAGTGGGGGGATGCAACCCCAGTCTCTCCCGGGTCGAGCTCCCGCGCCAGAACGCGCCCACGCCGCGGCGGCGGCGCGGTCCCGGCGCACCCTCTCGCGACTCGGCGCTTCGCCGCGCCCGGCGTCCTCCGCTCCGGCGGTACACTGCGCGCCTACGGAGGGCAGATGACGAACTCTTCATTCCCCGGGCCTGTCGACAACATCCTCGAGCTCGTCGGCAAGACGCCGATGGTGCGAATCGAGCGGCTCAACCCGAATCCACGCGTGCGCCTCTTCGCGAAGCTGGAGGGTTTCAACCCGACCGGCAGCATCAAGGACCGGATTGCGCTCAAGATGATCGAGCAGGCGGAGCGCGAGGGGACGCTCACTCCCGGCAAGACCATCCTCGAGCCCACGAGCGGCAACACCGGGATCGGGCTCGCGATGATCGGGGCGGTGAAGCGCTACCCCGTCGAGATCGTGATGAGCGAGGCCGTGTCGATCGAGCGCCGGATGATGATCCAGGCGTTCGGCGCCAAGGTGACGCTCACGGACCCGAAGCTCGGGACCGACGGGGCGATCCTCAAGGCGAGGCAGCTCGTGAAGGACTTCCCGGACCGCTACTTCATGCCGGATCAGTTCTCGAACGAGTACAACCAGCTCGCGCACTACGAGGGGACGGCGGTCGAGATCCTGGAGCAGACCCGCGGCGAGGTGGACTACTTCGTCTCGTCGCTCGGGACGAGCGGCACGCTCATGGGCGTCGGGCTCGCGCTGAAGGAACGCCTGCCGAAGGTGAAGATCGTGAGCGCGCACCCGGTCCGCGGCCACTACATCCAGGGGCTCAAGAACCTGGAGGAGGCGATCGTCCCGGCGATCTACGACCCTGCGAAGATCGACCGCCACATCATGGTGGAGTCCGAGGACGCGTTCGACCTCGCGCGCCGGCTCGCCCTCGAGGAAGGCATCTTTGCCGGGATGAGCAGCGGCGCGGCGCTCTGGGCTGCGCGCGTGCTGGCCGGCGAGGTCGACGGCGCCACCATCGTCACGATCCTGCCGGATCGCGGCGACAAGTACCTGTCGACGGGGCTGTTCCGGGTCTGATCGCGAGAACCGTTCGTGGTGAGCCTGTCCCGTTGACGAAGAAGACGCGCAACCCGCTCGACGACCTGCGAGGCGCGACCCGCCTCGCCATCGAGGCGACCAGGAGCGTGGTCGACCTGGTCGAGGCGATGCACCACAACATCGGCGCTGGGCCCGCCATCCTGGGCCGCCCGCTCATGGGCCCCACTCGCCTCCTCACCGGGCCGATCTACAGGAGCGTCCGGGGCGTGACGCGGATGGTGGGCGCCGGCATCGACCGCGCCCTCGGGCAGCTCGCCCCGCTCGTCGCGCCGCTGCTCGGCGAGAGCGTGCCCGGGATCGAGCGCGAAGCGGTGCTCGCTGCGCTGAATGGCGTGCTCGGCGACTACCTGGCCGAGAGCGGCAATCCGCTCGCGATCGAGATGCGGCTGCGCCACGACGGCCATCCCCTGGAGCTCGAGGAGCGGGCGCTGCGCGCAGCCTTCCCGCACGCGGGCGGCAAGCTGCTCGTCCTGGTGCACGGGTCCTGCCTCGGCGATCGGCAATGGAGTCGGCTGGGACACGACCACGGCGGCGCGCTGGCGCGCGACCTGGGTTTCACGCCCGTCTACCTCCACTACAACAGCGGCTTGCACATCTCGACGAACGGCCGCGCGCTCGCCGCGATGCTCGAGAGGCTCGTCGCCGAGTGGCCCGCGCCGCTCGACGAGCTGGTGATCCTCGCTCACAGCATGGGCGGGCTGGTGGCGCGGAGCGCTTGCCACTTCGGCGAGGCCGCGGGCCACGGCTGGCGCCGGAAGCTGCGCAAGCTGGTCTGCCTCGGCTCGCCTCACCACGGCGCACCGCTCGAGCGCGGGGGTCACTGGGTCGACGTGCTCCTCGGCGTCAGCCGGTACAGCGCTCCGCTCGCGCGGCTCGGCAAGATCCGCAGCGCCGGCGTCACGGACATGCGCTTCGGCAACGTGCTGGACGAGCACTGGCAAGGGCGCGACCGCTTCGCTCGGGCCCATGATCACCGCCGCCAGCTGAAGCTCCCCGACGGCGTGCGATGCTACGCGATCGCCGCGACGAGGGCGTCCGAGGCGGGCGGCAAGCTCCCGGGTGACGGCCTGGTACCGGTGGACAGCGCGCTCGGCCGGCACGCGAAGCCGGAGCTGACGCTCGAGATCCCGGACGCAAACCAGTGGATCGCTCACGGCATGGGTCACCTCGACCTGCTCAGCCGGGCCGAGGTGTACGAGAAGATCCGGTCGTGGCTCTCGTCGTGATCGCGGACTGACATGGTGCAGCGCGCGCGAACGGCCCGTGGGGCGCAGCGCTGCCATCGTGGGAGCCGTGACTCGAAGCGCGGGTTCGGACGGCCTCTCGACCGCGGGGCCTATCGCCGCGCGTGAAAAGGGAACATGGTGCTGGGAACGGCCGGAAGACTGCGCCGAACGGAGTCGAACATGGCAGACAGCAATGGCTGGCGCACGTGGAGCCTGCAGACGAAGCTCACGGTCGGCGTGGGCCTCGTTCTCGCCGTCATGCTCGTCGCGGGCTTCAACTTCTTCACCTGATCATGCTCCCTGGCGCTCAACGCAGAGCGCCGCGCGGCCATGGTCCACGAATGGGCCCGACGCGGGCGATGCGTCTCCGGTGCTCGATCGATCCGGAGACGCATCGTCATCCCGGCTCAGTGCACCGACGGCCACACCTCCGTCCAGCGTGGAGCCAGGGAGGTGTCGCGGTGGGCGCTGTCGCGCGCCTACCACGCGTGGACACCGGAAGCGGCGTGAGCGGACCGTCCGGCTGATCGATCGGTCGACGCCCGCGTGACCTACCGCGCGGCGGGATGGTCATGCGCGCCGCTGCCCGGCGCTCGGGCGAGCGATGCTTCATCGCTGCTCCGCGCGCTCCGTGGGCCCCCACCACGCGTCAGCCCCCGGATCCTCGCGCCTGAGAAGGGGCCGCCCAGCGCGGCGCTGATGTAGCAGACGTCGAACGCTCCGGCGCTCAACGGGAGGACGCTCCACGCCATGGACAGGAGGCCGAGCGCATGACCCCGATACGCGTAGCCGAAGACGAGGAATCCCGTGCCGGCGACCAGGCGGAAGATCCGGCCCGTCGGGCCGTTGATGAACTGCGAGAAGGCCGACCGATTGAAGGTTTCGTGGAGGCTCATCCGAACGCTCCTTCGCGACGAGGGCGAGCTCGTCACTCCTTCTGGCGCTTGAAGTAGAAGTGCGCCGCGTTGCCATGGGCCAGGACCCCGGCCAGCTCCCATCCGTCCGCACCGAGCGCGTTCAGCTCGGCCTCGTCGGGCGCGGCCTCCTTCTCGAGATCACGGGCGACGTGCTTGTACTCCCACGTGGGCTCGACGTAGACGACCGGCGGCTGGACGTGGGCGCCGCTCGCCCTCTGGGGTTGCTCGGGAAAAGCAGACTGGCGATTCATCGCGTGACTCCTCGTGTCCGTGCGGACCCGGTTGATGAATAGCGCCGGGGCGGCCGCCCTGCCCGCGAGCATCTGCGCTCAATCTCCCTGCGGTTCGCCGAGCCGAGCCTCGGCGAACGTCCGGAACACGTCGTGCGGTGGTGGGTCGCGCACGATGATCGTCACGTGTCGCGCCGAGAACACGACCGGCATCCAGCCTCCGAGCTCCCGCTGGAATTCGTCCAAGGCTTCCGGCCCGCGCGCCTGCCCGACGCTCAGGTGCGGCGTGAACCCGCCGGCGAAGCGGTTCCCGTCGTCGCACCGCGGGAACGCTCGCACGAGCGCCGCATGCAGCGCGACGAGCGCCTCCTTCGGCTCGGGCGCGAGCCAGACCGTGAACGTGCCGCCGCGATGCGGAAATACCTCGAACCGCCCGAGCGAGACCTCGAACGGCGGGATCGCCCCGAGCGCCGCTCGCGCCGCGGGGGTCGCCTGCTCGAGCGCGGCTCGATGCACGAACGGATAGAGCAGCGTGACGTGTGGCATCCAGCGGCGGACCTGCCGGTCGTGCACCCGCCGGATGGCCTGGATCGGCGGCCACACGTCCGGAGGTGGAATGAGCACGAGCGCGCTCTGGGGCGTGGTGGCCATGGCAGGCCTTCGCCGATGGAGATGCGGTCGACCACCGGCGTCGGCCACCCGCCGCGCGACGGGAGCTCGCGGCTCGCGCGGCCAGCCGGCCCCGAGCGGGGCGCGCGGTCGGAGGCGCACCTTGGGGTCGACGGGGCGGAGCGCCCGAGACATGTACGAGGTCGATGAGCCTTCGCGCGCTGCTCGGGCGCTCTCGCGAGCTCGCCGATCTCGAGGCCGCCCTCGAGCGCGCCATCGCCGGGCACGGCAGCACCTTCCTGCTCTCGGGTGAGCCCGGCATCGGGAAGACCCGGCTCGCCGAGGAGCTCGCGGAGGACGCGCGCCGGCGCGGCGCTCGCGTCGTGTGGGGTCGCGCCTGGGAGGTCGAGGGCGCACCGGCGTGCTGGCCCTGGATGCAGATCCTGAGGGCCTGCGCGCAGACCCGGGCCGGCGCGAGCTTCGTCGACGAGGACCCGCGCGGCTCCGACCTCGCGCCGCTCCTCGGTGGGCAGGCGCCGCGGCCGGACGACCCGGAGCTCGCGTCGCTGCGGCTCGGCGAGTCCGTGGTCGCGCTGCTCGGCCGTCTCTCCATCGACGATCCGCTCGTGCTCGTGTTCGACGACCTCCACGCGTGCGACCTCGCCTCCCTCGACCTCCTCCAGCGCATCGCCCGCGAGCTGCGCGACCTCCGCGTGCTGGTGCTCGGCACCTACCGCGAGATCGAGGCGCGCCGCGCGCCGCGGGTGTCCGCGCTCCTGGCGAGGCTCGCGCGCGAGGGCTCGGCCCGGCCGCTCGGGCCGCTCGACCTCCCGGCCGTCGCGCGATGGCTCGAGGACGTCCTGGGCGCCACGGCGTCGCCCGCCCTCGCGGAGGCGGTCTTCTCGGCCACCGAGGGGAACCCGCTCTTCGTCGACGCGCTGTCGCAGCTCCTCGCCTCGCGCGGGCAGGCGGCGTTGCTCCCCGGGTTCACCCTGCCGGACAGCATCCGCGAGACGGTCGAGGAGCGCCTCGTCCGGATCTCGCCGGACCTGCGCGAGGTGCTCGACGCCGCGGCCGTGCTCGGCCGGGAGTGCCCGCTCGCGTGGCTCCAGCGGGTGTGTGACCGGCCGATGGAGCGGGTGCTGGCGGCGCTGGCCGAAGGCGTGAGCGCAGGGGTCCTCGCACCGCAGGCCCTGCCGTCGAGCCCGGTGCGCTTCGCGCACGTCCTCGTCCGCGAGGCGCTGTACCAGGCGCTCACCGCCGCCCGCCGCGTCGAGCTGCACGCCAGGTGCGCCGGCGTCCTGAAGCGCCTCCCGGCATCCGAGCTCGACGCGCACCTCGCCGAGCTGGCGCACCACTGCTTCGAGGGCGCGCCGGCCGGCTCCTGGGAAGAGGCGGCGGAGGTCTCGTCGCGCGCGGCGGTCCGCGCGATGGAGCTCTTCGCGTTCGACGACGCCGCCAGGCACCTCGAACGAGCGCTGGCCGCGCTCGACCACGCCGGGAGCGCGGACGACGCGCGCCGGGCCGAGCTGCTGTGGCGGCTCGGCGTCTCGCAGGTGCGGATGGGGCAGGGCAGGGCGGGACGGGACACCTGCGAGCGCGCAGCCGTGCTCGCCGGGCGCGCAGGGCGACCCGAGATCTTCGCCCGCGCCGCGCTCGCGCGCGGCGCGGAGTTCATGTCGGGGGGCGTCGACCCGCGGCTCGTCGAGCTGCTCGAGGCGGCGCTGCGGCTCGGACCGGGGAGCGAGGCCCTCCGCGCCCAGGTGACAGCCCGCCTCGCGGCCGCGATGATGCCCACCCTCCACGCCGAGCGGCCGCTGGCGCTCGCCCGCGAGGCCATCGCGCAGGCCCGCGCCGTCGGGGATCCGCGGGTACTCGCGCAGGTGCTCTCCACGGCGCGCGGCGCGTTCACGCCCGCGCAGGACCTCGACGAGCGCCTGGGGCTCGATCGCGAGCTGGCATCGCTCGCCGCCGCCATCGGCGATCGGATCCTCGCGGTGCAGGCGCACGGTCGCCTCGCGCTGCTCGCCGTCGAGGAGGGCGATCCCGGTGCGGTCGAGGTGCAGCTGCGGATCCAGCGCGAGCTGGCCGACGCGACACGCGTGCCGCAGCACCAGCTGCGGGCCGCCTCCACGCGGTTGCTGTGGGCGACGCTCCGCGGCGACGAGGAGGAGGTCGCGCGCGCCGAGCGGGAGGTGTGCGAGCTCGTGCACCGGGTCGACGACCAGCGTGGCCTCGCCGTCCTGGAGGCGAACCGGCACGCGCGCGCGAGGCTTCGCGGCGACACCGACGAGGCGAGCGCGGCGCTCGCGAGGATGGAGGCCCTGCTCGCGCCCGACCCCATGGGCGCGTGGTCGTCCCCCATCCGGCGCGCGGCGGCTCTCGCCGACCAGGGCCGGCTCGAGGAGGCGAGGTGCGAGCTGTCTCGCTTCGCGCCGGAGGGCCCGCTCGCCGCGCTCTCCGCGCTCGGGCCCGCGCTGCTCGGGTTGGCGCTGCCGATCTGCCTGCGTCTCGGCGACGCCGAGGTGCTGCGGAGCATGTACGAGCGGCTCCTCCCGTTCGGCGCGCGGAACGCCGTCAACGTGGGGCTGCTCGTGTGCGATGGGCCCGTCGCGTATCATCTCGGCTGCCTCGCCGAGCGACTCGGTGACCGCGACCAGGCGGCCGCGCACCTCCGCGAGGCGGTCGCGCTGTGCCGGCACTGCGGCTTCGGGTTGCTCGAGGACCGCGCCCGTCGGGCCCTGGAAGCGCTCGGCCCCGGCGCGCCGGCGCGCGCCCCGGAGGCCGAGCCGCCGCCCAGGCTCCACCAGGATGGCGAGTTCTGGACGCTGAGCCACGGGGGGCGACAGGCACGGCTCCGCGACAGCAAGGGCCTCCACTATCTCGCCGCCCTCCTGCGCGACCCGGGGCGCGAGCTCCACGTGGGCGACCTCGTAACCCTCGCCGCGGCTCAGGCGGACGCGTCGGGCGTGGCCGAGCTGCGCGCGTCGGGGCTCGCGGTGGATGGTCCAGGAGACGCCGGCGAGCTGCTCGACGCGCGTGCGAAGGCCGCGTACCGGCGTCGTCTCGAGCAGCTGAAGGACGCGCTCGAGGACGCCGAGGAACGGGGAGACCGGGAGGGCGTCGCCCGCCTCGAGCACGAGCGCGACGTGCTCGCGAGCGAGCTCGCGCGCGCGGTCGGGCTCGGGGGCCGAGACCGGCGAGCGAGCTCGATCTCCGAGCGGGCGCGCGTCAACGTGCAGCGCCGGATCCGCGACGTGCTGACGCGCGTCGCGGAGGTCGACCCGGCGCTGGCGCGGCACCTCGAGCTCCACGTGAAGACGGGGGTGTTCTGCTCGTGGAAGCCGTGACCGCGCTTCCCGTCACGCGCCGACGGCGGCCGGCAGCGAGGGCGTCGCGCCTCCGGCGAGGCGAGGGGCGCGTGCCCGGGCGGCGACGATCTCCGCCACGTACTCCGCGTCTCTGCCGACGCCGTGGACCATCGCCGACGACAGCGCGTACAGGAAGTGGAGGCCCACGAAGTAGAGGCCCGGCTCCTCGGCGACCACGCCGCGCTCGTGCCTGGGCGCGCCGTCGTCGCCGAAGATCGGCAGGTCGATCCAGGAGAACCCGGGATGGAACCCGGTGCACCAGATCACGTTCGCCACCGGGAGCGGGCGACCGCCCTCGAGCAGCGGGAGCCCGTCCCGGACGCCCACCACCCGGGGGGCACGCCGGATCCCGGCCGCTGCGAGGTGCTCGGCCTTCGTGCGGATGAGCGGCACGCCTCGCTCGCCCTGCTTCAGGTGCGCCTTGCGGCCGAGCGGCGTCCTCAGGGTCAGCAGCCGGTGGAAGACGAGCCGGAAGACCAGGCGCGCCAGGAAGAGCCGCGCCGCGAGCCCCCCGATGCGGAACGGGATCTGCCCGACGTCCCGCCCCGAGACCCAGGTCGGGTGGCCGCTGCGCGCGACCTCGAGCGCGATCTCCGCCCCCGAGTTGCCGGCGCCCACCACCAGCACGGCTCCGTCCCGCAGCTGGGACGGGTTCCGGTAATCCTTCGAGTGCAGCTGTGTGATCCCGGGGACGAGCTCGCTCGCGAAGGCGGGCACCCGGCCGCTCTGGTAGCTCGACATCGCCACGATGACCTGCTCGGCCTCGAATGACCGGTCACCTGCGGTCACGAGATAGCGGCCGCCGCGCCTCGAGAGCCCGTCGACCCGGACGCCCGTCCGGACGGGCAGGTCGAACCGGGCGGCGTAGGCCTCGAGGTAGTCGGCCATCTCGTCCTTCGTGGGAAACGCGTTCGCCGGGGCGGGGAAGGGCATCCCGGCGAGCCCGTCGAAGCGGGCGGGGCTGAACAGCCGGAGCGAGTCCCAGCGCTGCCGCCAGGCATCGCCGATCCGCTCGTGGGCGTCGAGGATCACGAAACCCACCCCGCGCTGGGCGAGCTGGTAGCCGACCGAGAGGCCAGCCTGGCCACCTCCGATGACGACGGCGTGAACACGCTCCGGCTCATGCATGACGCTCACTCCTCGATCGCTCCAAAGGTTGCCTGGCCGCCAGGACGTAACGCGGCGTCCGGCTTCGCGCCGGCGTCGCATCGCTGGCCTTCCAGCGCGGGGACGTCCCCGTGATCTGGAGCGTTCCGCGGCGCGGAACGACGTTCAGCGCGCGGCGCTCTAGTCCCTGGTCCCGCGCCGCGCCGCCCAGCCGAGCGCCGTCGCGATCTCGTCGCTGGGGCGCTCCACTGCCACCTCGAGCGCGCCGGCGTACACGTCCCCGGTGGCCCCGTCCAGCGAGAGGAGATCGCCGGGGCCGAGACGAGCTGGACCGAGTACCGCCCCTCCGCCGAACGGGTCGACCCGGAGTTCGCGGCAACCGACCAGGCAGACCTTCCCGAGCTGCCGGGCGACCACGGCCGCATGCGCCGTGCGGCTCCCGAGCGCGGTGAGGACGCCTTGCGCGGCGACGATGCCAGGGAGATCCGACGGGGCGGTGTCGCGCCGGATCAGGATGACCGGCTCGCCGGCGGCCGCGCGCGCCACGGCGGTGCCGGCGTCGAACGCGGCGCGCCCCACCGCCACGCCCGGGCTGGCCGGGATGGCATGCGCGACGGGCGACTGGCCGGGTCCCCGGACCAGCCGCGTGCGCGAGATCTGCTGGAGCTCGATCCCGTCGAGCCTCGCCAGCGCGGTCCGCTCGTCGACGAGCCCCTCGTGCACGAGGTCGACGGCGATGCGCAGCGCCGCCCAGGGCGCTCGCTGTGCCGCGCGGGTCTGCAGCAGGTACAGCGTCCCGTCCTCGACGGTGAACTCGAAGTCCTGGACGTCGCGGAAGAGCCGCTCCAGCCGGTCGGCGACGCGAACGAGCTCGGCGGCGACCTCCGGCGCCGCGCGAGCGAGCTCCCGGGCCCCGAACGCCGCCCTCCGCCCCGAAACGACGTCCTCCCCCTGCGCGTCGAGGAGGAAGTCGACGTAGATGCCCTTCTCCCCGGTGCCCGGGTCGCGCGTGAACGCGACGCCCGCGCCCGAGCGGCCTCCCGCGTTGCCGAACACCATGGCTTGCACGAGCGCCGCGGTGCCGAGCGCGTCGTCGATCCCGCGATGGCGCCTGTACGCGACGGCGCGCGCGCCGTTCCATGACGCGAAGACGGCGCGCACCGTCTCCGCGAGCTGCTCCATGGGGTCCTCCGGGAACGGCCTTCCGACCTCGCGCGCGAAGACCTCGAGGAACCGCGCGGAGACCGATCGCAGCGCCGCGACGTCGAGCTCCCGCTCCGAGGCCACACCGGTCCGCGCGAGCTCCGACTCGAGCGCGCGCTCGAACGGGCCGGGAGCGACGCCGTGGACCGTCCCGGCGTAGGACTCGACGAGGCGCCGAAACGCGTCCCAGGCCAGCCGCGGGTTCCCGGTGGCGCGGACGAGCCCGGAGACGACCGCCTCGTTGAGCCCGACGTCGAGGACGGTATCGAGCATGCCCGGCATGGAGACGGGCGCGCCCGATCGCACGGACACGAGGAGCGGGTGGCGCGCCGCGCCGAACCTCCGGCCCGTGGCCTGCTCGAGCGCGCGGAGACCGCAGGCGAGCAGGGGGCGGAGGTCATCGGCCTCGCCCCGGAGCGCGCGTCGGCACACCTCGGTCGAGAGCGCGAACCCGGGCGGGACCGAGAACCCGGCCGCGGTGAGCGCGACGAGGTTCGCGCCCTTGCCACCGATCGACGCGCTCGACGCGTCGGCGGTGACCGGCGGAGCACCACTGCCGAAGAACGCGAGCGACGTCATCGCTCCTCAGGCCGTCCCCACCTCGCCCATGACGACGGAGCGGAGCGCGAGCGCGACGTGCTTCAGCGCGTCGCTCGCGGCCTCGAGGTGCCGGCGGATGTCGGAGAGGATCTCGGCGTGGTGGAAGTCGGAGACGGTGGTGAGGATGCGTCGCTTGGCGCGCCGGTTCGCATCGTCGCTGCGCCGCTCGAGGAGCACGACCTGATCGACCGCCTCGAGCACGTCATGGAGGTCCTCGCGGGCTCCGCTGCGCCGGAGCGCCCGTGCGCCTTCGAACGCCATGAGGTGCTGGCGCGCGGCGGCGAGCGTGAGCTCCGCCAGCTCGGCGAGCGGCCGGACGTCGTCTGCGCTCGGCGGAGCGGTCGCCAGGATCGTGAGGAGGAACGTGACGTCCTCCAGGTGGTCGGCGATGTCGTCCGCTTCGACCAGGATTCGCTCGATCGCGTCGGAACCCTCCCAGCGCCGGGCGGCGACCCGGGCGCGCTCGACGAGCCCGTCGGCCCGCCGCTCCCAGCCCGCCGCCCGGGCCGCAGCGCGCTCCAGCTCCTCCCGTCCGTCGCCCGGGAAGCGCTGGAGCGCGTCCCGGACCGACGCCGCCAGCTCCACGACGAGGGACGCGTGCTCCGCCGCCGCGGCGAGCAGCGACTGCTCCGCCGTCGCGAGCTGCGACATGAGCTCCGCCCGGATCTCGTCGCGGATGAGGAACTCGGACCGGCCCTCGCGGATCCCGGTGGAGCAACGCTCGAGCACGAAACGGAGGAAGGCGATGGCCCGATCGCGCCCCAGCACCTCATGGAGCTGCTCCCCGTACCGGATCGCGATCCTGGGCAGGCGCTCCAGCGCGTCGAACACGAGGCGCTCGCCCCCGAGCGCCAGGAACGGCATGTGTCCGAGCTCGCGCTCCGCAGCCCAGCGGAGAAGGTCCACCGCGTCCTTCGCCTTCACGAAGAGCCGGAGCCGCTTGCGCGCGCGGTTCCAGTCGATGAGGAAGACGAGGCGAGACCCGAGGTGCTCCAGGTATCCGGCGAGGTCCGCGCGGTCCTTCGCGGTGTACTCTCCGGTCGCGAGGTGGTACGCGCCCTCCTCGATCCGATCGTTCCGGCGGGTGACGATCGTGTCCCAGCGCAGGTCGAACGGAGCGAGGAGCGACCGGAGGAAGCCGAGCCGCTCCAGGTGGACGTCGGTCGCGACCACGCGCGCCTCGAGGCCCTCCACGCGGACCAGCAGGAGGTGGGCGTCGGTCGTCCCGAGGTCGTTCTCCACCACGACGCGGGCCCCGACCTGCGTGGCGGTGGTGCCGAGGCCCGGGTGGTCGAGCTTGAGCGCCGCGGTGCGATGCACGCCGTGCATGAAGGCGCGGACCAGCTCGGTCGCGTCCTCGGACAGGCCGTAGGCGCTCGCGCCGTCCACCGACGTGCTGGCGAGGGCGACCTGGATCTCGTGCAGCCGCCGGTGGAGGTCCATGACCAGGAGGTGCAGCGAGTCGCCCGCGGCGCGGTCGCCCGAGGTCAGGCGGTGGACGTACTCGGCCGAGACGTGAGCGGCATCGACCGGCACCGCGGCGGCGAGCAGCCGGCTGGAACGCTCGCCCCACCGCTCCGGTGGGCCGGGCGCGGCCTCGACCGCCGCGACCATCTCCCCGACCGCGTCGCCGAGCGCCGCGTGGATCCGGTCGGCCCGGGCGAGCTCATAGGTCCCGTCCGCGCAACGCCTCGTCCGCGCCGGCACGTCGTCGAGGTCGGCGTCCCCGACGCCGGAACGCAGCCGCTCGCGCCGCAGGTCGACCGGTGGCTCGTCGGGGTCGTCCCCGTGGCGCGCCGCGGCCTGCAGGAGGGTGAAGAGATACTTGGCGCGATCGTTCGCGGCGAGCGCCCGGTTCACGAGCGCCGGGAGCAGGAGCTCGGACGCGCCGAGCGTCGCCAGCATCTGCCGGTCGCCCTTCACGCGAGGGATCGTACCGGCGGCCGGGGATAGCGGTGCCGGGGAGGACGGGGACCTTCGTTGGAGGATGGGCAGGATCGCGACGCCCGCAACCAGAATCGGCGAAACGCCCATGAACGCGCGGAAGGTCATGCCCTGGGCCGCCAGCACGAGGTGCCGTTCGGTTCGGATCGCGCCCGGGAAGGCCGCCTCCTAACATCGACGCATCTCTTTCCCGGTCGGCCGCGCCTGCCGACGAGGAGACGGAGCGAGGGGGTACCAGGTGGCCCGCTTGCTATCAGTGAACGTTGGCCTTCCCCGCGACCGCTCGTGGCACGGCCGGACCGTTCACACGTCGGTCTGGAAGGCGCCCGTCGCTGGCCGGCGCATGGTGAGGCGGCTCAACATCGACGGCGACGGGCAGGGCGACCTGGCCGGCCACGGCGGCGAGCAGCGAGCCGTGCTCGTGTACCAGATCGACTCTTACCGGTTCTGGGAGGCCGAGCTCGGCCGGAGTGGCTTCACCTTCGGGCAATTCGGCGAGAACTTCACCGTCGAGGGCCTGCCCGATGACGAGGTGTGCATCGGGGACCGGTATCGGATCGGGGGAGCGATCTTCGAGGTGACGCAGCCGCGCGTGACCTGCTACCGCGTCGGCCTCCGCATGGACGAGCCCCGGATGCCTGCGCTGCTCGTCTCGCGCGGCAGGCCCGGGTTCTACCTGCGCGTCCTCCAGGAGGGCGAGGTCGCGGCGGGCGACGAGATCGTCAAGGTGGCAGACGGCCCCGAGCGCATGACGGTTGCGCGGGTGAACGCGCTCCTCTACCTGCCGGGCCACGACCGCGCCGACCTGGAGAAGGCGCTCCGGATCCCTGCGCTGAGCCCGGGCTGGAGAGGGTCGTTCCAGGCCATGCTCGATGACGAGGGAGGGAGCGCAGGGGCGCCGGCCGGAAACCCCGGCCTCGACGCTCCGTCCGGGCCGCCGCCGGCGTGGCCCGGCTTCCGCCCGCTCCGCATCGCCCGCATCGCCCCGGAGTGCAGCAGCGTGACGTCCTTCGAGCTCGAGCCCGCCGACGGGCGCCCCCTCGTGGCCGCGCTGGGTGGACAGTTCGCGGTGCTGCGGCTCCGGCCCGCTCCCGGTGAGCCTCCCGTGCTGCGCAGCTACTCGCTCTCCGGTGCGCCGAGCGTCGAGCGATACCGCATCAGCGTGAAGCTCGAGCCCCACGGCGTGGCGAGCACGTACCTCTTCGACCGCGCTCGCGTGGGCGATCTGGTGGAGGTGAGCGCGCCCCGGGGAACCTTCACGATGCGTGCTGGCGAGGGCCCCGTGGTCCTGCTCAGCGCCGGGGTGGGAGCGACCCCCGTGCTCGCGATGCTCCACGTGCTGGCGGCGGAGGCCTCGCGGCGGGCGGTGTGGTGGCTGTTCGGCGGACGCAACCGCGACGAGCACCCGTTCCGCGAGGAGTCCCGCGGCCTGTTACGTGCGCTCTCCGGCGGGCACTCTCACGTCCGCTACAGCAGGCCGCGCCCCGAGGAGCTGCCGGGGGTCGATTTCGACGCCCCCGGACATCTCACCATCGCCGCACTCGAGGAGGTGGGGGTTCCACGGGATGCGGACTTCTACCTGTGCGGCCCTCCCGCGTTCCTGCGCGACCTGACCGGCGGCCTCGCGGGGTGGGGGGTGGCACGCGGCCGGATCCACACCGAGGTGTTCGGTCCCGGCGAGTCGATGACGCCGGGGATCGCGCCCGCCGTCGCCCGCACGCCGCACCCACCCCCCGGGCCGCCCGGAACTGGACCGCTCGTCTCCTTCGCCAGGAGCGGCGTCGCCGTCGCGTGGAACCCGTCGTTCGGGAGCCTGCTCGAGCTCGCCGAGGCCTGCGACGTGCCAGCCAGGTGGTCTTGCCGCACGGGCGTCTGCCACAACTGCAAGAGCGGGCTCATCTCGGGATCGGTGGCCTATGACCCCGAGCCACTCGACCCGCCCTCGACCGGCAGCCTGCTCATCTGCTGCTCGAGGCCCACCGCGGACGTGGTCATCGATCTCTGAAGCGCGCCGGAGTGGCGGTGCGGCGCCATCGCAAGCTCGTGACCGGCCGCCCTAGTTGATGCGGCGGAGCCCGGCGGGGAGCGCGAGGTCCGACCCGCCCACGGTGGTCGCGACCCGGAGCACCTCGGTCGTGAACTTCAGGATCGTCGGGCTCTGCGCGTCGGCGCTCGCGCCCTCGAGCTTCGCGTCCACCTTCGCCTCGACCTTCTTCTGGATCGCGTGCCTGGCGAAGCCGCCCAGGAGGCCGCCGAGGCCCTTGCCCAGCTCCGGCCGGGAGCGCTCGCTCGCCTCGCGCTTCTGCTGCGCGGCCTCGGCGGCCATCTTCGCCCGCTGCTCGGCCGACGGGACGAGGTCGACCGTCACGACCGTCAGGATCGGGGAGCCCTCGACCTTCCCGCCCTCGGCCTTCATCCGCACGAGGACGTCCTTCAGCATGGGGTGCATCGCCACAGCGGCGTCCATCGCGGACGCGTCCTTCGGCGACGTGCCTCCGTAGATCGAGGTCGCGAGCCTGCCCGCATAGCGCCGGTCGAAGTCGGCGAGCTCCTTCAGCGCCGCGATCCTCGGCGCCAGCCACATGTCCGACCGGAGCGCGATCCCACCGCTCTGCTCCAGCGTCGCCCCCTTCGCGTGGGCGGCGACGGTCATCATCACCTCGCGCGTCTCGAAGCCGTTGATGGTCCTCGTCCGGCCCGTGTTCTTCAGCTCGACGTCGATCTCGAGCTGCGCGAGCGCGTCGTCCAGCTGGCGCTCGGAGTCCGCCGCGCGCGGGGCGCGAGGCGGCGCCTTCTCCCGCTCGGTGGTCGCGTCGCGCCGTGCCTTCTCGACCGCCTGGCGCAGCTCCTCGAAGCTCGAGACGTGGTACTCGCCGCGCTTCACGTCGAACGCGTACAGGTGGCCCTCGCCGAGGTCGACGATGTCGCCCGTGTCGCCGGACGTCGACTTCTTGCGGTCGCCCTTCACCGCGACGGTCGTCACCTCGCCTTCGCCCGAGCCCGCGCCGACCATCCTCGCGATGCTGCCGAGCGCCCCTGTGAGCTCGAACGTGTTCCGCTCCTCCACCTTCACCCCGGCCCTCGCGCCGGAGGGTACCGTCACGCCAAGCGCCACAGCTGCGAACACGATCGTCGCGGCTCTCGTCATCGAGCGTCCCCCGTGGTGGACGGCGGAATGCCGATCCACGTCTCGGGGACGGACGACGCGGGCGGGCGAGGCTGACTCCTGAGCCCCATCCGAGCGCGACCCACGTGGCGAACCCAACCCGGCGGAACTTCGAGGCGTTCTTCTCGACGGCGCGGACGCGCCGCGGGAGCTCTCATCCCCACGCTCGACCGGCAGCTGGCACGAGCCGAGAACCCTTTGCGCGCACCCGCGCTCGAATCCACCGCGCGGGGCGCGTCCGGGCCGGCAGGACGTCGGCGGCCGCCTGCGGAGGAGAGAGCGGTGAGCGTGGATCCATGGATCGTGGGGGCGGTGGTCGCCGGCGGCGTATTCGTGCTGCTCCGCGCGGTCGCCGGACGAAAGGCGCCGGCGAGCGTCGTCGCGGCGAAGCTCGCCGCCGGCGCGAAGGTGGTCGACGTACGGTCCCCCGACGAGTTCCGGCGGGGCGCCTGGCCCGGGGCGGTGAACATCCCCCTCGGCTCGCTGTCGTCACGACTTTCGGAGCTCCGGAAGGACCGGCCCGTGGTGCTCTACTGCGCCTCCGGTGCCCGGAGCGGCGCCGCCGCCGGCGTGCTCCGCCGCGCCGGTTTCTTGGACGTGGTGAACGCCGGTGGGCTGCGGGACATGCCGGCGGCGTAGGTGGCGGGTCGCCGCGCAGGCGGCGGAGCGGCTCCGGTGCAGAAGCGTGGGGACCTGGCGGGCGGGGAGGGTGGCTGCTGCCATCCGGCCGTAGCACGGTGGTGCGAGCGACCCGTCCATTCCTGAGGCGGGGACGAGCGGGTCGCCTGGGAGCCGAGGAAGCGCACCCGCCCCGGGGCCGTCTACGCACCGGCCGCGCGCGTCTGGGCAGCCGCGGCCCGACGCTCGATGTCGGGGAGGAAGGCCGTGAGCAGGCCGATGGCGGGCAGGAACGAGCAGACGCGGTACACGAACTCGATGCCTCGCAGATCCGCGACCTCGCCGAGCAGTGCCGCTCCGAGCCCGCCGACTCCGAACGCGATCCCGAAGAACAGGCCCGCCACCGCGCCGATCCTCCCGGGCATGAGCTCCTGCGCGTAGACCACGATGGCGGAGAAGGCCGACGAGAGGACCAGGCCGATGATCACCGTGAGCACGGCGGTCCAGAGCTGGTTGGCGTACGGCATCAGGAGCGTGAACGGCAGCACTCCGAGGATCGAGCCCCAGATGACGTATCTCCGCCCGATCCGATCGCCGACGGGGCCGCCCACGAACGTCCCGACGGCGACGGCGCCCAGGAACAGGAACAGGTACAGCTGCGCCGTGCGGACCGAGACGTGGAACTTCTGGATGAGGAAGAACGTGTAGAAGCTGCTCAGGCTCGCCATGTAGAAGTACTTCGAGAAGACCAGCGCGACGAGGATGGCCAGCGCGACGGCGACGCGCCGGCGGGGAAGCGGCGAGCCTCGGCGCGTCGCGTGGCTGCCCATCGACGCGCGTCCGGCGTACCACCGCCCGACCTGGAGGAGCACCAGGATCGCGGCCGCCGCGCCCAGCGAGAACAGCGCGATGCTGTGCTGGCCGAACGGAAGGATGACGAACGCCGCGAGCAGCGGCCCGACCGCCGAGCCCGCGTTCCCGCCCACCTGGAAGAACGACTGCGCGAACCCGTGGCGCCCGCCGGAAGCCATCCTCGCGATCCGAGACGACTCGGGATGGAACACCGCGGAGCCGATGCCCACGCACGCGACGGCGAGCAGGACCAGGAAGTAGCTCGGGGCCACGGCCAGCATCAGCAGCCCGGCGAGCGTGAAGCCCATCCCGATCGCCAGCGAGTACGGCAGCGGCCTCCGATCCGTGTACATGCCGACGACGGGCTGGAGCAGCGATGCCGTGATCTGCGAGGTGAGGGTGATGACGCCGATCTGACCGAAGTCGAGGTGGTACGCACTCTTGAAGATCGGATAGGCGGACGGGATCGCGGACTGGAGCATGTCGTTCAGCAAGTGACAGAAGCTCACCGCGGCCAGCACCCGGAAGCCCGTTGGGCCATTTCTCGCTTCGAGCATGTCGCCTTCTCTTTGCTCGCGGCGGCGCGGGCCGCATCCGCGAATGGGACCGTTCTTTTGCCCTCCTTCGACCCGTCCTGTCCAGCCCGCGGCCGTGACCGGATCTAGCCGAGCTTCCGGTCGTGCCACAGGATCTCGTGCACGCATCGACGACGTGGCGTAGGTGATCACGGTCACCGTTCGCCGGCATCGCGCCGGGCATCCGCGGGAGGTCACGATGAAGGCCGTGCTGTTCTACCGGTCCGGTCCCGACGTCCTGACGAAGGCGCCCATCCACTTCGCCGCGCACAAGGCTCGGCTCGACGACTTCCAGAGGCGCGGCGAGCTCCTCGCCGTCGGCACCTGGGCCGACCCGCGCGACGGATCGATGGCGGTCTTCCGGTCCCGCGCGGGCGCCGAGGCCTTCGTCGAGGCGGACCCGTTCATCGAGAACGGCGTCGTCGCGGGGTACGAGATCAAGGACTGGAACGAGGTGCTGCTCGGCTGACGCGCCGGTATCGAGGACGGACGCGCCAGCCCCGCCTCACCACACCTTGACCCGCCACTCCCCCCGCTCACGCACGAGGTCCTCCACGACCTTCTTCTCGGCGGGGTCGGGACGGCCGAGCCTCGGCGAAGGCGCGAACACGAGGTCGACCTGGGCGCGCGCGGTGTCGCCGTGCTCCTCGAGCGACACGACCTTCCACGTCACGAGCTGCGACGCGTCGCGACGGTGCTGCACGTACTCGTCCCGGTCCACCTTCGAGCGGTAGTTCTGGTCGTAGCACTCCCAGGTGGCGGAGTAGTCCTGCCGCACGGCGGTGGAGAAGTAGCGATCGAGGAGCTCCCGCGGCCCGTCTCCGCCGCGCCGGCAGGCGGTGGCCGCGAGGGCGAGGAGGAACACGCCCGCGAGGGCGCGCACGGCGACGTGACGACGGAGAGCGGACATGGCGGGAGCTCCTCGATTCGCGGGGATCGTTACCGGTGCATCGACGACTGCGGCTGGCTCGTGTGGCAGACCGTGCAGCTCCAGATCCAGTAGTTGTCTCCCTGGAACTGCATCGGGATGGTCGGGTCGGCGGAGTTCGCCGTCGCCAGCTCGGCGTGCGGGCCGTTGTGGCACGCCTCGCAGTAGAAGCGGCCGTTCATCTCGCCCGAGGGCGAGTTCTGCAGCAGTGAGTTGCGGTAGAGCGTCCCGGAGTTCTCGGCGTGCTTCGCGTCGTGGCAGCTCCCGCACCGCGGCTCCTCGAGCCAAGGCTTCCGTCCGCCCTGGAGCCCGCTCGTCATGGCGTTCATGTCGCCGTGGCAGTCGTGGCAGGTCTTCCCCGCGCGCGCCATGATGCCTCGCAGGCACTGCGTCTTCGGCCCGGGGTGGCAGTTGTAGCAGTCGGGCGTGGTGCTCGCCGCGACGGACGTCGTGGACATCTTGTCCTTGTGGAAGTTGTGCATCGCGAGCGAGAGGCTCTCGACCCCGGCCTTGCCCGGCGCGCCGATCGCGTTGTCCGAGTGGCACTCGGAGCAGGCGTGGACCTTGCCGGCCGCGTGATCCGCGGCGAGAGAGGTGCCGCTCAGGGCGTCGTGCTTCTGCAGGATGTCGAGCTGCGGGTTCGTGGTCCCGTGGCAGTTCGAGCACATCATCTCGGTGGAGACCGGCGCCACCACCGTGGCCGTCTGGAGGACCTTCCCGGTCGAGTCCTTCACCGTGAGCGTCGCCGTCCCGTAAGGATCCCAGGTGCCGTCGTCGTCGTAGGGCGTCACCGGGATGCCCTGCGCGATGAAGCCGTGGCCGTTCGGGTCCGGCTTCATGTCACCGGCGAGCGGGGACCCGGAGATGCCGACGTTGGGCGCGACGGCGTAGCCGTACTGCGCGGCGTACTGCCAGAAGTTCGTGTGGAGCGTCGAGTCGGTCTTCTTCGGGAAGGCGTAGCTCACCGTGAGGCCGCTCGACTCGCTGTTCCGCTGGATCACCTGGGCGTGCAGCGTGTTGAAGGGCGGCAGCACCATGAAGTACGAGTAGTCGTCCTGATCGCAGTGCATGCCGAGGTCGTTCCACGCGAGGACGACCGTCGACATGTTCGCCGCCGGGATCTTCTGGTTGCCGTAGGACCGGGTGAGGGCCCAGTCCACGGTGCTCGCGGCGGTGGAGGAGACGGTCACGAGCTGCGACGTCTGCAGGTAGCCGTTCCCGGTCGCCGTGAGCGTCGCAGTCCCCGCGGCCGTGCCCGAGAGCGAGTACGCGCCGGTGCTGGAGGTCGTGGCGCTGTGGGTCCCATCGGAGATCGTCACGCCCGAGAGCAGCGCGCCCGTCGCGATGTCCTTCACCACGCCGGTCACCGCGGCGGTTCCCTTGGGTTTGCCGCCGCCTCGACCGCCATTGGCCGCCGCCGCCGCCACCTGCTCCGGCGTGCCACCCGCGCTCTCCTGCGAGCCTCCGCACGCGATTCCGGCGAGCAATGCCAGCGCGCCCGCGACGCGCAACACCGTCTTGACCATCCCTGCTCCTGTTCATGCCGATCGGTTGTGAGTTCGCCCGAGATCGGCACCCCGATGGCGACCCGTTCCCTCCCCGCGGGCGGCCTAAAGCGGGAGGCGTGCCAGCGAGCGCATGTCCCGTGATCATGGTGGGTTGGCGGCACCCTATGGGCCCATCGAGCGCCGATGAAACGTGTCGGTGGAACGTCCCGTTCCAGGACGGAACGCGACGTTTCAGCGGTCGATGCCGAGCTCGCGCATCCGGCGCCAGAGCGTCGTCCGCGAGATCCCGAGCGAGCGCGACGCATCGGCGATGCGCCAGCGGCGGGTCTCGAGCGCCGCGACGATCTCCTCGCGCGTCGGCGCGTCGCGCCCGGGCCGCCGCGATCCGGCGGCATCGTCCGCCTCCTGCGGCGCCGGCGGCGATGTCACGAGCGCTCCAGCACCGGCGTCGCGACCGGGCGGTCTCGCCGGCGCGGCTGCGGGGGGGTCGCCGATCTCGCGCGGCAGGTCGGTGCGGTCGAGCGCGGGCCCCTGGGCGACCGTGGCGGCGTACTCGAGCGCGTTCTCGAGCTCCCGGACGTTGCCGGGCCACTCGTGGGCGATGAGCGCGCGCCTCGCCGCCGGGGACAGCCGCAGGGTGCGCCCCATGCGCTGCCCGATCTGGGCGAGCAGGTAGCGCGCGAGCGGCTCGATGTCCTCGCGCCGCGCGCGGAGCGGCGGGATCTCGATCGGGAAGACGCGCAGCCGGTACAGGAGATCCTCCCGGAAGCGCCCCTCCTCCACGGCTCGTCGGAGATCGCGGTGCGTGGCGGCGATGACGCGGACGTTCGCGGCGATCGTCCGGCTCTCGCCGACGCGCTCGAAGGTGCGGTCCTGCAGGACGCGGAGCAGCTTCGCCTGAAGGTGCAGGGGCAGGTCGCCCACCTCGTCGAGGAAGAGCGTCCCGCCGGCGGCCAGCTCGAAGCGCCCGACGCGGTCGCGCACCGCGCCGGTGAAGGCGCCGCGCACGTGGCCGAAGAGCTCGCTCTCGAGCAGCGCGTCCGGGAGCGCGGCGCAGTTGACGGAGACGAGCGGCCCGTCGCGCCGGAGGGAGTTCGCGTGTAGCGCCCGCGCGATCACGCCCTTGCCGACGCCGCTCTCCCCCGTCACGAGCACCGAGACGTCGGAGTGCTGCAGCCGCTCGACCAGCCGGAGCACCTCCATCATCGGCCGGGAGCGCGCGACGAGGCCGGCGAACGAGGTGGGCACGCCGGCGGAGGCGACCTCCTCCTCGTCGGCGGGCCGGAGCACGACGAGGTAGGCCGCCTCGGGATCGCAGGCGCCGGAGACGTGGAGGAGCGGCGCCGCCGAGACCGAGACCAGCCGCGCTCCCTCCGGCTCCGTCTTGAGCCAGGCGCGCCAGCCCTCGCGCCGCTCGCCGGCGGCGAGCGCCTCGCGGATCGATCCCGCGGCGCCGAACAGCTCGGAGCCGAGCAGCGCCTCCGCTGCCGCCCCCTCGTAACGGCTCGTCGCGCCGTCGCCGAGCAGCCCGTCGAGCTTCGGCGAGAGGTGGCGGATGTCGAACTGCGCGTCGAGCGCCAGGCACACGCGGCCGAGGGACGCAAACGCGGCCGTCACCGCCTCGAAGGCCTCTCGGCTCGCGCTCGTCATCTCTTGGTCCCGCGACCGGTGAGGTGATGTGCGCCGTCGAGGTCGCGTGTCGGGGCGCACGCGACGGCTCGGCCCCGGGCTGTCGCCCGCGAGCGCGCGTTCATTCGAGCGGCCGCAACGCTCCAACGTCCGGAGCGCTCGTCTCGTTCCCGGCTGGGCCGGATCCCATCCGTCGAGGGTCGCCGAGGCACGCCGGCAGGGCGTCGACCGGGATCCACAGGTGCAGCTCACGCTCCACAAGGCGGCCGCGGCGGTTGCCTGCTCGGTAAGGGGGATCCCCGCGTCCTGGCGCCCGAGCGCCGATCCGGCGCTCCCCCCATGACGACTCGGGCGGGTGGGTCCGGAGGGCTATCCTCGCGAACGGAGATCGCGGTTCGGCGCGGAGGAATCCATGGCCGGTTCAGCGACGGAGACGGTGAGACGGCGTGAAGGCACGGAGACGGGAAGTCATGCCGTCGCGGGGGTTGCCAAGCCAGGCTTCGAGGCCGTGCGGGAAGCGTTCATCGAGAACTTCGAACGCCGCGGCGAGCTGGGAGCGGCCTGCTGCGTCTACTACCGCGGGGAGAAGGTCGTCGACCTCTGGGGCGGCATCCGGAACAAGGCGACCGGCGAGCCGTGGGAGGCGGACACGATGGCCCTGGTCCACTCCACGACCAAAGGCATGGCCGGCCTGGCGATGGCGCTCGCCCATTCGCGGGGATTGCTCGACTACGACGAGCGGGTGAGCACCTACTGGCCGGAGTTCGCGCAGCAGGGCAAGGAAAGGATCACGGTCCGTCAGCTGCTGTCGCACCAGGCCGGATTGTTCGCCCTGGATGAGCGACCGGTCAGGAGCCTCGTCGCCGATCCCGACCGGCTGGCTGCCGTCTTGGCCCGGCAGAAGCCGGTCTGGCCGCCAGGCACGCGCCAGGCCTATCACGCGATCACCCTCGGATTCTACGAGAGCGAGCTGCTGCGCCGGGTCGATCCCGAGCACCGGACCCTGGGCCGGTTCTTCCAGGAGGAGCTCGCGACTCCCCTGGGGCTCGAGTTCTACATCCGGCTGCCGGAGGAGATCCCGGACTCCAGGCTGGCGCCGCTTCACCGGTTCGACATGGCGGCCGCGATCTTCGCGCTGCCCGTTCCGTTGGCGCTCGCGGCGATGAACCCGCGGTCACGCTTTCGCCGGGCGCTGCTGGGATCGGAGCTGCCGGAGCAGAGCGAGCGCGTCTATGCCCGGAACCTGGAGGTGCCTGCCGGGGGAGGCGTCGGGACGGCGCGCGCCATGGCTCGCGCCTACAGCGTGTTCGCGACCGGCGGAAGGGAGCTTGGATTGCGCGAGGAGACGCTCCGGCAGCTCATGGCGCCCGCGGTCCCGCCGGCTCGGGGGTTCCGCGATGCGTGCCTGAAGGTGGAGATCCAGTTCTCGCTGGGTTTCGCGAAGCCCGGCCCGACGGATCCCTTCGCTCATCCGAGCTCTTTTGGACACCCGGGAACGGGGGGGTCATTCGGTCTTGCGGATCCGCATGCCGAGGTCGGCTATGCGTACATCCCCAACCAGATGGGCGCCCACCTGGAGGACCCGCGAGAGGCGGCGCTGCGCAGGGCGATGTACCGCTCGATCGGCGAGACGAACCCTTATCGTCCGTGAGCACATCGCCGGGCTCGACCTGCGGCCGCGAGCAGCCGACGCGCACACGCCGCAGGCGCGCTCAGCACGTCTCCGCCCAGTCGCACGCGCACGGTGCGCGCGCCGTCCGCGACCGCCCGCAGCACCGCGAGGTGCTCCGCCACCTCGGGCATCCCGTCCGCGACCAGCAGCGCGCCGGACTCGAGGAGCGCGCCGAACGCCTCGGCACTCCCCGCCGGCTCCACCTGCGTCTCGTCGTCGGCGGTGATCTCCGGGAGGAGCAGCAGGTCCGGTGACCGCATCGCGCCGGACGGATGTGCACCGAGCGCCGCGCGCGCGTCGAGCGGTCGCTTCCCCTCGCGGCCGGGCGCGCCCAGGTGAGGCGCGAGCGCCGGGAACGCCGCCGCCGTGCGCGCGCCGACGTGGAACGGGCGCGGGAAGCCGACCACGCGCAGGGGCCCGCCGCGGCGCGTGAGCAGCACCGCGTCGTCGCCGAGGGGCGTGAGACCCGCCGCGGCGAGCGCGAGGGCGAGCGTCGTCTTGCCGGCCCCGGAGGTCCCCACCACGAGCACCCGCGGCCCGTCGCCCCCCTCGAGGGCGGCCGCGTGCAGGTGGAAGAGCCCGTGGTGCCGGAGCGCGACCACGACCGCCACGAGGACCGCGAGCTCCGAGACGCCATCGGTGGTCGGGCCGGCGACCTCGATGCGCCGACCGTCGGCGGCGACGGTGAGGACGCTGGCGCCGTCCCGCACCCGGAACGAGCCGTGGCGAACCGAGCAGCGGAGCGTCTCGTGGAAGAAGCTCGGCACTGCCCCCGGGTCCTGCGGCGGGAGCGGATCCGGCGCCACGGCGAGCACCAGCGCGGGTGGGCCCGGGCTTGCCGGCGGGAACCCGCCCAGCAGCGCGCCGGCCGCGAGCGCCGCGTCGACCTCGACCTTCACGCCGCCGACGTCGAACGCCGGCGGGCTCATCGGCCGACCACCAGCCGCAGCGCGGCGCGGAGCGGGCGCCACGCCCACAGGACGGGGAGCCAGGGGGACCGCTCCGCGACCCGGTACCGCGCGGCGAGGTACGGGCGCGCCGGGAAGAACAGCCGGAGGAGCTCGCCGCCGCGGCGCGCCTCGGCCATCGCGGCGGCGACGGACCGGGCTCGCGCGGAAACGGAGGCGGCGCGGCCCGGCATCGGGGCGTGGCCGGCGCGGGCGGCTGCGACGAGCGCGAGCGACTCCGCCACCTCCGGCCCGGGGTGGAGTCGCTCCGCCCGGCCCGGGTCCGCGCCAGCCGCGATCAGCACCGCGACGTCCGCCACGTGGCGCGGCACGAACCGGGGCTCCGCGCGGTGCGCGCCGAGCACATGCGTGCAGGCGATGCCGAGCAGATCGTCCAGCGAGGGGACGCGCAGCGCGGACCCGCGCCAGCGGACCTCGACCGAACGCGCGAGCACGTCCTCGGCGTCGGCGCGACGCCCGCGCACTCCGGGCACGGCGACGTGGAGCTCGCACGAGATCCCGCCTTGGGTCCGAAGCGGCGCGAGGTGGTGGTGCCCGGGCCGCGGAGCGGCAGGGCGCCCGTCCAGCGCCGGCAGCGCGTACGGATCGCTGGCGCAGCCGGCCGCCTGCAGCACCTCGGCGGCGCGCGCGGCGTCGGCGGGGGGGACGAGGAGGTCGAGATCGCCCACGTGGCGCGCGCCGATGGCGGGGTAGTGCGCGGCGACGAGCGCCGTACCCTTGAGCGCGACCGATGGGATCCTCGCCTCCTCGAGCGCGCGCTGGAGCCGGACCGCCTCCGCCACGAGGAGGGTGTTCTTCGCCGCCGCGTTCTCGGCGTCGCCGCGCAGGGCGGCCCCCGCCGCGCCGAGGCGACCCAGCGCGTCCGCCGCGAGCAGCGCGTGGGCGCAGGTCTCCGAGACCGCGAACGACCGCGCCAGCTCGAGGACCCGGAGCGGGGCGACGTCGGCCGCGCGCGCGGCGAGCCCCGCGAGCGCCGGGCGCGGCCCGGCGACCGCGAGCAGGCACTCCACGACGAGCGCCCGGTCTGTCCGCGCGCGCCCCAGGCTCAGCCCTCGCCCGCGAGCAGCCGCTCGGCGCGCAGTGCCTCGAGGAGCGCGCCGACGTCCGCCCGTGCTCGCGCCTCCGCGACTCCGTCGAACCGCCGGACGATCTCGCGCGCGAGCGCGTCCGGCTCGCGCACGCCCTGCTCGAGCTGCTTCCAGACCACGACGCCGGTCCGGTTGAGCGCGTAGTAGAACTTCGTCCCGAGGTGCAGCAGCACGCCGGTGCCATCCTGCAGCTCGGTCAGGATCACGTCGGGGTGGGACGTCGGCTCGGCCATGCGGCGCTCCTCGAGGCTGCCCGTCGGCGGGCGCGGGAAGACGAATGCGACGGTGAAGCATGCACGCGGATCCTCTGCCTCGCCGAGCGGCACGCCGTCCTGCTCGAGCCAGGCGTGCGCGACGAGGTCGCCGCCCGCGGCCCGCACCCCGATGACGAACCGCACCGGCGCGCCGGCGTCCCGGAGCGCGGCCCACCCGGTGAGCGCACGCCAGAGGCAGCTCACCGGCCACCTTCGGAGCAGGTCGAGGACGCGGCGGGGGAGGGCGGGATCTCCTGCAGGTCCACCTCCGGCTGCGCTGCCGTCGAGCGCCTCGAGCAGGTTGGGGAGGTGCCGCCGGCGGAGGAGGGCGCCGAGCACCACGCGGAGCGCCGCGGCCCTCGCGCGGATCTGCCAGGACGGCCCGGGCCCGGTCGAGGCCAGGCCCAGCGTGGCCGCCCGCGCGAGCGCCCCGAGCATCACCGCCGCCCCCCGCCCGCGCCTTGCGCGCGCGGGCCGGCGCTCCCGCCGTCCACCCAGTGCGGCCGGCCATGGACGCGCGCGCACCAGTTGCACTGGAGGGCGTCCCACCCCCTCGCGCCCGCTGCGCAGGTATCGAGCCGCTCGCGTTCCAGGCGGTGGACGCGCTCGAGCAGGAGCCGGTGCGCCTCGCGCAGCGGCGTGGAGGCGAGGTCCGCGACGACGTCCTCGTCGCCGCCCGGCGCGCCGGCGAGCTGACAGCACAGGGTCAGCCGGCCGTGCGGATCGACGTGCAGGACCTCCGATCGCCACGGCGCGCAGACGTGGAACGGCTGCGGGCGCTGGAATCCCTCGGGCGCCCGGACCGGGATCGCGAGGACCTCGGCGAGCCGCTCGACGCGATCCCGCACCGCCGCCCAGCCCTCCCGGGACTGCCAGAGCTCCACGTCGGCCGGCGTCCCCGTGGGCATCGCGAGATTGAACGAGACGCTCGCCGCGCCCAGGGTGGCCGCCTCCAGCGCGAGCGCCTCCACCTCGGCGGCGTTCCCGGCGTGCACCGTCATCTGGACGTTGAACCGGACCTCCCGCGCCCGCAGCGCCAGCGCGGCGGCGAGGACGGCCCGGTGGCTGCCGTCGCCGCGGATCCGGTCGTGCACCGCGGCCGTCGCGCCGTCGAGCGAGAGATCGACGGCGGTGAGCGCGGCGCGGCGGCGGGGATCGCCCTCGAGCAGCGCGAGGAGGCGGTCCAGCTCGCGGCCGCTCGTGACGAGGTGCCACCCGAGTCCGCGCCGGACGGCAGCGTCCACGACGGCGGCGAGGTCGGGGTGCAGGAGCGGCTCGCCCCCCGTGAAGCTGGCGTGCTCCACCCGGTGGAGCGCGACCGCCTCGTCGAGCACGCGCTCGACCAGCGCGGCGGGCAGGTCCGCCGGGGGACGCCCTGGGTCGCGCAGGCAGTGCAGGCACTGCAGCGAGCACCGCTCGGTGACGTGGAAGGCGACCCAGGCGGTGGGCATCGCGTCCTACGGCGACAGCGCGAAGGCGGGCGCGCCGTCCGACGCGCCGTCGGCGGTGAGGAGGGCCGCGCCCGAGCCGTCGAGCGAGGCGAGGACGATGTCGGCGTGGCCGTCGCGGAAGGACCGGAGGGCCAGGTGCGCGCCGTCGGGCGACACCGCGGGCTCGGAGTCGTCGAGGCTGGACACGGGCACGGCCTCGCCGGTGGCGAGGTCGAACCGGACCACCTCGGTGAGCGTGGAGCCCGAGATCGTGCGGGCGAACAGGAGGGCCGCGCCGTCCGCGGTCACGGCCGGCTTGCCCACGATGCGGGAGGCGGTCGTGACCTGGGTCGCGTCGCCGCCCGTCGCCGCGACCTTCCAGACCTCGTAGGACCCGCTCCGCGTGGACACGAAGTAGATCGTGCGCCCGTCGGGCGCCCAGGTCGGCCCGCCGTCGTCCGCGCCGTGCGGCGCGAGGGCCAGCGGCGTGCCGCCGCCGGCCGGGACGACGAAGACGTCGGAGGTGGTCGCTCCGGCGGCGCGGCCCTCGAACGCGAGCGATGCGCCATCCGGCGAGAACGCCGGCGCCGTCGCGGAGGCGAGATCGCCGGTGGCGATGGGCGCGTCGGTGCCGGTAAGGAGGTCGTGGGCACGCAGGTGGAGCTTGCCGCCGCGCTCGCTCGCGAAGGCCAGCGTCGAGCCGGCCCAGGTCGGGAAGAGGTCCGCCGCCGGATCGTGCGTCACCTGGGCGAGGCAGGTGCCGTCGATGCGCATCCGCCAGACCTCGTAGTCGCCGGTCCGCCGCGAGACGAAGGCGAGCCAGGGAGCGCCGTCGGTGCTCACCGCGCAGGGGTCCGGCGGCGGGTCACGCGGCGGCACCGCGGCGGGGCCACCGCAGGCGGAGGATGCCACCACGGCGAGCGCGAGGGCGGCGCGGCGCACGGGCTAGCCGCTCCCGACCAGCCCGCCCCTGGGGTCCGGGCCGGCGCCGCTGCCGCTGAACAGGGTGGCGCGCGAGACGGAGCGCTTCTTCACGATGCGCGGGGGCTCGTACGCGGGGCGCGTGGGCTGCGCCGGGGAATCGAGGCCGGAGGCGGTCTCCGGCGTGTCGTTCGGCTGAGGCTCGATCGTCTTCATGTCGGCTCCGCGGACTAGAAGGCCGTCCGGACGTTCACCCGGTTCACCACCGGGTCGGGTCCCTGCTGGATCCACGCGCCCACCCAGTCCGTCCCGTCGTGCAGGACGGAGAGCCCGGCTTCGACGGGAGCGACGGACGGGGACGTGCCGCTCGAGAGGACCAGCGGCGGGTACGCCGTGCCGGCGGCCACGTCGATCTGTTTCAGGCTCGTGCTCGCGCCGTCGGCGACGCGCGCCAGCACCTTGTAGCGGGCGCCGTCGCTCGCGACGGCGAGGTCGGTCGCGACCAGGCCAGGCTGGATGGGCGAGCCCCACGCCCCCGCTGCGTACGACGCGAGCTGCACGCCGGAGCAGTCGAAGGCGGCGAGCCACCCGGTCGCCGACGGGGCGATCCTCGTGAGGCCGCAGTTTCCGGTCGAGGCGAGGACCGCGGGCGTGCCCCAGGTCGCGCCGGAGCGGAGCGCCGCGCGCGCCGCCGTCGCGTCGCCCCAGGCGACGGCGTAGCCGCCCGGGCCGGCGGCGAGGGCCGGGCCGGACGAGACCGCCGCGCTGCCGGAGAACACGGTCGTGTCGGCCCCCCAGGACCACGCGCCGCTCGTGCTCGTCACGGTGGCGGAACGCGCGCGGACGTAGCGGCTGTTCGTGTTGACGTCCAGGTACCACGCCACGACGTACTCGCCCGGGCGAGCGGCGATCGCGGGCCGCTTCGCGGTCGTGGAGGTGCTGACGGTCACGCTGGCGCTCCAGCCCGCGGTGCCCTTGATCGCGGCGTTGATCAGCGCACCGCCGTACTCCCAGGTGGAGGCGTAGGTGCTGCCGTCCGACGCGACCGCATGGCGCGATGCGTTCGTCTGCAGGGTCACCGGTGCGCCCCAGGTGTCGCCGGCGTACTCGACGGCGGTGAGGTTGGACGCCGAGAACGTCGGCATGTCCCGGAACACGACCAGGAACCCCGTCCCATCGGACGCGACCTCGGGGTCGCGGGCGTGCCGGGCCAGCCGCAACGGCGGCCCCCAGGCGCCGCCGCGGCGGAGCGCGGCGAAGACGGCGAGCATGCCCCCGTCGTCCTGGTGCCACGCGGCGAGCACGTCACCGTTGCCGTTGCGGGCGAGCCGCACCGCGGCGCCCGCGCTCCCCGGGACCGGCGGGTCCGACAGCAGCACCTCGGTGCCGAGGGTGGTGCCGTCGTACGTCTTCGCCTCGACTCGCGGTGCCGAACCGTCGTCGCGATCCCAGGCGAGGAGGGCGGGGCCACCGGCCCGCCCCGAGATGGTCACGTCCTTGACGTCCTCGGCCCAGCTCTCCGCCTGGACCTCGTTCATCCACGCGAACCCGCTCGCGGCCACGTCCTTGTTGACGGAGACGTGGGCAGGCGGGGAGCCGAGCGTCGCATTGATGCGCAGCGACGCAACGAACCCGTCGCCTGCAGGGGCGACCGCCGAGGACACGACGTAGCCTGGGAGCGTCCCGGTGAGCTCGCGGCCTCCGGTCCAGTAGCTCGGTGTTCCTGGCTGGTACGTGGCACCGTACTTGTTCCACACCACGGCGAACCGGTTGCCGTTCGCCGCCGCCGAGATCGCGGACGCGGGCTCGCCCACCCCGGTGCTCAGGTTGGTCGCCGTGCCGAAGGTGCCCGTGCCGAGATCGGTCGACACCATCACCGCGCCCGTCGTCGTCCCCCACCCGACGCACGCGCGCGTGCCGCTCGCCGCGACGGCGGGAGCGAGCATCGTGGACGTGCCCGAGGCGCCCGGAAGGAGCGTGGGGCTCCACGTGTGCGACACCGCGTTGTAGCGGCTCGTGTACACGGCCGTGCCGCTCGCCCGGTAGGCGGCGACGTAGGACGTGGTCCCGAGCGGCGCGACCGACGGGTAATCGGCCCTGCTCGCCCCGCTGTCTACGCTCCCCGTGACGAAATCCCAGGAGGTGCCGTTGTAGACGGCGCCGTAGACGTGATTGGTGGCGTAGTCGCTCCCCGCGATGGCGAAGCCGGTTCCGTTTCCCGCCAGGTCGAACGCCGGCCCGCTCGACTCGTAGCGGAGCTGCCAGTGCTTCGTGACGGTGCCCGGCGTCCCGTTCGTGAAGATCGCCGACTCGAGCGCGGAGTCCTTCTGGTTCTGCCAGGCCACGAGGAACTTCGACCCGCTCGCCACGACCTTCGCGTTCACCGGGAGCTCCGGGGGCGCGATGCTCCGGTAGCTGTAGATCGCCTGTGCGGGCGTCCAAGTTCCGGTGGCGGCGGCGTAGTAGGACCACAGCAGCTTCGCGCCGGCGTACGTGTTCGCGCTGTAGATCGCGAGCCGGTTCCCGCTCGCGTCCTGCGCGACGCCGCGGTTGACGTAGTTCGCCGAGCCAGCGCCGCTCACCACGACCGGCGAGGTGACGGTCACGAACCACGAGGCGTGCGGGGCGGCGAGGGCGTGCCCGACCGGATCGCGCGCGGCGGTCGAGACCGCGACCGTGTAGCGCGTCGCGACGTCGAGCGGCGCCGCCGGCGTGAAGGCCCAGGTGCTGCCGGAGTCGAGCGCCACGGTCCCCGAGACTCGCCCGCCGGGCCCGGTCAGGGTGACCGCCTCCGCGACGGTGGCCGGGTCCATGGGCTCGCTGAACGTGACGCGCACCACGGCCCCGGCGGTGACGTCGCCCTGCGCGTCGCGCGGGCTCACCGCCACCACCGTCGGCGCGACGGTGTCGATCGCGTACGTCTGCGCCTGCGGAGCCTCGGCGTTTCCCGCGGCGTCCACCGAGAAGAAGCGGATCGTCGCCGACGAGGTGACGGCGATGGGCCCGGCGTACACGGGCGACGTCGTGGTCGGCTCGCTGCCGTCGAGCGTGTAGTACGTCGCCGCGCAGCCGCTGCCGGCGTCGGCGCAGGCCAGCGTGACGACCTGCGGGGCATCGAACGCCTTGCCGAGCGGCGTGGCCGACGTCGTGGGCGGCGTCGCGTCGACCACCTCGGCGACGACGCGCCCGGTGAACGTGAACCGCGTCGCGTCGGGCAACCGGAAGCGCCAGGTCGCCACCGCGCTCGCGCCCGTGCCGGCCAGCGTCCCGTAGGCGAAGAGCCCGTACTGGTCCGAGACCCCGTCGACCGCCGGCGCGCTGTTGCAGGCCTCACGACCGGTCGGCGTGATCGAGACGATCTCCACGTAGGCGTTTCGCAGCTCGTACCCTGCGTAGAACGAGCGCAGCCGGATGTCGCCCTCGAACCCGTCGACGGCGCCGCAGCCTCCGGCGACGGTGGCGGCGCGCTCCGTCACGAGCTCGACCGTGTTCGCCGGCCCCTGCCCGGGGACGCCGTCCTGCACGACCGGGACGTCGACGAACGCGGCGGCGACGTAGGGCCCGCTCACGGATGCCGAGGTGGACCGCTCGTCCGAGCCGAGCGCGAGCGTGCCGGCCACCGCGTCGACCTCGCCCGAGATCGTCGCGACCACGCGCGACCGCGGCGACGGCTGCTGGGTGGGCGCGCCGGATCGCGTGCACGCAGTGAGAAGGGCGGCGCCCACGAGCGCACGCCGAGCGACGTCGAGCCAGTCCGGTCCCATGTCCCCCCCACGAGGTGCCGAGCGGCGGTGACTCGCCGTGGCTGGTTCCCGGGGTGGACGTATACCCGATCGGGGGCCGGCGAGTCCACGCTGCGTGGGGACGCCGGAGTGACTCACGGTGGTGGGCGTTCATCAGCCGGCGGGCTGGCTGGTGAGCTCGGTTGCACGCGCGCGTCGGTCCCGGGTGGCCGGCCGCGGGGCGTCGGGACGGTGAACCGTCGGTGAACCCGACGGGGAGACCTCTCCACCTCTCCGTTCACCTCGCGGCGCGCGCAACCTACCGGTGACCGCGCCCGCCGTGCCCTCCGAACCCGCCGCCGCGCCCGCCACCGCCACCGCCACTGCCGCCGGACCGCGGGGCCGCGGACCAGGAACCGCCTCGTCCCGCGGAGCCGCGGGGCGACGCGAAGCCGCCGCCGCCGTGTCCGCCGCCGACGAACGCGCGGGCGGATGGTGCCGGTCCCGCGCCGCGGAATCCGCCGCCGTACGGCGCCGGCCTCCCCGCGTACCCGCCGCGGGAAGCGGGGAAGGCGCGGCCCCCGTACGAACCGCCGCCGTACGGCGCCGGCCTCGCCGCGTAGCCGCCGCGGTACCCGGGGACCGGCCGGCCGGCGTAATACCCACCGTGATACGCCGGCGCGTAATGCCAGCGGGATGGGTACCGCCACCAGCCATGGCCGTACCAGGCAAACCGCACCGGCCCGATCGTGCCGAAGAAGGGCCACGGTCCGATGCCCCAGATCCAGGGCGCCGAGATCCACGTCCAGCAGGCGTCGGCGGGGTAGTAGACGTAAGCGTACGGCGAGCCGTACCCGCCGGGCGGAACGTAGGCGTACGCGTCCGAGTACGGCATCCAGATCCACCCGTACTGCTGCGTGTAGACCCACTGGCCCGGCGGGACCGCCGCGGGGGCCTGCGGTTGCCCGTAAGCTTCAGGCGTTGCGGTCGGCGGTGCGGGCGGAAGGTCGGTCGGCGCCTGGGTCCCGGGGGCGCTGGAGTCCGGGGCGGCCGGCGCGGCACCCGCGCCCTCGTCCGTCCATTCTTCGTCGTACTGGGCATGAGTCGCGATCGGGATGAGGCCGAGCACGCCCGAAAGCACCAGCGTCACGATCCGCTTGGTCATGGTCGTCACCTGCCCCGAGTGGAGCATAGGGCGTGCCGCTCGACGGTTCGCGAATCACTGGACTATTCCGGCGCCCCGCGTGCCCTGTCGGCACGCGGACGTGACCCCCGCGCACGGTCTCGGCGGGGTCGGGCCGCGCGGCCGCAGGTCCCGCGGTGCCGATCGTGCGTCGTGCAGGCGGCCGGCCGTGCCATCGAGGCCCGGCGCGGACCTGGCGTCTCGCGTCGGGCCGCGCTCTCGCCGCCGACGGCTACGTGTACGTCCACTGGATCTGGGTGAACGAGAATTGACAGCTCTCCGTCGGGCGGGAATCGGCACCGGCTGCAGAAGGACCGGCCTTGGCGCCACCACCCCCGGAGGCGGCGCTCAGCTCCTCATCGTCCAGCCGTCGGGGGGCAGGCACCGTCTTCGGGTTCTCGCGCTTGGTCTTCATGGCGACCTCCTAGGTCTGATGGCTTGGATGGTCGAGCGTGCAGGATCTGACAGGCCGCCTCGCGATCAGGTCGTCGAGCTCGGCGCAGGGCCGCGTGAGGCGCCGCGCTCGCAGGCTTGAAGAGCCACCGTGGGCTACCGCTGTCGCTCGGCGAGCGCTCGCCCGCGCGGGCATTCGCGCCGCACGCGCGTGGGGCGCCCTGCGCACCCCGCGGCGCTCACCATCGGTCGCTTACATGATTGCCGAGGAGGTAGATCATGTTTGCCACTTCGGAACGCGAACCGCCCGAGAAGAGGCTGCACGCCGGTGGTTGGGGCCTGCTCTTCATCTGGGTGGGCATCGCCCTGGCGACCCGCATCGGCTGGGGCGCCACGCTCGTCGGCGTCGGGCTCATCACGCTCGGCGTCCAGGTCGCGCGGAAGCTGATGGGGCTCGCGCTCGATCGCTTCTCGCTCACCGTCGGAGGCCTCTTCGTCGCGGGTGGGATCTGGGAGAGCGTCAGCGGGAGCGTCGAGCTCGTGCCGCTGTTGTGCATCGGCCTGGGCGTCGCGCTCATCGTGTCCGCGCTCGCCGGTTGGCCGCGGCGGCACGTCGACTCCGGCGCGCCCGGTGCGCCGGCGACGCACCGGCCGGCGTGAGTCCAGGCACGAGGCGCGGTGAGGCGAACGCGGGCGGCAAGGCTCGCGGTCAGAACATCGGCGTCGGAACGCTCCCCCAACCCGTGCCCGGTCCAAGGGCCTGGACGTCGAGGAGCGTGAGCGTGTGCATGTCGACGTCGATGTAGAACCGTGGGACGCGAACGGCGCCGACGGCGAAGAGCGAGGACGGATCGACATGGGCGCCGTCGCCGTTGGTCCGGACCTGAAGAAAGATGATCCGCCTGGCGGTGACGCTCGGCGGGACGTTGCCGGTCGCGTTTCCCGCCTGATGCATCATCATGTGCCCACCCTCCAGGTGCCGGAACGGGTGGAAGATCCAGTCGAGGATCATCGGCACGGTCTGGTGATGCTCGTACAGGCGATACGCGGGGCCCGTGTCGGCGATCATCCCCTGCATCACGTATCGAACTGGGACGGAGTAACCGAGGACGGCACCGTTCCTGGGGAGGCGGGACTCGACCTCCGGCAGCTCGAGCACGTCCTCCATGCGGTGCTGGAGCATGACCCCGTCACCCGGAAGGATCGCCAGCACCCATACCCTTCCGTTGGACCAGAGCGGCAGCTCCTCGATGGTGTAGGCACGGAGCGCGAACGCACTCCCCAGTGAGACGGCGAGGATGAGCAGAAGCCCGAGCGCGGAACGCAGGGCTGCGGACCTCGGACCTGGAATGCGCGCGAGCAGGCCCTCCACGCTCCGGGGCAAGAACCTTCCAGTTCGGGACATGTACGCTCGGTACTGGTCTCCGAAGGCTCCGACCATCCGGCGCTCCTCGTCCCGTGCGAGCAGGACGTAGAGCGCGATCATGACGGTCCAGAGCACGAGCGTGAGAAAGCGTGGCCAGAGGATGGCGAGCCCGAGGCCGGTCACGGACAGGGATAGGTATTGCGGGTGCCGGATCCAGGCGTAGAGGCCGCCCAGCGCCGGACCGCGGCGCGCGAGCTTGTGGAAGTACACCTGCCCCGCACAGATGAGGAACGCGATCGCGCCTGCCACGAACAGCACGGAGCCGGCCACGCGAATGGCCTTCAGGAAGAATCCCGGCGGCGAGACCATGTGCGGCAGGAAGAAGTCGGCGAGCCAGTGAGTGGCTGGCCATCGCGCGAGCAGGAGCAGGAACGGGTTGAAGACCGAGTAGAAGAACGCAGCGAACGGGCTGATCATCACCAGGACTTCGAGAGCGATGATGAAGTACAGCAGGACGACTCCGCCGATGATGGAGCGCGACCTGTTCATGCGAGTGGCTCCGTGCGTTCTCCGCGTGGCTGGCCGTCCGCGTGACTGGCAGGCACCCAGGCCCTCGGTCGTTCGGGTGCTCGGCGAGGAGCTCCATCTTCTCACGGGCGCTTCGGCGCGCCTCGTGAGCGGGGACCGCAGCAGCCGTGTCTTCTCCCTCAGCTCGGGTTGCGCATCAGCTTCCGGACGTCGTCCTTCAAGGTCTCGACCTCGCGCTGCAGGCCCGAGACATCTCCGGAGGTGCGCCGGCGTCCGCCCATGCATCCGAAGCCACGGAAACAGACGAAGAACATGATGCCCATGAGGACGAAACCGATCAGCGGCAGGATCCACCAGTAAGCGGCGGTCGTTCCCCAGTATCCACACCACGGCATGGGACTGCCTCCTTCGACGTCGTTTCACCGTACGTCGGCCCCTTCGTCCACGCGACCTCGGCGGCGTACGGGTTCGTCTCCTCCGTCGACGAACCGGGGACGTGAAACGATATGGCTCGGAGCGAGCTCGGCCGGCTCGTCTGCTGATCGTCGACCAGGCGGCGGTCGCGCCCGCGTGCTTCGGCCGGGGATACCGTTCTTTCCGGTGTGAGGGAGCAGCGCGACGGCTCATCCTGCTTCTCGGGAGCAGCCATGCCAGTGAGCTCCATCGCGACGTCCGGAGTCGTCACCGGGCTGCAGCGGGACGTTCAGACGCCGATGGGCAGGTGGGGGTACGCCATCCACGGTGCGCGGCGGCGGCCGGACGATCCCGACATCCTCCTCGCCCACGGCCTCTTCATCGACTCGGCCATGTGGCGGGCCCAGATCGAGCCGCTGGCCCGGCTCGGGCGGGTGGTGGTGCTCGACATGCCAGGCCACGGGCGGAGCGAGGTCCCGCCGCCGTTCGATCTTCCCCAGCACGCCGACGCGCTCGCCGGTGCGATGCCAGCGATGGACATCCGGCGTGCCGTCTGCATCGGCTGGTCCTGGGGCGGGTCGCTCGCGCTGCACCTTGCGTTGCGGCATCCGGACCGCGTGTCCGCCCTGGCCGTGCTCGATACGACGGCCGAGGCGCCGACCCGGTATCGAAAGGTGAAGTACCGGCTCCTCGTGGAGATCGTGCGGCGCTTCGGACTGACTCCGTGGCTGGCGAGAACACAGATCGCGCCGACCATGTTCTCGCCCCGGTCGCGTCGGGAGCGTCCCGAGCTCGTCGACGAGTTCGTGCGCAGCGCGACTGCGCTCCCGCGCGAGGCGTTGATCCGCGGTGCGCTGGCCGTCGCCATCGATGCGCCCGACATCCTCGACCGTCTCGGCGCAGTGGAGATCCCGTCGCTCGTCGTCTGTGGAACGGAGGACCGTGGGTATCCGCCCGAGGCGAGCGAACGCATGGCGCGGGGGATTCCAGGCGCACAGTTGCGCTGGATCGAAGGCGCGGGTCACCTGAGCCCGATGGAGCGGCCCGATGACGTGAACCGCGCGCTGGTGTCGTTCGTGTCGGCGCAGCTGAACGTGAACGCGTCGGGGCCCGCCTGATGCCGAGGGAAGGTCGCGCCCCTCGTTCGAGCAAGGCCCGCCACGTAGACGCGGCGCCGCTCAGGCGGCCCTACTTGTCGCGATACGTGATGCGGCCGCGAGTCAGGTCGTACGGAGACAGCTCCACCTTCACCCGGTCGCCCGTGATGATGCGGATGTGGAACCTCTTCATCTTGCCGGATGCATAGGCCAGCACCACGGGGCCCTGATCGAGCTTCACCCGGTACATGCCACCGCTCGACTCCTCCACCTTGCCCTGCACCTCGATGCCTTCTTCCTTTTCGCTCATCGCTCTCCTTGGTCAGTCCATCGGATCGTGGTCGCCGAGCCGGACCCGGTACGGAGTCCAGCCCAGAAAGACGAAGCCCCCGACGACCGGGGGCTTCTGAAATGGAGGCGCCGAGGATCGATCCAGGTCCTTGGGCGCTCCTGCATTATAGCCCATCTCGGGCGCCCGCGCGTCATGGCGATGTCGATGACCCCAGTGAGAGACGCCTACGGCTCGAACCGGAGCTTCAGGTCGACCTCGTCGCCGGCGAGCGGATGCCAGTCGCACTTGCCGAGCGCCTCGCGGATGTAGGGCGTGATCTCCTTCGTCGCGACGTCTGCCGCGTGAACGCCCCTGACCTCACCAGAGCGGTTCACGTGCAGCCAGAGGTCCGTCCGGTCCGGCAGGTGCTCCGCCATGTCGGCTGGGACGCGCAGGTGCCGAGCCAGGCAGCGGTCGACCTGCCCCGCGGGCTGGTTCCCGCCCGCCGACGTCATCTCCGCGACGTGGAGCGTGCGCAGCGCCGAGGTCACCGGCGCCGCGATCGCGATCGCAGGCGCCAGCATGCCCGCGGCCCAGATTCGTGCGTGGAACATGGATGATCACCTCTCGTCCTTGCTTTCGGCTGCGCCTCCTGGCCTTCGAACGGATAAACCCCGAACGTGCGCGAAGGTGTCTCGCGAGCTTCGGGTCCTCCGGGTTCGTTCGGACGAGGGAGTCACCTCATGTGAGCGGTTCGGGATCGCGATCGTCTCGCCGCGCTCCTCGCAGACCTCCCGCCATCCAGTCGAAGGCGGCTCCCGCGGCTTCCTTCAGGACCGATTTCCGCCGCAGGGGCGCGCGATCGCCGGTACGGGGTGCGTCCGGCCGCGAGGTTCGGTAGGCTGGCCATTTCCGGGACCATCAGACGGGCGAGACACGTGATCCGAATCGAAGACGTCGACCGCGCGGTGCGCGAGGCTGAATACGCGGTGCGTGGGCCCATCGTGGCGCGCGCGCAGGAGCTCGAGCGCCAGGGGCGCCGCATCATCTACTGCAACATCGGCAACCCGCAGTCGCTCGGGCAGAAGCCGCTCACCTGGGTTCGCCAGGTGCTCTCCCTCGTCGAGTGGCCGGAGCTCGCGGACAAGCTCCCGGCCGGCGCCGTACCCGCCGACGTGATCGAGACCGCGCGGAGCGTCCTTCGCGGCTCCGGTCACGGCGTCGGCGCGTACACGGACAGCAAGGGATACCGGTTCGTCCGCGAGGCGATCGCCGAGTTCATCCACGCGCGCGACGGGATCGCAGCGGACCCGGAGGCGATCTTCCTGACCGACGGGGCGAGCAAGGGCGCGCAGTCCGTGCTCCGGATCCTCATCGGCGGGCCGCGGGACGGGATCATGATCCCGATCCCACAGTACCCGCTCTACTCCGCGACGATCACCCTCTACGGCGGCGCGCAGGTCGGCTACCACCTCGACGAGGCGCACGACTGGAAGCTCTCGCGCGAGGCGCTCGACGTCGCGTTCGAGAAGGCGCGCTCGGAGGGCATCCGGGTCCGGTGCATCGTCGTCATCAACCCGGGGAACCCGACGGGCGGGGTGCTCGACGCCTCGAACGTCGAGATGGTCCTCGCGTTCGCGCGGGAGAAGGGCCTCTCCGTCATCGCAGACGAGGTCTACCAGACGAACCTGTGGCAGCCGGGCGCGCGCTTCGTCTCGTTCGCGAGCGTGCTCGAGCAGCGCGGGATCCGCGACGTCTCGCTGTTCAGCCTGCACTCCACCTCGAAGGGCTACCTCGGCGAGTGCGGCCACCGCGGCGGCTACCTCGAGTGCCGCAACGTGCCTGAGCCGGTGCTCGAGCAGATCACGAAGCTGCAGTCGATCTCGCTGTGCGCGAACTCGGTCGGCCAGGTGCTCACGTACCTCCTCGTCCATCCGCCCCGCCCCGGCGAGCCCTCGTACGAGCAGTGGGCGCGCGAGAAGGGCGAGGTGCTCGAGGCGCTCCGGAGGAAGGCCGAGCTCGTCGAGCGCGGCCTGAACCGCGTCGAGGGGATCACCTGCAATCGGGTGGCGGGCGCGATGTACGCGTTCCCACGGATCGCGCTCCCTCCCGGCGTGACCGATGCCGAGTGGTGCATGGCGCTCCTCGAGGAGACCGGGATCTGCGTGGTGGACGGGACGGGCTTCGGGCAGGCGCCCGGGACGTCCCACTTCCGCACGACCATCCTGCCGCCGCTCGACGAGATCGAGACCGTCGTGAAGCGGATCGCCGAGTTCCACCTGGCGTTCGCACGGCGCCGGCGCGGCTGACACCGTCGGTCACTCCCTCCGATGCCGTCGACCGAACGACACCTCCTCCTCGTGCGCCACGGCGAGACGGACTGGAACGCCGCCGGGCGGTGGCAGGGCCAGACGGACGTGCCGCTCAACGCGACCGGCCGGGCGCAGGCATTCGCGCTCGCGGCGCGGCTGCGCGCCGAGGGCGTCCGCGCGATCGCGGCGAGCGACCTCTGCCGGGCCCGTGGCACCGCGGAGATCGTGGGAGAGGCGCTCGGGCTCGAGGTCGCGTTCGTGGACGCGAGCTTGCGCGAGCGCGCCTACGGCAGCTGGGAGGGCCTCACCCGGAGCGAGTGCGAGGCGCGGTTTCCGGAGGAGTGGGCGCGCCACGTCTCCGATCCGCGCGCGCCGCCTCCCGCAGGCGAGTCCACGGACGCGCTGCTCGCGCGTGTCGTCCCGGCGATCCACCGGGCCGCCGAGCGCCTCGAGTCGCCGGCCGTGCTCGTGACCCACGGTGGCGTGATGCGGGCGTTCCTCGCCGCCGCGCTTTGCGCCGCCCCGGGACCCGGGCCGGTCGCGCCGCCGCAGTTCATTCCGAACGGCGGCGTGTGGCGGGTGCGCCTCGTCGCGGGCCGCGTGGTCGGGGCGGCGGCGCACGGAACGCCCTACTGAACTCGCCCTCTGGCAGCCGCTCTACGAGCGCCGATCCCGGAAGGCCAGCGCGACGTCGCGCCGCGGTGTCGCGTGCGTTGACCAGGAGGTGTGATCCCGGTCGAGCGCGACCGCGCCGCAGCGGCGGCGTGTAGGCTCGCTGCCGGAGCTCATCGCGGGCCGAGGGGGAACCGTATGCGCAAGCCGCTGAGCGGGATCCGTGCGTCACTCACGGTGATGATCCTGGCGGCGCCAGCGATGGCGCAGGCGCAAGCCCCCGCCGCGAGACCGAACATCCTCGTCATCTTCGGCGACGACATCGGCACCTGGAACGTCGGCGCCTACACGCACGGGATGATGGGGAAGACCCCGAGCATCGACAGCCTCGCGAGCGGCGGGATGCTCTTCACGGATCACTACGCCCAGCCGAGCTGCACGGCGGGCCGCGCCGCGTTCATCACGGGCCAGCTTCCGATCCGCACGGGCATGACCACCATCGGCATCCCCGGATCCACGAGGGGCATCCAGAAGTCCGATCCCACGCTGGCCGAGGTCCTCAAGGCCCAGGGCTACGCCACCGGCCAGTTCGGGAAGAACCACCTCGGCGACCGGAACGAGTTCCTGCCGACCGTGCATGGCTTCGACGAGTGGTTCGGCAACCTCTACCACCTGAACGCCGAGGAGGAGCCCGAAGAGCTGGACTATCCGGGGCAGAAGAACCCGGAGTACCTCAAGAAGTTCGGACCGCGCGGCGTGCTGCACGCCTGGGCCACGGACAAGGACGACCCGACGACGGACCCGAAGTTCGGGCGCGTCGGCAAGCAGAGGATCGAGAGCACCGGACCGCTCACCCGCAAGCGCATGGAAACGTTCGACCAGGAGGTCACGAACGAGACGCTGAGCTGGCTCGACAAGGCCGTGAAGAGCGGGAAGCCGTTCTTCTGCTGGTTCAACACGACGGCGATCCACATCTGGTCGCACCCGCCCAAGAAGTACGTCCAGATGGCGGTGGACGAGGGGCGGGCCGAGGAGGACGTCGTGCGGGCCAAGATGATCGAGCACGACGAGCAAGTCGGCGCGCTCCTCAAGAAGCTCGATGACCTCGGGGTCGCCGACAACACCATCGTCGTCTACACCACGGACAACGGGAACGAGCTGCTACTCTGGCCGGACGGCGGCTACGCGCCGTACCGCGGCGAGAAGGGCACCACGTGGGAGGGCGGATTCCGCGTGCCGCTGCTCGTGCGGTGGCCCGGGAAGATCAAGCCGGGCAGCGTCTCGAACGGAATCCAGAGCCACGAGGATCTCTTCGTCACGCTGGCGGCGGCAGCAGGCCTGCCGAACCTGAAACAGGAGCTGCTCACCGGGAAGAAGATCGGCGGCATGACCTACAAGGTCCATCTGGACGGCTACGACAACCTCGCCCACTGGACCGGCCAGAGCGAGAAGTCGGCCCGCCGCGAGATCTTCTACTACGACGAGACGGATCTCATGGCGGTCCGCGTCGACGGCTGGAAGATGCACATCGGCGTGAAGCACAAGGGGACCTGGTTCGACGAGAAGTCGTATCCGAGCGTGCCCTACGTGGTGAACCTGCTCATGGATCCGATGGAGAAGATGACCCCCGACTCCGAGGAGTGGGGCTACGTCGGCCGAAAGTTCGTGGCTGCGAAGCTCTGGGCGCCCACCGCCGCGGTCCCCTTCCTCCAGGCACACCTGAAGAGCCTTGCGGAGTATCCGCCCAGCCAGGGCGCCGACACGCTCTCCATGAGGAAGGCGATCGAGGGCGCGATGAAGAAGGCGGAGAGCCCCCACGGCAGCAGCAACTAGCCGTAGCCGGGCCCGAACCTGCTCAAGAGCACGGCGCCCGACCGAGCGGGCCCGTCTGTCGCACGCGAACGAACCAGCCTCACCGCCGGATTGCGTTCGCGTCGCGTGGCGCGCGTGGTTTGCGGCGGAGGACCCTCGTCATGAAGTCCGTCACCGCCTTCGTCGGCAGCGCGCGCAGGCACGGGGTGACCCACCGCGCGACGCTTCAGCTCCTCGACGACCTGCAGTCGTTCGGCGACGTCCGGAGCGAGGTCGTGTTCCTGAGCGAGTACGACATCGGCCTGTGTAGCGGCTGCAAGGCGTGCTTCATCCGGGGCGAGGAGTTCTGTCCGCTCCACGACGACCGGGACCTGCTCATCGAAAAGATCGCGAGGTCGGATGGCGTCGTCCTCGCCTCGCCGGTCTACTCGTTCCAGGTCTCCGCCCACATGAAGGCGTTCCTCGACCGGCTCGGCTTCGCGTTCCACCGGCCGCGGTTCCACGGGAAAGCGTACACGTCGATCGTCGTCGAGGGGCTCTACGGGGGCAGGGGCGTGGTGAAGTACCTCGGCCTGGTCGGACGCGGGCTGGGCTTCAACGTCGTGAAGGGCAGCCGCATCGTCTGCAGGAAGAACCCGGACACGGCGCACGAGCCGATGCTGGACGAGGAGCGCCGGAAGATGGACGAAGCCCTCGCCCGGCAGAGCAGGCGATTCCACGAGCAGCTGGCGAGCCCGCCGTATCCCGAGCCGACGATGCTCCAGCTCTTCGGGTTCAGGATGGCCCGCACGAGCATCGAGCTGGAGCTCGCGGACGACAGGCGAGACCACGCGTATTACCGCGATCACGGCTGGTTCGACTCCGACTACTACTACCCGACGAGGCTCGGCCCGCTGAAGCGGGCCGCCGGAGCCGCATTCGACTGGATGGCGGCCCGCAGCTCGAAGCCGAGGGAATACCATCGAGCGGGGCGCTGAGCGGTACGTCGTGCGGACGACCGCCGGATCACTGCGGCCGCCGCCTCCCGCGGTCCGCGGCGTCGCGGATCCCGCCGAGCACCGTGCCGACGAGGTTGCCGAGCAGATCCGGAGATAACAGCGAGCCGCCGTCGGTGGTTCGGACGGTGGATGACACCTCCCCGACGCGAACTTCCATCCCGCCGGCGACGGCGGCCAGCGCTTCATCTTCGAGGGCAATCGCGGCGTGCTTCGGCGTCTTCGCGTCGTGTCTCGCTGCCATGGTTCGTCCTCCGGGGTCGCTGCGGCGCTTCGCATCGCACCGTTCGACCGTACTCGGTGGACGTCCCCCGCACGGCGTCCTGACGCCCTCGAATGGGCGCCGCGACCATGCTCCTCCGGGACAGGCGAGCTCGTCGTCGCGGTAGCGAACAGGCTCGCGAAGCTCTCCGAGCACGGAGCGACGGAGCCGCGAGGGGGCGGCCTCCGTCAGCGCTCCTTGCGGTACAGCCGCATCGCGACGGGCGACGCCGCGAGCACGATGACGGCGGACGCCAGCAGGGTCCACAGCACGGCGTCCCCCGCCGGCTGTCCGTGCATCAGGCTACGGGACGCGTTCGCCAGGTACGTCACCGGATTGCGTCCGACGGCTGCCTGGAGCCAGCCGGGCATTGTTTGCTGGTTCACGAAGATGTCGCTCGCGAACGTGAGCGGCATGAGGAACACGAAGCTCGTCGTCATGACCGACTCGGGCGTTCGAACGAGCATGCCCACGATGATCCAGAGCCAGGACAGCGCGAAGCTGAACGTCAGCACCAGCGCCACGGCGAGGAGGACGCCCGTCGCGCCGCCCTGCGGCCGGAAGCCCAGGATGAACCCGACGACGAGGATCAGCGCCGAAGCGACCGAATAGCGGAACACGTCGCCCGCCAGCGCACCGAGCAGCGGGGCGGGCTGCCACATCGGGAGCGAGCGGAAGCGGTCGTAAAGCCCTTTGTGGATGTCCGCGTTGAGCCCCACGCCCGTGTAGACCGTGATGAACAGGACCGTCTGCACCAGGACGCCCGGAAGCAGGTACTGGACGTACTGGCGCGGCGTGCCGGCGAGCGCCCCGCCGAAGATGAAGGTGAAGAGCAGGGTGAACATGATCGGCGTGACGGTCACGTCGAAGAGCTGGAAAGGGACGTGCTTGATCTTCAGCAGCGCCCGCCACGCGAGCGTCAGCACGGCCGACGCCGCGGAGGCCGGACGGGGCCGCCCGCGGATCGAGAGGGCCTCGTGGGCTGCGTTCATCGCTTCGCCTCCGTGTGCGTCGTCTCCGCCGGCCGGCCCGTGAGCGCGAGGAACACCTCGTCGAGGCTCGGATCTCCGACCGAGAACTGGGCGACCTCGATCCCGCGCTCGCTCAACGCCGAGAGGACGGCCGCCGCCTGCGCCGCCCTCTCGAGTCGCGCGGTGACCTCCGTCGGCTCCGACGCGGGCAACACGCCGTCGCCCAGCACCCGGGTGATGAGCCGCTGCGCCTCCGCGCGCTGGCCGGCGTCCACGAGACGCACGTGGAGCGCGTTCGAGCCGACCGATGCCTTCAGCTCGCGGCTGGTGCCCTCGGCGATGACCCGACCGTGATCGATCACCGCCATGCGCTCCGCGAGCCGGTCCGCCTCGTCGAGGTACTGCGTCGTCAGGAGCACCGTGGTGCCTTCGGCCGCGATGCGGCGCACGAGGTCCCAGACCTGGGTGCGGCTGCGCGGGTCGAGGCCGGTGGTGGGCTCGTCGAGGAAGAGGATCTCCGGGATCGCGACGAGGCTCGCGGCGATGTCGATCCGGCGTCGTTCGCCTCCGGAGTAGGTCTGCACCTGCCGCCCGGCGGCCTCGGCGAGCCCGAACGCCTCGAGGAGCTCCGACGCGCGCCGTCTCGCGTCGCGCCAGGACAGCCCGAGCAGCCGTGCCACGAGCACGAGGTTCTCGTGGCCGGAGAGGTCCTCGTCCACGGACGCGAACTGCCCGGTCAGGCTCACCTTGCTGCGGACCGCGCCGGCCTCGCGCACGACGTCGTGACCCAGGACCGTCGCGCTACCGGCGGTCGGCTCGAGCAGCGTGGCGAGGATGCGGATGGTGGTGGTCTTGCCGGCTCCGTTCGGACCCAGCAAGCCGTAGACGCTTCCCCGGCGGATGCGGAGATCCACGCCATCCAGCGCGCGGGTCGAACCGAAGTGCTTGACGAGTCCTGTCGTCTCGATCGCGTTCGTCATCGCAGTGGCAGGGATAAGGAGCTCCAGCCCAGCGGACCGGGCCCGGGTGCGGCGATGGAGCCACGGCAAGCGGGTAGGCGCCCCGCCGAGAACCCGAGGGGAGCCCTCGTCGGCGCGGCCCGAGCGCGGCGAGAGGCTTCGGCTTCCCAGCGCCGCTCACCGCGCACGTTCGTAGTGGAGGCCGACGACGCCGCTTGGATAGGGCGTCGCTGACCTGAGCTTGAACGTTCTGTGAACGCCTTCCGGAAGCAGTCTCTTTCCGCCGCCGAGGATGAGCGGGTAGAGCAGGAGATGAAGCTCGTCCACCAGGTCGTGCTCGAGCAGCGTGTGCACGAGCTGGTGGCTGCCGTCGGTGAGGATGCTCTTGCCGGGCGCTGCCTTGAGCTTTCGAACGGCGTCGACGAGGTTGTCACGGATGATGGTCGTGTTCCGCCAGATGGGCTTGTCGAGGGTCCTCGAGACGACGTACTTCGCCGGCGGGTTCATCATGTCGCCGAACGGGTCGCCAGGCTTCATCGGCTCGAACGCGGTCGCGTGAATCACGTACGTCTTGCGTCCGAGGAGGAACGCGTCGACCTCCTGCATCAACGCACCGAACGCCTTCCCGATGTCGTCGTGCCAGTACGGCATGGTCCAGCCGCCGTGCCGGAAGCCGCCTTCGGTGTCTTCGTCGGCGCCCCCGGGCGCCTGCATGACACCGTCGAGCGAGACGAACTCTGAAACGATCAGCTTTCTCACTTGGGCCCTCTGCTCTTGCCGAGGAATCGACTCGCCGGAACGCCGAGGCTCAGCGGTCCCCGATGGGGGAGACGCGGCCGCGGTCACACCGCCGGCTTCGGATAGCGCCCGCGGACGTCGGCCGCTGGCCAACCGCCGGGCGCGCCAGCCGGCGCCCGCTCACCGGCCCGAGACGCTGCCGTCAGGGTGGCGCGAAACGGCGCCTGACCCCCATCGTTCGGGGCGACCCGACGACCCATGGTGTTACGCGTTCCGGCGTGCGGCCGATCGGCGCACAGTCCGGGTCGATCTCGGGCCGGCGCCCAGCTCGAGCGAGGGCTGTCGTTTGGGCGGCAGTCTCCCCCGTCGTTTGAGACCATGAGAAACACTCGCATCATCGTCACTCATTACGGCGGGCCCGATGCACTTCGGGTGATAGAAGAAGAGTGCCCCGAGCCGAAGGATGGTGAAGTGCGGGTGAGAGTGCTGGCCGCAGGCGTCTCCTTGCCCGACATCATGGCGCGCGAGGGCGTTCATCCCGAGACGCCTCCGGTGCCCTTCACGCCGGGGTGGGATCTGGTCGGCGTGGTGGATCGGGTCGGCGCCGGTGTCCCTGGAGTCCAACCAGGCCAGATGGTTGCCGCGATGCCGATCCACGGTGCGTACGCGGGGTTCGTCTGCCTGCCGCACCATGAACTGGTTCCGGTGCCACCGGGGTTGGACGCCGCCGAGGCTGTCTGCCTCGTGCTGAACTACATCACGGCGTACCAGATGATGCATCGTTCCGCGAAGATCGGACCGGGCCAGCGCGCGCTGATTCACGGCGCGGCAGGCGGGGTCGGCACGGCGTTATTGCAGCTTGGGCGCCTCGCCGGGCTGGAGATGTACGGGACCTGTTCATCGCGAGGGGCGCAGACCGTCTCCGACCTGGGCGGTATCCCGATTGATTACCAGCATCAGGACTTCGTGAAGGAAATTCACCGCCGCACGAGGGAGGGCGTGGACGTCGTCTTCGACCCTATCGGTGGTGCTCACCTCTGGCATTCCCGCAAGGCTCTCCGTCCTGGCGGGAGGGTGGTGGGCTATGGCCTCATCAGCTCCATTCGTGGGGAGGGATTGACCTCGAGTCGTCCAGGTCGTCGTCAGCGCTTTCGCGGAACCGCCATCTTCGCGCTGTACATCGCCGGCGGCTGGGTTCTCCCGGGCCGGAGGCGGGTCGTCCCCTACAGCATCCAGACGCTCAAGCGGCTGAAGCCGGCATGGTTTCGACAGGATCTGCTCGCTCTGCTCGACCTCCTTCGACAGCAGAAGATCAAGCCGCTCATCGCGCAGCGATTTCCTCTTGCCGAGGCAAGACAGGCGCAGGAGTTGCTCGGGAAGGGAGGCGTGACAGGCAAGATCGTGCTCGTGCACGACGAGTCGTCGCGCCGCTTCGCCGGGCCGGCCGCGAGCCCAGCCGGCCACGAGTAGTGCCGTCCCGGTCGCAGGGCCGATGGCAGCCGCCGCGGCCGGGCGGACAATCTCCGAGCGGGCCGCGGACGCGAGGGCAAGAGAGCCGGACGAGGAATCAAGCCGGGGCTCCTCGCCGTCGCCTAGCTTCTCTCCGTCGCCGCTCCCAACTGCCTCGGCGACGAGGAGGACGAACATGCTTCAGCCCACGAACACGACCTTCGACCCGCAGCGGCCCGCCGGGCCGAGTCCCGACGTCGCCGTGGAGGACCACGAGCGTTCGACGAAGGAGGTGATCGATGATCACCTGGGACACTTTGGCGAGCGCAATCTCGACGGCATCCTCTCCGACTACGCGCCGGGTGCCGTCCTGTTCACGCCGGAGGGCCCGCTCAGAGGCGTCGAATCGATTCGGGGGTTCTTCCGCGCGATGCTCGCAGAGTTCGGAAAGCCCGGAGCGACCTTCGAACTGAAGCAGCTCACCGTCGATGGGGACCACGGCTTCATCCTCTGGGCGGCAGAGACTGCCGACAACGTGTATGAGCTGGGTACGGACACGTTCGTCGTGCGCGACGGGAAGATTCGAGTGCAATCGTTTGCCGGCAAGATCACTTCCAAGTCCTGAGAACACGCCCAACGACCTCGAGCACGCGAGAAGGACGACCTCTCGGCGATCGCGATCGCCGAGAGGTAGCGCGGAACATCACGCCATGCGGGATTGCGCGGCTCAGCTCGGAAGGCGTCACGGAACGGCGTGCGGCTCGCCATAGATGAAGTCGTCCATCATCACGATGTCGCGGCCCGGTTCGTCATTCGGCCCAGGCGCCACGTCCCCGGTCGTGATCCGCAAGCTCGCGATGACCGGTGCATCGAAGCTGATGCCGAAGAAGGACAGGCTTCCATCGCCTGGCGAGGCGGGGACGAAGCTGCTGAACAGCAGGTGTCCGTCGATGTCGAAGTACTCGATCCGCGTGCTGGCTCCACGGTTTCCTTCCTTCTTGCCAGGTCCGCTTCCATCCGGCTCGTCGACGTCGGTGAACACCGCGCCGAAGCCGCTGACCGTTGCTGGGACGGTCCCGTTCGTGCCGGGTACGAAGAACGAGGCCTCGGTGATGTTGCTGCCCACGGGAGTGAAGAGCCGCAACGGGCTGAAGGTTCTGAAGATGGTGCCGTACGTCGGATTGTTGAAGAGGCCCGCGAGGCCGCCCTGGGGCCCGCCCGATGGCGGCGCCTGCGAAAGGCCCATCCCCGGCGTGGTGAACTGGGCGCCGCGCGTATTCAGGAACACGTTGAACGGCGTGACCGGGGCCGTGGTCGCGTCGACCCCGCCGCCGCCGTCCCAGTTGATCTCGCGACGACCGCTGGCGAGGGGCCCTGCCGTGTTGCCGTTGGGCGCTCCCAGGGCGTGGCGGTAGTCGTCGACCGTGCCCTGGATCGAGGCGGCGCCCGGCCCCGCCGCCTGGAACACCTTCGGCGGGGAGAAATCACTCGAGGTGTTGCCCTGCGCTTGCGTCGGCTCCGAAGTGAGCCACGTCATGACCGTCAGCACGACGAAGCCAGCCACGACCGAGCGAGCCACCTGGGTCTTCATTCGCTACCACCTTTCCATTGTGATGCGCGACGTCCTCGCGAGCGATCGACGTTTCGCGAACGGGTGCGGGCGCAACGTGTCTCATCACCACCTGATGGAGACCTCGTTGCAGCCAATACGCGCGCGGGACCCTCCGGTTACAGGCGCGACGAGCCGGGGGCCGGCTCCCGGCACTGCGAGGGGCATCCCCGCGCGGACTGCTGCGAGCAGGGCAGGTCATCGAGGTGAACACCTCAGGTCCACGTCATCGTTTGACGCCAAGTCGTACGCTGGCTTCGTCTCCCGTACGGCAACGTCGGCCAGAATGACGGTCAGGTCGGTGACAGCGGGGCAAGAGAGCGGCGTGGGTTCGACGGCGGACCTGCGCGATCCGCGTCGGCTCCCACTCCGTTCATCCCTCGTGCGGCTCGCGCTGGCGCTGTTCGCGACCGCATGCGGGCAGGACATGACCGTGGACGTGCGGATGGGGGATCGCCCTCCCAACCCCGACTCGCCGCCTCCCTCGTCCCAGGAGGTCGCGGCGCGCGGCGCCCCGGCCACGTCGAGCACGTCGAGCGCGCTCCTGGCGGCGGGCGTCGCCATCGACCGGTTCCAGATCGTCCTCCACGACATCCGCCTCGAATCGTCCAGGACGCAGAACGGTGAGCACACGCCTGGCGAGGCCGTGATCGGCCCCGGGCCCGTGCTGGTGGATCTCTCCGGGACGCAGCTCGACCCGGGTGCGATGACGGAGGTCGTCCCGGCCGCCCACGTCGCCTGGAAGTCGTACTACGAGGTGGACCTCGATCTGCGCCCGGTCACGCAGGCGGAGGTCGACGCGAACCCTGCCCTGGCGCCGTTGCTCGGCCTCACGTTCGTCATTCACGGACGCACGGCGTCGAGCGGGCCGTTCACCCTCGGGTCGTCGATGCAGACGGTGCTGGTCCGGCCGGCGACCTTCCGTAACGGGCTGAACCACAACAACACCACGATCAACATCGCGCCGAACCGCTGGTTCGTCGGCCAGGATGGTGCGCCCCTGGATCCCGGCAGCGCCGATCCAGCGGTGCGGGCGGCGATCGAGGCCAACGTCGCCGCGTCGATCGACGGCTACATGGACGACAACCGCGACGGCAACCCGGATCCGCTCGGATGACCTCCGAGCTCCCATCCCGCGCGGGCGTCGTCGCGACCGTGGCGCTCCTCGCGCTCGTTCCCCGGGTCGCCGCCGCGCAGCGCGCCGCCGCCGTTGCCCCATCGCCGCCCGCTCGCGTCGCCTCGAGCGAGCAATCCCTGAAGCTCGAGGCGCCGTTCGGCGCGACGGGAGATCACGGCGGGGCCGTGTGGTACCGACTCTCCCCGCCCTTTGCCGACCCGCGGTTCCAGCCGTTCGCGTTCGAGCCCCGCAAGAACACCGCGCTCGCGCTGGGCGAGGTGGTCGGCATCGACTTCGGCATGTGGTTCGTCAGCTACTGGATCGGCAACGACTTCTCGAAGATCGGCTTCGACACCATCGGCCAGAACTTCCGGAAGGGCTGGATCATCGACACCGATTCGTACTGGGTGAACCAGCTCGGGCATCCGTACGAAGGCGCGCTCTTCTACTGGGCGGCGCGCTCGACCGGACACGACTTCTACGAGTCGTTCGGCGCGTCGTTCGTCGGCTCGCTCGTCTGGGAGCAGTTCATGGAGGTGCAGTCACCGTCCGTCAACGACCAGATCACGACGTCGATCGGGGGCACTCTGCTCGGCGAGGCGCTGTACCGGATGTACCGCCTCGTCCTCGACTCGGGCGGCGCGAAGCCCACGCCCTGGCGCGAGGCGGCGGCGTTCCTCGTCGCGCCCGTGGCCGGGTTCAACCGCTGGGCGACGGGCGACCGGTACCGCGGGGAGATGCTCTTGCCGCCCTCGTGGATGGGCCAGCTCCACCTCGGGATGGTGATCGGCGGCTCCGCCGCCGATCACCGCACCGGCGCGACCGAGACGACGGTCGGGCCGTGGGGCAGCGTCGGGTTCCACGTCCTCTACGGCGTCCCCGGCACGCCCGACCTGCGCCTGCGCGAGCCGATGGACCACTTCGACATGAGCTTCGCGCTCGCCTTCGCCGGCAAGGCGGAGCCCACCGCGAGCCTCCTCATCCGCGGGCTCGTCCTCGGAGACGGGATCGGCCGCGGCGAGGGCTTCGGCGGCCTGTGGGGACTCTTCGCCTCGTACGACGTGATCGGCGTTCCCGTGTTCAAGGCGACCGGCGTGGGCCTCGGCCCGGGCGTGAGCCTCATGAACCGCTGGGGCTGGTTCGAGCTCCACGGGACGGCGCTGGCCGAGCTCCTGCCGTGGGGCGGCGGCGGCTCGATGGAGACGCTGTTCGCCCGTGACTACCACTACGGCCCGGGCGCGCAGGGGATGCTCGAGCTTCGGGGGCACTTCGCGGATCGCGCCACCCTGGACCTCTCCTTTCGCGAGTATTGGATCTCGGGGGCCTACGCCACGGGTTCGTACGAGGACATGTCGTTCGCGAAGACGATGCTGACGGTGCGTGTCCACGGTCCGCACGCGGTCAGCGGAACGGTGGACTGGGCGCGCCGCCACGCGAGCTATCCCTTCGCGCCGGACATCTCGCAGGACGCGACGGTCTGGTCGGCCTCCTACACGCTGATGCAGGGGTGGTGACCGAGGTGGGTCGGCGATGCGCGGATCATCGTCGGCCGACGCGTGCGCGTGTCGCGGACCTTCGTCTCGGCGACCGCAGGTGGCCAGGCCGGGGTCCGCGCCTTACGACGATGCCATGACCGCCCCTGGGCTCATCGCGCGGTACCTGCCGGGGGTCCACGCCCGGCTCCGCACCGCCCACGAGGCGCTTCGGCTCCGCGCCCTCCGGCGCGACCGGCCATGACGCTCCGTCACGATCCATGGCGCGTGCTCTTCCCTCTCGGCGTGCTCCTCGCGTGGGCGGGCGTCCTCGAATGGCTCCTGTACGCCGTCGGGGCCACCGCGGAGTACCGCGCCGTCTTTCACGCGACCGCCCAGATCCAGGGGTTCATGACGTGCCTCGCGGTCGGGTTCCTCTACACGTTCGTCCCGCGCCGCACCGCGGCGGCCGAGCCCACCCACCTCCAGCTCGCCGTCGCCGCCGCCGCGCCGGTCGCCGCGACGCTCGCCGCATTGGATGGCCGCGTGGCGCTCGCCCAGGCGCTCTGGGGCGCGGGTCTGCTCAACGTGGCCGTGTTCGTTTCCCGGCGCGTGCTCGGCCGGGCTGGCCTGCGCGGCCTTCCGGGCGTGTTCGTGTGGGTCCCGGCGGGGCTCGCGGCAGCCGTGATCGGCGCGGTGCTGGTCGCGGTGGCGGCCGTCCTCGGCCCGGCCGAGGAGCCCGAGCTCTGGCGCCTCGGTCGCGGCCTGCTCCTCCAGGGCTTCTTGACCGCGCTCGTCGTGGGCGTGGGCGGGACGATGATCCCGGTCCTCACGCGTGGTCCTGGCGCGGCCGCGCCGGCGGCGGGATCCGCGTCGGGCCGCGCCGCGCAGACGATCGCCGCTGCGCTCTTCCTCGCGAGCTTCCCGCTCGAGGCATACCTCGCGCCCCGCGCCGGCCTGGCGCTGCGCGGCGTGATCTCCGGCGCCGTCCTCGTCTCGGAGGCGCGGCTCTGGAGGCCCCCGTCGATCCCCGGACTTCACCGGTGGCTCATCTGGAGCTCGGCCTGGCTCCTTCCCGCCGGGTATCTCGCCGCGGCGGCCGCTCCGGAGCCCCGGAGCACCGCGCTGCACGTGGTGTTCGTCGGGGGCTTCGCCCTCATGGCGCTATCGGTCTCGCTGCACGTCGCGCTCTCGCACGCTGGCCGCCCGGATGCGCTCGCGAGCTCGCCCTGGCAGGTCCGCGCCATGGCCGGCCTGCTCCTGGTCGCGCTCGCGTCCCGGCTCCTTGCGGGCGTCGACGCGGCGCGCTCGCGCCCGTGGCTCGGCCTCGCGTCCGGCGCGTTCCTGCTCGCGACCGTCGCGTGGGGGTCGCTCGTCGGCGCGGCGGTTCGCGCCGCGGCGAAGTCGCGCGAGGCGAGCGCGTGAAGGCGCCCCGCTCCACGCGACTGTCGAGGTGCCGTTACCCGCATCCTCGAACGGGTAGGCTTCCGCCCGACGATGCCAGCCGGGGCGCGAGGCGGCCGCCCCGAGCGGGCCGGCGCCGCGCCGGTCGTGGGGCGTACGATCCCGCGCGTGTCCGGGCACCTGTACCGGAAGCAGCACGTCGTCACGTCCGTCGTCGCCGTGATCGTCGACGACGCCGAACGCGTCGCGCTGACGCGGCGCGCGGTCGCGCCGTTCCACGGGCTCTGGGTGATGCCGGGCGGGAAGATCGATCTGGGCGAGCCGATCCTGAGCGCGCTCCACCGCGAGGTGCGGGAGGAGATCGGGATCGACGTCGTCGTCGGCGCGCTCGTGGACGTCTTCGAGCACCTCACGCCGGGTCCCGACAACGACCATTTCGTGATCCTGTACTACCGCTGCAGGCCGTCTCGCCACGACCTCGCGCCGAACCCCGAGGAGGTCGCGGAGGCGCGCTGGGTCCCGCGCGCGGAGCTCTCGCGCTTCGACATGCCGGAGGGGACGCGGTACGTCCTCGGGAAGCTCTTCCCCGAGCTGCACGACCCGGAGCTGCGGAACCTCGAGACGTGAACGGCCATGGTCGCGATCCTCGACACGGAGGTTCACCTCGAGTACCCCCTCGGGCACCACCTCCACTGCCTCGTCGCGCAGCTCCCGGTGCGCCTGCGCCGGGGCGAGCACGGGTTCACCCTCGTCGATCCCGAGCGCCACTGGCACCTCGTCCGCTCGGTCCTCGACCTGGTCGCGGACGGCGAGCAGAACCTCAAGAAGCTCCACTTCCTCGTGCTCCCAGAGGCGGCCGTGCCCGCGGCACGCCTCGACGACGTGCTCGACGCGGTCGCTGCCCGCTTCCGGCCGAGCACCGTCACCGCGTTCGGAATGGAGCACCTGCGCGTCCGCGACTACCGCGCGCTCCTCGCGCGCTTCGAGCGCGACAACGCGGAGGCGCTCGCGCTCGTGCAGCGGGACGTGGACTCGGGCGACGTGCTCGACCTGCCGGTGAACGCGGCCTGCGTCGCGGTGAAGGAGGCGAGCGGTCGCCTCCGCGTCTTCCTCGAGGCGAAGACGCACCCGTTCCGCGGCGAGGAGTTCGTCGACGCGTGGCAGGACCTCTACCGCGGGCGGCACCTGTGGCTGCTCCGCGGCCGCCCCGCCTGCTTCAACTGCATGGTCCTCGTCTGCCTCGACTACCTCTGGCGCGATCTCTATGCGTCGAACGCGCGACGGATCATCGACCACGCGAACCGGCTCTTCTTCACCGAGCGCCAGACGCTCGACGCGCTCTTCGTGCTCCAGGCGAACCCGAAGCCGGAGCACCGCGCGTACCGCGACGTGCTCTCGGGGTTCTACGGCGAGTACCTCGAGGATACGCCCGGCGTCCGCGAGACGGTCACCGTCTTCGCGAACGCCTCCGCCGAGAGCGCGCTCGAGGGCGTGGACGCCGCGGCGGGCTACGGCGTCTCGCAGGTGGTGATCGGCGGTCGCCACAAGCTCGCCCGCATCGAGACGCCGGAGTTCTCGACCGACGACCTCGGCGGCGCGCCGGTGTGCCGCCTGCGCTTCGGGACCGGGACGCGGCTCTATTACTTCAACCTGCCGCTCCACCACGAGCTCGACCCGCGCTCCTCGCGGCTGCCGCTCAAGGTGCACGCGATCCTGCGGCGCGACGGGGAGCGCTGGACGAGGGTGACGGGCGAGCGGATCGCCGAGGACCTCGCGCTGGAGCCCGGGCGCGCGCGCGGGTAGGGAGCGCAAGGGGTACGTACTGGACGAGCTTCGCACTTCGGGCAGAACGCCGCGGTCCGCGGCCGCGGTCGCGGTCGGGGGGCCCCGCAAGCGCCGCTTGCCAGCGCACCCGCATCCGGTCTATTCGGGACGCGTGGATCGTGCCCGCTAGCCCGAGTTGCCGCGTCCGCCCGCCGAACGGCAGGTGACGCGCCCGTCCGGATCCCGCCGCCGCCGTCGAGCGGTGCGGATCCCGTCCGTCACTCGCGCTCTCGAGGTACGCCGTGGTCCATCCCGAGCTCATCGGCTTCGGTCCCTTCTTCTCTTCACAGCTCTCCCTGGAGGAGCTCCAGTCCTCCCTCGTCGGCCGCGCGGTCGCGGACCGCGGCCGCAGCCTCCTCGTCCGGTTCCCGGACGGCGACCACCCGGTGGTCGTCCCGGGTCGGCTGCGCGCCGAGGGCGCCCTCCCGGTGGTGGGCGACTTCGTCGTCGCGAGCCCCGGGCCTGCTCGCACCGTCACGCGCGTCCTCGAGCGCCGCACCTGGCTCTCCCGGAACGCCGCGGGCGGCGCGACCGCGGAGCAGGTGCTCGCCGCCAACGTGGACGTCGTGTTCGTCGTGCAGGGGCTCGACGAGGGCCCGAACCCGCGCCGCCTCGAGCGGACGCTCGCGGCGGTGCATGCGGGCGGCGCGGAGCCGGTGATCGTCCTCACGAAGCCGGACCGGGCGGAGGACCTCGCCGCCGCGCTCGCCGAGGCGCGCGCCGCCGCGCCCGCCGTCGAGGTCGAGGTCGCGTCCGGGCTCACGGGCGAGGGCGTCGCCGTGCTCGCGGCGCGCCTGCGCCCGGACCGGACCGGCGTCCTCGTGGGCCCCTCCGGCGCGGGGAAGTCCACCCTCACGAACGCGCTACTCGGCCGCGAGGCGCAGCGCACCGCGCCGGTGCGCGCCTCCGACGACCGCGGCGTCCATACGACGTCGGCCCGCGAGCTCTTCCCGGTGCCCGGCGGCGGTGCCCTGGTGGACGGTCCGGGGATCCGCGAGCTGCGGCTCTGGGACGCGAGCGGGCTCGACGCGACGTTCGAGGACCTCGCCGCCATCGCGGCGCGCTGCCGGTTCCGGGACTGCTCGCACGGGGCCGAGCCAGGGTGCGCCGTCAGGGAGGCGATCGCCGGCGGGCGCATCGACGCCGCGCGTGTCGAGAGCCACCGCAAGCTCGCGCTCGAGCTCGCGCGGCAGGCGGAGCGGCGCGAGGGCGGGGCGGCGCGGGCGGAGCGCGAGCGATGGAAGGCGGTGTCGAAGGCGCTGCGCCGGCTGTCGCGCGAGCGGGGGCGCTGAGGCAGTGGTGCCGGTGGACTGACTCTCGTCAGCCCGGGTCCGGGTAGACGTAGATGCGGATCGCCGTGGCCTCCCCCTCTACGTCGGCATCGCCTGCGTACCTCGCGCCGAGCCGCTCCGCGACGCGGATCGCAGCCGCGTTCCTGGCGAGGATGTGGCTCACGACCCCGCGCGCGCCGACGACCTCGTGCGCGAAGCGCAGCGACCGCGCCACCACCTCGCGAGCGTATCCCTTCCCCCACGCGGAGGGGACCAGCGCGTAGGCCACCTCGACGTCGGTCCACGGCTCGAAGCGCACGAGCCCCGCGCGCCCGACGAATGCGCCGGTGGCGCGCTCCTCGATCGCCCACGGTCCGAAGCCTCGAAGGTGCCAGTGACCGAGGGCCGCGCACAGGGAGCGGAACGCCGCGGCGCGGTCCTGGACCTCGCCGATGTACCGCATGACCGTCGGGTCGGCGTTCATCGCGGCGTACGCGTCGACGTCGTCCAGGCGAAACGGGCGGAGTACGAGACGTTCCGTCGTGAGCGTCGGGATGTCCATGGTCGCCTCCTTGGGGCGCGCGGCCGCGCCCAGTCTCGCGCAGGTCGACGAGAGTGTCCCCTGTGCTTGCCCACGACCCTCAGTGTGTCCGGAACCCGAAGCGGAAGCACCGGAGGGCGTTCCTCCATGCTCAACTTCGAGCGGTCGACGACCTCCTGTAGATCCACCGCGATGCGGCGAGGGCTGAGGAGCCGTGCGCGGCTGAGGTGGCGCGTGCTCCTCCCCTGGCTCGCGATCGTGGCGGCGGTGCTGGCGCTCTTCCTTTTCCCGGGCTCGACCCCGGCGATGGACGCGCGCGCCCACCCCGACGGCCTCGCCGTCCTCGAGCAGGTCCCGGTCTCCGAGACGCGGCAGTGGGTGCTCATCCGCACGGAGGACGTGGCCAACCCGGTGGTCCTGTTCGTCCACGGGGGACCGGGCACCGCCCAGCTCACCCTGATGAGGAGGAACACCCGGCCCCTCGAGCGGTACTTCACCGTGGTCAACTGGGATCAGCGGCGCGCCGGCAAGTCCTTCGCCGCAGGCCGTGATCGAGCCCGGATGACCATGGGCCAGTTCGTCGACGACGTCGTCGACCTGTCGTCGTACCTGGCGAGGCGGTTCCGCAAGGAGCGGATCCTGCTCGTCGGCCACTCCTGGGGCACCGTCATCGGGGCGCTCGCGGTCCACCGGAGGCCGGACCTCTTCTCCGCCTACGTCGGGATCGGGCAGATGTCGACGATGGCCGAGAGCGAGCGGCTGTCCTACGAGTGGACGCTGGAGCAGGCGCGGAGCGCGGGGGACCGGCGATCGGTCGCGAAGCTCGTCGCGATCGGCCCTCCGCCCTATGAGGGCGCCTTCCGGTCGAAGTTCCTGACCGAGCGGCAGCTCCTCGCGAGGTACGGCGGCGAGTACCACGGCAGCAGGATCGGGGCCCTGGGCGTCGTGCTCCGGAACCTCGTGCTCTCCCGCGAGTACACGATGACCGATCGGATCAACTTCTTCCGCGGCATCTCCCAGTCCCTCGATGCTCTCCACGAGGAGCTGTTCCGGACCGACCTCTTCGTCCAGGCTCCGGCACTCCAGGTGCCGGTCTGGTTCTGCCTCGGGCGCCACGACCGCGAGGTGCCGTCGGCGCTGTCGGCGAGGTACTTCGAGGCCCTCGAGGCTCCCCGGAAGCAGCTCGTCTGGTTCGAGCGCTCCGCGCACCTCCCCAACACCGAGGAGAGGGAGAAGTTCAACCGGCTCCTCGTCGACGCCGTCCTGCCCGCGCTGCGCGAGTAGCAGGAATCACGTTCGGCGTAGTCAGGCGCTGGGTCGCCGCGCCTCTGGCCGCCATCTCGCTTGGGAACAGCTCGGATGCCCTGTCGAACTCGGGGCCGTCGATGTCCCGTGATCGCGGGAAGTGCCGACGGGGGATCCGAGCGCTCGCTTGCGTGGCCGCCGCGATGGTGGCAGCGTCATTCCGCCGCACCCGCTGGACCTCCGGATTCCCAGCATCGAGTCGCTGACTCGCACGGGGGGCATGTCACCCAATCCGCACCAAGGAGCCGTGATGCGCCTCGCCCTCGCCGGGATCGCCGTCGCCCTCTTCGTCGTCCTCGGCGCGGCCGGCTGCAGCAGCGGCTCGAGCAAGGCTCCCGGCTGCACCGACGCCACCACCTGTCCGGCGGCGTCCGGACCCTGCGTGACCCCGAGCTGTGTGAACGGTCAGTGCGGCGAGACGAACAAGAGCGCCGGGACCGTGATCTCGGACGCGACCGTGGGTGACTGCAAGTCGAGCCAGTGCGACGGCATCGGTCACCTCGTGCTGGGGAACGACGACGCGGACGTGCCCTCGGCCGGACCGTGCACCTCGGGCTCCTGTACGGCGGGCGTGCCCGGCCAGCAGGACAAGGCGGCCGGAGCGCCCTGCGCCGCGAACGGCGGCACGCTGTGCGACGGCGCGGGGACCTGCGTCCAGTGCCTCACCGGGACCGACTGTGCCGGCGGGCTCTGCCTCGCGAACGTCTGCACGACGCCGACCTGCGTCGACGGGATCCTGGACGGCGCCGAGACCGGCGTGGACTGCGGCGGCGGCGCCTGCCCGGCGTGCGCCGACGGCAAGGCCTGCGTCCTCGGGCGCGACTGCTCGAGCGGCGTCTGCGCGTCGGGCTCGTGCCAGTCGCCGAGCTGCGCCGACGCGGTGAGGAACGGCACCGAGACCGACGTGGACTGCGGCGGCACCACCTGCCCGCGCTGCGGCACTGCGAGGACCTGCGCTTCCAACGGCGATTGCGCGAGCGGCGCCTGCAGGGGCAACGTCTGCGCCGCGCCGGACGGCGACGCCTGCGCCGCGCCCGGCGCCTGCGCGAGCGGCTTCTGCGTGGATGGGGTCTGCTGCAACACCGCCTGCACCGGCACCTGCACGCGGTGCGACGCCGGCGGTGCGCGGGGCACCTGCACGTCGAGCGTCGCGGGCAGCGACCCGAGGAACGATTGCGCCGCGTCGGCGCCGTCGACCTGCGGCAACGCCGGCGTCTGCGACGGAACCGGGAGCTGTGCGCTCTGGCCCGCCTCGACGGTGTGCGCGCCGGGCTCCTGCAGCGGCGGCACCGTCACCCCGGCGGCGACCTGTGACGGGACGGGTACCTGCGCCGTGGCGAGCTCGGGAAGCTGCGGGCTGTACACCTGCAACGCGGCCGGGGACGCGTGCCGGACGAGCTGCACGGATTCTACCGACTGTACCGCCGGGAACCTCTGCATCGGAGGCGCCTGCCGGGCCCCCACCTGCAGCGACGGGCTCGAGGACGGGGCCGAGACCTCCGTCGACTGCGGCGGCGGTACCTGCCCGCCCTGCTCCAACGGAAAGGCCTGCAATCTGAACGCAGACTGCTCGAGCGCCTTCTGCTTCGGTGGCGTCTGCACCGTGCCCACCTGCAGCGACGGGATCCAGAATGGCGCCGAGACCAACGTGGACTGCGGCGGCGGCGTCTGCCCGGGCTGTCCGGACGGAAAGCTCTGCAACCAGGGCACCGACTGCGCGAGCGGCTTCTGCTCGGGGGGCTTCTGCACCGCCGCGACCTGCACCGACGGCGTCAAGAACGGCGCCGAGACCTCGATCGACTGCGGCGGCGGCACCTGCCCAGCCTGTCCCGACGGGAAGTCCTGCCTCGCGAGCGGCGACTGCACGAGCCGGCTGTGTCTCGGGAACGTCTGCACGGCCGCCAGCTGCGTCGACGGGGTCCAGGACGGCGCCGAGACCGGGGTGGACTGCGGCGGCGGCGTGTGCGCGCCGTGCACCGACGGGAAGGGCTGCAACCTGAACGCCGACTGCTCGAGCGGGCTCTGTCAGGGCAACGTCTGCGTCCCGAAACTCGTTCAGGGGGCCGCGTGCACCTCGAGCTCCTCCTGCGGGACCGGGTTCTGCGTGGACGGGGTCTGCTGCAACACCTCGTGCACCGGGACGTGCATGGAGTGCAACGCGCCCGGGACGACGGGCAGCTGCACTCCGATCTCCTTCGGGACCGACCCGCAGCACGAGTGCGGCTCCGCCACGACCTGCAACCTCGCCATCTGCTCCGGGTCCGGGGCCTGCGTGTACGCCTCGCCGGCCACGCAGTGCGCCGCGCAGTTCTGCACTGGCTCCACGCTGACGCTGGGTGCGAGCTGCAACGGCACCGGGACGTGCCTCTCCGGGGCCCAGCTGTCGTGCGCGCCGTACACGTGCACCGGCACCGGGAACGCGTGCCGGACCTTCTGCACCATCGACGGAGACTGCGTGGCCGGATCGACCTGCGTCGCCGGCGCCTGCCAGTGAGGGAAGGGGAGGCGGGACCTGCCGCGCCGGCGGCGGCTGCGTCCGGACGACCTGGTTCACGGACCTCGAGCAGGTCACCGTGCTCCCGTGGACACCGACGAGACGACGGGTTACTGAGCACCGCCATGGTCGCACCCGGTCCGATGAAGAGCGTGTTCGCCGTGCCGAGGATGGACTGCCCGTCCGAGGAGCGGATGATCCGGATGGCACTCGACGGTGTGGTCGGGATCTCGGACCTCCGCTTCGACCTCGGGGCGCGCACGGTCACGGTCGCTCATGCGGGAGATCCTGCCCCGCTCCTGGCGAAGCTCGAGTCGCTCGGCCTGGGTGCGCGCCTCTCGCGGACGGAGAAGGCCGACCCCGTAGACCTCGCCGTGCCGGTGGACGACGCGACGGAGGCCCGGACGCTGCGCGTCCTTCTGGCCATCAACGCGGCGATGTTCATCGTCGAGCTCGTGGCGGGCTGGCTCGCTCAGTCGAGCGGGCTCATCGCCGACTCGCTCGACATGCTCGCCGACGCGACGGTGTACGGGCTGAGCCTGTGGGCGGTTGGGAAGGCCGCAGCGGCGAAGGTCCGCGCGGCGCACGTGTCGGGGATGTTCCAGGGCGTGCTCGCCGTCGGGGTCCTCGCGGACGTCTTCCGGCGGGTCGTGGCCGGAAGCGCGCCCGAAGCCCCCGCGATGGTCGGGATCTCGCTCATCGCGCTCGCGGCGAACGTGAGCTGCCTCGTGCTCATCTCGCGGCATCGCCACGGCGGCGCGCACATGAGGGCGAGTTGGATCTTCTCCACGAACGACGTGCTCGCGAACTTCGGCGTCATCGTCGCGGGCGCCCTCGTCGCGTGGACGGGGTCGCGGATCCCGGACCTCGTCGTCGGGGCCGCCGTCGGCCTCCTCGTGCTCGCCGGAGCCGTGCGTATCCTTCGGTTGAGGTGACAGTCCCTCGTCGAACCGGAACCGGACCGGCCACTCGCCTTCCCGAGCGCGCCCACCCCCGGAGGGAGGTATCCGGGACGGCGCCTGCCCTGCCGGCGGGCTCCCGAGCCCCGGCACCTCGCCTCTCCTCGCATCGACGGGAGCGGAGCGCTTGCCCCTTCACGGAGTGGAACGCCCGTAGCCTCTCGATCATGCTCGACGGAACGAGAAGAGGGGGCGACCGCGGAGCGCGTGAGAGCTCCTCCGGGAGGAGGACGGTACATGAGCAGCGAGCCTCCGATCGTCGATGCCTCGGAGTTCAGCGCGATGGTGGCCTCCCGAGCCAGCTCTCTGCTGGGCATCGCCGGGCGGATCAGCGCGGTGGACCTCGCGGACCTCGAGTCCACGCTCACGTTCCTGACCCGGCCGCGCCTGGCGGTGATCCACTCCGAGGCCATGCAGCTCGAGGAGCTCCTGGACGCCTACGGGGCCCTCGCGAACGAGCGCTGGCGCCCGTTCCGCGGCGTGGTCGCAGCCATGAAGCTCTTCGCGCGCGTCCATTACACGCTGGTCCACCTGACCCACGCCTCGCCGCACTACCGCCTCCTCTCCGAAGAAGGAGACCTGACCGCCGGTCTGCTCCCGGCTCGGAGATTCGCTGCACGGGTGCTCCAGACGGGGAGCCGGCGCCTCGTGGAGATGGCCCCATCCCTGGGTCTCACGCTTCGTCCCGCCGACATCTGCGAGGAGTCCCTGCCCGTCGGTCGCCTGCCTCAGGACTGTACCCCTCGTCACGTGAACGACGTTGCGGAGACGGTGGCTCGCCTGGCCACCGCCTTCCTCAACCTCGCCGGCGAAGCCTCCCGGCTGGCATCGCCGGCCGGGAGCGGGGACAGCCCGCGAGCTGCCCTGCCCACCGAGAACGAGCTACGCCTCGTGGCCGAGGACTTCCACAACCTGCAGGCGCTCTACGACACCCACGTGGCTCGTACGGACGCGGAGCACGGAGACGCGGAGCTTCTCTCGCTCCGCGGTCACGCCTCGGTCGTCTATCACCTCCTCGACGTGGCGACGGAGCTGACTCACTACCGAGAACGCCACGTGCTCCACGCGCCGACGGCCAATGGTGAGGTCCGCCTCTTCGCGCGCCAGCCCGACTGCATCGAGCCGGAGGATCTGGAATCGGTGCTGCGCGACTCCTTGCTCGCGCTCGCAGCCCGGTACGTGCAGATCGGCCGGACCCTCGCCCAGCAGCTGCTCCGGCGCTACGCCCAGCAGGGCGAGATCACCGTGCCGGTTCCGCGGTTTCGCGGCTTTCACGTGCGGCCCTCCACGCTCGTGGCCCGCGTGGCCCTTCACTACGGCAGCGCGGTCTCGATGACGTTGGAGGACGAGACGTACGACGCGGCCTCTCCGCTCGAGCTCTTTCGCGCCAACGAGCTGATCAACGCCAAGAAGCGCCGCTGGCTGGCCCAGGAGATCGGAACCCTCGTGAGTGGGACCGACGGCCGGCTGGGCGATGACCTGGTCCGGTCCGTGCGCAGCGTGCTCGTGCGCCTGGCAGCGGAAGCCAAGGTGATCCTCTACGAGCAGCCGCTGCCGCCCATCGAAGGCAACGTCGGCGAGGGGCAGCCGGTGCTGTCCTTCGTCGTCGAGGCGGTCGCCAGGCTCCAGGCGCTCGGCAAGATCGACATCGTCGCGAACATCACCGCGACCTTCCGAGGAGATCGGCGTGTGCTCGAGGACATCCGGCTGCTGGCCTCGAATGGCTACGGTGAGGATGCGTACGGAAACAACATCGCTCTGCCCGGCGAGCTGAGCTACCTGCGGCGCTGACCTCCTTCCACCGGCGGACGCGACCCAACCAGCGGACGAAGGCCGGCGTCGAGCGCGCGCCGTCAGGGCTGCGGCGTGCGCCGGGCGGGATCCCGCTCGAGCGCGGTTCATCTGCGATCAGGTCGCGTGATGGGCGTCGGTCCTCTGGAAAGGCGTTGGTCAGCCCTCCTGCTCTGAAGGCAACAGGATTTCGTTGACGCGAAGAGCGTAGGCACGAGAGGTCGCGCCGAACGGGTGCACCACAGATTCGCTGGAAACGACGAGCGGAGTGCCGGACCCACGACGCTTCGACACGAGGACCAGGCGGTCGGGGGCGCGTGCCGCTGGAGAACGCTGCGAGCGCCGACCGCGAGGCGGGGGGTGTGACGCTCGTCTCTTGCGCCCTCACTGCCAGGGGACGATCCTCCCGCCCCTCGACGACGCCGTACGACACGCTCGAGCACACCTCTCCGCCGCCGAGACGTCGCGCATCCCTCGCGCCCGGGTGCAGCGTTCGCTTGCGGGCGCGTCAGAAAGGCCACCAGCCATGACCGAGGTATCCCAGACCGGCAGTGAGGCCGCTGTTCGTCGCGGCGAAGAGACCGCAGATGTTCGTCCGTTTCGCGTGAATGTTTCCGAGGCGGAGCTCACCGAATTGCGCAGGCGCATCAAGGCGACGAGGTGGCCTGAACGGGAGACGGTCACGGATCAATCGCAAGGCGTGCAGCTCGCGACGGTTCAGCAGCTCGCCCGGTATTGGGCAACGGATTACGACTGGCGCAAGTGCGAGGCGAGACTGAATGCCCTGCCGCAGTTCATGACCGAGATCGATGGGCTGGACATTCATTTCATTCACGTTCGTTCGAAGCACGAGAACGCATTGCCGCTCATCGTCACGCATGGATGGCCCGGGTCGGTCGTCGAGCAGCTGAAGGTCATCGATCCGTTGACCAATCCCACGGCGCATGGCGCCAGCGCCTCGGATGCTTTCCATGTGGTGATCCCGTCGATGCCAGGCTACGGATACTCGGGCAAACCGACCACCTCGGGGTGGGATGCAGCCCACATCGCGCGTGCCTGGGTCGTGCTGATGAAGCGACTCGGGTACACGAAATTCGTGGCGCAAGGCGGCGACTGGGGCGCGATCATCACCGAGCTCATGGGCGTACAGGCGCCTCCGGAGTTGCTCGGCATTCACACCAACATGCCTGGCGTCTTTCAGGCCGACATCGACAAGGCGGCTCTCTCCGGGGCGCCGGCGCCATCGGGGCTCTCGGCCGATGAGAAGGTCGCTTACGAGCGTCTGCAATTCGTCTATCAGAAGGGAATCGCCTACGGGTACCAGATGGGGCTGCGACCGCAGACGCTATATGGAATCGCGGACTCACCCGTCGGCCTGGCGGCCTATTTCCTCGATCACGACGCGCGCAGCTACGAGCTGATCTCGCGCGTCTTCCAGGGCGCATCCGAAGGCCTCACGCGCGACGACATCCTCGACAACATCACGATCACCTGGCTGACGAACACGGCGCTCTCTGGCGCCCGTCTCTACTGGGAGAACTGGGGCAAAGTCGGGTTCTTCAACGTCAAAGGCGTCTCCATCCCGGTTGCCGTGAGCGTCTTCCCTGACGAACTCTATCCAGCCCCGCGGAGCTGGGCAGAGCGGGCGTTTCCCAAGCTGATCCATTACAACAAGCTCGACAAGGGCGGGCACTTTGCGGCCTGGGAACAGCCGCAACTCCTGTCGCAAGAGGTTCGCGCGGGCCTCAGGTCGCTGCGGGGCGCGCAGTCGCAGCCCACCGTGCACTGAGGTCGACGCCGAGGGCGAACCGCACTTCCCGGCGCTCCGCCGCCTCGGCGGTGCGCCGGGACGAGCCACCCGTCGCTCTGGCGCTCGCGCGCGTACCCCCCTCGCGTTCAGCCGCGACCTGCCCAGGCACCGTTCCTGCGACCTACTCCTCGAAGCGACCCGTGGCGTCACGATCGCGGTCGTATCGTCTCGTGAGCGGAAACGGCGGCAACCAGGACTCGCGACGGACGATCCAGCTCTCGTAGGTTGGCATCAGCTGGTCAGGGGCATCCAGGGAACCCAGGTTCACTTCGATCTCGTCTGCGCTGCGTCCGAAGATGGACGAGCCGCAGCGGGGACAGAAATACCGCCCGGCGTAGTCGCGTGTTTCCCCATCGATCGTCACCGCATCCTGGGGGAACACCGCGGAAGCGTGAAAGAGGGCCCCGTGATGCTTGCGGCAGTCGAGACAGTGACAGAGGCCGACCCGGTATGGGTGTCCCGACGCCACGATTCGGACGTTGCCGCACAGGCAACCGCCGGTGAATCGGTCCATGGTGCATCGCCTCCAGAATCATGCGTGGTTACGGGCCACTGCCAACCGCCGGCGCAGGAGGCGGTCTGACCGGCAGGTTCAGATATCCGCGCTTCTCGGCGACCGCTGGTCAAGTCCCGAGTTCGCAGTGACCCGGAGCGCGACGGCGGTCACGCCGGCATCTCGGTCAATTGTCCGACCTCGATGAGATAGCCGTCGGGATCCCGCATGTAACAACGGATCTCATCCGCGTGCTGCTTCGGGGGCGTGAGGAACTCCGCGCCCCGGCGCCGCCACTCCTCGTAGGCGGCGTGGATGTCGGCGACGCGGATGTTCAGGAACGAGCTCGTCCTGTGAGGATCCCGTGGTGGCTCGAGGATCACGTCCGGCTTGTCGTCGGTCGGTCCACCTCCGACGTTGATGATGATCCAGCTGTTGGCGAGCTTCACAGCCGTTGGCTCGCCCTCGAAGACGACCTGTCCACCGAGCACGTCCCGATAGAACGCGGCCGAACGAGCGACGTCACGGCTCGTGATGAAGTGCGTCAGGACGATACCTTCGCTGGGCGCCGGGAACTGCTCCTGTCCTGAATCCATCTTGTTGCCTCAGCGGCTGAGCAGCTCAGCCAGAAGGCATCGTGGTGCCCGCGAATGACTGGCTTTCGGGGCATCGGCGATGACGTAGACACGTCGCGGCGCCTGAGCGGCCGGAGGGCCTGGTCTGTGAGTTGCGGCGCTGCGGCGGAGGGTGCAAGAGACGAGCGATTCGCACTTCCCCCGCCTCCCGGCGGATCGCTTGAAGCAACTCCCAGCGGCAGGTGCCCCGCCCGGCTGATGGTGACCTGGCGTGCCCCGAGGGGTTCAGCAGGTCTTCCGACCGCCGGGAAAACTGGAGTGCGGGCGCTGTGACGCTCGTTGAGTACGGGACCGCTCGCCCCTGCGCCAAGCGCCGTCAGGTCGCGCGCGGCTCCAGTGGGCTACGACATGTGGATCTCGGGACGGGCGCTCGCGATGCCCACGAGCGTCCATCGAGCCTACGATGCCGACGAGTCGTGGGCAGCGGACTCAGTCCAGGGCGACCGTGTATCCTCTGCGCCATGACACACGTCGCGGACGCGGATCGGGCGGCTGAGCTCTTCTCTCGAGGCTTCACCTGAGGGCAGGCCGTGCTCGGTGGGTTCGCCGAGAAATACGGGATGCCGCTGGAGCATGCTGTCCGGACCGCATGCGCGTTCGGCGGAGGCATCGCCGGGACGGCCCAGACGTGTGGCGCCGTGAACGGCGCGCTCATGGTTCTCGGCCTCGCCCACGCGACGGCTGAGCCCGGGAACGGCCCCGCCCGCCAGAACACGTACGCCGCGACCCGGACCCTCCTCGACCGATTTCGCGAGCGGCACGGCTCGGTCAACTGCCGTGAGCTACTCGGCGTCGACATCGGGACGAGCGAGGGACGGGAGCGCGCGATGCGCGACGGGCTGTTCGTGACGCGCTGTCCCGTGTTCGTCCGGGAGGCCGCCGTCATGACAGCGGAGCTGGTCTGCGTCGGGTGAGGGCCGCGCGATCGGTATCCACGGGCGCCTCGATGAGAGGCGGGAAGCCGACGCCTCGGTGCATACGGGCCGTCGTGAGGGCGGCCAAGTGCGCCCTTCCGATCATCGGGGCTCGCGATGGGCGACCGAAAGAAGAGAGCCCCAGAGAATCCGGGGCTTCTCGCAATACCGTAGCCACCCGAATCATTCCGGTCCCTGAGCGCTCGATGGGGCATCCGAGCGCCCACCGCGGGACATCGTGCGCACTCGCGATGCCCGCGAGAGCCCACCCATGGCCCCACGGCTGGCGGGCGTCACGGTCATCGAGGCGGTCGTTCACACGACGCGGCGGTCGGGGTCCTTCTCGTTGCGCAATCTTCTCGCGCCCACGGCGGTGCCGATCCATGTCAGTGCGAAGGTCGCGACGAATGCTGCGACGCTCAGCAGATCGCTCGCCTGCATCTGGGACCAGCCCATGACGATGGCGAGGACCGGAAGCACGGGAGCAACCACGAAGTAGTCGGGAAACATCGTGAATGGAATGTCGGCGTGCCCGCCTCCCAACTCGAAGAACAGAACCGTGAACGCGACGCTCGACGCGAGATACGCGATCACGGCACGGGCAACCGTCGCCGTGGCCTTCCTGCGTCTGGGTGCCATCGAGGTCACGAACGGAGACGAGAAGAAGGCAGTCGGCGTGCTCGACGAGGCGAGACGGCGCGGAGGAACCGGGGATCGTGCTGAGCGTATGCCACCAGCGCGACGAAGTCCTCAATCTTGCGCGGACGTCAACGCGAGCCCGCAGCCCCCGCGCCTCAGCCAATCGTCTTGACGAGCGACTCGACCAACGCCACGTAGGCCTGCATCGCGGCAGCCTTGTCGGTGCCGCGCCGCGCGGTCCACGCGTCGTGCTTCGCCCGCCCGACCATGTCGAGCATCCCCGGGCGTTTGCCGGTGACGTCGCCCTCGGTGGCCTGCTTGAAGAGGCCGTACAGCGCGAGCAGTTGATCGTTCGATGGCCGCTTCGCGAGCTTCTTCACGCGCTCCTGCGCGGCGGCGAAGTCCTGTTCCAGCGCCACGTCGCACCCCCGGGAAAGGCCGCCGCCCAGGAGGGCGCAGGCGGCGGAGCCATGATCCGCCGGGGCCGCGGCGTGCGCGCGAGCCCAGTGGGGGCGGCGGAGGTCCCTCACCGGTCAGTACGCTGATTCTTCCTACCTGGAGCAGCGGTTGAGCCGCACCAGGACCGAGAGCCGCTCGGCGCCGCGCACGTGCACCATCGCCGGAAACAGCGAGACCAGCAACGCCGCGTCGGGTGAACGAAGACGAAGTAGCGCGTTCGAGGTCGAGGCCTTCGACGTGCGGGTCAAGCCGGTCGAGCCGGGCTACGGCCCTACCACGCGCTTCGCGAGCAACGGCTTCTCAGCGCGGCGAGGCGGGGCCGGTCCAGGGCTCGTGCGCCAGCGCGTACTCACCGGCGATCGACTCACCGTGACCGGAGACGCGGACCACCTGAAACGAGACCTGCGTGACCGGTCGGCTTCGCTCGACGGCGGCGGGCGTGAGCCAGGTCAGCGTGCCGGTGGTCCGGTCCAGCGGCACGTCCTCGGCCCGGAGCACGGGCTCGTCCCCGAAGCGGGCGAGGAGGTCGAACCGGCTGCCCGGCTCGCCGATCAGCGCGCTGACGTCGAGGACGGCCGCCATGACCTGATCCTCGGGCCACGCCGAGCAGGGGACCACCTGTCCCGGACCGATCCGGTACCGGTGCACGCGCACCCCGTCGCGCTCGAGCCGGGACACGAGGCCGGAGGTCGCGGGACCCGCCACGGCGCCGCTCCGCGCCAGGGCGGCGACCGCGCGCGCCAGATCGCCCACGCGCTCGGCTCGGCGCGAGCAGGCGTCGCAATCGAGGAGGTGCTCCTCCAGCGCGTCCGCACGCGACGGGGCGAGGTCACCGGCCCACCAGTCCGCGAGGTCGTCCCAGGTCACGCAGCGCAGGTCGGTGGTCATCCGGCGGCCTCCTCGACACCGAGGCACGTTCGCAGGCGCCGCAGGGCGCGGTGGCGCACGATGCGGACGTTCCCGGCGCTCAGGCCATGCTCCCGCGAGATCTCGTCGGCGGCCTGCTCCGCGTAGAACGTCGCCAGCAGGACGGCCCGTTCGCGCGAGGCGAGCGCCTCGAGGCACCGCGCGAGCCGTTCGCGCGGGAACGGCTCCGGCGTCGGATCGTGCGGGGAGGGGAGGGGGTCGGCGGCCAGGAGCGCGTCGCGGCGGCGCCGGGTGCGGACCGTGCTCCAGGCGAGCTGCCGACACGTCGCGAGCACGAAGGAAGCGACGCGATCCGGCTCGCGCACGCCGCCCGCGCGGAGCCGCGCCACGACGGCGACGAGGACGTCCTGCGCCAGGTCCGCCGCCGCGGCCTCGTCGCGAAGGTGACGCAGCCCGTAGAGCCGGATCCGCGGGTGGAACCGCCGGCACAGCGCCTCCTCGGCCGCGCCATCGCCGGAAGCCGCACGCCGAGCGAGCTCTCCATCGGACGCGTCCTGCAAGGCGCCCGCTGCCTCCGCCCAATCCATGGCCAGGGCCGTAACGCGGGCCGGCGTCGGGCGCCGCGGGCGCCCCTTCCGTGGCGGCGAAACGCTGGCCGCGGTCGCGGCACCTCCGCGATGCACGCGCGCCGCCACTCGGGCGCGGCAAGCGAGGGACGCACATGGTCACGAACACCGCCTCCGGAACCCGCGTCGACGAGGTCTCGAGCGGGATCTACCGCATCTCCACCCCGATCCCGCCGGCGGCCATGCCGGGCGGCTTCAGCTTCAACCAGTATCTCGTCGTCGACGAGGAGCCGCTCCTCTTCCACACCGGGCCGCGGCGCCTGTTCCCGCTGGTACGTGAGGCGGTCGGCGCGTTGATCCCCCAGGAGCGACTGCGCTGGATCAGCTTCTCGCATTACGAGGCGGACGAGTGCGGGTCGCTGAACGAGTGGCTGGCGATCGCGCCGCGCGCGGAGCCGCTGTGCGGGCAGATCGCCGCGATGGTCTCGATCGGCGACGTCGCCGACCGGGCGCCGAGGGCGATGGCGGACGGCGAGACGCTCCGGCTCGGCCGACACGAGGTGACCTGGACCGACACCCCGCACCTCCCTCACGGCTGGGAATGCGGGTACCTGTTCGAGCGGAGCACGGCGACGCTGCTCTGCGGTGACCTCTTCACGCAGCCGGGTTGCGCGGAGGGGCCGGCCGTGACCGAGGGTGACATCCTCTCGCCGAGCGAGGCGATGCGGCGGGCGCTCGACTACTTCAGCGCGACGCGGAAGGTCTCGTCCCTCATCGAGAAGCTCGCCGCCCTCCGTCCCTCGACGCTCGCGTGCATGCACGGGCACGCATGGAAGGGCGACGGCGCTGCCCTGCTGCGGGCGCTGGGGGACGCGCTGGCGGGCTGCGGGGAGAAGAGCTGATCGCCTCGCCGGCGGCCTGGGGCCTGGGCTTCACCCGTGCGGTCTCCCTGCGAGCACGGCGGGCTGGCAACTCGGGCGCCGAGGGCCCATCGTCCCCGTCGAACGCATCAGACGGGAGCCGCGCCATGCTCGAGCACGTCAGCCTCCGATGTAGCGACTCGAGGGCGAGCCGGAAGTTCTACGAACGCGTCCTGAAGCCGCTCGGGTATGTTTGCGACATGAAGTACGGCGACTCGTTCGGCTTCAAGGATGACGCCGGGCGACGAGACAGAGGGTAATTCAGAGATGACTGTTCACTATCTGGAGATCGTCAGCAACGACGTGGACACCCTGACTGCGCTCTACCAGCGCATGCACGGTCTCTCCTTCGGTCCCCCAGACCCCGATCTCGGGCAGGCCCGAGTTGCGACTCGAGCGGACGGATCTCTGGTCGGCATCCGGAAGCCCCTGGCCGCGCATGAGCAGCCGATCATGCGGACCTACCTCGCGGTCGAAGACATCCAGCAAGCGGTGAAGAAGGCCGAGGAGCTCGGCGCGACGATCGCGTATCCCCCGACCCGACAGGGACAGCGGGGAACCTTTGCGATCGTGATCCAGGGCGACGTGCAGCACGGACTCTGGCAACGCTAGCCCGCTGCCCCGTGCAGCCGGAATCCGCAGCGCCTCAGTTCTTCGCCTGGCCCTTCAGGATCGACTCAGCAGGGGACGCCAGGTGGATACCGCTCGCACTCGCTCACGCCACCCTCCCGCCGCCTTGCGTGAGCTGGGCTTCGATGGCCGCCTTGTCGATGACCGACCACACCTCCGCGATTCTCCCGCTCCGGAACTCGTAGAACACGTTCTCGCTGAAGGAGACCTTCCTTCCGTCGACGTGCAGGCCGAGGAACTCTCCCTCCGGCGTGCAGTCGAAGCGCAGCCGGCACGCTACAAGGGGCGGTTTCGAGACGAGCAGCTGAATGTCGAAATGAAGGTCCGGAATCGAAAGGAAGTCTCTCTCGAGCATCTCCCGATAGCCTGATATCCCGATCCGCTGGCCGTTGTAGCGCACTTCGTCCTGAACGAACTGTCCCAGCCTCGACCAGTCCTGCGCATTCAGGCAGGCAATGTAGTCCCGGTAGACGTCGGAGAGGTCGGCTCTGGCCATGGCGAGTGCTCCTCCATCGAGGTCGGGGCGGCAGAAGATGCACGTCAGGTCGGGCCCGCCCGCCGGCACCGGCTATCGAGCGGGCTCGAAGAGCTCGATGGGATTCCCGTCCAGGTCCTCGAGCTGGACCTGTCGACCGCCAGGTCCTGTCTCGATCTCGTTGCGAAAGCGAACCCCGGCGTTCTTCAGCTCGGCGATGAGGCCCGGAAGATCCGCGACCTTCAGCACCACCCGGTTCCAGCCGCCCGGCTCCTGCTGCCGACCATCCGGCATCGGTCGCGAGCCTGATGCGCCTGGGCCGCTGAGCAGGATGTGCGCCTCGCCGAGAGAGACGTTCGCGAACGCGGGGAGCTGCTGGTGCTCCAGCTTGAATCCGAGATGTTGCGTATAGAACGCCACGGCGCGAGCGACGTCCTTCACCTGATAGCGGACGCCGTGAACGCCCTTCACGAATGACTTCGTCGTCGCCTGGGCCATGCGCGTCTCCCCTCCTGGTGGAATTCTCTGATTCCCGTGCTCGGCTCCCGCAATACCGAGATCGGGCACGCACCTGCTGTACGACCAACGCACCGACCGATGCCCCGAGCGACGGGGATTCCCACCGCCCGCGGACGGGCTCACCCGTGCACGTTTGGCCGATCCCCCGGCAGGTTCGGCGCGAGATCAGGGTTCGGTCAGGACGTGAGCGGAACCCCTCCGTACGTATTCGCCCGTGGCGCCGACGTGCGCACGAGGAGGACGGACATGCACCCGCACCTGAGGGACACGATGAGCGCGAGCGAGATCCTGGACCACCCCATCCGCGCCCGGATCAACGCGTGGTTCTTCCGCGCGATGGACGGCTACGTCCACCGGAAGTACCGGCGCGTGAAGCGCGAGCTCTTCGGAGGGCTGCCGCGCACGATCCTCGAGATCGGGGCCGGGGACGGCGCCAACTTTCGCTACCTCGAGCCGGGAACACGAGTGATCGCGATCGAGCCCAACGTCCACATGCACGCGAGCCTGCGGGCGGCGGCCGCCCGGCACCGCGTCACGGTGGACGTCCGCGCCGCGGTCGCCGAGCACTTGCCGGTGCCGGACGGGAGCGTCGAGGCGGTGATCTCGAGCCTCGTGCTCTGCACCGTGACCGATCCGACGCGCGCACTCGCGGAGGTCCGGCGCGTGATCCGACCCGGCGGCCGCTTCTGGTGCGTCGAGCACGTCGCGGCGCCGGAGGGGAGCCGGATCGCGCGCGTGCAGCGGTTCGTGAAGCGGCCGTGGCGGTGGTTCTTCGAGGGCTGCGACACGCAACGCGACGTCGCCGCGCTCTTGCGGGAAGCCGGGTTCGCCGCCGTCGAGATCACGCCGTTCACGCTGCGCACGGCCTTCCTGCCGATCCGCCCTCAGATCGCTGCGGTCGCGGTCAGGTGAGCGCCGCGCCGGGCCGGGCGGCCGCCCGCTCGAGCAGCGCCACGAGCTCACGCTCGAGGGTGGGGCGACCGCCGAACAGGAACGCGTGGTCCTCGCCGGGGACCTCGACGAGGCGCGCGCCCGGGATCGCGGCGGCGAGCGCGCGCCCGTTCCCGACACGCACGACACGGTCGCTGGTCGCGTGCAGCACGACGGAGGGCGTCTGCACGCGCTGCAGCAGCGGCCGGACGTCGATCCCGAGGTTCATCCCCAGCAGCTCGAGCGCCGCGCCGGGGCTCGCGCCCTCCTGCTCGGCCCGGGCCGCCCAGGCGCGAAGCGGCGGGGTGAGGTGGCGGGCGGGGACGAACGCGCGCATCGTCGCGCCGGTGCCCCAGCCGTGCGCGATGTACCCGCGCAGCGTCGCGACCTCGACCTCGCTCCAGCCGGCCGGGTGGTCCGGCGCGGCCGTCATGCGGGCAAAGGCGCCGACGAGGGCGAGGCCGCGCACGCGGAGCGGGCGCGTCACGGCGAAGGTGAGCGCCAGCGGACCTCCCTCGGAGAACCCGACCAGCACCGCTCCGGGGGACCGCACCGCGTCGAGGACGGCGTCGAGGTCCTCCACCCGCTGCGGCAGCTGCGGCAGCGCCTTCACGCGATCGCTCGCGCCCGTCCCGCGCTTGTCGAACAGGAGCACCCGGGCGCGCGCGGAGAGCGCGCGGACGATCTCGGAGACGCCCCGCAGCTCGAGCGCCGCGCGCATGCCGAGCGACCACCCGAGCACGAGGACGACGTCGAGGGGACCCCGCCCGACGGTGCGGTACGCGACGTGGACGTCGCCGGAGCGGACGTACCTCGGGGGCGCGTCCGCCACGGCGTCCGCCGGGTCCGGCTCGACCTCCGCGAGCTCGCCCACGAACCGGTATCCCTGCCGCGCGTGGGTGCGCAGCAGCCCGCGATCTGCCGGACGGAGCGCGCGGCGCGCGAGGCTCACCGCCCGCTGGAGCGACGCGTCCGTGACGACCGCGTCCGGCCAGAGCTCCCGCAGGATCTCCTCCTTGGGGACGACGCGATGCCGGTTCCGGACGAGATAGGCGAGCACCGCGAAGACCTGCGGCTGGAGCGGCCGCGGCTCCCCGGCGACTCGCAGCTCGCGGCGCGCCAGGTCGAGCTCGTACGCTCCGAAACGCCAGCTCATGCCGCCCATGTAGCTCCTGCGTCGCGCGCTCGCCGCGCGATCGCCGCGCGCGACGGCCGAAGTTCACCCCGCCGCGGCGTTCGCCGGCGGGACATCTGCGAACAGGTACCGCTCGAACCAGCGCTCCAGGTCCCGAATCCGGCCGTGCCGAACCTCGATCCTCATCCCCTCGCGGCGCGCCTTCGCCAGGCTGAGGTCGCCCCGCCACCACGCAACCAGGGTCCGCAAGCCGGAGCGGATCACGAGCCGCTCCGGGAATCCGGGGTTCTCCGCGCAGAGTGAGACCTCGCTGGCGCGGAGGAGGAGGTAGCGAACTGCGCCGGTGCGGCCGGCGTCGGGGATCTCGAGGCGGACGAGGAACGGTGAGCTGGGGAGCGCCGAGGGTCGCACGCGCCGGTGCATGTCCCAGAGCAACAGATCGGCGTCGAGCTGCTCGGGCGGGAGCGTGCGTGGCAACCAGCGCTGCCCCCACACCCCCAGCTCACGAACGACGTTGCCCAGCTCCCGGCCCGATTCGGTCAGCGAGTACGTCGGCCCGTCCTCGTCGTGACGGACGAGGACGTGCAGATCGGCCAGCTCGCGCAGGCGGGCGGAGAGCATGGTTCGAGAGATGCGCGGGATGCCTCGCTGGATCTCGCTGAAGCGGCGACTCCCGCTCAGCAGCTCGCGGACGATGAGGATCGACCAGCGCTCGCCCAGGACGTCCAGCGTGCGCGCGATGGAGCAGAACTGACCGTAGCTCGTCATGCCGGTAGCCTAGTCGGGCCCGCAGGCCTGGGCTGGTGGATTCCGTGCCGGCGGGCGGCCCGTGCCGCGCGTTCGCGAACCGGTACGAATTCCGTACCGGACGCGCCGGCGGCACCTGGCTAACCAGTCCTCGCGCGCCGGATTCCCCGGCGCAGGAGGAAGCCAGGATGTCAGCCCATCTACTCATCATGTACCCCCACCCGAAGAACGCCGCGGCCTTCGACCGCGTCTACCGCGAGGAGCACCTGCCGTACGCAGGACCTCGCCTGGGAGGCGCGACCGGCGTGGTCAGCCAGCGCGTCGTGTCGGCCGACGGTAAGCGAGCGCCCTACTACGCCATCTCGGACGTCACGTTCCCCAGCCTCGACGCGCTGCTCGAGTGCGCCAGCTCGCCGGGCGCCGCCGAGGCGCTCCAGCACGCGAGCTCCATCAGCACCGGCGGGCCGCCGACGATCGTGATGGTCAGCGACGACCTGGCCGGCTAGGCGCCCGGGAGGTCCTCCACGCGTCCCTTGCGTGGACAGGATGCTGCAGCGCCCCCGATGCCGGCGTCGGGGGCGCTGCGATCACATCGAAGGCCGTCAGGGCTCGATGACGACGGTGACGCCGACGCCCTCGAAGCGATCCATCGAGGTGAGCGCCTCGACGGACTGCGCCAGGGTGATCGTCCGGCCGACCAGCCGCGCCGGCGCGAGGCGGCCCGACGCGATCATGGCGAGCATCTCGCCATAGCGGTGCGCCTGCATGCCGTGGCTGCCGCGGAGCTCCAGCTCGTGGGCGATGACCTTGGCCATGGGGATGCGAGGCGTGGCGTGCTCGTCGAGCATGAGCCCGATCTGAACGTGACGCCCGCGCCGGCGGAGGCAGGCGACGGAGTCGAAGCAGGTCGATGGGTGCCCGAGCGCGTCGAGGGAGAGGTGCGCGCCCCCGCCGGTGGCCTCGACCACGGCGTCCACCACGCTCGGGACCGCGCGCGCGTTCACCGTGACCGCTGCGCCGAGCGAGCGCGCGAAGGCGAGCTTGTCGTCGGCGATGTCCACCGCCACGACCTGCGCTCCGAGCGCCGCGGCGATCTGGACGGCGGAGAGGCCCACGCCGCCGCAGCCGTGCACCGCCACCCACTCGCCCGGGCCTGCCCGACCCTGATCCGCCACCGCTCGGAACGAGGTGGCGTAGCGGCAGCCGAGGCTCGCCGCGGTCGTGAAGTCGAGCGCGTCCGGCAGGCGCACCAGGTTGACGTCGGCATGGTGGATCGAGACGTAGCGCGCGAAGGAGCCCCAGTGCGTGAAACCCGGCTGGAACTGCGCCTCGCAGACCTGGTGGTTCCCGGTGCGGCACTCGCGGCAGGTGCCGCACCCGCACACGAACGGGACGGTGACGCGGTCGCCCGGCCGCCACCGCGTCACCCCGGGGCCCGCCGCCTCCACGACGCCGGCCAGCTCGTGGCCTGGGACGTGCGGGAGCCGGATGTCCGGGTCGTGCCCCATCCAGCCGTGCCAGTCGCTCCGGCAGACGCCGGTGGCCATGACGCGGACGACGACGCCGTGCGGTTCCGGGGCGGGATCCGGGAGCTCGAGCAGGCGGAGCGGAGCGCGGAAGGCGTCGTAACGGACGGCGAGCATGCGTGGTCTTCTACCGCTCGGCGCGCGGCGGCGCGATCCCAGCGGAGGCTCACGGGAGCCGTACCTGGAAATCGACGCGTCGGGCGCAAGGTGGTTGCGCGAGGCGTGACTCTGGCTCCGTTCTCGACGCTGCACCACGGAATGGCAGAGCACGCTGGCGACGAGCGCGTGAGCGGTGAGCGAGCTGGCGAGCGGGAAGGGGAGGAGCCACCGGTTCGAGCGCGTCGGGAAGCCGGAGTACGGGCGGATCGGCACTTAGATCGCCACGATAGGGCGGTGACCACGAGACGCTCGGGGCACGCGAGCGCTGCGCTTCGTGGCGACTTCGACGAAGACGCATCTAGGCTTCGGGTTCAGCCCGACGTAGCTTGCGGTCATGACCTACGAGGTGGATTTCACGAACGTGTCGACCATCGGGCTCGAGTCGTCGCCAGTGGCGGCCGCGCTCGCGGGTTTGCGTGCCAACGAGGCCCGCTACTTCAAGAACAAGTATGACCACGACTTCGTGGTCGAGCCCGCGGACAAGGCCCAGAAGACGATCGAATGGGTGCACCGGATTCTGAAGCAGGAGCGCGACCTCATCATTCAGTCCCGCCCACTCGAGGCGACGGCATTTCAGGTCGAGAACATCCGAATTGCGTACGTGTTCTACGAGAGCGGGCTCTCGATCAACGTGATGTACACGATCGACGACAAGAAGAAGCGCGCCGTCGGCTTCAAGCTCTCCGACGGGATGGAAGTCCCGCCCGAGCTCGCGCCTCGCTTCAAATTCGCGAAGCAGAAGTCGAAGCTCGCCGGCACCATCCGCGGCTCGTTCTTCGTGATCAAAGGCGAGTATTGAGAAGACGCTGCGTGCCCACCGCGTTCAGCCAACGGGATCGAGCAGCCGATTCTGGCCGGTCAGCTTCTGGATCGCGGTGACGTCCTGCACCGTCTCGAGGCAGCCGAGGTACTTGCCGCCCTCATCGCGGACCGGCCAGTAGCGGACGTGAATCTTTCGCGGCCCCATGTCGAACCAGAACTCGACCAGCTCGCGGCGCCCCGCCTTGAAATCGCCCAGGATCTCTTCGACCAGGCTGAAGCTCTTCTGCGGATGGCAGCGCTGAACCTCCTTGCCGATGACGCCGCGGGACCGGTCGACGATCTGCGCGCCGCGCTCGTGGCTGAAGTACCGGACGCGATCGTCCTGATCGACGAAGGTGAGCTGAATGGGGAGCGTGTTGAGGATCGCCGCGAGCACCTCGGGCTTCAGCCCCCAGGAGAGGTCCTTCAGCTCCACGCGCGAGACGATCTCCGCCGCCAGGTTCCAGTATCGCTCGCGCGTCCCCCACCCGAGATCCCTTTCCATCTCCGCGATCTCCTCGAGGACGTCCTCGGCGTCCTCTGGCGAGAAGAGCCGGTTCGCGAGTGGGTACAGGACGTCGCTCTCCTTCCGGCGGTGCCGCTCGTCGAAGGACGCGTACGCACGGAAGGTCTCGACGAGCTCGCCGATCCGGTCGCGCGCGCCGTCGATGTATGCCTTCGCCGCCGCATCGAACCGGCTCACCAGCTCCCGCGCCTGCGCGTGCTCGGTCACCATCGCGGCCACGAGACCGCCCTCCGCCTGGGCTGCCCGCTGGGCGAGGCGCGGAAAGACGGCCCGCTCCTCCTTCTGGTGATGCCACCCCTGGACGAAGCCCACGAGGTAGTCGCGAAGGTCGGCGACGAATCCGGACGTCGGCGGCAACGGCTCCGCGAAGGCCCTCGCGGCGGCGGCGAGAACCCGGGCCGTCATGTCGTGGTCCTTCGTCTGGATCTCGAACCAGGTCGTCAGGGTGGGCTGCACGAAATCCATCGCCGTCGCTCCTGTCGCCTCGATCGCGGGCGACTCCGGTGAAGGGCGCATGAATACCACGCATCGGGCCATCCCCCGCTCATCGTGCCGGGCCGTGTAGGCTTCCGGATGGGACCGGGGTGCGAGCGCGGCCGCTGCAAGCGTCCATCTCACCGAGCAGCTCCCTGCAGAGCTTCCTTTGAATTTCGTGATGCGGCCGACTCGGGCTGGCGAGGCCGACGGCTACCTTCTCGGCTCATACCGCATCGCCACCGCCCCCGAGCCGAACTCCAACCGGCTCACGAGCCTCAGATCGACATGCTTCGATAGCCCCGCCAACAACGTCGGCCCGTGGCCCGCTAGCCTCGGCTGCACCACGAACTCGTACTCATCGATCAATCCCAGCTCCGTCAACGCCAGCGGAAGCTTCACGCCTCCCACCAACAGTCCCTTACCCGACTCCCGCTTGAGCTGCTGAACGGCCTTCCCCAGATCCCCGCGCACGAGCTCCGCGTTCCAATCGACCCGGTCCAGGGTGCTCGACACGACGTACTTCTTTGCCGCGTCGATCGTCCGGGCGAAGGGTTCCATCCAGGCAGGCCTCGCTGCCGTCGGCGCCGACGGCCGCCACGCTGCCTCCATCATCTCGTACGTCACCCGGCCGAAGAGGAGGGCATCGGCCCGGACGAGGTTCTCGGTCGCGTGACGATGCAGGTCTTCGTCCACCAACATTGCACGATGATCGCAGCACCCGTCCAATGTGACGTTGATGTAATACCGAAGCGGTCGCATTACGCAACACTCCCGGCGATGGGGTAGTCAAGCACGGCTAGCCGGCGTCAGGACCACGACGGCAGGGGTTCGGCCATCGACGGCTTGTCGCTACCGCTTGGTGGCCGCGGCGTATTCCGGAATCGACATCCATCAGCATCGTCCTTATTCCAATGGGGCCGTTCGCTTCAGCGGCTGCTGCTGTCGCGCAAGGTTCTAGTCTTCCGTCGGGTTCAGGCGCTACGGATACGGGGCTCATGGGAACTGATCAGCGCTGTCACAGCGGTGATCGGTCGAGTCGACCGACGTACCGCATCCGCGCCACGCCGCGCCGCGCCGCGTGATCGGCGTCCATCGCCAGGCGCGGACCCTCGGGCGGCGACCGTGGTAAGAACCGAGCATGCCGCTCATTTCAGGGGAAGAGTTGGTCGCCCGTCTGCCGGCCTTTCGCGTGTTCGACGCACGCCCGGGTCGCACGGCATACACAGCTGGTCACGTGCCGGGTGCCCTCCATGCCGATCTGAACGTTCACCTCAGCAGCGCCTCCGAGCCGAGCTTCAATCCCGCGATGGGTGGCCGACATCCGCTGCCATCGCTGGCTGCGTGGACCGCCCTGCTGGGCGCCTGGGGAGTGGGTCCCGAGACGACGGTCGTGATCTACGACGCCGCGAACGGGAGTAATGCCGCGGCGCGGATGTGGTGGATGCTGCGCGCAGTTGGCCATGAGCGCGTCTGCGTGCTGGACGGTGGCCTCGAGTCGGCGCTGCGTGCTGGCCTGCAACTTGTCACCGAGGATCCGTCTTCGCCGGCACAACGCGCCGCCTATCCCTGCGGTAACTGGCAGCGGCCGAGGGTCGGGATCGCAGATCTTGAACAGGTCTTGCAGGATCCGAGCTGGAAGGTGCTCGACGTTCGAGCCCGAGAGCGCTGGCGCGGAGAAGTGGAGACTCTCGATCCGGTGGCCGGCCGGATTCCCGGAACGGTGAATCTGCCGTTCGCCGAAAATCTCGAGCCGGACGGAAGGTTCAAGTCGTCGGCGGCGCTCCGGGAGAAATACCTGGCCGTACTTGGCGGGACACCTCCCGCGAGAGTCGTGGTGCACTGCGGCTCGGGCGTAACGGCGTGTCACACGCTTCTGGCCCTCGAAATTGCAGAGCTCGACGGCGCGTCCCTGTACGTCGGCTCGTATAGCGAGTGGTGCAGGAGCGCGAGGCCGGTCGGGCGCGGGTGAACTTGTCGTATCATGTGAGCTGACCGCAGTGGACGCAGTGCGCGAACCCCACGCAGTGGCATCCCACCGTCGATGAGATCCATCGCCTGGCGAATGGCGAGTCCTACGGTTTGTAGCCCACCGCGACGAGCGACTCGCACGGGGCAACGAATCCGTCCGGGCTTTCGTACCGTTTCATGACTTCCTCAACCTCATCCCAGATCGACTCACGCTCCTGCGTCGAGAGATGCGCCATCATGTGATTGAACCCACCGAACGATTCGCGCTGGAACCGAATGCAGTGTCTGGCGGATGGCATCCGTAACGGTGTGGAAACAACGCGCGTCACGACGTTGCCGAACCCGGCTCGGTCCAGCGCGTCCCGCAAGACGCCATCCGCGCCGAGGCTGAACGGTCCCGGCTGCCCCGGAGCGGGCGGCGGAAGCTGGGCACGTCCGCGAATCACCGAAAGTGGCGTCGAACCCCAATCGTTCTTCTCTGGCGCCGTGTAGACAGCGACGACCACCCTTCCGGTGGGTCTCAGCACCCGATACCATTCAGAGAGAGCGCGATGGCGGTCGGGCATATACATCAAGCCATAGCGACACAGGATGGCATCGAATGAAGCGCCGGGCAAATCGGGGTTTTCACCGTCCATCACGCGGGTTTCGAAATTCCGCATGCCGCGCTGTTCGGCGGTCTGTCGGGCGAACGCGATGATGTTCTCGGAAAGATCGGTCGCCAGCACGTAGCCACTCGCTCCGACCCGTTCAGCGGCGCTGAGCGCCGGCTCGCCGGCGCCAGCGGCGATGTCCAGGACACGGTCGCCGTGGGTTATCCCCGCGAGATCGAGCATCGTCGCGGTCACCTCTGCGAACCAGTTCTCCAGGGTCGGTCCCCATCGATGCCAGGCGGCTCCGTCCTTGTTCCATTGATCATGCTGCGTTTGCTTGTATCTGGCGGCGTCAAAGTCCGGCATGACGATCTCATATCCAGTGAATGGGGCACAGGCAACAACCGCCACGACAGTGACGGGCGACAGAGGTGATTCTTGGACCTCGGTGCTGGGCCGAACCTCGACGAGAGGAAGCGCGGCGACGAGCTCTTCGCGCCACTCACGGCGACGCCCCACGACCACGAGTACCCGTCCGCGCCGAGCCGTCGGGCAGAGGCAGAGGACGGGGGACGAGCCCAAGATGCGTGCGGTTTCCCATCGTCATGCTCCCGGTGGGGGAGACGGGGCCCACCACGACCGGACTACCCACCCGTCCCTCCGCACGGGCGGCAGGGCAATCGCCTGGGATGGAGGAAGTGGATGTCGTAGCCTGGGAATGTCGATCTTCTGAGGTTTTCGACCCACGCTGGGGGAGTCGATGGCTCTCGTAGAGGCACCCGGCCGGAGCTTGTCGCCGCAGCGTCCGTGGCCGTCGATGGTCGCGACGCTCCTGCTCTTCCTTCTGATCGCGGTGGCTGCCGCGCCTACGTGGAGCCTGAGCCAGGGAGCCGGACCCGCCGAGGAGCGCTCGCGCACAGACGCCGAGCGCGCCCCGAAGGACGCTCTTAGCCTCTGGCTCCACGACGACGGGGCGGGTTATTCGCGGATCGTTCTCGAGACGGCCAACGGCGTGTACGTCCGCGAGTGGCGATCTGCAGAGAGCCTCGACGAGAGGACCCGACACGAAGTGAGAGAGGCGCTGGACACGAATACGCCACCTTCGCGCGCCGTCCTGATCAAGGTGCGCCCGGAGGTCAAGTTCGTGACGCTGAAAGGCCTGATGCTCGCGTGCGGGCCAAAGGAGCCTGCCGGCTACCGCACGTACGTGGAGGTGGTGGCCCAGTTCCCTATTCGCGTACTCGGCCCGCGCCGGTGACGAATCCGCGACACCTCCGGCTCGCGATTCGGGTTTCTTCATCCGAGGCTGCGGGGCGCGTCGCGTCCAAATCAAGGACCGCTACTGCGATGTTTCCTCGAGGTGGACGGTTTGGCCTGGCTCCGGAACCAGCCGCTCGAAGTCAGACCATTGGCTGAGCCATGCGGTGACCTCGAGGCCTTCCTCCCCGAGGTTTTCCGAGTAGTCGGTGATGTGGACGCACTCCGTGTTGGCGGCCTCGCCCGACGACGTCTTCACGGAGAGGGGACAGGGCGTCGCGCTGTCGGGCGTACTCCGCGAGGAGCAGGCGACGCGCGTCAACGCGCTCAGGGCGCGTATCGAGCGATCAACCATGGCAGCCACAGCTCACTCTCGCCCCGCGCGTCCGATGCTGCGGGCTCGAGCAGCCGGCAGCACGCGAGCGCGTCATCGAGCGAGTCGATGAGGCCATCGGCGTTCCGAACGACGCTCGCATCTCGCAGGAGCTCTCCCTCGTCGATGTGGAGCGACTCTGGGCTGTTAAAGGTGCAGCCGACGGAGGCGACGAGGACCTCGTGTCCCAGCGGAATGCCCCCTCCCACGAGCGGTGAAGGGCGCATGCAGATCGCGCGATGGAGTGCGGTGGGGAGGGGTTCGTGACCGGCCTTCGGCGCGGATGGTGCGGACTTCTGGCAGAACGTGCTCACGAGTGTCTGGTGCAGGCCGACTCCCCAGAGCTCGAGATCGGCCGCGTTGCGCAGGAACGACCGCGCAGCGGCGCGGGCATCGTCCAGGTCGAAGAACAGATCCCACGCGCCGAACACCGAGCCGAAGGCAGCGTCCGCCCAGCTCATCACCTGGTCGAGCTCGGCTTCGGCGATCCCGAACATCGCCGCTTCCCCGATCCGCCGCTCTCGCGCTTCGTTGCACCACGACAGCGCCCAGGTCTCGGGGAAGAAGCGGCGTTGCGAATGGTCGTGCGCCATGGACACGCGGCGCAGCTTTGTGCCGGTGCAGTCGTGGGCGCCGGTCCAGCGAGACACGAAGTAGCCAGCGGCCACGTAGCCTTGAAGGTTCGCGTTCACGCTCGAAGCGGAGTCCGGCATGTCCGGGGCGCTGACCATTTCAGCCGATTCAATGTGTCGAGCGCGCAGATGGTCGGAACGTCCTTGAACCACACGGGCTCCGCGCGCACGATCACCCTGTAGGCAATCCTCCGCGAGAGCCCGAGCAATCGGAGGACCCGGTGCATCGCGGACGCCCAGAAGATCGGTTCTGGAAGAAAGAGGCGCATGTGAATCAGCAGTACCGCCCCCGCGAGACGATGAAGTCGATCTCGCCGTACTCCTCCAACCACTGAAAGCCGTTCTCGGTCGAGGGTTCCATGAACGGCTCCAAGAGCCCGAGCACGTAATCCAGAGAGTCCTTGGTGAGGCGCCACGTGAATGCGTTCCGCCCCGTGCGCCGGATCCCGGTCTCCCGCTTCGACCGCTGCACGAGGACCCGGCACTGATCGACGGCTTCGACGCCGGGGAACGTCGAAAGATCGACCCCCTGCTCCGTGAGGCTGGAGAGCGCCTCGGCGAGTGCGCGGACCACGTCGGCGCCACCGCCGTAGAGCAACAACGTCGGCTTTCGGTTGGGGGTCGCCTGGTCCAAGTACTCCAGCTTCATCGGTTCCCTCCGCCCCAGTCTACCGCGCCGCTCCGGCGACGGGCTCGTAGGTCCACCGTCAGATGGGACCCGCGCGCGATCAGACCCGGGGGGCGCAGCTCGCACCGCCGTTTGACTGTCGGAGTGATAGCCTGACTACATGAAGACCTTCCTGGCCATCCTGCCCGCCGCGGCAGTCGTTCTCGCTTGCGGAGCCGACCACCCGCAAAGCTCGCTCCACGTTGACCTTCCCGGGACGGCGGTGGCGGTGACCGAGATCAGGACCAGCGGAGCGCCTCCCCCGGCCCCTGCTCGGGCCAGCGGCTCCGGTTTCACGGAGCCTGCGAGACTGGTCATCCGCTCCCAGGAGGAGTGGGCCAGCACCTGGGCGCTGATTCACGGCAGCGCGTCCACGTCGCCGCTGCCTCCGGTGGATTTCGGCGCGGACATGGTCGTCGTCGCGGCGACTGGGACGCGTGGCTCCACTGGCTACGACATCACCATCCCTGACGCCGCGCTCGATGCGGGGACGCTCCGAGTCGGCGTCGTCGAGACGACCCCGGGGAGCGGCTGCGTCTTCGCGACCGTCCTCACCAGCCCCGTGGCGGCGGCGAGAGTCCCGCGCCATGACGGCCCGGTCGAGTTCGTGGACAAGACGGTCGCCATCGCGTGCCAGTGATAGGTCGCCCCACGGTCCTGCCGCCCCGACGGGGGAGGCAGGCGAGGCGTCCCGCATGAGCCCGATGATTCGAAGGACGCTCCCCGGTCAAACCCGTGCGGCCACGACGCGCTCGCGCCAAGAGACGGACGGCCGGGCAACTGCGCTGCCGCATGAAGCGTGGAGCCGTGCGCGTGACGAGCGCCCCGCGCGCGCGGCGGCTCGGAAAGGGGACGCGTATGAGTGGTGGAGTGCGAGTCCTGGTCGGTACGCGCAAGGGAGCGTTCCTGCTCACCTCCGACGGCACGCGCCGGCGGTGGGACGTCTCCGGCCCACATTTTGCGGGCTGGGAGGTCTATCACATGAAGGGATCGCCGGCCGATCCGGACCGGCTCTACGCGTCCCAGACCAGCGGGTGGTTCGGGCAAATCATCCAGCGTTCGGACGACGGCGGCAGGACGTGGCACCAGCCCGGCACCCCTCCCGGCGAGTCGACGACCACGCCCGACGGCATGCCCAAGGGCGAGAGCAACAAGTTCGTCTACGACACCTCTCCCGAGACCGGGAAGCCGCTCACCACGCACCAGCACTACGACGGCTCGCAGCGGCCCTGGCAGTTCAAGCGCGTGTGGCACCTCGAGCCGTCGCTCACCGACCCCGATACCGTCTACGCCGGCGTGGAGGACGCGGCGCTGTTCCGGACGACGGACGGCGGCCGGACGTGGCACGAGCTGCCCGGGCTGCGCGGCCACGGCACCGGGCCGCGCTGGCAGCCCGGGGCGGGTGGGATGTGCCTGCACACGATTCTGCTCGATCCGAGCGACGCCGATCGGATGTACGTCGCCATCTCGGCCGCGGGCGCATTCCGCTCCGACGACGGCGGCCGGGCGTGGAAGCCGATCAACCGTGGGCTTCGCTCGGAGTACATCCCGGAGCCCACCGCCGAGGTGGGCCACTGCGTCCACCGCATCGCCATGCACCGCTCGCGCCCGAACGTGCTGTTCATGCAGAAGCACTGGGACGTGATGCGCAGCGATGACGGCGGCGAGTCCTGGCGCGAGGTGAGCGGCAACCTGCCGTCCGACTTCGGGTTCGTGATCGACGTCCACGCGCACGAGCCGGAGACGATCTACGTGGTTCCGATCAAGAGCGACTCCGAGCACTTCCCTCCCGAGGGACGCCTCCGTGTCTACCGCAGCCGCACGGGCGGAGGCGAGTGGGAGGCGCTCACGGAAGGCCTTCCGCAGCGGGACTGCTACGTGAACGTGCTGCGCGACGCCATGGCAATCGACGCGCTCGAACCCTGCGGCGTCTATTTCGGCACCACCGGCGGGCAGGTCTACGCCTCGGCCAACGCCGGCGAGAGCTGGGCGCCCATCGTGCGCGATCTGCCCGCCGTCCTCTCCGTCGAGGTGCAGGCGCTGAGATGATCCGGATCGTGCTCCCGCCGCACCTACGCACGCTGGCGCGCGTCCACGGCGAGGTGACGGTCGAGGTCGACGGACCCGTCACGCTGCGCGCGGCGCTCGACGCGCTCGAGGCGCGCTACCCGGCGCTCCGCGGGACGATCCGCGAGCACGTCACGCTCGAGCGCCGCCCGTTCCTGCGGTTCTTCGCCTGCGAGGACGACCTGTCCCACGCGCCGCCCGACGCTCCGCTGCCGGAAGCGGTGGCGAAGGGAGTCGAGCCCCTGATCATCCTCGGCGCGATCGCGGGCGGCTGATCCTCCCGTCCCCCACGCGACCGATCTCGAAGCGATGAGGCGGCCTCGCGGCGGTTCGCCGGCCCCTCGACGCGTGCCGCTGGCCAGCGGCGTCACCCGGCGGTTCACGGTGCGCGTGCGCGATATACTGGCGCGCGGCGTTCGCCGCAGTGCCGCGGTCTGCATCGCGTCGCGTTCTCGCGGGCTCGCACGTTCGAGTGGGGGCGGTCGATGCGCGTTGGACTGGCGGCTGGGTTCGGTGTCTTTGCAGCGTTCCTGGTCGCGTGGCCGCATCGTGCGACCGCGAGCTCGTCGTCTGGCCTCGAGATCTCCGTAGGAACGTTCACGCTGCGCGTCACCTACGTCGACGTCGTGCAGTACGGCGACCAGGCGGATCGTGCCATCCAGGACCCGCGTCGAGTCCTGTTCACCGTGGCATCGTTCGTCCAGGCGAATGCAGCCGCGCTCGCGAGGATCGACGCGACCGTCTGGGCCGAGATCGGCCGGGTCAGGGACGAGGCCCCGACGCAGCTGACGGTGAGCTACGACGTCGCGGCGACCGGGGATCACGTCCTGCTTCGCGACGGCCCTGCCCGCAAGGACGTCGAGCAGGACATCGTCAGCACGCTGTGCGCTGCGTTCCCGGCGGGCTGTGCAGTGAAGCCGGGACCGGTTCTCGAGCTGTACGCGTGCCCGGGCACGAGCCGCTGCGAAGGGCTCGTTCAGTTCGGAGCCCTCCCGTCGCCGCAGATGAAGGAGCGACTCACGCTGCTCGCGCCGACCGCCGGTCGCACGAGGCGGATTCGTGTCGAGCGCCGTCAGATGACCCGGTACTTCCGCGATTTGAAGTGAGCGCTGGGGCTCATGCCCTTTCGGACCCGGGTTGCGGCCCAAGGAACCGAAAGGAAGAAAAGCCCCGGAACATCCGGGGCTTCTAGATGGAGGCGCCGAGAATCGAATTCCGGTCTTTGTCCTCTCGATGGGCTCTCCGAGAGGACATCTCGGGACATCGTGGGCGCTCGCGATGACCCATGACAGCCCATCGAGAGCCTACGACGCCCACGAGTTGTGGGCGCGAGGGGGTGGACGAGACCGACGCCTCCTCTACTCACGCCGCCGCCTCAGGGGGCGCGCGCGTTGGTGTCACTTTGCCTCGCGGTCTCGTGGACGGCTCGAATGCGAGACGGGTGAGTCGCGCCATCTTGCGCACTCCTGCCGAACGGATCCTTGGCATCGGGAGCGGCGGCGTACCGAACGAGCGCCTGAATGAAATCGGGACTGCCGCACGTTTGGGCGGCAAGAGTTAAAGGACTAGAATTCGATGAGGGGCACGTCACATTCAACTTCACACCGCAACGCAGACGCATCACGTTTAGAAAAGCCAAGCTGTTCGTGGCTTCACACGTCGTAGTCAGATAGCAGAGGGGAGGCGACCCGGTGAACGAGTCGGGCGCGTTTCCGTCCATGCCCCATTCGCATAGTTGGCTAACCGCGAAGACGTTGTCTTCCGAGATCAGGTGAACGAACGCATCGCCGGTTCGAGCGCCAGCGTCAACGAGAAGGCGTGCAATCTCTATCCGTCGAAACTTGGCGGCACGGCTTAACGCGGAATCCTGTCGCGGCGTGCGCCTCCGGCCAACAGCTATATTCCTGGAATCGAGAAACGCCTTCACGCATCCGTAATCGTCATCCTGAACGCATCGCAGCAACTGCTCCTCGGTTTCGCTAATGTGGCGCTCATTCAGATAAGCCCGTGCTCTTCCGGCGGCAGTGAAGTGGCGAACCCAAAATGATGACACTTCGGAAGTGTTCTTGAGCATCGCGGCAGTGGCAGCAATGATCGACGTCCCAATAAGGACCACCTTCCAAGAGTGTCTTAGCTGTCGCCAAAAAGACTCAGCGCGCTTTTGGTGTGTCGCGGCTCTCCTGCTGCTCATCGGGACTCCTTGATTGTCGGCACAAACGTCCGCGGTGAGTCGCTGGCGCACGCTCCCGTGTCCGCCAGCGAAACGGCACGATACTCCCGACGCGTCGTCGTGAGTGAACTCGGGGTGCTGACCATATCAGCCGATTCAAGTTGCCGAGAGCGCAGATGGAGCGCGCATGGCCGAGCCGAGGCCACGGCTCGGCGGCGCGAGTACGTGGCCGCAGGGTAGGTTGCCTACGGTACGAGAAGAATAAGCCTCCGGAATACGGACCGTATCCGCCCTTCGGTCGGTGTCCACGAAACGGATCAAGCCCAAGGACCGGTTCCCGAGCTGTACGAGTGTCCGGGCACGAGCCGCTGCGAGGGGCTCGTTCAGTTCGGAGCGCTCCCGTCGCCGCAGATGAAGGAGCGACTCACGCCGCTCGCGCCCACCGCCGGTCGCGTGAGGCAGATTCGTGTCGAGCGCCGTCAGATGACCCTGGACTTCCGCGATCTGAAGTAAGCTCTGGGGCTCATGCCCTTTCGGACCCGGGTTGTGGGCCCAGGGGTCCGAAAAGAAGAAGAGCCCCGGAGATTCCGGGGCTTCCTTCTAAGTTTATGCGACGGGCGGGCGAGCGGGCGAAAGTCAAAAGCGTTGGTGACTGTGGGGCTTGCGTCGCGACGAGGGTTCGGTGCCAGTTCGGCCAGATCGTACCCCCGCCGGCACGCCTCGTGACCGAGGGCCTGCGCGAGGTGGCTCTTGCCGACGCCGGACGGGCCGACGAAGAACACGTTCTGGTGCTGCTCGACGAAGCGGCAGGTGGCGAGGTCGGCGATCTCCTTCTGCGAGACCTTCGGACAGGTGGAGAAGTCGAAGGTCTCGAGCGTCGTCTGCGGATCGAAGGCGGCGCGGCGCAGGCGCATCTTCAGCTTGTGCTGGGCGCGTCGCTCCACCTCGTCCTCTACGAGCTGGGCGAGGAACTCGACGTACGAGAGCTTCGAGTCGGTGGCGCCACGTTGCGGAGCTCGAGCGACTTGAGGATGCCGCTGAGCCGCAGCCGCTCTCGTCGTGGGTCCTGGTGTAGTTCGGTCTGTACGGCCGCGCGACGCTACGGCCGCTACGCGATCACCGCCCGGGGCGGCAAGCGTCCAAGTCGCGGCGCGCGAGCACCCGGCGCTGCCCTGTGTGCGGGTCGGCCTCTGAGAGCGCCACGTCGTAGATGTCCTCGCGGTAGCGCACGTCGAGCTCGTAGCGCCAGCCGGCGCGGGGGTTGAGCAGCGCGGCCGCGCTCGTGTTGCGGCGGCCGGCGAAGAACGACGAGGTGTCGAACGTCACCAAGAGGTAGCTTGCCTGGCCGGCAGGCAAGTCGAGGGTCAGTTGCGCGTCGTCGAGCTTCACCGTGCCCAGGTATTCGACGCGGCATTGTGCATCAAGCCGGTGGACGTGCAGCGCCGCGGTTACCCCGGCCTCCAGGCGCGGCCGAACCGACAGGTTGCCACCCGGGACGGTGGGGTACGTTCGCAGGCCGGAGCAGGCACATAGCCCGCAGAGCAGAGCGATTGCGCGGCGCACGGGCCCGTCAGTTCTTCGTCATGTCGGGACAGCCGACGTTCTCGCCCGTGGCCCAGCCGGTGATCGCGCGGATGAGCGGGTCGGACCCGACGGTTGGCGCATAGACGTCGAGGCGCGTGCGGTTGCCGTCGAGCGGGAAGGCGTCGGCGACCAGCAGGTACAGCCCGCCCTCGGGCTCCTTGCCGGGAATGATGACGCCGCCGCCCTGGTAATGGCGCTGTACGTGCAGCTCGAGCTTCTGCCGGTTGACCAGCACCGTCGGCTTGTACGTCGCGAGGATGTTCTGGTAGCTGCCTCCCGCGTGCGAGACGGTGCGTACGCTCACCTGGAGGCACTCAGGGGCCTTCGCCTGGAATGTCTTCGCGACGTCGCGGAACGGCCGCTTCGCCTCGATGGTCAGCTTCTGTCCGAAGGTGGCGCCAGGGATCTGCTCGCGGAATTCCTGCGCGGTCTGCGGGAAATGCACGCAACCGCCGAGCAGGGCAAGTGCAGAGAGTAGGAGGATCCGGTTCGCCGCAGCCGCCTTGTCGATCATTGGCTTCACCGTGGGCTGTTCGTGGGGCTGCGCGTCGCGGAACTTTGCCATGAGTGATGGCCTCGGGGCGTGGGGACGACGATGCCGCACCCTGGACGAGTGGGTTCCAAACCCCGTGCCAGGTCCCGGCGTCCCGCCGTCGCCGGGCTCGAACCCGACGAGAAGGAGGTGCTCGGTCCCGTCTGCCTCAAATCGAAAGATACCAGCCCACAGTCCTCCCGGCCCGGCTCCTCATCGGCAGCGAACCCTAGGGCGCGGAACTCGCTGCTCACCCAGCGGCACACGTCATGCCCGAAGCATCACGGGTTGATGAAGGAGTCCTTGTACTGCGTGCTGTTGAACGTGGGGATGAACGTGGGGATCTTGAACCGGACCCGGCCTCGCACCTTCCCATCCTGCCCGACTTCGACTCGGAGTGGGGGGCCAAAGCCGCGGCACCACGGGAGACCAAACCCGAAAACGACAAAGCCCCCGAGTTCCGGGAGCTTGAAGTGGAGGCGCCGGGAATCGAATGCCGGTTCTTGTCCTCTCGATGGGCTCTCCGAGAGGACATTTCGGGCCATCGTGGGCGCGCGCGATGGCCCACGAGCGCCCATCGAGAGCTCATGATGCCCACTGATTGTGGGGGTCGGTCCGCGGTGTCCAGAGCGCGTCTCGTACGCGTGCTACCGTCTCCGCGTGCGCACTTTCCTCGCCGTCCTGCTCGTCGTCGCCGCCCGGCCGGCGCTCCCGTGCAGCGCCTTCCTGCGCGAGGGCCCGGCCGGTCCGGTGATGGGGAAGAGCTACGACTGGGACGACGAGCGCGGCCTGGTGCTCGTGAACAAGCGCGGGATGGAGAAGCGCGCGCTGGTGCTGTCGCCCGGCCAGACGCCCGCGGCCTGGAGCAGTCGCCTCTCGAGCCTCACCTTCAACCAGTACGGGCGCGAGCAACCGAACGGCGGCATCAACGAGGCTGGGCTCGCGGTCGAGGTGCTCGTCCTGCCCGACACCGCGTACGAGAAGCCCGATGGGCGGCCGGTCGTGACGGAGCTCGGCCTGGTGCAGTACCTGCTCGACCAGGCCTCCACCACGTCCGAGGCGGTCGAGCTGGCGCGAAAGGTCCGCGTTGCTCCGGTCCACGCCCGGCTTCACTACTTCCTGTGTGATGCGCGGGCCACCTGCGCAACGCTGGAGTTCCTGCGCGGTGCCCTCGTGGTCTCGACCGCCGACGCGATGCCGGTGCGCGCCGTGACCAACAGCTCCTATGCCGCGTCGATCCGCGTGCTGACGAGACCAGCAGGGAATGCCCATGGGTCCCTGACGCGTTTCGCACGGCTCGCGGGTGAGCTCCGGGACGCCTCCGAGGGCGACCCCGTCGCAGCTGCTTTCGCGATCCTGGACTCGGTTCGGTTCGAGGACTCGACGCAGTGGCAGATCGTCTACGAGCTCCGGGCGCGGCGCGTGCATTTCCGGAATCTCCGCCACCCCAGCGTCAAGACGGTCGCGCTCGGCGACTTCCCGTCCGCCTGCGCCGAGCCGGTCCTGATGCTCGACATGGCCTCGGACCAGGCGGGCGACGTGGCTTCGGCCTTCGTCCATTACCGCGAGGAGGCGAACCGCGCGCTGGTCGAGGCGACGCTTCGGTCTCGCCGCGCCAAGCTGCCCGCCGGGACCTCGCGGCGCGTGGCCGCCTATCCGTCCACGCTGGTCTGCGCACCGTGATGAACGGGCGGCGTCGAGCACTGAATGGGCGGCGTTACGAGCACGGGCGTTCGAGACGCGAACGTGAACTGCTGCATTACGCCGTCGATCTTGGTCGGTGCACGAAGAAGGTACGCCTGCCGTTCCGCCGGGCGCGGTCATGAGGACCCGACCGACGACGTAGCCACCCGACTCCCGTGAGCCGGCTGCGAGCATGAGGCGCTCGAGTGTCTCGAACGATCCGAGCCTTGCCGGGCCGTCAGCCCTTGAGCGAGCCCGCCATCAGCCCGCCGAGGAAATAGCGCCCCAGGAACGCGAAGACCACCATGGTGGGGAGCGCCGTGACGAGGGCGCCGGCCATCTGCACGTTGTACAGGGCGGCGAAGGAGCCCGCGAGGTTCTGCAGCGCGACCGTGACGGGCTGCGAGGCCGGATTGCTCGTGAGGGTCACCGCGAACAGGAACTCGTTCCAGATGCTGGTGAATTGCCAGATGCCCACCACCACGAACCCCGGCACCGACAGCGGAAGGGCGATGCGCAGGTAGCCGCGGAGGATCCCGGCGCCGTCGAGCGCGGCGGCTTCGATGAGCTCGCGTGGGACTCCGGCGTAGTAGTTTCGGAAGATGAGCGTGGTGATGGGGATGCCGTACGCCACATGCGTGAGCGCCAGCCCGAAGAGCGTGTCATAGAGGCCGAGCCGCTGCAGGAACTGCACCAGTGGGATGAGGATCGCCTGGTAGGGGATGAACATTCCATAGAGCAGGAACGCGAAGACGGCCTCGGAGCCGCGGAAGCGCCATTTGTCCAGGAGATAGCCGTTGAGTGAACCCCAGGCCGAGGAGATGGCCACCGCGGGGATCGTCATGAGCAGGCTGTTCAGGAGGCCCGGGGCGATTCCGCCCGAGCCCTCCAGCGCCGGCGTGAGGGCGTCGCGCCAGGCGCGGGTGTGGAGCCCGCTGGGGAGGCTCCAGATGCTGGTGGTGTTCACCTCACGGAGCGTCTTGAAGCTCCCGGCCAGGGCCACGTAGACGGGTATGAGGAAGAGGGCGGTCAGCACGCAGAGAGCGGCGTAGAGGGCGATGCGCGAGGGACGGATCCGCCGGGAACGGCGGGCGGCGGTCACGCCCGTCCTCCGGCGCGGAGCTCGCGACGCAGGTAGGGGAGCACCACCACGGCCGAAGCGAGCAGCATCACCATCGCAACCGCGGCTCCGCGCGCCCACTGGTTCCCCTTGAACGCGGAGTCGAACAGGTAGATGGACGGAAAGTCCGTGGCGGTTCCCGGTCCGCCGCGGGTCATGACGAAGACGAGGTCGAAGATCTTCAGCGAGGTGTAGCCCAGGATCACCACCGCGCTCACCACCACTGGCCTGAGCATGGGGACTAGGACGTGCCGGTACAGCTGAACCTCGCTCGCGCCGTCCACCCGCGCCGCCTCGCGTACCTCGTCTGAGATGCCCCGCAGGCCGGCCAGGAACATGGCCATGGTGAAGCCCGACATCTGCCAGGCAGCGGCGAGCACTACCGCTCCCAGCGCCGCGCGGGAGTCGGTGGTGAGCCCTGGCCGGAGCACGTTCACGCGCAGGGCGTCGAGCAGGTGCCACAGCGGCAGGAGCAGCCGGACGTCGAGCAGCCAGCGGCGCACCGCGTTCACGCCGATGGGCTCCAGCAGCTCGTTGATCCCGGTGGTGGGGTTGAAGATCCAGGCCCATATCGTGCCGGTCACCACGAACGAGAGCGACATCGGGAGCAGGAAGACGTTCCGGAACACGGCCCCGCCCCGCAGCTTTCGATCGAGCAGGATGGCCAGGAAGAGCCCCGTACCCAGGCATACGAACTCGAACGCCGCCGTGAACACCACCGTGTTGAAGGCGTCGTTGGGCCAGAAGCGGCGGGCGGAGAACAGGCTGCGGTAGTTCTCCAGGCCGACGAACGGGAAGCGCGGTAGCAGGCCCTCCGCCGGCGCGATCTGATTCCAGCCGGTCAGCGATGCGTACCCGGTCCAGGCGATGAACAGGTACACGAACAGCACGGTGGTAGCGAGGGCCGGGGCGAGGAGCAGCAACGTGAGCCGGGCGTTTCGCACGAGCCTGCGCTAACCGCGGGAGGCGCGCCGCGAAGGCCCGCGGTGGGCACCTGCTCGCCCGGGTACGCCGCCCTCCAGGCGGCGCGGGGGACGCATGTCCGGTCGGATCCTTCCCCTCCTTTCCCGCTCGTCGGCTCGTGGGGGCGCTCCGAGTAGCGTCGCCCGCGGTACCGCGCGGCCGCACGTTATCGCCGTGGGGCCCCCAGGTCCGGATGGCGGCCGGCGGCCCGGTGGGCCGAGCCACGCTGGGAGGGCGGGACGATGCGAGGCAAGTTCAAGGTCGAGGCGATGCTGTCGATGATGGTGCTGACGGCGGGGTTGCCGTCGCGAGGCGCGGCCGCGGACCAGGGCCTGGAGATCTTCACCTACTGGACCGCCGGCGGCGAGGCGGACGGGCTGGCGGCGCTGGAGAAGGTCTTCTCTGCGAAGCACCCGGGCGTCCAGATTCGCAATGCCGTGGTGGCCGGGGGCGCAGGGTCCAACGCCACCGCCGTGCTGGCCACGCGCATGCAGGGCGGGAACCCGCCCGACACGTTCCAGATCCACGGCGGCGCGGAGCTCATCGACACCTGGGTGAAGACGGGGTTCATGGAACCACTCACCAAGCTCTACAAGGACGAGGGGCTCGACCAGAAGTTCCCGAAGCAGCTCATCGACCTGGTCAGCTACCAGGGACAGCCTTACTCCGTGCCGGTCAACGTGCACCGCAACGGCGTCCTCTGGTTCAACAAGAAGATCTTCTCCGATAACGGCCTCACGCCGCCGGAGACATGGGATGCCTTCTTCGCGGCCGCCGACAAGCTCAAGGCCAAGGGGATCACGCCGCTGGCCCTGGGCGACAAGGACAAGTGGGAGTCGCTCCAGCTCTTCGAGGACATCCTGCTCGCCACCCTCGGGCCGGACGACTACAAGGCGCTCTGGGCCGGCAGGCTGGCGTGGACCGATCCCAGGATCACAAAGGCTCTCGAGACCATGAAGCGCGTGGTCGGCTACGTGAACGACGACCACGCCACGCTCACCTGGGATCAGGCCACCGGCCTGGTCCTGCGCGGCAAGGCTGCGATGAACCTCATGGGTGACTGGGCCAAGGGGTACTTCACCTCGAACGGCTGGGAGGTGGGGACCGACTTCGGCTGGGCGCCCGCCCCGGGGACCAAGGGGAGCTTCATCGTGGTGACCGACACCTTCGGCCTGCCAAAGAAGGTCAAGAACCGGGCGGCGGCGCTCGAGTGGCTTGCGGTGCTCGCCTCGGTGCCGGGCCAGGACGCCTTCAACCCGAAGAAGGGCTCGATCCCGGCGCGCGTCGACGCCGACAAGAGCAAGTACGACGCCTATTCGAAGGGCGCCATGGCCGACTTCGCCGCCAACGCGCTCGTCCCGAGCGAGGCGAACGGCCCCGCGACCGTGCCCGCCTTCCTCACCCCCATCACCGATGCCATCTCCGGCTTCGTGAACGACAAGGACGTGGCCCGCGCCCAGTCCACCATCGCGCAGGCTTGCAGGGAGACCGTGGGCTGCGCCGCAGGCGTGGCCACTGCGAAGCCAGGGTCGGGGGCCTCGAGCACCGGAAGCGGACAGGGGCAGTGAGTCATCCGCGCTGGCAGCGACGGTCCCGAGCCTGGGCCGACGTACCGCCCGGAGGCGTCCTGTTCCAGCGCCTCACCTGGCCTGCTCGCGCTCGACCGCATTGAGCCAGACCGTGAAAGTGGTACCTGCGCCATCACGGCTGTGCACGTCGAGATGGCCACCGCATCGCGCGAGGAGGTCCTTGCAGATCGAGAGTTCGAGGCCGTTCCCGTCGTGGAACGGCTGGGCGGTGAGGGATGGCGGCCACGTCCGCTCGAGCTGCGAGCCAGCGGGCATGCAGCCCGTATCCTCGATCACGACGGCGACTTGCCGCGTCGACGGGTCCGACCTCGTGCCGACCCGGATGCGATGGGCGGCGGAGCCGCCGTCGGGGATCGACTCGCTCGTGATGTGGAGCAGGTTGAGGAAGACCTGGACGAGGCAGGTATGGCCGGCGATCACCGGGGGCGCCGCGCTGTATTCGCGAACGAGGACGGCGCGCGCGTGGATCGCACGCTCGACGATGCCGATGGAAAGGTCGAGCGTGGCGTGGAGGTCGACGGGTTCCGTCACGGCGCGGAGGTGGACTCGCGAGGTGTCGTTGAGGTAACGGACGATCTTCTTGACCCGCTCGAGGCCGGTGGCGGCGTCATCGAGCGCGGCGACCATCGCCGAGTGAACGTCCGGGTTCGTCGCCGCGCGAGTGAACTCTTGCCGGACGAAGTTCAGGTTAGCGCTCACGGACGCCAGGGGGCTGTTCACCTCGTGCGCCACGGCTGCGGAGAGGGTCCCCAGGCTGGCGAGGCGAACCGAGTTCACGAGCTGACGCTCCGCCTCGCGCTCACGCAACACGGACGCCTCGAGCTCCGACGTGCGCTCGATGACGCGTCGCTCCAGCTCGGCGGCGGATGTCGCGAGTCGCTCGGCGAGGTCCGCGTTGCGAAAGCGGAGGCGGGTGGCCTCCGCCAGCGCCCTGCCGCCCGACCGCGAGACCGCGGTGACTGCGCTCCCGTACACCACGAGCATGACCGCCATTCCGAGCCCCAGGCGGTCTCCGGCCGAGAGGAACAGCGCGGTGACCGGCACGAGCGCGGGGATGGCGAACCCGACGAATGCGGGTTGATGGCTCGCATTGCTGAGGGCAGCTCCGGCGGTCATCCCGGCGAGGACGAACGCCAGGAACATGAGGTACGCGACCGGGGTTCCGCCGGCCAGGAGCAACGGGGACAAGCCCCATCCCATGCCGTTCAGGGCGGCGCCCGAGGTGAAGGTCCACTCCCAGCGGGCCGCGTCGCCCGGCTCGAGTGTCGAGCGGTGATACCTGAATGCCGCGAAGACGCGCGCGCACGCGATCAGCCAGATGAACGCGAGCCAAGAAAGGAGGCGGTACGGCGTGGATCGTTCCCAGACGACCAGGACCACCACGAACGAGTTCAGGAAGACCGTTGCCTGCGCGATGGCGAGCTTCTCGTGCAGCGCGCGGACCTGCTCGGCGCGGACGAGCGCTTCGATCCTCGTCGAATCAGGAGGCGGGACGGAGTCTGCAACGCGAATCGCGGCCATTCGGTGTGGGCGGCCGTCGCACTCGGGGCGGGACCTTTCGAAGTCTACAGCCAACCAGGCGCGTATGTCGTCTCGAGGCCTGGATGGAACGCCTGATCCCAGAAACGACGAAGCCCCCGTTCCCGGGGGCTTCAGAGTGGAGGCGCCGGGAATCGAATTCCGGTCTTTGGGCGCTCGATGGGCGCTCCGAGCGGACATTCCGGGACATCGCGGGCGCTCTCGATGGCCCATGAGCGCCCATCGAGAGCCCATTGCGCCCACAAGGTGTGGGCGCGCGCTAAGCGACTCAGAGTGGTGTAGTTGGGGCCGGGCTCAGTCAGTCCCCGAGAGCTCCCGGAAGATCTCGGCGAGATCGCGCTTGTCCATCCGGCGCTCCGCGAGGGCGATCATGGCATCGTACAGGCGGCCGTTCGGATCACGGATGGTGATGCCGTTCAGATCCAGGAAGACGATGGCGGCGAGCAAGCCCGTTCGCTTGTTGCCGTCGACGAACGGCTGGTTCTGCGCGACGCATACGCGGCTGCCATGGAGAAGAGATCGGCGTGCGCGAACTCGCCGCCCGCGGTCGCGCGAGGCATTGCGACGGCGGACTCCAGCAGTGCCGCATCGCGAACACCCGCGGAGCCGCCGTATCGCGCGAGCTGCTGCTCGTGGATCAGGAGCACGTCCTCGACGTCGAGGAATCCTGGGTCGCTCACTTCGCGAGCTTCCGGAGGGTCGCGTCGTGCGCGGGCATCGCGCGCCGCAAAGCGGCCTTGACCTTCGCCTGCTTGGCGCCCCGGACGGGCTCGATGATGAGGCGCTCGCCATCGGTGCGCATCTCCAGCTCGGTGTCGCGGTCGATGTCCAGGAGCTCGAGGATGGGCTTCTCGATGACGATCCCGAGGCTGTTGCCGATGGCGGAGAGCTTCTTGCGCATGAGATCACCTGTTCATCGGTTCTGACGAATGTATAACGACCGCGACCGTCGGAGGCAAGATCTGGGATTGGCTCGCGCGCAGCCGTTCCGAAATCCTCGCTGTGCCTGGACGCGGGGATCCGCCGAGCGTCTACGAGCTCCTCGGCGCGGCGCTCAAGATGCACCAGCTTGTCGGATGGGCTTTCGTCGGCACCGGAAGCCAAGAACGAGTGGCCATCGGCTGGACCCAGGCCCACCAGGCCCGGGCTGAGTGGCTGGCCGTCGAAGCTGTCAGGGACTTCCCGAACGAAGTGATGAAGGCGTCTCAGGAGGCGCGCGACGCCCTGGAGCGCGACCTGCTCGCCATCATGGCGATGTCGCCGGCCGGCGGCGGCGGCGAGGCATCCATCGCGGAACGGGAACGCTGGCTGGCCATCGGGAAGCGGGAGCCGTTTGAGGTTCTTGAGCCGCTCATCGCGGAGTGCAAGCGGACCGCGCCGTAGCCGGCCGGCTGCAAGCCATCACCACCTCCACCAGCCCTCGTTGGCGAGCGGTTGCCATACGCAGGGAGCTTGGTCGGAGTGGTGCCCCTCGGGACGCCCAGACTGTCCCAGTACGCGGCGGGCCTCGTCAGCAGTAGGACCGTGTGCGCGTCGAGGTGCTTCACGAAATCGGCGTCGAAGGACAACAGCGTGGCGGATGCGCAGGAACTCCCGCTCGACCGTCGGCGTCACCCAAAGCGTGCCGGGCGTGTACAGGTACAGCCGGAGCGAGCGCCACATTCTGGTCGGCTAGGCCGTCGGTCGGTGCTGAGATGCCCTCAAGCGCGTCGATGAGGTACGACAGACAGTGCGAGTCGAGGCCGACTTCCGAGAGGTCGCGCATCGACCCCGGTCCCAGAGTGCCGCGGCTACGCAGGGCTGGTTCCTTCTTCGTGCAAGAGCACTCGGGCGTACTGGACTTCGACCAGCGCCTCATGCCCCGCAAGCTCCGGGTGTCTCTCGGAGCCCTGGATGAAGACGTGGAAGAACTTGAAGTCCACGTAGTCATACGAGCCGAAGTCGAAGAAGGCGATGAACCGCAGGTCGTCGGTCGGGCCGAGCCTCCGGACTGGATGGTCCCAGTACGTTTGCGCAGGCTTCGTCCTGCTGACGTGGGCGGGAACGTCCGGGCTCGTCGGCACGACCTTGAGGAAGGGGAGCGGCTTCGCGGCGCCCGGGGCGAGTCTCACCTTCTCCGGGGTGTCGTCGCCCGTGTAGCGCAGTACGAGGGCAGCGAAGAGTTCGTCCTGGATGCCCTCCCAGCGGTCGAGGAGGAAGCCGTCCGGGACCGCGCCGTTCGAGTCGTCCTCGCGGAGGAAGGAGTTCCAGAGGTGGCGAGCGGCCTCACGGTACTTGAGGAGGTGGAGCGTGAGGTCATTGCTCGCGGCGTCCTTGGTCTCGTCGGTCCGGGTCACGCGGCAATCCTGCCCGACTTCGGGGTCCGCGTGGGGAACGAGACCAAGCCGCGGAGACCACGCGAGACCAAGCCCGGAAAAGAAAAAGCCCCCGAGATTCGGAGGCTTGAAGTGGAGGCGCCGGGAATCGACTTCGGGTCTTTGGGCGCTCGATGGGCTCTCCGAGAGGGCATCCGGGGACGCCGCTCCTGTCCTTGGGCGGCGCCAGGCCCCGGTCGTCGAGGACGAGCACGTCCGCGCGCGAGGCGGGCGACGAACCAGGCGCGATCAGTGAGGGCGAGCCTTGACACCGGAGAGCATGAGCCCGAGCGTCGACGCTGAGCGCCGAGACGATGCCGGTGCCGAGCTAGGCCGGGAAGCCTGGCACCCAGATGGCGCCACCGGACAGACCGTCGCACGCCCGGTTCGGGTGCCGATGAGATCGCTTGGCGAGCAGTGTCGGTCGAACAGCGCCTGGGGACCGCTGCATCGGAACTCGTTTGGCGTTTCGTCGACGGGTCGTCCAGACGCCGCCAGACAAAGGAGTCATGACATGCCGCGGTACCTGATCTCGTTCGACGACGGCGCGATGTCGCTCCCCGAGGAGGAGCTGGCCGCGGTCGGAGAGGCTGCGCACGCGGTGGTTCGGGCTGCCCAGGGAGCAGGAGTGTGGATCTTCGGTGGCGGGGTCGCTCGTCAGAGGGCGAGCGTCGTGGCCACCGATGGGACGGTCACCGACGGCCCGCTCCCGGAGACGAAGGCGGTCATCGGGGGGTTCGTGATCATCGACGTGCCTTCGCGCGATGAGGCCCTGGAGTGGGCTGCCCGCTTCGCGGCGGCCTGCCGCTGCGCGCAGGAGGTCCGGGAGATCATGTTCGACCCGCTCGTCTGATCGCAGGGGTCCAGCTGCGGTCAGGTTCCTCGACGCTCAACCTCGAACCGGGCGCTGCCTGTCATGAGGCCCGTCGAAGCGAAGACTCGCAGCACAGGCGGCGGACTCCGCTCAACGCTGCGCTAGAGCCGGTGATGCTGGGTGTTCGGAGAGGCCTTTCTTCGGTACGGCCTTGCCCGACCCGAAGGTTGACGAGAACGACCACATGCCCAAGACATCGTTCGAGCCAGGGGCGCACGAGCTGCCCACGAAACTCTTCGCATCAGCGGACGAGTGGGAGAAGTGGCTCGAGACGAACCACGGTCGCTCACGGGGCGTCTGGCTGAAGATCTCGAAGCGGGGAGCGGGGGCAACCTCCGTCACGTACGCGCAGGCGCTCGAAGTTGCGATTCTCTTCGGTTGGATCGACGGGCAGAAAAGGGCGCTCGACGCCGCCTTCTGGCTTCAGAAGTTCACGCCTCGCGGCCCAAAGAGTCGATGGTCCAAGGCGAACCGCGCCACCGCGACGCGGCTCATGAAGGAGGGGCGCGTGAGACCCGCGGGGCTCGCCGCGATCGAGAGCGCGAAGGCCGACGGGCGGTGGGCGGCAGCGTACGACTCGCAGAGTCGCGCCTCGGTACCGTCCGACTTGCAGCGCGCGCTGGACTCGAATGCGGAGGCGCAAAGCTTCTTCGAGACGCTGGACAGCCACAACCGCTACGCGATCCTCTATCGGGTCCACGACGCGAGATCGCCCGAGACCCGCGCGAAGCGGATCGCTGCCTACGTGCAGATGCTCGCCGAGGGCGAGACCCTCCACCCGCGGAAGAAGAAGCGCGACTAATTGGCGACGCGCAACGCGTGCTCCGAGGCGTTATTGTCGATGGGGAGGTGCTGGTCAGTGAGGAACAGCGTGAGCGCGTCCCACTGGCCGAGGGCGTAGTTTATCGCCTCGCCGATCGGGCTCTTCGGCGGGTGCCGAGGCTGCTCGGCGTCGAGCCACGCCTTGAACTCGTCCATCACGGTGCGGCTCCGCGTCTGCCGCATCTCAAGGTGCTCGTCCGTGCCGAGGAGATCGGCGTCGAGGGCGGCGCGCTCGATCCGGTAAACATCGAGGATGAAGCTGATCGCGCGCTTCGCTGCGTCCGGCGCGGAGGACTGCGCGTCGAAGAACTTGCGGCGCAGGTGGGCGAGGCAGCCGGCGCGCTCGCATCGGCCGGGGACGGTCACGCGGTTGTACCCGGAGTACCCGTCCACCACGAGCTTTCCGAGCGTTTCTCTGAGCACGCGCACGGGCGGGTCGCCCGAGCGGCTGCGCGCGAACACGTAGGAGATGGTCTCCTTCTCGGCCTCGTCGCGGGCGATAAAGGTCCAGAGCCACGCCGTGCGCGTCTTCTTCTCGGAGCGGCATCGTGCGGACGGTGCCGACGAGGAGTCCATCCTGCACGCCCGCCGTGAGCGCTGCGAGTCGCTTGTGGTCGCGCCGACGCCGATGGAGCCGCTCGCAACTATCGCATTGAATGGCGCTGGATCGCTTTCCTGACGTTGTTCGCGCGCATCTGTGCCCGGCGTGCCTCCTCCTCGTTGCTTTGCGCGACCTCCGGATTCGGCGACTCACGGTTACCCGTCAGAAAGAGCAGTCGGTCCACGGCGCGACCACAGTGCCGCATTACGTCGGCCGGAGACAGCCACGGGTGACGCGTGTAGTACTCTCGGATCGCGTCTTCGAGCGCGTACGGATGAACAGGAAGGTCCACGCAGTGCACTTCTTGGAGTCGTGTCACCTCCTCGGGAACGTACTTACTCACCTCGACTGCCGTGTCGGCGAGCAGTGCGCAGCCCGCGAGTACCTCGGTGTACTCCTGCGGCGTCGGCTCCTTGCCTGAGAGCACGTCACGAGAGTTGGAATGTCCGGGGGGGCCGCCCCAAGGCTGAACTCCCAGAATCGTGAACTGCCGCTGGGGAGGCGGATGCGTCCACGTACGCTGCTTCGCCATTCGTATTCCTCCAGTCAGACGCAACTGCGTCGTGCGTCAACGTGGTGGGGACGACTACGCCGCCGTGAACCGGATAGTCGGTACATACGGCCCGATCTCGTTCCTCAAACGCAGGCACTCGCTGCAGATCGTGCGTGCGGTGGCGACTACGGTTGCCGCGTGCTCGATGCAGACGAGCCTGCAACAGAGGACACACTCGTCCACTGCCAGCGTGGTCCGTCCCTCGGGACAGCACTCGCACTCGTCCTCGGGGCGGGTCACGCTGTCCGGGATGGGCCGTCGCTCGTGGCGTACTTTCGGCGCCGCGCTCGCGTGCAGCGTGACGACGTACCGCGTCGCGACCCTCCGGTGTCCGCTGGCCTCTCGCAGGTAGACGATGTGCGCCGCGCATCCCAGCAACTCCCGGATCTGCGCGAGGCACACGAGCTGATTGTCCTTCACCGCGTCGCTCTGCTTCTTCACTTCGATGAACTGCATCCGCCCGATGGCTTGTACAAGAAAAGGTCAGGCGTAGCCCTTCCGACCGATCGACCGATCGGCGTCTCTCCTCGCGAAGAACTCGCAGCTTCGCTGCCGGGGCGATCTGCTCCAGTGTCGTGCGCCCGCGGTAGTGGCGCGCGATGACGACCTCGGACATCAGCATGTAGTCGCGGAAGCCGAGCCACCCTTCGGTACGGTGGAAGTAATCGAGGACGAACGCCTCACCGAACCAGTAGGACGGCTGGTTCGCGACGATGGACCTCTTCTCGACGAAGGGCGGCATCAATTACTTGTGGGCGAGCTTCCAGGCGGCAAGCTGGTCAGGTCGGTACGCCAGTACGATCTCGTCGAAGGCGTGCAGCATAGTTCCTCCAAGCACGAAATGCGCGTGTGAGATGGATGGAGTGTCGGCATCTGCAGGTGCTGAACCGGTGCTATGCGGCGATCCCCCGCCGGGCGACGTACTCCGCGCTGCGGCACGGCACGGCGAAGTCGTTCGATACGTCCTGATTGGCCTTTAGGTGCGGCTTCCGGCTCTCATCACTCAAGTAGATGATCGACTCGAGCACCTTCAGGCGTTTTGCGAACACGCTGTCGCTCTTTGCGTGCCGGACGATGGTGATTCTCTCGAGTCCCTTCGGTAGCTGCTCAAACGGGAGCCGTACCCGGCATCCGGAACCGTCCAGCATTTCCCCGCGACAAAAGAGGACGTCGAACCAACTAAGTTCCGCTAGGTGCGTACAGGCACAGGGAGGTGATTCTCGCGAGCCGCTTGTCTGTCCAGGGCACTGTCTCGCACTGCCACTCATTGCGACCAGAGATGACGTGCATGTTTGGTTCCTCCTTAGTTCGGGGTCGCCGATTCGAGAGGATCGCCTCTCCGAACCCGCTGATCACGGGGGCGACAACTCCTTCGGGTGCCTTCATCGTGAACGTGTGGCCGACTGGGTCTTACGAAAGCGCGAAGGATGCTGAACTCCTCGGCCCGCGTTCACCCCAAGCGTTCGGCAGGCGTAGTCCTTCCCCTCGTGGCGCTTGGTCCACGTGTGCTGACGGACATTTAGGAATGGAGCGTCTTTAGGCGAGACTCGACGCGCGGTCGGGGTCGGGGTCGCCGAGGGGCACGTCATTCCATGCTTTTCGCGACAAGACGGCCTCCTTTCGGCTCAGCGGGCACAAAAAAGCCGCGGGCGTCGCCGCGGCGTAGGGCACAAAAAAGCCGCGATCGTCGCGGCTTGCGTGCGGGGGCTTCGACCCCAACCTGAGTTGGTCACATCTCATAACAGCAGAAAAATGTCAACAGCTATATTCGATGTGCGGCAATAGGTCATCGGATGCTCTCTACCTGGCATCGAAAGAAACGTGCCACACGCCTCGTGGTCGCCGGAGCGCTTCGACTCGGCTCACCTTTGGCGGGGCTACGCTCAAGGCGAGCGGGGCGAGAGGGGCGCGCCCTCCCGCGGTGCGAGGCGTCTCCGCTGGAGGCGGGTTGAAGATGCGCGTCCGACCGGAGCCGGAGTCCGCGTCGTTCCAGGCAGTTGAGGTCGCTCGCGCCCGCAGCTGGCTGTGCGTTCTCATTCGCATCGTTCGCACACGCGCCAGCCGAACTAGGCTGGAACGAGTGGCTCGCGCCGAGACGGCTGCACTTGAACGTCGTTGTCGAGTGGCTCGAGGGCGTCGGAACCGGACGGAAGCAACAGGGCCTCTGCTTCGGCAGCAGGGAGCTCCTGCACGGTCCTCAGCTGTCTCTCGATGGCGCGGCTCCGCGTGTTAACCGCAGCGATCTTGTTGGACGCCTCGACGAGCTTCTTCTCAACGGCCTTGAGCACGTCCCCGAACTTGCCGAATTCGGATTTTACGGCGCCAAGAACCTGCCAGACCTCGCTCGAGCGCTTCTGAATCGCAAGAGTCCGGAAGCCCATCTGAAGGCTGTTCAGCAGCGCGGCGAGGGTTGTCGGACCAGCGATGACGACCCGGTAATCTCGCTGCAGCACCTCCAGCGTGCCGTCTCGTCTCACGACTTCCGCGTAAAGGCCTTCGGTCGGAAGGAACAGGATGCCGAAGTCGGTTGTGTATGGCGGGTTCAGATACTTGGCGCTGATGTCCTGAGCGCACGCCTTGATCCGCTGCTCGAGTTGGCGAGCACAGTCATCTATCGCAGCCGCATCGCAGCGCTCGGATGCCTCCACAAGACGCTGGTAGTCCTCCATCGGGAACTTCGAATCGATCGGGAGGAGCACTTCGTGCCCGTCCTCGCCGCCGGGCAGCCTGATCGCGTATTCGACGCGCTCCGAGGACTGCGGCTTCGTTGCCACGTTGTGCGCGTACTGGTCGGGGGCGAGCATCTGGGACAAAAGGTTCCCGAGTTGAATCTCGCCCCACGTCCCGCGGACCTTGACGTTCGCGAGTACCTTCTTCAGGTCGCCAACGCCGTTGGCGAGTGTCTGCATCTCGCCGAGGCCACGCTGGACCGCCTCCAGGCGGTCACCTACGAGCTTGAAGGACTCTCCAAGTCTCTTCTCCAGCGTGCCTTGGAGCTTCTCGTCGACGGTCTGACGCATGCTCTCGAGGCGCTTGGCGTTGTCTTCCTGGATCGTCTGGAGCTTCGTGTCTACCGTCTGACGGAGGTCGCCGAGCCGCTTCTCGTTGGTGTCCGTGAGCCGGAGGAGCGTCCCCGAGAACGCCTCCATATCCTTCTTCAAGAGGGCAGCAATCGCCGTGACCTGCTCAGTGAGAGTCGTGGAGAGCGTCTTGAGGGACTGCGCCATCTCGGCGCGCTGCGTTGCGGAAGCGCCTGAGAGTTCGACGCGAACCTCTTGGAGCTTCTTTTCGTTCGAATCCGTGAGCTTCTCGAGGCGCGCGCCGAAGGACTCGAACTGCGATACCTGACTGTTGGTCGTCTCGGCGAAGCGCTTGTCGAGCGAGTCCCCTACGCCCTTCAGTGACTGGGTAAGCTCCGTTCTAAGATTCACCGTCGCGTCAGCGAGCGATCCCCGAGTCTGGTCGAGCTTTGTCGTTTGCTCCACGTGCGAGCTGTGCAGTCGTTCGTCGATCGTCTTCTGAAACTCGTCAAGACGGGTACCGAACGTGCCGAGTTGGCTGATCTGAGCCGTGGTGGTATCGGCTACGCGCTTGTCGATCGAGTCACCGAACCCCTTCATTGACTGCGTCAACTCGGAGCGCAGATGCGTGGTCGCGTCCGCCAGTGCGGTCTTGGTCTCATCGAGCTTCGCAGTCTGCTCGGCATGCGATCTCTGCAGCCTGTCGTCAGTAGTCGCTTGAAGTTGGTCGAGCCCAGCCCTAAACAGACCGAGTTGAGCTCCTTGCGAGCTGGCCGTCTCCGCGAGCCGTCTGTCGAGTGAATCACCAAACCCCTTCATCGACTGGGTCAACTCAGCCCGAAGGTGTGCGGCGGCATCCGTCAGCGCATCCTTCGTCTGATCGAGTTTCAAGGTCTGCTCAACATGCGACGTGCGGAGGCGCTCGTCAGTGGTCTTCTGGAACTCCTCGAGCCGGAGAGCCACCGCTGCCGAAAGGTCGCTCAGCTGCGAGCCAAAACGGTCGAGCCGCTGTTCTAGCGAATCGGCGGTAGATTTCAGGGTTGACCGCACTTCGTCGCGAAGCAGTCCTCCGGACTGCGTCGCCTCCGTCCGGTTTCGCGCGATCTCATCGCGGAATGCGTGGTCGAGCTTCTCGAGCCCTCGCTCCAACTCATCCAAGCGATCTGCCGCGATCGCCCTCGTCGCAGTCGCGACGCGACCCGGCAGCACGAGCAAGACAACTGCCCCTACGAGGATGACCACCGCCACCGTAACTAGGCCGACCACGACGGGCGTCATGTGGCGCCTCCCCCCGGAGTACGCGAGCGCGGTTCGAGGCCGCGCTGAGTGGCGGGAGGTTATCAGACGCACAGACGTACAAGCGGGCCTGGGTGACGCACGCTCCAGTTGCGCTTATGCGGCATCTCTGCCGTGATCGGCTGATGACCGTGCGTCTCCGCACGTAGGGGGATCACCATGGGGTTTCGCTTCTCGCGTCGGGTCACGCTGTTCCCAGGCGTGCGGCTGAACTTTTCGGCGCGTGGCATCTCCGCGACGGTCGGCCCTCGCGGCGCGAGCGTAAACATCGGACCACGCGGAACCGCGCTGAACCTCGGCATTCCGGGAACCGGTCTATCCTATCGGCATCAGTTCTCAGCTGGAGGTCCCTCTACTTCCGTTCCGGAGCTCCGGTCGCTCGTTCCTCCGCCAATGGCCGATGTCGGAGTTCAGCCGATCGCGATCGAGAGCGCTCCGGTCGCGGAGGTCACGAGTGATGGTCTCGCAGCCCTGAAGGCTCTGATCCTAAGGGTGAGGAGCGAACGAGCCGAACTGTCTCGAGAGATACCCAGAGCGCAGGATCATCTTGCTCGCGCCGAGCGGCGGCTGCGCAACGCACAGAACTGGTTCCTCGGGCTCTTCCTCAAGAAGAAGATTCCGGAGCGGCGTGCCGCCGTAGAAGCGAAGGCTGCCGAACTGAGCGCGCTTCAGGAGCGCCTCGAGGGCTCCTTCGTCGATGCAGAGTTCGCGCTCGACGATGAAGCGCGCGCATCGTTCGCGAAGTTGGCGGAAGCGTTCGTCTCTGTCTCCGGATGCGCCTGCATCTGGGACATCACGAGCGCGAGCGCGAACGACCGACACCGTACCCGTTCGGCTGCAGACACCGCCGTCGACCGTCGGCCCGTTCGATTCGCCATCACGGACGAGGACGACGTTCTACAGACAACCAGCAAGAGCCTGAGGCTCGAGAACGCGAACGGCGCCGACCTTGTCATCTTCCCCGCGTTTCTGCTGATGCGAAGCAGAACCGATCTCGCCCTCGTCGATCTACGGGAAGTGCAGGTGGAGTACTCCCTGTCTCAGTTCGTCGAGCATGAGAGCGTTCCTTCCGACGCAGCGGTAGTCGGCCATACCTGGGCTAAATGCAACAAGGACGGCTCCCCGGATCGTCGATTCCGGGACAACTACCAGATACCCCTCGCGCAGTACGGGAGGGTTCGTCTCACCAGCCCGAGCGGACTCAACGAACAGTACATGTTCTCGAACGCCGAGAAGGTGGAGCTGTTCGCGCGAGCACTGGCCGAGTACCAGACGGCGCTCAGGCGCCTTGGGGAACGGTCGCCAACCGACTCGACTACGCGCGCCCTCGGGCCGCCCGTGGAGGTTCCGGCCTCGAACACGCGTCGAGGGTCTCTGCCGCCGCCGCCGTCATGGAAGTCGCTCGACCTCATCCGTGGAGCATCAGCTACAGCTGTCGACGACGCTGTCCAGACGATGATGAGGTTCGCGGAGCTTCTGCAGCGCGACCTGCAGCAATTCAACGGTCAAGCACGGAACGTCGAGGCTTGGAGCCGGTTCGTGGCTGAGTGCCGCACCGTCGCTCCTGAGGTCAGTGAGTACTTCGCGCGGTCACCCGGCGCGACCGCGGTGGAGGCCGTCGCCGTTCGCGAGGTCAACAAGTTGCTGCGAAGCGTTCTCGGGCAAATCCAGTCAGGGCTCGAGGCGAGCACGACGAGCGACTCGCAGACCCAAGCGTTGCTCGCGGTTGTACGTGAGACACACGCTGCCATCCGGGAGTAGGCGGAGGTCGTCACGAGCGATCCGTGTGGCACAGCCCGTCACCCGATTAGAGCGCGGCAGAGCGTCTCGGTGACGACTGCGCGGCCATGCCTTGATGCTCGGCATCTCGTGTGATCGCAAAGCAGTACTCACTCGAGGGTCGCTAGTCCCTCAGTACGGGGGCACTGTGGTCGTCCGCCCCAGTGGTATTCTTCGCACTCACTTCGAGTCAGAGCGCTGAAGCGCCTGACTACGCGCGGGGGCGACGCGTGCCGGATCGACCGTACTCATCGCTTGGGATTGACGGGCTCGAGGCTCTCGTAGCCCGATCTCAGCAGGACTCGAAGGTTCTTCAAGCCATCCGCGAAGAACTCGGTCATCGCAACACTGTCAGGGCGCTCGCGCTCAAGGAGAAGGTCGCGCAGCACCTCGTGACGCTCGCGTTTACGCGCGCAGGGGCCGACGGTACCGTTGGTGAACGGCGAAATGGTGCGCTCCGGTCTGCGAATGGTGCTCCCGTCGAGATACGTGGGCCACGCGTACCGCCTGAGGATCGTGAGCCGCTCGGAGCCGCGCCTCCCGAACCGCTGGAGGTCCTCCTTCCGGAGGACGCGCCGCTCCATCAGCAGCTTGACCGAATGCGTCGCAGGCTTCTCGACCTTTCGGCGAAGAACCGTCTGCTCAACTTTCGGCACACGCCAACCAGCTGCGTACGGATGATCGAGGAGATCCCGTCACAGGTCTTCGACCGGATCACCGCGGGCGAGGTGATGGAGTTCGCGCCTCTTCGCTCCGACGAGGAGGCAGAAGACGGGGAAGAACTCGAGTTGCCCCTCCCTGCGGAACCGGGAGCCACCCAGGCAGCAAAGAAGCGCGACCGTCACGAAGCGAGACTGAAGTCGATCGCGGCTGCGCTTGGCCTGGACCCCTCGTACGAGCTCCCAGCAGTGGAGGAAACGGAGCACCGCCGCCACAGGGACAGAGTTCTTCAGACGCTTGCGCTGCCGGAGGATCTCGAGTCGGTCCTGCGCAAAATCCATCAGAAGGCTCGCACGGCAGTGCAGGAGACAGGCGCGAACGTTCTGCATCTGCTGTTCGGGTTCGTCGAGTGGAGTGACGTCCCCGCTGGGCAGGCGACGAGATCGGACCTCCGTCTCGCTCCGTTGGTCCTCGTGCCGGTAGGGATCGAGCGTGGACGCCTGGATACGGAGACGCGGCCGAGAACGTACCTTTACGCGGTGAAAGCGACGGGCGAGGACTGGGACACCAACGTCACGCTCCAAGAGAAGTGTCGTCGAGAGAAGGGTGTGGAGCTGCCGGGTATCGGGGACGACGAAGCGCTCGAGATATACTTCGCGCGGATCGAAGCATGGCTCGCACAGCACACTGACGGCTGGCGGGTTCGAAGGGGGGTCACGCTCGGTCTCGTCTCGTTCGGCAAGATCCTGATGTGGAGGGATCTCGACGCGAACACGTGGCCGCGAGATTCGTCGTTGCTCGCGAAAAGCTTGCTTCGAGAGGTGCTCGGGGACGATCCAGCCCCTGACGAAGAGCAACCGGAGGCGCTGACAGACGAGTATCAGATCGACAGCCCACCGCCACACGTGGAGGTCCCGCCGGTCGTCGTCGACGCGGACAGTTCGCAACACTCCGTGCTGGTGGACGTAGCCAGGGGGAAGAGCCTGGTCGTGCAGGGGCCCCCGGGAACCGGCAAGTCGCAGACCATCGCGAACCTGATCGCTGCCGAGATTCACCGCGGCAAGCGGGTCCTGTTCGTTGCCGAAAAGAAGGCGGCGCTCGACGTGGTGCACCGGCGCCTCACGAAAATCGGCCTCGGACCGTACTGCCTCGCGCTTCACAGTCATACGTCCGACAAGAAGGCGTTCCTGACCGATCTGGCGGACCGCATCCGCGTGCGTGGAACGGTCGTCTACCCACGCGACCTGACCGCCGTACAAGAGGAACTGGACCAACACCGGGCGCGCCTGAACGCGTACGTCCGGAAGTTGAATGCTCCACACCCCAAGCTCGAGCTCACGGGATTCGAGATCCTGTGGCGTTCGCGGAGGCTGCTCGAGCCACTCTCGCCTGAAGTCCAGCGAGTCATCGCCGATGCAGCGGTTCCGGCTGCGCTCGAGTTCACTCGGCAGCAACTCGAGGAGGCGAAGGGGGTCGTCCGCGAGTTCGGCGCGAATACGTCTGATGTGCTTGCAGAGTGCGGCGCACTCGGGGCGCATCCCTGGTTCGGTCTCACGAATGCCGAGCTGACGCAGCCCCAGATGGTTCAGTTGGTTGAGGACGGGCGAGAGTGGGCGGTCGCGATCGCAGCTCTAGAAGGCAAGCTCGAAGCGGTGGAGCGCGCCACCGGCGTACCCGTTGCACGCTCTCTAAGTTCGCTGAAGAAGTTGCACGCCAGCCTGGCCGTCGTCGAGGTTCCCCCGGCGATCGCACGCTCTCAGATGCCGATGCGCGTTCTGGCAACGCACCGCGAGCCCGAGCTGGGTCGTGCTCTCGACGCCGTTCGTGCGAGCCGCGAGACGTGGGCAAGTATCGAGGGGCCTTGGGGCAGTCCAGGCGCGCTGACGCGTGAGGCAGGCGCTGGGTGTGCGGCAGCGATTCGAGATGCCGAGCAGTCGTTCGGAGACCAGCTCACGGCAGGCGAGACAACGGCGCTTGCGACGCGAATTCATCATCTCGCGCGAGCCATCGACTCGATCGAGCGGCTCGCGTGGACGATGCAGAAGGCCATCGGCCAGACGTTCGCGATCACGCCGCGCGTTGCCGAGCGGCTCGTCAAGGCAGCGCAGCTGTCGAGCTCGGTCTCGAATGCCGCGTTCGAGCTGCGGAATGACGCATTGAAGGCCGAAGCGGCCGAAGCGGAGCTGGTTGAGTTATCCGGAAACGGCGCTCGCCTCATCGAACGCCGAAACGAGCTCGCGAAATCATGGCCGATCTCGTTGAGGCCGGACGTGAACGCGATTCGCGAGCACGTCGCCGCGATGGCGAACGCGCCGCGGTTTCTTCCTAGCGTCTTCTCGGGGAAGTACCGCGCGGCCGTATCCGCGTTCCGAACGGCGACCGGCCGTCGCGCGAAGCGCTTGGAAATGCTTCGGGAACTCCGGGGGGTGCTGGAGTTCGAGGACGACGCAGCTCGGTTTGCCGCTTCCCCTGTGCTGGCGCGTCTCTTGGGACCGGCAGCGCGCGGGATCGACTCGCCGCTCGCAGCTGCCCGCGACGCGGTGCGATGGCTCCGGCAGGTCGAAGGTCTCGGTCTGGGGACCGGGGCGGAAGGTATCAAGCTACAAGGAGCAGCGTGGAACGTTCCAGCGGCGCTCTGGCGTGAGGCGGCCGCGGCGTCTGCCCAGGAGCCTACCGCCACGGACTATGCGTCGAAGCTCGTCGAAGGGCTTACGGCACTGGCGAGCGACCTCAATCGCGCTCATCGACGCTGGCCCGACGCGTCGCTTGCAGAAGTGCGCGCCGACCTTCTTGGCATCGCGACCTCACTCGAGGGGGTCGCGCGAGTCTTCGCGAGCGCTGGAGCGGGGGAGGGGCTGACGGTCAGGGCGCTGAAGTCGAGACTAGAGCTCGTACGCACCGCGTGGACGCGCGACGACGCGGCGCGGCCACTCATCGCCGAGCTCGCGCGGGTCGAGGCGGATGCGAGCGATCCATCTGCCTGTGCGGAGTTGCGTGAAGCTCTGTCGTACGTCGCCACTCTGCGGGGGACGAGCCTACCAGAGGCGGCGGTTGCCGCGCTCCTGACGGGGGATCAACAGGAGGCGTTGAACGCCTTCAGGAAGCGGGTCGAAGAGGCCGTCGAAGATGGTCGCTCGGTGCGGACCGCAGGCGATCGCTTCGCCGAACTCGCTCACCTCGACGTCAAAGCGTGGCTCGGAGGTTCGGCATCTCAAGTCGACGATGCGGACCTGGAAGCGGTTCGCCACCGGCTTCGGCTCGCGCTCGACGCGGACAAGGCCATCTACACATGGGCTCGGTACGTCCACGCGCGCGCACGCGCTGTCGCTGCGGGTGCCGAGCACATCTGTCGGCTCATCGACGCACGACGGATAGCGCCGTCTACCGCCGTGGACGCGTTTGAAGCGGCCGCTTACGGGACCGTTGCGAATGGAATGCTGCGCGGCGATCCCGAGCTCCTCCGATTCTCCGGGACGGCACATGAACAGATGCGTGCTCGTTTCGCAGAACTGGACGAGAAGTCGCTCGACCTCACTGCGGAGCTCATCGCGCACAGCCTCGCGAGCGCGCCGGAAATTCCGGGGAACCGCTACGGCGCGATTCGGGACCTGACGGATGAGTCGCTGATCAAGCACCACGCGGCGCTCCAGCGGCCGCGGGTCACGATTCGCGACCTGTTCCGGCGTGCGGGGCGGGCCATCGTCAACCTGAAGCCGTGTTTGATGATGAGCCCGCAGGCAATCGCGCAATTTCTCCCCCCAGGCCTCATGGACTTCGATCTCGTCGTCATGGACGAGGCTTCGCAGATCCGTCCAGAGGACGCGCTCGGCGCTATAGCGCGCGCCAAGCAGATGGTCGTTGTTGGCGATCCGATGCAGCTCGGGCCCACGAGCTTCTTCGATCGCCAGATGGATGGCGACGGAGACGGGGACGACGACGAGACCGAGGGGGGACCGGACGGTGCCGCGGCACCGCCTCCTGTGACTGGCCCGACGGTGCTGGAGCGCTCCGAGAGCATCCTCACTGCGGCACAGGCTCGGTACCCACTACGGATGCTTCGGTGGCACTACCGCTCGCGCCACCCGAAGCTCATCGCGTTCTCGAACCGCGAGTTCTATGGCGAGGACCTCATCGTCTTTCCCACTCCGGAGTTCGCAACTGCAACGGAGGGCGTCTTCTTCAGGCGGATGGATGGGGCCGTTTACGAGGGACACCGCAACCTCAAGGAGGCGGAGGCGGTCGTCGAAGCCGTGCGGAAGCACGCGGTCGAGCGCCCGGAACAGACGCTGCTGATCGCGACCCTCAACTACCATCAGGCAGACCTCATCGACGAGCTGCTCCAGAGGGCTGAGACCCTGGACCCTGCGCTCGCCGAGTATCGCCGGCGCCATGCGGATGGGCCGGAACCGCTGGACGTGAAGAACCTCGAGAACGTGCAGGGTGACGAACGAGACGTCATTCTCGTGTCGATCACGTTCGGCCCGAGACCGAATGGTCAGTTCTCCCGTAACTTCGGCCCCATTAACCAAGCAGGCGGGGAGCGCCGCCTGAACGTCCTCTTCACTCGCGCAAAGCACCGCGTTGAGGTGTTCTGCTCCTTCGATGCACGACAACTCGGCGTCACAGATGCCAGCCCACGCGGGCTACGAGTCCTTCACGACTACCTGCGGTACGCGGAGGACGGCACGTGGGCGACGGGGGCGCCGAGCGGAAGGGAGCCGGACTCGGATTTCGAGGTGGCGGTCGCGCGTGCTCTCCGCGCCCACGGGTTCGAGGTGCACCCGCAGGTCGGCATCGCCGGATACTGGATCGATCTTGGAATCGTACATCCGGATCGTCCAGGCATGTACGTGCTCGGGGTGGAGTGCGACGGCGCGAGCTACCACTCCGCGAGGTCCGCGCGAGACAGGGATAGGCTCCGTCAGCGGGTCCTTGAGGGATACGGGTGGACCATCCACCGCGTCTGGTCGACCGACTGGTTCCGAGACGCCGGAAAGCAGGTGGAGGCGGTCGTCTCAAAGATCCGCGCGCTCGTTCGTGAGTCGCCGCGCACACCCGCGGCACGCGCATGACGCGCACCGAAGCTCTAGAAGCGTTGGGGGTCGACTCCAGCGCTTCGAGCGAGGAGATCAAAGCCGCTTACCGGAAGCTGGTGTTCTGGTCGCATCCCGACAGGAACCCTGGTAACAAAATCGCAGAGGAGACCTTTAAGCGGATCGCGGAGGCTTACGACGTCCTTACGAAGGAGGGCTTTCGCGCGACCAGGGGGCGCGAAGGGGCTGACAGGGACGCCGCTGAACGAGCTGCCAAGGAACGAGCGGAGGCGAAACGCGCCGCTCGACGTGCCGCGGAACGAGCAGCTGCGGAACGGGCAGCCGCGGAACGGGCAGCCGCGGAACGGGCAGCCGCGGAACGGGCAGCCGCGGAACGGGCTGCTGCGGAGCGGGCTGCTGCGGAGCGGGCTGCTGCGGAGCGCGATCGGCGGCTCACCCTAGCGGGAATAGCAGTTGTAGCAACAGTGGTACTGTGCGTGTGGGCTTCGGTGTCTTCTCCGGGCCCAGAAGCGCTCCGTCGCGGCGATCCGCCCGCGACCGCTGCTCTACGCGAGTCGTCACGACCGACCTCGGGTGAGCCGTCACGTGCACCGCCACCCGCCCAGCGAGGACGCGCTTCCGTTTCGACGCCGAAGGGAACCGCTCCTAAGGTCCCGATCGACGATGCTGAAGCGATGGCCGCATTCTTTTCCTCCGCCGGCGAAAGTCCCGACCGGAGCCAGTGGACAGACGCGCGTATCGAGTCACAGATCGTCTGGAATGATCATGGCGCGATTCGCGTGGGCATGATCGTGGAGGCTTCACGCGCTGACGCAAAGACAGCGTGCTTCCTTCAGGTCTCAGACGTCAACTCCGACCATCGGATCACGCGGACCCGCGTCGTTGATGTCCCCCCACATTTCTGCAATCCGACGCCGGGCATCGTTTCTGTTGAACCGAAGCTGTACCAGTTCGATGCGAAGACAACGATGTGCGCGGTCCGGTACGGCGAACTGCACCAGGGGTACGGAGGCGCCGACTGGACGTTCTTCCGGTTGACCGGCGAGGGACTCATCAAGAACGGATCGGTCGAGATCCCGCTCGAACCGGAGTCACCGTATCCGGTCGCGTTGGAAACGGAGACATCGCGCGAGGGCCCGTATCGATTAGCTGTCTTGTTGCGCAAGGGTAGGCAAACAGTCTCGCGCGTGCCGTACGTCTGGAGCGGTGATCGGTACATCGAGCAGCTTCCCTCGTCGGCGAAGTGAGATCGCACCGACCGTCCCGGCTCATCGCGCGAAGTTAGTCGCCGCCGTGACACAGCGCACGCGGGTGTCTCGGCTGCTCGGGGACGCCCTCGCTCTCCTTAGGGAGGAGCATGGAAAGTGCTATTCAAGCTGCTACTGGCGTTGTGGAAGAACGCCCAACAGGTCTGGTTCGATCACCTGCTGGCCCTCTCGATGCTCGAGGCGGACGCGGCGAGATGTAGCAAGAACGGCCTCTTCGTGTCTATGCGCCCGGTTGCAAACGAAGCCTGCTACCGCGTCGTGAACGCCTACGTTGGGAAACTCCGAGAGCACCGCATTCCAGCGGATGACACTGGAGGAAGCAGTCGCAGCCCGTCGCATCACCTGCGATGGCGAGTGGGTCGAGGCTCTTCAGGAGCGGTACTTGAGGTACGCCTGTTAGCTGGACCGGCGCCCGACTCCGCATCCCAGATGCCTTGCGCATCCTGACCTGGAACCTGAATCACCGCACAACGCGACCCGCGATCCGAGGATCGGTCGGGGCGGCCGCGCTGGCGCTCAGCCCCTACTTGGTCTTTGGCGACGCCGTCGCACGGGGCAGCGTCGGCCTCGATCCGTAGAACCGGAATGCGCTCATGTCGGGCGGGCTCGCGAATTGCGTGAAGGTCTGGCCTTGCGCGGCGGCCTTCGTCCTCAGGTGGTCGGCCCACGCGTTCGACAGCGCCTCGAAAAAGGCGAGCAGTGCGGGATCGTCGTCTCGTGCGTGGCTCACCCACAACATCCCGGCGTCTGGGCTTCCTGGAACCCGCACGGGCGTCCTAGGGTTGAAGTAGATAACGCCGTCGATGCTCGAATACTGGCGCGATCCGTCCTCGTTCTTCTTTCGCAGAATCCTGCCGATCAGCCTCCAGACGTCGTGCGGCTGGAGATCAAGGTTTCCGTCGCTCGCGACCCAGAGCACTCCCTTCGCACTGGGCATGTTGAGCAGTTCCGCTGTCTGCCTCAGCTGGCGGTTCGCCTTTGCGACGACCTTCTTCTGGAGCGGCTCGGTCAGCACCTCCATCCACTCGTTCTGACAGATGCGGTGAAGCCGGTGCATCTCGATGCGCGCCCGTCCGTACACGAGCATGAGGCCACGCCGCATCCAGTCGTGGGTCAGCTCTCCGAGCTTTCTCGAGTACGCCTCACCGAAGCTGTCCACTTCGAGTGCCTTGAGCTCGGCGATCACGCCATGCTCACGAAAGAGATAGTCCGCCTGCTCAGGCTGGGGATGCTGGGTCGGGACGAGCCCTGATACGAGTTCCCCGCCGAAGCTCTCGACGAAGGGGTCGAGCACCGACTGGAGCGGCGGAGAGGATGGGGGCACGGAGGACCTCCGAATTCCAGATCGCTTCCATACATCCCGAGACTGACGGTGCAGGCGCGGAGTTGCGCGCCCCACGGCGGCGGTCGTTCTCGGTCGCAGTCGTTACGGTAAGAGGAGGACCCAGTTCAAGATGCTGGGTCCCGTCCAACACCCAAGTCTTTGGAACCCGGACCTCGGTACCAAGCACCTGCTACCAATTTGCTTCCGCAAGAAAAAAGCCCCCGGGTCACGGGGGCTTCTGAGTGGAGGCGCCGGGAATCGAACCCGGGTCCGAAAGACTTCCAGTGAATGGCCCTACGCGCGTAGCCCGGAGAATTTACGTGAGCGGCAGCCTCCGGACCTGCAACCGCTCACGTCCTCACCCTTTGATCTCGACCGAGGCAAGGCGGGTCGCTTCCCGCTTCGGTCCAGCCGGAGCTGACGTCCACACCCGGTACCCGGCGCTTCCGGGGGAACGCACGGCCTTTAGTTAGGCCGCGAGAGCCATGGGCTCGTTCGCGTTTCTGCTTGGTCCCGTTTTTACGTGGCCTCGTGACCAACCACGGCGCGCACCAGACGCCTTCCGTCCTCCGTCGAAACCAGTTCGCCCCCTGGCGAACCAAAGACCAACGGTCCCTAGATAACGCGTCCCAGGGGCCGGTCAAGCACCGACGAGCCCGACTGTAGCACGCCGGCGGGCGCGCGGGCGGTCGCCCGCCGGCGGGACGACCCGGCGAGTGGCCCGGGCGGGCGAACCCGCGAGCGCCTACGCCTTCGGGAGCGCGACGCAGAACACCGCGCCGCCGCGCGGGTTGTCCTCGATCCAGATCCGGCCGCCGTGCAGGTCCACGATCCGGCGCGCGATGGCGAGGCCGAGCCCCGTGCCCTTCACGCCTTCCTTCGCGGCGCGCTCGAAGCGCGTGAACACGCGCTCCTTGTCGGCATCCGGGATCCCCTCGCCGGAGTCTGCGACCGACACCCGCCAGCGCTCGCCGGCGTCCGAGACCGCGACCTCGATCGTGCCGCCCGGAGGACCGTACTTGATCGCGTTCGAGACGAGGTTCGAGAAGACCTGCGAGACGATCTCGTTCGCCCGCGCCGGGTACGCGCCCGGCGCATCGACGGTGAGGCGCGCGTTCCGCTCCGCGAGCGGCAGCTCGAACTCGTAGGGGAGGGCGTTCAGGACGCCGCCGAGGTCCACGGTCCCGAACTCGATGTCGCGCGCCGCGGAGAGCTTCGCATACGTGGCGGCGGCCTCGATCATGTCGGTGAGCTTCGCGCAGCTCCGCTTCGCGCCGGCGAGGAGTCGGGCCGCGGCCGGCGAGGACGGCCCCTGCTTGAGGAGCGTCTCGACCGACATCTGCATCGCCGCCGCCGGGCCGAGCAGGTCGTGGCGGAGGATGTCCGCGAACAGGTCCTTGATGCGCGTCGCCTCCTCGAGCTGGCGCGCGTAGTTCCGGAGCTCCTGCTCCTGGCGCTTGCGTTCGGCGATGTCGCGGATGACGCCGATGGCCGCCATGGGGGTGCCGCGGCGGTTCAGCACGACGGAGGTCTTGAGCCAGATCGTGAACGTCCGCCCGTCCTTGTGCTTCACCTCGATCTCGCCCGCCCAGCGCCCCTCGCGCTGGATCGCGGGCAGGATGACCCGCGCCGCGAAGGTCGGGTCCGCGTTCATGTCGTTGACGTTGCGCCCGTGGAACTCGTCCGGCGAGAAGCCGTAGATGGTCTCGACCGCCGCGTTCGAGTACGCGATCCCCCCCTGGAGGTCGACGACCTGGATCCCGTCGGGTGCGGCGTCGAGCGCGGAGTAGAGGAGGCGCAGGCGCGCCGACGCCCAGCGTCCGCGGTAGACCAGCACGACGAGCGCGGTGACGACCGCCCGGAACCAGAGCTCGATCGGCTCCGGGCGAACGAGGGTCTCGCGGAGCGTGCCCTCGTGCCAGATGTAGGCGTCGACCGCCGCGTCGAAGAACCAGAACGCCACGAAGGCGGCGACGGAGACCACGGCGAGCCGTCGCGCACGCGGCGCGCGGCTCTCGGCCATCAATGTCGTGATGGACCCTGGCATCCCCCGTCGCCCCCCTTGCGACGACCCGCCTTGCGAGCCTATGGGCCCGCGGCGATCGGGTCAAGAACGGGGCGCGGGATTCGCTGCGTCAGACCGGAAAGACGAAGTCCTCGGCGCAGAGCGGCGGCAGCGGGTCGGTGCCGCCGAGCAGGGCGGTCACCTCCCGCGCCGGTGCGCGTGCACTCCACGCGAAGCGGCCGGGTGCGTCCCTGTGGGTCGCGAGCGCGGTGCTCACGAGTCCCATGGAACAGGCCGGCTCCAGCTCCTCCTCGCGCAGCAGCTCCTCGTTCTTCACGTCTTCCTCCGTTCGTCTCGCGGGGCAGCAGCTCCCCTGCGGCGATGGTCGGCACACTACCGAGGAACCGTTCATGACGGAAATGCATTCTTGCTATCATCACCATAACAACAGGGAATGGAGGCACACGTGGACGTACAGGCCCTGCGGTACTTCGTCGAGGTCGCGCGCAAGGAAGGCTTCACGCGAGCGAGCGAGTCCCTGCACGTCACCCAGCCCGCGATCAGCAAGATGGTGAAGGCGCTCGAGGACGAGCTCGGCACGCCGCTCCTGATCCGCGAGCGCCGCCGCGTGAAGCTCACCGAGGCCGGACGCGTCGTGCTCGAGCGCGCCCAGGGCGTCCTCGACTCGCTCCGGCTCATCGAGGAGGAGGTGGTCGAGCTCTCGTCGCTGCGGCGCGGGCGGCTCCGCGTCGGCATCCCGCCCATCGTCGGCGTCGTGTTCTTCCCGTCGCTGCTCGCCGAGTACCACCGCGCCTACCCCGGCATCGCCCTCGAGCTGCGCGAGGAGGGCTCGCATCACATCGAGGATCTGATCATGAAGGGCGACCTCGACGTTGGCGCGATCGTGCTCCCCACCGACGAGAAGGCGTTCGGCACGATGCCGTTCGTGCACGACGAGCTCCGGGCGGTCCTCCACCCGAGCCACCCGCTCGCGTCGCGGCGGACGGTGGCGCTCCGCGAGCTCGAGCACACGCCGTTCGTCCTCTACCGTCCGGAGTTCGCCCTCCACGGCCACATCCTCGAGGCCTGCCGGCGCAGCGGGTTCAAGCCCACCGTGGTGAGCGAGAGCTCGCACTGGGACTTCCTCGTCGCGATGGTCGCCGCGAACATCGGCGTCGCCCTCCTGCCCGACACGATCTGCCGGCAGCTCGACCCGAAGCAGGTCCGGGCCGTGCGGATGAGCGAGGACACCATCCCCTGGAACGTGGCGATGATCTGGCGGCGCGACCGCCACGTCTCGCCCGCGACCCGCGCGTGGCTCGACCTCGCGCGCCGTCGCCTGCTCGTGGGCGGCAAGCCGGCCGCCGGCGGCACGGCGCGGTAGCGGCGCCGGTCGAGGTCGGGCGCGGGCGGCGCCGGGCGCGCCGGAGGGCGGAGCGGGGGCGCTCAGCGCTCGCCGGGCGGCGCGGCCGGGACGCCCGCCGGCACGGCTTCCCGCGCGTCGGATGGGGCCGGTCCGCCGGGCGCCGCCGCGCGCGCGCCGCCGGGCAGGACCCGGAGCGCGGGGCGCCGCGCCGCGCGCTCGGCGCGGATCTCCGCGAGGCGCCGGTCGAGGCGCGGGAGCACCGCCTCCTCGGTGTAGCGGATGAAGTGCTCGCCGATGATCGCGAGCGTCACCGCGCGCGGGATCGCGCCCGGGCCCCGGCGGAGGGCGCGGAGGACGAGCCGCCAGAACCAGCGCCGCCGCGGGCCGATGATCCCGAGCCCCCAGAGCGCTCTCCGGACCGTCCCGAGGGCGCCGGGACGCAGCGCGCCGCGGAGCGGCGGAGAGAGGTCGAGGTGCCGCTCGCACCGGGCGAAGTAGCCCTCCGGCGAGAAGAGGGCGGCGAGGAGGTCGCGGTAGGCCGCGACGAGCGCCTCGTCGCCCATGGTCGTCTCGAAGTTGGGGCGGTCGAACTGGTCGCCGCTGCCGCCGGTCCGGAGCCGCCTCTCGCGCTCGAGGCGGCGCCAGAGCTGCGTCCCCGGTAGCGCCGTGAGGATGCCGACCATCGCCCGCGGGATCGGGAGCGCGGACACGAAGGCGCGCTGCCGATCGACGGCCGCGGCGTCGTCGCCGTCGAAGCCGACGATGAACCCGGCGAAGACCTCGAGGCCGGCGCGGGTCAGCTTCTCGATGGCGGCGGCGGGGTCGACCTTCAGGTTCTGGCGCTTCCCCGTCCGCGCGAGCGTGTCGGGGTCCGGCGTCTCGAGCCCGACGAACACCGCCGAGAAGCTGGCGTCGATCATGGCCGCGACGAGGGCATCCTCGGCGGCGAGGTCGAGGCTCGCCTCGGTGAAGAGGTCGAACGGGGTGCCGCGCGCGCGCTGCCACGCGGCGATCTCGGGCAGGAGGCGGGCCGCCGCGCGGCGGTTCCCGATGAAGTTGTCGTCCACGATGAACAGCGGCCCCCGCGCGCCGAGGGCATGCAGCGCGTCGAGCTCGGCGAGCACCTGCGCCGGCGCCTTCACGCGCGGAGCGCGGCCGAAGATCTCGATGATGTCGCAGAACTCGCAGGTGAAGGGACAGCCGCGCGACACCTGGATCGCGTAGGTGGCGTAGCGATCGAGCCGCAGCAGGTCGAAGCGGGGGACGCGGGCGAGCGCGAGATCCGGTCGCGCCTCGCCGGTCGGCGTGAGGTCGCGCGGCCATGCGCCGGGGCACTCGAGCGCCTTCACGAGGATCCCGAGCCGGCCCTCCGCTTCGCCGCGGAACACGTGGGTCGCGTCGGGGAACGCGGCGGGGCTCGTCGTCGCGGCGGGACCACCGACCACCGTCGTCTTCCCGAGCGAGCGTGCGCGGGAGAGCACCGCGTGCATCGACGTCGCCTGCACGAGCATGCCCGTCACGAGCACGGCGTCGGCCCACGCGACGTCGGCGTCGTCGAGCGGCTCCAGGTGCAGATCCCGGATCCGCAGCTCCCACGATGCGGGCAGGTGCGCGGCGAGCGTCGCGAGGCCGAGCGGCGGCAGCGTCGCGCCCTTGTCGACGAACGGCAGGCTGTGCTGGTACCCCCAGTACGTCGCGGGCGAAGCGGCCTGAACGAGGAGGGCGCGCATGACCCTCATCACTCCCGCCGCGGCGTCACGGGTACGTCACCGACCGTGCGACACCGTCGGGGCGCCTCCGCCGGCCGAGGCCCCCTCGGGGGACAGGATCATCCGGCGGAGAAAGAGCGCGTAGTAGAGCATTCCGCTCCACGGCCCGAGTCGCTCCACGAGCGGTTCGCCGCCGAGGCCGCCGAGGAGGCGCACCGCCGCGGCGTCGCCCGGTGGGAACACGTCGAGCCTCCCGAAGCCGCGGAGCGCGAGGAGCGCCGCCGACCACGGGCCGATGCCGGGGACCTCCCGGAGGCGCTCCAGCAGCGCGCGCGTCGGGAGCCGCTCCAGGGATGCCTCGTCGAGCGCCCCGTCGGCGACGGCTCGGCACGCGCCCTGGAGCGCGCGCGCCTTCGCGTCCGAGAGGCCGCAGGCGCGGAGGACGCGGGCGGGCGCGGCGGCGAACGCTTCCGCGGAGGGGAATGGCCAGGCGACGACGCCGTCGAGCCGGACCGGCGCGGAGAGGGAGAGGACCACCCGGCGCAGCGTCGCGACGGCCGCCGCGAGGCTCACCTGCTGGAACGGGATCACCGACGCGAAGGCCTCGTGCAGGGCCGCGAAGCGCGGCGGCCGGACGCCGGACACGGCTCGCGCGATCGGCGCGAGCGCGGGGAGCCGGGCCGCGCGCCGGTGGAACGGGCCGAGGTCCACGTCGAGCCCGAGCACGCGCCGGATGCGGGCCACCCACGGCCCGGCATCGCCGGCGGCGCCGAACAGGTCCACCGCGAGAGCGCCTCCCTCCGGCGCCTCGCGGATGACCCATCCCGCCGCCCCCGCCGGGGTCTGGAAGGCGCGGACGTAGCGTCCCGCGTCGCGGATCTCCACCGGGTGGGCGGGCAGGCGCTGGAGGAGGCGGACGGTGAGATCGAGCCGGAACGGCGGCCGGAGCGGCACGACCAGCGCGGCGCGGCGGCGGAGCGTGCGCGGCGGCGCTGCGGCGGGCGCGGGAGGCGCACGGCGGGAGGGCACCGCCTCCCGATAGCGCGTGTGGTTCGGCGGCGCCGGGGGGGCGCGTGCCGCGACCCGGCGAGCGCGCAGGTGCTGCCACCGAAAAAGGCACGCTGTACCCTGTCGAAGGTTGCCGCCGCCGGGGACCGGGGAAAAAAGCGTTCCGTCCCCAGGAAGGTGCGCGCATGCAGCAGGCGACGAACCACGCGCTGGCTCCGGACGTGCTCGTCCGCCGGTTCGCGGCGGCGATCGGCGCCGCGCACGTGATCAGCGATCCGGCCGAGCTGCTCGTGTACGAGTGCGACGGCCTCACCCACGGCCGGACCCGTCCCGAGCTCGTCCTGCTGCCCGGCACGGCGGAGGATGTTCAGGCAGTCGTGCGGATCGCCGCCGAGGCCGGCGTCCCGCTCGTTCCGCGCGGCGCGGGGACGGGGCTCTCCGGCGGAGCGAGGCCGGTGATCGGCTCCGCGGTGCTGTCGCTCGCCCGGATGCGCCGCATCCTCGAGGTCGATCTCGAGAACGGGTGGATCCGCGTCGAGCCGGGCGTGATCAACCTCGACGTCACGCGCGCGGTGGCGGGGAAGGGCTGGTACTACGCGCCCGATCCGTCCTCGCAGGGCGTCTGCTCGATCGGCGGCAACGTCGCGGAGAACTCCGGCGGCGCGCACTGTCTCAAGTACGGCTTCACGACGAACCACGTCCTCGCGGCCCGGGTCGTGCTCTCCGACGGCAGCCTCGTCGAGCTGGGCGGTCCCGCACCGGACGCGCCCGGCTACGACCTGCTCGCGGCACTCGTGGGGAGCGAGGGGCTCTGCGGGATCGTCGTCGAGGCGACGCTGCGGCTCCTCCGGAAGCCGGAGGCGACCCGGACCTTCTTCGCGACGTTCCCGTCCACGGACGAGGCGGGGAACGCGGTCTCCGGGATCATCGCCGCGGGGATCCTCCCGGCGGCGATCGAGATGATGGACCGGCTCGCGATCGTGGCGGCCAAGGCCGCGACGGGGCTCGACTGGCCCGACGTCGGCGCCGCGCTCCTCATGGACGCGGACGGCACGACGGCGGAGGTGGAGCACGTGGCCGCCCGCGCCGTGGAGATCGCCCGCGCGGCCGGCGCGCTCGAGGTCCGCGTGCCGCGCGACGAGGGGGAGCGGCAGCTCATGTGGAAGGGGCGGAAGAGCGCCTTCGCGGCGGTGGGGCGGATCAGCCCGAGCTACCTCGTGGAGGACGGCGTGATCCCGCGCTCGGAGATCGCGCGCGTGCTCCGGGAGATCGAGGCGCTCGCGAGGGCGGAGGGGCTCCGCGTCGCGAACGTGTTCCACGCCGGCGACGGCAACCTGCACCCGCTCGTGCTGTACGACGCGGCGGTGCCCGGCCAGGAGGAGCGTGCGGCCCGGCTCGGCGGCGAGATCCTGCGCCTCTGCATCCGCTCCGGAGGGTCGATCACCGGCGAGCACGGGGTCGGCGCCGAGAAGGCGGCGTACATGGCCGAGCAGTTCCGCCCGGAGGACCTCGACACCATGGGGAAGGTCCGCTGCGCGTTCGATCCGGTGGCGCTGCTCAACCCCGGCAAGGTCTTCCCGACGCCCCGGCTCTGCGGCGAGCGGCCGGGCCCCTACCGCCCGCACCCGGCCGAGGTCGCAGGCCTCGCGGAGCGCTGGTGAGCTGGGCGGCGCACACGGCGGCGGCGAGCGACGTCGTGGCCGGCGTCCCGGCCCGCGTCGCGCTCGAGCCGGCGTCGCTCGAGGAGGCGGCCGACGCGATGAGCGCGCTCGCCCGCGACCGCCTCTGCGTGACGTTCGTCGGCGGGGGGACCGAGCTCGGGCTCGGCGCGGCGCCCGCGAGGCTCGATGCGGTGCTGCACACGCACCGCCTCGCCGGCGTGAAGGATCACGCCCCCGCCGACCAGATCGTGCACGTCGGGGCGGGCCTGACGCTCGCCGCCCTGCAGCGGCACCTCGCGCCGCACGGCCAGCGGCTCGCGCTCGACGCGCCCCGGCCGGAACGGGCGACCCTGGGCGGCCTCCTCGCGGCGAACGGGTTCGGCCCGCGGCGGACGCGCTACGGCACGCTCCGGGATCTCGTCATCGGCATCACCGTCGTGCGCGCGGACGGCACGGTGGCGCGCGGCGGCGGCAAGGTCGTGAAGAACGTGGCGGGCTTCGACCTGCCCCGGCTGTTCTGCGGGTCGCTCGGGACGCTCGGGCTCGTCGCCGAGGTGATCCTGCGGCTGCACCCGCTGCCGGAGGCGAGCGAGACCGTCGTCGTGCCGGGCCTCTCGGCCGTCGAGGCGCGGGGGGTCGCGCGCGCGGCGGCCGCCGCCTTCCTCGAGCCGACGGCCGCGATCGCCCTCCCGGAGGAGGGCGGCCGGTTCCGCCTGCTGCTCCGGTTCGAGGGCTTCGGGCCGGGCGTGAAGGATCAGGCGGACCGGCTCGCCGCCCTCGCCGTCGCGGAGGGGCGCCGGCCGGAGCGGCTCGCGGGCGCCGACGAGGCCGCGGCCTGGGCGCGCCACGACGCGCTCCGGACCGCCGGCGACGTGTGGCTCAAGGCGGCGTTCGTCCCGGCGGCGATCGACGCGGCCGCCGCCTCGCTCGCGGAGGCCGGGCGGGCGCTCCGGGGCGGGGCGCTGCTCCTCTACCCGACCCTCGGGCTCGCCTGGGTGACCGGGACGCTCGAGGACGGCGCCGCGCCGGCGGTCGCCGCCGCGGTCGAGGCGGCGCGGGGCGCGCTCCGCGCGGGTCACGGCTCCGTGGTCGTCGCGGCGGCGCCGACCGCGCTCCGGGCGCGGCTCGACGCGTGGGGCACCGCGCCGGGCGGCCTCGCGGTCATGCAGCGGCTGAAGCACGAGCTCGATCCGGACGGCCGCCTGGCGCCGGGCCGGCTGGCGGGGGGGATCTGAAAGTGGCGCCCGAGACGACGACCGAACGACGGAGCACCGAGAGCGCCCGGGCCGCGCCGGAGAAGCGCGGCCTCCCCGAGGCGGCGCCGGGGGAGCCGCGGCACGGCGAGCACGGCGGCGGGCTCGACGCCGCCGAGGACTGCGTCCACTGCGGCTTCTGCCTGCCGGTGTGCCCGACGTGGCAGAGCTGGCAGGAGGAGATGGACTCGCCGCGCGGCCGGATCGATCTGTTCCGGGCCGTGTCGGACGGCCGGCTCGAGCTCTCGCCGGTGGTCGCCGGGCACTTCGACCGCTGCCTCGGGTGCATGGCCTGCGTCACCGCGTGCCCGTCCGGCGTGCGGTACGATCACGTCATCGAGGACGCGCGCGAGCGGGTCGAGCGGACGATCCGGAGGTCTCCGCGCGAGCGGCTCTTCCGCTCGCTCGTGTTCGCGATGTTCCCGTATCCGCGGCGGCTCCGCGTCGCCGCGCTGGCGCTCTGGGCGTGGCGCCGGAGCGGGCTCGCATGGCTCGCGCGGAGGCTGGGCTTCCAGCGGGCGTTCCCCGCGATCGCGCGGCTGGAGGCCCTCGCGCCGCCGCTCACGCTCCGGGAGGCGCTCGCGCCGGTGCCGGCACGGACCCCCGCCGTGGGCGAGCGGCGGCTCCGGGCGGCGCTCCTCGCCGGCTGCGTGCAGCGCGTGTTCTTCCCGAACGTGAACGGGGCCACCGTCCGCGTCCTGGCGGCCGAGGGCGTCGAGGTCGTCGCCCCGCGCGGCCTCGGGTGCTGCGGCGCGCTCTCCGTCCACGCGGGCCGCGCCGACGAGGCGCGCCGGCTCGCGCGCGACCTCATCGAGCGGCTCGAGCGCGAGGACTACGACGTGCTCGTCGTGAACGCCGCCGGCTGCGGGTCTCACCTCAAGGACCTCGGCCACCTCTTCGCGGACGACCCGGAGCTCGCGCCGCGGGCCCGGGCCATCGCGGCGAAGGTCCGCGACGCGACCGAGCTCCTCGCCGCGCTCTCGCCGCGGGCGCCGCGCGCGCCGATCGCCGCCCGCGCCGCCTACCACTCGCCCTGCCACATCGGCCACGCCCAGCGGCTCGTGGACCAGCCGCGCCGGCTCCTCGCCACGATCCCGGGGCTCGAGCTCGTCGAGATCCCCGACGGTGACCAGTGCTGCGGCTCGGCGGGCGTCTACAACCTCGTCGAGCCGGAGAGCGCGGCGGAGATCGGCAGCCGCAAGGCGGCCAACCTGCTCTCGACCGGCGCCCGGCTCGTCGTGAGCGCGAACCCTGGCTGCACGCTCCAGCTCCGGCGCCACCTCGCAGAGCGCGGCGCCACGATCGAGGCCGCCCACCCGCTGGAGCTGCTCGATCGCGCCATCGCCGCGGCGCGCCGCGGAGGAACGCCATGACCCTCTCCGCGCTCCTCGCGCAGCGGGAGGCCGACGGGCGGCCCATCCGCGTCGGGCTCGTCGGGGCCGGCAAGCTCGGGGGCACCTGGCTCGCCCAGGCGCGCCGCACGCCCGGCGTGCACGTGGTCGCGGTCGCGGACCTGCGGCCGGACCACGCCCGGCTCGCCCTCGCGCGGGCCGGCTTCGCCGCGGAGCGCTGCGCCGCGGACGACGTCTCGGAGGCGGCGCGGCTCGGGACGACGTGGGTCGGCGAGGACGCCGTCTCCGTGGTCCGCGCGCCGGAGATCGAGATCGTCGTCGAGGCGACCGGGAGCCCCGCGGCGGGGGTCCGCCACGCGCTCGCCTGCGCCGCGACGGCGAAGAGCCTGGTGATGGCGAACGCGGAGGCGGACGCGCTCGCGGGCCCGCTCCTCGCGGAGCGGGTCCGGCAGGGCGGCGGCGTGTACTCCCTCGCGAACGGCGATCAGCCCGCCCTCGTCTGCGCCCTCGTGGACTGGGCGCGCGCGTCCGGCTTCGACGTCGTGGCGGCGGGGAAGGGGACCCGGTTCCTGCCCCGGTTCCGCCGCTCCACGCCCGAGACGGTGTGGGCGGACACGGGCGTCACGCCCGAGCAGGCGGCGGCCGCCGGGCTGAACGCGCGGCGGTACAACGCGGTGCTCGACGGGACGAAGTCGGCCGTCGAGATGGCGATCGTCGCGAACGCGACCGGCCTCGACGCCCCGCCGAACGGCCTCGGGTTCCACCCCTGCGGCGCGCGCGAGCTCCCGCGCGTGCTCCGGCCCGAGGCGGACGGCGGCGTGCTCGCGCGCGCGGGGCAGGTCGAGGTGGTCTCGAGCATCGAGCGCGACGGCGCGCCGGTACCGGACGACCTCCGGCACGGCGTCTTCGTGGTGATCGCGGCGTCGTCGCGACACGTGGCGACCGCGTTCGGCGAGCACGGCGTCGCGACGGACGACTCCGGGCGGTACGCGGCGCTGTGGCGCCCGGCGCACCTCGCCGGGCTCGAGCTGGGCGTGAGCGTCGCGTCCGCCGCGCTCCGCGGGGAGTCCACCGGCGAGCCCGTGGCGTGGCGCGCGGATGTCATCGCCGTCGCGCGCCGCGACCTCGCGCCGGGCGCGCAGCTCGACGGCGAGGGCGGGTACGCGGTGTACGGGCGCCTCGTCCCGGCCGAGGTGTCGCGCCGGCTGCGCGCGCTGCCCATCGGCCTCGCGACCGGGGTCCCCCTCGTGCGCGCGGTCGCCGCCGACGCGCCGGTGACGCTCGCGGACGTCGCCCTCGACGAGGACGCAGAGGTGGTCCGCGTCCGCCGCGAGATGGAGCTGCTGTTCGGGTGAGCGAGGGCGGGACCCCGGCATGGCCGGGGATCCCGTCCCCCGAGCGTGGCTGAGGGATCCGGTCGCCCTGAGCGCAGGCGGTGCGAAGCAGCGCCGGAGTCGAAGGGCGCGCCGGGGCGTTCCGGAGGCGGGGCGTTCCCGGCAGGCGAGCGGTGCGCAGCTTTCCTCCCGCGCTTTTCACGCGCGGAGGACCCCCGCCCATGCCGCGGCTCGCTCCCGTCGCCTCCATCGCGCTCGCGCTCGCGCTCGTCGCGCTCCCCGCCCGGGCGCAGCACGACCCCGCCGCGCCGCCCCCGGCGCGCGCCTTCGGCCCCGACCAGCGCGCCACGGGCGTCTTCACCGGCGAGGGCGTCTCCTCCCCGGGGCTCGCGTGCGACGCGCCCGCCGATCCGGGCGTGGCGATCACCTGCAGCGGCTTCCTCGCGAGCGGCGTCGACGGAACGCTCCTCGACGCGACGGTCCGGGTTCCCCGGACCGCGGGCCCGCACCCGCTCGTCGTCGTCCTGCACGGCTGGGGCGGGAGCCAGGCGTCGATGGCGAGGTACGACGACCGGCTCACCGGTGCGGGGTACGAGTTGCTCCGCTACAGCGCGCGCGGGTTCGGCGACTCGTGGGGCCAGACGAACCTCGCCGACGTCGACGTCGAGGGCGCGGACCTCCGCAGCCTCGTCGGGCAGGTGGTGGACGACGCCCGCCTCGAGGTGGACTCGACCGCGATCGCAGTGTTCGGGGCGTCGTACGGCGGCGCCCACGCGTGGCTCGCCGCGCTCCAGCCGGAGTTCGACAGCCCCGGCGGCGCGCCCATCACCGTCCGGACGGTGATCCCGATCGCGAGCTGGACCGATCTCCTGGACGCGCTCGTTCCGAACGGCCGCCCGCAGGAGGCAGGGACCATCGCGGGCGCGGAGAAGCTCTCCTACGTGCAGGCGCTCTTCGTGGGCGGGATCCGGACGCACCTCGACCGGCCGTACCCGAACTACCCCGACTACCTGCTGCGCTGGAACCTCGTCATGACCGGGAACGAGCGGCCGTATGCGGAGAGCTCATCCGCGCAGGAGGTCGCCGACGGTCTCCAGGGCTTCCGGTCCGTCTACTGGCAGGAGGCGTTCCTCGCGCGCGTCGACGCGAACGCGCAGGCCGGCCAGCCGCAGCTCCCGATCTTTCTCGTCCAGGGCTGGACCGACGACCTCTTCCCCGCGGGCGAGGCGCTCCGGATGTACGACACGCTCCGCGCGCTCGATCCGAGCTACCCGGTGGCGCTGTATCTCGGCGACGTCGGGCACCCGCGCGCGGCGAACAAGCCTGGCGAGGTCGCCCACCTCCTCGAAGAGGTGGTCGCGTGGCTCGACTTCTTCATGAAGGGCGCCGGCGATCAGCCCGCGTACGACGTGCAGGCGGCGATCACGCGGCCCGCCGCGACGCCCTTCGATCCGGCCGACGTGATCCGCGTGCCCGGGTACGCGGACCTCGCGAACGCCGTATCCACGGCGTCGCTCCGCGGCCTCCGGCTCGTCACGTTCAACCCGATCGACCTCGGCGGCTTCCAGTGGGATCCCCTCGTGCTCACGGCCTGCGGGCAGCTCGATCCCTGCCCCGTGCCGCCCGACTCCACGATCGTCCCCGGCGACGTCTCCGCGTGGAACGTGCCGGTCGCGACGCTCTCGGGCGGGGGTCCGCTCCTCGTCGCCGGCGAACCCTCCGTGACCCTCACCGCGATCACGTTCGCCTACCGCGTCCAGCTCGACGCCCGGATCTTCGACGTGGCGCCGGGTGGCACGAAGGCGCTCGTGACGCGCGGCACGTACACCCTCGACAGCGGCGCCCCGGGGCGGCCGCTCGGTTTCGTCCGCGTGTCGATCCCGACGTGGGGGAACCTCTGGCAGGCGCCTGCGGACCACGTGATCCGGGTCGAGGTGACCAACGTGGACGAGCCGTACCTCCGGCCGAGCCTCGTTCCGTCGGTGACGGTGCTCGCGAACGCGCGGCTGTCGGTGCCGGTGCGGCGGTAGGGCAGGGGCGCGACCCGCTCAGGCGAGGGCGGCGCCCGCGAGCGCCCTGACGATCTCGCCGTGCGCGCGGCCCGGACCGCCGCGCACCCACTCCGCGAGGGCGTCCTCGATCGGCGCAAGCGCCTCGGCCGCGATCCCGATGGTGTGCTCGACCTTCCAGCCCGCCGCCTCGCGGTGCACGTGGCCCTCGCCAGCGGCGTGCGGCCGACCCTCGCTGCACGCCTTGCAGAGGAGCTGCATCTGCGTGGTCCAGTCCTCCGCGACGAGCTCGCGCGCGGAGAGCGCGGCCTCGAGGGCCGTCCGGTCCTCCTCCGAGGGCAGGTCGACGTCGACGGTGAACGTGGCGAAGCGCGACGGCACGATCAGCGCGAGCTCGTCGAACACCGGGACCTCGCGGTCGCCGAGCATCCGCCAGCCGTTCGGGGCGCCGTCGTGCAGGACGAGGTCGCCGTGGCGCCGCCCGGTGTCCGGCGTGGGGATGCTGACCACGCGCGCGCGCGCCGGATCGATCCGCTCGCACCAGACGACCTCCGGCGCGTCCGCGGTGCTCACGCGAATCGGGACCGGACCGAGCGTCAGCTCGATCGGCCCCTTGCCGTCGGGGATCGAGACGCCGGCGTCGCGCCAGGCGCGGCGCGCCTCGGCCCAGTCGCCGAGCGCGGTCGCGGCGATGCCGAGGTTCCAGGCGGCGCCCGCGCTCGAGGGCTCCAGGGCGAGCACGCGCCGGCACGCATCCCGTGTCTCCTCCCAGCGCGCCTGGTGCTTCCAGAGGATGCCGAGGTTGAACCAGGGCGACGACCACCCCGGCGCGAGCCGCGCCGCGTCGAGGTAGGCCTTCTCCGCAGCCGCGAGGTCGCCGGCCTCGGAAGCGCGGTTCCCGCGCTCGTTGGCCTCGACGGCTTCGCGGGGATGACCGGGCGCGGCGGCGCCGCCGGCGAGGCGGCGGAGGAGGGCGCGGGTGCGGTCGAGGAGGCGGGGCATGGGGGCGCGCAGGTCATGTTTGCGTCGGGATGGGTGGGCGTCCAGCGTTTCTTTCGCGTGACCGCCCGGCCCATGCGCCGCCATCCGTCGACCGACGGCGAGGTGTGCTATCACTCCGCCATGTGCACGGTGAGTGGCAGGGGGTCCTTCCGGTGGCGATGCGTGCCGCCGATCGTCGCGCTCGTCGTGCTGGTGGCTTGCGGTTCGCCGAGCGACCACGCGGGATGCGCAGCCGAGGCGCCGTACGTAGCGTGCGGTTGTGGATGCTGTGCTGGTGTCCAGCCGACACCGCAGTGCGTCGCCGCCGGAGAAAGCCTCTGTGACGTGATCGCCCAGGACCGGGCGCAGGCCGCGTCACCCGGGTGTGCGACCGCGGGATGCGCGGCCGGCGTCGAGTACCGCCTGTGCCCGAACTGACGGGCGCTCCTCGCCCTCATCCACCGCCGCTGACGGCGACGCCCATTTCGCGCTCACGACGCGTCCGGCGCCAGCTCCCGGAGCCCATCCGCGATCACCACGCACAGGTTCTCCACCAGGTCCTGCCGCGCATTCACCGCGTACAGCCTCGGCGCCACCCGGTAGTTCTCCCGCCCGAGCCTCACCGGCGCCGCCCCGTCGACGGCAGCAGCCAGGTCCGGCAGCACCTTGTCCCCGAGCCGCAGCGCGGTATCGACCGCCAGGATGGCCAGGTGGGGGCGCAAGGCTCGGACCCGCGCCACGAACGCCCGCAGCTCCTCCCGCGAGACGTGCTTCGGCGGCGACGACTTGAGCTCCACGTACACGAGCTTCCCCTCGACGGAGGCCACGACGTCGAGGTCTCCCCCGACGCCCGGCGCTCCGGAGCGGACGCCTGTCGCGACCTGGACCGCGAGCCGCCGCGCGAGCTCCCGTCCGATCCACCACTCGAGCGTGCCGCCGAACGTGCGCGCCGGGTGCCGGAGCCGGTAGCGGCCGTCGCCGACGGGCTCGGCGAGGCCGAGCCGCACCAGCTCCACCGCCATGCGGCCGGCCTGCGCCGCGGTGACGTACCGGGTCGTCTCCTCCGCGCGGAAGGGTCCGCGGGCGAGGATGACGCCGCGTAGAAACAGCCGGAACGCGTAATGCGAGAGCCGCTCTGCGATCCGCTCGGCGGCGGGGCCGGACAGGTCGGCCGGGAAGGGAAGGTCGGGCGGGGAGGGGCGCGGGTGGAGGCCGCGGCGCACCAGCATCGCGAGCGGCTCGCTCGCGGGGAGCGGCGCGGGCGAGGGCGGCGGCCGTCCCGCCGCGGCGCGCTCGAGCTCGCTCGCGGTGCGCCGCCGCGGTCGCCGGTCCGCCGCGTCGCGGCGGGGCCGGGGCGTCTTCGGCGCGGGCGGGGCGCGGCGCACGCCTGGATGATAGAGAGAGGACGGCGCCCGCGAAAGGCGCGACGAGGAGCCCCCGCATGGCGATCCCCGATCCCGCCCCCGCCGACCTGTTCCGCGTCGAGGAGCGGCTCTCCGAAGAGGAGCGGCTCGTCCGCCGCACCGTCGCGCGGTTCGTCGACGAGCGCTTCCTACCGCGCATCCAGGCGCACTTCCGGGCGGGGACGTTCCCGGTCGAGCTCGTCCCGGAGCTGGCGGCGCTGGGGCTGTTCGGGATGACGCTCGACGGCTACGGCTGCGCGGGCGCGTCCGCGACGGCGTACGGCGTCGCGATGCAGGAGCTCGAGCGCGGCGACTCCGCGCTCCGCAGCTTCGCCTCGGTGCAGGGCGCGCTGTGCATGTACCCGATCCACGCGTACGGCTCCGAGGAGCAGCGGAGCCGGCTCCTGCCGGCGATGGCGCGCGGCGAGCTCGTCGGCTGCTTCGGGCTCACCGAGCCCGACGCGGGCTCGGACCCGGCGAGCCTCCGGACGCGCGCGACCCGCCACGGCCGCGACTTCGTGCTGTCGGGGACGAAGGCCTGGATCACGAACGGCAGCCTCGCGGGCGTCGCGCTGGTCTGGGCGAAGGTGGACTCCGACGACCCGCGCTCGATCCGCGGCTTCCTCGTCGAGCGCGGCGCGCCCGGGTTCACCGTCCGCGACGTCCCCGGGAAGCTGTCGCTCCGCGCGTCGGTCACGTCCGAGCTGCACCTCGACGCCGTGCGGGTCCCGGCGGAGAACGTGCTGCCCGGGACGGAGGGGCTCGGGCTGCGGGCGCCGCTCTCGTGCCTCACGAAGGCGCGTTACGGAATCGCCTGGGGCGCGGTGGGCGCGGCGCTGGCGTGCTTCGAGAGCGCCCGCGATCACGCCCGGGCGCGCGTCCAGTTCGGGCGTCCCATCGGCTCGTTCCAGCTCGTCCAGGAGAAGCTCGTCGACGTGTGGGAGGGGATCGTCGGCGCGCAGCTCCTCGCGCTGCGCCTCGGCGAGCTGCAGGACGGCGGCGGCGCCACCGCGATCCAGGTCTCGATGGCGAAGCGCGCGAACGTGCGGATGGCGCGAGACGCCGCCCGCACCTGCCGCGAGATCCTCGGCGCGAGCGGCGTCGTCGACGACTACCCGCCGATGCGGCACATGCTGAACCTCGAGGCGGTCTACACGTACGAGGGGACGCACGAGGTCCACACGCTGGCGCTCGGACGGGCGGCGACGGGCCTCGACGCGTTCGCCTGACGGGGAAACCGGGTCCAGGAAAAGAATCGGCGGTCTGGCGGTCGCGTTCCCCCCGGACGCAGACCGCCGACCGCCTTGCCCCCCGCCCCCTCCAGAACGACGACGAGCGGGTGGGACTTTCTCACGGCAGGAAGTCGCGTGTAATCCCGTCGGTCGGGGACTCGCTGCGGGGCGTCACGCTCGGTGAGTGCCTCGATGGCGTGCGACATTGAACCCGATTGTCACCCGACCTCGCTCGTCGGGGTGGTGAAGCCTTCCACCATCTCCCGGGCGCGCTCACGCGCGAGGGGGAGGGCGGCCTCGACCTCGGGCGATAGCGCGTCGCCGAACGAGAACTCCTTGCCTCCGATGGTGACGAGCGCCGCGGGCGGGCATCGCCCGAAGAGCGCACGGGCCAGCCCGAGCAGCTCCTCGGGCATCAGCGCGTGGATCACGGCCGCGCGCGCCGTCCGGGGCAGCAGGCGCGCCGCCCGGATCTCGCCGGGCGTGCCCGCGACGGACGCGTCGAGGAACAGCACGCCGTCCGCGCGCGAGACCACCTCCGCGTGGTCGGGGAGGAGCTCCTGGATCTCCAGCACCTCCACGCCGGGGACGACCGCGTCGAGCCCCTCGGCGAGCGCGAGGCCGGCGCCGTCGTCGCCGCGCAGCGTGGTCCCGAGGGCGAGGGCGAGGATCTTCATGACCGCTCCACCGCGTCGAGCGCCGCGCCGTCCGGCCCGAGCAGCTCCACGCTCAGCGGCATCCTACCAGCGGCGTGCGTCGAACAGGACAGGCACGGGTCGAACGCCCGGATGCCCGCCTCCACCCGATTGAGGAGTCCCTCGTCGAGCTTCCGGCCGGAGAGGTAATGCCGCGCGATCTGCGCGACGGCGCGGTTCATCGCGCGCGCGTTCTGGCCGGTCGCGACGAGCAGGTTCACGCGGGTGAGCAGGCCGCCGGGCACGACCTCGTAGTCGTGGAACAGCGTGCCGCGCGGCGCCTCGCAGGCGCCGACGCCGCGCAGGCGGTTCCGCATCGCGATCGCGGCGACGTCCTCGCCGAGGATCTCGGGGGCGTCGAGCAGCGTCCGCATGCGCTCGAGCGCGTGGACGATCTCGACGAGCCGGGCGTAGTGCGCGTGGAACGAGGAGAGCACCGCGCCACGCCCGAGCTGCCGGAACTCCGCGAGCTCGGCGTCCGCGAGCGGCGTCCCGCAGCGGCTCGCGACGTTCAGGCGCGCGAGCGGGCCGACCCGGTACGTCCCGTCCGCCTCGCCGCGCGGCCGGAAGTACGGGGCCTTGAGGTACGAGTCGGGCTCGACCGCCTCGCCGATCCAGCGCTCGTACTGCTGGGGATCGAGCTGGTCGGCGACGATCGCGCCGGTCTCGTCCACGACGCGCAGCTTGCCGTCCGTGTGCTCGAGCGTGCCGTCCTCCGCCACCATGCCCATGAACAGCGTCGGGAAGTTCCCTAGGACGCGCGCCTCCTCCTGGTGCCGCTCGAGGTCCCGCTTCCAGCCGTCCAGGGTGCGCCGAGCGATCTCCAGCGCCTCCGGCAGGCCCGCGAGGATCCGCTCCCGCGCCGCGGGCGCCAGGGGGCGGGCCACGCCCCCCGGCACCGCCCAGGTCGGGTGGATCCGCCGGCCGGTGATCGCCTCGATCGCGTCCTGCCCGAACCGCCGGAGCCGGATGCCGTCGCGGGCGATCTCCGGCCGCTCGGCCGCGAGCGCGAACAGGTTCCGGCGCTCCGGTGCCGCGTCGGCGCCGAGGAGCAGGTCCGGCGAGGACAGGTGGAAGAAGGAGAGCGCGTGGGACTGCACGAGCTGCGCGAGGTTCACGAGCCGCCGGAGCGCGCGCGCGGTCTCCGGGATCTCGACGGCGAGGAGCGCGTCCGTCGCCTTCGCCGACGCGAGCAGGTGCGAGACCGGGCAGATGCCGCAGATCCGCGAGGTGATCATCGGCATCTCGCGGAAGCTCCGGCCCTCGCAGAACCGCTCGAACCCGCGGAACTCGGTCACGTGGAAGCGCGCGCCCGTCACCTCGCCGGCGTCGTCGAGCTGGATGGTGATCTTCGCGTGCCCCTCGATGCGGGTCACCGGGTCGATGACGATGCGCTCGCTCATGGCGGCCTACCCGAAGCGGAGCCGTCCGGAGAGGTCGGGCGCCCTGCCGGCGAGCGCGTCCTCGAGGACGTCGTGGATGAGGTCCGGGTGCGGCGGGCAGCCGGGCAGGAACGCGTCCACCTTCACGGCCTGGTGGACGGGGAGCACGCGATCGAGGAGCCGCGGGAGGATCCCCGGCGCCTCGGGCAGCCCGGGCCGGAGATCGCGCGGGTCGCGGTACGCCCGGTCGAGCACCGGGAGGGCGCCGCCGAGCGCGTTCCGGATCGCGGTGACGTTGCCGGTCACGGCGCAGTCGCCGAACGCGACGAGGACGCGCGTCCGCGCCCGCACGAGCCGGAGCAGCCGGAGGTGCTCGTCCGTGGCGACCGCGCCCTCGACGAGCGTCACGTCGACGTCCTCCGGGAAGACCTTCGCGTCGACGAGCGGGCCGTACACGAGGTCCACGCGCGCGGCGAGGTCGAGCAGCCGCTCGTCGAGATCGAGGAACGACATGTGGCAGCCCGAGCAGCCGCCGAGCCACACGGTCGCGAGGCGGGGCCTCGTCCTCTGCGGCGTCACCGGATCCACTGCTTCTTCTCCCGGGCATTCTTGAGGTAGGTGAGGAACTCGCGGTGCTTCACCATCCCGCGCGCCGCCTGCTCCTTCTCGAAGAGGGCGCCGGTCGGGCAGGCCTGGATGCACTTCCCGCAGCTCGTGCACGACTCGGCCTCGCCCCACGGCGAGGCGAGGTCGGTGACGACGCGGCACGCGGCGCCGCGCCCCGCGACGTCCCACGTGTGCGCGCCCTCGATCTCGTCGCAGACGCGGACGCACCGGGTGCAGAGGATGCACCGGCCATGATCGATGACGAACCGCGGGTGCGACGCGTCCAGGGTGGTCGGCGGGTGGCGGTACTCGAACCGGACGCTCTCCATCCCGACCTGGTAGGCGACCTTCTGCAGCTCGCACGCGCCGTTCACGACGCAGATCGCGCAGACGTGGTTTCGCTCGGCGAAGAGCAGCTCGACGATCTGCCGCCGGTAGCGGAGCAGCCGCTCGCTCGCGGTCGTGACCTCCATCCCCTCCTCGGCGCGGGTGGTGCACGCCGGGAAGAGGCGCGGCGAGCCCTTCACCTCCACGAGGCACAGCCGGCAGGCGCCGACGGCGGAGAGGCCGTCGAGCTGGCACAGCGTCGGGAGCGGGACGCCGTGCTCCCGGCAGAGGTCGAGGATGGTCTCGTCCGGCCCGGCGGAGACGGGCTTCCCGTCGAGCGTGAGCGTCTTGACGGTCACGCCGGCACCTCCACCGCGGACGGCTGCATCTCGCAGACGCCGGCGGGGCAGCGGCGGTCGACGACGTGCGCGAGGTACTCGTCCCGGAACCAGCGGAGCGTGGAGGCGACGGGGTTCGGCGCCGCCTGCCCGAGGCCGCAGAGGCTCGTCGCGCGGAGCAGCTCGATGAGCTCCTCCATCCGCTGGAGGTCGTCGCGCGTGCCCGCGCCGCGGGTGATCCGCTCGAGGATCGCGTGGAGCTGCACGGTGCCCGCCCGGCACGGCACGCACTTCCCGCACGACTGCTCCCGGCAGAAGTCCATGAAGAACCGGGCGACGTCGACCATGCACGCCGACTCGTCCATCACGATGAGGCCGCCGGACCCCATCATCGTGCCGACCGCCTGGAGCGACTCGTAGTCGACGGGCAGGTCGAGGTGCCGCGCCGGGATGCAGCCGCCGGAGGGCCCGCCGGTCTGGGCCGCCTTGAACCGCCTCCCGCCGGGGATGCCGCCGCCGACGTCGTAGATGATCTCGCGGAGGGTCATGCCCATCGGCACCTCGACGAGCCCGGTGTTCACGACGTCGCCGGCGAGCGCGAACACCTTCGTGCCCTTCGAATGCTCGGTGCCGATCGACGCGAACCACGCGCTGCCCTGGGCCACGATCGCGGGGACGTTCGCGAGCGTCTCCACGTTGTTGATGAGCGTCGGCATGCCCCAGAGCCCGGACGCGGCAGGATAGGGTGGGCGCGGGCGCGGCGAGCCGCGCTTCCCCTCGATCGACGCGATGAGGGCGGTCTCCTCGCCGCAGACGTAGGCGCCGCCGGCGATCCGCAGGTCCACGCGGAAGTCGAACGGCGTGTCGAGGATGCGGTTCCCGAGCAGGTGCAGCCGCTCCGCCTGCGCGATCGCCGTGCGGAGCCGCGCGATCGCGAGCGGGTGCTCCGCCCGGACGAAGAGATAGCCGTGGTCGGCGCCGACCGCGTAACCGGCGATGGCCATGCCCTCGAGCACCTCGTGCGGATCGCCCTCCAGCACCGAGCGATCCATGAACGCGCCCGGGTCGCCCTCGTCGCCGTTGCACACGACGAACTTCCGGGAGCCCTCCGCCTTCGCGACGGTGCTCCACTTGAGGCCGGTCGGGTACCCCGCGCCGCCTCGGCCGCGCAGGCCGCTCCGCACGATCTCCTCGACGACCTCGCGCGGCGCCATCTGCGTGAGCGCCTTCTCGAGCGCCGAGTACGCGCCGGCCGCGATGCAGGTCTCGATGTCCTCGGGATCGATCTCGCCGGCGTGCGCGAGCACGACCGGCGTCTGGCGCGTGAAGAACGGGTCGTCGTGGTGGGAGCGGAGGTCCTCGACCGGCCGATCCTCGGCGTGGGCCCGGGCGATCCGCTCCGCCGCCGCCTCGTCGACGCGCAGGTACAGGCGGCGCTCCCGCCGCGCGGCGTCTCCGAGCTCGACCTCGACGATCGGCCCGGCCTCGCACAGCCCGCGGCAGCCGGTGAGGTGGACCTCGATCTCCTCGGCCTTCCCGGCGTCGCGCACCGTCGCGCGCAGCCGCTCGAGGACGGCTGCGCCCGCCACGGACTCGCAGCCGAGCCCGCCGCAGACCGTGATCCGGCAGCGCCGGGCCGCCCGCGCCGCGCGGCGCCGCTCCGCGATGTGCTGGAGCTCCTCCCGGCTCATCGGCGCCACCGTCTGACGCGCTCGAGCACGGCGGCGGGCGCCTGCGCCCGGGCCATCCGGTGGTCGTAGACGACCGCGGGCGCGATGCCGCACGCCCCCACGCACCGCACGACCTCGAACGAGACCTTGCCGTCCGGCGTCGTCGAGCCGGGGCCGACGCCGAGGTCCCTCCGGAGCGCGGCGACGATGCCGCCGGCCCCCTTCACGTAGCAGGCGGTGCCGAGGCACACGGTGCACGTGTGCTCGCCGCTCGGACGGAGCGTGAAGTGGTCGTAGAACGTCGCGACGCCGTACACCCGCGAGAGCGGGAGCCGCAGGCTCCGGCCCACGTGGCGCAGGGTCTCGCGCGAGAGGAACCCGTACAGCTCCTGCGCGGTGCGGAGCACCTCGAGGAGCGCGTCGGGCTGGAACTGCTGCCGCCGCATCGCGGCGTCCAGCAGCTCGAGCCGCTTGTCGCCGCCGCTCGCCGCGGCCGGCGCGGGGGACGGAGCCATGGCGGGAATTGTCGCTCCGCCGCGGAGCGGGCGGCGGCGCTCCCTGCGCGGTCACGCGGGGCGCGCGCCCGGCCGCCGCACGGTGCGCGCGGGCGTCCGCGCGTCCGCCCGCCCGCCCACTCCTTCCGTTCGCCCCGAGCGCCGGCAGCGCCCTGGATCCGGAAAGGGCGGCGCGGCAGGGCGCACCCTACCGCCAGGCGCCGGGCCGCGCGTACACGAGCACGAGGGGGACCTCGTCGAGGAACACGCCGGTGACCGGGTGCGAGGTCCGGAGCTCGGACCAGGCCTGGTACTCCGCGTCCCGCGAGCCGCCGTCGAGCACCGCGACGGTGAGATCCGCGCTCGCCGCGTCGGCGGCGAGGCCGAGGTCCGGCCGGAGCGCTCCGTCCGCGGCGTACACCGCGACGGCCTCCGGGGCGACGCCGAGCCACAGGACGCGGGCGCCGGGCCGCGCGCGCGCCGCGAGCTCCGGAAGGATCGCCCGCGCCGCCTCGCCGGGCTCCTGCCGCTGCATGCCGAGCGACGCGGCGCCCGGCGCGCCACCCGCGAGCGCGCTCCACGCGCCGCCGAGCGCCGGCCACGCGTGGACGGAGGCGCGGAGCGCCGGGTAGAGGACGAGGAGCGCGAGCGACGCGGCGACCGGCCGGGCGCGTGAAGGCCACGCGGTGCGCGCCGCGGCGAGGAGCGCCCGCGCCCCGAGGACCGCGAGGAACGGGAACGCGAGCAGCCACGGACGGACGCCCCCCACGAGCGGCGCCACGCCGGCCTGCGCCGCGAGGAGCGGGGCGGTGGCGCCGAGGAGGAGCAGCAGCTCGTCGCCCGGGTCCACCCCCGCCTCGCCCCGGCGGAGCGCGCGCCGGAGCCGCCAGGCCGCGTGCGCGACGCCGCCCGCGTAGCAGAGGAGGACGCCGGCCGGCACCGAGAGCGCGGTGACGACGAGGGGGTACCCGAGGGGCGGCCGCGCGGCCGCGAGGCGCGCGCCGAGGTAGGGGAGGCCGGCCGCGGAGTGGACGGTCCCGGCGAGCACGCGGAGAGGGTGGACGAGGAGCGCCGGCCACAGGGCCGCGAGGACGAGGGGCGCGACCAGCGCCATCGCCGCGACCGCGAGCGGGATCCCGCGCAGGCGCGCCTCGAGGGCGGCTGCGGTGGGATCCGCTGCGGCGGTGTCCGCGTCGTCGGCCGCCGCGGCGGCGGCCGCCGCGCGGCGCCGCATCGTCCGGAGCAGCGCCGCGTGCGTGGCGAGGACCGGGAGGAGGATCCACGCGTCGAGCCGGGCAGCGATCGCGAGGCCGAACAGGCAGCCCGCCGCGACGGCGGCGCCGAGGCGGCGGCGGGAGCGACCCGCGAGCCGGTACGCCCAGACGGTGCCCAGCCCGAGCGCGGCGGCGAGGCCGTCCGGCGTCGCGACCGCGCCGAGCACGAGGTGCCGCGGGACCAGCAGGTACAGCGCCGGCGCGAGGATCGCGCCGGGCGCGCCGGCGAGCTCGTGGCCGAGGAGGGCGAGGAGCGCCGCGAGCAGCGCGCCGGCGAGCGCGGCCGCGAGGCGGAGCGCGAAGCGGTGCGGGACGCCGATCCGTCCGGCGGTGGCGTCTCCGGCGCGCGCGAGGAGGGGCGCGAGCGGCGGTCCGCTCGGCGGGGCCGGCTCGGCGGTGGCTGGCGGCGCGCCGTGTGCGGCGCCGATGACGGCCGCCTCGTCGCCGGAGATCCCGGCGCCCGCGGAGACCACCGCCAGGCCGAGGAACGCGGCGAGCCCCCACGCGACCGCGAGGCGGCCCCTGCCGGACCGGAGCGCGGCGGCGACGCGCGCCAGGCGGCCGTCGGGATCCGGCGCGGGCGCGGGGGACGCCGGGGGCGATCCCCTCGTCGCGAGCGCGGGCATCACGGCAGGGTCACCGCGTCCAGGCAGAGCGGCCCGGTCGGCCCGGGCGCGCCGACGACGAGGGCGACCTCCCGCATCCGTCCGGCGAAGCGCCCGGTGTCGATGGCGAACGTGCGCCAGCCGGCGCCGGCGACGTCGGCCGCGCCGGCCTCCTCCCCGTCGATGCGCACCGCGATCCGCACCGCGGCGTCCCGGGCGCGGGCGGGGTCGCCGGCGATCCCGGCGTGGCCGCGGAGCGTGCGGCCGATGGGCAGCGCGGGGAAGGTGATGGTGAGGGGCGCGCCGGCGCCCGCCTCCGCCGGCGCGGTGAGACACGGGCGCGGAGCGCCGCCGACCTCGCGCATCGTGCGCACCACCTCGACGGTGCCGCCGTCCGCCGTGGGGCAGCGGAAGCCGACCCCGTCGCGGGCGCACGGTGCGTCTCCGAGCTGGACCTCGGCGCGGGAGAGGCGGTCGGGGAGGAACGCGAGCGGGAGCTCCGGCGCCGCGAGCTCGTACCGCGTGACCTCGAGGGCGCCGAGCGGGATCGGCGGATCGTTCCGCGACGCGCGCGCGAGGAGCGCCTTCTCGGTGCGCCAGGAGAACCCCGGCGCCCGCGGCGCCGAGACGAGCCAGGCGCGCTTCACGCCCGGCACGTCGTCGTCCGCCCAGGACGCGGGCGTGAGGACCGGGACGGTGCCGGGCGCGGCGAGGCGCGCCCGCTCCGCCCACGCCGGCGAGAGCGCCAGGGCGTCGCCCGGGCGCGCGTCCCGCTCGACGAGGGCGCGGAGGGCGGCCCAGTCCATCGCGGCGGGGAGGCGGTCGGGGAGCCCGCCCTCGAACAGGATGCCGGCGGCGCCGGCGATCGCGAGGGCGAGGGCGAACGCGGCCCCGACGGCGCGCAGGGCCGGCGGGCGCCGGGCCCACAGGAAGCGCGCGACCACCGTCGCCCCGTGCGCCGCGTTCCGCGCGGACGCCCGGAGCCGCTCGACCGCCCGCGCGGCGATCCCGGGGCGCGCCCGCGGCGCGGGTGCGTCGGGTCGCTGGGGATCCACGGTCAAGGCCTCACGTCTTCGCGAGGCGGATCTTCCGCTCGCTCTTCTCGCGGCAGAAGCTGCAGAGGTCCATCTCGGGGTTGGCGGGCAGCGACTGCGACCACGAGGGGTGCATGGCGCACTTCGCGTCGTAGCAGTGGTGCAGGTCCCAGAGGTGCCCGACCGCGTGGATCGCCTCGCGCGCGAGCCGGCGTCGCCAGTTCTCGATCGAGGTCTCGGTGACGCCGCGGGCGGGGAGCTTCGCGGTGGTGATGACGGCGCGGTCCTTCCCGTAGTCGGCGAACCCCCAGCACGGCGGCTCTCCGAGCGGTCCGGCGGGGAGCGCGAGCGGCGCGCCGACGATGTAGAGCACCTTGTCGTCGGCGAAGGTCCGCACCGGCGCGACGTCCTTCAGCAGCTTCACGGCGTCGAGCCGTCCGTCCTCCGTCTCGACGTCGGCCGGGACGGGCCGGTCGCCGGCGAGCTCGGTGCCGAGGCCGAACGCCTGGTAGAGCGTGCGCGTGAGGAACGCCAGGTCGGCGGGGTCGATCTTCTCGAGCGTGACGACGCGGATCACTTCTTCTTCCCCCCGCGCTTGGGCGCCGTCTTCGGGGCCTTCTCCGCCGCGGGCTTCTTCACCGGCGGCTTCTTCGCCGCGTGCTTCTCGGCGGCGGGCTTCTTCGCGGCCGCCTTCTTCGCGGCGGGCTTCTCGGCGGCCTTCTTCTCCTTCGCGGGCTTCGCCTTCTTGTCGGCGGCGGGCTTCCGGGCGCGGGGCGACGGCTCCTCCTCACCCGCCTCCTCGTCGACCGCCTCCTCCGCGCCGCCCTCGCCGGTGGCCTCCTCCGCGACGCCCTCCGTCTCGGCCTCGCCCTCGACCGCGGGCACGCCCTCGACCGCCGCCTCCGGAGGGACGGCGCCCTCCTCGAGCGCGCCGTCGAGCACGCCGAGGTCGATGCCGAGATCGCCGAGCCCGAGATCGCCGAGCTCGCCGCCCTCCTCCTCGGTGGTGGGGCGCCGCTTCTTCGGCCTCGACGGCAGGAGCACCGGCGTGGGCGGCGGCTTCAGGTCGAACTTCACGCCGGCGGGCGGCATGAGCGCGTAGTCGATGTAGTCCTCGGCGACGCCCGCCGGGACCGCCAGCGAGACGGCGACCTCGTGCACGAGCAGGTGGCGCGCGTTGTCGTACTGCTCGCGCTCCTTCGTCGGCAGCGGGCGGATCCGGGACAGCGCGTGCAGGCCCTTCACCACCTCGGCGACGCCGAGCACGCCACCCGCGATGAGCCGGTCGGCGTTGTCGCGGTGGCGGACCTTCCAGTCGAGCTCGGGATCGTCGTACTGCGCGCCGAGGTAGTGGAACACGCCCTCCATCTGCGCGCCCGTCGCGACGCGGCGCAGCCCGATGGACGGGACCTTGTTCTTCGGGACGGAGATCGCGGAGCCGTCCTCCTCGCGCGCCATCCGCACGAACTGCTGCTTGTGGCCGGCGATCTCCATCTCCTCGTCGCCGACGACCGCGCAGACGCCCTGGTTCGGGTAGACGACGCGGTCGCCGGGCTTCAGCTCGGTGGCGTCGGCGATGACGCCCTCGGGCGCCGGGAGCTGTTCGCGGGTCTCGTCGGGGTGACGGGCGGGGGGGCCTCTCACGTCTCCGGCTTTACCACGCGATCCAGGTACCGGCAATCGATCCGCGGGCCTGCGCGCGCGGCGTCGGCCCGCCCGGGACGCCGACCGGGGAGAGGCGCCTCGCGACGGCCAGGCCGGCGGCGCGGCACGAGGGCGACGGGCGAGGCGGGGCGCTCAGCGGGCCGCCTTGCGGCGGCGGGCGGCAGGATCGAGGCGGAAGACGTCCGCGAGCCGGAACGGCGGGCGCGTCTCGGTCGCAGGCTCGAGGGCCCGCAGCGCCCGGTAGATCGCCCAGGTGCGGCGGAGGGCGGTCGCCGTGGCGAGCGCGGCGAGCGCGGCGAGCGCGCTCGCGACCACCGCGCGACCGGCGCCGAGGCCCCATCCGGCGTCCACGAGCGGTGACAGCGCGCAGGAGACGCCGGTGACGACGATCCGCTCGGGTCGCTGCATCCCGCCCACCTTCGCGACGTCGCCCGCGCCGAGCGCCTCGCCGCGCGCCCGGGCGTAAGACACGACGAGCGACGCGCCGGCGGCGGCGAGCGCCGCGAACAGCGCGGCGGACCCGCGGAAGCAGATCGCCAGCCCGCCGAAGACCAGCAGCTCGCCGACCCGGTCCATGGTGGAGTCGAGGAACGCCCCGGCCTTCGTGCTGCGGCCCGTCGCCCGGGCGACCCGGCCGTCGATGAAGTCGAGGCTCGCGCCGAAGAGGAACACCCAGCCGCCGACGGAGAGCCATCCGTAGCCCAGCAGCACCGCCGCGCCGGCGGCGACCGCCGTGCTCAGGAGCGTGATGACGTCCGGAGAGAGATGGAGCCGCAGGCAGAACCGCTCGACGGGGCCCCACAGCCAGATCCACCACTCCTGGAAGAACTTGGCGAGGATGGTGTGCTGGCGCTTCTCGATGTCCGGCGTGTGCGGCCGCCCGACGATCAAGGCGCGCGCGGCGAACAGCCCGAGCGTCCCGAGCAGGAACGCGACGAGACCGAGCAACGGGACGAGTGCCTCTGCCGCGCGCGGGTTCACGCTCCGAATCTATCCACCGGAACGGGTCCAAGACACGAGCGCCGGACGGGTCACGCCCGCTCGTAGGGGACCTGGGCGGGCGGCGGGCCGCCTGCGCGGCTACTCGGGATCCAGCGCGGTGGCGCGGAGACGGCGGGCGGCGAGCTCCACGTAGGCCGGATCGCGCTCCAGCCCGAGGAAGTGGCAGCCCATCCGGAGCGCGGCGACCCCCGTGGTCCCCGACCCGGAGAACGGGTCCAGGACCAGGTCGCCGGGCGCGGCGCTCGCGGCGAGCACGCGCTGGAGCAACGAGAGCGGCTTCTGGGTCGGGTGGCGGCCGTGGACCTTCTCCCTGGGACCGGGCGTCGGCACCGACCACACCACCTGCTCGCCCTCGGGCTCCGGCCGCTCGCAGATCTGCCAGAGGTCCCGCATCTGCTTGCCGCCGTTCGCCTCCTTCATGGCGCGGTAGTTGAACCGGTGCGCCAGCGGGCGCGACTTCATCGGGCTCGCCCAGAGCAGCAGCTCGGTCGAGTGCGTGAAGAAGCGGCACGCGAGGTTCGGCGAGGCGTTCGGCTTGTACCAGGTGACGGTGTTGAGGAGGTGGTAGCCCATCTCCTGCATCGCGTACCCGATGGAGAAGATCACGTGCTGGGTGCCCGACACCCACAGGGTGCCCGAGGGCTTCAGCACGCGGCGGACGCCCTCGAGCCAGCGCGCCTGGAACGCGGTGTCGGTCGAGAGCCCCTGCGAGGCGTCCCACGCGCCCTTGTTGACGCTCGTCCGGCGGCCGCTCTGGCAGGTGGTGCCGCCGTTCGACAGCATGTAGGGCGGGTCCGCGAACGCCACGTCCACGGAGTGCGGAGGCAGCCGCTCGAGGGCCTCGAGGCAGTCCCCCTGGACGATGGCCCAGCCCGGGCCCTGCTCGGTGGTGCCGGGGAGCTTGTCCCAGGCGTGGAGATCGAGGCGTCGAGCCATATCGGCTCAGCGTATGGGCGATATCGATCGCGTCCAGTTTTTCGCCGGGTTCGCCGCACCGAGGGTGAGATCCGGGGGCCGTGACGGGCCCCGGGCGACTGCGCTAAGACGTCTCCCCGTCCGCGACCGGAGCCCGACCCGACATGCCCGATCCCCGTCCCCCCTCGCCGTTCACCCTCTGGCTGGAGGAGGCGCTCACCGGCTGGATCCTGCCGGTGGCCGGCCTCGTCGCCCTGGGCATCGCCGCCGGGCTCTACCTGCTCGGCTATCTCCCGGAGGGCGCGACCGCGGCGGTGGTCGCGGTGCTCGCCGGGCTCCTCGCGGCGGTGCACGTCGTGAAGCCCGCGCTCGCGCCCCGCGCGGACGGCGTCGCGCGGATCCTCGCGGGGATCGCCGCGGCGGGGGCGCTGGTGCTCGCCGTCGTGCCGCCCGTCGAGTCCGTCACGCCGGGAACGCCGCTCATCGAGGGCTCGCTGCCGGAGCGGGGCGCCACCATCGCGCTGCCCGCGTCCACGCCGTCCCACGTGCGCCTGCTCGTGCACGTGCCGCTCCCGCAGACCGGCACGCCCGAGGTCCGCTTCCGGATCACCGGCACGGAGCCGCCCGCGGAGGGGAAGCTCGAGCGGACCTACTCGTCGGCGCGCGTCGGCCGGAGCGGCCGCACCCAGGTCGCGCACGACCGGTCCTCGACGTACGTCGCCACGCGACTCGCCGGCGGCGCGCCGGCGCTCGTGCTCGATCGACTCTCCGGCGAGCGTGCCGGGGACCTCCAGGTCGCGGTGTTCCCGGACCGGATCCCGCCGGCGCTCCACTGGACGCTCGCGATCGCCGTCGTGCTCCTCGCGGCCGCCGCGGAGGCGCGGCTCCGCAAGGGCTCGAGCGCCGCGGTGGCCGGCATGGCGGTCGCGTTCGGCCTGCTGGTCGCCGACAACGCGACGCCGACGTCCGCCATCGGCACGACGCTCGGATCCGTCCTCCTCGGCGGCATCGCCGGCGCCGCCGCGGGCGGGCTCGCGGCGTTCCTCGCGAAGCGGGTCGTCCCCGCGGCGCCCCCGCCGCCGCGCGCGGCGGCGGCGGCGGCGGCGCAGCGGAGCCGCTAGAACCCGGGCGTGGCCGGGCCCCTCGACAGCGCCGCGGTGAAGGCGGCCGCCCGCCGCGCCGGCTTCTCGAAGTGCGGGATCGCGTGCGCGGAGCCGCTCGACCCGGCGCCGCTCGATCGCGTCCTCGCCCGCGGCGGCGAGGCCGACATGGTTTGGCTCCGCACGCAGCGCGCGGAGCGGCTCGATCCCGCCCGGCTCCTGCCCGGCGCGCGGAGCGTCGTCGCGCTCGCGCTCGCGTACGGCGCGGCGGCCGGCGACCCGGCGCCGCCGCCCGGCGCGGGGGAGGTGGCGCGGTACGCGCGGGGGCGCGACTACCACGCCGTCGTGAAGAAGAAGCTGAAGGCGCTCGCCGCGGGGATCGCGGAGGTGGACCCGGATGCCCGCGTGCTCGCGACGGCGGACGTCGCGCCCGTGATGGAGAAGGCCTGGGCGCAGCGGGCGGGGATCGGCTGGGTCGGGAAGAACGGCTGCCTCATCACGCCCGAGCACGGCAGCTGGGTGGTGCTCGCGACGGCGCTCCTCGACCGGGAGCTCGAGCCGGACCCGCCGCACCCGGAGCGCTGCGGGAGCTGCGACGCGTGCCTGCCGGCGTGCCCGACGGGCGCGATCCCCGAGCCCGGCCTCGTCGACGCGCGCCGCTGCATCTCGTTCTGGACGATCGAGCGGCGCGGGCCCATCCCCGGCGACGTCGCGGGCGGCCTCGGGCGGTGGATGTTCGGCTGCGACGACTGCCAGACGGCCTGCCCGTGGAACCGGGCCGGCGCCGTGGCCGGCGACCCCGGGCTCGCGCCCCGCCCCGAGCAGGCGGCCCTCGGGATCGACGACCTGCTCGCGCTGACCGAGGACGAGTACCGGCGGCGTTTCTGGGGCACGGCGCTGGCGCGGGCGCGTTACGACGGGCTCGTGCGCAACGCGGTCCTCGCGGCGGGGCGGTCCGGCGACCGCCGGTACCGCGCCGCGGTCGCGGCGCTCGCCGGGAGCCCGCACGAGGCCGTGCGGGAGGCGGCGCGGTGGGCGGTGGCGCGGCTCGGGTGACGGCGGCGCGCGGCGGCCATGCGGGCGGAGGCCGGCTCGCGCGCCGGGCGCCGGTCGGCTAGATTCCGGCCGCCGATGGTTCACCTCGTGATGCTCCTGCACTCGGTCATCTCGGCCGGGACCTACCTCGCCGCGAAGCGGGCGCTCGGGGAGCTCTCGCCCTTCGAGGTGGCGCTCGCGCGGTTCACGCTCGCCGGGCTCGTGTTCGGCCTGCTCCTCTGGAGCCGGCACGTGCGCATCGAGCGGCGCGACCTGCTCGGGCTCGGGCTCCTCGGGTTCGTGGCCGTCCCGCTGAACCAGGGCTTCTTCCTCGCCGGGCTCGCCTGGTCGACGCCGGGGCACGCGGCGCTGCTGTACGCGCTCACGCCGATCTTCGTGTTCCTCTTCGCGCGCGTGCGGCTCGGGGAGCGGGCGACGGCGCTCAAGGTGCTCGGGATCGGGGTCGCGTTCGCGGGCGTGCTCGTCGTGCTCGGCGCGCGCGGCTCGGTCGCGCTCGGCGGGTCGTCGCGGATGCTCGCCGGCGACCTGCTCATGCTGCTCGCGGTCGTGGCGTGGGCGATCTTCGCCGTCGGCGGCAAGGTGTACGCGGAGCGGTACGGGCCCGTCGTGTCGACGAGCGCCGCGATCGTGGCGGGGACGGTGCTGTACCTGCCGGTCGGCTTCGTGGCGTCCGACCTGCACCGGTTCGCGAGGCTCTCGCCGGCGGGCTGGGCGGCCCTCCTGTACCTCGTGGTGTTCACGAGCGTCGTCGCGTACCTGCTCTACTACTGGTCGCTCGCGCGGGCCGAGGCGAGCCGCGTGGCGATCTGGTCGAACCTGCAGCCCGTGCTCACGGCGCTGCTCGCGTGGGGGCTGTACGGCGACCGGCTCACCGGGCCGTTCCTCGCGGGCGGGGCGATGGTGCTGGCGGGAGTGGTGCTGACGGAGCGGGGGTAGGGTCGGAGCGGGGGTAGGGTCCGTGGATCGGGCAAGGTCCAGGGTCCACGGGCCACGGGACGCGGGTCACGGGAACGGGTCGTCGGGCACGTGTACGGGCACGGTGACGGGCACGAGCTCGTGGGCCTCGCGGCGCCCTCCACCTCCGCGTGTTATCCAAGCGTCCGATGACGACGCCCGACCCGCTCACCGCCGCCCGCACCTCCCTCGCCGTGGGCCCCGTCCTCGCGCGGACGTTCCTGCGCGCCACCGGCAAGGACGCGCGGGACTACCTGCACCGGATGTCCACGCAGGACGTCCTGAAGCTCGCGCCCGGGCAGGCCGCCTACGCCGCCTTCCTGAACGCGAAGGGGCACCTCCTCGGCGAGGGGCACGTGCTGGGCGAGGCGGACGGCCTGCTGCTCGAGCTGGATCCAGCCGCCGGCGCCGAGACCCGCGCCCACCTCGAGAAGTTCGTCATCATGGACGACGTCGTGTTCGAGGACGTCTCGGAGTCGCTGCGGGTCCTGCCCGTGCTCGGCCCCGACGCTCCGGCCCGGCTCGGCGACCGCGGCGGCGCGCGCCGTGTCCCGACCGCGCGCCGCGGGGCGCCGGCGATCGATCTCTGGCTCGCGCCGGCCGACGCCGAGACCCTCCGCGCCGCGCTCGTGGCGGACGGCGCCGCGCCGCTGACCGCGGAGGACCTCGAGGTGCTGCGGATCCTCGGGGGGGTCGCCCGGTTCGGCGCGGACCTGGACGCGACGCGGCTGCCGATGGAGGCGGGGCTCACGCGCGCGGCGATCTCCTTCTGCAAGGGCTGCTACATCGGGCAGGAGGTGGTGCTCCGGGCCACCGCGCGGGGCCACCTGCAGCGCGGGCTGGTGCAGCTCGCGCTGCCGCCCGGCGCCGGGCCCGGCACGCCGCTCGCGGCAGGCGGCGCCGAGGTCGGCGTGGTGACGAGCGCCGTCGACACGCCGGAGGGGCGTGTCGGCCTCGGCTACCTCCGCCGGGCGTACTGGAAGGAGGGCGAGCGCGTCGCGGCGGGCAGCGCCGGCGACGCCGTCGTCCGGAAGGTGATCGTAGAGGACGGTCTGGCCGGGGCGGGACCGGGCGTGTAGCCAACCGCCGTCGTGCCCGTGGCCGTGCCCGTACACGTGCCCGAAAGCCCGGGAGGACTTCTCTCCGAGTTGCCGAGCACGACCGGGCTGCTACGCCTCCGCGACCGGGATCTCGGGGCCCTTCGCCCGGTCCTGGCGCTCGGGCAGCGAGTCCAGCTCGCGCCGTACGATCGCGAGCTCGTCCTTCAGCTCTGCCCGGAGCGCGCGGATCTCGCCGCGCACGTCCTCGAACGTGTACCGGATCTCCTCCGCGGAGATCCCGAGCAGCCGCCGGCGGACCTCCGACACGAACGCATCGATGAGCCGCATGGCTACGTCCCCTTGTTCTTGTGCACCGGGCACGACGCGATCGCTCCCGCCGGATCGATGGCGTCGCTCCCGGTTACGATCTGCTTCACCGTGCCGTCCTTGTCGAGGACGAACGTGGCGCGGTTCGCGAGGCCGAAGATCATCAGCCCTCCGTACTGCCTCGCCACCTTGCCGCCCGCGTCCGAGAGCAGCGGGTAGGGCGCCTTCGTCTCCTCCTTGAACCTCTTCTGAGTCGCCACGTCGTCCACCGACACGCCCACGATCTGGGCTCCCTTCCCGACCACGTCCGCGTACCGATCCCGGTACGCCGAGATCTCGCGCGTTCAACCAGCGGTGAACGCCTTCGGGTAGAAGGCGAGGATGACCGGACCCTGCTCGAGGAGCTTCGACAGCATCACCGGCTTCCCGTCGGTATCGGGGAGGGTGAAGTCGGGCGCCTTGTCGCCGACCTTGAGCGGCGTCGCGCCGAGGAGCATCGCGACCAGCGGCAGCATCATCGGGAGAGCCTCCGCGCGGTTCCTTAGCTGCGCCGCTCGGGCGGGGCAACGAGTCCCGGGCGGGCCGCCTCCCCTGCGGGCGCGGCCATCACGCGCGGAGCCGCTCGTACCGCGAGACGAGCACCTCGACGACGTCGCGGTGGTAGAAGCCGACCTGATCCGGCAGCTCCGCGAGGGTCCGCGCCGACCAGCCGGACACGGGAGCGCCCGGCGCGGGGTCGCCGCCGGCGACGGCGCCGGCGAACACGAGCGCGAGGTGGTCGGCGTCGCCGACCCGCTCCGCCCGCGTCCCCACGACCACCAGGTCCTCGAGATCGAGCCCGAGCTGCGCCTTCACGATCGCGGCGGCCTTCTCCCCGGGCTGCTCACCGGCGTCGAGGACGCCGGACGGGAGCCAGAAGCGGCCGAGCTGCGCCTGGCCGTGGAAGCCGCCGATCACCTCGGCGACGACGATCCGCCGCGCCTCGAGCACGATGGGGACGACGTCGATCCGGACGATCATGGGCGCGCTCCACGGGCGGGACGGCGATACCAGCGCCGCCCCTCCAAGACCCCCGGAGGTCTAGCCGCCCCCACGGGCCCCTGGCAAGGATTGGCGCGCGGGGGTACTTGCAGGGTCATGGACCGGATCTCCCGCAGCTCGGCCCTGGCGCCGCTGCTCCTCGTCGCCACGCTCGCGTGCGGCGAGAGCCGGCAGGCGAAGCTGTTCCACCAGATCCGCTCCGACTGCGCCTCGGCCGCGGCGAACGGGTGGACGCTCCTCCAGGCCGAGGAGTCGTTCAGCGGGGCCGACGTCGGGAGCCAGGTCCTCCTCAGCGAGACGGACATCGGCACGCTCGATCCGGACACGTGCGGCACCGCCTCGGCGACGAACCCCGTGGGCCAGGTGTTCTGGGAGTGGGTGGCGACGGACACGTCGCTCTGCAACGCCGCCGGCGGTTGCTGCCTCATCTGCGAGGTGCGGGTGAAGAAGTCGGACCTCGACGCGAAGGGCACGAGCGCGCCGATCTGCGCGAGCCGCGCGGCGGAGGGACAGGTCTGCCAGTAGCCGTCTAGGATGTCCGCATGCGCGCGGCGACGATCCGGGCCCACGGCGGCCCCGAGGTGGTCGAGGTCGGCGAGGTCCCCGAGCCGAGGCCCGGGCCGGGCCAGGTCGCGGTGGACGTCCGCGCGGCCGCGCTGAACCACCTCGACCTGTGGGTGCGCCGCGGGTGGCCGGGCCTCCACGTGTCGTTCCCGCACGTGCTCGGCTCGGACGTCGCGGGCGTGGTCGCGGAGGTCGGCCCCGGCGTCGACGCGCCGAGACCGGGCGACGCGGTCGTGCTCTCGCCGGGCATCGGGTGCGGCCGCTGCCCGCGGTGCCTCGCCGGCGAGGAGAACCTCTGCCGCCGGTACACCATCATCGGCGAGCACGTCGCCGGCGGCCAGGCGGAGCGGATCGTGGTCCCGGCCCGGAACGCCCTCCCGAAGCCGCCGGCGCTCTCGTTCGAGGAGGCCGCCGCGGTGCCGCTCACGTTCCTCACGGCGTGGCACGCCCTCGCCGGCCGAGCGCGGGTGCGGACGGGCGAGACCGTGCTCGTGCACGCCGCGGGCTCCGGCGTCGGCGTCGCGGCGGTGCAGATCGCGAAGCTCCTCGGGGCGCGCGTCATCGCCACCGCCGGCTCGGACGCGAAGCTCGAGAAGGCGCGTGCCCTCGGGGCGGACGAGCTCGTGAATTACGAGACGACGGACTTCGTCCACGAGGTCAGGCGGCTCACCGACCGCCGCGGGGTCGAGGTCGTGCTGGAGCACGTCGGGAAGAAGACCTGGGAGGGCTCGATCCTCGCCGCCGCGCTCGGCGGCCGGATCGTGACGGTCGGCGCGACGACCGGGTGGGACCCGGTGACGGACCTGCGCCACGTCTTCTACCGGCAGCTCTCGATCCTCGGCTCGACGATGGGGAGCGCGGCGGAGCTCGCCCTGGTGCTGCGGTTCGTCGTCGAGGGCAAGCTCCGGCCGGTGGTGGACCGGGTGCTCCCGCTCGCGGCGGTCCGCGACGCGCAGGCGCTGCTTGCCGATCGCGCGCAGTTCGGGAAGATCGTGCTCACGCCCTAGAGGAGGGGATCATGAACGGAAGGAACCTGACGCGCCTCGGCGCCATCGCCACCGTCGCGCTCGCCGTGGCGGGCTGCGGCCAGAGCAACACGAGCTGTCCCACCGAGACGCCCAGGGTCGATCAGGTGCAGAGCTGTACCGTCGCTCCCGGTGCCACCGTCGGCGTCCGGCTCAACATCTGCCCGACCTGCAACCAGACGGCGGCGAGCTGCACCGCGGACCTGTCGCAGCTCGGATCGTCGAACACCATCGCTCTCGACCCGATCACCGACTCGTGCGAGCCGGCCAACTCGTGCCCGAGCCCGAGCTGCGCCGTGAACGGCGTGACCTGCACGTTCAACGCGCCGACGACGCCGGGTGACTACACGATGATCGTCTTCGATCCGGCGTCGAACGGCACCAGGTCCGCGACGCTGACGGTCGCCAGCGGACCGACGAGCTGCGCGTTCACGACGGCCGGGCTGTAGCCGCTACGCGAACCGCACCCCCGGCCGCATCTCGCGGAGCCGCCGCACGCGCTCCTCGATGGGCGGGTGCGTGGAGAACAGGCTCATCACCCGCTCCGCCGCGCCGTGGAACGGGTTCACGATGAACAGGTGCGCTGTCGCGGGGCCGCCGAACTGGTACGGGATGGCCTCGTTGCCGCGCTCCAGCGTGAGCAGCGCCTCCGCGAGCGGCTCCGGGTCCCCGACCAGCTCCGCGCCGGAGGCGTCCGCCCCGTACTCGCGCGAGCGGGAGACCGCGAGCTGGATGACGAGCGCGAGGATCGGCGCGAGCACCGCCCAGGCGAGCATCTCGAGCACCGATCCGCCCCGGTCGTCCTCGCGGCGCATCCCGCCGAGCAGCGCGCCCCAGCGGACCATGTAGCCGATGGTCGAGATGAGGCCGGCGATGGCGGCGGCCATCGTGGAGATGAGGATGTCGCGGTTCCGGACGTGCGAGAGCTCGTGGGCGAGCACGCCCTCGAGCTGCCGCGCGTTCAGGATCCGGAGGATGCCCTCGGTCACCGCGACCGCCGCGTGCGACGGGTTCCGGCCCGTCGCGAAGGCGTTCGGGGTCTCCGAGGGGATGACGTAGAGGCGCGGCATCGGCATCCCCGCCTTGCGGGTGAGCCGCTCCACGATGGCGTACACCTCGGGGAGCTGCTCGCGCGTCACCGGCTGGGCCCGGTGCGCCATCAGGGCGAGCTTGTCCGAGAACCAGTAGGACAGGAAGTTGAAGAGCAGGCCGATGCTCCCGAAGAGGAGCATCCCCTGGGCGCCGCCGACCACGTTGCCGCCGATGGCGAGCAGGGCGATCAGGAAGGCCATCAGCATGGCCGTCTTCGCGTAGTTCCGGCCCACGCCCGGCATCCTCGTGGAGGTGGGCATCCCGCGCGGCTGGGCAGCGTCGTTCCAGGGCATGGCCCTCCTGTAACCACCGGTCGGGCTTCGTCAATCCGGCCGGCCGCCCGAGCGCCCGGCGGGTGCCGCTTTCTCGCGAACGGGGCCGGGGCGTGCTAAAGGGCGATGGGCAGGCGATATCGCGAGGTTACGCGTGATGGCGGGTCGGAAGGTCGTGGCGGCGAAGGCGTCGAAGACGGCGAAGACCAAACCGGCCGGCCGGGGTGCCGGCCAGCTCGAGCTCGTCCCGGTGGAGCCCGCGGCCCGGAAGGGCGCGCGCCCACCGCCACCCCCGCCGCGGCGCGCCCGCGCGGCCGCCGCCGTGGCCCCCGCGCCGGACGCGCCCGTCGCGGCGGTCGCGACCGAGGACGCCGCGGCGCCCGACGCTCTCGCCGCGAAGGCGCCGCGCCGCCGCGCGACCGCCGAGCAGATGGCGGCGAAGCAGCGCGAGATCTCCATCTCCGAGTTCTTCACCAAGAACCGGCACCTCCTCGGCTTCGACAACGCGTCGAAGGCGCTCCTCACGACCATCAAGGAGGCCGTGGACAACTCGCTCGACGCCTGCGAGGAGGCCGGCATCCTCCCGGAGATCACCATCGAGGTCCGGGACCTCGCCCTGAACGCGAAGGGCGAGGGCGAGCTGACCAAGGGCGAGGGGCGCTTCGTCGTCGTCGTCGAGGACAACGGTCCCGGCATCGTGAAGGCGCAGGCGCCGAAGATCTTCGGGAAGCTCCTCTACGGCTCCAAGTTCCACCGCCTGAAGCAGTCCCGCGGGCAGCAGGGCATCGGCATCAGCGCCGCCGCGATGTACGGCCAGCTCACGACCGGCCAGCCCATCCGCGTGACCTCGCGCATCGGCAAGGGAAAGCCGGCCCACTTCTTCGAGATCCAGATCGACACCCGGAAGAACAACCCGGTCGTCACCGAGGACCGCGAGCTCGCCGACTGGCACCAGGAGCACGGCACCCGGGTCGAGCTGGAGATCGTCGCGAACTGGCAGCAGGGGCAGCGGTTCGTGAACCGGTACGTCGAGCACACCGCGCTCTCGAACCCGCACGCGACCTTCCACTACGTCCGCCCGCGGCAGGAGCCGCTCACGTTCCCGCGCGCCGTCGAGGAGCTGCCGAAGGAGGCCCTCGAGATCAAGCCGCACCCGCACGGCGTCGAGCTCGGCGCGCTGATGCTCATGGCGCAGGACTCGAAGAGCCACGACGTGCGCGGGTTCCTGCAGACCGCGTTCTCCCGGGTGTCGGCCACCGTCGCGAACGAGATCGTGAAGCGCGCCGGGTTCAAGGCGAAGGTCCGCCCACGCGACCTCGCGGAGGACCGGACGCTCGCGGCGAAGCTGCACGAGGCGATCCGCGACACGAAGATCATGGCGCCGCCGACGCAGGTGCTCTCGCCCATCGGCGACACGCTGATGAAGAAGGGGCTCGTCTCGTTCCTCACCGTCATCGAGACCGAGGGCCCGGAGGACGACGAGCAGCTCGACCTCGACCAGGCGAAGAAGAAGAAGGCCTCGAAGAAGGAGAAGGAGGCGAAGGCCGAGGCGCCCGAGGTGCCCGACGCGCCGCCCGAGGAGGGCGTCGAGAAGATCAAGGGGCACAACTACTTCATCGCGACGGTGACGCGGCCGCCGAAGGTGTACCGCGGGAACCCGTTCCAGGTGGAGGTCGGCCTCGCGTACGGCGGCTCGTGGCCCGCCGACAAGCCCATCGAGCTCTTCCGCTTCGCGAACCGCGTCCCGCTCCTGTTCCAGAAGAGCGCGTGCGGCATGACCGAGGCGATCGTCAAGACCGACTGGCGGAACTACCTCCTCTCGCAGCCGAAGGGCTCGCTCCCGGTCGGCCCGATGGCGCTCCTCGTCCACATCGCGAGCGTCTGGGTGCCGTTCACGAGCGAGGCGAAGGAGGCCGTCGCGCACTACCCGGAGATCACCCGCGAGATCCAGCTCGCCGCGCAGGAGTGCGGCCGCAAGCTCGCCGCGCACATCCGGAAGAAGCAGCACGCCGACTACCAGGCGCAGCGACGCAGCATCTTCGAGCTCTACATCCAGGAGGTCGCGCAGGCGATCGGGAAGATCACGAAGAAGAGCCCGGAGCCGATCAAGCGCGACTTCCTCCGGCTCGCCGACAAGGTGACGGAGCAGGAGCTCGCGGAGCAGGACGCGGCGCTCGAGGAGCAGTCGAAGAAGATCACGAAGCGCCCGCGGCGCTCGGAAGAAGAGGACGAGTAAACCGGTGCAGCCCTTCGACCCCCCGCTCATCCCGAGCGTAGCCCCGCGCAGCGGGGCGGAGTCGAGGGACGCTCAGGGTGAACGGGGATAAGGTATGGCGCGCCTCGACCAGGTCGACAAGAAGACGGTCCAGAAGATCGAGAAGCTCGCGGACTCGGTGCTGCGGAGCGTGAAGGGCGGGAAGAACCCGTTCGTCGAGATCCCGATCCGCTCCCTCGCGAACGTGCAGTTCAACGCGAAGCGGCGGCTCATCGAGCTGAAGGATCAGAAGCAGAAGCGCTACTTCTTCAACGTCTCCATGGCGAAGAAGTTCATGCAGACGTTCCTCGTCTCCGAGGCGTGCAAGGAGCTCATCGACGCCGGGAAGACGACCAGCATCCGCGACCTGTACTACATGACGAAGCACGGCCTCGGGGACACGAAGCAGAACACCTTCGAGGAGCAGGAGGAGTCGGACCCGATCATCGAGGACCTCGAGGTCGCCATCGACTCGCTCCGCGAGGAGCTGCACCTCTTCGCGTCCGGCCGTGGCTCGATGGTCGGGCCGATGACCATCCGCGACACCGGCGACACCATCGACCTCCGGCGCATGGGCTCCGGCGGCTGGTCGGTACCCTCGATCGTCGAGGAGCACGTCGTCCAGTTCGGGAAGACCGAGGCGAAGTACGTCCTCCTCATCGAGAAGGACGCGGTCTGGAAGCGCTTCAACGAGGACAAGTTCTGGCAGCGCGAGAAGTGCATGATCGTGACCGGCCTCGGCCAGCCGCCGCGCGGGGTGCGTCGCATCGTGCAGCGGATGGCGAGCGAGCTGAAGCTGCCGGTGTACGTCCTGGTCGACAACGATCCCTGGGGCTTCTACATCTACTCGGTGCTGAAGCAGGGCTCGATCAACCTCGCCTACGAGTCGATGCGGATGGCCGTCCCGGGCGCCCGCTTCATCGGGCTCTCCTCGTTCGACAAGGCCAAGTACAAGCTCCCGTCGAACGTCTCGATCCCGATGAACGATCAGGACAACTCGCGGGCGAAGCAGATGCTCGCCTACCCGTGGTTCAAGGCGAGCCAGTGGCAGCGCGAGATCGAGGAGATGGTCCGCTCCGGGGAGAAGTACGAGCTCGAGGCCCTGTCCCGGCGCGGCATCAGCTTCATCACCGAGGAGTACCTGCCGCGGAAGCTGCGCGACCGCGACTGGCTCGAGTAGCGGTCCCGGTGTAGAACCGCCCATTCAACGAAGGACTTCGAAGGAGGATCACATGCCCGCCAAGCGTGGGAACCGCACCAAGCGGAAGGTGTCGAACCGGTCGGCGACGAAGCGCGCCACGGCGAAGGGGAAGCGGAAGCTGTCCATCAAGCGGAAGCGCCGCGCGAAGCGCGGGGCGAAGTAGCCGCCCGCGTCACTCGCCGCGTCCAGGCCGGCGCACCGGGATCGTCCCGGCGCCGGCCTCGTCGCGTTTGCGCCGGACGCGTGCCGCGGACGCCGGCGAGGGCCGTCTCCCGGCCCGAGGACGGCGGCCCCGCGCTCCGCCCCGGCCGAAGCTCCCGCAACGCGCCGTAGGTCACGGCGCAGGCCATGCCGTAGGATGCGCGGATGTCGACCTCGAGACCGAGGGCCCTCGTCGCCTGGTCCAGCGGGAAGGACTCCGCCTGGGCGCTCCACCTCGCGCGCGCCGCCGGCGAGCACGAGATCGTGGGGCTCCTCACCACCGTCACCGAGACGTTCGACCGGGTGGCGATGCACGCCGTCCGCCGCACCCTCCTCGCGCGCCAGGCCGACGCCGCGGGGTTGCCGCTCCGCGAGGTGCGCATCCCGTGGCCGTGCTCGAACGAGCGCTACGAGGCCGAGATGGCGGCGGCCGTCGCCGCGGCGCGCGCCGAGGGCGTCACGCGGGTGATCTTCGGCGACCTGTTCCTCGAGGACATCCGCGCCTACCGGGAGCGGCAGCTCGCCGGCACGGGCCTCGCCCCGGTCTTCCCGCTGTGGGGCCGGGACACCGCGCTGCTCGCGCGAGAGATGATCGCGGGAGGCCTCGAGGCGATCCTGACCTGCGTCGATCCGCGGCGCGTGGACCGCGGGCTCGCGGGGCGCCGCTTCGACGCGGCGCTGCTCGCGGCGCTCCCGCCGGGCGTCGATCCGTGCGGGGAGAACGGCGAGTTCCACACGTTCGCCTGCGCGGGGCCGATGTTCCGCGCGCCCGTCCCGGCGGCGGTCGGCGAGGTGGTCGAGCGCGACGGCTTCGTCTTCGCCGACGTGGACGCGCCGGCCGCGGCGGCCCGCTAGCCGGCGCGCGCCGGCGCAGGCTCGGCCGCCGTCGCGAAGAACGGGGCGCAGCGATCCAGGAAGCCGTCGAGCGCCGTGCGCTCGGCGGGGCGGAGCCGGCGCGCGAGGAGCCGGGGCAGCGTCTGTCGCGCCGCCTCCGCGCTCTCAGCGTACCCGTCGGGTGTGAGCGACCCGTCCACGAGCCGGAGCCGCAGGAACAGGAGGAACGTCTGCACGACGTCGCTCATGCAGTACGCGGCGATGCGGTCGAGCGCGCCGGCGGCGTAGAGCGCCTGGACGTCGGCGCCGGCCACGTCCTCCTTGCCCGGGAGGCCGACGAGCTTCGCGTAGAGATCGAGGGGCGCGGCGGTCGCGGCGCCGGCGAGGAGCTCCTTCAGATCGTGGTGATCCGCGCCGCCGCTCCGGCGGGCGGCGGCGAACCAGGCCGGCGTGGGGATGCCGTGCTTCAGCGACCGCAGCTCGAGGACGGGAAGGTCGAAGCCCTTCCCGTGGAAGGTCACGAGCGAGGCGCCCTCGAGCCGCCGCCAGACGCCCTCGAGCAGCTCGGCCTCCGGCTCGCGCGCATCGGTCCAGGCGACCGCGTCCGTCACCTGCACGACGCCGCCGTCCTCGACCGCCTCGAGCAGGCACGCCGCGATCGGGCGGTGATACGGCAGGGGGAGGAAGTCGCTCCGGCCGCCGGTGCGCGCGCGGCGCGCGTCGAGCACCCGGCGGAGCTGCTCCGTGTACGGCCGGGTGGGCTCGCCATCGACGGCGGAGACGAGGGCCTCGTCGGGAACCGTCTCCAGGTCGAGGGTCACGAACCTGCGCACGGGCAACACTGTCGCAGCCCGGTCTGACAGCACGCGCCCCGCGCGAGACGCGGTCGCCGGCGCTCGCCGAGCACCCCTTTGGACGCGCCGCGTCGAGGCCGGGACCCTCTACGATATCGCCTGAGTTCACGCCCATTCACGAGGATGCGATTCCACCCTCGGTCCGGGGACCGAAGGCCCGGACCCGTCGGATTTCACGGAGAGGACACCATGGCCGAGACGCAGAGCACCGCCGCAGTGACACCGGAGAGGCCGACGCACCGGGGACCGCTGGAGGAGCTCCAGGCCCGCTTCGAGACGCTCGAGTCGGAGGGACGGGGGCGGCTCCGGAAGGCGCTCGGCGCCGGCAGCGGCGCGCTCCTCGGGCTCGACGAGGCGCTCGCGCGGGTCTCGAGCGAGGACTGGTCGGTCGAGGGGTTGCGCAAGCGCCTCGGCGTGCTGCGCGCCCGGGCCGAGAACCTCCGCGCCGCCGCCCTGAAGCGCGTGGCGGAGATGCCCGGCTCCGCGGTCTCCGCGATCGCCACGACCTCGCGCACCCCCGTGCAGAACCTCGCGCGGGAGCTCGACCGGCTCGCGAAGCGGCTCGATCCCGCGGACGTGGACAAGCACTGACGGCAACGCCGTTCGTGGTGAGCGTGTCGAACCACGAGCGGGCGCCTTCGACGGGCCGAGGGCGAACGGGGCCTCAGCGCCCGCCCGCCTCCGCGCCGCGCCGCGGCGGCTCCGCCGAGAGCCGCGCGCGCAGCCAGCGGCGGACGGGCCGCTCGAACGAGACCGACACCGCGACCGCGATCCCGGTCGCGGCGGCGCAGAACGCGATCACGAAGGCAGGCGACGCCGGCGCCCGCTCGGCGCCGGCGAGGAGCCGCGCCCAGCGCCAGAGCGGCTCCTGGAGCGCGTACAGCGCGAAGGCGGCGTCTCCGAGCGTCCGCGCCGGCGTCGAGGAGAGCACGCCGGCGAGGAGGCCGTCGCCGCGCGCGAGCCCGAGGAGCGCGATCGCGTAGAGCGGCACGAGCAGGCCGTTGTGGAGGAGGACGTACGGCGCCCGCCCGGAGGCGATGATCGCCGCGGCCGCCGCGAGGGCGACCCCCGCGATCGCGCCGCCGCCGCGCGGCAGCGCGAGGCCGCGGCGGTGCAGGAGGCCGAGCGAGACGCCGGCGAGGAACTCGCCCGCGCGCGGGACCGGGTGGAACTTGAGGGCGAGGAGCCAGGGAGGCTCGTGCGGCCGCGCCACGGCGCCGGGGCCGTCCGGGGCGAGCGCGAGGTAGAGGAGGGGGAACGCGAGGGAGAGGCCCCACGCGGCGCCGAGCGCGACGAGCAGGCCGCGCCGCCGGAGCCGGCCGAGGCGCGCGGCGACGAACGGGAACGCCGCGTAGAACGACGCGACGACCGAAGTGGACCACCCCGGCGCGTTCCACAGCCGGGCGATGGGCGGCAGCCAGGCGTGGACCAGCAGCAGCGTCGCCACGGCGACGACGCCCATCTTCGCCGCGGCGACGGGCCCGCCGTCCCACCAGCGCTCGGCCGCGAACGGCGCCGAGAGGAGGAAGGCGATCGCGTACGCCGGGTACAGCCGCGCGAGCCGCGCGGCCAGGAAGGCCCGCCGCTCCGGCGGCCCCATCGGCTCGGGATGGGCGTGGGCGAGCACGAAGCCCGACAGCACGTAGAAGAGGCCGACCCATGCGTAGCCGCCCACCTGCAGCCGCCCGGCCCAGGCGGGCGCGCCCGCGATGAGGGGGGCGCCGTAGTGGAACAGCAGGATCGCGAGCGCGGCCGCGAAGCGGAGTCCCGTCAGGGCGCCGAGTCGCGGTGGTGCGGACGGCACGGATGGAAGGTGTGCGCGCTGCCGCCACGGTGGTACGGCCCGGGCGCGCCGTCCCCGGCGCCAGCCTTGACATGTCCCGCGCGGAGGCCTCGTCTGTGGCCATGGAGCGCCCGCGCAGGAGGGAGCCAGCCCGGGCGGCGCTGGCCGCCGTCGTCCTCGGTGCGACGCTCGCAGCCGCCGACGCGGCGCGGGCCGTCGAGCCGCGCACGACGCTGTCGCTCGATCAGTACGCGCGCGGAAACCCCGAGGGGGTCACCGTGTCCGCCACCCTGGCGCGGCAGTGGGATCAGCCGGACGGCGCGGGGCCGCTGGCGCAGGGGCGGTACGCCCTCGCCAGCGCCGGGCTCGGCCTCTGCCCGGCGTGGGCGCAGCTCTCGCTCGGCGGCGAGTGGGTCCCCGTGGCGCCGCTCCAGCTCCGCGCGCAGTACGATCTGTTCGGGTTCTTCGGCGCGAACGGCGCGCTCCTCGCGGTGGCGGGGCCCGACGCGCGCTTCGGGCGGGACGAGCTCACGGCGCTCGCGGGGCGGGAGCGCGCGGGCCTCGGGCACCGCCTCCTCCTCGCCCCGACGCTGCGCGCGCGGGCCGGCCTGGTGATCCTTCGGAGCCAGACCGACGTCGCGCTGTACCGGCTCACCGCCGAGGCGGGCTTTCGCTACGAGTCCGAGTACGACACGCTCGTCGGGCGCGATGACGTCGTTCTCCAGAACCGGACGGCGCTCCTCGTCCCGTGGCCCGGCGCCGGCGCCGCGGTCCTGGTCGGGCCGGTCCACGAGATCACGTGGGCGGCCCGCGCCGACCTGGCGCGGGAGCGGATCGGGGGGCTCGCGTACTGGACGCCCGCCGGGCCGGTGCTCGGGCTCGACCGCCCGCGGATCCTCGTGTACGCAGGAGTGAACCTGCGCGACCGGAACCGCGCCGGCGAGCCCTTCGCGATCGTGGGCGTGGGCGGAGACGTGGACGTCGCCCCCCGCCGCGCCGCACCGGAGCCGACGTCAGCGGCGAGCCGCCCGTGACGCCGGCGAGCCCGCCGCTCTCCCGCGGACCGACGCCAGGGGATCCGACGCCTGGTGCCGCCCCTAGGCCGGCAGCACGTACCACTGCCCCTTCGCGCCCTGCTCGCGGCGGAGGAGCCCGTCCGCCTCCATCGCCTCGAGGAGACGCGTGAAGGACGAGAACCCGTGCTCGCGCTCGTCGAAGTCCGGCTCCTTGCGGACGATCGCGGCCTTGATCGCGGAGGGGTTCACGGGGCCGGCGGCGCGCGAGAGGATCGACGCCACCGCGTCCCGGGCGATCTCGGGGATCACCTTCTCCTTCGGGCGCTCCTTCTCCTTTTCCTTCTCCCTCTCCTTCGCGGTCGGCGGCGAGCCGTCGCGGCGCTTCGACGAGCCGGGGCGCAGGTAGATGAACTCGTCGCAGGCCTTCACGAAGAGCGGGCTCGTCGCGTCCTTCACCGCCATCCCGATGACGGTGCGGTCGTTCTCGCGGAGCTTGTAGGCGAGCGGGCAGAAGTCGGAGTCGCCGGAGGCGATGACGAAGCTGTCGATGTGCTCGCGGAGATAGCAGAGCTCGAGGGCGTCGATCACCAGCCGGACGTCCGCGCCGTTCTTCCCGGCCTGGGTCGAAGGGGGGACGTCCACCAGCTCGACGCCCTTGTCGTGCAGCCGCTTGGTGGCGGGCGCGAACCGCGTCCAGTCGGCGTAGGCCCGGCGGAAGACGACCTTGCCCTTCTCCAGGAGCGTGTCGAGGGCGGGCTGCAGGTCGAACGTCTCCGCGGCGATGCCGGTGCGGGTGACGAGGTTCTCGAAGTCGATGAAGAGGGCGATGCGTTGATCGCCGGATTCGCGCTTCATGGGGCGCAACGTGGCAGGGTGGGCGGCCAGGCGCAAGGAAAACGTCCCGCTGCGGGGGCCTTCGAGCCCGTCCGGCGGGCACGCCGCTGCCCCGAACCGCGGCCCGGCGGCGTCGGCCGGGGCGCAGGGGGCGCGCGATCTCCCGTACGGCGCGGGGGCGCGCCCGCACCCTCGGTGGCACCCGCCTTGCTTTGGCCACCCGGGGTGGAGCCCCGGCGCGCCGATCTCGAGACCGAGGCCCTCCACGAGATCACCCGCGTCCTCGCCTACTCGGCCGACCTCAACAAGGCGCTCACCTCCGTGCTGCACGTGCTCCGGCTCGTGCTCGGGATGGAGAACGGCACCGTCTCGCTGTTCGACCCGGTCACCGGCGAGGTCTTCATCGAGGCGGCGCCGGAGATGGCCGACGCGGAGCGGATCCTCGGCAGGCTGCGTCCGGGGGAGGGGATCGTCGGCCGGATCTTCCAGGCGGGGATGCCGATGGTCGTGCCCGACGTCGGCGCCGAGCCGCTGTTCCTGAACCGCACCGGGAGCTGGCGCAACCTCGAGGAGGAGCCGCGCGCGTTCCTCGGCGTCCCCGTCCGCGATGCCCGCGCGACGCTCGGCGTGCTCACGGTCGACCGGCGCCACCGCGAGGGTCCCATCTCCTTCGATCGGGACCTCCGGCTGCTCGCGATCGTGGCCGGGATGATCGGGAGCCGCGTGCGGCTCCAGCAGCTCCAGGATCCCATGCACCGCGCCGGCGCGGAGGAGCGGACGGCGCCCCCCACCGCGAGCGAGCCCCAGCCCGGGATCGTGACCGCCAGCGCGCGCATGCTCGGCATCCTCGAGACGCTCGCGCGCGTCGCGCAGAGCCGCGCGACGGTCCTCCTCCGCGGCGAGAGCGGGACCGGCAAGGAGCTGTTCGCCCGCGCGGTCCACGACGCGAGCCCCCGCGCCGCGCGGCCGTTCGTGGCCGTGAACTGCGCCGCGATCCCGGAGCAGCTCGCGGAGAGCGAGCTGTTCGGCCACGAGAAGGGCGCGTTCACCGGCGCCACCGCCGCGCAGAAGGGTCGGTTCGAGCTCGCCGACGGCGGGACGCTCTTCCTGGACGAGATCGGCGAGCTGCCCCTCGCGGCGCAGGCGAAGCTCCTGCGCGTGCTGCAGGAGCGCCAGTTCGAGCGGCTCGGCGGGCGCAGGCCGGTCACGGTGGACGTGCGCCTCGTGGCGGCGACGAACCGGGACCTCGAGGACGCGGTCCGGCAGGGCGCGTTCCGCCTCGACCTGTACCACCGCATCTCGGTGGTGACGGTGATGCTCCCGGCGCTCCGCGAGCGGCCGGAGGACGTCGTGCCGCTCGTCGACCACTTCCTGCGCCAGCTGAACGAGGAGAACGGGCGCCACGTGCGGCTCGCCTCCGACGCCGTCGAGGAGATGCGCCGTTGCCGGTGGTCTGGGAACGTCCGGCAGCTCCGGAACTGCGTCGAGCGGATCGTCGTCTCGACGGCGCGCGAGGTCGTCGGCGTCGAGGACCTCGCCTGCGCGGGGTGCCTCCTCGAGACGCTCGACGCGCCGCGGGAGGTCGCGCGCCCGGCGCCGCCGACGCTCGCCCCGGTTGCCTCCTCGCCCGCGCCCGCCCCCTCCTCGGAGGCGCCGCCCGCGTCGCCGCCGCCGCCGGGGTCTGGCGAGGACCCGGACGCGAGCGGAGACGACGGCCCGGCGCCCGCGGGGGAGCGCGAGCGCATCGCCGAGGCGCTCGCGCGGACCGGGTTCGTGCAGGCGAAGGCAGCGCGCCTGCTTGGGATGACCGTCCGCCAGCTCGGCTGGCGGATCCGCAAGTACGGCATCACCATGCAGCGCTACTGAAAGACCGAGCACGATTCGGAAGCACCCGGTCGCCCTGAGCGTAGCGGCGCGGAGCGCCGCGAAGTCGAAGGGCGGGCCAGGCCGTGCTTCGACTTCGCGCCCGCTGCGCGGGCGCTACGCTCAGCACGAACGGACTGGAATCCATCGCGAGCCACGCGCTTTCGTCCGGCGCGTCCGGAACCCGACACGCGGCGACGTCCGGAACCCGACACGGCGCGCGTCCGGAACCCGACATTCCCCGCCCCTCTGCGCAGCGGCAGGCACGGATCCGCCGTTTTCCACGCGATCCGCGCCGCGCGGCGCGCGGTACGGCCCTTGCTCTTGGTGCAGGACGTAGCGCAACGCGGCAGCCACGAGCCAGGAGACCACGACACATGAGGCAGATCGCGATTTACGGGAAGGGCGGCATCGGGAAGTCGACGACCACGCAGAACACGGTCGCCGGCCTCGCGTCGCTCGGCAAGAAGGTGATGATCGTCGGCTGCGATCCGAAGGCCGACTCCACCCGCCTCATCCTGCACGCGAAGGCGCAGGCGACCGTGATGGACCTCGTGCGTGAGCGCGGGACGGTGGAGGACCTCGAGCTCGCCGACGTGATGAAGGTCGGCTTCGGAGGCGTGAAGTGCGTCGAGTCCGGCGGCCCGGAGCCGGGAGTCGGCTGCGCCGGCCGCGGCGTCATCACGGCCATCAACTTCCTCGAGGAGAACGGGGCCTACACGCCCGACCTCGACTTCGTGTTCTACGACGTCCTCGGCGACGTCGTGTGCGGCGGCTTCGCCATGCCGATCCGCGAGAACAAGGCGGAGGAGATCTACATCGTCGTCTCCGGCGAGATGATGGCGATGTACGCGGCGAACAACATCGCGCGCGGCATCCTCAAGTACGCGAGCACCGGCAAGGTCCGGCTCGCCGGCCTCATCTGCAACTCGCGCAACACCGACCGCGAGGCGGATCTGATCGAGGCCCTCGCGAAGCGGCTCGGGACGCAGATGATCCACTTCGTCCCCCGCGAGAACCAGGTCCAGCGCGCGGAGCTGCGCCGGATGACGGTCATCGAGTACTCGGCGCAGCACAAGCAGGCCGACGAGTACCGCGCCCTCGCCCAGAAGATCGCCGACAACAAGAAGCTGGTCGTCCCGACGCCGCTGCAGATGGAGGAGCTCGAGGACCTGCTCATGGAGTTCGGGATCATCGCGAACGAGGACGAGTCCATCGTCGGCGTCGCAGAGGCGGCCTCCGCGTAGCCAGAGCGCACCACTCCAGGAGCGAGACATGTCCAGCCCGGTGAAGACGGTCGACGGCATCACGAAGGAGTCGACCCAGAAGATGATCGACGAGGCCCTCGAGGCCTACCCGGAGAAGGGGAAGAAGAAGCGCGCGCCGCACCTCGCGCCGAACGACCCCGGCTCCGGCAGCGCCTGCGTGAAGTCGAACCGGAAGACGGTTCCCGGCGTGATGAGCGCGCGCGGCTGCGCGTACGCCGGCGCGAAGGGCGTGGTGTGGGGGCCGATCCGCGACATGGTGCACGTCTCGCACGGCCCGGTCGGCTGCGGGTGGTACTCGTGGGGCACGCGCCGCAACCTGATGACGGGCGTGAACGGCGTCACGCAGTTCGCGATGCAGTTCACGTCCGACTTCCAGGAGAAGGACATCGTCTACGGCGGCGACAAGAAGCTGGCGGTCCTCCTCAAGGAGGCGAAGGAGCTGTTCCCGCTCGCGAAGGGCATCTCGGTCCTGTCCGAGTGCCCGGTCGGCCTCATCGGCGACGACATCAACGCCGTCGCGAAGACGATGTCGAAGGAGCTCGACCTCCCGGTGATCCCGTGCAACTGCGAGGGCTTTCGCGGCGTCTCGCAGTCGCTCGGGCACCACATCTCGAACGACACGATCCGCGACTACATCATCGAGACGCGGGAGTTCGCGGAGCCGGAGACGCCGTACGACATCGCCCTCATCGGCGACTACAACATCGGCGGCGACGTCTGGTCGGTGAAGGCGCTGCTCGAGGAGTGCGGCCTGAACGTGAAGGCCACCTGGACCGGCGACGGCGAGATGGAGCGCATCGCCGCGACGCACAAGGTGAAGCTCAACGTGATCCACTGCTACCGGTCCATGAACTACATGTGCAAGGTCATGGAGGAGAAGTACGGGATCCCGTGGATCGAGCTGAACTTCTTCGGCCCGACCAAGATCCGGGAGAGCCTCCGCAAGCTCGCCGAGCGCTTCGACGAGGCGATCAAGGCCAAGGTCGAGAAGGTCATCGCGAGGTACGACGCGATGATGCAGAAGGTGATCGACACGTACCGCCCGCGCCTCGAGGGCAAGAAGGTGATGCTGTACGTCGGCGGCCTCCGCCCGCGCCACACCGTGGGCGCGTACGAGGACCTCGGGATGGTGGTGGTCGGCTCCGGGTACGAGTTCGCCCACAACGACGACTACGAGCGCACCAGCCCCGAGATGCCCGACGCGACCGTCATCTACGACGATGCGTCCGAGCACGAGCTCGAGCACTTCGTCCACGCGCTGAAGCCCGACCTGGTCGCGAGCGGCATCAAGGAGAAGTACGTCTTCCAGAAGATGGGCCTTCCGTTCCGGCAGATGCACAGCTGGGACTACTCCGGCCCGTACCACGGCTACCAGGGCTTCCCGGTGTTCGCCCGGGACATCGACATGGCCGTGAACAGCCCGACCTGGAAGCTCGTGAAGAGCCCGTTCTAGCCGTCACCGGAACATCCGACGTCTCACCCCACCGTGGCACGGATTGGTGCCCGGACAGGAGCGCTGCATGTCGAACAATCTCGGACTCACCGTGAAGCCGGTGACGACGACCCCGCGCGAGGAGGAGGCGCGGGTCGCGAAGTGGATCGACTCCCCCGAGTACCGCGAGAAGAACTTCGCCCGGCAGGCGCTGGTCATCAACCCGGCCCACACCTGCCAGCCCCTCGGCGCCGAGCTGGCCGCGCACGGCTTCGAGGGGACGCTGCCGTTCGTCCACGGCTCGCAGGGCTGCGCGTCGTACTACCGCTCCACGCTGAACCGGCACTTCCGCGAGCCGGCGCCGGCGGTCTCCGACTCGATGACCGAGGACGGCGCCGTCTTCGGCGGGCAGAACAACCTGCACGAGGGGCTCGAAAACGCGCTCGCGCTCTACAAGCCGAAGATGATGGCGATCTTCACCTCGTGCATGCCGGAGATCATCGGCGACGACCTCACCGCGTTCCTCAAGAACGCGCGGGCGAAGGGGCACGTCCCGAAGGACTTCCCGCTCCCCTTCGCGAACACGCCGAGCTTCAACGGATCGCACGTCACCGGCTACGACGCGATGGTCCTCGCGATCCTCCAGACCCTCACCGAGGGGAAGAAGGTGGAGGGGCGCTGCACCGGGAAGCTGAACCTCCTCCCGGGCTTCGACGCCAACACCGGCGACTACCGCGAGTACAAGCGGATCCTCGAGGCGTTCGACATCCCGTACACGATCCTCGCGGACATCTCCGAGTCGTTCGACTCGCCCAACGACGGCACGTACCGGCTCTACCCGGGCGGCACGCCGCTCGCCGAGGCCGCCGACTCCATCAACGGGAAGGCGACGATCTCCGTCGGGCCGTACGCCACGAGCAAGACCTTTGCGTTCGTGAAGGAGTCCTACGCCGGGAAGCACGTCTCGCTCCCGCTCCCGATGGGCGTCGCGAAGACCGACGCGTTCCTCCTGAAGCTCGCGGAGCTGTTCGAGAAGCCGGTGCCGGACGTGCTGAAGGCCGAGCGCGGCCGCGCCATCGACGCGATGACCGACGCGCAGCAGTACATGCACGGCAAGAAGTTCGCCGTGTACGGCGACCCGGACCAGCTGCTCGGCTACGTGTCGTTCCTCCTCGAGATGGGCGCCACGCCCTGGCACGTCGTCTGCTCGAAGGGCTCGAAGAAGCTCGACAAGGAGCTGCAGGCGCTCCTCGAGTCGTCCCCGTACGGCAAGGGCGCCCAGGTCTGGATGAACCGCGACCTGTGGCACCTCCGGTCGCTGCTCATGACCGATCCGGTCGACGCGCTCATCGGCGACACGCACGGCAAGTTCGCCGCGCGCGACGCGAAGATCCCGCTCTTCCGGTTCGGGTTCCCGATCTTCGACCGGGTGAACAAGCACCGGTACCCGCTGGTCGGCTACCAGGGCGTCATCAACATGGTCACGGAGATCTGCAACAAGCTCATCGATCTCCGCGACGAGACCTGCGAGGACCGCTTCTTCGAGATGATGCGGTAGTCACCCGACGTGAAAAGGCCCGGCCCGCGCCGCGAGCGCGGCGCGCGGCCGGGGCCCCGAGGATCCGTCATGGCGCGGCCGGACTGGTACGACGCTCCCGAGTGCGAGACCCAGGAGAAGGGCGCCCCCAAGTTCTGCAAGAAGTCGGAGCCCGGGGAGGGCACCGAGCGGAGCTGCGCCTACGACGGCGCCCGCGTCGTGCTCATGCCGATCACCGACGCGATCCACCTGGTCCACGGACCCATCGCGTGCGCCGGCAACTCCTGGGACAACCGCGGCGCGCGGTCCTCGGGCTCGCAGCTCTACCGGCGCGGCTTCACGACCGAGATGCTGGAGAACGACGTCGTCTTCGGCGGCGAGAAGAAGCTCCGCCGGGCGATCCTCGACCTCGCGGCGCGCTATGCCGGCCAGGCGAAGGCCATGTTCGTCTACGCGACCTGCGTCACGGCGATGACCGGCGACGACCTCGAGGCGGTGTGCCGCTCGGTCGCGGACGAGGTGCCGATCCCGGTCATCCCGGTGAACACGCCGGGCTTCATCGGCGACAAGAACATCGGAAACCGGCTCGCCGGCGAGGTCCTGCTCGATCACGTGATCGGGACGGCCGAGCCCGCCACCGTCACCGACTACGACGTGAACCTCATCGGCGAGTACAACATCGCCGGCGACCTCTGGGGGATGCTGCCGCTGTTCGAGCGGCTCGGGATCCGCGTCCTCTCCTGCGTGAGCGGCGACGCGCGCTTCGAGGACCTCCGGTACGCGCACCGCGCGCGGCTGAGCGTCATCATCTGCTCGAAGAGCCTCACCAACCTCGCGAAGAAGATGCGGAAGCGGTGGGGCATCCCGTACCTCGAGGAGTCGTTCTACGGGATGACGGATACCGCCAAGGCGCTCCGGGACATGGCCGCGGCGCTGGACGAGGCGAAGGGCGACGGCTCCACGGTGATGCGCGACCGGGTGGAGGCCCTCGTCGCCGACGAGGAGCGGCGCTGCCGCGCCGCGATCGCGCCGTACCGGGCGCGCCTCGAGGGGAAGCGCGCGGTCCTCTTCACCGGCGGCGTGAAGACCTGGTCGATGGTGAACGCCCTGCGGGAGCTGGGCGTCGAGATCCTGGCGGCGGGCACGCAGAACTCCACGCTCGAGGACTTCCACCGGATGAAGTCCCTCATGCACAGGGACGCCGGGATCATCGAGGACACCTCGACGGCCGGACTCCTCGCGGTCATGCGCGAGAAGGTCCCGGACCTCATCGTCGCCGGCGGAAAGACGAAGTTCCTCGCCCTGAAGACCCGCACGCCCTTCCTCGACATCAACCACGGTCGCGCGCACCCGTACGCTGGCTACGACGGGATGATCACGTTCGCGAGGCAGCTCGATCTCACGGTGAACAACCCGATCTGGCGCGCGCTCGAGGCTCCGGCGCCGTGGGAGCTCGCCCCGGAGGCGCTGGAGGCCGAGCGGGCGCGCGCCGCCGGCCACCGCGCCGCGCTCGAGGCGGAGGACCTCTCCGCCTCCCGCGTCCCGGTCCCGACCAAGGCCGCGACCGTGAACCCGCAGAAGAACTCGCCCGCGCTCGGCGCCACGCTTGCTTACCTGGGGGTGGATCGGATGCTCGGGCTGCTGCACGGCGCCCAGGGCTGCTCCACGTTCATCCGGCTCCAGCTCTCCCGGCACTTCAAGGAGTCCATCGCCCTCAACTCCACCGCGATGAGCGAGGACACGGCCATCTTCGGCGGCTGGGAGAATCTGAAGAGAGGCCTCCGGCGCGTCGTCGAGAAGTTCGAGCCCGGCGTCGTCGGGGTGATGACCTCGGGCCTCACCGAGACCATGGGCGACGACGTGCGGAGCGCGATCGTGCAGTTCCGGAAGGAGAACCCGGAGCTCGCCGCGACGCCGGTGGTCTGGGCGTCGACCCCCGACTACTCGGGGTCGATGCAGGAGGGCTACGCCGCCGCGGTCGAGGCCATCGTCTCGACGTTGGCGGAGGGCGGCGAACGGATCCCCGACCAGGTGAACCTGCTCCCCGGCGCCCACCTGACGCCGGCGGACGTCGAGGAGGTGAAGACGCTCGTCGAGTCCTTCGGGCTGCGCGTCGTCACCATCCCGGACGTCTCGAGCGCGCTCGACGGCCACGTCGACGACGTGGTCTCGCCCCTCTCGACCGGCGGGATCCCCGTCGAGGAGCTCCGGAGGGCGGGCCGGAGCGCCGCGACGATCTACGTCGGCGACTCCCTCGCCCGCGCCGCGCGGCGGCTGGAGGAGGCGTTCGGGATCCCCGCGCACGGCTTCACCTCGCTGACGGGCCTCGCCGAGGTCGACCACCTCGTCGCCGTCCTCCAGGCCATCTCGGGCCAGCGCGCGCCGGAGGCGCTGCGGCGGTGGCGGAGCCGCCTGCTCGACGCGATGGTCGACAGCCACTACCAGCTCGGCCGGAAGAAGGTCGTCATCGCGCTCGAGGCGGACCACCTGAAGGGCCTGGCGCGGTTCCTCGCGGGCCTGGGCTGCGAGCTCACCACGCTCCTCTCCGCGACGCGCACCCGCGGCCTCGACGCGCTCCCCTGCGCGGACGTGCGGGTGGGCGATCTCGAGGACCTCGAGGACGCCGCGCGCGGCGCGGACCTCCTCGTCGCGAACTCGAACGGGCGGCAGGCGGCGGCGAAGGCCGGGGTGAAGGCTCACCTTCGCACGGGGCTGCCGGTGTTCGACCGGCTCGGCGCGCACCAGAAGGTGTGGGTCGGGTACCGCGGCACGATGAACCTGGTGTTCGAGGTGGCGAACCTGTTCCAGGCCAACGCGACGGAGGCGCAGAAGCTCGCGCACAACTGACATGAAGATCGCATTCACGAGCAGCACCGGCGAGGCGGTGGACCAGCACTTCGGGATGGCGAGCGCGTTCTACGTCTGGGAGGTGGGGCCGGACCGCGCCGAGCTCGTCGGGAAGGTGAGCGCCATCACGAGCGCCGCCGACGAGGAGGACCGGATCGCCGCCCGCGCGGCGGCCGTCGCGGACTGCGCCATCGTCTACACGGTGCAGATCGGCGGCCCCGCCGCGGCGAAGCTCGTCTCGCGGCGGATCCACCCGATGAAGACGCAGGCGGAGGTCCCGATCGGAGACCTCGTGGCGCGGCTCCAGGAGGTCCTGAAGGGGAACCCGCCCCCGTGGCTGCGTCGGGCGATGAACGGCGGCGTCGCGGCCGCCGCGGAAGAGTGACGCGCGCGGCGCGCGCGAGCAACGTGCAAGGAGGCACTGTGGCGTACATCCAGGGTTTGACCCGCGGTAAGAAGGAATGGACCCCGAAGTTCGTCCGGTCGGTGGACGACGAGCGCTGCATCGGCTGTGGCCGGTGCGTGAAGATCTGCGCCCACGGAGTCCTGGAGCCGAAGGAGGTCGACGAGGAGGAGTCCGCGAAGATGTTCGTGACGGTCGCGAACCCCGACGACTGCATCGGGTGCGAGGCCTGTGGCCGCACGTGCAAGAAGGAGGCGTTCTCCTTCGAGCCCGTCGCCGCGTAGGCGCGTCCCGGCGTCGTCCTCTTCGAACGCCTCGCCCGCGGGTGAACCCCGCGCGGCGGGGCGTCTTCGCTCGTGCGCGGCGACGGCGCCTCCCGGCGCGCGCCCGCTCGCCCGCCGCCTCGTCCTCGAAATCCGCTCGCCCGTCGCCTCGCCCTGGAACCCGCTCGCGCCGAGCGGGGCGTCCTTCCATTCGCCCTGGGCGTCGCGGCGTGCAGCGCCGCGGAGTCGAAGGGCGCCTGCGCTGCCCGCGCCGCGCTCACGGCTCGCGCGGTTTCCGGGCGCTGCGGCCGTCCGCCGTGCTCGCGGCCCGCCGCTCGCCCGAGCGGCGGCGCGCGCCGCGGCCGCGCCGGGCACCGCATCCGCGCCGGCTATCGCGCGTTTCCCATGGTTCGCGCGGGCGACGCGGAACGAACGCCCCGCGCGGGCTCCGCTCCCGCTCGCTGGCGCGCGCCCTGCAACACCGTCCGGGGACCGCCGATGAGCGCCACGTCCTCGAGCACGTACCCGGCCGCCATCGGCCAGCACCTCCCGGAGGGCGGTCGATGATTGGCGTGACCGGCGGCGACGCGTACGCGGGCGGATTCCTCGGCGAGCTGGTGCGCCGCTTCCGCGAGGCCGATGGCGGGGAGGGCGAGAGCGACTTCCAGCTCCTCGCGCCGCTCGTCGTCCCGCGGTCGCGTCGGGCGGCGCCCCTCTCCGGCGCGCCCGACCCCGAGGTGTTCTGGCGCATCGACGTGTTCCACGCCGCGGTCGGCGCCGCCATCGAGCGGCGCACCGGCGTGCACTGCGAGCCGATGCTCCGCATGCACCACGACGGCTTCGGCCGCGTCGTCCTGATCGCGGGCCGGCTCGTCGTGCTCAGCCGGACGCTCCGCGACGTGATCGCCTTCGGCTTCGACTCGGTCGAGGCGCTCGCCGAGGCGGGCGAGCGGCTCGTCGCCGAGGGCGTCGAGCTCATCGAGCGGTTCCCCGACGTCGCGAGAGGTGCGCCGTGAAGCTCCCCGTCGTCTCCCCCGAGGTCCCGGCCGCCGCGAACTGCCGCTTCTCCGGAGGGTGCGGGCTCGGCGAGGCACCCGCCGTCCTGCCCGAGGCGATCGCGGAGAAGCTCCGGAACCACCCCTGCTACAGCGAGGAGGCCCACCACCACTTCGCGCGGATGCACGTCGCGGTCGCGCCCGCGTGCAACGTCCAGTGCCACTACTGCAACCGCAAGTTCGACTGCGCCAACGAGAGCCGTCCCGGCGTCGTCTCCGAGCGGCTCTCGCCCGAGGAGGCGCTGCGGAAGGTGCTCGCGGTCGCGGCCGAGCTCCCGCAGCTCGCCGTCGTGGGCGTGGCGGGGCCGGGCGACCCGCTCGCGAACCCGGAGCGCACCTTCCGCACCCTCGCCCTCGTGCGCGCCGCCGCGCCGGACCTCCGGCTCTGCGTCTCGACGAACGGCCTCGCGCTGCCGGACCACGTGGACGAGCTCCGGGCGGCCGGGGTGGACCACGTGACGGTCACGATCAACATGGTCGACCCCGAGGTCGGCGCGCGGATCCACCCGTGGATCGTCCACGGCGGGCGGCGGCTGGAGGGGCGCGCCGCGGCCGAGGTGCTGTCGGGGCGCCAGCTCGAGGGTGTCCGCCGGGCCGTCGCGGCGGGGATGCTCGTGAAGGTGAACTCGGTGCTGGTCCCCGGCGTGAACGACCGCCACCTCGTCGAGGTGAACCGCGCCGTCCGCGGCCTCGGCGCGTTCGTGCACAACGTGATGCCGCTCATCAGCGACCCCGCGCACGGCACGCACTACGGCCTCACCGGCCAGCGCGGTCCGACGGCGGAGGAGCTCGAGGCGGTGCAGCGCGCGTGCGAGGGCGACGCGCGCGTGATGCGCCACTGCCGGCAGTGCCGGGCGGACGCGGTGGGCCTCCTCGGCCAGGATCGCAGCCAGGAGTTCACGCTCGCGCGCCTCCCGCCCGGACCGGCCCAGGACGCGGCCGAGGTGCGCGCCGCCCACCGCGCCGCCGTCGAGCGCCTCCGCGATCGCGCAGCCGGGGCCCGCGCCGAGCGGCTCCGCGCGGTCGCGAGCGTCCCGGCCGATCTCCGGGCGCGCGTCGCGGTCGCCACGCGCGGGGAAGGGCGCGTGAACGAGCACTTCGGGCACGCGCCTTCGTTCCAGGTCTACGACGTGTCACGCGCCGGCGCCCGCCTCGTCGGCCTCCGGCGCGTGGACGCGTACTGCGTCGGGGGGGAGGGCGAGGACGACGCGCTCGAGGGTGCGCTGGCGGCGCTCTCGGACTGCACCGCGGTGCTGGTCGCGAAGGTGGGCCGGTGCCCGCGCGAGAAGCTCGCCGCCGCGGGGATCGAGGCGGTGAGCGAGCACGCCCACGCGTTCATCGAGGAGGCGGCGCTCGCGTGGTTCGCGAGGTTCGCGGCCGAGGTCGCGCGCGGCGAGCGCACGCCGCGGCCGACGTCGGCGGAGACTGCCGGGGAGGCGTCATGCGGCTCGACGATCTGCACGGGCTGACCGAGGCCGAGGACTACTTCGCGGCGCTCGACGTGCCGTTCGACGCGGCGGCCCTCGCCCCGATCCGGCTCGCCGTGCTCCGACGGTTCGGCCTCGAGCTGGAGGCCATCACCGGCTGGATCGGAGCCTCCGACGAGGCGCGGGTCGCGGCGGCGCGCGACGCGCTCGCGGCGGCGTACCGGGCGCTCCGCGAGCGCGGCGCCCGGGAGCCGCGGCTCCGGCGGGACGTGGGGCCGCTCGTGCAGCTCGGCTCCCCGCGGGCCCGCTGACGCCGCCGCGCGCGGATCCCCGAAAAAGAGAAGAGGCCGGGGGGCGGACCCCCGGCCTCCTCACGTCTTCAGGCGGTGCGGGTCGCTAGAACCAGGTGTGCGCCGCGTCGGCGGCGTGGCACCCCTGCGAGCAGGTGTGCGCCGTCGTGCTGTACCCGAAGTTCGACTGCGCGGTCTCGGTGTTCACGGTGCCGTTCACGTGCAGTGTCGGGTTCACGAGGGTCGGCTGCGCGGGCGTGTTGTCCTGCAGGGGCGTGCCGTACCCCGTCCCGTGGCACGAGCTGCACCCGAGGTTCAGGTGCGCCGTCACCACGTGACCGTCGGTCGGGTTCGTCGTCTGCGCCGAGTGGCAGGTGTCGCACGCGTTCTGGCCCGACGTCGCCGTCCAGACCGGCACGTTGGGCGTCGTCGTGGACGCCTGCGCCTTCCCGTTCCGGAAGTTGCCATGGCAGTACACGTTCGAGCAGTTCCCGGTGTTCGGGTCGAACGCGCCGATGGCGTTCGCGGTCCCCGGCTGCTTCAGGGCGAGCTGCACCTGGCCGTTCACGTGGGAGATGTCCGTCGGGACCGTGTGGCAGTCCGTGCAGAGCACGCCGTCGGAGATCGGGTTCTCCGTCCGGCCGAAGAGGTGCGTCTGGTGGGCGCCCACGCCGAGGCTCGCCGGCGTGGTGTTCCCCTGCGTGTCCACGGGCGGCGCTGCGGGGTTCTGGCTGCGCGTCGACGTGCCGTGGCAGAACGTGCAGTCCGTCCGCCAGGCGGCGGTCGCGTTCGTGTGGCACTTGTCGCAGGAGACGTTCGCGATGCCGCCGTCGAGGTTCGTGCCGTGGCACGTCCGGCAGTCGTTCAGGCCGTTCGGGTACGCCGGGTCGTGATAGTCCGCGGCGAGGCCGTGGATCATCACGTTGTTCGCGTTCACCGTGACCCAGTTCGCGGGGTGGCCGTTCACGTCCACGGTGCCGTTCATGTGCTTGCCGCCCGGGATCGGCGTCTCGTTCGCGTCGACGGTGTCGGCGTGGCAGGAGTGGCAGACCAGCGTCGCCGACGAGTGCGGCGCCACGCTGACCGGCGGGTAGCCGTGGCAGGAGGTGCAGTCCACCTGCCCGATGTCGCTCCAGCCGACGGTCGTCTTCGCGCCGTCGTGGAGCGTCGCGCCGTGGCAGTACGTGCCGGAGCAGGCATGGGTGGCGTGGTCGTACTGCGGGCTCGCGCCGTTCAGCTTGGCCGCGGGGCCGAACGTCACCGTCGCCGGGCCGCCGGTGATGTGGCCGGGCGAGTTCACGTTCTCGGGCACGACGTGGCAGGAGTCGCAGGTCACGCCGTCGTCGAGGTGAGTCGTGTGCGCGCCGACGGCGGGGGTCTTGTCGAGGCCGTTCCGGTCGTAGGGCGGCGCGCCGGTCGAGTTGTCCTTGCCGCCGTGGCAGCCGGTGCAGTTGCTGGCGGTGCCTTCCGCGAGCGGACGCGCGGAGTTGCAGCCCGTCAGGGCGGCGGCCAGCATGACCGCGAGTGATGCGATTCGGTGGGTGCGCATGGTCGAGAGTCCTCGGCTCCTCGGCAGGACGATGCAGGCGCCCGGAACGCCGGGCGATTCCGGGGCAGAATGCCCCCGTCCGCGCGCGCGGAGCTTGTCCGTGATCAAGCCGGGCGCGGCTCGCCGGGGCTGCCCCGCTCCCACCGACCCGCATGCCGAGGGATCGCGGCGCCGGCCCCGGGGGGGAGGACCCCCGGGGCCGGGCGGCCGGTCACCGCCAGGTCTCGTTACCGTGGCAGCTATTGGTGCAGGTGTGCGTCGTGGTGCTGTAGCTCGTGATCCGGTTGCCCACGTCCGGCGTGCCGTTCATGTGGAGCGACACGTTCACCGAGGTGCTCGTGTAGCTCACGTGGCAGTCGCTGCAGGCGCGGAACGAGTGGTGGCCCTGCGCGCCGACCGACGGCGGTGCGCCGTGGCAGGTCGTGCAGGTCGCCTGCGTGGTGGACGTCCAGCTCGGCACGGCGGTCGTCGCGCCGCCGAAGAAGTTGCCGTGGCAGTACGTCGACGAGCAGGTCGCGGACGTCGCGCTCGCCCGCGAGTAGACCGGGGTGACGCCGCCGGTCTTCGCGAGCGCGCCGAAGACCACCTCGGCGACGCCGTCGCCGTCGATGTGGGCGGCGTCGGTGATCACGTTCGAGCCCGTGCGGTCGGGGTGGCACTGGACGCAGCCGATCGGGGCGGTGATCGTGGTCCCGACGTGGGCCGCGTGCACGCCGACCGAGACGTTCGTCGCCGCGGTGCCGCCCTGCGTGTCGACTGGCGGGTTCGCCGCGCTGGAGGTCCGGTTCCCGTGGCAGAACGTGCAGCTCGTCTGCCAGCTCGTGATGCCAGCGCTCTGGTGGCAAGACGCGCAGCTCGGGCCGGTGCCGCCGACGCCGTCGAGGTTCGTGCCGTGGCAGATCTTGCAGGTCGAGAGCCCCTGCCTGTTGACGGTGTAGCCGTGCTGCTCCTTCGCCGACCAGCCCGCCGGGTGCGCGCTCGATGCCTCGATGGTGCCGTTGATGTGCGTCGCGAGGTTCACCGTCGTCGCGGTGTAGCCCGCGTGGCAGCTGCCGCAGTCGATGCTCGTCGTGTGCGGGGGAGGGGGCGGCGCGTCGTGGCAGGTGCCACAGGCGGCCTGCGCCGATCCGCCGGTCCAGCTCGGCGTGGTGTTCGTGCCGCCGGCGTTCAGGTTCGAGCCGTGGCAGTAGTTCGCGCAGGTCGTGCCGGTCCAGGTCGGGACGGCGCCGTCGGTCTTCGACAGCGTGCCCCAGGTCATGTCGACGACGCCGTTCGAGTGGCTCGTGGACGTGGGGACCGTGTGGCACTCGGTGCAGGCGACCGCGTTTCCGAGGGCGTTCCCGTTCAGGTGGACCTGGTGCGCGCCGACGGCGCGGGTGGTGGTCGCGGTCTCGCCCTTCGTGCCGAGGGGCGGGGCGGCCGAGTTCGAGGCGCGGGTCGCGTCGCCGTGGCAGCTCGTGCAGGCCGCCCCCGCGACTTCGATGGTCCCGTTGATGTGGGTCGCGAGGTTGACGGAGGTCGCGGTGTAGCCGGTGTGGCAGCTCTCGCACGCGGTGCTGGTCGTGTGCGGCGCGGGAGGCGGCGCGCCGTGGCACGTGCCGCACGCCGCCTGCGACGCGCCCGCCGTCCACACGGGCGCGATGTTGCTGCCCCCGGCGCTCAGCGTCGCGCCGTGGCAGTAGACGCTCGCGCAGGAGCCGCCGGCGAAGACGGGCTGGGCGCCGCCGCTCCGCGCGAGGGGGCCGAAGGAGAGATCGATCTTGCCGTCGAAGTGGCGCGTGCTCGTCGGCACGACGTGGCACTCGGCGCAGTCGACGGGGCCGCGCAGCGCACCGCCGCGGAGGTGCGCCAGGTGGGCGCCGCCGTCGCTGCCGTCCACCGAGACGGGCGGCGCCGCGCGGACGAGCGCGCTCGCGTCGGCGCGGTTCGGGTCGCCGTGGCAGTGGGTGCAGTCCGTGCCGGACGCGGTGGTGGGATCGGTCGAGCCGGCGACGGGGCGGGCCGCGTCGCAGGACACGACGGCACCGAGGAGCGCGGCGGCGAGAACGAACGTCGGGAGCTTCCTGGGCATCGGGTCTCCGGGTTCTCCGGCGAACGGCCGGCCGCAGCAGGACGCGGTCGGTCGTTCGGCCGGGCGGCGGACGAAGCGAGAGGGCGTGCGTCAGAGCAATGCACGTGCCCAGAGTGTAAAAAATCGGCTAAGGTCCCAATATTCCGCGGGGAACAGCCGCTCGCTCGGGTGGGCGGACGTGTGACATCTTCGTGTCACACGCGCAAGGTACGCGGCGAAAATCCCCGCTGCTGCAAACCTTGCGCGGCCCGGCGCGCGGGGGGAGGGCGGACCTACTTGATGAAGCGGATGTACTGCTGGATCTGCTCCGACTCGCACGCCGGCTCGTTCTTCTTGCCCTCGAAGCGGATGCCGAGGCAGTGGGCGAGGACCGCGGTCTGCGGCTCGGAGCAGCGCGCGAGCCCGTCGGGGAGCGTGCGCGCAGCCTCGCGGCTCCGCGCGAGCACCTCCTCGGACTGCTTCAGGTCGGCGCGGAGCGCGTAGAGCCGGGTCCTGTCACCCGTCCCGACCTTCACGAGGCTCTCCTCGTGGCTCAGCGCCGCGCGGAGATCCTCGCGCCGATCGCCGTGGTAGCACGCGAGGGCGGAGTGGACCTGGCGCATGAAGAACGGGTCGCGCGCGTGGACGGTGTCGAGGGTCTGGTGCGTCGCGGCGAGCTCCTCCTGCACGCCGGCCTGGAGCTCGGCCTTCTCCTCGGGGGTGAGCGACGCGGGGCTCTTCCCGGCCAGCCGCTCGCGCCGGAGCTGCCTCCAGACGCGCTCCCGCTCCACCTCGGTCGCGGTCGGGCCGGCGCGGCGGTCGACCTCGGCGAGATCCTCCTGCTCCTCCGCGATCCGGCGCTGATCGGACTGGAACCGGCGGCGGCAGTCGGCGAGGTTCTGGCGAGGGCCCTCGTTCCGGCGGTCGATCTCCGCCGCCCCGAGCCCCTGCGCCTGGAAGACCCGCGTCCGCTTCTCGACGACCTCGAGCTCGCTCGCGCAGAACGCCTTCTCCTCGGGCGTCATCGCGTCCGCGCGCGCCGCGGCCGGCTTCGCGGGCGCGGCGGCGGGCAGACCGAGGGCGAGGGCGACGGCCAGGGCGGCCTTTCTCATGGGTTCTCCGGGGGCGGTCGGCGGTCGTTCTTACCACGGCCGTCCGGGCCGGGGTCGAGACAGAGGCGCCGGATCAAGTACACTGACCGGCGGGAGGGGCGAACCTCCGGAGGTGCGCCGTGACGCAGGCCGAGATCCTCGCTCGCCGGGACGAGCTGCGGGCCGACATCGAGAAGCACGAGGCCGCGCTCGCGGCGCTGCGCGCGGAGGAGGCGCGGCTGCTCGATGGTTGCCAGCACACGTACGCCGACGGACGCCGCGCCGCTGCCGGAGGCCGCATCGCGGTCTGCTGCGTCTGCGGCCGCGTCCTGAAGCACCGCGAAGAGAAGCTGTGGGGCTGATCGCGTTCTGCTAGAAGAAGCGCCCCGGCGAGCGCGCCGGAGCTTCGGAGGCACACGCGATGGCCACGGTCGTCCCTTTCCGCGCCCTTCGTCCGCCCGCCGGCCTGGCCGGCAAGGTGGCGTCGCCCCCCTACGACGTGGTCTCCACGAAGGAGGCGCGGGCGCTCGCGAAGGGGAACGCGGACAGCTTCCTGCGGGTCTCGCGGCCGGAGATCGACCTCGCCGAGGGGACCGACGAGCACTCGGATCCCGTGTACGCGAAGGGCGCCGAGAACCTCGCCGAGCTCGTCCGCCGCGGCGTGCTGCGCCAGGAGGCGGAGCCGCGCCTGTACGTCTACGCACAGCGGATGGGAGAGCACCGGCAGACCGGCCTGGTCGCGTGCGCGTCCGTCGACGAGTACGACCGGGACGTCATCAAGAAGCACGAGAAGACGCGCGCCGACAAGGAGGACGATCGCGTCCGGCACATCGACACGCTGTCCGCGCACGACGAGCCCGTGTTCCTCACCTACCGCGCCGTCGCGGAGATCGATCGCGCGGTCGAGGACGTGAAGCGGGCCGCGCCGGAGTACGACCTCGTGACGCCGGACGGCGTGGGCCACCAGCTCTGGGTCGTCCCGCCGGCCATCGGCGCGCGCATCGAGGCGCTCTTCCGCGCCGTGCCGGCGCTCTACGTGGCGGACGGGCACCACCGCTCGGCGGCGGCGTCCCGCGTCCACGCGAAGCGGCGCGGCCAGCCCGGGGAGCACGGCGTCTTCCTCGCGGTCGTGTTCCCCCACGACCAGATGCAGATCCTCGCGTACAACCGCCTCGTCCGCGATCCGCGCGGCCGCTCGCCGGACGAGCTGCTCGCGGCGCTGCGCGCCGTCATGGACGTCGAGCCGGCGAGCGAGCCGCGCCCGGACGCGCCGCTCTCGTTCGGCGTCTACCTCGGCGGCCGCTGGTGGCGCGCCCGCGTGCGCCCCGGCAGCTTCGAGGCGAAGGATCCCGTCGCCGCGCTCGACTGCTCCATCGCGCAGGACCAGCTCCTCGCGCCGCTCTTCGGCATCCAGGACCCGCGCACGTCGAAGGACGTGGACTTCGTGGGCGGCATCCGCGGCGCGGCCGAGCTCGAGCGCCGGGTGAAGGAGGAGGGCTGGTCGCTCGCGCTCCACCTGTTCCCGACCCGCATCGAGCAGCTCATCGCGGTCTCCGACGCGGGCAAGCTCATGCCGCCGAAGAGCACGTGGTTCGAGCCGAAGCTGCGGAGCGGGCTGTTCGTGCACGCGTTCTAGGGCGAGTCGCTCACCGCTCCGCCCGCATCCTCATCCGCCCGAACGTCCGCGCGAACCCCTCGACGCGCCCGACGTACTCCGCGAGGTCGTGATCGCCGCAGCGCTCGCCGGGAACCGCGCGGAAGCCGCGCCGGGCGTATGCGGCGCCGCGCTCCGGGCCGCACAGGTGGATCACCGCCGCGAGCCGGTCGACCTGGTCCGGGCTCGCGCGCGCGACCCGCTGCTCCGCGAGGATCCGCTCGATCGCGAGGTGGAGCATTGCCGCGGTCATCTCGATCGCGTCGCCCGGCAGCGTCCGGAAGTAGAGCCCGTTGAACCAGCACGTCCGCGGGTCGGACCACGGCCCGTCGCGCGCTACCTCGTGGCCGTGGATGCAGAGCCGGCGCGCTTGCTCGAACGTCCCGTCGGTGATCTGCAGGAGACCGACGGCGCTCGACGCCGGCGCGTAGAAGTCGAGCGGGTTCCAGCTCCACTGCCAGCGCCAGTACGTCCGCGCCAGCGGATCGCCGGCGCTCTCGGCCTGCGCGAGGGCGGCGAGCAGCTCCGGCCGGACGAGGGCCGTCGAGTGGGCGTCGAAGAGGGCGCCGTACTCCGCCCACGTCGCGTCCGGCGCCTTCGGCCGGGGCGCCGCGACGAGGCCCAGGAGCTCCGTGGGCTTTCGCGCGAGCTGGTACGCGACGTCCGCGGCGAGGAGCACGGCGAGGGCGAGCGCGATCCATGCGGCGCGCGGCAGCGCGGGCCAACGGAGGCGGCGCGGCCACCGGAGCCAGCGCGGCCGGGTCGGCCAGCGCGGCCGACGAGGCGACCGCGGCCGGCGCCGGCCTCGCGTCACTTCCCCTCGAACGCTCCCGCGCTGGCCTCGTACCGCGGCTCGAGCGCCTCGTCCGCCTCGGGGGCGGCCGGCTCGTACCGCGGCTCGAGCGCCTCGCGCCCGACGGAGGGCGCGCCGGGCAGCGCCTCGAACAGCTCGACGAGCCGGCCCGTCTCGAGCAGCTTGAGGAGGCGGTCGTGGCGTCCATCCGCGACCTCGCGGAGGAGCTGGTACTTCCGGGCGTGATACCCGGAGATCGTCACCGCGAGGCGCCATGCCTCCGGGCGCGCGCACATCAGCGCGCCCTTGAGCACGAGCTCGCGGAACAGATGGGCCACCCACTGCGCCGGCGGCCACTTCGCGCGGCGGCCCTCGCGGTAGTGCCGCAGCGCCCAGAGGAGCGCGTACCGGTCCACCTTGCTCCGCATCCCGTCGATCGACGTCGCGAAGAGGTGCTCGACGGACGCGCCGATCGAGACCGTGCGCGCCGGAGGCAGCGCCTCGTGGACGATCATGGACCGGTCCCAGCGGGCGTGGTCGCGGCGCACGAGCCGGACGTGGTGCTCGCTCCGGTAGAGGAACCGCCGGCCGTCGAGCTCCGCCCAGTCGTGCCGGGTGACCTCGACGCACGGTGCGTCCGGGGGATTCGACTTGAAGCGGCGGATCGCTTCGAGCGCCTCTGGCTCCAGCCACTCGTCCGAGTCGAGGAAGAGGATCCAGTCGCAGTCGCCGAGCGCGGCCACGGCCTCGGCGCGGGCGGCGCCATATCCTTCCCATTTCCGGTGCAGGACGCGGAACCCGCGGCCCGCCGCCAGCCGGGCAGACCCGTCCGTCGACCCGGTGTCCACCGCGACCAGATCGTCGCAGACGGCCGCGAGGGAATCGAGACAGCGACGCAGCGTAAAGGCGTTGCTGCTGTGTATGACGAAGCCGCCGAGACGCATGTCCTTCCCCCCGAGCCCGTCGAGGCTTATCCCGAGAGGGCGCGTTCTTGCAAGCGCCTGTCGCCTCGGCGCCCCTGCGTGGCTGCGGGTACACTGAGAGACCCAGGGGAACCCGCAATATGTACATCGTCGTGATCCCGGCCTTCCTGTCGCGTCCGCACGAGCCCGACCAGCTCGCCAGGTGCGCCAGTGCCGTTCTGTCGCAGCCCGGTGTGAGCCGCCTCGTCGTGATCGACGACGGCAGTCCGCTCGCGTTTCCGACCCTCCCCGAGCGCGCCGAGATCCTGAGACAACGGAACGCCGGGCCGGCCGCCGCGCGCAACCGCGGGGTCGCCCGCGCCCTCGAGCTCGGGGCGACGGTCGTGCTCTTCACGGACGTCGACTGCGTACCCGATCCGGGTTGGTGCCAAGCGATGGCGGCCTTCCTGGACTCGAGCGGGCACGTCGCCGCCGGCGGGGTGACGTGCGCGCTCGGTCGGACGTTGCTCGACCGCTACCACGACTTCGCGGGGTCCCTGAATGGGCGGTGGATCGTCCCGGGGCACGCGACGCTCCTGTACGCGAACACCTGCAACATGGCCGTCCGTGCCGGGGCCCTCGCCCGGGTCCGGTTCGACGAGCGGTTCCCGAGCGCGGCGGGCGAGGACTTCGACTTCAGCCACCGGCTCCGCGCCCTGGGCACGATCGGGCTCGCCACGGCGGCGGTCGTCCGCCACGACTTCGCGTACCCGAGCACGCTCCGCGGCCTGCCGGCCTTCGCGCGGCAGTTCCGGCGCTACGGGGAGGCCGATCCGCTCCTGTGGGAGAAGCACCCCGAGCTGCGCGACGTGCCCTCGGAGGCGTGCGCGGCGCCGGACGTGCTCGCTCCGGCCCCGCCGGTCGATCCGGCCGCGTACCGTCGCGCCGCCACCCGGCGGCTCCGGCCGCGCCGGCTCGTGCCCGGGGTCGTCGTCTTGAAGAAGATCGCGCGATGGGCCTACAAGCGTGGCCAGGCCGCGCCGCGCCCCTGGCGCGCCCCGGCGCCGGCGGATCTCGCGCCGCCGCCGCCGTCGCGGTAAATGGGACCCCCGCGTGAAAACCTACCTCCGCCTCTTCCGCTTCGGCTGGCCGTACCGCTGGCACTTCGTCGTCGCGCTGCTCTGCATGATCGTGCTCGCGAGCGCGACGTCCGCGTACGTGAACCTGCTCGGCCCGGCGCTCGACTTCCTCTTCACCGGCCGCACCTCGTCGATGCAGACCGTCGCGCGGATGCTGCCGCAGCGGTTCGACCTCGCGGGGAAGCTCGCGACGGTGGACCGGCACCAGCTCCTCGCGATCCTGCCGTTCGTCATCTTCGGCGTCGCGCTCGTGAAGGGGCTCGCCTACTTCGGCCAGTTCTTCCTCATGGGCGTCATCTCGCAGCGGATGGTCGCCGACCTCCGCCGCGCGCTCTTCAACCGCCTCGTGGGGCTCCCGCCGGCGTTCCACTCCCGGCACCACTCCGGCGACCTGCTCTCGCGGTTCTCCACCGACGTCCAGATGGTGCAGCTCGCGGTGACGGACGCGGTGTCCACGTACCTGCGCGACGGCATCACCGTCATCGTGATGCTCGCGAACTGCTTCCTCCTCGACTGGAAGCTCTCGATCATGGTGTTCGGCGCGGTGCCGCTCACGCTCTTCCCGGTGGTCCGGATCGCGAAGCGGATGCGCACCTCGACCGGCGACTCCATGGCGAGTCTCGGCCTCATCTCGGAGATCGCGCTCGAGGCGCTGGCCGGGATCCGGGTGGTGCAGGCCTTCGGGATGGAGCGCTGGGAGCAGCAGCGGTTCGCGAAGGCCAACAGCAACCTGATGCGCTTCGAGCGGCGGATCACCGCGCTCCGCGCGTTCTCGTCGCCGCTCATGGAGGTGATGGCCGCCGCGGGCATGGCCTTCACGATCTGGTGGGTGGGCGGCAAGATCCTCGGCGGGCAGCTCGACGCCGGGAAGTTCTTCTCGTTCGTCGCCGCGGTGCTCCTGCTGTACCAGCCGGTCAAGCAGCTCGGGCGCGTCGGGCAGCTCGCGATGATCGGCGCCGCGTCCGGCGCCCGCGTCTTCGAGATCCTCGACGCGGAGTCCTCGGTCCGCGACGACGGCAAGGCGGAGCTCCCGCCGTTCCGCGAGGCGATCCGGTTCGAGGGCGTCGGCTTCTCGTACGGCGACCGCCCGGTGCTGCAGGACCTCGACCTCACCATCGCGAAGGGCGAGGTGGTCGCGCTCGTCGGCCCGTCGGGCGGCGGCAAGACCACCATCTCCAACCTGCTCCCGCGCTTCTGGGACCCGACCTCCGGCCGGATCACCATCGACGGCATGAACGTCCGCGACGCGACCCTGGCGAGCCTGAGGTCGCAGCTCGCCATCGTGACGCAGGAGACGGTGCTCTTCAACGACACGGTCCGCGCGAACATCGCCTACGGCCGCCCCGAGCTCTCGCAGGAGGAGGTGGAGCGGGCCGCGCGCATGGCGCAGGCGCACGAGTTCATCTCGCAGCTGCCCCAGGGCTACGACACCCGGGTCGGCGAGCGCGCGGTGCTCCTCTCCGGCGGGCAGCGCCAGCGCATCGCCATCGCTCGCGCGTTCCTCAAGGATGCCCCCATCCTCGTCCTCGACGAGGCGACGAGCGCCCTCGACGCCGAGAGCGAGCGCGAGGTGCAGCGCGCGCTCGAGGCGCTCATGGAGCTCGAGGGCGGCCGGCACCGCACCACGCTCGTCATCGCCCACCGGCTCTCGACGATCCGGCACGCCGACAAGATCGTCGTGCTCGTGGACGGCCGCATCGCCGAGATCGGCCGCCACGACGAGCTGCTCGATCGCGGCGGCGAGTACGCGCGCCTGTGGCGGATCTTCGAGGGGGAGGCGCGTCAGCGCGGCGAGGCGGCCTGATCGGCCTCCTCGCGGAGGTCCGGCAGCGGCCCGGCGAGCTCGGCGAGGTGGGCGTCGAGCCCGCGTGTGCAGCGGACGCGGCGCGACGCGATCGTGGCGTCGTAGATCAGCCAGTTCGGGTTGTCGTCCCGGAGGACGCCCGGCGGCCCGTGCCAGAGGTGGAGCACCCCGCCGCCGAGGCGCAGGTCGCGGCGCCAGAGGCCGAGGTGGTACCCGCGCTGGGCGAGCTCGCCGTCCTCGAGCCCCCAGCCGGTCATCTCCTCGTCGAAGCCGTTCAGCCGGACGAGGTCGTCGCGCCAGAAGGCGAAGTTGCAGCTCTTGAGGCCGCGCCGGCTGCGGTGGCGACGCGCGAAGAGCCACCAGAGCGCCGGCGCCCGCAGTGCGTGGCGCCGCCGGCCCAGCCCCGGCTCGAGGGGGGACACGTCGAGGTCGCCGCCGGCGAGGAGCCGCGCGGTGGTCTCCGCGGACGCGAGCGCGCGCGAGCCCTGGACGAAGGTGCCGGGGCGCGCGAAGGCGCGGTGGTCGGCGACGAAGTGGCGGGACGGCACCTGGTCGCCGTCCAGGAAGATCACGTAGTCGCCCCGCGCCGCGGCGATCCCGCGGTTCCGGGCGCGGGACATCCGGGGGCCGCCGCGGTCGTGCGTGAGGAACACGACGGGGCAGGGGAACCCGCGCGCCTCGCGCACGACGCAGGCGCGGGTCGCCGGGGACGAGCCGTCGTCCGTGATGATCACCTCGTCCGGCGCCACGCTCTGCCGGGCGAGGCCGCGGAGCGCGAGGGCGAGCGCGTCGGGACGCTCATAGGTGAGGACGACGATGGAGGTGCGCATGACGGGAGGGCGGGAGCGCATCTTACACGCGGCGACGCCCGGCCCGGAACCGCCTCAGCCGCGCGCTGAGCTCCTTCCGCGCGCCCGGGACGCGGCCGAGGCGGAGCAGCACCGCCGCCGTCCCGAGCCGCGGGAGCTCCTCGCGCGCCAGCTCGGCGCGGATCCCGGCGAACCCCGCGGCGACCGCGTCCGGCCGCGCGGAGCCCGCCAGCGCGACGCGGCGCCGGTCCGCGAGGCTCCGCGCGCGATCCCGGCGCGACGCCGCGTCGGCTCGGACCGCCACCAGGGAGAGCGCATGGTGCACCCGCGCGCCCGAGGCCGCGAGCCGGTCGAGGACCTCGTCGTGCGCCGCGGACCCGAGGTCCGAACGGTACGGGTTCGCGCGGAGCCACTCCGTGCGGAGGAGCGTCGCCTGGCGCGCGGGGACGCCGAGGAGCCAGCGGAGGTCGGTACGGCCCGCGCCGAGCAGCGACCAGCACTCCGCGAGATCGCGGGCGAGGCGCAGCTCCTCGCCGCCGCAGGCGTGGCGCTCGACGTGGTGGCCGATGATCGCGTCCGCGTCGGCGGGCGCGTCCTCGACCGCGCGGGAGAGGGCGTCGCTCGCCGCGAGCCCGTCGCCCGCGTCGAGGAAGAGCACCCACCGGCCGCGGGCCGCCGCCGCGGCGGCGTTCCGCGCAGCCCAGGCGCCGTCGTCCGGGAGGCTGCGCCAGAGATCGATCGCGTCGCCGCGGGCGCGGAGCAGCTCCAGCGTGCCGTCCCGGGAGCCGCGGTCGAGCACGACGAGCTCGCGGCGCGCGAGGTCCTGGTGCAGGACGCTGTCGAGGGTCGCTGGCAGGATCGCCGCATCGTCGCGCGTCACCACGGCGACGGTGACGAGCGGCTCGGGCTCGCCCCCCGCGCCGGGCACGAGGCGGCGCCCGCCCTCGACGGAGGCCGGGGCCGGGCCGGCCAGGGGGGCGCGGCGCGTCCGTGTCGCGCCGGGCGCGCTCGCGCGCGGCGCCCGCGGGAGCGCGAGCGGGTCGAACGCGTCGAGCGGCGCCACGAGCGGTACGTCCTCGGTCGGCGTCTCGATGAAGTCGAGCAGCGCGGGCGTGCACCGCGCCCACCTCCTCCAGGCGTGCTCCGCGGAGCGGCGAGCCCGCTCGCCGAGCTCCATGTGGCGGGACAGGTCGAGCGGCGCCGGGGCCGCGGGATCGTACAGCAGCCCGTTCACGCCCGAGACGATGTACTCGTTCATCGTCGGGTGATCCGGCGCCACCACGAGGAACCCCATCGCGAGGGCCTCGAGGAACGACAACCCGATGCCTTCCCGGAGCCGCGGCGCGAAGTAGACGTTGTGCCGGCGGAGGTCGGCGAGCGCCTCCTCCCGCGTGGCGAACCAGTCCGTCGCGCGGAGCGCGTAGCGGGAGGCGTCCGCGGCGGACGGCGCGACCAGCTCGCCGTGGGACGGATCCAGCGCCCGGTGGAGCGTGAATCGACTGAACCGCGTCTCGCCGAGGAGCGGGCGGATCGTCGCCCAGGTCACGTCCTGCTGGCGCTGCCAGAACCAGCCGGCCAGCTCCGGGCCGGGGCTCGCGCGGCCCAGCCGGGAGGGGTCCGGGGCGTAGCGCGCGAGCCGGCTGCGGGCGCCGAGCCGCTGCACCCGGGCGTGCAGGGTGCTGCTGAAGCACACGACCTTGATGCCGTCGAGGGAGCGCCAGAACGAGTCGGGCTTCGCGTGGCAGCCGTCGTACATCGGGAAGAAGGTGACGTTCCGGGCCCCCGCCGCCGCGAGGTCGCGGGCGACCGGCTCCACCTGCCAGACGACCACCGCGTCGAAGTCGCCTGACGCGAGCGGCGCCGCGTCGAACGGCCGGCCCGTCAACCACCCCTCGAACCAGAAGTCGACGAGGTCGGCCCGCGCGCGAAGCAGGTCGCGGAGGAACTCCGACGAGCCGGTCGTCCGGTGGTGGGAGTGGCCGCAGAAGGCGATTCTCATCGGAGGCGTGCGCACGTGCTTAGCAAACGCGCACTCATCGAGTAACCTTCGCTCGTCGCCGCGCGGAGATCAACGCCGGCGAGAGCGGGGGGCTCGAACGCATGAAGCCGAGTGTGACGGTCATCATCCCGACGTACCGCCGCGCGGACGTCCTGCCTTCCTGCCTCGACGGGCTGGAGCGGCAGACCTACGCGCCGCTCGAGGTGATCACGGTCGACCAGAGCCCGGACGAACGGACGCGAGAGATCGTCGCGGCGCGGACGCCGCGCGGCTTCGCCTATCGCTACCTGCACAGTGCCGTCGCGGGCGTCAGCCTCGCGCGGAACCTCGGCCTCCGGGCGTCGAAGGGATCGCTCGTCGCCTTCACCGAGGACGACGCGGTCCCGGAGCCGACCTGGATCGAGGCGATGGTGAGGGCGTTCGAGACGACCGACGCCGACCTCGTCGGCGGCAAGATCCTGCCGCTTTGGGAGGGGCCGCGCCCGCCGTGGTTCCCCGAATCCCGCGCCTACCTCGTCGGCGTCTTCGACCCCGGCAAGCCGCTCTCGCCCTTCCCGGAGGGCAGCCTGCCGATGACCGGCAACCTCGTCGTTCGCCGCGCGGTCGTCGAGCGGCTCGGCGGGTTCGACGAGCAGGCCGGCCCGCGGCCCGGGCGGCCGATCTCCGGGGAGGACTCGCTCTTCGCGTGGAACGCGCTCGGCGCCGGGTTCCGGATCTTCTACCAGCCGGACGCGGTGGTGCACCATCGCGTGCCGCGCGCGCGGATGAAGCGCCGCTTCTACCTGACGCGCTGCTACCGCGAGGGCATCAGCCTCGTGGACGTGGAGAGCAAGCGCGGCGCCCTCACGGCGGACCGCCTCGACGGCATGCTCGCGTGGCACCGGCGCAACCGCTGGCGCCGCGCCTTCAAGGCCCTCGGGCGCCTGTCGCTCGCGCCCTGGAACGACCCGAAGCTCCTCGAGCAGCTCGGGGAAGCCGCGCTGTCGGCGGGCATCGTGGCGACGTGCCGCGACGTGCTCCGCGGAGGCGCGCCGCGGTGAGGGTCGGGATCAACCTCACGCAGTTCGTCCCGGGAAAGAGCGGCGGCGTCCAGACCTACGTCGAGACGCTCGTCCGCGGCCTCTGCCGGCTCGACAACGGGCAGCGGTACGTCCTCTTCGTGAACTACCTCACCGCGCCGCTCTTCGAGGACCTCCGCTCGGAGCGGTGCGAGCTCGTCTTCGTCGGCGTGCACATCCCGCGGCTCGTGAAGGCGGCGGATCGTCTCGTCCCGGGCATGATCTTCTGGGCCTACGCCCGCGGCCTGAACGCCCTCATGAAGGGCGCGCGCCTCGACGTGCTCCACTTCCCGCAGAACTTCATCGTGCCGATCGGTTACCCGGGCCGTACCGTCGTGACGTTCCACGACCTCCAGCAGGAGTATCACCCGGAGTTCTTCACGGCGGCCGAGCTCGAGTGGCGCGCGGAGAACTACCGGCCGGCGGCGCGCAAGGCGGCGCACCTCATCGCCATCTCCGGGTACACCGCGAGGAGCCTGGTCGAGAGGTACGGCGTCCCGCCGGAGAAGATCACGACGGTGCACACCGCCGTCGGGGACGACGTCTCTGCGCCCGTCGACCCCGGGACGGACGGAGGGGAAGGGCTCCCCCCGCGGTTCTTCTACTACCCGGCGGCATTCTGGCCGCACAAGAACCACGCCCGCCTGCTCCAGGCGATGGCGCGCCTGAGGGCGTCGGACGGCTTCGATCTGCCGCTCGTCCTCACCGGCATGGACGCGGCGGACGCCGCGCCGATCCGCGGCGAGATCGAGCGCCTCCGGCTGCAGGACCAGGTCATCAGCCTGGGATACGTGCCGCGCGAGCGGATCCGGCTGCTGCTGGGCCGCGCCGAGTTCATGATGTTCCCGTCGCTGTTCGAGGGCTTCGGCATCCCGGTCGTGGAGGCGATGGCGGCGGGCTGCCCGGTCGCGTGCGCGCGCGCGACGAGCCTGCCCGAGGTCATCGGGGACGAGGGCCTCATGTTCGATCCCGAGAGCGTCGAGGACATCGCGGCCGCGCTGCGGCGGATGTGGAAGGACGCGGGGCTGCGCGCCCGGCTCCGGGCGACGCTCCGGCCGCGGGCCGCGCTGTTCACCGTCGAGCGGATGGCGCAGGGCACGGCGGCCGTGTACGAGCGCGTCGCCCGTGGCGGGGAGCGCGCCCGGCGCGGAGGCCCCTAGGCCTCGAGCGCCTCGCGGCGCGCGGCCTCCCGGTAGCGGTACTGGTACCTGCGATCGCGGTAGCGCTCGATCCCCCGCGACCAGAGCCGCCGCACGCGGGGCGCGAGCGGGCCGGAGAGGAGCTTCGCGAGGAGCACCAGCGCGCGCGGGTGGAGGAGCGCGGACCGGGATCGCGCCAGCGCTTCCCGGAACACCGCGCGGGCGCGCCGTGCATCGCCCGTGTTCCACGCGTCGTCGGCGAGCCGCACGAGCGCGCCCGGGACCGCGGCGGTCCCGAGCTCGAGGAGCGCGGCGCCCTCCGGGATCCCGCTCCACCGCTTCGCGGCGATGCGCTCGTACCGCGCGCGCGCCTCGTCGATCGTGCAGCCCGTCTTCGCCATCTCCTGGAACAGGTACTGCTCCACGTAGCGCCTCATGTGCGCGGCGCCGTGGTGACGACGGAACAGCTCGAGGTGATCGGCCCAGAACGCCGTCGGCGACGAGAGCGTCTTCGTCCCGTCGGCCATGCGGAACTTCGCGAGCCGCTGCGGGACGTGCTTCATCCGAGCGCCGGAGCTCCCCACGCGGATCCAGAACTCCACGTCCATCGCGAAGTGGAACCCCTCGTCGAAGAGCCCGACGCGCTCGCCGAGCGACCGCCGCCAGAACGACGCGGGCTGCATGATCCAGTTCGTGAAGTCGTTCCAGAGGAAGAAGTACCCGGTGAGGAGCCGCCAGTCCTCCGGCCGCGACAGCCACTCCCAGAGCGGCTTCCCGCCCTCGTCGATCACGGTGCCGTCACCGTAGAGGAAGTCGACGTCTGGCTCCGCGAGGAACGCCTCGACCGCGATCGACACGGCGTCCGGGTAGAGCAGGTCGTCGGAGTTGACGTAGGCGACGATCTCGCCCTTCGCCATCCGGAGGCCCTTGTTGATGGCGTCCGCCTGGCCGCGGTCCTTCTCGCTGATCCATCTCACCCCGGGCGCGCTCTCCAGGATCCGCAGCGTCTCGTCCGTGGAGGCGCCGTCCACCACGATGTGCTCGATGCGCGGGTACGTCTGGGCCGCCACGGACTCGAGCGTCTCCCGGATGGTCCGGCCCTGGTTGAGCGTCGGGGTGACGATCGACACGAGCGGCAGGTCTCCGGGGGTCGCCGCCGGTCTCGCCGCGGTCAGGACGGCCGGGTGCGCCGCGATCCAGCGGAGCGCGAGGACCTCGGGCTCGAGCGGCGCGAGCGCCTCGGCGCGGGCCTTCCAGTGCTTCGCGTGCCCGACCCACGAGTTCCGGTCGGCGTCGATCTCGCCGGCGTACCGCTTCCAGAAATCCCGCTCCTGCTGCGCCGCCTCGAGCTTCCGCGCGAGCACGACGTGATCGGGCGTCGAGGGGGCCTGCGTGTGGGCCGCGTCGAACGCGTCGACGAGCGCCTCCACGACGCGACCGGGGCGGGAGCGCCGCAGCGCCCCGCGCCAGGCGTCCTCCGGCACCTCCGGGATCGGCGCGCGCGACGCCACGAAGAACATGTCGTACTCGGAGAAGATCGCCGGCTCGAAGAGCACGTGCGCGAAGCCGGCCCTCGCCATGAGCTCGGTCGCCGACTCGCGGCTCAGCAGGAACAGGTGCTCGTCCGGCTTGAGCTGGTCGACGAACGCGGGCTGCCTCTCCCGCATCTGTTCGAACGACAGGTCCGGCTCGAACCGCGGCGTCTGCACGAGGAGCAGCCCGTCCGGCCTCAGCACCCGGGCCGCCTCCGCGAGCGTGCGCTCGGGGTCCGGGAGGTGCTCGAGGACGTCCATCAGGATCAGGACGTCCAGGCTGCCCGGCGCGAGCCGCTGCTCCTCCAGGGGCCCGGTGAGGATCGGGACGTCGAAGGTCGTCCGGGCGAGCTCCGTCACCGCCGGGCTGAGGTCGAGGCCGGTGGCGTCGTACCCCGCCGTCGCGAGCAGCGCGACGAACGCGCCGCTCGCCGCCCCGAGCTCGAGGGTGCGGGCCGGCGGGGGCCGGCGCCGGAGGAGCGCCTCGAGCCAGTAGACGCACCGCTCGGAGAGGTCGAGGCGGGTGCGCTGGAAGACGTCCGGATGCCCGAGCGCGCGGGCGTGGTCGACGAAGTAGTTGAGGCCGTAGAGATCCTTCTCCTCGTCGCTGACCCGCGTCTGCCCGGCCGAGATGCGCGTCGCGACCAGGGTCTTGCAGCCGCGGCACAGCCGGTAGGTCTCGGAGTACGGCGCCAGCTCGCCGCGCCCGCACCAGCATGAGCGGCCCTCGACGCGCGGGTCCGTCACGGCCGCTCCGCGGATGCCATGGTCGTGACGCTCGGTGCCGAGCTCGGGGGTCGTCCTCGCATGGCCGCGGAGTATAGCCCGGAGTTCCTCGCCCGGCGCTTGAGCCCGCACCCGTGCGCTGCTAGCGTCGCGCCCTCCCGAGCGCATGAACGAACGTCCGCCCATCGACGCGATCCGTGCGCGCCTCGCGAGGCTCCTCGGCCTCTCGCGCGGCCCCCCCCGCCCGCTCGACGCCATCGTCACCCACGTCGAGGTGAACGAGCGCCACGGCGTCGGCGTGCTGCTCCGGACGCTCTTCGGCGACGGCACCGGCGTCGTCACGATCCGGTCCCGCGACGACTACGACGGCCGCCAGGACTTCGGCGCCCTCGCGGTGCGGGTGAGCCACCGTCGCGGACGGTCCCGCGCCGCCGTCCGGCGCCGCGTCGCCCGCGCGCTCCGCGGCGTCGAGGTCCGCCGCGTCCTGTGCGTGCCGTACTACCCGGACGACGTCCTCACCGCGCTCGCGCTCCACGACGCGCACGCGGCGCCGCTCGTCACGTGGATCATGGACGATCAGAACCTCCTCGAGCCGTCCATCCCCGACGACCTCGTCGCGGAGCTGCTCGCGAAGAGCGCCGTCGCGTTCGCCATCTCGCCCGAGCTGCGGGACGCGTACGCGGAGAAGTACCGCCGCCCGGTCTGGTTCGCCCCTCCGCTCGTCGCCGCCGACCGCGTCCGCCCGCCGGGCGGCGAGGACGTCCCCGCCACGGGCCGCCCGATGGTGATCGGCAACATCTGGGGAGCGCGCTGGTACCAGGACCTGCGCCGCACCGTCCGCGGCACCGGGATCCGGCTCGACTGGTCGAGCCCGGCGGGCCTCTCGACCTTCTGGGCGGGGTTCGATCGCGAGGCGCTGGCCGCGGACGGCGTGGAGGCGGTCGGCGCGCTGCCCGAGCCGGTCTTCGTCGAGCGGCTGCGGGCGGCGCCCTACGTCGTCGTGCCCTCGGGCACGCTCGACGAGGCCGACGACCGCCCCGGCATCTCGCGGTTCAGCCTCCCGAGCCGGATCGTCTTCGCCGTGGCCGCGGCGCACGCGCCGGTGGTCGTCCTCGGGAGTCCCCGGACCGCCGCGGCGCGCTTCGTCTCCGCGCACGGCCTGGGCGCCGTGGTCCCCTACGATCCGGCCGCGTTCCGGGCGGCCGTCGCCGAGCTCTCCACGCCGGAGGCGCAGCGCGGCGTCCGGCTCCGCGCCGCCGCGATCGCCGGGCGCTTCTCCGCCGAGGGCGTGCTCGAGTGGCTCTGGCGCTCGCTCGAGGCGGGCGCGCCCGCCGACGATCGCTTCGAGCGCCTCGCTCCCGCCGCGCCACCCGGGCCGGGGCGGACCTGAGCCGCGGCGCCCGGCCGGCCCGCCGCGCACCGGCTCCTCCGGTGTCGGTGCGTGTCCGCTCCGCGTGAAAACGTTCGCGGTGCGCGCTCGGCTGCGCACCCCGTGCGCGGTAGGCACGCGCCGGCGCACGCCGTTTCGCGGAGTTGCGCGACGCCTGAATGCGGCACGTCCGAAGCAGGGGCTCCAGGTGTCGCCCGTGGGGGAGGAGTCGCGATGTCCGACGTCCCGTGCCCGATGTGCCGCGATGGCGTGCTCGTCCGTTCCGACGGGCAGCTCGATCAGTCCGGAGCGTCCCACCTGCCGACGCACGTCTGGCGCTGCGGCCGCTGCGAGTACACGCGCTTCGAGCCGGCGCTGCACGCGCGGTGGGAGGCGAATCAGCAGGTCGAGAGAGCGGCGGTCGCCGCGCCGGAAGCGCGTCCGCTCCGGGCGGCGTGAGCCTCGACCCCGGGTGCGGCCGGCCACGCTCGAGCGCGTGACCGCGCGCCGTGCCCGGGGCCCGGCGGAGCCCTCAGGCGACCACCTGCGTGATCGCCGCGAGCAGCTCCTTCACCCCGAACGGCTTCGCGAGCACCGCGTCCGCAGCGATCCCGGCGCGCGCCTTGGCGTTCGGATGGCCGGTGGTGAGGACCAGCCGGACGCCGCCGAGCCGCGGGTTGCCGCGGATCGCCGCCGCGAGCGCCCGGCCGTCCATCCCGGGCATCATCAGGTCGAGCAGCACCACGCTCGGCAGCGGCTCCTGCTCCAGCAGCGCCAGCGCGGTCGTGCCGTCGCTCGCGACGGAAACGGCGTACCCCTCGACCTCCAGGCACTCGGCCAGGTTCTCCCGCAGCGCGGCGTTGTCGTCGACCACCAGGACCTTGATGGGAGTCGTGCTCATGCGGGCTCCGGGGTGTCTAACGACGCCCCCCGGCGGGGGCAAGCTCGACCGCACGGCTAGCCGCCGAAATTTATCCCGACCGCTCTCCGTAGGGGAGAGCATGGTCGCCTTCATCCTGTGGGTGCTGCTCCTGGTCGTCTGCTGGCCGGTCGCAGTCCTGGTGCTGTTCGCCTACCCGCTGGTCTGGCTGCTCCTGCTCCCGTTCCGCGTGCTCGGCATCGCGGTGGACGGCGTCCTGGCGCTCCTGCGCGCGATCCTCCTCTTCCCGGTGCGCCTCCTGGCGGGACCACGGGCCGTGCGCGGGTGAGGCGCGGCGCCGTTGCGGCTCGCGATGCGCCGCGATAGAAGGGCGCTGCGCCGTCACCCCGGCGCTCCGATGCGCGCCTGATCCGAGCGATCCGAACCCGCCGCACCTCACGCCGGCCCCGCCGCGACCTCGCGCGGGGCCGCCGATCGCCCCGGAGCACGCATGCCCTCGATCCGCCTCGAGCGGGTCACGTTCGCCCACGCGGACGCGGCCCCGATCCTCGCCGACGTCGACCTCCACTTCCCGCCGGGCTGGACCGCGCTCGTCGGGGAGAACGGCGCCGGGAAGTCCACGCTGCTCGCCCTCGTCGCGGGCCACCTCGCCCCGCAGCGCGGGCGCGTCCGCGTCGACCCGGGCGGCGCCCGCGTCGTCCTCTGCCCGCAGCGCGTCGACGCGCCGGGCGAGGGGCCCGCGGCGCTCGCCGCTCGCGACGACGGGCTGGCGCGGCGCCTCCGCGGCGCGCTCGCGCTGGACGCCGGCGCGCTCCCGCGCTGGGAGACGCTCTCGCCCGGCGAGCGGAAGCGGTGGCAGGTCGGCGCCGCGCTCGCGGAGGAGCCCGACGTCCTCCTCGTGGACGAGCCGACGAACCACGTCGACGAGGAGGCGCGCGGCCTGCTCGCGGGAGCGCTCCGGAGGTTCCGGGGCATCGGCGTGATCGTCTCCCACGATCGCGCGCTCCTCGAGGCGCTCGCGCCGCGCACCGTCCGGCTCCGGCGCGGCGAGGCCCGCCTCTACGAGGCGGCGTACGGCGCGGCCCGCGCGCAGTGGGAGGCCGAGGCGCGTGAGGCCTGGAGCCGCCGCGCGGAAGCGCAGGCCGAGGCGCGCGCCGCTGCGGCCCGGCTCGCCGACGCGCGGCGGGCCCGCGAGGCCGCGGAGCGCGCGATGAGCGGCCGCCGCCGCGATCCCAAGGATCGCGACGGCCGCACGCTCGGCGCGAAGACGCTCCGCGCGTGGGCCGAGGCGCGGCTCGGCGGCGACGTCGGCCGGCTGCGCGGCGCGGCCGAGCGCGCGCGGGACGCGATCGCGGACGCGCCCGCAGACCCCGAGGTCGGCCGCGCCGTGGCGCTCGGGTGGGAGCGGGCGCCGCGGCCGGTGCTCCTGTCCCTCGAGGCCGCCGAGGTCCGCGCCGGCTCCGTGACCGTCCTCCGCGACGTCCGGGTGCGGCTGGGCCGCGAGGACCGGATCCGGATCGCCGGCCCGAACGGTGCCGGGAAGACCACGCTCGTCGAGGCCCTGCTCGCGGCCTCGACGCTTCCGCCGGACCGCGTGCTGCACCTCCCGCAGGAGCTCCCGGCGGACGCCGGCGCGCGGCTCCTCGACGCGGTCCGCGCCCTCGCCCCGGACGTGAAGGGGCGGGTGCTCGCGCTCGTCGCCGCGCTCGGGAGCGATCCCGCCCGGCTCCTCGCCTCGGGCGCGCCGTCGCCCGGGGAGACGCGCAAGCTCCTCCTCGCGCTCGGGCTCGGCCGCCACGCCTGGGCGCTCGTCCTGGACGAGCCGACGAACCACCTCGATCTCCCGACCGTGGAGCGGCTCGAGGCGGCGCTCGCCGCGTATCCCGGCGCGCTCCTCGTCGTGACGCACGACGACGCCTTCGCGGAGCGCTGCACGACGGCCCGCTGGCGCGTCGCGTCGGGCCGCGTCGAGACCACCTGAACCGAGCCGGGCGGACGAGCGCGCGTTAGGAGCCGAGGTGGTCGCCGGCGCCTGCCCGCCCGCCGGACCGGCACCACATTTCCTCCGGAAAGGAGCGGTCCGATGACCCCGACCGAGCGCGCGATCGCGGGGCTCCCGCCACACCTCCGGCGGTACGTCGTCGGGCAGGACTACGCCGCCTACACGCCGCGCGATCACGCGGTCTGGAGGCACGTCCTCCGCCGCCTGACGGCGCACCTCCGCGACGTGGCGCACCCGCGCTACCTCGCCGGCCTCGAGGCGACGGGCATCGACGTCGAGCGGATCCCGAGCCTCGACGAGATGAACCGGAAGCTCGAGCGGGTGGGGTGGTCGGCGGTGGCGGTCCGCGGGTTCATCCCGCCGGCCGTCTTCACCGAGCTCCAGAGCCGGCGCGTCCTCGCCATCGCCGCGGACATCCGGACCCACGAGCACATCGAGTACACGCCCGCGCCGGACATCGTGCACGAGAGCGCCGGGCACGCGCCCTTCATCGCGGATCCGACCTACGCCGGGTACCTCCGCCGCGCCGGCGAGGTGGGGTTCCGCGCCATCGCGTCGGCGGAGGACCAGGCCGTCTTCGAGGCGATCCGGAACCTCTCGGTGGTGAAGGAGGACCCGGCCGCGTCCGAGGCCGAGGGTCGCCTCGCGGAGGAGCGGCTCGCCGCCGCCGCGGCGAGCGTGCGCTACGCGTCGGAGTCCACGCGGGCGAGCCGGCTCTACTGGTGGACGGCGGAGTACGGCCTCGTCGGCACGCCGGAGGCGCCGAGGCTGTACGGCGCCGGGCTCCTCTCGTCCATCGGCGAGGCGGTCCACTGCCTCACGCCCGCGGTGCGGAAGCTGCCGCTCACCGCGGCCTGCGCCGACGTCGCCTACGACATCACCCGGATGCAGCCGCAGCTCTTCGTGGCGCGGGACTTCGATCAGCTCTTCGAGGTGCTCGACGCGTTCACGGCGACGCTGTCGTGGCGCCGCGGCGGCGACCATGGCCTGGACGAGGCGCGCCGCGCCCGGACGGTGAACCACCTCGTCCTCTCCGGCGGCCGGGAGCTGTCCGGCAAGGTCGTGGAGCGCTTCCCGGGGGAGCCCGTCGCGCCGGGGCTCGCGACCGCCCTCGTGCGGCTGGAGGGACCGGTGCTCGTCTCCCGCGGCGGGCGGGCCGAGGGGCGGCCCTGGCCGGGCGAGGTGGTGGTGGCCTTCGGGCGCGCGGCCATCCCGGAGCGCGGCGCGTTCGAGGTGGCGCTCCCCGGCGACGTCGTCCTCTCCGGCTTCGCGGTGGGCGGCGGCGAGGTCGTCCACCTGCGCGGCGTCCGCGGAGGCCGGCCGATGGAGCTGCCGTCGTGGGCCCTCCTCTTCGCGTCCGAGGACCTGCGCTCCGTGGCCGGCGGCCCGGCGGATCCCGGCGCGTGGGATCGCTGGTTCGGCGAGCTGTCCTCGTTCACCGCGGGCGAGGGCGAGGCCCGGGCCCGGGCCCGGAAGGCCGCCGCGCTGCCGCCCCGCCTCGCCGCGCTCTACGCCGAGCTGCGTCGGCTGCGCGAGGCGGGCGAGGCGACGCCGGAGCGGCTCCTCGCGATCCGCGACGCCGCCGCCGCGTTCCCGGACGACTGGCTCCTGCGCCGCGAGGTGGAGGAGCTGCTGCCGGCCGTGCCGGCGGCGCCGGCGCACCTCTGACCGGCGACGACCGTGGGTGGTGAGCCCGTCCCGGGCTCAGCATGCCGCGTGCTGCCGCGCGAGCGCGGACGCGACCGCGTCGGCGACCGCCGGGGGGAGGAAGGTCCTGCACGCGGCCGCCACCTCGCGGGCGATCCCCGGCCAGGCGCCGGCGAACCAGCCCGACGACGGCCGGCCGCCCTCGGCGTGCACCCGCTCCATCACCGCGAAGAGCGCCACGCGCGCGACCTCCGCGACGCGCGCCTCGTCGTCCGCGCCGAGCCCCGCCGCGGCGGCCGCCGCGCTCCCGGCGCGGGCCGCGAGCACACGCGCCTCGACGTAGCAGAGCGCGAGCGTCTCGGCGGCGGAGAACCACGGATCGCCTCGCGGTCGCGCCGCGAGCTGCGCCCGCGCCGCGGCGTCGTCGAGCCGGGCCGCGCGGCCGCCGAGCGCCTCGATCGCGCGCCGCTCCACCTCGGCGTCCCCGGCGCCCGGCGCGACCACGACGAGGAAGTGGCGCCCGGTCGCGTCCACGCGCGCCTCGGCCACCCCGTCGATCGCCGCGAGCCGCGCCATCACGGGCGCGAGGGCGGTGCCTCAGCCGAGGCCCGCCACCGGGCCTCAGCCGAACCCCGGCGCGCGCAGGACGAGGACGTGCGCGGTCACGACAGGCGCCGGCCGTCTCCCTTGCGCTGGCGCGCGTCGCCCGGCTGCGGGCGCCGGCGGGCGAGGTACGCGGCGAACGGAGCGTCGTTCACGCGGACGTGGAACCGGAGCCACTCCGGGATGCGGATCCGCAGCCACTCGGTGACGGGCGGCGTCGGCCCCTTCTCGCGGAGCTCCTCGCGCATCTGGAGGAAGTCGGCCACGAACAGCTCGTGCGCAGACTTGTGGCGCGCGCGCTCCGGGTAGAGCGTCTCCTCCATCAGCGCCTCCTCGGAGGCGAGGTGGGCCATGAGGTCGTCGGCGAGCGCCGCGACGGCCCGCTCGAGCTCGGGTCGCGGTCCGCCGTCGAGCAGCTCGGACACCGCCGTGAGCCGGGCGAACAGGACCGCGTGCTGCCGGTCCATGTCCTGGTTGTCCAGCACCAGCTCCCGGGTCCAGTCCGTCGACGTGGGGCGTTCATCGACCATGCAGGCCCACGATCTCCCACAGGCGCGAGCGAGGCAAGTCCCGCGGCGGCGGGTCGGAACGGGAGCGTCCCGCGAACCCCGGAGGTGGTTGCGGGGCGTGGCCCGCCCCGCCCAGGAAGCGGGCATGCGCCTCCTCGTGAACGTCGACGTCGACGACCTCGGCCGAGCCACCGCGTTCTACGTCGCCGCCCTCGGGCTCCGCGTCGGGCGCCGCTTCGGGGCCGCAGGAGTCGAGCTGCTCGGCGCGGATGCCCCGATCTACCTCCTCGCGAAGCCCGCCGGGACGGTCCCGTTCCCCGGCGCCGGCTCCCGACGCGGGTACGATCGCCACTGGACGCCGATCCACCTCGACTTCGTCGCCGACGATCTCGACGCGGCGCTGGCGCGGGCGGTCGCGGCGGGTGCGCGCCTCGAGGAACCGCCCTCCGAGCATGCGTGGGGCCGGATGGCGGTCCTCGCGGACCCGTTCGGACACGGCTTCTGCCTCCTGCAGCTCGTCGGTCGAGGCTACGACGCCGTGGCCGACGGCTGACGCCGGCGTCGCCCGCGTGACGTTCCGTGAATCGCGCTGCGGACGCCCCGCGCGCGTCGCCCCCGGGCGACCAGAGGCGACGCGCGAGGGGGCGGGCGCTCGTCCAGCGTGTGGGTCCGCGGCGCACCTCGCCCTCGGCCACGGATGGGACGAGATCTCCACATGGGCCGGGCGTCCCGCTGTGGACAGTGCGTGGAACCCCAGTGGATCCGCGCATTCGCTCCATCTGGGCACCCTCCACGCCTTGTGCGACGGCGCGCTGAGGCGGTATTCCCCGGCGCGCAATCTGGCTCGAGGTCCGGAGGCGAGGGAATGAGCGAGCTCCAGGGTCGGATCCTGGTCGTCGAGGACGAGGCGGACATCCGCGAGCTGCTCGGGGAGACGCTCTCGGTCCTCGGCGAGGTGGAGCTCGCCGTGGACGGGCAGGACGCGCTCGAGCGCATCGCGCGCCGTGGCCCGCCTGCCGTGATCCTCCTCGATCTCTGCCTGCCGCGCCTCTCCGGGCCGGAGCTCCTCGAGCGGCTGCGGGGCACGCCGAGCGAGGGGGTGCCCGTGGTGAGCATGACGGCGTCGCACAACGCGCCGCCGCGCGGCGTCCGCGAGCACCTCCGCAAGCCGTTCCCGATCGAGCGCGCCCTGGACGCGCTGCTCCGGGCCGCGACGGTCGCCGCCGCCGCGTGATCGCCGGCGCTCAGCCGACCTGCAGGACGATCTTCCCGCGGCCGTGGCCGGAGTCGAGCCGCCGGTGGGCGTCCGAGACGCGATCGAGCGGCAGCACCTGATCCACGAGCGGCACGAGCTTCCCCTGGTCCACGAGCCGCGCGAGCTCGACGAGGCGCGCGCCCTCGCGCGTGAGGAACACGCCGTGGAGCGTCAGGTTCCGCGGGTACAGCGGCGAGAGCTCGCCCGAGACGCCGAGGATCGTCGCGAGCCGCCCGCCCGGGCGCGTCGCGGCCAGGCTCCGCGCGATGGTCTCGCCGCCGGCGGTCGAGAACACCGCGTCCACGCCGGCGCCGCCGGTCTCGCGGAGCGCGACCTCCGCCGGATCCTCGCGGCGGTAGTCGACGCAGACGTCCGCGCCGACGCTCCGGAGCGTTGCCTGGTTCTCGGGGCCGGCGGTCGCGATGACCCGCGCGCCGCTCGCGCGCGCGAGCTGCACCGCGAAGGACCCGACGCCGCCCGCGCCGCCGTGGACGAGCACGGTCTCGCCGGGGCGGACGGCGAGCCGGCGCACGATGGCGTCGTACGCGGTGCCCGCCGCGAGCGGCATCGCGGCGGCCTCGACGTGCGTCAGGCGCGCCGGCTTCCGCGCGACGATCGCCGCCGGGACGACGTTGTACTCGGCGTACGTCCCGAGCGCGTTCCCGAAGATCTCCGGCGTGTAATACACCTCGTCGCCCGCGCCGAACGCCTTCACGCCCGGGCCGACCGCCTCGACGACCCCCGAGGCATCGTAGCCGAGCACCACGGGCGGCGTGAGCCGGGCCCAGGACCCGTCGTGCCGGAGCTTCGCGTCCACGGGGTTCGTGCCGGACGCGACCACGCGGACGAGCAGCTCGCCCGGCCCGGGCACCGGTCGGGGGATGTCCCGGGGCTCGAACACGTCGGGGCCGCCGAAGCGGCCGATCACCATCGCGCGCATGGCGGAGTGCTAGCGCCGCGCCGAGGCGTCCGCCGCGCGGCTCGCTCGCCGCCACCCGCGCGGGGAGGTCGGCGAACCGTCGCTCACGCTGGCGGCCCCGCCGGGCGGTGGGGGAGCGCGCTCGAGCTCACGGCGCCACCGGCGCGAGCTCCCTCGCCGTGCTGCACGCCTTCGCGTTGCCTCGCTGGCAGGCGTCGTCGAGGAGCTTCCGGCCGCGGCCGGGATCGGCGGGCAAGCCTGCGCCCAGGACCAGCCGCGTCCCGAGGACGCGCTCGACCTCGGCCAGCAGGCGGCTCACCTCGGACCGGCCCTCGCCCTCCGTCGCCTTCTCGAGGGGCTCGAGCTTCGCGAGGGCGCCCTCGAGATCCCCCTCGAGCGCGCGGATCTGTGCTTCCTGGAAGTCCAGCCCGGGCGTGTCGAGCTTGTCGCCGCGCGCCGCGTCGAGGAGGGCTCGGGCTGACGGCACGTCTCGCCGCTGCAGCGCATTCGCGATCTCCTCCTGCGCGCGCACCGTGGCCCGCCACCGCGGGTACAGCGCGAGCGCCACCACGATCGCGACGGCGCCGGCGAGCGCGATCCACGGCCAGGTCCGCCGCGGCCAGGGCCGCGTTGCGATCCAGCCCCACGCGGCGCCGGTGAGGAAGCCGCCGAGGTGCGCGAACTGATCGATCGGCACGAACTTCCCGACGACCGCGAGCACGGCGAGGTTGAGCAGCACCTGCTGCGACCCGCGGTTCCGGAAGAACTCGCCCCAGCTCCCGAGGGCGCGCCGGTGCAGCGCGAGCGCCGCGCCGATGACGCCGAACAGCGCGCCCGACGCGCCGGCCGAGACGGTGGCGGGTCCGAGGAGCGAGGCCGCGGACCCCGCGATGGCGCTGCCGAAGTACAGCGTCGCGAACCGGGCGGGCCCGAAGACCCGCTCGATCTGCCGGCACCACGGGATGCCGAAGACCATGTTCGCGGTGAGGTGGAACACGCCGACGTGCAGGAAGGCGGCGGTGACGAGGCGCCACCACTGCCCCGACCAGACCGCGTTGCGCTCGAGCGCGCCGTACCGGATCAGCGTCGCCACGTCCGTCGTCGAGCCGTGCGACGAGACCCAGATGAAAACCGCGATGTTGGCGGCGAGCAGCGCCCAGCTCACCGGCGTGGGCCGCGGCGCGCGCGCGGGCGGGGACGGCGCGGCGGGTGCGGGCTCGGGCTGCATGTGCGCGTTTCAGTGTACCCGGGGCATGTGTCGGTGTCCCGGTTCACGAAGTACTACAATTGCCGCTCATGACGGCCGTCGCCTACATCGAGAACCCGCGCCGGGGTCCGCGCGCGCCTGCGCGGTGCACGACCAAGGTCATCTGTCCGGCCGGGGTCTTCGAGGCGGAGACGGAGGACATCGGGTCGCACGGGTGCCAGCTCGTCTCGCCGCGCGCGGTGAAGAAGGGCGACCCGGTGAAGCTGACCATCTCGAACTCGCGCGTGCCGGACGCGCTGCGGATCTCCGGCCGGATCGCGTGGGCGAGCGCGCAGGCGCCATGGCGGCTGGGGGTCGCGTTCGACGACGAGGCGCTCGACGACAGCGGGCGCTGGTTCGACCGGCTCGTCGCCGCCTTTCCGGGGCTCGCGGCCGTGCGGCGCATCCCTCCGCGGATCTCCGTCGACGCGATGGTCTACCTCGGTCCGCCGCCGCGCTTCGTGGTGGACTTCGATCGCCACGAGGCGGCGATCCTCCGCGCCATCGGGAGCGGGACGTCGGTCGGCGAGCTCATGGCTCGCCTGCGGGACGACTGGCCTCCGAAGCAGCGCGCCCTGTTCTCGCTCCTCGCCCACCAGCACCTGACGCTCGCGCGCGGCGGGTCGGTGCACCCCGAGTCCTGGAAGCGGATCCTCGCCGACCTGGAGGGGACCTTCGCCGTCGAGGCGCTGCGCGCGGCGCCGACGCCGCCGCCGCTGCGGGCCGTGGCGCCCACGGCGGCCCGTCCGGCGCCGCGGCCCGCCCCCACGCCGATCCCCGTCGCGGCCCCGCCCCGGGCCCCGACACCCGCGCCGGGCGACCTCCGCCGGACGTACACGCCGCTGCCGTTCGAGTCGCGTTCCGTCGCCCGCGGGATCGACGGGGGCGCGTCGTGGGCGGCGCCCGCCCACCCGCCCGCCCCGGACTACAGCGGCGCCGGCGTCGGCTGGCGCGCGCCGACGGGCCCGCGCCCGTCCGCGGCCCAGGAGTGCTTCGAGCTCGCCCACGCGGAGATCGCCGCGGGCCGCGTGAACGGCGCGCTCGCGCTGCTCCGGCGGGCGCTCGCCCTCGCGCCCGGAGACCCGGAGATCGCCGGAGCGATCGGCAAGCTCGCGTTCAAGGACCGGCTGCCGGGGAGCCGCTGAGATCCCCCGCGAGGACGGCGCGACGCGCGCCGCCGGCCACGTCAAAGTGGACCGGAGCCATCCTGAATTTTCCCAAAAAATTCATGGCTCTTGCTTGACGTGTCCCGGCCGAGACTGATACGACGCGCGGGCCGTCGGCTCACCTCCTCCCACTCCCATTCCGGAGGGTTTGCTCCCCGATGTATCCCATCGTTCGCCGCGAAGCCTTCTCCGATACGACCTTCCTCTGGGAGGTCGACGCCCCCGACGTCGCCGCATCCGCTCAGCCCGGGCACTTCGTCATGCTCCGGCTGCACGAAGGTGCCGAGCGCATCCCGCTCACGGTCGCCGATTTCGACCGCAAGAAGGGCACCATCACGATGGTCATCCAGGCGCTCGGAAAGACGACGCGCGAGATGATGACCGACTACAAGACCGGCGACACGTTCGCGGACTTCGTGGGTCCCCTCGGCCTCCCCCAGCACATCGGGAAGGTCGGGCACGTGGTGCTCGTCGGCGGTGGCCTCGGCGTCGCGCCGGTGTACCCGCAGCTCCGCGCCTTCAAGGAGGCGGGGAACCGCACCACCGGCATCATCGGCTTCCGGAGCAAGCAGCTCGTGTTCTGGGAGGACAAGTTCAAGAAGCACTGCGACGACCTCATCGTCTGCACCGACGACGGCTCCTACGGGAAGCCGGGCTTCGTGACGCAGGCGCTGAAGGAGATCTGCGAGAAGGACAAGCCGGATCTCGTCATCGCCATCGGCCCGCTCCCGATGATGAACGCGTGCGTCGAGACCACCCGCCCGTTCGGCGTGAAGACCATGGTCTCGCTGAACGCGATCATGGTGGACGGCACCGGCATGTGCGGCTCCTGCCGCGTGACGGTGGACGGCAAGGTCAACTTCGCCTGCGTGGACGGCCCCGACTTCGACGGCCACAAGGTCGACTTCAAGGAGCTCATCGCCCGGCAGCGGCGGTTCAAGGCGCAGGAGACGCGCGCGAACGAGGACTACGCGCATGTCTGCAACCTCGAGAAGCAGCTCTTCGAGGAGGAGAAGCGCAACTACCGCAAGATCAAGGAGCTCTCCCCGCACCAGGCGAAGATGCCGGAGCGGGATCACGTCGAGCGCGCCCGCAACTTCAAGGAGGTGAACCTGGGCTACTCGCTCCAGGACGCCCTCGGCGAGGCGGAGCGCTGCATCCAGTGCGCGAAGCCGACCTGCATCTCCGGCTGCCCGGTGCAGATCGACATCCCGCGGTTCATCCGGCACGTGGTGGTGCGCGACCTCGAGGGCGCCCTCGAGGTGATCAACGAGGCCTCCATCTTCCCGTCGATCTGCGGCCGCGTCTGCCCGCAGGAGACGCAGTGCGAGGCGCAGTGCGTGATCGCGAAGAAGGTCGAGTCGGTCGGCATCGGCCGCCTCGAGCGCTTCGTCGGTGACAACGCGAAGCCGAAGCCGGTCGTCCCGCCCCGCTTCGAGAAGAAGCTCGGCAAGGTCGCCGTGTGCGGCTCCGGCCCCGCCGGTCTCGCCGCCGCCGCCGACCTCGTGAAGTTCGGCTGTGACGTCACGGTGTACGAGGCCCTCCACGTGGTGGGCGGCGTGCTCCAGTACGGCATCCCGTCCTTCCGCCTCCCGCGCGACATCATCAGCCGCGAGGTCCAGCGGCTCGTCGACGTCGGCGTGAAGATCGAGACCAACAAGGTCATCGGGAAGACCTTCACCGTCCCGGGGCTCATCAAGGACAAGGGCTACGACGCGGTGTTCCTCGCCGTCGGCGCCGGCGCCCCGGCGTTCCTCGGGATCCCCGGCGAGTTCGCGGGCCAGGTGTACTCCGCGAACGAGTTCCTCACCCGCGTGAACCTGATGGGCGGCGACAAGTTCCCGTACCTCGACACGCCCATCTCGCTCGGCAAGAGCGTGGTGGTCATCGGCGCCGGCAACACGGCGATGGACTGCCTCCGCGTCGCGAAGCGTCTCGGCGCGCCGACGGTCCGCTGCGTCTACCGCCGCAGCGAGGCGGAGGCGCCGGCCCGCATCGAGGAGCTCCGGCACGCCAAGGAGGAGGGGATCGACTTCTTCTTCCTCCACACGCCGGTGGAGATCCGCGTCGACGCCGACGGCAACGTGCAGGGCATGAAGGTCGAGGAGATGGAGCTCGGCGCGCCGGACGAGAAGGGCCGCCGCAAGCCCATGTCCACGGGCCGCTTCAAGGAGCTCGAGTGCGACACGGTGATCTACGCGCTCGGCACCAAGGCGAACCCGATCATCACGCAGTCGACGCCGGGCCTCGAGCTGAACAAGTGGGGCAACATCGCGGCCGACGACGGCAAGCTCGAGTCGACCCAGGCCACGAGCCTCCCGGGCGTGTTCGCGGGCGGTGACATCGTGACCGGCGGCGCGACCGTCATCCTCGCGATGGGCGCCGGCCGCCGCGCCGCCCGCTCCATCGCGACCTACCTCAAGAACGGCAAGAAGTGGCCGATCACCAAGGAGGAGGTGGCGGCGTTCCAGCCGCCCGCGCAGCTCGCCGCGATCGCGCCCGCGAAGTTCTCCGGGGCGACGGCGGTGGGCTCGGAGGCGCCCGGCAAGGTCTGCCCGAAGTGCCACCGGCCCATCGAGGGCGACGAGGAGTACGTCTGCTGCGCGACCGCCCAGCTCAGCTGGCGGTGTGACGACTGCGCCAAGGTGAGCGAGGGCTTCGCCTTCCCGTACGGCATGTGCCCGTCGTGCGGCGGCAAGCTCCAGGTCCTCGACGGCCGCAGCGTCGAGGGCGCCGCGGCGCTCGACGCGATCCGCATCGCGTTCGAGATCGAGCTCGGCGGCCAGGCCTTCTACAACCGCGCCGCGAAGGAGTCGTCGGATCCGGCGCTGAAGGCGCTGTTCCTGAAGTTCTCCGAGATGGAGAAGGAGCACATGGCGACGCTCTCCCGGCGCTACCACGCCGAGATGCCGCCCGTCTCCGACACCTTCAAGGTGGACCGCGCCGCGGTGTACGCAGGCATCGCGAACAAGCCCGAGGATCCGGCGAACCTGTTCCGCATCGCGATCGCGTTCGAGCAGCGCGCGGTGGAGTTCTTCACCAAGCGCGTCGCGCAGACGCCGGAGGGCTCCGTGGAGCGCCAGCTCTACAAGGAGCTCGCGGCCGAGGAGAAGGAGCACGTCGAGCTGCTCCTCACCGAGTACGAGCGCTGGAAGGCGGGCAAGCCGGGCCTGATGTAGCCGGGCTCCAGCCGTCGCGTCGTCTCCAGGAGGGCCCCCGGCGCTGCCGCGGGGCCCTCCGCCTTTTGGCGCCGTTAGCCACTTCTGCACACACGGCGGCGCGTGGCACACTGCCCGTCGCGCATCTCGCGCCCAAAGGGGACCCCGACGATGATCTCTCTCGCCCGCGCGCTCGCGCTCGCGCTGCCGCTCACCCTCGCGACGCAGGCCGGCGCCGCCGAGCCGAAGCCCGCGTCCTCCAAGGCCGCCGCCACGAAGCCGGCGGAGGCCAAGGAGGCCGCCGCGAAGCCCGCAGAGGCCAAGGACGCCCCCCGGCCGGCGGAGCCGAAGGCCGCGCCCGCGAAGCCCGCGGCGTGGAAGGAGTACGAGGTCAAGGAGTCCGGCTTCGCCGTGAAGCTCCCCGCCGACCCGGAGCGCTCCGAGACGTCGCAGGGCCCGGTCACCATCCGCACCTACGGCGTCGACGCCGGCACCGCGGGAACGAGCTACGGCGTGCTCTGCATGACCTTCCAGGGCGTCGAGGGCGACCTCCCGCCGGAGACGCTCGACCAGATGTCCGCCGCCATGTCGAAGCAGCCCGGCATGAAGATCACGAAGGAGGAGAAGCTCACGGTCGGCGGCTTCCCCGCGCGCCACGTCGAGGTCAGCGCCGACGACGGCGACGGCCGAATGGCGATGCGCATCGTGCTCGGGAAGGGGCGCGTGTACCAGATCATGGCGATGGGGAAGGGCGCGACGGCGCTCGCCGGCGCCGAGGTGAAGGGCTTCTTCGAGTCGTTCCGCACGCTCCCGTAGGCGCCGGTCCGCGGCCGCCGCCGGCAGACCGGCGGCGCCGCCCCCTCTCGGCCCGAGGACCACCATGAAGCGCCTCGCCCTCGTCGTCGTCCTCGCCGCCGCGGTGCCCGCCGCCGGCCACGCGAGCGGCCCCGCCGCAACGAAGCCTGCAGCCGCGGCGAAGGCCGCCGCGCCCGCGGCCGCGAAGGGCGCGCCGAAGAAGGCCGCCGCCGCGCCCACCGCCGGCGCGAAGCCGCCCGACGGGTGGAAGGAGGTCGTCGCGAAGGACGCCGGGTTCACCGCGTGGTTCCCGGGCGAGCCGCAGCACCAGCTCGAGAACCGGGCCGGCGCGCTCCTCGGCGGCTACATGCTCGACCGCGACGGCGACCTCGCGAGCGTGGCGGTGTTCATGGTGTCGGCCGGCGAGGAGGGGCAGGAGCTCGCGGACGGGATCTTCGGGCTCGTCACGCAGGAGGAGGGCAGCAAGGTCACGCGGGAGTACCAGGCGACGCTCGACGGCAAGCCGGCGCGCGGCTTCGACGTCGAGACGCCGGACTCGGCGATCACCGCGCGCCGCGCCGTCGTCTTCGGGCGGCACTACCTGCTCCTGCTCCGGGTGCCGAGGGGCGCCGCGATCCCGGAGGCCGACGCGCGGGCCTTCTTCGGCTCGTTCCACGCCGTCGCCGAACTGGACGCGCCCCCGGCCGCGGCGGAGCCGGCCGCCCCGGCGCGGCCGCTCCCGCCGGCGACGCCGGCCACGGGCTTCAAGGAGTTCGTGGCGAAGGACGCCGGGTTCGCCATCGCGTTCCCGGGCGAGCCGGAGCGGGAGACGAACGAGGACGGGACGTTCACCGGCTATCGCCTGAAGGGCGCCAAGGGCGGGTGCTCCTTCATCGCGATCACGGTCACCGCGAAGGGCGAGGACGTGAAGGCGGTGCTCGACGAGCAGGTCACGCGGCTCGTCGACGCCTTCGGGCCGTCCATCCAGCGCGACGAGCCGGCCACGATCGGCGGCCTCCCCGGGCGCGCCCTCACTTCCGCGCAGGGCGACTCCCGAATCGAGATCCGGTTCGTCGTCGCGAAGAACCGGCTGCACGGCCTCATGGTCGCGGCGGACGGCGCGGCGCCGTCCGAGGCCGACCAGAAGGCGTTCTTCGGGTCGTTCCGCTCGCTGCCCTGACCGTGGAGGGCCTTCCCCGGCGGCCCGCCCCGGGCGAAGCTGCCGGGATGGCTCCCGCCCGGCCCCGCACCGCGCGCGCCGCCGCGACGATCCGCGAGGCGCGCCCGGACGATCTCCCCGCGCTCGCGCGGCTCGGCGCGCGGCTCGCGCGCCTGCACCACGACCTCGACCCCGACCGCTTCTTCCTGCCGGACGAGCCCATCGAGCCCGCCTACGCGTGGTGGCTCGGGAAGGAGCGGGCGAGCCGGCGCGCGGTCGTGCTCGCGGCGGAGCGGCGGGGCCGGATCGTCGGGTATGCCTACGGCCGGATCGAGCCGCGGGACTGGAACACCCTCCGCGAGCGGAGCGGCGTGGGCGTCGACCTCTGGGTCGAGCCGGCGGCCCGCCGGGCCGGGCTCGGCGCGCGCCTCGTCGAGGTGCTCGTCGAGAAGCTGGCCGAGCGGGGCGCGCCGAGGGTCGTGCTCCACGTGGCGGCGCGGAACGAGCGGGCGCGGCGGGTGTTCGCCGGGCTCGGGTTCCGGGAGACGGTGGTGGAGATGGCGCGGGAGCTCGCGCCGCCCGGCCGCGGCCGCGCCGTGACGGCGCCGGGGAAGAGGGCGCGGACCGCCGCCGCCCCGGCGGCGACGCCGGTCAGGCCTCGGGCTCGACGAGCTTCACCTCGACCATGAGATCGCCGGCGAGCCGCTCGAGGCGGCCGCGGAGCGACGCGACGTCCGCGCTGGCGGGGAGCTGGACGCGCGCCCGCGCGCGGAACAGCGGCTCCGCGGTCATCGGGGCGGTCGTCCGGTCCGTGACCAGCTCCTCGATGTTCACGCCGTGGGCCACGAGCGTCCGCGAGATCTCCCGGACGATGCCGGGCCGGTCGAGGCCCACGAGGTCGAGCTCCATGATCCGCCGCGGCGCCTCGGCGGCCGCCGGGGTGCTCGGCTCCACCACCACGCGCAGGCCGCGCTGCTCGAGCGCGTCGAGCGCCTGGACGAGCGCCGTCACGTTCGACGGGGGCACCTCGATGCGGAGGATGCCGGCGAACTTCCCGGCCAGGTGCGCCATCCGGCTCTCGAGCCAGTTGCCGCCGTGGGCCGCGATGGGCTCGGCGAGCGCCTCGACGATGCCGGGGCGGTCGGGGCCGATGAGGGTCAGGACGAGGTCGGTCATGCGCGTCTCCGGGGGTCCACACTACATGAAAGCGGCGGCCCGGCGAGAGCGCCGGGCGGGCGGTCAGGAGGCACCATGTCCGGCAAGATCCACCTGTCCGACGCCGAGTGGCGGCGCCGCCTCACCCCGGAGGAGTACGAGGTCCTGCGCGGCCACGGGACGGAGCGCCCGTGGACCGGCTGCTTCGTCGGGACCCACGATGCGGGCACGTACGTCTGCGCGGCCTGCGGGAACCCGCTGTTCCGCTCCGGCGAGAAGTTCGAGTCCGGCACGGGGTGGCCGTCCTTCACGCGCCCGGTGTCGCCGGACGCGGTGACGACGGTCGAGGACCGCTCCCACGGGATGCGGCGCTCGGAGGTCCGCTGCGCGCGCTGCGACGGACACCTCGGGCACGTCTTCCCCGACGGCCCGCCGCCGACGGGGCTCCGGTACTGCATGAACTCGGTCTCGATGCGCCACGTCGCCGACGGCGCGCCCCTGCCGGCGCTCGTCGAGGGGATCGACGCCGCGCCCTGATCGCGGCGCCGCGCCGCCGCTGTCCGGGCCGCGCCGGTGACCCTGGCCGGCGCCGACGATGCGTGGGCGGCGGCGGGACACGGACGCTAGGAACGAAGGAGGCCCGGGGGGGACCAGCCTTGGAGTACGTGCTGCTCGTGTACGGCGGCGCCTTCGTCGCGACGGGCTTCGCGCTCGGCGTTCAGGCGCGCGCCGCCTCACCGGCCGAGCCGCTGCCCATCTCCGCGCTCTGGGCGTTGACGGCGTTCGCGCTCGTGCACGGGGCGGGCGACTGGGCGCAGCTCGCGGTGTACCTCGAGCAGCGCGAGCGCGGCGTCTTCCTCGGGGCGCTCGCGGCCGCCCGGCTCGCGCTCCTCGCCACCTCGTTCGCGCTCCTCGGGGCGTCCGGGGTCCTGCTCGCGACGGGTCGAGCCCGCGCAGGGCGCCGGCTCGTCGGGGCCAGCGTGCCGGGAGCGGCGCTCGCCGCGTGGGCGATCTGGGGAGCGCTCGCGCTCCACCGCCGCGGTGGGCCCCTCGATCCACCCGCTACCGCGACGGCGGAGGCGGCCACCCGCTACCTCCTCGGCGTCCCTGCCTGCGCCGCGGCGCTCGTCGGCCTGGACCGCCTGCGACGTCGCATCCGGACGACGGAGTGGCCGTCCGGGCGCTACGTCGCCGCCGCCATCGTCGCGGTCGCGGCGTACGGCCTGTTCACGGGCGTCGTCGTCCCCGCCTCGAACGTCGGCGTCGCCAGGATCGTGAATCTCGCCTCGTTCACGGCAGTGACTCACGTCCCGGTCGAGATCTTCCGGGCAGCGTCGATCGCCGCCGCAGGGCTCCTCCTCTCGGAGGTGTTCGTCCGCACGACCGCCGAGCACCGCCGCGACGACATCGAGCACCTGAACGACGGGCTCATCCCGCTCGTCGCGCACGAGCTCAGGACGCCGCTCGCCACCGTGGACATGGGGGCCGCGCTGCTCGAGCGGCTCGGGCCCGACGCGCATGGCTCCGAGCACGAGGCGCACATCCTGCACGCGGTCCGCGCGGGCGTGCGCACGATGAACAAGATCGTGACCGACCTGCTCGACGCCTCCCGGCTCGAGGCGCGGCGCCTCTCGATCTCGCCGGAGCGGATGGATCTCGGCCCCACGCTGATCCGGCTGATCGAGTGGGCGCCGGCGGACGCCCTGGGCAATCGCACCATCCGGCTCGTCGCCCCGGGGCCGCTGCCGCCGGTCGTCGCCGACCCCGTCCGCGTCGAGCAGGTGCTCACGAACCTGCTCTCGAACGCCGGCAAGTACTCACCGCCGGGCAGCGAGATCGTGCTCGAGGCGCGCGGTGGCCGGCGCGAGATCACTCTCTCGGTGACGAACGCGGGCGCCGGCATCCCGGCGTGCGACCTGCGGCGCGTGTTCTCGCGCCACTACCGGACGCGGGCGGCACGCACCGGGAGGGCCCCTGGGCTCGGCCTCGGCCTCTACATCGCGAAGGGGCTCGTCGAGTCGCAGGGGGGCCGGATCTGGGTGGAGTCGGAGCTCGGCGAGCACACGACGTTCGCCTTCACGCTCCCGCGCGCGCCGGGGGTGGTGGCGTGAGGCTCACCGCCCCCGCAGGACCCCACCCGCGCCGCCCCCGATCCTTCGCTCCACCGGGACGTTCGCCCCGCACCGCGGGCACCCGGACGCCTCCACCCGGATCGCCGCGCCGCACGCCGGACACGGCCGCCGGCGCAACGCCTCGGCCGCATGAGCGGCCCGATTCACCGCGACCGCGACGGTCGCCGCGACCACGACGGCGCCGAGCGCGACGACGGGCGCCGCGAGCGCGGCGACCGCGACGCCGAGCGCGCCGCCGTTCTCGAGGCGCACGAGCCAGCGGCGCGGATCGGCGACCTCCGTCCGGACGAGCTTCAGCGCGGCGTGGAGGCGGCGGCGGGCCAGGTCCGTGCCGAGCGCCAGCGCGACGCCGAGCGCGCCGGCGAGCCACGGGGGCAGCCGGTCGGCGCTCGCGGCCGCGGCGACGCCGCCGCTCGCCGCGCGGACGCCGGCGAGCGCGAGCGCGGCGAGATCCTGCAGGTCGTCGTCGCGCTCGAGGATGGCCTCCGCGAGCGCGAGCGCCGCCAGGGCGCCGAGGACGGCGGGGCGCTCGAGGAAGGTCCACCCCGCGCCGAGCGGCAGGTCGAGGAGCCGTGCTGTGAGGCCGACGCCGAGAAGCGTGAGCGCGCCGCGGGTGCCGGAGGCCGCGCCGAGGCCGAGGAGCCGGAGGATGGGCGTCGGGTCCAGGAGGTCCTCCTACCGGAGCGCGGCTGCGAGGCCGGCGATCTTCGCGAGCACCCAGGCGACGGCGAGGAAGGCGAGGGCGAGGAAGAGGACGAGCGCGAGCCCGGCCCCGGCCACCGCGACCCACTCGCCGGTCCGGACCGGGAGGCCGTTCGCCTCGCGCCGCGCCTGGGACGCGAGGTAGCCGCGCGCGAAGACGCCGGCGATCGCGAGCTGGGCCGCGGAGATCGCCGCCTTCCCGATGGAGCCGAACGCCGGGACCAGCGTCAGCACCTCCATCACCAGCGCGGACGCGGCGAACCACGCGCCGCCCGCCAGCCGGATGGTCCAGGCGGAGACGACGCGCCGCCGGGGCGAGAGGAGCCGGAGCGCGGGCCGGACCACCTTCGCGCCGACCCACAGGAAGCCTGCGGCGAGGACGAGCGACGCCGCGACCGGGAAGAAGCTCGTCGCGAACGTCGCCCCGAGCACGACGATGATGGCTGCGTCGAGGTGCACGCGCGTGCGCGCCGCGAGCAGCGTCGCGACCGCCAGGCGGTCTTCCTCGGTCCGGGCGGTCGGCGCCGCGCAGCGCGGGCACGGCGCTCCGCGGAGCGCGGTCCCTCCGGGCACCCGCTCCGCACAGCGCCGGCACCGGCCGGCGAGGAGGAGGGCGAGCTCGTGGGATTCCCGGGCGGCGTCCATCGGGGGAGAGTGTCGCAGCGCCCGCGGGCGGCGTCCACGCCACGGCCGCGGGGGAAAGGCGTTCGCGGGCGGAGACGGGCAGGGGTGGGGTGAGGGGGGCTGCGCCGGCGGAGACGGGCAGTGGCGGGGTGAGGGGGCGCCGGCGGAGACGGGCAGTGGCGGGGTGAGGGGGCGCCGGCGGAGACGGGCAGTGGCGGGGTGAGGGCCGCCGGCGGAGACGGGCAGTGGCGGGGTGAGGGGGGCCGCCCGCGGAGACGGGCAGTGGCGGGGTGAGGGGCCGTCGGCGGAGACGGGCACGGGTGCCGGTCACGGGACGCGGGGCGCGGGTGACGGGTACGAGAAGCCGGGCACGTTCACGGGCACGGGCACGAACCACGTCGGACGATGGAGATGTCCTCCCTCTCCCTCCGCGCAGCGAAGCGAAGCGGGGGGAGAGGGCCGGGGTGAGGGGGGCCGCTCGCGTTTCGCCGACGGACAGGGGCGGTGGCGGGTCAGGGGCCACGGGCCACGGGTCACGGTGAACGGGGACGGTAACGGCAACGGTAACGGTAACGGTAACGGTAACGGTAACGGTAACGGTAACGGGGCGCGGGTGACGGGCACGACAAGCCGGCACGTTCACGGGCAGGGGCACGAACCACGTCGGAGTGATGGAGATGTCCTCCCTCTCCCTCCGCGCAGCGAAGCGAAGCGGGGGGAGAGCAACCGTGTTGAACGTCAAGCCGCAACGGTGACTGGCGCGTCCTCCGTCCAGGGCGCGCCGTCGCGCATCATCGCGTTCAGGCGAACGAGCAGCTTCCGCATGCAGGCGACGTGGGCGACCTTTGCCGGCTTTCCGGCCGCGAGGAGGCGGTCGTAGAAGGCCCGGATCGTCGGACTGCACCGGATCGCGGTGAGCGTGGCCATGTAGAGCGTGTGGCGCACGGCTCCGCGCCCGCCCCAGATCGCGCGCCTTCCGCGGAGTGTGCCGCTGTCCCGGTTGAATGGCGCGACCCCGACGAGCGCCGAGATCTTGCGACCGTTGAGGCGTCCGAGCTCGGGGACCTGGGCGACGAGGGCGCAGGTGCTCACGCGGCCGATCCCGGGCGCAGAGCGCAGGATCTGCTCCTTCACACGCCAGAGCGGACTCTTCTTGATCGAGCCGTACAGGTCGTCGTCGACGTCCTTCAGGCGCCGGCGCAGCCAGGTGATGTGCTCCTCGATGTCGCCACGAACGACCGGGAGCGCGGTCGCGAGGCGGTTCGACTCCGCAGTGATCATGTCGACGAGCTGCCGGCGCCGGAGCACGACCGCCTGCAGCGCCTGCGTTTCCTCGTCGGGCATCGGCCGCGGCTCTGGCCTGAGGGCCTCGCCGAACCGCGCGATCACCTCGGCGTCGAGCACGTCGGTCTTGGCGAGCTGGCCCGTGGCGCGACCGAAGTCCCGCACCTGGCGCGGGTTCACGACCGCCACGGCGATGCCAGCCACCGTGAGCGCTGCCACGAGCGGCGCCTGGTACCCGCCCGTCGCCTCGACGATCACGAGCTTCGGCTCGAGCGGCTTCAGCCTCTCGACGAGCGTCGCGAAGCCCGCCTCGTCGTTCGTGACCGCCCACACTTCGCCAGAAGGCCGCACCGCCACGTCGAGCCGCGCCTTCGACACGTCGATGCCGACGAACGCTTCGCCCATGAGCACCCGTCCCGGTTGACCACTCCGTCGGCCCGTCCTTGCAGGATTCGAGCTCTTGGCTCTGGCAACCGTTCGGGCTCGGGAGTGAGATGGCTGCACGGCGATCTCATGCTCTCCCGCGGTGTTCGCCACCAAGGGCCGATCGATCTGCCGTGCAGCCAAGCGGTTTCCCATGACTCTCCCCGACATACAAGGGCCGGGGTGAGGGGGGCCGCTCGCGTTTCGCCGACGGACAGGGGCGGTGGCGAGTCAGGGGCACGGGCCACGGGCCACGGGAGGCGGGTCACGGTGAACGGGGACGGTAACGGCAACGGTAACGGTAACGGCTACGGCTACGGCAACGGTTCAGCGAGCGAGACGTACGCTCGTGCGCGCCGGCGCGCACCGGGCCGCACCTCGCCGGGGTGGGTCGCGCCGGTTCTCCCCGTCGTGGGCACTACCGCGTAAGGCGGAGGCCACGCATCTGGAACTCGATGGGCACGATCGTTCGGTTCGCGCTCCACGGCGCCGGCGCGCAGAGCTACCGCGCGGCGTTCACGGTCCTCGCGCAGCTCGGGCTCGCCGCGCTCGAGGATCCGTCGCAGGGGCTCACCGCGAGCCGCGTGTTCCCGGCGTCCGCCCTCGCGGCGCCGACCGATCGGACCGAGGACCTGTGCCGCGCTGCCTTCGTGGCGCTCCAGCAGGCGTCGCTCCGGCCCGTGGCGGTGAGCGCATGCCGGCTCGACGCCGCCGCGAACGCGTGATCTGCGCTACGCGCCCGCGCCCATCCCGGCCACGAGCCGCGGCAGCTCCCAGCCGGTGAGGTCGTCGTACAGCGCGTCGTAACCGATCCGCATCTGGCGGACGTCGAACTCGTCCTCGACGATCTTCCGGCCCCGCTCGCCCATTCGCCGCCGCACGGCGGGGGAGGCGGCGAGCGCGTCCGCGATCCGGCGGGCGAGCGCCCCCGGCGCGCCGGGTGGCACGAGCCAGCCGTTCACGCCGTCCCGCACGATCTCCGGCGTCCCGCCGACCGCGGTGGCGACCACGGGGAGCCGGATGGCCATCGCCTCCAGGATCGCGTTCGAGATGCCCTCCGCGTGGCTCGCGGACACCGCGAGCGCGGACCGCGCCAGGACCGCCGGCGCGTCGAGCCGGAACCCGAGGAAGTGCACGCGCGAGGCGATCCCGAGCTGTCCCGCGAGCCTCTCGAGGAGCGGGCGCCGGACCCCGTCGCCCACGAGCGCGAGCCGCGCGTCCGGCCGCTCGCGCAGGACCTCGCGGAAGGCGGCGAGCAGCTCGATCTGACCCTTCACCGGATGGTGCATCGTCGCCACGCACGTGACGAGCGGGCCGCGGGGCAGGTCGGGGGAGTCCGCCTCCGCCACGACGCGCTCGATCGCGGCGAGATCGACCCCGTTCCGCACCACCGCCACGCGGTCCGGATCGACCCCCTCGCGGATCACGAGATCGCGGATGCAGAGCGCGTTCACGAGGACCCGGTCCGCCTGCAGCGAGGCGAGGCGCGTCAGCGGGCGCCGGTAGCCGACGATGTGGTGACCGAGGTCGACCCGCGTGACGATGACGGGGACGCCGGCCAGCCGGGCGGCGACCGTCCCGAGCACGTTCGTGTAGATGTCCTGCGCGTGCACGAGCGCGATCCGCTCGGCCCGGATGCGCTGCGCGAGCTTCCGGATCTGCCAGGCCGTGTTCGGCCGGAGCATCCGCGTGCCGACGTCCACGAGGAACGGGCGCACGCCCGCCGCCGCGAGGTCCGCGAGGTGCTCGCCCTCGAGCTTCAGGACGGCCACGAGCGGCTGGAAGCGCTCGCGGTCCATCGTCCGGACGTTCAGGACCGTCTGGCGCTCCTGGCCGCCGATGAGGAACCGGTTCTGGAACACCAGGATCTTGCGCGGCCCGGTCACGCGTGCGCCTCCGCCTCGCGGGCGGCCGGCGTGCCGCCCCGCCACGGGAGCCGCGCCGGCGCGACGTCGACGCCGGGCTGCGGCGCGAGGGCGAGCGCCGCGAACGTCCGATCTAGGGCCTCCGCCATCCCGACCCGCGGGCGCCACCCGAGCACCGCCTTCGCGCGAGCGTTCGAGTAGCGCTGCGGCTTCCAGAGCGAGTCGACCTTGTACGGCGTGAAGACGGCGGGGAGGTGGCCGTCGGTGCGGTCGCTGTACCAGGCGTTGAGCCGCGACAGGAGCCGCAGCGCGCGGTACGGGACCGGGACGACGCGCAGCCGCTCGACCTCGTGCGTGTAGCGCCGGAGAAGCTCCGCGCTCGTGGGCAGGTCGTCGTCGACGAGGTTGAGGGCGCGGCCCTCCGCTCCCGCCGCGGTGCCCGCGAGGGCCACCGCGTCGGCGCAGTTCTCGACGAACGTGAGCGGGACCTGGTTGCGGCCGCCGAGGTGCAGGAAGAGGCCGAACAGCCGGAGGCCGATGCGGCTCCCGAGGATGTCCTGCCCCGGGCCGAAGATGAAGCCGGGCCGGACGACGGCGAGGGGGAGGCCCTCCTCGCGCGCGTAGCGCCACGCGAGCGCCTCCTGGCGGTGCTTCGCGAAGGAGTACGGATCCCGCGCCTCCGGCCGGCGCTCGAGCGGGACGTCCTCGTCGACGACGGCGCCGCGCCGCAGCTCCGCGACGCCCATGGTGCCGAAGGAGGACACGAGCACCAGCCGGTGCACGTCCTCGGCGATCGCGGCGCGGTAGACGTGCTCGGACGCCACGACCGTCGCCTGGACGAGGGAGGCGGGCGCGCCCTTCTTGCCCGCCGCGGCGTGGTACACGATGCGCGCGCCGCGGAGCGCAGCGCGCAGCGCCGCCGGGTCCTCGAGCCGGCACGGGACGATCTCGAGCTGCGTGCCGGACGCCGCCGCGTCGGCGAGGGCGAGCCGGTCGGGCGAGGTGCCGGGCCGCACGAGGCAGCGGACCCGCTCCGCGCCCTGGCGCGCCAGCGCCCGGACCAGCTCCCGGCCGAGGAAGCCGGCCGCTCCGGTGATCACCCTCATGCGCGCGCCTCCCGCGCCGGCGCGCCCGTCGCGCGCCCGCACTCCGCGAAGATCCGGTCCATGACCTGCGCCACGACCCGCGCCTCTCCGAGCGGGATGGGAGGCTCGCCGGCGCCGCGCGCCGCCGCGTAGAAGGCCTCGAACAGCTCCTTCATGCCCTCGAAGTAGTGGAGCCGCGCGGACAGGAGGTCGGCGGCGCGCCGGAGCAGCTCGCGGCCGGCGGCGACGGCGTCGCGCCGCGCCCAGTCCACCTTCTGGAACGGTCCGGGCATCGAGGAGCCGTCGACGACGCGGAGCGTGCGGGCGTCGAGCGAGACGAACGCGGCGCGCTCCGTGCCGTACACCGACAGCGCGAGCTGCACCGGCCGGGCGCGGCAGGAGAAGTGGATCGCCGCCGTCGCGCGCGCCCCCTCGAGCAGGATCCGCAGCTCGTCGTGGAACAGATCGCGAGCGTCGCCGAAGCGCTGGGAGCGGAGGCGCTGCCCCGTCGCGCGCACCTCCGGGACGCCGCCGCCGAGCAACGGGAGCACCAGGGAGAGCGGGTGGGAGAGGTTGTTCTGCGCGAGCCCGCCGGGGAGGCGGTGGATCCAGTGGTCCGGGTCCGACATCAGCACCGCGCCGAACGGGCCGGCGAGGTTGTAGCCCATCATCGCGTCGACGTGGACGACCTCGCCGAGAGCGCCGGCCTGGAGGAGGGCGCGGAGCCGTCGCACCACCGGATCGAACACGAGGTTGTGGCCGACGCAGACGAGGCGTCCTGATGCGCGGGCCGCCTCCGCGAGCTCGTCCGCCTCGCGGGCGTCGACCGTCATCGGCTTCTCGACGTACACGTGGGCGCCGGCCGCGAGCGCCCGCCGCGCCAGGGCCAGGTGGCTCGCCGGCGGCGTGGTCACGTGGACGACGTCGGGCCGCGCCTCCTCGAGCAGGGCGTCGAGCTCCGTGAACCAGGTCGGTACGCCGTGGCGCGCGGCCGCCTGCTCCGCCATGTGCGAGCTCGCGTCGCAGACGGCGGCCACGACGGCGCCGGCGCGGCGCGCCTGGGTGATGTGCGCGTCCGCGATCTGGCCGCAGCCGACCACCGCCACGCGCGGACCGGCGGCGTCCTGCGCCGGCGTCGCCGGTGCCCCCCGCGGCCCGCTCCCGCTCCCGTTCCTCATCGTCCCTTCCCCCGGCCCCGCGCCGGACGCCGCTCGCCCCTTCGAGATCGCCACGCGCCGCGGACGAGGCCAGCGCATAGGCGGGTCACGCGCTCACGGCGCGACGTCCTCGGAGCGCGCGGCGGCGGCCGCGGACGCGCGCGCGTGGTGCGCGCGGTAGATCGCGAACAGGGCGTCGAAGGGATCGAGCGCGCCCGCCAGCGGGGCGCGCGCGGGGCGCGGCGCCGCGACGGCATCGGCGAGGCGCGCCGCCAGCGCGCTCCGGTCCCCGGCCGGGAACAGCAGGCAGCCGTCGGGCCGGTGGCCCACCGTGCTCGCGACGACGCGGCAGCCGAGCGCGAGGGCCTCGCGCACGCTCACCGCGTCCCCGTCGGCCCGGGTCGGCCGCGCGAAGACCTCCGCGGCCTCCATGACCGCCAGCGCCGCGCCGTGGTCGATCTCGCCGAGCCCGAGGACGCCGGGGCGCCGGAACGCGTGCCCGCCGGTCCCCTCGCCGAACACCACCAGGCCGGCGGAGGGGACGCGCGCGCGGAGCGCCTCGAAGGCGGGCAGGAGCAGGTCCGCGCCGTAGATCGGGCCGGGCGAGAGCGCCGCGGCGACGAGCGGACCGTGCGCGGCCCGGAAGGCCGCGAGCGCCGGGGGGGCGGCGCGCGCCTCGAGGAGGAGCGGCGAGAACGGGGCGAGGATCGTCACCTTCCGGCGGGGCACGCCCGCGGCCGCCACGAGCGCCGCGATCTCCTCGTTCACCGCCACGATCGTGCCGAAGCCCGCGCAGGCCGCGACCGCGAGCGCCCGGTTCGCCGCGCTCCGCCGGAGGAACGCGGGCGCGGAGCCGGAGTGCAGCGTGAGCACGGCGCGCGGCGCGCCCGGCCTCCGGGCCCGCCCCGCCGCGAGCGCCACCACCCAGCTCTTCACGTTCGCGCCGTTCGTGTGGACGTGAAGCAGCCGGCCCTCCGCGGCGGCCCCCGAGAGCGCCGTCGCGTAGCGGACGGGGCCGCGGGCCGGCCGGACGAACCCGGCCGCGTGGTCGCCCCGGCCGATGTCGAGGACGGTGACGTCGACGCCGCGGGCCCGCGCGGCGCGCGCGAGGGCGGCGACGTGGACCGCCACCCCTCCGTACGGCCTCGGCCAGTTCCCGACGAGCGCGATGCGCATGGTCGTGTCGCCCCGGTGCTCCCGGTCAGCTCGCCGCCCGGTGTCCCGCGTCGGCCTCCGGCGCGGTCCGGACGCCCGGCTCCGGCAGCGGGTCCGGCCGGACGCCGGGCACGGGGCGCGCGAGGCCCAGCGAGGCGAAGACGCCCTCCACGTTGCACGTGGCGACGACGCCGCTCCAGCTCACGGGGCCGAGCGTCGAGTTCTCCCAGAGCACCTTCCGCTTGAGGCCGTAGGCCGGCTGGCCGCGCCGGTTCTCCTCGTCCTCGATCGTGACCGCCGCCTCGAACCCCGCCGCGCCGACCTCCCTCTGGACCGCGGGCGTGTAGTAGCCGTTCGGGTACGCGAAGTGCCGCGGCGGCTTCCCGAGGTGCTCCAGGACGTGATCGCGGCACGCCCCGAGCTCCCGCCTGGCCTCCGCGAGCGGCAGGTTCGAGAGCACGGCGTGGTTGACCGTGTGGCCGCCCACGTCGATGCCCGCGGCGTCGAGCGCGCGGACCTCGTCCCAGGTCATGAGCCGCGTGCCGGCGGGGAGATCGCGCTCCGTCCTCCCGAGCCGGGCCTCCAGCGCGTCGGCGAGCGCGACGAGCCGGTCGTGCGGGAGCCGCGAGATGAGCCGGTCGAGCGTCGCGGCGGGCCCGCTCTCCGCGCAGGCCGTGAGCAGGGCCTGCACGGGCGAGGGGAGGCCGGCGCGCTCGAACGGGACGCCCCGGCGCCCGAGCTCGGTGAGGGCCGCGTGGAGCCGGTCGTGAGGTAGGCGCCGCTCCGTGCCGATGTAGCCGGTGGGGATGAAGACCGTCGCGGGGACCTTCAGCGCCGCGAGGATCGGCAGCGCGTGCTCGGCGTTGTCGGCGTAGCCGTCGTCGAGCGTCACCGCCACGACGTCGCGCCGGCGGCGCCGGCCGGGGGGCTCCGCGAGCACGCGGCGCGCCTCCTCGAGGGAGACGATGTCGTTCCGGCGCCCCACCAGCTCGAGCTGCCGGCGGAGGGTGTCCGTCGAGACGAGCAGGCTGGCGAGCGACTCCCGGGCCGTCGCCGCGAAGTCCGGGGTGACGCGGTGATAGGAGAGGATGAGCACCCGCGAGCCCCCGGCCTGCCGGCGCCGGACGAGGCGCACCGCGTGATGGATCCCCGCCGCGGTGAGTGCTCCTGCGAGCGCGGCCTTCACGGCCCGCTTCGCGATCCACCGTGCGCTGAAGTCCGCTCGTTCCGCCATCGCCCGCCCTCCTCGTCCTCCGCGACAAGCTGTGCACTGCCCGGCGCGCGCCGGACCGCGCGCCCCACGCTGGGAGCGATACCGGGCGTGGCGCGACACGGGCGGGATGTCGCCCCCAAGAGATCCCACGCCGGGGCGACGCCGGCCGCGCATCGATGCGCACCGTGAAGGGCGTGGTGACCGACACCTTCAGGACCTCTCCCGGGAAGTCACCTCCGTCCGGAGCGCGGCGCCTGGCCGCGCCGCCGCGCCCGCGCCTGCGCGGCGTGAGCCACGCGTTCGCCGCGGCGGCGGCCCTGGTCGCGTGGATCGCCCTCGTGACGATCGCGCGCTCCGATCGCGCCCGTGTCGCCGCGATGGTGTACGGCGGCTCCCTGTTCACGCTCTTCTTCGTGAGCGCGCTCTACCACCGCCGCGAGTGGTCGCGCCGGGCGCGCCGGGTCATCCGCGCCCTGGATCACAGCGCCATCTACCTCCTGATCGCGGGCACCTGCACCCCGCTCGCGCTGCTGCTGCCGGACCCGGTCCGGTCGCGCTCCCTCACGCTGGTCTGGGGGGGCGCACTCCTCGGGGTCCTGAAGGTGACACTCTGGGTCCGCGCGCCCAAGAAGGTCGGCGTGGCGCTGCACGTGCTCGTCGGGTGGCTCGGCGTGTCGCTGTTCCCGCCGCTGTGGAAGACGCTCGGGGCGCAGTACGTGCTGCTCCTCGCGCTCGGCGGGCTCGCGTACACCGCCGGCGCGTTCGTGTACGCGCGCCGCCGGCCGAACCCGTACCCCGCGGTCTTCGGGTACCACGAGGTCTTCCACGCGCTCGTGATCGCCGCCGCCGCCGGCCACTTCACCGTCGCGGCGGCGGCCATCGTGCGGATGTCGTGACCGGCGATTCCGAAAGTGCGCGGTGCAACCGCGCCCGCGGGAACGGCCCGCGAGCACCGAGCGGAGCGAGGAGCGAAGCGGGCCAGGGACCCGCGTAGCAGGGGTGGGGCCCCGACGGCTTCGCCGGCGGGGCGGGGGCGCAGCCCCCGTCAGAATGCCCGGCTCTGCCCGCCGTCGACGACCCAGCACGCTCCGGTCACCCAGCTCGCGCGCGGCGAGCACAGGAACGCGACGACGTCCGCGACCTCCTCGGGCGTGCCGAAGCGGCCGCTGGGGATCTCGCGCCGGACGAACTCCGCGATGCCCTGCGGGTCCGCCTGCTCGCGGCGCTCCCAGCCGCCGCCGGGGAACTTGATCGAGCCGGGCGCGACGGCGTTCACCCGGATCCTCTCGGGCGCGAGCTCCCGCCCGAGCGCCTTCGCGAGGCTCTGCTCCGCCGCCTTCGCGACGTTGTACGACGGCCCGCCGCCCGCCTCGCGGCCCCAGATGGACGTCACCATCACGATGGCGCCGCCGCCGCGACGGCGCAGCTCCGGGAGGACGCGGAGGCTGGCGCGGAGCGCGGGCGCGAGGTTCCGCTCCAGCACCGCGCGGAAGTCGGCCTCGTCCGCCGCCGCGAGCGTGCGCGCGCCCGAGCCGCCCACGTTGTTGACGAGCACGTCGACGCCGCCGAGTGCGCCGACGGCGCCGCCCACGAGCGCCTCGATGCCCTCGGCCGTACCGAGATCGGCGGCGACGGCGAGATGGGGCCCGGGCCCGGCCGCCTCGAGCGCCGCCTGCGCCGCGGCGAGCCCGGGCGCGCCGCGGGCGCCGATCGCCACCCGGGCGCCTTCGCGCGCGAGCGCCTTCGCGATGGCCAGGCCGATGCCGCGGCTCCCGCCGGTGACGATCGCGACCTTCCCCGAGAGCTCGAGATCCATGCGCGCTCCTACCGTCGCGGCGCCGCGGCGCGGGACACGCGGCCGGCCGCGCCCGCCACGAGCGCGAGCTTCTCCGCACGGGTGAGCCGCTTCAGGGCGGCCTCGCGCCGGAGCGCCGCGCCTCGACCGCGGGCGGTCGCCGTCCAGACGAGCACGACCGGAAGCCGCGAGCGTGTGTAGCGCGCGCCGCGTCCCGCCGCGTGCCGGGCGACGCGGGCGGCGAGGTCGTTCGTGGCGCCCGCGTACAGCGACCCGTCCCGGCACCGGAGCAGGTACACGCACCAGCGCCGGGCTCGGGCCGTCGCCGCCACCAGCGCTACCGGCCGCGCTGCGCCCCGCGCTTCGACTGCGCCTGGGCGACGAACGGGTTCGACGGCTTCCCGCTCTTCCGCGCCACGACCGGCCCCGGCTCCGGCTTCGCGTCCGGACCGTGCGCGTGCTCCTCGCCGTGGACCGCGGGCGCGTGCGTCATGTGGACCGGCTTCCCGTCCTTCTTGCGCTTCTTGCTGACCGGCATGGTGTGCTCCTCGTGGGTGTGCGATCGGGGAGAGGTTACCGGAAAACCGGCGCGGGCGTGCGCGAACCGGCGGCGCCGCGGACGGGGTGTCCGGCGTCCGCGCGCTCTCCGGGGGCCCGCCCGCCGCGCGGCGGCGCCGTCGCCGGGCGGCACGTCACCCGCGGCGCCACGGAAAGGGGGCGCAGGCTCGCGGTCGGCCACCTCGTCGCGCGCACCACGTCCTCGACGACGCCGCGGGCGAGGTGCGGGCGCTCTTGCACGGCTGGCCGATCGATCGCTCGTCGCGACGCGCAGGGCGCCTCGGCGCCGAAGTGAGCGCCGCGGGCCTCTCGCCTCCCGCACACCCGGCGCGGTGCGCACGTTGAGCCGTGCCGCCGGTTGGCCCTCGGCGGCGCCGGGCAAGGGCGGGTGGCGGCAGCGCGGCCCGCCGTGAGCCGGACGGAGGGGCATATGGCCGAGCAGGGACGGAAGTCGTATCCGCGGACGATCTCGCACGGGCTGCCGGACGAGCTCGAGACGACCATCGGCGAGCGGATCGCCGCGGAGCGGAAGGGCGCTCGGACGCGCCCGGCGCCGGGCGCGCCCGAGCGCGCCCGCGACGTCGGGAACACGGACGAGCCCGTCGCGCCACGCGAGGGCGGCGCGCAGAAGCCGTCCTGAGGGCGGCGAGCGCCGGGCGGCTGCTCGGGGCGCTCGTGCGCTGGCCGGCGGCGCTCGTCGCGTTCCCGCTCGCGGCGGCGCTCGTCGCCGCGTCACGCCGGACCCGCCCGACGGGGACGAACGAGGCACAGCCCGCCGCCGCCGTTCCGTGCTACGCGGAAGGCACGCAGGCCCACCCTTCCCAGGAGACGACGTGTCCACCCAGGAGAACCTGAAGGTCGCCTTCGCCGGCGAGAGCCAGGCCAACCGCAAGTACCTCGCCTTCGCGCGCCAGGCGGAGAAGGAGGGGCTCTCGCAGATCGCGAGGCTCTTCCGCGCCGCCGCCGAGGCCGAGACGATCCACGCCCTCGGCCACCTCGCGAACATGGGCGGCGTCGGGACGACGCTCCAGAACCTCGAGGCCGCGGTCGCCGGCGAGACCTACGAGTACACGGAGATGTATCCGCCCATGGTCGAGGAGGCGCGCCGCGAGGATCACCGCGCGAAGACGCTGCTCGACTGGGCGAACCGCGCCGAGCAGGTCCACGCGCGGCTCTTCCGACAGGCGCTCGAGGCGATGAAGGCCGGCCAGGACCTCTCGCAGATGGACGTGTACCTGTGCCCCGTCTGCGGCGACGTCGAGTTCGGGCCGCCGCCGGAGCGGTGCCCCATCTGCAACACCCCCGGCGCGAAGTACCAGAAGATCGGCTAGCACCGGCGCGGTCCGCCCTGGACCGCGCCGGCGCTCAGCGGCGGCGCGGCGGCCGGAACCGGGCGGTGCACGCCGCCGCCCCGTGCAGCGGCGCGACGGCGACCTCGCCCGGCTCGTCGACCCCGTCCGCCGTCAGCTCCGCCACGAACAGCTCGAGCGCCTCGTCCGCGTCCCACGCGCGGACGTGCGCGACGAGCCGGCGCGATCGCGCCTCGAGCGCGCACACGAACAGCTCCTCGCGAAGCTCGGTGTCCATGCTTCTGTGGTTAGCCGGGCGCTCGCGGTCCCGCGACGCTCGGGGTGGTCTCGCCCTTGGCGTGAGGCGCAGGGCCGCCCGCGCACCGGATGCGCCGCGGTCGCGATGCCGGGTGAGCGGCGGACGCCGGAGGGGTCAGATCCCGCGCCGCTCGCCCCGGCGCGCGATCAGCTCGGCCTGGCTGTCCACGGCGGGCTCGCCCGGGCGCGGGGAGAGCCGCTCGTAGCTGCCGTCGGGCCGCATCCGGCGCGCCCGGACGTTGTCCCGCAGGTACGTCTCGAGCACGTCGTCCCGCAGGTACCGGACGAGCACCGGATCCGCCACCGGGAAGAGCACCTCCACGCGGCGGGCGAGGTTCCGGTGCATGAGGTCGGCGCTCCCGAGGTACACCTGCTCCGCCCCGGCGTTCCGGAACCAGAAGATCCGGCTGTGCTCGAGGAAGCGGCCGACGATGCTCGTCACGCGGATGCGGTCGGTGACGCCGGGAATCCCGGGCCGGAGGCAGCACACGCCGCGTACGAGGAGGTCGATGTCCACGCCGGCTCGCGCCGCGCGGACGAGCACCGCGATCATCTCCCGCTCGACGAGCGCGTTCACCTTGAAGACGAGGCGCCCGCCGCGTCCGGCGCGGGCGTGGTCGATCTCGCGCTCGATGAGCGCGAGCAGCTTCTCGCGGAGGTCGATCGGCGCGACGAGGAGCTTGCGGAAGGTGGCCGCGCGCGAGTAGCCGGTGAGGTAGTTGAACAGCTGCGTCGCGTCCTTCCCGATGTCGGGATCGGCGGTGAAGAACCCGAGGTCGGTGTATGCCGTGGCCGTGACCGCGTTGTAGTTGCCGGTGGAGAGGTGGACGTAGAGCGCGCGCCGGTCGCCCTCGCTCCGGACCACGAGCGCGATCTTGGAGTGCGTCTTGAGCCCGAGGAGGCCGTAGATGACGTGGACGCCCTCCGCCTCGAGCGCCTTCGCCCACCCGATGTTGCTCTCCTCGTCGAAGCGGGCCTTCAGCTCCACGAGGACGGCCACCTCTTTCCCGTTCTGCCTGGCGCGGAGGAGGGCGTCCACCACGGGCGAGTTGCGGCCGACCCGGTAGAGCGTCTGCTTGATGGCGAGGACGTGCGGGTCGCGCGCGGCCGCGCGCAGGAACTCCACGACGGGGGCGAAGGAGTGGAACGGGTGGTGGACGAGGACGTCGTGCCGGCGGATGGCCGCGAACACGTCCTCCTCCTCCTCCTGGTCGGAGAGGCGCCCGGGCTTCGCGGGCACGAACGCGGGGAACTTGAGATCGGGGCGGTCGAGCCCCGCCAGCGCGGAGAGGCCGGACAGCGCGAGCGGCGCCTCGACGTCGTAGACGTCCCGCGGGTCGACCTCGAGGTTCTCGACGAGCAGCCCGCGGACGGCGTCGGGGATCCCGGGCGTGACGACGAGCCGGACGACGGAGCCGAACCGCCGCTCCCGGACGCCGCGCTCCACGCTGGCGAGCAGGTCCGCGGCCTCCATCTCCTGGATCAGCATCTCCGCGTCGCGCGTCACGTGGAACGGATGCACGCCCGCGATCTCGAGGCCCGGGAAGAGGCGGTCCACGTTGGCGGCGACGAGCTGCTCGAGCCAGACGTACGCGTGCGGGTGGGCGGCGCCGTCCTCGGCGCGCGCGCCGCGGCCGATGGGCACGAGCCGGGGCAGCGTGTCCGGGACCTTGATCCGCGCGAACCGCTCCACGCCGCCGTCCCGCACCAGCACCGCGAGGTTCAGGCTGAGGTTCGAGATGTGGGGGAAGGGGCGGCCCGGGTCGAACGCGAGCGGCGTCAGGACCGGGAAGACCATCTCGTCGAACCAGACTCGCGCGGCCGCGAGCTGCTTCTCCGTGAGCTGAGGCCAGTCGACGAGGTGGATCCCCGCCGCGGCGAGCGGCGGGACGAGCTCCTCGTGCAGGCACCGCGCGAGCTCCTGCTGCAGCCGGAGCGCCTCCCGCCGGACCGCGGTGAGCTGCTCCGCCGGGGTGAGCCCGTCGATGCTCGGCTCGGGCACGCCCGCCGCGATCTGCTGCTCGAGGCCGGCGACCCGGATCATGAAGAACTCGTCGAGGTTCGCGGCGACGATGGCGAGGAACTTCACGCGCTCGAGGAGCGGGTTCGCGGGGTCGCGCGCCTCGTCGAGGACGCGCCACTGGAACTGGAGCAGCGAGAGCTCGCGGTTGACGTAGAGCCGGGGGTCCGACAGGTCCGGCTCGTCGGGGGGCACGGGCGGCACGGGCGCCGCGGGCGCCGGGCGCACCGAGGGCGTGGCGACGGGCTGCGGCGTGACGACTGGCAGGTCCGGCGAGTCCATGGCAGCGGCGTCCTGGTGTTCGCGTTCCGCGGTCGAGCATGACGGGGGCGGGTGACGATCGTGCGACGGCGCGGGCCCGGCCGCCATTCCTCACCCCACCGCGCCCGGGACGCGCCCCGCTCGGGGTGGGGCTAGGGCGGCGGACGGTACCGGAAGAAGAGATAGCGCCGGATGGCCCGTTCGCCCGCGCGCGCCGTGAAGTCGCCGGCCGGCTCGAGCGGCCCGAGCCGGCGCTCCAGCGCGTCGCGCTGCGGTCCGAGCCCCTCCACGATCACGACGAGGAGCGGCGCGCGCCGGGCGAGCGGGGCCGGGTCGTAGTACGTCGGGCCGCTCACACGGTCGCCGAGGTACGCCGGCGACGCGCCGTCCGCCCAGCCGAGCTGCCCGAGCGCGATCCAGTGCGTCACCGCGAGCCGGTCGGTGCCCGCGGCGGCCCGCGCCGCCGCCGCTCCCTCGCCCCAGCCCCGGAGCTCGTCGAGCGGAGCCGCGAGCCGGGGTGGGAGCGCGAACGCCGCGAGCGCCGCGACGGCGACGGCCGCGGAGCAGCCGAACGCGATGCCGAGGCCCACCCGGAGCCGCCGCGCCCCCGAGGAGGCGAGGAGTATCGTGGCCGACAGCCAGCCCGGGGCCGGCCAGTGGGGGAGGGCGCCGGGCGTGAACGCCGCCGCGACGGTGAAGAACGCGACGACGGGGAGCGCCGAGAAGGCGAGGGCCGCCTCCACGGCGTCGGTCCGGCGGCGGAGGGCGTCGAGCCCGGCGACGGACGAGAGGGCGAGGAGCACGGGCGACACGTAGGCCGCCTGCGCTCCGACCGAGCCGGCGAGCCTCGCCAGGGAGAAGCTCCGCCCGCGTGCCCCGTGCGACGCCTGGAACGCGAAGGTGACCCACCCGTGAGCGGCGTTCCAGAGGAGCATCGGGGACGCCACGGCGAGCGCCAGGGCGCCGCCCGCCCAGGGCCACGGCGTGGCGAGCGCGCGCCGGCCGTCGCGCGTCGCGACGAGCGCGGCGAGGACCGCGACGCCGAGGAGCCCGGCGGTGAGCTTGGAGAGCGCTCCGACGCCGAGGAACAGCCCCGCCGCGACGAACCACCGGCGGTCGCGACGGAGCGCGCGCTCGAGCGCCCAGAGCGTCCCGGCCCATGCGAAGGCGAGCGGGGCGTCGGGCGTCATGAGCGTGGCGCCGAGGGAGAACAGCGGCGCCGCCTGGAGGACGAGCGCCGCCGCGACCGCGGCGCGCTCCCCGCCTCGCGCACGCGCGAGAGAGGCGGCGAGCAGCGTCGTCGCCGCCTGCAGGGCCACGGCGGGTACGCGGGCCGCGAGCGCCGAGTGACCGAGGAGCCGGAGGCCGCCCGCCATCAGCCACGCGACGAGCGGCGGGTGGTCGAGGTAGCCGGGCTGGAGGTGTCTCGCCCAGTCGGAGTAGTACGCCTCGTCGACAGAGAGCGGCACGACCGCCGCGAGGACGAGCCGCACGGCCGCGCCCGCCAGGACGATCCGCGCGACGGTCCCGGACGGCTCGGAGCGCGCGGCGGCCGCCGGTACGACGGGCGCGTTCGGCAACATGGGCACGAGCGTCCACGCGCCGGCGGCGCGTGTCGAGAGCCCGCGCGGTCCGCGGCATCCCGCCTCGGGGGGCCGCGGCTGCGACGCCGGCGACAGGGGTCGCGCTCGGCTCGCGAGCCCACGCTCGTTCGCTCACCGTTATGATGACGCGCGCGTGTGGGCACCCCGTGCACCGCGGTCGCGCAGCCGATCCCGGGCGTTCGCCGTGGCGCTCGCGGTCAGCCTCGCGCTGCACGTGCTCGTGCTCGCGCTGCTCCCCGCCGAGCTCGGCGTCTCGCGGCCGCCCGGAGAGGTCGTTCCACTCACCGTGGAGTTGCGCCCCGCGCCCGCGCCGCCCGCGCCATCCGCCCTGCCCGCGCCATCGGAGCGTGGCCTGGCAGCGCCGGGTAGCGCCGCCGGCGCGCGTACGGTCGGGTCTGGCAGCGGGCGTCGAGGGACGCCGAGCTCGATCGCGCCGCCGTCGCAGCGGCCCGACCGGCCGCCCAGACGCTCCCGGCGCCCCCGGCGGATGCGGTCGGAACGCGTGGGAAGCTGGTGTCGACCTGGGAGTTCGAGCTCGAGGTCTCGACCACGCCCCCGACCCGCCGCCGCCCTCGAGGCGTGATCACCCGGGGGTGAAAAGCGAAGGGCCCGACGCTCTGGCGGAAACCGCCGTCACGTCGGGCCCTTCCGTGCGCGCGATACAGGATTCGAACCTGTGGCCTTCGGCTCCGGAGGCCGACGCTCTATCCAGCTGAGCTAATCGCGCTCGACGGCGGCGTATCTAGTGCACCCCATCCGGAAACGCAAGCAGCTTCGCGGAAATCCGCTCGCCAGACCCGCCGGTCGCCCGCCTGGCGCGGCCGGTCTCCGCCCGGAGTGTCTGGACCGCTTCTTCACGTGGAGATGATCCCGATCAGGTCCGTCTGCGGCGACCCGCCGCAGTAAGGTATTGAAGGGAATCCGGGGCGCATGGTAGTCAGGCCGACCGTGCCCCCGATCAACACGATAGAGCAGCTGCTGAAGGTCACGGCGCTCACCGCCGCGGCCATCTCGATCCTCATCCTCGTCTGGTATCTCGTCCGCCGCCCGCCGCTCGGCCGGTTGACGAAGGTCATGCTGCTGTTCGGGCTCGGCGTGATGCCGCTCGGCGTGGCGCTCACCGGAAACATCGCCGGGTTCGAGTACACGCTGAACCGGAAGTTCTGCGGCTCCTGCCACGTGATGCTGCCGTACACGCAGGACGCCGAGGACCCGAGCTCGAAGAGCCTCGCCGCGATCCACAGCCGCAACCACGCGTTCGGCGAGGAGAGCTGCTACACGTGCCACGCCGACTACCAGATGTTCGGCACGATGACGACGAAGCTGAACGGGCTCAGGCACCTCTACTACTACATCACCGAGTACGCGAACTCGGGGAAGTACGGTGAGAAGGGCCCGCGCATCCACATGTACAAGCAGTTCCAGAACGGGATGTGCACCCGCTGCCACTCGACGCAGGCGCCGCGCTGGACGGCGGTCGAGGATCACCAGGGCATGATCGAGGACATCCGGTCCGGCCAGCTCAAGTGCGTCGAGTGCCACGGCGGCAAGAACGTGCACCCGCGCTCGTTCACGCACGGTGGCTCCGGCGGTCCGCCGACCGCCGAGGCGGCCACGACCACCCCGGCGAACAAGGAGTAGGCCGTGTTCGGGATCTCCAAGCTCACCATCCGTCGCCTCGTCCTCATCTCCGCGGTCCTGACGCTCGTGTCGCTCGGGCTGATGGTCGTCTCGATCCTCTTCCCGAGCCCGCTCCTGCTGGTGATGGCGATGAGCCTCGGCCAGCTGTTCGGGACGAGCTCGCTCGCGCTGTACCTGCTCGCGATCGTGCTCGACCTGCAGGGCGTCGGCGAGCACGACGAGCTCGGCGCGCGCGAAGAGTCGGAGTCTTAGGCGGGGCGAACGCTTCCCGCAGAGACGGGACGGGCCGGCCGAGTCGATCGGCCGGCCCGTTTGCTTTCGGGGAAGCGCGGCGCCGGAGCGGCGCCGCGCTCCGTCACGCTACCCCGACGTGTAGCAGGTGCACGGCGTCGTGCCGTCGCAGACGGCGCGCGTCGCCGTGCTCGCGCAGTAGCCGGCGCCGGTGCAGCACGGCTGGTTCGGCGAGCAGGCCAGGCCCGGGTCGACGCAGTACGCGGGCGGCGGCGTGTCGCACGAGCAGATCGCGCCGGGGGCGCAGGCCGTGTACTTCAGCGTGCCGCCGACGTCCGCGGTCGAGAGGCACAGCAGCCCGCCGCAGCAGTCGCCGTCCGCGGCGCACGCGTGCGAGGTGCCCCCGCAGGTGGAGGCCGCGGCGCAGGTCCCGCTCACGCAGCTCTCTGCCGAGTCGCAGCACGGCGTCGTGGCCGAGCACGCGCCGCCGGTCTGCGCGCAGGACGGCGCCGGCCCCGCGCTCTCGCAGGTGCCGCTCGTCGAGCCCGGGGGGATCAGGCACGTGAACCCGCTGCAGCAGTCCGCGGTCGTCGTGCAGGCGCCCTCCATGCCGAGGCACGGCGCCCGGCACGTCCCGGCGTCGCAGGTGCCCGAGCAGCAGTCGCCGCTCGAGGTGCAGGGGTCGCCGTTCGCGTGGCACGAGCTGGGCGGCGGCTTCGACTGGCACTTCCAGCCCTGCTCCACGATGTTCGTGCAGGGCCCGTCGCAGCAGGTCGTGTCCGTGGAGCCGGCGCAGGTGGACCCCGTCGGCTTGCACGCCGCGCCCGCGGTGCAGCGCAGGACTCCGGTCGCGTCCGGCACGCACGGCTCGCCGTCGCAGCACTGATCCTTGAACTCGCAGATCTGGCCGGTCGCGATGCAGCACGCCGGGTTCGAGCCGTCATAGCCGGTCGGGCAGCTCGTCCCGGTGCCGCCGCCCGGGGGCGAGCCGTAGCAGCGGTAGACGCCGTTCGAGTCGGGCTTGCAGACGGCCTTGCCGCTCCCGTTGAAGTCGCCCGGGATGCAGCAGTTCTGCGAGGCGTTCACGTCCGTCGTGACGCCGCAGATGTTCCCCGGCGGGTTGCAGGACTGCCCCTTGCTGCAGCGGAAGTCGTCGTGCGAGCCGGTGTCCGGCGACGTCTTGCCGATCACGTCGCAGTACACGCCGTACCCGCCGCTCCCGCCGCAGCACGCCGCGCTCGAGTCACAGTACTCGTCCGTCATCCGGCAGCCGCCGGCGGGGGCGCAGACCGTCACGCCCGTCCCCATGTCCTTGCAGATGCGCGAGCAGCAGGTCGAGCCGCTGGAGCAGGGGTTCCCGCCCTGGACGCACCCGCCGGGCGCGTCGATGCAGCGGCCCGGCGTGCCCGCCGAGAGATCGCACAGGCCGGAGCAGCACGACTTCGCGTCGTAGCAGACGTCGCCGTACGCCTGGCACGCGTAGGCCTGCACGCAGACTCCGCCCTTGCAGTTCGACGAGCAGCAGTCCGTGCCCGCCGCGCAGCTCTCGCCGAGCGTGTTGCAGGTGAACCCGCTCGCGCCCGTCGGCACGGCCAGGCAGCTCCCGGATGCGGTGGCGGTGCCGGAGCAGATGCCCGAGCAGCAGTCGGAGTCCGCGGAGCACTGCGTCGAGACGGTCTTGCACGCGGCGACCGCGCAGTGCCCGCTGGTGCTGCCGGCCGTGTCGGGCGTGCAGGAGCCGGTGCAGCACGCCGTGGGCAGCGTCGTGGAGCAGACCGCGTCGACGGGCTTGCAGTAATCGGCGGAGACGCACTTCGTCCCGTCGCAGCGGCCCGAGCAGCACGCCTCGTTCGCCGCGCACGGATCGGCGAGCTCGCCGCAGGTCGTCGGCACCGCGCACTTCTGCGCGGTGCATGCGCCGGTGCAGCACTCGGACGCCGAGGTGCACGCCGCGTCGAGCGCCTTGCACTGGCCCTGCGGCGCGACGCAGACGTTCGACGAGCACGCGCCGGAGCAGCAGTCCGCGGCGGCGTTGCACGCGGACGCGAGCGGCGCGCACTGCACGGCGTCCGCGCAGACACCCGCGGTGCACGTCCCCGAGCAGCAGTCCGAGGGAGCGCTGCACGCCGCCGTGAGCGGCTTGCAGGACGGATCGGTCGTTCCGCCGCCGCTCTTGGAGCAGGCCGCGAGCGCGGCCAGGAGCGTCAGGACGACGGCGGGCAGGGAAAGGCTCCGCCGGATGGGTCCGGCGCTCGTTCTCGGCATGGGAGGTCTCCTCGGGACCCAGGACGAATGGTGTGAGCGCAGGTTTCGGTTTTTCTCGTTGAGTGTCAATCGGTTCGGCTGTGCGGTGGGGTGGGTGCGACTGTCCGCTAAGTCCCGTTCGCGTGGGACCCCGATCCTTGACCCTGGACACCCCGGGCTGTTACTCATGGGCTCCCGAACCGTGCCGTTTTCCGGCGCTGTGAAGGTGCAAGGGGCACGAATGGCAATCCGGGCGATCGCGGTCGAGGACGACGAGGCGGTCTCGAAGTTGATCGCGCAGGTCCTCACATCGCACGGCTACGAGGTCTGCGGGACCGCCGCCACGGGCGAGGACGGCGTGGCGCTCGCTCGCCGCGAGCGGCCGGACGTCGCGCTCGTCGACCTCGGGCTCCCGAAGATGAGCGGCGAGGACGTGATCGCGACCATCCGGCACGAGCTGCCGAAGACGGCGTGCATCGCGCTCACCGCGGTCGACATCCCGGCGCGCGTGCTGGGCGCGATGCGGGCGGGCGCGCAGGGCTACATCCTGAAGCCCTTCCACGCCTCCGACATCACGAAGGCCGTCGACGACGTGATCTCGGGCGACGCCGCGCCGATCAGCCCCCGCGCCGCGAAGGTCCTCCTCCAGGAGCTCCGGGGCGATCCGCCGGACCAGAAGGCGAAGGACGGCCCGGCGCTCTCGAAGCGCGAGCTCGAGGTGCTCCAGCTCCTCGTGCACGGTCACACGTACGCGGACGTCGCCCAGGCGCTCGGTATCGCCGAGGGCACCGTCCAGACCTACGTGAAGCGGATCTACGAGAAGATGGACGTCTCGACGAAGGCGGAGGCGGCGCTCCTCGCGGTCGCGCGCGGGCTCGTGAAGCCGTAGGTCGATTCACGGGTCGAGCGGATCGCCCGCGCGAGCGTGGCGCGCCGTCCCGTGCGGGTTAAGACGATCCCCCTTGTCTGCCAAGGGGTTGCGAGCCGCGGTCCGGGCCCTGGGGGCGCGCCTTGACTTCCCCTGATCGACCCCTATAATGAGGCCCTTTTTGGGCCTCGGGAAGCAGTATAAATGCGCGTCAACATTGATGAAATCAAGGAGGCCGGACTCCGGCGGAGCTGGGACGTGACCCGCGAGGCGATCGACGAGATGGTCGCTGGCGACCCGGCGGGCTACCGGGCGCGGGGGGCAACGCACCTCGACGCCAAGCTCGACAAGATCGAGCGACGCGTCCGGGTCGACGCGCACGGGAAGGCGGAGCTCACCGTGCCCTGCGGCCGCTGCCTCTCGCCGGTCTCGCTGGACGTGCCGGTTGATTTCGAGTTGACGCTCGTGCCCGCGGACGAGTACGTGGACGAGCCCCGCAGCGACAAGGAGAAGGGCGGCGCGCCGGTCGGAGGGAGCTTCGAGCCGGGAGAGGCGGAGGAGGACGTCTACGCGGGCAAGGTGATCGACCTCGACCCGATCGTGCGCGAGCAGCTCCTCCTCGCGCTGCCGAGCTACCCGGTCTGCAAGGAAGACTGCAAGGGACTCTGCCCCGTGTGTGGGGCCAACCTCAACGATCGCGAGTGCGGCTGCGATCGCCACGTTCCGGACCCGCGCTGGGCGAGTCTCAAGAACGTGAAGCTGTGACCAGCCGCGACGCGCCGAACCGAGAAGGAGAAGCACCGTGGGCGTTCCGAAGAAGAGGACGAGCAGCATGCGCCGCGACCGCCGTCGCGCCGCGAACTTCAAGCTCAAGCCGCTCAACGTCGTGAAGTGCCCGAAGTGCAAGGAGCCCGTGCTCCCGCACCGCGCGTGCCCGTCCTGCGGCACGTACAAGGGCGAGCAGATCACCGAGGCGACGTAAGCCCCGATGGTCGAGAAGATCGCGCCCGTCGCCGTCGATGCGATGGGGGGAGATCACGCCCCCGGCGCGATCGTGCAGGGTGCCATTAACGCAGCGCGTAAGGGGCTGGCCGTCGTGCTGGTCGGCCCCGAGCCGCGCGTGCGCGAGGAGCTCTCGCGACACCGGGCGGGCAAGGACCTGCCGATCGAGGTGCACCACGCGTCCGAGGTGGTCGAGATGCACGACCACCCCGGCCAGGCGATGCGCCGCAAGAAGGACAACTCCATCCGCGTCTGCTTCGAGCTCGTCAAGTCGAAGCGGGCGAGCGCGATGGTGTCCGCCGGCAACTCCGGCGCCGTGATGGCCGGGGCGATCTTCGTCCTCGGCCGCCCGGACGGCGTCGAGCGGCCGGCCATCATCTCCGTGCTGCCGGCGCTGAAGGGCTCGCCGCTCCTCCTCGACATGGGCGCGGTGGTCGACTGCAGGCCGAGCCACCTCGTGCAGTTCGCGCTGATGGGCGACGTCTACGCCCGCCGCGTGATCGGCGTCGCGAAGCCGCGGGTCGCGGTGCTCGCGAACGGCGAGGAGGACTCGAAGGGCACCGACCTCACCCGCGCCGCCGCCGCCGCCCTCCGCAAGGCGCCGATCCACTTCGTCGGCTACTGCGAGGGGCGCGATCTCCTCACCGGCGAGTTCGACGTCATCGTCACCGACGGCTTCACGGGCAACGTCGCCCTGAAGACGATGGAGGGGACGGCGAAGGTCGTCGGCGAGTACCTGAAGCGTGCCCTCATGAGCACGACGGTCTCCAAGATCGGCGGGCTCCTCGCGAAGCAGGCGCTCGAGGGCATGAAGAAGCGCATCGACTGGCGCGAGGTGGGGGGCGCGCCGCTCGTGGGCGTCAACGGCGTGGGCTTCATCAGTCACGGCCGCTCCGATGCCCTCGCGATCGAGAACGCGATCCGCCGCGCCCGCGAGGCCGCCCGGACGCACTTCACCGACGAGATCGCGAACGCCGTCGCGCCCACCGAGGCGCTCCTCGCCGCGGCGGAGCCTGGCTCCGCGAACGGCGAGGCCGAACCCCAGCGGCGCACCGCGCCGCACGAAGCCTGACCAGAGGGAAAACGAGAATGCGCTCGCTCATCGCCGGCACCGGGTCCTTCGCGCCCGCCAGGGTCGTCCCCAACTCGGAGCTCGAGAAGCTCGTCGACACCAACGACCAGTGGATCGTGGAGCGGACGGGCATCCGCTCGCGCCACCTGGCCGGCGAGGACGAGGCGACGAGCGATCTCGCCGTGAAGGCCTCGCTTCGCGCGCTCGAGGCGGCGAAGCTGGACCCGAAGGACGTCGAGGCGATCATCGTCGGGACGATCACGCCGGACTACCCGTTTCCGTCGGCCGCCGCCGTCATCCAGGGCAAGCTCGGCAACAAGAAGGCCTTCGCGTTCGACGTGTCCGCCGCGTGCGCCGGCTCGCTCTACGCGCTCGCCGCCGCTGATCGGTTCGTCGCGTCCGGCGCGACCAGGAACGCGCTCGTCATCGGGGCCGACACGCTCTCGCGCATCACCGACTGGACGGATCGGAACACCTGCATCCTGTTCGGCGACGGCGCCGGCGCCATGGTCCTCACGCCCACGGACGATCCGCGCCGCGGCGTGCTCACGACGCGCCTGCACACCGACGGCGCGCTGGTGCCCATCCTGCTCCAGCCGGGTGGCGGGTCGAAGGAGCCGTTCTCGCAGAAGGTGCTCGACTCCAAGTCGCACTACGTGAAGATGAACGGTCGCGAGGTCTTCAAGGTCGCCGTCCGCGCGCTCGAGGAGAGCTGCCGCGAGGTGCTGACGGCCGAGAAGCTCACGACGGGCGACGTGAAGTACGTGATCGCCCACCAGGCCAACAAGCGGATCCTCGACGCGACGCTCGATCGCCTGGAGATCCCGGCCTCGAAGTGCTGGATGAACCTCGAGAAGTACGGGAACACCTCCGCCGCGAGCGTCCCGATGACGCTCGACGAGGCGAACCGCGCCGGCTGGTTCCAGCCGGGCGACGTGATCCTGATGATGGCGATCGGCGGCGGAATGGCCTGGGGCGCGAGCGTCGTCCGCTGGTAGCGGACGACCCGGAGGACCTCGACATGGGCAAGCTCGCGTTCGTGTTCCCCGGCCAGGGCTCCCAGGCCGTCGGCATGGGGAAGGAGCTCTTCGACTCCTTCCCCGAGGCCCGCGCGGTCTTCGAGGAGGTCGACGCCGCGCTCGGCGAGAAGCTGTCGGAGCGCTGCTTCGGCGGACCCGAGGACTACCTGAAGCTCACCGCCAACACGCAGCCGTCGATCCTCACGGTCTCGGCCGCCGCGGCGGCGGTCCTCGCCAACTCGGGCATCGTCCCGGATCTCGTCGCGGGGCACTCGCTCGGCGAGTACTCGGCCCTCGTCGCGGTGGGCGCCTGCGGCGCGGCGGAGGCGGCGAAGGCGGTCCGCGCCCGCGGCAGCTTCATGCAGGAGGCGGTTCCCCAGGGCAGGGGCGCCATGAGCGCCGTCCTCGGGCTCGCCCCGGCGAAGGTCGCGGAGATCTGCGCGGCGGTGGCCGCGGAGAGCGGCGAGGTCGTCTCGCCCGCCAACTACAACGAGCCCGGCCAGACCGTGATCGCCGGCGCGGCGGGCGCCGTGGAGAAGGCGGGCGCGCGGCTCAAGGAGGCGGGCGCGAAGCGCGTCCTGCCGCTCCCCGTGTCCGCCCCCTTCCACTGCGCGCTCATGGCGCCGGTGCGGGCGCGGCTCGAACCGGTGCTCCGCGGCATCGCGTGGCGCGCGCCGCTCCGGCCGGTCGTCACGAACGTCGAGGCGAAGCCGAACCAGGACCCCGCCCGGATCGTCCCGCTCCTCGTCGAGCAGGTGACGGCGCCCGTGCGCTGGATCGAGTGCGTCGAGGAGCTCGTGCGCCAGGGCGTGACGCGCGTCGTCGAGGTCGGGCCCGGGAAGGTGCTCTCCGGGCTGGCCAAGCGCATCGACAAGTCCGTCGAGACGTTCAACGTCGAGGACCGGGCGTCCCTCGAGAAGACCCTCGCCGCCCTCAACGCGTAAAGGAGCGACTCGATGTACGACTTCAAGGGGAAGGTCGCCCTCGTCACCGGCGCGTCGCGCGGGATCGGCCGGGCCATCGCCGTCGCGCTCGCGAAGGGCGGCGCGAGCGTCGCGCTCAACTACGCCGGCAACGACGCCGCCGCCGCCGAGGCGCTCGCCCTGGTGCAGCAGGCGGGCGCGCCGAAGGCCAAGCTCTACAAGTTCGACGTGGCGGATCCCGCGGCGTGCGCGGCGGCGGTCGAGTCGGTCGTCGCGGATCTCGGCGGGCTGCACATCCTCGTGAACAACGCCGGCATCGCGGTCGATCAGCTCGTGATGCGGGTGAAGGACGAGGACTGGAACCGGCAGCTCCAGGTGAACCTCACCGGCGCCTTCAACCTCATCCGGGCGGTGACCCGGCCCATGATGAAGGCCCGCGGCGGCGCCATCGTGAACCTCACCTCGGTCGTCGGCGAGATGGGGAACGCGGGCCAGGCCGCGTACTCCGCCACGAAGGCGGGGCTCATCGGGCTCACGAAGTCGGTCGCCCGGGAGCTCGCGTCGCGCAACGTGCGCGTGAACGCGGTCGCGCCGGGGTACATCGACACGGACATGACGGCCGGCCTCCCCGAGGCCGCCAAGACGAAGATGAAGGAGTTGATCCCGCTCGCGCGGCTCGGCAGCGCGGAGGACGTGGCGAACGCGGTGGCGTTCCTCGCGAGCGATCAGGCGTCGTACGTGACCGGGGAGACCCTCCGCGTCAACGGCGGCATGTACATGTAGCCGCGTCGCGGCTGCTCACACGCACCACGGAGGAGGACAGTCATGTCGGCCAACATCGAGCAGAAGGTGAAGAACATCATCGCGGACCAGCTGGGCGTCGGCGAGGACGAGATCAAGATCACCTCGTCCTTCATCGAGGACCTCGGCGCGGACTCCCTCGACATCGTCGAGCTCGTCATGGCGATGGAGGAGGAGTTCGAGGTCGAGATCCCGGACGAGGAAGCCGAGAACATCAAGACCGTCCAGGACGCGGTGAACTACATCACCACGCACAAGAAGTAACGCTCGGCGCCGCTTGGGCCGCGCGCGGGGGCGAGGCCGGGGGGCCTCGCCGCCGAAGCTCCATTTTTTCCGATGGGAAGAGGTGTCGTGATGAGCAGGCGTCGTGTGGTCGTCACCGGGCTCGGGTTCGTGTCGCCGGTGGGCATCGGGGTCGAGGCCTCCTGGAGCGCGCTCGTGGCGGGCAAGAGCGGCATCGGGCCGATCACGCTGTTCGACGCGTCGACGTACCCGACCCGGATCGCGGGTGAGGTGAAGGGCTTCGACCCGTCGCAGTTCATGGACCGCAAGGAGGCGCGCCGGAACGACCGGTTCATCCAGTTCGCGCTCGCCGCGGCGGACATGGCCCTGAAGGACTCCGGGATCGACATGTCGAAGGTCGACGCCGAGCGCGTCGGCTGCATCGTCGGCGCCGGCATCGGCGGCCTCGGGACCATAGAGGAGGAGCACAAGGTCTTCCTCGAGAAGGGCGTCCGGAAGATCGGGCCGTTCTTCATCCCTTCCCTCATCATCAACCTCGCCCCGGGCCAGATCAGCATCAAGTACGGCCTGAAGGGGCCGAACTTCTCGCCGGTGTCCGCCTGCGCCACCGGCAACCACTCCATCGGCGACGCGTTCATCTACATCGAGCGCGGCATGGCCGACGTGATGGTCACGGGCGGCTGCGAGGCGACCATCACGCCGCTCGGCATCGGCGGGTTCTGCGCGGCCCGCGCCCTCTCGGAGCGGAACGACGCGCCGGAGAAGGCGAGCCGCCCGTTCGACAAGAACCGCGACGGCTTCGTCGCCGGCGAGGGCTCCGGCATCCTCGTGCTCGAGGAGTACGAGCACGCGCGGAAGCGCGGCGCGAAGATCTACGCCGAGGTCGTGGGGTACGGCGCGTCGGCGGACGCGTACCACATCACCTCGCCGTCCGAGGGCGGGGAGGGCGGCGCCCGCGCCATGCGGATGGCGATCAAGGAGGCGGCCATCGCGCCGGAGCAGGTCGGCTACATCAACACGCACGGCACCTCGACGCCGGCGGGCGACGTCGCCGAGTGCCAGGGCATCACCCGCGTGTTCGGCGCGCATGCCACCGACAAGAAGCTCATGGTCTCGTCGACCAAGTCGATGATCGGCCATCTCCTCGGCGCCGCCGGCGGCGCGGAGGCGGTGATCACGGTCCTTGCCATCGCGAAGGGCGTCCTCCCGCCGACGATCAACGTCGACGAGCAGGATCCCCAGTGCAACCTGGACGTCATCCCGAACACCGCGCGCGAGGTCCGCGTCGACTACGCGATGTCGAACTCGTTCGGGTTCGGCGGGACGAACGCGGTCGTGCTGTTCAAGCGCGTCTAGCGCGCCTTCGCAGCGCTCCCGGAGAGAACGGCGCCGCCCGCGGGATCGCGGGCGGCGCTCGTGCTTCGAGGGTGAGGTGCGCCGCCCCGGGAAACGGGGACGGGGCGGCGCGCGCCGTGGCGTGGAGGGGGTCTTCCGGCCGCGGCGAAGGTTCCAGGGAGCGACGCCCGTCAGTGGCCGCCGGAGCCGCCGTCGTGGCCGTCGCCGCACGTCCCGCCGTCGTCGTCGCAGCCGTCCCCGTCGTCGTCGTGGTGGAGCCGCAGCGAGGCGCGGATGTTCGCGAGGATCGCGCCCTGGTCGGTCGTGGCGTTCGGGTCGAGGCGCGTCTTCCCGTCCGCGGCGGTGAACCAGAGGGTCGGGTCGACGTCGAGGGTCAGGCCGGCGCCGGTGGCCGGATCGACGGTGATCGCGCCCTCGTGCTTGCTGTCGACGTTCATGGGCGTCGTGAAGTGGAACGGCGCGCCGTCGATCGTCCCGTCGATGGCGATGGCTGCGTGCAGGGCGGCCATGTCCTTCAGGACCTGGTCCGTGCCGGCCTTCTCCGCGGGCACCGTGTCGATCTTGAACGTGACCTCCTGGTACGTCCCGGCCGGCACCGGCACGTCGAACTGCCAGTGGATGCCCGACGCGAGCGCCGCGCCGGAGAGATCCACCGCGAACGGCCCGAACTCGAGCTCGCACTCACCGTCGTGGTCCGCTTCCTGCTCGCCGTCCTGGCCGTCGCCGCTGCCGCTGCCGCCGGAGGTCCCGCCGTGATCGTCCTGGACCGTGATCGCCGGCGTCGTCGTGGCCCCGGCCGCCGGGGTCGTGGGCGTGGTCGGCGTGGTCGGCGTGGTCGGCGTCGTGCCCTGGGCGCAGCCGTCGCTGGGCTTTCCCTCGACCTCGACCTTCCGGACGACGAGCCGCACGCGGTCGACCACGATCGTGCCGCCGTTCAGCGTGAGCGAGGTCGCGGTGGTCTGATCCGCCGCGGCGTTGGCACGGACCGAGAGCCCCTTCGACGCGCGGCTGCAGCCCGCTGCCAGCCCAGCTGCGGTGAGGACTGCCAACGTTCGACTCCACGTCATGATTGCCTCCTGAGAGGTGCCCGGCATCCCCACCGCGCGCCGGTCAGTGGTTCTCACCCCCGGAGACCGGAGTCCGGTGACGCCGGCCACCTGGGCAGATGGGGGCGGGCCGAGGGGGCGCCCCGTCGAGTTCCCGATCGGCGTCCGGCCGGGGGTCAGCCCGTGTCTTTCGGGTCGTGGTGTGGAAGAATCGCGGCCCCCACGAGGAGGATCGAGGATGGCGGATCGCGTGATCGCGGGCTCCGACCACGCCGGGCTGTCGCTCCGGGCGGAGGCCGTGAAGGTGGCGAAGGCGGCGGGCTTCGAGGTCGAGGACCTCGGCCCGTTCTCGGGCGACAGCGTCGACTATCCCGACTACGCGCGCGCGGTCGGCGAGGCGGTGGTCCAGGGCCGCGCCCGGCTCGGGATCCTCGTGTGCGGGACCGGGATCGGGATGTCCATCGCCGCGAACAAGGTGAAGGGCGTGCGCGCCGCCCACTGCGGGACGGAGTTCGACGCCCGCATGGCCCGCGCGCACAACGACGCGAACGTCCTGTGCATCGGGGAGCGGGTGCTCGGGCTCGGCGTCGGCAGCGCGATCGTGAAGGCGTTCCTCGAGACGCCGTTCGAGGGCGGCCGGCACGAGCGGCGCGTGCAGAAGATGAAGGACCTCGAGCGGTGACCGGCGGCGAGGCGCGGCGCCGCGTGCCCGTTGCCTCACCCACACCGGCGCGGTATGAACGCGCTCCCAACGTTTTTCCCTGGAGAGATCCCGATGATGCCGACGCAGCGCCTCGCCGAGGCCGACCCCCAGATCGCGAAGCTGATCCGCGAGGAGACCCGCCGCCAGGCGGAGGGGCTCGAGCTCATCGCCAGCGAGAACTTCGTCTCGCCCGCCGTCCTCGAGGCGCTCGGGTCGACCCTCACGAACAAGTACGCCGAGGGCTACCCCGGGAAGCGCTACTACGGCGGCTGCGAGGTGGTGGATCAGGTCGAGCAGCTCGCCATCGACCGGGCGAAGCAGCTCTTCGGGGCCGAGCACGCGAACGTCCAGCCGCACTCCGGGTCGCAGGCGAACATGGCGGCCTACTTCGCGCTCGCCCAGCCCGGCGACACCATCCTGGCGATGAGCCTCAACTTCGGCGGCCACCTGACGCACGGGTCGCCGGTGAACTTCTCCGGGAAGCTGTTCAAGATCGTCCCCTACGGCCTCAAGCAGAGCGACGAGACCATCGACATGGACGAGGTGGCCCGGCTCGCGCGCGAGCACCGGCCGAAGATCCTCGTCGTCGGCGCGAGCGCCTACCCGCGCACCCTGCACTTCGAGAAGTTCGCGGAGATCGCCCGCGAGGTCGGCGCCGCGATGGTGGTGGACATGGCCCACATCGCCGGCCTCGTCGCCGCGGGCTGCCACCCGTCCCCGGTGCCGTACTCCGAGATCGTCACGACGACGACCCACAAGACGCTCCGCGGCCCGCGCGGCGGCATGATCCTCACCCGCGAGGCGCACGCGAGGACGCTCAACTCGCAGATCTTCCCGGGCATCCAGGGCGGCCCGCTCGAGCACGTCATCGCCGCGAAGGCCGTGGCGTTCGGGGAGGCCCTCCGGCCGGAGTTCAAGGCCTACCAGCGGCGCATCGTGGAGAACGCCCAGGTGCTCGCCGAGGGTCTCAAGGTGGCGGGCCTCCGGCTCGTCTCCGGCGGCACCGACAACCACCTCATGCTGCTCGACCTCCGGCCGAAGAAGCTCACGGGCAAGATCGCCGAGGAGGCGCTCGGGAAGGCCGGGATCACCGTCAACAAGAACATGATCCCGTGGGATCCGGAGAAGCCGATGACGACCTCCGGGATCCGCGTCGGCACGCCGGCGCTCACCACCCGCGGCATGGGGCCGAAGGAGATGACGACCGTCGCCCGCCTCATCGGGCGCGTCCTCGACGCTCCGACGGACGAGTCGTCCCTCGCGAAGGTGCGCGGCGAGGTGAAGGACCTCTGCGCGCACTTCCCGATGTACGCGGATCGACAGTAGCCCGATGCGCTGCCCGTTCTGCGGCCACCTCGAGGACCGGGTCGTCGACTCCCGCGAGACGCAGGACGGGCAGGCCACGCGCCGCCGGCGCGAGTGCGCGGGCTGCGCGCGCCGCTTCACGACGTACGAGCGGATCGAGGAGATCCTGCCGTACGTCGTCAAGAAGGACGGGCGCCGCGAGGCGTTCGACCGGCGCAAGATCGTGGAGGGCGTCGCCACCGCTTGCCAGAAGCGGCCCGTCTCGGCCGAGCAGGTCGAGGCGCTCGTCTCGGCGGTGGAGCGGCAGATGGCGGAGCTCGGCGAGCGCGAGATCCGGACGGCGGCGATCGGGGAGCTCGTCATGCAGCGGCTCCGGTCCCTCGACGAGGTCGCGTACGTCCGCTTCGCGTCGGTCTACCGCGCCTTCCGCGACGTGGGCGAGTTCATGACCGAGCTCGAGGGGCTGCAGCGCAAGCCGGGCGGGGAGGGCGGGGCGTGACCCGCATCGTCGTCCGGGGTCGCCGGTCGCGGCCCGCGCCCGCCCGCCGGAGCCGCGCGCGCGACGCCCTCTTCGACCGCGCCGTCGCCGAGTTCTTCATGCGGCGCGCGCTGCGGGAGGCGGAGAAGGGCCTCGGGCGCACGAGCCCGAACCCCGCCGTCGGGGCGCTGCTCGTGAAGAACGGCCGCATCGTCGCGCGCGGGCACCACGCCCGCGCCGGCGGGCCTCACGCCGAGGTCGTCGCCCTGCGCGCCGCCGGCGCCCGCGCCCGCGGCGCCGACCTCTACACCACGCTCGAGCCCTGCGATCACCAGGGCAAGACGCCGCCCTGCTCGCGCGCGATCCTGGAGGCGGGCGTCCGGCGCGTGTTCGTCGGCTCCCGCGACCCGAACCCGCTCGTGAACGGGAAGGGGATGGCGCGGCTCGAGCGCGGCGGGGTCGCGGTGGTGAAGGACGTGCTCCGCGGCGACTGCGACCGGCTCAACGCGCACTGGTTCACCTGGATCACCGAGCGTCGGCCGCACGTGACGCTCAAGGCGGCGGTGACGCTCGACGGCAAGATCGCGACCCGGACCGGCGACGCGCGCTGGGTCACCGGCGAGGCCGCGCGGGCCTGGGTGCACCGGCTCCGCGATCGCGTCGACGCGGTCCTGATCGGCGCCGGAACCGCGCGCGCCGACGACCCGGAGCTGACCACGCGGCTCCCCGGCGGCCGCGGCCGCGACGCCATCCGCGTGGTCCTCGACACCGACCTCTCGCTGCCGGCGCGCCTCAAGCTGTTCCACGCCCGCTCCGCCGCGCCCACGATCGTGGCGCACGCGTCGGAGCGGAGCCGGCGGCTCGGTCCGGGCGTCGAGCTGCTCCGCTGCCGCCGCGCGCGGCGCGGCGGCGTCGACCTCCGCGACCTGCTCGCGAAGCTCGCCGCCCGCGGCGTCACCCACCTGCTCGTCGAGGGCGGCGCGTGCGTCCACGCGCGCTTCCTCGAGGAGGGCCTCGTCGACCGGATCGCGGTCTTCGTCGCGCCGAAGATCGCCGGCGGCGACGGCCTGTCGCTCGTCGCGAGCCGCGGCCCCGCCCGGATGGCGGACGCGCTCCGGCTCGCCGACGTGCACGTGGAGCGCGTCGGAGAGGACGTCCTCGTGACCGGCGTGCCCGCGGCCGAGCGCCGGCGCGCCGCGTTGGCGAAAAACCGCGGACGAGGCTAGGATTCCGCCGAAATGTTCACGGGTCTCGTCTCCGACATCGGGGTGGTCGAGCGCATCGCCCCACGGCAGGGAGGCGCCCGCCTGACGCTCCGCCCCGGCCGGCTCCCGGTCGACGCGCTCGCCCTGGGCGAGAGCATCGCCTGCTCGGGCGCGTGCCTGACGGTGGTCGAGCGCGGCGGCGGCCTCGTCTCGTTCGACGCGGTCCCGGAGACGCTCGCGCGGACGACGCTCGGAGCGTGGCGCGCCGGCACGAAGGTGAACCTCGAGCGGGCCCTGGCGCTCGGCGACCGCCTGGGCGGACACCTCGTCGCGGGCCACGTGGACGCGGTGGGCGAGGTCATCCGGCGCGTCCCGGAGGGCCAGGGCGCGCGGCTCACGGTGTCGCTCCCACCGGCGATCGCGCCGCTCGTCGCGGAGAAGGGGTCGATCGCCATCGACGGCGTCTCGCTCACGGTCGCGCGGGTGACCCGGACCGAGCTCGACGTCGCGCTCATCCCGGAGACGCTGGCTCGGACCACGCTGGGCGAGGCGACGGCGGGCACGAAGGTGAACCTCGAGGCCGACGTGGTGGCGCGGCACGTGGCGCGGCTCCGGGAGTTCGATGGGCCGGCGGGCGAGGATCTCGCGCGCTGGGGCTACGGGACGGGAGGCGCGGCTTGAAGGACCACGCACGGCACGCCGTCGAGCGGGTCGAGAAGGCGCTGGCGTACTACCGCGCCGGCAAGATGGTGATCCTCACCGACGACGAGGATCGCGAGAACGAGGGCGACCTCGCCATGGCCGCGGAGAAGGTGACGCCGGCCGCGGTGAACTTCATGGCGAAGTACGGCCGCGGGCTCGTGTGCCTCTCGCTGACCGAGGAGAAGGTCCGGCAGCTGCGGCTGCCGCTGATGGTCGACGAGGGCTCGAACACGTCGGGGTTCGGGACCGCGTTCACGGTGTCCATCGAGGCGCGCGAGGGCGTCACGACCGGCATCAGCGCCAAGGACCGCGCGCACACGATCCTCACCGCGGTGAAGGACGACACGCGGCCGGACGACCTGGCGCGCCCCGGCCACGTGTTCCCGCTCCGCGCCCGCAAGGGCGGCGTGCTCGTCCGCGCCGGGCAGACGGAGGGCTCGGTCGACCTCGCCCGCCTCGCGGGGCTGAAGCCCGCGGGCGTGATCTGCGAGGTCATGAACGACGACGGGACGATGGCCCGCATGCCCGAGCTCGAGAAGCTCTCGGCGGAGCACGACCTGCCGATCGTGTCGGTGGCGGACCTCATCTGCTACCGGATGCTGAAGGACACGCTCGTGCGCCGCGGCGCCGAGGCGCCGCTCCCGACCGTGTACGGCGAGTTCCGGGCCGTCGCGTACGAGAACGACGTCGACCAGCACCAGCACGTGGCGCTCGTGAAGGGGAAGTGGCGCGAGGGCGAGGCGGTCCTCGTCCGCGTCCACTCGAAGTGCCTCACCGGCGACGTGTTCGCGAGCGAGCGGTGCGACTGCGGCCCGCAGCTCCACGCCGCGCTCCGGCAGATCGCCCGGGCGGGGAAGGGCGTCCTCCTCTACCTCGACCAGGAGGGGCGGGGGATCGGGCTCGTCAACAAGCTCAAGGCGTACAACCTGCAGGACGAGGGCTACGACACCGCCGAGGCGAACGTCCGCCTGGGGTTCAAGCCCGACCTGCGCGACTACGGCATCGGCGCGCAGATCCTCCGCGACCTCGGCGTGCGGAAGATGCGGCTGCTCACCAACAACCCGAAGAAGATCATCGGGCTCGAGGGCTACGGCCTCGAGGTCGTGGAGCGCGTGCCGATCGAGATGCCGGCGACGCAGCGGAACCGCGCCTATCTCGTCACCAAGCGCGACAAGCTCGGCCACCTCCTCACCCTCGAGCCCGCCGCGCCGGCCCGCATCTCCCGGCGGGCGCGCGCGAAGAAGCCCGCGGCGCGGGGGCGGACCGCCAAGGAAAGGACGAAGCGATGAACGTCTACGAGGGCTCCCTCGTCGCAACCGGGCTCAAGACCGCGCTCGTGGTGGCGCGGTTCAACTCGCTCATCACCGAGCAGCTCCTGATGGGCGCCGCGGACACGCTCCGCCGGCACGGCGTGAAGGACGCCGACATCGACGTGTTCCGCTGCCCCGGCACGTTCGAGCTGCCCGCCCTGCTCCGCCGCGTCGCGGCGAGCGGTCGCTACGACGCGGTCGTGGCGCTCGGCGCGGTGATCCGCGGCGGCACTCCGCACTTCGAGTACGTGGCGGGCGAGGCCACCAAGGGCGTCGCGCAGGTCGCCATGGAGGCGGGGTGCGCCGTCACGATGGGCGTGCTCACCACCGACACGATGGAGCAGGCGCTCGAGCGCGCTGGCGTGAAGGCGGGGAACAAGGGGGCGGAGGCCGCCCTCGCCGCGATCGAGCAGGCGAACGTGCTGCGCGAGGCGGGGAAGCTTCCGTCGCCACGGCGGGCGGAATGAGCGTGACGTCGCGCCGGACCAAGGCCCGCGAGCGCGCTCTCCAGGCGCTGTACCAGATCGACGTCGCCGCCGAGGGCATCGACGACGCGCTCTCGCGGTTCTGGAAGAGCTTCGAGCCGGTGGAGCGGGAGGTCATGGACGTGGCCGAGGCGCTCGTGCGCGGGGTGGCCGCGCACCGGCGGGCCGTCGACGCCACGATCGAGCAGGTGTCGACCAACTGGCGGCTCGATCGCATGGCGAAGGTCGACCGGAACGTCCTGCGGCTCGCGGTCTACGAGCTGCTCGAGACCGACGTGCCGGTGAAGGTGGCGATCGACGAGGCCATCGAGCTCGGCAAGAAGTACGGATCCGAGAGCTCGGGGGCGTTCGTGAACGGCGTGCTCGACAAGGTGGCGTCGGGGCTGCCCGCCGAGCGCCGCCGCGGGACGAAGTGAGGGGCAGCGAGGAGCAACGACGCGTGGCGCTCAAGATCGAGGTGGCGGACCTGGGGCTCCCGGCGCTCGACGCGCTCGACGTCGACGCGCTCGCCGTGTTCGTCGGCCCGGAGCGGCCGCTGCAGGGGCTCGCCGGGTTCGCCGACTGGCGGATGTGCGGGGGCATCTCCCGCGCGATCCGCTCTGGCGTGTTCGGGGCGAGCCTCGACGAGGCGCTGCTCATCCCTTCCGGCGGCCGGATGCACCCCGCCCGCATCTTCTGCTTCGGGCTGCCGCCCGGGGTCCCGCTCGCACCCGACGCGTTCCTCCGCGCGTCCCGGACGGCCTGCGAGGCCATGGCGAAGGCCGGGAGCGACGCCTTCGCCACGGCGTTCCCGCCCTACGCCGGCGACCTCTCCACCGCGTGCCGGCTGTGGCTCGAGGGGAGCCTGGTCCGGCCGGTGCGGCGGCAGGTGCTGCTCGGTGAGGCGCGCGTGCTCCAGCGCGAGCTCACCGCCGCGCGCGCCGCCCTCGGCGTCCAGGTGGACGTCGTGGCGCCGCCCTCGCGCGTCGAGATGCCGCCGCGCGCCCGCGCCTTGCCGCACATCGGCGCCGTGATACGCTGACCCGGCTGTCGCGCCGGGACGCGGTCCCGCCGCCGCTCGCTCCGGCCCGCCGACGTCGACGGGCCCGACCCGCGCCGCTGCACCTGCCCGGCATGGTCGATCGCACCGACAAGGCCCTCACCGAGTTCGTCTCCGAGGCGCAGGAGACGATCGACCTGCTCGGGCGCGACCTGATGCGGCTCGACCGGTCCGGCCTCGACGAGCCGGATCCCGACCTGCTCAACGCGGTCTTCCGGGCCGCGCACTCGCTGAAGGGCATCTCGTCCATGTTCGGCGTGGAGCGCATGGCGCGCCTCGCCCACGCCCTCGAGGACGTCCTCGACGACGCACGGCTCGGACGCCGCACGCTGGAACGCGGCGCCCTCGACCTGCTCCTCGAGGCGCCCGAGGTCTTCTCTCGCATCATCGCCGAGGAGGCGGCCGGCGCCGCGCCCCGGACCACCGACGCGGCGGACCGGCTCACCGACCGGCTCCGGGCGCGCGAGCGGGCCCCGGCGGTCGTCGCGGGCGATCCGCTCGAGACGCTGGCGCTCGCCCCGGCCGTGCGGGCCGTCCTCACCGAGTACGAGGAGCACCGGCTCCGGACGAGCGTGCAGAGGGGGCTCGCGCTCTGGCGCATCAAGATCGCGTTCGACCTCGGCGCGTTCGATCGCGAGCTCTCCGCGCTGAACGCGCGACTCAAGAGGGTCGGCGAGGTCGTGTCGACGTTGCCGTCGTCCGACGCCCGCGACCCGCAGACGATCGCGTTCGAGCTGCTGTTCGCGTCCAGGGAGCCCGCCGACGCGATCCGCCACGAGGCCGGCGCAGGCGCCGGCCTGGAGCCGGTCGCGCGCCGCGACGGGGCGGATGCCGGGCCCGCTTCGGACGCGAGGCCCCACTGGGCGGCCTCGGTCGGCGGCCTCTCGCCGGTGTCGCCCGCCCCGGAGGCGCCAGCGGACGAGGGCGCCTCGCTCCGCTCCGCGTCGCAGGCGGTCCGCGTCGACATCCGCAAGCTCGACCGGCTCATGAACGTGGTCGGCGAGCTCGTGCTCGTGAAGTCCACGCTCCTCTCGCTCGCGGAGCGGCACAAGGCCGAGGGTGGCGACCCGGCGCTCGGCGCCGAGCTCCAGCGGGCGAACCGCGCGCTGGAGCGGAGGCTCGAGGAGCTGCAGGCGGGGATCCTGGAGGTCCGGATGGTCCCGCTCGAGCAGGTGTTCGACAAGCTCGCGCGGATGGTGCGCAAGATCGCCCGCGAGGTCGGGAAGGAGGTCGACTTCGAGGTGACCGGCGGCGACGTGGAGCTCGACAAGCTCATCGTCGAGGACCTCTCGGATCCGCTGATGCACCTCATCCGGAACGCCATCGACCACGGCGTCGAGCCGCCCGACGTGCGGGAGCGCGCCGGGAAGCGGCGGGCCGGGACCGTCCGGCTCGCCGCGTCGCAGAAGGGCAACCACGTGTCGATCGTGGTCGAGGACGACGGCGGGGGCATGGACGAGGACCGGATCCGGGAGGTCGCGGTGCAGCGCGGCCTCGCGACCGCCGACGCCGTCCGGGAGCTGTCCCGCCGCGAGGTGACGAACCTCATCTTCGTCCCGGGCTTCTCCACGGCCCGGCAGGTCACGAACCTGTCCGGCCGCGGCGTGGGCATGGACGTCGTGAAGAACAACATCGCGGCGCTCTCGGGGATCATCGAGATCCAGACGGAGAGGGGGCGGGGCACCCGGTTCGAGATCACGCTGCCGGTGACGCTCGCGATCGTCCGCGCGCTCATCGTCGCCGTCGCGGGCCGGACGTACGCGGTGCCGCTGAACAGCGTGCTCGAGATCCTGGAGGTGCGCGCGAGCGAGGTGCGCACGCTCTCCACGCGGGAGGTGATCTCGCTGCGCGGCTCGACCCTGCCGCTGGTGCGCCTCGGCCGCTTCTTCGCGCTCCCGGGCGCGCGCACTCCCGACGCCTTCTTCGTCGTGGTCGTGGGGCTCGCCCAGGAGCGCCTCGGCGTCGCGGTCGACGAGCTCGTGGGCCAGCAGGACATCGTGGTGAAGCCGCTCGGCCCCGTCCTGCACGGCATCCGCGGGATCGCCGGGGCGACGGATCTCGGCAACCGCCGCACGGTGCTCGTGCTCGACGTGGGCGCCATCATCGAGGACGTGGTGGAGGGCGACGGGCTCCGCGACGCGGGCCCCGCCGCTCCGGCGGCGCGGGCCTGACGGCGCGCCACCCGCGGGAGAGCGATGTACCTCGAGCACTACGGCCTCGCGCAGAAGCCCTTCTCGAAGACGCCGGACCCGGCGTTCCTGTTCCCCTCCCGGCAGCACGCCGAGGCGCTCGCGCGCCTGTCCCACGCGCTCGACGAGCGCGAGATCGCGGTCCTGACCGGCGAGATCGGCGCCGGGAAGACGACGCTCTCGCGGGCGCTCGTGGATGCGTTCGCGGACCGGTGCCGGTTCAGCTTCGTCGTCAACCCCGCGCTGCCGGCGGCGCAGCTCCTCTCCGCGATCGCGGAGGGGTTCGGTCTCGCGCCGGGCCGGCGCAAGACGGACGTGTTCTCCGCGCTCGCCGAGCACGTCGCGCGGCTGGACGGCGAGGGCCGGTTCGCGGTCGTCGTCGTCGACGAGGCGCAGCTGCTCGCCGGCCGGGCCGCGTTCGACGAGCTGCGCCTCCTGACGAACCTGGCCGCGGACGACCGCGCGCTCGTCGGGCTCGTCCTCGTCGGCCAGCCCGAGCTCCGGGACCGCCTGCACGACCGTGGCGGCGAGGCCTTCGCGCAGCGCGTCGGCGTCGCGTACCACGTCGGCGCCCTCGACGCCGGAGAGACGGGGCGGTACCTCGCCCACCGCCTCGCGGTCGCGGGGCGGACGGCGCCGCTCTTCGACGACGGCGCCGTCGCCGCCGTTCACCGCCTCTCCGGCGGCGTGCCGCGGCGCGTGAACCAGCTCGCCGCGAGCGCGCTGCTCGAGGGCTTCGCCCGCGAGGCCGGCACGCTCACGGCGGACGTGGTGGAGGCGGCCGCGGCGGACCTCGCCGCCTACATGGGAACTGCTCCGCGGGCGCGGTAGACTCGCACCCGACGGCGATGGACTTCCTGGAGATCCGGAAGAAGGCCAAGGAGCGGGCTGCGGCGCGCGCCGCCGCGGCCGGCGCGCCGTCCGTCGCGTCGCCGGGTGCCGCCCCGCCGCCGCCCGACGCGGGCCGCGGCGCCGCGGACGACGCGCTCGTCGCGCTCCTGCAGGCGCTTCCCGCCGCGAACGACGGGCGGTTCACGACGTGGCGCCCCGGCGATGGCGCGCCTCCGGTCCCGCTCGATCCCGGGGCGCTCGCGGCGGCGCCGAGCCCCGGCGTCGCGCCGACGCCCGAGACGCTCGCGCCCGCGGCGCGGGCGGACGCACCTGACGCGCAGGCGGAAGGCGACCACCGCAGCCGAGTGACCCCGCGCGCCGCGTCCCCGCTCGACGACTTCTTCTACCGGCCCGACGAGGAGGCGCCGGAGCTGCCCGATCTCGGCGGCGGCGGCGCGCCCGCGCCGGACGACGCACCGGTGGCGCTCGAGGAGTACCTCACGTTCCTGCTCGGCGACGAGGAGTACGCGGTCGCCATCGGCGAGGTCCGGGAGGTGCTCCGGTCTCCGCCGATCACGGAGGTACCCCGGGCGCCCGCGGACATCCTCGGCGTCGTCACCGTGCGCGGCGAGGTCATCCCGGTGCTCGATCCGCGGCGCCGCCTGCGCCTGCCTCCCGTCGCGCTCGCGGAGGGGGCCGGCCGCATCGTCCTCGTCGACGCCGGGCAGGGCCCCTGCGGCCTCCTCGTCGATCGGGTCGCGAGCGTCGTGCGGCTCAGGCCGGGGTCGATCGAGCCGTGTCCGCAGGGGATCGCCGGCGCGAGCTCCGACTGTCTCGCCGGCATCGGCCGCGAGCGCGACCGCCTGTTCACGGTCCTCGACCTCGGGGCGCTGCTCCGGCGCGCGGCCGCCCCGGCGCGGGCGAGCCTCCCGGGGGGGCCATGAAGCCGATCTGCCCGCTCGCGCCGGCCGACGGCGCCGACGAGGCGGCCGACGCCCTCGTCCAGCTCTGCACCTTCCGCGTCGGCGGCGAGGACTACGCGGTCGACATCATGCGGGTCCGGGAGATCATCCACCCGCTGCCGCTCACGCCGGTCCCGCGCGCGCCCGCGTTCGTCGAGGGCGTGTTCCGCCTCCGCGGTGAGGTGATCCCGGTGGTGGACGTGCGGAAGCGCTTCGGGCTACCCGCGGATCCGCCGACCCGCCGGTCGCGGTACGTGATCGTCAACGTCGCGGGGCGCCGCCTCGGCCTCGTCGTCGACGAGGTCTGCGAGGTGCTCCGCGTGCCCCGCGGCGACGTCCGCGCCACGCCGCCGCTCGGCGACCCGCGGGCGCCCCGGTTCTTCCTCGGCGCGTGCGGGGGAGAGAGCGCGCCCGCGGCCGCCGGCCGGCGCGGCGGGTCGAGCCGGCTGCGGCTGCTCCTCAACGTGAAGGCGCTGCTCGACCCCTCCGCGCCCGGCGAGGCGGACGCGGCGCGGGCCCAGGCCGAGGCCTCGAGGCGAGCATGAACCTCTCATCCCCCGAGGTGGCCGCGGCGCGCCGCGTCCGGGCGCACGCCGCCGACGAGGAGGCGCGCTACCGCGCCGCCGCCGAGCTCGATGCCGCCGACGCCGAGGATCGCCACGTCCTGCTCGCGCTGCTCGGCGACGCGAGCTGGCGCGTGCGCCTGGCCGCCACCGAGCGGCTCGCCGCCGCCGCGGACGTGGCGCCGCTCCTCTCGCCCCTCGTCGGCCTCCTGACCGCCGGCGAGACCATCGGCGCCCGCGACGCCGCCGCGAACGCGCTGGCGCGGCTCGGGCCGCGCGCCCTCGACCCGCTGATCTCGACGCTCCACGCCGCCGACCCTGATCACCGGCTGGCGGCCGCGGGCGTGCTCGGCGACATCGGCGACCGGCGCGCGGTGGCCGCGCTCGCGGACGCGCTCGCGGACGCGGACGCGAACGTGCGCTCGACGGCGGCCGAGGCGCTCGGGAGGATCGGCGCGCCCGCGGCGATGCCGGCGCTCGTCGCCGCGCTCGAGGCCGAGGACGCGACGCTCCGGCTCGCGGCGCTCGGTGCGCTCGCCGCGCTCCGGGCGTGCCCGCCGGTCGACGGCCTCGCGCCGCTCCTCGAGGACCGGGCGCTGCGCCGCCCCGTGTACCGCCTGCTCGGCGCGAGCGACGATCCCGCCGCGCTCCTCGTGCTCGCGCGCGGCGTCTCCGAGCGGACGCGCGGCGCGCGGGAGGCGGCCCTCGCCGGCATCGGCCAGCAGCGGGCGCGGCGACCGCGCGAGGAGCTCGGGCCGGTCGAGGTGGAGGCCCGCGCGGCCGCCGAGCGAGACCCCGGGGTCGCCGACGCGTGCGCGGCCTCGCTCGGCAGCGAGGAGCCGTTCGTCGTGGTGGGGGCGATCACGGTGCTCGGCTGGATCGCGGCGCCGCGGCACGTCGCCGCGCTGCTCCGGCTCGCGGAGGACGACCGGCTCCGGCCGCTCGTCGACGACGCGATCGCGCGGCTGGCGCCCGGGCGCGAGCTGAAGGCCGCGATCGCGGAGGCGATCCAGGAGCAGGGCCCCTTTGGGCGGAGCTCCGCGCTCGCGGCGCTGGCGCGCATGGGGAGCCCGGCGGCGCTGGAGAGCGTCATCCGCGACGCGAGCGATCCCGACGCCCTGGTGCAGGGCGAGGCGATCTCCGCGCTCGGGCGCCTCGGCGAGGCCCGGGCGGTGGCGCCGCTCGCGGGGCTGCTCGGCGACGACTCGCCCGGGACGTCGTCCCGGGCCGCCAACGCGCTCGTGGAGATCGGCCGCGTCTCGCCGGCGGCGCATCGCGCGGCGCTCGCGGCGGTCCGCGACCGCGCGGGCGCGAGCCCGTCGGCGGCGCTCTACCGCGTCCTCGGCGCGCTCGGCGGCGCGGAGGACGTCCCCCGGATCGCGGCGGGGCTCCGCAGCGACGCGGTGGTGCGGCGGGTCGCGGCCGCCGGCGCCGTCGCGGCCCTCGCGGAGCGCGGCCTCGCCCGCGGCTGCCACGTGCCCGAGCTCATCGCCGCCCTCACCGATCCTGCGTGGCCGGTCCGGGCGGCGGCGGCGCGCGCCTTCGTGGCGCTCGCGACCGCGAACGCAGCCGCGCGCGACGGCGACCCCAGGAGCGGCGAGCACCCGGTCTGCGCCGAGGCGCTGGCCGCGCTCCGGGCGACGCTCCACGACCCGGAGCCCACCGTTCGCGCCGGCGCCGCCGAGGCGCTCGGCGCGACGCGGCGCGCGGACGAGGCGCCCGCCCTCGCCGCGCTGCTCGAGGCGCCGGACGCGCCGCCGGTGATCGTGGTCGCCGCGCTCCACGCCCTCGCCGTCATCGGCTCGCCTCCGCTCGACGTCGTCACCCGCGCCGCGGCGCACGCGGATCCCGAGGTGGTGAAGGAGGCCGTCGCGGTCGCAGCGGGCCTCCCCGGACCCGCCGCCGCGCGCCTGCTCCTCGAGGCCGCGGCGAGCCCGCGCTGGGACGTCCGCCGCGCCGCCGCCGCCGCGATGGCGGCGCGCGGAGATCCCGCGCTCGCCGGGGAGGCGGCGCGGCGCGCCGCCGACGATCCCGACCCGCTCGTCGCCCGCGCGTTCGCCGACGCCGCCGCGGCGCTCGCCCCCCGGTAGCCGCGCATGTGGCGCGTCGACCCGAGCGGCCCCGGCATGACGGAGGAGGAGTTCCGGCTCCTCCGCGACCTCGTCCACGCGCACTGCGGGCTCTGGTTCCGCGACGACAGCCGGTACCTGCTGGAGCGGCGGCTCGGGCCGCGCGTCCAGGCGCTCGGCCTGAAGGACTTCTCGGCCTACCACCGCCACCTGCGGTTCGACCCCGGGCGGGAGGCGGAGCTGGACGAGGCGACCGACGTCCTCACCACGAACGAGACCTACTTCTACCGGGAGCCCAACCAGCTCCGGACCTTCTCGCGCGACATCCTCCCGGCGCTCGCGTGCGCCAGGGCGCGGGAGCGGCGGCTGCGGATCCTGTCCGCGGGGTGCGCGACCGGCGAGGAGGTCTACACGGTCGCGATGCTCGTTCGCGAGGCCGGGCTCTTCGACGGCTGGGACGTGGACATCGTCGGCTGCGACATCTCCCGGCGCTGCGTCGCCCACGCGCGCGCGGGGGCGTACGGCGAGCACGCGTTCCGGAACCCGGAGGTCGAGCCGCTCCGCCGATGGTTCCAGCTCCGCGGGGGCAAGTGGGTGGTCGACGACGCGGTGCGCCGGTCGGTGCGCTTCCACCGCGAGAACCTCCTCGACCCCGGCGCGCTCGCGACGGTCCCGGGGGTGGACGTCGTGTTCTGCCGGAACGTCATGATCTACTTCGACCTCGCCGCCCGGCGCCGGGTGCTGCGACGCTTCCACGAGCGGCTCCGCCCGGGCGGCTGGCTCCTGCTCGGACACTCGGAGTCGCTGCTCAACGTCACCGCGGACTTCGAGATCGTGCACCTCGAGTCGGACCTCGTGTACCGGCGGCCCGCCACGTTGCCCGCAGGGGAGGGGACGTGACGGGGAGAGCCGGCCACGAGCCGCGCACGCTGCGCGCGCTAGTCGTCGACGACTCCGGCGCGAGCCGCGCGGAGCTGACGCGGATCCTCGCGGGGGCGCCCGGGGTGATCGTGGTGGGCGCGGCGCGGGATGGGGAGGAGGCGCTCCGCGAGGCGCTCCGGCTCCGCCCGGACTTCGTCGTCCTCGACCTGCAGATGCCGCGGATGGACGGCTTCACGTTCCTCCGCCTCCTCATGGCGCAGCGGCCGACGCCGGCCATCGTCGTGTCGGCGCAGGCGGGCCGGAGCGACGTCTTCAAGGCGCTGGAGCTCGGCGCGCTCGACTTCGTGGCGAAGCCGGAAGGCGGTGGGGTCGCCGCGATCCGCGAGGAGCTCCTGGAGAAGTGCGAGACGGTCCGCGCGCTCCGGCTCGAGAACCTCTCCCAGGTGGCGGGCGCCCCGGTGGCGCGGGCGGGCGCCGGGCGCGCCGAGCCGCGGAGGGTCGCGCTGGTCGGCGCGTCGACGGGCGGACCGCAGGCGATCCTGCAGCTCCTCGCCGGGATCCCCGCGGACCTGTCGCTCGGGTTCGTGATCGCCCAGCACATGCCGGAGCGGTTCACCGCGGCGTTCGCCGAGCGCCTCGGGCGGCACACGCCCTTCAGCGCGCAGGAGGCCGCGGACGGCGATCTCGTGGCCGCCGGCCGGGTCCTGGTCGCGCCGGGCGGGCATCACCTGGAGGTCCGGCGGGACGGCACGGGCGCGCTGCGGGCGGCGGTCCTGCCGCGCGATGCGCCGGGCCCGGTGGCGCGCTGCTGCCCGTCCATCGACCGGCTGTTCGGGTCCGGCGCCCGGGTGCTCGGCCCGCGCGCGTGCGCGGCCGTGCTCACCGGCATGGGCCACGACGGGCGCGACGGCATCGTCGAGGTGAGGCGCGCCGGCGGCCTCACGCTGGCCGAGTCGTCGGACTCCGCCGTGGTATACGGGATGCCGCAGGCGGCCGCCGAGACCGGCGCCGTGGATGCGGTCCTCCGCCTCGACGCCCTCGCGGCCGCCATCGTCCGGTTCGCCCGGGAGCCCTGAGCGCCATGTCTCACCTGCACGCCCTCGTCGTCGACGACAGCCCCGTGCTGCGGAGGCAGCTCTGCTCCGCGCTCCAGCGCGTGGCGGGCCTCTCGACGACGGAGGCCGCGGACGGCGCGGACGCCTGGCGCAAGCTGGGCGCCGACACCTTCGATATCGTCCTCACCGACATCAACATGCCGGTGCTCGACGGCCTGAAGCTCCTGTCCCTCCTCCGCGGGGGCGGGCCGCACCAGCGCGTGCCCGTGGTCGTGATCACGACGGAGAGCGCGGAGGAGGACCGCCGGCGCGCGCTGAGCCTCGGCGCGAGCGCGTACCTCGTGAAGCCGGTCCAGGGCCAGCAGGTGGTGGACGCCGTCCGCGCGCTCCTGCGCCTCTCCTGATCACGCACGCGTCGTGAACGACGCCCCGTTCCGGACGTGGACCCGCCCCCCGTTCCGGGGTGTGATCCGCGCATGTGGGTCCGGCGCGTGCTCCTGGTCGCCATCCCCGTCGCCCTCCTCGCGGCGGCGGCCTGGACGCTCCACGTCGAGCTGCAGGGCACGACGCTGCGGCAGGTGGAGCGCGAGCTCGACGCGCTCCCTCGCGCCGCCGTCTGGCTCGCCGCTGCGGTGACGGTCCTCGACTACCTCCTCCTGTCCGGCTACGACCTGCTGGCGCTCCGGTACGCGGGGCGCTCCCTGCCGTACCCGCGCGTGGTCTTCACGTCGTTCGTCGCATACGCGTTCGGGAACAACGTCGGGTTCGCGCTGCTCTCGTCGGGCTCCGTCAGGTACCGGCTCTACTCCCAGTGGGGCCTGTCCGCGGAGGAGATCGCCCGGGTCGTCGCCTTCACGGCGGGCCAGCTCTGGGCCGGGCTCCTGCCCATCGCCGGCATCGCGCTCCTGTCCGGGGTGCCGGTGCCGCTTCCCGGATGGGCGGCGCGGGGCCTCGGCCTCCTCGCGCTCCTCCTCGCGGCGGGGTACCTGACGCTCGCCGCGCGCGGCGGGCGGACGATCTCGGTGAAGGGCATCTCGTTCCCGGTCCCGACCCTCCGGCTCGCGGTCGCCCAGGTCGTCGTCTCGGCGCTGGACTGGGCGCTCGCGGCGCTCGTGCTGGACCTGCTGCTCCCGGCCGCGTCGCCGCTCGGGTTCGCGCACCTGCTCGGGCTGTTCGTCGCGGCGCAGGTCGCCGGGCTCGCCTCCCAGGTGCCGGGCGGCATCGGCGTGTTCGAGGCGCTCGTGCTCGCCGCGCTCACCCCGGCGGTGCCCGCGCCCGCGGTGCTGTCGAGCCTCGTGGCGTACCGGCTCGTCTACTACCTGGCCCCCTTCCTGCTCGCGTTCACCCTGCTCGTCGCGCACGAGCTCATCGCCTCCCGCGCGGCGGTCCGGCGCGTGATCCGGGGCGCGCACGCCTCCTTCGCGCCCATCGTCCCGTGGCTCGCGGCGGGCGCGGCGCTGCTCGCGGGCACGGTCCTCCTCGTCTCGGGCGCGACGCCGACCGTGGGGGAGCGCCTCCACGTGCTACGGCGCGTCGTCCCGCTCCCCGTGCTCGAGGCCTCGCACCTGCTCGGGAGCCTCATCGGGACCGCGCTCCTGCTGCTCGCTCGCGGCCTGCTCCGCCGGCTCGACGGCGCGTGGCTCGTGTCCCTCGGGCTCCTCGTCGCGGGCGCCGTCGTCTCGCTCGTGAAGGGGCTCGACTACGAGGAGGCGACGCTGCTCCTCGTGCTCGCCGCCCTCCTGCTGCCTTTCCGGCGGCAGTTCTACCGGAAGAGCTCGCTGCTCGAGGGCCGGCTCGCGCTGTCCTGGTTCGCGGCGGGGCTGGTCCTCGTGGCCGCGTCCGTGGGCGTCGGGTTCCTCGCCTATCGCCACGTGGAGTACTCCAACGACCTGTGGTTCCACTTCGGGTTCCACGCCGACGCGCCGCGGTTCCTCCGCGCCTCGTTCGCCGGCTGCGTGCTCATCGCACTGTTCGCCGCCGCCAAGCTCCTCCGCCCGTCGCCGCCGGTCCGGCCGCGCCCGTGCGAGGCGGACCTCACCCGCATCCGCCCCGTCGTGGATCGCTCGCCGGACTCCTCGGCGCACCTCGCGCTGGTCGGGGACAAGCCGATCCTCCTCGATCCCGGTGGAGAGGCCTTCCTGATGTACGGCGTCGAGGGGCGGAGCTGGGTCGCCATGGGAGACCCCGTGGGCCCCGAGCCGGCCGCGACCGAGCTCGCCTGGCGCTTCCGCGAGCTCTCGGACCAGCACGGTGGGTGGACCTGCTTCTACCAGGTCGGCCCCGCGGCGCTGCCGCGGTACCTGGATCTCGGGCTGTCGCTCCTGAAGCTGGGCGAGGAGGCGCTCGTGCCGCTCGAGCGGTTCTCGCTGGAGGGCGGCGAGCGGCGCGCGCTCCGGCAGGCGTACAACCGCGGCGAGCGCGACGGCCTCGTGTTCGAGGTGGTCCCGGCGGCGGGCGTCCCGGCGCTCCTGCCGGACCTCCGGCGCATCTCCGACACGTGGCTCGAGGAGAAGAAGACCCGTGAGAAGGGCTTCTCGCTCGGGTACTTCGACGAGCGGTACCTCCGCGAGGGCCCCGTCGCCGTCGCGCGGGTGAACGGCGCGCCGGTCGCGTTCGCGAACGTCTGGACGAGCGCCGCGCGGGTCGAGCTCTCGGTCGACCTGATGCGGTACGTGCCGGAGGCGCCGAAGACGACGATGGATTACCTCTTCGTCTCGCTCATGCTCTGGGGCCGCGCCGAGGGGTACCGGCAGTTCAACCTGGGGATGGCCCCGTTCTCCGGATTCGAGGAGCGAGCGCTCGCGCCGCTCTGGACGCGCTTCGGCGCGCGCCTCTTCCGGCACGGCGAGAACTTCTACAACTTCCAGGGACTCCGCCAGTACAAGGAGAAGTTCGCGCCGGACTGGCGCCCGCGGTGGCTCGCCGCGCCGGGCGGGCTCCGGCTGGCGGCCATCCTCACCAACGTGGCCGCGCTCGTCTCGCGCGGCCTGAAAGGCGTGGTGGCCCGGTGAACGCCGCTCCGCTCCTGATCCTCGCCGCGCTCGCGTCCGCGCCGCCGCCCGCCAGCGCCCCGGAATCCGTCGACGTGCCCGGGTTCGGCAAGGTCGCGGTGCGCGCGCCCGCGGGGAGGCCGAAGCACGTCGTCGTCTTCCTCACCGGCGTGGGCGGGTGGGACGGCGACGCGGAGGGCCTCGCGCGCGGCCTCGCCGAGCGCGGCATGCTCGTGCTCGGGGTGGACACGCCGAGGTGGGGCGAGCGCGTCCGCAAGGACCGGTGCTTCTACCCGGCGGGCGTCCTCGAGGAGGTCGCGCAGGGGGCGGAGAAGGTGCTTTCGCTCCCGAGCTACGAGCACCCGGTCCTGGTCGGCCACTCGCTGGGCGCGTCCGTCGCCTGGGCGGCGGTGGCCGAGGCGCCGCCCGGCACCTTCCGCGGCGCGGTGCTCGTCTCGATGTGCCCGTCGCTCCCGCTCCCGAGGCTGTGCAAGGGGAGCGGGCCCGCGCCGCGCGCGGCCGAGGGCGGCGACGTCGTCCCGCCGGCGAGGATCGGGGCGGCCGTCGCGGTCGTGAGCGGCGCTGACGATCGGACCTGCCCCGTGGCCGCGGCGGAGGCGTTCGCGCACGCCGTGCCCGGCGCGTCCTGGGAGCGCCTCGACGGCGTCGGCCACTCGACGGATCCGGCGGCGCCGTTCGCGGACGCGGTCGCGCGCGCGGCGGACCGGATGGAGCCCTCCGCGTCCCCGCCGCCGCCCCCGCACGCCGTGCCGGAGGGCGCGCCGGACGTGAGCGACCTGCCGGTCGTCGAGGTCCCGGCGGCGAAGGACGGCAACAGGTTCGCGGTGATGCTCACCGGCGACGGCGGCTGGGTCGGGCTCGACAAGGACGTCGCGCGCACGCTGTCCGAGGCGGGCGTATCGGTCGTCGGCCTGGACTCGCTGCGCTACTTCTGGAAGCACCGCAAGCAGGACGAGGCGGCGAGGGACGTCGGCCGGATCATCCAGCACTACCGGGCCGTCTGGCGTCGCCCCGACGCGATCCTGATCGGCTACTCGCGCGGCGCCGACATCGTGCCGTTCCTGCCGTCGAGGATGCCGGAGGACGCGCGGGCGTCGCTCGTCCTCGTCGCCATGCTCGCGCCGGGGACCTACGCGGAGTTCGAGGTCCACGTCATCGATCTGTTCGCGAGCTTAAAGCGGAGCGACGCCACATCCACCGAGAAGGCGGTCCGGGGCTCGGGCGGGAAGATCCCGATGCTGTGCGTGCAGGGCGCGAGCGAGAAGGACAGCCTGTGCCCGCGGATCGTGGATCTGCCGTTCGTGAAGCGGGTCGTCCTCCCGGGCGAGCACCACTTCGACCACGACTATCCGAAGCTGGCGCGGGTCATCCTGGACGCCGCGGGGCCGTGAGCCGTCGCGCGCGAAGCGCGCGAGGTCGAGGTCCGACGGGGAGGGGGCCCCGCGCAGCGGGGAGGGGCGAAGCCCCTCAGCGCGGGACCGCCGCGCGAAGCGCGGCGAGGGCCCCGCGAAGCAGGGGTGGTGATTCGCCACACTTCGTACGCGGCCCGGCGTCGACCTCGTGACCGCGGGGACCTGCGCGACCGTTGGCCAAGCGGGGAAGGGGCAGAGAGGAAGGGGGACGGCCGGGGCGGCGCCGCGGGGACGAGACGTCGCCGCGGGGATCGGCCTGCAAGAAGCCTGCGTCGCGACGACGGCGATGAGCCCGGCCGGCCGGAGGATCCGGGTGGCACTTCCGCGCGCGCCGATGGTTCAGGGTGGGCCGGTCAGAGCCGAGGCGGGAACGTCGAAGCGCGCACCCGCCGAGCCGGCGTCGCGGCGTCCCGTCACCGCGGTCGCCTTGCGGGCCGGCGCGTACCTGTCCATCCATGCATCGCCGAAGATCTTCCGAGCGGCGAGCAAGTTGTGGCGAGCGCAGAGGAGGCGAACGTTCTCGATCGTCGATGGGCCGCCCAGGGCCTTCGGCTGGATGTGATCGTACTGGAGACGGTGGCGCGAGCCGCAGACGCCGCCGTTCTCGAGAGCCCATTGGCAGCAGCCGCCGTCCCGGACCCAGACCGCCCGCTTCACCTGCGCCGGGAGGTGGTCCGGCTTGGACGGCCGCCGCGCGCGCCGGGGCTTCTCGACCAGGCCCTTCCGCTTCTTGGCCCGGTCGAGCAGGAGATCGAGCGCGGCCTCGAGGATCACCTCGGTGCTCGCCCCCGGATGCGAGTGAGAGAGCGCGTCCCTGGCGTCGGCAACCTTCGCCTCGAACCGCTTCGTGATGGTGAGGTGCATCCGGCGGAGGTCGGCGGTGAGCGGCTCGAAGGTCGGCGGCGTCGTCCGGGAAATCGGGTCGTTCACGGTTCGTGTGGCTACTTTGGCATCGACGAGTTCTGCCGGCGAACCGGGCGCAATGACACAGGCGGTCGCCCGCGCGCCGAGCTCGAGCGCTGCGGCGGGTTCGGGGTCGCGAGCCGGCGGCGGCGCCGCGACGCGAACGGTCGTCACGACCTCCCGGCGCGGAGGCCGCTCCACCGGCTTCAGCTCAGCGACGACCGACCGCGCCTCCTGCTTCGAGAGGTGGAGGAACCGGGGGATCACCTCGTACCGGTTCTCCGGCGTGAGCACCTGGGCGAGCTCACCGACGGTGGAGAGGCACAGCTTGCCGTCCTCGAGCGGCTCGACCAGCTCGGGGAAGCGCTGGATGAGCTCGGCGGCGGTCTTCCGGTAGAAGGCCGCGCTCTTCGACAGCCCGAGCTCCCGGTTCAGGTAGGTGAAGAGGCTGGGGTAGCCGAGCTCGGCCCATAGCCGCTTCGCGTCGAAGTCGGCCAGGGCGACGAGGAAGGCCGCCATCGCGTGGTGCTCGCGGCGGAGGAGCTCGGAGAGGCGGATCGAGGAGTCGCGGGCGTTCATGCGGGCATCGTCTCACGCGTATTCTCACCCTCCGGAAACGCTCGGATTCGAGCACTGGCGCGAGAATTGGCGAGCCGCCTCGCGCCGGGGTTCGGACGCCGCTCGCGACGCGCAACGCGCGCGGAGCGCTGCGGGAGAGGCGTCCTCGCGTGGGCGCGACGCGCGATCCGCGAAAGCGCCGGAGACGTGTCAACCGCCCGACGCGATCGGTTGGGTTCCCCTGAAAGCGCTCGCGCCCCCCGCGCTCCGCCGCGACCTCTGCGGTCGCTGCGACGCAGGCTTCTTGGAGGCCGATCCACACGGCCGACGTTTCCCCAGCGCGGCCCCCGCCTCGGCCGTCCCCTCTTCTTCTCAGCCCTCTTCACGTCCGCCGACCGAGCCCGCTCGGGCGTGAGGCGCCCGCCGTCGACGAGTTGTGACGAATCATGAGGAAGCAGGGGTGGGCCCCCGGCGAGCTCTGCTCGCCGGGGCGGGGCGGCACGCCCCGTTCGATCTTGCAGTGAGCCTTCGCGCGCGAAGCGCGCGAGGAGGCTCACGGCGTGATCCGCTCCATCATCCGCGCGAACGGGATGGTCTCGCGGACGTGGTGCAGCCCGCAGATCCACGCGACGCAACGCTCGACCCCCATCCCGAACCCCGCGTGCGGCACCGACCCGTACCGGCGGACGTCGAGGTACCACTCGAACGCCTCCTTCGGGAGCTGGTGGTGCTCGATCGCCGCCTCGAGCGTCGGCAGGTCGTCCTCGCGCTGGCCGCCGCCGATGATCTCGCCGTAGCCCTCCGGCGCGAGCACGTCGCAGCCGAGCGCGACCTTCGGGTCGGCCGGGTCCTTCTTGAAGTAGAAGGCCTTCATCTCCGCCGGGTAGCGGTGGACCATCACCGGGCGGTCGAACTGCTTCGCGACGACGGTCTCCTCGTCGCCGCCGATGTCGTCGCCCCACTTCATCGGGTGGCCGGCCTTCTGGATGACGTCGACCGCCTCGGTGTAGGTGATGCGGGGGAAGGGGGGCTTCACGGCCTCGAGCTTCGAGACGTCGCGCTCGAGGACGGAGACGAGCTCCTTGCGGTGCTTCGCGAGCGCCGTCTGGACGACGTACGAGACGAACTGCTCCATGAGCTCCATGTCGCCGTCGAGGTCCATGTAGGCGACCTCGGGCTCGACCATCCAGAACTCGGTGAGGTGGCGGCGCGTCTTCGACTTCTCGGCGCGGAAGGTCGGGCCGAAGCAGTAGACCTTCCCGAGCGCCATCGCCGCGGCCTCCATGTAGAGCTGGCCGGACTGGGTGAGGTACGCCTTCCCGAGGTCGAAGTAGGGGACCTCGAACAGCGTGGACGTGCCCTCGCACGCGCTCGGCGTGAAGATGGGGGCGTCGACGAGCGTGAACCCGCGCTCGTCGAAGAAGTCGCGGATCGCCTTCTCGACCGTGTGCCGGACGCGGAGGATCACCTGCTGGCGCTGCGAGCGGAGCCAGAGGTGCCGCTGCTCCATGAGGAACGCGACGCCGTGCTCCTTGTGACCGATGGGGTACTCGCGGGCGGGCTTCGCGACGGGCGCGAGGCTCTTCACGTCCAGCTCGAACCCGATGGGCGAGCGCTCGTCCTTCTTCACGAGCCCGGTGACGGTGAGGCTCGACTCCTGCGGCAGGTGGTCGGCCTCGTGGAAGACCTCGGGCGCCACGTTGCCCTTGAAGACGACGCACTGGATCGTGCCCGTGCCGTCGCGGACCTGGAGGAAGTGGAGCTTGCCGGAGGAGCGGCGGTTGTAGAGCCAGCCGTGGAGCGTGATCTCCTTCCCCTCGTGCTGGGCGATGTCGGCGATGTAGACGGTCGGGCGCATGTCGGCGGTTCCCCCGGGTGCCTGACTTGAAAGTGGACTGGCGGCGCGGGGAATATAGCCCAGCCCGCCTCCGCCCGCCTCGGGGACGCGGCCCCCTCGCGCATGCCCGGCCCCTCCCTGAACCTCGCGAACCACCCGCCCTGGGTGCTCGCGTCGCGCCACTTCAACGACGATCCGCGTCCCGTGGAGCTGCAGGGCGTCCGGCAGGCGAACCGCGGCCTCTTCGAGCGGCTCGACGCGCTGGCGGCGCCGGAGGAAAGGGCCCGGGTGTTCCACGACTGGGTGTCGGTCCGGTTCCAGCTCCACCACTGGCAGGCGCAGGCCACCGACGGCGCGCGCCGCGCCCTGCGGAACAGCTACGTCCGGTTCCTGCGCGGGTGGGGCGTCGACGCGTCCTCGATCGAGGGCGCGGTGCTGAAGGGATGGGTCGAGAGCCGGTTCGGGATCACGCCGACGTTCCACCACGCGCGGATCGCCGGCGTCGAGGACGAGGCGTACCAGCGGTACGCGGCCGACCGGACCCGGGGGAGCGCGCGGACCAGCGCGATCCTGTCGCAGCTCGACCTCGTTTACGAGTTCACCCAGTACGAGCTGGCGCGGCGCTTCCCGGGCGAGCGCTGGCGCACGCTCTGGCGCGGCGTGCACGGGGAGGAGGAGGACGCCGTGCTCGAGCGGGAAGGGCGGCGCGACCTCGTGGTGCGCCTCAACAACCTCTCGTCCTTCACCGACGACGCCGAGCGGGCGTGGGAGTTCGGCTACGCGGTGTGGCAGGCGCGCGTGCCGCTCGCGAAGGTCTTCTTCTTCTCGGGCCTGCTCCCCGACAGCCTGCTCCGCGGCGAGCGCGAGTGGCTGGTCGTGGGCGGCGAGTACCGGGTGACGCGGCTCGCGGGATGACGAGACGCGACGAGGGCGCCGCGGCACGGAGCCGGGCGCCCTCGTCGACGAGGCCGTGACGGCGATCGCTAGAAGCGGTAGGCGACGCCGAGGTCGAACGCGACCTGGGACATCTCGGTCGTGTACGCGGAGATCCCCTGGGCGGGGTTCGACCCGGAGAGCTTCGCGGTCGGCACGTACATCGCCGCGACGTTCACCGTGAGGTCTCCGAACGCGTAGCCCGCGCCGGCGGTGAAGTGGTGCTCGGCGACGGCCGGGAACGCGATGTTCTCGAACGCGCGCGACTTGTCGAGCGGCATCTTCCCGTAGTTGTACCCGGCGCGGAGCTTGAGCGACTGCGTGGCCGCGACCTCGGCGCCGACCTTGAGGACCCACTGGTCGGTCCAGCTCATGTTCCACGCCTGGGCGCCGGTGACCTGCGGGTTCGTCGTGAACTCGGGCTTGTTCGCGCCGTTGGTCTGGGACCAGTCGATCCACTCCACGTCGGCGGCGACGAGCAGCATCTCGAAGGGCCGCACCGCGGCACCGAGCGTCACCATCTGCGGCTGGTCGAAGTCGAGCTTCTCCTTGCCGCCGGGGACCGTCACCATCGTGCCCGACCCCGGGTCGAAGATGCTGTGCGACGGGATGTTCCACTCGAAGCTCTGGAACGAGCTCTTCGTCTCGTACGCGAGGCCGAGGGTCACGGCGTCGACCGGCGAGTAGGCGAGGCCCACCGTGGCGCCGTAGCCGAACGCGCCCTGCGTGGCGCGGGGGAGCATGCCCATCCCGCCGGCGACCTCGTACTTCATCGTCGCGTACATGAGGTTCACCGAGGCGCCGACGGAGAGCCCCTTCGCGAGCCGGTAGGACGCGGCCGGCGCGATCCGCATGTTCATGTAGGAGGTGAAGGTCTTCCCGCCGTAGAGGTCGGCGGGGTAGTCGACGCCCATGCCCGACACGCCCACGGCCGCGAGGCCGACGGTGAGCTCGTCGGTGGACGGCAGCACGAGGCCGAGCGTCGGGATGTAGGAGGCGCCGCGGTCCGAGCTCATCGAGCTCCCGGAGGCGGCGCCGCTCGCGTCGTACTTCACCGAGGGGTTGAAGAAGCTGCCCGAGAGATCGGTCCGGCGCTGCAGCGCGGAGAGGCCCGCCGGGTTGGTGACGATGGTCGCGGCGTCGAGCGGCGCCGCGACGCTCGCGCCGCCCATCGCGTCCTGGACCGGGCCGAAGCCGATCATGCGCATGCCGTTCGTGGCGCGGGCGCTCGTCGCGGCGAGCGCGAGCGCCGCGACGACGGTGAGTCGGACGAGGCTGCTCTTCATGGCGTCTCCCTGTGGTGGACCGCGGCGCGCCGGGGGGCGGGAACCGGGTCGCGTGGTGGACCGGGAGCCGAGCGTCACCGCGAAGCTCCCCCGCGGAACGGGTCCGCGCGTGCGATGACTCTAGGATGTTGCGAAGTAGCAAGATCGCTAGATCGTTCCATGCGGCGACGTGCCGCGCACAGCGCCAGCCCGATCGTGATCGCGACGCAAGCGCTGCGCCGTCTGCGTCGGGTGCTCGGGCCGCGCACGCAACGGGTGCGTCGCCGGCGCGTGGCCAGATGTGCGCGCCGGGGCGAGAGCGGCGCGGCTCAGCGCGCGCGCGCGAGCGGGGAGAGGTCGACGAGCCTCACGGCGAGCCGCTCCAGCTCCGCGAGCGCGGCGGTGTCCATCCTCCGCAGCCAGCGCCGCGGGATGCCGTCGAGCCCGTAGTAGGCGCCGGCGACGGCGCCCGCGATCGCGCCGGTCGTGTCGGCGTCGCCGCCCTGGTTCACCGTCGCGACGAGGCAGTCCTCGAACGACCGCGTCGTGAACAGGTGGTGGAGCACGGTCTGGAGCGTGTCGACGACGTACCCGGTCGCCAGCCCGCGGTACGGCTCGAACCGGAACGCCGGGAACCGCTCGACGAGCAGGTCCGCCTCGCGGCGCAGCCGGACCATCGAGAGACCGAGCACCGCGAGCTGCGCCATCCGCCCGAGCGTCGCGCACGCCGCGTCCGAGAACGGGTGGTTGTGCGTGAGGTGCGCCTGGGCGACCTGGCACCGGTCGAGGAGCGCCTCGTCGCCGAGCGCGAGCAGCGCCACCGGCAGCGTCCGCATCGCCGCGCCGTTCCCGGCGTCCCACTCGTTGGGCGGGGTCTCGAGCTGGCCGTCGAGGATGTAGCTCCGCAGCCCCTTCCTCACGGTGCTGCCCACGTCCACCGGCCGCCCGCGCATCCACGCGGACAGCGCGTCCGCGATCCCGCGCAGGTCGAACCCGCCCGCCGCGTCGACCGCCCGCGCGATGCAGCGGGACATCTCGGTGTCGTCGGTGAAGCACCCGGGCCGGAGGTGGAGCCACCCGCCACCCGTCATCTCGCGGTGGACACGGTGCTTCGCGCGGATCTCGGCGGCGGTCATGAACTCGACCGGCGCGCCGAGCGCGTCGCCGACGGCGAGGCCGACGAACGCCGCGCGGGCCCGGGCCCGCACGTCCGCGAGGTCGACCGTGACCGTGTCCGGCATGCGCCGTCGAGCTTACCCGGAAGGGCGAGCGGGCGCAGGGCCGGAGGCTCTTGGAAAGGCAGACGAACCGGGGATCGTCCGGTAATATCCGCGGTCCCATATGTCGATGAACGAGCGTTACGAGCCACATTCGATCGAGGCGCGCTGGCAGGAGCGGTGGGCCTCGGCGGGCATCTTCCAGGCCGGCCGGCGGCCGGGCGCCGAGAAGCGGTACGTCCTCGAGATGTTCCCGTATCCGTCCGGCGCCATGCACATGGGCCACGGCCGCGTCTACACGATCGGCGACGCCCTCGCGCGGTACCTCCGCATGCGCGGGTACGACGTCCTCCACCCCATCGGCTTCGACGCGCTGGGGCTCCCCGCCGAGAACGCCGCCATCAAGGACGGCCGTCACCCGGCGGAGCGCACCCGCGAGAACATCGTCGCGTTCCGCGCCGAGATGAAGAGCCTCGGATACGGCTTCGACTGGGACCGCGAGGTCGTCACCGCCGACCCCGAGTACTACCGCTGGAACCAGTGGTTCTTCGTGAAGATGCTCGAGCGCGGCATCGTCTACCGCCGCCAGGGCAAGGCCAACTGGTGCACCGGCTGCCAGACCGTCATCGCGAACGAGCAGGTCGTCGACGACCGCTGCGAGCGGTGCGAGTCGCCGGTCGTGGAGAAGGTCATCCCGGAGTGGGCGTTCCGCATCACCGCCTTCGCCCAGGACCTCCTCGACGGCCTGGACGGGCTGAAGGAGTGGCCCGACCGCATCACCACGATGCAGCGGAACTGGATCGGCAGGAGCGAGGGCGCCGAGGTCGACTTCGCCGTCCAGGGCTCCGGTGACGCGATCAAGGTCTTCACCACCCGCGTCGACACGATCTACGGCTGCACCTACGTGGTCCTCGCGCCGGAGCACCCGCTCGTCGCGAAGGTCACCGCCCCGGCGCGCAAGGCGGAGGTCGACGCCTTCGTCGCGCGGATGCGGAAGACCGACGCCGCGGAGCGCACGGGCGAGAGCGCGCCGAAGGAGGGCGTCTTCACCGGGGCGCACGCGGTGAACCCGTACACCGGCGAGGCGGTCCCGGTCTGGATCGCCAACTTCGTGCTCGCCGAGTACGGCACCGGCGCGGTGATGAGCGTGCCCGCCCACGACCAGCGCGACTTCGAGTTCGCGAAGAAGTACGGGCTGCCGATCCGCGTGGTGATCCAGCCGTCCACGGGCGATCGGATCCCGGGGCCCGACGCCCTCGCCGCCGCGACGACGGAGGACGGCGTGCTCGACGCCTCCGGCCCGTTCAGCGGCCTCCCCTCCGCGGAGGCGCGCCGCCGGATGAGCGCGCACGCGAAGGAGAAGGGGTTCGGCCAGCCCACCGTGCGGTGGCACCTCCGCGACTGGGGCTTCTCGCGGCAGCGCTACTGGGGCACCCCCATCCCGATCATCTACTGCGAGGAGCACGGCGCGGTGCCGGTCCCGGAGAAGGACCTGCCCGTGGTGCTGCCGCCGCAGGCGATCATCACCGGCACGGGCGAGCCCCCGCTCGCGAAGGTGCCGGAGTTCGTGAACACGACCTGTCCCGTGTGCGGGAAGCCGGCGCGGCGCGAGGTCGAGACGATGGACACCTTCGTCGACTCCTCCTGGTACTACGCCAGGTACCTGTCGCCGAAGGACGCGACCCGCCCGTTCGATCCCGAGGCGGCGCGCCGGTGGCTGCCGGTGGACGTCTACGTCGGCGGCCCCGAGCACGCGGTGATGCACCTGCTCTACTTCCGGTTCTGGCACCGCGTGATGAGGCAGCTCGGCCTCGTGTTCGAGGACGAGCCCGCGCGGCGGCTCGTCACCCAAGGCATCGTGAACGGCCCGGACGGCCGGAAGATGTCGAAGCGCTGGGGCAACGTCGTCGCCCCCGGCCCGATGGTGAGGAAGTACGGGGCCGACACGCTCCGGCTCTTCATCCTGTTCGCGGCCCCGCCCGAGAAGGACATCGACTGGTCCGACGAGCAGGTGGACGGGCTCTTCCGCTTCCTCGCCCGCGTGTGGCGGATCTTCCACGCGCGGCAGGAGTCGTTCGCGGCGCCGGAGGCCGCGCTCGCGCAGGCGAGCGGCGACTTCCTCGAGCTGCGCCGGCGCACCCACCGGACCATCCAGCGCGTCACCGACGCGTTCGAGAAGGAGCTCAAGTTCAACACCGGCATCGCGGCGCTGATGGAGCTCGTGAACGCGCTCTACCAGCTCGAGCCGAGGAGCGACGCCGATCGCGCCGCGGTGCGCGAGGCCCTCGTCGCGGTGGCGACCCTGCTCTCGCCGTTCGCGCCGCACGCGGCCGAGGAGCTGTGGCACGAGGTGCTCGGACCGGCGGCCCGCGACCGGCTGCTCGCCGCCGAGCCGTGGCCGGCCTTCGACCCGGCGCTCGTCGCGGCCGACACGGTGACGATCGCCGTCCAGGTGAACGGGAAGCTGCGCGGCGAGGTCCAGGCGGCGATCAGCGCCGGGGAGGCCGACGTCCGGGCGCTGGCGGAGGCCGACGAGAAGGTGAAGACGCACCTCGCCGGCAAGACGATCCGGAAGGTGGTCTTCGTGCCGAAGCGCCTCGTGAACTTCGTGGTGGGGTAGGGGATGCCCGGGACCCGCCGAGCACGTGGACCGGCGCCGCGGGCGCGGTCCGCCCTCCGCGCCGGCGCCGCCGCGCTCGCCGCCGTCGTGGCGCTCGCCGGTTGCGGGTACCGCTTCACGCAGCGGTACGTCGCCGCCGGCGGCGTGGACCGGCTCCACGTCCGGACCTTCGAGAACCGCTCCGCCGATCCCGAGCTCGGGGCGGCCGTCACCGCCGCCCTCCGCGACGAGCTCGCCCGCCGCGGCGCCGCGGCGGGCGCGGATGCGCCGGCCTGGCTCGAGGGTGAGGTGCGGGCGCTCGAGGGCGCCCCATCGACGGCGGGCGCGACCACGCTGCACGTCGCGCTCGAGGTCCGGGGGCGGCTCGTCGTGGGCGGGGAGACGAAGGCGGAGCGGACGATCCGGCGGGACGGCGACCACCTCGCCGGTGCGGATGCGCTCGAGACGGAGGGCCGGCGGTCGCTGGAGCTGCGGCGGCTCGCGGCCGACGCCGCGCGCGAGCTCCTGCGCGCGCTGGAGTAGCGAACGGACCGTCGGCGAAGACGACGACGCCGCGGCGGTGGGCGAGCCACCCCGCGGCGAGCGCGACGGGAGCCGTGACGGCTACTGTGCGGCGGCCGGCGCGGGCTTCGCGACGGAGCGCGCGAGCCGGGAGATCTTCCGGGACGCGGCGTTCTTGTGGACGACGCCCTTCGAGGCGGCCTTCCCGATCGCCTTCTCGGCGGCCTTGAGGGCCTCCTTCGCGCCCGCGGCGTCACCCTTGGCGACGAGCTCGCGGACCTTCTTCACGGCGGACTTCACGCCGGTGCGGACCTGGACGTTGCGGGCCCGACGCTTCTGGGTCTGCCGGTTGCGCTTCTCGGACGATGCAGTGTTCGCCAAGTGACTCTCCGTCGGTTCGAGGGCGCGCTATCTACCGCCCATCGCAAGCCGCGTCAAGGGGTTATGGCTCGGTTGGTGGTCTCCGATGCTGTCCCGATCTCGCGGGACGTCTCGCGGTGGCGCGCTCCGTGCCGCGGGGCCGCCGCGCGGACCCTGCCTCGCGAACCGTTGCGGCGAGCGGCTTTCGTGAGCGGCCGCTGCGCACGCCCTAGGGAGACGCCGCTTTGCTGAGCACCCCCTTCGCGCAGGCCTGATAATCAGCGACCCGCCGAGGGGGTGCTTCGCGCGCCCGCATGCCGCGCGGCCGGGAAGGCCACCGGCTCCGCGGAGTTACCCACAGTCTGGATGCCCAGGGAGTCCGGGCTGGGGGTCTTCGCCCAAGATTGTGGAGAAGTCCGTGGATATCGCCGCCCAACGCTCCGGAATCGCACGGGATCGTGGCCTGTGCGGAACGCGCCCGAACGCGTCGGAACCGTGAATTTCGGGGGGCAGGAGGCCCTTCCCACAGAGTTATCCACGCTCTTTCCCCAAACTCTGTGGAGAGCGTTCCGGGGGGGTCGGGGCGCTGCTTTTCCCTTGACCCCGCTCGATCGCCTTCGCCTCGTCCCAGATCGCGTCCATCTCGTCGAGGCTCGCGCCGCCGTGCGGGACCCCGCGCCTCGCGAGCTCGCGCTCCACGTGGGTGAACCGGGAGATGAAGCGGGCGATCGCTCCCCGGAGCGCCTCCTCCGGCGGGATGCCGAGCTTCCGGCCGACGTTCGCGAGGGCGAACAGCGCGTCGCCGAGCTCGTGCTCGAGCGCGTCGCGGTCGCCGCTCGCGAGCGCCTCGTCCAGCTCCGCGAGCTCCTCCGTCACCTTCGCGCGGGCGCCCCCCGCGTCCGGCCAGTCGAAGCCGATGCGGCTCGCCTTCTCCGTGAGCCGGTCGGCGCGGGCGAGCGCCGGCATCTCCCTCGGCACGCCCTCGAGCACGCTGTGGCCGCCGCCCTTCGCCTTCTTCTCCTCGCGCTTCAGCGCCGCCCACTGCCGCAGCACGCCCTCGGCGTCCTTCACGTCCGCGTCCCCGAACACGTGCGGATGCCGGTACACGAGCTTCGACGAGATCGCCTCGGCGACGTCCGCGAAGTCGAACGCCCCCTCCTCGCGCCGGAGCTGGGCCTGGAACACGATCTGGAGGAGGAGGTCGCCGAGCTCCTCGCGGTGCTCGCCAGCGTCGCCCGAGTCGATGGCCTCGAGGACCTCGTAGGTCTCCTCGAGCACGTAGGGCCGGATCGAGCGGAGCGTCTGCTCGCGATCCCACGGGCAGCCGTCGGGGCCGCGGAGGCGCTCCATGATGCCGAGCAGTCGTTCGATGGCGTCTGCGTTGCGTGACATCCCGCCTTCTTAGCGCGGGAGCGCCCGTGCTAGCATCCCGTTCTCGCGTGGCCGCCCGCGGAAAGACCCACCTCGCCGCCCTGCTCCTCCTCGCCGTCGCGGCCGTGGCCGCGGCGCCCGCGCGGGCGCAGGTCGCCGCCCCGAGGCTCGTCGAGGAGGGCGACGAGCCCGCCGACGACTCCGCGGATCGCCCCCCGGTCCCCGCGCCCCGCCCGCAACCGCCCACGAGCGCGTCCACGCCGGGCGGCGCCGGCGCGCCCGCCGACGCCGCCGCGCCCGCGCCCGCGGCCGCGACGTCCGAGGCGCCCGCCGCGGCTCCGCCGGCCGCGCCCACCGCGCCGGCCGAGCCCGCCCGCTCCATCGAGCCGGTGCGGACGAGCTGGCCCAGGCTGGTGGCGCTCTGGGCGGAGCGGCGGGCCGCCCTCCGCGAGGGCGATCCGGCCCGGGCCCAGGCCGCGCAGCAGGCGCTCCTCGACACGAAGCGCGAGCTCGACGTCGAGAACCTCGTCGCCTTCTCCGCCGCGGAGGTCCGCGAGGTCCACCGCGCCCTCGCCTCGAACCTGCCCGCCGAGGCCCTCGCCCGCGCCGACGTCGCGGTCGCGCTCGCGCCGGACCACCCGGACGCGCACCTCGCCCGCGCGCGCGCGCTGCTCGCCACCGCGCCCGCGAGCCCGGGCCCGGTGCTCGCCGCCGTCCGCGACGCGATCGCGGCCGCCGGCCGCGAGCCGCACACGCTCCGCGCGTTCGAGGGCGACCTGTTCAGCGCCGCCCTCGCCGCGGTGTTCACGGCCTCCGCGGCGGTCCTGCTGCTGCTCCTGCTCCGGAACCTCCGCCTCTTCCTGCACGACTTCCACCACCTGCCGCTCCTCCGCGGGACCGCCTCCATCCAGACCGGCTTCCTCGCGCTGGTCCTGCTCGCGATGCCGGTGGTCTTCGGCCTGGGGCCGTTCGCGACGCTCGCGATCGCGGCGATCGTGGCCTGGGCGTACCTGTCGGTGCGGGAGCGGCTGGTCGCGACGGCCGCCCTCGCCGCGCTCCTCGCCCTGCCGTGGGCGGCGGGCGCGGCCGCGCGGATCACGGCCTGGACCGGCTCGACCGCCGAGCTCGTGCACGAGGCCGAGCACGGCGCGCTCTCCGACGAGGACGCGGCGGAGCTCGCGGCGCGCGCGGCGCGGGACGGCGGCCCGGCCCCGCTGCTCGCCGCGCTGGGAAGGCACGCGAAGCGCCGGGGCGATCTCGAGGGCGCGCTCCGGCTCTATCACGCCGCCGGCGCGGCCGACCCGCGCGCGCCCGAGCTCGACGTGAACGTCGGGAACGTCCTCTTCCTGAAGGGCGATCTCGAGGGAGCGAAGGCCGCCTACCTCGCGGCGCAGGACCGCGCCGCGGGCGATCTCGTCGTCCTCGGTGCGGCGCACTACAACCTCTCGAAGCTGTACCTCCGCACCTCCGAGATGGCGAAGAGCAGCCTGAACCGCGAGCGCGCCGAGAACGAGGCGAGCGCGTTCCTGCGGGCCCATGGCTCGGACGAGGACTTCGGGGCGAACCGGTACCTCGTCGACGTGCCCGTGCCGCCCGCGAAGATCGCCGCGCTCGCGGTGGACGGCAGCCCCGAGGCGGTCCGCGGCTGGGTCGAGGCGCGGCTGCTCGGCGTCCTCCCGCGCGCGCTCTGGCGCGCGCTCTGGCCGTGGGGCGCCGCGGCCGCCCTGGCGGCGCTCTGGCTCCTCGGCCTCGCCGTGTCGCGGCTCGCCCCCGCCCGCGCGTGCGAGCGGTGCGGCGGGGCCGCGTGCCGCCGGTGCGACGCCGCCGCGGGCGCGCGCTGCGGGCAGTGCGTGAACGTGTTCGAGCGCAAGGGCGTCGTCGACGCCCGCGACCGGCTGCGCAAGGAGGCGCAGGTCCGGCGCCACGCCCGGTTCACCCGGGGCGCGGCCCGGACCCTGGCGCTCGTCGGCGCCGGCGCCGGCCAGGTCTGGCAGGGCGCGACGGCGCTCGGTGCGCTGCTGCTCCTCGCGGTGCTGTTCCTCGGGTTCCTCGTGTGGTTCTGGCGCGGGATCGCCCCGCCGCCGCACCCCTCGCCGTACGTCCTCTTCGGCAAGCTCGCCGTCGCGGTGCCCACGGGCCTCGCGCTCTGGGCGCTCGCGGTCCGGGACGCCTTCCGCCGGACCCGGAGCTAGGGAGCCATGGCGCTCACGGGCACGCTCAAGGACTTCGGGATCGCCGAGATCCTCCAGCTCATCGGGCAGCAGGCGAAGAGCGGGGTGCTCCACCTCGAGGCCAGGGACGACGAGATCCACATCGCCCTCGCCGACGGGAACGTCGTCCGGGCGGAGTCCTCGGGCCGGAAGACGCGGGAGCGGCTCGGCGCGATGCTCGTGCGCGCCGAGATCATCGGCCGCGAGGAGCTCGAGTACGCGCTCGACGTCCAGAAGCGGACGCTCCGCCGGCTGGGAGACATCCTCGTCGAGCTCGCCTTCGTCACGAAGGACGACCTCCGGGAGATGACCGCGCTCCAGACGACCGAGACGATCTACCGGCTCTTCCACTGGAAGAGCGGGACGTACGCGTTCGAGGCGGGAGACGTGGAGTGGGACCGCGAGACGGTCGCGCCCCTCCGCGCCGAGTCGGTGCTGATGGAGGGCTTCCGGCGCGTCGACGAGTGGCCGATGATCCGGCGGCGGATCCCGTCGACCGCGGTGACGTTCGAGCGCCTGAAGGTCCTCGAGCCGGAGCAGCGCGAGCGGCCCGTGTCCCGCGCGAGGAAGGCGGGCGACGTGGACGCGGCCTTCGACGGCTTCGACGCCGCCGAGCCGGAGGTGCGCAAGGGCGAGTTCGCGACGCTCGGCACGAACGAGCGCCGGGTGCACGCGCTCGCCACCGCGGGCCGCACCGTCGAGAAGATCGTCGACCTCTCGCGGCTGGGGGAGTTCGAGACCTGCAAGGCGCTCGCGAACCTCGTGAACCTGGGATACCTCGAGGCGATCGTCCCGGCGAGCCGGGCCGCCGCGGCGGTCGGCGCGTACGCGCACGACTGGCAGGCGCGCATCAAGGCCGGGGCCGCGCGGGTCCTCGCCACCGTCGCGATCGCCGCGGCGCTCGCCGGGATCGCGTACTGGGTCGACGAGCGGGGGCTCGCGTGGGGCGAGCCGCCCGGCGGCGCGGCGGTGCGGGACAACGCCGCCCAGCGGTTCCTCGCCCGGTACCAGATGGAGCGGCTGCGGGGCGCGCTCGAGGTGTACCGGCTCGAGCGCGGCGAGTACCCGGAGCGGCTCGGCGCGCTGGTCGACGCCGACCTCGCGAAACCTCGCGATCTCCGGTACCCGTGGTCGGGCGAGTACTACTACCGGCGCCGCCCGGAGGGCCGGCCCGTGCTGCTGCCGCCGGTCGAGTGAGGGGGCGGGGCGATCGCCCCGCGCACCATCGCCGCCATGCCGGGGCCCGCGCGGCGGGTTATGGTCCCGTTCGAGGGCACTCGGCGGCGGCGGGCGCGTCGCGCCAGGCGAGGGCCCGGAACCGAAGGAGGAGCGGTTGGGCCAGATCGCGGCGGAACCCCTCAAGTCGGCGCGGCTCGAGTTCCCGGACAACGACAAGGTTCGCGCCCTCTGCGGCGCGCACAGCGAGCACCTCAAGCTCATCGAGAAGCGGCTCGGGGTCCAGCTGGGGCTCCGCGGCGGGCAGATCGTCATCGCCGCCGCGGAGGAGGCCCGGATCCGGATGGCCGAGTCGCTCGTGAAGGAGCTCTACGAGCTGGTCGAGCAGGGCTACCCGCTCTACCTCGAGGACGTCGACCAGGCGACCAAGCTCGCGGGGCAGGGCGTACCGCTCAAGGAGATCTTCGGCGACACGGTGTTCGTGTCCTCGCGTCACCGGATCATCACGCCGAAGGGGCTCGCGCAGAAGCGCTACATCCAGGCGATCCGCGACGACGACATCGTCTTCGGCGTGGGGCCGGCGGGCACCGGCAAGACGTACCTCGCCATGGCGATGGCCGTGTCGTTCCTCGTCGAGCGCAAGGTGAAGCGGATCGTGCTCACGCGGCCCGCGGTCGAGGCCGGCGAGAAGCTCGGCTTCCTCCCCGGCGACATCGCCGAGAAGGTGAACCCGTACCTCCGCCCGCTGCACGACGCGCTGTTCGACATGGTGGACTACGAGAAGGCGACGGCGTTCATCGAGCGCGGCACGGTGGAGGTGGCGCCGCTCGCGTTCATGCGCGGGCGCACGCTGAACGACGCCTTCATCATCCTCGACGAGGCGCAGAACACCACCGAGGAGCAGATGAAGATGTTCCTCACGCGGCTCGGGTACGGCTCGAAGGCGGTGATCACGGGGGACGTCACCCAGGTCGACCTGCCGACCGGCCGCGGCTCCGGGCTCATCGAGGTCCAGAAGGTGCTCCGCGGCATCGAGGGCGTGTCCTTCTGCTTCTTCGGCGAGATCGACGTCGTCCGGCACCCGCTCGTGCAGGAGGTCGTCCGCGCCTACGACGCGTACGACGTGGAGCGGCGCGCCCGCGCGGACGCGGCGAAGGCCGAGAAGGAGCGCGCCCGCCAGGCCCCCCCCTCGGCGCCAGACGAGGCGGAGTAGAGCGTCCAGGTCACCCCCGGGGCCCCGCGGGAGGGTCCTGGGTCCGTCGCTTGTTCCAGGGTTTGCGCCGGATCTCCGTTGCCAGCGAGTGATCCCGGTGCCACCCTGGCTCGCCGTGTCCGGACCATCCGACAGCCCCCCACCTCCTCCACCGCCCGAAGCGGCGCCGGCCCCCCACGTCGACTGGCCGGGCCGGGTCCTCCGGATCGCCCTGGTCGCCGCCGTCGCCGCCGCGTGCGGGTGGCTCCTCGCCCCGGGGGCCGTCCACCGGCTCCCCGGTCCCGAGGCCCTCGGGACGCCCGCGCCCGCCACCATCAAGGCGGATCGCGACTACGACATCGTGGACGAGGAGGCGACCGCCCGGCGGCGCGCCGACGAGGCCGCCTCGGTCCGCCCGGTGTACGACCTCGAGGACGGCGCCGCCGACGAGGCCGTCGCCCGCATCCACGCCGCGTTCGACCTCATGCGGGACGAGGAGCAGGCGTTCCGCCAGGCAGGTCGCGACGTGCGGGACGCGCGGGACGTCTCGGAGCTGGACCGGCGCTACACCGCCCAGCGCGCCGGCTTCGTCTCCCGGCTGCAGGTCGTGGTCCGCGACGAGGATCTCGCCGCGCTCGCCGCCGCCCGCTTCTCCGAGGACGTCGAGCGGGAGCTCGCGGCGCTCGCGCAGCGCGGGCTGTCCGGCATGATCGTCGAGGACCTGAAGCTCCTCCCCGCCGACCGGGAGCAGGGCTTCGCGGTCCGGACCTTCCGCAGCGGCGCGCTCCAGGGCGAGCGCGTGCTCGCGGATCGCGCCCTCGTGCGCGACGTGGCGACGGCGCGCGACGAGGTCGTCCGCACCGCGGCGGCGCGTCTCGAGCGGGCCCCGGCGCCGCTCCGGGCCGCGGTGGTCCGGCTCGCGACCGCGATGGTCCGGCCGACCCTCTCGCACGACCAGGCCGAGACCGAGCGGCGGCGCGCCGACGCGGCGGCGCGGGTGAAGCCGGTCGGGATCCCCGTGAAGCGGGGCGAGAAGATCATCGGCGACGGCGAGCGCGTCGAGAAGCGGCACCTCGTCGTGTTCGACGGCATCCGCGCGCAGCGCAAGGGCGAGGATCTCGCCCACCTCCGCCTCGGCGGCGGCCTCCTCGTGGCGCTCGCGGTCGCCGTGCTCTGGCGGTTCGCGCGGCGGAACGTGCCGCGGTTCCGGCCGGCGCGCCGCGACGCGCTCCTGCTCGCGGTCGTGCTGGTGGCGACGCTCGGGATGGGCGCGATCGGCCTCACCATCGCCGACGCGCTGCACGAGCGCGTGCCCTCGCTGCCCCCGCCGGCGCTCTCGTACCTCGTGCCGTTCGCGGCCGGGGCGATGATCGTCCGGCAGGTGCTCTCGGCCGAGGCCGCCCTCCTGCTCGCGATCGCCTCCGGCCTCACGGCCGGGCTGCTCGCCGGCCAGTCCATCGGGTTCGCGCTGTTCGCCACGCTCGGGTCGGTCGCCGCCGCCGGGGTCATCCAGGGCGGGCGCGACCGGACGAGCTTCTTCCGCGCCGGCCTCGCGGTCGGCGCGGTCGGCGCGGCGGTCGTGGCCGCGCTCGGGCTCTACGCCGGCCGCGGCGCGCTCGAGATCGGCACGGCCGCCGTCGCCGCGCTCCTCGGCGGGGCGGTGCTGCTCCCCGTGGTGGTGGTCGGATCCCTGCCGCTCGTCGAGGGCGTGTTCGGGTACGTGACCGACGTGAAGCTGCTCGAGCTCGCGAACCTGAACCACCCGGCGCTGAAGGAGCTCATCGTCCAGGCGCCCGGGACGTACCACCACTCGATCCTGATGGGCTCCCTGGTCGAGGCCGGGGCGCAGGCCATCGGCGCGAACCCGCTCCTCGCGAGGGTCTGCGCCTACTACCACGACCTCGGGAAGATCCGGAACCCGCTCTACTTCGCCGAGAACCAGCGCGGCGGCGAGAATCGCCACGACACCCTCGCGCCCTCGATGAGCGCGCTCATCGTGAAGCGTCACGTGACCGACGGCCTCGAGCTCGCACGCCACTGGCGCCTGCCGCGCCCGGTCCAGGACGCGATCCCGCAGCACCACGGGACGCGGCTCGTCGCCTACTTCTGGGCGAAGGCGCAGCAGCGCGCCTCGGACGAGGGGGGCCGCGCCGCGGTCCTCGACGAGGGGCTCTTCCGGTACCCGGGGCCGAAGCCGCAGACGCGCGAGGCGGCGCTCGTCATGATCGCGGACGCGTGCGAGGCCTCGTCGCGCGCCCTCATCGATCCCACCGGCGGCGCGATCCGCGGGCTCGTGGCGAAGCGCATCAACGAGATCTTCAGCGAGGGGCAGCTCGACGAGTGCGAGCTCACGCTCCGGGACCTGAACGCCATCGCCGCCGCGATGGTGCGTGCGCTGGAGGCCATCTACCACACGCGCCCCGAGTACCCGGGCCGGCCGCGGGACGACGCGCAGCGTCCAACGGTCCAGCTGGTGGCGAAGCCGTGATCGTCCGCGTCTCCTCGGAGCACCCGGGCGGAGCGTCGGCCGCCCGCCGCCTCCGCGCACGGGCGGGCACCTACCTCGCCGCCCTCGACCGGCCGGACGCCGAGCTGTCGATCCTCGTGGTCACGGACCGCCGGATCCGCTCGCTGAACCGCGCCTGGCGCGGGAAGGACCGCGCGACCGACGTCCTCTCGTTCCCGATATCGGAGCCGCCGGGTTCTGGGTCCCTCCTCGGCGACGTGGTAATCTCGCTCGACACCGCAACCCGGCGTGCCCGCGCCGAGCGGCGATCCACCGGAGCCGAGCTGGATCGCTACCTCGCGCACGGCATCCTCCACCTGCTCGGCTACGATCACGAGCGCGCCGAGGACGCCCGGGTGATGGCATCGAAGGAGGCCGAGCTGGCGCGAGCGGAGGGGCTCGTGGGCGCGGCGCTCCGGGAGAGCCGGCGAGGCGCCGGCGCGGTCGAGGAAAGATGGACCCGTTCGCCGACATCGATCTCGACTCCGAGTCGGTCTGGCTCGACGGCGCGTGGTACACGCGCGACGACCTCGCGCGCCGGATCAAGGAGATGATCGAGGCCGGCGACTTCCGCGTCTCGCGGCCGAGCCAGGCGCTCGAGCGGCTGGAGGCGGCGCTCGCCCAGGCGCGCGTGGTCACGGTCCGGATGCCCGCGGATCTCGCCGACGCCGTGTCCGGCACGGCCACGCGTCTCGGCCGCCCGGTCGGCCACCTCGTCCGCGAGGCGGTCGCCTACTACCTCGCCGCGGCCGCCGCGTACGACGCGGCGCAGCCCGCCGGCGCGACCCCCGCAGCGCCCGCCGGAGGCGATGTCGACGTCCAGGAGGGCGGCGCCGAGGGCGCGTTCTTCGAGAAGGCCCGCTGAGGCCGGCGGCGCGCCGCACGCGCCGCGCTACAAACCTCTCCCGTCACCCATGAAGCGCGCCGCTCCGTTCCTCCTCGCCGTCGCGTCCGGCGCCGCGATGGCGCTCTCGCTCCCGCTCGTCGTGCCGTTCGTCTCCATCCGGCAGGTCGACCCGGCGGGGCGCCTCGAGGTGGTCGCCTGGGTCGCGCTCGTGCCGGCGTTCCTCGCCCTGCGCGCCGCCCCCCGCGCGCGCCGCGCCTTCGCGCTCGGGCTCGTCGCCGGTCTCGCCTACTTCTTCTGCGCCATCTACTGGGTGTCGCACGCGATGACCGCGTTCGGCGGGCTGTCGCTCCCGTTCTCGATCTTCGCGCTCACGCTCCTCGTCCTGTACATGGCGGTCCACTGGGCGACGGCGTTCTGGATCTCCTGGCGGGTCCGGGCCCGGCTCGGGTGGCCGCTCTGGGCGCACCTGCCGGTCGTGTGGACGGCGCTCGAGCTCTCGCGGAACTACCTCGCGTCGGGCTTCCCGTGGGCGAACCTCGGCTACACGCAGGCGCGCACGCTCCCCGTGGCGCAGCTCGCCGCGGCGGTCGGCCCGTACGGGATCGCCGCGCTCGTGGTGCTCGTGAACGCGGTCCTCGCCGAGGCCGTGGCCGCGCGGCGCGAGGGGCGGGCGCTCCCGCTGCGGCCGCTCGCGGCGACCGCGGCGCTCCTCGTCGCGGTGGTCGCCGGCGGCGCGCTCCACCTCCGCGCCGCCCGCGCCCGCATGGCGGCGGCGCCGAGCGTCCGGGTCGGCGTCGTCCAGCCGAACGTGGACCAGTCGGTGAAGAACAAGGCGCGAGACAACCGCGACTACATCCTCGAGCGGCTCGTCCCGGAGACGATCGACGCGGACCGGCGCGGCGCGGATCTCGTGGTCTGGCCCGAGGCGGCGTACCCGCTCTACGTGCCGCCCGGCATCGACACCTTCGGGATCGCGGGGAGCGGCATGCCCGTGCTCGGTCACGCGCACGTCCTCGTCGGCGCGTCGACCCTCGAGTGGCTCCGCGACGGCGACCCGAAGCGGCCCGGCGCACGCGCGCCGCGCGTCGGGAACGCGACCTTCCTGGTCTCGCCCACCCTCGACGTGCTCGGGCGCTACCAGAAGCATCACCTCGTCCCGTTCGGCGAGTACGTGCCGGGCTGGGTTCACGCGGTGCTCCCGTTCGTGGGGCACCTCGTCCCGAGCTTCGCGCCGGTGGCGCCGGGGCGGGACCTCGCGGTGCTCTCGTTCCCGCTCTCCGCCGCGCCGTCGCCGGCCGCGGCGGCCGCCGCGGTCCCCGCCTCGGGTGCTCCGGGCGGCGCCGCCCTCGCCGACCCGCCGGCCGCGGCGCCGGCCGGCGACCCGGTCCGGCTCGCGCCCCTGATCTGCTACGACGCCATCTTCCCCGAGATCACCGGTGCGTTCGCGCGAGGCGCCCCGGAGCCCGAGATCCTGGTGAACCCGACGAACGATGCCTGGTACGGCTACTCGTCCGGCCCGTACCAGTTCCTCGCCATCGTCCGGCTGCGCGCCATCGAGGCGGGCAAGGCGGTGGTCCGGCCGGCGTACGCGGGCGTCTCGGCGGTGATCCTCCCGACGGGCGAGGTGGCGCCTGGTGCGATCGAGGTCGGCCCGGTCGACCCGGACCTCGCGCCGGATCCGGCGGAGCCGGCGCGCCTCCTCCTGGCCGACGTGCCGCGGTTGCGAGGGCGGACCCTCTACACTAGCATCGGCGACCTCTTCGCCTACGCGTGCGCGGCGCTCGCGGCGGTCGCCCTCGCGGCGACCTTCCGCCGGCGGCCCGCGGCGGCGGGGCCCCGAGGGGAGTGACCCGAGCCATGGCCGCACCGACCACCGAGCACCTGACCGAGCTGTCCCGCCGCCTGGAGGCGCTCCGGGGGTCGCTTTGACGTCGAGCGCAAGCAGCTCCGCGTCTCGGAGATCGCCAAGATGTCCGAGGACGCGGCGTTCTGGACCGACGCCGCGAAGGCGCAGGCGCTGCTGAAGGAGAAGGCGCAGCTCGAGCAGGTCACCCAGGCCTACGAGAAGGTGCGCCGGTCGCTGGACGACGCGCAGGCGCTCCACGAGCTCGCCGAGGAGGCGCGCGACGAGGGGACGCGCGCCGAGGCGGCGCAGGCCGCCCAGGGCGTGGACGAGGACCTCGAGGCGCTCGAGTTCCAGAAGATGCTCGCCGGCCCGCACGACCGCGCCGGCGCCATCGTCGAGGTGAAGAGCGGCGCCGGCGGCGTCGAGGCGATGGACTGGGCCGCGATGCTCTACCGGATGTACTCGCGGTACTGCGAGCGGAAGGGCTGGGAGGTCGAGCCCGCCGACCTCGTCGCCGGCGAGGAGGCGGGGATCAGCTCCGCGTCGTTCATCGCGCGCGGCGACTACGCGTACGGCTTCCTCAAGGCCGAGAGAGGCGTGCACCGCCTCGTCCGGATCAGCCCCTTCGACCAGAACGCGCGGCGGCAGACGAGCTTCGCCGCGGTGGACGTGACGCCGGAGGTCGAGGACGACATCGTCATCGACATCAAGGAGGCGGACGTCCGGATCGACACCTACCGGTCTTCCGGCGCCGGCGGCCAGAAGGTGAACAAGACCGACTCGGCGGTCCGCATGACCCACCTGCCGACCGGCATCGTGGTCGCGGTCCAGAACGAGCGCAGCCAGCAGAAGAACCGGAGCGTCGCCTGGAAGATCCTGCGCTCGCGCCTCTACGACTTCGAGGAGCGGAAGCGGCAGGCCGCGCGCGACGCCGTCGAGGCGCAGAAGAAGGACATCGACTTCGGGTCGCAGATCCGGAGCTACGTGCTCCAGCCGTACCGGCTCGTGAAGGATCTCCGGACCGGCGTGGAGACGGGGAAGGTCGACGACGTCCTCGACGGCGACCTCGACGGCTTCATCCAGCCGTACCTCCTCGGCGTCCGCCGGACGGACCGGGTCGTCGACGACTAGTCCGGCGGCGGCGCCTCACTTCGCGTGGCAGCCGCCGCACAGGCCCGCGGCGCCGGGCGGCGACGCGAGGTGGTGGGGCTCCCGGGAGCCGCCGTCATGGCAGGTGGCGCAGGTGAGGCGGCCGTCCGTGAGCACGAGCCCGGGGGCGGGCGCCGCGCGCAGCGCGGCACGCCGCGCGAGCCACGAGGCGCCGTACGCGACGTCGACGGGGTGACCGGTCCGGATGGGCGCGGCGCTGCCGTCGTGGCAGCTCAGGCACTCGGCGGTGACGCAGCGCTGACGGGAGAAGCCGCGAGCCTCGAGGAGGCACGGACCGGCGGCCCGCGCCGGCAACCCCATCCCGGCGGCAACCGCCGCGACGAACCCGAGCCGGCGTGCGCCACGCATCGCGGCTTCTCCCGCCGACAGCATACGAGCCGGGCGCGCGGCCGGGCGGTGGCAGGCCGGGGGCGGGCGTTCGGGCGCGCCCGGGAGCCGCTGCGCAGAAACGGGGAGGCGGCGGCATCGCGCGCGCCACCCGCCGGGGCGCCCCGTGGGAAGCCGGAGCCCCTCAGGGCGGGGTGTACACGATCGGCTGGCGCGCGAGCACGAACCGATCGATGGCATCCACGGCCCAGCCGGGCACGTTGAGGAGCTTCACCCCGCACCCGGAAGGCTGACGACCGGTCGTCGCGCTCTTCTCCCGGATGAAGGAGACCTCGCCCTCGAGATCGATCTTGCGGCCGTCGGCGAGGCCGAGGCGGACCTGGAGCCGCGTCCCGGTCGGCGGCGGCAGGGCCGTCGCGATGAAGACGCCGCCGGAGTCCACCCGCCTCGTGGCGCCGACGTAGAAGTTGTGCTCCGAGACGAGGCTGACGTTCACCTCGACGCGGGTGAGGACCGGCCGCTGCCTCGGCTCGTCGACCAGCTCCTCGTCGATGAGCGCCATGAGGTCCACCGACGCGCGGGGGCGGGCGGGGGCGGGCGGCTCGGCGGCGGGCCTGCTCGCGGCGGCCGGAGGCCCCGCCGCGGTGCCCGGGCGGACGCCGGCGACGCCGGGGGGCGGCGGCACGATCGCCGCGGGGCCGGCCGCGAGGGGCCCGCCGAGGCGCCGGTCGAGGACGACGAGCGGCGTCGCGAGGACCTCGGCGCGAGCCAGGGCGCTCTCTGCGCCGGCGACCGCGGCGAGCGGCTCGACGATCTCGCGGGAAGGCGCCACCATCACGACGCGCACGCCCACCTTGGCGGCGCTCGCGGCGGTCGTCAGGGCCGAGCCCCAGGTGCCGTCCGGCGCGGCGGGCAGGAGCAGGCAGATCACGTGCGGGGCGGCGGCGCGGACGAAGGCGTCCAGATCTCCGGGGCCGGGCACGCAGTACACGGCGTGGCCCGCCCGCTCCAGATGGAGCAGGAGCGCGATCGAGACGTCGGCGTCCGAGCCAACCACCAGAACGCGCGACGCCGCTGCGGCGCCGGCCGGGTTCACGCGGGGCGGCCTCCCGTCTCCATCATGATCCTGCGCTCGAGGTCGGCGCGGTTGGTCGCGTTGGCGAGGGCGGTGTCGAGGCCGATGCGCTTCGCCTCGTGCAGCCGGTACAGGTACTGGTCGAAGCTGTGCATCCCGAGGTCGGCGCCCGCCTGGTCCATGTAGGTCCGCAGGTCGTTCACCTTGGAGCCGTCGCGGATCATCTCGCGGACGGTCGTCGTCGCGAGGAGCGCCTCGACGGCGGGGATGAGCCCGGTCGCGTCGGCGCGCATGAGGAGCCGGAGCGCGATCACCGCCTGGAGGTTGTCGGCGAGTCGCGCGCGCACGCCGTCCTGCTCGTCCGCCGGGAAGAGCCCGACGATGCGGCCGACGGCCCGCGGGACGTCGGGCGTGTGGAGCGAGGTGATGACGAGGTGCCCGGTCTCGGCCGCCTTCAGGCAGATGTCGGCCGCCTCGCGGTCGCGCAGCTCGCCGACCATGATGATGTCTGGGTCCTGGCGGAGGGCGGCGCGGAGCGCGTCGGTGTAGCTCGCGGTGTCCGACCCGACCTCGCGCTGGATCACGAGCCCCTTCCCGCCGGCGAAGATGAACTCGATGGGGTCCTCGACGGTGACGACGTGCAGCCGCTCCTGCTGGATGATGTAGTTGATGATGCTCGCGATCGTCGTCGACTTGCCGTTGCCCGTCGCGCCCGTCACGCAGACCAGCCCGCGCCGCGCGTCGGCGATGGTCTTCACGACGGCCGGAAGGTTCAGCGACTCGAACTCGGGGATCTGGAAGGGGATGGTCCGCATCACCGCGCCCCAGCTCCCGCGCTGCTTGAAGATCGAGGCGCGGAACCGGGACACGCCCGGGAGCGAGTAGCTCCGGTCCACCTCGCGGAAGTCGAGGGGCGTGAAGCCCGACCCGGGGGCCTGGAGCACGAAGTTGGCGATCGCCTCGGTGTCGGCGTGGCTGAGGGGCGGGTACTTCGCGGCGAGCAGCTCGCCGAAGACGCGGTACGTCGGCGGGTACCCCACCTCGAAGTGGACGTCGCTCGCCTGGCGCTTCACGGCGAGCTGCAGGAACGAGTGGAACATCTCCTCGCTGAGCGGGCCCTGGCCTTCCATGGGGCGGCAGTGTACCCGATCGTTTCGGCGGTGGGGCCGCGGGCGTCGCGCCTCCTCACGCCGGGACGCCCGCGCCGCGGAGCACGTGCGCCACGAACTCGTCCTCGGGGACCGCCCCGACGAACTCCACCGCGTCGTTCACGATCGTCTTAGGGACGCCCATCACGCCGTAGCGCGCGGCGAGGTCCGGGAACTCCTGGGCCTCGATGGCGTCGGCGACGACGTGCGCGCTCTCCACCGCGATGGCATGGGCCAGACCGGCCGCCATGGGGCAGTAGGGTCAGGTGGGCGTGAAGAAGACCTTGATGTGCACCGGCCGCTCGATGCGCGCGAGGGCGGCGCGCGAGACCTCGGACAGCTCCGTCGTGCCGCGGGAGACGTCCACCAGTCCGTGCACGAGGTTCGGGAACTCGTGGCCGGCGGGCGCGCCGAGGTAGCGGACCCGGCCCCTCGCCGCGCCGGACAGGATCGTGAGCGGGCCGGCGTCGTCCGGCGCGAGGCCGAGCGAAGCCCGCTGCTCCGGCGTCGGCAGGTCGAGGTACTCGAACGACAGCCGCGGAGAGAGCGCGGTGACCTCCTCGAGCAACGCCCGGATCTGCGGGGTCCAGTCGCGCGCCGGCGGGGCGAGCGCACTCGGCCCCACGAGCGTGAGCTTCACGTCACCGCCGAGGGACCCCTCGAGCTCTCCGCGGATCCGGTCCGCGTCCTCCCTGCCGATGAGCGCCACCCTCCACCTCCTCTCCGCGGCCGCGCCGTCGCGCCCCGGACCGGCTCGCCGAGGGCCGCCGCGCGGCCCGGCGCCCGCCCGTTCCACCCTCCGTCCGCGCGCGCCGCACACCCTCGCACGGACGGCGCCCTGCACCTACCTTGTAAACGTGCGCATCGCCCTCGTGTCGACACCTTTCGTGTCGGTGCCGCCCCCTGCCTATGGCGGCACCGAGCTGGTCGTGCACTCGCTCTCCCGCTCGCTCGAGCGCGCCGGCCACGCGGTGACGGTGTTCGCCACCGGCGACTCGCGCGCGAGCGACCTCCGGGCGACCTTCCCGACGGCGGTCTGGCCGCCGGATCCCTACGCCGAGCTGCTGCACGCGCGGTTCGCGGCGGACGAGATCTCGCGCGGCGCCTTCGACGTCGTGCACGCGCACGTCCCGGCGCTCCTCGCCTTCGCCGACGTGCTCCCCGCGCCCGTCGTGTACACGTTGCACCACTCGGTGGAGCCGGTGCTGTCGCGATTCTACGAGCGCGTGCGCTCGGTGCGGCACGTCGCGATCTCGGCGCGGCAGGCCGAGCTCGCGTCGCCGGCGCCCCACCACGTCGTCCACCACGGCCTCGATCCCGAGCTCTATCCCGTCGTCGGTCCCGGCGGAGACGCCGCGTTCTTCCTCGGCCGGCTCTCGTGGTGCAAGGGGCCGGAGCTGGCCGTCGAGGCCGCCCGGCGCGCCGGCATGCCGCTCGTCATGGCCGGCAAGCCGCACCGGGGCGATCCGTGCCCCGAGGACTGGGAGGCGGACGTCCTCCAGCCGGCGCTCCGCGCGGCGCACGTGCGGTGGGTCCGGGAGGCGGACCTGGCGCAGAAGCGCCGGCTCTTCGCGCGGAGCCGCGCCCTGCTCGTGCCGCTCCGGTGGGAGGAGCCGTTCGGCCTCGTCCTCGTCGAGGCCATGCTGGCCGGCTGCCCGGTGATCACCTTCCCGCTCGGTGCAGCTCCCGAGATCGTGGAGGACGGAGTGACGGGATTCCTCGTGCGCGGCGTCCCGGAGATGGCAGCCGCGCTGCGGCGCGCCAGCGCGCTCGACCGCCGGGAGATCCAGGCGCGGGCGCGGGCGCGTTTCTCGGCGGACCGCATGGCGCGGGACTACGTCGCGGTGTACCGCGCCGCGATCGCCGGCCGCCGCCGGGAGATCGACGCCGAGGCCGAGGAGGGAGGATGGACGACGCTCGCGCAGTGATCGCGCGCCCCGAGGACCTGCTCGGCTACTCCGATCCGTCCGTCCAGCCCGAGGCGACCGGGGTCGACAAGCTCGTCCTGAAGCGCGGGAACCTCTTCCTCGTCGCGAACCGGCTGGGGGACGTCGCCCCGGCCGGCGCCCGCGACCTCGGGCTGTTCCTCACCGACACGCGCCATCTCTCCGCCTGGAAGCTCGGCATCGCGGGAGGCCCGCCGCTCTGCCTGGCGTCGCAGCTCTCGCCGGACTACGTGGCCCAGATCGACTTCACGGTGACGAGCCTGCACGAGGGCGATCTCCTCGGCCGCGAGCCGGTCAACTACGTCCACCTGCGGCGCGACATGCTCATCGACGACGTGCTCGTCGATCGCATCGTCCTCACGAACTTCCAGGGCAAGCCGATGGACGGCTGGATCGAGCTCGGCTGGGCCGCGGACTTCGCCGACGTCTTCGAGATCCGCGGGGCGCGGCGGAAGGAGCGCGGGACGTACCACCCGCCGAAGGTCGAGCGGGACCGGGTGGTGCTCCGGTACGACGGCCGCGACGGGCGGCGCTACGCCACCGAGATCCGGGTGGACGGCGCGGTGGCGAACGGCAAGGGCCCGGCGCGCGTGGTGCACCTCGGAGGCCGGGGCGCGCGCGTCGCGCTGCACCTCGAGCCCGCCGAGCACGTCGAGGCGACGTTCGTGGTCGCCGCGGGCATCGAGCGCGGTACGCCGGGGAAGATCCGCGGGCTCGACGAGGAGCGGCCGGTGCCGCGCGGCGCGCCCCGCTCGTTCGGGGACCGCGCCGCCGCGACCCATGAGGCGTACGAGAGCTTCGCGCGAAACGCGACGCGGTTCGTCGCGTCGAACGACCTCTTCACGCTCGCGCTCGAGCAGGCCGTCGCCGATCTGAAGGCGCTCACCGTCTACCACTTCGGCGCGCCGGTCATCTCCGCCGGCATCCCCTGGTACACGTGCCCGTTCGGCCGGGACGCGCTCATCGCCGGCTTCGAGTCGCTCCTCGCCGCGCCGGAGGTCGCGCGCGACGCGCTCCGGTTCCTGGCGCGTCTCCAGGGCGAGCGGGACGATCCGTCCCGCGACGAGGAGCCCGGGAAGATCCCGCACGAGATCCGGTTCGGCGAGATGGCGGCCGCCGGGGAGGTGCCGCACACGCCGTACTACGGCTCGGCCGACGCGACGCCGCTGTTCCTGGTGCTGCTCTCCGAGTACGACCGCTGGACGGACGACCGCGACACGCTGCTCGAGCTCCTGCCCGCCGCGGAGCGCGCGCTCGACTGGCTCGAGAAGTGGGCGGACCGCGACGCGGACGGGCTCGTCGAGTACCACCGCCGCACCGCGAAGGGCCTCCGGAACCAGGGCTGGAAGGACAGCCACGACGGCGTGCCCTTCGCGGACGGGACGTCCGCCGAGCCGCCCATCGCGCTGGTCGAGGTGCAGGGCTACGCGATCGACGCCCGACGGCGGATGGCGGACCTCCTCGAGCGGCTCGGGCGCCGCTCGGAGGCGAAGGCGCTCCGCGCGGCCGCGCGGGCGCACGCGGAGGCGGTCGAGGCGCGCTTCTGGATGGAGGAGAAGGGCACCTACGCGATCGCGCTCGACCGGGAGAAGCGGGTCGTCGACGCGGTGACCTCCAACCCGGGCCACCTCCTGTTCTCGGGGGCGGTGAGCCCGGAGCGCGCCCGCCAGGTCGCGACGTCGCTCCTCGGTGGCGGCATGTGGAGCGGGTGGGGCATCCGCACGCTCGCCGCGGGGCAGCCCGCCTACAACCCGCTCAGCTACCACGACGGCACGGTCTGGCCACACGACAACGCGCTCTGCGCGATGGGGATGTCGGCGTACGGGATGACGCGCGAGGCGGGCCAGGTGCTCTGCGCGATGTGGGACGTCGCGCAGCACTTCCGGCAGCACCGGCTCCCGGAGCTCTTCTGCGGGCTCTCGCGCCCCGCCGGGTCGTTCCCGGTGCACTACCCGGTCGCGTGCTCGCCGCAGGCGTGGTCGTCGGCGGGATGGTTCCTCCTGCTCCGGGCCGTGCTCGGGCTGTTCGCGGACGCGCCCGCCCACACGCTGCACGTCGTGCAGCCCTGGCTCCCCCCCTGGCTCCACAACATCACGCTCGATGGCGTCCGGGTGGGGGCCGCGCGCGCGACGATCAAGTTCACCCGTGGCCCGACCAGCACGTTCGCGGAGGTGCTCGACGTCCAGGGCGGGCCGCTGCGCGTGCGGATCGAGATCTGACGCCTGAAGAAGCGAAAGGCCGGGAAGTGACCCTCCCGGCCTCTCGAGCTCTGGCGCTCGCGGCGCCCCTAGGACACTCCGCCGGTCTCCTCGTGAGGAGCTTGCGGCGGTGGGAGGAGTCGAGCTTCCGGCCTCGCATCGACTTGGACGTGAAACGGGAGGTGGGCCCTGCGTACCGAGCGTTTGGGCTGGAGATTCGTCATGGCAGGGTCCTTGGCCGGCCTCCGGCGGGACTCGGGTTCCTTCTCTTCAAGCCCCGTGCCGTCACCGCGCGTGACCGCCGGTCAGTGAAATCGCGAGGTTGCGGCCCCCCGCGCCGGGACGTGCCTGTAAAACCGCAGGTCCGGCCGGACGCCGGGGTGCAGGGGCACCCGAGCGCCGCCGCGCTCGTGCCGGCGAAGGGCGGCCGGTGGGACGCGTTCGCCTCGCCGGTCCCTCGCGGCGGCGTTACCCTTCAACCCGTCGCGCGGCCCACGGCGGCGGCGGGGAGCCGATGTTCACGAGCCTCGACGAGACTGCGGAGAAGCTCGCGGCGGCGGGGTACCTCCCGTCGCGGGAGATCGCGACGGCGGTCTTCCTGGCCGACCGTCTCGAGAAGCCGATCCTGGTCGAGGGCCCCGCGGGCGTCGGCAAGACCGAGCTCGCACACGCCTTCGCGCGGGCGAGCGGCCGCGCGCTCGTCCGGCTGCAGTGCTACGAGGGGCTCGACGAGTCGAAGGCGCTCTACGAGTGGGAGTACGCGAAGCAGCTCCTCTACACCCAGCTCCTGAAGGACCGGATCGGCGCGACCGTCGAGGGCGCCGGGAGCTTGGCGGACGCGGCGGAGCGCATCGCGGGCGAGGGGAACGTCTTCTTCAGCGAGCGGTTCCTCGTGGCGCGGCCGGTGCTGAAGGCCCTCACGAGCGAGGTCCCGGCGCTGCTCCTCGTGGACGAGATCGACAAGGCGGACCCGGAGTTCGAGGCGTTCCTCCTCGAGGTCCTCTCGGACTGGGCCGTGACGGTGCCCGAGATCGGGACGATCCGGGCGCGGCAGGTGCCGCGCGTCGTCCTCACGTCCAACGCGGCTCGCGACCTCTCGGACGCGCTGAAGCGCCGGTGCCTGCACCTCCACGTCGACTTCCCGACCCGCGAGCGCGAGCTCGCCATCGTCCGCGCGCGGGTGCCGGACGCGTCCGAGGCCCTCGCGCGCGCCGTGGTGGCCGCGGTGGCGAAGCTCCGGACGCTCGATCTCCGCAAGCCGCCGTCCATCTCCGAGACGCTGGACTGGATCCGCGCGCTCGCGATCCTGAACGCCGACCGGCTGGACCCGGCGCTGCTCGACGACACGCTGAGCCTCGTCCTGAAGTACGAGGCGGACGTGGCGCGGGCGAGGGAGCGGAAGGGCGAGATCCTCGCGGCGGCGCAGGTGGGATGACGGGACCAACCCGTTGCCGTTTACGTTACCGTTGCCGTTACCGTCTCCGTTCCCCGTGTCCCGTGTCCCCTGGCCCGCCATCCGTTCCCGTCCCCGATCGTCCTCGCGCGTTCACCGTCGGTTGTCCGGGAACGGCTCACGGGCCACGGGACACGGGAGGCGGGACACGACAACGGGGGCGGTAACGGTAACGGAGAACGGAAACGGGGAACGGTAACGGAGACTCAGTCCTCCACGTCCCCCGGCTCCGCCCGGGCCGCGCGCGCGGGGACCTGCACGATCTCCTGCGTGGGCAGGATGAACGCGGTGAGCTTCCCGCCGTAGACGCAGCCCGTGTCGATCCCGACGCACGACACGCCGGGGCGCGGAGTGTCCACGACGACCCCCTCGCGCGCGTGGTGGCCGTAGACGATCGACTGCGGGCCGGTCCAGACCTCCGTCCACCGGCGCACGCCGGCCTCGCCGGCCTCGCCGCGCGTGCGGTGCACCGGCTTCCCGCGGACGTCGAGGTACCGCAGCCGCACGAGCCAGTCCGGCGGCTGCGCCGACACGCGCCGGCCGGGCAGGAGCCCGCCGTGGACCGCGAGCCAGCGGCCGCCGAGCGGGATGACCCGGGGCAGCGCCGCGAGCCAGGCGAGATCGTCGCGCGAGAGCTGCGCGTGCTCGGCGGCGCGATCCGGCGACATGCGGACCGGGTTGCGGTGGCCGGGGTCCACCCGCCGGCGCGCCTCGTGCGCCGCGAACCGGAGGTGCTTCTCCTCGTGGTTGCCGAGGACGCACTCCGCGCGGAGCTCCCGCGCACGGCGCACGACGCCGACCGGATCCGGTCCGCGGTCGAGGAGATCGCCGAGCAGGACGAGCCGGTCCACGCCCGGGTTCCAGCGCGCGGCGACGAGCAGCGCCTCGAGCTCCTCGAGGCAGCCGTGCACGTCGCCCACGACGATCGTGCGACGCCGCCCCGGGGCGGAGGGGGCGGCGCCGGGCCGGACGGGGTCCACGATCCGATCTTAGCGGGGGTCGGCGGGTCTGCGCGACGTCGCGCGCGAAGGCAGTGGGGCGTCCCGAGCCGCGGTGGCTGGCCGGAGGCCCGGCGCGGCGGGATCGTCGAACCAGCCGGCGTACCCGGCCGCGACGTCCGCGTCCTCGAATGCAGCGTCCGTGCGGCGATCGACGACGCGCCAGGCTCCCTCCACGCGCGCCACGAGGTACTCCGAGACGGACCGGGCGAGCGCCCCGTCGCCCGCCGGCACCCACGTGCTCTCGCGGACCGTCACGACTGCGGTCCCCCGCGGCGCGCGCCGGACGGCGAGCAGCTGGAAGGACTCGAGGATGCCGCCCCGGGCCGCCTGCTGCCAGGGCGCGAGCGGGTGGCCCTCGCCGCGCGCCGCCCTGCGAGCGATCTCGTCGAGCGCGCGCGGCGCGGTCAGGCGCCTCGCGGCCTCGTAGTCCCGCTCGCGCGCGGGCACCGCACGGTCCGGGCGGACGTCGGGCGCGCGCGGGCCGGCGAGCCGGACCGCGTCGAGGTAGTGGAGCACGCACCGTGCGGGTCCGCGCAGGAGGTTCTCGGGCGGCGACTGCGCGTCGAGCGCGGGCCCCTCCGGGCCTGCGGCGGCTGCGACGAGGAGGAGCGGGAGGAGGACCATGCACGGGTTCTGCTCCGGGTGGAACGGAGCGCCGACACGTTCGGCCCGCCACCCCCGGCTCGCAACCCTCCGCCCCGCCCCGGCCGGCTGCGCACCCGGTGCGCGTCTGTGCGGCGGACGCGCGGCGGCAGGTCGCCGCGGTCGCCGCATGCCTAGATTGGCGGCGACGCCGGGGATAGACTCGGTAGCCCGGGCGGGCGTCTCCCGCATCCCACATGGAATCGAAGCGCGTCCTCATCGTGGAGCCGGACAACGCGTTCGCGCTGTCCCTCGCATCGCTGTTTCGCGACGACGGCCACGCCACGCGGGTCGCCGCGAGCGCGGCCGAGGCGGAGCGTGAGATCGCCGCGCGGCGCCCCGACCTGTGCGTGATGCGCGCGGAGCTCCCGGACCTCTCGGGCTTCTCGCTCTGCGCGCGGCTGCGCCACGATCGGTTCACGGCGACGATCCCCCTCGTGCTGTACTCGTCCGAGACCCCGCCGGAGTCGCTCGCGGAGCACGCGCGCACGCCGTGGGCCGCGAACGGCTACCTGGCGATGCCCCTCGACACCGACGCGCTCCGGCAGCTCGCGCGCCACCTCCTCGCCGCGGCCGAGCCGGTCGAGGTCGCGGACGACGCCGACGTGGAGGAGGTCGAGCCGGACGAGGGCATCGAGGGCGAGCGCGGCGGCGAGGGCGACGGCGCCGTGCCCGCCGCCGCGGCGCACGGGGGCGACGCCCCCGCCGGTGCGGACGCTTCCGCCGCTGCCGACGCCGCCCCCGGCGTGGAGCCGGCCGGCGCGGACGTGCCTCCGATCGCGCCCGGCGAGGCCGAGGCGGCTACGCCTCCGCCCATGCCGCGGCGCGCGCATCGATCGATCGTGACCGACGAGGACCGGCTGTTCGTCGACCGCGTCTTCCAGTCGGTCGCGGAGCACCGTGACGAGCTCGCGGCGGAGGCGCACCGGCGTCGCCCGCCGCCGCGTCGCGACCTCCTGCAGACGCCGGAGGGGCGCGCGCAGCTCCTGCGCGAGGACCTCAAGTGGCGCGAGGCGCAGCTCGCGCGCCTCGCGGAGGTGTGGGAGGTGCGCGAGCGCGAGCTCGCGTCCGTCGACGAGCGCATCCACGAGAAGGACGTGGAGGTGCAGTCGCTCAAGCTGCAGGTCGACGATCTGCTCCGGCGGCTCGCCGACGCCCGCGAGGCCTTCCTGCAGAAGGAGCGCGAGTACGGCGCCTCCGTCGACGGCCTCCTGCTCGAGAAGTTCAGCCAGGAGAAGGAGCTCATCGAGGTGGTCGCCGCGAACGAGCGGCGCATCCACGAGCTCGAGCGCGAGGTCCGGCGGCGCGACGACGACCTCGCGCACCGGAAGGTCGCGCTCGACCGGGCGCAGGAGGAGATCGCGCGGCTCGACCGCCAGGCGCGCGCCGACGCCGCGCGGATGGAGGCGCGGGAGCGCGAGCTGCAGGAGGAGATCGGCCGCCGCGCGGAGGAGGTCACCGCCGCGGAGGCGGCCCTCACGGCGGCGCGGGAGGCCGGCGAGGAGGCGCAGCGCGAGGCCGACGCCCGGCTCGAGGCGGAGTCGGCGGCACGCCGGAGCGTCGAGGCCGAGCTCGCCGCCGCACGCCACGAGGCGGAGGCCCGCGTCCACGGGCTCGAGGCGCGGCTCGCGGAGTCGGGGGCGCGGGCCGCCGGGCTCGAGGCGGAGCTGGAGACGGTCCGGGAAGAGGCGGAGCGGGCGCGCGCGGCGAGCGAGGCGCGGGCCGCGGAGCTCGCCTCGGCGCTCGAGGAGTCCGAGCGCGAGCGAGAGCGGGCCGCGGAGAGCGCGCGCGAGGCCGCGTCGGCGCTCCAGGCCCGCATCGACGATCGCGAGGACGCGATCCGCGATCGCGAGCAACGGCTGCGGCTCCTCGACGAGGAGTACCGGCAGTTCCGCGAGAGCGCGCGCGGCCGGGAGGACGACCTCGGCCGCGAGATCCAGGATCACCTGCAGCAGATCGGGTCGCTCGAGGGCGAGATCGAGGGCCTCGCGCGCGAGATGTCCGAGCGCGAGGAGGAGGCGCGCACCGAGCTCGCGGAGGTGCGCGCCGGGCTCGAGGCGGAGCGCGCCGACGCGGAGGCGAGCGCCGCCGCGGCGGCGCAGGAGGCGGCGCGCCGCGCGGAGGCGCTCGAGGCCGAGCGGGCCCGGGCGGACGCCGCGCGCGCCGAGGCGGAGCGGGCGGCGGAGACCGCCCGCGCGGCCGGCGCGCGCGCCGAGCGGGCGCTCGACGCGGCCCGCTCCGAGTGGGAGGCGCGCGCCGAGGTGCTGGTGTCCGAGCGCGACGAGCTGCGGAGCGACGCGGACCGGCAGCGCGCGCTCGCGGAGGGCGCCGGCCGCGAGCGGGACGCGCTGCGCGCGGCCCTCGCGGAGCGCGAGCTCGAGCTCGCGGCCCGGACGGGCGAGCGGGACGCCTCCACGGCGGCCGCGCGGCAGGCGGCGGCGGAGGCGGACGCGGTGCGCGAGGCGCGGGCGGCGCTGGAGGTCCAGCTCGCCGACGCCGAGGCGCGGGAGCGCGCGTCCGCGGACACGATGGAGGCGGCGCGCGCCGAGGTCGCGCGCCTCACCGGGCGCCTCGCGGAGGTCGAGGCGGCGGCGCGGGCCGACGCCGAGGCGCGGGGGGCGGAGCTCGCGGCGGCGCGCGAGCGGTCGGCGGCGCTCGAGGCGGACCTCGTCACGGCGCGCGCGGACGGCGAGGCGCGGGCGGCCGCGGCCGCGGAGGAGCTCGACGCGCTCCGCGCGACGGCGGCGCGCGCCGAGGCGGAGCGCGAGGAGCTCCGGCGGCAGGCCCGGCGGCGCGAGGGCGAGCTCTCGCTCGAGCTGGCGGCGCGCGCAGAGGCGGCGCTCCGGCACGAGGAGCAGGCCCGGGCCGCCGCCGCGCGCGCCGACGAGGCCGCGGCACGGATCGCGGAGCTCGAGAGCGAGCGGCGCGAGGCCCGCGATGCGCTCGACGCGCTCTCGCGGGAGATGGAGCGCAAGGTCTCGGCGCTCGAGTCCCGCGGCAGCGAGCTCGACGCAGCGCTCGCGGCGGCGCGGCAGCAGGCCGAGGCGCGGGCGGCGGAGCTCGCGGGGGCGCGCGAGGCGTGGACCGGACGCGAGGCGGCGCTCGAGGCGGCGCGCGAGGACGCGGAGGCGGCGTCGAGCGCCGCGGCGGCCGCGCTCGCGGAGGCGGCGCGCGACCGGGACGAGGCGCGCGCGCAGCGCGAGGCGCTCGCCGCGGAGCTCGGGACGCGCGAGGCGGAGGAGCAGGCGCTCCGGGACGAGGTCCGGGCGGCGGCCACCCGCGGCGACGCCGCGGAGGCGGAGCGCGCGCGGCTCGAGGCGGAGCTGACCCGCGAGGCGGCCGCGCGCGCCGAGGACGACGAGCGCGCGCGGGCGCGGCTCGCGGCGTTCGTGGCCGAGCACGGGCGCCGCGAGGAGGAGCTGCTCGCGGAGCTCGCGAAGAAGACGGAGGCCGCGGAGGCGCTGCACGCCCGGTTCGAGGAGCTCGCGGCGGAGCGGGCCCGGCGCGAGGAGGCGCTGCAGAAGGAGCTCGCCGCCCGCGCCGAGGCGCTCCGCGCGGCGGAGCGCCGCGAGCAGGCGGGTGCGGAGGCGGCGTCGGCGCGCATCGAGGAGGCCCGCAAGCGCGTGGCGGAGGCGGAGGAGCGGCTCGCGTCGCTCGCCGAGGCGCGCGAGGCGTCGGAGCGGTCGATGGCCGAGCTGAGCCAGCGCCTCGAGGAGACCGCGACGGAGCGGACCGGGCTCCTCGCGCGCGTGGAGCGCGCCGACGCGAAGGTCGAGGAGCTCGAGCAGTCGCTCGCGGCCGCCCATCGCGACCGGCAGCGCGTGGAGACCGAGCTCGCGGCGCGCGCGGCCCGCGCCGAGGCGCGCGCGGCCGAGCTGGGCGCCAAGGCGGAGCAGGCGGCGCGCGACGCGAGCGTCGCGCACGCCGCGCGGGCGCGCGTGATCGAGCTCGAGGCGGCGCTCGCCCTCGCGGGCCAGGCGCGCGCGCGCGCGGAGAAGGAGCTGTCGGCGCGGGCGGCCGCCGCGGAGGCGCGCGCCGCCGACGCCGCCCGGCGGCTGGACCGGGTCGCTGCGGAGCGGCGCGAGGCGGAGGGGCGCGGCGCGCGCGCGGTCGAGGAGGCCCAGGCGCGCTTCCGCGACGAGCTCGCCCGGCGCGATCAGCTGCGGCACCAGGAAATGCAGCGGCTGCAGGCGGCGCTCCAGGAGCGGGCGCGGCGCGAGAAGGCGCTCGAGATGGAGCTGTCGCGCGTGAAGGGCTCGCGCGCCGTCGCGGCCGCGGTGGGGGCGCTCGCCCCCGCGTCCGCGGGACCCGCGGCGGACGCCCCCCGGACGCCTGACGCGGTCGAGGACGAGGTGAAGTAGCCGAGCCCGCTCCGGGGGGCTTCCAGACGCGGCGGGGCGGTAGGACCTGACGTCCATGCGGCCCGTCCACGTCCTGCTCCTCGTCGGACTCGCGGCGGGGTGCGCCCGCGCGCAGCGCCCGGAAGCGCAAACCTGCGACGAATCCTGGGAGCACGTCGATGGGACTCTCCGGGCCGGGCTCGAGAGATACCTCGCGGACCTCGATCGCTACCTCACGAGCGCGATCCCCGGTGCGCGTACCGAGGCGGCGCAGGAGCGCGCGCGTGCGGCGGCGAGCGCGTGGGCGGAGGCGCACCGCGACCCGTACGTCGCTTCCTGCCGCGTGGCGACCGACAAGGAGCGTCGCTGCGTCCTCGCCGCTGCGACCCCGGTGGACCTCGCGAGCTGCGGGCTCGCCTCCCTCGTACGGTCGTTCACCGACGACGTGCTGCCGGCGTATGCGTCGCGCCCGCTCGAGGGCGTCGGGAGCGGCGCGGCGCCCGACGAGGACGAGGGCGTGGACGCGCTGTGAAGCGGGGCGGGGCAGGGGGCGCGGTGCGCTCACCGCGCTCCGGGATCAATTCCCCGCCGCCTCTGCGTCCGCCGTCGTCGCGACGTCGCGCTTGCGCCCCGGGTGCTCGCGCATCCCCGGCTCGTGCGCCCGGACGGCATCGCGCCCGGCGCGCTTCGCCGCGTAGAGCGCCGCGTCCGCGGCGTCCATGAGCGCTGCGAGCTCGCGCGCGTCGTCCGGCCAGACGCCCACGCCGACCGAGATCGTCACGTGGCCGGCGCCGTCCGGCAACGCCGCCTCGCGCACCGTGCCGCGCAGCTTCTCCGCCGCGGCGAGCGCCGCCGCCCGGTTGGCGCGCGGGAGCAGGACCGCGAACTCCTCGCCGCCGTACCGGGCGACGAGATCGACCTTGCGGACGGCGCCCTGCAGGAGCGCGCCGACGCGCCGGAGGATCGCGTCGCCCGCCGCGTGCCCGTGCGCCTCGTTGTAGGCGCGGAACCGGTCCACGTCGACGAGCGCGATCGCCATGTGGTGCTCGAACCGCTCGCACCGCTCGGCCTCGAGCTCGAGCCGCGCGAAGAGGCTCCGGCGGTTGTGCACGCCGGTGAGGGCGTCGGTCTGCGACAGCCGCACCATCTTCTGGTGCAGGCGCGCGTTCTCGATGGCGATCGCCGCCTGGCCGGCGACCGATTCGAGCAGGCGCACCTCGTCGGCCGGGAACGCGTCGCGGGCGGGGCGGAAGAAGGCGAGGACCCCGGTGCACGCGTCCTGGTGGAGGAGCGGCACGGAGAGGATCGCGCCCGCGGCGTCGCCGCCGTGCCATGGGAGGACCGGGCGGCGGGGATCCGTCGTGGTGTCGCCGACGAGCACCGTGGCCCGCTCGCGCGCGGCCCACCCGGCCGGCCCCTCGCCGCTGCGGACGCGCGTGCCGACGACCGCCGCGTCGAGGCCGGAGACGCTCCGGACGACGAGGTCGCCCGTGCCCTCCTCGGCGAGGAAGAGCGCGAACGCGTGATCGCCGAGGCCGCGCCCGACGAGCTCGGTGACGATGCCGAGGAGCCGGTCCAGCTCGAGCGTCGAGACGAGGCGCCGCGAGAGGTCGAAGAGGAGCGTCAGCTCCTTCACGCGGGCCTCGAGCTGCGCCTTCAGGGCGAGCTCGCGCTGCATCGACTCCATCGAGGCGGCGTCCTCGATGCGGCGCGCGTGGAGGTCCGTCACCGCCGCGAGCGTCGTGTTGAAGTTCTCCGCCAGGACGCCGAGCTCGTCGTCGCTCTCCACGGGCACCCGGTGGAGGAAGTCGCCCTCGCGCGCGCGGCGAAGGCCGGCGGCGAGCCGCTGGAGCGGCTGCTCGACGAGGAAGCGCATCGCGAGCGCGTGGATCGCGGCTCCGCCCGCCGCGAGCGCGATGACCGCCCCGATGGCGAGCCGGTACGACGCGTCCAGCTCCGGTTGGAGCGCCTCGGTCCGCGACCGGAGCCACATCAGCAGCACGAGCGCGAAGGCGACCGACGGCACCCCGACCGCCAGCATGAGCTTGCGACCGAGCGAGCGGCGGACCGAGGAGAGCATGGGGGAGCCGTAGAGCGTAGTCCCCGGCGACCTCTCGATCAAGGAGCGGTCCGGTCCGGCTCCGCGGGCGCGTGCTACATTCGGCGCCCGATGGACCTCGTCCGCTCGAAGCTCCTCGCCGCGTTCCCGCACGGCTTCACGACGCGGCGGGGCGGGGTCTCGCCGCCACCGTGGGACGCGCTGAACCTCGGCGGCTCCGTCGGCGACGACCCGGTCCGGGTCGCGGAGAACTGGCGCCGCCTCGAGGCCGCGACGAGGCTCCTCTTCGCCCGGGTCCGGCAGGTGCACGGCGCGCGGGTGGTCCACCTCGACGTCGCGAGCGTCCCCGCGGAGGAGGCGGACGCGGTGGTCTCGACGGAGGCGGGGATCGCCGCCTGCGTGTCGGTCGCGGACTGTGTTCCGGTGCTGATCGCCGATCCGGGCTCCGGGGCGGTGTGCGCGGTGCACGCCGGCTGGCGCGGGACGATCGCGGGCGTGGCGGCCGAGGCGGTCCGGGCGCTCGCGCGGATCTCCGGCGCTCCGCCGGGGCGGCTGCTCGCCGCGATCGGGCCGTCCATCGGGCCCTGCTGCTACGAGGTCTCGCCCGATCTCGCCGACCGCTTCCGCGCCGCGCTCGGCCCCGTCGTGCGGGAGGGACCGGCGCCGCGGCTCGACCTCTGGGCGTCGAACCGGCGGATCCTCGAGGCCGCGGGGGTCGCGCCGGAGCGCATCGACTCCATGGACCGGTGCACTGCGTGCGAGCGCGACACGTTCTTCTCGCACCGCCGGGACGCCGGCCGGACCGGCCGGCAGATGGCGTTCATCGCCCCACACGACCTGACCGCCGGCCGGGCCCTTCCTTGACGAAAACCCGGTCTCACCTAGAATTTTCCAGGTTTTGACCACCTTCGCGCGAGACGCCTGTGCGGCGCTCCTCGTCCTCGCCGGCTGCGCGGGGAGCGGGGCCGTGCGGCAACAGGACGTCGACGCGCTCCGGGCCGAGCTCCGCGAGGCTCGTCGCGAGAACGAGAACCTCGCCCGCAAGGTCGACGCGCTCTCCGCGCGCATGGATCTCGTGACGGCGAGGCTGACGCGCGGCGCGGTCGCCGAGCCCCGTGCCGTCGAGCCGGCCGCCGCGGCGCCCTACGGGTCCGTCGTCCCGCCCGATCTCGCCGTCGTGAAGATCGCGCCGCCCGCCGGCGCGCCGCGCGCCGCCCGCGCCGCGCCGCCGGTCCCGACCGCGGTATCGATCTCCGAGCCGGACGCGAGGAAGCTCGAGGCCCTCGCGCGACCGAGCCGTCGAGAGCTCGCCGCCGAGGCCGACACCGAGCTCCGGGCCGCCCGCCGCCTCGCCGGCCTCGAGCGCGCCCACGCGCTCGAGGGGTTCGCGGCGCGCTACCCTCGCCACGGCGCCGCCGACAACGCGCTCCTGGAGGCGGCCGACGCGTACGCGGACTCCGGCAAGGACGACGCCGCGTGCAGCCTCGCGCGGCGCGTCTCGGAGGAGTACCCCGCCGGCGACGCGATGAGCGACGCCCTCGAGCGGCTCGCGGCCTGCGAGGGCCGCCGCGGCGCCGGGGACGCGGAGCGCCGCCTGCTCCAGCGCGTCGTCACGGAATATCCGAGCACGCCGGCCGCAACCCGCGCCGGCGCGCGGCTCGCAACCATCTCCGGGCACGCCGGCGCGAACGCGCCGGGCGCCGGCCCGGCAAGGAGCGCTCCATGATCCGCAGGCACATCCTCGCCGTCCTCGCCCTCGCGCCCGCGGCCGCCCACGCGCAGCTCGGCGCGCTCGACGCCGCGCGCGGTGCGGGCCGAACCTCGGACGCCGGGAACGCCCGCATCGAGCGCGCGGCGGACGCGCAGCTCTCGCAGGGCGAGGGTCAGGTCCGGACGAGCGCGCCGGCCACTCGCGCCGCCGCGCCGGCGGGCGAGCCCGGCCTCGCCGTCGCGCCCCTCGAGGGCGGCGCGGCGTCCGCCGATCAGGGGCGCGGGACGGTCCCGCCGCCCGACACGTACACCGTCCGCCCCGGCGACACGCTGTGGGATCTCTCCGGCCGGTTCCTCAACAACCCCTGGTACTGGCCGAAGATCTGGTCCTACAACCCGGACATCACGAACCCGCACTGGATCTCACCGGGCAACGTCCTGAAGTTCTATCCGTCCGCGGAGGAGGCGCCCGGGCGCGTCCAGCCCGTCGACGCCGCCGCGCCCGTCGCGGAGGCCGAGCCGGAGGAGGAGGAGCCGCGGACCGCTCCGGCGCTGGAGTCATTCTCCCGCGCGGACATCAACGCGCCCATCAAGCCGGTGGAGCCGGACGGCGTGGCGGTCGCGGGGCCGTTCAAGATCGGCTACGTGCCGCCGAAGCAGCTCATGGCCCGGCACGACACCTTCGTGACCCCGCGCGAGCTCGACGAGTCCGGCGCGATCAAGGCGGCGTTCGACGAGAAGCTGATGCTCACGACCCTCGACCGGGCGTACGCGACGTTCAAGCAGGCCGCGCCGGTCCAGAAGGGCGAGACGTACGTCATCTACAAGACCGAGCGCACCATCCAGCACCCCGTCACGAAGGAGCTGTTCGGGTACCAGTCGGTGATCCTCGGCGCCGCCAAGGTCGTCGCGGTGGACGACAAGGCCGTCACGCTCGTCATCACGGCAGCGAACGATCCCATCGAGCGCGGCGCGATGCTCGGCCCGTGGACCGAGAGGTTCTTCCGTCCGGTCGCGCGGAAGCCGAACGGTCGCGACCTGGAGGGCCTCATCATCGCGTCCCCGGTCGACGTCCTCACGCAGTTCGCGGAGCACCAGGTCGTCTTCATCGACCGGGGCACCGCCGACGGCGTCGAGGAGGGGAACGTCTTCAACGTGGTCCGCTCCGGCGACCTCTCCGGCCGTCACCCCAACACCGTCCCGAACGACCCGTCGCTCCCCAAGGAGACGGTCGGTGACCTCCTCGTCATCGACGCGCGCGAGCACGCCTCGGCCGCGCTCGTGACCCGGAGCCTCTCCGAGCTGCTCATCGGCGACCACGTCGAGATGCGCTCGGCGGTCGCCGGGGCGGGCGGCGACTAGCTCCGCGCCGCCCTGGAGGCGGGCCGCCAGCCACGCAGGCGCCCGGCGCGGATCGCGCTGCGGCGGAGGCTCGGCGTGCACGTTCCATGCATGCGCGTCCGGGTGCCTCGCTTGACGGTGTGAGACCCCGCGGGTATATGGCCCCGCTCCATGGAGTCGGCGCGCACGATCCGGCCGGACGACGGCCTATACCCCGCGGGGCTCGCGCGCCTCCCCGACCGCCCGGCCGAGCTCCGCGTGCGCGGCGCGCTCGGCGACGTCCGGCACGTCGCCCTCGTCGGCGCACGCTGGACCGACGATTACGGCGCCTCGCTGGCCCGGGAGCTCGCGGCCGGGCTCGCCCGCGCCGGCGTCTCGATCGTCTCCGGCGGTGCCCGCGGCGTCGACGCCGCCGCGCACCGCGGGGCGCTCGACGCCGGCGGACACACGATCGCCGTCCTCGGCACCGGGATCGATCGCTGCTACCCCGCGGAGCACCGGTCGCTCTTCGAGGAGATCGTCGCGTCGGGCGGCGCGCTCGTCTCCGAGCAGCCCGACGGGACGCGCGGCTGGCCGGGGAACTTCCCCGCCCGGAACCGGATCATCGCCGCGCTCTCGGACGCCGTAGTGGTGGTGCGCGCGGGCGTGCGGAGCGGGGCGCTCATCACGGCGGACCGCGCCCGCGGGATCGGCGTCCCCGTCCTTGCGGTGCCCGGAGACGTCCGCGACGACCTCTCGGCCGGGCCGCACGCGCTGCTGCGCTCGGGCGCCCGCCCGGTCGCCTCCGCCGCGGACGTCCTCGCGGAGCTCGGCGTGGCGACGCCCGCGCCCGTGCAGCGACCGCTGCCGACGCTGGACGGCCACGCCTCGGCGCTGCTGGCGGCGCTCGGGCGGAAGCCGCGGCACGCGGACGACCTCGCGCGGGAGGCAGGGGTGCGAGCGGGGGCCGCCCTGGCGGGCCTCCTCACGCTCGAGCTGGAAGGGTTGTGCGAGCAGCGGCCAGGCCATTACTTTCTGCGCCGCAACGGAGAGGGGATCTAGAGGATGCCGAAGGAGCCGAGGACGGTGGCACGCGAGGGCGCGAAGAAGGCGAGGGCGGTGGCCGCGCCGAAGGCGCGCCGCGCGAAGGCCGCCCCGGTCGAGGCCGACGTGGCCGCGATCGACGTCGAGGCCCTCGAGGCAGGCGGCGCCGAGGCGGACGCCGCCGCGCCGAAGAGCCCGAAGCGGGGATCCCGGAAGGTCACCCTGAGCGGCAGCCTCGTGGTGGTCGAGTCGCCCGCGAAGGCGAAGACGATCAAGAAGTACCTGGGCCGCGGCTACGACGTGAAGGCGTCCGTCGGGCACGTGAAGGACCTGCCGAAGTCCAAGATCGGCGTCGACGTCGCGAAGGGCTTCCTCCCCGAGTACGAGGCCATCAAGGGGAAGGCGAAGGTCCTCTCGGACATCAAGCGCGCCGCGCGGACCGCCGAGCACGTCTTCCTCGCGACCGACCCCGATCGCGAGGGAGAGGCGATCGCCTGGCACATCGCGGAGGAGCTCGGCGCCGAAGGCGGCGACGGGCGCGTCCGCCGCGTCCTCTTCAACGAGATCACGAAGGGCGCGATCCAGAAGGCGATCGCGAGCCCGCTCGACCTCGATCGCAAGAAGTTCGACGCCCAGCAGGCCCGCCGGATCCTCGACCGGCTGGTCGGGTACCAGATCAGCCCGATCCTCTGGAAGAAGGTCCGCCGCGGCCTCTCCGCGGGCCGGGTCCAGTCCGTCGCGGTGCGCCTCGTCGTCGAGCGCGAGCGCGAGATCGAGGCGTTCGTCCCGGTCGAGTACTGGTCGCTGGACGCGGACCTGGCCGCGAAGCTGCCGCCGGAGTTCCGCGCCAAGCTCTCGAAGGTCGACGGCCAGAAGGCCGACCTGAAGGACGGCGCGCAGACGGGCGCCCTCGTGAAGGACCTCGAGGGCGCGCGGTACGTCGTCGCGTCCGTGGAGAAGAAGGAGCGCCGCCGGAATCCGCCGCCGCCCTTCACCACCGCGAAGCTGCAGCAGGAGGCGGCGAACCGGCTCGGCTTCAGCCCGAAGAAGACGATGACCCTGGCGCAGCGCCTCTACGAGGGCGTGGAGCTGGGCGAGGAGGGCGCGGTCGGCCTCATCACGTACATGCGCACCGACTCCGTCCGGCTCTCCACCGAGGCGGTGGACGCGGTCCGCAAGCACATCGAGTCGGCGTTCGGGAAGGACCACCTCCCGGAGACGCCGAACTTCTACAAGACGAAGGCGAAGTCGGCGCAGGAGGCGCACGAGGCGGTGCGCCCGACCTCCCTCGACTGGACGCCGGACCGCGTGGCGCCGTTCTTCGACCAGATGAACGAGCGCGACATGTACCGGCTCTACGAGCTCATCTGGAACCGGTTCGTCGCCTGCCAGATGGTGCCGGCGGTCTACGACCAGACCACCGCGGACATCACCGCGGCCCGCGCGACGTTCCGCGCGACGGGCTCGATCCTCAAGTTCCCCGGCTACCTCGCCGTGTACGGCGCGAAGCCGCCCGAGGAGGAGGCCGGCGCCGAGGAGGAGAAGGGCGGCGAGAACGGCGAGAAGGAGGCGCGGTCCGAGGATCGCCAGCTCCCGCCGCTCGAGCAGGGGATGGAGCTGCGCCTCGTGAAGCTCGTCCCCGAGCAGCACTTCACGCAGCCGCCGCCGCGCTTCAACGAGTCGTCCCTCGTGAAGGAGATGGAGGAGCGCGGCATCGGGCGCCCGTCCACGTACGCGGCCATCCTCGATACGATCCAGGAGAAGGGCTACGTCGAGAAGCTCGAGAAGCAGTTCAAGCCGACGCACCTCGGCGTGCTCGTGACCGACGAGCTCGTCCGCGCCTTCCCCCGCGAGATGGACATCGCGTTCACCGCGGGGATGGAGGAGAAGCTGGACGAGATCGAGGAGGGGGACGCCGGGTGGCAGGCGGTCCTCACGGACTTCTACGACAAGTTCAAGGAGGACCTCGCCAAGGCCGAGGAGGCCATGCGCAACGTGAAGGCGCAGGCCATCGAGACCGACATCACGTGCGAGAAGTGCGGCGAGCGGAAGATGGTCATCAAGTGGGGCCGGAACGGCGAGTTCCTCGCCTGCCCCGGATACCCCGAGTGCCGGAACACGATGAACTTCCGGCGCGAGGACGGGAACATCGTCCCGGAGAAGGAGGAGGACGTCCCCGTCGAGGACAAGTGCCCGGAGTGCGGCGCGCCGATGGTGATGAAGCGCGGCCGGTTCGGGAAGTTCCTCGCCTGCACCCGCTACCCCGAGTGCAAGGGCACGAAGCCGGTGTCGATCGGCGTGTCGTGCCCGAAGGGCTGCGGCGGCTACATCACGGAGAAGCGCTCCCGGCGCGGCAAGACCTTCTACGGCTGCTCGTCGTACCCGAAGTGCGACTTCGTGAGCTGGGATCGGCCGCGGAACGAGGCGTGCCCGCAGTGCGGGAGCGCGTACCTCCTGGACAAGTACTCGAAGAAGACGGGGCCGTTCGTCGCCTGCCCGAACAAGGAGTGCGGCTACCGCCGCGAGGCGGAGCCGCGCCCCGAGGGCGAGGCGGCGCCGGCGCCGACGCTCGAGAAGGTCTAGCGCCGCACGCCTCGCCACGGATCGCAGGACGACTCGGAGACGGCGCCCTCGCGGGCGCCGTCGCCATTTCCAGCACATGCTCGAGGCGTCTGCGAGCGGCCGCTCGCTTGACACCCTGTGCGGGGCCCTGCTATCGAAAAACGCTGTCCATTCGCGGATGAAGCGCACAGTGGGTGCGCTTTCCCCACCCAGCGCAGAGGATCGAGATGCTCCAGTCCCTGGCCCAGTTCATCGAAGACGGCGGCCCGTTCATGAAGGTCAACATCGTGACCTCGATCGTCGCGGTGGCGATCATCGTGGAGCGGATGATCGTGCTCGCCTTCCGGTTGAACCTGAACGCCGGGCCGTTCATGGAGCAGATCCAGAAGCTCGTCCTCTCCGGCAACGTCGATCGCGCGGTGAAGCTCTGCGGCGCCGCGCCGAAGGCGGCGCTCTCCCGCGTGATCCGCGCCGGCCTCACCCGCGCGAACCGCGGGGATCAGGAGGTCAGCCGCGCCCTCGAGGAGGCGGTGCTCGAGGTCTCCCCCCTCGTCACGCGCCGCATCGCGGCGCTCTGGTCGCTCGCGAACGTCGCGACGCTCCTCGGCCTCATCGGCACCATCACCGGCCTCATCGGCACGTTCAAGTCGCTGGGCGCCGCGAGCCCCGAGCTGAAGCAGCAGATGCTCTCGAAGGGCATCGCGGAGGCCATGAACAACACGGCGTTCGGCCTCACCATCGCGGTGACCTGCATCATCGCCCACCTGCTCCTCACGTCGAAGGCGAAGGCGATGGTCGAGGACGTCGAGTACAACGCGCTCCGCCTCGAGAACCTGCTGTCCCGCCGCGGCGCGGGCGAGGCGAGCGTCGAGTCCGCGGTCGGGTAGCCGGCGTCCCCGTTCGAGCGCGAGGGAGCCATGCGGCGCCGGGTGCACGTGGAAGAAGACACGGGCGAGCTGAACATCGTCCCGTACCTCGACGTGGTCGTGAACCTCGTCATGTTCATGCTGCTCAGCATGACGGGGCTCCTCGCGTTCGGCGTCCTGAACGTCTCCGCCCCGAAGATCGCGGAGGGCGCGGTCGCCGGCGAGGCCGCGGAGCAGCCGAAGCTGCTCCTCACGGTCGCCATCGGCCGCGACGGCTTCTACATCGCCGGCGCGGGTGGCGTGCTCGGGCAGGACGCGGCGACGCCGGACGCGCAGCGGCCTCCGACGATCGCGAAGCGCGAGGGGAAATACGACTTCGCCGGGCTGACCGACGCGCTCGCGCGCATCAAGGAGAAGTTCCCGAAGGAGCAGACGGTCATCCTCTCCGCGGATCCCGGCGTCGAGTACGACACGCTCATCCAGACGATGGACGCGTGCCGCGACCGCAAGGTCCCGGGCGCGGACGGGAAGCCGACGCACGAGAAGCTCTTCCCCGCCGTGTCGCTCTCGCTCATCGGGTGACGCCCATGACCTCCGCCGCGCAGAAGCCCGCGCCCACCCGCGCCGTGCTCGAGAAGGAGAAGGAGCAGCGCGCGTACCGGCGCGCGCGCCGGAAGGCCCGCGAGGCCGCCGGGGAGATCAAGGAGCTCAACATCGTCGCCATGATGGACATGATGACGATCCTCCTCGTCTTCCTTCTCAAGTCGTACCAGGCGTCCACGCTCAGCGTGAACATGGACCCGCACGCGCTCACGCTGCCGGCGTCCACCACGCAGGAGAAGCCGACCGAGGCCATCACCATCACGGTCTCGCAGAAGGACGTCTCGGTGAACGACCGGCACGTCGTCGCCGTGGAGAACGGCGCGATCCCGGCGAGCGCGAAGGGCGGCAAGGCGGACTCCTTCTACGTCGCGGCGCTCTACGACGCGCTCAAGAAGGAGGTCGACAAGCAGAAGTACATCGCCCGGTACAACACGAGCGCCCGCTTCGAGGGCCGGGTGAGCCTCGTCGCCGACAAGCACATCGCCTACCGGACGATCATGGAGGTCCTGTACACCGCCGGGCAGGCCGAGCTCGGCGACTACAACTTCCTCGTGCTGAAGAACGAGTAGGGGGAGCGCCGGCTAGAGCGTCGGCGGCTCCTGCGCGAGGAGGGATCCGCGCTCGCGCCGCTGCGCGCACTCCGTGCAGAGGAGCGCGTACGGCAGCGCGGCCAGCCGGCGGGGATCGATCTCCTGCTCGCAGTCACGGCACACGCCGTACTCGCCCGCGTCCACGCGGGCGATCGCCGCGTCGATCTGCGAGATCTCGCGGCGCTGGTTCTCGGTGAGGCGCGCGAGCGTGTAGGCCTCGTGCTCGGTCTGGGCGCCCTCCTCGAACTCGGGGTCCCGCTCGGCGGAGCGGAGCGCATCGAGCTCGGCGTCGGCGCGCCGGGTGGTCTCCAGGATCGTGCGGCGGCGGCGCTGCAGCTCGGCCCTCAGTGCCTGGAGGTCCTGGTCGCTCACGTTGCGTTCCTTTCGCCGGGACGATAGATGGAGCGCGCCCGGCCACGCCCATCCCGTGCCGCCGCCGTCCGCCGGGCCCGGGTCGCGCTCGCAGACGAAGATGCGCACCCCGGCACGGAGCGGCCAGGACGTCGGAGATCCACCCGAACGGTAAGGGCCGGGCAGCCTGGCTGCCAGGCTCGACGGGGAGGCGAGGAGTCGCATGCGGACGGGGCACGTGTCGGTCATCGGTGGCGGGCTGGCGGGGAGCGAGGCCGCCTGGCTGCTCGCCGAGGCCGGCCTCGACGTGGAGCTCGTCGAGATGAAGCCGGCGCGCCGCTCGCCGGCGCACGTCCTCGACGGTCTCGCGGAGCTGGTCTGCTCGAACTCGCTCCGCTCGGACAATCCGCAGAACGCGGTCGGGCTCCTGCACGAGGAGCTCCGCCGGCTGGGGAGCGTCGTGCTCGCGGCCGCGGACGCGACGCGCGTGCCCGCCGGGGATGCGCTCGCCGTGGACCGGGAGCGGTTCAGCGCGCTCGTCACCGAGCGCCTCGCCAGTCACCCGCGGATCCGGCTCCGCCGGGAGGAGGCCACGGCGCTCCCGCCGCCGCCGGGGCTCGCGCTCGTCGCGACCGGTCCGCTCACGGGCGAGGCGCTCGCCGCCGAGATCTCCGCGCTCGCGGGCGGGCGCCTCCACTTCTACGACGCGATCGCGCCGATCATCGCCGCGGAGTCGATCGACATGACCATCGCGTACGCGCGATCGCGCTACGGGAAGGGGAGCGGGGACGACTACCTGAACCTGCCGCTCGACGAGCCGCAGTACCGCGCGTTCGTCGCGGCGCTCCTCGCCGGCGAGAAGGTGAAGCCGCACGCGTTCGAGGAGCCGCGCTACTTCGAGGGCTGCCTCCCGATCGAGGTGATGGCGGAGCGCGGCCCCGACGTGCTCGCGTACGGGCCGATGAAGCCGGTCGGCCTCGAGGACCCACGCACCGGCCGGCGCCCGTTCGCGGTGGTGCAGCTCCGCTGCGAGGACACCGCCGGTACCGCGTGGAACCTCGTCGGGTTCCAGACCCGCCTCACCTGGCCCGAGCAGAAGCGGATCTTCAGGGCGCACCTGCCCGGACTCGCCGGCGCCGAGTTCGTCCGCCTCGGTCAGATCCACCGCAACACGTTCCTCGAGGCGCCCCGCGTGCTCGCTCCGGACCTGTCGTCGCGCGAGCGCCCGCACCTGTTCTTCGCGGGCCAGATCACGGGCGTGGAGGGCTACGTCGAGTCCACCGCCTGCGGCCACCTCGCCGCGCGCGCGATGCTCGATCGGCTCGCCGGCCGCGACTTCCGGCCGCCGCCGGCCGCGACCGCGATGGGGGCCCTCCATCGACATCTCACCGGCGCCGCGCATCCGGCGGGGTACGATTACCAGCCGACGAACGTGGTGTTCGCCCTCTTTCCGGAGCTGACGGGCCGGCACCGCGGGAAGGCCGCCCGCAAGGACGCGCACGTCGAGCGCGCCCGGAAGGAGCTCGAGCCGTGGCTCACGCCGTGAGGACAGGGGAGCGCGCCGCACCATCCCTCCGCGCCGTCGCGTGGTTCCCGGCGGCCATCCTCGCCTTCGCGCTGGCCGCGTGCACGTCCCAGCGCAGCACCGAGCAGGGCCACCCGGCGGGGCTCGGCCGGCGCGTCCTCGAAGGGAAGGTGCGCGCCCTGCACGCATCGCCCGACGGGGCGTGGCTCGCGGTGCTCGACCGGTGCGGCGAGGCGGCGGCGCCGTTCCTGCCGCCCGGCACGGGCAGCTGCGACCTCGAGGTCGTCCCGTCGGCGGGCGGGGCGCGCGTGCGCGTCGCCGGGGCGGTCACGACCCTGCCTCAGGGCGTCGCGTGGGCCGACCGGCTCGCCGCGCTCGCGCAGTACGACTATCCGAGCGGGAGCGGCACGCTCGTCGAGTGGCGCCCGGGCGCGGCGGCGCGCGAGATCGCCGGCGGGGTCAGCTTCTACGCCTTCGGGGCGGGCGGCGAGCTCGCGTTCGTCGCCGCCGGCGAGCTGTCCGTCGCGACGGCCGACGCCCCGCCGCGGGTCGTCCCGGGCACGACCGGCGCCGCGTCCTTCGAGCTCGCGCCCCTCGCCTCGCCGCGCGGAGCCGGCGGAAGCCCGGTGGCCGTGCTGGTCCGGCGCCGCGCGGCCGCGGGCGGCGAGCTCCTCGCGGTCCCGGCGAGCGGCCGCGCGCGCGCCGTCGCGGCGCCGGTCGCCGACTACGGGTACGCGCGGCGCGGGGACCGGTTCGCGTTCACCGTCGTCCAGCGCGACGGCGCCGAGCTGCGCGTCTCCACGGCCCGGCTGGACGCACGCGCCGCGGCCGTCGCCCGCGGCGTCCGCGCCTTCGCGTTCGCGCCGGAGGGCGACGCCCTCGCGTACGTCTCGGACGCGCTGCCCGGCAAGCAGGGCGACCTGCACGTCCGCGACGGGCGCGGCGCGGACCGCCTCCTCGGCAAGGACGTCGGGGAGTTCGGCTGGGCGACCGCGGCGGCCCGGCTCGTCTGGCTCGAGGGCTACGATCCCCGCGTCCGCTCCGGCACCGTCGGCGCCGGCGGGCCGGACCTCGCGCCGCGCACGTTCGGCGCCCACGTGTCCGACGTGGCGATCTCGTCCGACGGACGGCACGTCGCGTTCCTGCAGCACACCACGCGCGGTGGCTACTCCGTGGACCTCCGGCTCGCGCACCTCGACGCTCCGGGGCCGCCGCGCGCCGACCTGGTCTCCGCCGGCGTCTTCGGGTTCGCCTTCTCCCCGGACGCCCGCTGGCTCTACTACCGGACCCGCTGCACGGAGAACGCCGACGCGTGCGACGTCGAGCGGATTCCGGCGGGCGGGCTCCCGGCGGGAGCGAAGCCCCAGGTGATCGCGCAGGGGCCGCGCAGCTTCGATCTCGATCCGCGCGATCCGGAGCGCGTCGTGCTCGCCTGGAAGCGCGGCGACGGGGACGCGCTCGACCTCGGGGTGTGGGATCACGGTGCGCTCGTCCGGGTGGACACCCGCGTGCTCGCCGGGTCCGCGCAGCTCCTCGGCCCCGACGGCCGGCGCATCGCCTACGCCGTCGTCGATCCCGCGCGGGCGGGCGTGTACGTCGCCGCCCTCCCGGAGCGTCGGGCGGAGGCGGCGCCGCCACCATCCGTTGACGGTCGGTGAGCGCCCCCGCGCGGGGGGCGCCCCCGCGGAGCGCCGTTCCCGCGCGGCGCGGCGGCTACTCTCGGTGTCGTGGCGAGGCGCGCGAGGGCGCGGGGGCTGCTGACCCTCTGCGTCGACATCGGTGGGAGCGGCGTCAAGGCGATGCGGGTCTCCACCCGCGGGACGCCGGTCTCGGAGCGCGTCCGCGTCCCGACCCCGCGGCCGGCGACGCCGGCGGCGGTCCTCGGCGCGCTCCGGACGCTCATCGCAGCGGAGGGGCCGTTCGACCGCGTCGCGGTGGGCTTCCCCGGCGTGGTGGAAGGCGGCGTCGTCCGCTCCGCGCCGAACCTCCACCCGTCGTGGGCTGGGGTCGACCTGGGCGCCCGCGTCGAGCGGCTCACCGGGCGACCGGTCCGGGTGCTGAACGACGCCGGGATGCAGGGCTTCGGCGCGGTGGAGGGGAGGGGCGTCGAGGCCTGCGTGACGCTCGGCACCGGGATGGGGTTCTCCCTCTTCGTGGACGGTGCCTACGTCCCGAACATCGAGCTCGGGCACCATCCGCTGCGCGGCCGCCGCACCTACGAGCAGCTCGTGGGCGCCGCCGCCCTCGAGCAGATCGGCAGGAAGAAGTGGAGCCGCCGCGTGGCGGACGTGCTCGATCAGGTCCAGGCGACCTTCAACCCGCGGGCGATCTGGGTCGGCGGCGGCAACGCCAAGAAGCTCGGGGTGGCGCTGCCGCGGAACGTGCACGTGGTCGCGAACGTCGCCGGGCTCCTCGGCGGTGCGCGCGCCTGGGATCGGCTGCCCGCCCCGGCGCCCCGCCGCGGGGCCGCGCGACGCCGGCCGGAAACTCGCCGCCGCCGCGCCGCGCGGTAGGCTCGTCGCGTGCCTCCCGACCGCGACGCGCTCCCCGTCGAGCTCCGGCGCTTCGTCGCGTACCTCGAGACCGAGCGGCGCGCGTCGGCCCACACGGTGAGGGCGTACCTCGTCGACCTCGGGCAGTGGTCCGCGTACCTCGCCGAGGCGGGGCAGCCGGTCGTCCCGGCCTCGCCCGCGCTCGTCCGCGGCTTCCTCGCGCGCCAGGCCGGCGAGGCCGGCGCGACGAGCCTCGCCCGCAAGCTCTCCGCGCTCCGGTCGCTGTACCGGTTCCTCGTCCGCGAGGGGCTCGCGCCCGGAAACCCGGCGCGGGCCGTGGCGAGCCCGAAGCGGCCGAAGCGACTCCCGGAGGTGCTGCCGGAGGAGGAGGTCGCCGCCCTCGTCGAGGCGCCGGCGCACCTCACGGCGCCCCTCGAGCTCCGCGACCGCGCGTTCCTCGAGCTGCTCTACGGGAGCGGGCTCCGCGTCTCGGAGCTCACCGGGCTCGACGTCGCCGACGTCGATCTCCCGCAGCGCCTCGTGCGCGTCCTCGGCAAGCGGAACAAGGAGCGGATCGTGCCCTTCGGCCGGACCGCGGCGGAGGCGGTGGAGCGCTGGCTCGACGGCGGCCGGCCGGTGCTCGCCGCGCAGCCCGGGCACGCCGGCCACGAGGGCGCGCTCTTCCTGAACTGGCGCGGCGGTCGGCTCACCAGCCGCTCGGTCGCGCGCCGCCTCGATCGATGGGTGCTCGCGACCGGGCTGCCGCGGCACGTTCACCCGCACGTCCTCCGCCACTGCTTCGCGACCCACCTGCTCGGGAACGGCGCCGACCTCCGCGGCATCCAGGAGCTGCTCGGCCACGCGTCGCTCTCGACGACGCAGCGGTACACGCACCTCGACTGGAAGCGGCTCGCGGCGGTGTACGACGCGGCCCACCCGCGGGCGCGAGCGGCCGCCGCGCCCCGCCGTGGCGGCGCGAAGGGGTAGAGCCTCGCGGCTCGCAAGGGGCCGCGCCCGCGCCGCCGCGCACGCGCGCGCATTGCCCCTCCCGCCGCGCCGCGCTACGACATCGCCATGCGCCCGATGCACGGAACGACCGTCCTCTGCGTTCGCCGCGAGGGGCGGGTGGTGATGGCGAGCGACGGCCAGGTGACGCTCGACAAGACGGTGATGAAGGCGAGCGCCCGGAAGGTGCGGCGGCTCGCGGAGGGCAACGTGCTGGCCGGCTTCGCCGGCGCGACCGCCGACGCGTTCCAGCTCTTCGAGCTGTTCGAGAAGAAGCTGAAGGAGCACGCGCGCTCGCTGCCGCGCGCCGCGGTGGAGCTCGCGAAGCAGTGGCGCACCGATCGCCTCCTGCGGAGGCTCGAGGCGCTGCTCGTCGTCGCGGACCGGGAGCACGTCCTCGTCCTCTCCGGCGCGGGCGACGTCATCGAGCCGGACGCGGTGACCGGCGGGGCGGTGGCGGCCATCGGGTCGGGCGGACCGTACGCGCTCGCCGCGGCGCGCGCGCTCCTCGCCCACTCCCCGCTCGACGCGCGGCACGTCGCCGAGGAGGCGATGAAGCTCGCGGCGGAGATCTGCATCTACACGAACGCGAACCTGACGATCGAGGAGCTCTAGATGCCGATCAAGCCTCCCCAGGAGCTCGCGCCGAAGGAGATCGTGGCCGAGCTCGACCGGTACGTGGTCGGCCAGGCGCAGGCGAAGCGAGCCGTCGCCATCGCGCTCCGCAACCGCTGGCGCCGGCAGAAGGTGACGCCGGAGCTGCGCGACGAGATCCTCCCGAAGAACATCGTGATGATCGGCCCGACCGGCGTCGGCAAGACCGAGATCGCGCGGCGGCTCGCGCGCCTCGCCGGTGCGCCGTTCGTGAAGGTCGAGGCCTCCAAGTTCACGGAGGTGGGCTACGTCGGCCGCGACGTCGACTCGATGATCCGGGACCTCGTCGAGGCCGCGGTGAAGCTCGTGAAGGAAGAGGAGATGGTGAAGCTCCGCGAGCGTGCGCGGGAGACGGCGGAGGAGCGCGTGCTCGACGCGCTCGGGTACGGCGGCGGGCTCGGGATGGGGTTCCGGAGCGTCGCGGCGCGCGTCCGCGGGGAGCCCGAGGCGGAGCACGCACCCTCGCCCGCGGGCTCTCGCGAGAAGGCGCGCGCCCAGCTCCGCGCCGGGACGCTCGACGACGACCTGGTCGAGGTCGAGCTCCAGGAGAAGCCGGCGATGCCGGCGATGCCGTTCATGGGCCCGGGCATGGAGGACATGGCCCAGGGGCTCCAGGACATGATGCAGAACCTGGGCAACAACCCGCTCGTCTCGATGCTCGGGGGCGGCGCGAAGAAGCGGAAGCGGAAGGTCAAGGTGAAGGAGGCGCTCGAGCTCCTCACGCAGGAGGAGGCGGCGCGGCTCGTGGACATGGAGCGCGTGACGCGCGAGGCGCTGGAGCGCGCGCAGAACGCGGGCATCGTGTTCATCGACGAGATCGACAAGATCGCGGGCGGCGACACGTCCGGCGTGCGCGGCCCCGACGTCTCGAGGGGCGGCGTGCAGCGCGACCTGCTGCCCATCGTGGAGGGCTCGAACGTCAACACCAAGTACGGCACCGTGAAGACCGACCACATGCTCTTCATCGCCGCGGGGGCGTTCCACGTGGCGAAGGTGTCCGACCTCATCCCCGAGCTGCAGGGCCGGTTCCCGATCCGCGTCGAGCTCGAGCCGCTGCGGCGGGAGGACCTCGTCCGCATCCTGAAGGAGCCGCGGAACAGCCTCGTCCGGCAGTACACGGCGCTGCTCGCCACCGAGGGCGTCGACGTCCAGTTCCGCGACGACGCCGTGGACGAGATCGCCGGCATCGCGGCCGACGTGAACGAGCGCATGGAGAACATCGGCGCCCGGCGGCTGCACACGGTGATGGAGCGGCTCCTCGACCAGATCTCGTTCGATGCCGACGGGCTCCGCGGCCAGCGGATCGTCATCGATGCCGCGTACGTGAAGGAGCGCCTGCAGGGCATCGCGGAGGACGAGGACCTGTCGAGGTACATTCTGTAGGGCCGCCCGGCGAGAAAGGCTCTGGAAAGCCGCGGCGTTCGGCTGATATAAGCCCTGAATGACCGGCAACGAGTCCGTCGCGCAGCGCGCGCAGAAGGTCCTCACCCCGAACTATCGCCAGTCCATCGCGCTCGTTCGCGGCGAGGGCGTGCGCGTGTGGGACGCCGACGGGAAGGAGTACCTGGACTTCCTCGGCGGCGTCGCCGTGAACGTGCTGGGGCACTGCCACCCCGCGCTCGTCGCGGCCCTCGAGGCGCAGGCGCGGACCGTCTGGCACGTCTCGAACCACTACTTCATCCCGCGCCAGGTCGAGCTCGCGGAGGCCCTGCTCGCCGTGACGCCGTGGGCGCGCCGCGCCTTCTTCTGCAACTCGGGCGCGGAGGCGAACGAGGCGATGCTGAAGCTCGCCCGCAAGTATCACTCCGACCGCGGCCACCCGGAGCGGAACGAGATCGTCGCCTGCCACGACTCGTTCCACGGCCGGACGCTCTTCACGGTCACCGTCGGCGGGCAGGAGAAGTACCGGCACGGGTTCGAGCCGGTGGTCCCCGGCGTCCGCCACGTGCCGTTCGGCGACGTCGCCGCGCTCGAGGCGGCCGTCGGCGACCGCACCGCGGCGTTCATCGTGGAGCCGATCCTCGGGGAGTCGGGCGTCGTCCCCGCGCCCGAGGGCTACCTGAAGGCCGCCCGCGAGCTCACGCGGAAGCGGGGCGCGCTGCTCCTGCTCGACGAGGTCCAGACCGGCATCGGCCGGACCGGGAAGACGTGGGCGCACGAGTGGGCCGGCGTGACGCCGGACCTCATGTCGTCGGCGAAGGCGCTCGGCGGTGGCTTCCCGATCGGCGCGCTGCTCGCGACGGAGGAGGTCGGGGCGCACCTCACGCCGGGGAGCCACGGCTCCACGTTCGGCGGCAACCCGCTCGCCTGCGCCGTCGCGCTCGCGGTCCTGAAGGAGCTGCGCGAGGGCGTGCTCGAGCGTTCGCGGGAGGTCTCCGCGCGGCTCGTCGCCGGGCTGGAGAAGCTCCGCGCGGGCGGGCGCGTCGACCGGATCCGCGGGCAGGGCATGCTCCTCGGCGTCGTCGTGAAGGGCGTCGCCGCCGGCGAGGTGATGAAGGCGGCGCGCGCCCGCGGCCTCCTCGTGAACGCCATCGGCGACGACGTGCTCCGGCTCGCCCCGCCGCTCACCCTCACCGCCGCGGAGGCGGACCTCGCCGTCGAGCGGCTCGGCGCCGCCCTCGCGGCCGCGCCCGCGAAGGCCTAGACCATGACGGACACCCGGCAGAAGCGCGACTTCCTCCGCCTCACCGATCTCGATCGCTCCGAGCTGCTCGACCTCCTCGAGCGCGCCGCGGAGTGGAAGCTCCTCGGCAAGAACGGCCCGCGCCCGCTCGAGCGCCAGACCGTCGGCCTCGTCTTCGAGAAGGCGTCCACCCGGACCCGCGTCTCGTTCGAGGTCGCCGCCTACCAGCTCGGCGGCAACGCGCTGATGCTGTCGCCCCGCGACACGCAGCTCGGCCGCGGCGAGCCCATCCGCGACACCGCCCGCGTCCTCGCGCGGTACGTCGACTGCCTCGTCGTGCGGACCTTCGAGCACACGAAGCTCGAGGAGATGGCGCGCTTCGCCGACGTGCCCGTCGTGAACGCGCTCACCGACTCGTCGCACCCGTGCCAGCTCCTCGCGGACCTGCTCACGATCACCGAGCGGTTCGGCGCGGACGCGCTCGTGAAGCCAGGGCTCGTCGTGGCGTGGATCGGCGACGGGAACAACATGGCGAACAGCTGGCTCGAGGCGTGCGTGCTGCTCGGGTTCGAGCTGCGCCTCGCGTGCCCCGCGAACTACGATCCCGATCCCGCGCTCCTCGCCAGGGCCGGGAGCCGCGCGCGCGTCGTGCGCACTCCGGCGGAGGCGGCCACCGGGGCGCACGTCGTGAACACCGACGTCTGGGCGAGCATGGGGCAGGAGGCGGAGGCGGAGGAGCGCAAGCGCCGCTTCGCCGGGTTCATCGTGGACGAGGCGCTCATGGCGAAGGCGCGCCCGAACGCCATCGCGCTCCACTGCCTCCCCGCCCACCGCGGCGAGGAGATCACCGAGGGCGTGCTGGAGGGTCCGCAGTCGGCGATCTTCGACGAGGCGGAGAACCGGCTGCACGCGCAGAAGGCGCTCCTCGAGCTCCTGCTCGCGAACCGCTGAGGCAGGCGCGACGGCGCGCGTGTCCCGGGCTCATGGTAGGCACCCGTCGATGTCCGGCGGTCCGTTGACCGCGGCGACGACCGGTCGCTAAGCTGGGTCGGACGCGGGCTTTTTCCGGGGGGGGCCGGTGACGGCGGATCGGTACAGGGGGTTCGTCTTCAACCCGGCGGACCTCGCCGAGGACGTCGAGGTCGACGTCGATCGCCGCAAGGCCATCCTGTTTGCCGAGGCCCGGCTCGCCCTGAGCCACTGGGAGGTCCTCGGGCTCCCGTGGAACGCGTCCCCGGAGGCCGCGAAGGCGGCACACCTCGACCTGGTGAAGATCTTCCACCCGGACCGGTACGCCGGGAAGCGGCTCGGGACGTACCGGGGCCGCCTCGAGCGCGTGTTCCGCCGCGTCACGGAGGCGCGCGACGTGCTCGTGGATCCCGCGCGGCGCGCGGCGTACGTCCGCGCGACGGCGCCGGCGGAGGCGCGGGCGCAGATCGAGGCGCGCAAGATCGAGGACGAGCGGCGGAGCGACGAGCGGCGCGCCCGGCTCGCGCGGCAGAACCCGCTCCTCGCCCGGGCGGCGCGGATCGCGGAGCTCGTGAAGCGCGGGAAGGAGTCGATGGCGCAGGGCCGGTTCTCGACGGCCGCGAACGATCTCCTCCTCGCCCAGGGGCTCGACGCGCAGAGCGCGGAGATCGCCGCCCTCGCCACCGAGGCGAAGCGCCGCGCCTCCCAGCAGCGGGCCAGCGAGCTGTTCGAGAAGGGCATCCAGGCGGACGCCATGGGGAGCCCCTCCGCCGCGCTCGCCGCGTACCGCGAGGCGCTCGAGGCGGACCCGCGTCACGTGCGGGCCGCCGCCGGCGGCGCGAGGGCGGCGCTCGCCCTCGGCGACGCGGCGTCCGCCCGGGAGCTGGCGGAGCAGGCGGTGCGGGCCGGGCCGGGCGTGGGCAGCGCGCACGAGGCGCTCGGGCTCGTGCTCGAGGCGACCGGCGACAAGAAGGAGGCGCGGAGGGCCCTCGAGCGGGCGGTGGAGCTCGACCCCAAGCTCGAGACCGCGCGCGAGCGCCTCAAGAAGCTGCGCTGGAGCTTCCTCGGATGAGCGATCTCGATCCCGTCATCGGCATCGACCTCGGCACCACCAACTCGGTGGTGGCCACGGTGCGCGACGGCCTCCCCCGGGTGGTGCCGGGCCGGGGCGGCCAGCTGCTCACCCCGTCGATCGTCGCGGTGGCGAAGAACGGCAAGCGGCTCGTCGGCGCGCTCGCGAAGCGGCAGGCGATCACCAACGCCGAGAACACGGTCTTCGCCGCGAAGCGGCTCATCGGCCGCCGCTGGGGCTCGAAGGAGGTCGAGGACGCGCGCGGCGTCCTGCCGTACGCGCTGCGTCCCGGGCCGGACGGGAACGACGTCCGGGTGGAGATCGGCGGACGGGCGCTGTCGATCCAGGAGATCTCCGCGCTGGTGCTCGCGGAGCTGAAGGCGGACGCGGAGGCCTGGTTCGGCAGGCCCGTCACGCGGGCGGTCGTCACCGTCCCGGCGTACTTCAACGACGGCCAGCGCCACGCGACCAAGGACGCGGGCCGGATCGCCGGTCTCGAGGTCCTCCGCATCATCAACGAGCCGACGAGCGCCGCGCTCGCCTACGGGTTCGGGAAGCAGATGGAGCGGAAGGTCGTCGTCTTCGACCTGGGCGGCGGCACGTTCGACGTCTCGATCCTCGACATCGGGAAGAGCGTCTACGACGTGGTGGCGGTCGGCGGCGACACCTACCTCGGCGGCGAGGACTTCGATCGCCGGGTGATGGACTGGCTCACGTTCACGTTCGCGAAGGAGAACGGGGGCATCGACCTGCGCCGGGACAAGATGGCGCTCCAGCGGCTCAAAGACGCCGCCGAGCGGGCCAAGATCGAGCTGTCCAGCACGCCCGCCACGTCCATCCACCTGCCGTTCCTGGTCGGCGGCGGGGACGGCAAGGGCGCGCTGCACCTCGACAAGCAGCTCACCCGCGAGAAGCTCGAGGAGCTCACGAAGGACCTCGTCGAGCGATGCATCGCCGTCACCGAGCGGACGCTCAGGGACGCGGGCGTGCGGCCGGCGCAGGTGGGGGAGGTCATCCTCGTCGGCGGCATGACGCGGATGCCGCGCGTGCAGAAGGCGGTGAAGGACTTCTTCGGCCGCGAGCCGTGCCGCGGCGTCCACCCGGAGGAGGTCGTCGCGCTCGGCGCCGCGATCCAGGCGCACGCGCTCACCGCGCCGCAGCCGTCCGGGAGCGAGGTGCTCCTCCTCGACGTCACGCCGCAGAACCTCGGCATCCTCGTGGTGGGCGGGTACTTCCAGACCGTCATCCCCAGGAACACGACGGTGCCGACGAGCCAGACGCACCTCTTCACCACGGTGCAGGACAACCAGACCTCGGTCCGCATCGCGGTGCTGCAGGGCGCGTCCGAGCGCGCCATCGACAACGAGCTGCTCGGCGAGTTCGTCCTCGACGGCATCCGCCCCGCGCGCCGGGGCGAGGTCGAGATCGAGGTCACGTTCGACATCAGCGCCGACGGGATCGTCGGCGTCGCCGCCCGCGACGTGGCCACCGGGCAGCAGCAGTCGATCACCGTCACGGCGACGTCCGGCCTCACCGAGGACGAGCTGCGCCGGATCCTCGACGAGCAGATCGACGACTTCCTCGAGAAGAAGCAGACCTCCCGCGAGTTCGAGGAGCGGCGCGACCGCGCCCTCGCCGTCGTGAAGGAGATCGAGTCGCTCGGCCCGGCGGTGCAGGACGCGCTGGAGCGCACGAGGTTCGGCAAGGACGCCGTGCAGAAGGCGGAGGGCGTCCTCGCCCGCGTTCGCCAGGCGATCGCGGCGCGGGACGCCGCCGCGATCGCCTCCGAGGAGGAGAGCCTCGACCGCACCCTCCAGCTCTTCCGCGGGCTCGCCTCCGCGCCGCGGCCGCCCGGGCCGGAGGGGAGGTGAGCATGCGCGACGTCGCCGAGCTCATCGACCGCGGGATCAAGGCCTACGTCGCCGGTCGCGTCGGGGAGGCGCTCCGCTCGTTCCAGGAGGTCCTCGAGGTGGACCCCGGGAACCCGCGGGCGCGCTCGTACCTCGTCCTCATCCACGGCGGGGGGCCGGGATCTCCCGGCGCGTCCGTCCCGCTCCCGGCGCCGCGCGCCGCGGCCGGGGCGATCCCGCTGCCGGCCCGGGCGGCCGGCGCCGTGCCGCTGCCGGCGCCGGCGGCCGCAGCGATCGAGCTCGACGTCCCGCTCGACGACTTCGCGCCGTCCCCCTGGGACGAGGGGCCGGCCGCCGGCGCGACGTTCGTGCTCGAGGCCGACGGCGGCCTCGACCTCGAGGCCGTCGCGGAGAAGTCCGACATCCGTCCGCTCGTGCCCGAGAAGCCCGGCGCGGCCGCGCGCGCGGTGCCGGCGCGGAGCGACGTCGAGGTCTGGATGCAGGCGGCCCGCGAGCTGTTCGCGCTCGGCGACTTCTCGGGATCCCTCGAGCTGATCGAGAAGATCCTGCAGGTGGATCCCGACCACGGCGAGGCGCGCGACTACCTCCGCCAGAACGAGGCGACGCTCATCTCGATGTACGAGTCGAAGCTCGGCCCCATGGGCGGCATCCCCCGGCTCGCCATCAAGCCGGAGGAGATCATGTGGCTGAACCTCGACCACCGCGCCGGCTTCCTGCTCGCGCAGATCGACGGCTCGGTGGACTACGAGGCGCTGTTCGCGCTCTCCGGGCTCCCGCGGCTCGACACCGCGCGGATCCTGGCGAACCTCATCGCCGACGGCGTGATCACGACCTGAGCCGGGCCGCCGCGCCGCTCCGTGCCCGCCCGCGCCCCGGACGGTCGCCCGCCGCCCGGGCCGCTCCCCGCTGCGCAGGGCCCCGCCACGGCGGTGCGATCCGGTGGCCGCGGTCGCCCCCGTCCGGTTAGGCCAGGGCGCGAGGAGGTGATGGGATGAAAGACTTCCACTGTCGTGATGCAGGGATGAAGTGCGACTTCGTGGCCCGCGGGAGCTCCGACCGGGAGATCCTCGACCAGGCCGGCCGTCACGCCCAGCAGGCGCACAACCTGCCGATGACGAAGGACCTGGAGGGCCGCGTGCTCGGGCTCATCCACGACGAGGACAGCGACGCCCACCGCCAGTCGATGGGGTCGATGATCCCGTAGGGACGGAACGAGAGAGACGGACGCCCCGCGCCGCGGTCCGCCGCGGGCGGGGCGTCGTCGCATCCGGCCGCGCGTCAGTTCCGGATGATCGCGGTCCAGACGCCGCGCACCACGATGGCGCCGTGCTGATTGCGGGTCTCGGTGGTCACCTCGAGGAACTCCAGCGGTCCGCGCTCCTGGATCCGGGTGATCTCGCCGGTGGTCTGGAGGACGTCGCCCGGGCGGACGGGGTCCCCGAACTCGAACGCCTGCTCGCCGTGGACGAGCCGGAGGACGTTCACCTCGAGGGCGGGGTCGGAGCAGGCCGTCGCGAAGGGCTGGATCGCGAACGCCGTCGCGAACGTCGGGGGCGCGACGATCCCGCCGTGCGGCGAGGCGGCCGCGGCGGCCTCGTCGAAGGTCCAGGGGTGGTAGCTCGCGGGGTCCGCGGAGAAGACGCGGCCGGGGACGCCACCGCCGGTCGCCGCGACGAAGTCCTTCACGTGCTCGAGGCCCACGGCGAAGCGGTACGGCCCGTAGCGGCGGCCCAGGTGCTTGCGATCGATCGCCACGGTCACCCCTCCGCCACGTGGCCCTCGGCCACCGCGCCCTTCAGCACTTCCTCTCCCCGCTGGTTCGTCGCGGAGACCTCCACCTTCACCCGCGGACCCTCGACCTCGAGGCAGCGGCCGCGGAAGGTGAGGACGTCGCCCACCTGGACCGGCTTGGTGAAGCGCGCGCGGATGCGCCGGAGCCGCCCGGGATCGTCGAGGTACGCGACGCACGCGTCGGAGAGCCAGGAGAACGTGCACATCCCCTGGAGGATCACGCCGGAGTAGCCGGCGGCGCGGCCGACCTGCGCGTCGATGTGGATCGGGTTGAAGTCGCCGGACGCGGCCGCGTAGTAGATGGGCCGGTAGGGATCGACCTCGCGGACGGACTCGAAGGTGTCGCCCGGGGTGAAGTCCTGGAGCCGTTTCATGTGTTGTACGTAGCACAACACCGGCGCGCGGGCAGGGGCCCGGCGAGGACGTCGGCGTCGGGGGCGCGCAGCACGACGCGCGGCGTCACGCGCCGCCCGGGCGCGGGTCGAGCGGGTCGTCGGCGTCGCCGGCGAGCTGCGCCAGCTCGGCCTCGCGCCGCTTCGCGAAGGTCCCCTGGACGAACTCGATGAGCCGGTCCAGGTAGCTCGTGATGGGCGGGCAGTGGATGCCCGTGCCGTCGAGCAGCTCGAGGAGGTTGCGGCAGTTGTAGATCGCGAGGTGGTTCACGTACTCGATGGCGGGGCCGTGGACCCTCGAGAGCCGCTCCAGGAGCGGGAGCTGCAGGAGCGCCTGGAACGCGCGCGCCGGCACGGACACCGCGGGCAGCTTCTTGCCGGCGTGGGCGGCGATCATCTCGTACACGCGGCGCGCGGAGAGCGGCGAGGGATCGACGACGTGGACGGTGCGCCCCGCGCCCGCGGGGTTCGCCGCGATCGAGACCACCGCGTCCACGACGAAGTTGACCGGCACCACGTTCAGCGGCGCGAGGGCGTCGCCCGGCAGCGGGAGCGGGACCGCGAGGGGCGAGGCGACGAGCAGGATCGCGAGGGCGTAGGGCCCCTCGAACCGGTCGATCTCGCCGGTCCGCGAGTCGCCGACGACGATGCTCGGGCGGTAGATCGTCGCGGGCAGGTCCGCCTGCGCCCGCCGGACGAGGAGCTCGGCCTGGTACTTCGTCTCCTCGTAGCGGTTGTGGAACCGCTGCCCCATCGCGAGCTCGTCCTCGAGGATCACGCCGACCCGGTCCCCGGAGACGTACGCCGTCGAGAAGTGGTTCAGGCGCGAGAGGCTGCGGGCGGCGGCCGCGAGCTCGACGACGTTCCGCGTCCCCTCGACGTTCACGCTCCGCAGCTCCGCGAGCGTCGCGCCGAGGCCGGTCCGGCCCGCGAGGTGCCACACGTCCGTGACGTCGCGGGCGAGCGCCTTCCACTCGCGGCCTGCGAGCCCCAGGTGCATCTGCTCGACGTCGCCCTCGACGATCTCGGCGTGCTCGGCGCCGAGCGCGCCGAGGTCCTCCGCGGCGGCGGAGGCGTTCTTCTGCTGCACGAGGAGGAACAGCCGGCCGCCGTCGCGCGCCGCGTCCTCGACGAGGCGCCGCACGAGGCGCTTCCCGATGAACCCGGGATAGCCGGTGACGAAGTGCACCCGCCCGTTCGCGCTCGCCCCCATCGTCGGGGTCAATAGCGCACGGGGGCCGCGTTGGGAAGCCTGCGTCCGCGGCCCGCTCGGAGGTCCGCGACGAGACGATCCGCCTTTCCGGCCAGCGCCTCGGGAGCGCCGGTGTTCTCGACCACGAAATCGGCCCGGGCCGCCTTCTCGTCGAGGGGAAGCTGGGCGGCGAGCCGCGCGTCCGCGTCCTCGGGCGCGAGGCCGTCGCGCCGGACCAGCCGCTCGCGCTGGACCTCCCGCGGCGCGAACACCACGACCACCGAGTCGAGCGCCGTGTCGAGGCCGACCTCGAACAGGAGCGGCGCGTCGTAGAACACGAGCTCGTGGCCCTCGGCGGCGAGCCGGAGCGTCTCCGCGACCATCGCCTGGCGGATGGCGGGGTGGGTGATGGCCTCGAGCCGGCGGCGGGCCTCCGGGTCGGCGAACACGCGCGCGGCGAGACGCCGCCGGTCGAGCGTGCCGTCCGGCGCGAGCACGGCGGGCCCGAACTCGGCCGCGATCCGGGCGAGGGCGGGCGAACCCGCCGTCACGACCTCCCGCGCGAGCGCGTCGGCGTCGACCACGGGCAGGCCCCGCGCGCGGAGGAGGGCCGCGAAAGTGCTCTTCCCCGAGGCGATCCCGCCGGTCAGGCCGACGACGCGCATGGCCGATCACCGCGCGGCGGGCTGGGGCGTGGTCCGGTCGGCGGGGTCGGCCGCCGCGGCGGGAGCGGCGGCGGCGGCATGGCCCGGCTCGGCGGCGGCGGTCTTCCTCGGCCGCGTGCCGGCCGTGTACGACAAGGCCGCGACGTGGCCCTCCTTCGCGAAGTACACGGTCACGCCCTGCTGCGGGTAGATCCACACCTTCTGGAACGTGTCCTCGACGAAGGTCTTCTGCGGCGGCTTCCCGTAGGTGCCCTCGATGGTCTCCGCGTCGAGCGGCTCGGTGATGAAGACGGTGATCTCCTGCACCGTCCCGTCGCCGTCGACGTGGAACTGGGCCTGCTTCGTCCCCTCGAGGGCCTGCTCGCCGGCGTACGCGAGCACGACGCGGGCACCCCGCTTCGCCTTCGTGCTCGGCTCCCCGAACTTCTCGACCACGTCCGCCTGCGTGGACTGCCCCGGGGTGATGCCCTTCCACGGCCGGGCGAGGCCGCGGACGGGCGCGAGCGCGAGGACGGTCACCAAAGCGAGCGTTCGAAGGCGCATGGCGCATTATACTCCGGGCCCCGTGAGCCGATCCCTCGTCCGAGCCCTGGCCGTCGCCGCCGTCCTCGCCTCCGCTGCCGCGCGCGCCGCGGGCGACAAGGTGGGTCCGGAGACCTGCCGCGCCTGCCACCCGTCGGCGTTCGACGCCTGGCACGCGTCGCCGCACGCGCGCGCGCTCGAGAGCCTGCCCGAGCGGAGCCGCAAGGATCCGCGGTGCCTGTCCTGCCACGCGCCGGACCTGGACGACGGCCTCTCCGGCGTGTCGTGCGAGAGCTGCCACGGCCCGGGGCGCATGTACGCCGCGCGGTACGTGATGCGGGACCCGGAGCTCTCGCGCGCGGTGGGGCTCGCGGACCCCGGCGAGAAGCGCTGCCTCGCCTGCCACACCGATTCGACCCCGAGCCTCGAGAAGTTCGACTACGCTCGGAAGCTCCCGCTCATCGCCCACGGCCGGGAGCCCGCGGCGGAGCCGCCACGGCCGGCGCACCGCCAGGGCGAAGCGAAGCCGCCTCCCGTCCCCGCACGGCCCGCGCACCCCGCCGGCCGATAGGAGCCCCGTGGCCATCCAGGTCGTCTCCGCAGAGTTCCACAAGACCGCGACGCGCCCCGACGAGTGGCCGCGCGGCCCGGTCCCCGAGGTCGCGTTCGTCGGCCGTTCGAACGTGGGGAAGTCGTCGATGCTGAACGCCCTCACGCGGCGGAAGGGGCTCGCGCGCGTCTCGGCGACTCCGGGTCGCACGCGCGCGCTGCAGTTCTTCGACGTGTCGTTCCGGCCGACGCCCGCCGCGCGGCCGCGGCCGCTCCGGCTCTGCGATCTGCCCGGCTACGGGTACGCGAAGGTCTCGAAGGCCGAGCGCGACCGCTGGGCGGCGATGATCGAGGACTACCTGCGCGAGCGCGACGTGCTCCGCGCGGTCGTGCTCATCGTCGACGCGCGCCACCCGCCGACGGAGGGCGACGAGGACGCCGCGGCGTTCCTCCAGTCGGCCGGGCGCCGCCTCGTCGTGGCCGCGACCAAGATGGACAAGCTGCCGAAGGCCCGGCGGGCCGCCGCGCTCCAGGCCGTCGAGCGATCGCTCGGCCTCGGGCGCGGCGAGGCGGTGCCGTTCTCGGCCATCGAGGGGACCGGCTCCGACGCGCTCTGGGCGCGGCTCGCGGCCCTCGCGGCAGAGGAGGCGCCCGCCGCGCCCGATCGCGACGCCTCCTAGTGCCCGACGGTCGACGTGGACGGCATCGCGGTCTCCGCCCCCATCGCCTGGTAGTCCGGGCCCGTCGAGCGGCCCGCGGCCCGCGTCCGCCACGCCTCCGTCATCATCGCCCGCATGTCCTCGCCGCGCTTCGGCGCGAACAGGAGGCCGAGGCCAGCGCCCACGAGGACGCCGATGGAGAACAGGCCGAGGCCCGTGAAGAAGTCGCTCGTCGGCGTGTGCGTCTCGAGCCCGACGCGCTTCAAGAGGTCGTCGCGATCCACCATCGCCTTCATCGCCTTCCAGCTCATCGCCATGTGATGTTCCCTCCGCCCGGTCGCGATCTCGCGCCAGCCGTTACGCTGCGCATCAGCCGGGGCGCGATCGAGACCCCGGCGGGCGGGCCGGTGCTGCGCCCACCGTCGTGGACACGCCCGGCGCCTCGAGCGGCCGCGGAGCGGGCGGGCGCCGCGCGGCGGGCGTGAGCTCCACCTCCACGACGAGCGGCAGGTGGTCGGACGCCCGGCGGGCGAGCGGCGTCCGGACGACGTCGCACCCGACGACGCGGAGCGCGCCGCCGACGTAGGCGTGGTCGAGGCGCAGCAGGGGAAAGCGCGCGGGGAAGGTGGGCGCCTCGTCGCCGGCGGCGAGCGCGCAGTCCGTGAGCTCGCGCCGGAGCCAGCGCGGGACCGCGGAGCGGTTCGAGAGCGAGTTGAAGTCGCCGACGAGCACGACCGGGTGCGCGAGCGCCGCGTCGCGCAGGATGTCCGCGGACAGGAGCGCCGCGACCTGCCGGCGCCGCTCCCGCCAGTGGAGGCCGAGGTGCGCGGCGAAGACGTGGAGGAGCGCGTCCGGGAGCTCCACGTCGGCCCGCAGGCAGCCGCGCGGCTCGCGACCGGGGACGGACAGGTCGTAGGTGCGGGTCGCGACGATCGGGTGGCGCGACAGGATCGCGTTCCCGTACGCGAAGCCGCGCGCGTGCTCCATCGTCCGGCCGAAGGCGCCCTCGAGCCCGGTGAGCCGCGCGAGCGTCGCCGCGGCCGTCTCGGGGCCGGCGCCCGCGGCCGGCGCGCCGACCTCCTGGAGGCCCGCCACGTCGGGCCCGACCTCCTGGATGACGCGCGCGATCCGCTCCGCGTCGACGCGGCCGTCGGCGCCGCGGAGCCCGTGCACGTTCCAGCTCATCACGCGGAGGCTCATGGCGACGGGGCCTCGCGGTCGGCGTCCTCCCCGTCGACGGCGCGCAGGGGCAGCACCGCGCGCCCGCGGTAGGCGCGCTCGAAGAAGCGGTGCAGCTCGGACGGGCGGACGACGCGCTCGAAGGGGAACCGGCACGCGGCCGGGTGGACGACGAAGCTCTGCAGCTCCTCGGGCGCGACGCCCCCGTGCGAGCCGAACTCCCAGGCGTACGCGACGACCTCGCGCCCCGGGCCGCGCCACCCGAGCACGACGAGGTCCCCCGACTCGCGCACCGAGACCAGATCGGCGAGGTACGTCGCGAGGAGCGGCGGGTCCGGGTGCGGCAGCCGGGCCACGTCCAGCGGATCGGCGAGATCGAGCACCGCCCCGCGGACGAGGGCGAACCCGCGGCGGCCGCCGCGCGCGGCGACGATCCCGATCGCGGGGTTCGCGGCGAGCGCGGCGAGCACGCGCCAGTACCGCGCGCGGACGGCGTCGAGCGGCAGCGGCCCGTCCTCGCTGAGGAAGTACACGTGGGCGAGGTCGCCGGCCTCGGCCGTCGCGACGCCCCCGCCGCCCTCGCCGCCGAGCGCCCTCCCGCCGAGGAGGCCGCGGTTCGGCGACGCGCGGTGGGCGCTCCGCGGCACCTGCTCCCCGCGGGCGGCCCGGGCGACGAACTCGGGGAGGGGCATCCCGGCGAGCGCCTCGAACGGCCGCGTCGGGACGTGGCCGTGGTCCGACAGGACGTACACGTCGTACGCGAGCTCCGGGACGGCGTCCGCTGCGGAGAAGATCGCGGCGAGGGCGGCGTCCGCCGCCGCCAGGTTCCGGAGCGCGCCGCGCGAGTCCGGTCCGCGCCGGTGCGCGTGCTCGTCGAACGAGAGGAAGTCCGCGTAGATCGCCGGGATGCCGCGGGAGACGTCGAGCAGGATCCCCTGCAGCGCCAGCTCCCGCAGCAGCGCCGCGAGCAGGAGCCGGTGCACGAGGAAGCGCGGCTCGTGCTTCAGGCGCCCGAGCGCCGCCGCCCAGCGCACCCCGTCGACGATCGCGGCGCCGGCCTCCCCGGCGAAGCGCAGCGCCGCGCGCGCGAGGGTGACGCCGTGCGTGACGGCGGACGCGACCACGTCCAGGGTGCCGAGCCGGTCGCCGAGCCAGGCGAGCTCCGGGTCCCCGTCGCCCGCGAGCCCCGACAGGCAGAAGCGGGGACGGGCGGCGCCGCCCGAGAAGATCGAGAAGTAGGTGGTGCCGCCGCGGAACAGGCCCGGCGAGCGACGCGCCAGCCGCTCCTCCATCGCCGCCGCGTCGGCGGTGCGGTCCATCCGGATCTCGCGGCCGGTCCGCCGGTCGAACCAGACGAACCCCGGGACGCTCGGGGACACGCCGTAGAAGAGGCCGGCCTGGAACGCCGGCGTCGACGCCGGCGCCCCGCTGCGGCAGGAGGAGAGCACGTGCCCTCCGGCCGCGAGCCGGGCGGCGAGCGCCGGCATGAGGCCGTCCGCGAGCGCGCGCTCGAGGCGGGCCCGGGAGACGCCGTCGAGCTGGATGACGATCAGGCGGCGGCCGCGCGCCGGGGCCTGGGCGAACCGCCCCTGGCGCGCGAGCGGGCGGAGCACGCCGCGCATCGCGAGCGCGGCGGCATCTGCGAGACGGGCGGCCCGGCGGGCGCGCCGCGTGCGGTGCGCGCGGTCCACGCGCACAAGGTTGGGGCGTGTGTCCTGGAGGGGGAGTGCAGCCCGCCTGCTATCCGCGCCGGCGCGCCTCGAGCTCGTTGAGGATGGCCTCGAGCCGCCGCTCCTCGCGCGACACGTCGAACCCCGCCGCCCGCGCGCCATCGACGACCGCGAGGCAGAACAGGAACGTCGAGACGTGCAGCCGCTCGGGCTTCTCGCCGGGGTGCTCGAGGAGGAAGTGCGTGAGCCGACCCTCGGCGCCCTGGAGGTCGCGCAGGCACACGGCCCGCGGCAGGCCGTCGAGCGGTCCGGTCCCCGCGGTGACGGGCGGAAAGGCGATCCCCTGGTCCGCGAGCGCGACCTCGATGCCGTCCTCGCGCGCGAGCGCGAGGTAGGGCCGGCCCGTGTCCTGATCGCGGCGCTCCTCGATGCCGGACACGCGGCCGAGATCGAGGGGCAGCGTCTTCCCCGAGGCGACGTCGAGGAGGCGCTCGCCGTCGAACAGGATCGAGCCCGGGTGCTCGCGCGCGAAGCGCTCGATCCGGGCGCGGAGCGCGGCGCGGTCGGCGACGCTCACGGCGCCTCCCAGGTGATCTCGACGATGGTGAGCTCGACCGCTCCGGCGGGCCTCTGCACGGTCACCGTGTCCCCCTCGCGCTTCCCGAGGAGCGCGCGGCCGAGCGGCGCGTCCACGCTGATGAGCCCCTTCTCCACGTCGAACTCGTCCGGGCCGACGAGGCGGTACGTGCGCGCGTCGCCCTCGTCGACCTCGACCGTCACCCACGCGCCGAAGAAGGCGCGGCCCGCCGGGTGAGGCTTCGGATCCACGACCGTGAGCGCGTCCATCCGCTCCGAGAGAAAGCGCAGGCGACGGTCGAGCTCGCGCAGCTTCCGCTTCCCGTAGATGTACTCGGCGTTCTCGCTCCGGTCGCCCAGGGCCGCGGCGGCCTCGACCTCCGCCACGATCCGGGGGCGCTCCACCGTCCAGATCCGCGCGTGCTCCGCGGCGATCCGGCGGAAGCCCTCGGGGGTGATGTAGCGGTGTGTCGCCATGCGCCGTAGTGATTCACCCGGCCCTGCCGCCGTGTCAACCGCGCGCCCTCCGGGGCGCGGCGCGCCGGGACCGCCGCGGGAACTGGCGCGCGGGGGCGGGGAGGGGATAGTCTCGGCCGTCGTGCGGATCATCGATCTCCTGCGCTTCGCCCGCGAGCGGGGCGAGCCCATCTTCTCGTTCGAGTTCTTCCCGCCCAAGACGGAGGACGGCGAGCGCGCGCTGTTCGAGACCGTGGAGGCGCTGCGCCCGCTCGGGCCGGCCTACGTGTCGGTGACCTACGGCGCCGGCGGCTCCACCCGGGCCAAGACGGTCGAGCTCGTGAAGCGGCTGAAGCGCGAGAGCGAGGTCGAGGCGATGGCCCACGTGACCTGCGTGGGGGCGTCCCGGGACGACATCGCGTCCGTGCTCGACGAGGTCGCCGCGGCCGGCGTGCAGAACGTCCTCGCCCTCCGCGGGGATCCGCCGCGCGGCCAGCCCGGGTTCGTGCCGCACCCGGACGGCTTCCGGTACGCGAGCGAGCTCGTCGCGTTCATCCGGTCCGAGCCCAAGCGCTGGCGCTTCTGCGTCGGCGCCGCCGCCTACCCGGAGGGTCACCCCGAGACCCGTGACCTCGGCCAGGACGTGCGTAACCTGAAGGTGAAGGTCGACGCCGGCGCGGACTTCCTCGTCACCCAGCTCTTCTTCGACAACGTCCACTACTTCCGCTTCGTCGACCGCGCCCGGGCGGCCGGCATCGGCGTCCCGATCCTGCCCGGCCTCATGCCGTTCACGAACGTGGAGCAGGTCGAGCGGTTCACGGCGATGTGCGGCGCCGCCATCCCGCCCGCGCTCCGGGCCGCGATGGAGGTGCGCCGGAACGATCCGGACGCCGCCCGGGAGCTGGGCGTCGCGTACGCGACGATCCAGTCCGCCGATCTCGTCCGGCGCGGCGCGCCCGGCGTGCACTTCTACACGCTGAACCGCTCGACCTCGACGCGCGCCATCGTGGCCGCGCTCCGCGCGAGCGAGCCGTGGCGGTTCTGAGGCGCCCGGGGCGCTAGCGGGGCAGCCCGCCCCACTCGGCGTGCACGACCATCACCGGGCAGCGCGCCTGGCGAACCGTGCTCTCCGCGACCGAGCCGACGAGCGCGTGCGCGCGACCGGTCCGGCCGTGCGTCCCCATGACGACGAGGTCGAACCCTCGCGCGTTCGCGTAATCCGCGATCGCGGTCTGGGGGTCTCCCGTCGTCTCCTCCGCGGCGACGCGCGCGGCGCCGGTGGTCTCGGCCTCGCGCTTCCAGCGCGCCAGCTCGCCGTTCCCGGCGGCACCGCCCTCGTCCACGTGGACGAGCGTGAGCTCCGCGCCGAAGCGCCGTGAGAGATCCGCGGCGACGCGGAGAGCGGCGCGCGACTCCTCGGACAGGTCGACGGGGCAGCAGATCTTCTTCCAGGGGATGTCGGTCACGCGCGTTCCTCTCGTGCGCCGTCCGGGCGGGCGGTGGGCCGGTCGCCCGCCGTCGTCGAGCCCGCAGCGCCTCCCTCGAACATGGCGGCCGGTGCGGTCGGCGCAACGCCGACCGGAGCGGCGCGCCCGGATTTCCGCCTCCGGCCCCCCGCCCGGTCCGCCGGAGCCGTGTCGCGCCCGGAAGGACCGCGCCGGCGCGCGGTGGTCCCGATATCCGGGGACCATGCGTCTCGGCGCCGCTCTCCTCGCCGCCGGCGCGCTCGCCTGCGCGCACGCCGGCGGCACCCCTGCGCGCGATCCGCGGCCGCCGGCGCCCCCCGGGGTCGCCGCCCTGCCGCCCGGCGTCTCGGCGGTGCGGGACCTCGCGGGCGACTGGACCGCGACCTCCCGCGAGCCGTCGACGGGGAAGACTTTCACGTTCCGTTACCGCCTCGCCCCGGTGCTCGGCGGCGCGTGGCTCGCCGGCGAGGCGAACGCGCCCGACCTCGGCCTCGAGGTGCGCGACCTCTGGGGGCGCGATCCGGAGACGGGCCGGATCCTCCGCGTCGTGTTCGACAACCAGGGGACCTGGGCGACGCTCTTCTCGAGCGGCTGGCGCGGCGACCAGCTCGTCCTCGAGGGCGTCGCGCGCGCGGGCGGGCGAGCCACGCCGGTCCGGGAGACGATCACGCGCGACGGGCCGGACGCCCTCGTCGCGACGTGGGAATCCGACACGGGCGACGGGTGGAAGACGTACTCCGTGGAGCGGCTCGTCCGGGCGTCGTCCGCGCCCCGCTGACGCGGGCCGAAGTTCGCCGTCCGTGCTAGCGTGAGGACGCGCGTCCGTGTGGACGCGCAGGAGGAATCATGCTCGCCCGCACTCGCACGCTCGTCCTGGCCGGCTCCATCGTCGCGCTGTGCGCCATCCTGGGGCCGCAGCGTGCCGTCGCGTCCGAGTCCTCTCTCTCGTGCGACGGCGGAATCGTCGCGGTCGGCGACACCAGGGTCGACCTGCTCGGGAAGTGCGGTGAGCCGGCGCTCCGCGAGGCGCGCCCGGCGTCCACGTCGGCCATCGTGGTCTCGGGGCAGCCGCCCGCGGTCACCGGAGCCTCGGTCTCGGCGATCGTCGAGCAGTGGACCTACAACTTCGGCCCGGGTCGCTTCCTCATGACGGTCACGCTCGAGGCCGGCAAGGTCATGCTGATCGAGCGAGGTGGGTACGGGTACGAGCCCGCGCGCGTGGGGACCACGCGCACCGCGCCGGGCTTCTGTGACACGTCGCGGGTCCGGCCCGGCGACCTGAAGCTCGACGTGCTCGCCCGGTGCGGCGAGCCCACCACGAAGGACACGCGCCGCGAGAAGCGGCCGGTGCCGATCGACGGGCCCTCGGGCGGGACCGCCACCGCGTTCGTCACGGTCGAGGTGGAGGTCTGGACCTACGACGCGGGGCCGCAGCGGTTCATCTCGATCGTGACGCTCGAGAACGGGAAGGTCGCGGCGGTGGACCGGGGCGGGTACGGATACCGCCGCTGACGGCCTGCGCCTTCCGAGCGGGCGTCCCTCCGCCAAGCCGGGCGTTGAACCGCCATCCGCCGATGCACTAGTGTGCCTCGGACGTGACCGGCTGGCTCCCCATCCTGGCCCTGCTCGCGGTCGCGCCGCCGGCGGGCGGCGAACCGGCGGACGCGGTCCCCGCGCCTCCGGCGGACCTGCGGCTCGCGATCCGGCCTGCGCTGTCCGACGTCGCTCCGGCCGCCCTGGATGCGTCGTTCCTGCGGTCCCCGGAGCGCTCCGTGCCCCCGCCGTGTCTCGCGGACGTCTGCCAGCCGCGCGTGGCGGTGCCCGGGTTCGACCTTCGGGCGCCGGTGACCGACAAGCGCGCCGAGCCGGCCCTGAGGCTGCTCGACCGCGCACGCCTCGAGCCGCTCGCGCCGCTCGCGACGGCGGGGTGGCTGCTGGCCGGGACCGGCATCCACCTCGACTACACGCCGCCGCAGCTCGCGAACCCGGTCGACGCCGCCCGCGGCGGGTGGGGGCACGTCGAGCTGCTGCTGCGGTGGCGGATCGACGCCTGGAACGCGCCCGTCTCGCCCATCGGGCGGTGAGCGCTCGCCCGGCCGCGCGTCGGCCGGGCGGGCCGGCGGGCGAAGGCGCCGGCATCCCACGCGGCGATCGCTCCCCGGTGCTTAAGATCCCGAGGTGAAGGATCGTTTCCAGCGCTTCGCCTACGCGGTCTCCGACGTGACGGGGACGCCGCACGCGTTCCTCCTGGCGCTGATGGTCGTGGTCGTCTGGGGCGTCTCCGGGCCGCTGTTCCGGTTCAGCGACAGCTGGCAGCTCGTCATCAACACCGGGACGACCGTCGTCACGTTCCTCATGGTCTTCCTCATCCAGGCGACGCAGACCCGGGAGACGCGGGCGCTGCACCTGAAGCTCGACGAGCTCGTCCGCGCCCAGCGGCGCGCCAGGAACACGTTCGCGGACCTGGAGCACGCGACGGACGACGAGCTCGAGGAGCTCGAGGCGGAGTTCCGGAAGATCCGAGCCCGCGCCTCGGCGCGCCAGAACGCGATCGACGAAGCCCGCCGGCACTGAGGCGCGCGCCGCGTCCGGCCGCCCCGACCGTCAGGCCACGAGCCGCCGCGCCGCCGCCACGATGCGGGCCACGCCCGGGAGCGCCGCGTCCTCGAGCGGTCGCGCGTAGGGCAGGGTGTCCTCGACGCAGACGCGGCCGAACCGCGGCGCGAGGCCGGCCTCGAGCGCCACGGCGGCGAGCTCTCCGGACAGCCCGGCCTCGCGGTAGTCCTCGTCGACGACGAGGAGGCGCCCCGTGCGCGCGACGGACGCGGCGACCGCGGCCCGATCCAGGGGCCGCGTGGTCCGCAGATCCAGGACCTCGCAGGCGAGGCCGTCCTTCGCGAGGACGTCGGCGGCGGCCAGCGCGCGGTGCACGCCCACGGCGAGCGAGACGATGGTGAGATCGCCGCCGGTGCGGCGGATCGCGGCGCGGCCGATGGGGATCGCGATGCCCGGGTCGACCTCGCCCTCGGCGCCGTCCGCCGGGACGTCGAACGTCACCGTGTCGCGACCGCCGCGGCCCAGGTACTCGAGCCAGGACTCGGAGAGCAGCTTGTGCTCGAGGAAGAAGACCGGCCCGTCGTGGCGGATCGCCGCCGTGAGGAGCCCCGCGGCGTCGGCCGGTGTGGACGGGACCACGACCGTGAGGCCGGGGATGCCGGACAGGAGGCCCCAGAGCGCCTGCTCGTGCTGGCCGCCGTCCCCGTAGCCGCCGCCGCAGGTCGCGCGGACCACGAGCGGGCAGGTCCAGCCGCCGCCGGAGAAGGCCTCGATCTTCGCCATCTGGTTCAGCACGGCGTCGAGGCAGGATCCGAGGAAGTCGACGAGCATCAGCTCCACGACGGGCCGGAGCCCTGCCATCGCGGCGCCGACCGCGGCGCCGACGAACGCCGCCTCGCTGATCGGCGCCGCGAGGACGCGCTCCGCGCCGAACCGGGCGTAGAGCGGCGCGCGGAGCAGGTGGACGTCCTCCCCGATCACCACCACGCGCGGGTCGCGCGCCATCTCCGCCGCGACCGCCGCGTCGATCGCCTCCCCGAACCTCAGGCGGGCCATCACGCCCCTCCCGCCGCCGACACCGCCTCGCGGATCTCGGCGAGCGCCCGCGCCTCGGCGTCCGCCGCCGCTTCCGCCGGCAGCCGTCGCCGGGCCCGCTCGACGGGATCGTCCCGGCCGTCGCGGCGCTCGGCGCGCGCGCGCCGGAGCAGGTCCATGAGGTGCAGCACGCTCGCGACCCGGGCGCCGGCTCCGGCGCCGCCGCGGTGGAGCGCGCCCGCGACGACGTTGGACAGGACCGCCCGGCCCTCTCCGGCCGGCGCGCGCGCGGTCCGCACCAGCGCGTCGCCCGCGAAGTGTCCCTCCAGCCGGGTGACGCGCGCGAGCAGGAACGTCGGGCCCTTCCCGTGCCGCGCCCGCTCGAGCGCGTCGCCCGCGGCGCGCTCCACCGCCTCGACGTCGCCGCCGTCGACGTCGGCGACGGGGAGCCCGAACGCCGCCGCCCGCGCCCGCAGCTCGCCGCCGGTGACCGCGGCGGACCGCGTCGTGATGGCCCACCCGTTGTCCTTGCAGACGAGGACGAGCGGCAGCGCCCACGCCGCGGCGAGGTTCAGCGTCTCGAGCACCATGCCCTGGTTCATCGCGCCGTCGCCGAACGTCGCGACCGCCACGGACCCGCTCCGCAGCGTCCGCGCGGCGAGGGCGAACCCCGCGCCGAGCGGGGCGGCGGCGCCGACGATGCCCGAGGCGGCCGCGAGGTGCGCCCGCGACATGAGGTGCATGTGGCCCGCGCGACCGCCGCAGAGGCCGTCGGGACGTCCGAGCAGCTCCTTCAGCACGGCCACGAGGTCGACGCCGATGACCGTGAGGAACGGCGTCCCGCGGTGGTCCAGGGCCAGCGCGTCCCCGGGGCGGAGGTGCCCCGCGACTCCCGCCGCGACCGCCTCCTCGCCGAGCCCGAGGTGCAGCTCGCCCGAGATGCGCCCCTCGCGCCAGAGGGCGGCGAGGGCGTCCTCGAACGCGCGGGCCCGGCACAGCTGCAGGAACAGCGGGAGAAGCTCCGTCCTCGTGGACGCGCGCACGCCGGATCGCTTACCGGTGTGGCCGGAGCGGACGAGGCCTGCGTGGGGTGGACCGTCGGGCGAGGCGCGCCCCCGGCGTGCGCCGGGGTCACCGCGCTGGAAGGCTCAAGGTTTCGGCAGGACGAGGAGCAGGAAGGCGACGAGCGCGATCCCGCCGAGCACGGCGTAGGTCACGAACAGCACGAGGTCACGGAGCGGTCGTGTTCTCGGCTCGTCCACGGACGGGAAGCGTAGCCGCGTTCAGCCGCCGGTGCGAATTCCAGCGTGTACCCAGGCCGAGCGACGCGGCGGCTCCTGTCCGGATGCACTCATCCAGGATCCGCCGTCGCCGCCGGGTCCTCCTCCCGGTCGCGCCGGCAAGCTGCCGGGCGTCGCGCTGGTTCGAGCCTACTTCTTCTCCGGAGGAGCGCCCGGGGATGGAGCGGACGGGGCGGGGGGCGCCGTTTCGGTCGAGCCGGCCCCAGTCGAGGACCCGGTGCCGGTCGCCGCGCCCGTCTCCGTCGACGGGCCGGTGCCGGAGGGCTTTCCCGTCTCCGCCGAGGAGCCGGTCCCGGAGGGCGTCCCCGTCTCCGTCGAGGCGCCGGTGCCCGCGGCCGCCCCCGTCTCGGTCGAGGAGCCGGTGCTGCTCGCGCCGGTGCCCGTGGGCGACGCGCCGCCGGTCGAGGCAGCGGACGCGGGGCCCATCATGTCTCCCCAGCCGCCCTCGATCATCGACTTGATCCGCCACTTCCCGTCGACCCGGACCAGCTGCAGCGCGTCGCGAGCGGAGACCTTCTGCTTGCCCATCGTCGTCGACCACTGGTTCGTGACGATCGCGAGCGAATCGGAGAGCAAGGTGATGGTCGGCTTGTTCGTGACCGCCGGCATGGGCTGCTTGTAGACGGGCCCCATCTGCTCGACCCACTTCTCCTTCGTCCAGGAGTCTGCCATCGCCTGGCCCTTGGAGTCGTCGGTGACCATGAGCACCGGGAAGTCCAGGAGCGCCGCGGCCGCGTCGATGTCGCCCTTCTTCCCGGCGGCTTCGAGCTGCTTCAAGACCGCCTGGATCTCCTTGCGGTCCTTCTGCTCGTTCGTCACCTTCGGTGGCTTCCAACGCGCCATCGGGTTCTCGGCGGACGCCTGCGGCTTGTCGGCCTGCGCGAACGCCGGGCCGGTCATCGCGAGCACGAGTGCTGCGAACGCTAGCTTCTTCATGGCCATCTCCTCCCTTTCTCCCCGCGCTCCTAGCCCGCGTGGTGCGGTGCAACAACACGCCTTCGGGGCCACGAGCGAAGGGTTGGCAGGTCACCCCTCGGGCCCGCGCGAGAAAGGGCGTACCCGCTGCAGCCCGTCCGGGACGTTCGCTTGATCCGGGTCGCTGCCGCGGCCCTGGCCCGCCGATAAAGGCCGGGCAGCTTCGGCCGCCCGGAGCGGTCGGGCGCACGGAGGGGAGGATCCGATGAGAGGCGCAGTGGTGGCGGTGGTCGCAGCGCTCGCGCTCCCGGGCGTCGCGCGTGCGGAGTTCGAGGGTGTGCTCGAGTCGAGGATCACGGTCGGCGCGGCTCAGGCGACCGGCACGGTCCGGACGTGGATCTCGAGCGCCGGGATCCGCAGCGAGACGGAGGTGTCGTCCGCGCGCGCCGAGCAGGCGGGGGTCCCGAAGCAGCAGCGGACGATCATCCTGAAGATGGCCGAGCCGAATCGGAGCTACATGCTCGACGACGCGCGGAGGACGTACTACGTCCACGACGCCGAGCCGGGCGCGTCGCAGGACGACGAGAAGTACACGGTCCGGCGGCTGGGCAAGGCCACCGTCGCGGGCCACCCGTGCGAGAGCGTCGCGGTCTCGACCGAGTCCGGGCGCGAGTCCGAGGTGTGCGTCGCGGAGGACCTCATCGTCAGCGAGGCGTGGTTCCGCGCGTTCCAGGAGCGGGAGAGCGGAGGGCGCCACGGGCTCTTCAAGGCGCTCGCCGACGCAGGCGTCAAGGGACTGCCGATCCGCTGGGTGTCCAGGACGAAGGACGGCACCGACGCGTTCAGGATGGAGCTCGTCTCGGCGAAGCGCGAGAAGGTCCCCGCCTCGAAGTTCGAGATCCCCGCCGGCTACACGAAGGCGGAGACGGCCCCCGGGATGAGCCCAGAGATGGCGAAGAGGATGGAGGAGGCGATGAAGAACATGTCGCCCGAGCAGCGGAAGCAGATGGAGGAGGCGATGAAGCGGATGAAGGGAGGGAAGTAGCGCGCCGCCGGAGGTGATCCGGGCGCTCGGGGATGGCAGCGCGGTGGCAGCGGGCGGAGGGAAAACCGCCCGGCACGACGCGTAGTCGTGGTGACCCCACGGGGATTCGAACCCCGCGAACGGGCAACAGCTAACAGGGCGCCGGCGCACGCCAGTTCGCTCGAAAGCCCCGCGCCCCAGCGGTTCCATGACGAGCCCGGAGTTCTACGCGAGTCCACAGCCGTCCACCCTTCTCGACCCGGCGCGGGGAGACGTGGGGAGACGAAAGCGGGGGGCCTGCATCTGCCCTCGGAGTCACCCGCTCAAGGGCCGATCTCGTTCTTCAGCGCGTCCGGCGTTCACCGGGCCCATTGCATCAGGTGAAGGGTGACGCTCCCAACCCCGACAATGGTTAGAAGGACGCCGCCGATCAGCTGCCAACGCCGGCTCCACGCGTAGGAAACGCCGAGGAGCAGACAAACGCCTGCGACGATGGCGCCCAGCCCACCGGTGGCCCTCCCCAGCAGCAACCCTGGCACGATGAGCGCGGCCCGCAGGTCCGCGGCGCTCCAGGACCGCTGACGCGATGCGGACGACTCGGCTCGCTGGATTGCGACGCCCAGATCCTCGGGCGTCGCGGGCCATGTGACGTAGGCGTCGGGGCCGTTCCGGTGGAGCATCGCCCCCCGGAGCACGCCTTCGCGCCGTCGCTCTCCCACCGCGACCATCGGGCGCAAGGGATGTCGTCCCTTGGCGACCCTCCAGAGCAGCGGGTCGGAGACGCTGGTCGCCACGACCACGTCGACGCCTTCTGCCTGGGGCGTCCCATGGAAGACCGACATCGGGCCAGCCGTGACAACCTCCGAGTCGAAACCAGCAGCCTGGACGGCATTCTGGACCTTCTCAGCGAGATCAATTCGACCGATGACGCGGACAGGGAGCGGCATGAACGGATAGTACTGGACCGACGATTGCGCGTTGACGCGTTTGCGCTCGCCCGCCGCGTCCGGCTAGCCCGGCGACGGGCTCGCAGGTCCACCGGCCCGTAACCGCCCGGTCAACGATGCGCCCGTTTTCTTCCGCCGGAGCGAGGTGTCGTGGAGCACGCGGTGATCCCGGAGGCATCCGGAAGGTCCGCTTCGCGAGCTTACGTTCGTGTTCGGGATAGCCGCCGGCCTACGCGGGTCGGCCGCGCGGCCCCCTGGCGCAGCGGTCGGAGCCTCTCGGTCGTCGCGGAGAAGGAGATCGTCCTCGCGGACGAGACGTCGCACCGGGTTCAGGCGAAGGGAAGGACGCGTCGCTCGTGGCTCTGGAGCTTCATCGCGAAGGACGAGGATGACCGCGAGATGATCGCGTACGTCTTCTCAACCGAGCCGTTCGAGCGAGACGCCAGGGCGCGTGCTGGAGGGCACCGCCGGCAAGCTCGTCGCCGACGCGTACAAGGGCTATGACCGCGTGACCCTGCCCGGCCGGCGGGTCCGCGCCGGCTGCCTCGCGCACGTCCGGCGAACGTTCTTCGATGCCCAGTCCGTCGCGCCCGACGCCGCGAAGCAGGCGATGGACTTCATCCTCGAGGTCTACAAGATCGAGCGCGCCGCGCTCGACGCCGACCTCCTCGGTACTCCCGAGCACCTGGAGATGCGCCAGACCGCGAGCCGCGCGGTGATGGACGACTTCAAGGCGTGGCTCGATGCCGAGCAACCACGGCACCAGCCGAAGGGGCCGATGGGAGAGGCGATCAACTACGCGCTCGGCCAGTGGGACGCGCTGACACTCTTCGTCTCGGACCCTCACCTGCCCATCGACAACAACGCCTCCGAGCGCGCGCTCCGCGTCGCTGCACTCGGGCGAAAGAACTTCCTCTTCGTCGGCACGAACGAAGCCGGCGAGAACCTCGCCGGGCTCTACTCGCTCATCGCCACCTGCGAGGCTAACGGCGTGAACCCGGTCGACTACCTCGCCGACGTGCTCATCCGCGTGCAGACGCATCCCGCCTCGCGGATCGACGAGCTGCTGCCGCACTGCTGGAAGTCGCCGCCACACGCGAATACATCGTGACGTCCCGTGCCCGTTTCGCGTCTCATGTCAGCAGGAGTGCGGCGTCCTCGCGTCGTCGGACCAAGCGCTCGAGCTCGCCCAAGAACTGATCCAAGAGCGCCGTCTCCGTCTGGAGCTCGATAGACACTCGTGCACCCGCTTCCACCGGAACGATTCTCTCCGGACCCGTCTTGAGCGTCAGCGTGCAGGCGATATGCCCCCGCGCATCCGCGGCTGAGAACCGCATCCGAACGAAGCCGAGTTCGCGCGCATCGTCTGCGCCGGCTTCGAAAATGGCGTCGCCGCGGAACGCTGCCGCGAAAACCCTCAGGCGTTCTGCGAACGCAGAGAGGGAGTCGATCTGGGTATAAGCCATCGTCGCTGCCTGCCAGCCGTGCGAGGAGAACGACACCTCGAGGCCGATCAAGTCAGCGTCCTCAAGGACGACGCGCATGAGCAGGCGGTCGGCATGGCCCATGGCCACAACGGTACCCCGCGGCCTCCTCGAAGTCCCGCACTCCAGGACCGGCGTCAACACGTGCGTGCCCGGGCGGTTACGGCCCGCCGGCGAAGGTCTACGACAAGGCACGCTCCTGCCCGACCTTCATGGGGCAGATCGTCGTCTCGAAGTGCGCCGACTCCCTGCCTCTGTACCGGCAGGCGAAGGCGTACCGGCGTGCCGGCGTCCAGGTCGACGCCTCCACGCTCGGCGAACTGCACAACTGGACGCCACCGAGACCCGAGCCGTCGGCCTGAGCAGGTCAGCGGCGAACCCGAACACGAAGGGGGAGATGGCAAGCTCGCGGCCGCCGCGCGGCTGCATCGTCAAAACACCTTGGCCGGGCGTTACCGATCGTCCTCTCTCTTCAGTCGCTCGAGGCCCTCCTCGTGGAGTCTCAACGCGTTCTCAACGACGTCCGCTGTCATGCTGCAAGCCTCGATATCCGTTGCGGTCTCGAACGTCTCTTCCGGCGAGAGTTCGAAGAACTGAGCCGCAATGCCACAAGCGCTCAGCTGAGAGATCAGCTCCAGAAGCCGTGCCGCGACCTCTTCATGATCGTTCAGGAAGAGAGTGAACTCCGCCGCTGGACGCTTCGACTTCACCCGAGCCGTGATGTCGCCCCAAGCTGCGCCGGTCGCGTCGCGCAAGACCCTGATGGCGTGCAGGTCAGTGGATGCGATCAGGACGACGATCTTCGACACGTATCGACCTCCCGTACTCGATGATGCCGTGCCGACCACAACACGTCCATTTCCGGGGGGTTACTCGCGCTCGACCGCCTCCACCGCTCGATGACGGGCGCGATCAAATCGCGCCCGCGGTCACCTTCTCGATGGCGAGCGCGGCGCCGAGGGTCGGGGTCCGCTCGCCTCGGCAGTAGCGGTCGAGCCTCGCCTTGGTCACCCCGAGGACCTTCGCGAACAGCCTTACGGTCCCGCGTCGTATGATTCTAGGCAAGTTGTCGGGGCGAGCTTCCCGGCAGACGCCACGAAGGGGGACCGTTGCGATACACGTTCCGGGCGGTCGCCGTGTACCAGACGGTTGCAGCGGTGATTTCCCTGCTGCTGGTCGGTGCCACGGCCCTGCGGCTCGCGACTATTCCGATCGGCTTGGCGATACTTGCCGTGATTGCGGCGGTCCAAGCCGTCTCAGGAGCGATGCTGCTCCGGAACCCGCCGAGATGGATACCGCTCGCGATCGGGCTGCACGGGGCTCAAGTCCTACACATTCTAACCCCTGCGGTCGTGTACGAACTCGCACTAGGGATCGACGTCGGCCCGGCGGTCGTGTACAGGGCCGGGGAAACGTTTGCCCTCGGCAGACAACGTTGCATTCTTCGTCGGAAGCCGCCCGGCAGAGGGCTGGGTGGTCGGGGTTAACGTCGTCGCCCTCGGCGCGATAGCCGCCTTGCGGTACGGGCGAAGGCGCCGGGGGAGCGCGCTACCACCAGCCGATGCAGCCGTCCTCGATTCTGCACAGAACGGCTTAGCTGGGCGGCACCTCGACCTTTAGTCGGGCAACCACGACGCCGCTGCGAGCGGTACACGTAGAGCGCACTTGGCGACGAGCTAGAAAACCACGCGTCGCAGCGGAAACCATTGCCGCCGACATCCGGTTCGGTGCTGGTGAATGCCGCCCTAGACATCGCAGCGGCTCGGCTCGACGCCGTTCTCCGGGGGGTGCGGAGCCTCCGTCCCCAGGTGCTCTACAACGACGAGGGGCGAACGGTGAACGCGACGATGCTCTGGGAGTGGATGAGGAACGCGACCGCAGCCGCGGGGCTAGAGAAGCGCGGCGGCCTTCATTCGCTCCGACACACGTTCTGCTCGCACCTCGCGATGAAGGCGGTGACCGCGCGGACGATTCAGGAGCTAGCGGGCCACACCACGTTGACGGTGACGATGCGGTACATGCACCTGTCGCCCGGCGCGAAGGAGGCGGCGATCCGGTCATTGGATGCCAGCCCGACGACCGACCCGGGCACAACGAGGGCACAGGCTGCTGTGCCCCCGTAAAACCCAAGTCGTGTCGCGGGTGTAAGAAGTGACCCCACGGGGATTCGAACCCCGGTTACAGCCTTGAAAGGGCCGTGTCCTGGGCCTCTAGACGATGGGGTCGGGCGGTCTAGTACCCGACCTCCAGGCGCGTGTAAAGGGGCGCGAGCGGTCGGGCAGGCCGAGCCTCGCTGCCGCTCACGGCGACCGGCGCACGGCGCGCGGGATCGGCGCGACGGGATGCGGCCGGTACACCGTTCCGCGCACCACATCCCACAGCGGCACCGTCACGTTGAAGTTCCAGCGCTGCATCAGGTGAGGCGCGTGGTGGAGCTGGTGATGGCGCCGGAGCTTCCGGACGAGCCGGAGCCGCCCGATCACGCTGTGCTCCGGCAGGTGGTAGGCCAGGTGCAGCCACTCGTAGCCGAGCACGTATCCAACGACGCTCGCGACCCACAGCGCGCCGAGGTTCGGCTGGCCGAGGCGGACGAGCGCGATCGTGATCGGTGAGGTGAGCGCCAGGATGGCGAGCACGCCGTACGCGGGCAGAAGGATCAGCTTGAGCTCGCGCGCCGAGCGGATCGCCATGTCGTCCGCGACGTAGACGGCGTGGTGCTGCGGCGTGTGCCGGACGTAGAGCACCTCGATGAAGCGCGTCCGGCGGTGCAGCAGGCCCCGGTGCGCGTGCCACTCGACGGCGTTCCCGAAGACGAGGAACAGCGGTACGAGCGCCAGCTGCCACGCCCGGAGGTCGCCGATGCGCGAGAGCGCGAACACCGCGATGGCGAGGCCGACGATCGCAGGGAACGCGAGGTGCAGCCACGGCGTGTACCACCGCGGGATCCGCGACAGCAGCTCGTCGCGCAACTCTGCGCGCGACGCCTCGGTCATGACGCCGCCTCCTCGATCTACAGATGACTACTGCGAGGAGGCGAAGCTAGGGAGCCGCCGGGCAGCCCGCAACGGGGGCGGCGCTGCCCTCGGGGGGCGGCCCCACACACGTACCATGGACGGGCGTACTCGCTAGGCCGCGGTCCCTTCCTCGAAGAGCCACGTGGAGAGGTAGCGCTCGCCCGTATCGGGCAGCACCACGACGACGAGCTTCCCGGCGTTCTCCGGACGGCGGGCGACCTCGCGCGCCGCCCACGCGGCACCCCCGCACGAGATGCCGGAAAGGATGCCCTCCTCGCGGGTGAGCCTCCGGGCGAGGTCGCCGGCGTCCGCGTTGCCGACACGGACGACCTCGTCGAGCAGGGAGGCATCGAGGACCTTCGGGACGAAGCCCGGCCCCCAGCCCTGGATCTTGTGCGCGCCTGGCTTGCCGCCGGAGATGACCGGCGAGTCCGCGGGCTCGGCGGCGACGATGCGGATCGAGGGCTTGCGCGCCTTCAGCACCTGGGCGCAGCCGGTGATGGTCCCGCCCGTGCCGGTGCCGCCGACGACGATGTCCACCTTGCCGTCGGTGTCCCGCCAGATCTCCTCGGCGGTCGTGCGGCGGTGGACCTCCGGGTTCGCCGGATTCTCGAACTGCTGGAGGACCAGGTACCGCGGGTCCTCGGCGGCGAGCGCCTCCGCCTTCGCGATGGCGCCCTTCATGCCCTCGGCGCCCGGCGTGAGGACGAGCTTCGCGCCGAATGCGGCGAGGAGCTTGCGGCGCTCGACGCTCATGGTCTCGGGCATCGTGAGGACGAGCCGGTACCCCTTCGCGGCGGCGGCGAACGCGAGGCCGATACCGGTGTTGCCGGAGGTCGGCTCGAGCAGGATCGTGTCCGGCTTGATCCTCCCGTCGCGCTCCGCGGCCTCGATCATCGCGACGCCGATGCGGTCCTTCACGCTCGAGGCCGGGTTGAAGCTCTCGAGCTTCGCGACGACGGTCGCCCGCGCGCCCTCCATGATCCGGTTGAGCCGCACGAGCGGCGTGTTCCCGATGAGCTTCGTGATGTCGTCCGCGATCCGCATGCGCGCTCCCGGGGGCGCCGCGGGCGCCCCTGTCCGTTATAGCGGATGCCGTTGTACGAGCGGACGGCCGTCCTGTCAAGCGGACGCTGCGCCGCCGGGACCGCGCGGCGGCCTCCCGGGACGGCGGCGTCACGCGATGCGGGCGAGCGGCGCGGCCGTGTCGGGCGCCGCGCCGGGCCACACGAGCCGGCGCGCGGCGGGGCGGCGGCGAAGGTAAACGATCCCGCTCGCGACGACGGCGACCGCGACGGCCGCTGCGGCGAGGGCGACCGGCCAGCGGTGCCCCTCGAGCGGCTCGGCCGCGACGGCGACCGCGAGCGCCGCCGCCCACGCGCCCTTGTGCCAGGCCGCCGCGACCGCGAGGCCGCGGAGCCGGGCCGGGTCGAGCGCGGCGAGCCGCTCCCAGAGGACCTGCTCCTGCCGCCAGTAGGTGTAGATCACCGGGATGATCTCGAGCGTGAGGAACGCGCTCGTGAAGAGACCGCCCACCATCGGCGCCGCGATTCGCTTCATCACGTCGGCGCCGGAGCCGGTCGCCCAGAGGAGCGGGACGAGCCCCGCGAGCATCGTCGCGACCGTCATCAGCTTCGGCCGGACCCGCATCACCGTGCCCTCCATGTGGGCCCAGATGATGTCGTCGAGGCCGCGGATCTTCCCGGCGCGCTTCCGCCGCTCGTACGCGTTGTCGATGTAGACGATCATCACCACGCCGGTCTGAGCCGCGAGGCCGACGAGCGCGATGAGGCCGACCCAGACCGCGGTCGAGAGGTGATAGTCGAGGAGCCACAGCAGCCACACGCTGCCGACCAGCGCGAACGGGATCGAGAGCAGGACGATCAGCACCTCCGTGAAGTTCCGGAAGTGCACCCACAGCAGGAACACGATGAGCAGGATCGTGAGCGGCAGCACGATGCGCATGCGGCTCTCCATCTGCTCGAGCAGCTCGTACTGGCCGGTCCACTCGAGGACGTAGCCCTCCGGCATCCGGATCGTGCCAGCCGCCTGCGCCGCCTTCACCTTCGCCTTCGCCTCCTCGACGTAGCCGCCGACGTCGCGCCGGGCGCCGTCGATGTCGACGTAGACGTACCCGGCGAGCAGCCCGTTCTCGTCGCGGATCATGGGCGGCCCGCCCGCGATGCGGATGTCGGCGAGCTGCCCGAGCGGCACGAAGGTCGCGTTGCGCGTGCCCGGCGCGGCGAGGTCGGCGGGTCCCGTGAGCGCCTCCTGGCTCGGGCCGTCGACCCAGCCGAGCGCGGGCCCGTCGCTCGCGGCGCGCGGCGCGGGCCGGCGCGCGGGCGTCGCGTCGCCGCCGCCCATGCCGCCGCCCATCGACTGCGCGAGCCGCACCTCCGGGAGCGCGCGGACGTCGAGCCCCATCCCGCCCGCTCCCCCGCGGCCGCCGAGCGGCACGAGGAGGCGCCGCAGCCGCTCGAGGTCGCTCCGGAGGTCCTGCGGGTACCGGACGTTCACGGTGAAGCGGTTCCGGCCCTCCACGGTCACGCTGATCGGCGTCCCGCCGATCGCCGCCTCGATGACGCGGTTCACGTCGCCCACGGTGAGGCCGTAGCGCCCGAGCGCCTCGCGGCGCGGGACGATGTCCAGGTACAGGCCGCCGGTGTTCCGCTCGTAGAAGACGCTCCGCGTGCCCGGGATCGGCTGGATCACCTTCTCGAGCGCGACGCCGACCTTCTCGATCTCGGCGAGCGACGTCCCGAGGACCTTGATCCCGAGCGGAGTCCGGACGCCGGTGGAGAGCATGTCGACGCGCGCCTTGATCGGCATGGTGTACGCGTTCGTCCAGCCCGGGAACTGCATCGCGCGGTTCATCTCGTCGACGAGCTCGTCCCAGGAGATGCGCCGCCGGTCGGGCCAGACGAGCCGCAGCGCGGGCCGGAGGAAGCCGGGCGCCCACGACGACCACCACCGCGCGGCGGGCACCGTCCGCCACTGCTCCACCGGCTTCAGGCGGACGGTGGTCTCGACCATCGTGAGCGGGGCCGGATCGGTGGCCGTCTCGGCGCGTCCGGTCTTCCCGAACACGCTCGCGACCTCGGGGAAGGACCGGAACACGCGGTCCTGCGCCTGGAGCTGTCGCTTCGCCTCCTCGATGGAGATGCCGGGGAGGGTGGTCGGCATGTAGAGGACGTCGCCCTCGTTGAGGGGCGGCATGAACTCCTCGCCGAGCCGCAGCGCGAGGGGGACCGCGGAGAGGATCGCGAGCAGGCCGATGGCGATCGTGGACTTCGGGCGCCGCAGCGCGACGAACACGAACGGTCGGTACCAGCGGATGATGAAGCGCGAGACCGGGTGCTCCGACTCGGGCCTGATCCGGCCGCGGATGAGGAGGTCGCGGAGCGCGGGCGCGAAGGTGATGGAGAGGAGCGCCGCCGACAGCATCACGAAGGTCTTCGTCCACGCGAGCGGCCGGAAGAGCCGCCCGGCCTGCCCGGTCAGCGTGAAGACGGGGAGGAAGGCGACGGCGATGACGAGGAGCGAGAAGAAGATCGCCGGCGTCACCTCCCGCGCCGCCTCGGCGAGGAGCGCGCGGCGGTCCGCGCCGGGCGGCGCGTGCTCGAGCTTCTTGTGCGACGCCTCGATCATCACGATCTCGGCGTCCACGGTGGCGCCGATCGCGATGGCGATGCCGCCGAGGCTCATGATCGTCGCCGGGATGTCGAGCAGCGACATCGGGATGAAGCTCACGGCGACGGCGACCGGCAGGGAGAGCACCGGCAGCAGCGCGGAGCGTCCGTGGAGGAGGAAGAGGAGGATGACCAGCGCGACGACGACCGCCTCCTCGACGAGCGCCCGGCGCAGGGTCCCGATGGCGCGGCCGATGAGCTCCGAGCGATCGTAGGCGATCTCGACGCGCACGCCGTCCGGGAGCCCGGGCCTGAGCTCCTCGAGCTTCGCCTTGACCCGCTTCACGACGTCGAGCGCGTTCTCGCCGTAGCGCATCACCACGATGCCGCCCACCGCCTCGCCCTCGCCGTTCCACTCGAGGAGGCCGCGGCGGATGTCCGGGCCGAAGCGGACCTGGGCCACGTCACGCACCAGCACCGGCACACCGCCCGGTCCGGCCGCCTTCACGGCCACCTGCTCGACGTCGGGGAGGTCCTGCACGTACCCGCGCCCGCGGACGTAGTACTCGCGCCCGCTCATCTCGAGCACGCGCCCGCCCACGTCGCCGTTCGAGTCGCGGATCGCCGCCATCACCTCCTGCAGCGAGACGCCGTAGGCGCGCAGCTTGTTGGGGTCGACCGTCACCTGGTACTGCTTCTGGTACCCGCCGACGCTCGCCACCTCTGCGACGCCGGGGACGCTGCCGAGCGCGTAGCGGAGCGTGAAGTCCTGGAACGTCCGCAGCTCGTCGAGCCCGTGCCGGCCGGAGTCGTCGACCAGGGTGTACTGGAAGGTCCAGCCGACGCCGGTGGCGTCCGGGCCCAGCGAGGGCGAGACGCCCTGCGGCAGGCGCGGCGCCAGCGACGAGAGGTACTCGAGGACGCGGCTCCGCGCCCAGTACACGTCGGTGCCCTCGTCGAAGATCACGTAGACGAAGGACATCCCGAACATCGAGTAGCCGCGCACGTCGGCGACCTTCGGCGCGGACACGAGCGCGGAGACGATCGGGTAGGTGACCTGGTCCTCGACGAGCGTGGGGCTCCGCCCCATCCACTCCGTGTAGACGATGACCTGGGGGTCCGAGAGGTCCGGGATCGCGTCGAGCTTCGCGTTCCGGATCGACCAGATCGACGCGGTGGCCGCGGCGGCGACGCCGAGCAGCACGACCAGCCGGTTCCGCGCGCAGAACTCGATGATCCGGGCGACCATGGCGCTCCTAGTTCCGCGGGCCGGTCGCGGCGGGCGCGGCGCTCTCGCCGCCGCCCTCGAGCGCGGCCCGGAGCCGGCTCTCGGAGTCGAGGAGGAAGTTCGCCGTCGTCACCACGCGCTCGCCCTCGGCGAGCCCCTCGAGGATCGCGACCTTCCCCTCCGCCGCGGCGCCGGGCCGCACCTTGCGAGGCGCGAAGCGCCCCTGGCCGCGGTCCACGAAGACGTACTGGACGTCCCCCGTGTCCACGACCGCGTCGCGGGGCACCACCACCGCCTCGCCACCGCCCGTCTCGAGGACGACGTCGCCGTACATGCCCGGGCGGAGCTTCAGCTGGGGGTTCCGGATCTCGACGCGCGCCTGGAGCGTCCGGCTGCCGGTGCTCACCGCCGGATAGATGAACGTGACGCGCCCCTCGAACCTCTCGCCGGGCCACGCGGCGAGCGCGAGCGTCGCCCTCTGCCCCACCTTCACGCGGCCGAGCTCCGACTCGTACACGTCGGCGAGCACCCACACCGTGGACAGGTCCGTGATCTGGAAGAGCTCCGTGCCGGGCTGCACGTACACTCCGCGGAGGACGCTCCTCCGCGCGACGTGGCCGCGGACCGGCGCGCGCACGTTGATCGCGCGGAGGACCTGCCCGGACTGCGCGATGAGCTCGATGTCCTCCGCCGAGACGCCGAGCAGCTCGAGGCGCTGTCGCGCGTCGCGCTCGAGGTCGGTCACCGGCTGCGACGTCGCCGACTGCGCCGGCGCGGCCGCGCCGCCCGGCGGCGGGGGCGGGGCGCGGCGCTCGGACCACTTGATGGCGTTCAGGAAGACCTGCTGCGCGTTCAGCATCTCCGGGCTGTAGACGGTCGCGAGGACCGTCCCCTTCTGCACGAGGACGCCGGTCTCGCTCACGCCGAGCGACTCGACCCAGCCCGAGAACCGGGTGTTGACGCTCACGAGCCCGTTCTCGGTCGGGGTGACGAAGCCCACGGTGCGCAGCGACGACGCGAGCGGCTCGCGCCGCGCGGCCGCGGTCTTCATGCCGATGAGCTGGATCCGGTCCACCGTCAGCTCGACCTCGGCGAGCCCGGGGACCCCCTCGCCGGCGGCGGTCGCGGGCTCCTTCGGGACGAGCTTCATGCCGCAGTCCGGGCAGCGCGCCTTCGCGTCGGCGGTGACGAAGGCCGGGTGCATGGGGCAGGTGTAGAGCGGGCCGGCCGCCGCCGGGTGGCCGGCGTCGGGCGTCGCGGCCGGCGCGGGCGCCGCGGTCCTCGCGGCGGCGCCGCCGACCGGGACGAGATCCATGCCGCAGATCGGGCACTCGCCCCGGTGGGTCGTCACGATGGACGGGTGCATCGGGCAGTGGAACCGCTCCTCGGCGGCCGAGAGCAGGCCGCCCGAGGACGCGTGGTGGAGCCACGCTCCGGCGGCGGCGACGGCCATGAGCCCGACGAGCGACCACCGCACGAGCGCCATCGCCCGCGTCCCCGGCGGCGCGTGCTCCTCGCCCTCCGGCAGCGGCGCCTCCGCGGGGATCGACGGGGTTCGGCTCTCGGCTGCCATGGCGCGGCTCCGTTCCTTCCTCGCGCGGCGTGCGCTCGATCCTGGGGACCCGCCCCGAATTGGTGACGATCGACGAGACCCGCGAGTCCCTCGATCCTGGGGCTCGACTACTCCACACCGGGCGCGCCGCCGATCGTCCCGGCGAGCACGGCGGCTGCGAGGCGCATGGGATCTCCGATCGAGGCAGGGCCCTAGAGGGCGGTGAGCGCTCCAGCTTAGCCGCGGTCCCAGTCCCGGCCACAGCGCACGCCCTGCCGCACCCCCGAAGGTCATCGCGGGAGCGCGGACGGCGGCGGGTGGCGGCAGGGTCGAGTCGAGCTGCACAGCGGGTCCCGGAGGCGGGTCGTTGGCGCCGCAAGGAGCGTCGCCGGCCCACCGCGCCGCGGGCCCCGGCCTCCAGCCAGGCCGGGTCCCGCGGGGATCGAGCGAGCGAGGGCGGTCCCCGGCGCGGCGCCGGGCAGGGCGGAGCCGTGCCCGAGGCGGTGGAATGAAGACGCAGGGTGAACGACACCGAGCGTGCGCCTCCGGCCAGCATGAACGCCGGGGCGAGTGCTGCTTGCTTCACCGACGGTCGGAGGAGCGACGCGGGGTCGTCCGCGAGCGGGGCTTGCCGAACGGGTGAGGCGGAAGCACCGTGCCGCCGCTCTCCACGCAGTCGGGAACCGGGATTCTGTGGACATGGACTTCGCGTCGCTGTGGATCGTCTCAGGGTCGTTCGCGTGCGTCGGGCTGCTCGCGGGAGGCCATCTCGGACGGCGCTGGCTGCGGCAGCGGCGCGATCGCGCGGCGCTCGACGAGAAGGCCGGGCGCGGCGAGCACCTGGCGCGCTCGCTCCACCCGGTCATCGACCCGAACGTCTGCATCGGCAGCCTCTCCTGCCTGAAGGCGTGTCCCGAGGGCGACATCCTCGGCGTGGTGGACGGCGCTGCGAGCCTCGTCCACGCGGACCACTGCATCGGCCACGGCCGGTGCGCCGCCGAGTGCCCGGTGGGCGCGATCCGGCTCGTCTTCGGGACTGCCGAGCGCGGCGTGGATCTCCCCGAGGTGGACGGCCACTTCGAGTCCTCCCGGCCCGGCGTCCACGTCGTCGGCGAGCTCGGCGGGATGGGGCTCATCAAGAATGCCATCGGCCAGGGCCTGCAGGTCGCCGAGCGGATCGCGGAGATCGTGCCGAGGGGCGGGCCGGAGGTCGTCGTCGTCGGCGCGGGGCCGGCCGGGATCGCGACCGCGCTGGGCCTGAAGGCGCGCGGCGTCCCGTTCCGGCTCGTCGAGCAGGGCACGATCGGCGGCTCCGTCGCGCACTACCCGCGCCGGAAGATCGCGATGACGGAGACCGTGGAGCTCCCGCTGGTCGGGCGGTTCGGCCAGCGGCTCATCACGAAGGAGGAGCTCCTCGCGTCCTGGCACCGCATCCTGCGCAAGACGGGCATCCACGTCGAGCAGGGGGTGAAGGTCACCGGCATCGAAGGCGACGACGGTCGGTTCACGGTGAGGACGGAGGCCGGCGCGATCGCCGCGTCCAAGGTCGTGCTCGCCATCGGTCGCCGCGGGACGCCGCGCCGCCTCGGGGTGCCCGGCGAGGAGACGGAGAAGGTCCTCTACGGGCTCACCGATCCCGATCAGTACGACGGCGCCCGGGTGCTCGTGGTCGGCGGCGGCGACTCCGCGCTCGAGGCGGCGATCCAGCTCGCCGAGGAGTCGACCGCCGAGGTGACGCTCTCGTACCGGGGCGACGCGCTCGCGCGCTGCCGCGAGGCGAACCGGAGGCGGCTGGAGGGGCTCGTCCAGGCGGGGCGCATCCGCGCGCTCCTGCGATCGACGGTGACGGAGATCCGCGCCCGCGAGGTCCTGCTGGACGTGGCTGGCCAGGCCGCGACCCTCGAGAACGACTTCGTCATCGTGAACGCCGGTGGCGAGCTGCCGCTCGAGCTCCTCGCGAAGGCCGGCGTGTCCCTGCGCCGCTACCACGGCGAGGCGCCCGGTGAGGTCCACGTCGACGGGACGGGCGACGGGTATCGCGAGCAGCGCCGGCGCGCGGCCGCGAGGAGGGAACGGTCGGACCGGATCCGCCGCCGAGTCGTCAGGACCCTGTACGCGCTCGCCGGGATCGCGATCCTCGCCGCGCTCGCGTGGAAGGGGCGCGACTACTATCCGCTCTCCCGGGTCGAGCGCCTCCGGTCGCCACTCCACCCGAGCATGAAGCCCGCCGGCACGTTCGGCCACTCCATCGGCATGGCCGCGACGGCGTTCATGCTGTCCAACTTCCTCTACGCGGCGCGCAAGCGCTGGAAGCGGCTCGCCGCGCTCGGCAGCATCCGCAGCTGGCTCGACTTCCACGTGTTCGTGGGGTTCATGAGCCCGCTCGTCATCGTCTTCCACGCCGCGTTCCAGTCCAACAACCTGCTCGCCACCGGGACGTCGGCCGCGCTCGCCGTCGTGGTGAGCACCGGGATCGTCGGCCGGTACATCTACGGGATGGTGCCGTCGGACGGCGGGAAGTCCGTGGAGCTCGCCGAGCTCCTCGGGCGGTTCGAGCGGCTCCGCGCCGAGATGGGGCCGCTGCTCGAGGAGGCCGGCGGCCCTGCCCGCGCGCTGCTCGACCGCGCCGCGGCGCCGGTGCGCGGGGGCTCGCTCCTGCTCCTCTTCCTCGCCGTCCCGGCGCAGGCACTCGTGTTCCGCGTGCGCCTCGCCCGCGTGCGGCGGCGCTTCCGCGATCCCGGCCACTTCGCCCGGTTCCGCGAGGCGGTGGTCCGGCTCGCGCGGCTCCGCTGGCAGATCCGGTTCTACGCCTCGCTGAAGCGCCTCCTCCGCGGCTGGCGCGTGTTCCACGCCTCCCTCGCGGTCTTCCTCGTGCTCGCCATCGCCGCCCACATCGGGCTCTCGCTCTACCTCGGCTACGGGCTCCTCCACCGGTGAAACCGACCTCCCAGCTCCCCGGCCTGACCCTCGCCCTCGCGGCCGCGGCGCTCGCAGCGGCGCCGGCCCGCGCCGACGTGTTCTCCCCCGGCGACCTCTCCCGTCCCCACGCGAAGCTCGAGGGCCTCCAGAACTGCACGAGGTGTCACGTCGCCGGCCAGCAGCTCTCGCAGGAGCGCTGCCTGGCCTGTCACACGGAGCTCGAGGGCCGCGTCCGTCAGGGGCGCGGGTTCCACGGCCGCATGCCGGCCGGCGACCGCGACTGCTGGAGGTGCCACCACGAGCACCAGGGCCGCGCGTTCCCGGAGATCGACTGGGGCAAGGGTGGGAAGAGGGGCTTCGACCACGCGAAGGCCGGCTTCGACCTCCGGGGCAAGCACGCGCGGGTGGACTGCGCGCGCTGCCACGACCCGCGCCTCGTCGCCGACCCGGCGGTCCGGGACGTCCTCGCGAGGCAGCCCGGGCGCGAGACGCTGCTCGGCGCGCCGCAGGCGTGCGCGGCGTGCCACTTCGACGAGCACCGCGGCCAGCTCGGGACGGACTGCCAGCGGTGCCACGGCGAGGACGGCTGGAAGCCGGCGAGGAGGTTCGACCACGCCCAGAGCCGGTACCCGCTCACCGGGAAGCACGCGAAGCTCGAGTGCGCGAAGTGCCACAAGGGCCAGGAGGAGCCCGCGCGCACCGCCGGACCCGCGATGACGGCGCCGGTCAGCGCCGCGGCGTTCGTGAGGTACCGGCCGCTGCCGTTCGAGAGCTGCCTCGATTGCCACAAGGACCCGCACCAGGCCCGGTTCGGGCCGAGCTGCCGGAGCTGTCACGACACCTCCGACTGGCGGAAGGTCACCGGCGCCGGCGCGCAGAAGGCGTTCCACGAGAGGACGCGCTACCCGCTCCGCGGCGCGCACGTCGAGGCGAAGTGCGAGGCGTGCCACGGCCCGTTCCCCGGGATGAAGGCCGCCCAGTACAAGGGCATCCCGTTCGACCGCTGCACGGACTGCCACCTGGATGCCCACGTCGGGCAGCTCCAGGCCGTCGCGGCCGCGGTCCGGCTCGCTCCGACCCCGGCCGCGGCCGGCGCCACCTCCGGCGCCCGCGCCGCGCCGGACGCCTGCGATCGCTGCCACACGGTCCAGGGCTGGATGCCGGTCCGGTTCGAGCTCGCGGACCACGACGCGCTCCCGTACCGGCTCGAGGGCGCGCACCGGGCGGTCGCGTGCGCGCTGTGCCATCCGAAGGACCCCCGGCTCGCGTTCCGGGTGCCCGCGGCCGTGAAGGCGGAGCTCCAGCGCAAGCGCCGGCCGCTCCAGGTGAGCCTGGCGCTGCTGGACGTGCCGCGCGCGGGCGACTGCCGCACCTGCCATCGCGACCCGCACGCCGGCCAGCTCGACGCGCGCGCGAAGGACGGGGGCTGCGCCGCGTGCCACGGCCTCGACTCCTTCCGGAAGGTCCGGTTCGACCACCAGAAGGACGCGCGGTTCCCGCTCACCGGCAAGCACGAGAAGGCGGCCTGCGCGAGCTGCCACCGCCCGGACGCGAAGGGCGTCGTCCGCTACCGCCCGCTCCCGCTCGCGTGCGCCGGGTGTCACGCCGACGTGCACGCCGGCCAGCTCGCGGCGAAGGGGCAGGGGACGGACTGCGCGCGGTGCCACGAGACCTCCGCGTGGAAGGAGCCGCTCCGGTTCCGCCACGAGAAGCCGTTCACCGAGTACGCGCTCACCGGGAAGCACCGGAAGGTCGAGTGCGCGAGGTGCCACGGCGTCGTCTCCGTCGCGGGCGCCGAGGTGCGCCGCTACCGCGGCGTGCCGACGGCCTGCGAGGGGTGCCACGCCGACTTCCACCAGGGGGCGTTCCGGGGGTACGTGCCGTGACGACGCTCGCGCTCGCGCTCCTCCTCGCCGCAGCGCCCGCCGGGCAGCCGGTCGCTCTCCCGTTCGCCCTGAGCGTAGCGCCCGCGAACGCGGGCGCGAAGTCGAAGGGCGCCGCGCCCGACCTCGCCCCGCGTGCGCTGGTGCCGGATCACGGCGGCGACACCCGCTGCGCCGCGTGCCACACGGCCGAGGGCTGGAAGGACGTGAAGTTCGCCCACGACCGGACCGGCTTCCCGCTCGAGGGGCGCCACGTAGACGCGCAGTGCAGGGCGTGCCACGCGACGGGCACGTTCGCCGAGCCGGTGCCGCGCGCCTGCGCGGCCTGCCACCGCGACGTCCACCAGGGCCGGCTCGGGCAGCGATGCGGCGACTGCCACGACCCGACCGCCTGGGCGACGCCCACGTTCGGCGCCGACGCCCACCGTCGGACGAACTTCCCGCTCACCGGCCGCCACGCGTTCATCCCGTGCACGGAGTGCCACGGTGACCGGCGCGATCGTGGCTTCCAGCGTCCGACGCCGCGCTGCATCGGCTGCCACGAGGCCGACTGGCAGCGCGCGGGCGCGGGCGGGGCGGCCGTGGACCACGCCGCGGTGGGGTTCCCGCAGGAGTGCCGGACCTGCCACGGGGCGTGGCGGTTCTCGCCGGCGGGGCTGCCCGCGCACGAGGCCTGCTTCTCGCTGCGCTCCGGGCCGCACGGGGGCGTCCGCTGCCTCGACTGCCACCGCTCGATCCCGCCCGTCGACTACACCCAGCCGTTCACCTGCGCGACCGACACCGCCGACTGCATGCGCTGCCACGGCAACCCCGCCGGCGAGCACTCCGGGGTCCCCGGATACGCGCCCATCAACCGCAAGTGCTACGAGTGCCACCGCTTCTCGAGGGCCCCATGAGACGCGTCCTCCCGCTCACCGTGCTCCTCGCCGCCGCGTGCGGCGGCTCCTCGAACGCGCCGGCCATCACGATGCCCTCGCCCGACGCGCACGCTTCGCTGTACTTCCCGGCGAACGCCGCGTCGGTCCACTCGGGGACCACCTGCGGCGACTGCCACGACCCCCAGGCGACCTCTTTCGCGCAGTTCGACTGCCTGCACTGCCACACCGGGGCGCACGCGGACCAGACGGCGCTCACCGCGACCCACGCCGGCGTCGCGGGCTTCGAGCTCACGAGCGCCGGCTGCTACCGCTGCCACCGGGACGGGACCGGCGTGAACCACGTCCCGTTCTTCCCCATCGCGTCGGGCGCGCACGCCGGCGTGCTCTGCAGCCAGTGCCACACCGACCCCGCGAACCGGAAGGATCCCGCGACGCTCGCGTGCGCGGCGTGCCACCTCCAGAAGGATCCCGCCCTCGCGACGAAGCACACGAGCGCCACGGTGCCGGTCGTCGACTATGGCGCGACGAGCGCGGCGTGCGTGAAGTGCCACGCCGACTCGCAGGTGGACCGCGGGGCGAGCCACCCGGGCGGCGAGAGCGGCCCTCTCGGCAACTCGCGCCACCGGAGCGCCGGGTGCACGACGTGCCACTCCGGCTTCCGGACCGACAAGCCGTGGGCGGCGAGCTGGTCCTCGACGCCCGGCTGCGTGACGTGCCACCCGAACGGCACGGGAGGCAACTAGTGCTGTCCGCCCTCGTCCTCGCCGCCGCGCTCGGCGCGGATCCGGCCACGCCGCTCGGCGCCGCACCGCCGGTCCGCGCCGAGCGGCCGCGCGGGACGGGCGGCGTCGCCTACGTCACGGCGAAGAAGGTCTACCTCGACGTCGGCGCCGACGACGGGCTCCCCGAGGGCTCGGAGCTGGAGCTCCGGCGCGGGGGCGCCGTCGTGGGGCGCTGCCGCGTGGAGGTGGTCGCGCCCCACCAGGCCGTCTGCTCCGGCGCGCCGGCGCGGCCGGGCGACGTCTTCCGGTTCGAGCCGGCGCCGCCCGCCGCGGCCGCCGCTCCGGCCCCGAAGGTGCTGCCGCCCCCGCCCGACGACGCCGAGGTGGCTCGCCGGCTCGCGGCCCTCACCTCCGCGCCGCAAGCGTCCCTCGTGCAGTACCGGGCGCCCGCGACGGAGGCGGCCGCCGTCCCGCGGAGCCGCACCGTGGAGGCCGCGCTCACCCACGCGTCCTGGGTCGCCTCCGACGCGGCGTCCTCGCACCGCGAGTCCCTCGACGTCGTGATCCGCGGCGCGGAGGTCGCGGACGGCCTCACGCTCGACGTCGACGCGCGCGCGGAGCGCTGGCTACGCAGCGGGACGCCGCGCTTCCGGCCGAACGACGCCACCCAGCTCTACCTCTGGCAGGCGCAGCTCACGGCGACCCCGGGCGACGCGCTCGTGCTCTCGGCGGGGCGCGTCCTGCCGTGGTCGATCCCGGGCGCGACGCTGTTCGACGGCGCCCTCGCCGGCGTGCGCCGCCGGACCGGCGACCTGCGGACGGAGCTCGGGCTGTTCGGCGGGCTCGTGCCGGATCCGGTCACCACCGCGCCGACGTCGAGCCGGTCCACGGGCGGCGGCTACTGGATCCTCGACGGCCTCCTCGGCCACGGCGCGTCGTTCCGGCAGGAGGGGCGCGTCGCGGTGGTGCACTCGCCCGAGCTCGGCACCCGCTACGAGGCGTCGCTCACCGGCCGCCTCTTCCTGCGCCTCGCCGACGTCTCCGCCGAGGGGCACCTCGGCACCGGCGGCACCGCGAGCGGCGGGCTCGACGCCGGCCGCGTGGACGTGACGCTCCGGCCGGTGCAGGGGCTCGTCCTCGGCGGCGCGTACCGCGAGGCGCGGCTCGACTGGCCGCAGCCGTTCGACCCGCCGGCGTTCCCCGGGCGATCGCGGGCGGCGGACGCGTTCGCGTACCTCGACATCGGCCGCGCGGTACGCGTGGGCGCCACCGGGGGCCTCGCGAAGGACCTCTCCACCGGGCTCGACCGGGCCTGGTTCGGTCCCGAGGTCGGGCTGCCCCGGCTGCTCGGGTCGCGCGGCGGGCTCACCCTGGGCTACCTCGAGGAGACCGGGTGGCTCAACGGGCGGAGCGCGTACGCGCAGCTCGTCGCCCGGCCCTGGGACCCCGTCCGTCTCCTTGCGCGCGTGAGCTGGGCGCACGACCAGGGCGCCGGCATCGACCGCGACGAGGTCGGGATCTACGCGAGCGCCGCCGCCGACCTCACGCGCCGCCTCGGGCTCCGGCTGTCGCTGCTGTCGCGCGCGGCGGTCGGGCTCGGCGAGGGCGCGGGGTCGACCCCGTACGGCGTGACCGGCTTCGTGTCCCTCGTCCTGAGCCTGTAGCGAGGGCTTCCCGCCGGACGGCCGCGGAGGCGAAGATGGCGGCATGAGCCCCTCCGCGAGCCCCGCCGCGGCCTGGACCCGCGCCGAGCGCGCCGTCCTCCGCCGCCTCTCCACGCCCGCCCGGATCCAGGCGTACCTCGACGGCCTGCAGTACCGGGCCGAGGACCGCGCGGCCTGCCCCCGCAAGGTCCTCGTTGAGGGCCGCGCGCACTGCTACGACGGCGCGATCTTCGCGGCGGCGGCGCTCGCGGAGCTGGGGCACCCGCCGCTGCTCCTCGACATGTGGGCCGTCCGCGACGACGACCACGTGCTCGCGGTGTACCGGGTGGATGGCTACTTCGGCGCGATCGCTAAGTCGAACTTCGTCGGGCTGCGCTTCCGGGAGCCCGTCTACCGGACGCTCCGCGAGCTGGTGCTCTCGTACTTCGAGCTGTACTTCAACGCGGCCGGCGAGAAGACGCTCCGCGCGTTCTCCGGGCTCCTCGATCTGCGCCGCTTCGACCGGCTCGGGTGGCGCTTCGACGACGCGCCGCTGCCGTTCATCTCGGACCGGCTCGACGCGCTGCCCCACCGGAAGATCCTCACCCGCGCCATGGAGCGGCGGCTGCAGCCGGTCGACCCGCGGTCGATGGAGGCGGGGATGCTGGGGACGCTTCGCGAGGGGCTCTACGCGGGCGGGGCGAAGCCGCGGCGCGCGGCCCGGTAGCGGGTCCGCTCGCTCCGCAGGCGCGGCGGGCAGCGGAGTTCCGCTCGCTCCGCAGGCGCGGCGGGCAGCGGAGTTCCGCTCGCTCCGCAGGTGCGGCGGGCAGCGGAGTTCCGTTCGCCCTGAGCGTAGGGCGGCGCAGCCGCCCGGAGTCGAAGGGCGCCAGCGGGCGCTCCGGCGCGCTACTCGTCGTCCGGGGTTCGCTGCCGCGCGCGCCGGCGGTTCAGCGAGTCGAGCATCTCGGCGCGGCGGCGGTCGCGGTAGGTGGCCGGATCGACGGCCCGCTCCGCCTGGTAGGCCGGGAGCGGCGAGCCGTCCGCCGGGCTCGCCGCGTCCGGCGGCGCCGCGGGGGGCGGGTACGCGGCCGGGACCGGGTACGTGGGGATCGGGGCGAGCCCGCCGGAGGTGGCGACGTCGGGCGGCGCGTGCTGGAGCGGACCGTCGCTCACGGCTGCGCGCGTCCTCACCGGCGCGACGGGCGCGGCGCTCCGGTCCGGGTCGGTCGCGATCGCGATGATCAGGATGCAGACGCCCGAGAAGAGGAAGATCGCACCCGCTCCGACGATGACGAGCCTGCGCATGGTTTTCCGTAGCAAAGGTGAGCCCGCCCGAACGCCGCGGAGGATACCGCCCCCGGCGACGTCGCGTCGAGCGACGTCGCCCGGGCCGCTGGACGCACGCGGCGTCCGCGGCGCGTACCCGACCCTCCCTCCCGTTCCTGCCCGGAGCGGCGGCGCCGCCGTTGCATGGAGCGCGGCCCATGGACCGATGCTCGCGCGCCCGCTGTGTCCTCGCGCTGCTGACGCTCCTCTCCTGCGGCGGGCCTCCGGCGGGCAGCGGCGCCGACCTCGCCCCGGCGTCCCCGCCCGTGCTCCGCGTCGCGACCTGGAACGTGCACGACCTGTTCGACGCGGAGGACCGCGTCGTCCCTCCCGGCGAGCGCGATCTCGTGCCGTCTCCTGCGGAGGTCGAGACGAAGCTCGAGCGCGTCGCGGCGGTGCTGCGCCGGGTGGACGCCGACGTGGTCGTCCTGCAGGAGGTCGAGAACGCGGCGATCCTCGCGGCGCTCGCCGCCCGCGCCGGCTACCCGGAGGCGCGGCTGGTCGAGGGCGCCGATCCGCGGGGCATCGACGTCGCGCTGCTCTCCCGGCGTGCCGTCCTCGCCTACGTCTCCCACCAGGCAGATCGCGACGGCGACGGGCGCCCCCTCTGGCCGCGCGACTGCGTCGAGGCGCACGTCGACGCGGGCGGCGGTCGCCGGCTCGTCGTCGTGGCGAGCCACTTCAGCTCCGCGCTCTCCGACGACGGCACGCGGCGCGCGGCGCAGGCGGCGCGCCTCCGGGAGCTCGCGGACGCCGCGGCTGCGAGCGGCGCGAAGGTCCTCGCGGGCGGCGACCTGAACGACGGCTCCGGGAGCGCCGCGCTCGCGCCGCTGCTCGGGGACGGCGCGTGGGTCGAGCCCGCGGCGGCCGGTCCGCTGGACGCGACGTGGACCTGGGCGGACGGCGGGCGGCGGGAGGTGCTCGACCACCTGGCCGTGCCCCGGGCGTCCGCCGGCGCGGTGCTCTCGGTCGAGGTCACCGGGGGCGCCGACGTCTCGGTCGCCTCGGACCACCGGCCGGTCGTGCTGGACGTGCGGATGGATTGAGCCGCGCCGGGGTTCCGGGGCGGGCCGGGGCTCCCGAGATTGTCGTCCGGAGGTGGCGCATGCCATACGGTGGACCGCCGAGCGAGGACCTCGGGCCGACGCAGGGGGTCGCGGGAGGGCCGGGCCCGACGCCGGGCGGCGCGGACGACGAGACGGCGCGGCAGGCGCCGCCGCTCGAGCGGCTGCCGCCGCGGGAAGCGCAGAAGGAGGCCGGGGAGGTCGCCGAGCGGAGCGCCGGCACCAGGAAGGCCGAGCTCGACGAGGACCCGTCTCGCGGCGAGAAGTAGGGCGGCGACCGTCCGCAGCCTCACTCCGCCCGACGACCCGGCCGTGAGGGACGCCGCGACGGTCGGAGCCGCTTCCTCGCGGGAGCGGCCGCGCCAGCCGGGGCCAGCGTGGCCACGAGCCGCTTCGGCGCGACCGCCCGGTAGCTCTCGTCGATCCACGAGCGGATCGCGTCCATCGGGACCGCGTCCCGCGGCCCGAACGTCGCCGTCACCCAGCCGCTCCGGCCGAGGCCATAGTGCGTGGGCTCGCAGTACGGGAGCTGGAGCACGCCCTCTGCGCTCGCAGGGAGCTTCACCGAGACGCTCAGCCCCGGCTCGCCGTTGCTCAGGAACACGAACGTCTTGCCGCGGACCTTGATCGCGCGGTGGTCCCAGGGGAAGTCCTCGTGCGCCTCGGGGTAGCCGAGCGCCATCCCGCGGACGGCGGCCTCGTGTCTGTTCCGGATGTTCGGAGCGGGCATGGTCCGTTCCTATCGCGAAGCGGGGCTGGGCGCTGGCTGCCGGGCGGGACGCGTGCCGAGACGGTCGCGGGCACGACCTCACGCGCTCGTGCTGGGGGGTATCCGCCGCGTGTGTCACGATCGAAGCTCGGTGACCGCGACGCCTGCCCGGCGGAGGGCCGCGAGCACCGCGGTCCGCGCGGCGGGATCCGGGAGCCATACGACGCGCCGGAGGCGGCCCGGCCACCGCCGCGTGAAGAGGCACGCGAGCCGGTCGCCGGCGATCGCCTCCTGGATGGAGCCGAGCTCGGTCACGCGGTGGAGCGCGAGCTTCGAGGCGTGAGCCTCGAGGCGCGTGCCGGAAAAGACGTACTCGGTCTCGTACGGCGCATGCCGGCGCACGGCCTCGAGGAGCCGGTGGGCGCGCCGCGCCGTCACCGCGCGCATCCGGGCGCGGAGCCTCACCGTGAAGGACCGCTCGAACGCGAAGACGGTGCCCAGGATGACGAACAGCGGGAGGGACGCGTAGGGCAGCGCCAGCGATCTCCGGGAGCACTCGGGCGTGAGGACGATGAGCGCCCAGGCGCGGAGGATCCCGGCGGCGGCGAGCGCCATCCCCGCGATCCGGAGCGCCCGCCGCGGGATGCGCCGCCGCGTCGCCTCGTACACCCGCTCGTTGAAGGTCCACAGGGCCGCGTCGAGCTCGGGTTCGGCGCGGTCGAGGAGCTCCGACGTCAGCTCGCAGCGGTAGCGGATCACGTCGTCCACCCCGCGATTGTGCCCGACCGCGCCAGCAGGGGACAGCGATCGTGGGGGCGGGCCGAACCGCTACGGCGCGGGAGGGAGGCAGCACGTCGTCTGATACCCACCGGACATGCACACGTCCCAGACTCCGCCATAGTCGCAGAAGTACACGAGCACGAGCTGCGGCTCCGTCGCCGGCGCGAGGACGCCGCACTTCCACCGGCAGAGCCACTGCGCCTCGTCGCGGCCCGAGTAGTCGGCACCCGGGCACGTGATCGTGGAGCCCTGGATCGTCCAGCCTGCCTCGACCGGACTCACCGGCGTCGGGTCCACCGGCGGAGCATGGATGTTCGCCGGCGGATCGATGGGCGGCGGGTCGACCGGATCATTCGAAGTTCCGCCGCATGCGCCCACGAGCAGCGCCGCCGCGATCGTCACGAGTCGGTTCATCGGTCCCCCTCGGAGCGCAAACCGTAGCAGGTACACACGGCATGCTCTGCGGGTGAACACGCACCCGCGGGGAAACCCCCATGCCCGCCCACGGCACTGTATGATCCGGGTGCGATGTTCTTTCCCTCCACGGCAGCCCTCCTAGCCGCCCTCGCGTCGGTGGTCGTCGTCAGCGTGGGCGGGGCGGCGCTGCAGGCGCGCTTCCCGCGTGCTCCCCTCGCCGGACTGCTCGCCGTCGCGGTCGCGTTCACGCTGACGCTCGCGGTCGCGAAAGCTGGGGGGCCGCTGCTGCGGTCGGTAGCCGAGCCCGCCGTCGGCGAGATCGTCGGGCTCGGGCTTCCGGCCTCGGCGGCGCTGGGTGCCCTCGTCTTGCTCCGCCGGCGTGGACCGCGGCTCCGGGTCGGCGTCGCGCTCGCCGCGGGCGCCATCGGAACGGTGTACGCGATACTCGCCGCACTCGCGGTCATGTGCGGCGTCATCGGTGAGTGCCTCTGATCCGCGACGCCCTGGCGTGGCTCGAGGTTGGAGTCGGGGACGTGCAGGCCGCGGTGCTGGGGGCGCCGGGACGCTCGGCGTGTGCGCCCCGGCGCCACGCGGTCAGGGCGAGAAGACCTCCGTCACGGTGCTCCCGGTGGCGCCCGGCAGCCGGAACCGGAGCGGCGCCTCGTCCCGCGCGGCGGCGCTAGGACGTTCTGAAGGGCCTCGCGGGTACATGCACCTGGCACGTCGGGCGGTCCTCGGAGATGATCGCGCCATGAAGGACACGACGGTGTTCGTCCCGGTCCTGCGTGTCGGGTCACCCACGTTCGACCCGCACGCGCTGCTCGCGGCGCATCCCGAGGTGAAGCCCTACGACGTCTGGCGGGCTGGCGACCCGTTCCTGCGTGGCCGCACGCGCTCGAAATCTGGGTTCGCGGTCGACCTCGGCAGCGGCGCGAAGTGCTCGACCGTCGTGCGACGTTGCATCGAGAAGATCCGCACGATGACGCCCGCCCTGCGCAAGGCCAGGAAGGCGGGCGCGACCTCGGAGCTCGACATCGGGGTGATGCCCGATGCCCGATGGTTCGTCCTCAGCACGAGGTTTTCGCCTGACGATCTCGCTGTGCTCGCGAAGGCAGGAGTCGCGCTCTGTGTCTCCTCCTATCCTGCGCACGACTCCGGCGCGTCGCGCCGAGGCGCGACGACGCGGCGGCGACCGGCCGTGCGAAAGAGGCGAGAACGAGCGTCCTGACGAGACGACCCTCCCGCCGAGATGCACCGTCCGCGCCCGGGCGCGAACCTCCCGCCTGCGCGCGAGGCGTAACCCCTGCTCGCCGACCCCAGCGCGTCGGTGCGCGTGGTCCGTCCCTTCATCCGGTCGCTCCGGCACGGAGTGGGCGAACCATCCTTCCCGCCGCGCGCAGCGCCCGCACGAACCGGAGCAACGCGCCGCAGGCGAGCGCGGCCGGGACCACCTGCAGGACGCCGGTGAGCTCGAACCAGGCGTCGTTCGGCATCTCGTAGGTCGGAGGCGGAAACATCCGAGCGAGGAGGTCGCGCGGCGCGCCGGAGAAGAACAGCACGTCCTTCGCGACGTGGTTGTAGAGACTCTCGAACAGGCCGATGACCAGCACCGGGAAGACGAGGACCATGATCGCGAGCGCCCAGCCGGCGAGGCGGCCGAGCGGCGTGTCGAGGTGCCTCCGATATACGGATGACACGCCCGCCATGACGAGACCGATCCCGAGGGCGACGATCGCCCCGTGCAGCCGCCAGGGCGTGGCGTACCGCACGGCGCCATAGGCGTGGTGCGCCGCGGTGAGGCCGAGGGTGGCGAGCGCGCCGGACAGGAGCGCTCGCGCGTGGGGGTTCGGAGCGACGGGGGCGGACATGGTGGTTGCACCTCTCTCTCCCGTGCGCGGCCGCGCGCCATGCGCTCCGCGACGGGGATGGCAGTGAGGTATGTCGTGCGGATCGCGCAAGCCAGAGCCTAGGATGCACATGACTTGTGCGTCGCACGCACGCATCATCCGTGCGGCGCGAAGGAGGCGCGATGGATCGGCTGGGGAACATCGAGGCGTTCGTGGAGGCCGCCGAGCTCGGGAGCTTCACGCTCGCCGCCGAGCGGCTGCGGCTCAGCCCGTCCGCGCTCAGCCGGCGCGTCGCCCAGCTCGAGGAGGAGCTCGGGGTGCGCCTCTTCAACCGGACCACGCGGGCGGTCCGGCTGTCGGAGGACGGGCGCGCCTTCTTCGAGCGCTCCCGCGGCGCGCTCCGCGAGCTCAAGGACGCTCAGGAGGCCATGTCGCGCCTGCGGGAGCGTCCCGCAGGCCTCCTGCGGGTGGAGGCGCCCTCGATCCTCGGCCGCCACGTGATCCTGCCGGCCCTCGTGCGCTACACCTCGCGCTACGCCGACGTGCAGGTGGAGCTCACGCTACGTGATCATCCGTCCGACCTCGTCTCGGACGGGATCGACCTCGCCCTGCGCCTCGGGGCGCTCGAGGACTCGGGCCTCATCGCGCGGCGGCTGGGGCGGACCCGGATGAGCGTGTGCGGAGCGCCCAGCTACCTGCGGCGCAGGGGTACGCCACGCAGCGTGAATGCGCTCGCAGCGCACGAGCGACTCGGGCTCGCCCTGCACGGCCGGCTCCTCCCCTGGCGATTGCGGGACGGAACGAAGGTCCGTGAGCTCTCGCCGAGCCGGCGCATCGTGGTGAACAGCGCCGAGGCCCTGATCGACCTGGCCATCGACGGCGCCGGGCTCGCCTGGATGTGCGACTTCACGATGGCGCGGGCCCGCGCCGGCGGGCAGCTCGTGGAGGTGCTCGCCGACGCCGCGTGCGACGAGCTCCCGATCCACGTGCTCTCGCTCCAGTCGCGCCACGTCCTTCCGAAGGTGCGCGCGTTCGTGGATGTCCTCGCGACCGAGCTCGCGAGGATCGGCGTCGACAGGTGAGGCGGCGGGGTCGGACCGACCGGTTACGGGGGCGAGGGCGATGTTCAAACCGTCGTGGCGGCGACGCGCTGCCCTCGGGGTGGAGATCGCGGGGTTCTCGGTGAGGGAACCAGCGTCTCGGAGAATGCCGCGGCTCGTCTCCAAGATGACGGTGACTCCTGAAGCGGCGCTCACCCGACGAGCGCGCGGCACGGTTTCAGCGCCCGGAGCGGGCCGCGGTGCCTGCGCCAAGAAAGACCGAGAATGCCGCGACGCTGGCGGTGCCCGCGACGGCCAACCATCCCAGCCGCGAACGCGCGGAGCACAGCGCGAATCTCTTCTCGAACTCCTCCCAGCCGCGCCGTCGTAGGACGACGTAGTTCGCGACGAGTAGCACCGCGCCGAGCGCGAGGATCGCCTCCCTCTTCAGCGCCGGAAAGCCCAGCAGCATCTCGCCCCACAAGTAGCTTCCGAAGACGAACCACACCTGCACGATCGTCACCGCGCCGAGGGCTTTGAGCGCCTTGTTCTCGCGGCTCTTCGTGAGCAGGTCGAGACGGAACCAGAAACGTTCACGGAGGGGAAGGTCGTGGTGAAGTCGATCAGGAAAGTGAAGGGAAGGCTGCTGCGTGATCCGTCACCGAGCAGGACGACCCGGTGCGCAATGACGCTGTACGGCTACCAAGAGGGATCTGAAGCGGACTTCCCGATGACCTTGGAGGAGGTCACCGTCGCCGCCAGACCCCGCGACGTTGCGACGCCTTGCGAAGTTCCTGCTTCACGCTGCTGAGGAACTCGAGGTCCACGGTGACCGCTTCGGACACGAGCACTTCGAGTCTTTCGACCGAAGCCAGCCCAGGAAGCCACGTTTCGTCGTAGCTGCGCCGTCGAGCGAGAAGTGATGCTCGGGAAGTGCGTCGCCCCGACGTTCTATTACACGCCTCGACCTACCCTCGGGAGGTCTCGGCGAACCGCGTCAGGTTGTGGCGCATGCTCACCGACGGTAATCTCCGCCGAATCATGGGGGACGCTGAAGTCGATCAAGCACCACCGGCATCTGACCGCCGCGGTCGGACAACCAAGGTGTTGTCGTGGGCCTCGTTCGCGCTGGCCTATGCCGCGTCGCGGGTGGCGTACTACCAGCCATGCCCAACGACCTGGTGGGATGAGGCGCGGTGGTCGCTCTTCGCCTTGATGCTCGTGTTGGCCGCGTGGGTCGTAGTTGAGCACGGGCGGCACAGGTGGCTGGTGACGCTGGGTGTTGTCGGTGGCACGCTGCTCGCGCACCGAGAACTGCTGTTGATCTGGCTGTCCTTCAAGGTGATGTTGCGGTGGAGAAATTTTGCTCCCTGACCTCGCTCGCGCGGTCCTCGGAGCGTGCTCTGGTAACGTGGCGACCGCGCGCCTCGCGCGCCGGCTCGGGCGGTCGGGGCGCCCGGGACTCGAACCCGCTGGATGCAGGTAACCTGAGTGGCTGACGGCGCACGCCAAATTCGCTCGAAGCCCTGCGTCCCAGCGGTTCCCGGTAGATGAGCGAGTCCACGCGACCCAACGGCTCTCCACGGTTCTCGACCGAGCGCGGGGAGACGTGGGGGAGACGGGTGCGCGCCGATTCGAGAGGTTGTGCATCATCCCGCGTTCGCGGCCCGCCGCTTGACTGCGCGTGGTAGTCTGCGCGTCCACCTCACGGAGTCGTGCATGCGCCTGGTTTCTTTTCTCGCCGTCCTCTGCCTCGCGGGGTGTGCGATGCCGTTCCGCGCCAAGATCGAGCCGGCACGCGCAGCGTACGAGGCGAGTCGGCGCGACGAGATCTGGGGCCTCGCCAAGTCCGAGCTGGAACGCCGGGGGTTCGAGGTGACGAACGTCGACCGGGAGCGCGGCCTCCTTCGGACCGAAAAGCTCGTGCGCCCGGACCGTGTCCCTTGCGGCTTCGTGACCTGCCGGTACCGCGATGAGGTCGAGGTCACCGTCGCGCCGACCGGAGCCGCTTCGGTGCGCGTCCAGCGCGAGCTCGCCGATCCGACGACGCTCATCATCTACTTCGCGCACTGGTACCCCCCGGCGATCACGCAGAAGGAAACGATCGCAGGCGTCGTCGCTGCTCAGGAGGAGATCCTGAAGGCGATCACCGCGCCGCGCCGCTGACTCCGCCGTACCTTCGCGCGGCCACGGGGCCCGGGGGCCGTTCCCCGCGCCCGACGACGACCGACAAGAAGAGCTAACGGATGGGACCCGAGCGCCATCAGGCCGGGGGATGCCGCTGCGTTCCCGGCGACGGGCTCGCAGGTCCACCGTCTAGGAGTCCCATCGCGCTAAAGCCCGGGGGGTCACTCCGGGCGTAGACAACTCCTCTTCAGCGTCTGCACTACGCTCTCCCGCAAATCGAGCAAGTAGACGGCGTCGAACCCGGACTCGACCTGCAGGCCGCTGGTGATCACAGAGTCTGTTGCCTGCGTCCAGTTCACCCCGGTGACGAGGAGCAGCCACGCGTCATCGACGAGCGCCCGGTAACGGCCGAGCTTCGCCTCCTTGCGCATCACGGCGTCTCCAATCGACTCGGTCCCCGGGCCCCAGAACGACGGGCTCACGATGGCCAACGGCTCATCACTGCGTTGGACCGAGATCATGACGATCTCGGGGAACCCTTGAGCCTCGATCCAGGGGATGCCCGGCCGGAACGGCGTGTCGTCCTTGTGCGCCAGCGCGAGCGCGGCGAGGCGCTTCGCGAGCCGCTCGACCGTGCGGAGCCTCCGGAAAGCCGGCGAAGCCGCATTAGCGCCGATGCCAACGAGGAGGCACAATCCGCTGGCTTTCAGCTCCTTGGTCAGAAGGCCCTCAAGCGCGAGAACGTTGGATCTGTTCTCCGCGAGGTCTCGCTCGAACAGTTCACAGTGCTCGACGGCAACGCGGCGTCCATCGATGGTGAGGATCGCGTCGGGCGGGTCGGGCTGGTCGAACGAGGTCGCGGTGATGCCGGCGAGGCGCAGGAACTCCTCGATGTGCCGGCGCTCGGTTTCGCGCTGCTCGGGACGGGTCACCCCATCATCGTAGCGCGCCGGCCCGGACGCGACACGATGGCGACCGCTTCGCTGTCACGGTGGCGGCTGTCCGCCGGCGCGCGCGTCGCGCCGTTCGGCGAGAGGGTCTTCTTCTGTCACCCGGCGAGGACGGCGCGCCGCACGGTCTCTCTGTTTACGCCGACAGCGTCCGCGGCCTCGCGGATGGACGTTCCGGCGCGGACCCGCTCGACGGCGGCGGCCACCTTGAGCGCGAACGCCCTCGGACGCCCCAGCCGCTTCCCCTCGCGTCTCGCCCGCTCCAGCGGGCGTTGGTCCGCTCGATCAGCCTCGTCCGCCCTGCTCCACCACCCACCCGAAGATGGCGACGACGGGCGCACGGGGCCGCTGGTGTAGCCCGGCGACGGACTGCGAGGACACCGTCGAGGTGGGCCCCTGCGAGAAGAAGGCGGGCGAGGGGCCGGTGCTGGTAGCCTCGCGAGATGGCAACCGGCCCAAGCACCGACGAGGCCATCGACACGTTCGTGGCGCGCATGAACGCCCTCTCGGTTGCGATCCGGCCCATCTCGGCGGCGCCGTGGATTGGCGAGTTGGAGGTGCGGCTTCCGCGGCCCTTCCCGCCCTCCTTCCGTTCGCTCGTGACGAGGTATGCGTTCGCCGCCTTCGACCTCGGCCCGGCGCACCTCTTCGCGAACGAGGGCGAGCCCACCGGCGAGGACGAGCTGGCGCGCCGCATCTTCGCGGATCGCACCCTCGCGACGGTCTTGCTGCAGGCAGGATACGTGCAGATCGGGATGTCGGTGGACGGTGCGTTCTACGACCCCGTCTGCCTGGACATGAACGAGCGCGGGCGCGGGGGCGAGTACCCGCTGGTGCGGATGGACCACGAGGTCGCGCTCCAGTTCGACCGGATCCGCGTCGTGCGCAGGATCGCGCGGTCGTTCCTCCAGTTCATCTCGTAGCCGGCCAGAAAAGATGGTCGCCGCGAATCAACCGCGAACGCCGTCCAGATGAGCAGGACCCGGGACTGGTCAGGAAGTGTTCTTCCTACGTGCCGCGCGGCGCGGGCGTTCCAGACCGGCGACGGGCGCGCAGGTACACCGGCCCAGCAGTCACATCGCGGCGAAGTCACCGGGTTGTGGGCGTGCCCGGCGATGACCGAGAAGAATAACTGTCGGATGGGCCCGCGCGCGATCAGGCCGCGGGGCGCCCTGCCGTTCCGGCGACGGGCTCGCAGGTCCACCGTCTAGGAGTCCCATCACGGCGAAAGCCCGGGGGGTGTCCTACGTGCCCGGCGACGACCAACAAGACGAACTGGCGGATGGGACCCAAGCGGCGAAAGGCCGGGGAGGTTACGCGTCCAGGTCTGTTAGGAGCATGACCACCTGGCGAACGGTCATCAGTGCCACGTCGCGGGCATCGCGGCCCGTACGATCGTTGATCCGATGTTGCAGCTCGTCGAGCGCCAACGCGCCCGAGCCGAACCATGTCGTTGCAGCAGTCAGCTCGCCAAGGAGCGCATCTGGAAGGAGCCGGCTGGCCGGGATGCCTACCACCCGCGCGATGTCCGCCCGAGCTGTGATCACTTCCTTCACGCGGTCGTCGGGGCACTGGAACGACGAGAGGAACGCCGCGTCGGTCGCGCGCGGGAGGGCGTGAGTTGCCCACCGTCGCAGCCACGATGCCATCAGCAGCGACGCGGCCACGGCAGCCAACAGCGGAACGGCCATGCCGGCGCCGTGAAGCCCAAACCTCCAGCCAACCATGATCGTCAGCCCAGCTGCGAGCCAGATCAGTTCCCGAAGAGGAGAGCGGGGCACGACGGTACTGTACCCGACGTGAGCAGGCCGAGTCTCAGAACCAAGTGCTTCTGAGACGACGCGGCGACCGGGTCGGGGCGCGCGGCAAGAGGCTAGTTTTCCCCGAGCCGCGCGATGGAGTTTTCGGACAGGTGTCGGTACAGGGCGGCCCGGCTGACGCCCTTGGCCTTGGCGGCTGCGGCGACGCTCGTCCCGTGCCCCACGAGCTCCGCGGCGGCCCGCAGGAGCACGATGGAGGTCCGGGGGCGGCCCAGACCTTCCCCTCGCGGCGGGCGCGCTCCAGGCCAGCGTGGACCCTCTCGATCAGCTGGGCTCTTTCCTGCTCCGCGACCCACCCGAAGATGGCGACGAGCAGCGGGCGCACCGGGCCGCTAGTGGAGTGGCCTGACCTCGACTTCAAGAGGCGCAGTGTCCACGTCCAGCGGAGCGAGTGGGATGGCCACGTCACGACCCCAAGGGCGGCCGGTCCCGACGAGTGCCGATGACGAGCAAGCTTGGCGCCGCGTTGCAGGCGCACCGACACCTGCGAGGCCCGCGCGTCCTCTGCCACGAGGACGGTACGTCCATCGGCAAGAAGGCCGTTCACCTCTGGATGGAGCGGGCGCAGCGGCAGGCCGGGCTGGAGGCGACGGGAGCGTTTCACATCCTGCGTCACACCTTCTGCTCGCACCTCTCCATGCGCGGAGCGCCGGCGAAGGCGATCCAGGAACTGGCGGGCCACCAGCATCTCGCGACGACGCTGCGGTACATGCACCTGTCCCCGGCCGCCAAGGACGCCGCGATCCGGCTCCTAGACGACCGGCGCGACGACGAGCAGGCGCGGGGAGACGTGGGGGAGACGGCGCCGTCCCCCGCGGAGCAGCACAACGAAGTCAGGTAGCTGGAGGTTGGGGCGCCCGGGACTCGAACCCGGAACCAACGGCTTAAAAGGCCGCTGCTCTGCCAGTTGAGCTAGCGCCCCGCTGCATCTCCGCAGGCCGGCGACGCCGGCACGCGTACACTACCGATTTTCCGCCGCCGCGCCACCGGCGCCCGCCGCCTTCCGTGCGTCGCGACTACCGGGGCGCGGCTCGAGGGCCCGTCGGCGGACGCCCCGTCGCGAGCGCCCGCTCGAGGATCACGCGGACGCGGGCGATGCCGGCCTGCACCGCCGGTCCGCGGAGCACGCCGCCGTGGCCGGGCACGAGGATCGGCGGCGCGAGCGCCGCGATCCGGTCGAGGGAGCGGAGCCACTCGGACCACTCCGCGGGGCCGCCCGCCTCGAGGTTCGGGAGATAGCCCTCGACGACCGTGTCGCCCGAGAAGAGGACGCCCTCCGCCGGGACCCAGACGCAGAGGTTCGCGGGCGTGTGGCCGGGCGTGAAGAGGAGCTCGACGGAGACGCCGCCGAGGTCGAGTGCCGTCTCGCCCGCGAGCGGCCGGTCCGGGTCCTCGAGCCGCGTCCCCGCGAAGAACACCGCGGCCTCGCCCGCGTCGCGGCGGGCGGGATCGACGATCGACGTGGCGTACTCGGCGATCTCCGCGTCGAGGTCCGCCGGCGCGCGCGATGCGCGCGGGTGGCCGTGAACGGGGATCCCCCGCGCGCGGAGCGTCGCGACGCCGAGCATGTGGTCGAGGTGCGGCTCGGTGACGACCCCGACGAGCGCGTTGCCGGGCCGGAGGGCCTCGGCGTAGCCGAGGATCGTCTCGGCCGCGGCGGCATTCGCGCCGGTGTCGACGACGAGCGTCCGCGCGTCGCCGGCGACGAGGCCCGCGTTCACCGTCCACGGCGGGAGACACGCGAGCCCGCGCAGCGCGCGGCAGCGGCCGGTGAGCCTCATCGGCCGCGCGCGCGGCGAGGCGCGGCGATCTCGATCACCTCGTCGGGATCGATCTCGGGCACGTCGTCCGCGATGGGCGCGCGCGGCGCGTGGGCCACGCGGGGCGGGCGTGCGGGGCGGGCTCCACCGCCGTTGCGGCGCTGGTCGGCCTCGAGCCGGGCGAACCAGCGCGCCGCCGTCTGCTTCACGCCGGCCCAGCGGATGTCCTCGGGCGAGGCCATCGGGATGCCGGACGCGCGCGATGCGGTCGCGGGTGCCGGCGCGCCGTCGAGCACGCGGGCCCCCGCGCGGCGCCGGAACACCTCGCCGTACAGCGACGAGTGGGTGCGGGCGCAGAACGGGCACTGGTAGTAGCGGATCGGGCTCCCGGGGGCCGACCAGCTGGTCATCACCACCTTGCAGTGCGTGCACTCGACGGACGGTTCCATCGATGTCGGGAGATATCACCCGGAGATCTCCGGTCAAGAAAACGGCCGGGATCACTCGGGGATCTCCGGACGGGTCCAGGGATCCCCAGCCCGGGTGCGCGGCCGGGTCCGGCGCGCCCCCGGGGCGATTGACGGCCGGCCGCGGGCGGGCATCGGACGACGCGGCGCACGGCACGCCCGCCGGGCGCTAAGGATGGGGCATGGCGACCCTGGTGAACGTCGACGGCGCGATCGTCCCGCCCGCGGAGGCGCGGGTCTCGGTCTTCGATCGCGGGTTCCTGTACGGCGACAGCGTCTACGAGGTGATCCGCACGTACGGCGGCGCGCCGTTCGAGCTCGACCACCACCTCGCGCGGCTCGCGCACTCGGCGGAGCGGATCGGGCTCGCGCTGCCATGGGATGCGGATCGGACGGCGCGCGAGCTCGGGCGCACCCTCGACGCGGCGCGCGCGGCGGGCGGGGATCCGCCGTCCGATCCCGGCGCGGCGCCCTGGAACGTGGGCGAGTGGTACGCGCGCGTCGTGATGACGCGCGGCGCGGGCGAGATCGGCCTCGACCCGGCGCTCGCCGTCGATCCGACCGCCGTCGTCATCGTCCAGCCGCTGCAGGGGCCGCCGGCGCGCGCCTACGCGGACGGCGTGAAGGTGGTCGTGGTCGGCGTGCGGCACGAGGCGCCGGCGGTGGTGGACCCGTCCGCGAAGACCGGCGCGCACCTGAACCACGTCCTCGCCGTGAGGGAGGCGCGCGCGCGCGGCGCCCACGAGGCGCTCCTGCTCGACGACCGCGGCTTCGTGACGGAGGGATCGTCGTCGAACGTCTTCGCCGTCCTCGGCGGGCGGCTGCGGACGCCGCCGCTCGCGGCCGGGATCCTGGAGGGCGTGACGCGCGGGGTGGTGCTGCGGATCGCCCGGGCCGAGGGGGTCGCCGTGGACGAGACCTCCGTGCGGCCCGAGGACCTCGAGCGCGCCGAGGAGGTGTTCATCACCTCGACGATGCGGGAGATCGTGCCCGTGACGCGCCTCGGCGAGCGCGCCGTCGGCGCGGGGCGGCCCGGGCCGGTGACGGAGCGCCTTCACCGCGCCTTCCGCCGCCTCGCCGGCGGTGCGGTGGGCGTGGGGGTGCGGAGGTAGGCGCGAGGAGGAGTGACGCGAACCAACCCGCACGGGCGGGTCGCGTCGTAAGCTGCCGGGCACATGCGCCGTCCGCTCGTCGCGCTCCTCCTCGCCACGCTCACCTCGATCGCTCGCGCCGACCCCCAGGCGGATCGCGCCATCCGCGCGCTGCACGAGGACCCGTCGCTCAAGGTCCGCGTGCAGGCCGCCCTCGTCCTCGGGCAAGGGCGCGTCACGGCGGCGGTGCCCGCGCTCCGCGGCGCGCTCGCGAACGACGAGGCGAGCGCGGTCCGCATCGCCGCGGCCGCGGCGCTCGGCCGGATCGGCGACCCCGCGGCGCGCCCGGCGCTCGAGGGCGCGCGCGACGCCGATCCGGACGACTCGGTCCGCGCCGCCGCCGCCCGCGCGCTCGAGGCGCTCCCGGCCGCCGCAGCCGGCGCCCGTGTCGTCTCCCTCGAGGATGCGGCGGGCGAGGGCGGCCGCGAGGCGCGCACCGCGCTCCGGGACGCCCTCGGCAAGCACCTGCGCGCCGCCGGGTTCACCGTCGCCGCCTCGGGCGGCCTCCGGCTGAAGCCGTCGGTCCTGCGCGTCGACGTCTCCGACGCCGGTGGAAAGACGATCGTCGCCGTCTCCGCGACCCTCGTCGCGGTGGAGGCCGGCGGCCGGATGGCGGCGATGGTGCAGGGTGGCGCCCGCCTGTCCGCCTCGGGGCGGCTCTCGCCCGACAAGCGCATCGCGTACGCCGTGCGTGCGCTCGACGCCGCCGCCCGGACGCTCAGCGAGGATCTCGCCGCGCGCCTCGGGGAGAGGTAGAACGGACCCACCATGGAGCCCGGAACCGCCGCCCCGACCCACGCGCCCGCGACCCCGGCGCCGCCCGACGGCGCGGCCGCGCCGGGCCGCTCCTCGCGGCGCGTCCGGAACTACCTCCTCGACACCGGGCTCCAGCTCCGGCTCGCGAGCTACCTGCTCGCCGTCGCGGCCGTCCTCTCCATCGGGCTCGGGTACCTCCTCTGGCGCGCGTGGCGCGAGACGAGCGCCATCCTCGAGCTGTCCGCGACGGAGCTCGACGCGTCGGTCGGCCCTGCGCTCGCCGGCGAGGACCGAGTGCGGATCGTGCTCGTCGCGATCGCCCTCGCCTTCGTCCTCGTCTGCCTGCTCGCGGCGGCGGTGGTGATCACGCACCGGATCGCCGGGCCGGCGTACGCGCTCGGGCGCGCGTGCCGGCGCGTCGCCGACGGAGACCTCTCGACGCCCCGCCCGCTCCGCGCCCGCGATCTGCTCGTCGACCTCGGCGAGGAGGTCGCCTCGATGGTGACGGCGCTGCGCGCCCGCGAGGAGGGCGAGCGCGATCGCCTGCTCCGCGCCGCGGAGGCGCTTCGCGACCCTGCCGCGACGCCGGCCCAGCGCGCGGCGGCGGCGGAGCTCGAGACGCTCGCGGCGGAGAAGGAGCGGCGCCTCTCGCCGTGAGCAGCGCGCGTCTCGCGGCGATCCTGCTCGTCGTCGCCTGTGCGACCGGCCGCGGGCCGGACCGCGCCGGGACGGGCGCGACCGGGAACGCGGCGACTGCGAACGCGACGGCGACGGCGAGCGGCCCCGGGGAGAGGGACTCCCAGGAAACGACCCCGAACGCGAACCCGAACGCGAACCCGAACGCGACCGACGGTGCGGCGGGCACGGCTGGCGGGCCAGGGCCCACGGGCCACGGGACTCGGGACACGGGCACGGAGAAGCCGGGCACGTTCACGGGCACGGGCACGGTCACGGGCACGCCGTCGGCACCGACGGCGATCGGGGCAGAGCTCCCCCCGCCGCTCCCCGCGCCCGACCTTCCTCCGCCTCCGCCGTTCGCCGATCTGTCCGACCCCATGGAGCTGCTCTGGGGGCACCGGCTCGAGTTCGCCGCGGGCGGCGAGCCGCTCGTCGCGATCCGCCTCATGGAGGGCCAGCGCGAGATCGCGTTCCGGCCGCGGGGCCCCGCGCGCGTGCTCCTTCGGGGCGGCTCCGCCATCGAGGTGCCGGCGGGCGCGCGGCTGCGGGTGCGGGCGCGCGACGCGGTGCCCGCGGTCATCGCGTGGCACGCGCTCCTCGCGGAGGCGCCCATCGCCGAGCGCGGGCGGCTCGACGCCCAGCGCGCGAGCTACGAGGCGCGCGGCGTCCGGGTCACGACGCGCGTCATCGGCGGCGTGTACGGGATCGCCGGGCGCGTCGTGGACGGGCGGCGCGAGCTGCTCCTCGCCGAGTCGGACGGCACCGAGGCGGCGGCGCGCGCCGCCGTCGAGGACGTCCGCGCGCGCACCGGCGCGTTCGCCCTCCTGCACTCCGAGATCGTCGGCCGCCCGGGCGGCCGGCTCGAGCTTCTCGGCGACGGCGGCGCGCCGCTCGGCGCCGCGGACGCGGCGCTCACCGTGCTCGTGCAGGACGACGCCGGGTTCGTCGTGGAGGGGGTGGAGCACGAGCGCGGGCCGGCCGTGCGCGCCCGCGAGGACCGAGCCTACGTCGGCCGGCTGTACGTGACCCTCGACGCCGGCGGCGCCCTCGCGGCCGTCCACGGGGTGCCCCTCGAGGAGCTGCTGCGCGGCCTCGTCCCGAGCGAGATGCCGGCGTCCTCGCCGCTCCAGGCGCTCGAGGCGCAGGCGGTGACCGCGCGCTCGAACGTCCTCGCGCAGATCGGCGCGCGCCACCTCACGGATCCGTTCATGCTCTGCGCCGAGGTCCACTGCCAGGCGTACCGCGGCGACGGCGCCCGCACGGCTCGCACCGACGAGGCGGTCCGCGCGACGCGCGGTGAGGCGCTCTTCGGGAAGGCGGACCGGACCCTCGTCGACGCCGTGTACTCCGCGACGTGCGGTGGGCACGGCGAGGACAACGACAAGGTGTGGGGCAACGCGCCGTCGGCGAGCCTGCGAGGGCGCCCGGACCTCCCGCCGGAGCAGGCGCGGCGGTTCCAGGGCGGGCTCGAGGACGAGGCGCGGTTGCGGGCCTTCCTCGCCGATCCGGGGCCGGCGTACTGCCGGAAGCCTGCCGCGGCGCGGAACTTCCGGTGGGAGCGGCGCTTCGAGCCCGCCGAGCTGGACGCGCTCGTGGCGCCGCTCGGCGTCGGTCGGGTGCGCGCGCTGTCCGTCCGATCCCGCGGCGTCTCCGGCCGCGCGCGCCTGCTCGTCGTCGAGGGGGACGCGGGCGCCGCGGAGGTCGCGGGCGAGCTCCGGATCCGGCGGCTGCTCCGCAACCTCCCCTCGGCGATGTTCGTCGTGGACCGGGACGGCGACGCGTTCGTGCTGCGCGGCGGCGGATGGGGGCACGGCGCCGGCATGTGCCAGTGGGGTGCCGTCGGCCGCGCCGCGGCAGGGCAGGGCTACCGCGAGATCCTGCGCGCGTACTACTCCGGCGCCGAGGTCGCGCGGATCTACTGAGCCAGGGGCCCGGCGCCGCCGTCCTCCGGCCAGGCCGTCACACGCTGCATGTCGTAGACGCTCGTGTACCCGAGGTCGCGGAGCGTGTGCGCGGCGATCCCGCTCCGGCGGCCCGTGCCGCAGTAGACGACCACGCCCGTGTCGGGCCCGCCGAGCTCGGCGGCGCGCCGCGCGATCTCGTCGTACGGGATGTTCACGGCGCCGGCCGGGTGGCCCTCGGCGTACTCCTGCGGCGTGCGGACGTCGACGAGGCGCGCCCCTCCGGCGACGAGCCGCTTCGCGGTCGCCCCGTCCACCAGGCCCGGCGCGGGTGCGGGCGCGACGGCGGGGGCGGTGAGGCCGGCCTTCTGCTCGGGTGGGGGTTGCGGCCGGTGCGGGCAGGCCGTGAGCGCGAATACCGCGGCGACGGCGACGAGGACGCGCATGCGAGGACCTCCTCGCGAGAGCCTCGCACCGCGCGCGGGGGCCGGCGCGTCCCGGCGGGGCCGGCTCCCTGACCGGGGTGGCTCCTTCACCGGCGCGGCGGATCGAGGTCGCGCAGCCGGAGCGAGTGCGTCCGCTTGCGCCCCCGGAGCGCGAGCACCGCCATCGCCGACGCCCCCAGCGCCAGGATCCCCACGAGCGCCTCGACGAGCGCGACGCGCTGGAGCAGCAGCGCGCCGGATCCGGCGTCGGCCGCGGCGCGGCGCGCCTCGAGGGCCTTCACGAGCATGAAGACGCCGCCGACGAGGAGGAGGGCGGCCCGGACGAGGACGCGCGGACGCGAGAGGCGCACGCGGGGGATATGGCACGGAAGCGCCCCGAGCGCGAGCCGAGGACACCCGCCCGGCTGCTCGTCCGCCCGCTGCCGCGTTCGGGCCGGTGCCGGCGCGCGGTGGTCGTTCCAAGTTCTCGGCGGGGCAACGTCCCGTCCCACGAACGGAAAAGCGATGGACCACGACTGTAGCGTGCTGGTCATCGAGGACGACGACGCTGCCCGGACCGCCCTCTCCGCCTTCCTCGAGGCGGCGGGGTACCGGGTCCGCGCCGCCGCCGGCGGGGCCGAGGCGCTCGCCTCGCTCGAGGCGTCCGGCGCGGACGCGGTCCTGCTCGATCTGGTGATGCCGGAGCCCGACGGCTTCGAGGTGCTCCGCCGGATCCGCGAGCGCGATCCGCGCGTGCCGGTGATCGTGCTCTCCGCGCTCTCCCAGGCGGAGGACGTCGTCCGCGCCATGAAGCTCGGCGCGACCGACTATCTGCCGAAGCCGTTCGACCCGGGCGAGCTGGACCTCGTGCTCCGCCGCGCCCTCGACGGGCCGGCGCGGCGCGCCCCGGACGTCGCCGCCTCCCGGCCGCAGCCCGACGCCGAGGTCGACCCCGTCGCTGCGCTGCCCGTCCTCTCCGGCGCGATGCACCGCGTCCGGGAGCTCGTCGAGCGGATCGCCGACACGGACGTCCCGGTGCTGCTCGTCGGCGAGAGCGGCGTGGGCAAGGACGTGATCGCGCGCCGGATCCACGCGACGAGCCGGCGTGCCGCGCGCCCGTTCGTGAAGATCAACTGCGCCGCGCTCCCGGGCGAGCTGCTCGAGAGCGAGCTGTTCGGGCACGAGAAGGGCGCGTTCACCGGCGCGCACGCCGAGAAGCCCGGCAAGTTCGAGCTCGCGCACCAGGGCACGATCTTCCTCGACGAGATCGGCGAGATGGACCCGCGGCTCCAGGCGAAGCTGCTGCAGGTCCTGCAGGACGAGGAGTTCTACCGGGTGGGCGGCAAGCGGTCCGTCCGCGTGGACGCGCGCGTCGTCGTCGCGACGAACCGGAACCTCGAGGCGGCCATCCGGCAGGGCGCCTTCCGCGAGGACCTCTTCTACCGGCTCAACGTCGTCACCGTGCGCGTCCCGCCGCTCCGCGAGCGCAAGGAGGAGATCGGGCCGCTCGTGCGTCACTTCGTGGAGAAGTACCGGGCCCGGTACCGGGGAGGCCTCGAGGCGATCCCGCCCGAGGTGATGGATCGCTTCCACGCCTACGACTGGCCCGGGAACGTCCGCGAGCTGGAGAACCTGGTCCGGCGCCTCGTGGTGCTGCGCGATCCGGCGATGGTGCTCGGCGAGCTCGGCCCGCCGAACACGGCCGCCGCCGTCCCCGGCGCCGCGACGCCCGCCGCGACGAACGGCGCGGCCAACGTCGTGCGGCCGGACGCGGCGCTGCACGCGACGCTCCCGGAGGACGCGCCGCTCAAGGACGTCGCCCGCCGCGCCGCGCGCATCGCGGAGCGCGAGGCGATCCTGCGGGCCCTGATGCGGACCGGCTGGAACAAGCGGAAGGCCGCGAAGCGCCTGCAGATCAGCTACAAGGCGCTGCTCTACAAGATCAAGGACTGCGGGATCGTGGATCCGCGGGATGCGGCGGTGATCGGGGACTGAAGGGCGCGAGCGCCGCTTGCGCCCGTCATCCGTTCACGTTCCGTGGGCGTGCCCGGACCCGTGACGGAGAAGCCGGGCACGTTCACGGGCACGTGATCGAGGCCTCCTCGAGAGCCGGGCCGCCCTACGCCGCAGCCTCCTTCGCAGCGACCGCGCGCGGCCTCCGCGGGCGCACGCCGGTCCTGGCGCTCACCGCGAGGAACGCGATGCCGAGCCCGAACAGCACGACAGGCTCGGTCCAGTACAGCGGGAAGAGCCGACAGATGATCATTCCGGCCCCGAAGAGGCCGACCGTCCACGCCGCCGCCCTGAGCATCCACGCCCTCCGCACGGGCGCGCGGCCGCCCGTCCCAGCAGCCCTCCGCGCGCCGTCCTCCTGCAACGTCATGCGCGCGGTGAGCCGCGGCAACGCGGGAACGTCGCTTCCACGCGGAGGGAAAAGGTCTTCCGCGAGGTCGCACCCGACGTTCACGGACGGGCGAGCGCCTCTCCCCGCGGCGCGCGCGAGACCGCCCGCCGCGGCGCGCCGTAGCTGCGCCGGGGCGACGAACGGGCGGGCGGTCGGGGCGCGCGGCCCGCGGTGGCACGCGAAGTGCTCGAAGGCGTCGCGTCGAACGGACGGGCGAGCGGCCCGCGGAGGCGTCGAATGGTGCGTGGGTACTGGGCGTTGTCTATGGCCGGCCTGCTCGCGGCGTGCGCGGGGTCCAGGGGGCTCTCCGAGAAGGCCGGCGAGCGCCCTGACCTCGGGGAGTACCACATCGGGCGCGAGGACGTGCTCGAGGTGGTCGTCTGGCACGAGCCGGAGCTGACGCGCGTCGTGCCGGTGCGGCCGGACGGCCGGATCTCGCTGCCCCTCGCGGGCGAGGTGGAGGCGGCGGGCAAGACGCCGGCGGAGCTCCAGTCCGGGCTCACGAAGGCGCTCGCGCCGTACATCCAGGACGCGGCGGTCGCGGTCCTGGTCCGGGAGATCAACGGCTCGCGGATCTTCGTGCTCGGCGAGGTGACCAAGCCGGGCGGGTTCGCGCTGCGCGGCCCGATGACGGTGGTGCAGGCCATCGCCCTCGCGGGAGGGAGGACCGAGTTCGGCGGCGACGACGTCTACTGGACCCGTCAGCAGAAGGACGGGAAGACCGATCGCGTCCGGCTCTCGTACGACGATCTCGTGAAGGGGGAGGCGGCGGGTGCGCTCTGGCTCAGGGGCGGCGACGTCCTCTACGTGCCGTAGCGGGACGGGGCAGCTCCACGGAGCGCGGAGGCGAGGGCGGGCGATGGGTGCGCTGGCTCGGATCGGGATCGCGGCGGCGGCGGCGTGCGCGCTCGTCCTGATCGGTCCGGCGCGGGCGGCGGCGAGCACGGAGACGGAACCCATCGCCCGCCTCACCCTCGAGGGCGGCTACGACTCCAACCCGCTGTACGACGGCCGCAGCGACCGGATGGAGCGCGTCTCGCCCGAGCTGGGCCTGCGCGTTCGCGATCCCCTCTGGGACTTCGACGGGCTCTACCTCGGCGACTACCTCGTGTACGACCGCGCCGCGCCCCAGGGCATCTGGAACCACCGCGGCCTCCTGGAGCTCAAGGCGACGCCGACGCGGCGGCTCGAGCTCGGCGGCGTCCTCCGCGGAGGCTACGCGTACGACCCGGTGGGCCTGGCGCAGATGGGCATCTTCCGGTCCGGCGAGCAGGCCGCCTGGACCATCAACGGGCGCGGCCGCGCCGAGTACCGGGTCGCGGAGCGGATCGACGGCGCCGTGACGTTCACGGAGAGCACGGTCGTGTTCCAGGATCGGACCGGCGGCGCGATGCACGCGCCCGGCGCCGAGGCGCTCTACCGGCTGACGCGGCGCCTCTCGGTCGGCGCCGCGTACGCGCTCGGCTTCTTCCAGGGATTCGACCCGAAGGGCAACGCCATCGCCTTCTCGCACGGGCTCCGCGGCCGCGCGCGCTACCGCATCACGCGGCACGTGCTCGCGAACGTCTACGCCGGCCCCGCGTTCTGGACCGGCCCGGACGGGCACGCCCTCGTCCCGGAGCTCGGCGGGGAGCTCGAGCTCTCGAACCGCGAGTGGGATCTCCGGACCAGCGCGGTCCACGGGCTCGGCATCGGATCGACCGCGCGCCCCGGCCTCGTGGACTCCATCGAGGTCGGGTTCGTGCGCCGGCTCGGCAGGACGCGCACCTTCGACCTGCGCGGCGATGGCGGCATCTGGCGGTCGGGGCAGGCCCCGACCGGCGCGAATGCCACCCTGGGGTACGCCGCGTCCGGAGAGCTGGGCTGGCGCGTGGCCCAGAGCCTCCGGCTGGCGCTGCACGTGAGCCACTACGACCGGCTCGACAACCAGTCCCCCGCGCTGGAGCGGACCACGGTGGGGCTCCGGCTCGGGTGGAGCTGGGAGCCCCGGTAGACGGGAGCACGAGAAATGGAACGGACCTACACCCTGCAGGACGTGCTCGCGGCCTTGCGACGGCGGAAGGGGACGGCGCTCCTCATCGGCGCGATCGTCCTCGTCGTCGGGCTCGCGCTCGCCCTGCTCACGCCGGCCGAGTACACGGCGTCGTCCACGGTGCAGATCGAGCCGCGGCGGCTGCCGGCCGACTTCTTCCCGGCCCAGGGCGTCACGCCGTTCGAGGACCGGATGCGGACCCTGAAGCACGGCATCCTGGCCCGGCCGGTGCTCGAGCGCGTCGTGAAGGAGACGGACTTCTTCCCGGACGTGCACGGCGAGGAGGCCATCGAGAAGCTCCGGCAGAAGATCGAGGTCCGGCTCGAGGGCGAGGTGCCCGGCGGGCCGCCGGCGCTGCTCTTCGTGGTCGAGGTGCGCGGCCCCGACGCGCAGAAGGTGACGAAGGCCGCCGACCTCCTGCCCCGGTACTACGAGGAGATGACGCGCGACGTGCTGAGGAGCCAGGCGCGCTCGCTCCGCGAGACCCTCGACGCGCAGGCGACCGGGATGTCGAAGGACCTCGCCGCGTACGAGGACCGGATCCTCGCCTTCAAGCTGCAGCACGCGCCGGAGCTGCCGGAGATGGTCGACACGAACGCCCGCGCGGCGGCGCGCGCGCAGTCGCTCATCGAGATGCACCTCGCCGCGATCACCGACGCGCGCCGTCGAAAGACCGAGCTCCTGGCCGCGATCCCGGAGGCGCCGAGCGTGCCCGGCATGTCCGAGGCGGCTCTCGACCTCGCGGAGCGCAAGCTCCAGGCCGCCGAGGCGGCCTACTCGCCGGACCACCCGGACGTGAAGCGCGCCCGGCGCGAGTACGACGAGGCGCTCGCGCGGCGTGACGACGAGCTGGGCCGCTACCGGAAGGAGCGACTCCAGGAGCACCTCGGCCGCATCGACGCCGAGATCGGCAGCCACGAGTCCGTCGTGGGGGACCTCTCGAAGGAGCTCGCGTCGTACCAGAAGCGCGTCGAGGCGGCTCCGCGATGGGGACAGGAGCTCGCCGCGCTGTCCCGCGACTACGACGTCCTGAAGGCGAAGTACGTGTCGACGGTGTCCCGGCGCGCCGACGCCGCGGCCGCCGAGCAGCTCCTCACCGTCGACGGCGACCGGCTCTTCCGGACGGTCGAGGCGCCGGTGACGCCGAACCGGCCGTCCGCGCCGGATCGCGGCCGCCTGCTCATGCTCGCGTTGCTCGCCGCGACGGCGGCGGGGCTCGGCGCGGCGGGAGCGGCCGAGTGGCTCGACGGCTCGATGCGGGGCCCGGAGGACGCCGGTGCGCTGGGCGTCCCGGTGCTCGCGGCCATCCCGCGGATCGGTCCGCGGCGGACCCACGGCGCGTGACAGCGACAGGAGAGCGAACATGATCCCAGCCGAGACCCTGCAGGCGTCCCACCCCGCGGCCGCGCCGGAGAGCCGGCTCGTCGCCCTCGCCGCGCCCGAGTCCCAGGCCGCGGTGCAGTACCGCGTGCTGTTCCAGCGGCTCCTGCGGGTCGCCTCCCGGCGGCCGGCGCGGGTCGTCGCGATCACCTCCGCCGGACGCGGAGAGGGGCGGACCACGACCGCGGCGAACCTCGCCCTCACGGCGGCGCAGGAGAGCAAGACGGTCATCCTGGTCGAGGCCGACCTGCGGCGCCCCACGCTCGCCGCGCTGCTCGGGCTCGCGCCCCGCGCTGGCCTCGCCGACGTCCTCGACGGCACCGCGGAGCTGGGGCAGGCGGTCGTCCGCGTGGGCGGCCTCGCCGTCCTCTGCGCCGGCGACGCGCGCGACCCCGCGGCGTCGCTCCGGAGCCCGCGGGTGCCCGCGATCGTCGAGCAGCTCCGCGCGGCGTACGAACACGTCGTGCTCGACGCCCCGCCGGCGCTCGCCTTCGCCGACGGCGACCGGCTCGCGGCGGCGGCGGACGCGGTGATCCTCGTGATCCGCGCCGGCGTCACGCCGCGGAACGTCGTGCGGCTCGCGCTCGAGGCCCTGGGCGAGCGGGCCGCGGGCGTCGTGCTGAACGACGTGGACCCCGCGTCCGCGGGCCAGGGCCGCTGGCTCCACGCGGACTCGGCGGACGCCGTCCCCGTGCCGGGCTCGCGCCGCAGCGCGGGGTGACGCCGTGGTCGCCGTCGTCGTCACGCTGCCGCACGCGGCCGACCCGACCGCCACGCTCGCCTTCGCGGCGGGGTTCGCCGTCGCCGCGGGCGTCGCCGGCTGGATCGTCCTGGCGATGCGCCTCGTCGCGCGCCATCGCTCCGGGGGGCCGCGGGGGCGGTAGGGCGGGCACGGGCGCTTCCCCGACGGCCCCGCGCGGCGCACGCCGCGTGGGGCCGTGTCGTCTCGAGGCGACACCCGTTCGCCCCGAGCTCGCCGAAGGGCGCCCCGCCGCGCACTTCGTGGCTCGACGGGCTCACCGCGAACGGCTCCTGCGGGCCCGGGCGGAGCGAGCCGAGAGGATGGGGATTCGCGCGGGTGATGTACGTGGCGCGAGCACGTCCCAGGTTTGTGAGGGCGCGAGCCGGGGGGCGGCTCGAGGCGGGCGGTTCGGGGAGGGGGAGTCTTGGTCCGGGTCTTCAATCACTGGTTCTCTCCGCGGAAGGCGGTGTACTTCCTCGCGGAGGAGACCGTCCTCGTGGTGGCGCTCCTCGCGGGCGCGTCGCTCGGCCCCGTGGCGGCCCAGGCGAGCGGCGCGGCGGCGCCGGTCATGCCGGCGATCCTGCGCGCGGGGCTCGCCTCGCTCTTCTTCGCCGGCGCGCTGTACCTCGGGGATCTCTACGACCTGCACGCGGCCGTGCGCGACCGCGCCGACGGGCGGCGGCTGCTGCGCGCCCTCGGCGTCGCGGTGATCGCCCTCGGCGTCGCGGACCTCGCGCTGCAGCTCGTGCTGCCCGGGTGGATGCTGCACCGGTCCCTCGTGCTCGCGGCGGCGGGCGGCGCGCTCGGCGTGATCGCGGCGCGGGTGCTCATGCCGGCGGTCGTGGGAGCGCCGACGCGGGTCCTGTTCCTCGGCGTCGGGCCTCGCGCGCGCGACCTCGCCCGCGCCGTGGAGCGGGAGGCGGACGGCCTCTGGGAGGTCGTCGGGTTCGTCCCGTCGGAGGGGAGCCGGACGATCCCGGTGGTCGCGCCGGAGCTGCTCCGCACCGGCGCGATCGGCGAGATCGCGCGCGGCGTCCGCGCGCAGGTCATCGTCGTCGCGATGGAGGACCGCCGCGAGGGGCTCCCGGTCGACGCCCTCCTCGCGCTGCGCACCGGGGGGCACCGGGTGGTGGACGACGTGGGCTTCGCCGAGGCCGCGCTCCAGCGCATCCCGCTCTCGCTCGTCCGGCCGTCGGCGCTCATCTTCGACGAGGGCTTCCGGGTCTCGCGGGCGACGCGGACCGGGAAGCGAACCCTGGATCTCCTCGTCTCCGCGGCGGGGCTCCTCGTCGGCGTCCCGGTGATGGCGCTCGTGGCCGCCGCCATCTGGCTCTCCGACGGCCGGCCCATCCTCTACTCCCAGGAGCGGACCGGGCGCGCCGGCACGGCCTACCGGATCTGGAAGTTCCGGACGATGCGCCGCGACGCCGAGCAGCTCGGCGCCGCGTGGGCGACCGACCGCGATCCGCGCGTCCTGCCCGTCGGGCGCTTCCTCCGGAAGGCGCGCCTCGACGAGCTGCCCCAGCTCTGGAACGTGCTGCGCGGGGACATGAGCTTCGTCGGTCCCAGGCCGGAGCGCGGCGTCTTCCTGTCCGAGCTGAAGGGGCGCTGGCCGCTGTTCGCGCTCCGCGAGCTCGTGAAGCCCGGGATCACCGGCTGGGCCCAGCTGCGGTACGGGTACGGCTCGACGATGGAGGAGCAGGCGAAGAAGCTCGAGTACGACCTCTATTACATCAAGAACGCGTCGCTGTTCCTCGACCTGGTCTGCCTCCTCGCGACCGCGAAGGTGGTGCTGCTCGGGAAGGGGGCGCGATGAGGACCTTCGAGGAGCTCTCGTTCCCGGTCGGGCCCGCGCCGGCGGTGCGGCCGCTGCGCGTCGTCGCGACCGGCGGCGGCACCGGGCTGCCGCGGGTGCTCGCCGGCCTCGCGCCCGGCGTGGAGCCGGAGGAGGGCCGGCCGGTGGCGGTCACGGCGCTCGTGACCACGGCGGACGACGGGGGCAGCTCCGGCGAGCTGCGGCGGCGCTACGGGATCCCGGCGGTCGGTGACGCGCGCAACTGCCTCGTGGCGCTCGCCGCCGGGTCGAACCCGCTCGCCGCGCTGTTCCAGCACCGGTTCGACGGCGACGGCCCGCTCGCCGGGCACACCGTCGGCAACGTGATCCTCGCCGCGCTCACGCAGCAGCTCGGCGATCTCTCCCGCGCGACGGCGGCGGCCGCGGAGCTGCTGGAGGCGCGCGGGCGCGTGCTGCCGGCGGCAGAGGGCCCGGTGGAGCTCGTGGCGGACCTCGCGGACGGACGCGTCGTGCGGGGCGAGTGCGCGCTCGCGGCGGCGCGGGGCGAGGTCGCGGCGCTCCGGCTCGCGCGGCCGGCGCCGGCGCCGCCCGAGGCGCTCGACGCGATCCGGGACGCCGATCTCGTCGTCCTCGGGCCGGGCAGCCTCTGGTCGAGCGTCCTCGCGAGCCTCCTCGGCCGGGGCGTCGCCGGTGCGCTCCGGACGACGCGCGCCACCCGCGTGCTCGTGGTGAACCTCTTCACGCAACCCGGTGAGACCGACGGCTTCACCGCCGCGGACCACGTCCGCGCCGTCCAGCGGCAGCTCGGCGACGTGATCGACGTCGCGCTGGTTCACCGCCCGCCGCTGCCGCCCGGGCTCGTCGCGGCGCTCGCCGCGCGCGGCGCCCGGCCCGTCGAGGTGGACCGGGGTGCGATCGACGCGCTCGGCGCGGTGCCGGTCGTCACCGACCTGCTGGCGGCCGGGGACCTCGGACGCCACGACCCTCAGAAGCTCGCGCGAGCGCTCCTCGGGATCGCCCGGGCGCGCTGAGGAGATCCACTATCGTGCTCGGGACCGCTGAGACGCTCTTCGCCGTACCTGCGCCGTCGCGCCTGCCGTACCGGGTCGAGGCGCTCGAGGGCCGGCCGGCGTTCGATGCGCTCCGCGACGAGTGGAACGCGCTCGTCGCCCGCGGCCCCGTGGACCTGCCGTTCGTGCGGCACGAGTGGATCGCGGCGTGGCTCGACGCGTTCGCGCCGGACGGACGCCTCCGCGTCCTCGTGGCGCGCGACGGGCACGGCACCGCGGCGGGCTTCGCGCCGCTCCTCGAGGAGCGGGCGCGCGGCCTGGTGCGCCTCGCCGCCCCGGCGAACGATCATTCGTGTCGGGTCGAATGGGCGCTCGGCCCCGACGCGTCGGGCGCCGCGGCCGCGCTCTGGGCTCACCTGCGGGACCGGGTCCGCTGGGACGTGCTCCTCCTCCGGGATCTCGTCCGGGACGGGCCGACCTCGACGCTGGTGGAGGCCCTCGCCCGCGCCGACCGGCACCTCGCCGGCCGCTGGGAGTCGCTCCGCACGCCCTACGTGACGCTCGGTGGCGACGGCGCCGAGGCCCGCACGTCCTCCAAGTTCCGCGCGAACCTCCGCCGCAGGGCGAGGCGGCTGGGCGAGCTCGGGGCGGTCGCGCTCCGGCGCGAGGACGGGCAGGGCGATCTCGACGGCGCCCTCGGCGAGTTCTTCGCGCTCGAGGCCGCCGGCTGGAAGGGCGAGAAGGGCACGGCCATCTCCGGCGACCCGCGGCTCGTGGCCTTCTACACGCGCGTCGCGCGGGACGCCGCAGCCCGGGGTGCGCTGGCGATCCGCGCGCTGCTGCTCGAGGGTCGCGCCGTCGCGATCCATCTCGGCCTCGTGCACCGGGGCGTCTACTACCTGCCGAAGACGGCCTACGACGAGGAGCTCGGCGCCGTGTCGCCGGGGCAGCTGCTCCACCGCGAGGTGCTCGCCGAGTGCGAGGCGCGCGGCCTCCGCGAGCTGGACTTCCTGGGGCCGGACATGGAGTGGAAGCGCGACTGGGAGCCCCGGCACAGGCCCCACGATTGGCTGTACGTGTACCGGCCCTCTCTGGCGGGTCGCGCGATGCACACCTTGAAGCACCGGGTGCGCCCGGTCGTGAAGGAGGTCCTCGCATGGCGGCGATGACGCGGGCGATCGCGGTGCGCAGCTGGCCGGCGCCGGACGAGCGGCGGCGGCGGTTCATCCCGGCGCTGCCGACGCTCTGGCCGGGGCTGCTCTCTCCGCTGGCCGCCGAGCGCCCCCCACCGTTCCCGCTGGGCGCGCCGGGCACGACCCGCTTCTACTTCGCGAGAAACGCCGTCTTCCACGGCGTGCGGCTGCTCGGGCTCGCCGGCCGGGAGGTGCTCGTCCCCGCCTATCACCACGGGGTGGAGATCGCCGCGCTCGTGGCGGCCGGCGCCGTGCCGCGCTTCGTACGGGTCGACGCGCGCATGCGCCTCGATCTCGAGGACCTCGTCGCGAAGATCGGCCCGAGGACCGGCGCCGTCTACGTCATCCACTACGCCGGCTTCCCGCAGCCGATGGACGACGTGCGCGCCGTCGCCACCCGGGCCGGGCTGCCGGTCATCGAGGACTGCGCGCTCGCGCTCCTCTCCGCGGAGGGGACGCGGCCGCTCGGCTCGACGGGCGACCTCGGCATCTTCTGCTTCTACAAGGCGCTCCCGGTCCCGAACGGCGGGGCGCTCGTCGTGAACGCGACGGGCCTCGCGAGCGCGCCCCCGCGCCCCGTGGCGGCGCCGCTCGTCTCGACGCTGTCCCACGCCGCGGGAGCGCTCGTGGCGAACGCCGCGTTCCGGCTCGGCGAGGCGGGAGAGGCGATCCGGGCGGTCGTGCGCGGCACGTACCGGGCGCTCCGCGGCGCCTCCGGCCTGAAGCCCGTCTCGACCGGCACGAGCACGTTCGACCCCGGCGCGGTGCACCTCGGGATGAGCGGGCTCTCCGAGGCGATCGCGCGCCGCGTGGACGCGGCGGCGATCGTCGCGGCGCGGCGGCGGAACTACTTCCTGCTGCTCGGGCGGCTCCGCGATCGCGTCCCGCCGCTGTTCGCGGAGGTCCCGGCCGGCGTGTCGCCGCTGTTCTACCCGCTCCTCTGCGACGACAAGGCCGCGGTGAAGGCGCGGCTCGCCGCGCGCGGCATCGAGACCGTCGACTTCTGGCGGAACGGCCACCCGCTCTGCGCGGCCGACGCGTTCCCGGAGGTGGCGGCGCTCCGGCGCCGCGTGCTCGAGCTGCCGGTCCACCAGGACCTCTCGCCGGAGGACATGGCGTTCATCGCGCGGTGCGTGAAGGAGGCGCTCACGTGAGCGGAGCCCCCGCCGCGACGGCACTCGCGGTGCACCAGAGCCACGACCCGGCCCGCCTCGAGGCGCTCGCGCCGGAGTGGTCCGCGCTGGTGGACGCCGCGGGGGTCCCGAGCCCGTTCCTCGCGCCGGAGTGGCTGCTGCCGTGGTGGCGCCGCTTCGGCGGAAGGCGCGCGCTCTGGATCCTCGAGGCGCGCGACGGGGCGGGCCGCCTCGAGGGCCTGCTGCTCCTCGCGTCACGGCCGGCGCTCCCCGGCGTCCGCCGCTGGCAGCTCCTCGGCAACGGGATCACCGGCGCGGACGGGCTCGATCTGCTGGCGCGCGCCGGCGCGGGCTCCGCCGCGCGCGCCGCCATCGCGGGCGCGCTCGCCGCCGGCGGGTGGGACCTGCTCGACCTCGAGGACCTCCCGTTCGGCTCGCCCACGGCGGCGGTGCTCCGGCAGGTGCTCGCGCCCGGCGGCGTCGACGTCGAGGCGCGGCGCCGGTTCGCGTGCCCGGGGTTCGCGGTGCGCGGCACGTTCGAGGCGCACGTGCGGAGGATGCGCCGCCGCGAGACCTACGGCCGCCGCGTCCGCTGGCTCGCGAAGCAGCCGGGGTTCCGGATCGAGGTCGCCGCCGCGCCGGACGAGGCCGGCCCCGCGCTCGAGGACTTCCTCCGCCTCCACCGGCTGCGCTGGGCCGCGGAGGGCGGGAGCTACGGCATCCCGCCGGGATCGGTGGAGGACTTCCACCGGGACGCCGTCCCGCGCCTCGCCGCGCGCGGCTGGCTGCGGCTGTACCGCCTGCTCGTGGGCGACCGGTCCATCGCGGCGGTGTACGGGGTCGAGGCGGGGGGCACCTTCCACTACTACCAGTCGGGCTACGATCCGGAGTGGTCGGTCCGGAGCCCGGGGATGGTCCTCGTCGGCCGCACCATCGAGGACGCCTACGCCCGCGGGCTCAGGTACTACGACTTCCTCCGGGGCGAGGAGCCGTACAAGCTCGACTGGTCCGCGGATCGGCGGGAGCTCTGCGCGGTGCGGGTCCGGGCGCCCTCCTTCCGCGCGAGCGCGGCGGTCGCGGCGGACGGCGCGTGGCGGGCGGCGCGGGGCGCCGCGCGCGCCCTCGCGCCGGAGCGCGCCTGGGCGGCGCTCCAGCGCGCGCGGCGGGGTCTCGAGGCCGGCGCAGCGGCGCCCGCCGCCGCAGAGGGGAGGGCGTAGCCGCGGATGCCGGAGCGCGCGGACGGGAGCCCCCGCTGGATCGCGCGGCGGGCGCTGAAGGTGATGCTGGCGCGGGCGCTCACGGCGTGCGGTGCGCCGCGCGTCCTCGGGGCGCTGCGCCGGCGGGAGGCGGGCGGCGCGCGGGTGCTGGTGGTCTCGTACCACCGCGTGACGCACGACTACCGCGCCGACGCGGAGGAGGGGCTCGCGTCACTCCTCATCTCCACCTCGACGCTGAAGCTCCAGCTCGAGCAGCTGGCGCGGACGCGGGAGCTCGTGTCGCTCTCCGACGCGTGCCGGATCCTCTCCGAGCCGCCGGGCGCCCCGTCGCGCAAGGACGCCGTGGCGATCACCTTCGACGACGGCTACGCCGACGTGCACGGCGTCGCGCTCCCCATCATCGAGAAGCTCGGGATCCCGGCGGCCGCGTTCCTCTCCACGGGCTATGTCGGGACCGGGCGCCGGCTCCCGCACGACCGCATCTTCGCGTGCCTGACCGAGCTGCAGGACCGCGGGATCCCGCCCGATCGCGCGGGGCTCGAGCGCGGCGCCCAGGCCCTCCTCTCCGCGTGCGCCGAGCGCGGCCCGGCCGCGACGCTCGACCGGCTCATCTCCCGCCTGCGCCATGCCGATCTGGTCGTCGTCGCCGACGCGCTCTCGGCGCGGGTGGGGCTCGGCGACGCCGACCTGCCGCCGGCGACCCGGATCATGGACTGGGACGAGGTCCGGGCGCTCGCGGCGGCGGGGTTCGAGATCGGCGGCCACACGGTGTGGCACGCCGTGCTGCCGAACCTCTCGCTCGCCGGGGCGCGCCGCGAGATCGCCGGCTGCCGTGACGACATCGCGGACCGCGTGGGGCGCCCGCCGAGGTTCTTCGCGTACCCGAACGGCTTTCACACGCCGGCGGTCCGCCGCGCCGTGGGCGAGCTCGGCTTCCAGGCGGCTCTGACGACCGAGGACTGCGAGAACGTCCGCGGCGGCGACCCGCTCACGCTGCGGCGCAAGATGGTCTGGGAGAACACGACGGCCGGGCCGCGCGGCTACAGCCCGGCGCTCGCCACGTGCAACCTCGAGGGCGTCTTCACGGCGCTCGGGCTCGCGCACTCCGTCCCGGGCGAGCGGGCCGACGCCCTCGGGGACGAGGGCGTCGGCGACGACGGCGCGCCGCGCGGGGCCGGGCCGGACGGGGCGGACGCCCAGGCCGCGAGCTGATGGGGGCGAGCGGGGCGCGGCCGCCGGCGGCGCCCCGCCCCCACCGGACGGTGGCCGGAGCGCCGGCGCCGCACCCACCTTGTGGCCGTGCGGGCGCTCCAGGGGCGGGACATCGTCTGCTTCTCCAACGACTGGGACGGGGACCCCCTGTCCAAGACCCACATCATGCGGATCCTCTCCCGGGAGAACCGCGTGCTGTGGGTGAACTCCATCGGGAACCGCGGGCCGCGGGCGACGGCGTCCGACGCCGCGCGGGTCTGGAAGAAGCTCAAGGACGTGGCGCGCGGCACGTTCCAGCCCGAGCCGAACCTGCACGTCCTGCCGCCGCTCTACGTCCCCGCGTACGGCAGCGAGCTCGCCCGGGCGGCCAACCGCCACCTCCTCCGGCTGCAGGTGCTGAACGCGATGCGCCGGCTCGGGATGCGGGATCCGATCTCCTGGAGCTTCCTCCCGAGCGCGGCGGCGGTGGCCGGAACCCTCGGGGAGTCGCTCGTCGTCTATCACGTGGTCGACGAGTTCTCGGCGTTCAGCGACGCGTCGAGCCACGTGGCGGAGCTCGAGCGGCGGCTGCTCCGGCGCGCCGACCTCGTGATCGCGTCCTCGGAGAAGCTCCTCGCGGCGAAGCGCGAGGTGAACCCGCACACCGTGCTGGTCCGCCACGGCGTCGACCACGCCCACTTCGCGCGCGCCCTCGATCCCGGCCTCCGGATCCCCGAGCCGCTGGCGCGGCTCCCGCGGCCGGTCATCGGGTTCTTCGGGCTCCTGGCGGACTGGATCGACCTCGAGCTCGTCCGGCGCGTCGCGGACGCCTACCCGCACGCCTCGGTCGTGCTCCTCGGGAAGGTCATCACCGACCTCCGCGCGCTGGACGGCGCGGCGAACGTCTTCCTCCTCGGGCGCCGCCCGTACGCGGAGCTGCCCGCGTGGTGCCGCGGGTTCGACGTCGCGCTCACGCCGTTCCGGCGGAACGAGCTCGCGCTCGCGGCGAACCCGCTCAAGGCGAGGGAGTACGTCGCCGCGGGCCTGCCGAACGTCTGCACCGACCTGCCGGAGCTGCGGCAGATCCCCGGTTGCACCGTGACGCGCACCGCGGAGGAATTCGTGGCGGAGGTCGGGAAGGCGCTCCGGTCCGGCGGTCCGGACGCGGCTCGCTCGGCGCTCGTGCGTGGCGAGGGGTGGGAGGCGAAGGTCGACGAGATCAGGGCGCACGTCGCGGCCGTCGAGGTGCGCAGGGCGCCCGCGCAGCGGGTCGCGACGGTCTGACGGCAGGAGCGGCTCGTGGTGAGCCTGTCGAGCCACGAGCGGGGGCGCCCTTCGACAGGCTCACGGCGAACGGGAACCGCGAAGCGGCGGCGGAGGCGGGATGGAAGCATCGGCGGCGGCCCTCGACGACACGCTCGTCGCGCGCGACGCGGCCCTGGCGCGGGCCAGCGGGCGGTGGCGCGATCTCGCGTACGGCGCGGCGGTGGCGTTCGTCGCGCTCCTGTACTCGAACCCGATGTACTGGTGGCCGGTCTTCGAGCGGCTCCGCCTCGGCTTCGTCTCGATGGGCGTCGCGGCCGGGGCGGTGCTCCTCCACCGGGTGACCTCCGGCGAGCGGATCCGGATCGGCGGCCCGGGGTCGCTCGCGCTCCTCGCCTACCTCTCGTTCATCCCGCTCTCGCTCGCGTGGACGCTCTCGCGCGCCGACACGGCGCACGCGGCGGTCGAGGGCATGAAGATGGCGATCGTCTTCGTGTCGGTGCAGAACGGGCTCGACACGCGCGCGCGGCTCCGTCGCTTCATGCTGGTCGCTGCGCTCGCCTCGCTCGGGCCGGCGCTGGGCGGCGTGTGGATCTGGAAGACGGACGACCACCTCGTGGAGGGCTTCCGGACCCACTGGCGCGGCCTGTACGGTGACCCGAACCGGCTCGCGATGAGCCTCGTCGCGGTCCTGCCGTTCGCGATGTACGGGGCGTTCACGGCCCGCCGCCGCGCGCACCGGCTCCTCTTCGCGGGGATCGTCGTGGCGCAGATCACCGCGATCGTCCTCACGCACTCACGGTCCGGCTCGGTCGCTGCGGCCCTCGCGGGGCTGCTGTTCCTGCTCCGCGGCCGCGGCGTGGCGCTGCGCGGCGCCCTGGTCGCCGTGACCATCGCGGTCGGCCTCGCGGTCCTCGCCCCGAGCACGTTCTGGGCGCGGTCCCGGACCATCGCCGCGTACGAGGAGGACGCGTCGGTGGCGGGGCGGCGGCACGCCTGGATGGTGCTGGGGCGCGTCGTCGAGGATCGGCCGCTCGCGGGCGTCGGGGCGGGCGCCTTCATCGACGCGTGGGGTCCGTACGCGCCGCTCGAGGCGGGCGGCCACCGGTACGTGGCGCACAACATCCTCCTCGAGATCGTCGGCGAGCTGGGCGTCATGGCCTTCGCGCTGTTCGCGACGTTCTGCGCGTGGCTGCTCTGGCGCTCGTGGCGCGCCGGCCGCGACGGCCTGGTCGGCGCGGAGGCGCGGGCGATCTTCGCCGCGCTCGCGGGGTACCTGCTCTGCGAGATGGTGAACGGCTACTCGCTGTCGTGGTTCCTGTACGTCCTCTTCGCCTGCGCGGCGGCGGTGATCCGCATCGCGCGCGTCCGCGCCGCCGCCGCGGAGGAGCCTTCGTGACCGCGCCGCGCGTCGCCGGAGGAGCGCGGCGATGAGCGCGCCGGTGAAGGTGCTGATCTTCCAGAACCGCTTCCGGCTGGGCGGACAGGAGCGCCAGACGGTCCTGCACGTCCGCACCGTGGACCGCGCCCGGTACGAGCCCATCGTCGCGGTCCTGCACATGGACGGCGAGCACCTGCCCGACCTGGCCGCCGCCGGGGTCCGCCCGGTCGTCTTCGACGTGGGCAACCGGATGCTCCGTCCGAACACGGCCTGGCAGCTCGCGCGCATCGTCCGGTTCGTCCAGTCGGAGAGGATCGCGCTGGTCCACGCGCAGGACGTCTACACGAACGTCCTCGGGACGATCGTCGCGAGGCTCGCCGCCGTCCCCGTCGTCGTGACCCGCGTCGACCTCGGACACCACCTCGTCGGCTACCGCCGGCCGCTGCTCGCCGCCGCGTCGCGCCGGGCCGACCGGGTCCTCGTGAACGCCGTGTGCATCCGCGACCTCTGCATCCGCGAGGGCGTCGAGCCGGACCGCGTCGTGGTGGTGCGGAACGGGGTCGATCTGGAGGAGCTCGACCGCATCGCGACGGAGCCTCCCGACGCGCCGCCGCCGGATCCCGGCGGGATCGTCTGCATCGCCAACATGCACCACCCGGTGAAGGGGCAGGGCGACCTCCTCGTCGCCATGCACGAGGTGCTGCGCGAGCGGCCGGACGCTCACCTGGTGCTCGTCGGCGACGGCTTGAGGCGCCCGGCGCTCGAGCGCCAGGCGCGGCAGCTCGGGATCGCGGCCCGCTGCCACTTCCTCGGCCATCGACGCGACGGGCCCGCGATCCTCGCCCGCGCCGCGCTGAGCGTCTCCGCGAGCTACGCGGAGGGCATCTCGAACGCCATCCTCGAGGCGATGGCGATGCGGCTGCCGGTCGTCGCGACCGCGGTCGGCGGCTCGCCGGAGATGGTCCGCGACGGCCACTCCGGCTACCTCGTCCCGCCCGGCGCGCCCGCGGCGCTCGCGCGGCGCATCCTCGACGTCCTCCGGGACCCCGCCCTGCGCCGCAGGATGGGCGAGCGCGGGCGGAAGATCGTGGAGCGCGAGTTCAGCCTCGACCAGATGCGCCTCAGCTACGACGCCCTGTACCGCGACCTCACCGCCACCCGGGCGCCGCGCATCGTCTACGGCGCCGCGTGAGGTCCTCTTCCGTTCGCCCGGGCCCCTGGAGGCCGGCCCCCCGGCCCGGGCCGGTGACAACCCGCTCCGACCGTGCTCTGCTCTCCGGGTATGGAGCCGCTCCTCGCGGAGTGCTGCCGGCACGTGGCCGAGGGCTGCGCGCCGATCCTGCGTGCGGCGCGTGGGGAAGATCCGGAGGCGCCCGAGTGGCGGTTCCGCTGCGGCATGCGGGAGCACGATCCCGGAGACGTCCGCGCGGTCCCGCTCGAGGAGCTCGTCCGCCGCGACCCGACGGCCGTCGAGATCGTGCTCCACCCGCGCGGGTCCGTGCTGGAGCGGCGAAACGTGGCCGCCCGGTGGCACACCGAGGCCGGCCCGGTGCTCTTCCCGCGGCGCCCTTCGCGCCGGTGGCCGGGGCTCGATCCGCGGTTCCCGCCGCGGCCCGGCGAGGCGCTCGAGACGCCCGACCTCCGCCTCCTCGCCGACGTCGCCGAGCGCGGCTGGCACACGCTGGTCTACGAGGCGCGCCCGGACCGGCCCGGGCACGCCTTCTCCGTCGGCCTGTTCCACGGCTTCGATCACCCGGAGATCGCGGTGCTCGGCCTCTCGCGCGAGGCGCTCGCGGAGACGGTGGACCGGATCGCGGGGCGCGTGCGCGCGGGCGAGCGGTTCCAGCACGGAGACGTGGCGGAGGACATCGCCGACGGTCGCGTCGCCGCGTTCCGGACCATCCCGCCGCGGGTCTACCCGGCGTGGCTCGGCTACGCGCTGTGGTACCACGACGGCGCGCGGTTCCCGGCGCTGCAGTGCGTCTGGGCGGACGCCGACGGGCGCTTCCCGTGGGACCCGTGGTTCCCCAGCGAGGCGCGGGCCGTCCAGCCGGTGCTGTACGAGCCCGAGCTCGCCTGATCCGCCCTACGACCCCGTGCGGTTCGGCTGCGCCGGCTGGTCGGGGCGGACGGAGCGGTCCTGGCCGCGGCCGGGCTCGGCCTCGTGGCCCCGCAGGGCGGAGGTCCGGGGGACGACCGCGACGGGCTCGGCGTCCTCGCGGTAGCCGAGCGTCGCCTTGATGAAGTCCCGGTTCATCCGCGCGATCACCTCGAGCTGGATGCCGGCCGGGCAGACGGCGGCACACTCGCCGATGGTGGTGCAGTGGCCGAAGCGCTCCTCGCGGGCCTGCGTGGTCATGGAGAGGACGCGGAGCGGGCGCTCCGGCTGGCCCTGGGGGAGGGTGCCGAGGTGGGAGATCTTGGCGCCGGTGAAGAGGGCGGCCGACGCGTTCGGGCACGCCGCGACGCAGGCGCCGCAGCCGATGCACGCCGCGGCCTCCATCGCCCGGTCCGCCTCCGTCTTCGGGACGAGGATCGCGTTCGCCTCCGGAGCGCTGCCCGCGCGCACCGAGACGTACCCGCCCGCCGCGATGATCCGGTCGAGGGCGCTCCGGTCGACGACCAGGTCCTTGATGACCGGGAAGGCGGCGGCGCGCCACGGCTCGAGGCGCAGCGTGTCGCCGTCGGAGAAGTGGCGCATGTGCGTCTGACAGATGGTCGCGTTGCGCAGCGGCCCGTGCGCCTCGCCGTTCACGAGGAACCCGCACGTGCCGCAGATGCCCTCGCGGCAGTCGGAGTCGAACGCCACCGGGTCCTCGCCCTTCTCGACGAGCCGGCCGTTCAGCACGTCGAGCATCTCGAGGAACGACATGTGCTCGTTCACGTCCGGCACCTCGTACCGGACGAACCGCCCGCCTTCGCGCGCGCCCCGCTGCCGCCAGATCTCGAGGACGATGCGCACGACGCCTCCGTCACTTGTAGCTGCGCTGCTGCAGCGGGACGTACTGGAACTCGAGCGGCTCCTTGTGGAGCGCCGGCGCGGTGTCCGGCCCCTTCCACTCCCACGCCGCCACGTAGGCGAACTCGTCGTCGTTCCGCCGCGCCTCGCCGTCGGGCGTCTGGTACTCGACGCGGAAGTGGCCGCCGGCGGACTCGTTCCGGTGGAGCGCGTCGAAGCACAGGAGCTCCGCGAGCTCGAAGTAGTCGGCGACACGCCCGGCGCGCTCGAGCTCGTTGTTGAGCTCCTCGCCGGAGCCCGTGACGCGGAGATCTCGGTAGAACGCCTCGCGGATGGGCGGGATCTCCCGGAGCGCGTGCTCCAGGCTCGCCTTGGTCCTGGCCATCCCGCAGTCGTTCCAGAGCAGGGCCCCGAGCTCGCGGTGGAAGTGATCGACGGGCTTCGTCCCGCGGATCGAGAGGAACCGGTCCGTGCGCGCCGCGACCTCGCGCTCCGCGTCCCGGAAGGCCGCGTGGCTCGTGTCGACCTTCGCGAGGCCGCCGTGGGCGATGTAGTCGCCCACCGTGTAGGGGAGGATGAAGTAGCCGTCGGCGAGGCCCTGCATGAGCGCGCTCGCGCCGAGGCGGTTCGCCCCGTGGTCGGAGAAGTTCGCCTCGCCCCCGACGAACAGGCCGGGGATCGTGGTCATGAGGTCGTAGTCCACCCAGAGCCCGCCCATCGTGTAGTGGACGGCGGGGTAGATCCGCATCGGCACGTCGTGCGGATCGTCACCGGTGATCCGCTCGTACATCTCGAAGAGGTTCCCGTACCGCTCGTCGAGGACCTTCCGGCCGAGCCGGGCGAAGGCGTCGCGGAAGTCGAGGTACACGCCGAGCCCGCCCGGTCCGACCCCCCGTCCCTCGTCGCAGACGTTCTTCGCGGCGCGCGAGGCGATGTCGCGCGGGGCGAGGTTGCCGTAGGTCGGGTAGATCCGCTCGAGGTAGTAGTCGCGCTCGGCGTCCGGGATCTGGTCCGGGGACCGCGCGTCGCCCTTGCGCTTCGGGACCCAGACGCGGCCGTCGTTCCGGAGCGACTCGCTCATGAGCGTGAGCTTCGACTGGTACTCGCCGGACCGCGGGATGCACGTCGGGTGGATCTGCGTGTAGCAGGGGTTCGCGAAGTACGCGCCCTTCCGGTAGGCGCGCCAGATCGCGGTGCAGTTGCAGCCGCGGGCGTTGGTCGAGAGGTAGAACACGTTCCCGTAGCCGCCGGTGCAGAGGACCACCGCGTCCGCGGCGTAGGACGAGATCCGGCCGGTCACGAGATCCCGCACCACGATGCCGCGGGCGCGCCCGTCGACGACGACGAGCTCGAGCATCTCGGTGCGCGGGAACTGCCTCACGGTGCCGGCCGCCACCTGCCGCTGGAGGGCCTGGTACGCGCCGAGCAGGAGCTGCTGCCCGGTCTGGCCGCGGGCGTAGAACGTCCGCGAGACGAGCGCGCCGCCGAAGGACCGGTTCGCGAGCTCGCCGCCGTACTCGCGGGCGAACGGCACGCCCTGCGCGGCGCACTGGTCGATGATGTTCACCGACAGCTCGGCGAGCCGGTAGACGTTCGCCTCGCGAGACCGGAAGTCGCCGCCCTTGACCGTGTCGTAGAACAGGCGGAGCACCGAGTCGCCGTCGTTCTGGTAGTTCTTCGCCGCGTTGATGCCGCCCTGCGCGGCGATGGAGTGGGCGCGCCGCGGGCTGTCCTGGAAGCAGAACGAGAGCACCTCGTACCCGAGCTCGCCGAGCGACGCTGCGGCTGCGCCGCCCGCGAGGCCGGTGCCGACCACGATGAGCCGGTGCCTCCGCTTGTTCGCGGGGTTCACGAGCTTCATCTCGTACTTCCGCCGCTCCCACTTCTTCTCGATGGGGCCTTCGGGGATCCGGGCGTCGAGGGCCATGTCAGGGCCGTAGGATCCCGACGAGCACCGCCATCGGGATCGCGGAGAAGCCGAGCGTGAGGATGACCGCCATCGTCACGGCGAACCGCTGGATGGTGGGCGCGGCTCGGCGGTTGGCGAAGCCGAGGGACTGGAACATCGACCAGAGCCCGTGCCAGAGATGGAACCCGAGGGCGACCATCGCGACCACGTAGGCGATCACGCCCACGGCGCGCCCGAAGGTCGCGAGCACGTTGTGGTAGACGTCGCCTTCCTGGAAGCTCGGGTTCACCACGCCGACCGTGAGATCGAGGACGTGGTAGACGACGAACGCCAGGATCAGGAGCCCGCTCCAGATCATGGTGCGGGATGCGGTCGAGGAGACGATCGGCCGGAAGTCCTGGTACGCCACCGGGCGAGCCTCCCGCGCGAGCAGGAAGAGCTGCGCGCCCGCCACCGCGTGCACGCAGACCGCCACGAGCAGGATCACGCGGGCGGTCCAGAGGAGCTGCGGGGAGACGCGCAGGAGGGCGGCGTAGCGGTTGATCTGCTCCGGCCCGGTGAAGATCTGCAGGTTCCCGAGCAGGTGGAAGAAGACGTACAGGAACAGGATCGCGCCCGTCACCGCCATCAGCGCCTTCTTGCCGATGACGCTCCTCCACAGCGCCCCGGCGCGGGAGACGCGCCCGGGGCGCACGACGGCTCTTGCCTCCACGGCCATTCGCCCACACGCTGCGTCGGAGCTTCCACCCCGGCGACGGCCCATCCGGATTCCGCTTCGCCGGCCGCGGAGCATGCCTTAGGCTCTCGGCGCCATGAAGAGGGTCTGCGTCTTCTGCGGGGCGAGCCCCGGCCGAAACCCCGTCCACCTCGATGCCGCCCGCCGCGCCGGGCAGGCGCTCGCGGGGCGGGGGCTCGGGCTCGTGTACGGCGGCGGCTCCGTCGGTCTCATGGGCGCGGTGGCGGACGGCGCGCTCGAGGCGGGCGGCGAGGTCATCGGCGTCATCCCCCGCGCGCTGCAGCTCCGCGAGCTCGCGCACGACCGGCTCACGAGCCTGCACGTGGTCGGCTCGATGCACGAGCGCAAGGCGCGGATGGCCGAGCTGGCCGACGCGTTCGTCGCGCTGCCGGGCGGCCTCGGCACGCTCGAGGAGCTCGCCGAGATCCTCACCTGGGCGCAGCTCGGGCTGCACGCCAAGCCGTGCGGGCTCCTCGACGTCGAGGGCTACTACGCGCCCCTCATCGCGTTCCTGGATCACGCGGTGGCCGAGGGCTTCGTGCGCTCGGAGCATCGCCGCGTCATCCACGTGGCGCCGGACTTCGGGGCGCTCCTCGACGCGTTCGACCGGTACGAGCCCCCGCGCGTCGAGCGCTGGATCGACGACCGGACGTCGTAGCGGCGCACCGGCGCCGGCGCTCCGCGGCGTGCGGGTCGGGACGGCGCTCCGGCACCGTCAGTGCGCGGCGGGGGCGCCGCCGTCGCGGTCCGCGAGGTGGTGCGCGATCGCTGCCAGCACGTCGTCGAGGTCGAACGGCTTCGCGAGCCAGCCGTCGGCGCCGATCTCGGCGGCGCGCTGCTGGGCGTTCTCCGCCGCGGTCAGGACGACGATCGCGCAGCATCGGCCGTGGCGCGCCCGGAGCTCGCGCGCGAACTCCCACCCGTTCATGACCGGCATCCGCATGTCGAGGAGGATGACGCCCGGGCGCTCCTCCGCCACGCGGGCCAGCGCCTCGAGGCCGTTCGAGGCGGTGCGGACGCGGTGGCCGGCGTCCGCGACGACCATCTCGAGCAGGGCGAGGAGGTCGGGGTCGTCCTCGACCACCAGGACGGGAGCGTTCACGCGCGGGCCTCCGCCGCGAGCGGCAACACGAGGAAGAAGGTCGACCCCCGGCCCGGGGCGCTCTCGAACGCCATCCGCCCGCCGTGCCGCTCCACGATGACGCGGCTCACCTCGAGCCCGAGCCCGAGGCCCGCCGTGTCGTCGGGGCGCTCGGCGTGGGCGTGGTAGTAGCGCTCGAACACCCGGGCCTGGCGCTCCGGGGGGATCCCGACGCCGCGGTCGGTCACGGACAGCACCGCCTCGCCGGCTCGGGCCTCGACCCGCACGGCGACGGGGCCGCCGTCGGGAGAGAACCGGACCGCGTTGTCCACGAGCCCCGCGACGACGCGCGCGAGCCGCTGGGCGTCGGCCTCCACCGGCGCCGGCGCCGGCGCCTCGACCGTGATGGTGTGGCGGGGCGCGCCGTGCCGGATGCGCTCGACCACGTCGCTGGCGAGCGCGCCGAGATCGAGCCGCTCGCGCCGGCCCTCGACCTCGAGCCGCAGCCGCGAGGTGTCGAGGAGGTGCTGCACGAGGCGATCGAGCCGGTCGACCTGGCGCTGGATCGCGACCAGCGGCTGGCTGTCCGCCGGATCGCGCTTCTGCACGAGCTGGGCGTACGCCTTGATCACGGCGAGCGGCGTCTTCAGCTCGTGCGCCGCGGTCTCGAGGAACTCGTCGCGGACCTCGTCCAGCCGGCGGGCGGCGGAGATGTCGCGGAGGACCACGACGGCGAGCCCCGTCCCCTCCACCGGCGCGGCGGAGACGCTGGCGAAGACCTCGAGGCCGTCCGCGCGCCGGAGCCTCGCGTCGTACGCGGAGACCCTCTCGCCCGCGACGGCGCGCCGGGCGGCGTACCGCTCGAACGGGATCATGCGTCCCTCGACGTCGCGGAGCTCGAACCGCCGCCCCCACTCCTGCAGCGGCCCGAGCAGCTCGTCCTTGGCGCCGACCCCGAGCAGCTCCACGATCGCACGGTTCGCCTCGACGACGTGCAGCCGTGCGTCCACGACGAGCACGCCGTCCGCGATGCTGTCCACGGTGGCGCGGAGCTCGGCCGTCCGCGTGCGCAGGCCGGCCTCGCTCCGGCGGATCAGCTCGTAGATCAGGATCGAGGTGATCACCACGAAGGCCGCCCCCTTCACGGTCTGCAGCTCGTCCCGGCGCACGGGGTCCGGCACGAGCAGCGAGAGGGCGTGATCGGAGAAGGCGATCCAGAGGACCGCCACGACCGCGTACGCGATCACGATCCGCGGAGCCGACCAGGGGAGGTGACGCCACCAGCGGGAGGGAGCCGCCGACCGGCGGCGGCTCCCGTCTGGAACCACCGGGGGGGCCGGTCGTGTCGTCGCCCGTGGCTGCACCACCGGCTTCCTGTAGCTGCGGGCCGGGCCGCTTGTCACCCGCTCGGGAAGGGGGGTGCGGCGGGGTCACCATCCACGAACGGCGCGAGCTCATCGCCCGCCAGAGCAGGCGATGGCCGCGAAGGGCTCGAGCGCCCGGGCGAACCGCTCCTCCAGGAACCGGCAGGCTCACCGCCAGCGCCGAGCGCGCCGAGCGCGCCGGCTCGACGGCGGGGCCTGGCTGAACGGAGGTCCAGGCGCGACGCCATAGCCGGGGCGGCGGCCCGACGCGATCTTTTCGCGGCGCCGGGCGCAACGGTTGCGAGCGCCGAGCCGGACCGATCCGGTCCGCCTTCGCGCGCGTGCCGCGATTCCAATCTAGAGATGTCGCTATATGACTCGCGGTCCGTGATCTCCTCCGGACGGCCTCGTCGCGCAACCGGTGCGCGTCGCCACAGGCCCGCGATCCGCTTCGCGAATTCTCGAACCGCCGCGCGGGCTCGCGGCTCCACCGGCACGGCCGGCGCGATCGCCGGCGAACGGTCCGGGAGCTTCGATGGCGAACGACGGGGTGAAGATCGCGCGGCGCGGGTTCCTGAAGCTCGCGGCCGCGGGCGCCGCGGCCGGCGCGGCGGCGGCGCCGGAGCGCGCCGAGGCGTTCGGGCTCGCGCAGGCGAAGGACGGCCTCGCACCGGATCGCGAGGTGCCGACCTACTGCGAGCTGTGCTTCTGGAACTGCGGCGTCGTCGCCCGCGCCCGGAAGAACCGCGTCCTCGCGCTGAAGGGACACCCCGCCTACCCGAACGCGAACGGGAAGCTCTGCGGCCGAGGCCAGGCGGGCGCGGGCTTCGTCGTCGACGAGGACCGGCTGAAGTACCCGATGATCCGGACGGGGAGCCGCGGGGAGGGGAAGTTCCGGCGCGCCGGGTGGAGCGAGGCGTACGGCGTGATCGCGGACGGGTTCTCGCGGATCAAGGCGCGCTACGGCGCCGAGGCGCTGGCGCTCTTCTACCACGGCTCGGGCGGCCCCCTGCTCCGGCAGATGCTCGTCGCCTACGGCTCCCCGAACTACGCGGGACCGTCGTACGCACAGTGCAAGGGCGCGCGGAACGTCGGCTACAAGCTCACGTTCGGCGAGAAGATCGTCTCGCCCGAGCCCATCGACCTCGAGCGCACGCGGTGCATGGTGCTCTTCGGCTCGCACCTCGGGGAGAACGCGCACAACTCGCAGGTGCAGGAATTCGTGAAGGCGCGCGCGCGCGGCGCGTCGCTCGTGGTCCTCGACCCGCGCCTCTCCACGGTCGCGTCCAAGGCCGACGTCTGGCTGCCGATCCGGCCCGGGTACGACACGGCCGTGATCCTGGCGTGGCTCCACCTGCTCGTGAAGGAGCGCACCTACGACGCCGCGTTCGTGAAGGCCCACACCGTCGGGCTCGACGCGCTCGCCGCGCACGTCGCGCCGTTCACGCCGGAGTGGGCGGCGGAGCGGGCTGGCGTCCCCGCGGCCAGGATCGTCGACGCCTATCGCCTGATGGTGAATGCGATGCCGGCGGTCGCGGTCCACCCCGGCCGTCACACCGCGTGGTACGGCGAGGCCGACACGCAGCGCGCCCGCGCCCAGGCCATCCTCACCGCGCTGCTCGGGGCGTGGTGGCGGCCCGGCGGCATCTACCGCACCGAGAAGATGTCGGTCCCGGACTACCCGACGCCGGACTTCCCGGACCTGCCGAAGAACGTCGACGAGGCCGCGGGCCGCTTCCCATTCGAGGAGGAGGTCACCACGAACGGCATCCGCGACGCCACCCGGACCGGCAAGCCGTATCCGGTGAAGGGCTGGCTCGTGCACGGGACGAACCTCATCCAGTCCATGCCGGGCGTCCGCGAGACGGTGGACGCGATCCGCAACCTCGACCTGCTCGTGGTCTGCGACGTCCTCCCCACCGAGATCACGCAGTACGCCGACGTGCTCCTCCCCGAGGACACCTACCTCGAGCGCTGGGACGACCTGTCGATCGGCTTCACCAAGACGCCCTACGTCGGGCTCCGGCAGCCGGTGGTGCAGTCGCCGCACGACACGCGCCCCGCCTGGCGGATCGCGAAGGAGCTCGGGGCGCGGCTCGGCGTCGGCGACTTCTTCCCCTGGGCGACGTTCGAGGACTACCTCTCGGTCCGCCTCGCGGGCGCGGGGCTGTCGCTCGACCAGCTCCGGAAGGACGGCATCGCCCTCGCGCCGCGGAAGACGCCCCTCTACCTCGCGGACGGCGAGCCGTTCCACTTCCACACGCCCTCCGGGAAGATCGAGCTCCACTCGCAGCAGCTCGCCGACAAGGGCTTCGCCCCGCTCCCGACGTGCGAGGGGCCGCCGCTCCCGCCCGCCGGGCGCTTCCGTCTCCTCTACGGGCGGAGCCCGCTCCACACGTTCGGCCGGACGCAGAACAACCCCATCCTCGCGGATCTCGAGCCCACGAACGCGCTCTGGATGAGCCCCGCCGACGCGGCGGCGCTCGGGCTCGAGGACGGGACGCCGGTCCTGGTCCAGAACGACAAGGGGAGCGAGACGGGGCCGTTGCCGCTCAAGGTGACGGATCGCCAGGCGGACGGCGCCGTCTACATGGTCCACGGCTTCGGCCACTGGTCGCGCCGGCTCCACCGCGCGCGCGGCCAGGGCGGCGACGACACCGCCGTGATCGACGACTACGCCGTGGACCCCATCAGCGGCTCGACCGGCATGCGCACGCAGCTCGTGACCGTCCGCCGCGCCGAGAGGACGGTGGCCTGACATGCGCCATGCGATGCTCGTGGATCTCGACCTCTGCGTCGGGTGCAAGGCCTGCCTCTCGGCCTGCAAGGAGCAGTGGGACACCGGGCCCGGCGCCGCGCGCGACTGGGTGCGCACCTTCGAGACCGGCTCCAGGGCGGGCGGCGACCTCGCCGTCACCTTCTACCCGGGGCTGTGCATGCAGTGCGAGGCGCACCCGTGCACGACCGACTGCCCGACGGGCGCGACGACCGTCGACGCCAACGGCGTCGTCGTCGTGGACGCGGACGTGTGCATCGGCTGCGGCAGCTGCGTGAGCGCCTGCCCCTACGGCGCGCGCCACGTCGATCCGGTGAAGAAGGTCGTCGAGAAGTGCAACCTGTGCGCGCCCTACGTCGCCCGCGGCGAGCAGCCCGCGTGCGTCCAGACGTGCCCGGCGGAGTGCCGCGTCTTCGGCGATCTGGACGACCCCTCGTCGCCCGTGTCGGTCGCGGCGCGGGCGCGCGACGCGCGGCCGCTCGCGGTCCCGGGGATCGACGTCCGCCCGCGGACGCTCTACGCCGGCGCGCGGGCCCGCGAGACGATCCTCGCCGCCGGCGTCGTGCGCCCGCCCTCGCGGAGCTGGCTCGCGCGCACGTGGCGGGTGACGACGCCCATCGCGCGGAACGCGGTGCCCGGCATCGGGATGCTCGCGATCGCCGGCGGGCTCGTCGTGAACCTGAAGGCGCGGAAGGAGCGCGTGAGGAGGGAGGAGGAGGAGGCCGCGGCGACGCCCCCGGCCTCGTCCTCGGCGCCGACGCCGAGCCCGACCCCCACGGAGCTCCACCGGCACCCCGCCGGCCTGCGCGTCCTGCACTGGTTCAACGCGCTCTCCTGGGCCCTCCTCGTCGTCACCGGCGCCGGCCTCATGTCCGCGGCGAGCTTCGCCTTCTTCGGCACGGCGTTCCCGGCGGCGCTCGCCCGCGCGCTCGGCGGGAAGGCGGCGCTGGTGAACGTGCACGTGCTCTGGGGCATCGCCTGGGCCGCCCTGATCGTCCCGCTGTTCCTGCTCTTCAAGCAGAACGTCCGGCACGTCTGGGAGGACGTCCGGGTGGGGCGCGACGACCTCGTGTGGCTCGCGGTGAAGCCGCTGGCCATGGCGGGCCTCTGGAAGCGGCCGCTGCCGCCGCAGGACAAGTACAACGCCGGCCAGAAGCTCTTCGCGATGTTCGTCCTCGTCGCGACGGCGACCATCATCGCGAGCGGCGTCGTCATGACCTTCCACCTCGGGCCGGCCCCGATCGTGGCTGCGGCCATCGTCGTGCACCAGCTCGCCATCGCGCTCGTGCTCGTCGGCGTCGCGGTGCACCTCGCGATGGCCGCCGTCATCGCCGAGGAGCGGCCCGCGCTGAGGTCGATGGTCACCGGGAAGATCGACTTCCATCACGCGAAGCACCACAGCCCGAAGTGGGTGAAGAAGCTCGGGCACGCGACGGAGCCGCTCGCAGAGGCGTCGGGCGCGCCCGAGGAGGAGTGAACGTGGAGAACGAGAAGGTGGAGCAGAGACCGTACTGGAACCCGTACCTGGCCGGCTTCTTCCTCGGCCTCGTGCTGCTCGCGAGCTTCGTCCTCACCGGGCGCGGCCTCGGCGCCAGCGGCAGCTTCAAGCACGTCGCGGCCGCGGCGATCCACGCCGTCTCTCCGACCTGGGCGGAGGAGAACCCGAACATCGCCGCGTTCTTCGCGGACCCGACGCGCTCGTCGATGGACGAGTGGATCGTGTGGCTGTCCCTCGGGACGGCGATCGGCGGTGCCATCGCGGTGTTCACCGCGCGGCGCTTCAAGGTCGAGACCGTCCTCGGTCCGCGCGCGGACAAGCAGTACCGGTGGGTGCTCGCCGTCCTCGGCGGCGCGCTCGCGGGCTTTGGCGCGCAGCTCGCGCGCGGATGCACGAGCGGCCAGGCCCTGACGGGCGGGGCGCAGCTCGCCCTCGGCAGCTGGGTCTTCATGTTCTCCGTCTTCGGCGGGGCCTACGCGCTCGCGTGGTTCCTCCGCCGGCAGTGGATCTAGGGAGGTGACGCCATGGAAGGACCGCTCTCACTCGTGCTGAAGTTCGGCCACCCCGCCGAGATGCTCGTCTCCGTCCTCGTCGGGATGGGCTTCGGCTTCGCCCTCGAGCGCGCCGGGTTCGGCACCGCGCGGAACCTCGCCGCCGTCTTCTACGGCCGCGACTTCCGCGTGCTCCGGGTGATGTTCACCGCCATCGTGACGGCGATGCTCGGCCTCTACGGCCTGGACCTGCTCGGGATCCTGCCGCTCTCCTCGATCGGCATCCTCGACACCTTCGCCGGCGGTCAGCTCGTCGGCGGGCTCCTCGTGGGCGCCGGCTTCATCGTGGGCGGGTACTGCCCCGGCACCTCGATCGTCGCCGGCGTCTCCGGCAAGATCGACGCGCTCCTGTTCATGGGCGGCATCCTGGTCGGAACCGCCGCGTACACCCTCGGCGCGGACGCCTTCGCCCCGCTCGCGAGCTCGGGGGCGAAGGGGAGGGTGCTCCTGCACGAGTGGGCGCACGTCTCGTCCGGCGTGATGGTCTTCGCCGTCGCGCTCTTCGCGGTCGGCGCGTTCTGGGCGGTCGGCCGGATCGAGCGCATGGTCCGCGCGCGGCTCGCCGCGCCGGTCGAGATCGGCCCCGCCGCCGTCCCCTCCCGCGCCGCCGCGGCGCAGGAAAGGAGCCTCTCGTGACGTTCGATCCGAAGAAGGGGGCCGCCCTCCTCCTCGGGGCCGCGGCCCTCTACCTCGTGGGCGCCGTCGCGACCGGCCACTCCGCGCGCGCGGAGGTTCCGCCGGACGTGACCCCGCGCGCCGCCGACGCCGCGCTCGACGTGTGGAAGGCCGCCGCCGGGCTGGTCGAGGCCGACGGCAAGGCCCTCGTCCTCGACGTCCGGCCGGCGGACGCGTACGCACGGTACCACCTCCCGGGCGCCGAGAGCGCCCCCGGCGCGTCCGCGGCGGACGTCGCGGCGCGCGCCGCCGGCCGGCCGTTCGTCCTCGTGTACGCGGGCAAGGACGAGGTCGCGCAGAAGCTCGTGACCGAGGCGCGCAAGCAGTCCTCGGGCGCGCGCATCCACTACCTCGTCGACGGCGCGCGCGCCTGGTATCTCGCCCTCGCCCTGCCGGTCCCGCTCTTCGCGGAGGCCGGGCCGCCGGACGGCTACGCCGAGGCGCTCGCGCAGCTCCAGTCCTGGCTCGCGTACCCGGATCCGTCCGCCCGCGGCGCGACGCTCCAGTCCATCCAGGCGCTCGCGAAGGCCGGGTACCAGCCGAGCCTGCTCAAGGCGGGCGGCGGGCCGAAGGCGGGTGGCGCGAAGAAGAAGATCTCCGGCGGCTGCGGGTAGCCGCGCCGGAGTCCGCCGGATCCCGGCGGTCGGGAAGGGGCGGCGCGCGGCGATCTCCGGTACAATCGCCGCGTGTCGACCCGGCTCGAGCCCCCCATCTCCTCCGATCCCGACCGCGCCGGTCACGTCGCCGAGGTCCTGAAGGCCGTCGCTCACCCGCTGCGGCTCCGGATCGTCGCGCTCCTGTGCGAGGGCGAGGAGAACGTGACCGCGCTCGCCGACAAGCTCGAGGCGAGCCAGGCCATCGTCTCGCAGCAGCTCCGCATCCTGCGCAGCCACGGCCTCGTCGCCGCGAGCCGGGAGGGCGGCTTCGCCACCTACCGGCTCGTCGAGCAGAACCTGCGCGGCCTCGTCCGCTGCATGGAGAAGTGCCGCCGCTGACGCCGTTCCGGCGTCGCCGCTGGGTGCGCCTCCTCACCCGGAAGTGCGTGCTGTCACCCACCCGGCGATGCTCGCAAGGCTCGCGCGTCCTGCGTGTTGCACGCACACGGTGCGCATCCGCTCGCCCGCTCGCTCGCGTCCCTCCGGGCGCTTGCGCCGTGTGATCGCGCGCCGGTGCCGTCCGGCGACCTCGACGGCGCGGCATGGCGCCGCGTTCGCTCCCCCGGGCTCGCCGCGTGCAGGTGGGGTGTCGCGATGTAGCAATCTCGCTAGGTCGAGACATGAAGCCACTGAAGACGGATCCCGCACGCGCCGAGCACATCGCCGAGGTCCTGAAGGCCGTGGCGCACCCGCTTCGGCTCCGGATCGTCGCGACGCTGTGCGAGGCGGACGCGCACGTGAACGGGCTCGCCGAGCGGCTCGGCGCTTCCCAGCCCATCGTGTCGCAGCAGCTGCGGATCCTGCGGAGCCATGGCCTGGTCTCCGCCACCCGGCGGGACGGCTTCGCCCGGTACCGGCTCGCCGAGCCGGCGCTGCGGAACCTGGTCTGCTGCATGGAGCGGTGCCGGCGCTGACGCGCCCGAGGGACTCTCGATGGCCATCACCCGACGGAAGTTCATCCAGATCGGCGCGGCGGGCGCCGGCGGAGCCGCGGTCGCGTCCGGGCTCGGCACGCGCTGGTGGGGGCTCGACCGGGACCCGGTGCCGGACCCGGGCACGGACGGCGACCGCGTCGTGGCGAGCTACTGCGAGCTGTGCTTCTGGGGATGCGGGGTGCTCGCCCACGTGAAGGACGGGCGGGTCACCAAGATCACCGGCAACCCGGAGCACCCGCTCTCGCGCGGGATGCTCTGCCCGCGCGGCGCTGGCGCGACGGGCCTCCTCTACGACCCGGACCGCCTCCGCCGCCCGCTCGTGCGGCGCGCGAAGCGCGGCGAGGACGTCTTCGAGGAGGTCTCCTGGGACGCCGCGCTGAACGAGACCGGCGAGAAGCTCCTCCAGGTGAAGGCGCGCCACGGCGCCGAGGCCGTGGCGCTCTTCACGCACGGCTCGGGCGGCGTCTGGTTCAAGCACTTCATGAAGGCGTGGGGCTCGCCGAACGTCGGCGCCCCCTCGTACGCCCAGTGCCGCGGTCCGCGCGAGGCGGCGTTCACCCTCACCTTCGGGACGCCGCTCGGCTCGCCCGAGCCCATCGACCTCGCCAACGCGCGCTGCATCACGCTCATCGGCTCGCACCTCGGCGAGAACATGCACAACACGCAGGTCCAGGAGCTCGCAGAGGCGATCGGCAAGGGCGCCGGCCTCGTGGTGGTCGACCCCCGCTTCTCGGTCGCCGCGTCGAAGGCGAAGTTCTGGCTGCCCGTGAAGCCCGGCACCGACATCGCGCTCCTCCTCGCGTGGATGAACGTCCTCGTGGCCGAGAAGCTGTACGACGCCGAGTACGTCGCGCGGTACGCGGAGGGGTTCGACGCCCTCGCCGCGCACGTCGCCGACAAGACGCCCGAGTGGGCCTACGCGATCACCGGCGTGAGGCCGGAGCTCATCCGCGCCTCCGCCCGCTTCATCGGCGGCGCCCGGCCCGCGTCCCTCGTCCACCCCGGCCGCCACACCGTCTGGTACGGCGACGACACGCAGCGCGAGCGCGCGATGGCAATCCTCGCCGCGCTGCTCGGGAGCTGGGGCCGCCGCGGCGGCTATCTCACGGCGTCCAAGTTCCCCGTGCCGGCGTACCCGCTCCCCGCGGACCTGCCGCACGCGCCGGCCAAGGACCCGACCGACAAGCCGAAGGCGGGCGGGTACCCGCTCGCGACGGAGGTCCTCGCGAGCGGCCTGTGCGACGCGACCAAGCCGGGCCACGCGCTGTACGACCTCAAGGCCTGGATCGTCTACGGGTGCAACCTCCTCCAGGCGATGCCGAACCGGAAGGAGCTGCTCGACACCATCCAGAACCTCGAGTTCATGGTGGCGATCGACGTGCTCCCGGCGGAGGTCACCGGCTGGGCCGACGTGGTGCTCCCCGAGTCGACGTACCTCGAGCGCGACGACGACGTGTCCGCGCCCCCCTACAAGCGGCCCTTCGTGGCGCTCCGGCAGGCGGCCGTCGAGCCGATGTACGACTCGAGGCCGGGCTGGTGGATCGCGAAGGCGCTCGCGGAGCACGTCGGCCTCGGCGGCTGGTTCCCGTGGAAGGACGCGAAGGAGTACGTCCGGACGCGGCTCGCGCAGAAGGGGCTGCCGTACGACGAGCTCGCCGCGAAGGGCGTCCTGCTCGGCCCCGCGGCGCCGACCTGCGAGGAGGAAGGCGCTCCCGTCGGCGCCGCCACGGAGAACGGCAAGATCCAGCTCTTCTCGAAGGAGCTCGCCCAGCTCGGCTTCGATCCGCTGCCCGTGTACGTGCCGCAGGACGAGGGGCCGCCGGGGCACTTCCGGCTCCTCTCCGGGCGCGCGCCGCTCCACACCTTCGGACGCACCGTCAACAACCGGCTCCTCGCCGAGCCGTTCCCGGAGAACGAGGTCTGGCTGAACGCGGACGCGGCGCGGAGCCTCCCCGGGTTCGAGCTCCGCCCGCTCGAGAACGGCGAGCGGGTCGTCCTCGTGAACCAGGACGGCATCCGCTCGACGCCGGTGAAGGTGAAGCTCACGCAGCGGATCCGCGGCGACTGCGTCTACCTGGTCCACGGCTGGGGGCAGACGGCGCGGAGGCTCCGCTACGCCCACGGCCGCGGCGCGTCCGATTCCCTCCTCACGAGCCGCTACAAGGTGGACCCGATCATGGGCGGCACCGGCATGAACGTGAACTTCGTGCGCCTGGAGCGCGCCGGGGAGGCTGCCTAGATGTCCGCCGCGAAGAAGCGCTACGGCATGGCGGTCGACACCCGCCGCTGCGTCGGCTGCAACGGGTGCGTGATCTCCTGCAAGACCGAGAACGCGCTGCCCGAGGGCGGCTTCCGGAGCTGGATCGCCACCGAGACCTGGGGAACGTTCCCCGACCTCGCGATGCAGATCCGCTCCGAGCGCTGCAACCAGTGCGGCGACGCACCGTGCGTGGCGGCGTGCCCCACCGGCGCCTCTCACGTCGCGGAGGGCGGGGTGATCCTCGTGAACGCCGCGAAGTGCACCGGCTGCAAGGCCTGCGTCGCCTCGTGCCCGTACGGCGCCCGGTACGTCCACCCGGCGGGGCACGTCGACAAGTGCACGTTCTGCCTGCACCGCGCGGCGAGGGGGAAGGACCCGGCCTGCGTCGAGACCTGCCCGACCCGCGCGCTCACCTTCGGGGATCTCGCCGACCCGGACAGCCCCGTCTCGCGGCTGCTCCGGTCGCGGCGGCACGAGGTCGTCCGGCCGGAGGCCGGCACCTCGCCCAACGTCTTCTACCTCGTCTAGGAGGCACCATGGACGGTCCGGTGACGGAGCGCCCCGCGCGCGATCCCGCGAAGTTCTGGAACCCTTACCTGGCCGGCGCCGCGCTCGGCCTCGTCCTCCTCTCCGCGTACGTGGTGATGGGGAAGGGGCTCGGCGCGTCCGGCGCGTCGTTCCGGCTCGGCGTCGCGGCGGTGCAGGCGGTCGCGCCCGGCCACGTCGCCCGGGCGCCGGGCCTGCGCGGCGTCGCCGAGCACGGCGCGCCGCTCGACGACTGGCTGGTGTTCGAGGTGCTCGGGGTCGCGCTCGGCGGGCTCGTGGCCTCGTACACGTCCGGTCGCCTGTCGCGGGAGATCCTGAGGGGCCCGCGCATCTCGGGCGCGGCGCGGCTCGGGCTCGCCGTCCTGGGCGGCGGGCTCATGGGCTTCGCCGCGAAGCTCGCCCGCGGCTGCACGTCCGGCCAGGCGCTCTCGGGCGGCGCGCTCCTCTCCGCGGGGAGCTGGGCGTTCATGTTCTCGGTGTTCGCCGGCGGATACGCGTTCGCCTGGTTCGTCCGGAGGGAGTGGCGATGAACGTCTTCCCGTTCGAGTCGCTCGTCGGGGCGCAGCGCGAGCTCGGGCTCGTCGTCGCGGTCGCCATCGGGTTCGGGTTCGGCTTCGTGCTCGAGCGCGCGGGCTTCGGGCGCGCCCAGAAGCTCGTCGGCCAGTTCTACGGGTACGACATGACCGTCTTCAAGGTCATGTTCGGCGCCATCGTGACGGCGATGCTCGGAGCCGTCGTGCTGTCCGGCCTCGGCCTGATGGACCTCCGCGCCGTGGCGGGCACCGCCACGAGCGCGACCTACCTCTGGCCGATGATCGTGGGCGGCCTCGTCCTCGGGGTCGGGTTCATCGTCTCCGGGTACTGCCCGGGGACGTCGCTCGTGGCCGCCGCGTCCGGGAAGCTCGACGGGCTCGCGACGGTCGCCGGCGTGGTCGCCGGGACGGTCGTCTACGGCGAGCTCCTCTCGGTGAAGCGGTTCGCGGACTTCACCGAGAGCGGGTACCTCGGCCAGCTGTACCTGTACGACCTGCTGCACCTTCCGCCCGCCGTGGTCGCGCTCTTCGTCGCGGTCATGGCCGTCGCGTGCTTCGTGGGCGCGGAGAAGCTCGAGGCGATCCTCGGCGGCGCGGACGCGCCGGCCTCGCCGCGCGCGCCGAAGCGCCTCGTCTTCGCGGGGTTCGCCGCGTCCGCCGCGGTGGGCCTCGCCACGCTCGCGTTGCCCTCGTCCACGGCTGCCGTCGCGTCGCCCGGCCGGATCGCGCCGCCCGCCCTCGCCCGCCGCGTCCTCGACGCGCCCTGGGCGGTGCGGGTCCTCGACCTCCGCCCGCTGGCCGCATGCGCCGCGGGGCGGATCCCCGGCGCGGAGTGCACGCCGCCCGAGACGCTGAAGGACCTCGCGCTCGGGGACGTGTCGGCCGCGCGCGACCTCGTCGTGGTGGGGGCGGGGACGGTCGAGCCGCTCCCGCCCGAGGTCCGGGCGTACCACGGCGAGGTGCTCGTCCTGGACGGCGGCTTCGCCGCCTGGAAGGCCTGGGCGCTCACGCCGCCGGCGCCGCCCGCCCCGGGCGCTCCGCCGGAGGAGGTCGAGGCGTACCGGCTGCGGGCGGGCGTCGCCGCGGCCCTCACTGGGGTGAAGCAGGCGGCGCCGGCGCCGGCGCCTGGCGGAGGCGCGGCGCCGGTGAAGCGGAAGGCGGGCGGCGGCGGCTGCTCGGGGTAGCGCGGAGGACACCACCATGCACGAGCTCGATCTCTCCCGTCACAGCGCCCTCGTCGATCCCCGCCTGCACGTCTGGGGGTGGGAGATCCCGGTCTACCTGTTCCTCGGCGGCATGGCCGCCGGCGTCATGATCCTGGGCGCGGTCCTCGCCGGCCGCGCCGGCGAGCGGTCCCGCGCCGCGCGCTGGCTGCCGTTCGCCGCGCCGGTCCTCGTGTCCGTCGGCATGGCGGCGCTCTTCCTGGATCTCGCGAACAAGGCCCACGTGTTCCGCTTCTACCTCGCGCTCCGCTGGACGAGCCCGATGTCGTGGGGCGCGTGGATCCTCGTCGTGGTGTACCCGGTGACGCTGCTCGGAGGGCTCGCCGGGCTCGCCGACGACGAGGCGGAGGCACTCGCCGCCCGGGCCGGCCCGCTCGGCGACCTGGTGCGGCGCGCCCGCGCGTTCGCGCTGCCGCGCGCCGCCGCGCTCCGGACCTGGACCGTCGCGACCGGCGTCGGGCTCGGCGTCTACACCGGGATCCTGCTCTCGACGCTCGGCGCCCGCGCGCTCTGGGGCTCGGCGCTGCTCGGCCCGCTGTTCCTCGTCTCCGGCCTCTCGACGGGCGCCGCGTTCCTCATGCTCTTCCCGGTCTCGCCGGGCGAGCGGACGGCGCTGGCCCGGTGGGACCTCGTCGCGATCGGCGGGGAGGTGCTCCTCCTCGCCCTCTTCCTCGTCGGGCTCTCGACGGGCGGCGCCGCGGGCCGCGCCGCGGCCGAGCTGCTCCTCGGCGGCGCCTTCACCGCGCCCTTCTGGGCGCTCGTCGTGATCGCGGGGCTCGCGGTGCCGGCGCTGCTGGAGGCGCTCGAGGCGCGACTCCACCTGAGATCGACGCTGGCGGCGCCGGCGCTGGTGCTCGCCGGCGGCCTCGCCCTCCGGTTCATCCTGGTGGCCGCCGGCCAGCGCTGAGCGCTGAGCGCGGCGGCGGCACCTAGTCGCCCGCGGCGGGCACGAACCCCGGCGTGCGCGCCGACGCGGACGCGACCCAGAACACCGCGAGGTACAGCACCGCGGCGGCGACGAGCTCGAACCCGAACGCTCCGGCGGCCATCTCGTGGCCGGGCTGGTGCGTGCGGGCGAGCATCCAGGCCCAGGCCGCGCGGTGGAGCGCTGCGGCGATCGCGTAGCTGATGATCGCGGCGGGACCGCGCAGTCTCCACCCGGCCAGGAAGCACACCACCAGCTCAGGCACGAACAGCGCACCCCACATCCACGGCGCGGGCGGCACGCCCTCCGCGATGACGGGCAAGATGACCTGGCGATGGATGACGAAATGCTCGACTGCGGTCGCCGCGGACAGCGCGAAAACGGTGACCCCCAGCAACGCGTACTCCCGGACGCGGTCGCTTTGCATGTCTGCGTCCCCCCCGAGACGCCATCGCATCATGAAACATCGTGCGCCGCAATGCCCGCCGCGATCGGGTGCGACCGCCCCAACATGGAACGCGTGCTATAAGCGGCCGCGATGCCTGAAGAGATCCTGATCGTCGCCGGCGAGGCGAGCGCCGATCTTCACGCAGCGCGCGCCCTCGACGAGCTGCGCCGGATGCGCCCGGATCTCCGGGCGTTCGGCGTCGGCGGCCCGAAGCTCCGGGCGATGGGCCTCGAGGTGCTCGCGCCCGCCGAGGACATCTCGGTGATGGGGCTCGTGGAGGTCCTCCCGCGCATCCCGCGCATCCTCGGCATCCTCCGCGCGCTCGCGCGCGCTGCGGCCGAGCGGCGTCCGCGCGCGGCGCTGCTCGTGGACCTGCCGGACTTCAACCTCCGCCTCGCCGCCCGGCTCAAGAAGCTCGGCATCCCGGTCGTCTACTACGTCTCGCCGACCATCTGGGCGTGGCGCCAGGGCCGCGCGCGGAAGATCGCGAAGGTCGTGGACCGGATGCTCTGCATCCTCCCGTTCGAGGAGCGCTTCTACGAAGGCACCGGCGTCTCGGCGCGCTTCGTCGGCCACCCGTTCGCCGAGAAGCCGCCGCCCTCGGCGCCGGACGCGTACCGGGTCGAGCTGGGGCTCGCGCGAGCGCGCACGACGATCGCGCTCGTCCCCGGCAGCCGTCGCTCGGAGCTCCAGCGGCTCCTCCCGCCGATGCTCGACGCCGCCGAGCGGCTCAAGGCTGCGCACCCCGACGCACAGTTCGTGGTGCCCGTCGCGCCGACGCTCGCGCGCGCCGCGCTCGAGCCGTACCTCGCGCAGCACGCCGGGCTCGAGGTGACGCTCGTCGACGGCCACACCGAGGAGGTCGTCGGCGCGAGCGACGCCGCGCTCGTGAAGAGCGGGACGTCGACGCTCGAGACGGCGCTGATGCTGCGGCCGATGGTCGTGGTCTACAAGCTGTCGTGGCTGAGCTACCTCGTGGGGCGCCTCCTCGTGCGGATTGCCCATTTCGCGCTTGTGAACATCCTGGCGGGTAGGGGGCTCGTCCCGGAGCTGCTCCAGGGAGAGGCAAACCCCGAGCGGATGGCCGCGGAGATCGAGCGGCTCCTCGGGGATCGCACGGCGCGCGAGTCGCAGCTCGCGGGGCTGAGAGAGGTACGTGCGTCGCTCGGGGAGCCCGGGGCGGCGCGACGGGTGGCGGAAGAGGTCGTGGGGGTGATGCGATGAGCGGAGCGCGCCGGGCGGTCGTCTGCCTGCCCACGTACAACGAGAAGGAGAACCTCGAGGCGATCCTGACGGCGATCCTCGCCTCAGCGCCCGAGGTGGACGTCCTCGTCATCGACGACAACTCTCCCGACGGGACGGGCCAGCTCGCGGACGCCTACGCCGCCCGCGACCCGCGCGTGAAGGTGCTCCACCGCGCCGGGAAGCAGGGGCTCGGGAAGGCGTACCTGGCCGGCTTCGCGTGGGCGCTCGAGCGCGGCTACGACCTCGTCCTCGAGATGGACGCCGACTTCTCGCACGATCCGAAGTACCTGCCGGTGATGCTCGCGAAGTCGCGGGACGCGGACCTCGTGCTCGGGTCCCGGTACGTCCCGGGCGGCGGCACCGTGAACTGGGGCGTCGGCCGCAAGATCCTGTCCCGCGGCGGCAGCCTGTACGCGCGCACCATCCTCGGCGTCGGCGTCCGCGACCTGACCGGCGGCTTCAAGTGCTTCCGCAAGGAAGTGCTCGAGGCCATCGACCTCGGCAGCGTCGAGTGCTCCGGCTACGCGTTCCAGATCGAGCTGACCTACCGCGCGATCCGGCGCGGCTTCACGGTCGCCGAGGTGCCCATCGTCTTCGCCGACCGGCGCGTCGGGCACTCCAAGATGTCGAAGAAGATCGTACTCGAGGCGATCCGCAAGGTCTGGTCGATCCGCTTCTCGCCGTTCGCCCGCGCGGAGGGCCGGAACAAGGCGCCCCGCGCCGCCTGACCGTGGGTTATCCTCCGCCGCGTCATGGTGGCGGAGCTCCTCGCGGCGTTCGTCGTCTCGCTCTCGGCGATCTTCTTCGTCGTCGATCCGTTCTCCGCGGTCCCGTTCTTCCTCGCGATGACGCGGGAGCACGACGCCCGCGAGCGCCGGGCGACCGCGCTCCGCGCGTCGCTGACGGCGGGGGCCGTCCTCGCGGTGTTCGCCATCGCGGGCGAGTGGATCTTCCGGCTGCTCGGGATCAGCCTCGGCGCGTTCAAGGTCGCGGGCGGCGTCGTCCTGCTCCTCCTCGCGCTCGACATGATCCGCACGCAGCCCTCCCGGACGCGCATCACCGAGGGCGAGGTCGAGGCGGGCGCGGACAAGGACGACATCGCCATCGTCCCCCTCGCGATGCCCCTCCTCGCGGGGCCCGGCTCCATCGCGACCTGCATCGTGCTCATGGCCCGCACGCGGGGCGAGGCGTTCGGGTTCAAGCTCGTGGTGCTCTGCGCGATCGGCGTCACGGCGGTGGCGAGCTTCCTCGTGCTCGCCGGCGCCGCGCGCACCGAGAAGGTGCTCGGCCGCACGGGCCTCGCGATCCTCGAGCGCGCCGCAGGCCTCCTCCTGGTCGCCGTCGCGATCCAGTTCATGATGGACGGCCTCTCGGAAGGCTTGCCACGGCTCCTCCGCGGCGCCTAGATACGTCCTCCCAACCCGTCGCCGAACGCGAGGTCGCCATGAACCGCGTCAAGAACTTCAATGCCGGACCCGCCGCCCTGCCCCTGCCCGCGCTCGAGCGCGCCCGCGACGAGTTCCTCGACTTCGCGAAGAGCGGCATGTGCGTCATGGAGCACTCGCACCGCGGGAAGGAGTACGAGGCGGTGCACGACGAGGCGATCGCGCTGCTCCGCGAGCTGCTCGGCGTCCCGGACACGTACGACGTGCTGTTCGTGCAGGGCGGCGCGTCGCAGCTCTTCGCGCAGCTCCCGATGAACCTCGTCGAGAAGGGCCGGAGCGCGGACTACGTGGTCACCGGCGCCTGGGGCGAGAAGGCGCTGTCCGAGGCGAAGGCCGCGACCGCGATGCTCGGCGCGTCCGTGCGGGTCGCCGGCACGACCGGCACGGGGGAGGGCAAGGAGAAGAGCTACGTCCGCGCGGCGACCGCGAAGGATCTCCAGCTCGCGCCCGACGCGGCGTACGTGCACGTCACGTCCAACGAGACGATCCACGGCGTGGAGTACGACGTGACGCCCGCCCGGCCGTTCCCCGACACGGGCAAGGTCCCGCTCGTCGCGGACATGTCGTCCGACTTCCTCTGGAAGCCCCTCGACGTCTCGCGCTTCGGCGTGATCTATGCCGGCGCGCAGAAGAACATCGGCCCGTCCGGCGTGGTCGTCCTCATCGTGCGGAAGGACCTCGTCGCCGCCGGCCGGAAGGACATCCCGAAGATCTTCCAGCTCCGGACGCCCGCCGAGAACAAGTCGCTCTACAACACGCCGCCCACCTTCGGCATCTACATGGTCCGGAACGTGCTCGCCTGGCTGAAGGGGCTCGGCGGCCTCCCGGCGATGGAGAAGCGGAACCGCGACAAGGCCGCGAAGCTCTACGGCGTCATCGACGCGAACGCGTCCTTCTACCGGTGCCCGGTGGAGAAGGAGAGCCGCTCGGTCATGAACGTGGTGTTCCGGCTGCCGTCGGAGGCCGACGAGGAGCGGTTCGTGAAGGAGGCCAAGGCCCAGGGCATGGTGGGCCTCAAGGGCCACCGGTCCGTGGGCGGCATCCGCGTCTCGGCGTACAACGCCGTCGAGCCCGCCTGGATCGACGCCCTCTGCGAGTTCATGCAGGCGTTCGCGAAGCGCGGGTAGCGCACGGCGCGGAGCCGGGGCGGGACGTCGAGGGCTCGGCCGGGGGTCGCCGTCACCGGTGACCCGAATGGGTGCCGACGCGTCGCATCTCGCCTCCTCTGCGGTGGGGCTGGCACACTCATCCCCCCACCCCGAGGAGGCTTCGGATGTCGCAGACCGAGACGTTTCGCCGCGCGCGGGACTTCCTGATCCAGCACCGCGAGGACTACGAGACCGCCTACCGCGAGTTCCGGTGGCCGGTGCTCGATCGCTTCAACTGGGCCCTCGACTGGTTCGACATCATCGCGGAGGGGAACGCCCGGACCGCGCTCCACATCGTCGAGGAGTACGGCGCGGAGGTCTCCGTCTCCTACGCCGAGCTGGCGGAGCGGTCGAACCGCGTCGCGACGTACCTGCGCCGCCACGGCGTCGATCGCGGGCACCGGATCCTCATGATGCTGCCGAACTGCGTGCAGATCTGGGAGATCATGCTCGCGGCGATGAAGCTCGGCGCCTGCGTCATCCCCGCGACCACGCTGCTCACGCCCGAGGATCTCGTGGACCGCATCGAGCGCGGGCGCGTCGGGCACGTCATCACCGATCCCTCCGGCACCGAGAAGCTGCGGGGCATCGACGGTCAGTTCAAGCGGCACGTGGTGGGCGACCAGGTCCCGGGCTGGATGAGCTACGAGGACGCGTACGAGGAGGCCTCGTTCTTCCTGCCGCACGGCGAGACGATGTCGTCCGACCCCGTGCTCCTCTACTTCACGAGCGGCACCACCGCGAAGCCGAAGCTGGTCGTGCACACGCAGCGCAGCTACCCGGTGGGCCACCTCTCGACGATGTACTGGCTCGGCCTGCGCGAGGGGGACGTGCACATGAACGTGTCGTCGCCCGGCTGGGCGAAGCACGCGTGGTCGAACTTCTTCGCGCCGTTCAACGCCGGCGCGACGGTCTTCGTCTACAACTACGCCCGCTTCAGCGCGCGCGCGCTCCTCGACGTGCTCGCGAAGTACGAGATCACCACGATGTGCGCGCCGCCGACGGTGTGGCGCATGCTCATCCTCGACGACCTGACCCGCCAGAAGGTGAAGGTCCGCGAGGCGCTCTCCGCCGGCGAGCCGCTCAACCCGGAGGTCATCGAGAAGGTCCGCGCGGCCTGGGGCGTCACGATCCGCGACGGCTACGGGCAGACCGAGACGACCGCGCAGATCGGCAACTCCCCCGGGCAGAAGCTGAAGCCCGGGTCGATGGGGCGCCCGCTGCCGGGCTACCGGATCGCGCTCCTCGACGAGGAGGGCGTCCCGCGCGAGGAGGGCGAGATCTCCATCGCGCTCGACCCGCGCCCGGCCTCGCTCATGGCCGGGTACGAGGGCGATCCGAACCTGAACGACTTCGTGACGCGCCACGGTCACTACCACACCGGCGACGTCGCCGAGCGCGACGCCGACGGGTACATCACCTACGTCGGCCGCGCCGACGACGTGTTCAAGAGCTCGGACTACCGCATCAGCCCGTTCGAGCTCGAGAGCGCGCTCATCGAGCACGACGACATCGCCGAGGCGGCGGTGGTGCCGAGCCCGGATCCGGTGCGCGGCCTCCTCCCCAAGGCCTTCATCATCCTGAAGCCCGGGCGGAAGCCTTCGCGCGAGCTGGCCCTCGAGATCTTCAAGTTCCTGCGCCGGCGGCTCGCCCCGTACAAGCGGATCCGCCGTCTCGAGTTCTCCGACCTGCCGAAGACCATCTCCGGCAAGATCCGCCGCGTCGAGCTCCGGAAGCGCGAGGAGGCGCGGAAGCCGGATGCGCCGCGGAGCGCGCTCGAGTTCTGGCAGGACGACTTCCCCGAGCTCCGGACCTGAGCGGCCCCGCGCGGGCGGCGAGGCCGGAGCGGCGGCGGCCGGCCTCGGGCAGGCCGCCGCCTGTGGCGCCCGGGGCCGCCGTCCGGCGCGCCGCCCGCCCGGCCCGGCGCCCCGGTGAGGTCACGCACGGGCGCGGCGAAAGAAGCCGTGGCGCGCCCGGGGGGACCCGGGGCATGCTAGGTCGCGACTCGGCGCCCGGAGTCATCGGGCGGTGAACAGGCCGCGAACCTCACGCCCCGCGCTCCACCGCGGGCAGCCGGAGAACGACGCCATGGCCAGTCAACGCGTGATCCGCACCTTCTCCATCCTCGGCGCCGACGGCGCGGGGAAGACCGCACTCGTCGAGGCGCTCCTCCGCGTCGCCGACGCCAAGCGCGCAGCGCCCGACGGCTCGACGGCCCGCCTCGACGCGGAGCCGGAGGAGAAGAAGCGGAACTTCACGCTGTCGCTGCACCCCGAGAGCTTCGAGGAGGGCGGCCGTTCGTTCCACGTCCTCGACTGCCCCGGCTTCGCGGCGTTCCTCACCGAGGTGGAGTGGGCGCTGCAGGTCACGGACGCCGCGATCCTCGCGGTCTCGGCGGCGGACGGCGTCCACAACAAGGCGGAGCGTGCCTACGACGTGCTCGCCGAGTCCGGCCGGCCCGCGCTCGCCGTGATCACCCGCATCGACGGCGACTCCGCCGACTACCAGAAGGCGCTCGCCGACGTGGAGTCGTCGCTGAAGGTGAAGCCGGTCCCGCTCCAGATCCCGATCCACCCCGGCCCTCGGTGCCGGGGGCTCGTGGACCTCCTCACGATGCGGGCGCACCTGCACGACCCCAAGGGCTTCGCGAGGTTCAGCGACGAGGAGATCCCGGGCGACGTGAAGGAGGAGGCGGAGCGGCTCCGGAACGCGCTCGTGGAGGCGGCGGCGGAGTCGGACGACGAGCTGCTCGGGAAGTACCTCGAGGGCGGCACGCTCTCGGAGGAGGAGATCGTCCGCGGCATCACCGCCGGAGTCGCCGCGCAGAAGTTCCTCCCCATCGCCGTCGCCTGCGCGAAGAGCGGCATCGGCGTGCGCGAGCTGCTCGACCTCACCGTGAAGCTGTTCCCCGGCCCGACGACCATCGAGGTGAAGGGCAAGGACCTCCACGGGACCGAGGTGACCCGGAAGCCGGGAGACGAGGGCGCTCCGTTCTGCGGTCAGGTCTTCAAGACGACGATCGATCACTTCGCCGGCCGCATCGACTACGTGCGCGTCTTCTCCGGCACCCTCAAGAACGACGCCACGGTCATGAACCCGCGCACGCGGACCGAGGAGCGGATCGCGCACTTCTTCCGGACGGACGGCGCGCAGAACGCGGAGGTGAAGGAGGCGGCCCCCGGCGACTTCGTGGTGCTCATGAAGCTCAAGGACGCGCACACCGGCGACACGCTGTGCGACCCCGCCGCGCCGATCCTCCTGCCGGAGTTCAAGCAGCACACGCGTCCCGTGTCGTACGCGGTCCACGCCAAGGGCGGCGACGACAAGGCCGCCGCCGCGCTCCACAAGCTCATCGAGGAGGACCCCTCCCTCGAGCTGGCCCGATCGCCGGACACCGGCGAGATGCTCCTCCAGGGCATGGGACAGGCCCACATCGAGGTGACCGTCGAGCGCGTGAAGCGGAAGCACGGCGTGGACATCACGCTCGCGCCGCCCACGCCCGCGTACCTCGAGACCATCACCGCGCCCGCCAAGGCGCAGGGCAAGTTCAAGCGGCAGACCGGCGGGCACGGCCAGTACGGCGACGCGCACGTGGAGCTCTACCCGAAGCCGCGCGGCGAGGGCTTCGAGTTCGAGGACGCGATCGTCGGCGGCTCCATCCCGCGCCAGTTCATCCCCTCGGTCGAGAAGGGCATCCGCGGCGCCCTCGGCGCCGGTCCGCTCGCCGGGTACCCCGTCGTGGACTTCAAGGCGAAGCTGGTGTTCGGCACCTACCACGACGTCGACAGCTCGGACATGGCCTTCCAGGTCGCGGGCTCGATGGCCTTCAAGAAGGCCGTGCTCGAGGCGCGGCCGATCCTCCTCGAGCCGATCATGAAGCTCGAGGTCCGCGTGCCGGAGGAGTACGTGGGCGCGGTGATGGGCGATCTGAACAGCCGCCGCGCCAAGGTCCAGGGCATGGAGCCGCTCGCCCGCGGCGTCCTCGTCCGCGCGCTCTGCCCGCACGCGGAGGCGATGACCTACGACGCGGACCTCCGCTCCCTCACGCAGGGCGTCGGCTACTTCACGATGGAGCCGTCGCACTACGATCCCGTCCCGCCGCCCATCGCCCAGAAGATCATCGAGAAGCGGCGCGCCGATGGGAAGGTGAAGGGCATCGAGGAGTAGCGCTCGCCCGCACCGCGGCACTCCGCTCGACCGGGCAAGGGCACGGCGTCGACCGCTGATGCCCACGCGCCGGCTTTGGCATAGGATGTGGCGCCTTGAGCGCCTACCTCCGTCTCCTCCGCTTCGCCCTCCCTTACAAGTGGCGGATCGCGGCAGCCCTCGGCTGCATGCTGGTCCTGTCCGTCGCCACCGCGGCGTACGTGAACCTCCTCGGGCCCGCGCTCGAGTTCCTCTTCACCGGCAGCTCCGGCGCGGTCGGCAGCCTCGCGAAGTTCGTGCCCTCCTCGTTCGACCTCGCCGGGAAGCTCGCCACGGTCGATCGCGGGCAGGTCCTCGCGGTCCTGCCCTTCGTCATCGTGGCGGTCGCGGTGCTGAAGGGGGTGGCCTTCTTCGGGCAGTACTACCTCATGGGGATGGTCGGCCAGCGCGTCATCGCCGACATCCGCAAGGCGCTCTTCGATCACCTGCTCGTGCTCTCGCCGGGCTTCTACACGCGCCGCCACTCGGGGGACATCCTCCAGCGCTTCTCCGCGGACGTGCTCGCGGTGGACATGGCGGTGTCGGGCGCGGTGACGACCTATCTCCGCGACGGCCTCACCGTCGTGGTGATGTTCGTGAACTGCTTCGTCCTCGACTGGAAGATGTCGCTGGTCGCCTTCGGGGCGGTGCCGATCACGCTGTTCCCCATCGTGCGCCTCGCGAAGCGGATGAAGCGCGACACCGGCCGCGCGCAGCAGACGGGCGGCGAGCTCGCCGAGATGGTGCAGGAGGCGGTGTCGGGGATGCGCGTGGTGCAGGCGTACGGCATGCAGCGCTGGGAGTCCACGCGCTTCGCCGGCGCGAACCACCGCTACATCCGGATCATGCGCCGCAACTTCATCACCCGCGGCTTCTCGTCGCCGCTCATGGAGGTGATGGCGGCCGCGGGCCTCGCGGCCGCGATCTGGTGGGTCGGCGGCCGCATCGTCTCGGGCCAGCTCGAGGCGGCCAAGTTCTTCTCGTTCGTCGCGGCGATCATGCTGCTGTACCAGCCGGTCAAGCAGCTCGGGCGTCAGGGGCAGGTCGCGATGCAGGGCTCCGCCGCCGGCGACCGCATCTTCGAGATCCTGGACACGCCGAGCGCGGTGCCGGACACGGGTCGCGCGACGCTGGCGCCGTTCCGCGAGGCGATCCGCTACGAGGCGGTGTCGTTCTCGTACGGCGACCGGCCCGTCCTGCAGGGCCTCACCCTCGACATCCGCAGGGGGGAGGTCGTCGCCCTCGTCGGAGCGTCCGGCGGCGGGAAGACGACCGTCGCGAACCTGCTGCCGCGGTTCTGGGATCCGACCGCCGGCCGCATCACCATCGACGGCGTGGACGTGCGGGAGGTGACGCTGGCGAGCCTGCGGGCCCAGCTCGCGCTGGTCACCCAGGACACGGTCCTCTTCAACGACACGATCCGCGCCAACATCGCGTACGGCCGGCCCGAGATCCCGCACGCCCAGGTGGAGCGCGCCGCGCGCCTCGCCCAGGCGCACGAGTTCATCTCCGCGCTCCAGCAGGGCTACGACACGCGGGTGGGGGAGAAGGGCGTGCTCCTGTCCGGCGGCCAGCGGCAGCGGATCGCCATCGCCCGCGCGTTCCTGAAGGAGGCGTCGATCCTCGTCCTCGACGAGGCGACGAGCGCGCTGGACGCGGAGAGCGAGCGCGAGGTGCAGCGCGCGCTCGACGGCCTCATGTCCGGCGCGGACGGCCACCGCCGGACCACCCTGGTCATCGCCCACCGCCTCTCCACGATCCGCAACGCGGATCGCATCGTCGTCCTCTCCGGCGGGCGCGTCGTCGAGATGGGCCGCCACGACGAGCTCGTCGCCCGCGGGGGCGAGTACGCGCGGCTGCACGCGATCTTCGAGGGAACGGACGGCGCCGAGGTGCGCGCCGCGATGTCGGGCGCATGAAGCGGATCCTCCTCCTCGCGCTGTTGCTCCTCGCGGGCGCCTGGGTCGCCTTCGGCCTCTCGGTCCGCCGCGACCGCGCGCTGCGGCGCGACGAGGCCGCGGCGCTCCGGAGCGCGGCGCCGGCGGACGTCCGGGGCGCCTACCACGTGCACACCACCGCGAGCGACGGCCGGGGCTCGCTGGCCGAGGTCGTCCGGGCCGCGCGGGAGGCGGGGCTCTCGTTCGTGGTCGTGACCGACCACAACGTCCGCGACCCGGAGCGGCCCGAGTACGTGGACGGCGTGCTCGTCGTCCCCGCCACCGAGGCCTCGACGCGCTACGGCCACGTGGTCGCGCTCGGGACGCCGCGCGCCCTCACCGTCGCCGAGCGCGACGGCGATCCGCTCGGTGCCATCCGCGCCCTCGGCGGCGCGGCCGTCCTCGCGCACCCGTTCCACCCTCGCCGCCCCTTCACCGGCTGGGGCGCCGGTCCCTGGCGCGGGTTCGAGATCGTCTCGAACGACACGTCGTGGGGCAGGGTGGTCGCGGACCGCTCGGCGGGGAAGGTCGTCGCCGCCGCCCTCGCGTTCCCCTGGGATCCGCCGCGGGCCGTCCTCGCGCTCGCCGACGATCCCGCGGACGAGCTCGCGCGCTTCGACGCCGAGGTCGCCGCCGCGCGGGCAACCGGCGAGCGGCGCCGGCCGCCGCGGGTGCTGCTCTGCTCCGCCGACGCGCACGGCTACCCGAGCTACCGCGCCGCCTTCGAGGCGTTCTCGATGCACGTCCCGGTCGCGCTCCGGGGCGACGCCGCCGCCGACGCGGCGGCCGTCACCGCGGCGCTCCTGGACGGCAGCGCGGCGTGCGTGTTCGAGGGCGTCGCGCCCGCGGCGGCGGTGGCGCTCGCGCCGGTGCCCGGCGGAGCGCTCGCCCTCGCGGTCGCGGCGCCCGACCGGACCGGCGCCGCCTACACGCTCCTCCGGGACGGGGCGCCGATCGGTCGCTTCGAGCCGGACGTCGCCGGCGCGGGCGGCACGTTCCGCTGCCCCGGCCCATGCCCGCCGGGCGACTACCGCGCCGAGGTGCGGCGCGGTGGGCGCGCGTGGATCTTCACGAACCCGGTCACCATCGAGTAAACAGGCGGCCGACCCGTGCACGTCGTCTACGCCATCGCGAGCTACGTCCTCTTCCTGGTGGGCCTCCCGGTCCTCCTCACGCACCCCAAGCTGCGCCACGGCATCGCGCAGCGGCTCGGGTGGTACCGATCGGTCGAGCTCGGGAAGGGCTCGCCCCGCATCTGGCTGCACGGCGCGAGCGCGGGCGACCTGCTCTCGCTGCAGCCGATGATGAAGGAGCTCAAGGCCCGCCTGCCCGGGTGCTGCGTCATCGTCACGACCATCACCAACAGCGGCCTGGAGATGGCGCGCAAGAAGCTCGGCGACGTCGCTGACGTGGTCGTGTACGCACCGTACGACCTCCCCGGCGCGACGCGCCGGGCCGTCGAGGCGCTCCGGCCGGACCTGCTCGTCCTCGAGTACACCGAGATCTGGCCGAACCTCATCCGCTCGGCGGCGAAGGCGGGCGTCCGGATCGCCCTCACGAACGGCCGCTTCAACCCCGCGAAGGTCTCGCGCTATCGCCTGCTGTTCGGCACGATCGGCAACCCGCTCCGCCGCATCGACTGCTTCCTCATGCGCTCCGACGAGGAGGCCGAGCGGGTGCTCGCGCTGGGCGCCGCGCCGGATCGGGTCTGGGTGACCGGGAACACGAAGTTCGACGCGCTGGTCCTCGACGGCGCCGCCGGCAAGGAGGAGGCCCTCCGCGCGGAGATGGGGCTCGACGCGGCGCGCCCGGTGTTCATGGCCGGCTCGACGCACGAGGGCGAGGAGGAGCACGTGCTCGCCGTGTACGCGCGGCTCCTCGCCCGCCACCCCGGGCTCCAGCTCGTCATCGCCCCCCGGTACATCGAGCGATCCGGCCGGATCATGGCGCTCGCCGCGGACGCCGGGCTCTCGGCCCGGCTCCGGAGCGGCGGCGCCGCGGCCGGACCCGCGCAGGTCACGGTGCTCGACACCATCGGCGAGCTCGCGGTCGCATACCGGCTCGCGACGCTCGTGTTCGTGGGCGGCAGCTTCGTGACGCGCGGTGGCCAGAACGTCCTCGAGCCCGCCGCGCAGGGCCGCCCGGTGCTGTTCGGGCCGCACATGGAGAACTTCAAGGACTCGGTCCAGGTGCTCCAGGGGAGGGGCGGGCTCCAGGTCGCGACGCCGGACCAGCTCCTCAAGGTCGCCGACGAGCTCCTCTCGCGGCCGGACCAGCTCGACGAGCTCGGGCAGCTCGCGCGCGGCTCGGTGACCCAGATCCGGGGCGCGAGCGCTCGCAACGTGGACCACATGCTCTCCATCCTCCCGCGGGGCAAGGCGGCGGCTTGAGCGATCCCCAGAACATCCTCGTCATCCGATACAGCGCGCTCGGCGACGTCGTCCTCGCGACGAGCGTGCTCGAGCCGCTGCGCGCGCGCTTCCCGAAGGCCCGCATCGAGTGGGTCACCGACGCGCTGTACGCGCCGCTCCTCGAGGGCCTCCCCGTGCTCGCGGCGGTGCACCGGCTCGGCCGGGAGGGCCCGAACGCGGCGCTGCCGCTCGCGGGCCGGCTGCGCGGCCGGTTCGACGTCGTGGTGGACCTGCAGAACAAGGTGCGGAGCACGCTGGTGGCCCGGGCCGCTGCGCCGCTCCGCACCGCGTTCAAGCGCCGGTCGGCGGTGCGGGCGGTGCTCTCGGTGTTCGGCGCCGATCCGCCGCTCGTCCGGGCGCACGCGACGCGACTGTACGCCGAGGCGCTGAAGCCGTTCGGCGTCGCCGGGCCGGGGCCGCTCAAGGTGAACCTCTCGCCGCAGGCCCGGGCGCTCGCGGCCGACGCGCTGCAGGGCGTCGAGGCGCCCGCCGTGGCGCTGGCGCCCGGCGCGCGGTGGGCCACGAAGCGCTGGCCCGCGGAGCGCTTCGCCGCAGTGGCCGACGCCCTCGCTTCCGACGGCGTCTCGATAGTCCTCTGCGGCGGGCCGGGCGACCGCGACGCGTTCGCGGCGTTCCGCGCCAGCACCCGCGCGAAGGTCGCGGCGGACCTCTCGTTCCTGCCGCTCGACGCGCTCGCCGCCGCGATCGCCCGCGTGCAGCTCCTCGTCGCCTGCGACTCGGGGCCGGTCCACCTCGCGACCGCCGTCGGCACGCCCGTCCTCGCGCTGTTCGGCCCGACCTCCGCGACGCGCTGGGGCCCCCCACCGCCCGGGCGCGCGCTGTCGCTCGGCCTCAAGTGCTCGCCGTGCTCCAACCACGGCGGCGACTACTGCCCCGAAGGCCACCACCGCTGCCTCGCCGACCTCGCGCCGGAGGCGGTCCTCGCCGCGGCCCGTGAGATGCTCCGCAGATGACCTCGGTCGAGGCGATCTGGTGGGGGCGTCCCGGCCCGCTGGCGCGGGTCGTCCTCCTGCCGCTCGTCCTCGCGTCGCTCCTCTTCCGCGCCGCCGCCGCGCTGCGGGGGTGGCTCTACGACCGCGGGCTCCTGCGCGCCGCGCGCGCCGCCGCGCCGGTCGTCTCCATCGGGAACGTCGCCGTCGGGGGCGCGGGGAAGACGCCCGTCGCCATCGCGGTGGCGACCCGGCTCGGAGCCCGCGGCCGGCGGGTCGCGATCCTGTCGCGCGGCTACGGCGCGACCCGCAGCGATCCCCGCGTCGTCTCCGACGGCCGCGCGCTGCGGCTCGGCCCGGACGCGGGCGGCGACGAGCCGGTGCTGCTGGCGCGCCGGCTCCCCGGCGTCGCGGTCCTGTGCGGCCCCCGCCGCGCCGCGCTCGCGCCCATGGCCACGGGCGACCTCGGCGCCGACGCGCTCGTCCTCGACGACGGCTTCCAGCACCGCGCCCTCGCCCGCGATCTCGACGTCGTCGTGCTCGACGCCGCGAACCCGTTCGGCAACGGCCGGCTGCTCCCGGCGGGGCCGAACCGCGAGCCGCGCGCGGCGCTCCGGCGCGCCGGCCTCGTGTGGCTCTCGCGCGTCGACCTGGCGGACCCCGCGGAGGTGGACGCGCTCCGCGCGCTCGCCCGCGCCGCGACCGGCCGCGAGCCCGTCGAGTCCCGTCACGCGCCCGTCGACGTGCTCGACGGCGCCCTGGAGCGCTCCTTCGGGCTCGGCGCGCTCCGCGGGGCGCGCGTCGCGCTCGTCTCCGGCATCGCCCGACCCGGCGCGTTCCGCCGGACCGTCGAGGGGCTCGGGGCGGAGGTCGTCTCCGAGCACCGCTTCCCGGACCACCACCGCTTCACGGCCGCCGAGCTCGCGCCGGTGCTCGCGGGCGCCGCGACCGGTCCCGGGGGCGCCGACCTCGTGGTCACGACCGAGAAGGACGCGGTCCGCCTGGCGCCCGCCGATGCCGCGCACGCGCGCCTCCGCGTGGTGCGGATCGACGCCCAGATCGTGCGCGGCGCCGACGCCCTCGACGCGGCCCTCGACGCGGCGCTCGCGCGCGCCGCCGCCCGCCTCGTGCCTCCCTCTCACCCGGCCGCCGCGCCCCGCGCGGCGGCGAGGCCCTAGCCCCATGCGCCTTCTCGGCTGGCTGCTCGTCCGGATCCCACACCGCTGGCTGATGGCGGCCGGCGCGGCGCTCGGCGCGCTCCTCTGGGGGCTCGGCATCCGGCGCAAGGTCGTCCTCGACAACCTGCGGCTCGCGTTCCCCGAGAAGACCGAGGAGGAGCGCCGCACCATCGCGCGGTCGACCTACCGGAACCTCGGGCAGATCGTCCCGGACTTCCTCCGCGTCCCCGCGCTGCCGAAGGCGGAGCTCGAGCGGATCTTCGTGTACGACGGCTGGGACGCGTACGAGCGGGCGCGCGCGCTCGGCAAGGGCGTCATCGCCTGCACCGCGCACTTCGGCAACTTCGACCTGCTCGCCGCAGCGCACACGCTCCGGGGCGTCCCGATCACGATGATCTCGCGGCAGATGGGGAAGTCCGGCGCGAACGACCTCTGGCGCAGCGCCCGGAAGCGCGCGGGCGTCGAGGACCTCGTGGTGGGGAAGGGGAACGTGCTCCAGGCGGCGACGCGCTCGCTCAAGGCGGGCCGCACCCTCGGGTACGTCATCGACCAGAACCAGCCGGGGCGGAGCGCGATCTTCCCGACCTTCTTCGGCGTGCCCGCCGCCACGGCGCCGACGCCCGCGCTGCTCGCGCGGCGCACCGGCGCGGCGGTCGTCTTCTGCCTCTCCGTCCCGCTCGGCGACGGTCGCCACCAGGTGATCATCGAGGGGCCGCTCTCGCCGCCCGACACCGGTGATCGGGACCGCGACGCCCTGCTCTTCATGCAGGACCTGAACGATCGCCTCGAACGGTGGGTCCGCGCCTTCCCCGACCGGTGGTACTGGCTCCACCGACGGTGGAAGCGTCGCGGCGACGCCCCCGTCGCGGCGCCCGCCGCATTGACGCCCGAGGACGCCGCGCGGTAGGTAACCCGCGTGCGCCGCCTCCAGGAGCCGGAGCTGCCCTCGCTCGCCACCCTGCTGCCCGCGTTCTCCCGGGCGGAGGTGGTGGTCGTCGGGGACTACGTCGCGGACGAGTACGTCTACGGCGAGACGGACCGGGTGAGCCGCGAGGCGCCGGTCCTCATCGTCCGGTACGAGTCCTCGGAGCTGAAGGCGGGCGGGGCGGGCAACGCCGCCCAGAACCTCGCCGCGCTCGGCGTGAAGGTCCGCGCCGTCGGCGTCGTGGGCGACGACGCGCTCGGCACCGCGCTCCTCGACGAGCTCGCGGCGAGCGGCATCGACGTGTCGGGGCTCGTCCGCGTGCCCGGCCGGCCGACGGAGGCGAAGACCCGGATCCTCGCCGGCGGCCGGTCCACGCGCCGCCAGCAGATGCTGCGGCTGGACCGGACGCCGCCGGCCGCGATCCCGGCGGCGGTCGAGAAGAAGCTCGTGAAGGAGCTCGAGCGCGCCGGGCGGCGCTCCGCCGCCGTGCTCGCGAGCGACTACGGCTCCGGCGCGGTCGGCCCCGCGGCCATCGAGGCGCTCCGGCGCGTGAAGCGCGCCGGCACGCCCGTGTGCGTCGACTCCCGGTACAACCTCCGCGCGTACACCGGCCTCACGATGGTGAAGCCGAACGAGGTCGAGCTCGAGACCGCGTCGGGCGTGTCGCTCGCCCAGCCGAACGGCGTGGAGAAGGCGGCTCGCGCGCTGCTCCGGCGCGTGGACTGCGACGTGCTGCTCGTGACCCGCGGCCGGAACGGGATGTCCGTGTTCCGACCGGGGCTGCCGCCAGTCCACATCGAGGCGCACGGCAGCCGGGACGCCGTCGACGTGACGGGCGCCGGGGACACGGTGGCGGCGACCTTCAGCGCGGGGCTCGCCGCGGGCGGCGACGCCGTGGCGGCCGCGCGCCTGGCCAACGTCGCCGGCGCGCTCGTGGTGCAGAAGCCCGGGACGGCGACGGTGACGCGCGAGGAGCTCGCGGCGGAGCTGCTCCGGCCGTGAGCGCGCCCGGACGGAAGCGGGTCGCGATGGCCGATCTGCCGGCGCTCCGCGCCCGCGCCACGTCCGAGGGCAAGACCATCGCGCTCGCGAACGGCGTCTTCGACCTGTTCCACGTGGGCCACCTCAGGTACCTGCGCGGCGCCAAGGCCGAGGCGGACCTGCTCGTGGTCGCCGTGAACAGCGACGTGTCCACGCGCTCGAACAAGGGGCCGACGCGGCCGGTGGTCCCCGAGGCGGAGCGCGCGGAGATCGTCGAGGCGCTCGCCTGCGTCGATCACGTCGTGCTCTTCGACTCGAAGGACGTCGTGCCGGTGATCCGCGCGCTCCGGCCGGACGTCCAGGTGAAGGGCACGGACTACACGCCGGACACGATCCCCGAGGCGGCCGAGGTGCGCGCCTACGGCGGGCGCGTGGCGGTCGCGGGAGATCCGAAGGACCACTCGACCACCGAGCTCCTCGCGAAGCTCGACGCGGATCGCAGCCGGTGAAGCCGGTCCTCGCGCGCGTCCGCCGTGACGCCGACATTCCCGGAGGTGAACGATGGCGCTCTCGCAGGAGCTGAAGGACGTGCTGGCGTGCCCGAAGTGCAAGGGCGAGCTCGAGTTCCACGAGGAGGCGAGCGAGATCCGCTGCAACGCGTGCCGGCTCGTGTTCCGGATCGAGGACGACATCCCCGTGATGCTCCTCGACGAGGCGAAGCCGTTCTGATCCTGGCGGGCGGCGCGCCGCCGGCGTGCCGGCGCGTGCCGGGAGGGCGCCTCCCCGGCGAGCCCCCGCGCGCCCGGCGGTCGAGCGGCGCGCCTTGACGCTCCCCGCAGCGGACGCTACGGTCCCCCGCACATGCGCCTCGGACGGGGAGTCTCATGATCCGCAGCATGACGGGGTTCGGCGCGGGCCGCGGCTCGACGTCCGGCGAGGAGATCGACGTCGAGGTCCGGTCGGTCAACCACAAGTACTGCGAGGTGAAGGCGAGGCTCCCGCGAGAGCTGTCCGCCCTCGAGCAGGACGTGGTCCGGACCGTGAAAGAGCGGCTCGCGCGAGGCGGCATCGAGGTCTCGGTGCGGCGCGCGACGATCGGAGGCGCGGTCGTCCCGCAGGTCGACGTGGCGCTCGCCGAGTCGTACGCGCGCGCGTTCGCGGAGGTCCAGGCGCGGGTCGGGCTGCCCGGGACGGTGATGCTCGCGGACGTGCTCGCGGCGGAGGGCGTCATCCGGCTCGCCGAGCGCGCCGTCGACGTCGAGGCGGCCGGCGCGGCGGTGCGCGCCGCCCTCGCGGGGGCGCTCGACGCGATCGTCGCGATGCGCGCGCGCGAAGGAGAAGCGCTGGCGCGCGATCTCTCGGGGCGCCTCGACGGCATCGAGGCCGCCGTGGCACGCGTCGCCGAGCTCTCGCCGCAGATCGTGGAGCAGCAGCGGAAGCGCCTCTCCGAGCGGATCGCCGAGCTCACCGGCGGAGTGCAGCTCGATCCCGCCCGGCTCGTCCAGGAGGTCGCGCTCTACGCGGACCGGACGGACGTGGCCGAGGAGATCACGCGCCTCCGCAGCCACGTGGCGCAGGTCCGGGCGCTGCTCGGCGGGAGCGAGCCCGCCGGGCGCAAGCTCGACTTCCTCGTCCAGGAGATGCACCGAGAGGTGAACACGATCGGCTCGAAGTCGCAGAGCGCGGAGCTGGCGTCCATCGTGGTCGGGCTCAAGGCGGAGATCGAGCGGATGCGGGAGCAGGTGCAGAATGTCGAGTGAGACGCGGCTCCCCGGCCTGCTCCTCGTGCTCTCCGCGCCGTCCGGGGCGGGCAAGACGACGCTCGCGCATCGGTTCCGCGCAACCCACCCGGACGCCGTGTTCTCGATCTCGGCGACGACGCGGCCGCCGCGGGGCGCGGAGCGGGACGGCGTCGACTATCACTTCGTCTCGCCCGAGCGGTTCTCGGAGCTCGTCGGCGCCGGTGCGTTCGCGGAGTGGGCGGAGGTTCACGGTCAGCGTTACGGGACGCTGCGGGCGACCGTCGACCAGGCGCTCGCGGCAGGGCGGATCGCGATCTTCGACATCGACGTGCAGGGCGGATCGCAGATCAAGGCGGCGTGGCCGCGCGAGGCCGCGACCGTGTTCGTGCTGCCGCCCGGCGTGGCCGAGCTGGAGCGCCGTCTGCGCGGCCGCTCCACCGACTCGGACGACGTCATCCGCCGCAGGCTCGCGGCGGCGCAGGCCGAGGTGGGCCGCGGCGTCGCCGGGTACGACTACGTGATCGTGAACGACGTGCTCGAGACGGCCGCGGCCAAGCTCGACGCCATCGCGCGCCACGAGCGGGCGCGCCGGGCAGGGCATCCCGACGAGGCCGCGGAGCGAATCGCGGCGGGGTGCCGGCGAGCGGCTGC